>NZ_VFRQ01000009.1 GCF_006385705.1 Pontibacter mangrovi | reverse complement strand
GACGCTTTCACCAGCAGATGAACGTGGTCGGGCATCACTTCCATTTTCTCGATACGCAAACCCAACTCGCCGGCTTTCTCCATCAGCAGTTCTTTCAGACGAACCTCTATATGACCTGACAGCACCTTTCGTCTGAACTTGGGGCACCATATCAGATGGTAGCCGATGTTGTGGACGGAGGTGGAAGATGTTTTCCAGCGTTTCGGCTTGACTTCCTTCATCGCACAAATATACGAGAAAAGTTATAAGAATGCCAACTGTATACTGTTGTTTCTTTTTTACCACATCGAGTGGTTCAAAACAAAGTCAAATTCATCCCACGGCTAAAGCCCCAAGGTACTGTTCAGGTTTTCAAGATGAAGAGAAAGGGAAGGGCTTCCTTGGGAGCGACATCTTCAAAGTGTCTAGTGCTAGGGCTTTCTCCTTCCCTTCTCTTAGCTTACGGAAAATAGCTTGGTCAAATTGTACTGGCGGCTATGTTCCCAAAGATAGGAGTGATAGGGCTTTCTTTGACGTTTTGCGTAAAGTATAGAAATGAAGGGAGAGAAGAAGCTGCAGCGGTGCCTTCTGCTTTAAAAGCTTCAGGCTGATTCTGGTGCCACCCGGCTCATACCTGCTTTCTGAAAACAAGCCGGCCCTTTTCCGGAGCGTCGGCAGTTACGGTGCGGCACTCAATCCATACCTGGCCGTTACTGTAGTAGTTGAGTATAAAAAAGCCGCGCTCCTCTAACGTAAAGGTGGCCTTGCCGCCCTTTTTCACGAAAGCCAGTTTGCTGCCCGAGCCGCTTACCAGGTAGTGGTTGCCCTGCACCTCAAAGTGCTGCAGGTTATGGTCGTGGCCGCCCACGTAGATCAGGTTATTGTAGCGGTGCAGGATGCGGAGCAGGCGCTTGCGCATCTTTTTATACTTGCGGTGCGACATGTCCTCGTAGGCACCAAAAAGCTTGCGGTAAAACGGGTACAGCGACCCAAAGACCGGCAGGGGTACCAGGAAACGCCTGTGCAGGGCCGTCAGCGGGAAAAGGTGCTGCTTGATGGTAAACTTGCCGCCGTGCATGGCATTGCTGTAGAGGGGGTGGTGGCCTGCAATAAGAATGCGCTGGTGCGTGTTACGCTTGAGCAGCTTGTTCAGGCGCACAAAAAACTCCTCAATGTTGCCGTAGGGGCACCCGTACTGGCTGCCAATGGGTTTAAAGCCGCGCTGCACAAACCACTGCGTGTTGATCACGACCAAAAGCAGCCCTTCTGTCAGTTGCAAGGAGTAGGGGCCCGGGCAGCCTTTCGGGGGCAGGTAGCAGTCGGGTTGGGGCAGGTGCTCCTGCACATAGCATTCCTGCCGCTGCATTTGCTTGTAGCCGCCCTCGCGCCCTTTCAGCCAGTCGTGGTTGCCGCTCAGGAAAATGCCTTTGCCCGGATAGCTTTTTATAGAGTGCAGCAGCGTGTTGAGGCGGATTTCGGCGGCATCCCGGTGGCGGTTGCCCGGTTCGGGCAGCCCGATAGGGTAGAGGTTGTCGCCCAGGAAAATCATGCAGCCCTTGTCCTGCACCTCTTCCTGCCACTGGCTCACCAGCTTTAACACCGGGTCGCTACCGTCTGTGGCTACGGCGCCCACATCGCCCAGCAGGGCCACCGAGTGCAGCAGCTGAGCCTCAGTAGCCGGGCTGTGCCGCTGCCACCCCACATCCGATAACCTGTAAAAAGGCTTGCGACGGTACCTGCGCTCCTGCCAGTAGCTAAAGACCAGGAACGATAAAATCAGCACCGGAACAATGATCAGAAAGTATAGCAGCATAACGTATAAACAGCCCGGAGCCTAAAAGTTTGGGGGAGTCAGGTTTTTAAAGTGGCCGTTCAGCCTCACGCGCTCCTTCAGCCGCTCTGTCTCCTGCAGCACGGGCATTACCTGCTGCAGGTGCTGCAGAATGGCCTCCTGGCGCTCCTGCTCGCTTAGTAGCTGGAGCAGCGTGTACTCCTGCTCGGTGTTCAGGCCAAGTTGATGCCCGATCGTGTAGCTGTTAAAGTCCTCGGGCAGTTCCTCATACAAATTGCCCAGGCCAAGCGTCTCGTAGAGTTTCTCCAGCTTCTCCCGTATCTTCATTTTGGTGATGATGTCCTCGTCAAACTTGTTCTCCACAAACTCCACCTCGCCGCCGGCGTAGAGCCTGCCGGGCGCCATTTTGTCGAACTTGAGGATCTTGAAGATGCGCAGCCCCTTGGTGCGGATGTCCATTTCGCCGTTGTCATACTTCTTCTCGATGCGCAGGATCTCCATCTCCGTGCCGAACAGGCCCACCCCGTTTTTGATAAAGGTCGGGATTCCGAAGGTTTTGCCTTCTTCCACACATTCCAGCACCAGCTGCTTGTAGCGTGGCTCAAATACGTGCAGGTTTAGTTTCTCCTCCGGAAAAACTACAATGCTCAGCGGGAAAAGCGGCAGGTACTTGCTCATAGGATCAGCTAAATGGGTGATGGCTGCCACACGGGCGGCAGCAAACTGCTCCCATTACCTACGCTTTTGCTTAGCGCAGCGTTTTGTGCGGGCAAGGCAGCGTTAGGAAAATATCCTAAACTGCTTACCTTTGCGGCCTGATGAGAAAGGGCGTAAATGGCTAAGAAACAACTGGGGCTGCGGCAGCTGAAGCTGCTTTTCGTGAAGCTGGCGCTCAGCCTTTTTCTGATGAGCATCGTATGGGTGCTGCTGTACCGCTGGGTGGCACCGCCTGCTACGCTGCACATGCTCAAGCGTCGCGCCGAGGCGGGCGCCGCAGCGAAAGAACATCCCGAAATAAAGTATGATTTTGTGCCGCTGGAGGAAATGTCGCCGCAACTGCCGCTGGCGGTGGTGGCCTCAGAAGACCAGAAATTTCTGCAGCACCACGGCTTCGACTTCGATGCCATATCAGACGCCTTTGCGCGTAACCAAGAGGGTGGGAAGATCCGGGGCGGGAGCACCATCAGCCAGCAGGTGGCTAAAAACGTATTTCTGTGGCACGGGCGCAGCTACCTGCGCAAAGCGGTAGAGGCCTACTTTACAGTGCTGATCGAAGTGCTGTGGGGCAAGCAGCGCATTCTGGAAGTATACCTGAACATTGCCGAAATGGGGGATGGCGTGTTCGGCGTGGAGGCGGCCTCGCAGGCATACTTTAACAAACCGGCCAAAGACGTAGGCCGCATGCAGGCCGCGCTTTTGGCGGCAGTGCTGCCTAACCCCATCAAATACTCGGCCCGCCGGCCATCGGGTTATATCTTTACGCGCAGGGTACGCATAGCGCGGGCGATGGGCAGGTTGGGCGGCACTAATTATATCAAAGAAATTTTACCTCCGGAAGATGAAAAATAAGCTATACCTCCTGTTGGCCTTGTGCCTGTTTGGTTTTGCCGGCTGCCGAAGCGCCAAAAGCCCATCTGGTGCGGCCAGTGACCGGGCAGCGGTGAGCCAGGTGCTGGCAGATCAGGCTGCCTGCTGGAGCCGCGGCGACCTGGAGTGCTACATGCAGGGTTACTGGCAGTCCGACTCGCTGTTATTTGTGGGCTCCCGTGGCCTGACCTATGGTTGGCAGCAGACATTGGCAAACTATAAAAAAGGTTACCCGGATGCCTCGGCTATGGGCAAACTTAATTTTAAGCTGAAAGAGCTGCGGCAGCTGTCCCCGGAAACGATGCTGGTGGTGGGCAAGTGGCACCTGGCCCGTGAGGCTGCCAAAGGCGACCTGGAGGGCTACTTCTCTGTTATCTTCCGGAAATTTCCGGAGGGATGGAAGATCATTGCCGACCACTCCAGCTAAAGTGTTGGTTATAAGCTGATTTTACCCTTTTTAGTAAAACCACCCCAAGGCGATTGCGTATAATAAAGTACATACTACATACTGGTTTTTAACGGACAGGCGACATGCCTGACTCAAGCTTGCTGAAGCTTGCCGGACTTTTGTCCGCATGTTTGTTTAAAACAGGGAAGCCTGCTATAGTTTCGTCTATAGCAGGCTTTCTTTTTGGTATTCCTACCGGGCTATTAAACCTTCGGGCCAATCCACATTCTAATCAACCGGAAGCGGGTAAGCCCTTTTTGTACTAACTGTCGAAGGGTTTGCAGCAACATCGCTATACTTATACGTCTGAATTTTTTAGCGCCTACTTTTGTTGGTGTAACATCAAGGAGGGTAAAATATAGCTATTTTCCATTTTTTAGCAGTATTTTAGAGCCGGGACTGTTACTTCGGTACCACCTCCATTTTAATCTATACTTTACAACCTTTTAACAAATTGATGAAAAGCATGTCGAATTGGAAGAATCACCTCCGACTATTACTTTTCGGGGCTGCTGTGCTGTATGGCGCAGACGCTTCCGCGCAGCAGCAGGCTGACACCAAAACGCCCTTTATTGACAAAGCCAACATGGACCTTTCGGTAAAGCCAGGCGATGACTTTTATACTTATGCCAGTGGCGTATGGGTGAAAAACAACCCGGTGCCGGCCAAAGAAACCCGTTGGGGCAGCTTTAACCTGCTGCGCGAGTTCAACATCCAGGCCGTGAAGGATATCCTCAACGAGGCAGCTGCCGATAAGAACGCCGCGACAGGCTCTGTAACAAAGCGCGTAGGCGACTTCTACGCCGCCGCCATGGACAGCGCCGCCATTGATAAACTGGGCTACAAGCCGATCAAGAAAGACCTGAAAAGAGCCGGCAAAGTGAAAAACGTGCAGGGCGTTCTCAATGAGGTGGCTTACCAGCGTACTTCCGGCGTGGGCTCTCCTATGTTCGGCTTCTATGTAGGGCAGGACCGCAAGAACGTGGATGTTATGATCCCGCAGTTTAGCCAGGGCGGCACCACGCTGCCAGACCGCGACTACTACCTGAAGGACGACGCCCGCAGCCAGAAAATTCAGGAGGCCTACAAAACCTACATCACCCAGCTGTTTAGCCTGACCGGTTCTTCTGAGAAGGAGGCAAAGCAAAACGCCGAGACTATCTTTAACCTAGAGAAAAAGCTGGCTGCAGCGCAGATGGCGCGTGTGGAAATGCGCGACCCGTATAAAACATACAACAAGTTTGCCGTTGCCGACTTCAGCAAGACCACCCCGAACGTGGACTGGCAGCCGCTGATGGCCAACATGAAAGTAACCGGAGAAGATACCGTGCTGGTGAACAACCCGAAGTTCTTTACCGAACTGAACGGCCTGCTTACCTCCACGCCCATAGAAGACTGGCAAACCTACCTGCAGTGGAACGTGCTGAAATCTGCGGCGCCATACCTGAGCAAGCCGTTTGTGGATGCTAACTTTGCTTACTCGCAGGCATTGACGGGCCAGAAAGTGCAGACGCCGCGCTGGCAAACCATGTCTCAGATGACAGACCGGACCATTGGCGAGCTGCTGGGCCAACTGTATGTGCAGAAGCACTTCAAGCCGGAGGCAAAAGCCAGAATGAACGAGCTGATCGGTAACCTGATCAAAGCCTACGAGATCCGCATCAACAACTTGGACTGGATGAGTGCCGAGACCAAGGAGAAAGCGCTGGCCAAGCTGCATGCTTTCCGTCCGAAGGTAGGCTACCCGGATAAGTGGAAAGATTACGAAGGTCTGGAAATCAGCCGCAAATCATTCTTCCAGAACGTGCGCAACGCGGGCGTTTGGGGCTACAACGACATGGTCAGTCAGCTGGGCAAGCCGGTGGACAGAACCAAGTGGGGCATGACACCTCCGACGGTGAATGCCTATTATAGCCCGGTGATGAACGAGATCGTTTTTCCGGCAGGTATCCTGCAGTTCCCGTTCTTCGACCCGAACGCGGATGACGCGGTGAACTACGGCGGTATCGGTGCTGTGATCGGCCATGAGATCTCGCACGGGTTTGACGACTCCGGTAGCCAGTACGACAAAGACGGTACGCTGCGCAACTGGTGGACAGAGCAGGACCGCATCCGGTTTGAGGAGAAAGCCAAAACGCTGCAGGAGCAGTACGACGCCTATACCGTGCTGGACACAGTGCATGTGAACGGCAAGCTGACGCTGGGCGAGAACATCGGTGACCTGGGTGGCCTGAACGCCGCTTACGAAGCCTTTAAAATGACCGAGCAGGGCCAGTCAGATGAGAAGATCGATGGCTTTACGCCGGATCAGCGCTTCTTCCTGTCGTGGGCGCAAGTATGGCGTGGCAACATTCTGCCAGAGGCCGCTGCCCAGCAGATTGTGACCGACCCGCACTCACCTGGCCAGTACAGGACCGTTGGCCCGGTAGTGAACATGGATGCCTGGTACGAGGCCTTTAACGTGCAGCCTGGCGATAAGCTGTACAAATCGCCTGAGGAAAGAATCAGACTCTGGTAACCCGGACCTGACGCAAGTATAAAGTATGAAAAGCCGCTCTGGAAGTATAACCGGAGCGGCTTTTTCGGTTTTTGTAAGAAGTTTATGCTTTGGAGCGGCCATCATCAGATGCCGCAAGTTTAGCAACAGCGTATATATGGCAAAGCATGAAGCCTGCTTGCAATTGGCTTTCTGGGTGAGCAGAAAAAAATCGGTAGGTAAAATAGCCCTCTCGGGAGGGGAAGGGGTGGGTTTGTACTTTGTAGGGACAGGTTGAGACTTGGCCGCGCGAGGGCAGCAGCTATGAAACTTATACATGAGTAACAGCAATGAACAAACTCCCCTTAGACAAGGCTACGATCAGGAGACAAAGTACACATTCAGCTAACCTACTGCGAGTTTTCAACTCGTGGTTTCCCACGGGCCAAGCTTTCAGCTTGCGTGGATTGTACGGTTTATACTTTCACTAATAGCCATAAATTACGCTCCGCTAATCTTGCGGCAGGAAGGGGCTTGCCAAAGTATAAAATACAGCCTCAGCCATTGCTTCTCCAGCAAATCACCCGCTGCGTTGGCACCAAAGTATGAAAAGCCGTATTTTTACAAAAAAATTGAAGATATGAGTCAAGCAAACTGGATTACAGTTAAAGAATACGAAGATATCACCTATAAAAAGTCGGGTGGGGTGGCCCGTATTGCCTTCAACAGGCCGAATGTGCGCAACGCCTTCCGCCCGAAAACCGTGGCAGAGCTTTTCGAGGCTTTCCTGGACGCCCGCGAGGATACCGACATCGGCGTCGTGTTGCTTTCCGCCGAAGGCCCTTCTACCAAAGACGGGGTGTACTCATTCTGCAGCGGCGGGGATCAGAACGCGCGCGGTTTCCAAGGGTATGTGGATGAGAGTGGAATGCCGCGCCTGAACATCCTGGAGGTGCAGCGCCTGATCCGCTTTATGCCGAAAGTGGTGATGGCCGTGGTGCCGGGCTGGGCAGTTGGTGGCGGTCACTCGCTGCACGTCGTTTGCGACCTGACGCTGGCCAGCAAAGAGCACGCGATCTTTAAGCAGACAGATGCCGACGTAACCAGTTTCGACGGGGGCTATGGCTCTGCTTACCTGGCGAAGATGGTAGGGCAGAAGCGTGCCCGCGAGATCTTCTTCCTGGGCAGAAACTACTCTGCACAGGAGGCTTATGACATGGGTATGGTAAACGCCGTGGTGCCGCACGAGGAATTGGAAGCCACTGCTTTCCAGTGGGCGCAGGAGATACTGGCCAAATCGCCAACCTCCATCAAGATGCTGAAATTTGCCTTTAACCTGACCGATGACGGCATGGTGGGGCAGCAGGTGTTTGCCGGTGAGGCCACCCGCCTGGCGTACATGACCGAAGAAGCGAAAGAAGGCAGAAACGCATTCCTGGAGAAGCGCAAACCTGATTTCTCCAACATCAAATGGATTCCGTAACAGGGAGTACAAGTAAAAAACTAAAACAGGCGAGCCAACCAGCTCGCCTGTTTTAGTTTACGTTCATCTTCACAAGTTCAATAGCATATTTTTCTCATCCTGAAAGGATCTTGTGGGCGAACTCAATAAAGTCTGGTCATGCACCACTACAGCTTTTACCGGGATTCTTTCAGAATGACAGAATAATATTACTCGGCAATTCCTGATTATTTTCTTCCTAAAACCTAGCCAGGTCGATGTCATCTGTCGGGGTCATCGGCACGCGCTTGCCCATCTTTTTCTGGATCACCTTAAAGTGATGCTCTTCGTCTGGAGAGATAAGGGAGAGCGCTTCGCCGGAGGTTTCGGCACGACCCGTGCGGCCTATGCGGTGCACGTAGTCTTTGGGGGAGCGGGGCAGTTCATAATTGATCACGTGGGGCAGGAATTTGATGTCGATGCCGCGTGCGGCCAGGTCGGTGGCGACCAGTACGCGCACGTTGCCAGCCTTAAACCGGCGCAGCGCCTCGGTGCGGGCGCCCTGGCTCTTGTCCCCGTGAAAGGCGGCCGCCTCTATGCCGTTCTTTACAAGCTTACCCACCACGTTATTAGCCGTCCGGATAGACGAGGCAAACACCAGCACCTGTTGCATGTCATGCTGCTTGATAAGGTAGCGCAGCAAGGGCCCTTTGCGCTCGGCGGCCACCTGGTAGGCCATCTGGTTGATCAGCTCCGGTACAACGGCTTCTTCCTCAATTTTGATCTTTATCGGGTTGTGCAGCATATCAGCCACCAGAAAAGCCACTTCCTCATGCAGGGTAGCGGAAAAGAGCACGTTCTGACGCCTGGCTGGCAGCAGCGCAAAGATCTTCTCCATCTCTTCCTTAAAGCCAAGGTGCAGCATTTTATCTGCCTCATCCAGCACCAGCACTTCCACCTCCGATAGCTGTAGGGCTTTGCGGTCCACCAGGTCCAGCAGGCGGCCAGGGGTGGCAATCAGTACGTCGGTGCCGTGCAGCTTCATCATCTGCGGGTTAACCGATACACCTCCAAACACCGCCATCGACTTTACCTGGCGCGGCAGGTCGGCAGCAAAGGATTGCAGCACTTGGGCTACCTGCATGGCCAGTTCGCGTGTCGGCACCAGTACCAGTATAGGCACTGCCCTGTTTTGAGTGGGAGCCTTGCGCTGCAGTACCTCCAGGATGGGCAGCACGTAGCTGGCCGTTTTGCCGGAGCCGGTTTGCGCCAAACCAAGTATGTCTTTTCCCTGCAGCATGGCAGGAATGGCTTGCTGTTGAATGGGATAGGGCGAAGTATAGTGCTGCGTCTCTACTGCGCGTACCAGGGGAGCCGACAAGCCAAGGGAGGAAAAAGACATGAGGTTGCTGTTTATAGTGTCTAAAAGGCCTGCAAAGATAAGGCTTATACTTTAGAACGACCGATACCTATACTTTATACTTTGTTCAGGATGCCCTTCTAGTTGGTGTGCAGGTATAAACCCAGCCCTTAGAGCTACGCTCGCTACCTTCTAACTCCCGTTCTCGGTAGTCCAGAGGAGGGGAATTCTCATATTTGTAACATGATTTCCCTCTCCGATGGGGTAGGGTGTTCATCGCAACTTGTAATTCATACTTTTTGATAGGTAATTCATGCCTACAGCGCCTCCAAGGGCGGCACCGTTAATTCCTCCACGGGCCACTTGGCCAGCCGGGCGCCTGCCTGGTAGGCGCTTTCCAGGAAGTTGAGCAGGGCCTGCCGCGGGTTGCTCAGTTGGCGCAGTTCCTCGTAGTTAAGCACAGCCATGGGGCTTCCGTTGCTGTCTACCCAGCTGGCCTGCGCCGGCTGCAGCGGCTCTTTGTCCAGTCCCTCCGGTGAGGGGAAAGTATACGAGTAAAAAGCCGGAAACCGCACCTGGTCGTCGCCGGGCCAAAAACCGAAGCTAACTACTTCATGCGAGTAGGCATCTTTTTCCACCTGGCTGGCGTCGGGGTTTACGGGCACCCGCTTGCCGGAAAAGCGCGTTACCGTCAGGTCGAGGTGGTGCCAGTAGAGCTGCACCGGGCAGGTTTTGCCGTAGAAGCGGCCGCTGAACTCTTTTAAGACCTGGTCTACGGTAACCAGCACGCGCCAGTAGCGGTGCACCTGCTCGGGGTGATAGGTGGCATGGGTATGGTCCTGCGCAAACGGGATGGTGCTTTTATTGTCGTAGGGTGTGGCCTGAAGCGTCACGTGAATGCCGAGCACCTCCAGCGCCTTCATCACCTGTTCATAGAACGCAGCCACGCTCAGGCCATCCTGCAAGGGGATGCTTTCTGTAGCGCCGGTGCTGGTGCAAATGGTTAGCTGGTGGTCAATGAAATCGAACGCACACTCAAACGTATAAAACTTATAGGGGATGGGGCCTGTAGCCAAACCGCGGCTGCTTACGTACAGCGTCACGTTCCACCAGTGGTTGCGGCGCGGCATCAGCTTGAGCCGGATTTTGCCGATGACCTGCAAGTATAAATGAAGCGTATCTTTGGTGCTCTCCCACTCCTCCAGGGGCAGTGGCGGAAACTCATCCAGAACAGGTGGTATGGCGGTAGCTGATGACATGGCAGTTTTGGTTGATGCTACTGCTTGTACGCGGCTATTTGCCCAGGGGTGCGGCCGGAAACCCGGTACGAAAGAAATTTTCAGCAATATGAGGCATAAGCTATACTTTATCCTTATATTTTGGGTTTAGGAAATACAGCGGGGCCAGGCACCGAAAACAAGGGGGCGGGCGCCTAAAAATATAGAAGACATGCTTATCAGTAAGGTTTCTGACCAGATAAAGAAAAGTAAGTACATTAGCCGCGACCTGAGCTGGCTGCGCTTTAACTACCGCGTGCTGGACCAGGCCCGCGATGCCGGCAAAAGCCTTTTCGACAGGCTGAAGTTTCTGGCCATTACCTCGTCTAACCTCGACGAGTTTTTTATGATCCGGGTGGGTAGCTTGTACAATTACCTCGACTACGGAAAAGAGCGTACCGACTACTCCGGCCTGCGCGAGCTGCCCTTCCGAAAGAAGCTGCTCGATTACGCCCACCGCTTTGTAAACGACCAGTACCTGACCTTCAACAACGAGCTGAAGCCGCTATTCGCCAAGAACGGCTTTGACATACTGAAGGTAAACGAACTGACGGAGATCGAGCAGAAAAAAGTAGACTCCTACTTTAAGAACACGCTGTACCCGCTGCTCACGCCCATGGTTTTTGATAACTACCACGGCTTTCCGCTGCTCATGAACCAGCTGCTAACCTTTGGCGTGGTAACCCGGGTAACCGACGAGGGCAAGCCGCAGGACAGGGTAACTTTTGTGCAGATACCGCAGAACCTGGCCCGTTTTTACGAGATCAACCGCAAAGACAAGATCATTTTTGTGGCTATTGAGGAGATTGTGCGCTGGAAGATCAAGAAGCTGTTCCGCAACGTGGAGATCGTTTCTGTAAACCTGTTCCGGATTACCCGCAACGGCGACTTCACCCTGGAAGAGTCGGATGACCTGGAGGCGGACTTTGTGCAGGAGATCAAAGCTAAGCTGAAAACGCGCAAAAAAGGCCGCGTGGTGCGCCTGGAGGTAGAGCGGAATCCCTCGCAGTTTATGATGAAGATCCTGAAGGAGCGCTGGGTGATCGACAATGCCAACGTGTTTACCATCAACAGCCAGCTGGATTTGCGCGGCCTGTGGCAGATCGTGAACCACCGCCAGTTTAAGGACCGCGGCTTTAGGCAACCAGCCTCGGTGCTTCCGGTTAGCCTGCCTAGCGATGGCGTGGACATGTTTGAGTACCTGAAAGAGCACGATGTGCTGCTGCACCACCCTTACAACAGCATGGAGCCGGTGGTAAACCTGCTGGAGCGCGCCGCCGAGGACCCCTCGGTGCTGGGGATAAAGCAGACGATTTACCGCCTGGCAGACCAAAGCCGTGTCACGGCAGCCCTCCTGAAAGCGGCTGAGAACGGGAAGCACGTATCGGTGCTGTTCGAGGTGAAGGCGCGCTTTGATGAGGAGCGCAACATCAAAGAGGGAGAGCGTCTGGAGAAAGCCGGGTGTTTTGTGATCTACGGCATCAGCAAGTATAAAACGCACACCAAAATGATGATGATCATCCGCAAGGAAGGGGAGAAGGTGACGCGCTACGTGCACATTGGCAGCGGCAACTACAACGAGCAGACGGCCCGCCTGTACTCCGACGTGAGCCTGCTGACGACAAATGAGATCTATGCCCACGACGTGTCGGAGTTCTTTAACGTTATCACCGGCCACTCCCGGCCTAACGAGTATAAATACCTGATCACGTCTCCAAAGGGCATGCGCAGCCACCTGATCGAGCTGATCCGGCACGAGGCCCGCAACGCCAAAAAAGGGTTGAAAAGCGGCATCGTGATCAAAATAAACTCGCTGGAGGACAAAGAGGTGATTGATGAACTGTACAAGGCTTCCAGGGCGGGTGCGCCGGTAAAGCTCATTGTGCGGGGCATCTGCTGCCTGCGCCCGGGCCGCGAAGACCTGAGTGAGAACATCACCGTGAAAAGCATCGTGGGGGAGTACCTGGAGCACTCGCGCCTGTACTACTTCCACAACAACGGCGACCCGAAAGTGTACAGCGGCAGCGCCGATATGATGGTGCGCAGCTTCGACCGCCGTATCGAGGCGCTCTTCCTCATCACTAACGCAGAGCTGAAGCGGGAGGCCATCAACATCCTGTACTATAACCTGCTGGATAACCAGAACTCTTATAGTATGCGGGAGGACGGCACGTACGTAAGGCGCCGCGCCGGTGCCAACGAGGAACTGGTGGACATCCACAAGCTCTTTTTCAACAAGGCCTACGCTACCGAAGAACTGGACCTGGTGTAAGTATGGGTTGTCCGGTATCCGTTGCGGGTTTGTAGCAAGTATGATGTTTTAAAACATGTACTACCTGCACAAACAACGAATACCGGACAATTACTATTAGCTGATCTTGGTAATTACAAACCGCTCGGGGTGGTAGCGCTCGTAGAGGGAGTGCAGCATACCGTCTTTGAGGCCCACGGCTGGCACGATCATACTTTCCAGCTTAGCCCATTTCATGGCCGAAAGGTATATTTCGGAGGCAGGCACAATCACATCGGCGCGGTCCGGGTTTAAGAGGAGGTCTGTGATGCGCTGCTCCATACTTAGGCTGGCAATGTAGCTGGCCACTTCCTCGATCTGCTTCCGGAAAATAGGCTTGCCAGAAGATTTACCGGCAATTTCATAGATCTTGTTGATGTTGCCGCCCGTGCCGATGGCGCGCGAAAGGTGATACTTCTTCGCGTTGGTCTCGATCCAGGTGCGCATGCTGTTCCACATTTCCTCAGAGTCGCGGCCATGCATGTGGCGGATAGAGCCCTGCTCAAACGACTGCGACGCCATTTTCTCCCGGTTCACATAGATGTTGAACTCGGTGCTGCCGCCGCCCACGTCGATGTGCAGGTAGTTGCGCTCATCCAGGAAATTATAGATAACCTTGTTGATCAGGTCAGCTTCGGTCTCCCCGTCGATAACCTGTATCTCCATGCCCACTTCTTCGCGCACCCGCTCAATTATCTCCGGGGCATTTAGCGAGCTGCGCATGGCCGAGGTGGCGCAGATCATATAGTGGTCTACGTCGTGCACATCCAGCAGCAGCTGCAGGGCTTTCAGTAGCTTTACAAACTTCTCAATTTTCAGGTCGCTGATGTAGCCGGTATTAAACACATCCTCGCCAAAACGGATGGCGTAGCGGATGTATTCTACTTTTTTAAAGAAAACTCTCCCGTGCTGATTCAGTACGCTGGAGATCTGGCATCTCACCGCATTAGACCCTATATCTATGGCAGCTAACTTCAAAGGCAAATGGTTTTTGGTTGTGTATCCCTGTAAATATAAGCAATATCGGCCACTGTGGCTGTAACCTTGGGCAGAAAGAACACGCTTTTCCCAGGCAATTAAGGGCAAACCAAGGATGAAGGTGCCTTTTTACCAGCTAACTTGGTGTTCACGAAACGCACAGGCAGCCAGCGCTGCCAGAGGCAAGCACGGCTGGCCGCAAAGCTTCAGGGCAGGCGGCGAGCATCGTGCAACAGGTGGGTGGGAAGAACTGTAAGCACCGTTGTTTTTAAACCGTAGTGGCGCATGGCCGTAAAATCTGTAAGTATAATATTCTGAAGAGATGAGAAAGCCAAGATGGAGATATATGCGGCGGAAGCTGAAGCGAAACCTGTTGCCCCTGTTTGCGCCGCTTGTGCTCGCACCGGTGGCCACGCCTGTGCAAACAGGAAATGCCACGCCGGGTACCAAACCAGAAATGCTGAAGCGCCGCATGGCCAACGTGAAACTGATGCGTTTTAACCAGGTTGCCTACAACCTCTACAGCCACATGCAACTGCAGGAAACGGGGCTGCGCTTTGAAGTGTTTAACAAAGCCTTAACGGGCTACTACAACATGCGCCACAACAACGAAGTGTCAGGCAAGCCCTACATCACTATTGTGGATTTTACGAAGTCCTCTAACGAGAAGCGGCTTTGGGTAGTGGATGTGGAGAAGAAGGTGCTTTTGTTTAATACGTATGTGTCGCATGGCCGAAACTCGGGCAATGAGTTTGCCGAGAGCTTCTCGAACGATAGCGGCTCGTACATGAGCAGCATTGGCTTTTACGTCACATCCGACACCTATTACGGCAAGCACGGCCTCTCGCTTCGCCTGGATGGGCTGGACGAGGGCTTTAACACCAATGCCCGCGACCGCTGCATTGTGGTTCACGGCGCTGACTATGCCACGGAGGATTTTATTGATCAGGCAGGCCGCCTGGGCCGCAGCCTGGGATGCCCGGCCATACCCATGGAGGAGCACGAAGACGTGATCAATGCAGTAAAGGGAGGCACGACCATGTACGTGCACGCGGCAAACGACAAGTATACCTCGCAGTACCTGGACCACGTAACAGCCATGAAAGAACTCGTGAGCGAGCACAAAGCAGACCTGCCCTCACCGGAGCAGGCTTAAGCTACCCGCCACTTGATGCTGCAGCCTATGCCGGGGCGCTGTTGCGCCGGCACTGGCCTGCCAGCCAAGAGGGCATCCAAGGCATGGCGTAGGTCCTCCCCGGTGACAGCGATGTCATTCTTTGGTCTGGAACTGTCGAACTGGCCATGGTAACAGAGGCGGAGGCCACCGTCATACACAAAAAACTCGGGGGTACACGCAGCCTGATAGGTGCGGGCTACCTGCTGTGTCTGGTCGTAGAGGTAAGGGAACGGGAACTGCATTTGTTTGGCAAGTTCCTTCATGTGGTCCGGCCCGTCCTGTGGGTACTGGCTGGCGTCGTTGGCGTTGATGGCGATAAAACTTACCCCTCGTGCCTGGTAGGTTCGGGCTATTTCTACAAGGGCTGGCAGAATGTGTTCCACATAGGGGCAGTGGTTGCAGATAAACATGATCACGGTGGCCTTAGGGGAGGCGGCCTCTTCCAGCGACACCAGGTTGCCGGTTATCATATCTAAAAGGGCAAAGTTCTGGGCCTTTGCCCCCAAGGTAAGCTGCCTGCTTTGCTGTGCCATCGTTTTGTTCGGTTGAGGTTTGGGTGAAACATGCTGCGATGCCTCTAAGATAAACCTTTGACTCTAAATAACAAACAAAACGCAACGTAAGCATCAGCTGATAGGCAAGCCTATGCGCTTAGGCGGCAGGACACTTGTGAACCAACTTCTCCCGGTAATATTTTGCGAGACAAATGCCAGCAGCCTTCACCCTTTTTACAATATCCATCCATACTATAGGTTGCCTGCAAACTACAAGTATAGCCTGGCCTAACACCAGCTTATTCTGCTTCAGGCTCCTGATACCTGCCGTAGCGAATGGCCATTTCTTTTAGCTCCTGGATGTGCTCTTTTGTAAACTGGTGCGGCAGCAGGCGGTACTCCCAGTTCCCGGAGCTGGTGGAGGGCTTGTTCATGATGTGGCGCTGCCCCAGCCCAAGTATATCCTGCATGGGCAACACCGCCAGTTGCGCCACCGAGCTGTAAGCCAGCCAGTCCAGGATGCGGTGCACGTTGTTCTGGTGTATATGATGGGTGCTGTAGGCGCGCAGCCGGTGCCTGTCGGCTTTGGAGGCATCGTGCTTGTACCAGCCGCGCACGGTATTGTTATCGTGGGTGCCGGTATACACAATGCTGTTCTGGATGTGGTTGTGCGGGGCGTACAGGCTCTGCGGCAGGTCCTCGCCAAAGGCGAACAGCAGCACGCGCATGCCCGGCAGCTTAAACCTCTCCATCAGGGTGCGCACCGGCTGGTCAATCTCGCCCAAGTCCTCAGCCACAATCGGCAGCTCCTGAAACTCCTGCTGCACAAGCTTTAAAAGAGCCGCTCCAGGCGATTTTACCCATTTGCCGTTGATGGCGGTCTTTTCGCCGGCGGGCACTTCCCAATAAGCCGAGAAAGCCCGGAAGTGGTCCAGGCGCAGCAGGCTGAATAGCTGCAGGTTGTGCTCAACGCGGTGCAGCCACCAATCAAAGTCCCGCTCTTTTAGCACCTTCCAATCAAATACCGGCGTACCCCAGAGCTGCCCTGTTTCGCTAAAGTAATCCGGCGGCACACCCGATACGGCGGTCGGTTTTCCCTCGCTATCGAGCTTAAAGATGTCAGGGTGGCTCCAAACGTCGGCGCTGTCGTGGCTCACGTAAAAGGGCATGTCCCCGAAAAAGAGGATGCCTCTGCTGTGGCAATAGTCCTTTAGCCGCTGCCACTGGCGGTAAAACAGGAACTGCAGGAACATCTCATACTCCACCTGCTCACTCAGCTCCTCTGCCAGTTGCCCCACCGCCTGCTTGTCGCGCCACTTTAGCTCTTGTGGCCACTCAGTCCAGCTTTTATGGTTGAAGTGCTGGTTGAAGGCCACAAAGTGGGCATAGTCCTGCAGCCACAGCTTGTGCTCTTTCTGAAACCGGGCAAAGTCTTTCCAGAGCACATCGGGCAGCTCCTCGCTAAAGTTTTTGTAGGCCTTGCGCAGCAGCTTGTGCTTATACCGAGTTACCTGCCGAAAGTCCACCCGCTCCTCGTCGAACTTCTCGTTGTGCTGCAGGTCCTTGCTGTGCAACAGGCCATCGCGCACCAGTTCCTCCGGGCTGATGAGCAGCGGGTTGCCGGCAAAGGCCGAGTGGCTGCTGTAGGGCGAGTTTCCGTAGCTGGTCTCGGTAGGGTTGAGCGGAAGGATTTGCCAGTACCGCTGCCCCGCCTGCTGCAGCTGGTCTGCAAAAGTATACGCCTCCGGCCCCAGATCTCCGATGCCGAAGCGGGAGGGAAGGGAGGTGATGTGGAGCAGAATGCCCGCGCTGCGTTCAGGTACGATCATAGTAGAAATTAAGAGTTTAGGAGTTCAGGAGTTAGAGAGTTGTAGTAGTTAGAAAATTAAAAAGTTAGAAGGTTATAAAGTTGTAGAAGCGCCAAACGTTGCGCCTTCGTCTGAAGCAATCACCTAAAAGCCATTAATAAATAACTAACAACCTATAACGATCAACGAATAACGATCAACTAACTGCCGGCAGTTAACAATGCTGCCGGAAACGTTGCAAACACTTCTGCTACGGGCAGGGCCGGTGCTGCGTTTAACGTGCCTTCACCTAATACCTGCTGCCATTGCTGCGGCGCGTTTTCAGGCAAAAGTATACGGGTATCCTGCCATACCGCGCGGCCCAGCGGCTGGTCGTGGCTGCCGGCCAACTCTGCCACCAGCAGCGGCACGGCCACCAGCGCCCATTGCCCCTGGTGGTGGCGTGCAAAAGCCAGCACGTGCGCCTGCTTTGGTCCCTGCACCTGCAACGGCACATACTCTCCTTTATCGAAAAGCGTTTGCAGGGCGCGGCGGGTGCTGAGGGCTTTGTGCAGCAAGTATAGCTTTACCTTCCCGTTCTCGGGATGGTGCAAGAGGGCCTCATGCAGCTTGTTTGTACTTTGCTCCCCGGCCTGCTGTAGCTCCTGCAGATACCGGCGGCGCAGCTCATAGTCTACGGGGCGGCGGTTGTCGGGGTCC
This sequence comes from Pontibacter mangrovi, assembly GCF_006385705.1. Classification (GTDB taxonomy): domain Bacteria; phylum Bacteroidota; class Bacteroidia; order Cytophagales; family Hymenobacteraceae; genus Pontibacter; species Pontibacter mangrovi. The sequence goes on along the minus strand of NZ_VFRQ01000009.1, from coordinate 138,482 downwards.
ACCAGGCTCAGGTCCCACAGCTCAGTGCCCTGGTAAATGTCCGGCACGCCGGGGCAGGTAACTTTAAGCAGCGTTTGGCCAAGCGAGTAAAGGCAGCCATAGTGTGCCACTTTCAGAAAGAAGGGCTGGAAGGTATGCATGAAATCCTCGTCCTGCACCAGCAGCTGCTGCACCAGGGCCTTCATCGCCTGCTCATATTGCTCGTTCGGTGCCGACCAGTCAGACTTGTTTTTGGCCTCGCGCAGAGCTTTCTCCAGGTATTCCTGCACCCGCGCCACCAGCGTGTCGTCCACTTCCCCGCCCATCGGCATCACCCCCAGCAGCGTCTGTAGCAGAAAGTATACATCGTTCTCCGTAGGCTCGGAAGTATACTTCTTGCTGATCTTTATCCATTGTTTGGCTTTCTGCTCCCATTCCTCAGCCAGTTCTGTCAGTACGTTCAGCCGCAGGCGGGCATCTTCGCCGCGCTTGGTATCGTGGGTGGCGGTGGCGTTCATGGAGTGCGGGTAGGTGCGCTGGCGGTGCAGCATGCGCTCATGAAAGCTCTCGGGCGACAGATGGAAGATGGCGGGGCTGTTGCCTACTTCGTTCAGCGAAATTAAGCGGTTATAGTTATAAAAGGTGGTATCCTCCACACCCTTGGCTGCCAACGGACCGGTAAACTGCTGGCTGCGCATCATAAAGTATCCTTTATGGTGCCGCGTTTCCTCGGTATCGGCAGGGGTAAGGGTGAAGAGCGTACGCAGGTGCTGCAGCTGGCTTGCCAGTTCGGGGGCTTGCCTGTGCGCCTCCTCAAAAGCCTCTTCCACAATTTCCATATCCTCTTTCGAGACAGGCAAAGCGTTGCTGTAGATGCGGTACACCGGCCAGGCAGCCAGCATTGTGGCCAGCGCCTTCCGCCACTGCTCCTCCTGTTCCAGGGGCAGCAGGTGCCGCTCCTGTAGCAGGCGCAGCAAATTCTCCAGCTCCCCCTGCATGTAATTGGTCAGGATAAAGGTTTTTTTATCGAACACCAGCTGCTCATAGTCCGAGGCGGCATCGGGCACCAGCTGGCTGTAGGTTTGGGTGATGTTGTCGCGGGCCTTGGCGGACGTATACAGGTTGCTCACCCAGGCCAGAAAATCGTAGCCGCTGTTGCCTTGTAGGGGCCAGGTGGCAGGCAGCTGCTCTTCGCCCTCCAGGATTTTCTCCACCACCACATACTGCTCCGGGCCCGCCAGCTGGCGCAGGCGCCTGAGGTACGTGGCCGGGTCATAAAGGCCGTCCACGTGGTCTACGCGCAGGCCCTGCACCAGCCCCTTGTCGCAGAGCTGCTTTATAAACTGATGGTACTGCTCAAACACCTCAGGGTGCTCCATGCGCAGGCAGATCAGGTCATTTACCGTAAAGAAGCGGCGGTAATTGATCTGCCGCTCCGTCTCCTGCCAGTGGCAAAGTATAAAATGCTGTTGCTGCAGCAGCTTCTGCAGTTTTTTCTCTTTGCTGTTTATACGTTGCAGCACCTGCTCCAGCGCCTGCCGCAGCGCCTCCTGCTGGTATAGCTTTTTCTTAAAGTTGCCCCAGGCGGCCGGGTTTATGCTTTCCTCAGCCTCTAAAAGCGCCAGCTCCTTCAGGCTCTGCTCGGCCTGCGGCGTTACCGCCGGGTTGCCCGATGCCTGCAGCGCCTCCTGCAGCAGAAACCGGTAGCTGGCCACGCTTAGCGGCAGCCGGTTATCGTAGTAGTTCAGGCTGATGCCCCCCTCGCTCAGTTGCAGGGCCAGTTGATTCTGCGCCAGCACTTTTTCCAGCGGATCTCCTAAAAAAGGCACCATCACCTGCCCGTTAAAGTCGGGGTGGTGAAAGTCGATGTCGAAGAAGGTATAAAAGTGCGACTGCGGCCCCTTTTCCAGCACATCCATCAGCCATACATTGTCCTGGTGAAATGCCATGTGGTTGGGCACGATGTCCTGCAGCCAGCCCATGTGCCGCTTTTTGAGCTCCTGCGCCACCTCCTGCAGCTCCTTCTGCGTCCCTACCTCAGGGTTTATGTCGTAGGGGGCGGTCACGTCGTAGCCGTGCTCGCTGCCGGGGCGGGCACAAAAAAAGGGAGCCGAGTAAACCGTGCTGATCCCCAGCTCGTGCAGGTACGGAATAAGTTCTTTAATGTCGCTCAGCCTGAATTTGGGTGAGGTCTGCACCCGGTAGGTGGCCGATGGAATATAGGTCATGTTTATAGTTTGAGGTTGAGGTTTTCGTAAAGCGTCTCAAATTTCTTGCACCAGGCTGCTGCTGCAGGGTTGCCTTGCTCGCTTTGCGCTTTTTGTTCTTTGTACGTGTTCTGCTGCATCCTAAAAGCGATGTTCTGGGCCTGCCAATAGTCTGTCTGTAGTTTGGAGCCCTGCATTACCTGCAGCAAGGAAATGAGTAAGTCAATGGTTTTAATGTCTTGTGGATTATCCTGGATCTTTTTCATCAGGATGTCCACGCGCTGGGTCAGGGCAAACTCCAGGTTGTCGTAGTTGAGCGTCACGCTCATGCGCTGCACCTCCTGCAGCAGGCGCTTGATTTCGTCCGGCGAAGGCTCCTCCGACTCAAATTCGCGCAAGAGATGGGTGTTCACGATATATTCTACAGTAGTTTGCAGGGGGCGCGGCATCTGCATGCCGATCGTCTGGATGGCCGAGATCAGGGCGTAGTTGTTGTCGTACAGCTGCTGGAAATCGTTCTCCAGGCTCTCCATGGTTTGGGACAGCACCTGGTCCAGTATTTTTTTCTGATCATCCTTAAACAGGTGCCAGAAAGAGTAGTTGTGGGAGCTGAAGTGCTTGTCGAGCAGCATGATGCCCTCGCTTACATAGCCCCGCTCGAAGGCGGTTTTCAGTTCCAGCCCCAGGCGCTCATACTCCTCGTCGCTCATAAACTCGCGCACGCCTCCAAAAAGCTGGTGGTCACCCAGGTGCAGCACGCTGTAGGTGACAGTAACCTGTTCCCAGGTAATCTTGCTTTTGATGACGGCCCGCCCGATGGCCAGCTTCTGCTTGCCTGCCTGCATGTAGTCGTTCGCCTCTGACGTGGCCGTGTAGCTGTAAAGGTCCATGACTTCGGAAAACTCCTGGAACAGCGAGGCTACCGCGTAATGGGCGCCCACGCGCAGCAGGTCGATCATGGTGGGTTTTACGGTGCGGATATAGGCCTGGGCGGCGTCACCGCGTTTCTTGTAGTTGCTCTTGGCCTGGCTCAGCCGCTGCAGCAGCTCGGGCTCCAGGTCAGCACTGCCCAGGTCGTGGGCCAGTTGCATGGCGCGCGCAGCGTACAGGATGTCCTGCAGTGTCTCGATGCCGGTCACCTCGTCAAAAAACCAGCCGCAGCTGGTGTAGAGCAGCAAGGTATGATACTGCATCTCCATCAGCTTCAGGAAGCGCACCTGCTCCTCTTTGGTCAGCTCCCGCGGTACATGGCTTTTGATAAAGTTGGTCACGTTTTCCTCGGAGCGGTCCATGATGACCTGGATGTAATCGTTGCGGGCAGCCCAGGGGTCTGCAGCGCCCAGCTTTTTCATCTCCTGCTCATAGAGCGGAATCAGCTGGTCGCGCAGCCAGTCAAACGTTTCGCGGATTGGCTTGCGCCACTCCTGGTTCCAGGAGGGGTGACCGCCGGTGTTGCAGCCGCAGTTGCTGCGCCAGCGCTCCACGCCGTGGGCGCAGCTCCACGAGCTGGGCTCTATGATCTGCGCCTCATACTTTGGCGGATACTTCTCCAGGAACTCCCCATACACCGTGATCTGGGCCAGCTGCTCTTCCTCAATATGATGGATGGCATAAGATAGGGCCATTTCGCCGAAACGGTGATGGTGGCCATAGGTCTCGCCATCGGTGGCAATGTGCATGAGCTGCGGCTCCTTGGTCGAGTCAAACGTGCCGCTGAGCCGATGGGCAAAATCCTCGCCCCGCTCCAGCAAGCCCTCAAAAGCAATGCCCTGCGACACCGGGCCATCATAGAAAAAGAGCACGATCTGCTTGCCTGAAGGCAGCTGGCACACGTATGGCCGGCGCGGATTTATGCTGCCGCCCTCTGCCTCTGTCCATTGCTTGTCGCCGATCTTACGAAAGGCTTTGGCCTGAAAAGGCGAGAGGATGGTGAACTTGATGCCATGCGCAGCCAGCACCTCCAGCGTAGGCACGTCGGCGGCGGTTTCGGCCAGCCACATGCCCTCCGGCTCGCGGCTAAAGCGCTTTTTAAAATCGTACATGCCCCAGATCACCTGCGTGTGCTTGTCGCGCTCGTTGGCCAGCGGCATGATGATGTGGTTGTATACCTGCGCCAGGGCGGAGCCGTGGCCGGAGAAGCGCTCTATACTTTGCTTGTCGGCATCCAGTATGGCCTGGTAGGTGGCAGGGTCTTTTTTCTGCATCCACTCCAGCAGGGTGGGACCAAAGTTAAAGCTGATGTAGCTGTAGTTGTTGATGATGTCGACGATGTTGCCGTTGCCGTTGAGGATGCGCGAGGCAGAGTTACGGGCATAGCACTCATCCGAGATGCGCTCGTTCCAGTCGTGGTAGGGCGCTGCGGACTCTTGCAGCTCCACCTCGTTCAGCCAGGGGTTCTCGCGGGGGGGCTGGTAAAAGTGGCCGTGTATGCAAATGTACTTGTTCATCGGCTAAGCTGTTGTTGAAGTATAAGTACTGATTTGGGAGGCAGCGTCAGATGGGCTTTCTGCTCCAGCGTGTCCGGCTGGGTTTCGCCAGGCCCGCCCCATGCCGTTGCCCCGGACTGCAGAAGCACCCGCCAGCTGCCGGCTGTCTCCTGGGTGCGCAGCAGCTGTGCGTCCTGCTGGGTATCGCTCAGGTTAAAAAGGCAGTACAGGTGCGGCTCTTTGGTCTGGTGCACCAGGTGCAGCACCCTGTCGTGAGCCTCCATACGGGCGTGTACGGTGGCTTTGTTCGGTTTAGAGAGGGCCGGGGCGCTTTTGCGCAGCTGTATCAATTGCTTGTAGTACGCACGGAGCTGGTTTTGCCGCGCGTTGGAAGTATAGCTGCGACTGAGCTTGGAGCGGTTAAAGGTCTTCTCGCTCTGCGGGTCGGGTGCCTCGCCTTGCCAGGCAAAAGCCTTAAACTCTTCGCGGCGGCCTTTGCGCACCGCTTCAATCAATTCCTCGTCGCCGTGGCTCACAAAGTATAAAAACGGGTTCTGCTCCCCGTACTCCTCCCCCATAAACAGCATGGGCAGGTACGGCGAAAGTATAACTAGGCCGGCCACCACTTTCAGGGTTTCAAAGTCCACCAGGTCCGAGAGGCGCTCGCCCAGCATGCGGTTGCCCACCTGGTCGTGGTTTTGGGAGCAGACCACGAACTGCTCGGCGCGGTTGTTTTCGGTGCTGCTGCCAAAAGTGCGGTGGCGGTGCTCAGAGTACAGGCCGTCGTAGACAAATGCCTGCGTCATGACCTTGGCCAGCTGCTCGGGTTTGCCGAAGCCCTTGTAGTAGCCGTCCTGCTCACCGGTCACCATGGCGTGGATCACGTGGTGGAAATCATCGCTCCACTGGGCATCCAGGCCGTAGCCGCCGCGCTCCATTGGGTTTATCAGCCTCACATCGTTCAAATCGCTCTCGGCAATCAGTATAAAATCGCGGCCCACCTGTTCTTCCAGTTCCTGCACGTGCTCCTGCAGCTCCTGCAAAAAATGCTTCGCGCCCATGTCGTAAATGGCATGCACGGCATCCAGCCGCAGGGCATCGATGTGGCAGTCGCGCAGCCACATCAGCGCGTTCTGGATAAAATAATTGCGCACCGCATCCGAGTGGTTGTCGTCAAAGTTCAGGGCCGAGCCCCAGGGCGTTTTATACTTGTCGGTGAAGTAGGGGCCGAAGTCGTGGAGGTAGTTGCCCTCCGGGCCCATGTGGTTGTACACGACGTCCAGCACCACGGCCAGCCCCTGCTCGTGGCAGGCGTTCACCAGTTTCTTCAGCCCTTCAGGTCCGCCGTAGGAGTTCTGCACGGCAAAGGGCAGTACCCCGTCGTAGCCCCAGTTGCGGCTGCCGGGGAACTGCGCCACCGGCATGAGCTCAATAGCAGTGATGCCCAGCTCCTTCAGCTCCGGCAGGCGCTCGATGATACTTTCAAAAGTACCCTCCGGGGTAAAGGTGCCCACGTGCAGCTCGTAAATAATGTACTGGTGCAGCGGCAGGTTTTTCCATTTCTTATCCGTCCAGGCATAGGAAGTATGGTCTACCACGGCAGAGGCCTCGTGCACAGTGGTGGGCTGGTAAAAAGAGGCAGGGTCGGGGCGCTCGGTCTCCCCATCCAACAGGATGGTATAGCGGGTGCCGGGGTTGGCAAACTCGCTCAGGGCGGTCCAGTAGCCCATGGCTTCGCGCTGCAACGGCACTTCTATTGGCTCGGGCTTGTGCAGCAGTACGTCCACCTTCTTGGCAAAAGGTGCCCAAACAGTAAAAACAGTCCCTTTTTTTTCAGGGGAATAATGTGCTCCTATCTCTCTAAGTATGGCCATATAAACGGGAATTTCCTCAGCACGTATTAACTGACTTTAATGGCTTTAGGTTGTACGTTTTTGGCTTGCAGCGCTGTGTTTGTGGGGGGCGCGTTTAGCGGGGCTTGACATAACAGACTCGGTCGCTGACGCATGCTGAGCGCCCGCCTGTAATATTCAACGAAACATATTTATCCAGGATTAGTACGTACAACGGGTATAGTATAAACAAAGCTTAATGGAACAGCTCGAAGGAACAAAACGAATTGTCATAGAAAATGTAAAGCCCCAGATAAACTGCGGCAGGTTTCCGGCCAAGCGCGTGGTGGGGGAGGAGATGGTGGTCACCGCCGATGTGTTTGCCGATGGGCATGATGAAGTGAAGGCGCGGTTACTGTACCGCCACTCCCGCCGCAAAAAATGGGAATCCGTCCCCATGGAGTTTCTGGGCAACGACCGCTGGCAAGCTGCCTTTACGCCAGATGCCATGGGACGCTACGAGTATACCATTGAGGGCTGGGTAGATCATTTTTATACGTGGCAGAAAGGGCTGAAAAAGAAATTTGAGGCCAACCAGGACGTGACAGTGGAACTGCAGATCGGGGCCCAGCAGATGGAGGCCGCCGCCGAGAAGTCGAAGCCGGGACAGCAGAAGCGCCTGCGCAAATGGGCTGAGCAGCTGCGCAATAGCCAGTCGCACGCCGGGGATGTGGCCTTTGCCACCGGGCCGGAAGTGAGCGAGCTGATGCATGCCTGCTGCGAGAATGAGAACGTGACGACCTACGATAAAGTGCTTCCGTTGGACGTGGAGCGGCAGAAGGCCCTGTTCAGCGCCTGGTACGAGTTCTTCCCACGCTCTGCGGCGCAGGAGGCCGGCCGCCACGGCACGTTTAAAGACGGTATCCGCCTGCTGCCCCGCATTGCCGAGATGGGTTTTGATACGATCTATTTGCCGCCGATTCACCCGATTGGCCGCGCCTTTCGCAAGGGCAAGAACAACGCGGTTACCTCGGAGCCGGGCGAGCCGGGCTCGCCCTGGGCCATTGGCGCGGCCGAGGGCGGCCACGATGCCATCCTGCCGGAACTGGGCACGCTGGACGAGTTCAGGGAGTTTGTGCACGAGGCACGGGAGCATGGCATTGAAGTGGCGCTGGACTTTGCCATCCAGTGCTCCCCGGATCATCCCTATGTGAAAGAACACCCGCAGTGGTTTAAGTGGCGCCCCGACGGCACGGTGCAATATGCCGAGAACCCACCCAAAAAGTACCAGGACGTGCTGCCCGTAAACTTCGAGACCGAGGACTGGCCTAACCTGTGGCGCGAACTCAAGCGCGTGCTGCTGCACTGGATAGACCAGGGCGTGTTCATCTTCCGGGTGGATAACCCGCACACCAAAGCCTTCAGTTTCTGGGAATGGGTGATTGCCGATATTCATAAGCAGTACCCGCAGGTCATCTTCCTGAGTGAGGCCTTTACGCGTCCGCGCGTGATGGAGCGTCTGGCCAAGATCGGCTTCACGCAGTCTTATACTTACTTCACCTGGCGCAATTCGGCCGAGGAGATCAAGCAGTACATGACCGAGCTCACGCAGTCGGAGCTGCGCGAGTATTTCCGCCCGAACTTCTGGCCCAACACCCCCGATATCCTGCCTTACGCGCTGCAGGAGGGCGGCGAGCCCGCGCATATCACCCGTGTGGTGATGGCGGCCACGCTTTCCTCTAACTACGGCCTCTACGGGCCGGTGTATGAGTTCGGCATCAACCAACCGGTGCCGGGCAAAGAGGAATATTATGACTCCGAAAAGTATGAGGTAAAGCACTGGGACTGGGGGAAGCTGACGAAAATACGCGAGGTGATCACGCTCATCAACAAGATACGAAAGGTGAACCCGGCCCTGCAGACTACCTGGAACATTGCCTTCGGTGACTGCGATAACCAGGCCATCCTGAGCTACGCCAAGTGGAGCAGCGACTACAAGAACAAGATGTTTATCGTCGTGAACATGGACCCGCACCACACGCAAAGCGGCTGGGTAAAAGTGCCGCTCTGGAAGCTGAAGATGAAACCAGACCAGCAGTACCTGGTGCACGACCTTCTGACCGAGCGCAAGTATACCTGGACTGGCGAGCATAATTACGTGGAGCTGCGCCCGCATGAGATGCCGGTGCATGTTTTCCGTATAGAAGAGGCCAGCCCTGGCATGGGGCACGATAATTTAGATGATACCTGGCTGCCATCCGAGCACCACTCCAACGAATAAAAAAGAACCCTTTTGACCACAACTATGGCTGACGAAAAAATCGAGCTTGACGACAACATCCACTGGTACAAAGACGCCATCATCTATGAGCTGCACATAAAGGCTTTCAAGGATGGCAACGGCGACGGCATCGGCGACTTTAAGGGCCTGATGCAGAAGCTCGACTACCTCGAAGACTTAGGTGTAACGGCTATCTGGCTGCTGCCCTTTTACCCCTCGCCCCTGCGCGACGACGGCTACGACATTGCCGACTATTTGAGCATCAACCCAAGCTACGGGGTGATGCAGGACTTCAAGGTGTTTGTGCGCGAGGCGCACAAGCGCGGGCTTAAGGTTATCACCGAGCTGGTGATCAACCATACTTCCGACCAGCACCCCTGGTTCCAGCGCGCGCGCCGTGCCAAGAAGGGCTCCAAGTACAGGGACTGGTATGTATGGAGCGACGACCCGAACAAATACAAGGATGTGCGCATCATCTTTACCGACTACGAGCCGAGCAACTGGAGCTGGGACCCGGTGGCCGGGCAGTACTACTGGCACCGCTTCTTTTCGCACCAGCCCGACCTGAACTATGACAACCCGGCCGTGCAGAAAGAGGTGTTCAAGGTGCTCGATTACTGGTTTGATCTGGGTGTGGACGGTTTCCGTTTGGATGCCGTGCCCTACTTGTTTGAGCGCGAAGGGACCAACGGTGAGAACCTGCCCGAGACGCACGACTTCCTCAAGAAGCTACGCGCCCACGTAGACAAGAAGTATACCGGCAGGCTGCTGCTGGCCGAGGCCAACATGTGGCCCGAGGATTCTGCCTCGTACTTCGGTAACGGCGATGAGTGCCATATGAACTACCACTTCCCCATCATGCCGCGCCTGTTCATGTCGCTGAAGATGGAGGACCGCTACCCGATCATCGACATCTTTAACCAGACGCCGGCCATACCCGAAAGCTGCCAGTGGGCCATGTTCCTCAGAAACCACGACGAGCTGACGCTGGAGATGGTAACAGACGAGGAGCGCGACTACATGTATAAAGTATACACCAAGGACCCGCAGGCGCGCATTAACCTGGGGATTCGCCACCGCCTGGCCCCGCTGCTGGGCAACGACCGCGCTAAAATTGAGCTGATGAATATTCTGCTGTTCTCGATGCGCGGCACACCGGTGGTCTACTATGGCGATGAGATTGGCATGGGCGACAACTACTACCTCGGCGACCGCGACGGGGTGCGCACGCCCATGCAGTGGAACGATAACCGCAACGCCGGTTTCTCTGAGGCTAACCCGCAGAAACTATACTTGCCCATCATCATCGATCCGGAGTATAAGTATGAGTCGGTGAACGTGGAGACGCAGAACCACAACAGCAACTCGCTGCTCTGGTGGATGCGCCGCACCATTAACATGCGTAAGCGCTACAAAGCCTTTGGGCGCGGCAGCATCAAGTTCCTGAACCCGAGTAATTCCAAAGTGCTGGCCTTCGTGCGGGAGTATGAAGACGAGACGATCCTGGTGATTGCTAACCTGTCCCGCTTCCCGGAAGCTGTGGAGCTGGATTTGCAGGAGTACCGCGGCCATGTGCCGATGGAGGTGTTCAGCAAGAACAAGTTTCCAGGCATCAAGGATGAATCCTATTTGTTTACCGTGGGCGGGCATGGCTACTATTGGATGGAGCTGCGCCCGCAGGAGGCGCCGCAGGACGCAGCCCAGGAGCAGAGCAAACGGCTCCTGAAGCTGAAAGGCCTGAAAGAGCCACTGGACGCCCAGACGCTGCGGGAGCTGGAAAACCGCGTGTTGCCGGCCTATATCTGGCAGCGCCGCTGGTTTGGGGGCAAGGCCCGCACCATGCAGCGCATGCAGGTAGTGCAGCACATCCCGATGCCGCTGAGCAAAGGGGGGGCGGCGCTGCTGTTTGTGGAGGTGAGCTACAACGAGGGACTTCCGGAGTTGTACCAGTTGCCGGTTGCCTTCGCCACCGGCGAGCAGGAGCAGGAGCTGCGCGACCATTTCCCGAATGCGGTTATCACCAAAGCAAGTATAGACAGCAAAGAAGGCGTGCTGTATGATGCGCTGTACAGCGAGGACTACAGGCTGATGCTGCTGCAACTGATAGCAAAACGCAAAAAGGTGCGGCAAAACGGGGCAGAGCTGGTTGGTTACAGCGACCGTGGCGTGGCCGCAGAGCTTCGAAACATGGATAGCCCGGTGACCTCCAAGATCCTGTCGGCCGAGCAGAGCAATACCTCTGTGATCTACAACAACGCTTTCTTTTTGAAAGTATACCGCAAACTGGACCGCACCATGAACCCAGATGTGGAAGTGGTGCAGATGCTGACTGAGCGAATCGGCTACGACCATGTGCCGCGCTTCCTGGGGGCCATCGATCAGCTGGAGGGCAACAAGCCGCCGATGGTGCTGGTGATGCTGCAGGAGCTGGTGCCCAACCAGGGCGACGCCTGGAGTTATTTCGGTGACTCGCTGAAGCGCCTGTACGAGCGCCTGAAAACAGACAACGAGCGCCTGAAGCTGGCGCCTGTGTCTGGCTCTCTGTCGCGGCCAATGCCTTTCTCCGACATTCCGGAGGAGGTGCAAATGCAGATTGGAGGCGCCCACGTGGACAGGCTGGAGCTGCTGGGACTGCGCACCGCAGAAATGCACCTGGCGCTGGGCTCCGTGACCAATAACAAAGACTTTACGCCGGAAAACTTCTCTCTGCACTACCAGCGTTCGCTTTACTCTTCGCTTACCTCGCTGGTGCGCAGCAATTTCGACAGCCTGCAGAAGCACCTGCCTAACCTGCCTGACCATGTGCGCGGCGAGGCCGAGGAGGTGCTGCAGATGCGGGGCGAGATTCTGGAGCGCCTGAAGATGATTTTCGCGCACAAGATCGATACGCAGAAGATCCGGACGCACGGCGACTACCACCTGGGCCAGGTGCTGTTTACCGGCAAAGACTTCTACATCATCGATTTTGAAGGCGAGCCTGCCCGTTCTTTCAGTGAGCGGCGCCTGAAGCGCTCTGCCCTGCGCGATGTGGCCGGTATGATCCGTTCGTTGCACTATGCTGCCTACAGCGCCCTGTTTCAGGAGGAGGGGCTGCGGAAGGAGGACATGGACTACCTGGAGGGCTGGGCAGAGCAGTGGTACCACTATGCCAGCGGCTTTTACATGCACGCGTACCTGGGCAAAACCATGGGCACGGGCGTTGTGCCTGCCAAGGAAGAAGACTTTGAAACCCTCATTCATACGTTTCTGCTGGAGAAAGCGATCTATGAACTGGGCTATGAACTGAATAACCGTCCGGATTGGGTGCTCATCCCTATCAGAGGCATCAAGTACATCATGAAAAAGTATAAGAATGGCTAAGAGAAAAGAAAGCACAAACCCCGAGACTACCGACCAGAACAAGGCAGCCAAGGCAAGTACAGGCAGCGCGACGCGCGGCAGAAAAAAGAAGGAGGAGCCGATGGCCGCCGAGGAGGCCAAAGCGGCAGCAAAGACCACGCGCACGCGTAAGAAGGCGACTGATGCCCCTGCCACAGAAAAACCAGCCCCGGCTAAAAAGCGCGGCAGGCCCAAGAAGCAGGAGCAGGAGGTGCCGGTGGAGGTAGCCGCCAAAGAGGGGGTGATGGAAGTGGTAAAAGCCAAGGTGCAGGGGAGTGGCAAAAAAGCGACGGCCACCAAAGTGGTGGAAGCCGGGGATGTGCTGGTGCCGGCGGGCAGCCAGTCCGACCAACCCGTATGGCAGGCCAGCCTCTTCACGGATTTTGATATTTACCTGTTTAAAGAAGGAAAGCACTTTAACCTGTACCTGAAGTTGGGCTCACACCCGATGGAGCTGCACGATCGCCCCGGCACTTACTTCGCTGTCTGGGCGCCTAACGCCGAGCAGGTGTCGGTGATGGGGGAGTTTAACGGCTGGAGCCGCGAGAACCATCAACTGCATGCGCGCCACGATGATTCGGGCATTTGGGAGGGATTTATACCGGATGTGCGGACCGGCATGATGTACAAGTATCACATTAAATCCAAGTACCACCTGTTCCATGTAGAGAAGAGCGACCCGTTTGCCTTCTGCCGCGAAGTGCCGCCTCAAACCGCTTCCATCGTGTCGGAGCTGAAGTATGCCTGGCAGGACCAGGACTGGATAGATACCCGCAAAGAAAAGCTGGGCAAGCCGCAGCCTTACAGCGTGTATGAGGTGCACTTGGGCTCCTGGCGCCGCAAGCCAGAGGACAACAACCGCCCGCTCACCTACCGCGAGCTGGCTGAGGAACTGCCTGCCTACGTAAAGGAGCTGGGCTTTACTCACGTGGAACTCATGCCGGTGATGCACCATCCGTTTAGTGGGTCTTGGGGCTACCAGATTACCGGCTATTTTGCCGCCCACAGTTTGCTGGGCTCCCCAACTGACCTGATGCACCTGATCGATGTGCTGCACCAGCACGGCATCGGCGTAATTATGGACTGGGTGCCGTCGCATTTTCCGTCGGATGAGCACGGGCTGGCCTACTTTGACGGTACGCACCTGTTTGAGCACGCCGACCCGCGCAAGGGCTTCCACCCTGACTGGAACAGCTACATCTTTAACTATGGCCGCAACGAGGTGCGTTCTTTCCTTATCAGCAACGCCCTGTTCTGGCTGGACAAGTATCATGTAGACGGCCTGCGCGTGGATGCGGTGGCCTCGATGCTGTACCTGGACTACAGCCGCAAGGCAGGCGAGTGGATACCCAACGAGCACGGCGGGCGCGAGAACCTGGAGGCGATCTCCTTCCTGAAAGATTTTAACCACGCGGTGCACGATAACTTTCCGGAGGTGCTGACGATTGCCGAAGAGTCTACCGCCTGGCCTGCCGTGACGGGCCCGCTAGAGCATGGCGGCCTGGGCTTTAACCTCAAGTGGATGATGGGCTGGATGCACGACACGCTGCATTACTTTGAGAAAGACCCGATCTACCGCCGCTACCACCAGGGCGATATTACCTTCAGCATGGTCTATGCCTTCTCCGAAAGGTTTATGCTACCGCTCTCGCACGATGAGGTGGTGCACGGCAAAGGCTCTTTGTTAAGCAAAATGCCGGGCGATGAGTGGCAGCGGTTTGCCAACCTGCGCACCTTATATGCCTACATGTATGCGCACCCTGGCGCCAAGCTTTTGTTTATGGGGGCCGATATTGCGCAAAGCAGCGAATGGAACCACGACAGCAGCCTGGACTGGCACCTGATGCAGTACCACCCGCACCAGGGCATACAGCAGCTGCTCCGCGAGCTGAACGCCATCTACAAAGCAGAGCCAGCCATGTATGTGCACAGCTTCAGTCCCGAAGGATTCCAGTGGATAGATTTGAACGATGCGCATAACTCGGTGATGAGCTTCTTGCGCAAGAGCGACAATCCGCAGGACGATGTGCTGGTCGTATGCAACTTTACGCCGGCGCTGCACGAGCACTACAGGCTAGGGGCACCGCATGCCGGCAAGTGGGTGCAGATCTTTAACTCCGACGACAGCCGTTACGGCGGCAGCGACGTGCACAACGCAAACCCGATCCAGACCGACCCGGAGCCGTTCCATGGCCAGGATCAGTCCATCACGGTGAAGTTACCGCCGCTGGCGGTGGTCTACTTTAAGCTGGCCAGAGATTAAGGTTATGAAGATCCATATTCTTGATTTTGCCTGGGATGTAGCTAAAGAATAGCTCTCCAGAAAAGTATCATAGTATAAGTACAAAAAGCGTCCGGCAAAGTATAAACGCAACTTTGCCGGACGCTTTTCTTTTTCCTTTGCAATTAAGCTATCTAGCTTTTACCCCAGCGTCCGCCTCTATAGTTTAGAGACTTACTGACTGCTTATACCATTATCACTTAATTAGTGCGCAATCCTTTTTACAAATCTACAGGCAGATTCCCCTCCTCTGGACTAGCCAAAACGAAAGTTTTGAGCTAGCGAGCAGCTCATAGGGGTGGGTTTTAGGCTGTTATTAAACTGTGGAACCAATCCAAGCGCATTATTTAATCTATATAGGCATTATTTGCCCTTTCGCAGCGGAAAGAAGCGCCGCAGACTTACCTGGCGCTCCTGCTCGGCCTGCGGCAAATCCACGTCTGCCACCGAGCGTACATCCTCCACCGAGTAAAATGCCTGCGGGTTATAGCTTCGAATGATGTCGAGCACGTGCTGCAGCTTTTTGCGCTTCACAATGAGGAAGAGCAGGTTTACTTTGCCGCGCGCGCCGCGGGCATCGATGCAGGTGAGGCGGTAGCCGTGCTCTGTCAGAATGCGGATGAGTTCATCGGCAGGCTCAACGGTGATGACGCGCACGACCATTTGCCCAAGCGCCAGCTTCTGCTCCACGCGCAGGCCCAGAAAGTTACCCATGGCAAAGCCCCCGGCCCAGGCCAGGTAGGAGGCCACGTTGCTCAGGTTCTCCATCACCTGCGTAATGGCAACCAGCCAAATAAGCACCTCCAGAAAACCAAGTATGGGCGCCACCGTTTTGTTGCCCTTCGATACAAAAACAATGCGCAGCGTGCCCAGCGTTACGTCGCAGATGCGGGCAAAAAAGATAAGGGCGGGTATGAGCACCCAATCTACCAGGGTAGGGTCGAGGCCTTCAAAGTAGTTCATGCGGTTACAGGTTTTAGTGGCAGCGCTTAAGTTACGACAAGTCTGCCAGCGGTGGTAGCTTTTCGCCGGTAAACTCGCTTCGCGTCTTAGGCAGCGCGTCCGGGTAATTTTTCTGGATAAAGTAGATCAGCCCCTCCCGGATGTAGCAGCGCAGGTCCCAGGCCAGGGCCGAGTTTTGAGCGCTCATCAGGGCGCGCAACTCCAGGGTGCGCTCTTTGGAGTCGGTTACCTGCAGTACCGAGGCCTGACCGTTCCACAGGTCTGTGGCTGCCAGCAGCCGGTCAAACTCCTGGCGCAGCGGCTCGATGGGCATGGTATAATCTGTGTAGAAATGCACCGTGGCCAGTATGTCGGAGCCGGTGCGGGTCCAGTTCTGAAAAGGCTTCTGTATAAAGTAGTTTAGCGGCAGGATCAGGCGGCGGTGGTCCCAGAGGCGCAGCACCACATAGGTCAGGGTAATCTCCTCCACGCGCCCGAACTCCCCCTCCACCACCAGCACATCATCCAACCTGATGGGTTGGGTAAAGGCGATCTGCATGCCTGCCAATAGGTTAGCAATAGAGGTTTGGGCAGCAAAGCCCACCACCACGCCCGCCACGCCTGCCGAGGTAAGCAGGCCGGTTCCCAACTTGCGAACGGGGTCAAAGCTCAGCAGTATGAGGGCAGTAGCGATAAAGATGATGGTGACCACGGTGACCTTGCGCAGAAACTGCAGCTGCGTAATCAGGCGGCGCTCGCGCATGTTGTCGGGCTTCTGCTCTATGTTATACTTGTGCCGCACCAGGTCGCGGGCCACGTTGGTGCAGGCCACCAAAATCCAGGCAAAGGCAATAATGTCAAGAATCTCGACCAGGCGGCGCAGGTTTTCCACCAGCGTGGTGCCGTAGGGCAAGGCAGGCAGTACAATCGACACGAAGAGCAGGGGGATAAAAAAGCCAAACGGACGACTCAGGTGCACGGTCAGCGACTTGAAGAAAACCGGGTTCTGGCGACGGTTGTATGCTTCCAGTGATTTAAAAATTAGGAACTTAACAATTATGCCCGCTGCTACTGCCACCGCCAGTATGGCCAAGCCTCCCATCAGGTAATCCAAGCGGTCATGTATCGCTTCCAGGTATCTCATAGGCATCTGTACAATCAGTAGGTTGAAACCAAATACTATGGATGTGCCCGAATGGTTATAAACGCCGTTTGTGCCGTATCCTGTGTTAAGGTTTATTTATTAATAGATATTTTGCTATATTAGAGAACGTGGCATCCGTTTTTTACGTATGTGAGGAAGGTTGATGTGTGTCAACTACTAAAATAAATCTTTACCTGGCAATAAGAAGCGGCGGCGCATGCGGCGCCAAAACCAAGCGGCTGTATTGGTTGCCGGGCCAAAACCACTGAGCATGGCAAAACTGATTATCGTTTCTAACAGATTACCTGTAAAGCTGCAAGAAAATGATGGAGAACTGAGTTATAAAACAAGCGAAGGGGGGCTTGCTACGGGCCTGGGATCTATTTACAAGCAGGGGGATAATCTCTGGATAGGGTGGCCCGGACTGGTGGTGACAAACCAGGAAAAGCAGGAGCGGATAGCCGAAGACATCAAAGCAGAGAGTATGAGCCCTGTTTTCCTGACCGACACGGAGATCAAGGAATTCTATGAAGGCTTCAGCAACGAGACCCTTTGGCCCACTTTCCACTACTTCAGCCAGTACGCCATTTACGACCAGCAGCTGTGGGAGACCTATGTGCGGGTAAACCAGAAATACTGCGATGCCGTGGTGGCCAAGGCCGGCCCGGAAGATACGATCTGGGTACACGATTACCAGTTGCTGCTCCTGCCAAGCATGCTCCGCGAAAAGCTTCCTGATGCCACCATCGGTTTTTTCCAGCACATCCCGTTTCCAAGCTACGAGGTGTTCCGCCTGCTGCCCTGGCGCAAGGAACTGCTGGAAGGCATGCTGGGATCGGACCTGGTCGGCTTTCATACCTATGACGACATGCGCCACTTCCTGAGCTCAGTGAACCGCCTTGTGGGCTATGGCAGTACGCACGGCTGGATCAGCACCCCTAACCGATCTTTGCTCGTAGACTCTTTCCCGATGGGCATCGATTATGAAAAGTATGCCGGCACAGCCGCGCTGGAGGAGGTGAAGAAACGCGAGCGCCTTTACCGCAGCAACCTCAACGCAAACAAGATCATCCTCTCCATCGACCGGCTCGATTACTCTAAAGGCATTGCCCAGCGCCTGAAGGCATTTGAGCTTTTCCTGGAGCGCCACCCCGAGTTTCATGAGAAGGTAACGCTGCTGATGCTGGTGGTGCCGAGCCGCGACGCGGTGGAGAAGTATAAAGAGCTGAAAGAGGAAGTGGACGAACTGGTGGGCCGCATCAACGGCAAGTATAGCCACATCAGCTGGAACCCGATCCAGTACTTCTACCGCTCTTATCCGCTGGAAACGCTTTCCGCATTCTACCGCATGGCCGACGTGGCCCTGGTAACACCGATGCGCGACGGCATGAACCTGGTGTGTAAAGAGTACGTGGCCAGCAAACTGGACCAGAAGGGCGTGCTGATTCTAAGCGAGATGGCCGGGGCCTCCAAAGAGCTTTCCGATGCCATCCTGATCAACCCGAACGATATCAACCAGATGGTAGACGCGCTTTACCAGGCGCTGGTAATGCCGGAGGAGGAGCAGATACAGCACATGCGCAACATGCAGGAGTCGCTGCGGCGCTACAACATACACCACTGGGTAAGCATGTTTATGGACCGGCTGTCTTACGTGAAGATAAAGCAGCTGTCGTTGGCTACCACTTACCTCGACGAGTCAACTTTCCTAGAGATGAGCAACGCTTACGAGTCGTCCAGCTCGCGCCTGTTTTTCCTGGAGTATGACGGCGGCCTGGTAGATTACCGCCACCGCCCGCTGATGGCACGCCCTGACAATGAACTGATGGACCTGCTGGAGCGCCTGAGCAGCAACCCCAAAAACAGGGTAGTGGTGATGAGCAGCCGCGAAAAAGCCACCATGCAGGACTGGCTGGGCCACCTCAACATCGATATTATTGCCGAACACGGCGTTTGGATAAAGCAGCGCGGCACCGGCTGGCAAACCATGCTGAGCCTGATGGACGACTGGAAAAAAGACATCCGCCTGATACTGGACCTGTACGTGGACCGTACGCCGGGCTCTTTTATCGAAGAGAAGGAGTACTCGCTGGTGTGGCACTACCGCCGCGTTGAAACGGGTTTAGGCGAGCTGCGTGCCCGTGAGTTGGTAAGCCACCTCAACTTCCTGGCCTCAAACAGTAACCTGCAGGTGCTGGATGGGCAGATGGCCGTGGAGGTAAAGGCGCAGGAAATAAACAAAGGCAAAGCCTCCAGCTACTGGCTCAGCAAGTTCCCGCACAAGTTCGTGATGGCTGTGGGGGATGACTGGGGCGACGAGGACATTTTTAAGGCCATGCCGCGCAACTCCTATACGATAAAAGTGGGCAACGCCTCCTCGGTAGCCAGATACCACGTGGACACCTGCCAGGAAGCCCGCGAGATGCTGGACCGCCTGCTGCAGGCTGGCCGGCAGGAGCAGGCCTCCAGTGCACTGATGACAGGTTGATAAAGTATAAAAGTAATATAAGAAGCCCCATTCGGAATATGAAAGCGAATGGGGCTTCTGCCTTTCTGATATGGCGAGAACGCGAAATAGTATCTAAATAGGATGTTATTCTTATAAAACAATACTTTGTGGGAAATGTATAGTATAAGAGCAAGATGGGAGGAAAAATAAAGTGCTAACTTTTTTGTAAAGTTCCGAATACATAGTAATATGATAATATAAACAACAACAATCAGCAAAAATGAAAAAAATACTATGTCCCACGGACTTCTCTGCTACCTCAGGGAAGGCGGTGGAGTATGCCGTGCATGTGGCACAGCATGCGGCGGGACACTTGACACTGCTGCATGTGGTACACCTGCCTATTGTAGACACATCGGAAACAGCTTTGGTGGCTAGCGAACTGCTGGGGGAGCAGGTGCGCACGGCCACTGAAAAGCTGAAAGCAACGGTGCTGCAGCTAGAGGAGAAGTATGGTGCTAACCGAGATGGCGGGTTTACATGCGATTATCTTTTAAAAGAGGCTTTGCTAACCGATGTGGCCGAGCAGCTGAGCAGCCAGCAGGGGTATGACCTCATCGTGATGGGGACCACCGGCTGCGACAGTACCATGGAGGAGCTTTTGATCGGAAGCAATACCGAAGCGGTTATCGAGGAAGTGCCTTGCCCGGTTTTATCAGTGCCTAAAAGTGCCCCTGCGCCTAAAGTAGAGCATATTATCTATGCATCAGACTATAGCCCGGAAGACCTGCAGGCCATGAGGGGCGTGGTAGACTTCGGGAGCTGCTTTGGAGCGCATATAGATGTGGTGCATGTGGTAAAGCAGCAAGAGGAGCAGGACGGCGAGGACGCCGCGGCCTTCAGGCTGGAGTTGCAGGGCCTTTTCCCGAACGTGCCGCTTTCTTTCCATGAAGTGATGAACAAGCACCGGGATGAAGGGTTAATGGCGTATTATCAGCAGTCGGCGGGGGATGTGCTGGCGATCGTACGCAGAGAGAAGGGATTCCTGAAAAGCCTTTTCTCGCAGAGTTTGGCCGAACGCATGACCTACCAGGCCAAAGTGCCGCTTCTGGTGCTGCACGGCAAAAAATAACGATGAGACCGAATCAAAAAGCCCCGCTGCAGCGGGGCTTTTTGATTTAAGTTACTGTACGATGTCGCGCACGGCATCTTCATCAAAGATATGGTCCAGGTCTTTGCTGCACTCCTGGCAGTTGTAGCGGCCAAACGTTTCGATGGCCCGGGGCAGCACCAGGTTGCGGAACGTGCCTTTGCCTTTGCACTGCAGCAGCACCGGGCAATCGTGTTGCACGTGGAAAAGGTCTGAGCCAGTGCCCTCGCAAATCCACACACGCTTGCTTGCCAGCTCAGGCGGAACAATATAAAAATCCGGGGCAGGGCGTGCCGGCTGGCTTACGGCAGTGGCAGTCGCCTCAACGGGTGCTTCTGCGGCGGTAGCCTCCTCCTCCGTGCCTTGGGATTGGCAGGCAACGCTTGTGCATACAATAAGGGCAAGTGCAGCTGTTTTAAGAAGCTGCACGGCGTGTTTCAGTAGGTTCGGTTTCATGGTTGCAATGGCTTGGGCAAACCCAAAGGTATAAATTTAAAGCCATACTTGCTGCAGTTTTAGGGCTCGGCAAGTATAGAACAGTTGCCCCATAGTACCTTGCCTCTACAGCCGTTCCTGCTAGATAGGCTCGTCTGCGCTAGGACCGTAAATGGAAGGCACCGGTACGTCGAGCAGGCGCAGATAAACGGAGAGCTGCCCGCGGTGGTGTATCACGTGATTATAGACCAGTGTACGCAGCAGGGCTCTGCGCGGCAGGGTGGTGATCAGGTGCTCCCCGTTCCGCAGTGCCACCATGGTTGTGAAGTCATCGTCCGCAGCATTTTTCAGTGCGGCCAAGCCTTGCTCCAAATACGTATCCAGTCGGCTTACTAGTTCCTCCGGATTAGGCTCTACTTTATCTGCAGACTTGCCTGCGGCTAGATCAATGTCATCAGAAATAAGCGCCGTGT
The DNA here is from genome assembly GCF_006385705.1 of Pontibacter mangrovi. GTDB lineage: Bacteria > Bacteroidota > Bacteroidia > Cytophagales > Hymenobacteraceae > Pontibacter > Pontibacter mangrovi. The sequence goes on along the minus strand of NZ_VFRQ01000009.1, from coordinate 117,505 downwards.
TCAGCAGGGAAAACAGGTCGGTGATGTGCGTGGCCAGTGTGCCCAACGTGAAAGATTTTGGGTGGGGTTTCCAGCCAAGCGAGTCCTTGGGGAGCCGCTGCAGCATTTTGCGCGTAGAGATAACCTCATGCTGTAGCTCTGACGCCAATCCGTCTTTTAGTGCCATAGTTTTATCGTTTGATGTTAGTGAAAGGTATGTATAGCAATAGTAGCAACTATGGCTGACCAAAGCAAGAGGCTAGCTTAAAAGATCAAACCGTTGACGTTAAAGCAGATAGTGTAAAGAAAGTAGCCAGCTATACTTGCAGGAAACGATCAAGAGTGCGGATTACTTGCTGCAGGTTTTATCCGCTCTGCGCCCATAGGTTCGTATCGCCTCGGCCTCTGTTGTTTTAATAACCTCTTCTTTGCAGCGCTTTAGCACGTAGCAGGTGCTGTCCAGGTGATACACGGCGGAATTACTGCTGCTGCAGAGGTATACAATGCGTTTGGTGGCTCCTGCCGGGATGGGCGCATCGGGGTTGCCCGTGGATGATGTGCCGCCGTTGCGCTTTTCCTTCCGGAAATCCCAGGGGGCAACAGGATTAGGGTCCTGCCACAAACCGCGCTTAAAACGGCGGGCATCGGCCTCGGCATTGGCCAGGTTTTGATCTTTGGAGTAAGCTTTGTAGTGCCAGGCGTAGCCGTTGCGTACCATCTCCTCGTTCAGGTTGCGGCCATCCGGAAGCATAATGGTGCCTACGGTGCGGCCATAGCGGTCGGTGTTGTGCACGATCAGCCGCACCTTTTTACCATAAGACAGGTCGGAGGCGTATTGCTTTGCCTTTTGGCCATAGGCTTGGTTCTTTTCAGGAGTATCAATGCCGTACAGCCGCACGGTCACTTCCTGGCCGTTGCGCAGCAGCACCATGGTGTCTCCGTCTTTTATCGCCACTACTTTGTCGCCGGGTACGGTGGCAGATTTTTGAGGCTGGGCCTCCTGCGCAGGTTGCTGGTCGGCCTCTTTATCCTCCGGTTCAGCAGGCGTTGCCCCGGACCGCTCCAGAATGGCCTGCTGTCGCTCCCGGAACTGCTGCTGTGCATCCTTGCCGTCTTGCTTGCAGGCGAAGGGCAGGAGGGAGAGGAGCGTGAACAGGAGTGGCGCGAGCTTTTTCATGTATGCAAGGGTTTAAGGCAAAGGTACGGCCCTGGCCGGCAAAGTATAAAATTACGCATCCTTTTTAACTTCACTGCAAAAGCAGAACGCTATAAACTGTCTCTGCTTTGCTCCCGTTCCTGCAGCGAGTCTTCCAAGTCGGCGCCTATTTTGGTAGTGGGTTCCTCCGGGGCAGTGGTAGGGGCTTTGGGGTCACTGGCAGACACAGGGACTTTTCCCTCTTCAGCGGTATCTGTGTTGCCGCCGCAGGCCACGGCCGTGCAAAGTATAAAGCCTACAAATAATTTGTGCAAGAGATTTCTCATACTAAAGCGCTATGTTGATGATACAAGTTCAGGGTTTTGTACGGAGCTTGCCTGCTTTGGTAGCTGCTTAGCGCTTAAAAAGCTAGAAACCTACCACTTCTACCTTGCTTACGCCTCCAGCCTGCCGCTGCACTTTTATCTGGGTGCTGATGCGCTCCTTCAGCGCCTCCACATGCGAGATAATGCCGATCATCTTGCCGCTGGCCTGTAGGTTCTCTAGCGTAGAGATGGCCGAGTCCAGCGTTTCGGCGTCCAGCGTACCGAAGCCCTCGTCTATAAACAGCGAGTTGATCTGCGTGCGGCGGCCGGCCAGGTCCGACAGGCCCAGCGCCAGCGACAGGCTCACCAAAAAGCTCTCGCCCCCGGAAAGCGTATTCATTGGCCGCACGGCTTCAGCCTGGTACATATCCACGATCAGCAGCTCCAGGTCTTCGGCAGCGGATTTAAGGATGCGGTAGCGGTCGTTGAGCTTTTGCAGGTGGCGGTTGGCCAGCTCCACCAGCCTGGCCAGCGTGAGCCCCTGCGCAAAGCGGCTGAACTTGTTGCCGTCGGCAGAGCCAATCAGGTCGGCTAGCTGCGACCAGCGGTGGCAAACCTGCTGCTGTGTTTTTAGTTGTTCGGCCAGTTCTTTATTCTTCTCCCGCTGCTGTGCGTCCTGCTCCAGTAGCTGCTGGTGGCGGGCCCGCTGCGAGATCAGCTCCCGCTGCTCTTCGGTTTTCTGCCGGTGTTGCTCTTGCAGGCTATCCATACTTTCTTCGGTCAGCTGCTTTTGCTGCAGCTGTGCCAACTCCTGCTGTACATCGCTCAGGCTTTTACGCAGTTCAGTCAGGTGCTTTTCGGTCTGTGCTTTCAGGTTTGCCAGGCGATCAGCTTCGTCGCGGTGCAGTAGCATCTGGCTCAGTGCTTCTATGGTTTCGATGCCCTTCTGCTGCAGCACGTGCAGCAGCCCCTGGCGCAGCTCCTCCAGCACCGATTTGTTCTGCTGATGCTTCTGCAGGCACTCCGTCTGGCGGGCGCGGGCCTCCTGCAGTTCCTGCTGCTTCTGCAGCTGCGCACGCCTTGCTTCCTCCGCCTGCGTGGCCCGGAGTTTCAGTTCCCGTTGCGCTGAGATGCGTTCCTGCTCCGGCTCCTTCTCCCCAAACAACGTATGGCGCTCGGATTTCAGCTGTGTCAGCTGCTCGTGCTCCTCTTTCAGCGCCTGCTTCCGCTCCTCCAGCTCCTTTTGTTTCTGCGCTTCATTGGCTTTCAGGTTTTTCACGTCAGCGTTCAGCTCCACATACTTCTCGCGCATACTTTCCAGGGCCTGCTGCTTTTGCGCATACGTTACACTTTGCTGCTCCAGTGTCTGTAGCAAGGCAAGGCGCTCTTCTGGTTTATACTTTAGGCCAAAGGTGGCAGCAAAGGATTCGGCGGTTTGGGTGTGAACCTGCTCCTGCTCCTGCTCATCAGCAAGTATGATTTGCAGCTTCTGCAGCTGCGCCTGCAGCATTTTGTCTGTATTTTCTATTTGGTTGATGGCAGCCTGCACCTGCACCTGTGCCTCGCGATGCTTTTGGCTTTGCTGGCTTATACTTTCCAGTTCACGGCTCAGGTGGCGCGCCTGCGCCAATTGCTGCTGCAAGGCAGTGGCCGACTCCTGCTGCGCCTGCCGTTGCTGCGCCAGCTTCTCTACATCAGCGATATTGATACCTTCCGTTAGCCCTGCTGCCAGCTGCTCGAACGTGTGGCGCAGCCGCTTCAACTCGGTTTCTGTCTCTGAGCTGGCCGTGATTCCCAGCTGCTGTTGCTGCTCCAGCGAGTTAAGCTGCAGTTGCTGTTGGTTTATACTTCGCTCCAGCTCCTTTACCAATATTTGCTGCTGGTCGCGTTTCTGCACTTCCTCCGGCAGGTCAAAAGTATAGCCATCTTCAGCAAAAGGGTGGTGGGTGGAGCCGCAGAGCGGACAGGGTTCCTCTTTCGTCAAAGTATGGCGCGCCTCCTCATACTGCTGTATCTGCTGCTGTAGCTGCACGAGTTTCTGCAGCGCCTGCAGGTGCTCTTCGGCCTGTTTATACTTTGTTTGGTTTTCTTGGAGGCTTCTACTTGTTTCTTCCTGCTGTTGCCTTAGCTGCGCCAGGTGCTCGTGTATACCTTGGAGTTTCTGCTGATGCCCCGAGTGCTGCTGGGCCAGTTCCTGCAGGCGCTCATACCTGGCCACCACCGCTGGCTGGCTCTGTGCCGCCTGCTCCAGTTCCTCCATAGTTTTATCAGCCAGTATACTTTGGAGCCCGGCAAGTTTCTCCTCTTTCTGCTGCTGCAGCTGCTTATGCTGGGTTTCCTGCTGCGCCTGTTGCTGCTGCAGTTCCGCAAGCTGCTTTGCCTCCCGCTGCCGCTGTTGGTTCAGTTCCTCTTGCTCTTGCCGGTTGCGTTTGATGCGCTGCTCCACCTCCTGCAGATCGCGGAGGGCGGCCTTGAACTCTGGCAGATGCTCTTTCAGGTCCTGCAGCTGCGTGTGCTGCGCCAGCCAGGTTTTTATACTTGTTGCCTCCTGCGTGAGCTTCTCCTGCTCCTGTTGCTTTGTTTGTAACAATGCCTGCTCATGCTGCAGCTGTTGCTCAAAGTTTGTATAAGCGTTTTTGTTCTTGCCATACGCTTCTCGGATGCTGTTTAGTTGATGGTCCAGTTTAGCAACCTGCGCCAGCAGGGGCTCCAGTTTTTGCAGGGCCTCTTCCTGCTGCTGATGCGCTTTGGTGGCCTGGGTGGCTATATTGCCGGCGGCCTCCAGCTCGGTTTCCAGCACTGGCACGCGCTTCTGCAGTGTCTGCAGCTGTTCCTGTACCTCTGTTACTTTGCTGCTGGCATTGTCGATCTGTACCAGCTCCCCTTTAAACTGATATGCCTGCTCGTGCTGCGCCAACTTCACAAAGTCCGGCTGCAGCTGCGCCAGTTTCTGCTCCTGCCCCTGCAGGGCTGCCTGATGCTGTTGTTGCCTGGCCTGCAGCTGCGCCACCTGCTGCAGCCACTGCACCTTCTCCTGCAGCTTTGCAAGGTTCGCCTGAAGTATGGCCTCCTGCCCGGCCAGCTCATTTATACTTTGCTCGTAGGCCTGCCGCTGCTCCTCGGGCAGCAGCTGGGTGTTTTGCAGCAACTGCTCCAGCCCCTCATACTTTTGCCGCTCCTGCTTGGCCTTCTCATAGGCAAATTTGGAAATCTCGGAATAGATGCCCGTATCGGTGATCTTCTCCAGCAAACTGCTGCGTTCGTTGGGGCTGGCCTTCAGGAAACGGGCAAAGTCGCCCTGCGAGAGCATCACCGAGCGCAGAAACTGGTTGTAGTCCAGGCCACAGAGTTCGGCCACTTTGGCCGGCACCTCACTGGGTTTCAGGTCGAATAGTTCATCCTGCTCAAAAGTATACAGCTCCATGTGCACGGGCTGTATGTTGCCGTCCACTTTGCCCCGACTGCGACGCAGGTGCCACTTGGAGCGGTAGCGCTTGCCGTTGGCCTCAAACTCCACCTCCGAAAAGCTCTCGGCCGTGTGGCGCGTCATCAGTTCCAGCGGCTTCTCGTTGCTGTGGCGGTGCACCAGTCCGTAAAGGCCCACCGTGATGGCGTCCAGAATCGTGGTTTTGCCGGCACCGGTGGGGCCGGTAATCGCAAACAGCCCCGCCTCCGCCAGCGGACTCTGGTCGAAACGGATCTCATGCTCACCTTTCAGTGAGTTCAGGTTCTGGAAGCGTACGGAGAGGATTTTCATGGGTGAACTGTGGGTATTTCTGAAGGAATTTGATGGCTGATAAGGTCGGCTAGCTTTCGGGTATCTTCTGGGTTTGTTCTGAAATTTATAGTTTGCACAAGGTAACCATTCCTGTATAGCATTAGCTTACTGTTCCCTACAGGCCAAAGCATGTCAGATCGCCACCAGAAGTCTTTCAATGTTTGTTCCGTTCTTTCTGGCTCAACAACAGCTCTGTCAATTTCTGTTAGATCGATTACTTCTTTTCGGAACCATGGCCGAAAGAATTGAAAGCTAAGCATCGAGCCATTCAGGAAGACTTTGCAATCATATGAATTCGGGATGATGTGCAGCAGCAAACCTGCCGGAACTCCAACCGCTATCTTTATTAGCCAGCTTTCTGTGAAAGCAAAAACAAGCGCAGCCACCACCAATGTCTTCGGCACAATACCATAGACATCACTAGGGAATCGGGTTTCGAAATTATCAGCTGTTTTCATGCTTGCTTCTTGATGGCAAATCAAATAGTATGCGTTTCGTTTATCCCGTAGCTATCGACCAGACACTCGCAGGACCTTCGGGCGCCGCGAGGTTTTTATACTTTTTATTCTTCCTGCCCCATCAGCTCTAGCAACTCCGAAAAAGTAGCCACTAATTCTGCATGATCAGAGTCCGGGAAGGCACTTTGGCAGCGTTTGAGGAACACCTCTTTCTCGCAGAGGGTATGCAGGTCAACCTCCTGCTGCACCTGTTGCTCCAGAGTTTGATTTGCTTTCTGGATGATCGGCGGGCGGTGGATGAGTAGTTGCAGTTCGTCTTTTTTCAGGCGCAGCACCTCTTCCAGCTGCTGGTTCAGGTCCGGCAAGTATGATTCCAGTTCCAGTTGTATTTCAACCCAGGCCGTTAAGGTATGGCTGCTGTTGTCGTAAATGGCCAGTTGCTGCTTTACCTTCTCCAGCGGCCCTTTAAAACGCACCAGTTTGCGGCAAACAGGTATCTCCACTTCGCGCAGGTCTTGCAGCTCACCTTCCTCCAAATCAAGTATAAATACCACCTTTTTGTCCGTTACCTCGCTAAAGCTGAGCGGAATAGGCGAGCCGGAGTAGCGGATGTGGTGGCGGTTGTTCACCTGCTGCGGGCGGTGCAGGTGGCCCAGCGCCACATAGTCGAATTCCTGGGGAAACTGGTCGGCCCCGATCTGGCCCAAGTTGCCGACGTGGATCTCTTTCTCACTTTCGGAGGCAGAGCCGCCGGCGGCAAACAAATGCCCCATCGCCACTACAGGTAGACTTTGCTGTTTATACTTCTGGATGTGCGGCACAAAAGCCTCGTAATGCGCGGCTATACCTTGCTTAATACGCTGCTCCCGCTCCTCAAAGCTCTCGCCGGGCACCGACAAACGCACGTCGCGGTCGCGGAGGAAAGGCACGGCGCACACCACCAGTTGCAGCTCACCCTGCTCGCTGTGCAACTCAATCAGTTCGTCTAAAGGATCAGAAGAGGCCCCGCCAATGACGTGGATGTTGAAGCACTGCAGCAGCTCCTTCGGCGCGTTTAGCGTAGAAACAGAATCGTGGTTGCCGCCCGTGATGATGATGTGGCGGCAGCAGGTAGCGCAGACTTTGCGCAGGAAATCATAGTATAGCTTCAGGGCCGTGTTGGAGGGGGCGCCGTTGTCGAACACGTCGCCGGACATTAGCAGAACCTCTACCTGCTCCTGCTGTATGGTTTGCAGCAGCCAATCCAAAAAATGCTGGTGTTCTTCAGTACGTTCCAGGTTAACAAGGCGCTGGCCCAGGTGCCAGTCTGAGGTGTGTAGTACGCGCATAGCTCTTCTTCTCCGATTCCGGTTCAAGATACATCAGAATATAGGAATATGGCAAGGAATTTCTGTTGATTATCCTCCTGAAGTATGAAATTGAAAAGAAGCCGCAATGAAGGCACTTTATACTTATTGGCAAAGCAAAAGGGCAGAAACAGCTCCTTTGCCATTTCTGCCCTTTCTATAAAACAGTTTATACTTTTACTTCTGTTCAGCAGCACCAGTTTCAGTTGGCAAGCCAGCCTCCACCAGAGACTGATAACCGCCCAGGTCATAGATGTGCTTAAAGCCTGCCTGCTTTAGCATTTCGGAGGCTTTGCCGCTGCGATTGCCGGAGGCGCAGTACAGGTAGTAGACTTTGTCCTTGTCCCAGTTCTGCATGTCCTTAGCAAACTCGCCTCCTCTAAAGTCAGAAAGCATGGCCCCATCCAGGTGACCGCCGGCGTACTCTTCGGGTGTGCGTACATCCAACAGCACCGTTTTTCGGTTCATGTTCTGCTGCTTAAACTCCGAAGGCGTAAGCTTTTGCACCTGTGCCGGTTCCTGCTGTGGCGTGCCGGCGCAGCTAAACATAACGGCAGCTAGCAGCGCTAAGATTATGGTTCTCATAGTTGTTTACGTTGAGTTCTATTTGTAAATATACTCATGTCTACTTTAAGTATACGAAAAACCGCCCCTTTAAAGCAAAAAAGCCCAATTTAGGAGAACAGTTTGCAGCTTTGAATGCAGCTGATAATGTCTGTTATGGTGCTGTCGGTGAGGGAGTAGAATACATTTTTGCCTTCGCGCTGTGTATCCACCAGGCCCTTGTCGCGCATGTTGGTCAGGTGGTGCGAGAGCAGCGACTGCTCTATCTGTAACACGCGCTGTAACTGGCTTACAGTCAGGCGGTCGCGCTGGGTTAAAAGATCGATGATGCTGATGCGAACAGGGTGGGCCACGCACTTAAGCACATAAGCTGTTTTCTCCAAGGCCTTCTGCTCAAGCCTTATCTGTAAGGTACTCATGGAAATTAATATAAGGTAATTGCAATACATGAACATGTGTTCATGTAGAGGTAGTACACCTGGCGGGTACTTTAAGTTCCTGTTTGTACTTTTAATAGTTTAGCGAGAGAAAGAAGCTCATCAAAAGAGGGGAGCCTACAAAGTATCTAGTTTTCCTTAAAACACTTTACCTAGCATGTATTTCTATACTTTCCAAAAAGGAGCTGAGCCATTACAAGGCTATTATGTTAATATTCAACTGTCAAAATGATTAAAAATCAATACCAGGATCTATTATTTTATAAGCTGTATTGAACTTTATGTAGATACCGTTGGTTCGTGGGAATATTACATGGCAAATGCCTGCTTAAAGTACAATTATTCCTGCGTTTCCGAGCCAATGAAAACAACTTTTACCCTTACCTTGCGCTGCATCGCTTTTTGCTGCCTAGTATGGCTGTCAGCGCCTGCCTCAAAAGCCCAGGTTATAATGGGACCGAAGCAAACTTCTTATACTCAAAACTTTAACGATTTCCCGCTTAAAGATACTGTTACCTGGAAAAGTGGCAGCTATTACCTGCCCGGTTGGGTAGTGTTCCGCACCAAAAGCGACTCCACGCTTGTCCCTAACGCTGGCAACTCCAACACCGGTGCGCTTTATAATTATGGATCTGTTGGCTCCACTGATAGAGCCTTGGGCTCCATTAGCTCCACCAAAGGCGGGCAGTTTACTTACAATCTCCTTCTTCAGAATAGCACAGGTAGCACCATCAAGGGCATTGATCTGAGCTACGTGGGGGAGCAGTGGCGCATTTCCAACAGTACAGCCGGGCAGCATGTGATTTCCTTCTGGTATGCTATCAGCAGTGATGCGAATGCCTTTAACACATCCCCCTCCTCTGACAAAGGCTGGACAGAAGTGCCTGAACTCACCTTCTATGGGCCCAAATTTTATACTAAAGGCGGTGCGCTAGACGGAAACGCACCTGATAACCGTGCCCTGCAACAGGCGCTATTGCAGCTTGAAGTGCCAAACGGATATTACTTGATGCTTCGCTGGAAAGATGCCGATGAACTGGAGGCGGACCACGGACTGGCGATTGACGATGTTAACCTGCAGTGGCACATACAGGCAGTTGAAATGCCGGCGCCGCTTCCGGTTGAGCTTGCTTTTTTCAGAGCGGCAGTTAGCGGAGACCAGGTAAAACTGAAGTGGCAGACTGCCAGCGAGGAGCAAAATAGTTATTTTGAGGTACAGCGCAGCCAAAACGGCTCCGCTTTTGAAAGTATAGGCCGCGTTGCCGGGCATGGCACTACTGTTTTAACCAACGACTACTCATATATAGATGAGCGCCCGTTGGATGGAGCTTCCTATTATCGCCTGAAACAGGTGGACGAAGATGACAGCCATACTTTTTCTGCGGTGGTTGCTGTGCGTTACAAGGCGGTGCAGGAAATGAAGGTATTTCCTACGATTGCTACAGATGAGGTACACGTTGCTGCAAGTGTTGGGCTACAGCAGGCGCTGGTGCTGGATATGACCGGAAAAGTGCTGCTGCAGCAGGAGCTTTCACAAAACTTGCCGCTGCACACGCTAGATATCCGCAGGCTTAACTCTGGCAACTACATCCTTGTTTTAATAGATGCCTTTGGCAGGCGCTACACCCGGAAATTCATAAAACAGTAGCAAAAGGCTGCAGAAATAGCATAAAAAAAGGCTCTGCCGCAGTGGCAGAGCCTTTTAAGTACGTATAAATTTTATTGATACTTATACCGAGAAGCTGTCGCCGCAGCCGCAGGTACGGGTTGCATTGGGGTTGTTAAAGAAGAAGCCTTTGCCGTTCAGGCCGTCGGAGAAATCCAGCTCTGTGCCCGCCAGGTATAAAAAGCTCTTCATGTCTACCACCACCTTCACGCCTTTATCTTCAAACTCCTGGTCCATTGGCTTCACCTCATCATCAAAGTCGAGGTTATAGGACAGGCCGGAGCAGCCACCACCCGCAACAGAGGCACGCAAACGGAACGAGTCATCCAGCTGCGCTTCCTGCTTCAGCTTTTCTACCTTTTCTTTTGCTTTATCTGAAACTGTGATCATAATCTTTAAATTTTAGGATACTGGGTTCAATACAACACTGAAAACCGTTATAGTGTTCATGTCCCGTCCAAAGTATAACTTATCCAGCGCCTCATACATGTTACGCGCCCTAAAGTAAGAAGTGTTCAGCTCCTTATCATCACGGGCCATCCACTGTATCGTGAACGAGCTTTCCTGGTCGCGGTAGTTTTGCACGTAGGCCAGCATCTTGCGCAGTGCCTCCAGTTTGTCATAGCCCGTTTCAGAGTGGAACAGGAACGACTGCTGGTGGCGCGGGTTCACCGTGATCAGGTCGAGGCGCGTTTTGTTGTCGAGCTGCCGGAATTCAAAAAGCAGACTGCTCCCGCTTATGCCTAAGTGGTGCTCAATCTGCTTTTGAATACGGGCACTCGCTACGTGTACATCCGTAGTTGACTCCATTGAGTCTGGTTTTCTTAGTGGTGAGACTTAGGCATTTCCAGTTCCGGAAGGCCGTTCTTTACTCTGTAGTCGTTGATGGCTGTTTTGATGGCATCCTCGGCAAGTACAGAGCAGTGGATCTTCACCGGCGGCAGTGCCAGCTCTTCCACAATTGCCATGTTGTCGATAGCCAGGGCCTCGTCAACCGTCTTGCCCTTCAGCCACTCAGTAGCCAGGGAAGAAGAGGCAATGGCAGAGCCGCAGCCGAATGTCTTGAACTTAGCATCAGTGATCACCTGGTTCTCATCTACCTCAATCTGCAGGCGCATTACGTCGCCACACTCAGGGGCACCTACCAGGCCGGTTCCAACACTTTTCTTTGCTTTATCTAGTGTACCAACGTTGCGTGGGTTGGTATAATGGTCGATTACTTTATCTGAATAAGCCATAGCTATTTGTAATTACTAGTTATTAATGATGAATGATTAATAAGGGAAGAGAACCATTATTTATTACTCATTCCCCATTATTAATTCTTAGTGTTCCGCCCACTCAATAGAGTTCAGGTCGATACCTTCCTTAAACATTTCCCATAGCGGAGAGAGTTCACGGAGCTTGGCAACGGCCTCTTTCACATGGTCAATGGCATAGTCGATCTCCTCATCTGTCGTGAACCGGCTCAGGCCGAAACGCAGCGAAGAATGCGCCAGGTCATCGCTCAGGCCTAACGCTTTTAATACGTAAGACGGCTCCAAAGAGGCTGAGGTACAGGCTGATCCGGATGAAACAGCCAGGTCTTTCACACCCATCATCAGGCCTTCGCCCTCTACATACTTAAACGAGATGTTAGACACGTGCGGCAGGCGGTGCTCTGTAGAACCGTTCACGTAAGACTCCTCAATCGTCGTCAGCTCACGCTCCAGTCTGTCGCGCATGGCGGCGATACGCTTGGTATCGGCTTCCATGTCCTGCTTAGCAATCTCAGCGGCTTTACCCAGGCCAACGATGCCCGGCACGTTCAGCGTACCAGAACGCATGCCGCGCTCGTGTCCGCCACCGTCCATCTGGGCAGTTACCTTCACGCGCGGGTTCTTGCGGCGCACGTACAGGGCACCAACACCCTTCGGGCCATACATTTTGTGGGCAGAGAACGCCATCAGGTCTATTCCGTCAGCCTCTACGTCTACCGGAATCTTGCCTACTGCCTGCGTAGCATCTGTGAAGAACAGGATACCGCGTTTTTTGGCGATGGCCGAGATCTCGCGAATAGGCTGGATAACGCCGATCTCGTTGTTGGCGTACATCACCGAGATCAGGATGGTCTTGTCCGTGATGGCTTCTTCCAGTTCTTTCAGGTCGATCAGGCCTTTCTCGTCCACCTGCAGGTAGGTAACCTTACCGCCCATTTTTTCGATGTGCTTGCAAGGGTCCAGCACGGCTTTGTGCTCGGTGGTAAGCGTGATGATGTGATTTCCTTTTGAGGCGTACATCTCAAACACACCTTTCAAGGCAAGGTTGTCAGACTCAGTGGCGCCGGAAGTAAAGATGATTTCCTTTGGAGAACAATTGATCAGGGAGGCAATCTGCTCACGGGCGTAATCCACTGCCTCTTCGGCCTGCCAGCCAAAAGCGTGGTTACGGGACGCCGCATTACCGAACATGTTTGTCATGTAAGGCATCATCGCCTCCAACACACGCGGGTCAAGCGGTGTGGTGGCATTGTTATCCAGGTATATCGGAAGTGTTAGCATAGTAACTATATCTGTTTCTTGTTTTATCCTGTTAGCTAAACAGTTTGAAGAAATTATTAGTTTTGAATCCAGTGCAAAAATAGCAAAAATTCTTTACTTAGACTAATTACAAACACGAAATGAAAAACGTAGAACATATAGGAATCGCCGTCAAGGATTTTGCTGAGGCTAATGCTTTATACTTTAAATTGCTGGGCGTGGAGCCCTACAAAACGGAGTATGTGGAGTCGGAAGGGGTGAACACTTCTTTTTTTAAAGTGGGTGGCACCAAGATAGAGCTGCTGGAGGGCACCAAGCCGGAGAGCGCCATCAGCAAGTTTGTCGAGAAGCGCGGCGAGGGCATCCACCACATTGCCTTTGAGGTGGAAGACATCTATGCGGAGATGGAGCGCCTGAAAGGGGAGGGATTCATACTTCTGAACGAGCAGCCCAAGAAAGGCGCCGACAATAAGCTGGTGTGCTTTGTGCACCCCAAAAGCGCCAACGGTGTGTTAGTAGAACTGACGCAGGAGATCAGGTAAATTGTTGAATTGCTGCCTTGTTGTCCTCAGTTCCCGAATTATAGGACCTACAATCAGCAAAAGCAATCAACAATGTAACAACTTAATAATTAAAACTATGAGCCAGTTAGTGAAGGAAATACAGGCGGCAGAGGAAGAGGTGCTGCTGGGCAATGTGATCCTGTACCCCACCGACACAGTATGGGGAATCGGTTGCGATGCGGAGAACGCCGAGGCCGTGCGGAAGATATTTAAGATAAAGGAGCGGGAAGAGTCGAAGGCGATGATCCTGCTGGTAGCCGACCTGGAAATGCTGAAACACTATGTAGGCGAGCTGCCGGATGGATTTGAGGAACTGGTGAAGCAGCAGGAGCGCCCTACCACTTATGTGTTCCCTAACCCGCAGAACCTGCCCAAAGAGCTGCTCTCGCAGGATGGCACCGTGGCCATACGTGTCGTGCAGAACGAAGAGTTCTGCCACCGCCTCATCCGGCAACTGGCCCGGCCTATCGTGTCCACTTCGGCCAATATTAGTGGCGAGCCCTCTCCTAAAACCTTTGCCGATGTAAGTGACCGTATCAAGGAGCGGGTTGATTTTGTAGTGAACTGGCGCCGGGACGATGCCATGGCCTCCAAGCCTTCGCGCATCGTTAAAATTGAGCCGGATGGCAGCCAAAGTATCCTTCGTGACTAAGGCCAGGTGCAGCAAGTATACGTTGCGGATAAAGTATAAAAGGTTGATACTAAATAGATAGCGAGGTGAACGTGTAGCCGTTTTCTTTATTGAGCCGGTTATGCGTATTTTTGTGCCTCAGGCCGCGCTGCAGTAGCCTGAGGTTTTTGATTTTACCTATGATGGAGAAAGTACAGTTACCCGAACACCCGATTTTTAATGTTGTAGCCGAGGCCGCCGGCGAATTGGGCGTAGATGCCTATGTAATCGGTGGTTTTGTGAGGGACCTGGTGCTGAAACGGCCATCCAAAGACATAGACGTGGTGTGTGTGGGCGACGGCATTTCGCTGGCGGCGCTGGTGGCCCAAAAGCTGCCGCACAAACCCAAGGTGTCCATCTTTAAGAACTTCGGAACGGCCATGTTGCGCTCGGGGGAGTGGGAGGTGGAGTTTGTGGGAGCCCGCAAGGAGTCGTACCGTGAGCACTCGCGCAAGCCGGAGGTGGAGCAGGGCACGCTGGACGACGACCTGAAACGCCGTGACTTTACCATCAACGCCCTCGGCATCAGCCTGAACAAAGACAACTATGGCGAGCTGATAGATGAATTTAACGGCACCAAAGACATGCGCCGTAAGATCATCCGAACGCCGCTGGAGCCGGGCATCACTTTCTCCGACGATCCCTTGCGCATGATGCGCGCCATTCGCTTTGCCTCCCAACTGGGTTTCGACATCGACCCGGATACGTTTGATGCGATCATGGACAATAAAGAGCGCATTAAAATTGTGTCGCAGGAGCGGATTACGGACGAGCTGAACAAGATCATACTTTCGCCTACCCCTAGCTATGGCTTTAAGCTGCTGTTCACCTCCGGCCTGCTGCAGCTCATCTTCCCGAAAATGGTGGAGCTGCAGGGCGTGGAGACCATCAACGGGAACTCACACAAGGATAACTTCTACCATACCTTGCAGGTGCTTGACAATGTGGCACAGGTATCGGATGACCTGTGGCTGCGCTGGTCGGCCATCATGCACGACATTGCCAAGCCCGACACCAAGCGCTACCACCCCAAGGCCGGCTGGACCTTCCATGGCCACGAGGACCGTGGCGCCCGCATGGTGCCCCGCCTGTTCCGCGACCTGAAGCTGCCCCTGAACGAGCACATGAAGTTTGTGCAGAAGCTCGTGCGCCTGCACCTGCGCCCTATCGCCCTGGTAAAGGAAACCGTGACCGACTCGGCCATCCGCAGGCTGCTGTTTGAGGCCGGCGACGATATTGATGCCCTGATGAAGCTTTGCCGCGCCGACATCACCTCCAAAAACGACACCAAGGTAAAGCGCTACCTGCAGAACTTCGACAAGGTGGAGAAACGCCTGGTGGAGGTGGAGGAGAGCGACAAGCTGCGAAATTTCCAGCCGGTCATCACAGGCGAGCTTATCATGGAAACGTTTGGGCTAAAGCCTTCCAAGGCGGTGGGTGAGATTAAGGAAGCCTTGACGGAGGCGATACTGGAAGGCAAGGTGAAAAACGAATTTGACGAAGCCTATGCTTTTATGCTGAACCTGGGAGAGCAGAAAGGGCTAGTTGTCGTCAACAAAAAGGCTTTGTCAGGAAAAGGGGAGTAGCGTTAACGCCCACTCCCGCTAGTGCTTTACTCTAATTCACAGCGTATTGCCTCGGCCTGCATTGGCACGTGATTCCGGCCGACCACGGCCAACACACGCTCCCCTTGCTGTACTGCTTCCGTCAAGATTCTGTACATGTGTAAGTTACGGAAATCGCTGCTGTGGGTGTTTATTTCGTTAGTAAAGTTGCCGCCTGTTTCCTTACCGTCTTTGAGGGGATCGAACCAATGAGCGGGCGCCTGCCACCATTCGCCTTGCCTTGCCCAATATTTCTCAAAAGCAGGTTGCAGCGAGGCCGTGTCGGGCAGTACACCTGCCAATGCCGGAATCAGCTGGTCGGCCTTGGGCAGTAGCTGGGCGATGGCCTCTTTGATCTCTTCCTCGTTCATGCCCTTGCGCTCGCGCAGCCTGCTGGCCTCCCGAAGTATAAAAAACAGTTTGACCTGCTCTGGCGTGAACTTTTCGAGCGAGAGCAGGTAGTCTACCTCCTCCTGCGGCCCTGGCTCCAGGCTTCGGGTCTTTATGCCGCTGGCTTTAGCTAGATACCGCACATACCCTGACTCTCCCAACTGGCTTATTGTTTCCTGTTCTGTAGCGGCTATGCCTCTGTCTGGTCCCTCAAAAAAGGCAATGGTGGGATGCAGCGCCTCCCAGTTTTCTTTTATGATCTGAAACTGGCTGTGAGAGGTATCAGTGGAATGCTCTGCGCCCAAATAGCGTAGTTTGCCGCCGGTGGGCGTGTCTATGCTTAGATTCCACGCAGTAGCAGGAGTTTGTTGCCATGTTTTATAACGCAGTATCTTATGGTGGCATGGTGCTTCTTGTGCGCAAACTTTAGCCTCAGGAAGTATAGCGGCAGCTGCTGTTGCGAGCAGCAAAAGTATAGGCTTTTTCATGCAGTGTTTACTTTAAGAAATCTGTACTAGGGAAAGTATAAGGCAAGGGGTGCGGCTGAAAAGCAGGCGGGGGAGGAGAGGGAGACGGAGCCGAGACCTTTTTACATGAAGTATAAAAGTCCGGGGCTCCGCCAATTCACTCAAACAACTAAACAAACATTATCTACAATGTATGGCTATAACGGCCGTATAATTATTTTAGTATAAAGTTTTATTTTGTACTAAGGGCACTTGCGAGGCAAAATCAGACCAGAACTATACTTCCTCGCCTGACTTTGCTCCAAAAATTAGCGACGCTTTACGCTGCTTGGGCCAGAAGTGTCGATAATGGTATCTTCCGGGTTGCCGCGGTACACGATGCGGCTGGTGCCGGAGGCGTCGGCACGCAGGGTTTTGGTGGCGTATACTTCGGCCACCCCGGCTCCGGTCACATCCACGTCAACAAAGCGAGCTTCCAGGTTATCAGCGTCTACGCCGCAGGCTCCGGTGGCATCAAGCTCAAAGCGGTCGGCTTTGCCGGTAAACTTGCTGATGGTGGCACCAGAGGCATCCACGCGCAGGTTGCGCACATCCACATTGGCCACTGTCTGTATCGCACCCGAGAAATTCATGCGCAAATCGTCTGCCCTCAGGCTTCCCAAGTCAGCCTTGATGGCGCCGTTCAGTTCAATGTTATCAAGGTTGGGAGCAGTGATCTGAATCAGCACAGGCTTGCGGTCATCAAAAATGCTGAAGAACTTCTCCTCCGTGCTGATCTCCAGCTCATTCCCGCTCAGGTCCATTTCGATGCGGTTCATCGCTTTGTCCTCGGCGCGTACCTGCACGCTGTAGTCGTTGCCCTGGCGCAGCTGCACATGGTAAGGCCCGCTGATGGTAAGGCGGTTGAAGTCGCGGAAGTTAAAGCTGCGGACGTTGCTGCTGTACTCGCTCTCGTCCAACAGCACCCTGCCGTTCATCTCAATCGAGCTGTGCTCCTCATCCATGTCCACATGCATGCTAAACTCCTCTTCCGTGTCTGTGTCCAGGGTATCGGAGGCGCAGGTAAGGCAGGTTAGGCGGTCTCCGCTCACTTGCCAGGTGTTACGAGCAATCTTTTCGCGGCTGTAGTCGCCTTCCAGCGCGGCGCTGGGCAGCAGGTAGGTAAAGTCGCGGGTGAGGCGCAGCGGCTTGTCTTTGGGCAACTGCAGCACCAGGCTAAGCTCCTGCTTGCGGAAGGTTGCCCCCGGCTTAAACTCATAGCTGTCGTCAAAACGCAGGGTCGAGTCCTTCAGCACAACGTTATAGGAGATCATGCGGGCGTTTTCCTTGGCCTCTTCCTCGGTGCGGCCTTTTGCCTCCGTTCGCTGCAGGATCTGCACATCCGGTCCATTGCCTTCCTTTACTTCAATGTATACATTGTCATAGTCCAGGCCGGTGTCGTAGGCATCCAGCGTAAGCGTCTTGATGTCTCCTGCCGGCACGGTTTTAGTCGTTACCACTTCGCCGGTGCGGCGGAAATTGCCGCTGAACATAACGATCGTAGCGATCATGGTGAACAGTGCCACCAGCCACACGCCAAACATCGACCAGCCTACAATCGGCTTCATGAAGGTTCGCTTTATCAGCAGGCTTAGCCCCAGCACGATCAGCAGTAGAAGCGGAATGAGCCCTACAAAGAAGCCTGCCACCAATCCGAGCCTGGGAAAGCCCCCGAGAAACACGGAGGCCGGAAAATCACCAAGGTTTACATACTGTGCTTCATCAACAAGGCCAAGTGAAACGAAAAACGTGGTGAACAGGGCAATGGTAAGGCCAATAGACACCACCAGAAGTATAACACCGGCCGAAATACGTATCAGGGTTACCAGAAAAGCCAGCACTGGGCCCAGCGCACGGCCAAGCCAGTTAATGACCTGCGCTACCAGGCGGATGGGCAGTAGGATGAGCTTTGCCAGCGTGCTTTCCTCGCCGTTGCTGTCGCGCATGTTCAGGTTGTCCTTCAGCGTTCTCTCAATGCCCGCCAGCGTTACGGGGTCGCCCTGCATTTGCATGCGCTCGGTCAGGGTAACGGCCTCGGGCATGGCGATCCAGAGCACGATGTAGGCGATGATGCCGAAGCCGCCAAGGAAGATCGATATCAGGAACAGCAGGCGAACCACCGCCACATCGATGCCAAAGTACTTGGCGATGCCAGAGGATACACCGGCCAGCTTTTTGTCGTCCGGGTCGCGGAAGAGTTTGCGCACCTTTGTTTCAGGCAGCACCGCGCTTTCGGGCATGGCAATCCAAAGGACAACATAAATGATAACTCCCGTGGCGGCAGAAATGCCCGCCGAAGCGATGCCTAACAGCACCAGCAACACAAAGAACAGGCGTATCCAGAGCGGGTCGATACTCAGATAGTTGGCAATGCCTGAGGAAACCCCGGCTATGACCTTGTTGTTGAGGTCGCGGTACAGTTTTTTAGGGCCTGCAGCGGCCTGCGCTGCCTCCGGTCCAGCGGCAGCTCCAGTTCCGGCGCTACCGGAGGTATAGGCTTCTTCCTCCAAGGCTTCCTCTACCTCAAAGTCTGTTACATTGCCCATGCGCACGATCAGGTACTGCACGTCCTCCTGCGTGATCACCTGCTTTGCCGGCGAGACCCTGCCAGAAAAGATCTCGGCGATACGGGCCTCAATGTCTGCTACAATCTCCTCGTGGCCCTCATAGTTAGAAAAGTATGTTCTGATAGAGGCGAGGTAGCGGCTAAGCTGCTCATACCCATCTTCCTCAATCTGGAAAATGATGCCTTGCAAGTTTATACTTATGTTCTTTTTCATGATTACTGGGCTTTCTTGTTTCGGATAATGTATTCTGTGGAGTCAACTAGCTCGGACCAGGTTTGCCGGAGTTGGTCCAGAAACGCTTTGCCGGTGTCGGTGAGGCGGTAATACTTTCGTGGCGGGCCGGAGGTGGACTCGACCCAGTTGTATTCCAGAAGCTGCGCGTTCTTCAGGCGGGTGAGCAGGGGGTAGAGCGTACCCTCCACAACGATCATTTTGGCCGCTGTGAGCTCTTCTAGCATATCAGACGCATAAACTTCACCACGAGAGATAATCTCCAGGATGCAGAATTCCAGAATTCCCTTCCGCATCTGCACTTGTGTGTTTTCTACTTTCATGATGATTCCGTTATAATGTTGAGGCAAAGATATAATAAGGTACTATGTAACGCAAGGTACTGTTTAAATTTCTTTACGCCCTTTTTTTAGAATGGTTTTGCCGGTGGGGCAATTATTATTTTAAATGATTAATTTTGGATAAAATAAAATGGAGCCGGAGTCAACTAAAAAATCGCGCCTCGTGTTAAGGAAGGGCAAAAAATGCCTTAGGAGCTTATTTAGGCCAACTTTGGTAAGTACAAAATAAAAAAACCGATTTCTGATAATAACCTTTACTACCAAGCATGAAAGATTTTCTGCTTCGCTGCCTGCTCGCGGCTCTTTTTCTGCTGACCTGGTCGGCGGCCGAGGCCCAGGTATCCACCCCGAAGTATAGCAATGAGTTTCTGAACCTGGGCGTAGGCGCCAGGGCGCTGGGGATGGGCAATGTGCAGTCGGCGCTGGCCGAGGATGCCACTGCCGGTTACTGGAACCCTGCCGGCCTGCTGCGCCTGCCCAACAAGTATAACGTGAGCCTGATGCACTCGGAGCTCTTTGCCGGCATCGCCAAAAACGACTTCGGCAGCTTTGCCATGCCCCTGGACTCCAGCAGTGCTCTGGCTGTATCCATAATAAGAGTAGGGGTGGATGATATTGCCGACACCCGCCGCCTGCAGAACGAGTATGGCTACATTCAATACGACAGCATCCGCTTCTTCTCAGTGGCCGATTACGCCATGCTGCTCTCCTATGCCCGCAAGAGCAACCTGATCGAGGGGCTTCAATTGGGGGCGAGCGCTAAAATCATTTACCGCAATGTGGGCGACTTTGCCGATGCCTACGGCTTTGGCATTGATGCCGGGGCGCAGCTGCAGCGCGGCAACTGGCAGTTTGGCCTGATGGCCAAAGATATCACCACCACCTTTACCGCCTGGACGCACAACGTGGACGAACTGGAGGAGGCTTACCTGCAAACCGGAAACGACCTGCCTGAAAATACCACCGAGCTCACCCTGCCGCGCGTTATACTTGGCGTGGGCCGTTCCTTCCGGTTTACCGATGATTTTACGGCCATGCTGGCCACGGACATTGATTTTACCTTTGACGGCAAGCGCAACGTGCTGCTAAAGTCAGACCCGGTTTCTGTAGACCCGCATATCGGCCTGGAGCTAGCCTATGCCAATTCTGTTTTTGTAAGGGCCGGCCTCAACAACATACAGGAGACGCAGCGCTTTGACGGTACTACCCAGAAGCATGTGCAGCCAAACTTTGGCGTGGGTATAAAAACAGGTGGCTTAAACCTGGATTTGGCCCTTTCGCGCATCAATAACGGAGAAAACAATGCCGTGGGCAGCGAAAATACCTCTTCTGTCATCGTCTCCCTCGGTTATTCCTTTGATTAATTTAGAACGTTCCGCATCAGCACATAGAATAGATGAATAGTATGAAAAGATTTCTGTCGGCTCTATTTCTGGTTCTGCTATACTTGACGGCAGGTACAGCCAAAGCGCAGGAAGTATACGGTAACGAATGGATTGACTATTCTAAAACCTACCATAAGCTGCAGGTAACCGAAACGGGCCTGTATAAGCTGGACTACAATTACCTGCAGCAGCTGGGCCTGGCTAACGTAAACCCGCAGCACCTGCAGCTCTTCCGCCGCGGGAAGGAGCTGGCCATTTACGTGGCTGGCGAAGCCGATGGCAGGCTGGACCAGCAGGACTACCTGGAGTTTTACGGCGAGCGAAACGACGGCGCGCTGGACCAGGAACTGTATAAGAATCCTTCGGACCAGGCGCACCAGCTCTACAGCATGTACACCGATACAGCTGCTTATTTTCTGACTGTGAACCCGGCCGGCAACAACAAGCGCATGCGGGAGGTGAACCCCAGCCCCAATGGTCTGACGCCGGAGCCTTACCACTGGGCGAAGGCCTTGCTGTTGCAGACAACCAACTATAGCTATGGCCCAACCTATTCTTCCAGCAGGATGTCCTGGATGGATAAAGCAGAGGGCTTCACATCCGTCATAAACAACAAAAAAAAGACTTTCACGGTAACCGGCATCACAAACGCAGAACCCACCGGTCCGGCACCAAAACTGGACTTAACCATCGTTGGGCCCTATGACGGGAAACATAAAGTGGAAGTGAGCTCTGTGAATGGCACTGCGCGCTTGTTAGCTACGGTAGAATTTCCCGCAAACAGTTACAGCCGCTCATCCCATAGCTTAAGTTTCACGGATATAAACCTGGCGGAAGGAAAGCTGCCGCTGCAGTTCGTGTCTTATGCCGTTAACACAGAAAGCCCGACAGACTATGGGGTAAGCTATGCCGAGGTTACCTTCCCGCAAAAGGGTATTTATACCCAAAACAACACGGTGGTGTTTACGGACTCTTTGCGTGCTTCGCCGCTCTACTACCAGTTTGCCGGAGCGCCCGCCACTGTGGTGGCCTATGATGTAAGCGACCCTTCAAACGTGGTTAAAATCTCGGGGTATGCCAATGGAAACGGCAAAGGCTATGTGCTGGAGCAGGCAGAAACCAGTCACAAGCTTTTGCTCTCCAACACGGCCACACCGCTAACGCCTGCTGCCTATGCTAAAGGCATCAGCTTTAGAAACATACAGCCAGAAAACTTTAACTACCTGATCGTTACGAATAAGCGCTTGATGCGACCAGCCAAGGGTAGCTCGTTGCCTGCTCCGCAGGAGTATGCCGTATATCGCAAATCCCCTGCCGGCGGAGGCTACGATACGCTGCTGGTTTTTGTAAGCGATTTGGTGAACCAGTTCCATTACGGGGAGTTCTCTCCGAATGCGATACGCCGTTTTTCTTCTTTCATGCTTACATCGGCACGGCCTAAGCACATGCTTTTAATGGGCAAAGGCGTGGAAGTGCACGAGCGCAGTTTCTTTAACTACAGAAACCCGGAAGATAGAGCCTATGATCTGGTGCCCACAGCCGGCTTCCCGGCATCTGATGTGCTTTTCTCCGCAGATTTCAGGCATAACAGCTTTGCGCCAAAAATAGCCACGGGGCGTATTTTCTCTACCTCCCCTGAAGAGGTGATCAGCTACCTGAACAAGGTAAAAGAGTATGAGGCAACGCCGGACGGGCTTGCCTGGAGAAAAAATGTCCTTCACTTAAGTGGAGGGCACGCTCCAGACGAGATAAAAAAGTTCGCTGAATACATAGCGAAGTATACAAGCATGGCAGAAGGCCCTTTATTGGGTGCCCGTGTAATTGAGAAAACGAGGCAGAACCTAAGCGATGTGACAGAGCGCCTGGATGTAGCGCCGGAGGTGAACGAGGGGCTCTCTTTAATTACTTTTTTTGGGCACAGCGGAACAGGAGGCGTGGACTTGGATATTGGCCTGGTTTCGAGTGCCGTGAGCAATTACAAGAACAAAGGGAAATACCCCATTATCCTGATGAATGGCTGTAACGTGGGCAATGGCTATCAAAAAAGCAGCCCCTCGTTTGGGGAAGACTGGATAAACACTGCTGATAAAGGGGCCATTGCGTTTATGGCCCAGGTAGCTGCCGGCTATCCCGAGTTGCTTGATTATTATTCGGAGAACTTTTACCAGGTGGCACTGCAGGAGGAGCCCTTCTTTGGGAGCACGATCGGGGAGATACAGCAGGAGGTGATCAAAAGGGAACTGGCGAAAGGAACGTCTTGGTATTGGCTTAATATAGCCATGGTGTACCAGATAGCGCTTCAGGGGGACCCTGCCGTGCGCATGTACGGACCTGAAAAGCCAGATTATCTCATAAAAGAGAATAGCTTTAGCCTGAAAGGGAAAAACGGGGATGCCGGCAGTGCTGTCTCAGATTCTCTGGTGCTTTCCTTTGACGGACAAAACTTCGGCAAAGCCATTCTGCAGCCTATTTATGCATCTGTTAAGAGGACTTTGCCGTCAGGTGAGATTGTTCAAACAGACTCTATACTTGTGGATCCGATCCTGCACACAAGCAGGGTAAGTCTGACACTGCCCAACAAAGGCCTTGAATCAGCGGGCATCAATATCTTTGAAGTTAAGTTGGATAGCCCGGATGCAGTGGAGGAACTGAAAGAGGACAACAATACAGCTGTTTTCCAGAAGTACATTTCAGAAAGCGGACTGGCAGTTGTTTCGCCGCGAAAGTATGGCGTTGTAGGCACAGACAAAGCCACATTGGCGGTGCAGGCAAGTTTGTTCGGCTCTAAAAGAGATGTGTTTTTTCAGGTAGATACTTCTGCTACGTTCAGCAGTCCGTGGCTGAAGTCCACAACGGTGGCAAACACAGGTTTCGCTTCCTGGGAGGTGCCCATGATCAATTCCACGCCGCCTGATAGCACCGTATACTTTTGGCGGGCCCGTTTCAGGGAGTTTCAGCCTGGGGAGGATACTGTTTGGGTGAACAGCTCCTTCCGGCATATCCCGGCGGTAACAGCCGGTTGGTCGCAGAGCCACAAGGGGCAGTTTACGGAAGCCAGCCTGCAGGGCGTGGACTCGCTGGACCAGCAAACGGGCATCTGGAAGCTAAGCACGGTCAGGAAGTTTATAAGTATGAAGACAGTGGGCGGGGAATTACGCTACAAAGAACCGCCGCATGGTTTCTTTATAGACGGTGCGCAGCAGATGAGCTGGCGTTGCGGTTATCCTGCTTATCATCCGTTTCCGCGTTTCTTCCTGGTGGCGTTTAATAATATAACCCTGGAGCCGGTTACCGATTTGCCCGGGGTGCCCCTGTGTTCCTACACGCCGTACTTGTTTGATACCAACAACCTGACGAAGGCGGCCAACGTGGCTAAAATAAAGAAGTTTATCGATGCGGTGCCGGAGGGGTATTACGTGGCGGTGATGTCCATCAACAACGTGCCCTTCGACAACCTGCCTGAGGATGCCAAGGCAGCCTTCAGAAGTATAGGCTCCGAACTGATTGACCAGCTGAAGACCGGTGATCCGTTTGCCATAATGGGGGTAAAAGGTGCTGCCCCCGGCACGGCACAGGAAATGACTTATTCTCCGGAAGAGGCTGAGCGCGATGGTGGGACACCGCGAAATTCCCAGGATATCGTGCTGGATGTGACGCTAAGATCTAACAGAAATGCCGGCACCATCACATCCACAACCATTGGCCCTGCTTTGCGCTGGAAGTCGCTGCACCACAACGTGGTGGATTACGATGGTGGCCAGGACGAATATACGTTAAGCCTGATAGGCATAACTGCCGCAGGCCAGGAAGAAGTGCTGGAGAAAGACATCACGAGCAAGTCGTTGGATATCTCCTCGATCAGCGCCAGCCAGTATCCGAGCCTGAAGCTCTCCTTGTTTGTGTCAGACTCCGTTGCCCGGACGGCGCCACAACTAAAGGAGTGGTTTGTGCTCTATGATCCGCTGCCGGAGGGCATTGTGCGGCCAGACCTTGTAAAGGCTGATGAGGAAGAGCTGACAAAACAGGCTAGTGGCGGTAGGATAAAGGTCCCGATGGCCTTCCAGAACGTATCCACTACCAGCTTTACCGACTCCCTAACAGTAGAGGCTGTGCTTCGTGGCGAGGGGATTTCGGCAACCACATCGCGGTTTAAAATAAAGCCGGTGGAGGCGGGCGAGACGGTGTACTTTGATTACGAGGTGCTGACCGAGCCGCTAGATGGCAACTACACCCTCAGCCTGTATGTGAACCCAGAGCTCTTGCCGGAGCAGGTATTCACGAACAACATTTATGAGGTGAGCTTCAATGTAAAGTCCAAGCTGCACCCGATCATGGATGTTGCTTTCGACGGCATCCATATACTGGACGGCGACATCGTGTCGCCGAGCCCGCTGATCAGCGTGACGGTGAAGGATGAGAACAGCCACGTATTCCTGCAGGACCCGTCTAAAATGTCGCTGGTGCTGCTAACGCCGGAGGAAGGCGATAAGGAAATTGAGTTGATGGATAACCCTGAGGTGGTGTATACACCAGCCACCGAGACAAGTGATTTTAAACTCGAGTATAAACCTGCCCTTTTGCCGGACGGAAAGTATACGCTGCAGGTTCGGGCGCAGGATGCCGCAGGCAGAGATTCGGGTGTTTCGCCTTATAAGATTGGGTTTGAGGTTGTGAGCGAGTCGAGCATTTCGAATTTTTACCCGTTCCCGAATCCGTTCTCTACGAAGACCAATTTCATCTTCACGATTACCGGGAGCACCATTCCGGAGCACATCAAAATCCAGATCCTGACCATTACGGGCAAGGTGGTGAAGGAGATCATGAAGGAGGAGTTGGGGCCGCTGCGCATCGGCAACAACAAAACAGCCTACGCCTGGGACGGTACTGACATGTATGGCGACAAGTTGGCGAACGGCGTGTACCTGTACCGCGTGATCATGAGCAAAGGAGCGGAGGAAATGAAGCACCGCAACACCTTTGGCGACGGCGCCTTTAAAAATGGCTATGGTAAACTCTACATTCTGCGTTAAGCTGCAGCCACAAGTATAAAAAGAGAGGGGCCGCTGATTAAAGCGGCCCCTCTCTTTTTATACTTTTATACGAAATTCCTACCGCTCCAGCGTCAGGAAAGTATAGCTGTACTTGTTTTTCTCGTCAGGGGCATGGTGCTCCTGCGCCTCCACCTGCCACTCATCTTCTGGAAGTTCCGGGAAATAGGCATCACCTTCAAAAGTATGGTGCACGCGCGTCAGGTATACTTTGTCGGTTAGCGGAAGCGCCTGCTTGTATACATTGGCCCCTCCGATTATGCTGACCTGCTCTGGATCCA
The DNA here is from genome assembly GCF_006385705.1 of Pontibacter mangrovi. Taxonomy (GTDB): domain Bacteria; phylum Bacteroidota; class Bacteroidia; order Cytophagales; family Hymenobacteraceae; genus Pontibacter; species Pontibacter mangrovi. Next base: position 91,711 of record NZ_VFRQ01000009.1, on the reverse strand, counting down.
GTTCCTGTCCTTTGGCGATTGCCTCCTCCAGCGAGTGCACCACGATACACCCCTCTGCTGTAAAGTCTTTTTGCGAGGTGACAATGATGGAGGTGCGGCCTGGCAGCGGCTTTCCAATGGCCTCATAGGTCTTGCGGCCCATGATCATCGGGTGGCCCATGGTGAGGCGCTTGAAGTGCTTCAGGTCAGCGGGCAGGTACCAGATCAGGTCATTGTCTTTCCCGATCACGTTGTTCTCGGCGGCGGCTACTACGATGACGATCATACTTTATACGTCAAATTTATATCCACGCAGCATGTCTTGCACCGGCATACGTTTTTTCCCTTCCATCTGCAGGTCGAGTATAGAAACAGCCCCGACCGCTGTCTGCACGTGCAGATAGGTTTTGTTGTCGGTGTGCACCGTGCCCGGCGCTGAAGTATAGGCTGCGTTTTCGAGCAGTTCGGTTTTATAGATCTTAAAGTTCTTGCCGCTTAGCTTCGTCCAGGCGGCAGGGTAGGGACTGAGGCCGCGGATAAAGTTGCGCACTTGCCCGGCCGGTTGGTCCCAGTTTATCTGGCAGGTGTCTTTGAAGATCTTCGGTGCATGCTTTGTTTCGGCAGAAGTAAACTGCGGCTGTGCCTGCACGTCGCCGCGCTCGATGGCCTGCACCGTGCGCAGCGCCAGGTCAGCGCCTTTATACTTCAGTTTCTCATACAGTGAGCCAAAATCATCTTCCTCCAGAATCGGCACCCGCTCCTGGTAGATCAAATCGCCGGTATCGATCTCGTGCTTTAAGAAAAAGGAGGTGACGCCGGTTTCTTTCTCGCCGTTGATGATGGCCCAGTTAATAGGCGCGGCTCCGCGGTAAGCTGGCAGCAGCGAGGCATGGATGTTAAACGAGCCCAGCTCCGGCATCGCCCATACCACCTCCGGCAGCATCCGGAAAGCCACGATGATCTGCAGGTTCGCCCGGTAGCTGCGTAGCTCCTCCAGGAAAGCCTCTGACTTGAGGTTAGTTGGCTGCAGCACCGGAATCCCCTGCGCCACGGCATATTCCTTTACCGGCGACTGGTTGAGCTTCTGCCCGCGGCCGGCCGGCTTGTCGGGTGCGGTGACAACGGCCACTACCTTATATTTGTGTTCCACGAGTGTCTGCAGGGTAGGCACGGCAAAATCCGGCGTACCCATAAACACAATGCGCAAATCTTTCATTCTTAGTTAAAGTCTGGGTATAGCAAGTACTGCTTACGCATGGTTTTATAGTTGGATAAAGCCGGCTCCCAGCTGGCCCTGATCTCGGCCTCCGTTTTACCTGCTATCACCTGCTCGCGCAGCTTGGTGGTGCCAGCCAGGCGCTCAAAAAAGTTGTTGAAGAACTTCTCCTGGTTAGTGGAGTTTTGGTACATGTCCAGCAGATAGGCTAGGTCAATTTTATCCGCTACTTCCACGTTTGTCAGATCCTTGCCGTAGCACACCTCGTCTTTGTGCGGCGGGTTGGTAGCGCCTGGGGTGCTCACTGGCGTAAAGCTGAAGTCTTTTTTCTGGTAGCTGGGGCTGCCAATCAACTGGAATGGCGTCGGGGTGCCGCGGCCTACGCTTACGTTCGTGCCCTCAAACCAGCAAATGGATGGGTACAGCGCAATGGCCTGTGCGTTTGGCAGGTTCGGGGATGGTTTTACCGGCAGCTCATAAGGCATGGTATGGTCATAGTTGGCCATCGGGATAACCGTCAACTTAGCCTGCACGCCGCCTTTAAGCCATTTCTCGGAGTTAATCATCTTAGCCAGCTCGCCTACGGTAAGGCCGTGCACGATCGGAATTGGGTGCATGCCCACAAATGATTTCTGGTCCATCTCCAGCACAGGGCCGTCAACAAAATGGCCGTTCGGGTTGGGGCGGTCAAGTATAAGGACCTCTTTTCCGTTCTCAGCGGCGGCCTCCATCACGTAGTGCATGGTGCTGATATACGTATAAAAACGGGTGCCCACGTCCTGGATGTCGAACACGAGCACGTCGAGGTCTTTGATCTGCTCAGGCAGCGGTTTTTTGTTACTTCCGTAAAGCGAGATGATCGGGAGTCCGGTCTTGGGGTCGTTGCCGTCATTGATGTGGGCGCCCGCGTCAGCCTCACCCCGGAACCCGTGCTCCGGCGCAAAGATCGTTTTTATCTCCACGCCGCGGCTCAGCAGCGTATCGACCAGGTGCGTATCGCCAATGGTAGAGGTTTGGTTAACGATCATACCCACGCGCTTGCCCTGCAGCGCAGGCAGGTATAAATCCAACTGCTCAGCGCCCATTTGCAGGGGTTCGGCCTGTTGAGGGGCAGTGGCTGGGGCGGAAGTTTGGGAAGGTGCCGTAGCAGGCACTTGTTTCTGGTTGCAGCCGCCAAACGACAGCAGCAGCGAAGCTGAGAGTAAGAGGTAAGGGTGTGTCATTGTTTTTCTGAGGTAGAAGTCAAAATTCATACCTATCTTTAAGGCCATTAATCTGATTTTAGGCGAGTGAACATCTCCAAATACATATCCGATAAAATATCAGAAGTGCAGACCGGCTCATTTACGCAGTCGGTTACAAAAATAGCAATTATAAGCATAGCCGCAGGCATTGCCATCATGATTGTGTCTTTTGCCATACTGGAGGGGTTCCGGAACGAGATCCGTGAGAAGATTTTTAGCTTCGGTGCGCACCTGCAAATCAGCAAGTACGACACGAATAACTCCTACGAAGGCGCCCCGATCAGCAATAACATCGGCGTTTCCGATACGATAGCGGGTGTTAAAAAAATCCAGTCTTTCGCGCGCAAAACTGCGATCATCAAGACCGAGGATGAGGTGCTGGGCGTGGTGGTGAAAGGCGTGGGCAAGAACTATGACCTGACGGCCATGCAGCATAACCTGGAGGACGGGCAGCTGATCGCCTTTAACGACTCCGCCTCCTCCCTGGACGTGCTGCTGAGCCAAAGTATAGCCAATAAGCTACGTTTAGGCGTGGGAGACGAGGCTATCTTTTACTTTATCCAGAACCCGCCCCGGGCGCGAAAGCTGCGGGTGAGCGGCATCTATAAAACCGGCCTGGAAGAGTTTGACGATGTGTTTGTGATTGGCGACATCAAACTGATACGGGAGCTCAATAACTGGCCGGACACGCTCTCGGGTGGCGTGGAGGTGGTGGTGACGGACTTCCAGGAGATAGACCAGGTGGCCAACCGCGTGTTTGAAAGCATGAACTATGACCTGCAGCTGGAGAAGATCACCGACCGGCACGCGCAGCTGTTCGACTGGCTGAAGCTCCTGCAGAAGAACGTGGTGATCTTTCTGATCCTCATTATCTTTGTGGCGACCTTTAACATGGTTTCCACGGTGTTTATCATGATCATCGAGCGGATTAACATGATTGGCGTGCTGAAAGCGGTAGGCGCCACCGATGCGCAGATACGGCAGGTGTTTTACTTCCGGGGGCTGCGGCTGACGCTGAAAGGCATGCTCTGGGGAAACATTATCGGCCTGGGCTTCTGCGCCATCCAGTACTACTTTGAGCTGATACCGCTGGACCCGGAAAACTACTACATGGACCGCGTGCCGATCAGCTGGAATTTTGGGATGGTGGTGATCCTGAACGTGCTGACGCTGGTGCTTACGATGCTGGCCATCCTTATTCCTGCCGCCATGATTGCCCGCATTAAGCCGGTGAGAGCGATAAAGTTTGATTGATGCTGCTCTAAAAGCAAAAAAGCGTGGGGCTCTTCCAAACAGGAGGAGCCCTAAACTTTTTTTAATGTATACTTTGTTTAAACCCCTGCAGCTACTTGTCCGTTGCTGCCGCTTGGCGAGAGCACCTCGCGCCGAGGCACAGGCAAGGCAATGTGGTTTTGCTCGAAGGCAGCTTTCGCCCGCTCATTCATGTCCCAGAACAGGCCCCAATAATCCTCGCGCTTGCACCAGATGCGGGTACTGATGGTGATAGAGTGCTCGGCAAAATTGGTCACTACAATGGCCGGAGCCGGTTCTTTGAGGATGCGATCATCCTGGCTGATGAGCTCCTGTAGCAGCTGCCGCACCTTACCGATGTCATTGTTCACAGAAACCGTATAAAGCAACTCCACGCGGCGTGTGGCCTCCACAGAGTAGTTTACCACCACGGTAGAGGCCAGCGGGCCGTTGGGCATGTAAATCGTTTTATTGTCGGCCGTTTTCAGCACGGTGTTGAAGATGTTGATGAGCTGCACGGTGCCGCCCTGGCCTTGCGCCTCAATATAATCGCCCACCCGGAACGGCTTGATGGTAAGGATGAGCACCCCGCCGGCAAAATTGGAGAGGCTGCCCTGCAGCGCCAGGCCAATGGCCAGACCGGCAGAGCCCAGCACGGCAATAAAGGAGGTCATCTCCACGCCTAGCTGCGCGATTACCAGCACAAGCAGCAGCACCCACAGCGTGATGTTCAGGATACTGGTCAGGAAGGGGCGCAGTGACTCGTCCACGCCTTTGCGCAGCATCATGGTATTGATAAGGGTCTTCAGGCGCTTTATCACCCAGGTGCCAATGACCAGTATAACAGCTGCCACTAACAGCTTAAAGCCATACAGCACGGCAAAGTTTACAATCATTTCGCGGATGGAATCGAAATCCAAAACCATAGAAGTTAAATGTTAAAGTGTAAAAATTAGCGGGGCCTGTGCCCCATTGTATGCTTGAGTTCCTTGAATTATGTGTTTACCTCCGTTTTAACGGGGGGCCATGAGGCAGTTGCACTGCAGGATGAGGTTTGGGTTGGGGCAGAGCAGTTCATACTTGCTGCGCTCGGCAGTGGTGGCCACGCCTGGAAAGTCACCATACTTGTCGCCCATGTCAGCGATGATCTGGAAGTGCAGGTGAGGTGGCCAGTGGCCGTTCTCGGGGTAGGGGCCTACCTCGGCAATTTTCTGGCCTTTGGCAAAAGACTGCCCCGCTTGCAGGTTATGCAGGGACGTTCGGCTCAGGTGCCCGTACAAAGTATAAAAGGTTACTCCCTCCAGCTCGTGCTGCAGAATGATCGTGGGGCCATAGTCCCCGAAGTTGTCATTGTCTTTAAAGCTGTGCAGCGTGGCATCGAGTGGGGCATACACGGCGGTTCCGGCAGGCAGCCATACATCCACGCCCAGGTGCAGGTTGCGGCTTTCGGCCTGCACATCAAAGTGGCGGCTGCGGCGGTAGATAAAGCGGTCTTCCAGGTACCCGCCCACGCCAATGCTTGCCTTCTGCTGGCGCAGCATCTCATTTACGGCGGCGTTAAAGGCATTCGTGTCCTGCAGGTCGGTTTGCTGGAGCAGCTGGTTGGCAGCGGAGAAGTCCAGCGTGCAAACGGCATCCGTGTTAAGGTCGGCATCCAGCACAGGGGCAAAGGCGTGCCGGTGCCGGCTCAGCAGCTCGCTAAGGGTTGTGGTGTTGTTCATAAGCTTGCATGGCAGGCCTGTTAGAGGCCTGCCATGCAAGTTAAAAAGAATTTAGCTTACGGGCGCAGTCTCTTCATCCTCCAGTACCTTCGTAAAGGTCTTCAGGCTCTTGGTTTTGCCAAAAAGCTCCTCCGATTTTCTGCTATAGGCCAGCGCCGCTTCCTGCAGGGTGTCGAAGGTGCCGAGGTTGATGCGCTGCTTGTTATGGTGGATAATGGCACGGTACTTCTGTGCCTCCTTGTGCACGCCGCGCACGCCGAGCTTGTTCTCGGTTTTAGTCGTGTTGCGGACAATCTTGCAGAGCGGTGCCCACTCTAGATTTTCGCGGCGGCAGTCCAGTTTGTTCCCGTTCTTGAAATGAACATACAGCTTCAGATCGCTCTCGGGCTTTTCCAGTAGCTGTTCCCCAATCATCTTGTGCAGGTAAATGGTTTCGTTGCGGTACTTTCCGTTCTTCAGGGGCCAGTTTTTCTGGAAAAAGGCATAGCCGTTGGAGTGGATGCGGAGGTGCTTCAGGAAGTCGATTTGTTGCAGATACGCGTTGTTTTGGATGTAGTCGTATGTAGTGTCGTCTACCACTACCGTTTTTTCACAGTTTTTAAGCGTTAGTTTGTACAGCATGTTGTTGTTTTCATGTTAATGTATTAGCGTTCAATCAAGCAGCAGCGGTCATTTGCGTGTGCCGGTGCGGCATACGGTAAAGTTCAGCTTTTTTTTAATATATTTTACAACTAATATTCAAATTTTTTAATGCATGCCGGGGCTGGCAGCCTAAAAAGTATACGTCACTTTCCGGTAACAGGAGGGATTCTCGTAACTTTCGGCCCCAAAACCAGTTTTAAACCAAGACGAATTAGCGCAATAGCATAACAAGACATGAGTAGCCCTTATCTAAACCTGAAGGTTGTAGACATTACCCACGAAACGGCCGATGCCGCCACCATTCATTTCGAGCACCCCGATAAACAGAATATAACGTACAAGCCAGGCCAGTTCCTGACGCTGATCCTGCCGATAGACGGCAAGGAAGTGCGCCGCTCTTATTCGCTGTGCAGCACGCCAGCCGAGGCGCCGCGCCTGTCGGTAACGGTAAAACGGGTGGCCGGAGGCCTTGTGTCGAACTACATGCTCGATACCCTGCAGGTGGGGCAGGAAGTGAGGGTGATGGAGCCGTTGGGCAACTTTTGCCTGACCTGCGCCCCAACCAACCAGCGCCAGGTGCTACTGTTCGGGGCGGGCAGCGGCATCACGCCGCTCATGTCCATCCTGAAGGCTGTGCTGCGGGAGGAGCCGGGCAGCAAGGTTACCCTGCTCTATGGCAACCGCAACGAGCATTCGGTGATTTTTAAAGAGCAGCTGCAGCAGCTGCAGGCCAGTAACCCGGAGCGACTGCACGTAGAGTATATCTACAGCCAACCCGCCTATGACTGCGAGCACCGCGGGCGCATGAACCAAAGTATGATCCTGCGGATTCTGGAGCGCCTGCGCCTGGCCAGGATCGACAACGCCGTGTATTACATGTGTGGCCCGGCAGGAATGATGGAGGAGGTGCGGCATGCGCTGGATGTGCTGCACGTACCCGCAGACCGCATTTATAGGGAAAGCTTTGTGAGCAGCAGCGCGCAGGATAAACAGGAGGGGCCGCAGCACGGCACTGTGCTTTCGGCAGACGATGGAAGTGAGGTAAGCACGCAAACGGTAAAGGTCATCTACGAAGGAGCAGAGTATAGCTTTACAGTGGAGCCGGACCAAACCATTCTGGAAGCGGCCCTGGAGCAGAACATCGACCTGCCGTACTCTTGCCAGGCGGGCCTTTGCACCGCCTGCCGCGGCAAGTGCCTGAGCGGGAAAGTATACCTGGACGAAAGCGATGGCCTGTCGGAGGCAGAGATGGAGGAGGGCTATACCCTGAACTGCGTTGGCCACCCCTTAACGCCCGATGTGGTGATAGAGATCGGCTAAGCGATACGTTTTTAAGGGCAGCGGCATGGCTTTTTATGGCTGGCTGCCCATTCCTTTTGCACTTTCGTAAGAAGTAGCTATATTGTACTTCTGAAATACACACGGATACAATGACCACAAAACAAACGACAGAGCTCACTATACCCAAGCGCAAGCCGCGCACCTACCTTTCAGAGGATTTTAAGGTAGAGCAATGGGAAACCATAAAGCCATACTTTGAAGAACTGAAGACCCGGGACCTGAACAGCGTACAAGAGCTGGAAAAGTGGATGCAGGACCGCAGCGAGCTGGAGAGCGTGCTTTCCGAAGACCTGGGCTGGCGCTACATCCGCATGACCTGCGACACGCAGAACGAGGAAACCACCCAGGCCTTCCAATACTTTATCTCGGAAATAGAGCCCAACATCGCGCCCCTGGACCATGAACTGAACCTGAAGCTGATGCACTCGCCTTACGTGAACGGGCTCGACCAGGAAAAGTATAAAATATACCTGCGGGGCGTGGAGCGCGCGCTGGAAATTTTCCGGGAAGAGAACATCCCACTGCAGACCGAGATCAGCACCAAACAGCAACAGTACGCGGCAGTTACCGGCGCCATGACTGTGACGCTGGACGGTGAGGAAGTAACCCTGCAGCGCGCCGGCGACCGCCTGAAGCGCACCAACCGCACCGAGCGGGAGGAAGCATGGCGTGCCGTACAGGAGCGCCGTTTCCAGGATCGGGAGAAGCTCGACAACCTGTTTAACGACCTGCTGAAGCTGCGCCACCAGGTAGCCACCAACGCTGATTTCGCCAACTTCCGCGATCATATGTTCGCTGCCATGGGCCGTTTTGACTATACACCCCAGGATTGCTTCGATTTTCATACTTCCATTAAGGAGACCATCGTGCCCGTGCTGACGCAGGTGGACGAAGAGCGAAAGGAGAAACTGGGACTGGAGCAGCTGCGCCCCTGGGACCTGGATGTTGACCCAAGCGGCAAGAAGCCGCTGGAGCCTTTTAAAACTGGCGAGGAGCTGCTGAACAAGACGGTGCAGGTGTTTTACAAGCTGGACGTGTTCCTGGGCGACTGCCTGGCGACGATGCGCGAGATGGGGCACCTGGACCTGGAGTCGCGCAAGGGCAAGGCGCCGGGCGGCTATAACTATCCGCTGGATGAGATCGGGGTGCCTTTCATCTTTATGAATGCCACCTCCAGCCTCCGCGATGTGATCACGATGCTGCACGAGGGGGGCCATGCCGTGCACTCCTTCCTTACCCGCGACCTGTCGATGAATTCCTTTAAGCACCCGCCGTCAGAGGTGGCCGAGCTGGCCTCTATGTCGATGGAGCTGATTTCGATGGACTACTGGGACACTTTCTTTGAGGATGAGGATGAACTGCGCCGCGCCAAGAAAACGCACCTGGAAAGCGTGCTGGAGACATTTCCTTGGGTAGCCACCGTGGATAAGTTTCAGCATTGGATATACGAGCATCCGGAGCAGACACAGGAGCAGCGCCACGAGGAGTGGGTGAAGATCTTTGAAACGTTTAACCACAAGACGGTTAGCTGGCAAGGGCTGGAGAAGTATAAACCCTACTTGTGGCAGAAGCAGCTGCACATCTACGAGGTGCCGTTCTACTACATTGAATATGCCATGGCCCAGCTAGGGGCTATTGCCGTCTGGAAAAACTACAAGGAGAATCCGGCCGAGGGGCTTGCCGCTTACAAGCGCGCCCTCAGCCTGGGCTACACCGTTTCCATTGGCGAGGTGTATGAGGCGGCCGGCATTAAGTTCGACTTCAGCACAGACTACATCAAGAGCCTGGTAGATTTTGTGAAAACTGAGATGGAGAAAGTATAAGCTCACGTATAAAGTATAGCAAAGCGCCTCGTTTAGACATAAGCGGGGCGCTTTGTGGTTAAGGCGCTGATTAATCTGAACAGCCTGTAAAGCGGGCGCGTACAGTATAATATGAGAAGAAAGTATAGGGTAGGGTTGTGGCTCGGGGCGATGCTGTTTTATATGGCCAGTTGCACCACAAGTCCCGGAGGTGATGTCTCGACGGAGCCAACCGACGTTGGTGCGGCTAAAACACTTGCGCCTACGGCCCTGGTGGGCACCTGGCGCGGCGTGATTCCCTGTGCCGACTGCCCGGGCATTAACTATAGCCTCAGCCTGAGCGAGAACAACACCTTTGCAGAGACGCTGATGTACCAGGACCGCGACGTGCAGCCTTATACCCGTACCGGCACCTGGCGCATAGCTGATAGCACACTGGAGCTGCTGGGGGATTCGGGAAACGGAGGTATTTCCCGCTTTAGCCTGGCACCGCAGGGCGAGCTGAACATGCTGGACCCGGAAGGCAAGCCCTTTGCCACGTCGCTGGCGCCCATGTACCGGCTGCGCCGTGATACCGCTTTAATAGAGGACAATGCCGCTCTCTGGGACAAAAGGCGGGAAAGGGGGATAGACTTTGTGGCAACAGGCAATGAGCCGGGATGGGTGCTGGAGATAGACCTGGAAGACAGTATCCGCTTCAGAACCCTTCCATCTGAAAGTATACACATAGTTACAGCCGTGCCAGCCCCGGCCGAAAAAGGGAACACAACGACTTACAGCGCTACATCAGCTGCAGGTGAGCTGCAGGTAGAGATACTGGAGCAGCCCTGCGAAGACACCATGTCAGGTAAAATATCGTCGTACCTGGTGCGCGTAAAAGCCAACAGCATGGCATTTAGCGGCTGCGGCACCTACCTGAATTCAAAATAGACATCACGGCGGAACGGGCGAAGGTTTTTATACTTGCCGGATGATCTTTTTAGCGCCAGAAAAAATGCCGGGCTGTGGTGGCAGCCCGGCGGTTAGATAGTTTAGATGGTATTAAGGTGAGCGAAAAAAGGTCAGTGCGGCTGGGTTGGGTAACTCAGGCCATGCAGTAGCATATTTGAAATGTTCTCGGCAATTTCAGCCGGTTTCATCTTTCCGTCAGGCCGGTACCAGGTATGGATCCAGTTCAGCGCCGAGAGTATCGTCAGGACGGCAAACTTCTCGTCAGGTACGTGAAACTCATCGCTAGCAGTGCCTTCCCTGATCATGTCGCGGAAGCGAGCCTCATACCTGTCGCGCAGGTTACGGTAAGTGCTGTGCATCGGCTCACTCAGGTGGCGCCACTCGTAGAGAAAAACCGCTGAGGCCTCCGTGTTCTGCGTCAGCACCCGCACATGGGCAGCGATGGCTTTTTTCAGCCTGCTGGTGGCACAACCGGAGTTGGCTTCGGCGGCATCCAGGGCTTCAAAAAACTCCTGCGCCACCCTAAAGCATACCCGCTGCAGAATCTCCTCCTTCGACTTGATGTGCGAGTAAAGGCTGGCAGCCTCTATGCCCAATTCGTGCGCCAGATCCCGCATCGATGTGGCCGCATACCCTTTTGTTCTAAAAAGAGAGGTAGCCGTTCGCTCGATCTGTTGTTTTCTGTTCAAAGGATTCTGGGACACTTCCATTTCAAAAATAGTCAACCTAACGTTTGTTAGCAAATTTATTTTTTGGATAACTGGCATACTTTAACTCCGGCCCATACTTGCTTTATCCTGGCTGCTTTGGTGGCGTTTATACGCTGACGGAATTTATGCAGCGTTGCCAGCCTTCTTGCGTATACCTGAGCACAAGGTTATATTTATCTCCATACTTCAATATAACGTATCATGACTGACCTGACAAATACAGCTGAAAGCCTGACCATGGAATATGTGCACTACGAAGTGAAAGGCCGCGTAGGCTACATTACCTTGGCCCGTGCCGATAAACGCAATGCCCTTAACTTTGAGGTGGTAACCGAGCTGAAGCGTGCCTTTGCCATGGCCGAGGACGACGATGCCTGTAAGGTGATCGTGCTGCGCGCCGAGGGCAAGGTGTTCTGCGCCGGGGCTGACCTGGAGTACATACAGCGGCTGCAGGAGAACGATTACCACGAGAACCTGCTCGATTCCACACACCTGATGGAGCTTTTCCGGATGATTTATACCTTGAAGAAAGTCGTGATTGCCCAGATACACGGCCACGCCATTGCCGGCGGTTGCGGGCTGGCTGCCATCTGCGACCTTGGCTTTACCGTGCCGGAGGCAAAGTTCGGCTACACCGAGGTGAAGATCGGCTTCATACCTGCCATCGTAAAAGTGTTCCTGCTGCGCAAGATTGGCGAGGCCCGCGCCAAGCAGCTGCTGCTCACCGGCGATCTTGTTACGGCCGGGGAAGCCGAGAAGTATGGCCTGGTGAATTTCGTAGTACCTGCCGGAGAACTGGAGGAGCGCGTTTTCTCCTTTGCCCAAAAGCTCTGCGAGGAGAACTCCAGGCAAAGTATGGAAGTAACCAAAGAGATGATAGCGCGGGTACAGGCCATGACGCTGGAGGAAGGCCTGCAGTATGCCACCGAGATGAACGCCGTAACCCGGGGCAGCGAGGACTGCCAGCGCGGTATAGCCGCTTTTTTAAACAAAGAGCAAATAAAGTGGTGAGCTTTTGTTTAATAGTTTAAACTATTCCTTAAACTTGCTGTTTTGTGTGTATGCTAACAGGCATCGGAATCATGCTTTTGACTTTTGTGGCGATGGAAGGCGTGGCGTGGGTTATGCACAAGTACGTGTTGCACGGGTTCCTCTGGTTCCTGCACAAGTCGCACCACACGCACCACAACCACGCTTTTGAACTCAACGACCTGTTTTTTGCCTACTATGGCACGCTGGCGATGCTGTTTTTCATCTTCGGCACCGACCCGCTAGACTACAGGTTCTGGATTGGCGCAGGCATTACCCTGTACGGGGTGGCTTACTTTCTGATCCATGATGTGTTCATCCACAGGCGCTTAAGGTTTTTTGGGAAATCGTCTAACGTTTACCTGAAAGCCTTAAACATGGCCCACAAGGTGCATCACAAAGCGCAAGGCAAGTATGGTTCTGAGTCTTTTGGGATGCTGTGGGTAGCGCCGCGGTACTTCCGGTTGGCTTACGACATTGTGAAGAAACAGGAACAGGAAAAACGTGGCTCAGTACACTATTAAAGAACTCGAACATCTTTCAGGTATCAAGGCGCACACCATCAGGATATGGGAGCAGCGTTACGGCATCCTGAACCCCAAACGCACCGAGACGAACATCCGCTACTACGACGATGCGGACCTGAAGTCTTTGCTGAACATCTCGCTGCTGAATGAGCGGGGGTATAAGATCTCCAAGATCGCGCAGATGGACAAGGGGCAGATCCTGGATACGGTGCAGCAGCTCTGCGACCAGCCCTGCGAATGCGCGCAGCACGTGAGCGAGCTGGTAGCGGCCATGGTGGACATGGATGAGTATAAATTTGACCGGGCGCTCTCTAAGGCCACGCTGCAGATGGGCTTCCAGGAAACTATGCAGGAGGTGGTTTACCCGTTTCTCAACAAGATCGGCATCCTTTGGCAAACCGGAAACATTACGCCGGCCCACGAGCATTTTGTAAGCAACCTTATCCGGCAGAAGCTGCTGGTGGCCATAGACGGCCAGCCGGCGCGTTGGAAGGAGGATGACCCGGTGTACATCCTGTACTTGCCCGAGGGGGAGCTTCATGAGTTGGCCCTGCTCTACATGCTCTACATCTTGCGGGCGCACAACCAGCGGGTGGTATACATGGGGCAGCACCTGCCCTTCAAAGACCTGGAGCTGACCTATGAGCAGTTCAAAGCAAAATTCCTCTGCACCGTGCTGACCACCGTTCCGGAGCGGGAGCAGGTGCAGGCATACCTCAACAAGCTTTCCGAGCGCTTCTCCGACAGCACCATTTATGTGTATGGTTATCAGGCACAGCACGACTTCCTGGTGTTCCCGGTAAATGTGGTGCGTTTAAACTGCATGCGGGAGCTAATGGCAAAGTTTAAGTAATTTTTTGCACTGCTTTAAATCCGGGCCGTCGTCTCTTACGTTTGTAAGACACGGCGGCCCGGATTTTTTTGTGCCTTTCCCAATTATATTCCTGTCGTTTACCCTGAAAAAATGTACATACACAGGTTGTGAGGGTTCATTTGTCGAAATTGTTTAACTTAACACAAAAATAACTTACACAAAGTTATTTTTCTTTCCAATACCATCGTATATTTGTTTATGGTTCAACCATAAAACTTTAAACAGAATGACAGCTCTGGAATTCAATACCCTCGTACAGAATGTGGCACAGTCGCTACGGCCGGCAGCCATGAACCTGACCCGCGATTTAGACGATGCGAAAGACCTGGTGCAGGAAACTATGCTGAAGGCACTGACGAATCGTGATAAATTTAAGGCAGGCACCAACTTAAAGGCCTGGCTCTATACCATCATGCGCAATACCTTCATTAACAACTACAACAAGGTAACCAAGCGCAGCAGTAACATCGATAGCTCCGAGTACCTGCAGTACCTCAATACCGACGAAAACTTCGTGACGCAGAACAAAGGCACGGCAACCTTCGTCATGAACGACATTAACCAAGCGATCGCCAACCTCAACGAGGAGCACCGCACCCCGTTCATGATGTACTATGTGGGGTACAAGTACCTGGAGATCGCAGAGAAACTGCAGATCCCGATCGGTACGGTAAAAAACCGCATTCACATTGCCCGCAAGGAGCTGAAGAAGGTGCTGAAAGTATACAAGCAGGACGCTTAACCCCAAAACAAACGTATGGCTGCAACGCGCGTGATAGTAATCGGCTCGGGCTTTTCGGGCCTTTCGGCTGCCACAAGCCTGGCTGATAAAGGCTACGAGGTAACGGTGCTGGAGAAAAACAGCACCCCCGGGGGGCGCGCCCGCAGCTTCTCAGCCGAAGGCTTCACCTTTGACATGGGCCCCAGCTGGTACTGGATGCCCGATGTGTTCGAGTCATACTTTAACCGTTTCGGAAAATCAACCGCTGACTACTACGACCTCAGGCGGCTTGACCCGTCCTACACCGTAGTTTTTGGGGAGGATGATTTTGTAGACATACCAGCCCGGCTGCCGGAGCTGCAGGCACTCTTCGAGCGTATGGAGCCGGGCAGCGCCAGGCAGCTGGACTTGTTTTTGGACCAGGCGGCCTATAAGTATGAGGTGGGCATCAACCAGCTGGTGTACAAGCCTGGCCGCTCCCTCTCGGAGTTCATGAGCCCGCGCCTGCTGCTGGATGTGCTGCGCATGGACGTGTTCCAGTCCTTCCACAAGCACATCCGCCGCTTCTTCCGGCACGAGAAGATCATCAAGCTCATGGAGTTTCCCATACTTTTCCTGGGGGCGCTGCCACGCAATACGCCTGCGCTGTATAGTCTGATGAACTATGCCGACATCAGCCTGGGCACCTGGTACCCGATGGGCGGCATGTATAAGATTGTGGAGGGGATGGTGCAGCTGGCAGAGGAGAAAGGCGTAACTTTTAAGTATAACCAGAACGTGCAGCGGCTGCAGGTGCAGGAGGGAAGCGTATCGCATGTGCAGACGGATACGGATACGTTTGAGGCTGATATTGTGGTGGCCAGCGCGGATTACCATCACGTAGAGAAAAACCTGCTGCCGCCCGCCAGCCAAAGCTACACCGACAGCTACTGGGAAAGCCGCGTGATGGCACCCTCGTCGCTGCTGTTTTACCTGGGCGTTAGCAAGCGCCTGCAGAACCTGCGGCACCACAACCTGTTCTTCGACGAGGACTTCGGGCCGCACGCGCAGGAGATCTATACCCATCCGCAGTGGCCCAAGAAACCGCTTTTCTATGTATCTGCCCCATCCGTAACCGACCCAAGCGTGGCGCCGGAGGGCTGCGAGAACGTGTTTATACTTATACCCGTGGCGCCCGGCCTGCAGGACACAGAGGAGCTGCGCGAGAAATACTTTAACCTGGTGATGGACCGCCTGGAGCGCCTGACAAAGCAGGACATCCGGAGCCACATGATATACAAGCGCAGCTACGCGCACAAAGACTTTATCCAGGATTACAATGCCTTTAAGGGAAATGCCTACGGTCTGGCCAACACGCTTTTGCAGACAGCCATCCTGAAGCCAAGCCTCAAGAGCAAAAAAGTCCGAAACCTATACTATACCGGGCAGCTCACCGTGCCCGGACCCGGCGTGCCGCCCTCGCTAATATCGGGGCAGGTGGTGGCGAAGGAGATCGAGAAAGAGTATGCACCGCCGGTAGCCTTAAACGTATAAATAACACTAACCCATTTGCGTATGGAGCAGCTTTTTGAAGATACCTGCATGCAGTGCAGCAAAGTGATTACCCAGGCGTACAGCACCTCCTTCTCGCTGGGCATTAAGTCCCTGGATAAAAAACTGCACCTGCCGATCTATGCCATCTACGGCTTTGTGCGCTGCGCCGATGAGATTGTGGACACCTTCCATGGCCATGACAAGCGCAAGCTGCTCGCCGAGTTCAGAAACCAAACCTATGAGGCCATCGACCAGAAGCTGAGCCTGAACCCGGTGCTGCACGCCTTCCAATGCGTGGTAAACAAGTATGGCATCGATAAAAAGTATATTGAGGCCTTCCTCAGAAGTATGGAAATGGACCTGGATGACCGGGTGTATGACCGCGATTTGTACGACGAGTACATCTATGGCTCTGCGGAGGTGGTGGGGCTGATGTGCCTGAAGGTGTTTTGCGAGGGCGATCAGGAAATGTTCGACAGGCTGGAGAAGCCGGCGCGCAGCCTGGGCGCGGCCTTCCAGAAAGTGAACTTCCTGCGCGACATGAAAAGCGACTTTAAGGAGCGGGGCCGGGTATACTTCCCGAAGGTGGAGTACCGCAAGTTCAGCAACGCGTGTAAGGCCGAGATAGAGCAGGACATCCTGAAGGACTTCGAAGACGCCTACGCCGGGATCATGGCTTTGCCGCGTTCTGCCCGCATGGGCGTGTACCTGGCCTATGTGTATTACCGAAAGCTTTTCCGGAAGATACAGGGCCTGCCGGCAAAACACATCCTGAAGGAGCGCGTAAGAGTACCTGATAACACGAAGCTGGCCTTGCTGCTCAGCTCGTACGTCAAGTACCGATTTAACGCGATTTAAATGCAATACAGAATACCCTTTATACTTTTACTGCTGCTGGCGCAGGTAGCGCTGGCCGGCAACAAAACAAGCTATACTTTATCAGAGCTAAGAACCGAGTACCTCCAGGCAAGCCTGGACAAAGACGCTGCAGAGCTGTTTAACAAAAAAATGGCCGCCTATCGCGAGAAGGACCCGGTGGTGCTGGCCTACAAAGCCGTGTCGGAGGCGGTGATGGCCAAGTACCTTTGGAACCCCTACAGCAAGCTGAAGCAGCTGCGGACAGCGGCCGCTATTTTTGACGAGGCGGTGGCCCTGGACAAGGACCATCCGGAGATCAGGTTCCTGCGGTTTACGGTGGAGCATTACGTGCCGCGCTACCTGAACCTGAGCGGGCACCTGGCAGAAGACAAGCAAGTGATGATCGACAGCCTGAAACAGCATCCTGCATCCGGCATTTCTACGGAGTTGGCGCGTACCATACGCGATTTTCTCCTGAAAAAGGACCATTGCACCGAAGCCGAGAAAGAAGAGATCCGTACTATCCGGATTTAAAGCGGGGCGGGTAAGGCTTGTGCGGCGCATTTCCTAATTTACAGCGAATACACCATAAGCCATGTACATCTACCTGTACCTCAATATTTTTACCATCCTGTTTCCTTTCCTGCTCTCCTTCGATAGGAAAGTGGCCTTCTATAAGAACTGGGGAGCGCTTTTCCCGGCTATACTGGTTAACGGTGTCCTGTTTGTGGTTTGGGACGTGCTGTTTACCAAAGCTGGCGTCTGGGGCTTTAACGAGGCCTACCTGACGGGCATTTACCTGTTTAACCTGCCGCTGGAGGAGGTGCTGTTCTTTTTGACGGTGCCTTATGCCTGCGTGTTTATCTATGATGTGCTGAATGCTTATATAACAAGAGACCTGTTGCAGCCTTATGCCAAGCCGGTAGCGGTGCTGCTGATGGTGCTGCTGCCGATGCTGGCCATTTTTAACATGAGCCGACTGTACACCTCCATCACTTTCGTGCTGCTTTCTATAATGCTCCTGTTGCATCTGCGCTTCTTCGGGAGCCGCTTTTTGGGCCGCTTCTACCTGGCCTACCTGGTGCACCTGGTTCCCTTCCTGCTTGTAAACGGCGTGCTTACCTACTTGCCCGTGGTGTGGTATAACAACGACTATAACCTGGGGCTGCGCCTTGTTTCCATACCTGTAGAGGATACCATGTACTCTATGCTGATGCTGCTGCTCACCATATCAGTGTATGAGGGTATTAGACAGCGAAAAAGCGTTAAACAATATCAACCGGTAGTTGTATAGAAAGTATGAGCACCCTGCAAATAACCATCGATGATAACTCCGGCTTCTGCTTTGGGGTAGTATATGCCATCCAGATGGCGGAAGACCTGTTGGATGAGCAGGAGTATCTCTATTGCCTGGGCGACATTGTGCACAACGATGTGGAGGTGGAGCGCCTGCAGCGACGCGGCCTGCGGGTGATAAACCATGAGGAGCTGCGGCAACTGCATAACGAGACGGTGCTGATCCGGGCGCACGGCGAGCCGCCGGAAACTTACCAGGTAGCGCTGCAAAACAACCTCCGGCTGCTGGATGCCTCCTGCCCGGTGGTGCTGAAGCTGCAGAACCGCATCAAAACCTCCTATGATAAAAAAGAGCAGATCTTTATCTATGGCAAGCATGGCCACGCGGAGGTGATGGGGCTGCTGGGGCAGACGAGCAACCAAGCCGTGGTGTTTGAAAGTATGGAGGAGCTGCTGCAGCACGAATTGCCGCAAAAAATCACCCTCTACAGCCAAACCACCAAAAGCACCGACAGCTTTTATCGTATAAAAAGCCGCCTGGAGCAGCAGGGTTACGAAGTAGACGCCAACGATACGATCTGCCGACAAGTATCTAACCGGGACAAGGAATTGCGACGGTTTGCGGCGAATTTCGATAAGGTGATCTTCGTGTCCGGAACCAAGTCCAGCAACGGTCGGGTGCTGTACCAGGTGTGCAAGGATACCAACCCCGAAACATACTTTGTGTCTAAAGTAGAGCAACTGCAGCCCGAGTGGTTTAAGGCCGGCGACAGAATAGGTATTTGTGGCGCCACCTCCACGCCCATGTGGCTAATGGAAGAAGTGCGGGCGGCGCTACTGGCCATTCCGTGCTAGGTATTCGGGATATTTCGGCTAAGAAACTACACCTGCGGCACCAGTAAGGCAATCCATGATGATTTATAACAGAAGAAAAGATTTCCGGGGAATAGGGGTAGCGGCAAGTATACTTGTTCTCTGGGGCTTGCTGCTGGTATACCTGCTCACGTCTTATTCTGTTCGTTTCACCTCGCCGCTTACGTATGTTTTCCTGCTGCTGCAGACGCACCTTTATACGGGCCTTTTCATCACGGCCCACGATGCCATGCACGGGGTGGCAGCCCCTGGCAGGCCAAAACTTAACAAAGCGATCGGTACGGTGACGGCCTTGCTGTTTGCCTATAACTGGTATCCGCGCCTGTTGCCGCGCCACCACCAGCACCACCGCCACGTAGCCACCAGCCAGGATCCCGACTATCACCATGGTTCCTTCTGGCCCTGGTACTTTAGCTTTCTGAAACAGTATATCACCTGGTGGCAGCTTCTGCTGATGGCTATCACGTTTAACGTGCTGAAGCTATACTTTCCGGTGGAGAATGTGGTGCTGTTCTGGATGCTGCCGGCCGTCCTGGCTACATTTCAGCTCTTCTACTTTGGCACCTACCGGCCCCATCGGGGCGAGCACCCGGAGGATAACCCCCACAAGTCGGGCACGCAGCCAAAGAACCACCTATGGGCTTTTATAAGCTGTTATTTCTTCGGCTACCACTACGAACATCATGATAAACCCTTCCTGCCTTGGTGGCAGCTTTATAAAACCAAATAATATCTTTAAAAGGATATATAATTTCCGCAACTACGGAGGTGAAACAGCCGTATGCCAAAGGGCTTGTACATCAACCGCTACGTTATACCCTTTGCCTTTCCAGCCCATGAACCGCTTTTTTGCCTCTGCAGCGCTTAGAGCCTTTACCAGCCTAATTCTACTATCCAGTCCTTTGGATGCGAATGCGCAAACTTTTGTGAACGGAGGGGCGGGCAAGGAGCCGGGGGCGCTGAAGGCAGGCGTATACTTTGTCTGGCTTTCCGAAAACGATAGCCAGGGGCTCTTGTTTAGTAATAACTTTAGCCACTACCTGAGCAAGAAGCTATCAGTGGGCTTGGATGTAGGCCTGCTCTCGGCCAAGCGCTACGACGACGCAAAAAAGATCTTCACCGTTCAGAACACATTTTACATGGCTTCTTTAGGCGCTGCCTTTGATGCCCTGCAGGGCGAAAAGGTAACGTTGCGCTTAGGGGCAGGGCCAAGCGTCCGGCATCGCGCCGAGGTTAACTCCGATCCGGAAGGGCAGGGCACGCAGGACGGTTCCGTTACCCATATCAAAACATCTGATACCGGCTTCTTTGGCTACCTGGAAAACGACTTTGGCGCTTTTCGCAACGGTATAGCAGGCGGGAGGATCTCCTACTTTCATTACAGCGATGGCACGCCGGTGCTGTCTATTGGGGTGCACATGGGATTCAAGTTTTGAGTACAGGTCGATCAGAGTATGAGGAAGGGGCTTTAAACAGCTCCTTTTTTGTTTTCTTTGAACCTGGCTTCGGCTTTGCTTTATCAGTAATCCCCACAGCCACAGGAACCTATCCAACTGATCGTTTTTCTAGAGGAACTTTGCCTCCACTTTGCTCCACCTTAGTTAAATCCCTTCCACTTTCTCCCACTTTTGCCACTTCGTCCCACTTTCAGAGTTATTAAGTATAAAAAATAGACTATGTTCTATCCTTTTGCAATAATCATTTGGTAATCAAATGTTTATGTGTTTTAGGTCTCGTATTTTAAGGAATTTAGAGATTCGCTGCAAATTTAGTTATACCCAAAATGAGGGGCCGGTGGTGTGGATAATGTGGATAAGTGGTGTGGATTACCATAATTTATCCACAAAGTGGTAAAAAGTGGTAGATTGTGGTTGCGATATTTTGCTGATTGGCTACATTTGTATAGTCCAAAGTCTATACGGACTATACCACCATAAGCCTATGAACTTCCTTTCCGGCGAATATGAGTGCAAGATCGATCCGAAGGGAAGGTTGGTTTTACCTGCAAAGATAAAAGCCAACCTGCCGGAGGCGTCTGGCAATCATGTGGTGCTGATGAGGGGGTTTGAGCCTTGCCTGGTGCTGTACCCGAAGGCCGAGTGGAAGGTGATCTACGACAAGGTGGCCGGCCTGAACGAGTTCAACGAGGAGTACCGCCACTTTCAGCGGAACTTCTTCCGGGGCAACACCGAGATTGAGCTGGATGGGGCGGGCCGTTTTATCGTGCCCAAGACCATGGGCCGGTTTGCAGAGCTGGAGAAGGAGGCGATTGTGGTGGGCTTGGGTAACCGTGTGGAGATCTGGAACCCGGATAAATATGAGGAGTTCCTGATAAAGGATCAGCAGAATTTCTCGCAGCTTGCCCAGAAGTTTTTGGGAGATAAACCGGCTGAAGAGCCGCTTGTGTAATGGAATATCATCGCCCAGTATTACTGGAGGAGTCGGTAGCGGCGCTGGCCATAAAGCCGGACGGAATATACGTGGATGTGACGTTTGGTGGCGGAGGCCACTCAGCCCGCATCCTCAAAGAGCTTACAACAGGCAAGCTCTACAGTTTTGACCAGGACAGTGACGCGCAGGAGCAGTCGAAGAAGCTGGAAGGGCCGACCTTTCAGTTCGTGCGCGCCAACTTCCGTGACCTGAAGAAGTACCTGCGCCTGTACGGCGTGAAGAAGGTGGATGGTATTCTGGCGGATCTAGGGGTTTCCTCGCACCAGTTTGACGTGCCGGCGCGTGGTTTCTCTACCCGCTTCGACGGGCCATTGGACATGCGCATGAACCCCGATGCGGGCATAACCGCGCAGGAGGTGCTCGAGACCTATTCCGAGGAGCAGCTGCACCGCATCTTCGGGAT
This sequence comes from Pontibacter mangrovi, assembly GCF_006385705.1. GTDB lineage: Bacteria > Bacteroidota > Bacteroidia > Cytophagales > Hymenobacteraceae > Pontibacter > Pontibacter mangrovi. Next base: position 70,289 of record NZ_VFRQ01000009.1, on the reverse strand, counting down.
TTACGGGGAGGTGAAAAACGCCAAGACCCTGGCCCGGACGGTGGTGGAGAAGCGCAACCGGCAGCCGCTGGAGACGATTGCCGATTTTAAGCAGGCCATCAGCTCCTGCACCCCGAAAGGGAAAGAGAACAAGTACCTGGCCCAGGTGTTTCAGGCGCTCCGCATCGAGGTGAACGACGAGATGAAGGCGCTGGAGGAGATGCTGGAGCAGGCGGCGGAGGTGCTCAGGCCCGGCGGAAGGCTCTCGGTGATCTCGTATCACTCGCTGGAAGACCGGATGGTGAAGAACTACATCGCCAAGGGGAAGTTTTTCGGGGAGGTGGAGAAAGACCTGTTCGGAAACGAGATTAAGCCGCTGGAGGCGGTGCATCGCAAGCCGATCACCCCCACAGAGGAGGAGCTGCTGCAGAACAGCCGCTCCAGGAGTGCCAAGCTAAGAGTAGCCGAGAAGCGGGAGGAAAGAGAAGGAAAGTAAAACAAACTACACAGCTAACGAAAATAAGTATGGCTTCTAATGTACTCACCAAAAGAGCAGCCGCGCCGAAGGTAAATACGGCGCGCGTGAAGCCAGAGGCGGAAGAGCCGCTCAAGCCTAAGAAAAAGGGGATGAGCCTTTTTACGCTGCTCGATAAATACGCCAATGTTGATGCCTTGTTTGAGGAGGGGGTGCCGCTGAAATACATGCCGCGCGTCCTGTTTCTGACGGGCATTACGCTTTTATACATTGGCAACACGCATTTTGCCGTGAAAACGGTTCGCCAGATTGATAAAGTAAAGGTGGAGGTAGAAGACCTTCGCGCCGATTATTCTACCCTAAAATCGGAGTATATGGAAGCAAGCAAACAGTCGGAAGTGGCCCGCAACGTGGCGCCGCTGGGGCTGGAGGAGAGCTCAACACCGCCATACCAAGTTGTAGTGCCTGCAGATGAGTATTAAGAAGTCCATACTGATCAGGGTACGGGTGGCGTTTCTGTTGGTCTGCCTGTTTGCATGCGCGATCGTGTACAAGGTCGTGCATATCCAGTTTCTGCAGGGGGATAAATGGAAGAGCATCTCGAAAGAGCGGCGCATTTTTTACAAGCCGGTGCGCGCCACCAGGGGCAACATCCTTTCGGATAACGAGAGCATCCTGGCTACCTCGCTGCCCTTTTACCGGGTGGCTTTTGACCCTACGGTGGCGAAGGCGGAGGTCTTTAATGCTAGCGTGGACTCGCTGGCGCTGCTGCTGTCGCGGTTCTATGGCGACAGGAGCGAAGACTATTACCGCCGCAAGATGATCAATGCGCGCCACTCGGGCAGACGGTATATTCGCCTGAACAGCCGCCAGATCAATTACCAGGAGAAGAAGAGAATGGCGCACTGGCCCATTTTCCGGCAGGGAAAAAACAGGGGCGGGGTGATTTTTGAGAAAGTAGAAAAACGCTTTAAGCCATTTGGTCTGCTAGCCGAGCGCACCATTGGCTTTATCAACGAAGATAAAAACGGGGCAGGCCTGGAGTATAGCTTTAACGGGCAGCTGACGGGCACAGACGGAGAGGCGTTGTTTGAGCGCATTGCAGGAGGCAGCAAGCCTATTTATGATGGCACAGAGGTGAAGCCGCAGCATGGCTATGACATCAAGACCACCATCGACATCAACCTGCAGGACGTAGCCGAGAACGCGCTCTACAAATCACTGCAGAAAACAGATGCAGATTATGGCACCGTTATCCTGATGGAGGTGAAAACCGGCGAGATAAAAGCGATGGCGAACCTGGGGAAGACAAAGGGCGGCTACATTGAGGATTACAACTACGCGGTAGGCAGCCAGGGACGAACCGAGCCGGGCTCTACCTTTAAGCTGGCCTCTATGATGGCCTTGTTTGAGCACCACCCGGAAGTGAACCTGACCGACACGATTGACACCGGGGATGGCCGCTACCGCATCAAAAACACCACCATGACCGATGCCAAAATCAACGGTTACGGCAAAATTACGGTGCAGCAGGTGTTTGAGAAATCCTCCAATATCGGCGTGGCGAAGCTCATGGAGCAATATTTCGGCAATGAACAGCAGGTTTATGTCGATTACCTGAACAAGTTTGGGTTGAACAGCCCACTGGGTTTTCAGATGGAAGGAGAGGCAAGGCCCTACATGAAGGACCCGCAGGACAAGAACTGGTATGGCACGACGCTTACCTCCATGGCCATCGGGTACGAGCTGAAGCTGTCGCCGCTGCAAACGCTGGCCTTCTACAATGCCGTGGCAAATAACGGCGTGAAGATCCAGCCGATCATCGTGAAAGAGATTCGGCAGGTGGATGAGGTGGTGCAGTCGTTTGAGACGCGCGTGCTGAACGAGAAGATATGCTCTGAAGAAACGCTGAAAAAGCTGAAGGCGATGCTGGAAGGAGTGGTGGAACATGGCACGGCCAGAAACATCCACAGCACGGACTATAAGATAGCCGGAAAAACTGGCACTGCCCGCAAAGTGAAGAATGGCCGCTATGTGCGCGAGTACTCGACCTCCTTTGCCGGCTATTTTCCGGCAGATAACCCGAAGTATAGCTGCATCGTGATCATCGACAATCCGCGAGGCGTGAACGTGTATGGCAGCGATGTGGCGGCGCCGGTGTTTAAAGAGCTTGCGGATAAGGCCTATGCCCGGGACCTGGCGATACACAAGCCGATGCGTGCCAGGGTAGTGCCGGACAAGGAGAGCCTGCCATTGGCAAAGGCCGGTAGCTTTGAGGACCTGAAGATGATCTACAATACCCTGGGAATCAGCACCCACCTAGGCGCGGCGGATGAGGATTGGGTGAAAGTGGAGCCGAAGCGGCGCTCGCTGGAATTTAAGCCAAACCCGGTGCTGCGCAACAAGGTGCCCGATGTAGTGGGAATGACTCTGCGGGACGCCCTGTTCATACTTGGCAACCAGCACCTGAACGTGGACGTGCAAGGCGCAGGCAAATTAGTGAGAAGACAGTCGATCGCCCCGGGCACCGACATTAACGAAGATAAAACCATAACCATTATACTTGGCTGATGCAGCTACTGCAGAACATACTACAACACGTGCAAGTGCTAAGCACCCACGGCTCCCTGGAGGTGCCGGTGCAAGGCATTGTGTTCGACTCGCGGCAGGTACGTGAGGGAAGCTTGTTTGTGGCGGTGCGGGGCGTGCAGGCGGACGGACATGCCTTTATGCCGAAAGCCGAAGAGGCACACGCTGCGGCCATCGTTTGCGAGGAGCTGCCGCAGGAACTGAAGCCGGGTATGACCTACGTGCAGGTAAAAGACTCAGCGGAGGCGCTGGGGCAAATGGCATCGGCGTTCTATGGCCATCCATCCAAGAAGCTGCAACTGGTAGGCGTTACCGGCACCAATGGTAAAACCACGTCTGTAACCTTGCTGCATAAGCTTTTCCGGGAACTAGGCTACCACGTTGGCATGATCTCGACGGTGCAGAACCAGATAGATGAGGAGGTAATCCCCTCTACCCATACCACTCCGGATGCCGTGAAGCTAAACGAGCTGCTGGCGCAAATGGTAAAAGCCGGCTGCACACATGCTTTTATGGAGGTGAGCTCGCATGCCATGGTGCAGCGCCGGGTGGCAGGCATCACGTTTGCCGGTGGCGTTTTCACCAACATCACCCACGACCACCTGGATTACCACGGGTCATTTGAGGAATATATCAAGGCAAAAAAGTCCTTCTTTGATATGTTGCCCAAAAATGCCTTTGCCCTGGTAAACGCAGACGACAAACGCGGGCCGATAATGGTACAAAATACCAAAGCCAGCGCGCATTTTTATGCTTTACGCAAGATGGTGGAGTTTAAGGGCCGCCTGATCGATAATACTATTCAAGGATTGCACCTGGAGGTGAACGGCCAGGAAATCTGGGCAAAGCTCATCGGTGCCTTTAACGCTTACAACCTGCTGGGCGCCTACGGGGTGGCTGTGCTGCTTGGCGAGGACCCAACGGAGTCGTTGACCGTGCTGTCGAGCCTGAGCTCCGCTGCCGGCCGTTTCGACTATGTTGTGTCTGATGCGCAAATAACTGGCATTGTGGACTATGCCCACACACCCGACGCATTGGAGAATGTGCTGCAAACGATCCAGCAGATCCGAAACCCGAACCAAAAGGTGATTACGCTGGTAGGCTGCGGCGGAAACCGCGATGCCGCCAAGCGCCCGGTCATGGCAGATATTGCCTGCCGCCTGAGCGATCAAGTCATCCTTACTTCCGATAACCCGCGCTTCGAGGAGCCCCAGGCGATATTGGAAGATATGCAGAAAGGCGTGAAACCGCTGGATTTTAAGAAAACGCTTTCGGTGCTGGACCGTAAGGAGGCCATTAAAACTGCAGTGATGCTGGCCCAGCCGAACGATATCATACTGGTGGCCGGCAAGGGGCACGAGACATACCAGGAGATCAAAGGCGTGAAGTATGACTTTGATGACAAACAGATTTTAAGCGAGATGTTCCGGCAGCTCGGCAAATAAATATAGCCAAACGATTAATTTTTAGCCAAAGGTAACCGAATAAATGCTATATCACCTTTTCACATACCTCGACCGCGAGTTTGACCTTTTTGGGGCAGGCGTGTTCCAGTACATCTCGTTTCGGGCGGGTATGGCAACCCTGGTGTCGTTGCTGATTGCCATGATCTTCGGGGGCAAACTGATAAAAGTGCTGCAGCGCAAGCAGGTGGGCGAGTCTATCCGTGACCTGGGGCTGGAGGGGCAGTTGGAAAAGAAAGGCACCCCTACGATGGGCGGGCTTATCATCCTGCTGGCCATTCTCGTGCCGGTGCTGCTGTTCGCACGCCTCGACAACGTGTACGTGCAGCTGATGATCGTTTCCACTATCTGGCTGGGCCTGATCGGCTTCCTGGACGATTATATCAAGGTTTTCAAGAAGAACAAGGAAGGTTTGGCCGGCCGCTTTAAGATTTTGGGGCAGGTGGGCCTGGGCCTGATCGTTGGGCTGACGCTGTACCTGAACGACGACGTGGTGGTGCGGCAGTACATGTTTGCCGATGGCACTACCTCTGCGGTGAACGCCTCCAGCAGTTACGTGGACGTGCATAGCATGATCACCACCGTACCTTTCCGCAAAAACAATGAGCTGGACTACTGCAACCTCTTTGCCTTTGCCGGGCCCCTGTTCGAAAACTGGTCCTGCTACCTCTACATTCCTTTCGTGATCCTGGTGATCACGGCGGTGTCTAACGGCGCCAACATCACTGACGGTATTGACGGCTTAGCGGCGGGCACCTCGGCTATTATCGGCACGACGCTGGCGATTTTCGCGTGGGTTTCGGGTAACACCATCTTTGCCGATTACCTGGATATTATGTTCATCCCGAATTCCGGCGAGCTGGCTATTTTCTGTCTGGCCTTTGTGGGGGCCTGCGTGGGCTTCTTGTGGTATAACACCTATCCGGCGCAGGTTTTCATGGGCGATACCGGCAGTCTGGCCATCGGGGGCATCATTGCGGTGCTGGCCCTGATCGTGCGCAAAGAGCTTTTGATTCCGATACTTTGCGGCATTTTCCTGGTTGAGAACCTGTCGGTGATGCTGCAGGTGAGCTACTTTAAGTATACCAAGAAGAAGTATGGCGAAGGCCGCCGCATCTTTAAGATGTCGCCGCTGCACCACCATTACCAGAAACTTGGCTACCACGAGTCTAAGATTGTGGGTCGCTTCTGGATCGTGGGCATCATGCTCGCCATCCTGACACTGGCAACGCTGAAACTGAGATAAGCTCAGGCAAATAACCAACAACGAATAAGAAACTATGAAGATAGCGATACTAGGAGCAGGAGAAAGCGGAGTAGGGGCAGCTTTGCTGGCAAAGGCAAAGGGCCTGGAGGTATTCGTGTCTGACAAAGGAGAGATAAAAGAGCAGTACAAGGCAAAGTTGGCCACGGCTGCCATTCCGTTTGAAGAGGGTACGCATACTTTAGAAAACATACTCAAGGCCGATGAAATCATTAAAAGTCCTGGCATTCCTGGTAAAGCTGCAGTTATTCAAGAAGCAAACAAGAAACAGATACCAGTAATATCTGAGATTGAGTTTGCCGGCAGGTACACTGATGCCAAGTTTATCTGCATCACGGGCACGAACGGTAAAACCACCACCACGCTCCTGACTTACCATCTGCTCAAAAACGCAGGTGTTAATGTGGGGCTGGCCGGTAACATCGGGGAGAGTCTGGCCGAGAAGGTGATCGAGAACAAGCACGACTACTACGTGGTGGAGCTGAGCAGCTTTCAGCTCGATGACATGTACCAGTTCAAGGCGCACATCGCGGTGCTGACCAACATCACCCCCGACCACCTGGACCGCTACGAGTACAGCATGGAAAAGTATGCGGCCTCCAAGCTGCGTATCGCCCAGAACATGACCGGGGCGGATTTCTTCCTGTTCAACGCCGATGATGAGAACATCCGCAAGGCCTTCGACTCAGCCAGCTTTGGCGGGACCACGATTCCTTTCTCCTTGCAGGGAGCAGAAGGCGCCAAAGTATACTTTGAGGACAAAAAGATAAAAGTTACCGCCAAGTTTTACGAGGGGGCAGTGGATACCTCAAAATCCGGCCTGATCGGCAAGCACAACCAGTACAACACCATGGCGGCGGTGGCGGTGGCCAAGTTGATGGGCGTAGACGATGGGGAGATAGAGAAGGGGCTGGAGACATTTGAGAACGCTGAGCACCGGCTGCAGCTGATAGGCATCGCCAAGGAGGTATCCTACATCAACGACTCGAAAGCCACGAATGTAGAGGCCGTCTGGTATGCCCTGGAAGGCATCAAGCAGCCCATCATCTGGATCGCGGGCGGCGTGGACAAGGGCAATGACTACAGCACCCTGGCAGACCTGGCCCGGGAGAAGGTAAAAGTGCTGGTGTGCCTGGGCAAAGACAACGAGAAACTGAAAGAGGCCTTTGGGCGCGTAGTGCCGATCATCGCGGAGACAACCTCCATGGACTACGCCGTGCGCCTGAGCCGCTCACTGGCAACGCCCGGAGACGTGGTGCTGTTGTCGCCGGCCTGCGCCAGTTTCGACCTTTTTGACAATTATGAACACCGTGGAAGGCGCTTTAAAGAAGCCGTGGAGAAAATCGTGTTGAAGAAGTAAGTATAAAAGTATAAGCCAAAGGTATGGTAAAGCAGTGGTTACAGAAAAACCTGAAGGGCGACCCGGTGCTGTGGGGCATCGTGATCGCGTTCTCGCTCATCAGCGTGGCTGTGGTATACTCTGCCACCGGTACTTTGGCGTACAAAAAGATGGAGGGAAACACCGAGTACTTTCTCTTTAAGCATACCTTCCTGATCCTGGTTGGCCTGTTCTGCATGTGGCTGGCGCACAAGATCCCGTACAGGTTCTACTCCAGGCTGTCGCTGCTGGCGCTCATCTTCTCGGCGCCGCTCCTGATCATCACCTATTTTTACGGCGCCAACATTAACGATGCTTCCCGCTGGATCACGATTCCGGTAATCAACCAGACTTTTCAGCCTTCGGATTTGGCTAAACTGGCTTTGATCTCCTACCTGGCAAGTATGCTGTCGAAGCGGCAGCAGAACCTGGACGACTGGAAAAGCACGTTGTTCCCAATGCTGGGCTGGACCGGTGCGATTTGTGGCCTCATCGCCATGACGAACACCTCTACCGCAGTGCTGCTGTTTGCCACCTGCATGCTGTTGATGTTTATCGGCCGGGTGCCCTTAAAGAAGCTGGCAATCATGATGCTGGTGGTGGGCGTGCTCGGAGCGGGTGCCCTGGCTGTGGGCCAGCGTATGGGCACGGCCGTTAGCCGGGTAACAGATTTCCTGGACGAAGATGAGATCCCTTTTCAGCTGGAGCAGTCCTATATCGCCATCGCCACCGGCGGTGTCGTGGGCAAAGGCCCGGGCAATAGCGATCAGCGCGATATCCTCCCGCACCCATACTCTGACTTTATCTATGCCATCATTCTGGAAGAGTACGGCTTGATGGGCGGAGTGATTGTGCTGTTCCTGTACCTGGCCATGCTGTACCGATGCTTGGTAACAGTGGGTAAAAGCGAGGGCGCCTTTGCCGGCCTGCTGGCTGCCGGCCTTAGCTTTAGTTTAGTGCTACAGGGTATGATCAACATGGCCGTGGCCGTGGGGTTAGGGCCTATCACGGGGCTGCCGCTGCCGCTGTTAAGTATGGGAGGCACCTCGCTCATCTTTACCGGAATTTCTATCGGCATCATACTTAGTGTGAGCCGCGATGACATAAACCAGGAACGCGCAGTAGGCGCAGCGTCCGTAAAAATGCCCGTGAATGCCTAAGCAGAGAGCACCATATCGCGTGATCATTAGCGGTGGCGGCACCGGCGGGCACATTTACCCTGCTGTAGCCATTGCCAACCGTCTGCGGGAAATACACCCGGAGGCGGAGATTCTGTTTGTGGGAGCTCAGGGAAGAATGGAGATGACGCGTGTGCCGGAGGCAGGCTATAAAATTGTGGGGTTGTGGATCAGCGGTCTGCAGCGCAGGCTGACGCTGGACAACTTGTCGTTCCCGCTGAAAGTGCTGAAGAGTGTGCGCGACTCGCATAGAATTATAAAAGAGTTTAAGCCCGATGCTGTGGTAGGCGTTGGCGGCTATGCTAGCGGTCCGCTGCTGTATGCGGCTACGTCGCAAGGCGTTCCGGCCCTGATTCAGGAGCAGAATTCCTATGCAGGCATCACGAACAAACTGCTGGCAAAGCGGGTGCAGAAAATATGTGTGGCCTACCCGAATATGGAAGCTTTCTTTCCGGCTGATAAAACCGTGCTAACCGGAAACCCGGTTCGCTCCGACATCATGAACCTGGCGGGAAAGCGGGAGGAGGCCCTGCAGCATTTTCACCTGAGCCCGGAGAAGAAAACGATACTGGTGATTGGCGGTAGCCTGGGTGCCCGCACCCTGAATCAAAGTATGGCTGCGGGTTTGCAACACATAGCTGAGGCCGGCTGCCAGTTGATCTGGCAAACAGGAAAGGCTTTTTTCCCGCAGGCGCAGGAGCTGGAGGCCAAGTATAAAACGCATGGCATCCGAGCCCTGGACTTTATCAAGCGGATGGATCTGGCCTATGCCGCTGCCGATGTAGTGATCTCCAGAGCGGGCGCGCTTTCTATCTCGGAGCTTTGCCTGGCCGGGAAACCCGCGGTGCTGGTGCCTTCGCCCAACGTGGCCGAAGACCACCAGACCAAGAACGCCATGGCGCTGGTGCAGCAGGAGGCAGCCGTGCTGGTGCGCGACGCGGAGGCCATGGAGAAACTGGTGCCGACGGCACTGCAACTACTAAAAGATGAAACGGAGCAGCAGCGCCTGCACCAGCATATATTAAAAATGGCCCGCCCAAACGCGGCAGCCGATATTGTAAACGAACTGGTAAAACTGATCAAGTGAAACTGGAGGACTACAGCTATATCTACTTCCTCGGCATTGGCGGCATCGGCATGAGCGCCCTTGCCCGCTGGTTCAGGGCCAAAGGTTTTCCGGTGTGGGGCTACGACAAAACCCGCACCGCGCTGACCCAGGCACTGGAGCAGGAGGGGATCGCTGTGCACTATGAGGACGACGTGGCGCACCTGCCACAGGAAGTGCTCCAGCACAAAGACCAAACGCTGGTAGTGCTCACGCCGGCCATACCTGCCGAGCACAGCGAGTGGGCTTACCTGAAAGAGCAGGGCTATACGATAAAGAAACGCTCGGAGGTGCTGGGTATCATCACGGCCTCCGCTTACACGGTGGCAGTGGCGGGCACGCATGGCAAAACGACAACTTCCAGCATCGTGGCGCACTTGCTGCACCACGCCGGAGTGGCGTGCTCTGCCTTTTTGGGCGGCATCGCCACCAACCTGAACTCAAACCTGCTGATAGGCAAGGGAGAGACAGAGCATGAAGTAGTGGTTGTGGAGGCCGATGAGTATGACCGTTCCTTCCTGACGCTTTTCCCGGAAATTGCCATCGTCACTTCCGCAGACCCAGACCACCTGGATATCTATGGCGACAAGGAAGAGATGATCCGTACATTCCAACGGTTTATCAGTCAGGTAAAGCCGGGCGGTTTCCTGTTTTTGCATGAGCTGACTGATGCCCGTTTGGCAGAGCAGGTGCAGCCCGGAGTGCAGGTATATAAGTATAGCCTGAAGAGCGGAGATGCCCATGTGCAGCAGCTGCAGGTAAACGGGCACTGGTTTGAGTTTGATGCGGTGAGCCCGTTCGGAAACATAGCTGGGCTGCGGCTGGGGGTGCCGGGTTTCCATAATGTGGAAAATACACTCGCTGCCATCCTGGCGGCGCAGGCGCTGCAGGTGTCGGCCCCTGGTATTAAGGCGGGCGTGGAGGCCTTTACAGGAGTGAAGCGCCGGTTTGAGTTTGTGTATGAGGCTGGCGGAAAAGTATACATCGATGATTACGCGCATCACCCAAAGGAGATTGACGCCTTTATGGAGTCGCTGCGGGCACTGTACCCGAGCAAGCGCATAAAAGTGATATTTCAGCCGCACCTGTTCACACGCACCCGCGACTTTGCCGCGGAGTTTGCCGAGAGCCTGAGCAAGGCGGACGAGCTGGTGCTGCTGGATATTTACCCGGCCCGCGAAAAGCCGCTGCCGGGCGTTACCTCCCACATGATTCTGGAGCAGGCCAACTGCCCTGTAAAAGAATTAATGCACAAAGAGGAAATCGTGGAAAATCTGCTTAAAAACGGCGATTTTGATGTGCTGGCTACTGTTGGCGCCGGCGACATTGATACGCTGGTGAAGCCTATCAGAAATTTTTTAGAAAATAACAGATATGGGCTTGAATAGTAGAATAAAATCTTTAATTTTTGCAGGTTGTAGCATCTTATCAGTTGGTGCCCTTGCAGGTTTCGCTTCTTCTCGACAGAATGAAAAAATCTGTGAAAAAGTGACAATAAATATTGATAATGAGTACAACAATTACTTTATTGGGGATAAAGAAGTAAGGGGTTTGCTAACACGTCAGGGTGAGCGAAAACTCGAAGGCTTACCCAATGCCAACATTGACCTTAAAAACCTTGAAAAACGCATTGAATCGCATAAATTTGTAAAAGATGCAGAGGTTTACAGAGGGTTAGACGGCAACATCCAGGTATTTGTAAAACAGAACAGGCCTATTGCTAGAATTATACGACCAGATCAAGATGTATACATCGATGCCGAGGGGAACATACTTCCGCTCTCCGACAGGTACACAGCTCGTGTAATCCCGATAACTAAGTCAGCTCTCATACAATCAACTGACAAAGGGTTCTTTAAAGATTCCCTGGGCCAGGCTTACCTTTCTTTGCTCCAGTTCATCGAGAACGACGAGTTTTGGAAGGCCCAACTTGCACAGATGCACATAGATGGCAAAGGCAAGGTAGCTTTTCTGCCACAGGTAGGCGACCAGACAATTGAGTTCGGGAAGCCTGTAAACGTGGAGAAAAAGTTTAAGAAATTAGCGATACTCTATAAGGAGGTGCTGCCCACCATGGGCTGGGAGCGCTACAAAAGGGTAAACGTAGAGTTTGAAGATCAGATTATTTGCGAATAACAGACAAAGATATGCAGAACGACAAAATAGTAGTAGGCTTGGATATTGGGACAACCAAGGTTTGCGCACTTGTAGGTCGGAGAAACGAGTTTGGCAAGCTCGAGGTATTGGGCATGGGCAAAGCGGTGTCGGAGGGAGTGGTACGTGGCATTGTGAGCAATATCGACAAGACGGTGGAAGCGATCAAGAAAGCGATTAGCCAGGCAGAGGAGCAGGCCAAGATTAACATCGGCGTGGTAAACGTGGGCATTGCAGGGCAGCATATCAAGAGCCTGCAGCACAATGGCAGCATCACGCGCCAGGTGACTGACGACGAAATAACGGTGGAGGACGTAAACCGCCTGACCAACGATATGTACCGTCTGGTGACGCCTCCCGGAAGCGAGATCATCCATGTGATGCCGCAGGAGTATAAAGTGGACTATGAAGAAGGGATTGTGGACCCGGTGGGCATGTCCGGCGTACGCCTGGAAGGCAATTTCCATATCATCACGGCCCAGTCTAACGCCATCAACAACATTAACAAATGCGTGGCGCGTGCCGGCCTGGAAGTGGAACAGCTGATCCTGGAGCCGCTGGCTTCCAGCATGTCGGTTCTGAGCGATGAGGAGAAGGAAGCGGGCGTGGCGCTAGTCGATATTGGCGGCGGCACAACGGATCTGGCCATATTCAAAGACAATATTATCCGCCATACGGCAGTTCTTCCTTTTGGAGGCAATATTATCACCTCCGACATAAAGCAGGGGTGCATGGTGATGCAGAACCAGGCCGAGCAGCTGAAAGTGAAGTTTGGCCGTGCCATAGCCGATGAGGCTTCCGAGAACGAGATCGTTTCTATTCCCGGGCTGCGCGACCGCACACCGAAGGAAATCTCTATTAAGAACCTGGCTTATATCATTGAGGCTAGAATGGAGGAGATCGTGGAGCTGGTATACGCTGAGATCGTGCGCTCAGGCTACGCGAACAGCCTGGCCGGCGGCATCGTGATAACCGGCGGGGGGGCACAACTGCAGAACCTGGTGCAACTCGTGGAGTACATCACTGGCATGGATACCCGCATTGGCTACCCGAACGAGCACCTGGGCAGATCGAAGGTAGATGCCGTGAAAGGCCCGATGTACGCGACCAGCGTAGGCCTTGTGCTGGCAGGTTACCAGCCGCTGGACCAGCGGGTGGAGCGCTACAACAACGTAGAGGAACAGGTGTATAACAAACCGGCCGCAGAAACGAGAAATCCTTCCGGAAACAACGGAGGGGGTCTGCTGCAGAAGATCAAAGGCTTCCTATCAGACGACATAGACTAAAAAGAACTTATCAACCCATTAATAAGCAGGAGAAATTAGTATGACATCAGCATATGCATTTGACTTACCTACCGGCGGTAAGTCCATCATTAAGGTGATAGGCGTGGGAGGTGGTGGCAGCAATGCCGTTAACCACATGTATAGCCAGGGAATCAAGGACGTAGAGTTTGTGATCTGTAATACCGATGCGCAGGCGCTGCAGAGCGCTGCTGTGCCAAACAGGCTGCAGATAGGTGAAAACCTGACCGAAGGACTTGGTGCCGGTGCCAACCCTGAAAAAGGTAAACAGGCCGCCCTGGAGAGCAAGGAGGAGATTCGTGAGATGCTGAGCAACGATACCAAAATGGTGTTCATCACAGCTGGTATGGGAGGCGGTACCGGTACCGGCGCGGCTCCTGTTATTGCCAGGGTTGCCAAAGAACTGGGCATTCTGACAGTGGGCATCGTTACAGCCCCGTTCGCCTTTGAAGGAAGAAAGAAAAAGGCCGCAGCCGAGAACGGCGTGAAGGAACTAAGCGAGAATTGCGACACGATTCTTGTGATCCTGAACGACAAGCTGCGCGAGATGTTCGGCAATCTGACCATCCGCGAGGCATTTGCCAAAGCCGACAATGTGCTGACAACTGCCGCAAAGTCTATCGCTGAGATTATCACCGTTACTGCTGAGGTGAACGTGGACTTTGAGGACGTTAAAACTGTGATGAAAGATTCTGGTGCAGCAGTGATGGGTTCTGCTACAACAGAGGGCGAGGGCCGTGCCCTGCGTGCCGCCGAAGAGGCGCTTTCTTCTCCGTTGCTTAACAATACTGACATCCACGGTGCTCAGAAGATTCTGCTTTCTATCATGTCAGGGGAGCAGGCTGAACTGGAAATGGATGAATTGACTGAAATCACAGAGTATATCCAGGACAAGGCTGGCCAGGAGGCTGAAGTTATCTTCGGTCACGGTATTGATGCATCGTTGGGCCAGAGCATCCGTGTAACGGTTATCGCTACAGGTTTTGCCAGCGACGCGGAGAGCATTATTGAGCCAAAGAAGACGGTGTTTGACCTGGATAGCCAAAAAAAAATTGAAGTAGCTGAGCCAGCTAAACCAGAGGTAGCCCCTGAAGTTGCCAACTTCGTGCCGAAGCCTGTTGCGCCTGCGCCAGTGGCTACGCCAAAGCCTGCTGCCCCGCAGCAGACGGACTACGAAAACAATGCGCCTCGCCGTGTAGAGCAGCAGCAACCTGTGCAGCCACAGCCACAGCGCATTGTGTTCGAGCTGGACGGCAGCTCTCAAAACGATAGCTTCCAGAACAACTACCGCGAGGAGGCTGCCCGTGAGGAGCGTGAAGCAGAGCAGCAGCGTAAAGCGGAAGAGGAGCGCGAGCGTATGCGCCGCCTGGCTGAGGAGCGCCGTGAGCGCCTGCGTATGCTGAGCTCTGAAACAACTTCTGAGGCCATGAAAGAGAAATTGGAGGTGCCTGCTTACCTACGTCGAAACGTGGCCCTGGACAGAGTAGCGCACTCTTCTGAGCGCAACATCTCCCGCTTCAACCTGAACGACGACAACGAGATTTTGGGCGACAACCGCTTCCTGCACGATAATGTGGACTAAGCTGACCCCTGAAGTATAAAGTATAAAAAAACAGGCCGCAGATTTCTGCGGCCTGTTTTTTTATACTTTATACTACTACCAGTTGATCGGTGCGCACCAGAATTTTTGTATCTACAGGCCTATTCCCCTTCTGGACTAGCCCCATCCCTAGCGAGCGTAGCTTTTTAGGGGTGGGGTGAGGCTGCCTTTAAGTTGTAAAGTTCATGCGCGCACAACTGATCTGATGATGGTATTATACTTCCTGATGAGAGACTAAAACTTTAAAAACTGTTCTACGTGCTGCTCTAAAAGCTCCTGGTATAGCTTATTGCTGAGTTGGCTGCCGTTAAAGTTCTTTTCGATGTGGGCCAGTTTCAGGCGCATGGCCATCAGGTGCATGCCTAGGTAATTCAGTATGTCAGAAAGGTGGCTAAGTGCCAGGCCACTGCCTTGCATGCCTGAGGAAAGACCGATCAAAGCCCCTTTTTTGTCTTTAAAAGTATAGGGGTAATCCAAGCCGTCGATAAAGGCCTTCAACACCCCCGGAAAGGATGAGTTATACTCCGGCACCACAAAAACGAACTTGTCTGAGTTGGCAACCATGGCAGAAAGCTTGTTGAAGGCCTCGTTTTTACCGGTGTTGTCATACAGGGCAGACTGGGTGAAATCGGCCGGTAAGTCTGCAAGGTCCAGTATTTGGGAGGGCATGCCCCGCTCTTGCAGCATATTAGCATAAAGGTTTACAATAGCTCTGGAATTAGATGCGGGCCTGTTGGTACCCGATATCAGTGTGATCATACTTTTTTCTTGTTTCAATAACCTTAAGTCGGTTCTTTTTTTATTTAACCCGCTCCTGTGCTGTTAGTTTAATTTCGTTTTAATAAACTGCTTGATCCTCTTAAAAACTAAAAAGGCGAGCGCAGTAGCTGCCTCGCCTTTTTATACTTAAATAGCGCTTTCGCTACAAGCTCTCGGATGTAGCCTTGGCGTAAATAAACTCGCGTCTCAGCATGTCGATGTTCTCCAGGGAGATACCCACCGGACACTCAGCAGCGCAGGCTCCGGTGTTGGTGCAGGAACCGAATCCTTCAATATCCATCTGGGCCACCATGTTCTCCACGCGTGTTTTGCGCTCTGTCTGTCCTTGCGGCAGCATGGCCAGCTGAGAAACCTTAGCACTGACAAACAGCATGGCAGAAGCGTTTTTGCAGGCCGCTACGCAAGCGCCGCAACCAATACAAGTCGCGGCGTCAAAGGCTTTGTCAGCAATAGATTTCGGAATTGGAATAGCGTTGGCATCCGGAACACCACCAGTGTTAACAGACACATAGCCGCCAGCCTGCTGAATGCGGTCAAAGGCAGAACGATCTACTACCAGATCTTTGTGCACCGGGAAAGCGGCAGCTCTCCAAGGCTCAATGGTGATGGTATCGCCGTCTTTGAAGTGGCGCATGTGCAGTTGGCAAGTGGTCGTGCCACGCTCCGGCCCGTGAGGGCGACCGTTGATGTAGAGACTGCACATACCACAAATGCCTTCGCGGCAGTCGTGGTCAAAGGCAATTGGGTCTTCGCCTTTGCGGAGCAGGTCCTCGTTCAGTACGTCCATCATCTCCAGGAAAGACATATCCGGAGAGATGCCCTTGACAGGGTAGGTCACCATCTGACCTGCGGAATTTCTATCTTTTTGGCGCCAAACCTTTAGCGTAAGGTCCATCGGTTTAGCATTTGGATTACTTCCAGCCATTTCTTTTTAATTAGAAATTATAAATTATGAATTAGAAATTACTAGATCCGATTCTGTATGTTGAACACTTTTCTAATCTTGAATTTCTAATTACCAAACAATTATTTATAACTACGCTGCGTCAGTTTCACGTTCTCGAACTCGAGCTCTTCTTTGTGCAGCACCGGCTCGTTGCCCACGCCTGTAAACTCCCAGGCAGCCACATAAGCAAAGTTCTCGTCGTCGCGCAGGGCTTCGTTCTCCGGTGTCTGGTACTCCTCCCGGAAGTGACCGCCGCACGATTCGTTTCTGTTAAGCGCATCGTCTACCATCAGTTCGCCCAGCTCCAGGAAGTCGGCCACGCGGTTGGCTTTCTCCAGCGTGATGTTCAGCTCTTCGTTCACGCCCACCACTTTCACGTCGCGCCAGAACTCGTCGCGCAGCTTGCGGATTTCCTGCTTGGCAATCTGCAGGCCTTCGGCGTTACGGGCCATGCCGCAGTATTCCCACATAATGTGGCCAAGTGCCTTATGGAAATCGTCCACCGTGCGATTACCGTTGATGGAAAGCAGCTTGTTGTTGATAGAGATAACGTTTTGCTCCGCCTCCACGAAAGCAGGGTGATCCACAGGTACTTTGTCGTAAGGCATTTTAGCCAGGTAATCACCAATGGTATAGGGCAGCACGAAGTAACCGTCAGCCAGACCCTGCATCAGGGCAGAAGCACCCAGGCGGTTGGCGCCGTGGTCAGAGAAGTTTGCCTCGCCGGCAGCATACAGGCCTGGTACGTTGGTCATCAGGTTGTAATCCACCCAAAGGCCACCCATGGTATAGTGAACGGCAGGGTAGATACGCATTGGTCTTTCGTACGGGTTCTCATCGGTGATCTTCTGATACATCTCAAAGAGGTTACCATACTTAGCCGCGATAGCAGGCTGGCCGTCACGTCTGATAGCGTCAGCAAAGTCGAGGTATACAGCCAGGCCAGAGGCTCCCACGCCGCGTCCTTCGTCGCACACCAGCTTGGCGTTACGGGAAGCCACGTCGCGCGGCACCAGGTTACCGAAGGCAGGGTACTTACGCTCCAGGTAGTAATCACGGTCTTCTTCTTTGATATCGTTTACAGTGATCTCGCCTTTGCGCAGGCGCTGGGCAATCTCCACTGTCTTCGGCACCCACACACGGCCGTCGTTACGCAGTGATTCTGACATCAGCGTCAGCTTAGACTGGTAATCGCCGGAAACCGGGATACAGGTTGGGTGAATCTGCGTAAAGCAAGGGTTAGCAAACAGGGCACCTTTCTTATAAGCTCTCCAGGCAGCCGTGGCGTTAGAGCCCATGGCGTTGGTAGAGAGGTAGAAAACGTTGCCGTAACCGCCTGTTGCCAGCACCACTGCATGCGCGCTGTGCGACTCGATCTTACCGGTGATCAGGTTACGCACCACAATACCGCGTGCTTTGCCGTCTACCATCACCAGGTCCAGCATCTCGGTGCGCGGGTACATTTTTACCTTACCGTAAGCGATCTGGCGGTTCAGGGCAGAGTAGGCACCCAGCAGCAGCTGCTGTCCCGTTTGGCCGCGGGCGTAGAACGTACGCGACACCTGCGCACCACCGAATGAGCGGTTGGCCAGCAGGCCGCCGTACTCACGCGCGAAAGGAACACCTTGCGCCACGCACTGGTCGATGATGTTGACAGACACCTGCGCCAGGCGGTACACGTTGGCCTCGCGGGCACGGTAGTCACCACCCTTGATCGTGTCGTAGAACAGGCGGAAAACAGAGTCACCGTCGTTCTGGTAGTTTTTGGCGGCGTTGATACCACCCTGTGCCGCGATGGAGTGGGCGCGGCGCGGGGAATCCTGGAAGCAGAACGCTTTCACGTTGTAGCCCAGCTCACCGAAAGAGGCAGCGGCAGAGGCACCGGCAAGGCCTGTACCCACCACAATGATATCATACTTACGCTTGTTGGCCGGGTTCACCAGCTTCACGTCAAATTTATGCTTGTCCCATTTCTCGGCTAAAGGGCCTCCAGGGATTTGTGATTCTAATATCATAGCAACTATGGATAGCTTTTAATTACACAAGGAAGAAGAAATACAGCGGAATGATGGCAAAGCCAAGGCACACGAGAATGGAGAAGGCCACACCGAACTTCTGGATAAACGGCGTATATTTCTTATGGTCCAGGCCAAGGGTCTGGAAGGCGCTCTGGAAGCCGTGAATAAGGTGATAGGCCAGGGCGATCATGGAGATCACGTAAATGGCCACATAGATCGGGTTTTGGAACGCAAGCACTACAGCCGAGTACAAGTTGTGATACTCTACGTCTTCGATCATGACCCGCTCCAGGCCGCCGTTGGCCTCAAAGCGGGCCGGCACGAAGAAGTTCCAGAGGTGGATGATGAGGAAAACAAGGATCACAGTGCCCAGCAGACCCATGTTGCGGGAAGACCAGGAGCTGTTCTCTTCCGGGTGGCTGTTTACGTAACCAATAGGGCGAGCAGCCTTATTTAGCCTGGTTAGCACAAGGGCATCGTAGATATGGAACACAAAGCCCAGCACCAGGATAATCTCCATAAACCGGATCACACCGTTATGGGCCATGAAATCGGAGTAGAGGTTAAAGGCTTCTCCACCGTCGTTGCGGAACAACTGCAGGTTACCGATCAGGTGCACTACCAGAAAGGAGCAAAGGAAGAGTCCCGTTACCGCCATCACGATCTTTCGCCCGACTGTACTGGAAAACGTTTTAGTAAACCAATTCATCTGTGTTTGTTATAGGTTAAAGTGAATTAAGCGTTAGTTTTTAACGCCCAAAGGTACATTTAGAGCTCTAAGAAAACAATTTTGGCTACATATTTTGAATCAATCTAAATTGCTGTCCGTACCTTATTAAATCTGCTTCTTTTTGCCCCACACGTTTCTAGAAAGACAACATTTTAGTATAAAGTAAGTTTAAGATTATACTATATTTACTGCCTAACCCAATTGATCTATGCCTAACCTTTTACGCCTGAAGTTTCTGCTGCGTGGTAGTTTGTTGTGGGGGGTGCTATTGTTGCTGTTGGGTGCTTTTACGGAAGCACATGCTACTCATATCAGAGCGGGGGACATCACCGCCAAGCGGGATACGACACCGAACCCTAATCCCCGCCGCTTTTTCTTTACCATGATCATCTACACCAACCACTTCTCGCAGGCCGAGGACCCGACGGTGACTATTTACACAGGGGTGGGCAACACGACGATCATTGTGCCGCGCAAGTCGGTTACGCCTGTGAGTGCCGACACTGACAAAGAGGTGTTCCAGTGGGAGTTTACCTACCCCGCAGACGGAACGTATACGACCTACTGGATCGGTGAGAACCGCAACAACGGCATTCTGAACATGGCGGCCCCTTCGGACCAACGGTCCTTCTTTATCTCCACTACGATAGATATTAATGCCCTGCGCGGCTTTAACAGTACGCCGGTTTTAACCGTGGCCCCGCTGGATAAAGCTGCTTTATACCGCAAGTTTACCCATAACCCAGGCGCCTACGATGCCGATGGCGACAGCCTGGTGTTCAGGTTGATTGCGCCGCGTTATCAGCAGCCAAGCGGCACCATTGCGGTGGTGCCAGGCTACAGCAACCCCGACCAGACCTTCTCCTGCCGGACCTCCGACGACAGCGGCCCTGCGTTTTTCACATTAGACCCCCACACGGGCCAACTTACTTGGGATGCCCCCTGCAAGGAAGGGGAGTATAACATTGCCTTTGTGGTAGAGGAATGGCGGCGCGGGCCCAATGGCGGAGCCGTGAAGATAGGGGAGGTAGTGCGCGACATGCAGATCGAGGTAGAAGATAACGAGAACCGGCCTCCGGTGCTGCAGCCCAAAGACACCTGCGTGGTGGCTGGCACTACCCTGCGCGGCCTGGTAAAAGCCACTGACCCCGACGGTGACAGGATAAAACTGACCGTGGCGGGTAGCGGTATAGTGCCGCCCGCTACTTTTGAGCAAGTAACAGACAATGCCGGCAGCGCTACCGGGCAATTGGTGTGGAGTACTACCTGTGAGGACGTGCGCGAAGCGCCTTACCAGGTGGTGTTCAGGGCCGAGGACGTGCGGCCTGACGGAGCGCAACGTCTGGCCGACCTGCAACCCTGGAATATTCGCGTGATCGGCCCGGCGCCGGAAAACCTGGATGCGACGAGCGCTGACAGAAACGTGACTCTGACCTGGAACTCCTATACTTGCCAGAACGCCGACAAAATCCGCATTTACCGCCGCGAAGGGCCCAGTAACTTTGTGCCTGACGAGTGCCAGACCGGGGTTCCGGCCTCAACGGGCTATGTGCTGATAGGAGAGGTAGACGCGGGCGAGGTTACCTTCTTCGACGACAATGAGGGCGCTGGCCTGAAGGCCGGTGTGGAGTACTGCTATATTATCTATGCCACCTTCCCGGGGCAGGGCTTTGGCGAAAGCCTGGCATCCCTGGAAACCTGCGTGGTGATAGACCAGGACATCCCATACCTGACGAACGTGACCGTGGATGAGACGGACGAGACGAACGGTAGGATCACAGTGAAGTGGGCCCAGCCGATTGAAGTAGAGAAGCTGACGCCTCCGCTGGAGTACCGCCTCTACAGAAAAACAGGTATGGAAGCCGGCGCTGGCTTTACCGAGGTGAAGCGCACCCGCAACATGGCAGATACCACGTTTGTTGACAATGGCCTGAATACAGTGGAGAACGCGTATCGCTATCGCCTGGAGTTTTACCAGACCCCGACGCCGAACGGGCAGCCCACCGTGCTGCGGGACAGCTCCGAGGCCTCCAGCGTTTACCTGGAAGCAGCGGCAGACACCGGCGATGTTAAACAGATCGGGCTGAGCTGGACCTATGACGTGCCCTGGAACAACCAAGTGCTGCAGCACTACATTTACCGCCAGATCGACGGAGAATATACTTTGATAGACAGTGTGTCGGCTACAGCAACGGGCGGTTCTTATACCGATACCGGTACCTTTAACGGGGAGGAACTGGTGCGGGGGCAGGAGTACTGTTACTATGTGCAAACGGCCGGTACTTACCAGATAAAGGGTTTGCCGGAGCCGCTGTTGAACAACAGCCAGCAAGTATGCGTGACGCTGCCTGAGAACATTTGCCCGCCGGAGCTAAGTATAGTGCAGCTTGACTGTAACCTGTTTAACCAGAGCCCAACCGAGCCGCCGTATGAAAACGTGCTGACCTGGGTGCCTAATATTACCGGCGACTGCACCGATGAGATAGCCTATTATACCGTATACTTCCGGCCAAGCCTGGACGCTGACTTTGCCAAGCTGGACACGACCACCGAGACTACCTACACCCACAGCGGTTTGCAGTCGTATGCGGGGTGCTATGTGGTAACGGCCACGGATGTAAACGGGCGCGAGAGCGAGTTCAGCAACGAGGAGTGCAATGATAACTGTATCACCTTTATTCTTCCTAACATCATCACCCCGAACGGCGATAACCTGAACGACGTGTTCAGGCCAAAAGTACGGGCCTTTATCAAGAGCATGACCTTTAAGGTATTTAACCGCTGGGGAAACAAGGTATACGACAGCGGAAAAGTGACAGAGGGAGAAGGGCTTTACATAAACTGGCCTGGGGTGGATGATAGCGGCAACCGACTGACCGACGGCACTTATTATTACGAGGCGGTAGTTGAGTTTTATACACTGGATCCGGCGAAGGCCCGCGCCACCTACAAAGGCTGGGTAGAGATTGTACGTTAATGAAAAAGTTACCAGACCTGGAGCAGCTGCAGGATAAGCCCGTTGTTTTTTACGACGGCACCTGCGGCTTTTGCCAGGGCAGCATACAGATTGCCTTAAAGTATAACGCACGCCAGAATTTATACTTTGCCGCCCTGCAATCCGGGGTGCTGGAGGCGCTGGTGCCGCAAGCTCAAATCCCCCATCCTTTGCCGGATTCCATACTTTTCTACGAGAACGGCAGGGTCTACACTGAGTCGGACGCAGCCCTGCGCATTGCCCGCCACCTCGATTTTCCGCTGTCCATACTTGCTGCTTTCCGCATTATTCCCTTATCTTTCCGCAATTTTGTGTACCGGCTGGTAGCCAAAAACCGCTATTTAATAGCTGGCCGCACAGAATCCTGCATGCTGCCAAGCCCCGAGCAAAGGGCGAGGTTTGTGGGTTAAATTGTTTGATTGCTGCATTGTTGATTCCGATATAGTATAGATCTGGAAACTCCGGTCTTATACTTTGTATAGTTACCTATCAACCATTTAGCAATTTAGCAATTTATCAATTTAACATTGCAGCCATTTAGCATGCATCAATCAGCAATTATCAATTAACAATAAAAAAGAATGAAGGCATACGTTTTCCCAGGACAGGGTTCTCAGTTTGTAGGCATGGGCAAAGACCTGTATGAGCAGCACGAGGCGGCAAAGCAGCTGTTTGACAAGGCAAACGAGATCCTGGGGTTCAACATCACAGAGATCATGTTTAACGGCACCGACGAGGAGCTGAAGCAGACAAAGGTGACACAGCCGGCCATTTTCCTGCACTCTGTGGCGCAGGCGGCCGTAGCTAAGGATTTTGCGCCGGATATGGTAGCGGGACACTCGCTGGGCGAGTTCTCGGCGCTGGTGGCCAGCAAGGTGCTGAGCTTTGAGGATGGCTTGCGACTGGTGTACAAAAGAGCGATGGCGATGCAGGCGGCCTGCGAGGCCAATCCCTCAACCATGGCCGCCATACTTGGTCTGGAGGATGATAAAGTAGAAGAAGTATGTGCCTCTATTGATGAGGTGGTAGTAGCAGCTAACTATAACTGCCCTGGTCAGTTGGTGATATCCGGCTCTAACAAAGGCATTGAGATCGCTTGCGAGAAAATGAAAGAGGCCGGTGCCAAGCGCGCCCTGCCGCTGCCCGTGGGTGGTGCGTTCCACTCGCCGCTAATGAAGCCGGCCGAGGAAGAACTGGCAAAGGCTATTGAAGAGACGACGTTTGCACAAGGCATCTGCCCGATCTACCAGAACGTGGATGCCAAGCCGCACACTGACCCTGCCGAGATCAAGCAGAACCTGATCAAGCAGCTGACCGCGCCGGTACGCTGGACGCAGTCGGTGCAGCAGATGGTGGCCGACGGGGCCACGCACTTTGTGGAGTGCGGGCCGGGCAAAGTGCTGCAGGGGCTGGTGAAGAAAATTGAACGCACCGCCGAGGTTAGCTCTGCCGAGTAAGCATCCGCAAGAAGCATAAAGTATGAGCGCCCGCTCCGGTTTTAGCCAGAGCGGGCGCTAATACTTTTAATAATTCAACCTCAATTTGCTAATGATCATGCTCCAGGCTTTCGTGGTGTGCCTGGGCTTCTTTATAATTTTTGTGCACGGTGCCGGCCGGGTGCTGTGCAGGAGCATAGATGGAGTATAGTTTGAGCTCCTTATTGCCGGTGTTCTTTACATGGTGCCAATAGCCGGAGGGGATAAATATTGCCCAATGATCCGACACTTTTTTGTCAAAGCTCAGGTCGTCTTTGGATTTCCCCATACGTACCTGTGCTTCGCCTTGCTCAATCCTAAGAAACTGGTCCACATCATCGTGCCGCTCCAGGTCAATTTCCTCGCCTGGCTTCAGCGACATGAGCACCATCTGCAAGTGCTCGCCAGTCCATCGAACATGGCGGTAGTCCGGGTTGTTCACCGTTGCCTCTTCTATATCCAGCACCCACGGCTTTTTCCCCATATCCTCGCCCTGCTGGTTTGCCTGGGAGGTTTGTTCAGCTTTGGTAGTGCCTTTATCGGCGGCTGCTTCGCTTGTCCTGATTTCATCACAACCAGAGAAGAGCGCAAAGGCTACCAGGCACGCGGCAGGTATTACGTTTGCTCTTTTCATAGGCCATATTTTTTACTAAATAATAACGATAAAATTTAAGTTATGTTAATGATAATCATATACTTATCTTTGTAGTGATACCTCAACTCCTCCCTATGAAAAAGGAAATGCCCCTTGCCCTGTGGCTGCTCGGCTTTTTGCTGCTGAGCCTTTATGTGAACCTTGTTCCACGCTTTTTTGATGCCGGAAACATACCATTTTGGTTTGCCTACTGGGCGGGCTTTTTTGTGCTTGCTTTTCTGGTGAGCCGCTATCTGCTGCAACTGCAGGGGCTAAAATCTTTAGGTATGGAGCGCCACAAGAGCTGGCTGCAGCACCTGGGCATTGGCTTTTTGATCGGGTTTTCGGTGTATGCGCTAAAGTACCTGGCTTTTTATAGGCTGGGCAAGTTTGAGGTGGCGGGGCTGATGGCGCCAGGTTTTATACTTCCGATGCTGGGGCAGGCGCTGCTGGCCATGTTTTTCTCGTCCATCCTCAACGATATTACCATACGCGGCTACTGGTTTTCCTGCTTTAAGCGACGGCAGCTGCTGGCCTGGTACGTTTTGGCGGCTACCATACTTTATGCCTTAGACGATAGCTGGAATGCCGGATTCGATCTGATGAACATGATTTTCTCTGCCATACTGGGGCTTGCCTTTGCCTACACCGTGCTGAAGACAGGGGCTATCTGGATGTCGCTGGGGCTTCACTGGGGCGGCAACGTAATGTACAGGGTGATGTATGGCTTTGAAGGCACTGGCATTTGGCAGCTGCAAAATGTGCAGGAGGGGCCGCTGTATGATTATGTAAGCCTGACCGTAACGGCCCTGATGCTGCCGGCGGTATACCTTGTGCTGCGGGGGAGAAATGAGAAGATTCTGTCTACAAAGGGTGTTTAAATATGGTTTAAGCCAGACTGATACAGTAGCAGTTGCTCCTCGTCGCTAGGGAGCGTGACGGTGCCATTATACCGGAGGCCTAGCTTTTCCAGCAGCTTTTGGCTGGCCAGGTTATCTTTGGTGGTGATAGCGCAGATCTGCTGCAGGCCAAAGTATTCCGATGCTGCTTCTTTTAGCTTACTGGCCGCTTCAAAAGCGTACCCTTGATTCCCAAACTGAGGCAGGAAGGCAAAGCCAATGTCCACCACGCTTAATCCCTCCCGGTCGTAGAGGCCGCAGGAGCCGATTTTGGCACCGTCTGTTTTCCGGATTACTGTGTAGTTGCCGTACCCAAGCTTTTCGAACTGCGGGATTATTCGGCTTTTGATGTACTCTTCGGCAGCTTTCACCGATTTCACGTTGCGGTCCCCGATATACTTCAGCCAGCCCGGCGTGTTCAGGAGCTCGAAGATAAAAGGGGCGTCCTCGTAAGACGTGGGCCTGAGGATCAGCCGCTCTGTTTCGAAGGTTTGGTAGGTGGTCACGATGGTTGTTTGGGTAAAGGCTTGTGCAAAAGAAAACGAGGCGAAGCAGAAGTGTGGCTTCTATACTTCTTACTTCAGGTTAATTTCAAATTTTTGTATACTCAAGCTACTGTTTTCCTGAGATAGTTCAAAGTGGATCGCCCACTGAAAATCCGTATCGAAAACTGTCGTTAATGTGTCCCCGCATTGGTCGGCTCTGTCGAGGCTGAGAGAACAAATCACATACTTTAACCAAGGCCTGTCAATGTTCAACAGCCCGATTCCAGCCTAGTCATTCTTCCTATCACTATCGCAATTTAGCTTGTACCAATCCTGAATCCTGTCGATAATTTCTGTCAATATTATATAGTTTTAATATATGTCAACGTACTTGGCCATAAGGCGGCGCAGCTGGCTTATGGGTGTGGTTACATTATGTTCTTTTTTTCTTCGGCTGTACCAGAACTCAAACGAACAACAAGCCGCTTATACTTTATCAATGCGGTTAATAGGTTCCCACCATATAATGTGATAAAACAGAGGGCGCCAACCCAAATTTCATTCGTTTCATATGCCATGAGTAAGGCCATAATTAAAATTATAATGAGCATCCGTACCATGTAGAACTTGAACAAAAGTTTGTTCCCAGCTATTTCAAAAGAACCTTTCTCAATCTGCCCAAAGTAGTCAAAACTCATTCCCCAGAAAGAAACTTTAAATGTCAGTTTATTACCTAATATTTGAATATCAATTCCTTTATTTCTTTCAATGAAGCATTTAATCTCATTAATTAAATGTGCCTCTTCCAAATTATGTTTAGACTTATCAATTTCCGCTTCAAAACTAAATGATATTGGTAACGCCATCACTGATAATTCATCCTTTAACTTGAATACATTGCAACGTACTTGCCTATAATGTGGCGTAGCTAAATTATAGGCGTGGTTGGCACTGCGTTATTCTTCAAAATACTGTTTGACATTATAGTTGCTTATGGTATTAGCTAAGTCAACAGGGCTTATTCCGCTGTTATTCTTGGCAAACCTGTCTGCACCGTTTCTTAAAAGAAATTCAATAAACTCACCCTTACCTTGTGATGAAAAAGTTGCTCTCCACAACACGTTATTCCCGAAGTCATCTTTCGCATTGACATCAGCACCTTTTGAAATCAGTATCTGACCTATTTCTACAGCTAAGTATTGGGCTGCATAATGAAGTAAAGTCCAGCCTTTGCTACCTCTGGTGTCTATGTTTATTGGGCTTGCTTCTAATACATCAATAAATTCTTCGGTATTACTATTTACAATACAGGAAATTAATTTATCAAAAGCTGGATTCTTCTTCATCTATGCTTTTCTTCTATAATTCTAATGTGTGCTAACGGACTTGGCTATGCGGTGGCGAAGCTGCCGTATAGGTGTGGTTATACTTATTAATTTTTAAAAACCGAGAGAAACTAAAAGGGAAGGATTTTCACCAGCTTCAATCTTTCTATAATTAACAAAAGCACTGCATTCAAGAAATGCATCAAGTATTTCAGGTACTGTTTCTCTCATTGATTTACCGTTTTCAATATGAATTACCGCTTGTTCGTCTTCCGTTAGTTCATCTACACAATCAATCCAGGCATTCATATTTTCTCCATAATAATCAGGAAAGCCTAAAATGTTTTTAAACTCTCTATGAAAGGATTTCCAGTCAGTTAAGTTGTCAGCCTTAATTGTAAATTTTTTCATAGCTTTTATTAAGTATAACTACTGGCTATGCGTAAACATACGCTTATCTGCACTATATGCGGAAGCTTGTTCACTTAATTCTCTCCTCAAACGCCCACACCTCCAGCTCATCTGGGCACTCCTGCAGCAGCTGGTTTATACTTTTGTGCAGCACCGGGTGCTCTAGCTCTGAGGCCAGCTCTGCCATTGGCAGCAAGGTAAACCGGCGCAGGTGCAGCTGCGGGTGAGGGATGGTGAGGCGCTGTGTCTGCTGCACCAGTTCGTCGTAAAACAGGATGTCGATGTCGATGACGCGGGCGCCCCAGTGCTCGTGCCGCACCCGGCCAAGCTCCTGCTCAATCAGGTTTATACTTTGCAGCACCTCTTCCGGACTTAATTCCGTTTGTACCTCCAGCACCTGGTTCAGGAAGTTGGGTTGGTCGGTTTTCCCCCAGGCGGCAGTCTCGTATACTTTGGAGCTGCGCGTGAGAGTGCCCACCTGCTGGTTTATACTTTCGCGGGCCTGCTGCAAGTATAAAGTGCGCTCGCCGAGGTTGCCGCCCAGCAGCAGGTATACCTTAGGCATGGCGGCGGAAGAAATCTATACTTAGGTCGGCAGCTTTACGGGCAGCTTCCGGCAGTTCGGTTTTCTCGTAAGGATGACTGCCCCCAAACGAGTGGTCGGCTTCGGGTAGCAGGTGTAGCTCGGCATCGGGTTTCCAGCTTTGCAGGTCGTGGGCCATCTGGGTCGGTAGCGTTTCGTCCTGCTCGCCGTGCAGCAGGAGCAGGGGCTGTTGCATGCGCTTCACCACGGTAGGGATGTCCAGGCGGTACTTGTTCTCCACGAAATCCTCCACAATCTGGTAATACAGCGGCATCTGCAGGCCGGTGCGGGCATTCTGCACATACTGCACACCCTCTTCTTTCCACTTGTCCATGTGCAGCTCGTCCCAGCGGTTGTCGTAGCGGTTTACGGCGGCCCAGGTGGCTACGGCTTTTACGCGCGGCTCCTCGGCGGCTTTTAGAATCACGGCGCCTCCGCCACGGCTGTGGCCGATCAGGTAAATGCGGCTCAGGTCCAGCTCCGTAGCCTCCACAGGCGGGTTGTCGGAGTGCAGCAAATCAATTAGCGCCTGCATGTCGTCTAGCTCCAGGCTGAAGTTGTTTTGCCCGAATGCTTCCATGTCGTGCATGTCGGCGTAGTTGTCCACGGTGGTGCCGTTGTAAGCAAAGTTAAACTTGATGAACACAAAGCCTTGCTTGGCAAAGTAGGTGGCCAGCAGGTTAAAGTGTCCCCAGTCTTTAAAGCCCTTAAAACCATGGGTAAAGATCACGACGGGCTTTGGGGTGTTGTCGGGCCGGTAGGTGGCATCGGCAGTGAAAGGGCGACCGTGCTCGGGGTATACTACAAAATCAACTTTCATCTTGTAAATTGCTTAGTTGTTGAGGGTTAAATGGTTGTTTGGGTGGATGTACGAGATACATGCTGTTCTTGCTCCGGATGTTTCTGCTATAACACTACTTTGGAGAGGTGAAAATAGAACCATCATGCAAAAAAAGTATACATCCGAGCGAGTGCTGAGATAAAGCCATCAAACAATTTAACCATGCAGCAATTTAACAATTAAACCCTGTTTTGCCAGCACAGGTTTGGAAAGCACTTCCGGAGGCCGTAATATTGCGGACTTAACACATGAGCATAAGTCTAAACGAAATACAGGCGCCCATCGCGTCAGAGATGCAGCTGTTCGAGAAGAAGTTCAGGGCTTCCATGAAGACCCGCGTTTTGCTTCTGGACCGGATCATGAGCTACATCGTCAAGCGCAAGGGTAAGCAGATGCGGCCGATGTTCGTGTTTTTCTCCGCCAAGCTCTTCCAGGAAAGTATAACCGATGCCACCTACCGCGGCGCCGCCCTGATTGAGCTGCTGCACACGGCCACCCTGGTGCACGACGACGTGGTGGACGACGCCAACTACCGCCGCGGTTTCTTCTCTGTAAACGCTCTCTGGAAAAACAAGATTGCCGTACTGGTAGGCGACTACCTGCTCTCCAAAGGCCTGCTGCTCTCGCTGCACAACGACGATTACGAGCTGCTCAAGATCGTATCGAACGCGGTGAAGGAGATGAGCGAGGGGGAGCTGCTGCAGATAGAGAAAGCCCGCCGCCTTGATATTACCGAGGATGTATACTTTGACATCATCCGCCAGAAAACCGCCTCGCTGATCGCCTCCTGCTGTGCCGTGGGCGCTGCCTCTGCCGGTGCCTGCAAAGAGGAGGTGGAAAAGGCGCGTCTGTTCGGAGAGAAAGTGGGGATCGCCTTCCAGATAAAAGATGACCTGTTCGACTACGGTACTGCCGAGATCGGCAAGCCGGTGGGCATCGATATTAAGGAGAAGAAGATGACCCTGCCACTGATCCACGCCCTGCGCGAGGCCGACTGGCTGACCAAGCGCCGCGTGATCTACAACGTGAAAAACAACAACGGCAACAACAAGCGCGTGCAGCAGGTAATCGACTTTGTGAAGCAATCCGGCGGCATTGAGTACACGGTGCAGGCCATGAACCGCTACCACGCCGAAGCCCTCGAAATCCTCCACACCTTCCCCGACACCCCATCCCGCCGCTCGCTGGAGCAGCTGATTGCCTATACCATAGAGCGGGAGAAATAGGCTTAATTGTTACATTGTTGCAGTGTTTAATTGCTGTTTATACTTTGTAGGGACAGGTCGCGACCTGTTCGTCCGATAGCCTAAAGCTTCTAGCGCAAGCGTCCGCTTGTGCTGCCGCAAATACAGTTAAAGGCACAAGCGGACGCTTGCGCCAGGAATTTGATATGCCAGATGAAGTTAATTTATAGTTATAGCGTACTTTTCTTTATTATTCTAGCTACCGTTTTTTTATACAGTAAAGCTTATTACCACTTTCAGTTACGCCGGAGGCTTGACCCTGAATTAACAGAAACTAAGTTTCTTCACTTGTTCTTTAACCCTTTTCTTTTCTTCGGTAATCCAGCCTTATTTTTTCCTATTTACATCAAGTTCAAAGACTTCGACGATATAGAAGCTAACAGACTTCAGATTAAGGTGATGTTTTACGTAAAACTCTTTTGGATAGTATTTGGGGGAGTAATAGTGTTAAGCTTTGTCGGAGCTAGCTTTGGTATCAAAGAATTAGTGTTTTGATTTATTCCTTCCTCAGATTGAAAGGTCACTAACCTTATACTTCTGTAAACATCAACCGGAATTTTGTAACAGGTAGTATAGCAGTATAGGTAGCTTTGTGCATGCAAAATAACCTATGAAAAAATGAGCCTGAATACCAACGCCTGGAACCGCCTGCGGTATACCTTGTACCTGCCGTTCTACGATTTTGTAGCTGACCGCATTTTCCGGAAGTATAGGCAGCGCTCGGTGCAGCTGCTGGGAGCCAAGCCCGATGATGCCATCCTTATACTTGGCGCCGGCACCGGCCTTGACCTGCCCTACCTGCAGGGCTACACCAACCTCACCGCCATCGACATCACTCCTGGTATGATAACAAAGCTAAAGCAGCGGGCTGCGGAACTGCAAATCCCGGTAAACGCGCGGGTCATGAATGGGCAGCAGCTGACCTTTGCCGATGCCTCTTTCGACGCCGTTATACTTCACCTCATCCTTGCCGTCATCCCGGACCCCATAGCATGTATAAAAGAGGTGGAGCGGGTGCTGAAGCCGGGCGGCGCCGTGATGGTGTTCGACAAGTTCCTGCCGGACAATCAGAAGCCTTCCTTACTTCGCCGCATGCTCAACCAGGTGGCCAGCACGCTTTTTTCCGATATTAATCGCAGTATCGGCAACATCATCTGCCAGACTGCGTTGCAACAGGAGCTTAACGAGCCGGCGGCTTTGGGAGGAACTTTTAGAATTGTGCGGTTGAGGAAGCCTGCCGGAGTGTAGGAATGTATGGTGGCGCGTTAACTCAGCTATACCAATAAGAGCTGCTCTAAAAGTTTCTTAAGCTGAAATCAAAACTCGCCAGGGGCCGAACTACTGGAATATTTTTGGTAGTTTAGACCTTTGCCCATAATCCCAGTACATGACTAACGCTGCAGCTTCCTCACAGGAGGAAGACATATCCGCTCCTGCTACCCTTTTAGAGGAGCAGCTCTTCATTTTCAATGCCTTGCCAGCTGCATACCTTCTGCTCTCCCCAGAGCTTAAGATAGAGGCAGCCAGTGATGGATACCTGCAGGCCACCCTCACCGAACGGGATAAGTTAATTGGGCAGTACATCTTCGATGCTTTTCCGGATAACCCGGAGGCAGTTGAGGCACATGCAGTCAATAATCTAAAATCATCCTTACTGAAGGTGCTGTCAACGGCACAGCCGCACGAGATGGAGCTGCAGCATTACGACGTACCCGACCCGAAAAACCCGGGGCAGTTTGTGAAGCGACACTGGCTGCCGCGAAACACACCGGTGCTGGGCCCCGACGGGCGTGTGAGGCATATCATACATTGTGTTGCCAACGTAACCGACAAGATCAAGATTGAGGGTCATTTGCGGGAAAGCCGCACACGGGAGGCCATGGCTCATGCCGCAGCGGAGGAAAATGAACAGGCCCGGCAGCAGGTAGATGCCATAAACCAGGAGTTGGAAGCCCGTGTAGCCCTGCGAACGCAGGAGCTGCAACAGGCAAGACAGCAGGCAGAGTGGCAACGCAAACGCATACAGGATATTTTCATGCAGGCACCCGTGGCCATCGGCATTTTTACGGGCAAGCAGTACACGGTAGAGCTGGTAAACCCGCTTATGTGTGGCATACTGGGCAAAGAAGCCGAAGAGTTGCTTGGTAAAAGCCTGTTTGAGGCTGCGCCCGGTTTAGCAGGACAAGGTTTCAAGGCTATTTTCACAGATATGTTGCACACGGGCAAGCCCTATATCCGGAAGGAGATGCCTGTGAACCATAAAAAGGACGGCAAGGAAAAGACCAGGTTTTACGACGTTGTGTATGAGCCCTTTCGGGATGATCAGAAGGAGATAACAGGGGTTATTCTCATTTTAACCGAGGTAACCGAGCAGCTGGAGGCCAGATTGGCAGTGGAGAGCGGTAAGCAGCAGGCGCAGACGCTGGCCTCTGAGCTTGCTGTGGCAAACGAGAAGATGCAGCTGGCAAACGCAGAAATACACGCATCCAACACTGAGCTTAGCAATACCAATGAGCAGCTCAAGCGCATAAATACGGAACTGGATAGCTTTATTTATACAGCCTCCCATGACCTGAAAGCCCCCATTCTGAACATTGAGGGACTGGTGGAGGCACTGCGGGATGAACTGCCGCCGGAGAGCCTGCGCCTGGAAACCATACAGCGCCTTATCAGCATGATGCTGGAGTCCGTAAAGTGCTTTAAAAATACCATTTATCACTTAACGGAAATAACCAGGCTGCAGAAAGAGACTGCAGTTGAGGTGGAAGCTGTAGATGTGCAGGAAGTGGTAACCAGTGTGCAGATGGACCTGGCAAACCTGATAGAGGAGGCCAGTGCCCAGCTTTTGGTAGATGTTAGCGAGTCGAAAACGGTGAGCTTTGCCAGAAAGAACCTGCGCAGTATACTATACAACCTGCTCTCAAACGCCCTAAAGTACCGCTCCCCAGACAGGCCTTTGATTGTAAACGTCAGGGGCTATGCAACAGCGCAATACCATGTGCTTTCGGTTTCTGATAATGGCCTGGGGGTAGACTTGACCCAGCAGAGCAAGCTCTTCGGGATGTTTAAGCGACTGCACATGCACGTAGAGGGCTCTGGTATCGGCCTGTACATGGTGAAGAAGATTCTGGATAATGCCGGCGGTAAAATAGAGGTAAGCAGTACAGTAGGGGAGGGAACTACCTTTTCCGTTTTCTTTCCGCTCACCAACTAGCATTTTATGTCTAAACCAGGCATAAAAGCAAAGGCCGCTGCTTCATCAGAAACAGCGGCCTTTGCTTTTATACTTTGTCGATCCAACAATCAACAATCAACAATCAACAATCAAACTACTCCGCCAGCAGCTCCTCCATTGTCTTATTAAAATCGGCTACAAATTCGTCGTAGTACTTGCCGGTGCCGGGGCCGGAGAAGCCGGTGTGGATCTTGCGCACCTTGCCGTCGCGGCCGATAAAGATGGTGGTTGGGAAGGAAAGAACGTGGTTTAGCGCTGGCAATGCCTCTGCAGCTGCCGCTTTGTCTGACACGCCGGCAACGAGCAGGTCATAGTTCACGTTCAGGCGCTCTTGCATCTTCTTCAGGCGGGCAGCGGCCTGGTCAAACTCAGGGCTGCGCTCAAAGCCAAGGCCTATAATTTCCAGGCCCCGGTCCTTGTTCTTGTCGTAGTAAGGCGCCAGGAAGTTGGTCTCGTCCATGCAGTTCGGGCACCAGGAGCCCACCAGCTGCACGATCACCACCTTGCCTTTATACTTGTCATCAGACAGCGACACCTGTTCGCCCTCCAGGTTCGGGAACGTGAACGAAAGCGTCTCGTAGCCCGGCTTCAGGAACGTGAGCGAGTCGGCGCTGGCCAGCTCGGCATCGGGGTTGCGCTTCCCGGTCCAGCTCTCATAGCCGCTCATGCCGGCATAGAAGTTTCCGGTCAGGGTGCTGTCGTTGTCAGGCGTGGCCGTGAACAGGTAGGCGTGGTTGCCATCGAAGGTAGAAAGCTGCAGCTCGTTTCCGGCCACCTGCCCCTCCAGGTAGCGGTAATCGCCGGTCTCGGTCAGGAAGGTGCCGGTAGCGTAGTTGCCGTCTTGCTTAAACTCTCCTATGGCCACGTAAGGCTCACCGCCACGCGGCGTAAACACAACCTCCCATTTGCCATCGTAGTCGAAGTTGGCGGGCGCCGGGTTGGCCGCAAAGCGGTTCTCCTGGCCATGCTCTGCTGTAAAAGGCACCGCGTATGGCTCCTGCGTGTCGTTCTTCACGAAGCGCCCTGCCATCTTATCTCCCTCCACCTTGGCAATCAGGTCGGCATCAAAAATGTGCAGCCCAATTTTCACAGAGTCACCCTCTTGCTCAATATCGTCTACCAGGATGCGCTCCTCGCCGTTTACCAGGTACAGCACAGTCTTGCCGTTTTTCTCCTCGGCCTCCATGATAAAAGGTATCTCTTTACCCTCGGCATGCTGCAGGGCCACGCGCCAGCTGCCGGGTTTAATGGTGTTGTCGGTAGATGTCATAGAAGTACAGGATGTTACCAGCGGTATAATCAACAAAGCTAAAAACAAAAAAGGACTGGTATAGGTATTACTTAAGTGATGTTTCATGTATGAACTTTTTGATTTTTAAAGAGCTACAAAAGTATAGATAAGTATGCAAAATCCATACTGTATACTTTTGCATGCCTGTTAATGTAGCAACGTATATTAGTGTAGGCTTATGTTTTTAGAGATATATAGTTTTCGTACATTTGTGAACTTCATTAAAAAGAGTATAAAACACTAACAATAGCAAAACTATGGCATTTGATTTAGAAATGATCAAGGCGGTATATGCCGGCATGGAAGAGCGAATTACTGCTGCCCGCCAGGCAGTGGGTCGTCCGCTTACCCTGACAGAGAAGATCCTGTACGCGCACCTGTATGATGGCAAGGCGCAGCAGGGCTTTGAGCGTGGAAAGTCTTACGTAGACTTTGCTCCGGATAGGGTAGCCATGCAGGACGCCACGGCACAGATGGCCTTGCTTCAGTTCATGCAGGCAGGTAAGCCAACAGTGGCGGTGCCTTCCACCGTGCACTGCGACCACCTGATCCAGGCGCGCGTTGGTGCCGATTCGGATCTGCAGGACGCATACAACGAAAACAAGGAGGTATATGATTTCCTTGCTTCTGTATCTAACAAGTATGGCATCGGCTTCTGGAAGCCGGGTGCCGGTATCATCCACCAGGTGGTGCTGGAGAACTATGCCTTCCCGGGCGGTATGATGATCGGTACGGACTCGCACACACCAAATGCAGGTGGTCTGGGTATGGTAGCGATCGGTGTGGGCGGTGCTGATGCCGTGGACGTGATGGCCGGCATGCCTTGGGAGCTGAAGTTTCCGAAAGTGATCGGTGTGAAGCTGACCGGTAAAATGAGCGGCTGGACATCCCCGAAAGACGTGATCCTGAAAGTGGCTGGTATTTTGACCGTGAAAGGTGGTACAGGCGCTATCGTGGAGTACTTCGGCGAAGGTGCCGAGTCAATGTCTTGTACCGGTAAAGGCACTATCTGTAACATGGGTGCTGAGATCGGAGCCACTACTTCGGTATTTGCCTACGACAACAGCATGCGCGCTTACCTGAACTCTACTGGCCGCGAGGAAGTAGTGCAGATGGCCGACGAGGTTGCGCAGCACCTGCGTGCCGACGACGAAGTATACGCCGATCCGGCTGCTTTCTACGACCAGCTGATCGAGATCAACCTGTCTGAGCTGGAGCCGCACGTAAACGGCCCATTCACGCCGGATGCGGCCTGGCCAATTTCACAGTTCGCTTCTGTAGTGAAGGAGCACGGCTGGCCAGCAAAACTGGAAGTAGGTCTGATCGGATCTTGCACCAACTCTTCTTACGAAGACATCACGCGCGCTGCCTCCATCGCGAAGCAGGCTGTAGATAAGAACCTGGCTGCACAGGCTGAGTTTACCATCACGCCGGGCTCTGAGATGGTGCGTTACACCACGGCCCGCGACGGCCTGTTGGATACCTTCGCTGAGATGGGCGGTGTAGTACTGGCAAACGCCTGTGGTCCGTGCATCGGCCAGTGGGCGCGTCATACCGACGACCCTACCCGCAAGAACTCTATCATCACCTCGTTCAACCGTAACTTTGCGAAGCGTAACGACGGTAACCCGAACACACACGCGTTCGTGGCTTCACCGGAGATTGTAACCGCCTTCGCTATTGCCGGTGACCTGACGTTTAACCCGCTTGTAGATACCCTGACGACCAAAGATGGCCAGCAGGTGAAACTGGATGAGCCGGTAGGCATTGAGTTGCCAACTCAAGGTTTTGCGGTAGAGGATGCTGGTTACATTGCACCTGCCGAGGATGGCAGCACTGTAGAAGTAGTAGTTTCTCCTACATCAGACCGTCTGCAGTTGCTGGAAGGCTTTAAGCCGTGGGAAGGCACAGACCTCAAAGGCCTGAAGCTGCTGATCAAGGCGCAAGGTAAGTGTACCACAGACCACATCTCGATGGCAGGCCCGTGGCTGAAGTACCGTGGCCACCTGGACAACATCTCCAACAACATGTTGATCGGTGCCATTAACGCCTTCAACGGCGAGGCGAACAGCGTATACAACGACATGACCCGTGGTTATGACACCGTGCCTGCCACAGCCCGTACGTATAAAGGTGCCGGCATCGGTACAGTAGTGGTAGGTGACGAGAACTATGGCGAAGGTTCATCCCGTGAGCACGCGGCCATGGAGCCACGTCACCTGGGCGTTCGTGCCGTTATCGTGAAGTCTTTCGCGCGTATCCACGAAACTAACCTGAAGAAGCAGGGCATGCTAGGTCTGACTTTCGCTAACAAAGCGGATTACGACCTGATCGAGGAGACCGATACTTTTGATATCCTTGGCCTGGAGGATTTCCAGGAAGGCAAGCAGCTGAAAGTGGTGCTGCACCACAAAGATGGCTCACAGGATAGCTTCATGGTAAACCATACTTACAACCAAGGTCAGATCGCCTGGTTCAAAGCTGGTTCTGCCCTTAACCTGATCCGTCAGCAGCAGAAGCAAAACGCTAACGCTTAATCGCGAAGCTGCTAAGTATAAATGAAAGGCCCTGCCGTTTGGCAGGGCCTTTTTTTGTTGTGATGGGGACAGGGTAACCGCAAATTGAAGGCTCGCGGGAGGATTGCTGGAATTTTGCTTGACTATCGCCGCACCAGCACGCGCTCTACATAAGATGCACCACCATAGGTAATGCGGGCAATGTATATGCCTGCGCTCAGCTGACTAAGGTCGTAGGTGACGGAGATATTGGTGCTGGCCATTGGCACGGCGGCCACTGCTTTTCCGCTCAGGTCCGTCAGCTGAAACACGGGCGCTGTACTGTCAGAGCCATATACTGGCCTGGTCAGGTTTAGCGTAATACTTTCCGCTGCCGGGTTAGGGTAGAGCTTTGGCGCTACATCATATACGTCGATGGTTTTGGCATAGGAGCTTTGCGTGCAGGCAATGGTATTGCTCACCGTGAGACGCACTTCATAGCTGCCAGGTTTCTTATAGGTATGGTTCGGGTACTGCTCCGAAGAGCTTTGGCCATCGCCAAAATTCCAGTGCCAGCTGGTAGCATGCTCGCTTTCATCGCTAAAAGTAACGGGTTTGTTTACCTGTGCAAAATGCACCTTCTCCGCAAACTGAGCCTGTGCGTTAGGCACTACTTGCACCTGCATAGGCACCAGGGCACTCAGGTAAAGCGAATCTGCATTAGCTACGTACACCGTGGTGTTTTGCGCGGCTCCCGCAAGAGTATAGCTTTGGCCGCTGGCAATCAGGTGCTGTGCCGTAGAGTCGGCGTAGAAGTTAAAGAGGCTCCCGCCGTCCGGGCTGATCACTACATCGCTGGCCCGGCAGGTTTGGTAGGCTGCGGCAACTGGTGGCGGGCCAGATTTTATACCTTTATACTTACGCTGCGCCGCCTGAGCATACTCCTGCAGCGCCTGTAGGTTATCACCTGCCAGCACGGCAAACGCAATGGTTTTTGTCTGACCAGGGGCAAGGTCGGTGGCTGTGGCACCCAGCACGTGTGAGACGCTGCTGCCGTACTCCTCGCCTGCTTTTAAGCGGCTTACGCCGTTCGAGATGACCTTATACTTTTCGGCGTTGCTAAAGCCATCGTCAATCGATACCGTGGAGTCGTTGCTGCTCATGTTATCGGCGGCGTGGTAAATCAGCTTGTTCTCAGGCGTCAGGAGTTTGATGCCGGCGTAGGGCATTTCCTCGTAGGCATGGTAGGCGTAGCCCATTTGCAGTTCCTCATCCCACCCTATCCTGTTCTCGGTATAGTTGCCTATATCCCAATCCGCAAAAAGACCTGCATGCAGGAGCGGAATGGTTTCGTCTGAGCGGTTGGTGAGCTGGTACTCCAGAATTACATAATCCTGGTTCGGAGCATCGGCCCAAGCATACCCAACTGTCCTTACCTCCACAAGCGGGTGGCCGGAGGCATTTGTTTGCATCAGGGTACGCACCTCCTGGTCTGCCAGGCGGGTGTCGTAATATTTTCTTGTGAGTGCCAGGGGCTCAAAACCCTTGCTGTTTTGCCAGGAGGCATTGTGCAGGTTATCGGCTACTTTCCCGCTATCCGCTGAAAGTATGAGCCCTCCTTCAAACAGGAGTGAGGCGCTCCCTTTGTACGTTACCCCAACGCCTTGCCCCAAGTTAAGGCCATTGTAGCCTATGTTGCCTTGGCTGTTAAGCGTGAGCTGCAAGTTGTTGGCGTTAAGCGTGGCAAAGCTGGGGTTGATATAGAGCGCAAAATGCTGAAAGTCGGAGTAAGCGCCATCGGCGTAGCCCAGCCGCAGGTATACTTTGTAGTTGCTGGGGGCATCCTTCGAGATCTTAATTTTAAAGGAGGGGCTACCGGTAGAAGCCTCCGCCAGCGTACCCAGGCTGCCCAACTGCACCTTATCCTGCAGCACCTCCACGTATGGCGAAAGCGAGGTAAGCGTCACGTCCAGGTTAGAGAGCGGCGAGAGGTAATTCACAAAGCGGGCGTCTATGGTTACCACGCTGTTCGCCGACAGGTTTTGGTTGGCTCCCGGGCCGAAACTAGTGCAACGCACCGACTTGGGAGCGGCTGCCTTCAGGGCCTTTTTCAGGTTAAACCTGCCGGTGCCCAACATCTCCAGGTATGGCTTGTTCCCTTCCAGGTCATAAATTTTGTCAGTGCCGGCGCGCAGACGCTCTGCCACTTGCAGGGCGTTGAGCTCCGGGTAGTGAGCGCGTACCAGGGCAGCGCCTCCGGCCACGGTTGGTGCCGAAAAGGAGGTGCCTCCCACATAAACATACTTGGCATCGCCGGCCACAGAGGTGCTGTAAATAGAGAGGCTCGGCGAAATCAGGTCGATGTTATAGCTGTAGGTGTGGTCTTTATACTTTATATCCTGCTTGTCAGAGCCGCCCACCGAAACCACGTTGTCGTAGGAGGCAGGGTAGAGGTCTAGGAAGGCGTTGGTATTGCCCGCGGAGGCGACGATCAGCACATCTTTAACCAAGGCTGCGTAGTTGATGATGTCCTGCTCAAACTGTGAAAAACCCGTGCCGCCCCAGGACAAGTTGATGACTTTGCAGCCTTTATCGGCAGCATACACAATCGCCTCGTAACCGCCAAACGCCCCGCCGGGGTAGGAGGAGAAAACCTTTAGCGGCATGAACTTAGCGTTATAACCTAATCCGGCTATACCCACGCCATTATTGGTGGCACCTGCCGCCACACCGGCTACCGCTGTGCCATGGCCTTTCCAGGGGCTGTCGTCTGCTACGCTGTTGTCATGGTCGGCAAAGTCCCAGCCGCTGTAGTTATCCACCAGTCCGTCGCCGTCATTGTCTCGGCCGTCTATCGGGTCGTTGTAGTTATGCTTTACTTTTTCCTTCAGGTCCTGGTGCGAGAGCCGGAAGCCTGTGTCCAAGATACCGATAACCATGTTTGTGTCGCCCTGCTCTACTTCCCAGCCGCCGTAGGCCTGTACCTGCTTCAGGTAGAACTGCGTTGTCTTGGTGGAGTCGGCGCTAGGGTCGTTGGGTTGGTGCAAGGGCTCGCGCAGGTAGAGCGGCTCCACGTAAGCTACCTCGCCGGTAGCCATCAGGGCTGTTTTAATTTCCTCGAAGGTGTGGCCTTCTCCATACTGCAACTCATAGATCAGCGAAAGGTCTACCGCTGGCGTTGCCATACGGGCAACCCGGTTGGGCGGCGGGGCACCTGCCCCCGGAAACTTCTGCACCACGTTTTTGGCTCCTACCTGGCGCAACACTGCGCTCAGGTTTGCACCAGAGGATTTGCGCAACTGTGCTCCGGACTGTGGCTTCAGCTTGTAAACAAGCTTATTAGGTATTGCACTGTTACCAAAGTCGAACACAGGCCGCTGCGCATAGAGCGCCGGCAGGTGCAACAGCAAGAAAATGGCGAGTACTAGGCTGCGCTTGGGCAGAGGAATATGGGTAAACATTTGCTCAATAAAAATCCCGTTAAATTGAAGTATGATTTAGAGCATGAATATGACGGGTACTGCAAAAGTACCAAAAAGACCAATCATACAAGTA
The DNA here is from genome assembly GCF_006385705.1 of Pontibacter mangrovi. Lineage (GTDB taxonomy): Bacteria > Bacteroidota > Bacteroidia > Cytophagales > Hymenobacteraceae > Pontibacter > Pontibacter mangrovi. Next base: position 29,858 of record NZ_VFRQ01000009.1, on the reverse strand, counting down.
TGATCTTAACCTTTTTTTACAATTTTTTACCTACACTTCCTTCAACTGATTTTATGAATAAATGTTTCTTTTACATTAAAAAATATTAATAAACTTTTAAATTTTATTTTGGCTCATGCAGCAACAGGTATAATAAGGGCTAGCTGGGGCACGTATTGGTATCCAAACTCAGTAAAGAAGGAAGATGGTGGAATAGCGGGAGAACACCAGCGCAGCGTGTAGCAAGTGGCTGCATTAGCTTAAGCAATGGCAAACAGGCAGGGAATGAAAGGAAGGAGGGCAGGAAATAAAGTATACGTCCCTGCACTTGGGGGTGCAGGGACGTATACTTTATTTCATCATATTATCCGCATCGTTGTGCAGGCTGTTGATGTTGTTGCGCAGGTCAGACCAGTTGTTGTGCTGTTCTCCCATTTTCCGGGTTATCAGTTCGCGCTTGCGCTCCAACCCAGCAATGTGCTCATGGTAGGTATGGTTAGAGTCGGCGGCGGTGGCGTTTACGCGGGCTTTAAGCGTTTTTATTTTATTATCCAGCTCATCCAGGCTCTTTTGCACCTCCCCCTTGGTCAGGTTGTCCGGTGCACGCATATGCTCAGGTTTGATAGGGTAGTTATCCATGTTCAAAGTTGTTGGTTTTACGTTAGCCACAAGTGGCCCTTGTCTTTTTACTTAGTTTCAGCGGAAAAAGATATGGGCGCGGCAGGCGCAAAGTGGAATCAAGCGTATGCTTTGCGTGTTGTTTAACTCAAGAGGAATCAGCCTGTTCGGGAGCTTGAAAGCCGTGGGTTGATGTAAGTCTCTCATAATCTGAGAGTATAATTAAAGTATGATGAGTGTTTGATTTTATAATTGAGATTGCGAAATTCGCGACAGGTTAAACAGACCTGGGCATGCCTTTTGCTTAAATGTTTACCCTTCCAACTATAAAAAAGAGAGGTATAATGGAGAGCTTCATAAAGCCGTACAACTATCCTTTAAACTTAGTGCTGCTGGTAGATGATGATGAAACGACCAACTATCTGAATGAGCGTTTGCTACGCGAAATGCAGGTAGCCAAGGAGATACGTGCGCTTAAGAACGGAAAGGAGGCGCTGGAATACCTAACGCAAATAGGAAAGGGAAAACTTGATAACAAGCGCCCGGACTTGATATTCCTGGACATTAAGATGCCCGTGATGGACGGCTTTTCGTTTCTGGATGAGTACCACAAGGTGAACCAGGACGACCAAAACCCGATCATCATACTGATGCTAACCTCTTCGGCAAGTTTTTATGACCTGGAGAAACTCAAGAAGTATAACAAGGTAAGGCGGCACTTCTCCAAGGCTCTGACCAAACACGACGTGTACGAGATCATGAACGAGTTCTTTAAGAAAAACTAAAAAGGGGCTGCAGCAAAGCAGCCCCTTTTTAGTGTCTATTGCTCATTGACGATTTCTGTGCCGGGCCAGGTGAAAACAAAGCGGCTTCCCCTGCCTTCTGACTCCACCCAAATCGTTGTCCCCTTCTCCTTCAGAATTCTGGTGATGATGGAGAGGCCAAAGCCCGTGCTGTTGGGAGTGTAGTGCTGCTCCCCAGACTGGTACTTGTTAAAGATCTGCTGCTGCGCTTCCGGTAGGATGCCCGGCCCGTTGTCTGTTACGCTAAAGTATAACTGTTCAGGCGTGATGTCAGCATGTATACTTATTCTGGCACCTTCCGGCCTGTCGTGGTACTTAATGGCGTTGCTGATCAGGTTACTGAATACCTGGTACAGGTATATTTCCTGGGTGTACAGCACAGGTAACTCCGGCTGCACTTCTATGGTAAAAGTTGCGGGCACGTTCAAAGAGGTGATCACCTGGTGCAGCAGCACCTGCAGGTCTACTACTTTCTTTTGAATATTATGGTGCCCGGCCAACGAGTAAGCCAGAATGCCGGTTATCAGTCGGTCCATCTTCTGGGTTTGGAGGCGCAGCATGGGCAGCATCCGTTTGCTAACTTCCTCCATTTGGTCTGCCTCTATGCACGCCTCCAGCGCCGTGGCAATGCCGTTTATGTTTTGCAGCGGCGCACGCAGGTCATGCGATACGGTATGGGCAAAGGCGTCCAGGTGCTGGTTGGCGTCCTGCAGCAGCCGGTTCTTCTTGTCGCGGTCTTCCAGCAGTTGGTTTATTTCCTCGTTAGACTGCTGCAACTGCGTGTTAAGCCGCCGGATTTCATGCAGCTGTTGCTCGGTCTCCAGGTTGCGCAGGCGCAGTTGCTCCAGCACTTCCAGCAGCTGCATGTTCTGCTTCTTTATCTCGGCATAAGGCGAGATATCCGCCTCTTTATCAAACTCTATCACCCACTTCTCTACAAGGTCCTTTGTAATGCCAGGCCCGAACGAGGGAAGCTTTTTTAGGAGCCTTACCCTGGTACCCTTCTCAAAATCGCTCTGTATCTCGAAGAGGTCTACCAGTTTCTTAGAATTGATGATGCCAGTGCCCCGCGACAGGTTGTTGTACTCTTTGCGGGAGAGGATGCTGTCTAAATTGCCTATGCCGCGGCCTCTGTCTGTTACCAGTGCCTCCAGGTAGCTCAGGCTGTTTGCTTCTGCCAGGCCAAACTGAATGCTGCCGCTACCCACGTACTCTACCACGTTACGGCAAATCTCGGATACGGCAGTGGCAAACTTGGTTTGGTTGGCCTGCGCCATCCCCAGCCGTTCCGATAGTTGCATAGCCCGTTTGTAAGCCAGCACCACGTCCAGCTCATTGGCGATATTGATCTTAAGAATGCTTCGCTGCATAGACTATACTTTATTTCTGCAGACAACTACCAGCGTGTCATCAGACTGCCTTCCGTGGTCTCTATACAATAGTGCGGCCACTGTGGTAGGCAGGTGGCGGTTCAGGGAGTGGTATTTGCTCAGGTCCCACCGGCTCTTAATGCCATCCGAGTGCAAGATCAGGGTGCGGTGACGTCCCCACTCCAATAACTGGTTGTTCAGAGTGGTGGGGATGTTGTGCCCTAGTATGCCATTATACGATATGATATTTTTATAGTGGCTGCCATTTATAGTGGTTTCGGGGCTGTACAGCTTGCCTGCTATGTTACCGATGCCGCAGTAGCTTAAGCGCTGGTCGGTGCTGATATGAGCTGCAAAGCCCACCGCCCCGCGCGTGCGTTTAATTTGCTGGTGTATGTTGCGCAGCGCCTCTGCTGGCGACAGGGTAGGGGAGGCGTTAAAAATATCTACAGCTGCCTGGGCTGCCTCGTGGGCATTCGCCCCATGGCCCAGGCCATCTAGTGCCAGTAGGTATATGCCATTGTCCCGTTCATGTATGGCAAGGCCGTCGCCGCAAAGTGTTTCCTTGGGCTTTGGAACCATGACATAGCCTATCTCAAAGCGGCTGGATTTTTTAAGAAGGGCAGGTGTTTTTCCCGGTTTAAAGACTCTGGAAAGTATGATAGTGCCCAAACCCTGCTGCGAGTAGAGGTCGAAGACATCGGACTGCCTTTTGATGGCTCCCAAGCCTTCTCCGGCAGAGCCATACGTAGATACGCCATCCTGCTGCATCCGGGTAGGGTCTGTCATGCCGGGGCCGTTGTCGAGGCAGATTACCTCAATGCCTTCGGTTGGGGAGGCGCTTAGGGTGCGCACCAAAAGCTCGCCGCCCTGCGGAGCGTGCTTGGCCAGGTTAGAGGCCATCTCCGACACCACAATATTCAGCCTGCCCACATCTCCCGGCGACATCCCGGCGGCTTCCGCCATCCTAGTGATCTCGCGTTTGGCAATGCTGGCATAAGTCTTATCAGGTAAATTAAAACGTTGGTGCTGGTTAACGTCCATGCTTCCAATGAATGATTGTAACGGTGGTGCCGGCGCCGAGCGTGCTCTTAATGTCGAACTCGTTTACCAGGCGTTTGGCGCCCGGCAACCCAAGCCCGAGGCTTTTGCCGGTAGAGAAGCCGTCGCGCATGGCTTGCTGCACATCGGCTATCCCGGGGCCCTCGTCCTGAAAGGTAAGCCTGATACCGGCCTGGGCATTTTTAGAGACAGTCTCCAGCATGACCTTACCGCCATTCGCGTACTTGAGCATGTTGCGCACCAGCTCGCTTGCGGCGGTAATAAGTTTTGTCTGGTTCACCAGGCTCATGCCAATCTTAACGCTCAGCTCACGCACCCTGTTACGGAAAGGCACAACATCCTGTTCCCGCACAATTTGCATGGTGTCTTTAGTCATTACTATCATCCGGGCCCTCCTCGTCTTCTTCAGGCTCGTCTGTGATGCCTATTTTACTGTGCAGGAGTTCCATGCCTTTTTCTACATCCAGTGCCGTGTGCACTCCCTGTAGCGTCAGGCCCAACTCTACCAGCGTAATGGCTACGGCAGGCTGCATGCCCACCACCACTGTTTCAGCATCCATAATGCGGGACATAGAGGCAATGTTGCCCAAAATGCGTCCCATAAAAGAATCTACTATGCTAACAGCCGAAATATCGATCAGCACCCCTTTTGCGCCGGTGCGGCTTACCATCGTTATCAAGTCATTCTCAAGGGTTAGGGCCAACCGGTCATACAGGTCCACCTGTATGGTCACCAGTAAAAACGACCCCATCTTTAGAATCGGAATTCTATCCATCGTACTGCTCTATCGGGTTAGGCTGATGCCAGTGTTCTTGTTGATTTTTCTTACTTCTACATTGCGCATGCTAAATGCAAGCTGCAGTGCATTTGCCAGGGAAGCCTTGGTTTTAATGTTGGATAAGTCGATACCCAAATGAACGATGGTCTGGGCGATCTCGGCACGGATACCGCTGATGATGCACTCAGCCCCCATCAAGCGTGTGGCACTAACTGTTTTAATTAGGTGCTGGGCTACCAAAGAGTCTACGGCCGGCACCCCGGAAATATCAAGTATGGCAATGCTGCTGCCTGTGTTCACGATCTCCTGCAGCAGGTTTTCCATCACCACCTGGGTGCGGGCGCTGTCCAGGGTACCGATAATAGGCAGTGCCAGAATACCTTCCCACACGCGGATAACGGGCGTCGAGATCTCGCTGATCTCATCTGTCTGGCGCAGGATCACTTCTTCGCGGCCTTTGATAAAAGTCTCAAACGTTATCACGCTCAGGTTATCGAGCAGCAGGTTCAGCTTGAGCAGCTCCTTGTAAAGCGTTTCCGGCTTGTCGCTCAGTTGCTCTTCCAGCACCTGGCTAATCGCCTGTTTCAGGCTAAGCACGTACATGCCTGTTTCGCGTGGGCTGAAGCCCTGGCGGGCCCTTGTGATAGAGATGTCGCTCAGAATTTCGGTTACCGGCTCATACTCGGGGGCATAAATGTTTTCTACGTTCCCGCTTGCGGTGGCTCTGGCCAAGCCGCTTAGCAGCTCCTCAGACTGTCGGCGCAGTTCCTCGTTCGAAATCAGGTCATCACGTAGCGAAGCGTCTGCCAATTGGTTTTGCATCCAAATGTCCAGTATCTTCTGAATGTTGTTCTGTAAAATCTGAGCTGTTGTGTTCATGTGCAGCGTTTGCGGGTTCGAGTATGAATGAAGGAAAGGTATTTTTCGCTAAAGCGCTAAAGGTACAAAAAATAAGTTGAACTAGCTTGTGTGGTGCAGGGCACAGTGCCTAAGCTAGTACGAAAGTCACAAGTATAAGTATGCCTTGTTGCCGGAGGCGTGCATAAGGGAACGTGCGCGGCAGGGTTAGCCTGCGCTTCGGCATACTTCCTGAAGTTTTAAGTATGGCTTGCCGATCCGCTTTTTGCGGTTCTGTTGTGATTATATCCTCCACATCAAACGTTGCAGAGGTTTTAATGGATTATACTTTGAATAAGTGCTGCAGAAGCGTGGGTGAAATGTGGAGTTCACTTGTAGCTCCGATGCCTGACCTGCCGCTGACGCAGGAAGTGACGCAAGGTGATTTAACGGCTATCTGTAAGCGGCTGGCGAAGGCCGTCGGCCGAAGATGCTGTCTACAAAATGTTAGCGGTTCGCGCTGGCTTCCACCATTTTGTATTTAATCAAAAATGCCATTATCTTCTGTCAATATGAGCGGCTCACCATCGGTTACAACAATTGTATGTTCGTGTTGAGCCATATAACCTCCTTTATTTCCAACCAATGTCCATCCATCACTCAACTCTTTAGTATAAGTTGATGTAGTTGAAATAAATGTTTCAATAGCGACTACTGAATTTTTCTTGAATCTTCTTTGGTCAAATCTATTCTTGAAATTGAGTAATTCATCAGGTTGTTCGTGAAGGCTTCTGCCAATTCCGTGACCGCCAAGATTTTTGATGACCCTGTAACCTCTCTTTTTAGCTTCTGTTTCTATTAAACTACCAATATCTGATATTCTCACACCTCCTTTGATGTTACTGATGGCTTTTCGTAGTATTTCTTTTGATGCGTCCACTAATTTTTGATGATGGTTAATGTCATTGCCAATAACAAAGGAACTTCCATTGTCGGCCCAAAAACCACCAAGTTCGGCCGAAACATCAATGTTTATCAAATCACCTTCTTTCAAAACTCGCTTGTTTGAAGGAATGCCGTGGCAAAACTCATTGTCAACACTTATACAAGTCCAGCCCGGGAAACCATAAGTATGATTGGGTGCTGATCGTGCTCCAAACTCTGAAAGAATTTTTGCTCCATAATCATCCAGTTCTTTTGTCGTCATTCCGGGTTGGGCATAACTCACCATTTTGTTCAGGGTATAGGCTACAGCTTCGCTTACCTTTTGCATCCCTACTAACTCAGATTCTGTTGTTATTGACATATCACCTTAATTTTTCATTGATAATTATTAGACTGACCGCTAACCGGTGTATAGTATGAGTACCCACTCTTGTTATCCGCACTTTGTGTGGAGTATAATTGTTTCATACCATCAGAAAATCAATTTAGGAAAAAATAGTAAGAGGAGGAGTGATTTGCTAGGGAACTCAATTGGAGTGACGGGGTAAAAAACGCTTAGATATTAAAGGAAAAACGCTCTTGAATGATCTATAGGACTGTTTAGTACCGGAAGCTTAAGTTAGTTTTTGTACGCCTTGCGTCAGTTATTTATCAACAAAAAGGCCCTTTACAAGCTGTAAAAGGCCTTTTTAGTAGTCGGAGTGGCGGGATTCGTACGCAAATACCACCAAATCCAGCTATGCAAAAATGCCTCTGAAGCGCCGGTGAAATGTTTGATTCTGGTGGAACTTCGATATTTTGGCCACAACTGGCGCAAGCGCTACTGACGCAGCAAGCGAGCACTGTTTTTTTATACAAGACATGTTTGAGCATTGTTTTTATGCAATGTTGGCCCTCGTTTTTAATCATTCAAAGCCCAGATCAAAGCTTTTTCTTTTGTGGCTCTAAATATTGTGTTGTGCTGCTCTTCAGGTTCGTCTGAATACTTCCATATTAATCCAAGATTTGAATTCTCCAATTTTTTATTTAATTCTCTAGTGTATGGAGAAATGTCAACTGCATCAGAACCCGCAAACCAAAGTTTCTTTTTCTGTGCGTAATCTTCTTTTGCCAATGATATAAAGTTTTTAACCAAATACTGTTCGTTATACCACAAAGCAGGATCCATTGCGATATAGTAGTCAAACATGTCATTATCCAGAAGAAAAGTCTCTATCACAAATATTCCTGCTGCAGATTCTCCAATTATTGCTCTTTTGTCTTTGGTTCGATATCTCTTATTTATTTCAGGGAAAAGTTCATTTTTAATGAAGCCTCTGAAATTATTTGAACCACCCGGATTGGGAACATACTTTAGATCATATTCAATTTCTGTTGGACCAGATAAATCTCTTCTTCTTTCTGTATTTTCAATACCAACCAAGATATACGGTGGTATTTTATTTTCCTTAATCAGTTTTGCCAAAGTGTTTGCTATGTGTGGAAAATCTTCCTTTATACCGCCATCTGGCATATAAAGTACAGGGAAACTGTCGGTCGATTGATTGTAAGTTGGAGGAGTCCAAATGTTGACAATCCGGTCTTCGTTTACGAATTTTGAACTTATGGTTAAGCTGTCGTGCTCTGGAATCTGGTCGTTATGAACGATTCCTTTGTTTTTACAGCTAATTGCCAAAGTTGCAATTAATATAAAAATTATTGCTTTTTTCATATTTTTCAGTTTTTTCAAATGTGTGCCAACGGTTAGTACAGGCTGTGAACGAGGCGCAGCCGAGTATGGAGCCTGTGCAGGGTTATGCTAAGTGGTTTTTTTATTCTATTCTGATTGGCAGATAGAACAATGACGGTTCTGTACAGCCTTCCTGATTATTTCTTTTTAACTCAATGTGATCAACATGCTTAATCAGAGTTGGCAGCAATTGAGCCAATTCCTTTTCAGGCATGTTAACAGCCTCTTCGGTACTTTTAGAGCGGAGTTTTGCCACCATGATTTCATACTTGTTGAACTTTAGGCTTTCCCTGTTATACTCTGCTTTCAGAACTACTAAGCCATGAAATGTTTTGTGAAGACTGAGTGGCTTTACAGTTTCGTCCGTTAGTTGATAGCACGGTGTTTCAATAGGGCAAATAAGTGTTTCTGCTGTGTCGGCACTTGTAGCTAATTGCTTTTTCTCAACTTCTGTAGAGGGCATACCAACTTCTGCTTCTTCTGTTGATTCGCATGAAAACAGAACAAGCGTAAGCAGTAGGTAAAGTTGAGTAAGCAGTACAGCTTTTTTCATTGTTGATTCACATTAAGCATAATTAGTGTATAGCAGGAGTTCCTACACCTGCTATCTGCACTATATGTGGAGTATGATTCTCTGATACTATCAGAGAATCAATATAGGAAAATAATTGTAATAGGAGTAGTGATTTGCTAGGGAACTCAATTGGAGTGACGGGGTAAAAACGCTTGAATATTAAAAGAGAAACATTCTTAAATAAGTGTAGAGCTACTTTGGATAAAATCTTGCGTCAGTTAGCGTTACTTTAGCATCAGTAGAAAGGGCCTATACTGCAAGTATAGACCCTTTTCTGTCGGAGTGGCGGGATTCGAACGCAAATACCACCAAATCCAGCTATGCAAAAATGCCTCAGAAGCGCTGGTTAAATATTGGTTTCTGTTGAAATTTCGATGTTTTTGGCCACAACTGACGCAGAAACTGACGCAAGCGCTACTGACGCAGGAAGTGACGCAAGGTGATTTTTAACGTGCTGGGCTTTGCGGTAGTGTAGCTACCGTAAAGGTGGTGTTGTACAATTTTGTTCTTAAACTTCTGCTAATCTATTCTGATAACCCAAGGACTTTATCCTGCTTTGGATATCTTTATCTATTCTCGCTTTTGAAGTATAAAACCCGAACACATCCAATGATTTTGGAAGTTGACTATTGATTAAGCTGTCAAAGTCAAGGCTCGTTTTATAAATCCATAGTCGTTTTAGGCTTTCCAACTTCTCTAAGCCCTTCAAAAGGGCAAAATTCCTGCAATTCAACACAGCAACTTCTTCAAGATGATGAAGGGGTTTATCAAATACCAGTTCTGTTAGTTGAATTTGATCTTCTATTTGGAGCTTTTTTAGGTTTCCAAAAGATGTTGTGTTCTTAAACTCATTGAAGCCTCTTACTCGTATGATTTCGAGTTCTTCTATCTCGTTATCTTCTATTTCATTTATATCGCTTCTGCCACCTAATATAAACTTAAGAGTCTTTAACTTCTTTAATTTATTGACAAAGTAGATAGGAACTTTACTTATAGAATTAAGTGACAGGTACTCCAGATTAGCAATCTCTCCGATTGCTTCTACGTTTTTGGTGTGACCGCAGCAAATCAAGTACTTAAGTTTCTGGTACTCTCTTAGATATTCCAGGTTCAGAGCTTTAGTCCTTGTGTCAAAAAGCAACAGCTTTTGCAGTGACTTCAAATTATCTGAATTTAAGATTTCAGTATCTTTGAGTTCAAAGAATCCAATGCCAAGTGTGTGAAGATGCTTTAGTCTGGGCAAGAAGGACAGATTCTCCACATGATATAGGCAATCCATATACAGGGACTTTACATCTGGCAACTTTTCGAGAATCTTGCAGTCAAAGTATCCTTTATCTTCATAGTGCCCATAAAACCTAATCTCAAGTAATTCATTATACCTTGCGCATAGTTTATTAAGCTCTGCAAGAAGCTTATCATCATAAACCTTTTCTGAAAACTGAATGAGAACAGTTTTACCTTCACTCAAATCTGACTCAATTGAGTGAAGGTCTAAAGACGTAGGATTGTTTATTCGGTTAAATAGTATCATTTAATTTTGTACAACTATAGTATAGTGGGACTACCTACTCCTACTATCTGCACTATGTGTGGAGTATGATTGTATCATACTATCAGAAAATGAATATAGGAAGAAATAACTATAGTAGGAGAGACTTGCTTGGAAATTCTACAGGAGTGGCGGGTTAAAAAGCGCTCAGGACTAAAGGAAAAACGCTCTTTAATAAGCTGTAGGTCTGTTTTGTTTGGAAAGCTTAAGTTAGTTTTTGTACGTCTTGCGTCAGTAATTTAACAACAAAAGGCCCTTTACGCGCTGTAAAAGGCCTTTTTAGTAGTCGGAGTGGCGGGATTCGAACCCACGACCTCCAGCACCCCATGCTGGCGCGATACCAGGCTACGCTACACCCCGATTTTTGCGCTAATTTATTAATCCGCAAGAAAATTCAAAAGTAGTCGCTCATTTTTGTTTTTACAGGTAAGCCAGGCATGGTGTTGCATGTAAAGGTGCGGCTACATGGGGTAGTGCAATAGGGCAAAAAATAAAAGACAAAGCGCCATCTCGCCACTAAATGCTCCCGCCATGGAAGAACGCTTCTGTAGCGTGGGCGTATAGGTAAGCATAGGAAATGATAGTATGAATCTAACGAATGTGAGGCTAAACCTGGTGCTTTGCCTTTTGTGCCTACTGGTGCTAAGCTGCTCGCCGGTAAGGGTGCTGGACACCAAAGCCGAAGAGGACTTTAAGCTTAGCAACTACCGGACTTTTGGTTTTTTTGACCTGGAAACGAGCGGCGACACGCTGCAGCAGTATATAGGGCAACTGGACTTCCTGAAGCAGGAAATAGCAAAGCAATTGGAGCAGCGCGGGCTGCAGCGCACCGACCAAAACCCCGACCTGAAGATAAACCTGGGTATTGTGGTGGCAGAAGAGGTGCAGACCCGCCAAACCAACATCCTGACTGACCCCCCTTATTACATGGGGCAGCGCCGTTATACCTGGAAAACAGAAGAGGTGGTGGTAGACCGGTACAAGAAGGGCACGCTATCGGTGCACCTGGTAGACAATGCTCAAAACAAGCTGGTTTGGCAAGGGGCAGCGGAAGGGGTGATTCCCGACGACAACACTTCCAAACTGCAGGAGCGAATCGTGAAAGGGGTGCAGAAGCTTATGGAGCAGATACCGCAATAACATCGGTTAAACATTGAAAAAGAAAAGCCTGCCATTCTGTAAAGAAAGCAGGCTTTTCTAAGTCGGGGTGGCAGGATTCGAACCTACGACCTCCACATCCCAAATGTGGCGCGATACCGGGCTACGCTACACCCCGAACACTACAACTTAACTTATACCGTTAGGTTGAGTGGCACAAAGGTACAAATACCGCTCAAAATCGCAAATATTTTGATGTTGCTTACAATAATATTTTCAGGCTGAAAATGCATGAAAAAGGTGAAAGCTGCGCAGAGGAACACGATTCTGGCTGATAGCTTGGTACTTATACTTTATGGTTGGGGCAAAGTATAAAGTATAGCTGGCGTTACTTTTGCAGCAGGAAGGAATAACTGGCTTCAGGAGGTCTTACTTGCACAGCACCGCCCCTACGAAAGAATAAGATTTTAGCGGCCCATCTTTTGATAAAAGTAATATGAAAACGGGTTCCTATGTTATAAACTTCATAAATAAGTGTTACTTTTAAAAATCTGTATCTAGCGGCCTGTAAATAAACAATTTCGCTTTCTATAGATTACTTAATATTAGAACATTTTTATCAAGGCAATCAAAGCAGTCCTATTTTACTTTTCTTTTAAAGTAGGATGGGTAGCTAGGATGAACCTAGCCTACTGATGAAAATAAGTCCGTATTTTTTAAGGTTTTATACTTTATCTTTTTTTGCTACAAGCCAGGTGCTGAAGCCTGGCGTAAACAGAACACCATGAGTCAACAAACAGCACCCGTTAACATCAAGATTGAGAAGAACTACGATTCCGAAATGTGCGGCAGTATTCCGCTGCACCTCGTTAATCTGATACAGCCACACGGTGTGCTGCTGGTGCTAGACAAAAAGGAGCTTCGCATTTTGCAGGCCAGCGAGAATGTGGGGGCGTTCCTGCCCGCCACGCCGGAGCAGCTACTGCAAGAGCCGCTCAGCCGTTTTTTGCCCGCTGCGCAGTATGAGGAGATTCAAAACAAACTGGAAGGAACGCTGGAGAGAATCCCGCTGACACTGCAATTCGAAGTTGATGGTAAGAAAACCGCTTTTTCGGCGCTGGTGCTGCCGCAGGAGGAGTATGTGCTGCTGGAACTGGAGGAGCGGCAGGAAACCGCCCAGGATTCCTTTATCGGGCTGTACCAGAACATTAAGTATATCACTTCGCTCCTGAAGCAGGCAAGCACCTACCAGGGAATTGCGCAACAGGCGGCAGAGGGGCTTAAAAAACTGAGCGGCTTCGACAGGGTGATGATCTACCAGTTTGACCCGCACTGGAACGGCATTGTGGTGGCACAGGCCAAGGAAGAGGACATGGACGACTACATGGACCTGCGCTTTCCTGCCTCCGATGTGCCCAAGCAGGCGCGTGAGCTATACTTCCGCAACCCTTACCGCATCATCCCAACCCACAACTATGAGCCGGTGCGCCTTCAGCCTGTCATCAACCCGCTGACGCAGCGCTTTACGGATCTCTCTGAAAGCAACCTGCGGAGCGTGGCCAAAGTGCACCTGGAGTATCTGTCCAATATGAACATCACGGCTTCCATGTCGCTTCCGATCATTATCGATAACAAGCTGTGGGGCCTGATTTCCTGCCACCATAAAACCGCCAAATACCCTAGCTATGAAATGCGCTCAGCCATGGAGCTCCTGTCCGGCATACTCTCGGCGCAGCTGGAGGCAAAGCAGAAGGAGGAAAGTATGGCCCTGCGGGTGTACCTGCGCGGCCTGCACGTAAACCTGATGGAGCAGCTGTTTAGCGCCGCCACTTTTGCAGAAGGGCTGCAGGAGGGAAGCGAGAACCTCATCAACCTTCTTTCGCTTGGCGGTACTGCGGTGGTTTATGAAGGCAACGTGCTGAAAACGGGTATCACCCCGGAGGAGCGCGAGATAAAGGAGCTGGTATCGTGGCTGCGTCGCAACAAAGCCAGAAGTATATTCGCTACAGATGCCCTTCCTGCGGAGTACCCGCACAGCAAAGCCTTTAGCCAGGTTGCCAGTGGCCTGATTGCCATACCTGTGAACCCCGAGCAAGGAGAGTTTATACTTGGTTTCCGGCCGGAGGTGCTGCAGACAATAAAGTGGGGAGGCAACCCAAACAATGCCATACAAATGGAGCCGGACGGCAAAAACTACCATCCGCGCAACTCCTTTGCCACCTACCAGGAGACCGTGAAACAAACCTCGCTGCCTTGGCGGCAGGAAGAGTATGAGGCGGCTGAAGCGCTGCGGAATGCTGTGCTGGAGAAGATTATTAGGGAAAAATACTAATTAGTTGTGCAGAAGAAGGTTAACCAAGTAGAAAGCAAGACGAAGCCTAAGTCGGGTACCGCTACAGAGAAAGTTACCCAGGCGGATCATTACCTGATCGGCATTGGGGCGTCTGCGGGTGGTTTGGAGGCGATTCATAGACTGTTCGACCATTTCCCGAGCAACTCAAGTTTCTCCTTTGTGATTATACAGCATCTGTCGCCGGACCATAAGAGCCTGATGGCAGACCTGCTGAGCAAGCACACCAGCATGCAGGTGCAGGAGGCGGAAGACAATATGTTTACCCGCCCAAACTGCGTGTACGTGCTGCCAAGCGGCAAACAGCTGACCCTGGAGTATGGCAGGCTGCGGCTGGAAGACAAAGCACGCAGCAGAGAGCCAAACTTTGCGATTGACCTCTTCTTTGAGTCGATGGCGAAAAGCAGGGGAAAGCATGCCATCGGCGTTGTGCTGTCGGGCACGGGCACCGACGGCACCAAGGGCACCAGGGCTATAAAAAAAGCAGGCGGCATGGTGGTGGTACAATCACCGGAAACCGCTAAGTTTGACGGCATGCCCCGCAGCGCCATCGACACAGGTTTTGTAGACTTTGTGCTGCCGCCGGAGCAAATGCCCAAAGAGATTATAGAATACACCCGTAAAGTGCCGCTGGTGAAAACCCTGATAGATAAAACAGAGGAAGACGAGGATAGTCTGGTGCTTCAGGAAATCCTGGACCTCGTCTGCACACATACGCAAACTGATTTTACCAACTACAAGTTAGGAACGATCCAGCGCAGGATACGCAAGCGCATGGACCACCTGAAGGTGAGCGACCTAAAGGGCTACCTGCATTACCTGCATGAGCATCCGGCCGAGATCAACAAGCTGTGCCAGGAGTTCCTGATCAACGTGACCAGCTTTTTCCGCGATCCGGAGGCTTTTGAGTCAATGGCCAAGGATGTGATTCCGAAGATCATCTCGTCGAAGGCGCCGGGGGAGCAGGTAAAAGTATGGGTGGCCGCCTGCAGCACAGGCGAAGAAGTATACTCGCTGGCCATACTTTTTCATGAAGCTTACGAGCGCCTGGGCAAGGAGCCTGAAGTAAAGCTTTTTGCTACGGACGTAGACCAGCAGGCCATTGTGCAGGCATCCAAAGGCGGATATCCCGCCGGTATTGCCAAGCAGGTGTCGCCGGAGCGGCTGCAGCGGTATTTCACGTCCAAAGGCAACCGCTACGTGGTGAAAGAGGAAATCAGGAAACTGGTTGTTTTTGCGCAGCACGACCTGCAGAAAGACCCTCCGTACAGCCGCATCGACCTGATCTCTTGCCGCAACATGCTCATTTACCTGAACCCGGACCTGCAGAACAAGGTGATGGCGCTTTTCCCTTACGCCCTGAACCTGGGAGGCTACCTGTTCCTGGGCCCCAGCGAGCACATCGGCGAATTGAAACCGTTTTTCTGTGAGGAGAACCGGAAATGGAAAATTTTCCAGAAGATAAAAGAAGGCAGATCCGGGCGGCAGAGCTACGGTATTTCCAATTATACCAGCAACTATAAACAGACTAATCCCAGTGCCCCCTTCAAGGCCACCCCGAGTAGCCGCTACAACGACGCCTTTATGGATGCCGTGTCGGAAGACTTTAAGGTAACAGCCCTGTATGTAGACGAGAACTACCAATTGCTGCACGGCATCGGGGATATCAACCGTTTCCTGAAGTTCCCTGACAAGCGCCTGCACTTTAACCTGATCAAGATGGTGCCCGAGGAGCTGGCCGTCACGCTGAGCGTCGGCATCCGGAAGGCCCTGAAGCAGGACAGAAAAGTAGTGGCCCGCCAGGTTACCATAAAGATGGGGAAAAAAGATCAGCTGGTGCATGTGTCTATACGGCCTATTATGCAGGAAAAGGATGATCATAAAATCATACTTATTCTTTTGCAGGAAATGGGGGAGGTGGCGCCGCTGCCGAAAGTGTCGGAGATCAATAGTTTCGTGTCGGACGCTGATTATTACCATCAGCTTACGAACCTGGAGGCTGAACTGAAGGAGGCGCGCGAAAGTCTGCAACTGACAGTACAGGACTTGAGCACGGCAAATGAGGAGCTGCAGAGCACGAATGAAGAACTTATGTCCTCGAACGAGGAGCTGCAAAGCTCTAATGAGGAGATGCAGTCGCTGAACGAAGAGCTGCATACCGTGAACTCTGAGCACCAGCTCAAGATAAAGGAGTTGCAGGAGCTGAACGAAGACCTGGATAATTACATCCGAAGCTCTAATGTAGGCCAGCTGTTTGTAGACCACAACCTGGTAATCCGTAAATTCACTCCTTCCGTCGAGGGGCTGATCAATATTATTGACAGCGACCTGGGGCGGCCTATTCACCACCTGTCGCACAACCTGAAGTATAACCGCCTGATCGACGACATCAAGCATGTGAACAATACCTCCGACGAAGTAGAGCGGGAGGTAGAGGCTGAAGGCGGCAAGTTTTACCTGATGCGCATCTTGCCCTACCTGAAGCACGACGGCAACAAGGATGGCGTGGTGGTGAGCTTTGTGGACGTTACCACCCTGAAGACGCTGACCAATGTGGTGCAAGGGGTGCTGAACAGTTCCCTGAACAGCATTATGGCATTTAGGGCGGTGCGCGACGAGAAGCAGAACGTGCAGGACTTTAACTGGACTTTGCTGAACAAGAAAGCAGAAGGGCTGGTGGGTGCCTCGCAGTCGGAGCTGCTGGATACCAGCGTAACTGAAATGTTGCCCATGCTGCGAAAGAGCGGCCTGTTCCGCAAGTTTGTGCGAACGATAAGCTCCGGCGAGTCGCTGCACATGGAGCAGCAGCTAGATTTTAACGGCGAGAAAGCCTGGTACGAGATAGCCGCTGTGAAAATGGGCGATGGCGTGACGCTGACCATGGCCGACATCACAGAGAAAAAGAACAGCGAGGATCGCGTGCTGGTGGCCTACGAGGAGCTAAAGCTGGCCGAGGAAGACCTGATCAAGCTGAACAATGAGCTGGAGAAGCGCGTTGACAGCCGCACCCAAGCCCTGGCAAACAGCGAAGAGCGCTTCAGGATGGTGTCTATCGCCACAAATGACGTTATCTGGGATTGGGACCTGGTAAACAACCAGGTCTGGTGGAGCGACAGCTTGCTGTCGATGCTGGGCTACAGCGCAGAGGAGGTAAGCCCGGGCGTGGATGGCTGGTATGAGATGATTCATCCTGATGATCGTAAAGACGTTGAGAAGAACATTAACCAAGCCATTAATGCGGGCAAGGAACAGTGGTCTGGTGAATATAGAATGCAAAAGAAGGACGGAGACTTTGCGTTTGTCTCAAACAGGGCACGTATCATGCACAACGAGTATGGCATGGCCTACCGGGTGCTGGGTTCGTTCATAGACCTGACCGACCTGAAGAAAACGCAGGAGAAACTGCAGGAGACAAACGAGCATCTGCTTCGCGTTATCGAAGACCTGGATACATTTGTGTACACGGCCTCGCATGATTTAAAGGCGCCCATCGGAAACATTGAAGGGTTAATGCTGCTGCTGGAAGATCAGATTGTTGCCTCAGGCCCTATTGACGGTGAGCCTACAGAGCCCGTGTTTGAGATGATGAAAGGCGCGATCAGCCGTTTTAAGAACGTGATCAAAGACCTGACAGACATTGCCAAAGTGCAGCGTGACACAGACGGCGGTGCCGAGCAGGTAGATGTGCGCGAGGTATTCGAGGATGTGCGCATGGATATGTCTGAGACGCTTGAAAGCGAGCACGCGCAGATAGAAATAGATTTTGAGGAAGAGCCGCTGATAAAGTTCTCCCGCAAGAACCTGCACAGTGTGCTGTACAACCTGGTGAGCAACGCCATCAAGTATAAAGCCGAAGACCGCGACCCGGTGGTAAAACTGAGAACCCGCCGTATTGACGGTTACGTGCTGCTAACGGTAGAAGACAATGGCCTGGGCATCAGCAAAGAAAACCAATCGAAGCTGTTTACGCTGTTCAAGCGCTTCCATGCGCATGTAGACGGCACCGGCATGGGCCTATACATTGTGAAGCGCCTGGTGGAAAATGCCAATGGCTTTATTCAGGTGCAGAGCGAGGAGGACCAGGGCACAACCTTTAAGTTATACTTTAGAAGCTGATGCTGCTTTGGGCGCCTTGGCACGTAAGAAATGGATTTTGAGAAAGACGCTGAACAATGTATCGTTAATGGCCTTCGGCAGCGGAGGCAGGAATGGCTGCGGGCGGCATACGATGCCTATGCTCCGGCCCTGATGGGCGTAATATCCAGAATAGTAGCTAACAATGAAGTGGCAGAAGCCGTGCTGCAGGAGACGTTTGTCACAGTCTGGGAGAAAATACACATTTACGAACCCGCCAGGGAGCGATTCTTTTCCTGGTGCCTCGGCATTGCAAGGCGACAGGCGCTGCAAGCTGCGAAAGCCCTAGCTGATGAAACCCAGGAAAATCCTGAACAGACCATAGCAGAAGCTTACTTACAGCCGAATAAAATCATACCTTTGCAGGAGAAGCGGTATGATGAAAAAGCACGTTGCGAGCTGCCTCTTCAAGCGCAGGCGGTTTTGGAGCTGCTTTATCTGAGAGGGTTAACCTGTGATGAAGCGGCTAAAGCTTTAAAACTCACACCTCAAGAAGTTAGACAAGTGCTAAAAAAGGCTTTCGCGTTATTAAAGTCAGGACAACCTATATGAATCCAGTTGCAGAATTTATCGAGTCTGGCGTGTTGGAGCTGTATGTGATGGGTGCTTGCAGTCCGGAGGAAGTTCGTGAGGTACACGAAATGGCCGCGGCACACCCGCAAGTAAGGCAGGCACTGGACGAGCGTCAGCAGGCGATGGAGCAGTACGCTTTGGCGCATGCCCTACAGCCGCGTGCCACTGTAAAAACGCTGGTGCTGGCTACGGTGGATTACCTGGAGCGCATGAAAGGCGGTGAGTTGCCGGAATCGCCTCCCGTGCTCTCACCAACTTCCAAGGTTGGAGATTTTTCCAAATGGCTGCAGCACGAAGAAGCCATACTTCCGGAAGGCGCTGAAAGTATGCACGCCAGGATAATCGGGTATACGCCCCAATCTACTACCGCCATACTTTGGGTACAAGACAGAACAGAGGAAGAAGTGCACCATGAGGAGCATGAGCGCTTTTTAATTGTGGAGGGCACTTGCCAGCTAATCGTTAGCGGTAAAGAGCATGCCCTTGCCGCCGGCGATTACTTTGAAATACCGCTGGATGCCTCGCACCATATAAAAGTCACGTCAGCTTCTCCGTGCAAAGCAATTCTGCAGCGGCTTAGCATCGCTTAACCCCCCGGCTTTATTTATCAGATTTCCACACTGCCCATGGCCATCAGGTTGTCGAGGGTGGGGTTTTCGCTTCCGCCTTTCGGCTCCAGCGTTATAGCAAAGGCTTGGGCAGCGGCAACAGTCTTCATTTTAAGCATGCCGGCCTCCTCAAACGATGTCGGAATCAGCCCAGCATCTTGCGGGGTACCTTTGTCTAGCGCCCACAACTGATACTGCATGTTGCTTGGCGGGGCCGGCAACTGCATGCGGTCAACGTAAACGGCTTTTTCTTCGGGATTCCAATAAACATACAGACTGGCTTCCGGATGCGCCTTCACCCCGTTTAAGGCAACCGCCCTGAAAGCGGAATTGCGCATAATAGCCAGCGTTTGCTCCAGTTGTTGCGTGTGCTGCGCATCGTGGCGGACATTCTGGGCCATCAGCTGCTCAGAAGCCACAGCCTTGGCCAGGCGCTGTTCAGCTTGCTGCCATTTCGTGTAAAACCGGTAACTGAGCAGCCCGGAAATGATAAACAGGACAACACTGGCAGCAAACATCCACTTATAGGGCGAAGTTTCCTCTGCGGGGAGCGAGGTAGTGTCCCAGCTTGGCCCTTCATCAAGGCTGGGGTGTGTCTGCAGTTTTCCCAGTATCTGCTGCTTTAGTTCTGGCCTTGGGGCTATAGCATGCAGGTTAGCGTATGCCTCCATGGCGGCACAGGCTTCGTCCAGGGCGGCACATATTTCAGGTGATTCGGCGGCACGCCGTTCCACCTCTTTACGCTCAGCTTCGGTAAGGCCGCCCGCCGCGTAAAGTTCCAGTATGCCTGAGGCCAGATATTCTTCGTTAGACACTTCCCTTAAATAATTTTGATAGAACCTTTACTGCACTTCGTGCCCTGGTTTTAACGGTGCCCAAGGGTATATTATGTTCTTCCGCTATCTCGCTCTGCGTAAGTCCTTTAAAATACATCAGGTCGATGATTTGCTTTTGCTCCGGACTTAGTTTCTCTACTGCCTCGCGCACGCCAATATGGTCGGTGTTGAAGGCGATGTCAGCAAAGCTAGCCTGATGTGCCGGCGACAAGGTGTCGGTCGACACCTTCATGCGGTACTCTAATGACCGTATTTTGTCGATAGCCAGGTTCCTGCTGACGTTTAGCATCCAGGTGAACAGCCTTCCTTTCTGCGCGTCATACTTATCGAAGGAGTTCCAAATCTTTACAAAAGCCTCCTGCAGCACATCCTCGGCAACCTCTTCTGTTTTCACGATGCGCACTATAACGCCATAAAGCGCAGCGCTGTACATGTCATAAAGCAAAGATACGGCCGAAGTATCCCGTGCTCGAAGCCGGGCGATCAGGGTGTCTTCGCTTATTTTGGGTATAGTTTGGTCAGGCAAGGAGGCTTAGCAGTTTAGTACCTTTTACAAAGGTTTATCAAAATTATACTTCAAAAGTATATTCACTAACTTAAAGTATAAAAAAAGGTTTGATAAAGTAGTACCTGATAAGCACAAATTAGCCGGCATGTATCACCCCAGGTGCAGAAATTTAGATTTTTAATCGCCCCTGCACCATAGATGTGTTAAAAAAAGAGCTGCGTCTGCAGCTCTTTTTTGCCCCTGCTTTGCAGGTTTTACAAAGAAGGAGGGAACATCTACTCAAACAGCGACACAATCTGTGCAACCTGTTCCTTGCTAAGCGGCTCGTCGAAGGCTGCCGTAGCGATGGCGACCGAGTATCCGGCACCAACAGCCTTCACGTCGTTCACACCTCCCTGCATCACATTGTCTTCGCCGGCGTAGACTGCCTGTGCGCCCTCAGGCACATTGCTGTTGTCTCCGGCTCCCTCTATCCAGCCCATGTTGCCGCGCATGCGCCTCACGTGTGCCGCATGGCGTGCTTCCACAGAGTGTATCTGCAGCGCCACGGTAAGCACCGTGTCGTTATTAAGGAGGTTAGCGGCCTGGCCTTTGTAAGCCCGAACACCTGTGTCCTCAAAGGCCTGCGCCAATGTCAGGAAGGTTTGGTAGTCGGAATTCCAGTTCGGGAAGTTCTTGCCGAAGTCAAAGGTAGGCTCGTCAATCGGCGTGCCGTTCAGGCTCTCGATGGTTGATTTCAGGAGGTCAACGTGTGCTGCCTCATGCATCTGTATTTGCTCAATGGCACCTCTGGCCGCGCTGTCGGTAATCAGCCCGGACGCCTCTAAGCCTTGGGTATAAAAGTTGCGCTCCAGGTACTCCAGTTTCAGGGCGAAGTTCAGCACATCCAGCACCATGTTGGAGCTCTGCCCATAGGCCTTCTGAAAAACGGAGCCTAGTGCAAAAGGTACAGCTGCCAGAGCCGTCTTTTTCCCGATGCTGCCCATGTTCTTAAACACTTGTCTTCTGGAGTCCAAGCGGTCGTATACTTCCGGGTCAACTTTCTGTATGTCTTCTATTATCTTAAATATATTCATGATCTGTGTCTCCTTATTTTGGTAAGTTATTTGCCGAAATCTTTGTCTTGATAAAAGGCGCTGCGGCTTTTAAAACGTCAGCTGGCATCATGGCCGGGTCTAGCCCCATGTTGTTGGCTGAGTCAGAAAATGTCCCGTTGGAGATAAGATCACGGATGACGGCGGCGTGGCGCGCCTCCACCGATACGATCTTGCCTGCCAGCGTCAGGAAGCCGGCGTTCTCCAGGTATTGGCCCGCTCCGTTGTAAGCGGCTACGCCAAGGTCCTCGAAGGTGCTGGCGGTGGCCAGGATGTTACTTTTATCTTCAAAATCGATAGAGGAGAAGTCTACTTCCAGGTCCGGTATGGCAGCACTTCCAAGGGCAGCTTTCAGAAAGTCTCTGTGGATGCCCTCGTGGCCTTTCAGGTCTTGCATGATCTGCTGCTCGCTTTGGCTAAACATACTCAGGGAGCGATCAACCACGGTGGCGTAGAAGGCCGCTTCGAGCTGCTCCAGCGCGTAGGCGTAATTCAGAATGCCGGTGTCTCCCGATCCCAGGTCCACGGTGTCCGGCTCTACCGGCATCATTTCTTCGTTGTCGTCATCACAAGAGCTGAAGCCGAGAATCATGGTGGTGGCAGCGGCAGTGGCACCAGCGTACCGGAAGAAGGCGCGGCGCTGCATGAGCGCATTAAAAGAGCCTGATTCACTTTTAACCTGATCTGCAGGTTTGTCGTGTAGTTTTTTCATAATTAAAGTTTTAAGGTAAGATACTCGTGGCCCTAGCTGGCCGAAATAATGCAAGACCTACGAAATGAGTTGTAAAACTGGATTTCGGTTTCTGTAAAATATTGCGTGGTCCTGGTACTAGTGTGGGCGGGAGGTATGGTCTGGCTGCTGGCGCTCTTTGGGGGCTGCAGCGGTTTCCACCTCGTTTTTTATGTCTTTGGAGGCGTCCTTAAACTCACGGATGCCTCGGCCCAGGCCTTTGGCCAGCTCAGGGATTTTTTTGGCGCCAAACAGCAGAAGAATGGCAAGTATGATGAGAAACACCTCCGGGCCACCCAAGCCCCCAATAAATAAGAATATGTTATGTACTTCCATCGTATTTAAATTTTTGATGAGCCATACTAACGAATGGGAGCCGTGTCCGGATTTACCCTGAGAATCAGGAATCTAAATAAGTAGACTAAACAGGGGGCATGAAGTATACTTACCGTACCATGCGCGTATGGGATGCCAAGGCAACAAACGGCAGCAAAGCTTCGGATAAGGACAGATTGGTATAGGTTGAGGCGGCCCGAGCATAGTATAATACCTGCCTCCTAGTATGGAATAAACGCTTACGTGAGGGCCAGAATGGGAGCAGTGGGTTTAAAGCGCAACCTATCGGAAAGGGCTTTCTTTCGGAATGCTTTTTCTGATAGCTTTTTAGATAGCAGAACTTGAATTTAAGGCGATAAAGGCGTACTTTCGTGCGTCCATTAAAACTGAAAGCATGAACATACACGAATATCAGGCTAAAGAAATTTTAAAGAGCTACGGAGTACGTATCCAGGAGGGTATCGTGGCTGAGACGCCAGACCAGGCAGTAAAAGCTGCCATGAAACTGACCGAAGAAACCGGCACAGGCTGGCACGTTATCAAGGCACAGATCCATGCGGGTGGCCGTGGTAAAGGTGGCGGCGTGAAGCTGGCCAAAAACCTGGACCAGGTTAAAGAGATCGCTGACCAGATTCTGGGCATGACGCTGGTAACGCACCAGACCGGACCCGAGGGAAAGCTGGTACAGAAAGTACTCGTTGCCCAGGACGTATACTATCCGGGCGAGTCTGACCCGAAAGAGTTCTACCTGAGCATCCTGCTGGATCGCGCCAAAGGTCAGAACGTGATCATGGCCTCTACAGAAGGCGGCATGGACATCGAGGAGGTGGCTGAAAAGTCTCCGGAGAAAATCATCAAGGAGTGGATAGACCCGGCTGTAGGCCTGCAGGGCTTCCAGGCTCGTAAGATCGCTTTCGCCTTCGGCTTACAGGGGGAGGCCTTCAAGGAGATGGTGAAATTCGTGACCAACCTGTACAAAGCGTACGTGGAGACGGATTCTTCTATGTTCGAGATCAACCCTGTCCTGAAAACATCTGATAATAAAATACTGGCCGTTGACGCGAAGGTGAACCTGGACGACAACGCCCTGTATCGCCACAAGAACCTGGCTGCCATGCGCGACATTACAGAGGAAGATCCTTTGGAGGTTGAGGCAGGCGAGTTTAACCTGAACTACGTGAAGCTGGACGGCAACGTAGGCTGTATGGTGAACGGTGCTGGTCTTGCCATGGCTACCATGGATATCATCAAGCTTTCCGGCGGCGAGCCTGCCAACTTCCTGGACGTAGGGGGTGGGGCAAACGCGCAGACAGTGGAGGCAGGTTTCCGCATCATCCTGAAAGACCCTAACGTGAAGGCTATCCTGATCAACATCTTCGGCGGTATCGTGCGTTGCGATAGAGTTGCCAACGGTGTGGTGGAAGCTTACAAAAACATCGGCGACATTAAGGTTCCGATCATCGTTCGCCTGCAAGGCACCAACGCTGAGGAAGGCGCGAAGATTATTGACGAGTCCGGCCTGAAAGTATACTCTGCCGTGGCGCTGAAAGAAGCCGCTGAGAAAGTAGAGCAGGTGTTGGCTGAGGCTTAGTCTTAATTAACAAAGTATAAAAACAGAAAGGCTACTCATTGTGAGTAGCCTTTCTGTTTTTATACTTTGTAACGGTATTGCGCTGCAGTTATAACACCTCTAGCTCCACGTCCACGTTGCCGCGCGTACCGATGGAGTATGGGCATATCTGGTGCGCCTCATCTACCATTTGCCTTGCCTTGTCCTTATCCACCCCTTTTAGCGCTACAGCAAGCTTTACGCTTAGGGCATATCCTCCGTCGTCCTTCTGGTTGAGGTCAACGTGCGCGGTTACCGTAGAAGCGGGGTCTAAACGCTCGTGATGCTTACCTGCCACTACGAGCAGTGCGCTTTGGAAGCAGGCAGAATATCCTGCCGCAAAAAGCTGCTCAGGGTTGGTGCTTCCTCCTTGTCCGCCCAAGCCTTCCGGCAAGCTCAGTTTCATGTCAATTATGCCGTCATCAGATTTCACCTGGCCGCGCCGGCCACCTGTTGCAGTTACCACCGCTGTATATAGTTTCTTCATGAGTTTGCTTTGTTTATATTTTTGCTAGTGATACCTTAACTAGAGTATGAGCCTGATTGTTTTCGGTCAGCTGGAATAGGGAAAGTATAAGCAGTATTTTTTATCTCATGATATTTCATTTTCTGCATAAACTTCCTATTTTTGCACTCGTACTGCACCCGTAGTTCAACTGGATAGAATATCGGATTTCGGCTCCGAGGGTTAGGGGTTCGAATCCTCTCGGGTGCACTATTAAACATCGATAACGCTGACTATCTCGCTGACGGTCAGCGTTTTTTTATGCCCATCATACACATTGAAACAAGCATCCGCGCAAGGGTAGAAGTATGCTTCGATTTATCCAGAAGTATAGACCTGCATGTTATCTCGACGAAGCATACCGGAGAGCGAGCGATTGCTAG
Organism: Pontibacter mangrovi; assembly: GCF_006385705.1. Taxonomy (GTDB): domain Bacteria; phylum Bacteroidota; class Bacteroidia; order Cytophagales; family Hymenobacteraceae; genus Pontibacter; species Pontibacter mangrovi. Next base: position 4,846 of record NZ_VFRQ01000009.1, on the reverse strand, counting down.
CGTTACCTCGGGGCTGATAGGGCTCGGAGAGTCTGTGACATGGAGGGCCAGGCATTTTGGCCTTTGGCAGCGCCTTACCAGCAGCATAACTGCATATGAGCGCCCTTATTACTTTGCCGATGAAATGGTAGCGGGTGCGCTTAAACGGTTCAAACATGAACATCACTTCCGGGAGTCCGGCAACGGTATTACGCTGATGCAAGATGTGTTTGACTATACTTCCCCTTTTGGCACAATTGGTAAAGTAGCTGATATGCTTTTTCTGAAGAGGTACATGACCCGCTTGCTGGTGGAGCGAAACAGCGTGATCAAATATTACGCTGAATCAGGAAAATGGCAAGACTTGCTTCTGAGGAATAGCTAACCGGCACTTTCAAACGTTGCTCATCATCAGCAGCGATTCCGGCAACATCATCATATGTGCTGGCTGTGTTTATTGCAGGAAATAAGTGTTTACTGTGGAGAGAATCATGGCGATGGCATAGATAATGAAGAACCATTTTAAGAGCCGCTTTCTGCTGACCGAATTCTTGAGGAACGGGTAAAACAGAAAATAGAAAAAGCCTACAGCAGCAAACAGTACTAGCGTAAATTTAAGCATGTGTATTTAAAATGTACTACAGCAAGGAATTCAGTATTTGTTTTCATTTAGATGCCTGATGTAGTTGTTTAGAAGCCCCTTAATTTGCTCTGCCGCTATTGGGTTAGCGGAATGAACATGAAATTTTAAATTGCGCAGGTTCAGGCCAGATTCATAAACAAGCCATTTGGCTGCAGCATACCCATCAGGTGCCACTTCATTATTTTCATCTAAGCCCAGGTCATTGTCAAAGCTAATAAAGTCTGGAAGGCCGTTTGCTAAGATATAACTCACAAACTCCTGATACGTTCTGACGACATCAAACTCTTTTTCCATAGCCTTGTCATATACCATGTCTACGGTTCTTACATCATCTAAAAAGAGTTTCCTCATAAACTTTGTGTTGGTTAACGGGCTGGTATAGCTAATGGCAAGGTGCAGCCAAAGTCTAAGCGCTGCGCTTTGTTAGGGGGGCGGCTATTCTCGTTTCGTTTCCTGATGCAAGTCAGGTATGATTTCAGTAACAATTGACAATGCTTTTTCCAGAGGTATCCCCTTAATTTGGGCAAGAGCGAGAGGGTGGTTTTCTTCTGTCACGATTACTTTAGGTATGAACCCAACGTCTTGTGTGATGACTTGAGTTTTTATGTTCAGGGTGTTGCCGTAGGTAGGAACGTACGTTTGCAGCCAACCAAAGTATGGAGGCTCGTTCACCCTGTCAGCCTCATTCCACAATTCGTTCGTTCTGATAAAATTTTCCTTGCTTAGACTTGCCCAGACGTTGAATATTAAGTCTTCTTCACAGTCTACTATAGGTATAGTCAACCTGCCACGGATAAAGAAGTATTCATCATCAACAACACAAAGGCTATCGGTTATTTCAACTCTTCTTTCTCTTTCTATTTCTGGTATTGTAAAATAGTATTCAGGATAGCCGCTGCCAAAGGTCAACGGCAAGCTGCCAAGCTCCATGCCACAGCAGGAGCACTTATATGCTATCCGACCTGACTGATTTACTTCTTTTGTGACTTTCAATTTACATTAATTTATAGTACCACAGGTTGCGCGAAAGAGGCTTTTATGCTTTTTAGCTATTGTTGGGTGAGGTACTATTCCGATGCTTTGCTCAAGCTGTTTAGTTTTATATAATATTCGTCGAGTAAATCATAGATCGCTTTTTGGTCTTTGCCTGATGCTTCAGCATCCCAGTCTGTGTTAACTATAAAATACCTGCCCATCTTTTTGTCCTTGAAAAACCAAATTACAGAAAACATTCCTGGATCGCCTCCGGTATGCCCGAAATTTCCTGTAGAGCCGAATCCCATTGTGATTCCCATGTTATACTCGTCACTGTATTCACTCGTGCTCCTGTTTATGAAGTTCTCTGCCGTCAGTTGGGGGGTGAAGTATTCCTTGTAACTCTGTTTAGAAAGTATGGTTCCTTTGCCAATGTACCCTTTCATTAGCTCTAAAGTATACTTACTCATGTCAGAACTCGTGGTAAGCAATCCTCCATCCGGATAACCTATTAGTGAGTAGTAGGGGTAAGGAGTTTGTTTATCCTGGTAAGTGAGGGAATAGTTTGAGAAATCAATAGCATCGAAACTCCAGCCCGACGCATTCATCTTCAATGGACGCAAAATATACTGTGTCGTAAACTTATCATAGGTAGTGCCTACTGCTTGCTCTAAAACAAGTGCGGCAAGCGAAGCCCCAACGTTGGAGTACTCATAAATACTGCCTGGCTTCTTCTCTGAAAAAGCCTCTTTCGAATACCATTCTCCCTCGGTATCAAGCAGGTTTTTTAAGAAGCCCTCCAAGGAGGTTTTAGCTGGAGGAGGATTAAACCGTGTTGGCGAAATGTCTATCCCAAGATTATGAGCCAGATTTATTGTGTCTTTCAGCACCACATTTCTGGTAAGGTATTCTTCTGTGTCTACGATTGAAGAAGTATGCGTTACCAGATGCCCGTTAGTGATAGGAACTTCCGGGTACTTTGGATTGAACACGTTGAAGGGTAAGTAGTTATTTATTGGATCATCTAAGTTAAGTTTGCCTAACTCCTGCGCTTTAAGAATGGCAAGGCCAATGACAGTCTTTGAGACAGAGGCAATGTTCTGAACGGTGTTTTCGGTATACTTGGCGCTTGTTGTGATATCAGAAACCCCAAAACCGTTTTGATACAAAACCTCTTTATCATTTACTAAAGCTACGCCAAAGCCGTTGAAGCTCGCTGTTTTGCTTAGTTGCGTCAGTTTTTCGGTCAACTCTTGTTGAGTTCGCACAAACTCCTTTGAGTGTAAATCCTTTGTCGTGCTACAGGAAACAACTGTAAAAGAGATGGCCACAAGTAAAAACAAATGCTTCATATTCTTAATCAATGTGCCCCTTTTTTGAAGTTATATATTAAGTATTGCACCCAAAGGAATTGACCAGAAGGTGGCGTAGCTGGTTTATGGGTGTGAGGTACTTTAGTATGCATAGAACTCTTGGGGCTGAATATCTCTTCCTTGCGTTAGAATTCTGAGTTATCTAAGTATGTAGTATCGGTGCAACAGTCCAGTAGTCACCACCATTCTTTTGCCTGGGTCTTGCTCTGCCACTCTCATGATGTTTTTTGCCATGGTTCTGTTTCGCAAATCCCAGTAGTCCGCCCAGGGTTGATATCCGTCTCGGTAGCTTATTTTTTTCCGTCGGGCATGGAGAAGTAGGTGTTCGCGAACTCCTCTCTTGCGTTGGTAATCTCTGTCAGCTTTTTGTGCTGATAAAACTGACGCAACCCGGCAATGCTACCGGTAACGGCATTGTTAAAGTCTGCTGGTGAACCGCTGGCAATCATCTTTAGCTCGTGGGTAGGGTCATCGTATCTCTGTAGTATCTCCCGCTGCTGTGGAGTAAGTGCATTTTCAGTATAGAGGCTCTTCAACAATATAGTTGTCAGATTATCGGTGGGCACCATCTCCCTTTCCCGTCTGTACTCATTTCTCCCCTCAAATTCGAAAGGGCGGATAAGTGTTTCAGGATAATTTGCCACATACCTTGCTGCTGCATTCTGTTCATTTTTTCAGAAGCGTATTTGAACCTGAAATCTTCTGTAAAGAACGAAGAGTCCATTTCCTAATGAATAACATTGGGCTTTACCTGCTCAAAAAATTTTAAGTAGTACATCAGCGTTGAAGTTAGGAACGGGTTGATGAATACTGCCTATAACTACTATTTCTGCCGCTTTTTGCTGCCCATGAGTATGGCAGGCAAAGAACAGGCTAAAAAGGAGTTAAAATATTTTCTTCACTTTTATTCATTTATGTGAACGGGCACGGCTCTGGGCAGTTGAATTCCTAAATTTCTGTTTAGCATCAACCTTTATGTTATGTTTACATTCTCCTTATGTCATTTCGCCCCGACTGCACATGATCATTGTTGTGCGTTCGTGCTACTTTATCCATAGGAGAGTTATTTCAATTGGTTTTATACTTGTAACTTAAAACAGTTTTTCCGCCCGGGTAAAGCTTTGATTTGATTGGAATGAATTTCTGTATTTTGTCAAGAGAATCAAATATAGTTATTCCACTTCCCATCGCTGTTGGATTTACAATAAGATGGTATTCATCAATAAGCCCTTCTTTGATCAAGGAAGAAACAAACCCAGCACCTCCAAACACAAGAATATCTTTGCCTTCCTGCTGTTTTAAGTTGGCGACTTCCTCTATAAGATTTCCTTTCGCTAAAGTAGTGTTGTTCCAGATAGATTTGTCTAGTGTTTTGGTAAAAACAACCTTTTGAATGTCAGTTATTTCTCTTGCAAATGGATGTTCAGGATTATTTTTGGCAGTATTCTCCCAATGTTCAATAAATCCGCTTGTGGCAAGTTTTCTCCCAAGCAGAAGTGTGTCTGAGGAAATGACAAGGGAATTAAGAAATACCAAAAATTCATCATCAGGATTCCAGGTCATCCAGTCATTTTCGCCGTTCTGCCCACCAACATATCCGTTGATAGTCATTTGCATTTGTAATTTTAATTTTCTCATGCTGTATGTTTTAGTTACATGAACTGGACTGTATGCCTCATCTTTTGCTCTGAGTTTCCGAATAAGTAGGGAGGTTTAAGCATGAAGATAACGGTTAGCACAGGCTGTGAGCGAGGCAACTGCCGAAGCTTAAAGCCTGTGCCGTGTGTGCGCCCAGTATGGGCACTTGATACTAAAGGTATCAAATTATTCCAGAGGGTGAAAGTCCCTTACAGGCGAGTTGGTGAAGCCTGTTAGC
>NZ_VFRQ01000008.1 GCF_006385705.1 Pontibacter mangrovi | reverse complement strand
CAGCGTGAAGACAAGCAAAGAGGGGGAGTGGTTTGTGCTGGAGGTCAGGGACAACGGCCTGGGCATGAGCGAGCGTTGCCAGGAGCAGCTTTTTACGATGTTCAAGCGCTTCCACGACCATGTTGATGGTTCGGGCATCGGCCTTTACATCATCAAAAAAATCGTAGATAATGCCGCAGGCCGCGTAGAGGTGTGCTCCAAAGAAGGCGAGGGCACGGAGTTCCGGGTGTACCTCAAGGCTTAAAATGCTTCCTCCCTGCCAAATCAACCGAAACGAGCCGCTAAGCGGCTTTTGCAGACTTACTTCCTACAGCCTAGGCAGGTGCAGCACCCCCTATATACTAGCATGGCCCGCAGCACGTACTTAATTTTATTGGGCACTGTTAAAAGCCTATATCCTGTAGCTCCATTGCTGGAAAGACAAGGCAGGTATGAAACCAGAAAATCATGTACATGCAGCCAGGGAGATGCTTCTTACCTATAAATTGGGAGATGTGAAAGAAAGCTTGCCAGGTACTGTTGGGAAATCTATAGGCCAAGACAAATACCTTCGGTTGTTTAGCCAGCGGGGGCCATTTACGGCGCCATCTGTTTGTCTCTCGCGAGCAAAAGCGAGTGCTTTTACTAAAAAAAGCACTTGTGCCTTTTACCTGATCGTGCAAATAAATGTATGTTTACGTTTATCTTAAGGGTTAGCGGGCATATTTAAGTATAGACTTCGGCAATGGAACAGGGCAAAGGCAAACCAACATCAAAGACACATGGGGCGACACCTTTCGCTCAAACCTATTTCCACGGAACAAAGGCTGATTTAAAAGTTGGCGACCTAATTGGGGTTGGCTTCAACTCGAACTATGGCCAAAGGAAAAACGCGAAGTACATTTTTTTGAGCGCTACGTTGGATGCTGCCATTTGGGGCGCCGAGCTGGCATTTGGAGAAGGACGTGAAAGAATTTATTTAGTGGAGCCAACGGGCCCCATTGAAGATGACCCTGACTTGACAGATAAAAAATTTCCAGGTAACCCGTCCATGTCATACCGTTCTACCCACCCGTTTCGGGTTGTAGGAGAAGTGACGCTTTGGCAAGGCCACCCAACAGAGCAAGTTAAGACAATGAAAGAGCACCTTCTACGGCTTAAAGAGCAAGGCATTAGTTCGCTCAATGAATAAGCTGTGATTTTACCGCGCCATAAGTTGATGTATACTTTGGCTAGCGGTGTCATCTTTCAACATCGGCCAATCAAAGAATCATACTCTCCCAAATAACCACCCAACCACCTATGAAAGCGTTACGTCTGCTCCTGCACCTGTTCCTGTTGCTCCTGTATACTTCCGCTGCCTCTCAGAGCCTGTTTTTGGAAGGCGAGGTTGTGGACATAAATCAGAACCAGCCGGTACCATACGCCACGGTTGGCATCAAAGGTAAAAGCCTGGGCACGGTTGCCGATGAAAACGGACGCTTCCGCTTTGCTGTTCCCGCTACTGCTGTTTCTGATGAGGAGCAGGTGATCATATCCTGCGTTGGCTATAATAGTACAGAGATTTCCGTCGCAGCCTTGCAGCAGGGGCGCCAGCGGGTGCGCCTGGCTCCGGCCCAGGTTAGCCTGAAGGAGGTAACGATAAAGGCCCGCAAAATCAAGACGAAAACCTTTGGCAGGAGGGGAAGCTCGACGTTGATGGCGGCCAACATGTTTACCGAAAGCAATCTTATATCTGACGAACTCGCAAAAGAACAGGGTACGCTTATACAGCTGGACGAGGAGGTGCTCCTGAGGAATTTTAACATGCATGTGGCGTTCAACAGGTTCAAGTATGTCAGGTTCCGCCTAAATATATACAGTGTAAGCGACGGGCTGCCTGACCGGTCCCTTCTGAAAGAAGATATTGTGTTCGACGTGACGGAGCCCAAAGGATGGGTGAAGGTGGACCTGAGCAAGTACCATATTTTCCTGGAAGGGCAGGATAAGGTGGCCGTTACCATTCAATGGCTGAAAAGTGAGGCGGTAGATGGCAATAGCACATCTTTTGGAGTTTCTGCCGTGCCGGTTCCTACGCATGCCATACTTTTCCGCAACAAGAGCCAGGACAAATGGAAAGAAGTTAGCCCCGGCTACCTTAGCTTTTACCTTACAGCCGACTCCTACAGGGGCAGAAATAAGAGTATAGCAACAGAGACAAACCCTGAAGAAGTATACGCGCTACCTGACAGCCTGAAATACCTGAGCTTCCTGTCTATGGAGGCGCCTGTAACCCTGACGGACAAGTATAGTTTTGGGGACAGCCTGCAGGTTGGGCATTTTGTGCAGGTCAATGGCGCAAGGCTATACTACGAAACCTACGGCCAGGGGGAGCCTCTCCTGCTGCTCCACGGCAACGGGCAGTCTATTTCCGCTTTTTCCCGGCAGATCGAAGCGCTTTCAAAAAAGTTCAGCGTGATTGCCATTGATACGCGCGCCCACGGGAAGAGCCGCGACGATGTGACGCAGGAACTGACCTATGATTTGTTTGCTTTGGACATGAAGCAACTGCTGGACTCTTTGCACCTGAAAGAGGTAAACATACTTGGATGGAGTGACGGCGGTAACACAGCTTTGATAATGGCTCTCCACTATCCTGCCTATGTGAAAAGGATCGCTGTAATGGGGGCCAATCTTTTCCCCGACGAGACCGCTGTAGAAAGTGGGCTTCTGGCGCTGTTTAACAGGCAGCTTGAGGCCTTGGAGGGGAAGGAGGATGAGCAGTCGCTGAACCAAGCGAGGCGCCTGCGGTTGCTGCTGCACGAGCCTAACATGACCTTTGCTGAGCTAAGAGCCCTTAAAGTTCCAGCGCTGGTGATGGCAGGCGAACAGGACGTGGTGCTGGAAATGCATACTAAGGCTATAGCCGAGCATATCCAAGGGGCAACGCTGAAGATTTTCAAAGGTGCTTCTCATTACGCGCCGCAAGAAGTACCGGCAGCGTTTAACCGGGCAGCCCTCGACTTCTTTGCTCCTGTAAACTAGTTGCCTTGCTACCTGTCTAAAGTATAAAATTCCTTAAAGCCCAGCCAATTGAGGCCTACATACTTGCTGCCGGATTGTATACTGTTATACTTCGCTACTCCTCCACATCCCGGAACATATCCTGGGTATCGGCAGCACCTTCCAAGGTTAAGTATTCTGCCTGCAAAGTACGGATTTTGAGGTTGTCGGCGGTGCTTACCTGCCCTTCCACCTGGCGGCGGCGCTGGTTTAGCTGCCCGTATACATGGTCCACATAATCCCAGTCGTTCTGCGACCAGCTTTTGCGCTTGGTGCGCACCGTGCCCATAAAAGTTAAGTATGCCTCGCGCAGCTGGTTGGCCTGAAGCTCTTCAATGTCGGCATACTCCCGCAGCAGCTGCTCTTGCCATTGCGTTACTTTATCTGCGCTAAGCGGCTCTTGCATGCGGCGCTCCTGGCGGTCTTCCCAATTGCGGTACCGCTCCTGCAGTTGCCTATACTCTTCCTTGGATTGCGCCGAAAGGCTGTCGAACTTACTTTCCAGCTGCGCGTTGCGCCGCCGAAGCTCTTCTTTTACCTCGGGCCACTCCCGCCGGATGGCGGTGTCGCCTTTTTCAGCCTGCTTGTTCAGCCATCCCCTGAACTCCTCCAGTTCCTCCTCCGCCGTTTGCCCCGATTGCACCACGCTGGCTGTGTCTTCGTCAGAGGTTATCACTGTGGTGTCTTCTACCTCACGGCGTCCGTCGCAGCTATAGAGGGCAGAGGCCAGGCAAAGTATAAAAACCAGCTTGTAATGGCGTAGGGGCTTTTTCATCGGTGTGCGTTCATGTTTTGCTACCTCATACGCAACACAGCCAATCAGGATGCTTTAGCGCTCTGCAATAAAGGATTTGTTCAGCCGGATGCCGTCGCCGTAGCCAAAGTGCTTGTTCACAGTAACCGCCAGCCGGCCACGGGTGGGTACTTTGCCAAAGATAGCCTCGGCAGCCGCCGCCTGTGCATGAAAGTACCCTTGGTAGGCCAACAGCAGGGCGCGGCTCTCTTCAATATCCGGGAGCTGGTTTAAAGTATAGGCATTGTTAAACAGGGTGATGACAGACTTATTAGACCGGGCCAGCTGCTGCACCAGTTTAGCGGCGTCTTTGGAGTAACCAAGGTGGTTTGATGGGCGAATGGAGGGGCCGTACAGTGCCACGAGCACCACATCATACTTTTTCAGCTTTTTCCAGAGCTTCTTGGTTTCCTTGGCGTCTGCTTTGCGCGAAATATAGTAGTCGTCTGTCTTGTCCGTTAACTGGTTCACCTGCCGCTGAAAGGCCGTTACCCGGTTTGCCCCGATGGCCAACGTGGCCACGCGCATCCGCGGGGTAAGGCGCAGGGGCAGCATCTTTTTCTTGTTGTTTAGCAAAGTAATGGCGCCCTCCGCAATACGCTTGTTGATCAGGTCGGCGATAGGCGGGTTAAGGTCTTCGTACAGGTTCTCCAGCGCCACGGGTTTATACTTGTCCAGCCCCAGCCACTGCTTGGCTGCCAACACGCGCTTGCAGCGGCGGTCTATCTCCTCCTGCGTCATCTGCCCCTTGTCGATGGCCTTTTTAACAGCGGCGATGGCTTTGGGAACGCTGTTGAGGCGCTCCAGCACATCATTGCCAGCCATCAGCGCGCGCGCCTCAGCTTCTCCGGGTTCGAAATATTTCGTTACGCCCTTCATCACCATGGCATCCGTAAAGATAAGCCCGTTGTAATTGAGCTGCTTTTTCAAAAGGCCGGTTACGATGGGCTTAGAGAGGGTGGAGGGCAGGTTGGTGGTGGAGTCGAGCTGCGGAACGTGCATGTGGGCCACCATCATGCCGCCCAGCCCGTGCCGGACCAGCTCCCGGAAAGGGTACAGCTCCAGCGAGTCGAGGCGCTGGCGGCTAAACGGGATAACGGGCAGGTCGTAGTGCGAGTCCACATCAGTATCGCCATGGCCCGGAAAGTGCTTGGCCACGGCCATAATGCCCCCATCCTGCATGCCCCGCATATAAGCCATACTTTTAGTGGCCACATCATACTTGTTCTCGCCAAACGAGCGGTAACTGATCACGGGGTTGTCGGGGTTGTTGTTCACGTCGGCCACCGGCGCGAAGTTAATGTGCATGCCCAGCCGCTTAAACTCCTGCGCCACTTCCTCGCCCAGGCGGTAAATGAGGGTGTCCTCGGCCAGGGCGCCCAGCATTTGCTGCGAAGGGTACTCCACGGCAGAGTCCAGGCGCATGCCCACGCCGTTTTCGGCGTCCATAGAAATCCAGAGCGGCACCTTAGAGGCAGCCTGGTACCTGTTGGTGAGCTTTGCCTGGCGCACCGGCCCTCCCTGAAAGAAGATGATTCCCCCTACTTTATATTCTTTTATCAGCCGCATCACGTCTGCCTCATACTTGGGGCCTTTGTTCGAGAATGCCTCAATTACGATAAGCTGCGCGATGCGCTCCTCAGGCGTAAGGGTGTTAAAAACCGAGTCTACCCAATAAGAGGAAGTGTCCTCCAGGGCCGCCAGCAAGGACGATGGCCGGTTATAAGGCTCATGCTCCACGGGAAAGAACAGGTTCTGCTGGTCTGCATAGCTCTGCCGCTGCGCATCGGATCCTTCGCAGGAAAGTAGCAGCGCAGACAGCAAAGGGAGAAGCCATATCCAAGTATGGGACAGGAATTTACGCGTATGTTGGCACTTCAGCATGATATCTTGTTAACGCACCTTTTTAAACTTTCTTGCCCTGGCAGGTGCCGTCCGGAGCAGGACCTGTAGCGGTACTTTACGTTTAAAAGCACAGATTAGGTAAAGGCTTCTGCGCCGGATTCTGTTCATTTGCCTTATCTTTAAGATAAACGCTACCAATTTATGCCAACTACCCGGAGAAGAGACTATACTGCCGCCTTGCCAGAAAACGCGCCGCATTTTGGCTACAGCTTTTTACCTGGGCTGCTATTTGTGGCCCTGATGTGGCTGGTGAGCCTGCTGAGCTACCTTACCGGTGCCGACCTGGCTTTTCTGGGAATCAGGCCACGTACCTTCCTGGGCTTGATCGGGGTGTTTCTGGGGCCGCTTATTCATGGCGATTTGCTGCACCTGCTTTCCAATACGTTCCCGCTGCTGCTTTTATCAGGATTTATACTTTACATGCACCGGCGCGTGGCTTCCAAAGTAATCGTGCTGGTATACCTGCTCAGTGGCCTGCTTACCTGGGTTGTAGGGCGGCAGGCGTACCATATTGGCGCTAGCGGGGTGGTCTACGGGCTGGCAGGCTTTCTGCTGTTTAATGGGTTTCTGCGGCAGCACCGCGGGGCTATGGCAGTGTCGCTGGCGATACTTTTTCTGTACAGCGGGCTGTTCTACGGTCTTTTTCCGGGAGAGGAACGGGTGTCGTGGGAGGGGCATGTGGCGGGCCTGGTAAGCGGCCTGGTGGCTGCCATTGCCTACGGCGAAGGCAAACCGGAGCCAACAGGAACCCAGCCGCTGGCGCCGGATGTGGTGCAGCGGCACATGAGCAGCACCATTGGGCCGCACTATCAGCACATGTTTGTTTCTTATACAGTTGGGCCAGAGCCGCAGGGGCAACTTTATACTTATACGTTTAATGCCAATGCGATTTCTGTTATAACGCCAACCAAAGGCAATGGCGCCACGTCTAAAGACAAACGAAAGGCAAGCACCACGTATGAGCGAGAAACAGAAAGACGTAAAAAAACACCATGAACGTGTAAAGGCCGGCCAGCGGCACCAGGAACCTGAGCCGTCAAAAGAGCAGCATCACACCCAAGAGGCCGACACTGACGACAAGCAAAGCAAGTGGCCGCTGCTGATCACCGCTATACTTATAGGCTGCCTGATAGGTTCCTACTTTTTATTTCCCGGGTTTCAGCAAGGAGTGGATAAAGGTTGGGACGTGCTCACGAGCGGGGAGGAAAAGCGCATCTCGGAGTGGGTGAGCCAGTTTGGTTTTTGGGGACCGTTCTTTATCGTGCTGGCCATGATCGCCCAGATGTTCCTGCTGGTCATTAATGTGGTGGCCCTGATGCTGGTGGCGATTATTGCTTACGGCCCTGTGTGGGGCTCGGTGATTGCGGTAGGAGCCGTTTTGGTGGCCTCTACCCTTGGCTACTGGATCGGGCGTAGCGTAGGGCAGGCCGGGGTCCGGAAGCTGATAGGCAAGAAATCGGAGCAAAAAGTGTCCGGCTTTATGGACGATTACGGCATCTGGGCCATCATTATCGCGCGCCTGTCTCCGTTTCTCTCCAACGATGCGGTAAGTTTTGTGGCAGGGCTGGCCGGGATGGGCTTTATAAGGTTCATTGGTGCCACGCTGGCCGGTATTGTGCCGCTTACAGTGTTGCTTGCCTGGCTGGGCGAGAACAACGAGCGGCTCAAAAACGGCCTTATCTGGGTGTCTGCCATTAGCTTAGCCTTGTTCATCGGCTACATCATCTATAAAAAGTATGTACGTGCAAAGTAAGATGTTGATGGTAAGGCTGTTACATGGGTAGAAGAGAGCTTTTGATAGCCTAGCAAAAGTTTAAACATTATTGATATGATATAATAAATTGTTGAAAAATTATAAGTATAAATCAGTCCTGAAAATTTGCTTTTTTACTAGCGCTGGCACAACATAGCATAACCAATCGGAGAAACTGTCGTTTAAGCGGGTTATTGTTTAGAAAATCGATGTTTCACGAAATGGACTGCTTATGTTTAGGATTAAAGTACTCGCAGCAGTGTTCTATGTAGTCATAGCACTGGCAGAGGAGATATCCTTTTTTACAGCTGAATCCCCCGCGCCGAAAGTCGAAGAAGCGCCACTTAGTTGGCCTCCAGAAGAAGAAACCGAACCACTGCCGGCGGCAGAACTCCCACAAACCCTGACTGTTTCTGCCTCCATTTACCATCCAGAGCCAGGCCAGACCGACAGCACCCCCTTCATCACTGCCGACGGCTCCCGCATCAACAAAAGAGACCCCAAAATACACCGATGGATTGCCGTATCGCGCGACCTGCACAGCAGGTGGGGCGGCGAGATGGAATTTGGCGACTCGCTATGGATCACCGGCATCTCCGATGAATTGGATGGCGTGTATGTGGTGCGGGACATTATGAACAAGCGCATGCACAGGCAAATCGACATTCTCGTAGGGAAAAGAGACCCGATCATGGGCCGCTGGGATAATGTGCAGATTGCCAAGTTAGATTAGGCCCGGCAAACGAACCAAGGCCTTGCCCGTACCCTATGCAGGAGGCGCTGCAGTTTGTGCAGCGCCCAAACCTGATAAAAAATGGGTAAGAAAAACGTACGTGCAGGCGCCGAAAAGCGCTTACTGGTTAGAGAACGCTATGAATTGCTGAACAGGCTGCAGGATGCCTTGGAACTGCCGATGGTTATCCTAGGCTTTTTCTGGCTTGTGCTGCTGCTGGTAGAGCTAATTTGGTCGCTGAACTCGGTGCTGCAGATCATCAGCAACATCATCTGGGGGCTGTTTGTCTTAGACTTTCTGATTAAGTTTATACTTGCGCCACACAAAACAACTTACCTTCGGCGCAACGTGCTCACGACTATATCCCTGGCGGTGCCGGCCTTGCGGCTGTTCCGCATCACGAGGGCTTTCCGGCTGATCGGTACGGTGCGGGCGGCGCGTGGGCTGCGGCTGGTAAAGGTGGTGGCCTCCATTAACAGGGGCATGCGCAGCCTGGGCAAAACCATGCAGCGCCGCGCTTTTGGCTATGTGCTGGCCCTTACCCTGATGGTGATAGTGGGAGGAGCAGGCGGCATGTATGCCCTGGAAAGCGATAACGGCCTGAACACCTATGGCGATGCCCTTTGGTGGACGGTGATGCTGCTAACCTCCATCGGCAGCGACTACTTTCCGGTAACGCCCGAAGGGCGCATCCTGTGCCTTTTGCTGGCCATTTACGGCTTTGCGGTGTTTGGGTACTTTACCGCTACAGTAGCCAGCTTCTTTATAGATACCGACGCCGGCAGCGGCAAAACCGAAGTGGCGGGAGCAAGGCAAATAGAGCAGCTGCAGCACGAACTGAAAATGCTGCGAGCCGAGCTGCAGACCCTGGTGCAGCAGCAACGCAAACCCGAGGAATAGCATCCTACAAGTATAAACCACGCTTTGGCGACTGCAGGATTATCGTTATTTTAGGCATCTAAACCAATTGCTCAAGAGATGATAACATACCAGGAGGCCCAAGACACACTGCGCAGCATGACCAAAAGCGAAAGCCTGCTGCGCCATGCCCGCACCGTAGAGTTGGTAATGCGTGTCTATGCCGCCAAATTAGGCGAAGATGAAGCGCAGTGGGGGATAACCGGACTGCTGCACGATGCCGACTACGAGGCGCACCCGGACCAGCACCCAAACGTGATCGTGAACATGCTGCGCGAGCGGGGCGAGGAGGAGATCGCGCACGCCATATCGGCACACTACACAAAATGGGGCGTACCCTATAACAGCTTGCTGGACAAGGCCCTGCTAGCCTGCGATGAAGTGACTGGCTTTGTAGTTGCCTGTGCGCAGGTGCGGCCAACAAGGCTGCAGGGGCTGGAGGCTAAGTCGGTGCTGAAGAAGCTGGGGCAAAAGAGCTTTGCAGCCTCCGTGGACAGGGAAGAAGTAAAACTGGGAGCAGAAAAGTTTGGCGTAGACCTGAAAGAGCACATCAGCTTTATTATTACTGTGCTGCAGCAGCACCAGGAGGAATTGCAACTGCAGCCGGTGGAAGCACAGGCTTAAGAAGCAAGTATAAACCCATTTGTTAGAGTGGCAGCTACTGGCAACGTGGCTGCCGCTTTGCTTTAGGGGCTACAGGACAGTCAAAAATTATCAGCTAAAAAAGCAGCGGTAAGTAAATTTCTGATGCTTTTACCGGCTACAAAGTATAATCCTGCAGAATCTCGAAGCCCTCTTTGTCATCGCAGGCTTCTACCACCTCGTTTATCACGAACTGGATTTCCTGCTCCGTCCAGTTATCTTTTTCGGCGGCTTTCACAAACACCTCCAGGGCGGCAAAGCGGGAGCCCTGCTGCGGAATGGCAACTTTCACTTTCTTTCGGATGCGCATAGTATGGTTTTTAGCCAAAGGTACGAATCCTGCGCCAATTCCTGCCTGCAGCTGCATTTTTTGCCGCCAGGCGCATGAACCCTTTACGCCCTAGGCCGTTGAAGTAGGCTATACCGGATTGTTCTGATATGGAGAAAGAGATTTACGCATTTGATGAGCTGAAGCGCCTAGATGAACTGACTATTATGCACTACGCCATCCCGGTTATCGTGCTGTCGGTGGTGGGGGAGTGGCTGTATGGTATCTACAAAAGGCGCGAAACCTATCATAAAACAGAATTTGTCTCGGCGCTGTCCATCGGCGCAGTCAACACGCTTATCGGCGGCGCGCTTAAAGTATGGCTTTTCGGCCTGGCTCTGGTAATCTACAACGCTGTGCCCTGGGCTATTCCGCGCGGGTGGTGGACCTTTGTGATCTGTTTTGTGGCCATTGACTTTTGCCGCTACTGGGCACACCGGGTGGCGCATGAGCAGCGGTTTTGGTGGGCCACCCACGTGACGCATCATTCCTCGGAGCGCATGAACTTCTCGGTTTCGTTCCGCACCGGCTGGACACAGCACATCAAGTTCATCTTTTTCACGCCGGTCCCATTTCTGGGCATCGACCCGTTTACCTTTTTTATCTGCCATCAGGTGGCGGTGCTGTACCAGTTTTTTGTGCACACAGAGCTGGTGCGCAAGCTGCCTAAGCCCATTGAGTATATTTTCGTGACGCCCTCGCACCACCGCGTGCACCACGGCTCCAACCCCGGCTATATCGATAAAAACTATGGCTCCACGTTCATTATCTGGGACAGGATGTTTGGCACCTTTGAGCCGGAGCGGGAGCAGGTAAAGTATGGCCTCACCAAGCCTGTCACCTCCTTTAATCCGGTATACTTGGTTTTCCATGAGTGGATGGATATTTGGCAGGACATGAAGCACGCTAAATCGTGGAGGGAGCGCTTTCTTATACTTTACAAGCCGCCGGGAGCCGTTGTAACGGAGCAGCAGCGGCAGGAGCTAAAGGAGCCTGCCCGGCAGGTGAAGGGTGTGCTGACGGATGCAGCAGGATAAGTAAAGAGGAAATGTTATACTTCGTCAAAAAGCCACAGCAAGGCGCTTTCCTCGTCCATAAACGACTGAAATTGAACCTTGCCTGTTTTGTTCAGCTTTTGCTTTATTTGATTGGAGTTAAACTCTAACATAGAGTTGGGGTGCTCTATGCGTGCCCACTTCAGGACTGTAGATGCTTCTACTTTCGGAATGATGTTGGTGCATAGCCAATGATTGTCCTGCGCATTAAGATGGTGAAGAGCCCGCGCCTGCCCCATCACATATTTAATCTTATAGGTATGAACCAGGTTGAGCATGAGCATGAAGTTCTGCCGGATTTGCTCGCTCTCCAAATGCTTTTTGCAGTAAAACGAAAACAGCGACCTCGTCACGTTGATCTTCATGGTGCAGAGCTCATCGTCTTTCACTAAAATAACCTTTTCCTCTGTCTGTACCTTTGTCATGCCTCAAATTTATACTACAAGCATAATTGTGTAAATGCCAGTTATATAGTGGCTTATATTAAAGTGAGATAGAAAAGTTGGCGAAATACGGTGTAGGATTTCGAACGTATTTGAAAAGGTGATGAACGGAAGAGAAAAGCGGGTGAAGGATGGCCTATAAACAAGAAAGCATGGTACTATGACCATGCTTTCATTTTATGATGCCTTTAATAACTGTTTTGGTAGGCTGCGTTCTGTTGCCTGGCTGCTGGGTTACTTTGCATCTGGCTCGGCACGCCCATTTTCTCTTCCCGCCGCTGCTGGTACTGCTGAAACTGCAGCGGCGTGAGCACGTCCTTGAGTTGTGAGAGCCGTGTCTGGCTGATCACGTCCATCTGGTGCACCAGCTTTTTGGGGTTGTTTTTATACTTTGTCTTGGCCTCTTCGGCTTGTTGTAGGCCAGCTAGGTTAATGGCGTATACTTTCTGCGTTTGCTGAGGCGATAGGCGCAGGTTTTTGGCAAAGCCAGCGGTAATGGCCTCGGCACGCTGCTCCAGGCTTGGCTGAGCCTGAGCTGCCTTGGCTTGCGGCTGTGGGGCTTGTGCAAACGCAGCCGGGGCGGCCAGAGCAAGTGCGACGGCAAAAACAATCTTCTTCATATAGTCAGTAATTAAAATCCTTCGGCAATAGAAGGCAATTTTCATTCCGGTTTTAACAAGGTAAGCAAAACAGTTTTGGGCTGCCTATAGTTTCGGTCAGCTCTCGTTGTAGAAGTATACTTTGTAAAAGTGCATGCCGCGCTCCTTGTCAAAGCCACGCTCCACGTACTGCTCGCTCTGCTCGGGGTTATAGCCGCTGAACTTAATCTCGATCTGCGTGTCCAGCTTAATAAAGTTGCGGAACTTGCGTTTCATGTTGCGCACCGTGTTCTTGTTAATGGCAAAATCGGTGAAGCCCTCTATGTCGCGCTCCTCGGCAAAGGTATGGCTATACTCTTTAAATCGCTCCTTAGTCTCCGGCTCGTCTATCACGCTGCTGGTAAACTCCTCCAGGTCAAATGTCTCGCTCTTAGAGAAGTAGTCCACGGAGCGGCTGATAAAGTCCACCTGCGCCTTTTTGCTCTCGGTGCGGGCGTACACTTCCTCCGAGAAGTCCTTGCACAGGTTCATAACGGTTTTTGTGTTGTAGTTCGTGTCCTTCAGCTCGGTCACGTTCAGGAAGTTCTCTTTCCAGAAAACAGCGTCGTAGCTGTTGGCATCCACTAACTTTACCCGGAAGCCATCCTCGGCCTGTGAGTTAAAGATCATGCAGCCTTTGTCCACGCCTTTCAGGTTCACGCCGAAGTGGTAGTCTACGTTCAGGTCATCGGCCTCATCCTGAAAGGTCAGGAAGGTATCCTTGTTTTCCGACTTAAAGATGCCGATGGCCTCCACTATTTCATCTTCCATCAGGCAGCCCTCAAAGTGCGCCACGTACAGCTCGCCGCTCTTCACCTTGGGGTGGTCCGACTGCTCGTAGAGGTGGTTGAGAATGTGCACCGAGTATTCCAGCAGGTTTTGGGGTTCGGAGAAGATCAGGGCCGAGTAGGCGAACATCTCGTTCAGGGCCAGGTCCGAAGTATGGGTAAAGCGGAAGAACTCCTCCTGCTTAAACGGCGACAGGAAATAGTTTACCAGCAGGTCGTACAGCTGCTCGTCGTGCAGGTCCACCAGTTCCTTGCTGGCCATCACACCCTCTTCCTTTGCTTTATTACCTACCCGGTGCACGGCCAGTTGCTTCAGGCGCACCTGCGATCTGTCTTTCATCTCTTTCTCGGCTTCAGTTAAAGGGGCAAAGCTAAGCAATTACAGGCTTTTACCTGCTCCCGCGCCTTTCTTTTTATACTTGTTGATGCACAAAGTGCAGAGATATTAAAATTTTATTTTTTTGATTAATAATTAGTTATGAAAGATGTGATGCAGTTTGCTGTAAAAAAGTTCCCCTTTTGGCACGGTTCTTTCATTCAACCGGATTGAGCAGGCCAGCTTAACGGAAAAGAATGAAGAAACTTAACTACTACTACCATGAAAAGGATTTTTTTACTTATAGCTGTAGCTATAGGGCTGGCCGCCGCGAGCGCTGAGGCCCAGCAGCAACCTGTTCGATATAACAAGCAACCGTATAATTACAACAACAATACCCCTGGTCAGCTGCGTTTCGGCATCAGGGCCGGCGTCAACTTCTCTGACTGGGACGGCGAAACGATGCAGAGCGTGCAGGACCTGGTGGACATGGCGGATGGCTATGCCACCCAGGAAATGCG
Source organism: Pontibacter mangrovi (assembly GCF_006385705.1). Lineage (GTDB taxonomy): Bacteria > Bacteroidota > Bacteroidia > Cytophagales > Hymenobacteraceae > Pontibacter > Pontibacter mangrovi. Next base: position 215,961 of record NZ_VFRQ01000008.1, on the reverse strand, counting down.
CACCGGCTTCCATGCGGGGGGCTATGTAACCATACCGGTGACGCCAGGTTTTGAGATTGAGCCGGGCCTGCAGTACTCTCAGAAAGGCATGGTGCTGCGTGGCAAACTCCCGGTAGAAGAGGTAGACTTCCTGAATGCCAACGTTACCCTCACGAATAAATCAGAGTACCTGGACTTGCCTGTGCTGGCCAAAGTATACGTAGGCGAAGGCTTCCATTTCTTTGCAGGGCCGCAGGTGTCTTACCTGTTGTCTAACAAGGTGTCGGCCGAGGCAGGAGCGCTGGGCTTTAAGGCCCTTAACCAGGAGTGGGACATGAAAAGCGGCTTCAGCGAGTTTGACGCAGCCGTGACAGGAGGTGTGGGCTACAAGTTTGCCAACGGCTTCAACATCAGCGCCGGCTACGACTATGGCCTCAACCCCATCGACAGCAAAGGCAATTTTGAGACTTACAACCGCGTTATAAAGGCCTCAGTGGGCCTTACATTCTAAAGTTTAGTGTTTGGTGATTTACTCAAGGCCCACCGCAACTGCGATGGGCTTTTGTTTTACAGCTAGCTTTATGCAGTCTTCTAAAAGACTTATAAAAAAGTCCCGCCGCTACGTATAGCGGCGGGACTTTTTTATAAGTTAACTTATGCTCTGCTTAAGACTTCTTGTAAGGGAATTTCTTAGAGGAATTTCTCATCAGCGCGTTGGATAGCGCCTGACGGCTGCTGAACACACTGCCTGAGGCCTCATAGTCATACTTCCACATTAGGTCGCCGGCTTCTGCCTCGTGCACGGTGATAGTGGTAGTCACAGAGTTGGTGGGCCCCCAGGCGCCCACCAGTAGGCCCACCGCCACGGCAGCACCATCAGACATAGGTTTGGACATTGTGGCATTACCGGAAACAATCGCGTCTACGCCCAGTACCTGGCATAGCTTCTCTTTGGAGGTGGTGCGAAGGTCCTCATACGTCAGGCCAGCCTCATTCAAGAGTGCATTGGTCTTGTTCACATCCTGAAACTTAACAGTGTACTTGTCCTTGCTCATCTGGCGCAGGAAATAGCCGTATACGTCTTCTTGCATCCCATACCCATAGTCACGCTGCTGCTCGACCATCATCTCTGCCGTAACGCCCTTTGGAAACCTTCTGGCCTCGATGATTACGTCAAAAGGCAGAATGGCCAGTACTTTGTGGTTTTGCTTTACCTGATCAAAGGAGGCAGCCTGGTAAATCTGAGGGCCACAGCTGTGCAGGGCAAGGCTAAGGCAAAGGAACACTAAAAGGTAAAATTTTCTCATGGCTAAAAGTTTGTTTAAAATAAGTTGATAACTAAATGTTGTGAAAGAAAGGTTAAATATAGAAAAGTAGCTATATACATAGCGAATGTTGTTGTGACACAGCTTAAAAAATGTTGTATTGTGCGACTTATAGCAGAAGCTACCATAGTTTCTACAATGTTAAAGTAAGTAGAAAGCTCCCGACCTCTCTTGAACAAACCCTGCCTAAGCTTATGAAGTAAGTAAAGTGAGGCTTTAAATGTAAGACTATGAAAAAGAATTGTTTGCTGCTGGTCAGCCTTTTCCTGTTGGTATGGCAAGTGCAGGCACAGCAGGTGCCTGACACACTGAGTGCTACTTTGGAGGGGTACGAATATCCTTTTGAGGTACTGTACTTTAATGTGGAGCTGGAGGGGCGGCAATATAAAATGGCATACATGGACGTGCCCCCGGCAAAAGAAGTGCCGCAAGCTCCGACGGTGCTGCTGTTACACGGCAAAAACTTTTTTGGGGCCTACTGGCGCCAAACCATTGCCTATCTGGCTGAGAATGGCTATCGTGTTGTGGTGCCAGACCAGATCGGGTTCGGAAAATCAGACAAGCCTGAGATCAATTATACTTTCCATCAGCTGGCGCAGAACACCCGGGAGCTGTTGAAGCGCCTGGGGGTGGAGAAAGTCGCGGTGGTGGGCCACTCTATGGGCGGCATGCTGGCCACACGCTTTGCCCTTATGTATCCGGATATCACGTCAAAGCTCGTATTGGAAAACCCGATCGGGTTGGAGGACTACCGCCGGATCGTGCCTTTTAAAAGTATGCAGGAGCTGTACGAGGCGGAGCTGAAGCAAACAGCGGCAGCAATTAAAAGGTATCACCAGACCTACTACACCTCCTGGGCACCTCCTTATGATGAGTGGGTGCAGGTGCCTGCCGCCCAGATAAACCACCCGGAATACCCAAAGGTGGCCAAAATTTCAGCCCTAACCTATAGTATGATCTACCAGCAACCTGTGGTGTATGAGTTTACAGATGTGCGAGTGCCTACCTTGCTTGTTATAGGGCAGGAGGACCGTACGATTGTTGGCAAAGGGTTCATAGAAGACAAGCAGATGCTGCAGCAGTATGGCCAGTACCCGCAGCTAGGCAAACGCACGGCCCGTGCTATACCCGGCGCTAAGCTGGTAGAGTTGCAAAAGGTGGGGCACATACCACATCTGGAGGCGACAGAGCGCTTCCACAAGGAGCTGCTCCAGTTCCTGAAAAAGGAGCAAGATTAATGGTGATGGTCGTGCTCGTCTGGCTTGCTGTTGAAGTTGGCGATGGTGCCGAGCGTGAAGAAAACCAGCCAGCAGACGTAGAGGGCGTTGAAGTTCTCCACCGTTTTGCCAAGAAAGATCAGGATCAGGTTTGCCACCAGCGTCATTACCAGGCCGGTGGTAGCCACAAACTGGTAGGAGTTCATCTCCCGCGGGTCATATATTTTAGATAGCTTCATGCAGGGCTTTGGTTAGGTTTATTGGCTAACACTTTAAATGCAGGAGAGGTGCCATCTGCCCTGCTTTTGGCAAAGATAAGACAACAGCCCATACTTGCTGCCACTCAAACAGAGCTACCTGTTCCTGTTTTATACTTGTTCAACAGGCGGTCTGTTATAAAACTTGTCGAGTTGAATTTTTATGTTAAGTATGGACAGGGCTTAAACTACAGCCTCCCTACAGCGTATACCTCAGGGTAACCAAACATACCATCGAGATGAATAACAGAGAAGAAGATAAGAAAAAAGAAGCGCCTGACAAGGAAAATAACATAAACAGCGAGTATAACGAGCGTGTAGGAATGGGTAACCACCCAGACCCGACTGCTAAGCGAAACATAGGGCCCGAAGGCTATACCGAAAGACCCGGGCAGAAAGACAAGCTAAAAAACCTGCACATAGGGGGAGACGAAACTACCGGTTACGGAGCCAATGACCCGAAGAGCAAGGAGGCCACAGCGCAGGGCCCCGGTTTTGAGTTTGAGGGCAGCGACACAGGCATGGACGATGACGTGGCGGGTATCCGGAGGGGAGACCAGCCGCTGGGCAAGGACAAAAAGAAGCCAGACGATGCCGACTATGGCCGCAGGTAAAGGCGGCTGAGTTCCATAAAAAGAGCGGGGAGCCCAAATGGGCTCCCCGCTCTTTTTATGGAAGGATCCTTTCGATGAAGGCCGACAGGTGTGTTGGCCTTCATCATCCCGGTGTTTCCTAAAGTGTAAGTGCTATTATTCTGCCCCAAGAGAGGCAAACCGTACGCCCGCTGGCTGCGCTTTTTTGTAGTTCGCGTAAGCCTGCAGTTGGTTCGGGTTCAGGAAGGCCGTAATCTTTTCATCGTAGTTGCGGGCAATCTCCTCTAGCTTCTGGTTCAGCATATCGTGGTTGTCAGCGTAGCTGTTTACCGCCTCTTCCGTCAGGCGCATGCGCTCTTTGTTGATCTCTTTTAACTTGATATAGCCGAGCTCATTGAGGCGAAGCTCCTGCGCCATGTTACGGGTGATCTGGGTGCATTTCTGCTCGGATTCGCGGCTAAGCATGTGGCCGGACTGGGCAAACGCTGATGTGCTTATAAACAGGATGCTAACGAATAGTAAAAGATTTTTCATGAGGTTTAAATGCTGTGGGTAAAACAAATATCTGATAAAGTGAAGCTTCTATATAGCTATATAGTGCCCCTTTGTTTTAGCATTACGCACCTCTCAAGGATAGGTTGTAAATATTCTGTTTATAAATAGTTTTAGTTTATATTTAGTGTAAATTTAAAATAAGAATATTTATATCTCAATATATTTGATTTTTTAAATCTATAATCTGCCATACGAGTGCGACAGGCAATAAGATTAGGCAAAAATTAAAAAAGCCACCCATTACTGAGTGGCTGAAGCAGGTAAGTATGTTATGCTTAAAGCACGTAATCTTCCCGGATATAATGCAGGATTTCGGGCGAGAGCGGCTTTGAGAAAAAGTCCTTTACTTCGCTGTGCTGCTTGGCGCAGATAATGTCTTCTCTGTCCACGGCTGAAGAGAGCATAAACAGGCAGCACTTTCTTGTCACCTCCTCCGGCAGTTCCCGGTACTCCTCCAGGAATCTCCAGCCATCCATGCCCGGCATGTTGATGTCAAGAAAAATGAGATCAGGAAATTCTGCAGGGGCTTCCTGGGCTGTTGCTTTCAGGTTTTGGAGCGCTTGCTCTGCCCACTCATAACACACAACCGTCTCAGCAAAATTCTCGCTTTTGATTATCGTTTCACAAACAAAGTTATTAATCTGATCGTCGTCAATCAGAACTACTTTTCGTAATGTGTGCATTTTGCTAACTCTCTTTAGATTTGAGGCAGATATTGAATGTAGTGCCTACATCTACCTCACTTTCTACATCTATTCTTCCCCCTAACAGCTCTACCTGGGTCTTTACCAGGTGTAACCCAAGTCCCCGGCCGTCTATATGATGATGGAAGCGTTTGTAAAGCCCAAATAATTTGTCTTTATCTTTTGCAAGATTGATGCCTAAGCCATTATCAGAAATTTTGATGCAAATATAATCCTTTTGTGTAGAAGTCTTTACAAAAATGTGCGGCTTCCGTTCGGGCGAGCGATATTTAAGAGCATTTGTGAGAAGGTTTAACAAAATACTGTGAATATAGCTCCTCAGCGATACTATAACCGGCGCCTCACTGAAATCATACTCTATCACAGCGCGCTCCTGCTCCACCCTAATGGAGACAGCCCGTAGGATCTCTGAGAACAAGTCATTGAATACCACACGCTCAAAGGTGTCCAATATTTGCCCCCGCACCGTCAGGATGTCGTTGAGGTCGCGGATGACGCGGTCCAGGTGCTGCGCCGACTTGGTGAGGTTGTTGATGATGTGCCTATTGGTGGCTACCTCCGGCTGCTCTTGGTTATACACCGAGGTAAGGCCGATAATGTTGGCGATTGGCGCGCGCAGGTTGTGCGACACGATGTAGGCAAACTGTTGCAGGTTTTTGTTCTGTACCTGTAGCTGCTCTGTCAGTACAAAGCGCTTTGCCTCTGTACGTTTACGTTCTGTTATATCGGCTGCCGAGCTGTCTATCCGCACTACTTTCCCGTACTCGTCCAGCTTCGGGGACATGCGCAGGGTAAGCCATTTGAGCTGGTTATCACGGGAGATAATGCGTAGCTCATGCTGAATACGCTCGCCGGCCAGCACCTCCTGCTGCAGCCGCTCATTTAAAGTAGGCAGGTCGTCTGGGTGTATGATAGAAGGCCAAAAGTTAGTCGTGGTAAACTCTTTCTCAGAATAACCGGTAATCTCCAGGCACTGCTTGCTTACGTAGTTGATCTGGAACTTGGGGTCTGAAGAGAAGATCACTTCCGGGATGTTCTCCAGCGTGGATTGGTAACGGTCGCGAGCTTCGGTGATCAGAATTTCCCTTTGCTTCTGCTCCGTAACATCCTGCGTCGTAGCCATTACGCGTGTCACCCGGCCTTCATCATTTACTAAAGGCTCCATAACATGGTGCAGGTATTTCTCCTCCCCATTCGGCAGGCAAATGCGGTGCCCGGCCGAAACATTGTTCTTTGTTTCGATAGCACGCCCAAAATCCGCCAGTATCCTGTCTTTATCATCAGGGTGAAAAAAGGCAGCGATGCTATTGAAGGTAGGTATAAAGGTTTGTGGAGACAGGCCGTAAATACTATACATGTTATCCGAGATAGTCAACTCGTCCTTCACGAGGTCATACTCCCAACTGCCCATCTTCGCCAGGTTCTGGGCGCGGCTAAGCTTCAGCTCACTGTCTTTAATGGCCGCTACGGTACGCCGTTGCTCCGAAATATCATGTATGTTGAGGGCAACCGCAATGGTTTCCTGGTCTGAAGTGAGCACAGGGCGAAAAGACACCTCAAACCAGAGCGCTCCGCAGCCGGTCTCAAACAGCGTGGTCTCTCCCTCTAAGGCACGGGCATGGCTCTCCAGAACTATACTTCTATGGTCTTCGGCAGTATAGCGCAGGATGCTTTGCCCAACCTCCAGGTTGTGTAGCGTTTGTTTCTTTACCTCATCGGCCGCTACAGCATTAAACATGGCAATGTTCAGGTCCTTATCCAGCAGGTATATGGCTTGCGGGGAGCTGTCCAGGAGGGCGCGCAGGTTTGCCTCGCTGGCTATCAGCTTGGCCTGTGCCTCTTTTTGGTCCGTGATGTCGATAAACGTGCCGCTGTAAACAAATATGCCGTTCTGCCGGGAAGAGGGGAGGGCATGGCCCCTGATCCAACCCCAGTTCTGCAGCGCCTTGTTCCAGATGCGCAAATCCTGCTCCCAAGGCAAGAAACGGGCTGTCGCAGCTTTAATGCTATTCTTCACGTTTTCCTGGTCCTGCGGGTGGACGGCTTTAAACAGCACTTCTGCGTTTTGGTATACTTCCTCCGGAGTTACGCCGAACAATTCTACCACACCGTCGCTTATAAACGGGAAAGTAAACCTGTCGAGACCCTCCACCTGAAACCTGTACACGGCACCCGGAATGCTGGAGCTAACCTCGCGCAGCTGTTTCTCGCTTTTCTCCAGGCGCTCCACAAACCCTTCGCGCTCCTGCACATTTTCAGCGATCACCAGCCGCGGGAGTTGGCCGTTACGCTCCGGCAAGTCCTGAGACCGAATCATCGCCTTAAAAGTAGAGCCGTCCTTGCGCATGTGCAGTGCCGACAGGGTTCTCGAGATATCGGGCATGTAGGATGGGTGCTGCAGCATGTCTTTGAGGCGCTGGTGCTCCTGGGGCGGCCTTAAGTCAAGCACCGTCAAGTTTAGAAACTCTTCGCGGGTATAGCCATACTCCTTCAGGGCAGCCAGATTTACTTCCAATATCTTCAGGGAGCGCTGCTCATACTCATACATAGGTATGGGGTTGAAGTTGAACAGCCGCTTAAAGTGCTGCTCGGTAAGCTCTAAAGCCTCTTGCAGTGCCTCCCGCTCCTGCATCTCCTTATTTAGCCGCTGGTTTTCCTGCTGCAGGCGCCTGGTGATGCGGTGGAAGGAAAAAGAGGCTAGAAAAATAAAAGGCACAATAAGCAGCAGAAGCAGGAGGTAATCATCTACCAAGCTGCTAAACAACGGGAAAAAGCTACTGTTAAACTGACGGGCAGAGACGATCAGCTTGTTGTTCAGGCTGATGAGGTTGGTTTGGTTCTGTATGTAAAATGGCGCCAGGCGCGAAGTAGTATAAGCAATGGCGTCGGCTTGCCGCTGGTTGTTGGACAATTGCAGCAGGTGCTCGATGTGCTGGCGGTAGCTTTCCAGGTCCGCATTTATCACGTGCAGGCTTTGCAGCAGCTCAGGCTCCTTTAGTAGTTGGTGCAGGTCTTTGATGTTGGCCTCGCTCTCCCGGTGCAGTTTTGCCAGCTCCTGCCGCACACTGTCTTTGTGATGCTCATCTTCGGTCAGGATGTGCTCCCGCAGCAGGTTCCGGGTAAGCTCCTTGTTTTCGAGCAGGTTGTTTACTAACTCCAGGCGCTTGTAAGTGCCCCGCGCGTTGGTACCATACGCTTGCTGCATCTCCTGCGTCTGAACAAAAAAGAAAGAAACAACGAGAAGTATAGCAAGCAGCATGCTTACAAAGGACATGCCTATGTACTTGATGATACGCTCATACCCGTTCTCAGTCTCCTTTGTGTTCATAGCATAAGTAGTAGGGCAGCAACTGCAAAGGGCAATGCTACACCGTAGCGTTAAGAGGATGCACTATTATTTTATTACAATATTGTGTTATCTTCTTTCAGCACATAAAAATATAGAAACACACCATAACAACAAGAGGAAGCGTTAAATTCATTTATTATTTAAGGTTTTTCCACAGGAAGTATCATATTCTATACTATAATCCGAGAGCAGTTGCTGGTTTAAGTGCAAGTTTTGGCAAAGTGCCGTGTTACCGCCTGTAAAACATGTAATCCTTATCCGGAATTTTGTAATACCCAGCCAGGGGTGAGGGCGTATCTTTGTAAAAGATAAAACGATGAAAAATGGCAACTGTAAAAGACATAAAACTGACAAAGGCGTCCTACCCGGTTGAGGGGATGACCTGCGCCTCCTGCGCCAACAGCATCCAAAGTATGCTTAACACGCGCGAGGGGGTGGCTGAGGCCAACGTTAACTTTGCCGGCAAAACCCTGCAGGTGGCTTTTAACGAGAAGGAAGTGACACCAGCCCAACTGCGTGAGACGGTGCAGGAGATCGGCTTTGATATATTGATTGAGGAGACCACGCAGGAGGAACTGGAGGAGCGGCAGGCAAATGCACTGGCGCAGCTAAGGCGAAAAACTATTTTTGCAGGTGCGCTGGCCTTGCCGGTATTTGTGCTGGGCATGTTCTTCCACGATACCTTTGCCTGGGGCAACTGGGCCATGCTCATACTTACGGCCCCTATACTACTATGGGCGGGCCAGCGCTTCTTTGTGGGTGCCTGGGCGCAGGCCAGGCACGGCCGCGCCAACATGGATACCCTGGTAGCGCTCAGCACGGGCATCGCCTTTGTCTTCAGCGTGTTCAACACGGTTTACCCGGAGTTTTTCCTGCAGAGAGGGCTGATGCCGCACGTGTACTTTGAAGCGGTGGCGGTCATCATTGCGTTTATACTTTTGGGCAAGTACTTGGAGGAAGGCGCCAAAGACCGCAGTTCCTCGGCCATTAAAAAGCTGATGGGCCTGCAGCCGAAAACCGTTCGGGTGCTGCGCAGCGGCACTGAAATGGAGCTGAAGATAGAGGAAGTGCAGCTAGGCGACAGGGTTGTGCTGCTGCCCGGCGAGCGCGTGCCGATAGACGGGCAGGTGGCTGCCGGTACCACCTATGTAGATGAAAGTATGCTAAGCGGGGAGCCGCTACCGGTGCAGAAGCAGCAGGGCGATACGGTGTTTGCCGGTACAATCAACCAAAAGGGCAGCGTGCAGATCATCGCGCAGAAAACCGGTGGCGAAACCATGCTGGCGCACATCATTAAAATGGTGCAGGAGGCGCAGGGCAGCAAAGCACCTGTGCAGAAGCTAGTGGATAAGATTGCGGGCATCTTTGTGCCGGTGGTGCTGGTGATCGCTGTGCTGACTTTTGCCGCCTGGCTGGTGTTTGGCGGGCAGGCTTACCTGACGGAGGCGCTGCTCTCCACCATATCGGTGCTGGTGATTGCCTGCCCTTGCGCCCTTGGCCTGGCCACGCCAACGGCCATTATGGTGGGCGTGGGCCGTGGCGCTGAGAACGGTATTCTGATAAAAGACGCCGAGAGCCTGGAGCATGCGCACAAGGTAAATGCCGTTATACTGGATAAAACAGGCACCATCACCTTAGGCAAACCTTCTGTTACCGATGTGGTGTGGGCGCAGGATGCGGCAGACCAGGCAAAGCTGGAAACGCTGTTCTTTTCCATGGAGGCGCAGTCGGAGCACCCAATTGCGCAGGCCGTTTATACTTTCTACAAAGAGCAGGGTCAGCAGGCCCTGCAACCCGATACTTTTAACAGCTTAACAGGCTTAGGCATTGAGGCTGCGTTTGATGGCACACGGTACCTGGCCGGCAACGAGAAGCTGTTGCGCCAGCAAGGGGTGGAGCTGCCGGAGCATTTGCTGCAGGCGGCGCGGCAGCTGCAGGAAGACGCCAAAACAGCCATCTTCTTCGCCAACCCGGAGCAGGCGCTGGCCGTGTTTGCCGTAAGCGACCCCATTAAACCAGCTGCCGCCGAAGGCATAAAAGCCCTGCACGAGGCCGGTCTGGACGTATACATGCTTACCGGGGACAACGCACAGACGGCCGCTGCCGTAGCCCGGCAAGTAGGCGTGGAGCATTATCAGGCAGAGTTGATGCCGACCGACAAGGCTGATTTTGTAAAGAGACTGCAGGCCGAAGGCAAAGTAGTAGCCATGGTGGGCGACGGCATAAACGACGCGCAGGCGCTTGCCACCGCCGACGTAAGTATAGCCATGGGCCAGGGCACTGATATAGCCATGGAAGTGGCGGGGATTACGCTCATGCGCTCCGACCTGACGCAGGTGGCCAAAGCTGTGAAGCTGTCGCGGGCCACGGTAAGCACCATCCATCAGAACCTGTTCTGGGCCTTTTTCTACAACGTGATCTGTATACCGTTGGCGGCGGGAGTGCTGTTCCCGTTCACAGGCTTTCTCTTAAACCCGATGATTGCCGGTGGCGCCATGGCCCTGAGCTCAGTGTCTGTCGTAACAAACAGCCTGCGACTGCGCTCTAAGAAATTGTAAAGTGTAATTAATATGTTAAATAAGTAAATTGAGAAGTATGAAAACCTATAAATTCAAGACCAACATTAATTGCGGAAACTGTGTAAGAGCCGTAACACCTCACCTAAACAAGCTGGAAGGCGTGCAGGAGTGGAAGGTGGATACCGATAACCCGGAAAAGGTGCTGGAGGTAAAAGCTGACGCAGCTGATGCTGAAACGATCAGAGAAACTGTGAAAAAAGCAGGTTTCGAGGCCGAGCAGCTGTAAAGCTATTTGTAAATAATTTTATGGGGCTAGTGGGACTTTAACCCGCTGGCCCATTTTGCTCTTTGCAGTGCCTGCTCCCGCATTGTACGGTATAGGGCAAATCGCTCGTAAAGTGCAAAGCCGGCAAACACAAGCGCGCATAAAAACAGCCCCAGCGACTCACGGGCTTCCTCTATGTTTTTAATGTCGCCGCCGCCAATGCTTACCCCTTCAAAATGCTCCGGCCACATGTAGATGCCGCCTACCGCATAGAGCATCGCCGCCGACCACAGCATGTTAGGTGCCACCTTGCCGGCGGCCGTCAGCAAGCAAAGCACAGCGGCAAAACTGTAAATCAGTATCCAAACCAGCGGGTCCGGGTCGTTATACTGCACTACAACAAAAGAAAGGAAGACAAGCCCGAAAGCATTAGCGGAGATTTTCTTGAGTAGCATAGGAGTGGGGTTTATACTTTGCCATACTGCACCGGGCGCTCCAAAGTTACAACCTGCCGCCAGGCCATAAAAGAAAAGGACAGCTAAAATAGCTGCCCCGTTTCTGTACTCTCAAACTAAACCATTATTTAATATTATTACCATGCCCACTCGGGGCAAAAGACCTTGCGTGCATTGCGCAGCTTAAAACCTAACACCACCTCATGGCTGCCGGCGTTGGCGTTACCCAAAGGGGATGTGCTGGCGTCGTAAGAGTAGGCCAGGTCGAGCAGGTAATTGATGTTAATGCCTGCCATTGCCGCTACAGATTCTTTGTGTCTGTAAGTCAGGCCTGCCCAAAGCCTGTCGCCATAGATCACCTTCATGGTGCCGTCTATTGAAAGCGGGCTCGGCTGCGCCATCTTGACCATCACTGAGGGCACCAGTGCAATGTAGGGAGCCACGTCTATGCGGTAGCCGCCGGTTACATAGTAGTGCTGCTGCAGCGAGCCATCGTTGTCGGATGGGGTGTTGTCGGGGAGGTACTGGCGTTTGCTGGGCACCAACTGGGCGCCTGCCACCCCCACATAAAAGTTGCGGGAATAAAGCCACAGGCCCGCGCTCAGGTCAAACTTCACCTCATTTACCCGCCCGTCATAGATGGCGGGGTCGTTGGCACTGTTGCCGGCCAGTTTTACACGGGCAGGGTCCAGGCTGTACTGGATGATACCCGGCTGCACCCCAGCCGACACCTGTATGGAGCGTGTGAGCGGCTGATGGTAAGCATAGCTGGCCGATACGCTCCCGCGCTTCAGCGGGCCTGTTCTGGTAGACATGGCCATTAACCCGAAACCATGGTGCGCCCGCGCCTTGCGGTAAATGCTGGAGCCCTTCATGCTGGATTCCTTTGGCAGGCCACCGCTCCTGCGCCCGCGGCTGTAAGCGCTGCCGGGGTTGTTTATCGGCATGTGCAACGTGGCATAGTATGATTGCGGCGCACCCTCCAGGCCCGACCACTGCTGGCGCGTGCCCAGTTTCAGGTCGGCATAATCCTCTATACCCGTAATGGCAGGGTTGGCCAGGTAGTTATTTAACGTATACTGCGTGTACTGCGGGCGCTGCTGTGCAAGGGCGTTGCCGGCAACTAGCAGAATCATCACTCCCAGGGCTAAAAGTTTGTTCATCTGATGGCTTATTTAACAATGGTCACACTGCCGGTTAAGGGCTTTTCGTTCTGATCTAATTTTATGATGTAATAATAGGTTGCCATCGGAAGCGGGTTGCCATTCTGGCGGCCATCCCAAGGCTGCCCGTACCCTTCGGAGCTGAACACCATGTTGCCCCACTGGTTAAACACCTGCACTTTACAGTTGCTATACTTCTCTATGTTCTCGATCTGCCAGGTATCGTTTATGCCGTCATGGTTAGGCGTAAAGGTGTTCGGGATGTCCACGAACGGCAGCACGACCACCACCACCTCGTCGGTAAAGGTACAGCCGCCCTCTGTGGAGGCCGTTACCGTGTAAACAGTGGTCTGCTCCGGGGTAACGGTTGGGTTGGCGATGTTCGGGTTGTCCATGCCCTCGGCAGGTGCCCACGAGTAAGACAAGCCGCCCTCCGCCTGCAGTTGCACACCTCTGCCTTTAACCACGGTAATGTCGGGCCCAGCGCTCAGGGTAGGCTCTGTTACCGTTACTGTAACCGGTAAGCGTTTGCTGGCGCAGCTCTGCACTTCCTGCACAAAGTAGGTCGTGGTATGATACAGCGCGGGCGTTCTGAAGGTGCTTCCGGTTGCGACTGGCTCACCGCCGGCCGCACTGGCATACCATTCCAGCCTTCCGCCTTTGCCTTTGGCCGTGAGCGTGGTGCTGAGGCCGGCGCAAAGGTTCGCTCCCTGCGCCACCGGCATGTCTGGCAGCGGGGTAACTTTTACCTCTACCGCGTTGCTGGTAAGCGTGCCGCAGGAGGCCGAGGTTACCACCCGGCGGAACCACGTGTTCTCCGTAAGCGGGCTTGGCGTATAGTCTTTCCGGTCGTTCTGGCCTGGGGCAGGGGTATAAATGCCGTGCTGCGCGTTGCTTTGCTCCCACAGGTAAGCCGGCTGCCCGCTTCCGCCCGCTGGCACTGAGCCGGCTAGGGCGGCAGGCTCTGAGCCATAGCACACCGTCTGGGTACCCGACAGCACCACATTGTTGCTCAGCTCCGGCCTCACCGAAATAAGGATGGCGTTGCTGATGTCAGTATAGGCGCCGGAGGTCGTCACGCGGCGGAACCAGGTATCCTGGCTGACAGGGCCGGGCTGGAAGCTTTGCTCGTTGTTAGGAGCATTATTATAGCCTTGCGCCGTCACGAAACCTGTTTTGTCGCCTTTCGTGCTCATTTCCCAGCGGTAGTTAAAGTGTCCTTCGCCGCCCTGTGGCACACCGCCCTCCAGTCGCTCCGGCACGTTGCCTGTGCAGATCGTCTGGTCAGATCGGATGATGTTGTTCGCAATCTCTGCGATGACCGTGATCTTCACCTCATTCGACACGACCTCGCAGCCGCCCGACATCACCACGCGACGATACCAGGTGTCTTTGTACAGCCCTCTCGGGAAGGTATAGTCGGCGGTTTGGTTGTTGCCGTCAGCCGGCTCAAAGCTGGTGCCGTCCAGGCTAAACTCCCAGCGGTAGCTATACTTGCCGTTGCCTCCTTTTACCGGAGCCGTGTTAAGGCCCGTAAGCGGCGCGGGCTTGGTGCCAGCGTAAATGCTTTGCGAAGCCTTGATGTTGTAATTCTCAACGGCCGGGTTAACCAGAACCGTCACGGGCTCCGAGAAGCTGGTGCAGCCGCCGGAGGTAACTTTGCGACGGAACTGCGTGGTCTTGCTCACGCTGCCAGGCTGGTAGCTGCCGTCGGCGCGGGTGCTGTTGCCTGGTGCCGGCATAAAGTTAGGGTCGCCTTCGGATTTATACTCCCAGCTATAGCTATACTTGCCTTCTTCGCCGCCCGTGGTAGGGGTGAGGCTGGTGAGCAGCGCTGGAACACCGCCTTGGCATACTTCCTGGTCGCCGGAGATTAAGTTCAGGATCTTCGGGTTGACGGTAACTACTACCGGGTCGCTGGTGCTTACGGTGCAGGAGCCGGATACGACCACTCTTCGGAACGTAGTGGTTTCGGTCATGCTTTGGGCGGTCCAGTCTTTTTTGCTGGTGCCGCGGCTGTTCGGTACTTCCCGGTACTCGCCGTCAGCGGTTTTAGACTCCCAGTAGAAAGTATAGCTGCCTGGTCCATAGCCGCCCTCCGGTACCTGACCTGTAAGTGTGGCTGCGTCGCCCTCGCAAATCGTTTGCGTGCCGCTGATCAGGTTTTTGCTGATGGGGGGCATCACCCGCACCATCACGGTATTGCTGGTAACTTCCTGGCAGGAGCCGGATTTCACGACGCGCTTATACCAGGTGTTATCGGTAAGCGGCGCAGTAGGCTGGTAGCTGTCCGAGTTGCTGTTTTTTATCTCCTTAAAGTTGATGTTGTCTGTGCTTACAAACCAGGTATAGGTATAGGGCGCGGCGCCGCCTGCCACAACTCCCTGGATCGCTTCTGGTACCTGGCCATGGCAAATGGTTGGCACCTCGCGCAGCTCATTTTTAGTGATTGCCGGGATGACCTCCACTTTCACAGCCTCAGACGCAAGCTCACAGCCACTAGAGTAAACGACGCGCTTGAACCAGGCCGGTTCTTTCAGCCCCGCCTGCGCCTGGTATACTTTGCCTGTGGCACCCTCGATTTCCTCAAAGGTGCTGCCGTCTGGGCTGATCATCCACTGGAATGTATAAGTGCCGGCTCCTCCGCCGCCAACTGGCTCTGAGCCAGAGATGCTAAGCGGCGCGTTGGCGCATACTATCTCCGGGGCAGTGACGGTGTTGTTATCCAAGATTGGGTTTACCGTAACCTGTACCTGCGTTCGCGGGCCGGCGCAATTGCCTATAACTGCCTCTACAAAGAAAGAAGTGCTTTGCTCAACCGTCGGCTCGAATACTTTATTGCCCTGGCTCACCACTAGCTTGCCGCTGGCATCATACCAATTATACCTGCTGGCGGTGCCTTTGGCCACAAGAGTCGCTGTGCCCGCTCCGCAAATAGTGACAGGTGCAACCTCTGGGGCCACAATCTCTGGCCGCACGATCACCGTTACTTTAGTGCGGGTGCTGGCGCATTGGTTGTCGCCCACATACTCTGCAAAAAAGTTAGTGGTTTTAGTCAGCTGACCGGTCTCAAAACCTGTGCCCGCCGGCGTAGTGCCTAGCAGTTTGCCACCGTTTGGCTGGTCGTACCAGTTCACTGCTCCTGTTTGTGCGTCTGTCTGCAATGTGGTGGCTGTGTTGTAGCATATATCCTGCACCCCTGTGATAACTGGAGCGGCCGGCAATGGCTTTACAGTAACCTGCATCTGGTCAGTGGTGAAGCAGGAGCCGGTGTATACGGTATAGGTTAAGGTATAGGTGCCCACGGCAGAAGGCGTAAACGTGCCGTCTTCAGAGACATACTTGGAGCCGCTCCAACTGCCGCCTGCCGGGCTGGCGCCTAGTATAAACTGGCCCCCGTTCAGGCACACTTCCATCTCCTTCTGCTCCACTTCCGCCTGTGCCACGTCTGTCACCTCCACGGTTACATTATCTGAGTTGGTACAGCCTTTCTCGTTTGTATAAGTATAAGTCAGCTCAAAGGTGCCTTTGCCGTCCGGTATAAACTCTCCTGAGGCGCTCACGTGCGCGCCGCTCCACACACCGCCTGCCGGGCTTGCCTGCAATTGCAGTGGCGTAGGGTCATCGCAAACAGTAAGGTCTGGGCCGGCATTCACCTCTGGCAGCGGTAATACGGTAACGGTAACCTCCGCTGTGCTGCTGCAGCCGGTGGCGCTGTTATAGCCCGTTACCGTATAAGTGGTAGTCTCGCTCGGGTTGGCTGTCACGTCAGCACCGGTAGTAGCGCTAAGGCCGGTGGCCGGAGCCCAGGTATAAGTATCCGCACCGGAAGCAGAAAGACGGGTTTCTTCCTGCCCAAGGCATATTTCGCCCTTTCCGGAGATTACCTGTATCTGCGGAAGCGGGTTTACTACCACCGTAAAAGTGGTGGTGCTGCTACAGCCTGTCGCTTCGTTGGTGCCTGTTATAGTATAAGTGGTGGTCTCGCTCGGGTTGGCGGTGACGGTGCTGCCGGTGGTGGCGCTAAGGCCGGTGGCCGGTGCCCAGGTATAATGATCCGCGCCCTCCATGCTGATGGTGGTGCTGCCGCCAATACAAATCGCTGCGCTTGGCGAAGTGGCCCTTAGTTCCGGCAGCGGGTTGATCGTGATCGTCTGGCGGGCTGGGGCAGAGCTTTCGCCGCACTCGCTTAGGGCGTAGGCCGTAACTTCGTAGGTGCCGGGGTTGGTAAAACGGATTGCCGGGTTCTTGGAATCCCTTCCGGTGCCGTTTTCAAAAGTGTAAGCGCCGTCGCCAGTAATTGCCTGCACTTCCCACTTATAACCGGTGATGGCACCGAACTGTGCATCGTACGCAGGCGCATGACTGGCGTTCGCATCGCTAAACTCCAGCGTCTGCGGGCCGCAGTATGTCTGGGCGGCAGGAAGCGCCACAGTTGGCTGTCCTTTTATGGTAACATTTTGCGTGACGGTGCTGGGCGAGCAGCCATTGTCAGCTGTCAATGTAATGCGGTATTCGCCTGGCTTTGTAAAGCTAAAAGCAGGTTCTTTGGCTGTTGCGCCACCTTCTATGGTGCCCCAGTTCTTCACAGGCTTGCCTTCCGTGTCGGTTACAGCCCAGTTATAGCGCACGCTTTCGCCCTGTGTTGTATTGCTTATACTTACCGTGTTGGTGGTACAGCCGTTTTCAGGGGAAAGGGTTGGTGTAAAGGCGGCGATGGGCGGATCCACGATATGGAACTGCATCTCCTTAAAGCTGTCCACGCAGGTGGTATTGGGGTCTTCTGGCGAAACAATTAGCTTAACGGTATAGTCGCCGGTTTCTGTAAACACCAGGCGCACTTCGCCTTTGCCGATGCGCATCTCCCAGCCGGTAGACGGGCTGATCTGCCAATCGGCAATGTGCGGCATCTCGGACCCAAAGCCGTCATAGCCGTCCGTGGAGCGGTCTTGCAGCACGATTTCCTGGTTTACGCAAGAGCTGTTTTTCTTCACGCCGATCTCTGCTACCGGCCCTTTGGTTACGCGTATGCCCGTCCAGGTACTTTCGGAGTAGCTACAGTCGTTGGAGGCGCGGCAGGTAACAGAAAAACCGCCCGCCGGAGAGGCTTCGGTAAACTGATGGGGTATAACCGGGTCTTTCAGCAGCTCCGCATGGGTACGCGTAAAAGAAGGGGTACCATCGTTGATGGTGAAGGTATAAAGGGTATTGGCAGGGTTATCCTCAAAGCGGCTTACCTTGATATTATAAGTAGCAGGAGCGCAGGAAAAGGAGTTTCCGCCCAAGTCTACCAGTACATTGGGGTTGCTTCCGATGTATACTTTCTTTGTCTCGGTTTTCTCGCAGCCATTCTCGCCCACTGCTGTCAGCACCATGTTGTACGATCTGGCTTCGGAGGTCACATAAGTGTGGCTGGTCTTGTCAAAGTCAGGGCCATAGGTATCTGACGAGCCGTCGCCCCAATCAATGCGGTAGCTTTTATTTGTTGCCTTGGTGGTGGAGGTGTTCTCAAAGTCAAACTTTACCGAGATGGTTTTGCCGCTATAGTTATAGCTGCAATAAGTAAAGCTTTTATTGAAGTTTGTGTTTGCAATGCTGGCATCAACATCACAAGCGCTGTTTGTCTGAGCGTACGAGTAGTAGGTAAGGGCGCTCCAAAGCTGCAACACGAGCAGACATAGAATGCCTTTGGCATAGGTTCGCATATACGGTGACTGTAAATATCTTGTATATAGTCTTGTTTTAGTGGTACATGAGCAGTTAACCGGTAAAACCTGGAAGCTGCCGCGTATGTGGTGTTTGCCAGATAGAAAGCCTTAAAAGCGCTTTTGGTATATTTTAGCCTGTTTTATACTTGTCAGGATTAGTGCAAATACTGTTCTGGCGCACGCACGATGTAGTAAGTGCAATTTAAGGTACTAAAGTTCAATTTGTGATATGATTTTCTTGATTATTTAGGGAAGAGTTAAACCTGCATAAAGTATATTTCGTATAAAGCTGATTTTTTTGTATTTATTCAGTTTGCGCTGATGAAGTTAAAATATCCCTTGCACACTTTTGGCCTCTTCACGCCCGTATGCTAACATGCCCGGCAGCCTTTTCAAAGCGCCTCATGCTGCTTTATTGTACTCCTTTTTGATGCTGGTCTGGCAGTTTACTGCTGCGTTTAGAGCAATATTTTATTTATGCCCAGCGGATTGATTACCAATCAGAGTATATTATTTATAAAAATAATTATATTTATCCTAGATAAAAGCTTGTTTATAGGCGCTGTATAAAAGTCTATAAATATAGCTTGTAAATGAGTTTGTAATATATGATTAGTTATATGTTGTTGTGAGAAAGATAGCCGTGGCTTTGCATACGTGTAAAATTTGAATGTGCCTTAAAATGAGGGTTATAAGCCATGTTTATATATATAAATATTTCTTTTAATCTATATTAACAAATCAATTTTTTTGAATAGAACTTAATAAAATTATAAACCTTAGGCAAGGAGGGTGCGTAATTCAGTCTAAATACCCGGCACTCGTAGCACAGTCTGGTGCTAAGCATAGTTAGACAAAAATTAGTGAGGTAATTGAAAAGAGTGTCACTCGCCTCCCCATAAAGGGCGAGGAAATTAACAACCGGTGTAGGAGCTTTCCTGTCATTGGTTTCGCCTGAAGAAGGAGTGTGTTGTAGCGAAGACAGAGGCAAAATTAATTTCAGTTTACAGTATGACTAAATAATGTACTCAATCAAATGAACAAATATAGACACTATTACAGCTTTAACAGGGTTCTTCTGTTGATTCTGGACGTAACACTAATAGCTTTTGCGTTTAAGCTTTCTAACCTGATCCGTTACGGCAACTTTGAGTTGGACCACCAGTACAACATCTTCTTTGTGCTGTTTGCCCTCGTGTGGTGGATTGTTTCGGGCTTCTCGAACTTTGTGGTGCGTATTGATGGGTTCCTGCCGATAGACAGGCGCTTGAGCAACCTGCTGAACGTTTTTGTGATGCACGCGCTTATTCTGGCCAGCTGTATCGTAGTGTTTAACCTGGAGCAGCTGTCGCGCCTGTTGCTGTTGTATACGTACCTGTCCACGGCGCTGCTCATTGGTTTCAGCCGCCTGATCATGTTTCAGGTAAACCGCTACTTCACCAACTCAGACATGGCCCACACACGCTACGTTATAGTTGGTTCTGGCCAGGCCGCCGCTACCCTGCAGCAAACCCTGAGCAACAACGACGAGATCGGTACTAAATTCATGGGTTTCTTTGATGATGAGGCCGATATGAGCAGCCCTTATGCCAGCCAGGTGCGCGGCGGTATGGAAGAATTGAAGGACTACTGCCTACAGCATAGCATTGATGAGATTTACTATACCAAGCCTTTAACAGACGAAGGCCAGATTGATGAACTGACAGAGTTTGCCAACGATAACTTTATCTACCTGCGCCTTGTGCCGGATTTCAGTGCCATCGTGAAGAAGGACGTGAATGTATACTTCTACCACAACATCCCGATGCTGAGCGTGCGCAACGAGCCGCTGGAGCTTGCCTCTAACCGCGTAGTGAAGCGCATCTTCGACGTGGTGTTCTCGTTGGCGGTTATCCTGCTCATCTTCCCGATCCTGGTTCCGATCATTGCCCTGCTGATTAAGCTGGAGTCTAAAGGGCCGATTTTCTTTAAGCAGCTGCGCCCGGGCAAGAAGAACAGGCTGTTTGTTTGCTACAAGTTCCGCACCATGCGCGTGAATAACAATACTGAATTACAGGCAACTAAAAACGACCCTCGCATTACCCGCTTCGGCGCCTTTATGCGCAAAACGAGCCTCGACGAACTCCCGCAGTTTTTCAACGTATTGCTGGGTGACATGTCGGTGGTAGGGCCGCGCCCGAACCTGGTGTCGCAGCTGGACCACTACTCCAAGGTTATCTCCAAGTATAAAATGCGCCACTTTGTTACGCCCGGTATTACAGGCTATGCACAGGTAAGCGGCTACCGCGGCGAAACCAAGGAAGTGCACCTGATGGAGAAGCGCGTGGAGTATGATGTGATGTATATGGCCAACTGGAGCCTGATGATGGACATGAAAATTATCTTCCTGACAGTATGGAACATGATTAAAGGCGAAAAAAATGCTTACTGATACGACGTTACAAGAAAAACCACTAACTGCCGCGCCGCCCATTAAAGAGAAGCGCCAACTTCTCGGCTCCCTTATCTCGGCAGGATCATTTAATGACTTTGTGAACCATGTTTTCTGGCTCACAGACCATAAAGACTCCTCTTATGTGTGCTTTGCCAACGTGCACATGCTGATGGAGGCGAAGCAGGACAAGGAGTTCCAAAACCTGCTGAACAACGCAGACATAGCCTCCCCGGACGGAGGGCCTTTGTCTAAGCTGATGAAATTGCTCTACGGAAAGCACCAGGACCGTGTGCCGGGGATGGACCTAATGCCACGCCTGCTGCAGGAAGCAGAGAAGCGAGGCAAGTCTGTTTTCTTCTACGGCTCTACAGATCAGGTGCTGGAGGCAGTGGTGGCCCGCACCAAAACCGATTTGCCGAACCTGCGCGTGGCCGGAAGTTACTCGCCGCCGTTCCGCAAGCTAACCCACATCGAGGACACAGCCATCGTGAACATGATCAACGATGCTGGCGCTGACCTGGTGTTCGTGGCGCTGGGATGCCCAAAGCAGGAGCGCTGGATGGCCGATCATAAAGGGCAGGTGAAAGCCTGCATGCTGGGGGTTGGGCAGGCGTATATGACCTATGCCGGCCTGGAGAAGCGTTTGCCGAAATGGGCGCGTGACCTGAGCCTGGAGTGGACCTACCGCTTGTGGCAGGAGCCTAAACGGCTTTGGAAACGCTACCTCGTTACCAATACAAAATTTGTGTATGAGGTGGTTAAACTGATGCTTTTAAAGCGAGGCCGCAAGTTAGAACTAACCCGTTAACAAGTAAAGTATAAATAGCAGGTGCTAAGGAGAGTTGAGTAGAAGGAGAGAGGGTAGCACTAAAACAGTCACCGAATTTATTGGAAGGCAGGCGGGCCAAGTACAATTTTATACTTGGCCCGCCTACCGAATCTAGCGGTGCTCTCACTTCATTTCTATACAAACCCTGTTCTTGGGTTTTGCTTCAAATTAGCTCTAAAAGCTATTCTGCTTCATGTTTCAGCATTTGTATCGGCAGCCGGAAATTTTTTGTACTAAAAAAACTTATTAGGTACATCAAAATATAGAAATCTCCGTATCTACTGAAAAGCAATAAGCTACCCAGTAAGTACAATTGAGCGGTGGCTGGATTACCCTTTTTGTTTTACCCTTAAACCCTTTACATAAAAATGAAAGCAGTTATACTTGCCGGCGGTTACGGTACAAGAATAAGCGAAGAAAGTGGTGTTCGTCCGAAGCCAATGGTCGAGGTTGGCGGCAAGCCGATCCTTTGGCACATCATGAAGATCTACTCCCACTACAATATCAACGAGTTCGTGATCTGCTGTGGCTACAAAGGCCATATCATTAAAGAATATTTTGCCAATTACTGCCTGTACAATTCTGATGTCACCTTCGATATGCGCAAGAACGGCATGGAGGTGCACAAGAATAACACCGAGTCGTGGAAAGTGACGCTGGTGGATACCGGTGAGGGTACCATGACCGGCGGCCGCCTGAAGCGCGTGAAAGAGTATGTGGGCGACGAAACCTTCTGCCTGACCTACGGCGACGGCGTGAGCGACGTGAACATCGCCGAAGCCATTGAGTACCACAGGGCGCAGGGCACGAAGGCTACCCTGACGGCTGTGCAGCAGCCAGGTCGTTTCGGAGCATTCACACTTTCCTCAGAAGCCACCAAAGTCCCTCAGTTTAAGGAAAAACCAACCGGCGGCGATATGCCGTGGATCAACGGCGGCTTCTTTGTGCTGGAGCCAAGCGTGTTCGACTATATCGAGAACGACAGCACCATTTGGGAGCGCGGCCCGCTGGAGTCGCTGGCAGAGGAGGGAGAACTCTCCGCTTACCGCCACCGCGGCTTCTGGCAGCCGATGGATACCCTGCGCGACAAGCACGTGCTGGAGGATCTGTGGCAGAGCGGCAAGGCGCCCTGGAATGTGTGGCATAAAATGCTTTCCGGCGTCGTGAACTAAGCCTCCGACTCCTGTAAACAAGAACCCAACCCCTTTTCTTACTATATACATTTCATCCAAATGAAAATACTGATAACCGGAAACATGGGCTATGTTGGACCGGGCGTGGTAGAGCGCCTGCGTGCCGCATACCCCGAAGCTACGCTTGTGGGCTACGACATGGCCTACTTCGCCTCCTGCCTTACCAACGCTCCTATACTTCCTGAAAGCCGCCTGGACATGCAGCTGTACGGCGATGTGCGCACGATGCCAGCCGAAGTGCTGAACGGTGTGGACGCCGTGGTGCACCTGGCCGCCATCTCCAACGACCCGATGGGCAAGAAGTATGAGGACATCACCATGGATGTCAACTATAAGTCGAGCGTGCGCATTGCCGAGATGGCCAAGGCTGCCGGCGTGAAGAACTACGTGTTTGCCTCCAGCTGCAGCATGTATGGCGCCGCCTCCGAGCATGCCAAGACAGAGGACTCTGAGCTGAACCCGCTCACTGCCTATGCCCGCTCCAAAGTTGCTACTGAGAAAGAACTGAAGCCATTGGCCGGAGAAGGCTTTACCGTGACCTGCCTGCGCTTCGCCACCGCCTGCGGCATGAGCGACCGCCTGCGCCTGGACCTGGTGCTGAACGACTTTGTGGCCGGCGCCGTGGCCACCGGTAAGATCAACATCCTGAGTGACGGTACGCCTTGGCGTCCGCTCATCCACGTGCGCGATATGGCGCGTGCCATTGAGTGGGCCGTAACCCGCCAGCCATCCAACGGCGGCGAGTACCTGGCCGTGAACACAGGCACTAACGAGTGGAATTACCAGGTGTACGAATTGGCAAACGCCGTGGCAGAGCTGATTCCGGGTGTGGATGTGACAGTGAACACAGACGCCGCCCCTGACAAGCGCTCTTACCGCGTAAACTTCGATCTGTTTAAGCAGCTGGCGCCAAACCATCAGCCACAGTATACTTTGCACCAGGCCATTGAGGAACTGCATACAGGGCTGAAGGCGATGGAGTTCAAGGACGGTGATTTCCGCAACTCGCTGCTGATGCGCCTGATGGTGCTGAACAGCCTGCAGGATGTCCAAAAGCTGAACGAGCAGCTGCAGTGGCAGCGCAACAGCTCCAAAGTAGCCGAGTCTGAACTGGAAACCGCCTAAACCCAAGCCAATGATTTTTACAGAAACCAAGCTCAAGGGAGCATACATTCTAGACGTAAAGCGGATTGAGGACGAACGCGGCTTTTTCGGCCGTTCCTTCTGCCAGAAAGAGTTCGAGGAGTATGGCCTGACTAACGACATCCGCCAGACCAACGTGTCCTATAACAAGAAAAAAGGCACCCTGCGCGGCATGCACATGCAGCTGGCCCCGAACGAGGAAACCAAGCTGGTGCGCTGCACCCGTGGCGCCATCTACGATGTGATCATCGATATGCGCCCGGATTCGGAGACCTATAAGCAGTGGATCGGTGTGGAACTGACTGCCGATAACTACCGCATGCTGTTCGTGCCGGAAGGATTTGCCCACGGCTTCATCACGCTGGAGGATAACACCGACGTAACCTATCAGGTAACCGAGTTCTATACCCCGGGCGCCGAACGCGGCCTTCGCTGGAACGACCCGGCCTTCAATATCGAGTGGCCGATCGAGCCAATCATCATTTCAGAAAAAGACCAGGCCCACCCGGATTTTGTGGAGGGGCAGGAAGAATCTAAAGGAAAGCTGCTGGTGTAATACCGGCAGCTTTTGCTTCGTTAACCCTTAATTTTATACTTCAAAGATGATAATAGTAGATACAGCCCTGGCCAAACGCCAGGCAGAAGGCAATCCGGTGCGTGTGGCCATGGTAGGAGCCGGCTTCATGGGCCGTGGCATTGCCCTCCAGATCTGTAAATATACCCAAGGGATGGAACTGGTAGCCATCTCGAACCGCACCCTGGACAAAGCAAGGCTGGCCTATAGCCAGGCCGAAATCGAGGATGTGCAGGAAGTGACTTCGTTGACCGAACTGGAGGAGAATATCCGCCAGGGCAAGTATAGCGTTACCGAGGATGCCATGCTGTTGTGCCAGGCCGAAGGGATTGATGCCGTAATTGAAGTTACGGGCGCCGTGGAGTTCGGTACAAACGTAGCTATAACGGCCATCAACAACGGCAAGCACATCATCATGATGAATGCCGAGGTGGACGGTACCATTGGGCCGATCCTGAAAGTATACGCTGACAAAGCCGGTGTGGTGTTCACCAATGCCGACGGCGACCAGCCAGGCGTGACCATGAACCTTTACAGATTTGTGAAAGGCCTGGGCGTGAAGCCGGTGCTGTGCGGCAACATCAAAGGCCTGCACGACCCGTACCGTAACCCGACCACGCAGGAGGGCTTTGCTAAGAAGTGGGGCCAGCAGCCGTCGATGGTGACTTCCTTTGCTGATGGCAGCAAGATCTCTTTTGAGCAAGCTATTATCGCCAATGGAACCGGTATGCGTGTGGCCAAGCGCGGCATGCACGGGCCAACCGTGGCGAGCGGCACATCGCTGAAAGACTGCGTGCATAACCTGTACCCGCTCGAGGACCTGACCGAAGGCCCGGGCATTGTGGATTACGTGGTGGGCGCTGAGCCAGGGCCGGGCGTTTTCGTACTGGGCACGCACGACAACCCGATACAGCAGCACTACCTGAACCTGTACAAGTTGGGCGAGGGGCCGCTATACCTGTTCTACACCCCATACCACCTATGCCACTTCGAGGTGCCGAACACCGTGGCGCGTGCCGTGTTGTTTAATGATGCTGCCCTCACGCCGATGGGAGCGCCACAAGTAGAAGTGGTGGCCGCCGCCAAGATAGACCTGAAGGCAGGCGAAGTGATTGATGGCATTGGCCACTACATGACCTATGGCCTCTGCGAGAACGCCGACACCACAGCCGAGGAAAGACTGCTGCCGATTGGTGTGGCTGAAGGCTGCGTGCTGAAGCGCGACATCCCGAAAGACCAGGTAATTACGTATGATGACGTGGTGATGCCGGAAGGACGCCTGGTAGACCAGCTGCGCCAGGAGCAGGCCGCTTACTTTGCCGCCACAGATGAGGCAGCTCGTGCTAAAGCCCTGAAACATTTGAATAGAAAAGCGGAGGCTTCCGTTTAAGCGTATCACTATCAAACTAAACCATATGCCGCGCATCGCCTACCAGCGGTGCGCGGCTTTTTTATCATGGCAACTGATGTAGTTGGACTTGTACCCGCTGCGGGCCTTGGTTCACGGCTTGCGCCTATACCTTTTAGTAAGGAGCTGTTTCCGGTAGGGTTTGAGCCGCACCCGCAGCACGGCGAGCCACGCCCCAAGCCGGTGTCGCAGTACCTGCTGGAGCACATGCAGCGGGCCGGGGCCGGGCAGGCATACCTTATTCTCCGTAAAGGCAAGTGGGACATTCCCAACTACTACGGCGACGGCAGCCAACTGAACCTGCCCCTGGCGTACCTCATCATGCAGCGGCCCTACGGGTGTCCTTACACTCTGGACCAGGCTTATACTTTTGTGCGGCGGCAGCGGGTGGTATTTGGTTTCCCGGATATCCTGTTTGAGCCGCAAGATGCCTTTGAGCAGCTGCTGCAGCGGCAGGAGCAAACCAATGCCGACGTGGTGCTGGGATGCTTTCAAGTGACGCATCCGCACAAATGGGACATGGTGGAAACAGGAGAAGGTGGAGATGTGAAAACTATACTTCACAAGCCCGCCGCTTCAAACCTGACTTATGGCTGGGCCATTGCCAGCTGGGGGCCGCGCTTCACTGAGTTCATGCACCAGCACCTGCAGCAGGTAGAGGGGCAACTCCATACTTCCGGCAAAGAACTGAGCGTGGGGGAGGTGGTGCAGGCGGCCATACTTAACGGGCTAAAGGTGCAAAGCGTATACTTCGACAAAGGCAGCTGCCTGGATGTGGGCACTCCGCAAGACCTTCAAAAGGCCATTCATACTTTATCCTGACCATCAATCATACTTCATGCGCATACTTTTAGTTCATAACCACTACAAGCAGACAGGTGGCGAAGACACCGTCTTTTTTGCAGAAGCCGCCTTGCTGGAGGAGCACGGCCATACCGTGGAAAAACTGACATTCACGAACAACGACGTGAACAGCATCTCAGAAAAACTACAGGCTGCTTTGGGGATAGTGTATAACCCTAAGGGTGCCCGTGCCGTGGAAGAAAAAATTAAGGAGCTCAGGCCGGATGTGGTGCATGTGCACAACTTCTTTCCGCTGGTGTCTCCGGCGGTTTTTTATGTGTGCCAGAAGCTGAACGTGCCGGTGGTGATGACCTTGCACAACTACCGCCTCATTTGCCCCAGTTCCTACATCCATTACCACGGCAAACTGCACATGGAGAACGTGCACAAAATTTTTCCCGCGGCAGCCATCCGTGATCGGGCCTACCGTGACTCGCGCTTCCAGACAGCCTCTGTGGTGCTTACAACCGGGCTGCACAAGTTGCTAGGCACTTTTAGGAATAAGGTAGATCTGTTGATCACCTTAACGCCCGGCGCGGCCAGGCTTTTCCAGGACTCCTCCCTAAACCCCCGCCCGGAGCAGCTGGTGGTGAAGCCGAACTTTACCGCAGACCTGGGCCTTGGCAATCCTGAGCGGGAAGATTATTTTCTGTTTGTGGGTAGGCTCTCTCCGGAAAAAGGGCTGGATACCTTGCTAAAAGCCCATGCGCTGCATCCGTTTAAACTCAAAGTAGTTGGAGACGGGCCTCTTAGAAGTATGGTAGAGGCGCATGCGGCAAAATATTCCTCCCTGGAGTATTTAGGATACCAGAAGCGGGATAAAGTGGTAGAGGAGCTAAAATCGGCCAGAGGGTTGATCTTTCCTTCAGAGTGGCCGGAAATGTTCGGCATGTCCATTATTGAGGCCTTTTCTACGGGTACGCCTGTCGTTGCCTCTAAAATCGGAGGCGGGGAGTACCTGGTGCAGCACCAGCACAACGGCCTGCACTTTGAGCCGGGCAACGCGCAGGATCTTTGCGAAAAGGTGCAGGAGTTAGAGCGTCATGCTGGCTTAGCGGCAAGTATGGGCAAGCAGGCCCGACAGGACTACCTGGAGAACTATACTTCGGAAACAAACTATAAGCAGCTGGTGAATATTTACCAACAGGCCGTAACGCTAAAAGAAAAGCCTGCTTCCGCAGCGGTAGCTGCAGAGGCAGGCCTCTTCTAAAGTTCCGTGTCTTTAAGCGACCTCTACGCTTTTAGATCTGTCTTTTTTCATTTTGTCCAATATTTCGAGCACTCTGTCGGTTTCTACCACTAAGTGCTCGCGCTGGCCCTGGTCAGCGTTGCGCACGCGCTTGTTGCCCTGGCAAATAATATACTCATAGTCCAGGTCGATTTTAGTGGCGATGTCGTAGAAGGGCTCTATCACGAAGCCTTCGTTAAAGATCTCAATCATTTTGGTGCCCGGCTTGCAGAAGAACATGCTGATGAGCCCGGCACCTGTAGCGCCCAGCACTACTTTTGCCTTGCTAAACAGCTTTATCTTCTCTTTTATACTTAACTGGCTCGACACCACCGTTTTAAAGCCGTAAGGCTCCAGCGCCTGCAGCAGCTCTTGCTCGTTCAGCACGTTGCGGATTTTGGAGTCGGAGCGGCTGATGTATAAGTATGGCGTTTCCGGTGTGATCACGTCAGAGTCCTCCTCGGCATACGGCATAAACGACTCCTGAATAAAATCGCAAAGCCACTTAGGCACCAGCGTGTGGTTGCCACGCGGGGCAGTAGAGGCAATAATGCAGTCAGCGGCGATGTGCGGGAACTTGTCGCCTTCAATGATTTTCTCTTTCGGAATGCCTAGCAGCTCCAGCGTCTCTGTTTGGTAGCTATAGCGCATGCTCGGCACATAAAACCAGTCTACCTTATCGTAGAGGCCGCTTTCGCGCAGCAGGTGCAGGCGCGGCAGCACATCCAAAAACCAGTGCCCGATGTTGTTAAGGCCAGCACCGCCGGTCAGCAGCGAGAAAACGGTGCCGTTATACTTCACGGGCGGCATAAAGTAGCGCTGCTCAAAAATGTTGTTCAGGTTTGGCTCCGATACCTTGCCTCCCGACAAGCTCAGCGACACATTTTCAATCAACCGGTTATACTGCGATACCACTGCCACGCTGCTTTCGTTGTCGGTGTAAATGCGGCCGTTTGGCGCTTCCACCACCATGTAGTCGGTCTGTACCTTGCGCTTTGGCTTCCAGTACTCCGAGCATGCTTCGTACAGGTGCTCCGAGATGTTCAGGTCTGTCGTCAGCCCCAGGTAAATCGGGTGTACTCTTATTTCTCGTGAGTTATTCTCGGTAAGTTGCTCCAGGTTGATGCGGCAAACGTCGCCAGGGCGGTATTGTGTGTTAAAGGGAATGATCCTCCCGAATATCTTCTTTAATTTTTTTGTGCCTTTGTTATAGTAAGCTTTCATTTTCATGAATATGTATGGGTGTACTTTTCGATTTAACTAGATGCCGGTTATTCTTCCTTATACTCTACCAGCATGTTCTTTTCTTTTGCTTGATTAGGTGTTGCCTGCAGTTGTGCCACGGTAGCGTGGTTGGTGAGTAGCTTTGCCGCCACTTGCACAGCCACCTCGTTCCAATGCGCGTCATCCGTGGGGTATAACTGAACCTTCTGCTGCTGGTAAAGCTTGCGGAACGCAGGTTGCAGGTCCACGTATTCCACGCCGCGCTTATCCAGCTTCTGGAGCAGGCGGGGCAGAAAAGTTGCCTTTTTCTGGTTTGGAAGCAGCTGGTAATAAATATTTTCTTTGTTAGGGATGGGCAGGAAGATGAACCGGATGCCCCGCTCGTCCAACGCGTCGCGGTAGCCTGTCAGGACATCGGCAATATGGTTCAGGTCATTCTCCGAGAATTCGCGGTTGGCATACTCGCCTTCAATAAAAAACTCGTTGTTATAGTTGATGTACTCCCGGTTCCCGAAGGCCCGGTTGATGTCGGCCAGTGTGCGGTGGTACAGCCCCAGCTTGGAGATGCGGTCAGCGGTAACAGCCAGCCAGGTGAGGGCGCGGGAGGAGTTGATCAGGTTTCCGGTAAAGTTTCTGACTTTGGAGTTGATGCCGTTCTGGCCCACGGCGGGCAGATCTGGAATGCGGCGCTCGATGCTGGACACGATCACGAGTTGGGGCGGAGTTTCCTGAAAGCGGTCGGTAGCCAGAAAGCGGTTCATGGTTGCCGGCGCAAAAGAGTATACATCCAGGCCAAGCTTCCGCTCCAGCACCTCTGCCAGCGTCTCCTCCTGCGATAGCTTGGCGCCGGTGATGTTGGAGTCACCGATCAGCAGCACGTCGTTTTTGGTGTCGCGGTTGCGGTAGCCGTACGCATCGGTATACCACTCTACCTGCCGCTTTTGGGCATAGGGCGTACGCGGAGCCAGCTCACCTTCTTCCTCCATCTGCATGTGCACGTTCGGGTAAAAAGGGCCGGACATCACGCGCATGGAGTTTACCGATATGGTTTCCCAGATGCGGAAAGTGAAGTAGTTCATCGGCAAGACGAATACCTCCACCAGCGGCCACAGTATAAAGGGCAACGCCAGCAGAAATAGCTTGCGCAACAGTCGTTTTGCACCTTTGTCCTGTATATCTTTTGTCATACTTTCCTAAAACTGAAAATAAATGAACTCCTGGTGTCCAAACTGCCCAAAAAGCAGAATTGAAACAATGGCGGCATAGTATAAACCCCAACGTTGCCAGGCTGGGCGCTGCATAATCAGCTGTGATACACTGCCGCTTCGCTGTATAAGGTGTACGGTTTCCATAACCATAATGGCTAAAATAGAAACCGCAAATATTTTGAAACCCTGATCCATGAATATATCGTGGCTCCAGTCTAAAGCGAAAAGCTGGGCCGGGTTGGCTACTGCGGCCGCACTCTGGCCCACAATGTAGAAGGCATCCGTGATGGTGTTGGCTCTAAAAAATATCCAAGAAAAGCATACCAGGAAGAATACCGTCAGCACCTGCACCCACTTGTATAGTTGGGGGTGAGCGGTGAGTCCGATTTGCCGCACAAAGGCATTGCGCTGGGCTTTTGTAAGGATGCCGAACACCTGGTAGATGCCGTGCAGTGCCCCCCAAATCACGAAGGTCCAGCTGGCGCCGTGCCATAGGCCGCTCACCATAAACACAATGAACAGGTTGTAGTACCAGCGCCACTTCACCACGCGGTTGCCGCCCAACGGTATGTAGAGGTAGTCGCGGAACCAGGTGGAGAGCGAAATGTGCCAGCGGCTCCAGAACTCCGGGATGGACTTGGCAAAGTAAGGGCTCCGGAAGTTTTCCATCAGCCTGATGCCCAGCACCTGCGCTGCCCCGATGGCAATGTCGGAGTAGCCCGAGAAGTCGCAGTAGATCTGGAAAGCGAAAAAGACGGAGGCCAAAATGTGCGAGAAGCCTTCGAAGTCGGTGGGGTTGTTGTATACCTGGTTCACCATCAGGGCCAGGTTGTCGGCTATCACAATCTTTTTGAAAAAGCCCCAGGCCATGCGGCGCAAACCGGCTACCACGCGGGCATAGTTAAAGTCATGGTGCTGGCGCAACTGGCCCAGCAGGTTGCCTGCCCGCTCTATTGGCCCGGCCACCAGCTGCGGAAAAAACGTGACAAACAGCGCAAAAATACCCAGGTGCCGCTCGGGCTTGATGCGCCCGTTGTACACATCTATACTATAGCTCATCGTCTGGAAAGTATAGAAGGAGATGCCCATGGGCAGCAGCAGCTCGAAAGCCGGCATGGCGTAGGGCACATTTAAAGCCTCTGCCACGCCACGGGCGCTGTCGTTAAAGAAGTTGTAATATTTGAACAGCAGCAAAATGCCCAGGTTGGAAACAAGGCTAAGCCACAGCCAGGGCTTGCGCTTTGCCTTGTCTTCGTAGCGGCCCATCATGCGGCTGCAACTGTAGTCTATCAGCGTGGAGATAACAAGTATGATGGCGTAGGCCGCCTTCCAGGACATGTAAAAGTAATAGCTGGCTACAAGCAGCAGAATCCAGCGCCGGTTTGGGGGGAGCAGAAAGTAGAGGGTAACGACTACCGGGAAAAAAATGAAGAATTCGATAGAATTAAAAAGCATACGATCTTCAGGTGTAAGGGTGTAAAAGGTTGTCAGGCAGCATCAGTCAGATTATGCAGTCATAACAGCGGTGTCTTGGGTGGAAGGGTTGTGCATTAGAGGATCGACCTTTATAACATTATATAGAAGTTGCACTAAAAGGTTGTGCCCAACAGCATATATTTTTTTAAATACTCAGATACCTTCATATTAGAGCAGCTTTAGGGGAGTTTGCCCGACACAGTTTTACGGTGTGGTGATAGGGATGTTTTGGTGAAAAGGATCCTATATTTTGCCGGGCCGGAATAGGAGGTAACGCATATTGGTAACCCAGGCATAGGTTTACCGTTATATAGGGAGTTGTTTTTGCAGACATTACTATTCTTACTATATATGCCCTTATACATTTACGCACGGCGCTTTACAGTTTTTGTGTTGATATGGCTCTGTGTTACTGGCGTTTGCACCAGCCCGACAGCCTCTGCGGCAGCTCCCCCGGCGACAGCCGCCCTTGCGGCTCCCTCACTTTCAGCGAAAACTTCTCTGGTAGGTGCCATCTCCCTTAAATGGACGGCCGTGAGCGGTGCCACCGGTTATGTTGTAGAAAAATCTGTGACAGGTACTGCCGGCACTTTTGTGGTGCTGAAGAGCCTCGGCGCCGGCACAACCACTTACCGCGACACAGAGCTATACTATAATCAAAAAGCCTACTACCGGGTAAAAGCCACCGGCAGCGGCGACACGCCCTACAGCAATGTGGCCAGCGCCACCACCTATCCCGAAAACCACGTGTTCAGGATAATGCCCCTGGGCGACTCCAACACTGAAGGTGGCTCCTCAGACATTCCAATAAATGATAAAGCCGCTTACCGCGACAAACTGGAGCAGGAGCTGCAGGCAAGCAACATTGAGTTTGATTATATCGGAAGCGAGTCCTCAGGCAGTAACTATGTGCAGGATGTAAACCATGCCGGCTTTGGCGGTGCCCGAAACCGAGACCTCGTGGAAATCCTTCAAAACGGCTACTATTACCGCTGGTACGACAACGAGCGCTTTGGCCTGGACCAACAGGTGAACTATCTTGACTACTTTAAGCCCGATATCATCCTCCTACACACCGGTACCAACGAGATCAGCAACGATGGCGTGGACAATTCCCAGAGCACAACCGATGAGATGGAGGAGATCCTGGATGAAATCGAAAAGTATGAGCAGCGCTCCGGGAAAGAAGTACTGGTCATTGTAGCCAAGATCATCAAAACTGTGTGTACGGCAACCGATTGCTACCGTGGGCCGGTTTACACCAAAAACGACATCATCGACAAGTATAATGCCCAGGTAGAGGCGCTGGTGAAGAATAGAATCAGCCAGGGCGATGCGCTGGAACTGGTGGACATGGCGGACGCCAACATCATTTATGAGTTTGCCTCCAACGGAGGCGACATGGCAGATCGCTTACACCCAACCCACGAAGGCTATGGCAAGATGGCGCCTGTTTGGTTTAAAGTGCTGAACAGGTACTTAAACAGGCAACTGACGCCAATAGACACGCAGGCTCCCGAAACCACTATTGCCAGCCAACCTGACAAGCTGTCTAACGAGGTGCCGGCTAAGTTTAGCTTTAGCAGCAATGAGGCTGGCGTAACATACCAGGTAAGTATGGACGGCGGCGCTTTTGCCACCGCGGCTAACCCCTATAGTATAAACGGGCTCAACGATGGGGAGCATACCTTGCAGGTGCGTGCCATTGACCAGGCCGGCAACATGGATGCAACGCCTGCCAGCTATACTTGGGTGCAAGACACCAAAGCTCCCGGCGCACCTGTCGTGCAAGCACCTGCAGGCGGAGCCATACTTAACGAAAATAAACCAGCTATTTCCGGCACGGCAGAAGCAGCCACTACGGTGAGCGTTTTTGCTGGAAACACCCGCATCGGCACCGCCACCGCCGGCAGCGATGGCACCTGGCGCCTTACACCCGCAAGCGCCCTGGCCGAGGGGGAACAGCGAATAACGGCAAAAGCCGCCGATGAAGTAGGAAACGTGAGCGCTGCCAGCGCCGTCAGAACCTTCACAGTTGACACCAAAGCACCGGAAACCACCATTGCCGCGGGGCCTGACGCTATCAGCAACACAGCGGAGCCGGAATTTACCTTTAGCAGCAACGAAGATAACGTCAGCTATGAGGTGAGCCTGGACGGAGGAGCATACGCAGCAATTGCTGGGAACAAGTATACCGCAAATAGCTTGTCGGACGGAGAGCATACCCTGGAAGTCCGCGCCACGGACGCCGGCGGAAACACTGACGCAAGCCCTGCCGCCTTTACCTGGACGCTTGATACCAAGGCGCCGGAGGCTCCTGTGGTGGCCAGCGTTTCCGAAGACCGGGGCCCTGCAAGCGATGACCAGATTACAGCAGACAACACCATCAAGCTAAGCGGGCAGGCCGAAGCCGGGACTATGGTAGCCGTCTTGCTGCAGGGAGAGCCGCTGGGGGAAGTACAAGCCAACGCTAGCGGCAACTGGGCCTATAGCCACGAGCAGACAGCCTTGGCCGCAGGAACCTATACTTTTACGGCCACAGCCACAGATGCTGCCGGAAACGAGAGTGCAGCGAGCAAAGCCTTTACCGTAACGGTAGAACTGACGGCCCCGGAAGCGGAAATCGCCACCACTGCCGGCGCCACCGCCAACGGCAGTTTCCCGATCACGATCACCTTCTCAGAGGATGTGTATACGTTAGTGGAGAATGACCTGAGCCTGCAAAACGCCAGTCTGGAGAATTTCTCGGCAACAGACAAGGCCACCTATACTGCCAACGTGGTACCAAGTGCTGACGGGGAGGTGCGCATCAGCCTGGCCAAAGGAAAGGTAACCGACCTGGCGGGCAACCCGAACGAGGCGTCTAACCTGCTCCAGCTGACCTACGATGCCACAGCGCCTGCGGGCTACATGGTTGCCTTCGACACGGAGCGCGTAGACGTGAACAACCAGCACGAAGTGGATCTGGGCGTGCGTGAGGCAGAAGTAGGTGCCACTTACTTCTACAGCATCAGCAGTAGCAATGGGGGAGAGGCTGTAGAGGGGTCGGCAACGGTGCCCGCAAAAACCTTTGCCGTGCAGGATTTAGACCTGACTGGCTTGTCGGACGGTCTGCTGACGGTAAGGCTATACTTGGTAGACGAAGCGGGCAACAAAGGAGAGGAAGTGACGGCGCAGGTGGAGAAGATCACCAAAGATATCGTGGCCGTGGCAAACCCTTCTGATTTCAGCGTGAAGTTCAGAACTACTTTTGATGCGCTGGAGCTGCCAGACCAGGTAGAAGTGAGTTACTCTAACGGAGAAAAGGAGACGATAAACGTGGTGTGGCAGCCAGGCGACTATAAGGGGGAAGTGCCGGGCGACTACCTGGTTATCGGGCAACTGGAGCTGAAGGAAAACACCAGCAACACCCAGAACATGCGAGCCAGCGTAACGGTAACGGTAGAGCCAAACCAGCCGCCGTCAGCCCTCACCCTAAGCGACGATAAGTTCCAACCTGATATTGAGCCTGAGGAGGTGATCGGCACCTTTGCCACCACCGATCCGGATGACGATACCTTTACCTATGAGTTTGAGCAGGGCGAAGGGGACCAGGACAACCAGTTGTTTGAGCTGTACGGCAATGAACTGCACCTGATCTCGAACAAAGGACTCTCCGGCAAATCGGTGTTTACGGTGCGCGTACGCACCACCGACCCCTATAACAATTCCTTTTCCAGAAGCTTCCGCCTCACAAAGTCGCTGTACGAGCCGGACGGGGGAATAAAGCTGGTGAACGCCTTCTCGCCTGACGGCGACGGCATCAACGACACCTGGGTAGTGCCGGAACTGCGCTACTATAACA
This sequence comes from Pontibacter mangrovi, assembly GCF_006385705.1. Taxonomy (GTDB): domain Bacteria; phylum Bacteroidota; class Bacteroidia; order Cytophagales; family Hymenobacteraceae; genus Pontibacter; species Pontibacter mangrovi. Next base: position 180,468 of record NZ_VFRQ01000008.1, on the reverse strand, counting down.
ATACTACGGTGCAGGTCTTTGACCGGGCCGGCAAACTGCTGTTCCAGACAACAAACCCGGAAGAAGGGTGGGACGGACGTGGAAAAGATGGCCGCGTGCAGGCAGGCTCATACTTCTACATCATCCAGATTAAAGATATAAAACTGGTGGAGAAAGGGGTGATAACCGTACTTAAATAGCAACAGATGAGAATTTTTATACTTGGCTTCTGCATGACCCTGTTAGCGGGCGCCGTACAGGCGCAGAACAGAAAACAGCTGGCCAACTTTTCGCAGTTCAAACATTATTACAACCCATCCCTTACCGGGTATGAGGGGCCGCTGCTTCGCAGCGCCTACCGCAACCAATGGACCGGCTTTGAAGACGCGCCTAAAACGGTGCTGCTCTCTGCTGAGCTGGACTTGCAGCGGGTAGGCAGGGATAGCAACAGGCCTTTTGCCAATGGCCAGGATAGCCGTGACCGGACCGAAGATATAAGCGCACGCCACGGCCTGGGACTGACGCTTTTCCATGACCAGTTCGGGCCAGCCCGCGAGATGCAGGTGAACCTGGGGTACGGCTCGGCGGTAAGGCTGTCGGAGCGGGTGAGCCTTCGCTGGGGCGCTGCCCTGACCTATACTTCGCACCGCCTGGACGGGAACAGCCTGACGGTGGACCAGGAGAGCGACCCGCGGTACAGCGGCTTGCTGGGGCAAAAAAACAACAGCGGCAGAGGTGATCTTAACCTGGGTATCTCGCTTACATCGCAGAACCTTTATGTAGGCTATGCCCTGATAGATGTAACCGAGGGCAGCCTCCTCGCCACCGGCAGCGATTACTTGAGCGACTTCTACGCGCGCCGCCATGTGGGGCAGGCAGGTTACCGCGTGGGCGTAACGGATATGGCCGGCATCATCCTGAACGGCATTTACCAGTACGACAGCTACAACAAATCCACAGTAGAGGGTCAGCTGAAAGCCGTGTACAACAATGCGTTCTGGGTGGCAGGTGGCTACCGCAACAACCTGGCCTATACTTTAGGGGCAGGCGTGCGCCTGAAGCAGCTTTCTGTTGGCTATACTTATGAATCACCCACGCAGGATGCTAAAGCCATCGACAAATCAACCAACGAAATCACGCTTAGCTACCGCCTTATGCCTTTTGCAAGCAGCAACAGTAAAAGAGGCAGGCAAAGGGTACTCATCTGGTAAAGCATCGGGATCTACGCTGTTGCCAAAGAGCTTGGCTAAAAGAATTGTGCCGCTCTCGCCGCCAAATAAGTACCCGGAGCAGTATGGCATTTATTGCTTAAACCAAGCTATATAATTGGCGTACTATACTTATAAGATGATGTGGCAGTATAGGTGCAAGTGTGTGTAAAAGCTTATAGTTGAATTGGTTATACTTGTGGGTGCTGCGGCAAATTTGTACTTGCCTGAGCCGTTTTCCTGGTGGCAGGCGCCCAATTAGCGTTACTTACATGGCATATCCTATATACCCAAATACAAGCCGGCTCCTGTGCTGGAGGCGGTTATACTTTTGGCTTCTGATCCTTTCGCTATGGCTCTTCATCGGAGCAGGAAGTGCTTTTGCCCAGGCAGGTGCAACGGCCAGCTGCCCCAGCGGCCTGGTGCATTACTTCGGCCTGGACGAAACGACCGGCGGCACCTATGCTGATTACGCCTCTGCGGCTACGGCCACCTGTGCCACATGCCCATCCCCCGCTGAAGGCCTCTTTGCCGGAGCGCAGGCCTTCAAAGGTAAAAACCCCGCAATCTCCTTATCAAGCATAGAAAACTTCGAGTGGGGCCCCAACAGTAGCTTCACCATTGAGCTGTGGATGAAATCCTCCGGCTCCGCCTCTGGCAACCAGGTGTTTATTGGCCGCGATGCGAAAGACTCAAATATGATGTGGTGGCTTGGCATGAACGACGATGGGCATGCTGTGTTCGACCTCTACGACAGGACCCGTACCGGCTTTAGCACCGTGGGAGAGGGCGTGAAGATAGACGACGGCAACTGGCACCACATCGCAATAGTGCGCGACGGCCGCCTGCGCCTGAACAAACTGTACGTGGATGGCTATGCCGTGGCCCGCTTTGAGTTTAACTACCAGGATAACTTCGAGAGCACATCGCCGGTGAACATCGGCTTCATGGACCTGAACAAAGGCTATGCCTACAACGGCCTGTTGGACGAACTGATGGTATACAACCGCGACTTGAGCGAGACAGAAGTGCGGGCAAGGTATAACAACGGCTCCGGTAGCTACTGCGGCCCGCAAACGGTGCTGCCCCAGATAATGTCGGAAGCGGTTACCCACGGCGTGGTAGGCCAGCAGTATAGGTATGAGGTGCAGGCCGTGGGGCAGCCGGCGCCCACCTTCGCACTCACCGAGGCGCCTGCGGGCATGTCAATTGATGCTTCTTCGGGCAATATCACCTGGACGCCCACGGCCACCGGAAGCTACCCTGTAACCGTTACCGTCACCAACAGCGCAGGGTCTGATCAGCAGGAATTTACAATAGTTGTGAAGCAGGAAATAGGCGAGCCCGCCGGTATGCTGCACCACTGGATGCTGCACGAGATCCGGGGGCCTGTATACCACGATTATTATACGCCCTACCATGCCACCGGCAGCGATAACACCTTGCCCATGGCCACTACCGGCGTAGTGTCGGGGGGGCAGCAGTTTGACGGCGAGGACGACGGCCTGAATGTAGAAGAGAGCTATAACTTTGACTGGAACGCTGACGAGAGTTTTAGCATAGAGCTATGGCTGCGCAGCGGGGCCGGCACAGCCGGTAACCGTGTGCTCATTGGCCGCGACGCCAAAGACTCGGAGGCGCACTGGTGGGTGGGCCTGGATGCCGAAGGGCGTGCCGGTTTTCAGCTGTTAGATATTGAATGGGATGGCATTTACGTTGGCGGCAGCGGCGCCCGTCTGAATGATGATCAGTGGCACCAGGTGGTGGCTGTCAGAAATGGCGGGTCCGGGCTTACCGAACTGTATGTGGATGGGCAAAAGGTAGCCTCTGGAAATCATACGTACACGTATGGCTTTGCCAGCAGGTCTGCGGTTAACATAGGCTACCTGAACGATGGCGAAGGTTATCACTACCAGGGCATCCTGGATGAGGTGAAGCTGTTTGGAAGAGTGCTTTCTGCGGAAGAAATAAAGGAGCGGTACGAAAATGTGTATGAGGCCATCACAGAGTTGGTGCGTTTTGAGGGAGAATTTGCAAACGGCGGGGTTTTGCTCACCTGGGAAACCATGGCCGAAGCCGGGCTCTCGCACTTTGAGGTGGAGCGCGCTCCTGATACAGAGCAGTTCGAAAAGCTGGGCGATGTGGCGGCAGCGGGTAACAGCAACACGCCGCTGGTCTATAACTTTACCGATATAGATCCCCTGCCGGAAGCCGGGTACTACCGTTTGAAGATAGTGAAGGAAGACGGCAAGTATACCTACTCCAACATCATCAAAGTAGAAAACAAAAGCCTTACATCCACCTACTTCAGGGTTTATCCAAACCCTATCAACACCGGTGACGTGACTGCGGAACTGCGTGGCCTGCCCCCGGGGGAGGAGGTGCAATTTTATGTGGCTGATTTGCGCGGGCTCAGGCTTGTGGATCGGCAGGAAAAGGTGGATGAGTTTGGGCAACTGCAGTTGCAGCTTCCAATAACCACAGCGTATAGGCCAGGCATTTACGTCCTGACGATTGTATCGAGTAAGCGCATTGTCAGCCGGAAGTTGGTGGTAAACCGCTAAGTCTTCTGAGAGAGCTCACGCCCTCGCTTATTTTTTAGTGCAAAATATAGAACTATAGCACTATAACCACGTATCTAGGTCTACCACCGCAGTAGCCCTAAGCAGGGGGCAGCTGCACGTATTTTTTCTTTTCCTGAATGGTAGGATTGCTCCCTGTGGGAGTATCTCCATCTATCGAACCATGTTTAAAACTTTTATTTCTTATGAAAGAACTTTACAAAGCGTGGAGAAGTAACGCTTCACTCTTGATGTATTGGCGTGAGCATACCCGGTCGTGCCGCGGCATGCTCGTGCTGTTGCTGATGACTGCGGTTTTAATGCTGCCGCAGCAGTTGCAGGCGCAGCCAGATGGCTTTGTGGAAGAGCCCGTAGGCGGTGAATGGGACGCTGCCGTTGGCCTTACGTTCTCTAAAGACGGCGACCGCATGTACGTCTGGGAAAAAGGCGGTAAAGTATGGATTGTGGAGGATGGCGAAAAGCTGTCGGAACCGCTTCTGGATATCAGCGAAGAAGTAGGCAACTGGGGCGACCATGGCTTACTGGGCTTCACGCTGGACCCGAACTTCGAGAGCAACCGGTACATCTACCTTCTGTACGTGGTGGACCGCCACCACCTGATGAACTTTGGCAAAGGAGGCTACAGCGCTGCTAAAAACGAGTATAACGAGGCCACCATTGCCCGTGTAGCGCGTTATAAAGTGCGTGAAGATGGGTTGAGTACCGATATGTCGAGCCGCAAAGTGCTGATCGGGGAATCTGTGTCGACGGGTATCCCCATTCTTTACGTGTCGCACGGCATCGGTACCCTGATGTTCGGGGAAGACGGGTCGCTGCTGGTTTCAATAGGCGACGGTGCGACAGCCAACGGGCAGGACACGGGCTGGGTGCCCAACCAAAAAACAGACAACTTTGTAGAGCAGGCCCTGCAGGATGGCATACTGGCGGAGGTGAACAATGTAGGCGCTTTCCGGGCACAGCAGGTCAACTCGCTAAACGGCAAGATCCTGCGCATCGACCCGAATACGGGAGATGGCCTACCGTCTAACCCGTTCTATAATAGCGCCGATCCACGCGCCGCTGAGTCCAGGGTATGGGAATTGGGTCTTCGTAATCCTTTCCGCTTCACAATTCGTCCCGGTACGGGTGGCGGCGACCATCCCGGTGATTTATATATTGGTGATGTAGGCTGGCAGGACTGGGAGGAGATCAACGTGGCTACCCAGGGAGGTATGAACTTTGGCTGGCCTCTTTACGAAGGTTTTGAGAAACAGTCCTGGTACTATGATGGCACCAGCGTACCGACTCCGGATATCCCGAACCCGCTTTACGGCGAAGGCAACTGCGACCGCAAGACATTTTACTTTAACGAACTGATACAGCAGCCGAAAGCAACTGAGGCGCCATACTTTGGTAATTTCTGCAACTGGAACGTGCCTATACCTGATGATGTACATACTTTTGTGCACTCCAGGCCAGCCATTGATTGGGCCAATGCTGCCGTAACCGACCCTACGCCACCAATGCCGTTAACCAGAACCGGGACCTTTAACGGTGAAGAGGCGGCCGTTGTAAAAGTAGGAGAGCCAGGCTCACCGGTAACGGGAGAGCCATTTTACGGCAGCTCCTCTACGGGTGGTATCTGGTACTCCGGAGGCAACCTGCCGGCAGAATATCAAAATGTATACTTCTTTGGTGACTATGGCGCCGGCTGGATTAAAGTACTGGAGTTCGATGAGAACAACAAACCCACTGCCATCCGAAACTTTATAGACGAGGGAGCCACCGTAACGGCTTTTGCCCAGGATCCATCCACCGGGGAGCTGTATTACATCAACTACGGCTCTCAGATCATGAAGGTGAATTACTACGAGGGTAACATGCCGCCCAAGGCAGTGGCTGAAGCTGACAAAGAGTATGGCACTAGCCCGCTGATTGTCAACTTCACGGGCAGTGGCTCCACCGATCCGGAAGAAGCCAAGCTTACCTACTCTTGGGATTTCGGCGATGGCTCTGAGAAGTCCACTGAAGCTAACCCTAGCCATACGTATACCGCTGAAGGACTGCAGACCTTTGAGGTGGTGCTGACCGTAACTGATCCTGAGGGGCTGAGCTCAAAGGCAAAGCTGGAGATCAACCTGAACAACACTCCGCCAGTGGTAAACATTGTAAGCCCCGAAGAAGGAGCGCAATACCCGATGAACCAGCAGAGCACCTATAACTTGAAAGCCGAAGTGACCGACAAGGAAGATGCAGACGAAAACCTATCGTATGAATGGGTCGTGGCACTGCACCACAACACGCACTCGCACCCTGAGCCGGCTATTACAGACCATGAAGCATCGGCGACCATTGCCGCGGTGGGTTGCGACGGCGATACCTATTTCTATCGCTTTACCTTAACCGTAACAGACCCGGGAGGACTTTCTGCCACTGATTACGTGGATGTTTATCCTGACTGCAGCGATGGCATTGTGGCGGCTGTGTCTGTGGCCTCACCAGCCAACAACGCTACTTTTGAAGAGGGAGAGCCCATTGAACTCACTGTCTCTTTCGCGGATGAAACCCGTAACTGGGCATCGGTGGATTACTATAACGGCTCCAGCCTGATCGCTACCGTGGAGGAGAGCCCGTTCAGTTATACTTGGGAAAACGCACCTGCAGGCACCTACAACATCAAAGCCAAGGCTACGGACGTAGACGGACATAGCGCGGAGTCGGAGGCGGTGAAGGTCGTGGTAGGCGATGGCGGCACAGGCAGCGGACCTGCTGCAGACCTGTCAGACTGCTTGCCAGGGCTGGCGCACTACTTCGACATGGATGAGCCGGAGGACGGCGGATTTATGGACATTGCTACTTCTGCCAAGGCCGCGTGCACTACCTGCCCGCAGACACTGGCGGAGGGGCTGTTTGGAGGAGCGCAGCAGTTCAACGGAACAGATACAGGCATGGATTATGCGAATGTGTCCACTTTCAACTGGGCTTCAGACGCCAGCTTCAGCATAGGCCTTTGGATGAAAACAGATGCAGACATTAGCGGTAATATGGTGCTGATCGGACGCGATGCCACTTCCACAGACTCAGGGGTGCATTGGTGGATTGGCGTAAACCCGGAAGGGCATGCCAGGTTTGCCTTAAAAGATGCCACCCACGCAGGTGTTGAGATTGGCGGCACCGGCCCGGAGCTGAACGACGGCAATTGGCACTATATCATGGCTGTGCGCGATAGCGAGACGAACATGAACAGGCTCTTTGTTGACGGTGTGATGATTGAAGAGGCCCAAGTGCACTATGACAATGACTTTGCAGATGAGGCAGCTGTTAACATTGGTTACCTAAACCGCTCAGGAGGCTTCCATTATACCGGCGCCCTGGATGAAGTGAAGGTCTATAGCCGTGCAGTCAGCAGCGATGAGGTAAAAGACAGCTATAACGGAGGCAGCGGCACACTTTGTGGCCAAGCGCCACTAGGCATCACCGATAACCAGACCTTTGCCGGCAAATTTGATGTTTACCCGAACCCGAACGTTGGCCTCCAGCTAAACATTGTGGTAGTTGGACTTGAGCCGGTGGAGGAGACAACTCTTACGTTGGTAGACATCACTGGCAGAACCGTGCTGCAACAGAAGGTTACGGCCCAGCCTGACGGTACAATCTACCTGAGTCTGGAGCCAAACGAGCAGCTTGCAACCGGCCTATACAACCTCTTGCTCTACTCACCGGAAAGAAAACTGAGCCAAAAGGTACTGATAGCGCGATAAAGTGTGGTAGTATATAAAAGAAAAGGTCCTGCAATTTTGCAGGACCTTTTCTTTATTGGCTAAAAGTTGTGATGCTTTCTACTCTTTCATGATTTTGATGCTGTCGGTCTTGCCTGCCTTGTCCGTGTACTTCAGGATATACAAGCCAGTCTTCAGGTCACTCAGGTCCATCGACAGTTTATTGTTCACCAGGTCCAGCTTGGTTTCTTTGTACACTACGCGGCCCGTCTGGTCCAGTACTGCCACCTCGGCTAGCTCAACTTGCTTGTCACCTAGGTCCAATGTTACCATGTCACGGAACGGGTTAGGGTAAGCTGTGGCAGTTTTGAAGAAGGCATCAGAGTCAGCGGTTTCAGAAACTTGCATGGCTGAAATACTCTCGATTGACTGTCCGAAAGGAGACAGGTGCTTGCCAGCCATTGGCAGTTCTTTAGCGCCGCTTGGCAGCTGCCATCCCACGGCCAGGTTGTCTCCGCCGCCGCCTTCCAGGTGAAGGGCCTCAATGTAGTAGCGCTTACCGGCCTCCAGCGTAACCTTGGCAGACTGCTGACCAGTGCGTTTGTTCCATTCACGAGAATTAGTCCAGTCGCTTGCATAGGCAATCTTTTTCTTGCCGGCAGGGTCCTCAGATGAGCTCAGGTAAAGCTCCGCTTTATCATCTGCCGCGATCCAGAAGGTGTACTGGCCTGACTCTGGAGCCGTAACATAGCCTCGGATGCGCTGACCGTAGTTGTCGCCTGTGTTAGAAGGGGCTTCGAAAAGCGTCAGCTCTTTTGTGCTGCTTGGAGTGTCTTTTACTGGGATCACGCTCACATCCGAACCGTGCACACTGTTCCACTTCTCCAGTATAATTTTGCCTGTCGCAGCAACTGTAATGTATTCTGTTACAGGGGCTTTGCTTCCAATTTCAGACAGCCTATTACCAGCTATCGGTAGTTCTTTGGCGCCGTTAGGTAGCTGCCATCCCACGGCCAGGTTGTCTCCGCCGCCTTCCTGCTTGCTCAGTGCTTCAATGTAGTAGCGCTTACCGGCCTCCAGGGTAACTTTGGCAGACTGTTGTGTCTGGTGCTTTGTCCACTCACGTGCGCTTGTCCAGCTTGTAGTATAGGCAATCTTCTTCTTGCCGGCAGGGTCTTCAGAAGAGCTTAGGTAAAGCTCAGCCTGGTCATCTCCCGCGATCCAGAAGGTGTACTGTCCTGACTCCGGAGCCGTAACGTAGCCGCGGATACGCTGACCGAAGTTATCGCCTTTACCGCTAGGAGCCTCGAACAGGGTCAGTTTAGCTGTGCTTGTTGGGGCTGTTGTCACTGGAATTACGCTTACACCTGAGCCATGTACATTGGCCCAAAATTCATGTGTGATATTTCCTGTGCCTGTAGTTGATCCCGATGTAGTGCTTTCGCTCGGTGCAGAGGCAACAGGCTCTTCTTCCGCCTGAACTTGAGCTTCAATATTGATGCTTATAGCAGATGAAGTCTTTGATGCGCCGACATTGTCATACGCCTTGGCGGTTAATGAGTAAGTTCCGGCGGCAACGTTATTCCACGAGAAGCTGTAAGGAGCATTGGTGTCTTCGCCTAGCTTTACAGTACCTTGGTAAAACTCAACCTTTGAGATAGAACCATCAGCATCAGAAGCGTTTGCATTGATAGCAACAGTAGCACCATAAGCTATAGTTGCATTGGAAGAAGGGGAAGTGATAGCTACCGAAGGAGCCTGGTTGGCAGGGGCAGCGCTGCCTGATCCGTTCGGACCTAACACAATGCCGTTCTTGCTCAGTTTGCTTTGCCACATGCTATACTCATCCTTCTCAGACTGCTTGCTAATTGGGTTTGGCAAGAAAGTATTATTTGTAAAGTCGGCGTTTTCGGCTACTGATACATCGTTACGGTTGTTGTTGTAGCCCCAGGCTACAATACCTACTACGTTGTTATCCACAGAATTTGCAAATGTAGTGTTCTGGTTGTAGTAGTCCTTGCTCCACAGTCCTGAAGTATACATGCTGTACTTCGTGCCGTTGTCAAAAGTGGCAGCGTTAACCGCTCTGTTATGGTGGTAGCGGATGTTATTACCTCCTGCAATACCCATAGAGTAATTGCCCAATCCAACCAGTTGGTTTTCGTAAGCCTCGATATAGGCTGGGCAGTTATTGATGTCGGCGTCGCCGTCAGTGATGATACCTCCACCAGAGTATTTAGTTCCGTTGGCAGGGGCTGGGTAAGCTCCCTGAATATAGTTGTTGTGGATACGGATAGGTGAACCAGAAACACCGCGTGTGTTGTAGATGTTAATGTTGTCTTCTACCAATGACTTATCAGCCTCGTTCATAACTTGGTTCCAGGCAACTTCAGCGTGCTTGATCGCTCCTTTAAAGTTGAACTGCACAAACTGAGAATGCTCCCTATCGCCACCATACACGCGGCCATCTATATTTTTGGCTACGTTATAGCGGATTTTTATACCCTCTGCAGAAGAGTTGTCGCCTTCGTAGCGTGTACCGGCATATATGCCTGCAGTGCTTTCCATATAGCAATTTTCCACAACCAGGTTCTGAAAATTGTTTACGGTAATGAAGCGGCGCGGCTTTTTATAATCTTTCCACGGTGTTTGAGTCAAACCATATCCTTTTGTATGGCGAACAGTTAAGTTAACTGAATACCCCCAGCTTTTAATTAAGTAGCCGGCTCCTCTGATATTCGAGTTTTCGATAACTACCGGCTCGCTTGTCCGGATTTCCACGGCGGCCACTTCTGAGTCTTTAGACTCCCAGTTGCCACTGTAAGTTCCACCTTTCGTGATCACTAGAGGACCACTGTAAGTTTGTGCGTGTACTAATGAAGGAAGAAGCACGAACAAAATAAAGGCAAACAGTTGAGCTACCAGTGCTCTACCTGCCATCTTGCTCAGGTTAGAAGGTTTTGTGTTCATTTCCTTTGGCTAAAAGTTGAAAATTTGATTTTTTAATGTTTTGTTCTCTTTAAAAATCTATCAGCATCCTTTGGCTTTTATGCTGTTTATTAGATTTTTCCGGTCTTTAGGAGTCGTCTCCTGTTTGTGTTTAAGTGGCTAAAAATTCAATTATGAACTGCTGCAAATATAGAGAGGAATGTTTTACAATTCATAATATTTACTCTAAAAAGCTGAAAAAAATTATATGTATAAGGTAATAGTACAATGCTATTACACCGTTTTGTAAGGCAAAATCATCTTTAAATTAGCGTATGGATGCTTTTGATAAGGTTACGCTTTTAGCAACTTTCTTGTTATTTTTATATTATACAATTTATGGTTTAGCAACCGCTACTAAGAAGGTGGTAACTGAAAGTATGGTTTTTGTTAAAGTTGAATAGGGGATAGTATTTGTTGAGGATAATATAAATATTAGATGTTTACGATATTTATATTATTTAATGAATTTGGCTTTTTGGGATTGTATTTTTGTAGTGTGGAATAATTCTACACTTGAGCAGGAGATGATGTGAAAAGTAAGAATGGGGAGCGTACAGGAAGGTTAGAATTCCACAGTTTGGGGAATTAGCCTGTGTTATATAGTAGAAACAGGCCCTATATTTATTCTTTGATCGCGTAGTTTCTCTTGCCAAAGTATAAATTCAGCATCTTCTAAGCGTCTGGTTATACTATCCGGAAGTATAGAATTGGCAAACTCATCTGCCGCGGCAAAGGTGCTGTCGAAAATCTCGTTGCGCCAGTCTCGGTTCCTGCCCAGCACGGCCAGCGTGTTGTGATGCATGCTGTTGTTAAAGGTGTTGCCCGTCTTATAGTAGTCCTTGGCCCAGATGCCGCTGGTCCAGAAGTGGTAGGGCTCACCATCAGGGAACTGTGCCGCCACCACAGCCTGGTTGTGGTGCATCTCGATGTGGTTGCCACCCGCTATGCCCAGGCAGTAGTTGCCAAGGCCCACCAGTTGGTTCTCGTATACTTTAACATAAGCCGTGGCTTCCAGCGAGTCGGTGCCGGGGGAGTCGGTGAGGATGCCGCCGCCGGAGTACTCGGTGAGATGCAGCGGGTTCGGGAAGGCCCCCTGAATATAGTTGTTGTGGATGCGGATGGGAGAATCAGTTGTGCCCCTGGAGTTGTAGATGTTGATGTTGTCCTCCACGGCAGAGGCTCCCGGCTCGTTTATGACCTCGTTCCAGGCGATCTCGGCATGGGGTACCTCGCCACGGTAGTTAAACTGTACAAACTGCACCAGTTCCTTCCCCTGGTATACTTCGCCGGTAATGTTGCGCACCTTGTTGTAGCGGATCTTTATACTTTGACCGGGGCTGCCATTGCCGGTATATTCTACTCCTAAGTAAATACCGGCTGTTTTCTCCAGATAACAGTTCTCCACCACCACATTCCTGAAAACATCCACAGCCAGAAAGCGGCGCGGCTTGGCGTAATCGCTGTAGGGCGTAGGAGGGAGGCCATGCCCTGTGGTGTTGCGCACGGTGATGTCGGCACCATAGCCCTGGCTGCGGATCAGGAAGCCGGCTCCTCTTATCTTTGAGTCCTCAATGATCACCGGTTCGCTTGTCCGTACCTCCACAGCCGGCACCTCCGAGTCCCTCGATTCCCAGCTGCCGCTGTAGGTGCCGCCTTTGGTGATGATGAGGGGGCCGTTAAAAGTTGGGGAGGCGGCGTGGGGCGAAAAGTGCAGCACACGCATCAGGCTAAGTATGGCCAGTGCCACCAGTGCAGTTGCCGCCAAAGCAAAAAGCCACTTCCGGCTTACCAGCAGTGTATGGCTGCGGCGGCGGGAAGTGGCTTTTATACTTGCGTTTTGCTGCATCTATTTCAGCATATACCCGAAAATGCGGCGGGCGTAGCCATTTGCCAGGTAGTATGGGATATACGGTGGAGGGCAGTTCTTCAAAGTAAATCGTGTAAAGTCGCGCAGGTTGCCGCCGCCCTTGATGTCGAACAGGTGCTTGTAGAAGTTCTGCAGCGATTTGCTCTGGCGGTTTTTGCGCTCGCCGCTCTCCTCCGGGTAAGTATAAAGTTTGGCGTCGTAGTTCACGTACAGCTCAAAGCCGTTGCGCAGGGCAGTGTGGGTAAAGTCGTAGTCGGCAACGTAGTGCGGGAAGCGGTCCTGGTCCAGCAGGCCGACCTTCTCGAACACGGCACGCGGCACAAGCAAGCCCCGGCCTGGTAACTGCGACACGGCATGCAGACCCACCTGTTGCTCTTTCGGCAGCTCCTGCAGCAGGTGGCGCACCTTGTTGAGTTTAAAATCCACGATCTCGCCGCCAAAAGCAGGCTCGCGGGTGTTTGCGTCCATCTCCAAAGCACCGATCACGGCGTTTGGCTTCTCTGCCATCCGCTTATAGGTGTTTTCGATGTAATCCTCGGCTACCTCCAGGTCGTTGTTCAGCGTCATCACATAATCGGCGCCTTGCTGCAGGGCGTGCTTGATGCCCATGTTCACGCTGGCGGTCCAGAAGAGATTTCCGTCTCCGAAGAGCACTTCTACCTCCGGAAATTCCTCGCGCAGCATATCGGCGGTGCCGTCGGTGGAGCCATCGTCCACCACTATTACTTTATAGTTCTGGTTGGTGCCTCTCTTTAAGGAGAGCAGGCATTCTCTGGTGAAATTCTTTCTGTTAAAAACAGGTATAACAATGTATAACATAGGTATTAAGGGCTATTCTAAGGTTGAACGGTTAGTTCGGCAGGCTTGGCCTGGGTATACTTACTGTAAAACTCGTTGATGTGTTGTGTCTTTTTGGTCCAGGTCTGGGATTTGGAGAATTTATAGCCGTTCGTGCCCATCTGGCGGCGCAGCAGGGGTTGGTCGTATAACTTCTCCACGGCAGCGGCAATGGCTTTCACGGTCTCTTTTGCAGTGCTCACTGGCACTTTTATACCGGCATCGTCGGGCACCAGGTTCTTCGCCCCGTGCAGGTCCAGGGTGATGATCGGCAAGCCATAGGCCATGGCCTCCAGAAACTGGGCGGCGCTGGAGTCGCGGAGGCTGCAGAACAGGAAAAGGTCGCTGCCGGTGTAGGCGCGTTTCACCTCATCCCACGGCACCTGGCCTTTCCAGTTCACTTTCCCGTGCAGTTTATACTCATCTATCCAGCGCGGCACATAGTCGTGCATCGGGCCATCCCCCAATATGGTCAGTTCATACTTTACGTCCGGGCGCACTTTACTCAGGGCATCCAGCACCAGCGGCAAGCCTTTGCGCGCAAACAGCCGGCCCACCCACAGGATCTTCAGTGTCTCGTCGGGGATGCGCTCGGGGTATGCCTCAGGGTAAAAATCCTCGGGCAGACTGGTATCCAGGAACATCTTCGGGTTGAGGGCGCCGATGCGCTGGGCCATGTCATAGGTGTCCTGGTTGGTGGTGAGCACCAGCGAGGCGTGCTGCATGGCTTTGCGCGCGTTCGGGTTCAGGGCCAGCAGCAGCTCGCTGATCACTTTGCGCATGATCTCTGTCTTCCAGCCGCTGTAGAAGTACTTTTTAAGGGCGCTTGGTGCTTCCTGTCCTCCGCCGGTAGGGCCGAAGATCAGCGGCTTGTTCAGGCGCCACAGCGCGGTGCCCATCTGCAGACTGCCGATGGTAACATGGTGCACCAGGTCGAAGTTGATCTTTTCGTCCAGCTCCTTTGCCTTTTGATAGGCGCCGTGCTGCCAGTACATGTAGTGCGGGTAAAAGCCCAAGTGGTACTCAAACAGTTTATCTACCCAGGCCGGGAGCTCCACAAACACGATGTGCAGGTTGGGCAGGGCCAGCCGCTCCACTTCCTTTTCTATACTTTCCCGGCCCTCCACCGTGGTCAGGCACCATACTTCGTGCCCGAGTTTGGCGGTGTTAAGCGCCCAGTTCCAGCCGTTGCCCAGTTCAGTGCCACGGTTTGGTTCTAAGGCGTACGCTGATAAAAGTAATTTCATAGGTTGTGTGGCCGTTACAGGCTAAAATTGAACAAGGCTTTCAGCTTAGAGCTCACCTTGTTTTTAATCAGGTAATTAAAGTTTCTCTTGTCGGATTCGATATCCCGCAGCACGAAGCGCGGGTGACGCAGCGGGAAGGCGATCTCTTTCTCCTGCACAAAGGCGTTTTTATCGTGCAAGTTAAAAGTATGGGTAGCGTCCTCACCGAAGCCGATGTTGCGCACCAGGTTCACTTCCGGTATCACGCAAAGGCCGGAGTTGCTGTATACGGTAAATTCCCACTGGTAATCCCACACATCGCCTTTTTGTATATTGGCATACGTTTTCTCCAATTGGCCAAGTCTGTATTTTTCTTCCAGTTTGTTCAGGAAGATGCCGTTCAGGTAGCCTTTCTGTTTCAGCTCTGAGTAAGTGGGGATGTGGAAATCGAAGAGCTGCCAGGCGCGGCGCCAGGTGGCCCACCCCCAGGCATTTACCTTGTCCGAGAAGTAATACGAGTAGTCGTTGTCTCTTCGCCAGCCGTTCAGGTAGTTGTTGCCGCTGATGTGCATCACGCGGGTGTCGTGCTTATACTTCTCCAGCACCTCCTGGCAAAACCAGAAAAAGCTTTTGGAAGGCACACAGTCATCCTCCAGAATAATGCCCGTCTCCTCGTTCTCAAAAAGCCAGGAGATGGACGTAGCCGGAGCTATGCCACAGCCCAGGTTCTGCTCCTGGAACAGCGTCTTCACCTCGCAGTCCCAGTCTACCTGCTCCACAATGCGGCGGGTCTCGGCGCAGCGCTCGGCATCGGTGGCCACATGGGGCCTCGGTCCGTCGGCGGCAACGTACAGCTTCTTGGGCTTTACCTGCCGGATGCGATCGAAAACTTTTTGTGTGGTATGGGCGCGGTTAAATATGATCAGCAACACCGGAGTGTGCAGTGGTTCTTGCGGTATAATGGTACTCATACAAGTGATAAGGGTTAAGATATATACTTGTACTACTATTCTTAGTAGGAGGTTTTGTAAGATTTAAAGACTTTGTAGCGCATGCCGGGCTTGGTGCCGTCGGGCCCGCATGCGTTGGCCCGACTCGTGGATAAAGCTTGGGTACATTACCTTCTCTACCTCTACGGCAGCGATGGCCCAGCCCAGGACTCCGTAGAAAAAAACAGGCAACACGTAAGAAATACCGAACACAAAGCCACTGCTAACAAAGGCTACCAGCATTATCTGGTTAATCGTCAGTACGCGGCTCCTGAATGCTTTTATAATAGGGTATAGGCTGATAAGCAAATAAAGTATAAAACCGATTAAGCCGGTATAAAAGAAGATCTCTACATAAAAGCTGTGGAAATGGTGGCCGTTGCCGTCTTCAAACACCGGTGCGTCCAGGTCGTCGCGGTAGAACTGAATTGGGAGCTCAAAGCCCTCAAAGCGCATGCCCGTTAAAAAGTGGTCTTGTATATAGGGAAGGTAAGACATCCACTGCTGGTAACGCCACCCGCCAGTGCCCTGGCTCTCAAAGTTCTCGATGTCCGAAAAGCTCTCCTGCACTTTCTCAATGATCTCCGGGTGTATCGAAAGTATAAATCCACTGGTTACCACCCCCAGAATGCCCAGCACTGTGCCGATAGGCAATAGTTTCGCTACAAAGTTAATAGGCTTATCAGTTTTAAACTGAATCAGGAAGTAGTATACCAACAGTACAAAGGCAGTGGAGATCCAAACGGTACGGTGCTGGAAAAAGAAGATAAGGAACAGCACAAAGAGCGACCAGAAAAGGCTCATGAATTTGCCTTTGTAGAAGTAATTGCTCAGGAAATACAAAAAGGGCACCACCAGCATGTATACTGAGGTGGAGTATACCCCCCGTTCATGGTTTGTAAAGGCCGAAAGGCTGAGCGTATGGGGATTTATGAGCAGCACATTCAAGCAAAAGCCTAAAAGTATGAACCATGTTACATGGCTGGTCTTCAGGTGGTAGTTCCGCTTGTAATACGTATAGACAAAGTAGGTGTAGGCAAACTGCAGCACCTTTACAAACACGTGCGGATATACCATAAATGAGCCATATACATACTTCGACTCAAAAACCAGCGCACCTATGTAAAGCATCAGCAGGAAAAAGGCAAACCGCATATAGTTCGACATCCGCTGGTAGAACAGGACACAGTATGCTATCGACACAACAGCCATAGCCTTTACAACCAGGCTCAGAATCATGCCCTGTTGGTCGGGGTTATCCGGTGCCGCGAGTTCTAGAAACATCTGATCCATGATCAAGATGAGGGCCAGCGGGATGATGAACAGAAAAGTATAATTCAGTTTCATGCGCTTTGCAAATCGTGTTTTTAAGCTGCGGCTTCGCTTGCCTTTGCTTTACGTTTAAGTAAAGTAGGTACAAGTGGTTTGCCCAGTATAGTGGCATAATAATCCAGGTGCTGCTGTATAATGGCGTCGGCAGAGTAGTTTTCCTGCGCGAAATTATAACCTCGTTCCTCCAACTGCGCCCGTAGTTTATCGTCCTCCACCACCTGCAGTATGGCTCCGGCAATTGAATCCGGCGACTCTACGTCGCACAGCAGGCCTGTGTTGCCATTGTCAAGCAGGGTAGGTACATAGCCGCTGTTCTTGCCGCCGATAACAGCGGTGCGGGCTACCATGGCCTCTAGCAGCACCATCCCAAAGGACTCTTCCCGTGCAGGGTGCAGCAAAGCCTTAGCGCCGGCTATCTGGTCCATTACCTGCTTAAAAGGCATCTGCCCCAGAAATTTCACGCCCTCATCCAGCCCATTTTCGCGGGCATACTGGTGGGCCAGTCCGTTCATCTCCATTTCGGCACCTACCAGGTGATACTCCAGGGCAGGGTTTTTCTTGCGAACTTTTGCAAAGGCTTTCAGGGCAGTCTCCACATTTTTCCTGTGCGAGAAGCCCATCAGCACCGACACAATGTAATTGCCCTTCTCTTTCTGCGGGGCAACCATACTCTCCAGGTCGGGCGGAAAGAAGTTGTTGATCACGCGGGATTTGCGGCGGGTGCCGCGGTCCAGCATGTTATAAGTATAATCAGAGTTAGCTATGATATGCGATGCTCGCGTAACTACTACATAGTTCATGGCCCACCGCACCAGCCGAAACATATCTTTATGGTTCAGCAGGATCTGCAGGGCCACATCGTGCAAGCTCACTACCATCGGAATACCCGCTTTCTGTGCCGCCCAGGCATATTCATAAGACCAGAAGGCACTGATAAAATCGGCAGGGTGCTGTTTAATAAGCCGGGCCATGTCATTTATCTCGAAAAGGAAAAAGCGGCGGCCGGGCTGCGGTTTCATGCGGCCAACGCACACGGTCAGTTGCTCGGTCTGGTATACTTTGGGCTCCTGGATGTCCGGTGAGTTGGTGTAGACGATTACTTTAAAGCCACGTTCCAACAGGCCGTTCACGAAATTAGTAGAAAGCGGAACAGCATGCGTCTCAGGTAAGTCTGTGTCAGCCAGCTCCCAGTTCAGCATCTTAATATCAACGGGTGCACATACTCCTATGGTCATGGGTAAATCAGGTTAAAAATTTTTCAGAAGCTTACTATGCTTCTTTAAGTATGGAGGATCTGTACTTATGTACCATACGGCTTAAGGCACTGTTGCCGTTGCCGTTAAGGCCCATTCTGTCAAATATCATCTGTAGTTCAGCGCGTAGCAGCTTGTGCGGGAACAAGAGCGTAAGCACTGCCAGTAGCACAGCCCCTGTTAGTGCCTGAGCCGCAAACGTAAGCGCAACCGGCGCATCGGCGCTACGCAACAGCGCGCTAACCAGGTAAATGCCCGCAGCCACTAATACACCGTTCAGCAGGCCAGGCAGGTATATGGCCAACTGCTGGCTGTAAGACAGCTCCAGCACGTTGTGCATAACACGCTGGTACATAAGCATGCGCGCCAACTCGCCAACGAGCACCGCAAATGCAAACCCCACCAGTCCATATTCGCGCAGCAGGTAAAACAAGCTGCCAATAACAAGTATAAACACAATATTGAGCACGATCTTTACATTAAGTACAGCCTTGGCATCGCACACAATGCCCGCAAACATGGTAATAAAGCTCAGAGAGAGGGCCAGGCTCAGCACCTGCAGCACCGGTACCGACTCTCCCCACTGCTCGCCCAGCACAATACGGACCAGCTCCGGTGCGGCCACCGAGATGCCCATACAGGCCGGAATAACAATGGCTGCCAACAAGGTTATGCTTGATAAGTATATCTTTCCTAGTTTCTGAATGTCGTTCTGTATCTTGCTGAAACTCGGGAACACTACTTTGGTGAATGTGCGCGTGAGCATGTACATCGGCAGGTTTACCAACATGTAAGCACGGTTATAAATACCCAGCTTATGAGAGCCCAGCACGCGGCCTATAAGTATGGTGCCGAACTCCTGGCTCAGGAACTCCAGAAAACTGATGAACGACATGCGACTGCCGTAGCTGAACAGTGGCTTGTATGGTTCCAGCCGAAACTGCAGCAGCACATTGTGGCGTACCACCACATAGGCACCAATGGCAGAAATGGTCATCTGCAGGAGTGTTGCAATAATCAAGCTCCATACGCCAAAGTTGAGATATGCCAGTACAATGCCAGCTACAATATAAGAGAGCACGTAGGCCACCATCTCAATAATGCTTAATAGCTTGAATTTCATTTCGCGCTCCAGCAGGCTGACAGAGGTAATGGAAAGGCCGCTTATCAGGAACGCCAGCGACATAACCTGCACAATCGGTGTGACGTCAGGGTTTTCAAAAAAATCGGCGGCAAGCGGGGCCAGTAAAAATGTTAGGAACGTGAAAAGCAGGCCCAGGCTGGCAGATGCGGTAAAGGCTGCCCTAATATGCTGAGGCTCCAACTCCTCCTTCTGCACAATTGCCTTGGTAAGACCCATATTGGCAAAATAACTGCCAAACCGGATGATGACGCCTGAAATAGCCACCAGGCCGAAAGCCTCCGGTGCCAGCAGGCGTGCCATCGCCGAGGTGTAGCCAATCTGCATCACTGCGTTGGCTATGGTAGAGACCGATCCCCACTTCAGGCCGCTGGCAGCTTTGGAGGCTAAATTTTTACTCATCTGTAATTCCGTAATATAGTAGCAGATCGGGTGCAGCAGCTAAGGCTGCACCCGCTGTTATAATTTAGTAAGGGTTGCCTACGCGTAGTAGTACTTCGCCTTTTTCTTGTAGCTGTACTCGTAGGTTTTGTTGTAGTTCAGGTCGTTGATGATCATGTAAATGTTTTTGACCCGCTTGGCGTTGTATAGCTCATTTATCTGCGTCAGCATGTCTTTGTTGGTATACTTGTGCTTCACCACGTACAGGTTCACGTCCATGTGGCGCATCAGCACGAAGTATTCCGACACGTACCCGATTGGCGGCGTGTCAATCACTACGTAATCATACTTTTCTTTCAGCAGGCTCAGGAGCTCCTGCATCTTCGGCATCTCCAGCAGGTGCAGCGCATTCTGCGGAATCGGGCCGCAAGGTATAATGTCCAAGTTGTCCAGGTTGGTTTTCTGCACCACTTCCTCTAACGGCAGTCCCTGCATCAGGAACGAAGACAGTCCAACCGACTCTGCCACCGGAAAGTACTTGCTAAAAGTAGGCTTGCGCATATCCGACTCTATCAGCACCACCCGCTTGCCCGACATAGCCAGCTCAGAGCTCAGGTTCACCGAGCAGAAAGTCTTTCCTTCGCCGGAAATAGACGAGGTAACGCCAATTACCCGGAAGCCTGAATCTGCCATCAGGTATTGGAGATTGATGCGGAGAGACCTGAACGACTCGGCAATGGCAGAGCGCTGGTTGTTCATCACGGCCAGCTTGTCTGACTTGGAGCCATGGGCCACCACGCCCAAAAACGGAACATTGGTGATCTTGCTCAAGTCTTCCTTACCCTGTATGGTGCTGTCCACATTAGACATCAGCACGATAAAGCCTGCCGGTATGGCCAACCCGATCAACAGGGCCAACAGGTAAATCATCTTCGGCTTTACGTTGACAGGCGTAGTGCCCACCATCGAGGCCTTGTCCACGATCTTCTTGTCTGTGGCGTTGGTGGCCAGCGTAATGGCCGCCTCGGCGCGCTTCTCCAGCAGGAAGTCATACTTTTTGTCGATGAACTCCGTCTGGCTCTGCAGGTCCATCAGCTTGCGCTCGTTTTCAGGCAGGCGGGCCAGGGTTCCTTCTATCTTGCCGATACGCTCGTTCACGTTGGCAATAGAAATATCCGCTGATTCGATCAGGTTCTGCAGGTTGGCCTCAATCGCGTGACGCGTGTTCGTGATCTCGCTCTCGATCTTGCGCAGCATCGGGTTGTCTTCGGTGGCAGTGGTTCTGTAGCCGGCCTTCTTCTGGTTGAGCTCGGCCAGCTGCAGGAACAGGTTATTCAGAATAGGGCTCTGGATACCGCCCACTGTCGGCGACACAGACTGCGCAATACCGTTGCCGTTCTTTATCTGGTCCAGAATATTCTCATAGTATGTCTTATCCGTGTTCAGGCGTGCGCGCTCCATTTCCAGCTGCGAGAGTTTTTCGTAGTTGATGTTGGACTGCACGTTGATGTTGGCAATACGGTTGTTGGAGCGGAAAGAGGACAAGGCCTGCTTGCTCTGGCGCAGCGAGTCGGTGATGCCAGCCAGTTGGCTGTCGATAAACTCCAGCGTCTTCAGGCCGTTCTCGTTCTTCTCCTTCAGGTCGTTGGCCACGTACTCAGCCATCAGCGTGTTCAGGAAAGCCACCTGCTTGTCCGGAATGCTGCCTTTGCTCTTGAGCACCAGCACGCGCGCCTCTCTGTCGATAGGCGCTATCTCCAGGGAGCCCTGCTGCTGCTTTATCAGGCTTTCCAGGCTGTTGATGACAAAGTAATACTCTTTGCCCGGAGTGTCTTCCACGTCAGCGCGGTTGATGGTCAGGCTCATGTTCTCGTCCTGGTATGGCTCGCCGTAGTTCAGTGTTTTCTTAAAGCTGAGCTTAGGCACGGAGCCCACCACAGCGTTAGACTTGAAATCGTAGCGCGGCACGTTCTCGGCCTCCACCGTAAGCTCGAAGGTGTTTTTATCCAGCGGGCGCACCTTAATCGGCACATCCACCAGTTGCATGCGGCTGGTATCCAGCTCCACCTCGTAAGGGGCGGTCTCATACTGTTCCTCCACCACCATGTCGCTGATGTTGTTCAGCCAGTGGTCCGTTACTTTATAGTAGGCTACCGTAAAGTCAAGTTTCTGCAGCGCCTGCTTTATCATGTCGGCAGACTGCAGGAGGCCAATTTCGTCTTCTACTTTAATGCCGCGGCTCTGTACATCCAGCACCTCCAGCAGCTCCTGTGCTTTTTTAGAGCCCGTCTGCTGATCGCCGAGGAGCAGCGTAGACTGGAACTGGAAGATGCGGGGAGAGGTTTTAACGTATACATAGCCGGCCGCAACTGCTAGTAGAGCGCAAATCGCAAACAAATACCATTTAGACTTAAACTTGAAAAACCAGCTCTTTAAGTCTATTTGATGCTCCTGTTTATTTCTTTTCATGTGTTACTTAAACAAATTGTACAATAACGCCCCGGTTGAGATAACGCCTAGCACTGCATTCCACACTACCAGGTTATCGCGCTTAAGCTGTGTCTTTAACGGCTCTACATACACTACATCGTTGGGCATGAGGTAATAGTATTGAGATTGTACGAGGTTCGGGTCCTTGAGGTCTAGCAACACGACTTCAGACTGGCCGCTGCCTTTCTGGCGGATAATTTTTATGTTGCCGCGGTTGGCACCCTGCTGCAAGCCTCCGGCCATACTAAGTCCCTCCAGCAGGTTGGCCTGCTCGTTGTAGATGTGGAAATATCCCGGGTTGCGCACCTCGCCCAGCACGCTTATCTTAAAGCTGATGAGCTTCACCACCACCGTTGCGTCGGTAATGTAGCGATCCAGGTTCTGCTGCACCAGCTCCCGCGTTTGGCCGGTTGTAAGGCCGGTTACCTTCAGTTTGCCCACGGTAGGCAGGGTGATAAATCCTTCCTGGTCTACGGTGTAGCCGCTCAGGTACATGCTGCCCGGGTCCGAAACGCCAAAGGCATTGGTGGGGTTGATGATGTTGAACATGTTAGACATGTCCGGGTCCACGCTCAGCACTTTTACCGAGAGCACATCGTTGGGTTGCAGCTTGTAGACGGAGTAGCGGGTTTGAAAATCTGTCGGGACGTTCTCTTTCAGCTTGGAGTTCTGTATGTACACAAGCTCCTTTTTAGAAACGCAGGAGCTGGCGCATAGCAAGAGCAGGAGAAAGTATAATAGATTTCTCATAGTAAAGGGTTAAGGGTGAACTTCCGGTAAATAGAAAAGAACGCTTCCGGAAGCACGTTTAATTTGGGTTTCTATTTAATGTGAATTGCCTGTACCGGTAGTCCGGTTCAGGCATATATACTTCTACTTGTATAAAAGGATACCGATTAGGCTCAATTTTTTGGATATTTGTCAGGAGGCTTGCTTAAATGAAGCTTTGGGTTTGCATAGTGCAACAAGCCCGGGCAGGACCAAGAGGTGCGGGGGGAGGGGGCAAAGAAAAAGCCACTTTCAGAGCTTTTTACAAGCGCCTGAAAGTGGCTTTAGCGGCTAAAAGTTGGGTAATAGGCTATAGAAAGTTATTCAATCCATTTGGTGCGCCTTTGCTTGGCGGGCTGCCTGCGCTGTGGCAGGCGGATGGCATCTTTCGGGTGCCGAATCAGCTGCTGTGCGTAGCTGTTGCCGTACTCCACAATACCGCCTTTTAATCTCCAACCCTGCGGCAGAAATCCTGCCACCTCCGTTGCCAGACCTTCCAGATCCGGCGCAATCACAATATTGTATTCCATCTTCACTTTGGCTAAAAGTATAGATACAATATAAAAACAAAAAACATAGGTTGTATGCCCGTGCTACGAAAATGTTAACAATAGGGTTGTTTTCTTTTTAAATCAATTGCTAAAGCAGGAAAAGTTTTATTCCTCCGTATTATTGCAAGGAGTCTGAAAAAAACATTCGTATTAGCTAATTATAATGAAGCTTAGCCAATGCTGTATATGTTTTAAAAGAGTATTGCCGGGTAAGTGCAATTAGAACCTGATCCGGAAGGTGGTATGCTGGCTGTTTTCGGAGGTGAGCGAGAAGCCGAACCCGTGATTTACCAGAATGTCGCGCACCATGGTTAAGCCGATGCCCTGGCCTTTGGCTTTGGTAGTATAAAATGGCGTGAACAGGTTGGCCTGCACCTCTGCCGGTATGCCGCCCCCGGAGTCGGTGATGCTGAGTTGGGCCGGGCTGGCGGCAGTGGCAACGGTAATCTCCCCATCAGAGCCAATGGCCTCCATCGCGTTTTTAAGAATATTGAGTAGCACCTGCTCCAGCTGCTGTACGTCCAGTTCTACAACAAGCGGCTCGGCTGCCAGCTGCCACCGCAGCTGAATATGCCGGCGCTGCAGCTCAGGCCTTAGCAGGCGTTGCAGGTTTTGCAGCAGGAGGTGCACATCCGTTGGCGTTTTTCGGGGCTTCGGCAGCCGCACCACTTCGGCAAAGTTGGCCATAAAGCGGCTCAGGTTGGTGTTACGGTCCGTGGCCACCTGCAGCACATGCGTAAAATCCTCCTGGTCCTCGGGCCGCAGCTGGGCAGTATAGAATCCAAGCGAGCCGAGTATGGAGTTGATGGCTCCGGTAGTATTGTTCACCTCATGCGACATCACCCGGATCACTTTCTCGTAAGCCTGCCGCTCGTTCTGAAGTATGGCCTCCGTGAGCTCCTCGATAAGTATAAAATAATGCTGGAAACCACGGTCCAGGAAGTGGGCACGGTGGCAGCGGTAGGTCCAGATGCCGCTGATGCGGAAGGTGGTAGACTGGCCTGTAGGCAGGTCTTTAAGTTCTCTCGCCCAGGTTTCGGGCAGCTGACTAACGTGCTTGCCTATAAGTGAAGGAGCTGCCTGCCCCAGAAAGCGCTCTGCTGCCGGGTTTATACTTTCCACCTGGTTGTCGAAGCCCAACAGTATGATGCCGGCAGGGGAGGCCTGGATGAGCTTGTCCAGCAGGAAGTGCTTCTCGGCCTGTGCCACGCGCTCGTGCCGTAGCTGGTCTATCATGCGGTTGTACACGTTCACCAGCTCATCCAGGTCCTGCTGCCCCACGGCCATGAACTTGGTGGAAAAATCCTTGTCGCGGATGGCCTCTATACCCGCCCGGATGAGCAGCAGCGGCTTAAAAAAAGAGCGGTACAGCTGAAAGGAAACAAACGCCGAAATGATGATCAGCAGCTCCATGCCCAGGAACATGAACTTGTTGTGCTGCAGCAGGAAAAAAGCCAGCGCCAGCAGCAGGCCATGTATAAACACGGCGAAAAGTATGAATTTAGTCCGCAGCGTCATACGGGATGTTAAATTTGTCGAGGCGGCGGTAGAGGGCGGCGCGGCTCAGGCCCAGGGCGCGGGCCACCTTGCTGATGTTGTTGTGGTAGAAGTCCATCGACTTTTTGATCATGGAAGCCTCTATTTCCTCCAGCGTCATGGTGCCTACGGCGGGCAGGCTTTTGTCACCGGGCTTGGCGGGGCTTTGCTGCGCCTGCGCCTGGAAGTCCTCGGCCTGCAGCACGTCCCGCTCCGCCACCAGCACCGTACGTTCCACCAGGTTCTTCAGTTCCCGGATGTTGCCGGGCAGCGGCAGCTCCTTCAGCCACTGCAGCGCCCGCTGGCTCACTTCCAGCTCCGGATGGTTATAGGTCTTTTTGAGGTTGCTCACAAAGTACTGCACCAGCAGCGGCACATCCTCCGGGCGCTCGTGCAGGGAGGGCAGCTTTACTTTGATCAGGTTGATCCTATAGTATAAATCCTCCCGAAACTTGCCTTCCTCCACCAGCTTCGCCAGGTTTTTGTTCGTGGCACAGACAACCCGAATGTCGAGTTTGCGGGAGCGGCTGTCGCCGAGGACCTCGTAGGTGCGGTCCTGCAGCACGCGCAGCAGCTTCACCTGGCTGTTCAGGTCCAGCTCACCGATCTCATCCAGAAAGATAGTGCCCTTGTTGGCCAGCTCAAATCTGCCCACTCTATCAGATTTGGCATCAGTGAATGCACCGCGCCTGTGGCCAAACATCTCGCTCTCGAAAAGGGTGGAGGAGATGCCGCCGAGGTTTACTTTTACAAAAGGCTGGCTTTTGCGCAGGCTGTTGCGGTGGATGGCCTCTGCAATCAATTCTTTACCTGTGCCGCTTTCGCCCTCGATCAGTACGGAGGCATCGGTGGGCGCTATCTGGCCAATCTTTTTCAGGATCTGGAGCAGCTGCGGGTCCTGCCCGACGATGTTGCCGAAGTCAAACTGCTGGTCCAGTTTTTTGCGGCTAAGCCCTCCGCTTGTCTCCTCCTGCGGTTCCTGCGACAGACTAAGGGCCGTGCGCACGGCCTGCAGCAGGTACTCGTTGCTCCAGGGCTTGGTTATGAAGTCGGCAGCCCCCAAACGCATTCCTTCAACAGCCAGGCTAATAGAGCCCCAGCCCGTGATAAGTATAACCGGCAGCTTGGGGTACAGACCTTTGAATTTGCCCAGTAGGTCCAGCCCGTCGTGCCCGGTGGTGTCGATGGAGAAGTTCATGTCCATGATGACCAGCTCGAACGAGTGCTGCGCTGCCAGTTGCAGCGCTTCCTGCGGGGTGGCAGCCTCTTTGGTCTTGTACCCGTTCTGTTTGAGCAAGAGGCCAAGAGAGGCACGCACTGCTATGTCATCGTCAATTATCAGGATCATGGTTGGGGTTTAAAGTATAAAGATAAGATTTTGAGTTATAAATAAGTAGTGGGTAAGGGGGATGATTGCTTTGGCTATACTTTATACTGTTCCTGGCGCAAGCGTCCGCTTGTGCCTCCGCTTCCTGCAGCTTGACACAAGCTATCCTTTCTAGCTACTGTTCATCCTCAGTCTAACAAGCCTATCGTTGCATCTCATGCTTGGCTCCCTCCCAGGCCGGGAGGCCTCATCTTCCCGCATCGCGCTGTGTTCCCTTCCTTTGCTCCTGCGTCGCAATGCCGCCAAGGCGGCACCGGAATCTCACAAGGCGCTCAACGGAAAGATTGGGAGCAGTTTTCCTTAGCCACCGCTTTGTCGTCTCGACCTTTGGGAGAAATTTTTTTAAGGTTCTCGATAGATCTCTCACAGCTACGCTGGCTCTTTTCGGCTCTCGCCTCAAGAGTACTCGAGATGACAGAGAGTGTGGTAAGTATAATTCCCCTCCTCTGGACTACCGAGAACGGGAGTTCGAAGGTAGCGAGCGTAGCTCTTAGGGGTGGGTTTACACCTGCAGAAACCCCCTCTCCTGTTTTTAGGAGAGGGGTGGGGTTACTCCTCATGCAAAGCCATGGCCGGGTGTATGCCTGCCGCCTGGCGGCTGGGGTAAAAGGCGCAGACAGCAGTGAGCAGGTAAATAATACCTACCGCACTCAGAAGCGCGATAAAGTATACTTCCGACTCGATCTGAAACACCTGCAGCAGCGGGAACTGTACGGCAAAGAACACACCCAGCAGCAGCCCGAAGGTTGCCAGCACCAGCACTTCGCCAATAAACTGCCAGTAGATCTGAGAGGAGGCAGCGCCCAGCGCACGGCGCAGGCCAATCTCGCCGTTGCGGCGGCTGATGTTGTGCCACAGCACCCCGAATAGCCCAAGCGCCACATTCAGGATGAGGAAGCCACAAATAAACCCGAGGGCAATCATGGGGGCCAGCGTGAGCTTTGCCTTGTTCTGGCGCATCTTCTCCAGCGTGGAGACTTCCACTGTCCAGTTCTTTCCGATGCTGGTAATCTGCCTCACCATTTTCTCCTCAAACGCCACCCCAGTGCCCGGCTTTACCCGCACCAGTAGCTCGTTCCAGAAAAAATCCGGTTTCTTCTGCATATTAATGCGGTTAAACAAGGCAGGCGATTCTGCGGCAAACTCGCTGGAGGCCCGGAAATAATCTGTAACGCCCACTACTACATAGTTGGAGGTGTCGGATATAGGTATAAGCTTTCCCACAGCTTCCTCCTGGCCGAACAGTTTCTCTTTCAGGAGCTTGTTTATGACGATAGGCCTGTGGTGCGAGGCATCATCCTGCGGCCCAAACCAGCGGCCTTCGCTTACCTCAAGCTGCATGACGTCAGCGTAATCATCCTGCACGTCATATACATCTGTCTGCACATCCTTTACATTGCCGTACGATAAGTTGTCCATCATCTGGCTGAAGGCAAAAGGAGCGTTGGAGCTGGTGAGGGAAACATGTTGCACCTCCGGGAAAGCCTGCACCCGCTGCAGTACCTGCTCTAGCTGCTGCCTGTTCTCAGCTGTGGAGTCAGTGCTCGGGCGCATGGTTACCAGCCATACATCCTCGTGCTCAAAACCAAGCGGCTTGGTATAGTTGCGCACGTTGTAGGTAACCAGGCTCAGCACCCCGAACAGCACCAGAAAACAGAAGAAAATCTCGGTGATCAGCAGGAAGTTACTCTTTTTCCTGTTCCAGATCAGTTTAAAAAGATGGCGTATCATTTTGTACCTCCTCTCAGCGCCTCTACGGCATGTAAGCGTGACATTTTATAAGCGGGGTATACTCCCGAAATCAAACCAAAAATAAGGCAAAACAGCAGGCCCAACGCAAACACGCGCAGGTTC
Source organism: Pontibacter mangrovi (assembly GCF_006385705.1). Classification (GTDB taxonomy): domain Bacteria; phylum Bacteroidota; class Bacteroidia; order Cytophagales; family Hymenobacteraceae; genus Pontibacter; species Pontibacter mangrovi. Next base: position 152,398 of record NZ_VFRQ01000008.1, on the reverse strand, counting down.
AGGCCCAGGTTGGCGTAGGCTATCAGGCCGCTGTCGTTGATAAGGCTGAGCACCAAGGCCGACAGCGCAAAACCCAGCAAACCGCCCAGCAGCGTCAGGAAAACGTTCTCCACCAAAAACTGCCCAATAATAGTAGAGGAGGAGGCGCCGAAGGCTTTTCGCACCCCAATCTCAGAGGAGCGCTCCATGATGCGGCTGATGTTGATGTTAACCAGGTTAATGGCCGGCAGCAGCATGAACAGCAGGGAAAGCGCGACAAGTATGGCGTAAAGTTTTGGGAGCCCGGAGGTGGTGCCGTTACTTAAAAACGTGCGGGCAATGCTCTCCAGAAACGTGTCGGGGTAGGAGGTTAGCAGCGTGCCTTTCTCCGGTTGCTGCCGCTCCACGGTTTGCAGCATCTGCGCATACTCTTTTTTAATAGCAGGTATATCGGAGGCGTTACGAGCCATGATGGTAGCAAAGTAGAAGCCCCGCAGGCCAGGCTTGTTAAAGTCCTGGCTTTTGAGCGTAATCGGCACCCACATATCGGCATAAGAGTGCACACGCAGCACCGGCACATCTTCCACCACGCCCACTACTTTATACTTTACCTGGTCTACTTCTATGTAGTTGCCAATGGCCGGAGCATCGCCGAAGTATTGGTTGCGGGTATGTTCGTTGATAACGGCCATACGGTTGGCGCTCTCTACGTCGGGACGGCTAAAGGCGCTGCCTTCCAGGAAGTTGAATTTCAGGATGTCCCAGAACTTCTGGTCGGTATACTTTATCTCCAGGGCCAGTTTGCGGTTGTTGATGTAACTGTTTACCTGGGAAGGCACCGAGTTGATGGAAACCTGCTCCGGCGTTTTGAGCGTGCGCACGTGGCGGTCCAGGAAGTAGTAGCTGGGCGGACCGCTGCTGGTATAGCTGTCCTTTATCTGCTCCCGCATCATGTTCACAAACAAGAGTTTATCGGTATCGCGCTCGGGCATCTGCGGCCCGAAAGTATGGTCGAAGAGGGAGGAGGCCACCATCAGCACCATCAGGGTAAAGCTGATGCCGAAGAGGCTGATGAAGGTGAAGAACTTGCGCCGCAAGAGCACCTTCCAGGCTATTTTCAGGTAATTCTTCAGCATGGCTATACTTGTTGAAGGTTGTTGGCAAACACCTTGGCGTCAGAAACCTGCTGCCCGTCGAAGAAGCGCACCAGGCGCTCGGTTTTCTGGGCCATGTTCTCGTCGTGTGTCACCATTACGATGGTGGTGCCGTCCTGCCGGTTCAGGTCCAGGAGGATGTTCATGATTTCCTCTCCCATCACAGAGTCGAGGTTGCCGGTTGGCTCGTCGGCCAATATGATCTGCGGCTGACCGATGAGAGCGCGGGCAATGGCCACCCGCTGCCGCTGTCCGCCGGAAAGCTGGGCTGGAAAATGTTTCGTGCGGGCGCTAAGTCCTACTTTCTCCAGGGCGGTTTTGGCGAGCTTTGTGCGATCGGAGGCGGAAACGCTGCTGCGGTAAAGCAGAGGCAGCTCCACGTTGTCCAGCACGCTCAGGTCGTTTACCAGGTGGTAACTCTGGAAGACAAAGCCGATCTTCTCGTTGCGGATGTGCGCCAGTTCCTTGTCTTTGTAGCTGGTGATAGCCTGCCCGTCGATCTCTACCACGCCCTGGCTTGGCACATCCAGCAGGCCCATGATGTTGAGCAGCGTGGACTTGCCGCAGCCCGAAGGGCCCATAATAGAAAGGAATTCGCCTTTCGGAACCCGCAGGTTCACGTGCTGCAGGGCCACCGTCTCGATGGACTTTGTTTGGTAGACCTTTTCGATGTTGGATAATGTGATCATAGTTTTAAATATAAGTCTTTTGATTTAATGTTGATTCCGTGTTTTATCTGCTTCTAATTTTCTGGCGCAAGCGTCCGCTTGTGCCTATAGCCACCGCTGACGGAGCTTGAACCAAGTTAGGGGGCAGGGGGATGATAATTGTTCCCAAAACTCCCTCCCCTGTTTTTAGGGGAGGGTTGTAGAGGGGACCTCCTCCGCCACAATGGGTTCCTGTTTTTCAAAATCATAAAGCGTTAGTTGTCTTAACATATAGTGCGCGTCCCAGAAGTCGCTGAGCGAGGTGATGTAGGCGCGGCGGGCCTGGTCTTTCTCGGCAAGGGCGATGTTTAAGTCGGTAATGCTGATGCGGCCGATCAGGAACGTGTTTTTGGCTATTTCGTAGCGCTCCGCGGCAATGGCATCGGCCTCAGCAGTGGTTCTGATGCGGGCTTTCAGGGTATTGTACTGGTTCACCTGCGTCAGCACGGCCTGCTCAAAGTTCGTCTCTTCCTGGCTGATGGTATATTCCTCTAATTGCTGGTTCAGCTGCGCCACCTTTACCACAGAGCGCTGCCGGCCCCAGTCCAGAATGGGCATAGAGAAGCCGATGCGCGCGCGCTGCTGGTTTTCGGGACTGCTGTAAATGTCAGTGAAGGAGGCGCCGCGGTTAGTAAGGCCGAAGGTGGCGAACAGACTGGCGTTAAAGCCGTTGTCGCCGCGGGCTTTGGCAACCAGACTCTCGGCTTCCAGTGTCCGGCGCCTGAAGTTTATACTTTCCTTGCGGTTCTTTTTGGCCTCTGCCAGCGCCACTGCCGCTGCCACCGAGGTTGCAGGTATACTTTCCGGCACGCGCAGACTAAGCTGGCTGCTGTCTTTCAGGCCCACGTAATTGCGGAGCGCCAGTGCGGCAGTCTGCTCGTCCAGGTTGGCCTGAGCCAGTGCCAGCTCCGCGTTTAGCACGGCCAGGCGCAGCTGCAGCAAATCGTTTTTGGAGAGGCGGCCGAGTGTATACTTTTCCTGCGCCACCTGGTACAGCGTATCGTTGTTACCAAGGTTCTTGGCAGCTATACTTTGGTTTACCTGCGCCAGCAGCAGATCGAAGTATAATCTGGTGGCTTTTACGGCGATGCTTTCCCGGTCCTCCACATACTGCTTCTGCGCCTCCTCGTAGCGCAGCGGCTCAATCTTTTTATTCCAGCTCAGGGCGTTGTAGGCAAACAGCGGCTGCTCCAGCCCGATAATGGCCGGGTTGCCGTTGTAGCGGGTCTGGTCGCGGTCAAAGTCATCAAAGCGCTGCATGAGCGAGGTAACGAACACCTTACCGCCGGTCGGGCTAATGACCTGGCTGAGCGTTAGGCCAAGATCGGTGTTGTTGATGGAAACGTGCCGAAACTCTGTCGTGCCATCTGGCTGAGTGACGGGGGTGATGGTGCGGCTGAAGTCGGGCAAAGTGCCCTCCAGGCTGAGCTGCGGCCGGTACTCCGATTTTACGCTGCGCCACTGCCAATAGCTGTTCTCGCGGCTCGTCTCCACCTGCAGCGCCTCCGCCGACTGCGCCTGCGCCAGAGTGATCACCTCCTGCAGGCTCAGTTGCCGTGTGCCAGGCTGTGCTATACTTTGGCCGCAGTGCAGGGCAAAGAGTACAAACAACAAACAGTATGGGTAATGCTTTTTCATAGTTTTAGTTTAAGCGTATCACGTAGCACGTATCAGGTATCATGGTTTTTTCAAAGTATAATCTCTGCAAATGATCTCATGCCCCTACCCACTCCCGAATCAAGTCCGGGATCTTCGACTTTAAAGGGGCTGGGGGATGACACTCGTTCAAAAGAATCACTTCAGCCGCACCTTCTGCACATGCTCATACTCTTTCATATCAGAGATCACCACCACGTCGCCGGGCTGCACGCTGCCGTCCAGCTCCACATAGTCTGCGTTGCTTAAACCTGTGCGGGCGGGCACCTGCACCAGCTCGTCCTCGCGCAGCACAAACACGTTATCCAGGGAGCCGCTGTTGAAGTAGGGGCCATTTTTCACGCGCAGGGCATCTGGTTTTGTAGCTGTGGTCACGAACAGGTCCACGCGCAGGCTGGGGCGCAGGAGCGGGTGACTTTTCTCCTGCAGGGCCACATAAAAGGTGACGGTGCCATTTTTTACAGAGGGCTCAATGGCTACAATGCTTCCCTTTAAATCGGTGTTGTTGATGCGGGCAACTGTTTCGCCGCCCACGTGCAGCTGGTCGGCAAAGGCGTCGGAAATGCTGGCCTGCAACCGGAAGCTGCTCAGATCGGCCATGCGGGCAATCACCTCGCCGGCATTCACGCTGCTGCCAATCTCGTTTTTCACCCAGGTTACCACGCCGGGGCGGGTGGCGCGCACCTCTGCCTGTTCCATCTTGCGCGCCAGTTCCTCCAGCGAGCGGCCGTTCATGGCCAAGGTAAACTGCAGCTCCTGCTCGTCAGCCTTTAGCAGTTTGCGCTCGCTCTCGATGTCCTGCTCCAGCTGCGCCAGTTCCTGCTGCGCAATCTTCAGCTTCAGCTCCGCCTGCTTTACCTGCTCCTGGGTGCCGCCGCCTATTTTCAGAAGGTACTGCTCATCCTCCAGCTGCGCCTGCAGGCTTTTCACGTTCATGCGCTTTATCGCCAACTGCGACTCCAGGCTGTTGAGCTTTTTCTCCAGTTCCAGGCGCATCTGCACGCTTTTGTGCTGGTTCAGCTGCTGTTCGTCTTTCAGTTTGTCGTAGGCCAGTTGGGTAAAGGAGCGGTCCAACAGCAGGATCTGCTCCCCCGGCTTCACCTGCTCCCCGGTGTTGCGCACCACTTGCTCAATGCGCGCCTGAATGGGACTCGTGATAGCCTGCTCATGCTCCGGCACCACTACCCCCGAGGCGGTTAAAGTTGCCACCACCGGCCCTCGCTCCACCACAGCCGTGCGTACTTCGCTGCGGCTGATGCCCGGCGCAATTATACTTCTGAACCCGAAGATGGCGGCCAGCACCAGGCCAGCGGCAATACCTATTTGCCAGAAGCGCTTGCGTCGGTTGGCTTGTTTGGCAGCGGCTGATAATTCACGATCCATAGTTTTATTTTATACTTGCTCGTGAGGATATAGCCAATTTAGGTGCCAGTTATGTAAGTAGCTGATTTACAGTTTAATATAGTTTAAAATGCAGGTTTTTAGGCTTTTGGAGGTGTTCAATAATGAACAGGTTGTGCGGTTTTGGGAGGGGGGAGGTGGATTAGCTGAAGAATACTTATTTTATTATACTTAAGATCTCTTCTTGTTAACAACTTAATTTATGGATTTGAGAATTGTCACTTGGAACTGCAATGGAGCGCTAAGGAAAAAGTATGAGTTCCTGGCAGCTTTCAATGCTGATCTGTTAGTCATACAAGAATGTGAGAATCCTGCTGAAGCAGCTCACGGTGGCTATAAAGAATGGGCAAAGAATTATCTATGGGTTGGAGATAATAAACATAAAGGCCTCGAAATATTTGCTAAAGAAGAAATCGTACTCGAAGCTTTAGATTGGGAGGATGCCTATCAGGGGCATCAGGTAAAATATTTTATACCTTGCCAAGTAGATCAGAGCTTTCAGCTGCTGGCAGTTTGGGCTCATTACAATAATTCTCCAAACTTTGGGTACATAGGGCAACTTTGGAAGTATCTACAGTTAAATAAGCAGCACCTTAAAAAGGCTGTTATTGCTGGTGATTTCAATAGTAATGCAATTTGGGACGAATGGGATAGGTGGTGGAATTACTCGGATGTTGAAAAGGAGCTTAAAGAGGTAGGCATTGAAAGTCTGTACCATAAGTTTTATGACGAAATTCAAGGTCAGGAGTCGCACCCTACTTTTTTTATGAATAGAAAAGTTGCCAGAGCTTACCACATAGACTATGTGTTTGCTTGTCAGGAGCTAACTAAGTCCTTGCTAAATGTTGAGGTTGGCAAAGTTGATGAATGGTTAAGAATCAGTGACCATTTGCCATTGATTTGCCACTTTAATAACCTGAACCATAAATTTACGGCACCTTGCCTTGTTCATTAACCCACCCCATGAACCTCCCGGAGCACTACGACACCCTCTACAGCACCTCTATAGAGAAGATCCGCTCCGGCCAATACCAGCTCGACCCGCTGCTGGATTCTGACACCGACAACCGCCTTGGCATCACGCTGCTGCTGCGCCCCGACAGCCAGACCAAACAGCAGATTCAGGCATTCCTAGGTGAGTTGAAAGCCATAGACCCGGCGCAGTACTATTATCCGAATTCTGATATCCATATCACGGTCATGTCCATCATCTCCTGCTACAGCGGCTTTGAGCTGGGGCAGATCGCGGTTCCAAAGTATGTCGAGCTGGTCCGGAGAAGTATACCTGCCATGCGCGAGATCAGGATCAGCTTTAAAGGGATTACCGCCTCACCTTCCTGCGTGCTGGTGCAGGGCTTTATGTTGGACGATACGCTGAACGAGCTGCGGGAGAACCTGCGGCTGAATTTTAAAAACTCCGGGCTGGAGCAAAGTATAGACAAACGCTACGCCATCCAAACGGCGCATGCCACCGTGGTTCGGTTCCGGAGTGAGATCAGCAACATGGAAGGCTTCCTGCAGGTGCTGGAGAAGTATAGAAACCATGATTTCGGCACCTTTACGGCAGATGCCCTGGAGCTTGTCTACAACGACTGGTACCAACGCAAGGAGCACGTGCAGGTGCTGCATCGGTTCCGGCTCGGGTAGCAATGCTCTTAATCTAAAAACTTCTATACTTCCAGCTGGTTATACTTTCTGTAAAAACCAAAGTATAAACGTATACTTCAACATCAACTAAAACCTGAAAAACTATGAAAGTACTACTCGTAGGCGGCACCGGCACCATTGGCAAAAGAATCTATTGGCGGCTACAGGATCAGCACGAAATTATTACGGCAGGCTCCAAAAGCGGCGATGTGCAGTTCGACATGACAGACCCTCACGCTGTTGAGGAGCTGTTCAGTAAAACAGGCAAGGTAGATGCGATTGTGGTGGCAGCCGGCGGGGCGCCCATGGCCCCGATAGCGGAGCTGACGCAGGAGCATTTCTACGAAGGCATCCGCAGCAAAATGATGGGGCAGATTAACCTGGCGCTCATCGGGCAGAAGTACCTGAACCCCGGCGGAAGTATAACCCTGACTTCGGGCATACTTTCAGAAGACCCGATTGCCCTGGGCGCGGTGCTGAGCACGGTAAACGGTGCCGTGAATGGCTTTGTGATTGGTGCTTCGGGAGAGCTTTTCCGGCAGGGTATCCGCATCAACGTGGTAAGCCCGGGCATTGTGGAAGACTCTACGGAGGCTATTGGCAGTTACTTCCCCGGCCATAACCCGGTGCCGATGGAGCGGGTGGTAAACGCCTACCTCAAAAGTATACTCGGCATCTGCACCGGGCAGGTCATCAAAGTATATTAAAACCGCTTTGCTGAGCATTTCTCCCCAGCTTTCCTTAATTTGCCTCAAACCGAAAAAGAGATTTTTACATGACCTACCAAGAAAGATTAGCAGCAATCCGAAGCCAGATGAAAGGCGAAGGCGTGAGTGCCTATATCATTCCATCGGCTGATCCGCATATAAGTGAGTATGTGCCAGACAGGTATAAATGCATTGAGTTTGCCTCGGGCTTCACCGGCTCTGCAGGCACGCTGGTGATTACCGAGGAGGCCGCCCACCTGTGGACGGATGCCCGCTACTTTGTGCAGGCCAACGAGCAACTGCAGGGAACCGGTTTTGAGCTGGCGAAACTGCACGTGCAGAACGCTCCGGAATACATCGACTGGCTGGCCGAGCGGCTGCCGGAGGGTGCCACCGTGGCTTTCGACGGCAAACTAATTTCGGTGGCGCTGGCGCAGTTGCTGGAGTCGCAGTTAACGCCTATCGGTTTGAAAATAAACAGCGACCGCGATTACCTGGAGCCGATCTGGCAGGACAGGCCGGATCTGCCTTCCGCACCTGCCTTTTTGCTGGGCGAGGAAATAGTGGGAGAGAGCCTGGAGAGCAAACTGGAGCGCCTGCGTAAAGCCCTGAAAAAGCATCGTGCCGAATACCACCTGATCTCCTCGTTGGATGATATGGCCTGGCTCTTTAACATGCGTGGCTCCGATGTAAAGTGTAACCCGGTGGTGTTGAGCTTCGCGCTCATCAGCCAGGACAAAGCCATGCTCTTTATGGATGCCGCCAAACTTTCAGAAGAGGATCAGGCGAAACTGAGAAAGGCCGGTGTGGAGCTGGAAACCTACGATATGATCGAACGTGCCGTATCGGCCATACCAGGAAACAGCATATTGATCGATCCGCGCCGCAACTGCTATGCCCTGTACAAAGAGCTGCCAAAAGAGGTGCGCGTAATACAGGACACTAACCCGACCACTTTCTTTAAAGCGATGAAGAACGAGGTAGAGGTGGAGCACACGCGTCAGACCATGATCAAAGACGGCGTGGCCTTGATGCGCTTCTTTAAATGGCTGGAGGAGAACATCGGCAAAACCCGCATTACAGAGCTGACGGTGGTGGAGAAGGTACTCGAGTTCCGGGCCCAGCAGGAGGGCTTTGTGGGGGAGAGCTTCGATACGATTTCCGGCTATAAGGCGCACGGTGCCCTGCCGCACTACCGCGTGACCGAGGAAAGCGATATAGAACTGCAGCCAGAAGGCCTGTTCCTGGTAGACTCCGGCGGACAGTATACTTCCGGCACCACCGACATCACCCGTGTGGTATCGCTGGGCAACCTGACGGAGGAAGAAAGTATAGATTATACCCTGGTGCTGAAAGGGATGATCGACGGCTCCACGGCCCGTTATCCGAAAGGCACGAAAGGCTACCAGATCGATGCTATCTCGCGCAAGCCGCTCTGGGATTACACCCGCAACTACGGCCACGGTACCGGCCACGGCGTCGGCTTCTTCCTGAATGTGCATGAAGGCCCGCATGTGCTCAACCCAACGCCAACCGCTGTAGATTTAGAACTGGGCATGATCTCCTCGGTAGAGCCCGGCTTATACCGCACCGGCAAGCACGGCATCCGCATCGAGAACCTGGTACTCACGGTGCAGGATGAGACGAACGAGTTCGGCGAGTTTTATACTTTTGAGCACCTGACGATAGCCCTGATTGACACTACCCCAGTGAAGAAAGAGTTGCTGGAGGCGCACCAAATCAAGTGGCTGAACGAGTACCACGCCCAGGTGGTAGAGAAGCTCAGCCCGCACTTGAACGAGGATGAACTGGCCTGGCTGAAGGAGAAAGCAAAGGCGATATAGGGGAGGGCGTTGTTATAGTACCGGGTCCAACCACCCCTGCCCCTCCTTAGCTAAGGAGGGGAGTCTGTAGCTGCTGCTACTCAGATATAAGCTTTGTTGCTTGGGTTATTCAGGGTCATTCCCCAGCCCCTCCCGGAACAAGTACGGGAGGGGGCTGTGTGGAAAGGCTAGGCTATCGAAAATTGATCCCCAGTTTTTCTGGGAGGCGCCTATGCGAGTTTTTCCGGTGCCGAGCTGAAGGCGAGGCAGCCCGAGGCACGAGGGCAGGAAAAGCTCCCAGCGCCGAGCGGGAAAACGAGGCCTCCCGGCCTAGGAGGGAGCCAAATATGAGGTGGAACTAATGGCCTGTAAGACTGAGGATGAACTGCAGCTAGAAAGGATAGCTTGCCTCCAGTTGCAGTAAGCCGCGGCTAAAGAAGCGGACGCTTACGCCAGATAATGCTGAACAAATTCCCCTCCTCGGAGGGGTTGGGGTGGGTTTACACCCTAACACCACATGCAGATAAAAGAAATACCACCTGAAGATACCTGGCAGCTCAGGCGCGACGTGATGTGGCCGGGGCAAAGTATAAATTACGTGCAGCTGCCGGAGGATGAAAATGGCCAGCACTTCGGTTTATACTTGTCTGGTGAGTTGGTGTCGGTGGTGTCGCTGTTTGTGGAGGGGGAGCGGGCGCAGTTTCGTAAGTTTGCCACACTGCCGCAGCACCAGGGCAAAGGCTATGGATCCAAACTGTTGCAGCACCTGATCGAGCAAGCGAGAGCGCAAGGTATAACCCAACTCTGGTGCAATGCGCGGCAGGAGAAAGCGGCTTTTTATAAGCGCTTCGGGCTGCAGGAAACAAATCATACTTTTATGAAGGGAGGAAAAGAGTACGTAGTGATGGAAGGAAGTATACCTATGGCTGTAGCCACAGGAAGCTAGATCATGCGGGAGTTTATACTTTTCATCGACACCGAGACTACCGGCAAACCGCTGGATTGGGACGCGCCTTATTCCGATGCGACAAGCTGGCCATACTCTGTGCAGATTGCCTGGGCGGTTTATACAAAAGAAGGGCAGGAGCTGAAGGGCGAAAACCATTACATCTACGAGCCGGAGCTGGAAATATCAGAGACATCCGAAAAAATACACGGCATCACAAAAGAGTTTCTGCAGGAACACGGCAAGGCGCGGAAACAGGTGCTCTCGCTGTTGGCGCAGGACCTGGAGAAGTACCAGCCGCTGGTGGTAGGCCATTTTATGCAGCTCGATTACCACATGCTGGGCGTAGGCTTCCATAGGGCTAACCTGCCAAACCCGCTGCCGCAGCTGCCTACGTTCTGCACCATGAACGCCTCCGCGAACTTTTTTCTGAAGCAGGGCCAGCGCTTTCTGAGGCTCGGCGAGCTGTACGAACGGCTGTTTCAGGAGCCGCTGCAGCAACAACACGATGCCGCCGTGGACGTAAAGGCAACCGCTGCCTGCTTTTTCAAGCTGATGGAGCAGGGCGATATCACGCCGGAAACTATTTTGCGGCAGCAGGAGGAGCAGCGTGTGTCTCGGCAGGCGTCATCCGCTAAAAACAAAATACAGCTGTTCATCATACTTGCCCTTTTTATACTTGCTGTTTTACTGATTATCCTTTTATGACCGATAAAGTAGAGTTTCTGAAAACGGTGAAGCCTTTTGATAAACTTCCGGAGGAGGTGCTGTTGGGCGTAGCCGACCTGCTACAGGAGGTAAAGTATACTAAAGACACCGCCATCTACCATCAGGAGGTAACCAAGATGAAAGGCGTGGACCTGATAGCGGAGGGCGAGTATGAGAGCTTTTTCTACGACAGTGAGCAGAACAAGCGGGTGGTGGAGCACCATTACAGCGGCTACTGCTACGGCGGCATTTCGGTGCTGCTGAACCGCAAACGGTCGCTGCGCTCGGTTATCGCTAAAAAAGGCACGTTGGTATACTTCCTGCCGCGCCGCGATTTCAGGCAGCTTTGCCAGGGCTACGAGGATTTCTTCCACCACTTCACGGCAGAGTTTGGTCACCGCATGCTCAACGATGAGTTTGCCCATTTCGTGAAAAAGCCGACTGCTTTCCAAGATAATTTCATCGCCTCCGACCAGCTGTACTCGCGCAAAATTGAAACGCTTGTGTACCGCGAGCTGGTAACCTGCCTTGGCGACACGCCTATCTATGAGGCTGCCCGCTTGATGGCCGAGAAAAAGGTGAGTTGCCTGTTTGTGCAGGAGCCGCAGGGGCAGATTATCGGCTACCTCACCGACATCAGCATCCGCGACAACGTGGTGGCCCGGCAGGTGAGCGTGCAGGAACCGGTGCGGCAGGTAATGGATAACCCGATCGTGAGCATCAGCACACAAGGTTTTGTGTATGAGGCCATACTTTTGATGTTCAGGACCAAAACCCGTTACCTGCTGGTGGAGGAGAACGGGCAGTACCTGGGTTTCCTGAGCCGCAACAAGCTGCTGAGCGAGCAGGCGCAGTCGCCGTTCGTGTTCATACAGTCGGTAAAGCTGGCGCAGTCGGTGGAGGAGCTGAAGCGCAAGTGGGAGAAGGTGCCCGAGATCGTGTATCAACTCCTGGACCGCGGCGTGAAGCCCGAGATCGTGAACCAGGTCATCACCACCGTGTCGGATACCATTGCCACCAAGGTGATTGAGGGTGTGATAGAGGAAATGGGCACGCCGCCGGCCAAATTCGTGTTTATGGTGCTGGGCAGCGAGGGCCGCAAAGAGCAGACGCTGAACACCGACCAGGACAACGCCATCATTTACGAAGACAAGGCCAACGAGCAGCGAGAGCTGGTGCGGGAGTATTTCCTGAGCTTTGCCGAGCGGGTGTCGGAGCGGCTGGATACGATTGGCTTTAGCTTCTGCAAAGGCGGGTTTATGGCCAAGAACTCCAAATGGACGCACTCGCTCTCGCACTGGAAGCGGAATTACACCAGCTGGATGCAGGAGCCGGACCCGGAAACGGTGATGAAATTCTCCACCTTCTTCGACTGCCGCTATATCTATGGCGAGGCCGCTATTATGGACGAGCTACGGGAGTTTCTGGACCAGGAACTGCAGAAGCCGCTGGGCAGGTTTCTGTACCACATGGCGCAGAACGCGCTGCAGTATGAGCCGCCGCTAACCTTCTTCCGCAATATCAAGACCTTCACCAAAGGCAGCCAGGAAGTGTTCGATATCAAGAAAACTATGACACCTATTGTGGACCTGGTGCGGGTGTATGCCCTGAAAGACAGGGTATTTAAGACAAACACCGGGGAGCGCCTGGAGGCCCTGCGTGATCTGGGTGAGTTTACAGAAAAGGATTTTCAGGAGCTGATGCACTCTTATTATTACCTGATGAGTTTGCGCCTGAAGAAGCAGGCCGTGCAAATCATTCAGGACAAAGCCGCTGCAGACAACTTTATTGACCTCCATAGCCTGACCAAGATAGAGCAGGTAACCTTAAAAGAAATTTTTAAGACAATTGCCAACTTTCAGGCAAGTATAAAACTCAAGTTTACGAACTCGCTATTGGGGTAAAAAACAGGCTATACTTTGTGCAAGTATAGCCTGTTTTCAAATTGGTTTTTACTTGTCAATCATCAGCCTCAGTGTCTGTGTATCGTCGGAGGTGACGAGGCGTAGGTAGTAAATGCCATTAGGTAAACCATCGGTCTTTAGCTCCAGCCTTACCAACTGTCCAGCGGTAGCTTCACCGTTCGCCACTGTATCAAGCTTTTTGCCCCACGCGTTGTAGAGCTCCAGGCGGTAGTTCTCTCCCATCGGCAGCTTGAACTCCACGTTTGCCTGCTCGCCGAAGGGGTTGGGGAACACTTTCAGGGGCATGGTCGCGGTAGTTTCCTCCTCGGCGGCAGGGTTCTCCCCGCAGCTGCCAAGGCGGTCGTTAGGGTAGGCAAGCAGGTGGACCTTGGTAGCCGCAGGGCTCAGGCAGAGGGTGCGCCCGTTGTGGCAGACGAGCACCCTTCCCAAGGTGCCGCAGCGCGCATCTACTACGGTGATGGTGACGGAGGCCGTAGCGGCGCAGGTGCCGTTATAAGCGGTGACCGTGAAGGTATAGGTGCCGGCTGTAGTCGGGGTGAAAACCGGGTCAGCCACCGTGGTGTCACTTAAGCCCGCAGCCGGGCTCCACACATACCTTTGGGCGCCGCTGGCCACCAGCCGCACGCTCTGCGGGCCGTAGCCCAGGTAAATGGTAGTAGAATCACCGCCGGTGTAGACGTCAGAAGTAGGAATGACGGCGATGGATGGGGTGGGAGGGGTGCAGGGTTCTTCTGGGCTAAGCTTTACGATCCAATAGTCTGTTCCACCACGAGAAGGCTCACTCTTGTCTGCAGAGATACCAGAGTCTGACTGTCCTCCTAAGATGTACCCCTCATCTGAGGTTTGCTGAATTGCATGGAGCCGATCCTCACCCTGTCCACCTAAAGTTTTGTCCCACTTTTTATTTCCCACCGAATCTACCTTCACTACCCAATAATCATAGTTTCCTAGAGCTGCCTCTGACTTATCACCACTTATGCCTGATTCTGAGTATCCCCCCAGGATATAGCCTCTGTCATTTGTTCCCTGAAGAGAAGAAAACCATTCGGACATATCTCCACCATAGGTTTTATCCCATTCCTTGTTTCCGATAGAGTCAATTTTGATAATCCAGTAATCGCTTTCACCCTTAGAAGTTTCTGTTTTTTCGCCGCTGATTCCTGAAGAGGAGGAACCTCCTAATACATAACCGCTATCACTGGTTTGCTCAACAGCATAGAGCCGATCGCTATCTTCTCCGCCATAACTTCTGTCCCACTCCTTGTTGCCTTCAGAATCCAGTTTTAGGATCCAGTAGTCATACCCTCCACGAGAGGCTTCTGTTTTGTCTCCTCCAATTCCAGAATAAGAACCTCCGCCAAGAATATAGCCATTATCGTTAGTCTGTTGAATAGAAGCAAAATTTTCCTCATCACCGCCGCCGAAAGTACGATCCCACTCTTTGTTGCCCACAGAGTCTATCTTCACTATCCAAAAATCAGGGCTGCCAATGAAGCTTTCACTTTTATCGCCACTAATGCCGGAATTAGAATCTCCCCCTAAGATATAGCCTCCGTCGCTCGTTTGCTGAAGGGATTGGAGAACATCCCCGCCATCACCACCATAGGTTCTGTCCCACTGCTTGTTGCCCTTTGCGTCTAGTTTCACAATCCAGTAGTCAAGGCAGCAGTCGATGTTATCTTCAAAGTCACCATGCCTGTCCTGTGTTTTATCACCGCTAATGCCTGAGTTAGAATATCCCCCCAAAATGTATCCCCCGTCGCTCGTCTGCTGGAGAGCATAGAGCCTGTCGACATCATTCCCACCAAAAGTTCTGTCCCACTCTTTCTTACCTGTCGAGTCAAGCTTCACGACCCAATAGTCAAAGCTTCCACGTGAGGCTTCCGACTTATCACCGCCAATACTTGACTCTGTATGTCCACCTAGAATATAGCCTCCGTCGCTGGTTTGCTGAATGTCATAGAACCATTCTGAACTATCTCCTCCGAAAGTTCTGTCCCACTCCTTATTGCCGACGAGGTTGGATTGGATAACAGTTATTGTAACAGAAGCCTCTGCTGAACAGCTATCAGTACGGCCTGTGACAGTGAAGACATAGGTACCAGCTGCCGTCGGGGAGAAAACCGGGTCAGCCACCGTGGTGTCACTTAAACCCTCGGCAGGGCTCCATACATATTGTTCCGCGCCACTGGCCTGTAATGTAACCCGTTGGTGGCCGTACCCCAGTAAGATAGTAGAAGGGTCACCGCCGGTGTAGGTAGCAGAATCTGGGATGACAGAAATGGATAGAGTGGGAGGGGTGCAGAGAGCTTGAGAATACTTGATGGTAGCATACTCAGTATCTATATCAAGGTAACTGACATCTCCATTTTTAAGATAGCTCAGCCCGGTTACATACACATGACCTGAAGCATCTAAAGCGATGGAAGTAGCATTATCAATGTAATTATCAGGTCCATTGTAAGTCATTAGCCACTGCTGTTTGCCCTCGGGGCTATACTTAAGCGTGGCATAGTCTGTGTTTTGCCATTCCGGACCTATGGTGATAGAACCGGTAACATACGCATTCCCTGCGGTATCAAGAGCAATGTCATTGCCTCCTCCTCCCTGTGGTCCGCCCGGTCCGTCGTAAGGCTTGGCCCAAAGTATATCCCCCTGCGTGTTATATTTAATTGTAAGGAAGGCATTGTCGGGGTCTTCTTCCCGGTTACCCGTCTGTCCTGTTACGTACACATTACCTTCGGCGTCCACAGCCAGCGCTCGGGCAAAATCATCTCTTGATGCATCCGTAGCGCCATATAATTTGCTAGAATCAAAAAATCTGACCCAACTCAGCGTGCCGTCTATATTAATTTTTAAGGTAGTATAATCAATCTTGTCAAGGCCGTCAGAATCGCGCTCTGACCAACTGTAACCGGTAACATACACATTGCCAGTTGCATCCAGAGCAAGGTCTTGTGCATAAACGCTTGGAGTATCATCAGGGGCGCCATACTTTGCAGTCCACACCTCATTACCTTCCGTGTCATATTTGATAGTTACTGCGCTATTACGACGCGTAACCGTAGTATCACTGAGGCTAGAACCTGTAACGTATACATTACCAGCGGTATCCAGGGCAAGAGCATTAGCTACATCTCTCAGGCTTAAAGGCCCGTTATACCGTTTTACCCATTGCAGCCCACCGTCGGTATTGTACTTGATGGTAGCATAATCTATGTCAGGATTGGCGCCGTAGTTTAATCCAGCTACGTATACAAAACCAGTCACATATACATTGCCGGCGGCATCCACCTCCATAGCCGTAGCTTGATCTTCCCCATTTCCTGGGCCATTGTAGCTAGCCACCCACTGTTCATTTCCATTTGCACCGTATTTGATGGTGACGTAGTCATACCCGGATCTGGAGTCATAAACATCAGTTTTGTTTCCTGCACTATAACCGGCCACGTACACATTCCCGGCCGAATCCAGCGCAATGCCCACGGGATGATCTGCATTGTTTGCAGGCCCATTATACCTCACTGCCCACTGCTGTTCGCCGGCAGTGTTATACTTGATGGTAACAATGTCTTTAAATGCTTCTGTATCATCGTTGGGTTTATGGGCGTAGCTGAAGCCGGTCACATACACATTTCCGGCACTATCTACAACCATGGCCGTTGCCCCATCATGGCTGCCACCGGGGCCATTGTACTTGGCTACCCACTCCTGGCTAACTTGTGAAAAACCTAAGAAGGGAGTTATTAAAATAACAAGTAGAAGCAGGTGCTTCCAAAGAGATATAAGTCGTTCCATATGCTTAGAATATTAAAGTATGTTTTTCAGGAAGTATCCACATGACAAGTTGTATTGGAGGCGGGAGGTTCTACCGTACAACATTAACCACATACCATTTTAAGGTTAGATGCTCGCTCTGTTACTATATTATTTTACTTATCCAATTTAAAAATGGATTTTTATTATAGTTGGAGAAGGTTTTTATTGTGTAAACTCAATAGCCCCGGTAGTTAAGCTATTGGGTGAGTATGCGTGAGGTAACTTTAGTGGTACTGTAGCTACATTTTTTCGCCAGTTTAGCTTGATGTATAACTGCCAAAGTGAATTGCACTAAAATCGTGAGGTTCTGCAACCTTTCAGCTAAAACTGAATAAAAGAAGGTGGTTCAAAACAACTTCTTTCTTATGCCTTTCAAACATTTACTCAAATCATACTTGCTAACTGCCGCACTGGCCGCACCTATTTATACTTTTGCGCAAGCCCCCCCTGCCGCCACCGAAACCGTGAAGATAGAGGTGCCGGAAAGTATGCGGCAGGCGCCGTTTAACGTGGACCGTTTTGCCAATGTGCCGCCTAACTTTAAGCTGGAAGTATACGCCCGCCTCAGCGGCGCCCGCTTTATGGCGGTGGCGCCCAACGGCGACCTGTTCGTTTCCAAGCCCGACAACGGCTATGTGAAGATCTTCCGCCCAGGCTCTGGCAGCGGCACCCCGCAGGAGTTTGACTTTGCCTCGGGGCTGCAGAAGCCGCACGACATCGTGTTCCACAAGATAGGGGAGCAGCAGTACGTGTACATCTCGGAAAAGAACCGCATCATCCGCTACAAGTATAATAGCGGCGATACGCAGGGCCAGAACATGGAGGTAGTGGTGGATAACTTGCCGGACGAGAGCCTGTCGGAGCTGAAGGGCAACTATGGCCATGTGCTCAAGAACATCGCCCTGGACAGCAATGATAAGCTGTATGTCTCCATCGCCTCTACCTGCAACGCCTGCATAGAAGACACGCAGAGCAACCCGAAGCGCGGGGCCATTTACGTGTACAACGCCGACGGCTCGGGCGGGCGGCTGTTTGCCGAGGGGCTGCGAAATGCGGAGGGGCTGGACTTTGTGCCGGGCACCAATAACCTGTGGGTAACGGTGAATAACCGCGATAACGTGGCCTATCCTTTCGAGGACGAAACCGGCAACTATGGCAAAGTGGTGCAGAGCTATGTGGACAATAACCCGCCGGAGGAATTCACGCTGGTGCGCGACGGCGGCAACTACGGCTGGCCCTTCTGCAACCCAGACCCGCGCGAGGGAATGGACAACATGCCTTTCATCAAGGATGTGCAGCTAAACGCCAACGGGGCGGTGGACTGCAGCGGCATGGACCGCATCAGCAAAGGCATACAGGCGCACTCGGCTCCGCTGGGGCTGCTCTTTACCCAAGACACCAAACTGCCGCAGCCTTACCGCAACGGCGCGCTGATTGCCCTGCACGGCTCCTGGAACCGCTCCAAAGCCACCGGCTATAAGATCATCTATTTTCCGTGGCAGGGTGATAAGCCTGGCGAGCAGCTGGACCTGGTGGGCGGCTTCCTCAACAGCGACTCCACCGAAGCCTATGCCCGCCCTGTGGACATTGCGGTTGACCAGGAGGGAAACTTGTTTATCTCGGATGATGCCGCCCATGCTATCTACAAACTCTCCTACACCGGCCCTGTGGCCTCCGCTGAGACAGAGGCTTTGGAACGGGCCGTGCAAGTATATCCGGTGCCGACAGCGGGAAACCTCAACCTGAAAATAAACGGGCTGAAGCACCCGGAAGTGCGGTTTATACTTACCAACGCCCAGTCGAAAAACGTGCTCGACGTAACCAAGCGGGTGCGTAGCGGAGAGGACACGCTGCAGCTGGATACGCAGCAATTGGCAGCAGGCGTCTACTTTCTCAGCATCATCTCGGGTGAGACGCGCATCGTGCGGCGGGTGGTACTGCAGTAAACATCAGCTAAAAAGTATAAAAACGCAGAAGTACATCACCGTGCTTCTGCGTTTTTTCTTATGCTGAGCTTTCTAAAAAGCCTGCGTACCTTTGCGTGCCGCTTCTGGTCAGGGAGTGGCTATATCCGGAGGAAAGAGATTGAGCAGTTTTATACTTTTATTTGCTTGCCTGGGCCTGGGGATACTGTTGCAGCGCGTAAAGGAGTTTCCGAAAAACGCACCGCAGGTGCTCAACCAGTTCATCATTTACATTTCGCTGCCGGCCCTGGCGCTATACTTTATACCAGACGTGCAGCTGTCGCCGCAGGTACTGCTGCCGGTAGGATTGGCCTGGATCTGCTTTGCAGCCGCTGCCTTGTTTTTCTGGAGCCTGGGCAAAGCCTTTGGCTGGTCGCGGAAACTGGTGGGCTGTCTTATACTTACAGGCGGTTTGGGCAACACTTCCTTTGTGGGTTTACCAGTAATTGAAGCGCTTTTCGGGCCTAAAAGTATAGAAACGGTCATCCTGATCGACCAGCCGGGTACCTTTGTGGTGCTGTCGACCTTAGGCATTGCGCTGGCCGCCAGTTACTCCAGAGGCGCTACCAGCATCAGCACTATTGCCCGCAAGGTTTTCCTGTTTCCGCCCTTTGTGGCTTTCCTGTTGGCGCTATTGCTCAACCTGCTTGGCTTTCACTTTTCCGAGGATATGAAAGACGTATTTCAGCGTTTGGGTGCTACTGTGTCGCCGCTGGCGCTGGTGTCGGTGGGGCTGCAGCTGCGGCCGGAGTGGCGCAGCAAGCACTGGGGCTTTCTGGCGCTCGGGCTCACGTTTCAGCTGATGCTGGCGCCGCTGCTTATACTTTTGCTGTACCGAGGTGTGCTTGATGTGCAGGGTGAGCTGCTGCAGATCTGTGTGCTGGAGGCCGCCATGGCGCCCATGGTGACGGCCAGCATTGTGGCGGCTGCTTATGGCCTCAAACCCCGGCTCGCCAACATGATGGTGGGCTTCGGCATCCCGATTTCCTTCATCACGCTGGCCTTCTGGTATTGGGTCTTGAATTTCGTTATCAGTTAATCGCTTAAAACGAACAACTAAAAACCAGCAACTAGTTCTGGTACGTATCCAGTTTGATCTTCTCGATGAGGAGGTAATTTTTAAACTGGTGGATGAGTTTGTCCATCTCCTGCTCCTTGGCCGTTAGCGCCTCCAGTTCATCGTCAGAATCCTGCAGCACAGGGCGCAGGCGGAAGAGGCTGTCCTGCAGCTGCGGAATGGCAGCCTCGGTCTGTTGGCGTAGGCTTGGCTCCATATCAGCATTTAACGAGTCCTCTAGTTCTTTTATGTATAGCTCCAGGAACTCCATCATGTGCCAGGGGTTGTTGGGGCGGTTCCAGGTGAAGGAGGTATTGCAGCGGCGACAGCGGTAGGTGTTCAGTTTCCAGCCATGCTCGTTTGTAACTGCGGCCTGCCGTTTCAGCATATCCGCTTTGCGGCATTTCGGGCACTCGGCTTTGTCCTCTATCAGTTTTTCCAGGCGGCTGCGCTTGTCCATAATGGCTTCGCGGTTCTCGGCGTGCTGCAGCAGTTGCTGCTCCAGGTTCTCGCAGGCCTGCGTCACTTGTTTCTGCCCCTCGCTCAATTCTCCGTCCACGGTAAGCTGTGCTGCGCGCTTACTGAAGTAGCGTGCCAGCTTTATAAGTTCTCTCTCGTTTGCCTTCAATGCTCTGTTCATACTTACAAAGGTAAGGCTTATATGTTAGAATGTTAAAAAGTTAGAAAGGTGAGGGAGAAGAAAGTAGAAAGGTAGAGAGGTAGAAAAGTATAAAATTGCGTGTAGCCGCTAAACAAAAGAGACGCAAGGTATTGCGTCTCTACAGTGTCTACTATACTTTCTAACTTTCTAACTTTTTAACTCCCCTTATTTCTTCTCCCTCACCCGTTTGTAAAGGCGGATGGCCAGCATGAGCATGGCAGAGAAGAGAATCAGGCCGATGATGCCCCAGAGCATGCTGAGCGAGCTTTTGAGCACCACCAGGAACACGATGCTGATGAGAAAGAGCGTGGCCACCTCGTTCCAGATGCGGAGCTGTGTGGAGTTATACTTGATGATACCCTGCTGCTGCTGTTTAAAGATGGCGTGGCAGAGGAAATGGTACACGTAAAGGCCCACCACAAAACTCAGCTTCCAGACGAGCCAGCCAGGCACTGAGCCGTACAGGTACAGCATGGTAAGGCCAAAGATGAGCGTGAGGATGGCGGAGGGCCAGGTAATGCCGTACCATAGGCGTTTCTGCATCAGGGCCAGCTGCTTCTGAAGGATGGATTTCTCCGGTTCCGGCTTTTCGGCGGCCTCAGCATAATAAATGAACAGGCGCACGATGTAGAACAGGCCGGCAAACCAGGTTACCACAAAAATGATATGCAGCGCCTTTACGTAGAAATAGCTCATAGCAGCGGGTAGTGTTTCTGCAAAGGTAAGCCGAAATGTTTAATTGCCGGAAGCGAAGTATGATTCCTGTACTTAGAGAAGCAAGTCAATACTTTGTAGGGACAGGTCGCGACCTGTCCGCGCAACGGCGGCAGCTATGCAATTTATACTTTAGCAACAGTAATTGCAGAATTCCCCTCCTGAACTAAGGCTACGATTAAGACATAGGTATAACTAGCCCCTCTACCGCGAGCTTTCAGCTTGGGGGAGGCGTTTTATACTTTCGCCAGTTGAAAACTTGGAGCAGCAATGGACTTGTTTCGGGAGAGGGGCAGGGGTGGTTAGGCGCGGTGGCTGACAAGGCACAAGCGGACGCTTGCGCCATACTATCTACCATACTTTAAAGCGAGTCTGGAGACTCGCTACCCACCTGGCGTCACCGGCTGGATGCCGGCGCCAGTTAAGAGCCACGAAAGAAAAAGAGGCACAATTGCTTGCGCCTCTGATTCCCCATATACATATAATCACAAAAAACTCTTATACCGATTTGCTGAACACCGGCGTGGTGGGCTTGTCTTGCCACAGTCTTGCATCAAAGCACATGGCGATGTTGCGCAGGAACGGCCTGCCAGCCTCCAGCACCTGGATGTCGTGGTTGGTATACTCCAGCAGTCCGTCCTCTTCCAGCGGCTGCAGCCTGATCAGGGCGTCCACAAAGTAGGGCAGCTCTTCCTCGGTCCAGCTGGTGCTCAGGCGGCACATTAGGTTCAGGATATGCTTCCGGACGATGAGGTCTTCCTCGGTCAGCTCGTGTCCCTTCAGCAGTGGCAGCACACTAGACGCAATGGCGGCCTCATAGGGCTCCACTTCTTTTATGTTCTGCATAAAGGCCGTGCCGGTGTCGGAGATGCTGGAGCAGCCAAGGCCGATCAGCAGCTCGGTGTGGCGCGGCGTGTAGCCCATAAAATTGCGGTGCAGGTTTCCGTTTTGGGCGGCTACGTACAGCTCATCCTCCGGCAGGGCAAAGTGGTCCAGGCCGATCTCGACGTAGCCCGCTTCTTCCAGCATGGTGCGCCCCAGTTCATACAGGCCGCGCTTTTCGGCTGGCTCCGGCAGGTCTTTTTCAGAGTAGCGGCGCTGGGCCTTGCTCTTCCAGGGCACGTGGGCATAGCTGTAGAAGGCAATGCGCTCGGGGCGCAGCTCTTTTACGCGCTCTACTGTGTGGCGCACACAGTCGGCATCCTGAAAAGGCAGCCCGTAGATGATATCAGCGTTGATAGAAGTATAGCCAATGGCGCGGGCGTCATCAAATGTCTGTTTGGTGCGCTCAAACGTCTGGATGCGGTTAATGGCCAGCTGCACGCGCGGATCGAAATCCTGCACACCCACGCTCAGCCTCCTGAAGCCCAGGTTGTAGAGCACCTGCAGCTGCTCGGCGTTGGTGGCGTTCGGGTGCACCTCAATGCTAAAGGCGGCATCCGGTGTGATCTCTGCGTCTTTCAGCAGGGTTTCCAGCAGTGTTTTCAGGTTTTGGGCGCTGAAGAACGTAGGCGTGCCGCCGCCCAGGTGCAGCTCTGTGATGCGCGGTTTCTCATCAAACTCCGCCAGGTATAGTTCCCACTCCTTTATGATGGCGGCCAGGTAGGGCTCTTCCACGGCGTGGTTGGTGGTGATGCGCTTGTTGCAGCCGCAGTAGGTGCACAGCTTCTCGCAGAACGGCAGGTGCAGGTAAAGACTGATGCCTTCAGTGCTGTTCGTCTTCCGAAAGGCCTGGCGCACGTGGCGCAGCCACTGTTCCTGCGTCAGCGGCTTCTCGTCCCAGTAAGGCACAGTGGGGTAGCTGGTGTAGCGCGGCGACGGCACATCATACTTAGCCAGCAGTTCGGCAGGTGTGGTTTTAAGCAGCTCTTGCATCTTGTTTCTCCTCTTCAATTATTACACTGCAAAGGTCCGCAGCAGGGCCTCTCCACGAAATGACATTTGTCACCTTAAAGGGTGCAGAAAGATGATTCTTTGCCGGAATATGCCTAAATTCACAGGATTTGCCACTTTTCCTGATTTATACCTATGAAGATTACAAGACCTACCTTACTTCTGGATAAACAGAAGGCTTTGCAAAACATCAGCCGCATGGCTGCCAAAGCAAAGCAAAACGGCGTGCGGCTGCGCCCGCATTTCAAAACGCACCAGTCGGCGCAGGTGGGGGAGTGGTTTCGTGCCTACGGTGTGGAGGCGATCACGGTATCATCGGTGCGCATGGCCCGCTACTTTGCCGACCACGGCTGGACCGATATCATGATCGCCTTCCCGGCCAACGTGCTGGAGATGGAAAGTATAAACGAACTCGCCTCGCGCATAAACCTGCACCTGGTGGCCGTAAACCAGGATACCGTTACAGCACTGGCCAAAGGCCTGCGGCACCCGGTGCAGCTCTCGCTTAAAATAGACACCGGCTATCGCCGCACAGGCATACTGGCTACTAATTATGCCGAAGTAGACGCCATTGTGCAACTGATCCGGGAGCAGGAAAAATTGCAGTTTGCCGGTTTTGTGGTACACGACGGCCATACCTACAAGCAAACCGACGCAGACGCCATCCAGACGATCTTCAACACCTCTGTATACCAACTGCGCCAGCTGCGCAACCGCTACAAGGCCAAGCACCCTAACCTGCAGCTTTCTATTGGCGATACGCCCTCCTGCAGCATCATTGAGGCGCTGCAGGGCGTGGACGAGATCAGGCCGGGAAATTTCGTGTTTTACGACCTCATGCAGCAACGCATCGGCTCCTGCACCTTTGAGGACATTGCCGTGTGCATGGCCTGCCCGGTGGTAGCCAAGCATCCCGACCGGGGCGAAATTATACTTTACGGCGGCAGCGTGCATTTTTCGAAAGAGGTGCTGCTGCAAGAGGATGCCTCCACGAGCTACGGGCGCGTGGTGACGCTGACAGAAGATGGCTGGTCGGAGCCGCTAGAGGGGATACAGGTGGTGTCGTTGTCGCAGGAGCATGGGGTGGTAAAAGCCACACCGGAGCAATTCAGCAAGTATAACATCGGCGACCTGATGGGCGTGCTGCCGGTTCACTCCTGCCTCACGGCCAACTTAATGCAAGGCTACCTGACGACGGAGGGAGAGGTGCTGGAGCACCTGACGGGCTTGCCACAGCAGCTTGTTTCTTAACTATTTGGTGCGTAAAATACGCCGCGGCTTTATACTTTTGCAGGAGAAGAAACCATGGCCACCACTACCAAACCACCCCTCAAGAAAGCGCCTGTTGCCAAGCCGCCCGCCAAACGGGTAGCCAAGCCTAGGCAGCCGCGCAAAAAGCAGAAGCCTGGCGGCGTGCCCAAGCGCTTCTGGATTGGTGTGGCCGCGTTGCTGGGCATTGCCCTGCTGGTGCTGTACGTGGAGTATTTTGTAGTGAAGCCGAAGCCTGTGTGGCCCATGGGGCACACGGTATATGGGGTGGATGTGAGCCATTATCAGAAGGAGATAGCGTGGCCAAAGGTGCGGGAGAGCGAAATTACCTTTGCCTTTGTGAAAGCCACCGAGGGTGTGTCGCTGAAGGATAAGAAGTTTGAGGAGAACTGGGCCGGTGCCGCTGAGGTGGGCATCATCCGGGGAGCTTATCATTTCTACCTGCCTTACCTGGATCCCACGGAACAGGCACGCCATTTTACCGCTGCCGTACAGCTGCAAAGCGGCGATTTGCCGCCGGTGCTGGATGTGGAGGTGCGCGGGCGCAAACCAGCGGCGCAGCTCCGCAAAGACCTCAAAGTATGGCTGGATTACGTGGAGAACGCCTACGGCACCCGGCCGATCATCTATACGGGCTATCACTTTTACAAAGACTACCTGCAGGGCCACTTCGACAGCTACCCGCTCTGGATAGCGCATTACGAGGTGCCCAAGCTCAGCATCGAGAAAAGCAATACCCGCAAGCTTACCTTCTGGCAGCACACCGACAACGGCTCCATCAAAGGTATAAACACCTCCGTGGACTGCAACGTGTTCTACGGCAGCATGCGCGACTTAAAAAGCGTCTGTATTCCATAAGGCTACAAAGAATGCGCAGCTAGAAAAACTTGGAGTTTATACTTTGTATCGAAGCTGCCAAAGTATACTACCTCTATCTTTTGAGCCGTGTGCGCCCAAGATTTCAGAATCTTGGGACAAATTCCCCTCCCTGGAGGGGTTAGGGGTGGGTCAAAAAGGCTGGCAAGTAGTAAAAGATGGTTCATGCGCACAAGTGATTTAATTAAAGTATAAGCCGAAGGCTGCTGCCACAGACACTTCAAATTTAGGCTCAGCCAAAACGCCATAAAAAAAGCGCAACCTAGCGGCTGCGCTTTTATACTTTCAGGCCAAGTTAGTACCTGTCAAAATCTCTGTCGTGGCTTCTGTCCCAGGTGCGGCTACGGTTGTGGCTGCCCATGTAGCTGCCTCTCCTGCGCTCGTTGAAGCTGTGGTCCGGGTCATAGTCGTAGTCGCTGTCGCGGTGCTGTATGCGCGTGTTGTCTGTGTCGCGGGCGTAGGTCTCGTTGGGGTAAGACTGTCCGCGGCTACCCGAGAAGCTGCCCATGTTTGAGCGCATGTCATAGGGGTCGTTGTAGCTAGAGCTATTGTTGCCTCTGCTGTAGCTGCCCATGGAGCCGTAGTTGCCGGTGTCGTAGTCGCTCGGGGAGGTTCGGTTGTAGCCGCTGCCCATGTAGTTACCTTCTGAGGAGCCGTAGTTGTAGGAGCTGCCGCCATCGTCTGAGCGGCCACTGTAGCCTCTGTTACGGTTGCTGTCTGAGCCGCGGAAGCTGCCGCTGCCCTGGTTATAGTTGTCGCGGTTAAAGTCGTAGCGGCCTTGGCTGGTGCCCTGGAACCTTCTGGAAGTCTGACTGCCGTACAGGTCGCGGTCGGTATCGTTTCTGAAGGTGGAGCCGTGGCTGTCGTAATCGCTTTGATAGCCGTAGCTGCGCTGGCCTCTGTTGCCTCTGCCGCTGTAGAACTCGTGCTCGCGGTCGGAAGGGTGCTGGCCGCCTCTGCTGTCGCCGTAGCCCTGTGCGCCGCCGTAGCTGCCCATGTTGCCATAGTTGCGGGAGGAGCTGTAGGTGCCGTACATACCTTGGTTAGACGTGTTGCGCGAGCCGCCCATCTCATTGCCCTGGTTGCCCCAGGTGCCGGTGTGGCTTTCGTTTCCGTAGCCGCCGCGGGCCGATGCGCCGTAGTCGTCAAAACGGTAGCCGCTTCCCTGTTCCGGGTGCCGGTAACGCTCAGAGCGATGGGTATGAAATTCGTGACTTGGGTTGTTCCAATTGTCTTCTCTGTTCATAGCTTTCAGGTTTAGGTTAAAAAGCGATTAATTCTCTCTTGTTAACGGATAGCAGCGGCAGGGGTTGAGCTAAACCGGTTAAGGCTTGGGCCGCTGGTAATTAGCGGGGTGCTGTAGCACAACGGGAGCCGGTTCAGCCTGCACCTCTGTATCTTGCGAGAAACCAAACAGGTTGTCCTTGCTAAGTATAAAGCACACGGATACGCACGTGGCCAGCAGCACCATCACCACCGCCACCTGCCGGATGCCGTCGTAGAAGCCGTGGCGGGTGCGCCACACGGCATAGCGCAGCGGCATCAGGAGCGGCTGCAGCAACGCGGCGTGCAGCAGATAATGGCGCACCCACTCCATAAAACGTTCCTGCCCAATCACCACAATACTGCCAAGTATGGCCACATTCGTCAGGGCAAAAAGCGCCATCATCTGCACGTAAGGGTTGTTGTACAGGTGGCCATACTCCAACTGGGTGTAGGCAATTGCGCCGAAACCCAACAGGATCATGAGGATGTTGGGCAGGCTGAGCAGCAGGTTGTTTTTGGGTTTGTCGTCTTTGGGCGTTGGGATGTAGGGCACTTTAATGCGAAGTATGGCATAAACCAGGCCCAGCAGAAAAACCCACCAGGTGCCGGTGCGCAAAATGCCCCCGAACAGGTGAAAGCCTTTCTCGTTTTTCTCGTGGTACCAGCGCTGCGCAAAATGCCGGATGCAGATGGAGATGCAGAAGAAAGGCATAAACATCACCACGAACTCGCCCAGCGACACATACCACGGGAACTCCACCAGCACCAGCGCCAGCACCGGAATCAGGAAATCGATCAGGTTGAAGACGCCGAACAGGTAGTAGAGCGGCAGCGTGAAGTAATGGATCTTCTGGCGCAGCGTGAAGTGGCGGAACAACTTAGGGTATACCATAAAGAGCAGCTCGAAGGTGCCGCGCGCCCACTTTATCTGTTGCTTGTAGTATGCCGCCAGCGTGCCCGGCACCAGGCCCCGGCTCAGCATCTTGGGCACATACTTCGATGTCCAGCCTTTGGCGTGCAGCTGCATGGCCGTGTGCATATCCTCGGCCAGCCCGGCCGCGTGGCCGCCAATGCTGTCCAGTGCCTTGCGGCGGAAGGTGCAGTTGGCGCCAATGGCCTGTACCGTGCCGTAGCTGTTCATGCCCATCATCATGGGGCCGTAAAAGCTGTAGGTCTGCTCGGCCGCGCCATAGGCTATCAGGCTTTCCTTCTGGTTATAGTAGCCCTGCACCACCTGCACAAAGCCCACCTCCGGGTCCTCGAAGTATGGCAGCACCTCATCCAGGAACTCCGGCACCGGCACATGGTCGGGATCAAGTATAAGGCAAATATCGCCGGTGGCCTGCTTAAGCGCATTGTTGATGTTGCCGGCCTTGGCGTTGATCTTCTCGGTGCGGGTAACGTGCACCACGCCCAGCCGCTCGCACTCCGCCTTCAACACAGGGTCATCGCCCTCGTCGCAGAGGTAGGCAGTGTGCGGGTAGTTTATTTTCTGGATGGCCTCTAAGGTGTTGATGATCATGCTGCGGGGCTCGCCGGGGCAGTAGGTCGTCAGGATGTCCACGGTGAAGTTAGTGCGCAGCTCCGGCCTCTCCGGAACGCTCACGGCATAATAGTGATACCACTCGTGCAGCGTGCGCAGCAGCTTAAAACCCAGGGCCGTGGTCAGGAGCCAGTACAGTGGCTCATACCCAATATGGTCTTCGTCTATAAACCAATACAGAAAAAGCCCCATCGTAATCAGTCCCATCCAGATCATAAAGCGCACGGTCTGCACATCGCGCCGGAGCGGCGACTGGTCTGTAGTAGGGCCGGAAATAGGGGAGGGAGACGTAAAAAAATGTCGCATCAAAAGTATAAGCTAAAGGGTAAACAGAGAGTAAACGCTTGTTCTCCGGTAGAAAAAGAGTTGCGGAAATAAGATTTTAGCTTTAGTAAACGGTGGCATATGCTAAGTGCCAAACGTACCTGTATACTTGAAACAAGGCAAAATGTTATGCGTAAACCCCTTAACCGCGACCTTTTACCTAAAATATCCCTTGAACCTATGCTTCACCCTTTGCTTCAGAAGCCTCTGCAGAAAATTATACTTTATTGTGTTGCATGCCTTGTTTTTTTTTCGTGCAGCACCAGCCCCGACCAAAACCAGAAGTATAAACCGCTTGGGCGAGAGGTGGAGGTGGTGCAGAAGGGAAACCGATTTGTGCTGATGCGCCACGGAGAGCCATACTTTATAAAGGGCGCGGCCGGGTATGAGTACTTCGGTCGGCTAAGCAGGTACGGAGGCAACTCGGTGCGGGTGTGGCACACCGAAAACGCCCAACAGGTGCTGGACTCGGCGCAGGCGCACGGACTTACCGTAACACTGGGCCTATGGATGGCCCGCGAGCGCGAAGGCTTTAACTACTACGACAAAGACCTGGTGGCGCAGCAGCGCGAGGAACTGCGGCAGGTGGTGCTAAAGTATAAAGATCATCCGGCCTTGCTGATGTGGGGCATCGGCAATGAGCTATATGCCGAAGGCTCTAACGTGAAAGTATGGGACGCGGTGAACGGCATTGCAGAAATGATCCATGAAGTGGACCCCGACCACCCTACCACAACTACGGTGATGAACGTGCCGGAGAAGGTGGTGAACCTGATCGCGGACCGCTGCCCTGCCCTCGACGTGCTTTCCATCAACTCCTTTGGAGCCATGCACAACCTGCCCGAAGAGCTAAGTAAAACCGACTGGAAAGGCCCTTACGTCATCTCGGAGTTTGGCGCGCGCGGTTATTGGGAATCGTATTATACCTGGTGGATGGCCCCCATCGAGCAAACCAGTTCTGAAAAGGCCGAGTTTGCACGGGAGCGCTACGAGCAGTCGGTGTTGGCCGATACCAGCCACTGCCTCGGCTCCTATGTGTTTTTGTGGGGCAATAAGCAGGAAACTACCCCCACCTGGTTCAGCCTGATAAACGAGAACGGGGAGGAGACAGGGCTGGTGCAGGAAATGCGCGCGCTGTGGGGCGATACCACCTCGCTGAACCAAGCCCCCTACATTGCCTACCTGAAGTTGGATGACAAGTTTGCCTTTGAGCAGATCTACCTGAAGCCTGGCCAGACCTTTGAAGGGCAAGCCTTTGCCTTTGACCCCGATCAGGACTCGCTGCGGGTAACCTGGGAGGTGCTGCCCGAGGCGGAGCAGAAAGACGGCAATGCCGACAAACAGGTAAAGCCGGCCCCGCTGCCGCAGGCGCTTGCTAGGCAGCAGCACACCAAAGTATGGTTGCAAACGCCCCGCCAGGAGGGCGCTTACCGGCTTTACGTTTACCTGCGCGACGGGCAAAACAACCTGGCCACCGCCAACGTCCCCTTCTACGTCACTAGCAAGCCTTTGAAATAGTTATAGTTGGTATAGTGCAATTTTTGTTGGCGGCTGCCACCTGCCTGAAAGCTTTAGCTCATGTTAAAGTATGATTTATAGAAAAGCAGGTAACAAAGCGCTGCCCACGATAGTACAATAATCCTACGCTGCTTTGGAGACAGATGGCGGAAACGGCTGCTTCCAAAGCAGGACCTACCCCATGGCAGTGGCTTTAGGGCAGCTGCCCGCTGATTAATAACTGAAAACAATATGGCTAAAGTAATAGAATTACAGGAAGGCCTGCACCGCCAGGCGGCGCACGATTTTTACCGTGAGGCGCTGGGCGTGATGGCCGACAGTAACATAGATTTTATGGTGGGAGGAGGGTTTGCCCTGCGCCTCTACACCGATATTATGCGCGACACCAAGGACCTGGACGTATTTTGCAAAGCCAGCGATACCCCCGCGCTTCTAAAGGCGTTCAAAGAGAACGGGTTCGACACCGAGCTGACGGATGTGCGCTGGCTGGCCAAGGCCATCAAAGGAGAGCACTTCATGGACATCATCTTTAACAACCCCGGCAACCACTGCGCCGTGGACGACAGCTGGTTTGAGCGCTCTACCCCCAGCGAGCTGCTGGGCGTAAAGGTAAAGGTGATTCCCGCAGAAACCCTGATCTGGTCTAAGCTGTACGTGCAGAACCGCGAGCGCTACGACGGCGCCGACATCAACCACATCATCCTGCGCTACGGCGAGCACCTGGACTGGAAATGGCTCTGGCAGCACATGGACACGCATTGGCAGCTGTTGCTGGCCCAGTTCCTGTCCTTCCAGTTCGTGTACCCATCGGAGCGCGACATCATACCGAAGTGGCTTTTTGATGAGCTGTTTCAGCGGGCCGAGGCGGAGCTGGACATGCCGGCACCAAAAGAGAAGATCTGCCGGGGGCCGCTCATCGACCAGACACAGTATAAAATCGACATCACCGATTGGGACTTTAAAGTAGTTACCATCAGATCTGTTTAACCTATGGCGAACAAAAAAGAAAAGAAAACCAGAATTGCGGCAGTAGGGGACATACATGTGCGGGAGACGGACCGTGGCAAATGGGAGGAGTTTTTCACCAAAGTATCGGAGGAGGCGGAGGTGCTGTTGCTGTGCGGCGACCTGACCGACACGGGCCGCACCGCGGAGGCGGAAATACTGGCCGATGAGCTGAAGGCCTGCAGCATACCGGTAGTGGCGGTGCTGGGCAACCACGACTATGAGCGCGACAACCAGAAATCGATCCGGAAGGTATTGCTGAAACAGAACGTGCACATGCTGGATGGCGACAGCGTGGTGATCGGCGATGTGGGATTTGCCGGCGTGAAAGGCTTTGGGGGAGGCTTTGACAAAGGCATGCTCGGCATGTTTGGGGAGCCGATGATCAAGAGCTTTGTGCAGGAGGCCGTAGATGAGGCCCTGAAGCTGGATGGGGCGCTATCGCGGCTGGAGAGCGACAACGTGGATATTAAGAAGATAGCGGTGCTTCACTATGCACCCATCAGGGCCACTGTGGAGGGGGAGCCGGAGCAGATTTTTCCTTTCCTGGGTTCCTCGCGGCTGGCTGAGCCTATAAACCGGCGCGGCGTGGTGGCGGCTTTCCATGGCCATGCGCACATCGGCACGCTGGAGGGCGAGACCTCAAAAGGCGTCAAAGTCTTTAACGTGTCCAAGCCCATCCTAATGAAAGAGGGGTTTGACCCGCCTTATTATATTTTTGAAGTATAAAAGAGTGAAGTATAAACGAGTCGCGCCACCTGATACCGGGTGGCGCGACTCGTTTTTGGCTACTCCTCTTCCGATGTGTTCTTGAGTTTCATCAGCAGGGCGTAGGCGCCTTTGGTAGCGTAGGCTTGTTCGCGCAGGTTAGAGCCAGGGGGCAGGTTTAGTTCGGTGTAGCCATGCTCGGTGATGCCTGTGGGCGCCTCCACCATCTCGAACAGGCCGCCGCCTTTGGAGGCAAACATAAAGTCCTTGTTCTCGAACTGCACGATGGCCTCCTCCGGCAGCACCAGGGCGTCCTGCCGCTGTACCTCAATCTCGGCGTTCACAAAGGTGCCCGGCACCAGCGTCTTGTCCTGTTGCTGCAGGTGGCAGTGCACCTCCACCGTGCGGTCGGGGGCTATGTCGCGGCTGATGTAGATAATCTCGGATGGGTATACTTTGGAAGGGTTGCTGGCGCTTCGGGCCAGCACCTTTTGCCCGATGTGCAGCTTATCTACATCCTTCTCAAACACCTGCAGGTTCACGTGGATGTCAGAGGGGTCTATCAGCTCAAACAGCACATCAGACGGCACCACGTACTTACCCGGGTTTACAAACACCCTGGACACAAAACCGTGTATAGGGGAATACAGCTGTATGCTGCGCGACAGGCTGCTCTCGCTCAGGCGATCGGGGTTAAGCCCCAGTAGCCGTAGTTTTTCGGCGAGGGCCTTCACCAGCACCCGCTGGCTCTGGTAGTCGGCCTTGGTTTGCTGGTATACTTTGTCGCTGGAGGCCTTGCTCTGGTTCAGCTCCTGCTGGCGCTTGTGCTCCTGCTCCAGGAACGCCAGTTTGGTTTTGGCAGTCAGGTAGTCCTGTTGCAGCTGTATGTACTGCTGGTCCTCCATAACTGCCAGCACCTGCCCTTTTTTAACCTCCATGCCCGGCAGTAGCGTTGATTTTTTCAGGTAGCCTCCCAGCGGCACACTTACTGAGATCAGTCCCTGGGGAGGCACATCGAGCTTACCGTTTACCTGCAAAACCGCTGACACCGGGCGCTGTTGTAGTTTGCCGGTCTCTACGCCAGCGTTTTGAAGCTGGGTCTCCGTGAGTTGTACCGTAGCTGTGCTGGCTGCCGTGGTTTCCACGGCCTCGGCGGGCTGTTTAGAGCTGCAGGCTGCCAGGAGGAATAGCATGGGTATAGATAGTGATTTTATGAGCTTTTTCATGTGGCTGGGTTATTTTCCGCTAAGGGTGTTAAGTATGATGACTTGCTGGTTGTAGAGGCGAACGGCGTCGAGGTAGTTGCTTTGGAGGCTGATGGCCTGGTTGGTGAGCAGCACCCACTCCAGGTAGTTAATCTCGCCGTTCCGGAACTGCAGCTCCGCCGTTTCAAGTATAGACTGGGCATTGGGCAGCACGGCTGTCTCAAAGTATGCGACCGCCTCCCGCGACAAGGTATACTGTTGCAGCGCCTGGGTCAACTGAGCCTCCAGCTGCTGCTGCCCTTTTTTATAGTTGTTGCTGCTGATCTTCTCCTGCACCCGCGCCGCACTTATCCGCGACTTCTGCGCCCCGAAAAACAAGGGAATGCCAACCCCTACTTCTACCGAGGAGAAGCGGTCGGCGGCATCGTAGTATATTTCGGCACCGCTGGCACTTTGCAGGCCGATTATACTTTGGTTGCTGTACCGGAACTGCAGCTCTGGCAGCAGCATGGCCTTCTCTAACTGGGTTTGGCGCTCTGAAGCCTGCCGCTGCTGCTCCAGCAACCGCAGGTATGGGTGAGCAGTTAGCTCCGCGGAGTCGGGCAGGGCAGGGGCTGGCATTTTGAGTTCGCCCCGTTCCGGCACGTATACCGTATCGGTTTGCAGCAGAAGCCTGAATTGTTGCTGTAGCGCCACGTACTCCTGCTGCAGCTGCTTAAGCTGTTGCTGCGCCTGCCCGCGCTGCGCCACGGCTGTGTTCTTCTCCAGCACATTGCTTTCGCCCACCTTAAACCGTAGCTCGGCGTTGCGTAGGAAGTCGGCGAACAGGCTGTCGGTACGCTGCAGCAGCTCTTGTTTCTGCTGTACATAGCGCATGGCAAAGTATACTTCCCTCACCTGCTGGCGCAGCTCGTAAGAGGAGAGTGCCGCCTGCTGCATCCCGCTTTGCCACTGCCGCCGCAGCAGCTGCCTGCTGCGCGCGTAAACAGTCGGGAATTTCATACTCTGGGAAACACTGAGGCGGGTATCATTTTTGGCGCTGTTGAACTGTCCGTACTCCGCTGCCACGGTGGTCTGGGGCAAATCCCAGGCGGTGCCTTGCAGCTGCTGCAGGTAGTCGGCCTGCAACTGCGCATTCTGCAGGGGCAGGTTCTGTTTCTCGGCCTTCTGCAGCGCCTCTTCGAGCGAGATGGCTTGCTGCGCTCGTGCCGGCAGCGTGCAGAGAAGCAACAGTAGCATGACCGTTACTTTGGCCGCCGGTTTGGCAAAATCGGCTTTCAGGGGCTCTTGCTTATCGAACAAAGTATAAAGCGAAGGCAGCACGAACAGGGTGAGGAAGGTAGCCACCAGCAGACCGCCGATAACCACGGTGGCCAGCGGGCGCTGCACCTCGGCACCGGCTCCCTGGCTCAGCGCCATCGGCAGAAAACCCAGCGAGGCCACAGAGGCCGTCATCAGCACGGGCCGCAGGCGTGTGCGGGCACCGTGCAGCACAATCTCCCGCACATCCTGCCAGCCTTCCTTCCTTTTGCTGTTAAACTCCGCCACCATCACGATACCGTTCAGCACGGCTACGCCAAAAAGAGCGATAAAGCCCACGCCCGCCGAAATACTGAAGGGCATGCCGCGTAGCGCCAGGGCAAATATCCCGCCAATGGCCGACAACGGAATGGCAGAGTAAATCAACAGGCCATGCCGCACAGAGCGGAAGGCAAAGTATAGCATCAGGAAGATAAGCGCCAGCGAAATAGGCACGGCCACGCTCAGGCGCTTCTTGGCCGCCTCCAGGTTCTCGAAAGCGCCGCCATAGGTAATATAGTAGCCCGGCGGCAGCGTGATACGCTGGCCCACCTTCTGCTGCAGCTCTTCAACAATGCTCTGCACATCGCGCCCGCGCACGTTAAAGCCCACCACCACCCGGCGCTTGGCATCCTCGCGCTGTATTTGGTAAGGGCCCTCCTGCAGGCGCACGTCGGCCAGCAGGTACAGCGGCACCTGGGTTCCCTGCGGCGTCGGGATCAGCAGGTTCTGCACATCGCGCAGGTCCTGGCGCAAGTCGCCCTGCAGCCGTACCACCAGCTCAAAGCGCCGCTCACCTTCAAACACAAGGCCGCTGCTCATGCCGGCAAAAGACGCGTTCACCACCTGGTTTATCTCACTGATGTTGGTGCCGTAGCGGGCAATGGCGGCGTGGTCATAGTCAATCACGATCTGCGGCATGCCGGTGATCGTCTCTACATACAGGTCTTGTGCCCCGTCTACGGTGTTCACCACCTCGCCCAGGCGGTGCGCGTAATGTGCGAGGGTATCCAGGTTCTCGCCGAATATCTTGCACACCACGTCCTGGCGGGCGCCGGTCATCAGCTCATTAAAGCGCATCTGCACCGGGTACTGAAAACCAGCAGTGATGCCGGGCACATCTTCCAGCGCTTTTCCCATTTTTTCGGCTAGTTCGTTAAAAGAGGAGGCGGAGGTCCACTCTTTTTTGTCTTTGAGGATCACCATCATGTCGCTGGCTTCCAGGGGCATGGGGTCGGTGGGGATTTCGCCGCTCCCGATCTTCGTCACGACTTTGTTTACCTCCGGAAAACGGTCGAGCAGGATGCCCGCCGCCTGCTGCGTGGCCTTAAACGTGGTTTGCAGGTTGCTGCCCGTCAGCACGCGCGTGTCTACGGCAAAGTCGCCTTCCTCCAGCGAGGGTATAAATTCCCCGCCCAACGAGAGCATCACCACCAGCGCCACGGCAAAAAGCGACACGGCGCCTGCCACTACCATTCTGGGATAGTGCAGTACCCTGTCCAGCCACTTGCTGTAGAAGGCCTCCAGGCCTGCCATCATTTTATCGGAGAAGCCGGGCTTATGCTTGGTTTTCCTGCTGAGGACAAGCGAGCTCATCATGGGTACGTAGGTCAGCGAGAGTATGAAGGCGCCTATCAGCGCAAACACCACGGTCTGCGCCATTGGCCGGAACATCTTGCCCTCAATGCCCTGCAGCGTGAGCAGGGGCAGGTACACGATCAGGATGACGATCTGCCCAAATACGGCACTGTTCATCATGCGGCTGGCTGAGTGGCGCACCTCCCGGTTCATATCCTGTTGGTCGAGGCGCGTGACTTTCTGGAAAGCTTTGGTGTGGGAGAGGCTGTGCAGCACCGCCTCCACAATAATCACGGCGCCATCCACGATCAGGCCAAAATCAAGAGCGCCCAGGCTCATCAGGTTGCCGCTCACGCCAAAGGCGTTCATCATACTGACGGCAAAAAGCATGGCCAACGGAATAACGGAGGCCACCAGCAGGCCCGCCCGCAAGTTGCCCAGGAAAAGCACCAGCACAAACACCACGATCAGGGCCCCCTCCGCCAGGTTTTTCTCTACGGTATGGATGGCGTTGTTTACCATCTTGGTACGGTCCAGGAAAGGCTCCAGCACCACTCCCTCGGGCAGCGACTTCTGTATTTCCGCGATGCGCTCCTTTACGTCCTGGATCACTTTGTTACTGTTGGCGCCTTTCAGCATCATCACCACGGCACCGGCCACCTCTCCTTCGTCGTTATAGCCCATGGCTCCGTAGCGGGTGGCGGCGCCAAAGCGCACCTCGGCCACGTCGCGCAGGTAAAGCGGAGTGCCTTCGGGTGTTTGGTCGATGGCAATGCTGCGGATATCGTCCAGGCTGCCCAGCAGGCCCTCGCTGCGGATAAAAAGCACCGCCGGCCCTTTCTCGATGTAAGAGCCGCCGGTGTTCTGGTTGTTATTCTCCAGCGCCCTAAACACGTCTGTAATGGAAAGCCCATGCGATTTCAGCCTGGCCGGGTCAACCGCTATCTCATACTGTTTCAGGTAGCCGCCAAAACTGCTGACATCCGCCACGCCCTGCACGCCCAGCAACTGCCGCCGCACAATCCAGTCCTGAATGGTGCGCAGTTCCATCGCATCATACTTGTGTTCGTACCCTTTTGCCGGCCGCACCACATACTGGTAAATCTCTCCGAGGCCTGTGGTAACGGGGCCAAGCTCAGGGGTGCCCACGCCCGCCGGTATCTGCGACTGCACGGCCTGCAGCCGCTCGCTTACCTGTTGCCGGGCCCAGTATACATCCACCCCGTCCTCAAAAACAATGGTAACCAGCGACAGGCCAAAGCGGGAAAAGCTGCGGATCTCCACCATGCCGGGGATGTTGCTGTTGGCCTGTTCGACCGGGAAGGTGATGAGGCGCTCCACATCCGGGGCTCCCAGCGCGGGGGCCACCGTGATAACCTGCACCTGGTTGTTGGTGATGTCAGGTACGGCATCGATGGGAAGGCGAGAAAGGTTATAGGCGCCAACGCCAATAAGTACAAGAACAAGCAGGCCGATGATGAGCTTGTTATGTATAGAAAAGGCAATGATTCTATCTAGCATGGCACACCTCCTTCCATGACAGGAGTGATACACTCTGATATAAGGTTTACGATAGCGCCGGGATTGATCTGTGCGGCAGGTGCAGCATTTAGCCATTGCCCCTGAAGACGTGGCACACTGCCCCTACGGCATGGTAAACTGTGCTGCACACACGGCGTCTGCAGCAACTTGATTGGTTGCGGATTCATTCTGCTAACGAATAAAATGAGATACTAAGCCACGCTAGGCCTGCCTCACTTCGGGGTTGAAGGGGACACGCAAGTATGGCTCTTTAAAAGATTAGCTCAGGATATATTAGCAGTGCTTGGGCGGTTGCCAGATGGAGCCGGCGACCTTCACTGGGTTTCCGACGTCGTTAGGAATAGGGAAGGGGCCTAAGGAGAACTGCGGCTCGCGCAGGGTGAGCTCCGTTAAAACAGGCGGAATGAAAACTACCGGACCGGGGGCGCTTACCTGGTCTGCCGATTTGTAAGGCAATTGCATGTCGCGGGCGTAGTCTGCGTCTTTCACAGCGCCACTCAGGTAGTGCATGCTAAGGAAGCCGGCAATGGAGATATGCGGTGTCATGGCTTTATGCTCCTGGTAATGCTCCAGTAGCACAGGCGCCCGCTGCAGCTGTTGCAGCGTTGTGCCTGTAAAAAGGTACACCAACAAGAGCAATATGGCCACAGGTTGTTTCACATATTAAAAATACGCGTTTAGATTATTTTAGTAAAGTATGAGGCGTTAAATTTTTTAATCCTTTCCAATAAAAAAGGAGCCGTAGTTGTAACACTACGGCTCTCTTCCGGCGGACAGGTTCAAGGGCTTAGCCTGCCTGCTTTAAAGTATGGGAATGAACATAGTTCACTAAGTCATCCACCCTGTACACCGGCACATCATCCGGTATCGTGATGCGGTAGGTTTTTTCCAACTGCAGGATAATATCTACCACATCTATCAGATCCAGGCCCAGTTTTGACAGGTCCTGTACCTGCAGCAGCCGGTTAGGGTTTATTCTCGTGACGCGGGTAATAATGTTTACCACGTCATGTTGAACAGATTGCGTGTTTACGATTGTGTTCTGCATAGCAGTAAGGGTAAAGTTGAAAATAGGGTGCCGCTGGATGCCCGCAACAAATGTACCAGGCAGCGGTGTGGCTAAAGGGATGGCAGCAGCCTAAGACTCCTGCCATCCTGCCTCTAAACGGTTCTCTTCACAAAAGATTATCAGGCATGTGCGTGTTTCATCTTTTCTTCTTCCAGCATAGCTGTTTCATGCTCCAACTCCTCCAGCGACTTGTCAACGAGCTCGATCTTCGTTTTCTTGTCCATGCCCAGCTTCGCCAGCAGGCGGTCGAACAGGTAGTAGATCACCGGCACCACGATCAGCGTCAGGAACATGGAGGAGCTAAGGCCACCGATCAGCGCCCAGGCCAAGCCGTTCTTCCACTCGGCACCTGGGCCACTGGCCAGGGCAATCGGGAGCATGCCTATCACCATCGCCAGCGTTGTCATCAGAATCGGGCGGAATCGGATTCTCACCGCCTCTGTCAGGGCCTCCTTCACCTCCACGCCTTCGGCTTTGAGGTTATTGGTAAAGTCTACCACCATAATGGCGTTCTTGGCCACCAGACCGATCAGCATGATGATACCAAGTATGGAGAAAATGCTTAGCGTAGAGGCAGACAAGGCCAGCGCCAGCATAGCGCCAATAATAGCCAGCGGTATAGAGAACAGCACCACCAGCGGGTACACATAGCTATCATACAGGGCCACCATGATCAGGTACACAAAGATGATGGATGCCAGCAAGGCCAGCCCCAGCGTACCAAATCCTTCTGACTGGTTCTTCAGGTCGCCGCCGTAGCTCACGGTTACGCCCTTAGGCGTATCCAGCTTGGCGAGGCGCTCCTGAATATCGGCACCCACAGAGCCCGACGGACGGCCTATCACCTGCGAGTTTATACTTACCGAGCTCACGCGGTCCTGCCTTTCCAGCTTAGATGGGCCTGAAGACTGTTCTACAGCTGCAAACTGGCTCAGCTTAATCAGCTGTCCTTTGTTGTTCATAAAGGTCAGGTTGCGGATGTCGTTGATGTTGCGGCGGTCAAAGTCATCCAACCGGATGTTGATGTCGTAATCGTTCTCCGGTCCGCGGAACTGCGCGTCGGTGTTACCGCTAAAGGCTGTTTGCATGCCCATGCCAATCTGCTCCAGCGACAGCCCCAGGCTCGCCATCTTGTCGCGGTCCACCTGCACGGCAATCTCCGGGTTACCGTCTTCCACAGACTTCTTCACCTCAGCCGTGCCCTGCACCTGCTCCACCTCGGCCAACACCCTGTCCGAGAAGGTCATCAGCGAGTCCAGGTCAGAGCCGGACAGGATTACCTGGATAGGGGCCTGGTTACCGCCTCCTACCATACTTACGGGCACCATGGTAAACTTCACGCCCGGTATGGTCTCTTCCAGCCCGATCTTCACTTCGCGCGAGAAGGCATTGGTTGTCATGAGGCGCTCAGTGGCATCTACCAGCTTCACGTTCACCTCGGCCAGGTAAGCCGTGTTCTGGCCCGACTGTGCGGATGACGTGGTACCTACGGTCGTGAACAGGTTGGTTACTTCCGGATACTGTTCCAGGTAGCCCTCCACCTGGCGGGCGGCAAAGTTTGTCTGCTCCACGGTGGCGTTTTTAGGCAGCTCCACCTGCACAATAAACTCACCACGGTCGCCGGCGCTCACAAACTCGCTACCGATAAAGCCTGCCGGCACCAGGGCCACAGAAGCCACCAGCATCACCAGCGTTACCACCATGGTCAGGAACTTATGGTTAAAGGCCCATTTCAAAGCGGCAGTAAAGCCATCAATCACGCGGTCCAGAAAGCGCTCGAAACCAAGTATAAACCTTCCGAAGAAGTTCTTGTCTGAGAGGTGCTCCAGTCTGGAGAAGCGGCTGGCCAGCAGCGGAATCAGCGTAAAGGCCACAAACAAGCTCAGCATAGTGGAGATGGCCACCACTACCGAGAACTGACGCAGAATGTCTGACACCAGCCCGGTTGACAGCGCAATCGGCACGAATACCACCACAATTACAAGCGTGATGGAAGTAACCGTCGCCATAATCTCACGGATACCGTCGTAAGCAGCCTGCGCGGGCTTTTTGCCCATCTCCATGTGGCGGTAGATGTTCTCAATCACCACAATGGCGTCGTCCACCAGGATACCCACTACCAGCGAGAGGCCCAGCAGCGTCATCAGGTTGAGCGAGTAGCCCAGCAGGTTCATGGCAATAAAGGTGGCAATGAGCGAGGCCGGGATCGAGATCATCACGATGATGGCGTTGCGCAGCGAGTGCAGGAACAGCAGCATTACGGCCGCTACGAGCACAATCGCCAGGAACAGGTCATGGATTACGGCGTCGGCGGCTTCCAGCGTAAACGTAGAGCTGTCTTTGGCTACCGTAAACTTCAGCCCTTCTTCGGCATACGTCTGCTCCAGGGTGCTTAAAGCCTGGCGTGTCAGTTCGCTAACCTCCACGGCGTTGGCGTCTGTCTGCTTCTGAATAGAGAGGCCGATAGACGAAACGGAGTTCACGCGGGTAATCACCTCGGTGTCTTTCTCCGCATCCTGTACTTCGGCCACGTCGCTCAGGCGCACCAGGCTACCATCGCCGGTCTCTTTCAGCACTAGGCTGCGCAGCTGCTCCAGCGATTCATACTTTCCGGCCAGTCGGATGGTGGTCTGCCCGGCCTGGTCTTTTACCTTGCCTGTAGGGAAATCGAGGTTAGAGTACTGTATTTTCTGCTGCACCTGCGGAATAGACAAGCCATAGGCCTGCAGCTTCTCGGCGCTTAGGTTAATCTTGATCTCGCGCTCCTGGCCACCCAATATCTTAATCTGGGCCATGCCCGGCACCCGCGACAGCTCCGGCTTCACTTTGTTCTCGATCAGGTCGTAGAACGCGGTGGATGACATGTTCGCCGTGGCACCCACCTGCATGATAGGCATGTCGCTGAAGTCGAACTTGCTGATGGCAGGCGGGTCTGCATCCTCGGGCAACTGGCCAAGAATGGCATTGATCTTTCGCTGCGCATCCTGCAGGCTCAGGTCAACGTCAGTGCCCTGGTTCAGCTGGATCACGATCACGGAGAAACTCTCCTGCGAGGTGCTTTTCACCTCTTTCACGTTCTCCAGCGAGGAGAGGGCGTCTTCTATCTCCTTTGTCACCGAGTTCTCTACCTCTGAAGGCGAAGCGCCGGGGTAGAAGGTAGACACGGTGAGCACGGGAGGGGAGAACTTCGGAAGAAGCTCATAGTTCAACGAGAAGTAGCTCGCCAGGCCCAACAGCGTGAGAATGGCGAAAATCACCACCACGATCGTTGAGCGTTGTATGGATAATTTCGTGATATTCATTTAATCAGTTTTCTTAGGTTAAAGAAGTCTGCTTGGGCTTATTTCAGCACCGTTACCTTGGTGCCGTTCTTCAGGTTGATCTGACCGGACTGCACCACCTGCTCGCCCTCTTCCAGGCCGCCGGTTACTTCTACTTTTTTGCCGTGGGTGCTGCCTACCTTAATGTCTTTCAGGAAAGCGCTTCCGTTCTTCACGACATATACCTGCGGGTGCTGAATGCTGCCCACCAGCGCCTCGCGCTCCAGCAGCAGGGCCTCGCCCTGGTCTGCTACTTCAAAAAAGGCAGTGCCATACATGCCCGCCTTCAGCGGGTTTCCGGCTGTGTTGCTTATCTGCAGCTCCACGTTGTAGTTCAGCGAGTTGTCGCCTTTGGCAGCGATAGCCTTTACAGTGCCTTCAAACGCTTCTCCGTTTCCGGCATCGGCAGCTACCTTTACTTTCTCACCCTCACGGATAAGCAGTACCTGGCCCTCCGACACCTTCACGTTCATCTTCAGGTTGTCCACGTTCACGATGTTGAACAGCTTAGTGCCGGGGTTCAGGAAAGAGCCCACCTCTATAAACTTCTCGTTGATCTTGCCGGAGATCGGCGCTTTGATGGTGGCGTCTGCCAGGCGCTTTTTCGCGGTGATCAGGTTTGCCTCGGCATTGCTAAATCCCAGCCTTGCCTCTTCCAGCTGCCGCTTGGTGATGGCATCGCCGGCCGCCAGGTTCTCGAAACGCTCCAGGTCGCGCTTGCTTTTGGTATAGTTTGCCTGGGCACGCACCAACTCGGCACGCAGCAGCTGGGCATCTACCTGCGCCAGCGCTTCGCCGGCCCGCACGCGGTCGCCGTTGTCTTTATAGAGCTTCGTTACCTGCCCCTGCGTTTCAGAGAGCAGGGTTAAGTCCTGCTCAGGCACAAAAGTACCCTGCGCCGTGAAAGACTTGTCTACCGCACCCATCTTTGGTGCCGTCAGCACCACCGGAATCGCTTCGCTCTTGCGCTCGGCAATGGCGGCGGTGGCAGCCATCTCTTTCTTATTGTTCATCAGTGTAAAGCCAATGGCACCAAGTGCTACTAGTACAGCGATGATATAAATTACCTTCTTCATGTTTTTGTGTGGTATGGTCTTTTGCTTGTTTTATTGAATCAATTTATCTAGCTCGCCTCTAGCTTTCAGGTAGTTAAGCTGGGCTACTTTATACTTTAAGTTCTCGTTGTTCAGGTTTGTCTTAGCCTCGCGCAGGCTTACCTCCGCCTCCAGCAGGTCCGTCAGAGGCGAGATGCCTTCTTTGTAGCGCTCGTTGGTGGTGTTATACACCTCCTGTGCCAGGTCCACATTCTGCTGCTGCACCTCAATAGAGCGCTGGCTGTTCTGTAACTGGGCCAGGGCATTGGTCAGCTCAACGGCTGTGTTCGCCTCCAGCTTCGACATGTCCTGCTCTATCTTCTGCATTTCCAGCTGCCCCTGCTTTACCTGGGCATCCTTTCGGAACCCGTCGAAAATCGGGATATTAAGTTGCAGGCCCACGACAGAGGTTTTAAACCAAGGTACCTCGGAGCCGAAAAGCTCGTCGCGCTGTGTGTTGTAGCCATACTGCCCATAAGCGGAAAGCGTAGGGTAGTAGCCGGCCTGGGTGTTCTTGATGCTGTAATCCTGCAGCTGTTTCTGGGTTTGCAGCAACTGGTACTGCGTTTTCTGGGTTGTGGCCTGCGCCACGGTAATGGCCTCTGTCACCACATTATCCAGGCTCCCTTCCGCACTGGTTAATGTTATCTCCTGATCCAGCGGCATGTTCATAAAGAACTTCAGGATGTTCTTCTGCTGCTCGTAAGCGGTTGTGAGCGACTGCAGCTGGTTCTCCAGGTTGGTTTTGTTTACCTTGATGCGGTTTACGTCTACTTTCGCCACCAGGTCGTTTTTGTACTGAAGCTCCATGATGCGCGCCAACTCCGTCAGGCGTTCCAGGTTAGCCTCTATCGTCTCGAACTGCTCCTTTGTCTGCAAGGTCTGGTAGTATGCGGTGCCGATGTTGTAGATCAGGTCCTCTTTGGCCATCTCCTTGCGCAGGCGGTACAGGTCCTGTGTGGTTTTGGCAGCTTTTAGCCCCACAAAGTATGATTGGTTGTAGAGCAGCTGTGTTAGGCGGACGTTGGCGCTGGCGTTGTAGTCCTTACCAAACTTTACCGGCAAAGCCTCACCGGGTCTCCCCACCAGGCCGCCAAACTCAGGCGGCATAAGCTGGGTAGGCAGAGCTGGGTAATAGTCCAGGCCACCGGAAACGTTTACCTGTGGCAAGCCCTGGCTTCGGGCCTGGCGGATCTGCTGCGTTCCGATCTCCTCATCGTAGGTTGCCTTCTTTACGTCCTGGTTATTGCTCAGGGCATACTCTATGGCTTGCTGCAGCGACAGCTCCTGCGTGCCAGTGGCAGGCT
Organism: Pontibacter mangrovi; assembly: GCF_006385705.1. Taxonomy (GTDB): domain Bacteria; phylum Bacteroidota; class Bacteroidia; order Cytophagales; family Hymenobacteraceae; genus Pontibacter; species Pontibacter mangrovi. The sequence goes on along the minus strand of NZ_VFRQ01000008.1, from coordinate 108,714 downwards.
CCTGGGCAAAGGCCGGCCTCAGGAAAACAGCCATCATACCAACTAAAAAATATTTCTTGATCACGGTTATAGTGTTTATTTAAGTTCTTGTAGTTCTATTTTGTTCTGTGTATTGAGAACCAATTAGTTAAAAAAATTATTTGCGCTGCGCCTCCCACTGTTGCATCAGCTTGGGCAGCTCGCGGTGCAGGTACTTTAAAAAATCGGCCAGGTCCAGCAGGTCGCGGTTATACTCCGGCGTTTCCTTGGTGCGCTCTGCCACCACCTCCTGCAGGGTAGCCGAAAACTCTGTCACAGAGTCGATTTCCTGCATTACCAGCTCGCGCCACCTGTCCAGCTTCAGGCGGAAGTAGCGCCTGCGGTCGCCGCTATAGGTGATGTAGTCGAGGCGGTTGAGGTGCTGCAGCAGGTTCAGGGCGTTGCTGGTGGCACTCTTGCTGATGCCCAGCACTTCGCGGATCTCGTCGAACGTAAGCTCCGGCTTATCGGAAACGTAGAGCAAACCGACAATGCGACCAGCCACCGGCTGCATCCCGGTCTTCTCCTGGAAAATGCCAATGCGTTCTATCAGTGCCTGTTGCTTTTCGGTTAGCTTTATCATGTGTTAATTTTTGTCTTTCTATCTTAACAACACTGCAAAGGTAGTATAAAGTTCTGTTGGTTCCTAATTTTGAGAACTAAACTTTCGCTATCTATTTTTGATTGCCCGGATGTTATAACACAGAGGCCTCTCGATTAGCCTTTTTACCGGTATCTATCTATAATTCTGAAACCTGCGTAGGAGGTTAAGGTATATTTGGTATTCCGGGGCTTGGGTGCTGTAGCTCTTGCCATGTCTCCGGGATCATAAATTTAAAGTATAAATTCTGGCTAAGTATGGCTTCACAATATAACAGATGGTATCATCCGTACGAGATAAATGACAAGTATAAAAAGCGTGTGGCATACTTTTGCATGGAGTATGGCATTGATCAGGCGCTGAAAGTATACTCCGGCGGCCTTGGCTTTCTGGCGGGCTCGCACATGCGCAGCGCCTTTGAGCTGCGGCAGAATATGGTCGGGATTGGCATGCTGTGGAAGTATGGCTATTACGACCAGGAGCGCAACGAAGACCAGACCATGCGCCCGCACTTTCAGCAGAAGTTCTATTCGTTTCTGGAAGATCCGGGCATTACGGTCAGGGTGCTGGTGAACGAGCATCCGGTGCTGGTAAAGGCGCTGGTCCTGAAGCCTGAGGTTTTCGGAACCGTGCCCATGTATTTCCTCACCACCGACATCCCTGACAACGACCACCTGGCCCGCACCATCACGCACCGCCTTTACGACCCGGAGCCGCAGGCGCGCATTGCCCAGAGCATTGTGCTGGGCATTGGCGGGGCAAAAGTGGTGGAGGCCCTGGGCGGCGCTGAAATTTATCACATGAACGAGGGGCATGCGCTGCCGCTGGCCTTTAAGCTCTTCGAGGATTACGGCAAACTGGACGAGATACGGAAGCGCCTGGTGTTTACCACCCATACCCCAGAGAAAGCCGGCAACGAGGAGCACGACATACACCTGCTGCACCGCATGAGCTTTTTTAACGGCATTCCGCTGGAGGAGGTGCGGGAGCTGACCGCCATGCACGGGCAAATGTTTGACCATACCCTGGCGGCACTGCGGCTGGCAAAGGTGGCTAACGGGGTATCGCAGCTTCATGGGCAGGTGGCACGCGAAATGTGGTACGACAACGAAGGCGTCTGCGAGATCAAGGCCATCACCAATGCTCAGAACTTTAACTTCTGGACGGACCGCAAGCTGTGGCAGGCGCAGGAGCGCGACGATAACCAGGCCCTCACCAGCCGGAAAGAGGAGCTGAAGCGACAGCTATTTAAGGTGGTGGCCAACCAGGCCGGAAAGCTTTTCAGGCCCGATGTGCTGACCATTGTGTGGGCGCGCCGCTTTGCCGCCTACAAGCGCGCCGACCTGCTGGTGCGCGACATGCAGCGGTTCGTGGACCTGGTATCGAACAAGGAAATGCCGGTGCAAGTGATTTGGGCTGGCAAGCCTTACCCGTTTGACTATGGCGCTATCAACGTATTTAACAAGCTCGTGAAAATATCGCAGCAGCTGGACAATGTGGCGGTGCTGACGGGGTATGAAATTGAGCTGTCGCGGAAACTGAAACATGGCTGCGACATTTGGCTGAACACACCACGGCGCCCGCGCGAGGCCTCGGGCACCAGCGGCATGACGGCTGCCATGAACGGCGGCGTGAATGTATCGGTGCAGGATGGGTGGCTACCCGAGTATGCACGCAACGGCGAAAACAGTTTCGTGCTGCCCATTGCGGATACCAGTCAGCCCAACGAGGTGCAGGATAACGAGGACCACAACAACCTGATGCGGCTCCTGGAGAAGGAGATTGTCCCCATCTATTACCACAACCACGACCGATGGTGCCACATCATGAAGCAGAGTATGCGCACGGTGGTGCCGCAGTTCGAGTCGAACCGTATGGCGCACCAGTATTATGAGGAGTTGTTTAACAGCTAATGGTGCTGCAGTTGATGATATAAAATACGAAAGCCGCTCTACAGATGAGCGGCTTTCGTATTTTATACTTGCGCTATACTTTATAATTTATACTTTAAACTTTCCATGACGCCCCGAAGGCTTTCGGGGTGCCTTCTCCTGCTTTAGCCGCCGCTTCCTGCAACTTGAACCAAGCTATACTTAATAGCTGCCATTCATCCTCAGTCTTACTTGCGCATAGTTTCACCTCATACTTTGGTGCCCTCCAAGCCCGCGAGGGCTCGTCCTCTGGCATCGCGCTGTGTTCCCTCCTTGCCTCACTACCGCTCGGCATGCCCTTGGCGGGCACCGGATCTCACAAGGCGCTCAGCCCAAGGACTGGGATAAGCTTCGATAGCCACGGCTAAATCAGAATTCCCCTCCTTAGACAAGGAGGGGCAGGGGTGGTTGGACCCGGTACTACAAAACTCCCGCCAAAACAAAAGAAGCCGCCCAATTCTGAGCGGCTTCTTTAACTTTTTCATATTTATACTTTTTCCGGAATGCGCTGCAGCGTCTCCAGCAGGTAATCCCAATATTTCTGTACCGAGCTGATCTGTACTTTCTCATCCGGAGAGTGGGCGCCGCGGATATTAGGGCCGAAGGAGATCATTTCCATACCCGGGTAGTTGGAGCCCAGTATACCACACTCCAAACCGGCGTGGCAGGCGTTCACGTCCGGCTCGCTGTTGAACTTGCTGCGGTACAAATCGCTCATGAGCTTGATGATGGAGGCGTCCGGGTTAGGAGCCCAGCCGGGGTAAGAGCCGTTCAGGGTAACCTCAGCCCCCGCCAATTCCAATGCTGATTGTATAGCCGCGGCCAGATCGTCTTTCTCAGAGTCTACGGAGCTGCGCGTGAGGCAGAGGATTCTATACTTTCCGTCTTTCAGTTCCACGCGCGCCACGTTGTTGGAGGTCTGCACCAGCCCCTCGATCTCCGGGCTCATGCGGTAAATGCCGTTTGGCGTGGCGTAGATGGCGCGCACTAAAGTAGAAGTAAAGTTTTTCGTGGCTACCTGGGCCGGTGCCTCAGCGGTTTCCCACTGCACCTGCAGATTCGGGTCGGTGGTTTTATACTCCTGTGCAATTATTTCGCGCTGTTCCTCTACAAATTTTTCGAAAGAGGTTTTATCAGCTTCAGCCACCACTACTACGGCAGCAGATTCTCTTGGAATGGCATTGCGCAGGCCGCCCCCGTCTATACTTGCTATGCGCAGGTCGAACTGCTTGGAAGCGTGGTGCAGCAGGCGGTTCATCAGTTTGTTGGCGTTGGCGCGACCAAGTATAATATCCATGCCGGAGTGGCCGCCAGTCAGGCCTTTTACCGACAGTTTGTAGCCCGCCATACCTGCCGGAGTGGCCTCCAGCTCATAGTTGCCAGTCGCGGTTACATCCACGCCGCCGGCACAGCCGATGGTCAGTTCGCGGTCATCCTCGGTGTCCAGGTTCAAAAGTATACTGGCATCTAGCAAACCGCCTTTCAATCCTAGTGCGCCGGTCATGCCTGTTTCCTCATCCACGGTAAACAAAGCCTCAATGGCCGGGTGCGAAATGTCTTTGGAAGCAAGTATGGCCATAATCGTGGCCACGCCGATACCGTTGTCAGCACCCAGGGTGGTGCCGCGGGCTTTTACCCAGTCCTCATCCACATACATATCGATGCCCTGCGTGTCGAAATCGAAGTTGGTGTCGTTGTTTTTCTGGTGCACCATGTCCAGGTGGCTTTGCATGGCCACGGCCTGGCGGTTCTCCATGCCCGGGGTAGCAGGCTTTTTGATGATGACGTTGCCCACCTCATCCTTAAAAGTCTCCAGCCCAAGCTTCTGACCGAAGTCAAGTATAAACTGTATCACGCGCTCCTCCTTTTTAGAGGGGCGTGGCACAGCGTTTAAGTCAGCAAAATTTTCCCAAAGGGCCTTCGGCTCCAGGCTGCGTACTTCAGTGCTCATAGTTTATGTTGTTTTAATTTCCGTTTTAATGCAGCAATAGCCGCTGGCTTAAAGTTACGGTTTTCGGCCGGAAAAACAGGGGCAGCGGGGGTCTCTTATCACTTCAACTCCAGCCGCGCAGGTCCGCCCACCGGGTAGCCCACGCAGGTAAGCACCAGCCCCTGCTGTAGGTCGCGCTCCGTCAGCACCTCATTGTACGACATCCATACTTTGCCGCTGGTGCAGCGGGCGGTACAGTTGCCGCATTTGCCGGCCTCGCAGCTGTAGGGCAGGTGCAAACCGGCTTGGCGTGCCGCCCGAAGGATGGTATCGGGGTACTCCACCGTCAGCTCATACGCCTGATCCTTATGGAAAAGTATAACCTCGTGCGGATCGGTGTCCGGGGGCATTTGTTTTACGGCAACTTTGGTGGTGTTGAAGTTCTCCCTGCGGATGTTCTCGTTTGGGGCATCGATTTGCCGCAGCGCCCAATAGCACATGCGCATGTAGCTGTAGGGGCCACAGATGTAGAAAAGCACCTGGTTTAGCGGTGCCACGGCATACTGCCGCACCAGCTGCTGCAGCAAATCTTTATACAGCCTCGCCTGCGCCAGGTTAGGCGAGTTGCTGAACAGGAACTGCAGCCGGAAACGTTCCGGAAAAGTATGGGCCAGCTGCTCTAGTTCTTCTTTATAGATCGCCTTCTGCGGATTACTGTTGCTGTAGATGAGCGTGACGGCCACATCCGGGTAAGTATAAAGTATGGTTTTGAGCAGCGAGAGCTCTGGCGTGATGCCGCTGCCGGCAGCCAGTAGAAACACCTGCCGGTAGTGCTGCATGTCATCAGGAAGTATAAACAGGCCGGCGGCCCCGGCAGCGTGCAATTTGTCACCTACCTGTACGTCATCCACCAGCCTCCTGGAGAAAAAGCCGTTCTGGATGCGCTGCACGCCGATGCTGAGCGGCTCCTGCAGGGCAGGGGAGGAGGTGATGGAGTAGGAACGGCGGATGTCCTGGTTCTTGTCGGTGTGCACCAGCGTCAGGTATTGGCCGGCTTTATAGTCGATGGGCCGGTCTGGCTCCAATACAAAAGTCTTGAAGTCCGGCCGCTCCTGGCGGATGCCGGTAACGGTAAGGGTGAAGTGGTCTGTAGGTACGGTTTGGTTTGCCATCATGTACGTGCTTACGCTAAAGTATGGAAGAGTGGTGCAGGGCGTATAATTTGTAGTTTTATAACAGCTTTCCGGGCTGCCGGGTTATTTTCGCTAGCTTTCATATCGTGTTTTTGTAATTTAGATGCGCAACATCATTCTAAACCTAACCTTATAATGCTAAAACGAGACCCTATCAGGAAGGTACTTTACCGCACACTGGCGCTGTCGCTGTTGGTTACCAGCTTCACTTCCTGCAAAGAAGGAGGCATCAGCCAAACAGAGACCAACGCACCAGCCGCCACGCTGTGGCTGACAAATCCAGACAAGTCGGCCCTGTTCGAGCGGCAGGAGGCAGACCTGCAATTCGGCGAAAACAAGAATTCTTACCCAACCATTGAGGTGGATGGGGCAGAGACCTTCCAAAGTATTGATGGCTTCGGTTTTACGCTTACGGGCGGCAGTGCCATGCTGCTCCACCAGATGAGCCCGAAGCAACGCGCTGTTTTGCTCCAGGAACTGTTCGGCACCGAAGGCAACAACATTGGTATTAGCTACCTGCGCCTAAGTATAGGTGCCTCCGACTTGGACCCAGAGGTGTTCTCTTACAACGACCTGCCGGCCGGCGAGACGGACGTGGAGATGGAAAAGTTCGACCTCTCACCTGACAAAAAACACCTGATCCCGGTGCTGAAGGAGATCTTGGCCATTAACCCGGACATCAAGATCATGGGCTCGCCCTGGTCGCCGCCTACCTGGATGAAGACGAACAACAACTCCAAAGGGGGCAGCCTGAAGCCGGAGTTTTACGATGCCTATGCGAAGTATTTCGTAAAGTACGTGCAAGGGATGGCGGAAGAGGGAATCACCATTGATGCGATAACCATTCAGAACGAGCCGCTGCACCCCGGCAACAACCCAAGCCTGCTGATGCTGCCCGAAGACCAGGCTGTTTTCATCAAGAAGAGTCTGGGCCCGGCTTTCGAGGCCGGCAACCTGGATACGAAGATCGTGATCTACGACCATAACGCCGACCGCCCCGACTACCCGATTTCCATACTTGACGACCCAGAAGCGAAAAAGTATGTAGACGGAGCGGCTTTCCACCTGTACGGCGGCACCATAGACGCGCTCTCGAAAGTGCATGAGGCGCACCCGGACAAGAATTTATACTTTACCGAGCAGTGGATCGGAGCTCCGGGCAATTTCCCGGAGGACCTGAAGTGGCACACGGAGAACCTGATCATCGGAGCGCCCCGCAACTGGGCCAAAACCGTGCTGGAGTGGAATCTGGCCGCCGACCCGGAGCAGAACCCGCATACGCCAGGCGGCTGCACCGAGTGCCTCGGCGCCGTCACAATTGATGGTGACCTGGTGACCCGTAACCCTGCTTACTACATTGTGGCGCATGCCGCAAAGTTCGCCCGCCCGGGTTCTGTGCGCATCAAAAGTAACACACCGGAGGCCCTGCCAAACGTGGCCTACCAAACACCTGAGGGAAAAACGGTACTCATTGTGCTGAATACTGGTGCATCGGCGCAGAACTTTAACATCAGCCATGAGGGCAAACAGGCAACGACCCTGTTAAGAGCGGGCGCTGTTGGCACGTATGTCTGGTAGTTGTGCGAAACATTTAATGAAAAGACTGACCATCGTAATTTTTGTATTGATCATTGCCTCGTGCAGTAGTCGCTTCAGAAATGAATTTGAGGAGTTATTGAATGAACCTAATAATGCCTACTTCAGCAAGTATAAGTTGTTTGATGATGAAGATTATCTTTTAACTCTGACAACTATTGACACTACAGACTCATATGATGTAGATAAAAAAACAGTTGTTCTTCGGCTCATCAGAAACCTGAGTGGCAAGGTGGATACTGTGTTAGCAGATTCTTTATTTTCGAGGAATCATCCTGCCGCAGAGAAGGAGACAAAAATTAAGTTTTGTGACTTCAACTTTGACGGAATCAATGACATCTTGATACCAGCAGGAACGGATCCGAGGAGCAACTCTGGTTACTATTTGTATATAGTCTCCAACAAAAACATTGAATATGTGCAAGGCTTCAACGAAATAGGAAATCCAGAACCAGATTCTATTAACCATTTGATAGGAAGCTTAGTACTGGCCGGACCGCCTTTTTACAAGTTCTATGAAATTGGCAGCAAACTGGAACTTAAGGATCTGGGACATACCATCGGATTTGTTGATTTCACTAATGAAGACGTTGATTCTTTAGTGAAAGTAGAAGTAGAGTTAATTATGAAAGAAAAACAGCGCACAACAAATTCTATAAGGTAGCGATGCCACCTTATAGGATTTGTTGTGTATCAGAATTTATGAAAGCAAAACAAAGTATACCGATATCAATTGGTATAGTGCTGCTAAACAACTTGATCGGTCACTACTACGGTCCAAGCGGAATCACATTCACTCCTGCAGTAATTATTGCTGTGACTATAATCACTGGGCACTTTACTTTTGGACTAAAGCCTTACATGAAAACTATACTTATCATTTGGCTTATCGCATTGAATGACATCGGAATAAAGTTATATTCGGATGGAATGCATGATAATGTAGGGCAAAGTTTGGTTCTTCTTTATTTACTTATTGGAGCAATACCAGCTTTTGGTTTACTAGTATGGTCAATAGTAAAGGATAAAAATGAAGTAATGCTGAACAAGATGATCTCCATTGTTTTATTCCCAGTGCTTCTTATGTTGCATATTTACTTGTTTCAGGAGTTAGGACTTGGAAGATATTACTGAAGCACTAAAAATGTAAAAATCACACTACAATGAAACCTATAGAAGTATAAAGTCCCTAAACCGAAAAAGACCTGCCGCAAGCGCGACAGGCCTTTTTACATTACACAAAATAGCTGTTAGTTACCGCCAGTGCGGTTCAGCTCATCCAGGTTTACGTTACGCTTCTTCGATTCGAACTCGGAGCCTTTGTTGAAGCGGTAGCGGATGTTGAAGCGTACGCCGCGGGCACCGTGGTACTGCTCAATGGCGTTCACGTTTCCATTCAGCTCGGTGTCCACCTTCAGTATGCGGCTTCTAAAGATGTCGGTCACGTTCATGCTCAGGGTCAGCTTATCGTCCAGGAAGCTGCGCTTCAGGCCGGCATCCACCCACCACTGCTCGCCTACATTGTAAAGGCCGTATACCGCAGGGCTCTGGTAACTGCCGCCAACCTCCATCCGAATGCCGTGCGGCAGCATGATGTTGTTCGTGGTCTGGGCGATGGCCGTTACCTGGTCGTTTACCACCATCTCACCGTTGCGGGGGTGGGTAAACTCCTGGTACATCACGATGATGTTGTTGCTCACATCCCAGTTGTTGGAGACCTTGATCGGGGCCACCAGCGTGGCTCTGGCACTCTTCATGTTGCGCACGTTCTGCTGCTGGAACACGGTGGTGTTATCCTCCGGATTCTGCTCCGGCACCTCGGCTATAAAGTCTTCGGTGATGGAGTAGCCCAGGATCAGGTTATAGGTCTGCTTCAGCGTCTGCGTCACCTCAAAGGAGTTCGTGTACTGCGGTCTCAGCTGCGGGTTGCCCTGCGCCGAGGTATAAGGGTCCAGGTAGAAGATGAACGGGTTAAGCGCCTGGTAATTTGGCCGGTTAATGCGGCGACTATACTTGTAGCCGATCTGGTAGTTGTCGCTCACCTTCTGCTGCAGGAACACGCTTGGGAACAGATTCAGGTAGTTGCGGTCGGTCTTCTCGTTTTTGGTCAGGGAGTTGCCCCTGGAGTCGGTCTGCTCGGCTCGAAGGCCTGCCTGCAGGGTCCACTTCTCGCCCAGGCTGGTGTTTAGGTTCGCATAAGCCGCATAAATATTCTCTTTGTAGATGAAGTGGTTGCTGCGCTTTGGATCGAGTGTTTTGCGGGTATCTGCCTCCTCGTAAAACAAAAGCTCGTTATCCGACACCACATGGCTGGCCTTGGCGCCCAGCTCCAGTTTGGTTTTTTTCGAGAGCGGCTTGGTAAAGTCTACCTTGGCAGAGTAGATGTCATACTTGGTCGGGTTGTTGTTGCTCAGCATCTGCACCGAGTCAGGGGTGGTGGCAGGCAGCGTAAAGTACTGGTTATCAAAACCGGCTTTGTCGTGGCTGCTGATGTGCACATAATCCAGGTCTGAGGAGAGGGTCGTGCCGATCGTGTCTAGCTTGCCCAGGTAGTGCAGGTTAAACGTGCCGTTGCTGTAGGTGCCTTCGCCTTTGTTCATGGCATCAATGAACAGATCATCGGCCACGTTCGGGTCGCGCAGGTATGATTCGGTGTGGAAAAAGAAGTCAGTGCTGTTGGTGATAACGTTGGCCATGGCCCCGATGCTGTGCTTCTCGTTAAAGTCGTAGTCGGTGCCGATGCGCAGCGAGGGCTCAAAGCGCTCGTTTTCTTCACGGCCGGTCTGGTCGAACTTGCTGGTGCTGCCGTCCGGGTTCAGGAAGATGCGCTTCATCTCCATGTCGCGGTAGCGCTTGCGGCGGGCCAGGTCCAGGCTGCCGAAGGAGTTCCACTTGCCGCTCTTGTAGCTCATATCCGCCCCGGAAGTATAAGTGTTCACGTTGTTATACTGGTATCCGGCGTACACGCTGCCGTTCATGCCGGTGTCCACAGCCTTTTTCAGGTTGATGTTAATCACACCGCTGGCGCCTTCTGCATCAAACTTGGCAGAGGGGTTTGTGATGAGCTCCAGGTCCTTGATGTTCTCGGCAGACATGCCCTGCAACAGCGTCTGCAGCTCTTTGCCGGACAGGTAGCTGCGCTTGCCGTTGATCATCATCTGCACCCCCGACTTGCCGTTCAGCTGGATGTTGCCGTCCTGGTCCACCCACACGCCCGGCGATTTGGTGAGCACCTCGTAAGCCGTCGCGCCGCTGGCCAGGGCGGTACCCTCCACGCTCACCACCATTTTATCCGGCTCCGTGATAACCGTGGGGCGCATAGCCTGCACCTGCACCTCTTTCAGTGTTTTTACATCCTGCTTGAGTTGCAGCTTGCCAAAGTCCTTGGAAAAGTTTGCTGCCGTTACGTCAAAAGCCGGTGTCTGTAGCTCTACATAACCAAGGGCAGTAAGTTTCAGGAGGTACTTGCCTTTTGCCGGCGTCATGATCTGGAAGTTTCCGTCCATGTCGGCGATGGCGCCTGTTACCACCTTGGCTGTGGCTGCCTCCAGCACCGCCACATTTGCAAAGCCCAGCGGCTGCTCCTGGTCGTCCTGCACGGTGCCCGTCAGCATGCCGCCAGACTGTGCAAAGGTGTGGCTGCTACAGAGGAAAAAGAGAATTGCGAGGTAAACGTAAAATCTTTTCATGGTTTTATTTTGTGTAGTGTTGATAAATGGATCGTGCTGTAAAATTACTCTATAGTACTTTGTATAGCAAGGTACTGTTTTGGTTTTCTCTTGTCTTTTCGACGAACCGGAGGTTTTTGTCTTCCAACACCTGCCGTAAGCGTTAAAATTTTTCTTTTGGGGGCAGCCCTGAAACGGACTATACCCTACAGATGGCCCGGCGCCGCAAATGGTTGCCTGGGGATGAAGAAAAAAGGGGAGAGGATAGCTGATGGCTTTGAAAGTGAGGTTCTTGCAAAGTATGGCGTCAGCATAAAAACAAAAAAGCGAAAGGCTCTGAGAACCCTTCGCTTCTGCTTTTCAGGCATTTTATACTTAGTCCAGTACTTCTTCGGTGCTGCCGCACTTCAGCATTTTGTCGCCAAAGTATGGGTTGCGGATTTCCTCGTTGGAGCTTAGCCAATAAGCGCCTTTATCATTCATGGCCATCGGGCAGTGCTGGTAATATAGTTTCTGGTCGTTTGCGTTAAATGCCTTGGCCATAGAAAATATCGCCTCCGACAGCGCCTCCAGGTTTTCGCGCTGGGCCTCTACATCGCCGGCGCCGGCTATACTTGTCGCGCTGCTCACAATGCTGGCGGTTTTTTCCTCTGCATACGTTTTAGCCTCCGCATCAGAGAGCGTGGCAACAGGCATGGCTTTGGCAACAGTTAGTACCTGGTTTGCGGCAGTTTTCGCGGCATTTGCGTCAGCGGCTACCAGGGCATCTTTCAAATTCAAGTACTCGCTGATCAGCTGGCCTATCTGTGTTTTCACCGGCTCCGCCATGTGGGCAAAATCCGGTGTTTCCACTACAGCGGCGCTGGCTTCTTCGGCAGCCATGTCTTCGTGCTGCATTTCCCCGTGCTGCCCGGCTGTGGCTTCAGCGTTCTCAGTTTTGCTCTCGGAGCAGGAGGTAAAGGTAAAGGCTGCTAGCACAGCGGCTGCAAAAAGTGTCTTTTTCATCGTCTGGATTTTAAAAGTTTAGAAGTATAAAGTTACAGATTGAGTTGTTGTAGCGCCACAAAAGCGAGCGCAAGTATAAGTGTGGCATACAGTATCCACCGCAGCCATGGCTTTCGCGGCTGGTTATCGTTCTCGGTTTGGCAGCATTCCTTCATGGTGTCCTATCATTTAATGCGCGTGGCTCTGTACCGGTGCCGGCTGCGCTTGCGGGGCCGTCTGGTTTGGCCGGTACGTCTGCTCTGTTTCGCCGCAGCTCAGCATGGCCTCGCCAAAGTATGGGTTGCGGATATCCTTTTGTTCGCTCAGCCAGTAGGCGCCCTTGTCGCCCAGCGCCATCGGGCACTTCTGCTTGTACACAACCTCTTTGTTCGTGCCGAAAGTTTCCACGGCCTCTATCAGGCGGTCAGAAAGCGGCGAAAAGGCAGCGCGTTGTTTTTCCAGGGTGCTGCTTTCCTGAATCTGTTCTGTGTTTGCGGCCAGGGCTGGCTGCAGTTCCATCCATTTGGCGTGGGTGCTGCCGTCCAGCAGGCTCATGTCTACCTGGCCCAGCGTCTGCTGCAAGTCAGCGGCGGCCTTTTGGGCTGCTGTCGCATCAGAGGCCACCAGGGCGTTCTTCAGTGTATAGTATGACGTTACCAGCGCCCCCAACTGTTCCTGAAAAGCAGCAGGCACCTTCATTTGTTTGTTCTCCGGCGACGACATCATACTATAGTTGCCGCTCAGTTGGGCGGCCCCGTCTACGGCAAACACACCGTTGGTCACCACCTGCTCACCCTCCTGCAGGCCCGACTGGATGAGGTACGTGTCGCCGAGGCTTGGCCCCAGCGTAACTTCGCGCATCTCAAAGGCAGGCGTTTCATGGTCGATGGCTTTTACATACACCACAGAGCGTTTGCCGGTCCAGAGCACGGCGGTGCGGGGCACGGCCAGGCCTTTGGTGGCTTTTGCGGTTTTGGCTGATGATTTGATACGGGCGTTCACAAACATGCCGGGCTTCAGCTGCCTATCCGGATTTGCCACCTCGGCTCTTACCTGCACGGCGCGGGTACCGGCGTCCAGCACCGGCGTCACGAACTGCACTTTGGCGCTATACTCCTGGCCCGGTATAGCAGGCACGGTAAAGTCTACCATCGCACCTTCCTGCACCCGCGACAAGTCAGTTTCATAGGCATCCAGCACCACCCACACCGACGACAGGTTGCTTACCTCGAACAGCACCGAGCCGGTGCTTACGTAATCGCCCACGGCCACCATGCGCCCGGTTACCACACCGCTCACATCGGCATAAATATCAAAACTGGTCAGGGCTTTCCGGGTGCTTTCGATCTGCTGAATCTGTTTGCTGCTCAGGTTCCAGAGGCGCAGTTTGGCTTTGGCTGCCTCATAAAGCTCGGGCATAATGTCTTTGGCTTTGGCCGCCTCCTGCAGCTCGCGCTGTGCCGTTACCAGCTCCGGGGAGTATACTGACGCCAAACGTTCTCCTTTGCGCACTTCCTGGCCGGTAAAGTTTACGTAGAGTTGCTCGATGCGTCCCGGAAATTTGGCCGTGATGGATGACACTGCTTTTTCATTCTGCTGGATGGTGCCGGTCAGCATCAGCTCACTCGCGGCGTCTGCAGCTTGTACGGGCGTGGTCTGTATGTTGGCCAGCGCCACAGCCTCCGCCGACATTTCCAGCACGTAGGGGCTGGCCTGCGCAGTTTTGTTGCCTGTCGCCGTTACCGGAATCAGGTCCATGCCGCAGATGGGGCATTTGCCGGGCTCGTTCTGCCGGATCTGCGGGTGCATGGAACAGGTATACTCCGTGACGCCAGCTGTTTCAGCGGCATGGCTGTGGCTTTCCTCAGCGGCCCTGCCTCCAAAGATCAGCCAGCCCACCAGCAGGCCGCCCAGCGCGATGAGCAAATATGTAACAAGTTGTTTATTTCGTGGTTTCATCTGTTTATCCAGTAGATAAAGGTTTAGAAAGCTCCCTGAACTGCAGGGGTGTATTTTTTAGTTGTCGCTGTTCATCAGGCGGTTAATGGCCGATACGGCTATATGCTGATCGGTAACGGCCTGCAGCAGCTGCTGCTTGTAACCAAGTATGGCCTGCCGCTGCCGCAGTATTTCCTCTATGCCGGTGCCTGCCACGCTGTAGTTGGTGGTCAGCAGCCGGATGGCATGCTCGTTCAGCCTGATCTGCTCTTCTAATAACTGGAGCGTGCTGCTGGCACGCTGGTAGTCATACAACAGCCCGCTCAGCTCCGCTAACAGCATGTTCTCTGCTGATTCCCGGTTAGCCACGGCGGCAGCCTGTGCAAATTCCGCCTCTTTTTGGGCCGCTTTATACTTTTTACGGTAGATCGGCAGCGTCACGGAAACCATGGGCATCACCATGTTGTCGCCGCCCATGGGCATTTGCGTCATTTCATCGGTGCGGGGCTTGTACACCATGTAGCTCAGCCCAAGCCCGATCATCGGCTTTCCCATTAGCCTGGCCATGCGCAACTGCGCCTCACGTGCCTTCTCGTCCCACTCATACATCTTCAGCATCGGGTGGTTCTGCCTGATCGAGTCCTGGATAAGGGCCAGGGAGGCTGGCAGGGCCACAGGCTCCAGCGTATCCGCTAGCTGCACGTGTTGGTTTAGGTCGCGGTTAAGCATGCTGTTGAAGGCTGCCTCTTTCGGTTTTTTGGAATCGCGGAGCAGTTGCAGCCGGTTCTCCAGGTCTTTTACCTGCACCCGTATCAGTATCACATCCACCATCGAGGTGCCCGACGACGAAGCCATCAGGGCCATACTTCCGCTGCTCATACTTGCCTGCCCGGAAGTACTTGCTGTGTTGCCGCCTGCAGCGCCACTTCCCATGCCGGCCATGCCGGAAGAAGTGCTATTGCCGCTACCTGGTGCCGCCGGTGCCTCAGTGCCGGAGCGGGAGGCGCCGGAAGCGTTGTCTGCGGGGGCAGCTTTATACTTGGCCAGCGCTACCCGCTCCAGTGCCTGCATTATTTCCAGCTCCCGCTCCAGTAGCTTTATGTCCTCGTCTATCTGGTACAGCGAGAGCCAGGTGCTGCGCACGGTGTGGTATAGGTTAAGCTTGGCTTCGATAAAAGAGGCGAACTTCATCTGGGCCATATATTCTGCCTCTGTTTTGGCTGCCTCCAACGACCCGAACCACGGGAACATCTGCATTACCGACACATCGCCCACCTGCTTTCCCATAAACCGCTCCATCGGCTTTAGCAACACATTAAAGGTGGCTTCCGGGTCGGGGAGGGAGCCGGCCTGCGGCACTTTCTGCAGTGCCGCCTGGTACTCGGCGTAGCGGGCTTTCAACTGCGGGTTGTTTTCGCCTGCCGTCACCAGGTACTCCTCCAGCGTCTGTGCCTGCGTCAAAGCGCTGATCGCCAGTAGAAAAAGTATACTCAGGATGCTCTTTTTCATAACGTCTCGTTCTTTAATTTGAGTTCTTCGCGCCAGCTATACAGCACCGGCACAATAAACAGCGTGATCAGGGCCACTGTCATGCCCCCAAACGTAGGGATGGCCATCGGCACCATGATGTCAGACCCACGGCCAGTGGAGGTGAGCACGGGCAACAGGGCCAGTAGGGTAGTGGCAGTGGTCATCAGGCAAGGCCTTACGCGGCGTATGCCTGCCTCCAGCACCGCCTCGCGCACCTGTTTCCGCGACTCGGGATTGAAATTCTCAAAGCGCTGTTTCAGGTAAGTGCCCATCACTACGCCGTCGTCGGTGGCAATGCCGAAGAGGGCGATGAAGCCCACCCACACAGCCACGCTCAGGTTAAAAGTGCGCATCTGAAAGAGCTCCCGCATGTTAGTGTCTCCGAAGGAGAAGTTGAGGAACCAATCCTGCCCATAAAGCCACAGCATCATAAAACCTCCCGAAAAGGCCATGGCAATGGAGGTGAAAATGAACAAGGACGTCCAGACGGAGCGGAACTGGAAGTATAAAATCAGAAAGATGATGAGCAGGCAGAGCGGAATGATCAGGGCCAGGCGCTGCGATGCCCGTACCTGGTTCTCGTAGTTGCCCGAGAATTTATAGCTTACCCCCGCCGGCACCTGCAGCTCTCCGGAAGCGATCTTCTGATTCAGGTAGCGCTGCGCATCCTCCACCACCGTTACCTCGGCAAAACCGTCCTGCTTGTCTAGCAGCACGTAGCCGGTCAAAAAGGAATTTTCTCCCCGGATCATCATCGGGCCCGGACGGTATACTACTTTGGCCAGTTCTCCCAGCGGCACCTGCGCACCGCCGGCCGTGGAGATCAGGATGCGGTCTACTGCCTCCGGGGTGTTTCTGTACTCGCGGGCATAGCGGGCACGGATGGCGTAGCGCTCGCGGCCCTCCACGGTCGTAGACAAGGCCATACCGCCCATTGCTACCTCAATGTACTCCTGCACATCGGCCACATTCAACCCATAGCGGGCCATGGCACGGCGGTCCAGCTCTATCTCCAGGTATGGCTTACCCAGCGAGCGGTCCGCAAACACGGCCTCCGGCTTAACCGATGGCACCTCTTTCAGGTAACGCTCCAACTGCAGGCTGAAATCCTCGATGGTCTGCAGGTCCGGGCCGTATACTTTTATGCCCATCGGGGCGCGCATGCCTGTCTGCAGCATCACCAGCCGTGTTTCGATGGGCTGCAGTTTCGGGGCAGAGGTAACTCCCGGAATGTTGGCTGCCTGCACGATCTCGTTCCAGATGTCATCGGGGCTCTGGATGTGGTCGCGCCACTGCCGGAAGTACTCCCCTTTTTCATCCTCTATCAACGCGCCTGCCTCATCCCGCACAAACTTGCCGTCTTCATCTACCTTAAAGCGCAGCCGTTGGCCCTTGGCATCGGTTTTATACTCTGATTTATACTGGATAATGTTCTCATACATCGACATGGGGGCCGGGTCCAGCGCCGTTTCTGCGCGGCCAGCCTTGCCCACTGCCATTTCTATCTCGGGTATGGCCGAGATGAGCAGGTCCAGCTGCTGCACAATGCGCCTGTTCGCCTCCACTCCCGAGTGCGGCATCGATGTCGGCATCAGCAGGAAGGCACCTTCGTCCAGCGACGGCATAAACTCTTCGCCCATACCGGGGAAAGTATGCACAATTCCGCTCCACAGAGAAGTAGTGCGAACGTTAAGGCCGGTTTTGTCCAGCCCGCTTGCCACCCAACCGAACACGCCGTTAAAGCCCAGCCATACATTTAGCCCAAGGAGCATAATAAAGGCGGGCAGGAGCATAAAGGCTGCTTTGTGGTGGAGGCACCACATAAGTATGCGGGGATAGGCCCCGATAAACAAGGCAAAGGTGCCCAGCACCAGTCCGATGACGATGAGGATGAAAAGAAAGTTGACGATCAGGCTAACGGAGGCGCCCAGCGGCATCCAGTTCTCGGCCAGCAGCCACGAGACAGCCAGCACGGCAATGCCTACCATCACCGGCGTGTTATAATTTGCAAACGGCATAGGGCGAAAGTATGCCAGCAAATTATTGGCCCCCACCAGTATAAGCACCACGCCCGCCAGCGGAAGTATAAACAAGGCGATTGCGCCCAATGCCAGCAGGAACCAGTTCAGCAGGTTTACCCGTGACTTATTGCCAGCTTTTAGCCCGAACACAGCATGAGCAAAGGCCGGCATGATCAGGATGGTGAAGATAAGGGACGCCACAAGGGCAAAGGTCTTGGTAAAGGCCAGCGGCCCAAACAGTTTTCCTTCGGCGGCCTGCATGGTAAACACCGGCAGAAAACTGACGATGGTGGTGGAAACGGCCGTGATAATGGCTGTGGCTACCTCTGTGGTGGCATTGTAAACTGTTTTCATCAACGGCTGTTCCGGCGGGGCCTCGTCCAGATGGCGCAGGATGTTCTCGTTCAGAATAATGCCCAAATCCACCATGGTGCCTATGGCAATGGCAATGCCCGACAGCGCCACAATGTTGGCATCCACGTTAAACTGTTTCATCATGATAAAGGTCATGAGCATAGCCAATGGCAGCAGGGCCGAAATGAGCAGCGAGGCGCGCAGGTTGTACACCATCACGATGATCACGATGATGGTGATCAGTATCTGAAGTATGATCGCTTCGTTCAGGGTGCCCAGCGTTTCGTGGATGAGCTGGGTGCGGTCGTAGAACGGCACTACGGTTACTTTGGAGGTGCGTCCGTCGGCCAGTTTCTTAGAAGGCAAGCCGGCGGCGATCTCGTCCAGCTTCTCCTTCACGTTGTTGATCACGGCCAGCGGATTGTCGCCATAGCGGGCAATGACCACGCCTCCCACAGCCTCAGCACCGCCTTTGTCCAGGATACCGAGCATAGAGCGGTCGGCCGGGCCGATGTTTACGTGGGCAATGTCGCGGATGCGGATCGGAACGTTGTTTGTTACCTTCACGACCGCCTGCTCAATATCCTCCAGGTCTTTTACATAGCCCAGGCCACGCACCAGGTACTCTACCTGGTTTATTTCCACGGTGTTGGCGCCTACATCCTGGTTGCTGTTTTTCAGCGTGTTCATCACCTCCATCATCGAGATGTTGTTGGCCTTCATGGCTGCAGGGTCCAGGTCTACCTGATACTCTTTTATGTAGCCGCCCACAGAGGCCACTTCTGCCACCCCCTCGGCACCCGACAGGGCATAGCGCACATAAAAATCCTGGATCGTGCGCAGCTCGTGCAGGTCCCAGCCACCGGCGGGTTTGCCGTTTTCGTCACGCCCTTCCAAAGTATACCAGTATACCTGTCCCAATGCCGTGGCATCCGGACCAAGCTTTGGCGTCACTTCCTCGGGCAGCAGGTCGGCGGGTAGGGAGTTGAGCTTCTCCAGAATGCGGGAGCGGCTCCAGTAGTATTCCGTGTCCTCATCAAAAATGACGTAGATGCTGGAAAAGCCGAACATAGAGGTTGAGCGGATGGTCTTTACACCCGGCATACCCAATAGGGAAGTGGTAAGCGGATAGGTGATCTGGTCCTCCACGTCCTGCGGAGAGCGGCCCATCCACTCGGTAAAAATGATCTGCTGGTTCTCCCCAATATCCGGAATGGCGTCTACGGGAACAGGGTCGTTGGGCAGAAAAGGAACATTCCAGTTGAACGGCGCCACGATGATGCCCCAGCCAACGATGAGGAGAAGGAGCAGCACCGTAACGAGTTTCTGCTCCAGAAAAAACTTAATAATGCTGTTTAACATGCCTTATTCGATTGAAAACATAGATGTATGGCTACCAAAAGGGCAGCAACAAACTACACCAGCCGCAGCGGCAGGCAGAAATCGAAAAAGGATAGGTTTATAGAAGGAAGGACTGCACCAGCACGGGTATGTCGCGGGCCAGTGGGGGAGACTCGTAAAGGGCGTAAGTCGGTTTGAAATCCGCTTCCGGTGCAAACCACTGCAGTACCAACACCTTAACGGCTGCGATAAACTTTATGTCCTGCAGCTTATTCAGCGTAACAGACTTGTGGTCTGAGGCCGCGTCGTGGCGCTCAATCTTTACCTGATGGTCTTTGCAGCAGTCATCGCTGGATTTCTGGGAGGAGGCGTGGCAGGCAGGCAGCTCCGCCTTGGGCACATCCATCGGGCAATCTGCCTCAGCCCCGAAGAAGGTCACATCGCGCAGTTCGCCGCCGCAAATATGCATACCCACCGCCATACCCGTCGAGGAGACGAGCACCAGCAGCGTGAGCGTGAGCAATATGATCCGGCGGTAAAGGTTCATGTGTTACAAGGTATGCTACAAAGGTAAACCCTGTGTGGCAAGATGTGTTACAAAATTAGCAAAAAGATTTATAGAATTTGAGCTTGTGGGCCGTAAGCAGCCCCTGCAATGGTTTGAAAATTATCTCCTTAGTTAAACTCTGCGCAGTCGCCTGTTGGCACGTAAACTCCGCCTGCCTGCTGGTATACTACGCGCGCGCCCAGGTGCCCGGCATAGGTTAATAAGCCAGTGCCTACCAGCATCAGCAAAAGCACTAGTACTTGCAAAAGCCGTGGCTTAAATTTGAGCAGGCCGCTTCGGAGCGCTACATCGGCGAGGGCAGCTGCCGTGAAAGTATACGTTAGGAGTTGGGCATAGATCTCGTGGTCCTTCAGCACAGTCGGGTCGCAGAGCTTCCGGGAAACGACGCCATCAGCCATGTCGCCGGTAAACAGGCTTAGCCAGGCTGCCAGGGTGCCGAAGTATAGCAAGAAAGAGCCCGTCTTCTGCCAGAAATCAGCAGAAGCGGGCTTTAAAAAGATAGCGAATAATTTTACGAGGGTGGCAAACGTGAGCAGCGCAACTGGGAAGTGCACCGTCAGCGGATGCCATACTTCGGTTCGCCAGAATGTCGGTTCGGTCATGCTATTCCAGAATTCTCACGGCAATAGGGTCCAGGCGCTGGCCTACTTTCTCTACTTCCACTTCCACTTTTCCACCTTCTTTCAGCTGGTCAAAGGCTACAGTCTCACCGTTTCTGGTAAGCGTGGTGCTCTCGGTAAAGTATAATTCCAGGCGCTGGTTGTCGTCTGTTTTTACGTATATCTCAGATTTCTCCGGCTCTACTTCATCAATGGTGCCCTGGTAAGTACCAGATTCTACAACATCTGTTCCTTCCTGGCAGGAATACAGAAACGGGATGATAAAAAGGAAAGCCAGCAGAATTGGTTTGATACGCTTCATAGTTATTTGTTTTAGATTATTTGATTGATGTTTAAAGCTACATATTCAGGCGCTACTATACAAGCTATGGCAAGAGCATCCCCGGCAGCTACTGCGTACGGAAAAAGCAAGGAGAAGGTGATGTTGCTGCGCAGAGCTTGTGCTCTCAGCTCGCTATAGGGGAGCCGAATAAACGGCAGAAGACCTTGACCTGCAACAGATCATGCCCTTGAACACTTGCTGAAATTGCTGCAGGGCCGGTGCAGCTACAGAGCATCAAGCCGCTACTTTGCCACGAATGCCGGTGCCGATGAAAAAATGTTCTGGATGGCATCTACTAGCGCGGCCGGGTATACCCCCACCAGCACCAGCAGCAGCGTTAGCACAGCCAGCGTACCCACACTGGCCAGGTATATGGACGGACGAAGACGTTCGCGCGGCTCAGCTTCGGCCTCCGGTTGCTGAAACATCACCGCAATGATCTTAATATAATAGTATAAGCCGATAATGCTGTTTAGCACCAGCATTGAAACGAGCAGCCATTGTTGGGTGTTGACGCCGGCGGCAAGAATGTAGAACTTGCCCACAAACCCGGCGGTAAGCGGAATGCCGGCCAGCGAGAGCAGCATGGCAGTGAAAGCCGTAGCGGTCCAGGGGCGGCGCCAGAGCAGGCTGCGGTAATCCTCCAGCAGCTCAGCATCCCGCTCAGTGTCGGATAACATGGCCACTACGCCAAAGGCCCCCACAGTTGTGATGAAGTATGCCACCAGGTAAAAAGTAATGGCCTCCACACCCATTTGGTTGCCAGCCAAGAATGCCACCAACAGATAACCCAGGTGTGAGATAGAGGAGTACGCCAGAATACGCTTCACATTGGTCTGCATCAGCGCCAGCAGGTTACCCGCGATCATGGAGGCGATGGCTACGATGGTAAAAATAGTAAGGAGGGTGGGATAGCGAAAACCGTCCACTTCCATGAAAAAGCGAATCAGGATGCCCAGCACGCCCGCCTTGGAAACGGTGGCGATAAAAGCCGTGACCGGTGCCGGGGCACCTTCGTATACATCCGGCGTCCACATGTGGAAGGGCACCACGCTCAGCTTAAAGCCGATGCCCACGATCATCATCCCAAAGCCTGTTAGCAGCAGGAGGGGGAGCGTCGGCAAGTCGGTGATGGCTGCGGCAATGCCGCCAAAGCTCATGGTGCCCAGGCTGAAGTATACCAGCGCCATGCCGAAGAGCAAAAAGGCAGAAGAGAAGGCAGCCAGTATGAGGTATTTTACGCCTGCCTCATCGGAGTGCTCGCGGCCCCTTAAGTAGGAAATGAGTGAGTATAAAGCCACGCTCAGGACCTCCAGCCCCAGGAACAACGAGGCAAAGTGCGTACTGATGACGAGCGTGCAGGCGCCCAAAGTAGAGAGGATCAACAGGATGTAATACTCCTCCTTCTGTTCCTCCCGCTGTTCGAAGTAGGCATAAGAGAGCATACTGATGAGCAAAGACGTCGCCAGGATCAGGCCAATGTAAAACACGCCAAAGCTATCGATTACGAAAAGCGGGTCTATCGTATAGGCTGTAATCCCCCGCAATTCAAACAGCGAGAGGAAAGCCGCCACAAACGACACCGCCGTGATGACATAGATGATCTTGTGGTTTCGCCAGGCCGCTACCACCAGCATGTTCACAAGGGCAGCCACCGTAAGTATGATGAGCGGCATCAGGTACAGGAAGTCTGTTTGGGTCATGGCGTTTGTGATTTGGAGATTTGAAGATTTGAAGATGCTCTCAAATTTTATGTTTATGGCGCGAGCGTCCGCGCTCGTGTCGCATTATAGTTTGGGCCTCCGGCCCAGTCGGATTGCAAATCCGGCTTTATAGTTAGGCACGGGTTGCTA
Organism: Pontibacter mangrovi; assembly: GCF_006385705.1. GTDB lineage: Bacteria > Bacteroidota > Bacteroidia > Cytophagales > Hymenobacteraceae > Pontibacter > Pontibacter mangrovi. Next base: position 86,246 of record NZ_VFRQ01000008.1, on the reverse strand, counting down.
GCCCGCGCCAGCAAACAAAAAATATCATCCCCCTGCCCCCTTCAAAGGGGGACTTTTGTGTTCTCTCTTTTAGTTTGCTTTATACTTTGTTCTTCAGCCTTTTCTTCCACCACGGCCACTTTTTCCTCCTTCACCTCCAGCTCCTGATAGGCCTGCAGCTGCTGGTTTATACTTGGTGTAGCGGTATCCAGCACAGGTTGCGGGTAGAGGCCCAGCCAAAGTATGAGCACGACCATCGGCACGGCGATCAGCATTTCACGGACGTTCAAATCCGCCAATGGGTGATCGGTGGGGGCGGGCTCGTAGAATACCTTCTGCATGATGCGCAGCGAGTAGGCTGTGGCCAGCACCAGGCCGATGGTGGCAAAAACTGTGAGCCAATTGTTTGCCTGCCAGCTGCCTACCAGTGTGAGAAACTCCGCAATGAAGTTGCCCAAGCCCGGTAGTCCGAGAGAAGCCATCACAAATACCAAGGCAATCACCCCCATCTTTGGCGCTTTGGCCCAGAAACCACCCATTTGCCCGATGTCGCGGGTGTGCAGGCGCTCGTACAGAAAGCCGGCGATGATGAACAAGGCGCCGGTGCTCAGGCCGTGGGCGATCATCTGCATTACTACGCCCTGCAGCGCCCACTCGTTAAAGGCAAACACGCCCAGGATCACAAAGCCCATGTGGCTCACTGAGGTATAAGCCACCAGTCGTTTCAGGTCAGTTTGGGAGTAGGCGAGGATGGCACCGTAGATAATGCCGACAACACCCAGCAGCATCGCCCAAGGGGCAAACTCTACCGTTGCCGTCGGGAACAATGGCAGCACGAAACGCAGCAGGCCATAGGCACCTGTTTTCAGCAGCAAGCCTGCAAGTATAACACTACCAGCAGTTGGGGCTTCGGAGTGTGCATCGGGTAACCAGGAGTGGAAAGGCACCACCGGCAGCTTCACCAGGAAAGCGGCCAGGAAGCCGAACATCAGCAAACGCGCCGCTTCCGGGGCCAGGGTTGTTCCCAGCAGCTCAAAGTAATTGAAAGTATAATTTCCGTTTTGGGAGCCGTGGATAAAGTATAGACCAAGTATGGCCAGCAGCATCAGCAGCCCAGAAGCCTGCGTGAAGAGGAAGAACTTGTAGGCAGCGTAGTTGCGGTTGGCGTGGCCCCAGACTCCGATCAGGAAGTACATCGGAATGAGCATCACCTCCCAGAAAAAGTAGAACAGGAACAGATCCATGGTGAGGAAAACGCCTGTGATGCCCGCCAGCACCCACAGCAGGTTAAAGTGGAAGAAGCCGGTCTTCACCTTGATCTCCCGCCACGAAATGAGCACAGCCAGAATACCAATGAAGAAGGTGAGCAGCAGCATGAGCAGGCTCAGGCCATCGAGGGCAAGTATAAAGTTCACGCCCCACTGCGGCACCCACGGAATCTCCAGCTGCACCAGCCAGGGAGAAGCACCTAAAGTGGCAGCTGGTGTGCTCAGCCACAAGTATACAGCCAGTATAAAATCGGTAAGCACAGCGAAGAGGGCAATCCAGCGGGGCAGCACGGGGTGCCACTTCTTGGAAAGCCAGGCCAGCAGACCGCCAGCCATCAGGATCACGATCATCCAGAGCAGTATCATAGCAGTAGACTTATGGTGAGAATCATAATGGCACCGACCACGATGCCGGCCACGTAGTTGCGTAGCACGCCGCTTTGGGTTTGGGAGAACATTACATGGAAGCCCTCGGCCATCTGAGCCAGTCCGGTGTAAAAGCTGTCGATGATATCGCGCTTGTTGAGGTTGGCCAGGAACACGTACGGCCGCACGAACAGGTTATCATAGAGCGCGTCGAAGCCCCAGCCCGAGAACCAAAAGCGATGCAGCGCCATGGCAAAAGAAGAGTTTTCTATACTTGCCAGCAATGCCGGACTCTTCTGGTAAAACAGGTAGGCTACAAACACGCCTCCCAGGGATATAACAGCTGCAATTAGCTGGAACATCCATTCGTTCGCCGCCAGCAGTTCGTTAGCTGTAATGCCCGGTAGCACCGGCGCCATCAAGCCGGAGAACAGCGCCACATGCGCAAAATTGTGCGGCAGTTCTATAAATCCGCTTACCAAAGAAAGTATGGCTAGTATAACCAAAGGTATAGTAATGACCTTGCCGGGCGGATGCGCCACATGCGTTTTCTCCTCGCCGTAGAAGGTCATAAACACCATCCGGAAAGTATAAACCGAGGTGATAAAAGCACCTGCCAAACCAGCCATATAGAGCCAGATACTGCCTTGCGGACCAGCTAAGGTATACCACAATATCTGGTCTTTGCTGTAGAAGCCGGAAGTGATGACCGGCAGCGCCGCCAGCGAGGCCGCGCCAATTAAGAAGGTCCAGAACACGACCGGCATACGTTTACGGAGGCCTCCCATTTTGCGCATGTCCTGTTCGTGGTGCAGGGCCAGTATAATGGCGCCGGCACAAAGGAAAAGCAGTGCTTTAAAAAAGGCATGGATCATGAAATGGAAGATACCCGCTGACCAGGCACCCACCCCCAATGCCAGAAACATATACCCGATCTGGCTGATGGTGGAGTAGGCGAGTACCCGCTTGAGGTCGTATTGCGTGAGGGCGGAGAAACCAGCCAAAAGCAAGGTAACAGCACCAACTATAGCCACCGCCAGCTGCGCCACCGGGGCCAGGTCGAATATGACGTACATGCGCGCGATCAGGTACACGCCTGCCGTTACCATGGTGGCCGCATGTATGAGCGCCGAAACCGGAGTAGGGCCTGCCATGGCATCCGGGAGCCAGGTTTGCAGCGGCAACTGACCGGATTTTCCTACGGCACCGCCTAAAAGCAGCAGCCCCACCAGCACCGCCATCTGCGTTCCTACGCTCCATACTTCCGGAGCCTCCGTAAGTATAGTTTGTATGTTCAGCGTACCAAACGTCTGGAAAAGTATAAATAATCCTATGGCCATGGCTGTATCGCCCACGCGCGTGATGATGAAGGCTTTACGGGCAGCGTAGCCGTTGGCGGGCTCCTTATACCAGAAGCCGATCAATAAGTAGGAGCAGAGGCCAACGCCTTCCCAGCCCAGGTATAACAGCAGCAGGTTATCAGCCATCACCAGCTTCAGCATAGAGCCCACAAACAAATTCATGCAGGCAAAGAAGCGGGGGAAATCCGAATCGTCGGCCATATAAGCGGTGGAGTACAGGTGGATCAGGAACCCAACAAAAGTGATGACGAAAATGAAAACTGTAGACAAGGCATCCAGGTGAAAGGCGATGGATGGGTTAAAGCCTGCCACACTGAACCACTGCCATACTTCCTGATGGTAAAAAGCTGGTTTTTCAGACAAAAACTGCAGTCCCAAAAGTATTGTGATGAGTGCCGAGATGCCTACGCTGCCTACGCCAAGTATGGCCACGGCAGTGCGCGACAAGCGGGTGCCGAAAAGGATGAGCAGGAGCGACCCTAAAAAAGGCAGGGCCGGTATGAGCCAGATGTAGTTTTCCATAGTTTTATCCTTTCATAAAGCTGGCAGCGTCGCTGTCGAGGGTTTTAAGTTGATGGTAGATCTGCAGGATGAGCGCCAGCCCCACCGACACCTCCGCAGCGGCCATGGTGAGTATAAAAATGAACATCACCTGCCCGTCCGGCTGCACCCATTTGGAGCCGGCAACTATAAAGGCCAGTCCGGCGGCGTTGAGCATGATCTCCACGGAAATGAGCATGAAGATGACGTTGCGGCGAATGAGCACACTGATCAGACCGAGCATAAAAAGGACGCCTGCCAGCAATAAGGCGGCTTCCATGGTGGATACATTCATGCGGCTGCGCTCCTTTCCTGTAAAAACCGGTGAATAACTTTCTTCTTCTGCCTACCCAAATGGTAAGCGCCCACAATGCCAGCCGTGAGCAGAATGCCACTCAGCTGTACGCCTAGGATATAAGACCCAAACAGCGATAAGCCCACCAGCCTGGCATCCACAGCTACCACAGCCTCGGGTTGCGGTGGCGTACCGGCGGCCACGACGTATACCAACTCCGCCAGCAGCACCGCCGAAAGTATGGCTGGACCCACCCAGATCGAGGGCTTCAGCCATTCCTTTTCCTGTTGCACATCCTCCTGTGTCAGGTTCAGCATCATGATCACGAAAATGATGAGCACTACAATGGCTCCAGCGTAAATGATGATCTCCAAAGCCGCCATAAACGGAGCTCCCATAGTGAAGAAAACAGTGGCCACGGCCAGGAAAGAGACCACCAGGTAAAGCAAGGCGTGGATGATGTTGTAGCGCGTGATCACCATGATGGTGGAAAGCACGGCAACGGCTGCAGCGATATAAAATGTCAGTTCCATAGGCTAGGGGATTAAGCTTTTGATGTCTACAGGAGGCAGCTCGTTCTCAGCCTCGCCTTTGTCTTTTCCGCCGATGGCCATGCCCGCCACTTTGTAGTAGTTGTAGCCGTGGTACTTGCCCTGCCCGTTGATGAGCAGGTTGTCTTTCTCATACACCAGGTTCTGGCGGCTGTACTCGCCCATCTCAAAGTCAGGGATGAGCTGGATGGCGTAGGTAGGGCAGGCCTCTTCGCAGTAGCCGCAGAAGATGCAGCGCGAGAAATTGATGCGGAAAAAATCCGGATAGCGGCGGCCGGTCTCGTCCTCGGTGGCTTGCAGCGAGATGCAGTCAACGGGGCAGGCCACGGCGCAGAGGTTGCAGGCCACGCAGCGCTCGCCGCCGTCCGAGTCGCGCGTCAGCACGATGCGGCCCCGCCAACGTGTCGGGAGTATTGGTTTCTGCTCCGGGTAAAGTATGGTCTCCCGCTTGTGAAATGCGTGCAGAAATGTGAGCCACATACTGCGCAACAAACTAAACATAGCCGCTCCTTTCGTTTTATAGTTTATAGACACTCACAGGTCTGAAAGACGCTATGAGGTCAGGTGTTTTCTTTTACTTTTGGCTGTGCCGGGTCCAACCACCCCTAACCCCTCAGAGCTGTGCTCGCTACCTTCAAACTCGCGTTTTCGGTAGTCCAAGGCGGGTAGTTTTTCTTACTTATTAACTTGAGTTTTTCTTTAGCACTGGTCTATTCCTTATTCATACTTCAAATTAAATTACTTGTCGCTGTTCCGGATTTGCAATCCGGAACTTGCTAAATGCGGGTTTGTAACCCGCTTGCTTGCTATTAGCCACCGCCTTTGCAATGCGGATTACAAATCCGCGGCTACTATACTTTCGGATTACAAATCCGAAAGAGCGGTGGTTGGGAGTCAACTCTTTAACTCCTAAACTCCCCAACTCTTAAACTCCTCAATCACTCATTCATCCAAAGCACCACCCCTGCCGTCACCATCAGGTTCAGTAGCGTCAGTGGCAGCAGCACCTTCCAGCCATACTCCATCAACTGGTCATACCTTGGGCGGGGCATGGAGGCGCGGAGCAGGACGAAGATCAGCAGGAAGAAGAGTGTCTTTAGGATAAACCACACAATAGGCGGCAGGAAGTCCGGGCCCAGCCAGCCACCGAAGTATAAGGTCACGATCATGCAGGAGATGAGCGTGATGCCCATGTACTCCCCGATGAAGAACATGCCGAACTTCATGCCCGAGTACTCGGAGTGAAAGCCGGCGATCAACTCACTCTCCGCCTCCGGAATATCAAAGGGCAGGCGGTGCGTTTCGGCGATGCCCGCGATAAAGAAGATCACGAAGCCCACGATCTGCGGAATGAAAAACCATAGCCCCCGCTGCGCCTCCACAATCTCCACCAAACTGAAAGAGCCGCTGAGCAACACCACACCCATCAGCGAAAGGCCCATGAACACCTCGTAAGAGATCATCTGCGCCGCGCCACGCATCGCGCCCAGCAAACTATACTTGTTGTTGGAGGCCCAGCCACCCAGGATGATACTATAAGCGCCCATCGACGACATAGCCAGGAAGAACAGCAAACCAATATTCAGATCGGCAACTATAATTCCGGGGGCAAACGGGATCACCACAAAGCTCATCAGCACCGTCACCACCACAATGGCCGGGGCAAGTATAAACACCGGCTTATCGGCAAAAGGCGGAATCCAATCCTGTTTAAAGAATAGCTTAATGGAGTCGGCGGCAACTATAAACAGGCCAAGCGGCCCGGCTCTGTTCGGGCCGTAACGATCCTGAAACAAGGCGAGCCCACGACGCTCCACCCAAATGAGTAGTGCCGCCACGTTCAGCATGACGAACAATACGCCGCCGATGATCAGTAAGTAGTTTGGGGTTGCTGTTTCCATTTGATGTCTCGGTTAAGTATGGCCCAGGCGGGTAATTCGGCAAAAGGAACCCCAGGTAAGCCGTTGGGCATGCCGGCGGTGCCGCTCGGGATTGTCTGGCTTAGTCTCACTGGTAACTGATAGATTTGTCCTTCGATGGAGAAGCTCAGCAATTGGCCCTCGTCCAGCTTTATGCGCAGAGCATCATCGGCATTTATGGCCACATAAGGCTCCGGAATCCGCTCCCTAATAGAGGCCGATTGGTTGCTCAACTCCTCCGACCCAAACGTGTGGTGTAGCGGCAGCATGTACAGGTGCCCCTCCAGCGGAACGAATTTTTGCGGAACGGCCTCGGAGAACGGTAAGGTGCCAGCGGGTGCTAAGAGCCGTACACCCGGGTCTCCGCCTTTCAGGTGGCCGCCTACTTCCTCCTGGTATTTATTGGTGGACTGATTCGAGTTCCAGCCCGGCGACCAGAAGAACGGAATCATAGAAGAAGGCGGCTGTCCGCGGTAACCTTCCATGGTATAGGAAAGCGCAGAATCGGGGTCTTCGGCAGGTTTGGGTTCGCTTACGTTGATCTTAGCCAGCATGGACGTGCGGCCGCTGAAACGGTGCGGCTCGCGCGGAATCCGTTGGCCGGCAATCCGGAAATCAGATGGTGGCGCTGTTTTGGTGATACCCTCCAACTGGGGATAATCCTTGGCAATGGCCTTTACAATATCATCGTAGCCATGCCAGCTACTGATCTCTTCATCTGCCATGATGGTACCCATTTCGGCGATCCAATGCCAGCTTTCCTGTATCTCCTCGGGCACCGGATGCACCTGGAAAAAGCGCTGGGCGCGGCCTTCGTTGTTTATAAGTGTGCCATCGGCTTCGGAGAATGGGGCGGCTGGCAAAAGTATAGCTGCCTTCTCTGTTGTGGCGTTGTGCAGGTGGTCCAGCACGATGACTTGTTTGCAGCTATCCAGGAATCGCTCCACCATACTTGCGCCGGCCCTGCGGTACAGGTCGTTTTCCAGGATGATGACGTTATCGGCGTAGCCGTTCAGCACCGCCTCAAAAGCTGATTCCAGTTTGTGGCCGCCCAGCATGGCAAGTCCCATGCTGTTGCACTCCGGCATTACCAGGGTTATACCTGCCGCTTTCTCCCTGGCCACCAAGGCATGGGCAATGTTGGCGGAGGCTTTTAGCACCCGCTCGCTTCCAGACGAAGTACCGGAGATGATCAGCGGGTTTTTAGCCTTCATCAAAGCGTCCGCAATCCGCTGCGCCAGGGCCTGATCTTCCTCGCTTATCCCCCTAACATCCGGTGATCCCTCGTGAATCAGGTTGGCCACGGCAAATCCTAAACGGGCAATGGCATCCGGCGAGTCGAAGAAAGTATGGGTGGCCAGCTCATCGAGCTTGGTTGGGGTATAGTGGGCGATAAAGAGGGGGCCTTTCTCCGACTGCACCAGCTCCCGCACGGCCGCATCCTGCCACACTGGAATTTTGGCTTTCGATACTTCTTCTAATAGCGGCTCCTGCCGCACCGACTGCCGTACGGCCAGCGCCAGCATGGGGGCGGTGTTCGTTACATCCTCCCCAAGTATAAATACAGCGTCGGCTTTCTCTACTTCTCTTAAAGATGGGGTTCTGGTTGCTCCATCCCGAAGTATATGCAGCGCCATCTCCACCAAATCATGATCCACATCCGACACGCCGTGGTAGAAATTATCCTCGCCCACCAGCTTCTTCAGTACATAGTTTGATTCCAGGGAGGCTCTGGGCGAACCGATGCCAATGGTACGGCCAACTTTTATAGTAGAGGCTGCGGTTTTAAGGGCAGTATACTTGTCGGTAGCTTCGGGCAGTTGGCTACGCACAAGCGGCTTTCTAACACGGCCGGCGCTGTTCACAAACTCGTAGCCGAAGCGGCCGCGGTCGCAGAGGAAGTAGCCGTTCACTTCGCCGTTATAGCGGTTGGTGATGTTGCGCAGTGTGCCATACCTTTCTCCGGCTATGGTATTACAACCCAAACTGCAGTGGTGGCAAACGGATGGGGCAGAGGTAAGGTCCCATTTGCGGGTGTAGTGCTGTTTCAGCGTTTTGTCGGTGAACACTCCCGTCGGACAAACCTCTGCCAGGTTGCCACTGAACTCACTCTCCAGCACGCCGTCTTCGGCGCGGCCAAAGTATAAATGGTTGTGGGCTGCGAATACGTCGAGGTCTTTGCCGCCGGCATAGTCTTTATAGTAGCGCACGCACCGGTAGCACTGGATGCAGCGGTTCATTTCGTGGTTGAGGAAGGGGCCGAGATACTGGTTGCGGTAGGTGCGCTTCTGGAAAGTATAAGCTCTGTAGTTATGGCCCGTCATCACGGTCATGTCCTGCAGGTGGCAGGAGCCGCCCTCGTCGCACACGGCGCAGTCGTGGGGGTGGTTGGTCATAAGCCAACCAATGATGTGCGCCCGGAATTCCTTCGCCTCCAAATCCGCAATAGAGATGCGCATACCATCGCGCACTTGCTCCATACACGACATAAAGAGCTTGCCCTTGGTGTCATTTTCGTCCTTGTATACCTTGACGGCGCACTGGCGGCACGCACCTATGGAGCCCATGGCGGGATGCCAGCAAAAATAGGGCAGATCCTTGCCGAGGGTGAGGCAGGCTTCGAGCAGGTTCTTTCCCGCTTTTACTTCGTAGGGTTTGTTATCTATATAGATGGTTGCCATGCTTTGCTTTTGCTCCAGGGACAGTGGTGTTCGTGAATGTGCCGTTCAAAATCCTCTCTGAAATATTTCAGAGCACTCTGCAGGGGTTCCATGGCGCCGGGTGCGAGGGCGCAAAACGTGTTGCCTGGGCCAAGGTATTTGGTATGAAAATCGAGTGTCAGGAGATGTTCAGGTTTGCCTTCGCCTTTGTCTATCGCGAGTAAGATTTTCTCCACCCAGGGCAGCCCCTCGCGACAAGGCGTGCAGAAGCCGCAGGACTCCTGCGCAAAGAAGTGCTGCAGGTTCAGCGTAAAACCAACCGGGCAGGTCTGGTCGTCCAGGATGATCATCGTGCCCGTGCCCATACGGCTGCCTGCCGCTTGTATGGAAGGATAATCCATGGGCAGGTCGAGGTGCTCTTCTACCAGGAAATCGGTGGAGGCACCACCGGGTAAAAGGCCACGGAACAGGTAACCATCCTGCATGCCGCCGGCGTGTTCTTCCAGAATCTCGCGGATGGTGGTGCCCATCGGCAGCTCCCAACAGCCGGGCGTTTTCACGCGGCCGCTCACGCCATAAAGTTTGGTGCCGGCATCCTCTGTTAAACCCAGTTTTTTAAACCACTCCGCACCATTATTGATGATGTGCGGCAGGTTGCAGAGTGTCTCCACGTTGTTCACGATCGTTGGCTTCCCAAACAAACCACTCACCTGCGGGAAAGGCGGCTTGGCTCTCGGGTTGGCGCGCTTGCCTTCGAGGGCGTTGAGTAGGGCGGTTTCCTCGCCGCACATATAGCGCCCTACACCAGTATGCAGGTGCATCTCCAGATCGAATCCTGAGCCCAATATGTTTTTACCGAGGTATCCTGCCGCGTAAGCTTCGTGTATGGCCTGGGTGATTTCCTGAGCGGCCACTTTATAGGCCCAGCGCAGGAACACGTAACTTATACTTGCCTGTATGGCATAGGCTGCCACGATCATGCCCTCGATCAACTGCTGCGGATTCCCTTCCAGCAACAAGCGATCTTTAAAGGTTCCGGGCTCCATTTCGTCGGCGTTGGCTACTAGGTATTTTGGGGTGGCCGCATCGGGGCCCATGGGCACGAAACTCCACTTCAGTCCGGTGTTAAAACCAGCCCCGCCACGGCCGCGCAGGTTAGAGTCTTTCACCAGCGTCTGCACCTCCTGGGGCGTCATCTCTTTGAGCACCTTGCGCACAGACTGGTAGCCTCCCACTTTTTCATACTCTTTCAAGCTGAGTGGTTTGCGGCCGGGTACGATGTGTTGGGTAAGCGGCTTTTCCATAGGCCCGCTTTTAATTTTAGGTATACTTCGTCAGTATCTCATCCAGTTGTTCCACCGTCAGGTTACGGTACAAATCGTTGTCAATCATAAGGGCGGGGGCACAGTCGCAGGTGCCGAGGCAGCAGTTGGGAAGTATGGTGAAGCGGCCATCCTCAGTTGTCTGGCCATACTTGATATTCAGTTTTTCAAAAAGCTGATTGCGGATGTCTTCGTAGCCCATCACGTAGCAACTGATGCTGTCGCAGACAAGTATGACATGCCGCCCCACCGGCCTGCGGAAGATCAGGTTGTAGAAGGTCGCCACGCTATCGAGCTCGGCAGTAGACATGCCCACATAATCAGCCACGTCTCTCAGGCTCTCATCCGACACCCAGCCATGGCTTTGCTGCACGATTTTCAAGGCCTCGATACAGGCATTCTTCGGCGATGGCACCAGACTGATTTCGTGGTCTATCTGATGTTTTTCCTCTGTGGTGAGCATCTGTTTAATTGTTAAATTTTTGATCTTTTTGTTAGAATCAGGATTTACAGGATTTTAGAATTTTCAGGATTGATGTTTTACAAATCATTTATAATCTCGTTCATCCTTTAATCCTGTAAATCCTGATTCTGATAAATAGTATTGTGCACCATTCGGACAGGTCGCGACCTGTCCCTACATTTTAAATATTCCTAAACTCTCTAACTTCAATCACCTATCTATATCCGCCAGCACATAATCCATCGCGCCAAGTATAGACAGCAGGTCTGCCACAGTATAGCCTTTGGTAATATAAGGCAGCATCTGCATGTGCGGGAACGATGGAGTGCGAATGCGCAGGCGGTAGGGTGAAGTGTTGCCGTCGCTGGTGATGTAGTAGCCGTTGGCACCTTTAGTTGCTTCGATGCAGCTCATGGCCTCGCCCACAGGCATCACCGGTCCCCAACTCACTCCCAAAAAGTGAGTGATCAGGGTTTCGATGTCGTGCATCGTGTGCTTCTTGATTGGTGGCGTGGTGAGCGGGTGGTCGGACTTGTACGGCCCGGATGGCATGTTTTTCAGGCACTGGTCGATGATGCGCAGGCTCTGGCGCATCTCCGCCACGCGTACCACGGCCCGGTCGTAACAGTCGCCGTTGGCAGCGGTGGGCACGTCAAAATCAAACATTTCGTAGCCGGAGTAAGGCTGTTTTTTGCGGAAGTCCCACTCAAAGCCGCAGGCGCGCAGATTCGGACCGGTTACGCCCCATTCTATAGCTTCATCTAAGGTAAAAATGCCGATGCCTTTGGTGCGCGCCTTAAACAGGCTATTCTTCATCACCATGCCATCGTACTCTTTCAGGCGTTTCGGGAAGTAGTTGATAAAGTTCTGCACCAGTGTCTCCCAACCTTTGGGAAGGTCCTGCGCCACGCCACCGATGCGGAACCAGTTGGGGTGCATGCGGCCGCCGGTAACAGCTTCTACTATATCGAATATCTTTTCGCGGTCGGTGAACATATAAAACACCGGCGAGAGCTGGCCTACGTCCTGTGCAAAGGTGCCATACCATACCAAATGGCTAGCGATGCGGAAAAGCTCGCACAGCATCACCCGGATCACCTTCACGCGGTCCGGCACCTGGATGCCGGCCAATTTCTCCACTGCCATCAGGTAAGCCAGGTTGTTCATGGTGCCGCCCAGGTAGTCCACGCGGTCGGTGTAGGGGAGGTAGGTGTGCCACGACTGGCGCTCGGCCATTTTTTCCTGCCCCCGGTGATGGAAGCCAATGTCGGGTATGGCATCTACGATGTCCTCGCCGTCCAGCTGCAGCACGATGCGCAGTACGCCGTGCGTGCCCGGGTGCTGCGGCCCGATGTTGAGGAACATGAAGTCGCTGTCGTCGCTCTGCCGTTGCAGGCCCCACTCCTCCGGCTTGAACTGCAGGGCCGCCTGCTCCAGGTCTACCTTATCGTCATAAAGCGCGAAAGGCCCCATTTCGGTGGCACGGGCCGGGTGTTCCTTGCGCAGCGGGTGACCTACCCAGGTGCGCGGCATCAGGATGCGGTAGAGGTGCGGGTGCCCTTCGAAGCGGATGCCGAACATGTCGTATACTTCGCGCTCGTACCAGTTGGCGTTGGCCCAGAGGCTGCTGATGCTTGGCACTGTCGGAAATTCGTCGCGGTAGCCGACCTTTAAGCGGATAAAGCTGTTACGGTCGAAGGAAAAGAGATGGTAAATGATGGTAAAGGCGTAAGGGATGTGGCCGTTCTCGGGCTTGCGGGTGCGCTCATCAATGGCGGTCAGGTCGTAGAGGAGGAGGAAGGGCTGCGAGATTTCCTTTTTCAAGAAGGTGAGTACCTCCTTGATCTTATCGTGCGGCATCCAAAGGGTGAGGACCTCATCCTTTGTTGTTTGCGGGGTAAACGTATCTGCCCCGAACCGCGCCTGCAGTTGCTCTAATGTACTGTTCCCGTTTTCCATGGGTGAATTCTGAAAAATGCCCGTACTATACGCTACCTCATGCTATGCCTTCTGTAATCGTTTATATTATAGTTAATATTTATAGTTTTCAGACACTCACAGGTCTGTAAGACACTATGAGGTCATTCTGCATCATACTTCATCCGGCGAGCGGAACTCCGTCATTTTGGAGCGGGCTTCCTGGCGCCTTTCCTTCACGTCGATCTTCTCAGGCCTAATCACGCATTGTTCGCCGATCGTCCAGCTCAGCGGCCTTCGCTCTTTTCCCACCGATTCTGCCAACAGCATCAGGCCTTCCATAAAGGCATCGGGTCGGGGAGGGCAACCAGGCACATATACATCCACCGGTAAAAACTTGTCCACGCCCTGCACTACACTATAGATATCGAACATGCCGCCCGAGTTGGCGCAGCTGCCCATCGAGATCACCCAGCGGGGCTCCATCATCTGCTCGTGCAGGCGCTTGATGATCGGGGCCATTTTGATGAAAACCGTACCGGCAATGATCATCACATCGGCCTCTCGGGGCGTGCCCCGGATTACCTCAGCCCCGAAGCGGGCCACATCATACTTTGGCGTCATGCTGGTGGCCATCTCCACAAAACAGCAGCTCAACCCAAAGTGGAAAGGCCACATGGAGTTTTTCCGGCCCCAAGCCACCAGGTCCTGCACCGTAGTGAGCAGAACGCTTTGCTGCACCGTTTCCTCGTAAGAGCTGGTGCCGCTCGTTGCCTTCACCGGGTCATCGGGTTTGCTTAGCCACCATTTCATGGGCTGATCGTTTTAAATATCTTTTGTTCTTTATCAAATAGTCTTTTGTCTGCTCTAGCTAGGCAGTCGGTTTCTGTGTCAGGCGCTTGTAGGCGGCCAGAATCTTATTCCCGTTAGGGCCGAAGTCCAGGGCGCCGTTGCGCCACTCGTACACCAGCACCACCACCAGCATCAGCACAAACACCGCCACACCGGCATAGCCGTACCAGCCCAGTTCCCTAAAGGCGATGGCCCACGAAAGTATAAAGATCACCTCGACATCAAAGATCACGAACAGCATGGCCACCAGGTAAAACTGCGAGGAGAAACGCATACGCGCGCCGCCCGCGCTCACGATGCCGCCTTCGTAGGGCTCGCCGGTGGCACGGTCTTTATGCCGCTGGCCCAGCACATAAGACAGGCCAAGTATAAGCCCCACCAAACTGAGCACAATGGCGCCGTAGACCAACATAGGCCAAAATAATGTGGTTGTTTCACCTGAAGCGTTCAAGTTGTTTCGCCTCCCTGCGAATAGTTAAAGTATAAAAACAGGTTTCTGTGTATAAGGGCGAACGTCAGGAAAGTCCGGTTAGGTGCCGGTTATGTAATGCTCTAAATTATCGATGATGAACTTCTGCTCTTCGATGATGTACTTTACAATATCCCCGATAGAAACCAGGCCGATAAGGTTGCCGCCCTCCATCACGGGCAGGTGCCGGATGTATTTGGCCGTCATCAGCTTCATGCAATTCTCCACAGTGTCGTCTGGTGTTACCGCAACGGGATGCTCGCTCATGATCTCGCTCACCAAGGTTTCTTTAGAAGCCTTTCCTCTCAGGATGACCTTACGGGCATAGTCGCGCTCTGTAAAAATACCCATAAAACGTGCCTTGTCTATCACCAGCAAAGCGCCTACATTTTTTTCGACCATATACTCCAGGGCAGAGTAAACTGTAGCGGAAGGTTCAATGGAAAGAACCTCGTGCCCTTTCTTTTGCAGAATGTGTCTTACAGTGCCCATAGGTACCTCCTTTATTTGACCTGGGTGAAGAAATGAATTTTAAGGTTGTATACGGGGTAAGTTAAATATGGTATAATATTTAGATAAATTTTTATATATTTTTTAATAAAAGTTATTGTTTTTATTTGTTTTATAGCTATTTTACCCCATGTTATAGGCAGGTAGCCAATACAAATCAGCTACTTACACCATAACCGATTGAAACATTTACGTATATTGAAGCATGGAAACGTTAATCATAGGATTGGTTCTGGCGCTGTATGGGGTAGCTTACTTCATTTACTATTGTTATGGTAAGCAAAAACCGAAGCGCAAGCACTACGACCATTACTGGTAGGCCGCTCAGCCGGTGCATGTTATACTTCAGCAGTGTCCTCACTTCTGAAGATGCTAATCCTATGCCCATTCGGCTCGTTGGTTAAAGGAAAAAATACTACAGGTGAGGCTGTCGGAAAAAAGACCGGCGGCCTTTTTTGTTTGGCAGTTGCTTCTCGCTTTTTCCCCGCAGTGTCTTATATTTACTCTAACTTGCTCACTAACACTATTTCTGAATGAGAAACATACTACTGTTACTGCTTCTTCTTGGGATTACTGCCAAAGGTTGGGGGCAGGAGCGCAAGCGGGCCAGAGAGTACGGCATAAAAATAGGTGTGCTGCCTGTGGGCAAGTATAACGCCATCACCGACGTGCCGGGCGTGCGCGTGGGGCATACAACGTTGGTGCAAGGCGATAGCATCCGGACAGGCGTAACGGCCATACTTCCGCATCCAGGCAATGTGTTTCAGGAGAAGGTGCCGGCGGCGGTGTATGTGGGAAACGGGTTTGGCAAACTGGCCGGTACCACGCAAGTACAGGAACTGGGCAACCTTGAAACGCCTGTCATACTTACCAATACCTTAAACGTAGGCACAGCCTTGAACGCGGTGGTGGAGTACACACTGCAGCTGCCAGGAAACGAGCAGGTGCAGTCGGTAAATGCGGTGGTGGGCGAGACGAACGACGGCTACCTGAGCGACATCCGGGGCAGGCATGTGCAAGAGGAGCATGTGCTGGAGGCTATACAACAGGCGCAAGGCGGAGCAGTGCTGGAGGGGAATGTGGGAGCCGGCACCGGGACCGTGTGTTTTGGCTGGAAAGGAGGCATCGGAACAGCTTCGCGCAAGTTGCCGGAGCGTGCGGGCGGCTATACGATAGGGGTGCTGGTGCAGACAAACTTTGGCGGCGTGCTGCAGGTAAAAGGCGTGCCGGTGGGCGAGGAGTTGGGCCAGTACTACATGAACCAGAAAGTAAAAGACAGTGCCGACGGCTCTTGTATGATGGTGGTGGCCACAGATGCGCCTGTGGATGCGCGAAACCTGGAGCGTATGGCAAAGCGCGCCATGATGGGGCTGGCCAAAACCGGCGGCATCGCCTCCAACGGCAGCGGCGACTACGTGATCGCTTTTTCCACAAATGAAGCGTTGCGCATCCCGTATACTTCCCAAACTAAAACGCAGGCAGCGCCAATCCTGCGCAACGATGACATGTCGCCGCTGTTTATGGCGGTAATAGAGGCAACGGAAGAAGCCATTATCAACTCGCTGTTCATGGCGGAAACAACCACCGGCAAAGGCGGCAGAAAAGTGGAGGCGCTCCCTTTAAACAAGGTTCAAAAGCTGTTAAAAAAATACCATGCAACCAACTAATTATGCCTACGTGCGTGGCCAGGTGCTGCCATTGGCGCAGGCCACGCTGCACATCAGCGATCTTTCCATACAGCGCGGCTACGGTGTGTTCGACTATTTCAGGGTGTTTGGCAACACGCCGGTTTTTCTGGATGACTACCTGCAGCGCTTTCACGCCTCGGCAGCCGCGCTGCACCTGCAACTGCCCATCTCCGACGAAGAGCTCAGAGCGGTAATTGAGGAAGTGATTGATAAAAACAGCATGCCAAGGTCCGGTATGAAGATGATCCTGACGGGCGGTTACTCTGCCAACGGATATGAGCCAGCCGATCCGAGCCTGGTCATCCTGCAGCAGCCGCTGACGCTTCCGGGGCTGGAGCTGGTCGAGAAGGGCATCAAGATCATCACACACGAATATGTGCGGGAGTTGCCACAGGCCAAAACCATCAACTACACCATGGGCATCCGGCTGATAGAGGAAATTAAAAGCAGGGGGGCTTCCGATGTGCTGTACCGGCAAAACGGCGTGGTGTCAGAGTTTCCGAGGTGTAACCTGTTTATGGTGCGGGAGGATGACACCGTGGTAACGCCTGCCGAGAACGTGCTGCTGGGCGTAACGCGCCGTAACGTGCTGGAGCTGGCGGGCAGAAAGTATAAAACCGAAGAGGGCACCGTTCCGCTGGACGACTTGTACAGAGCCAAAGAAGTGTTCCTGACCAGCACCACCAAGCGCATCCTGCCCATCGTGCAGGTGGACGGGCAGGTGATCGGAACAGGTAAGCCGGGCGAAGTGACGCGCACGCTGCTGGCCGACCTGGTAAAACTGGAGGAGGAAATGGTGCAGAGCACATATAAAGTATAAACAACCCGCCCTTCTGCTTGAAAAGCAAACGTTTGCGGAAAAAATATTTGCGCAACAGCTTGCTTCTTTAACTGCAGCCTATACATTTGTAAGTAGCAATACCTGTTTAACCTGAATGAAAGAGCAGATCCTATCCTTTATTATTTTTATTCACGTGGTCATTCTACGTGGGGTAGAGGTGGTATGCTGATTCTGAACGCGATAAAGTAGCTCAATATAACGGCAGCCATCTCCCCAAAGAGATGGCTATTTTGTTTTACACGGAATTAAAATCTACAAGTATGAAATCACTGCTTCCAGTGGTCTTTATTATTATTCTATTTCGTCTTCCACCCCCGGGTTGAAGGAATGGCCTGTTATTGTCTGCAGGAGCCTTTCTGACCACCCGGTTAGAAAGGCTTTTTTGTTACCTGAGTATCTAACCTAAACACTTAAAACAATGTATTTCAACACCGACACGCTCGTTTACCTGGATGGGAGCTTTGTGAAGGCCAGCGAGGCCTCCTGCTCTGTTTTTGCACAAACCATGCACTATGGCTACTCTGTTTTTGAGGGGATCAGAGCGTATAAGACGCCTGACGGCACCCGCATTTTCAAGGCCAAAGAGCACTATGAGCGCCTCCATTTCTCCTGCCGCGCCGTGGGGCTTCCGCTGCAGGTTTCCGTGGAAGAGCTCATCGAACTGACCTACAGGCTACTGGACCTGAACAACCTGCAGGATGCCTACATTCGCCCGCTGGTGTATGCGGGCTCGCCAAACATGAGCCTGACGACGCCGCAGGGAAGCAACCTGCTGATCGCGGCATGGGAGTGGGGCAAGTACCTGGGCGATAAAACGCTGCGCGTAATGCTCTCTTCCTATGAGCGTCCAAACCCCAAAGCGGTACCCGTGGAGGCAAAGGCTTCCGGCCACTACGTCAACTCCACCATCGCCTGCTCGGATGCCAAAGCCAAGGGATATGACGAGGCGCTGCTACTCGATATGAACGGCTTTGTGGCAGAGGGGCCGGGCGCGAACTTCTTTTATGAAAAAGACGGCGAGCTTTTCACTGCTCCTCCAGGCAATATCCTGCCCGGCATTACCCGCAACACCATCATCGACCTGGCAAAAGAGGCAGGTATAGCAGTGCACGAAAAGTTCTTTACCCCGGAAGTGCTGCTGCAGGCAGACGCGGCTTTTATGACCGGAACGGCGGCCGAAGTGGTAGGTGTGCAGTCGCTTGATGCGCACGTTTTTCCAAAGCCTTTTGAGGAAAGTATAGGTGCCTTGCTAGCGCGCCGCTACACCGACCTGGTTACCGGAAAGCTGGTGCCTGCCTAAGCTGCGGGTGCCGCAAATACAGGAAATTCCATCTGTTAGAGATCGTATTTTAGTATTTTTTATCTTTTTGATAATCAACAGTTTAAGTATAAATAGCTCCAAGTAAGAAAGTATGGGAAAAGCGAAACTATACTTCTGGCTATGAGCTAAATGCCTGAACTTGTGCAGCAAATGTCACCAGTTATGCAAAACTGCAGCGGTGGCAAGCACTGGATGTACACAAGAAACGGCTTCTCTCCGGAGGGCCTTTATACCCCAAATCTCTTTAAAGCAATGTCATTAAAAAAACACAGCCGCATCTACACCCAGGACGAAAGCCTTCCGGCTTCGCAGGCCATGCTGATTGGCGCCGGCCTGTCGGAGGCGGACCTGCAAAAGCCTTTTGTGGGTATCTGCTCCACCGGCTTCGACGGAAACACCTGTAACATGCACCTCAATGGCCTGGCTGACGAGGTAAAGCAGGGCGTGAACCAACTGGGGATGGTGGGGCTGCGCTTTAATACCATCGGCGTGAGCGACGGGATCACCAACGGCACGCCGGGCATGCGTTATTCCCTGGTTTCGCGCGAAGTGATCGCAGATTCTATAGAAACCATAACCGGGGCGCACAACTACGATGCCCTGGCCTGCGTGGTAGGCTGCGACAAAAACATGCCCGGCTCGCTTATGGCCATGGCCCGCCTCAACCGCCCGTCGCTGATGGTGTATGGCGGCACGATAAAGGGCGGCGATTTTAAGGGGCAGAAGCTGAACATCGTGTCCTGCTTTGAGGCCTACGGCAAAAAGCTCAACGGCACCATCTCCGACGAAGACTACAAAGGCATCATCCGGAACGCCTGCCCGGGGCCTGGGGCCTGCGGGGGCATGTATACGGCCAATACCATGGCCTCGGCAGCCGAGGCATTGGGTATGTCAGTTCCGTTCTCTTCCTCATCTCCGGCGGTTAGCGCTGAAAAGCAGGCGGAGTGCCTTAGCACAGGCCAGTACCTGCTGCGCCTGTTGGAGCGCGACATCAAGCCAAGAGACATATTGGTGCGGGAGGCGTTTGAAAATGCGCTGGTGCTGATTACCGTACTGGGCGGCTCTACCAATGCTGTGCTGCACCTGATAGCCATTGCCCATGCAGCAGGCGTAAAGCTAACGCTGCAGGACTTTCAGGAGGTAAGCAACCGCGTGCCGGTGCTGGCCGACCTCAAGCCGAGCGGCAAGTACCTGATGGAAGACCTGTCTGCCTTGGGCGGAGTGCCTGCCGTGATGCGAACGTTATTGGATGAGGGCCTGCTGGCAGGCGATCTGGTTACAGTAACGGGCCAGACGGTGGCAGAGAACCTGGCAAGTATAAAGCCGCTGGGCGAGGAGCAGGATCTGCTCCGGCCGCTGTCTAACCCGATCAAAGCAGACGGGCACATCCAGGCGCTGTATGGCAATTTGGCCCCGAAAGGTGCTGTGGCTAAGATCTCAGGCAAGGAAGGCCATCGGTTCGAGGGGCCGGCTATTGTGTTTGACTCTGAAGAAGAACTTAACCAAGGCATCACGCAGGGAAGTATAAAACCGGGGCATGTGGTCGTCATCCGCTACGTGGGGCCGAAGGGCGGGCCAGGCATGCCGGAGATGCTCAAGCCAACCTCTGCCATTATGGGCGCGGGTTTGGGCGATAAAGTGGCGCTCATCACCGATGGTCGCTTCTCGGGTGGCACGCACGGTTTTGTGATCGGCCATGTGTGTCCGGAAGCGTATGACGGCGGTACCATCGCGCTGGTGCAGAACGGCGACCTTATCACCCTGGATGCCATCACCAACTCCATTCACCTGCACGTGGACGAAGCCTTGCTACAGCTGCGCCGCCGAAACTGGAGGAGGCCGGAAGCTAACGTGCAGCAGGGGGTGCTGCTAAAGTACAGACGCACTGTAAGCGACGCCAGCAACGGATGTATCACCGATTTAGAGGAAACCCATGTTAACGAAAGAGAAACCAGCGCCAGCATCGCCTGAAAAAGCGAAAACTATATCCGGGGCAGAGGCCGTTATACTTGCCTTACTGGAGGAAAATGTAGAAACTGTTTTCGGCTACCCCGGCGGCGCTATCATGCCGGTGTATGACGCGCTGTATGATTATACAGATAAGTTAAGGCATGTGCTGGTGCGCCACGAGCAGGGCGGCATCCATGCCGGGCAGGGCTATGCGCGGGCATCGGGTAAGGTAGGCGTCGTGTTTGCCACCAGCGGCCCCGGTGCCACCAACCTGGTTACCGGACTGGCCGACGCACAGATCGACAGCACGCCGCTGGTTTGCATCACGGGGCAGGTGTTCGCGCACTTGCTGGGTACCGATGCCTTTCAGGAAACAGACATTCTCAACATCACCACGCCTGTTACCAAGTGGAATTACCAGGTAACGGATGCCAGCGAGATTCCGGAAGTGTTGGCCAAAGCCTTTTATATTGCCAAAAGCGGCCGCCCGGGCCCCGTGCTGATCGACATCACCAAAAATGCGCAGCTGCAGCCTTTTGAGTTTACCGGTTATAAGCCATGTAAGCACATCCGCAGTTACCGGCCGAAGCCGCATGTGCGGCAGGAGTATATCGCGCAGGCGGCGGAGCTGATCAACCAGGCCAAGAAGCCTTTTATACTTTGGGGGCAGGGCGTGATGCTGGGCTCGGCAGAAAAAGACTTTAGGGCCTTTGTTGAGAAAAGCGGGATACCGGCTGCCTGGACTATTATGGGCGCCGGCGCCTTGCCAACAGACCACCCGCAGAACGTGGGAATGCTGGGCATGCACGGCAACTATGGCCCCAATGTGCTCACCAATGAGTGCGACGTGCTGATAGCGATCGGTATGCGCTTCGATGACCGCGTTACCGGGCGGCTGGACAAGTATGCCCGGCAGGCCAAGATCATCCACCTGGATATTGACCCCACGGAGATCGGCAAAAACGTGCCGGTAACAGTGCCTGTATGGGGAGATTGCAAAGAAACGCTTCCGCTTTTAACCGAGCTGGTAGAGGCCCAAGAGCACCGGGAGTGGCTGCAGCAGTTCCGCACTTACAACAACAAAGAAATTGAGGTGGTGATCCAGGACGAGCTTTTTCCGACCACGGAAGAAATGACTATGGGAGAAGTGATGCAGCAGCTGAACGAGCTTACCTCCGGCGATGCCATTGTGGTGACGGATGTGGGGCAGCACCAGATGGTGGCCTGCCGCTACGCCAAACTCAATCATACCCGCAGCAACATTACCAGCGGCGGTTTGGGCACCATGGGCTTTGCCCTTCCGGCTGCCATTGGGGCCAAGTTTGGAGCCCCTGGGAGAACAGTGGTGGCGGTGATCGGCGACGGCGGTTTTCAGATGAACCTGCAGGAACTGGGCACGATCATGCAGAGCGGGGTGGAGGTTAAAATGTTGATCCTCAACAACCGGTTCCTGGGCATGGTGCGGCAGTGGCAGGAGCTTTTCCATGAGCGCCGCTACTCGTTTGTAGACATCACCAGCCCGGATTTTGTGAAAGTGGCCAGCGGCTATGGCATCAGCGGCCGGAGCGTCAGCCAGCGGGACGAACTAAGCAGTGCGCTGAGGGAGATGCTGTCGCATAAGGGCTCTTACCTGCTGGAAGTAATGGTGACGAAAGAGAACAACGTGTTCCCGATGGTGCCGCAGGGCTGTAGTGTAAGTGAGATCAGGCTGAAATAGTAACAGCAAATAAACGTATAAGTATGAACAGCGAGACCCATACCGAAAAGCAGGAGTTCAACATCACAGTGTATACCGAAAACCACATCGGGCTCCTGAACCGCGTTGCGATCATTTTTTCCCGCAGAAAGATCAATGTGGAGAGCTTGAACAGCTCCCCCTCCGAGATTGAGGGCATCCATCGGTTTAATATCGTGATCAACGAAACGGCTGAGGTGGTGCGCAAGATTGCAGGGCAGCTAGAAAAGCAGGTGGAGGTGCTGAAAGTATACTTCAACACCAACCACGACGTGATCTGGCAGGAGATGGCGCTCTACAAAGTTCCTACCGATGTGATTGCCGAGCGCGCCATTGTGGAGCGCCTGCTGCGCGAGAACGGTGCCCGGGCGGTGGTGATCCGCAAAGACTATACAGTGTTTGAAACAACCGGCCAGCGCGAGGAAACCGACAACCTGGTCCGCGTGCTGCAACCGTATGGGTTGATCGAGTTCGTGCGCAGCGCCCGCATCGCCATCATCAAGGCCAGCGACGGCTTCCACCGGAAACTGCAGGAGTTTGAGCAAAGCGAGCCCGGCGATGAGGTGGTGGAGAATGCTTACCTCAACAGCCGCGAGAAAGTCTTTACTATGTAGTTTTTAGTATCAAGTATCAAGACACAAGTAGCAAGACACAAGTAGCAAGTAGCAAGACATCATTTATTAATGCAAGTACCAATGCGCCTACTATAATGTCTAGTATCTAACATCTAGTATCTCTTTAAAATCTCTAACCTTAAAACAACTAAAAAATGGCAACTATCAATTTTGGAGGAGTAGACGAAACCGTAATAACCCGCGAGGAATTCCCGCTGGCACAGGCCAGAGAAGCGTTGAAGAACGAGGTTATTGCTGTGATCGGGTATGGCGTGCAGGGCCCGGGCCAGGCACTGAACCTGCGTGACAACGGGTTTAATGTGATCGTGGGGCAACGCAAAGACTCGGCCTCCTGGGAGAAAGCAAAAAGCGACGGTTGGGTGGAAGGCCAAACCCTTTTCTCAATTGAGGAGGCGGCAGAGCGTGGCACCATCATCGCCAACCTGCTCTCGGATGCCGGGCAGATTGCCGTGTGGCCAACCCTGAAAGCGAGACTAACGCCAGGCAAGACGTTATACTTTTCCCACGGCTTTGGCATCACCTTTAAAGACCATACCAGCATTGTGCCTCCTGCCGATGTGGATGTGATACTGGTAGCGCCAAAAGGCAGCGGTACGAGCCTGCGCAGGTTGTTCCTGGCCGGCGGCGGCCTGAATTCTTCTTTCGCCGTGTACCAGGATGCCACCGGCAAGGCCTATGAGAAAGCAATAGCCATGGGGATCGGTGTGGGTTCGGGTTACCTGTTCGAAACGGATTTCCAAAAAGAAGTATACAGCGACCTGACCGGCGAGCGGGGCGTATTGATGGGTGCCTTGGCAGGCATCATCGAGGCGCAGTACCAGGTGCTCCGCCAGCGGGGACATTCTCCTTCGGAGGCTTTTAACGAAACGGTAGAGGAGCTAACCCAGAGCCTGGTGCCGCTGGTTGGCGAAAACGGGATGGACTGGATGTTCTCCAACTGCTCCGTTACCGCACAGCGCGGCGCCCTGGACTGGAAAGGCAAGTTCCGGGAGGCAACCATGCCGGTGCTGAACGAACTGTACGACAGCGTGGCTTCGGGCAAAGAGGCGGAGCGCACCATACAGCGCGGTTCCACCCCAGGCTACCGGCAGGAACTGGAGGAGGAACTGGCTGAGCTGCGCGAATCAGAATTATGGCAAACGGGGGCGACGGTGCGGAAGCTCCGCTCAAAATAAAGTACTATGGATAAAGATGTAGCTGTAGAGCATACCGTAGTGGCCCTGGAGCGGGTGCAGCGGGCGGCCATGAACCTGCGGGGCGTGATCTACAAAACGCCTCTGTTGCAAAACCACTGGCTTTCCCAAACCTATGGCGCCGACATTTACCTGAAACGCGAGGATTTGCAGATTGTGCGTTCCTACAAAATCAGGGGGGCATACCATAAAATCTCTACACTGCCGGCCTCGCAGGCGGGGCAAGAGATGGTATGCGCCAGTGCAGGTAACCATGCCCAGGGGGTGGCCTATGCCTGCCAGCTGCTCGGTATCAAAGGCTACATCTTTATGCCTGCCAACACCCCTGCCCAGAAGGTAAGCAAGGTGCGCCTGTTCGGAAAAGAGATGGTAGAGGTCGTGCTCACCGGCAGCACTTTTGACGAGGCCTATGCCGCCGCCAAAGGCTTCTGCGACAGTCAAGATGCTGTATTTGTACATCCTTTTGACGACATGGCCATTGTGGAAGGGCAGGCCACCGTGGGGCTGGAAGTGCTGCAGGATGCCCATTTTGCCATCGATTACTGCTTTGTGCCGATAGGCGGCGGCGGATTGGCCTCCGGTTTGGCCAGCGTGTTTAAGCAACTCAGCCCGAAGACCAAGGTCGTGGGCGTGCAGCCCATGGGCGCGCCGTCCATGTATACTTCCATTCGTGAGGACAGAAGGCAGGCGCTGGAAAGTATAGAGAGCTTTGTGGACGGCGCTGCCGTGAAATGCCCCGGCGAGCTGACTTTTGAGCTGTGCCGCGAGTTGCTGGACGACATCGTGCTGGTGCCGGAGGGACAGGTGTGCGTGGACCTCCTGAAAATGTATAACGAGGAAGGAATCGTGCTGGAGCCGGCCGGAACCCTCACCGTTTCGGCGCTACAGGTATACGCCGATAAGATTGCCGGCAAAAGCGTGGTCTGCGTGATCAGTGGCAGCAACAACGACATTACCCGCATGGAGGACATCAAGGAGCGGGCGATGCAGCACCAGGGGCTGAAACACTACTTTATGGTAACCTTCAACCAGAAGCCCGGCGCGCTGCGCACCTTCGTGAACCAGGTGCTCCACCCGGAGGATGACATCATCCACTTTCAGTACATCAAGAAAAACAACAAGGAAAAAGGGCCTGTCTTTATCGGGGTGGAGGTAAAGCAGCCGCACGATGTGGAGAACATCAAGCGGCGGATGCAGGAGGAGGGCTTTGCCTACGAGTACCTCAACGGCAAACAGGATTTCCTGAATCTGCTGGTGTAGAGGCTATACTTGAAGGTATAGGAATTAAATATAAAAGCCGCTACAGCTTAAACGCTGCAGCGGCTTTTATACTTAAATGTGCCGTGATCACGAACTGCACGACAGCATGGAGCAGCCGGCTTTCTGCGCATGACAAGAATGAAACTTAATTAATACGCATTCTCATTTCCTTTAAACACTTGCCAAATTGTTAGGAAAACTATTTTAAGATCAAGAATCATTGACCAGTTCTCCAGGTACCACAAGTCTGCCTGTATACGATGCGTCATAGCATTGGTTTCTAAGGTTTCTCCTCTGTACCCCCTAACTTGTGCCCATCCTGTTATACCAGGTGTCAAGAATTGTCGCACCATATAATTGTTTATGATGGGTGAATAATCCTGCGTGTGCTTTAGCATGTGAGGGCGGGGGCCAACTACAGACATATTACCCATAAGTACATTGAGGAACTGTGGTAATTCATCAATACTGGTTTGCCTGATAAACTTCCCAACTCGTGTTATTCTTGTATCACCGCGTTTTGTCTGCAAAATATCACTTTCGTCATTAACTGCCATGCTCCTGAACTTTAGGCAGTAGAAGGGCTTGTTATTTTTTCCGGAACGCAGCTGCTTGAAAAAAACGGGGCCTCTGGAATCTAGCTTGATGATAATGCCTAGAAAAGGAATCAGCCAACTTAATAGGAAGAGTACAACAAGAGAAGAGAAGAGGACGTCGAATACTCTTTTTACCACCTCATTGGCCTTGTTGTTCAGTGGCTCCTGGCGGGGGATGAGCACAGGCATAAATCCATAGAGCTCCACCATGAAATTTCGCTCAAACGAGCCTTTTACGTCCGGCACTAATCTGAAGCGGATCAAATGGTTGTCTGCCTCCTGCATAAGTCTTTCTATTCTGTCAGGCTCGCCAGTGGGTAGCGCACAGTAAATCTCGTGCACGCCCTGCGTAGAAGCATAATCCATGCAGTCTTCTGCTCTCCCTAAATACACCAGGCCTGGCTCGGGTTGAGCACCTTTGTCGCCGAATATTCCCAGCACATTGTACCCCAGCTGCGGGTTAGAATTAATGTAGTTGTACAAGCTAATGCCTACGGGGCCGGTTCCCACAATCACTACATTAGTGTTCTCGATCCAGAACTGGCGTCTATACTTTCTCATCAGCAGAAAGCTGAACCTCCACAGCATCAGCAAGGAAGAAAAGATAACAACTAAAGAAGCTAAGGAGACTATAGAGATATTAAGATAAGGTAAAATAATTTTCATATTCACCAATAACAGTAAGTATAAGCCCAAAGAGGCTATGTTTGACGTCATGGTAGGCACAGCTTCCCGCTTCAGGATATTGTTGTAAAGGTCAAAAATATTCGAGCAGAAAAACCAAGATAGGTTTGATAGCAGCAGTATTAACCTAAAGTCATAGATGCTCATTGCCTCCAAGTTGCGATTGATAACAAGGAAGGATAGTAAAAAAGAAATATTGAGAAGCAAATAGTCAACTATGACAATAATCCATTTAAATAAGATAGTGTACTTCTTTGGCATAACAGGGTCTCTTAAAGAATGACTGCAGGTAACGTAAGAGAACAGATACTAGCACTAACAACTATTAAGATTAGAATAGTAAAAGGTGCAACGGTGAAATGCTTTTAATTAAAAGTCTGTTAATTACTTAACACATTGATAATGAAATCTTAATCGAAGATTAACATGATTATTTATACTTATTTTATAAAATTAAGACTTTAAAACTTTGATTCTTTAGGCAGTGGTTAACAGACCAGTGTAAGAGTATTTATTGACTGCTTAAATGACAAATCATGTTCAATGATGCATTATTAATAATAGTGAAAGAGAGTTCATTTTGATAAAGTACCCCATTAACCTGCACTTCCTGTGATGTGGGCGGGGCTTGTTGTTCCAAATGTGCCTGATTGGCGAAGCTCTTGAGTTTCTTAATCTACTGA
Source organism: Pontibacter mangrovi (assembly GCF_006385705.1). Taxonomy (GTDB): domain Bacteria; phylum Bacteroidota; class Bacteroidia; order Cytophagales; family Hymenobacteraceae; genus Pontibacter; species Pontibacter mangrovi. The sequence continues at coordinate 59,188 of NZ_VFRQ01000008.1, read as the reverse complement.
AGTTGGAAGGCCTAAAGTAGTGATCACTGACACTAGGGATAAGACTGGAAGAGCACCAAAATAGAGCTGCGAGAGCGCTTGATAAGGGCGCAGATACCTAAGAGGACTACCAGAGACAAATAAGTGCAGAAGAAAAGAAGGCCACTTAAATTCGGCAAGGGCATCGGGTCCTACGTTGAAGAATTTGGTATAGTTGCTGCTTAAAACTCCAGGCAGAAGACCAATCACTAAACCTGTTGTGTTAACAGCCTTTGCACGCCGTTTATAGTTGGTATGAAACGCTAAGCCTGAATGCTAACACATGTGCTGGCGACACCCCCATGGAAAACAATTATCCCTAAATTTGAAGCGGCCGATACCTGAGTCTGATAGGAACTTGTGCCTGAAGAATTGCTTCACGCTAAAGTTAAAGAAGGAGCTATATCCCACTGGTTATGTTATTTGCCGGTGTAAGCAATCTGAGAGAGCTTGAGACAGTACGTATGTCCCATCTGAGGCCAGTTTATCTATGATGTCCCGTCCTCTAAGTCCAGAATATAATTGATCTCCAAAAGGTAAATATTGTTATTCAAAAAAACATAGCAAAATATAAAAGAGCAGAGTCGAAGTTGAGAGCTGAAAAAAAGGCATCAAAGTTTATAGCAAATACTTCTATAAGAGTCTTAAAAGATTATCATGATGCGTTCGCCGCAGCTGTGCAAACAGAAGCAGTGTTGACGTTGAATCTAAACAAGCAAAATATAGATAATTCATAATTAACTCATCCACTTTGCATGTTGTTATATGTGAAAATGTTTTCAAAGACGGGTTTGATGCAAAAGAACTCCTAAAAGCTATGTTATATCTGTTTTAATTTAATTTGGAACAATTCATATTGGGGACAGGTTAGGTTCTTTGGTTAAAACTTTTACAGTTCCCAGTCTGTAGGCTGCTTTTAGGATAATCTGGATTGGTAAATGATTTTATTGATAATAAAAACTCTAAAAAGAATACAGGGTAATGCAGGATGTATCGCTTAAAAAGTTTAGGTTCATCAACTATCCTATATACCCATCTTAAATTCCACTTATCTATCATAGGTGGATAATAATTTTTCTTCTTTGCAATCTGATGCAAATAACCTCCACAGGTAAATCCATATCCATCCCATCCCATGCTCCTAAGATCTATTAAAAATTTTTCTTGATGAGGTGTTCCCATGCCACATATCACCATATCTACTTTGGAGTCGAACAGTTGTTGTAAGTACTGGCTCCGTTCTTCAGAGCTAGAGAAGTAGCCGTTTCTATAGAGTGATATCTTTATGCTGTACTTTTCTTCAATGTTAGATACTGCAGTTTTGATATAGCGTTCTTCTGTTCCGACAACAGCCACTTTCAGATTGTCTCTTTTAGCAACAGGAATCACAATTGAAGCGACAGAAGTATCATCAAAGCTATATCTCGAAATATTCTTTTTGAATGATGCGTTGAAGGCTTTAACAAAAGAAATACCATCAATGCACCATTGGTTTACCCCTTCTACTATGCCTGTCTCATTTTTTAACAGCAGCATAGAGTAAGGATTTACAAATGATGTTATCCCTTTTTTTAACTCAAAATTCTTTACTTTTTGTGAGATAGATTTCCAGGGGGCCTTTTCCATATTGATTTAGCCTTTCAGGAGTGTTGGGTAGCACTTTTATCAGTTAGTAGGTATTGTAGCAGATATGGCTACTAGTGGAGTAAAGGCTCCAACAAGGAAGGACCTTTGATCTTAGTTTGTTGGAAAGCCATTTAATATGGAAGTAACAGTAAGCAAGGAAATGATGGCCTTGCAGGGAGCATGCGATATGGTAGCTATTATTTCTATAACCCATTATAATAATGAACAGAACATAAGTAGAGCGTATGTTTCCATAGACTTGAACCCATGCAGTAAGCCAACTAAGCTCAACAAGTACTGTTATAAATTGAGTGGATAGTGAGAAATCAGCGAATAGTTAAACCTGCAAATAAGATTCTGTAGCTTTATCAGTTTTAGTTTTTGATGCATAGAGTGGCTTCTCTTCCATCTCTGAAAAGCTCTTACCTGAAGTGCTTTTTACATTTGCTATAAAGAAGCCGAATAGCAATCCATTCATTTCATATGCATCTATGTCCTCGAAGAACAGAATGATAAGTATCTCGATGAATAAAATATTAAGAACCAGTTTTATGTAGCTAAAATTCTCTTTTAATACTGTTAACACAGAGGTAGAGAATAGCTTTAAAAAAAATAAAAATATAAAAGAGCCTCCGATTAATCCATTTTTTACATAGTAGCCAATGTATGTTGAGTGAGAGCCTACAGGATACTCACCCCCAAAAAGTTCATTAAGACGCGGCTTAAGACCAAGGCCAATAATAGGAGCTTCCTTGAGCATAAGATTCCATGAGAAAGATTGGATATAATATCGCGTGTCATTAGAAGAACTTCTCGCCGAGTAGATTTCATTTAGTTGATCAATGAAATATTGTGCCAGCGGAATAATGATTATTACTGAGGCTACTACAACGGCTTTAAAACTTAGAGGCTTTTTAAAGAAAAGGAAAACTATATTAACTAAAGCAAAAAGGGTCACAATCCTTGATCCAGTAAATACTACCCCGAGGAGTATTAAAGCAGTTATGATAAATCTTACTATAAAATTCCGCTTTACTAAGTCTTCATAGGCTATAGCATACAATAACATGAGCATAATAGCCGTTGAGTTCGGATAAATTGTGAAAGCCATATTACGGACCTGTTTCTCTCCTTCATACCATCCAGTTTTTGTAAAAACTGTTTGTGGGTAACTCGATACAAATTTTGATATAAAATTATCAAAGTACAGGTCCTTGTTAAGAAAGTATGAAGCAAGACCTGTAACAGCAACGACAGTGGAAACCCAAAATAACAGTGGTAGAGTGTTAGATTTAATAATTTGTTTTGTCTTCTTGTCTTCATAAATCACATATCCGACTATTATGAATAAGAAAACGACCTCATTATGAAGAATAGCTATGAGACGGTTTAGCGAGTAGTAATCTGAAATAGTTGAGAATAAGGAGGAAAGCAACTGAAAAAAGAAAAATATTATTAAAACTAAAAAATAAGCATCTTCTGATACCTTCTTAAGGAGAACTTTCTTTAAGTTTTTAAAGAAAAGATAGTATAAGGAAATATAATGGAGCCCAAGTATCCACCAGATCCAGTAAAATTTGTACAGGAGTTTATCTACTTGGGTCCTCATAGAGCATCTTTAAGGTTTAATAAGCTTTAACCGGTACACTTTTCTATTTCCTGCCTGATTCTGTGTGAGGCTAAATGGTCGGTATAAGTATGGAACTGGCTCAGTAGGGCGTCAAAATTACCAAAGTCACTTAGCCCTTTACTTAAGTAATGCTGCAGCTGTTTATAAAGTTGCTCAAAAGTTTTGGCTATAGGTAACTCTTTAAAGAGGTCTTCAAAATCTATATAAAGGCTTCTGTCATTTAAACAATATTCTACTAAATCATAGGTATAGAGAAGAACAGGCTTTCTGGTACCTATAAAATCTAAGGAGACAGATGAATAGTCTGTTATCAATAAATCTGATTCTTTTAATAGATGATATACATCAACATCTTTATCTACAATTTTCAAGTGATTGTAATCAGAAAGGTCTACATCAAACTTTTCATTTGGGTGGAGCTTAAGTAGGAAAAGGGACTTGTGCTCCTTGAATAAATTGTTAATCCTGCTCCAGTCGATCGGTATATTCCTGTTGGCTCTGTCAGAGTCCCTAAACGTGGGCATATAGATAACCTGTTTACTATAAGAATAGCTGTCACAGGTTGTGCTTACTTTTTTCTCGTTTTGATTGATACTGTACAAAATGTCATTCCTGGAAAATCCGGTTATTGGTGTTTCTTTATCAGTTAAGGCAAATGCTGTTCTGAATCTTTCAGAGGTATAAGCAGAAGTGCTTGGGACAAGATTGTATTTTTCAACCCACCATGGCCTAACTACTCTGTAAAGTAGCCTCTCAAGATTACTGCCATGATAGCACCTGTACATATAGTTATTTTTGTTATCAATGTCTCTGCCTATCTTTTTAATTGGAATCCCGTGCATTAACAAAACTTTCACCGCTTTTCGAGAGGTCCAGTATGAGATGTCGCTTGAAAACATGTCGAAAACGTAAACACCAGCTCTTGACACATACCACAGCCCCTTGAGTGAGTAAAGGAAAGCGCATTTGTAACCACTGCTTTCTAACTCTTTTATTATCTTTTTTTTCTTACTGATCCATATATAGTGGGTGTTGGGACAGCCTTGGGAGTTACAATAGTGGAATAACCATTTAGAGTTGTCTGCAAACCTTACTCCATTCCAAGACCCGAATACCCATAACTTCTTATCTCTTGGTATTATACCTGAAATGAAATACCAGGAGTAAAAGAATGGCAGCAAAGCAATAAACGTTACTTTGCCTATTAAACTTCTATCCATCAAAATATTAAGAAATAAAATTTACGGCATCAATAAAAGAGACCTTTAACCACGATCGCGTTGGCTGCTATTATTCTAAGATTGCAGTGGTTTCTTCAGTAACTTTTCAGAATGAAAAAGCTTAGCTGTCTCTGGAGGGTGATCTGATAAAAGAAAGAGTTAAATGTAAATTGGGTTAATCTAAGCTTTTAGCTTACCCATAATTTTCCCTTTGTTTAATTTGATAAAATTTTGTCCTCTTAGCTTATAAAAAGCTGAAGCCAGAATTGCAGCAATAACTGTCCCTATAATAAAATTAAGGCCAAGCTTTAGTATTAAAATGCCTGGATTGAAGTTGAACATTCTTACTGATATAAATGCTGTAAAAGCTATAAGAGTTAACACTACATTCTCTATATCGTAGGGGAAAATCTTTAGGAAGATTTTTACCTGTATTACTCTCAGTAAATTCATTATTGTAACACCTATACTTGTAGCTATAGCTACTCCAATAAAGCCATATAATTGATAGCCTATTACATTTAAGAAAGCAGTTAAAACTAACACTACAACAGAATTGATCATGTCTATTTTAGCGTGCCCTCCATTATTTAACAAATTCCCATTAGGGCCAGTAAAATAGTAAAACATTTGCCCGATCAACAGTATCCTCAAGGCATCCGCTGCCAACATATACTTTTCGCCGAAAAACAGAAGGGAATCTTCCGCAAAAACAAGTAAAAACATCATAACCGGCAAAGCTATAATGACAGCATTTCTAACTACTGTTTTAAATTCACTTTCTAGTTCTGCCATCAAGTCCTGATTAATGTAGTTAGATATCTTGGGAATAAGTCTGGTATATCCAACCACAGAGAAACCTGTCATGCTACATAAAGTGGCAGCGAGACCATATATCCCTAGTGTCTGCATATTTGCCACTCTGCCTAGCTGGATTTTGTCTAGTTGGCTTATTAAAAAGTAGTTAAGTGTTATAAAGAAGAAAATGTAGTTCTCTCGGCCTAACGTTACTTTTTCTTTTTTAACCTTTAAATATTTTATAAGCTTTTCTCTGTCGAGAAAAACAAACAGCACTATAGTGATGAAATAAGATATTATGGCTCCAGCCAAAATAATGTTTAAGCCGAAAGTTCTTCTAAAGAAGTAGAAGAACACAAGCACAGAGATAAGCAAAAGAAATTTATAGATTATCTCTGACCTAACATAAGACAACTCTATCTGCTGTATAGTTATTAATATTTTTCCAATTAATTGAAAGGCTGTAAAGAATGCTGATCCAATTGCAATTAATATCCAAGTACTAAGAAGTAAATCTGAAGAGAAAAAGGTGCCTCTTAGAAAGCTTAACGGAGTACAAAAAGCCAGTAAAGTGAAAATGAAGGAATTTAAGAAGATTAATATAATGACTTTGTCTAAAGAGTACCTGAACTTACTGATCTCTTTCTGAAGAAACAAAAAGCTCAGTTCTTTGATTAAGAACCTATCATAGCCTAATATCAGAACTTGTGAGAAGATGGTAGACCATGTTGTGAAAAGTATAAAAACGCCGTATTCTGCAGCTCCAACCACTTTAACTAGAACTACCTGTATTCCAAAGCTTAATAAGATACCAGCTAGTCTTATTGATGACAATCTTATATCTTTCTTCATATAGCACAACACATTGGCTATAGTTCAATTAACTGTCTGTACGCGCCCATAATTCAGACTGAGTCGGGCTTGAGGGAAAGTTATATTCATTAGAAATCGATGATGAATTAACTGGTGGTATAAACCTGCCTCTTCTTCCATTGAAGTACCTCCTTATGATTGCAAGGTGTAAAAGGGTCCGGCTTATCAATATCTAAGACTTCCTTTGGGTCATCAGGAGAAAAGTATTGCAAAATGTTATTTGTGCTGTGATGCCCTTTTTGTTTGTATGCAGGAGGCAACTGCATATAGTTACCGTAGCGTCTCTTTAAGTAAGAGTCATAACCTATCGGTACCCAGGAGTCAACATCCTCAAACTTTGCTTTTACCAAACTTGATATCTCTTGCGGCCGGAAGTAATTTGTGCCAAGTCTAAACATCACTTTAAAACCATTGATAAAGCCACTAGAGTAGACCAGTGGTACAGGTGAGTGCCTAGAAATTAGCTTTAGAAACTCTACCTTCTTCTTGTTTCCTCTTCGTCTGAACAATAAAATCAAGAGGCGATTCATTATTAATATAAAGAAGTTGTGAGGCAGGTATACTTTATCGTACACTGAAATATCTACTTGTAATCCATTATGCCATACCTTGGGTTTACCATTATAACGGCTGTATTTATCTCTTAACTTTGCCTCTATACTGTGGCAGGCCGGGAAATTAGGGTCGGTTTCATCGCTCTGGAAGAAGATGTCGTGAGGCAACTCAGGTACGGCGTACTGTACAAACCTTTCATAGTTCTCTCGCGTCATACCCACATCCAGGTCATCATCCCAAGGAATAAAGCCTTGATGGCGAATGGCTCCTATAAGTGTACCTCCGTATAAGAAATACTCTATTTGATGCTTTTGGCACAAGTAATCCAGAATTTTAAGCATACGCAACATAACAAGTTGGCACTGCCTTGTCAAAGTCTCTCCGTACTCTCTGTTGTCTGGGAATAATTGATTAAAGTCCATGTTTTACCGGTAAAATGTTAACGGAAATCATTTCTAGTATTCAGTACCTGCCTGTACTGGGAGTTATGATAAAACAGTTCTGCAAGTGGAGCAGCTTCGGTGCTACTGATACTGATAGAATGTGTTTTGTACTTTAAACCGCTCCAAAAAGAACAGGAACTCACTGTACACATCTTCAAACTTTATTCCCTTGATGGTGTCCAAAACTGTATACCTGCCAGGACGCATTTTGCCAGATGTTTCGTAGATCATTGATAAATTTCTACTTAAATCGTCGCTTAGATTGTGAAATGCAAGTGGTATATTAAGTTCTTGGGCATAATTAATGCATTTGGCATCTAACCTTTTCTGTAGGTACAGGCAAAATATACTGATGGAGCCAACCTGATACCCATGAAGAGTTTTCTCTGACAGAGAGTGAAAATCTATGGCATGACTTAATAAATGTTCACTTCCACTACAGGGGCGGCTTGTTCCTGCAAGTGCCATAGAAAGACCGGAACTGATCTGGCAGTAAATAACCTGTTTAAGGAAATTTCTGTTCTTTAAGTCTTTTGACTCATGATGGATAAGAGCATAGGCTGCACTCCTTGAAAGCATGAATGCAAGGTCATTGATTGGTTCACCTTTGTGTTTAAAAGATAAGCTCCAGTCGTTAGTAGCCGAAATGTTTGACAAAATGTCTCCGGCAGCAGCTTGTAAGAATTTAAAAGGAGCATTGCGGATGATGTCCATATCCACCACCACACCAAATGGTGTTCTGCCGGGCAAACTCACTGTCTGATCGTTTTGGTCTTTAATAACAGAGATAGGTGAAACCAAACCGTCATTTGATATAATAGTAGGCACGAGTAAATTCTCGATGTTGGCTAAAAGGCTTACTCTTTTCACAACATCAAGTATAGAGCCTCCTCCTACACCAACTAGTAAATCTATTTTTTTGCTCAAACAGAACTCCCTTAGAGCCTCAACTGTGGCATCGTCACTTTTCTGAACTATATAGCTACATGCCTGCATTGAGTTCAAAATAAGTTCAGCATATTTATAAGAAGTGCTATTACCAGAAACAATGGCAATATTCTTAAAAGTATAGTTATTCTGTTGAAGGATGTTTGAGATCTTAGTAACGTTTCCTTCATTTACTTGAAAAATGCTTGGCAGTTGGACTGAAACATTATGACAGTCCCTTGTCTCCTTTATATGCTTAATTAAACCTGATGTACTTACTCCATTTGTATATGGAACTAAGACTATATCAATGTTATGGGTAAACAGGTACTCTTCAGTTACCCGAATCTGTTCCAAATAACTGCCTTTTTCCCAATCATCACCATGTACAATAGCATCAATGTTATATTTTTCCAGGTATTCCTTGTTGTCATACCCTCGGATAATGAAAGCCTCGTCCACGTATTTGCAGTTCCGGATGATCTCCAAACGATCTTCTTCCGAATAAAGAGGTGTCCTTTTATATTCTGAGACCATATCGTCGCCGTTAACTGCTACTATTAGCTTATGACCTAATAATTTAGCCTTTCTGAGCAGCTCTAAATGGCCTTTATGAAACAGGTCAAAGACTCCGATAACATATACATTCTTATACATTTCAGCTGTGCTTTATTTTGAGATTTGAGCTCCTTGTTTATCTTCCTCCTTCCATAAGAGAACCTTGGAGTGGCTGCATGGAGTAAAAGGAGCAGGGATGTCTATGCCATGATGGCCGTTTTGCTGTTCGGGTGGTGGGACTTGCTTATAATTGCCGTATCGCCTTTTTAAGTAGCTGTCCCAACCTTTGGGAATTGAAACCTCCATATCCTCGAACTGTGTCTTTACCAAATCCGAAATCTCTTTTTCTCTAAAATAGTTGTTCCCCCTCATCAGTGTCTTGAGCACGCTGATGTAACTGCTTGCATATACTAACTGAAAAGGTGTGTGCTCTGCAATCCATTTAAGTACCCTGGCTCTTGCTTTGTTGCCCTTGTGTTTCAGAAAAACCCTTAGGACTCTGTTCTGAAGAAAAATGAATATATTGTGTGGCAAGAAAGCACGGTCAAAAACCAATAGGTCCAGCATCAAACCATTATGCCATTTGACCAGGGTATCTCCTTGTACATAGCTGCTGTACTTGTCTCTCAATTTAGCTTCGACCACATGGCAAGCAGGGTAGAAGGCATCTGTTTCGGGGGTCTGAAAGAAGATGTCATCAGGAAGCTCCGGAACAGCGTACTGCTCAAACTTTTCAAAGTTTTCCCGTGTCATGCCCACATCAAAGTCGTCATCCCAAGGCTTAAATCCTTTGTAAAGTACAGCAGCCTTTAATGTGCCACTACATAAAAAATATTCAATGTTATGTTTCTTGCATAAAAAATCGAATATTCTGAACATCCTGAACAAAACTGCATGGCACTGCTTTAGGCGTGTAGTAGGCTTTCCTCTTTCATCCGGGAACATCTGGCGTATATCCATAACAATTCATTAGCTGATATTTAGAAGCTTTCGCCTCATGGTATACAAAATATGCGCTGTAGCATTATCAACAGTCTTTTGCAGTTCTTTTTCATTGCTAACTACCATACAGTTAGGAAGGATTTTTTGAAGGTTCAGGTATTCCTGCCTAAGCTTTTCGGACATCTCAAAAGTGAGTTCTTGCTTTCGTTGCATCAAAACCTCTGTTGATAAGTCTAATATGATCCATATATCCGGCTGTGGAAGGATGTAGTGAATCATCTTGATGAATAGTTTGTTGCCTTTAATTCTATAGCGGAGAGGGTCTGCCAGAACATCTATGAAATAGCGGTCATAAAGTATCAGAAAGGCTTTCCTTTTTAACGGAAACACCTTTAGCCAATAACCTACTAGAAACTCAACAAGGAGGAGGTTTAGCTTCAGGAATGAAGCCATGTAGCCTCTTTCTTTGTATAGATGGGGTTTAGAAAAGTGATAGTCTTCTCCCTTCTTAAAAATCAACTCTTTGTAAAAGATCTTTGGGTGTCTTTTAAAAGTTATGGTGTTGCTAAAGCAGCCTCCTAAGGTTTTGGTGATCTCGTTAACAAAGGTGCTCTTTCCGGAGCCATCTCTCCCCAGTATGCCCACAACTAAACCAGGAGGTTTTAAGATGGATCTTACTAAGTCTATACTTTTAGGCAAAAAATCACTGATTTTGTTCCCGTCAGTATTCCTTAAGTTTTTTGATAACAGTTCCACGTTATCGTTTAGACAGTCTGAGCTCTGGCTATTTAGGGCATTTATTAACATGTTGATGCTGTCGTCACATAAGAATCTCCTTAGATGAGACTTAATACCGTTACTGGCCCTCTTGCAGCACTCACAAAGATCTTGGAATTGCTCTTCTTCTGCGTGCTTGTTTTCAATAGCCTTTGACAGGGTATAAATGAAACTATTAGAGTAATTCAACGTCCAGTAATTTTTACTTGTCGAATACACTCGTGTCTTTAACAATTCTTCCGAGGAGAAGTATAGCCAATTATTGATCTTGTAGCTACTGTATATGCATAGCTTAACTGCAGTAAACCTATTATCATTAAGCTTTTGGTAAACCAGCACGAACTGTGACGCTGATCTCGAGAGGTTGTTTTCATGTATCGTATAGAATTTTATACTTGTACATATACTGCCAAAGCCATTGATAACTTTCTTGTAGTCTCCGCACGCAACGAACAGGTCGATGCATTTTTCCCGTTGTTCTTCGGCGGAGTTTTTAGACATCTCTTTTATGGCATAGCAGATGTTTTGATTAGCTAAAAATGCGTCTATAGTGCTCAGGAGAAGATCATAAGAAACATCATGTTTAAGCTCAGGTTCTGCTCTCCCTATTTCTAATGCTGTATTGAAAGTTCTATCCTGCATTTGGAGATAAGGTTATGTTTATCACTCTTTGCTTTTTAATACCTTATGGTAAGGCTTCGCCTACCTCAGTTACATTCAGTAAGCGGGACTGGATGATTAAGAATTAATTTTCTTGCTCAACAGGAAGTCAGCCCTCCTGAAAAGCGTAGCATAGTTGGGGGAAGTAAGATACTTTGTACCAGGTTAGAAGTAAACGAGGGTGTCGTTTTCTATTATAAAGGAGTAGCTTTATGCTCTTGCTTTTACCCTTCGTGCATGATAAGTCCTGTCATCATACATACTAACATTTCCGTAGCCATAACCATAACCGTACTGGCCTCTAACAAAGCCCCTTGGCCTAACGCCATTGAAGACAATCGCAACATTTTTTAGAGATTGTAATACATGGTTTTGAGACAGGTCTTGCACCAGGTTTTTAGGAGTATAGGCGTGCCTCATCACTAGAAGGGTTATGTCACAATGCTTAGAAATTAAATAAGCATCAGTAACCAAGTCCACAGGAGGTGTATCTATTATTATATATTCGAAATCTTTTTCCAAAGAATCCAGAAGTGCACTAAATTTCCCATTTAACATAAAGTCTGTGTAGTCACCTATAGCAATGCCGGCTGGTACTATTCTTAAATTAGGAAAACCTGTTTCTTTGACTATTGCCTCAGGTGTTGACTTACAAAGCAGAAACTCGGTTACCCCCTCCTGCTTGTACATGTCAAAGAGAACAGAGGCATTGGGATTTCTAAGATCGAAATCTACTAGTACTACATTCTGACCCGATGTCGCCAGAATGTAAGCTAAGTTAGAGCATACAAAGCTTTTACCTTCGCCTGGAATGTTAGAGGTGATCATAATTCTTTTCTTGTTATGATGACCGTACAAGCCAAGGGTTACCCTTAGCTTTCTGAACTGTTCTAAAATAGATGTTTCGGCAGGCTCAACAAAAGATTTACCTTTCCTGCGTTTTGTTAAAGAAAGCTCTGCCACAATAGGAGTATTTGTGTTAGCCTCAATTTCTGATCTGAATAATAGCTTCCTGTTAAACAAATCTTTACTTGTAACAAAAGCGATACCCAAAGCAAAAGACAGTGCTACTGCTATCAAATAAAAGTACAGCGGCCTGGGTTTAACAGGCAGCGATGACGATTCAGCCATGTCAACAACTCTGCTGTCTCCAGCATTTGGAGCATAAGAAAGCACTGTTTCTTCTCTTTTCTGAAGAAGGAAGCTATACGCATTGTTTTTGATAGCCTGTTGTCTGCTAATTTCCATCAACTCCTTCTCTTGTTTTGGAATAAACTTCAACTCAGCCTGGTATCGTCTGTTAGTGGAGGCAAGTTTTGAGCGGCTGGCTTGCAAAGCTTCTCGTTGGTTTTGAATATTTTCTAGTATTCCAGGACGAACATTCTGGATTTCTTCAGCCAGCGTAAGAAGCATGGGGTTGTTCTCAGCAGTTGTGTTTCTTAGTTTCTGGTACTCTATCTCAGCGTTATACAGTTTCTGCAGAAGCTGGGATAAGACGGCGTCATTGAGGCCTAAGGTAGATGGTACAATGCCTCTAGCTTTTTCTTTTGCAATAACATAATTTTCTACTTTATCCAGAACTGCCAATTGGAGATCAATATCACTCATTTTTAGGTCTCTGCCTTCTACACTTTCTAGATATAATTTGCCCTGTTCACTTAGATTAACAACTCCTTCTGATGACTTATACTTTACCACCTTATTTTCTAGGTCCTTTAGCTCTTCTTCAACAAGTTTGATTCGGTCTTCCACAAATTCAAGCGTGTTAGCAGCAAGTTTATTTCTTTCGTTTATGGCTATGCTATTGTAGGTATAAATCAGGGTATTCAAAATATCTTCACCCCGAGCTGGGATTTGATCGTAGAGCGTGAAATTTACAACTGTGGAAAGTTTGTTTTCAGCTTCTATCTTGATGTTTTTCTCTAAAGACTCTACGATTTTTTTTGGTCTAATTAACGAAAAATAAAGGGGATGCTTTGCTATGCCTTCCTTTCTAGTGTTCAGGGAGAACCTTATAATACCATATGGGGTTTGTACCCATTTTCCTGTTGAATATTCGTCATTGTTGATAATTACTTGTTTGCTAGCCCTGTTATAATGAAAGTACACTTTTGCTGTTTCCTTGAGTGCCTCAGGGTGTTTAACTTCTATTTGAACAGGCGATGTTATATAAGCTGATGTAGTTTTGAATTTCCCTTCTTCAAACACAGGTGCATATAGCTTTAGATCTTCAACAACTTCTTTCAACAATGTGCGGGAGTAAAGAACCTTAATTTCGTTTTCCACAATCTTGTTTGAGGTGAAAGCATCAATAGACTCTGTCATTTTAGCATCGTTGACCCCTTTGTTTTCATCTTTGATGATTAATGAAGCTGATGTTTCATAAGAAGGAATGGCGAAATAGCGGAGGTAACCCCAAGTACCAAGGCATGAGATTAATAGTAGTAAAGCAAACAAAGGCCAGTACGGCAGGTACTTGTACAGCAGGGATGAGAATATATTGTTTTCTGAGCTTGGCATAGTAAAAAAGGGTTGAGCGGAGGTAAAAATCTATTTATGAGCAGCTACTACTCACTTTATAAATCGATGAGGGTGATGGCCTGGGTATGCTGTGTTGTATCTTAATGGGTTGCGCTTATGTCTGGACATAAGATTGTGTGGTAAAACTTAATTCACAGAGTACTTTCTATCAAATTATTTCTTTGAATAAACTCTAATCCTGTCTTTCGTACAGCTTGTATTTTTAAACCTTAAAAAACAATTTATTGATTTAGTCTAAATTATTAATGTATACTTACAATACGAAGGGTAGTTTGACCTGTTACCCACTATAAAGGTTTAATTGCAGATGTTTTAAAATGTATCGTAAACGTATGGATATGAAGAGTGGAAATTATTGCTGGAATAAAAGCTACATAACTGTTTAAAATATTGTAGGTTAGGAAATATAGTTTGGTTTGATTTGCCATATGATTCTAAGTATAAAAGCCGCTGCAGCTTAAACCCTGCAGCGGCTTTTATACTCAAATGTGCCGTGATCACGAACTGCACGACAGCATGGAGCAGCCAGCTTGCTGGGTAGCCCACTCTGGGCGCTTCTGAAAGAATGCGTTATGCTTAGTGGAGTAAGGATCTTTCAGAGCCTCTTGCAGCTGCTCAAAAAGCTCTGTTTTCCCTTCGTTCAGCTGCTCGATGGCCTGGTGCAGGAGGTAGTTGCGAAGTATAAACCGAGGGTTTGTTTTGCGCATCAACTCCTGCGAAGCCTGCCGCTTGATGGTGTTCTTGTTAAGCCGCTCCAGGTATGCTGAAATCAGTGTATAAAGCTGCTCGCTTTGCGCTTCTGTCAGCTCCTCATACAGGCTCTCGTTAAAATAAGCGGCCACTTCTTCGGCACTGCCCATGTACAGCGGCAGGTCGATGAGGAGCTGGAAGAAAATCGTCATGTCTGGCTTGAGAGTGGCCAGCGTCTTCTCAACCTGCAAGATCAAGTCTGTGTCGAGGCGGCTAACCTGGTCCAGGCCGAGTTTGGTGCCCATCATGGCATAGTACTTTTGCCAGTATTGCTGCTTAAACGTTTCCAGGGCGGCTACCAGCGCGTCTTTATCGGCCAGGGGGAGCAGGGCCGCTGCCAGGCAACCCAGGTTCCAGTAGGCGATGCTGGGCTGCTTACCAAAGGCATAGCGCCTGCCGGGCAAATCGGTGGTGTTAGGCGTGAAATCCGGGTCGTAGTCGTCCAGGAATGAATAGGGGCCATAGTCGATCGTAAGCCCAAGTATGGACATGTTATCCGTGTTCATCACGCCGTGCACAAAGCCTACCCGCTGCCACTCCACCATCAGGTGGGCGGTGCGCTCTACTACTTCCTTAAAGAAGGAAATTATCTTATCCTCCCCCTGGATATGCGGGTAATAGCGGCTGATGGTCCAGTCCACAAGCTGGCGCAGGTTGTCGGTTTCCTTGCGAGAGTTCAACAGCTCAAAATTGCCGAAACGCAGAAAACTCGGGGCCGCGCGCATCACAATGGCGCCAGCCTCAAATGCCGCGTTGCCGTTGTAGAACATGTCGCGCAGCACAGGCTCGCCGGTAGCTACCAGGCTCAGCGCGCGCGTGGTGGGCACGCCCAGGTAGTGCATGGCCTCGCTCATCAGGTACTCGCGCACCGAGGAGCGCAGCACGGCGCGGCCGTCGGCGCGGCGGGAGTAGGGGGTAAGTCCGGCTCCTTTCAGCTGCAGTTCCCAGGAGTTTCCTTTATGGGTTTCCCACTCGCCCAGGGTTATGGCGCGACCGTCGCCCAACTGACCGGCCCAGCCGCCAAACTGATGGCCGGCATAGCAGGCGGCATAAGGATACATGGCATCGGTCACGTGGTTGCCGCCAAGTATAGCCAGGCTCAGCTCGTCGTCCGGGTTTGCTATGCCGAGCTCCTGCGCCAACTCCGCAGACCAGGCCAGCAGCGTTACTTTTTCAACAGGGGTGGGGATGACTTTGCTGTAGAGCACGCCCGGTGTCTGGCGGGGTGTCAGGTTGCCGCTATCGTCGCCGGGAAAAGCCGTTACGAATTCTTTTTTATAGTTATTTGAGCTAAGGAGCTTCATAAGTGTAGCTGGTAAAGTATGACGCTGGCCTGGCCCTGAGCCAGCTGGCGTTTTATGCAGGCATAACAAGTATGAGCCTGGATTAGTTGGCCCGCACTGAAAAAGGCTAAGGCCGTGGGGGGCAATATCAAATGTGCGAGAGCTGACGTATCTAGTATGGAAACTCAAAAAAGCAAGACACATGGAAAATGAATTAGCAAATACCTCGCTCCGCAGCCTTATTTCAAACCCTTCGCAGCTGGCCGACATTATAAAGGACCCCAAGAGCGGGATAGACTTCTATAAAAACCTCACGGTAAAGGAGCAGCAGTACATCATTTTTGCCGCCGCCGCCGGGTTAATTGCCTACGGCATCTACCTGGGCCGGACAAATAAATAAACCTTTAAGGTCTCGGGCACGGAGGGGTTTGGACATTGGCCGGCGCTTCTGTGCCCATACTTTATACTTAGCGGCGGCCTTTCTTTTTCCGGTCTTTGTGCGCTTTGGCTTTCAGCTCCTTAAACTCCTCGTTGGAAACCGTGACAGTATAATACAGCGATGAAAGGATTGTGATATCGGCATCAAAGTCATATTCTATACTTAGGGATAACTGCTTGTCAGGGTTCAGCACATACGCCTCGTCCTCCTTGTCATACACCTCAAACTCATACTCTCCCTCTTCCAGCAGCTTGTTCTGCACGCGGGCCAGGCGGTCGCCGGTAATTATGATTGGCTCCTCCAGCTCCACCTCCAGGTCGAATGGCTGAAAAAAGCGGCCGTCCTTTTTGTGCGTGATATACTCCACCCGGCTGATGTGCAGTTCAATGTCCTGGTTCTTGTTCTCGCGCGCGTGCTTGATGTCGCGTATGTTTCCGATCAGCTTCATATACTTGTGTGCGTTGCTGCTGCAAAGGTAGTCAATAAAGTATGGCCAAGCAGGTATAAACTTGCGATAGGCTAAAGTATAAACGATGGGTTGTTGGGAAAACGCAGCAGAAAAGCCGTGCCCGCCCCCTCCGCCGACTGCACCTGAATAGAGCCACGGTGGAGCATGATGATCTGCTTACAAAGGCTCAGACCAATGCCGGTGCCGTTCCGGCGGGTGCTGAAGAAAGGGATAAAGATCTTCTCCTGCACCTCCCGCGACATCCCGATGCCGTTATCCGCCACTTTGATAAACGTGTTCTCTCCCGAAGTATAAGCCGACAGCTCAATGACTGGCTCGGGCTGTTCCTTTACCGCCTCCATCGCATTCACCAGCAGGTTGATCAGCACCTGGTCGAGCAGGTTCCGGTCGGCCTGCAGGCGCAGGGTTGGGTCCTCCAGCGAAATCTCCAGCGCTATGTTTTTCTGCGCCATAGTCGGGTGCATCAGGTGCTGCAGGTTAGAAAACACCTCTTTTACCGCCACATCAGCCAGGTTTAGCCTGGTGATGCGGTTCAGGTTACGGTAAACTTCTGCAAAGCGCAGCAGGCCTTCGCTCCGGCTCTTAATGGTGCTCACGCTCACCTCAAAGTCCTCCATGTCCTGTGCCGATGGCCCGGCGGAGGCCGTTTCGTGCAGGCGGGTCTTCAAGGTATCGGCCAGCGAGGCGATGGGAGCCACCGAGTTCATGATCTCGTGCGTCATCACGTTCAGCAGCTTCTGCCAGGCCCTGGATTCGGTTTCGTCCAGCGCTTCGCTCACGTTCTGGAAAGCCACCAGCTTATAGGTGCGCCCCTCGCTGCGGAAGGCCGTGGCCGAGAGGAGTACTTTCAGGGTACTCTTCTCGAAGTTAGAAGTATAAGCCGTGGCAATTCTAGAGCGACCGGGCTGCAGCTGCTGCACGGCCTGGTATAGCTCCTGGTCCCGCTTCTCCAGGTGTTGGATCGTTTTCATGAAGGGCAGGTGCAGGAGTTTTTTCAGGGAGTCGTTCATCAGCACCACCTCGCCGCTGTCGGTATCATAAGAGAGGATGCCGGTTTCCACCAGCTCCATGATCTTCTGCAGGTGCAGGTGCTGGCTTTCTTTCTCCTTGTTTATGCTTTTAAGGGTAGCGTTGATCTCATTAAAACCCTTGTGCAGCAGCTGCAGCCCGGCATTGGAATAGTGTTCGTTGTAGTAGCGGGAGAAATCACGGTAGTGCACCGATTCAATGAACTGGCTCAGCTCCTCCTGCGCCTTCCTGACGTAGCGGATCAGGTCAGCCACCTGGTAGACTATGATGGGAAGCATAAACACCAGCGCCTCCGACCAACCATGCTGGATGACAATGGCCGGGGTGCTCAGGGTGATAAGGAGGAAGGCCACCCGCAGCACGATGCGCCAGTCAAAACCGTTAGAGCCCATACTTGCTTAACCGTCTGTAGAGGGCGGTGCGGGTAATGCCCAGCTCTTTGGATGCCCTGGTGAGGTTGCCGCCGTGCTTTTGCAGCACCCGGTTGATGGTGGTCCGCTCCAGTTCCTCCAGGTTGCTTTCCTCTGCCAGCTTTTCCTCCGCGGGGGCAGCCTCTATAGGCGAGAAAAGAATATCATCGGCCTGCAGCACAGAACTGTCGGCCATGATCACGGCGCGTTCGATGGCATACTGCAGCTCCCGCACATTGCCGGGGTAGTGGTAGGTCATCAGCTTTTCGAGGGCGGGTTTGCTGAGTTCAGGCACCGGCTTCATGTACTTATCGGCGTATACGGTGGCAAAATGCCGGGCCAGAAGTATAATGTCGTTGCCTCTTTTTCGCAGCGGCGGGATGGTGATCTCCACGGTGTTGATACGGTAGATGAGGTCCTTGCGGAAACGGGACTCGTTCGCCAGCTCGGCCAGCGGCACGTTGGTAGCGCAGAGCAGGCGCACGTCTATGTTCACCGGCTCGTTGGTGCCCAGGCGGATGACCTGCCGGTTTTGCAGCACGCTGAGCAGTTTGGCCTGCTGGTGCAGCGAAATATTGCCGATCTCATCCAGAAAGATCGTACCGCCATTGGCCGCCTCAAACCTGCCGGCCCGGTCTTCGCGGGCATCGGTAAAGGCGCCTTTCTTGTGCCCGAACAGCTCGCTCTCAAACAGCGACTCTGTCAGGGCGCCCACATCCACTTTTACAAAAGGCTTGCTGGCCCGGAGGGAGTAATGGTGAATCGCCTTAGCCACCAGTTCCTTTCCAGTGCCGTTCTCTCCCAGAATCAGAATGTTGGCATCGGTGGGAGCCACTTTCCGGATCTTAAGGAAAATATCCTGCATGGCCTCGGAGGTACCCAAAAGCTCGGCGCCAAAAAAGTCATCAGCTGTCGTGGTGTCGGCCACACTTGCGGTGCCGCCTTTGCTTTTCTTTCCCACGGCATCAGCCAGAACCGTGAGCAGCTTATCGTTGTGCCAGGGCTTTACCACAAAGTCTGCGGCGCCTTCCTTCAGAGAGCGGATGGCCAGGTCGATATCGCCGTAGGCCGTGATCATGATCACCGCCACCTCGGGTTTCAGCTCCTTGATTTTCCGGAGCCAGTACAAACCTTCGTTGCCTGTGTTCAGGGCGCTCTTAAAGTTCATGTCCAGCAACACTAGGTCGAAGCCTTGCTGCCGGAGCAGGGCCGGGAGGGCATCTGGGTTTTTCTCCACCGCGATATCCCGCACATGGGGCCGCAGCAGCAGCCGGACAGCGGTCAGCACATCGGTGTCATCATCTACTACCAGTACAGAGGCCTTTTTTAACTGCATACACTTATGTTTATAGAACATAAATAAACTATAATTGTGCCACTCATACAACCTGCTGATTACAAGCATCTGCAGATGCTTTTGCAGCAGTAGAAGCGTGCGATTTCGCACACCTGCTGCGCGATTTTGCACGGCGTATAAGTATAAATACGCTATAAAACGCTGATTAACAAGGTTGTTTTGTTTTGGCACTGCGTGTGCAAGCCAGCTTTGTGGCGGATGGGCGCAAACAGGCTGCGCTTACACTGCTGTTACAGTCAAAGCTCTTATTTCGTAAAACTATGTTAAGGAACTACCTTAAAACCGCCTACCGAAACCTGATCCGCCACAAGGCCTTCTCCATGATCAATATTGCCGGCTTGGGGCTGGGCCTTACTGCCTGCCTGCTCATCGGCCTGTTTGTGCACGACGAACTGCAGTATGATAAGTTCCTGCCTGACGGGGATCGCATCTACCGCATCTATAACACAAGATCAGAAAGTGGAACCAGTGAAAGTATAGCGCCTGTGCCTCCGCCATTTGGAACCACTTTAGAGCAAAATTTTCCTGAAGTAGAGAAGATCGCACGGATACTTATGGTCCAGTTTGATGCCAACAACCTGGTAGAGGCAGGGGAGAAGAAGATCTACGAAAACGGGAGCTTCTATGCCGATCCTACTTTTTTCGAAGTATTTCAGTTGCCATTTAAATATGGATCTTCTGAAAAAGCCCTGGCTGATCCTTCTTCCATCGTCATATCAGATAAGTTTTCTGACAGGGTCTTTGGCGATTCAAATCCTGTAGGCAAACAGGTAATGGTTAATAAGGAGCCCTACATAGTAAGAGGCGTATTCACTACCCAAGAGAAGTTTCATTTGCCGGTAAACTTTGTGATCTCGCTGAAGGCTACAGGGTTTACAGCAGAGCGGATGAATAATTGGGGTTGGCAACAGTTTTATACTTATGTTAAGCTTAAGCCAGGGACAGATCCAGCGTTAGTGCAGGCAAAATTCCGTGATCTTGTTAAAAAGCAGATCGATCCGGACAACAATAAGCCTTTCGACTACCTGCCCTTCCTGCAGCCACTCAAGGAAGTATACCTGCATTCTGCCAGCTTTAAGTATGACCAGGCAATCCGGGGAAACATCACGTATGTAAAGGCCTTAAGTGTAATTGCGGTTTTTATACTTCTGATTGCCTGCTTTAACTTCGTAAACCTGGCCACGGCCAAGTCGGTGCAGCGGGCCAAGGAGGTGGGGGTAAGAAAAGCCGTGGGCGCCAGCCGCAGCCAACTGGTAGTGCAGTTCCTGACTGAGACCCTGCTGCTCACGCTCATCAGCGTCATCTTCGCGGCCGCGCTAACCTCGCTGCTGCTGCCCTCGCTCAATGCCTTCACCGGCAAGCAAATGGCCTTCAATATCTTCACCAGCCCTTCGCTGCTGTTGCTGCTGCTGGCCTTAACCGTGGTGGTAGGCATCCTGGCGGGTTTTTATCCGGCGCTGGTTTTGTCGGGTTTCCAGCCGGTTAAAGTGCTGAAGAGTGCCGTGGTGGTAGACACCAGCGTGTGGCGGATACAGTGGCTGCGCCATGGGCTGATCGTGCTACAGTTTGCCCTGTCTATTTTTCTGATCATCTGCGCTTTCATAGTGTTCAGGCAGGTGTCCTACCTGCACGACAAAGACCTCGGCTTTAACAAAGACCAGATCATGTTCTTCCAGCTGCGCGGCGATAACATGTTCGAGAACTATGAGACCTTTAAGAATGAATTAACGAAAGCACCAGGTGTAAAAAATGTATCTATAGGATATGGTTTCCCGGGTGATGCCACCGCTGGCGACCGGATTATTGTGCCTAAAAACGGTGAAAGAGTACACCACGGTACATCGATGTTAATGGTAGATTTTGACTACATTAAGATGTTGGATGTAAAAGTGATTGCCGGAAGGGATTTCTCTAAAAAGTATGCCACTGATGCCGACCATGCGTTCATGATCAACGAAACGGCGGTGAAAGAGCTGGGCTACGGTTCCCCTGAAAAAGCCATAGGACAGCCTTTGCTTTGGCCGGTTTGGAATAAAGAATTCACAGATTCTCTGAAAGAAGGCAAGATCATTGGCGTGGTAAAGGACTTCCACTTCAAGAGCCTGTATGAAAAGGTGGAGCCGACGGTGCTGCAGATCTTTCCGGACGCTTATTGGAAAGTGGCCGTGAAACTGGACGGTTCAGCTATAGCCGGCACCATTGAGCAGGTAAAGAAAGTATGGTGCCAGTTCTCACCGGACTACCCTATTGAGTATGTGTTTATGGATGAGAACTTTGATAAAATGTATAAGGCTGAGGACAAGCTGAAAACACTGCTCTGGATATTTACCGGCATCGCTATTTTTGTGGCCTGCCTGGGCTTGTTTGGGTTGGCTGCCTATGCCGCAGAGCGCCGGAAAAAAGAGATCGGAATCCGCAAAGTGCTGGGAGCAGAAAACGCTTCCATCGTGGCGCTGCTTTCCAAAGAGTTTCTGGTGCTGGTTATCATTGCCGCACTTATCGCCTTCCCGCTAGCCTGGTATGCCATGAGCCAGTGGCTGCAAAACTTTGCCTATCGTATCGAGATGCCGGTGTGGGTGTTTTTGGCAGCTGGGGCAACGGCAGCGGCAGTGGCCTTCCTAACTGTTAGCTACCAGGCGCTCAAAGCTGCTTCCGCCAATCCGGTTGCCAACCTCAGGTTTGATTAAGTATACTTTACCATTCTTCGGAAAAATGTACTACCCGGAAATGGCGAGCGAAACATGATTTATTGAGGCGGGTAGCTGGCTGAGGTGGATGCTATACTTGGTTTGCCTATCTTGCCGTATGCAAACACCTAAACTCTTTATGCTGATGCTGGGCTGCACGCCCCCCGGCAGAAACACCGAGCAGCACGACATCTTCTTCAGCCTGGCCGAGACGGTGAAAGACATGGTACCGGAAATCAAGGCTTTCTGGCCAGAGGCTAAAGACAAAATCCACATAGATGCCTGGCGCGAAGTGACGCAGGTAAACGGCCATCGTATAACTGTAGTGCCCAAAGCGCAGGCAGCCGAGGCAGCGGATAAACTTTTCTTCCTGAACCTGGGTGGCTATAAGCCGGGTGAGTTTGATGAGTTCCATTACAAGATGCTGGCCGTAGCCCCAGATACCGCCGGAGCCGTGAAACAGGCCAAACAGACAGCCTTTTACAAGCACACCGGCTTTAAAGGCGCCACCTCGCACATCGATGATAAGTTTGGCGTGGATGTGGATGACATCTACAAGGTGGAGGATATTTTGCCCGAAGCCGTGAAGCAGAAGTATAGCCTGCAGGTTACCAAAACCGACAGCACCGCAGAAGACGATCTGCACCTGGGCTACTTCCAGTTACACAAGCTATAGCGGCAAGTATAAACCTGTTGGCGTTTAGGCAGATGCGGCGTCAAAAGAACAAGTGTCGGCCCGCTGCGTTAGTAGGAAAAGTATAAAACCTTAAAAACTGACGCTATGAACCGAGACTATGAAAACGACGACAACCTGCGCAAAAATCACTATGCCGACTTCGACGAGCACGGCAACCCGCTGACCGGCAACCGGAACAGCCTTTCACGCTATAACCCGGGAGGGCACTTCGGCAGCGACAGGTATGCACGAGACGAGCGCCGCCATGGCGATGATGCCTCTAATGCCGCGCGCGCCTACGGCGACATGAGCCGCGGCACCCGCTACGGCGAAGGCGGCAGCTATAGGGGCGGAGGCTCCGCCTACGGCCATTCCTACTATGGCATGTCTGGCCAAGAGGGACCGCGCATCACGCAGCACGACAGGGGTAACTGGCCTGACAGCAGGCAGTACAATGCCTACGGCGATGCGGAGCGCAACCGCGGACACCGCTTCAGCGACAGCTTTGGGCGCACCAGCGACGGGGGCTACGTGAATGAAGACAGAAGCCAAGGCTATCAGCGCCGCTATGACGAAGGGTTCCAGGGCAACCAACGCTTCGGAAACCCCGGCCGTGAAAACACCGGCTACGACCGCGGCTACCGCGACTTCGGCAGCACTGGCTATGGCACCACAGGCTATAACAACCGCGACGAAGACCGCCTGCGCAGCGCCTACGGCAACAGGGACTACCGCAAGGAAGAGGACGAGCGCCGCTATAACGAGCGCAACCGCAACAGACGCCAGAACTGGTAATTCATACTTTATACTTTAATCAGGAGCAGCCGCTTGTTAAACCCAAGCGGCTGTTTTTTTTTGTCTTTGGCAGGGATAAGTGAGCTGAATCAGGCGCGGGATAGGTATAAATCAGCTGAAATGCTTAAATTTTGGCTATGAAACACGCTACACCCAAAGTCACCCTTTTTCTAGCCTTTTTGATGCTCCATACGCTTGCCTGGTCGCAGACGGTGCCATCAAAAATAGCCGCTGCCTTCCAGAAGTTTGAGCAGGACCCACAGTTGCAGAACGCCATTTCCTCGCTCTACATCATTGACGCGAAAACCGGTGAAGTTGTATTTGAAAGGAACAGCCAGGTGGGGCTGGCGCCAGCCTCTACTCAGAAAATAATCACCAGCATCAGCGCCTACGAGCTGCTGGGCAGGGATTTTAAGTATGAAACAAAGTTTGCCTACCGCAAGAGCAAAGGCAACAACGAGCTGATCATACTTCCTTCCGGCGATCCGACCTTTGGCAGCTGGCGCTGGGACCAAACCAAAGAAGACCAGGTGCTGGCGGGGCTCACCAAGTCGCTGCAGCGGACGGGCCTGAAATCGTTTAGCCAGGTGACCATAGACAACAATGGCTGGAACGATGAAACCGTGCCCGATGGCTGGATGTGGCAGGACATCGCCAACTACTACGGGGCCGGGCCGGCCAAACTGAACTGGCGCGAAAACCAGTACGACGTGATTCTGAGATCCGGCGCGCGCATTGGCGACCCGGTGGCGGTGGTGAAGACGGTGCCGGAACTGAATGGCTACGGCCTGCACTCGGAGCTGACATCGGCAGCAGCGGGTACCGGCGACAATGCCTACATCTACTTTCCGCTCAGCACCCCAACCGCCACCATTCGGGGCACAATTCCGGTAAACGAAAGCAGCTTTAAAATATCGGGTGCCATGCCCTCTGCGGCACGCCAGTTCATAGGCACTTTATCCGATACGCTGCAAACGCTCAAGATCAAGCTGCCGCAGCAACCCGCGGCGCAAAACAATCCGCTGCCGAACGGATACACCGTTTTTCACACCGTAACCTCGCCGCCACTGGACAGCATCATTTATTGGTTCAACCGCAAAAGTATAAATCTCTATGGTGAGGCCCTGACGAAAACCATCGCCTATAAGCATACTTCTGACAGCCAGACAGGTAACGGCCTAAAAGAAATTCGGGCTTACTGGAAGCAGCGCGGCATCCCGGAAACGGAGCTGAGTATGGTTGACGGATCGGGGCTGTCGCCGCTAAACCGCGTCACCACGCATGCCCAGGTACAACTGCTGCAGCATGCCAGGTCGCAGCCGTGGTTTCAGGGGTTTTATACGTCGCTGCCCGTGTACAACGGCATGAAAATGAAAAGCGGCACCATCCGTGGCGTAAAGGGCTACTGCGGCTACCACAAAGGCAAGGACGGCCGGGAGTACGTTTTCTCGTTTCTGGTGAACAACTACAACGGCTCGGCCGCTTCGGTGGTTAAAAAAATGTACCAGGTGCTGGATGAGCTAAAGTAGCCGAACGGACAACCTGTAAACAGCAAAGGCCCGGGGTTTCCGGGCCTTTGCTGTTGGTTATAAGTATAAAATTACTTCTTCTTGTTGATGTCTGCACTGCTTTTGTGGCTCTTTAGCGTGCTGGCGTTGGGTTGGTCGTTGCGGAACTCCTTGTCGGTGCTGTCGGCGCCACGGGAGGTGGTGGACAGGTTTGCGTGCGGGTCCTGCGGCGTTACCTTATCTCTTCTGCCATCAGTGCCTTTGTTCACCGCGCCAGCAGCGGGTGGTGTGTTTCTTTTGTTTTCTCCTTTACGATCGGAACTGTTATCTCTTGTATCAGCCATAGCTTGTTTTCTTTTTGATGGTAAAAATTACACAGCCGGGTGCTTCCCGGCTCTTTAGTTGTACGGGTAAACCAGCCGCCGGGGTTGGGCCGGAATGGCATCAATCTTTTGCAAAGGGCAGGGAGCCGCTGACCAAAGCACCCGCTCGCGGCGCTTCAGGTACGTATAACAGAGTGCCTTACGCTTTATTTGGCGGCAGTCTTTTGTGTTACCTGTAAAACAAAGTAATTTAACGCGCACTGGCAACGCATGTACACCTAACTGTAGCTATCCATGACCCCCCGATGCACCAACTTTAGAGCGCCTCTTTTACTTCTCGCCCTCGCCCAGCTTATACTGGTAGCCTGCCAGCGCAACCAAGAGCAGACTTCACCGACCGTAGAAGACATCACGGAGGCCGTGTACGCGTCAGGGATTGTGAAAAGCAAGGACCAGCACCAGGTGTTCCCTACCGTGAGCGGTACGGTGCAACAGATTATGGTAACCGAGGGCGATACGGTACGGAAGGGCGCGGCCCTGTTAAAGGTGGAAAACGAAACAGCCCGACTCAGTGCGGAGAACGCCCGCATCGCCGCCGAGTATGCCCGCGTGAGTGCCAACCGCGAAAAGCTGAGTGAACTGCAGGAGACGATCGACCTGGCCAAAAGCAGGGTGCAGAACGACTCAATGCTGCTGCAAAGGCAACGCAACCTCTGGAAAAACAGGATCGGTACCCGGGTGGAGCTGGAGCAGCGGGAGCTGAACTACGAAAACTCCATGACGGCTTACAAATCAGCTTTGCTGCGCTACCAGGACCTGAAAAAGCAACTGGAGCTGGCGGCCAGGCAATCACAGAAAAACCTGCAGATAAGTCAGAACCTGGCCGAGGACTATACCGTCCGCAGCGAGACGGGCGGGAAGGTATACAGCGTGCTGAAGGAGGAAGGGGAGATGGTGAGTCCGCAAACGCCGGTGGCGGTAATCGGCGCTGCCGACGAGTTTATAGTGGAGCTGCAGGTGGATGAGTATGACATTGCCCGGGTGAAGCCGGGGCAGCGGGTGCTCCTGAATATGGACAGCTACAAAGGGCAGGTGTTTGAGGCGGAAGTATACAAAGTAAACCCCGCCATGAACGAGAGAACCCGCTCCTTTACCGTAGAGGCCAGTTTTGTCTCGGCGCCGCCTTCGCTGTTCCCGAACCTTACCACCGAGGCCAACATTATCATCCGGAAAAAGGAAAACGCCCTTACCATACCGCGCGAGTATTTGGTGGACGGGACGTATGTGCTGACGGAGGATGAGGAGAGGAAACAGGTGAAAACCGGCCTGAAAGACTACCAGAAGGTGGAGATACTGGAGGGGCTGCGGAAAGAGGACGTGATCGTGAAGCCGGCGCAATGAACACGAAGCTGATAATCGGTATTGCCAGGTCGCTGCTGCTGGCCCGGTGGCGGCAAACGCTGGTGGCGGCCATTGGGGTAACGTTCAGTATCGCCATGTTTATCACGCTGCTGAGCTTTATGAACGGCCTGAATGACCTCCTGGACGGCCTTATCCTGAACCGGACGCCGCACGTGCGCCTCTACAATGAGATTAAGCCAAGCCTGGACCAGCCCATAAACAGGGCCGCTGAGTTCCGGAACTCCCACAACTTCATTTCCTCCATCAAATCGGGCATCACCCGGCAGGAGATCTACAACAGCGGCCCCATCATGCAGGCGCTGCGGCAGGATGCCCGCGTGCTGGGCGTGGCCCCCAAGCTTACTGCCCAGGTTTTCTTCAACGAGGGCACCATCGACATTACCGGCGTGATCAACGGCATTGACGTGGAGGAGGAGAGCCGCCTGTTCAACTTCCGAGACTACGTGACGGCCGGGAACGCCCTGGATGCCAAGAATACCGCCAACAGCATCATCCTGGGCAAAGGCCTGGCCGAGATACTGGCGGCGGATGTCGGCGACGTGGTGCAGGTAACAACCGCGCAGGGCGAGCGCTTCCCGCTGAAAGTGGTGGGCTATTTCCAGTCCGGGATACAGGAGATCGACAAGGTACAGAGCTACGCCTCCATCGGCACTACCCAAAAGCTGCTGGGCAAGCCTGCCAACTACATCACCGACATACAGGTGAAGCTGCACGACCTGGAGACGGCGCCGGCGGTGGGGAAGGAGTTTGCCCAAACCTTCGACATCGACGCAGAGGATATACAGACAGCTAACTCGCAGTTTGAGACGGGCAGCAACATCCGTTCGCTTATTTCCTACTCGGTGGGCGTTGTGCTGCTGATCGTGGCGGGCTTCGGCATCTTTAACATTCTGAACATGATGATCTACGAGAAGATGGACTCCATCGCCATCATGAAGGCCACAGGCTTTTCGGGCAGCGACGTGAACCGGATCTTTCTGGTCATTGCCTTGAGCATCGGCGTTTTTGGCGGCGCGGTGGGGCTGGTGTTTGGCTTTTTATTCTCGGTTATCATTGATAACATTCCGTTTAACACGGCCGCCCTGCCTACCATCAAAACGTACCCCATCAACTACAGCCCCGTGTTCTACCTCATTGGCGGCACCTTTTCCGTCATCACAACCTATTTTGCTGGCTTTTTCCCGGCCCGCAAGGCAAGCCGGGTGGACCCGGTGGAGATCATCAGGGGTAAGTAAGAAGCGGCAGAACTATACTTTAGAAAAGGCTATACTTTAGGAGCATACATGAGCGATATCATACTTGAGGCGCGGCACATCAATAAAAAGTTTCATGACCCGGTAACGGTGCAGGTGCTCACCGACATTACGTTTAGCGTGAATAAAGGTGAGTTTGTGTCTGTTATCGGTAAGTCGGGCTGCGGCAAGTCCACGCTGCTCTACATTCTCTCCACCATGGATACCGACTATGAGGGGGAGCTGCTGATTGACCGGGACCTGATGACAGGGCGAACTGACCGGGAACTGGCCAACATCCGCAACGAAAAGATAGGCTTTGTGTTTCAGTTTCATTACCTGCTCAACGAGTTTACGGTGCTGCGCAACGTGATGCTGCCCGGCCTGAAGCTGCAAAAGTATACCGAGCAGGAGGTAGAGCACCGGGCCATGGAGCGCCTGAAAATGCTGGGCGTAGATCATCTGGCCAACAAGCTGGCCTATAGGATTTCGGGCGGGGAGAAACAGCGTGTGGCCATTGCCCGCGCCCTCATCAACGACCCGCACATCATCATGGGCGACGAGCCCACGGGCAACCTCGACAAGCGCAACAGCGACGTCGTGTTTAACATATTTAAGGAACTGACGGAAGTGCACAACCAGACGCTGCTCATCGTAACCCACGACTCGGGCTTTGCCGAAAGCTCAGGCCGCATTATCGAGATGGAGGACGGGCGGATTATCCGGCATTGAGCTGCGCTGTGGCAAGTAGGGCTACCTGTGTTTTTCTGCCTGTTCTTCCAGGGTTTGCAATTCGGTTGCCTGCGGCTGGGCCAGGGCGTGTTGCATGTCTTTTTCCTCTATCTGCTGGTGTACCTGGCCAGCCTGTTGCACCAGCGCCCTGAAAATTTTTCGGTGCGTGTACAGGTGCGGCAGGTACTCGGGGTGCCACTGCACCCCCACCATAAAATCCTGCGCCGTGTGCTCAATGCCCTGCACCACGCTGTTGGGCTCGCGCGCCACAATTTCTATACTTTGTCCGGGGGCTTTTACCGCCTGTTTGTGCAGGGCGTTTACCTCCAGCTGCTGTGTGCCCAGCACCTGGGCCAGCTTGCTGCCCGGCTTTATGTATACTTTCTTCACCGGAAAAAGGCTGGCAGGGTTCGGTTCCTCCAGATAAAAGGCGTTCAGGTCCTGGTAAAGCGTGCCCCGGAAGTATACGTTCATGAGCTGTGCCCCACGGCAGATGCCTAGTACGGGCAAGCTTTTCCGCACCGCCTGGTCCAGCAGCTGAAACTCCAGATGGTCCCGTGCTTTGTCCAGCCCAAACGTAAGCTTACGGCTGAGCAGCTTTCGCACGAAAAAAACCGCCGGGTAGTATGCCCACCGCACCAGCCTTCCGACTCTTTTCAAAAAGCTCCTGTCCGGCTTCCGGATGGTGCTGTTGAGGTAATCCTTCAATATGTGGTCCTGCTCGTAGGTGCTGGGGTCCACGTCGGCGCCACCCCCGATGATGAGGGCCTGCAGGCCGTCGGCGGTGCGCGGCCGGGAAGGGGTGATGCGCACGGGCCACCCGCCGGCCAGCAGCACCGAGAGCGCGGTGAAGAACCAGGCTGCCCCGCCGCCTTTATCCGGACCTGTTATGCCTATGGTGGGGCGCTTGCGATCTATTTTATACTTGTGTCTCCGTGATGCAGCCATTGTTCGGTTCGTTTTGCCCATCTGCCCTCAAATCCCACCAGGGTGTCGCGTTTCAGTTGCAGGTACTCCTGGCTCAAGCGGGCTACTTTTTCAGAGTCATGCGCCAGTTCTTCTATCGTTACCCAATTGTTCCACTCCTCGGCAAGCGTCCAGCCGGGCTGGGCCACAGAGCTGTTCGGCAGCCGGTAATGAAAGGTTTTGCGGGCCTTTACCTTGCCCAGATTGCTGTACGGGCGCAGGGCCTCCTCATCCAGGGCGGCAAAGAGCGGGTAAAAGTCCAGGGGGCGGTTGCGGTCGGGGTTGTAGGCGTGGTAATCCTGCACCATCTCCCGCAGGGTGGGAGTATAAGCAGGTTGAAGCACCAGTTCTGTATAGTCGGCGGGATAGGCATTGATAAAGGGACTGACTTTACGGGCCAGGTCGGTATGACCTTTCTGCAGGAGCCAGGGGTAGAGCAGCAGAAAAGCCCGCAGGTAGGTCAGCAGCGTTTGGGTATCGGTGGCGGGCACTTCTGCGTTGATGTGGGTGCCAAAGGCATTCGTCAGGAAGGCCTGGGTGCCTTGCGCATGATGTTGGTAGAGTGCCTCCCGCAGCTTTTCCAGTTTCTCCAGCTCCGTTATCGGCACAGGAGGGCAGGCTATCTCGTTCGGGAAAACCTTGGAGATAAGGCTGCCCAGCTTTTCCTCCACCTCGTCCTCCAGCGTAGCAGAGCCCATTTTAACATCCTCAACCTTAATGTGGAGGGCCTCGAACACGCTTTTATACTTCTTCTCGGTCAGCAGCTGCAGGTCAAACTCCACGGTAAAGTCTCCGAGGGCAGTGCCTTTCACTTTGTGCTTAAACCTGTTTTCCTTCTGCACCTGCCCGCCATACAGCTGCTGCACCAGTCTGGCCGACTCCTCCACGCTCAGGTTGCTGTATTCCAGCTCAAAGCCAGCGGTGCGCAGCGCTCCTTTTTCGTTGTATCGTACAGGTGGTAGCTTAAAGCCCATAGTTGTAGCCATTGTGTTTAGGTAAAAACGATAAAGCGCTGATACGGTTTTAGCGCCGCTCGCCTGTTCAGCCAAAAATCAAAAACCAAAGGATAACCCCAGGCTGGGTGTGCGGGTATGCAGGAGAGACCATAAAAGAGAAGTTTTGATCCGAAATAATTTTATACCCCTGCTTCTGATCCTGTTTTTGTGCCGCTGCGCCGAGCCTGACCTCCATGAGCGGGGGCTGGTGACGGAGCAGGCCATGGTGGTGTCGGCGCACCCGCTGGCCTCGGAGGTGGGCGCAGCCATTATGCGGCGTGGCGGGAACGCGATGGATGCGGCCATTGCCGTGCAGTTTGCCCTGGCAGTGGTATACCCCGATGCAGGGAACATTGGCGGAGGCGGCTTTCTGGTGCTGCGGCAAAAAGACGGCCGCACCGACGCCCTGGATTACCGCGAAAAGGCCCCGGCAGCCGCCAGTCGGGATATGTACCTGGATGAGGCAGGGGAGGTGGTGGAGGACCTGAGCCTGAAGGGGCACCTGGCAGCCGGGGTGCCCGGCACCGTGGATGGCATGGTGGCGGCGCACCGGAAGTATGGCAGCATGCCCTGGCGCGAACTCGTGCAGCCGGCCATAGCGTTGGCTTCCAATGGTTTCCCGCTCACAGCAAAGGAAGCCGCAAAGCTGAACAGGCAGCAGGAGGATTTCCTGGAATACAATACCCAACGGCCTGACTTTATACTTCGGGAGAACTGGGAAGAGGGCGACACCATCCGGCTGCCGGAACTGGCGCAAGCACTTATCCGCATCCGCGACCAGGGCCGCGCCGGCTTTTACGAAGGTCGCACGGCAGACCTTATCGTGGCAGAGATGGTGCGGGGCGGGGGAATCATCAGCAAAGAAGACCTGGCGGCTTACCGCTCCATGTGGCGCAGGCCCATTAGCAGGCAAGTGGGAGGGTATAAGGTTATCTCCATGCCGCCACCTTCCAGCGGCGGCATTGCCCTGGTGCAGCTCCTGACCATCTCAGAAAACTACCCGCTGCACGAGTGGGGCTGGAACACCCTGAAGACCGCGCACCTTATGATTGAGGCGGAGCGGCGCGTGTATGCCGACCGGGCGGAGCATTTGGGCGATCCTGATTTTTACGAAGTGCCGGTAGCGGAATTGCTGGATTCCGCCTACATCATGAGCAGGATGGAAGGGGTGTCGCTGGAGAAGGCAACCGACAGCGAAGATGTGTCTGCCGGCGTGCCCGCCCCCGCTGAGAGCCCGCACACCACCCACTACACCGTGGTGGACACGGCCGGCAACGCCGTTTCGGTAACGACCACGCTGAACAGCAGCTTCGGCTCTAAAGTGTTTGTGGCCGGGGCCGGTTTCCTGCTAAACAACGAGATGGATGATTTTAGCGTGAAGCCCGGCTACCCGAACAGCTACGGTTTAATAGGAGAAGAAGCCAACGCCATTGCACCCGGCAAGCGCATGCTCAGCTCCATGTCGCCCACTATCCTGGAAAAGGACGGACAGCTCTTTATGGCCGTGGGAAGCATGGGCGGCTCCACCATCATCACCACCGTATACCAGATCATCCTGAACGTGACCCGCCACGGCTTTAGCATGCAGGGAGCCATTAGCGCCGGCCGCTTTCACCACCAATGGAAGCCCGACTGGGTGCTGTCGGAGTGGGGGGCGCTGGGCTTCGGCACAGGGCTGGGGCTGTGGGTAATGGGCCATAAGATAGCGCCTAAGCCGGGTGGCATTGGCCGTGCCGCCGGTATTTTGGTGCTGCCCGATGGCAGGCTGGAGGGAGGCGCCGACCCGCGCGGTGACGATGCGGCGGCTGGATTTTAGCCGATATCTTTTTGGCAGCTCCAAGTATACCTGGAGCAAGTATAGTTCACCCAGGCTGCTAATTGCCTCCCCACTTTCCGGGCTTGTTTTATACTTGAAGTATAGAATTATTGAAGTATAAGTATATCTGATAGTAGTACCATTTTTGAAACTTTGAAGGGGCATACAAGTATCTACTTAAACGCAGATGAAAGGCCTCGGCAACGTCTGCTTTATGTTCCACTAAAAATTTGAGACAAACTTAATATGCTGGCAATGAACTACAGGGGTCCCCAACGGGTGCGCCTGGACCGAAACAAACCCATGCCCGAGATCCTGCACCCGCAGGATGCCATCGTTCGGGTAACCCGCGCCTGTATCTGCGGATCAGACCTGCACCTCTACAACGGCAACGTGCCCGACACACGGGTAGGAGAAACCTTTGGCCACGAGTTTATAGGCGTGGTAGAGGAGATAGGCCCCAATGTGCACAACCTAAAAGTTGGAGATCAGGTCATCGTGCCGTTCAACATCGCGTGCGGAAAATGTACCTTCTGTAAGCAGGAACTGTACGGCAACTGCCACGAGGCCAACCCGCAGGCCACTGCCGTGGGCGGCATTTTTGGCTACTCGCACATTGCGGGCGGCTACAACGGCGGCCAGGCTGAGTATGTGCGCGTGCCGTATGCTGATGTGGGCCCAGTAGTGATGCCAGAGGGGATGGACCCCGACGAAGCCGTGCTCCTGACGGACGTGGTGCCAACAGGTTACCAGGCCGCCGAGATGGGCGGCATTCAGAAAGGGGATACAGTGGCTGTGTTCGGTGCAGGGCCGATTGGCATTATGGCCGCACGTTGTGCCTGGCTTTTCGGGGCTGGCCGCGTGATCGTGTTCGACCAGGAAGAGTACAGGCTGGAGTTTGTGCGCAACTATGCGCAGTGCGAAGCTTACAACTTCCGCTCTATTGAGGACCCGGTGGTATTCATGAAAAAGACAACAGACTCGCTGGGAGCGGACGTGTGCATTGACGCGGTAGGCGCAGAGGCCGCCGGCGATGCGCTGCAGACTATAACCGGCCGCAAAACCCTGATGCAGGCAGGCTCTGCCACAGCCCTGCAGTGGGCCATCAACTCCGCCAAAAAGGGCGGCATCGTGTCGGTGGTGGGCGTGTACGGGCCAACCGGAAACCTGGTGCCCATTGGCAACGCCCTGAACAAAGGCCTCACCATCCGGGGCAATCAGGCTTCGGTAAAGCGGCTGCTGCCAAGGCTGATAGAGCACGTGCAGAACGGCATCATCAAGCCCAAGCCACTGATAACGCACCACATACCGCTGGAAGAGGTGGCGGATGCCTACCGTATCTTCTCCGATAAACTGGATAACTGCATCAAGCCTGTGCTGATTCCGCCATCTGCCAGAATTTAAAAGCAAGAATCATGGAAAACAAACGAATAGACTACAACACCATTAACGGCTGGGGCATAGACGCGGACCCAAAAAACGACCCGACTTACCCCATGCGCAAGCGCTCAAACGAAACCCACGAGGGGTATAACTGGGAGCGCCCGCCACAGCAGCCCATCGACATGGAGGTGCTGCACTCCATAGAACGACCAAACGTAACGGCTGTATTCGGCACATCTATGCCGCCAAAGGGCCTGAGCGGACAGCTGCGGCGGCTGGCCTTTAAGTATGGCGAGGGCAGGTTTGCGCACTGGCTGCCGCTCATACTGGCAGATAGGGTAGATGAGGTGGAAGGCATCATCGATGACCTGAAGCAAGGGCATGTGCCTAATATTTTTGCCGAAAAAGGCATGAAGGCCGAGTGGAAGTATAACCGCAAAGGGCTGTTGGAAAAAATGGCTGTGATGGCGGCCGTTACCACCGCCGCTGTCTTGCTGTTGCGCCGCAAAGCCGACTGATCTTTAACAGGCCATGGTCACTACAAAAAGGGCCATGGCCTTTTTCTTAGCGCAGGCTTTATGCTGCGTGATCAAAGTATAAACTTACTGGAAGAAAATTAACTATGGCAGATAACACAACTGTATCCAATCCGAAAACCTTTAAGATTGGCAACGACCTGGAAGTGAAAAGAATGGGCTTCGGGGCCATGCGCATTACCGGCGAAGGCATCTGGGGGCCACCCAAAGACAAAGACGAGGCGCTGCGCGTGCTGAAGCGCGTGGTGGAACTGGGCATCAACTTTATTGATACAGCCGATAGCTACGGCCCCAACGTTTCCGAAGAACTGATTGCCGAGGCGCTGTACCCGTACCCTAAAAACCTGGTGATCGCTACCAAGGGCGGCTTAACAAGAACCGGCCCTAATGTATGGCCCATTAACGCGCACCCCAACCACCTGCGCAAGGCGTTGGAAGGCAGCCTGCAGCGGCTAAAGCTCGATAGGATAGACCTTTACCAGCTGCACCGGGTAGACCCGGAGGTGCCGTATGAGAAAACGCTGGAGTTTCTGCAGCAGGTACAGGAAGAGGGGCTTGTGAAGCACATTGGCCTGTCGGAGGTGGATGTGGACCAGATAAAGAAGGCGCAGGAGTATGTAAAGGTGGTGTCGGTGCAGAACAAGTATAGCGTGGACTTCCGGAAGTGGGAGGATGAGCTGGCTTATTGCGAAGCGCAGGACATGGCTTTTATCCCCTGGAACCCCATCAACGCCGGCAACATCGGGGAGCTGGAGCCGCTGAGCCGCGTGGCGCAAAAGCATGAGGCGACGCCCTACCAGGTGGCGCTCAGCTGGCTGCTGCACAAATCCCCAAATATCCTGCTTATTCCGGGTACCTCTAAGGTAAAGCACCTGGAAGAAAACGTTAAAGCTGCCTCTATCAATTTGACGGATGAGGACATGCGGGAACTGGAAAAGCTGCGGAAAGAAGAGTAAGCAACTCAGGTTAAGTTAATACAAGTATAAATCATGTTGGGGAGCGTGGCGGGAAGTATAAACCGTTAGGCTCCTCACTCATTTTCTTCCTCCTCTTCGGCATCGGCTGGCCCTAGCCGGGCACTTTCAATAAGCCGCTCCACCATACTTAGCTGTGCTTCTTCAAATACCAACTCGCCCCGCTGCAAATACCGGTTGGCGTCCAGCAGCACCTCGTAAATGGGTGTGTGGATGTGCTTCGGGATTTTGAGCAGGCGCGGGTCCTGCTTCTGGAAAGGGGTGGGCACTTTAGAGCTGTACAAGTATGGCAGCAGCGTTTTGGAGCAGCTGATGGCAATGCGGTCAATTTCATGCTCCTCAAAGTAATCCTGCAGCCGGCCGTTGATGTTCTCAAAAAACTCCGCCGTTTCGCCTAAGCGCACCCTGGAGCCCGCCCTCGATTTCCCTTTTGTCTTAAGGTACTTTATTTGGCTCTTGCCCTGCTTTTTGCGCACCATGTAAGAGCGGTATACTTTGTGGTCGAGGTTCACGCCATTCTCAAAATAGCCCATGGCGCAGTTGCCCGCCTGTATCAGGAGGATAACGTAGTTCGTCTTTTTTGTTTCCGCAAGCCCGTTACCATACTGTTGGGTAATGGGCAACCGTAGGAACGCCAGCTCCTCTCCGTTATCATCCAGCAGGGCCAGCCGGTGTTTGGCATGGTCGTAAGCGGTGGGCACGTGTGCTTGCTCGAGGGTTTGCAGCAAAGCAGCAGTCTGTTCTGGCGTAAAGAAGCGGTTCATGCGGTACAGGGTAGGGGTGTGGTGCTTGTATGCGTAAAGTTCTGAAATATGCCTGAAGATCAAAACTCGGGCAGCTGCCGCGTGGCAAGTAAAAGGGACTGGCTATTTAGCCCTTAAATGTATACTTTTAAGCATAAGCAAGTATGTTACTCCTGCTGCAGCTGCTGCATGCTTTCCTGTTTCACTTTAATGATGCCCCGCTTGGGCCGGTCCAGGTCGATGATGATGAACACCACCAGGCAGATCAGGAAAGACATCGTCATGGTGGGAAGGGTCGTTCTTTTGCGGCCCAGGCCGCTGGCGTAGCCCATCAGTGCCCCGGACATGGCAAACACGATAAAAAGCAGGTACAGGATGATCTCAGGCACGTGCATTTGCAGGGCCGCATTGCGCAAGCCGTAGGTATCGATCATGCCGTTGAGCGAGCTGATGAAGTAGCCGGTGGTAACGGGCCTGGGGTCAAGGCGGGCGGCTTTTACGGCGCTAATCCAGATCTCATTCTGCAGCTTGCGGGTTTCCTGGTTCAGGCGCTGCAGCTCGTCTACGGAGGCGGTGCCGGTGTTGCTGACTGCCAGGCGCAAGGTAATATACTTTTGCAGCTGCGCATGCGTCAGGCTGTCGTAGGGCTGCGGCAACAGCTGGGTGCGCAGGAGCGCCGTGCCGATGGCGTTGGCCTCGTCAATCACGGCCTCGCTGCGTGAGTTGTAGCGCTGCAGGGCCATGTTAAAGGTAAAGCCAAGTATAAGTGCCAGCAGGCCCAATGTACCGGCCTGAATGGTGTTGGTGTGGTTCTTCACATCCTCGTCGGTCCTGGTCTGGAAGTAGTGCCCGAGCCAGTAGCCGCCTTCGTTGGCCAGCAGGATCAGCACGAACAGAAGAGCCACGATCAGAATGCTGTTCAGGTTATACATGATTTTTTTGGAGAGGTCCATGAGTACTAAGCAAGGCTATACGTGCTGCGCCACAAACCGATTGGCTCTACCCATGCTTTATACGCAGCGAAAGCTGCCTTGTGGGGCGGGCACAAGCTTTATGGCGTGCAGGCAGCAGTTCTGGCGAATTAGCCGTACAAGCTAAGCGTGCGCCCAAACCTATACCCTTTGCCAATGAGACGGATATTCCTGTTGATGCTGCTTTGCAGCTGTGCCACACAACGCGGGGCCGAAGAGCAGAACGGCGCCAACCCTCCCGTGCCTGCTCAGGTAAAAGCCGCCACGGGCTACCCCGCCATTCGGTTCTATCCACCGGCTGTGTACAGCTCCGGGCCTGCCCTTGCCGGCAAACTTGTGCCCGACCCACTAACGGTGCGGAGCTGGGTACTTCCTCCTGCTGTTGCGGCAGCTTCGCAAGCCCAAACCGTCCTGAACCGGATCGTTTACTTACCCGACACCGTGCAGGTGGACTCGCTGACGCGGGAGCTGAAAACCGAGCAGCTGGCGAACCAGGCCATTCGGGAGCGCCTGCAGCAGGCCGAGGCAGACCGCGACTACTGGCGCGAGATGAACCGCAAAAAGCGCTGGGCCCTCATCGCCATGGCTGTCTTTGCCGTGCTCTACATCCTGTTCAAAATACTGGCCGGCCGCGTGCGCGACACAGAACCACAGGAATAGGAAAAGTATAAAACGGAGGTGCAAGATAAGCAGGTGGCTGTTTTATACTTTGGAAACCGTTTGCCTAAAGCGTTTTTAAAGCTGGCTATCGTTATTTCCCCGCTGCCTCACCTTCTCCTGCCTCCCTGAATAAAACCGTAAGGCTGTGATGTCGTTTATATACAAAAATGTTTTTCGCACTAAACCAAAATTAAGAACTATGGACAGACGAGAAAGAGATCGCTATGACCGCAACGCGTATGGCTTAGACTATGACCGTTATGAAGGTTATCGCAACGACGACACGCATTACCACCACGCCCGCAACCTGACAGACGATTTTGAGCAGCACTACCAGCACGAAAGGGGCCACGGCGACTATCACCCCAGGCGCTCTTACCACGAGGGCGGGCAAGAGAGCGACTATGGCATGAACCGAAGCGGAAGAAGCTACAGCACCGGCAGCAGGTATAACGATGAGAATGACTGGAACCGTAACCGCGACTACAGCGGGCGCTACAGCAACGAGGATATGTACCGCAACGACCGCGACAGAAACCGAGAGCGCAGCAGCTTTGGGCAGCCCTACGGCTCTTATGACCGCGACCGCATGTATGGCCGCAGCAACTACGAAAACCGCACAGACCGCGACTTCCATTTCGGCTCCGGCGATTACGACAGAACCGCGCGCCACAGCCACAGAGAGGATAGGTCGCTGGAAAGAAACTGGTACAGCCGCGACGAAGACCGCCGTGGCCTAGGCCGCTGGGCCAATGACTATTAAGCGTCCCAGCTTTTGATAAACCACAACAGGAAGAGCCGCTGATTTCAGCGGCTCTTCCTGTTATAGGGTGACCAGTGAGGTCAGGAGTTAGGTTGATAAACCCTGGTTTTACTGGCCGAACTGCAGGTCAACCTGCAGCGCTGTGCTGTGCTGCTAAACTAGTTTTTTGCGGTTTTTAGTTTGCGGATCGGCCGCCTTTCCGATTACATTTCTTCGCCACGGTCAACGTCTTTTATAAAATCCACGAGGCCGGCAAAGTATGTTTTCTGGTCGTCGTAGAAGGACATGTGGCTGCCGTTGGGGCAGTAGAGGTAGCGGCCATGCGGAAACTGGCTGGCCATCCACTCCATGTGCTTAGGGTCCATGGTATCATGCTCGCCGCCGATGGTTAAAGTAGGCACGTTTATCTGCGGCAGGTCTTTGGACCGGTCCCAGTGCAGCAGCGACGCGTTGCCCCGTATGCCAAACTCGCTGGGCCCCTGCATCTGCACGTATACCGTTTGGTTCATGTGGTTGAACATACGCATCACCGGTTCCGGCCACTGCTCCAGCGGCATGCGGAGCGCGTGCTTGGTATAAAAGTGCGGCATCAGCAGCTCCATGTAGCGCGGGTTCGTAAAGTCATTCTTAACCTCGATCGCCTTGATCTCTGTCAGCACCTCGGCTGGCATTTGCGGCCCCAGCACCTCATCGGCATACTTGTTATAGCTCGGTATGCTCGACACCATGTTCGAGATGATCAGGCCTTTCAGGTTGTCCTGGTACTTCAGGGCATACTCGGTGGCCAGAATGCCGCCCCACGAGTGGCCCAGCAGGTAAAAATTGCTCTTGTCCAGCTTCAGGGCCTTGCGCACTTGCTCCACCTCCTCCACAAAGCGTGGAATGTTCCAGAGGCTGGTGTCGTTTGGTTGGTCGCTGTAGTGGGAGCCCAGTTGGTCGTAGTAATAATACTCGATGCCAGCCTTGGGCAGGTAACTATCAAAGCACTCAAACGCCTCATGCGTGCCGCCGGGGCCGCCGTGCAGCAGCAGTACCTTCATGGTGGGGTTGTTGCCCACGCGCTTCGTCCATACGTCAAACTCGCCTTTAGGCGTACTGATCCGGATCATGCGGGCGCCGCCGCTTAACTCAGACTCCAGGCCGGAGTAGTCCAGGAAACTGCTTTGGTCGGGTGCGGGGTTTTCAGTGGAGGCGGTTTGCCCGGAAGGGGAGGAGCAGGCCTGAGCGAGCAGAAGCAGCCCAATCAGGCACAAAAGCTTAAAGTTTTTCATGCACAGGTTGTTTTGTTTAAGATGAGATGGAGGTGAAGTTAAGAAAATGGAGCAAAATTTCAGCAGTGCCTTGGAAGGTTAAATGCTTTGGGCATCGGACAGAAAGAAGCGAATCCGTACAGGAAATCAATTTTATAAAGCTATAGGAGCAAAGTATGAGGGGTGGAAGAAATATGAGCTTGAAGATAAGTAACCTGCCGCAGGAAGTATGGCCGCACCTGTTAGCGTAACCAGCGCATGATACCACTATCAGTTAGTTCGTGCGCAGTACCTTTTACAAATCTACAGCCAGATTCCCCTCCTGTGGACTAGCCAAAACGTGCGTTTTGAGCTAGCGCGCGTAGCGCTCTAGGGGTGGGTTTTAGGCTGTTGGCAAACTGTGAAACTGATCCATACGCATTATTCAATCGATCCTGGTATGATAACACACAAAGCATACTTTACCCGTTTTTGAAGTATAAAAGCAGCCCGGGCGAATGGTGTAAGGCAGCGGTTCTAATACCGTTCTTCTACCCAAAGCTTGCGGGCCACCCCAATTCCTACAAAGTTCCCGCGGCCGCCGCCGCGCAGCAGAATGGCCACCTGCTGGCCCATCTGCAATTCGTTCAGGCTGATGCTGCGCCCATCGGTGCCCGTGAGTTGGGCGGTAGGCAGCACAAGTACATAGGCCCTGTCGTAGCGGGAATCGGGGGAGCTGCCGAAAGCCTCTACCTCCAGCATCACCTGCCCCTGGTTGTAGTGCCTGCTTACAACGGAGCCCCGGATGTCTACGCGCTGTGGCGCCAGGCTCTTATAGGCGGCGCTTTCGGTGTCGGTGTTGGTGGAGGAGGTAGCATTGCGCTGGCAGCCGCCAAGCAGCAGCGAGCAGGCCAGAATGCCAATGGCAAGTATACTATTAAGTTGTTTCATAGCTTGTTAGGTGTGTGGTGTTGTAACTACAACGGGAGCTTTGTGCGGCAGGATACAAATGCCCCTGGCTATGGGAGCCTATTAAACAAAAAGCACGGACTGTTAAGCCCGTGCCATTATATTGCTTAGGTAAATACCCGTATTATTTCTTGCGAACAAATGTCCAGGTATAAACGCCTACTTTAGAGGTTGTCTTCTCCGCGTCAGGCGCTTCTGCCGGGTAACCCTCCCAAGGCAATTCGTCAACCCACACCATCACAGAGTCCGACATGGTAGTCACTTTGTAATCATTGGTAACGGAGCCCTGCTGCAGTTGGATGTATGTAGAGTCGTTTCCGTCCGGGAAGCTATAGTTCCACACGTCTTTGTCCGAGCTGCCGGGCAGGGTAACAGTCATCTTTTGCCCGTCGAAGTAAAAATTAGCGTTGCGCTCTACCGTATCGGCATACATCACGGTATCAGTGTCTGAGTAGTATACTCTTTCGATGGAGGTATTCGTCCAGTCGCCGCGCATGTCTGCGTCAATTTCCGAAACTACCGGGATAACCGTCTCATCGTCGTCGTTGTTGCAGGAAGTAAAGAACAGGGAAAAACACAGCGGTATAAATAACAGCTTTTTCATAAAAATACAATTTGGGTGAAATAAGTAAAATAGAGGAGAAGTGTGTCGATAGGGAATTTACTATGTTTTGAACAGTTTCTGCCCCCATAGTACGTGCATCTGGCGGCAGGGTTTAACCAAACGAAAATAGTTTAGTGCAAAAAGTATGGAAGTGGCTGTGGCTCATCGTACAAAAAACATCGCCTGCCAGGTATACTTTGGTTGAAACATTCAGGGATAGGTAGGTCTCTTTTATAGCCCATTGCGAGCACAGGCGTAGATAGGCGGTAGCGATTGGCTGGGGGAGCCGGAATGATGGCAACTGAGCATTTATACTTTCCAGGTGAAGCGTCCTGTGGTGGAGCCCGCGAAGAACAATGGCGAGTGCAAGTTATGCTACTGTATGTTTTTTATAACTGCCGGGAAAAAGAGCGCTGGCCTTCATCTCACTCCAAGTCGTATTGTAGCCGCCTTTAAGGCGGCTACAATACGACTTATAGATCTTCCACTGACTTTGATACTACTCTGGATTGTTTCATCTGCCTTTTTGCGAGTTCAGCAGGATTAGCCAAATAATCATGGTATGTCTGATATGTATAGCCTTCAAACTTATAAGAGCTGACAAAGGAAACTGTGACTTCTGATAAGGCTTTACCTTCCATCATTTTACTTTTTAAGCTTGTTAAAAAGGCTTGAGGAGCTAAATTTGTTTGTGTAACCGGGGAGTAAATACTCCACCTCGAAGTGGTGCCGTCAAGCGTAAAATTCCCGTACGCTCTGTAAAATGTTGGCTTTTCTTCTTCGAAGGTGATTGTAAAACCATCATCACCTTCTTTTGTAACTGTAAAATCTGCCTTGGGTAGCAGCTCAATATCAGTAGGAATACTTGGCCCTCGATAATAGTAATTGTGACTACTTTTGTCGGCAGCCAAATATCCCATCGTAAGTTCAAATTCCTCTATACCTGTTGGCGGGAACTGCAGGTCGTAGTCCTCACTCGGATAGCTGAGCGGCATATAAAGCCAC
This sequence comes from Pontibacter mangrovi, assembly GCF_006385705.1. GTDB lineage: Bacteria > Bacteroidota > Bacteroidia > Cytophagales > Hymenobacteraceae > Pontibacter > Pontibacter mangrovi. The sequence goes on along the minus strand of NZ_VFRQ01000008.1, from coordinate 16,894 downwards.
AATTCTTTATCGTAATTGCCTGCTTTAAGAAAGCCTTTCAAATACGGTTTAAATTTAGAAATGCCCGCAGGTTTGTTAAACTTGCGCTTAACGGTGTTAGCGGCTGCTGAAAAGTCTATATTTGTGTGTTTTGAATTTAAGTTAGTGAACAGGTACTTTCCAAGAGAGGGCAACAGAAGATAGGCCGTATCTACGGGTAATAGTCTGTCAAATTCAACTGATAGTGTATTACCAACAAATTCACTTAGCCAGAACCCGGGCTCCAGGGTCATGAATAGAAGCTCTCGGTCGTAGGACGGAAGATTATTATAAACGACAGTGGACCTTTCTGACTCTCCCCACTTTTTGGACGATGAAAGTTCACGTAAATACCAGTCATCTGGATTTATCTGCCTATATGTTTTAATATAATAGTTGTCGCTATTCGGGTTAAAAATAACGGTGGTGACATCAAACAAAGTATCGGTGGATTCTACTCGAAGTGAGTGATCTGCCTGAGAGGTGAGTATCGTGTCGAGTAATACTTTACCATCCTTCTGAGATAAGATAAATTCATACTCTTGTACTTCTTTAGGTGAAACGTCATACCGAAAATCTATGTCAGAGACTATTACTGGTTGAGGCTTTGGTGATGGTAGAGAGTCTTTGTCTGTATCACAGCTGTTTAAGGTGCTCATAGCTATAGCTAAGAGGCATAACGTTAGGTTTTTATGCATAAGTGTAAAAATATAGGTGCTTTAAAATATAAAGATATATTAGTTATAACAAACAAGTATATGATTTTCATGTGTTAACAAACTGAAGTTCATCTGGCCTATGCTTCTTCATGCTACTTTAGAGGTAATTATACACCAAGCTTTAATCTTTCTGGTAGCAGCCTGAAGTACCCTCCCCGCCTAAAGTATAGTTTAACAAGTATAGCGATTGGGCTGGTGGTGCTATGTCCTGAAAAAGGAGACATTAGCAGCAAGTGCGTCAGCGGCATCGGAATAAGCGTATAAAATATTTTAAAAGTGTAACTACTTGGTTGTCACAAGGTATACATAAACCAGGGACATTGGTGATGATGAACCTGCCCATACCATTTTCGGACTATCGTTTTACCTAAACTCCATAAACATGAAAACATTAAAATGTAGTGACGTAGGTTTTAATTGCAATGCCGAAGTACGGGCCAACACCGAGCAGGAAGTATTGGAGCAGGCAGGGAAACACGCCAAGGCTGTACATGGGGTGGATGTTACGCCTGAAATGACCGAGCAGATCAGGACCAAGATAAAGGATGATGGCGTAGCCCAATAGCTCACCCCAGCATAAGTATAACAGCACCCTTGCCTCAGGCTCAGGCGCTGTTATACTTATGCCCGCTCGTTACCCAACTCAAGCTTTTTGCAAAAAGAAAAGCCCCCGCCGCAAAAGTGCGGCGGGGGCTTTTCCTTAAACTGGAATCTTGCCTCGGATGCGGTATTAGTGCATGTTATACTGCAGCTGTCCTTCCGTTCTGCTGCTGAGCTGCGTTTCGCGGCGCGGGTCAATCTGCATGGCACGCTGCAGCACGTCCTGTGGCGCCAGCAACTCCTCTTCCTGCTTCACAATTTCCTCGAACGTTACCTCGCCCAGGTACAGGTTAAACTGGTCGGAGGTGGCAGGCGTTACCAGGTCCATCGGCTCCACATCCATAGAGCGTAGCACCGGCGCAATGCGCTTGCTGCTCTTCAGCTGCACCAGCTTAAAGAGCGGCGAAATATTCTGCTGTGCCACCAGGTTCACAGCCAGGCCCCGGAAGGCATGCTGGTTGTTCTGGAAAACCTCGCTGGTCAGGTCTATGTCTCCCACGTTAAACTCGTTGTTGGCAATCAGCTCGGCCTTGGCGTTGCGGTGCGTTGAAATAAGCAGGGTGCAGCGGTTAGCATAAACAGCCTCGGTCACCAACACCCACTCTCTGTTCCAGCGGCCCTCTTTGTACAGGCGGATAACCTCGTGCTGGATATGGTCTAAATTTTTTATAACAGGCGTGTTGGCGTCGTTTACCTTAAAGATGATCGTGTTTTCCCGGTGGAAATCGAATATTACGCCCGCCTTGTCGTCAGGGATGCTGCTGCCGGGGATGCGTGGTGCGCCAGCCGCTTTGGTTGTGATGGAGAAACCGTTTGGCGAAGTATACTCCAGGTTGCCGGGGGCGTGGTCTGTCTCTATCTCGAAGTTTATACCCAGCTCCTTCAGCTCGTGTAGTTTCGTGAACACGTTCTTCTTGAACACACCCACCGTACCCAATACGATCTTCTTGGTTGGCTCCCAGGTAGGTATGTAGCCGAACTCTCTTCTAATTTCGCGCAAATATGCTTTGTTTGGTGCTTTCATGGATTGGAAAAGAATAAAATTAAGATTGATTAATACAAGTTTTATGACTAGCCTGTACTTATACGGCAGCCTTTGGCGGTTTTCTTCTTTCTTTACTAAGGCAATCCGGCCTTATACTTGGCTATAACCGCTGTTTAAACAATATCCTATATAAGATATTCGTGAATTCTGGTTTTAGCTCTTGTAGTTGAAGGTAAAGAAGAGGCTTTATCCTATCAGCTACCAGGTAGTTATAGGCTCTTTAACACTCCAGCTAGTGCGGGATGGTAGCTCATGCAGGATTTATAGATAATTAGAATAGAAAACCCGCGGGCGACCTACTCACGGCAGCGGAGGGTAGGTGAGAAAATTACTTGCAAATAAAATTATTTTTGTAGTTTTATTTAAACATAACTATATACCTATGAACAAACTTAGATTTGCGATTATCTGGTGTCTATTACTGGGCATTCTGGTTTCCTGCGGTGATAAGGAAGAAGATCCTTCCCCTACTACTGCTGAGCTCGACTACCAGCCATACTCGAAAGGCTCTACCTGGACTTACGGGGGAGATAAGCCTTATACCATCACCGCCACCGGCAATACCAAAGAGATTGAAGGAAAGACGTTTTCCGAGTTTGAGACGAAGCAAGACAGCGAGACCTGGAAGTCATACTTTCTGAAAGAGAAGGACGTATACACAGCCGTTGGAATGCACCCGACAATGGGCAACATTGCGATCGACTTTCTAAAGGTGGAGACCCCGGAAGGCAAACCCTGGTATCAAACGAATACCATCAATGGCATCGAAACAAAAATGACCTTTACCATTATTGCAAAAGGTCTTTCAAAGACTGTGGAGGGTAAAACCTACCAAGACGTGATCCATGTGCAGATGAACTCTACTTATATCTTCATGGGTGAAGAAGTTGAGCTCGACTTACCGACTGATTACTTTTGGGCCAAAGGAGTAGGTCTTATCCTGACCGATGCCGGTCCGCTCGGTAAAATGCCATTAACGACTTATAACATCAAGTAGGCTTAGCTGCAGTATAAACAAACATCCACCAGTTTAACACCTTTAAGCTGGTGGATGTTTGTTTATATACCTCGTATGTTGATGACGCTAATCATAGGTATCTCCTGCCTGCGGAAGAACTTTAAACCGCTACCTGAAAAGGTGCCGACCTTCCACTCTCCTCAACTACTGTAGTCATCCATAATAGCCTGCGGTTCCTAAAGCTGCTTGCTGAAACACTTTCTGCTTCTTTCAGATATATCCATTGTGCAGCATCGTGACAACTATACTTTATACTATCCCTTTAGAAGCACAAATCCGGCTGCATGCCTAAGGGGAAAGAAAGATCCGGCGAGAGCGAGAGTCCGACGCTCTGAGGAGTTGTGATCGCCACTGCAAAACGATAGAAGGAAGTATAACTATGGATGTATCGTGAATTTATACTTCACAAATTACCCAGGTCGCGTTAAATTGCAACAGCAACACCCGCAGGTACCATGGAAGAACTTCAGAAGCTAAAGCAACTGGTAACGGGCATCCGTCCCTTGTCTGAAGAAGACTGGCAGGCTTTCGCTGGGGTCTGGGCCCGCCATGCCGCCAAAAGAAAAGAGCCCCTTACCCTGGCCGGCGAGGTGGAGCATTACCTGTACTTTGTAGCGGATGGGGTGCAGCGGGTGTATTATTTTGATGACCAGGACCGGGAAGCGACGCTTGTGTTCACTTATTCCCCGTCTTTTGGCGGCGTGCTTGATTCCTTTATGCTGCAGCAGCCCTCCCGTTACTTCTATGAAACCTTAACCCCGTCCGTTTTTCTGAGAGCGCCTTTCCCGGAGCTGCAACGGCTCATGCAGACCCGGCCGGCTATCGAATCCATGATAAGGGAAGGTCTGTCGCACAGCCTGTCCGGTTTGCTGGAGCGCCTGGTGGAGCTGCAGTGTTATACTTCGGAGGAGCGGTTCCGGAAACTACTGCAGCGCAGCCCCCACATTCTGCAGCTGGTGCCGCATAAGTACCTGGCCAATTACCTGGGCATCGACCCCACTAACTTCAGCAAGCTCCTCAATAAAGTACGCATCTGAAATCTTGGTATTTACCAAGAATAGTCTTTCCGGGGCACGCCATCTTTGTAACAGAAACTTAAACAAGGTATGTTATGAAGACGCAAAGAACCATGACCCTGGCCTCCAAAGGCTATATACTTCTCTCGGCGCTCAGCCTTCTATCTGTCAGTGTGATGGCTTTTGCCAACCCGCAGTCTGTGATGGATCTGGTGAATGTGCAGCTGAACAATACCGATGCCCTTAGCTCGATACGCGGGGTGTATGGTGGGGTAGGGATGACGCTTGTTTTGAGCCTGCTTTACCTGATGCTGCGCGACACCCAAAGCGGCTTGCTGCTTTTGTGCCTGCTCTGGGGCTTTTATGCCTTGTCGCGCACCATCACCATTTTCTCGGAAGGGCCCCTGGGCGACTTCGGAAATCAATGGCTACTGACAGAGTCGGTGTTTTTTATACTTGCCCTGGCCCTGGCGCTGGCCAACAGAAAAGCCATACCCTCCAAAAAAGCAAGGTAGATGAAGGCTGTAAGCAAGGAGCAGCTGCTGCGGCGCCTGGAAGACATGGTGGAGCAGCACCTGCAGGAAACGGTAAGCATATTCCAGAACCTGCCGGAAGATGAGCTTTTAAAACCTGCCGCCAACGGAGGGTGGAGTATAGCCGCGTGCCTGGCGCACCTCAACAGCTATGGCGACTATTACCTGCCCCGCATAAAGGCCGGGATCGGGCGGCAGAAGGGAAAGCCGGTGGAGTCAAGGTGCAGGAGCAGCTGGCTTGGGCGGTTCTTCATCCGCATGATGGACCCTGCTACAGGTAACAGAAAGTATAAAGCCATCGCCGCGCACCTGCCGCCTGCAGACCTGGACGCTTATGCTGTGGTTCAGGAGTTTATCAGGCAGCAGGAGGAGCTTCTTCTGTGCCTGAGGAGCTGCCGGCACATCAGCTTAAACCGCATCCGGATACCGACCTCTGTTTTAAGCTGGCTGCACCTGAAGCTGGGCGATGTGCTGCAGTTTCTGATAGCTCACAACCAAAGGCACCTGCTACAGGCCAGGAGAAATCTTCAGGCACCAACACAAGTGTAACAGCTGTCAGCGGCCGCAGAAGGCCATTGCTCAGGCTTCTTCAAATATGAAATCCAAACCATTTTAAAAATCAAACAAAATAAAACTATGAAAAAAGTAATGTTAGCTGCTTGTGTTGTTTTTAGTGCCTTTTGCTTTTCCAGCTGCGAAGACGAAGAGGTTAGCAAAAGCACTTTTGCCCTGGAGGAGAGCAGCTCTGTTGTGAAATGGACAGGCTACAGCCCGGTTTTGTATCACGACGGCTCCTTTCAGGTGCAAAGCCAGGATATCCAGGTAGTGGATGGAAAGGTAACTGCCGGCACCTTCACCATTCCGATTGCGACCATCGAGAACTTCGACCTGCCTGACGAGGTGAAGCCCGTGTTGCTCGATCACCTCAAGAGCCCCGACTTCTTTAACCTGGCGCTATACCCTAATGCCTCCTTTAAGATCACGAAGGTGCAGCCGCTTGCCAGCGCCCCGGAGGGGGCCAACTACACCGTCACCGGCGACTTTAGCATGATTGGGCAGACGCACCCGGTCTCGTTCCCGGCCAAAATTAACCTGCAGGGCGGCAAACTGGAGCTGGAGGCAAGCTTTAAACTGGACAGAACCAAATGGGGCATGACCTATGCAGCCGATCCTGCGTTGGGCGATCACTACATCCTGCCGGAGGTGGACATACAATTCGACCTGACGGCAAACGAGAAGTAAATGTGCTTGCCTGGGGCAACGTAAAAAGTATGATGGGGGTGCCTGCTACAGGCACCCCCATCATACTTTAAGGCAGGTTGTTGGTGTAGGCTTGCGCCTCGTACTGCTACGCGTGCTGAAAGTATGACTGCAGAAAAGAAATCAAGCATAAAGCAGGCTGCTATACTACCGGTGCAAATGCTGTAATAGGGTAAACCTGTAGCTCGTACTGCAACACAACAGGAATTCTGTCGCTCCTGTTGTGCTGGCCTCACATCCACAGGTTCAGCGGGTATCTGGTTAATAATTAAGATATTGTGTGGCAAAAGTTGTACATTGCTATTTTATTCGGTTATGTCTTTGTTCGCTTTACAGGTAATATTGGTAGCGGGAGCTGTGCAGGGCCTTTTACTGTCGGCCATACTTTTTACGCGCAAGAAGAATGTGCTGGCAAACAGGCTGCTGAGCATGCTCATCCTGCTGGTTTCTTTCCAGTCGGTACTGGCAGGGTTCGACACGCGCGAATTTTTCATGGCTTTTCCGCACCTGAGCAAGGTGGGGTGGCTGTTGCCTTCCCTTTTCGGCCCCCTGTTGTTTCTGTTCACCAAAAAACTGACGAGCGAGAACCCTGCCTGGAGAAGGTATGAATGGCTGCACTTCACGCCGTTCTTTCTCATTTTCCTCTACCTGCTGCCTTATTACCTGCAGTCGGCAGAAGCAAAAATGGCTTACCTCGATGACTTTGAGAAAGCCTCGGAGGATGATTTTGGCATGCTGAACCAGCTCCTGAACCTGTTGCACCTGAGCTACGGCCTGGCGGCGCTCCTGCTGATCCGCAGGCACGAGCAGCGCATACTGCATAACTTCTCCGAGATTAGGAAGGTGCGGTTGCGCTGGCTAAAGCAGTTTATCCGGCTGGTCTTTTTCACTATCCTTTTTGGCGTCACGATCTTCTACGCCCGTAAATGGGACCTGCCTTTCCTGACCGGGTTTTACCATTATCATTACCTTGGCGTGATCATCTGTATTTACTGGATCGGGTACAAAGCCCTGTCGCAGCCTGCCATCTTCCAGAGATCCCTGGCCCTGACCGCTGTTCCCCGCACTGCCGTGGTACCGGAACCTGAAGCAACAGAAGATACGGCACCACCAGTAGCGGTTTCGGCAAAGTATGAACGCTCCGGCCTTAGCGAAGCGGCTGTGGATGCCTACCTGCTGCAACTGCTGGAATACATGCAGGAACAGAAGCCTTACCGGAACAGCGACCTGACGATACAGGAGCTGGCAGAGGCGATGGGTATGGCCAAGCACCATCTGTCGCGGGTAATAAACGAGCGGCTGGGGAAAAACTTTTTTGAGTTTGTGAACGAGTACCGGGTAAATGAAGCCAAACGCCTCCTGGTGCACCCGGATTTCAGCCACTACACCACGTTAGCCATTGCCATGGAAGCCGGTTTCAATTCAAAAGCTACCTTCAACGCTGTCTTCAAAAAGCTTACCGCCATGACCCCGACCGCTTACGCGGCACAAGAGAAAGCCTCCGCGGCACATCCTGCCTGAATTCTTCTGCCTGCAAGCATTTTTTTCTCAAACTACCTGTCCAGACTTAGCGGATAAGACGCTTTCTGGCCTGCAGATGCATTCTTTTGCGTCATGTTAGATTATCGTACTTCCATTTTACAAGCTATTACTATGAGAAAAGTTTCTTGCCTCATGCTATTGCTATGCCTGCTGTTATCCACCGGAAGCCTGCAGGCACAGGACACCACCGCTACCTATAAGCTGCGCCTGTCACTATCCCTGCTGGACCTTCCGCAGCAAACCGACCTGCCCCAGCGCTACCCGTCCATGCTGCAGAGCACCGAGCTCAGCAACAACCTGTACGACCTCGGCTTCTGGGGTATCCATAGCCTTGGCGACAAACTGGTAAAAGTGGACCATGCCGGCAGCACAAAGGGCCGCGCTTTCCTCAACAACTCGGTGAAGTACCTGCTCAGCCTGGGCTTTGTAAAGTATGGCAGCGAACTACCCATACCGCTGGGCGTGTGGGCGCATGAGGAGTACCACCGGGCAGTGCTGGGCGTGAACGGCGTTTCGTCTAAAAACGGTAACTGGCTGCCCAACCGCTGGGACGGCACCGTGTATGGCGTTACGGACGCAGCACTTGCAAACCTGAAGGCAAACAACCTGAACGGGCTGCTCTACTCGTATGTGGCCGGGGTGCAGTCGGAGAACCTGAGCACCCAGACCAACGTTATCAGCGATTTTTACCATCAGCGCAGCTACTATAAAAACGCGCTATACCTTTACAATGCCTACTATACCTGGGATTACCTGAAGTTCTCTACCAGCCCGGCCAGCGACGATGTAAAACGGGACGCGCCGCAGCATGAGCATGCTGACCCACGCAAGCGCGACTATGCCGGCTCTGACCTTACTGCCTGGGCTTACGATATGTTCAACTCTGACCAGCCGTATACCAGCCGCGACCTGTTTCCGGGAGGGGAGGGCGTTAACCGCAGGGTAGGCTATAGCGATTTATCGGAGGAGGCACAGGATTTCCTGCAGAAACAGAAACGGCTCTCGCTGATCAATTTTGCCAACCCGGCTATCTTTTTTGTAAACCGCATCCGCATCAGCCCCGATCTTTCCTTTAACTTCTTCGGCCAGTATGTGCCCACGCATTTCGGTAGCGATGTGGCCCTGCAACTGCCTGCAAAGTATAAACAATACAACTTGCTGCTGGGTCTGCACACCTACCGAAACCGTGAGCACACGTACCCAGGCCTGAACCTGGGCCTGGCGGATCTTCCACTCGGCACGCAGGGGCGCTGGCATACCAGCGTAGCACTGCACGGCTGGAAGCAGCCGGCGCAGCAAAGCTTTTACGATGAAAGCAGCAAGCTCGGCGGGGCTGCCGAGCTCAGCATGAAGTATAGCCTGGGTAGCCATTTGGCTACTTTTGTAACAGTAGCCGGGAAAACAGAGGGCTGGCAACTGGGTAGTCCTTATCTAAAAGACAACCTGAGCCTGCGGGCAGGGATCAACTTTAACGTATTGCAGTAAAGCCCCAAAGTTTTGTTCGTGGCTAAGTATAGCTGCTCCTTATCACCCAGCATACAGAACAATGCCAAAAGCAATAACTTAAAAGCATGGGCCAGGAGCATTCGCAGCAACACGCACCAAAGCCGAAGTATGGTTTTGATGCGTGTTGCTGCGTAAAGGCAGAACCGGCGACACATTCCTGCGCCGGCGCTAAAGTCTGCACCGCTGCTACACTTCCGGTGCTCCGGCTCCGACACAAAGGCGGCCCACAGGTGCTTTACCAATAGCTGTGGCTCAAAAGACCTCGCGGCGTCTCCACGACCCGCGAGTGTCTGTGGTAAAAACGGCAGCACCAGGCACAACTCTACATGGTTTTATTTTGGGCGGCAATAGTCCAGGCTGTCGGGTAGCAGGGCAGTTTCTCTTCCCGCGTGAATACTTGTAACCCTTCACCACTGCCATACTCACCAAGAATAGGCCATCCTAGTTATTTAATTTATACTTCCTGCTCATGAACAAATATACTTCTAACAGCAGCTTCCGGGTTGTGAGCAGGTTGTTTGTAGATAAGTAATGACGCTAATGCCCGCGGGGGGAATCAGGAATTCTATAGGAGCGGAATTAATCTTGCTGCATAAATGTGTAACTTACAACATTACTCATCAGTTACAGCATGCATCAAGCTAATTCTGTCGGTAGAGATATTCCGGCTCCGGACTTTCAGATAGTTTTTAACTCCTTATCAGGCAATTTCTTGTTGCTGCAACCCAACGGACCCCATTTTACCATACTGGCCGCAAGCGACGAGCAGTTGCACATAACAGGGCACCAGCGCCACGAGGTGGTGGGAAAAAATGTGTTTGAGGTTTATCCCGAGAACCCTGAAGCTGCCAATGCAACCAATCTTTCCAAATTACGGGCCTCTCTCTTGCGGGTGATGCAGGAAAAAGTGCCCGACCAGATACTGACCATGCGGTACGATGTGGAGAGCGAAGCTGGCGTTATGGAAGAGCGGTATTGGAAAGCAACCAACAAGCCGATAGTAGATGCGGCAGGCAACCTGCTCTACATCCTGCACACGCCAGTTGATATTACAGCACAAGTGCTGGCCGAGAAGAAAGCGATCGCCATGCGGGAGCTTGAAAAGAAATACAGCCTGTTTTTGCAGGCGCCTGTGGCCGTTTACATTGTCACCGGGCCTGAAAATATAGTCGAGTTCGCCAATGATGAAATGCTGAGGCTACTAGGCAGAGCCTCCGACATGATCGGCAAGCCTTTAGTGGCATCCATTCCGGAAATCGCAAAAGCGGGATTTCCTGAACTACTGGACCAGGTACGTACAACAGGACAGCCGTATTACGGTAAGGAGTATCCCGCAAAACTGATAAAAGACGGGAAAGAAGAACTTTGCTACTACAATTTTGTCTACCAGCTCTACTATGCAAACCCCGGCGACACAGTAGCTGCCGGGGTATTTTGCGTGGCGCATGACGTTACAGAGCAGGTGCTGGCCCGCCAGAAGGTCGAAGAAAGCGAGCTGCAGCTACGTTCTTTTATCGAAAGCTCCCACCACCCCATAGGCGTTTACGTGGGCCGCGAGATGCGCATACAGTTTGCCAACCAGGCACTCAAAGATGGCCTGGGCAAAGGCAACGACATTGTAGGCAAGCTTTACAAAGACGTGTTGCCTGAGTTGGAGAACCAGCATGTGTTTGAGCAGCTGGAAGAAGTTTATACAACGGGCATACCGTTTCATGCCAAAAATCATGAACTGGACCTGGTAGTCGGCGGAGAGTTGCGGACGTTTTTCTTTGATTTGAGCTTTACACCCCTGTTTAATACAGCCGGAGAGGTATACGGTGTCATCAATACCGGGGCGGATGTGACGGAGCTAAACCTGGCCCGCGAGAAGGCGGCTGAAAGTGAGCGGCGTTATCGCACCCTGATCGAGGAAGCCCCGGTTGCCACTGCCCTGTACCTGGGTAAAGACCTGACCATACAGTATGCCAACGACATCATGCTGGGCTACTGGGGAAAAGACAACACGGTAGTCGGAAAAACCTTCCGCAACGCCTTGCCGGAGCTGGAGGATCAGCCGTTCCCGGCTCTTTTGGAGAATGTGTATGTTAGTGGCCAGACCTATACTGGCGTAAAAGAGAAAGCAGAGCTGGAGGTAGATGGTCGCCTGGTATCCGCTTTTTTCAACTATACCTATAAGCCGCTCTTCGATAAAGAGGGAGAGGTGTACGGCATCTACCATACCGCCATCGATGTGACCGAAGAGGTGCTGGCCCAAAAACGACTGGAGGAGAGCGAAGCCCGATTCCGGAACATGATCAAACAGGCACCGGTAGCTATTGCCTTTACACGGGGCAACGAGATGGTAATTGAGAACGTGAACGCCCATATGCTGCAGATCATGGGCAGAGCGTCGGCTGACGAAGTGATCGGTAAGAAACTGGTGGAGGCGCTGCCGGAGGTAGAGAATCAGGCCGTGCTGGACATCGTGGGAGAGGTGCTGGGAACAGGAAAGACCATTACGGCAAATGAACAGCTGGTGCATTTGCTGAAAAACGACGAGGTAACCCCGCATTATTTAAACCTGTCGTACACTCCACTCCTTGAAGAGGGAGAAGTGACCGGCGTGATACACGTAGCCCATGATGTAACAGAGCAGGTACAGGCCCGAAAAAAGATCGAGCAGAGTGCCCGCGACCTGCAGAACCTGGCCGACGCTATGCCGCAGATCGTGTGGATGGCCAACCCCGACGGAAAAGTAACCTACTACAACGAACGGGTATCTGAGTTTTCAGGAGCCGTAAAATTACCGGACGGTAACTGGCATTGGGAGAGCATGCTTCTGGAAGAGGACGAGCAGACTACCAAAGGAGCCTGGGACAATGCCGTGCGAACAGGCATGACCTACGAAATAGAGCACAGGCTGCGGATGCAGGACGGTAGCCACCGCTGGCACCTGAGCCGCGCACTTCCCCAGCGCGACTGCGAGGGTAAAATAACCAGATGGTTCGGAACAGCCACTGACGTGCACGAACGCAAGGAGCACCAGGAGGCATTGGAAATAAAAAACAGGCACCTGGTCAGTATCAACAATGACCTGGATAATTTCATCTATACTGCTTCCCACGACCTCAAAGCGCCTATCATCAACATAGAGGGCCTGCTATCGCTCTTGTCTGATGAGCAAACTTCCACAGGTGATGAGAAAAGTGATAACGAGGAGATACTGAAAATGATGAAGGGTTCCGTGGAGCGCTTCAAGAAAACCATTGACAGCCTGACGGAGGTGGCTAAGCTGCAGCAGGCCTATGAGTTCAACGCCGAGCTGGTGAATGTACGGGAGGTGATTGAAGAGGTGTCCCTGGACATGGCTCCTTTGATAAGCTCGACTAAGGCTAAGCTGGAGGTGAACGTGGCGCCGGATGTGGCTATCCGCTTCTCTGGCAAGAACCTGCGGAGCGTGGTCTACAACCTGCTCTCCAACGCCATCAAGTACCGCTCCCCACACCGAACCCCGCATGTGCAAATCAGTTGTCACCTCTCTGACCAGTACCAGGTGCTGACCTTCGCCGATAACGGGCTCGGAATGACCCCAGCGCAGAGAAAAGGTCTTTTTACTTTGTTTAAGCGCTTCCATAGCCATGTGGAAGGCACCGGCATCGGGCTTTATATGGTGAAAAAAGTAGTGGAGAACGCAGACGGAAAGATAGAGGTGGAGAGCAAGGCAAACGTGGGCACTACCTTCCGGGTTTACCTGCCGGTATAGGTTGGCAAGAATTCCAGTAGTAGCTCAAAAGAGGGCTGTTTAAGTAAACGGACAGAAGTAGCACATCCTATTTTATTTACTTACTGTTTGCCTAATGCTGGCGCGAGCTTGCAGCCTTATCTTGTCCCATACTTTTTAAGGAATAGCTGCGTGCCAAAGGAAAGATATAAATTATACCACTATCAGTTAGCTCGTGCGCAGTACCTTTTACCAATCTACAGCCAGATTCCCTTCCTCTGGACTAGCCAGAACGTGCGTTTTGAGCTAGCGATCGTAGCGCTATAGAGGTGGGTTTTAAGCTGTTGCAAATTGTGAAACTGATCTATACGCATTATTCAATCGATCGTGGTAGGATAAGATCGCACCAGGGGCTTAATTTTCAGCACGTTATAAAAAAAAACTTTAAAAATATTATACGCAACCGATTAGTTGCGCGTATATTAGCAAACAAACGGTTGCGTATTTTAATTGAGGTATGAGAAGAGACGTTTTCCAGGCGATAGCAGACCCTACCAGAAGGGCCATTATTGGTTTAATTGCCTTGCAGGCAATGACGCCGAATGCCATAGCCGACCATTTTGACACTAGCAGACAGGCGGTTTCAAAGCACTTGCAGATACTTGTAGAATGCCAGCTTGTAAAACAGGAACAGCAGGGGCGGGAAATTTACTATCAGCTGGAGGTTACTAAGATGAAAGAAATTGACAAATGGCTGGAACAGTTCAGGAAGATCTGGGAAGACCGTTTTAACCAACTCGACACTATATTTTCTAACATAAATCAAAATAAGCCATGAAAAAGGACCTGGAATTCGAGTTCTCCGTGAACAAGGAAAACAAAACGATCAAAGTTAAAAGAGAGTTTGCAGCAGAGCTCCCGCTTGTGTGGGATGCGTACACCAAAAGTGAGATCCTGGACCAATGGTGGGCGCCCAAACCCTGGAAAGCCCGCACCAAAACGATGGATTTCAGAGAAGGCGGCTACTGGCACTACGCTATGGTTGGCCCCGAAGGTGAAGAGCATTGGGCATTGGCTACTTACAAGACCATTGACCCTAAAAAAAGCTTTACCGCTCTTGATGGCTTTGCAGACGCGGAAGGAGTGGTAAATACAGAAATGCCGCAGTCGAAGTGGGAGGTAAGCTTTACACCTAAAAAGGAGGTTACTTTAGTAGAGAACCTGATCACATTTGATGACCTGGCACAACTCGAAACCACCATCCAGATGGGCTTTAAAGAAGGCCTGACCATGGCTATGGAAAACCTCGATCAACTACTGGCTTCTCAGAAACAGGAGGTGTAAGGGCTGTAAGCTGCAGAAAGAGATCATATTGAATAGCATAAATAAAAGCGGGGCTGGTGCATAACCTGATAGCCCCGTTTTATAGTTTATATCACTCATTCATCTTCTGCTAATGCGAGCTTGCAGCTCGTACTGTTACTCATCGTGCAGAAGTATAGCTGCCAGAACAGAAAAGGCACGTACTGCAGGCCCACACCAGCGGGGAATCAGCGGTAGCCAGTGGACAACATTTTCTTTTCAGCTCTTGTACTATAGAAGCGCATACTTCTATACCATGAAACTAAACTATAAAATCCTGCTACTTTGCCTGCTTACTTGCGCATCCGCCTGCTTCCCTGCCTTTGCGCAGGAGCAGGAGAAAGAAAAAGAAACATTTGCCCAACCCATCCAGGAGTTTCCGTTTGCGGAGCCGGTATACCTGCAGGACCAGCATGAAATACAGTCTACCCTGAACTATTACCATGACTACAACAGCGAGTACATTGGCAATAACCTCAGCTTTGAGGTAGAGTACGGCATAATGGACTGGTGGCAGGTATCGGCTGAATACGGGCATCATTACCAGCACCGCCCGGTGCAAAAGAGCTACAACATCAATGACCTGGAGCTTGGCACCATGTTCAGCGTGTTTAACACGGCAAGGCAGGCGGCCAGCTTTGCCATGAGCGTAGAAATTCCGGTTAAAAAACCTGCGCTGGCAGGGGAGGAAGTGGACGGCGTGAATACCTCCTTTTCTCCGATGCTGATCTATGCCCGGCAGCTGGGCAGCAAGGCACAACTGCACCTGAATGGCGGTACCGAAATAGAGCAGCAGGAATATGAGTGGTTCTACAACGCTGCTGCCGTATACGGTTCGGGGCACTGGCACCCGCTGCTGGAGCTGAACGGCACCTACCAGGACAAGGAAGCAGAATGGTATCTGGCGCCGGGCTTCGTGCTGAACGGTAACAGCAACTGGGAGCTTGTAGCCGGTGCACGCCGCAGCCTGCGCCACAACGACTGGGGCGGATCCGTAAAGCTGTTGTTCGAGTTTACAGCCGGCAGGCACTAGCACAAAGCCCGCAAGCCCACGCTGTGCCGGGTAGCTACCCCGCTAAAAACGCGACAGAGACATGTCAACAGACCGATAATAGACTATTCAAAACTCTCCCTTTGAAGATATAACACACTTTCCACCAAGATTCTTTACAGAATAACAGTAATTATGGAGTCTGTTTTTAGAATGAAACTGCCCCTTTGAAGTGGGTAGGAGGATGTTTGTTGTTTGGAAGTATAGGTTTTCAGCTCCTTCAGCAGTATGCTAGTGTTGTTGGCTTTGTAGATGAGGTGCACATGGCTGGTCATGATGCAGTAGTCTAGGCTGTCGGTAAGGATGGCAAAGTACTCCTCGCGCGTGAACACGTCTATCCATTACACCACCGCAAAGCTGACAAAGTATAGCCCTTCCTGGTTATGAAATTTATACTTCCGGCTCATGCGAGGCTCATACTTATAAGAATAGCTTTCGGGTTTTAGTAGTATTGCGCTAGTGCGAGCTTGTAGCTCGTACTGTTACTTGTGCTGAAGGTATCTACGTGGAAAAGAAAAGGCACGAGCTACAAGTTCGCGCCAGCGGGGGAAGGTATAGTTGAGAGTTCGCACAGTCCAGCTTGGAAAGGTTGGTATTGAATGTAATTGAAGTATATTAGATGAAAAATATAATTCAGATGGAAAGCAAAGTTTTGAGTTTTATCAAGGATAATAATTTAGTGGTAAACCCAAATATTTCAACATTCACGAGATTGAAGAGCCAATTAGAAAGTTTGAATGTCCCTTATTTAATTCCTGACAATGTAGTAGTGGAGAACCCTAAGCGGCCAATAATGTTATGTGTAGATATAAATTATCTTGATCGAGAATATGATTTAAAAGAGCTATATGCACTTGTTTTCTTTTTGAAAGATTTTAGGATTGAGTATTTGCTTCCACTACAATATTGGAGAGGAACAACTGTTAAATTCATTGGCGATTATAAAGTCAAATACTATGAAGAATTTGACGAGGTCGTTTATAAACAAGACTATCATTATAGTCGCCATTTTTTTGTAACGAACAACTATACTTTTGAGGATGTAAAACTACACCGCCCTCTTCACATTAAAGATTTCTTGAACTTAGCTCCAGAATCTTATATGAGTGATTTTGTTAAGCGTTATTGGAGTAGCATATTTTACTACTTTAATGATCACCTAATACCAGGTAACACAAGTAGGTATAAGGAAGATTGGGAACAAGAAGAATTTGAGACTGCTTTTGAAGGTGACGCTTCAAACTATTGGAATATTGAATAAAAATCGAATAAGTAAGGAGCCATATTACCTTCAAACTTATAGCTCTTACTACTACTCGTGCTGCAGGTATAGCTGAGTGGAAAAGAAAAGGCGCAAGCTGTGAGCTCGCGCCAGCGGGGATAGCAAAACGAAATAGAAAAGCACGAGGTGTTGATCTATAACCTGTAATTTGTAGTGGTTCTATAGATACGCTACAGTTAGAGGCCTGCCAGAAGTTAGACATTTCTAATTTTTGGCAGGCCTCTCCTTTTTCTTGTATTTAC
>NZ_VFRQ01000007.1 GCF_006385705.1 Pontibacter mangrovi | reverse complement strand
ACTGGCTCTTAAGGCCACAAAACCTAATTAATCTTATTCCTTCCTTTCTTCTCTTTTAACTCAAGTTAGAATATAAACTCAAACATAGGAAAACCTATAGTGCATTGAGAACGCACCATAGCCCCGTCCGTTGGCTAAATCTTTAATGCTTAAGGCTAAGCTTTATTAAAACCATAAAAGATTTGGGTATAAACGATTTTTTCGTATAATTACGAATAGTTCGTAAACCTTAAGGCTTTCATTCCCTTAATTGAGTATAATGACCTCCTGTAGAGTTGGAGCGGCATCGCAGCAGAAGCATAACCCTCCAATACATAATCAATTTCGTTCACTATAAAGCAAAGCAAACATGAAGATCAAACTTTTAGTTATTCTGTTCCTTACCATAGGCATTGCAAAGGCCCAGCCCTCAGCAGGCGTAAAATTCGAGAAAGGGCTCAGTTGGGCACAAATTCAGGAGAAGGCAAAAAAAGAGAACAAGTACATTTTCGTAGATGTGTTTACCACCTGGTGCGGTCCCTGCAAACTGATGGAAAGGGATATTTTCCCTCAAGCACAGGTAGGTGACTTTTTCAACACCAATTTTATTAATGTAAAAGTTCAGGCGGACCTTACTGACAGAGATAGTGAAGAAGTAAAGAACTGGTATAAAGACGCACAGGCCATCGTAACCACCTATAATGTCGACACATATCCCGTGTACCTCTTCTTCAGTCCGAAGGGTGAGCTTGTGCACAGGCTGAACGGGGCCTCACCAACTGCAGCGGATTTCATCGCGAAGGCAGAGTTGGCCCTGAGCGGGTATCCGAGTGAGAAATGGCAGTTTTTAAAAGGGAAAAAAGATCAAGACTTCCTTTTAAAGCTTCTAAAGTCAGCCCAGCTAATGAATGACAGGGAATTTATCCCTGTAGTTGCCAACTCCTATTTGGCTACTCAGGAAAATCTGCTGACCGAAGAGAACATCAAACTCATCGCTGTGTCCACCAGGAAAGTAGCTGACCCAGGTTTTCCAGTTTTAAGAAGTCATGCAGACAAAGCTGATCTAATATTAGGGAAAGGGAGAAGCGAGCTGATAGTCAAGACCGTAGTTTTCGATGAGCTTGTGCTGCCTTACTTAAGGATCAATGGAGTAAAGAAAGACTACGGTGGCGGGATGGTCTCGTATTCAGGTAAGGTGAACGAGCACGTGAACTGGGACGAGTTAAAGCAAACGCTGGACGTGAAGTTTCCTGATTTAGCCGACGCGATACTGATGAACTCCAAGCCGATGTACTACCAATGGACTAAGAACTGGCCCGCCTACGCTTCCTACATTACTTCGATGGAAAGGCAACTGGATAACCAACAGCTTGACAGCTACGCCAACAACTTGTTCCTTTTCTGTGAGGACACCGAAAGTCTGAAAGCTGCCTTGAAATGGTCTAAGGAGTTAGCCTTGCACAAGGACAAGAACAACCCGAGGTTCCTGTACACCTACGCTAACCTATTGTATAAGACAGGTAAAACAGAAGAAGCTATGAAAACCATGGGTGAGGCAGTCGAGCTTGCAGGAGCAAACGGTCAGTTTTTAGCGGAGATACTGGAAAAGATGAAGAGCGGTAAAAAGACTTGGTAGCTCAGTTGGCTGAAAATATTAAATAACGTCTTCTCCACTTGCTTTAGCTCCAGAGGATAGGAATAACATTAGCTAACAAAAGTTATAGCGCATTGAAATGCGCCATGGCCCAAACGTGGGCACTAAACCGCTATCCCCAGCCAAATTATAGGCAGAAAAAAAAATCAAGATAGCATAAGTCAGCGTTTATACTTCACGCTAAAGGCAGCATACGTATGTAGTATAGATAGTCGATGAGATAAATAAACGGGTAGCTATGGGAGCTGACCTTAAAGAACGTTACGCCCAGGCTCTGGCTGACCCACCTGTGGCGCCACCCGCCACGAGCCTGTCAAGCCTGGTGCTGGGCCTTGTAAAGCCGTACTGGACCTGGCTGGCCATTATTTTCCTGGCCATGCTGGCCGAAACAGGTATGAGCCTGGCTACGCCCTGGCCGCTTAAAGTGATCATCGACAACGTGATCGGCAACGAGCCCTTGCCGCATTGGCTGCTCTGGGTAGAAGACCTGCCGCTGGGAAGGCATAACATGGAGCTGGCCGCTGTGGCTGCCTCTGCCATGGTTTTGTTCAACGCCCTCGGCGGACTAGCCAGCTACACCAACAACTATTTCACCGAGAGCGTGGCGCAATACGTGGCCAACGACCTAAGACGGCGCATGTACCACCACTTGCTGCGGCTCTCGCTTTCCTACTACGATACCCACCAGGTCGGCAAACTGCTCAGTACCATCACCTCGGATGTGTCCACCATACAGGATTTTGCTTCTGAAACGCTTTTAAATATCCTCATCGATGCCCTGACTATAATCGGTATCCTCTCGCTGATGTTCTACCTAAACTGGGACTTTACGCTGATGGCGGTGAGTGTGTCTCCGTTTATACTTTTGTTTATCATACGGTTTAAAAAGGCGGTAAAAGCCGCTACGCATGAGGTACGGAAGGATCAGGCGGAGATGGTGGCCGTGCTGCAGCAGGGGCTGGAGTCCATACGCGCCATCAACGCCTACGGGCGGCAGGACCTGGAGGAGGACCGGCTGAAGCAGGTGAGCCTTGAGACGGTGGAGGCCGCCCTGAGGGCGCGTAAAATTAAGTCCATTGTCTCGCCGGTCGTAACCATACTTGTCTCGTTCTGCACCGCCTTTGTGCTTTGGCGTGGCGCCAGCCTGGTGCTGGCAGGCGTCATGACGATCGGGGCGCTGACGGTTTTCCTGTCGTACCTGAGCAAGTTTTTTAGTCCGATAAAGGACTTGGCTAAAATGACTACCAACATAGCCCAGGCTATGGTTGCCCTGGAGCGCATCCAGCAGATCCTGGAAACGGATATCATAATCCACCAGAAACCCAATGCCCGCAACCCAGGAAAACTCAAGGGGAATATCGTGTTTGAGAACGTTACATTTTCTTATGCAGATAACCTGCCGGTGCTGCATAACATCAGCCTTTTAATTCAGGCAGGCCAGCACGTTGGCATTTGTGGCCCAACAGGTAGCGGCAAGTCCACCATTGCCAGCCTCATCCCACGCTTTTACGACCCCGATGCCGGCAGAATCCTGATTGACGGCACCGACGTCCGGGACTTTACGCTGGAGGGGCTGCGCATGCAGATCGGCTTCGTGCTACAGGAGACGGTGCTGATTTACGGCTCTATACAGGAAAACATCGCCTACGGAAGGCCGGAGGCTACGGCGGCAGAAATCATAGAGGCTGCCAAACGGGCTAACGCCCATGACTTCATCTGCAGGTTTCCCAAAGGGTATCATACTTTGGTAGGGGAGCGGGGCATGACCCTCTCGGGCGGCGAGCGCCAGCGCATCGGTATAGCCCGGGCTATTGTGCGCAACTCGCCAATACTTATACTCGATGAACCCACCGCCTCGCTCGATACGGAAGCGGAGAGAAGTGTGCTGGAGGCCTTGGAGAATTTGATGCGGGGCCGAACCGTGATTACCATTACCCACCGCCTTCGCACCATCTGCCATGCCGATAAGATTTTTGTGATTAGGGAAGGTGTGGTAGCGGAAGAGGGCACACATGAGGAGCTGCTGCAGGCCGGGAAGCTTTATTCGGAGCTATACCAGCTGCAGGACAGGAAAGCGGTCACTATCAACGGATCGCCTCATGATACCCGTGTAAAGCCTTAAGAAGCTGCTTTTGGAGGGATGCCTGTCCCTGCAAAGACACACCTGTGACACGGCAACCGCAAGGGATTGCCAGGGCAGACAGCCCAAAGGCAGGAAGTGGGCCATGACGTTCTCCGCTCATGCTATTTTGTAAAGCCGCCAACGAATCCCCCGCACAGGCCGTAGATTTGTCTGCGCTATTTTAATATCAGCACAGCGGGAGAGTTGAACACTACCAGTTTTGAGATTCTGCTGTTCTTTGCGCTTTTCTCCATCTTTATTATCCGGGAGAAGAGGCATTTCTGGAAATCAATGCCCGGTAAGATTCTCCTGTTGGCCATCTCTGCCGATTTAGTACTGGGAATCCTGCTAACTACCTTTGGCTTAATTGGTTTTACTCCTGTTCCGTTTACCCAAACCCTTAGCATACTTGGTGTCTCGGCCTTCTTCTCTTTTGTGGTGAATGACTGGGTCAAGCTTTTTATTTACAGCAGGTGGTCTGGTGACTAGAGTGCTGTCGTTGGTTTTGATTGTAGCTGGGGCTATACATTTCTTCAGGTCTGCATCAAAAGTATACACTAAAGGCGTGGCGGTGGGTAGGTCATAGTGCGAGATAGCGTCCTGACTGAGCTGGTCCAGGTACATAACCAGGGCTCTCAGGCTGTTGCCGTGCGCCACCACCAGCACGTTCTCCCCCTGCCGCAGGTGCGGCTCAATCTGGCTGTGGTAATACCGGAGCACGCGTTGCTGCGTATCTTTCAGGCTTTCTCCGTGGGGAGGAGCCACATCAAAGCTGCGGCGCCAAAGCATTACCTGTTGTGCGCCATACTTCTCGGCGGTTTCCAGCTTGTTGAGCCCCTGCAGGTCGCCATAGTTGCGCTCGTTCAGCGCGCTATTTCGGTAAACGGGTATGTGCTCCTGCCCAATTTCTTTCAGGATGATCTGCAGGCTTTCCTGTGCACGCCGCAGGTCTGAGGTGTAGGCCACCGAAAATCTGATGCCTTTCAGGTGGTGCCCTGCCAACCGTGCCTCCTGCCGGCCGTGGGGGGTGAGGGCCACGTCCACCGTGCCTGTGAAGCGGTTTTCCAGGTTCCACTGTGACTGCCCGTGCCGTATCAATACCAGTAGTGCCATATACTAACGTATACGATTTAGTAAGCCTAGAAGGAAGCATAAACTAGTTTGTGTTTAGCAAGGAAGCACAAGTGAGAGAAGCCATACATGCGAGAAGCCGTTTCAGCAGAGGTCTGATGAGGGCCGGAGCCGTCAGTTGCTTTACGGCTTGCATCGGCGATTTTGTGGTGACCTCTCTGTTATCCATGCTATACCCCGGGTATAACTTCATTGAGCAGTCCGAGAGCTTACTGAGCGTTTCCGGCAGCCCGGTAGCCCATTGGGTCGCCGCCTGGAGTGTTGTCTTTACCGGCTTGTTGGTCCTTTTCGCCCTGGGGCTACAGGTTGCTTTCGGGAAAACGCACCGGGGCATTACCTTGCTGTGCTGGCTGGTCGCGATCTACGGCATAGGAGAGGGCCTGATCTCGGGGCTGTTCCCTTATGATTTCGTCCATGGCAGGCTTACCGTTGCTGGGCAGATTCATGCGGTGGGAGGTATAGCAGGGCAGGCGGGTTTATACTTTGTGCCGGCGGTTGCCTGGTACGCCCTGCACGGCGAACACCCGGGTATAAAAGTGCTGTCTGTGCTGGTCATGGTGGCAGGTGGTGTTTTCCTGTTGCTCTTCGGTGCCGCAAAGCTGCACCTGATCGGTTACCGGGGGCTGTGGCAGCGGCTTTTTATGGGCGTATACTTTCTGTACCTCATGTATCTGGCCTGGCTGACCTACAGGCAGGCGGGGAAATCGCAGGTTCGGGCAAGTACCTAAACAGCAGCCTCCGATACTTTTTTGAGAGCCACCGGCACCTGCAGCAGCTGGTAATCATCTTCATACGCCAGGTATTTCTTCTCCCAGGCGGGGGAGAACTTCTCTTTATACTTCCGCAGCCCTTTAAAATGCCCGAAAGCCCGCAGGTGCTCATAGGCAAAGCGGACCGTCTTTTGCGGAACGTTCCTGCCGTCTATCCCCGACATCGGCGCAAGCCCCATGTTCACCTGCTGAAAGCCCTTGGATTTAAAGTATAGAAACGCCTGGCATAGCAGCATATCCAAAGTGCCGTTAGGGGCGTCGGGCAGTTGGCGGATCAGGTCGTACACGGCCATGCCCGGCACACCGCAAGGCACCACGTCCAGAAAAGCGTATACTTTTTCATCCGCATTCTCAATCGTCATGATCGGGTGGTTCTTCAGGATGGCCGGATCAAAAACGCCTTCGGTAAACGTCAGCTCCGCCTGTTCCTTGTCCTGCAGCCACTCGGCCGATACCAGCTCGAGCTTTTGCAGCAGGCCAGCTTTAATAGGAGGATCGTATACTTTAAAAACATAGCCATCGGCCGTGAGTTTGCGCACAGCGTTCCGGTTCGCGTGCATTTTGCTACCTTCCAGCGTAAACGACGGCAGGTCCACAATGGCTTCTTCGCCTACCGTAAAGCTTTTCTTGCCCAGCGAAGTATAAAGAGGCAAACTTGCTTCGGGCACGCGGTAATAAGCAGCGGTAAACCCGTTTTCAGCACAATACTCGTCAAAGGCCTCTATAGCTGCCTTCATCGCCTCCGGATCTGCGGCTACGGGGTCTTCCAGGGCAATGGCCAGGTGCCGCCATACTTTAAAAGAGACAAAAGCCTGTTTGTCCGGTGTGAAGAAGAAAAGCTTGTCGGGGTAGGTTTTAAAGTAGTCGAGCGAGGAGTGGCCATACTTGCCGGTGAGTTCGGAGGCCAGCGCTTTCTCTTCGGCAGAGTTAAACGGCTGCGCGAAGTAAGGGCGCAGCAGGCCGTACAGCACAAACACCAGGTAGGCGGCCCCCGCCGTGTAGAGCGAAAAAATAAACCAGCGGGCAAAGGGAGTAAGGGGCTCTATTCCGGCGTTATCGAAAGTGAAAAAGAGCCGCAGCACCTGCCGGAGCGCCTGGTCGAGGCTGAACTCCTGCCCGAAATGCACCTTATCCATGAAGAAGAAGCCCAGCACGCCGTAGAGCATGACCAGGAGCAGCCCGTAGACCAGCACCAGGATGCTCAGCCTGGTGTAGCGCGGGTGCGGCACTAAACTATAAGCCGAGCGGGTATAGAGCAGGCTGATGAGCGTAAAGGCTGCAAACAGCGCCTCTTCGTAGTCGATGGCTTTGGTAAGGTGCCCGATAATGGAAAGGGACACCAGTACCACCGCCAGCAGCCAGGCGCGCCGGGAGCCTTGCAGCAGGAACACCGCCAGCAGCATCAGCACCATGCCTACCACCATCACCAACCCATTCGAGGCGGAGATAACCTCCTCCGGAAAAACCTCCCGGACAAACTCCAGGCGGGTAGGAACGGCCGGCGCAATAACGGAAAGCACGTTAACGATGCCCGTGAAAAAGAGCAGCAGCGCCGGAAATACCCGCAGCAGGAAACTATCCTTTCGGATGAAAAAGCTGCCCACCCCGGCCAGGAGCGGCAACCAAAAATCGAACAGCCGAAATAGCAGCGTGACAGAGGCTGCGGCCACGACCGGCAGTCCGTACTGGGTAAGTATAAAGGTCATGGCTACCTCAATGGCTCCCAGGCCCCGCAGCACCGGTGACGCGATCAGCAGGATCATCATGACCATGTAGCCGATGAAGGCCGCCGGCCAGCTCGCCTCGTACCCCAGGGCCAGCATGGAAATGAACAAATGAGAAACCCCGATGCACTCAATGACCACAGAGGCCGCTAAGGCAGCCCCAAGCTGACGGCGGTCCAGGGGCTTTGAGGTGATCTCGTCGAGCAGGGCAGCCCATGGCGGCAGCCGCTTGTGAAGCAAACGGTAGGCCCAGCCACGCTTCAGGACAGAAACCAGCGCCGCGATCATGGCCGCTGTCAGCAGCACCAGGAAAATAAAGCCTAGTAGCGCAGGCGTCTGTAGCTGCCCCCGCAGTAGCGCAAAGCCCAGCACCGGCACCGCAATGATGATGACAGAGAGCATGCCGCAGATACTGTAGAGCGAGGAGGCCAGGTATACATGCGTTTTGTTTACCTGGTCCGACGCTACCTGGCGGGAAAAGAACACCAGCGAGGAGAAGCCTCCGGCAGGCAACAGCACGCTGACCAGGTTGCGCTTCAGGAACAGCAGCACCGTTTGGGTTAGGGCTACCGTTTTTCCCAGCGACCTGAAGCAGCGCACATACATCTCGCCCTGCAGTAGGATATGGCAGGCGGTCAGCAGCGCTCCCAGCAGCAGAAAGGACACCTTTGCCTGGCGCAACTGGCGCTGTATGGCCGCCAGCTCGATTTGCTGATGCTGCATGAAATATACAGCCATGGCCAGCAGGAACAAAGCCAACGACCCCTGCCAGAAGTATAGGTTGTGCAGCAGGTGGGGAAGTATGGTGGTTCGCTTCTGTGCCGGTAGCGCGTTGTTTTCCATGGCAGGGGAAGTTATGGTATAGAATCCCTCAGTTGCCTCTTCTCATCCTCCTCAATTGCCACAGCCTGAGGAGAACCGGTCTTTTACTTTACACATGCCTCTCCTTCTTTCAAAAACCTGCCATGTTGTACCAGGTAGCACTTGCCTTTGGGCAACACGTGCAGGAGCAAGTGCTCCAGGCAGAGCGCCTCGCCGTTGGGTATATCAGGAAAATTGTTTTCATACAGCTGCCGTCCATCTATCAGGATCACCAGGCCGGAGCCAATGGTTTCGATCACATTCCCGTTCCGGATCAGCACGCCGGTGTCTTCGCCCAGCCCAATGCCGATGCGGTCCGGGTAAGCTGCGATCGCCTCCATGAGGCGTGGCATGCGGCGCCGGTTTATAAAGTGCGTGTCGATGAGCATGGCTGGCAGTAGGGACAGCCCTTCTCCCAGGCGAACAGTCCCTTTTGCCAGTATGCGCCTGTGCTCCGCGCTTTTGATCATGATGTTGCAGAGCGCCATGGCACCTGCGCTGGTGCCGGAGATCAGGAATTTTTCTTCCTGCTGGTAGCGCTCCTGCAGTATACTTAGCGCCTGCGTGTGCAGAAAGGCAGCCGCTATCCTGCTTTGGTCGCCGCCCGTAAACAGGATGCCGTGCGCCTTCCGCAGGCGCTCCAGGTTTTCCGGCCTGTCTGCCTCCTCCGGCGAGCGGATGTGCAGGGTGCCGACGTTGTGGCTGTCGAGTAGGTGAAAAGCATGTACGTAGGCCGCCGCCATCTCTTCCGGTATAAGAGAGGCCGTGGTCACTATTTCCAGCCTGGATTCTGTGCCGTACAGTTCCAGGTGTATGCGCTCGAGTATTCCCTGCTGAAAGAAGTTGATCTTTCTTCTCAGGCTTGGCCTGGTAGGCAAGGGGTAGGAGCCCCTATCCACATTCCCGCCAATGGCGACGATCTTTCCTTTAGGAACATGCATTAGATTAAAGCGGATGCTGCAGGACAGCGGTGGTAGTTTTTTTGTATTTTATACGGTATAATTTAAACAAAACAGTATTGTTTTAGTAAAAATACTTGAGCAGCTGGTATAACAGCCCTGCTTCTTCCCCGGTGCCTGCGCCAGCGCCAGGCCGCATGCTGCTTTCCTGTAGTATAGCAACCCTAAATCAAATTATAGATGGAACTGGTATTTTACAGGCACTGGTGGCTGTTGAGCCTGAAAGGTGCCGCGTTGATCATCCTGGGCATTTTAGCCTTTATATACCCACTTAGCCTTGTAATCGGTTTAGCTCTGTACATCGGACTGGTGCTAGCCTTAATGGGGGTTTTAACCATAGTCGCGGCCTTTGCCAACCGCGAGAAGAGCCAGTGGGGCTGGATTCTGGCCGTTGGGCTTTTTGATGTGGTGCTGGGGGCGGTTCTGGTGGTTTTCCCGCTACAGTCAGTTATGGCTTTTGCTATCCTGACCGGCTTTTGGGCTATTTTCACGGGTATGCTGCAGATTGTGGCTTTTTTCTCTGTACGTAAAGCCCATTCTGCTACCTGGGGGTTCATGTTACTGACGGGGGTACTGGCGATTGTGCTGGGCATGTTCCTGATCTGGAGCCCGCTTAGCGGGGCAGTGGCCGTCACATACCTGCTGGGCGTGGAAGCGCTTTTGATAGGTATCATGAGCCTGGTATATTCCTTCCGGCTACGAAAGATCGCTTCACCTGCGCCGGGCGAGGGGCCTTTTCAGCTTTCGCACTGAGACAGCCTGCGCTACTTCATCCAGCATACTTAGGAGCGGTACAAAGCAGTTCGTGCGCGGTAAAGTCGGTTTCGGCATTTCGCTGGCCATGGCGGTATGCAAACAGACCAGTGCCGGTAGTATACGGCTCAGGAGCCTGGGCTTCATATACTATAGGAACTGGCAGGTTGAGCAGTATCCCGCACCAAAACGGCAACAGCACGCGCCTGAAGGGTATAGCTGGCGGTTTTTACTTCCTCCTTCTCCTGCTCGTCCAGGAAATCGTGCGGGGAGGGCAGGCTGGTGTCTGCCACCCGATACCAGGGGCCGGGCTCCATCAGCTTAAATTCTATACTTTCCCAAAAGGCGTTTACCAGCACATACAGGTCCTTGTCTCCCAAAGCTGCACCGGATAGGAAGTAGGCCAGGGTATGGGAGGCAGCGGAGAAGTCCACCGGCCCGTTGGGGCCATACCATTTCACGTCGTCGCGCCAGAAGCGGCTCCGGCCCAGGCTGGGGTGGCGCTTCCGGAAGGCAATGGCTCTCTTTGCAAACGCAAAATGCTCCTGCATCAGCCCCATCCTGTCCCAGTTGAGCCAGGTGGTGGGGTTGTCCTGGTTGTAGGGGTTGTTGTTGCCGCCCTGCGTTTGCAGGAACTCATCGCCTGCCACAAACATGGGCGTGCCGTTTGCCAGCATGAGCAGCAGAAAGAGGTTCTTGGCCTGTTGCCGGCGCAGCCTGAGCACCGCCTCCGGCACCGCCTCATCGCCTTCCCAGCCGCAGTTCCAGCTGTAGTTTACCGTAAAGCCGTCCTGGTTCTGGTGGCCGTTGGCCATGTTGTGCTTTTTGTTGTAGCTAACCAGGTCGTAGAGCGTAAAGCCGTCATGGGAGGTAACGTAGTTTATACTTTGGTAGGGATGGTAGGCATGGAGCAAATCGTCCGGAAAGAGGTTGTCGCTGCCGTAGAGGCGCTGCATCAACGCCGCCACCTGGCCTTCATCGCCCCGCACAAAGCGCCGTACATCGTCCCGGAAGCCGCTGTTCCATTGTAGCCAGGTGCTGCCCGGAAAACTGCGCCCCAGTTGGTAGAGCCCCTGTGCGTCCCAAGGCTCCGCGATCAGCCGTACCTGTGCCAGGTCAGGGTCGGTGGCTATGTCGGAGAAGATAGGCGCCTCGCCCACCGAGCCGTCGGAGCGGCGGGTAAAGATAGAGGCCAGGTCAAAACGGAAGCCGTCCACGTGCATCTCCTTCACCCAATACCTTAGGCTGTCCATGATCATGCGCTGCACCGCGGGGTGGTCGGTACGGAGCGTGTTGCCGGTGCCACTGAAATTCAGGTAGGGGTCTTCCGGGTCGTTCTGGATCAGGTAATACGTGGATGGGTCTATTCCTTTCAGGTGGTAAGTAGGGCCGATCATGCCTTCCTCTGTCGTGTGGCTGAAGGCAACGTCCAGAAGCACCTCTATACCTGCCTTGTGCAGCTCCCGCACCATGGTCTTAAACTCCACCACCGCCCCTGATGGGCTCTGGTCGGCCGCATAGCTTTTGTGCGGCGAGAAGAAGTTGAGCGGCAGATAGCCCCAATAGTCGCCGGCGTGCGGGTCGAACTGTTGTATGGGCATTAGCTCTACGGCCGTTATGCCCAACTCCTTCAGGAAGGGAATTTTTTCTACTACACCTGCAAACGTGCCTGCCTTTTCGTTGGCTATGCCTGCGCTGGGGCTGCGGGTGAATCCCCGCACGTGCATTTCGTAAATAACCAAATCATGCTCGTGCGGCGCCATACGGTCACCCTGCCAATCGAACTCGTAGGGCGGCAGCATGATGTAGCCCAACGGGGCCTTGCCAATGTTAGTGCCCGGCCGGCTGGCGGCGCTGCGGCTGAAGTTTGGCGGGAAAAACACCTCCCGGGCATAAGGGTCGAGCAGGAGTTTCTGCGGGTCCACGTTGCAGAGCAGGCTCAGCTCATCGGCGCAGCCGTGCACCTGGAAGCCATAGTACGTGGCACCGCCCATGTCGGAACGCTTAAGCCGGCAATGCCAGACCCGCTGCGATTTGTGCACCAGCGGGTTAAAGTCAAACGTGCTGGTTGGCGTTTCGTACACCCCCTCCCGAAACAGCAGGAGCTTCACCTTGGTGGCGTTCCTGGAGTACAGGGTAAAGTTAAAGGCGTCTTCCTCCGGGATGAAGCTTACTCCCAGCGGGTTAGGCGATCCTTCAATAGTGTGCCATGATGCCATAAGAGGAGGTTTGGGACCTACATAAGTATGATCAGGAGCTTATCTTAACTGATGAAAGGGTTTACGTAATAATTACTGCCAGGATAGTATACTTTGCTTTACATCAGGCGCGGGGCTGGGCGTTTGTGGTAACCGAACGGAAGAACCACAGCTTGAGCAGCTCGGCCGTGACGACATAGGCCAGCACAATACCCACAAGGGCGAAAGCCTGTGCCTGGTGGGCAATGGTCAGGCTCAGGGCAGGGGCCAGCGGAGAGAGCGGCAGCCATGCCGTAACGGCTAGGGCTAGCAGGGCGATCAGCAAAAGCGGCCTGGCTGGCTTGCTTCGGAGCAGCGGCTTGCGGGTCCGGATAACGAAGATGATGACCAACTCTGTAGCAACCGACTCCAGGAACCAGCCGGTCTGGAAAGGGGCGTCGCGGAGGCCGAAGTAAAAGAACAGGGTATAGAAGGTGGCAAAGTCGAAAACGGAGCTGTGCAGGCCAAAAACCACCATAAACCTGCGGATGAGGCGGATGTCCCACTTCAGTGGCCTGAGGAGCTGTTCCTCATCCACCCGGTCGGCGGCTATGGCCAGGTAGGGGAAATCGGAGATCAGGTTGGTGAGCAGGATCTGCTTGGGCAGCATGGGCAGGAAGGGGAGGGCCAGAGAGGCGCCGGCCACGCTGAACATGTTGCCGAAGGTGGCGCCCGTGGTGGCGAAAATGTACTTCATGGAATTGGAAAAGGACTTGCGTCCCTCGTGCACCCCGTCGGCCAGTACTTCCAGGTCGTTCTCCAGCAGCACGAAGTCGGCGGCCTCCCGGGCCACGTCCACGGCGTTGTTGGTGGAGATGCCGGTGTCGGCCGCGTGAATGGCCGCCACGTCGTTGATGCCGTCGCCCAGGTAAGCCACCCGAAACCTGGACTTCTGCAGGGCCCGCACGATGCGCTCTTTCTGGTGGGGCTCTATCTCCGCGAAAATATCCACAGCGGCCGTCCTCACCGTGAGCGCCTCCGGGGCCATGCTGTTCAGTTCCTGCCCCGTCAGGATGCTGTCGCTGCCCATGCCGAGGGCTTTGGCTGCATGCCGGGCCGCAAAGCGGTTGTCGCCGGTGACGATCTTTACCGCAATCCCCATTTTCTCCAGCCGCCCGATAGAGTCCCGGGCGCTTTCCTTCAGTTTGTCCTCCAGCAGTATAAATCCCTGGAACACCATTTCCTGCTCGTCCTGGTGGGTAATATCGGAACTGGAAGTATACTTAAAGGCGATTCCCAGCACACGCAGTCCCTCCCGGCTATAGGTTTCCAGCTTTGCCTGTATCTGCTGGCGTTGTGTTTCTTTCAGCGTCTGCTCCGTACCCGCCTCATCCAGGTAAAGCCCGCATACCGCCAGCACGTTGGGCAGTGCTCCTTTAGTGATAATGATGTTGCCGGCCTCGCCCCGGACAGCAATGCTCAGGCGCTTGCGGATAAAATCATAGGGGATCTCATCGAGCTTTTCATAGCCCTCCGTTTTCAGGGGCAGTGCCCGGATCACTTCATCGATCGGGTTTGAAAAGCCCTGCTGAAAGGAGGCGTTGAGGAAGGCATAGAGCCGCGCTTTGGGATCCGGTTTTCCTGCCGTATTCACAACATCGTATACTTTGGCAGAGCCTTCGGTGATGGTGCCGGTCTTATCGGTGCACAGCACGTTGACCTCGCCGAAGTTGAAGATGGAGGAAAGGCGCTTGACGATGACCTTCCGAGCGACCATGCGCTTGGCGCCTGCCGACATGGCGAAGGTCATGATTGCCGGGAGCAGCTCCGGGGCCATGCCCACGGCCAACGCCAGTGCAAAGAGCAGTGAGTTGAAGAAAGGCTTGTCGAAGTACAGGCTAGTACCAAGTATGATAACGGAAAGCAGCACCGTGATCCGGAGCAGGAAATAGCCGAAGGATCTGAGCCCGGCCTCAAAGGCGGTGGGGGTAACCTGGGTGAGGCTGTGGGCCATTTGCCCGAAAATGGTGGCGCTGCCGGTATGCACGGCCAGAGCCCTGGCCGTGCCGCTCACCACGCTGGTGCCCCGCCACAGGCAGTTGCTTTTCTGGTGCAGCGGCGTGCTCTCCGGCAGTACACCCGCTTGTTTGGCCACCGGGAAGCTTTCGCCTGTCAGGGCGCTCTCGTTAACGTGCAGCTCATTGCTCTCGATAATGCGGCAGTCCGCCGGGAGCAGGTCACCGGCATGGAGCACCACCACATCGCCTGGCACTACCTCCTGCGCCGGCACGTGCTTCTCCCTGCCTTCCCTTATCACCTGATGCCTTACCTCGATCATCTTCAGGAGCTTCTCTACCGCCCTGCCTGCGTGCAGCTCCTGCAAAAAGCTTAGCAAAGCAGAGATGAGCAGGATCACCAGTACAATAAAGGCATCGGATGTGTCGCCCAGAAAGGCGGAAAGTATAACGACAAGTATGAGCAGCAGCATGAGCGGGCTCCTGAACTGGTTGATCAGCAGCTTCGCCTCCCACCTGAACCGCGACGGGGTTCTGGTTTTTCTTTTCTGGGCAGCCACCCGTCGCCTGGCCGTATGCGTGTGAAGCCCGGCAGCACCGGAGTGGAGCTGATGGAAGAGCTGATCGATGCTGTCGGAGGCAAGGTTCACAATTGTTGAGCGGGTAACTGGCTATCTTTCAGATAATATAGTGTACGTGCAAGCAATAATATTTGTAGGGACGGTGGTTAGCTGGCGTGAGCGATACCTTTACTTTTGGATTGGTTTAAGCCTGTAGCTGCCAAGATACTTCTTGTACCTTTTCACATAGAACCGCTCCAGCCGGCTCATCAGGTACAGGGACAGCATCAGCCAGAGTATGCCGAAGAGGTAGCCCGCCGCTACATCGGTGGCGTAGTGCACACGCAGGTAAACGCGGCTAAACCCGATGAGCAGGACAAAAAGCGTCAGGAGTGAAATCAGCACCCAGCGCCATACTTTACGCGAAACAGTTGTCCAGATGATGTAGCCCAGCACACCATAGAAGACGCCGCCAATCATGGCGTGGCCGCTCGGGAAACTAAGCCCGGGCACGACCAGGAGGCCGAGCTCGGGCCTTGGGCGCACAAAGTAATGTTTCAGGAAGGTGTTCAGGACGGAGACGGTGAAGGAAATCAACAGCATGCGCAGGCTGTTCCACTGCATGCTCCTGTAAAAGGACAGCACCAGCACAGACAGCGCCATGGCCACGATCAGGTATTCATCCGAGCCGAAAAAGGAAACGTGGCGCATGAAGTGCGTCATGCCGGGGGAGGATAGGCTTTGCGCGATGTCAAACATCCTGGTGTCAAAGCCCGTGTCACCCTCCGAGAACACTTCATGGACCAGTTGGAAAAGCGCATAGAGACAGAGGAGAAAGAGAAACGTCAGGGTAAGGAACTTTACGGAAAGCAGTGCCAGTGCATGCAGCAGCGCGCGCGCCGCATACTTAAGGCGTGGTAGCGTTTTCAATTTAGGTTGCTCCCGGATGTTCCAAACGATTTAGGGTTTTGCATACAGAAAGGGCGGGTTCGCTTCAGTTTATACTTTGCCCTGTCCTCCGGCTTTCATACTTTTCCCGCCGCAGTCTTTCCCATCGCCTTAGCGCCGAACCGAGTATAAAGGAAGCTGCTGCGCCGTGAGTGATGGCGTGTTGCCTCTGCTTTAATCTGAACCGTGTAGAGGTCCTTTTACTCGATCTTCCTGAACTCCTCACCCTCGTGCTCTGGCTTCGGAGCCTGCTCTCCGGGGTCAATGGCTATGGTGGAGCCTGTCACGGAGCTGACGTAGTAGTCCTTGGCTTTGTTCTGGCCCAGGTGCTTTAAGGCATCTTTAAACAGTTTCTCGTGCTGCGCCTCGGCCTGCATGGCATAGGTAAAGGATTTTTCGGCCTGCGCCGCCTTCTCCTGTTTGGCGATTTTCACGAACTCAGGGTATAACGACTCTGTTTCCTGCTTTTCTCCCTCTATCGGCTCCTCCAGGTTGTCATGGGTAGTTTCTACCTCTACCTCTTCATACGCGATCTCTGCCGGCGTACCGCCCATGGCCTCAATCGCTTGCCTGTGGTTTTGCATGTGCACGGTCTCCGATTGGGAGACTGCCCGGAAGAGCTTGGCGACCTGCTCATGGTTCTCCTCGGCGGCTTTGCTGGCAAACAGCTCATAGCGCCGTGCCGCATTCGCCTCTGCCTGGTAGGCTTTCTGCAGGTTATCCAGTGTCTGGCTTTGCTGCTGCGGCTGCGCAAACGCTAACCCTATCAGAAGCAAGGCAACTAAAAAGATAGTGAGCATTTTCATCTTTGTATAAATTGTTTAAAATTATATTACAATTATACATATCTTGATAGGGTAAGTTGTGGCAGAAGCCGTTATTCCGTCAACCCTCTCTACTCAACTGTGAAAGCGCCCATGCTCCTGTGTGGCCAACTTGGTATAAGTGTAAACGCCGCGACAGAAATGCGTCAGAACGATAAAGTATGGCGGCAGCTACAAATGGATGGACCTTTATTTTCAAGACGCATTTTATTTGATTAAGGGCGGTGTACGCAGGCTGAACGGACCTGCCGGAAAGTGAAATCAGCTTTTGTAGTCGTCCAAAATGGACTGCAGCTCCTGCAGGGGCCGGTTAAAGTACTTTCTGTTCTCACTCCGGATAGCCAGCAGGCAGCTCAGCAACGTGAGCGCGTAGGTAACAGCGGCCCCTAGGGGGAAGGCCATGACCCCTCCGGGGAAGAACAAGTTGAACACCAGCACCACCCCGATGGCTGACAGGAGCGGGATCCAAGCGAGCTCATACCTTCTTTTGAAGGCGTAAAAGCTTGCCAGCCGGTTTCGCTGCCGGGTGACGGAGGCATGGATAGAAGCCATACTTTCCCGGTTGACCTTGGACAGGGCCATCTGCTTGTAGCGCCTGAGCATCATGGCCGTAAAGGGCACGGTGGCCAGCAAGCCCGTCAGGCCAAGCACCAGGGTGCCCGTGTCGTTCCAATGCCGGATCATCACGTGGGTCAGCAGGGCGTAAACGATCAGGTGAAACGTGAACGAGGCCCAGAAGTAGCGAAAGATCATGTTGTGCTGCTTTTTCATACGTAATTGGATTAAGGTGCCGAAAGACGCTTTGTCGTAGGGGGAGGCGGCGGGGAAGGCCTGCGGGCCTTTGTCCCACTGCCGCTTCAGGTCATCAAGAGCTGACATGGCTGCAGGGTTTAGGTGGTTTCTTCATAAAGGACTCCAGTTGTTTCTTGATCCGGACCAGGCGTACGCTCACGTTTGATTTGGAAAGCCCCGTGATTTGGGCGATCTCCTCGTAGCGCAGATCCTCGAGGTAAAGCAGCACGATTGCCTTATTGAGTGGCGGCAAGGCGGCGATGGCCTCGCGCAGCAGGAGCATGCTTTCCTCCCCGTCCTCGGGAGGCGGGTCGGGTATCTGGTGGTGGCTGGGTGAGAGCGACTGGGTTTTGTCCTTGCTGTTCTTCCGCCGGTAGGTCAGGGCC
The DNA here is from genome assembly GCF_006385705.1 of Pontibacter mangrovi. Taxonomy (GTDB): domain Bacteria; phylum Bacteroidota; class Bacteroidia; order Cytophagales; family Hymenobacteraceae; genus Pontibacter; species Pontibacter mangrovi. The sequence continues at coordinate 324,721 of NZ_VFRQ01000007.1, read as the reverse complement.
GTGTTCAGGCAGACCCGGTACATCCAGGTCGAGAATTTGGAGCGGCCGTCGAAGCAGGGGTAGGAGCGCCACAGCTGGTAGAGCATTTCCTGCACCAGGTCCTGCCGCTCGTCCTTGTCGGCGAGGTAGAGGCCGCACACCTTATGCGCAATGCCCAGGTGCTGGTTTATCCGCTGAAGAAAGGTATCGTCTATGGCTGCGCTCATGCTCTCGGTTTACATTCGGTTTTAGGGTTAGTTGCATCCGATGAGGAAAAACTACAGGAAGGGAAGATTTTTTTCAAAGGCAATATAAAAGTCTTCAGCCTAAATATGGGCAGCCTGGCTCAAAACTGAACCTGGTATTGTTTCTCTGCATTAAAGTAATGATGTTGCCTCGACTTCTCTTGAAGCTTAGCCGAGGCGATATTGCTACCTGGTTTGTGAAAGCCGCGATCTACGAGTTCCCTTAGCACCTGCCTGTTTACTCCATGCTTATACACTGCGCCCGCTCCTTTTTATCATGCTTTTAATCTTTAAAAAAGAAAGAAAAGATGCTTAAAACAATTTTGCCGGAAGCCTGTAGTACGAGCATCATCCTATGCAAAGGTGCCCATGAAACAAATACTTCTACTCCTTCTTCTTTTGCCAACACTTGCCCTGGCGCAAACTGGCATTATTACCGGCACGGTGCGCGACCGGAACACGCAGGAGCCGCTGATCGGCGTGTCGGTGCAGGTGGCGGGAACGCAGCTCGGAACGGTGAGCAACGAAGAGGGCGCTTTTAGGATAGAAAGTATACCGGTGGGCAGCTACACTGTGCAGAGTTCCTATGTCGGGTATCAGCCGCAGTCCCGCTTCAACGTGAACGTGACGGTAGGCAACGTGCAGATCCTTAACTTTGAGCTGGCACCGACAGCCAGCCAGCTGCAGCAGGTGGAGGTGGTGGCCAACCGCAGGCAAAGTGCCGCTGTGGCCGACCTGATCACACCGCTATCGGTGCAGCGCCTGACCACAGAGGAGATCCGCAGCAACCCCGGCGGCAACTTCGATATCTCGAAGGTGGTGCAGGTGTTGCCGGGTGTGGCCACCAACGGCGGCGGGGGCGGCGGCCGCAACGACCTGATCATACGCGGTGGCGCCCCGAGCGAAAACGTGTACTACCTCGACGGCATCGAAATCCCGCTCATCAACCACTTCACCACGCAGGGCAGCGCCGGAGGAGCCACCGGTATACTAAACGTTTCATTTATCGAGGACCTGAAACTAAGCTCCTCCGCTTTTGACGCGCGTTACGACAATGCACTGGCGGCGGTGTTTGAGTTCAGGCAGCGCTACGGCAACCCGGAGCGTTTCTCGGGCAACGTGCGCTTGAGCGGCTCAGAATTTGCCACTACCTTAGAGGGGCCTGTAGGAGCCAAAACAACTTACCTGGTATCAGCCAGAAAATCATACTTAGAGTTCCTCTTCAAGCTCTTAGACCTGCCCATCCGGCCCAGTTACTGGGACTTTCAGTATAAAGTGGAGCATAAGCTGAGTGACAAGACCTCCCTTTCCTTTATCGGTGTGGGGGCGATAGACGATTTCTCGTTTGGGGTGCCGCGCGAGAGCACGCCGGAAAATGAGTACATTCTGCGTTCCACGCCCTACATCAACCAATGGAACTATACCACCGGTGTGGCTGTGAAAAGGCTGGTGAACGACGGTTACGTGAACCTGGCCCTAAGCCGCAACGCCTTCGACAATGCCCTGAAAAAGTATGAGGCCGCCGAAGAAGGGCAAAACCAGGCGCTCACGCTAAACACCAGCTCCCGCGAAACGGAAAACAAGCTGCGCCTCGACGTGAACAAGTATAAAAACGGCTGGCGCTATGCCTATGGCGTATCGGGGCAGTATGTGCAGTTCACCAACGATATCTTCAGCGTGATTAGGAAAGAACTGCGCGACGAGCAGAACAACCTGGTGCAGCCGGGCGTGACGCTGGACTACAACACTGACCTGGACTTCTTCCGCTACGGCGCCTTTGGGCAGGTGTCAAGGTCGGTGCTGGACAGCAAACTGGGGCTGTCGCTGGGTATCCGCTCGGATATGAACTCCTTTACCGAGGACGGTAACAACCCCCTGAAAACGCTCTCGCCGCGCCTTGCCATCTCCTACTTGCTGAACGATAAGTGGACGCTGAACGCCTCTTCCGGGGTGTACTATAAACTGCCGACCTACACGGTGCTGGGGTACCAGGAGGAGGGGAAGTACCTGAATCAAAAAGCGGACTACATCCGGGCCATCCATTACGTGCTGGGCACTGAGTTTCTGCCGCGCCCGGACTTGCGCTTTACCCTGGAAGCCTTCTACAAAGACTACGGCAATTACCCGGTATCCCTTCGGGATGGCATCTCCTTGGCGAACCAGGGCGGCGACTTTGGCGCCATTGGCAACGAGGCAGTCGTGACAAGCGGGAAGGGCAGAGCCTACGGGGCGGAGTTCTACCTGCAGAAAAAGCTGACGGGTAGCCTGTTCTCAGTGTTCTCCTATACTTATGTGGTGAGCGAGTTTGCCGGACTGGATGGCCCTTACGTCTCCAGCGCCTGGGATTACCGCCACCTGGTGTCGGGCTTGCTGGGCAAGAAGCTGCCGCGCAACTGGGAGCTGGGTGCCAAGTATAGGTTTGCCGGCGGTGCGCCTGCCACTCCCTTCGACCTGGAGGCATCCCGAAGAAACTACGCCTCGCTGGGGGTGGGTATACTGGATTACACCAGGCTGAACTCTGAGCGCCTGCAGCCTTTCAGCCAGTTAGACGTGCGTATCGACAAGAAATGGAACTTCAACCGCATCACGCTGGACCTGTTTCTGGACATGGCCAACGTGCTGGCCAGCAGCACCCCGGGCTTCGACCGTTATACTTTCCAGCGCACTGAGGATAATTCCGGCTTTGCCACCACCGATGGAAACCCGCTGCGCGCTGACGGCAGCAACGCCGTTCCGGTGGTGCTGAAAAACACGGACGGCAACCTGGTGCCAACGCTGGGGTTTATTGTCGAGTTTTAGGAGCTGTGCGTAGAAGCGGCAACTATATCTTGATAACCTAGCTTACAGCGGCTGGCTTAGCTCAATTGTTCGTTCGATGTTGATCTGCTCCAGAAAATACTGGTCGTGGGACACAACCAGAAGTGTGCCCTGATACGCGTTGACAGCAGCGGTCAGGATCTCTATGTTTTGGATGTCCAGGTTGTTTGTTGGCTCGTCAAGTATAATCACGTCCGGGGCATGGTTACGGATGGTGAGGCAGCAAAGCGAGAGGCGCATCTTCTCACCTCCGCTCAGGGCGCTGCAAGGTTTGTCCCAGTCATCCTTTGAAAACAGGAACCTGTCCAACCTGATTTTTACCTCGTGTTCCTGCAAGGCTGAGTAGTTAAATTGCTGCGCCTGCGCGTAAACGGTAAGCCGGTTGTCGATTAAAGAGTAGTCTTGGTCAATGTACACAGCGGCCAGGTCTGCTCTATAGATTGATCCTGCCTTTGGCGCATGCTCACCAAGTATGATTTTAATCAGGGTGGTTTTTCCTGAACCGTTCAGGCCCTTGAGTGCGATTCGTTCGCCGCTGGTTATCTGAAAACTCAACGGAGACCTCCATAGCGGCAGCCCTTCATACCCATAGTTGATCTCGGTGGCCTTCACCAGTATCTTTCCTTTGTGTAGGGCAGCGTGGTCGAAACCAAACTTCATTTTGTCCTGATCGGGCAGCTCATTTCGCAGCGCTTGCAGCTCCTGTGTTATAGCTCCTGTTTTCTCGGCGTGGACACCCTTTAGCTTGGATGTGCTGTTCTCAGCGCTGTTCCGGAGGGTGTTCATCACTATTTTAGGAACTCCCGCTTTTGCCTGTTTTTTCTTCCCGCGCGCGTCCAGCTTGTGCTGCCTTTCCAGCGCGTCTCGCTCCACTTCCCTGGCTTTCCGAAGCGCTTTTTCCTTGCTTTTTACATCCTCCTGCAAGGCCTGGCCTTCAATCTGTTTCTGCTCCCGGTAGAAGTCGTAGTTGCCGCCATACCCGGTGATGCCGCGTTTGCTCAACTCAAATACCATATCCAGCAGGTTAAGCAACTTCCTGTCGTGGCTCACGACCAGCAGCGTGTTTGAAGTTGATTGCATATACCCATACAACAGCTGCCTGCCGGCTGTGTCGAGGTGGTTACTGGGCTCATCGAGTAATACCAGGTTGGGCTGATGGATAGCGATACCGGCAAGGAAAACCCGGGTTTTTTGTCCGCCGCTGAGGCTTTGCATCTGCTGCGCCAGGTCCAGGCCTTCCAGTTGCCAGTGAGACAAGGCTTGCTGGCAACGCTCTTCTATGGTCCAATCATCATTTAGCAGGGCCAGGTTCTCCTCCGTTACATTTCCCTCCAGGATTTCTCTCAACGACCGGAGTTTATCCTCTATCTGAAGGGCCTGGGCTACGGTAAGGCCGTTGAACTGCCCAAAAACCTGAGGGACAAAGTATGGCTTCGCGTCAGCCCTTACTTGCCCGGAAGAAGGGTGTAGGGCACCCGCTATAATCTTAAGGAGTGTGGATTTCCCAGCTCCGTTATTGCCAACCAAGGCAGCCTTGCCTGGGCGGCTGAGGGAGAGGTTAATGTTGTCGAATAATAACTCTTTATTGGGATGTGTGTAGGAGACGTTCTGTAGCGTAAGCATAATTTCTTTCTTCAAAAGGTGAAAAATTTAGAGAGCCGCTTCCGGATTCCCTATCTGTTTTGACTGAAAGAAAATAATGATTACATGGATGTGGCGTTGGTAGCTTTGTCTGTAAATATACGAAAGTCTTTGCTGTTGAGCGAAATCTATGGATAAATGCAGGTGCTATCGAGCTGATTGTTACGCTTTCAGCGCTTTGCAGGCTTGTTAGCTAAGCCCTTGCCAGGCCTCATTGTTGCTGTTCAGATCCTTCCTGCCGCAACACCCTGCTTCTGTGGTAGCAGCAACCTCAGGTAGGTGGTGCCGTAGGAAAAGTACCAAAACCTATACCATATACTATGAATGTAAAGACCTCGAAGCTGCCGCTGTACGGTGCACTGGTTGCTAACCTGGCCATTGCCGTGATGAAGTTCATCGCGGCTGCCATCAGCGGCAGTTCTGCCATGCTATCAGAGGGAATCCACTCTATGGTAGACACGGGCAACTCCCTGCTACTGCTCTTCGGCCTCAAAAAAAGCCAGAAACCAGCCGATGCCTCTCATCCTTTTGGCCACGGCAAAGAGTTATACTTCTGGTCGCTGATCGTGGCTATTCTCATCTTTGCGGTAGGCGGTGGCATGTCGATGTACGAAGGAATTGCGCACTTGCGGCACCCCGAGCAGATAGAAGATCCCACCCTGAGCTATATTGTGCTGATAGGAGCCATGGTGTTTGAAGGGGCTGCCTGGATAGTGGCGTATAAAAACTTTCAAAAAGGGCGCATAGAAAAGAATTTCCTTAAGGCGCTGCGGGCCAGCAAAGACCCGGCTACCTTTACCGTGCTGTTCGAAGACTCTGCCGCCCTTACAGGGCTTGTGGTGGCGCTGGCGGGTGTTTTCCTAAGCACGCACACCGGAGATCCACTGTACGACGGGCTGGCTTCAGTGATCATCGGGCTTATCCTGGCCAGCGTGTCGGTGTTGCTGGTGATAGAAAGCAAAGGGCTGCTGATAGGCGAGGGAGCCAACCGGATGACGGTGGAAAGCATCAGCCGCATAGCCACCGATGACCCGGCCGTGGAGCGGATTGCGCCGCCGCTGACCATGCACATGGGGCCTTACGAAATACTATTGGCTATTGAAGTGCAGTTTCGGGATGAGCTCACAGCCTCGGAGGTAGAGATGGCCGTGGCCCGGCTGGAAAAATCGGTTTTTGAGCAGCACCCCGAAGTAAAGCGCATCTTTATCGAGGCAAAGTCAATCACCGGCAAAACAAAAGTATAAAGTACCCGCAGGTGCAGCAGCGAGGTAGGCATAAAAAAGGAGCCGGTTCAGGCTCCTTTTTTTATGCTATAAAGTATAAATTACTTGTTCTCTCGGGCTGTATCGCGCAGCGTGCGGATGTGGTCGTGTGCGTTTTTAACGTCCTGGTACTGCTGCTCCACGATCTGCTTTAGCTGGGCAGGCAGGTCTTTTTCCAGGGCCTCTTTATAAGCCTTCACCGCGTAATCCTCGCCGCGCTCGCACTCCTCCAGCACACGCACTCTGTCACGGGCGGTCAAGGCAGACTTCAGGTCGATCCAGGCGCGGTGCATGGTGCCCTCAATAGAGCTTGACTCCTCGTCGGTGTGGCCCATTTTGTGCAACTGGTCCTGCAGCTCAGTGATCATGCTGTCGCGCTGCACGGCATACTTGCGGAAGAGGTCTTTCAGGTCCTGGTCTTCCACGTCTTCAGATGCAGTTTTATAGCCTTTGGCGCCGTCTTTACACCTTTCGATCAGGTGGTGTACAGTAGAATGTACTTCTTTATTAATTTCCATAGTTTTATCAGTTTTGTTCTAATATGCAGTAATACTGATATGGCTGTATTTTGGTTGCCAAAAAGGAAATTCTAAAGCTCGGTGGCCATGGCTGTGCCAGCCAGGTGGCCGGTGGTCCAGGCGGCCTGGAAATTGAAGCCGCCGGTGATACCGTCTATGTCCAGCACCTCACCGGCAAAGTATAAGCCCGGCAGCAGGCGGCTTTCCATGGTCTTCATGTTTACCTGGCGCAAATCCACGCCACCGCAGGTAACAAACTCCTCTTTAAAAGTGGTTTTGCCGTTTACCTGCACAGGCATGCGCAGCAGGGCTTCCACCAGCTTGTTTGTGTTTTTGGCCGGAAGCTCGGCCCAGCGCACCAACTCCGGGACTTGTGCCAGCTGTGTTAGTCCCTGCCAGAGGCGCTGCGGCAAGCCAAACAAAGGGTTAGAGGCCACGGTTTTCTTGGGGTGGGCCTGGCGGTACTGCTGCAGGTGTTCCCGCAGGGTTTCTTCGGTTTGGTCGGGCACCCACTGGATGAGGGCCGTGAACGTATACTTCTGCTCGTAAAAAAGGCGGGCACCCCAGGCTGATAGTTTTAAGACCGCAGGGCCGGAGTAGCCCCAGTGGGTGATGAGCAGCGGCCCCTCATACTCCAGCTTTTGCCCGGCAATGCGCACCCGCGCGTGCGGCACCGAAACGCCTTGCAGCTCTTTTAACGGCGAGGAAGGGACATTGAAGGTAAACAGCGAGGGAACAGGCGCCTGTATCGTATGGCCCAGTTGGCGCAGCCAATCATAGCTCTGGCTTTTGGGGCTGCCGCCGGTGCTCACCAACACTTTATCCGCTTTCATGGAGTCGCCGCTGCTGAGGGTAAGTATAAAGTATGGCTGCGCACCTGTCTGCACAGATTCTATGCGCTCCACGCCTGCGCCGGTCCGGATCTCTACGCCAGCTTTCTGGGCTTCCTGCAGCAGGCACTTTACAATCGTTTCGGAGCTGTCTGTTACCGGGAACATGCGCCCGTCTGGTTCGGCTTTTAGCTGCACGCCCCGTTGCGCAAACCACGCTACCGTTTCGCGGGCACCGAAACTTTTGAAGGCCTCTTTCAGCTGCTTTCCGCCTCGCGGGTAAAACTGCGAGAGAATAGCCGGGGCGAAGCAGTGGTGGGTCACGTTGCAGCGCCCGCCGCCCGAAACGCGCACCTTGGAGAGCAGCTTCCCGGTCTTCTCCAGCAGCACGACCTTGGCGCTTGGGTTTGCCTCGGCACAGGCTATCGCTCCGAAAAAACCGGCCGCGCCGCCTCCTATTACAACTATATTCATGACCTAAGCTCTTGTTTGCGGATTGTTACCTGCTGTTGCAAATGAGGGCAGTCCTGCACCATGGTGCGGTTTGGGACACTCCGGTGAGAAAGGACGACAGGAACAATCAACCGCAAAGCTACGAAAAGAATGCCATAGGGTCGGGGTGCAGGAAAGTATAGGATAGCTCCTCTTTGAGTTTCTGGCTGCTGATGAGTTTGAAGCTGGTGGCATCCATGTCGGAGAACTGCGGGGCCGGAAGGGCCAGGTCCTGGGCGGCGGCGGCGTAAAACGCGTGGCGCAGCGGGTGTCCGTCTGCACAGGCATTGTAGACTTTCCCCCACCGGTTCTCTTCCAGAATACGCATTAGTATGGCCAGGCAGTCTTCCAGGTGAATGATGTTTACCGGCGCATCGCCGTTGGGCACATTCGACTTGCCCGCCAGAAACCTGCCGGGGTGGCGCGAGCCGCCCACCAGTCCGCCAAAGCGCACGACTGTCGTCATCCACTCCTCCCGCTCCTGAAAGAGCTTCTCCGCCTGCAGCAGCATGTTATTGGGCGCCGCCTCTTCGGTATATGAGATGTCCTCCTCTGTTACCACGCGGTTAAGGTCCTGGTACACCGAAGTGGAGGAAACGAACAGCAGCCTGTTCACTTCGGAGCCGAGCATGTACTGCAGCAGGAGGCGCATCTGCTGCAGGTAAACCTCCCCGCCATCCGACCGCAGGCGCGGCGGGATGTTGAGCACCAGCACGTCGGTGTCCAGAAAATCCAATAGCGCGTCCTTGTCCAGCATCTCTTCCGAGAGGTTCAGCAGGTAGGGCTGTATGTTTTTTTCCAGCAGCACCTCTACCTTTTCTGGCGAGGTGGTAGAGCCTTTTACATTATAGCCCTGCTGCAGGAGCCTTTCTGCCAGGGGAAAGCCCAGCCACCCGCAGCCCATGATACTGACAGTTCTAACGTCCTCCATAGTTTATCTGGTAAGTATAAGTTTACAACAATACGCGCGCCGCCTGGTTTAGAATGGCAGCCTGAAAGGTAAAAGTGGTACAAATAAAAGTATAAATGAAATACGACGTGGCAATTATCGGCTCCGGCTTCGGGGCACTGACGGCAGCGGCCCTGCTGGCCAGGCGTGGGCTGAAGGTGGGCGTGCTGGAGCAGGCAAAGTATCCGGGTGGCTGCGCCACGTCTTACAGGCGCAAAGGCTACTGGTTCGAAACGGGTGCCACTACGCTGGTAGGCCTGGATGAGCACATGCCCCTGCGTTACCTCCTGGACCATACGGGTATACAGCTGCCTGTGCAGCAACTAGAGCTGCCCATGCAGGTGCACCTGCCTGATGGTAAAGCCGTTACACGTTATGGTCATCTGGAGGAATGGATAGGGGAGGCGGAGCGGGTGTTCGGGCAGCGTGGACAGCGCGCTTTCTGGGAGCATTGTTACCAGGTGAGCCGGCAGGTATGGCGCACTTCGCTGCAGCAGACCAGCTTCCCGATCTCCAACGCAAAGGATCTGCTGCTCTCGGGGCTGCGCGTAAGGCCAAGCCAGCTAACGCTGTTGCCGGGGGCTTTCCGGACGATGGAGGATGTGCTTCGCAAGTATGATTTGCTGCAACATGAGCCCTTTGTGGATTTTGTGAACGAGCAGCTCCTGATAACGGCGCAGAACTACCTGCCGGAAGTAAATGAGCTGTTCGGGGCAACGGCTCTTTGCTACACCCTATACAGCAACTACTACGTGCCGGGCGGGCTGATAAACCTGGTAAAGCCGGTGCTAGCCTACCTAGGCCGGCAGGGAGGTGAAATAAAGTATGGCTGTGCGGTGCAGGAGGTAAAGAAGCTGGCAACCGGCTACCAGTTACGCACCAGCAAAGGAGAGGTGCAGAGCAGGTTCGTTATTTCCGGAATACCGTTGAACAACACCGTGCAGCTGTTTAGCGAGGAAAAGGTGCGGCAGCGGCTACAACCTTACTTGCTGGGCTCAGAGCGCCTGAACGGCGCCTTCACCATGTCGCTGGTGCTGCGGGCGCAGGAGGCCAGGCAGGTGCTGCACCACCAGGTGCATGTGCCGCAGGGCTTGCCCGAAATAGGCAGCAAAAGCGTTTTCATAAGCTTCAGCCACCCGCAGGACACGCAGCGGGCACCGGCGGGGGAGGTAGTGGCCAGCGTCAGCACGCACATCCATCACCCGCAGCAGCACCTCATCCAACACAAGGGGGCCATAGAGCAGGCCATCCTGGAGGTGCTGCTGCAGCGAGGGCTATTCCGGCGCGAGCACATACTGTCCGTGCAGTCGGCCACGCCCGGGGCCTGGGAGTTCTGGACCAGGCGCGCCTACGGCGCCGTGGGAGGATATCCGCAGTACCGCCATACAAAGCCCTGGCAGATGAAGGACGCCCGCCTCGATCATCGCGGGGCTTACCTCTGCGGCGACACCGTTTATCCGGGGCAGGGCATTCCGGGGGTATGCCTGAGCGGGATTATTGCGGCCAATAAGCTGCTGCAGGATCATTTTTGAGAGACCCAAGGCTACTCTTCCTGTTCTTTTATCGTGGCTTCGTCCTGAATCATCATGGTGCGCAGGCCGGCGTAATTTCCGTCATCGGCTTTGCCCAAAATGTATACTTCGGTGCCGATCTGCGTCATGCTGTATACCTTTATGTGCTGCAGGTGCCTTTGCAGGGCGCTGGTAAGGCGTTTGTCTACCCTTTCTCCCTCCGGGGTGCTCTTGCGCACATCCGAGTCGATGCACTTTATACTTTGCAGAAAGCTTTCCAGCTCCTGTACCTGCACTTTCATTCCGGAAGGCTTGCCGGCATGCTCGGCCACATCATCTGGCTTCAGCTCCCTGTTTTCCTCCAGCGGCAGGTATACAAACTCAAAAGGGGCATCTATTTCTGTGTGCACCAGCAGCCCGTCCACGGCCTGCATCAGTTCCTGCTTTAACTGTTCTTTGTTCATGTGCGTTAAATTTTGCTGAAACGGTTGTTCTTTAAGTATACTTCAAAGCCTATACTTATCTTTATACTAAAACTGTTGCGGATACGTACAGCCGCATAACCTTTAACGATAGACCTATGATGAAAGCTGAACCAATGCTGAAAGAAGGCTCCCTGAAAGATAAAACCATTGTGGTAACCGGCGGCGGCACGGGGCTTGGCCGCTCCATGGTAAAGTATTTTCTGGAACTGGGCGCCAACGCCGTTATCTGCAGCCGCAAGCTGGAGGTGCTGGAGCAGACGGCCAAAGAGCTGGAGCAGGAAACGGGAGGGCGGGTGCTGCCCGTTGCCTGCGACGTGCGCAAGTATAACGAGGTAGAGGCTATGCTGAAATCGGCCACAGATGCGTTTGGCCGGGTGGATGTGCTGGTAAACAACGCTGCCGGGAACTTTGTGAGCCCCACCGAGCGGTTGAGCAACAAAGCTTTCGATGTGATCACGGACATCGTGCTGAAAGGCACCTACAACTGCACGCTGGCCTTTGGAAAGTTCTGGATCAGTGAGAAGCAGGAGGCGGCGGTGCTGAACATCGTGACCACCTACGCCTGGACCGGCTCGGGCTATGTGGTGCCCTCTGCCTGCGCCAAGGCGGGGGTGCTGGCGCTAACGCGCTCGCTGGCGTCTGAGTGGGCCAAGTATGGCATCCGCTCCAATGCCATCGCACCGGGGCCTTTCCCCACGGAAGGAGCCTGGACGCGCCTGTTCCCCAAGCAGCTGGCCGATAAGCTGGACCCTGTGAAGCGCATCCCGGTAGGGCGTTTTGGCGAGCACCAGGAGCTGGCGAACCTGGCGGCCTACCTTGTGTCCGATTACGCTTCTTTTGTGAACGGAGAGGTGGTGACCATAGACGGCGGCGAATGGCTTTACGGTGCCGGCGAGTTTAACGCTTTCGACCAGATTCCGCAGGAGATGTGGGATGCCATGGAAAAGCAGATGCGCGGCAAAGGACAGTAGTACATATCTTAAAAAGGAAAGCCTCTGCTGGTTTGGCAGAGGCTTTCCTTTTTATAGAAGTTGATCTCTATTTATTTTATGATGATCAGCGCCAATATTAGATTCGCTCCAAGTCCGATACCCCAGTTCGTAAATACTTTGCCCACCTTTTTTCTTCGGGCTGATTTTAGGTACCCGCTTTTATAGTCTGGGTTCTGGAGTAGCTGATTATTAGGAGCATCCCAGTTATGCTCTTTGGGAGGCACGGCCGAGGTGATGCCGGCAGGTATAAGTCCGACCACAGGCGATAAGAGGCTTACAATAAGCGTGGTTGTTCCTGCGGCTTTATGGCCATCATAGAAACGCCTTCCGTCTGCCTGCCCCTTCACATACATATTAAGGCCGCCTACACTAGCGGTCGGTTTATACACCTCAACGGGGCTTGGCACGTTCTCCGAAGAAACAGTGGCCGTGTGCTCTTCCAGTTCAAACACCTCGGATGTCTTGTCTTCGTAGGTTATCAGCAGAACCTCTGACTTGGGAACAACATACGTAGGCCCTTCCGGGTGGCTGAAGCGCTTATACTTGATCTCGGAAGAATTAATCTCCAAAACCTTTGCCTCAACTTTCTCGCCGGTGCGTTTGGTAATCAGGTCCTGTGCCTGCAGGCAGGGCAGCAAGGTAAGTACGGAAATAACTGTAAGTAAAACTTTTCTCATAAGCTTGTTTTCATAAAATTGAGAATGTCAAAATTATGAGATTTGTCTAAGACTCACAAGGTTAAGTTTACTTACAGCCTATAAAAGTATGCTATTGTTTTCCCTTCTCCGTTTTTGCCAGAAAATCAGGAGTCAAATTGAGCATGAGGTAAGCCCATTGGCCGTGGTTCTGCTTGTCGGTGGCGGGGGCTTTTAAAATGTCCAGCTTATCGGTGGCAAAAATGATGGCGTAACCCGCCTCCATACTTACATTCTTGAAAAGGCCGTACTGGAGAACCAGGTCCGCTTCGGTGGCCAGTCGCCTGCCCGCTCCGCCAGCACGCAGAGGGCTTACCTCGCCCTCTGCAAAGCTGTTGGCCGCATAAAACGCATGCAGGTCTACCGAGGCTGAAAGCTTGTCACTGGCAACATACCTGTTCCGGATGAAATAGTCCACCAAGCCTGGCGAGCGGGTGGGGTTGCCGTCGGTGCCAAAGGCATCGGCTACATAAAAATAATCCATAAAGCCCCAGAACTTGTGCGGCGTGCCGTAGAGCGGGTCGAAGCGGTGGTTCACGTTGCCCGAGGTGTCTTTGCCGTTACCGGATAGCCAGTCGAAGCCGGGGTTGGTGGTGAGCTTGCCATAGGTATAGGCGGCGTCCAGTGTCAGGTTATAGGCCTCCAGCGTATTGCCAAGCCGGTCGTCGTTACCCTGGTAGTAGGCAGCAGCGTTTACCCGCAAGTTATCCGACAGCTTGGAGAAAAGCGCGCCTCCCAGGGTTACCCGGCTGTTCACGCCTTCGGTATACTGCAGCACCCCGTCCTGCACCTGGGTTTTCTGAAAGTCATCCTTAAACAGCAGCAGACTCAGCCTGCCGAACGTTGCGTTTCGGGCAAAATAGCCGTACTGCATACTTTTATACATCATACCGATGCCGTTGGTGCCGGGCGCCACCGGGGCAGCCGGTATACTTTGGTAAATGTTGCCGCTCTTGCCCGGCGTGTCCTGGCCGTGGTTCTGGTTGAAGGCAAAGCCTAGATCAGCCTGCCAGCCTTTGTTGCTGAACTTGAGGATGACAGCGTCATGGCGGCGGGCCTGCTGCAGCCAGTCCAGGTTGCCCAGCAGCCGCGAGTCGTCGTACATGATCTCCTGCCGGCCAGCTTTTATACTTAGGTTGTCAACTTTGATGCTAGAAGAATCGCTGAGGATGAGCTCGCCCCAGGCCTGGTGCAGGAACAGCTTGCTGCCTTCCAGGTTGCTGATCGTGGACTGATCCGAGCCCCACACCCGTACTTCTTGCGCCGAGATCAAAAACCGGAGCCTGTCGGTCGTGTAACCTAGGTTCAGGCGGGTGCGCTGGTTGGTAAAAAAGTTGGGCTTGGCATCTTTGGCAGGCAAAGAACCTTGCCCGTGGCGCAGTTCTGTTCTCGTCCTGATCTGCCCCGTGAAAGAGACTTGCGCTGTTGCTGTTTGCGCGGAAAGTATAAATCCTGCCCCGGAAAGAAGCAGAAGCTGAAGTACACGTTTTTTCATGGCAAGGTGGTTTGAAGCGTTCATTTGTAATTAAAATATTCTATAGTGCCTGCAGCAGCGCCTCAATGCTTTTCACCGTCTCGTCCGGGTCGGTGCCCAATCCCTGCTGCTGGTGCATGATCTCTCCCTGCGCATTCAGCACCGAGATGATGTTGGAGTGCGCGATCTGACCGTTGCCGCTGTTTTTATACTTCATGTTCAGCAGCACCGCCAGCTCCTGTATGTTTGCCTCCGAGCTGGTCAGCAGCGTCCAGCGGTCGGGGTTCAGCTTATTTTCCTGGGCAAAGGCTTTCAGCTTTTCGGGCGTGTCGTTTTCCGGGTCCATGGTGACCAGCACAATGCCCACATCGCCTGTCTCATACTTGTCCAGCGACTCCTCAATGCGCCTGAGGTCGGCCACGATACGGGGACAGGCGTAGGTGCAGCTGGTATAGATCATGGCCATCAGCTGCACTTTGCCCTGCAGCTGCGGCAGCGTAAGCGGCTCCCCGTTCTGGTTTTGCCACTCCGAGGAGAGGTTGTACAGCGACATATCACTGAGCGGCTGATTTGTCGCCACAGCCGTTGCTGTTGGTGCCATAGCCTGGTGCGAAGCATGCGCATCGGCGGGTTGCGGCTGTTTGCAGCCACTCAGGGCCAGGGCAAGTATAAAACTGAGGCAGAAAAGGCTTTTCATGGTAACTTCTTTAAATAGTTTGTGCGGGAATCAATAAGTATAAAGGCTATGGCTGCAGGCTTTGGGCACAGCGGAAGCCCAGGTTGGAGACCGTGTAGTTGGCCTTTAGGCTGGAGCGGAAGGCATAGCGCATAAAAGCCACGTAGTTCTTGGTGTCTTTGGCACCGCTGGAGCCGGAGCCGCAGAACAGTTGCCTGTCCAGGCTGGCGTTGGCCCTGGATTCGCCGATGAGAAGGGCGGAGTTAAAGTCCTGCGTCCATTCCCACACCAGCCCGATCATGCCGTACAGGCCATAGTAGTTTTTAAAGCTTTGCTGCACAGGCGGCAGGTAAGTAGGGTTGGGCTGGCTGTACCACTCGATACTGCGCTGGTAAAACTTTTCATCGTTGGCCGCATTGGCTTTGGTTTCGCTGGCCATGGCGGCATATTCCCACTCCTCCACCGTGGCCAGGCGCTTGCCCTGGCACTCGCAGTAAGCCTTCGCCGCAAACCACGACACGCTCACCACCGGGCTGTTACTGATCTTTTCCGGGTTAGGGCCATAGCTTAAGTCCGTTTCCCAGCCACGCAGGTAGTTCTGGTCGGCAAATATTTTCTTTACCGCCGATTTGCGCCAAGCGGGGTTCTTCTGCAGGAAGTCCAGGTATTGCTGGTTTGTCACCGGGTAAACGTCGAGCAGAAAGCTCTGTACTTTCACGGCAGTGGAGTCACCTCCGTAAAGGGGCACAAAAGTGCCTCCCTTTACCAAAACCATGGCTTGCGGGAGAGACTTTTGTGCCTGTGCTTTCCAGCAGAAAACAGCCAGCAGAACGATAAGCGTTAGTCTGTGGTGCATTGCTGGTAAATTAGTGCTTAAAGGATTTCTTCGCTTTATCTACCTGAGCAGGGGTTACCTCGCCACCCTTGTTGCCCCAGTTGTTCATCACAAAGGTCAGTACGTTGGCAATTTCCTCATCAGAGAGCTTCAGCTTCGGCATAGTGCTGTTGTAGAGCTCGCCGTTCACCTTGATCTGTCCTTCCAGGCCGTGCGCTACCACCCCAATGGCTCGGTTCACGTCGGTGTTCAGGAAGTCGGATTTGGCAAGAGGAGGGAAGGCGCCTTTAATGCCCTGGCCCTCAGCCTGGTGGCAGGCCTGGCAGTTTTGGGCATACAGCGTTTTACCCAGCTCCAGACGCATCTCCTTGTTGGTGGCCACGGCTGCCTTAGGCGCGCTGGCTGTTGGCATTTCCTGCAGCGTGCTGCCCTCTGGCTGGTAGATCTTATCCAGTATTTGGCCGGAGTAGATGTTCTTTTCGTCGCCTCCCTCTACTTTCAGCATACCCAAAGCGCCTTTGTTGAAGGCCCGGAAGATTGAGTGGTCGACCAGCACATAGTTGCCCGGCACATCGGTTTTGAACTCCGTGATGGCTGCGCCGCCGGCAGGTACCAGCGTGGTCTGAATGTTCTCGTTTGCCTTAGAGCCGCCCTCGGTGTATACTTTGTCGAAGATCTCGCCGATGACGTGGAAAGAGGAGATCATGTTCGGACCGCCGTTGCCTACAAACAGGCGCACTTTCTCACCTACCTTGGCAGTCAGCGCCTTGTCGCCGGTGAGGGCACCTACAGAGCCGTTGAACACGACATAAGACGGATTCTCGTTCAGGGCCTTCTGCATGTCGAAGGGCTGCAGGCCGGGATCGCCAAAGTCGCCTTTGGTGTAGAAGTCGCCCTGCATCACGTAGTACTCCTTGTCTACTGCTGGCAAGCCTTCCTCCGGCTCCACCAAAATAAGGCCATACATGCCGTTGGCTATGTGCATACCTACCGGCGCTGTGGCGCAGTGGTACACATACAGGCCAGGGTTCAGGGCCTTAAAGTTGAAAACCGTTTCGTGGCCCGGCGCAGTAAAGGTGGAGGCCGCGCCACCACCCGGACCGGTTACGGCGTGCAGGTCGATGTTGTGCGGGTTCTTGCTGTCCGGGTGGTTCATCAGGTGAAACTCCACCTCATCATGCTGGCGGATACGGATAAACTTGCCCGGCACGGAGCCGCCAAAGGTCCAGAAAGTATAGTCCACACCATCGGCCAGGCGCTTCACTACTTCCTTCACCTCCAGGTTTACCACCACCTTGGCGGCATGTTTACGTGCAATGGGAGCCGGCACCAGCGGCGCATCCGTCAGCTCGGCCTGAATCACAGGCAGCTCTTTAGGAGTGGCTTCCTCTGTATTTGCCGTTGTTTCAGCCTGGGAGGTTTGTGTGCTGCAGGAACTCAGGATGCCTATACTATATAAGCCAAGAGCGGCCAGCACGACTGATTTTTGGATGGTAGACCTTTTCATAAGCAGATGTTTAGTGGTTTTCTGATGCTAAATAACAGCACGGCCGCCACGCCACTTATGACAGTAGTCATACACTTAAGTGATTTTTATCACTTAAAGTATAAATGATTGATTGTGAAGTATTTTAAGAGGTTGCCCCATTGCCAGATTAAAGATGCGCAGGAAAAATTTAAGCTTTTACCTGCTGCCTGACCTTCTAAGCAGGGGAGGGCCTGTAGTCTCCTTCGCTCCTATGGGTTATCGGACAGCAAGTAGTTAAATAAGGCAGTGGATAGGGGAGATGCCAAAAAAAAACAGCCCCGTCTCAATGAGGCGGGGCTGTCTGAACGGTAGTATTTAGGTTACTCGGTTCTTGTTGTTGAGTTTAGTTAACGTAAGCAGGGTCGCCCCCCTCATCTTCTCGGTTGTCGGCTTGGGCACGCAGCTCAGCCAGTCCTTTCTTGCCATAGGCCAAACGGGTGATGACCACATAGAGCACCGGCACAATAAAGATCGCCAGGAACGTGGCGGCCAGCATACCGCCAATCACTACCCAACCGATAGTTTGACGCGATACGGCTCCGGCACCAGATGCCAGCGCCAATGGAACCACGCCCAGAATAAAGGCCATGGAGGTCATCAGGATCGGGCGCAGACGCAGTTTTACAGCTTCTATCGTCGCCTCTATCAGCTCCATGCCCCGGTCCACGCGCTCTTTGGCAAACTCCACAATCAGAATGGCGTTCTTGGCGGCCAAACCAATCAGCGTAATCATACCGATCTGCGCGTACACGTTGTTGTCCAGCTTAGGCAGCAGCGTCAGCGCCAGAATGGCACCGAACATCCCTAGAGGAATGGCGAAAAGTATGGAGAACGGCACAGACCAGCTTTCATACAGCGCCGCCAGCAGCAACAGCACCAGCAGGATAGAAAGCGTGAAGATATAGACCGTGCTGTTTCCGGCCGCCAGTTCCTCCCGGCTCAGGCCCGAGAAGTCGTAACCGTAGCCGGCCGGCAGCACCTGTGCCGCCACCTCCTGCAGCGCCTGCAGTGCCTGGCCGCTACTGTAGCCCGGCGCGGCGCTACCCATCACCTCGGCAGCCCTAAACAGGTTGTAGTGCGAGATTACGGCAGGGTTCTCCACCAGCTTGGAAGTAATCAGCGCGCTCAGCGGCACCGATCCTCCCTGGCGGTTCATCACGTAATACTGGTTCAGGCTTTCAATATCCATGCGGTAAGCCGTGTCGGCCTGGGCCACTACCCTGAAGTTACGGCCGTAGCGCGTAAAGTCATTAATGTAGCGGCTACCCATCAGCGAGGACATGGTGGCATATACATCCGCAATGTTCACTCCCAGCTGCTTTGTTTTTTCGCGGTCTACCGTTACTTCATAGCCTGGGGTGCGGGTGTTAAAGAAACTATAGGCCATGGCAATCTCAGGCCGGGCATTGGCAGCAGCCACAAACTGCCCAAGCGTTGCCTCAAAAGCCTTGATGTCGCCGCCGGCTCTTTGCTCCAGCATAAAGCTAAAGCCGCCGGACTGGCCCAAACCAGGAATGGCAGGCGGCGCTACCACCCGGATGTTGGCTTCTTTAATGGCGGCAAAGCGCTGGTTTAGCGTGTTCATAACGCCCTGCAACTGGTCCGCCTCATCCTCCCGCTGGTCCCAGGGCTGCAGTTGCAGGAAGATGGTACCGCTGTTCGATTTGAAGGAGAAGTTAATGGCATTCAGTCCCCCGATAGCCGTATAGTTGCGGATGGCCGGAATGTCTGCCATGATCGTCCCTATTTCAGCCAGCGTCGCCTCTGTTCTGGTGGCAGAGGAGCCTTCCGGCAACTCTATCGCTACGAAAAGGCGCCCTTCGTCCTCGGTAGGTATAAAGCCGGTAGGCTTGGTGGCAAACAGCCCCACGGTACCCACATAAAGGCAAACCAGCAGGATAAGCACCAGTGGCGTAGCTTTTATACTTTTACGCACCCCATGCGAGTAGGACTCGGTTGTGCGGGCAAACCAGTTGTTAAACAGGTAGAAGAACTTGTTCAGGCCTTTGGAGTCCCTGTTCACGTTCATCGGCTTGAGCATCAGCGAGCACAGGGCAGGCGTCAGAGTAAGGGCCACGAAGGCAGAGATCAGCACCGAGATGGCTATGGTGATGGCAAACTGTTGGTACAATCTACCTACGATGCCTGGTATAAAGCCCACCGGTATAAACACCGCCGCCAGAATCAGGGCAATGGCGATTACCGGTGCGGTAATATCCTTCATGGCTTTGCGCGTGGCCTCCCTGGCCGACAGCCGTTCATGGTCTATGTAATGCTGCACAGCCTCCACCACTACAATGGCGTCGTCTACCACAATACCTATGGCCAGCACGAAGCCAAAAAGCGTCAGCGTGTTGATGGTAAAGCCTAGCGGAATAAAGAAAATAAAGGTACCGATGATGGACACCGGGATAGCCAGGATGGGCACCAGCGTGGCGCGCCAGCTTTGCAGGAAGAGGAACACCACTATGATTACCAGAATCAGCGCCTCTACCAGCGTGTGCACCACCTCGTTGATGGACACCTGCACTACCGATACCGTCTCAAACGACACCACATAGTCTACGTCAGCCGGGAAAGTGGCTTTCAGGTCCTCCAGGGCGGCATATATGCCATCTGCTGTCTCCAGGGCGTTACTGCCGGGTGCCTGGTACATGAGCAGAATGGTGGAAGGCTTGCCATTGATGGTAGCGGCGCGGCCATAGTCGAAGCGGCCAAACTCCAGCCGTGCCACATCGCGTAAGTATACCAGGCTACCATCCTGCGGATTGGTGCGCACGATGATGTTGCCGAACTCCTCCTGGGTCTGCAGGCGTCCTTTTACGGTGATCGGGTACTGGAAAGCCTGAGAGTCGTGCTGCGGCTTGGCGCCCACGGTTCCCGCAGCCACCTGCAGGTTCTGCTCCTGTATGGCGGCAGTTATCTCGCTGGTGCTGATATTGTACTGGGCCAGTTTGTCCGGCTTCAGCCACACGCGCATACTAAAGTCCTGCCCCAGGGCATTGATATCACCCACCCCCGGCACACGAAGCAAGGCGTCGCGCACAAAAATGTTGGTGAAGTTATCCAGGTACTGGATGTCATGCGTGCCCTTAGGCGAGAAAATACCCACCACCATCATGATGCTTGGGTTACGCTTCCGCACGGTCACGCCCAGGCGCCTTACTTCCTCGGGCAGGCTTGGCTCAGCAATACTGGCCCTGTTCTGCACGTCCAGCGTGGCAATATCGATGTCGGTGCCGATCTCAAAGGTAACCGACATGTTCATCTGCCCGGTACTGGTGTTGGTAGAGGTGATATAGGCCATGCCCGGCGTTCCGTTGATCTGCGTTTCCACAGGCGTAGCCACCGTCTGCTCCACCGTCTGCGCGTCAGCGCCGGTATAGTTGGCAGAAACAGAAACCGTAGGAGGGGAGATGTCCGGGTACTGCGTTACGGGCAGGTTCATCATAGCCAGCACCCCCACCAGCACGATCACAATGGAGATCACGATGGAGGTGACGGGCCTTCTTATAAAAACATCTGAAATCATCTTTCTATAGGTAGTATAAGTTCTTTATGCAAAGAGTGTAGAAATTACTTTTTAGCTTCTGATTGCTGCTGCGGCGCGCCAACTTGTACTTTCGCTCCCTGGCGTAGCCGCTGAATGCCTTCCGTCACTACCTGCTGGCCGTCTTTCAGCCCCTCCCGTATCACGATGTTGCCGCCAAAGCGAGTGCCTAGTTGCACGTTCTGCTGCACAGCCGAGTCGCCCTGCACCACATACACGTAAAACTCACCCAACTGCTCCGATACGGCCTTGTAAGGGATTACCAGCTGCTCGCCGATGTCCTGGTTCAGCACGTTCACGCCAACGGTCATGCCCGGTATGAGCGCACCATTCGGGTTCGGGAACTGTACCCGAACGGTGGTGGTGCCCGACTGGCGGCCGATGGCCCTGTCTATGGCCACCAGTTTGCCTGTTTGCGGGTACTGCTCTTCATTGTTCAGCGTAAGCGTAAAAAGCGAGTCGGGTTGGTTGCCCTGCTGCATTCTGCCGAAACGGCTGATCTCCTGCTCATTTATGGCAAAGTCTACGGCCATCGGGTCTGTCGTAGAGATGGTGTTCAGCAAGGGCTGGCCCGGCGAAACCTGCGCGCCCACGCGTACCTGTGAGATGCCGATGATGCCGGAGAAAGGCGCGTTGATGACAGCGTAGCCCAAATCAGTGGAGGCGCTCTGCACCTGCGCCTGTGCGGCGGCTACCTGCGCCTGGGCCGTTTGCACGGCGGTGCGGGCATAATCCACCTGCTGGCTGGCTATAGCATCCTTTTCGGCCAGTCTTTCATAGCGCTCCATGTCCTTCTGCACCTTTGCCAGGTTGGCTTTTGCGCTAGCCAGGTTGGCCTGCGCCTGCTGGTAGGAGGCCTGGTACTTGCTGCGGTCTATTTCGTAGAGTTTCTGCCCCATGGTCACGCGCTGGCCGTCCTGCACATAAATATTGGTAATGTAACCTGCCACTTGCGGGCGCAGCTCTACCTCTTGTAGCGCTACCACGGTGCCGGGGTAGGAGTCTTTTCCAGTTACGCTTTGCTCCGATACCTTATAAGTGGTAACCGGAACGGCCATGGCTGCCGGGTTCATCTGCTGTTGCCCGGCCTCATCACCACCGCAGGACATAAGTATAGTGGGGCTAACGATGGCTGCTGCCAGCCACATATATCTGCTCTTCATGCTCTTTTTCAATGATTATTGGTTGATGTCTATGTTACCCAAGGCACGCTGGTAGTCCAGTTTGCTGGCCAGCAGGTTGTAAAGGGCGTTGTAATAGTTTATCTGGGTGGCGCGCAGCTCGCTCTCGGCCACCACCAGGTCCACGTAGGCTTTCACGCCTTCGTCGTACTGTAGTTTAATGATGTCGTACACCTCCTGGGCCAGCTCCAGGTTCTGCTGCAGTGTGCGCCATTCGGTGTAGTCGCCTTTGTAGTTGGCAAGCGCTGTCTGGTATTCGGTATTGATGGCCTTGCGGGTATCTTCGATCTCCAGGTCCAGGCGGTCTTCCTGCAATTGGGCGATACGCACATTCTGCCATCTTCTGGTACCCTGGAAAATAGGCACGGAAACGCGCAGCCCCACAGCGGAAGTGGGGTAGGCCGTGTTGTAGAGCTCAGAAAAGCGGTCGTTAAAGTATAGCCAGTTGTAGTTGCCGAAAGCCGACACAGTAGGCAAAAAGCTCCACTTGCGGTAGGCGGTGTTCAACCCTACCAGTTGGCGCTGTGTCTGCAGCCGCTGCAGCTCAATCCTTCTGGCAAAGTCCACTATTTCGGTCGTATCCACCAGCACGGCCTGCTCCATTTGGCTATAATCATACACCAGGTCCAGGTCCGACTCGATCGGGTAGCCCATCAGCTGCTTGAGGTAAGCTACTTTTGCTTTGATGCCTTCCTGTGCGCGCTTGATGTCGCTGCGGATATTGGCCAGCGTTATGGCGGCCCGCTGATAGTCGGTTTTGTCTACCAGGCCTACCTCATACCTGCTGCGGGCATCGTTGTACTGCTTCTCCTGGCGGGCCAGGTTTACTTGCAGGATGCGGAATTGCTCCTGCGTAAGCAGCACATCATAAAATGCCTTGCTCACCGCCACCACGGTATTGATTTTTGTGTCGATGATCTGCTGGTCGAGCTGCTGGCGGGTAAAGCGCGCGGCTTTGGAAGCCAATAGCAACTCGCTGCTGTAGATGGTCTGGTTGGCCTCCAGCAACAGGTTAGAGTTATACTTCTGGCCAAGCGTTACCACTTGGTCGCCGAAGACAGTCTGCTGCAGCTTAATGTTGTTGCTTCCGTTAAAACTGGCGTTAATCTGGGGAAACCAGCCTGAGAGGTCGGCTTTTATCTCGCGCTCCCCGATGGCCTGGTCGAGCAGGACCTGCTCCACAGCCGCCCTGTTCTCCAGCGCATAGTCCACGCACTGTTCCAGTGTAAGGCTTTTGGCTGCCTGCGGCGTGCCCTCTTGCGCCAGTGCCAGCGCAGGGCAAATCAACACGCAAAGGAGCATTTGCCTTAAACGTCTCATTACTTTCATGTAGTTGTTCTGTATACTAGGTGTTGTAAATTTTCTGATAATGGGTTCTGAAGTTGCGGCGTACGGTGTTATTCATTTTTTTCTCATAGTTGTATAATATGTGTTTCGGGTAATGCTTCAGTTAAAGTATACTTTATGCTATTGTTTGCGCATGCCATCCCACAAAATGCGGGGTATCTCCTCCAGGTCGCCCTCCTGCAGGTCGAGCCGGCCAGAGGCCTGAATTTTGACGGTAGCGATCACGTTGCTGTGTGCCAGCGTGCCCATTATTTTGGGGCTTACCTGCTTTAGATGGCCTTCTGCGATGCCCCGCTCAAAGAAGCCGAACAACAACCGGAAGAACTCATCTTTGCCCAACTCGTCTTTGTAAATATTGTAAGGCGAGGTAACGAACTGCTCAAAGAACATCAGCACATTGGCGTTATGCCGATAGTAATGGTAAAGCCCATACCAAAGGTTAAAGAAACATTGGCGATAGGGCTTATCAGTTGCGTCCTCCCGCTGCACCACCTCAATAACCTGCCTCTTGATGTACTGGTAAAGCTCCTGAATTAGCTCTTCCTTGCTCTCAAAGTAATGGTAAATGGTGCCTGCCGCCACGCCAGCCCGTTTGGCTACCAGGCTCATGGGTGTACCATGGAAGCCTTTTTCCTTCACCAGCTCCAGTGTACTCTCAAAAATGGCTTTCTTTTTATCAGCTATCGGCTCCATACCTTCTGTCTATTGAATGTTCATTCGGCTGCAAAGATAAAACCATCTTATGAATAGCCAAGGGCGAAGATGTTTCCTTTTTCTGGCTGGAATGTTTAATAAAGCGCTGTGAGGCTAAATTGTTTAGGCTCCTTTTGCTGTTTCTGCTAAAGCACTGTATAAAGTTATACTTTGCGTGACGAACACCCGGTGCTAAACAATACTATGTCCGCACCTTTTCCAGCAGGCGTTCCATCCAGAAAATCAGGAAAAGCGCCACCAGGTTGAGCCCGATATACTTCTGGCCTAAATCACTGTCCAGGCTGAAGTGGAAGGAGGAGAGGGCCATCCTGAATTTGAAAACCCAGCCGCCAACCATGTCCACGCCTACACTCAGGCGCAGGCCCGCCACATACTGATACCCGTAAGTGCCGAAGGAGAAGAGGAGCACCTGCAGTACCTGGTTGAGCAGCGAAAAGCGCAGGCCGCGCCCCGGCTGCCGGAGCAGAAGGCGCCCGCAAAGTATGGAGAACAGGTAAAGCCCCCCGGCCACCAAGCTCAGGCGCAGGGCCGGCAGGGTAACGGTAGTATCCTGGCCAAACATTACCCACACCGTAAGGGCTATACCGAGCAGGCCGCCAATGATTTGGTAAAGCGCAAGGGCCAACAGCTGATTTTTTGTGCTCAAAGTTAAACGCTAGGGTTAATGGTGATAGTAGCTACATCATTTGTAGCGACAATGGTGGGCAAAAGTAGGGATTATATATCTCGGAAGCGACCTCGGCTCGGGTTTATAAGACGAAGGGCCGTTTTTACCGGACAAAGTGCAGCCGGGATGCGCTTAAATCCTTTTAGGTTCGGCGGTGGCAGGGCTTGTGGAACCTGCGGCACTATAAAATTTCAGAGCCACTGCATACAAGTTAAAACTTTAACCTGTTACTTTTGCGCCCGAAAAAGGCCGGGCGTTGAGGAAGGAAGATCCCTGTAGGACAATCACGCAGGTGCTCATCTCAGGAGACGCTCCCTTTTTTCTTTGCAATCACGGCAATATTCTACTTCAGCAAAACGTACTGCCGGGCTTGATTTCCCAAATCAAAAACTTCGGTGACGGGGCCGATAGGAGGAGAAAGGAAGTGTCGCCTCCTATCTGCCCTCATCTGCCTGCTATACATTCATTATGATAATCCAATAAGCTATGTGCTTCATCAGCTTTTTAAACAGAAGGCCCTGCGTACGCCTTTTCTGCCTGTTGCTGCTTGTTTTTACCGGCTTAGCAGCTGGCCCTGCGGCAGCACAGCCAAGCATTACCACTATCAAAGGAAATGTTACGGATGCCGTTACCAACGAGCGCCTGATCGGGGTTTCGGTTTTTGTGCCTGGCACCAGCCTGGGCACCAGCACCGACTATGAAGGAAATTACCAGCTGCGCACCAACCAGGCCGTCAGCAAGGTGCAGTTTTCTTACCTGGGCTATGGCCCGGTTGCGCTGCCCGTTAGCCCCGGCAAAGACCAGACCCTGGATGTGCGCCTGCAGCCGGACGCCAGGCAGCTGAGCGAAGTGCAAGTGGTGGGCAAGAAGCGGAAGGTAAAGTATAGCAACAAGGACAATCCGGCCGTAGACCTGATCCGCCTCATCGTGGATAATAAGTATAAAAACAGGCCCGAACGCTACGATTACCTGCAGTACGTGCAGTATGAGAAAACGCAGATGTCGCTGGTGAATACGCCCGCAAAGCTGCGACGGAACATCTTCCTGCGCAAGTATGATTTTATACTTGAGAACCTGGATACCACCGTGCTGCCCGGCAAAGCCATACTTCCGTTTTATGTGCAGGAGGAGGTAGCGCAACACTTCTTCCGCAAAGAGCCGGAGAGCAGGAAAAAGCTGGTGGAGGCAGAGAAGAAAGTCAATTTCGGTGAGTACATCGACAATAAAGGCGTGATGGCCTACATGAAGCACATGTACCAGGACATCGATATTTATGAGAACAACATCCCCATTCTCACCAACCAGTTCCTGAGCCCTATCGCCGACATGGCCCCTGCATTCTATAAGTTTTACCTGAAGGACACGGTTACTGCCGAAACGGGGCAGAAGCTGGCAAAGCTCCTCTTTGAGCCGCGCAACCCCACTGCTTTTATGTTTACCGGAGAGCTGTATGTTACCCTGGATGGCGCCTATGCCGTGCAGCGCGTGGACATGGCCGTGAGCAAAGGGGTAAGTATTAACTGGGTGCGGGACCTGAAAGTGAGCCAGGATTTTGAGCGTGGCCAGGATGGGCGCTACCAGTTAAGCAAGAGCCAGCTAAAGGTGGACTTCGGGATGAGCCAGCACAGCGACATGGGCTTTTACGGGGAGCGCGTGGTTTCTTACCAGGATTATAAGCTGCATGAGCCGCAGCCTGATGCGTTTTATGATGGGCCGGCGCTGGTGCTATCCCAGCACACGGAGCAGCAAAGCGAGGCATACTGGGAAAGCGTACGCCAGGATTCGCTCTCTGCCGCGGAGGCGAATACTTATACTACTTTGGATAGCCTGGTGCAGATGAAGTCATACAACCGCACCATGGACTGGGCCACTGCCCTGATTGCCGGCTATAAGCGGCTGGGGCCGGACGTGGAGATTGGCCCGATAAACGCTTTCTACAGCTTTAACCCGGTAGAGGGCTTCAGGTTGCGGCTCGGTGGGCGCACCACGGATAATTTCAGCAAGAAAGTGATGCTGGATGCTTATACTGCCTACGGGTTTAAAGACGAGAAATGGAAATACTATGTAGGGGGCAGCTACTCCCTGACGGGCCGCTCCGTGTGGTCTTTCCCGGTAAAGGCCCTGCGGGTCAGCTACCTGAAAGACACCAGAATTCCGGGGCAGGACCTGCAGTTTGTGCAGGAAGATAACATTCTACTGTCCTTTAAGCGTGGGGAGAACGATAAGCTGCTGTACAACGAGACATACAACCTGGAGTACCTGCACGAATTCGAGAACCACTTTTCGTATAAGCTGGGCTTCAGGAATTGGCAGCAAAGCCCGGCGGGTTCCTTGCAGTTCGTGAGGGCAGGGGAGGCAGGTGACGACCAGGAACCGGCCATGCTGAGTAACCTGACAACTTCGGAGGCAACGCTGGAGCTGCGCTGGGCGCCGAACGAGCAGTTTCTGCAGGGCAAGCTTTACCGCACCCCGGTTTCCGGCCGCAACCCGGTGGTTACCTTGCGCGCCGCTGCCGGCCTGAAAGGAGCCATGGACAGCCAGTATGCCTACCAGAAGGTGGCTTTGAACATGTACAAGCGCTTTTACCTGTCGCAACTAGGGTACTCTGATGTGGTAGCAGAGGGCGGTTATATTTTCGGGCAGGTGCCGTTCCCGCTCCTCACGATCCATCGCGCCAACCAGTCTTATGCCTATCAACTGCAGGCTTATAACCTGATGAACTTCCTGGAGTTTGTGAGCGACCAGTATGCCAGCCTGCACATCGACCACACGTTCAACGGGTTTATATTCAATAAAATACCTTTGCTGAAGAAAACCAAGTTCCGGGAATTTATCACGCTAAAGGCTCTTTACGGGAAAGTACGGGAGGAGAACCAGCCGTCGGCAAACCCGAACGTGCTGCACTTCCCGGTTTTTGCCGACGGTCAGCAGGCAACCTATACCTTGGCGCGCAAGCCTTACATCGAAACGAGTGTAGGCGTAGGCAATATTCTTAACTTCTTCCGGGTGGACCTGGTAAAGCGCCTGACCTACCTGAACCACCCAAACGTGTCGGACCTAGGGGTAAGGGCCACGTTTAAGTTCGACTTTTAAACTCATTTATACTTGCCGCACATTAAAAAAGGACCTGAACGCCATCACGCGCAGGTCCTTTTTTAATATGAAGCGGAGAACAGCAGCTTTATTTTTTACCTAAAAGGACTGGCTGTCTAACGTACTTACGCCCCTTTTGTGAGGTCGTAAATGTCTTTGATGTCGTGCAGGATATGCTCGAAATCGATGTTCAGGTCTTTGATGCGGCCGGTCTTGATATCGAACACCCAACCGTGCACCTGCGGAAAGCCTTCGGCCTGGTAGCTGAGCTGCAGAGCCGCCGTTTTGATCACGTTGGTGCACTGCTCAATCACGTTCAGTTCCACCAGCCGGTCGTAGCGCTGGCGCTCGTCGGTGATGGCTTTCAATTCGTCTTTGTGGTACCTGTATACATCCCGGATGTTGCGCAGCCATGGGTTGAGCAGGCCCAGGTCTTGCGGGGTCATGGCCGCTTTAATGCCGCCGCAGTCGTAGTGGCCGCACACGATAATGTGCTTTACCTTTAGCGCCCGGATAGCATAGTTTATGACCGACATCACGTTCAGGTCAATGCTGGTAACCAGGTTGGCGATGTTGCGGTGCACAAACAGTTCGCCGGGCCCAACACCCATCATTTCCTCGGCAGTCACGCGGCTGTCGCTGCACCCGATGTACAGGAACTCCGGGTTTTGGTCCAGCGCAAGCTGCTTAAAGAAGTCCTTATTAGAGCCGGTCTTCTGCTCTATCCACTTGCGGTTATTTTCAAAAAGCTGTTCGTAAGGTGTCATAGGTTTGAAGTGTATAGTTAAGTATAGTTACAGGGTACATGCTTAGTTGGCAAAGGTATGGCCTAAAATGCTTGCAGCAAAACCGGTTTGTCTAAATGCCTTTTGCTAAAAGTATGCTTGAAGCGTTGGCTGTTTACCAGAAAACCTATGCCTGAAGCAACCCTTCCTTTACCCTTGCAGGTATACAAGATACCATCAAAACCAAAAAGTTATGGAAGCAACATGTAACCACTGCACCCACTGGGCACAGGACCCAGGCAAGGTACAACTACAAAGTAAGGAGTTCGGCGTATGCGACGAACTTACAGGCCAGCATGCCCTGGAACCGTCTTATGTTTTGCCCCTCGTGCACGAAGGGCCTCAGGACACTAAACCCAAGCGCTTTGAAATGATAACAGGGGCAGGCTTTGGCTGCAATCACTTTAGCGAGCGTAAAAACTGGGTACGATAAATGAAACTGCTTTGTGTATTCGGGCCTCCCTCTTAAAAGGGGAGGCCTTTTGCTTTACAGGGGGAGCTATGGAGCTTTTTATGGAGTTCGTTTGGTAGAGGCAAATGCGCTGTTGGTCTAGGTTCTACAAATATTCTGGTATATTATTGGATTAAAGTGTTTAAAAATCGTATCTTCTTAATATTTTGTAAAGTATACGTTTTTCACCTAATCCATTGTTCCTATGCTTGTTAAAACAAAGAAACCGCAGAACAGCTTGCGGAGGCTCCTGGCCGTGCTCGGTGTTGGGGTGATGCTGGCTTCCTGCAGCCAGAAAGCGACGGCGCCAACCGCCTCGAACACTTCGGCAGCCACACCCGATACCGCAGTGGCGGCCATCGGCGCTGCCCCGGCCTTTAAGGTGCCCGTGGAGTACTTTACCCTCGATAACGGCCTAAAAGTCATCCTGTCGCCGGATAAAACCGCTCCCATTGTTACAGTGGCGGCTTACTACAACATCGGCTTCCGTATAGAGCCCAAAGACCGCACTGGCTTTGCCCACCTGTTTGAGCACATGATGTTCCAGGGATCTGACAACCTGGGCAAAATGGAGTTTATCCAGCTGGTGCAGAAAAACGGCGGCATCCTGAACGGGAGCACGCGCTTCGACTTTACGAACTACTTTGAGATAGTGCCGGCGCACAAGCTGCAAACCATGCTGTGGGCGGAAGCCGACCGCATGAAGGGCCTGAACATTACACAGGATAACCTGACAAACCAGCAGGGGGTGGTAAAGAATGAGGTGAAGGTGAACGTGCTGAACCAGCCCTACGGCGGTTTCCCGTGGCTCGACATGCCGCAGTATGCGAACAAGAACTGGTACAACGCCCATAACTTCTACGGCGACCTGGATGACCTGGACGCTGCCACGCTGGAGGATGTGCAGTCGTTCTTTAAGACATACTATGCGCCTAACAACGCGGCGCTGGTGGTGGTAGGCGATTTTGAGCCTGACCAGGCCAAAGCGTGGGTAAAGCAGTATTTCAGCGATATCCCTTCGGCCACCATTCCCGAGAAGGTGAACCTGACGGAGCCGCCCCAAGAAAAGGAGCAGCGCTTTACAAAAGATGACAAGCTGGCAAACAAGCCGGCCCTGGCCTTTGCCTACCACATGCCGGAGCGGAACACCCCAGAATACTATGCCATGGGCCTGCTGAACCAGATTTTGCTGGAGGGCGATGACAGCCGCCTGTACCAGGCACTGGTGCAGGACAAAGGCTATACCGGCTCGGTGAGCGGCGGCATCAACTACCTGGGCAACATGTTTAACTACAACGGCCCCATGCTTTGGATGGGCGATCTGGTGTATGACAAAACCGTTTCAGCAGACTCCATTCTCAGTGTGATAGACGGTGAAATTGAGAAGCTGCGGCAAAACGGCGTGTCGCAGGAGCAGCTTGATTTGGCAATGGTGAAGATGCGCTCCTCGCTTTACGACCAGGTAAGCCAGATGTATGGCTTCGGCAAGGCGGACCTGCTGGCTACGTTTGCCCTCTTCGACAACGACCCCGAGCGCATTAACCGGCTGGAGGAGGAGTTCTCCAAGGTAACGCCTGCGCTCATGCAGCAGACCGTGGAGAAATACCTGCGGCCAACCAACCGCACCATCCTCATCATCAACCCTCAGGCACAGATTTAAGACATCAATTATGAAAAAGAAACTCTATATCGTATGGGCAATGGTGCTGGCTTTAGGCGCTGGCACTGCCCAGGCACAGAAACAAACACCGCCGGAGGGGGGGCAGCCCAAGAACTTTAACCTGCCGGCAAAGCAGGAGTTTGAACTGCCAAACGGACTGGAGGCCACCATGGTGCCTTTTGGGCAGGTGCCCAAGGTAACGGTGGTGATGGTGGCGCAGGTGGGGAACGTGCATGAGAGCCCTCAGGAAAACGGATTGGCCGACATTACCGGGCAGCTGTTGATGGAGGGCACCGCTAACCGCACGGCCAAACAGATTGCGGAAGATGTGGCGCGCATGGGCGGGCAACTCTACATCAACGTGGGGCGCGACCAGACGACCTTGAGCGGCTCTGTGCTGTCGGAGTACGGCCCTGACCTGGTTAACCTGATGGCGGAGGTGCTCGAGGAGCCTTCTTTTCCGGAGGAGGAGCTGGACCGCGTGAAAAAGGACTTTAAGCGAAGTATGAATCTGGCGCGCGCGCAGCCCGGCATGCAAGCCCAAACTAAATTCAATAAGGCCCTTTACGGCGACCATCCTTATGGCAGCGGCATCCCCACAGATGAGGAGATTGATGGCTACAGCCTGGAGGAGGTAAAGGATTTTTACCAGCGGCAGTTTGGGGCAAAGCGCACCAACGTGTATGTGGCCGGAGAATTTAACGCAGGCGCAATGAAAGAGGCCATCACATCGGCTTTAGCAGATTGGGCAGAAGGGCCGGAACCTGCTATTCCGGTGGCCAAACCTATTACCAAAGGCGAGATGATCGTGGTGGACCGCCCGGGGGCGCCGCAGTCAACCATCATTTTCGGCTTGCCCGTTGTGCCGCCCTCGCACCCGGATTACATGGCTTTGCGCGTGACCAACTCCCTCTTGGGCGGCTCTTTCGGATCGCGCATCACCCGCAACATCCGCGAAGACAAAGGCTATACTTACTCGCCGTCCAGCGCACTGGTGGCCAGGTATAAAGTGGGCGATTGGTCGGAGCAGGCGGATGTGACGACCGAGCACACCGGCAACTCGTTGAAGGAGATCGTGTATGAGATAGAGCGGCTGCGCAAGGAGCCACCGACGGAGGAGGAGCTGAAGGGCATCCAGAACTATGAGGCCGGGCTTTTTGTGCTGCGCAACTCCACGCCGGGAGGCATTATTGGGCAGCTGAACTTTCTGGAGCTGCACGACCTGCCGGACTCCTTTCTGGAAAACCAGGTGGAGAACATACACGCCATTACACCGGAGCAGGTGCAGCAAACCGCTAAAAAGTATTTGCGCCCGCAAGACATGACGTTGGTAGTGGTAGGCGATAAAAAGCAGATTGACAAGCAGCTGCAAGCGTTTCAGGAGGAGCTGAAAAAAGTGCCTGTCACGCAGTAAGTATAAACTGATGTGAAACAGAGCGGGCAGCCTAAGGTGGCTGCCCGCTCTGTTTCACATCAATTCTCTTTTTCCTCCAGCACCTGCCCGTTGCGGTAGGCGCGCGTTTTTATCACTTTGCCTTCCGGGCTATAGTACTTCCAGGTCCCGGTTTCGCGGTTATTTCGGAACTGCCCCTGCACCTGGGTTTTGCCATCCTCAAAGTATGCCTTGTAAGGCCCGAAGCGCAGCCCGTCCTTATGGTTGGTTTCTGATTTGAGCTTGCCGGATGGATAGTAGGTATAGCTCATGCCCACGATCTTGCCGTTTTCATAGGAAAGTTTCTCCTGCACCTGTCCGTTTTCATAGTAGCTCAGTTGCTCTCTGGTGAGCTTTCCGTCTTTATACTCCTCGCGCAGCTTCAGTGCTTTTCCGGGTGCGTCGTAGTATACGTTCCAGGTGCCGTGCTTTTGCTTGTCCTTCAGCTGCTCCTCGGCCTCCAGGTTTCCGCTGGGGTAATACCGTAGGGTTTTGGTGCCGGAGCCGCTGGAGTTGGTTTCTTCTTTCAGCTTGCCGTTTTCGTAGAAATACTGGCCAGCGCTTATTTCCCCGTTTTTATAGGTGACAACGCTGCGAGGCTTGCCGCTCTCAAAGTATGATTTGGCCGGTCCGTGCATCTTACCGGCAACGAACTGCCCTTGGGTGCTGAGTTGCCCGCTGCGGTAGTAGCTCTTAAACGTGCCCTGCTTCTCACCGGCTTCGTTCTGCACTTCCGTCTCTACCTGCCCGTTATCGTAAAATGTTTTGTAGGAGCCCTGAAGCATGCCGTTGCTATAGCTCGCCTCAGTTTCGGGTTGGCCGTTGGGGTAGTATGTTTTGGCCGGTCCGTTCTGCTTGCTGTCATGGTAGGTGATCTCAGACTTCAGCTTGCCCGATTGGTAATACGCCCGCATGACGCCTTCAGGAGAGCCGTTCACGAACTCCGTTTCCTTTTGCAGGGTGCCGTCCGGGTAATAGATTTTGAAAAGCCTGCTCTGCTGGTCATTTTCAAAGAAGCCTTCCTGCAGCAGCTTTCCGTCGGGCCGGTATGCCTTAAAAGGGCCTTGCTTTACATCGAGCTGGTAAGTTACCTGTAGTTTGGGCTGTCCGTTCTGATAAAACTCAGTATAGACGCTGTCTTTTTTGCCCTCCACAAACTTTACCAGCGCCTCAGGCTCGCCGGTGGGGTAGTAGCGGTGGTAGTACCCTACAATGGCTGAGTCGGGAGTGATGTGGTATTCTTCCTTCACTTGTGTGAATGCTTCGTCGTGGTAGGTAACCACTTGCTGCTGTGCCAGGGCCATAGTTTGCATCAGGCCTAACGGAAGCAGGAGTGCCAGGAGTTTTCGCATATTAATAACGTGAATGTATACGTTGTCAGAATCAGGGTTTACGGGATACGTAAGGAAAAACAGGATTTATGCTTCAATCATTCCAATCCTGCTCACTATCAGGTTTTAAGGAGGTAATCAAATATGGCTGTCGTTTCCTAAAAGACTATACTTTATACTTCCCTAAGCATACTTTATCCACTCTGGTTCTCTAAGAGCCGGTAAATCCTGATCTAAAAAAGGAAGCCTTACGCGCTAAACGTAAGGCTTCCTGCAAATTATATGCCCAAGGGCAAGTTATACTTTCTCGATCACGATGGCAGAGGCGCCGCCGCCGCCGTTACAGATGCCGGATACGCCGATCTTGCCGCCTTTCTTATCCAGCACGTTGCAAAGCGTAGTCACGATACGGGCACCGGAGGCTCCCAGCGGGTGACCCAGCGAAACAGCGCCGCCGAACACGTTCACGTTGCCGCCTTCCAAACCCAGCTTCTGGTTATTGGCAATAGACACGACCGAGAAGGCCTCGTTGATCTCGTAGAAATCCACTTCCTCCGGAGAAACACCCGCGTTTTTCAGTGCCTTAGGGATAGCCAGCGATGGAGTAGTGGTAAACCAGATCGGGTCCTGCTCCGCATCAGCAAAGCCACGTATCTTCGCGATCGGCTTCACGCCCAGCTCCTCAGCCTTTTCTTTGCTCATCAGCACCAGGGCTGCGGCACCGTCGTTCAGGGTAGAGGCGTTGGCGGCCGTTACCGTTCCTGCTTTATCAAAAACAGGGCGCAGGCCCGGGATCTTCTCAAAATTCACCTTACTGAACTCCTCATCCTCTGAAACCGTGATCGGGTCTTTGCCGCGCTGCGGAATTTCCACCGGCACAATCTCGTCTTTCAGAAGGCCAGCTTTAGAGGCCTCCGCTACTTTTTTATAGGAGTTGATGGCGTACTCGTCCTGCATCTCGCGCGTGATCTTCATCTCACGGGCAGTGTTTTCGGCAGCGTTGCCCATGTGGAAGTCGTTGTACACGTCCCACAGGCCATCTTTTAGCAGGCCGTCCGTCATCTGGCCGTGGCCCAGTTTGGCGCCGAAACGGGCTTTGTCGAGGTAGTACGGCACATTGCTCATACTTTCCATGCCGCCCGCCACAATTACATCCTTGTGGCCCAGCATAATGGTTTGGGCGGCAAACATAATGGCCTTAGAGCCCGAAGCGCATACTTTG
Organism: Pontibacter mangrovi; assembly: GCF_006385705.1. Lineage (GTDB taxonomy): Bacteria > Bacteroidota > Bacteroidia > Cytophagales > Hymenobacteraceae > Pontibacter > Pontibacter mangrovi. The sequence continues at coordinate 290,359 of NZ_VFRQ01000007.1, read as the reverse complement.
TTGATGGTCGTGCATTCCACCTCGTGGCCCAGACCGGCAAAAATGGCCGCTTGGCGCGCAGGTGCCTGACCCAGATTAGCAGACAGTACATTGCCCATGATCACTTCCTGCACTTCTTTTTTATCTACGCCCGCTTTTTCCAGGGCACCCTCTATGGCAGCCGCGCCCAACTGTGTGGCCGAAAGGCTGGCCAGGGAGCCGCCGAAAGAACCAATAGGGGTACGTACCGCTGAAACAATATATACTTCTTTGACTTGCATAGTTTTGATGTTAGTTATTGGGTTTCGTTGTGAAGTTACAGGGATTTACGCTCAAAACCAAACGAGCGTTAGCCTAGGTAGGTTGTGTTGATGTTAGGTGATGCCGCTGCTGTTTCTTCTCTGGCGCAAGTCGAGGATCCCGGAGCATTTCGGGGCGTTGGCTTGTGCCTCGCTTTAGCTTCTGCCTTTCTGTGCCTCATTTAGCCGCCGCTTTCTGCAGCTTGAGGCAAGCTATCCTCACTAGCTGCTGCTGCTCCTCAGCCTTACGAACCTATCGTTTCACCTCTGGCTTTGGTGCCCTCCGAGGCCGGGAGGCCTCATCTTCCCGCATCGCGCTGTGTTCCCTTCCTTTGCTACCCTCCGGTCGCAATGCCCTTGCAGGGCACCGGAGGGTAGCAAAGGCGCTCAACGGAAAGATTGGGATCAGCTTTCGATAGCTTTGGCTTATCTGTCATCTCGACCTTTGGGAGAGATCTTTTTAAGGTTCTCGATAGATCTCTCGCGCTGCTCGAGATGACAGTGAGAGCAGTAAGTATGATTCCCCTCCTCGGAGAGGCTAGGGGTGGTTGGACAGGGCGGGGGTGAGGTAAAACTCCCTCCTTCGCCAAGTCCATAATCCCGGACTTGCTTCGGGAGAGGGGCAGCTGATAATTGAGCCCGACTGTCCAACTGGAAAAAACACCTGCCCGCCATTCTGTCTATTTAAACCTCCCATTGCCCTAGGCGTCTAAATCAACAGTGGCTGCAGTGTGGCGGTTTATGCTTAACTTTAGTCGCAATACAATTCCTTCTAACCAATCTTTTTCACCCGTAATGAAAAAACTTTTACTCGTGGCTGCCCTGTGCGGCACCGGCCTTCTTCAGGCGCAGGCGCAGCAGCAAACAGCCAAGAAACCGCTTTCCCATGAAGTGTACGACAGCTGGAAAGGCCTGAGCGGAGACAGAATTTCGAACAACGGCCAGTACGTACTCTACAACATCGATCCGCAGGAAGGCGACGGCGAGCTGTATATCCGCAGCATGGTGCGCAATGCTACGGCCAAGTATAGCCGCGGCGCCAAAGCCAGCTTCAGCAACGACAGCAAGTTTGCCGTTTTCCAGATAAAACCGGAGCACCAGAAGGTACGCGCCCTGAAGCTAAAGAAGAAGAAAGGCGACGACCTGCCGAAAGATTCGCTGGCCATTGTGAAGCTGGCGGATATGAGCGTGGTGAAGGTTCCGCGTGTGCAGTCGTATAAGCTGCCGAAAGAGGGAAGCGACTGGCTGGCCTACCAACTGGAGAAGCCGCTGCCGGAGAAGAAAGAGGCCCCAAAGGACACAGCTGCAGTAGGAGAGCAAAAGGCCGAGTCCAAAAAATCTACTCCTAAGAAAAACAAAGACGCCAAAGGCACGGAACTGGTGCTGCGCAACCTGAACACGGGGCAGGAGCACCGCTTTTCGCGCGTGGTGGATTACATCTTCTCGGAGCAGGGCAACATGCTATACTTTGTGAAGGATGAGCTGGACTCGCTGCACCACGCCGGTGTGTTCGCTTTCAGCACCTCGGATTTGAAGGAAATGCCCATCGACACCGGTCTGGTAACCTACAAAGGCATCAGCGCGGATAAAAGCGGCAACCAACTGGCTTATGTGGCTACCGCTGATACCGCAGAGGCCGACATCCGCTACTTTGGCCTGAACTACTGGAACACCAAAACACGCAAGAAACAAGTGTTGGCCGACACCGTGGCCAAAGGCATGCCGCAGGACTGGATGGTGAGCGAGCACGGGAACCTGGTGTTTTCCGAGGATGGCAAGCGGCTGTTCTTCGGCACGTTTCCGCGGCCGGTGCGCTACGAAAAAGACACCACCCAACTGGAGGAGGACAAGGTAAGCCTCGATATCTGGACCTACAAAGACCCGCTCATCCAGCCGATGCAGCTCAAGCAGAACGACCGTGAACTCAAGCGCTCCTTCCTGGCCATGTACGATGTGAAGGCTGGCAAAATGCAGCAGTTGGCGACGCTGGAGATGCCGGACGTATACCTGGATGCCTACAAAACGGGCAGTGTGGCGCTTGGCGTGAGCGATGAGAAGTATAAGATCACCATCGGGTACGACACACCCACCCGCAAGGACGCTTACCTGATCGACCTGAAGAAAGGAACGACGAAACAGTTTCTTTCCGAATCCCGTGGCAACCCGCGCCTCTCGCCGATGGGCAAGTATGTATACTGGTACGAGCCGATGGACAGCAGCTGGCATGCCATGAGCACTAAAAACGGCGTAAACGTCAATCTTACCAAAAAGCTCAACGTGCCATTCTACGATGTGGAATTTGACATGCCGATGCTGCCCGACGACTACGGCTTTGCCGGCTGGGTAGAGGATGACAGCTACCTGTTGGTGTACGACCAGCACGACATCTGGAAGCTGGACCCATCGGGCAAAAAGGCCGCCGTGAACCTGACCGACAAGTATGGCCGCCAGAACAGTCTGCGCCTGCGCTACGAAAAGCTGGATCCGGAGCAGAAGTTTATACCTGCCGATGCCGCGCTTTACCTCAGCGGCTTCAACATCCGCACCAAAGCGGACGGCTACTATAAAGACTACGTGGGCAAAGAGGCAAAGCCGGAAAAACTGATCGGCTCCGACCATGCCTATACTTCGTTGAGTAAAGCTAAAAATGATAACCTGGTTACCTTCCGCCGCGGCGATTTCAGGAACTACAACGACCTTTATACTTCTGATTTAAGCTTTGCCAACGTGCAGCGCTTAACGGACGCCAACCCGCAGGCAGCAGCGTATAAGTGGGGCACGGTGGAGCTGGTGGAGTGGAAATCGACGGACGGAATTCCGCTGCAGGGCCTGCTCTACAAGCCCGAGAACTTTGATGCGAGCAAGAAGTACCCGATGATGGTATACTTCTACGAGCGTTCTTCTGACGGCCTGCACAACCACCGCGTGCCGGCTCCTAGCGCCTCTGTCATCAATATTCCGCTGTTTGTGAGCAACGATTACCTGGTGTTTGTGCCGGACATCGTGTACAAGGACGGGTACCCGGGCGAGAGTGCCATGGACTGCATTATACCTGGCGTGCAGATGCTGGTGCAGCAGGGCTTTGTGGACGACAAGAACATGGCGCTGCAGGGCCAGAGCTGGGGAGGCTACCAAATTGCCTACATGGTGACGCGCACCAACCTGTTTAAGGCCGCCATGGCCGGCGCACCGGTATCTAACATGACGAGCGCTTACGGCGGCATCCGATGGGGCACCGGCCTGAGCCGCCAATTCCAATATGAGCGCACGCAGAGCCGCATTGGCGGCACGCTGTGGGAGAAGCCGATGCAGTTTATCGAGAACTCGCCGCTTTTCTTTGCCGACCGCGTGCAAACGCCGCTCCTGATCATGCACAACGACCAGGACGGTGCCGTGCCGTGGTACCAGGGTATTGAGTACTTTATGGCCCTGCGCCGCCTGCAAAAGCCAGTTTGGATGCTGGTGTACAACGGCGAAGACCATAACCTGATGCAGCGCAAGAACCGCAAGGACCTGTCGGTGCGCATGTCGCAGTATTTCGACCACTTTCTAAAAGGAGCCCCGGCACCGAAATGGATGGAGCAGGGTGTGCCATCGGTGGTGAAAGGCAAAGACTACGGCCTGGAACTGGTAACCGAGCCGGAAGTAGCCGGAGAGTTGCAGGAATAGCTTATACTTTCGATAAAGCAGAAACGGGAGCAGGTGTAGACTTGCTCCCGTTTTCTTTTTTTACTATCTGAAGTATAAAGTATAAAGACGCAAGGTATTGCGTCTCTACAACTCCCAAACTCCCCAACTCAACTGTATCCCTCCAAACTCTCTAGCGGTTGGGCGGTGCGCATAAACTGGCCGGTACCGAAAGCTACTTCTTTGCCGCGCTCGTTGTAGAGGGTAGCTTCCGCTATAAACAGGCTTTTGCTTTGGGAGCGAAGAGTACCCACCGCTTTCAACTGGCCTCCGGTTACGGGGCGCACCAGGTTTAGCTGAAACGAGGTAGTTACCATAAACACATCGCGCACGACAGAGGCTACGGCAAAGTAGGAGGCATCGTCCAGTAGCTTAAAGTATACGGCACCGTGTATGGCGTTGGCCCCATGGAAGTACTTCTCTTGAACCGGTAACGTAATCTCGGCGCGGCTGTGGCCCACCTGTATGGTGCTGCCGTTAAATAGCTCCTGCACCTTGGCTTTGTGGTAGAGCCGCTCCAGCCGCTGGTAATGTTCGTCTTTTTGCATAAAGCAAGTATAAGTCTAAATCAGGAGAATATTTTGTAATGAGCACCGGCCCATACTTGCCTAAAGCTTGAGCTGCCACGTTTTGGTTAAGGCGGATTAATCCATACTTTAGGCTGATAAATCTTTACAAGTTTAAGATGAAGTATAAATACGGGGTGGGCATCAGCCACCTGGAGTTCTGGGTGAAAGACCTGGAGGAGTCACTGGCTTTCTACGGTGCACTGTTCCCCCTGATCGGCTGGTACGCGCTTACCAGCACATCGTTTAGCTGCGGCATACACGAACTATACTTTAAGGAGATGCCCGTGCAACGGCACGATACCGTAGGGGTGCGCCACATTTGTTTCCATGCGCCCAGCCGCGCGGTGGTGGACAAAGTGGGGGAGTGGCTCCGCGGGATTCGCGCTGACATTATTCGCGGGCCTCAGGCGATGCCGCACTACACCGAGCAGTACTATACCGTTGATTTCCGGGACCCGAACGGCTTTGTGCTGGAGGTGGCCTATATGCCCGATATCGAGCTATAAAAAATCCCCAGGCTTTAGCGGCCAGGGGATTTGTGAAGTATGAGCAAGTTAGCTCAGCACTCGGTTTTCTCCGCGACCTGTTTGTTATAGTGTACGAAGAAGTTGATCCATACCGCCCTCGACATCCTGAAGATGAAAGGGTAGAACAATAAGAGCGTGGCGCTCAGAGCCCCCAGAAACCAAGCCATAGTTACCTCTTCCAGAAAAACGTTAAGCGCGACAAGTACCGCAACCAGGATGGCCGTGGTAATGCCGTAGCTCACATACATGGCGCCATAGTAAAAACCGGGCTCCGGCTCGTAGCTCTGGTGGCAGCAAGGGCACCTTTCAGGCATCTGGCTAAACTTGGTATAGCTCCAGCCTTTATGCGAAAACAGATCTCCCTGGTGGCAACGGGGGCACTTATAGTTTAAAATGCTGTACAGTTTTGATCCTTTGCTAAACATGATTTTATGTTTGTAGGTTACCCTGCAAAGGTACAGCTTTTGCGTGAATGAAGCTCGTAAAAAGCACGTATGAACAGGCTGGGAGGTGCCGGTTTACGCAGTTACCTTACTGCTTGAAATCAGGCGTTGCTTCACGGCATTAACCTTGATGCCGGCCGCTTCCATCTTTTGTATGGCCTCTTCCTCAATCAGCTCTTTTAGCTGCTGCAGGCAGCTGTCGAACTCGGTGTGCTGCCCCATTAAAAGTGCCATTTCCTGCTCCACCTCCAACCAGGTGCTGATATTCGCTTCGTTGTGCTGTATCTGCACTTCCAGCTTGTCCAGGGCATTGGCTACGCGGGCCTCGTAGGTCAGTTTATCCTCAAACTCATGCCAGAGTTCATGTACGTGGTAGCCCAGCCCGCTTCCGAGTGCCTCTCGCAGGTTATCTACCGCCTGAAGCTCGCGCACCCTTTTCGCTTCCTTTTGGGCCGGCGTTTTGATTTCAAATGCTGGCACATCGCCGGCCTCTGCCTCAACCAGGTCGTGCACGATCACCATTTTAAGAGTACGGGCTACATCTATCTCATAGTCCAGGTAAGGCTCCAGCAATACGACCATCAACGACATGCGCCAGGTATGCTCGGCCACGCTCTCCCGCCTGCCATTCGATAGCCAGCTGTGGCGCAGTTCATACTTCAGCCTCTCGGCAAGATGCAGTACCTCCAGAACGTCTTTTAGTTGCTTCTTCATAACTTTATTTTGACTTGGTAGTAGGTTGTGTGGTTATGGTGAGTGTCAGCTGCAAATGTACTTAAAATACAGCCTAATCTGGCGGGGGAGCCCTGCGCGGAAAGGGTAGTTTATACAAACAGAGGCTTGAGCTCAACAAACAGCCGTATTTCTTCGGTAAACAGTGGCCTGTTTCTGGCGGTTGGGGGTAAGGAGCTGAGCGTTAACTTATTTTAGGCCTCCCTTTTTGGCTCCGACGCCTGCACGCATCCTTACCAAGGGAAGCAAAAACGCGTGAAGTAAGGGTGATGGCAACGCCGGGTTTTTGTGTGTTACCAGTTAGGGGTATTGGGCTTGGGAGTATGCGATGGTTTTTTGGGCAGCTGCTGTATGTACTGCAGCTCAGCGTTGCGCATGGCATCGAGCAGCAGCTTTGCCTTTTCAGGGCTCATGTTAGCCTGGCGCAGCCGTGCCCGCCTCGTCTGGGCCATCTGGTCCTCTTCGGATATTGCCTCCGGCTCCTGGCGCAGTTCCTTCTCATTAGAGTCAAAAGGGCTGTCAAGCTGCAGGCCCTGCTCACTGCCAGCTTCCCTGCCACCCGACTGCTGCTGTTCCCGCTCGCTTGGTTTCATCTCTCCGGCCGCACCGCTCTCGCCGTTATCTGCTTCAGCTTGTGTCTCAGTCTCCGCCTCCTGGTTTCCCTGCGCATCGGGGTTTTGCTTAGGCTGCGGCTCCACCTGTTCGTCTGGCGGCGGCGGCGCCTGCTGGCTGTCTTCCTGCCCATTTTCGGCCTCTTCCTCTCCAAGCGCTTCTTTGGGGTGCAGTTGGAGGTACTTTTTCAGGAGTTCATAGTTATAGCGCGCCAGGTCGTTTGCAGGATCGGCTTTCAGCGCCAGTTTGTACAGCGCCAAGGCTCTTTTATACTTCTGCGTATGGGTGCTGATGTTGCCCAACTGCAGGTGTGCCAGCGATCGTATATGCCCAACCGGGTTGTCGGCAAGGTACTGGTAGGCCGTAGTGGCCTGCTGTAGCAGGCCAGCCTCGTAATAGGCATGGGCCAGGTTCAGGCGCAGGTGGTCGTCATCTACTTCCAGGTCGTTAAGCAGGTATCTGTAAGAGGCAATAGCTTCTGCATAATCTTTGCGGGCGTATGCGTCTGCAGCCTCTTCGGTATGTTGGTTCATACGCGTCACCACCGAAATGCCTCCACTGAAGAAGCTCACAAGCCAGATAGCGATCACAGAACCCTTCATATTCTTATAATCTTAACGGTTATCAGGATATCGAGTAGAATGAGCAGTAGCGCGAGCGCGAGCGGGTAAACATACTTGTTGGAGGTAACGTCCACGGTTTTGCTTTCGCGCAGCTCGCCTTCAATCTTGTTGATGGCGCTGATCAGGCGGCTGACTTCGCTCACCCGGTCATTCATCTCAAAATAGGCGCCTCCCGTCATGTCAGCCAACGTTGCCAGGGGCTCTGGTTTCAGTTTGGAAATCACTTCGTGTCCTTCCGCATCTTTTACATAACCGGTTGCTTCCGGAATACGGCTGCCCTCCAGGGTGCCCACTCCCAAGGTATAAACCCTGATGTTCTGTTGCTGCAGTTCGTTTGCCAGCTGCGCTACATCCGCACCGAAGTTCTCACCATCGCTGATAAGCACAAGAACACGGGCTTTCTGCTCTTCCTCAGGCATTTTTGAGCGCTGCTTTAGCTTGTCGAGAGCCAGCTGCAGCACAGGGGCATAGTTGGTGCCGGAGTAGGGGAGGAGGTTGCTGCTGAGTGTCTGGATGTAGAGCTGCAGCGCGTTTTGGTCATAGGTAAGCGGACTTTGCACGTAAGCATCCTCCGAAAACACCATGAGCCCGATACGGTCGGAGTTAAAGCGCCCGATTAACCGCAGCATTTCATGCTTTGCCTTTTCCAGGCGCGAAGGCTGCACGTCTGTAGCGTTCATCGACTGCGACAGGTCGATAGCGATGTATAGGTCTTTGCCGATCGTCCGGATCTCTTTTTTCATGGCACCGAAGGAGGGGCCAAGTATGGCTATCACGATCAGCACCAGGTAAACAAGCCGCAGCAATACTTTGAACCACACCCCGTGCGGACGCTGCTTAAAAAACAGTGCCACCCGGCGCACCCGCATCAGGTATCCGATGTAGAGCAAGACAAACGTTGCTCCAAACAGGAACTCCAGTAATGTGAGGGTTTGACTCCAGTTCATGGTATGGCAAAGGCAATACAGTGCCTGCTGGCTACAAATATACTAAACGGCTTCCACTCCTGGTGCCACGTAAAACAGGTAAAAAGAGCAGAAACCGGTTCGAATGTACAACGGTAGCCGGTAAAGTATAAGTATAGTTGCTCTAGCCGCTGTTTTTTTACAAAAATAGTTTTAGGAGCAAGTTTTGAAGGATCAAGTAGTTAGGTTTTGTTCCCGCAAAATAGCGGAAATGCAGCAGTGATTTTTTAGAGTAAGCTATTGCGTTGTACAGATTGATGTAGTATGTTTGCAGTCTCTTAAGCAGTAAGGGAACTCACGGAGAGGTGGGTGAGTGGCTTAAACCAGCAGTTTGCTAAACTGCCGTACTCGTAAGGGTACCGGGGGTTCGAATCCCCCCTTCTCCGCTGAAAATTGAAGATGAAAAAGTTGTGAAGCTTTTTGTAATTCTGAAATTTTGTTTACTTTTGCATCGCAATCTGTGAAGGGGTTTAAGGCTCAAGAATCGGAAAGCGAAATTAGTTCGGGGTGTAGCGTAGCCCGGTATCGCGCCACATTTGGGATGTGGAGGTCGTAGGTTCGAATCCTGCCACCCCGACTTAAAAATTTCGGAAGAGATTCCGAAATTTTTTGTTTACGGGTAAAGTGTATACTTGCCTACAAACGCTGGTCTCGTAGCTCAGCTGGATAGAGCAACTGCCTTCTAAGCAGTAGGTCTTTGGTTCGAATCCAAACGGGATCACTTGAAAATCAAGCACTTATAAGCTAAAACTTGTAAGTGCTTTTTTTATGTGCACACAATTTGCACACAGTTTCTATGGAGCTTGTCCTTAGGTCAGAATCAGTACACACAGAACCAACCACTTTATGTTTTCTTACTTCTAAGAAAGCACCTACACATGCTCTCCACAACCTTCTGTAAAAGCCGCCGGCTGTGAAGTAGATTATGAGGTGTAGAGCTTCTTACAAATGTGAAACAACTGCTCTATACATGAGATGGAGTTAGCCTTACCTATATCAGGCGGACCTACCGGAAAAAAGCACTTACGAAGAGAAATCTGGTAAGTGCTTTTTTGGTTTACATACGTTTTTACTCATCCAAAAAAAACACCTCTGCTCTTATTACATTTAACGTATGGCAGCAAGATTTTCATTAAATGAAACGGACTTCATAATGAGTTTCTGAAGCTTGATAGTTTTTGTAGGAAGAAGTGTTCAAACTTTATCCTCTACCTAGCGAGATATGAAAATTTGTTATCATAATGATGCCACCCCGCCATCGACTTTCATTTCGAAAAGATAAGTATGATGTTTCTTTACGATATAATATATAACTATATTTATACTTGTGAAGCTAATCGATGTGCTTAATAATTAGAACAATTAGCTACTGCTAATTAACTGTAAGGAAAACAGACAAATGTATGAAGGTTTGGATTGAGAAAAAGCTCGTAAAGGGCAGAGACGACAGGCTGCAAGGTGAGCCTATCTTGGGTAAGGCCCTGTGGTCGGGTACGAAGAGCAGCAGTGGCGTCGACATCTACAGCACCATGCGGGCGGTGGCGCCAGACGACGTCATCCTGCACCTAACGGACAACTACGGCATCACCGGCGTCTCGCGTGCCGCAGACAAATTTAAGGAGGCGGACGGTACGGAACATTCCAATGGGGAAGGCCCGGCTTATATGGTGCCACTGAAGGAGTTTCAGACCCTGGACCCAGTGGTCACCAGGGACGAGCTGCTGCGGGAGGAGAATAGGGAGCTGCTGGATAGCATCAGGAAGCAGGGCAAAGTGTTCTACAACAAAAAGCTGGAGTTGAACCAGGGCGCCTATCTCACCGAATCACCGGCTGAACTGACTAGGCTGATTAACTCTATCTACTGCACTCAAGCGGGCCAGGACCTGCCGTACATAGATGGCTTGCTACAGTCTCAAAACCGATACTCGGTTGGCGCCGATCCAGACAAGTGGGAGGAGCTTAAAGGTGCGGTGAAGCGGATTGACGACCGTGAGGCGGTGGAGAAGTTCTTTGACGCTGCCGGGCATGTGCTCACCAAGCTTAACCTTTCCAGCGAAGATCAGCTCGTCTATGCCGCTGCCTTAGCTAAGCCTAACAGGATGCAGCTAACGATTGGTGGTAAGTACGTGACTAGTCTCCAAAGGAGTGGACGGAATGTCATCTTGGGCTTCTACGTGCCCTCTTCACAAGTAGGTGAGCTGCGCCAAAAGTACCCGAGCCTAGGCGTAGGTGAGGAAGGTGGCGGCAGTAAACACAATCCGTTAAGGTGGGTGTCATTAGAAGCAGCGGCAGTTAATGTTAATGACTTTTTTGAGGCGATCACTGTGCCTGCTGAAGACAGCAGGAGGAAACAAAGAGTGTCACAGTTCAGGGCGCAGTTCGCTCACCTGCACAACAAATGGATCATCGAGGCGGCCAAGAACCCGGAGGTAAGGAGCCGCCTTTTCGAGACCACAGCGCATTACCTGATGGGTGCCTACTGGGACGGGCATAACCCGGAGGACCAGACCGGCAGGTTCGTAGAGCAGGGTATCTGGGAAAACGGCTATGACGATAAGTTCCTAAACGAAGTGAGCGCCGTCCCCGTGGGCAGCCTCATCGCCATCAAGTCCGTTTTCACAAGAGAGAAGACAAAGCCCGTTATGGCGATCAAGGCCAGGGGAAAGGTAACAGCGAACCCGAAGGACGGAAAGCGTCTGCAGGTGGCCTGGGAGAAAGGCTTTGTTCCGTTTGAGGTAGACTTCAACGGCGGCTACTGGTCCACTATCAGCACGGTCGAGAAGGCAGAGCACATCAAAGCGATTTGGGGCAAGAGAGAAGTAAAAAAAGAGAACATGAATTACCCGCTTAATACCATCTTCTACGGTCCTCCCGGCACCGGCAAGACCTACACCACGCTTTTGCGCGCCGCAGAGATTATTGAAGAAAGGAAGATAGAAAGCTACGACGAGGCCATGAGGGTCTTCAATGATAACCTTGGGGACAGAATCGAGTTTATCACCTTCCACCAGAACTATAGCTACGAAGACTTCATTCAGGGGCTGAGGCCAGACATGGAGGGCAGCACGGAGCTTTCCTTCAGCAGGGTGGATGGCGTGTTCAAGTGCATCGCAGACAGGGCCCTGCACAACCTGAGGCTGTCGGAGAAGGAGCCGGAGGAGGTGTCCAGAGAATTGCTTTTTGAAGATGCCCTGAACAGGTTCATTGAGCAGGTGCAGGAAAGTGGGGAAAAGTTTAAGATCACGGAAGCTGCCCACATCTCCGAGGTGGAGGAGGATGCCTTCCGCTACACCGGCGATAAGTGGAGGCATACCAATGGGCTTAGGATGAAGTTCAGCGACCTGCGAGAGATGTACAGGCATAGTGTCACAAGCAGGAAGGAGGCAAAGGAGCTAAAGACGATCTCGCGCCCAGCCTATCACGATATAACCTATTACTTTTTAGTCTACCAGCACATCCTAAAGCATGTCGCTGACAGTATGGAGGCGCCGGCGAAAGTGGAGCGGCAGAACTACGTGCTCATCATCGACGAGATTAACCGCGCCAATATTTCCAGGGTGTTCGGTGAATTGATCACGCTGCTGGAGCCGGACAAGCGCTCCCACGGGGCCATTCCGCTCAGGTGCACGCTGCCCTCGGGTGAGGAGTTCACCGTGCCCTCTAACCTCTATATCATCGGCACGATGAATACGGCCGATAAATCCATTGCGCTGCTGGATATTGCGCTTAGAAGGCGCTTTGAGTTCGAGGCCATGTACCCGCAGTATCAGCTGGAGGGGCAAGAAGTATATGATGCTGACGTGCTGGAAAGAATCAATAAGAAAGTGGTGGAACTGAAGGGATATGACTTCCAGATCGGGCATGCCTACTTCATGGGGGAGAACAGAAACCTGGTGGAGCGCATGAACAAGAAGGTGATCCCGCTGCTTTTGGAGTACTTCATGAACGATGAGAAGGAGGTGAAAGGTATCCTGGCTAATGCCGGCCTGGATATAGAAGATAACGCTTGGCCACTCAAGATAAGGGGACGGCGTGATTAACCTCTTTGAGTACCAGAACAAGGCCGAGCTTCCATGCGAGCTAGAGGGGCTGGAGGATTTCCTGGATGAGGTGTGGAAGAAACGGGACAAGTCGGACTTTTACCTGAACGGCGATTCGGACAGGGTAGAGGTGCAGCAGTTTATCCAGTTCCTGCACAGGACCAGGGAGATCAAGTCCAACAAGTACGTGGGTGTGATCCACTTTGGGGGCCGGCGCGTTAACCTCTTGCCCAAGATCTTCTACCGTCCAGGCGTTGAGCCTTCGGAGGGTGAGGTGCAGGGCATGCAGCAGCATATCCTCTGGTGGCTCAGCTACTGCCGCAAAATCAAATTCCCCAGCTACCAGACCGCCTTGGGCAGCCTGAAGAGCGACTTCTTTGAGGTGCTGATCTACCTGTTCTCTAAGTACACCCGGGAGCTGCTATCAAGCTCCATTTACCAGCAGTACGAGGAGGTGAGCCGGGAGCTGCCCTATATCAAAGGACGATTAGATACCAATGCCTACGTTAACGAGAATATCTCTAGGGGCCGTTGGCACAGGCTCAGCTGTACGTACGATGCCTTTGTGGTGGACAACAGGTTCAACCGCATCATCAAGTACGTAACAAGCCTGCTCTTCACCGTCACCACAAGCTCAGAGAACAAAAAATACCTGCGCGAGATCCTCTTTATCCTCGATGAGGTGAGCGAGGTGAGGGCCACGGCCGAGGAATGCGCCTGCCTCAAGTTCAACCCCATGTTCAGTGAGTTTGAAACGGTGCGCGATTACTGCTATCTCTTTCTGAGCAGCAGCGTGTCCTTTAGCTACAAGAACGACCTGAAGCTGTTTGCCTTCCTGCTGCCCATGGAATACGTCTTCGAGGATTTCGTCTTCGGCTTTATCGAAAAAGAAGTGAAAGAGGTGCAGGCCAAGGCGCAGGTGACGTCGCAGTACCTGGACCATGGGCAGGCATTCGCACTTCGCCCGGACCTGCTGCTGCAGATTGGCGACAGGAGCGTCATTGCGGACACCAAGTACAAGATTGTCTACTCAGACGAAAAGGACCCCAAGAAGGGAGTATTGCAGGCGGACCTGTACCAGATGCTAGCCTACGCCGTGCGTTTCAATGTTGATGAGGTCATACTCTTCTATCCAAAAACCATTGAAGGTTACCAGGAGAAGGTAGCAGAACTACTAATTGTGGATGAATTAGCGGGAGGGAGGAGAATAAAAGTAAAGGCTTTTCAGCTACCTATTATTACTGAAAATCTTTCTTTCCACGAAGATAGAAAAGACGTTGCACTGTCACTTTTATTTGACGCTGTTAAAGATGATTTAATTAGCAGTATCAGAAAATCGCTAATAATCTGCGATAGGTAAAACACCAAGTTCAAGACACCTCTTAAACTTTATGGAGTAGATTTCTCTGCGAGGCTGTAAGATAAAATGTGTCAAAGGATTAGCAGTATTACCTTTAACACAGTCAACATGGAAGAGAAAAACGAGCTGGATCTGGACAAGATCAAGCGCCAGTTCCTGGAGGAGTTCCGGAGCGGCAAACCCACCTTCGGCAAAGACGGAGCACTTGGTCCTTTGCTGAAACACTTCTTAGAGGCCGCCCTGGACGCGGAGATGGACCTGCACCTGTCGCAAGAGCAGCGCCAACAAGGCAACCGCCGCAACGGCAAAGTCAGCAAACAGGTCCGCACCTCGGACAGCACCATTGAGGTGGCCTCGTCCCGCGACCGCTCGGCCAGCTTCGAGCCGCAGATCATCAAAAAAAGGGAGACGGTGCTGGCCGAGAACCTCGAGCCCCGCATCCTGAGCATGTACGGCTTGGGGATGAGCCTGCGCGACATCTCGGCCCATCTTAAGGATATGTACGATATGGACATTTCCCACGACACGCTCGCCGCTCTCACCGAGAAGATAGTGCCCCAGGTAAAGGAGTGGCAGGCACGGCCGCTGGATAGGCTCTACTGCATCGTCTGGCTGGACGCCATGCACTACAAGGTGCGGCAGGAAGGGCGCACCGTCTCCAAGGCCGTCTACAACATCCTGGGCATTGACCGCCACGGCCACAAGGAGCTGCTGGGCGTGTACGTCTCCGAAAGCGAGGGGGCTACCTTCTGGCTCTCAGTGCTCACGGACCTGCAGCAGCGGGGCGTTGCCGACATGCTCATCGCCTGCATCGATAACCTCAAGGGCTTTGCCGAAGCCATCAGCAGTGTTTTCCCTCAGGCCGAGGTGCAGAGCTGCATTGTCCACCAGATCCGCAATAGCATCAAGTATGTAGGCTCAAAGGATCAGAAAGAGTTCATGCGGGACCTAAAGCCGGTCTACCGGGCTGAGTCAAAAGAACTGGCTGAGCTCCGGCTGCTGGAACTGGAGGAGAAGTGGGGCAGAAAGTACCCCAAGGTGCTCGAGAGCTGGCAACGGAACTGGGACAAGCTGAGCACGTACTTTAAGTACACCGAGCCGATCAGAAAGCTGATCTATACCACCAACACCATCGAGGGCTTTCACCGCCAGGTGCGCAAGGTGACCAAAACGAAGGGGGGTTTCCCATCAGATATGGCCCTGCTGAAGCTGATTTACCTCTCGCACCAGAACATCAGCAAAAAGTGGGTGATGCCACTTGCCAACTGGAGCCAGACGGCCCAGCAGCTCTCGATCTGGTTTGGGGACAGGATGCAGCTGGACTTGAAGTGAGACGCACTTCAAAAGTTTGGCCCTGTTGCTGTAAGGATTCACACCAGTACACCAACAGGGCCAGTAAATGGGAAGAAGGAAATGACACAGTTTAAATTACACTCCCTTCTCTTTAAAAATAGATCACTAATTGCAGAGTCTACAGAGAGTCCAAGGTGGAAAGGTTCTTTGATGATTGGCTCAGCAGTTGCTTTCCAGCTGTTAAACTTCTCCATATTTATTTGCTCTATGATTCTTGTCAGTTTAACAGACTCGTTAGTTTCAATATTGATGCCTTCCAAAAGTATGTCTCCTCCGCCAACATAATAATTATAAAGCGTTAGTTTAATTGGAAGGAAAGAACTTGTTTTATTTGTTAGATAGGGGGTAGGGTCAAAAATAGGCAAAACCACAACGGTCAAAGTTATTGGGTAACTTTTGTTGTTCACAAAAGCTACCCAAGCTCCCATGATAATTAGCTTTTGATTACCGAAGTGTAGTATACCTCCATCAATTAGCTGCTCTTGGAAGTGATGAGTTAATTGTTTTCTTTCTTCTTGCCTCTTTTTCCTAAGTTCTTTGTCCTCATAAAGATCATTTATAAGCTGCAAAGGTGTTAGCACTTTGGATAAGAAAGCAATGCCTCCAAATGAGTGATTTGTGTCATGAACTTTACCATTTCTGATAAGTCGAAGTTGATCATATATTTGAGGGTTTGTCGGCTCAAAGTAGCCATTGTGCAAAAACCACTTGAGTAGTTTCTGGAGAGTTATATTCTTTTTTGGCTTATTGTTTAGCTCGTCATACTTCAGCCTAAGAGCTCTCTCTAGCGTAATAATAGATTGTGTTAGCGCAACATCA
This sequence comes from Pontibacter mangrovi, assembly GCF_006385705.1. Taxonomy (GTDB): domain Bacteria; phylum Bacteroidota; class Bacteroidia; order Cytophagales; family Hymenobacteraceae; genus Pontibacter; species Pontibacter mangrovi. Next base: position 274,351 of record NZ_VFRQ01000007.1, on the reverse strand, counting down.
ATAAACTGATATTCGAAGTAGGCCTGCCTTAGTAGTTTCCAAGCTAGTGCAAAGCCGTCTTTTACCTGCTGGGGAGCATTATCATTGATGAATAGTTCAGGTACTATCTTAGATAAATATTCCTCATAAGTATTAATCTTCCAAACTGCTTTCCAGATACCATCAGGTTCTACTTCTATTTTATTTATCATAGCTAGACTTGTTACTATAACAAAGGCAATGTATTAACGCACTTATATCCGACTCCTTTTTATTTTAACAAGCCGCATTTTCCTGCCTAATCTCTCTCTTCTGAAGTCTTTTAGTAGGACATCAAATTCATAAGATCCCTTTTCAGGTAATTTAAGCTCAGGAAAACGGCCAATTTGTTCAGTGTCGAAGAATGGCAGCTCAAAGTGTTTATTGAAAAAGCTTAGTATTTCTTCGCGTTCTGGACGGCTAAATGCTGCCTTCAAAGAATACTTTGTTTCCTCCGGTTGTTGTTTATTATTGTCAGGCTTTGCTTGGCTATTGATAACTGCCCTATAAACTACTATCTCATCTTCAGTTTCTTCAGGTAATTCCCACCAGTTTCTAGATGAACCATGCGTTTTTCTACGTACTGGCTCCTCTTTCTCCCAATGCCAAAGTTTATTTCCCTGTGAGTTAACAGGTTTTAATTCATGCCCTTTCAATGGAGCCTCTACAACAATATTTGCATAATAGGAGAATTTTATAAGATCAGTAGCTGTAAGTTCTTTGCTTCTTCTACTCTGGTATGGGAAAAAGGGCCCCTTTCGAATTGCATATAAGCGATCACTGAAACTCATCTTATAGGACTTAGGCTCTGCATTGATGATCCGACCACTATTTATAACAGTGGCTTTAAAGTCTACTTCCTCATTACTTTTGATGTCTACTGCTCTGATATAGACATCTTGATTCACTCTTCCTAATCCTAAACTTTGTAAATCAGCTGCATTCTCACCCAGCAGCATAACAGTCTGATTGGGTAACTCTGTTATGTTATTTCCTATAAAGGGAATAGTATAGACTAATTCGCTTTCTTGATTAGCTTCAGTTTTATCGTTTTGAATAGATTGGTATATCTCTAATAAACTAGGATCATAAGCTTCATATTTATTCTTTATCTCATACAAGTAATCATTAACCTGATTATATAATTGTGAGTCTCTATCACAGTTAATAACAGTGCTTGCCTCCATGTTACCTCCATTCAGGGCACGGTTGGTTAAGTTATGGCTTCCGATCCAGATTTCAGCCTTCTGATCAGGAAGATCAAATAGCATGATTTTAGCATGCAGCAGAGTCTTAGGCAGCAGAGGGTGGTCTTTTGATCTCTTAGCTTTTCGAAGATGTAAATACAGGTAGTAGCACCTAAATGGTAATGATCATCAATGCTAATTATGTCTGTAGGCTTGTGTATATCAATACAGTAAAAGGAATCTTCTTTTCCTAAAAGAGTGTGAAACGCAGGCCCTAAGAAATCAGGTCTTATAACCCAATATGCTACGCACCCTCGGATCGACTCTGCTACCCTAATAGTTTGTTTAAGTCTGTTTTTAATGTTGGCATTATTTAAATTGCCTGGTATAAGATTTATTTCCATTGATCTTTGATGATGGTTCTATACAGTCCTAGTTCTTATAATATTTGTAGAGTGTAAAACCCTTTTATATCAGTCTAACTCACTAAGGCTAATTTGCATCTATAATTGTGTTGAGAGACTTAAGAAAAAATTAGTTGCTCTGTTTCAAAGTTATAACTGCAACAACTTCACAATATCCAATATTTTATTTAATATTCTAAATGCTATATTTTATCTTGTAAGAAATATGAACTGCCCTTAGCCTCATTATTTTGATAATTCCAAATTAACGATCTTTTCTTTGTTAGTATAGCTAAAATGAATGCACCTGAGCACTTACAACACAAACCTATAGTTGCTGTCAATGACTATGACAAAATTGATGGGCCTCACGCACATCATACCGATACAAGAGCTTTATCAATTGGTCAAGCTCAGTATGACGGTAACCATATTTCTGGGAAAGTTTGGAGACATACAGGTAACAAGTGGAGTAGACAAAGCGAAGAAATGCCAATTCATAGATCTATAGATCTTGCGACTCTTTTTGTAGCTTCTCTTTTAGCTAGTAATGGGGTAAAAGCACCACTCTCAAATTTAAATGAGCAAGTTGTAGATGGAAATAAGTTAAAGGCTATACATGATTACTATCTAAAGCATGAGACTATTATAAAGCCTAAGTTAGAAGAACTTAAAAGAGTACTTGATAAACTACTTTAATCAAAGAAAAGAAAGTTAAGCCATTACCAGAGATAGCTTCTCTTAAGATTTAATGATAACTCAAGAACGATCTTAATACTTTAGGTGTGCTTTTTATGAATGAGGCAAAAACCAGAAAAGAAATAATTGACAAACGCTTAAAACAAGCCGGCTGGAATGTCAATGACTATACCCAGGTTATTCTTGAGTATGATATAAATGTTGGTTTACCACATGAGGTTAATGAACCTTTGACACCTTACAATGGACATCAATTCAGTGACTACGTCCTTTTAGGAAAAAATGGCAAACCACTCGCAGTAGTTGAGGCTAAAAAAACATCAGTTGATGCAGCTATTGGGCGAGAGCAGGCTAAACAATATTGCTATAACATTAAGAATCAGCATGGAAGTGACTTGCCTTTCTGTTTTTATACAAATGGGCATGAAATCTTCTTTTGGGATTTAGAAAATTATCCACCTAGGAAAGTACATGGTTTTCCTACAAAGGATGATTTACAGCGATACAAAAATCTTCGCCTATCCAGGAAAGCCTTAGCCAATGAATTTATCAATACTAAAATTGCTGGACGGGACTATCAACAACGTGCAATTCGTTCGGTATTAGAAGCTATTGAAAAAAGGAAGCGTAAGTTTCTCCTAGTTATGGCGACAGGAACAGGAAAGACAAGAACTTGTATTTCTTTGGTTGAATCTTTGATGAGAGCTGGTTGGGCTGAGAAAGTACTCTTTCTTGTCGACAGAGTTGCATTACGAGACCAAACGTTGGATGCATTCAAGGAACATTTACCAAATGAACCAACGTGGCCTAAAGTTGGAGAGAAATCTATAGCGAGAGACAGGCGAATTTATGTCTCAACATACCCAACCATGTTGAACATCATTCGTGATAAAGAAAATACTCTGTCTCCTCACTTTTTTGATTTAGTTGTGGTAGACGAGAGCCATAGAAGCATCTACAACACATATCAAGAAATTCTAAACTACTTTAATACTATCACACTAGGATTAACAGCCACCCCAACGGATGTTATTGATCATAATACATTTGAGCTTTTTGAGTGTGAGGATGGGGTGCCAACCTATGCCTATTCATACGAAGAAGCTGTAAATAATATTCCTCCTTACCTGTGTAATTTCCAGGTAATGAAAATCAAAACAAAATTCCAAGATGAAGGGATTAATAAGCGAACTATTTCTTTAGAGGACCAAAAGAAGTTAATACTAGAAGGAAAAGAAATTGAAGAGATTAATTATGAAGGAACTGAATTAGAGAAAACAGTTAGCAATAGAGGGACTAATGCCCTTATTGTAAAAACCTTCATGGAAGATTGTATTAAGGATCCTAACGGGGTACTTCCTGGTAAAACAATCTTCTTTTGTGTTGGGAAGAAGCATGCTAGAGAAATTGAGCAAATCTTTGACAACCTTTATCCAGAATATAAAGGTGAATTAGCCAAAGTCATCGTTTCTGATGATCCCAGGGCTTATGGAAAGGGCGGCTTGCTTGACCAATTCACTCACAATAATATGCCTAGAGTCGCTATAAGTGTTGACATGCTGGACACTGGTATAGATGTCAGAGAAATAGTCAATCTCGTTTTTGCCAAACCTGTTTTTTCATACACAAAGTTTTGGCAGATGATCGGACGTGGCACTCGTTTATTAGAGCCCTCCAAAATAAAACCTTGGTGTACAGAGAAGGATGCTTTCCTCATTATGGATTGTTGGGATAACTTTGAGTACTTCAAATTAAATCCAAAAGGGAAAGAGTTGAAGCCTCAGATTCCACTTCCGGTAAAGCTCTTTGGTTTACGGCTTGATAAGATTGAAAAGGCAATTGAACTAAATGAATCTGAAATTTCTAAAAAAGAAATAACCAAGCTAAGAAAGCAAATTGCAGAGCTACCACAAAACTCTGTTGTGATAATGGATGCCAAAAGTGATTTGCAGCGGCTAGAAGATGATAACTTTTGGAATAACTTAGGTGGTGATAAAATTGTTTTTTTAAGAACGGTTGTGAAGCCCCTTTTAAGAACAATTTCTGACAAGGATTTTAAAGCTATGCGTTTTGAAAAGGATATTGTAGAAGTATCCTTGGCTCGTCTAAGTCAGGAAACTGACAAGTTTGAGACATTAAAAGATAGTATAGTTGAAATAATAGCCGAGCTACCTACTTCCATTAACATTGTAGCTAAAGAAGCCGACCTAATCCGGATAGCTCAAACGAATCAATATTGGGCGGCAAATGATGAGCAGAAGTATGATATCCTAATTGAAAGGCTTGCTCCTCTGATGCGATACATTGAATCAACTGTAGCTCCGCTAGGAATGGCAAGGTTTAACCTACAGGATATTATCACACAGAAAGAATATATTGAATTTGGTCCACAGCATGAATCCGTTAGTATTAGCCGATACAAAGAGTTAGTTGAAGAAAAAATTAATGAGCTCAAAGAAATTAACCCGCTTTTGATTAAGATTAGAAGTGGTGATCAAATTACTGAAGAAGAAGCTCAGCAATTAGCAGTAGAGCTTTACGAAGAACATCCAAATATTACTGTTGACCTTTTGAGGAGAGTGTATAATCATCGAAAAGCTCAACTAGTGCAGTTTATTAAGCACATTTTGGGAATTGAAATTCTGGAATCTTTTCCTGAAACAGTTGCTAAAGTATTTACTGATTTTATTACTACACACAGCTATTTAAGTAGTCGGCAACTCCAATTTTTGGACTTGCTCAAAAACTATATCATTGAAAGAGGTGAACTGCAAAAACGCAATCTAATTGAAGCACCTTTCACTATGATTCATCCTGAAGGTATCAGAGGGATTTTCAATCCAAATGAAATTGATGAAATACTTAATATAACGCATAAACTTTTAGCAGCATAATGTTACAGAATAACGCTACACTTAAATCACACATAAACAGTCTTTGGAATACATTTTGGAGCGGGGGTATCAGTAATCCTTTGACGGCGATAGAGCAAATTACCTATTTGCTTTTCATGAAGCGATTAGATGATATGGATTCCAAAAGAATTCGTGATGCTGAATGGACAGGAGAGGCCTATGAGTCACGTTTTAGTGGAACATATATACCTTATGTTGATGAGACTAAATTTGAATTTGACAAAAAGAAAGCAGGAACATTCTGGGAACATGAAGTTGATCAGTTAAGAGAAGCTTTAGAAGAAGCTAAAAAACCTAGATCTAAGGAAGAATTACGTTGGAGCTTTTTTAAATATATGCCAGCTGATAAAATGCTGGAACATATCAGGTATAACGTTTTTCCTTTCCTGAAATTACTGAATGGTAGCGTTTCCCCATTTACACAGCACATGGCTAATGCTGTGTTCATTATCGAAAAGCCATCTTTATTAGTTGAGGCTATAAAGAAAATTGAAGAGATTTTTCTTGAGATAGAGAAAGACGCTAATGAAGGAGGCCATTCTTTCCAGGATATTCAAGGTGATGTTTATGAAATGTTGCTTAGTGAGATTGCTACTGCAGGTAAAAATGGTCAATTCAGAACCCCAAGACATATTATTAAGCTTATAGCTGATTTAGTAGAGCCTAAACTGGGAAAACGAGTAGCAGATCCAGCTTGTGGTACGGGGGGCTTTTTATTAGGAGCATATCAATATGTTTTAACCAATTTAGTACGTCAAAAAGACCCTTCTAAGTTGGTTAAGGATAATGATGGGTTTGAGAGAGGAACTTTGTCTGCTGTTTTAACAGAAGATGTAAAGAAGATTCTGGAAGATAGCTTTTATGGCTATGATATAGATATTACCATGGTTCGTCTAGGTCTAATGAACTTGATGATGCATGGTATTGATAATCCGCATATTAATTATAAAGACACCCTTAGCAAATCTTATAATGAGGAGGCACAGTTTGATATTGTCTTGGCGAATCCTCCATTTACGGGTAGTATTGATAAAGGCGATATAAATGAAAGCTTAAAACTTCAGACCACAAAAACTGAATTGCTTTTTGTTGAGCGTATTTATACCATGCTAAAAATGGGTGGTGTGGCTGCTATTATTGTACCTCAAGGAGTACTTTTTGGTGCAGGTAAAGCCTTTGTACAACTTCGAGAAAAGTTAGTTAAAGAAGCGGATTTGAATGCCGTAATTACGATGCCAAGTGGTGTATTTAAACCATATGCAGGTGTTAGTACATCTATACTCATATTTACCAAGGGAGGTGTAACAGAGAACACTTGGTTCTACGAAATGAAGGATGACGGTTACGAACTTAATGATAGACGTACTGAGAAATTTAAAAATGGTGGAGTAAGGGATTATGGTGATTTACAGGATATTGTTGCAAAATACAGAAAGCGTAATCCTGAAACTGACACTGACAGAACAGCACAATACTTCTTTGTTCCCAAAAAGGAAATTGAAGAAAATAATTTCGACTTAAGTATGAGCAAATACCGTGATCAAGTATTTGACGAAATTAATTATATAGAGCCAGTCTTGATCTTTGAAGAACTTGAGAAACTAGAAGAAAATATTCAGGTTGAGTTGAAAGCTTTGAAAGACATGATTGTATGATGGAAACTAAAGAATACCGTTTAACAGATATATGTGACTTTCAGGGTGGAACACAACCGCCAAAGGAAGAGTGGATAGATGAGCCAAGAGAAGGTTTCGTGCGTATGCTCCAAATTCGAGACTTTACTCAAGGGAAAGAAGAGCATATTGCATATGTAAAGGATACTAAGAAGCTTAATAAATGTAACAAGAATGATATATTAATTGGTCGTTATGGAGCCTCTGTAGGGAAAATCTTAACTGGATTAGCTGGTGCTTATAATGTTGCAATCATAAAGACTATTCCAAATGAAAAGCTCCTTTCTAAGCGCTTTTTATACTATGTTTTAAGTGGTAAAAATTTTCAACATTTTATTTTAAATATTGGCGCAAGGGCTGCTCAGGCTGGTTTTAATAAGAATGATTTATCTCTTTTTAAGCTTCATGTTCCAACGTCCTTGGTTGATCAAGAAAGAATCGCTGACGTTTTAGAAAGAGCCCAGTATCTTATAAAAAAGCGAGAAAAAAGTATTGATCTGATTGATGAATTCTTAAGAATGAAATTTCTAGAGATGTTCGGTGATCCTGTTAGAAATGAGAAGGGGTGGCCTCAGAAGCCTATCAATAAAATAACAAAGGTAGGTACTGGAGGAACGCCTAGCAGAAAAAGAGAACTGGACTACTATAATGGATTAATTCCTTGGGCAAAAACAACTGAAGTTGATGGTTCATATATATATGATACTCAAGAAAAAATAACTGAATTAGCAATAAAAGATTCAAACTGTAAAGTATATCCAGAAAATACTGTTTTGCTAGCCATGTATGGGCAAGGCAAAACACGTGGTAATGTAGGAATTTTAAAAATTAGTTCTGCAACAAATCAAGCTTGCGCTGCTATATTGCCTTCTAATAATATAAACCAATTTTTTCTATTTCATGCCCTGAAAAATTCGTATTCACATCTTCGTTCATTGGCACGAGGTGGTAATCAGGAAAATTTAAATCTGAACATTGTTGGTAGAATACAGATGATTGTTCCTGATCAAAAACTACAGTATGAATTTGAACAGATTGGAGAGAAAATTGACAAATTAAAAAGTCTTTACAAAAATAATAGAAGAGTTCTAATTGAGTTATCTGACTCTCTTAGCACAAAAGCTCTTAGAGGAGATTTGGAAGTCATTAAAAGGGATTCAATTGAAAGCACAGCCAATAATGAATCTAAAAGAAGCAGTACAGACATAGCCATTGATAAAAAAAATAAAAGCTTAGCAGATTTTCATAAACTTCAGGGGGCAATAGGAGCCCCTAAAGAAATTGAAAATAAAATCGGGAAACTAGAAGTCGAGCTTAAAATAAGAGGAGAGATCCCTTTTTGGGAAGAGTATGTGAAGTATCGTTTAGTAAAAGGTAAGTTTAAGGAGCCTTTTACTTTTGATCAGCTTTGGGAGGAAATTACTAGTTTCCCTTTTGAGACAATACCGAGTTATGATAAGGTGTCAAATATGGTCTTCAAATGGCTGGCAGAAAAAGATGCTTTTATCCGCCAGCAATTTAATGCATCTACTAAAAAAATGGAATTGATAGTAAATGAAACTGCTGAGGCTTAAACTGAATACCAATTTCAGAAGCCTGCAGGCAGGTTTTGAAGTAAACTTTCTTCGTTATGATGACCAAGCAGTAATGAAGGATTTTATGCCATACTGTCTAGTAGGCAGAAACGGTAGTGGCAAATCTAACATACTTGAAGCTTTAGCAGCTATCTTCTATCATATCGAATGCATCTATCTTGATTATAAACCTGAGGGCTTTGAAGGAGAGGGTAACTTTAATGGACTTCATACAGATGGATTCTTTCCTGAGAAATGCACACCTGACGCTTTTGAGCTTGAATATCTAATTCCTTTAACAAGTGATATCACTTTAAAAAACTCTAAATATTTTGGTAGTACTTTGCCTACTACTGCCATGGTACATGTTAAGATCACCAAAGTCGTGGGCATGTCACCTAATTTTGAGTGGGTGAATAGACATCTATATGAGCCTGGCGCTCAAAATCCTCCTGGACGAAGTACTATAAAAGCACTTTTACCTCAGTTCATAATTGCGTATTCATCAGGTGAAAATGAAATACTAAGCCTTCCTTTTTTCAAAATGCGATTCATTCAATATGATGAATATGAGGATGCATTAAGAAACGAGACAGGTTACGCCCAACCAGAAGGGCGGCTTACCTATTTAGATAATCAACATAGCCAAGCTGTTTTTCTTACTAACTACCTGATGCAGGATGAAAAGATACTTAAACCTATTTATGATGCTATAGGAATAAAAGCAATTAGGCAGTTTAGAATAATTATCAATCAAAACCAGAGTATTCCAAAATATCGCTTTGAAGAAAGCAATTTAGTTGAAGAACAATCATTAGGAGACCAGTATAATGACTTTTATGAATTGACTGAACAGCTAAAACGTAAAGATGAGACTTCAAAAGATTATAAGGTCATAGATAAATTGATTAGTTGCGCAACTAGTCAGTTCTTTGATGCTACAACCAAAACACTTTATCTTGATTACTTTATCGACCTTGACAAACGTGACTCAAGAGGAGAAATTCTTAAAAATGACTTGGGTGAATTGATCGGTCATAGTGAGATGAAGAAGGCTTTCCAAGCCCATTTTAATGAAGATCCATTTGAGCTTTTTAGAGCTTTTCAAACTCTGTTAACGCTTAATCTTTATGATGTAGATCGAAAAACTAAAGAAGATCTATACCTTTCTAGTAGTCTTTATGTTAATGAGACTGTTCCTGTACTAGCATCTGAGAAACGTATCATGCGTTTCAAAGATTTTACTATTGAAAAGGAAGGTACAAGCGAGCATATATTGAGCAAATCATTATCAGATGGAGAGCATCAGTACTTACACGCATTGGGTATCTGTTTACTTTTTAGAAATACAAATTCTCTCTTCCTCTTAGATGAACCTGAAACACATTTTAATCCAGATTGGCGAGCGAAGTTTATTTCCACCTTAAGAGATTGCTTGGCACAGCCTAACAAAACAAATGTTTGTGAGTTACTTATTACCTCTCACTCTCCATTCATTGTATCTGATTGCCATCAAGAAAATGTTTTATTATTCAAAAAGAATGAACACACTAAAGTTGCTACAGTAGAGAGACCTAACTTTAACACATTTGGAGCTTCAGTAAATTTAATCACTATTGAGTTATTTAATAGAGTTGATACAATTGGCGATTTGGCTAATGAAAAAGTAATTGAGTTCGAGAAGAGGATTGCAAATGGAGAGGATCTAGAAGGGTTGAAAGAGGAAATTTTTACAACACTCGGAGACTCTGTTGAACGCACTATCCTAATTAACCAATTAATAGATAAGAGAGAAAAGAACTGATGCTATTTACATATAAGTATGTTCATAATCATGAGATACTAAAATTTCAAAGGTACTCTAATTTCCTTTTCTTAAAAGTTTGGTCAAGAGCTAGGACTCCATTTGATAGCACGAAGTTGGACCGTTGCCAGGATTTAAAAGACATATATGAATCTTTTGATTATTTAACGGATCCTGAAAAATGGGGATATCAGTTTAATCTTAGTATTGAAAAAATTTATGCCGAATTTTTAAAGCTTAGTAAAGCTCAGAAAAAGCAGTTACGGCATTGGTATAAATTAAATAATAATATACATAGCTTATTTGTAAACACTAATAAGCTGCCAATTTCTTACAAAACATTAGATCTTTTATATCCATCTTTATCTATAGAGCTTAAAAAATTTTATAAAAGACTCTATGGTAATAATTCTCCTTTCCTTTTAAAGGATTTCGGAGATTTTAATAAAATTAAAAAGAGCCATTACAAGGAGTTCTTTAATATTAATTTTGGCGGTCATGAAGGCTTATGCCCATTCTGTGGCATGAATCCAATAAAGGGTAATGACCATTCCAAACTTGAAGCATATGATCATCTAATCCCTAAAGGAAAGTACCCATTCAGCTCAATTAACTTTCAGAATCTAGCAATCATGTGTGATGAGTGTAATTCAACTTATAAACATGAAAGAATAATAATATTAACAAAGTCTAGTAAACGTGTAGCAGCTGTAAGGCGAAAGGCTTTTTACCCTTATTCTAAAAGCAAATGGCAAATTGGACTAGAGATTTCATTAACAAAGCCTTTTTCTAAAAAGCTTAAAAACAGTGAGATATCAATAAAAGCGACCTGTAGCAAAAGAGAGGATGAAGTAAAAAGTTGGATGGAAACTTTCGGTATTGAAGAAAGATATAAGGCAAAGCTTTTGGGGCAGTTCTCAGGCCAAAAGTGGTACGATAAATTTAGTAGTGGAATTCATAATGCGAGAATTAAGCAAAATAAAGACTTAACCTACGATGAATGGGCTAAAGAATTAGTTGATGAATGTAATGAGTACCCTTTAGTAGAGCTGAACTTTCTTAAGAAAGCTTTTTATGAAGAATGTTTGAGAATTAGCAAAACTAGCGCACAATCTAAGCCCAGTATTCATGTATCGTAAATGCAACATCAAACCCAGACATAGGTTTAAAACATTTAAGTACACCAACAGGGCCAGTAAATAGAAACATTGAAGTGACGTATCCGCCCGACCAAATGCATCTTTCCTGCCTGAGGCTTAGGGGTTAGTTTTGCTGGCAAAAAAAGCAAGATGACCCATCAAGAGAAAATGCTCCAGCTAGTGGAGCTCTATGAAGAGAGCGGGCTGAGCCAGCGGGCCTTCTGCCAGGAGCAGGGCCTGAAACTCTCCCAGTTCACTTACTGGATCCACAAGGTCAGGAAGGAAAAGCAAGCCACTTCGGGTTTCGTGCAGCTAAGCCCGCCTGAGCCAGCTGCCCAACTGGAAGTGATCTACCCCAACGGGGTGAAGGTACGCCTGCCGGCACGGGACCTGCAGCTGGTAAGCCGCCTGCTGCACCTCTACTAATGCTGAGCCTCACCTCCGAGCACCGCTACTTCCTCTACCAGGGCAGCTGCGACATGCGCAAATCCTTCGACGGCCTCTGCGGGCTGGTGAGCCGGGAGCTGGCACGCGAGCCGACCAGCGGCGAGGTGTTCGTCTTCCTCAACCGCTCCCGCACCCACCTCAAGCTCCTGCACTGGGAGCGGGGCGGCTTTGTGCTCTACTACAAGCGCCTGGAGCAGGGCACCTTCGCCGTGCCCACTGCTGGCACAAGCCTCTCCTGGGCGGAGCTGGTGCTTATGATCGAGGGGCTGCAGGCAGAGAAGATCACGCGCAAAAAACGCTATAAAATAAGTAGCTGAAAAAGCGGCAAAAACAGCCTTTTGAGTAGGATAAGCGCACTTTTGTGCCTACCTTTAGGTAATGAAAAAGCAGCTGGAAGACCTCTCCAAAGACCAACTCATCGCCCTGTTCAAACAGCAACAGGAGCAGCGGGATGAAAAGGTCGTCCAGCTGGAAGACGAGGTGAGTTACCTCAAGGCCCAGCTGGCCATGTTCCGCCGGATGCAGTTTGGCCAGAAGCGGGAACGCTTCGAAGGCGACGCCCACCAGACCGCACTTCCCTTCGAAGCTGCAGAACAAGAGGTAGAAGAGCAGCAGCAGGAGATAAAGCAGAAAATAGAATACGTGCGCCAGCGCCCCCGCCACCAGGGACGGGCCAAACTGCCCGGGCACCTGCCCGTGGTGGAAGTGGAGATCCACCCCGAGGGGGACCTCTCGGAGATGGTGTGCATCGGCAGGGAAGTCACCGAAGAGCTGGACTCTGAGCCGGCCCGCTTTTTCATCCGCCGCTACGTCCGCTATAAGTACGCTCCCAAAGACAAAGCGGGCGTGGTGATCGGAACTCTGCCGGAAAGAGTAATCGACAAGGGCATCCCGGGAGCCGGCCTTTTGGCCTCTATACTGGTCGATAAATATGCTGATCACCTGCCGCTGTATCGCCAGAAGCAGCGCTTCTCCAGGGAGGGCATCTCCCTGGCCTCCTCCACCATCGAGGGCTGGACCAAAGAAGCCCTCTTAAAACTGGAGCCGCTCTATGAGCAGCTCCTCTTCGACACCAAGGCCAAAGGCTATTTGCAGGTCGACGAGAGCCCGATCAAGGTGCTCGACTCGGACAAAAAGGGGGCCACCCACCAGGGCTACTACTGGGTCTACCACTCCCCTTTAGACAAGACCGTGCTCTTTGACTACCAACCCACGCGCGCTGCGGTGGGGGTAAAGGCCATGCTCGACAGTTTCCAGGGCTACCTGCAAACCGATGGCTACGCAGTGTACGAGAAGTACGGCAGGAAAAAGGAGGTCACCCACCTGGCCTGCTGGGCCCACGCCCGCAGAGAGTTCGAGCGGGCTCTGGACAATGACCGGGCCAGGGCCGAAAGGGCGCTCACCCTCATCCAGCTCTTATACGCCACGGAAAGGAAAGCCCGGGAAGAAGGGCTGGATGCCCGGCAAATAAAGGAGCTGCGGCTCTCTGAATCGCTTCCGGTGCTAAACGAGCTGGGCAAGTGGATCTTCAAAGAGATCAAAAACACGCTGCCCAAGAGTCAGATCGGCAAGGCCATGGCCTACGCCTACGCCCGCTGGGACGCCCTCTCCGCCTACCTGTATGACGGGGAGCTTCAGATAGATAACAATCTGGTGGAAAATGCCATCCGGCCGCTGGCCCTGGGGCGCAAAAACTATCTCTTTGCCGGAAGCCACGAGGCGGCAAAGCGGGCCGGCATGATCTACTCCTTCCTGGCCATCTGCAAGAAGCATGAGGTGAATCCATATCAGTGGCTCAAGTACACCCTGGAGAACATCATGTCCATCAACCACAAAAATCTAAAAGACCTCTACCCCCAGAACTTCAAGGAAAAATCAAACCTGTAGTTCGTCGGGCGGATACGCTTGGTTTGCCATAACTATTGGAAAGAAACTGCACTCCCCGCTCAGGATTCTTAACTAACTGCGCCGAATAGTTGTCTCTGTCCAGTTCCATAAAGCGGTTCCATTCATCATCCCCTCCAAAATGCCCGAAGCACAGTTTTAGATGACTGAGGTCGTACTTTAATTTGGTGTTTTCATCATAGTAGCCGAACAACTCCTGTACTTTTCTATTTCGGGATTGAGCTACTAATTTCCTCAGAAGTTCTTCCTCCAGTAAGCAGAGGTAGTTAAGCGGATGTGTAAAATTGGTTGTAAAATCCCTGTTCCTGATCTCCATCAGGAGAAGCGGCTCATATGTATCCTTTCCGCTGGCTTGTTCAAAAATGGGGTGATGATCCCAAGCCTTTTGCTTAGGACCTCTGTAATAGATTGTGCCTCTAATGCAATGCGTGGTGATGGGCAGGCCATTATCTGCTGCGTATTTCCAAAGAGGCAGTAAGGTATCATCAAATGGATAATAGCCGAGAGCAGGGTAGATCTTAAATCCACTGAACTGGTAGGTCTCGATGTAGTCTTTGATAAAGCAATCTTGCAGGATAACCTTCCCATTGTCAATTACATAATCAAAATGCTTGGAACCTTCGTCGAGCATTCTTCTGGGGTCTGCAAAAACAAAGGGGAAGAACGTGTTCTTATATTTATCCTTTTGCTTTATGCGCCTCAGCATATCCATTTGCTGGTGGTATTTATGCTCTTCTTTAAGCTTTCCGGCTCCCATGTATTCCATGTCCATAGGCAGCACCACAAACCCGGTATCAGCGGGATATTGGTTTCTCAAGCGACCGTATATTCTGAGTTGATTATTGTAAAACGAGAACCTTCCAATGTTTAGATAGCGCCTGAACAATTCCTTCGTCTTTGGACCTGGCAGCACACCCAGCAAGGAGGTAAACTTTCTCAGAATAAAGAGCACTACGTTTCTGCCTGTGCTGAAAAAGATAAACAGCAGCAATATCAGCAGCAGTTTACCTATGGTAGAGGCAGGTATAAAAAGTAGCCCATGTTGTGATAGCCATAATCTTGTACTTTCAAAGGGCTTTCCAGTAGTGGAATTGGATGAGTTAGCTAGCGATGATAGCCAGTCTATGAGGATAAATAAAACCTGAATAGAAACAAGTACCTCAATAAAGGTGCGAACGACTGGCAGCACTGCACTACGTTTAATCGCCATCTTTATTTCATAGATGTTCTTCCGCATATTCCGGTACCAGGGCTTGAATTGCCAGGTATAGGGACCTCTGTACCAGAACCGAAAGACCTTTATGAAAAAGGAGAGGGAGAATAAATAGTAAATAGGCCAGGGCACAAAAGTTTTCGCCAGGTATGGAGGCACATGATCACCGGTAAAAATGTGGGTATGGCAGTTGATGATGGGCTTTTTGTTTTCAGGTTCTTTAGCTTGCATGAGCTAGTAGCGGGGCTGGTATATGGAACAATGAATTTTATTTATTAGAGGGCTCTTAAGAAGTAGTTTATTGAATTTAGTTCTTTCCCGATGGCTGATCTTTCTAACTACAATTAGCCGCCTCAATCTCAACTACTCATTAACTCAAACTACGCCTTATTTACTTTGCCCTCATATATTAATCGTTTACCTACTCCTCTAAGTGAGTTTTCACCTCGCTGGAAGCATGATGAAAGTAGCTGCAAATCATTCGTGTATTTTAAAGCCTTATTTAAAAACTCCAACTCTTTTGCTGACCAAGGTTCATATGCTCTTGCATAAATAGTTCGTGCCTGGATGATATAGTCTGAAAGGAGTGGGGGATGCTTTTGTATCCCTAATTCAGTGATTTTTTCTTTTAATTGATTAATTCCCTTGTCCGAGAGTGTACAAAATGTCGGTTGCTCAAAATAATCAACATCATCCCACGGTTTTGCTTTGGGGGCAACAACCAGAGCCGCTGAAATATCATGATTATCTTTTGCCAATTGCGCTATAATTGGTTTTAAGGATGTGTAAGTAAACTCATGTCTTAGTGAGCCATAAAGTTCATGCTGTGTAATCTCATTGTTTTTGAACTGTTTGCTGCCCAATAGATATTTTGTTAATTTACTTACAGTGGGCACCAAACTAGCAGCTTTCATAACTCCTATCACAGCCATCACATTTTGCACATCTACTAGAGTTGCCGATTTAGGGCTAAGCTGCTGATTCGGAATAGGCCTCACATTTAGTGCATCAAGTGCCACCTGTAGGGCTCTAATAACTTTGCGCTCGTTCAATATAGAGTCATTCTCTAAAAGTTCACCGGTGAAAGGGGAGCATCCTTCGGCCAATGCATCCAGAATAATATAAGCCTCTTCTTTATTCATATTCGCAACTAGTAAGGGAAGAAATTTCTATATCGTATGTGTCTAGATTAGACCTGTTAATTTGTCTCGTAAGAAAGAGCCTCGGCAAAACTACCCGATATTCTTTCCCATCATCCTCACAATACCAAACTACAACATGCGCTATTTCGGCACTTTGCAAGGTATAACCCTGCGTAATTAATTTCGCGAGCTCTTGTTTGAACTTCTGAGAGAAGGCTACGACAGGGGCAGCTGAGAACAACAAACCATCTGCGGAATCTCTTGGCAGCTCTAGAGAAGTACCAGCCTTAAGTTGTTTGACTACTTCTTTAGTATGCGGCTGCTTGTAAAAACCTAGTTTCACATCTTTCATGCTCGTTTCCAGTTGCAGCTCTTTTGGCGCCGGGTATAGGGTATGGTCTTCGGCTCTCGCCAGCTGATCAACTTTTATCTGGTCAAAGTAAGACTGGTCGGTATGAATATGCAGGGATTGCCTGGCTCGGGTAATGGCCACATACACGACACGCTTATTCGACTCTTTCTCCAGCTTGTAATTTTTTAGTATTAAAAAGACATGGTCAAACTCCTTTCCTTTGGCCTTGTGCATGGTAGAAACCAATACCTTATTCGCCTCCGGGTAAATAAAATCCTCGGCACGTGCCTCCTGTACATAAGCCAGCCAGTCTGACCAAAATTTTCGTTCGCCACTTGTTCGCTCAAATTCAGCTATCACCTCTAAGCTCAGGCTTAAATTAGTTGAGCCGGCAAACTCCTGCTCCATCCGGTTGCGACTTTGCTCCCAGTCCTCTTTCGAGATAAAGCCAAGCTCGCTGCTGACTTTATCGCGAATGTACCAGTTGAAACACTTCAGCTCCAGCAACTGCCGCAAAGAGAAACCATCCTGCGCCATGATCAGGCGGGTAGGTATATGATGTTGAAGCAACAGGTTTTGTACCAGCAAAGCTTCCTCGTTGGTATGCGTCAGCACGGCTACAGTACCAGTGAGCTTTCGCTTTACCACATCCTGCACCAAAGGAGTAACCAGGTCAGAACCAGGCACGTAACGGGTCAGGCAAATAGCACCAAAGGTCTGCTTATAGGCCATCAGGGGCAGTCCAGCTTTTAACCTGTCGGACTTGAATAGCGCAAGGAACTGGTTAGAGAAATCTACCAGATTAAAGCATGCCCGGTAGTTGGTGCTGAACAGGTATTTTGTTGCCTGCTTGTCCCGCACAAAATCCCGCATAAAAGACACAGAAGAACCTCTGAACTCATAGATGTTCTGATCATCGTCTCCTACCACAATCACGCGCACATCGTCGGCCAGCTCGATGATCTTGTTCAGGAAGTCGTACTCCTGTTGGCTGATATCCTGGTACTCATCTACCACAATCACACTCTTACACTTTAGCCGGTCGCTTGGCACATCGTCGTTTGCCAATCCCTCTGTAGCCTGCTTAATCACATTGTCAGATTTTTTCAGATCGCCCACGCGGCCCAGGAGCTGAAAGGCAAAGCCATGGTAGGTATAGATGTCAATGTGATAGGCAGATTTTCCGATCAGCTTGTGCAGCCTTTCTTTGAACTCGGTAGCGGCCGGCCGGGAGAAAGTAAGCATGAGGAACTGCTCCGGCTTAATATCCTCCATCATCAGTAAAGCGGCCACCTTGTGCACCAATACCCGTGTTTTACCGCTGCCAGGTCCGGCACCTACTAATATATGAGGGCTCTTGTTGTCTTTGATGACTTGTGTCTGATCTGGAGAGAGCGCCGCAAAAATTTCCCGGTACTTTTTGTCTGTGGTAGGCTGCTTCAGTTTACCTTTTTCATTTCGGAAATGCCTTTGCACAAAAGCTTCATAGCCCAGGCGGAAATAGTCGTCCACGAAGCTAAGGGCTTCTATGTGGTTCCGGAGCTGCTTTTTGGCGTACTCACCTATGATATGGATCTGCTCTACCTTTTTCTCATAGTGCCGCTCCAGCTTGCTGTAGTCTTCAATGGTGTACTGCTTACGGTTATCTTCTATGAGCCGCTCAATGGTCATCGGGTTATAGAGTACAAACAAACCACCTTCCAGTTTAATGGAGCCAATGATGTGCAGGTATAGCAAGTCAGCCTCATACTCCGTGAGCGCGGCTTTCGGCAGCATGATGTTGTTGCGCTCCACCTGCTTTTTCATTTCCACCATCGAGAACTCGAGGGCAGCCTCATCCTGCTTTTGCTTGTTTGCAATCTCGATTGCATTCTGTTGGCAGAGCCATTGCACGACGTTTGCTGCCCGGGTAAGGCGATCCTGAATGGCCTTTTTTATCTCTTGCTTTCCTGTGCGGAAGCCAATGCGGTAAAGCAGGGTATGGGCATCCATCCGCTCTTTCTTGATGTAATGCTTGTGCTCCCAGAATTGCAGCAGGTTCCGGATCGCCTCCATGGAGCTGCCATCACACCCTTTGTCGATCAGCTTTTCGTTGATGTCCCGCAGGTGCACCTGGAAAACAGCCGGTGAATCCTCAGACGGTAACAATACCTCCAATAGCGCCTTCTCCAGTTTCGCATAGCGCTGGTAACACCGTTCTGAGTTCTTTTCACTTCGGGCAGGGTTTATGAGCGCTGTCAGGTCTCTGGTATCGCCAAGCAGGCCGAGCTCTTTGAAGTAAAGCAGTATCCTAACTACTGCTTCTTTTTCAATACCCAAATGATCAGACAGTGCGTCGACCATCGTGTCTTCGCGGGAGATGAGGTACTGAAAAATCCTAACAGCCTGTTGTAGTTGATCACCCGGAAATTTGTCTGGGTTGGCATGAATGATCTTATTGGCAGCCTCTACATTGCGCACCAGGATACTTTGAGCAAATATCCGGGGCGAGTTCATTTGCCGCTTTAGATAGCCTACATCTTCCAGCGCGGCTATGGCGGCCTTTACCTGAGTTTCCAGGTTCATCATGTCAGTGTCCCAGCCAGCCTGCTTGGCCAGCTCCAAAGCAGATTTCGTGAACTTTAGCCGCTTAAAGTCTTTAACCGCTTTCCATATCTGGCCAACTTCTTTTTTGGAAAGCTTGGTTTGGTTTAAGAGGGCAAAGTGGTCGTTCAGGTCGTTTTCGTCGAAGAGCAAATGGCAGTCAGCCTGCAAGTCTGGTTTTCTGCCGGCACGACCAGCCTCTTGGAGGTAGTTCTCCAGCGAGTCCGAGATGTCATAGTGCACGACCAGCTTAACATTCTCCTTATCAACGCCCATCCCGAAAGCGGAGGTGGCCACAATCACGTTTATGTCGCTAGCCATAAAGCTGTCCATAATTCTGATCTTCAGATCAGACTCCATTCTGCCATGAAAAGCCGCTGCTTGAATGCCTGACTTTTTAAGCTCTTCGGCAACGAATTCTGCCGTTTTGGTTCGGCTCACATACACAATGGCCGGTTCCGTCAGATCCTGCAACAGGTCTTTTAACTGCTGTAGCTTGGCTTCCTTACCCTCAGCTTTTGAGGCATTGTAGGTAAGGTTTTTACGGGACGCATTGGTTTGGTATAGCTTCAGGTCTAGGTTTGTCTGCTCCTTGAAATACTTAACAATGTCTTGCACTACCTCAGGCTTAGCCGTTGCGGTAAAGCAGGAGACAGGTATAGGTTGTTGCAGGTTCTTTGCCTCAGCCAGTTCCTTTAAGAAGCGACCGATATACAGGTAGTCAACCCGGAAGTCTTGTCCCCAGGAAGAAAAGCAGTGCGCCTCATCAATTACAAAACGTTCGATCTGTCTGCCTTTGAGGAGCCGGTAAATGGTATTGGAGCGCAGTGACTCAGGAGAAATATACAGCAGCGTAGCACCACCCTCCTGCACCGTCTGAATGGCATCGGCACGTTCCAACGGAGAAAGCAGTCCATTGATAGCCACGGCAGTGGTGATATCGAAGCGGTTTCGGAGCACATCCACCTGGTCTTTCATGAGCGCCTGCAGGGGAGAGATGACTACGGTTAGTCCCCGGTTTGCCTCGCCTTTCATGAGGGCAGGCAATTGGAACGTTAGGGACTTACCCCCGCCTGTCGGGAAAATAGCCACGAGTGATTCTCCCTCCAATCCGGCTTCCACTACCTGTTGCTGCAACGGCGTCTTTTCCTCAGGAGTAAACTTCCTGAAGCCTTCATAGCCAAAATACTTCTGTAAGCCTGCTATAGGCGAGAGATACTTTTCGCAATAATGGCAGGAGGGTTGTTGGCAGGAAGTACCTCTTAGCTGTTGCAGCACATTAACAATCTCCGGAAAGCGATGTAACAGCCAGGGGGGGATAATAGAGCCTTGATCTGGTGCATTGATCAGAGACAGAGCATAGGCTAAAGGAGCAGGTAACTGAGCTGTGAGCGTTCCCAGGTCCGTGTTCTCACAGATCCTGTTGTGGAAGAATGCTCTAATCTGCTCTTCGGGCGGTTTCTCTTCATTACCTAACCAAGTGTCTTCTATAAGTTCAAAAAAAGCACTGAAGGCTGTGTCTGTGTGAAGGAGCCTGTTTAAAACCTCTCTTAGCACCGGCGGCACATTGTAGTAAGCACTGATGCAATCCTGCAGGAGATCTGCCGCTATCTTAGAATCCTCTACCGGGTTATTAAAATGTTTGCTTACCAGGCGGTAATCTTTTATCAGCCGGTGGTAAGGTCGGTTTGGGAAGAAAAGCGGTGAAAGGTAGAGCGTATCGATAAACCGCTTCTGAAAAATGGGTGCAGGTGCCCCAGCAGATTTCAGAACAGGTAAGTCATGTGCTAAGATGTTATGACCGCAAAGGAATTGTGCACTCTGCTGAAACACCTCAAAATCGTGAACAGATGTGCTGTGAAGTGTGCTGCCTCTAAACCATGCTCCAATGCTTTGGATTTGTGTTTTGGGCTGCTTACTAACTTCAAGATCAAAGAATGCAACGTGCTCCATTGGTTGGGCTTAAGGTATTAAAGTTTGTCTTCAACAAGATGCTGACTGATGCATACACGTAATCCGGTGCAATATTGTGCATCCCGTGGAGATAGTGTTACCTCTAGCATCTTGTATGTTTTTTTGTTTTCTAGTGTTAGATTTTAATCTTTTGCATCAGCTCCAATATAGTAAAATTATACAAAGGTACTTTGTCTATGTTAAAGCTGCCTTAGTGTGAATGTTTGATATTAAAATGAGACTAAGCTAAAAGTAGTCCTGCATAAAACCAGAAGTGGGAACGGCTCAGGCTTAGTATGACTTTAAGTAGGTCTTAACACTTTAAAATTGGTATCACCAATTTTCCAGGAACTGCTTTCATCGCCTCCTGCTTGGAGACGTAATAACCGGCATCTACTTAGCCGTATGCACTGGAGCTCAGTTGCTAAAAGTTATACTCCTTGTCCCAACTGCTTTTTTGGAGAAGGATTTGGCGGTAAAGCAATAATATAGGTTGATGGTTAGTTAAAAGCCAAAGTCGTGTGGTCGGAGGTATTGCCTCCGTTGTCCCAGTTGGCGTTGATGTAGCAGTAGTTAATAACGCCGTCGGTCTTGGGCTTGGAGAAGCGGCAGAACACGGCATCCTGCGCCGTAAGCATCACTACTTTCTAGCGGTTCTTACTAAGTATATGTTCTGGAAAGGCATTGGCGAAAAAGGAGATGTCGGTGAGCACCTCCAGGGCATAGCGGTTTACGTTGGAGCGGCGGAAGAAAGCCTCCACCTCCGGATCCTGTTTCCGGATGAAGACCTCGTTGCCCTGCTCGTCCAGCTCCACATAACCATAGATCACACCGGAACCGTACCAGGCGCAGGCTTTCCAGCTCAGGGTGTCGGAGAGCACCTCGTTGCGCTCCACGTCCTTCATCACGTTTTGCGGGAAAAAGTTATCGTCGCCCCACAGCGCTACTTCCTCACTCTTGGCTTTTACCACCGGCGTGGTGGCCACGGCTCCCGGCGCCTCAGCTCCCTTGCCGGCAGTGCCTGTGCTGGCGGCACGTGGCAGGTTAAGCTTTACAATGGCGCCGGCACCGCTGCTTACATAGCCGAAGGTGCCCTCCTCGTTTACAACTGTTCTCATCAGATGATCACTTCCATTCCGTTGACTTCCTTGATGAGCCAGATGCTGCACTTGCGGATCTGTCCGCTCGGTTTGCTGTGCCCCTCGGGCACGACCTTCAGGTTGCGGGTGTAGTTTTCGAAGTGGTGCGGATTTCTGGAGGTGGTGGGGGCAGGGGAGGTGCTGGCTTTAGCTAGGGTTGCCTTGCCTTTCTTCGGCTGATCGCCGGTGACAAAGCAGCGGTCTATACTAACCCAGTAGCCGCCGGTCCGCTTCTTTTTATTGCACGCCACATAGCGGATAGAGAAAGGCTCGGTGGCGTTCTCCATCAGCTCCAGGGCTTCCTTTAACCTGATAATATGCTTGCTCATCAACAGCGAATTTCAGGAGTAGATTGAGAGGATGAAAAGACAGGAAAATATTAAAAAGTTTTAATTATAAAATTTTTAATTATAAAATGTAACAAATCAAAGCGTAAGCTGTATAGAATAATTTTAAGATATGTTGTTTATCTAACAATAAAAAGGATAATGTATGGATTATAATGATGTTAAACAAGATGTGACAGAAGAATTAGCTATTCTATCTAGTTACCCACAGCACAGAATAATTGAGCTTATCGACTACTCTGAAGATTCTCATCTTGATCTGATTGCACTAATGTCTGCAACTCACAAAGATGTTCTAACTCATAGGTTATGTTCAAGATTTCTATTCTTAGATCAGCGAGAAACTTATAACAAATTATTCAGCTCTGTTAAATCTGTAGAAAAGCTTATTGATTACGTCTATGAAAAAAGCAACCAAACGCTACATCCTATTTATGCTAATGGTTATTACTAATGTAGCGTATGGGCAAGATGCAACAACCACTTTTGGGTATGGTTATAACTTCATAAAAAACGAGCCTACTATTGATTTTCAATTTAACAGAAAATCAGCTACTAAGGCTGAGGATAAGTATGAATTAAAGGTATTAAGCGGTCCTTTTTTTTAAGCCCTTCATCAGAAGTACATCTTGGGGATGGTACAGAAAACTCTGAGAACAACATACTGCTAACTGTAAACAGCTATATCAAAGATCTGCTTTATGGTGGAGATGATAAGATGTGGACAGGACTATATAAAATTAATATTTTAGCTCCTCAACTTGCAGCAGACAAAGAATTTGAAGTTTATCAAGGTTATTTAACCATTGGTGGCGATTTGATCTACTATTATTCTAGAAGAGACTTATTAGGTTATATAGAAGGTAGCTTAGGCGCAGATTATAATCAAGGAATTAGTGAAGTAGATAGTACTGATGTAACAGAAAACGTTAATCGAATAAAGATTCGACCTTCATTTCAATGGCAATTTTGGGGTAAAAGATCTGACTTGACCCTACCGCCAGAGCTAGATGAAAACTTTTAATATAAAGCAGATCTAAATGTTAGATATATACATTACAGGTATTTTCAGCAAGATGAAAGAATTATTAATGATAAGTCTATTGGGTATTTTAATATAGCTCTTGGATACCGTTTTGTTAAAAACATCAAACTGATAGTTGAATATAAAACTGGTAGAATGGAGCCAAAATTTAATAAAGTTAATTCTTTGAGCTTTGGTCTTGCATTAGTTAACTAGCCGCATAAAGGATTAAGCATTATATCAAAATTAAATAAGAGCTATGAATACAAAATTACCTCCAATGATAAAGCAAATGCTATCTGCTAGTGAAGTGAGAGCCTATCACCACATTTGGCATTTAGTAAGAAATAAGAATCAATGGGAAAGCCTTTCTGATGCACAAAGGAATGAACTGGTAGATCTTGGGTGGCAACCTCCGAGGTTTGAGAGGGAAAACGGAGCCGGTCTAGATTTTTTCTTCATGCATCAAGAAATGATCGAAATGGTTAATGATCATCTTCAACACATGCCAAATCCAAACTACACTAAAGTAGAGGGATGGGATCCAATTCCTTATGCACATGATAATCAAACGTGGCCAATGCCTCCAATCTGGCCAGGTGCAGACAGAGTTTTTGAATGGGCAAAACTTCCTGCTACCACAGAGATATTTAAGAATAGGGTAGAAAACGAATTTAGAAATCCAGAGTGGTTAAAAAGCCATTCACTGGATGAGGTAGGCACTGAGATGGAATTAACAATTCATGGCTGGATGCACCTGCACTGGAGTGAGCAGATACCAGATGATCCATGGAATGAGTCAGTCGAGAACGATTGGTTAGGTGCTCCGTTTTCAAGTCATGTTAACGATGTGTTCTGGAAGCTACACGGTTTTGTAGATGAAACTATTGCTCATTGGGAAGAAGCTAACCAGAAAAAGGCGGATTTCTCAAATGCTTGGGCTGGTGCTCCAGGATACCTGCCAGAAATGAAGCATACCGCTAATCCAAAGCTTTTGATAGATTTAGATGTCAAGAATAAGCCAATAAAAATAATGACTTGGAAAGTTCCAATAATTGAAGGTGTGAACGAAGAAGAGATTATCATTGATGAAATAGATACTAGTAAAAAAGATTAATTGTAAGAAAGAAGCTACGCCAAGGAAACAGTTTATAGAGTTTTAAGAAAGTCATGAGTAAAAGTTAATTGAGCCAATCTCATAATTTTGTTCTAGAATGAGTGTTTCCAGTCGATACACTGCTTTTTTGTGTGCCCGACACACTTTTAGAATCTCAAAATCTAACTGCTCACCCCGACGGCGCACTGTTGAGTTTTGGCAATTGCCTCGAGCGTCCTCGGCGATATATGAATGGAAAAGAAAAAGCCGCAGCTGGTAGGACTGCGGCTTTCGTTTGTAGGGTGGGCTGGCTCAGGCAGATATTAGCATGAAGTCTGAGAAGTCCGGCTGGATGTGGAGGATGTGCTTGTCGATAGAAAGGAAGTGCAGGTCCACGGTGTCGGTGAAGTGGGTGGCTTCCTGCCCCGGTACCGTGAGCTTCTTCTCGCTGCTCTTGTCCTTCATGATCTGACCGTCGCGGCCCTGCTTCACTGGCGCTAGGCTCATGGCCGTCAGGATATCTTTGCAGTTATACTTGTTGAAGCGGATCGCCGGCAGCCTTGAGTCTTTCTCCCCCAGGAACTCGTGGGCCAGGTGGTACCTGGTCTGGTGCGGTGGTACGCGTCCCATGTTCACGATCTTCACGCTCCACCCGGCCTTGCGCAGGCGCTCGGCAAACTGCTCGTTATAGGTCATGTCTGAGTCTGGCCTGCGGGCGTTGCCCCACTCAGAGTCCTGGATAAAGATGAATTGCGGCTCATGGTACTCGATTAACTGGTCGGTCAGATCGTTGATTAGCTTGGGGGGCATTAGTAAACTCTACAGGAAGCGGTATTAATTCTTTATAGATTTGGCGTTACTCTCAGTTTCAGGTGTTTGTTGTTTAGGCAAGCTGTGGCGTAAACATGTAATAGAATTTCACATTTGTAGCAGATGCTCCTTACCTAAGCTTTTTCTTTAGTGTTCATTATTGTTTCTCATTTAGAAAAGCTTAATAACTCCTATATTTAAAGTACTTTTGATAAAGCGTAAGTTTAATCGTTTGTAATTTACATGTATATTATTGTTCTTAACATTGATTAAACTCTTGCCCAATGCTCAATTTTTAGTATATTAATGTATGGAAACAGCAGAAAGAAAACGACCAATCCACCTGGGTGACCACGTGCGAAGAATGCGGACCGCTTTGGGAGTGAAGCAGTCTGCATTAGCCACTGAACTGGGAACGACCCAGCAGAACATCTCCCGCATAGAGCAGGAGGAGGATGTGGATGACACGACGCTAGAGAAGATAGGTAAAGCCCTGGGTGTATCCGCTGAAGCAATAAAGAATTTTACAGAAGACGGGGGTGTGTTTATTCAGACTTTAAATGATAGCTCCGTTGGTAACTCAGGACCAGGTGGCACTTTCTCCCAGTGTACTTTCAATCCTCTTGATAAGCTTCTAGAAGTTATTGAAGAAAATAAAAAACTCTACGAGCGCTTGCTGGCTAGCGAGCGAGAGAAGGTGGAGATTCTCCGGCAGCAACAACAGGCGTAACCGCCAGAGGATCGGATACATCAGGCGGCCTCTCTACAAGCCGCCTATTATTTTTCAATTACCTCTGTTTCCTCTAACAGCTCCACGCGCCGTTCAGCCTCCTCCGGGGCCAGAAGATATGTAGAGTCCGCCCAGAAAGCTGCTTCCGGGTATTCCTGCCGGACAAGCCTGTACTTGATGCTGCTTTCCTGCAGCCTGCCATTCTCCCGGAAGAGGCTAAAGCTCAGCCCGACGGAGACGGAGGTTGCAAGTAAAAGGATGAAACCACCGATGATAAAGCCCCTTGACTTGTCCTCGAAATGGTGGTAGTGCCGGACAGGCAGCACCTTGGGCAGCTTGGTGTAGGCCTTCCAGAAAGAGGTGATTAGGGCGTAGAGCTGCAGCGAGTGCTTACTGATATCATGCTCCTTGAAAAGCGCCTTCAGCTCTTCAAAGTGGGAGGTGTAATCCGTTGACTGCGGTGGGGACATTGGCTGCGGCGCCTTCGGCTCCTCCAGTTCTTCAAGTTTTTTCAGCCTTTTAGCATGCTGGCTCAGGACGCGCTCGGTGTCTGCGAGCCGCTCCTCTAGTTCCTCTGGTTTCATAGGTGCCTTCCTTTTCTTTTCTTGCGTTTTGTTCTTTTGAATGTATAGTCATTTAGATGCTGCATTCCCTCCGCCTGCGCTGCCTCGGGGGAGAGGAGGGTGCCGGAAAGGGAATGCAGGGCGCTGCTTTCTCCCGACGAGGGGACAAGGGCTGGGGCCTGCGGGCGCACGTAGCTTGGCTGCCGGGGCCGCGGCGCGGGTGCTACCTGCTGGCTTTGCTGCCTGTTCTGTTCAAGCCGCCTGGTGATGTTGCCGTAGCTCAAGCTTCTATCCACGGCAGAGCCCTTAAAACTCAGCTCCCCCATGTGGAAGCTCACGCCCTGTACCTCATCAGTGCCCCGTCTGCACTTGTAGTCGATGCGGATGCTCTTCGCTGTTAGCAGACGCTCCAGTTCCTGCCAGCTGCGGGCCCTGCCCAGCGCCTCTTTCACCGCGTCATGCAGCTCATACTTTACTTTATCGGCTCCTTTCAACCGCTGGCGATTCACCTGCCCCTTGCCTGGTGCCAGGTAGTAGCCATGTTTCTGTGTGAGTTCCCGGCACACCTTGGCGTTGCGCCGGTGCTGGAACTTGTCCGAGATTGTCTTGCTTTCATAGTCCACGCGGTTGTAGACGATGTGGAGGTGCGGATGTTGCTTATCCCAGTGCTGGACAATCAGGTACTGCGTATCCTTGATCTGCATCTTTTCCATGTACTCTTTTGCCCGCGCTGCCATGATTGCGGGGGTAAGCTTCGCCGCATCCTGCGTGCTCCAGCTCAGGGCGATGTGGCCCACGGCCTTCTCCAGCTCGGGCCTGAGTTGGCGCTGTAGGTTGAAGTCGGCCACCATGGCCGAGGCGGTCTCAGTGCGGATGCCCTCCGCGTCCAGCAGCACAGCCTCGGGCTTCTGCACCACGTAGCGCACGCAGCCCGAGAAGCTCTTACCGATCATCACCTTTCCGATCATCTCTGCTGACCATGTGGAGTATGTGCTGGATGTCCTGCAGGAGCTGGCGGCACCTGCCCTGGACTGAGAGCAGCCCTTCGCGGTGCGCCAGCCGGGTGATCTGGTTGAAATTGTTGGCCAGTCCTGAGAGCATGCGCAGGAGGGAGGCTTCCTCGGGGCGGAGCCGCGCCACGATCACCGCCTTTTTGGCTGCCGCCCGAAACCAGGCCGAGGCGCTCAAGCCTGCCTCCCGGGCCTTGCCCTCCACCAGCAACCGCTCGGTCTCGGTCAGGCGCACGACCAGCACGTGGCTTCGCTTGATCCGCTTAGCAGGGCGTCCCCCTTTCTTCCTGGTGTTTTCCTGATGCTGTGCTTTTGCTGTTTCCATGTATCGCTTACATTTATGTGTTTGCTAAATCCCCTGCTGCGACCACCGGGAGCAGTGGGTAGGCCAGGGGGCCGGGGCAAAGGTTTTTGTATGACAAAAACACAAACTTGCTCCCTGTCCTAAGAGCCGCTCCCCACAGCCTCCTTAGCGGTGGCCAAGCCCCAGGCGGAGCTGCTTTGCCTGCCCTTTCCGCGCTGCCAGGTGCTCGTTCACGTCCTTGTGCTTCCGGTAAAAAGCGGAGGCGTCCCTGCAGTTGAACTCCGAGCCCAGGAGCCGCTCAGTCACGCGCCGGCCCGTCTGGTCCCGGTCGAGGAAGAGGAGCACCTTGCTGTGTTGGCCGAGCACCTCCAGGCTCTTGCCCAGCTGAGACAGGGAGTTAAGGATTAGGAAGTTTGCTGTGTGTCTGAGGTGGGGGCGCATCTCCATCAGGGAGAGGAAGTCCATGAAGCCTTCCAGGAGGCAGAGGGTGCCGGCACCCTTATCAACGAAGGTGATGTCCTTGGGGGAGGAGGAGCCCTTGAACCATGCGTTGCGCAGCTCATAGCCGCCCGAGCGGTTGGCAAAGCCGATGGCCTCGTATTGCCTCGCGCCGATGGAGAAGCGTACCTCCCGGCAGTAAGGGGCGGCGGTCTCCCGCGCGATGCCGCGCTGCTCCAGGTAAACAGCCAGCAGGCTCCCTGCCTCCAGGGGCTTTGTCTCCAACACCCGGATGCCGGTGGGAGGATCGGGTCTGGGAGCAGAGCTTTCTCTCCTGGAAGTTTTTTCTAATGACCGCACAGGTTGGAGGGCCATTGCCGGTAAAGCGAGAGAAAATGATGCAAGCAGCTCGATCACCTCCCGGATGGAGGCGGTGCGGTGCAGACGCAGGGCCAGGTCGAAAGCCTTGCCGCCTTCGCCGGTGCCGTGGTCGTACCAGCGGTTGAGCCGCGTGTTGACCTTGAAGGAGGGCGTACGCTCGGCGGCGCGGATCGGGGAGATGTACCACCAGTCCGAGCCCCTTTTCCTGGCGGGCTGGAATCCCTGGCTGGCCAGCAGGTCGGTGATCGCCAAGGCATCGTTGATTTGCCGGATGTTCATCTTGTCTTATCGTTTGCAAGCGTGGGAACATATCGTTAAGAAGGCAGCTCTATCCGGAAGAAAGAGCTAAGCGGGAGCTGTGGGGTGCGGCAGGTAGCGTCATGCAGCAGGGGGACCATGCCTTGCCCGGTATCAGAGGCGGCAGGCCCTGTGGGGCGGGCGGAGCGGCTTGCTGTTGGGAAGACCGCTCTCCGCCCGCAGCAGCCTGCAGAACCGGTTGTGGGGGAAAGCGGCGTTAGGCTTTTCTCTTTACGCCCAGCAGTTGTTGCCCCGCCTCCTCCTGTATCTCGGCGAGGGTCTTCTTGCGGCCTTTGCGCACCCACTCATCCAGCTCTGCCTTGTAGAAGTAGAGGCGCTTGCCCCGCTTGTTGAAAGGGACCTCCCGTTTGCAAACCTTTACATAGAGGGACGAGACGGAAAGGTGGAGAAAGGCAGCCGCCTGGGTGACGTTGAAGATGCTGTCTTTGTCCTGTGGGGATTGGTTCTCAGAGAGCAGTAGCTCCAGGCGGTCCATTTTCTCGTGCAGCAGGCGCATGGCCTGGGGCAGTTGGTCGAAGGTGATGTTTTCCATGGCAGCGTTTGTTTTGGTTTACACTGCAATGGTAGCGGCTTTATTTACAAGGTTACAAGAAGGAGAACCTGTAACCTTGCTTTTTCCTACTGGCAGTTATAGTTTTTCTGCGTGCGGAGCACCGGGAAAACGGCGTAGGTGCCGCCTGGTTGTTTGCGTACGTCTAAAATGGGGGACTGGCAGGGCTTCGCATTGGAGGAGATGATGGCGGCCAGGTAACTGGGGGGCAGTGTGCGCTGCTGCTTGCGGAACACGTAGGCGAAGTGCCTGGAGATCCATGCCTCCAGGTCCGCCTTGAGGCAGCCCACGATGAGGTTGGCTTCGTAAAGCTGCTTGAAGGCGTCGGCCAGCTGGTTGCTTTTCCCGTGGAAAACAAGCGTACTGGCGGGAGGGGCGTTCTCCCGCAGGAGGGGCAGCAGCTGCTCCTGATCCAGCGGGGAGAAGTAGCCTTTGAGTATGTAGAAGA
This sequence comes from Pontibacter mangrovi, assembly GCF_006385705.1. Taxonomy (GTDB): domain Bacteria; phylum Bacteroidota; class Bacteroidia; order Cytophagales; family Hymenobacteraceae; genus Pontibacter; species Pontibacter mangrovi. The sequence goes on along the minus strand of NZ_VFRQ01000007.1, from coordinate 244,185 downwards.
ACTCCTCGGCCATCCCCTCCACAAAACGCGGGACGCTGTGCACCGGCTCTCCCGACAGCGGAGCCACCGTATTTGTAGCTTGGGCCTGCACAGGGGACACCAGACCTTTGACGCGCTGCAGCAGGGTAGCGAGCAAAGACTCCCGGAGCCTCACGGACTCGCTCAGGTCTTCGACAAAGGTCTCCTCGATCAGGACATGCTCGTGTAGCGGCCTAAGGTTCTGAACAACGAACAGCTTATCCAGACTGACCATAAAAAGATAGCCTGAAGGGGGATCCTGCCAGTGATGGTCATAAGAGTAGTTGTGGTAGTTTACCCAGAAGATCTTAAAACGCTCCTCAACTGTTTGGAGCAGCTCATGGGCCAGGCGCAGCTGGAGGGAGTCCAGGGGAATGAGGTCCAGGACAGCCAGCTCGGAGAGCAGCCGGAGCTCGCTCTCGAAGGCGGAAGCCTCGTCATAATTTGCCTCATGGCGGATGTCGTAAGCCTGCACTTCCCTGGTCCCCGCAGGGTGTCCTTGACGCACTTTCCTGTGGGTGATTCGGGGGGCAAAAGTCTGCAGGCGGGTCAGGAACCTCTTTAGGTGCTTCATAGCGCGTTTGGCGTTTTGGTTTCCCTTTGCAAATCTTCCTTCGGCAGGACTGTCTGTCACGCCTGGTATGTAGGCATAAGTTTTCACCTGTGCCGGGGAAAGCTAAAGCTGTCCCCTTAGGGGCAATACCGGGTTATACGAGAATTAAAAGATAAGTATATACTAATTGTAGTAGGTATAAGCTTGCTCTAAGCTTAATTTGGCTTAAACCAGACATTGCTTCCGCAGTTCATAGTCTGAAACGTTGTACTTCTTTGAAAGAGAGGAAATCGGCTCGGACCATACCTGCTGGTACAGTTCCTGCCGGGTAATCACTTTTCTATTCATAGGCCAGGTATATAATCCTTTGTTTCTAAATTTAAATAAGATTTAGCATGTCGGCCATAGCCCTTGAGCAGGAAAGTCTAACATGGGCTGAGGTATGTCAATGGGTAATTACCCATTGACATACCTCAGCCCATGAGTTTTAATTACAGCCTCGGATCCACTGCTTCGCTCTCTAGTGCCAATACACCGAACACGCACTCGTGTACGCGCCTGAGCGGCTCCCGCTTCACAAAGCGTTCCAGCGACTCGAGTCCCAGTGCAAACTCCTGCAGGGCCAGTTCCCGCTTGGCCTTTACATGGCGCTGCTTGAGCCGCTCCAGGTTGCCGCCTAGATCGTACTCCGGCCCGTATATGATGCGCAGATACTCGCTGCCGCGGCACTTCATCGCCGGCTGAATCAGCCTGTCCCGGAAGGTAGGCACAAAGTCCAGCGGCTTGACTACCATGCCCTCCCCGCCGGCAGCTGTGAGCTCCGTCCACCACTTGAGAGTGGCGCTGACACTGGCTTCATCCTCCAGGTCCACCAAGCGGTGGCTGGTCATTAGCAGGAAGCGCTCATCCTGACCGCAAATGTTGCTAATCTGCTCCATGTGCCAGGTATGCGGCTGGTTTGTATGCACCTTTCCCTCTGTGGCCAAAATGTGGAAGGGAGCAAATGACATTCCTTCAATCCCTTCTGTTTCACTGGTATAGTGATGGTAGGAGGTGATGTACTTGTCAATGGCCTCGGTCCGCTCCTTGACACTTTCCAGTATATCGTCTACCTCCAGCCCGCGTTCTAATGCCTTTTGCAGTACTTCGCCTGCCCGTGCCAGGCTATTGAAGGCTGAGGAACCAACTGCCGCATACTGATTCACGATCAGGTCCTTTGCCTTGGACGACCAGGGTAACAACTCCCCGTCCAGGCACACCCAGTCGGTGCCGAAGCCATCCCAGAAATCCGCTGCAGTCAATGCTTTTTGTAGCACTTCCATGAAGGCAGCCCCTGTGGCCATGTCGGTAAAGAACCGACGGCCCGTGCGGGTATAGATAATACCAGGCGCTGGGTGCTGCATGCCGAAGCGACTAACGGCCACTTCCGGGTCTTTGCAGACGATGGCTACTGCGCGGGAACCCATGTGCTTCTCTTCACAAATGAGCTGCCTTACGCCGTGTTTGCGGTAATAGGCAAATACTTCCAGCGGGTGCTCCAGGTACTCGGGTAATGCACTGGTTTCCGGAGGCGACATGGTGGGAGGGAGATATACCAGCCACTTCGGATCGATAGAAAACCGGCTCATTACCTCCAGGGCTGCGATGGCGTTCTCCTCCCGCACGATTATCCGCTTGCCCACGCCTGTCTCCACGATGTACTTCTCCCGTACCAGGCTAATGTCGAGCATGTCGTCCTCCAGTTGCTGAGTGGTGCCTGCTTCTGCAGTATCTGGTATTACAGGCCTTACCGGTTCAGCGTATACGGCCTGGCTTTCCACCGATAAAGTTTCCCGCTCCGGATAGCGCAAGGCAGTGAGCCTGCCGCCGAACACGCAGCCATTGTCGATGTTGAGCGTGTTGTTGAGCCAGTCGATGCCCGGCACCGGCGTATGGCCGTAGACCACGCTGGCCTTGCCGCGGTAGCCCTTAGCCCAGTCGTGGCGAACGGGCAATCCGAATTCATCCACCTCTCCGGTTGTCTCCCCGTAAAGGCAGAAGGCCCTTACAGCAGAAGAGGCCCTTCCGTGCATTTGCTCGGGCAGGCCGGCATGCGCCACGACCAGCTTCCCTTCATCCAGCACATAGTGCGCGATCAGGCCGTCCAGGAATGTCCGGACTTCACTTTTGAAATTATCAGAAGTGGCAGTCAGTTGCTGCACTGTTTTCTCCAGTCCGTGCTCCAGGCTCACATTCTTGCCCTGCAGGTAACGCAGCAGCTTATCGTCGTGGTTGCCGCGGATACAAAGGGCAGTACCGCTGCTGACCATGTCCATCACCAGGCGCAGCACATCGGGGGATTTGGGCCCGCGATCGGTCAAGTCGCCCAGGAAGATAGCCTTGCGGCCAGCAGGTGCTTGTACATGATAACGGCCGTCAGCACTGTTGCTCAAAGTATAGCCGAGCTTTGTCAGAAGCTCCTGCAACTCATCGAAACAGCCGTGCACGTCACCAATGATGTCAAATGGGCCTGTTTCTTCCCTTTTATTATTCCAGAGCGGCTGGCGCACGATTTGTAATGCCTCTTCCGGGTTCACGATATAGGTATAGCCGAAGCCTTCGCGCTTGATGGATTTGAGCGTGCGGCGGTACATGTCGTAATGCTTCTCGATCACCTGGCGACTGAAGTTGCGATCGATGCGCCCCTCGTGCCGCTCAAACAATTGCTTGATAGGTGTCTCCAGCACGATTGCGGCAGCTAGGGCATAATTGTCTTTGGCCAGCCTGACGAGCTTGGCACGGTCTTCCTTATGCAGGTTCAGCGCATCGATCACCGTCAGCTTGCCCAGTTTCAGGCGTTTGGCGGCCAGGAAGTTCAGCACCTCAAAGGCATCGCTGGTGGCACTCAGGTCGTTCTCATCGTCTGAGACCAAAGCGCGGCAATAGTCGGAGGAAATGACCTCCGTACCCAGGAAATGCTTTCGGGCAAAGGTACTCTTGCCAGAGCTGCTTGGCCCCACCAGCAGGACCAGGGCTATTTCAGGTAATTTTATTTCTTTCATGCTAATTTCATCTTTTTAAATACCGCTAGTTGGGAGGGAGCGCCTACGGCTGATTCTTCCGGGCCGACCAATTCAGTAGTGACCTCATAGCCAAAGCTGCGGCATACATGCTGGCACCAGGCATTGAATTCCTGACGCGTCCACTCAAAGCGGTGGTCCTCGTGGCGGAAGCCCTCCGGGTCCAGCTTCTCATAGATCACGTTGTACTCGGCATTCGGCGTAGACAGCACCACCGTATCGGGGGCAGCATAGCCGAACACGACCCGCTCCATCGCCGGCAGTCTCTCCTCATCCAGGTGCTCGATCACTTCAACCATGGCCACGGCATCGTAGCCTTTCAGTCGCTCGTCCAGGTAAGTCACCGTTCCCTGGAAAAGCGAGAGCCGCTCGCGCAGGGCAGGGGAGGCCTCGTCCAGGTGCAGGTGTTCCTTAGCCAGCTGCAGCTCGGAGAAGGAAACGTCCATACCGGCGATCCTGCGGAACTGCCCTTCTTTGAGTAATAGCTTGAGCAGTTTACCGGAACCACAGCCCAGGTCTAGTACGCTTGCAGTCCCGCTCTCTTTCAGGCGCTCAAAGGCACGGCGCAGGCGCTGCTGGTGCAGGCTCTCCTGGAACGGTGACATGCTTTCATCCTTTGGTAGGGCCTCTTCACCCGCCAGCCGTAGGATGGCCTCATTGGCATAGGTGCGGAGGTTACGCAGGAAGCGGCGGGTGATCCAGTCCCGCTCCGGGTGCTGCTCCAGCCAGCCCTGCCCTTTCTGCATGAGTATCTCGATGTCGTACTGTGAGACGTAGCTGTGCCGGCTGTTGTCGAGCACCGGGATAAGCACATACACATGCGAAAGCAGCTCCTGCAGCGTGCAGGTCTTGTGCAGCGTCAGGTTGATGTACTTGCTCAGGCCCCAGGTGGGAAATGCCGTGTCCAGCGGAATGGTCTCTACCTCCAGCTCATAATCCAGCGGCACAAAGAGCCGCTCCACGGCCTCCAGCTCTGCATCCACGCGCAGCGAACTGAGCCGCAACGTAAAGGGCATGGGTGTCTGGGGGAGTCCCGGCCTGTGGTTGCACCTGCCATTGAGCGCGGAGCCAAAGGCCTTGGAGATGGCCGAGCTCAGAAAAGAGTTACTGGTATAGGGCCGGTCGTTCACGTACTGGTCCTGCAGGGCATAGGTGCCTTTACGCACCCGCACCAGGTCGACCGGGTTGATGTCAAGCATCAAACAGGCGGTGCAGCGCGCGGCTGTGGCCTCGGGGTAAAATATATGCGCCTTTCCCGCCGCCAGTTCCACGGACTGTACCTTGTCCGGGTGCTTGTGCAACAGGTAGCCCAAATCTGTGGCCGGGGTATGGGTGGTGGTGATTTCTAAGATCATGTGATTTCTCTTCTTTAGAGATATGGATTACACTCAATATAAAACTTTTCCTGAAATACCCCTGGCTTACGGGCCAGGGGCACCTTCAGGTAATAAGAAAGGAACAGGGCGGCAGGCGGCCAGCGACATGCTGCTCTACCAGCTGAGCTACACCCTTGCGGGTGGTGGGATTCGAACCCACGACCTGCCGAATTGCAATCGAAGTAACGCTGGCCTACGGCACCTGTTCCAGTAAGTATAGAGGCGATGGGCAAATAGAGTTTTGTTTTGCGGGACAGGCGAAGTAACTCCATTTAACGGCACTCTATTTGTTTAAAAGCGGGCGACAGGCGACATAAACCCTTTGCAGGGCGTTGCTCTACCAGCTGAGCTACAGAGCCAATGGCTCTGGCAGGAATCGAACCTGCGACACACGAAGTAACCCTTGTCTACGGCACCACTCCCATAGCTAAAACAAGCGGGCGACAGGCGGCCGGAGACTTATTAATTGTACTCGCTGGCGTGTTACCCTTTCACCATTCCAAGGCCTTTGCCGGCTTCAAGGAAGCAGGACTCGAACCTGCAACTCCAGCACCCTGACGAAGTAATTCCTGCCTACGGCACTGCTCGTTATTGATTTAAAAACAGGAGGGCGAAATTCGGCCCGTGACAAGGCTGCTGGCAGCCTGCAGGATTTGAACCTGCTCGTCTGATTAAGACTTCACCGAAGTACCACGCACCTACGGCACCTCCTGTTTACTTATGTTAAAGTTCTACTGCCTCGATGGCTTCCAGGGCCGTTCCTCCGTTCTCGATCGCCTCCAGCACATCGAACACCTTGTCGCTCCAGCCGGCGATGAGAAACACGTCGTCCCGCACCAGGTTGATAGGAGAACTACCATAGCCGGCCAGGTCGAAGAGGTATAGCCTGGCATTGGGCGCAACGGCTTTATACTTCTTCCACTCCCCGCTAAGACTTTGTTGATAGCCGGTATTGTCCCACAATTGACAGTCGGTAAAGAGCATCACCTTATCGGCCTGCACCCGGCGATTGATCAGGTCGCGGATCACCAGGTAACCATTTGTGGAGTAGCCCACCTCCCCCTCGCGGCGGTGGAACTCCAGCACGTTAGCCAGTACCTGGCGCTGCGGCAGGTTTATTACTTTCCAGCTATTACCGAACATTCCTGTTACCACGTTGCGGCAACGGTGCTGCAACAGCATGCCCAGCATCAATCCGATGTCGTAGTTGAGCACTTTACTTCTGGCGGAGATCGGGCGTTGCATAGAGCCCGATACATCGCAGGCAACCACTACGCGCACCGTCTCATCGAAGCCTCGCATGTTCTGCACGCTCACCTGCACGGCCTGCTCGAGCGCCTCCAGCACCATGGCGGTATAGCCAGACTTGAGTTGCAGCAGCTCGCGGTAAGCGGCCAGGAAGCGGAAGGGCAGCTGTTTGGCCTGCTGCACGGCGCGGGCATCGGAGAGGGTAGCGCATACCTGCTGCATGTGAGAAGCCGACACTTCTGCCTGCAGTATGTTGCGCAAGTTGCGCAGTAGGGCCATGTAGCCCAGCCGGCCGCTGTCGATCAGCTCTTCCCACTTAACTCGTACTGCTGTAGCTTTGGCTTCTGCATCTGCAAAAGCCTGCTGCCCCAGCTCCGACAGCTCAGTCTCCCAGGTATAAGGTATAGCCAGCGTGTCGGCGGCAATCCTGTCGAAGAGCACCCGCTGCGTGTCGTCTTTGGACCTGGGGTGTACCAGGAACAGCGCGTCGCGCAGCTTCACCTCGGTGGCACGGTTATACTTGGCAAACTGGTATTCATCGAAGCGGTTAAAGGCCACGGCCAGCCCTTTCTGCAGCTGCTTGGAGAGGCGGCCCAGCATTTTGGTGCCGGTGCGCCCGTTGCTCAGGCTGTAGTAGGCCAGGAGCTCGGTTATCTCATCGGCACGCTGCACCACGCGGGCCACGGTGCGGCTCACCAAGTCGTCGCCAGCGTGCACCTTGGCCAACTCCACCACCAGCACGAGCGGCACGCTACGCAGGTGCATGTGGGTGCGGGCGTACACAGCCAGCTTCGCCACAAACACCGGATCGTTCTGCACGATCAGTTCCCGGATGCGCTCCAGGCGCTGCTGGCCGCTCTCGTAGAAGTTGTCGCTCAGCGAAGCCGTAACAACGGCTGCATACAGCTCGGCGGCTGGTCCTATTTTCCAAGCCATCGCTCCTTCGTGGTTGGTGGTCTGGTGCTTTTTGCTTGTGAGAAAGTTGAACTTCATGGCCTTTTTCTTTAATGATAGACCAAAGTTCAAGGGCTAGTGCGCAGTCTTTTTGCGCAGGAGAAAAAAGTTTTTCAGTTTATATATGTACTGAAATTATCGAATGCTAATTGTATATTTAATGTTGTTAAAAATCTAAAGAAGTACCCATTCTCTTTTTATGTCCTCAAACTCCTGAGTATTGCGGCAAGTTGTCTGCCAATCAGTAACTACTTGAGGGAGCGGTAAATTTTCTTTATTATAATGCTTCTGTAGCTTTGCAGCTAAACGGGTTCCATATTTCCTAAAGATCAATTTTTCTTCTGAGCTTTCATCTACAGCGGTATTTCTTAGGTCAGTTTCATTTAATAAATGTTCAAGACCTACAAGCAAATCAGACAGAATTCCTTCGTTTATTATTTGAGGATACTTATCTAATATATTGCTCATTATCTCTAGTGAAACAGTCAAAGTTCTTGATATACGCCACTTAATTTGATGGCTTATTATGCTCAGAACATCTATCGTTTCAGCATCAGAAATGTAATCAAGTTTATAAAACTCAACTACGCTTAGAGTAGCTTTTGCAGCATCATTGAGGAGACGATCTTGTTTGGATGCAAATGATCTCTCAATGTCATTAATTAATCTTTTCTTGTCTTTACCGAAGAAGGCTGTATATGCTGTTTTTGCTAGTAAGTAGGAAACTTGATGACGTTGTAAGTCATCAATAAGCTGGACCAAGTTAATTTGATTCCCACTATTGATAATTGATTTGTGGTGTAGTTTAATTATAGTCGCAATGATGGTATTGATATGTTCAAACCTATCGACGAATTCATCAGATATTGAGAATAAAGGGTTAGTGTCTTCTTTTTTGAGATAGCTCTTGTCGCACTCCCACCATTCCACTATTTTATGAAATAGACTTAAGACCTCTTCATCAGACCATTGTAATTCGGTCGTTGATAAGCCTCTGTTAACTTCCTCTAAGATTTGAATATTACCATTAGTAATGGCAATACCTTTACCTTTTTTAGACTCTGTGTTTTCTAAAGGGAATGGATGATGTAGAATGTAATTTTTAATGATGTTTATTATATTGTTGTTTTTAGGATGGGGGAAATGCAGGTAGGCAGTTAAGTAAAAAGGTGAATCACTTGGAAGTTCAGACTCTGCATCTTTAAACATCCATAAAGCCTTACCAAAAGATTTTGACTGATTTTTATCAAGCAATTTTAACTCATATAGTTTGCCTAGTCTGAGAAGCGCCATTTTCCTTTTAAAACCCTCTTCGGAAGTTTCTATTAATAGGGAAATTATAATATCTTTTTTTATTCTGACTTTACTTGAGTCGATTTCTCCACTACCAAAATTTATAAAGTAGAAGGGTTCAGGGAATCCAATATGATCTTGGTCCAGAAGTGGAAAATCTAATAAAGAAACAAGTATGCTAGACTGTAATTCAGAAGAGCTTGAGGCTAGTACCCTTTTCAGCAAGTTAGATATACCTGTAAAGTTTCTTTTCTGGTCCGATAGATAAAGTTGCTTTAAGAACTCAAGAATTTTGATCTTACTCTGATCAGAGCATCTCACAGTAAGACGAGATAGTATCTCTGGTATTGAAGAAGATAAGTTGAAAAGTTTCTTTTGTTGTATTTGATGAAAAGCCAAAATGTAATGATCTATTAGTTCGTCAGCTTCTCCTGGCTTCATCTTGAAGACAAATAGCCTTGTGAAAATATTGTCCACAACCTTGGTGTCTCCTAACCTTAATAAGACAGCTAATGCCCAGTTTGGGGAATGTAAAGATATTCTCCTAGCTGCAGCCTCTACTGTTTTCTTTTCATAGGTAACATTTGACACTCTAAAAGGAATACCTGCCTCTTCTACAAAGCGTAAGAAAGAGTAAGCTGTAAAAGTATCGTTTTCATTGTAAGTAAGATTATAAGTAGTGGTTGTTCTGCCAATATCGAAAGTCCTTTTTTTATTCTGTTCGCGTCTATTTACAGGTTCCTGCTCAAGCTTTATCCGAAAAAGCTTGAATTCATTCCACGGATCACATTTATACTGAACGAGATCACTTAAACGTTCTTGGTTTAATTTTTTAACTTCTTCATTTTCAGATTTATATTCAGTGGATGCAAATCTCAGGCAGGATCTAATGTATTTTAATAATACAATTACATATGCTTCTTGAGAAACCCAAGTGTAATCATTCAAAACTGGTGAAAGATTCAAACGAGCTCGAATAAAAGTGAGAGAGGTTTCTAAAACCTTTTCTGCTTCTTCTCCTTTACCTATTTCACCAAATAGCGCTGCACGTTTTGCCTCCCAATAGGGTAAGGATACATTTTGAGGCCACTCGGCTAATTTTTGTTGCAATTCATAAATATTTAATTGGAATATTTCAAACAGCGATTGCTCATAATAAAATCTTGCTATTTGTTCCGGAGAAAAATGTTGAAAATACCCATTTAGTAATTGAGTTGTATTGTCCCACTTTTCCTTGATATTTTCTTCACGGTAGAACCGAAGTAATGAAAGCTGTAAATCCAGCCACTTACTTTTTATATTATCCCAAACTAAATCTTCTTTTCTAGATGTATTTTGATTTGTAGTATTCTCGCCTATTTTTGGATCATACTTATTGATAACCCTCTCGATTACAGGGACTAAATCATTAAAGAGTGGGCATAAACATCTTTCAAGGCGCCAATTTAGTTCATAACAAAAGTTTAGATCAGTAAGATTATCTACCTTCTCTAATTCGAACAATTTTTTAATGTAGCCCTCTGTAGATTTCCACAACACCTCCCTTTGTTCTTCAGGTAGAATTAACCAATTAGGGTATTTTAGCCTATCGCTCTTCCATTCTTCAATAATTGTTAAGAAATCAAAGTTATCATTAAGGTTTGGCGTGAACTTTATATTACCCGGCCATTCCAGATTATTACCCTTTTTTTTCTCAGATTTAAGAAAATTCAAAAATATAGATAGCGCTTTGCTATGGCTACCTTCTGTCTCTTTACAAAGAGCTAAATCAACCAGTACAATATTTTTAGACTCCAAAAGTTTTTTCTGGGCATCAGATAATCCTAATAAACCTACTAAATAGATTTTAGGAGAGTTTTCTCTGCCTAAATTATCATTGATCCAGCCTATCCATTGTAAAAAATTAGGATCATCCCCTGAGAACCCAAGTAGGCAAAGTGTGTTTTCTAATAATGACTGTTGTACTGTATTGACAAAGGGAGCAAAAAAATTGGGGTAGGTACGATAATCTTCTTCTGTGACAATCAAGGGGCGCTCATAGGGAAAACTTCCATGTAATTTTATAATCCTTGGCTTTTTCGAATAAATGAGATCTTGTTTGCTGACAACTACATCAAAGCGCTGATTAATTACATTTACACTAGCTCGTTCTAAGAGAGTATCATAGTTAGTTGTGAAAATGTCTGTCCAAGGTAACTCTAGTAATTGACTATGTAAAGATGAGGGTTCATACTCTTTGTCAGGAATATACTCTCTCATGATCTGATCTAGAACAGGTCGCCCAAAGGCAGCCTGTACTTCATTAGCCAATTTCATCACATTTAAGTAATGTTGATCTATATTTGGTTTACAACCATATATCTTCTCATAAAAGATATCACCTAATTGGTTCCAATTCGGAATATCTCGTTTAGTAGGGTCGCTCTTCAATCCATTTTTGCTAAATCCCGCTCCTACCATCACAGCGGCATGACCTGACCATAACCTTTGAGCTATTTCTAGTAGATAACTTCTGATTTCAATAGGTATATTTTCTGCAGGTATATCAGTCATATTTATTTAATAATTGGATGTCCTTTATTAAGCGCCCTAAATGTTGGGAACAATATATATTAAAGATAATATTTGTTGTTTGTATCTAAAAAACTATTGGAAAACTTATTATATATAGTGCTGCTAAAATTCTCGCCTCTATCAGCTACTTATTTGGTGCTCAATATCCTGCTCCTCAGGCAGAGGCAATGTCTTATTGAGTTCATCAATTTTATAGATCAATTTCATCGAGATTATCAATATTTTCTAAAGTAATAAGCCCCTGCCTTAAGCAAGGGCTTATTACTTTATAGCCTATTCCCTACACTAATCCCTCTCCATATACTTCTCATCCCCGCACATGCGGACGATCTTCGGCGTGAAGGTTCCCACCACATCCACCAAGTCCTGCTGTGATTGCATCACCTGGCGGATGTCCTTGTACACCATAGGCGCTTCGTCCATGCCCGATCCAATCACTTCCACACCCGCCTCTTGCAGGTACTGTTGTACCTGTGGCAGCGAAAGTGTCTGTTTGGCTTTGGTCCGGGACATTACTCGGCCTGCTCCGTGCGAGGCAGAGTTCAGGGAGTTTGCCTCGCCTTTACCACGTACAATAAAGCCCGGCGTAGCCATAGAGCCAGGTATAATACCCAACATGCCCTGACCTGCCGGCGTTGCGCCCTTGCGGTGTACGATCACCTCGTTACCGGCCGCGTCTTTCTCTTTCCAGGCAAAGTTGTGGTGGTTCTCCACTACTGCCAGCGGCTGTTCCCCTAAGGCCAGTGCCAACCGCTCATGTATCTGGTGATGACAGGCCGATGCGTAGTCTCCAGCCAGGTTCATCGCCAGCCAGTACTCTTGTCCTTCCGCTGTGTTAAGATCCAGCCAGGCCAGGTGCCGTGCCTCCTGTGGCAGGCGGCAATTCTGCATGGCAAGCTTGGTATAATGGCCGGCAATGCTGGCACCCAAACCACGGGAGCCGGAGTGGGAGAGGGCCGCCAGGTAATGTCCGGTCGGTAGCCCGAACTCGTTTTTCGCATCATGCAGCTCCACCACGCCGAACTCCACAAAGTGGTTGCCGCCACCCGAGGACCCGAGCTGGCTATACGCCCGGTCTTTCAGGCTCTTCACGACAGGGATATCCGCAAACTCAGGGCGGTCCATGATGGCGTGGTCCTTTGGGTTTTTGAAGGTAGCCGTACCGAAGCGCGTGTTGTCAAGCAAAATACGCTTCATATGATCCGACTGGTTGGTCAGAATAGCTGAATCAATGGCGTACAGGCTCATGCTCATGCGGCAGCCAATATCCACCCCTACGGCATAGGGAATCACGGCATCTTTTGTGGCCAGCACGCCCCCGATCGGAAGTCCATACCCTTGGTGTGCATCCGGCATCAAGGCCCCACCAACCGCTACAGGCAGGCGCATAGCCGTATCCATCTGGCGGAGCGCACCCGCTTCAATGCCTTCTGCCCCATAAATCACATACTCCTTTGCATGGGGGAGCAGCGGAATCAGCTCCTCCTGCCTGGGTGGTAGTAAGGCTTCTGCGAGTGGTGCCAGCAGCTCATCCTCGAGGTGATCGGAGGGCGAGGCAAGCACCTTTGAAAGTAGAGCAAGCTGCGCTTCTTTTGATATTTCCGGATAGGCTGTTTCCATAAGGGACAAGGCCGTGCCGATGGCTTTTCCGGGCTTAAACCCAATTTTAAGCAGGTCTTTACCTGTAAGCGTACATGTGTTCATCGTCTTGTTTCTTTGTGATGATACAAAGGAATAGGTCTATTGCGCAGCCTTTTTGCGCAGTTAAACTTTCTTGTAAAAACTTTTTCGAACCTGTACCAGCAGCTCATTTAACCGCTCCAAATCAGGCTCTTCCGGCAGGTCTGAGGCCGCATAGAGTTCATCCATTCCGGCGATGCGTTCCTCGGCCATCGCCAGCAGCTCGGCATACTCAAAAGCACCTGCTTTTATCTGCAGCAGAAACTCCCGGTTAGGGCGGCGCACGATGACCTGCTTTTTCGTGGCGATCTCCTCGGCCATGTCAAGCAGGCGGAAGGTGTGCATCAGGTTCTTGGCGTCGTAGTTCTTGCCGTGCGAGCGCGTGTTCTCATAGCGGGCCTCGTTACGCGTTTCCACCCACTCCCAGTACTCCTTGTATTCTTTGCAGTAGGTGGAGTAGGCGTTCTTGTTAAAGCTCATCACCGCCAGCGGCTGCAGTCCTTTGGGAATAGAGCTCAGGGATACGTCGTTAGCCTTCTCGCTCTGCACAATGCCTTTGGGTTTGGTGCCGGGGGAGTGGAAGAGCGCGTACAGGTCGGGCATGTGCGGAATGTTGGTCAGCCCACAATCCTCCTGCCTGAGGCCCTGCTGCGCGAGAAACTCTTTTACCGGCACTGATCCCTGGCCCTGCGCCACATTGCAAAAATCCAGCACTGAGCGGCGCTCCGGCTCTACCGGGTTCACGATCTTTTTCTTCAGCCCCCGTGCCTTCTTTACCTGCGCAAGCGCGTAGCCGGCGAAGGTGGTCCTGCACAGCTTCGAAAGAAAATCTTCGGGCCTGAACCTGTCGTAGAGCGGGTGCTTATAAAGGATGCAGTCTTCGGGCATGGCCAGCAGCTCAAGCATGTTCGGGTTGTTCTTTGAGAGCAGCTCCACAAAACGCCGCAGCTCATAGTACACGATGTCATTGCTCTCGTTGCTAACCTGCTCCACGTAGTGGAGGCCCAGGTAATCCTTCTCCGGCAGCACGAACACGCCGCGGATGTCGGTATCGGAAGTAGGCGTGCTCAGGCCATAGGCCCTGCTGCCGCTGATGCACTCCAGCAGCAGCAGGTTCTTTTCCTTCAGTTCTTCTATGGTTAGTGCCATGGGTATGCTATCGTTTTTCTGAATAAATCGTTCAGCGGCTCCGTTTCGCCCTGGATTCTTTCAAAGTCGTTTGCTCGGGTGTCACAGTAATCGAGGGTGCACTTCAGGTATAGTTCCAGCTCTGCTTCCTTGGGGTGACGGTAGGACTCATCTACCTGCGCTTTTAGCACGAGCAGCTCTTCTATCTTGTCGCGCATACGCTGGTCTGTTACCAGGGGCAGCAGTTCCCGGAAAGCCAGCGGTGGTATAGCTTGCCGCTCCACGGTCCAAAGGCTGCAGAGGGTGGTGCGGAGCAAATAAAAGTAGCTCTTCAGCTTCACCTGGTCTTCTGCCTCGCAGGTTTTGTAATAGTTGCGTGCCATGCTCGCGTAGTGGTGCAGTCCGGCGCGGCAGGAGAAATAAGTTGGTGCCAATGCCTGCAACTGCTCCCGGAAATCTGTCTGCTCCAGGTACATAATGGGAGAAGCCAGGCGCTCGAACATCGCTATGTTGGATTTGCGCAACAGGCGCAGGCTTTTGCGGATGTCCCAGCCCACTAGGTCCAGGTCGCCCGACAGGTACTCGATGGTATCGCGCTGCTCGTCTATGCTCAGGTACCAGTCGCGGGTATGATGGTAGATGAAGCGCACATCATAGTCGCTGTCGGGGGAGGGGAAGCCCCAGACCCGGCTGCCGGTCTCGGAGGCAAAGAGGATCTGTACCCCGTACTGTGCCTCTATCTCTTTTAGCTTTTGTCGTATCTGTTCCTGCATGGCCCTTGTTGTTTATGTGCCAAAGGTATAGTGGCACTGCGCAGTGTTTTTGCGCAGGAGAAATTATTTTCTATATTTCATAAAAATATATTTAGCCCATGCCCGTAAACCGTAACGCCCTCATCCGCTACCGCACCATCGACAACTGTCTGCGCAACAGGTACAGAAAGTGGACGCTGGAGGACCTGATCGATGCCTGCTCGGAGGCCTTGTACGAGTACGAGGGTATTGACAAGGGCGTGAGCCGCCGCACAGTTCAGATGGACCTGCAGTTAATGCGCAGCGATAAGCTGGGTTACAATGCACCCATCATCATTAGGGATAAGAAGTTCTATACCTACGAGGACCCGGAGTACTCCATTACCAACATCCCGCTCACCGAGCAGGACCTGGGCAAGCTAACCGAGGTGGCGGGCATTCTCAGGCAGTTCAAGGGCTTTACTCACTTCCACGAACTCAACGGCATGGTGCAGCGCCTGGAAGACCGTATTCATACAGCCAAAACCAAGCAGGCGCCGGTAATCGACCTGGAGAAGAACGATAAACTGAAAGGGCTGGAGCACATCGACACGCTCTACCAGGCCATCATCAAGAAGCGCCCGGTGCAGCTGAGTTACCAGTCTTTCAAGGCGCGGGAGGCGCAGGCTTTTACCTTTCACCCGTACTTTCTGAAAGAGTACCGAAACCGCTGGTTTGTGCTGGGGATCAAAAAGCGAAGGCAGCCGGTGTTGCTCCTGGCCCTGGACCGCATCCTGGAAGTGGGGGAGTCGCATGAGCCTTACCTGGAGAATGACGGGCTGAACCTGTCAGAGTACTTTGAGCACGTGGTGGGCGTATCGGTGAATCCGAATGACGGGCCGGAGGAGGTGGAGCTGTTTGTGAACCGGGACAATGCGCCTTACGTGCTCACCAAGCCCCTGCACCATTCGCAGCAGCTGGTAGAGCAGCTGGGCAATGGCATTATTATTCGCCTGCAGGTGCAGCTCAATTTTGAGCTGGAGCGGGAGATCCTCGGCTTCGGGGACTGTGTGAAGGTGCTCAAGCCCCACAAGCTCAAGCGCCGGATACATGAGAAGATGCACAATGCCGCCGAGCAGTACGACAAGGAACTGAACCTCTCGGAGCTGGAGCACAGCATCACGAAAGTCAAACGCCGGGGCTATGCCGTGCTGGAGAACCTCTACACGAGCAAAGAGGTGGGCAGGATCCTTTCCTCCATCAACAGGGCCACCGAGAACGAGGAACGCTTCAGGCGATCGGAGGATCTCTTTGCCATTCGAAGTCTGCTGCAGGAGATCCCGCACCTGAAGCACCTGCTCTTTAATACAAATCTATGCACGCTGGTACGCGAAGGGTTCGGTGCCGACTACTTCCTGACCAAGGCCATCTACTTTGATAAACCGCCCAGGTCGAACTGGTACGTGACCTGGCACCAGGATGTGCCGGTTAACGTGAAAGAAAAGGTGGAGAAAGAAGGCTTCAGCGGGTGGACTAACAAAGCCGGGCTGGTGAGCGTGCGTCCGCCACTGGAGTACCTGCAGAGTGCCTTCACAGTGCGCATTCACTTGGACGATACGGATGAGGGGAACGGAGCGCTGAAGGTAATACCGAAGACCCACTTCAGCATTCTTTCCGATGAGGAGATAGCCCAGACTCGAAATACCGCAGAGAGCAAGTGCTGTAAGGTGCAGAAAGGAGGAGTGCACCTGATGAAGCCGCTAACGCTACACGCCTCCTCCAAAACGGAGAACCACAAGCACCGACGGGTGATCCACCTGGAGTTTAATAACCGGGAGCTGCCTGAAGGACTGGATTGGCTGGAGCGGGAGGTGGTGTAAATCTTTGTTAAATCAATATAAGTAGAAATTTTAGTTTTTGTTATTTTTTTACAATTAACTGCCTGTAGGATCCGTTGCTGCTGGTGTGCCAAGAATGCAGGCAGCAATATCAAACGGTTCCTCTAATGTCTGGAAGACCAGATTTTGAAACTTTTTAAGTTCTGGTAAAGAAAAAGGAGGGAGAGATTTTGCCTTCAGTAGATCTTCCAGCGTCGTCACTTCCCGCTTACCCCGCCTTCTGCGGTAGTCAATCAGCCTCTCTTGTAGGAGGTCGAGCCAAACCTGAGACAAGCTATGGAAGTCTACATGATACTCTCCTTCTCTGGAGCCATTTGTGGAAAGCCTCTTGACATGCCAAAGCAGGTCCTTTAACTCCGGGTCAACTGTTTTTAGATGCTGTTTCCGGGCCAGCGCCTCGCCGACTTTTATGGCAGTTTGTCTCTTTACGGGTAGCAGCTCCAACCTTAGGGCCTCGACTTTTTTCCGATATGATTTCAATAGTGCTTCTGAGGCATCATTCCACTTTACGGGCTCGTGGTCACTCCCCGTCAGACGCACCTGCAGCATATGGCTGATTTCCTTCAGGCTATCGTGAAGACGGTCCTGCTCATCAAAAAAGAACCATTTTGGAGGAGCATCCTGACGGCCCCGTGTAGCCAGGAAGAACCATGGTTTGTCTGCCTTCACTAGTCCAATTCTCACTTTTACGGCGGTTCTGACCAGTCTGATCTGCTCGTATATATGCTCTGAAATCAGGGCTTTTTTCCCATGATAAAGCGACTTTACAGGAGCAAAAGCGTCGTCCAGTCCCTGCCAACTTTTGTCTTCCAACTCTCTAAGCTTGTTTAGTTCCCGCATGGCCTCTTTTGCTCCAATGGTGGCGAAGGACTCGTTCATATCATGCCGGGCCACAAGGTCGAGTGGTGGGTGGAAATTGGAGCCGATGGTCGAGGCCACGTCATAGGCCGCCCTGAACAAGTTCCTGTCTGTCCTGAGAGCAAATGCATCGGAGTCATTTGGCCAGTAGATATGCACCTTTTTATGCGGGCTGTCAAGGCGCTCAATCCTGCCAATCCTCTGCTCAGCCAGCCGAATTACACCAGGAATTGTCAGAAACACCAGGCCTGATGCCTGCTGAAGGTTTACTCCCTCTGAGAGAGCATCTGAGAAAAGACCTATCACATTTTTGGCCTTTGAGCCAAGGCCAAAGTCTTCGAGTGCTTTTAATTTGGACACCCCACCGGTAACCACTTCCACCTTTATCCCCCACAGCTGCATATATTTCTTATTTAGGTAGTGAAGTGTGCTTACTGTGCTGTCAAAAGCAATTAGTAGCCTGTGCCTGCTCAATAGTTCTTTCAGCTTGAGGGCTTTGTGGAGCTCTCTATTTTCGGAGAGCTTTTCCGATTCCTCCAGAATTCTTTGATAGATATTGATTTCCTCCCTACAGACCCTTTCGTACTCATCTTGATCTACAAGCCACATGTGATCGGCAAAAGCTGATTCAGGCAAGGCCTTTGTGGAAGGTGAGTTCTTTATCACTTCCTCCAGCTTGGCAATAAGGTTGCCCGTTTCCTTCACTTTAAAATTCTCCCACCCTTCATCCTTTGCCGCCTCTTTTGTCCCAATGATGTGCTCCTTAAGTGCAAAAGCAGAAGAGCGAAGACGTGACATTACTAAGTAGCGGGCCAAAAAAGGAGCCATCCGCACACGCCTGGCCACATAGTCTTCCGGCTTTAGCCCAGCTCTATGCGGAGCTTCAAAACGTCGCAGGTAGAGCACTCCTCTCAATCCTCCAGCCAGTTCCTCTATTCTTTTGGCAGCAGCTTTGTCCTCTTCCGTCTCAAAGGTTTCGTATGTCTCCTGCCAGAGTTGAGGATAGGCGCACCGTTCGCCCTTTGCGTTCCTGTATGCCTCCGGCTCCCGCCGGATCATGTGCCGTAAGAGGGGTTTAGTTCTCCTGACCAGGAACTGCTGTACAAATGTGCTGATGAGCCTATGCTCTTCTTCTCCCAATTTTCGGCTTTTTGCTATTCTGTAGACGTGTCTGTAGCCTTCCAATTGCTCTCTTGTCAGGTTATCCAAATCCAACAGCTCGAGTATCCTTAACAAGTCCTGCAGGGAGCGGTTTATAGGTGTTGCAGTTGTCAGGAGCACATAGTCAGCTCTATGTTTGGATAGGTGAAAACTCCTGTTCGAGTAAGGGTTCAGAAGGTTGTGAGCCTCATCGATGATTAGTATACGTACCTGTCTAAGGCTCTCCAGCGTTGCCTTATGCTCTTCGCTTCCTTCCCTGCTGATGACCCCGAATGACACCGATTTGCTGAACACGGCTACTTTCCGGAGTTCTTCCTCCCAATATGAGCGAACGGACGGAGGGCAGACTACCTGGACGTGGAGGTTCTGAAGAGAGCCCTGTGCCCACAGCGCATGTATCAGTGCTGCCTGTATGGCGGCAATCATCCTGGTCTTGCCAGACCCGGTCGGGTCAGCTATTAGGACGCAATGGTGTTGCTGCAGTAGTGCCATACCCTCAGCCAGCCCCTGAGACTGGCAGGGCCACAGGCTTAGCCTATTGAGTTTCTCGGCACACTCCGGAATTTCCCTGTACCACTGCGTGTCCAGCAGCTCAGAGATAGCGCGGGCCAGCGCTTCCGGCCATGAAACTATATCCATCAGGCTCTTAAGCAGTCGCAGCAGGTTTTGCTGATAATCTTGGCCTTCAGCGTAGTAGTTTTCCGCCACCAGCCTGACATCCTCCACATCGGGATGCCCTTTAGTCAATTCTTTCGTGACCCTGACATTAAATTCTCTTTGTTGAGTTGTTCCATGGCCGCTGAAGTTGGCAGACCCGAAAACAACGCTACTGTCACCTACATAAATCTTCGAGTGCTGGTGCCTGTAATAGCGTACTTCCACTTTCCCTTCTATTAACAGCTGCGTCAGCTTAAGAACTGCGCCTCCCTGTTCAAGCCACAGACCCTGTTCCAGCCAGTACTCTTTTACCTCCCTGCCCACCTCAGCCGGGGACCACTTCCTGCGCTTCTTTCCTTTGGGCTCCCAGCCAAGCAGAATCCGCACCCTCTGCATTTTATTCCAGTCAACCTCATCGGGTAGAAAGGTGACAAGATGGTTAAGTGAGGTAAAGCCGGTGATGATCAGGTACGCCGTTGATCCCTGCGCCTCTTTAACTATTACCTCCCGTACATTGCGATAGCCTTCAGTGAGCGGCAGGTTAAGAGGGAAGAGATTATTCGAAGGCCATTTATACGCTGTAATATATTCTTTATAGTCTTCTGAAACGGTAAACAGGTCAAGTTCCAACTGATTCTTATCAGACATAGGAAGAGGTGTTATTTAATGTTCCGGTATTTTCCAGTGATGCTGTTTAGCAGTAAATTAGAGGGTTCAACTGTTTACGGAGTTGCCTTAATTGTGATGGTTTTTGTTGTTTAATTAATTTTAATAGGGCTTGATGTTATAGCAAAAGTTACAAAGGCTTAGAATTAGGGAATATGTCATTCGTCAAAATTGAAGTCTATATACAGGTGTAAAAATTTAAAGAGAAACCAAAAAAGCTGCACATGAATGAGGATAGTTTGTCAACCAAAGATATGCTGATGGACATCAGTTCCATGAGGAGCAAGGCGATGAGGCTTACAGAGAATGGGAAAGCCTACCATGTTCTGCTAAAGGACATCTTGGCAAGAGATCTGATCAAAAACGACGAGGCACGGGTGCCCTCCCTAAAGGAGCTATCTGCTGCCACAGGTCTACAGTACGGCAAAATCAGGAAGTACGTGGAGGAGATCTACCATGACCTTGTGCTGGATCTTGAGGCAAGGTCGGTATTCTCCTTTACCAAAGTTCGGTACGAGTTTCTGATCAGGGGCTTTACAAAGGATAAGTTCATAACCTTAGAAGCTGATCAATTGCCCGTGGTGCCGAGGGTAGGGGAACAAGTTTCTATGCCATTCTTTTATGCTTACATGAAGACTTCCCGCTTTTTTGTGGAGGAGATTGACCACAGTTTCGAAGAAGATTCGCAGATAGTGAGAATTTGGCTGACACAAGGATACTATAACTCATATTGGCATTATCGAAAGGACAAGGCAAAGGAAGAGCATGAGCTGGGGCTTATGGATTTCTTTCACCTGGAGGAGCATGAGCTGAAAAAGAAACTGGGGGTTGGGAAAAAGATGGACGACTATCTGGCCAAAAAGTTTGGACTCTCCAAATAGGAGGAGGTCTTCTGTACTACTTCTGCACGAGTAAAAAGAAGGGCTACAGGAGCCCTTCGTCTGCTAAGGAGTAATAACTTTCGCTGGTGAGGATGATGTGGTCCAGGACGGCGATGTCGAGCAGTTCACCGCCTGCTTTCATTTTCTTTGTCAGCTGCAGGTCCGCCTTGCTGGGCTTGAGATTGCCCGAGGGGTGGTTGTGGCAGAGGATGATGCCCGAGGCGCAGGCCTTGAGCGCGGCCACGAAGATGAGCTTGGGATCTGCCACCGTTCCGGCCACGCCTCCGGTAGAGAGCTCGTAGATGCCCAGCACCCGGTTGGCTCTATTGAGCAGCAGCACCTTGAACTGCTCTATAAACTCTATCTTGCTTTTGTCCCAGCTTTCCTGGAGCACCTTGTAGGAGTCGGCAGAGCAGGTGACCTGCGGGCGCTCGGAGGGCTTGACGCGGTTGCGGTAAGAGAGCTTCACTTCGGCTACTCTGGTGTTGGCGGATTTCAATGTCTTTTCCATAATCCTGATCTTTTAGTGTGAGGAATTGATTATGGTGCCCCACCTGCCTTCGGGACGGACTAAGGGCAAGGTGGAGCATGGAAAAATGTGGAGGGTTCCCTTTGGGATACCCATTTTTCCAGGACTACCTTGTCACGTGTCCGGCACGCAAGGCTAACTTTGCACTGGAATGAATGCCATGGACTTTTGCTTTGAAGTGGCTTTGTGATGCTGGTTTTTGTGGTTAGGCTGTTACCACCATTATTGCTATGCTGTAAAGACGTAGACTACTGAATTTCTAATAATGGGGTATGTGTAGGATTGTTTTACATGTCTTGCTAGAAGATACATGCATGTAACCTTCTAGTGAAAGCGCAATATAATGCACTTTTACTTTGATGTATCCTGAGTATTTTTTATATTTGAACCAAAAGGGCAATATAATGCACCAGAAGCTAAGTGAAATCATCAGGGAGCGTAGAAGCATGCTGCACCTCACGCAGGAGGATTTAGCTGCGCTGGCCGGTGTCGGGCTGCGTACGCTAAAGGCGCTGGAAGTCGGCAAAGGGAACCCTTCGCTGGATACGCTGCAGAGGCTGGCTGAGGTGCTCGGCATGGAGGTGCGGCTGGAAGTGAAAAGAATCGATAGGTAAAACGGATGAGGAAGGCACAGGTATTCTGGAACAATACGGTGGCGGGCACCTTAACAGAGGTAACGCCGGGGGAGTATATCTTCCGATACGAAAATGCCTATTTTACTGACCCGGCGCAACCGTCTATCAGCCTAACGCTGCCCAAGAAACAGCAGGAATACCGGAGCAGTTACCTCTTCCCCTTCTTTTTCAACATGCTCGCCGAAGGGGTGAACCGGAACCTGCAGAGCCGGCAGCTGAAAATAGACGAGAATGACTACTTTGGCCTGCTGCTGGCCACGGCGCAGTATGATACGATTGGGGCCGTCACGCTTAAACCGCTACAGGAGAAGAACGCATGAGCCTGCCAGATATCAGTTACTGCCCCGGAACACTTGCCCCCGGATTTCACACCTACAGTCCCGCCTGCCTTCGCAGGATGTTTAACGGCAGGAAGGTGAGCCATATACTCCCGTACTTGCCCCCGCAGGAGAGCGAGGCGGACGCAGAGAAGTTCCTGGAGAATCGCAAGCGCATCTCTATCTCCGGCGTGCAGGAGAAGCTCTCGCTCCTGCTAGAGAAGAACCGCCTGCGCCTCACTAGGCCGGGAGAGCATGGTGAGTATATTCTCAAGCCGATTCCACGCGACGTGATGCGACCGGACCAGGTGCCGGCCAACGAGCACCTGACCATGCAAATAGCCCACCAGGTGTACAAACTCCAGGTGGCGGAGAATGCCCTTATTTTCTTCCGGAACGGGGAACCGGCCTACATCACCAGGCGCTTTGATGTGAAGCCTGACGGGATGAGGCACGGGCAGGAGGATATGGCCTCGCTTGCCGGCCGGACGAAGCATACAGCCGGTAGTGACTTCAAATATGAGGGGAGCTATGAGGAGATCGCCCGTATCATCGAATTGACAGTGCCTGCCTACCGGGTGGAACTGGAAAAGCTGTTTTCCCTGATCGTGTTTAACTACCTCTTCTCGAACGGCGATGCGCACCTGAAGAATTTCTCCCTCATTGACACAGCCTACGGCGATTACGTACTGAGCCCGGCATATGATCTGATCTGCACCCGTCTGCACGTGGATGATTCGTACTTTGCCCTGAAAGGCGCGCTCTTCTCAGGTGACTATGAAACAGAGAGCTTTCAGGCTAACGGCTTTTACGCCTATGACGACTTTTATGAATTTGGGCTCAGGATTGGTCTACAGGAAAAGCGCATGGCTGGAATACTGCATGTTTTCAGGCAGGACCACGCCGCCGTACACCAGTTGATCGACCGCTCCTTTCTGCGGGAGGATATGAAGGAATCGTACAGGAAGTACTACCTGGAGCGGCTGGAGATGCTCTGCTATTCAATGGCTGAAAGAAGTAGGGCATAAAATGATTGCCACCTATTTCAACTAAGTTTCAGTTGGGACAGTCCATGATTTTTCTCCTCAACAACAGAGTGGAATCCTTTTGGCCTAAAGCGGCCGCGCAGCAGCCCTGTGCGAAGCCATGGATTCAGTTTTCTTTTGACTATTTGCTGAATGCCGTAAGATGTGCCGCATACTGCCGCTTCACGTCATCTTCGAAGCTGTCGAGGTAGAATTCGGTTGTTTTTAGGTTGCTGTGGCCGAGTGACTCGGAGATGAATTCGGTGGGGGCACCGGCGCGCTTAAGGACAGTGGAGAAGGTGTGCCTGGCAGTATAAGTCGTCACATTATGTTCGATGCCGACTTCGGCGGCAACCCGTTTGATGTAAAGGTTGATCGTCTTGGTAGTTTGTCTGACATAGGCTAGCTCTTGCTCGGGAGTTATGCCCTCCCTGAGGATAGGAAAGACATACGTATCCGGTGATACCGGTTTGTTGCCCCACCGCTTGATGATGCGGTTGATTTCCGGGGTGCGCATGGCCACAATGGGCTTAAGGGCATGGCGGGTGGTTCGTTCTGTCTTCGCCCGGATAAAGGTAATGCTTTCCCGGCTCAGCTGCTTGTACTTTAATCTCGCAATGTCTTTGACGTTGATGCCGTTGCACAGGTAGGAGAAGATCCAGAAGTCCCGGGCCTTCGCCTGGCTGTCGTGCACGGGGTGGTAATTATATATTTTCTCCACATCCGAGATTGTCAGCGCTTTTTTCACATTCTTGCTGGCTGGCATCCTGTACTTCCTTCTCCCGAAGGGATAGAGGTCCCTGCTCAAGTCCCCTGCGTCTATAAGATCATTAAACAGGGTGCGGAGCGTACGCAGGTACATGCTGACCGTCGTCAGTGTCTTTCCGCGGCTGAGCATCCACTTTTCATAACTATTGAGGAAGTCGACGTTAACATCGGTAAAGGGTAGCGGCTTTTTCCTTCTTTTCAGGTCCTCCTTTCTCTCCTTGGACTTTTGAATAGAAAGTCTCCTTCGGTTGATGGGAGGCTCCTTGAGCATAAATGAAATAAGGGAGATATAGGCCGTTTCATAGAAGTTGGCATTGGCCGCCTGCCCATTCTCACTCAGTTGCTTAATGCTCTGCTCGTAGGCCGCGAACACATCCGTCCTTGCCGGCAGGTCAAGAAACTTTCTGTCAAAGGCATCGAAGGTGAAGAAGGGCATCTTCTCAATGATGCGGACTGCCTTCTGCTCTAAAGCCTGCAGGGAGAGCTGGATTTCTTTGTACCTACCCCTGGGTTTATCCCCCTGTACTTTAGAGAAGTCCTCCTCAGACAGGGTATATTGGGTCCCGTAATATTTTCGTTGTCTTAGGTAAGTAACCCTTAACTTTACACGGTATGTCCCGTCCTTTAACGGGCGTCTGGTGTCTAACATGATGGATGTGGATGCAGTTATCATAGCTATTGTCGTAGTAGTTTTGTGCACACAATTTGCACACAAAGAGCTAAAATAGCAATAATTACAAAAAATTAATTTTTGGCAAATGTATTGTTATTCAGGCATTTATAAAAAACAAAAAAGCATGTATAGTTAATAAAATACTATTGTTTGCCGCTTCTAAGCAGTAGGTCTTTGGTTCGAATCCAAACGGGATCACAAAAACATCAAGCACTTATAAGGAAAACTTATAGGTGCTTTTTTGTTTTCCTGCCCTTTTTTCCTCTGATTCCCTCTTGACGCTGTCTTTAGCCAGGAGCACATGTCGTTGATTGCCCTTCAGGTTATGAAGTCTTGCTCTGCTGCACTCCTTTCTCGCCTTTCATGCGTCAACTAAGGAGGTGTAAAAGTAAGCTTTAGCTATAAGTATAGCTTGATAGTTTTACACTTGTGCCGCTCCTGGCAAAACATATCTCTCCAAACAGAGTTCTACAACTCAGCAACAATCTAATTAGCATGGCTGAAGTGTAACAGGCATGCAGGATGAAATTAAAGATAGATAACATGGAAACAGCAACGTTCGGTAATGGGTGCTTCTGGTGCACTGAGGCCGTTTTTCAGGAGTTGGAGGGAGTGGAGACGGTAGTGCCTGGCTACACCGGAGGCCATACAGAGAACCCATTGTATAAGCAGGTGTGCTCGGGCAGCACGGGGCATGCAGAGGTGCTACAGATTACATATGATCCTGCAAAAATTACTTTTGAAGAACTTTTAGAGGTATTCTGGAAAACCCATGACCCTACCACACTAAACCGGCAGGGGAATGATGTGGGTACTCAGTATCGCTCCGCTATTTTTTATCATTCTCCCGAACAAAAACTGCTTGCCGAAAAGTATAAAAAAGAGTTGGACAGTTCAGGCGCCTTTCCAAGCCCGATAGTCACGGAGATAGTGCCGCTCGATAAATTCTATGCTGCAGAGGATTACCACAAAAACTATTTTAACACGCACGGGCACGAGCCATACTGCAGCTTCGTGATTCGGCCTAAATTGGATAAGTTTAGAAAGGTTTTTAGTGAGAAACTGAAAAAAGGATAAATTAATTTCTAAATAAAATGCATATATAGTAGATTTTGCATAAATTGGCCCTGCTTTGTGTGAAACAACAAAAGCCCTGTAGGGGGGACTACAGGGCTAATTGCTTAATCTAAACACAAACAACCAACAAAATCTATTAATTAAAGGGTAATAAGGGGTCAGTTATTTTTTGTGGCTCCTAATAGCGCACAAACGGGGCAATGTTTACAAACTCACAATTGTCAGCAATCCCGACAAAGTAGTCTCCGATAAAAATACCGGCGCCGCTGCTTACTGCATTAGAGCCAGCATGGAATGTGACCATGCTGCCATCTATGGTAGCATAGCTCGCCGGTTGCTCTTCTGTATGAAATACAGTCTTCGCTGCAGTGCAACATGGCAGTAGCGTAGCCTTAACCAGGCATGGCTCAGCCAATTTTTTGGGTGAAGGGTGTACACTTGAATTCATGTGACAATGGGGTTTTGGGTTCTAACACATTACAAGTATACGGAGGCCATTAGTGCATAAACAGGAATATTAATTTTGTAAAGTAACTTGCATTTAAGTGATGTAAATTATTGTTATAAGTATCCTGGTTTTGGGTTATTATCCTGTGAATACTTGTTTTTTAATGATTTATACTTTGTGTGCTGCTTGTTGAGCAATTGAAACCTAAATTGAAAAGACGATTTTTGATTTACTTTTGATGAAAAGTAACGTCAGGAGTGGCGCTTAAGACCGAATGTTATGGATAAATAATGACTGCAGGTGTAGAGCGCGAGGATTGTTACGCTTAGAGCAGTGCCAGGTATGGCAACCAGCCACCAGGCAGAAGTGTTACTGCGGACCCCAGCTATGATGCGGCCCCAGCTAACAAGCTCACTCGGAACCCCAATATTCAGAAAAGAAAGGGTTGACTCCAGCGCCAGAAGGCCTCCCAGGCCAAACGTAAAGGCAACCAGCACAGGCCCCACTAAATTAGGGAGGGCATGCCGCCATACAAGCCTAACAGGTGGTGTTCCCATACTTCGGCCGGCCTCAAAATAACTTAGTTGCTTAATGCGAGCCATTTCTGCTCGCGACAGCCTAGCTACATCAGGCCAAAGCGTTAGCACCAGCAGTAATACCAGAATGGGCAATGAAGGGGGCACAAACGAGGCGAGCACGAGTATAACTACAAACCGAGGGACACTGGTTACCGCTTCCGTAATCCGCATCACCACCGCATCCACAGGAATGCGGATCGCTGTGCTCCAAAAATTTCTTTTCTTTTGCAGTATGATGGCCGCTAAACCAAGTATCAAAAGCAGAACTAAAAGCACGGCCAAAGCGCCGGCAATATACACGCTGCCCGACTCCAACTGGCGCAGCTGCAGCGGTAGGTATAGCCCATAGTATAGCGCAGCACTGCTGGCTAGTACACCGGCTAATGCTGTTGAGCGTCTGAGTTTTAGTTTATCATTGCCCCAAAAGCCGGCGCCTGTGCCCATTACCAGCCCCAGGGCGGTAGCCAAAAGCATGACTGGAAAGCTAATCAATATGGTTGTTCGGGCGCCGAAAAGGGTGTTGGTAAATACGTCACGGCCTAACCCATCGGTCCCCAGCCAGTGGCCAGTGGCTATGGCTTTAGCAGAAAGCGGAGGCAGAAAAGTATGATTCGTGTCCAGCATTGAAGGTGAGAACGGCAGGGGCAGCCATGGCAGTATCAGCGCCACAGCCACAAAAAGAAGCAGGTACACCAGCGCCAGCCGGAAACCCCACTTGCTCCGCCAGAGTTTTAATATACTATGCCACAAATGCCTCATAAAATGCTATGCTTCAAGCGTGGGTCTGCCTTTGTATATAGTATGTCGGCTGAGAAATAAGAAAGCGCCCTAACAACTAGCACCACCAGTACAATAAGCACTAGCACTGGCGTATCGCGGGCCAGCACCGACTCCACCAGCAGCCGCCCAATCCCGGGAATGGCAAAAACTGTTTCTATTAAAATGGAGCCGCTTACCAGCGCGGGCAGAAAGTCTGAAACTATAGTGATGATGGGGAGCAGGGCGTTCCGTAGCGCATGCCGCCGTATGACCTGGCCTTCGGACAACCCTTTTGCTTTGGCAGTGCGAGAGTAGCTGGCTTGCAGAGCGGCTTGCAGTGACGTATGAACCTGGCTCGTGAGGTAAGGCAGGTTCACCAGAACCAATGTCAACATAGGCAGGGCCATGTACTGCAGTTTTAGGCTAAGCTGCTGCCAGGCGCTTAGGCTGCCAGAAGTATAGTATCCCATCCCATAAACCGGAAAAAGCTGTAGGAAGGCAGGGTTGGCTAATAAAACCAGCAGCAGAAAGGCCAGCACCAGCGCAGGCACGCTGTCAAGTATAAAAAGGGAGGGGAGGAGCGCGCGGCGCAGCCACAGGAGCTTTCTGCGAACCATCAGTATACTTAGCTCCAGCGCCATTGCCAGCACCACAAGCATACTAACCAGCAGTAACAGCAGGGTGTTTCCTATTCCTTGTCTTACTTCTGTTAGGGCAGGCCTGCCGGTGCGGTAAGAATTTCCGAAGTCGCCGGAAAGCGCGGCCACAAGCCAGGAATGGTATTGATTCTGAATGCCGTGCCACGAGAGCCGGGGTAGCAGGGACGCTAATATTTGCCGTGAATCCACCAATGCTTCCAAGGCTTGGTTTAAAGCAGCTAAACGTTGGGCGACCTCGGGCGTGACAGGTTTGTTTTGCAGCAATTCCGCTGCTTGCTCAAGCGCAGGAAAGCTGCTGCTGTAGCGTAAGGTACTAATTGCTTGCTGTTCCTGCTTGGATAGTGGCAGCGGCAAGCTCTGTATGCGCTGCACCTGAAGGTCATACGCAGCTACTTCAGGCCAGCTGCCTACGCTAAGTGCTAACTGCTCCAGCTGCTTTCGCCGCGGCTCCGGGTAAACTCGATGGAGCGTATCGGGCACGGCGGTAGGGGAAAGGCTGAAATAGAACAGCGGTTTGTCGAGCCCGTTTTTCTGCTGGTACTCCCGGAATGCCTGCTCCCGGCTTTGCTGGCTGCTCTTGCTGTAAAAAGAAGCTTCTACATTAAGGATCTGATTTTCGCCGTACGACCCCGGTATGAGCCGGCTCAGCAGGAAAACCAGGGTGCCTGCCAGCCAGGCAGCGGGCACCAGTAGCAAAACCTTCCTAAGCAGGTGTGCGGGCATGAGCTTACTCTTGCTTTAAGGTAAAGGCGCTGACATCGTAGCCAGGTTTCAGCCCGGAAACTTTGGTGTTCGTGAAGCGCCGGTGCACAGCCAGTCGCTCTTTGGTATAATACATCGGAATTATCGCGGCCTCTTCCTGCATAATCTCCTGCAAGCGCCTGAGCAGTACAGCCTGCTGCTCTCTGTCCGGCACAGTGCCGCTGATCTTGTCCAGAATGCTGTCGCTTTCAGAAGTGCCAAAGCCGGTGTAGTTTAAGCCTCCCATGCCGGCATATGCTGTGTGCAGCAAGGGCTTAAAGTTGAATGCAAACGGGTTTCCGGAAAGAGAGCGGAAGTATAGCTCAAAGTTGTGCTGTTTAGATCTGGAGCTCAGCAAGGTACTTTCCTCGCCCTGCACCTG
This sequence comes from Pontibacter mangrovi, assembly GCF_006385705.1. Classification (GTDB taxonomy): domain Bacteria; phylum Bacteroidota; class Bacteroidia; order Cytophagales; family Hymenobacteraceae; genus Pontibacter; species Pontibacter mangrovi. The sequence continues at coordinate 214,859 of NZ_VFRQ01000007.1, read as the reverse complement.
AACCGGAATGTCTAAATGGGATGCATTCTGTTTCAAAATAGCGGCGGCGTTCTCAAAGTTTGTGTTGCCTGCACGGTATATCACCTCAACTGTCAGCTGCTCGCGCTTTCCGTCAATATTTTTAAACCACCCGTCAGCCTCCCGTATCCATTCGGCTTCCTGAAGCAGCGTAGATGCTTTGTTAGCGTCGTGGTTAATAGGTTGCAGGTTGCTGTTGTAAAATTCTTTTACAGACGGTGGTATAATGCCAACGGTAGGGGTGGCGTAGCTCATTTGCGAAACCTGGATAATGTTATTTACATCCAGCAGGTGCGCTATGGCCTGTCGGGTACGCTTATCCGAAAACTTTGGATTTCGGGTATTAATGCCGGCATAGTAAAAGTCATAAGCATCAGGAGTGTGCAAGTTGTAGTCCTTTAAGAAAGACTCTTGCTTCCTGAGCTGTTCAAACTCGTGCGCCGGGATATTTTCCAGCACATCCAGCTGGCGGTTTTGGAGGGCCAGCAGTGCCGTAGTGATGTCTGGGATTACCTGAAAGCTGACGCGCTGTGGATTGGCCGTCAGATGTTGTGTGTTAGATGTGTTATTCCCCCACCAGTCTTTTTTGCGCGTCAGCGTCAGGTATTGTCCGTTTTGCCAGTTTTCCAGTACATAACCGCCACTGCCTTGCAGCAGGCGCGGGTCGTGCCCAAATGCGGGCGTGTTAAACTGGGCAGCGAATGTTTTCAGTTTTTCATCCTGCGCAACGGCTTGTTGCCCGTTGTGCAGGTCAGCTACATTCAGATGAAGCAGCAGATTCTCCGGGTCATATAAGTATGCCGGCAGTATAAAGAAGTCGCCTGTGAGCAGCTCCATTTCCGGGGCAAAGCCACTGCACACAAATGTAAACCGCTGCGGGTTGCCTGCGTCCAGCCGGATGTCCTTGATAAACTCCAACTGAGGCTTCAGGCTCTCGTTGTTTAGCAGCGGAGCCTTGGCAACTTTAAGCGTAAAGGCTACATCCTGTGCTGTCACAGGGCTGCCATCCGTCCATTCAGCTTCCTTCCTAATTTCATAGGTGAAAAGCGTGATGGAGTCCTGCCGCTCTACAGAGGGCATGGCCTCGGCCAAAAAAGGCTTAATGGTGTTGGTGCCCAAATCTGCGCTAAGCAGGCTCTGAAACAGCAGGTTTATGATCTGCAACGACTCCGCTCGACTGTAGTTTACCGGGTTTAGTGTCTCCGGGTCAACGGCCAGGCGCACGCGAACTTCTTCGGGGGCTCGCTCCGGCTGGCTGCAGTACGAGAGCAGCAAAGCCAAAAAGCAGGCAACCCTTACGCTAATTTTCCTCATGTACTTCCTTTTAGGCTAAAAGCTTTCAAAGGCAAGTTAAGGAAAATTAATTACTCAGATATATCAGTCCAGGTGCTGGCGCCACCAAATGTTGTTATAGTCTGGCTGTCCTGCTCATTGTTTACTGTAGAAGCGTTGTTTTCAGGAGTTGTAGGAGCTGTGCCTGAAATGATAGTAATCAGCAAAGAGAAGAATAGAGTTACCATGTTTTTGTTTTTTAGGTTTCGATCATTAACTGATGCAAATATTGGGGATAAATTGTATCCTATAAAGGAAAGTATAGTCAAAAAAGTAACTATTAATTATAAAACTAATAGTTTAATTTACTTATAGTAATATTATATTCCATTTGTTAGCCATAACTTTAGAATCAACAAAGAATATCGTAGATTGGCAAAAAGTAACATCATTCCTCTTTATTTGCATGGGCCAAAGATATTTTTCTTTTGTGTTCTCCAAAAGGATAAAAACTGTCAAGAAGTAACTTTAATTATTCATATAAAATTATACCTTTAAGCTTGCATGCAAGAGATAATCGCCTTAGCTAAATTCAGTGACCAATCGTCTTTTGAGGCTGGCATTCGTAGCGTATTAGAATTTAAGAAGGGCAAAGAGTTTAGAATGTATAAAGGCTCTCTGGACAGCACTTATACAGATGATGTTATCGCTGCCAAAGCCTTATACGGCGCTGGGCCAAACGATGCCAGATATAAGATGCTTAAATTAAGGCTTAAAAAAAAGCTGTATAGCAACTTATTTTTTGTTGACTACGATCAATTGAAGATCAGTAGAGTTTATCAGGCAGAGTTTGAGTGCATAAAGATGCTTTACCATGCACATTTCCTCTCGCGGCAGTATGAACTTCATTTGGTGTTGCAATTGGCTTCCAAAATCAAAAGGCTAGCCGGTAAATATGAGTTTATTAGCTTGCTAATTGACGCAACAGAGTTAGAGCTTAACTGCTATGCTGAGAACGGCAACTTCAAGGAGTTTAAGAATAGCAGAAAGTCACTGGAAGCACTTCTAAAAATTAAATACTATGAGCGTGAGGCGCAAACACTTTACCAGTCTATAAAGCTGGATGCGAAGAAAGCCATCAAGCTTAGGCGTACGCAACTCTTAAACATTAACCAGAGGCTAGACAGGCTACAGAAGCTTTATACAAAGGCAGGCTCCTTTGAGTCATTCAACTCTTACTACAAGGCGAGCATCATCTATAACGAGCTAATGGGAAACTTTGAGGCTATTGTGGAACTAACCATAGATGCGGAGAAAAAAGCGGCAGAAGGGGGCATCAATTCAAATAGGTTTAACAGCGCTTTTAACAAGTTTGAACTGGTATACTCCCACCTACGGGCTAAAAAACTGGAAAGCGGGATAAAATATGCATCAGAATATCTGGATGGTTTTACAGAATATACACCAAACTGGTACGCCTTTTTAGAAAATTACTTTCTGTTGGCGCTCCATAGCAAAAAGTATGAATTGGCTTCTACGCTGATAAACAGGGCTTTGGTGAGTTCCACTATCAGCAAGCTGCCAGCGTCAGCGCGCGAAAGATGGAATTTATATGAAGCATACTTTCTGTTGCTGTACAGAAACGAAAACATGAATTTTGCACAAAGAAACCCTTTCTTACTTTCTTTACCCGAATACAGTAAAGACAAGCAAGGATTTAATGTTGCTATTCTTATACTTCAGTTTGTCTATTACCTCCATAAACAAGATAAAGAAGCCCTTTTGTATCGAATTGAAAGTCTCAAAAAGTATATCCTTACCCATTTAAAAGACTCTTTTAGCCTCAGAAGTAAAATATTCCTGAAGCTCCTGATCCTGATTGTTACTGAAGACTTTGATGTAACCGCTTGTAGAAAGAAGGGCAACAAATTATACCATAAATTACTAGAGACGCCTACTCCGGGCGATGCTTATGCTGAAATAGAGATTGTGCCCTATGAACACCTCTGGGAGTATATTTTGGACACATTGCAGGCACAGAAGTAGAACAACCACAGTAAAGGTAACATGAAAGAGTTACAGAGACTTGTACGAATAATTAACAAAAATCTGCCGGCTTCTTCCCCACTGATCAATCTTCAGGAGGAAAGTACGCTAGAATCGAGACTGTTTCGTTTGCTGAGGGATTGTCCATCCGCTACTGAGCAAGTTGTTGCTGAGGAACTGTATGGTACTAAAGAACTACCAGGCAGTCACCGCATGCTTAAGTCACGCTTCCGTAAAAAGATTTTTAATCATTTACACTTTCTAAACCTACCTTCTGATAACTTAAAAAGTAGTAACGAAGTGCTGTATGTATGCTATACTTTACTAGTAGAAGCACAAGCACTCATCCTGCAATATGAACTGAAAGCTGCCCTCAGAGTTTTAGAACAGCTAAAGCAAATAGCCACGAAGTATGAAAATACTGAAATGCAGATAAGGGCCCTGGAGACATTACGGGGAATTTATCAGGACCTAAGAAAGCTTAAGGAGCTTGCTTTGAGCAATGCTGAACTGGAGGCTTGCTACAAGGTGCAGGCTTTTGAGCGAAAGGCGCTTTTACTTTATGACAAAATGGTGGCCACATTAAAAGGCCACGTAGCTGATAAAGCCAAAGCATTGGCATTGTACCCTGAAGTCATTTCTAAGCTATGGGAAATGTGGGAATCATCCGGATCGTCTAAAATTTTTTCACAGTGGCACATACTTCAAATCGCTTATCATGAGCTACGCGGAGATTATGAAGAGATTATCAGCTTGATAGCGAAGTCAGAGAAAATTGCTGCTGAGGAACACGTCAATAAAAATTGGTATAACAGGAAGTATAACGCCTACATAGAAGTATACGCGCATTTGCAGAGCCGACAGTATGAGCGCGGGCTCTTGCTAGCGGCAGAGCATATAAAACTCTTTGACAACTCCTCTTCTAACTGGTTCAGTTTTATGGAGAATTATGTACTGCTAGCGCTGCATCATCGAGACTATGAGGTGGCGGTTCTTTTGTTAAAAGCAGTTGTAGAGAATGAGCATCTTAAAAAGCTTAGTGACTCCAGCCTTGAACGATGGGAGCTTTATAGGCTGTATCTATTATTCTTCCAAGAAAATGCCTTAGCTGATAAGCTCTATAATACCAAGGAAATAGCTAATAAATTGTTGATCCTCCCCAAAGATAAATCCGGCTTTAACCTGGCGCTGCTGGTGTTGGATGTGTTAAATAAGCTGGCCGAGGAAACGGTGGATGACCTGGAGCCGCATGCTGAGCGGGTGCGAAAGTATGTTCATAAATACCTGAAAGGGGAGAAGGCAGTGCGGCCACGCCTGTTCATGCGGCTGGTGTTGCTGGCCCTCACCAAAGATGACCCGGAGGAGTTGCGTGAGCAAAGTGCGGATTTGCTTGTTAAACTACAGGCAGCACCCTTGCCGGGCGACGCCTTTGCCGAAGTCGAGATTGTGCCCTATGAGCACCTGTGGGACCTGATTGGGCAGCTGCTGGAGAAACGGAGGGCACGTTAACCTGCAGCGAAAGCATCTGCTGCAGATATTTTTTAGTACTTTTCGGGATGGAAAAGAACAACCCCACCGTAACGCGGGCCTGGTGCTTTTATGACTGGGCCAACTCTGTTTATTCGCTGGTCATTACCTCTACCATCTTCCCGATCTATTTTAGCGCCGTATCCCGGAAGCCCGACGGCACCTCCACCGTAAATTTTGGGGGCTTTGTACTGGATAGCTCCGTTCTTTTTACCTACGCCATTTCTGCTGCGTTCCTGACCATCGCGTTTCTCAGCCCCTTCCTGACTGCCATCGCTGATTACAGCGGCCGAAAAAAGACCTTCCTGCAGCTTTTCTGCTACCTTGGCTCGCTTTCCTGCGCCGGCCTATACTTCTTCACTGCCGATACGTTCAATTTATCGGTGATACTTTTCGTGCTGGCAACCATTGGCTTCAGCGGCAGCATCGTGTTCTACAATGCCTATTTGCCCGAGATCGCCACCGAAGACCAGTACGATAGGCTCAGTGCCCGCGGCTTCTCCATGGGCTATATCGGCAGCGTAATCCTGCTGATCTTCAACCTGGCGATGATCATGAAGCCAGGCTGGTTCGGTATTGCCGCTGAGAATACCTCGCTGCCGCCGCGCATCGCCTTCCTGAGCACGGGCATTTGGTGGCTTGGCTTTGCGCAATATACTTTTTACTATCTTCCGGGCAACGTGTACCAGCGCAAGCCACAGGGCAGCTGGATCCTGAACGGTTTTAAAGAACTGAAAAAGGTGCTGGATCAGGTAAAAGGCCTGCCGCTGCTCAAGCGTTTCCTGCTGGCCTACTTTTTCTACAACATGGGCGTGCAGACGGTGATGTACCTGGCGGCCATCTTTGGGGAGGTGGAGCTGCGCCTGCCAAGCGATGTGCTGATCGTAACCATACTTATCATCCAACTGGTGGCCATAGCCGGGGCTTATGCCTTTGCCCGGCTATCAGAGAGGTATGGAAATGTGTGGGCGCTGATCGTGGCGGTGCTGATCTGGATAGGCATTTGCGTGGGCGCCTATTTTACACATGGTGAGCTGCAGTTTTATGCCCTGGCTGCTGTGGTGGGCTCCGTGATGGGCGGTATTCAGTCTTTGTCGCGCTCTACCTATTCTAAACTGATACCCGCCACGACCACAGACCACGCCTCTTTCTTTAGCTTTTATGACGTTACTGAAAAAGTCTCTATCGTGCTCGGGACCTTTGCCTATGGTATCATCGCGCAGCTAACAGGCTCTATGCGCAACAGCATTATGGCCCTGATCACTTTCTTTGTGCTGGGGCTGATTTTCCTGTTTTTGATGCGTGGCAAGCGCATACTGGAGGCACAGCCGGAAAGTGCACACGCCTTGAGCGGCAATCAGTAGATTTTATACTTATACTTGCGCATTATACAAAAAGTCCGCTGAAGTATAAGTTCCAGCGGACTTTTTGTATAAGTATGAGTGCTTTAAACTATAAAGACGCAAAGTTTTGCATCTCTACGATTTAGCTAAAGAAGGTTACTTCTTGTACACCAGCTTTCCGTTCAGGTAAGTGCGCAGCACCTGCGCCTCGCGCATCTGGTTTGGCTCTACGGTCATCAGATCGCGGTCTACAAGTATAAAGTCGGCGAACTTACCCGTTTCTATACTTCCTTTCTCGTTTTCTTCGAAGTTTGACTTGGCCGCCCAGATGGTCATGCCACGCAGGGCCTCCTCACGGCTCAGGGCATTCTCAGGCTGAAAGCCTCCCTCAGGCCAGTTCTTCGCATCCTGCCGTGCCACCGCCGAGTGAAACGTGTAGAACGGATTTATACTTTCCACCGGGAAATCTGTGCCCAGCGGAAGGTAACCGTTCTGCTCCAGCAGTTCTTTGTAAGGGTAGGCATGCTTCAGGCGTTCTTTCCCAAGCCTGTCGCCGGCCCAGTACATATCAGAGGTAGCGTGCGTCGGCTGTACGGAAGGCACAATGCTGAACTTGCCAAACTTTTGCATATCCTCCGGGTTGATGATCTGGGCGTGCTCTATGCGCCAGCGTCTGTCGTTTTTGCCACCCAATACCTCGCCGTAGATATCCAGCAGCAGGCGGTTGGCTGAGTCTCCTATGGCGTGCGTGTTCATCTGGAAGCCATATTGGTGCAGGTCGGCGGCGATGTCGCGGAACTCCTGCGCTGAGGCCAGCAGGAAACCGTAGTGCCCGTGCTTGTCGGCATAAGGCTTCAGCAGGTTCGCGCCTCTGGATCCCAGGGCGCCGTCAGAATACACCTTAAAGGAGCGTACAGTCAACCGGTCCGTTTTGTAGGGGCCGCTTTTAAAGTAGTGGTCCTTGTTTTCCTGTGTCGGGTTCAGCATAGCATACACGCGCATCTGCAGCTCGCCCTTCTGGTGCATGTCGTTGATCAGGTCCACAGTAGCCTTGTCCAGTCCGGCGTCATCCACGGTGGTCAGACCCACGGCAAAGGTGTTGGCCTCCGCGTTTTTCAGGGCCTGGCGGCTTTCCTCTTCGGTTGGGGCAGGAATCTTGGCCGATACCCTATCAATCGCATTATCGACAAGTATACCGGTCATCTTACCGTTCTCCACCTCCACCAAACCACCTACCATTTTTGTTTGCGGCGTGACACCAGCCAGATCCAGTGCCTTTTGGTTGGCCAGGGCAGCGTGCCCGTCGATGCGGGTAAGTATAACAGGCGTGTCCGGGAAGAGCTGGTCCAGCGTATCCTTCGTTGGGAACTCCTTCACTGCCCAGTCGTTCTGGTCCCAGCCGCGGCCGGTAATCCACTCCGTGTCCGGGTACTTCTCACGCTGCTCCGTCACCTTCTGCACCACCTCCTTAAACGACTCCGTGTCTACCAGGTCAGCCGACTGCAGCGACAGGCCATAGCGGTAGAAGTGGGCATGGGCATCGATAAAGCCCGGGTAAATGGTCTTGCCCTCGGCATCAAGCTCCTCTTCGGCTTTATACTTCCCGTGGATCTCTTCAGCTGTGCCAACGGCCACTATTTTGCCGTCTTTCACAGCAAAGGCCTCGGCTTTGTCGAAGTTGTCGTTTACTGTATAAACAATGGCGTTATAGACGATAAGGTCTGCCTCTTCTGTACCTGTCTGGGAGCTGGTGCAGCTGCCCAGCAGAGTGCCGCCCAGCAGCAGAGCGGCGGCAAGGGTGCGTAGGTTCTTGGTCATAGTATGGTTTTATTCGAAGCGCATGTGCTTTACAGATTCTCCTGAGTTGATGAGTTCCAGCAGCGAATCGATGCCGATGCTCAGGTGTTTCTCCACATAGTTAGTCGTCACCAGTTTATCGCTTTCGGATGTCTTCACACCCTCCGGGATCATCGGGTTGTCCGACACCAGCAGCAGCGCGCCGTGGGGAATCTCATTGATGAAGCCGACCGTGAAGATCGTGGCTGTCTCCATGTCGATGCCCATAGCGCGGATCTGGCGCAGGTAATCCTTAAAATCCTCGTCGTGCTCCCACACCCGGCGGTTGGTCGTATACACAGTGCCGGTCCAGTAGTCCATCTCGTGCTTCTTGATCATGGAGGAAACCGAGCGCTGCAGACGGAACGACGGCAGGGCCGGGATCTCAGGTGGCAGGTAATCGTCCGAAGTACCCTCTCCGCGAATAGCCGCGATCGGAAGGATCAGGTCGCCGATCTGCGTTTTTCTTTTCAGGCCGCCGCACTTGCCCAGAAACAGGGCTGCCTTTGGCTTGATGGCCGACAACAGGTCCATTACCGTGGCGGCCATAGCACTGCCCATCCCGAAGTTAATGATGGTGATGTTGTTGGCAGTAGCCGTTTGCATCGGTTTGTCCAGGCCTCTTATCTCAGCGCCGAAGCGATCGGCGAACATGCGTACGTAGTTTATAAAGTTGGTGAGCAGGATATACTCTCCAAACTCATCGAGGGGCACCCCCGTGTAGCGGGGCAGCCAGTCGCTTACTATTTCCTCTTTCGTCTTCATGGGTTATGTTGATTAGTCAGGTATAAAAAAGCCGCCAAGGCAGCAGGGGCTACAGGGGCGGCGGCACAGGAAAAATGGCTAAATTGCAGCATGGATGCACTCAATTTACCTCCTTTTGATTACAAAGTTACGAAATCCGGCGCTAATTATCTGATTTATGATATACTTCGCCGTAAAAACGTAGTGCTGACGCCGGAGGAGTGGGTGCGCCAGCATTTCGTGCATTACCTTATCAACGCGCTGGGCTACCCCAAAAGCCTGATCAGCATTGAGCGCGGCACCAGCTATAACAAACTGCAGAAGCGCACCGACCTGTGCATCTATAATTTGGAGGGCAAGCCTCACCTGCTGCTAGAGTGCAAAGCCGCCCACATCCCTATTACGCAGGAGGTGGTAAAGCAGGTATCCACTTACAATCAAACGCTGCAGGCCAAGTATGTGGCCATCTCCAACGGTTTGCAGCACTACTGCTGGCAAGTAGACTTTGAAACACGAGCGTACCAGCCGCTGGCAGAGGTGCCAAAGTATAATTTTGAATGAGTTTAATGGGTGAAAGTCGTGTTAATTTAAAGGTATGCGGCTGCCTGATAACGTATAAGCATCATGCGGCCAGGTTGAAAGATGACGCACCTTCACTAATTTAGCACCTATTTACATATTCACTCAAGCACCCCTTCAGCATTAAAGTTATTTACTCCTTCCAGAAGTAAAGCGTGTTATCCGTCATGCGGTTGCGGAAGTACTGCACCTGCGCCTTCAGGTTGTTGCCTGCCTCCGGAGCCGGGGATGGGGCAGGGGCGAGGTCTGGAAAAGTATAGTATTGCAGTTCATCATCCGGCTGCAGTTTGGTCACTGTTTCCGGTTGCACCAGTACATAGTCATTCCCGTTAAAGTAAATGGCCTGCCCCTGGTTAGCGCTGTCCAGCACCGAGTGGCCGAAGGGCAGCAGCCTGTCAGTCGGGAGGTGCAGGTAATCGATAACAGTGGCCGGGATGTCGGCATGCTGCGTTATTTTTTCAGGATTTATACGTTGCAGGCGCTTGCCCGGGTGAAACAGCAAGAGGGGCACCCGAAAGTGACCCAGCTCGCTTTGGTATGCCGGATTTATGCTTTTCTGCGTATGGTCGGCGGTAAGTATAAACAGCGTGTTCTGGTACCAAGGTTGGCGGGAGGCGGTGGCAAAGAAGCGGCGCAGGGCGTAATCCGCATAGCCAATCGACTCGTGTATCTCCAACTCACCTTTCGGGAAACGGCCTTTGTGCTGCGCCGGAATGGTATAGGGCTGGTGCGAGCTTAAGGTAAATAAAGCGGCCATGAACGGCTGCTGAAACTCCGTCAGCTGCTGCGCCACATACTGCAGGTAAGGCTCGTCGAATATTCCCCATTGCCCGTCAAAGTCCCTACTGCGTAGTTCATCCAGGTACTCATCCATGCCATAATATTGTGCCACGCCGGCCCGGCGCGCAAAGTCATTAAAGCCCATAGAGCCGTTCGCCGCCCCATGAAACATAGCCGTTTGGTAGCCCGCCTCCTGCAGCAACGTGCCCAGCCCGTACAGTTTGTTGGCCTGGTACGGAGAAGTGATGAAAGGCTCCGGCATCAGCGATGGCACTCCGGCAAGTATGGACGGTAGCGACTCGATGGATTTGCGGCCGTTGGCGAAGGCATTCCGGAACAACAGCCCCTCCTGGGCCAAGGAGTCCAGGAAAGGCGTATAGCCCTGGCCGTTGTTCAGGGCACCCACGTACTCTGCGGCAAAGCTCTCCAGAATGATAATAACGACGTTTTGCTTCGCTGGTGCTGCCGCGGGGTGGGCATACTTTTGCGGGTTGAACTGTAGCGCTTGCAGCAGTTCTTCATCACTATTAAAATAATGCTTTTTCTCCAGGTTTGTCTTACCGATGCCTTTGATCAGGGTGAAGGGGCTGTTGAGCGTGAGGTGGCCTAGGGAGGCAGGCTCCAGTACAAAGGCGTGGCTCGGGCGTAAGGGCTTCAGCTGCAAACCGCCCCGGATGCCAAACACCACCAGCCCCGCCACCAACAGCAGGCGCAGGCTGCGCAGCCATACATTACCGGTTATAAAGGCCGGTTCCCGCAACTTAGGATATGTTCTGGCAAACCCGTAAACCAGCAGTACAAAGCCCAGGGCCAGGTACCAGTAGTAACCCAGCAGCTGTCCCACCTGGTCAGTTATGTCACCGGTAATGCTGAGCAGCTCGTTGCTGGTGCGGCGGCCGATAAATTTGAAAAACTCAACATCTACAACGGCCAGGGCTATAAAAGGCGCGTTGCCAAGTATAAAAACCCATTTCAGGAGGCGCTGGTACAGCGGGTGCAGTGCGTTGCCAATGGGTTGCAGCGACAGCAGTATAAAAAAGCTGTTGATGATAAGTATGGCGGCCACGTCAAAGCGCAGGCCGTGCACAAAAGCAAGCAGCACCTCACCGGCGCCCGCCTCGGAGAATTCCTGGTAGTTAAAAATAAGGAAGATCAGGCGCAGCAGGGTATAGAGCAGCAGCAACAGGCCCAGCCGGCGGAGCATCAGTTTAAAGGCAGAATCGAACATCGCAGCTCAGACACAATGGATAAAACGCCACAAGAGTGGCATGTATGGTAAACAGCCTGCAAGCGGTGGCGGTGCACCAAAGCAGGACAAAAATAAGGGCGCCTTTCTGACATTGTCAAAAAGGCGCCCCACAAATAGTATGATGTATACCTACAGCACCTCCTCAACAGGCGTATACTCCAGGTTAAACGCCTCGGCTACGCCAGGGTAAACAACTTTTCCGTTCACCACGTTCAGGCCTTTTCTCAGCTCTGCATTGTCTGCGCAAGCTTTCTTCCAGCCTTTGTTGGCAATCTGCAGTGCGTAAGGCAAGGTGGCATTGGTCAGGGCCAGCGTAGAAGTATAAGGTACGGCACCCGGCATGTTGGCTACACAGTAGTGTACCACATCGTCAATCACGTAAGTAGGGTCCTGGTGCGTGGTTGGCGTGCATGTTTCAATACAGCCACCCTGGTCAACAGCTACGTCTACCAGCACAGTGCCCGGACGCATTTCCTTCAGCATTTCTCTGGTGATCAGGTGCGGGGCCTTGGCACCCGGTATCAGCACGGCACCGATGATCAGGTCGTGCGTTGGCAGCAGCTCGCGGATGTTATACTCGTTCGACATGAAGGTGTTCACGTTGGCAGGCATGATATCATCCAGGTAGCGCAGGCGCTGCAGGTTGTTGTCCATAATGGTCACGTCGGCACCCATACCGGCAGCCATTTTGGCCGCGTTGGTACCTACCACACCGCCACCCAGGATCATTACCTTGGCAGGACGCACACCCGGTACGCCACCCAACAGAATACCACGGCCTTTCAGGGGCTTCTCCAGGTATTTGGCACCTTCCTGTACCGACATACGGCCGGCCACCTCCGACATTGGCACCAGCAGCGGCAGGCTTCTGTCAGGCTTCTCCACTGTTTCGTAGGCAAGACAGATGGCTTTGCGCTCGATCATGGCGTTGGTAAGCGGCTCGTAAGAAGCAAAGTGGAAGTATGTGAACAGCAACTGGTCTTCCTTGATCAGGCTGTACTCAGATTCGATCGGCTCTTTAACTTTGATGATCATCTCTGCGATGCCGTATACCTCCTCGATTGTAGGCAGAATCGTGGCACCGGCACCTGTGTAATCGTCGTCCATAAAGCCGCTGCCCTCACCGGCAGTAGACTGTACGTAAACGGTGTGCCCATTGCGCACCAATTCAATCACGCCGGCAGGGGTAACACCCACCCGGTTTTCGTTATTCTTGATCTCCTTCGGAACACCAATTATCATGTTGCAATCAGTTTAAAAAGTAACAAGTTTTAAGTTTAGCTGCGCAAAGATACCATTAGTTTACAGAAATAAAACAAGTGTCTCCGAAAGCTATTTAATCGGCTGATTACGAGATGATAAATATTGCCGGGGAGTGCAATTGGAGTGCTGGTAAAACGGGAGATCAGGGAGGGGCTAAAATGAAAAAAGGCAGCGATAAAATCACTGCCATTAGTACAAAATAAAACTATGAAAAAAACTATCTGAAAGGTGTCGGCTGTGCGCCTTCCCTTAACGTATCTTTAGATGCCTTGCCTGCTACCACCTGGGCCTTTAGCCTGAGCCGGAGGGCGGGCATCACTATATCATTCGAAAGAACGGTTACTTCTTCAATTTGCTCCCCTAACATTGCCGGAACATACCTTAGTTCCAAAGTTGCCACTTCGCCTGGTTTTATTTCGGCTCTAGAGGTGCGGTAGATCACACAATTGCACGCGCTTTTCACGCTCTGGATAACCAGCGGCTTACGGCCCGTATTCCGGATTAGGAACTTGGCAAATGCTTTTTGTCCTTTTTCAAGTTTTCCGAAATCATAACCGGTACTTCCGACAGCCAAACGCGGCGACATTGCCTTTTGTTCCGGGCTACTGCCAGTTTTTAAAGCCTTTGCCTCTACCTCGCCTTTTATGTACAAAACATGCTGCGGCTGCTCCGAGTTGTTCGAAAAAACCGTTATACTTTTATAAAACGGACCCGGCCGGCCCGCTGAATTATACACAGCCGTAATCGTGCCAGAATCACCCGGCATGATCGGCTTTTTTGTCCAGGTGGGGGTGGTGCACCCACAGGATGCTTTCACATCAGGTATAACCACCGGGTCAACCCCCACGTTTTTAACCTTAAACACGTATGCAGCCTGAGTGCCCTCGGCTAAGGTACCAAAATCATGGGTGTCTTTTTCAAAGAGCAGTTTCCCTTGTGCTTTGGCCCCGCTGCACACAAATATAAAACACAGTGCCGTTAATAGAAATACCTTGCTCTTCATAAAGTATGGGAAACAGAAAAATTGCACCAAATATTTGAAGGATTAAGTTCGGAAGCAAATATAATGCTTTCTTTTTTAAGGTATTTCTACGCGATGGCAGGCGGTGTAAAAGGGCCTAAATTTGAATTTAGGCGAATATTCTGTACTTTTGGTGAGAAAAACTCTTTAGGTTTAATAAAGACAACATGCAGACCGCTGAAGCATCTATAACACAGAGATTAACTTCCGAAGAAATACTAAATGACTACCGCATTGCCTGGGAAAGCCGCCAGGCCAGCCTGGCAGGCCGCAAAGAGGTGTTCATGGGGAAAGCCAAGTTCGGGATCTTCGGTGACGGGAAGGAAGTGGCACAGCTGGCCATGGCAAAGTTCTTCCAGAACGGAGACTTCCGCTCAGGCTACTACCGCGACCAGACCTTTATGTTTGCCATCGGGGAGCTGACGCTGCAGCAGTACTTTGCCCAGTTATACGCGCATACTGACGTAGAGGCTGAGCCCTCCACGGCAGGCCGCGCCATGAACGGCCACTTCGGCACGCGCTCGCTTGACGACGAAGGCCATTGGAAGAACCTGATGGAGCAGAAAAACTCCAGCGCCGATATTTCTCCTACCGCTGCCCAGATGCCGCGCCTGGTGGGCCTGGCCTACGCCTCCAAACTGTACCGCCAGAACCCTGCCCTGAAGGGGATGCAGAAATTTACCGTGAACGGCAACGAGGTGGCTTTTGGCACCATCGGCAACGCCTCCACCTCAGAAGGGATGTTCTTTGAGGCCATTAATGCGGCGGGCGTTTTGCAGGTGCCCATGCTGGTGTCGGTATGGGATGACGCCTACGGTATCTCCGTGCCCGCCGAGTATCAAACCACCAAAGGAAGCATTTCGGAAATACTGGCCGGTTTCCAGCGTAACGCGGAAGGGGAGCAGGGCTATGAAATATTTAAAGTGAAAGGCTGGGACTATGCCGCCCTGTGCGAAACCTACGAGGCTGCCGTGCGCGTGTGCCGCGAGCAGCATGTGCCGGTATTGGTGCACGTAGAGGAGATGACGCAGCCGCAAGGCCACTCCACCTCAGGCTCTCATGAGCGCTACAAATCCAAGGAGCGTTTGGAGTGGGAGGCCGAGTATGACTGCTTGAAGAAAATGCGCGAATGGGTGCTGGAGAGCGGCATTGCCACAGCCGAAGAGCTCGACCAGATAGAGTCAGAGGCCAGGGACGCGGTGAAAGCTGCCCGCAGCAATGCCTGGAGCGAGTTTGCCACTGCCATTAAAGCTGACCATGACGAGGCGCTGCGCCTGCTGGATGAACTAGCCAAAGCCAGTGTGCATATCACGGAAGTGGCCACCATTGCCGAGGAACTGCGCAAAACGGTTAACCCTATCCGCAGCGATGCTGTTAGGGCCGTACGTAAAGCGCTTCGCTATGTGCGCGATGAGCAAAATCCGGCAAAGCGCGAGCTGATTGGCTGGCTGGAGCAGAGCATGGGCGAAAACGCAGATCGCTATAATTCATACTTGTACAGCCAGTCGGATGAGGCGGCGCTGTTGGTAGAGGAGGTAAAGCCTGAGTTTGACGAAAGCTCGCCGGTGGTGGATGGCCGCGAGGTGTTGCAGGCCTGCTTCGATGCCATGCTTGCCCGCGACCCGCGTGTATTTGCCATAGGCGAGGACGTTGGTTTTATTGGCGACGTGAACCAGGCTTTTGCCGGCCTGCAGGAGAAGCACGGCGAACTGCGCGTTACGGATACCGGCATCCGCGAATGTACGATCATTGGGCAGGGTATAGGCGCTGCGCTGCGCGGCCTTCGCCCGATCACAGAAATCCAGTACCTCGATTACCTGCTGTATGCCATCCAGATCCTGTCTGACGACCTGGCTTGTTTGCAGTACCGTACCAAAGGCGGGCAGAAAGCGCCCCTTATTGTGCGCACGCGTGGTCACCGCCTGGAGGGCATCTGGCACTCCGGCTCCCCGATAGGTATGATTCTGAGCAGTATCCGGGGCATGCACGTGTTGGTGCCGCGCGACATGACGCAAGCGGCTGGTTTTTACAACACGCTATTAAAGTCCGATGAGCCTGCCCTTGTGATTGAGTGCCTGAACGGCTATCGCCTGAAAGAACGCATTCCAAATAATATCGGTGAATTTACGGTGCCGCTTGGCAAGCCGGAGATCATCAGAGAAGGTACAGACCTGACAGTGGTTACTTACGGCTCTATGTGCCGCATTGTGCTGGAGGCCGCAAAGCAGCTGGAGGAGTTTGGCATCTCGGTAGAGGTGATAGACGTGCAAACGCTGCTGCCTTTCGACATAGACCACATGATCGCCGACTCGATCCGCAAGACGAATCGGGTGCTGTTTACCGATGAAGATGTCCCCGGAGGTGCTTCGGCCTACATGATGCAGCAGGTGGTGGACGAGCAGGGAGCCTGGAGATGGCTGGACTCTAAACCGCAGTGCCTGTCGGCGCAGCCGCACCGCCCGGCCTACTCTTCAGACGGCGACTATTTCTCGAAGCCAAACCCCGAAGATGTGTTTGAAACCATCTATGAAATGATGCACGAGGCTGATCCTATGGCTTATCCTAAGATCTACTAAGTATAAAGTATACTTCTAAAACAAAAACTCCCCGGCAGCTGCAGTTGCCGGGGAGTTTTTATTTCTTGTGTCTCAGGTTTGTGGCATTGGTGCTATCTGCAAAGAAGGCAAAGAGAAGTATGGAAAAAGTGAAGGTTAATTTATAGTCAGGATCTTTTCCTGGTTAACGGTGGCCGTATCCTTGAAATCTAACATACTTACATTAGCCTGAAGTAACCAGGTGTTCTGATTTATTTTTCTTCCCAATACCTTCCCTGAATTTATTCTTATTGCCTTGTTATACTGGGCATCAACGCAGAAGCATGATTTTTGGTACAGTCCCCGGTGGTGGATGAAATCTGCGTCTACTATGACAAAATCAGTAGTTGAGCTATCCACCTCAAAAACTATCAATTCTTCCACACCGCCGTCTGTATAGGTGCTGTCGCCTTGGGCATAGGTGAGCGTGAAAACTGTGCTTTTCCCTTTGGCTATTTCATAGTCATAGTAGTTAAAGCTGCTGTCTTCACTAAACTTGGCCTTAAAACTAATTCTGAATTTGGAGTTGCCTTAATGGAGTAGTATTGATAGGTATTATCTCTACTCTCCATACTTTCCTTGCATGAAAAGAACAAAGAGAACACAGCTAAAAGCCTAACTACTTTGATCATGCTTGGTGTGGTTTAAGTTTTGTCGGTGGAGGTGGTGCTTCTGTACTTCTGTACTATATAATAGTATACTCCATTGATAAGCAAAGCAGCTGCTATAATCACATAGTACAAGCCTTTACCTAATGTACTCGTCGCTACGTTTAGAACAACTGCAAGTAGAGCTGGTACAAGTAATAGAAGGAGGCGTCCACCAAATTTTTTTGGCTCACTTATATTGATGAAGAGCAAGCCGCTGAAGAAACTATAAACTACAGCAGATAACAGGTAAGCTACTGGATACATAGATGCAGCATTTATATCTCCACCTTCCTTTGTATAACCATAGAGTAGAATAGTAATGAACTGTAGAACTGCTACAACTATTAGATAAAGGCCAAATCTAAAGTTTACCATTTTTTCTATCCTGACTAACGGAATAGCCTTTGCGGTGGCGCAGCTACCGTGAAGCTCGTATTGGCGGTAGTTTTTATTCAATTAATATGGTTTAATTTTCTCATTTTTTGGGAATACGTGATAATAGTTCACTTCTATCTCGAACGCTGATGCACCATTCCAGCTTTTAAAATTCTTCCATTTCAACGAGTCCAAAACTCTGTCTGAACCTGACAATACTACTGAGTCGAGTTTGGTTAGTTTTTGAAAGTATTTTGGGTCATTTAGTTCCTCGGGGATTTCTCCATAGAATAATCTATAGATTAATTCCTTGTTCTGGTTTGTGTGTTTTACAATCTCAGCCGAATAAAAACTATAGTAGATTGCGTTGTCAACTTTTGCTACAATCCGCTTTTGATGTCGGTTGTCTTTCAAGCCAGTTTCCACATAATATTTTACTGTCCCAAAGTCTGTTTTCTCTTTTTGTATTAGCTCCCTATTAGTCGAACAAGAAACTATGAAGGAGATGAAAAATACAGCCAGTATTTTTATAAGTATGTTTTTCATTCAAATTACCGCCAACTACCTGCTAAACGGAACCCTATTCCGTTCATCTGCAAAATAGGTATAGAGAGTTATACTTTGGATTATAACCCCTGATACAACACGATATCATCGGTATACACCACATTGCTCTTGTTTAGATCACGGTCGTAGATGTACACTTCAAAGCGTATGGTGTCTGCAAATGGGTATGCATCCGTCGAGAAGCTGGTAATCGTGTAGCGGATTTCACCTTCCAGCGGCTCTGGCTTGCCATCCATTGAGAGCTTTGGGAAGCGGCCGTTTATTTCTGGTAAGGAAGTATAGGTGTTGCCGCGCTTGACCTGCGGAATGGCGAAGAAATTATAGAAGTACTGCGAGCCGGGGTTAAACGGAGGTTCAAAATCGGGGCCGCTCTGTGTGCCGTCCGGGCCAATGCGGTCGAGGCCCAGGTTCCCGTCGCCGTCCTGAAAATCAACGGCAATGATGAGGGTGTCGCGGGTTATTTTATTTGCTGTGTAAGTATACTGCTCAATACGGTCGAAGGTGATGGCAGGCACATCACTGTAATTAGGCTCTTCGCGGCAACTGCTCAGGGCTAGAGCAAGTATAAAGGCACCGGCGGCGTACTTTAGCAGGTTTTTCATGTAGCGTATCAGAAAATGAAGCTAAATTTACTAAATCAAACGCAGGAAATATAGCAATTGTTGTATTCAAATGGATCTTAAAACCCACCACCTCAGCGTACTTACCCAGCAGGAGTCCTTCGACTTTACTTCTACGGCATTGGCGCTGTTCCGTTTCCAGGCGCAGCACAACACCGTGTACAAGGAATACGTGCAGAACCTACGCATCAAAACAGAGGAAGTAAAGTCGCTGCAGCAGATACCTTTCTTACCCATCGAGTTCTTTAAAGAGCAGGAGGTGAAGACAGGAGATTTTGAGCCAGAGGCTACCTTTTATAGCAGCGGCACCACCAAGCAGGCGCGTAGCCGCCATTTTGTGTCCAGCCTTAGGTTGTACCACCAGGTGTCGGAGCGCATTTTCGAGCATTTTTACGGCCCGCTGCAGGAGTATGTGGTGCTGGCGCTGCTGCCATCTTACCTGGAGCAGGGCGGTTCGTCTTTGGTGGCCATGGTCGATCATTTTATCAAAAAAACCGCGCAGCCGGAGGAGGGGTTTTTCCTGCGCAACCACACAGGTTTGCTGCAGGCGCTTCGGCAGGCCCGGGGCAGGGGCAAAAAAGTACTGCTGATGGGCGTGTCGTATGCCTTGCTGGACCTGGCCGAGGAACTGCAGGGGAAGGAAGACTTTACGGGTGTAACGGTGATGGAAACGGGAGGCATGAAAGGCCGCAGGCGTGAGATGATACGCGAGGAGCTGCACGCACAGCTGAAACGTGGCTTCGGCGTGCCAGCTATACACTCTGAGTATGGCATGACGGAACTGCTCTCGCAAGGCTACTCGCAGGGCGAGGGTGTTTTCTGGCCCGGCTATACCATGCGCATCCTGCTCCGCGACCTGAACGACCCCTTTGACATGAGCGGAAAAATAAACAGCGGTGGCATCAATGTTATAGACCTTGCAAACGTTGACTCCTGTGCCTTTATCGAAACAAAAGACATTGGCCGCCTGCACCCCGAGGGTAGTTTTGAAGTGCTGGGCCGGTTCGATAATTCTGATATCCGGGGCTGTAACCTGCTGGTGAGTTAGTCTTTTTCTGTATTCTTCCGTTTAACCTGCCCATGGGATATCTTGCCTTTATACTTTTTGTGGCCCTAGTAGCCTATTTTTTCTATCGCTGGGCTACCCGGCAGAAGCGTCACCGCAGGCAGGTGCTGCATGCAGAATTTCCGGCAGCATGGCGTAAGATCCTGCAGGACCGTGTGGGCTTTTACCATACTTTGAAAACAGAGGAAGAAAAGCGGCGCTTCGAGAAAATGCTGCAGCTCTTTCTGTCGGAAAAGCGCATTACGGGGATCGATGTGGAGGTAGATGACCTGACGAAGGTGCTGGTGGCTTCCAGCGCCATCATTCCCATCTTCGGCTTCCGCGATTGGGAGTACCGCCACCTGGGCGAGGTGCTGGTGTTTCCGGGAAGTATAAAAAAGTATAAGGACGAAAAGAGCGAAGCCGTCAGTGAAGTGTTGGGCCGCGTGAACCCGTTTCAGAACGACCACTATGTTACCCTGTCCAAGCCTGCCCTGGAGCGAGGCTTTAACGACATGGCTGACCGCAAGAACGTAGGCATACATGAGTTCGCGCACATGCTGGACCAGGCAGACGGCGAAATTGACGGGACGCCCGCAGCCTATTTGCCGGAAGAACTGGTACAGCCCTGGCAGGAGCTCATGTACCGCAAGATCAAAAAGATAAGGCAGGGAAAGTCCGACATTGATGTATACGGCGCTACCAGCGAGGCCGAGTTCTTTGCCGTCGTGACAGAGTATTTCTTCGAAAAGCCAGACCAGCTAGCTGAAAAACACCCTGAGCTGTACAAGCTGCTAACCCAGGTGTTCGACCAAAATCCAAAGCGCCGTTTCCGGATCAATTTCAAGCAGCTGCTTAATCCTTACGGCAAGCGCATCGGCCGAAATGAACCATGTCCCTGTGGCAGTGGCAAAAAGTATAAACAGTGCTGCATGCTTAAGCGGAAGTAGTTTTTGGGAATTTCATGGCGCAAGTTAAAGACCCCGACGTATTTCGCAGTGTCAACCTGTATATCTAAACAAACACTAATTTTGGGGCAAGCGTCCGCTTATGCCTTTTTTGCCGCTTTTTTAACTGGATCCTGGCTAACCTTTCCAGCTCCTGTTCATCCTCTGTCTTGCAAAGGCTACTGTTTCACTTCTGGCTTTGGTGCCCTCCAAGGGCGGGAGGCCCTTCCCCTACCCAAAGGGTGGGATTAGATTCGATAATTACCGCTGACGTAGCTAGAAATGAACTCCTTCTCCTGTTCTTAGGAGAGGGCAGGAGTGAGGTTAAATTCCCCTCCTCTGGGCTAGCCAAAACGCGAGTTTTGAGCTATCGAGCCTAGCTCTCAGAAATGGGTTTACAACGCCTTGGATGAACTGCGCCATCATGTTCTAGAAAAAAACCTTGAGGAGTAAGTATAAAAAAGCCCCGGCAAAATTTGCCAGGGCTCCTTCTGATGAATAAATCTGTTTGAAGCTTAAGCCACTACCGGACGTGCATAGGCTTTGGCATCCTCGGCTGTGATTTCAGATCCGCTCATGATAACTAGGCGCTCCACCACGTTGCGCAACTCCCGCACATTGCCGCGCCAGTCCAGGCCTTTCAGGTATTCCAGTGCCTCCGGTGTAATAGACTTGGGCTTGTTGCCGTAATCATTGGCTATGTCATTCAGAAACTTCTGCACCAGGTCCGGAATATCCTCGCGGCGGTCGTTGAGCGGCGGCACATGGATCAGGATTACGCCGAGGCGGTGGTACAAGTCCTCGCGGAAGTTCTTGTGCTCAATCTCCTCCAGCAGGTTTTTGTTGGTTGCCGCCACCACGCGAACATCCACTTGAATGTCCTTGTCACCGCCTACGCGTGTGATCTTGTGCTCCTGCAGTGCCCGCAGCACCTTCGCCTGCGCCGACAGGCTCATGTCGCCCACCTCATCCAAAAACAGGGTGCCGCCGTTGGCCTGCTCAAACTTGCCAATGCGTTGCTTTACCGCCGACGTGAACGAACCCTTTTCATGGCCAAATAGCTCGCTCTCGATCAGCTCACTTGGGATGGCGGCGCAGTTTACCTCCACCAAAGGCCCGCCGCTACGGTTGCTGTGTTCGTGTATGGCACGCGCCACCAATTCCTTGCCCGAGCCGTTAGGGCCGGTAATCAGCACGCGGGCATCGGTCGGAGCCACTTTCTCTATGGCCTGCTTTACGCGGGTAAGGGCAGGAGAGGAGCCGACCATTTCGTAGGTCTTAGAGATTTTCTTCTTCAGGATCTTCGTCTCCGTAACCAGGTTCGATTTGTCGAGGGCGTTGCGCACGGTAACCAGCAGGCGGTTGAGGTCCGGTGGCTTCTGCAGAAAATCGTAGGCGCCTTTTTTGGTAGCCTCCACGGCCGTATCGATGGTGCCGTGAGCCGAGATCATGATGAAGGGTGAGTCAGGGTTGGTTTCCTGTGCCTTCTCCAGTACTTCAATGCCGTCCATGCCGGGCATTTTTATGTCGCAGAGCACAGCATCATACTTGGTTTTGCCAAGCAGCTGCAGCCCCTTTTCGCCGTCTTCGGCCTCATCTACAGTATAGTTTTCGAACTCGAGGATCTCCTTTAGGGTGCTCCGGATAGCCTTCTCGTCGTCAATGATCAGTATTTTGGGCATAGTTTTATTTTTGTGTCTTTAAGTATAGTTAATTCGGGTGCATCAGTCAAGCCGATTGCTGCTGTTTTACGGAGATTTATACTTCAGGATGAAGAAGCAGGAAGTATTAGTGCGCTGATGCGGCTCGTTTAAGGCAAAACTTCTGGCCCATATTAAAGCAGTAAAATATTTTAATTGGCACAATCAGAACACTGTCTGCTTTAAAAGGCGTATAGGAATAACCGTAAACACGTAAGCAGCGAACAATATTTAAAATACTTAATTTAGCTTTGTGTAAGTTTATACTTGATTAGTTTGCTGCAAATCCAGAATAAGACTACTTAATGGGAGTAAAACAAAGAAGTGCGGAACCGGAAAGAAGGCGCAGGTATGTAACGACCCGTCGGCTCGACAGGATTTTTCTGGAGCTGCACAAGATCTACCTTTTCCATGTCCGCTTTTTTAAGGAAGTGTTTGTGCCGCCCTATGAGATAAAGGAGGTCATACGCCAGTGCTATGAGGTGGGGGTGCGGTCGCTGCCGCTCATTTCGCTAACAGGTTTCATCATCGGCATAGTTTTCACAAATCAGTCCAGGCCTTCGCTTTCTGAGTTTGGGGCAGCGTCCTGGCTGCCGTCGCTGGTCTCTATTGCCATTGTGCGGGCGCTGGCGCCGCTGGTAACCGCCATTATTGCCGCAGGTCGGGTGGGGTCTAACATTGGCGCGGAGCTGGGGTCTATGCGCGTTACCGAACAGATAGATGCCATGGAGGTTTCGGCCACCAACCCGTTTAACTTTCTGGTCGTGACGCGGGTGCTGGCCACTACGTTTATGGTACCGGCGCTCTCTATTTATACCGTGCTGGTGGGCCTGCTGGGCGCTTACCTCAACGTGCACCAAAACGAACTGACCAGCTTCACGACCTATTTTACGCAGGTGTTCGAGGCCATTTCGTTCCTGGATATCTTCTCGTCCATCATCAAGACCTTTATCTTCGGCTTCACGATTGGCATGGTGGGCTGCTACAAAGGCTATTATTCCTCCAAAGGCACAGAGGGCGTGGGCAAGGCGGCAAACTCCTCGGTGGTAACGGCCATGTTCCTCGTGTTTATAGAGGAGCTGTTGGCCCTGCAGGTAATCAACTTGTTTAGAGCAATGTAGGAATGAGTTTAAAGAAGACAAATCCAAATATAAACCGGGAGAATAAGGTTATTGAAATCAGGGGGCTGAAGAAGGCGTTTGATGATTTTGAGGTGCTGAAGGGGGTGAACCTGGACCTGTTCCAGGGCGAGAACCTGGTGGTGCTGGGCCGGTCCGGAACCGGAAAATCAGTGCTCATCAAAATAATAGCCGGACTGCTGAGCCCGGACGAGGGTATGGTGAAGGTGCTGGGCAAAGAGGTAGACAAGCTGAACTCCAAAGAGCTGGACAAGCTGCGCCTGAAAGTGGGGTTCTCGTTTCAGAACAGCGCCCTGTATGATAGTATGACGGTTTACGAGAACCTGGAGTTTCCGCTGATACGGCATGCCAAAAGTATGACCCGCGCAGAGCGTGACCAAGCCATCCACTTTGTGCTGGATGCGGTGGGACTGCTGCAAACGGCCAACCAAATGCCTTCTGAATTATCGGGTGGGCAACGCAAGCGCATCGGTATTGCCCGCACGCTTATTCTTAAGCCTGAGATCATGCTGTACGATGAGCCAACGGCGGGCCTCGACCCGATTACTTGTATAGAGATTAATTCGCTGATAAATGACGTGCAGGAGCGGTTTAACACCTCCGCCATCATCATTACCCACGACCTGACCTGTGCCCGCTCGGTAGGCGACCGCATGGTGATGCTGCTGGATGGGCAGTTTAAACGCGAGGGTACCTTTGAGGAGGTGTTTAGCTCTGACGACGAGCGGGTTAAGATGTTTTACGACTACAACTTTGTAAATTAACGAATGAATACGGCAGAAAATAAGCGCTCCATCATGGTCGGGATTTTCGTCCTGATCGCCATCATCATCTTTGTGATCGGTATACTGACGCTGGGCGGCCAGCAGAAGAAGTTTATAGAAAGCATAACCGTCAGTACTGTTTTTGATGATGTGGAGGGCCTGAAAGATGGAAACAACGTGTGGTTTTCGGGCGTGAAGATCGGCACGGTCAAATCGATCGGCTTTTATGGCGAGTCGCAGGTGCAGGTGGTGATGAACATCGAAAAGTCGTCACAGAAGTATATCCGCCAGAACTCCAAGGCGCGCATCAGCTCCGAGAGCCTGATCGGTAACAGGATCATTGAGATTTTTGGGGGATCGGCCGCCGCCAAGCCCGTGAAGGACGGCGACATGCTGGCCTCAGAGGCAAACCTGAACACCGACGACATTATGAAGACGCTGCAGGAGAACAACAAGAACCTGGCTACGATTACCGGCAACTTCAGCGAGATAAGTGACAGGCTGGTGCGGGGCGAGGGCACGATCGGCACGCTGCTGAAAGACTCAACCCTGGCCCAGGATTTTAAAAGTATGGTGGCCAGCCTGGAGAGCACCTCCCAAAATGCCGTGCGCGCTTCCCGCGACCTGAGCCGTTTCACCAACAAGCTAAACACGCAGGGTAGCCTTGCCAACGAGCTTTTAACGGATACGACGGTCTTCAATAGCCTGGAGACGTCGATGGCGGAGCTGGAGAAAGCCACGCAGTCGGCTTCTGAGATGGCGCAAAACCTGCAGCAGGCCAGCAGCAAGTTCAACAACGATAGCAATGCGGTAGGCGTGCTGCTAAACGACCCGAACTTTGCGCGGCAGCTGCAAAACACCATGCAGAACCTGGAAACCAGTTCCCAGAAGTTTGACGAGAACATGGAAGCCTTGCAGAGCAACTTCCTGCTGCGGGGCTTCTTTAGAAAGCAAGAGAAGGCAGAGCGCAAAGCCGCCGAAGAGGCGCAGGAACAGCAGCAGGAACAGCAGCAGTTGCCTGCTCAGCAGCCTGTGGAGCAGGAGAATCAGTAAGTATAAAAGCTGGCGCGGACCAGCTTTTATACTTTATTCCTTGAGTAGCGAACCGACTTTTAACCTTTTAGCTCTTGCCAGATCATGCCTACTCCCTACGAAGCACAAGCGTTGTACGAGCTGCAGCGGTGGCAGCACGAGATGCTGCGTGAACCCTCGGCGTTTGATAACATTTCTCGCAAGGCCCAGGTCAGGCTCAACAGCTACATCCCTGAGAAGGTGCACCAGGCGCTGACTTCGGCTATTAAGCAGATGATACAGGGCGTACTGTTTGGGGCAGATTACATTGCCCCGCAACCTTTGGTGCAGGCGCCGCTGGAAGAGCGGGAGACGCAGGTGCGGCAACAGGGCAAGTATTACCAACAGGCTGCGGCGGCAGAGGGCGGTGTAACGGGCGCAGGCGGCATACTGCTGGGTTTGGTAGACTTCCCGTTGCTACTGGGCCTGAAGCTGAAGATGCTCTATGATGTTGCGGCGCTTTACGGGTACGATGTGAAGGACTATCGCGAGCGGGTGTTCCTGTTGCACGTGTTTGAGCTGGCGTTCAGTTCCAAAGAGCACCGCCGCCAGGTATACCTGCGCCTGGCCGACTGGGAGACCCAAAAAGAACTCTTGCCTGAAGACCTTAACCAGTTTGACTGGAGAAGCCTGCAGCAGGAGTACCGCGACTACATCGACCTGGCTAAACTGGCCCAAATGCTGCCGCTGGTGGGCGCGCCGGTGGGTGCTTTTGTAAATTACAGGCTCATCGGCAAGCTGTGCGATACGGCTATAAACGCCTACCGCATGCGCTGGAGGGAGCAGAAAAAGTTGATGGCGTAAGCATTACAAGTATAAAGCAGAAGGGCCGGCAAAATTTGCCGGCCCTTCTGCTTTATACTTGTACCATTAAAAGTTAGTTCGTGCGCAGTCCTTTTTACAACCTGCAGGCAAATTCCCCTCCTCGGAGGGGTTAGGGTGGGTTTTAGGCTGATATTAAAATGTGGAGCCAATCCATATGCATTATTCAATCGATATAGTTATTATACTATGGCTAGCGCACATACAGTTTATAATGGTAAATGCCGCGGCCAGTGTGCAGGCGCAGCTGGTAAATGCCCGCCTGTGCGGTAGGCAGCTGCACTTGCAGCGCCTCCGGGCGCGGGGCGGCTATGGCTTGCTTTAGTACCAGCTGGCCCAGGTTGTTGTATACTTCTAGTACCTGCACGTCAAAATCAGCGCGCTGCAGGTCGATGGTAAAGCTGCCGCTGTTGGGGTTGGGTGAGATAACAATGGACTCGGGCAATGCCAGCTCCTGCACCACAAAATCCTTTATACTTATAGCGGCACCGCCAACTCCCCGTATTTCCACTTTTCCGGTGCTAACGCCGCGCGGCACTTGCACTCTCAGCAGCTCAGGGCTGGCACTCAGGATGCGGGCTTTGGTGCCGTTAAAGCTTACCGTGTCTTGCCTGCCCAGCGCTAAGAACTGCTGCCCACTTAGTTCCACCACAGAGCCCACCGTTCCGCTCTCTGGCTTCATTTGCACCAGCACTGGGGCCGGAATCAGGTCAAAAACGTCCTCACTCTGCGCTTCTCCTCCTGGTGTCATCACTTTTATCTGCCCGCCTGGCGCTGCCGGTATCCGTATCAGCAGCATGTTCTCGGTGGCTTGCAGTATGGTGGCCTCCGCTTGCCCCAGGTATACTTTGTTTCGGGAAGCTTCCTCGGCAAAGTTACGTCCAAAGATTTTTAACTCAGCGCCTGCTTTATCGGTGCGTTTGCTCAGGGCACTGATTTCCGGCTGTTGCCATACTCTAAAGGCTTGTTCATTTACGGCCTTACCACCCTCGGTGTATACTATAAACTTGCCTGTCGTAGCCCCGGCCGGCACGGTAATTTGTAGACCTCCGGATGCAGCGCTGCTCACCTGGCAAAGCTGGTCACCCAGGTATACTTGTGGCAGCTGGTTTGTATTCAAATACTGTCCCTGCAGCGCTACTGTACTGCCAGCTATGCCTTCTGCCGGGCTGAATGAACTGAGTACCGGCGGCTGGTATACTTCAAACATCTCCGTTGTCGTTACGCCCGCGTCTGGGGTGATAACTTTCAGGGCACCCGTGGATGCGCCTTCCGGCACCAGCACGCGCAGCTCAGAACCCGTAGCGCTGACAACAGTGGCGGCTGTTCCGTTCAGGTATACTTGGTTGTCGGAGGCTGTGGCGGCAAAGCGCTTGCCCGTGATCGTGACCTCTGCGCCGAACTTGCCCGCAGCAGGCTCAAAAGCCGTGACGACCGGGTTCGCCAGCACATCTTCCAGGTTTACCCGCACCGCCTCGTCCACTACCGGTGGCATGTCGTAGATGCGGTTAACGGTAATGTTAGTGCGCACAGGGGAATTATAGTCGAAGAAAATATCGGCAAAGTTCTCCACGGCGGTCTTCTCCGGCAGGTCTGCCTTGGGCTTAATGCTGAACTGGATGTAGCCATGGCTGCCCGGCTCGTTGGCATTACTGTCGGGCAGCATGATGTTATCGAAGGTCCAGGTAAGCACGGGCCGGCCTTTGCCGCTCACCTCCAGGCGGTGCGCATGCGAGGCAGCCCCAACCTGCAGCGTGCTTAGGTCTAGGTGCTCGGAGAGCGTGTCTACCACCACCACGCGGTAGGCCACATCTGTACCCGTGTTCTGGAAGCGGATTTTATACTTGAGCTCAGCGGTGGTAGAGGTATAATGTTCAGAGGTTCTGCCTACCGGCGTCACCAGTTTGTCGTTCGGGTCATACGAGTCTGTGATCATCACGCACTCCTCCGACACCTCTGCCTCCTCGTCGTCTGTTGGCATCAGGTTTACAAGGCCGGAACTGAAGGTAGTGCCTGCGTTGGCATCCGTGCAGGCCTCCACTGTTACACTGGCCATTGTGTTGTCGCCGTTGCCTTCCGGCTGATCCGCCTCCAGCCGCCAGGTATAGCCCATGGAAGGTACCCACAGCACCATGCTGTCGCCGGCGGCCAGTTTAAACTGCTCTTTGGAAGCTAGCTGGCCATCCACATACTTACGGAACAGCTCGTGCTGCTCCATATCGGCTGTGCCAGAGTTGCGGATCACGAAGCGGATCCTGCCCGTTTCAGCGTCGCAGCGGCCCGTGATGCTAACAGTAGGAGTAGGTTTGGCCGGAGGGTTGTTGGATGGCGTGATCCAGGCGCGGGTGCAGACGGTGCGGCCGCGCACGCGCTCATCGCCGCACGTAACAATATCTGTAATAGTGATGGTGCCTTTTTGGCCGGCCTCCATGTCGCCAATGGCAAATTCATAGGTGCCGTCGGGCAGGCGGGTGTAAGCCTTGTCTGCGGAGAGCAGCGCTACTTCCGCCGGTAGCTTTAGGTATACTTTGGCATCCGTTGCCGTAGCAAAGCCGGAGTTTTCGTAGTGTACGATTGTAGTGCTCTCGAAGCAGCGCCGGCGGCGGGTGGAGGAGACGCTGACGGAGAGGTAGGGGGTGAGGGTGACGCGGTTGGCGAAGTTGACGCCAGCGGCGGTACTGCCTCCTGCTGGTATGGTTACTGTATGTGGTAGCGCTCCTTCTGGCGAAAGCTGTTCGATGTAAGAGTGTGTCTTTCTGGAAGACAGTACCTGTGCTAACTCGTAGGTGCCTGCTTGCTCTACAGCTACGCTGTACTTCCCGTTTGCATCAGTGAAGCCGAAAATAGAACCTGGCTCCACTCTTACAGGAATCCCTTTTATGCCAGCTTCTCCGGTATCCTGTACCTCATTTAAGTTTGTGTCTACGAAGATGGTGCCCGATATGTAACTCTCTGCAATATCTGTTTCGTTTTTAAGTATAAGTGCCTGGCTGTCGTTAAGCATTGCGGTCAGCACGGTGTTGCCTTCGGGGTTAACTGATAACAGGTTTGCATAAACTGGCAAATACCCTTTCAGGTGCCCCTCCGTGTCAAATACTTCCACTGAGTTTCCGGCAACGTACACATTCCCTGTTTTATCTACTTCTATACTTTTCGGAATATTAATTTCCAGCATTTTTCTTCCACGGGTAGTGTACTGTAGTAGCAGCTGGCCATTAGAGTCGTATTTGTTTACCTCATACACCGCCTCTGTAGGGAAGCTTTGGTTTTGGAGGTGGATAATAACGTATAGACTACCGGTGGCATCTACCGCTATATCCTGAAAAACAGGTTTAGGGTATGATGTATCGATTCCGGCTAAAGAAACCACTGAAAGTAGCCTGCCCTTCCGGTCGTACTTGGCCACCTTCCCGTCTGTCAGCACATACAGTAAATGGTCTAACCCACCTGTTAGCTTATGCCTTTTAGAAGATACGGCACCGGGAATGGGGGCAAAATTGGAGATAAAGCCTCCGTACGGGTTTAACCGCTTCACGATTGAGCTGTCTAAAACGTACAGAGAGCCTTCACTGCCAATGACAATATCCTGAATAATTCCAAAATTAGCCTGCGGGTTTCCGTTTCCTATCTCTCCTAACTTGATGCCTTGTCTGTTGTATTGGTTAATTTTTCCCGTGTGTCTGTTGGCAACGTACAAGTAGTGGCCTGCACTATCGGCTGCTAGAGCGGCCACACCTAGGCCGGCTTCTGTAGGGGCAAGTTCTCCGAAAATCACCTCCCGCTCACCGGTAGGTGACAACTTAAACACCTTACCATGTTGCAGTCCGCCCGTCAGGCTACCGCTTGCTGTAACGTATATGTTTCCTTCCTTGCCGAGTCCCAGGCCCAGGTTATCGCCGGTGCGTACACCGGGCAAGGTAACATTTAAACCGCGTGCCCCATCTTCTGTGAAAGTATAAACGGTTGCATTGGAGGCATCCGCCACGTGTATGATTCCAGCGCTGCTAACCTCAACGCCCGTAGGTCGACCAAAGGTAGGGGCTCCATTGCCCGGTGTTGTAAAGGATGCAAGCAGCTGCCCCGCAGCATTAAATTTTGCAATGCGTTTGTTGCCCGTATCTGCCACATATACTGTTCCGTCCTGTGCAACGGCCACGTCGGTTGGAGTGCTCAGGGAGCTCATATCCAGCAGAAACTCTCCCTCATTCGTAAATTTCCGCACCACATGCTTGTAAACGTCTGTGATGTAGATGCTTCCGTCCGGTGCAACGGCTATTCCTTCAACATAAGAGGAGGTATAGGCATTGGCTAAGAGGTTTTTAAACTTGTGTAACAAGTTGCCTTCACGGTCATACTTGTACAGAATCAAGCTATAAGAGTCCCATACATATACATTACCGACAGCATCTGTCGCTACTGCGCGGGCGCGCCCCCTAAAGGGTACGTCGTCTGTGAGTATATCCCGGTTAAAAGTACCGTCCGGCTTCAGCACCCTGACCTGGTAGCTGTCGGCAATATAAATCATACCGGTTTCGTCTATCGCAGCGCCCACGGGTGTAGACAAGGTGCTGCCAATAATGTGCTTTGTTTTCAATAGCGCTTGACAGAAGCCACTTTGATAAAACGCAAACAAAAAAGCAAAGAGGAGTAAAGCTGTTCTCATAGGCTAAAAGTGAAAGGTTGTAAAATAAAGTATAGGTTGTTCATATACAGAACTTAAAGGTATACATTTTAATCTAAATATATAGCTTTTTTGAAAGCTGCACCTGCTGCTAAACTATAGCTGCCAGAGAGTAAAACGGCGGCGGTAAAACAAGAACAGCGGGCTTTATACTCTCTCACAAGTATAAAGCCCGCTGCCAAATATACATCTGATAGGTTACCGGTTATCCTCCGCGTACCACTCTGCAAAGGAGTTCTGCGTTTCCCAGAGCTTGAGGTGGTGCAGTTTCACATAGTCTGGAAGGAATTGCTTAAGGCGGTGCTGAAAATCGATGAGCATGTTCTCGCAGGTGGGCTGGTAAGGCGTGAGCACCAGCCTGTGCTCATACTTGCGCAGCAGCTCCAGCAGGTCATCAGGGGAGCCTTGCGGCAGTACCAGCGCATGGTCGAACTGCTGAATGATGTGCTCCTGCACGATCGCCTTTAAATCCCCGAAGTCCATCACCATGCCGTTTTTCGGGTGCTCTTCCTCCACCAGTGGCGTCCCGATAATGGTAACTTCCAGCTTATAGGAGTGGCCATGGATGCGGCGGCAGGGGCCGTCGTAGTGTAAGAGGGTGTGCGCCGTCTCGAAGGTGAAAAGTCTGGTAAGCCTGATCTTTGCCATCAAGTATAGATCCTAAATAAAAGTATACGTGCAAGGTAGGCCGGCGGTAGCAAGTATAAAATGACGCCGGTCATTGCAAGGCAGGCGTAAAAAGCAAAAGGCTGACCCGTGGGGCCAGCCTTTTATTTAATTTATGTAGCTGCGGTACTAGCGCTTTTCCACCGGAATGTAGTCGCGCTCTGTCTCGCCGGTGTACACCTGGCGCGGACGGCCGATTGGCTCTTTGTTCTCGCGCATCTCTTTCCACTGTGCAATCCAGCCCGGCAGACGGCCCAGGGCGAACATCACCGTGAACATGTCGGTTGGGATACCGATGGCGCGGTAGATGATGCCGGAGTAGAAGTCCACGTTCGGGTACAGCTTGCGGTCCACGAAGTATGGATCGTTCAGGGCAGCCTCTTCCAGTTCCTTGGCAATGTCCAGGATCGGATCGTTGATGCCCAGTGCTGTCAGTACTTCGTCAGCGGCTTTCTTGATGATCTTCGCGCGTGGGTCGAAGTTCTTGTAAACGCGGTGTCCGAAGCCCATCAGGCGGAACGGATCGTCTTTGTCTTTGGCTTTGGCGATAAACTTCTTAGAGTCGCCACCGTCGGCTTTGATTTGCTCCAGCATCTCGATTACCGCCTGGTTAGCACCGCCGTGCAGCGGGCCCCACAGGGCGCTGATACCAGCAGAAACAGAAGAGTACAGGCTAGCGTTGGCAGAGCCTACCAGGCGCACGGTAGAGGTAGAGCAGTTCTGCTCGTGGTCCGCGTGCAGGATCAGCAGCTTGTTCAGGGCATCTACTACCACCGGGTTGATCTCGTAATCTTCCGTTGGGTAAGCAAACATCATGTGCAGGAAGTTAGAGCAGTAGTCCAGCTTGTTCTTTGGGTAGTTAACCGGATGCCCGATAGAGTTTTTGTAAGACCAGGCCGCAATGGTAGAGATCTTGGCCATCAAACGGATGATGGACAGGTCCAGCTCCTCTTTGGATTGGTTCGGGTTAAGCGACTCCGGGTAGAAAGCGGTCAGAGAGCTGATCAGCGCAGAAAGGATGCCCATTGGGTGCGCCGCAGACGGAAAACCGTCCAGGATTTTGCGCATGTCCTCGTTTACCAGCGTGTGCAGCCTGATTTTGTTGCTGAAGTCGTTCAGTTCGTCAGCAGTCGGCAGCGATCCGTAGATCAGCAGGTAAGCCACCTCAATAAAGTTGGATTTCTCCGCCAGTTGCTCAATTGGATACCCTCTGTAGCGCAGGATGCCCTTTTCGCCGTCTAGGAAGGTAATGGCGCTCGTAGTGGCACCCGTATTTTTATAGCCTGAGTCCAGGGTAATATAGCCCGACTGTGCGCGCAGAGAAGAAATGTCAATAGCTTTTTCATTCTCGGTGCCCTCTACTACAGGCATTTGGTAAGATTTACCGTCTAAAATTATTTCAGCAAATTCTGACATGTGTATTAGTTTTTATGTCCGTTGTTGTGTCTAATAATGAAAGCGAAATTAGACAAAATTGTTCTAAAATGAAACGCTGCGGCGCCATAATATCTGTATTTGGCAATGTTATGAAACACAGCATTGCGGCAGCCTTTATGATAAACGTTAAAGTGCGATAAAGTTTTGCCGAGGGGGCAGATTTCATCAACTAAAAGAAGTATCAACCAGGTGGCTAAAGAGCATGTTTTGCCACAGAAGCAGTTAAATGAGTATTTTTGCCGCATGTATACCCGAGAACAAGCATCCCAGCTACGCCAACAGTTCTGGACAACCTTTGGGCAATACCTCTCGCCGCAACTGTCGGCGGAAGGGTGGAAGGTGAACTGGCTAAACTATAAAACCGGCGTGAAGGACGTGTTTTTCCGCATGGATGCCGACAAGAAGCGCGCCTACATTGCCATAGAGCTGGCGCACCCGGACACCGAGTTGCAGGAGCTGGTGTATGAGCAGTTTCTGGAGCACAAGACCATGCTGCACGAGGCGCTAGGCGAGGAGTGGGACTGGGTGCTGCACACCACCGACGAATCCGGACGCACCGTGAGCCGCATTTACAAAGAGATTGCCCCTGTCAGCGTCTTCAACAAGGAGGATTGGCCAGCGCTGATTTCCTTTCTGAAGCCCCGCTTGATAGCGCTGGATGCCTTCTGGAGCGATGCCAAGTATAGTTTTGACGACTAGCGGGCTTACCAGGTCGTGTCGTCTTCGGAGTTTGTAAAGCCAAGCCCGGGGCGGTAGCGGGTGCCTTTGCCGTGCAGGTGGTCCCACATGTCTATTTCCATCTTGAGCTTGTCCAGGCGCATAAACTCTTCCCAACGCTCTTTATCCTCCTGGCTAAACTCAGCCACCAACTCCTGCAGGTGCAGCGTGCTTTCCTGCTGCTGGGCCACCAGGTGCGGGTTGGTGCGTAGCAGCAGCTCAATCTTAATCCGGAAGTAGGTGTTCAGCTCCTTGTAGCGTTCTTCGTTCCAGTGCTCCAGGTTCGGGTTTTCCATTTAAGTGCAATTTAGGTGAGGGGGGTAGTATAAGTATACCCTGAATCAGGGGTATGGTTAGGCAGCCTGTCGTTTTTTGCGCGAAAACAGCAGGTGCACCCCCAGGGCAAGCGCCGAAAACACCAGCCCCACGAGCACCACGCCGTTCCAGCCCCATAACTGCCAGGCATGCGTGGCCAGCAGGGTGCCGGTAGCGCCGCCCAGAAAGTACGTGAACATGTACACGGTGTTCAGCCGGTTCCGCGCCTCGGGATACAACGAGAAGATAATAGCCTGATTAGAAATGTGCGAGCCCTGCAGCCCCAGGTCCAGCAACACCACGCCTACCACCAGGCCCACCATGCTATAGCCAAAGAAGCCAAACACCACATACGATAGCAGGATCATAGCCAGCGTGGCCAACTGTATGTAGTGGGTGTCGTATCTGTCGCTCAGCCTGCCCATCACCGAGGCCATGATAGCGCCGCCAGCACCCACCAGGCCGAAGGCGCCTGCCACATCGCTTCCTTTAAAGAAAGGCGGGCCTTCCAGCAGAAAAACCAGGGTGGTCCAGAAGCCGCCGAAGCAGGCAAAGGAGAAGGCGCCGCGTGCCGCCGCCAGCCGTAGCTTAGGCTCCTGCCGGAAAAGGTCCACCAGCGATTTCATCAGGCGTTTGTAGCTGCCACTGAACGAGGGGTGCACCTCGGGCAGCAGAAAATAAATGGCCACCCAGAGCAGCACCATCAGGCCCGCTGCCATCAGGTACACAGCGCGCCATCCCAGATACTCCCCAATAAAGCCGCTGAGGGTGCGGGAGAAAAGAATGCCCACTAGCAGACCGCTCATTACGGTGCCCACGGCCTTGCCACGCTCCTCGGGTTTGGCCAGATGGGCCGCCAGGGGCACAAACAGCTGCGGCACCACACAACTGGCGCCAATTAGCAGGCTGGCGGCCATCAAAGTATAAATATTCGGTGAGAAGGCAGCCAACAACAGCGACAGGATGATGAGCACAAAGTCGGTAAGTATAAGGCGCTTGCGCCGCAGCATGTCTCCGAGCGGCAGGATAAGCAGCAGGCCGATGGCATAGCCCACCTGCGCCAGCATGGCCACCATGCCCGCACTCGACTCGGATACCTGAAACGTGTCTGCGATTTTTACCAGCAGCGGCTGGTTGTAATAATTGTTGGCGATCACCATGCCTGAGGCTACTGTCATGAGCCAGAGGGTGGTGCGGGTAAGCTGCGGTTGCGGTGAATTCATACTTATACTACGCCCGCAGAGGCAATTTATTCATCATTAAAGTGATACAGGAAGGTGATGATACCGGTATAAGCGGGCTTTTTGCTGTTCTCAATCTCCAGCGCCACTTCCAGTCGTGCTTTGGCAATGCCGCGCAGGTTCTTTACCGACAGCAGCTTGGCCCGCAGGCGCACCCGGCTGTTTACCGTTACCGCCTGGTTAAAGCGCAGGCTCTCGATCTCGTAGTTAACCTGCATTTTGAGGTTCTGGATGGTGGCTATCTGCGACCACAGGTATGGCAGCAGCGACACAGTAAGGTAGCCATGGGCAATAGTGGCTCCGAAAGGTGTTTCAGTTTTGGCGCGCTCCGCGTCCAGGTGTATCCACTGGTGGTCGAGGGTGGCATCGGCAAATTTGTTTATCTGCTCCTGCGAGATGGTATGGTACTCCGACACGCCCATCTCTTTGCCTTCATACTGCGAAAGCTCTTCCAGGTTGCTGATAACTAACTGACTCATATAGTTGTAGGTTTAGGACTTGTGTTTACGTGCGTATAATAAAGCTAATATACTATGTTTTTATGAGAGATTTGCCTGAGCGCCTCCTGTTTTTATACTTGTGCGGCTAGTTTTTTTGCGCCTCCGGTCTACTTGGCAGCGATAGGCGGCGCGGCGGCAGGTGCAACACGCGATAGCTCTACGGAGATTTCGCACAGCACTTGGTAGGCTATCTGCAGCTTTTCCGGCGGGGGCAGGCGCTCGGGCTGCTCCCTATTGCCATTAACACTCACCTGTACTTCCCCTAAAAAAAGTGGCGAGGTGATAAACTCAGAAACGGACGGCAACTGCGGGAAAAGCGTTTTTAGCCGGTCGAAATGGTAAAAGGGCAGCCGGTCCATGGCTTTGCGGAGCACTGGATGGCCTAAGGAGAGCAATTTTATAGTATGGCTTTCCTGCGGCGGCAGTTCCGGGGCCACCTCGCCAAGTATGGCCGACTCACTGGTATAGCCGGAGGCAAGGGTAAACTGGTAGCGGCGGTTGCGCAGGGTCGCAGGCAATTCTAAACCCCTGAACTGACTCTTTTCTTTCTCCGGGCTGACCTGGCGAGGCGTGTTGGCAACAGCCTTTCGCGGCACCGGGTTTGCAGCTTTAATGCCTATCTCCACCAAAGCCTTGTTTAGCTCCGAAATGTAGCGCGGATTGTAGGAAGCATGGTAGTAGAGCTCTTCGCAGATGCGCAGCTCGTTTTCCAGGTCATCATCATACTTGCGCTGGTATTTGGGCTGGTTTTCGTGGAGCTGAAACGGATAGTAGCGGGCCCCGCGCCCGATCAGCTGCGCCTCCGACATCGTGGTTCGGCCTATTTTCCCGGTATTCTTTTCAGTATCGCGGGTATCGTACAGGCGCACAATATCGAAGAGGTTGAGCACATCCCAGCCTTCGTTTAGCTTGTCCACGGCAAACACGGCGCGGTACTGATTTTTCTCCTCCTCCAGGCTGTTAAGCAGGAGCTGCTTTTCGTCGCTGTCGTTCCGGCTGTCAACTACCAAGCACTTTTCCTCCGCAAAATCCTCCTGCAGCTCGGCTACCAGGTTTTCAAGTGTTATTCCTTTGGCAGCAAAATAAGCGAAAGACCGGTGCAACACGGTGTCCGTGTGCAAGTGTTTTAGGTGGTTGAGGAAGGTAGCGTCCAGTGTTTTCATGCCCTGCACAAAGGCAGCAAAGAAGGCCTGGCTTTCTGCAATGCTCCTGGACTTAAACAGCAGCACCGGCTTTACGTGCTTGCCCTTGCCTTCGAACACCTTGCGGCGGTATTGGCTAAGGATGATGGCCTGCACAGCCCGCTCAAAAGGCGGCAGCTCGGCCTGTAGCACTTTTACCTCCTTCGAGTAGCCGTCTTTCCGGAACTGCCGCAGCGGGTAATCAAACAGGAGCTTGTCCTCATACTTGGCTTTTACCTCAGGGTTGGTAAAATCGGCGGTGGCCGTAAACTCCAGCAGAATATTGTCGGGGTTGGCGTGGAACAGCTTTGTGACGGTGCTTTCCCAGCTTGTCACAGCCTCGGCTTCCTCTTTGCTCAACTTTCCTTTTTTGGTCTCTGCATTAATGTGGTGCGCCTCGTCCGAGAGCAGCACGATCTTCCGGTCCTCAAAGTCCTCGTAGGTCAGGCTGTTCTCGCGGGGCGTGTTCAGCCGGGAGTGCAGGCCCTGGATGGTGGTAAACACGATGTGTAGATCGCGCCCGTTGGCCGCCTCAAAATGCTGCACCTCCTTTAGCGCCACTTGCGCCCCATCCATAAAAAGGGCAGGGGCGAAGAGGTACTTGGAAGAAAGGGGGTTCAGGAAGTTATCGCGGGTCTTTTCGATGATGCTGGAGCTGTTCACGAAAAAGATGAAGTGGCGGTAGCCCAGCCGGTAGAGGTGCAGCAGGCAGCCAGCCATTACCAGCGTTTTGCCGCTGCCGGTAGCCATGTGGAAGAGCAGCTGCGTGGGCCGCGGCCGGGTAGGGTGCTGGTTCAGGTAAGTTATAAAGCGCAGAAAAGCCTCCCGTTGGTAAGGGCGCACCTGAAAGTGCGGGTTCAGGTTATGCGTTATCTCCTGAGGCAGCGCCGTGGCCTGCACGTCCATACTAATAGTTGCTGGATTCTGTTGGTTGAGGGTCTGCATGGTTAGGCCTGGTTGCTGCATAAAGCGGACAGGAGCGCCGGAAGCTGCTGGCGGTCGTTTGTCACTTTCTTTTTAAAATAATAATACAGCGATGGGAAAGTCTTGTTCAAGGGGTTTAGTGGCGGCTGATGTATGGTTTTGTTCATTTTGCCATCGCAAAAGGAAAAGCTGACGGTGCTGTAATTTACGCATATATCCTGTTCTATACTTACTGGTTTGTTTTGTTTAACATAGCTGTGCAGCCTGGCTTTGTAAGCATCGGCCTCCTGCCACTTGGGTTTGCCCTTCTGCTCAGGGAAGTATGGCATGGTTACTTTTTCCAGCTCTTTCAGCACAAAGCCCGGCTCGTGCTGCGCCCACGTAACGATGAAGAGCCGCAAGCCCGACTGCACCCGCAGAATTTCCTGGGAGGTCCACCTTCTGATGTCATCGCTATACTTTAGCTGTACCCCCGATGCCCCCTGCACCTGCCGGACGTTTTTGCACAGGAAGTGGTCGTTGTTGCAGTGCTGCATTACGCCGGTGTCCCGGGCGTTCTGAAACTCAATCATACCTAGCGGCTTGTGCTGCTCATCTGTAAAAAAGCAGTCGATGTTGGTGGGCCAGGCGGTGCCATACTTTCTTAGCTCCTGGTCAAAGTAGGGCAGGTCGGCTGATTCGCGGTAGGGTTTGGTAGATACCCACCCTTTGATACTGGCCAGCCAGTCGGCAAACGCTTTAAAGGAGTTGAACGTGCGGACGTGCTTAATGTCAATCAGGGAGGGAATCTCCAGGAGGTATACTTTCTCCCGCTCATTGCTGTACAACACGTAGCTCAGGGGCAGGTTAAAGTGGCGGGCAAACCGGATCTTCCGGTCCAGGGCGTCGGGGGCTTCCAACTCCACCAGCGCCTGCAGCACTTCCTGCGGGGCCGACTTGGGCCTGTCGTCCACCGTTACGCGGGCCCGCTCCATCAGGTGCGTCACCACATTGGCGTTGCTCTGGCTGCAGCCTTCTATCGCTTCAAAAAAGAAATCGGTGAGGCGTGCCAGCATGGCCTTTGCCCAGTTGTGCGGGTCGCTGCGTTCCGATGTTTCTTTCCTGAAGTTAGAAAGCGCCATGTGTCATGTCATCTTGTAGAACTGATGCGTGAGACGTTTGGTAACCTCCGAGAAGCCGAAATCGGCATCGTCCATCTCTGCATACGGCACGTAGAGCCAGTTCTTGTCTAAAACCGCTATCAACGCCCGCCTAAGGTTCTCTACGGAGTCCTCTGCCTGCACCGCGGCCAACACCTGCCGCAGGGGTTGTGCCAACGAATAGGTTACAAACGGGCTCGCCAGCACTTCCGCCGCCAGTTGCCGCAGCGCTTCGGGCGTGTAGCAGGATTGTACTTTTTCGATCAGGTTTTGGTTGCAACCGGCCAGCTCGCAGTAGGTTAGGCTGTCTTCCCCGAGCACTTTCTGGATGCGCCTGCGCGTTACCTCCTCAATGTAATCCATCTGCTCGCAAAGTATAAACGTGCGGCTTGTGCCCTGTTCCTGGTTTACCTCCAGCACTGCCTGCGCCGTAGAACCGCTGCCGGCAAAAAAGTCCAGCACGATGTCGTTTTCGGAGGTAGAGAACTTGATGATCTTCTTGAGCAGGTTAATGGATTTGGGGTTATCAAACACCTTCTCGCCCATCAGCCGGGATAGGGCGCTGGTGGATTTCCGGTTGTCTTCGTAGAAGTAGCCCTTCAGCAGCTCGGTGGCCGTTTCGATGCGCTTCTTTATTTTCGGGATGGTGGTTTCGTCCTCGCCCCACAGCACATTGCCCGCCTGGTCAGCTTTCCAGAACGTGTCGGCGGGCCAGCGGTAGCCGTTGGCGGGCTTGCTACATACTTTGCCCGTTACAGGGTGGGCGATGTCGAAATCGTAGCCGCCAGGCTTGGTGTTGGCCGAGTTGCCGGGGTAAAAAACACCCTGTTCATCCACATACGTATAATGCGCCACGCCCGAGAGGTCATACTCGTTGGTTTTCTTTACGCTGTTGATCCAGTTGCGCAGGTGCTTCTCTATCAGGTTGGTGTCTTCCCCATGCTTTGCTTTCAGCTGTTCATACTTCTCCATAATCAGCCGTGCCTTTTCAGACTGTATTTGCCATTTTGGGAGGCTGCCCTTGTCGCGGGCATAGCACAGCACATACTCATGCTCCACTGAAATTTGGGTGGCGTTGTTGTCGGTGGCCGTTTCCCAGATGATTTCCCCCACAAAGTTATCGCGGCCAAAAATCTCGTCGCAGAGCACTTTCAGGTAGGCCTGCTCGTTCACGTCGATCGAGATAAAGATCACGCCATCGCGGGTGAGCAGCTCCCGGGCTATTTCCAGCCGGTTCTTCATAAAGGTAAGCCAGGCCGAGTGGTTAAAGCTATCGTTGTAGCAGAAGCTGTCTTTGCCGGTGTTGTAGGGCGGGTCGATGTAAATCAGCTTGATACTGCTGCGGTATACCTGGCGTAGAGTATGCAGCGTCACTAGGTTGTTGCCTTTGATGAGGTAGTTGTCATGTTTAGAAAGCGCTGTCACTTCCTGCTCGCCCGCTGCGGTTACTTTCTTCCAGTTGGTGAGCACCTTGGGCTCCAGCAGCCGGTCTATTTCGTCGGGGGCCAGGGTTTCGTTCCAGAATACCTCCTGCCGCCGCTGCTCGTTTCTGGCCTGCCCGCCTTCCAGCACGCAGTCTTTGTAAGGGAAGGAAAGCACCACCTCTTTGGCCTCGGTGAGGTAGCTGTGGTTGGCGGTAAGGCCGATCTTGTTCTTAAAGGAAGTATAGCTGTCGGGCAGGAACTGCTTGTTGCTGATAAACCTCTGGAAGCTGACCTTGTCGAATACGAGCACGCCGTCCACTTCCTCAAAAAAATGCTGGCGGGTGATGGTGTCTGCGGTAAGCAGGCGCAGCAGTTCTGGCTTTAGCTGCAAGGCCGCCTCCATCACTGTGTTCTTCAATAGTTTCCCGTCTGCGGCAAAGTGCGGGTCGCTTTCCAGCACTGCCTTCACGTGCTCGTATATTCTCTGCATTGTCTTTGTGCTTGTATACTTGCGAGAGCTTCAAAAGGAGCTCCTCCTAAAAAGCGAAGATACGCAAGAAATAGCTTTGCGTGTCGGAGAGAAGCCGGGGCTTCTGTAAAATGCGGAAAAACCCTGCGCTGCGTTTCAGAGTTTTATACTTTCATAGCACGTCATACCATACCGCCATGAAGTATAAACTACTCGGAAAATCAGAAATAAAGGTAAGTGAGGTGAGCTTCGGCTGCATGTCGCTGCAGGGGAGCCAACAGGAGAGCACACAGATGTTGCACCGGGCGCTGGACCACGGCATAACTTATTTCGACACAGCCGACCTCTACGACAAAGGCCGCAACGAGGAAACTGTAGGAAAGGCTTTTCAGGGCATGCGCGACAAAGTGATCATCGGCACCAAAGTCGGCAACCAGTGGCGCCCCGACGGCAGCGGCTGGGACTGGAACCCCCGCAAAGCCTACATCCTACAGGCCGTAGAGACCAGCCTGAAGCGCCTGCAAACCGATTACCTGGACCTCTACCAACTGCACGGCGGCACCATAGACGACCCGATAGACGAGACCATAGAAGCCTTTGAGCTGCTGAAGCAGCAGGGCAAAATACGGTGTTACGGCATTTCCTCCATTCGTCCCAACGTGATACGGGAGTATGTGCAGCGCTCGAGCATGAGTAGCGTAATGTTGCAGTACAGCCTGCTGGACCGGCGCCCTGAAGAGGAGGTGCTGCAGCTGTTGCAGGAGCACCAAATCGGTGTGCTGGCGCGGGGTAGCCTGGCGCAGGGGCTATTGGCCGGAAAATCAGCTAAATCCTACCTAAGTTATACGTTAGAAGAAGTGCAGCAGGCCGCAGATGCAGTACAAGCAGTGGCAGGTGCTTCCCGTACCATGGCTGAAACCGCCGTGCAGTATGTCCTGCATCACGCTGCCGTTACTTCTGCCGTGCTGGGCATCCGCACAGGAGCGCAGCTGGACCAGCTTATAGAAGTTGCGCAAGCCCCGGCTCTGAAGGCGGAGGAGGTAGAGGCGCTGCAGACAGCTTTGAAGGCAAATAAGTATGAAGCCCACCGTTAAAGCTGTACCTCTTTATACTTTGCTCGTATTTCTGAAATAGGTAACGCTATCGAAACACCGGTGGCAAGGTTGTGATAGTTAGCAAGTTAACGAATGAAAGCATGCCTGTGCGGTAGCCTGCGTAGTCGAAGGAGATGACCAGGTGAAGCACGTACAGGAACGTATAAACAGCTATGGAAAAGAAGAAGTATATCTGCCGGTGGGGCGACTGGGACGAGCGGGCCCTGAACACCTACGACGACCGGGAAAAAGAAGTAACCCAGGATTATTTTACCGACCAAAACGGGTACGACGAGGAAGACATCAACGCCATCGACATGCTGGAAGTAGGGGAGCAGTACGACGTGGGCTCCGGCAACCAGATAGTAGAGCGGATAAAATAAGTAGGGGAAAAGCCCTTACAGCAAGCGCACTTTGGAGTAATGCACCTCCAACTCGTCGGCTTCCAGGCCCAGGGTGATGCCCTGCAGCAGGATGCGGTAGTTTGGGTGGCCGGGGTCGCGCAGGTCTTGCTCAATATCGCTGATGGTGGTTTTCAGCGGGTCGCCTTTAAAAAAGCGCAACCACAGGGCTTTGCCGCTATCCTCTTCTTCCTCCTCCTCCTCATCAGCCATAATCTGCAGTTCCATCTCCCGCAGCCGCTCCAAAAGCGTGTCCAGGTCTATCTGGTTGTCGAGGTAGGCATTAAAGGCTGCCTTGGCCATAGGTATGTAGTGGGTTTGCTCGGTCATGGTATGCTGATAACGAATGAAGCGCAAGATAGGGCAAAAGCCCGTAGCATCGAAACTATAAATTAGGGTTGCCGCTTTAACACCTGTTTTACTTGCCTGGCGGTGAAGTCGGGACTGGGACAGAAGCCTTTTTTTTCAGTATTTCGGTGATTATTCCATCGTGCTGCAGGAGCCCCTATGCGTTCTCTTTATCGGGCACCAGCACCGGTAGAAGCATTCCTTTTAAATGGCGTGCATCCAAGTATAGCTGCCTGCCGTTAAATTGTCGGATATGGGTACAGACGTTAGCGCAAATTAGAAACTCCATACCCCGACTATAATTCACTTCAATACAATAAGATTTTATGAAATGGCAAGGCAGAAGAAAAAGCAGCAACATAGAAGACCGTAGAGGGCAGTCAGCAGGTGGCGGGGGCATGAGCCCCATGCTGCTTATCCCTTTGTTCCGGCTCCTTTTCTCGAAAGTGGGGCTGATTATTGTGGCGGTGCTCTTGGCGGTGATGTTCTTGACCGGGACCAACCCCCTCGCACTCCTGCAGCAGTTTGTGGGCGGCGAACCGCAGTATGCCCAGACAACCGAATACCAGCCAAGCCCGGAAGAGCAGAAGCTAGCCGACCAGACGGCTGTAGTGCTGGCAGATACCGAGGACGTCTGGAACAAACTGATACAAGGGTACAGAGAGCCCACCCTGGTGTTGTTTTCGGATCAGGTAAACTCGGCCTGCGGGCTTGCCTCCGCAGCCACGGGGCCTTTTTACTGCCCCGGCGATGAAAAGCTGTACATCGACCTGAGCTTTTTTGGCGAAATGGAAAACAAGCTGGGTGCGGAAGGGGACTTTGCACAGGCCTATGTGGTGGGTCATGAGGTGGGGCACCACGTGCAGAAACTCACAGGCACCATGGAGCAGGTAAACGCTATGCGCGGCCAGCTGTCCGAGGTGGAGTTTAACAAACTGATGGTAAGGCTAGAGCTGCAGGCTGATTTCTATGCCGGCGTGTGGGCCAACCATACCCAACGGGAAACCGGGTTTCTGGAGCCCGGTGACCTGGAAGAAGCCCTGAACGCAGCCAGCGCCATCGGCGACGACCGCCTGCAAAGGCAAGCCACCGGCAGGGTAATGCCAGACTCCTTCACCCACGGCACCTCCGCCCAGCGGGTGCGCTGGTTCAGAAAAGGCTTTGAGACAGGCGATGTGAACCAGGGCGATACGTTTAATGCTGTCGAGTTATAACGCAGAAGCAGTTTACCGGCAGCTATACAACAGAAA
Organism: Pontibacter mangrovi; assembly: GCF_006385705.1. Lineage (GTDB taxonomy): Bacteria > Bacteroidota > Bacteroidia > Cytophagales > Hymenobacteraceae > Pontibacter > Pontibacter mangrovi. The sequence continues at coordinate 171,100 of NZ_VFRQ01000007.1, read as the reverse complement.
GCCTCTTCAGCGCTGGAGAGGCTTTTTATATACCCTGCTAGTGCAGGCTTGCCTTATCGTGAAGTTAGTAAGCTCGGCTTAATATGGTGTGCATACTGTCAGTAGAGCACTTTTAAACATTTAAGTTGAAAGTTTTTTCTACCTTTAGCACTACCCTCTTGCTTCCTGCCTTCTAAATCTATCTTTATGCAACTCTTCCGGAATTCATACTTTAAACTTGATTATGATCCAACTACGGATGTGTTGTTTGTGGATTTGCCGGATATGCGTACGGCCGGACTGAGTGAGGCAAAGCTTTGTTTCAGTATTATGCTAGACTATGTGATGAATTACCACATCCGGAACATCCTTCTGGATTCGAGCAAGGCAGTAGTTGAAGTAGAGGATACCTTATACCATGCCTTAATTTACGAAGTGTCAATGCAACTAAAATCAACTTCGCTGCAGCGAGTGGCACGGGTGGTAAGTAACCTTCCAGAGCTTGAGGTAAACGCTGTGCTGGTACAGGGCGAAGTGCTGGAAAGCCAGGGGCCAGTATACAAGATTCAGAATTTCAGTACCAAAGAGCAAGCCTTTGCATGGTTATCAGTTAAGACGACGCAGGGTGATCAAACTCAGAACTCTTCCATCCCCTGCTAAGAAAGCATTCTGTTCTGTGTCCTTTTACCAGCCTTAGCTGCGGGTGCCGGGTATTTGCCCTTGCGAAGCACGAGCCGCAAGTTCGCGGCAGAGGTGAGGTTAACTTCTAAAGCCGCCTTTGAATACTTCGTTTACGTGCCAGGCAGTGAACTCGGGGTTGGGGTAGAAAGCTTTCTTTTGTGGTGGCTTAATGGACTTCCCATCGTGCCTGATAAGCCAATCCTGCGCACCAATGCCGTTTACCTCGTTAGATACCAGCATTCTAAGCTCTTCTGTCACGGTAAAGGCTCCCATATCAAACAGCTTGTGGTGCGTTGCACAGAGGGCTAAACCATTCACCTCAACATCCGGTCCGCCAGCCTGGTGCCACATAATGTGTGCTGCCTCCAGAGCCAGCAGCTGGTGCCGCAGCCGTACGCTAAAACCACACACAGCACATTGGTACTCGTAAGCCTTCAGTATACTTTCCCGGAAAAGCGGGTCGCGTTTGCGAATTGGCTTGATAAGGCGGTTAGCTGTAGATGGCGTGAGCGCCAGATCCAGACCAACAGCATCCAGTATGTCCTGGTGCAGCGTATCCGGGAAGTTCTGCTCCAGTATAACTTCAGCTATACTTTTGATTAGCTCCGGATCCTGTCTTAGCGGTTGTGTTACATGCTCCGGGAATTTACCCGCCAACTGGTGTTCGCGCAGAAACTTTGAAGTATAATCCTGCTTTGTGTTGATCAGATCAGGTTCATTTAACTGCCACAGCCCATCGTTTGCCAGCTTGGTAAAGGGAAAGTTGGGGTAGTAACTCTTTCTGTAAGGTCCAAAGTCGATCAGCAGGTCTTTTAGCTTCGGCTCTATACTTGTGTAAGGTATAAAACCGGTGTTTCCTCGCTGAATCTCGCCTAAAGTCAAAAGTATAAGCAGAGGCTTGTGCGGTGCGCGTGTGCCTTTGCTCTTCCAGGTGTTGATGTTCTGGAACTGTGAGAGGAGGTCAGGGTGTGTCAAAGGCTATAAATTCGTTCACACTTATTAATTTGCGGTGTAGTTTTATTCTTCAACATTGTTGTTATCTCAAACAACCAGCAGGATTCCTACAATTGACAGAAGCATATAGCTATTGACTGTCCCGGGAGATGGTTTACTAAGTAAAGCAAAACAAGATACTAAAAACTGATAATATACAGAAACTTAAATATTAATTTTAACCATTCCCCCACCTTGCACCCCTGCCCAAATACCCCTAACTTCCGCATCATCTAAACCCCATTCTTTGTCCCGCATACTTTACAATATCGACCAGATCATCCGTCCGGAGCCGGAGGAGAGGGCTGCGCTGGAGCGTGTGTTGCGGCCGCGTACGCTGCATAAAAACGAGCTCTTTCTACGGGAGGGGGAGGTGTGCCGCAAGATTGCCTTTATTGAACAGGGCAGCGTGCGGGTGTATTATGAGGTGGACGGCAAAGAGATCTGCAAGGACTTTCTTTTCGAAAATGCCGTGGCCGGTTCTTTCGCCAGCTTTTTCTCCCAGATGCCCTCTGCCCTGAACGTGGCGGCCATGGAGGAGACGCAGCTGCTGGAGCTGAGCTACGAGGACGTGATGCACCTCTACGAGCACTACCCCTCGTGGCAGAAGCTGGGACGCATCATTGCCCAGGACCAGTTCGTGCGCGCGGAACGGCGGGAGGCCTCCCTACTGAAAGACCCGCCCGAAGTGCGCTTCCGCAACCTGATAGAAGAGCACCCGAAGCTGTTTAAGCGGGTGCCGCTGCAGTACATCGCCAGCTACCTGGGCATTACCCCCGAAACCCTGAGCCGCTACCGCAGCCGTGTAAAGCGCTGATTACTTCTTGATTTGAATCAAGTGAAAACGGTGCAGCATGCCTTTTCTTTGTAGTGCATATAAATATCTACTACTATGAAAAAGCAAGTTGAACCGCAGCAGCACGAAGAGCTGCGGATCTTCACCAACCTGGTAAAGCTGGTGTTGACACAGGAGCAGACCGGCGGGCAGTACGCCGTGTTTGAGGATAATGTACCGCCGCTGGGCGGGCCGCCCCCGCACACGCACCCCGCCGAAGAGGTGTTTTACGTGCTGTCCGGCGATTTTGAATTTGTGCTGAACGACCTGGCCAACCCTTTCCGCGCCACGGCCGGAAGCGTGGTGCACGTGCCTTCCAACGCGCTGCATACCTTCAAAAACGTTGGCGACTCAGCCGGCAAACTCCTGACCATCGTCACACCGGGCAACCTGGTCAATTATTTCCGCGAGATAGGCGAGCCCATCACAAACGAGGCAGACCGCCCGGACCTGACCGTGCCGCCAGACTTCAGCAAGATCAACCCTGAGAAAGCGTTCGGGCTCGCACCCAGGTATGAGATCCGGTTTCATCTACCGGATGTAGTGGCGTAAAACCATAAACGCGACGGGCAGGTAACTATTTCAATCTGTTGTTGTATAAATCCTTGTAGCTCCGGGAATGTTACAACTTACACCGTCCTGGAGCTGCACTTTCCTCTAAATATATTGTCATGATGCTGAAGTATATAGCTTTGCTCCTGTTTGCCATGGGCAGCGTGGCAGCCAGGGCCCAGGAGTCTCCGGTCGATACCTTTCTGCTGAACCAGATGCAGAAGTTTCACATTCCGGCCGTGTCGGTGGCCATCATCGAAAACGGGGAAGTGGTGCTGAGCAAGGCCTACGGCACGGCCAACCTGGAGTACAACATACCCAACACCACGGGCACGGCCTTCCAACTGGCCTCCGCTACCAAGCTGCTCGCGGCAACCGCCCTCATGACGCTGGTGCAGGAGGGCAAGCTGGACCTGCAGCAGAAGGTGAGAACCTACCTGCCCCAACTGCCCAAGGCATGGGATGATATGCGGGTAATGGACCTGGTGGCGCACCAGTCCGGCATCGTGGATTTGCTGGCCCTGCAGCACAACTTTAAGTCGGCGGATGCTGCCCTGGATACGGCCATGGCCCGTCCGCTGGACTTTGCCCCCGGCACCAAAACCGTGTATGCAGGCGGCGACTATGCCGTGGTGATGAAGCTGATAGATAAAGTGGCAGGCATGCCGTACCAGCAGTTCCTGGACGAGCGCCTGCTCCGGAAGCTGGGCATGCGCCACACCGTGTACAATAACATGGAGCAGGACTTCATTTACCGCACCTACGACACCATCCCGTACGCGGCCACCGTGTACAAGTGGGTGGGGGAGAAGCCGCCGCAGCAGCGGGTCTTTTCGATGGTGTTCCCTTCCTGGACCTACCCTGCCGGCGGGTTATTTTCCTCCATAGACGACCTGGCCAAATGGGCCGTCGCGCTGGACAAGAACACCCTGCTAAAGCCGGAGGTAGCGGCGCAGATGTGGACCGCGGCCAAGCTGCGCGACGGAAAGAATGCCCCTTTTGGGGTAGGCTGGATTGTGGACAAGCATAACGGAGAGAAGGCCACCGGCCACAGCGGAGGTCCCGCCCTGGCTGACATCGTGCGCCTGCCCGAACGCAAGATCACGGCCATCGTACTGACCAACCAGCTGGAACTGCGGCCCTTCCTGACGATGCGGGTGCTGGACCTATACCTGGAGAACAAACAACTGTACCGCTAGTGGCGCAGGCAAAAGTTGCAATAAGAGGCAAAATAAAACTATGTTAATTTATTTCGTACCTGTCTGATTTTCTTAAACTTATTGCATACTTTACAGGAGTATACCTGACAACAGGTATACTCCTGCTTTATTTAGGTGGGGCTACCAAACCTCGTGCCGTGATCGTAGTGGACAGAATCAAGAACGCAGCCGGCAAAGTATACGCTGTGCTGAGCTATGAGCCGCAGAAGAATTACCTGCTGATGAAGTGGTATGGCCACTGCACCGAAGAGGAGGTGAAGGCCGCTTCGCTGCGCATGCTCCGGTGGCAGCAGCAGGAGGGCAGGCGGAAGCACTGCAAATTCCATGTGCACGATACTAAAGAGATAGAGGGCGCCTGGGCCGGACTGGTGGACTGGATCAACAACGAGCTTTTTCCGCAGAGCTTTGAGGCGGGCCTTCGGTATAACATCAGCATCCTCTCCCCGGACCTTTTCTCCAAATACTCCTCCCAGGCCCTGTGGCAGAAAAAGAACATAAAAGTGCCTACCATCCTCTGCGAAACCATCTCCGAAGCAGAGCGCTGGGTTGCGGAGAAGTATAGGGAACTGTAGCTACGAATTTCGCTTATTTGCCATAAATGCCTTCGCCAGACTACTTGCTGGTCAAAAGTCACAGCAAGGGCAAGAGCTATCTGAAACACAAGCCTTTTGTTTTCTTTATTTGAAGCCATTGAGGGTGGACCAGGTACTATTGCCACACGCTGGGAGTGGGAGCCAGAGGAACATAATAACACTTACTCTATCTTGATTTTTTCGGACGCACCTTCCTCAACCTATACTCTTTCAGAAATGGGAATTTCATATGGCGGTAATAGTCCAAGGATGTCTTTTCCGGTAGTCCAGGGGCGTACTTTACGTCGTAGACGGTGGGGCCATAGAGGCTCCAGATAGGGGTTTCAATGCCCTTGCCATACACTTTTATGAACTGCACACAGTATTTGTGTGAAGGCGTGGTGTCACCATCTCCTGCTCCGCCCCCTGCAGAACCTGCGATGAATAGGAGCAGGGCGCCGGCAGTGGAGGCAACATCCTGGCCTTTGGTGGTATAAATATTTATCTCAAAATCCTGCACCAGGAGGGCATCAACTGTGAGCATGTTCAACAGTCTTTGGCGGCTGATGTAGTTCAGGCTGTCGCGCGCAACTCCAGCCCTGCTCAGGAGAGCCAATGTGGTGTCTGGTGGTTGCACGGTCACATAGAGCTCATCGGCATGTTTGCTGAAAAGGTTATAGTAAAGATGCATCCATTTTTCCGGGTGTCCTTTTACTAAATCTGTTTGTAGACCAACTTTTTCGTCGGATGGGTAACGGGTGTTTACGATGAAAGTGGCAGGCAGCACCGCTATGGTTTTAAAATTAGCATTAGCCTGCTGGATTTGTTCAGTATCGGCATACAAAGGGTTTTTAATAAAGTAACGGCTGTAAAACCTTTCCTTTGGAGCAGAGCATGAGCCCACCAGAAGGGCCAAGGCACCTAATTTCAGAATGCCTGTATTTCTTTGCAACCTGTTCATGGGTTTGCCTTTTTACCGGTATAGCCGTAAATCGATAAAAAATCGCCTATGATGACTTGGTTTTCTTCGCGAATTGAGGTCTTTGTAGCTCTACTCCGAAAGCTAGCTGCCCAAATTGGGTGTCCCGATTTATGATAGAGTAATACGATAATGTCTTTTTGAGTGAAAGGCTTGTTCCACTGCACGGATTGCACAATGCGGGCAACCGCAGTGTCGGTTATCACAAAACTATTATCGTATGAGACGAAGGTGAGTAGAGCCGCATCCGCCTCCACTATTTTGCATATTTCAGTTGGAGTTAGTTCCAGTGCCACCTTCGGAATGTTTATGTTTGCCCTCGCCAGCTTCTCATTGGTGGTATACATGTCCTGCAGCTTTTTGGGGCTAAGCGTATCAGTTCGAATCAGAGCCGAAAACAGGAGGTTTTGCATAAAGGCGGACGTATCCTTTTCTCTTTTATTCAGTTCGCGGAGATTCCCCTCATAACGCATAGGGTCCAACGAAACCCATGCAGGCACTATCGCGATGCAGTTCAGCTTATTAACCTGTACTTTGCTGTCAGGAGCGAAGTAGTAGTTGTTGCGCAACTGCGCTTCTGCCGGCAGGCGTGCCAGCAGAGCCCAGATGGCGATGGCGAGCATCAGAAGTCGGCTGTTTTTCATAAACTGCTGGTCATCGTTGCACCAGGATTTTAACCGTTTGCACACCCTGATCGGTCATCAGCCGAACGAAGTAGAAGCCCTTGGCGAGCCCTGCGGCCTGCACGCTGTGCTCATATAGCCTGCCGCTTTCTGCGTCGCCTGCCGCAATGCGTTTAATCAGCGCCCCCTTTAGGTCATACAGATCTAAGGTATAGCCTGACTGCTGCTTTAGCGTGAAGGCGACGGTAGTATGCTCCTGGAAAGCTGTCGGATAGGCAATAAGCTGTTGCTCTAACTCTGCCGCCAGCAAAGAATTATCTTGTTTACTTTTAAACTGTGCCCCATGGATGGTGATGTTCCCACCGGAAATTGTCTGGCAGGCTGGTGAATTCTCATCGAGGTTAGCTGCGCAGGCAGCTTGGTTATCAAATACCACGGCTCCGCGTGTTCCGTCCTCGTCAATCTCCCAGATCAGGATGCGTAGCTGGTCCTTCTCGTTGCTGTTCCAGTTAACAAGCTTGTCTTTCTGTTTGCTGTCGTATTGCACGTCTGTAGCAGCAATTAGAAAGCCAAAGCGGCGCGGGTCGCTTTCTATATTGCCCGTGGCGCTAAGGCGGGTAAGTCTGCCATAACCCCTGAAGAAGGCCTGATTGCCTGTTACGACCAGAGAGCCCTCTTCGAGGGAGGTGCTACGGAAGTTAATAAGGCTATTTTCTAGCACCAAGTTGACCTGCCCTTGCAGCTTGCCTCCATTACTGTATCTGGCTACAAAACCCCAATAGGCTCTGCTGTCGCTTTGCATAAGCTCGTAGGCGGGGTTGGCCGGTGCATCGCTCCAGCCGCCACCGGTAACATATCCGGCCGCAGGATCGGATACATGTACATAGAGGACTGCCGTATGAGTGGGACAGTCAGGGGTGGTTCCATAAGTTGCAGTGATCTTATAAACTGCTGGTTTACTTGCCCAATTAACCCGGATCGTATCGGTACCTTGCCCGCTGAATGAAGTGTAGTCTCTGCCTTCATTATCTGTTATCTGCCATAAAAAGTTGGTCGCTCCGCTACCGCCCAGGGTATAGCTCACACCATTGGTTCCAGCCCGGGCAACGCCAGGTCCCGCAATCGGAACCTCAGGCAGTTCAAGGCATACACTTGGCTGGTTGTATTTGATGGTGAGGAAGTCTATACTTGTGTTCATGCTATAGCCCGTCACTACAATATTTCCCTGTGGGTCGGTGGCTATAACAGTTGGGAAATCGGAGGGACCTGCTGTCTGTTCAGCCCATACCTGATCGCCATTATCGCCATTGTATTTCACGGTGCTATAGATAGAACCCATCTGGTCTGTTTGGCTGTATCCTGTTACATAGACGCCTCCAACTGAGTCAACCGTAAGAGCTGTGGCCCAGTCGCCGTTGCCGCCTGTGTAATTGTAGGTTTTAGCCCAATCTAGGTCACCGGTGGCTGCATCGTACCGCACCGTGCCAAAGTCGGTAAACGTGCTGCTGTTATACGCAAGCCCTGTAACGTATACACCACCCCGTCCATCTACTGCCATGGCTGTGGGTGTATTAAAGTTAACGGCTGTATCAATAGGTTTGCTTCTCCAAACCTCCTGGCCTGTGGCTGTCTGGTATCGGATAGTTGTATAACCTTCGTCACCAGCCCCTGTAACGTAAAGCCCGCCTTGCGCATCAGCTGCTATAGCCGCTACAACATCATGCCTGGAGCCCTCGCCCGAGTCAAACCGTTTTTCCCATTTCTTCGTGCCATTCTCCGCTTCAAAGCGGATGGTGATAAAGTCAGAACTGCTTTCGTTGTCATAGTTCGAGGTGTTTCCAGCCACATAAACCGCTCCACCCGGATCAGTGGTGATGGCGACCGCCCTATCCTCGTTGGCGCCTGCCAGACCGGCGTCGTAGCGGCTTACCCAAAGAGTATCTCCGGTAGCCGTATCGTAGCGAATGACGACAATGTCCTCCATTGTATTGCTGAGATAGTTTCTGCTGGTACCCGCCACATAGATATTCCCATTCTTGTCAACTGCCAGCCCGGCTGCTCTTTCCTCAGTATACTCATCTACCACCACATCATATAGGCTAGCCCAAATCACTTGGCCTGTGGCAGCGTCGTATCGGATAGTTATAATGTCTATATCGCCATTAATGCTCTTGTCGTTACTGGTGCCAGTCACATATAGATTGCCCTGGTTGTCGATGGCATTGGCCACGGCTATTTTGAAGCCTGTCTCGCCGTAATGAACTGCCCATAACGAGTCTCCCGCAGGCGAGTATTTTACAGTAGTCAACGTGCTTCTATTTTCGCTCTCGCTGGTGCCGGTCACATAGCTGTTTCCGTCCGCGTCGACGGCAACTGCCACCGGCCTGTCGGTTGTGGGGAAACTACCCGACCCATCGTAGGTTTGCGTCCACAACGAATCTCCTGTACCTGACTCATAGGCAATGGTCACAATATCCGACTTTTCGTCGACTCCGAGTTCAACTGAGTTGCCGGTTACGTAAAGTCTTCCCTGGTTATCAAGTGCCAAGCCAGCAGGTTCATCACTGTTCGGTTGTTGTGAGCTGTCAAAAACCTTTTCCCATTCCTGTCTGCCGTCAAGGGCATTGTACCTAATGGTAACGAAGTCATCCATACTGACACCTGTAACATATACTCCGCCGGTGTTGTCTGCAGCCAATCCCTTTGGATATACAGGAATGAATCTGAAGTTCTCGTAGCGGCTGTCCCACACCTGCGCACCGGTTTGCGCATTGAAACCCACAGTTGCCATCGCAGATCCGCTTGATCCGGTCACGAACACACCACCTTGGTTATCTACTGCAATAATTGCCGCCTCGTCAGTGCTGTATACTCCTGGTTGGTAATTGTAACGGCTTAACCAGCGCTGCGTGCCGGCCGCATCATAGCTTATCGCCACGTAGTTTACGCCTGCATCGGTGCCGTAACTGGAGCCAGCCACGTAAACCATGCCATTGCTGTCTATCGCAATGCTCCTGCCGTAGGCAAGATCCCCGTTCTCCAACTCCTTGTTGCTATACCGGATCGCCCATAGTTCAGCACCCGTGGCAGCCTCATACCGAATCGTGACCATGTCTCTGGAAAAAGCATCCGGATTAATGGAGGTGCCAATCACATAGACACTCCCATTGTTGTCTGTGGCTAAGTCCGCACCTGAACTGCCAAAACCAGGCCCGCTGTATTCCATGTCCCACGTTTTGTTTCCTGTAAGGGCTTCGTAGCGGATAGTGACGATATTGAATTCGGTTTGATTGCTTTCACTGGTACCTGTTACGTAAACACCTCCGCTGTTATCTGTTGTGATAGCCGCCGGTTGGTCGTTTCTGTTGGATGGCCCATTAAATTGCTGCACCCAACTTTGCTGCCCTGTCTGGGCATCTAATCGGATGGTGATAAAATCGCTGTTCATGGCGCTGTACGTTCCCAGCAAATAAACTCCTCCCTGGTTGTCTATGGCTATATCATTGGCCTGCACTATATCGTCTGCATCATAAGCATATTTCCATAGCAGCTGCCCACTCGGGGAGTATTTTAGTGTGATCATGTTGACAGGGCTCACACCTTGACTGTTACCGGTAATATAGACATTGCCCTGTGCATCTGTAGCAATCGCTACAGCTTTATCGTTTGTGCTAACGGTGTCGATGGAATTATAGCGCTGTGCCCATTCTACAGTGGGTTGTTGCGCATAAGTGGCTATGCTACAGGTGCCGCATAAAAACACAAGCGCACAGAGTATAAGTTTTTTCATAGCTTTACTTTACAGAGAAAGGAAAATACTTGCACATCAATGGGAAAGTCTGCCAAAATGGTAGACGCGGCAGGTTTGTTAGATCGGTATGTGGGTGAGGCAGTTAATATCTAGTAATTAATACGTATTTAATTGTATAATAACTATAAAAAGTTTGTTTCTGAAAGCTTGTATTTAGTTGCTACAGCGGAATTGGGAGTAAGTGACAGTAAAAGCAGGGGAAAGGGGATTAGGAAAGGCTGGACTATCATAAAAGTGCTCTTACTTATAAAGGTTAACTATAGGCAAGCTTGTAGTTATTGAGGATTAAAAAATTTATACTTGGGTTGAGCTGTAAGCAATAGTGGCGTCCTGCTATACTAGGGTTGCTTTATAAGCGGGAGATTTATACATGCTTATCACTTGTTATAATGTGCCAGTAAAGTAACCTTATTATCTTTTAATGGTGAGCAGGGGGGCAGTGATGAAGGAACTCGGTGTTGCAAAGACTCAGCTGCGTGAGCCCCGGACGTGGAAGTCCGACGCAGCAAAATTTCTACGGTTTCCCTCTCCTGTTTTGGGGTTGAGGTTCTTTGAATAAGATTCAGACAAAGAGCAGGGCAAAAGACCTCGCGGTGTCTTTCAGACCCGCGAGTGTCTGAACCGGCAAAGCGGGTGCTTGCTTTGTAAACTTCCCCTCTAAACCCAAGAAGACCGCCAATAGCCTTATCAGGATAACATACCATATTTGTTGGCAGGTGCTTTTAGCTAATGATGCCAACTGCTGTGATTCTGGTAAAAAAAGCAATGCAAAATATAACCATGAAATCAGGTTGTAGGGCCAAATTAAGCCTGGTTGTTATCTGAAGCAGTGCAATTTTAAAACCTCTATATAAGATGGCACGTATATTCGCCGTTAATAATCCAAACTAACATACTTACCATTTATGATGATGAAGTTTTTCTTTGCCGTTGCCCTGGCCTTAGGCACATTTACAGCTGCGCAGGCGCAGGCAACATTTGGTGTAAGAGGAGGTGCTAACCTGGCGAACCTGTCGGGCGATCTGCAGAACGAGGACCAGTTTGAGAACAAAGTAGCTTTTCATGGAGGTGTTACCTTGAACTTCCCGGTAGTGGAGGAGTTCTTTTCTATCCAGCCGGAGCTGCTTTATTCCAGAAAAGGCTTTAAGAGCAACAGCGAGGAGTATACTAACCTGCTGCTGCAGAAAAGAAGACGCGAAGGCAGCGTGGACTATAACTACCTGGACCTTCCCGTTCTGGGGCACATAAATGCCGGACCGTTATACTTTGAGGCCGGGCCGCAGCTAGGCTACCTGTTGAGCGTGAACAACAAAACCGAGCTGTACGACGGCGACGGCACCCGTATCGCCAGTGATAAGGATGCCAAGAGCAAGGATGGTCTGTCGGAGTTCGAGTTGGGCTATGCTGCCGGATTTGGCTTTAACGCCAGCAACGGCATCAGCCTGGGTGTTCGCTACAACGGCGCCTTCTCCGATTTTGTGAAAGAGGATCTCAACTTTGAGGGAGACCTGACCAACGCCCGCCACTCGGTGTTCATGCTAACGCTGGGCCTGCGCTTGCCTTCGGATAACTAAGTATAAAGTATAAACACACAAACAACCAGCAGCAGCCAGCCTTGTCCTTTGGGCAGGGCTGGTTTTTTATGGCTGAATCAGGATTTACGGGTTGTGAGGATAGACTGGATTTTCCGCAATACCAGTACCAACCACTTCCGCTGCTCCGGACTTCTTATTCCGGAGCTCTCCCTGCTGCGGACATCCTTGTCCGCGTATATAAACAATACCGGGCCCAACCACCCCTGCCCCTCTCCCGAAACAAGTCAGGGATCTGCGACTTGGCTAAGGTGGAGAGTCTGTAACTGCTGTTACTCAAGTATAAGTTTCATAGCAGCTGGTATAGCGCGGACAGGTCGCGACCTGTCCCTACAAGTATAAACCCAACCCTGGCCCCTCCCAAGAGGGGAATTTTCCGCAGGTGTAATCCCCCTGCCCCCTTCAAAGGGGAACTGTTCGGAGAGCCGTGGCTATCGAACTTGATCCCAGCCTTTGGGTGGGGGTAGGGGCCCTCGACAAGAGCGCCTTCTAGATTTCCGGTGCCGAAGGCATTGCGACGTCAGGAGCAAAGGAAATGTAGACAGCGCGATGCGGGAAAGAGTTTACCCCGAAGCATTTCGGGGAGGCCTCCCGGCCTTGAGGGAGCCAAAGTATGAGATGCAAAGGTAGGTTTGTAAGACTGCGGATCAGCAGCAGCTATAAAAGATAGTTGGTTTCCAGTTACAGAAAACAGCGGCTTTACAAGTATAATATATGGCCCATGTTGTCCGAAACAGCAATAGTAGCAATTAGCAGCGGCTAAATTATAAATATAAAAGCGGGCGCTAATGCCAGGATGTCGTCCCGAGAGAGGCACTGAAAAAAGGAGAGCCGAAGCAGGGCAAAAGCACTTCATCTACCCAGCCACAATCCGCGTATAGGAAAGTATAAATTCTTTTTTGTCAGGAAAACAGTCCAATCGTATATGTTGATTTTCTGGATCTTCGTTATAGGGGCAGTGCTGGGGTATCTGTATGGGCACTACCTAAAGCCAAACCGGCGCTTGCAAAAAGCTTTGCAGGAGGCCCGCAGGGCAAGTATGGCCGTGCTGGAAGAAGGCAACAAAGGCGTATACCGCACTGTGGTTACAGACCATAACCAACAGTCGGAGCTGGTGGTGGAAGTAAAGGAGCTGGCCGTGACCCAGGGCGGGCAGGTGAAGGTGGAGTACATAAGCGCCCAATACAAGAACCCGGAGTTCCGGACTCGAAAAGGGGAGGCTTTATTGCGGGAAGTGCGCGAATTATTAGGAGATTATCTGCCTTTATCCGATATTTCATGGTATGAAACCACGGACCGTCATACGAAAGCCCGTGAAAACCTTAGCACATTAGACAACCTTCAGAAACACCAATTAGGAGCTTAACCAATGGAGAACACCAACCTATCCCTAACCGAAGACAAAGAGCTGGTACAGCAAAGAGCGCAGGACCTCTCAAAAACCATTGATCCTGAAAAGCCTGATACCCTCACCAACTTTGGCGTAGACACGCAGCGCAAGCTCGGGCATTACTCCAACGAGCTGCTGGCCAAGGTAAAGGCAAAGGACTCAGGCGATGCCGGAACTGCCATTAATGAGCTGCTCACCCAGATCAACATGATCAAGATTGACGAAGAGGAGAAGCGGGGATTCCTGTCGCGGCTGCCCTTTGGTAAAAAGCTGCAGGACCGTTCCAAGCGCCTGGCCATCCAGTACAACAACATCTCGGAGAACGTGGATGACGTGGTGATCAAGCTGGAGAAAACCCGCCAAAGTATCCTGAAAGACTCTACTAGCCTGGAGGTTATGTTTAAGCAGGCAGTAGATTATATACATGAGGTGCGCACGGTAATTGCCGCCGGAAAGCTGAAAATAGAGGAGATCGATAACGTGCTCATCCCAAAACTGCAGGAGGAGGTGGAGGCCAGCAACCAGGACGAGCTCGTGGTGCAGCGCCTGAGCGACATGGTGGCGTTTAAGGACAGGCTGGAGAAAAAGGTGCACGACCTCACGCTGTCGCATACCATCGCTACGCAGTCGATGCCGCAGATACGCATGATCCAGACTACCAACGAGGTGCTGGCCCAGAAGATACAGAATTCTATTGTGACGGTGATTCCGGTGTGGCGCCAGCAGGTGGCCATTGCCCTGGGGCTGGAGAAACAGCGCAAGGCCCTGGAGATCCAGAAAAAGGTAACCGATACCACGAACGAAATGCTGCTGAAAAACTCGCAACTGCTGAAGAACAACGTCGTGAACGCTGCCAAAGAAAACGAGCGGGGCATTGTGGATGTAGACACGCTGAAAAAGGTGAACCGCGACATGGTAGAAACGCTGGACGCCGTGGTGAAAATATCGGAAGAAGGGAGCCGCAAACGCGCCGAGGCCGTGAAAGAGCTGGCGGCGGTGCAGGAAGAGCTGAACACCAAGATCATCGGCACTTTTGGCAAGTCGAAAAAGATTGAGGCAGAGTAATGGCAGGCAAACCGGAGAACCATCGCAAAAGCCCCCCAAAACTAACGCAGGACCAGCATGAACTGCTGGTGTTATACGTGCAGCGGCTGGAGGCGCACCTGGAGGAGCTGAAAGCCGCAGTCGCCGTGCAGGTAGAGATAGAAACACGGCACCTTAGAAAGATACTGGATCAATGAGAGAGTTCCTGCGCACCATGTTCGGCCTGAACGGCCAAACCGGCAATAGAAAAGTTGTAGACAGTACGGCAGGGGCTGATGAAGAAAAGACACCTTACCTGCGGGAGTCGGAGCAGCGGCTGAAGGCGCTGCAGGAGCTGTGCGCCAAGTATGATGGCACGCCCTATGCTGCGCATTTTAAGGCTGCCCTTGAAAGGACCAGGCGCATACATACTTACCTGGCCGGTCGTGGCCGCGGGCATGAGCTGGAGCTTTTTCATGTGCAGCACACCGACCATTTCCTGAGCACTTTTACCGCCATACTGGAGGCCCAGCAGGAGCCACAGGAGCTGCCACAGCAGCAGGAGAAGCCGATTTCAAAGCCAGGGGTTCGGGGCCGAACCGTGGTTTTCGGGCCCTTCAGGAGCGAGCGCAAAGAGGTTAAGGCTGTGCAGAACACGAACCGCGCCACGAGCCAGCGCGCCTATTCCGACATTGCTGAAACCAAGACAGAGGTGCCTCGCCTTAGCATGCCTGAAATAGCCATTAACACCTATGCCAAAATAGTATACCTGCGCGAGGACGTGTCGGACGGGCTGACGACCTGCGAGATCGGCTTTACGTCGCCGCCCGAAGAGAAGGCAGCATTTGAAAGCTATGTGGCAGCCAGCATCGGCCTGAGCGACATAACGTATGTAGGCAACGCCATGGTGTATGCCCCCCCGCAAGGCAAACCGCAGCCCGCCGAGATGGTGCCCGTGATTCACTGGCACGGCGCTCCCTACGCACTGCACCTGGAGGAGCTGCGCCTGTACCCGGTGCGCACTTACCGCAAGCAGTGGTAGGAGGGGCAGGGTTGGCATCTTACGATCTCGGTGGATTTGATGGTTTAGAAGTATGGCATAACCATTATGAAAAATTAACGGCGTGCTATTCAGTGAGATCGGGGCTTTAGCGTAGATTTTTGCCGCCCCGGTTTGCAATGATCAACTTTTGCCGTACTTTTGTATCGGCAAGCCGGCACGGCCAGCTCCCGCTGAACTCCCCCAGGACCGGAAGGTAGCAAGGGTAGGCGGTTGAAGCGGCGCGATGTTCGGCTTGCTACTTTTTTATACCTACCCCAAGGTTTATACCTACCCCAAGGCTGTCTCAGGCCGCAATTTTCTTACATTTCTTTCCGGATTCTGGATTAATGCTTTAGCTTTGTATGCATAACTATAAGCATCTGTACCTATGAAATTCTTTATCGATACGGCCAACCTGCAGGAAATACAGGAAGCGCATGACCTGGGCGTTCTGGATGGCGTAACTACCAACCCGTCGCTGATGGCGAAAGAGGGGATCTTCGGCCACGACAACGTGATTGCCCATTACAAGAAGATCTGCGACATTGTGGACGGCGATATTAGTGCAGAGGTGATAGCCACAGACTTCGAAGGCATTGTGCGCGAGGGAGAATTCCTGGCAGAACTGCACCCGAACATTGTGGTGAAGGTGCCGATGATCCGTGATGGCGTGAAAGCCATCCGTTACTTCAGCGAGAAGGGCATCAAAACGAACTGCACGCTGGTGTTCTCCGCCGGGCAGGCTATCCTGGCTGCCAAGGCCGGTGCCACGTATGTTTCTCCTTTCGTTGGCCGTTTGGACGATGTTTCTACGGACGGTATGCAGCTGATCGACCAGATCGTGCAGATCTACGGCAACTATGGTTATCAAACGCAGGTACTGGCTGCCTCTGTGCGCCACGTGATGCACCTGGTGCAGTGCGCCGAGGTAGGGGCCGATGTGGTTACCTGCCCGCTGAACGTGATCACCGGCCTGCTGAAGCACCCGCTGACAGACATCGGCCTGGAGAAGTTCCTGTCCGACCACGCCAAGGGAAACAAGTAGTTTATAATTAGATATTATGAATTAGAAATTAGAAATGGGGTTTAACACTGCCATTTTTAATTTCTAATTTTTAATTCATAATTCTACCCGATGTACATCATCAAAGTAAAAGGCAAAGCCAAAATTCCGGATTACATCCAGCTTCGGGATGAGAACTTTGTGCTGATTGCCTATTTTAGAGCTGACCGCCCGCTGAAGAACCTGGACCGCTATGGGCTGGAAGGCAAAGAAGAGGCGCTTGCCGCGCTGATCGACTCGCTAGAGTTCGGCAAACTTCAGAAATTAGAAATTTAAAGAGTACCTATGAGCTTTTCCTCTTCACCAGTGGTGTCGCTGCGCGATGTTACGATTTATCAGGATGTGAACACCATTCTCAGTAACGTAAATTTTGACGTGGAGAAAGGGGAGTTTGTATACCTGGTGGGCCGCACAGGAAGCGGTAAAAGCTCTCTGCTCAAAACGCTGTACGCCGACTTGCCCCTGCAAACAGGCTCTGCCGCAGTGGCTGAGTTTCAGCTGAGCAGGCTGCGGCGCAAGCAGGTGCCCTACCTGCGCCGCAAAGTGGGCATCATTTTTCAGGATTTTCAGCTGCTCTCTGATCGTACTGTGGCCGAGAACCTGGCCTTTGTGCTGCGCGCCACTGGCTGGAGCGATAAGTCGAAACGCAAGCAGCGCATCTCAGAAGTGCTGATGCGGGTAGGCCTGGATGCGTCTGCAAATAAAATGCCCCACCAACTCTCCGGGGGTGAGCAGCAGCGCGTGGTGGTAGCCCGGGCCCTGCTAAACGAGCCGGTTATACTTTTTGCCGACGAACCCACTGGCAACCTGGATCCTATGGTGGCCGATGGCATCATGCAGCTCTTCCGGGAGATTAACAAACACGGCACGGCAGTACTGATGGCTACCCACAACTACGAGATCATCCAGCGCTATCCGGGGCGGGTGCTAAAGTGTGAAAATGCCCGTGTGCTGGACTCTAAGGTAGAGGAATTTAACCTGGTGAACGGCTATTAACGCAGCTTATGCTTCGTCCTCAGGCTGCGGTACGCCAGTCTTAGCGTGTATTTCCCTATACTTTTGCTGCGCCTCTTGCACCGTTTTCTTCGTGGCAGTTTGCAGCTCGCCCTCCACGGCGCGGTAACGGCTGTTTAGGGCGTTCCACCAACCCTCTACAAGGTTCCAATCGCGTTCTTCATACTTCTCGGCGTCTTTGCCCAACTCAGACACAAACCGCTGATAGGTTTCCCCAATGTTTTCAACCGTCACATCGCTCATGTCATCTTCCTGTATTTCCATCCCCAACAGCTGATGGCGCAGTTTATAGCGGTGGCTGGCGTCTTTATAGGTTTGCTCTCTTTTCTCCAGCGCATTGTTGTAGCGCTGCTCCAGCTGGTCTGCCTCGTCCCGCTGCTCGGGGCTCAGGTTATCCATGCTTTTCTCGAGTCTGTCGCGTCTCCTGTCATACACTTCCTGCAAGTTTTTCTTTTCTGTGGCCCAGGCTGTAGAATCGTTCTCAGACTGCTGCAAGGCTCGAAGTTCTGTCTCGCTCAGGCTGTCCTGCTCAAATTCGGATATATAGTCGCGGTATTCTGTCAGGGCCTGTTCTGTTTCATTGCTCTGCCCGTTGCAGGAAAGCAGGAGCAAGGGCAGGACAATCGCTCCTATGAAATAAAGGCTTTTATAAGTCTGCATCTTTAGTTTCTGATGGTTAGGGTTTTACTAAACGCTACACCCTCAGAAGGGGTTACGGTGCGGCGCGGCAGCCTGTTTATACTTGTCTGGTAAAACGCGTAGCTGTGCGTATATTTGTCTGTTTCATCAGCCACCCCAGAATCTATGGAAGACATCAAAATGACGGCCACCAAAGCCCAATACGCCAAGTTGAAAGCAGAGCTGGACGCAGCCTTTCTGGCTGTGATGGAACAAATGGGCAACCGTGACGGCAAAACGGTGCGGGAGTTGGCCAGCGAGGTAGAGAATTATTTGCAGGTAGCCCAAGCCGCCCCCTGCGCCACAGGTCCTGACGCCTTGCAGTTGGCGTTTCAGGCGCTGCAACTGCCGCCCGGCGCAGAGGTTATCTTGCCCGCTTTTGCTTCAGGGGAGGTGGCAGACGGTATTTTGAAAGCGGGACTACAGCCTGTTTTCGCTGATGTGAACAAGGATACATTTACCCTTTGCCCAGCGTCGGCAGAACGTATGGTTTCAGCTAAAACCGCTGCGATCTTGCCGGTGCACCTGTTCGGGCAGTGTGCGCAGATGAAGGAGCTGACAGCTTTGGCCGCCAAGTATAATCTATCTGTTATTGAGGACGCTTCGCAGGCGCTGGGGGCGATCTATGTGTGGGATGATGGCAAAGAGCAGCGGGCGGGCAGCCTGGGGCACACCGCGTATACTTCCTTTTTCCCTGGCAAGCCTTTGCTGGACTCGGGAGAGGGGGCAGCGGCTTTGGCAAACCAGCAGGAGGCGGCCGATCGGTTGCGGCAATTTGCGGGCCGAGTCCATCAATTGGATGCGCTTGAGGCCGCCATGCTGCGCGTAAAAGTCAGCCATGCAGATGCGTATCATGCGCCGCGGCAGGAAATTGCCCGGTTTTACAACAACACCTTTGCTGAAACCGAGCTGGTGCAGGCCCCGCACACCACCGGCTATAGCTCCCATACCTATCAGCAGTATGCTATAAAAGTACCCCCGGCTATGCGCAACGGGCTAAAGCAGTACCTGTATGACAACTATATACCTAGTGCGATCTACTATACCGAGCCGCTGCACCTGCAGGAAAAGTATACTTCCGGCCTTTACCAGATAGGTGATTTACCGGTAGCGGAAATGCTGAGCCAAAGCCTGCTGGCGCTGCCCATGCACTCAGAGCTAAAAGAAGAGCAACTGGTTTATATTTGTCAGCATGTGCTAACTTATGTTAAGCAGGAAGGGGAGGTAAAAAAGTAAAAAGGTAGAGAGGTAGAAAAGTAAAAAGGATTATTAGACAATCAACTACCAAACAATTAAAAATTAAATTTTCCAGCCGGTGATGCCAAAGATTACTTTGCGTAGCCAAGCGTTCATATCGGGGTAGATGTTCAGGTTTAGGGCCAGCGCCATATAAATAGAAGTGATAAGGAGGGAGCGCCCGATAATGTCGAGGAAGACGTTGCCGAGGAAGGGCAGGAGGTAAGAAGCTCCCAGTGTGGCGGCGGCGATGGCTGTTATGCCCAGCGCATGCCAGGTAAAAGGCTGGATGTGGTAAATGAGCTTGACGAAGAGCAGGCGCGCCAAATTCATACTTACAAGTGAGATCATAGATGCCAGGGCGGCCCCCTCAATGCCATAGCGCGGAATAAAATACCAGTTCGTCCAGATGGTGAGGCCGGCCAGCACCACGTTAAAACCCAGGTCCCATTTATACTTTTCGGAGGTGGCCAGAATAGCGCCGTTCAGGCTGGTGGCAAGGTCTACCAAACGTGCCAGGGCCAGAAACAGCACCACATACTTACCGGCGCGGTAACTTTCGGGCATAAAGTCATACAGGTTATCGATGTTGGCCCAGATGCCGATAAAGAGCAGCAGCCCCACGATCAGGTTGATCATGGTCACGTGCTGGTACAAATTTCCCATCCCCTGCATGTCCCGCTCTTTCCAGTATTCGGCCACCTGCGGGTGCGCAATCTTCAGAATAGACCGCCCTGGCACTAGTATGGCGCTCGTCATAAAGAAGGCGGTGGTGTAAATGCCGTTGTCGGAGAGGCTGTAGGAAGAGATCATCACCTGGTCTACGGTGGTGATGATGGTGGTGGAAATATTGCCTAGCAGGGTAAAGAAGCCATAGTAGAAAAGCTCCCGGATCGGGATAATGCGCAGCACAGCCAGGGAGGGCCTCAGGTGTAACTGCTTCAGCCAGAAAGTATAGCCCGCCAGCACCAGCGCCCCCACCGAGTTCATGATAATGTACAGCAGCACAAATGTATGGAACTCCATCACCCCTAAAGCATACACGCTGATGAGCAGGGTGGTAAGGATGCGCAGCAGAAAATCCTGCACAAAAGAGGAAACAATGGTTTTATAGAGCGAGCGCAGGTACGCCGTGAACATATTGAACAGCAGCGTAAACAGCGACAGCGGAATCAGGTAGTAATAGTAGTCGATGATGAGCGGCGAGTTCTCGATGTAATAATCTACCACAGTAGGCTTAAAGAGCAGAAAAAGCGCCGTAGAAAGTGCAAACCCGAGCAGCGGCACCGACAGCAGCAGGAACAGGAACCCGTTGTGCTGCTTGTCTTTGTCCCGGAAGTAGGGGAAATAGCGCACGCTCATGTTCACAAAGCCCAGGGCCGAGAACTGCGCATACATCACCGAGATAGAGAGCAGCAGGCGCGTGAGGCCCACCTCTGTCTCGTCCAGGAAGTTAGGGAAGAGCAGCACCGTGTTGACGTAGCCGATCAGGATGCCGGCATACGATATGGTGGTGTTCCAGATGCCTTCGCGCTGTAAGGTTCTGCTCATGTTGCTTAGCGGGTGAACAGCAAAAATAGCAAATCTGGCTTACTTGTCGTTGGTTATTATTCCGGGGGGGGCGCCTTTTGCTATAGCCGCTGCCTCGGCACAAGTATGAAACACGGATCCAGCAGACTTTAGTTGCTGCAGTATTTTCTCC
Source organism: Pontibacter mangrovi (assembly GCF_006385705.1). GTDB lineage: Bacteria > Bacteroidota > Bacteroidia > Cytophagales > Hymenobacteraceae > Pontibacter > Pontibacter mangrovi. Next base: position 150,115 of record NZ_VFRQ01000007.1, on the reverse strand, counting down.
AGCACCTCGCGCCAGCCGGGTTCACCTTTGGGCACCGGGTACTCGTTATACTTGGAGTAGTTTTCGTTGTGCCATAGCAGCGTGAAGAGGCCGTTAAACTTTTGCACCTCCTGCAGCATCGGCAGCACTTTCTCCAGCGCCTCCTGCGGCTTCAGGTGCATGAAATTCACATCATAAAGCGAGGCGTCCATCAGCATCAGCGGCAATTCAATGTAGCTGTGCGCTCGCCGGTTCTGGAAGTCGAAAGGGAAAAAGGGGTGGCAGTAGGAGTTACGGAAACCGATATGTTCTGAAAAGCCCAGGGTGCTGTCGTAGCTAAGGTTGCTTTGCTGCAGTACCTGCGGCGTGGTTTCGGGCTGGTAGCAAAGGTAATGGAAGCGGTTGCCCTGCGCCTGCTGCGCCAGCTTGCCCCGGTCCGACTTGAGCTGCACCAAATCGTTGGCCGTGCCGAAGCTGCCGTGCAGCGCTACCTCATGCCCCCGCTCCGAGATTTTCTGCATCAGGTTCTGGTACTTCAGCTTCGTCAGGTCGTGGTCGGCGTTTAGGTGGCCGTTGTAGCGCTGGTTGCTCGGCAGGAAGAAAAAAGTAGCCTTGGCGCCATACTTCTCGGCGGTGGCCATTACCTCTGGCAGGTTGTTCCAGGCGTCGTTCCCAACGGCTTTCTGCAGCAGCACTTTTGTCAGGTCCCACGCTTTGGCATGGAAGAGCAGCTGCTTGCCCGCCACGCGCCAGGCACTGTGCAGGCGGTCCACATCACAGGTGAGGCAGGTGGCCATCGAGTTGTTGCCCCAGTGGTCGTGCTGCAGGTTCTCGCCATACACCCGCTCCACCACCTCGCGCAGCATCTCAAAATAATAGTTCACCACCGGTTTCGTGACGAAGCTGTATCTGGCCTGCACGCTGGCTTTGTAGGTATAGCGGTGGAAGCGGTCGCGCTCGGGGCCATAGTACTCCTGCCAGCCGCTTAGCAGGTAAAAGGCGGAGGCGATGATGTCGTAGTTTATACTTGCCGTGCCGTCCGGATGATAGGTAATGAGCTCTTGCTGGTCATCCTCCTCAAAAAAGAAAGGCAGTTTCTCGCCGCGCCACTCTTTCCAGAACACCTGCTGCGGGCGCGGGCGCTTCTTCTCAAAAAAGCTGCCGCTATACTTTTTTACGGTGACTTTGGCATCTCCGCCGGTGCCATAGTTAAACCTAAGATTTTTTGCCTTGGGGTAGAGGAGGAGGAAGTGCTGTAAGGTGTAATCGTAAATGTACAAAATGCTTATTTTATGACTTCGAGCCAGCCTTTGTACACTTTTTGGGTGCGGCTGCTGGTTAACTGATAATAATACACGCCAGTCGGTACCTCAGCAGCCGACCAGCCGTTGTCATAACGGTCGGACTGGTAGATAGATTTTCCCCAGCGGTTAAAAATTTTCAGCTCCAGCGTATTTTTCTCAACTCCCTGCACCACAAACGTATCGTTTTTGCCGTCGCTGTTCGGGGTGATGATGTTGGGAATGAGCGGGCATTCGTCGCTGGAAACCAGCACTTCTCTGGTGAAAGTACAGTTGTTCAGGGCTATATTGACAGTGTATACCCCCGGGGTTGTGACGGTGACGCTGGGGGTTGTTTTACCGTTGCTCCAACTGTAGGTTGCCCCTTCTGTGGTAGCATCTAGCAGCACCTCTTCACCATAGCAGGTTGCAACCTCCGTTGGAAGATCTAGAACTGGCTCCTGCGTAACCGACACGTTAACCTCATCCCGGGACGTGCAGCCGGCAGTGGTGCTCACTTCCACCCAATAAGTGCCTTCTTCAGAAACAGTTAACTGCTGTGAGGTTGCACCTGTGCTCCATTTGTAGGAAGCCATACCTGAGGGAGCGGAGAGTGTTGCGGTTTGGCCACTACAAAGCTTAAGATCTTCTCCTAAACTAAATGTTATGGGAGAAGACTCCTGTACGTTAATAAAGCCGCTTCGCACGCAGTTGCCTTCTGTGACAGTTACTTCATAGCTGCCTCCTTCACTAACAGTTATACTTGCCGAGGTCTCACCAGTACTCCACAGAATTTGCCCGTTACCACTGTTGGATACACTTAACGTTGCGGTTGATCCGGCACAAATTTCAGCAGGGCCTGCAACAGTAATAGGCTCCGGAGACTGGGAAGTAGCTGCAAACTCTCCATAGTTGGCTGAGGATGTATAAAACATAAGAGGCGAAGAGACAGTGTCCGCTACCTGTTCCCAATTGGAATCCGTATTATCTTGCCTGCGATATAGGTTACCTCCACACTGCAAAGCATAGTCTTTGTAGTGCACCTTATACTTTTTATCCGGGTCTCCAACCTTGAAAAGACCAAAATATTCTTTTACCTCCTGAGGCTTGTTTATTCCATTGGTTTGTTTGGGCGGGGAGGCGATAGTATAAAGATGGAAACCTTGTATAGCAGGATCAACATTCACAACCGAGAAATTTACTTTTTCGGTTATCATCTCCAGCGAAGTATCCCAGTTAGAGGTATACCTGTACACGCTTCTGTCGCCTATAGGGGCACCCGATTTGACAGCCGCAGTCTATGGCGAGGTATTTTGCAGTACACCATCGATTCTCGAGTTGCTGTAGTCTTTGATGATGCCATCTCCAAAACTGTCCAGCTTAAAGTACCCTACTAAATCAGGGATGCTTGCAGGAACTGTTTTGCACATATTTTGCCTGATTTCGGCAGCAGATAAGGCTCTTTTCCACAGCTTTACTTCATCTACCTGGCCTCTGTAAAAATGATTCCCTAGAAACACATAGTAGTAGTTTCCTATCAGTAGGTTTTCATTACTGTTTAGGACAGTATTTGTATACCCCGTTTTATTTTGTTGCTCCAGAACGCCATCTACATACAGGGTCCAGGTGCCATTTTGCACCACACCTGCAAGGTGATGCCAGTTATCATCCGCTACAATGGTGTTGGAGTACCCTGATGTTCTATAGTTTCCAGATCCGTCTCTGCCCGCTAAGCATGCTTTGCCATTTTGTATCAACAGCTGAAAACCGTTCTCTGCATCACGGTCATACTTAGAGATGATATGATTATGGCCCATGGAGTTTGTTTTAATCCAGGCCTCTACAGTAAGCTGATTTGTAATGCCTCTGTTATCAGTGCTGAACCCGACAACATCATTCATACCATCAAGTTGCAGCGCATTTCCAGGACCTTGCGCTTGTGAATTATGATCAATAAAAAGAAGAAGAAATAGAAAACTGAGTGGGAGTAATAGTATGTTCATAGGCGGTTGTGCTGCAGTCGTAAACTTAGAGATAGCAATATATCAATGTTTAAGAAATTCAGCAATCTGCTTTAGTGCCAATGTGCCGCTTTTGCCATCATACGCTGTGCCTACAGTGGCATTGTAATACTTTGCTCTGCCAGTTACATCAGGCTTATTCGAGAGATGGGTCTGCAACAAACCAATCAGTTCTTCCGGACCTGACACAGCTTCAACAAGGCCGTGCTTCACAAAACCGTAATAATCCTCCAGCTTGTGCTTCGGGTTGAAGTCATAAAACATAGACCAGACGTTGAGCAGCACCGCCTCCAGGTGAATGCCGGAGTTTCCGCTGACCTGCACATCGATCTGGCGGAGGTAATCAAACGTAGCTACCGTTCGGCTGTCGGAGAGGCTGATCTGCGGACTTATACTTTGCAGCTTGCTGAAGTTGCGGGTATCGCGGGGGTGGGGGCGGAGGATGAGGCTTAGCGAGGGTAAAGCTGTCGTCAGCTGTGTCAACAGCTTCTCGATTTCCGCCACATCATCCATCAGATTGCAGCCAATACCTATGGTTTGAATCGTTTTATTTTGATTTCGGAACGGCACAAATGCATCCGCTTTGGGCATGCCAATTAATTCTACCTGCCCTGTTACCGGACCGCAAAGTTTATACTTATCCAGCGCATCCTGGCCCTCCAGCAGGTTCAGGTCGTACGCCAGCGGCGGAAACATGGGGCTCACGCTAGCATGCTGTATGTAAATCGTTTTGATGCCCATACTTTTAGCTGCCAGTAGCATGGCCCGGGCATCGGCGTTATGGTCGTTTGCGAAGACAATGGCCTTCGGTTTATACTTCTGCAGCTTGCGCAGGTACACTTCATAGAACCCAACAGCATCGAACAGCACATCAAAAAAACGGATGGTGCTGGCTGTTTTATACTTCAGGAACTGCAGCAGCAGCGGGAGAAACTTATAGTAGTAGAGCAGTTTGCGCCGCAGCGACAACCGCTCAACTACCCGGTTATACTTGCCGATCTCTTTGCTCTGGCCCGCCACGAAAACAGCATCATGCAGCTCCTCCGCTATAAACTTTAGGCTGTCATAATTATTCTGGCTCACTACATACAGCCATATTTTCGCCTGGAGTTTCTCCTCATGTTTTACCGACTTGAATAGGTTGCCAATCAGGCGCAGGAAAGTATAACCCGCCACTTTGCCCAGGCGCAGCAGCGGGTTTTTGGGGGATACGGCATTCTTGGCACTCTCCGGGAGCTGCAGAAAAGCCTCCGAAAAGTGCAGGTAAAGTATGTTGCTGTAAAGCTTATACCATTTTCTCATTGTCTACACCAGGTCCCAGTTCAGCGGTGTTCCTGCCTTGATGTCTTGTTTGGCCGTTTTGCCCAGTAGCGTGTCGTAGTGCTTGGGCGCCAGTCCCAGGCCTGGGCGGATGACGCGGATGTTCTCCTTGGTCAGCGCCTCACCGGCCTTGATGTCTTTGGCCGCGTAGACCGAGCGCTTGAACAGGCGGCTCTTCTCCTCGGCCCGCTGCACCCCATACTGCACCCGCCCCATCGCCAGCCACGCCCTTTCCGACTCTACCACCAGCATCCGCAGCTCCTCGGGCTCCAGCGAGAAGGCCGAGTCCACGCCGCCGTCGGCTCGGCGCAGCGTGAAGTGCTTCTCGATCACGGTAGCGCCCAGGGCCACGGCGGCCACCGCGGCGCCCACGCCCATGGTATGGTCCGAGAGGCCCACCTGCACGCCGTACAGCTCGCGCATGTGCGGGATGGTCACAAGGTTGGTGTTCTCCGGCGTGGCCGGGTAAGTGGAGGTGCACTTTAAAAGTATAAGCTCCCGGCAGCCGGCATCACGCAGCACCTGCACCCCTTCGGCCACCTCCTGCACGGTGGCCGCGCCGGTGCTCATAATCACGGGCTTGCCCGTGGCGGCCACCCGGCGCAAGAGCGGGTGGTCGGTGTTCTCAAAGGAGGCGATCTTGTAGACCGGTGCCCCCAGCTCCTCCAAGAAATCCACGGCAGTCTCATCGAAAGGAGAGGAGAAGGCGATCATACCGCGCTCCCGGGCCCTGTTGAAGATCGGCTGGTGCCACTCCCAAGGGGTGTAGGCCTCCTTGTAGAGGTCATACAGCTCCCGGCCCTTCCACAGTGAGTTCTCGTCTTCGATCGTGAGCGCTCCCGGCAGGGTCATGGTGTCGGCCGTGTAGGTCTGCAGCTTGATAGCGTCCGCGCCCGCGTCGGCGGCGGCATCCACGATCTGCAGCGCCCGCTCCAGCGACTGGTTGTGGTTGCCCGACATCTCAGCAATGATGAAGGGCCTGTGGTTTGGGCCGACCAGGCGGCCGGCAATATTGATATCGTTGATCATGTTCTCTGCAGTTTTATACTTTGTTTTTACAGCCCCAGCACGAAGCGGAAGGCTTCCGGGTGCGCCGGGTTCGGCTCACCGTAGGTAAAGCCGGCTTTTTCGAAGGCCCTGACAGAGGCGGCATTGTCCCGCTGTACCAGCCCCTCCACCATGCTTTCGCCAGGGTAATCCTTTTTAAATCTCTCAACGCCTTTCTGCAGCACCACGTGCCCGAGGCCCACGCCCCGGAACTCCCTGGCGATGAGGTAGCCGATGGTGGCCTTGCCGTCCGAGAGGGTAAAGCGTATCTGCGCCGCGGGCTCGCCCGCAGCTTCCACGATGTAGATCGGTGTGTTCTTATCTGTTAACCTAGCCTTAAACCAGGCCTGGTGGTTGGCCAGAGGGATGGGCTCCGGGTTGAAGGAGTGCCGCCGCACCTCGGGGTCATTGTTCCAGCCGTAGACCAGCAGCACGTCCTCGGCCGTGGCATTTCTGAGCGTAAGGCTGGCGGCAAGGCTGAGTCTGCGGAACTCCTCCCGCAGCCGCTCGTCGCTACTGCCGTCGAAGTTCTGCCGCTGCACCTGTACCTGCTGTCTGAAATCCGTAGCTATACTTGCCAGTACCATGCTTTGCGGCCCCTCATACTTTCGGGCCAAGCCAGTGCTTGTCAGAAAGCTGTAAAGCCCTGCCTGGTTATCGGCCGTCTGCAGCACGAAGAGCAAACCGCCCACGGCGGCATACTCGTAGGCCACGCCGCTGGCGGAGGTGAGGGAAAGGGCGCATGAGTGCATGAGCCGGCACATTGCCCCGGCGCCCAGGTTGCGGTGCAGCCGTAGGTGCTTCTTTCCCCGTAGCCAGTCCTGCAGCTCGGGCAGGTGCTTGTATGCCCCGCCCACCACGATCTCAACGGCAGGTATGCTTTCTAGCTCCGACAGCTCCTTTGCCAGCCGCAACGTGTGGTTCTCCGGGTCCGCTCCGCCCAGGTTCAGCAGCAGGCGCAGTTCGCCTTGTGGCAGAGTACGCTCTTGCCTGGCAGCTTTTAGGAATGGCGGACGCAGCAGCGCGTACTGCGGGCCCAGCAGGAGTTTGGTGTAGGGGGCGGTTTTATACGTTTCTTTCGTTATGCCGCCCGCAAAATTAATCACGGCATCGGCCACAAAGGCATAGGCGTGGATATCGTCGATGCATACTAGGACGCAGCCTTTTGCTTTTATCCTTTGCTGGTAGGCCGTGTCGAAGCGGTAGCCGTCGAGCACCACCACGTCGGTTGGCCGCAGCACCTGCGCTGCCAGGTACTCTGTCTCTTGCCCGCTCACCTCCCGCTCCGGCAGATAGATCACCTCGTCGCACACCTCGCGCAGCTGCCTCTCCAGAGACTCCTCCGGCTCCTGTATGGCGAAGACGCAGTGGAACTCCTCCTGCAGCATCTGCGCCAGCGCCAGCGAGCGCACCACGTGCCCCAGCCCGATGCGGCTGTTGCCGTCGGCGCGGAAAAGGATGCTCGGTTTTATTAGGTTTATGTCTTTGTTAGGTTTAAGCAAGGTTGTGTAGCAGTTTATACTTCAGTTCAGCCAGTTTCCAGTCCGTCTCGCTGTCAATGTCCTGCGCCTGCAGCTCGGAGACCTCCACCACGCCGGAGTTAGCGGTGAACAGCTTCCTGTCCTCCAGAAACCTATCTACCCTGAGCCAATAGAACTGCCCAGCGTCGTGGAAGGCGGCTGGCAGGTCCTGCGAGCGGCTCTGAAGGTGCTCGGGCCAGTTCATCACGGCCCTGCCGTCCTCTACTTTGAGGCTGCGCCAGATCGGGTAGGAGAAGCGCAGCACCGGGAACACCGTGTCATAGTTTCCTTCCAAAAGCTTGCTGTGGCTTTGTATTAGCATCTCCGCAGTCACGAAGGGCGCGGTGGGGTAGAGGCAGCAGGCGGTGTCAAAATGCTTTCCTTGCGCTGCATACTTCTCCAGCACCTCCTCCAGCACCTGTGCCGTGGTGGCCAGGTCATCCGAAGCCTCTACACTCCTCCTAAAAGGCACCTTTGCGCCACACTCTAAAGCGACCTTCGCTATTTCCTCATCATCCGTGGAGACCATCACCTCCTCAAAAAGCCCCGACTTTACAGCTGCCTCAATGGAGTAGGTGATAATAGGCTTGCCCAGGAAGTCCTTTATGTTCTTCCTGGGGATGCGCTTGCTGCCCCCGCGGGCGGGTATGATGGCCAGGCTTCTCACCGCTGCACGAACTCAATTACCTTCTCAATCACAAACTTCTGTTCCTCCTGCGTCAGCGAGGGGTACATCGGCAGGCTCAGGCATTCTTCATAGTAGTGCTCCGCCGCCGGGAAGTCGCCCTCCCTGTAGCCCAGGCCGCGGTAGTAGGGCATGGTGTGGGCGGGGATGTAGTGCACCTGCGCCAAGATTTTGTGCTCCCGGAGGTAATCGTACAGCCCCTTGCGGTCCTCGACGCGGATGACGTAGAGGTGGTAGGCGTGGCCCGTCTCCTCTTCGTGCATCGCGGCAGGGGTTGTCTTCAGCGTCTGGATGCCTACCACACTTGAAAAAGCGCGGTCGTATACCTTGGCGATGCCGCGGCGGCGGGCCAGGCCGGCCTCGGCGCGCTGCAGTTGGGAGAGGCCCAGGGCGCAGAGCATATCGGGGATGCGGTAGTTGTAGCCCAATTCCTGCATCTCCATGTACCAGCCGCCGTGGTTCTCCTCCAGCAATTCAGGGTCGCGGGTGATGCCGTGGGTGCGGTAGAGCAAAAGCTTTTGGTACAGCGCCTCGTCGTTGGTGGTGACCATGCCGCCCTCGCCGGTGGCAATGTGCTTGACGGGGTGGAAGGAGAAGATCGAAAGGTCAGCGTAGCGGCCGTTGCCGCAGCGCTGCTTCTCCCCTTGGCTGTCGATAAAAGAGCCGCCGGGGGAGTGGGCCGCATCCTCGATGAGCCACAGGCCGTGCTCGTCGGCCAGCTGCCGGAACGCCTCCAGGTTCACCGGGTTGCCGGCGAAGTCCACGGGGATGATGCCGCTGTAGTAGCCTTTGGGCTTGCTCTCCACCAGTTGGCGTACCTTCTCCACGTCCAGCAGGGCCGTGGCGGGGTCGATGTCACAGAACTCGACGGTGCCGCCGCAGTAGCGCACGCAGTTGGCCGAGGCCACGAAGGTAATGGGGGTGGTGATCACCCGGCTCTGCTCGCCCACGCCCAAAGCCAGCGTGCACAGGTGCAGGGCGGCCGTGCCGTTGGCGCAGGCCACGGCGTATTTCGCACCCACATACTTAGCAAAGGCCTCCTCGAACTGCGCCACCTTCGGCCCCTGCGTCAGATAATCAGACTGCAGCGTTTCCACCACCGCCTGAATGTCGTCCTCGGTGATGTACTGGCGGCCGTAAGGAATGGGCTTTTGGTGAGTTCTGAGTTCTGGGTTCTGAGTCATGAGGTTTAATGAATAATGAATAGTGACTAACGATCAATTCCTCTTCGGGATGGCTGATACCTTATTAGTCATTCATCATTAGTAATTATACATTAAAATTTGGGTCTACGTGCTGGCGTATCTGCTCGCGTAGTTGTTCTACGGAGAGCCAGTCGGTGTTGGTACCGGAGTTGTACTTGAAGCCCAGTTCTACCATTTTGCCTTTGTGCGCTTCCAGAAATTTTTCGGTGCTCCATATCGGGGTAGAGGGCAGAATCACATAATATTTATCCAGCTCCACCGTGTTCAGCGAGTCTGTTTCGGTGATCATCTCCTCGTGCAGCTTCTCGCCCGGGCGAATACCCACGATCTCCTGCTCGCAGTTCGGGCCAATGGCCTCTGCCACATCTGTAATGCGGTAGGATGGGATTTTCGGCACGAAGATCTCGCCGCCCCAGTGATGCTCCAGCGCATGGAAAACCAGCTCCACACCCTCTTCCAGGGAGATGTTAAAGCGGGTCATGTCGGGGTGGGTGATGGGCAGTACGCCGTCGGCACGCTTTTTCAGGAAGAAGGGCACCACAGAGCCCCGGGAGCCGATCACGTTGCCGTAGCGCACCACCGAGAAGCGGATGTCGCGCTTGCCGCGCATGTTATTGGCCGCCACAAATAGCTTATCGGAACATAATTTGGTGGCACCATAGAGGTTGATCGGCGCAGCGGCCTTATCAGTGGAAAGCGCCACCACATCCTTTACGCCACAATCCAGGGCGGCATTGATCACGTTTTCGGCGCCGAGCACGTTGGTTTTAATGCACTCCATGGGGTTATACTCAGCGGCAGGTACCTGCTTCAGGGCGGCGGCATGCACGATGATGTCGATTCCCTCGCAGGCACGTTTGAAGCGGTCGCCGTCGCGCACATCCCCAATAAAATAGCGGATGGAGTTATACTTGCTGTGCGGGAAAACCTGCGACATCTCAAACTGCTTGAGTTCATCGCGCGAGTAAATCACCACTCTTCTCACGTTCGGGAAGCGGGCATACACCATCTCCACGAATTTCTTTCCGAACGAGCCTGTACCGCCCGTTACCAGTATAGCCTTGTTGTTAAGGTCTAATGCCATGCTGCGTTTTTGCTTTATACTATGGGTGCAAAATGGTCACCCAATCCTGCTGCAAGATACTTATTTTTACCGGAAGGCTGCACGGGCGAACCAAGGTGATCATACTATAAAAAGAAAGCGGCCTTTGTAGAGGCCGCCTTCGGTTGTGAAACTTTATACTTGCTTAGATACTGCCAAACCCAATTCTTTGGTGGATAGCTCCCGCATCTCCACTTTCCGGATCTTTCCGGTGACGGTCATTGGGAACTCCTCCACGAATTTCCAGTACCTGGGAATTTTGACGGTGGCGATCCTGCCTTTGCAGAAGGCCTCGATGTGCTCCGGTGTGGCCGTAGCGCCTTCTTTCAGCTTTACCCAGGCCATTACCTGTTCGCCATACTTTTGGTCCGGCACCCCGATCACCTGCACATCCACGATGGCTTCATGCGTCATCAGGAACTCCTCCACCTCGCGCGGGGCAATGTTCTCGCCACCCCGGATAATAAGGTCTTTGATGCGCCCTACGATCTGCACGTAGCCTTGCTCGTCCATCACGGCCAGGTCTCCAGTGTGCATCCAGCCGTTGTGGATGGCCTTGGCCGTGGCCTCGGGCATATCCCAGTAACCCAGCATCACGGAGTAGCCTCGGGTGCAGAGCTCGCCTTTCTTACCGCGCGCCACCACCTGACCTGTTTCCGGATCCACGATCTTCACCTCCAGGTGCGGATGCACAGTGCCAACAGTGGATACGCGCTTTTCCAGGGGATCATCGGTGCGGCTTTGGAGTGAGACAGGGCTTGTTTCCGTCATGCCGTAGCATACCGTTACTTCCTGCATGTTCATCTTTTGCTGCACTTTTTTCATGGTTTCCACTGGACAGTTGGAGCCCGCCATCACTCCGGTTCGCAGCGAGGAGAAATCATACTTGTGGAAGTTCGGGTGATCGAGCTCGGCGATGAACATGGTGGGCACGCCGTAAAGGGAGGTGCATTTTTCTGCCTGAACCGTCTGCATCACCTGCTCCGGTTCAAAAAACTCGCCCGGTATCACCATGCAGGAACCGTGGGTAATACAGGCCAGGTTGCCGATTACCATGCCGAAGCAATGGTAAAAAGGCACCGGAATGCACACGCGGTCCTGCTCGGTATATTTTAAGATCTCGCCGATAAAGAAGCCGTTGTTCAGGATGTTGTGGTGCGAGAGCGTGGCGCCTTTGGGGTAGCCAGTGGTGCCGGAAGTATACTGTATGTTGATCGGGTCGTCGAACTGCAGCGTCTGTTCCCGTGCCTCCAGTTCTGCGGTAGTTATACTTTCACCGGCTTTTAGGAAAGCTTCCCAGTCGCGGTCCAAGATTACCGTTTGCTCCGGAAAATCGCAGGTGGGGCGGATCTCCTCCAGCACCTCCACATAGTTCGTTTTCCGGAAATTGGGGGCGGCGATAAGTAGATTTATCCGGCTCTGGCGCAGGGCGTACTGCAGGTCGTTGGTTTTGTAGCCGGGGTTGATGGTCACCAATATGGCGCCTACACGCGCCGTGGCGAACTGCACCAACACCCACTCGTAACGGTTCGGCGACCAGATGCCCACGCGGTCGCCGCGCTTTATGTTTAATGCCAGCAAACTCTTGGCCACCTGCTCCACCTGTTCCCAAAACTCACTGTAAGTAGCCCGGTAGTGCTGCGACACCATCACCAGCGCTTCGCGGTCGCCATACTTCTCCACGGTGCTTCTCAGGCTCTGGCCAATGGTTTCGCCGCGCAAGGGAGTGGTGCTGACGCCATGGCTATAGGAAAGGGTATTCATGTTCTGAAATAAGGGTAATTTTAAAGTCCAAATTTCAAAAGATTCAAGCTGCCGGAGATATTAATCCGCAGATTAAGCTACGATTTCTAACGCTGGAGTTTGGGGCATTTATAAAGTATAAATAACAATCAAGGAGAACCAATAAGGCAGAAAGGTCTACGATTTCAAACTTATACATAGGGTGCCATTTTGGCTTGTTGGTGCAGCCAAAGCACGCAGTATAGCATATCAAAGAATGAAATCTGTTGGCAAGCGGTTTTCTTCTTTAGTTTTGGTTGGTCCAGATGAGATAAACCTATCGAACCCAGAAAAACCAAATCATCATCAGTAAAGACAATATCCAAAAATAAGAGGAGTACAAGTAGCCTTTTGCTTTTCCATTTTCAACTTCTCTTTGTTTAAAGTAAATAGTAACTAAAGCTAAAGGTGTGATTACTTCTATACCACCAAGCATATAAATGTACTTGAGCGAGTCATCCGGATTTGACTTTTTAAACGTGAAAAATCCTACAGCAATGATTAACGCCATCAACAAAGCGGGTAACATCAGCCCAATGAAGAATGTGAAAGAACTCATTTTTTCATTCTTCATTAATCATGCAGGTATAAAGTGTGAGACCATTTTAATCTATGAAGTTGCCTTTGCATAAGATGTACCAGCGCGTGGCGGGGCAAGTATAAAACTATACCTATTTCTTTCAGGAAGTATAAAACCCGAGCTACTGCCGCACCAGATTCATGATCACCTTCGCCAGTTCCTCCGTCAGCGCCTCTCGTGAGAAGCGGGAGTGGTTGATATAAGGCAGGTCCAGGTTCGGATTGATCTTCCAGGCTTTGCTCCATTGATTTAAGTGGTCTACCATCAGATCGTAGGCGGTGTAGTGGAACAGGCGGCCTGCCCCGCACTCATCTATGATGTGGTCCATGTCGGAGTGCACCGGACCGAGCGCGATGATGGGCTTGTTGGAAGCCAGGTATTCGAACAGCTTGCCCGGCACGTTGGCGTACACGTTCTCCACATCGGCGATGGCCAGGAAGAGCACGGTGCTCTCCATCATGTACTTGATGGCCTCCTGGTGCGGCACGTAAGGTATAAACTCTGTTATGCCCAGCACACCGGCCTTCTCGATCCGCTTTTTCATGCCCTCCGACACCTTCCCCACAAAACGCAGTTTGTAATTTATGTCGCTGTGCATCGAAAGCATGTGTGCCAGCACCTTCAGGAACACATCAATGTTATAGTGCTCGGTGATAGTGCCGGTGTAGGTGATCAGGAACTCGTCTTTCGGGGGATGGCTCTGGTACACAAAGTCCTGCGCGTCGTAACCATTCGGGATTACGTGGATTTTGCGTGCGTCTATACTTGCCGGCTTGTTCAGGAAAAGGCGCTTGGTGTCCTCGCTCGTTACAATAACGGCATCGGCCTGCTCCAGCACCTGCCGCTCATACTTCTCGTCCAGCCGCTTGGCAATGGGCGTGTGCAGCAATTGGTCGTAGTAGTGGATGTTCGTCCAGGGGTCGCGCAGGTCGGCTACCCAGGGCAGGTTATACTTTTGCTTCAGCTTCAGGCCGATAAGCTGCGTAGAGTGCGGCGGACTAGTGGTCACGATGGCTTTATACTTGCCGCCCTGCAACAATTCATTGGCCTTGCGTATCGCATGCTTGTTCCAGCCCACGCGGGCATCGGGTATAAAAAGATTGCCGCGCACGAACTTAAACAGCTTGTCTACCAGCGTGTCCTTGGACTGCTGGTTAGCGAAGCCGCTGTAGGGAATCTCTTTTTTGCCTGATAATTTCTTGTAGTACTCAAAAGGCTCTGAGGTGGCGGTGCGGTATACCTGCAGCCCCTCGGGAACTTCCTGGGCAAAGGTTTCGTCCAGAAGAGGGTAGGAGGCCTGCTTCTCGTCTACGGTGAGCACGGTGGGGCAAACGCCGAACTGGGGCAGGTATTTGCAGAATTTTAGCCCACGCTGCACGCCCGGTCCGCCCGATGGTGGCCAGTAGTAGGAGATGTAAAGTATATCGGTTTGGTCAGTTTCTTTCAAAGCTTTCGGTACTATGCAATTGTTCTCAAATATAGGGAATAAAACATTCCGATATTGGCTTTACGCGCCATGAAGGCTGCTGTTGTATTTATACTTTTGTAGTAAGGATAACCTCTCGCGCCGCTGCCGTACATTTAAGTAGTAAGTTTTGCTGATATTCCGTATTTTTGTAGGTAAATCCAGAAAAGAACATGTTCGATAATTTAAGTAACAAGTTAGACCGTGCCTTTAAAACGCTGAAAGGCCAGGGAAGCATTACCGAGATCAACGTAGCTGCCACTATTAAAGAGGTGCGCCGCGCCCTTGTGGATGCCGATGTAAACTATAAAGTTGCCAAAACTGTCACCGACAACATCAAAGAGAAGGCTCTTGGCCGTGATGTACTTATCGCTGTGTCTCCGGGCCAGCTGATGGTGAAGATCATGCACGAGGAGCTGACCGAGCTGATGGGCGGCGAGAAGCAGGACATCAACCTGAAAGGCGAGCCGGCGATCATCCTCATTTCTGGTCTGCAGGGTTCTGGTAAAACAACCTTTACGGGCAAGCTGGCCAATTATATTAAAAAGCAAGGCCGCAGCGTAATGGTGGCTGCCTGCGACGTGTACCGTCCGGCGGCGATAAACCAGCTGCAGGTGCTGGCCGAGCAGGTGGGCGTTGAGGCTTATACCGAGCCGGAGAACAAAAACCCGGTGCAGATTGCCTTGAACGCGATTGAGCACGCCAAGAAAACGCACAAGAAAGTAGTCATCATCGATACTGCCGGTCGTTTGGCCGTGGATGAGGCGATGATGAAAGAGATAGCCGAGATCAAAAAGGCCATCAACCCAACCGAGACCCTGTTCGTGGTAGACTCCATGACGGGCCAGGATGCGGTGAACACAGCCAAGACCTTTAACGAGCGCATCAACTTCGACGGCGTGGTGCTGACGAAGCTCGACGGTGACTCGCGTGGTGGTGCGGCCCTTTCTATCCGTGCCGTGGTGGAGAAGCCGATCAAGTTTATCTCTACCGGTGAGAAGATGGAGGCGCTGGACCTGTTCTACCCGGATCGTATGGCGCAGCGTATCCTGGGCATGGGCGACGTGATCTCCCTGGTGGAGCGCGCGCAGCAGGCCTTCGACGAGGACGAGGCGAAGCGCATCAACAAGAAGATCCGCAAGAACCAGTTCAACTTCGACGACTTCCTGACGCAGCTGGAGCAGATCAAGAAGATGGGTGATATTAAAGACCTGGTTGGGATGATACCGGGCGTAGGCAAGGCCCTGAAGGATGTGGAGATCGACGAGAACGCCTTCAAGCCAATCGAGGCCATCATTAAATCCATGACGAAGCAGGAGCGCGAGAACCCGGACATGATCAGCGGCAGCCGCCGTGCCCGTATTGCCAAAGGCAGCGGTACCGACGTGACGCAGGTAAACAACCTGATGAAGCAGTTCAACGACATGCGCAAAATGATGCGCTCGATGAACAAGATGGCCGGCAAACGCGGCGGCCTGGGCAACCTGGCCAACATGATGAAGCAGCGCTAGTCTCAGATCAGACCTGGCCCTTAACAGCCAGGCATAAAATAAAAATCCGCTGGTTATACCCTTAAAAGTATGGCCAGCGGATTTTTTATACTTCCAAATCAAGTATACCTTACCTCTCTACCTCTCTACCTCTCTACCTCTCTACCTCTCTACCTCTCTACCTCTCTAATAAGCTTGCTTGTCGGATTTCTTTTCCCATGCTTCAAAGGCCTTAATGGCTTTCTCCGGCAATAGTTGCTCCATCGGAATGCGCCGCTGCGCTGCGGGCTTCTTTAGTTCCTCATATATAAAAGAGTCATCAAAGCCGATGCGTGCCGCCTCCTGGTGCGGGTTGCCGTAGTAAATCTTTTTTATCCTGGCCCAGTAAATGGCGCCCAAACACATGGGGCAGGGCTCGGAACTGGCGTAGATCTCACAGTCCGACAGATCGTGGGTGCCCAATACCTGGGAGGCAGCACGGATAGCCTCTACCTCGGCGTGGGCCGTTGGGTCGTGGGTGTGCAGCACTTTATTGTAGCCACGGGCAATCACGGTGCCGTTTCGCACGATCACAGCCCCGAAAGGCCCTCCGTAGCCTTCCATCATTTTATTGTAAGACAAGTTTACGGCCTCTTGCATAAAGCCTTTCTGCAGGGTGTGGGTGCTTTCCATAAAATCTTTTAGCAGGTTTTGATAGTATATATAGATAGGATGTAAGTTGTATCGATTAGGATTTAACGTGTAGGTTTATGTTTTCCACGCTGTTTATACTTCTGACTCTTACTGCAGATCCTGCCCCAATGTTCAGGGGAAACAATACGTTTTTTGAAATGCAACAGCGGGATTCAATCGCCATACTTTCTAAAACGTGGGTGCTGCAGGAAAAGCTCTATGCTCATGAGGGGCAAAAGGAGCCGGCATATCCACAGGAAAGCTTACGCCTGACCTTTATGAAGAATGGCTACTATAAACTGGTGCGGCTAAACAGTACACCAAATAATGTGAATGGGGCAGAGGTGGTAGAGGAGGGCCGCTGGGAGCTGGACACGGGCAAAGGCTACATCAGCATGCAAACGCGGGAGGTAGATGGCAGGTCGATTATGAGCGTGATGCTGCCGCGGTGGGAAGTGTGGGAACTCAGCGAGGATAAGCTGGTACTGCGTCAGTTTGCCCCGGCAAGTACTTACCTGGTGTTTGAGGCAGAAAAGTAAATAGCTTATACTTCACTTGTGCCTTAAAAATGCATACTCGAAGTATAAGCTATTGCAATTGTGGCTCCATCCGGAGCAATGCCTGTATCTGAATATATAAGCGAAGATATACTTATGTCTATTTAAAATATGACTTTTGCTTTATTATCCTTACGGTGTTTTGCTTAACATGTTTTAACTAGCGATAAGCTGAGCCTTGAAGATGTGCGAGTTTTGGCCGCATGCGCTTCTTTAAATCCTACTTTGTTAGTGCTTGAGCTGTAATATCTTAATCAGGAGATAAGCCGTATGTGTAGGAAAAATGAATGGATCAAAACGAACACTTACTATGAACAGACTAACTAAATTACTGCCTTACTTCACCTTATCTTTTATGTTGGTGCTTGCCAGCTGTTCCGCCACCAAGGAGCAACAGGTAGAGGATGAGCTGGCAGATTTCAGAAACTGGGTTAGCAACGCTACCGCTAACGTGGCAGATCGTACCGAGGAAGACTGGGAGCGCGCCAGAGCCGATTTTAAAACGCGCACGCAGGAGCTGGACCAGAAGTCAGAAAATTTCTCAGAGGAGCTGAAGCAAGATTATAAAAACCTGAAAGCGGAGTTTCAGAATGCTGACGAGGAATACCGGCGCGCAAACGAAGCCCCGGCGCTGGGCGAGTGGGAGGGAAACCTGCTGGGCAATTGGGCCAACTACGACAGCATTAACGAAGAGAACGTGCGCGAGGCATACATCACGCTACTGGAAAACGTGCGGCAGCAGAGAGGCACCTGGGATGACCAGGATTGGGAGATGGCAAAACAGGTGATGGAGAAGCTAAACACGCGCAAAAACGAACTCGACGCCAGTAAAATACCAACCGATACGGAGGTGAAGATCAAAGCGCTGCAGATGGAGTTCCATACCCTGGAAACAGCGGCAGACGCTACTGATGAGAACTAAACGATGATGCGGCCTTCGGTTGCATCGCCGTAAAGTACAGATTTTCCGTTTAGATGCCTTTTTCCTGAAAGCCAGCAGAGTATGGCATCCACCTGGTGCCAGTTGGTGGGCATTTGCTGCAGCTTAACATGGCTTACCTCCTGTAGCGCATGGGCGTAAGCGTCTATCCCTTCCAGGCCCTTTTTATAGCCGGAGAGTTGCGGCAGCAGGAACCGGCAAGCCTGGCTCGGGTAGGTTTCCAACACTGCCACACCCTCGGCGGCCAGCTGCGTGCGCAGTTTCATGGCGCGTGCCGTCATCCCTCCTAAAAACATAGGCGACATGGCCTGCACCTCCCGGTCGGCTTTCCGGAAGAAAAAGTCGGCCTCAGGAGAGGCGGCGGCTTGGTCGGTGTATACTTTGGGCAGCGTTAGCGGCGCATCTATAAACACGGCTTTCGGCCTTTTCTCCCGGATCAGCTTCAGCAGCCAGGCGTCGGCGTCGGCCTTTCGCTCGCACTGCCACACCCGTAGCTGCCCGTCTTCCTCCATCGCCACCGCCGTGTTGCCTGATAGCTTCTCGCTGAAATCAACGCCTATATGGCTTCCTGTCATTTGGTTTTAGCTGTTGTTGATGCTATTTATACTTGCCTGGTCCGGCATTAGGTTTACTTTTTTCAAAAGCCACCGCCCGCTCATCTAAAGGTTAATTTTAACGGACGAAGTATAAAATGGCGTACCTTTGCACTATCTATAAACCTGCTGGGCAGATAAGGCAACAGGAGCATCCCACCTCCTGACCCAAATTCTCCCCAATATATGCGATCCCATGAAAAACGACCCGATAGGAACTGCCCTGCTCGACTACCTCGCTGGCGAAGAAGAGGCGGAGATAACCGTTGAAAGCAACCTGACAGAAGATGACGTGATCCCGGTGTATTACCTATTCCGGAGCGAAGAGGAGATGCCCGAGCTGGAGACGGAGGCGCTTGCTGCCTGCAGGGGCGCAGTGTTGGATATAGGAGCCGGGTCCGGGTGCCATACACTGGCGCTGCAGAAGCGGGGGCAGCAGGTTACCGCCCTCGATATTTCTGCTGGCGCCGTGGAAGCCATGCAACGGCAGGGGGTGAGGCAGGTGTCGCACAAGGATATCTTCGATTTAAAGGACGCCTCATTCGATACGCTGCTGATGCTGATGAACGGCATCGGGATAGCCGGCACACTGGAGGGGCTGGACCGTTTCCTGGAGCACGCAAAAGCGCTCCTGAAGCCTGGCGGGCAAATTCTGCTGGAGTCGTCTGATATTCTGTACATGTATGAGGAGGAAGACGGCTCTGTGCTGCTGGACCTGAATGCTGGCTATTATGGCGAGGTAAAGTATAACATGAAGTATAAAGATCAGGAGAGCGGGTGGTTTAACTGGCTCTTCATTGATCCGTCCATACTGGAGGATTATGCTGTAAAACACGGCTTTACATTTGAGCTGCTGCTGGAAGGCGAAGCCGGAAATTACCTGGCACGGCTGGAGGTGGAAGGATAGGGTAGTATAGCCTAAGGTTGAAAGTATAAAGAATGAGGTGCCATGAAGAAATTCACAATTTTCAAGCCTGACTCTTTTTCCTGGACAACAACATCTGTAAGCTATATTTATATAGCCGGTATTGTGATGTCCATTCTGGTCTTAAAGTTTTTGTTGCATGTACCAGACTTCCATCCTATTTACAAGTATTTGCTATATGCTACTTTGCTTCCATTTTTCTATCGCATCATTTGCAGTGTACTGGTTGTAAACAAGTATAGGCCCTTAAAAGGTAAGCTTGAAGGAGACCTCGTTTTCGATAAAGACTCTATTGCAGTTGACAAGGACACCTACCTTTTAAAAGATATCAGCCACATTGTGATTGAAGGAAACGATTGGTTGGGTGCAGAAAAAAGTCACAGAAGCTTTAGTAACTATTTCGAAAACATACTATCTCAAGGTGTTGATAATACAGCAACCATCAATCTACTAGATGGGCGAATAGTCAAAACAAAGTTTCAAAAGTTATGTGCCTGTGAGTTGAAAGAGGTTGAGGATGTATTTTTACATTACTATCTCAACAACAAAATAACATCTACCCAAATAGCGGAGAACCTCTGTCTCTCAGTTGAGGAAAGGGAGCGTATTTTGAAAAGAATGAAGTTGCAGCAAATAGCAGGCTAGTACAGAATAACTTATATCAACAAGCCACTGTTCGCCGTAGGTATACCTGTTTCCAACCTGCATCAATGCTCTGGAAAGGTATAAACACATGAACAAAAAACTAACACTTAGCTGGACCCTTATCAAGCGCACCTTTAAAGAGTTTGGCAACGACCGGCCTCTGGATTGGGCGGCTATTATCGGGTTTTATACTATTTTCTCGCTGCCTGCAGTGCTAATTATCACGCTGCGCATTGCCGGAATCGTATTCGGCGAGGAGGCGGTTCAGGGTGAGTTGGCCCGGCAGATAGGCGGCATCGTGGGCCGCAGCGGCGCCCAGCAGATCCAGAACATAATCGAGCACGCAGATCAGTCGGCCAGTTCTACGGTGGGGACCATTATCGGTGTCTCTACCATGATTTTTTCGGCAACCACTGTGTTTGTGGCGCTCCAGGACTCTTTGAATGCCATGTGGGAAGTACGGGCAAAGCCGGAGCGCGGCTGGGTTAAACTGGTGGTTGAGCGCGTTCTCTCGCTGGCCATGGTGGTAAGTTTAGGCTTTCTGCTGCTGGTCTCGCTCTCGGTGGATGTGGTGATGGGACTGATCAGCGATTTTCTGCGGGAGGAGTTCTCCGGGATCGCCGTTTACCTTATCACGGCGGGTAATGCGGTTATCTCCATACTTGTCGGTATTATCATCTTTGCTGCTATTTTTAAAGTGCTGCCGGATGCCAAAATTCGGTGGCCTAATGTATGGGTGGGTGCTACCGTAACGGCGGTGCTTTTTGTGCTGGGCAAGTTTATCCTCAACATTTACTTCCAACACGACCCGCTGGCCGATACTTATGGCGCGGCAGGCTCATTGGTGCTGATACTGGTGTGGGTATACTATGCCTCGGTTATCTTTCTGCTGGGGGCGGAGTTTACGCAGGTATACTCCAGAATGCGCGACAACGGGATCCGGCCCGAGGATAACGCCGTGAAAGTGGAGACGCACGAGATAGAGAAGGACGCTTGACAAGCTCAGTATAAAGTATAACCCCTCTGCCAGAAAGCCCGGCAGAGGGGTTATACTTGTATTGGTGTTTTGCTATCTGGTAAAACGCATTTCTGTTTCTACCGGGTCGCCGTTCGTGTAGGCCTCTATCTGCTGCGGCGTAATGCCAATAATCTGCCCGATCAGGATCATATTTTGGTTGCTGAGCGTCATGCTGACATCCAGGTTGTTTTCCGTGAGCCTCTCCAGCTGCATCTCGCCAAACATGTCCACGTTTATGGCCGTTTCGTCTGCGTTAAAAGACCAGTCGCCTTCCATGGTCTGCTCCTGGCCGTTGGCCTGAAACTCGGCAAGGTAGGTGTTGTCTTCGTGGAAGGTGAGGCGCAGTGTTTCGAAAACGTCTGCATTGTCGCCCACGCCCGGTATGGCAGCCACGTCTATGCCGTTTAGCAGCACTTTATCGCCCTGCCACGGGCTGGCTGTCAGTGTTTCTGTTTTGGATGGTTCTGCAGGCTCATCGTCATCATCGTCACAGGAAACAAGCATGCCGGCAGTTAATAGCAGGGCCAGGTATAGTATGTAATTTCTAAGAAGCATAAGAATTCGTTTAGGTGGTCATACAGAAGTTTATGTATAGAGGATATAGCGCAGGATTCTACAAATGGTTATACTTCCGGAGCACTATATTTTTACCCACAACCGATCCATTCTTACATGATGTTTACCTCTGCACTCAGCCTTATCCCGAATTTGTCTTCTACTGTTTGTATAATGTTATGAGCAAGCTGCTGGATGTCATGGCCTTTGGCGCCGCCATAGTTTACCAGCACGAGCGCCTGGTTCTTGTGCACGCCATAGTTGCCGAGTACTTTGCCTTTCCAGCCGCACTGCTCAATCAGCCAGCCGGCCGGCACCTTCACGGTAGTTTCTGAAACAGGGTAGGAGGGCATTTCAGGATATTTTTTCTGCAGCTCCTCAAACTGCTCCAGCGGAATCTCCGGGTTCTTGAAAAAGCTGCCGGCGTTGCCGATCTGCTTCGGGTCGGGCAGCTTGCTTTGGCGGATGTGGCACACGGCGGCGCTGACATGCTGTATGCTTGGCGCCTGCACCTGCATTTCCTCTAAGGTAGATTTTATAGCCCCGTAGGATGTGTTTAGCTTGTGCTTTTTGTGCAGCCTGAACGTGACGTGGGTGACGATGTACTGGCCCTTCAGCTCATTTTTGAACACGCTCTCGCGATAGCCAAACCGGCAGGCTTCGTTATCAAACACCCGCACCTCACCTGTTTCCAGGTTTACCGCCTCCAGCTCGTGAAAAACGTCTTTTAACTCCACGCCATAGGCTCCGATGTTCTGCAGCGGGGCAGCGCCCACAGTACCCGGTATCAGCGAAAGATTCTCCACGCCTCCTAGATTCTCAGACAAAGTATGAAGTACAAACTCATGCCATACTTCGCCGCCGCCGGCTTTCAAGTAGACATGCTCCTCGTCCTCGGCTACCTTTTCAATGCCTTTAACGCCATTCTGCAGCACCACACCCTCAAAATCCTTGGTGAACAGCAAATTGCTGCCGCCGCCAAGTATAAGCTTCTGCTCTTGCTTTAGCTCGGGCAACTGCAGTAGTTCCTGTAGCTCTTCTACAGAGTCGAAGCGGGCAAAGAGCCTGGCTTTAACATCTATGCCAAAGGTATTGTATGGTTTTAAAGGGAAATCGGTCTGCAGTTTCATAAGCGGGTAATTTGCCGTAAAGATAACTTTAGTAGTTAAGAGTAAAAAACGATGAGCTCTTAGTTGATGATGTTGCGAGAGCTGCCGTAGATAGTGTAACGCAGGATCTAAATCTTCATTGACCGGATTACCTTAAGTACCAGAGCTCATAATTCTAAATTCATAACTCTTAAATCTTAGCGCTATCTTTGCAGCTGGATAAAAGTATGAAGTATGGCGAAGAAAGCACCAAACGAGAATTTTAACATTATTGCCACCACGCTTGCCGGCTTGGAGGAGGTACTGGCCCAGGAGCTGCGCGACCTGGACATGGAGTTTGTAAAGGCAGGAAACCGCGCCGTGACCTGCTCCGGTAACCTACGCCAGCTTTACGAGGCCAACCTGTGGTGCCGCACCGCCATCCGCATACTGAAGCCCATCCGCCAGTTTAAAGCCCGCGACGAGAAGAACCTGTACGAGCAGGTGCAGAAAACCGATTGGTCAGAGCTGATGGACCTGGACATGACCTTTGCCATTGATGCTGTGGTGAGCCACTCTACCTTTGAGCACTCGCTGTATGTGGCCCAGCTCACCAAAGACGCCATCGTGGACCAGTTCAGGAAGAAAACAGGCGAACGTCCTTCCGTGGACCGTATCCGACCGGATGTGCGCATCAACCTGCACATGCACGATAATCTGGTTACGCTCTCCTTAGACTCCTCCGGCGAGTCCTTGCACCGCCGCGGGTACCGCCTGCAAACCAACGTGGCACCGCTGAACGAAGTGTTGGCCGCCGGCATCATTGCCCTGTCCGGCTGGGATAAAAAGTCGCCCTTCATTGACCCGATGTGCGGCTCCGGTACCTTTTTGATAGAAGCCGCCCTGATGGCGCAGAACATCGCACCCGGCCTGTTCCGCCGCGACCCGTACGGCTTTGAGAAATGGAAAGACTATAGCGAGCCGCTGTTTGAGATGGTATGGAACACAGCCGAAGCCAAAGAAAAGCGCACACCGCAGGCGCAGATCGTCGGCTACGACCTGGACGCCGACTACATAGACGCTGCCTTGAACAACATCGAGAACGCGGGGCTTCAGAACTATATCCAGGTGCAGCAGGCTAACTTTTTTGAAACACATGCGCCGGAGGGCCATGGTGTGGTGGTGATGAACCCGCCGTACAACGAGCGAATCCAGTCAGATGATATTAACCTGCTTTACAAAAATATCGGGGACACGCTCAAGAACAACTACCAGGGCTACGATGCCTTTGTATTTACGGGCAACCTGGAAGCGGCCAAAAACGTGGGGCTGCGCACCTCCCGCCGCGTGCCGCTCTACAACGGCTCCATCGATTGCCGCCTGTTGAAGTATGAATTATACCGCGGCTCCCGCAAAAGTGGGGGAGAGGCTGCGGAGTAAGTATAGTGCTGATACCTAATCAACCCGCGCATTAGCCACCCAAGTCCGTTCCAAGAGATGTTTTTTCTACAGTACCAAATTCCCTCCTAGGAGGGGTTAGGGGTGGGTTTATACTTACATAGCTTTTGCAGGACCTGATTATACTTAAACTAAAAGAGCACCTGGCTAAGGTGCTCTTTTAGTTTAAGTTATACTTTATACTATGCCTTTTTCTTCGGCGCAGCTTTCTTGGCGGTAGTGGCTTTTTTAGAGGATGCCGCCTTGGCTTTAGTGGCAGTTTTCTTCGTGGCTGCCGGCTTATCGGCATCAGCTTTCTTTTTGAAGCCGCCACGGCCTTTCTTCTCCGGAGTGGCCTCAGCCAGCGCTATACATTCCTCCAGTGTCAGTTCGCTCGGCTCCTTGTCCTTCGGGATCTTCACGTTCTTTTTGCCGGCTACAATGTAGGGACCGTAACGGCCGTTGAGCACCTGTATGTCGGGGTTCTCCGGGAAAGACTTGATGAGCTTCTCCGCGTCCGCTTTGCGCTTGGCCTGTATCAGCTCGATGGCTTCCTCGGCTGTCACCTTCAGCGGGTCCAGCGTTTTGGGTAGCGAGTAGAATTTACCGTCGTGACGGATGTAGGGTCCGAAGCGCCCTATGGCCGCCGTCATGTCCTTTTCTTCAAAAGTGCCCACAATACGCGGCAACTTAAACAGCTCCAGTGCATCCTCCAAGGCCAGGCTTTCAATGAACTGGCCTTTGCGCAGGCTGGCATACACCGGTTTCTCACCGGTTTCCTCGTTCTCCTCGCCCAACTGCACGTAAGGCCCGAAGCGTCCAAGCTTTGCCACGATGGTTTTGCCTGTTACCGGGTCAGTGCCCAACTCGCGGGCGCCGGAGACCTCTGCCCTAGAAATGTTCTCGCTCGACTCAATGCGCTTGTGGAATTTCTCGTAAAACTTCTCCAGCATGTCTTCCCACTCTTTCTGGCCCTGCGCAATCTCATCAAACTCCGCCTCTACACGCGCTGTAAACGAGTAGTCGATCACGTTCGGGAAATGCTCGACCAGAAAGTCGTTCACCACCATGGCCGTGTCAGTCGGGAAGAGCTTGGCTTTCTCTGCTCCCGTAATTTCGGTTTTGGTTTGGGTGGTGATGTTATCGCCTCTTAAGGTAAGCACCTGGAAGTTACGCTCTTTGCCTTCGCGGCTGTCTTTCTCCACATACCCACGCTTTTGTATGGTAGAGATAGTAGGCGCATAGGTAGACGGACGACCGATGCCCATTTCCTCCAGTTTCTTCACCAGGCTGGCCTCTGTATAGCGGGCCGGTGGACGGCTGTAACGCTGCGTGGCCAGCATTTGGCGCAGATTTATACTTTGGCCGATGCTCAGCGGCGGCAGCATGCCTTTCACATCCTCGTCAGCCTCTTCTTCATCGTCCTTCGACTCGATGTATACTTTCAAAAAGCCCTCAAACTTGATCACCTCACCGGTAGCCTGCAGCTTCTGGTCGGGCTGCGTGGAGATGCCGATGGTGACGGTTGTTTTCTCGATCTCAGCGTCAGCCATTTGCGAGGCGATGGCGCGTTTCCAGATCAGCTCGTACAGGCGCTGCTCGTTACGGTCTGAGCTGCCTACCATTTTAGAAAAATCCGTAGGGCGAATAGCCTCGTGTGCCTCCTGTGCCCCGGATGATTTTGTTTTGAAACGGCGGTTCTTTACAAACTTCTCCCCGAACGAACGCTGGATCTCCTGGCTGGCTCCTTGGATGGCCTCTTCCGACAAGTTCACCGAATCAGTACGCATGTAGGAAATCTTACCGGCCTCGTACAGGCGCTGCGCGATGGTCATGGTTTGGGCCACCGAGAAGTATAGCTTGCGGCTGGCTTCCTGCTGCAGGGTAGAGGTGGTAAAGGGCGGGGCAGGGCTGCGCTTCAGCGGCTTCTGCTCCAGGTTCTCTATCTTATACTCTGCCCCGATACATTGCTGCAGAAATGCCTGTGCCTCTTCCTCGGTCTTGAACTTTTGCGGAAGCTCTGCCTCCAGTGTGCGGCCCTGTACATCAAATGAGGCAGTGATACGGAAGCTGGCTTCTGCTTTAAACTTTTCAATGTCGCGCTCGCGCTCAACTACCAGGCGCACCGCCACCGACTGCACACGGCCTGCCGAAAGACCGGTCTTGATCTTCTTCCAGAGCACCGGCGACAGCTCAAAGCCTACGAGGCGGTCAAGGATTCGGCGGGCCTGCTGGGCGTTCACCAGGTCCATGTCGATGCCACGCGGCGAGCTGATGGCGTTGAGGATGGCGTTTTTGGTGATCTCCCGGAAAACGATGCGGCGCGTCTTGGCGTCGTTCAGGTTCAGGGCCTCGGTCAGGTGCCACGAAATGGCCTCTCCCTCGCGGTCGTCGTCCGATGCAAGCCAGACGGTTTCCGCTTCCTTGGCCAGCTTGCGCAACTGCGACACCACTTCCTTTTTATCGCTGGAGATAACGTAGGTGGGTTTAAACCCGTGCGCTACGTCAATGGCGTTGTTGTCTTTAGGCAAGTCGCGCACGTGGCCGAAGCTAGACTTCACGACAAAGTCTTTCCCTAAGTATCCCTCTATTGTCTTTGCCTTGGCAGGCGACTCTACTATGACTAAGTTTTTTATCATCCTTTATATTTACAGGGCGAACCGGCTAAATTTTGCCCAAAGTTCAAATAATTTTTTAAACAATTACAACCTTACTTCGTATTACACAGGTTTAACTGTGTCAGTTACTACAATTAGCCATCACCGGCTAGACGCTTAATCTATACGGTCACTTTTGATATTCTATGCAAAGAATCGTACTCCTCTGCCGGCACGCCGAAGCGGTTGACCCTTTTCCGCTTCAGCCGGACTTTGAACGCGAGCTTACACCGGCAGGCCAGAAACAGGCCCGGAACACCGGGAGGTGGCTCCGCGAAAATTATGTTAAGACCGATGCCATACTGGCTAGTCCGGCCAACCGCGCCAACCTCACCGCCCGCTTAATTGCCGGCAAGTTATACTTTGATGAGGAGCAGATAAGTTATAACCCGGACCTCTACAATGCCCGCGAGTCACAGCTCCTGAAAAGCCTGAGCGAACTTCCTGATCATGTGAAACAGGTGCTGCTAGTAGGCCATAACCCCGGCCTCACGCGCCTGGCCCGTGATCTGTCCGGCAACTTGCAGCTGGGCTACATGGAGCCTGCCAGTGTCGTGGCCGTGGCACTTCAGTTGCCCGAGTGGCAGGAAATTTACGCTACTTCCGGCGTGCTGCTGCATCAGCACATAGGGCAGGGTGTATGATCTGCAGGCTATGCCGATACTTTTAAATTATACTTTATTTCTTTAGATTAGTGGCATGGCAGACACGTTAGCCATGCACAGGCACCCTTAAAACCCGCATAATGAAGACTAATGTAGTGGCCGTGATTAACCAGAAAGGCGGCACTGGCAAAACAACTACAACCATAAACCTGGGCAGCGCCCTCAGCAAACAGGGCAAAAAAGTGCTGCTACTGGACCTGGACCCCCAAAGCAATCTTTCCTACTCGCTGGCCGTCACAAACCCGCAGGCTTCACTGGCCGACGTTTTCCAGGGCGATAAAAGTATAAACGACATAGTAGTTGAGAAGAACGGCGTTTGGGTAGCCCCTGGTTCCAACGAGTTGGTAGATATCGAGATTTCGCTTGTGTCGCAGCCGGAGCGGGAAAAATTTTTGAAGACCATACTTGCGCAGGCTAAAGGCTTTGATTTTATACTTATAGATTGCCCGCCATCGCTCTCGGTGCTAACGCTAAATGCCTTAACTGCAGCGCAGGAGGTGCTGATTCCGCTGCAAATGGAGGTGCTTACCCTACAGGGACTGGACCAGATTATGAACACAGTTCAGAAAGTGCGGAAAGCCTTTAACCCTAAACTTAAAATAAAAGGCATCGTAGTGGTGATGTTTGATGTGCGTCGGAAGCTGAGCCTGGAGGTGCTGGAGTACCTGCAGGAGAACGTGAAGGAGAAGATCTTCCAAAGCCAGATCCGGATGAACGTGAAGCTGGCGGAGGCGCCTTCGTTCGGAAAAAGCGTGCTGGATTACGACGCCTCCTCTAACGGCGCCCGAGACTACGCCGCATTGGCAGCGGAGTATCTCGAGCAATAAGCGCGAATACCTTCCCCTAGATCGGGAAATATCATACTTTTATAGTAAATTGCACTAACTAAATCTTTCGCTGTAAGCACCGCTTGCATTTTTTAGCTCTTGTGGTGCCGCAGCCGGTATAGATACCCTATTCCAACCAAACGAAATATGGCCTTAGGTAAAAACTTGAAGTTGAGTAAAGAGAAGCTCATCAGTGACGTAGAAGCCAAAGAAGAGAAAAAAGCCGCTTCCCGGGCAAAAGCTGACAAAGGCGGCGCTACCACAGCCGTGGAGGAGGCGCCAGCCAAGCCGGCGGCACCGGCAGCTGCACCAGAGCAACCAAGCGAGCCTTCCAAACCAGCCGCTGAAAAAGCCGCGCCGGTTAAAAAGTTGCGCCAAGGTAAACTGCCAAGCAACCCAGACTATATCAGCGACCAACTGAACAGGGTGCTCTATGCCCTGGATGCCTTTAAGAAAGGTGACGTATCGGTGCGCCTGACAAAACAGAACGACGACATCTTTGCCGACATCGCCGAAGCCTACAACTCCATGGTGGAGATGATCGGTGGTGTAGGTGGCGAGGTGTCGCGCATCTCCAAAGTAGCCGGTGTGGAGGGTAACCTGAAAGCCCGTGCCTCCGCTGAGAATGCCTCCGGTTTCTGGAAGGACATGATCAACAACATCAACGGCCTGGTGGATTCCATTGCGGTACCGGTACTCGAGGTGGGCAAGGTACTGAAGAATATCTCCCGCGGTAACCTGGATGAAACATTCCAGATTCCAGTATCGGGTGACTTTAAGGTGATGGCCGAGACCATCAACCGCACCATCGATAACCTGAACCTGTTTGCCGGTGAGGTAACGCGCGTGGCCCTGGAGGTGGGTACCGAGGGTAAACTGGGCGGCCAGGCATCGGTGCCGAACGTGGCCGGTGTTTGGAAGGACCTGACGGACAACGTGAACACCATGGCCTCCAACCTTACCTTCCAGGTGCGTGACATTGCCAACGTAGCCACAGCGGTGGCGAAAGGCGACCTGACGCAGAAGGTATCGGTAGATGTAAAAGGAGAGCTGAGTGAACTGAAGGAGAACATCAACCGCATGGTGGACTCCCTGAATATTTTTGCCGGTGAGGTAACCCGTGTGGCCCGCGAAGTGGGTACAGAAGGACGCCTCGGCGGCCAGGCCAAAGTGCCGAACGTAGGCGGTGTTTGGAAGGACCTTACCGACAACGTGAACACCATGGCCTCCAACCTGACCTCACAGGTACGAGACATTGCCAACGTGTCCACAGCCGTAGCGAAAGGCGATTTGACCCAGAAGATCACTGTGAATGTGCGCGGTGAGATGGCCGAGCTGAAGGAGAACATCAACCAGATGGTGGACTCGCTCAACATCTTCGCCGGTGAGGTTACCAGAGTGGCGAGAGAAGTAGGTACGGAGGGTAAGCTGGGCGGCCAGGCCAATGTGCCAAGAGTAGAGGGCACCTGGAAAGAACTGACCGACAACGTGAACCTGATGGCAGGCAACCTGACCTCTCAGGTACGCGACATTGCCAACGTAGCAACCGCGGTGGCCAAGGGTGATTTGACCCAAAAAGTATCCGTGGACGTGAAAGGCGAGCTGGGTGAGCTGAAGGACATTCTTAACGAGATGGTGGACCGACTGAACGTGTTTGGCGCGGAAGTAACCCGTGTGGCGCGTGAGGTGGGTACCGAAGGTATACTGGGCGGCCAGGCCAACGTGCCGAACGTGGCCGGTGTTTGGAAAGAGCTGACCGATAATGTGAATTCCATGGCCTCTAACCTGACGCTGCAGGTGCGCGACATTGCCAATGTGGCGACCGCGGTAGCGAAAGGGGATTTGAGCCAGAAAATTACGGTAAATGTGAAAGGTGAGCTTGCCGACCTGAAGGAGAACCTGAACCAGATGGTGGACTCCCTGAACATCTTTGCTGACGAGGTAACGCGTGTGGCAAGAGAGGTGGGTACGGAGGGTAAGCTGGGCGGCCAGGCGAACGTTCCTAACGTTGGCGGTACCTGGAAAAACCTGACTGACAACGTGAACACCATGGCCTCCAACCTGACCTCTCAGGTACGCGACATTGCCAACGTGTCCACTGCGGTGGCCAAAGGTGACTTGACCCAAAAAGTATCCGTGGATGTAAAAGGAGAGCTGGGAGAGTTGAAGGAGAACATCAACCGCATGGTGGACTCGCTCAACATCTTCGCCGGTGAGGTTACTCGCGTGGCCCTGGAAGTGGGAACCGAAGGTCGCCTTGGCGGCCAAGCCAACGTGCCGAACGTGGGCGGTGTTTGGAAAGACCTGACAGATAACGTAAATATCATGGCCTCTAACCTGACAACGCAGGTGCGAGGTATAGCCAAAGTGGCCACAGCGGTGGCTAAAGGCGATTTGAGCCAGAAGATCACCGTGGAAGCCCGCGGCGAGCTCCTGGATCTGAAGGAGAACCTAAACCAGATGGTGGACTCGCTCAATATCTTCGGTGACGAAGTAACAAGAGTGGCCCGCGAGGTAGGTACCGAGGGTAAGCTGGGCGGTCAGGCCAATGTGCCGAACGTAGGTGGAACCTGGAAGGACCTTACTGACAACGTAAACTACATGGCCTCTAACCTGACCTCTCAGGTGCGAGACATTGCCAAGGTAGCCACAGCGGTAGCGAAAGGCGATTTGAGCCAGAAGATCACCGTGGAAGCCCGCGGCGAGCTCCTGGACCTGAAGGAGAACCTGAACCAGATGGTGGACTCGCTCAACATCTTTGCAGACGAGGTAACGCGTGTGGCAAGAGAGGTGGGTACGGAAGGTCGTTTGGGTGGTCAGGCCAATGTGCCAAAAGTACGTGGTACCTGGAAAGAGCTGACCGACAATGTAAATACCATGGCCTCTAACCTGACGCTGCAAGTGCGCGACATCGCCAAAGTGGCCACGGCGGTGGCGAAAGGAGATTTGACTCAGAAGGTATCCGTGGACGTGAAAGGCGAGCTGAATGAGCTGAAGGAGAACATGAACCGCATGGTGGACTCCTTGAATATCTTCGCCGGTGAGGTAACCCGCGTGGCCCTGGAAGTGGGTACCGAAGGACGCCTCGGCGGCCAGGCAAACGTGCCGAACGTAGCCGGTGTATGGAAAGACCTGACCGATAACGTGAACACCATGGCTTCTAACCTGACAACGCAGGTGCGAGGAATCGTGAAAGTAGTAACCGCGGTATCCAAAGGGGACCTGACGCAGAAACTGACGCTGCAGGCCAAAGGCGAGATGGCCGAACTGGCCGATACGATCAACACCATGGTGATCGACCTGAACCGTCTGGCTGGCGAGGTTTCGCGTGTGGCCAGAGTAGCGGGTGTGGAAGGAAAGCTGACTGAGCGTGCCACGCTGCAGGGTGTGGGCGGTAGCTGGAAAGAACTGGTGGATACCCTCAACGACCTGCTGGAGTCCATCGTAACGCCGGTGCTGGATGTATCCAGAGTAGTACGTGCCATCTCGGAGGGTGACCTTACTCAGAAGGTAGAGGCGCAGACTGCTGGTGATATTCTGGATATGGCGAACGCACTGAACCTGGCGGTGGAGAACCTGAACGCCCTTCTTGGCGAAATCAACGACTCTTCCTTGGTAGTAGGGTCTTCTTCTGAAGAAATGGCTGCCAAAGGATTGGAAATGAACAAGGTTACGCTGGATGTGGCGCTTGCCATGCAGCAAATGGCGGAAGGTGCGCAGAACCAGGCCCTTAAAACAGACCAGGCCTTTAAGCTGATCGAGGAGATCATGAAAGCGACGAAGGAAACGGCTAACCGCGCCGAGGTGGTGAACAAATCAGCCTTGCTCGGTGAGGAAAGCTCGCAGATCGGTCTGAAGACAGTGGCCGAAGTGGTGAAGAACATGGAGGAAATCTCCAGCTCTGCGGCTCTTACGTCCAAAACTATTGAAGTACTGAGCACGCGCTCGCAGGAAATATCCAAATCGCTGGGTGTGATTACCGACATTGCCGCGCAGACAAACCTGCTGGCCCTGAACGCTGCCATCGAGGCGGCCCGTGCAGGCGAGGCCGGACGTGGCTTTGCGGTGGTAGCCGAAGAGATCCGTAAACTGGCCGAAGGCTCGCGCAAATCAGCAAGCGAGATTGCCACGCTGGTGGATGACGTGAAAAAAGATACGGCCTCTGCCGCCACGGCGATCTCTACCATGGAGGGACGAGTGTTGAAAGGAAAGAATGCCACCTTCGAGGCATCCGGCGCCTTCAAAAATATTGCCGCCTCCAGTGGGGAAACGCTTCGCACCGCGCAGGACATCTTAACGGCAACGGAAGTACAGAAAACCACGATCGGCGATGTGGTGAAGTATGTGGAGGAAGTGGTAGCCATTGCCGAGCAAACGGCATCTGGCACCCAGCAGGTAGCCAGCACAGCCAAGCAACTGTCGGGCTCGATGCAGGAACTAACCTCATCTTCGCAGAACCTGAACGACATTGCCGCTGACCTGCAGGTGAGTATATCAGCCTTTAAGTTGATAGACGGCAACCTGGTGTTTAAGGAGCGCAGGTCCCTGATGACCTCTATTCCGTCAAACAACCGCAAGCATCGCAACCAAACCGGAAACGACAGAGGGGCAACAGAGAACAGTCGTAAGTTAAGTGATGTTAAAACAGGGAATGGCAAGAAATAAGTATGGCGAAGGAATCAAAAGAAACTAAGAAATCTGCGCCAGAGCCTGCAGCCACACAGCCTGCGGCTTCTAAACCAGAACCTGCGCCTGATAAACAAGATAAACAGGAGAAACCGGTTTCGGAGGCCGCCCGCGAGCAGGTAGCCCCCGAAATGGTGCACCTGATTGTGTTCAAGCTTGGCGGCGAAGAGTACGCCATCCGGATTGACCAAGTGAAGGAAGTAACCCTGACTCCTACTATTACCCGCATGCCCCGCACGCCTGAGTATGTGAAGGGAGTGGCCAACGTGCGAGGCGATATCATCGCGATTATTGACCTGGAGAAGCGTTTCCAGATTAAGCCGGAGCCTGCAGAAGGAGTGCAAAACAGCTTCACGCTGGTAGTAGAAGCAGATGAGTACAGCATTGGAGTGGATGTGAAGGAAGTACCGCAGTCGCTCAACCTTCCGCTGACGAAGATAGACAAGGCGCCATCTTTTTTACAGGATGTAAGTGTGAGCGAGAATTTTATAGAAGGCATCGCCAAGATAGAAAACAGGCTCATCATTGTGCTGGACATGCACAAAATCCTGACACAGGAAGAAATCAATCAGTTGCCGAACGCTTAAAAACCAGAAACTATACTTTATAAAGTATGAAAAGAATATTAATTGTAGATGATTCATTCTACATGCGCACGATGCTCAAGAACATGCTCTCGGACGCAGGGTATGAGATTGTTGGCGAGGCACCTAATGGGCAGACAGCGCTAGAGCTGGCAAAAGAGACAAAGCCTGACCTGATCACGCTGGACGTGATCCTGCCTGACAACACCGGCCTTGAGGTGCTAAAAGGCATCAGGGCTGAGCAGCCCGATCAGAAAGTAGTGATCGTAAGCGCCGTAGGGCAGGAGGTGATCGTAAACGAGGCGCTGGAAAATGGCGCCAAATCGTATATCGTGAAGCCGTTCTCAGAAGAGAAGGTGCTGGAGGTGGTAAGCCAGGTTTTAGCCGAAGAGCCAAAGCAGTAAGGTTCTTTTGCTGCTAAGCAACTTTATACTTTAGGAAGCAGAGGAGATAGGAAATATGTTGCGAGTTCTGATAGCAGGCGGGTCGAGCTATGCACGCCTAGTGCTCCAGGACATCATAGGAGCTGCCGCTGGCGTGGCGATCGCTGGCCTGGCATCAGAGAGGGAGGAACTTCTAAAGAAGCTGAAGCACAACGGGACAGACCTGGTGGTGCTGGACCATGACCTGCCGGGCAATAAAAACTTAATGGCTTTGAAAAGCATTTTTGGCGAAGCCCCGGCCCCCGTTCTTCTGCTGTTGCAGAAGGAGCAGCTGACACTGGATTTGCTGCAGCAGGCAGTGGCCCTAGGGGTGTATGCTGTCGTGCTGAAACCAGGAAAAAGCCGGTATTACACCAATTACAGAAGTATAGCCAAGGAGGTGCTACGGAAAGTAATGGCGGTGCGGGAAACAGAGCTGTATGACACGCAGCAGCGGCTTAACCAATTGCAGCAGGAAATGGAGCCTCTGAAAAGCCCTTCTCCTGCTAGCCCGAAGCAAGGTGCTGCCACTGAAACCATTATCGCCATTGGGGCATCCACGGGAGGAACGCAGGCTGTGGAGCGCATTGTGAGGCAACTATCCGCCGACCTGAAAGCGTCTGTACTGGTTGCATTGCATTTGCCGCCAAACTTTACCAGAACCTATACTAAACGCCTGCAGTCTCTTACGCCACTAAAAGTGATGGAAGGGCGCACAGGCCTGAAAGTAGAGGTTGGGAGTGTAATTGTGGCTCCAGGCGGTTTTAATATGCTGGTGCAAAAGATGAGTGGGACCAACGGTGGGCTGGTTATTAGGCTAACCGATGAGAAAGCCCCACTGTATGACCAGCCTTCTGTGAATATGCTGATGGGATCTGTGGCACAGTGCCATGTGCAGCAGGTAATCGGGGTGATCCTGACGGGGATGGGAAAGGACGGAACCGCGGGAGCATCCTGTATTCAGGAGCAGGGCGGAATAATGATTGCCCAGAATGAAGCGACATCTGCCATCTTCGGGATGGCTAAATCTGCAATAGATAGCGGATACATAAACGAGGTGCTGCCCTTGGATGACATACCTCACTACCTGAACAGGTTGGTGGCCGGGCAGCAGCAGGTCAGTACAACTGACAGAAATTATGAAATCGAGAGAACAGGAGTATAAAGAAATATTCATTGCCGAGGCCCTGGAGTACTTTGATGGGTTGAACAGGCATATCAGCACACTGGAGAAAGAGCCGGACAACGATGAAACGCTGGCCGAGATTTTCCGTTTGCTGCATAACCTGAAGGCCAACTCCAAAGCAATCGGTTACCTGCAGATCTCAGATGTGTCGCATAAACTGGAGACTGCCTTCAGCCTTATCCGCAACAAAGAGCTGAACTTCAGCGACGAGGTGGTGAAAGTGCTCTTTGATGGCATTGACCTGCTGGGGGAGTTGATCCACAACGTGGACAACCCGAACTACGGCGAGCCGGACCCCGTGCTGTTGCGCAACCTCGACATTATCGTGGAGAACCTGTCTGACAGCACGATAGAGCTGACCAAGGTGCAGAAGTATAACACTTCAAAAAACCTGGCGCTGTCGGATCTGATATATATACAGATCAGGAAGCTGGACCACATGATGAACCTGGTAGGCGAGCTGATGATAGACCGGGACCGCGTGCTGTCGATTAGCCGGGAGCTGAACCATGATGAACTAAAGAGCGTGAGCTCGCACCTGTACCGCATAACAGAAGACCTGCAGTACAGCGTCATGGATGCGAGGCTGGTAAATATCGGGTCATTGTTCAATAAGTTTCCGCGTATTGTGCGCGACGTGGCCTCAGCGGAAGGAAAGGATGTTAACCTCGTGCTGACAGGGCAAGACATACAGATTGACCGTAACATTCTGCAGATCATGGCCGACTCGCTGTTGCACCTGGTTCGCAACGCGATAACGCATGGGCTGGAGAAGCCTGAGGAGCGCCTGGCAAAAAGCAAGGGAAGCACCGGACATTTGAAACTGACCGCACAGAGTGATCGGGAGAACGTCCTGATCAGGTTAGAGGATGATGGTAGAGGCATTGACCTAAGGCAGGTGAAGCGCTCCGCTATAGAAAAGCAGCTTATATCGGCAGAGGCGGCTAAAAGTATGGCCGACAACGAAGTGCTGTCGCTCTTGTTTGAGCCGGGGTTCTCTACTGCCAAAGAAGTAACAGAATACTCCGGCAGGGGCGTGGGGCTTGATGTGGTAAAGAATGCCATTGACTCCATTGGCGGCCGAATTAACGTACATACAGAGAAAGGCATTGGAACCACCTTTACATTGCAGCTGCCTTCTTCTATTGCCGTTAAGGGGGCGCTGCTGTTTGAAGTTGGGAATATCTATTTTGCCATCCCGCTGATCCATACCGATCAGGTGGTGGCCCTGGATAAGGACGAGCTGCATGAAGTGGGTGGCGTGCTTATCGCTGACCTGAAGGGGGAAACCGTAACAGTAGTATACCTGAGTGAACTACTGAACACCCCGGAAGCAGAAATGGACCTCGGAGACAAAAGCAGGCTGAACGGACAGGTGCAGAACATCATTATCGTGTCCTACAACAACAGGAAGCTTGGCTTAATTGTAGATAAACTGTACCGGCAGCAGGACATTGTTGTCAAGCCGCTAAGCAAGCCATTGGATCAGATAGATATCTATGGTGGCGTTACACTACTGGGAACCGGCAAAGTATGCCTGGTGCTCGATGTGCCGGCAATAACACGTTACTTTATTCAGAAAAAGCAGGGGTGAGGCGATGGATAAGAGAAACACAAACGAGACAGCCATGATGATGGAAACTCATATTTCCGAGTTAGAGAGGGATGTTATAAAAGAGATACTTAATATCGGTCTGGCACGCGCCGCTGATTCTTTTGCGGCGATTGCCAAAGATAAGGTCCTGTTGAAAGTGCCTGACATTAAGTTGATCGAAGTAAAGGAGCTTTTGGAGCTGGTCTCCAGGTATGAGGACACCCATGTCATAATCCAGTCTGATATTAAAGGAGACTTTAACGGGGCTACGCTCATGCTGTTCTCCGACGATCACATTGTTCGGCTCTCCGAGGTTTGCCTGGCCATGGTGGATGTGCAGAAAGGCGAACTGTCCGTCATGCAGGAGTCTCTGCTTCTTGAAATCAGCAATATTATAACGGGGGCGCTGGTAACGCAGCTCGCCAACATATTAAAAGCCAGCATCTACGGCTCGCCTCCTAAAGCACCCAAAAACCATATCGCCGACTCCCTGAAAGATATTCTGGTGCAGCACCCTTTGTTCCAGCCCCTTGTCTTTACTGTCATCACACGTTTTACCCATAACTCCAGAAGTGTGGAGTTGCCCTTGCTGCTCTTCTTCGATACAAAAACCTTTTTGCATATCATTGAGCTTATCCGCACGTTTGACCTAGGCAAAAACAACCTGATGGAAACCGATTAATGCCTTTCGGAGTAGTGTAGCTTACCAGGGCGGCGCAGCAATTAGCCGCAACCTGTACAGCGTTATACTTACTACATGTCGACACCAAAAGCTAAGCTCAGCAAGTATGAGATCACCGGTTACATCCTTATCATCCTGGGTGCCGTGGTGCTTGTATGGGGAACTATAAAGTTTAACCTGGCCGAAGAGCTATACCTGGACCCCGCTGACAGAGAGGGGGTGTTCGGGCAGTATGGCGAGTTTATCGGCGGCATCGTCGGGTCGTTGTGGGCGTTGGCCGGCGTTTTTCTCTTCTTTGCGACCCTTACCTACCAAAAGCGCGAGTTTGAGCTGCAGCGTTTTGAGTTGCACAAAACCCAAAAGATCTTCCAGCAGCAGAACTTTTCCACGCTATACATCAGCTTCATACAGAAGCACAACGACATCATCGACTCGCTGGTAGCGTTTGACATTAACCAGAGCGCCTGGCGCGGCTCCAACTTCTTTGTCTTCTTTCAGGAGAAGGTGCTCACCTCGTTTGTGCAGAAAGTGCGGAATTTAAACGATGAAGAGAAAACGGAGGCGGACCTGGTGGACATTTTCCGGGAATACTTCACCTACCATTTTACCTTCTACCAAAACTCCCTGAACCCATACTTAAAGAACCTGAGCGTGCTCTTCAAGCTGATTCAGCGCTATAAAACCGAAACCCAAGACCAGGGGGAGTACTACAGCTTTATCACAAAGGCGAATTTTACCCAGTCCGAACTGTTTCTCATCTACCATGTGGCGCAGTTCAACCTGCTCAAAGAGTTCAACGCCATCAACAACGCCTTCGATGTGTTTGAGGATATGGCTGAGGAGTACAAAGTGGCGCACATCGTGCAGCAGGAGCTGGAATAAGGTACGTTCACTATGGCTTAGGGAATAGCCAAGGCCATTTTTAGCTTAATTTATAACACGTTGTCCTAGAGAGGAGTACAGGTAGTAGCAGATGTTTTACTTTTGATTATACAGGCAGATTTCGTTTTTTTGCCTTCGGATTTATTTTTTTAACCTTCTACAGCCATTGATGAACGCTTTAGGCAGACACATTTTAGTTGAATTTTACGATTGCTCTCCTGAACTGATGAACGATGTCGTTCATATCGAGAACAGCATGGTAGCCGCCGCCGAAACGGCCGGTGCCACCGTGATAAACAGCACTTTCCACCACTTCTCACCCTACGGTGTATCCGGTGTGGTGGTGATTCAGGAAAGCCACCTGGCCATCCATACCTGGCCAGAGTATGGCTATGCTGCCGTAGACCTCTTTACCTGCGGCGACTCTGTGGACCCATGGGTATCATACAATTTCCTGAAAGAGGCTTTTGAAGCAGGACATGGTTCTTCTATGGAACTGCGCCGCGGCCAGCTGAACCTGCTCAAGCGCAACGACTTCAGCCTCGAGTCGCTGCGCGATGTGTCTCCAAGACCAGATGAGGAGCTGGGCACCATTACGCGCGATGTATGGTTTACGGAGCGCGACGAGAACATTGCCCTCTCCTTGAAGCACACGGGCAAGCAGCTCTACAAAAAGGACTCTCCTTACCAGCGTGTGGAAGTGTTTGAGACATTGGCTTACGGAAACATGCTGACGCTGGACGGCATGGTGATGTGCACGCAGCGCGATGAGTATGTGTATCATGAAATGATTACGCACGTGCCTATGATGAGCCACCCGAAAGCCAAGCGCGCCCTGGTAATTGGCGGCGGCGACGGTGGAACGGTGCGGGAGCTGCTGCGCTACGAGCAACTGGAGGAGGTTACGCTGGTAGAGATTGATGAACTGGTGATTGAGGCCTGCAAGCTGCACCTGCCCGAAACAGCCGTTGCGTTTGATAACCCGCGTCTGAACCTGTTGGTGGAAGACGGTATCAAGTATATCAATGCGTGTGAGGATGGCCGCTATGATCTGATCATCGTGGACTCTGCCGACCCGGTTGGCCCGGGCGAAGGCCTGTTCACCGCTGAGTTC
Source organism: Pontibacter mangrovi (assembly GCF_006385705.1). Lineage (GTDB taxonomy): Bacteria > Bacteroidota > Bacteroidia > Cytophagales > Hymenobacteraceae > Pontibacter > Pontibacter mangrovi. The sequence goes on along the minus strand of NZ_VFRQ01000007.1, from coordinate 110,910 downwards.
TACAGCCAGGTGCACCGCTGCCTCACCCCCGACGGCGTAATGATCACGCAATCAGAGTCGCCGCGCTTTAACAGCGCCGTGTTTGTTGAGATCTACGACACCTATAAGAAAATATTTGGCGATGAGAAGGTGCACTGCTACCTGGCCGCCATCCCGACGTACCCAACTGGTACCTGGAGCTTCTCATACTCTTCCAAAGGCAACTCTACCCCGCTGCAGTTTAACCGCGAGGCGGCGGCCAAATTCTCAAAAGAGCAAGGCCTGAAATACTATAACGAGGCGATCCACGCTGCAGCCTTCGCCCTTCCGAACTTCGTGAAGGAACTGTTGCATGTCGGCTCGCAGAGCGCCATTGAAGCTTACTCAGCTGAACCAACCAATGAATAGCAAAGAACAGAAAATTCAGAACTTCGACCCGAACGGAGTAGGAGACAGCAGCGGTGGGCTTTTCGGGCTTCCGTTTACGGTAGAGGAATCAGAGGTGGTGATTATCCCGATGCCTTGGGAGGTAACCGTTTCCTACAGCGCCGGTACCGCTCAGGGGCCGCAGGCTATCAAAGACGCGTCGCCGCAGCTTGACCTGTTTGAGCCAAGCATCAAGGATGCCTGGAAGCTAGGTGTAGCGATGGAGGAAATCTCTGATGAGTGGGCGGCAACTAGCGAAGCACTGCGCAACAAAGCAGAGGCTTACATTAACTGGCTGGAAGCCGGCAGTCCAGAAATTGGGAAAGCGGAGTTTGAGAACCTGCCTGCCGAGGTAACCGCCAAAGGAGCGGAGCTGCTGGCGTGGCTAAAACAGAAAGCGCTGACTTACCTGGACCAGGGCAAACTGGTAGGCGTATTGGGAGGTGACCATAGCACTCCGCTAGGCCTGATGCATGCCCTGGCGGAGCGGCACGAAGAGTATGGCATTTTGCAGGTAGACGCCCATGCTGATTTGCGCGATGCCTATGAAGGCTTTGAATATTCACATGCCTCCATTATGTATAATGCCTTGAAGTTGCCACAGGTAAAAAAACTCGTGCAGGTAGGAATCCGTGACCTTTGCCAGGCAGAGGCGGAACTGGCTGACCAGTCCAATGGCCGTGTGACGGTGTTCTACGATGCGGTGCTGAAAGAGAACCTGTATGCAGGCGACAGCTGGAAAAAGGAGTGTAAAAAGATCATCGCGCAGTTGCCCCAGAAAGTATACATCAGCTTCGACATTGACGGCCTGGACCCAAAGCTTTGCCCCGCAACCGGCACGCCAGTGCCCGGCGGATTGGAGTTTGAGCAGGCAGTATACCTGATAAAACAGCTGGTAAAGTCTGGCCGTGAGATCATCGGGTTTGACCTATGCGAGGTGGCCCCCGGCGACAGCGAGTGGAACGGCAACGTAGGTGCCCGCATGCTCATGAAACTGATCAACTGGATGGCTGTTTCCCAAAACCGCCTGGAGGCACAGTTCTAACGATTAAAATACCATGTATAAGAAAGCCTGCAGCGCAAACTGCAGGCTTTTCTTTTTATCAGCCATACTTTAAAATGCCGCGTCCGTATGTATAGCAGTAAAGCTATAAGCTGTCAATACTATATTCATCAACTAAAATAAAACTATGGGATTTATACTTAAACTGCTTTTAACGGGTGCGGCCGCCATGATCGCCGCCTATATTCTGCCTGGCGTCCAAATCGATGGGTTTATGACCGCGCTTATCTTGGCGCTGGTGCTGGCCGTGCTGAATGCCATAGTCCGGCCTATCCTTGTTTTGCTAACTATCCCGGTAACGATACTGACGCTGGGGCTCTTTCTGCTGGTTATCAACGCGCTCATTATCCTGATGGCCGACTGGTTGATAGCAGGATTTGACGTAGGAGGTTTTCTCTGGGCCCTGATCTTCAGTTTGGTGCTTTCGGTTATCACCGCCATACTTGACATGATCTTTTAACGAGCCCTTAAAGTATAAAACCAGCGGGGCGTGCTTAACTTGTAAGCACGCCCCGCTGGTTTTATACTTATTTTATACTTTCTCGCTTATTTTTGCTGCATCCAGTTCTCACAGGCCTCAGCGCACTCACGGCAGGCATCGGCGCACTTCTGGCAGTGCTCATGCTCGTGCTGGCGGCACTCTGCCTCACATTTCTTGCAAATTTCGATACATTCCTTCATCACATGCTTGGCATGCTTCGAGTTTCTGGCCACGAAGCGGGCTGTCGTAATGCAGATATCGGCGCAGTCGCGGTCCAGCATAATGCAGCCGGCCATCTCCTTTACATTGTCTTCCTGCAGGCAGAGTGTGGCGCAAGTCTCGCAGGCCGTCATGCATTTTACCAGTACGTGTTCCAGGTTATTCGTTATTTCAGATTTCATAGCTTTGTTTTTTTATGTTTGGTTAGGATGTACGGCATCATTTTTCAAGGGTTATAAACGGTCTAAAAGGTGTGGCGCCATTCGTATTTCAGGGCACTTTTGGGTAACTTTGAAAGTATGATAAAAGCGGGCGCTGCAGCTTAACGGCAGCCCTTAAGGAATTTGGTATGGCAACGATACGGGAGGCAAGGGAAGCCTTAAAATTATACTTTGGTTATGAGCAGTTCCGGCCCATGCAGGAGCAGATCATAGAGGGGGTGCTGCAGGGGCAGGATGTGGTGGTGTTGATGCCCACGGGTGGCGGAAAATCAGTGTGCTACCAAGTGCCGGCCATTGTAATGCCTGGCATGGCTGTGGTGGTGTCGCCGCTGATTGCCTTGATGAAGGATCAGGTGGAGGCGCTGCTGGCAAACGGCATTCCGGCGGCGTACATTAACAGTTCCCAAAGCGCCGAGCAGCAGTACGCCATCGAGAACCAGTGCCTGGAAGGAAAGCTGAAACTCCTGTACGTGTCACCGGAAAAACTGCTCTCATCCGGCTTCTTGTCATTTTTAAGTCGCATCAACGTGGCTCTTTTTGCGGTGGATGAGGCCCACTGTATATCCTCCTGGGGCCACGACTTCCGGCCGGAGTACACGCAGCTCAAGGCGCTGAAGCAGCATTTTCCGGGAAAGCCGGTGATTGCCCTCACAGCCACCGCCGACAGGCTGACGCAGAAGGATATTCAGGAGCAGCTGCACCTGAGAAACCCGCAAGTGTTCGTCGCCTCTTTCGACAGGCCCAACATCAACCTGATGGTAAAGCCGGGCCGCGACCGTTTCAACAAGATCACAGAGTTTCTGTCGCGCAGACCCAACCAGCCAGGTATTATTTACTGCCTTAGCCGCAAAGCCACCGAAAGCCTGGCCGATAAGCTGAAGCGCAGCGGCTTTAACGCTACCTATTATCATGCCGGTATGTCGGCTAACCAGCGGGCAAAGGCGCAGGAGGAGTTCCTGAACGATGATGTGCAGATTGTTTGCGCCACCATCGCCTTCGGCATGGGCATCGACAAGTCTAATGTGCGCTGGGTGATTCACTACAACCTGCCTAAGAACGTTGAAGGCTATTACCAGGAGATAGGACGCGCGGGCCGTGACGGGGCTAAGTCCGATGCCTTGCTTTTCTACAGTTATGCCGATGTGATGAACATGCGCAGCATGCTGCAGGATGGCCAGAACGAGGCGCAGACGGAGCTGCAATTGGTAAAACTGGAGCGGATGCAGCAGTTTGCCGAGGCCGCCGCCTGCCGCCGCCGCATACTGCTGCAGTACTTCGGCGAGACCATGCAGAAAGACTGCGGCAATTGCGACATCTGTCGAAACCCGCCCACTCGTTTTGATGGAACGGTTATCGTACAAAAAGCACTCTCGGCCATTGCCCGCACCCAAGAGCGGGCCAACATGGGCCTGTTGGTGGATGTGCTGCGGGGAGCCCGCAACATGCAGGTGATGCAGAGCGGCTTTGACAAGGTTAAGACCTATGGTGCCGGCCGCGACATCAGCACCCTGGACTGGAACCGCTATCTGCACCAAATGCTGAACGAAGGCCTTATTGAGATGGCCTATGACCAAGGGTATACCTTGAAGCTGACAGAACAGAGCAGGCAGGTGTTGTTTGATGGCCGTAAAGTGCAGCTCGTGAAGTTTGAGGAGGTGAGGCAGGAAGAGCCGGCCGTTAAAGCCAGGCCGAAGCGGGAGCTGATAAAAGACGCTTTGTTCGAGAAGCTGCGCCTGCTGCGCAAAGGCCTTGCCGAAGAGTACGGGGTGCCGCCTTACGTAATCTTTACCGATACCACGCTGCAGGAAATGGCTGCCGAGCGGCCAACAAACAAAATTGCCATGCTGGCCATCTCCGGGGTTGGGGCGCAGAAGTACGACCGCTATGGCGAGGCCTTTATCACCGAGATCATCGACTTTATAAACGAAGAGCAAAACAAAGGCAATAAGATAAAAGGAGCAACCCACCTGGCTACGCTGGAGCTGCTGCAGCAGGGCATGACCATTGACATGATCGCTAAAGCACGAAGCCTGAATCCCGTGACGGTGTTCTCGCACCTGGCCACCCTGTATGAGCAAGGCTATGATGTAGACTTGTCTGCGTTCGTGAGCCAGGCAGAGTATAAAGTAATTGCCAAAGCCATTGCTAAACTGGGTGCCGATGCCAAACTTAAGGACCTGTTTGAAGCGCTTGGCGAGGCGTATGCCTATTATAAGATCCGGCTTTCCGTGTCCATCTACAAAAAGAACCACGCGTAGCTTTAGAGCTTAAGTATAAAAAGGAAGAGGCCTGCAGTTGCTGCAGGCCTCTTCCTTTTTACTTATTATGTGCTTCCGGTTAGTCCAGAGAAGCGATAGGGTCTGGTGTTGTGTCTTTGTCACCTGTAACGTACCCTTGGCTCAGCACCTCGCCGCGAAGCAGAAGTATACCTGCCACGTGTGGCGTAGCCATGGAAGTGCCATACATACCGCCTGCGATGCTACCGTTTTTAGTGGTGGCTGTTACGCCTACGCCCGGAGCGGCAAAGTCTACACCGGCCCCGAAGTTAGATGATGCCCACAGTGCGTTGTAGCTGTCCATGGCCGAGATGGTGTACACACCCGGTGCGTTTACGCGTGCAGGAGAAGTGCCAGAGCAATCTACGTTGCTGTTGCCGGCAGCCAGTGAGAACAGAATTCCCTTAGCGGCAGCGTCTTGCACAGCCTGATCCAGGGTAGTGGAGATACCGCTTCCGAGGCTCATGTTCACTACATCACCCGCCTTGGCATTGTTGATGACATAATTTACCGCAGAGATCGCTCTGGAAACAGAGCCTGCACCTGCATCGTCGAACACACGGAGGGCTACAACCGTGGCGTTAGCCGCCACACCGATCATGCCGGAGCCGTTGTTTTTAGCTGCCACGATGCCTGCAACCGAAGTACCGTGCCCGTAGCCGTCCTCAATAGACGGGTTGCCATAGATAAAGGAGTAGCTTCTCGCCACGTCCACATTCAGGTCCGGGTGGTCCGTGTCTACGCCTGAGTCAATGATCCAAACAGTCTTGCCGGTACCGTCGCCATAACCTACACGCTCAATATTCCACGCAACAGTTTCACCTTCAAGGGGCGTGATAGCGGCGTACGCGGCGGCAGGCTCCGTTGGTGTCGGCTCTATGCTTGTTGAATCGGTCGGGGTTGGATCCGTGACGGTTGAGTCAGCAGGAGCTGGCTCGGTCGGGGCTGGCGCTGTGGTCGTTGAATCAGTAGGAGCTGGCTCGGTAGGAGTAGGGTCTGTTTGGCCTTTCCCGTTGCCTTTTCCGCCCCCTTTGGTGGTAGTGTCGGTGCTGCCTTTGCCACCGCCTTTGGTAGCGATGCCGGTATCTTTCCAGGATGGTGACAAGGCGATGATGCGGTCTTGCTCCACATACGCTACATTAGGGTTTCGGCGAAGCTCATTTACCTGCTCGGCGCTCAATTTCGCGGCAAAGCCACTTACGGCTCCTTCGTATACCTGCTGTACTTCGCTGGCCTTCAGCTTAGCCTTCGCCAGCACATCCTCCCGTATGCGCAGTGCACTCACTTTAGAGGCTTTCAGGTCTTGGCTGGCGCTCATTTGGCTCGCCTGGTTTTTAAATACCACAATATACTGGCCTTCTATGGCTTGCCCGTTAGAAGGAGACAGGGAGGCAAGGGGCTGGTTGAACTGGTTATCCATCAGTTCTTCTTTCTGGCATCCTGCTAGGGTGACAGTGGCCACCAGTGCACCGAGTGCAACAGAGTATCGGAGGGCACGCTTCGCAATCATTGTTGTAAAGATTAAGTAATTGGCTAAAAATTTAATGTAATCGCTGAAACCTATTTTTATAGCTTACGTAACCGGTGAAATTATTCAAAAGTTCACTACTTCCTCCTTGGCCTTGTATTTTTTTATGCTTTGCTTTTTTAATGAAATTGAACCAAAGCATGTCCTAGTAAAGCAATGGCTATAGCTTTATTACAAGTACTAGTTCCTTTATTGTAGGATTATACTATGATGTGATTGGCTTGATAGTGTTGTAGTCGTTTCTCAAATTATCTAATCCGTTTTTTTGCTCATTTTTAAGTTTGCAATAAAAGTGAAGTATAAACTGCATATTTCCAAATATAGTAGCTGGCTGTAGTTTATAAAAAGTTGTACTTTGCATAGTTGGTGAAATTTTATTTAAAATATTAAATTATATCCTTGATAAGGATTAATCCTGTAAACTTTATATTTAGCAATTGTGCTAAATATATTAGTATATGTGCTAAAGGTTTTGTAGCTTTACGCCAAGCAGCCCCCGGTGGGCGGCTGCAGTAACTAAAAAGAGCAACTATGCAGTTAGTGACATCTAATATCAGGCATTTGCGCAAGCAGGCAGGCTATACGCAGGCACAGCTTGCCGAGAAGTTGGAGATCAAGCGCTCTTTGGTTGGAGCCTATGAGGAGGGCAGGGCAGAGCCTAAGCTAAGTACATTGGTAAATGTAGCCAAGCTGTTTCAGGTGTCGCTGGATGAATTGGTGACGCGGGACATGCTGAAGGAGGGCGTTACTGGTGCAGCAGACGGCGCAGACAGAGCCAATGGAGGCAAGCTACGTGTGCTGGCCATTACCGTGGACCAGGAGGAAAAAGAAAATATCGAATTAGTGCCTTATAAAGCCAGCGCAGGTTACCTGAATGGCTATGCCGATGCTGAGTTTATGGAAGAGCTGCCGCGCTTCCGTTTGCCTATGCTGGGCAGCGGCGGGACCTACCGCGCCTTCGAAATCAGCGGCGACTCCATGCTGCCGATTGCCTCGGGCACTGTGATCGTTGGTCGCTTTATAGAGGATTGGGGCAGCATAAAAGACGGCACGCCGTGCATTATCGTGAGCCAGAAAGAGGGTGTTGTGTTTAAGCGCGTCTTCAATAAGATTAAAGATGCCTCTACGCTGCACCTGCACTCCGATAACCCCGTTTATTCCCCTTATGAGGTGCATGTTGAGGATGTGCTGGAGATTTGGGAGGCCAGGTCTTATATCAGCTCCACTTTCCCGATTGCCGACCTGTCGCTGAATAAACTATCCAGCATCGTGCTGGATCTTCAGAAAGAGGTACAAAAACTGAAGAAGGCAGAGTAGAGCCTATAGATTTTTACTTAGAGCCTGGCGCTGCTACCTTGCGGCGCCAGGCTTTTTTATGCGTGTAGCTCCCTGGCAGGGGCATTTTTTAACAAGTATATGGCTCTTCACGTAAAGGCATTCAGAAACTGGCCTTGCCGGTTTTTCTCTGAATGAGCACCTAACCAACGCAAACATGATAAAACTTATACCTGCCTCGGAGCAACATTCGGCTAAGATAGGCGACTGGCTGCAGTCTAACTACCTTTTCTCTTTTGCCGATTATTATGATCCTTCCAACGTGCAGTTTGGCCCGCTGCGTGTGTTCAACCACGACAGAATAAAAGGCCACAATGGATTTCCGCAGCACCCGCACGCGGAGATGGAGGTGGTTACCGTAGTGCTGGACGGGGAACTGACGCACAAAGACAACATCGGGAACGAAACCGTGCTGAAAGCAGGTGATGTGCAGCGCATGACCGCCGGCACCGGCTATACGCACTCCGAAACAAATGAGAAGGAGAACCTGGCAGAGGTGCTTCAGCTATGGTTTTTGCCTAACAAGCGCGGCTTGGCGCCTTCGTACGAGCACATGAACATTGATTTCATGGATGGCAAGTATAAAAACAAACTGGTGCCGCTGGTAACCGGGCAAAAGGTGCTGGAGAACGTGGCCTACCTCAACTCAAACTCTACAGTATACTATGGCAATGTGGGGCAGGGCGAAGAGATCGACTTAAAGACATTTAAGCTGCGCAAGTCGCTGGTGTATGTTTTGACGGGAGAGCTGCTGGTGAATAACGTGGAGGTAGAGGCTGGAGACCAGGTACGGCTGGAGGAGCAGGAAGTGGTGAGCCTGCATGGCAGCGCAGAGGCTACTTTTATACTAGTGGACGTACCGGCAACGGAAGTGAATTACTAAGCTTATACGTAGCACAGCGTTTTATAATACCACAGCGGGAGCCACCTTGTGCAGTGGCTCCCGCTGTGGTTATGTATACTTTACTCTGTTTTCAGCGAAAGTACCGGATTGGCCAGGGCAGCCTTCACCGCCTGGGTGCTCATGGTTATCAGGGCAATGGCCAGCGTGGCAAAGCCTGCCATAATAAAAGGCCAGTAGCTGATCGAGATTCTGTAAGAGTAGTCCTGCAGCCACAGGTCCATGAGGTAGTAGGCAATGGGCACGGCCAGTAAAAAGGCTATCATCACCAGCTTTACAAACTCTTTGGAGAAAAGGGCAGTGATATGGAAGACGGAGGCACCCATGACTTTGCGAATGCCTACTTCTTTGGTACGCTGGGCAGCCATAAAAGCCACCAAACCATACAAGCCAAGGCAGCCGATAAAGATCGCGATGACAGAGAAGACCTTGAAAAGCGTATTTTGCCGTGCCTCATCCTCGTAAAACTGGGCAATGCTTTCATCTAGAAACTGATAGCTGAATACATCATCCGGGTATACTTTATCCCACAGCTGCTCCAGGTGCTGCAGCGCTTCCTGCTTCTGCGCCATATTGATTTTAACCGAAAGCGTCACATAGTCAACCGGGTTCTTGGTGATGACCAGCGGCTCGATGGGCACGGCCAGGGAAGACTGGTGAAAGTCATCCACTACTCCCACAATTGGCCCTGAGAATTGCTTCCCTCCGAAGGATAAGTTTTTGCCCAGTGCCTCTTCAGGTGTTTTCAGCCCAAGCTTTCGGCGCAGGGCATCATTGATAACCATGTACTGCAGCGAGTCGGCGTTGGCATAGGCATTGCCGGCCAGAAAGTGCATGTCGTACAGTTGAAAGTAATATTTATCCGCAAACTTCTTATGGATCTGGAAGCCCTCGTCTTCCGAAGCATGGTTAAAGTAGAAGTTGCCATAGCTGATGTTGCCAGAGGAGGGCGCATCCGAGCCGAAGCTTACTTCGCGCACTGCCGGATTGCTGAGCAGCTCCTGGCGCAGGGCCTGCATTTTTCGACTCGTTTCCCGCGGGAGCGTTACTAGTACGACCGCCTCTTTGTCAAAGCCAAGCGGCTTGCTCCGGAAAAAATTCATTTGCTCGTTTACCAGAAAAGTGCAGATGATCAGTACCTGGCAGATGGTAAACTGCAGCACCACCAGCACCTGGCGAAGGGAGATCCCGCCGACACGCTGCATGCTCATGCGGCTTTTAAGGGCAGTGGTAGGCTCAAAGCCTGATAATACAAAGGCTGGGTAGAAGCCGGCGAAGAGGGTGACAAGTAGGGCTTGTGCTATCAGGAACAGCAGCAATACCTTGTTATCAAGCAGGCTGAACGTAATTTGCAGGTCCAGCAGCTCGTTTAGGTGGGGCAGCGCCAACTCCACAAGTATGATCGAGAACAGGGAAGCCGAAACCACAATCAGTAGCGTCTCGCTCATGAACTGCAGCACGAGTTGCCAGCGGTTACTGCCCAGTACTTTCCGGATACCTACTTCTTTGGCGCGCTTAATGGCCTGGGCAGTGGCTAGGTTTATAAAGTTGATGCAGGCCGTGAGCAGCAGCACGATGCCAACTGCCGCCATTGCCAGCAGCATCTCCCTGGAAACTGGTGTCTGGGCAAAGCCCCCGTAGTAGCTGGGGTTGTGATGGAGGTCGTTAAGCGGCTGCAACATATAGACCATGCTGTTGCGCAAGTCTTTCTGATCGTTGTGTTTTGCCACAAAACTGTTTACCGCCTCCTGCGCAGTCTCCGGGCTCATTTGCTTTGGCAGGAGCGCATAGGTCTGGTGGTCGCTGGAGAGGTTGCCCCAATCATCTGACAGCTCGTTTTTCAGCGTTTTATAGGAAACCAGCATCACGAACGGGAACTCCGTGTTACCCGGCATGTCCGGCATCACCGACACCACCTTCAGGTTATACTGGTTGTTGTACCGGATCACTTTTCCCACCGGGTTCTCCTCCGGAAAATATTTGTCGGCCAGGCTTTGCGTGAGCACCACCACATTGGGCTCCTTAAAGTATGGCGCAGGGTTGATGGGGCCGGTGTTAAAGTCGAAGATGCTGAAGAAGGATGGCTCTACAAACCCGATGTTGCTGTCTTCCAGAAACTTTTTTGGCGGAGTATCCCCATCGGCGGCTATGTTTATCTGTGCGCCGGTTCTGCCCACCATCTGCGTCACCTCCTCAAGCCCCAGGTTGCCGTTGCTGCGCATCAGCTCCGGGAGCGGGAAATGCGAGGCAGGCGTATGGAAATCCCGCTCCGGGAAATCCACATTGAGGCGGTAGATCCTGTCTGCCTTGGTATGGAAGCTGTCGTAGCTGAGCTGGTACTGGATGACAAGGAACAGCAGGATGCTGCAGGTGATGCCCAGCGCCAAACCGGCTACGTTTAGCAGGCTGTAGCTCTTGTTGCGCCACAGCGACCGGGCAGCAGTGAGGAAGTACATTTTTAACATAGTTTCAGTCTTTGATAGGTAGCAGATTCGTTTATCTACTCAACCCATGGCCAATACCTGTGCCAAAGCCATAAAAGCGGGCTGCGGCTGCGCTTTTACAAGTATAGGTATTCTGCTATGTCCACTGCCGGACACTTTCTGTCCATGGCCGGACACCTCAAGTTATACTTTGTGCGCTAATTTCTTTAAATTGGTTAAGTATAAAGCTGGCACAGTATTTTACTGTAGTTGCTGAGCATGCACACTGCAATCAAACAGACAAACTATGGAAGAACAAAACCTGGGGCGGATCCTGGTGATCGATGATAATGAGGACGTACTTTTCTCAGCTAAAATGCTGCTGAAGCGCCACGCCAAGGAAGTTGTCATGGAAAAGAACCCGAAAAAGATCCCTTACCTGCTCTCCAACGAAGACTTTGACCTCATCCTGCTCGACATGAACTTCAGCCAGGACATTACCAGCGGCCAGGAGGGGTTTTATTGGCTTAAGGAGATATTAAAGTATGACCCTTCGGCGGTGGTGGTGATGATCACTGCCTACGGCGATGTGGAGATGGCGGTGAAGGCGCTGAAGGAAGGCGCCACTGACTTTGTGCTGAAACCCTGGCAGAACGAAAAGCTTATCGCCACGCTGTCGGCGGCGTCCAGGCTGCGCAGCTCCTACAAAGAGGTAAGCCAGCTGAAAGAAGTGAACCGCACCCTCAACTCCCAGCTTAGCAGCGGCAAAAATATCATTCAAGGCGACAGCAAGGCCATGCGCCAGCTGTTTTCCATTATCAATAAAGTAGCGAAAACCGACGCCGACATACTTTTATTGGGTGAGAACGGCACCGGCAAAGAGGTAATTGCCCGCACCATACATGAGCGCTCCTTGCGGGCCGACAAGGTGTTTGTAACCGTGGATATGGGCGCCATCACGGAGTCCTTGTTTGAGAGCGAGTTGTTTGGCCACAAAAAAGGAGCCTTTACCGATGCAAAAGAAGACCGGGTGGGCCGGATAGAGGCGGCGAATGGCGGCACCCTGTTTCTGGACGAGATTGGTAACCTGTCGCCGGCGATGCAGGCCAAGCTGTTGACGGTGCTGCAGCGGCGCGAGGTGGTGCGCGTGGGCACTAATAAACCTATTCCGGTAAACGTGCGCCTTATCTGCGCTACCAACATGCCGCTGAAAGAAATGGTGCAGCGCGGCGAGTTTCGGCAAGACCTGTTGTATCGCATCAACACGGTGGAGCTGCACCTGCCGCCCTTGCGCGAGCGCCTGGACGACCTGCCCCTTTTTGCCTCGCACTTTCTGCAGGTGTATGCCCAAAAGTATAAACAGCCGGTAAAACGCCTCGGCGAGTCGGCCCTGGCCCGCCTGCGCCGCTATAGCTGGCCAGGCAACGTGCGGGAGCTGCAGCATGCCCTGGAGCGGGCCTCGATTATGAGCGACAACCGGGAATTGCAAGCCGATGACTTTTTCTTCCTGGCAGAAGAGGCAACGCCCGCTGCGCCTGCCGTATCTGCCCAAACCCTGGACCTGGACGACCTGGAGCGGGAAGCGGTGCAACGGGCGCTGCAGAAGCACGAAGGCAACATCTCCAAGGCAGCCAAAGAACTGGGCCTGAGCCGCGGCGCGCTGTACCGAAGACTGGAGAAGTATGAGCTTTAGGAACTTTAAGCTGCAGTTCCTGCTGCGCATCCTGCTGTTGGTGGCTTCTGTTTTTACACTGGCCAGGCTGGAGTTTCGGCAGGAGTACACCGGCACCTTCCTGGGGCTGGGGGTTTTTATACTGCTGCAGGTCTGGCTGCTGATGTACGCGATGGAGCGCACAAACAGGCTCTTCCTCCGCTTCCTTAACTCCATTAAGTATGATGATTTCACAGAGCAGTTTCATGTGGGAGGGGAGGGGAAAACACAGGCGATGCTGGCGCTGCGCCTGAATGAAGTAATGGCCAAATTCAGGGAAGTTCGGGCCGAGAAGGAGGCGCACCTGCATTACTTTGAGGTGATCGTGCAGCATATCGGCATCGGCATTATTACCTACAAGCCCGACGGAAGTATACTTCTGCTGAACAACGCTGCCAAAAAGTTGCTGCAGGTAGGGCAGCTGCGGAAGGTGCAGGAGCTGCAGCAAAGCAGTCCGGAACTGGCGCTGGGGCTACAGCAGCTGGAGAGCGGCGATAAAGTGCTGGTGCCCGTGCGGCAGCAGGGGCAGCTGGCCAACCTGTCGGTGCATGTGATGGAGCTGTCGCTGCTGGGGGAACAGGTGCGCCTGGCTTCGCTGCAGAATATACAGTCGGAGCTGGAGGAGAAGGAAATGGAGGCCTGGGGCAAACTGATCCGGGTGCTGACGCATGAGATCATGAACTCCGTGACGCCGATTTCGTCCCTTTCGGCCAGCGCCTGCGAAGAGATCCATACCTATACCGATACCTCCGCCGAGGAAGTGACGCTGCTGCGCGAGGAACTGGAAGATATTGGCCAGTGCCTGCAAACCATCAGCCGACGCTCCGAGGGCCTTATCCGCTTTGTGAGCGAATTCCGGAACCTGACCACCATCTCGGTGCCTAAGATGAGCCGCTTTGATGTGGGGGAGCTGTTGCAGGAGATAAAGCTGCTGCTGCGTGAGCAGCTGGCCCGGCAGCAGGTGCACCTGGAGGTATGCGTCCCGCGTGACAGGATGCTGCTGACCGCCGACCGCAGTATGGTGGAGCAGGTACTCATTAACCTGGTGAAAAACGCTACCGAGGCCGTGCAGGAGCAGCAGGGGCTGGTAAGGCTGCAGGCCGCCCTGGATGAGCGCAGCCGGGTGGTGCTGTCGGTTTCGGATAACGGGCCGGGCATGACAGAGGAAGCGATGGCTAAAATCTTTATTCCGTTTTACAGCACCAAGAAAACCGGCTCTGGCATTGGGCTGAGCCTGTCGCGGCAGATGATGCGCCTGCACAAAGGCACTATTTCGGTGCAGTCGGAGCTGGGGCAGGGCACCACCTTTTTGCTTCGTTTTTAGCCTGGGGATAACTTTTATCTCGCACTTCCTTATATTATACCATCATCAGCAACACACACAATGGGTATACTGGAAGAAGAAGGTTTTGTAAAGGTTTTTGCCGACAGCGCCGCCCCGATGGTGGCACAGATAAGTGCCGGCACGGAGCGCATGACGATCGATGAGTCGGGCACGGCAGTAGGCGAGAAAAACGGCGCAGACCCTTACGATTTTATTTTGGCGGCGCTCGGCTCCTGCACGGTCATCACGCTGCACATGTACGCCCAGCGGAAAGGCTGGCCCCTGGAGCGGGCTGAAGTGAGCCTGCGGCACGAACGGATACATGCCGACGACTGCCAGCACTGCGAGAAAGCCGAGGCAAAACTTACCCACGTTACCAAGCATCTCCGCCTCACCGGCAACCTCAGCCCCGAGCAGCGGGAGCGCCTGAAAGTTATAGCGGGCAAATGCCCTGTGCAGAAAACGCTGGTGGCCGGCATCTCCATAGAAACCCATCTGCTGGACGAATAGCAAGTATAAGCGGTTTACGAATGAAGCCTGCGGTAACTGCTGTTGCGGCAGGCTTATACTTTTTAGCTATATTCGTTCTGATAACCTTGTGCTGTGCGGCAAAGCATGGCCATACCAAACGATGATACTTAAAAAATCAATTTATACTTACCTTTTGGCCGGAACGCTGGCAGTGGGCACTGTGGCTTGTGTGCCGATAGAGCAGCAGGCGCAAAGCAGCAGTAGCACCCAATCGCAGCTGCGCTACGAGGACTTTGTATACGACGAAAGTATACAGTCGGTGCAGGCCTACGTGGCCACCGGTTTTGAGGAGGAAGTGCTGGAGCCGCCGGTGGTGGAGCTAGGGCAGGGGCCGCCGGTCATCCTGGAGTTCGATCGCTTGAACGCTGCCCCGAACCGCCTGGTGGCAAAACTCATACACTGCGATGCCAGCTGGAAAGCCTCCTCTCTCAGCGACACCCAGTTTCTGAACACCTTTAATGAGTTCTTTATTACCGATGCGCAGAACTCTGTGAATACGCGCGTCAACTATGTACATTATCGTTTTCAGGTGCCGCCGGTAAAGCTAAGTGGCAATTACCTGCTGGTGGTGCAGGAGGAGGGCGGAAGCCTTTTGTTGTCGCAGCGCCTGATGGTATACCAGCAGCTGGTAACGGTATCGAGCAAACTGGGTGCGCCGCTGGGTCCGCAGGGCCGCGAAACGCGCCAGCCCGTGGAGTTTAACGTGTATTACCCGGACTATGAGCTGGTGAACCCCGCAGCGGAGGTGAAGGCCGTGCTGCGCCAGAACTTCCGCTGGGACAATGCCAAGCGCCTCGCCCGCCCTACTTATATACAGGATGCGCAGCGCCGCCTGGAGTATGTTTTCTTTGAGCCACAGGATTTGTTCAAGGGGCTCAGCGAGTTTAGGGCATTCGACACGCGCAGCCTGAACTACAAGGGCCTTGGTGTGGATGAGATAGACCTGCAGCAGAACCCGGCCATGGTATACTTGCAAATCGATAAAAACCGCAGCGGCCAGGCCTACAGCCAGGATCCGGACATCAACGGCATGCGCATTTTCGGCAACCGCCAGTACGGCAACGGCGATGTAAACGGGGACTATACCTGGGTAGATTTTGAGCTGCAGGCGTCGGAGAAAGTCCCCGGCGAGGTGTACCTGCAAGGCGACCTGACCAACTGGCGCCAAACCGAGGATGCCAAGCTGACCTATGATGCTGAACGACAAGCCTACACCGGCCGCATGCTGCTGAAGCAGGGTTACTTTAACTACTATTATACTTTAAAATCCGGCACTGCCGCCCCGGACGACAGCTATTTTGAGGGCAGCCACTTTGAGACCGGAAACACCTATGATATCCTCATCTATTACCGCCCGCCCGGCTCCCGCGCCGACTTGCTGATCGGTTATGAGCGGATGCTGTTTAACCGGAAGTAGGTACGGGTATAGTCTGGATAAGCGTAGGTTTACGCCTTTGAGGTAGTTAGCTCCAATAGGTAATGATGAAGATTAAGCCAAGTACAAGGAATATTAGTGTCGCTCTGACAATATCAATGTTGTTAGCTTACAAATTGTTGCTGGCTTCCCAAGACTTTCCCAGCTCCTTTACAAATGGTCTTCAAAGAACTGTTATTTTCATTGCATCTATCATTCTTATTCTAAATTTAACCTTCAGATTAAAATACAAGAGCGTGTTCGTGCTAGGGTATATAGCCCTGACAATTGCTTTGAGCTACCTGAATTTATGGAAGACTGCAACTAGGAATTATCTGGAAGAGAAAGACAAGTTCTTCTCAGGAATTGTGACAACACTTCACGGTGATACGACCAATCTTTCTTTAGGCCTCTATCAGGATTCAGTCGCATATAGAAGGGGCACAGACAGGCAAATCAGCCCCCTCAATTCTGATACCTTTCAAAGCTCCTTGATTTCTCTGAGTAAAAACACTGGAGTGAGAGAAATTGAGAAGGATAAGTTTATTACACTCTTTATCTTCAGTCGCTTCATCGACAATGGGTACGGCTTAGCCTATATTACTCCTTCAGATTTGGAAGAACTTTACAAACTGGAAAACTACAGACTGAATGGTTACCAAATAACAGGCCTGTCCAATGTTAAAGGCAACTGGTATTATATCTCATTTACTTAAAAACTAATAGAGCTAACCACACCCATAAGCCAGCTACGCCGCCTTATGGCCAAGTCCGTTATATGGGATTAAAATTATGAAATGAATGACTCGATGAAATTTGCCTTAGGTTACTACGAGAAGAGAATTTTACAAGAGTTCGCAATTGATGATGTTGGAATCAGCTTAGTAAAACTTGGTGAGAAAAGCTATGAAAAGGTAATTCCAGTAGACTTAAATAATCCAGACTTACTCAACCAACAAGAATTGGAAGTTGAAATAGCTGAAGTCATTAAATTCATTCAAAAAGTTTCTCAAAAAAAATATAGTAACCGCCCCGTCTGGTTAAAGACGAACATCATCGACCAAGCTGTAAATGATTGTGTTGGAATCGGACTTTTGAAAATAGATGGGCCTTAGTTGAAGTGTGTAATCTGTTCTCTCAATTTCGACAGAGCCGACCAAAGCGGAGACACAATAATAACAGTATTCGAAGTTGATTTCCAATGGGCAATCAACTTCGAACTATCGCAGGACATCAGCAGCTTGACTGTACAAAAATTTGAAAAATAACCTCTTACAGCAAAGTCTAGCATCTATGCTGCGGCTGAAGCCTTGCCATTTGCTATACCAGCACGTCGTACGTCAATCAAATTATGGAAGATAAAGAACGAAGGGAAGCAATCAAATGGCATGTTGCTGGAGCGACAGTGCTTCACAAGGGAAAGTTTGACAATTTGAATATTCCCCAAAATGAAAAGGAACTAGACAAGGCCTTTGTTGAAAAATTCGTTCTTCCATTTTACAATAACATTGGTACAATAGGAATAAATGTAGAGCTTTTAAGTAGGGAGACCAGAAGCATTTTCGATGAAATAGATGCAGAGGTAGTTGAGAGCCTTTTAAGTTATTTTAATTGGAGAACCAGAATTGTAGGGGCCTATTTCGCTGCTATCAAAAATATAAAGGAGCTTGAAGATTTAATAGGAATGCTACTTCTTAAGAGTGAGGTTGCTTATACTGGTAAAGTCTACTGTATGGCACTGGCAGAGTTTAACAACCAAAAATCAATTGACTTCCTAAATCAATACCTCGACTATTATCTTACACAAAAAGACCTATGGTTTGACCAAATAGATGCAATGGCAGCATTAGCTTATCTTGACAAGCTAAATTCAACAAAGGAGTTTAACAAACACTTATCTAAGTGGTCCGACTTTATAAGCGATAAGGAGTCTTTAAGCCTTACACAAGCAATTATTTCCTTTGAAAAAAACATGATAGCATTAAATGAGATAAAAAAGCATATTAGCTAAGTATAAAACAGAAATAGGCAGGTAAACCACCTGCCTATTTCTGTTTTATACTTAGAGTGCTTCAAACTTACACGTTAAAGCGGAAGTGCATGATGTCGCCGTCCTGCACCACGTATTCTTTGCCTTCCACGGCCATTTTGCCTGCTTCTTTGATTTTAGCCTCCGTGCCATATTTCTGGTAATCCTCCAGCTTGATCACCTCAGCGCGGATAAAGCCTTTCTCAAAGTCGGTGTGGATCACGCCGGCAGCCTGAGGGGCTCTCCAACCTTTCTCGATTGTCCAGGCGCGCACTTCTTTCACACCGGCGGTAAAGTAGGTGATCAGGTTCAGCAGGTCGTAAGAGGCGCGGATAAGCTTGTTCAAACCCGACTCTTTGAGGCCATACTCTGCCAAAAACATTTCTTTCTCCTCCGGGTCGGTCAGCTCGGCGATCTGGGCCTCGATAGAGGCGGAGATCAGCACTACCTGCGCGTTCTCGTCCTTCACGTGCTCTCGCAGCGTCTCGGAGTACTGGTTGCCGGTCAGCATAGAGTCTTCGTCTACGTTAGCGGCATAAATCACAGGTTTCTCCGTCAGCAGCTTCAGGTCTTCAACGGCCTCTTTCTCTTCTTCGGATACTTCCAAAGAACGCACATTTTGGCCGCTCTCCAGGTGCGCCTTATACTTCTCCAGCGCAGCCATCTCTTTCTTCGCCTTCGCATCGCCGGACTTAGCAGTACGGATCACTTTCTGGATTTTCTTGTCGACAGACTCCAAATCTTTCAGCTGCAGCTCGGTATCGATGATCTCCTTGTCGGAGATCGGGTCTACTTTGCCGGCTACGTGCACGATGTTGGGGTCCTCAAAGCAGCGCACCACGTGTATGATGGCGTCCACCTCACGGATGTTTGCCAGGAACTTGTTGCCCAAGCCCTCGCCTTTGCTGGCACCCTGCACCAGGCCGGCAATATCTACAAACTCAATTACCGTTGGCAGCACGCGCTCCGGGTGCACCAGTTCCTCCAGTATCTGCAGGCGCTCGTCGGGCACCGTGATCACGCCCACGTTAGGCTCAATGGTACAGAAAGGATAGTTGGCAGACTCTGCCTTGGCGTTAGAAATAGCGTTGAACAGGGTAGACTTGCCCACGTTTGGCAGGCCCACAATTCCGCATCGTAGTCCCATTTATACTTGTTTAGTTATTTCAGGCCGCAAAGATACAATATTTTAGGCAGCAACACCTGTGGTAGGCGCAATAAATAGGGCAGGGGCTTAAAACGAGAAAAGCCCGCTGCGGGTGCAACGGGCTTCTGGTATAAGTATGGGTTCAGGGAAAAACTATTCCCATTTCAGTTCTTCGTCAAAAGGCGCCTCTTCGTTCTCGCGCACCGGGTTTTCCAGGGCGGCCAGGGCCTCTTCTGTCAGCAGTTCGGATTTAACGTGGTCAATTGTTCCCTGCAGCGCCTCTATAAACTTCACGAAATCTTCTTTGTAGAGGAAGATTTTGTGCTTCTCGTAAGAGAAGCTGTCGTCTTTAAACTTCCGCTTGCTTTCCGTGATAGTCACATAGTAGTCGTTAGAGCGAGTAGACTTTACATCAAAGAAATAAGTTCTCTTTCCCGCTCTTACTCTCTGGGAATAAATTTCTGCTTTTTCGTTGTTCTCTTCCACCGTTAATTAGACGTTAAATTCAACCTTGAGAAGCCTAAAAGTAATATATACTTCTGATATATAAAAGTTTTAGAATTTAAAATTTAGATAAAAAATTTTACTTCTATATTTGTAGACGGACCAACTATGCGATACGATGAATGTATTTTCAATAGTATTGTTCTTTCTGCTTTCACTCGCTTCGGGCACCGCGCCCTATACTGCAAACGGCAAAGCCTCCTACTATGCCGACCGCTTCCAGGGAAGTAAAACCGCCAGCGGCGAGCGCTACGACAAGGCACAACTCACCGCCGCGCACCCCTCTTTGCCCTTCGGCACTAAAGTGCTGGTAGAGAATCTGAAGAATGGGAAAACCGTGGTTGTGCGCGTAAACGACCGCATGGCTAACCGCCACCGCCTCATTGATCTCTCCAAGGCTGCCGCCAAAGCCATCGGCATGGTGCAGGCCGGCACCGCCACGGTAAGTATAACCGAAGTGGCCGACGAGCCACAACAAGACACGCCTTTTGCCGTTTCAGAAGCAGACAGCACCCCAAAGCAGTAAACCATGAAAAAGCCCCTTACCCTTGCTGATGTACAGAAGTTCGAGAACATGGAGTTTCTGGCAAAGCAGCTGGTGGAGGGTTTTATTACAGGGCTGCACCAGTCGCCCTACCACGGGTTTTCGGTGGAGTTTTCGGAGCACCGCCTCTACAACAACGGCGAAAGCACCCGCCACATCGACTGGAAAGTATACGCCCGCACCGATAAGCTATTTGTGAAGCGCTACGAGGAGGAGACCAATTTGCGCTGCCATATCCTGCTGGACGTATCACCCTCCATGTACTACCCGCTGGAGAACAACGGCAAACTTACCTTCTCCGCCCTCTGCGCCGGTGCCCTGGCCACCCTGCTGCGCAAGCAGCGCGATGCCGTGGGGCTGGTGACTTTCTCCGACAAAATCGAGCAGCAGACGCCGGTCCGTTCCACCGCCTCACACCTGCATACCTTGCTTTTGCTCTTGCAGCAGCAACTGGAGCAGAAGCCCACCGCTACAGACACGAACGTGGCCGACGTGGTGCACCAGATCGCGCAGCAAATACCGAAACGCTCCCTGGTGGTCATCTTTAGTGATATGCTGAGCCGGGTAGAGGATATGGATGCTACCTTCGCCGCGCTGCAGCACCTGAAGCACCAGAACCACGAGGTACTTTTGTTTCATGTGATGGACCGCAAAACAGAGGAAGAGTTTGAGTTTGACGAGCGGCCTTACGTGTTCGTGGATGTGGAGACAGGGCAGGAGGTGAAGCTGCAGCCCTCGCAGGTGCGCGAGCATTATCGCACGGCTGTAGAAAGCTACAAAAAAGAGCTAACCCTGAAGTGCGGGCAGTATAAGATCGATTTTGTGCCGGTCGATATCAGCGAGCCTTTTGATAAGGTGCTTTATGCTTACCTGGTAAAACGCGCCAAAGGACGGTAAGCCTCCTTGTTTGATGATCCTAGAATCCGATTAACCATCAATTGCCTTCCCGGTCGTAGGCGTGCACCCGCACATCACTGGTGGTCTTGTCTTTGGCCTCAGAGCCCAGGTAGATGTCGTTGCCCCGGTCAGTGTCGAAAATGTACGTATACTTCTTCCAGCCGCTCACCGCGGAGCTGTCTGCCATCTCATCTTCCCCAAGCCCGCCGTATATTTTTACCAGAATGCTCTGGTTTACCTTACCGGTAAGTATAGATTCGTCGTCGCCAGCCAACCCGTGAAGTATGATTTCCTCTGTTTCGCTGCGGTTAAAGGTCCTGTCGTAAAGCTGCTTTTCCGGTTGATGGTGGCGACTTACGGTTACCTGTACCTCCTCGTCGTTTAGACGGTTTACCCGGAAGTCTTCCTCTGCATCGGAGCCCGGTATGGTTACTTTTTTGGCCAATAGCTCATACATGCGGGCGGCGGCTTTGGGCAGCAGGTCGCGGCGGCTTTTTAGGTTGGCTGCCAGTTCCTGGCCAATCAACCTATAAATAGGGGGCGGCAATTGTTTTACAGCCACTTCAATTACGTTGTCGGTGAGCTGGCGCTGCATATCAGCAGCTATACGTTGCCAGTCCTGCAGGCTCAGTTGGTTTAGCAGGCGCTCATCCATAAAAGCCGCGTTAATCATGTAGGCCCCCACGTCGCTAAAGTCATGGTCAAACGTATGGAACTTACGGGCCAGCAGTTTGCTTGTGGCGATAAAAGGGATTACCCCATCCTTCATTTTAATGAACACCTGGTCGCGGTCTTTCGGGATGGGCGTATAAACAGTGTCAGCGCCCTGCGCTGTTACAGCCCAGTCCCATTGGCCCTTGTGCCGGTCCCAGTCGCCGATGAGCAGGTCCAGCAGGCGGGCGCGGGCAAAGGCTTGTTGGTTGAACCGGTACACGTTGCCCTGAAACCGCTTCCGCAGGGCATCCTCCGACTCTGCAAAGCCGATGACATCCGGGGCAAAGGCAGGCGTGATGTCCGCCGTAGTCTCATACTTTTCTTCCAGCATAAACACTTTTCCCTGTATCTGCCGGCTATACTCGCCGAACAGCGTATCATCGGCGGCCACATAGTATAGCTTCGGGTTGGTATGATACACCCCCGCGGCTTTGGCAAGCGGTGGCACTACCAATGCCCCAAACGGGTTGGCAGCTGATGTTTGGTCGCGGAGAATGTTGGTGACGAAAGTGCCCTGCCAAAAAGGGTTTACCACTTCTTTCGGGTCTTTATCGATAGAGCGGAAGGCGTAGAGGCGCCCTTGTTTGTCCTGCAGGTGAAAGCTGGTGGTCTGGTAGCCGCCGCCTTTCTTCACAACCCGCATCCCCCCATGTAGAGAATCAAGATGGAAGATGGGCAGCTGCACCGGGGTTGTCCAGAGCTGACGGTTATGGTCGCCCCAGAAAAAACGGTAAAAGCCGCTGCGGTCGTAATGGCGCCCAAGTATAACCCAGGTGCTGTCCGGACCGGCAGCGGCTTTTTCGCTTAGTTCTTCTTTAGAGGCAAGGGCATCGTGCTGAAAAAAATCATCGTCTGCGCAGCTGCTTAGCAGCAGGCAACCGAACAACACTATAACCGCTCGCTTCATGTATGTTAGTTCAGCGTTAAAAGCGTAGAGTGATGGGTTGTTAAAGTGCTGCGCGTGTACGAGCAACTGTAAATCCTTAACTCTTTACTTCTAACTATATGTGCTACTTATTTTCCTTGTAGTACGCCATCAGGCCGCTGGTAGAGCTGTCGTGGCTGGCAGTTTTGCCCTGCAGCAGCTCGCCCTCTATGGTACCGGCCAGCTGTTTGCCCAGCTCCACGCCCCATTGGTCAAAGCTGTAGATATTCCAGATCACGCCCTGCACAAACGTTTTATGTTCATACATCGCCACCAGGCTGCCCAGCTCAAACGGCGTCAGCTTTTTCATCATGATGGAGGTGGTGGGTTTGTTGCCCTCAAACAGCTTGTGCGGCAACAGCTGCTCCAGTTCCTCGCCGCTCATGCCTTTCTGCTCCAGCTCCTGGCGCACCTCGTTGGCGTTTTTTCCTTTCATCAGCGCCTCCGTCTGGGCAAAGAAGTTAGATAGCAGCAGCGGGTGGTGGTTCCCAATCGGGTTTTGGCTTTCAGCCGGGGCTATAAAATCGCAGGGGATTAGGATGGTGCCCTGGTGAATGAGCTGGAAGAAAGAGTGCTGGCTGTTGGTGCCCGCCGCACCCCAAACCACCGGCTGCGTCTGGTAATCCACGCGGTTGCCGTTGCGGTCGGTGCTTTTGCCGTTGCTCTCCATCAGCAGCTGCTGCAGGTACTCGGGCAGCAGGCGCAGGTACTGATCGTATGGAAGTATGGCATGGGTCTGGCAGCCAAAGAAGTTTGTGTACCAGATGCTCAGCAGCGCCATCAGCACCGGAATATTTTTCTCCAGGGGCTCCTGGCGGAAGTGCTTGTCCATCGACTCAGCGCCGCGCAGCAGCTCCTCAAACTTATCATAGCCCAGCGCGCAGGCAACCGACAGGCCAATAGCTGACCAAAGCGAGAAACGGCCGCCAACCCAATCCCAGAAGCGGAAAGCGTTTTCTTCCGCAATGCCGAATTTGGTTACCGCCTCAATGTTGGTAGAAAGCGCCACGAAATGCTTTTTGATGTGCTCGCGGTCCACGGCCTTGTTCAGGAACCAGCCACGGGCCGTTTCAGCGTTCGTGATTGTCTCCTTGGTAGTAAAGGTTTTGGAGGCGATAATGAACAGTGTTGTCTCCGGGTCGAGCTTACGCAGCACCTCGGCAGCGTCCGTGCCGTCCACGTTGGAGATAAAGTATACTTCCAGGTCCGGCTTCTGATACTTCTTCAGGGCCTCCACCACCATTTTCGGGCCCAGATCAGAGCCGCCGATGCCGATGTTTACCACGCTCCGGATGCGTTTGCCGGTGTAGCCGGTCCACTCGCCGGAGTGCAGCTTATCGCAGAAATCACGCATCTGCCCCTGTACCTGGCGCACCTCCTGCAGTGCATTCTCGCCTTCTACCTGCAGCTGCTCATCCGAAAAGTTGCGCAGGGCCGTATGCAGCACCGCGCGGTTCTCGGTAGCATTTATTTTTTCGCCGCTAAACATACTTTCTATGGCACCCGGCACGTCCATCTCCTGGGCCAGTTGTACCAGCAGTGGCAGCGTTTCGGCTGTGATGCGGTTTTTAGAAAGATCGTAAAGCGTGTCGTTTAGCTTAAACGTGAACCTGTTGAAGCGGTCCGTATCCTGTGCAAACAGGTCGCGCAGGTGCTGTGGCTGCACCGTCTTAAAATGCTCTTCCAGTTTTTTCCAGGCTTCGGTTTGGTTTGGAGCGTAGTTTTTCAGCATAATGGTCTTTGGTCGTTATAATACAAGTCTCCGGCCTCAACTACTCTTGTAAGCGCAGTCGGGTTGCGGCTATTTGGTTTTACGCGCCTTTCTTGCTTGGCGCTTTGTTGGGTATCAAAGGTAGGAATTCTGGCTTAAAGTATGTTCAGCCCTGGCAAAGCGGCTGGCATCATCAGCCAAAAAATAACTATAAACCTGCCGGGCCCGCACAAAGTATACATAAAAACAGGCAGTGCGCCCGTTAAGAACGTAAGGTATGAAAGAAAACAGCAAAAGCCGGCCATCTGGCAAAAAGCACCACGAGCTAAAAGAAAGTATAGAAAAGAAGGGAGCCGGGCAGGCAAACGGCTACATTACCGGTGGCCCGCACCCGGACACCAGGCCGGAGCAGGGGCCGGATGTGCCGCCGCAGGAGCGAACAGAAGGCATTCCCTAGCTGCGATGAAATTAAACTTCTTTAAAAAGAAGCAAAGCACTGGCACGCCTGTGGCAGGAACATCTGCAATTTAATACCCGTAGATGCTGAAACTATGCAGCCATGTGCCTATATTTGATGAGCTAAATATAAGGTGGCTGCGGCCACAGCTGGGGCAAAACGGCCTTACTGGCAGAAAAAGAAACCTATCAAGCAAAGCCTATACAGTATGAGTAAACTGAGTGATCTTTTACAAGAGCGAAATATACAAGCCCTCATCCTGGACATGGATGGTGTAATTACCAACACCGCTGGTCTGCACGCAGAGGCCTGGAAAAAGCTGTGCGACTCCTTTTTAAAGCAGCGTGGCGAGCAGGACGGTAAAAATTATAAGCTGTTCGACCTGAAGGAGGACTACCAAACTTTTGTGCACGACGTGCCCCGCATCGATGCCATGCGCAACTTTATGGAGTCCCGCGGCATTACGCTGCCAGAGGGCGAGCCGAACGAAGACGCTGAAAGCAACACCCTGATCGGGCTGGGGGAGCGCAAGGATTTATACTTCCATGAGCTGCTGAAGCAGAACGGCGTGGTGGTGTTTGAGGATGCCATACAGTGGGTAAAGGAGCAGCAGGCGGCAGGTATGAAAACCGCCATTGTGTCGGCAAGCCGTAACTGCCTGACTATACTTCGTCGTGCCGGGTTGGATAAACTTTTCGAGGTGCGGGTAGACAAGTTACTGGCATCGGAGCTGAAGCTGAAAAACAAGCCCGCTCCGGACATTTACCTGGAAGCTGCCCGCCGCTTGGGGGCAGACCCTGCCGCCACAGCTGTTTTCGAGGATACAGTTGCCGGCATTGAAGGGGCAAAAGCAGGTAACTTTGGCCTGGTTGTGGGCATCGACCGCAGCCACCTGCAGGAGCGCCTGGAAATGAAGGGCGCCGACACCGTGATTAAAGGATTTACCGGCGAGCTGCAAAGCGCCAGTGCCTCCGTAAATTTCTAGTCTATACCTCACAGCATTAAAAAGAGCCTCTTCCTGAAAAAGAGGCTCTTTTTGTATGGGCCAAATGCAGCAGAAAAACAACTTATTGCCTTTAACCAGAGTATGATTTCCTGAATAGCCCCGGCGTTTATACCTGAACCATACGTGCCCATGCCGCAACAGAACCTTTTTCAGATACTGGAAAGCAGAAAGGTGAAAGCCCTGATTTTTGATCTGGATGGGGTGATCACGCAGACCGCAAAGCTGCATGCCAGCGCCTGGAAAAGTATGTTTGACGCCTACCTGCAGCAGCGCGGTGAAAAAGAGGGCAAAACATACCCGCCGCTGGAAATCGCCACCGACTACCGCCGCTACCTCGACGGGATGCCGCGTACGGACGGTGTGCGAAATTTTCTGGCCTCCCGGGGTATCACCCTGCCCGAAGGCAGTCCGACGGATGCTCCGGGCACCGAAACGGTGGCAGGCATCGGTAACCTAAAGAACAAGCATTTCCAGGAAACCCTGCTTCGCGAAGGCGTGGAAGTATACCCTGACGCCGCTGCTTTTTTAAAGGCGATGCAGCGCGGCTATCGCATAGCAGTTATCTCCGCCAGCAAAAATTGCCAGGCCATACTTGCGGCGGCAGGGCTGGAGGCATTTTTCGAGGTGCGGGTAGATGGCGTGGTGGCAGAAGCGCTTAAACTAAGGGGAAAGCCCCAGCCCGATGTTTTTCTGGAGGCAGCCCGCAGGCTGGGCATCGCCCCGAAGCAGGCCGCCGTGTTTGAGGACGCGCAGGCTGGCGTAGCGGCCGGTAAGGCAGGCGGCTTTGCCTTGGTGGTGGGCATAGACCGAACAAATCAGGCGGAAGAACTTTTAGCAAATGGCGCCGACCTGGTGCTGCAAGAATTCCCAACTCAACAGGATATGATGAACACAAGTACAAAACAAGTGCAGCGGCACGATGGCAAAACGCTTTCCTCGGCCTTAAACAAGGTGCAGGAGCTGTTGCAGGGCAAAACACCGGCCGTTTTTCTGGACTACGACGGCTGCCTGAGCCCCATTGTAAAAGATCCTGCCAAAGCCTTTATGTCGGAGCCTATGCGGCAGACGCTGCAGAAGCTAGCGAGCCGATGCCCGGTGGCCGTGGTGAGTGGCCGCGACCGGGCTGACGTGGCCAAACTCGTGCAGCTGGACAATTTATACTTTGCCGGCTCGCATGGCTTCGATATCTCCGGGCCGAACAACATGCATACCGAGCCGGGAGGGGCAGCCGCCGCCGTGCCCGCCCTGGACCAGGCGCAGCAGGAGTTAAACGAGCGCCTGCGGGATGTGCCCGGTGTGCTGGTGGAACGAAAACGCTACGCCATTGCCGTGCACTACCGTAACGTGCCCGAAGAGCAGGTAAGCAAGGTGCTGGATGTGACGCATGAGGTGCTGGCAAAGCATGAAGCGCTAAAGCCCGGACCAGGAAAAATGGTGCTGGAGCTAAAGCCAAACCTGGACTGGCACAAAGGCAAGGCGGTACACTGGCTGCTGCAAGAGCTGCACCTGAACAAGCCCGGCATTATTCCGCTGTACATTGGCGATGATTTGACGGATGAGGACGCGTTTGCAGCCTTACAGGGAGAGGGGATCGGCATATTGGTAGGAGAGCATGACGAGGAAACGGCAGCCACTTACCGGCTGGAGAACGTGGAGGAGGTGCAGGCGTTTTTAGAGGCTTTGTCGGAACAAGTGAAACACTAAAAGCGATGCAGGAGTGGAAAGTAAGCTATGAGGCCTGGCAGCCGGAGCAACAGCAGCTGCGGGAGGCGCTCTGCACCCTTGGTAACGGCTATTTTGCCACCCGTGGTGCCTTCGAGGAGCAGTCTGCTGACAAAGGCGTGCACTACCCCGGCACGTACCTGGCCGGCGGGTATAACCGGCTTACCTCCGAAATATCCGGCACGCACATCGAGAACGAAGACCTGGTAAACTGGCCCAACTGGCTGCCGCTCACGTTTCGGCATCCCGACGAAACCTGGTTCTCGGTCCATCAGGTGGAGCTTATCGGCTTTCATCAGGAACTGGACATGCATGCCGGGCTGCTGTCGCGTCGCCTGCACTTCCGGGATAAGCTGGGCCGCGAAACCTCGCTGCTCAGCCGCAGGTTCGTCAGTATGGCTAATAAGCACGTGGCGGCGCTGCAATGGGAGATCACGGCGTTAAACTGGTCAGGACCCATCGAAGTGAAAGCGGCGCTGGACGGGCTGGTTACCAACAGCGGCGTGGCGCGCTACAGCGACCTGAAGAACAAGCACCTGCAGCCCCTGGAGCAGGGCCGGCTGAACGATGATACCGTTTTTCTGGAAGTGCAGACCGTGCAGTCGAAACTCCTGATGGGGCAGGCTGCGCGGGTGCGCGTGTACCAGGAGGCGGTGCCGGTGCAGGTGGAGCGAACGGTGCAGGTGCAGGAGGGCTTTGTGGCCCAGCTGCTAACAGTTGAGTGCCAGCAGAACAAGCCGCTCCGCATCGAGAAAGTGGTGCAGCTGCATACCTCCCGCGACCAGGCCATTACGGAGCCGCTGCAGGAAGCGTGTAAAAACATTGTGAGGCAGGGCAGCTTTGAGCACCTGTTTGGGCAGCACAAGCTGGCCTGGCAGCGGCTCTGGCGCCGCTGCGACCTGGAGATTTCCTGCAACATCAAAACACAGTCTATACTTCGGCTGCATATTTTTCATCTGCTGCAAACCGTTTCGGCTAATACAGTTGGGTTTGATGTAGGCGTGCCGGCGCGTGGCCTGCACGGGGAGGCTTACCGGGGCCATATTTTCTGGGATGAGCTATTTATTTTCCCTTTCCTGAACCTGCGCCTGCCCGAGCTTACCCGTGAGCTTCTGCTGTACCGTTACCGCCGTTTGCCGGAAGCGCGCTACGCCGCCACACAGGCCGGCTACCGCGGAGCTATGTTCCCGTGGCAGAGCGGCAGCAACGGCCGCGAAGAGACACAGGTCATCCACCTGAACCCAAAGTCCGGGCGCTGGCTGCCTGACAACACGCACCTGCAGCGCCACATCAACGCGGCCATTGCCTACAATGTATGGCAGTACTACCAGACCACCGAAGACACGGGCTTTATGACTTTTATGGGGGCCGAGATGATCTTCGATATTGCCCAGTTCTGGTCTACCATCGCCACCTACAGCCAAGAGCGGGGCAGGTTTGAGATCCGGAACGTGGTGGGGCCGGATGAGTACCATACTGGTTATCCCGATGCCACAGAGCCGGGGCTCAACAACAATGCCTACACCAATGTGATGGCAGCCTGGGTGCTGCAAACGGCGCTGAAGCTGATGGGTGTGCTGGCCAAGTCGCGGGTCGACGAACTGTTCCAAAAGCTAAACCTGACAGGGGAGGACCTGGCCCGGTGGCGCGAAATTGCAGGCAATATGTACGTGCCCTTCATCAGCGACAGCCGCGTGATCGCGCAGTTCGATGGGTATGAGGCGCTGGAGGAGTTTCCGTGGGAGGAGTACAAGGCAAAGTATGGCGAGGCCATGCGCCTGGACCGCATCCTGGAAAGCGAGGGCGAAAACGTGAACAAGTATAAAGCCAGCAAGCAGGCAGATGTTCTCATGCTGTTTTATTTGTTCTCCTCCGAAGAGCTGGTGGAGGTTTTCCAGAAACTCAAGTATGATTTCAAGCCTGAAAGCATTCCGGAGAACATTGCCTACTATGATCAGCGCACGTCGCACGGCTCCACGCTTAGCAAAATTGTGCATGCGTGGGTGCTGGCGCGCTCAGACAGGAAGAAGGCCTGGAGCAATTTTCAAGTAGCCCTCGTTAGCGACTTGGAGGATATTCAGGGCGGCACGACAGCCGAGGGCATCCACCTGGGCGCGATGGCCGGCACCGTGGACCTGGTGCAGCGCAGCTTTACCGGCCTCGAGATCCGGGATAACGTGCTCTGGCTGAACCCGGTGCTGCCGGAAGACATGGGTTGCCTGAACCTGGAGATTCGCTACCGCAACCACTGGATCTCCCTTAAGCTAACACAGGACACGATGCAGGTTTGCTTCGACAGGGGTTGGACCAAGGAGGTGCAGATAGGGGTGCTGGGGCAGGTGTATACCTTCCAAACCGGCGAGCAGCGGGTGTTTAACATTGCCCGCTAAACAATCTATACTTTTCAAACATACTATGAGCGATATTATTACTATCACCCTAAACCCTGCCCTGGATAAAAGTACCCATGTGGCGCAGGTGATGCCAGAGAAAAAACTACGCTGCACCGAACCTATTTTTGAGCCAGGCGGCGGCGGCATTAACGTATCAAGGGCACTTCGGAAGCTGGGCTCCAAATCTTGCGCCTGGATACTAGTGGGAGGCCCTGCAGGTGAGCGTATTTGCAGCATGCTGCAACAGGAAGGCGTAGACTTCCGGGAAATGAAGACCAAAAACTGGACCAGAGAAAACCTGATGGTGAAAGAGGACAACTCCGGCAACCAGTTCCGCTTCGGCATGCCGGGGCCGGAGATATACGAAGAGGAGTGGCGGCGGTGCTTGGAGGACCTGGAGAAACTTCCTGCTGAGAAAGTGCCTAAGTATGTGGTGGCCAGCGGAAGCCTGCCGCCCGGCGTTCCGGATGATTTTTATGCCCAATTGGCCGCCATTGCGGTTCGGAAGAACTTCAGGCTTATAGTGGATACTTCGGGACCTGCGCTGCTGAAGGCAGCCGGCAAAGGCGTGTTTCTGCTGAAGCCAAACGTCGGGGAACTGGCAGCCCTGGCAGGCAAAGAGAAGATATCTGCTATGGAGCAGGAGGAAATTGCGCAACAGGTGCTACGGGAAGGCAAGTGCCAGGTGCTGGTCGTGTCGCTGGGGCCAAGAGGAGCGATGCTGGCCTCCAAAGAAGGAACTGTTTACATTACGCCACCTACCGTGCCGCAGCAAAGCGCCGTAGGGGCCGGCGATAGCATGGTGGCGGGTATGGTCGTGAGCCTGATGAGGGGCGACAGTTTAGAGCAAATGGCACGTTATGGCGTGGCTGCCGGTACGGCCGCCACCATGACGCCCGGCTCCGAGCTATGCCGTAAGGAAGACACCGAAAAGATTTACCAGTGGCTGCAGGAGCACAAAAGCCAATCTTAAAAAAGTATGGCGAGGTTTTCGCCTCGCCATACTTCTACATATTAATTGCGGTCGATCGCGTTCAGGTCCGTAAAGGCCTCTTTCAACCGGGCGATAAAGGTTTTCTCGCCTTCGCGCAGCCATACGCGCGGGTCGTAGTACTTCTTGTTAGGAGAGTCCTCGCCTTCCGGGTTTCCGATCTGGCTCTGCAGGTACTCTTTCTTGCCTTCGTAATAGTTACGCACGCCTTCCCAGAAGGCCCACTGCATATCCGTATCAATGTTCATCTTGATGGCGCCATACTCGATCGCTTCTTTGATCAGATGCTTCTCTGAGCCTGAGCCGCCATGGAACACAAAATGCACCGGGTTAGGGCCTGTGCCAAACTGCTTCTGAATGTAGTCCTGTGAGTTTTTCAGGATGATAGGGCGCAACTCTACGTTACCTGGCTTGTACACGCCGTGCACGTTTCCGAAAGCGGCGGCAATGGTAAAGCGGTGGCTAATTTTGTTCAGTTCTTCGTAGGCAAAGGCCACTTCCTCTGGCTGGGTATAAAGCCTGGAGCTGTCTACGCCGGTGTTGTCCACACCGTCTTCCTCGCCGCCAGTCACGCCCAACTCTATCTCTACTGTCATGCCCATTCGGTCCATGCGCTTCAGGTAGCTGGCGCAGGTCTCAATGTTTTCTTTTATCTCTTCTTCAGAAAGATCCAGCATGTGCGAGCTGTACAACGGCTTGCCGTGCTGCTCATAAAACTTCTCGCCGGCATCCAGCAGGCCGTCAATCCAAGGCAGCAGCTTTTTAGCGGCATGGTCGGTATGCAGTACCACCGGCACGCCATAGGCCTCGGCCATCAGGTGCACGTGCTGCGCACCGGAAACAGCGCCAGCAATAGCGGCTTTCTGCCCATCGTTTGCCAGGCCTTTGCCAGCAAAAAACTGAGCGCCGCCGTGCGAGAACTGAATGATCACCGGGGAGTTCACTGCTTTGGCAGTTTCCAAAACCGCATTCACAGAGTCGGTGCCGATTACGTTTACCGCCGGAAGCGCGAAATTATTTTCGTTGGCATACTTAAACAGCTCGGTTACCTCATCGCCAAAAAGCACGCCTGGTCTGAATCTTGTCTTTGTTTCGTTCACAGAATTATCTTTAAAATAATGGTTAATTGATAAACTATTGTAAAACACGCGCTATCGACGGTTTTGCGACCTGAATTTAGGAGCCTTTTGCTGTAAATGCAAGTTCGGCCGCTAAGCCGGGCCAACTTAGTCGAATACAAGCACTTTGTCTTTGTGCTTGCCGCGCATGTAATTACGGATGATCTGCTGGATGTCTTTGTTGTCGTTGTAGCGCTGGATGGCCTCTTTGAACTCTTCCAGGCTGCTGGCCGAGAAGGTGTCATCCACAAATCCAAAGCCCAGGTAGGTGCCGTGCTCCACCACTACCACCGAGCGCTCGCCGGGCTCGCGCCCCTTCCCGATAATCACAAAGCTGTTGTGCTCGTAGGTAAACGACTCAATGGCTTCATCCACCCGCTTGTTATACTCCTCCGGGCTTTCCTGGCCGACGCAGGCGCCATTGCACTGGTGCACCTGGTAATCGAAGCAGGCGCCGTTGGTCTTGTACAAGTCACAGAGTTTTTGGCACAGGTTATACTTGGCTACTTTATGAAACAGGAAGCCCTTAGCCTTGAAGTGGTTCGATAAGGCGATGATGGGTGTCATGCTGACATTGTCGGCTTTGTTGATGCTCCCGAACGTCAGGCGCTTATACCCCTCCTTGTCGGTGTAGGCGAAGATGCCGGTGTTGAACACGCTGCGGCGCTGCTGGCGGTTGTAGTGCGGTTTCATCCGCTTTATCTCCGCCGACTCAAACAGCAGTGCCACCAGCTCATTTCCCATCAACTCATAAGTTATGTCAGCGATGTTGTTTTTAAAGTCCAGTGACTTACGGCTTTTGTAATCAATGTTAAAGTGCTGGATGATGCGCTTTTTGATGTTGATGCTCTTGCCCACGTAGATCACCTCGCCGGCCTCGTTGTGGAAGTAGTATACGCCCGGCACCATTGGCAGCGCGTCCACCTGCTCTTTTCTGATGGCAGGCGGCAGCAGAGAGGTTTTAATCTCCTGCTTAAGCACCTGTGTGGTATGCTCGGAGGCCATGTTCATGTTGCCATCCACCACGGGGCGGTTAAGTTTGATCAGCCTATCGAAAAGTAAGGCGGTTGCCTCCGCGTCGCCGATGGCGCGGTGGCGCTGGTTTAGCGGGATGTCTATACTTTTGCAAAGCTTACCCAGGCTGTAGGAGGGCAGGCCCGGCATCAGGGAGCGGCTGAGGCGCACGGTGCAAAGCGTCTTGCGCTGAAAGGTAAAGCCCAGGTCAGCGAACTCCTTTTTGATAAAGGAATAGTCGAAGCGCACGTTGTGGGCCACAAACACCTTGCCCTCGGTAAACTCCACTATCTCTTTGGCCACCTCATAAAACTTAGGCGCGTCCTGCACCATGTCGTCTTTTATGCCTGTAAGCTGGGTGATGAAGAAGGGGATAGGCCGCTCCGGGTTGACGAGCGTGTGGTACTTGTCCACTATCTTTTCCCCGTCGTGTATGAAAATGGCAATCTCGGTGATCTTGTCCTGGTGTGGCTGACCTCCGGTTGTCTCAATGTCTACTATTGCGTACAAATGGCTCTGGTTTAGGTCGTGTGCGTGTGAGGCCGCGGCAAAAGCCTCAGGCTCTTTCTCTAAACCAATATTTTTAGTAATCCGTTTCAATTGCCTTTATTTTGCTGTTTGCGGCAAATATATTTAGCAAATTTATTGGTCGGGGTTTCTTTTGCCTCGCCAAATGCCGTTCACTATCTCATCCAGCCAGCTCCGTACTTTCCCTTTACGCTTGGGCTTCACCTCGTCTATGTCGGAGAGAAGAAACCCAAAGGGCTGCAGCGGCTCATATACATCGAAAATCACTTTTAGCATCGCAATGAGCGGAATAGAGAGCACCATGCCTGCCGCTCCCCACACCTCGCCGCCCACCAGCAAGGCCACTATGGCCGCGAAAGGGTTTATACTTACCTTGGAGCCCACCACGAAGGGCGTGATGAAATTGCCTTCCAGAAACTGCACGAACATAAACACCAGCACCACCAGCACGGCATCCAGCAGGTTGCCGGTGGTGGCCAGCGTAAACACCGCCGGCAGCGAGGCCCCGAGCAGAATGCCGATGTAGGGGATAATGGTGAGGATGGAAGCGAACACGCCGAAGAAGATGGCATACTTTACCCCAAGTATAAGCAGGCCCGCCGAATTTAGCAGCGCCACCACCACAATCACGATCATCAGCCCGGAAATATAGCTTTGCACCACATGCTGTATGTTGGTGACGGTCTGGATGACGCCGCTGCGGCGGTCTTTGGCCACAAACTTGAACATGAACTGCTCCAGGTGGTCGCGGTAGTACAGCAGCAGGAACACAAAAATGGGCACCAGCGTGAGCATCGTGATAGCGCCGGTGGTGATGGAGATGGTGCTGCCCAGAAACGTGGTGGAAATATCCTGCAAGCCGCCGATGGCGTTCTGTATGAGCTGCGTGCGATCAGGGGCCTCTATGCCGAAATGGGATGCCACGTACTCCTGCGCGTTCAGGATCAGCTTTTCGATATTGCTGCCAATGGTGTCGAGCTCAGAGGTAAGGCTTACCAACTGCATCGATAGGAACCAGACCACCATGCCCAGTATGATGATCACCAGCGTGATGCTGCAGAAAATTGCCAGCGGCCTGGGGAAGCGCAGCCGGTTTTCCATATCGCGTGTCAGGGGCAGCAGCAGCAAGGCAAAAAGGAGCCCGAAGGTAAGCGGCATCAGCACCGGCCGGAACATCTGTATAAAATAGATAAGCAGCAGCAGGCCAAGCAGGATGACGGTGTACTTAAAGTATGAGGGTAACTTAATTTCCATGTAAGGGCATCAATGTCGTTTTCAGGATAGGGGCATGCGTGTTCTCGCTCAACAAACTTAAACAATAGATCAGGCTGAAACTATATAAATATTAGTATATAATTTTACTAAAAAAATTAGTTTTTAGCACCTGTACAAAGTTTGGTTTTACTGAACCGGAAAGCTTGAATTTTGGTTATTAAAAGAGATATGGGAAGTATAAGCATGAAACTGGCTAATGCTATTAGTAATTTTAAGCCTCTTTTCTTAATTTAGCATCTGGCAGGAACTTATCACTAGCTTCTTGTCTTTTATATTTTCCTATATTTCGGATCGAATTACCTAATCAACTACACTTACGCTTACAGCATGGCAGAGTTAGACCATAACTATAACGAAGACAGTATCCGCTCCCTGGAGCCGCGCGAGCACATCAGGTTGCGCCCCGGTATGTACATCGGTAAACTGGGCGATGGCTCTTCGGCTGACGACGGTATTTACATTTTGGTGAAGGAGGTGATCGACAACTCCATTGACGAGCACGTGATGGGCTTCGGAAAGACCATTGAGGTGAAGATCTCCGACCACAAGGTGCAGGTGCGCGACTATGGCCGCGGCATTCCGCTGGGCAAGGTGATCGACTGCGTGAGCAAGATAAACACGGGCGGTAAGTACGACAGCAAAGCTTTCCAGAAGTCGGTAGGTCTGAACGGGGTGGGTACGAAGGCGGTGAACGCCCTTTCCAGCCACTTCCGCATTCAGTCGGTGCGCGACGGCAAGATGAAGGCCGCTGAGTTTGAGAAAGGGGTGCTCACTGAGGATTTTGACGTGCAGGAGTCGAGCCAGCGCAACGGCACGCTCACCACCTTTACGCCAGACGACACCATTTTCAAGCACTATAAGTTCAACCCGGATTACCTGGAGAACCAGATCTGGAACTATGTATACTTGAATGCCGGCCTCACCATCAACTTCAACGGGAAGAAATTCTACTCCGAAAACGGCCTGCTTGACCTGCTGCGCAACAAAGCCGACGAGGAGAGCATGCGCTACCCGATCATCCACCTGAAAGGAGAGGACATTGAGCTGGCCATGACCCATGGCAACGACTATGGCGAAGAGTACTATTCCTTCGTGAACGGCCAGTATACCACTATGGGCGGTACGCATTTGGCGGCCTTCCGCGAGGCGGTGGTGAAGACCGTGCGTGATTTCTATAAGAAAGACTACGACGCGGCGGATATCCGCGGCTCCATTATCGGTGCTATCTCTATCCGTGTGCAGGAGCCGGTGTTTGAGTCGCAGACAAAGACAAAACTGGGCTCTATTGAGATGGGACCGGACGGTCCAGCCGTGCGTGCCTACATTAACGACTTTGTGCGCGAGCACCTGGACAACTACCTGCACAAGAACCCGGCCACGGCCGAGGCGCTGAAGAAGCGCATTGAACAGAGCGAGCGCGAGCGCAAGGACATGGCCGGCGTGAAAAAGCTGGCGAATCAGCGCGCTAAAAAAGCCAACCTGCACAACCGCAAGCTGCGCGACTGCCGCCTGCACTTCAACGAGGACAAGCACGAGAACTCTATACTTTCCACGCTGTTCATCACCGAGGGCGACTCGGCCAGCGGCTCGATCACGAAATCCAGGAACGTGGATGTGGAGGCGGTGTTCAGCTTAAGAGGTAAGCCGCTAAACTGCTTCGGCATGAAGAAGAAGGTGGTGTATGAGAACGAGGAGTTTAACCTGTTGCAGCACGCCCTGAACATAGAAGAGGGGCTGGAGGGGCTGCGTTACAACCGCGTGGTCATCGCCACGGATGCCGACGTGGACGGCATGCACATCCGCCTTCTGCTGCTCACCTTCTTCCTCCAGTTCTTCCCGGACCTGGTGCGCAACGGCCATGTGTACATCCTGGAGACGCCGCTTTTCCGGGTGCGCAACAAGAAAGAAACGATCTACTGCTACAACGAAACCGAGAAGCAGGAGGCGATTAACAAACTGGGCAAGAAGCCCGAGATCACCCGCTTTAAGGGCTTAGGAGAGATCTCACCGGACGAGTTCGGCAAGTTTATCGGCGACAACATCAAACTGAAGCCGGTGATCCTGCAGAAGGATACCACGATACAGAAGATGCTGAGCTACTACATGGGCAAAAACACGCCTGACCGTCAGCAGTTCATCATCGAGAACCTGAAGATTGAAAAAGACATAGTTGAAGAAGTATATGCATAACGACGAGCTGAACAACGAAGAATTAGAGCATAACGAAGAGCTGGAGGTAGAATTTACGGATGGGGAGGAAGAAGTCATCCATAACGTAACGCCTGTTTCCGGACTATACGAAAACTGGTTCCTCGACTATGCTTCTTACGTGATTTTGGAGCGTGCGGTGCCCGCCATCGAGGATGGTTTGAAGCCGGTGCAGCGCCGCATCCTGCACGCCATGCGCGAGATGGACGACGGCCGCTTTAACAAGGTGGCCAACGTGATCGGCCAAACCATGCAGTACCACCCGCACGGGGATGCCTCTATTGGCGACGCCATGGTGAACCTGGGGCAGAAAGACCTGCTGATCGAGACGCAGGGTAACTGGGGCGATGTGCGTACCGGCGACAGTGCGGCGGCACCGCGATATATTGAGGCGCGCCTGTCTAAGTTTGCCTTGGATGTGGTGTTTAATCCGCAGACCACGCAGTGGCAGCTGAGCTACGACGGCCGTAAGAACGAGCCGGTGACACTACCGGTGAAATTTCCGCTTCTGCTGGCGCAGGGCGTGGAAGGTATCGCCGTAGGCCTGTCCACGAAGATCATGCCGCACAACTTCAAGGAGCTGATCAAAGCCTCTATTGATGTGCTCAAAGGCCGTAGCACCAATCTGTTGCCAGACTTTCTGACGGGTGGTCAGATTGACGTGACGAACTATAACGGCGGCCAGCGAGGAGGAAAGATCCGCGTGCGTGCCACGATCGAGAAGGTGGACAAGACCATGCTCATCATCCGTGACGTGCCTTACGGTACGACCACTACCGGTTTGATGGAGTCGATCGTGAAGGCTAGCGAGAACAACAAGATCAAGATCAAGAAGGTGATCGACAATACAGCTGCCGATGTAGAGATACAGGTGCAGTTGCCGCCGGGTGTTTCACCGGACCTGACGATGGATGCCCTTTATGCCTTCACCGACTGCGAGGTGTCGATCTCTCCGAACGCCTGTGTGATCATCAACGAGAAGCCGCACTTCCTGGATGTGAACGAACTGCTGCGCATTTCCACTTTCAAGACAGTGGACCTGCTGAAGCGCGAGCTGGAGATTCGCAAAGGTGAACTGGAGGACAAGTGGCACTACTCGTCGCTGGAGAAGATCTTTATTGAGAACCGCATTTACCGCGACATTGAGGAGTGTGAGACGTGGGAAGCGGTGCTGAATGCCATTGATACCGGCTTGGACCCATACAAGCACCTGCTGCGCCGCCAGGTGACCGAGGAGGACATCATTCGCCTGACCGAGATCAAGATCAAGCGCATCTCCAAGTATGACTCCTTTA
This sequence comes from Pontibacter mangrovi, assembly GCF_006385705.1. Classification (GTDB taxonomy): domain Bacteria; phylum Bacteroidota; class Bacteroidia; order Cytophagales; family Hymenobacteraceae; genus Pontibacter; species Pontibacter mangrovi. The sequence continues at coordinate 72,600 of NZ_VFRQ01000007.1, read as the reverse complement.
AAGCGGATGAGTATATCAAGAAGCTGGAGGAGGAGATGGCTGAGGTAGACGATAACCTGGCTAACCTGATCCGCTACGCGATTTCATACTTTGAGGGCTTGCTGAAGAAGTATGGCCAGGGCAAAGACCGCCGTACGCAGGTGAAAACCTTTGATGTGATCAACGCCCAGAATGTGGCCATCGCTAACCAAAAGCTCTACATGAACGCCAAGGACGGCTTTATCGGAACCAGCCTGCGCAAGGACGACTTTGTGTGCGACTGCTCCGACATGGACGACATCATCGTGTTCCGCAAAGATGGTAAGTTCATGGTGACGAAGGTGGCGGAGAAAACCTTTGTGGGCAAAGACATCATACTTGCCGGTGTGTATAATAAGAACGACGAGCACATGGTCTACAACATGATCTATCTGGATGGCAAGTCGGGTGTATCGTACGCCAAGCGTTTCTCTGTCAAATCCATCACCCGCGACAAGGAGTATGACCTGACCAAGGGCAACAAAGGCTCGAAAGTACATTACCTGACGGCCAACCCGAACTCCGAGTCGGAGGTGGTAACCGTGACGCTTTCACCAAACGCATCGGCCAGAAACAAAACCTTCGACTTTGATTTTGCCGAGCTGATGATCAAAGGCAAAGGCTCTAACGGCAACATCGTGACGAAGTACCCGGTGAAGAAGGTGGTGCAGAAGAGTTTGGGTGAGTCTACGCTGGGTGGCCGTGAAGTATACTACGATGAGGTGATCGGACGTTTAAACACCGAAGGCCGTGGCCGTTACCTTGGTTCCTTCAACACAGACGACACGATTCTGGCGGTTTACGAAGACGGCACTTACGAGTTGACCTCGTTTGACCTGGCCAACCACTATACTGTGGAGAAGCTGAAGGTGCTGCAAAAGTATGACCCGGAGCTGGTTATTTCGGCTATCTATTACGAGGGCGAGAACAAAATATACTATGTAAAGCGCTTCAAGGTAGAAACGACAACCGTGGGCAAGCGCTTCGCCTTTATCCCGGAAACAAAGAACTCCAGGCTGGAAGCGGTTTCCACGCATCCCGAGCCGCTGGCAAGCATCAAGTTCAAGCGCTCTATTAGAGGTGAGCGGGAGTCAGAGAAGCTGCTGCTGAACGAGTTTATTGATGTGAAAGGGTGGAAAGCGCTTGGTAACAAGCTGAACTATTATAAAATATTTGAGGTTGATGTGCCGAGAATGTCGGAGGTAGAGCAGCCTGAGGAGGAAAAGCCAAAGGCAAAGCGCTCGCAGCGAAAGGAGCCGGTGGCGGTCCCCTCGCAGCTGAAAGAGCTGGCTGAGGAAGCTGCCAAGGTTAGCGGTTCTCAACCTATGGCACTGGAGGCCGTAGAAATAGACGTAGACACTGAAGAGGCAAAAAGGGCACTGAAGGAGAAGAAGCAACTCGATCTTTTTTAAGATTTTCTCTCCTGATGCCTTGCGATAATCGCTGAATCTTGCTAGGTTAAAGGAGTTGAAAATAAGTATGAAAAGATTCTGTATCGTTTGTGTGGTAGGTTTTCTCCTTTGCGGGGGTAATCCGGTGCCAGCCTGGGCATCAGACAATCCTGTAGTCGGGAATACCGAGCTGATGAAACGGGCAGAAGAGCTTCTGAACAGCTACAAAGACAGCGAGGCGCTGAAGTTGTATGAGCAGGTGATCGTTGCCTCTCCCGATAATTTTGAGGCACTTTGCAAGGCGAGCATTTTGCACAGCCGCATCGGCGACCGCTTTTCGGATGAGACGCGAAAGCTGGAGCATTTTAACAAAGCCGCAGCTTATGCCCAAAGTGCTTATACTTTGCAGCCGAAGAACGCTGAATCGAACTATGCGATGGCTGTAGCTCTGGGCGCGAAAGCGATGGTGTCCGGCCCCAAAGAGCGTCTGAGAAACATACATCAGATGAAGCCTTATGTGGACGCAGCCTTGCAAGCCGACAGTCACCATGCTGGCGCCTGGCATGTGCTGGGGCGGTGGTACTTCAAGATGGCGAACCTGAACTTTGCCGAGCGAGCAGCCTGCAAAATGATTTTTGGAGGCGTAGCGGAAGAGGCTACAAACCAAAAAGCGGCAGAGGCTATCGAAAAAGCCGTTTCCTATGCTCCGGGCAATATTAGCTATTATTATGACCTAGCCTGCGTGTACAAAGAAATGAAAAACACGACAGCCTGCATCGATACCTTGCACAAGGCCCTTTCGCTTTCGCTTCGAACCCAGGACGAACTTGAGCTAAGCAGGCGGTGCAATATGATGTTGCAGGAGCAACAGAAAATTTAAAATAGAAACCGATGATAGAGCCTGCTTCCTTTTAGGTAGCAGGCTTTTGTTTTTTATAGCCGGCGGTAAGAGCGCTGCGGGTGTTTCTATTTGGTTAAAATGTCTTAATTTAGCGCAGACAAGTATAAATGCGCCTGAGAAAGTATAAAGAGCCGGTAAGAATGCGAATTTTAGGGATGTTGCTGTTGGGCTTGTCGGTATCTTTGGCTGGCTGCACGCTGGACGAAGGTGACCACGAGCAGATGGTGAACCTGGCTGAGGTGAAGGATGACCCCGCGTCGCAACTGCGGAACCTGAATGCCGCCATCGAGAACTCTGAGCGCGACGGCAGTTTGTATGCCCGGCGCGCTGTTGTGCTGTTGCGGAAAGGGGAGTTGGAGCAGGCACTTGAGGATGCGGACCGGGCGGTAGCGCTCACAAAAAAGCAGCCCTCCAGTTTGTTCGTGAAAGCACAGGTACTGCGGGCCATGGGGAAAACCGAAGAAGCCATGCCGCTGGCGCTGGCAGCAGAGCGCAACTCATTTCAGAGCGCGCCCTTGTATGTGCTGCTGGGAGAGCTGTACTTAGAGCAAAAAGAGTATAAAAAGTCGCTGGAGCAGCTGGATAAGGCACAGGAACTGTCGCCCTACAACGAGTTTGCCTTTTATTACAAAGGGCGGGTGTGGGAAGAAACCGGGGACACCGCTAAGGCAGTTCATAATTTCCGGTTGGCCCTGGAGCAGGACCCGGATTTTATGGAGCCGCAGCGCGAGCTGGCAGCTATCATGGTTAGTAAAGGAGACCTTGAGCAGGCAACGGCATACCTGTTGAAATCCAAGGCGAAAGCCAAGAATGATGCCAAGCTTTGGCTTACCCAGGGCAGGATTTATGAGGCGGTGCAGAAACAGGATAGCGCCATACTTGCCTACCGGAAGGCGGTAAGTATAAACGATACGCTTTCAGGGGCTCAGTTTAAACTTGCCGTTTTTGAACTAGGGCAGGGAAACAACGAAGAGGCGCTGGAGCGGCTGGAGAAAATTTACAAACCATACCGTTCTGATCCGGATTACCTGGCCAGACTAGCCAGCGCCTACGAGCGGAACGGCCTTTACTCGAAAGCGATGGAAACCTACCAGCTCCTGCTGGCAAAAGACCCAACTGCAGTATATGCCAAACGGGCCGTCGCACGGTTAAAGTATAGAATTGCAAGACCAATGCCTGATAGTGCAGCTGTACGCCTACAGGAACAGATAGAAAGATAAACAACTATGATCAACATCACACTGCCAGACGGTTCGGTGCGCCAGTACGAAAGCGGCGTTTCCAGCCTTGAGATCGCCCAGAGCATTAGCGAAGGCTTAGCCCGAAATGTGCTTGCTGCCAAAGTAAACGGAACGATATGGGATGCAACGCGCCCTATCAGCGAGGACGCCACGGTGCAACTGCTCACCTGGAACGATGAGGAAGGCAAAAACACCTTCTGGCACTCTTCTGCCCACCTGCTGGCGGAAGCTTTGGAAGACCTGTATCCGGATGTGAAATTCGGTATAGGGCCTCCGGTGGAGAACGGCTTTTATTACGACGTGGATCTGGGGGAGCACCACCTTTCGCAGGAAGACATTGCGAAGCTGGAGCAGAAAATGCTGGAGCTGGCCCGCCAGAAAAACGAGTATAAGCGCAGCGAGGTTTCCAAAGCTGACGCTGTTGCATACTTTACCGAGAAGGGCGACGAGTATAAACTGGACCTGATTAAAGACTTGGAGGACGGTTCTATCACATTTTATGAGCAGGGTAATTTCGTAGACCTTTGCCGTGGGCCGCACATCCCGAACACAGGCTTTATCAAGGCGGCCAAGATCATGAACATTGCCGGCGCTTACTGGCGCGGCGACGAAAAGAACAAGCAGCTGACCCGTATCTACGGCGTCACTTTTCCGAAGCAGAAGGAGCTGACAGAGTACCTGGAGCGCCTGGAGGAAGCCAAGAAGCGCGACCACCGCAAGCTGGGTAAGGAGCTGGAGCTGTTCACTTTCTCTGAGAAGGTAGGCATGGGGCTGCCGCTGTGGTTGCCAAAAGGTACCCTGCTGCGCGAGCGCTTGGAGCAGTTTATGCGCAGAGCGCAGGTAAAAGCCGGGTATCAGCCGGTGGTGACGCCGCATATCGGCAGCAAAGAGCTTTATGTTACCTCAGGCCACTACGAAAAGTATGGCGCAGACTCTTTCCAGCCGATCAAGACACCCAATGAGAACGAGGAGTTCCTGCTGAAGCCGATGAACTGCCCGCACCACTGCGAGATCTATAAGTCTCGTCCGCGCTCTTATAAGGAGCTGCCGGTGCGGTTTGCAGAGTTTGGCACCGTATACCGCTACGAGCAGAGCGGCGAGCTGCACGGCCTGACCCGCGTGCGTGGCTTTACCCAGGACGATGCGCACATCTTCTGCCGCCCCGATCAGGTGAAGGAGGAGTTCATCAAGGTGATCGACCTGGTGCTGTATGTATTTAAGGCGCTTGGCTTTGATGACTATACCGCCCAGATCTCGCTCCGCGACCCGGAGAACAAATCCAAGTACATCGGCACGGACGAAGTATGGGAGAAAGCCGAGAGCGCTATTATAGAGGCTGCAGAAGAGAAAGGCCTTCGCACTGTAACCGAACTGGGAGAAGCTGCGTTTTACGGACCTAAGCTCGACTTTATGGTGAAGGATGCCCTTGGCCGTAAGTGGCAGCTGGGAACTATTCAGGTTGATTATAACTTACCAGAAAGGTTCCAGCTGGAATACATTGGTGCTGATAACCAGAAACATCGGCCGGTTATGATCCACCGTGCGCCGTTTGGCTCGCTGGAACGTTTCGTGGCGGTGCTGATCGAGCACTGCGGCGGTAACTTCCCACTGTGGCTGAGCCCGGAGCAGATTGCCATACTTCCGATCTCTGAGAAGTACCATGAATATGCCCAGCAGGTATACGATCGCCTGCAGCAGGACGACATCAGGGGCTACGTGGATAACCGTGACGAGAAAATTGGCCGCAAGATACGCGACGCGGAGGTGCGTAAGGTGCCTTATATGCTGATCGTGGGGGAGAAGGAGCAGGAGAACGGCGCGGTGTCTGTTAGAAAGCACGGCGAAGGCGACCTGGGTTCCATGGCGATCGAGGAGTTCAGCACATACTTTCAGGGCAAAATCGCTGAAATGCTGAACAATTAAAGGAGAAATTTCTTTTTTGATAGATAATTTGCGATATTCGCAACCTAATTGTAGAATTTAAATTAAGGAGGTACAACTATAGCTACGCAGAACAGGCGCTACATCCCACGCGGAAAGGTGGAGGAGCCATACAAAGTCAATGAAAAAATAACTGCCAGAGAAGTCCGGTTGGTTGGTGACAATGTTGAGCAAGGAGTGTTCTCAACCAGAGATGCTCAAAAGATAGCGAATGAGCAAAATCTTGACTTGGTTGAGATTTCGCCTACAGCCAATCCACCTGTATGCCGCATCATCGATTATTCTAAGTTCAAGTACGAACAGAAGAAGAAGACCAGGGAGATGAAGGCAAAGCAGCAGAAAGTTGTGATCAAGGAGATCCGCTTCGGTCCGAACACCGACGACCACGACTTTGAGTTTAAGCTGAAGCACGCCAAAGGCTTCCTGGAGAGTGGTTACAAGATCAAGTCTTACGTGCACTTCGTGGGCAGGTCAATCGTATTTAAAGAGCGCGGCGAGATCCTGTTGCTGAAGTTTGCGCAGGCGCTGGAGGATTTAGCAAAAGTTGAGCAGTTGCCAAAGCTGGAAGGAAAGCGCATGTTCCTGATTCTGGCTCCGAAAAACGCTCCTGTGAAAAAGTAATTTTTTCAATTAATTATATACTCATGCCAAAAGTAAAAACCAAGTCTGGTGCAAAGAAGCGTTTTTCTTTGACAGGCACTGGCAAGATCAAGCGTAAGCACGCTTACAAAAGCCACATCCTGACCAAGAAGACGACAAAGCAGAAGCGTAATTTGACTCACATCGGCCTAGTTAGCAAAGCTGACGAGGCAAACGTTAAATTCATGCTGAAAATCTAATTCTGCGATAGAATTAGTGTAGGTTAATTATTAGTACGAACCCGGTGTCTGGTCTTTAAAAGATTTATCATAATCACCAGCCGCCAAAACTTTAAACAAAATGCCTAGATCGGTAAATGTCGTAGCAGCACGACACAGAAGAAAAAAAGTAATGAAAATGGCCAAAGGTTACTTTGGCCGTCGCAAGAACGTTTGGACAGTTGCGAAAAACGCGGTAGAAAAAGGTTTGCTGTATGCTTACCGCGACAGAAAAGCTAAGAAGAGAGACTTCAGAGCGCTGTGGATCCAGCGTATCAACGCCGGTGCCCGCGAGCACGGCTTGTCTTACTCTGTGCTGATGGGCGGCCTGAAGAAGGCGAACATCGACCTGAACCGCAAAGTACTTGCTGACCTGGCGATGAACCACCCAGAGGCTTTCAAAGCTATCGTTGATAAAGTAAAGTAATTTACTTTCAGATATAATACAGAAGGGCTTAGCGACATGCTAAGCCCTTTTTGTTTTTATACGTTGCAGGCCTGCTGCCGCAAGTTTAGCGACAGCGTAACTTGTGGCAAAGCATGAGGCAGGTTTGTAACTTGCTTTCTGCCCAGGCAGAAAAGTATAAATTTGAAAGTATTTATACTTTATAACTTTATACAAAGTATAAACTATAGCGAAAGGCATTGTTGCCCTTTGCTTCTTCGAAGCAAAGTAGTTCTAACTGCTGCGGTAATAATACCATTATCAAATGAATAGCGCGCCCTGGTTCAGTATACAATTTGCCTCCAGCCTAAACCCACCCCTAACCCCCCAAGGAGGGGAATTAGCCTACCGGTTTAAAAATTTCAATGCGCTTGGAACAACAGATGTTTGTATAAGCCATAAGTTATGCTCGCGCTAAACCTATGGCCCAAAAGAAAATCCCCTGAACCAGAGGCGTATACTTCTGATCCAGGGGATTCATACTTTATACTTTCGTTATACTTATCTGGTCCTGTTTCTGCGCCAGTTAGAGGTGCTGTTCTCTGAGGCTAAGGCCACAGCATCAGCGGTGGCGGGTTTTTGCTTGTTCATCAGCATGGCTGCCAAGGCAGCTGCCACTTCGTCGGCTCCTTCGTCCGGCTTTCTTTCCAGCACCTCCGGGCTGAAGTGGCGCTCTATAAACTTAGTGTCGAAGTCGCCGCTTACAAAGGCCTCGTGCTGTAGCACATAAGCTCCAAACGGAAGCGTAGTTTCGATACCGGTAATCTGATACTCCTCGATGGCACGCAGCATCTTGTCAATGGCTTCCTGGCGGTCTTTGCCAAAGGTGACCAGTTTGGCGATCATCGGGTCGTAGTAAATCGGGATTTCCATGCCTTGCTCAAAGCCATCGTCCACCCGCACGCCCAGGCCTTGCGGTCTTCTATAAGTTTCGAGCTTGCCAATATCTGGGAGGAAGTTGTTGGCCGGGTCTTCAGCATAAACGCGTAGCTCCAGCGCGTGGCCGTATATCTCAAGGTCTTCCTGTCGGAAGCTAAGGGCATTGCCTTCTGCGATAAGGATCTGTTCTTTGACCAGGTCCAGGCCCGTAATCTGCTCTGTTACTGGGTGCTCTACCTGCAGGCGGGTGTTCATTTCCAGGAAGTAGAAATTCATGTTCTCGTCCAGCAGGAACTCCACCGTGCCGGCTCCCACATAATCGCAGGCCTTGGCTACGTTTACGGCGTTGCGGCCCATTTCCTCGCGCAGGGCAGGGGTAAGGATGGCCGAAGGCGCTTCTTCGATCACCTTCTGGTGGCGGCGCTGGATAGAGCACTCGCGCTCGAAAAGGTGCACAATATTACCATGGGTGTCGCCTAGCACCTGAATTTCGATGTGGCGTGGTGAGCCGATGTATTTCTCTATAAACACGGAGCCGTCGCCAAAGGCTGAAGTGGCCTCGCTCACAGCCAGCTGCATCTGCTCTTCAAACAGCCCCACGTGCTCCACCACGCGCATGCCTTTGCCTCCGCCGCCGGCGCTGGCTTTAATCAGAATGGGGAAGCCTACCTGCTGGGCAATTTGCTTTGCCTCCTCCACGTCGGTAATGGCTTCTTCGGTGCCGGGTACCATCGGGATGTTATACTTGGCCACGGCAGCCTTCGCCGCCAGTTTGCTGCCCATCAGTTCAATGGCTGCCGGAGAAGGGCCGATAAAGATAATCCCTGCCTCTTCCACTGCCTTGGCAAAGCCAGCGTTCTCCGAGAGGAAACCATAGCCTGGGTGTATGGCGTCCACCCCAAGATCCTTGCAAACCTGGATGATCACGTCGCCGCGCAGGTATGACTCGCTTGACTTAGGTCCGCCCACGCACACAGCCTCATCTGCAAAACGCACATGCAGGGCGTTACGATCGGCTTCGCTGTAAACGGCTACGGTCTTGATACCCATTTCCTTAGCGGTCCTCATAACGCGCAGCGCAATCTCACCACGGTTGGCGACCAGAATCTTGTTGATTTTTCTCATGCAGAAGCTTTACTTTATTTTACTTCAAAGAAACGCTTTTAGAGGCAAAGTTAAAAATGCTCCTTTAAAAATGAGAATCACTGTATAGGGCAACAATTGTATATGAGATGAATAAACCATAACTTTGTGCCGCATTGTACCTTACTGTAAGCTATAGGGCACGATGACAAAAAGATCAGAAATTATCCCGATAACCTAATTATTACACAAGTGGATTTATTTGAAAAGTTGTTGACCAACAGAGGCCCGCTAGGAAGCCACTCGCACTACGCACACGGTTATTTTACATTTCCGAAGCTGGAGGGTGAGATCGCTCCACGTATGAAGTTCAGAGGCAAAGAGGTACTTACCTGGAGCCTTAACAACTACCTTGGCCTGGCAAACCACCCTGAAGTGCGCAAAGCTGATGCTGAAGCCGCGGCAGAGTGGGGGATGGCCACGCCAATGGGCGCGCGCATTATGTCTGGTAATACAAACCTGCATGAGCAGTTGGAGTCTGAGCTGGCAGAATTTGTGAAGAAGGATGACGCCATGCTGCTGAACTTCGGTTATCAGGGGGTGCTTTCAATTATAGATGCCTTGGTTGATCGCCACGATGTGATTGTTTACGACGCCGAGTCTCATGCTTGTATCATAGACGGTGTGCGTCTGCACCAGGGCAAGCGCTTTGTGTATGGCCACAACGACATGGAAAGCCTGGAGAAGCAGCTGGTTCGCGCCACTAAGTGGGCGGAGAACACAGGCGGTGCTATCCTGGTGATTACCGAGGGTGTGTTTGGTATGTCCGGTAACCTAGGCAAGCTGCGCGAAGTGGTGGCCCTGAAGGAGAAATTCAACTTCCGCCTGTTCGTGGATGATGCGCACGGCTTCGGTACGATGGGTGCTACGGGTGCCGGTACTGGAGAGCACCTGGGCGTGCAGGATGGTATTGACGTATACTTCTCAACGTTTGCCAAGTCCATGGCCAGCATCGGTGCCTTTGTGGCATCTAACGAGCAAGTGGTGGAGTACCTGCGCTACAACATGCGTTCGCAGATCTTTGCCAAATCGCTGCCAATGCCGCTGGTAGTGGGTGCCCTGAAACGCCTGGAGCTGCTGCGCTCTAAGCCGGAGCTGAAAGACAAGCTGTGGGAGGTAGTACACGCCCTGCAGAGCGGGCTGCGCGAAAAAGGATTCAACATTGGTACAACTGAATCGCCGGTGACGCCTGTGTTCCTGAACGGCCAGATTCCGGATGCTACGCAGCTGACGCTGGACCTGCGCGAAAACTTCAGCATCTTCTGCTCTATCGTGGTGTACCCGGTGGTTCCAAAGGATGTGATCATGCTGCGCCTGATCCCGACAGCCGCGCACTCGCTGGCTGACGTGGAGGAAACAATCAACGCATTTGAGAAAATTGCACAAAAGCTAGACAAGGGACTGTACTCTACACCCGCAGTTACGGCTTAACGGCTCATAAAGGCTTATATTAAAATTGCCTAATCTTTGCTTGTTTGTAACAAATGTGTATATTAGAGCTACAAAATTAAATGTTTCACTATAACAATTGCTCTAATGAACAACAACTTTAGCAAACTGAAGGACTTAGTTATGTCTCTGGAAGGTGACTTCGAAAAGTTCTATGAGAAAGGCAATGCCGCTGCTGGTACTCGCGTACGCAAAGGCATGCAGGACCTGAAGAACATGGCGCAGGACATCCGCAAGGAAGTTCAGGACATGAAAAACAGCACTGCTGACAAGAAATAAGTTTCAGACAGACTGAATACAACAAAAAAGGAGGCCAGTTTTGGTCTCCTTTTTTGTTGTATTCTATTTGGTAATCAGTTAATTAACTGAGATTAGGTAGTAGTTCTTCTTACCCTTCTGCACCACCAGGTACTTGCCCTGCAGCAGCTCAAAATCGACAGCCTCATCCGCGCTCTGCACCTTTTGGCGGTTTACGCTCACGCCGCCGTTCTTAATCATGCGGCGCGCCTCCCCCTTCGACTCGAACACCTGGCCTCCGGTAATGTCAGAGAGTAGATCCGTTACAGTGGCTGCGCCTGCATAATCATCCTGTGCCACCTGTATATGTGGCACGCCTTCAAACACAGAGAGCAAAACATCCTCTTTTAGCCCCTTAAGGGTATTGAAGTCGCCTTTTCCGAATAAAATTTCAGAGGCATCTACGGCAGCAAGATAATCTTCCTCGGAGTGAACCCGAATTGTAACATCTTTAGCCAGGGCTTTCTGCAGCAATCGCATGTGCGGGGCTTCCTTGTGCTCTTCGGTAATCTGTGCAATCTCATCTTGCGGGAGCAATGTATACACCTTTATCAGCTTCTCCGCCTCCTCGTCCGACAGGTTGAGCCAGAACTGGTAGAATTTGTAAGGAGAGGTAAGCGCCGGGTCGAGCCATACGTTGCCGCCCTCAGACTTGCCGAATTTTGTGCCATCCGATTTGGTCACCAGCTTTCCTACCAGGGCGTAGGCTTTGCCGCCATCCATGCGCCGGATCAGTTCGGTGCCTGTGGTGATGTTGCCCCACTGGTCGGAGGCGCCCATCTGCAGTTTTACTTCTTTGTTTTTATAGAGATGATAGAAGTCGTAGCCCTGAATTAGCTGGTAAGCAAACTCGGTGTAGGAGAGGCCCTCGGCGCGGTCGCCTTCCTCGTCGGCGTTGATGCGCTTCTTTACAGAGTCCTTGCTCATCATGTAGTTCACGGTGATGTGCTTGCCCACCTCGCGCAGGAAATCCAGGTAGTTGAGGTTCTTGAACCAGTCGTAGTTGTTCACGATCTCGGCTGAGTTGGCCCCGCAGTTAAAGTCGAGGAATTTCTCCAGCTGCTGGCGGATGCCTTCCTGGTTCTCGCGCAGCGTGGCCTCGTCCAGCAGGTTGCGCTCTGCCGATTTGCCCGATGGGTCGCCGATCATGCCGGTGGCGCCGCCCACCAGGGCAAGCGGCTTATGGCCGGCGCGCTGCAGGTGCACCAGCAGCATAATGGTGGCCAGGTTGCCGATGTGCAGCGATTTGGCCGTGGGGTCAAAGCCGATGTAGCCGGAAGTCATTCCGGAGGCCAATTGTTCTTCTGTACCCGGCATGAAATCATGGAGCATGCCTCTCCAACGCAGTTCTTCAATAAGATTCATCTATACCTTCGTTCGTCTGTTCCGGGCAAAGATAAAAAAGAGTTGGCAGATTGGGAGAAGGTTAGGCAGGAAAGGGCCGGAATGATCAAATTTATACTATATTCGTGTATCGCTACATTTAAAGTTGTTTTAGACAAACCTTTACCACAAAACATGAAAACATACCTACTCCTTTTTCTCTTTCTTATGGCCCTTGCTCCTGGCTTTGCCCAAAAAGCCGGTGTGAGCCGCTCCTTAACCTTAGGGCCAAAGTCAATTATCTACGACGAGGCAACGGGAAAACAGATCAGATATGAAGAGTTTCTGGAGCGGACGAAAAATAAGCCCCACACTTCGCTCACGGAGAACATCGACAAGTATGGAGAGGCAAGCTCTTATGTCTTAGGCAGCGACACAGGAGGTGAGTTTATGGGAATAGACGTAGCAAAGCGTGCTAAGAAAGGGGAGGCGTTTCCGCCGTTCGTGATGAAGGGGATGAATGGAGAAATGCTGGAGTCTGAAAAGATGGCTGGCAAACTGATTGTGCTGAATTTTCAGCTTTATATGCGGGAGCCTTTCTTCAATGCTGCCACCCTCCAACTGCTAGCGCAGTTTGAAAGCCTCATCAGCCAGCTGGGTGACAGAGAAGAAGTGGTGCCCATTATCGTGACGCATAGTTCGGCAGAAGAAACCGCTGAAGCACTTGCTACCCTTGCTGTGAAGTCTTTTATTGCGCCAAACAGCGGTTCATTCCAAAGGCGCTATTACATAGTAAAGGTTCCTTCCTATATAGTAGTGAACAGGCAAGGCAGGTTAGTAGGCTATGCTGATGATTTAGATGAACTGAAGAAATTGCTGAAAGAAGCCCGCTCGTAAATTCACAAGTTCCCCAACTCTTCTGCAATCTTCTTGTTCCACTGCTCCTGCGCCACCTTGTTCAGGCCGTGCTGCGTTTCGTTGTCGTACTGTTCCTGCAGCTGGTTCATCTCCCGGTACGACTCGATCCAGTGGTACTGTATGATGCTGTTATAATCCTGCACGGATAGTATGGCAGGGGTGATTTTCTGCTTAAACCGCTCGGCCACCAGCTTCGCAATATCAAAGTGCTTCTGCTCGTGGTTCAGGCTGTAGTTGTCGCGGGAGTCGGGCTTTACCCAGGAGGAGCTTTGCAGCACGTATACTTTCAGGTCAAGGATGATCTGTAGTTCGCCGTTTACCACCTCGCTGCGGCCCCCGTAGGCAAAACCCGGAAAAACAGCGGCCGCATACTTACTGGGCTTGGCAGGGCTGCCGGTAAAATCGTTCCAGTTCAGCGGACGGTCAGGCGAGTAGAAAACCGTATCAGCGGCGGAGGCGGAAGTATAATCCGTGAAAATCACGTTTATGCCTTTGGCCAGGCGCGGGTTGGTGGAGGCGTTTTCTTCTATCCATTTGTTAAACCAGGCCAGCGCCCCCGTCAGCGATTGCCTTAGCGCCGGCTCCACCGCCTCCACCTGGCTGGCTGGCCTGTTGTAGCGCACGCCGCCTTTGTATTCCGTCAGAGGTATAACTTCGCCCTCGCCCTGTAACTCAAACTTCATGGAAGTTACCGCCTGTCCCTGCACGCGCCCGTTTTCTGCCGGAGATTCTTTTAGCACAAACTCTTTTAACGTGATGATGATGGGGCGCAGGTTTTCGTTGGCCGGGATGCCTTTGCTGATAAAGCGCTGCACGGCCTGCAGGCCGCCGCCCTGCAGGTCTACAGGTATGGCAGTGGCAACCGGGGCTTTGCCGGGAGCCGGGGCCGGTATGATGTGGGCGACCGCTTTTTTATCTGCCCGCTCATCCACCACCCGGGCCACATAAAACTCTTTTGGCGTAAAGGCCAGCGCCTCCGTCTTCAGCACAATAGGCGATAGGCCATTCTCCGGCGCTACCGCCGAAAGCATGGTAACCAGCGTGAGCATCATCAAAGCCCAAAACGCCACTTTTTGGGGAAACCGGCTACGGCGCCGCGCTCTTTTATGGGAAAACATCATCAGGGGAAAACTAAACCTGCCAAAGTCATACTTGCCAAACGGGGGCAGCGGCTGTAAAGTATAACATACGAGGCGGCTTTTCGGTTCTGCCATTATTCCGGGTTTTATACTTTGTGTTTCGGGGGGATGCCTTAAATTTGTAAGAGCGGGGCTGCCAATATGAATTGCCCTGTTTTTTTATCCCAACACCCACACAGCACCATGGCCCAGACACCCGAAGGCATTTTAGAGCAGCTCAAGCAAAGGCAGTTTGCCCCTGTATACTTTCTGCAGGGGGAGGAGTCCTATTACGTCGATACCATTGCTGATTATATAGAGGAGCACGCGCTGCAGGAGCACGAGAAGGGCTTTAACCAGGTGGTGCTCTACGGAAAGGATGTGGATGTGTCGCAGGTGCTGCTGCAGGCCAAGCGCTTCCCGATGATGTCGGACAGGTCGGTGGTGATAGTGAAGGAGGCGCAAAGTATAGCGGATATCGAGAAGGAGGAAGGCATGCGGCAACTGGAAGCCTACCTGCAGCACCCGCTCCCGTCCACGATACTTGTTTTCTGCTACAAGCACAAAACTCTGGACGGACGCAAGGCGCTGGCCAAGGCGGTGCAGAAGCACGCGGTGCTGCTCACTACTAAAAAGCTCTACGACAACCAGGTGCCCGCCTGGATAAACGGCTACCTCAAAAGCAAAGGCATGAAGGCGACGCAGCCTGCCGTGCAGCTACTGAGCGAGTACATCGGTGCCGACCTCTCGCGTCTGGCCAATGAAATAGACAAACTGCTCATCAACCTGAAGCCCGGGGCCACCGTAGACGAGGGGCTGGTGCAGGAAAACGTGGGGATTAGCAAGGAGTATAACATCTTTGAGCTGCAGGCGGCCCTCATCGCCCGCGATGCCCTCAAAGCCAACCGCATCATCCATTATTTTGAGGCTAACCCTAAGAATAACCCGCTCATCCCAAACCTGACGATGCTATTTACCTTCTTCACCAAAATCCTGACGCTGCACACGCAGGCCGATAAGTCGGAGGCGGGCCTGAAGAAGAGCCTGGGCAACCAGGCCTGGAAGATGAAGGACTACATGCAGGCCATGCGCGTGTACCCGCTGCCGCGCTGCGTGGACATCATTCACTTTATCCGGGTGGCCGATTTGCAGGTGAAAGGCATTTCCGGCGGCGACATGAGCGAGGCCGATATTCTGCGGGAGTTGGTGTTTAAGGTGCTGCACCCGGTGCCGCGCAGCATGGCTTCCTGAGCAGCTAATTTAGGGCCCAATACAATATTAGGGCATTTTGGTCATTATATAGTTGTTCTGCCATATCTGTGCGTTTGTGCACATAAAATGAACAAAGGGGGTGGCTGCTTTCTAAAAATTACTAACTTTGGATGAGGGGGTATGGGCAGCAAGGTAAAGCCTGCTAATTTATACTTCCTCTTTACTTTTGAACAAAAGACGGCCCGGCGGGGCCTATACGGAAACATGAAGATAGCTTACAAACTAGCACTAGCGTCGGTACTTACAGGCGGCTCGCATGTGGTGGTGGCCCAGCACACGCAGGCCTTCACCTCGGAGGAGCGATATTTTCACGAGGGACTCGAGCTATTTGACCGGGCCAAGTATGGCGCGGCGCAGGAGGTTTTTAAAAAGTATATCGAGCTGATCGGCAACGATGCCAAGTCGGCCGATGCCCACTACTACTATGCCCTGAGCGGCTTATACCTGCTGCACCCGGATGCAGAGCAGCTGGTGCTTAACTTCGCCAAGAAGTTCCCGACCCACCCCAAAACCGCGCTGGCTAACTACGAGCTTGGCCTGTACTACTTTGAGCAGAAGGAGTATGAAAGGGCTGTGGAGCTGTTGAAAGACGCGCCCACACACCTGCTAAGTATAAAGCAGAACAAAGAGCTGGAGTTTAAGCTGGGCTACTCTTATTTCGCCACCAAGGATTTCGACAACGCCAAGATCTGGTTCGACAAGAACAAAACAACGGGTTTCCGGGAAGATGAGCATCGCTTCGCCTACGCCTCAAACTACTATGCCGGCTATATCGCTTACCGCAAAGGCGATTACGCCGCCGCCAAAGAGGACCTGAAAATAGCGGAGAAAAACGAAGCCTACGCGCGCATTGTGCCCTACATGATCACAGAGATCCTGTACAAGGAGAACGATGTTTACGAGGTGATCCGCTACGGTGAGGCGGCCCTGGCCCAAAAGCCGGAGGTGCAGCAGCGAGATGAAATAGCCTTGCTGGTAGGCGACGCTTACTACCAGCGCGGGGAGTATAAGACCGCTGAAAAGTACTTTAGCCAGTACGCCGATGGCAAACGCTCCCTGGACCCTGTGGTACAGTATAAAATCGGTTATACCGACTATAAGAACAACAACTACAAGAATGCCATTGCAAACCTGAAGGCGGTGGCCCTGAAAAAGGACTCGCTGGGGCAGAACGCTGCGTATTACCTGGGCCTGAGCTACCTGAAAGATGATAACAAGCAGTTCGCGCTCACGGCTTTCGACCAGGCCCGCAAGAATGATCAGGACAAGCAGGTAACAGAATCCGCCACGCTCAAGTATGCGCAGGTGAATTTTGACTTGGGCAACTTCCGCGAGGTGATCAACTCGCTGTCCGATTTCACGAAGAATTTCCCGAACTCGGAGGAGGCAGAAGAGGCCGACCGTTTGCTGAGCGAATCATACTTTGGCTCCAACGATTATGCGGCCGCTATCCGCCATATCGAGGCGATGGAGAAGAAAAGCTGGCGCATTCTGCAGACCTACCAGCGGGTGACCTACTACCATGGCGTGAACCTGTTTAACGACAGCAAGTTCCCGCAGGCAGTGGCCATGCTCGATAAGTCGCTGCAGTACCCGTACGACAAGGAGGTTACGGCGGCCAGCCACTTTGTGAAAGGGGAGGCTTACTCCATCGGGCAGCGCTACAACGATGCGATTAACAGCTACGCTGCCGTTTTCCGCACGGCGCCGAGCCCGAAAGAGGATTACTACATCAAGTCGCGCTATGGCATTGGGTATGCGTACTTTAACACCAAGCAGTACGACAAAGCCTTGACGCACTTTAAGGCCTTTGTGGACAACACTCAGCCAAGCAACCCGAATTACAACGATGCCACGGTTCGCCTGGCTGACACCTATTATGTGAGCAAAAACTACAATGAGGCGCTGCGCCTTTACGAGCGCGTGATCGGCAGCAGCTCCCCGGACCGTGACTACGCCATGTTCCAGAAAGGCGTGGTGCTGAGCATCCTGAACCAGAACCAGAAGGCCAAAGATGCGCTGCTCGAGCTGCTCAACAACTATGAAAAGTCCCGCTTCCGCGACGATGCCCTGTACCAGTATGCCGTTATCGACTTTGAGTCGGGCAACTACCAGGCCGCCGTACAAGGCTTTACCCGCCTTATCGACGGAATGCCGGAAAGCAGGCTGGTGCCAAATGCCCTGCAGAAACGCGGCATCGCCTACTCCAACCTACGCCAGAACGACCTGGCCATTGCCGACCAGCAGCGGGTGCTATCAGAATTTCCGGATTCAAAGGTGGCCAGCGGCGCGCTGTACAGCCTGCAGGAAGTGCTGGGGCAGGAGAACCGCAGCAGCGAATTCGATCAGTATGTAGACAAGTATAAATCGGCTAACCCTGAAAGCGATGCTTTGGAAAGCATTGAGTTTGAGGCAGCCAAGACGCTATACTTTAACCAGAACTACAAAGAGGCCGCTGCCAAACTGGAGTCGTACGTTAAAACTTACCCAAGCAGCAGCTTTGTGCCTGATGCGCGTTATTACCTGGCAGACTCTTACCTGCGCAGCGATAACAAACAGGCAGGCGTGGAGATGATGAAGCAGGTGGTGAAGGAAAACCGCTCTGAGTTTGTGAATCGCGCTATCCAACGCGTAGCAGACATGGAGTTTGAGGCGCAGAACTACGCCGAGGCCATTAAGTACTATGGCCGCCTCCGCGACCTGGCTACGAACCGCAAGGAGCAGCAGACCGCTCTGCTTGGGCTGATGCAAAGCTACTTCCGCACCAATGATTATGCCGCTACCAAACGCGTAGCGAATGAGTTGATCAGCCAGGGCAACGCCTCGCTGAACGCCTATAACTCAGCGCTCCTTTTCCGTGCCAAGTCTACGCTGGCGCAAGGGAACTTGGCGCAGGCGCAGAAGGAGCTGGAGGAGACCGTTACCTCAGCCAGCGATGTGCACGGGGCGGAGGCGCACTACCTGGTCTCTGAGCTGCAGTATAAGCAGAAGAAATATCAGGAGGCGCTGGACCATGCCTTTGAGTTCAGCAACAAGTTCGGCAACTATGATTTCTGGCTGGGCAAAACCTTCCTGCTGATAGCCGATGTGTATGCTGCCCAGAATGAAATGTTCCAGGCGCGCGCTACGCTAAACTCGATTATAGAGAACGCACCGAACGAAGAGGTTGTGGCTGAGGCGAAGCAGAAACTGGCGAAGCTGGATGGCAAGCCGCAGCAGCAGGCACAGCCGCAGAACCTGCAGCAGCCTGACACGAGCCTTATGGAGCAGCCGGTGGACACAACAGGCATGCCGGCGGACACTACCGGGCAGCAGAACTAATCAGAGTTTCGGATTAAGAAGAGAATCATCATGAAAAATAAAATGAGATTAGCCTCCCTTGCCATTGTGCTGAGCGTAGGCTACAGCTATCTGAATACCGCGCAGGCCCAGAACCAGGGTTGGTCTGAGGGCGGAAAACTGGAGGATGCCGAGGTGGTAGTGGAGAAGAACCGCGTGATTGAATTGCCGCAGGCAGCCCGTAATTATGAGAAGTTCCGCATCAACCCGCCGGAGGTGGCTGACCGGAACGTGCGTTATCGCTTCTCGGATTACCGCCTGCCCGAGCAGGACATCGACCTGCAGCTAAAGGTGCTTACCATAAAGCAGGATGAACTTACCAAGCTGTATGGCAATTATATAAAAGCCGGTTTGGGTAACTACGGTACGCTGTACCTGAAGGGATACTTCCATAACAAGCGCAGCAAAGACGGCAGCATCGGTGCCAACGTCAGCCATGTGTCCTCTTCCAGAGGCCCGGTGGATAAAGAAAACTCCGCAGTTTCGCAATCGGATTTAAGCCTGCACGGAGAGCGCTACCTAAGAGGGCTGACCGTAGGCGGCGACCTGAAGTATGGCCGGGAGAAACGCTACTTCTACGGGTATGAGCCGTTGCTGGAAAATGACATGGAAGTAGACCGCGACACGATCAAGCAGGTGTTTAACCGCATTCAGGCGCAAGGCTTCTTCCATAACCAGAACTCCAACGCTCCTTTCCTGTACAAGACCAATGCGCGCTTCCGCTACATCAACGACAACTATGACATGAGCGAAAGCAACTTTGCCGTGGACTTCCGCAGCGAGTATGGAATTGATGATGTGTCTGCTTTTAAAGTGGATGCCGACCTTTCCCTGCTGTCGCACAAAGACTCTGCCGACGTTAGCCGCGGCCTGTTTAAGCTGCTGGCAGCTTACGAGCGCCAGTTTAACGTGGTGCGCCTGACCATTGGTGCTAAGGTAGCCTATACCGGCGACGAGGTGAACGACGCGCGCCAGTTCAACGTGTACCCTACGGTTCGTGTTGGCTTGGAGCCGATAGAAGGCAACCTGTTGATTTACGGCGGAATAGGGGGCGACCTTGAAAGAACTTCTTTATATGAGCTGACGCAGGAAAATCCATATCTGGCCCCGAACGTGCAGGTAGCCGATGTTAACAAAGGGCTGGAGATCTATGGCGGCTTTCAGGCCAACATTGCCAACTACGTGCACCTGAACGGGCGCGTAGCCTACCAAAACTTCCGTAACCTGTACTTCTACAACAACTCAGAAGCTGACCCCTCCAAGTTTGTCCTGCTTTACGACGACGGCGTGACAAACGTATTTAATATTTTTGGCGAGGCCTCTTTTAATTATTCAGACGAGGTGCGGCTTGGTTTAAAGGCTGATTATAACAGCTATAACATGGCTAGCCTGGAGCAGCCCTTCCACCGCCCAGAACTGATGGCCAGCGTTTACGGCACCTACAACTTCTATGATAAGATTCTCTTTAATTCAGAACTTTATTATATTGGGGATTCATTTGGCCGGATAACACATGCGGACGGAACCACAGAACTGCGGAAGACCGACTCGATCGTGGATCTGAACCTAAAGGCGGACTACAAATTCACCAATAACTTTACCGTGTTTTTGATGGCAAATAACCTGTTCGGGAAAAAATATGAGCGATTCGTATACTACCCGAACAAAAGTATAAACCTGATAGGAGGCGTAACTTACTCATTCTAAACTTAGCTTATGGTTGAGAAGCACATCAAGTCACTGCTGTACAATCACGACTGCGTTATTATCCCGGATTTTGGCGGGTTGATTGCGCGGTACGTGCCTGCCCGTATTAGCCCTGTAAAGCATACACTGTCTCCGCCGTCCAAGATGATCGCATTCAACGAGAAGCTTGTGCTCAACGACGGCCTGCTTATCAGCACGATTGCACATCAGGATCAGGTTTCGAAAGCTGATGCCCAGCAGCGTGTGGCAGAGTTTGTGCACCAGGCTAAGGCAAGCCTGCAGCAGGAGAAGCGCTTTGAGTTAAAAGAGATCGGCGTTTTCCGGTACAATGCCGAGCGCAGGCTGGTGTTTGAATACCAGGAGGCCGACAATATGTTGGAAGACAGCTTCGGACTGCCTGAACTGTCGGCGAGGCCGGTTAAGCAGGAAGAGCCGGCTGTGCTGCGAACGCTTATCAAAGAGCGCCAGCAGGAACTGGTGGAGGAGCGGCAGCCGCTGCGCAGGCGCATCAAGCGGGCCTACAATGTGGCGGCAGGGCTGGCATTGGCCGGCTTGTCGGTGTCGGCGCTGTACTTCCTGTCCTTGCAGGACGAGTATAACCTGAGCAGCCTTAACCCGATCACTGTTTTCACTTCCGGGTATACAGCTCCTGCCGCAGCGCAGCCAGAGCGTTACGCAGACGGCTATGTGCCTTTTACAGAAGAAGAACGCGTTGCTTACTATGCCGATATGCTGCCTGCTTCTGATGCACCGGAAGTGGCAGAAGATAAAACTTATGAGCCGGAAGGGAGCGCAAGTATAACTTCAGGCTTTGAAGATACAGGTTTTGATACTGAAGATGTTGCGGAAGAGGCCATAGCAGCCACCGAAGACGCTGCGGAAGAAGCACCAGCTCATATAATTTATACGAAAGACGGTCGTTCCTACATTATCTCTGGCGGTTACGCGCGGCTGGAGAATGCTGAGATGGGACGCGCGCAGCTGATGGAGCAGGGGCACGAAGAGGTGCACATTCTGTTGCCGCAGCCGGGTAGCCGCCTTTTCAGGGTAGCGCTTGCCAGCTTCCCATCTAAAGAGGAGGCCCAGGCCTCCCTTACAGCTTACAGAGAGAAATACGGAGAAACACTTTGGGTACTTAACAATTAACATGACATCACTCTTATTACAAATCATGACATCGGCTGATGCCGACACAACCGCAGCACTGGCAGAGGGTACCGAAGCAGCTGCAGATACTTCCGTTTCGCTTTTAGATTTGGCCATGAATGGCGGGTGGGCCATGATTCCGCTCGCGCTCCTGTCTTTGGCAGGCATTTATATTTTTGTAGAACGCTACCTGACGCTGAAGAAAGCGGCCAAAAACCCCGAGGGCTTCAACGACCGCATCAAGAGCATGGTGTTGGCAGGTGATATCAACGGGGCTAAGATGCTTTGCGCCCAGACAAACACACCTGTTTCACGCATGATCTCCAAGGGCATTACCCGTATCGGGCACCCGCTGAAGAACATCGAGACTTCTATTGAAAACCAGGGCAAGATTGAGATCAGCCGTCTGGAGAAGAACCTTGCCGCTCTGGCCACCGTTGCCGGTGCCGCCCCGATGCTCGGCTTCCTGGGCACCGTAACTGGTATGATCGCCGCATTTATCGCCATTGCGCAGGCAGAAGGCTCTGTTAGCCCCAAGCTGCTCTCCAGCGGTATCTACCAGGCCATGGTAACCACTGCCGCAGGTCTGATCATTGGTCTGCCAGCCTATGTGGGGTATAACTACCTGGTCTCTAAGATCGACAGCATTGTGCATTCTATGGAATACTCTTCTATCGAGTTCCTTGACCTTCTACAAGAACCACAGCTTTAAGAATGAACCTACGCTCTAAAAACAGGATAAACGCCGAGTTCAGCATGTCGTCCATGACCGACATCATCTTCCTGTTGCTGGTGTTTTTCATGCTGACTTCCAATTTCGTTACGCCTTCTGGTTTGCCAGTTAGCCTGCCAAGCAGCAAAACCTCTGACATTGTGATGCAGAAAATCAGCATTACGATTACGGAGGACCTGGAGTATTACCTGAACGAGAAGCCCATTGCGCTGGACGACATCGAGCCGCAGTTAACGGCCTTGTTAAAGGAAAACGGAACAGAGCAGGGAGCAGTGGTGTTACACGTAGACAAGACCGTGCCGGTAGAGCAACTGGTAAAGGTGGCCGGTATCGCCAAGAACCTGAACGCAAGTGTAACATTGGCCACCGTGCCAACTGAATAAGGATTTATACTATGGCAATTGCCCTCTCCAAAGAAGAAGAAAAGAATAAGCGCATTGCCGCCGGTGTCAGCATCGGGGTGCACGTGCTTATACTGCTTCTTTTGATATACATGCTGGCCTGGCGGGCACCTGATCCACCGGCGCCGGAGTATGGCATTGAGATGAACTTTGGAACCGATGCCGTAGGCAGTGGGGATGTGCAGACAGAGGCTACGCCAAACGAGGCGAAGAACGTGGAGGACAGCAAGCCTGCGCCTACCCAGCCCGACCCGGAGCCGGAACCTCAACCTGAGCCAACGCCGCAACCTACGCCGCCGGCACAGCCCGTAGAAACACCGAAAGTAACGACTACTACCGCCCCCGAGCCTGTTTCGGTGAAGGAGGAAGTGAAGCCGGTGCCAAAGCCACAGCCTAAAAAAGAAGAAGTTAAAAAGCCAGAGCCTAAACCAGAGCCACCCAAAGAGGAAGTGGTGAAAAAAGAGCCGGAGAAGCCAAAGTCGCTTTACCCGGGCAAACCTACGACCAGCACCGGTACGGGCAAGAATGGCTCTTCTGATGCGGCCACAGGCAACAACAACGGCGACGACACCGGCAAAGTGGGCGACAAAGGCGATCCGGAAGGAGATGTGAATGCCAAAGCGCTTTACGGAAAAGCCGGCGGAGGTGCCGGAGGATCCCTGAACATGCCAGGCTGGCGCTACGACATCGAGCCGAAGCGCGACCCGTACAGCAACGAAACCGGCCTGATCCGTTTCAGGATTAAAATTGACGCGGATGGAAACCTGGTTAATGTTGAAGTGTTGGAAAATACGGTATCGCCGCGGGTGCTTTCCTGGTACAAGGAGCAGCTTTATAAAACCACGTTTAGCCGCACGGGTTCAGGCGTCGCCACGTCCGGCGCTTCCGGTGTGGTGACTTTCAGAATCACAGCGCGTTAATTTTATACTTTCTTTTGATGACATATCAAGAGTGTCTTGATTATCTATACCAGCAATTGCCGATGTTTCAACGCATCGGCAATGCTGCTTTTAAGAAGAGCCTCGACAATATTATAGCGCTTTGCGAGGCGCTGGGGCAGCCGCAGCATCGGTTTAAATGCATTCATGTGGCAGGGACCAACGGCAAGGGCAGCAGCTCGCACATGCTGGCGGCCGTGCTGCAGGAGGCAGGCTATAAAACCGGCCTTTATACTTCGCCGCACCTAAAATCCTTTACTGAGCGCGTACGCGTGAATGGACAGGAGCTTCCGCAAGGTTACCTCATTAACTTTGTAGAGCAGCACAAACAGCTGTTCGAGCGCATAAAGCCCTCATTTTTTGAGATGACGGTGGCGCTGGCGTTTGCCTACTTTGCCGAGGAGCAGGTGGAGGTGGCGGTCATAGAGGTGGGGCTGGGTGGCCGCCTGGATTCCACGAACATCATCACGCCGGAAGTATCGCTCATCACCAACATCAGCTTCGACCATCAAAACATGCTGGGCGACACGATTGCAGCGATTGCCGCCGAGAAAGCCGGTATCATCAAGCCTAAGGTGCCTGCCGTGATAAGTAGCCGACAGCCGGAGGCAGAAGAGGTTTTTATAGCGAAAGCTGCAGACGTGGGAGCGCCTTTATACTTTGCTCCGGATCATTATACGTTAGAGCTAAGCGAAAGCACGCTTCAGCGGCAGGTGTTCCAGGTATACCGCGATGGAAATTTATACTTGAAAGATCTGGAAATTGACCTGGCCGGTGGCTATCAGAAGTATAACCTTCCGGGCGTGCTGCAAACGCTGGAGGTGCTGCAGGAGCTGAAAGGTTATACTATAACACAAGAAGCGATCCGCAGGGGCCTTGCTCATGTCAAAAGTATAACCGGGCTGAAAGGGCGCTGGCAGGTGCTGCAGCAGAAACCGCTTACCATCTGCGACACGGGGCACAACGAAGACGGTATTCGGCAGATCCTGCAGGGGCTGGAGCAGCTGCAGCCAACGCGGGTGCACATGGTTTTCGGCGCCGTGAACGATAAGGACGTAACGAAGATCCTGCAAATGCTGCCGGCAAAGTATACTTATTACTTCTGCCAGGCTAATATTCCGCGTGCCCTGCCCGTGCAGGAGCTGGTGCAAAAAGCTGAGACTGTGGGTTTGAAAGGAAATGCTTACACAACTGTGGCGGAGGCCATCGCGGCAGCCAAGGCAAATGCTGCCCCGGATGAGGTTATTTTTATCGGAGGTAGTACCTTTGTGGTCGCAGAGATTGAAGAACTATAGAAATGGGAAGATCTAAATTAGCCAAGTTTGCCGCAATTGCTGAGCGGGAGAATGTGATAGAGCCTGGCGACGAACTGTACGGTCAGATAGCTGGAAGATGGCGGGAGCATCATTTTGAGAATGATCACCCAATTGTCTTGGAAGTTGGCTGTGGCCGCGGGGAGTATACCGTAGGCATGGCCCGTCTGTTTCCGGAGAAAAACTTTATCGGCTCCGATATAAAGGGAGCCCGCCTTTGGAAAGGGAGCACCCTGGCAGAAGAGGAGGAGCTGGAGAACGTGACGTTCCTGCGAACGTTCATCGAGAACATTCAGGAAAATTTTGCAGCAAACGAGGTGGATGAGATCTGGATCACCTTTCCGGACCCGCGCCCGCGTGACCGCGACATCAAGCGCCGCCTCACTTCGCCACGCTTCCTGGACCTTTATGAAAACATTGTGAAGCCCGGCGGCATCATTCATCTGAAAACTGATAATGGGCCCCTTTACGAATATACCTTGGAAGTGCTGCAGGAGCGAAAGGTGAAAAACCTGATTCATACTTCGGACCTGTACAACTCCGACCTGCAGGAGCACACCATGGGCATCTACACGACCTATGAAAAGCGCTACCTGGCTGATGGCGTACCGATCAAGTACCTGCAGTATAAAGTTTAGAGAGTTTGGGAGTTACTAGGTCCGTGTTGAAGGTATAGAAAAAGGAATGCCCGCAGATATCTCTCGCGGGCATTCCTTTTTTCAAAAGCGAATAGTTACAAGCAAAACTCGGAACTCGTAACTCAGAACTAACTCAAGCTTCCTCGATTTCCTCAAAGATATCAGCCAGTTCGTCGAAGTCTTTCAGGCCGGGCTTAATTTCGTGCCCGCCGGTGAGGCCGATGCCTGTTGGCTTGATGTTTTGCAGCACCTCGTGCACATTGTCCTTGTCGATGCCGAAGCCAAGGTATACTTTAAACTTCTCTGACAGATCGGCCAGAAAACGCGAGTTGGTCTCGTCGACGGTAGTGAAGTCGTCGGAGAAGATGATGAACGCATGCACGAAGGGGCTGTAGAGCTCCATCATTTCCTGCAATTCACCCTCCACGGTATCCTTATTGATAAACACTTTCTGGATAACCGGCCGCTCAATTTCCTCGATCTCATCGATCAGGTAGGGCACATCCAACTGAATGTAGTCCAGGTTAAATTCCGCTGCCAACTCGTTGATGACTTCGGGTTTGGCGCGCAGAAACTCACCGGCCGTTTCAACGCCGGCCACCCAGCCCAGAATTTCCTTCAGGGTTTCTGGCTGCACGCGCTCTGCATCATCCAGCTTCAGGTTAAAACCAATTATGTCTACCCCCATGCCGGCGCAGTAGCGCGCATCGCTGAGGTTATTTATTCCGTTAACTATCACTGAGGTACGTAGGCCCATAGAGATGTATACTTTATGATTAGTGGTAGATTTATACACAAAATTCCAGAGACCAAAGTAAAGCCGATTTTCCTTTACAGCCAACCTTTTTCAGCTTTTTCCGAGGCAAATGCACGCGCATCGACCAGGGCAACGGCATAAATTAGAACCTGAAACTTAATAAGTGTGTTGTTGTTGCTATATTTGTATCAACATACTAATTTTTAATTCGACCTACAGTTTTTATATAAATGAGTACTAAAGGAAGGGTATTGGTGGCTATGAGCGGCGGCATCGACAGTTCGGTGGCAGCCGTGATGTTGCACGAGCAAGGCTATGAGGTAGTGGGCATGACCATGAAAACATGGGACTATGCCTCCAGCGGAGCCAGCAAAAAAGAAACAGGCTGCTGTTCGCTTGATTCCATCAACGATGCCCGTAATATAGCCGTACAGCTTGGTTTTCCGCATTATATCATTGATATCCGTGATGAGTTCGGGGATTTTGTGATCAACCATTTCACCGACGAGTACCTGGCGGGCCGCACGCCAAACCCGTGCGTGCTGTGCAACACGCATATTAAATGGGACGCGCTGCTGCGCCGCGCCGACCAGCTTGGCTGTGAGTTTATTGCGACAGGCCATTACGCCAACCTGCGCCAGGAGAACGGGCGCTACGTTATCTCCAAAGGCCTGGATGAGCACAAAGACCAGTCGTATGCGCTGTGGGGCATCTCACAGGAGAGCCTGAGCCGTACGATTTTTCCGCTGGGGAACCTGCACAAGACGCAGATTCGGGAGATGGCGAAAGAGCGCGGCTTTACGGAACTGGTAAACAAGCCGGAGTCTTATGAGATATGCTTTATACCGGACAACGACTACCGTGGCTTCCTGAAGCGCCGCGTAGAGGGCCTGGAAGAGCGTGTGGCCGGCGGCGAGT
Source organism: Pontibacter mangrovi (assembly GCF_006385705.1). Lineage (GTDB taxonomy): Bacteria > Bacteroidota > Bacteroidia > Cytophagales > Hymenobacteraceae > Pontibacter > Pontibacter mangrovi. The sequence continues at coordinate 45,517 of NZ_VFRQ01000007.1, read as the reverse complement.
TTGTGCTGGAAAATGGCACCGTGGTAGGCAAGCACGAGGGCTATCCGTTCTATACTATCGGGCAGCGCAAAGGTTTAGGTGTTGCTTTAGGTTTTCCGGCTTATGTAACACGTATTGAGAAAGATACTAACCGCGTGGTGCTAGGGAATTACGATGAGTTGGCCAAAAATGCAATGACAGTTGGCAAACTCAACATGTCCAAGTATGAGCACCTGATCGGCCAGCCTATCCCGACGGTAACGAAGGTTCGTTACAACGATCCGGGTACGGAGGCGATTATTGAGCAGGAGGGTGATAAGATGAAGGTACACTTCCTAAGCGGCGTACACGCCATTGCCCCAGGCCAGGCTGCTGTGTTCTACGAAGGCAACGATGTAGTAGGCGGTGGCTGGATTGAGTCGAACTATAATTCGGAGTATAACCTGAACGTGCTACAATAATGAGAAGAGCCCTGTTGCTTCTGGTTGTTCTGGCCGGCCTGGTGGCTGCCTGCGAGGATAAGTATAAAGACCCGGACCCGAAGGCAATGGGCTATGACTACTACCCGCTGGAGGAGGGCGACTGGCGCATCTATAACGTGACAGACATCCGCTACATGAGCAACGTGGGCGACACTACACGTTTCCAGCTGCGCGAGCGCGTAGACACAACTTTCCTAGACCAGACCGGGGCACTCAACTATAAGATCATTCGCTCTGTTCGAGATGAGGAGGGCGATGAATGGGTGGACGACTCGGTGATGACTGTCGTAAAGACCGAGCTCAACGTCATCCTGACAAAGAATAATACGAAGTATGTGAAATTGGTTTTTCCCATCAAGGAGGGAAAGGAGTGGGTGGGTGATGCCTATAATAATAATCTTGCATTTGACTATGCAGAAAAAGTTCGTAATGGGAAAGAATTATATTCTTTTTCTAATATAGGGGTGTCTTATGACTTAAATGGAATCTCTTACCCAAATACAGTAGAGGTCATTCATGGTGACTACCATTCTGATGATGTAAACTTAGATGAACGTAAAGAAGTTTATGCAAAAGATATTGGTCTTATTTATAGGTATCACAATGTGATAGTATTCTGTAACCAGACCGAAAGTAAGGACTGTGTCTACGGCATAGGCTTTAAACTTCACGGCCACGAGCGGCACGAAGAACTGATCTCCCACGGAAAAGAATAAAGTATGCGTCTGCTGCTCCTCTTCATCTGCCTGTTGCTGTACCTGCCTGTTTCGGCGCAGGATGCTGGTAACACAGACGGAGAGGGGCAGAAGCGTTTACTATACTTTGCCGACAAACATAACTCACCATATTCTCTCTCCAAACCACTGGAGTTCCTGTCGCCAAAGGCCCTGGAGCGGCGGAAAAGGCAAAACATCTCCCTAACCACAAGAGACCTTCCGGTAAATCCGGCTTACGTTGCAGCGCTCAAAGATGCCGGCATAAAGGTTTGGTATACTTCGCGTTGGTTTAATGCGGCTGTCGTGCAGTGTTCCGATGAGCAGCTACAGCAGCTAGAGACCTTGCCCTTCATCAAAAGATATCGCACCCTAAACAGGCTGCCCATCCAAACCGAAGAACTGCATACTTTAGCTACACAACACGCAGTAGTAGACAAAAGCGATGAAAACTCCTTGCCGGTGCCGGATCGGGAGGGGTACAATCTGGCTTTCCATCAGGCCGATATGCTAGGGGCCGATGAACTGCATGCACAGGGTTTTGCGGGAAGCGGCATCACCATTGCGGTGCTGGATGCCGGCTTCCCGAATGTAGACAAGCTTCAACCTTTTTCCCATCTTTTTGAGGATAATCGCTTAAAAGCTACGTTTGACTTTGTGTTGAAGCAGGAAAATGTTTTTGGTGCTGATTCGCATGGCACAGCGGTGCTTTCCACCATGGCAGCTTATGCGCCGGGGCTGATGATCGGTACCGCCTACGATGCTAATTATATGCTGTTTCGCACAGAGGATGCCGCCTCTGAGCATAACATAGAAGAAGTTAACTGGCTAATGGCCGCTGAGTTTGCCGATAGTGCCGGAGCTGATGTCATTAATTCTTCGCTTGGCTATACCACTTTCGACAGCCCCTCGCAAAGCTATAGCTACGCCGATATGGATGGCAACACTACCATTGTCTCCAGGGCAGCAGATTTTGCAGCAGCGACAGGGATGCTGGTGGTCGTCAGCGCGGGTAACGAGGGAAACAAAGCCTGGCGGTATATTTCTGCGCCGGCAGATGCAGACTCCGTACTCGCGGTTGGGGCCGTAGACTCTTTGGGGGTGAAGGCCCGCTTCAGCTCTATGGGGCCAACTGCTGACGGCGCTGTAAAGCCGGATGTGGTGGCGATGGGGCAAAGGGTTTATTTTCTAAATGCATCGGGAGGGCTGGCGCAGGGCAACGGCACCTCCTTTGCCGGACCAATTATGGCTGGTTTTGCGGCTAGTTTGTGGCAGGAATTTCCAGATAAATCTAACATGGAGCTGCTAAAACTCATCCGCCGCAGCGGAAGTAATGCCGCCACGCCCGATAACAGCATCGGCTATGGCATACCTACCTATGAGCGTGTCCTGAGCGTGTTGCCTTTGCTGGAGGGAGAGGTGCAGGCGCTGATTACAAACCCGGTATACCAAGAGCAGGTTATACTTTATCTGGCCGAGGAGTGGCTGCAGCAAGCGGTAGAGGTGCAGGTGCTGGACGCCACCGGAAAAGAAGTGTTTGCCCAACGCATTCAGCAGCCAGCGGCACGGCAGGCGCTGGCGCTGCAGCCACAGGCGCTGCAGGCAGGGCTGTACCTGTGCCGGGTCCGGTCGGGCAGCAGCGTGCTCACGCTCCGTTTTATCAAACTATAGGCTACTGTTGCATACAAATCATCAACCCAAATCATATTTTAAGTTACCTTTGCCGGTATGAGACCAATTATCGCCCCATCAGTTTTAGCTTCTGATTTTGCCAATCTGCAGTCGGAGGTAGAGATGCTAAACAACAGCCAGGCCGACTGGTTGCACATCGACATCATGGACGGCCGCTTTGTGCCCAACATTTCCTTCGGGTTTCCGGTAATGGAGGCCATCAAGCGCCATGCCCAAAAGCCTATGGACGTGCACCTGATGATCGTGGAGCCAGAGCTATACATTGAGCGTTTTCGGGATGCCGGAGCCGACACCATCTCGGTGCACATTGAAGCATGCACGCATTTGCACCGCACCGTGCAGCAGATCAAGGCCACAGGAGCCAAGGCTGGCATTGCGGTGAACCCGCATACTTCTGTGCAGCTACTGGAGGACGTTATTGCAGATGTAGACATGGTGTGCCTGATGTCGGTGAACCCGGGCTTTGGCGGCCAGAAGTTTATCGAGAACACGTACCGCAAGATCGAGAACCTGAAGAACCTCATCATCCAGCGCAACTCGCAGGCGCTGATAGAAATTGACGGCGGTGTGAACCAGGATAATGCCCCACTGTTGCTGGAGAAAGGCGCTGATGCACTGGTGGCCGGTAGCTTTGTTTTCTCTTCGCCAGACCCTTTGCAGACCATCGCCGACCTGAAAGCAGTTAAATAAGAACCAGAAGGCCTGATGCTGAAATATCTATCGGTTTGGTTATTATTACTTGTGCCTTTAGGTGTTTCAGCACAGCAGGCCCGCCTGCTTGGGACGGTGCTAAACGAGCAGCGGCAGCCGCTGGAAATGGCAACCGTGGCGCTGAAAGGCTCTGCCACCGGCGTGCATACCATGGCTGACGGCAGCTTTGCCATTACCTTGCCTGCGCAGCGCGAGCTGGTGGTGCTGGTGCGCTACCTCGGGTACAAAGAACAGGAGCATACCCTGACGCTGCAGCCCAACGAGAGCCGCCGCCTGGATTTTATACTGGAGCCTGACCCGCAGCAGCTGCAAACGGTAGACGTGCGGGGGCGGGAGGATGATACCCGGGAGCAGGCAAGTATGACCCGCCTCGACCCGAAAAATGTAAGCCAACTGCCTTCCGCTTTTGGCGATTTTAACAAGATTCTGGTAACGCTGCCCGGCGTGTCCAGCAATAACGAGCTTTCCAGCACTTATTCTGTACGGGGAGGCAACTACGATGAAAACCTCGTCTATGTCAATAACATCGAGATTTACAGGCCATTCCTGATCACTGCGGCGCAGCAGGAGGGGCTTTCTTTTGTGAATCCTGACCTGGTCGGCGACATAAAGTTCTCCTCCGGTGGCTGGCAACCGCGCTATGGCGACAAGCTTTCGTCGGTGCTCAACATCAAGTATAAACAACCCAAAGAGTTTGCGGGCTCTGTAAGCGGCGGCCTGACCGGCGGCACGCTGCACCTGGAGTCGGCGTCTAAAAACAAGAAGGTGTCGTACCTGTTCGGCGCCCGGCACAAAAACGGGCAGTACATCCTGAAGGGGCTGCAGACCGATGGCAAGTATAACCCCATTTTTACCGATGCCCAGGCTTATGTGCATTTCGACCTGAGCAAGGACACCCTAGCGCCAGGCCGTACCACCTTAGGGGTGCTGGCCAGCTACGCCAACAACGATTTCAGGGTAGAGCCTGAGACGCAGGTAACCACGTTTGGTACGCGCAACACGCCGCTTCGTCTGCTCATTGCCTTCGACGGGCAGGAGCGCATGGAGTACGCTACTTACCAGGCCGGCCTTAACCTGACGCATCACTTTAGCCCATACTATACTTCGGAGTTCATACTATCAGGGGTGCAGTCGCGGGAGCGGGAGCTGCGGGATGTGGAGTCGGCCTACCGCCTCTGCGACGTGGGGACAAGTGGCAACAACAGCGGCGAGTGCCAACAGGAGCGGGGAGTGGGGAGCACGTTCAGCCATGCCCGCAATGCACTTCTGGCCCGTATGCTGGCCGCTGAGCTGCGCAACACCTGGCAACTGAGTCAGCAAAGCGAGCTGCGGTTCGGGGTAAAAGTCGGTTCCGAAAACATAGAGGATGAGCTAAAGGAGTATGCTTTTACAGACTCTGCCGATTTTGTGACGCAGGACTACTATTTATCCTCTCAGCTTCACCTAAACACCTTTCGCTACAGCGGCTACCTGCAGCATACCTTTCGGCTGGATTCGCTTAAAACTATTACCTACGGCCTGCGGGCCACTTATTGGGATTACAACGGCGAGCTGAACCTCTCGCCGCGCGTGCAGTTTTCATTTATTCCGAGGCATCACCCGAACCTGTCTTTTAAAACAGCCCTTGGCTTATACTTTCAGCCGCCATTTTACCGCGAGCTGCGCAATTTCGAAGGAGTGCTAAACCCTGACCTGAAAGCACAGCGGGCCATCCATGCCATTGTGGGCTCAGATTACCTGTTCCAGGCTTGGGGCCGCGATTTTAAGCTTTCCGCTGAAGCATACTATAAGTGGATGACAAACGTGGTGCCCTATGACTTGGATAACGTTCGGCTGCGCTACTATGCCAAAAATAACGCCAAGGCTTACGCGGCTGGCGTTGATGTGCGCGTGAACGGAGAGTTTATTCCCGGTGCAGAGTCCTGGCTGAGTATGGGAGTGCTTACGACAAAGGAAAACGTGGCCGGCGACTCCATACCTGTTTACAATGCGCAGGGGGAGCCAATCGGGAAGCGGGAGCAGGGCTTTATCCGCCGCCCCACGGACCAGCTGCTGAACATCGGCGTTTTCTTTCAGGATCACCTGCCAGACAACCCCACTGTGCGCATGTACCTGAATTTGGTGTACGGCAGCGGCCTGCCTTTTGGACCGCCCCGCCAGCCGGCTTATCGCAACGCCTTCAGCGGCCGCTCCTATAAGCGCGTAGACATCGGCTTTTCGAAAGTCATCATTGTAGAGAGCGACCTGGTGGAGCAGAAAAAGCATGGGCTGGAGAGCCTGTGGGTGGGGCTGGAAGTGCTCAACCTGATAGATGCCAAGAACCGCGTTTCCTACAACTATGTGCAGGACGTGAGCGGGGTGACGTATGCCGTGCCGAACTACCTGACGGGGCGCCGCCTAAACCTGCGATTTGTTGCCAAGTTCTGAGGCAGCCAAAGTATAAAGTATAAGAAAACGGACAGCCATGATAGCTGTCCGTTTTCTTATACTTTATACTTTTAATTTAAATAGTAGATTATCTGCGTTTCTTCCACTCGCTGTAGGCGGTTTCAATCTGCTTTGCGTAGGTTTTGTAGCTCTCGGGCTCTGTGCTGCCTAGCTCAATGGCCTTAGCCGACAGTGCCGCCGCCACCTGAAACTCATTGTTGTGGGCGTAAAGCTTTGCCTTGATCCAGTTGTTGTAGAAGTTCTCTTTAATGGCTATCGACTTATTGATCCACTCCAGCGCTTTGGCGTGGTGCTCTTTGCGCGGCAGCATATATTCTGCACACTGTGCCCAGGTATACCAGTCATCGCTGGCTGCATGGGCAAGGGCATACTGTATGTTCTCAAGCGCCTTTTTCTCAATGTCCGTTTCAATGCTCAACGTTATTTCCGTGTTCTCCCAGGCCAGGTTAAGGTTAGCCTTGTTTGTGCCGATATCAGAGAACGAGAACTGCATGGTTTCCACAAACTCCGCAGATTTGTGCGGCACCACCTCCAGGTAAGCCACGTCGTCCAGTTCATTATAGCCTTCCAAGCCCCACAGGGTAGTGTCTTTGTTCAGCACCACGTTCCAGAGGGTATCGCTCTGCGGGAAAATGAAGAAGGAGTAGGTTCCGGCCGGCACGCGCTCATTGTTTAGAAAAAGTTCATCCTCAAAGGTAACCAAAGTCGCTTCGTTGGCACCGGCACGCCACAACTGTCCGTAAGGCACCAGTCCCCCAAACACTTTACGTCCTTTTGCGCCTGGCGCGTGATAGTTGACGGTAATATCGGTGAGGCCTACCGTTTGCCGCAGCATGGCTGCGGGGCTGGCCTGTGGCAACTGCACCTGGGCATATGATGTAGTGCTACCTGCAAACAGAAGAAAGGCAGCGAGCAGGAAGAAATACAGTAAGTACTTTTTCATGGTAAAGCGGGTTTGGCATTTTACGGACTCAGGCCATATTTACTGAAAAAACTATGCCAACACAGCAAAGCAGGCGGCACAAGCGGCCACAAAGCTAAGAAAATTTAAGCTTTGGCCGTTGCTTTTGCTGCAGGCTAGCGTATGGTAAACGTTATCCCTTTAAACGCAAAAAAACAGGAAAATTTTACATTTGGTTTTCTAATTAAATGTGCGGCTTGACAAGTAGGGACACGGTTAAACTATCAGCAAGTGAGTAATGCGCTATAGGGGTTGGTGAAGGGGAGCAAGTAAATTGGGTAAACTGAAACGGTTGCTGAACAAGAACTGCCTGTCATATTTCATGCACAGCCCGAAGCGAGATAAAAATTTAATAGAGTTACCATTGCCAAATCTTAACAAGCCTCACCACTATATGTTGTTGGATATGACCCTTCTAAGGCGAGATGGGAGAGTGGTACATGAACTTTGTATTGAGTTTAAGCTATATTCATTCACTAAAAATCGGCAACATTTTACATGTAAGGGGGTATAAATGACCATAACACCTGATAGAGCAGGAACTTTTTAGATTATTTTTTAGCCAGCATATAGTAGCTTACTTTTATGATTGTTTGTAGATTTATTTTGCAGAAGCTTGTTAGGTTCATTGCAGCCTAAGACAAAGTAGCTTACGATTTTAGTTTTTCATATATTTCATCCTTAAAATTTTTAATTGAGCGCAAAAGCTATTTACTTTGCGTTTGATACATGAGCACAGCCTTATTCCATAGCGTTTCTTTTCCTCTGGCAACACCCGTTGCGCAGGCGCATGCTCGTTTCCACCATTTCCATCATTCCTCGTAAGAGGAATTCATACATTATATTGCCCCCGCTGGGCGTTCGCCCATGTTATACTTTGCTCACCGCGAGGTATGATCCTTTATTCTATAATTCTTTAACGACATGTATATAGTATGCTACGAATAGCCATACAAAAATCTGGCAGGCTGAGCGACGACTCGCTGAACCTGATCCGCGAGTGCGGCATCTCCTTTGTAAACAGCTCGCTCAAACTCATGACCGAGTGCACCAATTTTCCACTTGAAATTCTTTTCCTGCGCGATGATGATATACCAGGCTATGTGGCTGACGGTGTGGCCGATATTGGTATTGTAGGCCAGAATGTACTGGTGGAGGAAGGAAAGCAGGAGCTAACGGTAGAAGCGCTTGGATTCTCCAAGTGCCGCCTCTCGTTGGCAGTGCCCAAAAGCACCAACTATACTTCGGTGCAGGACCTAGACGGTAAAAACATCGCTACGTCTTACCCAAACCTGTTGCAGGCATTTTTGGATGAGAAGGGCGTGCAGGCCAATATTCACACCATCAGCGGCTCTGTGGAGATAGCACCGGGCATAGGCCTGGCCGAAGCCATCTGCGACATCGTCAGCTCCGGCAGCACGCTCATCAGCAACGGGCTCAAAGAGGTGGAGCGCGTGTTTAAGTCAGAGGCAGTGCTAATTGCCAGTCCGCAGCTAACGGCGGAAAAACGGCAAATACTGGAGAAACTTCTGTTCCGGATCCATGCCGTGCAGCGCGCGCGCAGGGCAAAGTATATCCTGCTCAACTCTCCCAACGATAAGATAGACGAAATCAGCAGGCTGCTGCCAAGTATGAAAGCCCCAACCGTGCTGCCGCTGGCGGAGGAAGGATGGAGCTCGCTGCACTCGGTCGTGAATGAAGATGATTTTTGGGAGATCATCGAGAAAATAAAAGATGCCGGCGCGCAGGGTATTTTAGTGGTGCCGATCGAGAAAATGATAGTATAAAGGTATGCGTAAGATCGTTAACCCCAATCCCAATACTTGGGCTGAGTTGGTAAAAAGACCTACCAAGAACCTAGAGGAGCTGGAGCCGGGCATACTGGAAACTTTTAAACTGGTGCAGGAGCAGGGCGATAAGGCTTTGCTGCAACTGGCGCAAAAGTATGATGGCGTACAGCTGCAGAACCTACTGGTAATCCCTGAAGAAATGGCTTCAGCGGAGGCAAAAGTACCGCAGGAGCTGAAGGAGGCTATTTTGCAGGCATACAGCAATATACAGCTTTTTCACACGCAGCAAGCTGAGCCGGTGAGGCAGGTAGAAACCATGAACGGCGTAAACTGCTGGCGCAAAAGCGTTGCCATTGATAAAGTGGGTTTATACATCCCCGGTGGCACTGCTCCCTTGTTCTCTACCTTGCTGATGCTGGGCGTGCCCGCGCATATTGCCGGCTGCAGAGAGGTAGTACTGTGCACACCTCCTGCCAAAGACGGCAGCGTTCATCCGGCCATCCTTTATACGGCGTCGCTATTGGGCATCAACCGCATCGTGAAAGCAGGCGGAGCCCAGGCAGTGGCTGCCATGGCTTTCGGCACAGAGAGCGTGCCTGCTGTCTATAAAATCTTTGGCCCTGGCAACCAATACGTGACGGTAGCCAAACAACTGGTAAGCAAAACCGGTGTAGCGATTGATTTGCCTGCCGGCCCGTCGGAGGTGCTGGTGATGGCCGATGAAAGCGCCAACCCTGCCTTTGTGGCCGCAGACCTGCTCTCGCAGGCAGAGCACGGTGCTGATTCGCAGGTGGTGCTGTTGACCACCTCGGAAGAGGTGCTGCAACAGGTAGAGCAGGAACTGGAGGCGCAGCTGCGGGTGCTCCCACGGAAGGAGTTTGCCGCTAAAGCTTTGGAGAACAGCCTTGGGATTATCCTTAAAGATCGGCAGCAGATGCTGGATTTCTCCAACCTGTACGCCCCGGAGCATCTCATACTTTCTGTCTCTGATTTTGAGGAGCTGATGGATGGCATTACCAACGCTGGCTCCGTTTTCCTGGGACACTACAGCCCGGAGAGCGCCGGCGACTATGCCTCGGGCACGAACCATACTTTGCCAACAAACGGCTACGCCCGCGCCTACAGCGGCGTATCGCTGGACAGCTTCGTGAAGAAGATCACTTTCCAGTACATCACGCGGGAGGGGCTGCAGCACATTGGCAAAACCATCGAAACCATGGCCGAGGCCGAAGGGCTGGAGGCGCACAAAAATGCCGTAAGTATACGCCTTAAAGAACTAGACCGTGTTTAACCTCAACGATATCATTCGCCCGAACGTGTTGAAGATGAAAGCCTATTCTTCGGCCCGCGACGAGTTTAAAGGCAGCGCCAGCGTGTTTCTGGATGCCAACGAGAACAACCTCGGCAGCCTGGCCGGGGAGAACTATAACCGCTACCCCGATCCGCACCAGAAAAAGCTGAAAGCCTGCATCGCCGAAATAAAAGGCGTGCTGCCGGAGCAGATTTTCCTGGGCAACGGCTCCGACGAGGCCATCGATTTGCTGTTCCGCATGGTGTGTCGCCCGGGCCAGGACAGCATGCTGCACCTGCCGCCCACCTATGGCATGTATGAAGTATCCGCCAACCTGAACGATGTGACGCTGGAGGCGGTGCAGCTGACGGAGGATTTCCAGGTGCCGGTGGAGGAGGTGCTGATAAACGTGAAGCCCACGACCAGGATGATCTTCATCTGCTCGCCCAACAACCCGACGGGAAATTTAATAGAGCCGGAAAGTATAAGCGAGATACTGCGGGCTTTTAAGGGATTGGTCGTGGTGGACGAGGCCTACATCGACTTTGCCGATGCCCGCAGCTGGACGGCGCGCCTGAACGAGTTTCCGAACCTGGTGGTGCTGCAGACTTTCTCCAAAGCCTGGGGAATGGCCGGCCTGCGTCTGGGATTAGCCTTTGCCTCTCAGGAGATCATTTCGGTTTTAGATAAAATAAAGCCACCTTACAACATCAACGAGGCTACGCAGGAGCTGGCGCTGCAGGCGCTGGAGCGTGGGGAGGCCCTGAAGGACATGGTGGAGGAGATTGTGCAGGAGCGGGAGCTGTTGATGGAAGCGTTGCCAGGCATGCCTTCTATAGAGCATGTTTACCCATCCGACGCCAACTTTATACTTGTTAAAGTAAAAGATCCGAACGGGATGTATAACTATTTGCTGGAGAAAGGCATAGTGGTGCGCAACCGTTCGTCTCTGCCAGGCTGCGAAGGCTGCCTGCGCATATCCGTGGGCACACTGGAAGAGAACCAGCAACTGTTAAAAGCCATCTCAGAGTTTTAGTCCGTAGCGCGTATCTTGCATCACGTTGCAAGGGTTACAATAAGTCAAACACCCAACATCGTGCTACCTGATACCTGCCACATGATACGTTAATAAATGAAAAAAGCACTTTTTATAGACCGCGACGGCACCATACTGGTAGAGCCGCCCACCGATTACCAGGTTGATTCTTTCGAGAAGTTCGCCTTTTTACCAAAGTCCATCTCCAACCTGGCGCGCATTTACCGCGAAATGGACTACGAGTTTGTGATGGTGACTAACCAGGACGGGCTAGGCACCGACTCTTACCCGGAACATACTTTCTGGCCTTACCAGAACAAGATGCTGGAGATTCTCGAGAGCGAGGGCATAAAGTTTGACGAGATCCTGATAGACCGCAGCTTTGAGCATGAGGGGCTGGAGACGCGCAAGCCCGGTATCGGCATGATGAAGAACTACCTGGCCGGCGAGTATGATCTGGCCAACAGCTATGTGATCGGGGACAGGTTGACGGACGTAAAGCTGGCGCAAAACCTGGGCGCGAAGGCTATCTTTATTGGGGAGAAATCCGCAGACGGTGCCGCTCTGAGCACGACAGATTGGGACGATATTTATACTTTCCTGAAGGGACAAGGCACCGGCCGAACCTCCACCGTCCGTCGCAGCACCTCGGAGACCGACATTGAGGTAGCGGTGAACCTGGACGGCTCGGGCAAGATGAGCATCAGCACCGGCATCGGCTTTTTCGACCACATGCTGGAGCAGGTAGCCAAGCACGCCAGGATTGATCTAAGTATAAATGTGAAAGGCGACCTGCACATTGATGAGCACCATACCATTGAGGATACCGGTTTGGCTTTAGGCGAGGCTTTCCTGCAAGCCTTGGGCGACAAACGTGGCATCAGCCGCTATGGCTTTTTTATACTTCCGATGGATGAGACGCTGGCGCAGGTGGCCATCGACTTCAGCGGCCGCCCATGGGCCGTATGGAAGACGGAGTTTAAGCGGGAGAAAGTAGGGGATATGCCCACCGAGATGTTCTTCCACTTCTTTAAGTCCTTCTCCGACGCGGCAAAGGCGAACCTGAACATCAAAGTAGAAGGCGATAACGAACACCACAAGATCGAGGCGATCTTCAAAGGCTTTGCCCGGGCCATTCGCATGGCCGTGGAGCGCAACCTGCACGACTCCTCCATCCCTAGCACAAAAGGCACTTTATAGTATAAACAGCAAGAGGCGCTAAGTTTTAGCGCCTCTTGCTGTTTATACTAACCTTAAGCTGACCTCATCCAGTCTTTTGCCTGCTGTAGATTATCAAATACCTTGATTCCGTCCGGGTAATCGGCGAGTTGCAGCAATTTGTCAGTAGAAAGGCGGCTTAAAAAGCTTGGAGAGTAAATCCAGGCAAAGCACTGCAGCCCTGCCTCAAACATGGCCGGAAACCATACTTCGGCTCCCCACTTTGCCGCTTCAGACCATTTCCCCTCCACATGGGTGTTGTCGTTGAGGATGCGGTAGCAGGCCACCTTCTGCATCAGTTCCAGCATTTTTTCACAGCCAGCCACCACTGATTCATAATTCTGGTAACCCCGCCAGTTGACATAGATCCATTCCTCCACTGGGTTATACTCAATGGCAATCGAAGGATCTCTGTACAGAAGTTCTGTGCGGGTTCTTTTCATAGGATGGGTTTTTACTGGCGGAAGGGTTGCAAAATAAGCAACAGGAATTTACAATTACAAAAAGACAGACCAAACAAACGGGAATTTCTCACCCGCTCCACAGCAACTTATTTTGACTGCTTGATCAAATCCTTTTAGTTAATAATTTATATTTCAGCTTTTTAAGAAAACATCGCAACTAAAAAATTATAGGTGAGGAAAAATGTAACTTCCGCTCTTTGCAAAACGATGGTGGCAAGGAGTGTGCAGGAAGGCGCATGAACGATGTGCTATTCAGGAAAAGAATTTTACAGCAAATTAAATTATTTATAGAAAAATGTTTGGAGTTACCGTTTAACTCTATAGATTTGCGATGTAGAGAAGTGGCAACAGCAAATCTCTGCACACAAGAAAAGAAAGAATGGCTCAGAATCTTCATATGGCTTGGTGGTGGCACGTTACAGACATGAACGTGAACAGCACTGCATTGCCTACTGTGAAGAGATAGAGGAAGCAAAATATAAAAGGTTTAAAAGGCCTGCTGTTCACCCCGAACGGCAGGCCTTTTTTGTTTCACCACCTCCAAGCACTTATGAAAAAGTATAGTATCCGCACCACCTACAAACAGCTACTGGCCGACACGCTGACGCCGGTAAGCGTGTACCTAAAACTGCGCGACAAGTTCCCGAACAGCATCCTGCTGGAAAGCTCTGATTACCACGGCGCTGAGAACAGCTTCTCCTATATATGCTGCAACCCCATGGCCAGCATTAAGGCGCAGGGCGAGGTGCTGACAGAGACTTTTCCGGATGGCAATGTGCGCACTACCGCCATCACCAAAGACACAGACGTGCCGGGGAGACTGGGCGAGTTCTCCAGGTGCTTTGAAGTGGCGCAGGATGAGCCGTTTTCCTTTATCCATAACGGCCTTTTCGGCTACATGAGCTATGATGCGGTCCGCTATTACGAAGACATTGACCTGACGCTGCGCGAAGGGCGGTCTGATATTCCGGACCTATACTATGCCGTGTACCGCCACATCATCGCCATCAACCACTTTACTAACCAGGCCTTTATCTTTTCCCATAACTCCCACAACGGAGAGGACGATGGCATTGCGCAGCTGGAGGCCATTTTAAACAGCCGCAACATCCCGAGCTTTACCTTTAAGACTAGCGGCCAAGAGGAACATAATATTTCTGCAGACGACTTTCTCAAGAACATCGCCAGAGCCAAAGAGCACTGCTACCGCGGCGATGTGTTCCAGCTGGTGCTGTCGCGGCGTTTTGCACAAGGTTTTCAGGGGGATGAGTTTAACGTGTATCGTGCCCTGCGCTCCATCAATCCGTCGCCTTACCTGTTTTATTTCGATTATGGCAGCTTCAAGATCTTCGGCTCGTCGCCGGAGGCCCAACTGGTGATAAAAGACCAGAAAGCGAGCATTTTCCCGATTGCAGGCACCTTCCGCAGAACCGGTGATGACGCCGCCGACGCCGCGCTGGCCGAAAAGCTGCTGGCCGACCCGAAAGAAAACGCCGAGCACGTGATGCTGGTGGATTTGGCACGCAACGACCTGAGCCGCAACGGGCACAGCGTAAAAGTGGAGACTTTCCGGGAGATTCAGTTTTATTCGCACGTCATCCACCTGGTGTCTAAAGTATCGGGCACGCTGCATAACCAGGAGGATGCCCTGAAGATGGTAGCCAGCACTTTTCCGGCCGGCACGCTTTCCGGGGCGCCCAAGTATAAGGCCATGCAGTTAATTGATAAGTATGAAACCACCAACCGCGCCTTCTACGGCGGCTGCATCGGCTTCCTCGACTTCAACGGCAACTTCAACAGCGCCATCATGATCCGCTCGTTTCTGAGCAAAGACTATAAGTTATACTTCCAGGCAGGCGCGGGCATTGTGGCCGCCTCCAATCCGGAGAGCGAGCTGCAGGAAGTAGACAATAAACTAATGGCGCTGCGCCGCGCCCTGGACCTGGCCCAAAACATCAACTGATATGGAAGTACTTGTAATCGATAACTACGACTCTTTTACCTATAACCTGGTGCACCTGCTGCAGGAGCTAGGGGCTACAGTAACTGTGCGCCGCAACGATAAAACCACACTCGAAGAGGTAGGGAAGTATGATAAGATCATGCTGTCGCCGGGGCCGGGAATACCTGATGAGGCGGGGCTTTTGAAAGAGATCATCCGCAAGTATGGCCCTAGCAAGGATGTGTTTGGGGTGTGCCTGGGGCATCAGGCGATAGGTGAAGTATACGGAGGCAAGTTGTTTAACAGCAACGAAGTATGGCACGGAGTGGCAACCCAGGTGCAGGTGGTTTGCGAGGAAGAGCTCCTGTTCAAAGACCTGCCTGCCTCTATTGAAACCGGCCGCTACCACTCCTGGTTGGTAGAACGGGACCTGCCGGAATGCCTCGTTGCCACCGCTGTAGACGCGCAAGGCCACATCATGGCGTTGCGGCACAAAACCCATAATGTCCGAGGTGTGCAGTTTCATCCCGAGTCGGTGCTGACAAAGTATGGCCGGGAGATGATCAAGAATTGGCTGGACAGTTAGAAAGCTAAAAGATTAGAAGGTATAAACCTTCTCTAACCCCTCCCAAGAGGGAAATTATACTTGAAGCTAAGTCTCCCTGTGAAGGGGGCAGGGGGATGATAATCGTTATTAAAATCACCCATGGAGGGTGGGTTAATCAAACGCAGACAAAACCATGAAAGAAATACTAAATCACTTATTCGAGCATAAAACCCTGACGAAGGCCCAGGCGCGGGAAGTGCTGGCGGATATCACCAAGGGAAAGTATAATCAAAGCCAGGTATCCTGTTTCCTGACGGTGTTTATGATGCGTAGCATTACCGTGGAAGAGCTGGAGGGTTTCCGGGACGCGCTGCTGGAGCTGTGCCACCGCGTAGACCTGGATGCTTACAATCCTATTGACCTCTGCGGCACCGGCGGCGACGGAAAGGATACATTTAATATCTCCACGCTATCATCTTTTGTAGTAGCGGCTAATGGGGTGGCGGTGGCCAAGCACGGCAACTATGGCGTGTCTTCCTCCTGCGGGTCGTCTAACGTGTTGGAGGCGCTGGGAATTAAATTCACGACGGATACGGATACCCTGGAGCGAAGCATGGAGAAGTATAACATCTGCTTTCTGCACGCGCCGCTTTTCCACCCGGCCATGAAAAGCGTAGGTCCCATCCGGAAGGATCTGGGCGTAAAGACGTTCTTTAACATGCTCGGTCCTATGGTGAATCCCGCCTTCCCGAAACGGCAGCTGGTAGGAGTATTCAGCCTGGAGCTGGCGCGCATGTATGGCTACCTGTACCAGCAAACCGATACCCGCTATACCATACTTCATACGTTGGATGGTTACGATGAAATCTCCCTGACGAGTCCGTTTAAGGTTATTTCCGATAACCAGGAAGCGCTGCTGGAGCCCACTGACCTCGGTTTGCCTACACTGCAGCAGGAGCAGATAAAAGGCGGCGGAACAATAGACTCGGCTGCGGAGATTTTTTTGAAAGTGCTGAAAGGTGAGGGTTCGGAGGCACAAACGGCCGTTGTGGCAGCCAACTCTGCCATGGCCCTGCAGTGCGCCCGCCCGGAACTGCAGCTGCAGGAAGCGGTAAGTATAGCCAAAGAAACGCTGCAATCAGGCAAAGCCTATACTTTATTTAACAGTTTGATAAACGATCAGAAGCTGGTTGTGGCATGATTAGTTCCAATGCTTCATATATCCAAATTTTAAATCCATAAGACATGAACATACTCGACCAAATCATCGCCACAAAGTATAAAGAGGTAGCCGAGCGCAAGGAGCTTTATCCGGTGAAGCTGCTGGAGAAAAGCTTATACTTCGAGACGCCTTGCATCTCGCTGGAGCGCTACCTGCTGCGCCCCGACAAGAGCGGTATTATTGCTGAGATCAAGCGTAAGTCTCCTTCCAAAGGTGATATCAATCCTTATGTGTCGGTGGAGCGGACTTCCATTAGCTATATGCAGGCGGGCGCTTCGGCGCTGTCGGTGCTGACGGACGGGCCATACTTTGGCGGCAAGAACGAGGACCTGATGACGGCGCGTAAGTTCAACTACTGCCCGATTCTGCGCAAGGATTTCACAGTGGATGAGTACCAGATCGTGGAGGCGAAGTCGATCGGGGCTGATGCCATCCTGCTGATTGCCGCTGCCCTGGAGCCTGCCCGCTTAAAAGAACTGGCAGCTTTTGCCCGCTCGCTGGGCCTGGAGGTGCTGCTGGAGGTGCACAACCTGCAAGAGCTGCAGCAAACGCTGTGTGACGAAGTGACGGTGGTGGGCGTGAACAACCGCAACCTGAAAGACTTTGTGACAGACGTGAACACCTCGCTGGAACTGGCGAACCATATTCCGGCCGGCATCACCAAGATTTCCGAGAGCGGCATCAGCAAGCCAGAAACGCTGGTGACCCTCCGAACGGCAGGCTACAACGGCTTCCTGATCGGGGAGACCTTTATGCAGAACAGCCGGCCGGGCCAGTCTGCCGCCGCTTTTATCAAAGAGTTTAAGCAGCTGCTGGCGCAACAGGAGGTATCGGCATGAAAATAAAAGTATGCGGCATGCGCGACTCGGAGAACATTCGGCAGGTGGCGGCGCTGCAGCCCGACTACATGGGCTTTATCTTCTACGAAGGCTCTAAACGCTACGCGGAAGGCTACATCACTCCGGAGCTTTTGGCCGAGTTGCCTCAAAGTATAAATAAGACCGGCGTGTTTGTGAACGCTCCTCTGGAAAGTATAAAGGCCACCGTGGCCAAGTATAAGCTCGATGCGGTGCAGCTGCACGGGAAGGAGTCGCCGAAAGTATGTGCCGAGGTAAAAGCATTGGGCGTGGAGGTGATAAAGGTTTTCTCGGTGGATGACCGGTTCGTTTTCCAGAACACCTTACTCTACGAGCCTTGCGCCGACTATTTCCTGTTCGACACCAAGGGGCAGGAGTACGGCGGCAACGGCATCCCCTTTGACTGGGAACTGCTGACAGGTAATCTTTCCCCGAAGCCATACTTCCTGAGCGGCGGCCTGAACCTGGAGAATGTAAAGCACCTTCCTAACGTACGGCCTCAGCCTTACGCGATAGATGTAAACAGCGGATTTGAACAGGAGCCGGGGCTGAAGAAAGTCGAGGACCTCAAAAAGCTGTTTGAACTGATCCGAAGTTAATAAAGGCGCAAGCGTCCGCTTGTGCCGAAGATACTGAAAAATGGCAGCACAAGCGGACGCTTGCGCTATGATATAGAATTAAAAGACTCAAGCAAAAATGAGCTATCACGTTAACGAAAAAGGATTTTACGGCAAGTTCGGTGGGGCATACATCCCCGAGATGCTGTACCCGAATGTGGAGGAGCTGCGCCAGCATTACCTGCGCATTATGCAGGAGCCTGATTTTCAGGAGGAGCTGCAGCACCTGCTGAAGGATTATGTGGGCCGCCCGACGCCACTGTACTTTGCGCCGCGCCTTTCCCAGAAGTACAACACCAAAGTATACCTCAAGCGCGAGGACCTGAACCATACCGGGGCACACAAGATCAACAACACCATCGGGCAGGTGCTGCTGGCCAAGCGCCTGGGTAAGAAGCGGATTATTGCCGAGACAGGGGCCGGGCAGCATGGCGTGGCCACCGCCACGGTTTGTGCGCTGATGGGGTTGGAGTGTATTGTGTACATGGGCGAGATCGATATTGAGCGGCAGGCGCCAAACGTGGCCCGCATGAAGATGCTGGGCGCACAGGTAGTGGCGGCCACCAGCGGAAGCAAGACTTTAAAAGACGCCACCAATGAGGCTATCCGTGACTGGATTAACAACCCGGAAAACACCTACTATATCATCGGCTCGGTAGTTGGTCCGCACCCGTACCCGGACATGGTGGCGCGGTTCCAGGCGGTGATCTCGGAGGAGATGCGGGCGCAGTTGCTGGAAAAGGAAGGCACGGAGCTGCCAACCTACGTAGTGGCCTGCGTGGGCGGCGGCAGCAATGCGGCCGGTGCTTTTTACCATTACCTGGACGAGCCGGAGGTGCAGCTGGTGGCTGTAGAGGCAGCTGGAAAAGGCGTCCATTCCGGTGAGTCGGCGGCTACATCCATACTTGGTCGAGACGGTATCATTCACGGCAGCCGCACCTTGCTCATGCAAACCGACGACGGGCAGATCACGGAGCCATACTCTATCTCAGCCGGTTTGGATTACCCGGGCGTTGGGCCGCTGCACGCGCACTTGTTTGAAAGCAAGCGTGCCCGCTTTGAGAGCGCCACCGACGAGGAGGCCCTGCAAGCAGTGTTGGAACTGACGCGGCTGGAAGGCATTATCCCGGCACTGGAGAGTGCGCATGCGCTTGCTGTGCTGGACCGGCTAAAGGCTAAGCCTGACGATATCGTGGTCATTAACCTTTCCGGCCGCGGCGACAAAGACCTTTCTACGTACCTAAAGCATTTCCACTTCGATGAAAAATAGAATCAAAAGCCTTTTTGCCCAGAAGCCGAAAGGGCTGCTCTCGGTATACTTTACGGCGGGTTTTCCGAACCTCAACGACACCGAAACGATTATCCTGGAGCTGGAGAAAAGCGGTGTGGACCTGATTGAAGTGGGCATGCCTTTCTCCGACCCGCTGGCCGATGGGCCTACGATACAGGCCAGTAGCACCGTAGCCTTAAAGAACGGCATGACCATCCCGAAACTGTTCGAGCAGCTGCAGGACATTCGCCAGAAAACACAGATCCCGCTGGTGCTGATGGGCTACCTGAACCCGGTGATGCAGTACGGTGTGGAGCGCTTTTGCCAGAAAGCCGCTGAGGTAGGCATAGACGGTATCATTCTGCCGGACCTGCCACTGCACCAGTACGTGGAGGAGTATAAGGAGCTGTTTGAGAAGTATAACCTGAGCAAGGTTTTCCTGGTTACGCCGCAAACACCGGAAGCCCGTATCCGCGAGATCGACTGCCACAGCAACGGCTTTATCTATATGGTATCGTCAGCGTCTACCACGGGCAAAACGGTTGGACTAGCAGAGCAGAGCCAAGCTTACTTCCAGCGCGTGGCGGGCATGCAGTTGCAAAATCCCGGCGTGATCGGCTTCGGCATCCACGACAAGGAGACCTTTGTTGCTGCCTGCAACCACGCTAGCGGCGCCATCATTGGCAGTGCCTTTGTGAAGGCACTGCAGCAGGAGGGAAGCCTGCAAGAGAATATTTCATCATTCATCCAAAGCATCAAAAACTAACATGATCATACAACTGCAGCAAGGGATTCCAGCGGAGCTAAAGGAGAACATTCTGAGGCAAATACAGGAAATTGGGTACAAAGCAAACGAAGTTATCACACAGGAGGCGCACTACCTGGTGGCCATCGGGAAAAAGGAGTTCGACATTCGCCGCATCGGGCAGCTGCCGGGCGTGGCGGACATTCATCGGGTTTCGGAGGAGTATAAACTGATCTCCCGCAGATGGCGCGTTGAGCCCACCCGCATTGACTTAGGCGACGGCGTGGTGATTGGCGAAGGCAACTTCAGCATTATGGCCGGTCCGTGCTCTATTGAGGGCGAGGAGCAGATAGAGCGCGTGGTGGCGCATTTGGTTGAGAACAACGTGAAGGTCATGCGCGGCGGTGTGTTCAAGCCGCGCAGCTCGCCGTATGCTTTCCGTGGTTTAGGGATAGATGGCCTGAAAACGTTCCACCGCATCTGCCGCGAGAACGGCATCAAGATCATCACCGAAGTAATGCAGGTGTCGCAGATAGAGGAGATGATCGATTATGTGGACGTGTTCCAGGTGGGGGCGCGCAACAGCCAGAACTTTAACTTGTTGGATTCACTGGGCGAGGCGCAGAAGCCAGTGCTGCTGAAGCGCGGCATTTCCGGCACCCTGGAAGAGCTTTTGCAGGCAGCGGAGTACATTTTCTCGAACGGCAACGAAAAGATCATGCTCTGCGAGCGCGGCATCCGGGGCTACGAGAAAGCATACCGCAATATTCTGGACCTGAACGCTGTGCCGGTGCTAAAGGAGAAAACGCACCTGCCCGTTATCGTGGACCCCTCGCATGGCATTGGCCTACGCGATTACGTGGATAGTATGGCGCTGGCCGCTGTAATGGCCGGGGCTGACGGTGTTATTTATGAAACGCACTATACACCTGAAAAAGCCTTCTCAGACGGTCAGCAAACGCTTAATTTTCAGGAATCAGCCCGGCTGATCGAGCGTATGCGCAAAGCTTATGCGTTGCGGGAGAGTTTTTAGATCAGGTTTTCTGGATCAGAGAGAATCAGTAGGATTTAAATACTATTCCGGTTCTAAACACAGCAAATCCACTTAAACCATTTTATTTATACTTCTGATGCACTATCTTTGCAGTAATGAAAGGCACAATGGCTCATAAGCACCATCATCATGCACGAAGCAATAGTTTCGGAGCCGCTTGCCTGTAGTTTTTGAAGTATAAACACTATAGATATCTAAAGCCTGACTCCGACCAGTCAGGCTTTTTTTATGTCTGAATCAGGATTTTCAGGATTTAGAGGGATTAACAAGATTGATACTTTCACAAGTACTGGCGCGGAAGTCTCTTCCGTGACAAAGTATAAAAGCGAATCTCAGATTCGCATCTGTAACAAGGCACGAAATTGATTTTCGCGCCAGAGTTAGAAGAAAACTCTCTAACTCACAAACTTTTTAACTTTCTAACTTAATGGACTTAGTTATAGTTGATTACAAAGCAGGTAATGTGCAGTCGGTGCAGTTTGCGCTGGAGCGGCTGGGGGTGCAGGCCACGCTGAGCTCGGATGCCGAAACGATCAAGGCAGCTGATAAGGTAATTTTTCCGGGCGTGGGGCAGGCGGCCTCGGCCATGGGGCAGCTCAAATCCCGCAACCTGGACAAGCTACTGCCGACGCTGGAGCAGCCGTTCTTTGGCGTTTGCCTGGGCATGCAGCTGCTCTGCCGGCACTCCGAAGAAGGCGATACCGATCTGCTCAACATCATTCCGCTGCCGGTAAAGCATTTCGAAACTGACCTGAAAGTACCGCACATGGGCTGGAATCAACTGGAAGGTTTGCAGTCGCCTTTGTTTAATGGCATTAACGAGAAGGAGTATGTCTACTATGTGCACAGCTATTATGTGCCGGTAAGCGAGTTTACCATCGCCCAAACATCCTATCCCGAGCCTTTTTCGGCCGCCCTACAGTATAAAAACTTTTACGCCGCGCAGTTCCACCCTGAGAAAAGCGGTCCAGCCGGCTCACAGATACTTAAAAACTTCCTTGCCCTATGATGGAGATCATCCCAGCGATAGACATAATCGGCGGCCAGTGCGTGCGCCTGACAGAAGGCGACTTTGCCCAGCAGACCACCTACGACAGCAACCCGCTGGCGGTAGCCATGCGCTTTGAAGCTGCCGGTGTAAAACGCCTGCACCTGGTAGACCTGGACGGAGCCCGCGCCAAAAAACCGGTTAACCTGGCGGTGCTGGAAAGTATAGCATCAAACACTAATTTAAAAATAGATTTTGGCGGCGGGCTGCAGTCTGAGGAAGCGGTAAAGCAGGCGTTTGACGCAGGTGCAACGCAAATTACGGCTGGAAGTATAGCCGTGCGGGAGCCAGAGACGGTGAAGAACTGGCTCATAAGGTATGGCGCTGAAAAGATCATCATCGGGGCTGATTTTAAAGGAACCAACATCGCTATCTCCGCCTGGACCGAAGAGAGCAAATATCCGCTGCAGGGTTTCATCTCAGGGTATGTGAAAACAGGAGCCCGTTTGTTTATCTGCACCGACGTGAGCAAAGACGGGAAACTGCAGGGGCCGTCTATCAATACCTACCGCCACCTGAAGCTGACGCTGCCGGAAGCCGGCATCATTGCCAGCGGGGGCGTTACCACCGTAGAAGACCTGGAGCAACTGCAGGAGATTGGGGTAAAAGGTGCTATTATCGGGAAAGCGATTTACGAAGGCACCATCAGTTTGAAAGACTTAAAGCGATTTATATGCTAACCAAACGCATCATTCCTTGCCTGGACATCAAAGACGGCCGCACCGTGAAAGGCGTGCAGTTCGAGAACATCCGCGATGCCGGCGACCCGGTGGAACTGGCCAAGTGGTATGCCCAGCAGGGAGCCGACGAACTGGTGTTCCTCGACATTACCGCCACGAACGAAGGCCGTAAAACCTTTGCTCAACTGGTGCGCGACATTGCCCGCCACATCGATATTCCCTTTACCGTAGGCGGTGGCATTGGCTCTGTGGCCGATGTGGAGGTGCTATTGCAGAACGGCGCCGATAAGGTTTCCATCAACTCATCAGCTATCAAAAACCCGCAGCTGGTAGAGGAGCTAGCCAGGCATTTCGGCAGCCAGTGCGTTACGGTGGCCATCGACACCAAGTATACCGAAGCCACCGGTTGGAAAGTATACACCCGCGCCGGAACCGTGGAAACAGAACACCGGACAGTTGATTGGGCAAAGCAGGTGGTAGGTTTAGGCGCCGGAGAGATACTCTTAACAAGTATGAACAACGACGGTACCAAGGCTGGTTTTGCGCTGGATATTACCCGAGAGGTAGCTCAGGCTGTTTCTGTGCCAGTAATTGCCTCGGGCGGAGCCGGACGTATGGAGCACTTTGCGGATGCGTTTTTAAAGGCACATGCCGATGCGGCGCTGGCAGCCAGCCTGTTCCACTTCCGCGAGCTGGCTATTCCGGACCTGAAGCAATACCTGAAGCAGCAGGGGGTAGAAGTTCGTCTGCATCAGGATTTACATGATTAAGAAGGATTGACAAGATAAACATAGCTGGCGCCGGAATTATTCCGGTGACAAAGGGTGTGGGTGAGTCTCCAGACGCACTTGTCAAGCCCAAAGTATAAAAGCGAGTCTGGAGGCTCGCACGCACAAACGGCACGAGGAAGATTCTCGCGCCAGGGTTAGAAGCTTCACTTTCTAATCATCTAACTTTTAACTTTCTAACTAATGCTTGATTTCGATAAAGCCGGCGGTTTGGTTCCTGCCGTGATACAGGATAATGTAAGTGGCCAGGTGTTGATGCTGGGCTACATGAACCAGGAGGCGCTGGACAAAACGCGGCAGGAGGGATTGGTTACTTTTTTCTCCCGTTCCAAAAACCGCCTCTGGACCAAAGGCGAAACCTCCGGTAATACGCTGCAGGTGATCAGCATTGCCAAAGACTGCGACGCTGATTCGCTGCTCATAAAAGTAAACCCAACCGGGCCTACCTGCCATACCGGTAGCACCAGCTGCTTCGGGGAGGAAGAAGCAGCCAGGCGTGTGAAAGCGATACAGTTTATCGCGCAGCTCGAGCAGGTGATTCAGGAGCGAAAAGCCAACCCGGCAGAAGGGTCTTATACCAACTTCCTGTTCGAGAAAGGCGTGAACAAGATCGCCCAGAAAGTAGGGGAGGAAGCCGTGGAAACCGTAATAGACGCCGTGGCAGGCAAACTAGACACCATGAAAGGCGAAGCGGCCGATTTGCTGTACCACCTGCTGGTGCTCTTAGCTGCTACCGGCCTGGAACTGAAGGATGTGGTGGAGGTGCTGCAGGAAAGGCACCAGAAAAAGTAATCGGTTTGAAAGTTATGTAAAGCAGCGGCAAGTATAGCAAACCTTTGCCGCTGCTTTGTTTTATACTTTAGCTATGGAGTGTTACTCCTTAAATCCGGCACAAACTCCTGAAGGCCGCCTGTAGATTGTATGGTTTGCCGAGATCGGGGTTAGTGGGTAGCAATAAAGCTTTGGATCGCGTCTGCCACTTCGCCGCCACGTTCTTCCTGCACAAAATGGCCGGCTTTATACTTTACCGTTTTCGTTTCAGGAAACTCCTGCTGCCAGCGATCCAGGAAATGCAAGGGCAGCAGCTTATCCTTCTCGCCCCAAAGTATAAGCTTGTTTATGCTTTTTAGCTTCTCGCGCTGCTGCCACAGCTCTTCAAAGTATGGGTTGGATTGGTGCAGGGCTTTGGCAAATGCCCAGGTGCCGAGGCGACTGGCAGAAGTGGAGAGGGGCTTCTGGTAGTGCTGTTTGATATCTTTTGTCAGGTGTTTGCGCTCGTGGTAGCCTTGGGGCAGCAGGATGTTTGCTGAAAAACCCAGTTGCAAGTATATAAAGCGCCCCACCCTGCCAGCCATAAACCTGCTGATCTTCATGATCCGGCTTTCACTTTCCAAACTCCACATCCAGGTGTTCAGAATAATAAGGTGCTTCACGTTCTCCGGGTGCCGCAGCGCATACCGCAGGCCAATGGGGCCACCGAAATCGTGCACCACCAGCGTAATGTCCTTAAGCTGCAGGTAATTGATTAGCTGCTCCAGGTTATCGGCATGCGCTGCAGGGGTATAGGCAAAGTCAGCGGGCTTTTCTGATAGGCCAAAGCCAATATGGTCCGGCGCGATGCAGCGGTAGTTCCGGCTCAAGGGTTTTATCTGCTGCCGCCACACAAACGACCAGGTGGGCGTTCCGTGCACAAATACAATCGGATCGCCTTGTCCTTCGTCCACATAGTGCATGCGCCCTCCCGGTACTTCCAGCGTAGAGTGGGCAAAAGGGTAGAGTATCCTATCGAGCCACTTTGGTGAGTTCATCGCGTTCTGGTTTTCAATTTGCTGAAGCTGTGCTTTCTTATTCCACCTTAAAGTATACTTCATTTATACTTTCAGGTGGCGATTAAGTATGAAAGTAGCACCGAAACATATAAATATTTACTATTTATGATGATCTCTACAGCTTGGCAAGAAAATATGCGTATGGTAGGCTAAAACATATCTTGCATGCAGCATCACACCACATCTGATTCTTCAAAACTAAAAAAATGGTTAAAGGTAATTGCTTGGGTGGTAGGTGTCTCACTTCTTGTGTTTGTAGGCTTGTTCTTTTTTACCTTCTGGCTAGAAAGCAAGCTGGAGCGTATGGTAGAGGCGCAGTCCAAAGGCGTATATAAACTGCGGTTATATGGCCTGTCGACTTCACCGTTTATCGGGAGCCTGGCGGTAGACAGCCTGGAGCTACAACCAAACTATGAGCGGTGGCAGGAGCTGAGCAAAAAAAGGAGCAGCACGCCCCGCACCCTGCTTCGTTTGCACACCGGGCCGATAAACCTCCGGAAGCTGAGCTATGTTAAGGCACTCCTGAAACAGAAAATCCAGCTGGACGAACTGGAAGTTGCCAAGCTGAACATGCTGCTGACAGTGATGCGCCCGGACACTACAGAATCGCATAAACCGCTGCACGAAACTACCAAGGGCTTTTTGCAAGGGTTGGCGATCGGTAAAATACACGTGAGGGATGGCCAGTTAGGTTACCGCCTGCAAGAGGCGGCTGACACTGCTTTCACGGTAAAGCATTTTAACCTGCAAGTGCTCGGCTATAAGCTCGACAGTGCCTCCTTCCATGCCAAAGAGCGGGCTTATTACGCCAAAAAGTATATGCTAGCGGCATCTAACATTACCTATCAACTACCGGATGGTTTGTACAGCGCCACCACGGACACTTTACAGCTGGATACGCAGGCGGAGCGCGTACTGGTAAAGGGGCTGGCACTGAAGCCAACAGTGGAGCCGGCGGCATTGGCGCGCGCCAAAGGAAAAGCTGTAACCTATCAGGAAATAACCGTGAAAGAGGCCGCTTTGCAAGGAGTGGCGTTTGGTGCGCATTCCCGCGAGAATGAGGTGCGGGTTCGCCATGTGCAGTTGCTGAACCCATCACTTACCGCCTTCAAAGACAAGCAGCACTTCCAGGACAAGGGCACCAAACAACTGCCGCACGCTATGGTGCAAAGTATAAAAACGCCGTTCCTGCTCGATACCATAGCGCTTAAGCATGGCTATATCCGGTATGCAGAGCTGGTGCCGCAGGCACAGGAGCGCGGGCATATTACCTTTCATCACCTTAGGGCCCTCATCACCAATCTCTCCAATATGCCCGAACACATCAGTATGGAGAAACCCGCCGTTGTTCAGGCTACTACCAAAGTAATGGATCGGGCTAAACTAAATGTGACCATAAAGCTGCCTTTGCTAAACAGGAACGGCTACCATACCCTGGAGGGGGAGATTGGGGAAACGAACCTGCAGATCCTGAACCCTATTCTGATGCCGACCACTTTTATGAAAATCACACGAGGGCAGGTATCAAGCGCCAGGTTTAAGGCTGAGTTGACCGATGCACGCGCAACGGGAACGATGGTGGTGCTCTACAATAACTTGGAGGTGGAGCTGCTGAAGAAGGGAAGTGGGGGAGACCAGGGCCTCGGCAAAAAACTGATTTCCGAGCTGGCCGACTGGATAGCGATCAAAGACAGCAACCCTGCGGAAGGCGAACAGCCGCGTACCGGAGAAATCGCCTTTAGCCACAACAGGCAGAAGTCTGTGTTTAATTACTGGAAGAGCTGCCTGGTGAGCGGGTTTAAATCCAGCATCGGCCTGAAAAGTGAGATCCCCAAGAAGTAAGAAGCTTCCGTAACTGGCCTCACTCCACTATGTAGCGCGGTATGTTGATAGGAAGACGTGTGAGCAGCTCGTAGTTTAGCTGCGTGCTAAGCTCCCCGAAAGAGGCAACAGTTATACTTTCCTCGCCTTGTGTGCCTAGCAGCACCACCTCATCTTCTGGCTGCACACCCGGTATGTCGGTTACATCCACCATCATCACGTTCATGTTCACGATGCCCACCACCGCAGCGCGCACGCCTCGGATAAGCACCTGCCCCTGGTTGCTGAGGTTGCGGCTGTAGCCCCAGGCATATCCCACCGGCACAATGGCCAACTGCATGTCGCGCGGCGCCTGAAAAGAAGTGCCATAGCCTACAAATTCACCCTGAGGGACATTTTTAAAGCTCATGATGCTGCTTTTCCAGGTGATCAGGCGGCGCAGCGGGTCTTTTCTGTCGCGGTGCAGGCCCAGGTAATGGCGGTAGGTTTCGGGGCTGGGCCAGAAGCCGTACTGCATAATGCCGATGCGCACCAGGTCCATGCGGGTTTCAGGGTAGGAGACCATGGCGGCAGAGCAGGCGGTGTGGCACTGGGCAGGGTGGTAGCCGGCGCTTTCCAGGTACTGCAGCTGTTGCTTATACTTGCTCAGTTGGTCCAGAACACGTTCATGGTTCTGCAGGCTCTCGGCACCGGCGTAGTGCGTGCAGGCGCCTGCCAGTTCCACCTTTCCCCGGGCCTGGTGCAGCAGAGGCAACAGTTTCTCCAGTTGTGCCAGCGTAAAGCCGGTGCGGTTCATGCCGGTTTCCATCTCCAGGTGTATCCGGGCGGGCTTTCCAAGCTTTCCTGCAGCTTCGGTTGCCGCTGTTAGCCTACCAGGCTCAAAGACAAAGAACTCGATGCCATGCGCTATGGCCCACTCCACTTCAGGTTGGTCCAGGTAGCCCATTACCATGATGGTAGCAGGCTTCTTGAGCGACTGCAGCAGCCGCTCTGCCTCATCTGCACTGAACACAGAAAAATGATCCACGCCGCACTCCTGCGCCAAGGGGGCAAAGTGCTCGATGCCGTGGCCATAGGCATTGCCTTTCACCACAGACGACAGCTTTACCTGCGGCCCTATCTCTTCTTTCAGGAAAGCAATGTTATGTTGAAGGGCAGATTTGCTTATCTCGATGTAAGAGCTGTGAAACATAGGGTGTTACTGATTCAGAACTTCTTGTATAATGCCATAGAAAAGAGCAGCTCCGGTAGGTATAAGTTCATCCGGGAAGTTATAGTTGGCGTGGTGCAACTGCGGCTGCGATGCGCCGGAGCCCAGGCCAAAGAATGCTCCTTTATACTTCGCTGTAAAATGGCCGAAATCTTCCGACCACCTGAAAGGCTGTACGGCCTCCTGCACCTGCAGTTCCAGTTTTTTTGCTACCTGCCGCACCACCTGCACCGCCCCCGCATCGCTCAGAGTGGCCGGGAACTCTTCCTCAAAACTGATTTTATACTTCAGGCCATACTTGTTCGCTATCGCTTCTACTGCCTTGGCTGTTAGCTCCTTTAGCTTTTGAAGGTCGCTTTGCCGGTAGGAGCGGAGGGTGGCCATGACGGTGCCATAACCCGGATTAGTGCCGAAGGCAACTTCACCCAAGCGGGCATGTATAACGGTCAAAAGCGTGAGGGCTTCAAAGGTCTTCTTTTCTTCTATGATTTTATTGAAGGCAAGTATCATCTCTGCCATGGCCATACCGGGATTTAAGCCGTTTTCCGGTTCTGCGGCATGAGACGGTTTCCCGAACAACTCCACCACCATACCCGTTGAGGCCGATGCGAACACTTCGTTGCGGACAACTACCTGGTGGAGCGGAAAGCCCGGCAGGTTGTGCAGGCCGAAAACATAGTCTGGCTGAAGGCGCAACAGGCGCTCATCCTGAAGCATGGCGAAAGCGCCGGCACCCGTTTCCTCGGCAGGCTGAAACAACAGCAGCACGCTGCCCCGAACGGGCCTTTTGTGAGAAAGCATACTTGCCAGTGCCATCAGAATAGTCATGTGGCCATCGTGGCCGCACAAGTGGGCAACGCCTTTGGTGGCTGAGGCATAGGGCAAGGCTTCATGCTCTTCCTGTATAGGCAAGGCATCAAGCTCAGCCCGAAAAAGTATGGTTGGCCCGATCTGGGGATCATCTCCTTTAAATACAGCCACTACGCCGGTGCCGCCTACCTCGGTTAAAACGGCATCGGGAGCATACTTTTGAAGTTCGCTGGTAATACGTGCTGCGGTGGCTTTTTCGGCTCCTGATAATTCCGGGTGCCGGTGCAGGTGCTGGCGCAGCGCTAGCAAATCAGGCAGGTCTTTCAGGTCTGTTCGGTGCATAGCTTCTACTTTATACTTAGGTAAGGTACGCAGTCGCGGCGTTCAGTTAAAAATCAGCTGCAAGAGGCGGTAAGACATGGGAAAGCCGCTGTGCAGGATATGGGCGCAGTGGCTTTTAGGTGCCTGTATTTTTCTAATGGGCGAGCTCGGCTTGCAGTGCATCCGTCACCTCTTCAATAACACGCGCAAGCACCTCCACATCCGCTTTAATCTCCTCCAGGTTTTCCTCTGCTTTGGCGTTGCTCTCTATGCGGCGCACAACATCCTTTAGTTTTTCGATGCGCATGGTGTCTATGGTCGGTTTTAGTTTGTGGGCCGCGGCGCTTACGGCAGGCCAGTCGCCGATCTGGGCTTTTCCCTGCATTTCTGAAACTGTTACGGGCACGGTTTGAATGAATAGCTGCTTTGTGCGCGTAATGAAAGCCTCGTTGCCTCGGGCTATTTTTTCAAGTAACGTCAAATCATAAAGCGGCTCACTAAGGGGGTACTGCATGTTTTGTTCCGGGGTTTGATGAGGGGGTGCCTCCGTTGTGTGGTTTGTGATGACAGCATGAATCTTGGTGAAGAGCTTTTCCTCTTCAAAGGGCTTGGAAAGGTATTCATTCATACCGGCGGCCATGTATTTTTCAGCGTCTCCTTTTAAGGCGTTGGCTGTAAGCGCAATAACAGGCACGTTGGCATGCGCGGGGTCCGTAAAGCGCCGAATAAGCTGCGTGGCTTCTACACCGCTTAGTTCTGGCATCTGGATATCCATCAGAATGACATCGTATACATTTTTCTCCGCCAGGTTCACCGCCTCCTGTCCGTTTAGGGCAACATCCACCTTGGCGCCCCAACCTTCAAGTATAGACTGGGCCAGCAGCACATTAACCTCGTTGTCTTCGGCCAGAAGCACACGGATGGCGCCAAGGCTGGCGTAGTCTATCACCGGTATCAGCTGTGCGTTTTCCACCTCATCAGACTTTTGGTAGGTAAGTATAAACCGGAAGGTGCTTCCTTTGTTCTCTTCGCTTTCCACCCAAATGCGCCCCTTCTGCATCTCTATCAGCGTCTTGCTGATGCTGAGCCCCAGGCCGGTGCCGCCATACTTGCGCGTGGTATTGGCATAAGCCTGGCTGAACCCTTCAAAAATATAACTCATCTTGGAGGAAGGAATGCCTATGCCTGTGTCTGTCACGCTAAACTCTACTGTTATACTTTCCTCCTTGTCTTCCAGGATCTTGCAATCCAGGGTCACGCTGCCGCCTTGGTCTGTAAATTTTATGGCATTTCCTAAGAGGTTCAGCAGCACCTGGTTTAGCCGGTAAGGGTCACCCATAACCAGCGGCACATCCAACCTCTGCTTGTTAAAACGATAGGCGATTTCCTTTTCCTCCGCTTTGTAGAGGAAGGTCTGAAACGCATACTGCACCGTGTCGCACAGGTTAAACGGGATTTCCTCCAGTTCCAGCTTGCCCGCCTCAATTTTGGCGATGTCGAGGATGTCGTTGATGACGACAAGCAGGTTCTCGGCTGACTGGCGAATAAGGTGCAAGTAACTATGCTGTGTATCGTCGAGGTTGGTTTTGCCTAACAGGCCAGCCATGCCCAAAATGCCGTTCATAGGGGTGCGAATCTCATGGCTCATGTTTGCCATAAAATTCTCTTTTACCCGCGCCGATTCCTCTGCCGCTTCCTTCGCCCGGGTCAGTTGCTGTTCGGTGCGCATGCGCTCGGTAATGTCCTGGGCTATGGCGATGATGTAGGGGGCGGTGTCCGGCTCTTCTACCTTATAGTTCTGATAGTACAGGTTCCGCTCTTCTTTTTCCTTGTTGAGGATCGTCAGGATGCCGTCCACCAGGTTTCGGGTATTGAACTGGCTCAGGTACAGGTGAAAGTTCTCTTCGCTGTTTCTCGGGAAGAACTCCAGCAGGCTGTGCCCCACCATTTCTTCCGAGGTATAGCCCAGCATGTTCAGCAAGTATGGGTTAACCGACTGTATCTTGCCTTGTAGGTCGTGGGTGCAAATATAGGCCTGGCTATAGTTAATCAGGTCGCGGTAGCGCTTTTCGCTGTTTTTCAGCGCTTCATCGGCTTTCCTGTTTTCGCTTATATCCCGTACTGCCGACTGTAGCTTTACTGGCTCACCCTGGGCGTTCAGTATGGGGCGCACATTTGTCTCCACCCACAGTTCTGAGCCATCACGGCGCAGCAGGCGGTGCTGCAGGGTCAGAGAATGCCTCTGGTCGATCGCTGTAGTATTTACCTGGTCCTGCACGTCAGTTTGCTCTTCAGGGCGTAGCAAGTCGCAGGGGTGCATTTGCTGTATCTCCTGCTGCGTATAGCCCAGCATCTCTTCTACAGCCTTGGAGGCATAAACAAAGCTGCCGTCCAGGTTGTGCAGGCACACCATGTCTTTCGAGTTCTCCGACAGCAGGCGGTGCAGTTCCTCACTTTGCTGCAGCCGTATGTTTGCCTGCCGCTGCTCGGTAATATCGGTCGAGATGCCCAGGATGTTTATCTCCCCGCTGCTGGTAACAAGCGGCTTTTTGATGGTGCTGAACCAATGCGTTGTGCCGTCCGGTGCCGTGTGCCGTTCCTGTATCCTTACTTCCTTATTCTCCCGGATTGCCTGCGCGTCTATCTCTTCGTAGAAACTGCTTTCCTCTTTAATGCCGTGGTAGTCGTAGTTGGTTTTGCCGATAAGCTCCTGAAGCGGCTTTCTGAAGAGGCGCGCATACTCTTGGTTGGCAAGCACCAGTTTCCCGGCGGCATCCTTTACATAAATCAGGCTTGGGCTTGCGTTGAGCACCTGCCTGATAAACTCGTTCTTTTCCTTTACTTCCTGTGCAACCTTCTTTTCTTCCGTAATGTCCCGAATAATGGCCAGCACTTCATTCTCATGATACTTTAATATGCGGCTTTCAAAGTAGCTCAGGCCATGCGGCAGTTCTAAAGCATAGTCCACCTGCGCCGATTGGCCGGTATCAAGTACCTTCGTAATCTTATCCATCAGCTCGGAGGCAAGCTCCTGGGGCATTATACTGTAGATGTCGTTCCCAATCACCTCGTCTTTAGAAACTAGCAACTGCATTTGTGCCTCGTTTTTCATGTCGAGGTAGGTGCCTTGCCTGTTGATGATGAACATCAGGTCCGGAATGGCGTTGAGTATGGCAGTGTTTTTAGCCTCACTTGCCAAGGCCTCTTCCTGGGCACGGCGCAGCTCTGTAATATTAAGGCCGTGGCCGATAATCAGCTCTACTTCGCCATACGCGTCCAGCACCGGGTTAAGCCTG
This sequence comes from Pontibacter mangrovi, assembly GCF_006385705.1. Taxonomy (GTDB): domain Bacteria; phylum Bacteroidota; class Bacteroidia; order Cytophagales; family Hymenobacteraceae; genus Pontibacter; species Pontibacter mangrovi. The sequence goes on along the minus strand of NZ_VFRQ01000007.1, from coordinate 12,675 downwards.
CGGAGGTAATAGTTCACCTTGCCCTGCCGGTCTACAAGCTGCTCTTCAAACTCAACACGGCCTTTGGTTTTCAGCACACGCTGGAGGCTCCTGCTGCGGTTTTCCATTCTCTCAGCCGGAACATTGCGTAGCCGGCTGTAGTCCTCATTGGTTTTTCCAATGATCCATGCGCGCATTTGAGGATCTGCTATGGCCGTCGGGTTCACGAAGATGTACTGCAGGTGCTTGTTATATACCGCCACATCGGAGGGGATGTGGTTCAGGATGGATTCGTAGAACTCTTTCTGCCGTATTAAAACCTGGTTTTGGCTGCGCACTTGCGTCACGTCTTCTGCCGAGCCGATCACCAGCTTCACCTGGCCGTTCTCCTTGCGTTTAAACACGCTCTCGTAGCAACACAGTGTCTTCACCTCGCCGCGTTTGGAGCGCATGTTAAACTCTACATGGGCAATTTCACCGTCTTTCAGCTCCAGCATCTTAAACGTATGCTGATGAATTTTATACCGATCTTCCGTAACCACAAGGTGGGAGAAAAGCTGCCCCTCCATAAAGGCCACGTCCTGCTCATTGTAGCCCAGGATGGTTTCCAGACGCGCGTTTACATACGTGCAGCGGTCTTCCTCAATGTCGTAGATATAGATAATGTTGGGTAGGGTGCGGGCTATGTTTTGCAAAAGCTTCTTGCTCTCCAACAAGTCGTCCTGCGTCTGCTGCAGCTCCGCCTTCAACTCAGGCATGTTGGTGGGGGCTGCGCCAGCACGCTGATGCACCTGCAACGCTTCCAGCCGCTGTTGGGCCAGTTCTTCGGCTGCTAAACGCGCCGCCTTTTCCTCTGCCAGCTGCCTTAGCAGTTCTTCTTTCGTCGGCATAGTTTCTGTGCTATCAGTAAGCTTTTGTCTGAGCTTCAAATTTTTTTGGCGGCGCTATTTCGTTGCCAGCTCCTGGTTTTGGATCATGCGGTAAATCGTAGATTTACCGATATCCAGTTTCTCAGCCACCAGTAGCACGTTGTTGTCATACTTGTTCAGGAAGCGCTGAATAATCTCCCGGGTATACTCCCGCAGCGGACGTTCCTGCGCCAGAAAGTCGCGCTCGGCGTTGGTAGCAGTTAGGTTAATGTCGTCGGGGGTAATCGTGTTCCCGTCAGCCATGACAACTGCCAGTTCCACCACGGCCTTTAGCTCGCGCACGTTTCCGCGGTAGGCGTGGGCCATCAGCTTCTCCTGCGCCTGCGCCGACAGGGTCATGCGCCCCAGGTTGTTCTCTTTGGCGAAGGCGTCTATGAAATGTTTGGCCAGCACCAGAATATCTGCGCCGCGCTCGTGCAGCGGGGGCAGGTGGATAGGCAGGCCCAGCAGGCGGTAATACAAATCCTCCCGAAAATTGCCTTTCTTTACCTCTTCTGCCAGATTTTTATGCGTCGCAACAATGATGCGGACGTCAACTGGCACCACGCTGTTGCCGCCCACCCGGGTCACTTCTTTCTCCTGGAGTACGCGCAGCAGTTTTGCCTGCAGGTTTATGTCCAGCTCGCCTATCTCGTCCAGGAAAATGGTGCCTTTGTTGGCTTCTTCAAACTTGCCCAGCCTGCGCGCCACCGCACCTGTAAAAGCACCCTTTTCGTGCCCGAAAAGCTCACTTTCAATCAGCTCTTTGGGTATGGCTGCCACGTTTACGGTAACGTACGGCATCTTCTTTCTGGGGCTGTTGTAATGTATGGCTTTGGCTACCAGTTCTTTACCTGTTCCTGTCTCGCCGGTAACCGAAACAGTGATGTTGGTTTTGGCCGCTTTGCCCATCATGGTATACACACGCTTCATGGCATCGCTGTTGCCGATGATGAAGTTGCTAAAATCATACTTCTGGACGATCTCTTCCCGCAGCTGGTCGATTTCCTGCCGCAGCGACACATTTTCCCGAATCTTGTTGATCGTGTTCCATAACCGCTCCGGTGTGTCTTCATCCTTCACGATATAGTCATAGGCGCCCAGTTTGAGCAGGTCTACGGCCGTGGCCACATCCTTCTGGCCTGAAATAACAATGACTTGTGTGTCGGGGCTTTGTTCTTTTATCCGCTTTAGCACCTCGGCGCCGTTTTTATCCGGCAGCGAGTAATCGAGTGTAATTACGTCCGGCCGCTGATACATCTGGCTGATGCAGTCATTGGCCGCATGAAATTTTTTGATCTCGTAGTCAGGGTTCAGAGAAAGATGATATTCCAGCAGCTCGCTGTACCATATATCATCATCAAGTATAAAAATCTTGAAAGGGGCGTCCATTGTGTGGCGATCTCAGTAAAAAGAGTATAACTTTATATAAACAAAGTAAGATGGGATTAGTTAAAAACTTAACGCTGCTGCCATATTTAGTTTGCCAAAGTTGATGCCGCTAAGTAATTGAAATTTATATACTTTTACAATAGGAGAGACAATATTCCGATGATGGGAAATTTTCTCTTATGCTAAAAGTATAATTACGGCAGCTGCCATTAACTGCAAGTATGACAAAAGGGAATCGCAAATGATTCCAAAATAAAAGCGCCTCCTGTTACGGTACAGGAGGCGCTTGCTTGCTCTGGGGAAGTGCTTTAGTAAATGGGTTTATACTTGGCGCGCATAAACATAAACACCCCGTAGAAGATGAGGCCCAGCGCAACGGCGGCAAGTATATAGGAGCCGTAGGAGCCGCTCTCCAGGAACTGAAACGCGTCGCTGCTGCCACCCGCTTCCTTTGCCCTTGCGCTTAAAGCAGCCCTCCCGAACAGGTAACCGATAACAAGCCATACAACGCCACGGGCAACGTAGCCTATCTTGCCGGCGCGTATCATCTGCTCCTCCACCTCGTGCTTTAGCCCGCCGCTTTGCACGTGCTTTTTATACTTGCCGGAATAGCCATAGTATATCTGGTACAGGCCAGAGGCAATGGTGCCTAGGGCCAAAATGCCTACCAGCCACTGCCCAAAAGGTTGTTCCAGCAGCTTAGCTGCAAGCGTTTCTCTGGAGTCGCCGCTGCCGCCGCCGCTATTGCCGATCACCATGCGTGCTGCCAGAAAAGCCAGTGCGCCATACACCAGGCCGCTAAACATGAAGCGCAAGCGTTGCCCCATGCCTTTTGCGTCTGAGCCCTTATGAGCTGTGTCTTTGATCGCTTGGGTAAAACGCCACAAAGTATAGCAAAGAAGGCCGATGGCTACTAAGCCCAGCAGTACGTTGCCGCCCGGCATGTCTTGTATCGTTTTAAAAATGCCCGACTTGCCGGCACTCTCCGTGGATTTTCCGCCTAGCTCGAACGCGGCCATAAAAGCCACCACTCCCACCAGGCAATACACCACGCCTTTTGCTATCAGGCCAAATTTGGCAAAGTTCTCTACCCACGCAGGAGGTGGGCCCGGAACATAAGAGGAAACATCATTCATGTAATTTCAGGTTTTTAATGCATACGTTTGATTTTGACATACACGTTAATTGTACAGCCTGGGTTGCTGCCTCTGCCTTAGGCATAGTGGACCTCTTGTTGTCGGGGGCTGCAGAAGGAGGGGCGTCCATAGTAGTATAAGTTGCGGTTACAGGTAAACCTGTTGTGCGGTATTGGGGTAACAGTAGCATAATGCGGGCCGGTGGTTTTGGCTATACTTTGTTGTATCTTTGCACAGCACCTTAATGCACTGCCTCAAATTTGCATGACTAGACGGACTTGAACGATGAAAAAAATACCTGCACTTCTGCTTACAGGCTTCTTGTCGGCCATGATGGCCTTGCCCGCTTGCGTTACCACTTCTGCCTCGTTGGGGGCAAAATCCATTAAAGCGCCTTACGCCACCAGCCTCCGGCAGGCTACAACCTATGCCTGGTATCAGTCAGAGCCGCAGGGGCAGCCGGAGTACATAAACGGATACAAAGCATCTTTGCATAAGAGCCTTGTAAAAGCTGTGGAGCAGCAAATGCAGGCGCAAGGGTATACCAAGGTGGCGCAAAACCCTGATGTGCTGGTGGCTTACGATGTGAGCGTGTCGGTGCCGAAGGAGAAAGACAAGCCAGAAAACTTTTCCGAAGGCTTTGGCTATAGTTATGCCTACATGACTGGCTACCGCTATGACTATGGCCAGGCGGATATGCCCGGTTACCGCAGCGTGGACTTGTTTAAGGAAGGCACTCTTATCATCGACCTGATCAACCCCAGGTCTAACATGTTGCTGTGGCGCGGGTGGGCTGAAGGAGCGCTAAGCCCGGGCGCTGGCAGCGGAGCTGTTGAGAAAAGGGTAGAGGAGGTGCTGGAGCAGCTGTAGTTTTATACTTAACTAAGTATAAATTCAACTGTGTTACTCTTTAATGTAATTACTGAAGCGCATCACATCTGTGGGCTTTCCTACCACATACAGTAGGTCGCCGCGCTGCAGTTGCGTGTCTGCGTTAATGTTCAGGATCGTTTCATTTTGTCGTTTAATAGCCACTACCGTGATGTTATAGTGGCTGCGGATATTTGTCTTTAATAACGGCACACCCACCAAGACTGGGTCTTTGGTATACACACGAAGGCTCGCCACTTCTATGTCTGGCAACTCTGCCCCCAGGCTCGCCACATCGGCATGGGTAGCGGTCAGGCTGCGGAGCATCTCGTAATTATCTGATCTGATCTTCTGCGTGAACGCTTCAATCTCGTCCCGTGGCATGAGGTACTTGTTTAGGGTACGCGTAAAAATCTCGATGCTCGTTTCAAACTCTTCTGGTATTACTTCATCGGCCCCAATGCGGTAGTTGTCCTCCATTTCCTGCACAAAACGCGTGCGCACAATAATATGTACCTTGTCCGACAGCTCCCGAATAGTGGAGATGATGCGCTTCGTGGCCTCCGGATCTGAAATGGCAATAACGACTACCCGTGCCTTGTGTATATTGATGTGTGTCAGGATCATTGGGTGCACCGCATCGCCGTACACAATGGGTTCGCCCTTCTTTTTCTCCTCTTTTACCGTTACGGCGTTTAGCTCTACGATAACATAAGGGATATGGGCATGGCGAGCCGCTTTAGCCACATTTCTTCCGTTTATGCCATACCCAATGATCACGATATGGTCGTCCAGCTCAGGCAAATCGTGGTGGGCGTCCTGCTGCTGCGCGGCAAATGGCATCGCTTCTTCTTTAGAGGAAAAGGGAGAGGCGATAAGGTCGGCCAGCTTGCGGTAAGAGCCCATGACAAAGGGCGTAATGGCCATGGTAAGCAGCGAGACAGACAGAAAGTACTGATAGGTTTCCGGGGATAGCAGTTCGTATTCGATGCCAGTCTTGGAAAGTATGAAGGCAAACTCACCTACCTGGAAAATGGACAGGCCCACCAACAGCGAGACTCGCAGCGGGTATTGCAGCATGCGGGCAGCCAGCGTGGCCACGATGCCCTTGAGCAGGAAAGCCAGGAGCGTGAAAAATAAAATAACGGGCAGGTGTTGCAGCAGAAAGCCAAAATCAAGCAGCATGCCTATCGACACAAAAAAGAAACTGGTAAATATCTCCCGGAAGGGGAGGATGTTGCTGGTGGCCTGATGGCTATACTCTGACTCCGAAATAATCAAGCCTGCCATAAAAGCACCTAGCGCCAGCGATAGCCCCAGACTAGAGGTAAGCCATGCTACGGCAAAGCAAATCACCACCACGCTAAGTATAAACAGCTCTTTGCTCTTGGTTTCCGCCACCTGGTAGAGGAGGCGCGGCACCAGGTAGCGGGCACTGATCAACACAAACAGAATCACGAAGGCCCCCTTCAGCAGCATCAGCAAAAGCGCTATGGCAATATTCTCTGTGCCTCCGGCCATTAGCGGTGCCAGGAGCATCATGGGAACAACAATAATGTCCTGAAAAATAAGGATCCCCAGTACCACACGCCCTTGCGGGCTGTTTATCTCACCGCGGTCCTGCAGCAGCTTCAGCACGATGGCTGTGCTGCTCAGGGCAATTAAGAACCCCATGAACACGGCCTCGCTCCAGGTAAATTTTAAGAGCACCATCACCAGTGCCACCATGCCAATGGTAACCATTACCTGGGTGGTGCCTCCCAGGAGCACCGTGCGCTTTATCAGGGCCAGCTGTTTTAGCGAGAACTCCATGCCGATGATAAAAAGCAGCAGAATCACGCCGATCTCCGCCAGAATCTCAATGTCGTGGGAGCCATGCACCAGGCTCAGGCCATGGGGACCAGCAATAACGCCGGTAGCCAGGAAACCAAGTATGGTGGGCAGTTTAAACCGCTGGAACACCAGGATAACGACCACGGCCAGCCCAAGAATAATAACTATATCTGAGAGTAAGGGAATCTCCATATATCAGGGAAAATACAAGTATAAACAGTAGCTTTTATTCCAAAGCCAGGATGCTTCTTACCTACGCAATTAACGGAGCTGTTGCCAAAATTAAATTTCTCCGTTCCACTCGGCGTAAAACTGGGACAGGAAGCCCTCCATGTACTGGTGCCGCTGATCGGCTATGGCTTTGGCTGTTTTGGTGTGCATGCGGTCTTTTAGCAACAGGAGCTTCTCGTAAAAATGATTGATGGTTGGCGCAGCACTGGTCTTGTACGCCTGAAACGATTCGTGCATGATTGGCTGAATGTCGGGGTTATATATTTCCCGGCCCTTGTGGCCGCCGTAGGCAAAAGTGCGGGCAATGCCAATGGCGCCGATGGCATCCAGCCGGTCCGCGTCCTGCACCACCTGCCCCTCCAGGGTAGGCATAGCGGAGGAGGTGCCGGCGCCCTTAAAAGACAGTTCGGCAATGATGCGGCAGACATGCACAATGGTGTCCGGCTCCACCTGGTGCTGCTCCATCCATTCGCGTGCCATGCGCGGCCCTACGGTTTCGTCGCCGTTATGAAATTTGTGGTCGCCGATGTCGTGCAGCAAAGCGGCTAATTCTACTACGTACAGGTCAGCTTCTTCTTGCCGAGCTATATGCTTGGCATTGTTCCATACCCGTAGGATGTGCCACCAATCATGACCGGAGCCCTCCCCGGACAAAAGTGCACGCACGTAAGCAGCGGCCTTTTCTATTGTTTCTGTGCTATACATGGCCAAAAGTTAGGATTTCTGGCCCAGAAGCAAAACCTTTTTTTGTAGTTGCGGCCTTCGCGACAAGCTATACTAGTTCCAGGTGGGCCGGAACCTGCAACTTCGGGGTGGCAACCTTGGTGGGCAAGGCTTCTTCCAGAAGGTCTGCCCAGGTATGAAGGTACAGCACCACATCCTCCCGCACGTTGTGCTTTAAATGCTGTCTATCAGCCGGCAGGTGCTCAACAACCGCTGGCAGCGTAAGCATTTCGAGGTGGGAGAGTTCTTCGCGGGTGAGGCCGAGCTCCAGCATCTGGTCAATCATCTCATCAAGCGGCAGGCCGCTCTGGGGGCAGTAATCGCGCAGCTGCTCGCGCCAGTCGCCGTAGCGCCACATGGCAGCCCCGTGTATTTTGCCTTTGCTGTACCCGGTTATGGTTTGGGCCAGGTGGCCGCAGTTGCAGCTACCCATGTGTCCCCATGCATACTTGTCACCCCGTTGTATGCGCCGGGCCGTTTCGCGAATTGCGCGTATCAACTTCACAGAACTTCTTGCCATATCATCCAAGTATAAATTACATGCTTCAGCCGAAGAGCAGGTTTACCAGCCGGTAAAAGCAGCCTGATCGTGTTCCTTTCATTCAAAGTCCACTTGCTCCTCTGATTAATATCCGTTAGACTTGAGGAAATGTTTAAGAATTTGACGCAAATCTATGCCTGATCGTCTCCGCTACCACAGATTAATTTCCCATATATCCCGTCGGTTGACTTTAGTAAGCATGGCGGCCTTGCTGTTGCTGTTTATACTTCCTGGTCGCGTGCAGGGCCAGATCTTAAACATTGAGCGCGCGCGGGTGGAGCAGGATTCTGCCAACTACTTTACGGGCAAGGCCGGCCTTAGCTTCTCCATGTTTAACCGTAACGCCGGCAAAGACAATCCCAATAATTACCTGCAACTTACGTTTGATGGAAATGTGGCTTATGTTTCGAAACTGCACAGTTACCTGTTGCTGAACTATTACAATTACCTGTTGGTCAACTACGACTCCAAAGAACTGCGGAACACGGTGGCAAGCACAGGTTACTCGCATGTGCGGGTAAACTTTTTCCGGGCCAGAAGGCTGTCTTATGAGGCTTTTTCGCAGGTGCAGGCAGATAAGGCAAGGGGACTGGAGCTGCGCACGCTTGCCGGGGCAGGCTTGCGGTACCGCTTGTTAAAAAGAGAGGCGAGCGGCGTTTACCTTGGCAGTGGCTTAATGCACGAACACGAAGAGTGGTCTAACCCGGAGGAGGACAACCAACTGATTGCCTCTAATCTTGTAAAACTTACAAACTATGTAAGCGGGAAAGCCACCATTAACGAAAACGTAGGCGCAGAAGGAATTGCCTATTACCAGGTTGGTTACGATAAACGCATCGACTCTTTTAGGAACAGAATAAGCGGCGATGTGTCGTTACAGGTAAAAATATACAAGTGGTTTTCAATCAGAACGGGCTTTAGCTGCACTTTCGAGGACAAGCCGATTGTGCCGGTGACGCGTTTTGTGTACGCCATCTCAAACGGGGTGCAGGTGCAATTCTGAAGGCTGCTTTAAATATAATTGAGGCTGAAAATGCTGAAACGAGAGATAATTTCATAATTTTACCTTTTCAAGTAGTGTAGGTTGGTGAATCATACTCACCATTCGTTACCTTTAGGTAAAAAGATATTAACGCTGATGCGCAAAACCTTTATTGCATGGTGGTTTATACTTGGGATGGTTGTTTTTGCCTCCTGCGTGCCCCAGAAAAAGCTTCTCCTGCTTCAGGAGAAACCCGATGTTGAGAATCAAGGAAAGGCTGACGAACTTATTAAGACGTTTGAGCTGCATAAGCCAGTTTATACATTACGGCCCGGTGATGTGCTTTCGCTTAAAGTGCAGACCACCACTCCCACAGAGTATAACTTTCTGAATACCCCCGCAGTCGTTTCGGGTTCGGATGACCCGGTGCTGAGCGGCTATACCATAGAAGATGACGGAAATATCCTGCTACCTGTGGTGGGTAAAATTCAGCTGCTCGGCTTAACGATGCCAGAGGCACGCGCAGCCGTAACGGAGGCTTTAAAGCCTTTCCTGGCAAACCCCACCGTCAACCTGCGCCTGCTCACCTTCCGCTACACCATCGTTGGGGAAGTTGGCCGTCAGGGGCAGTTCACTACCTACCAGGATAATATCAATGTGATGGAGGCCATCGCGACAGCCGGCGGATTGAACAGCTACGCGAATCGCGGTAAAATTAAGCTCATCCGCTACGAAGGGGGCCAGGCAAAGGTATATGCCTTTAGTCTGCTGGATGAGGAAACGATTGCCAAAAACAATTTTTACCTGCAGCCAGACGATATGATCGTGGTAGACCCGCTGCCAGCTAAATTTTTCCGTGAGAACGTGTTGGGCACCTTCTCCCTCGGCTTTGGCATTTTAGCCTCAGTTGTTCTCCTAATCGATAGACTTTCAAGATAAGTATAAGTTGGAATCAACATTCAATCCTGAAGAAAACAGCTTTATAGATTTTAAGGCGCTTTTAAATTCAGCCATATCCAAATGGTACCTGTTCGTTTTGGGTGCCGTCTTGGCCTTGCTGGCCGCTTACCTGGTAAACAGGTACACTGTGCCTGAGTATGAGGTAACCTCCTCTGTGATGATATCCGGAGATGCTGGCCAGAACGCCAATGCGGCGGCCCTGCTCTACGGCACAGAGCTTTACAAAGGAACGCAGGGGCTCACCAACGAGTCTATTCTCCTGAAAACTAAACTGCTCGCCAAGGAAACGCTGGAAAAGCTGGATTTTCGGGTCAGCTACTATATCCAGGGCAACGTCCTCCTGCTCGAAGCCTATAAAAGCGAAGCGCCTATCCATGTCACTTTTGACTCCACTACTGCCGCAGCCATACCTTACGGTGTTCCGTTTAAAGTAAGCCTGGAGGATGAGAATTCCTATACCTTATCTACTGAGAACCAGCGCTGGAACAGTAAGTTGGCAGACCAAAGCTTCAAGTTTGGGCAATCCTACTTAGTTGATGGTTTCGCGTTCACGATCGATTTGCTTCGGCCTGAGCCATTTGCCGGCAATGAGGTACTGTTCCAGGTGAATGATCTGGATGACTTGGCAAAGAGGTATGCGTCTAATCTCTCGGTTGCGCCTTACGGCAGTGATGCTTCGGCCCTTGTGCTGACGGTAAGCGGCACAACCCCGAAGAAAGACATCGACTACCTGAACGCTCACATGGAAACGTACCGGCAGAACAACCTCGATATCAAGAATGCCAAGGCCACCGGTACGCTTAGTTTCATCGATCAGCAGCTTCAGCAGATCAGCGACTCCCTCTACTTTATCGAAACAAGGCTAGAGGAGTTTAAAAAGCGAAATGCAGCCATGGACCTGAGTGCTGCAGGGGCTAAGGTAGCAGGCGAGTTGCAGACGCTGGAGCAGCAAAAGGCAGAGCTGCTGATGAATTCCCGCTACTACGACTATCTCTCCAGCTATTTGAGCAAAGAGAATCCCAATGAGCAGATACAGGCGCCAGCTACGTTGGGTATAGGCGACCCGGTTTTAAATGCGCTGGTTTCCCAGTTAGTTACCTTGCAGACCGAGCTTAGCGTGGCTTCGTCGAACCAAGGGCAGCAGAATCCAACCATCATGCTCAAAAAGCAGCAGTTGAATGAAGTACGCGCCTCATTGCTGGAGAACCTAAAAAGCCTTGAAGATGCAAACCAGATAGCGCTGAATAACCTGAACAAGCGAATCCAGGCGGCGGCGGCGGAGATGCAGAAACTGCCTTCCTCTGAAAGGCAGCTGATCAACATCCAACGCCTCTATAGCCTGAGCGAAAACCTGTATGTGTTTTTGATGGAGAAACGGGCCGAGGCCGGCATTTCCAAAGCGGCCAACACCTCTGATGTCACCATCCTTAAAGAAGCCTCCATCAACAAGCAAACCGCGCCGCTGCCACTCCGAAACTACGGTATTGCCTTGGCAATTGGCTTGGGACTTCCGTTTGCCTTTATTTTCATCAAAGAGTTGATGAATAACAAGATCCATACCGTAGAGGACATCGCGAAATTTACTGAGTTGCCGCTGCTTGGGCTTGTGGGACATAACAAGAAAGATGATAACCTGCTGGCTAACTTAAGCCCGAAATCAGCCTTGGCGGAGGCCTTCCGGACAGTGCGCTCTAACTTGCGCTACATGACTGGGGTAAATGACACGGGGGCCAACGGAGGGAAGATCATTGTCATCACCTCCTCCATAAGTGGCGAGGGCAAGACGTTCTCTGCCAAGAACCTGGCTTATATCATCTCCATCTCTGGGGAGCGTACGCTGCTGGTAAACGCCGACATGCGCAAGCCCAACAACAACACAGATTTAGGTGTTAGCAAAAGCTCGGGTCTGAGCAATTTTCTGGCGGGTCATGTTTCTTTGGAGGAAGTGATCTATCCAACTATTCAGGAGAACCTGCACGTGCTGCCTTCTGGCGATATACCGCCAAACCCTTCAGAGCTACTGTTAAGCGGCAGAATGAATGAACTGGTAGGCGAGCTCAAAAGCAAGTATGACTACATTATCATGGATACACCTCCGGTAGGGATTCTTTCGGATGGCCTGGAACTGATGCAGATCTCAGATGCGAACGTGTTTATGGTGCGTCAGGATTATACTATCCGCGATTTCATGAAAAACCTGCAGCTGCAGGTTGAATCCGGCAAAATTCGTAACACAGCCGTGCTGTTTAATGATGTAGACTATAAGAAGTTAAACTACGGGTATGGCTATGGGTACGGCTACGGATACGGCTATTATGCCGAAGACAACGAAACAAAGTCATGGTGGAAACGAATAAGGGGGTAATTCCCCTTTTTCGTTTATATACTTTTCTGTAACATTTAATATGCACAAAGACTCTAAGATATACGTGGCGGGCCACCGGGGCATGGTGGGCTCTGCCATCGTGCGGAAGCTCGGGCAAGCGGGCTTCGCCAACATCATCACCCGCACATCAAAGGAACTGGACCTTAAGAGCCAGCTGGCCGTGGAGGGCTTCTTTGCCGAGGAGCAGCCGGAGTACGTGTTCCTGGCCGCCGCCAAGGTGGGCGGCATCCAGGCCAACGACACCTTCCGCGCCGAGTTCCTCTACGACAACCTCATGATCGAGGCCAACGTCATCCACGCCGCCTACCGGCACAAGGTGGAGAAGCTCATGTTCCTGGGCTCCTCCTGCATCTACCCCAAGCTGGCGCCCCAGCCCCTGAAGGAGGAGTACCTGCTGACCGGGCCGCTGGAGCCCACCAACGAGCCCTACGCCATCGCCAAGATCGCCGGCATCAAGCTCTGCGAGGCCTACCGCGACCAGTACGGCTGCAACTTCATCAGCGTGATGCCCACCAACCTCTACGGCTACAACGACAACTACGACCTGGCGGGCTCCCACGTGCTGCCCGCCCTCATCCGCAAGTTCCACGAGGCCAAGGAGAGCGGCGCCCCGGCCGTGACGGTGTGGGGCACGGGCAGCCCGCGCCGCGAGTTCCTCTTTGCCGACGACCTGGCCGAGGCCTGCCTCTACCTGATGGAGCGCTACAGCGGCCGCGAGCTCGTCAACATCGGCA
>NZ_VFRQ01000006.1 GCF_006385705.1 Pontibacter mangrovi | reverse complement strand
GCTAACAGGCTTCACCAACTCGCCTGTAAGGGACTTTCACCCTCTGGAATAATTTGATACCTTTAGTATCAAGTGCCCATACTGGGCGCACACCCAGTGTATACTTCATGCTTCGGCTGAAAGCCTTGCACATCGTCTACACCAATCCGTTGGTGGTAAAAGGAGTTATAAAAAGCTTGGACGAATTAGATAAGAATTTTACTGCTGCCATTCTGAAAGCCTTAGAAGAAAAGCTCGGCAGAACTCTTTCAGCAACAGAAAGTCAAGTTTTCTTAATGCAAAGGTCTTTGATGGCGTATGAAATGATTCATGATTACATCACGGATAGCGAAAAGATATAAGAAGCAATTGAAAAGTATGTAGAGAATGTAGTTAAGGAGTACCAAGATGTTATTAATAACAAAGAAAAGAGGCAATAATAATGGATTGGTTTAACTTCTTGCTTGGGGTAGTGTTCCTAATGATTGGCAAATTTTGTTACTTGTTAAGCTCATATACTTCAAAGACAAGGACAGGGAAAGGCTATACTATGGAAATGTGCAGCTAATTTCAGGAGCTGTACTCGGAATAACGTTTGGGATTTATTTCATCGTAACGTCATTGTAGAACTTCTTCCACCAACACGGCACATAAGTTATACTTCGGCTTTGCCTTGTTCGCTTTTTACACGAGACCGTTGTAGGTTATAGGTAATCATAAATTTAAAAGAAATGGCTCTTACCTTTAAATGGACAATTAAGCTTATACTACTAACACCAGTCTTACTCTTCATTGCTGTATTTCTGGCAGGTGGTGGGCATGGCTGGTATGAGCCAGCTATAATATTGTTTCCATTTGGACTAATCAGCATACTTTTTTTTCGCAGTATCGAAGTACCATTTATAATCTTAGCCATTCTTCAGTATCCCATTTACGGACTGTTGATTGACACGATTGGAATCAGAAAAAGCATTAAATGGACTGTAATAAGTATAGCTTTAATTCATATAGTGCTTGCTGGGGTGATACTAATATTTAGGGGAGAGAACTGGATATAAAGAAAAACTACACCCTACCACAAATCACATGAGTTAAACTGCGGATATCACCTTGTTCACCTCATGTACGAGCCGTTAAAAGACGATAGCTCAACTTAGCCATTCCTAAACCCAGACAACCAAATCAAGCTAAATGAGAAAGATAGTATTAGATCTGGCAGTAACCCTCGACGGTTTTATAGAAGGGCCGAACGGAGAGATTGACTGGTGCATCATGGATGATGACATGGATTTCCAAGGATTCCTGTCAGGTATTGACACCATCCTCTACGGTAGAGTTAGCTACGATATGTGGGGGAACTACCAGCCGGAGGCAGATGCTAGCGAAGGGGAGAAGTCTCTTTGGGCAGCTGTTCATTCTAAAAAGAAAGTTGTCTTCTCCAGCCAGCAGCGGCAGGATAGTAATGCTACTTTTATCACTTCTGATATACCTGCAAAGGTTGCGGAACTCAAAAACCAAGATGGGAAGGATATCTGGTTATACGGCGGGGCAAAGCTTATCACAACTTTCATCCAGTATGGTCTGATTGACGTTTACCGGATTTCTGTTCACCCCATTGTGCTGGGAGCAGGCAAGCCCCTGTTCGCTAACCTGAGAGAAAAGATCGATCTTCAGTTAAAGGGAGTAAATAAGTTTAAATCAGGTGTTGTTCAGCTCATATACGAGGCTTAAAGTATAGAATCGGGCAACTAACCAAGTACTTATGCTCTGCAGCATTCACTCATATCGGGGCAAAACAAAAAACACCCACAGAAACTGCAGGTGCTTTATACTTAGCTATATACTTTTGGTAGGACTAGTTTCTATAAATGGCCGCGAAGCACTTTAGCTGGGTTTGGATTCAAAACTAAAGTATAAGCCTGGCGGCGGACGGCTAAACAACAGGAGATAATTTTAGCCGCCGCGCCAAACTTACGGTCTAAATAAACTATATAGAAATTGCGCAGTGCGCGTGGGATTTAACAGGTTCTAGACTTTAGCTTAGGAAAGCGCGCAGCATCCAGAGCGTTTTCTCATTCTCGTTAATGTCCTCGCTGATGAGGCTCACGGTGCCTTCGTCGCCGGTTTCGGCGGCCAGGCGTAGTATCTCGCGCTCCAGCTCCAGCAGTGTGCTTAGGTTTTGGTGCGTTACCGATACCGTTTCTTTGCCGTCGCTCAGGTTGCTGGCCTCCTGTATGCCGGACACGCGCAGGTACTCCGAGAAAGTATGAAGCGGCTGCTGCCCAACCGTTAAAATACGCTCTGCAATGGCGTCGATTCTGGTGAGCGCTGTGTTGTAAAGCTCCTCATACTTTTCGTGCAGCTGGAAGAAGTATACGCCCTTGATGTTCCAGTGGAAACCACGCAGGTTCTGATAGTATAAATGGTAGTTTGCCAGCAGCTCGTTCAGCTTGTCGGCCACCTGTTTGCTGTCTTCTTTCTGTAAGCCAATGTTTGATAGTTTTTCCATAGGTCGTTCTGTTGTCATCTTTGTTGATACAAATGTCGGGTGATCTAGTTTATCTATCAAATCGATTGTTTTTATGGTTTGATAGGCATACTTTATAAAGTAACTTTGCTTGTCGCCTGTTTAGCAGGTATACGATTTACTTAAGTATTGATGATATGACATTAGTGCAGCTGGAGTATTTAGTGGCCGTGGATACGTTTCGGCATTTTGCCACCGCCGCCGAGCATTGCTTTGTAACGCAGCCAACCCTGAGCATGCAGCTGCAAAAGCTGGAGGAGGAGCTGGGCGTGCAGCTATTCGACCGCAGCCGGGTGCCGGTGCGGCCAACCGAGCTGGGCAAAGAGATTATTGCGCAGGCGCGGGTGGTGCTGGCCGAAAGCAAGAAGATAAAAGAGCTGGTGCTGGACCAAAAACAGGAGCTGAGCGGGGAGCTGCGCATCGGCGTTATCCCGACACTGGCACCCTACCTGATTCCGCTGTTTATCACTAGTTTTCTGGAGAAGCACCCGCAGGTGCGTGTGGTGGTGCAGGAGCTGCTGACCGATGAGATTGTGGAGAAGCTGAACCACGAGCTGCTGGACGTAGGCCTGCTGGTAACGCCGCTGGGCAATAAAACCATAAAAGAACTGCCACTTTTTTACGAGGCTTTTGTGGCCTA
This sequence comes from Pontibacter mangrovi, assembly GCF_006385705.1. GTDB lineage: Bacteria > Bacteroidota > Bacteroidia > Cytophagales > Hymenobacteraceae > Pontibacter > Pontibacter mangrovi. Next base: position 376,871 of record NZ_VFRQ01000006.1, on the reverse strand, counting down.
CATTAATCCCAGGCACCCGCTGGCAAAGCAGCCGCGCATTGCCCCCGACGAGCTGGACCTGAGCGAGCTGTGGGTGCTGAACGAAGGCCACTGCTTCCGGAGCCAGGTGCTCAACATCTGTAACCGCGGCGGCAGCGCAGACCCAGGCAGCCACCTCGACTATAAAAGCGGCTCCTTGGAAACCCTGAAACGCATTGTGGAGACTCAGCACGGCCTCACGCTGCTGCCGGAGCTGTCGGTGCTGGAAATGCCGGAGGAGAAGCGGAAACTGGTGCATGCCTTTGAGGAGCCGCAGCCGCTGCGCGAGGTGAGTCTGGCGGTGCACCGCAGCTTTCTGAAGAAAAAGCTGATAGAGGCGCTACGGCAGGAGATCCTCAGCTGCATCCCGAAAAGTATAAAAAGCCGTGAAAAGGCAAAAGTGGTGGCGGTGAGGTAAGGTATAAACCAAAGTTGCAATTAACCCCTACCATTATAGGAATTATATTACATTAGAGGAATTCCCCTCTCGGGAGGGGCAGGGGTGGGTTTACACCTTTACGATAGTAGTTGAGCGCAACTTAGGCTATTAAGTATAAAAGTAGAAAAGACCTCGCAGCGTCCGCAGGTCCTGCGAGTGTCTGGCAGATGTAAACAACTTATACTATGCAAAAAGTACGGTGGGGAATTATCGGCTGCGGAAACGTAACCGAAGTAAAGAGCGGCCCGGCTTTTAATAAGGTCGAGCACTCTGAACTGGTGGCCGTAATGCGCCGCGACGGGGCCAAAGCGAAGGACTATGCCGAGCGCCACGGCGTGCCCAAATGGTATGACAAGGCCGAGGACCTGATCCACGATTCGGAGGTAGATACCGTCTATATCGCCACGCCACCCGACTCGCATGCTGCTTATACCTTGCAGGTTGCTGCCGCTGGTAAGCCGGTATACGTGGAGAAGCCCATGGCGCTGAACTATGCGCAGTGCCTGGAGATGATCGCTGCCTGTGAGCAGGCCGGCGTGCCGTTGTTTGTGGCCTTTTACCGCCGAAGCCAGCCCGCTTTTAACAAAGTAAAGGAGCTGCTGGAAAGCCAGGCGATAGGGGAGGTGCGGTTCGTAAGTATAAAGCTGTACCAGCCGCTGCAGCCGCAGCAGTACCAGGAGGCGCTGCCCTGGCGCGTGCAGCCTGAGATCTCCGGCGGCGGCCTGTTCCACGATCTGGCACCCCACCAGCTCGACATCCTCGATTTTATACTTGGGCCAATTGCTTCAGCGTCCGGGCAGGTTGCGAACCAGGCGGGGCTGTATGAGGCGGAAGACCTGGTAACCGCGCAGTTCAGGTTCGAAAGCGGCGTACTGGGCAGCGGGGTCTGGTGCTTCAGTGTGGCAGAGCAGCAGCAAACGGATAGTATAGAAATCGTCGGCAGTTCCGGCCGCATCACCTTCCCGACCTTTGCCAAAGAGCCGATACGCTTGGAAACCGCCGCAGGCACAGAGGAGTTTATGCTGCCGCCACCACAGCATGTACAGCAGCCATTTATCCAGTCCATTGTAGAGGAGCTAACCGGACAGGGCAAATGCCCCGGCACAGCTGTTTCCGCCGCGCGTACTTCCTGGGTGATGGACCAGATTGTGGGGAGAAGTTAAAAGACCTCGCAGCGTCCGCAGGTCCTGCGAGTGTCTGGTGGATATTTTAGTTATACATTCTTCCTAGCGCAAGCGTCCGCTTGTGCTGCCACTGGTAAGAGGTATATGGTGCGGCAAGGTACAAGCAGACGCTTGCGCCAGAAAAGCTTATTGGCCACCAAGACACTCGCGGGTCTTGTAGACACCGCGAGGTCAATCAAGATAGGCTATAAACAAGAAGAGGCTGCCTTTGCGGGCAGCCTCTTCTTTTATACTTGGTTATACTTTACAAAGTATACTTAGGCGTTAATGCCAGCTTCCTGAAGGGCTTTTACCATGGCGTCGCCGATCTCGGCTGGTGACTCCACTACGTGGATGCCGTTCTCGCGCATGATCTTCATTTTAGCGGCAGCCGTGTCTTCAGCACCACCTACGATGGCACCCGCGTGGCCCATGCGGCGTCCCGGAGGCGCTGTCTGGCCAGCGATGAAACCAACTACCGGCTTCTTGTTGCCCGTCTCGCTGATGTACTTGGAAGCCATGGCCTCGTAGTTACCACCAATCTCACCGATCATCACAATCGCATCAGTCTCAGGGTCTTCCATCAGCAGCTGAACCGCGTCTTTTGTAGGCGTTCCGATGATCGGGTCACCGCCGATACCGATTGCCGTAGAGATACCCAGGCCAGCTTTCACGATCTGGTCGGCAGCCTCATACGTCAATGTACCAGACTTAGAAACGATACCGATACGGCCTGACTTGAACACGAATCCTGGCATGATACCAACTTTCGCCTCACCTGGCGTGATCACACCCGGGCAGTTTGGACCGATCAGAGTCACGTCCTTGCCTTTCAGGTAGTTCTTGGCGGCTACCATGTCTTTTACCGGAATACCTTCTGTAATGCACACGATAACTTTAATGCCGGCAGCGGCAGCTTCCATGATCGCGTCAGCGGCAAAAGCCGGCGGCACGAAAATGATGGAAACGTCGGCTCCTGTCTTCTTTACAGCGTCTTCCACTGTGTTGAAAACCGGCAGGTCCAGGTGGTTGTTGCCACCTTTGCCCGGAGTAACACCACCAACTACGTTTGTGCCGTACTCAATCATCTGCGATGCGTGGAAAGAACCCTCTGAGCCGGTAAAGCCCTGCACGATCACTTTCGAATCTTTATTTACTAAAACACTCATGTGTATCTTGTTTAGGTTGTGTATTGTCGGTACTAGTATAAGGTTGTGCAAAAATAGGCTTTTTTGTGGCCGTTGCAAAAAATAGTTGCCGCTAATATAGCCATTCTGCCGGAACCTCAGGCCCTTCGTCAGGGTTATGAGAGGGGCCTGAAGGCGATGTATTTCCATGGCTGTGGCACCCGCTGTACCTGCCAATGTACGTGCAGGGGCTACGATGTGGCTTATTTTCTTTACATTTGTACTCAAATTCAAAAAAACACAACAGATGGCATATCTGAACCATATTACCGAGGCGATCGGTAACACCCCGCTTGTAAAACTGAACAACGTAACCCAAGGAATCAAAGGCACCGTGCTGGCCAAGGTGGAGTACGCCAATCCCGGCAACTCTGTAAAAGACCGCATGGCCATTAAGATGATCGAGGATGCGGAAAAGGCCGGCATCCTGAAACCGGGCGGCACCATTATCGAGGGCACTTCCGGCAACACCGGTATGGGCCTGGCGCTGGCGGCCATTGCCAAAGGCTACAAGTGCATCTTTACGCTGGCCGATAAGCAGAGCAAGGAGAAAATGGACGTGCTGCGTGCCATGGGCGCCGAGGTGATCGTTTGCCCGACCAACGTGGCCCCGGACCATCCGGACTCCTACTACTCTGTAGCCAGGCGCCTGAACGAGGAGATCCCGAACTCGTTTTACCCGAACCAGTACGACAACGTGTCGAACACGGCGGCGCACTACGAGACCACCGGCCCTGAGATTTGGGAGCAGACGGAGGGCAAGATCACGCACTGGGCTGCCGGCGTGGGCACGGGCGGTACCATCTCCGGTACTTCCAAGTACCTGAAAGAGCAGAACCCGAACATCGTAACGGTAGGTATCGATACCTATGGCTCGGTGTTTAAGAAGTATAAAGAGACCGGCGAGTTCGATGAGAACGAGATCTACGCTTACGCCACCGAGGGTATCGGCGAGGACATCCTGCCCAAGAACGTGAACTTCGACCTGATCGATACTTTCATCAAGGTGACGGATAAGGACGGCGCCGTGATGACGCGCCGCCTGGCCCGTGAGGAAGGCCTGTTTGTGGGCTGGTCGAGCGGCTCGGCGGTGTACGGCGCGCTGGAGTATGCCAAGGAGCACCTGAAGGAGGGCGATGTGATGGTGGTATTGCTGCCAGACCACGGCACCCGCTACCTGGGCAAGATCTACAACGACGATTGGATGCGCCAGCAAGGCTACATCGATTAAAAACCTTAAGGCACCATACTTGTTACTTAAAGCCTGGTACACTGCCAGGCTTTAGTATTATAAAGTAACATTAGCTGCCACAGGTAGTAAAATAAGATTAGCACAAAGCTGGAGCAAGTATAACCTAGGGTCAAAAGCCACTATTGCCTAAAACAAAAGGGCAATTGGAAAGTATAGGAATTAAAGTCCTTTGATTCTTTAGATTATAATAAGTTTGGCATACTTTTGCACCTAGGCTATAGCCTCGCATTTACGAGCGACGTTTACACTATGAGAAAATTGTCAGGTATACTATTAATTGACGACGATGATACGACCAACTTCCTGAACCAACGTTTGTTGGAGCGGTTGGGGGTAACGGATCATATTCGTGCTTTTGTAAACGGCAAACAGGCGTTTGACTACTTGTACACTGTCAGCAACAATAATTACGAGTCGGAGAGCAACGAATATTTCCAGCCGGAGCTCATCTTCCTGGATATTAACATGCCGGTAATGGATGGCTTTGAGATGCTGGACCTGTACGAGCGCCTGAACCCGGAGTTCCGCAAGAAGATTGTGATGGTGGTGCTCACCACTTCCACGCACCCGCAGGACACGGCTAACTCGAAGAAGTATAATGCTGAGTATATCATCAAGCCGCTTACATCCGAGAAGGTGAACAACCTGCTGCAGAAGCACTTTCAGGAGGATCAGAAAGAAGCTTAACAAAGTATAAAAAAGGCGGGCGCTACCAAACTTGGTAGCGCCCGCCTTTTTTATACTTAAATGTAGAAGGCCAAAACTTTTAACTTTTTAACCTTCTAACTTTCTAACTATAAAGACGCAAGGTATTGCGTCTCTACAACTCTCTAACTCCTAAACTCCCTAGCTCTCTTTCCCCGCTACCGGCACAAACTTAAACGAGTCGCCGTTGAACAGGCCCTTGTCGCTAAGCTTGAGTGAGGGGATAACGAGCAGCGCCATGAACGAGAGCGTCATGAACGGCGATTCCAGCGTGCTGCCCATCTCTTTGCTCATACTATCGATGGCCGCGTAGGCCTCTGCCACTTTGTAGCCGTCCTGGGCCGACATAATGCCCGCCACCGGCAGCGGCAGCAATTGCTCTTCATTTCCCCGTACGGCGGCCACGCCGCCCTTGGCCCCAATGATCAGGTTCACAGCGCGGGCTATACTTTCGTCATCCACACCCACGGCTATGATGTTATGCGAGTCGTGCCCCACGGAGGAGGCGATGGCGCCCTCTTTCAGCCCCACGTTTTTGATAAAGGCCACCGCCGGCTCAGCGTTTTGGTAGCGGTTTACCACCGTAATTTTCAGCACGTCCTGCGCCACATCCGAAAGTATAAAACCGTTCTCCACGCGCGGCGTGGTCCACACCTGCTTCGTGATCAGCTGCCCGTCAAAGGCCTCTATTACCCGAATCTTGCTAGCGTCGCTGGCTTGTATGGCAAACTGCTGCGCCACCTTCACGTCCGTATCAAAGTTGTTGATCTCCTCGCTCGGCGTAAACGGTATGTTGGATTGACCGTTCTCCGCCACCAGTTCACCGTTAATGTAAGTAGCCAACACGTTAAAGCTTTCCGGGTTATCGATAAGTATAAAATCGGCTGCATCGCCCTCGCGCAACAGACCTACCTCCAGCTTATAATGCTCCACGGGGTTCACACATGCCGCCTGCAGCACGTGGAACAGGTTGTTGCCCTTGGCCAGCGCGCGTTTTACCAGCAGGTTGATATGACCTTCCACCAGGTTGTCGGGGTGCTTGTCATCAGAGCAGAACATGATGTGGCGGTAGTGCCGCGGCAGCAAAGGTATAAGTGCCTCAAAATTCTTGGCGGCGCTGCCCTCGCGGATCAGGATCTTCATGCCCACGGCCAGCTTGTCCAGCGCCTCCTCGGCGGTAAAGCACTCGTGGTCGGTGGTGATACCGGCGGAGGCGTACTTTGCGGCGTCTTCGCCCATCAGGCCGGGGGCGTGGCCATCCACGGCTTTGCCATACTTTTTGGCCAGCTCTATCTTCTCCATCACCTGCGGGTCGCGGTGCAGCACGCCGGGCCAGTTCATCATCTCAGCCAGGTACTTTATCTCTTCCCGCTGAAAAAGCTGCTCAATGTCGGCGGCGGTTATCTCGGCGCCGGCCGTCTCGAAAGGGGTGGCCGGAACACAGGACGGCGCGCCGAAGTAAAACTTAAACGGTACCTTTTTGCCGTTCTCGATCATATACTCCACGCCCCTCACGCCCAGTACGTTACCAATCTCGTGCGGGTCCGATACGGTGGCCACGGTACCGTGCGGCACAGCCAAACGGGCAAACTCGCAGGGCACCAGCATCGAGCTCTCTACATGCACATGGGCATCCACAAAGCCTGGCAGGATATACCTGGTGCTGTCGGTGGCCTCACGAACTATTTTTGAGATGCGGCCGTTTGAAACATGAACCGTGCCCTGGTAAATCTCCTGGCTGTGTATGTCAATGATATGTCCGGAAACAGTATGATCAGTTTGCATGGTTTTGTATTGTTTAGATCGTAAAAATGCCCGCTGTTGGCTGGGCGTAAACCGGCAAATTACCTTATATTTGCATCAAATTCAGTCGCTTTGAGAAAGATAATTTCATACATCGTTTTAGCGGGCTTCCTGGCCACCGGCACTCTTTCAGGATGCTCGGGCAAAACACCTCAGCAACGGAAGACGGCTAAATACCTGAAAAAAAGCAAGAGCGGCAACTTGCCCTGCCCCTGCGACTCCAATTAAACTCTCTTTTTTGATTCCCCTGTTATGAAGAAAATCGTAATCGCGCTCGACGGGTACTCCTCATGCGGTAAAAGCACCACGGCCAAACTGGTAGCGGCCGAACTCGGCTATGCCTACATAGATACCGGCGCCATGTACCGGGCGGTTACATTATACTTTCTGGAGCACCACGTGTCGCTCACCAACCCAAAGGAGATAAAGCAAGCGCTGGACAACATCGAAATAGAGTTCCACTACAACCCCAAATCCAACCGCAACGAGCTATACTTAAATGGCCTGAATGTTGAAGATGAGATCCGGAAGATGTACATTTCCGACATGGTAAGCGAGGTGAGCGTGATACCGGAAGTGCGCCGCGCCATGGTGGCGCAGCAGCAGAAAATGGGCCGCAAGCGCGGTGTGGTGATGGATGGCCGCGACATCGGTACGGCCGTGTTCCCGGATGCAGAGGTGAAGATTTTTATGACCGCCGACGTGGAAACGCGCACCAAGCGCCGGCAAGACGAGCTGCTGGCCAAAAAGCAGCTGGTGAACTTTAACGAGATACGGGAAAACCTGCTGAAGCGCGACCTGATCGACTCGACGCGCACCGAGAGCCCGCTGCGCCAGGCCGAAGACGCGCACCTGCTCGACACCTCGCACATGACGATTGATGAACAGGTGGAGTTTGTGATTGAGCGTGCCACGGCAAAGCTGCTGCAGCATGAGTATGCGGCGCAACAAAACTGAAGTTATAAAGATGAACGTAACCATAGACAAAAATTCCGGCTACTGCTTCGGCGTAGAGTTTGCCATACAGATGGCCGAGGACGAAATGGAAACTTGCGACGAGCTGTACTGCCTCGGCGACATCGTACACAACAGCATGGAGGTGCAGCGCCTTTACGAAAAGGGCCTGCGCATCATAGACCGCGATCAACTGAAAGAACTGCGCGACTGCAAAGTGCTGATCCGGGCCCACGGTGAGCCGCCGGAAACGTACCAGATCGCGCTGGAGAACAACATCGAGCTCATCGACGCCTCCTGCCCCGTGGTGCTGAAGCTGCAAAACCGCGTGAAGCATGCCTTCGACTCAGGCAGGCCAAGCGAGGCGCAGGTGGTGATCTATGGGCAGGTAGGGCATGCCGAGGTGATCGGGCTGGCAGGCCAGACCCGCGACGAAGCCATTATCGTGACGACGGAGGAGGACCTGGAGAAGATCGATTTTTCGCGCCCGGTAACCCTGTTTAGCCAGACCACCAAGAGCACCAAAGGCTTCTACCACATCAAAGCGCTGATAGAGGAGCGCCTGCAGCAGGCCAGCCAGGACAGCAAGGCCGCGCCTAAGCTGGATGCCAACGACAGCATCTGCCGCCAGGTATCGAACCGTGAGCCGCAACTGGCCCGCTTCTCAACAGAGCATGACGTGATCGTGTTTGTGAGCGGCAAGAAAAGCTCCAACGGAAAAGCACTATATAGCGTATGTAAACAGCATAACCCCAATAGCTACTTTGTAGAAAACGAGAAGGAGCTGCAGCGCGAGTGGTTCGAAGGAGCCGGAAGCGTGGGCATTTGCGGCGCCACCTCCACGCCGATGTGGCTGATGGAGCAGGTGAGCACCAGTATAAGCGCCTTCGAGACAGAGCAGGTATAAATATTAGCACTATACTATTAAAGCTTTTTGCTAATTTGGGCTTTGCTTCGGCAAAGCCTTTTTTATGCACACAACAACATGAGAACCCTTATCCGTTACTTTTTAAATGGTCTCCTGATCATTGCTCCCATTGCCATCACGGTGTTTATCGTGGTGGGTATAATAGATTGGCTGGACAGCCTTTTTGATCTGGGCATTCCCGGGCTCGGCATCCTGCTGATGGTGGTGCTGCTCACAGTGGTAGGGTTCATCGGCTCGTCCTTCTTCGTGAAGCCCTTTCTGGTGGCGATGGAGAAGCTGGTGCACAAGGTGCCGCTCATTAGCATCATCTACTCCAGTATAAAAGATTTGTTTGACGCCTTTGTGGGGGATAACCAAAAGTTTAACCGCCCCGTGATGGTGAAAATGACCGAAGACTCCGACAACCACAAGCTGGGCTTTGTAACCCAGGATGCGCTGGCGCAATTAAACATAGAAGACAAGGTGGCGGTATACTTTCCGCACTCCTATAACTTTTCCGGTGAGTTGTTCCTGGTGCCCAGGCGCAACGTCACCTACCTCGACCTGCCAAGCTCCGAAGTGATGAAGTTCATCGTGTCCGGCGGCGTCTCGAAACTGTGAGAAGCTTTTGGAATTAGAAAGTTAGAGAGTTAGAAGGTTAGAAAGTGATGAAAAGACATTATATATGCATTGTCAAAACACGCCTCCGTATTTCCTGTTTTATACTTCATACTTTAGCTATAAGTTCTAACCTTTGAAACCCGTTGACCTTCTAACTCTCTAACTTTTTAACCTTCTAACTTTATAATTCACATTGCCTTACCTCATCCACGACAGATCGAAGCTGCATTACCGCGTGATCGGGCGGGGGCCGCAGGTGCTGCTGGCCTTTCATGGGTATGGGCAGAGCAGCAGCTATTACCTGCCGATGGAGAAGGCGCTGGGGGAGGATTATACGATCTACGCCTTCGATCTGTTCTTTCACGGGCATAGCCAGCTGCACAAACAGAATATGCCCCTCACCAAAGGCTTTCTGCATGATTTTGTGGAGCGCTTCCTGGAGAAGCAGGGTATAGAGGCGTTCTCGCTGATGGGCTTTAGCATGGGCGGCAAGTTTGCGCTCACATTGGTGGAGTGCATGCCGCAGCGCATCCGGGAGCTGTTCCTGATTGCTCCGGACGGAATTAAAACGAGCTTCTGGTACAACATTGCCACTTACCCCGGCTGGCTGCAGCAGCTGTTTAAGCGCACGGTTATAAAGCCGCAGTTCTTTTTTAAACTGCTTCGGATGCTGCAGCGCTACAACCTGGTGCACAAAAGCCTTGTCCGGTTTGCCCACTTCCAGATGGACAGCACGCCCAAGCGCCTGCGCGTTTACCGCAGTTGGGTAGGCTTCCGGGACCTCAACTTCGATATTCGCCAGATCGTGCAGCTGCTGAACAAGTATGAAGTGCCGGTCACGATGTTCCTGGGGGAGTATGATGAGATCATATCGCCGAAGCGGGTGGCCGTTTTTGTAAAGGCCCTGGACAAAGGCGAGCTGGTGCTGCTGAAAACCGGCCACTCTAACCTGCTGTACGAAGTGGCGGAGCTACTGCACAGGCGCCGCTCCGCAACCTAACGGCCGCTCAGTCTAAGTCCTTGCTGGGGATGCGCAGGGGCGGCAGGTAGTAGTAGCGGCCATCCAGGCGGGCCGCGTTAAACTCGACCTCTACAGGCAAATAGCTTGGAGACGACAGCTGCAGCCGAACGGGAATGATAATCGCGTTTTGCTCCGCCACCGTGTCGGCTGTTATCTTCTGAAGCCTTGTCGCCGGCCAGTTCACCTCCTGCGTGATGCCATCCCGTATCACGTTGCCAAAGTCTTTCTGGAAGTCCATCAGCATATCGGTAGGAGTATAAAGGAGCAGGGCCTCGCGCACGCTGGCAGACCCGAGCTGCAGCATCTTGTCGTACACCTGCTTGTCGGCCAGGTGCTGGCGCAGCGGGTCAAAAGTAGTCTGCTGCAGTGCCTCCTCCAGCAGCCGGGCCAGCACCTGCACACTAGAAGCACCCGAAACCTGGTTTTGCCGCTCCCGCTCCGCAGCCAGCGAGTCCGGGTCTTGCGCCAAAGCCGGGGCGCTGGCCAAGGCCAGGGCAAAACAAAGTATACCTGCGCCTGTTTTTATGTTTCCCATAGTGTCTGGGGCTGATGCCTGAACATTGTATCTCTACAGGAGTATACGTATTTTGATGGCGGGAAGCCTATCGGGGCTATTCTGTGCTACAGCTTCCCAAAATAAGATCATATCAACTAAACCAACACCAAATGAAAAAAACGCTACGCTTGCTGGCCCTGGGGCTTTGCCTGTCCAGCACTACCATGAGCTGCAGCTCCGAAACGAACACCAACGCGGAGGCTGATACTAAAACAGGCCCTACTGAAACACAGCAGGCCAAGGGGGCCGAGGAAGCAAGTATAGGCATGCCATCAGGGCCGATCGATAAAGACCTGGAGCGCATTAAGCTACCGGAAGGCTTCCGGATAGACTACTACGCCAAGGATGTGGAGAACGCCCGCTCGATGGCCATGAGCGAATCGGGCATCCTGTTTGTGGGCACGCGCAGCAACGATAAAGTGTTTGCCCTGGTAGATGAGAACAAAGACGGCAAAGCCGATGAAGTGGTGGAGGTTGCCTCCGGCCTTAACTCTCCGAACGGGGTGGCCATTCGCAACGGCGATCTATACGTGGCTGAGATCAACCGCATCCTCAAGTACCCCAACATCGAGCAGAGCTTCCGCAACAAGCCAAAGTATGAAGTGGTGAACGATGAGTTCCCGAGCGACGCGCACCATGGCTGGAAGTACATTGCCTTTGGCCCCGATGACAAACTGTATGTACCGGTAGGTGCCCCGTGCAACATTTGTAAATCTGAAAAGCCAATTTACGCCAGCATCACCCGCATGAACCCCGATGGCACCGGACTGGAGATTTACGCAGAGGGCGTACGTAACACCGTAGGCTTTGACTGGCATCCCGACACCAAGAACCTATACTTTACCGACAACGGCCGCGACATGATGGGCGACAACATTCCGCCGGATGAGCTGAACCGCGCCACCGAGAAAGGCCAGCATTTTGGCTACCCGTATTGCCACGCCGGCGAGATAAAAGACCCGGAGTTTGGCAAGGAGCGCAGCTGCGATGAGTTTGTGGCACCGGTACAGAAACTCAACCCCCACGGCGGCACGCTGGGCATGAAGTTCTACACAGGCAAAATGTTCCCGCAAGAGTATGCCGACCGTATTTTTATTGCCGAGCACGGCTCCTGGAACCGCTCTAAGAAAATCGGTTACCGCGTCATGCAGGCACAGATGGATAGCCAGGGAAATGTAACTGGCTACGAGCCCTTTGCCGAAGGCTGGCTGCAAGGCGAGAAAGACTGGGGCCGCCCCGTGGATGTGCTGGTGATGAAAGACGGTTCCCTGCTGGTGTCCGACGATAAGAACAACGCTATTTACCGCATCACTTACGCCAAGTAGGGGGATTTTCACCCCACCCCAAACCTCCCCTAAAAACCGGGGAAGGTGCTTTTGCTGAACCGGGTCCAACCACCCCTGCCCCTCTCCCGAAGCAAGTCCGGGATCCAAAACTTGGCTAAGGAGGGGGAGTCTGTAGCTGCTTTGGCTGAAGTATAAGCTTCGTTGCTCTGGCTATCGCGTGGGCAGGTCGCGACCTGTCCCTACAAAGTATAAACTCTTTCTTCTGCAGGCGATTTTCATCCCCCTGCCCCCTTCAAAGGGGGACTGTGCGGAAGCAGGAGCTAAGGAAATCTGATCTCAATCTTTCCGTAGAGCGCCTTGTGAGATTCCGGTGCCCTGAAAGGGCATTGCGACCGGAGGGCAGCAAAGGAAGGGAACACAGCGCGATGCGGGAAGATGAGGCCTCCCGGCCTCGGAGGGCACCAAAGTAGGAGATGCAACATTAGGCTTGTAAGACTGAGGATGAACAGCGGCTAGAGAAGATAGCTTGGTTCACGTTGCAGGAAGCAGTAGCTATGGAAGTGTAAGCCTGGGCCAGAGAGGCAGTGGGTAAGGGAGGCACAAGCGGACGCCCCGAAATACGCCGGGATTTCCAACTTGCGCCAGAGAAAGTATAGCAAAAGTATAAAGTATAAAACAGCCGGAGCGGTGAACCAAAACGGCCGTTTTATACTTTGTTTATTTTAACGAAAAGCGGTGCGAAAATCCTGATTATCGCACTAACTTTAGCCGCTGATGAGAGAGGAAAAACGTAATACCCCAAAACCTGAGAAAAAGCTGATCGGGCGGCGCGAGCTGGTCTCTTTCCCGGAGCTGGACATAGATGAGATCGAGGCCAAAGTGGACACCGGCGCCTACACATCGGCCATCCATTGCTCTGATATACACGAGGAAGTGCGCCCGGACGGCAGAAAGGTGATTTGCCTTGATCTGCTGGACCCCTCGCACCCGCAGTATAACCACAAGAAGCTGACCTTTGCCGAGTACGAGCTACGGGAGATAAAAAGCTCGATAGGAGAGAAGCAGGAGCGCTATGTTATCCGTACCAGGATCAGGATTTTTGACGAGGAGATAGAGGCAGAGTTTTCCCTCTCCGACCGCAGCGACATGAAGTATCCCGTGCTGATTGGCCGTAAGCTGCTGAAAGGCCGCTTTGTGGTAGATGTGGCCAAGAAAAACCTGGCGCATAAGTATAAGATCAAACAAAAACAGAAATAAAGAGCATTTATGAAAATTGCTATTCTCTCCCGCAACCCAAGGCTATACTCTACCCGCCGTTTGGTGGAGGCAGCGGAGCAGCGGGGGCACGAGGCCATCATTTTAGACCACCTGCGCTGTGACCTCGTGATAGAGCAGGGAGACCCGCACATCCTCTACAAAGGAGAGCGCCTGACGGATATCGATGCCGTTATTCCGCGTATCGGGGCCTCTGTTACCTTTTACGGCACGGCCGTGGTGCGCCAGTTCGAGATGATGAAGGTGAAAAGCGCCGTAGACTCGCAGGCCATAGTGCGCTCCCGCGATAAGCTGCGCTCGCTGCAGATTCTGGGCCGCGCTGGGCTGGGCATGCCCAAAACAGCCTTTACAAACTACTCCAAAGAGACCTCAGAGCTGGTGAAAGAGGTGGGCGGCGCCCCGCTGGTAATCAAATTGCTGGAGGGTACGCAGGGCTTGGGCGTAGTGCTGGCCGAGACGCGCAAAGCCGCCGAGTCGGTGATCGAGGCGTTCCATAACCTGAAGGCACGCATTATTGTGCAGGAGTTTATCTCCGAGGCCGGTGGTGCGGATATCCGCGCCTTTGTGGTGAACGGTGAGGTAGTGGGAGCCATGAAGCGGCAGGGCAAGGAGGGCGAGTTCCGCTCTAACCTGCACCGCGGCGGCAAGGCAGAGCTCATCAAGCTTTCGCGCCAGGAAAAAGCCGCTGCCCTGCTGGCCGCCAAGTCGCTGGGCCTGGGCGTGGCTGGCGTAGACATGCTGCAGTCCAAGCGCGGGCCGCTGATTCTGGAAGTAAACTCCTCGCCGGGGCTGGAGGGCATCGAGAAGGCCACGCAGAAAGACATCGCCGGAAAGATTATAGAGTATGTGGAGGGGCTTGCGGTGAAGCGGCCGAAGAAGAAGGTAAAGGAGTAGCATGCCCGAGACAATCGTTATCAACGGAAAAAGTATAGACCGCGGTGAAAAGGTGCTCACCAAACTCGTGATCAGCAAGCTGCCCAGCGGCACCGTTATCGAGATCCCTGTTTATGTTTTCAGGTCGGTGCACGACGGGCCGGTAGTGCTGCTGATGGCCGGCATGCACGGCGACGAGGTAAACGGCACGGAGATCATCCGCAGGATGCTCACTAAAAAGCTGCTCTACCCGCTTAAAGGTACCATTATTGCCGTGCCGGTGCTCAACATCTACGGCTTCCTGAACTTCTCCAGGGAGGTGCCGGACGGAAAGGACGTGAACCGCAGCTTTCCGGGCAACCGCGACGGATCGCTGGCCAGCCGCGTGGCGCACCGCTTTATGAAAGAGGTGCTGCCGTACGTAGACTACGGCCTCGACTTCCATACCGGCGGCTCCAGCCGGGCCAACTATCCGCAGATCCGCTGCGTGCTGGGCGAGCATCGAAACGAAGAGCTGGCAAAGGCTTTTGCACCGCCCTTTGTAATGAACGCGCCATACCGCCAGGGCTCGCTGCGCAAAGAGGCCGGTAAGTTGGGCAAATCCATACTTGTGTACGAGACAGGCGAGAGCCTGCGCTTTGATGAGAAAGGCATTAACCTGGGCATAGAGGGTACTTGCCGCGTGCTGCACCATCTGGGCATGATGGCCGGCTGTACGGAGGCAACAGAACCCACCGTGTTCTGCATGAAGGACATCTGGCTGCGGGCCAAAAACGCGGGGCTGTGGCGCACCAGCATCAGCATAGGAGACTACGTGAAGAAGAACCAGCAAGTAGGCACGATTACCGACCCTTACGGCGAAATGGAGGTGCGGCTAAACGCACCTGCCACTGGCTATGTGGTTGGGCTTAACAATATGCCCGTGGTAAACCAGGGCGATGCGCTGCTGCATATTGCCTTTTAGTGCTGCAACATTGTAACAGAATAGGAGGAAGGGCTGCCAGGTATGGTAGCCCTTCTTTTTGCCAGGTAGATCGAAATATAGTTATACTCTATTGCAACTATACTTGGAAAAATCTTATCTTCATGAGTAGAAGTGCATTGCTAACCCAATTTCTACTATATGAAACAAACTTACCCCGGCACGTATAGGCTCCTGCAGGTGCTGTGCTGCTTTTTTCTTTTATGCTTCGCCTCTGCAGCCTTTGCCCAGCAGCGCCATACCATCAGCGGCTACGTGCGCGATGCCGACACCGGCGAAAACCTGATCGGCGCGGCCGTGTATGACCTCCGCTCCGGCAAGGGCACCTCCACCAACAGTTATGGTTTCTATAGCCTCTCCCTTTCCGCAGGTGATTCTGTCGCGCTGGTTGCCTCCTACGTCGGCTACGGGCGGCAAGCCTTTCCGCTGCAGCTCTCGCAGGATGTTTCCCATATATTCACCCTGAGCCCCAGCAACAGCCTGGCGACTGTGGAGGTAGTAGCCACAAAGCAGGAGAAGATAGAAGAGACCACCCGCATGAGCACGATTTCGGTGCCGATAGAGCAGCTGAAGGCGGTGCCGGCCCTGCTGGGCGAGGTGGATGTGATCAAAACGCTGCAGCTGCTGCCGGGGGTGCAGTCGGGTACGGAGGGGGCCAGCGGCCTGTACGTGCGCGGCGGCGGCCCTGACCAGAACCTGATCCTGCTCGACGGAGCGCCGGTGTACAATGCCACGCACCTGTTTGGCTTCTTCTCGGTGTTCAATGCCGATGCGCTTAACCATGTGGAGCTGGTGAAAGGCGGCTTTCCGGCGCGCTACGGCGGCAGGCTGTCCTCGGTACTCGATATCAGCATGAAAGAAGGCAACATGAACGAGTTCAGGGGAGAGGGCTCTGTGGGCCTGATCGCTTCCAGGCTGACGCTGGAGGGGCCTATCAAGAAAGACACAGCCTCGTTTATCGTGTCTGCGCGCCGTACCTACGCCGATGTGCTGGCGCGCCCGTTCATGAAGAAGGATCGGGGCGTGGTCGGTTACTTTTTCCACGACTTCAATGCTAAGCTCAACTACAACATCACCTCTAAGGACCGGCTCTACCTGAGCTTCTACACCGGCCTCGACAGGTTCCACTCGCGCTATGTGTGGGACCGCAGCTATAGCAAGGACAGCTACTACAGCGAAGACAAAGCAAACCTGGACTGGGGCAATAATACCCTTAGCCTGCGCTGGAACCGCATCCTGAACAACCGCCTGTTCCTGAATACCACGGCCACCTACAGCCGTTACCAGTTCGATATCGGGATGCAGAACGAGTCGGAGCGCAGTGGTTCCGGCGGCACAAGCATGAGTAAGTACAACCTGCTTTACCTGTCCAACATCCGCGACTATAGCATAAAGAGCGATTTTGACTACCTGCCTAACCCGAATCATTATGTGCGCTTCGGGGCGCAGGCAGTGACGCACCAGTTCCGGCCGGGGGCGCTGCACATGAAGGACGTGGACGACGGGCAGGTGCGCAATGAGTTAGAGGAAGGCTCCAGAACGGTGGCCAACGAGGCGGCGGTGTATGTGGAGGACGATGTGCGGCTGTCGGAGAAGCTGAAGGTGAATGTGGGTGCCCGCTTTACCGGATTTTTGGTGGCCGGCGAAACCTATACTTCGCTGGAGCCCCGCGTGGCGGCGCGCTACCTGCTAAACAACAAACTGGCGCTAAAAGCATCCTACGCCAAAACAAGCCAGTTCATCCACCTGCTCACCAACAGCGGCATCGGTCTGCCCACCGACCTGTGGGTGCCGGCAACGAAGGTGGTGGAGCCGCAGCGGGCCAGCCAGGTAGCCATCGGCGCGGCACAAACCATCCTGGACGGGCAGTACGAGGTGAGCGTGGAGGGCTACTACAAGACCATGAAAGGCATCATCGAGTATAAAGAGGGCTCCGATTTTACCACCACCGTCAGCAACAACTGGGAGAACAAGGTGACCGCCGGCAAGGGCTGGGCCTATGGTGCGGAGATTTTCCTGCAAAAGAAGGTCGGCAACACCAGCGGCTGGGTGGGCTATACGTTGTCGTGGTCCAACCGGCAGTTTGCCGAGCTCAACTACGGCGCAAAATTCCCTTACCGCTACGACCGCCGTCACGATATATCGGTGGCGCTGTTCCACAAGCTGAACAACGGCTGGAATCTGTCCGGGACCTGGGTATATGGCACGGGCAATTCGGTGACGCTGTCAGAATCGCGCTACATGGTGGGTGAGTACAATGTGGTGGATAACTATGGCTCTCGGAACGGCTACCGTATGCGCGCCTATCACCGCCTGGACCTGGGCTTCAGCAAGACAAAGGAGAAAAGCTGGGGGCAGGTAGTGAACACCTTTAGCCTCTACAACGCCTACAGCCGCCAAAACCCCTTCTACATGTACTATGGCCGCGGCCGCGACAGCGATGAGAGCACCTACCGGCAGGTGGCGCTCTTCCCGATCATCCCATCCTTCACCAAAAGCTTTAAGTTCTAGTTATGGAAAAGTATAACCGCATGAAGTATAGACTGCTTTGTGGCCTGCTGTGCCTGCTGTTGGTGGGCTGCGAGATGGTGCAGGAGGTGGATATCCCGCCGCACACGCCAAAGCTCACCATGCGCTTCACCCTCGACGACTCCGGCGAGACGCCTGCCGGCTTTTATGATGAGGACAGAGTGTTTATAGGCAGAAGCCAGGGCGTGCTGGATGGCAAGGAGCTGGAGGCCGTAGCCAATGCCACCGTGGGGCTTTACGACGAAGAGGGGCAGCTTGTGGAGCAGTATGAGCATATTGGCGTTGATACCATGTCCTGGTACCGGCCGGACTGGGGCATCTATACCCCTACGCAGGGCTATCGTCCCCATAGCGGCCACACCTATACTCTGCGCGCAGAAGCACCGGGCTTTGAGGCCATCGAGGCGACCACCACACTGCCTGCTGCCGCCACAGCTACCGATGCGCGCTTTACCAAAAGTGAATCCTCCGGCGAAGATTACTACATGGGTATGCTGGAGGGGCACCTGCAGCTAACCATCCACGACGAGGTAGGCAAAGAGAATTACTATAAAGTAATGGTATACGCTCTCGATAGCGCCTATCACCAGACAGGCTATTCAGCGACAACGATTAGAGATGACAATGTGATTGATATCGGGGATTCGGAGAAAGCAGCCCTCAACATGGTGTTTTCAGATGAGCTGTACCCTTCCGGTATAATCAACTTTGCCACGGACCTCTCGTTGCCCGACAAGGGGTATAACCAAAAAGGTGAGTTGGTGCCGGTGAAGCACCTGGAGGTGCAGGTGCATCAGCTAAACCGAGACGAATACCTTTTTCAGAAGACAAGGGCGGCGCAGAGCCGGATGGGCGATAATCCCTTTGCGGAATACAGTAATGTGTACAGCAACGTGAAGAACGGCTATGGCGCGCTCGGAGGGTTAACGGTTACCCGAGTTGTGTTAGACCTATAGTATGGCAGCCAGGTATAAAAAGAGCGGCCCCGCTATACTTTAGCGGGGTCGCTCTTTATATACTTTGTACGGATGCGCTGGCTTAAAACACGTAGCGCACGTGCAGGGCCGTATCCCAGAAGCCGCCGCCGCGGGGGATGTTTAAGTATGGCTTGATATCGGCGCCAATGGTAAACGGAATGTCGCGGATGTAGTACTCCAGGCCAAGTATACCGTCGATGCCCACGCCTACCACGTTGTCGTCGTAGTGTCTGTGGCCGTGGTCGTAGTAGTCGTGGCCGTCCCAGAAGCCGATATGGCCGCCCAGGCCGTAGTACCACTGCAGGCCGCTGGTGTTAAAAGCCTGCGCGTGCTTCTCGTACAACACCGTAATAACGGTGCCTCTGTACTTAAAGCTGGTGCTCAGGATGCCCTCAATAGCGGCATCGCTCTTAATAAAGTGCTTTACCGTAAGGCCGGAGGCGGCGCCGCCGCGCAAACCGATACCTGTGGAGTAGCCACTCTGGGCCTGTGCCCCAAGGGCGGCAAACAGTACAAAGGCCAGTGCGATGGTCAGTTTTGTAAAAGTTCTCATTACTTTGGTTAAGTTGAAAGATTTTAGTGCGGCTATGGCCTACACGATGCCATGGCTGCCGCGAAATTACAATTTCTAACGGAGTGTAGCGCCGTTTTTGTATAGGGTGCCCTACTTTTTACCTTCTTCTTTGTAATCCTGCAGATACGCCGTTTTGCGGGTGCGGCGGCCAATCATCTTGAAGAAGGAGATAAATCCCTGTTTGTCATGCTGCAAGGCCTTGGCAAAGGGATCGGGCTGCTCCGCCTCCTCAAAATCCCTGACGTAGTGCTCCCGCACGAGTTCGGCCTCCTCCAGTTCCTGGGCAGCCTCTATATGCACCAAGCCCGTTTTCTCCCAGAGCTTTTGCCACCAGCTTACCGAATGGATGAAGTACCAGTAGTTCTGGTAATCCTCCCGCAGAAACTCGGGCACTTGTTCCGGCGACTCTATTTCTTCTGTAAAGCACACATCCACGATGGCAATGCAGCCGTCGGGTTTTATAAAGCGGGCAATGTAGGGCAGGTATTTCTCGTCGGTGCCAAAGTATGTATAAGAATCCACCACGATCACGGCATCAAAATACTCCTGGGCAAAAGGCAGGGCACGGGCATCGGCCTCCAGCGGAATTACTTTGCCTTCGCAGCGCTCGCGGCAAATGCGGCGGTAATTGTCGCTGGCCGACACGGCCTCGTCTACGGCGTACACCGTAACGCCAAACTCTTTGGCCAGGAAAATAGAGCTGATGGCCTTGCCGCAGCCCAAATCCAGCACACGCATGCCCGGCTTCAGTTGCAGCGATTTAGTCAGGCTCTCCAGGTTAAAAAGCACGTTTTCGCCCATGGAGTGGCGACGCACCCAATTGGGGTCGTAGCGCATCGCCTTCGGGAAGGCCTGCAGTAAGGGTTGTTGCGGTACCATTGTGTATACTTAGCTGAGTTGCAGCTTACGCACCGCGAGCGGCAAAAGTTAGCTGCCCAGGCGGGCGATCTGGTTGGACGGGTGAATATGCTTGCCGGGCTTCTCGGCTTTGGCGGCGGCCAGCATGGCACGGGCCACCGTCTCGGCCTCGATGGGCTTATACCTCTCCAGCGGCCCAATAAACACAGCGCTTAAGGGCTTCAGCACCTTGGCTGCCAGCTCCTCCCCGGCGCGCTTTTCCTCGCGCTCGCCCAGCAACAAAGAGGGCCTGAAGATGTGGATGCTGTTGAAAGGCTGTTGCTGCACATCGCGCTCCATCTGGCCTTTAACCTTGTTGTAAAAAAACATGGAGCCTGCGTCGGCGCCCATCGCCGACACCACCAGAAACTGCATGGCGCCTTTGCGGGCTGTGATCTCGGCCAGTTGGGTAATGTAGGTATGGTCTACTTTGTAGAACTTCTCCTTGGAGCCGGCCTTTTTGATGGTGGTGCCCAGGCAGCAGAAAACATCATCTGCCACCAGGTCGGCGGCGTAGTCCTTCATCTTGTCGAAGTCGATCACCTGCTGGTCCAGCTTGGGGTGGATAAGCGGCAGCTCGTGCCTGCCAACCGAGATAACCTGACTATAGCGCTCGCTCCTGAGCAGGAGAGAGAGCAGGTGCCCACCCACCAGTCCGCTGGCCCCGACGATCAGTGCGGTTCTTACTTTTTGCATAAGGTTTTTTCTTATGCAGAAAATACGTTCTTAAGCGATATATAGTCTATAAAGTATAAAAGTTTAACAGAGAAATTGTTGTTCTGCGGCACATCGAAGGTGTTGGTCAGGTTATCGAAGTAGCGGTTCTCTATCTCGCTGCCTCTGTCCTCAACAAAATTCTTCCAAACCACCCGCAGCTCACTGCCCGGGGCAAAGCGCCAGCTGTACACCAAATCCATGGTAAAGGTGTTGTAATTGATGTCGCTGATTTCGGAAGTATAAGCCTCCTGCTCCGCCGTGGTGGGCTGCAGCAGCCCTTGCTTGTTCAACTCAAAAAACTCCTGGTAAGCCGCCCTCGACCAGTAGTGGCGCATGTTCAGCGTAAGGCCGGAGCGCTCGTTAAAGATGTAGGCGCTGCTGATGGTGGAGCTGACAGTGGCAAGGGTGCGGTCTCCGAACAGGATGTGCGTGTCCTGCGCCGGGCCCTCATACTTATCGGCAAAGCCCAGGTTGCGCTTGTTAATACTGTAGCTGTTGCCGTTCACGATAGAGAACTTGTCGTTCACCCGGAAGCGAGGCGTCAGGCTGAAAGACCAGCTGTTCTGGTCGTAGCGGCGGGCGCGCCAAAAGCTGGCGCCGGCATCCAGGGCAAATCGCTTGCGGTAGTCGGAGCTGACGCCGATGTTGGAGCTGACGGCCGGCGGCTGCACGAACACCTGCGGAAAGGTGCGGGCCTCAAAATAGTCGTAGCGCTCGCCGGGGCGCACGCTTACGCCCATCCACATGCTGGTAAAGTTACGGAAGCGCACGCTGGAGCTGGCGCTCAGGTCCAGGGCGATGAACTTGTTAGGCTTATACAGCATGCTGTGCCCTATGCTAAAGCTGTTGTTCCAGGACAGGAACTTCCAGACAGGCTGGTAAAAGTTGTAGCTGACGCTGGCGCTGGTGCTCACCTCGTTGTTGTTGCTCAGGAAGCCCAGGTCGTTGATGTCGTAGGTGTTGGACTCTACATTATGGTTCAGCCCCAGGCGCAGGTTGCCGCTTATCTTGCTCAGGTTCACGAAATACTGATGCCCCAGCTCCACGCCACCGTCCTCGCTTTTGCCGTAAAGCTGGCTCAGGTTGCCGCCTGTAGTAAGTGCAAACATGTTGCGCTTATCGGCGAAGCGCATGCGCAGGCCCGTCACGTTGGCGTCGTAATAGCCGTTGGCGCGGGTTACGTTGGTGTTGGTAAAGGTTACGTATGAGTTGCGCGGCAGCGTCTGGTCCAGCACAAACACGTTATAGTTCGTGAACGGATCCGTCAGTACTTCGCGACTTTGGCCCAGGGAGTCTTGCACAGTGGCGTAGGAGTTGCCGGTAAAGGCGTTGAACAGGCCAATGCCCAGCCCACGGCGCGTTCTGCCGGATACTTTGGCGGCGTTCAGCAGCTGCGTAACTGTAGGGTTGCGGGTGATTTCTTCGCCCTCCTCTAACTGCTCCTCCACATCGGCATAGCCCACAGGCCTTGCCCCGATGCGGCGTGAGTAGAAAAGCCCCGCTTTGTTAAACAGCTCCGTGCCCTCGGTAAAGAACTGGCGGTTCTCGCTGTAGCGCACCTCAAACGGACCCAGGTTCAGCACCTGGTTATCCGACTGCGTTTGGCCAAAATCCGGGATCAGGGTGACGTCCAGCGTGAAGGCATCGTTGATGCCATACTTTACGTCCATGCCGCCGTTAATGGAGTGGCTAAAGTCTTTGGCGTCGCTCTCGCCGTCCTGGCTAGGGTAGTGGTTTACGTAACCCGACACGTAGGGCATGAACTGGAGCCTCACCGGCGCTTTTACGCCCTCTATGCCAATCACGCGGCCCTCCTGGTTTATCAGGCCACTCTCCGAGTTGTCTACATGGCTCCAGAAGGATTTTTCGCGGTTTCGGCGGATGACGCGCATAAAGTTTACACCCCAGGTCTGCACCTCAGCCTCCGGAAAACGGATAGCGCTGTAGGGGATGCGCATCTCTACTGTCCAGCCTTCGGCGTGTGTGCGCACGCTGCTCTCCCAAACGGCATCCCAGTTCCAGTCTTCGCCGCTCTGCGAGTGCTTGATATCGGTCTGCACGCCCGCCGCTGACACCAGGAAGGCAAAGGCGTTCTGCTTGTCGTGGTACGTATCAAGGTATACCCCAAACATGTCGGAGTTATTCTCGCCGGAGTCGCGTCCGCCCAGCTGCGTTAGCACGGAGTCGGGGGCGGTGTCGTGCAGGATGGCACCGATGTATACAGCTTCGTTATCATAAAGCATGTACACTTCGGTCTCCTGTGAGGAGGGCTTGCCGTTGAGCGGGTCGTAGCGGTAGAAGTTGCGGGCAGGCTTTACCTGCTGCCATACTTCGGGCTCCAGGTAGCCGTCCAGCACCGGGGTAGCCTGCGTGCGCAGCGCCTTGGTGGTTTTACCGGCCTTGCTTTTTGTTGTCTCTGTGTCTGTGTAGTCGTCGGCCACCGCGTTTCCGGCACAGAGGCCAAGCAGCAGTGCGATGGGTAAAAGTTTAGTAAGCATATGTCAAAGAGCCGTGCCTTGTGGGGGCGCGGTATGTTTTAAAGTGAGAACGTCAGTACTAAAAGGGTGCGTATGTTATGCTGGCTACGGCAGGTTAGTCCTTCCGCAACCTGATATTGTCTGGCTCAATCGTAATTTTGCCGGCTTTGTACAAGCCGCCGATGGCGCGCTTAAAGGTTTTCTTGCTCATACCCAGCGTTTGGTAAATATCCTCCGGCGAGCTGCTGTCGGAGAGGGGCATCCAGCCGCTGCCTTGCTGCAGCAGGCGCAGGATCTTGTCGGCCGCCTCGTCTTTCTCCTCCAGTTGGTTCGTGCCGGGCTTGCGCAGCGTCACGTCTATCTTGTTGTCTGGGCGGATGAGCTTTATGTAGCCGGTGGCCTTGTCGCCGATGTGCAGGTCCTGGAACACTTCATTCTTATAAAGTATACCCATGTACTCGCCGTTGATGATGACTTTAATGCCAATGTCAGTAAAGCCTGCTACCAGCAGCTGCACCTCGTCGCCTTCGTTCAGGCGGATGTCGTCGTTGTAAAGGAACTTGCCCAGTTTGGTCGTGGCTACCACGCGGTCCGAGGAATCATCCAGGTAAACGTACACGCAGTACTTATTACCTACCTGCATTTTGTTTTTCTGGTTGTTGAGCGGCACGAGCAGGTCCTTCTCCAAGCCCCAGTCCAAAAAGGCGCCAAAGGGCGTCACGTCGGTGCAGGTGAGGCAGGCAAACTGGCCCACAGTGGCGTACGGCTCCAGGGTAGTGGCAATTATCCGGTCTTCGGAGTCGCGGTATACGAACACGCGCAGTTTGTCGCCCACTTTTGCGCCTTCGGGTAAATATTTGCCCGGCAGCAGAATATCTCCGTCCTCGGAGGTTAAGTATACGCCAAAGTCTACTTCTCGCGCTATCTCCAGCTCGTTGTAATTGCCTAAATCTACCATGTTTTATTGATTACGAGGTGTTTTCTGCAGAGGCTGCACTCCTCTCTACAAATCTACTAAAAAGCAGGCGGCCCTGAAAGTTACAACAATAGATAATTAGGTATTATAGATGTGTTTGCGCAAAAGTATAAGTATGAGCTGGTTATTTTATATTGAGATATGGGAAGGAGTGGTATACTCTTCAGGCGCCCCGAAGGCTTTCGGGGTGCCTATTATACTTTAGCCGCCGCTATTTATAGCTTGTGATACAAGCTATACTTACTAGTCTCTGCTGATCCTCCAGCCTCAATGCTGGCGCAGGCTTGCAGCTCGTGCTTTTATACTTCATAGCCGCTTGTTGCTGCAACTCGAAATAAGCTATCATTTCTAGCTTCTGTTCATCCTCAGTCTTACAAGCCTATAGTTGCATTTCATACTTTGGCTCCCTCAAGGCCGGGGGGCCTCGTCCTTTGGCATCGCGCTGTCTACATTTCCTTTGCTCCTAACGTCGCAACGCCGCCAAGGCGGCACCGGAAATCTAGAAGGCGCTCTTGTCGAGGGCCCCTACCCCCACCCAAAGGCTGGGATCAGTTTCGATAGCCGCGGCTGACGGAGCTTCAGCAGAATTCCCCTCCTTAGCTAAGGAGGGGCAGGGGTGGTTGGACCCGGTACTGCGTAATTCCCCTCCTCTGGACTAGCCAAAACGGGAGTTTTGAGCTAGCGAGCGTAGCTCTCTAGGGGTGGGTTAATCGTCCGCAGAAACAAAGACCAATATCCGCAGCAGCGAATTAATGCATATATTGTGAAATGAAGAAGGCGCTGCTTATACTTTGTATTTTCATGTGGTGCTGTTACAACTCCTTGGCACAGCATACCGACAACCTCAGAGGCACCTGGCAACTTGTTGAGGTTATTCAAATAAGCGGGGTTAGCAAGAGAAGTATACAGGAGCCAACTGCGTTTAAACTTGTGCTGAAAAGCAGAAGTCGCCTTGATGGGACCATAGATTCTGCTGAGGAGCCTGGCTGGTACTGGGGCAAGTATAGGTTCAAGAAGAATGGAGCGGTTACAAGTATAAAAGCGATCTCAGATTATCCTTATCAGATAAATGATATTCAGAAAAAATGGGATGTGGATTTATACTTGATCAGGCTTTCCTCGGTTAAAACTTATACTTTAACAGATGACGGTTTGCTTGTTCTGTACTTTGAAGACGGTAAGTTCAGGGAGTATAGGGTAGGCACAGGAAAACTGATCTATCAGAAAGTAGAGTAAACAAAACCCCGGCAGCCAGTGCCACCGGGGTTTAAAGATTATACTTGTGCAGGCAGCGTTACGCCTTTGCTTTTTTCTTTGATTTGGCCTTAGACTCCTCTGCCTCGCCGTCCTCCGACATAATATCACCGGGCTTTGCGATAAGGCCGATAGAAAGGCCGTCTTCGCCCAGGAAGTGCTCGATATGGTGGCAACGGTCCTCCGTCTTCAGCAGGATGCCCTCCAGCAGCGACTTTGTGGCGAAGTCCTCCATTTCAAAAGCCTTTTTAATGGATTTGCGTAGCTCCACGGCAATGGTTTTCTCGTCCTCCATGTCTTTCTCCAGCATTTCGCGGATGCGGAACTCGCCCTCCTCCTCGTGCTCCAGGTAAGCAATCTTCAGTTGGTTGGCCGGGTGGCAGGTAGGGCAGTAGCCCATCACGGTCAGGCGCTCGGCAATGGTGTCGTACTGCATGTGGATCTCGTTGTAGTGGTCCTCAAAAAAGAGGTGCAGGTCGCGGAACTGCGGGCCCTCCACCAGCCAGTGGTGCTTGTGGTACTGATGGTATAGTACAATGAAGGAGGCCAGGTGGCGGTCCAGCTCTTTGGCCATGGCCGTAGCAGTTTCTTTCGACAGCCCTACCGGGTTTCCTTCATACTCATTCTTCTCTCTTACCTTTTTCATAGTGTGGTATGTGTTTCTTTTTAGGGTTTTTACCATCCTATAAACAGGCAAAGGGGGCAAAAGGATACAGGAGATTTAGTAAAACTCGGCCACGCCGGGGCGGCTAAACTGGAAATTGCTGAAGTCGTAGAACGGCGCCGAGGACTCGTACAGCCTAAAATCGCGCATGTTGCTGTTGGGCGGGAGCTGCGGGTAATAGCCAAAGGTTACCTGTATGGTGCTGAAGGACAGGAACTCGTTGCGGAACCTGAAGCCGAGGCCATAGCTGCGGTACGGTTTCTCCTTGAAAGGCGAGCTTTGGTTGCCGTAAGAAAGCCAGGCCAGGTCGGCGTACACAAAGGTGGCCAGCCGAAAGCCCAGGAGCGAGAGCGGCGTGAACAGGTTGGCCTCATAGTTAAAGGAAACGCGCCGCGTGCCCCGTACCAAGTCCGACCGGAAGCCCCGCACGCCGTTGCCGTTGTTGATGGACAGCAGCTCTTCGGGGTAGCGGTTGATGCCAAAGGTGCCGCGCCCCAGCAGGTAGTGCCGCAGCTTCCAGTTTCCCCACTCGCCCAGCCGCGTAAAGTACATGGTCTCCAGGTCCAGCACGCCCTGTTCCCAACGGTCGTCCCGGATAAAAGTGCCGTAGCCCACTCTGCTGTACAGGTAGCCGAAAGCCGGGCCATACTTGGCAAAAGACAGCGAGCTGGCGACATACCTGCGGTCCCAGATGTTGCCGTCCTGGTAGCCCCCCGTTACTGAGAAAAGCGTGCCCACTGGTATATCCTCGGTGCGGCCAAAGCCAAACACGAAGCGGTCTTTGTAGTACTTCCGGATGCTGTAGCCCACACTGCCCAGCATCAGGATGTTGCTCTGGAAATTCTCGGTAGGGGTGAGGGTGTAGTTGGTGTTGATTACGCGCGCGCCAAGTATAACGCGGCCGCGGGGCTCATAGCCCAGGTTATAGCTCTTAAACTTGAGGGAGCGGCCCAGCCAGGCATCCTGCCGGGTATAGCGCACATTGCCGTAGCGCGGCACGGTATCTTCGGGCACTGAGGGGAAAAGGACACGGTCTTCTATCCAGCTGGCTCCCACGGCGCCGGCATACTTGGTGTTCAGGGTAAAGAAATCGCGGTGCAGAAACAGGCTTTTTTCCTTGTAGTAGTTCTCGTCCACGTAGGCCACGTCCGCCGAAACATAGGTCCGGCCAATGTTATCCACGGTATAATAGCCCGCTGCCTCCCAGGGGCGGGGGCGGTCGAGGTTGAACTTGTAGGTGCCCTCTATCTGGTGGCCCTGCCCCAGGAAGTTAAGCTCCCGCACCGTAACGCGGCCTTTGCCCGAGGAGGGGGAGAAGGAGCCGGAGCCCCCCAGGCTGAACACGTCGCGGGTAATCACAAACACGTCTACGCTGTCGTTGGTGGTGGTTTCCTCGTTCACGATGATGCGCGCGTCCAGGATGTGCCTGGTCTGGCGCAGCAGACGCTCCGACTCCATCAGCGCCAGTGGCTCCAGCGGCTGGTTTTTGCGGAAGAGCAGCTTGTTGCGCACCTCGCCCCGGCCTGTTTTTACGTGCAGCGAGTTACCGGCTTTCTCAAAGAAATTGTCAGGCACCCGCGCGGTGTCGTTAATTGAGTAGCCAAACGGGTCCAGGGTCAGGATATCGATCCGGCGCACCACTTTGAAGTTGTGCAGTTCATACTCTCTGCGGATCAGCTCCGCGTCCATCCCATATACTTCCTCTTCTGGCGTGTCAAAATCCAGCAGGGCCTTCAGCAGCTTGCCCATAATGGTTTTGCGCTCCGACATCTGCTTCAGGTTCTCGATGATGCGGGTGTTGAAGTCCTGGTTGGTAGTATCGGTTTGCGGTAGGCCCTGCTGCTGTTTGCGCGTGGTATCCTGTGGCTGCACCTGTGCCCGGCTGGTTCTGGCGCATAGCAGCGCCATGCACAGCAGGCATGCCAGCGGCAGAGATTTCAGGATAGGGTGCATGTAAGGCATAGGTATAGCAGCCAGAGAAATATGGGTGTGGTTTCGGCCTTCTAATATAACGCTTTCTGCAGCCATAAGTGGGGCTGCAGCTAAAAAATGGACATTTGGAGCCGCGGTGCAGGCAGTGCAAGCATAAAACGCGTGCTAATGTTTTTAGTTATTCACGAAGTGTAGACAAAGCTGTGGATAAATAAATGCTAAAAAAATTGGCTATGCTAATTTAGAAGGCTTACCTTTATGTCGTTGAAAGTACAGGATGTCAGGGTCATGGAAAGCAGATTGATTGAAAAGCTAAGTATTTTAGCAGATGCAGCCAAGTATGATGTTTCCTGCTCGTCGAGCGGTGGAAAGCGCAAGAACGAGAACAAAGGCCTGGGCAACGCCGAGGGCATGGGCATCTGCCATAGCTACACCGAGGACGGCCGCTGCGTATCGCTGCTGAAGATCCTACTGACCAACCACTGCATCTACGACTGCGCCTACTGCGTGACACGCAGAAGCAACGACGTGAAGCGCGCCGCCTTTACGGTGCAGGAGGTAGTGGACCTGACGATCAACTTCTACCGCCGCAACTACATTGAGGGGCTGTTCCTGAGCTCGGGCATTTTTAAAAATGCCGATTATACCATGGAACGGCTGGTGCGGGTGGCCAAAAAGCTGCGGCAGGAGCACAAGTTCAACGGCTGCATCCACCTGAAGACCATACCTGGAGCCAGCGAGGAGCTGATAAAAGAGGCGGGACTGTATGCCGACAGGCTGAGCGTGAACATAGAGCTGCCCTCCGAAATGAGCCTGCAGCAGCTGGCGCCGGAGAAGAACTACAAGGAGGTGCTGGAGCCGATGGGCAGCATCAAGCAGCAGCTGGTGCAGGCAAAGGAGGAGAAGAAGCTGTTTAAGTCGGCACCGGGTTTTGCGCCGGCCGGGCAGAGCACGCAGCTGATTGTGGGCGCCTCGGCCGAGAACGATCACCAGATCCTGCAGCTCTCCAGCCAGCTCTACAAAGACTTTAGCCTGAAGCGCGTGTACTACTCCGGCTATGTGCCCATCAGCAGCGACAACCGTTTGCCGATCATCACGGAGCCGCCCATTATCCGCGAGAACCGCATTTACCAGGCCGATTGGCTCATGCGCTTCTATGGCTTCGACGCAAAAGAGATCGTGGATGAGCAGCACCCGCACCTGGACCTGGAAATAGACCCGAAACTGGGCTGGGCGCTGCGCAACCGCCATGCGTTTCCGGTGGAGGTGAACACGGCAGACTATGAGCTGATCCTGCGGGTGCCGGGCATCGGCATCAAGAGCGCGCAGAAAATCGTGTCGGCCAGAAGGTTTACGCAGCTGAGTTTTGAGCACCTGCGGCAGATGGGCGTGGTGCTGAAGCGGGCGAAATATTTTATCACCTGCCAAACCAAGAGCCTGCAGCGCCAGGATTTTGAGTCGGAGCTGATACGCAGAAAGATATTGTTTGGCGAGGGTTCGGTGCGCAGCGCCCTGCTCACGCAGCAGCTGGACCTGTTTAAGCAGGTAGGTTAAAACAGAGGGGAAGGAAGAGACATGACAGAGCGAAAAAAGAAATCCATAGTACCAAGTTATACTTCCAAAGCAATCCAACCTAAGAAAGTGTTCATCATGAGAAAGAATCAGAAAGTTGCCCGCGTATCGCTGTACTGCAAACTGAACATGCTGGTGCCGCAGCTGCAGAGCCTCTCGGCGCGCGCCCAGGCCGACACAGCCGACAAAGCTCGCAGCGCGAATAAATAACACAGCCTGCCATCTGTCTCCATGTATACTTTAGCACATGCACTTTTATACTTACGACGGCACTTTTGAGGGGCTGCTGACGCTAGTGTTTGAGGCATACGAGCGAAAGGCCTGGCCTACCAGCATTGCCCAGGAGCACCTGGCGCAGCCCGGCATGTTTGGCGAAAACATAGCGGTGGTGACAGAGGAGCAGAAAACCGCCCGGGTGTGGCAGGGCCTGCAGAAAAAGCTAAGTATAAACGCGCAGCAGGCGCTTTACCATACGTACCTGTGGGAGCAGCCGGGCTTCGAGCAAATCATCTTCGACTACATCAGGCTGGCTTTTAGCTCGGAGCAGAATATAGAGGGCAACTATGCGGCCCCCTGTGTGCTGCAGGTGCAGCAGGCTGCCAAGCAGGTGCACCGCGAGAAGCACCGCATGGAGGCTTTCGTGCGATTCCAGAAGACAGCCGACGGTTTATACTTTGCCACCATCTCCCCGGATTTTAACGTGCTGCCGCTGATCGTGCGCCACTTCGAGCGGCGCTACGCCGACCAGCGCTGGGCCATTTATGATACCAACCGCCGCTACGGCGCCTACTACGACCTGCGCCAGGTATCGCTCGTGAACCTGGACCTGCCGCCTCACCAGCGCCCTACTTCACTGGCCCCGGAAGTTAAAGATGCAGACGAGGATGTATACCAGCAGCTGTGGCAAGTATACTTCGACAACGTGAACATACCCGAACGCAGAAACCCAAAGCTGCACTTGCGCCACATTCCCCGCCGCTACTGGAAATATTTGTCTGAAAAGCAGCCCCGGCAGTTGCGTTGAGAGCTTCTTTTATGGCAGGAGCCTTAGTTTTTGCACAAAATAAAGAATTAAATTGCACTGGATGTGAAACTTTTTAGAGCTTTCATACGTTTATAAGTATATATATCTTTTTATCTAGTAATGCAGGAAGAACACTTCGGAGGCGCCTATGCTGCCCCCGGTGTTTAATTGCGTAACCTTATACTTTGCAAAAATGAATTCACGCGTACGAAAGAAACTCATTCAAGTAGCTCGCGGTAGAGCACACCTGATGTCTTTTCAGAACCTTATCTACGAAGCTGAGCTTGGCCTTAACCTGGAGAATCCCTACGAAAAAACAATGCTTTCTGAGGTGATTGATGAAATCTCAGAAAGAGAGTTTAGGGCAGGGCGCCCGCTGTTAAGCTCCCTTGTTCGGATAAAGGGGCAGAAAAACCAAGGCGATAACTTTTTCAGGATGTGCGAGCGCCTGGGCTATGGCAACTGGAAAGACCTGAAAAAAAACAACAAGTTTGTGGAGGAGCAGCGCGAAGCCTGTCGCGAATTCTGGTCCGATAAAAACAACTTTACAGAGCACCTCTAACAAGCAGTGTCTGCAGCATGAAGCAGAACGACAGCAACTTACGTTTGGCTGCCGCTCTGCTTTTTTTATTTCCCACCTTATAGGCTCCCAAAGCCGACCTTGCCTTCCCCTCTACTCAAAGCCCAACCAAGAATGTCATAATAGGTAGCCTAATGCCGCTTAAGGGCAGTGCAGAGGGCTGTAACCTTCTGGCCATCGGACATTAGTTGCCCGGTTCCTGTCCCCGCGCAGCGGATGAAATGATCTGCCCTCAACTCAATAAATTTCAAAAAGGCGAAGCAGCGCAGCCAGCCACTAGAACCCCAATCATACCTCCATAAATTTATAGGTAAGTTTGGGATATATATTAAAATATACCTTTCTTTATAGAAATTTATAGATGTAGGGTGTAAAACGCTGATCACGCAAAAGTTGCGATGATCAGCCTGCCATCGCTTTGCATTTTAAATTAAGCAGACAAACAGTTATTAACCTTAAATTTTGCCTATGAAAGCAACTTTTACAAAACTATTCGTGCTGGCTATTCTCTTGGCCGGCTTTTCTTACCGCTCCGTGGCACAATCCTTTAAATTTGGTAAAATATCCGAGGAAGAGCTCAAAATGAGTACTTATGACAAGGATACGTCTGCCGCTGCTGTTATCCTTTCCGACTATGGCTACTCGCGCTTTGAGTACATGGGTGAGCTGAAGGTGGTGTTTGAGCGGCAGGTGCGCATCAAGATCTTAAAAAAAGCTGGCTATGATTGGGCCAATGTGGTGGTGCCTTTCTACCAAAGAGGCGGCGACAAGGAGCGTGTGAGCTTTATAAAAGGCTTTACCTTTAACCTGGAGAACGGCAAGATCCAAAAAGATAAACTCGACGGTAAAAGTATTTTTGAGGAGCAGACCTCGGAGTACAGCTATGCCAAAAAGTTTACCATGCCCAACGTAAAGGAAGGCTCCGTGATCGACGTCAGCTATACCGTCACCTCCGATTTTGTGTACACGCTGCGCGACTGGGAGTTCCAGTACAGCATACCCGTGGCCTGGAGCGAGTACCATGCCCAGATACCGGAGTATTTCGACTATAAGTTCCTGCTGCAGGGCTACAACAGGCTCTATAAAAACGAGAATACGAAGGAAACAGCCGCTGGCTCTGCCGCAGCATCCCCGGATATGATGAACAACGCCTATGTGTGGATCATGAAAGACGTGCCGGCCCTGAAAGAGGAGAAGTATATTACCACACTGCGCGATTATCAGTCTAAAATAGAGTTTGAGCTGCAGCGCGTGAAGTTTCCGGGGCAACTGCCGCAGGTAATGACCGGCGACTGGGACAAGGTAACAAGCGACCTGCTGACGGAGAGCCGCTTTGGAACGCAGTTGAACCGCAGCGCTTTCTTTAAGAATGAGATTGCCGCGGTGCAGGCAATGTATAAAAAGCCGGAAGAGCAGATGCAGGCCATCTATAACATTGTGCGCAACCGCATGAAATGGAATGGCAAGAACGGAATTTACGCGACCACCACCATCCGCAAGGCATGGGACGAGCGCACCGGAACAGCGTCTGACCTGAACCTGCTGCTCACCTCGATGCTGCTGGAAGCGGGCCTGGACGCGGCGCCGGTGCTGGTGAGCACCCGTGCCAACGGGCGTGTCAACACGGCTATGTCGCCGATGGTAACTAAATTTAACTACGTGGTTGCACAGGTAACCGTAGGCGAAAACTCATACTTGCTGGATGCCACCGACCCGCTCGTGCCGCTTGGCGTGCTGCCGGAGCGATGCCTGAACGGGCATGGCCGCCTCATCAAGAAAAACGCGCACGGCTGGGTGAGCCTGGAGCCAGGCGCAAGCTCAGTAAAGCTGTTCAGCGCCTACCTCACCATAAACGACAAAGGCGACATAACAGGAACGGGCCGCGAGTCGGCGGGCGGTTACCATGCCGTGGACCTGCGCAGAACCATTTTAGAGGAAGGCGAGAGCAAGTATACCGAGCGACTGGCCAAAGAGGTAGGCGACTTTAAACTAACGGAGCCAAAGATCAAGAACCTGAAGGACCTGAGCACGCCGCTGGATATTTCCTACAACATCAGCGTGGAGGGCAGCGGCCGCTCCAACGACATAATCTACCTGAACCCAATGCTGGGTCGCGGCGAAAAAGAAAACCCGTTTAAGCTGCAGGAGCGCCTGTACCCGGTTGACTTTGGCATGCCGATAGACGAAGTATACACCTGCAACTTTGCGGTGCCGGAGGGCTACGTGGTAGAAGAGATGCCGAAAAGCGTAGCCATTAACCTGCCCGAGGGCGGCGGCCGCTTTATGTACATGGTGCAGGTGCAGCAGGAGGGCAAAGCCATCCAGGTGATGAGCAAGGTAAACATCAGCAAGCCTGTGTACTATGCGCCGGAGTACCCTTACCTGAAGGAGTTCTTTAACCAGATTATTGCCAAACACGCCGAGCAGATCGTGCTGAAGAAAGTAGCAGCCAACTAAATCTTGTACGGCAGAAGAGGTAGCCGCGGCAGCGCCCACGGCTACCTCTTTAACCTTATCCTCTTATTTTATTTCTTTTCAGTCATGTTTGCGAACAGAAAGTATAACTGGCTCTGCGCGGTATTGTGCTGGCTGCTGCTGGCACCACAGGCCATGGCCGCCGAAACAACCTCCCCCGACGAACTGCGGGAGGGCGCGAACGCCATCATCCGAAATGAGGAAACGGTGTTCACGGTGAACTCGCTCACCAGCGGAACCACCCGTTTCAAAACCACCATCACCATCCTGAACGAGTACGGCGATTACAAGGCCACGCTCTACGTGCCTTACAACACGAAGATGAGCAAGGTCACCAATATATCGGGCACCTCGTATGACCGCTTTGGCAAAAAGATAAAGAAGCTCAAGAACAGCGATATAAAAGATGTAAGTGCCGTTAGCAGCATGTCGGTGTATGAAGACAGCCGCGTGAAAATTGCAGACCTGGAGTACAGCGTGTACCCTTACACGGTGGAGTTTGAGTATGAGCTAACGCAGTCTTACACCATGTTTTACCCGCGCTGGTTCCCGCAGGATGCCGATAAACTGTCGGTGGAGAAGGCCACCCTGGAGGTGCAGGTGCCGCTAGGCTCTAAGCTGCGCTACCTGGAGGGTAACATCGCCAAGAAAGTAGCCGTGAGCAACAACGGCACGCACGAGGTGTACCAGTGGGAGGTAAACAACTTAAAACCCCTGGAACTGGAGCCTTTTGGGCCTGACTACCGGGAGGTGATGCCGATGGTACTGACGGCGCCCAACGAGTTTGAGGTGGACGGCTACCGTGGAAGCATGGAGACCTGGAAAGACCTTGGCCTCTGGATAAATAAACTGAACGAAGGGCGGGACCAGCTGCCGGAAGAAACAGTGGCTAAGCTGAAGCAGCTGACAGCCAATGCGAAAACAACCGAGGAGAAGGTGCGCCTGGTGTACGACTATATGCAGGGAAAAACGCGCTACGTGTCTATCCAGTTGGGCATTGGCAGCTGGCAGCCTTTTGAGGCCAGCTTCGTGGACAGCAAAGGCTATGGCGACTGCAAAGCCCTCTCCAACTATACCCATGCCATGCTAAAGGCGGTCGGGGTTACCTCGCACTACGCCCTGATCAACGGCGGCGAAGACGCGCCGGATGTGAAGACAGAGTTTCCCAGCAGCCAGTTTAACCACGTTATACTTTGCGTGCCCATGCCGCAGGACACCATGTGGCTGGAGTGCACCAGCCAGACGGAGGCGGCAGGCTACAACGGCAGCTTCACCGGCGACCGCCATGCCTTGCTGATTACGCCAGAGGGAGGCAAGCTGGTAAAAACCACTTCGTACGGGGCAGCCGATAACCAGCAGATCCGAAGTATAAAACTGAGGCTGGATGAAAAAGGCGCCGGGCTGGCCACCGTCAACACGCTCTACACCGGCATTCAGCAAGAGACGCTGGACGGTCTGATGCATCACCGGAAGCCCGAGGAGCAGCGCAAGTGGCTTTACGAAAATGTGCAGGCGCCACCCTTCGAGATCAGCAAATTCAGCTTTACGCAGAAGAAGGACCGGGTGCCAAGCGTGACGGAGGAACTGGAACTGCAACTGCGCCAATGCGCCACCCTGAGCGGCAAGCGCATGTTTATTACCCCTAACCTGATGAGCAAGTGGCGTTACGTGCCCGACCAAAAAGCCAAGCGCCTGACGGATGTGGTACGCAAGCTGGCTTATGTTGATGTGGACACGGTGGAAATAGAGGTGCCGGTGGGCTATACTGTAGAGTACCTGCCAGGCAAAATAAAGCATCAATCGGTTTTTGGGGAGTATGAGGCCGACGTGAAGGTAGACGGCCAGCGGATTACCTACGTGCGCCGCATGCAGATGCACAAAGGCCGTTTCGCCCCTGATACCTATGCGCAGCTCGTGGCCTTCTACAATAATGTTGTAAAAGCAGATGCCGAGCAGGTGGTGCTGGTAAAAAACATACCTTAAAAGCGATGCAGACAGAAGACAATATAAGTATGGATGAAATGCCGCAGGTGGCAGTGCCGGAAGAAAAACTTTATGACCTGAACGCAATTATGATGGGCACTTTTCTGGGAGGGCCATTAGCCGGGGGCTTTCTGCTTTATTCCAACTACATAGCCCTGGGCGAGGAAGAAGGAGGCAAAAGTATCCTGCTCTGGACAACCTTGATCGCGGTGGTGCTGTTCGGGAGCCTGATCATGCTGCCCGAGCACGTCACGGAGAAGGTGCCGAACTATGTGATACCGTGGCTGATGGCTGCGTTTGCTTATTTTATCGGTAAGAAACTTCAGGGCACTGCCATTGCGGAGCACAAAGCGCAGGGCGGCGCCCTCTACTCGAAGTGGCGGGCGGTGTGGGTGTCGCTGGTAAGCGTGCTGATTACCTTCGCGCTTCTCTTGACGCTCCTGTTTTTCCTGCCTCAATAAATATAAAAAATCAGAAAAGGCATTCCGCAGCCCTTCGTGAAAAAAAATTCGCGAAGGGCTGCGTCTTTTTAGGAGCGGCTCCGTCATCAGGGTGTAACAAGTATAAAACACAGAGCCATGAAACGATTTCACGTAAACCTAAGCGTAAAGAACCTGCAGGAATCCACCGCTTTTTATACGGCCCTGTTTGGCGCAGCGCCAACCGTGCTGAAGCCTGACTACGCCAAGTGGATGCTGGAAGACCCGCGCATCAATTTTGCCATTTCGCATCGCCCCGAGAGTGTCGGCATAGAGCACCTGGGCATACAGGCCGAGAGCAAGGACGAGTTGAGCGAAGTATACGCCCGCCTGAAGGAAGCCAAAGGCGCCATCCGGGAGGAAGGCAAGTGCACCTGCTGCTACGCCAGGTCAGAAAAGTCATGGATCACCGACCCGCAGGGCGTGGACTGGGAGGCCTTCTATACGTTTGGCGAGTCTACAGTGTATGGGGAGCCAACCACCAAATGCTGCCCCGAAGCCGCCATCTAGTGCAGAACAGAGGATGGAAAACAAATCCGGCGACACGTATACTTTTATACTTGCCGCCGGATTATATTTACTCCAGACATAGAACCATGGAAGCCACAACCCAACACGCTGTGCAGCTAACAGAGATGCTGCCGGAGCACTATCCGCAGATAAAAGAGATTTACGAACTGGGCATCGCCACCCAAAACGCCACCCTGGAGACAAAGGCGCCGGAGTGGGAGGAGTGGGACAGCAAACACATGAAAGGCTGCCGCGTGGTAGCGATGGTGCAAGGAGAGGTGGCCGGCTGGGCCGCACTTACGCCGGTGTCGGGCAGGTGCGTGTACAGTGGCGTGGCCGAGGATAGCGTATACATCCACCCAAGGTATAAAGGCCATGGCATTGGCAGGCTGTTGTTGCAGCGGCTGGTGCAGGAGTCGGAGCGAGCGGGTATCTGGACCTTGCAGGCGCACATACTGAAAGAGAATGAGGCCAGCGTGCGGCTGCATGAGCGGTGCGGCTTCAGGATAGTGGGGCTGCGCGAGCGGCTGGGGCAACTGCACGGCCAGTGGCGCGACACCTGGTTAATGGAAAAACGAAGCAAGATAATAGGCGTGTAACGATGGATAAGTGCTGCAACAATCCCTCGATCGATTTGCCGCAAGATAGCTGTGCTGCCGTGGCGCCGGCTTTTCTGGCGTATGAGGCGCAGCTGCGTGGCTTTGTGCTGAAGCGCGTGCAGGATAGGGAAACGGCCGATGACATCCTGCAGCAGCTCTACCTGAAGCTTTACAAAAACTGTGAGCAGCTGCAGGGCGTGCACAACCTAAAGGCCTGGCTCTTCCAGATCACCCGCAACACCGTGCACGACTTTTTCAGGGAGCGCAGCCGCCGACAACCTTTGGCCGAGGCGGCGGATATTTATGAACCGGAGGAGCTAACGGAGCGAAACCGGCAAGAGGTGGAGGCGCTGGTGGAGCCGCTGATCAATTTACTACCCTCTGCGTATGCCGAGGCCCTGCGCCTGAGCGAGCTGGAGGGCCTGAGCCAGAAAGAGATTGCCGAACGGCTGGGCATTTCCTACTCCGGCGCTAAGTCCAGGGTGCAGCGTGGGCGCGAGAAGCTGAAGGAGCTGTTTCTGGCGTGCTGCCACCTGGAGCTAAGCCATAGCGGGCAGGTGCTGAGCGCTGCCGTGAAAGCCACTTGCACGGCGCTGCAGGAGCCAAAGAGCTGCTGCGGAGAGTAAAGTATAATCCGTCATGGCTTTAACTGTGCCCAACAAGCAAATGACAACCACCCGAAACTTATGTATGGCGGAAGAGCGCGCTTTTGCCTCCTGTAATTTTAGCAAAGCTACACACACGAAGAGGTTGGACTCTATTACTACAGAGGTGAACCCACCCCTGCCCCTCCCAGGAGGGGAATAGTACCTCACCCCAACCCTCTCCTAAGAACAGGAGAGGGAGCTTTTGCTTTACCGGGCCCAACCACTCCTAGCCCCTCCTTAGCTAAGGAGGGGAATTATACTTGTTCCAAAGCAAAGGCAGTGGTTATCGAAAACTAATCCCAGCCTTTGGGTGGGGGTTGGGGCCCTCGACAAGAGCGCCTTGTGAGATCCGGCGCCCGCCAAGGGCATGCTGAGCGGCAGCGAGGCAAGGAGGGAACACAGCGCGATGCCCGAAAGAGTTTACCCCGAAATGAAACTATAGCCTTTGTAAGTCTGAGGATGAACGGCAGCTAGAAAGGATAGCTTGGTTCAGGCTGCGGAAAGCCGTGGCTATGCGAGGCACAAGCGGACGCTTGCGCCAGAAAAGGGTAGGTAGCCGCGGCTAGAGTATAAAGGCACCCCGAAAGCCTTCGGGGCGCCAGAAGTTAATTGCTTCAAAAATCACAACTAAAACTTATACCTTACCTGCACCTTCACATCCGATCTTCTGGGGCCTTCAATCGTTTCCGGGCCGGTGCCAATGCTTTGCTGGTCGCGGTAGTGCGTTAGGCCATACTTTACCCACACATCCAGGTTGCGAAGCGGGCGCAGCTGCACCAAAGTATAAAAGCGCGTACCTCTGCCGCTAAAGGCAGGTATAGAGAAGGCGTAGAGCACGTCGCGCTCGTAGGCGTACTGCCGGGTGTCGTAGCTGTCGGTGTCGAAGAGGGCGTAGCGGGTGCTGAGGCGGATCTTATCAAACGTAAAGTTCACATCCTGGGAGAGGAAATAACCCGTTTGCTGCGGCGACTCCTGGGCATAGGTGCCAAACTGTAGCCGCGTTTTCAGGTTGAGCGTTTTGGTGGGCGATGTTTCGAAGTATAACAGGTAGTTCCGCCGCTCGGCCTGCGCCACGTAATCCATGGGGTTGGTATTGCCGCTCAGGTTGCGGCCTTTGCTCTCGTGGCGCAGCTGCGCATACAGGCTGCTCTGGCGGTTGGGCTTAAAGTATAGCCGCAGCAAATACTCGTTACCATGAGAGGGGGCATCCACCAGGTAGCGCAGCCACGGAAACATGAACCTGTCGTAATACGCCGTGATCTCCCACTTGGGCAATGGCTTTAGTTTAATGCCCGTGTAAAACCCCCGCTCGTTTATGTTGCGACCACCCTCGCCGAAGGCGCTGCCATAGAACGAATGGAAATCGCGGGCATAGTGGCGGTACAGCATCGACAGCTCCACCTCATCTGAAAGGTTGGCAATCAAGCCGTTTATACTTCCCAGTCCGCCGCTTCTGCTCAAGGCCGTTTCCCCGAACAAGTATACATTCTGCCAGGTATAGCTGTAGTTCGTGCCGAGGTTATAGTTGGCTGTGCCGCCAAACTCGAAGCGCTGGTAAGGTGCGCCCGCTTTTTGAATAGGCGAGCTATAGTGCATCCCCATGGCCGTTATGCCAGCTGAGAAAGTCTTGCTTTCGGATTGATACTGGGCGCTGCTGCCGTACACCTGCTCCCGCACCGCACCTTTGTTGGCCAGCTCGTTAGGCGTGCGGTGGAAGCCGGTGGTTTGGATGCCGGTGAAAAACTGCTGTTCCGCGTGCAGTGAATCGAGTTGGGCCTGCAGGTTGGCGTCCACGCGCTTGTTCGAGTAGAAGGCCGTAACGTCTATGTTCCCAAAAGTATACGTTGCCGCGGCCCCGCGCATGAAGGCATACTCCAGCACCGAGCTGTAGGGGCGTATGCCCAGGTTGGGCCGGCTTACGGTGGTAATCGTTTCGCCGCCCTTGCCCACGCTGTACCCCGACGACAGCAACAGCCCCTGCCCGAACTGCAGTTGGTAATCGCCTAAGGCAATTGTTTTGAAGCGGCCCTTGTTGTAGAGCTGCAGGTGTGCCGTGTAAAAATCAAAGCCATAGCGGCGGGTGCCGGGGCTCCAGGCAAGCGCTTCCCCGGCGTCTTTCTCGGCGGTAACGCCCACACTGTAGTCACGGGCATGGCTGATGCGGTAGCGCAAGTATAGTTTTTCGGGCGAGCCCAGGTAGCGGCTGGCGGCGCTGCTGCCGGTGTCGGCGGGGGTATAGCCACGGCGCTGCTGCAGCGTGCGCTCATACCTAAGTATAAGCGCGTTGTTGTCTTCGCCGGCCATGCGCTGCCAGAGCGGCCGCGTGTCGGACTGCAGCCCCGCATCCTGCACCCGCACAAAAGGCAGCAGCCTGTAAATAGTAGGCATGTCGAAGCCGGGTATAGCCTGCAGCTCGTAAATACTGAGCAACTCCCCGTTCTCCTGCAGGTAGTTAAAGTAGGCAGCAATCTGGGAGCGCGAGAGCAGGTACAGCGAGGCCAGCTCTTCGGGGGTGGTGCGGTTGAGGTTGATGGGGCGCTGGTAGTACTGGAAAAGTGTTTCGTACAGGTCTTCGTAGCTAATGTTCTCGTCGTCCTGCTCGGCAAAAAGCTCTTGCACCAGCAGGTCCAGGTCGATGTTCTGGCGCGGGTAGTCCTGTGCCTGCAGCAGCAGCGGCAGCCACAGCAAAAGCAGCGTTCCCAGAAGCAAGCCTCGCACCATAAGCAACGAAGATGACCAAACATCAGTATCAGAATATTCTCATACTTGTTTTGTACTATAAAGTTAAATAAAAGGGGCGCTATGGAGGTTTTCCACATATTCTCAATCATACTTATTATCTCTGCGGCCTTTGCCTACATCAACCAGCAGTACATAAAGCTGCCCGGCGCCATAGGGCTGCTGCTGGCTGGCCTGCTGCTGTCGTTGGTGGTGCAGGCGGTGGGTATGGTAAGGCCGGATGTGGAGGCGGTGGTGGAAGAGCGGCTGACGGCTTTCGACTTCTCGGAGTTTCTGCTCGATTTTATGCTGAGCTTCCTGCTGTTTGCCGGCTCCCTGCACACCGACCTGGAGAAGCTGCGCGAGAGCAAGTGGCCCATTCTCATCTTCGCTACTGTGGGTGTGCTCATTTCCACGGCCGTAACGGGCACGGCTTTCTATTACCTGCTGCAGCTGCTGGGCCAGCCCATCGATTATATTTACTGCCTCTTGTTCGGGGCGCTCATCTCGCCAACCGACCCCATTGCCGTGCTTGGCATCCTGAAAAGGGCTAACCTGCCAAAATCGCTGGAGGTAAGCATAACCGGTGAGTCGCTGTTTAACGACGGCGTGGGCGTGGTGGTGTTTATTTCCATCTTCGAGATTGCGCAGCGGGGCATAGGCAACCTGGAGAGCTCGTTTATCGCGGAGCTCTTTATTAAGGAAGTGGGCGGCGGCCTGGGGCTGGGACTGCTCATCGGTTACATTGCCTTCCATTTTATGCGCCGCATAGACCATTACCAAACCGAGGTGCTGATGTCGCTGGCTGTGGCAATGGGCGGCTACAGCATTGCCCAGTATTTCCATTTTTCGGGCCCGCTGGCCATGGTGGTGGCCGGACTACTGATAGGCAACCAAGGCACCAAACTGGCCATGAGCCAGCAAACCGCCGATTACCTGACCAAGTTCTGGGAGATGGTGGATGAGGTGATGAACGCCGTGCTGTTCGTGCTGATCGGCCTGGAGCTGATGGTAGTGGAGTTTAAGTGGGAGTATGCGGCCATTGGGCTGATAACGACGGGCATTGTGCTGATGGTGCGGTATGTGGCGCTGGCCGTTCCGAGCTATACCTTAGGCCTGCACCGCACGTTTGCGCCCGGCGCCCTCTCCATCATGACGTGGGGCGGCCTGCGCGGGGGCATCTCCATTGCGCTGGCCCTGTCCCTTTCCTCTGATATGTACCGCGATGAGATCGTGGCGATAACCTATACCGTGGTGCTGCTGTCGCTGGTGGTGCAGGGACTTAGCATCGAGACCTTTATTAAGCGGGTAGGAGAGCGGGTAAAAGTATGATGATCAGGGAAATGTAACCGGCGTGCGGCTTTGCAAAGTATAGGCCAGGGACAAATGGTGGCTGCTGCCGATAGGGGCTGTGGAGCCATAGGCATAGTCTACCTGCAGCTGCCGCGCCCTGAAGCCGGCCCCAACGCTCAGGCTGCCGGAAAGTGCGCTGAAGCCCGAGCGAAGTATAAATTTCCGCTGCAGCAGCGCATACTCTGCCCCAGCCTTAAAATCGGCGTCATAGTCGATGCTTTTCTCTGTTTCGGCGGCTATAAGCAACCGGGAGGTGGGGCGATAGGAGAGGCCGGCTTTCATCACGGTGGGCAAGCGCTCATCCTCCAAAGAGGCCAGCCTGGCTTGGTTTAGGTTATAGGCAAAGGCCCCAAAGTATAAATCGGGCAACACCTCGCCCTGCACCCCCACCGACAGCGCCACCGCTTTCCGGCTGCCGTATTCCTGTACGCTTACCTGCCACACGTCCGCCTTTGCGCCCAGGCTAAAGTTGCCAAGCTTGTGCGCCACCCCCAACCCCGCGTGCTGCTGGCTAAACAAGGCATCGCCAAACCTGCTCATGCTTAAGCCGTAGGTGCCATACTTCTGCGTGGGATAAATAGCCTGCAGCGCCACCGTGGTAAATGCCCGCTCGCCATACCTGGTGCTGGCCTGCACCCCAAAAGATGGTTGCTCCAGAGCTGCTATGCCGGCTGTGTTGTTGCTCAGCGCCCATACATCATGCAAGGTGGCAGTAGCATACGCCATGCCGGCCGCCCGCGCCCCGAAATTGCACAGTTCCTGCGCTTGTGCCGGTAGCCGCCAAGCTAAAAGTAAGGTTAAAAGTACAAGTATAAAATTGTGCTTCATGTGCTTAGGTTTGCCGCAGATGCATGTATAGAATACCGGTAAAGCTTACTATTTGTAGGTTTAAATATTGAATTATAGCTTTTTAGAATAGGTATTTCCCTTTACGAAAGGGGGCTGTAAACGATATAGGAAGTATAGTAATATCTGCTTTTTTTATACTTTTTTATTTGGCTAAAGATTTTGGTGTGTTAACATCTGTTTTTATGGTGTTTGTATCAAATACTATCCTATTTGGATTTTATATAGTGGGTACAGCAATTTGAAGCACGTACAACTTAGCTACAATACATTGTTTTATAGTTAATTACGTGCTTATGAAAAAGCTTCTACTACTGAGCTTGATACTGGCGCTGCTATTGCCACTCTCAGGCTACTCGCAAGGAGCCAGGACAGTATCAGGTACGGTTACCGACCAGGAAAGCGGGCAGCCGCTGCCTGGGGTGGCCGTAATTGTACAAGGCACTACGGTAGGTACTACCACCGGTGTCAACGGAGAGTACACCCTAAACGTGCCTGCCAACGCCAACACGTTAGTCTTTCGTTTTTT
Organism: Pontibacter mangrovi; assembly: GCF_006385705.1. GTDB lineage: Bacteria > Bacteroidota > Bacteroidia > Cytophagales > Hymenobacteraceae > Pontibacter > Pontibacter mangrovi. Next base: position 333,517 of record NZ_VFRQ01000006.1, on the reverse strand, counting down.
GGGCTATGCTGATGTAACACGGGAGGTTGGCAACGCCACCACCATAGACGTAGCCATGGGCCTGGACACCGAGCAACTGCAGGAGGTGGTGGTAACGGCGCTGGGCCGTGAGGAGGAAGAAAGAACCCTTGGTTATGCCACCCAGCAAGTCGGTTCGGAGTCGCTGACGCAGGGGCGCGACCGTAGCGTGGTAAACGCGCTGCAAGGCAAGGTGGCCGGCGTCAACATCCAAAGCCAGGGCGGTGGCCCGGGCTCCTCTACCCGGGTGGTTATCCGGGGGGCAAAGTCTATCTCCCAAAGCAACCAGGCCCTGTTTGTGATTGACGGCATCCCGGTAGACAACAGCAGCAGCGGGACGGGCGATAACCTGAACAATGGCGTGGACGTGGGTAACCGCGCCAACGACATCAATCCCGATGACATCGAGTCCATCAACATTCTGAAAGGCCCGGCCGCCGCCGCGTTGTACGGAGCCCGCGCTGCCAACGGCGTCATCATGATCACGACCAAATCAGGGCGGGGAGCAACCAAAAAAGCGGAGATCACTTTTCTCACGTCTTATACTATCGAGGATATCCTGCGCTACCCAGAACTGCAGAACCGCTACGGGCAGGGCTTTTTTGGGGAGCCGGACCTGTTGGAGAACACTAGTTGGGGACCCATTTTTACAGGTGAGCTTCGGCCCTGGGGGCAGATTGTGGATAACCAGCAGCGCGTGAAACCATACGAAGCGCTGGAGGACAATATCAAGCAGTTTTTTGAGTACGGCCACAACTGGACCAACACCGTGTCGTTGTCGGGGGCGGCGGAGAACGCCACGTACTATGCCTCCTACTCCAACACGCAGCAGGAGGGGGTGGTGCCATCCACAGAGTATAACCGCCACTCGCTCGCCCTGAAGGGTACTACCAAGCTGCTGAACCTGTTCAACTCTACGGCCTCTATCACCTACACCAAATCCGGGGGCGACTTTGCCATGACCGGCCAGGGCAACTCGGTGTTTAACCAGCTGATCCAGACGCCGCGCGACATTCCGGTGCTGGAGCTGAAAGACCTGGATAGTCCCTTTAACGACGAGGCGGGCTTTTACTCGCCTTATACTATAAACCCGTACTGGGCCATCCGCAACCAGACGTATGAAAATGACGTGGACCGCCTGTTTGGTAACATCACCCTGGGCTATGACATCATGGAGGGCTTGAATGTTACCTATCGCCTCGGCACCGACTTTTACACCGACCGCCGCAAGCAGTTTATGGCCATCCGGGATGTGGAGGGGCAGAACGCTTCCAACAACGACAACGGCATGTACTCTGAGCGGCAGATCTACTACCGGGAGATAAACTCAGACCTGATCGTGAGCTATAATAAGGCGCTGTCGGAGAACCTGATGCTGGACCTGCTGGTGGGGCAAAACATTAACCAGCGGGAGAACGATGACCTGACAGCTACCGCAGACGCGCTGGCAAACAATGAGTTCAGGTCGCTGAGCAACATTATCGGAACGCCGCTCACCAATAGTTTCAGAGACAAGCGGCGGCTGGTGGGTGTTTACGGTTCTGCCAAAGTGGGCTACCGGGATTTTGTTTGGCTGGAGCTGACAGGCCGCAACGACTGGTCTTCTACGCTGCCGATAGACGACAACAGTTTCTTCTATCCTTCCGTGAACCTGGCGTTTGACGCGGCAGAGGCCTTTGGGCTGGCTGAGAACACGCCGATAAACTTTGCCAAGATCAGGGCAAACTATGCCAACGTGGGCAACGATGCGCTGCCCTACAGTACCCGCTCTGTCTTTGTGTCCGGCAACATCAGCGACGGCTTTGCGGGCACCGACCTGAACTTCCCGTTTGCAGGCATGCCGGGCTTTGAGGTGAGCAACGTGATCGGAAACGCAAGTCTGCAGCCAGAGAACACCAGTTCCTGGGAGGTGGGGGCGGATTTGCGCTTCTTCACTGAGCGCCTGCGCCTGGACGCGGCTTACTATAACTCTAAGTCTACTGACCAGATCATCAACGTGCCGCTGTCCTATGCCACCGGCTTTGGCTCCGCTTTCCTGAACGCGGCTACTATCCGGAACGAGGGCGTGGAGCTTTTAGTGGGCGGCATACCGATCGAGATCGGCGACTTTAGCTGGGACATCAGCGTGAACTATACGAAGAACAAAAATACTGTAGAGGATGTGGCCGGTGATAATGAGATCTCCTTGGGCGGCTTGGGCTCCGCTGCGTTGGTCATCTCCGAGGGTAAGCCCTACGGTACCTTTCTGGCCGAGGACTACCTGCGCGACCCGGAGGGCCGCATTGTGGTGAACGCCTCCACCGGCCAGCCGCGCCTTTCTACGGAGCAAACCTACCAGGGCAGCATTCAACCCGACTGGAGCGGCGGACTGGTGAACACCTTCCGCTACAAAGGGCTGCGCATGGCAGTGGTGTTCGACACACGGCAGGGCGGCAAAATGTACTCCCGCACACGCGGTACGCAGCGCTTCGCCGGCACTGCCCCGGAAACCATCTTCAACGACCGGCAGCCGTTCATCATACCGAACTCCGTGGTGCAGGTAGGCACCAGCGACGAGTATGTGGAGAATACCACGCCGCTCACCAACGCCAACCTCTACGACTACTGGGGCAACCTGCCCGAGGGCACTAACATTATCGATGCCTCCTTTACCAAGCTGCGCGAGGTGAGCCTGTCTTACAGGTTGCCGGAGGCCGTCACCGAGAAAACCTTCTTTGGCACAATTGAGGTGGGGCTATCGGGCCGTAACCTGGTGCTCTGGACGCCGGACGAGAACACATACATAGACCCGGAAATGAACAGCTTTGGCAATGGCAACCTGCAGGGCTATGAGTTCAGCAGTACCCCCAGTACCCGCTCCTGGGGAGCCAATATCAGAGTAACTTTCTAAACCTGAAGCCAAGAAGAATATGAAAAAGCTATATATAAAAGCCATCGCCATACTTGTTGCCTGCTCGCTGGGTTTTGCAGCCTGTGATGACTACCTCGACATAAACGTGGATCCCAACAACCCGCCCACCTCAACGCCGGCCCTGACGCTGCCGGCCGGCCAGGGCGAGCTGGCGTATGTGCTGGGCAACCAGTTCCAGTTTCTGGGTAACTTTTTTGCGCAGCACTGGACCCAGGCAGGGGCCGCCAACCAGTATTGCGACCTGGAACTCTACCAGATTACCTCTTCCGATTACGATGCCCGGGTGTGGGGCGAGCTGTACGCCGGGGCCCTGGAAGACTTTAAGTTCGTGGCCGACCAGGCCGAAGAAGACGGGAACCCCAACGCGCAGGCTGTCGGGAAGATCATGCAGGTGTATACGATGCAGGTGATTACGGATGCCTGGGGCGACGTGCCTTATACTTCCGCGCTGTCGGGCTTGGAGAACCAGAATCCGGAATATCAGCCCCAGCAGGAAATTTACGATAGGCTGGTTATGCAACTGGATTCTGCCCTGATGCTGATAGACGAAGGCACCGACTCGGGGCTTGGAGGGGCGGACCTAGTATACGGTGGAGACATGGGCTTGTGGCGCAGGTTTGCCAACACACTGAAGCTGAAAGTATACTTGCGCCAGGCGTATGTACGGCCGGATGTGGCCCAAAGCGGTATCCAGGCAATGTATGCCGACGGTGCCGAGTTTCTGCAGATGGGACAGACCGCCGACGTGGAGTTTGCCGACCAGACCCAAAACCGGAATCCCTTTTACCAGACCCAGGTGGTGTTTAGAGGAGGCGTGGACGTGGTAGCCAGCAACACTTCCATCAGCTATTTGCAGCAGACCGGCGACCCCCGCATCAATGCCCTGTATAACCCTGCCGAGACCGGCCCTGATGCCGGCAGCTTTGTGGGCGTGGAGCAAGGCGTGGAATGTACCCCCGAACGATCAGGTAACCAGTCCAATACTGTATCCAAACCGGGCCCGGCGGTAGCCAGCCCTACTACGGCAGTGCCCTTTATAACAGCGGCGGAGAGTTACTTTTTGCAAGCCGAGGCTGTGGCCAGAGGCTGGACTGGCGGCGCGGGCGGCAATGCCGGCGAGCTCTATGCCCAAGGTATCAGGGCGTCTTTCGATTACCTGGGCCTGGCGCCGGAACAGGCTGAAGCCTTGCTGCAGCAGGAAGGGGTAGCCTATACTACCAGCGGTGATGTGGAGGCGCAGGTAGAGCAGATCCTTACGCAGAAATGGGTGTCATTTAACGGGGTGCAGGGCTTTGAGTCCTGGACGGAGTACCGAAGAACCGGCTATCCAAGCTTTATCCAGCCTTCCGCCGCCTCCACGCTGGGCACGGACCTGATACCGAAGCGCCTGGTATACCCGAACACAGAGGCGATCCGGAACCAGAACTACCCGGGCCTGGTGGAGATCAGCGAGCCGGTTTGGTGGGACAAAAAGGACTGATGTAGAACCTTAATAAGAGGAAAAGATGAACCTGAAGTATAAAACGCTTATCACAGCCCTGCTGTCGGCAGCTGCGCTTGTTTTGTTTAGCTGCGAGAAAGACGATGATACGGGAAGCGTGTCGTTTGTAACCGCTTACCCCGAGTTTGAGATGGCCGGAGACAGGTATGTGTCCGTGGTGCAGGGCGAAACCTTTACGGACCCTGGCGTAGTGGCCAGGGAAGGCGGCGAGGAGATTGAAGTGACAGTGTCGGGAGAGGTGGACACCAGCACCCCCGGCGTGTATGACATCACCTACAGCGCCGTGAACTCGGATAACTTCTCCGGCTCCACTACCCGTACGGTGGCAGTGCTGGCGGCGCCTGAGCAGGCGGGAGTGGATATATCGGGCGCCTACGTGCGGAGCGGCGTAACGGCAAATGTCACCAAACTGGCGCCGGGCTTCTACCTGATGTCCAACGTATGGGGGCCAAACCTGATTCCCGGCTACCTGGTTACCGCCAACGGCACCGACATCACCATCGCAGAGGCAGCGCTCAGCGGCTTTGGCCCCGTGAGCGGCTCGGGCACCTTGGACGACGGCACGCTCGTGCTGCTGGTAACGCTCTCCAACTATGGCATTGTAGACAGCCGCCGGGAGTGGGAAGCGCAATAGGAAAACATATAACTTTAAAATTAGAAGCACATGAAACTAACATATACACTCCTGCTGGTCTTGTTTCTGGCGCTGGGCTTTTTACCTGCCTGCGACGATGACGATGATGTAGAATACACGGCTACCTACCCGGTTTCGGGCGACTGGACAGTAACGTATAGTGTAGAGACGGCGCCGGGGCAGTTTGAGCCTCTTGTAGAAGACACCGAGCTGTTGATTTACAATACCGCCGCTAACGTGCCGACTGAGGTGTGGGTGGATGACCAGGAGAACTTCTGGACGTTTATCATACGCACTGACGTGAACATGAGCAACCTAACCTTTAGCGCCCAGAATGCCGTGAGCACCGCCCAGGTTGAGAACGCAGATGGCGAGTTAGAGCCTTACGACATTGAAGTGAACATTACAGATGGGCAGGTATTTGAAGATGCAGTGACCGTAAACGGGGTGCAGCGGGATAGCATCTACTTCAAAGTGTCCTTTGAAGACGACGACCCTGCCTTTGGCACCGTTTACCATGTGTACGGCCACCGCAGCACAGGTTTTGAGTAAGGCAAAAGCTGTTTTATAGTATCCCCAAAAAAGAAGGGCCTCCTTTGCTGAGGCCCTTCTTTTGGAATGTGTCTAGGTATCTTACTGCACGCTCAGTTCATCCACCAGCAGCCAGGTCTTTTGGCCACCTACAGGGTACTTGTCTGGCGCAATGCCCATGTTGCGGGCCGTGATTTTTACATAGCGTGCCTTCGTGGACGGGAATTCCGCTGAAACCACTTTGCGAAGTATGTTTTCTTCTTTGTTCGGGTTGTTGATGACTTTCACGGTGGTAAAGTGCTGCCCGTCCTCCGATACGGCATACTCAACCTGCGTTGGCAGGAAAACCTTATAGCCGATGTGCTGGAAGTAGGAGCTGCTGATCTGGTGCACAGGCTGTACCTGCCCCAGGTCAATCACCGCCTCCAGGTCATCGCTCAGGTAGCCAAGCCATTGCCCATCGTATTGGTCGGTGGTGCCGTGCAGGCCGTTTACCAGGGTGCCTGCGCCCGGCGAGAAGCTTTTGCTTGGCTCGGTTGCCAGTTTCACCGGCTTGTTCAGGGCTTTATGCGCATCAAAAACCTTCGTGGTGGCCTGGCCTACAAGCTTTCCGTCAGCAAAAGAACTGGCCTTTATCACGGCAGCTTTCTCTACCTTAAACGGGCCTTTATACTTGTGTGCATTGGCAGTTGGCTCCGTTCCGTCCAGAGTATAGTAGATGTCGGTGCCGGCTGCATCTGAGGTAAAGGTAACGGTGGCAACATTGCTTTCAGGATCTGCTTCTAGCTGCTGGCGCACCTGGTAAGCGCTTTTCGAATAGTTGATGCCCATGGCGTCGTAGCGCTTGTACTGCTGCTGCATGCGCTGCTTAAAGCTGTTCCAGTCTTTCTGGTTTACCGGCGTCCACAGCACTTCCGACAGCGCGGCAATACGCGGGAAGGCCATGTACTCCAGATGGTCGGGAGAGAGGATATACTCTGTCCAGAGGTTAGCCTGGGCACCCATGATGTACTTCTGCTCCTCCCTGGAAAGCTCGGCAGGTGTTGGGTTGTAGGAGTATACTTCAGACAGGGGCGTGAAGCCGTGGATCGTGACAGGCTCCAGGTTACGGTCGCCCTGGTAGTGGTCGAAGTATACGTAGTTGCCCGGCGTCATGATGACCTTGTGCTTTTGCTTGGCAGCCTCAATGCCGCCTTTCTCGCCGCGCCAGCTCATCACGGTAGCGTTGGGTGCCAGTCCGCCTTCCAGAATTTCATCCCAGCCAATGATCTGGCGGCCGTGGGCGTTCAGAAATTTTTCCATGCGCTGCACAAAGTAGCTCTGCAGCTCGTGCTCGTCCTTCAGCCCCTCCTCGGCGATGCGCTTCTGGCACTTCGGGCACGCCTTCCAGCGGGTTTTCGGGGCCTCGTCGCCGCCGATGTGGATGTATTCGCTCGGGAACAGGTCCATCACCTCGGTGAGCACGTCCTCCAGAAAAGTGAACGTCTGCTCGTTGCCGGCGCAGAAGATGTCTTTAAACACGCCCCATTTGCCTTCCACTTTAAACGGCCCTTCCGTGCAGGCCAGCTCCGGATAGGTGGCCAGGGCAGCCAGCGCGTGGCCCGGCATCTCAATTTCGGGCACCACCGTGATGTAGCGCTCCTGCGCATACTTCACCACGTCCTTTATCTGCTCCTGGGTGTAAAAGCCACCGTGGCGTTCGTTGTCGTAGGTCTGCGGCAAATCCCAGTAATGGCCGATGAGGGTGCTGTCGCGCCAGGCGCCTACCTGGGTCAGTTTGGGGTGCTTTTTGATCTCGATGCGCCAGCCCTGGTCGTCGGTCAGGTGCCAGTGGAAGGTGTTCATCTTGTGCATGGCCAGGTAGTCGATATACTCCTTCACGAACTCCACCGGCATAAAGTGGCGTGTCACGTCCAGGTGCATGCCGCGCCACTCGTAGCGGGGCTTATCGGCAATGCTGACAGCAGGGATGGCGACCGGCGCTTTGATAGGCTGCGGCGGCAACAGCTGCTTTATCGTTTGCAAGCCCAGGAAAAGCCCGTTTGGCTGGTTTGCCGCAAGTATGATGCGCTCCGGCGTAACCTCCAGGGTATAGCCTTCTTTGCCCAGTGTGTCGGGGGAGGAGGTTAGGGCGAGCTCAATGATGTTCTTGGCCTTCTTCTTAGGGCTTTTCTGCACAACCTGCGGCTGCACGCCGGTAGCCGATTTTATACTTTGCGCCAATTTATCCCCTATGTTTTTCAGCTCCCCGTTTTTAGCCGGCACATGTATTCTGGTGTCAGCGTTGAGCGTAAAGTTGCCCTTTTCGGGCGAGAGGTGCTGCGGCTTCGGGATGATGGAGAAGGCCGTTTCATCCTGGCCATACGTGCAGCCGGCGCTTAGCAGCATAGCCAAGGTTAGCAGCAGCGGGAAAGTCTTTTTCAGGTTCATGTGTGCGTAAGAAGTGTTTAAACATCAAGAATAAGCAATGTTCGGGAGAAATACCAGCGGTTTCGGAGCGTTGAGGGTAGAAGAGGCCATACTTAGCGAGTTAGGATTGTAAATCAGCGGGCATCACTGCCAGAAGTATAAAACAAAACCGGCGCTGAGTACCCTCAGCGCCGGTGCTATATTTTAAAAAAAGCGGACCTTTAGTCTTTCACCTGAAGTTTTACCTTCACGTCGCCTTTTTCTTTCGTGATCTTGAATTCGTCTTTGCCTTTCTGCAAGTTCTGCTTGGCTTCCTCCAGCACGGCGTTCAGCAGCTCGGCCTGCGGCGTTTCTGCTTCTGCCTTGGCTGCGTCGCCAGCACCTGGGCTGTCAGTGTCAACAATGGTCATCTCGTTGATCAGGTTGGTAGCGCCTGCATACTTGTCGATCAGGAACAGCAGGTAGCGCGAATCCATGTTGATGCAGCGCTTGTAGTCCGGGTCAAACACCAGGTCGCCGGTCATGGCTTCCCAGTTGCCGTCGAAGGCCAGGCCGATTAGCTCGCCCTTACCGTTGATCACCGGAGAACCGGAGTTACCGCCTGTGATGTCGTTGTTGGTGATGAAGTCCGTTACCAGCTCGCCTTTGGAGTTGGCGTAGCGGCCGTAGTCCTTAGCCTCATAGAGTTGTTTTAGTTTGGCAGGCACCACAAATTCCTCGTTGTTCGGGTCTTCCTTGGCCATCACGCCGTCCAGGGTAGTGTAGTAGTTATACATCACGCCATCCTGTGGGCTGTAGTCCTGCACAGAGCCGTAGCTCAGGCGGATCGTAGAGTTCGCATCCGGGTAGTATACTTTGTCCGGGTTCATCAGGCGCAGGCCGGCTACATACAGGCGGTTGGCTTTGGCCAGCTTGGCCTCGCTCTCCTGCAGTTTAGGAGAGATGTTGCTTCTGTAGTTGTCGATGATGGCGTTCACGATCTGGAAAGCAGGGTCATTGTCAAGCACTTTCTGGGTCGGGTTGCTCAGGAAGTTGTTCAGTTTCTGGGCATCTACCACAATGGAGTTGCTGTAGACGTAGTCGGCCAGTTTCTCAAAGTTGCCTTTATACTTCTTCACCAGGTCCTTAAAGTAAGCTGGCTGCTGGTCTTTGGCGATATCCTCGTAGTAAGACTGCATCAGTGTGGCAAACACTTTCTGGTCAACTGGCTTGTAGTAGTCTTTGAAGAAGGCATCTACACGCGGTTTCACGTCTTCAGCGGCTTTCTTGGCAGCGGCTGCGTTGCCAGACTTCAGGGCGCCATACACAGGCGTCAGGCGGTAAGCCATCAGCATAGACTCCGTGCCCAGCACGGCCTCGTTCAGGTAAACTGCGCCCAGGTTATACTTCTCAATAGTAGTATAGGCATCGGAGATGTCATTCAAAACGTTGCCGTAAGTGCTCTTCAGCTCAGGCGAAGAGTTGGCCCAGGCCTGGAACTTATCTTCGTCCACCAGCTTGCCTTCGATGGTGCGCATGCGCTTGATACCTTCGTTCTGGCCGATAGAGTATTTATAGTAGTTAGACGTAGAGGCATACTTGGACGCATACTTGATGCGGGTGGCATCGTCCTTGTCCATCTCTTCTTTCCAAAGGCCCAGTTTTTTCTCACGCAGTTTAATGCGCGACTTGTTGAGCTGGTTTACCTCCAGTTTCAGGCCATGCGAGGTCATGAAGCGCTTGGTACGGCCCGGGAAGCCGAATACCATCGAGAAGTCGCCTGGCTCTTTATCGCCGATGTTGATAGGCAGGTGGTGCTTTGGCTTGTAAGGCACGTTCTCTTTGCTGTACTCGGCCGCAGATCCGTCCGGAGCAGTATACACGCGGAACATAGAGAAGTCGCCGGTGTGGCGTGGCCACATCCAGTTGTCGGTGTCGCCACCAAACTTACCGATAGAGGAAGGCGGGGCGCCTACCAGGCGCACATCGGTGTAGCGGTTGTACACGAAGAGGTAGAACTCGTTGCCGTTGAAGAAATCGCGCACATAGGTGACATACTTGCCGTTTTCGGAGGCCTCTTGGGCGATGGCCTGGGCGCGCTGCGCAATCAGCTGCTGGCGCTGCTCTTCCGGTGTGTTGTTGTCAATGCCTTCCAGCACTTTGCCGGTCACATCGTCCATGTGGTGCAGGATGTCCACAAACAGGCCTTCGTTCGGAAGCTCCTGGTCTTTAGAAGTGGCCCAGAAACCATCGGTCAGGTAGTCGTGCTCGGTGGTGGAGTGCGACTGGATAGAGCCATAGCCGCAGTGGTGGTTGGTGAGCAGCAGGCCCTCGGGCGAAACGAACTCGCCGGTACAGAAGCCGCCAAACTGCACGATGGCGTCTTTCAGGCTGGAGTTGTTCACAGAGTAAATCTCCTCAGCTGTCAGCTGGAGCCCCTGCTTCTGCATATCGGTGTAGTTCAGACGCTTGATGAGCATCGGAAGCCACATACCTTCGTCTGCCTTTGCGGCGAAGGGCACGCTCAGGGAGACTAAAAGTAGTAGGGAAAGGATTCTTTTTAGCATGAGAAATTGTTTGATTAGTTAAACAGTGGCAAATTTAACAAAATGTGCCACCTTTTGCCTATTTGTTACAAAAACCAAACCATGACCTGGATCTTAAAGAAGTTGGTGCTGGCGCTGGTGTGGGTATACCAGCATATGATTTCGCCGCTGACGCCGGCCGCCTGCCGCTACACCCCCACCTGCTCGCAGTACGCCGTGGACGCCGTGAACAAGTATGGCCCGTTTAAAGGCGGGTGGATGGCCCTCAGGCGCATCGGCCGTTGCCATCCCTGGGGCGGAAGCGGGTATGATCCGGTGAAGTAGGGTGGCCTCTGTGTCTTTTATACTTGAGCTATACTTTATACTTTCCATGGCGCAAGCGTCCGCTTGTGCCGCGCTATGCCGCCGCTTCCTGCCTTAACTGGCCCTGGCATCTTTGTACTTTGCTACTGCATCCTTCAATTTGACACAAGCTATTCTTTATAGTTACTGTTCATCCTCAGCCTTACAAGCGGCCTTTTCCATCTCCGAATTTGGTGCCCTCCAGGCCGGGTGGCCTCGCCTTCGGGCATCGCGCTGTGTGCCTGAAGCTGCCTCCGCTCTGCTCCGGCTGCCGCATCCGCGGCACCGCAACATGCACAAGGCGCTCAACCCAAAGGCTGGGATCATTTTTAGGTAGCCACAGCTGACGAAGCTAAAACAGAGCTCCCCTCCTTAGACAAGGAGGGGCAGGGGTGGTTGGACCCGACTTACATCAGCAACTATCCTGACGCTTATTTTTCATCGGCAGTTCTTCCGGGTAAGTATAAGATATCCTGCAGTTAGTCTAAAGAGTGTGCTCCCGGCTTGAGCGTTTGCCCTTTTCTGAGCATATTTAGAAAAGCATATACTTACCTAAGAAAACGCTATGATTCAAACGCTACTCTCTCACCAGTGGAAATCTGAACTGCGGTCTTCTGTTTTTAAGAAAAGCGTTGCGCTAAATATTATACTTGGCCTGCTGATCTTATACTTTGGCAGCATCTTTCTATTCCTGGGCTTCTTTCTCCATAAAATTCTGCTTAATCTTTTTCCGGGGCAGGATGTGCTGGCTACCTTCAACAGCGGGCTGGTATATTATTTCCTCATCGACCTGTTCTTCCGGTTTTTGCTGCAGGACTTGCCTGTGCTGGCGGTGCAGCCCTACTTGCACCTGCCAATTAAAAAGAACAAGCTGGTGCACTACCTGCTGGTAAAGTCGATCCCGAGTTTCTTTAACCTGCTGCCGTTCCTGCTGATCGTGCCTTTTATGGTGTCGGCGGTGGTGCCTGCAATAGGCCAGGGGGCAGCAACGGCCTGGTTGCTTTCGCTTATTGCCATGACCTTGCTTAACAATTACCTGCTGTTATACTTTAAACGGCAGATAAGCACCAAGCCACTTTATACATTGAGCTTTGGGGTGGCCATCGTACTGCTGATGTTGCTCGACTATTTCGGGTTGGTGCAGCTGCAGTTGGTGTCTAAGGCTATATTCGGAGCCATGGCGGCGCAGCCGGCGCTGGTGGCAGTGCCCATGCTTTTAATGGTAGCGGCCTACCTGCTTAATTATCAATTCCTGAAATCCCATACTTACCCGGAAGAGCTGAAGGTGCGCAAAGCTTCAGAAGCGACAGGGGCAAATATCGCTTTCCTGAACCGCTTCGGGGAGATCGGGAAACTGATTGAGCTGGAGCTGAAGCTGATCTGGCGACACAAGCGCACCAAATCCATCCTGGCTATATCGGTCTTCTTCCTGTTCTATGGCCTTCTCTTTTACAAAAATGACAGGTATCTGGAGGGTTTCGGATATTTGATTTTTGTCGGCATTATGCTCTCCGGGATGCCGATGTTTAACTACGGGCAGTTTTTGCCGGGCTGGCAGAGTGCACATTTCGATGGCCTGCTTACACTGCGTATTTCGCCGTACCAGTTTTACAGGGCCAAGTACTGGATGATGGTGCCTGTCATGGTGCTGGCTTACATCCTGACGCTGCCTTACGGATTTTTCGGGTACAAGATCATCCTGATAAATACGGCCACGCTGCTGTTTAATATTGGCGTGAACATATATGTGATCTTCTTCTTCTCGGTGTACAACAAAGAACGGCTGGACCTGAGCAAGAGCGCTACCTTTAACTGGCAGGGCGTAGGAGCCTCTAAATTTGTGATGATTCTTCCGACCATGGTGCTGCCGATCCTGATTTACCTTCCCTTCGGGCTGCTGGGCGTGCCTTACATGGGGGTTGCTGCTATCGGGGGGCTTGGCCTGCTGGGAATCATCTTTCAGAAACAACTGCTGCAGTGGTCTGCCAGTCGGTTTAGCGAGAACAAGTATAAACTGGCTACGGGCTACCGCCATTCCTCTTAATCCACCTTAAAACTTAGAACCATGTTAACAATCAATAATCTACAGAAAGTATATAACGGCACGACAGTAGTTAATGTACCTGAATTAAGTATAGCTGCAGGCGAATCGGTGGGGCTGGTAGGCAATAACGGCGCGGGCAAAACAACGCTCTTCCGCATGATCCTGGACCTGATCCGGCCGAGCAAAGGCAAAGTTTACTCTAAGGGCGAGAACGTGGCGCAGCAGGAGGACTGGAAAGTATACACGGGTTCATATTTAGACGAAGGCTTTCTGATCGACTACCTGACCACGGAGGAGTACTTCAAGTTCATCGGCGGCCTGCACGGCCTCTCAGACGGTGACATCACCGAGCGCCTGTTGCCGTTCATGGACCTGTTTAACGGCGAGATCCTGAACCAGCGCAAGTATATCCGCGACTTCTCGAAAGGAAACCAGAAGAAGATCGGCATTGCCGCTGCCGCCCTCTCAAACCCGGAGCTGCTGATCCTGGACGAGCCTTTCGCCAACCTCGACCCCAGTTCCCAGATCCGCCTGAAGCACCTGCTGCGCACCTTATGCGAGCAGAAGCGCATGACCATGCTTATCTCCAGCCACGACCTGAGCCACGTCATCGAAGTATGCGAGCGCATCCTGATCCTGGAGAAAGGCCAGCTGGTGCAGGACATGCAAACCAACGAAAACACGCTGCAAGAGCTGGAGACATACTTTACGGTGTAGCGGCTGCGGCCTTATACTTTACAAGGATGGCGCTGGTGCGGACGTACAGTTTGTACCAGCACCATCCTTTTATACTTTCAGAGTAACATCCACACCTTTGCGCAGCGTGTTGTGCACCTCGGCTACCTGGTCTACGTGCCGGATGAGAGATGCTATTTCCTGCTGCGAGTGGTTTGGTGCCTGGATGTTTGCTTGATAGGTAATGTTGGAGGCCGGTTCTCCTTCCTGACCAAACTCGCCGGTAACTGTTACTTCTACCAGGCTGATGGCCATGTTTCTACGAGCTGCCTCCCGGTACACATCGTTGCAGAAGCAGGTGGCCAGCGCCAGGAACAGCAGCTCGCCGCCGTTTACCGCCGAGCCATAGCCTTCCGGTTTTCCGGGTATGGTAACCTGCCTGCCGTTGCCGTTAGTGGAGACAGTAGCCTCATGCTGCTGATAAGCATTCTTGATAGTAGCGGCTATGGTCATGGTAAACGAAAGTTGAGTGGGTTAAATCTTCTTCTAAATACCTATAACATTGCAAGAGTGACTTGCGGCAAACTTACTGGTAGGAATTTCTATAGGTTCATACTTCTCGCTCCAATAGTCGAGTGGCTGCCCAAGCTTACATCGGGGCAGGTCGCTAGGCAATTAACTGTCCACAGCCTGTCAATGATAGTCTGTGTGGTAAGTTCCTTCCCAAATGCCTGCTCCTCATACTTGTAAGTATGATCTGTGAAATAATGTAGTTTCTTACTGGTGCGAGCTGAAAGAGCTATAGTATTGCAACCTGTGCCAACCGAGTCTTATTTCAACAACTTTGGGTTGACTCCATTGAGTTTTGCAGAAGCAAACCCGTAACCAAACACTTCTTTCAGATCAAACTCTTCAGGTGTATACTGTTTATAGAGTTTAAGGAGTTTTATAGTCTCATTAAGGCTTTCGTTTGTCCAGTCAAACTCTAGCTTATACTTTGTCTCTATATGTGTTATTTGATTAGATTTATTCAGGTGGTAAATAAACCGAAAAGGTACCTCTGAAGTGCTAAAGTCATGGGCAATTTCATTTTCGTCACTAAAGAATGTTTCCGTAATCTTATTCTCTTCATAGTCATACCTGATGATAGGCCCACCGTAAAACCCAGAGCCTGTATAGGTAAGTCGGTGCGCTGAATCATAAAATCGCAGCTCTTCAGTTCGCCCTTTTGCATCTATTACTTCCTGCACAAAAGCGGTATTAGAAGTGTCTTTTATATCCCATTTAATAAGGTTTATGGATGAGGCAGTTATATCAATTTCATGATACCTTATTTTCTCACCTTTTTCTTGCTGTTGAAAAACAAATGCAGATAGCGTTATTAGTAAAACTATGATTATCAACACCTTAGAGTGAATTTTTATTTTCTAGATTTTAATAGTACCACCAGGTATTCATTAAAGCACTAATATATCCCCTTCCTACCTCACCACCCGCTTCATCCACTCACTGATTACCTCCAGCGCGGCTGGGGCGAAGGTTTCTTCCAACTGCCCGTATTCTGCCGGCGAGCCGGTTTTGGCTGTCTGGAAGAGGTGGTTAAGGTTGGGCATTTCCTGTATTGTATACTTTTTATTGCCGCCGGCTTTGAGGGCTTTTTCGGTGGCAGGCAGGTTCTGCTGGAAAGGCACCTGCAGGTCTTTGGTGCCGTTGAGGGCTAGTACAGGCATCTTTAGCTTTTGCAGCGCAGGGGCGGGGTCGTAGGCCAGGTAGTAGCGCATCCACGGCGAGCTAAGTTGGGCCACAATCGTTTCTTCGGCTTTGTCGGTGAGTCCCAGTTGCTGCTGCTCCAGCGGAGTCATACTTGCTTTTGCCTCCTGTTCCAAGCGGCGTATCTGGTCGGCGGCTTTGCTTGCGTCTTTTTCGGTGGCAGCTACTTTAAACTGGGCCTCGCGTAACGCCAGGTATTTCTGCAGCTGCTCCTGCGGCACGCCGGCACTCTCTAGCAGGGCTTTGTTCTGCGCCACCAGCAACTCGGTGCCCGGCACGGCGTTGCCTGCCATCAGCACCACAAAGGCCACATTTGGGTTGGCTGCGGCTACTTTGGCGGCAATTAGGGCACCCTCACTGTGGCCCAGCAAACCAACCTTTTTCTTGTTGATGCCGCTATGGTTGCGGAGGTAATTGTAAGCGGCCTCGGCATCAGAGGCGAAATCCCCGGTGGTGGAGGTGGCAAAGTTACCGCCCGATTTCCCGGTGCCGCGGTCGTCGAGGCGCAGCACGGCAAAGCCCTGGCGGGTGAGGTAATCGGCCAAAACCAGGAACGGCTTGTGCCCCATAATAGTCTGGTCGCGGTCCTGGGGGCCGGAGCCGGTGAGTAGCAGCACGGCAGGACCAGGAGGACCTTTGACTGGCGGAATTGTAAGCGTACCCACCAGCTTAATGCCAGCCGCCTTATTCTCTACTGTTACCTCAGTGCTCCGGTAAGGGTATGGTTCTTTGGGCGTCTGCGGGCGCTTCATGGCCTCGGCGGCGCTACCTTTCTTTAGTTGTAGCGCAAAGCTTTGGCCGCCCTGCTGCCACTGCCCGTCCAGTGTTTCGGCATCTACCAGTTTGCCTACGTAAGCCGCGTTAAGGTTTTTCAAGTCGATGAACAGGCTGTCCTGCACCTGCCGTACCTGCTGCACCGGTATGCCGGTGGCACCTTGCCTGGGGCTGTCCATGGTGGCGGAGAGCGTGCCGTTTTCAGCCGCGCTGATGTGGAAGATAAGCGGAAGCTCTGTGCCCATCACTTTCAGCGAGCCGTTCCAGTCGCCGGCAACTTGGGGCGTTTGCTGTGCCGTGGCTGTAAAGGCCAAGAGTAACAGCAGAAGCGGGAGTAGGTGCTTGTACATCGTTATAAGTATGATTTTAGCGATATCTCTGAAAAATATGCAGCTGTAGCTGCGATGCCTCCGCCAGCAGCTGCACATTGGTCCCCTCTGCATCGTCAAAGGCCAGCTGGAAACCGTCCTCGTAACCATGTTGGTTAGTCATGCGCCAGAGCCAGTTTAATTTCTTGCGCTGGTTGGAGATTTGCGAGAAGCTGAACTGCCGCTCCAGCACCGCAACATCCAGCTCCGGAAGTATGGTAAGTATGATTTCGTCTGTATCCTCGTTCACGCGCACCGCCAGCCATACGTCCTCCACCCGAAACAGCACCTGCTGCAGCCAGCCATACGCCAGGTCGTGCAGGGCAAGGGCTTGTGTCACATCTTTTCCGGCCAGGGCTTCTAAATCTGTGGGTATATCCATTTCCTTTCTAAGGTAGAAAATTATACTTTGCCAAACTATAGCTGCACCTAAGCAAGCGGTTTATTATTTTTACAGGGATTTATACCTTAAGCTAATGACACCAGAAACTCATACTTTAAGTGCACCATCGGTGGGGCTGCTTTTGCATGTGCTGCGCCAGAAGGGGCAGGATGTAGAGGCCATTTGCCAGCAGGTGGGGCTGGACCAGCGGCTGGTGCAGGATGTGAACGCCCGCATCTCGGTGGAGACAGTGCAGGACCTGTGGAACGCCGCCATTGCCGTAGCCCAGGACCCGGACCTGGCCCTGCATGTGGCCGAAAGTATAAACCCGACCTCCATGGGTACCATTGCCTACGTGATGATGAATGCGCCAACCTTGCACAAGTCGCTGCGGAAGCTGTGCAAGTACCAGGATATTATCTGCGGCGCCATCCGCACCAGCCTGGAGGTGCAGGGGCAGCTGGCGCTGGTAAAGCTGCAGGTGGACAGTCCGGCCATACAGCACCCGCGCAACGCCCTCGACTCGGAGTTGGTGATCTATAAAAATGCTTTCTCGGCGCTGGTGGGGCAGACGCTGAAGTATAAACAGGTGCTGCTGGCTTACCCTGAGCCGCCAAGTATAAAAGAGCACGAGCGGATATTTGCGGGCGCGGAGCTGGTGTTTGGCGCCAGCTACAGTGGCCTTGTATTTGATGCCGCTTACCTGCAACTGCCGGTGGTGACGGCCAATCCCGAGCTGAACCTGTTCTTTGAGAAGTATGCCGAGGAGTACCTGCAAAAGCTACACGAGCCGAAAACCGTGCGGGAGCGGGTGCAGCACGAAATCGCGCACCAGCTGAAGGGGGAGGAGCCAAGTATAACCAGCGTGGCCCGCAGCCTGGCCATGAGCGTGCGCAGCCTCCAGAGCAGGTTAAAAGACGAAGGTACTGCCTATCAACTGTTGCTGGATGAGGTGCGCAAGCAAATTGCCGTAAAACACTTGCAGGACAACCAGAGCACCATCACTGACATTGCCTACCTGCTAGGCTACTCTGAGCCCAGCGTTTTCTCCCGCTCCTTTAAGAAATGGACTGGCATGCCCCCGGCTGCCTACCGCCAACGTATGGCCGCTGCGTAAGTTTGGTTTTGCCGATGCTGCCTAAACCCACCCCCAGTCCCTCCGATGAGGGGAATTTGCTCCAAAAAGAAGGGGGCAGGGCCAATGCATTCCGCTTTTGTCATCCTGAAAGAATCCTGTGGGCCAGTAGCATTAGGTTATCCTTTCTGCAACGAAGGTTATTCACAAAACCACAGGAATCCTCTTACTCGGTTTCTTTAGCCCATCTATGGCGCAAGCGTTCATGCCCCGAAATGCTGCGGGATCTTTGAGTCATGATTTACTTTTTCCTGTCCCTCCAGGCCAGTTGAGTCTCAGACTCAACATCATTTGTAAGCCACGAATCTGAAGGTTCGCGCCAGAGAGTGGAGAACTTAACGGCCCTGCCTTCTGAGAGGAGAATAGCCGTGCAGAAATAATTCCCCTCCTTGGAGGGGCTAGGGGTGGGTTAAACTGTTTGGATAATAAATGCCCGCATAAGTTTATATCTTTGTTCCTGCATCCAAAAAGCTACATCACTCAACACCATGAAAAAGCTACTCCTTACCGCCGCCCTTGCCGGGGCTATGCTTTCCTCCTGCTCGCAAAAGCCAACAGAGGCAGAAACAGAAACGACACCCACAGCTGCTGCTTCAGCAGAGGAGGGTTATGTAGAAAGTATAAACCAATGGCATGCCGAGCGGGTGAAAAACCTGCAGAAAGAGGACGGCTGGTTGGCGCTGGCGGGGCTGTACTGGCTGGAGCCGGGCAGCAACAGCTTTGGCAGCGCTGCGGGGAATGACGTGGCGTTTCCGGCGGGGAAGATAGCGCCGCAGGCGGGAGCATTTATACTTGAGGGCAATGAAGTGAAGCTGCAGCCAGCCAAAGGCGCTGACATAACACTGAACGGGGAGCCGGTGCTGCAGGAGGTAAGGGTATACTCGCCGGAGATGGAACAGCCTGCCCAAATGCGCCACGGCTCTTTAAAGTGGGTAGTGATACAGCGCGGCGACAAGTATGGCGTGCGGCTGTGGGATGCGGAGAATGAGGCACGCAAGAACTTTGCTGGCATAGAGCGCTACCCGGTACAGCCGGAGTGGAAGCTGGAGGCCGTGCTGGAGCAGAACCCCTTGCCGAAACAGGTCGCTATTACCAATGTGCTGGGGCAGACCTCGCAGGAGCCCTCGCCGGGGGCGGTTGTGTTTACCAAAGAAGGCCAGCAGTACCGCCTCGATGCGCTGGAGGAGGGCGACGAACTGTTCATCATCTTCGCCGACAAAACCAACGGCACTGATACCTACGGCTCCGGCCGCTACCTCTACATTCCGAAGCCCGGCCCGGACGGCAAGACCTACATCGACTTTAATAAAGCCTACACGCCGCCGTGCGGTTTCACCGGCTATGCCACTTGTCCGCTGCCGCCAAAGCAGAACTTCCTGCCCATAGCTGTTACCGCAGGCGAGAAAAGCGAGCATTAGGAGTTAGAGAGTTAGAGAGTTAAAGAATTTAAGATTTGCTTTTGGCTCTGGCGCAAGCGTCCGCTTGTGCCTCTTTTGTTAGTATGTTTACTACGCTTACAAACTCTGAGCTCGCGCTCTTGCTTACCAAAGGAGGGGAGCCCGTCGCCAGAAATATCCCCAACTCTCTAAATCCCAAACTCCAAACTCTCCCTGTGCCATTGCAGCGTCTCGGCGATGGCCTGCTGCATGGAGGTGCGCTGTAAACCAGGCAGCACCTGGTGTAGCTTCTCGTCGTTGAGGAGGATGGTATGCTGCCAGAGGTAGCCCATCTCGCTGATCTCGCGCATGCCGGCAGAGAACAGCCCCATCAGCTTAAAAAGCCAGCCCGGGTACAGTTTATGCTGTGGTTTGGTGCCGGCTATTTCGGCAATCTGCGCCTGCCATTTTTTTATACTTGGCACCACCTCCCCGGCATAGTTATATTCGACGTATGCAGGCAGCTGAGGCTGTTTTGCTAGTTTGTAAAATACCTTTGCGGCATCGGGCGTGTATACCAATTGGTGCGGTATGTCGTTGCGGTACAGCCAAGGCATGGGTTTGCCAGCCAATGCTCCCCTAAAAACAGGCGCAATTCCCTCATTCATAACGTTTGGGCCCCAAAAGTCGGGCATGCGCAGGTTGATTATGCGGCACTCTCCGCGGTCTGTCGCCTGGCGTAGCATCTGCTCCAGTTTTACCCGTATAGCGCCCTTTTTGGTGGTAGGTGCTTGTGGTGTGGTTTCGGTGATGACCGGAATTAATCCAAAATTATATATGTTTCCCGGAAAAAAAATCGTAGCTTTGTTTATGGCTGCGGCCTCCAACACGTTTTGCGTTACACGCTCCATATTGCCTTGCCACTTCTCGTAAGGGTAGTTAATCCCATGGAAGATGTGCGTCGCGTCTGCTCCCAACTTCTTTAGCAGATCCCTGTTTTGTGCGTCTCCTTCAACCAGCTGTAGCGTAGGGCAAGGGCCAAATAACTTTTGGGCCTTCTGCCTGTTTCTTACCAGAAGCGTTACCCGCTCCTGGTGCCGCAAAAGCTCCTGCGCAAAGGCATAGCCAATGCTGCCTGTACCGCCGAGCACTAAAAATCTCATATTGCCTGTAGCCATGTTGGTTTATGTTTTAGTTTATGCAGCAAAGGTATAGCGCCTAGCAGGTTACAAGCCTGACGGAAGCCGCAAACAACTTGACATATGACGCAAAACCAGCTGCCTTGCGTGCTGCATTAGCAGTGGCAGCAGGAACTATTCGGACCTTAAACTTGTAATATATACTTATGGAGATATTTCTTAACAACACTGATAACACTATGGTAGATACACAAATGGCACAAACTGTAATCACTCCCGAGCACCTTTCTAAAGCAATCAGCTATACCCAGTACCGCGACATGATCGATAAGCTACTGGCCGAGCACAAAACCACGGGCACCAATCATTCTGAAGTAATGGTAGAGTATACCCGCATGAACATGCACCGCATGCGCCGCGTGGAGAAAGTGATACTTGAGGATGAACTGGTGGAAATGATGCTGAGCGTGCGCACCAGAATGACCTGGGTCGTGCTGACGGAGGCTTGGTGTGGCGACGCGGCGCAGTGTTTGCCGGCCATTGTTAAAATAGCCGATGCCTCGCCGCTGATAGAGGTAAAGCTGTTGCTGCGCGATGAAAACCCGGAGATAATGGATGCCTACCTGACAGACGGCGGTCGTTCGATTCCGAAACTTATTGCCTTAGATGCCGACACGATGGAAGTGCTGGGCACCTGGGGGCCACGCCCGGAGCCAGCCCAGCAGCTGTTCCTGGACATGAAGGCACAGGGGGCCGACTACAGTGTGTTTGCTGAAAAGCTGCACGCCTGGTATGCCAAGGACAAGAGCCGTGCGCTGCAGCAGGAGTTTAAGGAGCTCATCAATACCTGGGCCGAACTGTCTGCTCCCGCAGAACTGAATGTGGTGCGCTGTTCTTAATGCCGTTGCTGGCGTTCAGGCTAAACCTGCGCCATTGTTATTGATACCATCTATACATCAAAAAAGGCTGCCCTCACCAGGGGCAGCCTTTCTTGTTTTACCCGATCCCCGCAGTAGGCATCAGCACGAGGCGCCAGCCGTCAGGGTCTTCTATAGTTGTGGCTCCTTTGTCTTTCCAGTACTGGTTTTCCGGTTCCACCTCAGGGTAGCCCATGTGCGCCAGTCGCTCTGCCACGCGGTTAATACGCTGGGCATCCGGTACATAGAGTACCAGCAGGTTGTCTTTGGAGGGGGCGGGGCAGGGGCTGCCATGCGGGTGCTGCGTAAACTCCAGGTGATACGGAAAACCGGGAAGCCCCAGCATGATGCCGTCGTAGCCCTTATGGTTTTCAAAACCGCCCAGTTTGCGCAAGCCCAGGCCCTGGCAATAGAACCGTTCTACCTCCGGCAACTTATCGGTAGGGCGGGCAATGCGCACCTGCGCCACCGGCAATCCTTCCGGCCATTTTTCCTGCATCTTTCTCACAAGTATAAAGTATACTTTACTCTGCCGCACTGGCTGCTAAAGGCTGCCAGCCCAGCACTTCCACGTCCACTATCTTGTCGCCTACCTCCAGGCGGTGCACAACGTCCATGCCATCAATCACTTTCGCAAAAATGGTGTAGCGGCCATCCAGGTGCGGTGTAGGAGAGTGGGTGATAAACCACTGGTTGCTTTCGGTGTCTTTTCCGGCGGAGGCCATGCCCACGTAGCCCTCGTAGTAGTGCAGCGGGGCAAACTCAGAGCGGATGGAGTAGTCGGAGCTGCCCCAGCCGTCGCCGCGCTTGTCGCCGCCCTGGGCCACAAAGTTAGGCACTACCCTATGGAAGTATAACCCGTCGAAAAAGTCCTGCTGCGTCAGCTCCACAAAGTTGGCCACCGAGCCGGGGGCCGCCTCCACAAACAGCTGCAGAATAATGCTTCCTTTCTCGGTGCGCAGCAGTACCTGCTGGTTCGGGTTGATGTTCTTTACCAGTTCCCAGTCTATCGGGTGCGTAAAAGGGTTTTGAGGCGTCTCGCTCTCCGGCTTTCCGTTTACATAGTCAATGGCCTTCTGCAGCTCAATGTTGGTTTCCATGTCGCGGGGCAGCTGCAGTTTCTGTTGGGCCTGCGTTAAAAAGCTGTAGTCGCTGTACTGGCTGCGCAGGTTTAGCTTGGGGTCGCGGATGGCGGCGGCGGCCATGCCCACCAGCGCCACATCGCCAGAGCCTATGGCCAGCTTAAAGATGTCGGCAAAGGCCGGCTCCAGCCGCCTCGGAAAGTCCGGTTGCTGGCGCATCAAAATCAGGGCCTCCATACCCGTGGTGGCTATCACGGGCTCCTCGGCCAGAAAAACCTGCTCTGCAATAAAGTTATAGTTGCTGATGTCGCCGGACAGTGCCTTGAGCAGGTTTGCCTTATCGTAAGGGGTGCGGGCGTGCTGGAACTGCTGCTTGTAGCGCGGGTTCAAGTACAGGCGGTTTTGCACCTGGCTGTTTTTCAGGATCACCCAAATGACGTTGCTGCGCACGCGGGCATCGAGCAGGTTGGGCAGCACCTCCAGCAGCGTTTGCGCGGGCACGCCGTTGCTGTTGCTCAGCAGAAACTCCGAAGTGGCAATGGCGGCGTTGATGTTCTGATCTTGCAGGCCGGCAAGTATGGCTGTCTTGATATCGGCAAACTCCAGCCCGTTCATGGAGCGGATGGCGTTCAGGCGCACCCGGTAGTCAGGGTCGCTTTGGGCGATGGTGGATAAAAAGCTGGCTTTGTCGATGCCGCGTACCTTGCCCAGGGCCTGCGCGATGGCCATGCGTACTTCAGGGGCTTTGTCGGAGGTGGCGGCATTGAGCAGCGGCTGCCGGAACGGAGTCAGGTCCAGCTTGGGGGTTCTGGCCAGGAAGTGTGCCGCCGCCAGGCGTGCCTCGTAAATGTTAGTAGGGGCTATCAGCTCGATGGCTTTTTGCACCAGCTGTGGCGTTTGCTGCTGCCGCTGCCCTAACCGGTAAATGCCCCAAGCCTGTCCGGCCAGTGCCTCCGGGCTGTTGGCAGGATAGGTTGCCAAAACCTCGGCTCCTGCGGCGGTGCCTACTTTGCCAAGTGCCTCCAGCAGCTCGGCCTGTACCTCCGGGTCCTGCTCTGATTTCAGTTGAAGTATAAGCTCCGGCTCCGACTGCGCGTGGCCTGTTTGCCCTAAAGCATAGGCGCTGGCCTTGCGCACAGATGCCACAGAGTCGGCCAGTAGATGTTCTAAGGCTGGCAGGGCCACTGTGTCCTGCACAGAGGCAAAGGCCAGGGCGGCGTGCTGCCGGTAAGCGGTGTTGGGGTTGCTCAGGAAAGGCAGCAGACTGGAAGTGTTGCGCTCATCCTGTAAGGTATAAATCTGCTGCAGGGTAATATCGCCGAACTTGTTGTTGGCGGGCTCCAGGTTGCTTGTGCTGCGCTGCATGGGCAGGTACTGGCACGACGCCAGCGTGCCCAGGGCCAGCAGCCAGGTATAGTGTAGTTTCATGGTAGCTTGGTTAAGAAAGGCTCAATTTACTAAAATGTGCCGAAAAGCAGCGGCCGCAAGCGCTTTGAAATATAAACTGATTTTTATATTTTTAGACGGAGAATTTATTTGCAGTATAAATGCAGGAGATCAGTATCAGACTTTTTGAAGGAGCCTATACCTTGAAGCCTCGCTCTGAACAGAGAATGATGCTGCTTGCCGGCGCAGCCATGTTTCTGCAATTAGGGTTTCTGCTGCACCTTACCATCACCAAAACATTCTCTACAGAGCTCGTGATGGTGTTTTTGATAAACCTGTTTGTGCCAGCCATTTTCCTGTACAGGCTGTGGCTGGACCGAAAGCCGCAGTACCGCCGGCACCTCACGCTGAGTGCACATGGTGTGCGTTACCGCACCCGCTTTATGCAGCCCGAGCACGAGTTTGACTGGGAGGAGGTAGACGCCGTGCGGGTAGAGCTGTTCAAGGTGGTGTTTGTGCTGAAGAACGAGGAGGTGCACGAGATCAGCCTGGAACGTATTCAGAACGACGAGATGTTACAACAGGTAAAAGAGCAGGTAAAGATGATGGTGCGGCAAAAAGATCTTCAACTTCACTAAAAAGGCCCCTACAAGAACACTATGTATGTAAATCTGTATCCCAACAGGCAGCTGCGCGCCACCAAGCGGTCGGTGCTTTTAATGGGGCTGTTTCTGTTGCTGGGCGGCGGCTACGCCCTGCTGCGCGAGCTGCTCTGGATGGAGGCGCTGCGGCCCGGATGGGCGGCAGCCAGTGGCCTGATGGTCCTCTCGGGCTCAGTTTGCTTAGCGTACGCCACAGAAGTGCTGCGCTTTAAAGACGCTTTTTTCTCCATGACGCCAGAGCGCATTGCTTACCGCGTGTCGCTCTTCGGCTCCGAAACGGTGGTGGAGTGGCAGCACATCCAGGAGCTGCGCATCACGGAGCACTACGTCAGCTTTGCGCTGACAGGCGGCGCCTTCCAGAAAATTCGCCTTGGAGCCATCCAAAGCCCCGACATTGCCCGCCACGTAGCACGCAGCATTCACCTGGCTGGCCTGGAAAAAGGCATCATGATCAACGGCATAAAGCCTTCTCCCTCAGAGCCTGCCCTGCAAGTATAATCCCCCGCTTGTTTGGCTCCTTTCCGTACTTGCGCTAGCACTTCCCGGAATCCTTTGCCAAATTGCGCCCTAAAGCGAAGGACGAATGATGGCAGTAGCAAAGAAAAAGCGCGTGTACGGATTACAGTTTGGGCTACTCTGCCTGAGCTCCTTTCTTTTCTTCTCCAGCTTCAACATGATCATCCCGGAGTTGCCGGGCTACCTCTCCAGCCTCGGCGGCGAAGACTACAAAGGCCTCATCATCGCTTTGTTCACTGTTACGGCGGGGCTTTCCAGGCCCTTTAGCGGCAAACTCGCCGATAGAATCGGGCGGGTGCCGGTCATGGTGATCGGGAGTGTGGTGTGCGTGGTATGCGGTTTTCTGTACCCTTTGGTGGGCACGGTGGCGGCTTTTCTGCTGCTGCGCTTCGTGCACGGCTTCTCCACGGGCTTCACCCCTACGGGCAAGTCAGCCTATGTGGCCGACCTGGTGCCCCTGGAGCGGCGCGGAGAGGCAATGGGGCTGATGGGGCTGTCGGGGAGTTTGGGAATGGCGGCCGGACCCGCTCTGGGCGGCCTGCTGGCCAGTATCTTTCCGGTGGAGGTGATGTTTTATACTTCGTCGGCGGCCGCTTTCCTGTCGGTGGCGGTGATCTGGCACATGAAGGAGACGGTGGAGGAGCCGGAGAAATTCCGGTGGAGTATGCTGCGGCTATCGCGGCAGGAGGTGCTGGAGCCAAGGGTGCTGGCGCCCTCGGTGGTCATGCTGCTGACTTACTTCAGCTTCGGCACCGTGCTGACCATCATCCCCGACTTCAGCGAGCACCTGGGCATCGAGAACAAAGGGCTTTTCTTTACCTCCTTCACGCTCTCATCGCTGGCCATCCGGTTTTTGGCAGGCCGTGCCTCGGATAAGTATGGGCGCGTAACCGTGCTGTACCTGAGCACCGCCTTGCTGACCGCTGCCATGCTGGTAATCGGCTCGGTGGAGACGGTAAGGGGGCTGCTGCTGGCAGGGGTGCTGTTTGGCGTAGCCACCGGCATGAACTCACCCACCATCTACGCCTGGACAATAGACCTGAGCCTCCCTGAGCACCGGGGCAGGGCCATGGCTACAATGTACATTGCCCTGGAAATAGGTATTGGGCTGGGGGCGCTGGGCTCCGGCTGGCTCTATGGCAACCAAAGCAGCAATTTTACCCTGGTGTTCTGGTCAGGGGCGGTGCTGTCGATGCTGGCATTTTTATACTTGGTGCTGGTGGTTCGGCGCAGCGCGTCGGCCTGATAGAGTCTTTCTGAATAGAATTAATCGCAGTTGTTTGTTTTTCTTTTGATTGCCCTGGCTGCCTTTCTTATTAAAGAAATGGTGCAATTTATTATGCCTGGAGGGGTTTGGGGGCTTGTGATGCTTTGAGTATACTTTGCTGGCAATGCTTGGTTTTTATCGTGCTGGAGTATCTTTTTTAGTACAAAACAAGTATGGAGGTTTACGGTTGCACTTTGCCGCCGCCGCGGTGGAGGTGCAGCTATTGTGAAATTTTTAACAAACTAAACCTTCACTATGAAAAACAACTTTTATCTGAGTTTGCTGGGCTGCGGCCTGGCTTTAACCATGATGGGCTGTGAAAAAACAGACGAAATCGCCCCTGAATTTATGGCTGGCACTTCCCAGAATGCGCTGGACGAAAACTGCTACGCTATCGATTTTGAAGCCTACTCTTCCGACAACCCGGAACAACTTCCATTTATAGACCATGTCGCCACACCATTCGGCAAGGTATGGGTGCACAACACCAAAAGGAACGCCGAGGGCGTGTATGGCGATGATAACGTAGCCAGGATCTACGACACGGCAAACCCAACCGGCGATGACGCTCACGACCTTGGTCAGGCATCCCGGTTAGGAAAAATTTTGATCTCAAATCAGTTTACGCAGCAGCAGATAGCGGCCAACCCTGACGGAACCTATAACCCTTCCGGAACCGAGATCCGGATTGCGGAACCCAACGATAACGCCTGGGGCGCCACTCTGGAGCTGGACTTTACGGAGATAGACGGCAGCGTTACCATGCAATCGGTGGATGTGGTGGACGTAGACGCTTCGCCGCTGGAAAACAAGTCTTATGTGCGCCTGGTGCTGGCCGGCGGCGGCACAGTTGACTTCCCGCTTGCCACCTACGAAGAGGAGGGAAGCGTACAAACCGTGGACCTGAAAGGCACCAGCAACGTGGAGAAACTGATACTGGTGCTGGACGGAGAGGGCAACGTTGGATCAGGCGGCATCGACAACATCGTTTTCTGCACCGAGCAGGAAGTGACGCCGCCAGCAACAGGAGGCTGCACCCGCACCCAAGGCTACTGGAAAACCCACGCCGACAGCAATAACAAGAAGTATGACAACACTTGGGACGACTACTACAGCGCTCCGTTCTTCTTGTCGGGGCAGACATACTACACTGTTTTGCTGGTGCAGCCCAAAGGCAACGCCTACTATATTCTGGCGCATCAGTATGCGGCGGCCACGCTTAACCTGGCAGCCGGAGCCGGCATGAGCGGTGAGGCGCTTGAGGCCTACAACAAAGCCACTGAGCTGTTTAAGAAGTATAGCCCAAGCCAGATCGGGAAAAAAGACAAGAAGCTGCGGGAGCAGTTCACCTCTCTCAGCGACACGCTGGATAAGTATAACAACGGCATTATCGGCCCCGGCCACTGCGACTAAGCAGGCTGGGTAAGGTTTAATCAACAAAAAAAGGAGTTCTTCGGGACTCCTTTTTTTGCTTGTGAAGAGGCATGAGTTAGTCTTTGTTTTGAACCGCATAACAAACGCAGCCTTTTTTTGTTGAAGGTTAAACACGCGAGAGCCGCATACGTTTTTACCATCATGAACAGTCAGTTTTTAGAGACCTTGTTTGAGAGCCACCAGCGGGCAAAGCACCAGGTGCCGGCCTCGGCCATGTGCAAACTGGTGGAGGGTGTGCTGCAGCTGCTCTTCCCGCCGCTCGCCGATGTGCGCTTTGAGAGAGTGGAGGAGTTGGAGGAGTATACCAACGGGCTCAAGACAAACATGATGCGCATCCTGACAAGTATGGAGCCGGACCTGCCCCTGCCTGCCGAGGAAGTGGCGGAGCGGATGATGCTGGAGCTGCCTTACATTTACGACTTGCTGCAGATGGATGCCGAGGCCCTGCTTGCCGGAGACCCTGCAGCCCGGAGTATAGAAGAGGTGATCCGCACTTACCCCGGGTTTAAGGCGGTGGCGATGTACCGCATGGCGCACGCCCTTTACGAGCTGCGCGTGCCGTTGCTGCCCCGCGTGCTTACAGAATATGCGCATGCCCGCACCGGCATCGATATCCATCCGGGGGCGCAAATCGGCTCGCACTTTTGCATAGACCACGGCACCGGTGTAGTTATAGGGGAAACCTGCATGATCGGCGACCATGTAAAAGTATACCAGGGCGTCACGCTCGGGGCCCTGAGCGTGGACAAGGCCATGGCCAACATCAAGCGGCACCCTACTATTGAGCACCATGTGGTGATTTATGCCGGGGCTACCATTTTGGGCGGCAATACGGTGGTGGGGGCGCACAGCATTGTGGGCGGTAACGTATGGCTCACCGAAAGCGTGCCGGCTTACTCGCGGGTGTACCACCGCCCGCAAATAGACGTGCGCCACTCCCGCGAGCCAGAAAACCTGATCAATTTTTCCATCTGATAAGATTTATACTTAATGAAAGCGAATACGATACTTGACACCATCGGCGGCACACCGCACGTGCGCATCAACAAACTTTATGGCGAAGAGGCTGAGGTATGGATGAAACTGGAGCGCAGCAACCCGGGCGGAAGTATAAAAGACCGCATCGCCCTGGCCATGATAGAAGATGCCGAGCGGAAAGGCCTGCTTAAACAGGATAGCGTGATTGTGGAGCCTACCTCTGGCAATACAGGCGTGGGGCTGGCGATGGTGGCAGCCGTAAAAGGATATGACCTGATCCTGGTGATGCCGGAGTCAATGTCGGTGGAGCGCCGCCGCCTGATGGCTGCCTATGGCGCCCACCTGGAGCTGACGCCGCGCGAGAAGGGGATGAAGGGAGCCATTGAGCGGGCGCAGGAGATACTGCAGGAAAACGAAAAAGCCTGGATGCCGATGCAGTTCGACAACGAGGCCAATGTGCAAGTGCACGCCGAGACGACGGCGCAGGAGATTCTGGAGGATTTTCCGGACGGGCTTGATTACCTGATAACCGGCGTAGGCACGGGCGGACATATAACCGGCGTGGCCCGGGTGCTGAAAGACAAGTTCCCGAACCTGAAAGTATACGCTGTGGAGCCCACTGCCTCTGCGGTGCTGAGCGGTGGAGAGCCGGGGCCGCACCCGCTGCAAGGCATCGGGGCCGGGTTTATACCGAAGATTATGGATACAAGTATACTGGACGGCGTAGTGCAGGTGCAGCAGGATGAAGCCTATGACTTTGCCCGCCGCGCCGCCCGCGAAGAAGGCATTTTTGTGGGCATCTCTTCTGGGGCATCGTTGGCGGCAGTCAATAAAAAGCTGCAGGAGGAGATTCCGGCGGGTGCCAAAGTGCTTACCTTCTGCTACGACACCGGCGAACGCTACCTGTCTGTAGAAGGGCTGTTTGTGTAAGCCTATACTTCCTGCTACACATCCCTTTAAAAAGCCTCCTGCCATACTTATACCTGGCAGGAGGCTTTTTTTATTTAATCGCCGTTTACCAGCGCCGTCATTTGCCAGGCGCCGTTTTTGCTGCGGTTAAAAATGGCGCGATAGCCCACCGGGCTGTGCACATCGGCGTGGTGCAGGTAGCCCTGCAGCGCACCGTCGGGACTTTGCACATGCCACCACTCTTTCTGCGGCGCCCCCTCCGGGTAAGATTTCTCATAGTCCACCTTCAGGATGTAGTGGTTAAGCGTACAGCGCGCCGGCGCGTTGGCGGCAGGCTCCTCCCGGAGTATGGCTCCTGTTTTAGTAACGGCAATGTGCATGAAGGCATCCACAGAGTCGGGCCAGTTGCTGTACACGTAAGGCAGCGCGTACAAATCTTTGTTGCTGGCCAAGGGATAGCCGCCGCCCAGGCGCAGCAGGTGGTCCAGCAGCAGCCATACTTCCGAATCCGCCTTGCCGGGCTGCCATTGCTTGGCGAAGCTCTCCCAGCCGCCCTCCTCGCCAAAGCCAGTGCGAATGTCGGGCGCCGTTAGTTTTTGCAGCTGCTGTGCGTCCTGGGCCTGCACGGCCTTGGTTAGGTCTTGCAGGTAAGCTTGCAGTTTGGCGTCGGTGGCGGTGGTGTCGGGTAGCAGCAAAGGGGCCTCCAGCGAACAGGCTGGTAAGGCGGGCGTTTCCGCTGCAACTTCCTGCAGTGCGGTGTCGGTTGCCATTGTGTCCGGGGCAGCGGCTGCTGGGGTAGTGACAAGCTCCGGCTTCTGCTGGTTACAGGCGTTTACTATAAGTATAAATGGGAGTAGGGCGAGGTAGATTTTTTTCATGCTGATAAAGTATAGTAAGTAGAAGGCGCCTTTTATGCGCTTGCTACACAAACGGCGCCTTCTATACTTTGTTTTCCCTGGGCTTATACTTCCAGCAACTCCTGTATGTCCTGGTGCATGGCCTCCTTTACCTTTTGCAGTTCCCTGTTAGACACGCAATGGTGCAGCGCTTTAAAAACCGCCTGAAACGCTTCCATCACATCGCTGTCGCAGAGGAAGTCGTTGTTGGCGGCAAAGGCGTTTTTGCTTCGGATGAACTCAATCCACTCTTGCCGGTCGCGCACTTTCACAGGAACTTTGGCGGGGTCATACTGGTCGTAGTATACGCCTTTCCAGATGGTGGGCAACTGGGCGGCAAAATGTACGGCGTCATTTACAGGCAGCCTGTCGCGGATAGCCTGCAGCACCGCCCTAAAAACGCGCCCTGCCTGGTTCAGGTCTTCTGTGCCCATCTCCTCTGCCACCTTGCGGAGCAGGTTTACGGCATCTTTTTGCTTATCCTCAAAGTTAAAACTCATGGCTACCTCCTTTTTATGTAACACGTCCTAGAAAGTACGGACCAGAAGGGGGGCGGTTCTGCAGGAGAGGCCTATAGCCCGTGAAGCACCGGCTATACTGAGGAAGGAAGTATAAAGCAAAAAAAGGCAACCGTGGTGGTTGCCTTTAGTGGAGAATATCGTAATCGAACCGATGATCTTCCCGAAAGCTTTTGGGACGCGCTAGCCAGCTGTGTTGGTTAGCCACTCCAAATATCTTCTGCTCTTCTTTGCCTTCAACGCTTTTTCTCTTTTCACAGCCTCGCTGCGTGTAGTATAAGCCTCAGTATACTTAAGCTTCCACGGCGCCCCATACTTTATAGACTTATTTCTGCCGGAGTTGTGAAGGGCTAAGCGCATCTCCATGTCTTCGCAATTGCCCACGTAGTAGCGGTCGGTTTTCTCAGAGTAGAGAATGTAAGTGAAGTATGGCATGGGTATAAAGCAAAAAAAAGCAACCGCTTTCGCAGTTGCCTTTTAGTGGAGAATATCGGAGTCGAACCGATGACCTCTTGCATGCCATGCAAGCGCTCTAGCCAGCTGAGCTAATCCCCCGTTTGTGAGCACAAAAATAAAGGAAATTTTTAAGATGCAAAACAACCGGTGAAAAAATAAATAAAATAGAATTAAAAAGCCTGCAGTTGCACCACCTGCCAACAGGAACAGTGGTGTCGGGGAAGTAGCGTTTGTGTATGTGGGAAAATCTTATATGTGCGAAGTTGTTCCGAAAAATCCACATTAATCTTCTGTAAACAGGCAGAAAAGTATTTTACATTTTTTTAATACTTTTAGTTGAATATTACTGAATTACAGTAGTAATTTTGCGCCCGAATTAATCAACCAACCATTTCTTAACAAACAAAAGATGAAGTACAATTTACTTAGTCTTGTTTTGCTGGTATTCTTGACCAGCTTGACACCCAAAGACTTGTTTGCGCAAGGCACCGTTACAGGTAAGGTGGTGGATGCCGCCACAAAAGAGCCTCTGCCAGGAGCAACAGTCTTATTGAAAGGTACCGATAAAGCAGCACCTACTGCTCTGGACGGTACCTTTTCTATTAAGGTGGATGACGCCAGCGTAGATGCCATTTTGGTTAACTATGTGGGTTATCTGCAGAAAGAAGTGTCTATCGGAAACGTAAGCGGCACGAAGAACCTGGGCAATATCCTGATGGAGCCAAACGTGACTTCCATCAATGAGGTATTGATTACAACGAACAGCTACGCGATCGACCGTGAGACGCCTGTTGCTATGTCAACGATCACCAGCGATATCATTACCGAGAAAGCCTCTAACCAGGAATTCCCGGAACTGCTGAAGTCTACACCAGGTGTGTATGCTACAAAGCAGGGTGGTGGTTTCGGTGACTCTCGCATCAACCTGCGCGGTTTCCAGAGCCAGAACGTAGCCGTAATGATCAACGGCGTGCCGGTAAACGACATGGAAAACGGCTCTGTATACTGGTCTAACTGGGCTGGTCTGACAGACGTAACGAAGTCTATGCAGGTGCAGCGTGGTTTGGGTGCCTCTAAGGTGGCTGTGCCATCTATCGGTGGTACCATCAACATTATCACAAGAACTACTGACGCGATCAAAGGCGGCAGCATTTTCCAGGGCTTTGGTAACAACGGTTACTTGAAGACTGGAATTTCTTACTCTACTGGTCTGGATGAGAAGGGATGGGCATTTGCAGTGTCAGCTTCTAAAACTGAAGGCGAAGGCTGGGTAGACGGAACAGAGTTTGAAGCATATAACTACTTCTTCAACGTTTCTAAGCTGATCAACGATAAGCATACCATCTCCCTGACTGGCTTTGGTGCTCCGCAGTGGCACGGCCAGCGCCAGAACCGCGCTTCTATCGAGGAATACAGAAATGCACCACAAGGCAGAAGATGGAACCAGGACTGGGGTGTGAAAGATGGCAAGACTGTTAGCGTGGAAGACAACTTCTACCACAAGCCACAGTTCTCCCTGAACCACTACTGGACAATCGATGAGACCTCCTTCCTGTCTACAGCCGTTTACGCCTCTGTTGGCTCAGGTGGTGGTGGCGCTTACACAGGCACACTGACCAGAACAGGGAACAAGTACTCTCCATACGACCTAGACGCTGCCGTAGACGCGAACGTTGCCTCTGCAGATGGCCGCGCGCTTTCTTTCCTGAGAGCCTCTAGAAATGACCATACTTGGTACGGCGTTCTTTCTACTTACCAGAAGAGCCTGAATGATAAGATCGACCTGTTGGGCGGTATTGACCTGCGTAGCTACGAGGGCAGACACTTTACTGAGGTAACTGACTTGCTGGGCGCAGACTATGTGCTGAACAACTCAAACGTGAACAACCCGAACAACAAAGCAAAAGTTGGTGACAAGATTAGCTACAACAACGACGGTATCGTGCTTTGGGAAGGTGGCTTCCTGCAGGGTGAATACTCAGACGGCCCACTTTCTGCCTTCGTCTCCCTGGCTGCTTCTAACACTTCTTATAAGCGTATCGATTATTTCCAGTATGAGGAAGGAAACCAGGAAACTGATTTCCAGAACTTCTTTGGCTATCAGACAAAAGGCGGTGCTAACTACAACCTGACAGAAAACCACAACGTGTTTGCGAACTTAGGTTATTTCGAGAAGGCCCCTTTCTTCAACGCTGTGTTCCTGAACAACAAGAACATCGTGAACAAGGATGCTAAAAACGAGAAAATCCTGAGCTACGAGCTGGGTTACGGTTACAGAAGCTCAGTACTTTCTGCCAACATTAACCTGTACAGAACTTCCTGGAAAGACAGATCTTTCACTAGAGCGTACAATGTGCCAAACACTGGTGAAGTATACTTTGCCAACCTGTTAGGTGTAGACGCACTTCACCAGGGTGTTGAAGTTGACCTGAACTACCGTCCGAACAACCGACTGAACCTGACAGGTATGCTGTCTGTCGGCGACTGGACATGGCAGAGCAACCTGGACGAGATCACAGTCTTTAATGAAGATCGTACCAAGTCAAACACCATCGGACCCATCTACATGAAAGATGTGAAAGTTGGTGACGCCGCTCAGACTACCGCCGCTTTAGGCCTTAGCTACAAACTGACAGAGGAACTGAAGATCGGTGCTGATTACAACTATTACACCGACCTGTACGCGTACTTCGACCCAACCACACTTACTTCTCCGGATAGAGAAGTATGGGAAGTTCCTAGCTACTCACTGCTTGACCTGAATGCTTCTTTCAAGTTTAAGATCGCTGGCATTAGCACTTCACTGTTCGCCAATGTTAACAACGTGTTCGATACAGAGTACATCTCTGATGCCTCTGCCTCGTTCGATCGTGAGACTGGCGTGAGCAACGCTGCCAACTCACAGGTGTTCTACGGTGTTGGCAGAACTTGGACAACAGGTCTAAAAATTAACTTCTAAGAATTAACTTATCCAGAAGATGAAAAAAGTTATATATATAATCTGTTCATTGGCGCTAACCTTTACGGCCTGTGATCCAATGGAAGATGTTTATGATGAGCTTGACAAAGTAAAAAAAGATAATACTATTGCAGCTACCGAACTCACAGAGGATGATTATGCGCTTCTTAAGGATAGCGCGGATTATCCCTATGTGGCCGCAGACCATTACTTTTTGAATGAGGCCGAGGCTGCGAAACTGATACCTGCTGTGCTTAACAACAATTATGCACACTTAACGAACGGTGCAACGGTAACAGTGGCTTACAACACGGCAGTTTTCCCAGGCGTTTCTAATTCCGTTTCTAGCTGGGAAAAATACACTGTAACAGAAGAAGACTATACTGCCAATGGTGAGTCGTATCCAAACTTCAACAGCTCCGGTGATGTGTACAAATTCTTAGGTAAAAAATATCCGGATGCTGCAGAAAACCAGCTGGTAGTGCTTACTTATGACTACTATGCTGGATCCTTATCAACCATTACTGACTCGTTCTACTACGTGAACGGAAGGTGGGAGAATATTTATCATGTTACTTCTGATGATTATCTTTCTGTAAAGAATACCTATGGTAGCTTCTCAGGATCTGATAGCGATAACATGGTTGCATACTTCGATTTTTTCCTTAAGAATGATGTAATTGTAGCAAAAGAAGGCGACTTTGAGTATGTTAGCTACTACTTCTACGACTCAAGCGATAAGTCCAGAAGCCAGCGCGTAATGGCTATGTACTTCAATGGCTCTAACTGGGTGCCAGCTGCTGGTGCTGTAGAAAAAGCAACCTTGAAGTTTCAAAAGAAGAACAACACATGGGTTCCGGACTTGAGCACGCTTTATACTTTGACTTCAGAAGATTATGACTGGGTAGGTAAAGAAGAGAACAATATTGGCTCAGCAAACGGAAGAGACAACTTAAGAATTCATGGCAACTTTAGTACTTATAACTGGACAACTGAAGAGCTGTACCAGGCTATGGGCGCCATTCTGAAGTTACGTTTCCCTAATGCCGAAGCTGGTCAGAAGTTCAAGGTAACCATCAACACTTATCCTGGAGGAGATGTTGAATTCATACTGATTAAAAGAGAAAGCGGGGAGTTCACGAAAGCTGAAGACGGCGAATAGTAATCCCAATTATTAAGAATAAAAACGCCTCCCGGTTATCCGGGAGGCGTTTTTATTCTTACTCTTCTCAGTTAAAGATATACCGCAAGCCCAGCTGCCCTCTCCAGCGGGAGGAGAAGTCGTTTACAAAGTAAGGGTCGCCGTCGGTGAGGCCACGGCCGGTGTAGTTAAACTGCGGCGTGGTGGTGCCGGGCGCATAGCCTACAAAGTCTATCAGCTGAAATGCGTTGAACGTGGCGGTATACTGCCGGCCCCAGTCTTTGTTGACCAGGTTGGTGAAGTTGAACACATCGAACGTGATCTGCAGGCGGTGCTCGTTGTCAGCCTGGCTCAACTTAAACTCCTGTGTCAGGCGCAGGTCTATCTGATTCGTCCAGGGCAGGCGGTCGCCGTTGCGCTCGGCATAGTCGCCCCTGCGGTCGCGGAGGTAATCGTTGCCGGAGATAAAGGCATCCAGCGCGGCCCACTGCTCTGCAGGCGTTAAAGAGCCGGGCACTACCTCGCCACTGCGGTCGGTTATGGGCACCAAGTTTATCTCGGAGGCATCGCGCGGCACATACACCAGGTCGTTTGTTCGGCCCGCATCGTTGTTTACGTCGCCGTTGTAAATGTATGAGAGGGGCAAGCCAGACTGGCCGTTATAGAACAGCGAGATATTGGTGGAGGCAAAACCGAGGTAGTTAAGCTGGTAGGTGAGTGCAGCCACCACCCGCGAGCGAATGTCATTGTCAGCAAAGGCCGCCTTTACGTTATTCAGGCCATAAACCTGGTTCACGTTTATCCAGTTAGAGCGGGCCTGGCTGGAGTTGCCGGGGTTCACATCCTTGGCCCGCGAATACGTATAAGCCACCGAGCCGGACAAGCCAATCTCGTAGGACTTCTGCAACTGGCCGGTTTACTATAAGCATAGCCATTGTCGGTGTTGGTCAGGTAAATGATGTCCTGGAAGTTGTTGCCCTGAATCCTGTCGAACATGGGGCGATTGTCGGCGCCGGGCAGCGTGCCGGTTTCCTCCAGGTTCAGGTTTTGGTAGTAGATGTTGTTGAGGTTTTTGGAGTAGATACCCTCCAGGGTACCGATAAAGTCTCCCGGCAGGCGCTGGTCCACGGCCAGGTTAGCCCGGAAGAGCTGCGGGAACTTAAAGTCAGGATCGGTGATGTTGATCTCCGCTGTTCTGTCTGAGAGGCCAAATGTGGTGGCTGTTGGCTGTGCGGCCGGGTCTGCCACAAACCGTACCTCGTCAAGTATGGGGTTGCCGGGGGTGAGCGAGAGGCTGCCAAGCATCTGGCCTGTGTTGGTATACTGGTTGGCGATCCACACAAACGGCACGCGCCCCGTAAAAATGCCGGCACCGCCACGCACCTGCGTGTTGCCGTCGTCAAACACATCCCAGTTTACACCCAGCCTTGGCGAGAACATGAACTGCGAGCCAGGCGTTTTGTCTGTGGCCAGTCCCCGGTCGGCAAAGGCCTGGTTAAACTCCTCGTTTGCGGCAGGGTTGTCGTTAAAGGTCGGGATGTCCAGCCGCAGGCCCAGCGTTATTTTCAGGTTGTTGAGGGCGCTATACTCATCCTGTGCATAAAAGCCGAGCTGGTAAGCGCTGAACTCAGCGCCCTGCTGGCGCTTATCGGTGCGGGAGTAGTTCCTGAAAAAGGCAGAGGGGGCTTCCTCGGCTGCCGTCCCGATGGCCTCAAAAGCGTCGATGGAGTTATACTCGTACGCGCCGAACTCCTGGCGAATGAACAAGTTGAATGTCTTGTAGAACTCGTTATGCGTACCTAACGTGATGGTGTGTTTCCCTTTGAAGATGTTGAAATTATCCGTGATGGTGAGCACGTCCTGGTCCAGTTGGTTTTGCACAGAAAAGGGCTCGCTGCCGAAAGAAATGGTTCTACCGCCGGAGAGTCGCAGTGTCACACTTGGAAAAGGATCTCCGATAATGCCGCGATCGTCGCGCACGCGGGTATAGCCGAGTATAAATTCGTTGGCGAACTCGCTGCCAAACTGGCTCCTGAGCTGCATGACGCTGGAGTTGGTGGTGCTAGGGAAATACTCGGCGTTGTTAGAGAAACGCAGGGCATTGGGGCTACGGCTGTTGTCGCGGTTTTCGCCATACACATAGCTGTGGCGCAGCGTAAACTGGTGGTTGTTGGTGATGTTCCAGTCGAGGCGGGCAAACAGCTTATCGCTTTTAGTCTCATCCGTTATACTTCTAAAACTGCCAGGGTCGTAGCCCAGACGGTTGGCGGCCGCAGCCACACGCTCCGCTTCCTCCACCGTGATGTTAGAGGATGGCGTGCCCGGCTCGAACAGGAGCGGCTGCTTGCGGTTGGTCTTTTCACCGTTCACGAAGAAAAACAGCTTATCCTTGATAATCGGGCCTCCTACCCGCAGACCAACCTGATAGTCGGTGTAATCGGGCAGGCGTGTCCGTTCCTCGTCGGGGCTCTTGCCCACTAGCTTTTCGTTGTTCCAGTAGTAGTAGGCCGAGCCACTGAACTTGTTGGAGCCGCTACGGGTGATGGCATTCACACCGCCGCCTGTAAAACCGCTCTGGCGCACGTCAAACGGGGCAATGACCACCTGTATGGCCTCAATGGCATCCAAAGAGATGGGCTGCACGCCGGTTTGGCCCCCGTTGGTTCCGGAAGCCGATAGGCCGAACACGTCGTTGTTCACGGTGCCGTCGATAGAGAAGTTGTTAAAGCGGTTGTTCTGCCCGGCAAAGGAGATGCCTTGCCCTGAAGTAGAGGCCTGGGGCGTGAGGCGGGTAAAGTCGTTGAGGCTGCGGGAGATGGTGGGCAGGGCCTGTAGCTGCTCGGAGGAAACGTTGGTGGCGGCGCCGGTCCTGTCGGAGTTGATCACTTTGTCCTGCTCAGCGGTTACCTGCACCTCGCCAAGCGTAGTGGTGCTCTCGGACAGCGTCAGGTCGAGGCGGAAGTTCTGGCCAAGCGACAGGTTGATGTTCTCCACCACCTGCTCCTGGTATCCCACATAAGAGGTCCGGACAGTATAGGGGCCACCCACGCGCATGTTCTGGAAGTTAAAGCGCCCTTCTGTGTTCGTGTTGCTGATGTACTGCGTGTTGGTGGGCGTATGAACCGCTATAACAGTGGCGCCGGGGAGGGGCACGCCGCTTTGGTCCTGCACTACCCCGTTCATGGCGGCAGTCGTGGTGCCCTGTGCCCGCACCTGTTGCACCTGAAATATCAAAAACGCACCCAGGAAAAAGAATCTGTAAAAAAGTCTCATTGCACTTAATAACTAATTGAAAAACAAATATTTGCTGCAGTTATTAAGTACGAGGATTAGGTGAATAGTATTGTTAAATTATTGTATAAACTATAAATAGTTATATAGTTTGATTTTGATATAACACAGGGTTTACTTAGAAAACAGGCGGCCGCACCGCTTTCACGAATATCTTCTGGTAGTGCTTGGCATAGAGGTTGTTCTCAATCACGCCCAAGGAGGTGGAGGCGTGGATAAAGCGAACATCCGATGGGCCATTTACCTCGGTTACCATCCCCACATGGGTGATGTTCCGCTTGCTGGAGCCGAAAAACACCAGGTCGCCCTCGCGCAGGTCTTTGGGCTTTACCTCAGTGCCGTAGCGGCTCTGCTCATCAGAGGTGCGGGGCAGGTCCACGTTTATACTTTGGAAGGAGGTGCACAGCAGCCCGGAGCAGTCCATGCCTACGCGGGTGGTGCCGCCCCAGCGGTAGGGTACGCCGGTATAAGAGCGGGCCGCCTCTATCACGGTGGCCACCTCGCGGTCCAGGTTGCCGGAGGGCATGCGGGTGCGGCTGGTGCGGTCTTTAGAGGTGCCTGTCACACCTCCTGCATACTTGCCCTTGCGGTGCCCCGACTTACGCGCAGCACGCTTAGCGGCCGCAATTTCGCGGGCCGACCGGTACTCCTCGCCGCGTTTGCTAAAGGTAGGGCCAGAGGTCTGGCAGGCAGCCATCAGCAGCAAAAAAAAGATAAAAAGGGCAGAAGTAGTAAAAAGCGATTTCAAAGCGTATTTTAGCGATGCAAGTTGAAAATTTATATTCACTGGCTAATTTAAGTAGAAGTCCAGCTATTTTAAAATGAAATTTAACCCGATCACCCCTGAAGCTGTAGCAGCACTTTCGGCTATAGTTGGTCAGGAACACACGCTATTACCTGCCGCGGCCGAAGACATGCTGCGCTACTCCCACGACGAGACAGAGGACCTGCGCTACGAACCCGAGGTGGTGCTCAAACCTGCTAACGCCGAAGAGATAAGCCGTATTATGCAGTACTGCAACCAAAACCTGATTCCGGTGACGCCGCGCGGTGCCGGAACGGGCCTGAGCGGCGGTGCTTTGGCTGTGCACAAAGGCGTTATACTTTCTACAGAGCGCCTGAACAAGATTGTTGAGATTGATGAGCGCAACCTGCAGGCCACTGTAGAGCCGGGCGTGATCACGCAGGTGTTTCAGGAGGCCGTGATTGAGCGGGGCCTGTTTTACCCGCCAGACCCATCGAGCCGCGGCAGCTGCTTTTTGGGCGGCAACCTGAGCGAGAGCAGCGGCGGGCCAAGGGCCGTAAAGTATGGCGTTACCAAAGACTATGTGCTGAACGTGGAGGTGGTGCTGCCAAGCGGCGAGATTACCTGGACAGGGGCCAATGTGCTGAAGAACGCCACCGGCTATAATCTCACGCAGCTGATGGTCGGCAGCGAGGGCACGCTCGGGATCATTACAAAGATTGTTTTCAAGCTCATCCCTTACCCACCGCAGAACATGGTGATGTTGGTGCCTTTCCGGAAAGAGGAGGAAGCCTGCGCCGCCGTATCCCAGATCTTTATGGCAGGCATTGTGCCCTCGGCGATGGAGTTTATGGAGCGCGACGCCATTGAATGGACCTGCTGTTACCTGGGTATGGAAGTGACAATGGCTCCGGATGAAGAGGCACACCTGCTCATCGAGCTGGACGGCAATGATATGGACCTGCTGTTTAAGGATGCCGAGCGCGTGTACGAGGTGCTGGAGCGCTTCAATGTGGGGGAGATTTTGGTGGCGGATACCGAAAAGCAGAAAGAGGACCTTTGGCGCCTGCGCCGCAACGTGGGTCACGCCGTTAAGAGCAACTCTGTTTACAAGGAGGAAGACACCGTGGTACCGCGTGCCGAGCTGCCCGTGCTGCTGCGCGGCGTGAAGGAGATAGGCGCCAGGTATAACTTCAAGTCAGTTTGCTACGGCCACGCCGGCGACGGCAACCTGCACATCAACATCGTGAAAGGAGACATGAGCGACGAGGACTGGAACAACAAATTGCCGGACGGCATCAAAGAGATCTTTAAGCTGTGTGTGGAGCTGGGCGGCACGATCTCCGGTGAACACGGCATTGGCCTGGTGCAGCGCCAGTACATCGATATTGCCCTGAACGAGGTGCAGCTGCGACTAATGAGAGGTATAAAGCAGCTCTTTGACCCGCAGGGTATACTTAACCCAGGCAAGATTTTCTAATATCCAGTAAAGTATAAAACGCAACAGGCGCGGCTCTCGGAGAGCCGCGCCTGTTGCGTTTTATACTTTTTTTATACTTAGCAGGAATGGTTCATGCTCTGCGCTGGCCTTTTCCTGGCTTATGGTGTTCGCTCAGGTCGGTATACTTGGTATTAGCCAGCTTGCTGTCCAGGCCGCGCAGGTTCTGCCACGACTGCATCAGGTTTATATGCGATTCGTTCAAAGGGGCTCCTCCGTGTAGGTTGTTTCCAGGGGTATGTTTTTGTGGGGTCTTCATGGCGTATAATTCATCTTGTGGTTGTAACTCGTTTTCTGTAGCGCCGTGCGCTCTAAATATGGCTTCGTCTATGGGCTTATCTGCTTTCATGTCTGTTGTAGGTTAAATAACTAGCTGTGTATGAGTTCGTGCTTCTTCTTCTGTTCTTCTTTTATAAAGTTACTGACGTAACTGGCAATTTCCTCTGCGTTCTCCTCCTGCAAGAAGTGGCCGCCGCTCTCAAACGGAATCACGTAGCACTCATGGAAAAACTTTTTCCAGCGCTGTAAGGCATCGATTTTTATAAGCTTGTCCCGCTCACCCCATAAGATGAGGGTAGGGATGCCCTGTATCTTTTTCCGCTCTTTCCAGAGTTCCTCGTACCACTTGCTGGCGCCTACCAATTCTCTGGCGCAGGCCAAGTCGCGCACCGACTCTTCCGGGTTGCCAAGCGCTTTTACATAATGCTCCTTGATCGGCTCGGGC
Source organism: Pontibacter mangrovi (assembly GCF_006385705.1). GTDB lineage: Bacteria > Bacteroidota > Bacteroidia > Cytophagales > Hymenobacteraceae > Pontibacter > Pontibacter mangrovi. The sequence continues at coordinate 291,604 of NZ_VFRQ01000006.1, read as the reverse complement.
AGGTCGTCCTCGTCCTTAAACAGCTCATGTATAAGCGTATGCGTCGTTACATTAAGCTTGGAGTGGAGAAACTTGCCCAACGGCCCCACCAGGTATTTGCTCGCCTTTGAAAACGACTGGTGCTTGGAGAGCGACCAGGTCCAGGAGTTCAGCATCACCACGCCCCTAACATTTTCAGGGTGCTTAATGGCATAGGCCAGCCCGATGGGCGCCCCGAAGTCGTGCACCAGTAGCGTGATGTCTGTCAGCTGCAGGTGCTCCATTAGCTGCTCAAAGGTTTGGGCGTGTGCCCGGGGCTTGTAGTTCCAGTCCTTTGGTTTATCAGAAAGGCCAAAGCCAATCAAGTCCATGGCAATGCAGCGGTGGTCTTTGCGCAGAATTTTGATCAGGTTCCGGTACATGAAGGACCAGGCGGGCGTGCCATGGATCATGACAACGACCGGGCCTTCGCCCTCATCTATGTAATGCATCCTGCCAGCCTCCAGGTCTAGGTAGTGCGATCTGAACGGATACTCTTTTTTATCCAGCCAATCCGGTTTCATAGCTTTAGGGTGATGGTTACTCTACTATACTTTTAAAAAGTGCCGAGGTTGTTTCTTCCCTTAAAAAAGGGGAGGGTTCGGATAAAAATTACAAGTTAGCCTAGAACCGTTGCAGCGGTTTTGCCGGTAAAGTATAATTTGCGTAGAGCAGGGGCGTTCAATCTGCAAGATCGTGCCGTAACTGGGTTTTCAGTAAAAGAATGAAACTGTAGTATATGCGGATAGATATGTAGTTATGGAAGCATATCACGCTTGTGGTTGTTTTTTGATGTAGATTCTAACCAGGGGCAGGAACAAATATAGCAGCGGGCACGTACTCTTTGCGAGTTAGGTTTGCAGTTGATTTACGCAAGAGCAAAGGCACGTATCAGAAGCTGCAAGCAGAAGTGAAATCAAGCCGCACATCAAGCGAGCGGAAAAGTACCAGAACTGCGTTAATAGCAGGAACCGCGCTTTGGGGTACACGCAGCCTGACATGGCTGTAGGGGCAGCGGTAACGGAGAGAAAGCCATGCGCGCAAGAGATGACGAAGATTTAGCTTAGAATTAGTTATTTTTGCTTTTTAACGAAGACATTACGTTTCAATTTATACTTTGATCATGTAGGCAGGTGCTCCAAAGAGCCTTGCTTTAGTAATAATCTATTAAGCTTTTAGAGAAACAGATATGAGAATAGCAGTAGTAGGCACAGGCTACGTGGGCCTGGTGACGGGCACGTGCTTTGCCGAGGTGGGCATCGACGTGACGTGCGTGGACATCGACGAGAAGAAGATCGAGAACCTGCGCAAGGGCGTGCTGCCCATCTACGAGCCGGGGCTGGAGGAGATGGTGGAGCGCAACGCCCAGAAGGGCCGCCTCAGCTTCTCGACGGATTTGTCGGAGGTGGTGCGCACCTGCGGCTGCGAGGCCGTCTTCATCGCCGTGGGCACGCCCCCGGGCGAGGACGGCTCGGCCGACCTGAAGTACGTGCTGGCCGTGGCCCGCGAGATCGGCCGCAACCTGGAGGGCTACACGGTGGTGGTGACCAAGAGCACCGTGCCGGTGGGCACGGCCCGCAAGGTTAGGCAGGCGATACAGGAGGAGCTGGAGGCGCGGGGCGCCGATATCGACTTCGACGTGGCCTCCAACCCCGAGTTTCTGAAGGAGGGCGCCGCCATCGAGGACTTTCTCAAGCCCGACCGCATTGTGGTGGGGGTGGCCTCTGAGAGGGCCGAGAAGGTGATGCAGAAGCTCTACAAGCCCTTCCTGATGAACGGCCACCCGCTGATCTTCATGGACATCCCCTCTGCCGAGATGACCAAGTACGCGGCCAACGCCATGCTGGCCACCAAGATCTCGTTCATGAACGACGTGGCCAACCTCTGCGAGATCATGGGCGCGGACGTGAACATGGTCCGCCGGGGCATCGGCTCGGACGCGCGCATCGGCAACAAGTTCATCTACCCGGGCATCGGCTACGGGGGCTCTTGCTTCCCCAAGGACGTGAAGGCGCTGATCAGGACCGCGAGCGAGAACGGCTACGACATGCAGGTGCTGCGGGCCGTGGAGAGCGTGAACGAGCGGCAGAAGTCGGTGCTGTTTGACAAGATCCACCGGCACTTCCAGGGCGAGCTGGCGGGCAAGACGTTCGCCGTGTGGGGCCTTTCCTTCAAGCCCAAGACCGACGACATGCGCGAGGCGCCCTCGCTGGTGATCATCCAGCGGCTTTTGGAGCAGGGGGCGAAGGTGAAGGCCTACGACCCGGTGGCCATGGCGGAGGCCCGCCACACGCTGGGCGAGTCGATCGAGTACGGCAAGGACGAGTACGAGGCGCTCATCGACGCCGACGCGCTCTTGCTGGTGACCGAGTGGCCCGAGTTCCGCTCCCCCAACTTCGCGGTGGTGGGCAAGCTGATGAAGGAGAAGACCGTCTTCGACGGGCGCAACATCTACGATGCCAACGATATGCGCGAAAAGGGCTTCGCCTACTACGGCATCGGCATCGCCCAGCACGCCGCCCAGCTAAACCCGACCACAAGCCTGTAACTACGCCATGACAAAGAAAAGAGTACTGATAACCGGTGGGGCCGGCTTCCTGGGTTCCCACCTCTGCGACAGATTCATCAAGGAGGGCTACCACGTGATCGCGATGGACAACCTGATCACGGGCAGCCTGGAAAACATCGAGCACCTGTTCCAGCTGGAGGACTTTGAGTTCTACCACCACGACGTGAGCAAGTTCGTGCACGTGCCGGGCCACCTGGACTACATCCTGCACTTCGCCTCGCCTGCCAGCCCGATCGACTATTTGAAGATCCCGATCCAGACGCTGAAGGTGGGCTCTTTGGGCACGCACAACCTGCTAGGCCTGGCCAAGGCCAAGGGCGCGCGCATGCTCATCGCCTCCACCTCCGAGGTCTACGGCGACCCGCTGGTGCACCCGCAGACCGAGGACTATTGGGGCAACGTGAACCCGGTGGGGCCGCGTGGCTGCTACGACGAGGCCAAGCGCTTCCAGGAGGCCATGACCATGGCCTACCACATGCACCACGGGCTGGAGACGCGCATCGTGCGCATCTTCAACACCTACGGACCGCGGATGCGCCTGGACGACGGCCGCGTGCTGCCGGCCTTCCTGAGCCAGGCGCTGCGCGGCGAGCCGCTGAGCATCTTCGGCGACGGCAGCCAGACGCGCTCCTTCTGCTACGTGGACGATTTGGTGGAGGGCATCTACCGCCTGCTGTTGAGCGACTACCACCTGCCGGTGAACGTGGGCAACCCCTCGGAGATCACCATCCGGGAGTTCGCCGAGGAGATCTGCCGCCTGACGGGCGTGGAGCTGAAGGTGGACTACCAGCCCCTGCCCAAGGACGACCCGCAGAAGCGCCAGCCCGACATCACGCTGGCCAAAAAGGAGCTGGACTGGGAGCCGCAGGTGGACAGGGCCGAGGGCCTCAGGCGCACCCTGGAGTTCTTCAAGGAAAAGATCCTCAAGCCAGCCGAGCAACCGGCTTAGCTATAAAGTATAAAAAGCGGGGCTGCCGATGTTGATTCGGCAGCCCCGCTTTTTATACAAACAGGAAAGTATGTTAGCCTCTTTTGTTTCCCTTCAGGTACTTCTTGGCTTCCTTATAGTTGGCAGATTTCTTATCGCTGTACTTTAGTACCACCGCATAGTAGCTTTTAGCGGAAGCTACGTCCTTTTGCAGCTTTGCGATGCGGGCCAGGTTAAGGTAAGAGTTGACAAAATAACCCGAGTCCTGCTCATTCGTCTGCTCTGCAAAGGCAATGGCCTTTTTGTAATATGCTTTGGCTTTCTCAAAGTCGCGGTACTTGTGCTGGTTGATGTAGGCCAGAATATAGGAGGCATAACGGCCACTTACAGATTCATAGCCCGGCATGTTCTGCTCCAGTTTGCTTAGGATGTCCAGCGACACGCGCTCAGCTTTGGTAAAATGCCCGTTTACAAACAGCAAGCGGGCGTAGAACCGCTCAAAATAGCCATTGTCCGGGTACTTCAGGGCCAGGTCTTCCGATACATCCAGCGCAGCCTGCATGTCTTTCTCTTCGTTTGCCAGTATCTTCATCAGGAAGAGTTTGGACTCGGTGCCGGTATAAAAGCCGGATTTAGACACGTAAGCCAGCTGCTTGAGGCCAAGCCGCTTGTCTCCGTCAGGGAAGAAGAGGAGCACCGGGCGCAGCATGGGGTAATTTTCCGGAATCCAGACGGCGTAATAGTTAAAGAGGGCTTCTCCGAACAGGAACTCCGGGCTCAATCCGTTCCCTGCCTTGGCTTCCTCCAAATAGTCGAGGGAGCGCTTGCTGGCTACCGTGGCTTTGCGCCAGTTGCTGCGTTCAGAGTGTAGGCGGGCTGTAAAGCCGTTGGCGGCTGCCAGAAAAAAAGCGGCTTCTATCTTATTGTTTTCGTGCTCATACATGGCCTCCGCCTTCTGGATGGTCGTGTCCATGTAAGCAAAGAAGAGCTCGTCGTACTGCAGGGTTTGGATATTGGTGGGCACAATCTTCCACCACTGGCTCAGGCCCATCAGGAAGTATGGCAGCGGGTGCTCGGGGTAGCGGCGGCGCAAGGACTTGAACTGCTTTTCGGCACGCTCATACTTAAAGTTGTACATATTATCCACCGCACCCTCCAACTCATACTGCACGTCTTTGTTAAGCAGCAGCATGCCTTTCACCTTGGCGGCAGCCGGTAGCACCTCCACTTCCCCGATGCTCACCTGGCGCATGGCCGTAGAGTCAGTGGGCAGTGGGGCGCGCTGCGCTATGCAGGCGAGGGGGAGAAGAAGTATAAATACGGCTAGGATTAAGTGCTTCATGTAAGGCCAAAAATTGTAAGTTTGAGTGTGCTTGTTTTGTAATTGCCGTAAGTAGTTATAAAAGTACAACAAATCTGATTACTTTGAATTCCATAAAGGTAAAAAAATATGAAACTTCTCGAAACTTTATGCCGCATCCACGCCCCTTCCGGCAACGAGCAAAAACTAACAGATTTTTTGCTTAACTACATTGAGAAGCGGAAAGTTCATTGGAGGCAGCAGCCAGTTGTGTTGCATGGTGAAGGCTTTCAGGACTGTGTGGTGCTGGTGTTCGGTAAGCCGAAGAGTGCAATTTTTGCCCACATCGATTCCATTGGCTTTACAGTGCGCTATGGCAAGCAGCTGGTGCCCATTGGAGGCCCTGACGCTGAAACCGGCTATACGTTGGTGGGCGAGGACTCCGGCGGGCCCATTGAGTGCACCTTGAAGTATGATGAGGAGACGCATGCGCTGAGCTATGCGTATGAGCGCGAGCTAGAGCGTGGCACCGAACTGGTCTTTAAGTGCGATTTCCGGGAGACGGAGGAGACGGTGCAGAGCTGTTACCTGGACAACCGCCTGGGGGTGTGGTCGGCGCTGCAGGTAGCCGAAACGCTGGAGAATGGTATCATTGCTTTTTGCTGTTGGGAGGAGCATGGTGGCGGCTCAGTGGCTTACCTGGCGCGCTACCTGCACGAGCACTATGGCGTCACACAGGGGCTCATCTCCGATATTACCTGGGTAACTGAAGGCGTGCATGCCGGGCAGGGCGTAGTTATTTCAATGCGCGACAGCCTGATCCCGCGACGGTCCTACGTGCAGCGCATCATCAACATTGCCAAGGAGGCTGGGGTGCCGTACCAGCTGGAGGTAGAGGGTGCCGGTGGCAGTGATGCCAAGGAGTTGCAGCGCAGCGCCTATCCCTGGGATTGGTGCTTTGTGGGGGCCCCCGAAGACAAGGTGCATACCCCAAACGAGATCGTCCACAAAAAGGACATCGAAAGTATGGTGGCTTTGTATAAGGTGCTGATGGAAAAGTTGTAGCTTAAGGTAAAACTATCCTATCCCATGATAACAAGCCGACATACCTACGTTCTATTCGCTTTAAGTATACTTGTCCTACTGCTTTTCTCCTGCAAAAGCGATCAGGAGGCCAACTACCGTTACCAAATTGAAAACAAGACAGGCAATCCGGTAAAGGTGGTCGTGGAGGTAAAGCAGAACCCGGGTGTAGATGTTTACGGAGACCCTAAGCGCTATTACACAATCGCGCAGGGCGAGTCAGCCCAAGTATGGGTCACCTCCGGCTTTGCCACCAACGAGGTGTACGATGAGGAGATGAGCAACAAAGAAATATACTGGATAAGCGTTACCGCCGCCAGCAATGGCAGGAGCGCCAGAGGTAACCTGAACAGCACGAGCCGCTGGACCTATAAAAAGAACAGTAGCCACAGCGCCACCTATACTTTAACGCTAAGACAAGACGACTTCCTGTATCCTTTTAGGCATTCGGGGAAACACAGAAAAAAAGCTGACAAAGGAAAATTGTCAGCTTTTTTTCTGCCTATGCAAAGGGAAGAACCTTCTGGAGGGCAAGGAATTTCGGTCGGTGTTGCAACTCCTTACAGGCTAGAAGTATAAGTGCAGGATGCTGCAGCAGGAAAGGGTTTGGTATATTTGGAAAAGTCTAAGGAATCACTTTTCTTTAATAACTATATAGTGATACACCTTTAACCCTTAATCTAACTGAATGGAACCTATTCTTTACGCAATTCCTGCCTTTGGAGTGGCAGCCCTGATCTATACAGCTATCAGGTCGGCATGGGTGACGAAGCAGCCGAGCGGCAACGAGCGCATGAGCAGCATTGCACGCCACATCGCCGATGGCGCCATGGCCTTTCTGAAAGCTGAGTATAAAGTGCTGGCTTACTTTGCCATTATTGCCTCTGTTTTTCTGGCTTACCTGGGTTACACCGGCGAAAAATCGCACCCCCTTATCGTAGGGGCCTTTCTTATAGGAGCATTCTTCTCAGCGCTGGCCGGTTTTATTGGCATGCGCATCGCCACCAAGGCCAACGTGCGCACGGCAGAGGCTGCCCGCAGCAGCCTTTCCAGAGCCCTGAGCGTGTCTTTTGCGGGCGGCTCGGTAATGGGTATGGGTGTGGCGGGCCTGGCGGTGCTGGGTTTGGGCTCGCTGTTCATTATCTTCTACTACCTGTTTGTGCAGGGCACCGGCGCTGATGTGAACGGAGTGCAGATGGAGATTGCCCTGGAAGTGCTTACAGGCTTCTCACTGGGAGCCGAAAGTATAGCGCTGTTTGCCCGCGTGGGCGGCGGCATTTATACCAAGGCGGCCGACGTGGGCGCTGACCTGGTGGGCAAGGTAGAGGCCGGCATTCCGGAGGATGACCCGCGTAACCCGGCCACCATTGCCGATAACGTGGGCGATAACGTAGGCGACGTGGCCGGCATGGGCGCTGACCTTTTTGGTTCTTATGTGGCTACTATACTTGCTACCATGGTATTGGGCCGTGAGGTGGTGGTAGAGGATAACTTCGGAGGCCTTTCCCCAATCATCCTTCCAATGCTGATTGCGGGCCTGGGTATCGTTTTCTCGCTGATCGGAATGCTGTTTGTGCGCGTGAGCGAAGGCGGGGACGTGCAGGCGGCCCTGAACCGCGGCAACTGGATCTCGGTGCTGCTTACTGCCGTGGCCGCATACTTTGTCATCGATTGGCTGCTGCCTGAGAACCTGAGCCTGCGCAATTTCGAGTTTACCCAACTAGGAGTGTTTATGGCCGTGATCGTAGGCCTGGTCGTGGGCACGCTCATGAGTATCATCACGGAGTACTACACGGCTATGGGCAAGAAGCCGGTGAACTCTATTGTGCAGCAGTCCTCTACAGGGCATGCGACGAACATTATTGCGGGCCTGGCGGTTGGCATGCACTCCACGGTACTTCCCATCATTGTGCTGGCGGCGGGTATTGTGCTGTCTTATGCGTCGGCAGGCTTGTACGGCGTGGCCATAGCGGCGGCAGGTATGATGGCGACAACGGCCATGCAACTAGCCATTGATGCCTTTGGCCCGATTGCCGATAACGCCGGCGGGATTGCCGAGATGAGCGAGCTGCCGAAAGAAGTGCGCGGACGCACCGACATCCTGGATGCGGTGGGCAACACCACGGCCGCAACGGGCAAAGGCTTTGCCATTGCCTCAGCCGCGCTAACCTCGCTGGCGCTTTTTGCCGCCTTCGTGGGCATCGCCGGCATCGAAAGTATAGACCTTTACAAAGCACCGGTATTGGCAGGCCTCTTTATAGGCGCCATGATTCCGTTCATCTTCTCGGCGCTGGCTATTTCGGCAGTAGGCCGTGCGGCCATGGCCATGGTGCACGAGGTGCGCCGCCAGTTCCGCGAAATCCCGGGTATTATGGAAGGAACCGGCAAACCCGAGTATGAAAAGTGCGTGGCCATCTCCACGCAGGCCGCTATCCGCGAAATGATGCTGCCAGGCGCTATTGCGCTGCTGGTGCCCATCATCATCGGGTTTGGCTTCCGGGATGTGTTTCCGGATACCTCGTCTGCCGAGGTGCTGGGCGGCACGTTGGCTGGCGTAACCGTTTCGGGTGTGCTGATGGCCATGTTCCAGTCGAACGCCGGCGGCGCCTGGGATAATGCCAAAAAATCCTTTGAGAAGGGGGTGGAGATAAACGGCGTGGTAGAGTATAAAGGCTCTGAGCCGCACAAGGCCTCCGTAACCGGCGATACCGTGGGCGACCCTTTCAAGGATACCTCGGGGCCAAGCATGAACATCCTCATCAAGCTTATGTCCATTGTGTCGCTGGTAATTGCGCCGCACATCGGCCTGGAGCAGGAGCCGCCGATTCCGGAGCCCCCGATCGAGATGGAGGAGATAAACATGAACCAGGGGCAGCTCACGCCGTCCACGGCAAGTATAAGCGGGCAAAACGTAGCCGTGCTCCGCTTGCCGGGCACAGCACGATAGCTGCCAACCACAATAATAGCGATAAGCCCAGCTTTAGGTTGGGCTTATTTTTTATTTTATACTTACCTTTGTTCAAGATCAACCCAACATGACATGAACCCGCGTACCATTCAGATTCACGACTGTGAGTTTAGCACCTACATATTTGAGGAGGAGATTATCGCACGTATCACCATGCTGGCCGAGCAGTTAGACAAAGACTATGCTGAAAAGCGGCCGCTGTTTCTGGCGGTGCTGAACGGCTCCTTTATGTTTGTGGCTGATCTGCTCAAGCGCGTATCGATGCCCTGCGAGATCTCGTTCATCCGCCTGGCAAGTTACCAGGACATGCACAGCACCGGCAAGGTAAAAGAGATCCTGGGCCTGAACGAAGACATTGAAGGCCGCCATGTGGTGGTGCTGGAGGATATTGTGGATACCGGCCATACTGTGCACGGCCTGCTGCAACAGCTGCGGGAGCGAAACCCGGCCTCTGTGGAGGTGGCTACCCTGCTCATGAAACCGGACTGCCTGCAGCACCCGCTGGATGTGAAATATGTGGCCCGCGAAATTCCAAACGACTTTGTGGTGGGCTATGGCCTGGACTACAACGGGCTTGGCCGGAACCTGCGCGATATTTACAAGATCGTGCCGTAACCCTGCAGGGGATGCCGCGTTAGCAGGCTTTTAAAAACGAGGGGCACAGCCATTGGCAGGAGCCCCAGAAAATCAGAGAGTACACAGAATTTATACTTATATTTGCTTTTTATAATTAGCTATAAGATATGCTCAACATCGTTTTGTTTGGCCCTCCAGGTGCTGGAAAAGGTACCCAAAGTCAAAAACTGTTAGACAAATATAACCTCATACACCTTTCTACCGGCGATCTGCTGCGCTCTGAGATAGCTGCCGGCACTACCCTTGGCCTGGAAGCGAAAAAGCTAATGGACAACGGCCTGTTGGTTCCGGACGAAGTGGTGATCGGGATGATCGAGAACAAGGTGAAGGAGCGCCGCCAGGCAGCGGGCTTTATCTTCGACGGCTTTCCGCGCACTGTGCCGCAAGCCCAAGGCTTAGACAAGCTGCTGCAGGATAACGACACCGAGATCTCCGCCATGATCGCCCTGAAAGTAGACGATGAGGAGCTGACCAAGCGCCTCTTGCTGCGTGGCCAGACCTCCGGCCGCCCAGACGACCAGAACGAAGAGCTGATCCGCAAGCGTGTGCAGGAGTATAACACCAAAACCAGGCCGGTGGCCGACTACTACGCCGGACAGGGCAAGTACTATGCGGTGGATGGCATCGGCGAGATAGAGGATATCTTCAAGGCGCTGTGCCAGCACGTTGATGCATTGAAGGAAAAGCAGGAAGAGAAAAAATAAGCGACAGGCTTAAAAGATTTGGCGTCAAGCAACTTTATAGATTACGTTAAGATCTGCTCGCGCTCCGGACACGGAGGCGGCGGCTCTGCACATTTGCACCGCGACAAGAAAACCGCCAAAGGCGGCCCTGACGGCGGTGACGGCGGCCGCGGCGGGCATGTTATACTTCGCGGCAATTCCCAACTCTGGACATTGCTGCACCTGCAGTACCGCAAGCACATTATCGCCGAAAACGGCCTGAACGGTGGCCCGAGCCACTCTACCGGTGCGCAAGGCAAGGATGAGGTGCTGGAGGTGCCGCTCGGCACGATCGCGCGCAACGTGGAAACCGGCGAGGTGATGTGCGAGATAACCGAGGACGGGCAGGAAATCATACTTACCCCGGGTGGCCGCGGCGGCCTGGGCAACGCGCACTTTAAATCACCGACAAACCAGACGCCGCGCTATGCGCAGCCAGGTGAGCCGGGCATAGAGGAGTGGGTGGTGCTGGAGCTGAAACTGCTGGCCGATGTGGGCTTGGTGGGCTTCCCGAACGCCGGCAAGTCCACGCTGCTTTCAGTGGTGTCGGCGGCCAAGCCAAAGATTGCCAACTATGCCTTTACCACGCTGGAGCCTAACCTGGGCGTGGTGGCCTACCGCGACTACAAATCCTTTGTGATGGCCGACATTCCGGGTATCATTGAGGGGGCCTCGGAAGGGAAAGGCCTGGGATTGCGCTTCCTGCGCCACATCGAGCGGAACTCCATGCTGCTGTTTATGGTTTCATGTGAGAGCGCCGACATTGCAGAGGAATACAACGTGCTGCTGAATGAGTTGCAGACCTATAACCCGGAGCTGCTGGATAAGAAGCGCATACTGGCCATCACCAAGTCCGACATGCTGGACGAGGAGCTGGAGCAGGAAATGCGCGCTACCTTGCCGGAGGGACTGCCGACGGTGTTTATTTCCAGTATCACGGGCAAGAACATCACCCAACTGAAAGACATGATCTGGGAAGCGCTCAACAGCTAAAGCACAGCCCGATAGAAGTATAAAAACAGGATCGGTAGAGGCTGCAAGGCTTGCTACCGATTTTTTTTGAAGCGACGGAAGCGCATATTGCTAAATGGATGCCATGTTGAATTGTTTTTAGGAATCGACTTTTAACAATTAACAATGCAGCAATTTAACAATATAAAAGTGCCAACTTGGCACAAGCTGCGGTTTGGCAAGACAATTGACAAGACAGTATAGACACATCAACCTAACTTTTTTAAGGCATTATGTCAGATAAAGATATTAAAAAGGAGCAGGAACAAGAGGAATTGCAGGAAAACACTGCCAATGCAACCACCGAAGAGGAACTGAACCAGGCGGAGGAAACAGAAGAGGCCACTGCCGAGACGCAGGAGGACAACACGGCCATAGAGTTGGCAGAGATGAAGGATAAATTCGTGCGTTTGATGGCAGAGTTCGAGAACTTCCGCCGCCGCACGGCCAAGGAGCGCCTGGAGCTGATAAAAACTGCTAACCAGGATACGATGAGCGAGCTGCTGCCGGTGCTTGATGACATGGAGCGTGCGCGCCAGTCGATGGAGAACACCAAAGACCTGGACACAATGCTGCAGGGCCTGGAGTTGGTGTTCCATAAACTGAAGCACGTGACGATGCAGAAGGGCCTGAAGCCGATGGAGACAAAGGCAGGCGATGACTTCGACAGCGACATGCACGAGGCGGTGACGCAGATACCGGCCCCATCCGAAGAGCTGAAAGGTAAGATTGTAGATGTAATTGAGAAAGGATACACCCTAAACGAGAAGGTGATCCGTTTTGCGAAAGTAGTAATAGGAGCGTAAGCCATGGCTAAGAGAGATTATTATGAGGTTTTGGGAGTAAGCAAAAGCGCCACGCAGGAGGAGATTAAGAAAGCTTACCGCAAAATCGCCATCAAATTCCACCCTGATAAGAACCCCGACGACCCCACTGCCGAAGACAAGTTTAAGGAGGCGGCAGAGGCCTACGAGGTGCTGAGCGACCAGCAGAAGCGTCAACGCTACGATCAGTTCGGCCACCAGGGCATGAACGGCGGCTTCGGCGGCGGTGGCATGAACATGGATGATATCTTCTCGCAGTTTGGCGATATTTTTGGCGGAGGCGGCTTTGAGAGCTTCTTCGGCGGTGCCGGCCGCTCCGGCGGCGGTCGCCGGCAGCGCAAAGGTTCCAACCTACGCATCAAGCTGAAACTGAACCTGGAGGAGATAGCCAACGGCGTAGAGAAGAAAATCAAAGTAAAGCGCTACGTAGCGTGCAGCACCTGCGGGGGCAATGGCGCCAAAAACGGCACCGAGATGCAGACCTGCGGTACGTGCCAAGGCTCTGGCCAGGTGCGCAAGGTGGTAAACACCATGCTGGGCCAGATGGTATCCACGGCAACCTGCCCTACCTGTAACGGCGAGGGCCGCATTGTAACCAGCAATTGCGAAGCCTGCCACGGCAGCGGTAGAGAGCTGCAGGAAGAGGTGATCGCGATTAACGTGCCGGGCGGTGTGATGGACGGCATGCAGCTAAGCATGAGCGGCAAAGGCAACGTGCCGGAGCGCGGCGGCGTGCCCGGCGACCTGCTGATCCAGATAGAAGAGGAGCCGCACCCAACTCTGAAGCGCGAAGGCAACAATGTCATCTATGAGCAGTACATTAGCTTTATAGATGCGGCCCTGGGCGCAGAGGTGGAGGTGCCAACCATCTCAGGCAAAGTGAAGATTACCATGAAGCCGGGCACGCAGAGCGGCGAGATCTTCAGGCTGCGCGGCAAAGGCATCCAGGACATCAACGGCTACGGCAAAGGCGACCAGCTGATCCATGTGAACGTATGGACGCCAAAGAGCCTGAGCAGCGATGAGAAAGCGGTGCTGGAAGGCCTGCGCTACTCGAGCAACTTCACGCCAAACCCTGGCAAGAACGAGAAGGGATTCTTTGAGAAGGTGAAAGATTACTTCCAGTAAAAGACCCTTCGGAACGATAATTTTAAGCCCGGCTCTCCGTATAAAGAGAGCCGGGCTTTTCATTTATACTTACTGATGCGGGTTGAGCCGTTGTTTCGTCTGCTTTATACCTGGCTTAGTCGATTAAGTATAGCATAACAAGTATACTCTACGGCATTCTATTTATATTTGAGTAAACTAAACCACAACACCCTTGAGTATTCTGAAGATTGATGGCGTCACCAAAACCTACGCCAACCACACCGCCCTCGACAACGTGAGCTTTGAGATTCCGGAGGGATGCATTTTCGGCTTGCTCGGCCCCAATGGTGCAGGCAAAACGTCGCTCATCCGCATCATCACGCAGATTACGGGTGCCGACAGCGGTAAGATATACTTTAAAGGCGAACGCCTAAAGCCCGACCATATAAAGGACATGGGCTACCTGCCCGAGGAGCGCGGCCTGTACAAAAAAATGAAGGTGGGGGAGCAGCTGCTGTACCTGGCCCAGCTCAAGGGCCTGAGCAAGCAGGAGGCCACCTCCCGCATCAAAACCTGGGTAGACCGCTTTGAGATACGCGAATGGCTGGGCAAGCACATCGAGGACCTCTCGAAAGGGATGCAGCAGAAGGTGCAGTTCATTGCCACGGTGCTGCACGAGCCCTCGCTCATCATTCTGGACGAGCCGTTCTCCGGTTTCGACCCCATCAACGCCAATTTGATAAAAGACGAGATCCTGCGCCTGCGCGAGCGGGGAGCCACCATCATTTTCTCCACGCACCGTATGGAGTCGGTGGAGGAGCTGTGCGATAACATTGCTCTGATAAACCATGCGCAGAAGGTGCTGGACGGGCCGGTGAAGGAGATAAAGGATGCCTATAAAACCGATACCTACCAGGTAATCGGCAACGGCCAGCTGATGGTCACCTCGCCCGACTTTGAGGTGCTGGAGCAGCACAGCAACCACGGCATCTTCCGGGCCAACATCCGGCTGCTCAACAACACCAGCCCTAACGACCTGCTGCGCTACCTGATCCAGCGCGTAGAGGTGCACTCTTTTGTGGAGCTGGTGCCAAGTATAAACGAAATCTTCATCCGTAAAGTAAAGGAGACCACCCAACATGCATAAGATCTGGTTAATTATTAAGCGAGAGTACCTGACACGCGTGCGCAAGAAAAGCTTCATCATCATGACGCTGCTGACGCCGCTGCTGCTGGCTGCTTTTATGATTCTGCCTGGTCTGCTCATCAGCATGTCGGATGAGACGGAGACGGTGATGGTGCTGGACGAAAGCGGCCTGTTTGAGGGCAAGCTGGAGAATAAGAAAGACCTGAAGTTTGTGCCCCTGGCCGGCACGCTGGAGGACGCCAAGACCATTTACCAGGAAACCGATAACACCGCGCTGCTTTACATCCCGGAGATGACCCTGGACAACCCGCAGGGCTTTACGGTATACGGCAAGAAGAACATCAGCATTCAGACGCAGGTGCGGCTGGAGAACATCCTGGAAGGCGAAATAGAGAATCAGCGCTACCTGGCCTCGGGCCTGGACCGCGAGATGCTCAAGAAGATAAAGGCGAACGTGAACCTGACGGCCATTAACCTAAGCGACCAGGGCGAGAAAGACAATAACGCCATCATCACTTCTGTGGCCGGGGTGGCGGGCGCCGTGATCATCTATTTCTTTATTTTCCTGTACGGGGTGCAGATCATGCGCGGGGTAATTGAGGAAAAGACCAGCCGCATTGTAGAGGTGGTTATCTCCTCGGTGAAGCCTTTCCAGCTGATGATGGGCAAGATCATGGGAATAGCCGCCGTTGGCCTGACACAGTTTCTGCTCTGGATCATCCTGTCGTTTATAGCCGTAACGGGCGTTTCCGCTGCCTTTGGCGTGGATGCGGCCCCGTCGCCGGCGGCACAGTATGCGGCAGGGCAGGTAGCGGCGCAGGGCGAGGACCTGGAAACGGAAGACGCTGCCGCGGTGGATAACCCACAGGAGCAGGATGAGTTTGCCAGCACCCTGAACGATGTGAAGCAAAGCTTTAGCAACCTGCCGATCGCCCTGATCTTCGGCTGCTTTATCTTTTACTTCTTAGGAGGCTACCTGCTGTACGGCTCCCTGTTCGGGGCCATTGGTGCCGCCGTGGATAACGAGACGGATACGCAGCAGTTCATGATGCCCATCACCATTCCGCTGGTTATCTCCTTCATCATGTCCTACTCTATCGTGCTGAAAAACCCGGATGGGCCTGTGGCTTTCTGGATGTCGATGATCCCGATCACCTCGCCCATTGTGATGATGGTGCGCGTGCCGTTTGGGGTGCCTGCCTGGGAGCTGCTGCTGTCCATGGGGCTGCTGGTGGCCGGCTTTATCTTCACCACCTGGATTGCCAGCCGCATATACCGCGTCGGCATCCTGATGTACGGCAAAAAGATCAATTACAAGGAGCTATCGAAGTGGTTGTTTTATAGGGTGTAAGTAGGGAATGATAAAAATATTGAAGCTATTTATACTTCTGTGGGCCTTGGCTGGATGCCAGAATGCTACAGAGAACAATGCAGCCTCAGCTGTAAAAGAGGAGCAGCCGAACTATACTTTGCTGCAGCAGGAACTGGAGGCGATTTATGATCTGGACCAGGGCGTGCGAGATGTGGACTGGGATTCTATTAATGCTGATCCAGTTGGGCAAAGAGCATACATCTACAAAATGCATCAGATTGACTCTACCAACCAGACTAAGGTACTACCTATACTTGAAGAGCACGGATGGCTGCCAAAGAGCAAGATTGGGGAGAAAGCGGCCGATGCTTTATTTTATGTGGTGCAGCACTCTAATTCCAGAACTATAGAGCAATACCTGCCACAGATGGAGGAATTGGCTAAGCAAGGGGAAGCTAGCGGCACGGACGCAGCCAAGATGAAGGACAGATTGCTGATGTTTCAGGGCAAGAAGCAGGTGTACGGTACGCAAGCTGTCAGTTATATACGGAAAGACGGCAAACATGCCATTTGGCCCATTGAGGATGTAGAGAATGTGAACAAGCGCAGGAAAGAAGCAGGTTTTGAGCTGACAGTGGAGGAGAATGCCGAAAGGTTAGGAGTCGTCTTCGACCCGGAAGAGCAGCTGCCCGATGTGCATGTCAGTTTCAATAAATAGCTTTTATCAATCAAGTATAAAGTATAAGCATAGCCGGTATCTCTTGTGCCGGCTATTTTTATTATCTTGAAGTATAAATCCAGACAAATAAAGTGATGAAGTATAAATTCCTGACACTTCTTTTAATAGCGATAACAACTGTGGCTATGGCGCAGAAAAAAGATAAGCCGGCTTACCAGCTATTTACGGCGGAGGGTAAAAGTATAAAGTATGGTAAAATGCTGAAAGAGCTGCAGGAGGCGGAGGTTATACTTTTTGGTGAGCAGCACAACGACCCGATTGCGCATTGGCTGCAGCTGGAGGTGGCAAAAGACCTGCACGAGGACAACCCGCAGAACTTTGCTATTGGGGCAGAGATGTTCGAGGCTGATGTGCAACTGGTGCTGAACGAGTACCTGGCGGGGCAGGTGCCGGAGAATAACTTTGAGCAGGAGTCCAGGCCTTGGCCAAATTACGCTACTGACTACAAGCCGGTGGTGCGCCTTGCCAGGGAGCAGAAGATTCCGTTTATCGCTACTAACGTGCCGCGCCGCTATGCGGCCATGGTGTCGGGCGGAGGGCTGGAGGTGCTGAATGGCGTGTCGGCGGAGGCAAAGCGCTACATCGCACCGCTACCGGTTACCGTGGATATGGAGCTACCCGGCTATAAAGGGATGATGGCGATGTTTGGCAACAGCATGCACGGCAACACCAAAAGTATGAACATTGTGCAGGCGCAGGCGCTGAAAGACGCTACCATGGCGCATTTCATACTAGGCCAGGTGCAGCAGGGGCGGCAGGTGCTGCACCTGAACGGTGCCTATCATTCCGACAACTTTGAGGGCATTGGCTGGTACCTGAAGCAGCTCCGGCCAAAGGTAAAAACCCGCACCATCACCACCGTGCTGCAATCCGAGCTGGAGGACCTTTCGGAAGAGAACAAGAACAAAGCCGATTTCATATTGGTAGTGCCCGAGAGCATGACGAGAACCTACTGAGTTAGAGCGTGTGTCAAACCACCCCTGCCTCTCCTTAGCAGTAAGGACAACTTAGATTACGTAGCGATAAGCAATGGCAGGCAATGACACAAGTGGATGCTTGCGCCAGCGGATAAGAGTAGAAATTTGGATGAACAGTCGCTTATAAGTATAACCAGTACTCCATCTTACTATACCTTTAAAACAACAAAGCCCGACTATGCTAGCCGGGCTTTGTCTATCTAAAGAGAAAGAAGGTGTCTTTATTAGGCGGAAAAAGAGCTTCCGCAGCCGCAAGTGCTGGTAGCCTGTGGGTTGTTAAAGGTAAATCCGCGTGCGTTCAGGCCATCCTGGAAGTCAACTTGCATGCCCATTACATACATGCCGTGCTTTTTGTCCATCACCAGGGTAACGCCATCCAGCTCAAATGTTTCGTCAGAGTCTTTAGGCTTGTCGAAGCCCAGCAGGTAAGACAGGCCAGAACAGCCACCACCCTGTACGCCAATGCGCAAACCATACTCGGCTGGTACATTTTTCTCCTTCATGATATTCTTTACCTCCGCCAAAGCTCTTTCCGTCAGGGTTATAGGGGCCGTTTTAGTTTCTGTTGCCATAGTTTAATGATTGTTTATTTGTAGCCACAAATTTAAGCAAAAATACACAAAGATGCTTGCAGCCTTGTTGGCTGTACTTCCTTAACAGGCAAAGCTATAAAATGATTCATGCATCTTAAATTAATTTTTTGCGATATTTATACTTTAAAAGAACATACTATGGCCGATTTTTTCGCTTTGCTTTTACAACTGATAAAGCTTGCCTTGCCTGCACTGGTGCTGGTAGGGGGGCTGTACTTTTTGCTTCAGAAACATTACGAGCGAGAGGATCGCCTACGGGCAGAGCAGGCACAGCACAAAGAAAACAGAAACACAGAGATCATTACGCCGATACGGCTGCAGGCCTATGAGCGGGTGGTGTTGCTGTTGGAGCGCATCACGCCCAGTAACCTGCTGCTGCGCATCAGTCCTGCCGGCCAAACGGCTACCGAGTATCACCGGCTGCTGCTCTCCGAAATCCGGAACGAGTTTAACCACAACATGTCGCAGCAGGTATACATGAGCGAGCAGGCCTGGCAGCAGGTAAACCACGCCCGCGAGGATGTGGTGACACTGATCAACAAGACCTTTCAGGAGCTATCGGAAGGCGCTCGCGGCACCGACCTGGCCAAACGCGTGCTGGAAACAGTGCTGGTAAACGAGCAGGACCCAACCGCCCGCGCCATCACCTTCGTGAAACAGGAGGTAAGGCAGACGTTTGGGAGCTAGTGAGTGTAAGAGTGATTTGGTCCTTGGCACAAGTTGAAAATCCCGGGTTTTTTCGGGGCGTCCGTTTGTGCTTTTATACTTTGCCGCCGCATCCTGCACTTGGAACCAAGCTATACGCTTTTCTGGCGCAAGCGTCCGCTTGTGCTCGCTATAGCCTCAGCTTCTTGCAACTGGATCTAAGCCATACTTTCTAGCCTCCGTTCATCCTCAGTTTTACATACCTATTGTTGCACCTCATACTTGGCTCCCTTCAAGCCCGGGAGGCCTCCCCGAAATGCTTCGGGGTAAACTCTCTTGGGCATAGCGCCTTCTACATTTCCTTTGCTCCTGACGTCGCAATGCCTTCGGCACCGGAAATCTAAAAGGCGCTCTTGTCGAGGGCCCCTAACCCAACCCAAGGACTGGGATCAGGCTCGATAGCCACCTCTGACGGAGCTTGAACCGAATTCCCCTCCTTGGCTAAGGAGGGGCAGGGGTGGTTTGATTTGTTACCTCTCTACCTCTCTACCTCTCCCAGCTTTTCCAGCAGCTGCTCTACCTGCTCGGGGCTGTGCGCCGGGAAGTTGGCGATGCGGATCTGCGTCTCTTTATACTTGCCGTAGCCGCTGCCCACCTGCAAATCATACTTGGCTAGATGCTTGTTTACCTCAGAGGCAGGAATAGTGGTATTGGCCACAATGGTGGTTTTAGAACGATGCTGCGGTTGCTGCACGGCCGGCGAAAAAACGTTGCTCTGCTCCAGGAAAGTATAAATCTGCGCTGCCTTCGCCTCAGTCTCCTGCCGGATGGTCTCCACACCTTTTCGGTTCATGTCTTCCAGCACCTTGCCCAGCAGATAGATGTTAAGCACGTTTGGCGTTTCCACCGTCTGGCTTTGCAGGGCCTTCTCCAGCAGCGCAGGCAACGTATGGTACGACCCGATAGACAGGCCGCTCTCCTGCAGTTCACGCGCCTTGGCCATACAACGGTCGTTTACCAGCCACACGCCCAGCCCGGCCGGCAATCCAAAGCATTTCTGCACCGAGAAGTACACTGAGTCAACCTTAGCGTAATCAAAAGCAGGGTAGGGCAGGGAGGATACCGCATCCACGTAAATCAGCGCATCCGCAGGAACTCTCTCCCGGAACCGGTTGATGTCCTCTACTGGCATGCAGGCGCCGGAGCTGGTCTCGTTCTGGATCAGGGCTACCAACTCAGCTGTTTCCGGCACGTTTATACTTTCCACATCAAAGCCTTGCCCAAAGGGCGCTTCATGCACTTGTGCCTCGCGCCCCAGTTCTTTCGCCGTTTCATAAAAACGCTTCGAGAAGGAACCGTTCACCAGGTGAAAGCTCTCCTGCCGCACGTTGTTCTGTATGGCCCGTTCCCAAATCTCCGTAGCCGACGCCACAAAAAACACCTCATACTCATCGGGCAGCTGCAGCAGCTCCCGCAAACCACTCTCAGCGCGGGCAAAGATCTCCTGAAACTGCTTGCTGCGGTGCGAGATGCTGCCAATCTTCTGCGCCATGGCCTCCTGCATATGTTGCGGCACGGTGTGGTACAGCTCCGAAGGGCCGGGGGTAAAGTATATTTTGTTGTTCATGACCTGTTAATAAAGTATGCGGAACTTGATGGTGTGCGGCACCTGCTTCATGTCGCTTATCACCTGCTTGTCGTAGGCCTTGTCGATGTCGGTGATCACGTAACCCACGCGCTCGTTCGTTTTCAGGTACTGGCCCAGGATGTTGACCTGGTTCTTGGCGAGCACCTGGTTGATGTTGGCCAGCACACCCGGCACGTTGGCGTGGATGTGGATGAGGCGGTGCGCGTTCTTCAGTTCCGGCAGCTGCAGGTTAGGGAAGTTCACGCTGCCATACGTGTTACCTGAGTTTATGTAATCCATGATGCGGTTAGGCACGAAGTTGGCAATGTTTACCTGCGCCTCGGAGGTGCTGCCCCCGATGTGCGGGGTCAGGATCACGTTGGGCAGACCGCACAGCTCGCTCTCGAAGGGATCGCTGTTGGTGGCAGGTTCCTCGGGGAACACATCCACGCCCGCGCCGCTCACCTTGCCGGACTTTATACTTTCCACCAGCGCCGCGATGTCCACCACATGGCCACGGCTCAGGTTCAGGAAAATGGCACCGTCTTTCATGGCGGCAAATTCGGCAGCCCCAAACATGTTCTTGTTCTCCGGGCGGCCATCTACGTGCAGGGTCACAATATCCACCTTCTCCAGCAGCTCGTGCAGCGTATTGCACTTGCGGGCGTTGCCCAGCTGCAGCTTCTCCACCACATCGTAGTAGTATACTTCCATGCCCATGGCCTCTGCCAGCACCGACAGCTGCGCCCCGATGTTGCCGTAGCCCACTATGCCCAGCTTCTTATCGCGCACCTCAAAACTGCCTTTCGCTGATTTATCCCAATGCCCTCGGTGCATCTTGTTGCTCTTGTCCAGCACGTTACGGCTAAGTATGATCAACTCGCCCAATGCCAGCTCCACCACGCTGCGGGTGTTGCTGTAAGGGGCGTTAAACACCGTGATACCGGCTTCCAGGCAGGCGTTCAGGTCTATCTGGTTTGTGCCGATGCAGAAGGCGCCCACGCACATCAGGCGGTTGGCGTGCTCCAGCACTTTGCGCGTTACGTGCGTTTTGCTCCGGATACCAAGTATGGAAACATTCTTTATCTTCTCGCACAGTTCCTCCTCGCTCAGCGCCCCGCTCACGGTCTCCACCTGGTAACCTTCCTGGCGGAACAGCTCCACAGCCTGCGGGTGTATGTTTTCCAGCAGCAGCACGCTGATGCGGTTTTTGGGGTATGATATGGCCATCGGTAATTTGTTTTGATACAGGAATTCGTCCAGGCTCGGGGCAATGTGCTCGGCCTTGGCCAGCACGCTCTCGCGGGCCACGTTTTCGGTAAAGGCGTAGAACTTATTGGCCAGACCGGCCTCTTTTATCTCATAATCGGTGTAGCCATCGCCCAGCACATATACATCGCCGGGAAGGGCCAGCTGCTCCAGCAGCTTTATCTTACCTTTGTCCAGGCTCAACGGGTTTTGCTCGTCAAAGGCCACCAGGTTGCCCTGCGCATCTACCTCAAAGGTATTGGCATATACATGCTCAGGCTTAATGCCATACTCGGTTACTATCGGGATGATGAACTCCTTGAACCCGCTGGAGATGATGTAGATCTGGTCGGCGTACTCCCGCAGAAAGTCACGGTTGCGGCGGATGGAGTCGGAGACACGCTCCTTCAGCTCGCTGATGAGCTGCGGCAGGTGGCGCTCATTTGCCTGCAGCAGGTGGAGGCGCTGCCTGAGACCCTCCGTAAAAGAGCTCTTGCCGGCCATGGCGCTGTCGGTTATGCTTTTTACCTGTTCCAGGATGTGCTCGCGGTCAGGGTGATGCAGCAAAGAGATGGCTCCCAGTTCATCCAGGGCCTCCACCTGTGTAAAGGTGCTGTCGAAGTCGATGATGAAGTATTTGTCTTTACTCATGATAAGGGTAGGCAATGAAAGACTTAAGCCTGTAAGGTATAAAAAAAGAACCGGCTGTGCAGCAGCAGGCCGGTTCTTTTTGATGGTATACTTTGGAATTGGTAAATGCTACAGCAGCGCCAGTTGCTCTGAGATAACGCGCTGGTAAAAGGCCTCATACAGCGGCACGATCTTCTCGATGTCAAAATCCCTGGCGCGTTTCAGGGCATTGGCTTTAAAATCGGGCAGGTGCGCGTCGTCCAGCACATACAGGGAGTTCTGCACCATAGCATCCACAGCGCCTACGGGACTCACAAAGCCTGTCACGCCGTTTACGTTCAGTTCCGGGATGCCGCCAGCGTCGGAAGAAATTACCGGCACCTCACAGGCCATCGCCTCCAGGGCAGCCAAACCAAAGCTCTCTTTTTCAGAAGGCATCAAAAACAGGTCGGCAATGGAGAGCACTTCCTCCACGGCCTCCAGCTTGCCCAGAAAGCGCACATCCTGGCAAATCTGCAGCTCGCGGCACAGCTTCTCCATTTTCGGGCGCTCCGGTCCGTCGCCCACCAGCAGCAGGCGGCTTGGTATTTTCTCGTGCACTTTGGCAAAAATACGGATCACGTCCTCCACGCGCTTCACGCCCCGGAAGTTGGATGTATGCACCAGCAGTTTCTCATGGCTAGGGGCAATGGCCATCCGGAAGTGCTCCTTTTTCTGCCGCCTGAACTTCTCCAGGTCAATAAAGTTGGGGATTACCTCTATGTCTTTTTCAATCTGGAAGAAATCGTAGGTCTCGGCGCGCAGGCTATCCGACACGGCTGTGACCCCATCCGACTGGTTGATGCTGAAGGTAACCACGGGCTCAAAAGAGGCGTCCTTGCCCACCAGCGTAATGTCGGTGCCGTGCAGGGTTGTAATGACAGGTATGTTGATGCCTTTGGTGCGCAGGATCTGCTTGGCCATGTAGGCCGCCGAGGCATGCGGAATGGCATAGTGCACGTGCAGCACGTCCAGCTTCTCAAACCGCACGATATCTACCATTTTGCTCGCCAGGGCCAGCTCGTAAGGCGGGTACTGGAAGAGCGGGTAGGTAGGAATGTATACTTCGTGGTAAAAGAGGTTCTCGTTGAAGACGTCGAGGCGGGCAGGTTGGCTGTAGGTAATAAAGTGCACCTGGTGCCCTTTTAAGGCCAGCGCTTTACCGAGCTCGGTGGCCACCACGCCACTGCCGCCAAAGGTTGGGTAACAAACTATACCTATTTTCATAGTTTAGGATAACGTATGGCAAAACAACAAGTGCAGCCCCGTTTTGTTGCTGCACCTGCTAATCTACTGCTTTTTATTTTAAGTTTTAGGCACCATGGCTCTATAGATCACATCGTGTATCCTGGTACGGATGTTATACTTTACCAGTTTATTGTTGCTGGCATCCGGGTACACCCGGTTCGAGAGGAAAATGTAGATGAGCTTGTTTTCAGGGTCGGCCCAGGCGGCTGTGCCGGTAAAGCCGGTGTGGCCAAACGTGCTCGGAGAGGCCATGGCGGAGGTGGGGCCGTTTCCGTCCAGCGCAGGCTTGTCCCAGCCCAGGCCGCGGCGGTTGCCGTCAAACTGCTGCTGGGCAAACCGCGATACCACATCGGTGCTGAAGTATCTGTGCCCGCCATAGTTGCCGTTGTTCATGTTCATCTGCATCAGGATGGCCAGGTCGTTGGCATTAGCAAACAGGCCGGCATGGCCACCAACACCGCCCATCATGGCGGCTCCCTGGTCGTGCACCGTGCCCCGGATCAGGTTTTTCCGGAAGTAAGTGTCATCCTCGGTAGGGGCGATGCGCTCGCGCGGGTGCTTGAGCAGTGGCGTATAGGTGAGGGTGCTGAGGCCCAGTGGTGCATAGATGTTCTGATCCAGGAAGTCTTCGATCGGCTGGTTCAGCATGGTTTCAGCAACGCGCTTCATAATGTAGAAGCCCAGGTCGCTGTAAGCGTAGTCGTAGCTGGCATTCGCCGGCTTGGCCCGCAAAGGGGTACGCACGGTCCAGGCCCACAGCGAGTCCTCCATAGAGTTGATCGAGTATACACCCGGGATCACCTCGTTCATGTAGGTGTCGTTCTGCGTGCTGGCGTAGTAGGTGTCTTTTAGCTTCCGGTTATCAATGGTTTTCTGCCAGGTCGGGATGCCGGGCTTCAGGCCCGCCTGGTGAGCCAAAATATCGCGCATCAGCAAGTTGGCTTTATTGGTGCCGGCCACCTCGGGAAGGTAGGTTACCAATTTATCGTCCAGGTTTATTTTGCCCTGGTCGGCCAGGAACATGATGGCCTGTAGCGTGGCCGCCACCTTGGTGATGGAGGCAATATCATAGATGGTGTTCTTTGTGACCGGTTTGGCGCCGTCGTAGGTATAGTGGCCGTAAGCCTTGTCATACACCACGGTGCCGTCCTTTACCACCAATACCTGCATGCCCGGTGTGGCGGCGTAGGCAATGGCCTCGGTGGCGATGTTATCTATCTGGGCCAGCGTTTCAGAGTTCATGCCCACACTTTCCGGCACCCCATACTTCAGGCGGCCCAGGGTGGAGGTAGGCAGGCCCGTGCCGGCGGTATACTTTGCCGAAGCGGTAACCGGCAGCTTGCCCACGGCAGCCCGTGCCCCAAACAGCACCTGCGGCACCAGCGACTGCGACACGGCATTGTCTTCATAGCCGTTTACCAACCATTTATTGTCTTCAAACATCTTCAGGCTATAGGCGTTCCCCATTACAGCCACGACTACTTTTTTGTCTGTGCGCTCGCGCAGGTACTGGATAAAGGCCAGGGTGCCGGTGCCAACGCCATAGTTGCGGGCGGGCGTGTTGTTCATGCCGTGGATGCTCACCACCACCACGTCGTTTTGCTCCAGTTGCGGAATAATATTGGTAAAGGCAGAGTCCGGGGCGAAGCGGTCCGGAATGGTAAAGGTGTTAACAGGGGCATAATTGCCCATCACCTCCTGAAACGTGTTGTTGACAGAGGCACCCACGGCCACGGAGGCAATGCTCAGCGTATCCAGGTTACGGAACGGGATCAGGTTCCCCTCGTTCTCCACCACCGTTACGGCATGCTCGTAAAGCTGCTCCTGCACCACACGGCTTGCCGGGCGCTCCAGGTCTTGCTGCAGGTTATCCAACGCCACGGGTTTATACTTGTTCAGGCCCGCCCAGTACTTGGCATGCAGAATCTTGCGCACGCGGTGGTCAATCTCATCCTGTGTTATCTGGCCTTTCTTGACAGCCTTTGTTATCTTTTCTATCGCAGTGGGTACGTCTTCCGGAAACAGCAGCACGTCGTTGCCGGCCATCAAGGCCTTCAGGTCCACCTCACCGGGTTTATAGAAGCGGCTCACGCCCTGCATGTTCAGGGCATCGGTAAACACCAAGCCTCTATACTGCATCTTGTCCTTCAGGAGGCCTGTAACGATGGGTTTGGAAAGCGTAGCCGCCTGGTTTTTAGTTGAGTCTATCTTGGGCAGGTATAAATGCGCTACCATCACGCCCATCACCCCGGCGTCAAACGACTGTTTAAAAGGGTAAAGCTCCACATCCGTCAGGCGCTGCATGTCGTGCTGCACCACCGGCAGGTCGTAGTGCGAGTCGATGTCCGTATCGCCGTGGCCCGGAAAGTGTTTGGCCACCGCCATCACCCCGTGGTCCTGCAGGCCCCGGATATAGGCTACGCCGTAGCGGCTCACCGCTTCCTTGGACTCCCCGAAAGAGCGGTTGCCGATCACCGGGTTGTTGGCGTTGTTGTTCACGTCCAGCACCGGCGAAAAGCTCACGTTCACGCCCAGGCGCTTCATTTTCAAGGCTATCTCACGGGCCATCTGGTACACGTAGCGGTCGTCGTGCATGGCGCCCAGGGTCATTTGGCGGGCAAAGTGCATGGTGCTGTCCAGGCGCATGTCCAGGCCCCACTCGGCATCCATGGCAATAAGAAGCGGCACTTTGGCCTGGCGCTGGAAGCGGTTGGTCAGGATCGCCTGGCGCTTGGGGCCGCCCTGCATAAACATCAGCCCCCCAATGTTGTACTGGCTCACCAGCGAATCGATGTGGCTGACGTGGTTCTGAGGCTTGTTCGAGTAGGCGGCTACCATAAACAGCTGCCCAATGCGCTGCGCGGGAGTTAGCGTAGTCATCACACTGTCGACCCATTGCTGTTCCCGTGGGGGCGCAATATGCTCCTCTGATGGGTTAAACGACATCAGAGGCCCCATTACAAGAAAAACAAGAATCAACACACCTACACTAAAACTCCTCAACATACTACACTACTATTTATTAATTGGAACAAGTTAAAATTAAGCCTAATTTTGCATAAGGCAGCTCAGAAAAACAGAACATTTTTTTTGGTTGCCGGCCCTGCCACCTGCAGGAGCAACAGCCCTTACAGCCGGCTCAGCAGCTTTCGTGGCCTCCAAGAGTAGCCCCTCAGGGCTAACGCCACCAGCCCCGGTACTGATATAAGCCTTGCGCAATACTTTTTAAGACAAAAAGTGCGGCGAACCGGTTGGCAGCGTTTCCTGCCCAGATCAGAGACTTCTGTAATTTAATAATAAATTTAATGCTGTAATAGTTCTGAATTTACAAGATTATAGGAGCAAAAACTTAGCCACGTTGCTGTAGGCAGCTGATTTAGAGCAAAAATAAACTATATAGTAATTAAGGAGTTAAAAAAGCGGATGCCCGACATCATACAATTACTGCCAGATTTTCTTGCGAACCAGATTGCCGCCGGCGAAGTGGTGCAGCGCCCGGCCTCTGTGGTGAAGGAGCTGCTTGAAAACGCCATTGATGCCCAGGCCACCAACATACAGCTGATCGTGAAGGAGGCCGGCAGGCAGCTGGTGCAGGTGGTGGATAACGGGGTGGGCATGACCGAGACCGACGCCCGCATGTGCTTTGAGCGCCACGCCACTTCCAAGATTCGCTCTACCGACGACCTTTTCCGCATCCGGACGATGGGTTTCCGGGGTGAGGCGATGGCCTCTATCGGGGCGGTGGCGCAGGTGGAGCTCAAAACCAGGCCGCAGGGCGCAGAGACAGGCACAAAGCTATTGATAGAAGGCTCGGAAGTGCTGCTGCAGGAGCCGGTGGTTAGCCCAGAGGGTACCTCTATTGCTGTAAAGAACCTGTTTTACAACGTGCCGGCCCGCCGAAACTTTCTGAAGTCGAATGCGGTGGAGATGCGCCACATACTGGAGGAGTTCCAGCGGGTGGCGCTGGCCTACCCGGACGTGGCTTTCTCGCTGCACCACAACGACACAGAAGTGTTTAATTTGCCTGCCGCCAAGCTGAGCCAGCGCGTTGTCAGTATACTGGGCAGTGCGTACAAGAACCAGATGGCCTATTGCGAAGAGGACACCGGCTTTCTGGTGGTAAAAGGCTATGTAGGCAAACCCGAGCACGCCAAGAAAACACGCGGCGAGCAGTTCTTTTTCGTGAACAACCGCTACGTGCGGAGCGGCTACCTGAACCATGCCGTGATGACAGCCTTTGAGGGGCTGGTGGCCAAGGAAACGCACCCGTTCTATGTGCTCTTCATCGAGATCGACCCGGAGAAGATCGACATTAACGTGCATCCGACCAAGACCGAGATAAAGTTTGAGGACGAGAAAACGGTGTATGCCATTGTGCATGCGGCCGTAAAGCGCGCCCTCGGAGCCTATAACATTGCGCCCTCGCTGGATTTTGAGCAGGACGTGAACTATGCGCCTTTGCAGCCCATACGCCTGCAGGGGGGCTTTAACAGCGAGTTTGAGCCGGAGCGACAGCCAGCCAGCGGCAATAGCGGCGGAGGTAGCACCTCTTTTCCGGGCTTTACGCCACCGGCCACCACGACGCGCCGCGCCACCTCCAGAGGCTGGGAGCAGCTGTATGAGCCCCCGCGCGAGGCGGAGCAGGAAGAGCGGGTAAGTATGGCCTCGGCTGGCACAGGCCTGCTGAGTGATGCTTTTGCAGCCCCGGACGCGCCGGCGGCCTCTGCCAAAAAAGCCATCCAGATACACCAGAAATACCTGCTGGTGCAGGTAAAGTCGGGGATGATGGTGATAGACCAGCAGGCGGCGCAGGAGCGCATACTTTACGAGAAGTACATGGCCTCGCTGCAGAAGAAGACCGGTGCCTCGCAGGCGCTGCTGTTCCCGCAGACTGTGGAGCTCTCGGCCACCGATGCGGTGTTGATAAAGGAGCTGGCGGCGGAGTTTAAGGACATCGGCTTTCAGTTTGAGGATTTTGGGGGCAATACCATCATCCTGAACGGCATACCCGCCGATGTGCAGGCTGCCGATGAAAAAGAGCTGCTGGAGGAGCTGATTGAGCAGTACAAAAACAATTCGGCCACGTTAAAGCTTGATAAAAGGGAGAACCTGGCGCGGGCCATGGCCAAGCGGCTGGCAACCCGCTCGCTGGCGCGTATGAGCGACCTGGAGATGAACTCGCTCGTAGATAAGCTTTTTGCCTGCCAGGTGCCGAACTATACGCCGGGCGGACAGAAAACGCTCGTGATCATGGAGCTGAGCCAGCTGCACGATCTTTTCCTGAAAAACTGACTTAATTGCTGAATGGTTGTTTGTTAAAAAATCGTTGAATCCGGTTTTTGACGGGAAGCTCAACACTACTATTGACCTGAAGTATAGCACAGGGGCTGCACCGGTCCGTAGTTTATACTTTTACTAACTAGAAAAACATGTTCAATATCACCCCCATGGTCAGGAATCTCCTGATCATCAATGTGGTAGTTTTCCTGCTGCAGCTTAGCGGCGTTGTCAGCGTAGAGAATTTTGCCCTGCATTACTTTGGCTCAGACCTGTTCCGGCCCATACAGCTGTTCACGCACATGTTTATGCATGGGGGATGGTCGCACCTGTTCAGCAACATGTTCAGCCTTTTTATTTTCGGTCCTTTGCTGGAGCGCTTCTGGGGGCCGCAGCGCCTGTTGGCTTTTTACCTTATTACTGGCTTGGGGGCCAGCTTGTTATACTCCGGCGTGCGTGCCTATGAGCTGAACGGGCTGCAAGCGAAAACCGAGACTTACATGCTGAACCCGGAGCCCATGGCCTTCTATAACTACATGGAAGAGCACTACAGCGGCCGCTACAATACCGAGTTTGCCGTGGAGTTTCGCCGGAACCCCGATAACCCGACCTATATAGAAGAAAGCAAGGATGCCGTGCGTTATGTGTTCAACCAGGTATACAACAGCCCGATGCTGGGTGCCTCCGGGGCGGTTTTTGGTATCCTGATGGCCTTTGGCATGCTGTTTCCGAACCTGGAGCTGTTCCTGATTTTCCTGCCCATCCCTATAAAAGCCAAGTACTTTGTGCTGCTCTATGGCGGGTATGAATTGTATGCCGGCTTTAACCGTGTGCCCGGCGATAACGTAGCACACTTTGCACACCTCGGCGGCATGCTGTTCGCGTATATACTGGTTAAGATGTGGCAGCGCAACGACTATAGCAATTACTAAGGTATAATGAGTATAACCAACGATATAAAAAACGCCTTCCGGCAGCCCAACAACACGCTCAAGCAGCTCATCCTCATCAACGTGATCGTGTTTGTGGTGCTGATCGTGACGCGTACCATCCTTGTGCTGACCAACAGCTCGGGCATCTACAGCGCCATGGTGCGTTTTCTGGCGCTAAACTCAGATCCGGTGCTCTTCATTACCCGCCCCTGGACGCTGGTCACCTACTTCTTCACCCACGAGGGGTTCCTGCACATCATTTTTAACATGCTTAACCTGTACTGGTTCGGGCAGCTGCTGCGCGAGTACCTCGGCGACCGGAAACTGCTGAGTCTGTACGTGCTGGGTGGCATTGCCGGCGGAGTGCTCTACATGCTCAGCTACAACTTTATCCCCTACTTTGCCAGCCATGCCGCCTACTCCTTTATGATCGGCGCCTCGGCCAGTGTGCTGGCTATTGTGGTGGGTGCGGCCACGCTGTTGCCAAACTTTGCCTTTAACCTTATACTTATTGGCCCTGTCAGGATAAAGTATATCGCGGCCTTCCTGGTGCTGCTGTCTATTTCGGGTGCGGTAGGCGACAACGCCGGCGGCAACATTGCCCACCTGGGTGGTGCCTTTATAGGCTGGCTGTTTATAAAGCAGCTGCAGCGCGGCACCGACATGGGGCGCCCGGTGCTGGCCGTGATCGACTTCTTTAGCGGCCTCTTTAAGCGTAAGCCGAAACTGCGCGTCACGCATACCCGCTTTACCGGTGGCCGGGCAAGGCCAAACGGCAGCAGAAGCAGCGGCCCTGTTACCCCGGACCAGCACGAGATCGACCGCATCCTGGACAAAATCTCCAGTTCCGGCTACGAGAGCCTCTCCAAAGAAGAAAAGCAAAAGCTCTTCCAGGCGAGCCAGAAAGACTAAATCAGAACAGGCGCTTCCCCAAGAGGTGCCTGTTCTGTTTTAGGATCATAAAGCCTTGCAAAGCTTGTTTAAGTGCTGCAAGTACAACCCTAGCGCCAAAGGCAAGTATAATCTTGGAATCCTAGAGAATATATGATACCAAGTATAAACAAGCTTTATGGGCTGGGCCTGCTGCTTTGCGGGTGGCTCAGCAGCCAATATGCAGCAGCGCAGAACATTTCACCCGGGCAAGACAGCGTAACCGTTGCCATTGCCCCCGACTACAACGACGTGAGCAAGCGCCACCGCTTCTGGTTCGGCGATAACTACCGGCAGCTTTGGGCCACCCCCGTAAAAATGCGGGTGTTCAGGCTGAGCGAGGAGCAGGGCGGCATGAAGATCCTGAAGCGCGGGGGAGGGCAGCAGACCAAGTCACTGCGCCTGCAGGACCCTACCGGCAGAGAGTGGGTGCTGCGAACGGTGCAAAAAGACCCGGAAAAAGCGCTGCCCGAGAACCTGCGCGAAACCGTGGCCAAAGACATTGTGCAGGACCAGATATCGGCCTCGCATCCGTTTGGCGCCCTGGTAGTGCCGCCGTTGGCAGAGGCCCTGAACGTGCTGCACACCAACCCCGAGATCGTTTACTTGCCCGACGACCCTGCCCTGGCAGCCGACTCTTTGGCTGGGTATGCCAATGCGGTGTACCTGTTTGAGGAGCGTGAGCCTATCCGTAACGGCGTGGATACCGACAACACCGAAACCGTGCTGGAGAACCTGGAGGATGATAACGACAACCGCGCAAACCAGTTCTCGGTGCTGCGGGCCAGGCTGCTGGACATGGTGATAGGCGACTGGGACCGCCATGAGGACCAGTGGCGCTGGCGCGATCTGGAAGACGAAACGGGCAAGGTGTACGACCCCATCCCGCGTGACCGCGACCAGATCTTTTTCAAGAACGAGGGCGTGATTCCGAAGATCGGCTCCAGGAAATGGATCATGCCCAAGTTCCAGGGCTTTGATGCCGAGATCCGCGACATCCGGGGCTTTAACTTTAATGCCCGCTTTTTCGACCGCTTGTTTCTGACTCACCTGAGCGAGGAAGACTGGCGAGAGGAGGTGGCCCTGGTGCAGCAGCGGCTGACGGACGACCTGATAGAGCGTGCCGTGCGACGCATGCCAGCGCCTGTTTTCGAAAAGAGCGGCCCGGAACTGATCAGCACCATGAAATCGAGGCGTGATAACCTGATGGCGCAGGCCCTGAGCTATTACCGCTTTCTGGCGGAGGATGTGGACCTGCCGGGCTCTGACAAGCACGAGGAGTTTGCCCTGGACTACCTGCCTGGCGGAGACATCAAACTGCAGGTATACAAGATTAAGAAGGAGGGCGACCGCGACCGCCTGTTGCTGGAGCGCACCTTTCACCCGAAAGAGACAAAGGAGCTGCGGCTGTACGGCCGGGGCGACGAAGACGTGTTTAGGGTGCAGGGCAGCGGCAAATCAAGTATAAAAGTGCGCTTGATAGGCGGGGGCAGCGCCGACACGTTTGCCGTGTCTGATGATTTCAGGAACAGGGGGCGCCTGTACATGTATGACCGCTCGGATGAGGAAAACACCCTGCCATCCGCAGCCAGCGCAAAGCTCCGCACCTCCTCCGACTCTACGGTAAACGACTACGACCCCCGAAGCTTTGCGTATGATGTGCTCATGCCGCAGGCTACCGCAGGATACAACCTGGATGACGGGGTGCTGCTTGGTATCGGGTTTAAACTAACGAAGCACGGTTTCCGGAAAGAGCCGTATGCGGCGCAGCACAAGCTGATGGTGGGCCATGCCCTGGCCACTAACGCCTTTTTCGGAAGCTATGAAGGCGATTTTCCGCAGCTGCTGGGAAAGTTTGACCTGGGCGTGGAACTGGATGCCCGGGCCCCGAACAACACCAGCAACTTCTTTGGAGTGGGCAATAACACAGATTTTATCGAAACCGGCGATAAGCCTATCCGCTACTACCGCACCCGCTACAACCTGGTTGAAACGCAGGTGGTGCTGAAGCGGCAGCTTAGCGATAGGTTGCATCTCTTCGGGGGCCTTGCCGGGCAGTTTTTCAGCATGCAGCCCGAGGAAAACGAGGGGCGCTTTATCAACCTATACCAACAGCAAAACCCGGAGAAGAACCTCTTTGAGAGCAGGTATTACGGCGGGCTGGTGGGAGGCTTTACGTTTGACTCCCGCAACGACAGCCTGCAACCCTCGCGGGGCGTGTACTGGAGCACCAGCCTACGCGGCATGAGCCAGGTAGATGACGAGGAAGAAGAGTATGGCATGCTTAGATCGGAGCTGGGCGTGTACGTAAAGCTGAGTAACCGCCTGGTGCTGGCCAACCGCATCGGTGGCGGCAGCACCTTTGGCAATCCCGCTTTTTTCCAGCTTTTATACCTGGGCGGCACGAACAACCTGCGCGGCTACCGCAACTTCCGCTTTGCCGGTGAGCAGATGGCATACCACAACCTGGAGCTGCGCCTCAAGCTTTTCGACTTTACGTCCTACCTTTTTCCAGGCTCGGTGGGCCTGATAGGCTTTAACGACATTGGCCGCGTTTGGGCCGATAACGCGGCGGATAATGGAGGCTTGCACCATGGCTACGGAGGCGGTTTGTACGTGGTGCCAGCTGAGCTTATACTTCTGCACGGTGTGGTCGGCTTCTCAGAAGACGGTGTGCTGCCATACTTTTCGGTAGGGTTTCGGTTTTAAGGGGGGGGAAGATGATTAACCCACCCCTAAGAGCTACGCTCGCTAGCTCAAAACTCTCGTTTTGGCTAGTCCAGAGGAGGGGAATTATACCCCACCCCAGCTCTCCCCTAAAAACAGGGGAGGGAGTTCGGTTCAAGCTTCGTCATCAGTGGCTATCGAAAACTAATCCCAGTCCTTGGGTTGAGCGCCTTGTGAGATCCGGTGCCGCCTTAGCGGCAGCCGCAGCGTAGCGGAGGCAGGAGGGAACACAGCGCGATACCCGAGGACGAGGCCTCCCGGCCTTGGAGGGCACCAAATATGAGGTGCAACGATGGGTATGTAAGACTCAGGATGTACCGCAGCTAGTGAGGATAGCTTGTGTCAAGCCGTAGAAAGCGGCAGCAAGTATAAAAGTGTGGCTTACGCGGACTTGGAAGTCCGCAGCAGGCAAAGTTCCAGACAAGGATGTCCGGAACAGCGTAAGAAGTTTTTAGGAATTAATAGCTTTATAAACCAAAATCGCCGCTCCTTTTCAGAAGCGGCGATTTCCGTATCAATAAATATACGTTTATACTTAAGCTTTGGCAGCGTTGATGTTGTCCAGCGCGTCCATCACTTCTTTTACGTGGCCACGGGAAGTTTCCAGCAATTGCTTCTCCTCGTCGTTGAGCTGCAGCTCGATGATCTTCTCGATACCGTTCTTGCCCAGGATTACCGGCACGCCCAGGTATACGCCATCGATGCCATACTCGCCTTCCAGCTTCACGCAAACCGGGAACACACGGCGCTGGTCGCGCACGATCGCCTCTACCATCTGAGCCGCTGCTGAACCCGGTGCATACCAGGCAGAAGTACCCATTAGTTTCACCAGCTCGCCGCCACCTGATTTAGTGCGCTCAATGATCGCGTTCAGTTTATCTTCCTCGATCAGCTCCGTTACCGGGATACCGCCTACGGTCGTGTAGCGCGGAAGCGGAACCATGGTATCGCCGTGGCCGCCCATCAGCACTGCCTGGATATCTTTTGGAGACACGTTCAGGGCCTCAGCCAGGAAAGCTCGGTAGCGCGCTGTGTCCAGGATGCCGGCCATACCCATAACGCGGGTGCGTGGCAGCTTGGAGGTGATGTGCGCCGCGTAGGTCATTACGTCCAGCGGGTTAGACACTACAATGATGATGGCATCCGGAGAGTGCTTTACGATGTTCTCGGTTACCGACTGCACGATACCGGCGTTGGTAGAGATCAGGTCGTCGCGGGTCATGCCGGGCTTGCGCGGCAGGCCGGATGTGATTACCACCACATCAGAACCGGCGGTTTTGCTATAATCGTTTGTTACACCTACCGTGCGGGTGTCGTAAAGGTTGATTGGCGATTTCTGCCAGATATCGAGCGCCTTACCTTCGGCAAAGCCCTCTTTAATATCCACTAGTACTACTTCGTTCGCGATCTCGCGGTAAGCCAGCACATCGGCGCAGGTGGCACCTACGTTACCAGCTCCAACTACAGTTACTTTCATTATCGGATATGGTTTATATTAGTTTGAGAATTCGGTTAACTCCTGTAAAATTAGAAAAATCTATTATTAAAGGGTAGACATTAGACACTAGATATTAGAGACTAGACGATATATTTTAGGTAACAGGTGGCAATGAAAGAAGTCTGCTGTCTAAAATCCACCGTCTAGCGTCTTTCTAAAGAAATCTCCACCACCCGCTCTGTCTTGTCTGTTACCTTAAAGCGGTTGTCAGGCCGCTGGTTCACTACCCAGGCAATGGACTGATCTGATACCAATACCAGCGTTTGGCGCTTCAGGTTGGCGGGCACTTTCTTGTCGATCAGGAAGTCGCTGACCTTTTTCTTGCCGTTCATGCCCAGGGGCACAAACCAGTCGCCCTCCTGCCAGCTGCGCAGCTTGAGCGGGAACTTCAGCTGGTCGGCATCCAGGGCGGCCACGTGCGGTTTGGTGTTGAGTTTATACTTATCGGCATCCACATACTTTATCTTAAAGTATAGATTACCTGCCTCAGCGGCTGTGTCGCCTTCGTTTATAAGGATGCTTCCGAAGCTGCTCAGGTTGCGCGGCGTGAGCACGAGCTGGTCGCGGTCTTTTACCAGCGTATGGGTGGGCGAGTCGAACTGCTTGCCCGAGATGCCCTCCAGCGCCTCTGCCAGCTCCAGCACCACCGAGTAGCTAAAGTGGAACGGGCGCAGCAGCTCGTGCAGCACCAGGGGCAGTCCCGTGGCATTCTGCAGCGGCCTGAGCGACACGTATACCGCGCCTTCGGCTTCTTTTATACTTTGCTCGCGCAGGTTCTCTATGTAGGCGGCCACGATGCTTTCGGCGTGGCTCACGCGCTCGGCGGTGTGCTGCATGGTCTCCTCCAGGCTCGGGTTGATCTCCTTGAGCACCGGAATCACTTCGTGCCGGATCTTGTTGCGCTGGTACTTGGTGGTTTCGTTGGAGCTGTCCTCGCGCCAGATAAGCTTGCGCTCCGTTACGTACTCATAAATATCATCCTTGGTAACCGCAAGCATGGGGCGGATGATGCGGCCGTTTTTGGCCGGAATGCCGTGCAGCCCCGCGATGCCGGTGCCCTTGGTCAGGTGCAGCAGGATGGTTTCAGTCAGGTCGTTGCTGTGGTGGGCCGTGGCGATGTAGTCGTAACCTTCCTGCTGCCTTACCCGCTCAAACCACTCGTAGCGCAGGGTGCGGGCGGCCATCTGCGTCGAGACTTTCTCCTGCGCGGCAAAGGCGCGGGTGCTGAAGTTCTCGGTAAAGAAGGGCACGTTATACTTTTTGGCAAGTTTTTTGGCGAACAGCTGGTCGGCCTCGGCGTCCTCGGCGCGCAGCCCGAAGTTGCAGTGTGCTACGGCAAAGTCATACTTAAGCTGGTGCAGCACCTCGCACAGCACCACCGAGTCGATGCCGCCGCTAACGGCCGCCAGTATTTTGCTCTCTGGCTGGCAGAGATGGTGGGATTGTATAAAACCTGAAACTTTCTGTAGCATAAGACAGCGGCTGGTAATTTTTTTCTAATTTTGACAGTTATATAGGCACAGGATTTTAGATGCTAGCCCATAAGCTTTCCGGAGAGAAAGCAAAAGGTGCGTGCCTTGCGGGGCATACACGCAGCAGAGGCAGGCCTACCATCTAAAGTCTTACGTCTTACATCTAAGTAGCATGAAGAACACAAAAATACTCTTTTCTCTTGTCTTTAGCCTTGTGGCCTTTACTGTTTTCGGGCAGAACGGGCGGCAGCGCCAGGGCCAGACGGAGAAAGTGCCCGTAGACCTGCAGCAGGCCGACAGCCTGATTGGCGGTACCTTTAACGGGCAGCGCATCGATAAGCTTATCGGCAACGTGATCTTTAAGCAGAAAGACGGCACCCTGTATGCCGACTCAGTGTATCAGTACAAGGAGCGGAACGTGCTGGAGGCTTTCGGAAATGTGCGCATCAACCAGGCCGACACTGTAAATATTACCGGCGAGCGCGCCACTTACGACGGCGACACCCGCACCGCTAAAATTCTGGGCAATGTGGTGATGCGTGACCCGCGCATGACCCTGACAACTCCCAGCCTGGACTATAACCTGAGCACGCGCACGGCCAATTATACCGAGGGCGGTGTGATTGTGGACCCGGAAAACCGCCTGGAAAGCCGCCGCGGGGCTTACAACACCAAAACCAAGATGTTCGACTTTGAGCAGGATGTGAAGGTGAGAACGGCGGATTACAACATTAAGGCGCAGAACATGCGCTACAATACCCTCACCAAGGTCGTATACTTTCAGGGGCCGACTTTTATTGAGGGGCAGCAGGGCGATTTGTATGCCGAGGAAGGCACCTATAACACCATCACCAAAGTATCGAACTTCGGGCGCAACGCTTATATACTTACGGATGAGTACCGTTTGGGCGGCGATAAGCTGTTCTATGACCAAAGCACCGGGTATGGCTATGCCGAGAAAAACGTATCGCTGCGCTCGTTGAAGGATGATGTGACCATCCGCGGGGCCATCGGCCGCTACTGGCGCGACAGGGGAGAGGCCAAAGTATACGGCAATGCCCTAATGGAGACGGTGATGGAGGGCGACACGCTGTTCCTCTCAGCGGATACCTTATACTCGCAGGAGCCCAAAGGGGCGCGCACGGCCAGTATGATCTATGCTTACCCAAACGTGAAAATCTTTAAATCGAACCTGCAGGGCAAGGCCGACTCGCTGAGCTACAACCGCACCGACTCTGTGATGCACCTGAACGTGAAGCCGGTACTCTGGAACGAGGAAAGCCAGTTGGTGGCCGATACCATCCATATACAGCTGCGCAACCAGACCATCGACCGCATGTACATGTACAGCAATGCCTTTATTTCCTCGGAAGACACGCTGCAGAACTACAACCAGGTGAAAGGCCGCGACATGACCGGGTTTTTTACAGAAGGCAAGCTGCGGCGGGTAAACGTGAACGGCAACGGCGAGAGTTTATACTTTGCCCTGGAAGGCGACACCACCCTGACGGGCATGAACAAGGCTATCTGCAGCGACATGGCTTTGATGTTCGAAGAAAATAAACTCAAAAGTATTTCGTTTCTGGTGCAGCCGGATGCCAGTTTCATACCGCCGCACGAGCTGGATGACGGGCAGAAGCAGTTGGAAGGGTTCACGTGGATGTCGGAATTGAGGCCTACGAAGGAGCAGGTGCTGGCAACCCAGCCGGTCCGGGCGGCTGAAAAACCGGCCGTGAAAGCGCCTCCGGTAAAATCTACGGTAAAGGCCGGGCGCAAGAAAAAGGCAGCCAAACCGAAGAAAAACAGGCCATAACGAATTAAGCGGTGGCCCAACCCGAATCTGTTTTGTAAATCCAACGGATATTCTATAATTTTGCCCGTTCATGAATAAAGGCTTCATCCATAGTATCGCCCTGTTTTGTCTGTTGCTGCTGGCCACTAGCTGTAGTAACTTTCAGCAACTGCTGAAAAGCAACGATGTCAGCAAGAAATACCAGGCTGCCCTAGAGTATTATGAGCAGGAGGATTATTACCGCGCCTCCCAGCTGCTGGACCAGGTAACCGACCTGCTGGCAGGTACCGAAGAGGCCGAGAAAGCCCAGTTTTACCGTGCCAAGGCGCACTACCTGCAGGGCAACTATATCCTGAGCGACGCCTACTTCAGGAACTTCTATACCACGTACCCGCGCAGCCCTTTTGCCGAAGAAGCCATGTACCTGCAGGCTCAGTCGCTGTACGAGCAGTCGCCTAGTTTTGAAGAAGACCAGACGCCAACCAGAACGGCCATCGAAGCGTACGAAGAGTTTTTGGTGCGCTACCCCAACAGCGAGCGTGCCGGGCAGGTAAACAAGACGCTGGAGGAGCTCTACACCAAGCTCGATAAAAAAGACTTTAACCAGGCACAACTATACTATAAGTTGCGCAAATGGCGCTCAGCGGCCGTGGCCCTGGATATTTTCCTGCAGGAGCATGCCTCATCGCCTTATGCCGAGGAAGCCGCTTTCCTGAGATTAGACGCCCAGTACCGCTTTGCCCAGGAAAGTGTGCCCAACAAGCAGGAAGAGCGTTATGACCAGGCACTGGATTACTTCCAGTCGTTTGTGGACATGTACCCCGACAGTGGTTATAAGCGTGATGCCGAGCGTGTGTTTGACGGCGTGCAGGCAGCGCTGGCCGAAATAAGAAAATCAGATAATCAGAATTCATAAAGTATACCTATATGGCATCAGTTCCAGCATCAATTGTTACCCGCAACATGGCCGACTTTGCAGAGCAAACCGGCAACGTATACATGTCTGTGTCAGTTATCTCTAAAAGAGCTAACCAAATTTCTGTGAAGCTTAAGGAAGAGCTGAACTCTAAACTGGCGGAGTTTGCCACTACGGTAGACAACCTGGAGGAGGTGTTCGAGAACCGTGAGCAGATCGAGATCTCCAAGTACTACGAGCGTCTGCCGAAGCCTACCAGCCTGGCCATCGAGGAGTTCCTGGAAGGGAAGGTGTATGTAAGACAGCCAGACGAAGAAACGGAGGAGGACATCAACCTGTAATACAGGCGGATGCTGAAAGGTAAAAAGATCATACTAGGAGTTTGCGGAAGTATAGCGGCCTATAAAGCTGCTGTGCTTGTTCGCCAGCTCGTAAAAGCAGAAGCAGAAGTACAGGTCATCTTGACTGCTTCTGCTTCTGAGTTTATAACCCCTCTTACACTGGCCACCCTCTCCAAGCGGCCGGTGCTCAGCCAGTTTGTAAAAGACGAGACTGGCACGTGGAACAACCATGTGGACCTGGGCCTTTGGGCCGATGCTTTGGTAGTGGCCCCGGCCAGCGCCAACACAGTGGCCAAGCTGGCAAACGGCTTCTGCGATAACCTGCTCAGTGCCACCTACCTCTCGGCACGCTGCCCCGTTTTTGTTGCCCCCGCCATGGACCTGGACATGTACCGGCATCCGGCCGTGCAAAGCAACTTTGCCAAACTGCGCGGCTACGGCAACCGCATCATAGAGGCAGGCTACGGCGAGCTGGCCAGCGGGCTGGTAGGGCAGGGGCGCATGGCAGAGCCGGAGGAGATAGTGCAGGTGCTTCAGAATTTTTTTTTCAGGTGACAGAAAGATCGTTTAACGGGAAAACCGTGTTACTCACGGCAGGGCCCACGCATGAGCCCATAGACCCGGTGCGCTTTATCGGGAACCACTCCACGGGCAAAATGGGTTACGCGTTGGCAGAGTGCTTTGCCGAGCAGGGGGCGAAGGTCGTGCTGGTGTCGGGGCCAACCAACCTGCACACGCACCACGCCAACATACAGGTAAAGCACGTAACCACGGCAAACGAAATGTACAAGGCGGTGCAGAAGTATGCCGATGCCGCCGACATTTGGGTGTTTGCCGCCGCCGTGGCCGACTACCGCCCGAAGACAGTGGCCGACAAGAAAATAAAAAAAGCCGGCGACGAGCTGACGATAGAGCTGGTAAAGAACGTTGATATTGCAGCAGCGCTGGGCAAACAGAAAGAGGAGTGGCAGTTTTCGGTGGGCTTTGCCCTGGAAACAGACAATGAAAGCGCAAACGCCCGCGAAAAGCTCCGCAAGAAGAACCTGGACATGATCGTGCTCAACTCGCTGAAAGACCCGGGGGCCGGATTTGCGCACGATACGAATAAAATCACTATTATTGAGGAGGATGCCACCCATACCTTTGAGCTGAAGAAGAAAAGCGAGGTGGCAGAGGATATTGTCAATTTAATCTCAAAGCGGATACATGGCTAGGAAAGTACTTGTTTTGCTGATGCTGATTTTCACCGCCTGGACGGCCAGGGCGCAGGAGCTGCAGTGCGATGTGGTGGTGAACAGCGAGCAGGTACAGTACACCGATCGCCAGTTGTTCACGGACATGCAGACGCGCATTTTCGAGTTCATGAACAACCGCCGCTGGACAAGCCAGGCCTATGGGCCGGACGAGCGCATCAAGTGCCGCATCCTCATTAACCTGACGGAGATGCCGGAGATCGGCACTTTCCGGGCCAACGTGCAGGTGCTGTCGGTGAGGCCGGCGTATGGCACCGGCTACGAATCGGTGCTTTTCTCCTTCATCGACAAAGACTGGACCTTCCAGTTTAATGCTGCCCAGCCGCTGGAGTTTGCCGAGAACAACTATACGTCTAACCTCTCGTCGATGCTGGGCTTTTATGCCTACATGATCATCGGGATGGACAACGACAGCTTTGGCCGTTTGGGAGGCTCCCCCGCCTTCGACAGAGCCAGGGCCATCCTAAACATTGCCGCCTCACAGGGCGCCGGCTATCCCGGCTGGAAAGCCTTCGACAGCAACCGCAACCGCTACTGGCTGATTGACAACGTGCAGGACCCGCAATTCCTGCCGTTCCGCGAAGGGCTGTATACCATGCACCGCCAGGGGCTGGACCAGATGGCCGAGAAGCCGGAGGAGGCCCGCCAGAACGTGCTGACCATGCTGACTAGTATCCAGCGCCTGCAGCAGCAGAAACCTAACTCCGCCATCCTGCGCGCCTTCTTCGATGCCAAGGCCGATGAGCTGGCCAACATGTTCAAAGCGGCTGCCCCGGCGCAGAAGCAGCAGGCATTCACCATCCTATCCCAGGTAGACCCCACCAACAACAGCAAATACGAAGTTTTGCTAAAACGCTAAAATTTTTAGAATTATGCTAAAAGCGTGTATCTTCGCAGGGCAAAATCAGCAGCCTAAGTTATACGTGTGCCCATGGGAAAGCGCCAGACCCGCATCTTCCGAAAAAACCTTTTAGAGCGTCAGTTCGAACTGCTGCAGAGCCCTGCCGTACAGGTGGTGCTGCGCAGTAAAGTAGTGCTAACCGGCAAGCTGAAACAGCTGGACGAAAAGGGAGCGGAACTGCAGGACCTGCGCTTCAACTTCCATACCTTTCCGCTGGAGCAGGTAGAGGAGATAATCTATGATGTAGAGGCGCCGTACTGATGAGGGATAAGTATAGCTGATCACTCGGCCCGAATTTATTCACAGAAGAACAATACATCCCACTTCAAAAAAAGAACAGAAATAACGAACTTTAGCATAGGCCAAAACCCTTCTTATGTCTATAGTCGTGAGATAGTAGTATATGCTGATAGATCTTAAAATAAAGAATTACGCCCTGATCGAGAAGCTGGAGATGAACCCGTCGCCGGTGCTCAACATCATCACGGGCGAGACAGGTGCCGGTAAGTCGATTATGCTGGGGGCCATCGGCCTGTTGCTGGGCAACCGCGCCGATACCAAGCTGCTCTTTAACCAGGAGGAGAAGTGCGTGATCGAGGGCGTGTTCGACATCTCGAGCTATAACCTGCAGGAGCTTTTCACCAAGGAGGACCTGGACTTTGACAACCAGTGCATTCTGCGCCGCGAGATCAGCCCGAGCGGCAAGAGCCGTGCTTTCGTGAACGACACGCCCGTAACGCTGGACGTGATCCGCAAGATCGGCGAGAACCTGATGGACATCCACTCGCAGCACGACACCCTGCAGCTCGGCGACACGAGCTATCAGCTCAACATCCTGGATATCTACGCCGGCAATACGGCCTCGATGGGCAATACGACCTTTGATATTTATGCCGGAAACCTATCCTACCTGCGCAACTATAACGAGAGCTACCGGCAGTATAAAAAGCTGGAGAGCGACTATAAGAAACTGACTGACCAGCTGGCGCAGGCGCAGAAGGAGCACGACTACCATGCCTTTCTACTGAACGAGCTGGACGAGGCCGGCCTGCAGGAGAACGAGCAGGAGGAGCTGGAGGAGGAGCTCAAGCAGCTGGAGAACGCCGAGGACATCAAGCTGAAGCTGACGCAGGCGGTGCAGAGCCTTACTGAGTCCGAGTTCAACATCACCTCTGCCCTGAAAGACACCGTGCATACCCTGAGCCAGCTGTCGGCCTTCTCTAACAAGTATGAGGAGCTGCGTAGCCGCACCGAGAGCTGCATGATCGAGCTCAACGATATTGCCGGGGAACTGGAAGACGCTGAGCGCAACACTGAGGCCGACCCGGAGCGGACGCTGGAGGTGCAGGAGCGCCTGAACCTGATTTATACTTTGCAGCGCAAGCACCAGGTGCAAAGCAATGCCGAGCTGTTGCAGATCCAGCGCGAGTTGGAGGAGAAGGTGGGCAGCGTGCTGAACCTGGACACGGCCATCGCCAATACCGAAAAGGCCATGAAGGCCGCCGAGCAGGAGGTGCTGGAGAAGGCCGCCATACTTTCGGAGCGCCGCAGAGCCTCGTTCGAGACGTTTGAAAAAGAGCTGTATACCCTGCTGGCCGAGCTGGGCATGCCAAACGCGCGCATCGTCATTCAGCATAATGAGGTAGCGCCATCCGCCACAGGTACTGATGATATCAGCATCCTGTTCAGCGCCAACAAAGGGGCGCAGCCGCAGACGCTGATCAAGGCTGCCTCGGGTGGCGAGTTCTCGCGCCTGATGCTAAGTATAAAGTATATGCTGGCCGATAAAACCGCCCTGCCGACCATCGTTTTTGATGAGATTGATACGGG
Source organism: Pontibacter mangrovi (assembly GCF_006385705.1). Taxonomy (GTDB): domain Bacteria; phylum Bacteroidota; class Bacteroidia; order Cytophagales; family Hymenobacteraceae; genus Pontibacter; species Pontibacter mangrovi. Next base: position 248,382 of record NZ_VFRQ01000006.1, on the reverse strand, counting down.
TATCTCGGGTGAGGTGGCCGTGAAGGTGGGCAAGATGATGCAGCAGATGGCGCAGAAGCACCAGATTATCGCTATCTCGCACCTGCCGCAGATCGCCGCGCAGGGCGACTCGCACTACTTTGTGTACAAGCACGACACCGAGGACCGCACCATCAGCCGCATTAAAAAGCTGGACGACCAGGAGCGCATTAACGAGATCGCGCATATGATTGCCGGCGCCAACCCAAGCGATAACGCGTATCAAAGTGCAAAAGAGTTGCTTTCACTCTAAGTAGGAATTACTATATTGCTGCTTCGTTTCCGGTAAGGCCGGTAAACCTAGGTTAGGCAATCAAAAAAATAACAAAAGACATGTCTTATAATCTTTTAAAAGGAAAGAAAGGAATCATTTTCGGTGCGCTGGATGAGAAGTCTATCGCCTGGAAAGTGGCCCTGCGTGCCAAGGAGGAAGGCGCTGAGTTCGTGCTGACGAATGCCCCGATCGCGATGCGCATGGGGGAGATCAACAAGTTGGCGGAGCATTGCAACGCGCAGATCATCCCGGCTGATGCCACATCGGTAGAAGACCTGGAGAACCTGTTCACGAAAGCGCAGGAGATCCTGGGCGGCAAGATCGACTTTATCCTTCACTCCATCGGCTCCAGCCCGAACATCCGCAAAGGCAAAGAATACGGCGACCTGAACTACGACTGGTTCCAGAAAACGCTGGACATCTCGGCGCTGTCTTTCCACAAGGTGATGCACGTGGCGGAGAAGCAGGATGCCATGAACGAGTGGGGCTCTATCGTAGCACTGTCCTACATCGCGGCACAGCGCGTGTTCCCGGATTATACCGACATGTCGCATGCCAAGGCGGTGCTGGAGTCTATTGCCCGCAACTATGGCTACCGCTTCGGCAAGATGAAGAAAGTGCGCGTGAACACGATCTCCCAGTCGCCGACCAAGACAACGGCCGGTACCGGCGTGGGCGGTTTCGACGCCTTCTACGACTATGCCGATAAGATGTCGCCGCTGGGCAACGCCTCTGCTGAGGATTGCGCCAACTACACCATCACCCTGTTCTCAGACCTTACCCGCATGGTAACGATGCAGAACCTGATGCACGACGGCGGCTTCTCCTACATGGGTATCTCCGAGGATATCGTGGAGATGATTTCTAAGTAATTTGAAAATTTGGAGATGTGAAGATTTGAAAATAGTCTGCACATCCTGAAGTATAAAAAATCCCCTGCTAAAGTATGGCAGGGGATTTTTTGTTTCTAATCTGCTTCCCGCAAGCAAGTACAGATTAACGGAGCATCTTCAAATTTCCACATCTTCAAATTTCCAAATCAACTGTCTTCCCGGTGTACGCTGTCGATGTCGAAGGCGGGGATGCAGATGGACCAGTACTCGGTCTCATGGTCGTAGGGGTTGGCGTAGCGGATGCGGGCGCCTGCCTTGATAAGTATAGATTCGCCGGCTTTTACCTCTACTTCCTCACCGTCTATCTCAATCAGTTTTTTGCCGCGCGTTACGATGGTGATCTCGTCGAACTCCGGCGTTTGGTGCGGCTCTCCCCAGTGCGGGGGCGCCACCATGTGGGCCACGCTGAAGGCCCCGGTTTGGGTGGAGGCGTTGCCGAAATGCTCTTCTATCAGCTTCCCGTCAGTGGTGGGCACCCGGAACGGCTTGGTCTGCTTAAAATATTTTTTCTCGCTCATTTCTCTTCTCTTTAAAGTATAAGTTACTGCTTTTCTGCGCAGGCGCCCTGGGTATAGGAGGTGACGCCGGCATTGTCGGCCATGCAGGGGTTGCTGTAGGTTTTGCCGTCGCAGCCGCATACGGGCTCGTACTGCATGGTGCAGATGGCGTCGGGGTTGATTTTGGCAGGGTCGATGCAGGTGCTTTGGGGTGCCCCTTTTTGTGTGCAGCCGGCCGCTAAGCCCAACAGGATTGCCGAAAAGGCCAATGTTTTTCTCATAGTGTTTAAGTTAGATGTCATGGTAGGCACTGGGCAGAAACAGGCGGTCAAAATTAACTTGTTAAAGATCCTGCCGTATGTATCTGCAAGTACAAAAATATAGATATTAGAACGGAATCAGGCAGCTTTTTGGTCTGATCTGTTTCTAATTCTGTCGGAACAAAAATCATCTTTCTATAAAACTATGAATCAGATACATAAAGACAGCGACAAAATTCTAATAGCTACTTTTGCCGGTATTGGCTTAGGTGTGGCAGCCGGTGTGCTGCTGGCCCCTAAAACCGGCCGCGACGCCAGAGAGGAAGTGATGCGCCAACTGAACAAGGCAAGCGACGATGTGAACAGCAGCCTGAAGCGTTGGACAAGCAACCTGAAGAACAAGGGCAACAAAAATGCCGGCACGCCGCCGCAGGAAGAGTATGACTTTGTGATGCACGGCTCCTGGAACGACGTGAAGCGGCAGCTGCGCCAGAACTATGCCGACATAACCGAAGAAGACCTGGAGTATCAGCATGGCAAAGAGCATGAAATGCTGGACCGCCTGCAGCAGAAAGTCGGTAAGACTAGGGATGAACTGATGCGCATGATCCAGGATCTGAAATCAAAAGTATAAGCCTGCAGGCACTATAATAGAATCTTTCAGTATAGGTATAACTTAATGCTGGTCTCAGCCGTTATACTTAGGTAGGAGAAAAATAACTTATTAGAAACAACGACTATGAAAGACAATAGCGGAAAAGTTTTGCTGGCGATGCTGGCAGGTGCAAGTGCAGGTGTAATAGCTGGTTTGCTGATGGCTCCTGATACAGGCGAAGTGACCCGTGGCAGCATCAAGAAGTGGGCTGGCAAAATGAGCAAAGACCTGGAGAAAAACCTGCAGGACGGCTTGGAAGAGATCAAGAAAATGAGCGGCGACACGTTCGGCAAGTCCGGGCAGGCCTCTACAGGTGGCAGCAACACTGGCTCTACAGGCAACAGCTCATCAGCCTCCGGCAACAGCGGTAGCACATCTACTGGCGCTACCTCTGGCAGCAGCACCACTTCAGGCGGAAACGCTTAGTAGTATATAGATTTTTTAGCGGAACGGGCCAGGGCGGCGGCATTCGCCGTAGCTCGTTGAGGTGGCCCGAACCACTGCGGAAACGCCTGCCCCACAAGGGCAGGCGCTTTTGATTATAGGGCCAGGCTAACTTAATAGGCTGTGCTTGCGTTAGTAAGTATGTTGTTAGGCCTTTAAAAGAGGCTTTAGTATAAATCAATAAACACGCTATAAACTATGAGAACGCATATGGAATGCCGCTCGCTCGGCGAGCACAAATCTAATTACAGCACAATTGAGTCGGTGCGCCAGATACGGCAAAAGGGCACGGCCTACGAGGCGGGCAACATGAAAAACAAGCAGAAAAGCAGCGGGGGCAAGGTAGTGGCTGGCTTGTTGGCAGGTGCCGCCGCAGGCGTAGTGGCCGGCATGATGTTGGCGCCTGATAAAGGCACTGTTACCCGCAAAAAAGTTTCGGAGCAGGCTTCTAAGCTGGGAGACCAGGTAAACAAGGGCTACGCCAGCACCAAAGACAAAGTAAGCGACTGGACAAATAAGATGAAGAGCAGCAATTCTGGCAGCCAGGCAGAGGGCAAAACACACAAGAGCCCTTACACCGACTCAAAGAAGTGGGATGACCAGGAAAACAAGAACATGACCGGCACCGCTAGAAACACGCCGGGTGTGTAATCCTACATAACACGACAAGTATAGAAAAAGCCGCTCCGGGTATACCCCGAGCGGCTTTTTTATGTATAAGCGCTAAAGCTTACTGCTTCTCTTCTTCTTTCTTCTCGTGCTTCTCCGGCTTCATCTGCGGGAAGAACAGCACATCCTGGATAGAGTGGGAATTGGTCATGATCATGCTCAGGCGGTCGATACCGATACCCAGTCCAGCGGTTGGCGGCATACCGTACTCCAAGGCACGCAGGAAGTCCTCATCCAGCACCATGGCCTCAGTGTCGCCACGCTTGCCCAGCTCCAGTTGCTCCTCAAAACGGGCGCGCTGGTCGATCGGGTCGTTCAGCTCAGAGAAGGCGTTGCAGATCTCCTTGCCGTTACAGATGGCTTCGAAACGCTCCACCAAACCTGGCTTGCTGCGGTGCTTCTTGGCCAGCGGGCTCATCTCCACAGGGTAGTCCGTGATAAAGGTCGGCTGGATCAGGTATGGCTCGCAGGTTTCGCCGAAGATCTCATCAATCAGCTTGCCTTTGCCCATACTTGGGTCTACGTGGATGCCCAATTTCTCCGCCGTCTGGCGCAGCTGCGGCTCATCCATCTCAGAGATATCAATCTTCGTGAAGTGCTCAATGGCCTCAAACATGGTGAAGCGCTTCCATGGTCGCTGGAAGTTGATCACATTGTCGCCCACCTTCACTTCTGTGGTGCCGTGCAGGTCCAAGGCTACTTTCTCCACCATCTCCTCCACCAGGTCCATCATCCAGTTATAGTCTTTGTAGGCCACATACAGTTCCACCTGCGTGAACTCGGGGTTGTGGAAACGGCTCATACCTTCATTGCGGAAGTCCTTGGCAAACTCGAAAACCCCGTCGAAACCACCCACAATCAGGCGCTTCAGGTACAGCTCGTTGGCAATGCGCAGGTACAGGGTCATGTCCAGCGTGTTGTGGTGCGTCTTGAACGGACGGGCGGCCGCGCCGCCGTACAGAGGCTGCAGGATGGGTGTTTCCACCTCCAGATAGCCTTTGTTGCCCAGGAACTGGCGCATGGAGTTTACCAGCTGCGTACGCTTGCGGAACGTTTCGCGCACCTGCGGGTTCACTACCAGGTCTACGTAGCGCTGGCGGTAGCGCAGCTCCGGATCGCTGAAGGCATCATATACGTGCTCCACGCCATTCTCATCCACCTCGCGCTTCACGATCGGCAGCGGCTTCAGCGATTTCGTCAGCACCTTCAGCTCTGTTACGTGCACAGAGATCTCGCCTACCTGCGTCACAAACGCATAGCCTTTAATGCCGATAAAGTCGCCGATGTCGAGCATCTTCTTGAACACCGTGTTGTACAGGTCCTTGTTCTCGCCCGGGGCGATATCGTCGCGCGACACGTATATCTGGATACGGCCGGTGCTGTCCATCAGCTCCGCAAACGAGGCTTTGCCCATAATGCGGCGGCTCATCAGGCGGCCAGCCAGGCTTACTTCCTGGTAGTTGCCCTTTTCCTTATCGAAGTTCTCCTTTATCTCCTTGGCCGTGGCCGTAACGTCAAATGTTTCAGATGGATAGGGGTTGATGCCCATTTTCTCCAGCTCTTCGCGCTCATGGCGTCTGCGTAGTTCCTGTTCGCTCAGTTGCATGCGATTTATACTATAAGTGATGTGTTCAAATCAAGCTGCAAAATTCGGAAATAATCGGCAGCTTTTAAAGGGTTAATTGTTGATTGTTAAATTGCTTGATTGTCAGGCAGTAGCTTTTTGCATCACTGGTAAAAGAAAAGCTCCTGTAAGTATAAACCTACAGGAGCGAAAGAAGGAAAGAAAATAATGGTTTAGGCAGCCTGGCCCAACTCGTAGCCTTCGTTGCCCAGCAGTGGCTTGATCTGCTGCTGCAGCCTTGCTTCCACGAAAGAGCCTTTCAGGTGCTTGGGCAGTTCCTGCGCAAACTCCTCATACTTCTGCAGCCCTACGGCTTGCGCCACAAAGCACTCATGTATGCCGTTCAGGTAGCTCACGATTTGCAGCAGCGACTCGTGGAACAGTTTAAAGTCAATATCTGCCTGCACGAACCGCTCAATCTCGCGGTGGGTGGAGGAAATGCGCAGGCGCGCCATCAGGTCGAACAAGGTCGTATAGCCGATGCGCCAGGTTAGCTGCTGCCAGTGCTGCGGCCCGAACTTCTGCAGCACCTCACCGGATTTGCTGCTTCGGATGGCGGTGGCCGCGTTTGCCTGCACCTGCTGCCTTACGGCTTTGGCCTTTTGGCGGCGGGTGGTACGCAAAAACTGTCCGATCTGCGCCTGCGCCTCCAACTCCTTGCCTGCAATCTGCAAGCCCGGCTTGTAGTGCGCCAGCGGCAGGCGGTGTATGGTAAAGTCGTTGTAGTGGCCGCTGGCATAAAAGCCGACAGCCTGCGGGTAAGTATTCTTCACTACCAGCCGGCCCGCCTCGCGCAGTACCCACGCCTCGTTGTTTGTCTTAATACCGCGGGTATACAGAAAAGCCTGCAAGCCGGCAAAAACTGCATAGTACGCCTGCGGAAAAGTCCAGTGGAGCGCATTGCGCATATACGCTTCGTCCCCAAGTTCAGCAGTGGCGCGCAAGGCATACTCGGTGCTCCAGCTGTTTAGCAGAAGCTGCTGTATGGCTTCATAGTCATCCTCGGCCAATTCGGGCTTTTGTTCTTGCAGCACAGGCACCTGGCCGCCCGCGTTTTGTATATGATAGCTGATGGCAAAAAAATAGTTCAGAAATACCTGCGCAGGAATAGACTTCTGCGAGATAGTATCAGCATTTTGTGTTTCCTCCGGAAATAAGGAAAGCACCTTTTCTTCGTCTCTCTCTTTCATACATACTAAACAAAACGGAGGGTTTATCAGTTGCAAAAAGCGTCGTTTTTAGACTTCTTTTTATTGATTTAAATTAATGATTTTCAAGTTATTAAAAAGTTTTAGTGAAGATTTTTATACGCTCTTTATCACTGTATAAATAAAGTTAAAATTGCTTGATGAAGTAAGGCTTTTGGAGGCAGCTTGATGAGAGGGTGATAATTGTATTTTTCATGTTTAATTGCAGGAATGAGCCATAAATACTTGCACTCAGGCAGTTCTTAACGATGAAATAACACTATATATCAAGTTGATTGCTAATTTTGTAGCATGTCAGGCGCTTACCTTTTGCTTCCTCTACTACACCTCTGCAGTACATGCGCCTGCCTTTGTACTTGTCATCAACCCACATCAATAACTCATATTCATGATTAAACCTTTACAAAAGCTGGGAGCTGTTGTACTGGGCGGCTTTATGCTGCTGGGTAGCCAACAGACGCTGGCGCAGTCTAACCCTGCTGTGCAGAGCCTCCCTTACGAGCAGAACTTTGAAGGCATGGGCGAAACAGGCACTGACCTGCCTGCAGGCATCGTGGCCTGGCTAACGGGTGCCAGCAATACAAAAGAGAAAGCCGAAGGCGCTGTGCCGAGTGCAGATGCTCCAATTAAATTGTCGAGCGGCTTCCAAAGCAGCGGCTCCAGCGTTTACCATCAACGCGCAGGCGGCAACAGCCAGCTGTACGTTCAGTTAACCGGCAATGCTGACAACGGCTCTAACCAACTTGCCACGGCTATTAACACCACTGGCGCTGAGTATGTGACCGTAAAGTATACCGTAGAGCTGCTGAACGACCAGCCAAGGTCGGCAGGTGTTTCGCTGCAGTTCAGAAATGGCAATGCAGGTGCCTGGACCACTGTAGAAGCCTCTGACTATACCAGCAAAGCCAAGGAGCTGAACAGCAAAGAAGAGTTTGCCGTATCGTTGCCTGCTGTGGCAGCGGGGCAGGAACTCGTGCAACTGAGATGGATCACGTATGAGAACCAGGAAAGCGGCGTGTCGGGTCCGCGTGATGGCGTCGGAATTGATAACATCAGCATCTACTCAGACGCAACAGGAGCCCCGGTAGACGAATCTGCGCCGGTATTGGTGCAACTCTCGCCTGCACACGCTGCAGAAGGCGTTTCTATAAACAGCAGCCCTGTCCTCACCTTCGATGAGACCGTTTACGCCAGCGAAACAGGCGCTATCACTATAACAAACACCGCTACCGGCGAGACCACGGTTATTAACACCAACGACACGGATAAAGTGAGCCTGAGCGGTGGCACCGTCACCATCACCTATACCTGGCAGCCTGAGACAAGCTACAGCATTTCCCTGTCAGAAGGAGCGTTTACCGATGCCGCAGGAAATGCTATCGCTGCATTGTCGGCTGATAACTGGGCCTTTGTAACACAGGGTACTGCTGTGCCTGTAGCCGATCTGTACACAGAGAACTTCGACGATTGCCCTGCGGAAGGAAGCACAGCGCTTGCCGGAAGCTGGATGCACTACAGCGTAACCGGCGACGAGACCTGGGCATGCTCAGAATTTGGCGCTGACAATACCTTTGGCGTGCAGATGAACGGCTACAACAGCGGTGCCAAGCAGAACGAGGACTGGCTGATCTCCCTGGCCTATAACCTACAGGACTTCAGCCTGCCGGTACTGTCGGTAAGTTACCTGACCAAGTTTAGCGGCGAAGGGCTGCTGGTAAAGGTATCTACAGACTACAGCGGCACCGGCGACCCCGGCGCTGCCACCTGGACGGACCTGATCACACTGGATTCTGATAACTCCGATTCCTGGAAATCGCTGCAGGACATTAACCTGGAAGCTTATAAATCGGAGGGAACGCATGTAGCCTTTGTATACTACTCCACTACGCAGGCCGCCGCCCGCTGGACCCTGGACAACTTTAAGATCGAGAATGCCTCTTCTATACTTTCGGTTAGCGCGCTGAACTTTAACTTCGGCACAGTAGCTGTGGGGGAGGCTTCTGAAGCAGAGCCATTTACGTTTAGCGCCGTTGGCTTTGAGGAGGACCTGGTAGTGACGGCTCCAGAGGGATTTGAGCTTTCGAAAGACATGGCAGCATACAGCCAGAGCCTGACTTATACTTCCGGTGAGGCATCGGCGCAAAATACAGTATATGTGCGCTTTAAACCGGCCACAGCCGCCGTGTTTGCCGGGGCAGTGCACTTTAAGAGCGGAGAGGCGCTGGATGCGGAGAAAGGCATGCTGCATGGCTCTTCCCTGAACTTCGACAATACCCTGGACGTGGCAACCTGGAACCTGGAGTGGTTCGGTTCTACGGCCAACGGTCCTGGCAACGAGGAGCAGCAGTATGCAAACGCCAAAAAAGTAATCTCTGAGCTGAATGCCGACATTGTGGCGGTGCAGGAGATCGTAGACGAAGACAAGGTAAGACAGCTGGCAGAAGAGCTGGGCTACAAGTATGAGAGCATCGAAAACGAGTGGCTGTACAGCAATGCCCAGCATACCGGCGTGCTTTACCGTCCGGAGATCCTGAAAGTAAGAAAAGAGAAACTGCTCTTGTCCAAGCTGTATGCCGATATCAAAGCCGGCAGAACCACACTGGACGGCTACCCGGCTAACAGCTCTACTTTCTGGGCAAGCGGCCGACTGCCATACCTGGTGCAGTTTGAGGCGACGGTGAACGGGGTGCGCCAGTACATCAACATCGTAAACATACACGCCAAGGCCAACAGCGGAGACGATATTACCCAGTACGACCGCCGCAAGTATGACGTGCAGGTGCTGAAAGACTCGCTGGATGCGCAGTATGCCGATGCAAACCTGATTATGCTGGGCGACTTTAACGACGACATTGACGAGTCTGTTGTTGCTGGCGCGGGGGCTTCTTCTTACAAAGTATTTGTGGATGACGAAAACTATAAAGCGCTGACGTATGAGCTGAGCCTGACAGGTGCCTACAGCCTCGCCAGCTCTTACCAAAGCTTCCTGGATCACATCGTGGTATCGCAGGAGCTGGAGGAAGAGTACATTGCCAACTCTATCGCTATCCACAAAGAGTTCCTGGGCAGCATCGATAACTACGCCAACACGACCTCTGACCACCTGCCGGTAATGGCCCGCTTCGAGCTTGTAACCAGCGATCCGGAGCAGGAGGAGGAGACGCCGACTGGCATCGCCGACGCGACCAAAGGGCAGTTCAGCGTGTACCCTAACCCGGTGGAGCAGTATGTAAGGCTAGCACTGCCAGCGCGCGTAAAAGGATTCCAGAACGTGGCGCTGGTGGCCTATGGCCTGGATGGCCGTGCCTTGTTAGCTGCCAAGGGCTCGCTGGAGCAGGTAGGGCAGGTGCTGAACGCAAAGGCGGCTACCCTAAAGCAGGGGATGTACATCCTGAAAGTAGAGGCTGGCAAAGAAGTGTTCGTAACGCGCATGCTGAAGAAATAACCTACCCAGTTTATACTTATACCAAGAAGCCTGTCGCAGTTGCGGCAGGCTTCTTGGCTTTTGTACCTGTAGCCAAAGTATAACCAAGTAGGACTGTTGGCGGTACATCAAGTATAAAACGATACTTCAGATGAACATCATTGACAGACCAGACATAGCCAACAACACGCATGCCGCCACACTTATCGGGGCGGGGCTCACGAGTTATTTCCTGAATGAGAAAAGGCCCAAAACAGCGCTTATACCACCCTTGGCCGGAGGTGCTTTGCTACTCCTGAGCCCGGGCATCAAGCAGGGGAACAGCGCCGTGGCGCATGCCGCAGTGGGGCTTACCAGCCTGCTAAGCATCATGACAGGAACGCTCCTGTCGAAAGCCATTGCCCCATCCGAGGAAGCCAGGCAAAAATTTAAGCCCGAAGTACGGCAGCGAAGAGCCGGCGTATTCGGGCTGATGACCTTGACCGGTGTGGCCGCGGTAGGGGTGTATGTGGCAGGCTTTATCCGGAAGCGCAAACAAGCGGCTTAGAAACCTGCCGCCGCGTCGTCGCCACGTGGGTCTGCGCCTCCTTCCAGCCGCCCGTCCGGCAACACCAAAATCCCGTCAACGCGTCCGTAAGTGCCTCGCTCATGCAGGGTATAGCCTTTGCGCTGCAGTTCCGCCCGAACCGGGGCCGGAATAGCATTGGCTTCGTGCTGTAGTTGGTCGGGTAGCCACTGGTGGTGAAAGCGCGGGGCCGCCACCGCCTGCTGCATGGTCATGTCATGCTCTACCACGTTCAGGATCGTCTGGAATACGGAAGTGATGATGGTAGAGCCGCCCGGCGTGCCCACCACCATAAACAGCTTCCCATCCTTTTCCAGGATAGTAGGGGTCATGGAGCTGAGCATGCGCTTGTTAGGTTGTATGGCATTGGCCTTGCCGCCTATCAGCCCGAACATATTTGGTACGCCTGGCTTGGCGCTGAAGTCGTCCATCTCGTTGTTTAGCAGAAAGCCTGCCCCTTCTACCATTACCTTGGAGCCGTAGCCGCCGTTGAGGGTGGTGGTGATGGAGACTGCGTTGCCGGCAGGGTCTACCACGCTAAAATGCGTTGTTTGATCGGACTCATAGACTGGCAGCTCGCCGGCTTTTACAGCAGAGGACGGGGTGGCCTGCGCGAAACTCATCGTGCTCATGCGGTCTTTCAGGTACTCCTCATCCAGTAGCTCCTGCAGGGGCACTTCTACAAAGTCAGGATCGCCGAGGTAGGTGGCGCGGTCAGCGTACACGCGGCGCTCAGCCTCGGTCATAATCTGTATTGTCTCGGTGGTTTGCCACCCTTTCTGTTGCAGGTTGTAGGGCTCCACCATCTTTAGCAGCTGCAGCAGGGCCACGCCACCGCTTGAGGGTGGCGCCATGGAAATGACTTTGTAATCCTTATAGTTGCCTGTTACCGGCTGGCGCCATACCGAAGTATAGTTCGCCAGATCTTCGTGGGAGATAATGCCGTTGCCGCGCTGCATCTCCTTTACCAGCAGGTCGGCTGTTTCGCCGGCGTAGAAGCCCTCGCGCCCTTTATCCCGGATGCGCTCCAGCGTACGGGCCAGGTCGGGGTGGCGCAAGGTATCGCCTTCTTGCCAGGCTTTCTCCCGGACCAGGTAGGGCAGGTGCCGGTTGTTTTGGATGAAAGCTTCTTTTGCATAGTTAAGCCCGTCTGCCTCTTTTTGTGTAAGCACCACACCGTTTCGGGCCAAATCTATGGCTGGCTGCAGCAGTGTGGCCCACGGCATAGCGCCATACTTTTGGTGTATTTTCACCATGCCGTCTACCGCTCCGGGAACGCCCACAGCCAGGTGCCCGTCTGTGCTCAGCCCATCCACCACGTTGCCAGCCTCGTCCTGGTACATCGTTTCGGTAGCAGAGCCAGGGGCCGTTTCCCGGAAGTCGAGGGAGCCAATGGCACCGGAGGCTGAGCGATGCACCATAAAACCGCCGCCGCCGATGTTGCCGGCTACCGGAAACGCCACGGCCAGGGCAAACTGTGTGGCGATAGCGGCATCGTAGGCGTTACCGCCGCGTTGCATGATCTCCATGCCTATGCGCGAGGCCTCAGGATGCGCCGATACGACCATGGCATTGCCGGAAATATAGCCCTGCTCCTCCACGGATGCCTCAAGGGTCGTTTTAGTAGCGCAACCGCCTAACAGGGTTGGCAGCAGTGCCAGAAGCAGGAGCCATGCGCCGGTCTGGCTTATTTTGGGTGAAGTTAAAAGCATGTTTTCTACGGGTTGATCTATTAGGAGCTTAATATATAAAAAAACGCCAGCTAATTTAGCTGGCGTTTCAGTAAAAGTACAATTAATTGCTTAGCGGAGGTCTTCCTGAATAATGGCTACGGCCTCTTCCAAGTATACATCCTGCTTCAGGTCTTTGATAAACTCTTTGTTACGGGCAATCTTGGCTGTGTCCGTGCCCAGCTCCTGCAGGTCCTGCTGCAGGCGGTGCACGTTCAGCACCGGTATATCCTTTTTGGCTTCCTCCAGGCGTTTTGCCTCAGCCTCTGCCTTTTTCTCTTCCGCCACATACTTGTCCAGCTGCAGCGAGCGCGTGGTGTTATCCGACTGCTTCTTCAGGCGCTCGGCGCTTTCCTCGATCAGCTCAAAGCTTTGGTTTTTAGCGATACGCTGCTGGCTGTGTGTTTTTACCTGCTGCAGGTTCAGCTTGCCATTGCTCCACGGCTTGTAAGAGGCAGGCGCTATCTCATCAAACGGAAGCGGATAATCCTGCTCTTTCTCCCCAAACTCCAGGAACGCGTAGGCATCCGGCAGTATCACATCCGGCGTTACGCCGCGCAACTGCGTGGTGCCGCCGTTAATGCGGTAGAACTTCTGCGTCGTCAGTTTCAGGGCGCCGAATGGCTTGTAAGGGTTAAACTGCGCTGGCAGGGCCTCATCCAGCTCAAAGAACTGCTGTACAGTGCCCTTGCCAAAGGTTGGGCTACCTACAATAACGGCACGCTTATAATCCTGCATCGCGGCAGCCAGAATTTCAGAAGCCGACGCGCTGTTGGCGTTTACCAAAATCACCAGCGGTCCGTTATACTGTACCTGCGGGTCGCGGTCGTCCAGCACAATGGCTCTGCCCTCAGCGGTTTTTACCTGCACGATCGGGCCTTGGTCAATAAACAGGCCCGCCATTTTCACAGCGTCTGACAGAGAGCCGCCGCCGTTGTTGCGCAGGTCCAGCACCAAGCCGTCCATACCGGCACCTTTTAGCTTCTCTATCTCGTTTTTCACGTCCTCGCCGCTAAAGCGGCCGTTCTTGTTCTCAAAGTCGGCATAAAAGCCCGGAAGCTTAATGTATCCGATCTTCTCTTTGTCCTCAATCAGGGCAGACTGTGCGTAGGTTTCTTCAAACACGATCACATCGCGGATGATAGGGATGACTTTGGTAGAGCCGTCCGGCTTTTTCACGGTCAGGCGCACTTCGGTGCCTTTTTTTCCGCGGATGTACTGAATGGCGTCGTCCAGGCGCATGCCTTCCACCAATATCGGCTCTTCGGCTCCCTGGCCTACTTTCTGGATAATGTCGCCCGGCTTCAACTCGCCCTGTAGGTAAGAGGGACTTCCCGGCACAATCTCCATCACGCGTATCTGTCCGTCTTTTTCCTGCAGCGAGGCGCCGATGCCTTCCAGGCGGCCCGTAAAGTTGATGTCGAAGTCAGCTTTGGCCTTGGGCGGGAAGTAGCCCGTATGCGGGTCGTATACGTTTGTGATGGCGTTGATGTAGGTGGAGCGGTGGTCGTCGCGGTTGATCTTGGCCAGGCGCTCATACAGGTCCTCGTAGGTGTTCATTACCTTTTCGCGGGCCTCTTTCTCCAGCTGCTCAAACGATTTCTGCTCAGCCTTCGGGTCTTTCTCCAGCTTTTTCTGCTGCTCCTCCTGCATATCCACTACGCGTACCAGCGTTTGGTACTTGAGCTGCTTGCGCCACGCCTCCTGCAGCTCGGCTTTGCTTTTGGCATACGGCAGCTTCTCGCCGTCCAGCTCAATCTGCTCTTGCATGGTAAAATCGAAAGGCTTGCTCAGGATCTCTTTGTAAAATGCCTCCGAGTCCTTTACGCGCTGCTCGTAAATGTCAGCCGACAGGTCGAAAAACTCGAAAGAGCCCAGACGCAGCTCATCGTCGATGGCGGTTTCATACTTGCGCAGCTTCTCTACGTCGGAGGCAAGCAAGAACTTTTTGTTAAAGTCCAGGCGCTCGAGGTACAGGTCAAATACTTTCTTGGAGAAGCTGTCGTCTACTTTTTCAGGCTGATAGTGCCCACTGCTCAGTCCTTGCATCAGGGCCTTAATCAGGATCTCATTCTTCCCTTCGGGCGTGGAGCCTTTTTTATAAAGAATGAAAGAGCCTGTGACCAGGATGACGGCCAGAACCGATAGTATGATTTTAAAGCGAGTTGTCAATGATATCATCTAATTTAATAAGTTGAACTACAGTATTTGTGTGCAAAAGTGGTGCCGCATACCTGCTACGGCTATGTTTTAAAGTGTAATGTAGCAGAAAAATTCATTTTATCATAGCGCCGGTGGTTTCTTCGTTTGCCTTCAGCGGTTTACACTCATCTTACGGAGAAGCTGGGCGGGTATTATAACTTTTGGCCGTTTTTTTTCGTTTCCGATACTACAAACCAAAAACGAAAGCTATGAACAACAACGAAAAGGCAATAGATGTTCTGCAGGAACTAAACCAATTTGTGAACGACCGCATCGAAGGCTATGAGCACGCAGCCAAACTGACGAAGGACCCGGCGCATCAGTCTTACTACAAGGACCTGGTGAACCAGAGCCGTCAGTTCTCAAGCGAGATTAACAGCACCCTTTCCAGCATCGGGGGCTCCACCGAGAAGGGAACCACGGCCAAGGGCAAAATTTACCGCGGCTGGATGGACGTGAAGAACACCGTGACCGGCCGCGACGAGGAGTCGCTGGTAAAATCGAACATTTATGGGGAGGAGTGGGCGCAGAAAGCCTACAACGATGCCTTGGAGCATAAGGCCGAGTTGCCACCGCAAGTGGTGCAGATGGTAGAGAAGCAGAAGCAGTCGTCGCTTGCCACCTGCGAGCGCCTGCGCCAGATGGAAAACGCTGCCGATTAAGCAAGTAGAAGGAACTATAAAAGAAGGGTTGCCAGCTGATGGCAACCCTTCTTGCTTTACACGGTTTGGTATAGTATAAAACGGAAGGAGTGCATGAAAAACATACTTATTTTCGGGGACAGCCTGACGGCCGGCTATGGGTTGCCGGCTGCGCAGGCTTATCCCAGCCTGATACAGGAGATGCTGCGGCAACAGGGGTACCGCGATTACAAGGTGCTGAACGGCGGCCTCAGCGGCGACACCACGGCAGGAGGGGTGCACCGCATCGACCGCTGGCTGAACGAGCCGATCGCTATCTTTATACTTGCCTTGGGCGCCAACGATGGCCTGCGCGGCATCCCGGCCCGTGAAACAAGCCAAAACCTGCAGCAGATCATCGACAAGGTAAGGCATAAATACCCTGAGGTGCACATCATCCTTTCGGGTATGGAGATACCCGACATTGTGCCCGGGCGTTATGCCGCTGAGTTCCGGAAGCTGTTCAGGGAGCTGGCGCTGCAGAATAGCACCCTGTTCATCCCTTTTCTGCTGGAAGGGGTAGCCGGCAACCGCCACCTGAACCTGCCGGACGGTGTGCACCCGAATGCGCAAGGGCAGAAGCTGCTGGCGCAGCATACCTGGCAGAAGCTAAAAGAGCTGCTAGAGGTCATATGAAAACGGGGCGCAAGCTGTACTTGCGCCCCGTTCCTTTTTTCAGGCAGCCCTTACTCCTGGTTTATACTTTCCGAGATGCCGGCATCCTCATTCTTCAGGTCCACCTCGTTTGCTTTGGCCTGCTCGTATTGGGCGCGAAGCTCTTTAAGGGCATTGCGTGCCCACAACGAAAAGGTGGTGGCGCTGGCTTCGTCCACGTCTTTCAGGTTGTCCTCCAGTTCGTCTATCGCCTCTTCCTGCGCATCGGTCACGTTATCCCAATAGGCTTTGTTAAAGTCTTCCGGTTTGGCCTCTTTCAAGTCGTTCAGGTGCTCGGTCTGCTCATCCTCTAACTGCTGAGGCAGTGTAACGCCGTACTGCTGTGCCAGCTCCTGCAGCTCCTCCTGCTTGGCCGTGTACCAGTCCACCAGGTCCTGCCCATAGGCTTTTACCTGGTCTGTGGCGCCCTGGGCAGCCGCTAGCTTGCCCAGCTCCACCTGCAGCATGTTGTTACGGGCGGCAAAAGCCAGCAGCTCTTTATTTTTATCTGTGATGGTGGAGTCGGTGGCCGCAACGGTGGCCGAACCGGTCGTGTCGGTAGCCTGGTTATCAGAGCCGGCGTTATCGTTGCAGGAGGCAAGGCATAGGAGGCCCGCAGCGCACGCTACGGCTATCATCGTTTTTTTCATCGTTCTTTAATTTGGGTATATAGGATTGTTTATACCCTAAGCATACGAAACTATGGCAAATTGTTTTCTGCGCGGTTGTTGTCCTGCAGGCGGAGGATGTTCTGCAGGGTTGGCATGGAGAGCGGTTTTTTGATAAAGCCTACCACCACCTCATACTTCTGTACCCGCTCCTGGTGCTCCTGCTCGTCGGAGGAGGTGAACATGGAAATAAAGGTTTTATGGCGCTGGTTATAGCCCAGGGCATAATAGCGGTCCAGAAACTCAAACCCATCCAAAGAAGGCATGCTGATGTCCAGCAGGATCAGGTCGGGGAATGCGGTTTCTGCGGTTGCCTCGGCAGCACGCAAAAAGTCCAGTGCCTCGGGCACGCTGTGGCAGGTAGAAACCAGCCGGCTGGCATCAGCATCCTCCAGTATGATCTGCGAGAACAGGTTATTTATCTGATCGTCATCAATAATCAGGATATGGTTTAATTTATACATAAGGCGTCTTTGGCTATTCAGGATTTGCTGGCAGGCTTGCGTTCAGCAACCTGCGCGTAAAACGCTGCCAGCTCCTTTCCGGGGAAAGCTATAGGTATAACGGCAAAGGGTGGTGCTATCGTATAAATAATGGCCAGTAAATACTGCTTTTGATCCTATATTTGGGGTAGGTGGTTTGTGCGTGCATGCCGCCCATGCAGGCAAAGTACCGCTACAAACCCGGGGCTGCTAGGTATAATAAAATCCGAAGCCCCTGGCACAAAGGCACCAGGGGCTTCGGGTGTTGGTGGAAAGGTTCTATTTAGTAATAGATGTGCTCTCCTCTATGCTTCTGAAAGTGCGTTTCGAAGTAGCGGGCATCCTCGGCGCTGTGCGGCTTAAAGCCCAGCACAATGTTGCCCTCTTTTATACCTGTCTCGTACACTTTGGCGCGCTCTTCAGGTATACCGGCGCCTACCAGCGCACCGATCAGGCCGCCTGTAAGGCCACCTGCACCTGCACCCGCCAGGCCAGCTGCCAAGGGGCCAGCCACTACGAGGCCCAGGCCAGGAATAGCGACTGAAGTACCAATGGCTGCCACGGCACCGACAATGGCGCCCAGTGTACCACCAATGGCCGAACCTGCGCCGGTTCCCTCCAGGGATTTATTGCCTAGCTCTGTTGTTTCGTCTTTATCTGAAAAGTGGCGCTTTCTGCCCTCGTCAGACATGACCACATTGATATCATCCTTATCGTATCCGCGGGCACGTAGTTCGTCATAGGCACGCTCCGCACTTTCTCTGTCTCTAAACATGGCGGTCATCATGCCCGCGTTATCTGTTTTGTTTACCATAGCTGTTAATTTTAAATGGTCAGTTCTATTTTGTATTTAAAGTATAATCCGGCGACTTGCGCCGTGTGTTTTTTAACGCAATGCGCCGTCTATAGTTACGAAAATGCGCGTCAGGCCTTTCAAATGCTATTCAGCCGGAGGTGCCAGCACCTTATCTATCGTATGTAAAATGCCGTTAGATGCCTGAATGTCGGCTTGGAGAACGGAGGCCTTGCCTACCTGTAAGCTGCTGCCGGTGCGGGTCACGAGCACCTCATCCCCGTAAGCAGTCATCAGCCGCATGTTGTTTTGCATTTCATCGGTGGTGACACGCTTGGGGAGTATATGGGCCTGCAGGATGTGCTGTAGCTCTAGTTGGCTTCCAGGTTGCTTGAGTGCCTCCAGGGTACCCTCGGGCAAGGCGGCAAAGGCCTCGTTTGTGGGGGCAAAAACAGTATAGGTAGCAGGGCTCTCCAGCCGCGTAACCATGTCGGCGGCCATAAGCAGCTCCATAAAGGTCGTCAGCTCCGGCCTTTGCTGGGCCAGGGCCACAAGGCTGGGCCTGCGCCCCAGCGGGTTGTCCGCTGACACGAGTGAACTGTCGCTGTTTTGACCGGCCTAGGCTGTAGCCGAGTCTGATGGCGGGAGGGTGGTGCTGGTACGGGCAGCGGTGTTGTCAATTGTTGGGGCATTGGCCGATGCCCTGCTAGTGTTGGAGGAGGTGGTGCCAGTGCAGCTCCACAGGCTGCATGCTGTTAGCAGGATAGTGGCAAATAGGCATTTCGTTTTCATACATGATGTGGTTTAGTGGATCTTTGCTTGTCTTATTCCTGTCACTACGGCTGTTCCAGCGGCGTCGGTTCGTCCTCCAAAGGTTTTAGAACCCGGTCAATGATGTGCAGCGTGCCGTTGGCGGCAGGTACATCTGGCTTTACAAGGGTAGCCTCCGCAATTTTGACAGGGGCGTCTTGCTGCGATTTCTGTATGGCTACGTAGGCACCTCCGCTCGTTTCCAGGTGCTGTTGCTGGTTCAGGCTTGCTGCAGCAGTTTTGGTGGATACAACATGCAGTTGCACGAGCCTGATGAGCTGCGCCTTGTTTTCCTCCCGCATCAGCGTGTGCAGCGAGTCGGGTGGCCAGTCTAAAAAAGCCGTGTTCAGGGGAGCAAAAACTGTCAGGGCACTGTCCTGGGCAAAGGCATCTTCCATTCCTGCCTGCTCCACCAGCATCACAAAGGTGGATAGGTTCGGGTCTAGCCTGATGAGTGCGAGGATGTTATACTTTTCTGTGCTTTCCACTTCCGGGAACATGTTGCCGAAGTCCGGGGTGGCGGCTTCTTCGCTCTCGGTTGTCCGCACAGCCGAGCTTTGGGTGTTGTCGGCATCCACGGCAGCCGGCTCTTCCAGGTCTGCGGAGGAGGCACAGCCAAACAGGGTCAATAGTATAAGTAAGCAGAGTATGTTCGCGTTCATGTCTATCGTTCTACATCAAAACAAGCTTTAGGTTATGGTATACGGAGGCAGGAAAGCATAAAGCCCTCTTTTAAGGAAAAAGAGGGCTTTGCGTATGGGTTATTCAAAAAAATTACTGTCCGATCGCTTCGTCGTCACGGGTGTCGCTTGGCATAATCAGGCCGTCGATCACATGGATCCTACCATTAGAGGCCTCAATATCAGAGCGCACAATCTCTGCACCGCCAACAGTTACCATGGTGTTGTTCATGCCAACTGAAACCGGGATGTATGAGTTCTCGGTAAGCTCAATGCGGGTGTTATTTTGCAGTTGCGCCGAAGCCACGTCTTGAGGGAGTACGTGCATCTGCAGTACCTGCATCAGCTGCGCCTTGTTTTCAGGCTGCAGTAGCGACTCCAGCTTGTCTTGCGGGATACTGGCAAAGGCCTCGTTCGTAGGCGCAAAAATAGTGACGTTGTCCAGTCGCTGTATATCACTCGTCAGCCCTGCCTGCTCCACAAGCTGCACGAAGGTAGACAGGTTAGGCTCCTGCTTCGCCAGAGACAGCACATCATACTGCTCTGTGTTGCCGATATTCTCAAACATGTCCTCTACAGTACCAGTGTTCTCCAACGTCAAGTTAGCTACAGCTGTGGCCGATGCAGCGCCCATGTTACCAGCTGTGTTCATGTCAGCAGTATTGTCGGTATTCATAGAGCTGTTAGAGCTCCTGTCATCCGTGGCCTCCATGTCGGAAGTGGTACCGGCCATGGTTTGCGTCTCGCTCATAGACATATCGCTGTCCATGGCGGTAGCGTCATTATTCATACTTTCATTGGAACTTGCGCAGCCGAAAAGCATTGTTGCTGCCAGCGCCATCGGAATTATCATTCTCTTTTTCATAGCTTTCAGTGTTATTATAATTGCTCGTTTAGAAATTAAACTTTCAACTATAATTTAACTGAAATCATCTGAAAATGTTAACCCTGACGCCTTTTAAGGGCCAGAAACTGGTATCGGGACCAAAGGTTGGCCAAGGGGTTACGTGGCTTCGCTAATTAATTGTACACTTTTACTACAAAAACATAGTCTTGCAGCTTTTTGAGCTGCTGGGGCCTGTTTTGGGAAAAAAGTGCATTATTTTTTGGTAGAACAAGAGGCTCCACCTGCCCCGAAAGGGCCAGTTCATCTATTAGCTGCAGGAGGTAGGCGGATTTTATGGCAAAGGCCGCGCCTTCCTGCCCTGCCTGCTTGCCGCTAATGACCCCGATCAGGTTGCCTCTATCGTCCAGCAGCGGGCCGCCGCTGTTACCCGGGTTAAGCGGTATGGAAATCTGGTAAGCGGTGGTGTCGCCCTCAAAGCCGGAGGCGGAGCTGAGCGAGCCTTCGCCGAACACGATGTCCTCGCGCGGGTAGCCCAGGGTAAACACCCGCTCCCCTAAGTCAGACTCCGTTCCTTTAAAAGTATAAGGCAGTTTGCCAAAGCCCTGAAAATCCTCTTCAGCCACTTTAAGGATGGAAAGGTCGTGTATTTCGTCGCGGTAGATTTCGCTCACCTTATACTTAAGGCCGGTTTTGTTCTCGATCATGATCGAGTCGGCGCCCTCTACCACATGAGAGCTGGTGACCACATAGCCGTTGGCAGAAATGGCAAAGCCGGTTCCGCTGAAAGCCGCTGGCTGGGGGGCTGGCTTGGTGGCATCGTTGATGCCGTTGATGATGGCGGTCTGCGCCTTTTTCAGCCGCTCCACCTCGCGCCGCAGCTCCACATACTGGGCCGTGTGCTGCTGCACAGGCTTTTTAAGCTGCTGCACGCTCCACAGCGCACCAAACACCGAGAACAGCGACACGCTGGCGGCCACGGCCACGGTTTGCCGGTGGCGGTTCCAGAAAACTTTCCAGGCGGCCGGAGGCGCAGAAGCCTGGTCACGCTCCATCCGGGCATGGATGCCCTTGAGCTGCTGCCGAAGCTGCTGGCGCTCTCCCATGTGTTGGAGGGTAAGCAGCAGCTGCCTGTGCTCCTGCACCTGCGCGGCCAGCGTGGCATCGGTGCGCAACAGGGCCTCAAAGCCGGCTTTCTCCTCAGCCGCCATCTGTCCGTTCAGGTAGCGTTCTATCTCTTCGTATGCGCGGTACTCTAGCATAGTGGTTTTCTCCCAGCGTTATGGCAACCTGTTTTATACTTCAGGTTTATAGGTAGCAAAAAATATCTTCTTCAGGCGCTGCAGGCATTTATACTTCTGGTTTTTGGCCGTGTCGGTGTTGGTGTAGCCAAACTTGTCGGTAATCTCCTGCATGTTCTGCATCCGGATGTAGTAGTCCTCGATGAGGCTGCGGCACGGCTCGCCCAGCTGTGCCAGCGCTTCGCCCATCAGCCCAAACTGCCGCTCCTGCTCCTCGTGCTGCTGCGTGTCTTCTTCCACAGGCAGGTAGCTTTCGCTTTCGTCCAGCTTGGTGGCGTAGCGGCCTTTCTCTGCCAGGCGCTTGAGCCAAAGCCTCCGGCACACCGAGTACAGGTAGGTCTTAATCTGGCAGGTAAGCTCCAGGCTATCACCCTTTATCTTTTCGTAGAACACGATGACGCCTTCCTGGTAAATGTCCTTGGCTTCGTCATCGGTTCCGCTGTTGCTCAAAATAAAGTGCGAAATCATCGGGAAGTATAGTTTGTACAGGTGGGCCAGCGCATTTTCGTCGCTGCGCCGGATGCCCTCTATCACCGCCTCATCCGTCTCATACAAACTCTTCTTCATTCCAGTCAAAATTTAATACGCTGAGGGGTGTTTTGTAACCCACCAAAAAAATATTTTTAAAAATTTTCAGAAAGCAGGGTTACCTCTGCCCGTTTTCGGTATGAAGGTCAAAATCGAAACCAAAACTCTTAATCACAAACACAAAATGAAAAATTTATTCACTTTCGCTATCGTAGCTCTTGCTCTTTCTTTCACAGCTTGCAACAACGAAGAAGCAACTACTGAGACTGAAGCTGTAGAAACTGAGACAGTAGAGGAGACTCCAGCTGTTGAGGAGACTGTAGTAGAAGACGTTGACACAGCTGCTGCTGACGTTGAGGCTGACTCTGCAACTGTAGTAGAGTAAGTTAAAGAGGACTACGGCGAAAAGCTTATAGTTCCGAAACACATATCGGGGCCCCGCGCATGGCGCGGGGCCCCGTGTTTTTTATAGGGGTGCCATTAAAATGGTGGCCGGTCATACCATAGCCGGCCTACCCGGCCTAAAACCTCTTTACTTTTTTGCGGCGATCGATCTCGTTTTGGATCAGGCTGAACTCGCGGCTGCTCTGCCCGGCAATGGCGGTGTTCTCGTTGGCGCGGCGCAGCAGGTAAGGCATTACTTCCACCACGGGCCCGTAAGGCACATACTTGGCCACGTTGTAGCCGGCATAGGCCAGGTTATACGAGAGGTTGTCGCTCATGCCATACAGCTGGGCAAAGTATACCCGCGGGTCATGGGGGGCAATCTCGTGCTCCTCCATCAGCTCCATCAGCAGGTAGCAGCTTTCTTCGTTGTGGGTGCCGTTGCAGAAGGCCACGCGCTCGATGTGGTCCACGCAGAAGCGCAGCGCCTCGTTAAACAGCGCGTCCGTGGCCTCTTTGGTGGGGTTGATCGGGCTTGGGTAGCCTTCCAGTTCGGCGCGCCTGCGCTCTTTTTCCATATAAGCGCCGCGCACCAGCTTGGCCCCCAGGTAATACCCTCCCTGTATGGCGTTCTCGTAGTCGCGCTTTATCACCTCCAGGCGGTCATGGCGGTAGAGCTGGTAAGTGTTGTAGATGTTGGCTTTCTCCTTGTTGTAGCGCGCCATCATCTCGTACGTCAGGTTGTCGATGGTTTCCTGGATCCAGCTTTCCTCCGCATCTATGAACACGCGCACGTCGCGCTCATAGCAGTGCTGGCAGATGGCGTTCACGCGGTCGCGACCCCGCTCAAAGGCAGCGCGCTCGTTAGCCGACAGCTCCTGTTTCTTCTGCACCTTCTCCAGCAGGTTGATGTCGATAAGGCCGGTGATCTTAAACACCGAGAAGGGGATATGCTTGTTGCGGTGCGCTTTCTCGATGGTGCGCAGCAGCTCGTCGCGGGTGGCGTCAAAGCTTTTTTCGTCGCCCTCGCCCTCTACCGAGTAATCCAGAATGGTGCCGATGTTATACTTGCCCAGCTCCTGAATGGCGCGCTCCGACTCCTCAATTGTCTCGCCGCCGCAGAAGTGGTTGAAAATAGTAGGCTTGATCAGAAATTTAACCGGCAGGTGCAGGTTAAGCGCCGTGCTTAGCAAGGTGCCGCCCATCTTTACAAAGGCGTTGCTGTTCATGGCCTTAAACAGCATGTACATTTTATACAGCTCAGCGTCTGACTTAGATGAAAAAGCAACGGCTGTATCGTCAAAAGAGACTTTGGTAATCGGGTTCATGTAGGTAAAATTAGCGCTGCAAAGATACTGCTTCAGGCATAGCACACAACCATGTAAGGCCCTGGCTTTCGGTATTTTTATACTTGTGCCACGCCCCGAACACCGCAAAGGGTTTGGCTGTTTTACCCTAGGGGCCGGAGAAGCGGGCTTTTATCGTATAAACCATACGTTAACTGCCTTTTTTAAGCAGCTTCGGCTACCTTTGTAACAAGAGGCATAACACATGAAGTTTAACAGCAGAGAATCTTTTTTTGCGGCGCTGCAGGCCGACCCGGACCGCCCGCTGGTGATTGCCGGCCCGTGCAGCGCCGAAAGCGAGGCGCAGGTAATGCAAACGGCCGAGGCGCTGAAGCGGCAGCAGGTGCACCTGTTCCGGGCGGGCATCTGGAAGCCGCGCACCCGCCCCGGCAGCTTTGAGGGCGTGGGCTCAACTGGCCTGGCCTGGCTGAATCGCGTGAAGCGGGAACTGGGGATGAAAGTGGCGACCGAGGTGGCCACTGCCCGGCATGTGGAGGAGGCCCTGAAGCAGGAGATAGACGTGCTCTGGATCGGGGCCCGCACCACCGTAAACCCCTTTGCCGTGCAGGAAATCGCCGACGCGCTGCAGGGCGTGAATGTGCCGGTGATGGTGAAAAACCCCGTGAACCCGGACCTGGCCTTGTGGATTGGGGCCCTGGAGCGCATTTACCACGCCGGCGTTACGGACCTGGCCGCTATTCACCGCGGCTTTTCGTCTTACCAGAAAACAAAGTATAGAAATGTGCCGGTGTGGCAGATACCCATTGAGCTGAAGGCGCGTTACCAGGACCTGGCCATGGTGGTAGACCCGAGCCACATCGGAGGCAAGCGGGAGCTGATCTACCCGGTGTCGCAGAAGGCGCTGGACCTGGGCTACGACGGCGTGATGATAGAGACGCACCCCACGCCGGACCTGGCCCTGAGCGATGCCGAGCAGCAGGTAACACCCGACAGGCTGGCCGAAATTGTGCGGCAGCTGCAGGTGCGCAAAACACATTACGATGATGCCGAACTGGCCAACCGCTCAGAGCAGCTGCGCCTGCAGATAGACGCGGCCGACCACGACATCATCGCTGCGCTGGCACGCCGCATGGCGCTGGTAGAGCAGATAGGGGAGTATAAAAAACAGAACAACGTGCAGGTGCTGCAGCTGGAGCGCTGGCAGGAAATCTTCCGGACAAGGGCCGATTGGGCCTCCGAAGCGGGCGTCAACCCGGCCTTTGTGGAAGAGCTTTATAAACTCATTCACGTAGAGTCTATCCGCAAACAGACGCAGATTTTAGATGGGGTTTAATTTATTGTTAAATTGCTTCCTTGTTTACTTGTTGAGGTTGGTAAACCGTAACTCTCTAACTATCTAACTCTAACTCCTATACTTGCCCACATGACAGAATCCATACATATAGGCCAGCAGGCGCTGCAGGAGCTGCCCGAGCTACTCAGCAACCGCGCCTTTAGCAAGGTGGCGGTGCTGGTAGACGAGAACACGCTGCACCACTGCTATCCCATCCTGAAGCCATACTTGCCTGAGCACGACCTGATCCATATCCGGAGCGGGGAGGAGCACAAAACCCTGCAGACCTGCGAGCTGATCTGGCAACGCATGACGGAGCTGCACCTGGACCGCTGGTCGGTGCTGGTAAACCTGGGCGGCGGCGTGATTGGCGACATGGGCGGCTTTTGTGCGGCCGTTTTTAAGCGCGGCTTATACTTTGTGCAGGTGCCCACCACGCTGCTGGCGCAGGTGGATGCCAGCGTGGGCGGTAAAACCGGTATTGATTTCCACGGGCTCAAAAACCATATCGGTGTGTACCAGGAGCCGCAGGCGGTGTTCATCAACCCGGCCTTTCTGCAGACGCTGCCGCAGCGGGAGCTTAAGTCAGGCTATGCCGAGATCATCAAGCACTGGCTGATTGCCGACAAGGACGCCTTTATGGAGCAGCGCCACATCGGCCTGTTCACAGAGGACTGGGAGGGGCTGATCCGCCATTCGGTCAATATAAAATCCAGGGTAGTGGAGCAGGACCCGCTGGAGGGCGGTTTGCGCAAGATCCTGAACTTTGGCCATACCGTGGGCCACGCTGTGGAAAGCTACCTGCTGGAGCAGCCGGGGCGGGCGCTGCTGCATGGCGAGGCCGTGGCCGTGGGCATGCGCTGTGAGGCCTGGATCAGCCAAAAGCACGAGCTGCTGACAGCAGAGGAGCTGGACAAGATCGAGACCTTCCTGGTGTCTGTTTATGAGAAAGTGCCGCTTACCGAGCAGGACATTCAGCAGATAGCGCAGCTGGCGCTGCAGGACAAGAAGAACACCCGCTCCACCATCAACTGCACCTTGCTGCAAGGCATCGGCAAAGCCGTGTACGACCAGCCGGTAACGGTGCAGGAAATCGTTGAATCACTACGCTACTATACCTTATGATGAGCCAAAGCCTCACCCTTAGCCACCCCACCGGCAAACTGACCGGACGTATAAAACTGCCTGCCTCCAAGAGCGAAGCTAACCGCGCGCTGATCATCGCCGCGCTGTCAGGGCAGGCCTCGCAATTGCACAACCTCTCCGAGGCCAACGACACGCAGCTGCTGCAGCGCCTGCTCCAAAGCGATGCCGAAACCATAGACGCCGAAGACGCCGGTACGGTGATGCGCTTCCTGACGGCCTTTTATGCCATAACCGGCCAGCAAAAGACTTTAACAGGCACCGACCGTATGTGCCAACGGCCCATCAGGATTCTGGTGGAGGCCCTGCGGGAGCTGGGGGCCAGTATAGCTTATGTGGGAGAGGAGGGGTACCCGCCTCTGAAGATCAGCGGTTTTAAGGGCAGCGGCCAAAAGCACCTGAAAGTGCGCAGCGATATCAGCAGCCAGTATATCTCTGCCTTGCTGATGATGGCGCCGCTGCTACCCGATGGACTGGAGCTGGAACTGGAAGGAAAGATCGGCTCCCGGCCCTACATCGAGATGACGCGCTCGCTGATGCAGCACTTTGGGGTGTCGGCTGATTTCACGGGAAACACCATCACCGTAAAACCACAGAAGTATAAAGCCGCTACGTTTAGGGTGGAGTCCGACTGGTCGGCGGCGAGCTACTGGTATAGCATGGTGGCCCTGGCGAAGGAGGCCGAAATAACACTGCTGGGCCTGAAAGAGCAATCCTTTCAGGGTGACCGCGCCATTGCCGACATCATGTACCGACTGGGGGTGTACACGGAGTTTACCGAAGAGGGCGTGCGGCTGCTGAAAAAAGAGCACGAGCGGCATATCTCCCTTGATTTCTCCGACTGTCCTGACCTGGCGCAAACGGTTGTGGCCCTGTGTGCAGCCATGGGCGTCCGCGTGGATATGACGGGCCTGGAAAGCCTGCGGATTAAGGAAACGGACCGCATCCAGGCCCTGCAGATTGAGGTGCTGAGCATGAACGCCTCGTTGCAGGAAGTAACGCCGGGCGTGTTTCGGCTGGAGCCGGGTATCCTCAGCAAAAAAGACCTCTCGTTCCGCACTTACCAGGACCACCGCATGGCCATGGCCTTTGCGCCAGTTGCCTTGCTGGAGCCCGTGGTTATTCAGGAGCCGGGCGTGGTGCGCAAGTCCTACCCTCGGTTTTGGGAGGATCTGGAGAAAGTAGGCTTTGACATAAAGTATACAGCGTAGCTAGGTATGCAGGAGCGGAAACTGTACGGAGACGCCAAGCTCTTAAAGGAGCGCCTGAGCGGGATGCAGCTGATGGAAGAGGCGGCAGGCGGCTGGGCGGCAGTGTATAAAGATACTGTCTCTGGCAGGTTCTGGATGAAATGCTATACGATGGCAGGCGAGCAGGCTGGTGGCGGCTATGAGCTGCTCATCCGCTTGCCGCTGCCAAGCACCGAGGAGCTCGTGGAGCTTACCCTGCACTCCCCACACGAAGATGAGGCCGTGGCTGCTGTGATGCGCTTGCTGGAGGAAGAGGCGGTGGAGCAGAAGGACTTCCGGCAAAAGCTGGTGCAGCGGCTGGAGGAGCTGGACCTGGAAAGTATACACAAGGAGCAGAAGTTGCGCCTGCGAAAAATCATCACGCTAACCTCTTTAACAGACCCTACAAACAAGCGGGAGGTGCTGGGCAAAACGGCAGCGCAGGTGCAGGCAGACGTAGCCTATTTTGAGGCGGTGTCGGAAAGGGCGCGGCGGCTACTGCGGAGGCTGTGACAGTAAAGTAGGCCTGCCGCAAGTTTAGTGACAGCGTAACTTGTGGCAGGCCTAAAATCATATTTATACTTCCAACTCCCGTTTTACCTCCTCCACTACTCCCTGCAAATAAACCGGGGCATGCAGCAGCCTGCTGCCGTACCAGCTGAACATCTCCCCGTCCACCACTTTTATACTTGCCTGCGGGCACAGCTCCTGAAATTCTGCTACATGCTTTTCTTTAAACGGGTAAGGCTCCGAGGATAAAAGTATAAGCTGCGGGTCAGCCTGCTGTAGCTCTTCGGGCGAGATCTCGGGGTAACGCTCTAAATCGGCAAAAGCATTTACAAAGCCGCAGCGCCTGAGCATGTGGTCGATGATGTTGCGGCTGCCCACGGCCATGTAAGGCTTTCGCCAGATAAAATACGCCGTTTTTATACTTGGCTGCACCGGCTGCAGCTGCCCGAAACCATACTTTATTCCTTGCTCCAACTCAGCTGCCCGGGCCTCGGTGCCCGTTAGCTGCCCCACCTGCCGCAGCATTTCCAGCGCGTCCTCTAACGTATAAATGTCGCTCATCCATACTTTATACTTCTGCTGCAGCTGCGCAATGCCTTCCTTATAGTTCTCTTCCTTATTGCCGATGATCAGGTCGGGCTGTAGCTCATCTATCTTATCGAAATGAAAGTTCTTGGTGCCGCCGATCTTCGCCTTCTGCTTTACTCGCTCTTTGGGGTGAATGCAGAATTTAGTAACGCCTACGACACGGTCGGCCAGCCCCAGGTCAAATAAGAGTTCTGTCTGAGATGGCACTAAAGAGACAATGCGCTGCGGCGGCTGCGGCAGCGTGATCTGGTGGCCCATTTGGTCGGTAAAAGTCACGGCAGTAGAGGTAAATGGTGAAACGCTATCAGAACATACGCAGGACAGGCCGGAAAAACAAAACCCTCACAGGCCATAAGGTGTTGGCGCTGCGAGGGTTTTCACCTGGCTAAAAGTGATGCTTAACTCAGGTAGCGGAAATCCTGCTTGTCCTGAATCTTAAGTATGGTTTCGTAGATCATCTTGATCACGTTCTCTACGTCGTCTTTGTGCACGGTCTCCACGGTGGTGTGCATGTACTTGAGCGGCAGCGAGATAAGTGCTGAGGCCACCCCTGCGTTGGAGTAGGCGAAGGCATCCGTGTCGGTGCCGGTGGCACGTGAAACAGCCGAGCGCTGGAACGGAATCTCCTTTTCCTGCGCCGTATGGATGATCAGGTCGCGGAGGTTGTTCTGCACCGCCGGGCCGTAGGCGATCACCGGGCCTTTGCCGCAGTGGATGTCGCCGCTGTTCTTCTTGTCGTACATCGGCGACTGCGTGTCATGCGTCACGTCGGTGATGATGGCCACGTCCGGCTTGATGCGGTGGGCGATCATCTCGGCGCCGCGCAGGCCAATCTCCTCCTGCACCGAGTTTACAATGTACAGGCCAAAAGGCAGCTGGTTGCCGTTCTCCTTCAGTTGGCGCGCCACCTCGGCGATCATAAAGCCACCGATGCGGTTATCCAGGGCGCGGCCCACGTAGTAGCGGTCGTTCATCACCGTGAACTCATCCTCAAAGGTCGCCACGCAGCCCACGTGGATGCCCATGGCCTCCACTTCCTCGCGGTTGCTGGCGCCGCAGTCCAGGAACACGGTCTCTATGGTCGGCGCCTTGTCCTGGTCTACCTTGCGCACGTGGATGGCCGGCCACCCGAAAACAGCCTTCACAACACCTTTGGCAGTATAAATGTTCACCCGCTTGGATGGCGCGATCAGGGCATCGGAGCCGCCGTTGCGCTTCAGGTAAATGTAACCCTCTGGCGTAATGTAGTTTACAAACCAGCTGATCTCGTCGGCATGCGCCTCAATAACCACTTTATACTCCGCTTCCGGGTTAATCACACCCACCACAGTGCCGTAGGTATCAACAAAGTATTCGTCAATGTATGGCTTCACATATTCCAGCCAAAGCTTCTGCCCCTCCGACTCGAAGCCGGTAGGAGAGGAGTTATTCAGGTATTTCTGCAGAAAATCAAAAGATTCTTGTCGCATGATGGCTACTTAAAAATTAGAAATTAAAAATTATAAATGATTAGAAGCAGAATGCAGGTAGTTATATACGAGCATTTCTAATTTCTAATTTTAAATTTATAATTAAACTACAGCGGAATGTTGCCGTGCTTCTTGCGTGGCAGCGTTACCGCTTTGTTCTCCAGCATCTTAAATGCCTTTATCAGCTTGGCGCGTGTCTCGTGCGGCATGATCACCTCGTCGATGAAGCCACGGTGGGCGGCACGGTATGGCGTGGCGAACTTCTCTTTATACTCCTGTACCTTCTCAGCCAGTTTCGCCTCCGGGTCCTCGGCCTGCGCAATCTCACGCTTAAAGATAATCTCGGCGGCCCCCTGCGCGCCCATTACGGCGATCTCGGCCGTTGGCCAGGCAAAGTTCATGTCGGCCCCGATGTGCTTGGAGTTCATCACGTCGTAAGCACCGCCGTAGGCTTTGCGGGTAATCACCGTGATGCGCGGAACAGTAGCCTCGCAGAAAGCATACAGCAGTTTGGCCCCGTTGGTGATGATGCCGCGCCACTCCTGGTCAGTGCCTGGCAGGAAGCCCGGCACGTCCTCGAGCACCAGCAGCGGCACGTTAAAGCTGTCGCAGAAGCGCACGAAGCGGGCGGCCTTGGTGCTGGCGTTAATATCCAGTACGCCGGCGAGCACGGCTGGCTGATTGCCCACGATGCCGATGCTGCGGCCACCCAGGCGGGCAAATCCCACCACGATGTTCTCCCCAAAGTTCTTGTGCACCTCCAGGAAAGAATCCTCGTCGATGATGCCCTCGATCACCTCACGGATGTCGTAGGGCTGGTTCGGGTTCTCCGGGATAATGGTGTCGAGCACCTGGCGGGTTTCGTCTGCCTGCGCCTCGTAGGGCAGCGACGGCGGCAGTTCCTCACAGTTCTGCGGGATGTAGCTCAGTAGTTTCTTAAGGTGTGTGATGCACTCTACCTCGTTGGCGCAGGAGAAGTGCGTGACGCCGCTCTTGGTGCTGTGGGTGCTGGCGCCGCCCAGTTCCTCGGAGGTCACTTCCTCGTGCGTCACCGTCTTCACCACGTTCGGGCCGGTCACGAACATATACGAGGTATCTTCCACCATCATGATAAAATCGGTGATGGCCGGGGAGTATACCGCGCCGCCCGCGCAGGGGCCCATGATGGCCGAGATCTGCGGGATAACGCCGGAAGCCAGCGTGTTGCGGTAGAAGATATCGGCATAACCGCCCAGCGATACGACACCCTCCTGGATACGGGCCCCGCCCGAGTCGTTCAGCCCGATCACCGGCGCGCCGTTCTTCATGGCCAGCTCCATGATCTTCACGATCTTCTCGGCATGCGTTTCAGAGAGCGAGCCGCCCAGCACCGTGAAATCCTGGGAGAACACATAGACCAGGCGGCCGTTGATGGTGCCGTAACCGGTCACCACGCCATCGCCCAGGTAATACTGCTTGTCCAGACCGAAGTCCTTGGAGCGGTGCATCACAAATTTACCGATCTCCTCGAAGGAGCCTTCATCCATCAACAGGTGAATACGCTCGCGGGCGGTGAGTTTTCCTTTTTTGTGCTGTGCCTCAATTCTTTCTTTGCCGCCGCCAAGCAGGGCTTCTGCGTTTTTTCGCTCAAGGGTTTTAATCTGGGCCTCTCTGGTTTCTCCTGCCATATAGGGTATGAAAATATATAGAGTTCTTAATGTTAGTTTCCTCAAATTTATAAACTCTGGCGCTAATAATGGTACAATTGTGGCATTTTTTGAATAGGAAGGGGGGATAGCGCCCTGGGAAGGAGGCAGGCGCCGTTTACGGGTTTCCGATTAGTGCTGCCAATGTGGCGGTGCAGCTGGGGCCTCTGCGCGCCTTTAAAAGCCCCTGAGAAAGTATAAAAGTGGCGGCGTACGGCATTTTCTGCTGCGCGCGTTCTTAATTAGCCCCGGATGTACTATTTTTGAAGCCGCTAAAGACGGCGGCGGAACCTAAACCCTGTTCCGAGCCTTTTATGTACACTATGGCCAACGAAGTAAACAACACTACTGTAAAGAGACCGCGCAAGAAGAAGAGCATGCTGATACCCAGCCTGATATCGCTGTTCATGCTCCTGTTTGTGAGTTTCTCCTACTATGCTTACCAGATCGTTTTTGAGGGTAACGTAGACACCAAGGGGCGTGAAGTATACGTGCTCATCCCAACGGGTGCCACTTACGAGCAGGCCATGGACTCTGTGGAGGCCAGCGGCGTGATTGTGGACAGGCTCTCGCTGCGCTTTATGTCCAAGCTGATGGATTATGACAAGCTGGTGAAGCCGGGGCGCTACAAGCTGGAGGACGGCTGGAACAACCGCCAGCTGATAGGCGTGCTGCGCCTGGGCGAGCAGACACCGCTCAACCTGACCTTCAGCAACGTGCGCCTGCGCAGCCAACTGGCCGCCAAACTGGCGACTGAGGTGGAGGCCAGCGAGCAGGAACTCGACAGCCTGCTGCATGATGCGGCCTACCTGGAAACCCTTGGCTTCGACACGACCAACATCGTGAGCATGTTTATCCCGAATACCTACGAAGTATACTGGACCACAACGGCACCGGAGCTCATGCAGCGCATGAAAACCGAGTACGACAAGTTCTGGACCGCTGAGCGCAAGGCTAAAGCAGACGAACTGGGACTGACGCCGCAGCAGGTTTCCACGCTGGCCTCCATTGTGCAGGCCGAGACGATAAAGAACGATGAGAAGCCACGCGTGGCCGGCGTATACTTAAACCGGCTGAAGCGCGGTATGCTGCTGCAGGCCGATCCGACCGTGGTGTTTGCCGTGGGTGATTTCTCCATCCGCCGCGTGCTCAACAAGCACCTGGTGCACGACTCGCCTTACAACACCTATAAGTATAAAGGCTTGCCGCCGGGGCCTATCAACGTGCCGCTTATCTCCAGCATCGATGCGGTGCTGAACCCGGAGAAGCACAACTACCTGTACTTCTGCGCCAAAGACGATTTCTCAGGCTACCACGCCTTTGCCGCCACGGTGGCAGAGCACCAGGCCAACGCGCGCCGCTTTCACCGCGCCCTGAACGAGCGGAATATCATGAAGTAAGCTTGATGGTTGGTTGTTAATTGCCAATTGTTGGGGACCAGATGAAGTATAGAGTTATGCCTCCGGAGGCGGTTTTATACTTTGCAATAATAAAAATCAAGTCTCTCGTATAGCAATCAAACAATCAACCATCAGCAATCAACAATAAAACTATGTTTACATCCGAAGTACAGTTACGCGTGCGCTATGCCGAGACCGACCAGATGGGCTACGTGTACCATGGCAATTACGCCGCCTATTTTGAGGTAACCCGTACCGAGGTTTTCCGCAGGCTGGGCATTGAGTATAAAGAGATGGAGGCCATGGGCACCATGATGCCGGTGCTGGAGCTGAAGAGCAAGTTTATCCGCCCGGCCAAGTATGATGACCTGCTGACGATTAAGCTGTTTGTGAAGAGCCGGCCGCATGGCACGCGTATAAAGTTTGAGTACGAGGTGTATAACGAGGCGGAGACGCTGCTGACCATCGGGGAGACGCTGATGGTGTTCGTGGACATGAAAACAGGCCGCCCTACCGAGATCCCTGAACTCATACACCAGAAGTTAGACCCATACTTTAGCGCATGAGGCTGAACCACCAATACCTGAAGCGCCGCCGCGCCTACCGCAAGTTCATCGTTTTCCTGAAACGGTGGCGGTTTAACAATGGCAGGTCTTCGGTATATGATGTGGCTGACGTGCTGATCGGCGAGCTGCGCCTGGACTCCATTACCAAGCGCGCCTCCTACATGGCCTTTAACTTTACGCTGGCCACTTTTCCCACCATCATCTTCCTCTTCACGCTTATCCCCTACATCCCCAGCATCCTGTCGCTGGACCTGGGTGAGAGCATCCTCGACTTCCTGGCCGAGTTTATGCCCGAGGAGATGTATGCGGCGGCCTATACCACCATCGAAGACATTGTGAACAAGCCCCGCGGCGGCTTGCTGTCCTTTGGTTTCCTGTTCGCGCTGGTGCTCTCTACCAACGGCATTATGTCGCTGATGGACGCGTTTGATAAGAAATACCATACGTTTTACAAACGCAGCTACCTGCGCAAGCGCTTTATCGCCACGGCGCTCACGGTGGTGCTGAGCATGATCCTGCTCACCGCGGTGGCCGCTATCTTCTTCGGGCAGTGGATACTGGATGTGCTAGTTTTCTATGAAGTGGTGACCGAGAGCTATACCTATACGCTGCTGGTGGTGCTCAAATATGTGGCCA
Source organism: Pontibacter mangrovi (assembly GCF_006385705.1). Classification (GTDB taxonomy): domain Bacteria; phylum Bacteroidota; class Bacteroidia; order Cytophagales; family Hymenobacteraceae; genus Pontibacter; species Pontibacter mangrovi. The sequence goes on along the minus strand of NZ_VFRQ01000006.1, from coordinate 214,229 downwards.
TCATCATGCTTTTCCTGCTGGCCACCTCGCTTATCTACTACTTTGTGCCGGCCATAGAGGATAAGTGGCCCTTCTTTTCGGCAGGGGCGGTGGTGGCAACCGGTCTTATCTTCCTGGTGTCGATGGCCTTCTCGCTCTACATCAGCGCCTTCGATACCTATAACAAGTTTTATGGGTCCATCGGGGCCCTGATCGGTTTGATGATCTGGCTCGATTTTGTCTCCATGATCCTCATACTTGGCTTCGAGATCAACGTCAGCATCGACACCGTGACAAAGCGCCTGGTGCGCACCCCAACCTCACACTCCGGTAAAATGGCGGGCGCCAACATTTAGCCCCGTTTCTATGCCTGTCGTTTTATGCGTACCTTGCTCAGGGGCAGGGCTAGTTTGTGCTGCCCCTGAGCAAGTATAAAGTATAAAACGTATGGGCTTTTTCAAGAACCTGTCGCTGCAGCAACTATGGCAGGGGGCGGCGGCTACCTTCCTACGCTACCCGCTGGCGCTGCTGTCAGCGTTTACCGGCACGGCGGCGGCCATGTGGCTAACCGAGCTGGACTACGACCAGCGGCAGCACCACCTCTACCTCGGTAAGCTGATACTGGTGTGCGCGCTGGGGCTGATCCTTTTTTTTACGCTGGAACTGCTGGTGCGCCGTTACCGTCTTTCATTGCGCGGGCGGGTGCTGCTACGGGTGCTGGGGCTGGCCCTGCTGGTGCTCTACTACTGGTTTTTGCCTGAGGAGCTGCTGGACGAGCACTGGCTGCGCTTCCTGATGCTGGCGTTGGCGCTGCACCTGGCCGCTTCATATGTGATGTTCTTCCATGTCCCCGGCGAGACTGCTTTCTGGCAGTTTAACAAGGCACTTTTCCTGCGCATCCTTACCTCCGGGCTATATGCTGCTGTGCTTTACCTGGGGCTTATCGTGGCTTTGCTGGCAGTGGATAACCTGTTTGCCGTTCAGGTTGATGGCGAAACCTACACCCAACTGTGGTTTTTCATGGTGGGCGTGTTCAACACCTGGTTCTTTTTGGCGGGCGTGCCAGCCGATGTGCAGCTGCTGGAAGTGTCTCCAACCTACCCGAGAGGGCTGAAGGTGTTCACGCAGTTCGTGCTGCTGCCGCTGGTCACGCTCTACCTGGTGATCCTGTATGCCTACTTCGGCAAGATTGTGGTAGAGTGGGCGTGGCCGGAGGGTTGGGTGTCGGTGCTGGTGCTGTGTTTTTCGGTAGTGGGCATCCTCTCGCTTCTGCTCATTCACCCCATCCGTTTTGAGGAGGGAAACACCTGGATGCGCACGTTCTCCAAGTGGTTTTACCGGGCCCTGTTTCCGCTGGTTATCCTGCTGGCGCTGGCTATCTGGCGGCGCGTGGCGGAGTATGGCATCACAGAGGAGCGTTACATTGTCATGGTGCTGGCGATCTGGCTTTTTGCCACAGCGCTATACTTTCTTTTCAGCCGGCACAAGCACATCAAGTTTATACCCATCACGCTCAGCCTGGTGGCTTTGCTTGCCGCTTACGGGCCATTGAATGCTTTTCAGGTGTCGCAGTGGAGCCAGGTATACCGGCTGGAAAAGCTCCTGGAGCAAAACCGCGTGCTGGTGAACGGCAAAGTGCAGCGACAGCATTCTAAGGTAAGCGAGGCGGTAGAGCGGGAGGTGAGCTCCATTACGGATTACCTGGCCCGCCACCAAGACCTGGAGGTGCTGCAGCCTTGGTTTGCAGTGGACCTGCAGGAGGCATTTGCCGCCGCTGCAGCCCCTGATGGCAACCGCTGGCAGCGAAGCTACGCCGCCCGCGATACTGTGCTGCATTTGATGGGGCTGGAGTACAGGACAAGCCTAACCACGCCAGATGAGCAATACTTTTACTTCTCTACGCAGCCCTACGATGGCGCTGAGGTCGTGCACGACATTAAGGGCTATACCTATGCCCTGGAGTTTGGCCTGCGGAGTTTTGAAGGCGGGGTGGACCAGCGGGAGTACCAGGTTGGAAAAGCGCCCTTGCTTATCTCCATGAAGGAGGACGCTACCACTTTATACTTTCAGTTTGAGCAGGAAACCCTGTCGCTGGACTTGCTGCCGCTGATAAAAAAACTGGGAGCCAAAGGCCAGGACAGGATATCCCCGGAGAAGATGACGTTTGTGCTGAAAGGGAAAGATGTGCAGCTGAAAGTGGTGCTGGCAGAGCTGAGCGGGCGGCAGAAAAAGCAGAAGTATGCGGTGCAAAGCCTGCTGGCAGATGTGTTTGTGGCACCAGGGCCATAAATTTTCTTTTTGAGTCTCAGTGGCTTGTGCGGTACGCACTAAAAACCGGGTGAAAATTTTGACGTATAGTTTTGATAATTCGGACCGGTGCCCTACTTTTGTACACGAATTGAGACAGAGAGTTGGCGGAGTGGTCGAACGCGGCGGTCTTGAAAACCGTTGACTGTAACAGGTCCGGGGGTTCGAATCCCTCACTCTCTGCATAGCAGAAGCCCTAAATAGCTAATTTTCAGCGATTTAGGGCTTTTTTGTTTTAGTTTTCGTCAAGTTTTAGTCAAAACTGTGAAAATTCTTGACAAAGCAATCATTTGCTTAGTCTTCGAAATAATTTCCTTTTACAAGCATAATTAACCCACATATACCTTCTGGATAACATGTGTCTGTGTGGTTCAAGTATACTGGTCGTAGTAGCTATATTTAGAATCTGTTAAATTTACCTATAACTATGACCTTTGACTTCTACCTTGGCGGCTACGGACGTGACCACAGCTATCGTATCGTTTTGCAGGACGATAACCTTGTCGTTTCCGACTATATCGGCATACCTATGCCAGAGCATAATGAAATGGTATCAGTCGTTAAGAATGAAGATTGGGATAGGGTGGTTGAGTTTCTAACCCGCTGTAGATGGAAAAGAAGGTACGACAGCGGTATACTGGATGGAACTCAATTTGAAATAAAGGCGAAAGGTGACGCCATCAATGTCAACTCCTATGGCTCTAATGCCTACCCTGACGATTTTGACGAGTTTCTGACGCTGCTGAATAGGGTAGTGAGTGTGGCGGGTGTCGAAGTCTCAAAGTCTCAAAGTAGTGGGGAGGCAAGCCTAATCCCATAGCCCCATGCTTTCGAATCGGAGCGTTTCCCTTTTGCATCTTGGGCAGTGCCATTGTTCCTTTTCATCCAGATAGTCGTCCGTGGCTAAGCCTAAGCTTTTTTCGATATCACTTTCTTCCACGTCCTCTTTGTAGAACTTTACCTTCCTACGGCATTGTGGACACTTAGAGAAGCTTTTGCTCGTATCCCTGCCGACCACTATAGCGCAGGAATCGCAGTACGCAGGTTCCGTTCTGACGCCATTCTCGAAGTATCTGAACCCAATACCTTGGTGGATGGTGTCGGACTCTAATCCGCAAGTACATACTGCTTTGATGATGTTTCCCATGTGATTGACTTTGTGATTGGAATTGTAAAGTACGACACATTTGATGATTTCGTAAAGATGAACATCGTCTAATAGTCTTTTCCTTTTCGAAACCTTTTATCTCATAACTTTTTTCAAATAACTGGTCCACAACATTTTACAGGTTTAAATATTAGGATATCAGCATATTTATGACTATCTTTATGTAAGTTATACCTGACAATAATTCCTATAATTAACTGAATGAAACAACTGTCTTACCAATCTCCAAAAGTCATTTCATGCTTAGATAAAAAGATATTAAAAGAGAGGTTAGACAATAAGAGAAATCTGTTGTACGTAGCTTCTGGGAGACGCATACGAGAAGGTTACGAAGACCTGCCTTTTGACAATATAGTGCTGGTGGACAAATGCTTTCCTGAAGTTATCGCTATTAAGGGCAACGTTATTTGCATCGGTTTAGACTCAGTGAGAGCTGGTGCGCTGATGAAAGAAGTTGGTGCAAGGCTTGATGCCTATGTATGTATAAATGAGGGACTTAGTGAGGGAAACGGATTTTATCCTATTCACGGAAATTGGAGTTTCAGTAACATACTGCCTATACTGAAAGATGAGTACCTACACATAGCATGCCCGAGCTACTACGGGCTTAGGAAATGGAAGAAGAAGCATTTTAATCTACCTCAGGAGGCTACGCTGCTTAGCGAAAAGGATGATGAGTATATAGACCCTAAAATATTCTCGGAATATTATAGGTACAACAAAGAGTTCTGCGTCTATAAAGTCAGAAAGAAACCAGGTGAGTCAGCCAAATTTCGATTAGGGAATAGAACCATATCAGTCCAATGGCAAAACATGTGGGAACAATACAATGAGCTTGATTCCCTATTCGTGCGTTGCTCCCCTTTGGAAGCACATAATCTAAAAAGCGTCGCTCCTAAAATTGAAATTTTGAAAGACTACAGCTTTGAACAGATACTGCAATTCTGTAATAGAAACAAAATCGAAAAATTGGGTCTTTCACCGTGGTTAAGAGGGGAATACAATAAGTTCTTGGAGTTTTTAGAAGCAAATAAGGAACACGAATACCCAAAACAGATACATTTTTATCACCTGCACAAAAATGACTTCCAGCAACTGTACGAGAGAGCTGAGCAGTATAGGATGAGTTGCTTACCGTATCAATAATACCCTTTTCCAGCCACGCAGTGCCTCACACCACCTCTTGGGTCAACCATGTCTCCGATGTAGCGGGGTATGAGGTGACAATGGAAGTGGTAGACTGTTTGACCAGCTACCTCACCGCAGTTCATGCCGATGTTGTAGCCATCAGGCGAGAATTCTTGTTCGATAAGCTGCTTGCACTTATCAATAACACCCACCAAGTGCAGCTTCTCGTCTTCTGTCAGGTCAAAGTAGTCAGACCTGAGTTGGTTGGAGATGATAAGCGAATGACCAGGCGAAACGGGGTATTTATCCCTGATAATGAAAAAATGGTCGTCCTTGTATATGATTCTGTCCTCAGGGATTTCGAGAAAAACACTCATGGCTTAAAATGTGGATGGTAACTCGATTTCGGGTCTCCATGTGTGGATGGAGTTCTGTAAGGCGATGTTGTAATGATATTCGAGAAACCGCTTACGTTTCTCAGGTGTGTCGCCAGTTTGGTTGACGATGGTTTCAGACAAAGGATGTTTGCTCTCGATGAAGAACTCGTTTCGGTTGTAAAGTCGTTGCAGATACTTTATTTCTGGTATCCTCGCAAGCTTTTTCCCATTCACATCCTTGTCTGCCAACACAAGGTTCCAGACACCATTGATATTCGCTGGCAGGTGATAAGGCTTGTTTACGTGCGGCAGAAAGTGGTCAACTTCGCATAAGTCTGGCGACAGACTGTTAACGGAGATATCCTGGAAGCTGTAAAAGCATTTTCCTTTCTGATAGCCGTTGAGCGAGTCACGAACAGAGGTGATGTCCACCCTGCGCATAAGACTGTTTTCCAGGAAGAAAAGGCTCTTGTCCTCATCGAACTGCACTTCCAACAGGTTCGGGTTGATGTTAAGATTCCATGCAGTCTCTACCAAGCACCACCTCGCTTCTGCCTCTTGCCCGAAGTTTTGAAAATGAAATGACTCTTTCAGGCGCAGCAGGTTATCGGTTATGATGATTTCCTTCTTGCCGTTGGTGTAGTTCTTCTGGTAGAATGGGTTAGGAACGATATCCCTGTTGACCACCTGAAAGGCATCCACCACGTTCACAAAACCAAGTTTCTCGGTCTGGATAATTAACTCTTCTTTTGTGATTTGGCTATTTATAAAGCTTCTGCACGTGTCCAGGAACTTGCTGGATGTGGAGTTGCCCTGCTTGTCGTTTTGCCTCAGATGCTCCACTACATGCCGTGAGAACGGCTCCGCAAGGTCAGAGAGCGTGATGGCGGTCTTTTCTTTCTCAACCAGTTCAAGCAGTGCCTTGGCAAAGGCAAACTTGTAGGTGGCAGAGTTCTTCCCGAACAGGATGATGGCTCTCCACTGTGATTCGAGTGATGGGTCGTTGACCTGGAACTTAACCATTAGTTGTTGTTTAGCGCATTGATAATCTCCCTGCCGAATATCTGTGTGTTTTTTGCCTTGCCAGTGGAGTGGAACAGGTCTATGTTGAAGCCATAGGCAAGGTTAACATCCCGTAGAAGCGGTTTTACCTGTATGTCAAGAACCTCATCGTCCTCATTGAACACCCTGACCATGTTGTTCTCGAACCGCTTCAGCACATAGTTCTTTCCGTTCAGCGTTAAACTGGCAGATGCCACTTCGTCAAAGCCGTTGAAGCTGTAGTTCTTCACACCACTGCCCCTGTTTGCAAACTCAGTGGCAATGTAATCTATGAAAGACTTAATGATAAACTGCGTGTTTAGGTTAATGGGCGGTATCTCCGCATCCATCTCATGCTTAATCAGGTAGCGCAGGGTAGATTCCACAGAGTTATCCCTCTCCGTGTGGTTAGTCCACTTCAGCCAAATGGAGTTCGGGTTCACCGCCACAGCATTGGCATGCATAGAAGAGAACGCTGCACTGTCGGTTGTGATTAGGATGGAGAACACTGGCACGTTCTGTTCATAGTCGGCAGAGTTGATAAAGTAATCATACTGCTTCGAGACCTGCCATGTGCTGGCAGATGCCTTCTTTATCTTGTTCTCGATGACAATGTAGCATACATCTGTTTCATCTCTTTTCGATGATACCCGAACCAGTACGTCTGCTATCTGCTCACTCTGGTCATACTTTATGGAGAACTCTGGTATGGCGCTTACCACATAGTTGTTCGTGAAATAAATGATTCTCTCACGCAGTGTCGGCTGCTTCAGGTTTAATAGGTCTCCTATTTTGCTCCCCGCTGAGTTGTTGTCCATAAGCTGGAAGAATAGCAGGAGAAAAGAGTTGTTCAGCTCATTAGAGGTGTTTAGCAGATAGCTAAGGAATGAGGTTATGTTTGTTTCCGATATCCTCCCGTTGCCTTGGGAAAGAGACTTAAAGATGTTCATTTATGGCTACTATTAAATGGTCAATAAAGACACTTATCTAAGCTCCTGCATGCGGCAATCATAGAACAAGTTGCCTTGATGCCTTCGCCTGAACTGACGTAACTCACCATATGAAATAAGATTGTTGTTGATACTGTCAAGTGGTATGATGAATTCTTCATCTGGACTATTAGGATAGCCACCAAGACCCAGAGCGATGAAGACAGGCATATCCTTTTCTTCTGAGAACTTAGAGTAGTTATCCAGTTGGTAAGGTTTTGCTATCTCAACGGCATCATCAATTACAGATGTCCTGTACTTACACTCTATGGCAAATCGGGAGGTCACTGAATTGTGGCTGTACTCTATCTCCAAGTCTGGAAGCATGTTAGACTCAGCGTATCTGCCATCAACATACTTATCGCCACGCCATTCCTTAACTTTGAAGTAGTTTTGATTCAGGCTTTTCACAATATACGCTTCGAACTTATCGCCCTTGCTTTTGGAGTCGGCACTACTCTTTCGCTTGTTAACATAAGTGGTTTTATGGGAACGGTAGTTTTTACTGCGCTGGTGGTACCTAAAGTGCTTGTTACTCCTGTTTCTCTTCTCTTTTTCCCACCCAAATACACCTGCAAGGATTTGATATATTGCCATCAGAGTGGCTTTGGATAATATCAAAATGTGTAGTAGCGCTTTACTAACTACAAGCAGGGCAATGGAAAGAAACTGTTTTAGATGCTCCAAAAACTATGTTGATTTAACTGAGAAATCTATTTAAACTGTACCGTTGACTTATAAAATCTGTAAAGCCAGTGAAGTAGCAATATAGCTAATATTATATTCTTACATCGAATTCCAGGTTCCATAATAGTTAAACTACATCGCTCTTAGAATATCATTCATGCTATACTTTCTGTACATTGGCTTCAGCTTTTGGAGTAACTCTTTGTTCTCATGATGACAATACACCTGAATATCATCTCTTACATCCGAAAATTCTAAACAGAAGTGGTGTATGGAGGAATGGATACCATTCTTCCTGGTGTAGAGTGAAAAGACTAAGGTATCCTCATCCTCCTCTACGAAGAGGTGCTTATACAACACATTATTCTGTCTATCATCCGCCTCTAACCAAACTGACTCTGGAAGTGAGTCAATCAAGTATTTAATGTGTGCGACTCCTGCTTGGTACTCACACAAAGTCCGTGCATGTACTTCACATGATTTGTTTGCTTCTGTGTCCAAGTAGATATCTGCAAATCGAGGAGTGAACACATCGGTGTTGGAGGATAGATTCATCATTCTCTCATAGAAGCTATCACTGTCAACAAACGGCAGTGTTACTACCACTGGGCTTAGTTTTATCTGAAAAATATATTCAATTATTTCCTGGTGTATTGGCTCATGTATTAATATGGTGTTCTGCTTATTCTTGATTTTGTTGAGGATTCTAAAGCATATAGCACCTGATGGTTCCAGGCTATACGTTACTGTATTTGTAGCGATATGGGTGTAGTTTCTTATATCATAGAAAACTCGATTCTGGTCAAATCCCAATTTATGGATATGTATGACACCCTCATCCTCATCATATAGGTTGTAGTCTGCTGGCTTCAGGTATTCGAATAGTGGACTGTTGAGAGTTAACTGCCTATAAAGATTTGTTGTGTCTTTTTGCTGGTTGATAACTGTATTGTTCATTCTGTGTATTTTGATTGTTTATGTTCATTATACACCAGAAAATGAATTAGTTTGATGATTCGTAATATTAATTTCAGGAATTCAAACAGCACTTATTTAACCTTATCAGCAGTGCATATAACTGCTCATTTAAAGCGTTATTAGCCACTGTAGCAGCACCAGTTACCACAGAAGGGTCTTGTAAGCGATGGTATAGATTTGTTCCTATAAGTGCTGTAATGAGCCTGATGTGAGGTAATCGTGAAGTAGGTGTACTGATATGATTGACGAATCAGTTTTATACAAGTTAATGATATACTATACTATCTTTTACTTATAGGTAAAGAAGCTTTTGTATCCCTTTTACATCATTAACATTAGGTAAATATCCTCTCATAATTCCTGTAACAGATTTGTATCTGTATCCATTCTGAAAGCTACCTGTTCGCTTTCGCTCTCAGGTAACTGTTGCACTCGCTCACCGCTCATGCAGGTAAAACATGTGAAAAAATGTGAAATTTTAGGCATCTAAAAAGTAGTCTAAAAACTGCGAATGCAGTTAATAGAGAGGGATTTAGGAATAAATTATCTTACAAGTCATTAACCATAAGATAAAGAATGAAGAAAATTATATGAAATGGAATTTGAGCCAATTTTATACAAGTTAATGATATATAATATTTACTTATAGTAACTATTATCTACAGACAAAGAAATTAACCCAATGATTGATTCTACATCATTATTGGGTATGGTATCATCTGTTATGAGCGGTAGTGAATGACAGATAAAATCATAGTTGGTATTCAGAACGACAGGAAATGGTTTAGCTGTAAATATTCTTTATTCTATCATACAACTAATTGAAAATTTCTAATAGAAGATATATCAGAAAGATATATAACAGAAATTCAAATTAGTTAAAATGAAGATTAAGAAAAATGAAAGAAAGCTTTACATACCATCTAAAGTTAATTTAAAAGAACTGCTATTAGCCAAATATAACAGTGAACGATACATACTTGACCATCAGGACAAATACGCCTATGTCCTCTCTAAAATCATAGAGCAGAAGATATTCTCCACTCCGAAAAGGAATGGTCTTGTGCCTTTGAAAGCCACTACATTAAGAGATGTATTGGGCGCTGATTACTACCAGATAATAGTTGACGACCTGCTGGAATGGGGTGTTATCATCACCGATAACCAATATGAGCCTGGTGTGGTGTCACGAGGCTATGATATCTCTATGGCGTATAATTCGAAGGCAGTGGAGATAATGATTTTGAAAGATACCTTTGCGGCTAAACTCAACAAAGTAAAACATGTCACAGCGTCCAAGCCTGAGAGCTATATCAGGTCACAGTTAAAGTACATCGAAATACGCCATCAGGAGGCGCTACAGTACATTGATGCAAAATATGACAGGACTACCCAATTAATCGACTCACTGCCGTCAGAGGGCTTGTATGGCAGCTTTAAACAAGCAATAGAGGATTACCCTGATGTTGACTTCTACTCCATCTCTTTGAAAGACGAAGATAAGTACGACAGCCTTCTTTTAAATGAGGCTGATTACCTGAAATCAGTGATGCTATGCAAGCGCAACGCTGACTTTGCCGCTATCCAGAATATCGTAAACAGGAATTTCTGCTTTAAGCCAGATTATGTAACAGGGCGTGTATATACCTTCATCACCAACCTTTCAAGGTCACTGCGCCAGTTCCTATACCACAAAAAGTACCCTGATACGCCATTGGTCAACATCGACATCAGAAACTCGCAGCCGTTCATCTTCTGTAGCCTTCTGGTGGACTATTACAATAATAACCTACCAGCAGACGTGCAGGAGTACATCGACCTGTGCAGTGAGGGTAAACTTTATAATGTGCTGATGGCTGAGATGAACTTCGTGGGTGACAGGAAAGCGTTCAAGCAGATGCTGTTTGCCACTCTGTTCTATTGCCGCAACGGATGGGCTGACAAAAGCAAAGACTCAGAGTATTTCAGGCAGAAGTTTCCTAACGTATACGCTGTCATTAAGCATTACAAGGCGAATGATTACACACGGTTGAGTCGCCTGATGCAGACCACTGAAGCTGATATCATGATAAAGAAAGTGGTGAAAAAGCTGATGCGCAAAAGCACGTTCCTAACCACCATACATGATTCGATATTGACTCTCCCTGAGCATATCACAGAGGTCATGGATGAAATTAAATACTATTTTGACAGGGAGTACAGCATAACGCCATCGCTGGAAGTAGACTATGTTACAAGGCTATATGCTGACAACATGTGTGCATTCGAGGCAGCCTGAAATTAACTGGCAAAATCTCCAAGTCTGACACAACTATTTCTCTTTTCAGAATATAACAGGTGTAACAGACAGTAGATAAACAATAAATTTATGTTGAGTAACCTAAAGACGATAAAGAAAGAACGAAGCGAATGTGGAACAGGCTTCGCTATATACTATACAGCAACAGCGATAGATGAGAACAATGAGTGGAGGTACAGATGCCATGTTCCAAAGCCGATACACGACAGCCAACTGTCTCTCATTAAGCGATACGCAAAGGTTGGAAACAGCACAAGGTTTGTCTTCGCTGTCTATGATGAGGCTGGTGATGGTACATTCAAACTGAATGATAAAAAGGAGCTACATGCCTATTATGACCACTCCGTTGGTGCGGTGTACGCCACCCTGTACTACGACAAAAATATCTTTGAAATCAGGAAGGAGAAGCTTAATGATTTAATTCAACCTGATATATCCGAGTCGGTTGACAAAACTTTGAAGACGATATAGTGTTAACGATAATAGCCAGGAAGAAAGAAATCTAAAACCAACATGAACCTTCAGCTATCTAAGCTTTTTGATACTGGCTGTAAGCCTTCTTATGCGCGGTTTTTATATCATCAGCCAAGGATTGAGGTTCTATCACCTTCAAGTTATCGCCAAAAGACAGCAGTTCCATCACAAGGTCATAGGTGACGCATAGCCTCAGCTTTATCCTGAACTCATCATCATTGTTAATTAAAACCTGCTGAGAACTGTGCAGCGGCAGTGTATTGATGTACTTCCCCTGGAACGGGTCGAAGGAGAGGACGATATCCTGCGGCTCTTCATCGCTTGGGCTGATGATGCCGAAGCAGTAGCGGTAAGTATTATCAACATTAAAATCAGGTGGATAGGTAAACGTGCTGATGGTAATCTCAAGCAAGGAAAGGCGGTCAAGAGCAAAACTTTTGACATATCCATCCTTTTTGTCTTTTGCCATCAGGTACCACCTGTTTCTGAACTCTTTCAGTGCATAGGGTTCAACTGTGCGGATACTGGAATCATCCTCCCAGAACTTATGGTAGGTAAAACGAATAACGCACCTGTTCTTGATGGCATGCAGAAGACCGTAGAGATTCTCTGTTCCCTGAGGTCTACGTGTTTCCAGATGGATGTATGGTTTCAGGTCATGCGCCAGATTAAGGGATGTGAACATATCAAAGGCTTCCATCATGCGCTGGAAGTTCATGTTCTCCGCCTCAGTCTGCTGGATAAAGTAACCTTTGGGCGATTTGGAGTACTCTATGTCGATGCCGAAGAGGTTCCTGATGTCATGGATATCCCGTTGCAGTGTACGCTTGGAAATACCCATACTGAGCCTGTCATCCTGCATTTGCAGGTAGTCTAACTGATTCTCCATATAGCTGAGTAGTTCCTCATACGTTGTATAAGACTTTGATTTCAGCCTACGGAGAATCAGTAGATACCTGGATATGTAACCTCTTTTGGACACTATAAGGTGCTTAATACAAAATCAGTGATTTTGGTTTTCCTCTGGTTAATTAGCTCTTTAGTCCAAACCTGAGTGTCGGTAGTAAGGTCTTGTATCTCTCGTTGCTGTGCAAGGTGCTTATAGGTTTCTCGCTTTATTTCGAAAGGTAAATTTCCAATCGAGCAGTTATGGGTTTCAGACAGCAACAGGTAGTTCCCTAAGCAGTCAAGGTACTGATTCCTAAACTCTTCGTCATAGTCGCAGTAGCCAGAGGCTGGATTCTCTGTTTGAGGCGCAATATGCTCTAAATGAGGCTTTTCAATGCTATCAAAACGTATGTTTTTATAGCCACCCTTTCCTTGGCTTGCAAGCTGGTTCTCATACTTCCAAAGCAGGTATTTTGCTGAAGAGTGATGCAATCTGCCCTGCATAGACCTTTCGAGTTCAGCATTGTTCCAGTATGCCCACCACCAGGATTCCCGAGGAACATTTTTCATCCACTCGATTCTCCCGATTATCGGGTTGATGTCTCGGTTCTCTTTGGTAAAGTTCTGGTATACATCATTCAGACGCGATGCCAGGTCAGCCTTAGTTCTGATTAAGCGATGGCGAAGAATAATCGATTCCAATGAGGCACATAGCTTGCTTTTGTCATTAATATCAAGACCAAAGGTATAGGCTTTTATGATGAACGGAATAGCGATGCCAATACCGCCAAGAGATACTAAAGAATGGATTTCATGGTTATTTCTTTCGTCTTTCCCAAAGAAGGTTGTTAAGTGCTCAAAGCTGTTTGCTAAGGAATGGGTAAATTCTTTTATGAACTGAATGGGATTACCTTTACTCAGGATGCTGCTGATTTTATCAGTTGCGTTTGCTTCACTTAGGGAATTGAAGTAAACCCTCAGTGTATAAACTAATACATCATCTTCGTTGATGCGGTATTCGATAGAAGAAATAGATTTATAGATTCTTTCGAACCTGTACTTCACCTCTTCGATTAGACTATCCTTTTCCTCCCCACCGTAGAGATGAATGTTGTACATGAACTCCGCTTTGATTATTTCCAGGTTAGAAGGCTTTTTGCCTCTGTTGTTCTGGAAGATAAACATTTGGATAGCCTCAGCTTCGTCTGTTACGGGGTGAGTTGTACAAGAGGCATTCTGGATAGCACTGAGCATCTTGGTCAGGTATTCTTCTTCTTTATTCGATAGGTAGTTGGTGAAGAAGTCTGATGCCCTCACTATACGTTTAGCGGATTCCGTTTCAAGGTTGCACTTGTCAACCTTAGACCTGTCAATCACATAATCTCTGAACAGCTGCTTATCATACTCTACGGTATCAAACTTGTACACTGACCTTCTCTTTACCATATCTTCCAGAGAACCTTCTTCGTCTTCGGATAGCTTTCTTAAAGATTTCAGCCGATTGAATAACGCTGATAAAAAAATGACAACTGTTGTAAGTCTCTGTTGCCCGTCTATCACGCCATACGCATCGTTGTCACATTTTTGAAACAGGAAGTGACCGAAATAATAAGGTGTTTTGGTTGAGCTTTTAATGTAGTCCTCCAAATCGGAAAGAAAAACATTTGTTTGCTTTCCTTTCTCACGGGAGTCAGTTTCGGTTTCCCATGAATATGCCCGTTGGTAAGTAGGCACAAAGATTTTGCTTTCTGCTAATACTTTTTTGATAGTCGAAGATGCTTCCATATCCTTAAAGTTTGTGATAGAGGCTTTATGCCGTTTAATGTTGTTAAAAATGGGAACAATATATTCAAATATAGTTTTTATTAAGTATTTAATACAGGTTATGTCTTAAATCCTATTAATTTATTTGTTGCTAAGTACTTAAAGTCCTTCTCAGTCTGATTGTAAACTGTTGTCAATGTGGCAGGTGCGCTGAAGTTAGACTCAAAGCCTAACTTCTGGGAAAGCAAATTTGCCCTTTCGGTTGCCAGTTCCCTGAACTCATACTTAGCGATAAGCCTCCCTTTTCTCAGGAGTGCGCTGTCTATCTTGGAGATGTCCGTGTTGAAGGAGCAGATAATCTGTATGTTTAGGCAGTCGGACAGCAACCCATCTGAAATATTAAGTAGCGTAGAGACAGGCGAGCCACCGCTTTTTTCCCTGTCTACCACAATATTCTCGGCATCCTCTATCACGAAGATGGAGTTCGGGTTGTCTATCAGGATGGAAATCAGGTCTGGATTGGTGATGGCGGTTGCCATGTTGGGCGGCAGGAAAATCACGTTCTTCTTAGTGGAAGCAATCAGGTAGCGGATGTAGGATGTCTTACCAGTGCCTGGCTTTCCATGCAGCAACACAATGCCCTTATCGTTTTTCCTGGTAAGCCTTTTCAGGATGGTCTCGTGGACTTCTTTGAAATCCTCATTGTAGTTATCCTCAATGCTCAGCTTAGGCTTTGTTACCTTCAGCGACTTTGTTGCAATTCCCCTGTTCGTGTTTACCAGCACAGAGATGGTAGGCTTTCTTCTTTCCTTTCTGTGCTTATGTTTGTGGATGCCGTTGACGATTTCCTCAACCTTGGAAACATCCGTCTGATTAAAAAGGAAGCGAACGGTGGAGTAGTTCGAGTCCAGGCACACCATCAGGTCTTCGTACAGGAAGTACACGACATCATCCAGCGTGGGCTTTCTGTTTTCGTCATAGTACCTTTTTGTGTAATAGAAGTCCTGAACAATGGCGGCATATGTGTCCAGGAACCACTTATTGGCTTTGATGCAGTCAATGTTTATTTCATGGATGAAGATGGGAATCTGATTGAAACGAGCCACAAACAGGTTGAACTCGTTCAGATAGATGCCTTGCCGCTCGGCAAAGATGTCCGTGGCATTTATCTTTGCTTCTACTTTTTCTAACTCGAAGTTTTTCCGCCTGAGGTTGCTAAGGCTGTAGTTCTCTGGATGCATAAGAAGCGTGTTTTAGCTTTATGCTCCAAAGGTAGACTGGCAGAACGCCAAAGTGTGTCGCTGTGAATATTACAGATTAGGAAAAACAGAATTTGTTTATTTAGCCTCTGTGTCAGCTTCTTTTGCTTTGGCTCTGTCAGCTTCCTTCTCAGCCTTTTTAATGTCATAGCAGGCATCTTTGAAGCTTGTTACTCCTTTTATGAACTCAGATATAGCCACAATCAATTCCTTCTTCTCATTCACCCGAAGGTTGTCCAGGTAGGAGTTCGATAGCCTGGTGTTAGAGTAGGCTCCAATCATGTTGTGGTAACCATTACCTCCCGCAATTAACTCATGGGTCAGGTATCCATTCCGTAGGTGTTTTGCTGCCTCTGACTGGTACATGCTCGCCTCGTCCTGGGAAAGTATGGCATCTACATACACCTTATTATGAACCTTATCTATCGACAGCGAGAAACTGTTAGAACACGCTTTGATGTTGAGGATACCATTTTTAAAGTAGACTCTGGTGCTACTTCTCGTGTCATTGGCGATGTAGCCCTCAAGTACCACTTTGAACTTCTCCTTACTCAGATATAAATCGTCCTCGTTAGGCTTTTCACGTACCTCATTAGTGATTACGAAGTCTTTCACAAATCTCTTTAGCTCGTCCAGTTCGTCATTGGTTTCCAACTTACAGCCTATCTCAATGGAGTTGCTGTTAGAACTGGATAGCAGGTTCATGGAGGATATCACACCGTTTTTTTCGTTAAAATAGAACTTAGCGTGTAGGTTATTTACCAGCCGTGGTGTAATACTCAAACTTTCGACCTGCTCCCAACTGGCAGCGTTCTCTGGTTCGTTGCGCACGAAGAAGTCTATCCTTACGCCACGGTTCTTTGCTTTGACCAACTCATCTGCCAGCCGCTGCCAATTCCTGAAATTAACGTAGGGTGATACGATGATTAAGTATTGTTTCGCATCATAGATTAGGTCGAGAATTTCCGTACTAATCCTATGAGGTTGTAGTATTTTCATTTTTTAAGTAGTGACTGAATAAGAAAGGTGCTACAGAAACAGGAAAGCTAAAATTATAGACAAAGCGACCGCATTGAATATCAGAATGTACCTGTTTATTTCCACGCCTTTACGCAATAAAGCTTGTTCTTCAAGTAAGTTTTTATTTAGTGTTTGAATAGTGTTAGAAAGCTGATTGCTCGTATTAGAAACCTGGTGCTTTACATATCTAATTTCATTTAGGGTTTCAGTTTTGCTCTTGTCAATCGCTTCTAAGAATAAAGCTCTATGTGACATCAGCCCATTATTGACCTCAGACTTTACTTTATTTAACTTATTTGAAGTCTCAGTTCTACCTGTTTCTATTGCTTCTAATGTCAAAGTCCTATGGGACATGAGAGCATTGTTCAGTTCGGTCTTGAGGCTTCCGATTCTATCAATGCTATCTTGAAAGACATTTCTTAACTCTGATATATCAGTATGGAACTCATCAGAGGTAGCAGTCTTAAAGTCATTGAATGACTGATTAATAGAGGAAGATAACTTATGTGCCTCGGAATCCATCTTTTGAACTGACTTCTCTAACTCAGACAACAGTTCATCAATTTTTTCCGACTTTGCCCTTAAGTCAGCTTCTACAGACTCTTTATAATCCTTTGTACTTTGTACAAAGGTATCTACCTCTGAAATTACTTTAATTGCGCTTTCCGCATTCGAAGATGTAATGTCGTTAATGCTTCTAAGTCGCTCTAACTGTTCAATCAGGCTCTCAAACTCTTCCTGGATTTTTATAGTCTCTTCCATTTTAGGATACTTTATTTAGGAATTGGTTTAATCTGAAAACGGTACGGTTCAGCAACAGCTCATTAGTCAGTGGGCTAATGAGCGGCTTGATGGCTGGGTTGATATCCAGTACCTTATTATTAAAGACTTTAATTAGTTCTTTGCATATAGCCCAGTCTTCTAACTGCAATAAGCGTTTGAAGCCTTTTCGATAAAGCTCAATAGCCTGATTTACTAATGGACGGTCTATTGCGACTGCTGTGTCTGATTCTTTTGTATCTAAAGCAAACAAGCTGTAGGAGGTAAGTAGGTCGATACTTGCGTTATCCTCTGTCATGGAGATACGAAGGTTAGCGCAGGCACCTCGTAAATGTTTGGCATTGTCAATTTCACCACCCAGTCCGTCTGGTGGCTCAGAAATATAATCTAAGTATTTTTTTACGATTCCAGCATTTTCAATCTTTCCGCCATCAGTATCCTTAGGAAGATAGTCAACCCTTGCATACTTAGAAGTGAAGTAGTAGATAATGTTCTCCCTAAATGCTTTATCTCCCTGTTCAAAGCCTATATTGCAAAGACCCTGCATGTAGTCTATAGACATTTTTCTCTTCTTAGAGATTTCTATATCTATAAATTCAATCAAGGTATATAACACCTTTTCTAAGATAGTGGCATCTTCTTTCTCTTCAACTTTGCTTAGCCATATTTTTGTTGTTTGATTACCACGATACCTCCTTAAATATTTTTCAAAGTTATTTCTATATTCCTGGTCTGTCTTGGCTTTAAACCTTACCTCAATAAAGCGACCCACATAGTCAATCACATAATCATCAATGATGCCAGCTATCGACATTCTGTAAATAGCTCGTTGAGTATCTGATGCATTCCTGATTTTATGGTAGTTCGTTTGAAGGTATTCAACTGTATCGGCATTTAGGTTAAGTTTTCTACTGAACCCAGTAAACTTACCGTATTGGTACGCCAGGTTTGATATGAAGTCGTATTCGCTTGAGCTGAAATTATAAGCCGCTCTTATCACTACTTCTTCAAAATCTTCATACCCCACACTTACCAGTACTTCCTTCATCTTCGTGATGGTATCGTTAGTAAAACCAATTTTGAGGATGTAGTTCTCTCTGTGTTGGTTTTGAAGCATGGTTTTGATACCATCGGTTGATTTTGTTCGCAACCATTCCAGATAATCTCCATCTGAAACCTCATGCCTCAATATACCCTTAGCGTAATTCAGGATTTCAGTAGCTTTAACAGCGTCAAAGTTTTTTACAGCATCAGGATAGCTTCTTAAATCTCGCTCTAAATCAATATTCCCTATTGTGATTCTCTTTGTGGGGTCATCTTTCCATGCACCATTTACATAAAGATATCTGTCCTTATAAAGCTTAATTGAGCTAACCTCAGGAAACTTATCTTGAACCTGCCGATTCAGAACATTAACATAAAAGTTATCTTCATACTTAACCTCTTCCAAAAGCTCATTTATAATCTGCTTCTCCCGTTCTATACCTTTAAATGCGTTTCGATAGAAGTCGTAGTTTGTCTGAATATCAGCAGGATGATAGACTATCGAGCAGATAGATGGGTAGCCATCCCTGCCAGCTCGACCAGCTTCCTGGTAGAAACTTTCCACAGAATTTGGAAAGGAGTAATGGATAGAGTAACGAATGTTGGGCTTATCAATACCCATACCGAAAGCCTTAGTAGCTATCATAAGGTTTGATTTGTTCCTTATGAAATCATCCTGGTTCTGATACGACAGCACTGCCTCACTCTCTATTCTATCATCTTTTATTGTATCATCATCAGAGCTGCCAAAGAATGTTCCTGTTTTTAAATAAGTTAGCTTCTTCAGATAATCGTTGAGCGATATGACACCATTTGGAAGCTTATTGGATTTAGTCGGACAGAAGATTACGCCAGCGTTTCTGTAAGTATTGTCTTCTGGTTGAAAGAAATACGAAACTTGATTTAGGTAGCCATAGTTTTTTTCATGCTTCTTTATTTTTTCAGGTAGCTGTTCTATAGTCCTCTTGATAATGGAGTATTTGTCTACTCCTAAAGCCTTTTCGCGCTGCCAATACTCAATGCCTTCAGATACAGGTGTGTCGACTTTTAATATTTCAAAATTGAGTTCTTTCCTGTCGATTGCTTCCGCAGGAAGACTTACAATGGCGTTTTCTTCCATTTCAAGTTCCCGCTGCACGTCAGCAAGCACATCGAAAGAGGCAGTTGCGGTTAAACCGTACAGCGTCAGGTTACCGCTCTTAGGTTTACAAAACCTTTTCAGGTTCTGCGCAAGCTTTAAGTAGGTATGTCTAAAGTCATGCCCCCATTCCGATACGCAATGTGCTTCATCAATCACAGCGTAGCTATAGTACACTCCGTTGTTTATGCAACTATAAAGCGAGCTTCTGAACACCTCAATTTGAAAGCGCTCTGGTGAAACGAAAAGGATTAAAAACTTGCTTTCGGTAAGGCTTTCGATGTTCTTCTGTCTTTCGTCTTTGGTGTTGAAAGAGTTGATGAAAGCTGTCCTGGTGATGCCGTTCTCAATCAGCTTATCGTATTGGTCTTTCATCAACGAGTTGATAGGGTCAACGACAATGGTTACCCCAGGATGAAGAATAGCGCATATTTGATAGGTAAGTGACTTACCACCGCCAGTCGGTAACAACCCTATAACATCTTTTCCCTGTATTGCTCTGTTGATGATGGCTTCCTGACCAGCCCTAAATTTTGTCTTCCTGAAAATATTGTTCAGAAAATATAGTAATGCCTTCTCCTGCTTCTTTGTTTTGTACTCGAAATGTTGCGTGTATTTATCGTTAACTTCCTGCTCGATAACCTTTCCTAACTTAGCATAGTTAACTCGCCTGTCTGTTAATACTCTACAGTAATAGTCTTCATCAGGGTCATGGGTAATAAAGCTACTGATTGCTCGACAGTTTCTATCTTTTGCGTCTGTGCTTATTCTGATTGCATCTGTATCAGTGCTGATTTCGAGTATCGGTATCTTAACTTCATTGTTAGAAGCCAGAGAGTTAAGCGCAGTAAAAAGTTCGTTTAAATCCTGAATTATAGCGGTTGCTAATGGTGCCTGTAGTCGGTTTAGCTGAACCTTAGCAACATTCTCATAAGCAACATCAAGTAAAGAAAGTAGAGTCGCAGTCTGCACCTGTGCGGCAACTATGAAGTCGTACAGCACCTTGTACAATGCCAGGTACTTTGAGCCAAGCTCCACTACATCCTCAATAGTGCAGGAGTTAAAGTGGTTTAGAAGTTGACACACTAACTCTTCATCTAAATCCTCGAAAAAAGCATCATCAAACTTGGCTGTGGTAACTGCCTTATCACTTGAGAATCCTAAGAAAGCTTCAGGTAGGTGCGCAGACAGAACTGATGTGCTTAAGCTAATTGAAGCTCTTGTTGGAGTTCCTCTGGTTACGAGGTTCCAAGCAACTTTAAGTAGGGGAGAGGCTTCATTGTAGTTTATGTATTCAGGTAGATTCGATATTGTGAAAAACAGGCTGTTTGTGTAAAACCTGCTAAGCACATCATCTCCTGCAATTTGTCTCAGGCGTTCATTAAGCTCGTCAACATAGTAACCTGCTCTAAAAACAGTCATGGCTAAAAGGTAAAAGTTTGTCTTATATAGTAAGCTTTTAAAATCTTAAGTAGTAGGTGATGCATGTAATCAATACTCCCAATCACTATGCGACACAGGCAACCTATTCAGTTCATCCCTGTGCTGCCGCCAATTCGGCATGAACTGGTTCATGTAGGCTATGAATTGGTCGTTGTGGTGGCGTTCGAGCAGGTGAACCAGCTCGTGGACGATGATGTACTCTAAGCAGTTTTTCGGCTTCTTCGCCAACTGCAAATTAAGCCAGATGCGCTTGTCTTCGATGTTACAGGCTCCCCATTTGGTCTTCATCTGTTTCACACCCCAACTGTCGGCTTTCACACCAATTACAGTTTCCCATTTTGCTATCATGTCTGGTACAATGGCTTTCAACTGCTTTCGATACCACTCTTTCAGTACTTTCGCCTTTTCTTCCAGCGTAGCGCCAGGTCGAACATACAAGTTGATTTGGCGGTTATTTTTGAACTCCACCTTGTTATAGCCATCCCGTTCTATCACGTTGAGCAGGTAGCGCTGACCGAATAGGTAATGGCTCTCGCCTGAGATGTACTCACGTGGCGTTTCCCGTTCCTGGTTCTGAAAGTTCTTGATATGCTTCTTTATCCAGCCCAGCTTGGAGATGGCAAAGAGGCGTATCACTTCGCTATCGGTGTGCGATGGGGCGGCTAAGCGAACCCTACCTGTCGGAGGGTAAACCGCCAAGTGCATGTTCTTTATCGCTTTTCGTACTATGTCTACCTCTATGTTGGCTATCTGTATCGTTTCCTGCTTAGTACTCGTCATTCTCCCTGATAATTTTCATCAACTCCTCTGCTTTCTCTTCATCTTTCAGCACCTCGTTTACAGCCAACCGAAGCTTCTTTTCTTTCAGCCAATGGTCACGCCAATCGTCCATCTTGGTGGTCTGTATGATGCTGTCCACGGCTAAAGCAAGTGTCAGGTCTTTGTCCAAGTTGTCATACAAAGCTCGTTTGCCTTTGGTGGTAAGGGGAGTGGGGTAATCTGATGTTTTGGCTGGCTGCTCCACCTGCTCTGCCAGCTTCGCTATCTTATCCAGGTACTCCTTATAGGCTATCACAGCGGCTTTGCGTTGCTGTATCAGCTCGTCCAGCAACTTAGACATCTTCTCGTAGTACTTCGGGTTGGAAGCCGATTCTTCGATAATCACCTTCCGCATGTTGTTCTCGATGGTCTCTGCCATTGCTTCCTGCTTCTTCTTATCGTTTTTCTTGTACTCGCCTTCGTCCTCATTTACTTGCAGGATAAGCTGTACCAGCGATTTGTTCTCGAAGTCGGATATCTTTTTGCTGCTGTTGGCTGACAGGTACATGTCCATGAGTTGGCGCATACCAGGCTCATAGCGTTTCAGGTCTACGTAGTCACCACTGGCGTTCTTGATGGTATCACGCAGGTCGGAGTAGTATTTGACTTCTTCCTTTATCTTCTGTGCCTGCTCTGCGGTATAGCCAGCCTTTTCCATCTCGTTTGCGATGTTGGCATAGGCTCGCATCAGGGAAGCGGTGGCTTTGTAGAGGGCTACACGTTTTTCCTCGGTCTTGCTCAGGTCGTCTCGGTTTTCTGTGTTGCCACAGAAGAATCGGATAAAGGTTGGCTCGTCTTTTGGAAACACGGGTTCGCACATGGCTTTCACCGTTTCCAAAGCGGTGTCCAAATCCTCTCGGCTCTTTTCCAGTCGGTCAACAAGCAAGCCTTTCACATCATCCGAATCATAATCATCTAAAGCACCAGAGGTATAGTCTTTAATAGACTTCTTTAGGCTCTTGAACAGGTCTTTATAGTCCACGATATAACCGTACTCCTTATCTTCTGTATCGACTCTGTTCACCCTGCAAATGGCTTGGAACAAGCCGTGGTCTTGCATGCTCTTGTCGATGTAGAGGTAGGTAGCAGATGGCGCATCGAAGCCTGTGAGCAGTTTGTCCACCACGATAAGCAGCTTCATCTTAGCTGGTTCTTTCTTGAACTTGGTCTTCACCTCGTCCTCGAATAGCTCGGGCGTTTTGCCGTTGAGCATCTTCTGGTATACCTCGTACTGCAACAGCTTATCGGTAGGGGAGCCTTCGCCTGTTTCTTCTCCTTTGATGTCGGCTGCCGTGGGGTTGTAGGAGGTGATAATAGCACATTCCTTTAAGCCATACTGTTGGAACAGCTCGTAGTACTTGCAAGCCTGGTAGATGCTGCCAGATACCAGCATGGCGTTGCCTTCACCGCTGGATAAGCGAGGTCTTACTTTGAAGTCTTTTATGATGTCGAAGACAATCTTTTCGAGCCGAGACTTAGAACCCAACACCTTTTGCATCGTTCCCCACTTCTTCTTCAGCTCCACTCTGGCTACATCGGTCAAGCCTTTTGTTTCGGCATCGAACCACTCGTCTATGCTTTGCTGGTCTGTTACGAACTGCTCCACATCACGTGCTTCATAGAGCAAGTCCAGCACCACGCCATCTTCTACGGCTTCATCGAACTTGTAAGGGTTGCCGATGTACGGACCAAATATCTCTATACTTTTCTGCTTGTCTTTTTTGAGCAGGGGAGTACCCGTAAAACCAATAAACATGGCATCAGGCAGAATGGCTTTCATGGCATCGTGCAGCTTGCCTGATTGGGTGCGGTGGCACTCATCTACGAACACGTAAATGTCGCCTTTCGCTTTAAAGTCCTGTGCTAAGTTTTGTTTCAGCTCTTCGATGTAGGAGTTTACATCGCCTTCTTCTGACTGCCGACCGAACTTATGTACCAGGCTACAGATAAGCCATGGTGTCTTTTCATTCAGCACACGGAGCAGGTCTTTGCCGCTGGTGGTGCGGTAGATATTTTCATCCACCCCAAGGAACAGCTTTTGTATCTGGTCGTCCAGTTCGTCTCGGTCAGTGATGATAAGCACACGGCTGTCTTTCACATTCTCCCGAATCCATTTGGTGAGCCAGACCATGGTAAGACTCTTTCCGCTGCCCTGCGTGTGCCAGATGATACCACCTTTACGTTCACGCACGTGCTGCTGAGCGGCTCGTATGCCGAAGAACTGGTTAGGGCGGCACAGCTTTTTGATACCACCATCGAACACTACAAAGTCGTGTATCAGCTCCAAGAAGCGTTTCTTTTCGCATAGCAGCGACAGGTGCTTATCCAGCAGGTAATCGTATTGCTTGTTGCTTTCTTCTTTCCAGCTTAGGTAATACTTCTCGGGTGTTTCTATGGTACCATAGCGTAAGCCCTGTGTGTCGTTGCCTGCCAGCACCAACTGCATGGTGGTGAAGAAACGCTCTATGAACTCGGGTTTCTGGTTGTCCAGGTTCTGGCGTATACCTTGCGTAACGCCACACTTGCTGCGTTTTAGTTCCAGTACGCCAAGCGCAATGCCGTTGACGTAGATAACGATGTCTGGGCGCTTGTTGTGCTTGCCTTTCACTGTTACCTCTTCGGCTATAGCAAAGTGGTTTTTATGTGGTTCTTTCCAGTTGATTAACCAGACCGTATCCTTGTTCTTGCCTACTTCCTCTTTCTCTGACACGCCATAACGGAGCATGGTATATACCTCTTTGTTGGCGGCATACAGTCCGTTGGTGAGGTCTGAGGCGGCTTTGGTGAGGGTGTCGATGGCTTTGTTTGCCAACGTAGCGGAATAGCCCTGCTGCACCGTAAGGAAGTTGAACAGCAAGCCTGTTTCTACTGGCAGCGTGCGCTCTTCCTTTTCCCAATCACCTAAGTAGTGATAGCCAAGCTCCTGCTGAAACAGAATTTTGATACGGTCTTGGGTTTCCCGTTCGGATTTTCCCACATCGTTGCTCATACCAGTCTGGTTTTTCCTGTTAACAGTTCCTGCATCATACCTTGCTTTATGCGCTGGTACTTTGCCTTCTTCTTTTCAAGATTTTCTATTTCGGCATCCATGTCGGATAGGATAGTGGCAATAGCTTCTTGCTCAGGTAGTGTCGGGGGAACTGTAATTGGTAGATTCTTTGTGTCTTTCTTAGATATCTCAAGGAATGTGGAGCCAATTGCTTTTTCAATAAGCTCATTTCTCTTTGTTAATATTAGATAGTAAAGAAATTCGTTATTTATGACCTTAGAATTACATAATAATGACTTGAAGCCTTGATTCGTTGAAATTTCAACATTAGCTATTCTAACCACACCTATCGTTGCTCTGCTGCAAAGCAGTAATGTGCCTTTAGGTAGAAGATTTGCAGAGCTATTTTGGAGAGCTAACTTTGATATCTTTTTCTCAGTTGTCGTGATGTATTTTCCTTTGCAGCTCGTTATATCGGTTGGAGTACACCACCAAATATCATCTGCCCAGTATGAACTTACAGAGGTTTTGGGAGTTCCTCCACTAATTACCTCAGCAACTTCACCTAATGTTTTCTCTACCCATTCACCCTCAAACCCAGGTAAGCGTTTGCCACCTTGCTTGGGAGATTTAAGCAGTTGCTGCATCGCACCTTGTTTGATGGCTTTCTTTTTGGTGATAAGCTTATCCAAGTTGTTGATTAAAGCATCAACATCACTTATAGTTTTAGCTATTAAGTCTCTTTCTGTAGAAGATGGTGGATATGGTATTCTAAAAGAATTTAGAACTTTGTTAGTGATTTGATTAATAGTAGCTCCTAAGTTCTCTTCAATCTGCTTTTTGATAATGTTAGATTGAAAAGCATGATAGACATATGCGTAACTTGAAGACCTGTAAACCGACATGAAAGCTCCAAATGATTCATTCTCGGCTTTACTATCAATCACAGCACATTTACCAATTAGATTTCTGCTACCGTTTCGAACACAAATCAGTATATCACCTACTTTAGTTCTGAGCTTTTCAGGTATAACTGAATTAACATAAACATTGTCGTTATAGGTAAGAACATTCTCTTGAATGTTAGAGGAACGCAGTACTAATGTTCCATCTTTACAGATGTTTTCTGGTTTGTATGTTAACCCAATAATGGTGTCCCCAATATCACCTAAGGTAATAACATCCCAATCTTTAGGTATAACCCCAACCTCAGTTTTCTTGTATCCTTCCCTTACTTGGGCTTTGTTTTCTGCTGCTATCAACTCCATACCAATCCCATTCTTTGAAGGTGAGCATCTACATTAGCTGTTAACTCGGCTACTGCGCTGTCTACTTCGCCTAAGGTGATGTCATAGCGTTCTGCCAAATCTTTAATTCTGGTCGTCAGGCTATGGGAGATAGCTTCAACTTCACCCTGTACCGTAGCATAAAGCGTAGCCAGCCATTTATCATCCACCACCAGCACTTTCACTTCGTCAGGAGTCAGGTGCTTATACTTCAGCAACACCTTTTCTTCCAGTACCTTGTATTCCTCTTTTATAGCGTTTGATAACTGGCTCATAGCTTCTAACCGCTCCATCAAAGTATGCAGCGTTCTAATTTCGGCTAAGTATTCACCTTCCTGAGCCTGCAACAGTTGGAGTTCCAGTAAATTGTTTAAGCTGTGACGCTGCGTTTTAGCTACTTTCTTTAACTGCGATTGCTCTGCCACTAAATCCAGGTACTCGGATAAGCAATTCACCTCTGCTGCCAAACCGTTCGGCTGAGATGTTGCGTCCGCAGAAGCTGTATGAAACAAACCTGTCTGTCCGTTGCTGTTTGAAGGCGAAGCGGTAAGCAATTTTTGCAGTTCAGTTAACCTATCCTGCACATTACCCTTTGCTAACTTACCCTTGGCGTTAAGGCATTTATCGAAGAAGCTCATGGTGGTTTCTCCTTGCAAAAGGCTGGTGAGATTGCTCTCGCATTGCTCTAATGCCGTAACAGCTTCCTGGTAGGCAGCATAACCATCTTTAAAATGGGCTGCAAATGCTAAGTTCTCGTACTCTTCCAGCTTGCTTGCAAGTTCGGCTTTGTTCACCCTGCTGCTTTCCGCATCATCAAAAATGCCATCCTCACCGCTATTGTCCTCTACCATCGTGTTGAACTCGTTTTGCAGGTTTTCCAGCTCGGCTTCCTGCTGCTGTATGGCTTGCCATTCTTCGGTGAAGTAACGGTTTATCACCAGCGGCTTTGGCACCAAGTCGCTGTCATAGGTAGTTTCCTTTTTGGTTTGCTTCACCACACGCAGCTTTGCTACCCATCCTTCTTCTACAATCAGGTAGGCATCATCCTTCATGGTCTCGTTCCAGTAGTCCATCAGGTGCTGGTAGATGTCGTACTTGTTCACGAGAGGCTTATTGGTATACTCTTCCAGTAGCGATTCCGCCACGTTGTATATGAGCGCCTTTGGCTTCGTATTTTCGTCTATACCCAACAGCACAGGCTTATTCTTTTCTACCCATGTATGGAACACCGCTTCCATTTCCTGGCTGAACTGCTTGAACTCAGGGTGGGAGAAAATGGCTTCTTTTATCTCGGAGGCATCAATGTTAAGCTGGCTGTATCCCTCACGCAGCGGAGCGAATATCTCTGCTTTCAGCGATGGGTATACTTTCCAGAAGTTATTCAGCGATTCGATGTCAGCGTTCGGTATACCACCATTCAAGTGAGCATCCAAATCATGGATGTCTTCTGCTTCCTGCGTGTCGATATAGCGTGGTATGTTCAGGTTGAACTCATTCGCTTCAATCTCGGCAAACGGTACGAAACGGGCATACTTATCAACCGTGGCGTTCTTCTTGAAAGCATCCACAATGTTATGGACATCCTGCTCACGAAGCCTGTTCTTGTTGCCATCTTTGATGAAGCCTTTGCTGGCATCAATCATAAAGATACCCTCACGTGTGTCAGCGCCTTCTTTGTCCAGCACGATGATACAGGCAGGTATACCCGTACCATAAAACAGGTTGGCAGGTAAACCAATGATGCCTTTGATGTATCTGCGCTCAATTAGGTTCTTACGGATGGTTGCTTCTGCGTTGCCTCTAAACAGCACACCGTGCGGCAAGATAACCGCAGCCTTTCCTGTGCTTTTCATAGATGCCACAATGTGCAGAAGGAAAGCATAGTCACCGTTCTTGTCTGGCGGTATACCGTACTCTTTGAAGCGGTCGAATTCATCATCCATTGGAGAAATACCATTGCTCCAACTCTTGGTGGAAAAAGGAGGGTTGGCTACCACGTAATCGAAACGTTTCAGTGAGCCATCCTTCTCTTTGAACTTAGGTGTGGAGATGGTGTTTCCTTTCTCGATAGAAGCCTCTGGGTGGTTGTGCAGCCACATATTCATCACCGCCAGGGCTTTGGTGGCATTGTCCATTTCCTGACCGTACACACTCAAGCCCTTAGGCGACTCCTGCACTACTTTCAGCAATAGCGAACCTGAGCCACAGGTAGGGTCATACACAGAGTAGGAGGGGCTTATAGCCTTGTCCACCTCAATGATGTTTGCCAGTACTCGTGATACTTCGGCAGGCGTATAGAACTGCCCTTTGCTCTTGCCTGATTCAGTGGCGAAGTGGCGCATCAGGAACTCATAGGCATCGCCCAGGATATCATCATCCTCCGCTCGGTTGTTCTTGAAGTTAAGCGCAGGATTCTCGAAGATGTTAATCAGCTCTGATAGCCTATCTACCTTATCCTTACCACTCCCAAGCTTATCATCATCGTTGAAGTCGGTCAGGTCAATCGTGCCTGTCAAACCGTTTGCCTCCGCCAGCGGCTTGATGATTTTTTTATTAATCTGGTCACCGATGTCTTTCTGACCTTTCAGCGCCACCATGTCCTGGAAGCTGGCACCTTCTGGTATTTCAATAAGACCATCGGCTTTGCCTGCGTACTTATCTGACACATACTTGATGAACAGCAACGTCAGCACATAGTCTTTGTACTGCGAAGCGTCCATACCCCCTCTAAGCTCATCACAGCTTTTCCATAAGCTGCTGTACAGCTCTGATTTCTTAATCGCCATTATTATTTTTTATTGGAAACTATAAGTTCTTTCACGTCAATGTCCAGTACCTCCGCTATTGACCACAGAACTTCCAAGCGTGGTTGCTTCCTGTTCTGCGCATACGAGTTGACCATGTTGTAGCTCTTGCCAATGCGTTGGGCAAGCCACGTCTGCGACATCCCTTTCTCAGTAAGGACTTCCTTGATGCGGTTCATGGTGTGCTGGTTGAAGTTACACCACAAGATAATATATTAATATTCTATATCTTATTTTTTGAGATAAAAAAAGGCGATGAACTGCTTCATCGCCTTAGGGCATATTAAATCGGATAAGTCATGGTTTAGTTTGGTGACTGCACAGGGGGAGCAATTACAGTAGTATCATTATCATTGATAGCGGGTATTAAATCTACTTGAGAATCATCAGTGATTTTCGTGTTCCTTTTTATACCTACCAACGGTTTACGCATTGCTCTTTCCAGCTTAATCATATCTGTTGGCAAAAAGTCAAGCATTTTATCCCAATCCTCCCTGTTAAAAATACTCACGCCTGATACATAGAATCCGACCCGACTACTAATCTTATCATCTAATCGCTCCCATTTCAACGTTCTTCCAAACTCCCGCTCAATCGAGTCTCTGTATTTTATCAGTTCATCGTACAGCAGCTTGTTCTCGTCCTTGTTGGATTTGGCAAATGTAAGCGAAACACCCGCATAGGATTTTGTAACGGTAAAAGAGTAAACGAGACCACTGATTCCTGTACCTCCCGAGCTTACCCAATGGTCTTTGGTTGCGCTGGTGCTTTGGAAGATAGGCGTCTTTCCTTTCAAAAGTGGTAGAAGCTTGTTCCAGAACTCCATCCTGATGTGGTGGCGAGATTTTAACCCTTCTTGGGTCGTGATTTCCTCCTTTGTCTTCTGAGCCATGCTGATTACGAACTCTTCTGTGTCCTTAGTCGGTATGATTTGTTCCAAGGTGAGGAACAGTTGGTCTCCCAATACGAATGGGGTGGTTTTGAAACACTGAATCCTAATGTTAAAATCCAGCAGCCAAAGCACGGTTGAGGTAACTTCTTTCCTAAAGTTAGCAGCGACCATCATAATCCGCTGTGTTTGCCTTTGGTTCAGTGTAATCTCGTCATATTCTAAATTGAAGAAGTCTGCAAGGTTGCTTTCCGCTTCCTCATTCAAGCCTTGTCTATCCAGGTACTGTTGGTAGATGCTACGAATCTGTTCTTTGGTGAGTGTTGCGCAGTAAGATGCGTACTTTTGCACTTGCCAAGTCACGTCACGCCCTGTATCATCAAGTTTGTTTTCAATTACCACTATGTTGCCTGACTTATCCAAAGCCAACAAGTCAAGGCGTTCATTAGTATCGGAGAACTTATCAAACTCCTTCTGGATTATCAGGAGTTCTTCCCCAAGCGCTTCTGGGTTGTAAGCCAGCCACTCTTGTAAATGTTGTCGCTCCCGAAGTCCAAGTTCTCCGAACGACTTCTGTTCAAGTTTTTGGATGCGGTTCAGAATTCTATCAATCAGGTACATAGTTTATGTTCTAATTAGCTTTTCTTAATATTCCAAGTAATACAGTTCAATACACCACCTTGCGCAGCGATGTCGTTGCTATCAACTGTC
The DNA here is from genome assembly GCF_006385705.1 of Pontibacter mangrovi. Classification (GTDB taxonomy): domain Bacteria; phylum Bacteroidota; class Bacteroidia; order Cytophagales; family Hymenobacteraceae; genus Pontibacter; species Pontibacter mangrovi. The sequence goes on along the minus strand of NZ_VFRQ01000006.1, from coordinate 183,968 downwards.
GCAATATTACTCGCAGGGGATAACTGTTCAAACTGCCTAACAACCTGCTCATCTTCCTTCATACCAAAAACTGGTAATATAATCACCTCTTTCATTTGCAAGTAATTGATATATACACCATTTGCATGTATTGGCTTTGCGTTACAATAAGGATTGTAAGGTATCTCCATCCAATCCAGACCAGCGTTGTGCAGCGCCATGCGAAAGCTCCGCTGGAATTGAGGTTTCTCTTTTGAGTAATCATTTATTAGCACCGTTCTGTCATCCAGAAAACGCACCATACCATCGGCATGACCGATTTTATCTGACGAGTCGGCAGGTATTATGACTATACGCTCAACTTCGAGATGTTCCTGTAAGGCTTTGATTAGTTTTTTCTCTGGTATTTGAGGGTTCTCCGTGAATACCTTGTCACACATAATAGCCTTATTTGATGCCCTAACTACGTTTCCGCCATCGACCTTGATAGCCGATTTTGTTGGCACAATACCGATTGATGAACAAATGGCATTGGTGTCGGAAATCGTCTTCTGCCACTGTTTGCTTTGAAGATAGTCGGGGTCAAATACGAACTGCACGAACCTGTCAGCAGCAAGCTGAATCGGCATATAATCCCTTGACCATATATCCTTCGTGCCAGGAAGTAGTTCAAAGCTTATGCTGCACTCAGTCAGCACCTTCTCTAAGTTCTGGTAAAAATCGGGATACATCTTCGGAAGCGTATCAGCAAGATAAAGGAAGTTGGTTTGGTCGTCAGTTATCATTTTGCCATACGTTGCTGCCAGATAGATTTGAAGACCTTTCCTACCTCTTTGAACTCGTCATAGGTGAAAGTGTCTGTCTTGGCGTTGTTGCACCAATAACAGCATAGGACGATGTTCTTTAAATCATTGTAAGGCAGGTTTGGCTCCTTGCGGTCGTATTCAAGTTTCCTGCCCCTCGTGGCGATGCGCTTTGTTGCAAGCTTTCCGCTTTCGAGCAGTTCGGCTATCTCGCTTTCGGTAATATCGCAGTAGTGGCACTTCCTTTCCAGTTCGTTATACCACTTATAGAAGTCCTCAAAGACAGGTGTGAACTTCTTCGTCGTCCATATTTTCCTGATTTTGGCTATTCGCTCCCGTTCAGGTCGCAGTTCCTCATACCATTGTGTCAGTGTGGGTCTTGGAAGTGATAGCTTTTGCTCTATTGCTGCGAAATTCTCACCGCAGATTATATGGAGTCTCAAAAATTCTTTTTGCTGGTCTGTCATTAAATCTTTGCCTAATGTGCAATGTATTTGAGAAAAATGAATGCTGAAGCCTATTGCTTATAGGGAGTAAGAACGTATCTGTTGCTAAATACAATTAGCTTTTTACAAGCCCTGGAAAGAGCAACATATAGGTTTTTGTGGCACCTGAACTCGTGTGCGTTGAGGATGATTACTGTATCAAACTCCAAACCCTTTGTTAACAAGGTAGTCCCGATACACTTCCCATAAATTTTTCTACCGACTTTGCGAATGTTGTTTCTTTTGTTAACCATCGACTCAAAAACAGTAGAAGAGTTTTGTTCGGCTTCGATTAAAGCTTTACACAAGGTAGAGAGCAATTCTTTTCTATAGCATTTTATTCCAGGAAGCGTCTGAATTTCAGTTAGAATCTTGGCTATCAGTTTAAATGAAACACCTTCCTTCAACCTTTCTATCATCGCTGTAAGCGGAAGAGTTCTTTCTTTATCTGCTGGTTTTGCCTTATTCTTCACCCCCTTCGCATTGAGCCATAAATTAACTCCTGTTGTATTGAAGACCTCGTTGCAGATTTCAATAATAACAGCCATGAAATTGTCTTCGGATATTGTATCGACTCGTTTGGACAGAGTATAAAAATCTTTATGGTCTATTGACTCAATAAGGCGGCAGATATTATTGAAACTTTTAATAAAGTTCAACCTTGGCTCTATTCTGGCTGATTCAGGGTGAATCACAAGAATACTTTCTTCTGTGGTCAAGAGACTCAATATTTGTGTACGATTATACTTGTACAAGTCTCTTGTGAGAGTAGTCTCGATAGATGCATAATTTCTAAGGTCAATTGAATCACCTTGTAAAAGCTTTCTTCTGAGAGCATCTAAGTCATTTCCCAACTGTTCGTTGTTACCGTTCTTCCACCTCCAAGGCTCCGACAATGCGAAACGGTTATTAAAAAAACCGCCCATCATGTCAGTGCTATTCATGTCTACAAGCGACTCTCTACCAAATTCGAATATACCCTGTAGAAAATCGCCAAGTAGTCTTGTAGGTAATATGTCTGAAAGACAACTTACCAGGTTATGATGTTCTATTGTACAATCTTGGTACTCGTCTACAAATAACCCGTTGTAGGTACTCGTAATAACTTTTGTTATAGGTTTTAACCTCAAAAGCTTTATCGCATTATTAATAATGTATGGGTAATATTGCCTATCGTCCTGGCTCGGAATTTCTTCCCCATTACAGAAGGAAAATACATATTTTTGGGCGAAGCTTGTAATAGTCTCAATGTTGTATCTGCTGCTTGCTATACCAGACTTTTGAAGCTTTTCCTTTATAGAGGCAACTCCTGCGTGCGTGTGGGTTAGGATGAGTTGTTTTCCTTCTGTGTGCCTGATTGACTCGGCAATTGTATGAGTCTTACCGTAACCAGCAGGTGCTATGAGCAAGCTTTTATCTTTGGCAACAAATTCTTGGTGGTTAAGCATGCTCTATCCATTTTGAAAGTTTTTCGAACTGTTCGTTAAGTCTGCTGTCTTTCATATCTGAAAAATAGTCACAGCAGACGGTTCCTAACATTTCACCTTTTGTGATGCTTTTAAACCACTCCCTATCCTTTGCTACATCACCTAATGTGAGCCTCAGCATTTCATCTTCAACATCAGCCCAACCTTCTTTCAACACCCCATTTTTTACATAGTGTTTGTATCTATTGCCAACGCTATCTTCTACAGAGGCATTCGATGTCGAGTGTTTTTGTTGCTCAATTAATTGTTTTACACCAGCCCAAGGTAAGTCCTTAAAAACCTGCTGCTCGATGCTGAGATTGTCTTCACAGTCTATAATAGATATACCTTGGGAGCGGAGTGACTCCTTAACTCTGTTTACATTTGGTTCATCGGAATCGCAGAACATACATACTTCAAAGCCCGCTCTTAAAAACCCATCCGAATATATGACTTGGTTCGAGCCTTTTCCATCAGTGAGTTTTACTCCTTCCAGAGTAGCACTGGTTCTCCCCATTTTAATCCGATGGTTATTAATTGCCCTAACTATGCCAACTTCCGTTGCGCCCTCGCATACTATAATCTTTTTAGCAAAGAAGGCTTCGGGATTCGCACGTAGCACTCCCTGAAAAGAATCATCAAAATGGAAGAGCCTTTTGGCATCTTTTGCCATCCTGTATAGATTCTCAGCCTTAAGCTCTACTAAAACATCTCTTGAATGTGTGATAATGAACACTTGCCCTTCATAGGATTCTCTTAATGTCTTAGCAAGATGCTGCGCCCTATCTGGTTCCAGTCCTTGCTCGATTTCATCTATTAATAAGATGCCCCCTACTGATTTTGCAACTTCTACCTGAATCGCAATAGAAATCAGTCTTTTAGAACCTTTACCCTTTAGCCTAAATGGGATGCTGTCTTCATGAAGGGTAACTTTGCCTTCCTTTACAATGATATCTTTTAAATCAACTGTTGTATTCGCCTTTTGAATATCAATTCCAAAACCAGCAGAAGAAGATTTGATTCGAGACATCACAGAGTCAAATTCGCTAAACGAATTATTGTCTATCTTACTTTTAGCATCTCTTAATGCATCAATGATAGGATTACCATTCTCACGTAGGTCGTTGTCCTCCTGCCTTAGAAGTGAATAGAGTGGATTGCCTTTATTCCATGAGAAATGTTTGTCGACATAATCTGATACAAAGAACATATTCAGACTTGCCCTGTCACTTGCCCTAATTTCGATATCCTCTTGCCTGACGTTCGTAACGCACCACCTTGGCTCTAAGTCTCGCTCTACGGTAAACCTGATAGTTAAGGCTTCAATATGAGAATCTTCTAAGGTATCATGAATAGTATTTGTAGTCATATCAATACCTCGGATGTATAGACCAAATCTACTTTCCTGTAAAAGCCTGGCAGGTAAATCATAAAGGGTAGCTTCAATTATGATTGGTTCGTCAATATTACAGCCGTAGAAGTCGGTGTCGAAAATAGAAAGGTTCCAGTTTCCGCATAGCACATAGGAGATGGCATCGAGAATTGTGGTTTTCCCTGAGTCACCTCGCCCTATTATGCATACGAAACTGGATAGACCGAACACCTGCTCAAAGTCTTTGATACTCCTGAAATTGCTGATTCTTAGGGTATGAATTTTAGCCATCTATCTGCTTTATGAAAATCGTTATGGTCTTATCTCAATAGGTGTTCCCAAAGGCACAGCACTGTAGAGTTCGTCTATTTCTGTATCTGTAATCGCCATGCAGCCCATCGTCCAGTCAAACCATCGGTGGAATTTCGAGATAAAGCCAGTACCATTCCGAAGCCCATGTATCTTTATATCGCCACCAGGTGATTTCCCCATACTTTTGGCATATCTGATATCCTCAGAGTTAGGGTAGGAGACACCTAAGTTCTTGTAATAAGCACTGTTTGGATTTTTGTCATTAATAATGTAACTGCCCACGGGAGTCTTTTTATCAGCTTCGTATTCTTTATCACCCTCTGGACTTCTTCCCAGAGCGATGGTATATGTCTTCACAAGCTCGCCACCTGAGTATGCCAGAAGCTTCCTCTCTGATTTCAGCACAACCAGTTTATCTATTTGGGTGCCTACAGGTAGTTTTGGCTCAGGGTAGATGTAATAAACAGTTACTGCTATGCATGCAGCTACTGCGATAAAACTAAATATCTGCTTTCTGGTCATTTATGCTTGTTAGGTTGCTTTGGCAACATCAGGTGGTTAAGGATGTCTAAACATCTTATAAGCACAATATAGTAACAATAATATACAATATGTAATGCCTGCCTGAAATTTAACCGTGGACAAACATGCGCTAAGCCATCTGATTTGTCGTAGGGTATGAAATGTCTTTCTTTTGTATTTCAGATATGATTATGAGAAACCGTTTATACTTTGTTTTAGCTGCTTTTTTAGTCCTGGCAGGGTGTAAGGAGACGGAGGTAACACCCGAACAGCCAGTATACACACCTGTAAGTGAGCATGTCGCTTTGGGAAACCCAAGCAACGCCACTGCCGAAGTGTCTGATTTTAATAACTTCCTGATGGTCAAGCCTCAGTATGTGCTATCCTACAGCCGTGACCGTGGCACTCCCAATTGGGTGAGCTGGCACTTGAGCAGTACATGGACAGGTTCTGCCCCACGGCAGGACGATTTCAGGGCGGATATGGCTCTGCCAGCGGATTGGTATAGGGTTAGCGCCTCATCCTACACTGGCTCAGGCTTCGACAGGGGGCATAATATACCATCGGCAGACAGAACCAGAACGATGGAGGACAACTCCGCTACCTTCCTGATGACGAACATGATACCGCAGGCTCCGAACAACAACAGGAACACTTGGGCTAACCTCGAAGATTACACCAGAGACCTCATAGATGATGGAATGGAGGCATATGTGATAATGGGCAGCTACGGTATTGGTGGTGTGGGCAGCAACGGAGCGGTTAATACCATAGACAACGGCAGAGTAACCGTGCCGAAGAATATCTGGAAGGTGATAGTGGTCTTGCCTGAAGGTGATAATGATATCAACCGCATCAGTACCAGTACACGAGTGATAGCCGTAAACACACCCAACGTCAACTCCATTGATTCAGATTGGGGTACCTATAGAACCTCTGTGGATGCCATCGAGCAGGCAACAGGCTACGACTTACTTTCGGCTCTTCCAGACGAAATTGAAAACTCTCTTGAGTCAAAAGTCGATACTGGACCAACCAGATAAACCTACTACTAATCACCATAATAAGGGTATGACAAACGTTGCTATAATGCAAAGATTACAGGAACTCACCCATGGGTTGTTCTTCATGAGTGAAAGCGACTATCCACTCGAAGTTGTTGAATTTGATAAAGTTGAGGCTGCTGAATTATCCGATGCGGAAGTAAAACAGATGGCAGGACAACCATCCGATGCAAAGGTAGAAGCAGTCGACTTGGCTTACTTTCTGCGGAACATGACCAAAGCTGCTCCTGAGGCAGATGATGCGGCTAAACAGATAGCTGAGCGTTACCAGGTGCTTCAGGCTTATATGGAACAGCATCTGAGAGATGTCAAAGTGTTCCGAGTAGGCAGAAGAGAGGTAGTCGCACTGGCTATAGGCATCCTCCCAGAGGGAGGATATGGTGGTTTCAAGACTATAGTGATAGAAACCTGAAACTTCTTTCTGTTTCTACATGGCTGTCAGCAGAAAGGCTACTCCTTATATATATAGGAGTAAATATGATAGAGGATATGCTTATACTAAAATACAGCCACCTGGACAGGGAGAAGCAACTGGTCAAGTTTCTTTCGCATGGAAGTTATGGGATATATCACCTTCTAACGGACATTGTTCTTCTTGAGCCAACCTATGACCTACTGCAATACCACAGCCATACGGACTTGATATGGGCTAAACAAAACGGTTTTTATTTCTCAATTGATGCATATGGTAATAAGACAGACACTGAGAAGATAGCAGAAAAAGACTGGCTATTTATTGACAAAAACGACCGCTGCCCCTCCTGCAATAGTAAAGGGTGCCATGCGTGCTTCGGTTTTGGCAGCGTACCAGCAGGCGGTGATTATAGCTATTATTTCGATGATTGGGATTAGTATTAATTAAAAACAGCGCATACTCAATGAATTATAGTGAGTATGCGCTGTTCCTGCTAAATGTCTAAGTAAATGCGCTTGTCTACAACGTCTAAGGATAGGCTTGTATCTATCACCTCTATCTCAGCTCGATAGCTTTTCAATAATATCCTGAAGTGAGCTTCCTCTCCTAAGTCCTCTACGATGCATAACTGAACAATCCTGTCATTACATGCTTTCTCTCTCTTCTCAGCCTCGTCAATCATTTCCTGAAGAGCATCCTCCATATCGCAGATGCGCCATAGGTAGTTGTAGACCGTAGTTATTGACTTTTCTTCGTGCAAAGTGATTCGATAAGCTCCAAGGTGTGTCTCGTATTCATACGTCAGATGTTCTGCATGCTGTAGCCTCCTGAAGTTCTCAGCATTGCGGATGATGCCATTCACACAAAGGTTGCATTCTGCTTCCTCAGTTGTACCCACGCAGTTACATACTGAATTGGGGACATAAAGGGCAGATATCATCGTCTCATCATTCATGCTCATCTGGCTTAGGTTAAGGTCTCTGTCCACCCACAGGTACTGTCCTTCAGGAGTAATCGCAACCCCCATGCCGTTCGTGAAGAACTTGATGATTGATTTATACGCTGGATGCAAGTCCTTTCGCCCATCTTTCGACTGTAAGCTCAGCCCAAAAAGTTGCTTCTGAGGGCAATACAGTTTGTGGATAGTTATGTCTTTGTCTTTATAGACCTGTTCATTGTTTAGTATTGTCATGTCTGATTTGTCATTTTAACTATATATCACAGACTGAGACTCACACTATGATTTGAGGTAGTAGAGAAGAAAAATAGAAAAGAAGAAGAAATGGATTCCAGAGCTATATATATAGGTAAAAAGAAAAGTATGAGAAGTCTAAAGATTACAGAAGATACCGACCAAAAACTGGAAACGCTAAAGCTCCTGGCGCTTAAAAAATATAAGTTGAGAATGACTAAGGGAACCTTGGTGCGCTATGCGCTGCGAGCGCTTGCAGAAAAAATGGAGTTAATGCTTGACCCAGACAAACCAGCCAACGTGGAAAGTTAGCTAAGATACAGCTTCGGTTGCTACACTGTTCATCGCCTTCTTGACACGTTTTACAGTGGAAAGTCCTTTCTTTACTATCTCAGATATCTTGGTGTCAGGCAGCGCCGAGTGCTTGACCAAGTTCACGATGTCGGAGTGCTTTTTAGTTAGTTGTTCATTAGAGTAAGCAGAACCTTTCACTCTGCCTTTGTAGACATTCTTCTTTTTGGCTTCTGCGATGCCTTCCAATCTGCGGCTCTGCTGGTAGGTCAATTCCATTTCGGCACCAAGACCGAGCATCATAAGCATTGACTTTTGCAGGATGTCGATACGACCATGCTGGTCAGGGGAAAAGGTAAGTGCGCTCGGGTGCTGGACATGCACGGTAATACCATGTTCCTCCACCAAAGATTCGATGGTAGCGATGGTGTGGCTCACCCTTCTGGAAATTCTCGATATCTCCGAAACAAAGATGGTGGTGATGCCTTTCTCTTGGCAGTACTTAATCATCCTCTGATATCCATCCCGCTCCAACGTATGCGTCTTGCCCGTGATGGCATCGCTAAAGAATTTTTCAATCTTGTAGCCTTTGGTTTTTGCAAACTCTTCAACGTTGGTCTGCTGTCGGTACACTGATTGTTGAGTAGTTGAAATTCTACCATATGAAACCGCTGAAATCATAGTCATTTTAGGTTTAGGAATGAGAACACCTTATCTTCTTCTATATGCTACATCTAAGATAAGAAAATATATTCAAATATGGGTATAACCTAATATAGATAGTTGCAAAGTTTATAGATAGGGTGATTGGCTATTAATAAAATAGACCTTATTAATTTTTTATTATGTATATTGTTTATACTATATTTTTTTGACTGAATTTAAAAAGGATTTTGATAGCTGATATATAATGAAGGCGTTTAATGAAATATCATTTCTTGACTTTAAGAATAACTGGCTAAACCAGATTAAAAAAGAAGTAGAAAGCCAAGGCAAAGATTATATCTTGAAAGTCGATGAAGATGATTATGCGGAGTATTTAGAGGCAGAGTACAGACTGATACCTTTAGAGGTTGACTTAAATTCTGAGCATATCGCGCATCCTACAAAAGTTAAAGACTGGGCTGAAGGCAGGAGGTCAGGTGAGCGATATGAAGTCGAAGCATATAAGTGTACTGTTAGTTACAACTTCACAGGTTCTGCCTTGTTATTTAAGGTTCAATCCAATCCTTGGACAATGACCTCATATGAGATTAGTGTAGACGAACGAAACTGTCAGGTGTCTTTCAATTTTAATATTAGAAATCAAGACCCACAGGAGTTTAGGAAATTAAAAGATGAATGCTTCAAACGTGCTTTCACCAACTTACCGAAGCTGAATCAGAATGTTTCTGAAATCAATAATGTTTTAGAGAACACTATCAGGAACTGTATTAAGGTTGAAAAACAGAAATACCTGAAAGAAAACGATTTCTTTGCCGCTATTAATGTAAAGGTAAATAGTGATACCCAATCCGTCTTCACCGCTCCTACTCTAAAAAGGAAGATAGTTCCGCAACCCCAAATCCCCAAAGGCAAAGAATTTGCTTCGGAGCCAGCCATGAGTAGGGAAATGTATTATGATGTCCTCAAGGTTGTATATGACTCTGGTAAAAGTATGGAGAAAAAGCCTGCTCTGTACATTGGAAAAGATGAAGAAGGGCTTAGAGACCAGTTTCTCTTTGTTCTTGAAACAAGATACGTGGGGGTTACGGCAACAGGAGAAACATTCAACCGCTCAGGCAAGACAGATATACTACTTAAATATGCCGCAGATGGAAGCAATCTTTTTGTGGCGGAATGTAAGTTTTGGCATGGTGCATCTGAATATCATAAAGCTATCTCACAACTATTCGACAGATACCTTACTTGGAGAGATTCAAAAGTGGCTATAATGATGTTCGTTCCAAACTCTGACTTCACTAAGGTTCTCAACACTTTGAACGTGGAAACACAAAGACATCCATACTTTAAGAGGAAAATTGGGGAGAGAGGTGAATCATCTTTCTCATATGAGTTTCATCTTCCGAACGATGAGGACAAAACTGTTTACGTTGAAGTGATGGCTTTCCACTATGATAAATAATAACATCAGTTAAGACCAATTAATCTATGTCAGACTTAAGCACAATAGAAAAACATAAGCTGGAAAAGCTGTTCGGTATGGGCAACGGTTATGTTCTTGATTTTTCAGACAAGACCTTCCAAAGCTTTGTATTAGAAGCCACTGGTTATGATATACTCGATGATAAGTATAAATACATGAGTGGCTCAAAAGCTAACAGATTAAGAGGCTTTTGGGAAGAGGAATCGAATTTCACAGTAGGCAAGCTTAGCTTTGACTTAATCGAGTACTGGAAGGGGAAGAAGCTTATTAGGTTTGAGGAAATTACGCCCCCAGAACAAGAACTTTATGAGGAATGTATCAGAATTTCCGAAAGGCTTAAGCAGCAATCGTCCATCGAGCATATTGATGCCATACAAGCTAACAATGAAGACAAAGACTTTTTACTCCTGGCAAAACTAATTAGAGCGAGCATAGAGAAAAACGAACCAGAAGCTGCTCTTGACCGACTTCACACTTTTGTGGTAAAGTATATAAGGGAATTGTGTAGAAAGCATGACATCGGTTACTCAGACAGTGAATCACTTAACAGTATTTTTGGGAAGTATGTAAAGCATATCTTTAATATGGGGGTAATTCAATCAGCTATGGCTGAAAAAATACTGAAGTACTCTATACAAATCATTGATGCTTTCAATGATGTGAGAAATAATAGAAGCTTCGCTCATGACAATTCAATTTTGAACTATCATGAGAGCATATTAATATTTAATAACATATCGAGTTCAATTCAATTTATTAGTGAATTAGAAAGGCAGTTAGCTGAGCAACAGGAGGAATCAGCTTTCGAGTGGGAAAGCCTTAAGTTTAACTAACATCAACTTTTATTTTTTAGGCTTATTAAAGGAATCATCTTTTCATTTTAAAAATCAAACTATAAGAACCACTGTTGTGACTGAACCAGACCTGCTGAAAAACATAGCCGATGTGTTCCTAAATGGAATGGATGAAAGGGTTACCCGTGGGCTTCACTTTATCAAAACAAAGTATAAGAACACTGAGATGCTGAACCTATGTGTCAGTTTCATGGAGTACCATCATTCCGATGCCATAGTAGCAGATGTTGAGAATTTGTTTTATAGAATAGGATACTTCCCTGCCACAGAAGCAGAAATGGAGTTAGACTATTCTATAAAGCATGCTTTGATTGGGTCTTATAAAGCTGCGTTTGCGGATTTACGAAGAGCTATAGAGTTAACTGCTATTAATGTTTACCTGACATCAGAACATTCTAAAAGAGAAGCTTCTTTCGAGTGGATAATGTCGCAGCGTGATTCTCCTTTCTTCTCGACAATGATTGAGTCACTTGCCAAGACTGGAAGATTCAAAGATATCAATGAAGAAGCTAATTGGAAGCAGAACATAAAGCAGTTCTATTGGCGAATTTCAGACTATACGCACAATAAAGGGCAAGCGAAAGGTTACAGAGAACTAAACAAGGTCAACGCACATATGTTCGGCACCTTTGTACCCAATATAAACTTAGAAACCCTTTCATCATTTTTAGATTGCTATATTGAAACCGTAAGGGAAATCACAATCTTCTTAGCACTCTACAATCCAGTCATACTTGTCGGTCTCCCGTTAGAGGACAAATTCGGTTTAAATGGACCAATGTCTGGTTTTTATACAGAGCATCAAGCAGAAGCAATAAATTCATTAATCCCAGAGCCTTATAAGGAATATTTTACACAGCTAATAAAAAAGGATGAGGAAGTAATTGGAGCTGTCGAATCTATCATTTCAATGCCTGATTTAACCAAAGAAGATTTCGATAAACAGGTACAAGCTTTAAAAGGCTACATGGGAGGAAATGGTGAAGATGATAATTAGAAATTACCTTATCGCACTAATGCTGACCATTATTGCTTGTAGTCCGATAATAAGTAGCACAACGGCTAAATCTGAAAGCACTGTCACCTCAAAGGCTTTGCGTGAGAGGCTTATGGAGAAAGTTGAAGCGTTTGAGAAAACTCAATCGGAATATCTGTTTGTTTTGGATGGCTATTTGGTGGCACCCCATGAGGTAGCAAAGCTGAAGGAGCTGAAACCTTCGGACTTGATTGTTGTGGAAGTCCTGAGTCAGCAAGCTGCGAAGGCAATCTACGGTGACGAAGCCAAAGAGAACACGGTGCTTATCAATACCAGTAATATGAACTCCAAGCAAATGCCATAATAACCGTACCCCTATGGACTAAGAACTTTGGTACTTACTTAAAACGGACAGGCAGATGAGCAGCAGGGTATGTTCGGAAACTTCTATGCATACGGAGCGCATTTAGGGGAAGCATTGGATAATACCATCGAAGCTGCTAAGCTGGAACGTTTCAACAACCCGAACCTGGTGGAAGCCTCCCTACTGGAAAGCTTTGATGTGATTGAAGAGAGGGATAAATTAGTCGCTCTCTCTGATATAGTGTATGTGCGAAACACCACCTATTCCTACCCCTTAAGTGACCCAGACAAGGAGTTTATCCCACCAGTGGATGTTGTCAAAGCAACGGGCGAAGACGAGCATGATTATGAATTGATTGCTAAACAATTTGTCGCCTACGCTCAGGACCGACAGCGGAGTCTTCGAGTTTGAACTGGTGGTCGCCAAGGACAGCCTCAGTCAAGTCTTCTTCAAAGCGATTGAGTTTTTACCTTCAGTAGATGGATGTTGGATATACGTACAGAGCCACTGGAACAACGAAAAAATGAACTATGGGCGGATAGTTTCATAAAGTACTGTAGAATCTTATGTTTTACATTTTATTCTTCAGTCATAAGTTCATCGCTCAACAGGTTATTAAGTTTCCTTTTACTTTCTATACGCTGCTTTCTATATGATAAATCAATCACTATATCGTTTAGTGCTTGCCGCCCCTTCATTTTTGTTTTAGGGTTAAAAGGTATAATTGAAGGATAACCTGAGTAATTTACTTTTAAAGCTGTTGCTTCATCTTCCCTTTCGTAATACCAATAGTAAGGAGTATCATCAGTATTGTAATCTTCTTCACCATCTTCATTTATATCATGAAACAGTAGTACAAAATAACCATAGTAATTTTCTTCGGTTAAGAAGTATGTTATGTTTGTGTATTCTTCTTTTTCACCATCACGATACCAATCAAGCTTTTTTAACTCATGTACTATATAATCTAATACATCTCTTACAGTTAAACCTAACTCTTCATTATCTACTTCAGATAATATTCTTTCATTATAAGCTTTAGATTCTGCTTTTCTTTGAGCTATTCTTGCAGCTTCTTCTTCAGGTGTTTCATGACTGCGGTTTAGTTTATTTTCCATATTGCAAATATACTATATAATATTGGGAAAAGCAATAATTATTGTATTATAAATATGGTAATTCCGCTCTAAAGTAAAATAGTCTATTTTTGCATTTTATTAGTTTGTACTATGCTTATGTGGCTTGAAAATATGTTATATAATTGTCTTTTAAAATATAAAATAAGCTACCTAAATAAATTAGTACTCATCGCTTGTCGTATTTCCCTCGCTGCGGGGTGTTTATTATCAACTTATTAAAAGAGTTTATGATTGGTGATTCTTGGTCTACAATATTGTGTGGCAGTGCTGCCATCCGAACAACATACGTATTCGAAACATAACTTACACTAACATAAGTATAGAATTCATTCATCTGAAGCTCTCCGTGACGAGCCGATTCCTGAAAATTCATGAATATCGCTTTTGCCAATTCAGCTATGTCCTTGTAATCATCCCGTGTAGAGTATCCACATAATTCTGCAACCATTGCGCATTCCTCACATATAGGTTCGCTGTGTCTATCACCATAATGATAGATGTCTTTTGCCTCATATAGTTCGTGGTTGAATATGTAGGTGGCATAGAGTAGGTTTTCATCAAAAATAACTTCTACCTGCCTACCTATACGTCTGCTTCTTTCCTGTTGTAAAACCCTGGCATATTCCCTGTTGAGAGTGACTAACTGTTCCCTCGTAAGGAAAGAGAAATCAGATTGTGCGACACCTCGGAATGAAAGGAGCATAAAAATGATGGTTGACAATAATTTCATTTGGTAGGGATGTATAGCTATCGTTTCAGTAGGATGAGAGCAGTTATGGTCCAAAGTTCATAGGCAGTAAACTATCTCGTCTATAAGTAAAGGTGATTGACGATGATTTATTGAGTGGCTTTCTTTATCACCGAAATCTGGCGCTAACGGATAAGTGATTGCGAACCGACACGGTTAAGGAAGTCTTGGTATTTCTTACTATCCCATATCAGACCAATCACCGCAACGTATCACATGGAATTGCATAAAATCTCATGCATTCCAAGCGATGACTAACAAGGGAGCAAAATCTCAACAGGTGTAATAATGCTACCAAAGCACCTTTTGCCATCGTAGCCGAGTTTTAACACGAGTATACCCGTTTATAAACGGATAATACGTATATAATTGGATAGCTAAATTGCACTGAAACACCTCTTTTTTTACCAGTGACAGCAAGTTTAAATAAGCCAACAGCTAAGGAAGAGCGGATAAGTACTGCTGGTTTGCCCAGATGTAGCAGGCTCATGACTTTCAATCATCTCATTATTTGGTATGCCGACTCTAAAAAGTGGTGGGAGAAAGCTGGTTTACCACATTATTCTTTATATTGTATAGGAGTAATATTATGGAAGACGACCTCGAAATAGCCCTCAAAAAGCCAGTTTCACCCTTGGGAAAGGTCAGAACCACTTCCGTACATAGTGCAGATAAGCGTATGTTTACGCTTATCCAATAGTTGGCAAAAATAAAAAGTCATAGAAAAGAGAATGATAGAAACTGACAATCAAAGCCTCCATAGTTTTGCACAGCAAGTGTTGGTAGTCGTCTCACATATGGTAACCTTGGTTATAGTTCAGTTCATACTTATGCTATTCGTAGGTATAGTAGTTGGAATGGGACCAGAAAGTACAATGGAAGGTTGGGTAGAAGCTTTTGCCATTCCTCCTGTTCTCGCTACAATTTTCTACAGCTATTACAGATTAAGGAAGCAGTATGTGAAGGTACTGGTGTATTCATTATTGAACTTGGTCCTTTTGGCTGCGGAAATCTACTTATATGTGGAAATTCTAAAATGGGATATTGCTTATGGCTTCATGATAATCATCTTGTCAGGAGCTTTTATACCATTGAATTATCTCTTTTTAAATTTGCTAATAGATAGAAAAAGGTAAAATTACAGTTGCCAACAAAGTGCATCCTTTAGGCTCAGCTACGCCTCGCCCATCAGCTGCACGAGTAACGTTACCAGCAATTAAAATTATAAAGAATCATATTTGAAAAAGAAAATACCCTTCAAAAAAAGGTTTCTACTATCGCTACCATTGCTACTAATAGGTTCTGGATTTGTGATTTGGCTTATTTTAAAACCCGAATATGATTACCATTACTATAAACTGAATGATTGTGAGAACAGCTATTTAACAGCAATCATTTATTGGGAACCTGGTGAACGTGGGGTAATTTTAGCAAAAGGGAAACATGAAAATCTGCCAACAAATGATTTTCTTATTTACAGGGGTTTAAGCGGCTTTGATGCTTATTTTAGAGCCGTTGCAACTTGTGAAAATGGTACTGTGATTGTTAACTCTATTGAACACTTCTTTTATAATCAAAAAGGTTCAAAGGATATAAAGCCAAGGATTTTATATTCTGATACCTACAAGGAATTAAGAGAAGAAGGTAACGGTATAGAAATAGAACTTTATTAAATAACAAACTGGTAACCAAGCCTATACGGCAGCTACGCAGCCGCATAGCCAAGTCCGTTCTCTGTAACTTAATTTATGAAAAAAGTTTTTACACTTTTGATAATGCCTTTCTTGCTCTTCCTCTTTGGGTGCAAGCAAGAAGGTGAAGGCTTAGAAGAAGAGTGTGAAAATTTCCAGTTTTTGAACGTGATTTATCCTGGGGAAAAGGTAAGTGTAAGCTTTAACTCAAAAAAAATATTTGAGAGTACTTATAATGGAAAAGGTGGTTTGGGTCTTCACAGACTTTGTGTTGATTATACTGATACCTTTAAAGTGAGTCTAAGAGTAGTTAAAGGTGACAGAACAGTAATTGACACCTCAATGATAGGTTATTCAAAAGATGGAAAGTACTTATTACGCCTTCCAATGGGTGACCCAAAGCCAGAAATTGCAAATGTAGTGTTTGCTGATACAACAGGAGAATTATATGGAGAGATACCGAAGGATTCTCTACTTAGAAAGGCTTTTCTTGAACCTACATGGCTTCTCACTGACTAAGAGTAACCATGAGAAAAAAGCTTCAGAGAACAAGGTGCAGCTTAAACCCTTGCTACGCTACGGGCTTCGGCTGCACGAACTACGTTGGCGTACATTGGAGTTATGAATAAAAGCATCTTCAGAATTTTTTACGTTCTTATGCTCCTATGGCTAAGTCAAGGGTGCGGTGAATCTGAAGAAACATTTACCTACTACCGTTTCCCCGATAATGGAAATGAGGAGAAGGTAATAACGAAG
The DNA here is from genome assembly GCF_006385705.1 of Pontibacter mangrovi. Taxonomy (GTDB): domain Bacteria; phylum Bacteroidota; class Bacteroidia; order Cytophagales; family Hymenobacteraceae; genus Pontibacter; species Pontibacter mangrovi. The sequence continues at coordinate 167,393 of NZ_VFRQ01000006.1, read as the reverse complement.
GTGGTGCTTGATAATAAAATATACTTTGTAAACTCATACTACAATAAGAAAGAAGAGCCTGAAGCTTACATTTCACCGTTATCAGGTTTGGATAACTACTATGTTTGTTATCTTCATCAGAACGGTGATGAATCATACTTAATAACAAATATGGGTGAATGGCAGGTAGTGGGAGAGCCGAAAGACTTCATCCTAATTGATAAAGCAGAAAACTTCAATGAAGTGACAGCAGACAAATCAGGGAAGTATAAATTATCGACAGGAAACATAAGACCATAACAAAATAAAGTAACCTTAACCTGCACAGGCTTCATCCTTGTTTGCGCCTCGCCAGCAACCTGTCTAAACAGCTACCCAAATTAATCACTAAATGCCAAACGTCCTCAACTTCACTTTAATAGCAACAGGCGCATTCGTTTTTTGGGCTTTGAAAGGGTTTAAGGGGAAATTCAATGATGAGATGGTCGGACCCTATGACCGTTCTTCCAAGAGAGTAAGAAATATCACCGCTGGTTCAATAGCGTTGATTATAATTTTAATCGCCATTGGGAGTCTTTAGCAAATCATAGTGAAGACTATCTCAAATTAGACGAGCAACTATAACTTTCAACATGCGCCTTATGTGAAAAGGTACTGCCAGACACCAAAATGCTTTGCCCTCAATGTTACGGACTCGCCAAGGCTTATCAACCCCGAAGTAACGCCTGCAATCGCACGCTCACCAGTATGCTTGGTTGAGATAACATGTAAGTCTATGCTTCTGGATAAATCGAAGCATACTTCTACTGGTGCGTTTATGGGTGTTTCAAGGCGGATAATGGACATAGGCTTAGCTCTCTGGGTAAGCGTTGATTTAATTTTTAAAAACCTCTTTTACCCTCTCTGAACGCAGCATATATGGAATCACGATGATGCACATCACGGCTACCCTTACCAGAGAAAAATAGTCAATCCGCTCTGAGAATTTCGAGGACAGGGCAATAGAGATAAACACAATGTAGACCAGATTCAGCAGGAAAAACGAGATGAAAAGCAAAGGAGTCCACCGTTTTCTTGTAAAGAAGCCTACCGCTGTCGCAATTGCTATCACGACCAAAAGAAGCGCATATATCAGGTTAGCCAAATCAAATGTGGCGTTTTGAATCAGCCCCTTGGCTGCTTTAAACCCATTATATGCTACCATAAACAGCAGGAGGTAGAGCCATAAGCCGTAACCAGGCTTCCTTCCCTCGTCTTCGAAGGCGTTCTCGTTCAGGATGCTTTTCATGCTCGCTTAGGCTATACTGTTCTCGATTTCCTCCCGTATCACCTCAAACTCACGCCCATTAATCACCCCGAGTTTAAACAGCCAGGCGAACTTGCTCATTTCTCTCTGCGGGTCATTATCGTAATCAATGCTCAGGTACTTGTCCTGAAGATAGCTGTTCCTGCTCTTGTAGATGCGCTCAACCACCTCATCATGCTGTTTGTCTTGCAGGATGAACATGTTGATGTCGCCAGCGGTCTTGATTACGGTGAAGGCAGCCTTCGACCTGTGGTAGAGGAAAAAGAAAGTGGGGCAGGCGAGCATGAACATCCACGCCCAAAATTTGGTGCCGTAGAAGATGTTTATCGCCAGGAACAAAGCACCCACCACACCAGCGTAGATAGCGTTGTTCTTAAAAGCTTTATTGCTTTCGTAGAACTCGTACTTGTCGTTTAGGATGTTCTCGTATGGCACCTTCTCAGTTCTGTTGGTGGTATCGTCCTTGATGCAATAGGTGAGGTAGTTTTCCCCAAGCTCAATGGAGATGTTGTTCTTGTTTTTCTTCTGGTGAAAAATCATGGTTATTGGTGTGATAGTTTAATCTCGGATTTCTTCTCTTACAGGCTTTACATCCTGTGGTATATCAGCTTCGGAACCCACGGGAATGTACGCTGCATCGAACGAGCCTTGGTAGTGGAAAAGCCTGCCCCAGACTTTGTTTTTTACTTCGACAGATATCTTGAACCTGCTCTCCGCATCATCATACCACTCGCACACATCCGCATAGCCCGAAAACAGCATCGGGAACTTAAAGCCGATGATACCCTCGTAGAAGCGCTGCTCACCAGAGCGGAGCCTTAGACCTCCGTTCGCTGTTACCGAGAAATCTATGTTCACAGCCAGGTGCTGGTGTGTGCCAAGATAGTCTATTACCTGCTTCCGTTTCTCGCTGTATATCATGGTGGCATCAAATCGTCTTACCTTATAGGGGAACTGGTACTTCCGTACCCATGTCACCGTTTCCCTGCCGAAGCTGTCAACGTAAGCGTAGTTCTCAATGGTGAAGGGGATGTTCTTGCCTTTCTGCGGGAACATGATGTTGCGCCACGTGCCGACATACAGGAAGGGTAGGGTGTATAGCTTCCCGTAGCTAACCTCATGCATGGTACCCGTGCCGATGGAGGCTATTCCATCCTTACTGCTGAAACCGAATCGTTTCTGTATCTGGGGATGCAGTTTTTCAAATTCCTTTCCCAGTGCTTTCTGATAGATTGACGTCATTTCCGTTGTTTGGTGATACAGTTGGAGGCTCTTGGTACATGCTTTATGTTTATGATGGCAACTAATGATAGCCCTATCATGGCGATGTTGAGGGAGAAGGGGTTGAACGGTAGCGCATAGACAGAGGCATCACTGAGCAAGGCTCCCAAGCCAAGTAGGGTCAGGGCAGCGATGTTTATGCCATGTACCAGCTTTGTTTGTGAGAGTAGCAGTATAAGACCCCAGGCTATTTCGGCTATGCCGACAGCCATCAGAATTTTTTCTTCAAAGCCCGAGAACAAGCCAGATTGCCGAAGAATCTCCAATTCACCCGTGTCGGTGAAGAGCAGCTTTGGCACGATGCCTTGGTAAAGCCAGATAACCGACAGTATGATGGAAGAAAGCAGGACTGTAATGTGTGAGGTGATTGCTTGTTTCGGGTGTATACCCTTCTCAATCCAGTTCCTGAGGCAATCAAAGCTCCAAGCCGTAGCCCAAACCATCAGAGGTCGGAAGATAAGCTTGTCGATGGTTTGTCCAAGCGTTCCCCATCGGGTTTCATAGTCATAACCCGTGTAAAACTTTACTCCGTTTGCCTCTGGTTTGTATTTCCAGTAACCTGAGCCTTGGCTGATAAGCGATATACTGCTGTCGGATGAGAACCTAAGGACAGACGTGCTTTCTCCGTTTGTTTTCGTCTTGGTCGCCACGCTTTCACCAATTCCGCTTACATTTATTCCAAAGCCAATGTCGGTGGAGTAATGAAACCTCTGCAAGTCAACCGCCTCGTCTTTGGGAAGGTACTTTATCTCAGAGAACCTTAAATCCCATTGCTGGTGAATATGAGGCTCCTGCGTATAAGACCACAGTGTTTCGAGGCTGCATGCAATGCTGGTTTCAATATAGAGGGGTTTCCTTACCACTGTTAAATTTTATGGAAATAGTTGTTACCGCCCTCATTTATAGGTGGATACAGGGATATGCTGTCAATCCAATAAAACAGGAATTGAATATAGTAAAAAATATCAATTTTGTACTCAGTGCTTCTGGCAGAAAGGCTGCTGTATCTCAATCGAAGAAAATAGTAATTGTTCAATGCCCACACACCCGAATGCTCATTCGAGATAACGTATAAGTTAACGCCCCATTGATAAGTCAAAGCAGGCTTGTCAATGGGACGTTGATGGGTATTTTAAGATTTATAATGGAAGGTGAGTTCTATAGTTCAGAACGAATGCCAGTAATTGTTCTTTTTAATCTTGTCTCATGTTCGTGAACCTGATGTATACCTACTTCAGTAATCAGACTGATAAGCAGTTGGTTTTCATCATCCATAACATCCACGACTGCAAACTCAGAAACAAGTTCTTTTGCATTTGCTAAGAAATTACAGAGGTCATTCTTATAGGCTTCCAGACTCCAATTCGGAATCTTCCAATTCCTCTGGTTTATTTTCTTCGTTTTGAGAATATCATTTTTAATAAGCTGCCTGATTTTATCTGGTGAAACATTCAATATCTCAGCAGCCTGTTTGGTGGTGTAAAACTGTTGGCTGTTGATTGAGAACAGAGGATTTGCTTCATGTAATCTTATTTCCAGTTTTAGGTCACTACAAAGGATAGTTAGTTTGTCTATGTTGGCTGATATAGTTTCCAGCATCTTTGCCTTGTCCACAGCTACCCCAATCCTCTGATTTACAAAAGAGATAGCCTCTGACTTTTGCAGGCTATACTTCTCTAATAGTTCACTGTATATTTCTTTTTTAATCACTGCCTTTCGTTTAAATGCTCATTAAATCTGCAAAATCTTTGATGTCTTCCTCTGGGGCAAGCTGTATATACTTATCGAACTCCTTCTCACTGGTATGCCCTGTGAATTGCATGATTGAGCGTTTGGTCTTAGTGCCAGAATGATAAGCAATTGTGGCGAATGACCTTCTGCCACTGTGACTACTTGCAAGATTAAAGTACACTACTTGTTTAACTTGCTCATACTTGCCTCTTCGCTCTGTGATATAAACTAATTTATCTTCCTGTTTTAAGAAGTCACGATAGAACTGCTTCAAAAATACTTTGATACACTTATTGTATTTTGAATCGCTCATGTTCATATCAAAGTTATGCTTCTGCAACAGTTTAACTACAGACTCATTAGAGTTTAAGAGAAATTGACCTTTTGTTTTTTTTGCTGTTTGCTTCCCCAGACCTATATGATGCTTCTTTATAGCTCGCAAATCAGAGACCCTGTTACCTGTTAGTACGCTAACGAGGAAATAATCTTTTGCCCGAATCAACACATCTCGACTTACTCCCTTCAACTTCTCCACAGAGTCAATAAGCTCTGGATAGTAATCATCCTTTATGGAATCTTCGAAATTGTTTGACGCCAAGAGCCTCACTTCGCTCATTTCCCGAAAAGCGAACTCTACATTGCTATATTCGGTCAAGTTATAATCTCTTATGCTTTTCCTCAATGCATCTTTAATGTTATTATAGTCGGTGCTTAACTTCTTTTCGTTTATGACCCATTTTATGAATGACCTTAGGGCGTCCAGCCTTTTGAGCAGCGTGTTGTTGTTCATGCCAAAGTGAGCATCAAATGAAACTGGTTCTGATAGCCTATGCTTAGGTTTAGCAACAATAATGTTATCACTTAACCGCTTAGGCTTGTAAAAGAGCAGGAAGTCAATGAAGTCCCCTATAAACTTCTCATCAATCTCGTTGAAATAGTATTGTCTGTTTTTATATGCCCAGAATTGGGTTAGTGCGGAATCTAATGCCCTGACAACGCTCTTACTGTTTCGTGGTTTTTCGTCAAAGCCACTGGTATACTCAGATAGGTAATCACTTATGTAGGTGTAGCTTTTCTGGCTTTTACCCTTGAAGTTGGTAAGTAGTGAGTCCAACTGTGCTGCGGTAGGCTTTACTAAGTGTTCTCGCTCAAAATCTTCGATGATAGTTTCTATCTTGAGTTGAAGTTCATCGAGTTTCTTTTTGTCGTCCTGAAAGGATGATGGGTTTAGGGCATTGTTCTTTTTGAACCCTTTGTCCTTAGTGAACTGAGCCTTGTCCTTTACATAAACCTTGGTCTTATACCTTTTTATACCATCACGTGAATAGTATATTTTAATGTGAAGTTTGCTACCTTCCTTGACAACAATAAGCGAGGTATGCTCGTCCAGACGTGCCATTTTCTTTCGTCAAATTTTCGTCAATTTAGTCAAAATTTAGTCAAAAAACAAATAATAAGTTGTATATAGTTGTAATGGTATTTATCGTTTTATTGATTGATAATATATTGATATTCAATAGATTGTTATTTTATTTGAGTTTAGAGTTGTAAGTAGTTGTTTAAAAAGTGCAGTCCCTCACTCTCTGCAAAGCCTGCAAACGAAAGTTTGCAGGCTTTTTTGTTTTTGCAGCCTTCCATAGACAACGCGGCTTTGGCCCAGAATCTAGGAGCGTTGAAAAGCATAGTATATTGTACGAAGTGTTTTCTATCGTAGAATACGGTGAGTCGCTCAAGTATAAGCCTGTTCATGCTTTGTCTAGAATGCCTATTGCTGCGCATCTTCAAGCGTTTTTTTAAAAAGGTGTGAAAGCTAGAAAATTCCAATCCGTTAACGCAACTACTTCCACAATGACAAACCATACCTTCAAATCAAGTATACTTTTCTCTTTGCTGATGCTGGGCGCCTGCCAATCGCAGAAGCCGGGTAGCGCGAGCACAAACGGCAGCGCCATCTGGCAGTCGGAGACGTACGCGGTTTACCCCGACAGCGTGGTGCAGGGGGAGTATGTGGCGCGCGTGGTGTCGCCTACCGAGCTAACCTCCAACTATAAAAGCCAGGCCAACGCGTTCAAGAGCCCGGGCATCACGTTTAAGTTCGCCATCAACGGCCGCGACAACGAGATGAAATCCGGCTCAGACCACTTCTTTAACTGCCTGAGCGGCAACTGCCAGACACCGCTGATCCCCTTCGGGGAGCAGTACGTGGACAAGACGCAGGTGCCCAACAACACCTACCTGGAGCCTAACTCTAAAATGACGGTGCGCCTGGACATGCGCCCGGTGCTGGAGGCTTTCGAGAAGCAGGGGTTTTATACCACCAAGACTGGCGACAAGATATACAAAGAGGATTTCCGGGGCGTGTACATCGCCGGCGGCACCGCTCCGCTGAGTTGGGACTTTGACAACATGCACCGCAACGAGGGCGCCAAGATGCAGGACACCGACGGAGACGGCATCTACGAGATCACCCTTACGCTGAATGCCCCTGCAGACGACAAATCCACGGCGACGCACTGGGAAATGAGCAAAGACGTGTCGGCTTTCCCGCAGTACTCTTCCGACTATGCGGTAACGGACGCCCTGTACAACCTGGCGCTGGAGGAGATGATCAACGCCGTGGAGCCGGACAGCACTTTCCGTACCGGCAAGGAGTGGGCCGGCGTCTGGACGCGCGACATCAGCTACAGTATCATCCTGAGCATGGCGCAGCTGCAGCCGCAGGTATCCAAGTATAGCCTGATGCGCAAGGTGCAGAACGGTAAAATTATACAGGATACCGGCACCGGGGGCGCCTACCCTGTCTCCACCGACCGCATGATCTGGGCCACCGCCGCCTGGGAAGTATACAAGGCCACCGGCGACAAAACCTGGCTGCGCGATACCTATGAGATCATCACCAACTCGATCGAAGATGACCTGCTCAACGCCTTTAACCCGCAGACGGGGCTGGTGAGCGGCGAGTCCTCTTTCCTGGACTGGCGCGAGCAGACCTACCCACGCTGGATGCAGCCGGCTGATATCTACGAGTCGGAGAACCTGGGCACGAACGCCGTGCATTTCCAGGCCAATAGGGTGGCCGCGATGATGGCCGAGGAACTGGGCAAGCAGGAGGCGGCTGAGAAGTATAAAAAGACTGCCGAGCGCATCAAAGAAGGCATTAACCAGCAGCTGTGGCAGGAGGAGCGGGGCTATTATGGCCAGTACCTGTACGGCCGCAACTATAAAGTCCTTTCGCCGAAGGCGGAGGCGCTGGGCGAGGCCCTGACGGTGCTGTTCGGGGTGGCCGATGCGGAGCGCAGCAAAACCATTGTGGCCAGCACGCCGGTCACAGACTACGGTACCCCGAACATATTCCCGCAGATCCCGGGCATCCCGCCCTACCACAACAACGGCATCTGGCCCTTTGTGCAGTCCTACTGGAGCCTGGCGGCGGCGAAGGCCGGCAACGAGAAAGCCCTCACCGAGAGCATCAGCGCCATCTACCGCCCGGCTGCCCTTTTCCTGACGAACAAGGAGAACTTCGTGGCCAGCACCGGCGACTATGCCGGCACGCAGATCAACTCGAGCAACATGCTGTGGAGCTTGGCCGGTAACCTGAGCATGGTCTACAAGGTGTTCTTCGGGATGAACTTTGAGGCCAATCAGCTGGTGTTGAAGCCCTTTGTGCCGAAAGCCTTCGCGGGTAACCGCAAACTGACCAACTACAAGTATCGGAATGCGGTGCTGAACCTGGAGATGAGCGGCTATGGCAACGAGATCAAATCCATTATGATGGACGGCAAACCGCTGGAGAACGCAACGATTCCGGCAAGTATAACCGGCGAGCATAGCATTAAAATTGAGCTAGCCAACAACGAGGCAGGCGGAGAGGTGAACCATGTGGCGATGTATACTTCGCCGGAGACGCCGAAGGTAAGTTATACTTCCGGCAAGCTCAGCTGGCCCGCCGTGGAAGGCGCCGTGGCCTACCAGGTGATGCGAAACGGAAAGGAGCTGGAGAAAACCGAGAGCACCAGCCTGAACGTGGACGCCAATAGCTACGCCGAATACATGGTGCTGGCCGTGGACGGGAACGGCGTAACCTCCTTCGGCAGTGAGCCGGTGGTCGTGGTGCCGGACAAGTATAAACTAGTGTACGAGGTGGAGAAATCCGCGCCCAAAGCCAGCTATGCCTACCGCGACTACTCCGGAACCGGCTTTGTGGAGCTGAGCAAGCAGCACAACAAGCAGGTGCAGGTGAAGGTAGAGGTGCCGGAAGACGGGGTGTATGCCATCGATTTCCGCTACGCCAACGGCAACGGCCCGATCAACACCGAGAACAAGGCCGCCATCCGCACGCTTCAGAAAGACGGCAACTTTGTGGGCACCATTGTGCTGCCGCAGCGCGGGGTGGATGAGTGGAGCAACTGGGGCTTCACCAACTCAGTGGAAGTGCCGCTCGAGAAAGGCAGCCATACCATTTCCCTCAGTTTTGAGCCCAACAACGAGAACATGAACGTGGAGGTAAACCAGGCGATGGTGGACTACATGCGCGTGATCAAGATCAAATAGACGGCTAGGATAGCGACTAAAAATCGCCTGTGGCTTTTGTGCTGCAGGCGATTTTTTGCTTTCTGCCGGTAATTCCTGCCTGCCAAAGAGAAGACAAACTTTGCAGGGCATGCTGAAAGTATGGCTGAAGCTTATAATTTAGCGGCTTGAATCAATCCATACTTAAAATCCATACTTCATGCACTCCTTTCTTTCCGGGCCAGGATTAAAGCACGGCCGCGTTTCTTTGCTTTTACTGTTGCTGAGCCTGTGGCTGTTGCCGCAGCAGGAAACCCAGGCGCAGGTAATCTATACCGGGGGCTCCAACATGCAGTTGCTCTACGGCCGTCACCTGAACCAGCCGGCCGATCTGGCTACCATTACCGTGGAGCATTTCGGTATGGTGGGGGCTTTTGAGCATTTTGGCTTTGCCGATCTTTCCAATGACGTGAGCCTGGCCAACCCGGACCTGTACATGGAGTGGTACCCGAAACTGAGCTTGAGCCGCGCCTCGGGCAGCGAGGTGAGCTTTGGCCCTGTGAGCGATGTGCTGGTAGGCGGCGGTGTAAACGTGCTCTTTGGCGGTAGCGAAGACTTTTTTGTGTACCTGCTCGGTCCGGCCTTCAAGTTTAAGCTGCCGGGGCAGGGCCTGCTGCAACTGGAGACTTTCTACTATAAGCAGCACGGCGGGGAGTACAGCGGCACGTATCAGTTCACGCCCAGCTGGGATATTCCGTTGCCAGCCTCCGAAAAAGTACATTTCCGCTTCCGCGGCTTCATGGACTTTATCGGCGATCGCGGCCCGGGCACCACGCAGTACCTCACGCAGCCGCAGCTCTTGCTAGACCTGGGCAACCTGGGGGGCAAACCGGGGAAGATCTACGGCGGCACCGAGTGGCGCTACTGGCACAATGTAATCGGGCTGGAGGGAGTAAACGAGTCTATCCTGCAGGCCAATATCCTGATCAACCTTTGACAGGTATAAAGTATAAAAAAACAGCCCTGCCCGGCACTCAGCCAGGCAGGGCTGTTTTTTTTTTTCGGGGCTGGGCTAGGTTTGGCAATTGGGAGGCCCCTGCTTAAAAACAATGTTTAACCGCTAACCAAGAGGCTTATAGCAGTAGGGGCTTAAATTAATATCATATAAAAAACTGATCACTCACTTGATTTTAAATTGAATTTCAGATATATTGATCTCTGATGTTGTCATATCGATAGCTGGACCTTCTTCTGTCTTTGCTTTTTATACTTTGTAGGAGCCGGTCCTTATCGTTTGTTCTTCGTTTGATTTAATCTAACCACCAAACTAGTTATAAGCATTCACCCATATGGCGGATAACGTATATGATGCGATTGTGGTAGGCTCAGGGATTTCTGGCGGATGGGCTGCCAAAGAGCTTACTGAAAAAGGATTGAAAACCATTTTGCTGGAGCGTGGCCGAAACGTGGAGCACGTGAAAGACTACGTAAATGCCCGAAAAGACCCCTGGGACTTTCCGCACCGCGGCAGGCGCACGCAGCAGATGATAGAAGATTACCCGGTGCTGAAGCGCGACTATCCGCTGCAGGAGACCAACCTGGATTTTTGGGTGAATGAAAAGGAGAGCCCTTATACCGAGATCAAGCGCTTTGACTGGTACCGCGGCTACCAGGTAGGAGGCCGTTCCCTAATGTGGGGCCGCCAGAGCTACCGCCTCAGCGACCTCGACTTTGAGGCCAACCTGAAAGACGGCATTGCCGTGGACTGGCCCATCCGCTACAAAGACCTGGCTCCCTGGTACAGCTACGTGGAGAAATTTGCCGGCATCTCCGGCTCCCGCGACGGTATTCCGCAGCTGCCGGACGGCGATTTTATGCCGCCCATGGAAATGAACTGCGTTGAGAAAGACGTGGCCCAGCGCCTGAAAGACCACTACAAAGGCGACCGCCACATGATCATCGGGCGTGTGGCCAACATCACGCAGCCGCACCACAACCGTGCCAACTGCCAGTATCGCAACAAGTGCTGGCTGGGCTGCCCGTTCGGAGGGTATTTCAGCACGCAGTCTTCCACGCTGCCGGCCGCGATGGCCACGGGCAACCTGACGCTGCGCCCTTTCTCTATTGTAACCAAAGTAATTTACGACAAGGATACCAAACGCGCCAAAGGCGTGGAGGTGCTGGACGCTGAGACAAACCAGACCTACGAGTATTTTGCCAAAGTCGTCTTCCTGAACGCCTCTACCCTGAACACCACCTGGGTGCTGATGAACTCGGCCACTGATGTATGGGATGGTGGCCTGGGCAGCAGCAGCGGCGTGCTGGGCCACAACCTGATGGACCACCACTTCCGTGCCGGTGCCTCCGGCGTTGCCGAAGGCTATGAGGACAAGTATGTGTACGGCCGCCGGCCAAACGGCATTTACATCCCGCGCTTCAGAAACGTGAACGGCGACAAGCGCGATTACCTGCGTGGCTTTGGCTACCAGGGCGGTGCGGGCCGTGAGGGCTGGGGCCGTGAGATTGCCGAGTTGGGCATTGGCGGCGATTTGAAAGATGCGCTAAGCGAGCCGGGACAGTGGACCATGGGCATCACGGGCTTCGGCGAAACGCTGCCCTACCACGAAAACAAAGTCACCCTCGACAAAGACAAAAAAGACAAGTGGGGGCTGCCGGTGCTGGCCATCGATGCCGAGATAAAGGAAAACGAGAAGAAGATGCGCAAGGACATGATGGCCGATGCCCAGGAAATGCTGGAGGCCGCCGGTCTGAAGGACGTGCATACCTACGATGCCGGCTACGCGCTGGGGCAGGGCATACACGAGATGGGCACGGCGCGCATGGGCCGCGACCCTAAATCCTCCGTGCTGAACGCCCACAACCAGGTATGGGATGCGCCAAACGTATACGTGACCGATGGCGCTGCCATGACCTCGGCCGGTTGCCAGAACCCGTCGCTGACCTACATGGCCCTCACAGCCCGGGCGGTAGACCACGCGGTGGGAGAGTTGAAACGCCAGAATATCTGATTTTAATTTCCTGCCGGCTAGCGCCCACCGCGGGCGCTAGCCGGCAGGACGTTTCTATACTTCCTATTATGCATCTTAGCCGACACAACTATGTCTGAGAACAAAGACCCGAACACCCCTAACAGCTCCAGAAGAAACTTTATGAAAGCCGGCGCACTGGCCGCAGCCGGTTTCTTTATTGTGCCCCGCCATGTGCTGGGCAAAGGTTTTATAGCTCCAAGCGATAAGCTGGTGGTGGCTGGCGTTGGTGTAGGCGGCATGGGCGGCAACGATGTGGCCGGCGTGTTTAACAGCGGCAAGGCCGACATCGGCTTCCTTTGCGACGTGGATGACCGCAGGTCTGAAAAATCACGGCAGAAGTTTCCGAACGCCAAGTACTACAAAGACTGGCGCGAGCTGTTTGAAAAGGAAGGGAAAAACTTTGATGCCGTCACCGTGTCCACACCGGACCATAACCATGCCGTGGTGGCCATGGCGGCCATGCAACTAGGCAAGCACGTGTATGTGCAAAAGCCCCTGACGCACGACATTTACGAGGCCCGTATGCTGACCGATGCCGCCAAGCGCTACAAAGTGGTGACGCAGATGGGCAACCAGGGCTCCTCGGGCGACGGCGTGCGGCAAATGCGCGAGTGGTACGATTCCAACGCCATTGGCGATGTGCACACCGTTTATTGCTGGACAAACCGTCCCGTATGGCCGCAGGGCATTCCGTGGCCAAGCACCAAAGCCGAAGTGCCGAAGGAACTGGACTGGAACCTGTGGCTGGGCACCGCCCCCTATACCGATTATGTAGACAAGCTGGTGCCGTTTAACTGGCGCGGCTGGTGGGACTATGGCACCGGCGCCCTGGGCGATATGGGTTGCCATATTGTGGAGGCGCCGTTCAGCGTGCTCAACCTGAAGTATGCCAAAGATGTGCAGGCAAGCGTGGGCAGCGTATACGTGGATGAGTTTAAGCGGGGCTATTTCCCGCAAAGCTGTCCGCCCTCAAGCCACGTTACCCTTACCTTCCCAAAGACAGACAAGACAAAAGGCGAGGTAACGGTACACTGGATGGACGGCGGCATACAGCCGACGCGTCCCGAGGAACTGGGAGCCGATGAAGTGTTTGGAGACGGCGAGAACGGCACGCTATTTATCGGCACCAAGGGCAAGATGATGGCGGGCTGCTACGGCGAAAACCCGCAACTGCTGCCAACAAGCCGCACCCAAAGCTTTCAGGTAAAAGACAAGTATAAACTAGCGCGCGTACCCGGCAGCGCGGGCGGCCACTACAACCAATGGGTGGAGGCTTGCCAGGCAGGGTACGGCAACAAAGCGGTCAGCTCTCCGTTTGAGATCGCCGGTCCGCTGACCGAGGCGCTGCTGATGGCAAACCTGGCCATTAGGGGCATAGACATCCGCGTGCCGAAAGCTGACGGAAAAGGCTATAGCTACCCGGGCCGCGACCTGACGCTGCTTTGGGACAACGACCAGATGCGCGTGACCAATTTTGACGAGGCGAACCAGTTCGTGAAGCGGGAGTACCGCAGCGGCTGGACCCTGGGCGTCTGATAAAGCCTGTTTTTAAGAAAAGAACGAACCCCTGTTAAGTATAAACACATGAACAGAAGAGAAGCATTAAGTGCTGTAGGCTGGATACTGGGCGGCACCCTGGTGAGCGCCGACCTGCTGGTAGCCTGTACATCCAAACCCACCAAGGTAAACGACCTGTTTGATGTAGACCAGGTGGCTTTCCTGAACGAGGTAGGCGAAACGATACTGCCTGAGACCAGCACCCCGGGCGCAAAGGCCGCCGATGTGGGCAGCCTGATGGCGGTGATGGTGCAGGACTGCTACACCAAAGAGGACCAGGACATCTTCCTCAAAGGCATCTCGCAGATAGACGAAGCCAGCGAAGACAAGTATGGCAAGAAATTCATGAAGCTTGACCAGAAGCAGCGCACGGCCCTGCTCACGGCCCTGGACCAGGAGCAGCAGAAATACCAGGCGGAGAAGGCGCCGGAGGCCCCGAACCACTACTTCCGGATGATGAAGGAGCTGACCCTGTTCGGGTTCTTTACCTCGGAAGTAGGCGCTACCAAAGCCCTGCGCTACGTAGAAACCCCGGGCCGTTACGACGGCTGCATGCCTTACAAGAAAGGCGACCGGGCCTGGGCCACTTAAGTATAAACTGCTCGCGCCGTGACCATCGTGGCAGCGCAGAAGTATAACTCAAGACAAAGTATAACGCAGGGCATGAGCCGCAGCGTATACTTTGTTTTTCTGTTGAACGTGCTCCTGGAATGGAGTTGAAATTTGGATAAAGAAACATGTCAGATAAATTACGTTTGGGTATGATTGGAGGCGGCCCCGGTGCCTTTATCGGGGGCGTGCACCGTATCGCCGCGCAACTCGACGGGGAGTATGAATTAGTATGCGGCGCCTTCAGCAGCGATCCAGAAAAGTCTAAAGCCAGTGGCATGGAGCTGGGCCTAAGCCCTGAGCGGGTCTACCGTTCTTACCACGAGCTTTTTGAACGGGAGCGACAACTGCCCGAGCAGGAGCGGGTGCAGGTCATCAGCATCGTGACGCCTAACCATGTGCACTTTGAGCCGGCCAAACTGGCCTTGGAGAATGGCTTTCATGTGGTGCTGGACAAACCCATGACCTTTACCCTAGAGGAGGCGCTGGCGCTGCGAAAGGTGGTGGAAGCCTCCGGCAAGCGCTTCTGCCTGACCCATACCTATACCGGTTACCCCATGGTGAAGGAAGGCCGCCAGGTAGTGGCATCCGGCCAGTTGGGCAAGATCCGGAAAGTATACGTGGAATACCCGCAGGGATGGCTGAGCCGCTTTGAGGAGGGCAGCGACAACAAGCAGGCCTCCTGGCGCACCGATCCCAGCAAAAGCGGCAAAGCGGGGGCTATGGGCGACATCGGCACCCACGCTTTTAACCTGGCCGAGTATGTGAGCGGCCTGACCGTATCCAAGCTTTGCGCAGACATCAACACGGTGGTAGAGGGTCGCCAGCTGGACGACGACGGCGCCGTGCTGCTGAAGTTTGCGAACGGAGCCAGCGGTGTGCTGATGGCCTCGCAGGTAGCGGCAGGGGAGGAGAACAACGTGAAAGTGCGCGTGTACGGCGAGCACGGCGGCGTGGAGTGGCAGCAGAGCGATGAGAACACGCTGCTAGTAAGGTGGCTGGACAAGCCTGCTGAAATCCGGCGCACCGGCACGGGCTACGTCAGCTCCTACGCCCAGCACAACAGCCGCACCCCTGCAGGTCACCCGGAAGGATACCTGGAGGCCTTCGCCAACCTGTACCGCAACTTTGCCCTCTGCGTAAAGGCAGACCTGGCCGGCCAGCCCACCCAACCGGAGTGGGAAGACTACCCGGGCGTGGAAGACGGAGTGCGGGGCATGGCCTTTATCGAAGGCGTGATCGCTTCCGGTAAGTCAGACCAGAAGTGGATAAACTTTAGCATAGAAGCATAAGGGAGTGAGGCAACGTGTAACTGGAACTTCACGCCAAGCTCATTCCCACACTTAAAATGTAATCATCAACTATGAATACCATAAAAGGACCCGCTGTATTTATCGCCCAGTTCGTACAGGACCAGGCCCCGTTCAACAACCTGAAAGACATCAGTAAATGGGCCGCTGATTTAGGGTATAAAGGTATCCAGATCCCGACACACGATCCCCGCTTCATCGACCTGCAGAAAGCAGCCGAGAGTAAAACCTACGCCGACGAGATCAACGGCATCGTGCGGGAATCGGGCGTGCAGATAACCGAGCTGTCGACGCACCTGCAGGGACAGCTGGTGGCGGTGCACCCGGCCTACGACACCTTGTTCGACGGGTTTGCCCCGGAAGCGTACCGCAACAACCCGAAGGCAAGACAGGAGTGGGCGGTGCAGCAGCTAAAATATGCCGCCAAAGCCTCCCAAAACCTGGGACTGAACGCCTGCGCCACCTTTAGCGGGGCCTTGCTTTGGCCCTACGTATACCCTTGGCCGCAGCGTGCCGCTGGCCTGGTAGAGACGGGCTTTCAGGAGCTGGGCAAGCGCTGGACACCGATCCTGGATGTGTACCAGGACTGTGGCGTGGACCTTTGCTACGAAACCCACGCCGGCGAGGACATTCACGATGGCATCACCTACGAGATGTTCCTGGACGAGGTGAACCAGCACCCGAGTGCCTGCCTTCTCTACGATCCTTCGCATTTTATACTGCAGGCGCTGGACTACCTGGAGTTTATCGACATTTACCATGAGCGCATCCGCATGTTCCATGTGAAAGACGCCGAGTTTAACCCATCGGGCAGGCAGGGCGTGTATGGCGGTTACCAGGGCTGGGTAAACCGGGCCGGCCGCTTCCGCTCGCTCGGCGACGGGCAGGTTGACTTTAACGGCGTATTCAGTAGGCTCACCCAGTATGATTACAAGGGCTGGGCGGTGCTGGAGTGGGAGTGTGCCCTGAAGCACCCCGAAGACGGCGCCCGCGAAGGCGCGCCTTTTATCCAGGACCACATCATCCGGGTAACCGAGCGGGCCTTCGACGACTTTGCCGCCTCCGGCATCGACCAAAGCATGAACAAAAATATACTGGGCTTATCATAACATACCACCACAACACCTACATCGCATGAAAAAGAATATACTATGGATAGGCTGCTTGGTTTTTGCCATGGCCTGCGGCAACGCCTCTGAGGAAAACAAAGCAGGAGATGACGGCGCCTACAGTGTTACCGGCAAGCAGGACTCGGCCTCCGGGGCGGCTGTGAGCGCAGCTGCCAAGCAGTCGGAGGTAGACACCAACCGCATGAACATCGGCACGGACAGAAGCCTTGGCGCTGAGGGCGAGGCCGCAACTGCCGAAAACCACGAAAACGGCAAGAAGCTCATCGCCATGTCGGACTGCCTGGCCTGCCACCAGGAGCAAAAGAAGCTGGTGGGCCCGGCCTACGCAGAGGTGGCTGAGAAGTATGAGGCCAACGATAAAAACATAGATTATCTGGCTGGCAAGATCATAGAGGGCGGCTCCGGCGTATGGGGCCAGGTGCCTATGTCGCCGCACCCGGACCTGAGCCAGGACGACGCCAAAGAGATGGTACGCTATATTCTATCCTTAAAGAAATAACCCACTGACATGAAAAAAATCTTCCTTCCGATACTGGCTGTGGCCGCGCTGTGGTCCTGCCAATCCGAAAACGCTGAAAACACATCCGAAGCCATGACCGAGGTATCCGCCGACAGCACCAAGGCCGAAAACGGAGCGTGGATCACGCTCTTTGACGGCAAAACAACCGAAGGCTGGCACACCTATGGCCGCGACTCCGTGGGCAAGGCCTGGGTAATAGACGACGGTGCCCTGCACCTGGACGCCTCGAATAAAAAAGACTGGCAAACCAGCGATGGCGGCGACCTTGTAACAGAGGAGGAGTACGGCGACTTTGACCTGCAGTTGGAGTGGAAAGTAGCCAAGAACGGCAACAGCGGCATTATCTTTTATGTGCAGGAGGATACCTCCCAGTATCACTACACCTGGAACACCGGCCTGGAAATGCAGGTGCTCGACAACGAGGGGCACCCGGACGCCAAGATTGAGAAGCACCGCGCCGGCGACCTGTACGACCTGATTGCCAGCAGCCCAGAAACCGTGAAGCCGGCCGGCGAGTGGAACCAGGTAGAGATCATCAGCAAAGACGGACACCTGGAGCTTTACCAGAACGGGCAGAAAGTAGTGGAAACCACCCTGTGGGACGACAACTGGCGCCAGATGGTGTCCAAGAGCAAGTTTGCAGACATGCCGAACTGGGGCACGTTCAAGTCCGGCAAAATAGCCCTGCAGGACCACGGCGACAATGTATGGTACCGCAACATCCGCATCAAGCGACTATAGCTTTCACCTTCTCTACCCTTCACACTAAACGCATTCGCCATGAATTCGCTGACCCGCATTAAATTATCGTTCATGATGTTCCTGGAGTTCTTTATCTGGGGCGCATGGTTTGTAACCTTAGGCACTTTTCTGGGCAACAACCTGCAGGCCACTGAGCTGGAAACTGCCAGTGTTTTCTCCACCCAGTCGTTTGGGGCCATCATCGCACCGTTCATCATCGGCCTCATTGCCGATAAGTATTTTAACGCGGAGCGGATTCTGGGCCTGCTGCACCTGGTGGGCGCCTTCCTGATGTACCAGATGTATAACTCGGCTGACGTGAGCGAGTTTTACCCCTACGTGCTGGCCTACATGATCGCCTACATGCCGACATTGGCGCTGGTGAACTCTGTTTCGTTCCGGCAGATGAAGAACCCGGAGAAAGAGTTTTCGGTGATCCGTGTATGGGGCACCATCGGCTGGATCACGGCGGGCCTGTCGATCAGCTACATTTTTCACTGGGACTCGGCGGCAAGTATAGGAGACGGGCTGCTGCGCAACACGTTTATGATGGCCGGCATCGCCTCGCTTATACTTGGTATCTACAGCTTTATGCTGCCCAAAACGCCGCCCGTTAAAAACCAGGAGAAGGCCAACTCTATTTCCGAGATTCTGGGCCTGGATGCTATAAAGCTGCTCAAGAACAAGAACTTTTTGATCTTCTTTATCGCCTCCATCCTTATCTGCATTCCGCTGGCCTTCTACTACCAGAACGCCAACCCCTTCCTGACGGACATCGGCCTGGAGAACCCAACCGGCAAGATGACGATCGGCCAGATTTCCGAGGTACTCTTCCTGCTGCTGCTGCCCGTGTTCTTCTCCCGCTTTGGCTTTAAGAAAACCATCCTGGTGGGTATGCTGGCCTGGGCGCTGCGCTATGTGCTGTTTGCCTATGGCAACGCCGGCGAACTTTCCTTTATGCTCATCATCGGCATTGCGCTGCACGGCATCTGCTACGATTTCTTCTTCGTGTCCGGACAGATCTACACCGATGCCAGGGCAGGGGAGAAGTATAAAAGCTCGGCGCAGGGCCTTGTAACGCTGGCTACCTACGGCGTGGGCATGCTGATCGGCTTCTGGGTGGCCGGCTATATCAGTGAGTACTACAAAGGGGCTGGCGCAGAGAACTTCTGGCAGAGCGTGTGGCTGGTGCCGGCGGGCATTGCCGCGGTCGTGGCCGTGCTGTTCATCATCTTCTTTAGGGATGAAAAAGACACGGCCAGCCTGGCGACAGACAAGCCCTACGGCGCCGAAACGGAAAGACAGGAACTGACCAGCTTACCTTAACCAGCATTGTAGAAGTATGGCACACAACACGAGCCGCAGAAGCACGCTCCGAAAGATTATGGCCGGCACCGCCTCCCTTACGGCGGCCAGCATACTGCCGACACTTACGGCCTGCGCCCAAAACAGCAAAGAAAGTATGAGCGAACTCAAAGGGAACATCAACCACGCGGTGGCCCGCTGGTGCTTTGGCGATCTGCCGCTGGAGGAGCTTTGCCAGCAGGTTAAGGCAATGGGCATGAAAGGCATTGACCTGGTTGGCCCGAAAGACTGGCCTGTGTTGCAGAAGTATGGCCTCACCTCGAGCATGTGCAACGGCGCCGAGCTGAACCTGGTGGACGGCTGGAATGACAAGCAATTCCATGCCCAACTCATCAAGAACTATACTGAGATGATACCCAAAGTGGCAGAGGCCGGCTACCAGAACCTGATTTGCTTTAGCGGCAACCGCCGGGGCAAAACCGATGAGGAAGGCTGGCAGAACTGTGAGGAAGGGCTGAAGCAGGTGCTGCCGCTGGCCGAAAAGCACAAGGTAACGCTGGTGATGGAGCTGCTCAACAGCAAAGTAGACCACCAGGACTACCAATGCGACAAGACCCCCTGGGGCGTGGAACTGGCCAAAAGGCTCGGGTCCGATAACTTCAAGCTGCTCTACGACATCTACCACATGCAGATCGACGAGGGCGACGTGATCCGGACCATCCGGGATAACCACCCCTACATTGCCCACTACCACACGGCAGGGGTACCGGGGCGCCACGAGATAGACGACACGCAGGAGCTGAATTACCCGGCCATTATGAAAGCCATTGCGGCGACCGGCTTCAAGGGCTTTGTGGCACAGGAGTTCAGCCCAACCCACGAGGACAAACTGGGCTCTTTGCGGGAAGCCATCCGCATCTGCGATGTATAAACGTTGCTTATGTTCTAACCTCTCATCCTAAATAAACAACCTCAAGCAAGACCAAAGATGACAACAAGAAGAAATTTTTTGCAGCAGGCAAGCCTCCTGACGGCCGGCGTACTGCTGCTGCCCGGCTGTGTAATGGCCGAGGGCAACAAGAACGTGGGTATACAGCTGTACACGCTGCGCAACGAGCTGCCGAACGATGTAAAAGGTGTGATAGGGAAAGTAGCCAAAGCAGGCTACAGAGAGGTGGAAACCTACGGCTACTCTAAAGAGGGCGGCTTCTGGGGCCTCAGTGCCGAGGATTTCGCAAAGCTTCTGAAAGAGAATAACCTGACATCCCCGAGCGGCCATTTCGGCATGGACGCCTATATTGGCGAGGGCAAAGACGAGGACCTGGAAAGCTACATTGCCGCCGCCAAGGCAGTGGGGATGGAGTATGTGGTCGTGCCTTACCTGGGAGAGGGCCTGCGGCAGAGCGCAGATGATTACAAGCGCATTGCCCAGCGCCTGAACAAAGCGGCTGAGGCGTGCAAGGCAGAAGGGCTGGTGCTGGGCTACCACAACCACGACTTTGAGTTTAAGCAGTTTGGCGACACCACCGGCTACGATATCCTGCTGCAGGAAACCGACCCGGAGCTGGTAAAGTTTGAGCTGGACCTGTACTGGGCCGTAAGAGGCAATAAAAAGCCGGCAGACATGTTCAAGGCCCATCCGGGTAGGTTTGAGCTATGGCACGTAAAAGACATGGATAAGAACGACCCGAAACTGAACACCGAGGTTGGGTCTGGCTCCATCAACTATAAGGAGATTTTCGAGCACGCCAAAGAAGCCGGCCTGAAGCATGCGCTCGTAGAGCAGGAAAACTTCTCCATGGATCCTTTCAAGAGTATCAGCCAGAGCTATACCTATATCAAAGAGAATCTGCTGTAGCCATACTTCACGTTTAAAAGAACAGGGCTTGCCATACTTACGTGGCAAGCCCTGTTCTTTTTTTGCCTGCGCTAAATTGTCGCAGCGCGACAGCGTCAGGACCTGACGACGTTCATCACGCCTTCGGCGGTAGTGGCACCCAATACCCGGTTAAAGTCACCGCGCAGTGCTTTCAGGGCATACCGTTCCTCATCAATCTCGGCGCGTGTCCGGAAGCCTAGCCTGCGGTAGATGGGGAGTGAGGGGCACCAGCCCTGCAGGCCATGCTGCAGCACAAATCCCGCCCCGATGCCGGCAAGCAGGAGCCAGCGCTTGTCTTTTTTAGCGCCGAGCAGCAGGCCAGCCAGCGTGAGAGCCGAACCGTGTATCTCCAGCATGCGCTCCACGTCCCACTCCTTGTTTAAGCTTTCCAGCCGCGCAGCGATCTGCTCCGGCCCGTTGTGCCCGTAATGGTCTATGTTTTGAAGCGTTTGCGCGTCTATTCCCTTGTTTACTGCTTCCGAGGTGTTTTGCCTGACGCGCCCTTCATTCTTTTCTTTCATCGCTTTTTTCTAGGGCTATACGAGGCCTGTGCGGAGTTAAGTTGGGTTAAGTATAGGTTAGGAGGTGCCTGTTAACCGCCACTCATTTAAGGGGGATAGTATAATCGCTAAAGGGAACGTATAAAAAAAGACGGCCCCGCGTGTGCAGAGCCGTCCTCTCTCAAGTATAAGAAGTATAATCCTTATAGTTTTCGTCCTACCTTGTGGCCTGCCGTGGCATAGAACAGGATAAACAGGTAGCATGGCACCATGATCCAGTAGGCCTGGTGCGGTGCCCAGCTGTCGGCAAGGGCGCCATAGGCCAGCGGCAACACAGCGCCACCGGCAATGCCCATCACCAGAAGCGAGGAAGCGGCTTTCGTGAAGCGCCCCACGCCGGCCAGCGCCAGCGGCCAGATAGCCGGCCACATAAGCGAGTTAGCCAGACCCAGCAGCGCAATAAAGGCAACCGATACATAGCCCGAGGTCATGATGGCCCCTACAGAGAAGACAACCCCTACAATGGAACATAGCTTCAGGGCGTTTTCCTGCTTGATATACTTTGGAATGGCGATAATACCGATAATATAGCCCACTACCATAGACACCATCGTGGCGCTGGTAAAGAACTTGGCCGTGGTAAGCGGGATGCCCTGCGAAGAGCCGTAGCTAATGATAGAGTCGCCGGCAATAACCTCTACGCCAACGTACAGGAACAGCGTGAATACGCCCAGCATTACATGCGGAAAGTCGAACACGCTTTTCTTGCCGGTATTGCTGGCGGCCACTGCCTCATCCTCCTCATCGGTGTCTACTTCCGGCAGGCTGGATTTGTATACCCAGATCGCCAGCACAGCCAATACGACGATAATGCCAATGTAGGGCGGAATCACGCGCAGGGCCATCTCGTCCAGGGCTGCCTCGCGGGCCGCCGTCGTCATGCCGGCGATATCGGCGCGGAGCCTGTCGGCGTTCTCAAGCTGCAGGAACATGCCCAGGATGATAGGGGCCACGGCGCCAGCCAGCTTGTTACAGATACCCATGATGCTGATGCGCTTGGCGGCACTCTCCGGCGGACCCACGATCGTGATGTAAGGGTTGGAAGCCGTTTGCAGAATGGCCAGGCCGCTACCCAGAATAAACAAACCGGCCAGGAAAAGCAGGTAAACGCGCGTCATGGCGGCAGGTATAAAGAGCATGGCGCCCACAGACATCAGGAGCAGTGCCACCGACATGCCGTTCTTAAATCCGAACTTGCTCAGCACTCTTGTAGAGATCGGTGCCATGAGCAGGTAGGCGATGTAAAAGGCGAATGTTACAAAAAAGGACTGAAACTTGGTGAGTTCGCAGGCGATCTCCAGGTAGGGGATCAGCAGGGAGTTGAGCCATGTAACAAAGCCAAAGATGAAGAACAGCGAGCCAATGATGGCCATCGCGCTGCTAGAGCCGGACTTGTGGCCAAGCTCCGCGGTGGTGGCTTGCCTGGACTGTGTGGACGTGTTTGCCATAGAGATTATGAATGCTTATGGTTATGGTGTGTTTGTATAAGGGTTAATCGTTTCGCTTCCGAAGCTTCGTTGGAGCCTAAGCGCAGGCGCAGGCACATGAACTTCTGATATGCAAGATAAGCTTATTTTGAAATTATCCGAGGTCTTATCTGCTTTCTGTTGTTATAACCCTCAAATTGAGCGCAGGCATCGCTTTAGTGCTCATCGCCCAGTGCCATACCCAGTTGCAGCTGAAGGCTCTCCGGCCACAGCCAAAGGATGAGCAGGCCAGCAGCCAGCACGAGGGCAAACAAGAGCGCCACCCTGGCAAAAACGGCCCTGCTACCCAACATGCCTACCAGCCCCGCTTTAAAAACCAGGTTTGCCATAGCGGCCACCAATATGAGCCGCCACCCGCTGCGCATTTCGATGTTACCTGTGTGCATCAGCCGGGAGGCGGAGAGCGTGATGGCATCCACATCTGTCAGCCCCGAGATAACAGCCACTATGTAGAGTCCGTCGCGGCCCAGTTTATCTTGGGCAAAAGCCGTCGCCAGCACTACCGCCGCATACACTGCCCCGAAAACCAGGGCTGTTTTAAGCTGGGCCGGGTTGCCCTGCTCAGGCATTTTATCGGCATCCGATCCTTTGAAAAAGTATACCGCCCCGCCAAGCAGGAGCATGAGCAGAAGCACCGCGGCTAAAGGAGGGGCCACCGTGCCCAGCGTTTTAGGGGCCACAACGGCAACCTCAGCGATGATGCGGAAGAAAGAAACGGTGGAGGCGATGTAAATGACCAGGGCGGCCAGCATGGTGCTGGTGTTTTGGTGGCCTTTGGTGCGCCGGGCATAGCTCACGGCGGTAGCCGTGCTGGAAATAAGCCCTCCCAGTATTCCGCCCAGCAGCGTGCCGGCCCGCTGCCCAAAAACCTTGTAAGCAAAATAACCCAGCAGGCCGATGCCCACGATCAGCACCACCATCAGCCAGATATTGTGCGGGTTCAGCACCTGGTAAGGGCCGTAGGCCTTGTCCGGGAGGATAGGCAGGATAACCAGCGAGATGACCACGAACTGCATGATCGCCCTCAGGTCAGCGGCCCCGATCTTGGCGACCAGGTTGTGGAGCGCGGCCTTCAGGTGGAGCAGCACGGCGGCAGTTGCGCCCACGGCCACGGCTACCGTGCTGTTGCCCAGCACCAGGTAAGCCCCCACCGCATACATCAGCAGGGCCGCCGTTTCGGTGGTTAGGCCGGCATCATAATGAGGGGACCTGCTGCGGATAAAGTTGGCAGCCACAGCCAGCGCTGCCAGGCTCAGGAGGCCTATGGCCAGTATCCAGCCGCCAAACGCCTGCGCCAGCAAGCCGCTAACCGTACCAAACAGCGTAATAAGCGGAAAGGTACGGATGCCCGCTAGCTCCGACTGGTCGTGCTGGCGCTGCAGGCCTACGAGCAGGCCCAGGCCCAACGATATCCCGAGTGTCTGAAACAGTTCTAATTCCATTGCCTTTTTTGCTCCCTGAAGGTACTGCCTTACAGTATAAAAGTATAGCAGTCGGCTATACTTTTATACTGTAAATAGATAGGGAAGTGCTCCTTATGGCTCTTGGTCCTGTAGCAGGGTACTGGAGAGGCGCTTGAGCTCCACCTCTGCCGCTTTGGCCTGGTACTGTATGTCAATCAGGCGGTTAGAGGCAACCAGCTCGTTGCGTTGCGCCTCGCGCAGCTCGATGGCCGTCAGCAGCCCCAGCCGATAGCGCTCCAGCGCAATTTCAGCGTTCTGTTGGGCCAGGTTTACGTTTACCTCCTCCAGCTCCAGTATTTTCAGGCGGTTGGCGTATTGGCTGTAGGCCCGGGCCAGGTCAGCCTGCAGGCGGTTCTCTTCCCTTTTAAACTCCAGTTCGGCGGTTTCCAGGTTAATGCGGGCATTCTGCGCCTGGCGGTTTAGGTTAAAGCCGTTAAAGATGGGCACGCTCAGTGTCAGGCCATAGTTGTAGCCTCTGTTCTGGTTAAACCTTGCCTGGAACTCGTTCAGCGGCTCGGCCTCGTTACGGCTAAAGTTATAGTTGCTCGTCACGCCGATGGTCGGGAAGCGGCTGGCGCGGATGGACCTGAGGTCGAGGTGGGCCAGCTGCCTGTCCAGCTGCAGGCGCTGCAGCAGCGGGTTAGCGGCGTACAGGTTGGTGTTGGCGTTACCATACTCCAGGGTAGGGTCCACCACGATGCTGTCGGTGACGGTAAAGTCAATGTCCGGGTCGCGGCCCAGCAGCTGGTTGAGGTTGATTTTGGCGTTCTGCAGCACCTCTTCCTGCAGCAGCAGCTCTGATCTATCGGCATTATAGTCCACCTGCGCGCGCAGGATCTCCACCTTGGCGCTCACGCCCACCTCGTACTGGGCCTGCGCAATCTCCACCCGGGCCTCTGAAATAGCGATGGCATCCTGCAGGGCCTTGATCTTGAAAGACTGGCGCGCCACCTCAAAGTAGCTGGCGGTAATGTCGGCCACGGTGTTCTCCACCGTCTGCTTGGTAAACAGCTCCCCCGATTTCTCCAGTGTTTTGAGCCGCTCTAGGTTGATGAACATGCCCAAGCCATCGAACACCACCCAGTTTAAGCTCACGCCATAGCCGATGTTGTTGGAGCTGGCCCCGTTGCGCACCCGGTCAGGGCCGGTCTGGAACTCCTGGCGGGAGGTGTTCTCGCTGAAGGTGCGGGTAGCCCTGCCGTCTACAGCAGGCAGAAACCCGGCATTGCCCAGGGTGACGTTATTTTCAGAAACTGCTTCCTGCCTGCTGGCAATCTGTATGTCATAGTTGGTCTGTAGTCCTATGCGGATAGCCTGCTCGAGCGAAAGCTGCTCCTGGCTCAGGGCCTTGCCTGGCATAAGTATGGCTAGTCCGATCAGGAATAGCGCCGCGGCTCTGTATGAAAACATGTATACTCGTAGTGTGCGTTAAAATCCTTTAGCTAAATTAATGAGGTGGCTGGTTGAAGTATGATCAGGCATACTCCGGGCGCGGCTTCTCGGCGGCGGCTTTCTCTTCCTCTTCTTCGCCTTCGAGCACGTTGGCCTCGGCAGAGGAGAAGTAGGAGTAGATCGCCGGAATCACGTAAAGCGTCAGTCCGGTGGCCAGCACCAGGCCACCTACCACGGCAATACCCATCGGCACCCGGCTCTCAGCACCCGTACCCAGGGCCAGCGCAATAGGCAGCGTACCCAGTATGGTGGAAAGCGAGGTCATCAGGATAGGGCGGAAGCGGGACACGGCTGCATCGGTGGCTGCCTCCAGTTTCGAAAGGCCCTCTTCTTTGCGCTGGTTCGCAAACTCCACCAGCAGGATGCCGTTTTTCGTAACCAGACCCACCAGCATGATCATACCAATCTGGCTGAAAATGTTGAGCGTTTGCCCGAAAGCCCAAAGGCTGAGCAGGGCACCTGACAAGGCCAGCGGCACGGTAAACATGATGATCACCGGGTCGCGGAAGCTCTCAAACTGGGCAGAGAGCGCCAGGTAGATCAGCCCCAGGGCCAGCAGGAAAGCAAACAGAAGGCTGCCCGAGCTTTCAGAGAAATCCCTGGACTGGCCGGTGAGTGATGTCTGGAAGGTTTCGTCGAGTACTTTGTCAGCGATAGCGTCCATGGCGGCCACTCCGTCGCCGATGGTTTTGCCTTTGGCCAGCGAGGCGCTGAAGGTAGCGGCGGCAAAGCGGTTAAAGCGGTATACCTGCGGCGAGGCGCTTTCCTCTTTCAGGTCGATGAGGTTGTCAAGCTGTATGAGCTGGCCTGTGTTGTTTTTAACGTACAGGCTGCGCAGGTCCAGCGGCTCGCTGCGGTTCTCGCGGGCTACCTGCCCCAGGATCTGGTACTGCTTACCGCCTTTCACAAAGTAACCGAAGCGCTGCCCGCTGAGGCCGAGTTGGATGGTTTGGGCAATGTCGCGCACGGTCACGCCCATACTTTGGGCCTTCTCACGGTCTATCTCCACGCGCAGCTCGGGCTTGTTAAATTTCAGGTTCACGTCCACGAAGTTGAAGGTCGGGTCGCTTTGAGCAGCCTCCAGGAACGGAGGGATGATCTCGCGCAGCTTGTCCATGTTCTGCGACTGCACCACGAACTGCACCGGCTGCCCCGAGCCACGGCCGCCGCCCAGGCCTTTGTCGCCGGAGGCAAAAGCCCTGGCACCCGGAATGGTGTTGATCAGGCTGGGCAGGTCCTCTACAATCTGCTGCTGCGTTTTTTCGCGCTGGTCCGGTTCTACCAGGCGCAGGCGGATAAAGCCCGAGTTGGAGTTACGCGTCATGGAGGTGATGCTTTCTATGCCTTGAACAGAGTCATTCACCAGGGCTGTCAGCTCGTTCATGTACCCGTCCATAAACTCAAAGGAGGCACCTTCCGGGCCGGTGGTGCTAATGCGCAAGCCGCTGCGGTCTTCGTCCGGCGTCAACTCCGACTGCAGGGTGGTCATTTGCCACCAGATGGCACCGGCCGCCGCCACAATCAGCACGAAAGCCATCCATCGCACGCGCATAAAGGCTTCCAGGCTGCTGCGGTACCCGTTGTTGAGGGCCACAAAGAAAGGCTCTGTTTTGCGGTAGAACCAGTTAGGCCGCTCGCGGTGCTTGAGAATGCGCGAGGACATCATCGGGGTGAGCGTGAGCGAGACGAAGGAGGAGATGATCACCGAACCGGCCACCACGATACCGAACTCCCGGAACAGGCGACCCGTGGTATCCTCCAGGAAGGCCACCGGCATAAACACCGCCGCCAGGGCCACTGTGGTCGAGATGATGGCAAAGTATATTTCTTTCGCCCCGTTTTTGGCGGCCTGCAGCGGTTTTTCGCCTTTCTCGATCCGGGTATAGATGTTCTCCAGCATCACGATGGCGTCATCCACCACCAGGCCAATGGCCAGCACGATGCCCAGCAGGGTGAGCACGTTGATGGAGAAATCCATCACATACATGATAAAGAAGGAGCCGATAAGCGACACGGGTATGGCCACCACCGGAATCAGGGTAGAGCGCCAGTCGCGTAGGAACAGGAAGATAATGATCACCACCAGGCCAAAAGCCACGAAGATAGTTTCCTGCACCTCGGCAATGGAAGCCCGGATGTACTGGGAGTTATCAAAGCCAATGGTCAGCTGCAGGTCTTCGGGGATGTCTTTTTTGATGTGCTCGAGGCGGCGGTAAAACTCGTCGGCAATCTCTATTTGGTTAGAGCCCGGCTGCGGCACCAGCACCACGCCAATCATCGGGATGCCGTTGTAGCGCAGCACCGTTTTCTCATTCTCCGGCGAAAGCTGGGCGAAGCCAATGTCGCGGAAGCGGATCAGGCGGTCCGCGTCCTGCCGCACGATCAGGTTGTTAAATTCTTCTGCCGTGGAAATGCGGCCCATGGTGCGCACCGAAAGCTCCGTGGTGGCACCTTCTATACTTCCCGAGGGCAGCTCCACGTTCTGGCGCGCCAGGGCATTCTGTACTTCCAGCGGCGTCACGCGCAGGGCAGCCAGCTTGTCGGGGTCCATCCACAGGCGCATGGAGTAGCGCTTGTCGCCCCAGATCATGATCTCACTCACGCCCGGTATGGTTTGCAGCTGCTCTTTAAACACGTTCATACCAATGTCAGAAAGCTCCAGGAGCGTACGGTTCTCGCTGCGGATGCCCAGGAAGAGGATCGGGTTGGCGTCGGCGTCGGCTTTGGCCACCGTGGGTGGCTCGGCATCCTCGGGCAGGCGGCGCTGGGCACGGGCCACGCGGTCGCGCACGTCGTTGGCGGCTGTTTCCAGGTCCACGTCCAGGTTAAACTCCACGGTAATGTTGCTGCTCCCCTCGCTGCTGGTGGAGGTAAGCGTCCGGATGCCGGCAATGCCGTTGATGGATTCTTCCAGCGGCTCGGTGATCTCAGACTCTATTGTTTCGGCATTGGCACCCGTGTAGGAGGTGCGCACGTTCACGATAGGCGGGTCCACGCTGGGGTACTCGCGCACGCCCAGGTAAGTAATGCCAATAAACCCGAACACGATAATCGCGATACTCATCACGATGGCCAGCACGGGTCGTTTTATACTGATGTTTGATAAACTTGCCATATATTATGTGGTCTCAGGTCCGGGAGCTGGCGGGGCGGAAGCTCGCTGGGAGCGTTCCGGTTCGCCTTCTGCCCATCGCTTATAAGCAGAGTTAAGTATGTTTTAAGCCTTACATCACCTGCCGCTTGGTGGCAGGAGGGGTAACTTGGCAACCTGTGCTTTTCGGCACCAAGCTTCGGGGAGTAAAAGTATAACGCGCTGCCGGGTTACAGCCGCATCCCTACAGGGCTGTATCTTTAGCAGGTGGCTGCGGCGTTTCAGGACCTGCCAATGCCTCGGAGGCCGTCATGACCTTGCGGATGTCCAGCGCAGAGCCGTTGCGCACCTGTAAGATGCCGGAGCGGATGATCGTGTCGCCGGGGGCAATGCCGTCCATGATCTGGATAAGTGTTTCGGAGCGCTGCCCGATCTTCACCATTTGCGGGGCCGCCTTGCCGTCTTTAACCAAAAACACCTTGTGGCCGGTAGCCTCCGGTATGATAGCCTCGGTCGGTATCAGGAGGGCGTCATCGGATTCTTTTATCGCCAGGCTCACGTTAACGAAGGCGCCTGGTTTCACCTCCTGCTTTGCGTTCTCATACAGTGCCCTGATCTGCAGGGTGCGGGTGGCAGGGTCTATACTTGGCTGAATAGCGTAAATTGAGGCCTGGTAGGTATTGGGGTCGCCTTCTACGGTGAAGTTGATCTTGGTGCCCTCTTTTACCTGGCTGCTGTAGCGGCCGGGGATGGCAAAGTCTATTTTCACCGGGCTCACGTCCACTATGCGGGCAATAGGGGTGGTCGCCGACACGTAGCTGCCCTCGCTTACCTGGCGCAGGCCAACCACGCCATCAAAGGGAGCGCGCACGTAGGCTTTGGCCATGGTGGCTTTCAGGGCCTGGATGTCGGCGGTGGCAGTGGCCAGCTGGTTGCTCACCTGGTCATACTCCTGGGCGCTGATGTATTCTTTCTCGAGCAGGGTGCGCTGACGCTCCTCCATCTCACGGTACAGCTTCTGGTTCGACTCCAGCTTCTGCAACTGGGCCCGCAGGTCAGCATCGTTCACGGTTAAGAGCAGCTGCCCTTTGCGCACGCGGCTGCCTTCCTCAAAGTTGATGCCTGTCACGCGGCCGGAAATCTCGC
Organism: Pontibacter mangrovi; assembly: GCF_006385705.1. Lineage (GTDB taxonomy): Bacteria > Bacteroidota > Bacteroidia > Cytophagales > Hymenobacteraceae > Pontibacter > Pontibacter mangrovi. Next base: position 137,287 of record NZ_VFRQ01000006.1, on the reverse strand, counting down.
TGCGCAGTTCCACATCCTCGTTAGGCAGCACGGTGCCGGTGGTCGTAATCCGGTTCTGGAACCCGCTAGGGGATACCACGTACACATCCACTGCAACCTGCTGCGCCATCGGTCCGCCGGATTGGGCGGCCATTTTCTCCGGCTCTGCCGAAAGCTGCCTGTAAACAAAGTAGCCCACTGCTGTTACGGCTACTAAAATCAAAATAGTCTTTAACGTTTTGTTCATTTGTGTTTTAACACAGGTTTAGATAGGTAGGTGTCTGTTATGCTAAAAGCAAGCTGATGTACCGGGGCGGTAATAGGCCCCAGCTTAAATATACAGCCAATATGGCGAAGTATAAAAGTTGCCGTAACTTAATGGCTACAAACTGGCACAATTAAAAGACAGACAACAGGGGCGAAGGTTTAAACAGCATAGATCGAAAATGGCAAAAAAAGACAGCAAAGAGAATTTTTTCCAGCATGTATACGAAGTAGTGCAGCTGATTCCGCGCGGGCGTGTCACCTCTTATGGCGCTATTGCCAGCTACCTGGGGGCCAAAGGCTCTGCCCGCATGGTGGGCTGGGCCCTGATTGCCTCCCATCCGATGGCCCGGATTCCGGCGCACCGCGTGGTGAACCGCATCGGCATGCTAACCGGCAGCCAGCACTTTGACACGCCCCAAGCCATGCAGGAGCGACTGGAGGAGGAGGGCGTGCGCGTGGAGAGCGGGCAGGTGCAGGATTTTGAAAAACTGTTTTGGGACCCGGCGAAAGAATTGCTGTAAGTATAGCCTGCTTCCGCGGGGTTTTATACTTTAGCAGCGGTTTTTAAGCCCTGCACCCGCCATGTTCCGACACCGAGGCAAACACCGCACCCTGAAGCATAACCTGAAGCTGGCCTCGCTGCTGTCGGCTGTGGCGGGTATTGTGAACGTGGCAGGCGTTTTTGCGCTGCACCAGCTTACCACCAACGTTACGGGGCATTTTTCCTTTTTTGCCGATGAAATAGCGCGCCGCAACTTTGAGAGCGCCTGGGGCTATCTGCTGTTTATACTTGCCTTTCTGTTCGGGGCTGTGGTGTCGGGGGCGCTGCTGGAGGCAATGCTGCGACGGGATAAGCGCCTGGTATACCTGCCGCCGGTGGGGCTGGAGGTGCTGCTGCTGGTAGGGGTGGCCTTGCTGAGCCAGGAGGTTATACGTGCCAACCCTGTTGCCGTGGCCTGTAGCCTGCTGTTTGCCATGGGCCTGCAAAACGCGCTGGTAACCGGCATCTCCAACGCCGTGGTGCGCACCACCCACCTCACCGGCCTCTTCACCGACCTGGGCATTGAAATAGCGCAGCTTCTTTTTTACCACAAGCCCGAGCAGCAGCAAAACCTAAAAAACTCCATCCGGCTGCGCCTCACCATCATCAGTTTCTTTTTCCTCGGGATCATTGCCGGCGGCTTTTTGTACGCCATTTACGCCATGAAAACCCTGCTGCTGGCCGCCGCCATACTTATAGCCGGCCTCGTGTACGACACTGTAAAGTATAAGGTGGTAAGGCTGAAACGAAAGTACAGAGCCTGAGCGCAGGACTGCCTGTGTCGGCCTAACTTCTTGTAAACTCCCTGTTTTAGCCCGATATTGGCGCAAAACCACGCTGAGATGAAGATTAAGCTCCTAGTAATAGGCAAAACCGACGAGAAGTTTCTGGAGGAGGGGATTCAGAAATACCTGAACCGGCTGAAGCACTACCACCCAGTCGAGTTCATCGTTATCCCCGACATCAAGCAGGGCGGAAAGTATACGGCCGATAAACTGAAAGAGGCGGAAGGCAAGCTGATACTGGGCAAGGTGCAGGAGGGCGATTACCTCATCCTGCTCGACGAGAAGGGCAAGAGCTTCACCTCCCCGGAATTTGCAGCATTCCTGCAGAAAAGGCTCAATGCTGTGACCACCAACCTGGTTTTCGCGGTGGGCGGCGCCTTCGGTTTTTCCCCGGAGGTATACCAGCGCGCCAACGACAAGTTCTCCCTTTCCAAAATGACATTCACGCACCAGATGGTACGCATGTTCTTTTTTGAGCAGCTATACCGCGGCTTCACCATCCTGAGAGGGGAGAAGTATCATAATGATTGAGGTGTGGGTGGGAGTAACGTACTGTGCTAAACTGTGGCGTAGCTAAAGTTTAGCTGTGGTTAGCTGATGGTCTATTTTGTCTATTATCTTATCCAGATTGGTTTTATTGTACTGCTGTAGTAATGTAGGATAAAGATTAAAAATAATATTGTGTACAAGGAGTAACACTACTGAATTGTGCCCCTTCTGAACTACAGTAAAAGGTATACCAATGATTAGTACAAGCACAAAGGCTATGGCATGTAGAATTTCAGAGTTTGTCATTTCATTACGAACTGCCACAAGCTCACCCAAAGAGGGTCTTCGGCTGAATTTAATGTTTTTATTTAGATGCCGATAAAACGTTTTCGTTACAGACCACTTGAACAACTCTATTCCAATTGCTTTGTAGATACTGTCGTTGCCAATGAGCTTTAGGCTTGATAATTTGTGGTAAAAGTTCTGTCTTTTAAGATAAGAAGTAAGCAGCAGGCCGAATAACCATGAAACCATAATAATGGAAAGCAGTCTAAATAACACAGCGATCATTTCCTTACTTGTTTTGACTAAGAGCTAACTTGAGTATAAGTAATTATTACGTTTAGCCAACGTTAGGAGGATAAACGTAACTGGTCTAACGAATATACTATATAGTTAGAATATTATAAGTGCTACTTCCCATTCATTAAAGTTGGCTAAAATAACTTTAACCAAAACCCACCAACACTAGAAGCTCTAGGAACCTCATTAAGTACATCCCTTCTATCGAAAATTTACTTAGTAGTCCCATGTCATGCTATGTAACTAGAACCTTACTTTGACTGAGAACTGTTAAACTGGCAGAAACTGTTACTTAACCTGTGACAATTGCCAACCGTCTAAAAGACATACGTCGTCACTAGCACACTGCAGGATAAACAATACCTTTGTACTATGGAGATAAAGTTGAGCACGGCCAATACCCTGGAAACCGGCGCCACCTGGAGCCTGCCCGAAGTGCGTAACGTGACGCAGAACCGTATGCTGCTGCACCTGGCGTTCTGGACGGTGTATGTGGTTTTCTTTGGCTTGCTGTACGGCAGTTACATTGATGATTACTACAACGCCTTTATGGTGGAGCTGGTGGAGCTGCCGTTTAAAATGGCGCTGGTATACTTTAACATGTACTACCTGATGCCGCGCTACCTGCTGCAAAAGCGCTACCTGGAGTTTTTTGTGTACCTGCTCTTGCTGATGGGGGCCATTGCCGGTCTGATGCAGTTTGTGCTGCTGCCCTTCCTGATCCACCCGATTTTCTGCCCCACCACCTGCACCGAAGATAACCTGACGCTGTACCGCTTTATCAAGAACATCGTTAACATCAACTATGTGGTGGCCATTACGGCGGTGATAGCACTGCTCAAAAACTGGTACAGCCACCAGCGGGCTGCCCGCGACCTGACGCAGGACAAGCTGGAGGCGGAGCTGAAGTTCCTGAAAGGGCAGATACACCCGCACTTCCTGTTCAACACGCTCAACAGCCTGTACTCGCTCACGCTCAAGAAGTCGGACAATGCGCCCGAGGTGGTGCTGAAGCTGTCGGGGCTGATGGACTACATGCTGCACGATGCCAATGCGGCCATGGTACCGCTGGATAAGGAACTGGAGTATATAAAGAACTATATTGCCCTGGAGAAAATGCGCTACGGCGAGCGGGTGGAGGTGCAGTTTTCGGCTACCGGAAGTATAGCCGGCAAGCAGATTGCGCCCATGCTGCTGTTGCCCTTCGTGGAGAATGCCTTTAAGCACGGCGTGAGCACCGAAACCAAGGGCGCCTGGATCAGAATTGACGTGAAGGTAACGGACGAGCATTTGGTGCTGCTCGTGGAGAACTGCAAATGCACGGACAAAGCCAGCAGCAGCTCCCGCGACATGGCCTCGGGCATTGGCCTGAAAAACCTGCAGCGCCGCCTGGAGCTGCTTTACGAAGGCCGCTACGAGCTGGAAGTGGAGGAGGAACAGGACAGCTACGCCGCCAGATTGGAAATAACGTTTTAAATGGACATTAGATTTTAGACACTAGATATTAGATCTCCGAAGGTTAGAAGATTTTAATGTAGCTGATAATTAATAGACGAAAGTATAGCTTGTGTGGCTCATAGTCATAAAATCTAGCATCTAACATCTAACATCTAACATCTAATATCTAACACCTAGTACCTCATCAAAACTATGAATAAGATCCGCTGCATGATTGTGGATGACGAGCCGCTGGCGCTGGACGTGCTGGAAACCTTCATCCAAAGGCTGGACAACCTGGAACTGGCGTGCCGCTGCAACAACGCCGTGGAGGCCTACAGCTGCCTGCAAACCGAGCACATCGACCTGCTGTTCCTGGATATTCAGATGCCCAAGCTGACGGGCATAGATTTCCTGAAGTCGCTGGCGCACCCGCCCAAGGTGATCTTTACCACCGCCTACCGCGACTATGCCGTGGAGGGTTTTGAGCTGAATGCGGTGGACTATCTGCTCAAGCCCATCGCCTTTGAGCGCTTTCTGAAGGCTGTTTCCAAAGTATCGGCGCCGGAGGCGCAGCAAACAGCTCTGGCGGCGCCAACAGCCGCAGCTCCTGCCGCTGCCCCGCCAGATTACAAGGATGCCTTTATCTACCTGAAAGCCGATAAAAAAATGGTGAAGGTGATGCTGTCCGACATTCTCTACATCGAGAGCCTGAAAGACTACATCCGCGTGAAAACCGAGACAAAAGAGATCATCTCGTACCAGAAAATATCCTTTCTGGAGGAGAAGCTGCCGCCGGAGAAGTTCCTGCGCATCCACCGCTCCTTTATCATTGCCCTGGACAAAGTGCAGGCTTTTTCGGCCTCTGCCGTAGACATCGGCAAAACCGAGATCCCGATCGGCCGCTTCTACAAAAACGAAGTGCTGCAGGTGCTCAACCAAAATAACCTGCTGGAGAATTAGAGAGTTAAATGTGTGGGGCTATAAGGAGGTATAGCTATTTACTGAATTTACCCGTAACTTATCTGCAGGTAATAAAAGAGGTTAAAGTATGGCTGGTTCTAAATGAATACCTCTCCAACTCCCAAACTCTTTAACTCCTAAACTCCAAGGTGTACATCTCTAAAAAGAAGCAGTTTTACCCCATCAGCAAAGGGCTGCGCAAGTACCTGCGCCACTACGACCGAGAAACGAAGCTGCCGGTGCTGTACGAGGGGCTGCTGCATTACTCCGATTCCTTTCCATACTTCGATAAGCAGGGCCACGACACGCTGTGGGAGTCGGTGATGTATGACCAGCAGACGCAGCAGGAGCTGAACGAGGGGCTGACGATGATCTATGCCCTGCTGAAAACGGACGGTGATATGTCGGTGATGGAGCACCTGTACGTGTCCCGGATAGACTACTGCACCTTTGGCAATTCCAATCCGTTCCGGGTGCAGATCATGAACCAGCTCAACGACAACTACGATTATTTTTATGTGAAGCGCGCCGATGCCTCGCGGATTTACGGGCTGGAGCTGGAGCACATCCTGTCGCCGAGCCGCATCAATTACCTGGTAGACGGCGACACGCTGATAGAAGAACATATCGCGGGCATCCCCGGCGACGTGTTTATCAAGGATTTTATAGCGCGGCCCTCCACCAACAAGGTGCGGATTGCCAAGGAGTTTGTGAAGTTTAACGAGCGCTGCTTTGTGCGTTTGCTGGGCGATATGCGCTCTTATAACTATGTGGTGGACGTAACGCCGGATTTTGAGGACGAGCAGTACCGCGTGCGCCCCATCGACTTCGACCAGCAGTCCTACGAGGGCAAAAAGACGATGTACCTGCCGCAGTTCTTTAAAGACAACAACATGATTGTGGAACTGGTGCTGAAGCTGCTAAAACCGGATGTGGTAAAGCAGTACCAGAACGAGGAGCGCACGCTCATGTTCCGCCGCCTCAAATCAGCCCGCTACCGCCTCAAAGACCTCATCGACTGCATGCGCCAGGACACCATCTCCACGCCGGAAAAGGTAGCACAGCTAAAGCAGGAGCTGTCGGAGCACCACAAATCAGACATTTTTCTGAGGTGCCGCAACATGGGCGACCTCGTGCGCCTCAACCTCAAAGTCATACTTGCCAAAGCCCATAAGGTGAAGGGGTTTTAGGTGTTGTGGAATATCAACCACCCCTATTCCAGTTGCTCTTCGGGATTTGCAATCCCGAAGCACATAATACGAGGATTTACAATCTGACTTCTACCTTTTTGGCCACAGCCCCACAGCTGGCAAAGTATAAAATCGGATTACAAATCTTAATAATAAATAATATGCTTTCGGATTGCAAATCCGAAAGAGCAGAGGAGAAGCGGAGGTTGGACGCAGCAAAGTATAAACCAGCAACTAGCAACCAAACTACAACCGCTCCAGGTCCTTTCGCGTCCGCTCGCTGCCTTCCAGGTTACCGGTGTTTACGGTGCTGGCCGGCTCAAACATGAGCACCTCCGCCTCCTGATGGGCCACGGGCTTGTGCTCCACGCCGCGCGGCACAACCATGAATTCGCCCGGCTTCAGCGTTACTACCTTGTCGCGCAGGTGCATCTCGAACTCGCCTTTTATCACCAGGAAAAACTCATCCTCGTGCTCGTGGTGGTGCCACTCAAAAGGGCCTATAAACTTAGCGATCTTCACCTGCTGTCCGTTCAGCTCGCCTACGATGCGCGGGTTCCAGTGGTCGGAGAACTGGCTGAACTTCTCGGCCAGGTTTACTTTTTCCAGATGATCTTTCATGCTTTTACACTTTATCTGAACTTATTCTAAATAACACTGCGTTTTATTTGGACTGGTTCTAAATAGTATTTAGATTTGCAGTACAATCGCAGAGCCGGTTAGCTAAGTTACACCACATGATGCATACAGCCACGCCATTACCCGAAATTTATACTTCTGAGGCAGGAACCGTTTACCAGTGCGACCGCCATAACCGCCTGATGCTAAACTTTGCTGGCGAGCTGACAGTGCTGAAACTTGATGCTTTTCTGCGCCTGAAGCGCGCGGTGGATAGTATAGACCTGGACGCGATGGCCAGCAACCCCGACCGCTCCTCCGACTTCAGCATCATCACCGTGTGCGGCTGCGACCGCTGCTTTGTGCTGACGCTGACCGAGCTGCATGCGCTGCAGGAACTGTTGGCCGGAACCAAATTTGTGCTGGAGCTCAACCGCATGCTGCACGAGTGCCTGAGCGGCACGCTGGTATAGAGAATTTAGCCTATCATAACAGTATGGAAAGCACGGCCCCAAAAGGCGGTGCTTTTTTAATTTAGACTTCTTCCGAATTTGCGGGCGCTGTTGCAAAAGCACAACCAAAGCAACTATATTCAGGTATGAAAGAGGAGGTGAAAACCATCACCTTAAGCCAAATCTACTAAACGCCCGAAATTATGAAAGACTTACTAAGACTTAGAACATCGCTAAGCGAAACGATAGAGCAGATACTGAACGATCAGATAAAAATGGAGGCAGAGGCCTCGGCGATGTATTTGGCCATGAGCAGCTGGTGCGACCGCAACGGCTTTGACTGCAGCGCCGGCTACTTTAAAAAGCAGGCGGACGAGGAGCGGGAGCACATGCTGCGCCTGTTTAAGTATGTTTCTGATATGGGCGGCCGCGCCGTCTCACCGAGCGTGACCAACATACAGGTGGAGTTTGACTCTTTCCGAAACGTGTTTGAGCAGGCCCTGCAGCAGGAAATCTCGGTTACGCAGTCGTTTAACCGCATGGCCGACAAATGCCAGAAAGAGAAAGACTACGTGACTTTTACGTTCCTGCAGTGGTTCCTGACAGAGCAGATCGAGGAAGAGTATGTGGCCCGCCGTGCGCTGGAGCTGTTCGAGGTGATCGGCGAGGAAGGTACCGGCCAGTACGAGATAGACAAGCGCGTGCCGAAGATCACCTATGAAGATACCTACGAGGACTAAGCTGCCTCTAAAGTATAGATAAATATAAACATCGCGGTCCCAGGCGTATTTCCGGGGCCGCGATGCTTTTTTTATGGGTTTTCCTGTTTAGGTGTGTTATTAAGGATGTGCTCCTGGAAAGCTTCTTTCGCCTTCCGTTCATCCGTGTAGGGCATCCAGGCGTTGTCGGGTTGCATGCAGGTAACGGGGGCGTAGTCGCAGCGGTCGGTGCAGTCGGTTTTTATTACCTCCACCTGCCCCTTCAGGCCCAAGTCCTTTATCATCCCCCTGAAGAGCTTGCTCAGGTCCTTGCCGCCTTTCTTTTTGCACTTGCTGCCCGTGCACACATAAATCACTTTATCTGGTGTATTAAAACTTTTGCTCATGGGTAAGAATACGGGAATGCGGCCTCTATAAGCTGAAGTATGGCCGATTAGTTTCGAAGGTCGTTTTGATGGTCTGTGGGGAAGCGGGAGTATCGCCAGCCTCTGAATCAGAAAATATCCTATCCCTGGTCTGGCTTCTGGCACGCCTTCAGCCAGTCTTTGGCACTTTCAACGTCATCAAATATGCGCATTTCAAACAGCCCGTGCGTACGGGTCTCCATATCGGCGGCAGAGGCGGCGGCAAACGACTCCTGGTTGGCCACATGGGCGTAGTAGCGCAGGCCGGCTGCAATGGCTTGGGGCATCCATTCTTTCTCAATCCAGTTGACAGAGTCGTCCCAGCGGCCCACGAGTTTGGTGTTGTCATTCAGGCCGTAGGCGGTTTTATACTTCCGGAAGGCTTCCAGCACAGCCAAAGAGCCCTGCTTTACGTTCTCAGGGCTCACATAGCCCTCCCACTCGTTGCAGATCCAGTGATTGGCTTCATCGTAGGTAATGGTAAGGTACACCTTACCGGTGGAGGATGTAAGTTCAGCTATTTTTGTCATGCATCAGGCCTGCTTTTGCCTCATCAAAGATAAGCAAAGTATGGCTGAAGAGCTACTGGCGTTGGTATAAGTATAAATGGCTTGATGAAGCCTACATGGGTAAGCTTATAAAGTATAACCTAGAAAATCCTGGGCGCAATCCCTTTGCCTTAGGGCTGGTTGCTTTGCCCATACTGTGGCTGATTTAAGTTCCTCAGCTGTATGTTGCCATTTCTGCCGGGGGTGAACTCCGACAGGATGAGCGTGCCATCCGTGCTCAAGTAGCCGCCTTTGCCCGGGGTGCCCGGCTGGCCACTTTCTCCGGCGGTATGCAGTATGTTGATACTGTGCACCTGGCTAGCGCGGTTGATATTGGCAATAAAGCCCTGCGTGCTGTAAAGGAGCATCAGGTTTCCGCCGTTACCGCCTCCGCCGCCCATGGTCGCATCAGTACCACTGGTGCCCGGCGTGCCCGGATGATGCACTAAGGTGGCGACCGGCTAGCCGTTAGCCCCACGGCTCACAACTTTCTCATGGCTGTCGCGCTTGCCGCGCCTGCCGTCTTTCCCGTCTGCGCCTCTGCCACCTTTTCCGCCCCGCGTGTCAAGCGTGAGGCTGCCCAGTTGCGCGAAATGCATCACCACGCTTAAACTGCCGCCGTCCTCGCCGCTTTCACCGGCGCTTTTCCGGCTTCCAGCCGCGCCATCTGCTCCCTTTGCCGTTACCGTGCAGTCCTTGCCTACATAGGCTACTTTCGCTTCCAGCACACCTTGTTTGGCAGGGGCAAATTTAATGCTGGCCTTATCCCGAAGCACGAGCGTGTCTACATACAGGGTGTTTTCCGCTGCTACGGTGTATACTTCCCCATACCCGATTTCCAGCTTAGGCATACGTTGGGCAAAAGCTGAAGCAGAGATAAAAGCGGCGGCTATAAAAAGGAGTAGCTCGTTTTTCATGCGTTGCGGGGTTTAGGGAGGTGCTTGCTGGTACTTAAGATACTAATTATATAGTATAAAACATATTTACGTATGGAAATTCTTGATGGCAGGAGGGAGGGCGGTTTGGCCTAAGCTTATGTCCTACTGTTTGCCGACGTTCCCGTATGATAGCTGCGAAGTTGAAAACGAAGTGCCCAGGCTTGTTTTATTGTAACTGATTTTGCAATTTATACTTTAAATGTATTATCTAACCTACATACACTTTATGAAAAAAACATACTTGTTGCCGTTTTCGGCAGTGCTTACCGGCCTGTTGCTGGGGGGCTGCGGCTCCTCTGCCAACGAGGGGGCGAATACCGATACGGCCGAAACCGTGGAGAGCCGCGGCCTGGACATAGCCAACATGGACACCACGGTAAGCCCTTGCGAGGATTTTTACCAGTACGCCAACGGCGGCTGGGTCAAAAACAACCCGATTCCTGCCTCCGAGAGCCGCTGGGGCTCTTTTAACGAGCTGGCCGAGAAGAACAACGCGGTGCTGCGCGAGCTTCTCTCTGAGGCCTCCTCCAACGCCGCCTCCACCAAAGGCTCTGCCGCACAACTGGTGGGCGATTTCTACGCCTCGGGCATGGACTCTGTGGCAGCCAACAACGCCGGCCTGACGCCTATAAAGCCGGAGCTGGAGAAAATAAAGGCGGCTAAGAGCACTGATGAGCTCGTGAAGACCGTGGCCGACCTGAAAACCAAAGGCGTCAGCGGCTTTTTTAGCATGTATGTGTCGCAGGATGACAAGGTGAGCACGCAGTATGCCCTGCAGGCCGGGCAAGGCGGATTGAGCCTGCCGGACCGCGACTATTACCTGAAGGACGACGAGCGCTCCAAAACCATCCGCACCGAGTATGCCAAGCACCTGCAGAACATGTTCCAACTGATGGGCGACGACGCGGCTGCGGCACAGAAAAAGGCGCAGACCGTGATGCGCATCGAGACAAAGCTGGCGCAGGCTTCCAAGCCCCGCGTGGAGCTGCGCGACCCTTACGCCAACTACAATAAAATGACCATCCGGGAGTTTACCAGCCAAAACCCGGACCTGAAGGTGGACCTGCTGCTCAACGGCATGGGGGCCACGGCTGCCAAAGAAGTGATCGTGGGCCAGCCCGCCTTCTTTAAGGAACTGAACGGCATGCTGAAAAACGTATCGCTGGAGGACTGGAAAACCTATACCCAGTGGCACCTGGCCCGCACCATGGCGCCCTACCTGAGCCAGGACTTCGTGCAGGAGAACTTCAACTTTTACGGCAAAGTGCTGAGCGGAGCCAAGGAGATGCAGCCTCGCTGGAAACGCGTGCTGCGTGCCACCGACGGGGCCCTGGGCGAGGCGCTGGGCCAGCTGTACGTAGAGAAGACCTTCTCGCCGGAGGCCAAGCAGAAAGCGCTGGACATGGTAACCAACCTGCAGGAATCGTTTAAGGAGCACGTGCGCGACCTGGACTGGATGGGAGAGGAGACAAAGGAGCGCGCCCTGCAAAAGCTCGAGTCCTTTGCCGTGAAGATCGGATACCCGGATAAGTGGGAGGATTACAAAGGCCTGGACATCAACCGCGACTCTTATGCCGCGAATGTGATGCGCGCCAGCCAATTCGAGTTTGAGGATAACATCGGTAAAATAGGCCAGCCGGTTGACCGCCAGGAGTGGTTCATGTCGCCGCCGACGGTGAACGCCTACTACAACCCTACGATGAACGAGATCGTGTTCCCGGCAGGTATCCTGCAGCCGCCGTTCTTCGACCCGAACGCGGATGACGCGGTAAACTACGGGGGCATGGGCGCCGTGATCGGCCACGAGCTGACGCACGGTTTCGACGACCAGGGGGCCAAGTATGACTTTGAAGGAAACCTGAAAGACTGGTGGACAGAAGGGGACCTGGAGAAGTTTAACGCCCGCGCCGAGGCCGTGGCGAACCAGTACGATCAGTACACGGTGCTGGACAACCTGCATGTAAACGGCAAACTGACGCTGGGCGAGAACATTGCTGACATCGGAGGCCTGAACATCGCCTACACTGCGCTGCAGAAGGCGCTGGAGAAAAAGAACCCGGGCAAGATAGACGGCCTGACGCCGGAGCAGCGTTTCTTCCTGGCCTGGGCACAGATCTGGCGCGTGAACATGCGCGACGAGGCGCAGAACCAGCAGATCCTGACAGACCCGCACTCACCAGGCCGCTTCCGTACCAACGGGCCGGTGGCGAACATGCCGCAGTTCTACGAGGCTTTTGGCTGCAAGGAGTCTGATGCCATGGTGCGCAACGGCGAGGAACGCATCAAGATCTGGTAAACGTAAGAAGTACACCACTAAAAAGGAGCTGCTTTGGGGCAGCTCCTTTTTTATTTGGCGCAAGTATAAATTACTCGGTCACGGTTTTTATAGTATGGGGCACTACCTGGCGCGGCCAGTCAGAGCCATCTACGGGTTCCTTCTCTATTTTCTCTACCGCATCCATGCCTTCCACTACTTCCCCAAAAACAGTATACTCCGTATCCAGGCCGGGCTCTCCGCCAAGGGTCAGGTAGGCCTGTTCCTGCTCCGGCGTATAGTCTATGCCATGCTTCTGCTCGTAGGCAAGCAGCTGCTCTTTGCTAACGGGCTCCCCGGTCACAATATAAAAGTTATGCGACGAGGACTCCTTCTCAGGATTTCGGTCGTCGCCGTAGCGGGCCATGGCCAGTGCGCCGCGCTTATGGATGTGTTTGGGGTTAAACTCCTGCGGAATTTTATAGGCGCCCTGTTTCATGGTGCGCCCGTCGGAGTCGCCGCCCTGGATGGCAAAGCCTTTAATCACCCGGTAAAACTCGCCCTGGTTGTAAAAGCCATACTTGGTGAGCCGGACAAAATTGGCCCGGTGCAGCGGCGTGTCTTTGTACAGGCGCACTTTTATGTCGCCGTGGCGGGTGCTGATCACGGCCAGGCTGTCGGGGTGGCTTTGGCCGTAGGCCTCCAGCTTCTCCACCACGTTTTCGGTTGTCAGCGGCTCCAGGGTGTCCGGCTCTTCTTCGGCGGCCACGGAATCTGTTGCCTCAGCGTCGGCCTTATCGGAGGAGTTTTGGCAGCTAAGCAGCGGCAGCAGGCAGCCCGCCAGCAGTAGTGCCCGGCTAAAACAGGATGAAAGTGTTTTTTTCATGGTGCTACGATGGTCTTGTGTGTTTAAATATAAGCTTTTTTACCCACACAGCAGCAGGTTTTACCTCGGGCGCAGCAGGTGTATACTTTACAAATTGTACCCATCTAATATCTTTAAATTGATGTTATCCCAATTAAATGCAAACACGTACAGATGCGGTTGCGGTGTTTGTAACAGGGGGTGCAGCAGGCAAGGCAGGCGGATAAAACACAAATTGTGAGTGCAAATATTTTAACAAGAAAATATAGCCGTCAGGGGAGCCAGGGCATTTTTGCTCAAATGTGGATAACTATTTTCAGGAGGTGGTTTGGTGATAACATCCTATATTGTTACATTAGAATTATGTTCTATTACTAAATTATTATCTCACCTTAATTTTTTTTCTCACATGAAAAACAAATTACACTTCAAAAGTTTAATGCGCTCCATGATGATGGGAGCAGCTGCCGTAACCTTTTCGTGCACTTTCACGGCTTGCGACAATGAGTCGGGAGATGTGGCTGAACCGATGGCTGAGTTTCAGGCTGAAAGTCAGAATGGTGCAATTATAGAGGGGCAGTACATAGTTGTATATAAGGATGGTGCCAACCTGCGCCTCAGCGATGACGCATCGTATGAAAAGCGCGTGGAAATGGTGCGCGAGGCGAGCAAGAGCATCCTTGCCGAGAACGGCATCAGCAACTATAAAGTAGAGCAGGCTTTTGGAAAAGCGATTAAGGGCGTAGCCCTGAAGATTACGGCTGAGCAAGCTGCCAAACTGGGCCAGGACCCGCGTGTAGCCTACGTAGAGCCGGACAGAATCGTGATGCTGGCGAAGCCATCCAAGCCAGGTGGCGGCGGCGGCTCTACCGGCCAAACCGTGCCTTACGGCATTACCCGCGTGGGCAGCGCCAGCGGTGCAGGCAAAACAGCCTGGGTAATCGACACAGGCATCGACCTGGACCACCCAGACCTGAATGTTGACGTGGCCCGTAGCGTCAGTATGTTCACCTCAGGCAGAGATGCAGGCACAGCCGACGACATGAACGGGCACGGCTCGCACGTGGCAGGAACCATTGCAGGCAAAAATAACAGCGAAGGCGTGTTAGGCGTGGCCTACGACGCTACCGTAGTGGCCGTGAAGGTGCTGGACTCCCGCGGCAGCGGCTCTTACTCCGGTGTAATTGCCGGTGTGGACTATGTGGCTTCTAATGGCAAGTCTGGCGACGCTGCCAACATGAGCCTTGGCGGGCCGATATCACAGGCGCTGGATGACGCCGTGGTGGCAGCGGCCTCTAAAGGCATTAAGTTTGCCCTGGCGGCAGGTAACGAAAGCGCGCACGCAGGCGAGTCTTCTCCGGCACGTGCCAACCATGCTAACATTTACACCGTGTCTGCCATGGATAACACCGATACCTTTGCCTACTTCTCTAACTATGGCAACCCGCCGGTAGACTATTGCGCTCCAGGCGTGAACATCAACTCTACCTGGAAAGACGGAGGCTATAACACCATCAGCGGTACGTCTATGGCTTCGCCGCACGTGGCAGGTCTGTTACTGCTCGGCAACATCGCCACCGACGGGTATGTGAAAAACGACCCGGACGGCAACGCAGACCCGATCGCACACCACTAAGTATAAAGTTTAAAGTGAGCTTTAAGAGGGGCGGCCATTGGCCGCCCTTTTTTATTTTAGCTGCTTCCGCATCACGTAGTCGTTCATCCAGTAGGGCCCTATGGCGATGTCTACCTGCTCGTGCACCTGGTAGCCGCAGCGTTCATAAAAGGTTTTAGCCTTGTTATAGCGGTTCACGTTCAGGTCCAGTGCCCGGGCGCCGCGTTTCTGTACCTCCTGCTCCACGGCCTGTAGCAGCTGCCTGCCCATGCCCTGCCCCTGCAGTTGCGGCAACAGGTAGATCTTGTTGAGCTTATAAAGCTTGGCGCTTGCGTCCTTTTCCGAAAAGGAAGCAAAGCCAAGGGCCTGCCGGGCATCCTCTACCAGCAGAAAGGTCTGGCCTTCCAGCATCTGCTTTGCCAGCGCATCGTGGCTGTAGATCACCTCAAACATATAGTCTATCTGCTCTTTGGTGAGGATGCTGCGGTAGGTGGGCTCCCAGGTGGCCTCTGCCAGTTGGATCAGGGTAGGGATGTCGGCCTCCGAGGCCGGGCGGATGCGGTAGGTTGAGCTGCTCATGGGTATAGGTTAGCGACAGGTGCAAGATAAGGGCTGCGGGTATAAATGCCAACGGAGGCCATACTTTCAACTCACCCCGGAAATCCTATCTTTGTCTGGTAAGCGTGCGTATCAACTCAAAAAAAGCAGAAAGTATGAAAGCAGTATACTTAGAGGATATCAACAAGCCCTTTACCATCATAGAAAAGGAGAAGCCGGTTCCGGGGCCGGGCGAGGCAGTGGTGCAGGTAAAGGCCGCCGCCCTTAACCGCCGCGATGTGTGGATACAGAAGGGCCGCTACTTCATCAAAAAATATCCCGCCATACTTGGCTCCGACTGTGCCGGCGTGGTGACAGAATTGGGTGAGGGTGTGGATGCGGACTGGCAAAACCAGGAGGTGATCGTGGACCCCTCCACCGACTGGGGCGATAACCCGCGCGCGCACTCCGAGAAGTATAAGATCATGGGCATGCCCGGCGATGGTGCCTTTGCAGAATATGTGAAAGTGGCTGCCGCCAACCTGTACCAGAAGCCGCTGCACCTGAGCTTTGCCGAAGCCGCTGCGTTGCCCCTGGCCGGCGTAACTGCCTACCGCGCCCTTTTTACCAAATGCCAGCTGCAGCCCGGCGAGCGGGTGCTGGTGACTGGTGCCGGCGGGGGAGTGGCCTTGTGCGCCATACAGTTTGCCCTGGCGGCAGGTGCCCAGGTATGGGTTACGTCCGGGACGGAGGAGAAAATTGAGCTGGCCAAAGACCTGGGCGTGGCAGGAGGCATAAACTATACGCAGGAAAACTGGGGAAAGGAGCTGAAGGCGCTGACTGGCGGCTTTGATGTGATCATAGACAGTGCGGCCGGCGAGGGCTTTGTGCAGTTGGTAAAGCTGGCCAAGCCGGGAGGGCGCATCGGCATTTACGGCGGCACCACCGGCATGATCGGGCAAATAAACCCAGCCGAGCTGTTTTGGAAGCAGCTCTCTGTTTTTGGCAGCACCATGGGCACCATGCAGGACTTTGCCAGTATGGTTAAGCTGGTGGAGGAGAAAGAGATACGGCCGGTGGTAGACATTGTGTTCCCGCTGGAGAAGGCCGAGGAGGCCATGCGCTACATGGAGGCAGGCAAGCAGTTTGGCAAGATCGTGCTGCAGGTGGGGCAGGAAGTATACGTATAAATACTTAATTTGGGGCAGCCATTGGCGCAGCATACTTACCGGAACCAACCATACCCCAACATGACGTATCATACCTTGCCTTGCAAAGGAATCATTGCCGTAGGATTTTTGCTCTTAAGTGCTTGCTCGGGTCCGACGTTTCGCATACTGGAGAAGCCCGTTGTTTTTGACGAGGAGCGGCAGCAGCTTTCGCTGGAGTACATGGAAAGCAGGTATGATCTGCAAAAAGAAGTGGCCTCCATTGAGCCGAAGATGATCGTGCTGCACTGGACGGCCATCCCCACGCTGGAGAGCTCTTTCGATGCCATGAACCCTACGCTATTGCCCGGCTCCAGAACCGCCATCGGCTCTGCCAGCAGCTTAAACGTGGCCGCCCAGTTTCTAATAGACCGCGACGGGACCATCTTCAGGCAACTGCCGGACACAGCTTTTGCCCGGCACGTGATCGGCCTGAACCATTGCGCCATCGGGGTAGAGAATGTGGGAGGAGGAAAGGAAGGCCTGACAAAGGCGCAGCTGAAAGCCAACGAGGCGCTGGTGCGCTACCTGGTGCGCAAGTATGACATTGAGTACCTGATCGGGCATTACGAGTACCAGGACTTTGAGGGCCACCCGCTCTGGAAAGAGGCGGACGCAGGCTATAGAACGCAGAAAGTAGACCCGGGAAAAGCCTTCATGAAAAAGATACGGAAAAGAACAGCGGATCTGGGCTTAAAAGGTTCTCCAAAGGCATCCTCCTAAAGTTGGAGCATATCAAATACTCCTATTAAAGTGATGTTGTATGACGCTCCCTTAAGAGGACTGTTTGCACAAGTATAAAGTATAAAAGAGGGGAGCCGGCTGTTAAGCCGACTCCCCTCTTTTATACTTGCTAAATCTGGTAAATCCTTACTGATTCTCCTGCTGCAGCAGGTTTAACATAAACGCATACTCCAGGGCAGTCTCCTTGTAGCGCTGGAAACGGCCCGAGGCACCGCCGTGGCCTGCCTCCATGTTGGTGTGCAGGAGCAGCATGTTGTCATCCGTCTTCATCTCGCGCAGCTTGGCCACCCACTTGGCAGGCTCCCAGTACTGCACCTGCGAGTCATGCAGGCCGGTGGTAACGAGCATGTTCGGGTAAGGCTTTGCCTCCACGTTGTCGTAGGGCGAGTAAGACAGCATGTAATCGTAGTACTCTTTCTCGGCCGGGTTGCCCCACTCATCGAACTCGCCGGTGGTCAGCGGTATGCTGGTGTCGAGCATGGTGGTCACCACATCCACAAACGGCACGGCCGCGATCACGCCTTTATAGAGCTCTGGCTTCATGTTCACCACGGCGCCCATCAGCAGGCCGCCGGCGCTGCCGCCCATGGCAAACAGCTTGTCCGGGTTGGTGTACTTCTGCTCGATCAGGTACTCAGAGGCGTCGATGAAATCGGTGAAGGTGTTTTTCTTTTTCAGCAGCTTGCCGTTCTCATACCACTGGCGACCCATTTCCTGCCCTCCCCGGATGTGGGCGATGGCATACACGAAACCGCGGTCCAGCAGGCTGAGGCGCACAGAGCTAAAGCTGGGGTTCATGCTGTTGCCGTAGGAGCCGTAGCCGTAGATCAGAGTCGGGTTATTGCCGTTCAGGGCAAGGCCTTTGCGGTATACCAGCGAGATCGGGATTTTAGTGCCGTCCTCAGCCGTGGCGTAGATGCGCTTGGCCTCGTAGTTGCTCGGGGCGAAATCGCCCACGACCTCGTCGCGCTTCAGCAGCTCACGCTCCTTTGTCTGCATGTTAAAGTCGTAGGTAGAGTAGGGGGTGGTGAGGGAGGTATAGCCGAAACGCAGCTCTTTACTGTCAAAATCAGGGTTGTTGCCGATGTAGGCAGTATAGGCCTCCTCATCAAAATCAATGTAGAAATCAGTGTTGGGGTCTTTCCAGCTCTTGATACGGATATTGGTGAGGCCGTTTTTGCGCTCCTGCAACGTTAGGTAGTCTTTAAAGATCTCGATGCCTTCCAACAGCACGTCCTCGCGGTGCGGGATCACCTCTTTCCAGTTCTCCTTGCCCGGCTTGGTGACCGGCGTCTGCATCAGCTTAAAATTGGTGGCCCCGTCCTTGTTGGTTACAATGTAGAAGTTGTCGCCGAAGTGGTCTACGCTGTACTCCAGGCCGCGCTCCCGTGGCTGGATTACCTGAAAAGTGCCGTTGGGCTTGTCAGCGTCCAGGTAGCGGTACTCCTGCGCCATGGTGCTGTAGCTCCCGATCATGATATACTTATCAGACTTGGTTTTGAACACGTAGGTGCTGAAGGTCTCGTCGGCCTCGTGGTAGATCTCCTTGTCCTGTGCGGCGGGCGTGCCCAAGGTATGGCGGAAAATCTTGAAAGAGCGCAGCGCCGGGTCTTTTACCGAGTAGTAAACGGTCTTGTTGTCGTTGGCCCACACGGCCCCGCCCGTGGTGTTGGGAATAGCGTCTGCCAGCAGCTCGCCGGTCTGCAGGTTTTTAAAGCGGATAGTATACTTGCGGCGGCTCACGGTGTCCTCGCCAAAGGCCAGGATCTGGTTGTTCGGGCTCACGCTCAGGCCGGTGGCGGCATAGTAGCTCTGGCCCTCGGCGCGCTCGTTGGCGTTGAGCATCACCTGCTCGTCGGCCTCCTGCGTCCCTTTTTTTCGGGCATAGATCGGGTACTCTTTGCCTTGCTCGTAGCGCACAAAGTACCAGTAGCCGTTGTCTTTGTAAGGCACCGACTCGTCATTTTGCTTGATGCGGCCCACGATCTCATCGTATAGTTGCTGCTGCAGCTCCTGGGTAGAGGCCAGCATGGTGTCGGTATAGGCATTCTCGGCCTCCAGGTAGGCAATCACCTCCGGGTTCTCGCGCTCGTTCAGCCAATAGTAGTTATCCACGCGGGTATGGCCGTGGGTGGTGAGCTGCTTGGGCTTTTTGGCGGCTACCGGAGGTTGTGGCGCAGTGCTGACAACTGTCGCTTCCTGGGTGGTATCGGCGGCGGAAGGGCTGCTCTGGTTGCTTGTGGAGCAGCCGGAGCCGGCCACCAGGCAGGCCAGCGCCAGCACGGCAGAGGCCTTGGGTTTTAGGTATTTCATCGTATGCATTTGGTTAAGGTAGATACTGTTTAATCGGGAGGCTGGTGCCGCCACAGGTCTCTAAATTTATAGAAATTCTGCGGTAAACAAAAGAAGTATAAAGTTATGCATGCAGCGTATTTTTCTGTATCTTGAGCTCATCAACTTAAAACAGAACAACAAGTAACCTATGGCCACACAAGAAGAATTTGAGAGTGCAGTAGCTAAATCTAAAACCCTTACCCAGCGCCCCAGCAACGACGTGCTGCTGAAGCTGTACGCCCTGTACAAGCAGGCCACCGAAGGCGACGTGAACACTGAGCGCCCGGGCGGCTTCGATTTTAAGAACATTGCCAAGTGGGATGCCTGGAAACAGCAGGAAGGCAAACCGCAGGAGGAGGCCCGCCAGGAGTATGTGCAGTTTGTAAACGAGTTGGTGGGCTAAGCCTATGCTGGGATAGCGAATCAAAAAGGGCAGCTACAAAGAGCTGCCTTTTTTACTTTTTAACTTTCCAGAGGTGGCCGCAGTCGTAGCATTTATACTTGCGGCTCATAAACGGCACCGGGAAGCCCAGCAGCAGGTAGCTGATGGAGAACACCGATTTGTTGTACTTCTCCACAGCCACATGGTCGGAGCCGCAGGCAGGGCAGGTAAGCTGGGCCGTGTGCTCCTGCATGGGCGGGGCCATCTCAATAGTATCGTAGTCGAAATGGCCGGAGCCCTCCTGAATCCGGGCAAGTATGGCCTTGGCCTCCATTACGTCGGCCTCGGTTACTTTTAGCTTTACGCCTCCCACCGCCACCGAGTAAAAGGGCTGCACGCCCACAATGTGCTCATCCCCCAGAAAACAGAGGATGCCTTCGGCCTCCAGGCGCCCCTTTAGGATATGCGCCTCGGTGAGGTCGTTAAATGTGGCAATGGTTACGAAGCGTTCAGCCATGAGGGGTTATTTTTTTGGCGGAAGGTCAAAAGCCTTTGCCTCGTGCTCAAAATGCCCTTTGTGCGAGCCGTCGCAGAAGGGTTTGTTCTTAGACAGGCCGCAGCGGCAGATCGACACCAGGGTGCGGCCGCCCAGCCCGTAGCTGTTGCCCTCCTTGTCCACGATCTCAAAATCATCGCCTTCTATCCGCAGCGATCCGTTGTTGTTTACTGTAATCTTTGTTTTTGCCATGGTGTTGTGTTGTTTTGGTATCCCAATATACTCAATTCCGCGGACATCTCTACAAAACGCGCGGGGCAGCCATGACCGGTATAAACAGCAATGGCCCGGGACAAACACCCCAGGCCACTGTATAAAATAAAAGAACCTTATACGGTATTAGTTGCTGTACAGGTACTGGTACGTTTTGCGCTCCCCGTTCGGTGAAGTGACCGTTTGGGTCAGCGGATAGCCGCGCTCATCGTAGGTGTAGGCGTAGCTATACTTGTAGGTTTTCTTGCTGGCGTGCACCACCGTGGTAGCGGCCACCAGGTTGTTGGGGCTGCTGGCGGTGCCGGGCTCGGCCAGTGCCGCAAAAGGGTTTGCGTTGGCATCGAAAGAGTTGGTGGTGGTAGAGAACAGCTTAGAGTCGTTGTTATCGTCTATCACAAACTGCTTCTCCTGCGTATAGTTGCCGTTTGGCAGTACCTCGTAGGTCGTAAAGGACTTCAGCTTTCCTTCTTCCCCGGAGTCTGCGCCTTCAAACAGCGATTTCTTCTCCAGTTTGTTGTTGCTGTCGTAGTCGTAGGTGGCGTAGGCGGTATACTCCAGCTTGCTGCCGCTGTAGTAGGCCATGGTGCTTTTGGTAAGCTCGCCGCTGGTGTTGTAGGCAAAGGTCTGCTGCGAGAGCAGGGCCTTGCTGTCGCCGGTGTAGGTGCTGCTCTTCAGGATGCGGCCTTTGGAGTCGCGCTCATACTTCTCGAAGCTTTCCAGGTCACCGGTCTCCACGTCGTAGTGGTTTACCTGGCTTAGCTGCTTGCCGGAAAAATTATAAGAGGTTACTTCGGCAGAGTCTGCCATAATGTGCGAGATCATACCCTGCTCCAGCATTGGCTCAATCGATGCTTCTCCTTCCTGCTTTTCGCAGGAACTAAACGCCACCACGCCTAACATCAGCATGGCAGGCATAAATTTGTTTCTCAGTTTCATGTGGGCTAAAAGTTGATTTGATGAAACAACACTTGCCGGCTGCCTTTGCCTGCAAGTTTTCCTGAGAACGCTAATCGATTTTAAATAATTGCACTTAGGCTAAATAAATTCGTAGGCGGTGACGCTATGGAAGTATGTTATAACTATTCAAGTTGTTGTTTATTAATTAATTAGTATCATTACTTGGCTGGAATAAAAAATTATAAAAATTTGTCTTTTTTATAAAAATATGATATTCTAAATATTTTATACTTTCGTGTTTTTAGTTTAAACTGGCAGACTGGGCGATGTTGAGGAGCTCGTCGCCGGCATCGATATTATGGCGTAATTCTTCTTTCAGGTTCACGGTAACGCGCAGCGCCTTCAGTCCCTGCACCCCCTGCAAATCCTCCACGTCCAGGTGCTCCACCTCATCCTGAATGTATCCCTCCGAGCGGAGAAACTCCAGGTAGCGCAGGTATTCCTGGGCTGCTTTCTGCTGGGTATACACAATGGCGATCTTACCCGGCTGCGTCAGGCGCTCCTGCGTTCCCATCACGTTGGCCTTGTCTATGCGCTTTTTGATGATTTCATAACTGATGTTGTTGGCCCCCTCCACGTCAAACTTCTTCTCATCCAGGCGGTAGCGGATGGAGATAGGGTCGGAGTGCACCAGGATCAGCTGCGTGATCTCGAGCGGCAGCTTCAGGCTGGCGCGCAGGTTCTGTATGCGGCGGGCAATCTCGCAGGTGAGCATGAGCTGCCACAGGCGCATGTTTTTGAGGTACAGCGGCTGAAAGTCGCTGTTGCTGAGCAGCGAGGAGCCGATGTAAATATTATACTCCAGCCCGTCGGTTTTATACTTCTCAAAATAGTGCGGAAAGATCTGCTGTGCCTTCTCTTCCTCGCGGTCCAGAAACGTAGAGATCGTCTCGTTGATCATGAAAAGGCTTTCCTCGTAGGCGCGCCGCTTGTTATAGACTGCCTTGTAGGGGTTGTTGGTGGCTGCGCGATAGGCCTGTATGGCCGGTATGGACGCCGGCTCTTTCTTCTGGAAGTACTCAAACAGGGGCTCAATCTCGGTGCGCAGGAAATCCAGAATCACTACTTCGTAGCCAGAGCTCAGCTCGTTCAGGATATTCTGCGAGAGCTTGTCGATTTTATAGAGCAGCTCATCCAGGATGGGCAGCGGCATTTTGTCCTTCACCGCCAGGATCACCTCCTTGGCCAGCACCAGCTGCTCGAGCATGTCGCCCTGTATGGCCTTGTTGCGCTCTGTGGCAGAGCTGCGCACATCCGAGGAGCCGTACAGCGGGTAAATGTCGCGGAAGATGATAGGCTCTATCTCGGGGCTGGGGTTGCGCTCCATTTTCTCCAGCAGGTTAATGGCTGCCTGCGTAAAGCGCCACTCCACAATCGGGTGAATCGCGGTATACTTCTCTTTGATGATGCTCTGGATGCTGCTGCGCAACTCGTCCAGGCTGCGGTTCATGGCCAGCGCGAAAAGCGGCAGAATCTCCTTCAGGCGGATGGTGGAAAGGGCGTTGAGCTCCCCGGGAATAGGCGAGGCCAGCTCCATCAGGCCGATCGTAGTGCCCTCATACTGCAGCGGCGCAATAATCAGGTTGCGCAGCCCTGCTTCCAGGAGCTTTGTTTCCATGCGGGTAGGGTTGGGCAATACCTGCAGGTCCTCTACCACCACGGTTTTCCCTTCTTTTAGCACCGGCTCGTAAACCGATCCCCTTAAATCCGCCAGCGAAAGCTCGCAGTCCTGCGTCAGCACCAGGCCGCTCCAGATACGGCGCGCGTAACTGGTGTCGAACTCGCGCAGGTTAGGGCAGGAGGCAAAGCCGAGGCGTATGTCCGGCAAGCCAAACAGCACCCGCAGCTTTTGCTGCAGCTGCTCAAAGCCCTCCTCCGTGCTGACAGACTCTTTATCCAGCAGGTCGTACCGAAGCGAAGAAATGGTCACTTCCATCGTCACGTCCGTCATGTCATAGATGGCAAAGCCGCTAAACTCAAAGTTCTCGGGGGGCAGCACCTGCAGCCACAGGTCCAGGTCGTTGTAGCGGTTTATCAAAAAGTTGATCTGCTGGGGCTTCAGGGGCTTTATCTCGCCTTTGGCCCGCACCTGCATAAACTTCAGGTCAATGTCCACCTTGTAGTGGCGGGGCAACCGCGTAAACTTATCATACACGGTAAACACAAAAGGGTCCTCCACTACAAAGTTTGCCTTGTAGAAAGTAGCCAGAATGATGGTGTAGGCCTGCAGCGTGAGGCGGTAAAGCAGCGCTTTGCGGCTCAGGTTCAGCTTCTGAGAGGAGTCACCATCGCTCAGCAGGTTCAGCTCCTCCAGCTTGGGTGTGGCATAAAAGCTCTGGAACCTGAACGGGATAGCCACTGCCTTCAGGTCATTTTCCCACAAGGCGCCCGGAAAGATGTCCTCCATCAGCATTTTCAGCGTATCCTGATGCTTTTGGATAACGGCAATGTCCTCGATGGTGTCCAGCAGCTGGGGCGTATCGCGCAGCTGTTTTATCATGTCGCGGATGCGGTCGGCGCTGTGGGGGCGGGCCGTTTGCAGCTTCTTCTCCCAATAGGCCATCAGCGGCGCCAGGCTTAGCGACGTTTTAAACGGAAAGTCCTCCACGCTCAGCATGGCATCGTCGCTGCTGCTCATGGTCACCACCGTTTCGTGGAAACTGCTCTTATGGTGTTTACTCATAGACGTTGTCTTTGCCATATCTGCCTGCCATGATTTGTATACATTTAAACGAGGTTTCAACTTTAAAGATGATACAAAAGAGCAGGCATTGCTTGGGATGTGTCGGTAAGGGCTTGGATAGATTATTGCCGGGTGTCGGTAAATTGTCCAGCCATAAACATATCTTTGGCACAATATTTACGGAATTGGCTTGTTAAAGTTTGTACCACCACACATCAAAAGCACTATGAAGGAAAAAATGAGATGGCTGCTGGCCGCCCTCTTCGTTCTTGTAACGGCGGGCATGGCAGAGGCGCAGTCGCAGCTGGAGAAAGACCTGGCAGACCTGCGGACCTGGATGCAGCAGCGCAGCGCCCAGGCCGACAGCACCCTTGCCGCGGAGTGGCCCACCATTAAAAAAGAATATGAGGAGCTTACCTACAGCCTCGATCACAACACAAAGAAGCTGTCGGAGCAGTCCAGGAGCGAGTATAACGGCTACAAGCAACGCTACCAAGCATGGGAGGAGCGGCACGAGGCCGAGCTGGTAAACCTGGATAAAGAGGAGCTGGAGCGCTGGGAACGTCAGATGGCCGGCACAGCACAGATCGGTAAAATAAAGCCGGTGCACCTGCGGGATGCCTTTACCCGGTCGCTGGAGTATACCCGCGTGAACCGGCAGGAATGGAGCCTGCGCGACTGGGCGTATGCCGAGTTTGTGAGCGGCGAGCTGAACGCCCGCAAGCAGGAGGTGCTGGACTTGCTGAGCACCGGCGATAAGATCAAAATTGCGGCGCTGCAGGTGGAGTTCGCTACGCTGCAAAAGAGTCGCCAGGCCAAAGACGCTTACGAGGAGCGAAAAAAGGAGAGGCGCTGATCCCGGCACGTATAAAATGCAGGCAGCCCCGGCAGCAAAGTATGAACTGAACTGCCGGGGCTGCTTTTTTCCTGTTCGTCTGTTTAAATAGCGTTTTTGCCTTTCGTGCCGCCCGACTGCGCTTTATTTTCGTTTCGGCCCTGGTTTGGGCTCTTGTCCTGCTTTTTGTCGGACAGGTGGCGGTTTTCCTTTTTGTCGCCCTGGCTCTTAGCCTGCGGCTGGCTCTGTTTGTTCAGGCTCTGGTTATGTCCTTTTGTCATAGCGTTGTGTCATAAATGTTTACACCTGTATTTTACGTGCGGCACGCAGCGGAGTTGGCCGCATGCCAAAGTATATAGTTTTGCTAATGTTGATAACCGCGTGGGGAATTTGTAGATAATGCTCCGGCAAAATAGCTTACATTTGTAACCCTTAAATATTAAAAGTAACGGATTACCATGCATATCGCGATCGTTGGCAACATTGGCGCCGGCAAAACAACGCTGGCAACCAAGCTGGCCCAACACTTTAACTGGGATTTATACCTGGAGGCAGTGGACAATAACCCTTACCTGAAGGACTTTTACGACGACATGGAGCGCTGGGCCTTTCACCTGCAGGTCTTTTTCCTGAACAGCCGCTTTACCCAGGTGCAGCAGATCCAGGCCAACGGCCAGAGCGTTATCCAGGACCGCACCATTTACGAGGATGCGCACATCTTTGCCCGCAACCTGCACCAGTCGAGCCTGATGAGCACCCGCGACTATGATAACTACTACGCCCTGTTCCAGTCCATGATCAGCATGGTAAAGGCGCCGGACCTGATGATTTACCTCAAAGCCGACCTGCCCAAGCTCATAGGCCAGATAGAGAAGCGTAACCGCGACTACGAGAGCAGCATCAGCATTAACTACCTGCGCAACCTGAACGAGCACTACAACACCTGGATGGGCAACTACGATCTGGGCAAGCTGTTGGTGATCGACGTGAACAAGCTGGATTTTGTGGCTAACCCCGAGGACCTTGGCTCCATTATCGAGAAAATACAAGGGGAGCTTTTCGGCCTGTTTTAGGAGCTAATTTATACTTCATAAGAAATGACACCTGTAGAGACGCAACAACTTGCGTCTCTTTTGTTTTACACCGAGCACCAGCCGCAGATCAGGAACCCAAGAGTATGCTTTGCTGCCTGAGGCGGTAAACCAGGAGCCACCCTGCAGCAGCCTTCGCCCTTTTGCCAAAACCGCAAAAAGCTTTATATTCAGCCTTAAAACTAATCTAAACCTAAACCATGAAACCACGCCACATACTTTTTGCCTCTGCCCTGGCTGCCACTGCTTTCGGTTGCAGCAGTAGCTCCACGGAAGGCAACGAGGCCGCCACCGAAACCGTGGCTGCCGACAGCCTGCAGCAGAAACTGGACACTTATACCTCCGTCCGCCTGACCACCGACCTGAGCAGCCTGAGTGAGAGCGAGAAAAAGACGATCCCGCTCCTGATCGAGGCCTCTGACCTGATGAACAAGATGTTCTGGTACGAAGCCTATGGGCAGAAAGACTCCCTGATGAGCGCCCTGGACAGTGAGGCCGCTAAAAAGTATGTGCAGATTAACTATGGCCCCTGGGACCGCCTCAACAACAACGAGCCGTTTATAGCGGGCGTAGGGCCTAAGCCGGAGGGAGCCAACTTCTACCCGACGGACATGACAAAGGAGGAGTTTGAGCAGGCCGGCCTGAAGGACAAAGCCAGCCAGTACACCTTCCTGCGCCGCGACGGGAACGGCAAATTAATCACCGTGCCCTACCATGTGCAGTTTAAGGAGGAAGTGCAGCGCGCTGCTGACCTGTTGAAGCAGGCGGCTGCGCTGGCCGAGGACGCAGGACTGAAAAAGTACCTGAACCTGCGCGCCGACGCCCTCCTGAATGACAACTATCAGCCATCGGACCTGGCCTGGATGGAAATGAAGGACAACAGGCTGGACATCGTGATCGGGCCGATCGAAACATACGAAGACAAGCTGTTTGGCTACAAGGCGGCGCACGAGGCCTATGTGCTGGTAAAGGACATGGAATGGAGCGAGCGCCTCTCAAAGTATGCTGCTTTCCTGCCGGAGCTCCAGCGCGGCCTGCCTGTGGCAGACCAGTATAAGAAAGAAACCCCGGGCACCGACTCAGACCTGAACGCCTACGATGTGGTATACTATGCCGGCGACAGCAATGCCGGCAGCAAGACCATTGCCATCAACCTGCCCAACGATGAGGAAGTGCAGCTGAAGAAAGGTACGCGCCGGCTGCAGCTCAAGAATGCCATGAAAGCCAAGTTCGACAAGATCATGGAGCCAATTGCAGCAGAGCTCATTGCCGAGGATCAGCAGCAGTACGTGACCTTCGACGCTTTCTTTGCCAATACCATGTTCCACGAGGTGGCGCACGGTTTGGGCATCAAGAACACCATCAATAACGCCGGCACGGTGCGGGAGGCCCTCAAAGAGCACGCCTCGGCGCTGGAGGAAGGCAAAGCAGATATCCTGGGGCTGTACATGATCACGCAGCTGCACGAGAAGGGTGAAGTGGAAGGCGACCTGAAGGAGTACTATACGACCTTTTTGGCCGGTATCTTCCGCTCGGTACGCTTTGGGGCGGCCAGTGCCCATGGCAAAGCCAACATGGTGCGCTTTAACTTTTTTCAGGACAATGGCGCTTTTGAGCGCGATGAGGAAACCGGCAAGTACCGCGTGAACTACGAGAAGATGCGCCAGGCCATGAACAAGCTGTCAGAGAAGATTTTGACGCTGCAGGGCAACGGCGACTATGCCGGCGTAGGAACGCTGCTAAACGAGCAGGGCCAGATCAGCCCACAGCTGCAAGCTGACCTGGACCGCCTGTCTAAGGCAAACATCCCGGTAGACATTGTGTTTGAGCAGGGATCCGAGGTACTGGGGCTGAAATAAAACGCCTCCCTTTTCAAGAAGAACCAAAGAAGCAGCCCTGCAACCAGCAGGGCTTTTTTGATTATAGGTAGTCCAATTATGATTTTATACTATGCTTATATTTAATGTGATGCAATGCATTTTATTTCAAAAAGGCTGCCGGGAATATGAGATGGCAAAAGCAGAGGCGATACTTCTGAGGGAATGTTAGCAAAAAATTTCGTGAAGCGGCTGTTTTTTTTAGCTGGCAGTGACGTGGCAGACGGTAATTACGGGAACGGAGCGAAATCACGATAACTTAAAATTCTTGTATAGAGTATGTTATGGTTGTTCAATTAATTGTAAATCAAATGTTTAAACCTTTAAAAACAACCATGAAAAGTTTCTATGACTTTAACAGAAGCAGCCCACAGGAGCGTGAGGAGCAGTACAAGCATTTTCCGGAGATGGCGCTGTTCCATATAGCCTTACGCGAGGAGTTGGGGGATGAGGAGTACCAGGCTTTTTACCAGGCCGAACAGGAAGCACAAAAGCGCTTCATAAACCCGATGTCTTACCAAAAAGCCGCTACATGGGCAACAGCTTAAGTAAAGTCAGCTATAGCGGGTAGAAAGGCAAACGGCAGCAGCGCAGTTTGCCTTTTTTGTTTTTGGGTGAAAGTAGTTTACTAGTGTGGCGCCCTGACTCTGTAGATGGTTACCGAATCCACAGAACTTACAGACAAGTACCAGGGAATGTTGGATGCAGAAGAGTAGTAGAAGCGCGCGCCATAGGCTGTGGTAAAAATATTCCAGAAGCTGCTCGGGTAACGGATGCTCTTTACTTTAGTTAACCTTAGATCTGGGGGAAGGTGCTGCTTGGAAACGGCTTCAGGAGACACCAGGAAGTCTCCTTTGTTGAGTGTTGACTTGTTGTACTCATAGCCCTTCATGCCTGCTTGTTTGCTATACCATTGCCAGCCCCAATGGCCCACACTCCATACCGAAGCCTGCGGCGGAAGAGAGGCTGCTGCCTTGGTTGCGGCTCTCCTGTAAAAGTCTGCATACACCCAGTCGGATATGCTGAGCGCGAGCCCCAGCAGAAAAGTAGCAGTTACTGCGATGCCTACGGTTTTGCCTGAAACAAACCGATACAGGTAGCCGCCAAGCACCAAGAGCGGAGGAAGCAGTAACAGCACATGCCTTGTTGCCATAAAAGGCGTGAACACGATGATAAACCCTGCCATAGAAAGTCCCCATACCATGACGATCTGCGCTTTGCGCTCGCGGCATGCGCTGAACGCCTCCGAAAAAAAGAGGATGACCAGGCACAAGCCGTTTAACAGGAATGAAACCCAAAACAATGTATAAGGCACCGATCTGTAAAACAGACCAAACGTGAACAGGTAGGCCATGAAGGCAGACAGCACCACCAGCAAAGCTACTTTTTTAATCGTTTTCCTATTTACTTGGTTGAGTGAGCCCTTGATAAACATCAGGGAGAAAGGGGCGATGCTTCCCAGGGTAAGCAGGAAAGCAATGAGGTTATAAGCGATAGTGGAAACAGACAGCCTGCCGGGGGATCTGCCGCTAAGGTGGGCAAATCCAAACTCCGCGTAGTTAAAAGCCGATCAGACAGCCAGTACAGCCATAGGCACCAGTACCGCAGGAATTAAATTATACTTGCGCTCACGCAGGGCGGCATACAGTAAAACCAGGTACAATGGCAGCAGCGTGTACTTAAAGAGGAGCCCTGCACTAAGCAAAAGAGCGGCCATGTAATAACGGCGCACACGATGCGCATCCTCCTCTTTTAGCAGCAGGTAAACGAAGACAATCGATAAGCTAAGTATCGGAATATCTATCATCAGGTTCTGGCTTACTAAAAAAGCAGGCCCTAAGGCAAGCAAACAAGTGCCAACCAATGCATACTCCTTGTGAAACAGCAGCAGAAGCTTGTAAAAGTATACCAGGGCAAGTAAAGTAAAAAGAGACTGGAAAAGATGCAGGGGAACCTCTGAAAACCCTGTTAGGGAGCCTACTGCCGCCACCAGGTAAAAGTAGAGCGGGGGATGGTTAGACGTATAAAGCGGTTGGCTGACATGGTCCCAGTTTATACTTCCCGACATCGGTGCGAACGGGTGTTGCTGAATCCATTGGGCGGCCTCCAAATGGACGGTATCATCAATATGGAACGCTTTGGTGAGGTTGAGGAGCGTGGCAAAGGCCCAAAGCAGCAGCAGAACCAAACGGGGCGAGGCAGCCAGTCTTTTTGCCAGTCTTAGCATAGGTGTCTGTCTCAGGTATGCTACACTTGCTCCAGCACCAACGCAGCCCCCTCTTCACCTACCAGCGAGCCGATGGCCACCCCCATACCGCCCAGCCGCACCGCACAGCTGATACGGTCGGTGATTTTCTCTACCAGCGTTGTTTTCGCGTTGCCAGCGCCCAGGCCCATGATGCCGCTCCAGCGGTGCTCCACCTCAAAGGGCGTGTCCGGAAGTATAACCTCATGCAGCAGCTGCTCCAGGCGGTGCTGTATGCGTTCTGTCAGGCCCAGCTCCGTGGTGGTTTCCGCTTCAACAGCCAGGTTGCGGCCTCCCCCGAAAAGCACGCGGTTCCCGATGTTGCGGAAGTAGTAGTAGCCTTTGTCGTAGTGGAAAGTGCCTTTGAACCGAAGGTGTTCGATGGGTTTGGTGATGAGCACCTGCGCCCGCGCCGGCTGCACCTGCAAGGTGGGCAGCAGTTTTTGCGCAAAGCCATTGGTGGCTACCAGCACGGCGCGGGCTTTTAAGTATAAACCCTGAGCAGTCACGGCCACAACGTCATTTTCATTTTCCTGCAGGGCCTGCACCTCCAGCCCATTCAGTACCAGCACGCCCATCGCCTGCACTTTCTGCGTTAGGGCCAAAATCATTTTGCCGGTATCGATTTGCCCTTCTGCCGTGCTTAGCAGCAGGTGCTGCACGCCTTTAAAGCCAAACGTGCTTATGTTATCATCAGCCGACTGAAACACCGCAGCCTCCCCGGTTATACTTTGTAATTGCTTGTTCAGATAGGGGAGCTGCTCTGCACATGCCTCATACAGCTGCTGCTGCCGTGGCTCAAACAGCTCATAGCCACCCCAGCGGTGGTAGTCTATGGTGGTGTCGCCGAGGTGCTGGCGCAGGCGCTGCAGGCCTTTCCAGCGCCGCTCCACTAAACCGAAAACCTCTTCCTCGGAGTGGTGCTGCAGGTCGTCGAGCAGCTCGGAGGGGCTGCCGAAACAGGCAAAGCCAGCGTTTTTGGAGCTGGCCCCGGTAGGCAACAGGCCGCGCTCAGCTACCAGCACCTTCAGCTGTGGCTGCTGCTTTTTCAGGTGCAGGGCCGCGTTCAGCCCCACCATGCCACTGCCGATGATGAGGACATCGATGTTGTTAAAGTATGTTTCCTGTTCCCAAAAACTCAGTTGCATAGGCTAATTGTCTGTCCGGAAGTAGGGGTGGTCGTAGTTGCGGGCTTCGGCTTCGCCTATCAATTCATAGTGCGTGAGCATGATCTCGCGCTCGCCGCTGTTCAGGGCTTTTACAAAAGTGCCCGCGGGCGTTAGGTAGATGGCGTAGTTGTGCTGCCCAAAAGGGTAAAGGTTGTTGCTGCGCAGGATCTGAGCCTGTGTCAGGTCTACCTGCTCTCCGTGGGTGGTGGTAACGATGTATCTGCTTTTATCCATGTCTCTTCTAAAATACGGCTCAAGATAGCACTTATTTCGTCCGCCTGGTGCAGCACCATCAAATGCCCGCCGTCCTTTACTTTGATAATGTCGGGTCGGTCGTTCAGGGGCAGAATACGGTCGTGGGTGCCGTGGATCTGCACCAGCCCGGGCAGCACCTCCTCCTGCGGCCACTCCAGCAGCTGCCCCAGCGACCAGCGCAGCACCTTCTCGTTGATGTGCAGGATGGCCCCCTTGAGCAGGCCTTTTTCCTGCGGCGTGTGCGCCCCGAAAAAAAGCGGCGCCAGCGGGTACACGCTCTGCATCAGCTTGAGCGGCATCCAGCGGTGCAGGTGCGTTTTGCCGATGGCCCGGTAAATAGCGGGCAGGGCATGGTGCGTGGCCAGGCTGGAAATAAGGATCGTCTTCCGCGGCTTCAGGATCTTGCTCAGTTCAATGGCGACCAAACCGCCGAAGGACATGCCCACCAGGATGGGTGCAGGGTCGGTGATCTGGTCCAGGAGCCGATGTACGTAGGTGTGCAGCGGCTCGTCTATCGATTTCGGTTCTACCCACTCTACGAACTGCTGCGGGATGTAGTCCGGTAGTTTCAGAAACTGAAACATGCGCCAATCTGCTCCCAGCCCGCTTATAAAGTATGCTTTGCCCATGGTATACTTGTACGAACAGAAAGATACTTGTTTTGGATGAGAAAACAGGGAGACTGAAAGTATAAATCCGATGGATGCCGGGTGCCGGATTAGAATAGGCCTGTGAAGCTGTCTTCAACGTAGGAGGAGCTATTTCTCCAGATCAGTGCGGGGCGTTTTTAGCGCTTCCCGGGCGTGCAGGCTATCTTTTTTCCAGAGTGAGGCCCAGCCGCCGCCGTAGGTGCCTTCCACTTTACCCTTCACAAAGCTTAGCCCCAGCACCAGTGCGCCCACCGCCATGTTGTTGATAGTGGCCGTGGCGTTGTCGTAGCCCAGCACGAAGGGGGCCAGCAGCAGCCAGGCGGCAGGCAGCACATTGTAGAGGCGCACCGCACGCGTGGCTTCCCACCATGAAATGATGGCAAAACTGGCAATGACAGGCCCTACAATATGCTGGTTGTCGGTGATGGTCTTGGCATCGGCATAGCCCAGTATGGTGGCAGAGGCCATCAGCCAGATACCCAATATCGCGTTGATTATTTGTGCCCACATAGTTTTATCGTTAGATCACCTTTCCCTGAACTTCCTTGTATCCCCAGAACGCTTTCCACAGCGATACCCTGGCATCTTTTACGCGTCTCATGTACTGCAGGCTGGCCAGCATCTCGTCCATGGCAGGGCCGATCATCACCACTGAAATGGCGGCAGAGGCCAGGCAAAGCGTACACCAGGCGTCGTACAGCACCGGCTG
Organism: Pontibacter mangrovi; assembly: GCF_006385705.1. Classification (GTDB taxonomy): domain Bacteria; phylum Bacteroidota; class Bacteroidia; order Cytophagales; family Hymenobacteraceae; genus Pontibacter; species Pontibacter mangrovi. The sequence goes on along the minus strand of NZ_VFRQ01000006.1, from coordinate 104,196 downwards.
CAGCACGACCAGCAGCACACTGATAAAGCCCAGCGGCCCAACGGCCAGCCCAAACACGATCACGATCCAGGGCATGGTGCGCCACCTGCGCACCCCCCCGATCACGCCGGCCAGGGCATCTACCAAATAGCCAAGCGCACCCAGCGCAGCATCCGGAATCGGGAGTATCTGCGAAGTTTTGGAAGTGAGGATCTTCCGGCTCCCGTCCCCGAAAAATGGGTCCCAAACCGTATCAAATACTTTTAGCTGGAACAGGGCCAGGTAGGTGGCAATGCCAAAACCCACAATTGCTGCCACTACAATGGGCAGCCGCTGGCCCCACGATGCCGGATTGTAACTCCACCCGGGCGGTATCCCTTGCTCTTTGTGCTCCATAGCTGTATGTTTTTTTCGCTTTGTACTACGTGCCTGCCCAGTCAGCGTTATGTAAGGTGCGGTTTCAGGCACAGGGCCAAAGAAAAAGCCTGCCACGTGATGTGCAGGCTTTCCTTTTAGTTTAGCGGTTGAGTTATACTTTCTCTTTCCTGAACCTGTTGCCGAAAAGGTAATACACCGGGATGCCCAGGGCCACGATGATCAGGCCCGGCCAGGTGAAAAGCGGTTTGTAGATAAGTAGGATAAGGCAGATGGCCGAGGAGAGCAGCACGTACAGGGCAGGCAGCAGCGGATAGCCGAAGGTTTTGTAGGGGCGCGGCAGGTCCGGGCGCTTTTTGCGCAGCACAAACACCCCGATAATGGTCAGGATGTAGAACAGCATCACAGCAAAAACCACGTAGTCCAGCAGGTCGCCGTAGGTGCCGGTAAGGCAGAGCAGGCAGGCCCAGAGGCACTGCCCCCACAGCGCCGCCGCCGGCACGCCGTTCTTGTTCAGTCGGCCCAGTTTCTCGAAAAACAGGCCATCTTTGGCAATAGCATAGTATACCCGCGCCCCGGAAAGAATGGCGCCGTTGTTACAGCTAAAAGTGGAGATCATGATCAGGATGGCAATGGCCACGGTGGCCTTGTAACCGCCAATGGCCTCGGCCACAGCGGCAGCCACGCGGTCGTTGTCGGCAAAGGTGATGCCCTGCCCCATCACCGTGGTGGCCTCCGGGGAGCCGTGCATGGGCAGCACCAACAGGTACACGATGTTCATCAGCATGTAAATGCCCATGACAATGGCCGAGCCTATGACCATACTGAGCACGATGGTGCGCTTGGGGTTCACGATCTCATCCCCTGAAAAGCCGATGTTGTTCCAGGAATCGGCGGAAAAGAGGGCGCCCACCATGGCCATACCCAGTGCCGATACCAGCGCTGTGCCCGTGGGAACCGCAGCGGAAGCCCCGCTTGGCCCCCAGAAATCAGAGAAGTTGGCGGCAATGGCCGTGTCGTTTACGCCAAACAGCAGCCCGAAAAGTATAAGGCCGAACAAGGCGATGAGCTTGGTGCTGCCAAAGATGTTCTGGATCAGCTTGCCGCTTTTCACGCCTTTCGAGTTCATGTAGGTCAGGAAGATGATGCTGACGATGGAGAGCAGCTGCACGGAGGTGAACCGGAGCCCCGCCACTTGCAGCAGCACGTTATCCTCGCTGAACCAGGGGATGAGCACGCCGGTAAAGCGCGCAAAGGCCACCCCCACGGCGGCGATCACACCGGTCTGTATCACCAGAAACAGCGTCCAGCCATACAGAAAGGCCACCATTTTGTTAAAAGCCTCTTTCAGGTACACGTATTGGCCGCCCACATTGGGGAACATAGAGGAGAGCTCGCCATAGCTGATGGCGCCCACCATGGTTAAAAAGCCGGAGATGAGCCAGACCAGCAGCATGTAGCCCGGGCTGACGACGGTGCGGGAAATATCGGCCGAAACGATAAAGATGCCCGAGCCGATCATGCCGCCTGTCACGATCATGATGGCGTCGAAGAGCGTGATCTCGCGCTTGAAGGCCGTTTTACCGGCTGCCTCTTCCTCAGAGGCGCTGGATGTTGTAGTAGGATGCTGCATTCGTATGAAGTAGGTCCCAAAGGTAAGGCTTTTCAGTGCTCTCCTGTAGCGGTGCCGTGCATGATTTTTTCGGGAGGAGTGATTTTTTCAGAGGGCTTTCTGGGGGCAAAGCCGGTGTGCAGGTGTTTATCCAGGCCAGAGGCCGGTTCACGGACAAAAAATGGTTGTTGGTATAATAGGGTAGTGTTTTATGCAACAGTACTTTGTATTACACAGTACTATAGAGTAAGTTTGCAAAAGAAAATTAATCACCATTTAAATCTTACTACTATGAAAATCCTTGTTCTTATCGCCGCCTCTATGTTTGGTTTTGGTTTAGCAGTGCAGGAGTCGTATCAGGTGCCGCAGCCAAAGGAAACGCTTGTTTTAGTAGAAACCGCCGATGTGCCCGAAGAGCCCGTGCTGGACGTGATGCTGGACACCGTGGAAATTACAGCGGAGGCCCCTGTAGCGCTTGCCCAGTAAGGGCAGGCGCGCTAAGCGCTTCTGGCCACCTTCATGGGCTGAGAAAGCAGCCAGGCAAGGCCTTCTTCCCGGTTGTTAAAGTTCTGCATGCCCACGCGCGGGTTTATGCGCAAGTATAGGTCGCGGGCAGAAAGCCGGCTGAACATATTGCTGGAATAAATGTGGGCGATGTATTGCAGCCCACTCTGGATGGCCAACGGAAGCCACTCAAACTCCAGCCAGTCGTTTGCTTCAGACCAGTCGCCGGTGACGGTTGTCTTGTCGTTTAGCAGCTTGCCCGGGCATTTGTGGGTCTGCATCAGGTCGAGGTATACGTTGGCTGTGGTAATCACGTCGCCTGCGGTTATGTGGCCGTTCCACTTCGATTCTATATAGTCGGGGTGCGAAATAAGTGTGGAAAATACGCTGCCGTTGATATTCCGCAACTGTACTGACTTTGGCCAGGCTGCAATGGCATCGCTGTAGTCTTTTTTATAGAGTGGTGCCTTCATGTAGGTTAAATAAACCGTAAGTAACGCAGGAGACGCTCCTATCAGCATCCTTTTACGATCTTTTCCTCCGGAAGGCGATGTATGCGTAAATATATTTTTACTCTATATTGACAAAGTTATATTTATACTTAGTTAGTGAGAGATGCGCATGGCAATGGCTGTACCCTGTACGGGCTGGGTGGCGAGCACATCCCCATTAAACCATGCCTGCACCTGCTGCCCTTCCCGCAGCCTCTCCAGCGCAAAGCGCTCCCCTGACTCATCCTCCACAAGCGTGTGCTTGTCAATCTTTATGCTCGCGTCGGCATAAGTGGCCTCTACACCCTCCAGGGCACGTACGGCTATCACGATCTCGGCCCCCTTGCCATTGCTGGCCGTGCGCTTAATATCGGTGATGTACCCATACACATCAGGCAGTGTGTCGGGCATGCGTTTGGGTTCCTGCCGGCAGGATACAAAGCTGATGGCCAGCAGCAGGCAGCATAAGGTCAGGGGCAGGTTTTTCATATAGGTTCGGTTATGGCGTTGTTCAGAAAGTCATGGAGCGGCTTTACCTGGCGCAGCATCGGCACTAGCCTATCTATAAAACCTGGCGCGCATACTTCCTCATCGCTGAAGTAGTGCATCACCTGAAATCCTTTAGAGCGAAGCAGCTCCAGCTCAGGGTGCAGCTTATCGTAGCCACGCGGTCCTTGCCTTGTCCTCTCGCCCCTAAAGGTTCCGAATGTGGCCTTAAACAAAGGCTCATCCAGCACCTGCTGCAACTGGCCGGGGTTATAGTCTATCTCTTCCCGAATCAGCTCCAGCCGTTTGGTGCCTGGTTTCCGTATGCCGCCCCCAATCCGGGACATGCCGCCCGGCTCCAGCGCGAACACATAGTTGGCAAACGGCGAGTGGCGGCCGCCGGCCGAGATGCCCGCCCCTAAATACCCTTTGTAGGGCGCTTCGCCTTTCCTGGAAAAGTCGTTTTTGTTTATCCTGAACAGGCATTCCTGCGGCGTTACCCCCAGCAGCGATGCGTCCGTCTGCTGCAGGGCTTCGATCAGGTAGGCCACCATCTCTACAAAATGGGCCTTTGCCAGCAGATACTCCTCCCGGTGCTCATCCATCCAGGCTTTGCTGTTGTGCTGCTGCAGCAGGCTCAGAAAGTCCAGCACAAGGCGTACGTTCATGCTGGCGCTAGCGCTTCGGCGTTTTGGAGTTAAACCAGATCACTCCTATGATAATGACGATTACAAGTGCGATTAAAAGAAAGAATGTCATAGCTTTTCGGTTTAGTTACAGGGAATGTATAGCCATGTGTACTAAAGAAAAGCGCTAAAGTTTCCATAGCCCGGTAGGGGCCGTATGGTGCGGGCCGCAGCTTACGCCACGCGCAGTACGTTGTCTCCTGTTAACGTTTTACGGATGCGGTCTCCGGATTGGTAGTGGGAGAGGAAGTCACCGCCACGGCAGGAAAGCGTGCGCGGCTCTTGCATCAGCACCACTTTGGCGCGCTTGCCTACGGTAATAACCCCTATGCCGCGTCGCTCACAAACCGACAGCAGGTGCTTGGCCAGGGGGTTGTGCCTAAACGTAAGACTGCTTACTGAAATGCCCAGCCACTGCTCGTTGGCGGGCAGGCGCTTCAACTCGTTGAGATAGGAGGTGATTTTGCTGAAGTGGTATTTTCTTTCCAGGTAGGTATGTACCACGAAGGTGAGCGCTGCCACGGCCACGGCCGCCACAGCGCCGGTTACCAGCTGGCCCAGCAGTTGCCATACGGCCAGCCCGGTAAGCACCAGCACCAGCCCGGCCGATAAAAAGCGCGTGATGCCAAGGCCTTTTTTCTTGTAGCGGGTTAGTGCGGCAGCTATTTTAGACGAATTTGCCGTATGCAGGGCGGCAACAAAAGGGCCATCTTCTTCTTTCTTAAAAGAAAATAACCCGTCGGCCGCGTGCCCCTGCCTGGTATAAACAGCTTTTTCCACCAGCAGATGCTTGGCACCGAAATTAGTGGTGTAATGACTGCACAGATAGTCAAAAGCGAAGTCATTGATGTTGCTTTCTCGTTGGCCAGGCATAGGCGCTTTAAGGTTTTAATGAAACGTCAGCTAAATGCTTTGCTGCTTTCTAACGGGCAGCCGGCAGGCAAGTTGCATTGTACAAATCGTATATATGAAAGCTTGCTGCCCTAAAGTATAAGCGAATATAGTAAAGGTGCTATTTATATCCTATACTTTTTTCGTGATTTTTTTGATTTAAAGTATAAAACAGGCCTGTCGCGCAAAGGTAGCGCCCCCTGTTATTAAAAAGAAGCAGAAACTGATTTGGTTTACGGCAACCGCGCATCGGCCCGGGCTGTTATCCATCCATAGAATTGTGTAGCTTTACAGAGACGATGGTTTAAACATGCCTGGTATTCTGCCAGGAAACCTATACCTATGAAGAAAACCTATCCTATACTGTTCCTGGCGCTGCTACTGCTGTGGCGCCTGCCTATTTTACACGCACAGGCGCCGGCGCAGGCTTCTGCGGCCAAGGTGCTGCAGGACCTGCAGAAGCTGAACGTGCTGGGCTCGGTGCTCTACGTGGCCGCGCACCCCGATGATGAGAACACCCGTCTGATCGCCTACTTGGCTAATGAGGGGCTGTACAATACCGGTTACCTGGCCATCACGCGGGGCGACGGTGGGCAGAACCTGATCGGGCCGGAGATACGCGAGGGCCTGGGCATCATCCGCACGCAGGAGCTGTTGCAGGCCCGCCGCACCGATGGCGGCCACCAGTTCTTTACCCGCGCCAACGACTTCGGCTACTCTAAAAACCCGGAGGAAACCTTCACCATCTGGGACCGGGAGCAGGTGCTGGCCGACATGGTATGGACGATCCGCAAGTTCAGGCCTGACGTGATGATCACCCGTTTCCCGCCGGATGAGCGCGCCGGCCATGGCCATCACACGGCTTCGGCCATACTGGCCGAAGAGGCTTTTAAGGCAGCCGCAGACCCCAAGCGCTTTGCCGAGCAGCTGCAGTATGTAGCGGTGTGGCAGCCCAAGCGCCTGCTCTGGAACACCGGCGTGTGGTCTTTTGCAAGCCAGGAGGAGTTTGAGAAGTATGGCAAAGAACTGATGAAGATGGATGTGGGAGGCTACAACCCGCTGCTGGGCAAGTCTTATGGCGAGATAGCCGCTGAGAGCCGCAGCATGCACAAAAGCCAGGGCTTTGGGGCCAGCGGCTCACGCGGAACAAGTATAGAGTATCTGCAGCATACGGCAGGGGAGAAGGCGCGGCAGGAGCTCTTTGAAGACGTGAACACCACCTGGGGCCGTGTGAAAGGCGCTGAGAAAGTGCAGCAGCTTATCCGGGAGGCCATCCAGGGTTTTAACCCAACCGCTCCTGCCGCCGTGGTGCCCACCCTGGTTGCCGCTAAAAAAGAACTGGAAAAACTGCCTGACAGTTATTGGAAGCGCGTGAAGCTGGAAGAACTGCAGGACGTGCTGCTCGAGAGCATGGGTTTATACTTAGAAGTAACGGCCAGCGACTATGCCGCTGCCCCCGGCCAAAGCGTGCGCCTACAGGTAGAGGCCATTAACCGGTCTGCCACGCCTGTACTGTTGCAGCGCGTTGGCTATAGCTTCGCCTCGGCTGACACCACGCTTGGCTATACCCTGAAAAACAATGAGCCCCTCACCTATGGCACCAGCCAAACGCTGCCGCAGCGCATGGCCTATTCGCAGCCGTACTGGCTGCGCAAGCAGGGCAGTCTGGGCATGTTTGCGGTAGCGGACCAGCAGCAAGTGGGGAGGCCCGAAAACGCGCCGGCGGCACAGGCCACCTTTGCCTTGCAAGTGGCTGGCGAGCCGCTGCAGGTAACCGTGCCGGTGGTGTACAAGCGCACCGACCCGGTGGAAGGCGAAGTATACAGGCCGTTTGTGGTAACGCCGCCCGTGTTTGTGAACCTCAAAGAGCAGGTATACATGTTTGCCAACGGCGAGCCGAAACAGGTGCAGGTGCTGGTAAAGGCAGGCAAGCAGAACGTGGCAGGAGAGCTGAAGCTGGAGTTACCGAAGGGCTGGCGAACCGAACCGTCCGCCGTGCCCTTTGAGCTGGCTGCCAAAGGAGCCGAGCAGCGTGTAAATTTTATGGTATACCCGCCTAAAAAGCAGCAGGATGCCCAGTTAAAAGCCGTAGCTACCGTGGAGGGCAAGGCGTACACCAAAGGCCTAAGCGAGATCCGCTACAGCCATATTCCCGCACAGGTTACCTTTCCGGAAGCCACCGCCCGCATCGTAAAGCTGGACCTGCAGAAGCGGGGCGACAAAGTAGCCTACCTGATGGGGGCCGGCGATGACATCCCGGCCAGCCTGCAGCAGATTGGCTACCAGGTAACCCTGCTGCAGGACAATGACATGCGCCTGAGCTACCTGCGGCAGTTCGATGCCGTGATTCTGGGCGTACGGGCTTATAACACTGTGGACCGCATGCGCTTTTACCAGCCGGTGCTGCTGGACTACGTCAAGCAGGGTGGCAACCTGATCGTGCAGTATAACACCAACCACAGCCTGCAGGTGCCCCGGCTCGCGCCTTACCCGCTCCAACTCAGCCGCGACCGCGTGACGGTGGAGGAGGCCGAGGTGCGCTTGCTCGCCCCCAGTCATCCGGTGCTTAACACACCGAATAAAATTACCAAAAAGGATTTTGAGGGATGGGTGCAGGAGCGGGGCTTATACTTCCCAAGCGAGTGGGCAGAGGAATTCACGCCTATCCTTTCATCTAACGACCCCGGAGAGCCTGCCCGCGACGGAGGTCTGCTGGTGGCACCCTATGGCGAGGGTAACTTTATCTACACGGGATACTCGTTTTTCAGGGAGCTGCCAGCGGGCGTGCCGGGCGCTTACCGCTTGTTTGCCAACCTGATCTCGCTGGGTAAAAATAATGCGTCCGGCAGCGCAGCCGAATCAAGTATAAAATAGATCAGACAGAAGACTTTTTGGAAAAGGACGATTGCTCTTATCTAAATCCTTGTCCTTTGCCAGATTATACTTTGTTAAGAAAATGAAAGACACACGCCCTGCAGTCGAAGAAACCCCCATCGGAAAGCCGCCCTTCTTTAAGCGCTGGGCAGGTATGTACTGGCTGGTGCTGGGCAACCTGGCTTTCCTGATCCTGCTGTTTTACCTCCTTACCAAGCTATACGCATGAGCCCGCTCGACTGGATCGTGCTGCTGGGCACGCTTGGCTTTATTGTGAGCTACGGCGTCTGGAAAACGCGCGGCAGCAAAGACATAGAAGGTTACCTGAAAGGCGATAACAGCATGAAGTGGTGGTCCATTGGCCTATCTGTGATGGCCACGCAGGCCAGCGCCATTACGTTTCTGTCTACGCCGGGGCAGGCCTATGAAGACGGGATGCGCTTTGTGCAGTTTTACTTCGGGCTGCCCATTGCCATGGTCATCATTTCCATCACCGTGATCCCGATTTTCTACAGGCTGAAGGTATACACGGCCTACGAGTTCCTGGAAAACCGCTTCGACCTGAAAACTCGCTCCCTGGCTGCCTTCCTGTTCCTGGTGCAGCGCGGGCTGGCGGCCGGCATTACCATCTACGCGCCGGCTATCATCCTGTCCACGATGCTGGGCTGGAGCCTGACGGTGACCAACCTGCTAATTGGCATGCTGGTGATCGTGTATACCGTGTCGGGGGGCACCCGGGCGGTGAGCGTGACGCAAAAGCAGCAGATGGCCGTGATGATGGGCGGAATGATCGTGGCGGGCATCATGGTGGTGCGCTACTTACCCGACCACGTGAGTTTTGGGGATGCCGTGAACGTAGCCGGTAAAATGGGCAAGATGAACGTGGTGGACTTCTCCTTTGATTGGGATGACCGCTATAATTTCTGGTCGGGCATAACAGGCGGGCTTTTCCTGGCGCTTTCCTACTTCGGCACCGACCAAAGCCAGGTGGCGCGCTACCTGGGAGGCAGGTCTATTGCCGAGAGCCGCCTGGGGCTGCTGTTCAACGGCCTGCTGAAGATCCCGATGCAGTTCCTGATCCTGTTTATCGGGGTGATGGTGTTTGTGTTTTACCAGTTTAACCAGCCGCCCGCGTTTTTTAACGAGGCGGCCAAAAACAAAGTATACGCCACGCCCTACGGCGAGGAGCTGCGCGGGCTGGAGTCGGAGTATGCAGGTGTTTTTGAGCAGAAGCAGGAGGCGGTGCAGGACCTGGTTACGGCCCTGAAGGCAGAGGATGCCGGTGCCATCGCGGCTGCCCAACGCCAGGTAAATACCTATACGGCGGTGGGTAAGCAAGTACGCGAGCAGGTGAAGGGCGTGATTAAAAAGGCCGTGCCCGAGGCAGAGACCAGAGACACCGACTATGTGTTTATCTCCTTTGTGATGAAGTACCTGCCTGCCGGCCTGGTGGGGCTGCTGCTGGCCGTCATCTTCTCTGCCGCCATGTCCTCCACCGCCTCTGAGCTCAACGCCCTGGCCTCCACCACGGTCATCGATATCTACAAGCGCTCGGTAAAGCAGGACGGCAGCCCCATCCACTATGTAAAGGCCTCGAAGCTCTTTACGGCGGGCTGGGGGGGAATCGCCATCCTGTTTGCCACCTATGCCTCGCTGCTGGATAACCTGATACAGGCCGTCAACATCATCGGGTCCATTTTCTACGGTACCATCCTGGGGATTTTCCTTGTGGCCTTTTACTTTAAGCGCATCAAAGGCAACGCCGTTTTCTACGCTGCCCTGCTTGCCGAGGCCGTGGTGCTGTACTGCTACTACTTCACAGACATTGCCTTCCTGTGGTTCAACGTGATCGGGTGCCTGGGCGTGATCCTGTTTGGGTTTATACTGCAGGGGCTGATAGGAAAGAAAAAGAAGGAGCTCGTGGCGTAAACATAGATCTTGCGCCATGCTCCTTAATATGCGATAAAAAAAAGCGCTCTATTCTACCTTGGCTTCTGCGCCGCCACAATGTAGACCAGGCTTCCGCCAGCTGACACGTATTCTTCGTTCTTTAGCTTCTCTTTGAGCATGATCTTGTTGTAGAGCAGCTTTTGCCAGTAGGCGTCAAACTTTTCCTTGTCGCCGCCGCCGGCCATAAAGTAGTTCAGGTTGTCCTGGTAGTCATAGCCCATGGCCTCGGATTCTATCCAGTTGAGCATCTGCTCCACGCGCATGATCTTTTCCTGCGTATCGTAGGGCGGGATGATGGAAAGGGCTTTATCCGAGATCCATACTTTCACATCTTTCAGGCCAGCCTTCAGGAACAGGTCCGGCACCACATCGCCCAGCGAGTTAAAGCCTTCGCCCAGCTGTTTTTTGCCTTTCTCGATGCGCAGCTTCACCTCCAGCACCTCCAGCATGGCCTCCACGTTGTAGTCAGTCTCGCCGTAGCGGTCGAACATGAGGTTGGGGACGAGGTTGTTGGGCTCCAGGGCCACCACCCAGCCGCCTGGCTTGGTTACCCGGATCATCTCCTGTATCACGCGCTGCGGGTTTTTCACGTGGATCAGCAGCGTCTGGCAAAGCGTTACGTCGGCAATATTGTCGGGCAGGGGAATGTTGTCGGCGTTGCCCACCTTAAAGGCATAGTCGATGTTGTTGTGGCCAAACTCGCTCTGCGCCCGCTGCCTTGCCTCCGCAATATAGCCGGGCTCATAGTCCACGCCGTATACTTTGCCGCCCGCCGGCATGTATCTGGAGAACCGGAAGCCCATCATGCCCTTGCCGCAGCCAATGTCCACCAGCGTCTGTATATAAGGCAGGTAGAGGCGCTCAGCCAGCAGCTCCAGGTAATCCTCGTTCCACCAATACTCCCGGGCCGGGCCCAGGTGCTCTTCCGAATGCTTCTTCTCTTCCAACAGGTTCTTACGTTATAGTACCACGAAAAAGCCTCCGGATTATACTCCGGAGGCTCCTTTATACGGTAAAAACAAAGATAGCTTTATTTCATGGATTTCCACTCGGCGATGGCCTGGTCGTTGAGGCGCACATAGTCGTCGTTGTGGGCGGCCTGTGCCAGCTCCCTGGATTTCTCGGCGGTTTTGATGGCGGCTTTGTAGTTCTTCATTTTGGCCTCCATCTTTGCCTGCGTGTGCACGTTCCAGTATTTGGGATCTTTCTCGTTGGCTTTTTTCATCCAGGTATAGGCCTGCTTCAGGTCGTGCCCGTTCTCGAAGTAATAGCTGGCCGCGGCGGCGTACAGGTTCGGGTTCACGCTGGCCGGTTTTACCACCTGCTCCTGTATCTGCGCCATCACCTTGCTGTCCACATCGGTCTCCACGGTAAACGGAACGATGGTGTTGTCCCAGAGGATTTCCACGTCCGTTGCATCCGGTTTCACGTTGGCGAAGTTGATGGTGAAAGACTCGACTTCGCGTGGGTTCTGCTGCGGTTTCACCTCGAAGCGCACCAAATCCTCGGCCGGGTTATAGTCCGGGCCGCCGTCGCCCCAGTGCTTGGTGTTTTTGTGGATGATGATGGTCCAGGTGTCTTTGCCCGGAATGGTGTAGAGGGCATACTCGCCGGCGGGCACTTTATTGCCTTCAACCGTTACATCCTCTGTGAATTTTATCTTGGTGGAGGCATTCGCGCCGGTGCGCCACAACTTATCATATGGCACCAGTTCCCCGAATATCTCGCGGCCCTTCATCGAGGGGCGGGAGTAATCCACCTGGATGGTGCCCAGGCCCACGGCCTGCTCCACTTTTTGCGAAGGGCTGGCGGCCGGCATCTTGATTCCTTGTGCCTGCAGGGCACCTGCCCCCAGCATCAGGGCGGCGGAAAGGGCAAAGCCGATGATTCTTTTCTTCATGGTTCTATACTTGAGGTTTTGCTATAGGTATAAAGGTATAAAATACTTTGCTGCCTGTCATGCAGTGCCTCCCGGAATTTACCGGCAGATGCCCTAAAAGCTGCGGCCAACGCTCAGGCCAAACCGGGGCACCACGGGCAGGCCCGGCGTATCGCTCTTGTTCTCCGGAGACACGAATGGCGTTACCGCCAGCCGCACCAGCAGGCCGCCCTTGGGCCGCTGGTAGCGCAGCCCGACGCGGGCAAAGTACATGTGGCGCATCAGGTCCGGGTGGTCGGTAAAGCGGCGGGTGTAGCCCAGGCCCACTTCCAGGTGGTTTTCCGTGGCGCCTACCAGGCCCAGCAGCTCCAGTGGCACGATGGGGTACACGCCGGGCTCTCCCTCCTGAAAAAAGAGGTTGGTGCCGATGCCGGCGCGCACGGCAGTTTTAAAAACAGAGTGCTGGTAAACGATGCGGTCCAGGTTAAAGGAGTAGGTATCGGAGGTGCCGCTGATTTCCAGGTAGGCGGCGTTGCGGGCAGTAAAGGTGCCGGGGTACCGCTGTGCCTGTGTCAGCAGGGGCAGGAACAGAAGCAAAAGCGTGAGTACGCGAAGGGGTAGGGGGCGTCGAGGGAGAGGGTGCATGGGCCGGTTATACGCAAATATCGCCAAAAGTATAGCCACAAAGTATAAAATCCTACGGCAGGCCTCGCTACAGTAGGATTTTATACTTCGGCACCTGGGCCTGGCGTTAGCTTAGTTCAAACTGCAGGCGCAGCAGGTTGGCGTACATGCCTTCCGGGTTCTCCGAGAGCTCCTCGTGCGAGCCTTCTTCCACAATCTCGCCGTTTTCAATCACCAGAATCTTATCTACCTTACGGATAGTGGCCAGGCGGTGGGCGATCACAATCGTGGTGCGGCCTTTCATCAGCTCGTCCATAGCCTGCTGCACCAGGTGCTCGGACTCTGAGTCCAGGGCGCTGGTAGCCTCATCCAGGATCAGGATGGCCGGGTTTTTAAGGATGGCCCGGGCAATGGCGATGCGCTGGCGCTGACCGCCGGAGAGTTTAATGCCGCGCTCGCCCACCAGGGTGTCAAAGCCTTCGGGGAAGGACTGGATGAAATCGTAGGCGTTGGCTTTACGGGCAGCCGCTGTGATCTCGGCTTCTGTGGCTTGCGGGCGGCCATAGGCAATGTTTTCGCGTATCGTGCCGCCAAACAGCAGCACTTCCTGCGGCACCACGCCAATGTTTGCGCGCAGCTCGGTCATGCTGATATCCCGGATGTCCTTGCCGTCTACTTTGATGCCGCCGCCCTGGATGTCGTAAAAGCGCATGAGCAGCTGGATGATGGTGGACTTGCCGGCGCCGCTAGGACCTACCAGTGCCGCCTTCTCGCCGGCTCTCACGTTAAAGCTGATGTCGCGCAGCACCTGTATGTCGGGGCGGGTAGGGTAGGAGAAGGCCACGTGCCTGTAGCTGATGTCCCCGCTTACGCGCGGTACCTCGCCCAGCGCTTTTATACTTTTGTCGGTCGGTTCTTCAGGCTCCTGCAGTATCTCCAGGATGCGCTCGGTAGCGCCCAATGCCGCCTGCACCTTGCCGTACAAGTCGCCCAGGCCGCCCACAGAGGCGCCTATGAACACGGTATAGAGCACAAAGGAAACCAGTTCGCCACGGGCAATTTCCCCGTTAGCCACCAGCGTCGCCCCATACCAGATCACCAGGATAATGCCCCCGAAAAGGCCTACAATGATGAAGGTGATGAAAGCGCCGCGGTAATAGGCGCCCTTGATGGCTGTTTTAACGGCTTTGTCCAGGGTGCTTCTGTAGCGGCCCACCTCAAACATCTCGTTTGTAAAGGCTTTTACCGTGTTAATGGCCTGCAGCGTCTCCTCCACAATCACGTTGGTGTTGGCCAGCTCGTCCTGCGTTTTCTTCGATAGCATCTTGATCTTACGGCCAAACACCAGCGCCAGCGCCACCAGCACCGGGAAAGTAGCTAGCATGAACAGCGACAGCTTGATAGACATCCACATGATCACGACAACGCCTACCAGGAGCGTGGTGACCTGCCGGAAAAGCTCTGCCAGCGTAATGGACATGGCATCCTGCACCTGGGCCACATCGGTGGTGATGCGGCTGGTGATCTCGCCCACGCGGCGTTTCTCATAAAAAGAGATGGGCAGCTGCACAAATTTGCTGTAGAGGTCGCGGCGGATGTTAGCCACGGCGTTCTCGCTTACCTGCGCAAAAAAGTATACCCTGCAAAACGAGAAGATGCCCTGCAGCAGGATGACGGCAAAAAGGCCCAGGGCAATCATGTTGATGTTTTGCAGCGGCGCGCTGGCAGTGTCGGCAGAGGAGTCGAAAAGCTTGCCCACCAGGTAGGGGAAGGCCATCATCGTCAGGCTGGACAGCGCGAGGAACACCAGGCCGACAATGAATTTATACTTGTAAGGAAGCACGTAGCTGAATATCCGCAGGCCCCGGCGAAAGCTCTCTTTGGTGATTTTCTTTCTGCCTTCTTTCTCTTGTTCGCCGCTGCCAGACCCGAATCCGCGTTTTGCCATTAATAGTTTATGCTAAATGTGGTGAAGGGCCCTGTCCGGCATTTACCGGCCTTATGCCCCAGGTATGGTCTTATAACAGCCAAGCCGGCCGTATAATGCCATCATACCGGAAAAATATTGCAAATGTAAGCAATATGTGGCAAAGTTAGGAAGCTTTGTTGCCGCTTCGCTTGTGCTGCCCGCTTACTGCAGCTGCATATCTTTTACATCGCGTACTGTCCCGAAAGGCAGGGCAGCAGCACGAGCCAAAAAAATACCCTCCGCTGCGCGGGGCAGGGGAGGGTATGGGAAAGTATAACTTTGTGCGTTTAGGCTGTCTGCTGCTCCTGTGCCAGCTCCAGCTCGTCAATTTTTCCGGACGTCACGGCCATCAGGCCAACAAAGGTAAGGAAGCCGTTGAGGATCAGTACCTCAAAGCCGAACTCATAGCCCCAGAACCAGTCCGTGGAGTTGTAGCTGAGGATAAAGGTCAGCAGCGGCGCCACGGTGCAGACAATGGGTACGAACCGGTCGCGTACGGCCCGTTTGGTGTAGATGCCGAAGCTGTAGAGGCCCAGCAGCGGCCCGTACGTATAGCCCGCCACCTTAAACACGGCCGTTACCACGCTGTCATCGTTCAGGATGTCAAAAGCAATGATCACCAGCACCATCACCAGGGAAATGCCCGCATGCACGATATAGCGCAGGCGCACACGCTCCTGCTCCGGGCGGTCCTTAAAGTTGAGGAAGTCCACGCAGAAGGAGGTGGTGAGTGCCGTGAGGGCCGAGTCGGCGGAGGCATAGGTGATGGCGATAATGCCAAGTATAAACACGATGCCGGCAAAGTAGGTGAAGTGGTTGAGGGCCAGGAACGGGAACACGTCGTCGCCGCTGGCTGGCAGGGCAATGCCTTTAGCCTGTGCGTACACATACAGCAGGGCACCCAGCGCCAGGAACAGGATATTCACGAAAACAAGGATGATGCTGAACCAGAACATGTTTTTCTGTGCATCGCCGATGTTCTTGCAGCTCAGGTTTTTCTGCATCATGTCCTGGTCCAGGCCTGTCATCACAATGGCAATGAAAGCGCCGGAGAAGAACTGCTTAAAGAAGTACTTGCTGTCTTTTACGTCCCAGTAGAACACCTGCGAATAGTCGCTGGCTTTGATCGTGTCCACAATGCCCTGGAAGCCCAGGTTCAGCTCATCGGAGATAAGCCAGATGCTGGTGCCCACCGCCACCAGCATGGCCGTTGTCTGGAAGGTGTCTGTCCAGATGATGGTTTTCATGCCCCCCCGGAAGGTATACACCCAGATCAGGGCGATGGTGATGATCACGGAAATAGAGAAGGGAACGCCTAGCTCGTCGAAAACGGCCAGCTGCAGCACGCCTGCCACCAGAAACAGGCGGATAGCGGCTCCCAAGGTGCGGGATAGCAGGAAGAAGGCCGCCCCGGTTTTATAAGACCACCACCCGAAGCGCTGCTCCAGGTAAGTATAGATCGACACCAGGTTCATGCGGTAGTAGAGCGGCATGAGCACGGTGGCAATCACGAAATAGCCCAGCAGGTAACCCAGCACAAACTGCAGGTAAGAGAACTGCGCCCCGGCCACCATCCCCGGAATAGAAACAAAGGTGACCCCGGAAAGCGAGGTGCCGATCATACCGAAGGCCACCACATACCACGGGGAGGAGCGGTTGGCCAGGAAAAACGTCTCAGAGTCGGTGTTGCGGCTGGTGAGATACGAGATAAAGATCAGAATACAGAAATAGGCGACAATCAGGCCTATGATAAGGGTTGGAGACATAACAGATGCAGTAGTTCGTAAACAGGTAATAGGTACAGTTCACAAATATAGCAAAAGTATGGTCTAACACCAGTCAACCCTATAAAAGTGGCTGCAGCAGCACAGGCTCCCCGATAGCCGGAATGCGCAGGCCCTGCAGCACGCCCGAGGCAGCCAGCTGCTCGAGCAGGCGCACCGGCTCGCTTGGCGGCTCGTCCGACAGGTCGTAGGTGCCGTAGTGCATGGGCACAAAAATGCCGCCGCGCAGTTGGTTATAGGCCTTTACCGCCTCATGCGGGTTCAGGTGGCTTTGCTGCATTAAAAAAGAGGGTTTGTAGGCCCCCACCGGCATCAGGCACACATCCATGGGCCCCAGCAGCTCCTCTATCTCGGTAAAGTGGTTGTTCAGGCCGGTATCGCCCGCAAAGTACAGGGTAAGGTCGGGCGTTTTAAGCACGAAGCTGCCCCAGAGCACCTTGTTCAAATCCAGCAGGCCGCGGCGGTGCCAGTGCGAGGCCGGCAGAAAGTATACTTCCACCTGGTCAGGCACCAGATCATACTTCTGGAACCAACCGGCCTCTTGGTAGGGCAGGTTGGGGTGGATGCTGCGCAGCAAATCGCCGCTGCGCAAGGGGGCCAGCGCCTTTACCTGTGGGTTTTGCGCATGCAGCGCCCGCACCGACTTTTTGTCGAGGTGGTCGCGGTGGGCGTGGGAGATGAGCAGGAAATCGATGTTGCGCAGCTGGTCGGGGGTGCAGGGGAGGCCGACCTTGCGTTTCACCATCGGCAGGTCGTAGAGCACCGGGTCGGTCAGGAAAGTGAGGCCGTTGAGACGTATGAAAAAGGAGGCGTGCCCCAGCCATACCAGCATGTCGCGGTCATCGTGGAGAAAGTCTGTCCCTTTGTGCACCAGCGGGGTGTAGTCGTCGCGCTGCTTCTGCTCGCGCTGCGGGTTACGGCTCAGCTGCCAGCGCAGCACCTTCTCAAAGCCGGGGGTGTAGAGCTCGTCGCCGTTGGCAAAGCGGCCGTCTATCGTTTTGTTGCCCCTGTAGCCTGGCTTAATCGTTTTGAGGCGTTCGTTCTTTAGATGCCGGGTGTTGTTGCTATTCTGCTGCAAAGTCTGTTTTCCTTTTGTGGATTGATAAAAAGTATAGCGGGTGGCGCACCTGGTAAAGTGCTCCCTGGCTAGCTATCAACCTGTATAACTCCTACTTGTTCAACAAAAGTATATACTAGGGATAGGGCAAAATAGATTATCTGCAGGCGATTTAGCAGGAAAATGAAAAAAAGAACGCTTCCCCGGCTGGCCGAAGAAGCGTTCTGATGATGGCTGTAATGGGATTGCTTACCAGTAGCCGTACCTGCTTCCGTAGCCCGGCGCGTAGAAAGGGTTGCCGTAAGGCGAGGCACCGTCTGAATAGCGGATGCCGCCCATGATGCTGAAATTTTCCGTCACCTTATACGTTGCCCGAAAATCGGCGCCCATGCGCCCGGGGTTGTAGGGGCTGTTGCCAAAGTCCTGGGCAGGAAGGTTGGAGAAATCGCGCCAGATGTTGCCGCTCAGCATCAACCGCTCGCTGGCCAGGTAATCCACGCCTACGCTGGCGATGTAGTGGCTGCCGCCGCGGTTGCGGTATAGCATGGTGGTGCCCTCAGGGCCTGCTACCGTGGCGTTAAAAGGCGTGGTGCGCACATAGGCCAGGCTGGTGTTTACCCGAAAGCGATTGCTTACCTGGTAGCGCACCGACGGCTCCACGAACGTCGCGTTTCCGAAACCACTGCTGAAACTGGCACCCAGATTCATACTATAGCTAAGCTTAGGCCCTTGCCAGGATGGCTTTGAAGCCTTCGCGACTTCCGTGGCAGCGGGTGCAGCCACAGGAACGGCATCCGTCTGAGTTGGAGTCGGGGCAGCGGGCAGACTAGGCTTTAGGTCCTGCGCCATACTTTGCCCGGCATAGAGCAGGGCTGCTGTCAGCATGATGGTAAAAAAGTTTTTCACGTGGAAATAGCTGAATTTTATTTGCTTATACTAAGGTACGGCTTCGTTGGTTCAAAAGCAAAACGCCACAGCTGGCATTTAAGTATAGCTAACTTGCTATTAAGCCTTAGCGCCAAGCCATGCCTCCCGGAACGCCTGCATTTGCGGGGTCAGCTCCTTGCCGATGCGCTCGTAAGGCACCACCTCCAGCGTTTGCACCTCCTCCAGCGTCAGCGTCGCGTTGTGCGTCGCGTTGTGCGTTTGCCCGAGGCGGCTGTAGGTGATGTTTACCGTATCGCCAGGCTTGTGTTTTTTAAGGGCTTTCTCTAAATCCTTTTCTTTTCTGATCTTGCGCCCGTCCAGCGCCAGGAGCATATCGCCGCGCTCCAGGCCGGTTTTATAGGCCTCGGAGCCCACCAAGGTGCCGTTCGCGATCATGGCGCCTGCGTCTTTATACTCCAGGTATAGCCTGCCCAGCGTTGGCTGCCCGGGGTGCGCTTTCCGAAGTTCCAGCCCCGCCTGGGCCAGCAGTGGCGCATAGTCAGGCAGGGTGCGGCCGAACACGCGCTGGGCAAACACTTGCTGCGCCCAGGCTGCGTCGCCGCTCACCTCTGCCAGCGTCTGTTGTACATTGGCCATGGTATAGGGCTTTTCCGGTGCGCCGTATTTGCGCCAGAGGGCCTGCATAAAGTCATCGAGGGTTTTGCCATACTTTTGGCGCAGTTCCATGTCCAGGGCCAGGCCCAGCATGCTGCCGTAGGTATAGTAGGAGATGAAGGTGTTGTGACGGTTCACCGGGTCCACGGAGCGGGCGGCATCCACATAAGGCGCCTGTCGGCTCATCTCCACCAGGCTGTGGTATTGCCTGCCGGGGGACAGAAGCACATAGTTCAGGTCGCCGGCCAGGCCGGAAGTATACTTGTCCAGGTCATAGATGCCGGTGCGCGCCATGGCCAGGTCACCGTAGTAGCTCGTAAAGCCCTCGGCCAGCCAAAGGCCCTCGCTCATGTTAGCTTCCTGAAAGTTGAAAGGCTCCAGCGACTGCGGCCGGATGCGCTCCACGTTCCAGGTATGGAAGAACTCATGCGACACGGTGTTGAGCAAGGGACCCATGGCGTTGTCGAGGGAGCGGGAACTGGTCAGGCTGGTGGAGTTGCGGTGTTCCATGCCATCGCCCGTGGCCTGTGGCATATAGCACCCGATAAAGGTGTAGCGCCCAAAGTCAAAATCAGGCAGCTGGCCAAACACGGCCCGGTGCTCGGACACAATTTGCTTGGTTTGGGTTACGTAGCGGGCAAAGTCCTGCTCGTTGCCCTGGTGGTGCAGCGCCACTTGTATGGTTTTCTGCTTGCCGCCTTCGTTTAGGGTCCACTCCGCAAAATCAAAATCGCTGAGCTCGGTGGGGCTGTCCATCAGGTACTGGAAGTTGGGCGCAAAATAGGTGTTACCCTGCTCCTGGCGCAGCTGCGTGGCCACTTTCCAGTTGCTGCCCTGCGGCACGTGAAAGGTGACATAGGCCGGTGCCTCCTCAAAGTCGTGGGCATACATCAAGGTGGCGGGTGCGTTCAGGTGGGCGTGCGTTTCATCTACGCCGGCGTAGGTGCCGTCGGCGTGGTCGGCAAAAAGGGTGTAGCTAACGGTAGCGCTGCCTTTCGGGTGCAGCACGCCCCACTCGTTTATATGCAGCTGCACGAGCTCCAGCGGCTGCCCCTGCGCGTCGGTGGCGCGCACATTATACACGTTTTTGGCAAATTCATGGATGGCGTAGCGCCCCGGCGAGGTGCGTGCCATCTGCACTTTCAGGGTATCGCTCTGGATGCCGGAGAAGGTAACATTTACCTCTGCCTCGTGGTGCACCGCGTTCGGGAACGACAATTCATACTTTACCTGCTGCTGCGCGAGCGCCGGCTGTGCGGCCAGTCCCAGCGCTATACCTAACAGGCTGTATAATGTTGATTTCATCGGTTAGATCAGTATAATTAAACGTATAAATATAGAGATTATAGACCAGGAGTGCAATGTTTTGCCTGCGGTATTGTAGCTAGGTCCTTGGCTGACCAGGGCTATATCAGATGCAAATCTTTCAGGCTCTCTTAAAAACCTTTGCCTGCACCATGCCGCCGTAAAACGACTGGCTGTGCGTAGGGGAGAAGCCCAAGTCCTTGAAATGCTGCTGGTAGTCCGGCAACTGCCGGGCCTGCACCTGGCTCAGCCAGCCAAAAAAAACATACATGCTTTTAATTAGCAGCCGTTGCCACCACAGTGGGCGCTGCTGCACAGGCCAGAAATCGGCAAAAAGCCATTGCCCTTTGGGATGCAGGGCCTGGGCCAGCCTGCCCATGAGCGCCTGCAGGCGCTGTGGCGGGAAAAGGTCGAGGAGGAAAGGTGTAATGATGACGTCGAACTGCTCCTGCGGCTGCAGGGCCTGCTCGGTGCCAAGCCTGAACTGCACCTGAGCCTGGTGGGGCTTTGGAAAAGCGTCATACTTCTGGCGGGACATCTGCAGCATGGCCGGGGCGGCCTCCAGGTATAAAATCTCCAGCCGCTTGCCCGCGTGCAGGAGCTGCTCGAGCAGCCAGCCGGTGCCGCCGCCGATCACCAGCACCCGTGCCCCTTCCGGAACAAAAGGCAGTAAAGCCAGCTGCGCCTGCTGCAGTGCCCGCCCATACACCAACCTGGAAAGCGGGTCATAAAAAGAGGCTACGCGGTGAAATCCGCTGTCGGGGAGGTGGCGCAAGGTATGAGGCAATGGTTAGTGCCGCAAGATAGGCATCAGCGGTCATAATGCTGCTCCAGCACGCCCTGAAGCTTCTGGAAAATGTAGTCCACGATCTGCTTGCGCACACTCTCGGTGTTGCCTTTAAACTGTTCCCGGAATTCTTCGGCCTTGCCATCGTAAAGGAAGCTGACAAAGGTGGTGCCGACGGGCTTTTCCTCTGTCTCAGAGCCGCCGGGGCCGGCCAGGCCGGTGGTGGCAATGCTGATATCGGCATCCAGTAGCTTTTTGAGCCCCATCACCAGCTCGTTGGTGACCTGCTGCGACTCGGCCGTGTAGAGTTCCAGCGTTTCTTTTTTCACGCCCAGCAGTTTCTGCTTCACTTCCGGCTGATATACCACCAGGCTGCCTTTGAGCACATCGCTGCTGCCTTTTGCTTTTACAAATTCGGAGGCCAGCAGGCCCCCGGTGCAGCTTTCAGCAAAGGCCACGGTCAGGTTTTTATCTTTCAGGCTCATCACCAGCTCGGTCAGCTCCGTTTGGTTCATGTAAGTAGGGTTTATGCGTGCCCCATATCTTACTGTGTTTTGCCGCGGGAGGTTTTAGCGCAGCGGGTAGCGGTGAAGTATCGAATAAGTAGGGTGAGGCGAACCCAGCACCGACTGCCACAGCGCGATTTCGTGCACGGGCAGCTTTAGGGGCTCCTGGGAAGTAAGCGTAGGCAAGTGCAGCGGGGGCGGCGCGTCCTTCCGGAAGCGGGCCAGGGTGATATGGGGGATGGCTTTCAATTTGGTGACAGGCTGCGGTGAAAGCGCCTGTGCCAGGTCTAAGCTTAGGGCTTCAAAAGCGGGGTGCGGGGCAAAGCGAGCCCATACCAGGCGCGGGTGCCTGGGCTTAGGGCCGGGTTCAATGCTGCTAAGCAGCAGCGTGAACCGCTGCTGCCGCCCGGCTACCTGCGCCACGCGCGACTTTATACTTTCCAGTTCGCGGGCAGCTACGTTGCCGATAAAGTAGAGCGTCAGGTGCAGGTTCTGGGCAGGCATCATCCGCACGGCCGGATGGGCATAGGGATGTGTTTGCTCCTGCAGTTTCCCGAGTAGGAGGGGGGGCAGCGCCGCGGCCACAAATAACCTGATGCTGTCTTTCATAGTTAACGTATAGTAATTTTGGCTATGGCGGGCGGTCTGGCTATCGCGCAATGCCATATCATCGTAAAGTTTAAACTGATTCTAAGATATTATGATACGAAGGTTCTATAAAAGAATAGCAGCCTCTGCGGCGCTTTTCACGGTGGAGCTGGTATTTGTGTGGCTCCTGTTCCTGGCCTGCATCGTGACGTTCCTGTACCTGGGCAGCGAGATTCTGGAGGGCGACGTGGTGTGGCTGGATGAGGCCGCTTTCGGCTTTGCGGCCAGCATCAGCAGCCCAGTGCTCGACGGTTTTATCCGGTTCATCACCTTCTTTGCTTCCCGGCAGTTCCTGACACCGGCGGCACTGGCGCTGGTGGCCTATTACCTGTTTGTGCGGAAGCACCGCTGGAACTCGCTGAAAGTGCCGGTGGTGGCGCTGGGAAGCATTACGCTTAATCTCATCCTGAAGTATTTTTTTGAGCGGGAGCGGCCCATGTCGCCCCTGGTAGAAGCCTCCGGGCTCAGTTTCCCGAGCGGGCATAGTATGGTGGCTGCCTCTTTTTACGGCCTGCTGATCTACCTGGTCTGGCACAACGTCAAGCACGTGCCCTACCGCAATATGCTGATTGCCCTTCTGGTTGCCTTTGTGCTGTTGATCGGCTTCAGCCGGGTTTACCTGCGCGTGCACTACGCAACAGATGTGGTGGCTGGCTTTGCGGCCGGTTTCCTGTGGGTGATCGTCGGGATTACGGCGCTGCGGCGGCTGGAGCGATTCTCGGGCAAAGAGATATCCCCGATCGTGCTGGAGGAGCAGGAAGAAAAAGAATAAATTTTTTCAGGGAGGGTATTGTTTTCCTTGAAAGCTTGCCATACTTTTGCACTCCCAATAAACACAAAGGGTTAAAGGGTTTTGGGACGTTAAGTTGATATAGTGATCTATGCGCAAGTGGCGAAATTGGTAGACGCGCTGTCTTCAGGCGGCAGTTCCGCAAGGTGTGAAGGTTCGAGTCCTTTCTTGCGCACACTAAATCATAAAAAGGCTGGTCTTCGGATCAGCCTTTTTTGTTTTTCAAGGGTTTGCAGTGATCCATCAGTCGGCAAGGCATCATGCTCCACGTGTAACCCAACGCTTCGCCTTCGGAGAAGCTAATAATAAATCGTCCAGTCGCCCACTTTCTCTTGCCCGGTAAAGTGCTCCAGCATCCACGCCCGCTCGGGCGGCAGCTCCCTTTTTACCACCAGTACAGGCTTTTGCTGCAGCAGCTGTCGCAGTTGCTCCATCCCTTCCGGGCTGCCAAGCTGCAGCAGCTGCGCGCGCCAGGCCTCGTCGCGCTCAAACTGCGTCTCGCGTTCCAGTTTGTGGCTGCCATCCTGCAGGGAGATAATGTTTCTGTTCAGCTCAAAGGCCAGCGAGGGCAGAAGCCTGTCGTAGACCAGAATTGGCCGCTCCTGTAGGTTTTTGGCTTGAATGGCCTGGGCAATCGGGCGGCTGCCGTTGGTAAGCTGCGGGTTGTGGGCCATCAGATTGGTGGCATAGGGCAGCAGCAGGGCCATAAATACCAGCGCACCGTACACGAGCTTTTGCTGCGGCGCTCTTTCTCCCGTCCAGAGAATGGCCAGTGCCGCCAGCATCCCCAGCGGAAGCGTGAGCACGCGCCAGGGCAGCGCCACGCCCACCGGCAGCAGCGGGGCCACGAAAAGCACTACTGCCAGCACCGCAAAGTATAGCATCCCGCAGGTCATGGCTTTTCGCGCAGCCTCGGCAGAGAGCGCGTGCAGCAGCCAAGCGGTCAGCAGGGCCTGTCCGGCAAAAATAGGCAGGATGTAAAGTATAAGCTTAGAGCCTGAGAAGGAGAAAAACACCAGCGGCACCAGGATCCAAAGTATAAACAGGCGCTTGAGCGGGCCGGGCATCTGGTGTAGCTTCCGGAAGTTGGCTATCAATATAGCAGACCAGGGCAGGCTGAGCGCCGGGGCCAGCACCAGGTAAAACCACCAGGGCTTGGAGCGGCCAAATGTTTCGGGGTTGGCAAAGCGCTGCACGGTGTGCCTGAGGAGGAAGTAGTCGATAAACTGCGGGTCCAGGCGCATGAGGTACAGAAACCAGGAGCCGCCCAGCGCCAGAAAGAGCAGCAGGCCCGGCAGGTGGTGCCACCCCGATGTGCGGTTCTGAGAAGAAGTATAGTTGCCACCCAACCCGATAAGCACCAGCACCGGGAATATCAGCCCCACGGGTCCCTTTGTCAGGAATGCCAGCGCCAGCATCAGGTAGAAAAAATACAGCCACAGCGCTTGTGCCCTTGCTTTGTACCAGAGCCAGCCAAGTATGGCCGCCAGCTCAAAGGTCGTCAGGAAAGAGTCGGTGGTGAGGTTGCGGGCCGAGACGAGCACGGCCGGAATCGTCACGTACACCACGGCCGCCAGCAGCGCCTGTCGCGGGTTGCCCAGCAGCTGCTTTCCGATCAGGTACACGAGCCATACTTGCCCCAGCAGCGAGATCTGCAGGAAAAAGCGTGCGCCAAAGGCATCGGGGCCGAACAGCTGTATGCCCAGTGCCGTGATGGCATAGGTGAGAGGAGGTTTGTGGTAGTGCTGAATGCCCAGCAGGCGCGGGTGCAGCAGATCACCGCTGTGCCACATTTCACGGCCTATTTCGGCATAGCGCGCTTCGCTGGTTTCTACTACCCCCCAGGTCCCTAACTTATAGATCAGCAGCAGAAACAGCACAAGCAGCAGGATGAGCAAAGACCGACCTGTGCGTTGGTTGTAAGATGGCAGCATCGTTTAGTTTGATGAAGACGTTTCCGGGGAAGACCGCTGCTCGCGTAGCCCCAGCATAAAATTACGAGTATAAGCCGCCACGCCAAATATCTGCCCCAGAAAAAGCACCGGGTCCAGCCGCAGCACGGCATAGGACATGATCATGAGGCTGCCCACCAGGCTGATCACCCAAAAGCCGAGCGGGATGACAGACTCCTGCCGACGCTCCGAGTGCCACCACTGGTAGACAAAGCGAAACGTAAAGATCACCTGCCCGGCCCCACCCCAGGCAATCAGGGCGCCGGAGGCCTTGCTGTGCTCCATGATATAGCTAAAGCTATAGGTCTCGCTCCACAGCAGCCAGCCCACCGCCGCAAACGGAAACAGGAGGGCTCCCCAGCGCACAGGCCAGGCCAGGCCTTCCCACACCTGCTTGAGCTTGATGTTACGCACATAAATAAAATAGGAAATAAGCTGGCCGCCCACAATCACGATGTCGTTTCGCAAGGCGCCGTAGGCCATCAGCAGGACAGAGGCCAGCAGGCTGGTCGTCCAGAAGGAGTCAGGGGAAAGCACTTTACCCGCCCGTTCCGACATAACCCACTGCAGGAGGATGCGGGCTGAAAACAGCAGCTGGGCGCACAGCCCCACGCCGTAGATCAGCGCCTCAGAAATGTCCATTGGCTACCGGCTGATTCTCAAACTCCTCGGCAATGCCATAGGTGATGTAGCGCTTGCGCATCCACCGAAAGGCAAAGGTATCGTTGAGCGGGCCCCACAGGCGGTTGAACAGGTGGTATTTGGAGTAACCGGCAAAGCGCTCGAAGTGCTGCACGGGCAGCTGTTTTACCCTGCCGCCCTGCAGTTGCAGGAGCGCGGGCAGGAAGCGGTGCATCCCATCGAAGAAAGGGACGCGCTTGGCATAGGCGGCATCCATGATCTTGAGCGGGCAGCCCGTATCCACGATGCCGTCGTTGATCATGTAGCGGCGGAAGCCGTTGGCAATTTTGGAGGAGATTTTCTTCACAAAGGTATCCTTGCGCTTGGCCCGGATGCCGATGACCATCTCGTAGTCCGTGACGTGCTCGAGTAGCAGCAGGAAGTCCAGCGGGGAGGTCTGCAGGTCAGAGTCGATGTAGCCGATGTGTGTGGTTTGGCTATGGTTGATACCTGCTTTAATGGCGGTGCTGAGGCCATGGTTGCGGTCCAGGGAAATATAGCTGTAGCCGGTGCTGCGCTGGCAGATTTCCCGTATCTGGGTAAGGCTGCTGTCGGTGGAGCCATCGTTGATGAAGAGCACCTGCGTAGGCACCGGTGTCTGCGCCAGGAAGGCGTCCATGGCCTCGCGGAAGCGCTGCAGGCAGCCTTCCTCATTATAAACCGGCACGAGCACGGTAAGCGAAACGGATGTGGTAGCAACCATTTAATACGTTAGTCTATTTTAAGTATAATTTTCTTAACACTACGGGCAGCCATTAAGTTTTGGTTTAGCGGCTTTCCGTCACTGTTTGTTGCGTAGCTACTGTTGGAGACAGGGGTAGCAGCTATACCTTCAGTTCCTGCACTTCCGGCACCTGGTGGTAGGCCTTGAACCACGTTACAAAATGCCTGAGCCCTTGTTCCAGGGAGGTGCGCGGCCTGAACCCGGTAGCCTGCATCAGGTCCTCCACATCGGCATAGGTTGCCTGCACGTCGCCGGGCTGCATGGGTTGCAAATCCAGCCGGGCCTTGCGTTGCAGGAGCCGCTCCAGCGTGGCCACCATCTCCAGCAGCGGTTCAGGCTGGTGGTTGCCAATGTTGTAGATTTTGTAGGGTACCCCGTCCAAAGCAGGCTTCACGTCCAGCAGCTGCACAATGCTCTCCACCACATCGTCCACGTAAGTAAAGTCGCGCAGCATATCGCCGTGGTTAAAAATGCGGATCGGCTGACCGGCCACGATGGCTTTGGCAAAGCTGTAGTAGGCCATATCGGGCCTGCCCCAGGGCCCGTAGACGGTAAAAAAGCGCAGGCCCGTGGTGGGAATGCGGTACAGGTGCGCATAGCTGTGGGCCATTGCCTCGTTGGCCTTTTTGGTGGCCGCGTAAAAGGATATCGGGGCATCTGTGCGGTGGCTGGTACGGAAAGGCGTTTCCTCGTTCAGGCCGTACACCGAGCTGGAAGAGGCAAAGAGCAGGTGCTTGATCTGGTGATGGCGGCAGCACTCAAGTAAGTTGGCAAAGCCCACCAGGTTACTGCTCACGTATTCTTCCGGATGATCGATGCTGTGACGGACGCCGGCCTGTGCTGCCAGGTTAATCACCACATCAAAGCGCTGCTCGGCAAACAGGTGCTGCAGGGCGGCTGCGTCGGCCAGGTCCAGCTGTACAAAGGAGGCATTGGCGACAGTGCGGCTCTGGCAGCTTGTGCGCGCCTGTATGTCCGAGCGCTCAAAGCCCTGCGCTTTTAGCCGGCCATACTTAAGCTCCGGGTCATAGTAACTGTTCAGGCTGTCGATGCCTACTACCTCATGGCCTTGCTGCTGCAGGGCCAGCGACAGGTGATGGCCTATAAAACCCGCGCTCCCCGTCACCAGTATTCGTTGTATTGCTTTCATGCCGTACCCTTCTCTATACGCCAGGTGGTGTGTGCAGTGCCACTGCCCCGGCCGGTAATGCAAACCTATCCTATAAACTTGTAGAAAATCTGTAGCATAGATACGTGTTTTACTGCATATTTCTAGTTTTCGTTTGCGTTAAATTGTGGAGGGAAGGCATTTTGCTACGAACCAAACCCTGCGTGTGGCCGCAGCGACTTTCCGCAAAGGCAAGGGCTATAGGTAGGCGCCAAAGCGGGAAAGCGAATTTTTACCCGCCCTCTGCCGCACGAAAATTTTTAAAGAAGTCGGGAATGTCATACTTTTAGAAGTTAATTGGCTGTACCTGAACATACATGTTATTTATTCTTCGCGCTGCGCTGCTTTGTACCCTGCTTTTTCTGCCTCTGCTGCCGGCAATGGCCCAACACCCGGATGAGGTGGTGGCGGTACGGCAGCAACTCTTCCAGGAAAGGCAAAAGGCGCTACAGGCAAGTATAACGCCTGCCCGAAAGGCTACCCGCCTGCTGGAACTGGGGGCGTGGCAGGAGGCAAAGCAGGTACTGCAACAGGCGCAGCCAGGAACCGAGACGACCCTGGCCTGGGCGCGGCTGGCCCTGCTGGAAAGCAGGTTTCCGGAGGCCGAGCGCCTGGTAGCGCAGGTGCTGGTAAAAGAGCCGGCGCAGCGGGAGGCGCTCCTGCTGCTGGGCCAGCTACAGCTGCAGGCCTGGGAACTGGAGAAAGCCAAAGCCACTGCCCACGCGCTGCTCACCGAAAACCTAAAGGATGAGGAAGCGGCCCTGCTGCTAGGGCGGGTGCTGATGCTGCAGAAAAAGTATGAGGAGGCGCTGCGATGGGCCCTGAAAGTGCAAGGCTGGAACCCTGAGAATGCCGGGGCCTGGCTGCTGGAGTCGGAAGTGCATTTCTGGAACCAAAAGCCGGAGCTGGCCGAGCAGCCCCTTATCAATAGCCTGACCCTGAACCCGTTTAATGCCGATGCCCGCTTTAACTATGGCTATGCTATCTGGCGCCGGGTAGACGCCACGCAGCTTGATGCCATGGCGGCGCAGTGGGAGCTGGCGCTGGCGCTAAACCCGCTGCACTACGTGACGCACTGGCACTGGGGGAACGGCCATACCAACCTGACCTATGCCGACTACGCCCAGCCCGAGGACGGAGAGGTGCGGCAGGAGCTACAAGCAGCAGACAGCCTTCTTTCCGGCAATAAGCTAGCAGAGGCCCTGGCCGCGGCCGCACGGGTGCAGCAGAAGTATAAAAGCTCGGTTTTGCCTGCCATGCTCCGCGGCTCGGCATATTACATGGCCTTCGGAATGGACAGGCAAACGCGCCTGGACTCGGCCCAGGCGATTTTTCAGCGCATCCTCCAAAAAAAGAAACACTACGGGCCGGCGCATAACGCCCTGGCGGCGGTCATCAAGCAAAAACAGCTCACCTACCTGCACCACTACGACTCGCTGCAGCAGGTGGTGCAACAAACGGTGATAAAAGACCCGGCTACCTTTGCCCGGGTTTTCCCGGATGTCACCTATTACCCTGGCAAGGAAGTGCAGCAAATGGTGTGGGCGCAGCTGTACGAGAGCACCGTATACTTTCCGTTTCTGAGTAAACAGGGCGAGACCTTTGTGATACCACCTTTGCACGTGGACCTGGCCACGGCCATGCACACGCCTTTCTTCCGGCAGGCCACTACCTTTGATAACCGCCAGTGGATGGACATCCGGGGGGTGGGAAGCGGGGCGGCGGCTATAGAGTATGTGGTGCGCGGGGCTTACCTGGAGCGGAATGTGGTGCTGCATGAGTATACCCACCTTTACCACCAGCTGGTGTTTACCGATGCCGAGAAGCGGGAGGTGCGCCGCCTGTACCACCAGGCCATGCTGGAGGGACGCACCCTGGACTATTATTCTGCCAACAACGAGCACGAGTTCCTGGCCCAGGCCTATCCCGCTTACTATGAGCCGGTGAAAGTGCATCCGCTCAACCACAAATCCATCAACACCACCGCTGACCTCAAAGCAAAGGACCCCGAGCTGTATATTTTTCTGGATAAACTGGTGCAGCGGCAACGGGCCTACCTGGCAGGCGACAAACAGGCCATGGCCACGAACTGGGCGCAAGTATACCTGAACCTGGCCAACAAAGCGCAGCGGCAGGGAGCGTTGGAGAAAGCCACCCTTTACCTGGACACTGCCCTGCGTTGGGACGGGAGCTACCAGCCGGTGCTGCTGGCCTATGCCCAGGTAAAGCAGGCGCAGAAGAAGTACAGTGAAGCCAGGGCCTGGCTGGAGAACGCCAAAAGCGTGAACCCGGGCTATGCACCGCTTTTCCTGGCGGAAGCCAGGCTGCAGGAAGCCCTGAAGCGCCGCGGGAAGCTAAATGCCCATGATGCGCTGATGAGCCAGATAGCGCTCTACAAAAAAGCTGCGGAGCTGGAGGACGACCTGCTGCT
Source organism: Pontibacter mangrovi (assembly GCF_006385705.1). Classification (GTDB taxonomy): domain Bacteria; phylum Bacteroidota; class Bacteroidia; order Cytophagales; family Hymenobacteraceae; genus Pontibacter; species Pontibacter mangrovi. Next base: position 74,501 of record NZ_VFRQ01000006.1, on the reverse strand, counting down.
GCAGGCTGATATTAACGAGCAGTTCCGGGAATTTTTTATGGATTATGGCATGGTGCCAGAGGCGGTAGCCGTGGCCGAGGCCTACGTGGTGAATGGCGCTGTCATATCCACCTACCTCCGCGACCGCCGCGACGAGGCGCTGGCGTATGCCAACTGGCTACGGGGCACGACCAGCCTACAGCCCGAGGCGGCGCAGGAGCTTGGAAGGCTGGTCTCGCTAAAGCCCCAACAGTATGCGTTGCGCCGGCAATATGCCGAGGTACTGGCAGTGCAGGGCAAATACCAAGAGGCATTTGAGACGCTGGCCGAGGCGCAGCGCATTCTGGCAGCTGCCGGCACCCCGGACGCAGGCTTTATGGTGCGCATGGCATCTTACCAGTTGCAGCTGCAGAACAGGGAAGCGGCGCTGGCCGCGTGCAAGCCCCTGCTGGAGAAGCAAGCCAGTCTTGCGCCGCAGGACCGTTACCTGCTGGTGGAGGTGCTGGCCCGGCTTGGCCAACAGAAAAAGGCAAGGCAGCTTTTAAAAGAACTCCCCCAGCCGCAGACCGTGGTAGAGAAAGCCGCGGTGCTGACAGCAAAGGGAAACTTGCAGGAGGCTGTCGGGCATGTGAACCAGGCCATCGGGCTCTACGAGCGTTCGCTGCTGCTTTACCCTTACCAACTGCAGGTGCGCCAGCGGCTGGTGCAGCTATTGCGGCAAAAGGGACGGCAGCGGGAGGCAGACAACGTGGCGCTGGCAGGCGAGCAGCTGGCGCACACCTAAGGTAAAACACAGACCATTTTTTATACTTTAATTAATCTTTACATGAACCAACCTTTACTGAAACAACTTAGTCTTTTCTTGTGCATGCTCCTGGCCGTGGCCTGCAGGCAGACGCCTGCGGGGCAGGAGGGGGCCGTGGCCGTCATCGACCCGGTGGATACCAACAACACCACCACGGAAGTATACCTGGTGCGCCACGCCGAGAAAGACATCTCGAACCCGGACAACCAGGACCCTGACCTTTCGCCGGCGGGGACGGCACGGGCCGAGGCGCTGCGAACACTGCTGGAGGGGAAGCAGGTGGACGCGCTATTCGCCACCAAGTATATCCGCACGCAGCACACGCTGGCGCCACTGGCCCAGGAGCGGGAGCTGGAGGTGATCACCTATGAGGCCCATGACTTTGCCCATTTGAAACAGCAGATACTGGAAGAGCACCGGGGGCAGACGGTGGTGATCAGCGGCCACTCCAATACGCTGCTGCCCATGATGGAGACGTTCGGGGTAAAGCGCCCTGTGCCGTTTATCTCCGACAATACCTATGACTACCTGTTTAAACTGACGCTGGCGCCGGATGGCACGGCTACCGTAGAGACAGACCATTTCGGCGCCTCCTCCCGCTAAGGTTTTTCCCTTTTGGCTAAAGCCCCTGCTACGCTGTTGTGGCAGGGGCTTTTTGCTTTCCATAACACCTGGGCCCCTTGGCGCCGTACAAAAACCCAAACCATAGGAAACATGCGCAACGTAACGATCAAAGTAAAAGAAGGAGAGGGGCAAGCGGTAAAGAAGATCGCCCAGGACCACAAGGGCGTGAACCTGGTGCTGGAAAAGGTAGACCAGGGGGAGTTGGTGACCGTTTGCCTGAACAACAGCAAAGTCAGCGACTTTATCGCCTCGCTTAGTGACTTTGAAGAGGCGGAAATCACCTTGGTGCCCAGAGGCATCATTTCGCTGTATCCCCCGCAGGATGATGCCCCCGACCAGGTGGCCGATGTGACCTTCCGGAGCCCGATAGAGATTTTTCTAGGTGGCCTGCAGAGCGTCGGCTCTAAAACAGGCCTGCTGGCCTACGCGGTGGCGGGAGGTATGCTGGTGTGGGTCGGTTTTTACACCAACACGAGTTACCTGCTGGTGGCAGCCATGCTGGTGTCGCCGTTTGCGGGCCCGGCCATGAACGCGGCGCTGGGCGCTGCCGCTGGCAAAGGAGGGCTGCTAAAGCAAAGCCTGCTGCGCTATTTCATGGCCATTGGCACGGCCATACTTGTCACGTTTATACTTTCTTTCCTGATCGATCAAAAGTATGCCACCTCGCTGATGGTAAGTGTAAGCCATATTTCGCAGGTGACGGTGCTGCTGCCTTTGGCGGCAGGCGTGGCAGGCGGGGTGAACCTGGTGCAGTCCGACCGCGACAGCCTGGTGTCGGGGGCGGCTGTGGGCATGCTGGTGGCAGCCTCGCTTTCGCCGCCTACCGGCCTTATCGGCATGGCGCTAAACTTTGGCAACTGGCAACTGGTGCGCAGCGGCGTCTTCCTGCTGATCTTTCAGCTGCTTGTCATTCAGCTGGTGGCGGCCCTGGTGTTTCGCTACCTGGGCAAGGTGACGGTAAAGGGAGTTCGCTTTGCAGACGGCAAAGAGCGCGTGTTCCGGATCTCGCAGGTCGTGTCGGTGCTGCTGATCGGGGGCATGCTCTACTGGCAGTTCTCCAACAAGCCGGGGCTGGAAAAGGCCAGCCTGAACACGCTGATGGAGGAGGTGATGCGTCAGGAGCTTTCCAAGATGAAAGACATTGAGACCATTGCCCTGGATGCCCGCTTCACGCGCGGCACGCTTCCGGACAAGAACCCGGTCATCTGCGAGCTGTACCTCTATAAGCGCAGCGATTCGCTGACTGACGGGCAGGTAAAGAAGAGGGTGGCAGCGGTGCTCTATCAAAAACTAAAGGCCAAAGGCTGGAACGCCGATCCCATGTTCGACATTACGGTGCTGGATTACCCGGGCACCGGCTACAAATAAAGTATGGAATAACGGATCAACGCTAGCGCTGCACCACCCGCGAGGCGGCCACTTTATCATGGAAGGTACGGCTGGTGTTGTGGAAGGTGCCCAGAAGTATCCGGAAAAAGATAATCACCAAAGAGGCTGGCCTTAGAAAGAAGCGAAGCGTGGCGGCCCGAAAGGAAATCCGCTCGCCGTGGTCATCAGTCACGCGCAGGTTCATGAGGTATTTGCCCACCGTGCCCTGGCAGGGGCAGGTTTCGGTGCCGGCAAAGTATAGCCAGCCGAGCATCAGGTGCAACAGCCGCTCTGGCTTTAACAAAAGCACGGCATCATTACTGCTAAAGGTAAAGAAATCGGCAATGCCCACCAGGGTAAGCAGCAGCAGCGCATCCAGCAGGAAAGCTGCTGCTCGCGCGCTCCAGGTAGCCAGCTCCGTCTTGCTCTTCCGGTGGGTATAGGTCGTCTGCATAAGGGTATCAGGTAGGGGTCACCTTTTTTTATACTTGCCTGCAGGCGTCGGGTTGCAGATTGGCTGTCAAAAGGAGGCTTTCATGCGTCTGCGGCCTCAAAATCCCTCCCTGTTTTTGATGTGCTACGCGCTGATCAGGAAGCGGGCTTGCCGGGGTGCTGCAGCACGAGCGTGCCAGCCACTTTGTCGTGCAGGGCCTGGCGGCGCTCGGTAAAGGCGGCCATCAGGTAGCCGATCAAAAGCGTGAGGTTAGACAGGATCTTGCCCAGATAGCGGCCTGAGGCGCGGGCAAAGGATAGGCGGTGCCCCTGGGTATCGGTCACAAAAATGCCGAAGACCTGTTTTCCCCAGGTTGCCTGCCGGGCAGAGCTCTCGAAGCTGGCAAAGTATAGCCAGGCCACCAGGAACACGATGCCCTGCAACTTCATTCGCCCTTCCAGGTCGGTGATTTCGGGTACCTGCCGGATGCCCACGAGCGGCAGCACAAAGATGCTGATGAAGAGGGAGATGAGGAGGGTATCCAGAAAAAAAGCAGCCAGGCGCTTCCAGAAACTGGCATATTCCACGACGACAGGGCTACGGTCTTCTTCGCTAAGGTAAAATTGCATGTATCATGTATGTTGGCAGCGATGATACAACATCCTGGGCACACCTGCAATAAAAAAGGCCGCCTATCAGCATGGGCGGCCTTTGAAGTATGCTTTCTGCGAGGCGATCAGGATTTGGCAGGAGGCGTAAAGCGCTCCATCTTGTTTTGGCGGGGCTGCTGGCTCATCAGGTACTTGTAGATGGCCCGCAGGTCCTCTTCTTTCATGCCCGAGTACATTTTCCAGGGCATCAGCGTCTGCAGCTGGCCCGGCTGTAGCGGCTGCTCGGTCAGGGCCGGGTCCTCATACATTTTAAAGCGCTTCACAAAAGCCTCTTCCGTCCATTTGCCTATGCCTGTTTCCCTGTCGGGGGTGATGTTGGCAGAGCGCAGAATACCGCCATCCGGGAACCGGAACTCCAGGCCGCCGGCAAACTCTTTTCCAGCGATGGGGGCGCCTTTTTCCTGCGGGGTATGGCAATCGCCGCAGGCAGCGACGGTCACTAAATATTTCCCCCTGGAGAGCTCATCGTCCAGCAGGGCTTTATCGGTGGCCGGGGCGGCAGCGTTTGTGGGCATTGTGCGCAGCATCAGGTTCATCGGGAAGTCAGGGTCTGATTTCGGCACTTTGTTTTTGATGGGCTGCAGCGTCCGGATATAGGCGACAATGGCGTGGGCATCCTCGTTGGTCAGTTGGCTGTAGGATTTGTAGGGCATCACCGGGAAGAGCGGCTCCCCGTCGCGGCTCACGCCCCGGGTAAAGGCCCGGTAAATCTCGCCGTCCGTCCAGGTGCCGATGCCGGTTTCTTTGTCGGACGTGATGTTTTTGGCGTAGAACGTGCCCGGAAAGCCAAAGTTATGGTCGAACACATCGCCTCCCTTGCCCAGCGTGCCCGCTAGGGGCGGCCCCGAGAGGCGCGAAAAGTCGCGGGTGGAGTGGCAGTCGATGCAGACGGTGACGTGGTTAGCCAGATAGCGGCCCCGTTCCACCTGGGCGGCGCTTTTATCCACGGTGATGGTAGGGGCGGCATCAACGTTAGGGAAGGCGTACTGCAGGTATATAATGCCCGCTGCAATGGCCACCAGGACGAATACGACCACGTAGCCGGCTACTTTCAATACTTTTCTCATGTTTCGTGTTTAGGTAATTGGCGCAAAATAGTACAGTTATGAAGTATAATATTTCAAAATATTATCGGCATTGTCAATAGCTACTGTACCGTGAGCGTATTTTTTTTAGTCTAAGCATCAGAAGGTTAGGCCAACATCAACAAAAAAGCCGCAAACAAACGCTTGCGGCTACCTTGTTTTTACAAAAGTATGGCTTAGGGCCTTTCGGTAAAGAACAGCGCGATGAGCGCCGACACGATAAAATTTACCCCAATCGAAAGCACGATAAAGCCCATGATGCGCGAGAGCGCCGCCAGACCGGCCTTGCCCATGTAGCGCGTGAGCTGATGCGAGAAGCGCAGGATGATGTAGGAAACCGCCGCCAGCAGGATAATGCCGATCAGGATCATGACCATGTCCAGGTAAGAAAGCGAAGTGGTGAACAGGCCGATGCTCACGGCAATGGCACCGGGGCCGGAAAGCATGGGCATGGCCAGCGGCGTAAACGAGATGTCTTCCTTGAGCTGTCCTTCCTCCACCACATCCGGGGAGATTTTCTTTTTATTGGCGCCCGGAGCCAGCAAATCGAAGCCTGCGCGCATAATCATCAGTCCGCCGGCAATGCGCAGGTCGTGGATGCGGATACCGAAGAAGTTTAGCACGTACTGCCCGGCCAGGAAAAACACGGCCAGGATGCCCACCATGTACAGGCAAGCCTTCAGGGCCTGCTGGTTGCGGTAGGCGGGGGTGTCGTCCTGTGTCAGGGTCAGGAACACAGGCATCGCCCCGAAGGGGTTTACGACAGAAAATAAGGCAGAAAAGGTGGCAAGTATGATTTCCATGTATAAAGTATGGGCTCAGGGTAAGGTGTAAGGTTAAATATAGTAGATTCGTAATGCATCTGCAACGAAAAACCACGGCTGCGGGTGGCAAATACAGGAAGATATTTTTCCAGATAGGTATGGCGCTGGAGCCGCCACCGGAAAATTGCACCATAAAACACACAGAACTTACGCCTTTTGTCTTTGGGGTCCGTACAGAATCCTTATTTTTGAGGATAGATCAATTAAACCGTTACACGACATGAAAGGAGAAGTAAAGCTGGGTATACTTGGCGGCGGGCAGCTGGGCCGCATGCTGATGCAGGCCGGGCTCGATTTTAACCTCTATACCCTGGTGCTGGACCCCGACGAGAACGCGCCTTGCAAAGATATCTGCAACGAGTTCTACGTGGGCAGCTTCCGCGATTTTGATACTGTGTATGAGTTCGGCAAGAACTGCGATATCCTCACTATTGAGATCGAGCACGTAAACGCCGATGCGCTGGAAAAGCTGGAGCAGGAGGGGGTGAAGGTATACCCGGATGCCAAAACCGTGCGCACCATTCAGGACAAGGGCTTGCAGAAGGAGTTCTACCAGAAGCACAGCATTCCGACTTCTGATTTCATACTTTTAAAAGATAAAGGAGAGCTGCAGCAAAGTATAAACTTCCTGCCGGCCTTCCAGAAGCTGCGCCGCGAGGGCTACGATGGCCGCGGCGTGACCCGCCTGACGGACGAGGCCGATTTCGGGAAAGCCTTCGAGGAGCCGTCGGTGCTGGAGAAGCTGGTGGATTTTGAGAAGGAAATTTCCGTGATCGTGGCCCGCAACGAAAGCGGTGAGGTGACGGCTTTCCCGGTGGTGGAGCTGAGCTTCCACCCGGAGCACAACCTGGTGGATTCGCTTTTCGCGCCGGCCAACGTGCCGTACAAGCTGCAGCGCCACGCTATCGAGATCGCCACGCGTGTGATTGAGGCTTTTGGCATGGTCGGTATACTTGCCGTGGAGATGTTTTTGACCAAGGACGGGCAGATCCTGGTAAACGAGGTGGCGCCGCGTCCGCATAACTCCGGGCACCATACCATCAAGGCCAACTATACTTCGCAGTACGAGCAGCACCTGCGCGCTATCCTTAATTTACCATTGGGCTCCACCGAGATCCAGAGCGCCGCCGTGATGCTGAACCTGCTGGGTGAGCCGGGCTACGACGGCGAGGCAAAGTATGAAGGACTGCAGGAGGCGCTGGCCGTGCCAGGGGTGTACATCCACCTGTATGGTAAAAAGTATACCCGCCCTGCCCGCAAGATGGGGCACATCACGGTGCTGGGTAAAGACATAGAGGAGGCGCAGCAGCGTGCCGAATCCGTTAAGAACGTTATCAAAGTTAAAGCATAAGTATGGCTGAAGAAACTAGAAGTACACAACCGCTGGTAGGCATCATCATGGGTAGCCAATCTGACCTGAAGGTGATGGACGCCGCCGCCGAGATACTGGAAACACTGGGCGTGCCGTTCGAGCTGACCATCGTATCCGCACACCGCACGCCGCACCGCATGTTCGAGTATGCCGAGAATGCCCGCAAGCGTGGCCTGAAGGTGATCATCGCCGGCGCTGGCGGCGCAGCCCATTTGCCGGGTATGGTGGCCTCTATTACTACGCTGCCGGTGATCGGTGTGCCGGTAAAGTCCTCCAACTCCATCGATGGCTGGGACTCCGTACTGTCCATACTTCAAATGCCGGGTGGCATACCCGTGGCCACAGTGGCCCTGGACGGGGCTTTGAACGCCGGTATCCTGGCTGCCGAGATCATCGGTACCAGCAATCCTGCCGTGGCCGATAAGCTGGAGAAGTATAAGAACAGCCTGAAAGACAAGGTAATGCGTTCGGTAGAAGAGCTCAAGCGCGGAGACCGTGATTTGGATTAACTTCTAGCAGTAAAGGCAGTGAAAAAAGGAGCAGCTCAAGTGGGCTGCTCCTTTTTTAGTGATAAACCTATCCTAAACCAGGCGTTTCGCTGTCCTTAAAAAGGATACGTTAGCGAAGTACTTCCGGCATATGACGCAAATAACACAGGACGTTTGGTGGAGAGGCAAGATTATTGTTATTGAATTATAATGCTATAATATTGTAAATATTTTAACTTTCAGGGATGAGATGCGTTTAAGGGGGGTACCCTTTATCCACTTTAGCTGAAGGTATATGGATGTCGTAAACAGCATCAGCAATTATACAAAGCCTGCCTATCCCCTGTTATACAAGCCACACAAACGGCCTTTCCTGAAAAGGCTGAAAAGGCGCTTAGCAGGTTCCTTTAGTTATGGCACCCCCGAATTTTTTATCCGAGAGAACAGCTATGCGCGTCTAAAGCAGTTAAAGTACTGCCTGAAGGACTACGTGCTCCGGAAACCGTATAAAGAGATCGATTATCGGCTGGAGTTTCAGCAGGAGCTGACCTTTGTGCTGCCCTTTGCCTATTGGCACCACGTAAACGGCACTTTGCAAAAAACTATCTCCTCCAGGTATACCAAAGAGCTGTATTTTTTTAGCGATAACCACGAGGAAAAGTACGAGACGCGGCTCGACAGGCTGCCCGAGGACAGCTATGAAATCCCCAATATGTTTCATTGCCTCACCATGTCGTTTGACAAGTGGGCCAGGGTGCCGTTAAAGGCGCATTATCAAAATGACCTGTTTGTCTTTGAAAAGCCGCTGCTGATCATTGCCAACAAGTATAACACGGAATGGGGAAACGGGCCGGTTAATTTCTTCAGTGTAGCCATGCTGGAGCAGATCATTCACAAGTTCCGCCACAAGTACCAGATCGTTTATAACCGGCCTGGCCCTAACTACATTGTCATGGACAACAGCGCCATCCTGGAACTGAAAGAGGAGGCATTCCTGCGGAAGTATTATCCGGATGTGCTTATGGCCGAGGACCTCTACCAGGCAAACCGTGCAGCGGTCAACAACTATAACCACTTCCAGCTGATGCTGTATGCCAACTGCGGGCGCTTTTTATCGGTACATGGCGGCACGGCTGCCCTGGCCAGCTACTTTGGCGGTAAAAACATCATCCTGTCCAGGCGGGGCCATGAGCACAGGCTCAAAGAGTTTAAACACATTTTTCCTGCCCTGTCCGGCGCTGAGATCTTCCATGCCAAAAATGAAGCCCAGGTGCTGACTTTCCTGGATAGCCAATTTTAGTCGAGTGTTTCCTTTATCTATAGTTGATCACCATCTTGGCCAGCACCTTTGAGGCGCCGTAGCAGATCCCGGGGCTTACATGCAGCCGAAACACGTTGACCAGGTTTACGAAAACATATTTTCTGTTTTGCGTTGTCTGCCATACTTTGGCCGCTACGCTGACGCCGTAGCGGGCAAAGAACTGGCGGGCCAACCGGCGTGTCTTTTTGCGGTGCTGCGGCGGCACATGGTGCTGGATAAGGTCTATGAGGAAGGCCACGTCCTGCAGGTACTCCCCGGTGAGTATCTTGGCAGCAGAGATAGAGTCATCGTGCTTACGGTACTCGGCCAACAACTCCGGCGTATAGGCCACGGGATAATGCTTGGCGATGCGCACCCACATCTCCCAGTCCTCGCCGTAGGTCTTGCCATAAAAAGAGCCGAGCTTCTCGTATACTTCCCGCTTAACGGTCATGGTAACGTATTGCAGGCGCTGGCCGGAGGCGATGCGCAGCAGCCAGTTGCTTAGCAGGCCGCTGTGGGGCATTTCCAGAGCGGACATGCCGGCCATCACCTTGCCTGCCTCGTTTATGTACCTGTAGCGGCAGAAGGCTGCCCCTGCTTCGGGATATTGCTCAAAAAGGGCTTCTATGGCCCTGTAATACCCTTTTATAACGCGGTCGTCGCCATGCAGGATGTGCAGGAGGCGGCCTTGGGCGCGGTTGATGCAGGTTTCAAAATTGCGGAGGCTGCCCACGTTCTGCGGCTGCCTGTAATATTGGATTCGGCCTTTGCCCACTTCCCGGACGATGCGTTCCACGTCGGCGTCGGTGCTGGCATCGTCCACCACCTCAATTTGCATGTGCCGGGCCGGGATGTGCTGGGCCAGCACGCTTTCCAGGGTCTCGGCCAGAAAGCAGGCGCAGTTATACACCGGGATCATGACAGACCAGGTAGGCCGGTCAGGCGAGTCTGCCAGCGGCTTAATGGGGGGTGGTGAGCTTGGTATCCGTTCCATCGTTCATACAGTGTGGGGGGGTTACTTCTTTTGCCAATACAGTTTAAAAGCCGATCTGATGCCCGCAGGAATCCTTTTCCTGCCCCAACGGCGAACTTTCTCCCTGTATTTGTTTGCCAGGTATTCATATAGCAAAGGGCGGTCATAGGTTAGGAGCATCTTAAAGTCACCGGGAGCTAATGTCGGCTCCACTGAAAAGCGGTCGTAGAAAATGGTTAAGTAGTATTCTTTCCAGAAGGCCTGTCCCTGGGCATAGGCGCTGTGCTCAGCCGCTGTTCGGAGGTGCCTTTTCTGGCGCTTTAGCGCGCGCAAGGCCGTTGAGAGCATCAGGTGGGGGTTGCCGGACATGTTGGCCCCGTGCTGCCGGTAAGCCGCCAGCACCTGCGGGTGGTAGACCATGGGGTGGTGGCGCGTTACTTTCAGGTAGAGGTCGTAGTCTTCACAGGCTTTCAGGGAGGTATCGTAGCGGTAGCGGTCAAAGACCCACCGTCGGAACATAACGGCGGCGTGCATGCCAATAAAATTCCCCCGCAGCAGGTGCGTGTAGTAATCTCCTGTCACATCTTTAACAACAGGTTTCACGAGCTGGGTATCGGTGTAAAGGATGTGATGGGCACCCGACGAGAAAGCCACCGCTTCGTTTTGCAGCAGTTGGTCTACGTTTACCTGCAGGGCGTTCTCATACAGGTAATCATCGGCATCCAGGAAAACAAGAAACTGACCGGCGCTGTGCCGGATGCCGGTGTTGCGGGCCGCTGACAAGCCTTTGTTGCGTTGAAAAACATACCTTACCTCCTTGTTTTGACGGGCCACCTGGCGGGTGCTGTCGGTGGAGCCGTCATCCACCACGATAAGCTCCTTGGCAGGGTATGCCTGCCGCAGCACGCTGTCAATCGCTTCCTGCAGGTAGCGGCCGTGGTTATAGCACGGGATGATGACAGAGACCAAGGGAGAAGGAGTGTGCATCGGCATGGCTTAGTGGGCGAGGGATTTGGTGAGAAGTGAAGAGGCAGGGTCACAGAACAGCAGCCTTGTTTGCTGCCACCCGTAAACAAGGCAGTTGCCCGTTTGGGGCTGCGGGATGTAGTAGGGCAGAGGTGCTTTCATACTTCTTCTTATACTCAAACCTGTTGTCGCTACCCCGGAAGGAGGGCGTGCTCTTTCTGCTCCAGGCGAAACGGGAACTTGGGGCGCACGGCGCCGCACCACTTGCCATAGTAAGAGATATCGCCACGGTAATCCTCCACCTCAAAGGCCAGGCACTCATCAAACTTATAAATAGGGATAGACGAGTCCTTGGCCACGGTCAGCATGATGTAGTAGGAGCCATCGTTAAGAAAGTTGCCGGGTATGGTGCATTCACCTTCTACCAAGCCCTGCTGGCACTGCAGGGCCGGGGAGAGCAGATCGAAGATGCAGTCGCCGCTGTAGGAGTAAAGCACCACCCCCAGGTTCAGGCTCACGTCCTGGCGCAGGTTCCAGAACCGGAACCTGATGGTGAGCGGCGTCCGGATATCGATGATATCACTCGTTTCGTCGAGGTGCGGGATCAGTTCCACACACTTAAACCGGACCCACTCATTGCCAGGCGCCTCTGCTGGGCTGGCCCATACTTGCCGGAGGCGGTGCTTCTGCAGGCTGGCCACATACTTATTCACCACCGCCGATGACTCGTCGAAAGCGCGCATCACGCCTTTGTCCAGCCACAGGGCCTTGTCGCACAGGTTGTTGACCGCCTGCATGTTGTGGCTTACAAAAAGGATGGTCCGGGCCTCTGCCTGGGACACTTCGTGCATCTTGCCCAGGCACTTCTTCTGAAAGTCTGCGTCGCCAACCGCCAGCACCTCATCCACAATCAGGATGTCGGGCTCCAGGTGCGCGGCCACGGCAAAGGCCAGGCGCACGTACATGCCCGAGGAGTAGCGCTTCACGGGTGTATCGATAAACTGCTCGATACCGGAAAAGGCTATGATCTCGTCGAACTTACGGGCCACCTCGGCTTTGCTCATGCCCAGCAGGTAGCCGCTGATGTAGATGTTCTCGCGCCCCGAAAGTTCCTGGTTAAAGCCGGTTCCCACCTCCAGCAGGCTGCTTACCTTGCCTTTGCCCCGCACCCGGCCGGTGGTGGGGCGCACGATCCTGGAGATAATTTTAAGCAGCGTTGACTTGCCCGAGCCGTTGCTGCCCACAATGCCGATCGCCTCGCCGCGCTTTACCTCAAAATTGATGTCTTGCAGCGCCCAGATATGGCCGGGGCCGGAACTAAAGTCCTTTTGGCCGGCCCCTACGAAGAAGGGGTCTTTTTTCCCGAGCACGTGCTGGTTCCACAGGCGCTGCAGGTCCTGGCGGAACGAGCCGGTGCCGATCGTGCCCAGCCGGTAGAGCTTGGAGAGGTTTTCGACTTGTACAACTGTTTCTGCCATCGCTACACCACATCTATGAGCTTGTCGCCCTGTTTGTTGAAAAGCAGCATGGCAACTACCAATACGACCCCGGCAAACCCGATGCTGTAGAGTACCTGGGCGCCTGTAAGGGTACCTTCGCCTAAAAGCGACAGGCGGAAAGCCTCGAACAGCGGCGTCAGCGGGTTTAGCTGCACGACCCAACGCACTTTTTCGGGCACCGAGGACAGCGGGTAGATCACCGGCGTCACGTACATCAGCAGCCGTACCCCCAAACTCACCAGGTGGCCCATGTCGCGGTACTTGGCGGTGATAACCGAGAACAGCAGCCCCAGCCCCAGGGCCAGCGCAGCCGTGGTAGCCACCGCCACCGGAAACCAAAGCAGATGTGCGCTTACAGGCAGCGAGAGCCCCTGAAACAAGGCGTAGTAGGCAATCAGCAGCAGCATCAGGAACAGTTGGATCAGGAACGTGGAAAAGTGCGTGCTGATGACCGAGGCCGGCATGACCAGGCGCGGAAAGTATACTTTGCTGAACAGGTGGATATTGTCGCGGAAGATGGCCGAAGTGCCGGAAAAGCTGTTGTTAAAAAAGCTCCAAAGTATAATGCCTGCAAAGTAAAAGAGCACCGGCGGGAGCGTGTCCGTGGGGATGCCAACGAACTTGCCGAACACCAGCACATAGGTCACCAGCGTCATGATAGGCGGGAAAAGGCCCCAGAAGGGTCCCAGCACGGTTTGCTGGTAGCGCAGCAGAAAGTCCCTTTTCACCAAAGCGCCCAGCAAGTGCCGGTACGACCACAGCTCCTGCAGGCTGGCGCCCCAGTAACTGGTCTGGCCTGTAATTTCCCAATTCCACTTGCTCGTAACTTCAGACATAAGGGTTTTGATGAGGGTATAACGGCTAGCTTTGCTGCTAGTGCTGGCAAGCCGGACCTACTTGTTCTGACAAGACGGCGGTTTGCGGCATTCGTGGTAGGTATACGTTAAATAGTATTTAAAGTCTATTGAATTGAAATAAAAGTTGCTGATAAAGACGGCTTATAGCAGCAGCTGCAGTAGGGGGAGGTATAAAAAGCAAGCGGCAGATAGAAATCCTACCTGCCGCTTGTATGAAATGTTGGGGTATACTAGTGATCTATTTCTTCAGAAGCTTGAGCCGGAAAGACTGCTTACCAATGCTAACGGAAAGAAAGTACATGTTTGCCCGCTGCAGCCTGGAAAGGTCCAGTTGATGCCGGCTTATACCTTTGTAGACCGGAAGCGTTGTCTGCAGCACGGTGTTTCCTCGGGCATCGGTTAGGGTTACGCTGGCAGTGCCGTCTTTGTCTGCCTCTAAAACAAGGCTGATTTTGTCATCGAATGGGTTTGGAAAAGCGGATACGGCCAGGCGTGCCTCCCGGAAAGTTACGGCCTTTACAGCGGAAAGGGTGGCCGTGCCATCCAGGTCGAGCTGGCGGAGGCGATAGTACCTGGTGCCGAATTTGCCGGCTTCCGTGTCGCGGTAACTGTATATTTGCTTTGTCAATGAGTTCGGGGACTTACTTGGTATAAAGCCTATTGACCTGAAGTGCTTACCGTCCGGTGAGAGCTCTATCTCAAACCCGAGGTTATCTTTTTCCATGGATGTCTGCCACTGCAGCAGCACGTCCGTGTCTTGCCTGGTGGCCGTAAAGCCTGCCAGTGTAATGGGCAGCGGCGTTGGTGCCGGCCGGGTGCTGGCCACCGTGAAAGGCGAGAAGGAACTGACGCCACTCAGGCTGATCTGGTAGGTGTCCGGTATTGCACCCTGTGTTATAGTATCACTTTCCATCATTTGCCATGCTTCCCCCTCAAAGTGCCTGATATAGCTCTCGCTTCGGTTAAAACTGTCCGGTTCATCCTGACCTGACCACTGCAGGGTCATGGTCACGTCGGAGCCGCCTTTTACTTCTTCCTCGATATGCCAGGTCTTGTTGATGGTGCTTTCGCCATCTGTCAGTTCAGCCTCCGTCAGCGATTTGTCTTCCACCCGAACCCCAAAGTTATCAAGCGTGCCATCGTTGCGGAGCATCACAGGAGCGTAGCCGCGCGCCGTGCCAACAGGGTATACTTTGGTGATGCCTGGGGCAAGGCCCTGCTGGGTTAAAAAGCCTGCGCTATCGGTCACAATATAGTTGGTAGCACCATAATGTGCGATGCTTGCCCCGCTCGCGAGCGTCAGGTGCTGGTTGCCCAGCAACAGTTTGCTTTGGCTCAGGTCCAGCTGCTTGGTTACCGTGACAGCGCCAGCCAGTTTCTTAGTTCCTGCACCCTGCAATACCAGGTTACTGTAAATGCCCGCAGGTATATACTGCCGCGATTCGCTGTTGAAGATAAGGCGGGAAAGGGAGGCTGTGTTCAGGTTGGCGCCGGCTAAGCTGCCGGTGATTTCCAGTGTGCCGTCCTGGGCAATCGTTAGGGGGCCTTGGGCATCCAGGTTGTGTACGAACCCGTGCTGGCCGGCATTTATACTGGGGTAATAGCGGGTGGAATCCTCGGCTACCGGAATAGTGGCATTGATACGGGACGTTGGCACGCAAGCGCTCCAGTTCTGGCTATCAAACCAGTCCGTAGTACCGTTCTGGCCTGTCCATTCCGTGTCTTTTGTATCCGTGACATAAACCGTGTGGTGCATGGCCTGCTCCTGTCCGAGGCTATCAGTATAAATATAAACCAGGGGGTGCGTTCCTGCGCCAGCTACCTCGGGATCAAAATACCCCTCTGTGGTGACGCCGTTTCCGCTGTACGTTCCCTGGGCTGCCTGCCCAAAGGTAAGCAATTGCGGGCCACCGTACAGGCAGGCTTTGCTCAAATCAGTGCGTTCGTTCGCACCTATGCTGAAGCTGCTGCGCTGCTTCAGGCTATTGCCCCAAAAGTCGTTGTTGCCCGCATCGATGCCAAAGTCGGCCCTCAGGCGCAGGGCCTTGCCTGCCAAAGGAGAGGCCTTATCCAGTTTATACCCTTCCAGCGTGTAGAGGAATTTTGGGTTGGAGACCGTGATGCCCTTGCCTGGGGCTTTCAGCTTGGGGTCGAGGTAGTAGCCCAGGGCTTCCCCGTTCCTGCTCTCCTGGGTGGTGGAAGCGCGCCACTTATCCAGCGAGCCGTGCACCGTGCCGCCCCACACAAACTGCGGTGAGGCCCCGGAGGCCCAGTAATTGTTGCCCTCAAACTTAACGTTGGTCGTAACGTCCACCTGCAGGAGCCGCACGCCGCCCGTGGTCATAAAAATGTTGTTCCGGAACGTGGCTACGGTTGTTTTGCCCTGCTGCACCCAAACGGCTTTCGGCGCCCCTGTTGCCGCCGGGGAAAGGTAGATGGTGTTATTGTAAATCTGGGCGTTCTGAATGCCGCCGTTAGACCCTGAAGACCATAGGTGCACAGCGCCATAGCCGTTTTTCCTGCCATCGTTTTCGCTGATGTTGTAGCGGACTGTCAGGTTTTTCATAACAGGGGCCGTGTCATACTGGGCCAGCAAATAGCCCGCTCCCTCGTTGTCGTGCGAGTAATTGTACTGCAGCACACAGTTGGTGCTGCCGCCGTCGATGTCGAAGCCGCCGCCGTCCTTGGTGGTGCCGGTCTTGTTGTGGTGCGACTCATTATACTGTATGATGACGTTATTGCTCATGTAACACCAGATGCCCACCGGGCCTCCGCTCTTCCAGGCATTCAGCCAGCCGTTGTTGTAGGCCTCGCAATATTCAATCGTGCCGCCGTCCACGCCGCCCAGTATAATGCCATTGCCGCTGTGCAAGTCTGTTTTGGTGGGGATTCCCGCATTATTGTATACTTTGTTGTAGGCCACATACACATTCTTATGCCCCAGTTTCCCGTTATCGGCATAGGTTGTGATGCCGGCATCGCCGTTGTCGTGAAAGGAGCTGTTGGTAATGGAAACCTGGCTGTAGCCGCTGGCACTCGTCATCGTCCAGCTGCCTATCCGGATGCCGGATGCCCCGAAGCCGTATACTTCCACGTTGTCGATGGCAATATAAGGGAGCGTGGTGCTGGGCACAGTCAGGTAAAACTCGATACCGGATTTTTGGTTGGTCTGGCGCCCGGATCCCTCGAACACCAGGTTCATGATTTTGATACCGGCGTTGTTGTAGGCGTAAAAGCCAAAGCTGTCCCCGCTTCTGATCACGGCCCTGCCAGCCCCGAAGGAGCCAAGGACGATGGGGCGCTCAGGGGTTCCGTGCACTTCAGGGGCAAAATAGATATTGCCGGGAAAGATGGTCTCGCCTTCAAAAAGAATAGTGTCCCCGGGTGCGAAGGCTCTTGCGTTTACCTGCTCTATACTTGCCCACGCCTGTGCAGGGGAGGTGCCGGCATAGCTGGCATGGCCGGTGCTGCTAACATAATAGGTCTCGGCTTTCGCAGTGACACATGCCATTAAAAGCACAAGGCCGAGAACGCTGGAAAAAAACCTCATAACTATTTTAAACGGAAAATAAGGGCATGTTTACACGTATAGAAAGGATATAAGCCGTACATGGCCTAGCGGCAGGGGAGGCCGCGCCACCATCATCTTGCCTAGCCATGCTGGGGCAACACAAGGTGTGGGATAAGCTAGAAAGACATACTGATTAGCGTAAGGATGCACCATAAACGATGAAACTAAAATTGCAATAATAAAAGCAAACCCATTCCTGTCAGAATTGGTTCTCCTGCAATAGTGATAATAAATCAGATGCGATCAAAGCCTTATTTAGTGAGCGGTATTGGAAATGTTTAAGTTTTTGGAAAAGTGAAGTACACCTTCGGAATAGTGCTATTTAAAGAAGTTTGACAGGTTAGGCCCTTGATTGCCAAAGTATAGAAATTTATTAATATAAAGAAGTTGTAGAAAATAGAAGCTTCAGGTGTGGTGAAATAGTTATACTTATACTTCTGTGGAGATGGTTGGAGGCGAAGTGGGAAGGCATAAAGCAAAAAGGCCTCCGCGGACGATTTCCGGCGGAGGCCTTTTTGTTGATGGTTTACCTGTTTACAGGCGATAGCTCAGCATAAAGTATACATGCTTGGCCTGGGCAGACAGAGATTTAATGGCCGAAGAGGTTTCGTTTGTCTCGTAGCGCACCTCCAGGGACATCGAATTTTCGCCCACGGGCAGTTGCAGACCGGCTCCTGCCGTTAGGCCAAAGGTGCGTTTGCGGAAGCCATCTTCCCCAAAGGGTTCCTGACGATTAACACGTGGTTTATCGGCATAGTAGTTGTCGGTAATAATAGCTTCCTGGGTTGCCTGGAGTACAAAGTTATTGGCCAGGCCGGCGCTGAAGTAAGGGCGCAGCTTGCCGTTCGGGTATGTATATTTTAGTTGGATGGGCAGCTTCAAAAAGTCCGCCTCAAAGCGCACGTCATAGTCATATTCATAGCCGTAAACCATGCCATCGGTATTACCATAGGTGAAAGAGGCCACCTGCTTGAAGGGCATGTAAAGCAGATCCACCTGGAGGGAGAGCTTTTCGTTGAGCTTGGGCACGGTGATGTTGGCTGTCAGGCCGCCACCAAAACCTGGCCCCTCGTCCTTGTAATCGGCTTGCGCGATAGCATGCCGCTGACCTTTTAGTTTAAAGGTGCTGAAAGTATAGGTGGCCGCGGGACCGAAGGTAAAGACGGGGCGTTTGATCTGGCCTTCGAGCTGCTTGCTTTGCGGGGCCACGCACTGGTTATAGTCGCGGGTGATGCCGGCCAGGGCCTCGGTTGTAAAGCGCAGTTTCTCCAGCCTGTGGGTGTTGATCTTCGGGCAGTCGGCAAAGGCCAGGGTCATAGCCTGAGCGTAGGACTTGACCCATACATTATACTTTTTCCCCGTCTGCTTGTCCCTGTGCTCCAGCACGTCGTACGTCAGCTCCGTAAGCGGCTCCTGCTCTTTTTTGAGAAAAAAGCGGTTGCGCTGCTCGGCGTCCCGGAAATAATAAAGGCTGGCCGGGCCCTTTACGAGCGCCTCCAGAAACACGCGTACCTGCTGCAGGCTGTCGGGGGCAACGGGTACTTCCAGTACCTCATACAGTTTTTGCTCGGCAAGAAAGCCATAGGCTTCAATGTCCTGGGGCGTATAACTCTGCTCTGCGGCGTTTTCGTTAGGCTTAAAAGTGGTAACGGTGGCGCTGCGCATGGCGCCGCGGTAGTCTACGTAGCCGCGGATCGTATCTCCGTTCTGGATAACAAAGCCGGGGCGGAAGCTCTTCTGGGCGAAGGTGCAGGTGCAGATAAACAGAAAGGTAAGGGTGAGGTAAAGTTGTTTCATGCTTTTTAGGTAAATCGTTAAAATTCAAAAGTCTAAATTACACATTTAAAGATTTCCTGCATATTATAAAGTATATATTAAAAAAAACACCCCTGCCGGAGCCCGGCAGGGGTGTTCAATATAGTTTGAGTTTTAGATGCTTATTTGTTGCCGTCTACTTCCTCGTAGTCCACATCGGTTACGCCGCCGTCGGCTGAGGCGCCCTGCGGGCCACCGGCCTGTCCGTTGCCTCCGGCCTCGGCGCCCGGGGCACCCTGGCCTTGCGTCGCGGCGTACATCTCCTGAGAGGCTGCGCTCCAGGCGTTGTTCAGGTTTTCAGTGGCTGTGTCGATGCCGGCGATGTCTTTCGACTCGTGGGCTTTCTTCAGTTCAGCCAGCGCGTTCTCGATGTTCGACTTGTTGCCGGCAGACAGCTTGTCGCCATACTCTTTCAGCTGCTTTTCGGTCTGGAAGATCATAGAGTCGGCTGTGTTCAGCTTCTCGATCTCCTCCTTCGCCTTCTTGTCCGCTTCGGCGTTGGCCTCTGCCTCTTTGCGCATTTTCTCGATCTCCTGCTCGCTCAGGCCGGAAGAAGCCTCGATGCGGATCTTCTGCTCTTTGCCGGTCGCCTTATCCTTAGCCGTTACGTGCAGGATACCGTTGGCGTCGATATCGAAGATTACTTCGATCTGCGGCACACCACGCGGTGCTGGCGGAATATCCGACAGGTGGAAGCGGCCGATGGTACGGTTATCCTTGGCCATTGGGCGCTCACCCTGCAGCACGTGGATCTCCACAGACGGCTGGTTATCCGAAGCGGTGGAGAAAGTCTCAGACTTCTTCGTAGGAATGGTGGTGTTCGACTCAATCAGTTTGGTGAACACGCCACCCATCGTCTCAATACCCAGTGACAGCGGTGTTACGTCCAGCAGGAGCACGTCTTTTACCTCACCTGTCAGTACACCACCCTGGATCGCGGCACCGATGGCCACTACCTCATCCGGGTTCACGCCTTTAGAAGGCTTCTTGCCAAAGAACTTCTCTACTTCTTCCTGCACCTTCGGGATACGGGTAGAACCACCTACCAGGATCACCTCATCAATGTCAGAGGTAGAAAGACCGGCGTCTTTCAAAGCCTGCTTGCATGGCTCCATGGAGCGGCGGATCAAATCGTCAGACAGCTGCTCAAACTTGGCGCGTGTCAGTTTGCGCACCAGGTGCTTCGGCACACCGTCTACCGGCATGATGTAAGGCAGGTTGATCTCTGTCTCCTGGGAAGAAGAAAGCTCGATCTTTGCCTTCTCGGCAGCTTCTTTCAGACGCTGCAGGGCCATGGGGTCTTTGCGCAGGTCCAGGCCTTCGTCTTTCTTAAACTCCTCGGCCAGCCAGTTAATGATCACGGCGTCAAAGTCATCACCACCCAGGTGCGTGTCACCGTTCGTAGAAAGTACTTCAAACACACCGTCACCCAATTCCAGGATCGAAATATCGAATGTACCGCCACCCAGGTCAAACACGGCGATTTTCTGGTCGATGCTCTTCTTGTCCAGGCCATAGGCCAGGGCTGCTGCCGTTGGCTCGTTGATGATACGCTTCACTTCCAGGCCTGCAATCTGGCCGGCCTCTTTCGTCGCCTGGCGCTGTGCGTCGTTGAAGTACGCGGGTACGGTAATAACGGCTTCTGTTACGGTCGTGCCCAGGTACTCCTCTGCCGTAGCCTTCATTTTCTGAAGGATCATCGCAGAAATCTCCTGTGGCGTGTACTCTCTGTCGCCGATCTTTACGCGCACGGTGTTGTTAGAGCCCTGCTGTACCTGATACGATACCTGCTTGGCCTCCTCGCTCACTTCGTTGTAGCTGTGGCCCATGAAGCGCTTGATAGAAGCAATCGTGTTCTGCGGGTTGGTGATTGCCTGGCGTTTGGCAGGGTCTCCTACTTTACGCTCGCCGTTCCCGTTATCCAGAAATGCCACGATAGACGGTGTGGTGCGGCGTCCTTCGCTGTTAGGTATTACAACGGGCTCGTTACCCTCCATTACGGCTACGCAAGAGTTGGTTGTACCTAAGTCAATGCCTATTATTTTTCCCATTCTATAGTTTTATTTATAGTTGCTGATTCAATTTTCCTTTTCAGTTACTTCTGTTTTAACAAGCCATGTGCCAAGGGGACTTCTGCCTGTTTTTTATGTCAATATGGCAGAGCCTGGCTCCTAAGACCTCCCTAGTTGGCGTTTAACTAGGGCGCTCTTGTGCTTGCCCCGACACAATAGCTGATTATACTTTACCTGCCAGGGCGCCTTCAGGTTTAAAAAAACCGGGGCCGCCCCCGGAAAGGAGCGGCCCCAGCCATGTTGTTTTTTTCTATTGCTGTAGCTGCAAGACCAGCTGCCGCACTTCTTCTTTATACCTTGGCAGCACGTCGCTCAGGCCTTTTTTAGCAGAAGCGTAGGTGACTTCCACCAGTTTCTCGCCCAGGCGGTAGCCGAGCAGCCCCTGCTCTTCCTCTGTGAGGTAGTATAGCTTGTTCGGAGTATCGACCGTGGAGATAAAGTAGGCGCGGAAGGTAAAGGTGTTGGCAATGTGCTGCTGGGTAGGAGGCTTGCCATCGAGGTAGCGCACTGTCACCACCGTGTCGAGCGGAATACTGCTCTGAATCTCCACAATGCTGCGAATATCGCCCTCGTCAAACTTCCAGCGGTGCACCTGGTGCTGTCCCTGTTCCTGCCAGGTATAGGAGGCCTGGCTTAAGTCTAAATGGGCGATCAGCCCAAACAATTGCAGGTCCTGGGCAACGGTCTCTACCGAGGGGCTCAGCGTGCTGTTATCAGAGATAAAGTGGCTGTTGCCCGACTGCAATTGCTGCAGGTCTTGTTTCAGGTCCTGCAGCAGCTGCAGCTGCGAGGTGTCAGGAAGTATAAACGTGAGGGGAAGCAGTATACTGAGCGCTAGTTTTATCATGTTGTAGCAGTGTTTTATGTCTTATACTGCATCTCATCAAATCTTGTGCTAAAAATCATACTTACGTCTTTACCGCTTCACTGGCGGCAGCAGTATGGTACTGAGGAAAGCACAAAGCAAACGTATTTTTAAAGTCTCGAGCTGTCGAGGACCTTCCAGGTGACCTTGCCGTCCTTCACCTCATACTTGAGCAGCATATAGCCGCCGATGTGGCCGTCCTCGTAGTAAGCCATGGCGTAGTGGTCGCTGAGGATGCGGCTGTCGCGGATGGTCATGGTGCCGCCCAGCACGCCCTTGGTCGGCAAAAGCTCCTCTTGCTTGCGGCTTAAGTCGTTCATCAGGTCTGTTTCGGGGTTTTGCAGGCCCTTGCGCCTTAGGCGCTGCACGTCGCTCTGGCTCAGGCTGCCCAACTCATCCACAAAGGCCGCCCCGCCCGGGGGCACCAGCTCCATCGTGTCAGGGGGCAGTACCATGCCTTCCAGCGAGTCTATGGCCTCGGTTTGCTCTTCCAGTTCCTGGTCTATTTCAGCTACCTGGTTGTCGGCAATGGACAGGCGGCTCTCAGCCTCATTTTTCTGCCAGTAAAAGTATAGCGCCAGAAAAAGGAATGCGGCAGCCAGTATCCAGGGTAAAAGGTTTCTCATCGTTTTATACTTGTTATATTCTTGTGTACGAATATATACTTATTGGGAGTTTACGCCAACAATTTATACGTGTGCCTTTTTATTTTTCGGCCGCTCCCTTGCCTACCTGCAGCGGCGGGCCGACCACCTGCATGCCGTGGGCGGCAAAGATCTGCGCGATTTGCTCTTTAGAGGGTTCCGTTTCCAGGGCAGCCATGGCCAGAAAGAAGTTCTCCAGTTGCCCTGCCGGTTGCAGGGTGACCATCATGCGGCCCCGCTCGCTTACCTGCGCCCAGGCGTGGGGGATTTTGCGGGGCAGGAAAATAGTGTCTCCCTGGGCAAGGTCGTGCTTCTGCTCGCCCACCTGAAACGCATACTGCCCCTCCAGCACATAAAAGATCTCATCCTGGTCGTGGTGCAGGTGCAGCGGCGTGCCTTTGCCCGGCGATACGCTCGTCTGCTCAAAAATTGCCAAGGCGCCGTCTGTATCGCGTCCCGATACCTTGACGTCCAGGATGTTGGCGTTGACGCCCTTTAACTGAATGTGGCCATTGTACCTGCCTTCACCGGCCTTTGCTTTGAAGCCGGCGGCGGGCTTTTGTGGCCGCCAGGAGCTGCCGGCAAGCGATGTCAGCGGCACAGCGGCCAGGAGCATCAAAAGAAAGCTGTCTCGTGTCATAGGTTTTCGTAGCTAGGCCTAAAATTGTTTTTACGCAAAACATCCCCCATGGAGGCAACAAAAACGCCTGCTCCCTAAGGGAAGCAGGCGTTAGAAGTATAGGTTTTATTCGAAGCGCTTAGATCGACTGGTCCACGTCGAAGTTTTCCAGGTAATCGGCCACGCGGCGCACGAACATGCCGCCCAGGGAGCCATCCACTACGCGGTGGTCATAGGAGTGCGACAGGTACATAAAGTGGCGAACGCCGATCAAATCACCTTGCGGCGTTTCGATCACGGCCGGTTTTTTCTTGATCGCGCCCACGGCCATAATGGCTACCTGCGGCTGCATGATAATCGGCGTGCCCATCACGTTGCCGAAAGAGCCCACGTTGGAAATAGTGTAGGTGCCACCCGCCAGGTCGTCCGGCGTCAGCTTGTTGTTGCGGCCGCGGTTGGCCAAATCGTTTACCTTCTTGGTTAGCCCGTTCAGGTTGAGTTGGTCAGCGTTCTTGATGTTGGGCACGATCAGGTTGCCGCTTGGCAGCGCCACGGCCATGCCAATGTTGATGTCTTTGTGGCGGATAATGGTGCCGCCGTCCACTGACACGTTGATCATCGGGAAGTCCTGAATGGCTTTGGCGATGGCCTGGATAAAGATCGGCGTGAAGGTCAGGTTCTCACCTTCGCGCTTTTTATACTCGTTTTTCCACTTGTTTCTCCAGTTTACCACATTGGTCACGTCGGCTTCTACAAACGAGGTAACGTGCGGGGAGATGCGTTTGCTGTCTACCATGCGGTCGGCAATCATCTTGCGCATGCGGTCCATCTCGATCAGCTCCACGTTACCGCCATAAGAGGCGGCTGGCTTTACCTGGGCCGGGGCGGCCTGTGGCTGCGCGGCCGGAGCCTGGGCAGGCGCCTGCGCTTGCGGTTGTGCCTGAGCCTGAGCCTGAGCCTGTGGAGCTGCAGCGCCACGGGTAGCCAGGTAGTGCATGATGTCTTTCTTGGAAACGCGGCCTTCGCTGCCGGTGCCGGGCACATACTCCAGTTCCTCCATCGAAATGCCTTCTTCGCGGGCAATGTTGAGTACCAGCGGCGAGTAGAAACGGCCTGTAGCGGGTTTATCGAGCTTGGCAGCAGAAGTGGCAGGGGCAGCGGCTTCCTGTGACGCAGCGGCTTGCGGTGCGGCGGCAGGGGCCTCGGTGGCGGCTGGCGCTGCAGGGGCGGCAGTGTCTTCTCCGTCAGTGGCGATGATCGCGATCGGGGCACCCACGGCCACCACATCTCCCTCCTGAACCAGAATTTCCTTCAGCACGCCGCCTTGCAGGGCAGGTACCTCCGTATCCACTTTATCTGTAGCTACTTCCAGCACCGACTCGTCCTGCTCAATCGTGTCTCCCACGTTTTTGAGCCATTTCAGAACGGTACCTTCCATGATACTCTCGCCCATCTTGGGCATCACCATTTCTACAAGTGCCATATTGTCGTTATTCGTTTTTCGTTGATCGTTTTCGATTCCGGTATTTACTTTTAAGGTCTTTGTAAAGGGAAGTGAGTGCTAACCCTTTTAAAGCCTTTTGTATAAAAAGTTAGGACAAAGTTAATTATTTTAGGCTATTCCTCAACGCCTGCCCCTAAACTTTGGCGCAGCAGGTTCAGCACGGCCACGGCCGTATACTCTATATTGAGCAGCCTGCTTTTGTTGTAGGAAAGCATTTTCGCTACCGTCTTATCCTTATCGGCACAGGCAATCCAAATGGTGCCCACGGGCTTTTCGGGCGTGCCGCCGTCCGGGCCGGCAATGCCGCTGGTGGCCAGGCCAATGTCAGTGCCCAGCTTGCGGCGCACGTTCTCGGCCATGGCGCGCACAACAGCCTCGCTTACGGCGCCATGCTGCTGCAGGGTTTCAGGTTTTATGTGTAGCTCCTGTGTTTTTACCGCGTTATGATAGGCGATAAGCCCGCCCTGAAACCAGGCCGAGCTGCCCGGCACGCTGGTGATCTTATGCGCCAGAAAGCCTCCTGTGCAGCTTTCGGCGGTAGCCATGGTCAGCCCACGCTCCTGCAGCATCCGGCCGATCGCTTCCTCCAGCGGCACCTCGCCGTAGGCAAAAATATACTTGCCGATGAGGCCCGGCAGCTTCTCCACCTGCCCCTGCAGCTCCTCTTCCAAAGCGGCCTCATCGTCGCCCTGGCCCGTGAGGCGCAGGCGCACGCCGCCCAGGTTGGGCAGGTAAGCCAGTTTCAGGTGCTCGGGCAGGCTGGTTTCCCAGGCCTCCAGGCGCTCGGCCAGGATAGACTCGGCCAGGCCTACCGTCTGAATGACTTTGTGGAGGATATGCGGGGTGCGGAAGTGGGCTTTGAGTTGCGGCAGCACCGTATCGGTCATCATGCGCTTCATTTCAAAGGGCACGCCCGGCATCGATACGAACACCTTGCCTTCCTGCTCAAACCACATGCCCGGCGCCGTGCCCAGCACGTTGCGCACCGCGGTGCAGCTTACAGGCAAAAAGGCCTGCTGGCGGTTCAGTTCGGTGAGCTCGATGCCACGGTTTTGAAAGAGCGCCGCGATGTCAGCCAGCGAAGGCTCGTGCAGTTTGAGCGAAGTATGAAAGTAATCGGCCAGCACATGTTTGGTCAGATCGTCCTTGGTGGGGCCCAGGCCACCGGTGATCAGGATGATGTCGGCGCGCGAGCGGGCATCGTTCAGGGCCTGCACAATATGGGTGGCGTTGTCGGAGATGGAGGTAATTTGCTTTACCTTTACCCCGATGCCGGTAAGTTCGGTGCCCATCCAGGCGGAGTTGGTGTCTACGATCTGGCCATACAGGATCTCATCGCCAATGGTGATGATCTCGGCTATCACTGCTTTCATGTATTTATGGTCTGATTTATGTTCTGGTGGTTTAACCGGGTAAAGGTAAAGAGGTTGCCGTAAATTGCGCATGCCGCCGGGCGCTTTCTTTCTAGTTGGCGGGCAAAAGGGCGCATGCCGCTGGAGGTGAGGCAGCTGAATACCTCTTGTAAAGTATAGTTAATTCATCAGAAACAATACCTAAGACTCTATGAAGCGATTCATGTATACATCTATGTTGGCTGTGGCGCTGGGTGCCACGGCCTGTACCGTAACGGATTTGCAGCGTACCGTGGACGGCGTGCTGGCCGGCACAGCCAATGCCCCGCTCACCCAAACCGAGGTGGCGGCGGGCCTGAAGCAGGCGCTGGAGGTGGGCATCTCCAATGGCGCGGGCCAGGCCTCGCAAACCGACGGCTACTACGGCAACTCCCTTATCCGCATTCCTTTTCCCGAGGATGTGCAGCGCGTGGAGAACACCCTGCGCCAGGTAGGCCTGGGCAAGGAGGTGGACAAGTTTGTGCTGACGCTGAACCGCGGGGCTGAGGACGCGGCCAAGAGTGCCGTGCCGATCTTTGTGAATGCCATCAAGCAGATGACGATACAGGATGCCTGGGGCATTCTGCGCGGCGACAAGGACGCTGCCACGAGTTACCTAAGGCGCACCACCTCACAGCAGCTCTACCAGGCCTTTAACCCGATCATGGTCAAGTCGCTGGAGAAGACGAACGCCACCCGCTATTATGCGGACCTGGTGAACCAGTACAACAAGATCCCGCTGGTGCAAAAAGTAAACCCGGACCTGGATGACTACGCCACGCAAAAAGCCATTGACGGGCTGTTTACGCTGGTGGCCCAGGAGGAGCTGAAGATCCGCGAGAACCCGATTGCCCGCACCACCGAGCTGCTGCGGCGCGTATTTTCCCAGCAGAACCAGTCGTAGGCCAGGCGACCGCTTCACCATCCTTTGCACCCGCTTTACTTTTTAGTAGGGCGGGTGCTTTGTTTTCTGGAACATAAACGGCTCAAGGCAAGTACAATACAGCAAAATTTAATTGCCTGTTTTATACTTTGTCTTCAGCTATGGGAAACAAGCCTTTTCACTATACCGCTCTAACAAAAGAGAAAGACCTGGACGTGCTGCTGCAGGAGATAGGGGATGCGCGCGTGGTGATGCTGGGAGAGGCCTCTCATGGCACTTCCGAATATTATACCTGGCGCACGGCTATCTCGCGGCGCCTGATTCAGGAAAAGGGGTTCAACTTTATCTCCGTGGAGGGCGATTGGCCGGAGTGCTACGCGGTGAACCGGCTGGTGAAAGGCTACCCAAGCGCCGGGAGCAAGATTGCCGATGTGCTGGAGGTATACCGCCGCTGGCCTTCCTGGATGTGGGCCAACTGGGAGGTGGCGGCCCTGGTAGAGTGGCTACGGGAGTATAACAAGCTGCGCAGGCAGGAGGAGAAGGCAGGCTTTTACGGGCTGGACGTGTACAGTTTGTGGGAGTCGCTGGAGCAGATCCTGCTGTTTTTGGAGCGCAACGACGGACAGGCGGCGGAGGCGGCGCGGCTGGCCCTCAACTGCTTTGAGCCGTTTAACCGCGACCCGCAGACCTACGCCCAGGCCACGGCCTTTGTGCCCACCAACTGCGAGCATGAGGTGGTGGAGATGCTGCAGAAGGTGCAGCAGCACCGCAAGTTCAACAACGACCCTGAGCAGGACTTTAACACACGCCAAAATGCGCTGGTGGCCGCCAATGCCGAGAAGTATTACCGCGCCATGATCAGCGGCAGCGCCAACTCCTGGAACGTGCGCGACAGCCACATGATGGAAACGCTGGACCGGCTGCTGGAGCTGCACGGCCCGGACTCCAAGGCTATAGTGTGGGAGCATAACACGCACATCGGCGATGCGCGCTACACGGACATGGCCGACAACGGCATGCACAACATCGGCCAGCTGGCGCGGGAAAGGTATGGCCGGGCCAATGTGCGGCTCATCGGCTTTGGCTCCTACCAGGGCACGGTGATCGCCGGAAAGGCCTGGGGGGCGCCCATGCAGAAAATGGAGGTGCCGCCGGCCACGGGCGGCAGTTGGGAGGACTTGCTGCACAAGATCAATACAGACGATAAGATCATCCTCTCCAAAGACCTTAAAAACGTGCCGGAAGTGCAGGACTTTATCGGCCACCGCGCCATTGGGGTGGTGTATGACCCCAAATATGAGATGCTGGGAAACTACGTGCCTACCTTGATACCGGAGCGGTATGATGCCTTTTTATACTTTGATGAGACCGAGGCGGTGCACCCGATCCGCATGAAGAGCCGCGGCGCCAAAGAGCCTGACCTGTATCCGTGGAACTACTGAGCCCTGCCGCTAGGGCAGTGAATTTTTGGCCTTTGCACGGGCCATGCTTGTTATTTGTCTCCTTCTTCGTATCTTGATTGATTCCTGGTAACAGGAGAATTTACGCGATAAGACAAACAGACAGGTAACAGGTGAAAAAGCTTCTATCGCTCTTACTGCTGGCCGGCACCCTTTGCTGGCCGGCACCGCTTCAGGCACAGGTAAAAGACGAAGGCATTCCCTTCATTAAAAATTACGCGCAGAAAACATACGACGCCTCCTCGCAGAACTGGGCCGTGGTACAGGACCAGCGTGGCGTGATGTATTTTGGCAACAACTACGGGGTGCTGGAGTTTGACGGCACCAGCTGGCGACGCATCGGCTTGCCCAACATGTCCAACGCGCGGGCGCTGGCCGTTGGCAAAGCCGGCAGGGTATACGTGGGAGGCCAGAACGACTTTGGCTACCTGCGCCCAGGCGAGCTGGGGCAGATGGAGTATGTCTCCCTGAAAGACCTGGTGCCGAAGCGGCACCAATCTTTTGACGATGTCTGGCGGATATACATAGCCGAAGACGGCGGCGTATACTTTTGTACCGTGCAGGGCATTTTCCATCTAAAGGATGAGAAACTAACTGTGCTGCAGGTGCCCGTGCAGCCAAGCGGCTTCCCGTGCTTTGTGCGCAACACGCTCTACGTGCCGGTTCCGGGACAGGGGGTATATGAACTGCAGGGCAACCAATTTGTGCGCATCCCCAACAGCGAGCTCCTTAAAGACTATACAGTAATCGGGATGCTGCCCCACAACGAGGGCGGCGCGCTGCTGGTCACCGAGCAGGGCAAGCTCTTTACCTACGATGGCTACAGCCACTTTAAGGAGTGGGAGCGGCCTGTCTCGGCCTTTCTGGCCTCGGCCCGCATCAACACGGTTATCGCTTTCTCGGGCGGCTACGCCTTTGGCACAGCCCACAACGGCCTGCTGCTCACCGATGCCAACGGGATGCCGCAGCAGCACCTGAACGCGGCGAAAGGGCTGCAGAACAATTCTGTGCGCAGCATTTACCAGGACGATGCCGGCAGTATCTGGCTCGGGCTCAACAACGGCATCAGCTATGTGGAGTCGAACTCGGCCTTTACGCACTTCAACAGCAAAAGCGGCTTGCCGGGCACAGCTTATACCTCGCTGCTGGATGAGGGCCACCTATACCTGGGCACGAGTGACGGTTTGTTCGTGAAAGAATGGTCTGAAAAGGAGAACCCGCTGCACCCGGTGCCTTTCAGGCTGGTAGCGCAGGCGCAGGGGCAGGTCTACAACCTTCAAAAAATACGCGACAAGCTGTTGCTGTCGCACCATGAGGGACCTTTTGAAGTAGTAGACGGCAAGGCCGTACGCCTGTCCGATCACCGCGGCGCCTGGATGTTCCTGCCCCTGAAAGCACACCCTGGCTACCTGCTGTGCGGCACCTACAACGGTCTGCTGCTCTACAAGTTTGAGGGTACAGAACTACGCTTCATACGCGCCTTGAAAGGCTTTCATGAATCCTCCCGGGTGATGGAGGAAGACGAGGACGGCAACATTTGGATAACCCACGGCTATAAGGGCGCTTTCAAGGTGAAACTGGCCGAGGGGCTGGACAGGGTCTCTTCGGTGCAGTTTTACGGCAAGGAAAAAGGCTTCTATTCAAACCTGCTCATTAACGTGTTCAAGCTTAACGGGGAACTGGTGTTTACCGGTGAGAAGGGGATTTACAAGTATAACAAACGCGCAGACAGGTTCGAGGAGCATCCCCTCTACAGCAAGCTCTTTCCCCCGGGCCAGCAGATCCGCAAACTGGTGGAAGACGGCGACGGCAACATCTGGTTCTCGGCCGGGGAGGAGATGGGGGTGCTGAAAAAACGGGGCAACGGCAGCTATGAGATGGAGAAGAATGCCTTTAACAAGCTGAACGGCAAACTGGTGGGAGGCTTTGAGCACATCGCCCACTACGACCGCTTTAACGTGCTGATCGGCACCGACGAGGGCTTTGTGCATTACCATCCAACGTTTCTGCAGGCCAAGAACCTGGACCATACCTTCCATACCCTGATCCGGCAGGTAACGGCCTCCAATGGGGCACAGGATACCCTCATCTCCGGCGGCAGTTTCACGTACAAGGGGCAGCCTGCGGCTAACCAACCGGCAGGCCTGCAGGCCGTGCTGCCTTTCGCCTTCAATTCCATCAAGTTTGCCTACAGCGGCGTGACTTACGAGGACAATGAGCGCGTGCAGTACCAGTACATGCTGGAGGGCTTCGACAAGAACTGGTCGGCCTGGACAGGGGAGTGGCAAAAAGAGTACACCAACCTGTCGGAGGGCACTTATACGTTCAGGGTGCGGGCAAAGGATGTGTACAACCGCGAAAGCGAGGAGGCGGTGTATACCTTTACGGTGCTGCCGCCCTGGTACCGGACTTATTGGGCCAACGGCTTATACATACTGCTCGGCCTGCTGGCCATCTGGCAGGTTAAAAAGCTGCAGGACCGCCGCCTGCTTCGGCAGCAGCAGCGGCTGCAGGAAGAGCAGGAGAAGGCACTCAGGCTAAAAGAGGCGCGGCACATGGAGGAGGTGCTCAAAGCAGAGAAAGAGATCATCAAGCTCAACAACGAAAAGCTGGAAAGTGAGCTGGTTCATAAAAACAAGGAGCTGGCTTCGTCGGCCATGCACGTGATGCACAGCCTGGAAACCATTGACAAGGTGCGGGGGCAGCTACAGACAGTGATCGAGCAGGTGGAGGACGGGCAGGCGCAGCATCAGTTGCGGAAAGTGCTGCGCTCGGTGGAGGAGGACATCAAGGTGGAGAACAATTGGGACCAGTTTGAGCTGCACTTCAACCAGATACACCAGGACTTCCTCAAGCGCCTGCGCCACGACTATCCTGAGCTGACCCACCGCGACGTGAAGCTCTGCGCCTACCTGCGCATGAACCTGACAAGCAAAGAAATCGCATCGCTGCTCAACCTGTCGCTGCGCGGCGTGGAAACAAGCAGGTACAGGCTGCGCAAAAAGCTGCGCCTGGAGCAGGAAGAGAACCTGACGGAGGTTATCTTAAAGTATTAGCGTCTGGCGGGGCGAGAATGCCATTTTTTATCGGTATCTTACGCAAAGCACGCCAACAGGCTTCCCCACCTTCCCGTGGCAAGGTCTTTCGTATGTATGAACGAATCATCATTTTTAGATTACGATTCGTTGAATGCCATATTATTTTCGTTCTTTGTACAAACTGATCAAAACAGCAGGGATGCTGGAGGTATAAAATGAATAACTGCAAAATACTAGTAGTCGATGACGAGTTCTCGAGCAGATACCTGATACAGGATCTGCTTACCTCGGTGGGTATGGGAGACGGCATCAGGATGGCTGCTAGTGGCAAGGAGGCGCTTGCGATCTTGCAGGATTGTGTCCGGGACAACAGCTTCCCGGAGCTGATCCTACTCGATATCGTGATGCCCCAGTTTACCGGATTTGACTTTCTGAAAGAATATGCCACGCTGAGGCATCCGGGCCTTCTGAACACCCGTATCGTGCTGCTCAGCTATTATGGCAGCCGGAGTTTCAGGGAGCAGGCCGCGCAGTATGCGGTGGACGCCTATTTCCAAAAGCCCCTCACCAAAGAAAAGCTAGAGGAGATCCTGGTGGATTAGCCGGGCTATTCTATTCTTTCGGGATCTCGATAAAGAACGTCGTGCCTACGTTCTCCTGGCTCTCAAACCAGATACGGCCCTGGTGCAGTTCCACGATGGTTTTGATGATAGACATGCCCATGCCTACTGTTTTCTCGCCTCTGATGCCTTCCCGGCGGGCTTTGGTGAACTTATCGAACAGATAGGGCTGCAGCTCTTCCGGAATGCCGATGCCGTTATCGGCGACGGTGACCAACACGGAGGTGGCTTTTTCCTCTAGCGAGAGGGCTATTTTTCCCTGATCCGTGGTGAACTTAATGGCGTTGGAGAAGAGGTTGTTTATAACCTGCATAAACTTCATCACATCCAGGTAAAGAAACACGGGGCTTTCCGGTACCTGGAATATAAACTGTTTATTGACCAGTTCTTCCCGCTTCTGGTAATTGTCCACCATGATCTTTATCTTCTCCACCAGATCTACCCGCTCTTTGTTGAGCACCACCTGGGAGGATTCCAGGAACTCATTGTTGATAAAGTCGCTGATCATGGTAGAGCCTCTCCGGGCATCTTCCTCCACCAGGTCGAGCAGCTTCTGCAGGGACTCATCGCCCCGGGAACTGATGAGCTTCCGGATAATGCCGCTGATGCCTTCAATGTTGCCAAAGGGGGCTGCCAGGTCGTGCGACAGGATCTCCAGGGTAGAGTTTTTCTTAGAGTTAAACTTGAGCAGGTTATGCAGGTACGCCTTCGTGTCGGTAATGTCCTCGGCATAGCCTCCGATAAAGGTATTGCCGGCCTTGTCCTTGAGCAGGGCGGCCGCCACATTCAGCCATTTAACCTCTTGATTGGGCAACACCGTGCGAAACTCCACGTTCTGCAGGCCGGTTTTTTCCTCCAGGAGCTTTTGGTACTGTTCGCGTACGAACTCCCGGTCATCAGGATGAATGGCAGCGAGCAGGGAAGCAGGTGCCTGCTGGATGCGGGCCAGCGAAAGGCCCGTTAAAGAGCCCATGGCTTCCTGCAGGTGCGTAAAGCGATTGTTTATGGGGTCAAATGCAAAGTAGGCCAGGTTAAAATTATCGACTATTTGCTTGACTAAGGCAGCGTTGCTGATTGTTTTTGTGTTTTTAGAAGGCATAGTATGTTTATAAGGGGTGATAGGATATACGCGGTTTTGCCTGCGATGTTTTGAACTGGAGCGGCCTGGCAGTGTCGCCTTGGGGACATGGCGCCGCCAGTTTTAAGGATCTTCTTCTTCTACGGTCTCAGTAAAGCCACCTACGCAGTTTTGGAAGGGCAGAGGCAGGCCTAATTTTTTTAAAAAAAACACGTCTTTGCGATGTAACCAGTGCGGAGCGGCCTCCTGCCGGGCGCGCCTTCTTTCCCCGTGCAGAGGCTGGGTTTCGGGAGGAGAAGGCTGGGAAGGAAAGCAAGCCCCTGCGGGCCAGTACGCGTCTTCCACGGTCAAGTGCCTTGTGTGCTAAAAAGTGGCCGGCAGCTACACGCCTATGTTGGTCCCACACGCTTTCTGAAAAAGCCTTTGCAGCCGGCAGTGGGGCCTTGGGTATAAAATGAGCAAAAAGAAGGGCTACAGGAGCCCTTCGTCTGCAAGTGAGTAGTAGCCCTCGCTGGTGAGGATGATATGGTCCAGGACGGCGATGTCGAGCAGCTCCCCGCCCTGCTTGAGCTTTTTGGTGAGCTGCAGGTCCGCCTGGCTGGGGGTGAGGTTGCCTGAGGGGTGGTTGTGGGAGAGGATGACGCCCGAGGCGCAGGCCTTCAGGGCCGCCACGAAGACGAGTTTGGGATCGGCCACAGTGCCCGCCACCCCGCCGGTGGAGAGCTCGTAGATGCCCAGCACCCGGTTGGCGCGGTTGAGCAGCAGCACCTTGAACTGCTCGATAAACTCGAGTTTGCTCTTGTCCCAGCCCTCTTTCAGGACGCGGTAGGAATCAGTGGAGCAGGTGACCTGTGGGCGCTCACTGGGCTTGACGCGGTTGCGGTAGGAGAGCTTGACTTCGGCTACTCTGTGGAAGGCGGATGTTTGTCTGGTCTTTTCCATAATCTTGATCTTTTAGAGTTAGAGGAATTGATTATGGTGCCCCCCCCGCCTTCGGCGCCGGACTAAAGGCAAGGTGGAGGCCGGGAAAATGCGGAGGGTCCGCCGCAAGGCGGATACCCCTTTTGCCGGCACGACCTTGTCCCTGTGTCCGGCCCGCAAGGCTACCTTTGCCCCAGAATGAATGACGGTTGGTTTTTTGCCTGAAAGCGGCTTCCAGGAGGATGAGCAGCATCGTGGGAATCCTAGCGATAAGCGGCTTTTTGGAAATTATTCAGGGGACTGCACAGGAGGGCGCTTCCAACAATCAACTGAAGACGGCCTTTGCGAAGCGGAACCGGCGTTTGTTCCACCAAGAGAGCAGCGGCGTGATCTGTGTCCTTTGCCTACGGTCCCGTCGCCTGGGATGGCCGGCCTGCGCCCGGGTAGATGCCGGTTGCTGCCGGGGACTTGCTGCTCGCTTAAAACTCAGGTACCTGCCAGGACGTTAAACCTACACTGGTTGGTAGTAGATTCGGTTTATTAGCGTGGAGACAGAAGCATGTCACCGCTGGGGGAGGGGGCCTATATTTTCAGCAATTTCAAATATAACGGAGTCACACCATGTAAACAAGCTTTCAGAGGCCGGGCTGCTAATAGCGTTGGGAATCATTTACGGGGACATTGGTACCTCGTCCTGGTATGTAATGAAGGCTATTGTCGGCTCCTCGACGATCAGTCAAACGCTGGTCTAAACAGCTTCTAGTCACGAGTCAACATAATCAAGTCTTTAACTCTGAAGGTTCAAAAGATGCGCTACAGTTACAGGTGTTGATATAATCTTGCAATATTACTACTATTGAAGCTGTGGACTTGTGGGTAACTCGAGAGAGTTATCCATAAATCCACAGCTGTTTTTTTGCCTGTATCGCTATGAAAAAGCAGGAGCTAAAGCAGAAAGCCAGAGCAGATTGGATCAGGGTTTACGAGCAGTTGGGATTCATCAGCAAGGCTGCCCGCCGCTGCGGCATCACCCGCTCCACCCTGCAGCGGTGGCTCAAGTGGAACGGCAATATTTTACTGGAGACTTCGGGGGTGGATACGCTGCCCCTTTTGCCACCGCACGCATAGAATAAGTGCTGATATACATTTTATGTCGGATAATATGCCCCAATGTCGGATAAAAGTTGGATAAAGCTTTTCTTTCAACAGGCAGGTGCACTTTTGTTGCATTGTCAAGTTTTTCGGTTATAAAACTTGACAATGCCCTGCTACACACTTTAGCGGTACAGCATGTGCGAAGTATTTTTATTTTAATTAACGTAAACTATAATTTACAAAAAACGGTATATTTGTAAAATATAGTTTACATTATGGCTAAATCAAGACCTTTATACCCCTCCTGGCAACGGCTATTGGCTGAGCTGGGGGAAAACGTTAAGCTAGCCCGGCTGCGGCGCAGGCTCAGTTCCGAACAAGTGGCCGAACGTGCGGCTATTTCTCGGCCCACACTGAGCCAGATCGAGAAAGGGGAGCCCACCGTGGCTATGGGGAATTATTTCAAGGTGTTGGCGGTGCTGGGTCTGGAAAAAGACCTGGCGCAAGTGGGTCGGGACGATAAGCTCGGCCGCAAGTTGCAGGATGCAGAACTGCCGGTACGAGAAAGGGCTCCTAAGCATCCAAGTGATACTTAAGAGAAGATGGCAAAGCACAAGGTAACCAAAGCTATATACGTATACGCCGACTGGGTCGAGCTAGGAGGACCTCGGCTGATGGGCACGCTGCAGGCCAGCGTGGTCAGGGGCAAGGAGGTGTTCTCCTTTGAGTACGAGAAGACCTGGCTTAGCAGCGCGTACGCCCAGGTGCTAGACCCTGATCTGCAGCTGTACACGGGGCCGCAATACCTGGCAGGGGAGGAGAAAAGCAACTTCGGCGTGTTCTTGGATTCCTCCCCTGACCGATGGGGCAGGGTACTGATGCGAAGGCGCGAGGCGGCGCTTGCCCGCAGGGAAGGGCGGGCGGAACAGCGCCTACTGGAGAGCGACTACCTGCTGGGGGTGTATGACGGCCACCGCATGGGGGCGCTGCGCTTTAAACAAACACCAGATGGCCCTTTCCTGAATGATAACCGTGAAATGGCCACGCCGCCTTGGACGGCTTTGCGGGAGCTGGCCTACGCAAGCCAGAAGCTGGAAGAAGATGACATTAGCCAGGACGAGGAGTATCTCAAATGGCTCAGCCTGCTGGTGGCTCCCGGATCCTCTCTGGGGGGAGCCCGGCCGAAGGCGGGAGTGGCTGACGAGAAAGGAGGGCTGTGGATTGCTAAGTTTCCTAGCCGTAATGATAACCGGGACGTCGGTGCTTGGGAGATGGTGGTGCAGGAGCTGGCTCTGATGGCGGGTATTAGCATGGCAGAGGCCAGGGTAGAGCGCTATGCCTCCAGGCAGCACACCTTCCTGACCAAGCGCTTTGACCGCACTGAAACAGGGGAGCGTATTCACTTCGCGTCTGCCATGACACTATTGGGTTATCACGACGGCCTCGACTACCAGGATGGGGTAAGCTATCTGGAGTTGGCTGAGTTCATCACCAGGCAGGGTGCCGCTCCGGAAAAAGACCTGGAAGAACTCTGGCGGCGAATTTTATTTAACATCTACGTGAGTAACACAGATGACCATCTGCGCAACCACGGCTTCATCCTTACCCCCTTGGGCTGGCGGCTATCTCCTGCCTATGATTTAAACCCGGTGGAGACTGGGGCCGGCCTCAAGCTCAATATCACAGAGGAAGACAACGCACTGGATCCGGAGCTGGCACTCGCCACAGCAGACTATTACCGCCTTTCCCCAAAGCAGGCGGCAGCGATACACCAGCAGATCAGAGAAGCCGTGGGTAATTGGCGTAGCGTAGCCAGCAAGTATGGTATCTCAAAGGCGGACCAGGAGTTAATGGCGCCTGCCTTTCGACTTAAACCATAAGGCAATCTACTTACAACAGCTTGACATTCCCACCGCTTAAGCAGGTGGGAATTCTGGGCTACCCGACTCCTGTCCTTGTATGTCTCCCAGGCTGAAACGGTCTGCCCGACCGCCTTTTTTCTTATATTGATCGCCGCGTTTACATCCCTGTCGAGGGTATGCCCGTCGACTCCAGTCCACTCCCTCTCCACGACAATCGCTTAGTTCCTGCTGCAAAGATATCAGCCCGCCAGCGCGCAGGGGTAGAACATAAGGTAAGATCTTACTTATCAAAGTAGAAGTATGCTGCCCCGCATCGCATGGTGCCAAAGAAAGTCCTCGCCCTTGGCGAAAGCCCCAAGTCCGAGGGCTTTCTTTGGCATTTTCTCGTAATTATATTGTTTATCCTGGTATTTATGATGGGTCTACCAAAGTACAAAATCATCTTATCGAGTGTCTCTTTCTGCACAGACATGACCTCTATAAAGATTTCATACCAGCAGTTCGAGACGCAGTAGGCTTGCTCCTGCTCAAAAGCGTCGCCTATGAAGCTAGCCACATTTCCGCTTTAAGGCAAAGGAGCTGACTAATCAAAGCCTGAAGGCGTTCACCGGGAAGTACATATCCCCGGTGAACGCGGTGATGCAGGGAAAATACAGCTGATTTTTATAACAGCAGCGCTACTCCTGCTTGAGCTCGTACACGCGCACGTAGTCTACCTCCATGGCTTGTGGGAAAACACTGGCATCCACGCCCTCTGCCCCGCCCCAATCACCGCCTACCGCCAGGTTTAGCAGCAGGTGGAAGCGTTTGTCAAAGGGCCAGGCTTCGTAGCCAGTGCCCTCGTTGGGGTAATCAAATATCTGCTTATCGTCTATGTAGCCTTTAATGGCATCCGGGGTCCAGTCCACCCGGTAGAGGTGGAAGGCGGTACTGGCGGTAGGCACGATTTCCTGCTTTCCTTTCTGCGTGCCCTTGCCGTGGTTATAGGCTTCGGTGTGCACGGTGATGTGCACCTTGTTCTGGTCATAGCCTACGTGCTCCATGATGTCGATCTCGCCGGATTTGGGCCAGCCGCCGTACTTCCAGTCGGTGGGCAGCATCCAGATGGCCGGCCAGGTGCCGCGGCCCGTGGGCAGCTTGGCCTTTACCTCGAAACGGCCATAGAGAAAATCGCCCTTGTTTTTGGAAACCAGCCGGGCAGAAGTATAATCCATACCGTTTTTCTTTTGCTTGCGGGCGGTGATGGTCAGGATGCCGCCCGCTACACGGGCGTTAGCGGCTTTGTCGGTATAATACTGCAGCTCGTTGTTGCCCCAGCCACCGCCGCCTAGGTCATAGCCCCATTTGGCCGCATCCGGCTTGCCGGTATAGTCAAACTCATCGGCCCAGATGGGGGTGGTGGCAAACTCCCATTTTTTTTCAGCTTGTGTGGGCTTGGTACCAACCTGATCTGTGTGCTGTGGCGTACTCATTACGGAAGCGCCGAGCATCAGGAGGGATATAAACGTATGTATCATATGGTCGAAGGATAAAAGGTTATACTTACGTATACTTGCTATACATTAAACTATGTGTAAACACTGCGTTCTTTAAGAGAAAGATAATACCCCCTTTTGCTATAGCTTCACAAGAAGGGGGCTTGGATTGAGCTTTTCGATGTCGTGCTCAATCATCCAGGCAGCCTGGTTATTCTATCATTTTGTACACGCGCACGTAGTCTACCTCCATGGCCTGCGGGAAAATGTCCGGGTCCACGCCCTCGGCACCGCCCCAGTTTCCTCCGATGGCCAGGTTTAGCAGCAGGTGGAAGCGCTTATCAAAGGGCCAGGTGGCTGCGCCTTTCCCATCGTTGATAAACTCAAAGACTTTCTGGTTATCGATATAGCCCCGGATAGCGTAGGGTGTCCAGTCCACGCGGTAGAGGTGGAAGTCGGTGCTGGCTGTTTCTATGACTTTGCTGTTGCCCTTCTGGGTGCCCTTGCTGTGGTTGTAGGCTTCGGTGTGCACGGTGATGTGCACCTTGTTCTGGTCATAGCCCACGTGTTCCATGATGTCGATCTCGCCGGACTTGGGCCAGTCGCCATACTTCCAGTCGGTGGGCAGCATCCAGATCGCGGGCCAGGTGCCGCGGCCCGTGGGCAGCTTTGCCTTTATCTCGAAGCGGCCGTAGAGAAAGTCGCCTCTGCCTTTTGTGACCAGCCGCGCCGAGGTGTAGCTTCTGTTTTCCATTTCCTCTTTGCGTGCCGTAATGGTCAGGGTGCCATCGGCGACGCTGGCGTTAGAAGCCTTGTCGGTATAGTACTGCAGCTCGTTGTTGCCCCAGCCACCGCCGCCCAGGTCATAGCCCCACTTGGCCGCATCCGGCTTGCCGGTATAGTCAAACTCATCGGCCCAGACGGGGGTAGTTTCGAAGGACCAGTTTTTATCCTGCGGTGCCTGCGGCCTTGGCGCAGGAGGGAGCGGATTTGGGTCATCGGACTTGGAGCCGCAGGAAGAGTGAAGCAGCGGCAGGAAAAGGAATGCTAAAAAGTATGTAATGCGGGGTGTGAAGGGAGCTTGGGTACGTGCCATGGTCGTATGCTGTTTGCCCGTAACGGGCAGGTAAAATTTTGGTAAAAGGCCCGGAACGTTGGGGCGTC
The DNA here is from genome assembly GCF_006385705.1 of Pontibacter mangrovi. Classification (GTDB taxonomy): domain Bacteria; phylum Bacteroidota; class Bacteroidia; order Cytophagales; family Hymenobacteraceae; genus Pontibacter; species Pontibacter mangrovi. The sequence goes on along the minus strand of NZ_VFRQ01000006.1, from coordinate 35,177 downwards.
CCGGGCCTTGGAAGGGTTTACTCGGTTACTGCCTGTATATCGTCGATAAAGAAGATGCCCGGGATAAAGTTGCCTTCGCCGCCGATCTGGATCACGATGCGGTTCAGGTCCTTACGTTCGGCAAAAGCGCTGAAGTCAAAGCTTAGTTCTACCCACTTGTCATACTGGGCTGGCGCTACCTGCTGCTTTATCTCCACCTGGTTGGCCCAGGGCTCGGCGGCAGTGCCATCCTGCAGCTTCACAGACACCTGCGGAAGCAGGTTCTTAATGGCCCAGTCCTCGCCTTGGGCCGTCGTGAAGTCGTTGTAGCCCGGAATGAGCACCTTCAGTTTGATGATGCCGTTTTGAGTCAGGTCGAAGTTATAGTCAAAGTCGGCGAACATGTTGGCAAACTCATAGGCCTGGCCGGCCTGCTTTACATACATGGCCACCTTAGGCGAGTCGTTGATCGGCACAGGAGCGGGGTTGTCATAGCTCTCGTTCAGCGTCAGGTTCTCTTTTTTCCAGGTCACGTTGCCCTCCGCCTCGAACGTATCCTCCAGCTCGATGGCCTGCACCTGCCGCGGCTCTACCGGTGGCGCGTAGCCTTCCGGTACCAGCACGTAGTTGCGCACGCCACTGCCGCCGCAGCATACTTTGCGGATGTGCAGCCTGTTTTCCGTCAGTTCCATCACCTCGTAAGTGCCTTCGCCGTCAGCCCAGGCAATGGTCTCGCCGTTGCTCACCGAGAGCATCGTTTTGCCGTTCTCTTCATACAGGCTCCAGGTACTGGCTACCGGCGTATGCGTGGCGCACACGTTCTCTGCCCCGTCTTCTACGCCCCACATGGCTCCGCCGCTCTGGTTTTCAAAGGCAAAGCCTTCCAGCTTGAAAACATACTTGTCATCTTTCATGCAGTCGTTCTGGGCGTCCAGCGTCTGGCTCCACCAGGAAGACGGCGCCTCAGGCGGTCCTCCGAAGTTCATCGGGCCTACCGGCGAAAACACCCAGGTCTTCCCCTCCAGTGCATCCGCTCCGCCTGTGAGGAAGTTAAAGTCCTCGCGGTCAAGCATGGAGTAGTCGGTCTGGTCAATTTGGATGGTCTTGGAGCTGATGGCATAGCCGCCGCTGGTAAACACCGTCAGCTTCACGGTATAGTCTCCCTCCATGGCATAGGAGCCCTCCACTTGCTGGCCTTCCTGCACCGAACCGTTGCCCAAATCCCAGACAGCGCGGAAGGCGCCCGGGGTTTGGTTGGTAAAGGTCATGATGTTGGCATTGTCCGCGTTTGGTGTGGCCGTGAACTGCACCATCTCCGCGCTTGGGGCAGGCCCCAGCCCGGAGGCCGACTCATCGGGGGTACAGGCGGTCATCACACCGGCCAGCAGCCCCATGGCCAGGAACGTATGGAGGCTTGTTCTGAATCTATTATATTTCATGATTTCTTCCTTTTAAATGTTGATCCCCTGCTTAGCGATACGCAGGGTTTTGCACAAGTTTGGTGTTGGATAGTTCTTCCAGCGGGATAGGCAGCACTTCGTGCTTGCCGGCTTCAAAGCCCATCGGAGCCAGTACGCTAGCGGCCCGGCCGGTTCGCACGAGGTCGTTAAAGCGGTGCCCTTCGGTGGCAAGCTCCAGGCGACGCTCGGTGTAGATGTTCTCCAGCGTGGCTGCCACAGGGGCCAGACCAACACGGGCACGGACCGCGTTTAAAAGCGCTGCGGCTCTGCTTAGATCGCCACCACCCTGTACAAGTGCTTCTGCTTCCATCAGGTAGGTGTCCGCCAAACGAATCTCGATGTAATCCACAGAGAAGTTCAGGACCGGCTCACCGCCTTCTGTGGAAAGCCAGGAGGCCCGTGGCGCATACTTTTTCACGAAATAGCCCGTGTCGTTGTAGCTGGGCTCGTAGGTGGCACCTTCGATGGCGTTGATGTCCAGCACGGTATACGCATAGCGCGGGTCGCCTTCCAGCGCCTCCACCAGGCTATTTGTGAGCGGGTTAAAGCCCCAGCCTGCCAGGTAGGTAGGCCCGGAATAGCCTCTTGGCCCCATCATCTGCACGCCTATGTTGCCTTCAAAGTTAGGCCAGGCGCCCCAGTCCTGCCGGGCCAGATTGGTGTGCACAATCTCAAAGATAGACTCGCTGTGAAACTTATTGGCCGGGTCGAAAATAGCGCCGAAATCCTCCAGCAGCTTATAGCCATATAGGCTCGTTTCGCCGGGTGTGCCGTTCACGTCAGCCAGTTGTTCGGCGGCTTTGTTCCACTCTTTCCGGAACAAGTATACTTTGCCGAGCAGGGCTTTGCCGGCACCCTGTGTGGCACGTCCTCCCTCAGAGGCCGCAGGCACTGTTACCGGCAGGTTTGGAATCGCCTCTGCTAAGTCCTTCTCAATCTGGGCGTATACCTGGTCGGGTGCTACCTGGGTCTGGTTGAAGATCTCTTCTGTGGCCAGGGGAGCAGTGAAGAGCGGCACGTTCTGAAACAGGCGCACCAGCTCAAAATAGTAGTAGGCACGCAGGAACTTGGCCTCTGCCATATAGCGCTGGGCCGTGGCCTCGGCAAGGCCGGGTACGCCCGCCTCAATTTTAGCCAGGATGGTATTGGCACGCGCCACACCCCGGAAGTTACGGTCCCAGTACTCTTCCTGGGGGCCGATGGCCGGCGTGAGGCTAAAGTTGTCCCAGGCCTGCCAGGTGTTCATGTCCGAAGGGCCGCCGCCGCCGGCAAAGGCGTCGTCGGAAGCAGCGTTCATGGCGCCGATGTTGTGGTACGTATCGCCGGCTTCCCATCCAAGGGGATCATAGGCGGCCACCAGGCCGGTGTAAGCTTCTTCCGGGGTTTTGTAGTATTCCGACTCCAGAATAGTGCCTTCCGGGTCCACGTCTAAAAAGTCATCCTCGCAGGCGCTGAAAAGGGGCAGGGCCATGGCGAAAACGGCGGCGTATATAAGTCTTTTTTTCATGATGCTGATTCGTTTAAATTTTTCTGACTACAGGCCCAGGTTCACGCCTACCATAAACGTGCGTGCCTGTGGGTAGAAGGCGCGGTCGATACCGAAGATGTTTCCGCCAATTTCAGGGTCGTAACCGGTGTAGTTGGTAAAGGTCACCAGGTTGTTGCTGCTCACATAGAAGCGGGCTCGCTGCAGGGAGATCCTGTCTGTAAGGGATTTGGGAAGGGTATACCCGATCTGCAGGGTCTTGATCCTGAAATAGTCTCCGTCCTCAAGGTAAAAGTCAGAAGGGTTGGAGAAGTTCTTGTTCGGGTCTTTTGTGGACAGCTTCGGATAGCTGTTGGACGTTCCCTCGCCTGTCCAGCGGTCCAGCGCTTTAGACTGCCAGTTGGCGTTGCTGATCTCCAGGCGGCGCAGGCCCTGGAAGATCTTGTGGCCCGTGGCACCCTGTCCGAACACGAGCAGGTCAAAGTTCTTCCAGTCCAGGTTCAGCGTGGCGCCGAAGGTCCAGTCAGGCAGGGATTTGCCCAGCACCACGCGGTCGTCTGCCGATATCTGGCCATCGTCGTTGGTATCTACCCAGCGGAAGTCGCCCGGCGCGGCATCCGGCTGGATCACCGTCCCATCGGAGCTCACATAAGTCTGCACCTCTTCTTCGTTTTGGAAGATGCCGTTCGTTTTAAAGCCGTAGAAGGCCCCGAAAGGCTGGCCCACGATCATACGGTTGAGCGGGTACTCAAAGGTCTGGATGCTGGCGCTGCCGCTCTCGGTGAAGGACTTGCCGCTCTCGAGCGAGAGTATCTCATTTTTAACGTAGGCCGCGTTGCCGCTCAGCCTGAAGCCCAGGTCACCGAACTGCTTGTTATAGCCAAGCTCGAGTTCCACGCCGCGGTTGCGCATGTCAGCAATGTTGGCGATCGGGTTACCGGTCTGGCCGGCATAGCCTGGCAGTTCCAGGTCTCGGATGATGCCGCTTGTCTTTTTGTTGTACCAGTCAAAGGTGGCATTAAAGTTCTGCAGGAAGGTTGCCTCAAAGCCGATGTTGGTCTGCGCAGTCTCCTCCCAGTGCAGGTCCGGGTTGGCCGGGGCGTTCGGGCTATAGCCGATGGTATACCCATTCCCGAAAGTGTAGTTCCTGCCGGGGCTCACTGTGGAGATATAGCCAAAGTTACGCGAGCCGTCATTGCCTACCTCCCCATAAGAACCACGGATTTTGAGGAAGTTCACCACGTCGTTTGTCGGCCAGAAGTCCTCGTTGGTGGCCACCCAGCCCAGGGAGACAGAAGGGAAGTAGCCATACTGGTAGTTCTCGCCAAAGCGGGAGGAACCATCGCGGCGGATAATGCCGGTGAAAAGGTACTTCTCTTTATAATCGTAGGTGGCGCGGGCAAACAGTGAGCTGATCGTGTGCGCTACAGCATCATACGCGTAGGCTGTGATGTTGGAGCTCGGCACCGGCAGGTTGAAAGAGGCCTCGTCGAAGGTATTGGCCGGAATCGCGTTATAGGCAAGCCCCAGACCGTCTGACTGGCCGTCTTTGTAGGCGCCTTGTCCTAAGAGAACGGAGAAGTTGTGGTCTCCCAGTTGTCTGGAGTAGGACAGGGTGTTCTCCAGGTTATAGTCCACGACCATGTTCCTGTCACGGCTTCGGGCTGTTTGGGTGCTCATGGTGGAGGCGTTCAGGTAGTAGATCGGCCGGAAACTCTCTCCTCCCCAGTAGGCCAGCTTGCCGCCCAACGTGGAACGGAATTTCAGACCTTTCAGGGGCTCGAGCTCGGCATAGGCGTTGCCGATGATGTTATCTGACCAGCCATAGTTGCCCAATTGGGTCTGGATATAGGCCAGCGGGTTGGTCATTTCCTGCATCACCGTGGAGGAGATGCCGTAGGGGTAGCCCTGGGCATTGCGGATAACCGGCTGCTTGTTATATATACTTTCCGGGTCTTCCAGGATGGCCGGGTCGGTGATGAGCACCGGTGTGGTTGGGTCCAGGTTAATGGCCGAGTTAAGCGGGCCGCCGAACTCGGTGTTGGGGTTAAAGCCACCTTTGCTCTTAATGTGCGAGTAGCCCAGGTTCTGGCCCACAGTCAACCAGTCGGTTATTTTATGTGTCGAGTTCAGGCGCACGTTGTGGCGCTCGTAGTTGGAGATGTCCGTAGCCACGATGCCTTCCTGGTTCAGGTAACCATAAGAGGCATAGTAGTTAGACTTCTCGTTGCCCCCGCTTATGCTCAGGTCATGGCTTTGTATGCGGGCATCATCGTTAAATACATATTGCTGCCAATCGGTGCCCTCTCCCAAAGACTGCGGATCAGGGTAAGGCAGGTTCACCTGCTGATTGGGAGCCAGCCCGCCCACATAGGCCTCGTTGCGGAGCGTGGCATATTCCGTGGCGTTGAGAAGGTCCAGCTTGCGGGCGGCGGCCTGCGTGCCGTAGTAGGCGTTGTAGTTTAGGCGCAGGGCACCGGCTTTTCCTTTTTTAGTGGTTACCAGGATCACCCCGGTCGCACCGCGCGTACCGTAGATCGCAGCGGAGGCAGCGTCTTTCAACACTTCGATCGACTCGATGTCAGACTGGTTGAGGAAATCAATCCCACCCTGTACAATCACCCCATCCACCACGTAGAGAGGATCATTACTATTTAAGGTTGTGATACCACGCACGCGCACGGTAGAAGCGGCTCCGGGCGCGCCGGAGTTGGCGCCCACCGCTACCCCGGAGGTTCTGCCTTGCAGGGCTTGCTCCACGCGGGTGATCTGCTGGTTCTCCAGGTCGCTGGCCTTCACGCTGCTGATCGCCCCGGTTACCACGCTCTTTTTCTGCGTGCCATAGCCTACTACGACCACCTCTTCCAGCGCCTTTGCATCCGGCTTGAGGGTCACGTTGAAATTTGATCTGTTGTTGATGGCCACTTCCTGTGGCAGGTAGCCGATATAGGAAAAGACCAGGGTGCCCTCCGTATCCGGTACAGCAAGGGTGAAGCCGCCGGATGCATCGGTGGCCGTTCCTTTAGTGGTGCCCTTCAGTAGAACCGTCACCCCAGGCAGCCCCTCACCGTTCTCATCGGTTACTGTGCCTGTCAGCGTTATCGCCTGGGCCGTCTGGAATGGCAATGGCCGCAGCCCCGACGCGCTGCCAGCGTAGGTGCTGGCATGAACGCAGGCCGTGAGGGTGAGGCAGCCAAGTGCGGTGTAAAAATGTTTTCTCATGTTATGTGTGATTAGGTTTACTGTTTTGACCTGTGATTAATCAATTACCAAGAGTGGCAAATTTTTTTTGGCTTTGTATTTTTGGTGGTTTAACTCATGGATATCCGAATGAGAGGCAATGATGTGGTGCCGTGCAGAAGGTGCTAAGCTGCCATGATATTAGGGGGAAAGGGACATATCTCAAAACAGAGGGGCTACACTTTCGCTACTTTGCCGCTACGTCATGACTACGTCATGATTTTGACATCTTTCATAAAGGCGTTGATAACAAGCGTTTTGCAAAGTTTAGCCAGCTACTTCATGCAGGATATGCATCCTTTGTTAAGGCATTGAGTGGTCACTTAATGACGTGCCGAAAGCCCTTTGTAGAATCTTTCCCTTCTGTGACAAGGCAAGGACTGGCGGCTTCAAGCGGGAGGTGTTGTGCGGAAGCAAGAATGAAAGGAAGAGCAAGTATTGGACTTAAAGGGGACAGTGCCGCCACCGAAGCTGCGGCACTGCCTTAAGAGAGACAGCTGCTCTAACAGCTAGCCGCGCATCACCAGAAAGGTAATGTAGGAGAAGTATACCAACAGGAAAATGATGCCATTGAGCCGGTCGATTGCATTGCGCTTGCCAATCGGCATAGCCAGGATGAGCATGGTGCTGGCCAGGATCATCATCACAATATCGGCGTTGTTCATCTGGTTAAAGGGCAGGGGACTGATCACAGCGCTTAGGCCAAGAATCCAAAGCAGGTTAAAGATGTTTGAGCCCACCACATTGCCTACGGCAATGTCAATGTTGCGGCGGTAGGCGGCCATGGCGGAGGTCACCAGCTCAGGCAGCGAAGTGCCCACGGCCACAACGGTCAGCCCAATAAAGGACTCGCTCAGCCCAAAGGCCTGCGCGATATGCACCGCGCCGTCCACAACCCACTTGCCCCCCAGAAACAAACTGCCTACGCCGAGCAGGATAAATAGAATTGCTTTACCCATCGGCATCAGAGGTTTTCCGTTCTCTTCTGCCGTCATGTCCTCTTTGTTTGTCTTGGCCACATTGTAGATGTAGACCATAAACAAGGCAAAGAAAAGCAGCAGGATGGCGCCGTCTGAGCGGCTGATGTACAAGGAGTCTTTGTTGGTGTTAAGCAGGGTGGCGTTCGCCAGAAAACCTACCAGGAGCGTGGCGATCAGGGAGAAGGGAATCTCGGTAAGGATGGTGCTGCGCTTCAGGGGTAGCGGGCATATCAGGGCCGTAACGCCAAGGATGAGGAGCAAATTGGCTACGTTACTGCCAAACACGTTGCCGATGGCCAGTTCAGGCTGCCCCTGCAAGCTGGCGAGCACGTTCACGATCAGCTCGGGCATGGAGGTGCCAAAGGAAACAATCGTCAACCCCACGACCATATCCGACAGGCCGTAGCGCTTGGCAATAGAAGAAGCACCGCTTACCAGCCAGTCGGCGCCTTTGATGAGTAACAGAAAACCTATGGCAAAAAGAACGTATAGTAGCATGTGCGGTGCGGCTTTTTGGGTGTCAGTACGTGTGTTAAAGCAAAAATGGCTGCCACGGGTTTTCCCTGGGCAGCCACTTTCCGGTTATACGTAGGTGTGGCTAGGCCATGTTGTGGTAGACGGCCTGCACGTCGTCGTCTTCCTCGAAGCGCTCGATCAGGTTCATCACTTCTTCTTCCTGCTCCTCGCTTAGCTCGGTGCGGGTAGTGGGGATGCGCTGCACTTCGGCGCTGATCACCTCCAGGCCTTTTTCCTCCAGGCCTTTCTGCATGTTGCCAAACTCGGTGAAGGGCGTTTCAATGATGATCTCCCCTTCGTGCTCATAGATATCATCTGCTCCGAAGTCGATGAGCTCCAATTCCAGTTCCTCGAGGTCCACGCCCTCAGAGGCTACCTTGAAAATGCCCTTGCGGTCGAACATAAAGTCCAGGGAGCCGGTTTTGCCCAGCGAGCCGCCCCCTTTGGAAAAGTGCATGCGCACGTTGGCGACAGTGCGGTTGAGGTTATCAGTGGCGCACTCCACCACCACGGCGATGCCGTGCGGGGCGTAGCCTTCGTATACGACCTCCTCGTAATCCTTCTCCTCTTTAGAGGAGGCACGCTTGATGGCCGCCTCGATGCGGTCTTTAGGCATGTTCACGCCTTTGGCGTTCTGGATGGCGGTACGGAGGCGGGAGTTGGTGTCAGGGTTGGGGCCGCTTTCTTTCACGGACATGGCTATTTCCTTGCCGATGCGCGTAAAGGCCTTCGACATCTTATCCCAGCGTTTAAACTTGCGAGCTTTTCTAAATTCAAATGCGCGTCCCATAGTATGCGTTATGTGTGCCTGTAAAGGTAGGCAGCTTCCGTGTAATTTGGTAATTTTTTAGCCGGTGCTTGCGTGGTTATTGCCTGCCCGGCGCCAAATGCGGGGGAATCATCCCTTTATAGTCAACAGACTAACGATTCTGCCCAGACATAGAGGTGAAGCAGGTGCTATTTCCAGGTTTGTTGCCAGACAGGCTGCATTGGGTTTAGCGCGCTCAACAACCCCGATCCTGCCCCAAGGTCAGCCACCTAAGCCCAACCTGGAGAATCTTTCGTGCATCACAGCCCTGTAGGCTTCTTTATTTTCCTGGCTTAGAAAGCTGGTGTCTATAAACGAGACCCATTTGGCCTTTGCCTTGACCATCTTGTTAAAAAGGTTCTGCTGCTGCCTTTCGTTCAGCTTCAGCGTGTTGAAAGCCGCAATAAAGTCAGCCTTTTTGATTTTCTTCCTCTTGCCATTGAGCATGAGGGCCAGGTCTTCGTCATCTGCCGGGTTCACGACCACCGTGGCCACCAGGTCATAAGCCGGTGCCAGGACTGGCCCGAAGCCAGGCTGGTGAAGCAGGGAGAAGTTCTTCAGGTGCATGTCCGCATTCCCGGTGAGAAAGGAAAACAGCACCTGCTCAAAGAAATTAATCACGTCCAGGCCCGGGTTGACCGAGTGCCTAAGGATAGCCTTAGCGATCTGTTCGTAAGAGCCATAGTATTTATCTTCCGTAAGCCGTTCCGTCAGCTGACACATATCCTCCATGTGGAGTTTGCCTTTTGGCGTCCGGTCTATGCGTTTGGTAATGTAGGATAGATTTCCTGACTTCAAGCGGATCAGGCTGTGCGGCACCACGGTTATCCCGGCGATAGTTGCCAGATGCATGGTCAGGTCCTCTACCTCCGGACGTTGGGCATAATGCGGGCTTGGAGGCTTGAGAATGTAGCCTCCCCACAGGCCGACGATGGTGAAGCGCTTCGGGTCGGCAGCGGTCGGTCCCGGTGCCAGGTCGAGCGAGAGCTTTGGCTGCACCCCGGTGACTGCGGCATGGTTTCGGACGACCTGCTCAGCCAGCTGCTCCATTTGTGCCTCCGTATACGGCAGGTCAGGAGGGACTGCCTGTCCGAACAGCCTTTTGCTGCAGCGCCCATGGAAGTCTCTTTCATGCTCAGCCAGTGGTTGATAGCAATACAGACACCTTTTCATGCATTTTCCTCCTCATCGAATGGGTACACACTCACAGCCCCGATGCAGTCCCGGCAGCAGGCGAGCAGCAGCCCCATGCGGTCCCGCGGGTTTAGCTTCCAATTCCGCTCGGCAATGTCCGGTAACCTATCAGGCCGTCAAAGAAGGGAAACAGCACCCTGCTGGTGAAGGGCTTTTCCTGCAGCGGCAGCGTAAGGCTGACCGGCTCTGGCGCAGGGGATCGCAAGAAGGCGGGGTCATATACAAAATGGTAACCGTTCTCGTCCTGCGTCAGCCAGCCGGCCGTTCTGTCGTGGAGCTTTATCCGTGCTTTTTGCATCAGGTAGTCATGTTATAGGTTACCGGTACGGGGCCTATCCGGTGCCCGAAGAGCTGCAGCACCTGGTTCACCTTATCCAGGCGAAGGGTCTCTTTCCCCTGCTCCAGTTCCCTGATAAACCGAAGGCCGACTCCAGCCTTCTCCGCTAATTCTGGCTGTGTCAGGTTCGCTTGCTTGCGCCTTTCCTTTACAAATTCGTTTAATAACATGCCTTATACCTTATCGGGTATAAGTATTTGATTTATTATTGCTTTTATACCCGATAAGGTATAGTAAAGTGTAGGTAGCTAAGAAAGTTAAAGCCATTGCACCCAAAGACAAGTCTGCTCTATATCGCAACATGCAGCATTTTCCACAAAGTAAAATGTTAGGATGCAGGCTCGTAATTCATCGCAGTGTGTTTAAAAGCCTTTAAAATTTGTAAGCTGGGCCAAGGCAGTGAGAAGACCACGAAACACTAGCTCGACCGCTTCGCGTCAGAGGCCTGGTGAGACATCATGGCTAAGCTCACCAATTTCAAGGGGGAGGCCCTATTGCCTTGCCGTTAAAGGGCACGCTCCTTATGCTCGGCTTCTTTCAGCCATTGAATAGCAGAGCATCTCCAGCCGCTCCAGGTAGTACTTCCTGTACGATTCCTTCAGATCCTCCCGCAGAAAGGAGCGGTCAATCAATTGGTGTACAGCGGCGTGGTCCTGCCGGAAAGCCTTCAGTATTCCAGCCATGCGCTTTTCCTGCAGGCCAATCCTGAGCCCAAATTCATAGAAGTCGTCATAGGCGTAAAAGCCGTTAGCCTGAAAGCTCTCTGTTTCATAGTCACCTGATAAGAGGGCGCCTTTCAGGGCAAAGTACGAATCCTCCACGTGCAGGCGGGTGCAGAGCAGATCATATGCCGGGCTCAGTACGTAATCGCCGTAGGCTGTGTCAATGAGGGAGAAATTCTTCAGGTGCGCATCGCCGTTCGAGAAGAGGTAGTTAAACACGATCAGGGAAAACAGCTTTTCCAGTTCCACCCGGTAGGCAGGCACTGTCAATTCGATGATACGGGCAATTTCCTCATAGCTCCCCGCATATTTGAAGTCACTACCGGCTGTGTGCCTGGTGCGGCCGGCAAGCGAGGCCATATCTTCCTGCCCGTGCCTCATCCCGTCAGGCTTCACATCAAAGCGCCTGGTGATATAGGCCGGCTCCCCGTTCCGGAAGAAAATAAGGGCATTCTCCGCTACCTGCAGCTTATACACCTGGCGGGCTATCTGCATGGTCAGGTGCTCGTTGGCCGGCACCTGGTCCGGTCGCCGCACATCGCGTGGAATCGGCTTGAGAATATACTCCCCATGCTCTCCCGGTCTGGTGAGGCGCAGGCGGTTCTTCTCTAGCAGGAGCGAGAGCTTTTCCTGTACGCCGGAGATAGAGATGCGCTTGCGATTCTCCAGGAATTTCTCGGCGTCCGCCTCGCTTGGCAAGTACGGGAGTATATGGCTCACCTTCCTGCCATTAAACATCCTGCGAAGGCAGGCGGGACTGTAGGTGTGAAATTCGGGGGCAAGTGTTCCGGGGCAATAACTGATATCTGGCAGGCTCATGCGTTCTTCTCCTGTAGCGGTTTAAGCGTGACAGCCCCAATCGTATCATACTGCGCCGTGGCCAGCAGCAGGCCAAAGTAGTCCTGCTCGTCTATTTTCAGCTGCCGGCTCTGCAGGTTCCGGTTCACCCCTTCGGCGATCATGTTGAAAAAGAAGGGGAAGAGGTAACTGCTGCGGTATTCCTGCTGGCGCTTGGGCAGCGTTAGGCTGATAGCCGGTTGCGCCGGGTCAGTAAAATAGGCATCTTCGTACCGGAAGATATATTCCCCCGGCGTTACCTCTGTTAAGGTGCCCGCCACCGTATTGTTCCAGAACACCTGTGCCTTCCTCATCCGTTTTACCTATCGATTCTTTTCACTTCCAGCCGCACCTCCAGGCCGAGCACGTCTGCCAGCTTCTGCAGCGTATCCAGGGAAGGATTCCCTTTTCCGGCTTCCAAAGCTTTTAGCGTACGCAGCCCCACACCGGCCAGCGCAGCCAGGTCCTCCTGCGTGAGGCGCAGCATGCTTCGACGCTCCTTGATGATTTGACATAGCTCTTGGTGCATTATATGGCCCTTTTAATGCAAAAATAATAAAAACTCAATACAAAAAGTAGTGTAAGTGCATTATAATGCACTTATGGCGTAAGTAATGCCCTGAAAGTGATGAGCCCATACAGCCCTTTGTCAAGTATAAAGCAAATTCTTCGCCTTCTCCTCACATGTCACCGGAAAGCCCGTCCGGAGCTACCTTACCCATGGCTTTGCATCAGAGGCCGCGCCAGCATACGTCCAAGCCTCTTATCCATATATTGATGTAGACAGGCGCTAACAGGACCGGGTGACAGTCGTGAAACATTGCCTTTAAATAAACACACGTGATCCTGAATAATTAAGACGGAATTCTTTTGGGGTACAGCCGTTTTTGCGCTTAAAAATTCTGTTGAAGTAAGACAAGTTGTTAAAGCCGCACTTAAATGAGATTTCTGAGATGGTTTCGGTCGTGTCTATTAGCATCCGGGAGGCGTGGCCTAACCGAATTTCGTTGAGGCTCTCCACAAAAGTTTTGCCGGTACGCTTCTTGATAAACCGGCTGCAGGACACCTCTGGCATATTGGCTACCTTGGAGATGTCGGCCAGCGAGATGTCCTTGTTGTAGTGCAGTTCCATATAATCGAAAACCTTTTCAATGCGGCGGCTATAGTAGTTAAATTGTCCGGAAGTGAAGGTGCTGTTGGAGAGTGTACGCATGTTGCGCGACACCGACAAATCGTGTAGGATGGACATGAGCTCCAGCATCGAGTCGAAGCCTCCTTTCTGGCTGAGCTGCTCTAATCTGGGCCGGAACGCTTCCTTTGTCTCCCTGGAAAAGGAAAGGCCCTTGCCGGCGCGCTCGAGCAGGGTCCGGATAAAACTCAGCTGGTTGCGTCGTAGCAGCTTCTCATCAAAAAGATCTTTATGAAATTGGATGGTGATTTCTTTGATGTTCCTGCTCTGGCACTGGTGTGTAAACCAGCCGTGCGGCAGGTTGCTTCCGACCAACACCAGCTCCAGATCGTCTATGATCTCCACATGGTCGCCCACCACGCGCTTTGTCCCGGCCGCGTTTTCGATGAAGTTCAGCTCAAAGTCCTCGTGGTGGTGCAGCGGGAAGTTAAATTCCTCTTTTACACGCGAAAAAACCGTGAAGCAATCATTCTGTGTGAGTGGCGTAATCTCTCTGTAAATCGTGCTCATGCCTTGCCTGATTTAGGCGAATTACATAATTGTTAAAAAAAGAGTATAGGGTACACAGTTATTTTTACCTGTTGTGGGTGTTCTATGCAGCACCTGTCATCAGGTTTTAACCTGCCATTTTACAGTTATCCCTCCTCTGAATTGGTATAAAGAAAGCATTTAATGTTTGATTTCCAAAATATGCTTCCTGCTGTCATGTGCTCCATGCTTCTGTGTCGTGCCAATAGGAGAAGCCTGAAAACAGGCGAAGACCTGTATGTTGTTCAGTTACGATATAAAAAAGGATAAAATAGTATTACAAGTTGCTGTAGCTTCTGGCTAGCTTTGTAAAGGAGCACAACCTGGTAGAGACGGCCAATGGCAGGAAGTTAGCAAGCTGGCCGAGACACTGTTTTCGATAAACTATTCCTTTATGAAGCTATCCTTAATTGACATTGGCATTATCCTCAGCTATCTAATCGCTGTAGCGGCTATTGGTCTGGTGCTGCAGAAAAGAGCAAAAGCCGATAAGCAGGCCTACATGTTGGGCGGCAATACGCTGCCATGGTACGCCCTGGGGCTCTCCAATGCCTCGGGTATGTTCGACATCTCAGGCACCATGTGGATGGTAATGCTGGCCTTTGTCTACGGCCTCAAGAGCGTCTGGATTCCCTGGCTCTGGCCTTCCTTTAACCAAGTGTTCCTGATGATGTTTTTAGCAGCCTGGCTGCGCCGTTCCAACGTGACCACCGGCGCGGAGTGGATGCTGACGCGCTTTGGCCGGGGCCGTGACGTGAACAGGCCCCATACCATCGTGGTGGTCTTCGCGCTGCTAAGCTGCCTGGGCTTCCTGGCCTACGGCTTTATTGGGTTGGGCAAGTTTGTGGAGATCTTCGTGCCCTGGTCAGCTGTGCAGCCCTATATACCCTTCGCTATCGCGGCTGAATATGTGCCGCACTTCTACGGCCTGGTGCTGACCTCCTTTGCTGTGTTCTACTCGATCCTGGGCGGCATGGCCAGCATTGTCTGGGCCGATGTGCTGCAGTATGCCATCATGACGGTGGCCGCCGTCATCATCGCCGTGCTGGCCATCAATAATCTCGATACCTCCACCCTGAACGTGCCGGAGGCCTGGAAAACACCCTTCTTTGGCGCTACTCTCCAGGATCTGGACTGGACCGGTATCATTGACGGCGTAAATGCCAAGATACAGGAGGACGGCTTCTCGCTGTTCGGCATCTTCTTTTCCCTGATGGTGTTTAAAGGGGTGCTGGCCAGTTTGGCGGGCCCGACGCCGAATTACGATATGCAGAAGATCCTCTCGACGCGCACCCCGCAGGATGCGGCCAAGATGAGTGCCTTCGTCTCGATCGTGCTCATCCCAACGCGCTACCTGATGATCATTGGCTTCACCGTTCTTGCGCTTCTCAACTATAATCAACTGGACCTGAGTGGGGCTGGCGGCGGCATTGACTTTGAGAAAATACTACCGGCAGCCATCCAGAGCTTTGCCCCCACCGGGGTAATGGGGCTGATCCTGGCCGGGCTGCTGGCCGCCTTTATCGGCACTTTCGCGGGCACCCTTAACGCCGCGCAAGCCTACGTGGTGAACGATATTTACCTGAAGTACATCAACCCAGGCGCGTCTAATCGGACCGTGTCGCGGATGAACTATGCCACAGGCATTGTGGTGGTGCTGCTGAGTGTGGTGCTCGGCTTCTTCGCCAAGGACGTCAACAGCTTACTGCAGTGGATCGTGGCCGGTCTCTACGGGGGCTACATCTCAGCCAATGTGCTCAAGTGGTACTGGTGGCGCTTCAACGGCAGTGGCTTCTTCTGGGGCATGCTCTCAGGTATCGTGCCCGCCCTTATTTTTCCCTACCTCTTCGATGGGCTAGACCTCTACTATTTTCCTCTGCTGCTGATTATCTCCCTGGCAGGCAGCATCATCGGCACCTATATGGCCCCGCCTACGGACGAGGAGACGTTGAAGCACTTCTACCGGACTGTGCGTCCCTGGGGCTTTTGGAAGCCGGTTGACGCGCTGGTGAAGGCCGAGGATCCGGACTTCAGGGAGAACAGGGACTTCTGGCTGAACATGTTTAATGTGGTAGTCGGCGTAGTCGGGCAGATGTGCCTTACCCTAGCCCCGCTATACCTGGTGCTTGGCATGCACAGCGAGCTGCTGGTGGTGCTGGTGATACTGCTACTGGCGGGCCTCGTCCTGAAGAAGACCTGGTGGGACCGGCTGCCGGAGGAAGGCGCCGGCTTGGCTACGGGTAGGAAGAAAAAACTTGTTTCTTATAGATAACATCGAACCGTGCACGGTTAAATAAATTATTTGCTATCCTGATGGAAAATACCTTTCAAAACAGGCTCCGTGAGTTGGAGCAGGCCCACACGGCGCTTATTACGCGACAAAATAAAAAAGAGCCGCTGGGCAATGGTGTCTACGACCGCTATGCATATCCTGTACTCACGGCCCGGCACACCCCGCTCTTCTGGCGCTACGATCTGAATCCCGGAACCAACCCCTACCTCATGGAGCGCTTTGGCATAAATGCCACCTTTAATGCTGGCGCCATCAAGCTGAAGGGAAGGTACCTGTTGGTGGCCCGGGTGGAGGGTGTTGATCGCAAATCCTTTTTTGCAGTGGCCGAGAGTCCCAACGGGGTCGATCACTTCAGGTTCTGGGACCGTCCCATTACCATGCCCGAGACGGACGTGCCGGATGGGAATATCTATGACATGCGTGTGGTGCAGCACGAGGACGGCTGGATTTACGGCCTGTTCTGTACCGAGCGCAAGGATCCGGATGCCCGGCCCGGCGATGAGTCGGCAGCCATCGCCCAGTGCGGCATCGCCCGAACGCATGACCTGAGAACGTGGGAGCGCCTGCCGGATCTGAAAACGCCGTCGCCGCAGCAGCGGAACGTAGTGCTTCACCCCGAGTTCGTGGACGGCAGGTACGCCTTTTACACCCGCCCGCAAGACGGCTTTATAGAGGCAGGCTCCGGTGGCGGTATTGGCTTCGGCTTAGCAAGCTCCATGGAGATGGCCGTGATCGAAAAAGAATATATTCTGGACGCCAAGCACTATCATACCGTCTACGAGGTGAAGAACGGGCAGGGCCCTGCGCCGCTTAAGACCGAGAAGGGCTGGCTGCACTTGGCGCACGGCGTGCGCAACACGGCCGCTGGCCTCCGTTACGTGCTCTACCTGTTTCTTACAGATCTGCAGGACCCGGCAAAAGTGACGCACAAGCCAGCCGGTTACTTCATCGCCCCGGAAGGGGAGGAGCGCATCGGCGATGTATCAAACGTTGTGTTCGCCAACGGCTGGATTCTGGACGAGAACGGCACGGTGTTCATCTACTACGGCTCCTCTGACACGCGTATGCAGGTAGCTACCTCGACTGTGGACCGCCTGCTGGACTATGTGCTGAACACCCCCGCCGATGGCTTCAGCTCCGCCGCCTCGGTAGAACGCCTCAATGAACTGATTGATAAGAACACGGGCTGTCTTCCGGCTAATGAAAATGGCGTGGTTTTAATCCGCAAGGGCCTTGCATCCTCCAGATGATGGATACCCCAACTGTAAAAGAGAGTATTCAGGTCTACCGGCAGGAAGCCGGGGCTGAGCTGAGTCGTATTCTGACTTTTTGGGAGCGCCATGCCGTTGACGGAGGGCACGGCGGCTTTGTCGGGCAGCTCAGCAACAGGGGTGAGGTAAACCCGGTGGCCCCGAAAGGTGCCGTGCTCAACGCCCGCATTCTCTGGACCTTTTCTGCCGCCTGCCGGCACACACAAAACGAGGCGCACCGGAAGCTGGCAGACAGGGCCTACCACTACCTGGTGGAACACTTTCTGGATAAAGACTACGGCGGTGTTTTCTGGTCAGTTAATTACGCAGGAGAGCCGCTCAACACGCGCAAACAGATCTATGCGGTGGCCTTTGCGGTCTACGGCCTGAGCGAGTATTACCTGGCCACGCAGGAAGCCCAGGCGCTGCAGGTTTGTCAGGACCTTTTTCGCTGGATCGAGCAGCATAGTTTCGACCCGATGTTCGGAGGCTATCTGGAGGCCTTTGACCGACAGGGGCAGCCGCTTGGGGACCTGCGCCTGAGCGAGAAAGACCGCAACACGCCCAAAACCATGAACACGCACCTGCACGTGCTGGAAGCTTACGCAAACTTGTACCGCATCTGGCCTGACCAGCAGCTGGCTACACAGCTGGAGGGGTTGATCCGGGTGTTTCTGCACCACATTATCGACACAGAAACCGGGCACCTGAAGTTGTTTCTCACCCGCGACTGGATGCCTGCTGCCGACCTGGTCTCCTACGGCCATGATATCGAAGCCTCCTGGCTGCTGCTGGAGGCGGCAGATGTGCTGGGCAACGAGGTGTTGGTGGCAAAAGTGAAGACCGTGGCCTTGAAAATGGCCCAGGCCACCACCGAGGGCCTGCAGTCCGACGGCAGCCTTTATCACGAGCTTGACCTCGGGGAGCACCAGTACGACAAACACCGCGAATGGTGGGTGAGCGCCGAGGCGATGGTTGGGTTTCTAAACGCCTTTCAACTCACTCACTCGAGGGGTTTTCTGGAGAAATCCACGGGGGCCTGGGGCTTTGCCAAAAAGTATCTGCTTGACAGGGAAAACGGAGAATGGTTCTGGGGCGTGCACGACGACTATAGCCTAATGGCTGCAGCGGACAAAATCGGCTTCTGGAAGTGCCCCTATCACAATGCCCGCGCCTGCCTCGAAGTTATGCACCGCTGTGAGAAGCTGCTTCATTGCAAATAGCTTGTAGGGAAGCGTAAAGAAGCGTGCGCTTCATTCACAGGAGTATGCATGATTTGGGCTTGTTTTGGGAAGCGTACCTGCGGTAAAGCCTGGGTGGATGTGACAACCTTGTTGTTGCGTATAACCTGATCTCTACCACGCTTTTGGCGCAGCACCTATTTCAGGAAATAATGGAAAGGACAGCTACTTCTTGTAAAAAATCCGTTGCCTAATGTTGCTAGGCTGAGGGATAGCGGATTCTGCTTTTTTTTTGCGGTTCGTGCCGGTTTCGCTTCGTTTGATGGCATGTCTTAAAATTGGAGTAGGTGCTGCATGGGAGGGGCTGGTTAAACCTAGCGCTTTGCATGGTGTTAGGCGGCAGGCCGCGCTGCTGGGTATGCCCTGCTACAGGGTTTGCCCGCAAGTGACAGGTCTATTAAGCAGATGAGGCAAACAAATTGATAAATTAGTATTATAATGAGCCGTTTTTTTAAACTTAAATTTGTTAAGCTGTAAAGTTAGTAAGCACTCAGTTATGATAAAGCAATCAGGCTGACGATCGCTGATGAAGCGTGTCTGGAACGTGGCCGCCTGCCTGGGTACGACCCAGGCAGTTTTATCATAGAAGTCCAAGGAGCGGTGGAAGTTATGGAATGCTGCCAGATGGGGTGCTGAAAGGAATATAAGCTTTGTCTAATCCGGAATAATTGTATGGACGGCTCTGTGAGGAGTTTGCTATGCATCCATATCCATTACGTCTACTTAAATTAAAAATTTATGAAACAGCGTTATCTATTCTATTTGCTTCTAACCTGCTGGCTTATGCCACTGGAGTTATGGGCGCAAGCAGTTCCTGTCAGTGGTACTGTGACAGATGGAACGAATGGCACTCCCTTAATTGGGGTGAGCGTGTTTGTAAAAGGGGGGACACAAGGTGTTGTGACTGATGCAGAAGGCCATTATACGATCACGGCTCCCTCTGAATCTTCTGTGATAGGATTCAGGTATATAGGCTATATAACACAGGAAGTACCGGTGCAGGGCAAACGTACTCTGGACGTGGTTTTGAAAGCTGATGCCAAAGCACTTGAGGAAGTGGTCGTGGTGGGTTACGGAACAACTACAAAAAGCGATCTGACCGGTTCAGTGGCTTCCTTAAAAGGCGGTGAACTCAATAAGGCGCCTGCCTCATCCGTAGACCAATTATTGCAAGGTAAAATAGCAGGGGTACAGGTGGTGGCACCGTCCGGGGAACCTGGCGCCGGCGCAACGGTTCGCATCAGGGGTATCAGCTCTATTAATGGGTCTAACAGTCCTTTAGTAGTAGTAGACGGGTTTCCGTGGGGGGATGCCGGAAACCTGAAGCAGATCAATCCCGAGGATATAGAATCCATCGAAGTACTCAAAGATGCTTCTGCCGCGGCAATATACGGCTCAAGAGGCGCCAACGGCGTTATTTTAGTTACGACGAAAAAGGGCAGGGAAGGCAAGCCCCGTATTACGCTAAGTACCCTGAACACGGTGTCCACCCTGGCAAATAAAATGGATGTGTGGTCAGATCCAGTGGATGTGGCCATCATCGACAATGAAGCCAGGGCCAATGCAGGGCTAGACCCGCTTTATGTAGGGCAAGACTATTTAGGGACTTATTATCCTTCCGTGGCAGAGCTCAGAGGGGAAGACCCTGAAAAGCCTGTGTGGCCTTACAAGACCTACTGGCCTGACCTTGTCTACCGTAATCCTATTTCTCAAAGCTATACCCTCACGGCTACCGGGGGAAGTGAAAAGACCAAATATTCCATTTCAGGCAACTACTACAGGGAAGAAGGGCTGGCTATCAAGAACGATTATGCGCGGTATAACGGAAGGCTGAACCTGGAGCAGAAGCTGCTTGAGAACGTCACAGCGGGGGTAAATCTCATTTTAACGCATACGGCCAGAACTGGCGGCGGGCTGTCTGCCGGTCGCTCCCCGGTATTCCCTGTTTATAATGAAGACGGAACCTATTTTAAGATCAGCCCGCTTGATTTTGGACACCCCCTTGCGCAGGCAAACGAGGTGCTTAACGAAAACAGGGGCATTGATGTGCTTGGGACCCTGTTTGTTAACTGGGATATCACAGATTGGTTAAGCTTTAGGACCCAGGTCAGTGATAAATACGGCAATTCCATAAATGATGGCTATCAGCCGCGTGAGGTGACGTATACAGGGTATCAATTTGAAGGCTTCGGTTCCATTGATAACTGGTCGGGGAATGAGTTCCTAAATGAGAACTATTTTACAATAAACCGGAATATTGGCACTATTCACCATCTGAACTTTGTGCTGGGCTACACCACGCAGACGTCCCATTCCAGAGGATCGCGGCTAGAAGGCAGGGGGTTTGTGAATGACATTTTGGAGAACCAGAACATGAATGCGGCTCAGGAGCAGGTGACTACAAACTGGCTTAGCCGTTCTGTTTTAAACTCTTACATCAGTAGAGCCAGTTACTCCTTGCTTGACAGGTATTTAGTAACGTTTACAGCGCGCGCGGACGGCTCGTCAAAGTTTGGGGCAAGCAATAAGTGGGCCTTCTTCCCTTCTGGTGCTTTAGGCTGGAAAATTCAGGAGGAGGACTTTATGCGTGCGTTGACGGCTGTCTCAGAGGCAAAACTAAGGGTGAGCTATGGCCTTACTGGTAACCAGGGACTCAGCCCGTACCAGACACTCGACAGGCTGGGATCTGGCAGGTACTATACCGATGGCGATTTTCAGATTGGGTTCGGACCGGGCATCTTTGACTGGGATGGCTATAATAAAATATGGGGAGGGGTACCCAATGAAAGCCTTAAGTGGGAAACTACTTCTCAGCTCAATGCCGGTTTGGATCTGGGTTTCCTGAATCAACGCTTCACCGTTACAGCCGACTACTACTATAAGCGCACGGATGACTTGCTGCGCCAGTCCTATATTACTCCCTCCTCAGGCTATGACAGGATTTGGGTGAATGATGGGGTGATTGAAAACAAGGGCTTTGAGTTGGGCCTGAATGCAGCTATCCTGACAGGGGAGGTGGAGTGGAGCCTAGGGGGAAACGTTACCCTGAACCGCAACAAGCTGGTGGATATGGGCGAGAATGATTTTGTATGGAACGGCAGTAACATTGAAATGCTTCGCTCCCCCATTAATGCCTTTATTGTTGGGGAGCCTGTTAATGTTTTCTACGGGTACAAATCAGACGGCATTGTACAGACGCGGGAAGAAGGCCTGGCAGCGGGGCTGACCGGCGATATGGCAAACCCGGGAGAAATCAAATATGTTGATTTAGACGGCAACGGCGTCATAGATGAAAATGACCGTACGGTCATTGGTGACCCTAACCCTGATTTCCTTTACAGTATAAACACGACTGCCAGATACAAAGGCTTCGACTTATCCGCCCAGTTATATGGAGTCCAGGGAAACGACGTTTTTAATTTCAACAAGTTTTCTCCCAGCGGGCAGTTACAACGCTGGACCCCAGACAATCCTACGAACGAGTATCCACGTGTCAATGCCACCAGGGCCTATTACGGGTCAGACTGGTTTGTGACAGATGGAAATTTTCTGAGAGTCCAGAACGTGACGCTAGGGTATAACTTCAAGTCAAATTTTATAAAGGGCGTTGATGACCTGCGGATTTATTTCTCTGGGAATAACCTCTACACCTTCACGAAGTTCAACCCGGGCTATGACCCTGAAGTGCCTGCCAACGGACAACAGTGGGGATCCTATCCCAGACCGCGTGCCTTTTCATTGGGGTTAAACATAGGTTTTTAATCTTAACCAAAACACTGTCATGAGAATCAAGAAGTATCTATATGCCGTTTTGACTTCCTTCCTGCTAGCTGGCTGCTCGCTACAGGAAGAGCCTTACGGCTTCACCTCCACGGAGAATTTTTACAAATCAGAGGCAGATGCCACCGCTGCCATCATCTATGCCTATTCCATATTGCCGGAAATAGAGTACTACTCCAGGAATTTCATACTCATAACCGAGCTGCCTAGCGAGAACATCACACTCAAGCCAGACGCAGGGGCCAGTAACTTTGAATTTGATGAGCTGAGGGTTCGGGCTGATAACCCGGATCTTACAACAGCTTGGCGCTACGCTTACATCGGCATCAACCGGGCTAACGCAGTTATTGCCAATGTACCGGGCATCAGTAACATGGGGGAAGCCTATAGAGATCAGGTCGTGGGCGAAGCCTATTTTTTAAGGGCCCTGCATTATTTTAATTTGGTAAGGCTATTCGGAGAGGCGCCACTGAGAACCACGCCGGTCACCTCCATCGAGCAGATAAACTCACCTAAATCCTCTATGCAGGATATTTACAAACTGATTGTCGAAGACTTAGTCAAGGCCTCTGACTTAATGGACATGACCAGAAGAGAAGGGAGAGCCGATAAAGTTGCGGCTTGGTCACTGCTGGCAAAAGTATATGCAACACTGGCCTCTGCCAAGAGCACTGCCTCGCCAGGGTATGATTTTGTAACGGGTGCCGATGAAATGTATGCCCAGGCAAAGACCTACGCTGATAAAGTTGTCCATCAGCAGGGTGTGTACAGGCTGGACCCAAATCTGAAAGCTATTTTTGACATAGATAAAGAAAATGGGCCGGAACACATCTTTAGTGTCTCTACAGACCGGACAGGTCCACAGGAAGGAAACTTTTCAAAGCTTCCCCTTATGTTTATCCCCTACATAGATGGTGCCGTGTTTACACTGGAGGATGGCACCCCCGTGCGGTCTGCCTGGAACCACTTATTGACGGAGCCAGCACTGTATAACAGCTTTGCGCCTGAAGACAAGCGTAAAACCGAGCTAATCGTCTCGAAGGTGTATGTGGATGGAGAAGAGCGGGTCTTAGGCATCAACGATTATAGCCGTCCTTTCACCAGGAAGTACCTGGATCCGCATCAAGTGGGAGAGCAGACGGGCGTTAATACCCCTGTCCTGCGTTTTTCCGATGTTTTGCTTTTATTTGCCGAGGCAAGCGGTCCCACGACAGAAGGGTATGAAGCCATCAACCAGATACGGGAAAGAGCAGGCTTGCAGCCCTTGGAAGAGGGGCTGAGCCCGGAGGCTTTCCGCGATGCGGTCATACAGGAAAGATCCTGGGAGTTAGCCTTTGAAGGAAATCGCTTGTTTGACCTGCGCAGAACACATAAAATGGAAGAGGTACTGGAACAAAAATACGGTAAGGCTATTCAGGGCGATCCTTATTTCTTCCCTGTTCCACAAAGAGAAGTTGATGCGAATCCAAACCTTTAATGACTTGTTATGAGAAGCTTTAGAAGAATTTTATCATACGTTTTTATACTGGTGGGGGTATTGGCTTTCAGCGGCTGCACGGAAGATCCCTTTGACGGCATTATTAGCAACGAGCGTGCGATCATGTCCTTTTCCCTTGACCAAGGACAAATGGGACCAGCTGTTATTGACAGGGAGCTTTCAACGGTAACAGTCAATGTGCTGGTGGACGAAGGGACAGACCTCACCCACCTAGCACCGAACATTTTACCCTCCTATAAAGCGACGATTACTCCTGCCTCGGGTACACCGGTTAACTTTGCTGCAAATAATAATAAAGTGACCTACACGGTTACTTCAGAGTCCGGCCAGACCCGTGTATGGACAGTAGAGCTTGTACCGTTTACAGAGACGCTGTTAGGTACATATGATATAACGGGCCTGGTGCTCTATGGTGGTACAGGTCCGGAATACGGTGGTGGCGGTGTTTTGAACCTAACGGATAAGCCTTGGGTATGGCCGGAAGAGGGCGGCCCCGCTGCTGAGCTGGATAATGTGCTGACCTTTTCGTTCACGGGCGTCACCGAGGACGGCAATACGTACGGAACAATTACCAACGATGCCGGTGAGGACGGCCAATACGCCAATTTCCTGTATGTGGGGAATCCGCAAACAGACGTAAATCCATTCTACAGAAAAATTCCGAAAGGGGAGGGTACTTGGGAGCGAAACTATGTGAACAAAACCGTGACGTTCACCTTTGCCGACGGAAGTACCGCGACCGGCAGCTTTGCAGGGCCGGGAACAGAGGACCTGGGGAATAACTTATCGAAAACGGTAGCCGACAATGCCTTTATTTTTACCTTGAACGGGACGGACGACTGGGACAATATTTATTCGGACTACGATAAGTTCGTAAAGAAGCCCCGCAAGTTTTGGATAGAAGTAAAGAAACGAGACTAATAAAGGGGTAGGGAACATGGCGCAAGGAGACGGCACCGTTTTCCCTACCATTGCTTCTAGGCAGGCAAATACGCCCTCTTGGCTGGATCAACAACAGCTATCCAGGCAGGCTGTAGCGTTAATTCTTTTCAAGCTTTAGGTAGTACTTATGAAAAAATACTTTTTTTTGATGTGCATGGCTACAACACTAGTCATATGTTCCTGCAAGAGAGAAGATGTCCCTGCCCAAGATGAGCAGCCGGAAGAAGTTCCCCAGACCCGCTTCAAATCACTAAATTACCTCTACCAAATCTCCGGGGAAAAAACTGTTGCGGGTATTCACAACCGGGAACCAAACAAAACGCCTGCCAAGTGGACGGATGAAATAACATCTACCACAGGAAAGGTGCCTGGCCTGTGGAGCGGCGATTTTCTTTTCCAGGCGGATAACATTGATAACCGGCAGATCATGATCGAGGAGGCTTTGAACCAATGGGAGCAAGGTGCCCTGGTCAATCTGATGTGGCATGCCTGTAATCCGGCCCTGGAGCAGCCATGTGGATGGGACGAAGAAGGGGTTTTAAGCAAGTTGACCGATGACCAGTGGAAGGAGCTGGTAACAGATGGTACCCCGCTGAACACAAACTGGAAAGGGATGATGGATGAGGTAAGCGTTTACCTACAGTATTTAGAAGACCGTGGCGTAGAAGTACTCTTCAGGCCCTTGCACGAGATGAACCAAGGAAAGTTCTGGTGGGGAGGCAGGCCCGGAGCGAACGGAACACGGAAGTTATGGCAGCTTACCCATGACTACATGACCAAAACCAAGGGGCTGTCCAATCTGATATGGGTGTGGGATCTGCAGGACTTCCCGACCTTGTCCAGTGACCTGGAAAGTTATAATCCCGGGGAGGAATACTGGGACGTAGCTGCACTGGATATATACGATGGCGGCGGGTATACGCAAACCAAGTACAATGCCATGGTGAAGGTCTCGGGCGGGAAGCCAATTGCCATTGGCGAGTGCGAGAAACTGCCGACTGCCGCACAGCTGGTTGCCCAGCCAAAATGGAGTTTTTTTATGGGCTGGTCTGAATTGGTATTCCGGCAAAATACAGAGAGGGAAATCAATGACCTGCACCACTCACCCAGAATAATTACCCTGGATGAAATGCCTGGATGGTAACGGCGCCTGCCGCCTTGCGCAGAACAGCAAGCCGTCGTTCGTTTTTTCCAACAGGATGCTGATATAAACAAATTGTAAAAACAGGGGGTGATGAAAGCTACCCCCCATCTTAAGCCAACGATGAGAAATCTAACCTTAACGCTGTTATTGGCCTCATGTTTCTTGCTGGCCTGTTCAGCCGCCTTTGCACAGTCTACCAGAGTGCTTCCCTACCTTAAAAGCATCGCAGGGACTAAAACGGTCGCCGGGCAGCATAACCGTGAGCCCAACAAGGACCCGGACAGGTGGTCTGAATACATTTCAAATACCACAGGGAAATACCCGGGGCTGTGGAGTGGGGACTTTCTCTTTCAGCAGGAGAACATGGACAACCGGTGGACCATGATTCAAGAAGCCAAGAAACAATGGGATAGGGGAGCCCTGGTCAATATCATGTGGCACGCCTGCCCACCCGATGAAGGGGAACCCTGTGGCTGGGACCCGGGTTTGCTGAATGCCCCTCTTTCTGACCATGAGTGGAAAGAACTGACCACTAACGGAACTCCCTTGAATAAGGCATGGAAAAGCCGCATGGATGACATTGCCGTGTACCTGCAGTATTTAAAGGAAAATGGCGTGGAAGTGCTCTTCAGGCCCTTGCACGAGATGAACCAGGGAAAGTTCTGGTGGGGAGGAAGACCGGGGCCGGAGGGGACAGCGAAGCTATACCGGATTACGCATGATTACATGGTCAAGGAAAAAGGGCTGACAAACCTGATATGGGTGTGGGACATGCAGGACATGAGCCGGGACTTTGCAGCCTATAATCCGGGAGAAGCATATTGGGACGTTTTTGCCTTTGATGTATATGATCAAGGGTTCGATAAATCGTGGTATGACTATATTCTGTCTATTGTTGGAGACAAGCCCATCGCGATAGGGGAATGCGCCAAGCTGCCCAGTCCGGCTATGCTAAAGGCCCAACCAAGGTGGGTATTCTTTATGGCTTGGTCTGAATTGGTTCAGGAAAGCAACACAGCGGCGGAAATCAAGGCCTTATACCATTCCCCTCGCGTGGTGACGCTGGATAAAATGCCAGGTTGGCAGCATCATGCCGAGTGAGCCATCCGGGTTGGAAGTATGTCTTTGTGTGCGCGTATTCCTGGCTTGATTCTACCGGGCCATAGGTAAAACCGGGAGGGGAGGTCTTACGCTTTCCAGCAACAAGCTTTCTTAGTCAGCGTTACATATGAACATACCATATTTTGACTGTCTAAGATGGACACAGACGCTTTGCTTTTTATCTTTGCGCTAAAGGATTTAGGGCCATGAACATTCACCTGACAAAATATTTCGAAGCGTATATCGCCGGTAAGATAAGCTCCGGCAAGTTTAACAACGCCAGCGAAGTGGTGAGAGCGGGACTGCGTGCGTTAGAGCTGCAGGAAAAGCTGATGGAGAACCGCCTGCAGGAGCTAAGAATGGAAATCGAAAAAGGGTATGTGGGCGAACCCAAGCCCTTTGACGCAGCCGCCATCAAACAAAAAGGACGGACTCTTCTGGCGCAGCGCTTTAAGAAGTCCGCCTAAGGAATGGATCTTTACCAATTAAGCCCTGCAGCAGAGGAAGACCTGACGGAGATTTGGCTTTCCCTCGCAGAGAACGCCGGTGAGCACACATCCTGGATGATATCAGCGCTACCTGCCGGCACCTGGCCCAGACCCCATTGATCAGGAAGGCCAGGAATGAACTGAGGAAAGACCTGCGAAGCTTTCCTGCTAGCACTTATCTTATTTTCTATGATGTTGGGGCTGCCCATCATATCATAGTGCGGCCTGTTCTGTATCAGAGGCGGGATGTGGACACGCCCCTGGGAGAATAGCACATCAGCACGCTCTCACCAAATGACATCCGAGATCGATTAGCCTCTTGATGCACATCGGCCCTCTTGCTATTTTTAAAAACAGCCCGAAAGAAGTTGCCCCTTCTGTTTATTATAATTCCTGCTATGAAGAGCACTTGGGGAAGTGCTTACATCTGCCGCAGCACTCGCCGTGTGGAAAGTCAACCTTGTTGTCAGCTTGTGTTTTCCATCCTCTGTGATCGGTCCCTAGATTGTATGGCGTGGCCTTTCAGAAATCGGCCTTTAGCATACCCCATACTCATACTGCTCCCGATGAGCACCGCGACGCCACAGGCGGCCTAGGCTCCTAAGCAGGCTTTGTCCTGGCAGGTGCCACAGGCACCAAGTTGATTTAAAAAAAGATAAACAGGTTTTTAATTAGCCAATCTATTAAAGCTTATGAATATAATTTTCTAGGGTCCCTTCTTAAGGTGAGCGGGCCGTAGGCGATGCGCATGACTGGTCTCCCTGCAGCCCGATCTTCTCCTTTGTGATGCTCATGTGCTTCACTCCGGCCACCGTGTGCTCTACACTCCCCACCAAGCTGGCCGCCGTGGCCCTTTTAGGCAAAAGACTGTGCTGCGGTGGACTTTTTACCGCCCCCGCGGCGCCACGTGGTAGTCTGAGATGCGCAGCTGCTCGTCGCAGAAGCTGTATTCGTGGTGGATGTTGGAGCCGACGATGATCAGGCGGCCTTCCTTGTTCTGGGCCACGTGCTCCTGGTACCAGGCCACGCCCTCCTGGTCGAGGTTGGTGGTGGGCTCATCGAGCAGCAGCAGGGAACTGTCAGAGTAGATGGCCAGGCCCAGTTTGAGGCGCTGTTTCATGCCGGAGGAGAAATCCTTGACGAACTTGTGTTTGGAGCGCTGCAGGCCCATTCTGTCGATCAGCGCCAGCGTGGACAGCTGGTGGCGAAGCGGTTTAAAGCGGGTATGGAAGTCGAGCATCTCCAGCAGCGTGAACTCCTCAACCAGCTCCAGGTAGGGGGCTGTAAGGGAGAGGTAACGGTACACATGGTCATGTTCCACTGTTTTACCGTCAAGCCTGTAGCTGAGTTGCCCTTCACTGGCCAGGTTGTGGCCGGCCATGATGGTCAGCAAAGTGGATTTCCCGGAGCCGTTATGCCCCAGGACGGCATAAGCGGTGCCTGCCTCAAAGGTATAGGTCAGGTTCCGGAAAATCCACTCGTAGTTATAGCGTTTGCCTAAGCCCTTCAGCTTAACTTGCATCTTTTGCAAAATAGCCCTTGATGATGCCCCGGCCGGAATTACGCACGAAGTTGATGATCTCGTCGCGTTCCCTGCTCGGTGACAGCTCCACCTCGATCTTGTCCAGGGCCTGGCTGTTGTTGAGCCCGTTCATGAACAGAAGGCGGTACACGTGCTGTATCTCGTTTATCTGCTCGCTCACGTAGCCTCTGCGGCGCATGCCGATGGAGTTGATGCCGGCATAGGAGAGGGGCTCACGGGCAGCCTTCACAAACGGCGGCACGTCCTTGAGCACCAGCGAACCGCCGGAAACAAAGGCGTGAGCGCCGATCTTGGCAAACTGGTGCACCAGGGTGGCCGCGCTGACGATGGCAAAATCACCCACCTCTACGTGGCCGGCCATCTGCACCGAATTACCGATGATACAGTTGTCACCCACCATGCAGTCGTGGGCCACGTGGGCGTAGGCCATCACCAGGCAGTTCTTGCCGATCACCGTTTTCATCTTATCGATGGTACCCCGGCTCACGGTCACATACTCGCGGATGACGGTGTTGTCGCCGATATGGGTCGTGGTGACCTCACCGGCAAACTTCAAATCCTGCGGAATGGAGGAGACCACCGCCCCGGGAAAAATCTTACAGTTCTGGCCGATGCGGGCGCCTTCCATGATCACCGCGTTGGAACCGATCCAGGTGCCTTCGCCGATCTCCACGTTCTTGTGGATGGTGACAAAGGGCTCAATGACAACGTTCTGCGCGATTTTAGCTTCTGGATGTACGTAGGCTAATGGCTGGTTCATGCGTCTTTCTTTACTATACTTGCCGACATTTCAGCTTCCATCACCAGTTGCCCGCCTACAAAGGCCTGACCACTCATTTTGGCAATGCCGCGCTTGATAGGAGCCAGCAGTTCACATCTAAAAATTATCGTATCGCCCGGAAGCACTTTGCGCTTAAAGCGGCACTTGTCTATGCCCAGGAAGTAAGTCCAGTAATCCTCCGGCTTTTCAACCGAGTTAAGGACCAGGATACCGCCTGTCTGGGCCATGGCCTCTATCTGGATCACGCCCGGCAGCACAGGGTTGCCCGGGAAGTGTCCCTGAAAGAACGGCTCGTTCATGGTAATGTTCTTGATGCCCATCACCGTTGTCTCGTCCAGGTGAATGATCTTGTCGATCAGCAGGAAAGGGTAACGGTGGGGCAGGGTGGCCGAGATCTGGTTGATGTCCATGACCGGCTTTTTCTTCGGGTCGTAGGTCGGTACGTTTTTAATCGTTGCTTCGTGGATCAGCTTTTTCACCTTTTTGGCAAAGGCGATGTTGGCCGCGTGGCCGGGGCGTGCGGCCAGGATTTGCCCTTTGATCGGGCGCCCGATCAGCGCCAGGTCGCCCAAGAGGTCGAGCAGCTTGTGGCGGGCCGGCTCATTTTTAAAGCGCAGCTCCGTGTTGTTGAGGATACCTTCCTCTTTTACCTCCACTTTCTGCTTTTGCAGCAGCTCGGACAGGTGCGTGAGCTCATCGTCCTGCACCACACGGTCCACGATCACGATCGCATTGTCCAGATCGCCGCCTTTGATCAGGTTCTGCTTGTAGAGCATTTCCAGCTCGTGCAGGAACACAAAGGTGCGGCACGGGGCAATCTCTTTCTCGAACTGGTTCAGGTCTGTGATAGAGGCATGCTGACTGCCCAGCACCGGCGAATTATAGTCCACCATCACTGTGAGGCGGTAATCGTCCAGGGGAAGGGCGGCTATTTCTACGCCACGGTCTTCGTCCTTATAGCTCAGGCCTTGGGTGATCTCAAAGAAGTTGCGCAGCGCATTCTGCTCCTGCAGGCCCACTTCCTGCAAGGCTTTCACAAACTCAATGGAAGAGCCGTCCATGATCGGGGGCTCCGGGCCGTCAAGCTCGATGAGCACGTTGTCTATCTGCAGGCCCACCAGCGCGGCCAGGGTATGCTCCACGGTGTTGACGCGGGCGCCGTTCTGCTCAATGGTGGTGCCGCGGGAGAGGTCTACCACATTGTCCACATCCACGTTGACAACAGGTTTGCCCGGCAGGTCGATGCGCTGAAACTTGTGTCCGTGGTTGATGGGGGCGGGTTTGAAGGTCATGTTCGAAACCACGCCGGTGTGCAACCCAATGCCCGATACAGTGACCGGCGCTTTAATGGTGTGCTGTTTATCGTTCATTCACGTATCTGTAGTCGTGTTATCTCTCTTGTAGCGTCTGGCTGTATAGGGAAGCGCAGGCGTTTGCGTGCCGGTGCTTTTTACCCTGCAAACTTAAGACATTAAATAGGGTATTGCCAACTTTTAAGCATAAAGTAGCCAGCCTGTCTCAGAAATAGCGCTACAGGCAAAGTACAAGGTATAGAAGATGGGCACGCCGGTAGCTGCCAGGGCTATTCAGACCTTAAAGTTACCGGTTTATACTTTCTCCTTGAGCATTTCCAGTTCGCGCTGCAGCTCAGGCAGCTTGCGGAACACAGTCATGGCGCGCAGGTTCTGCTTATAGTCAAAGGCCGGGGAGCCCTGGATGATGAGGCCTTCGGTCTTGACGGACTTGGAAACGCCGGACTGGGCGCCGATGGTGGTTTTGTTGGCGATGGTGATATGGCCCACGATGCCCACCTGGCCGGCGATCACGCAGTTGTCCCCGATCTTGGTAGAGCCGGAAATGCCGGACTGGGAGGCAATCACCGTGTCGGTGCCCACTTCCACGTTATGGGCGATCTGCACCAGGTTATCAATCTTAGTGCCCTTGCGGATAATGGTGGAGCCCATGGTGGCGCAGTCGATGGCGGTGTTGGCCCCGATGGAAATGTCATCTTCCAGGATCACATTGCCGATCTGCGGCACGGCCTTGTAGGTGCCATCGGGCTGCGGTGCCCAGCCAAAGCCGTCGCTGCCAATCACAGCGCCCGAGTGGATGGTGCAGTTGGCGCCCACCACGGTGTTGGCATAGAGCTTTACGCCGGCAAAGATGGTCGTGTTGTCGCCGATGGTGACATTGTCACCGATATAGGCCTGCGGGAAAATGCGGACGTTGTTGCCGATGTTGCAGTTCTGGCCGATATAGGAAAAGGCGCCGCGGTAATGGCCCTCGCCGATCTGGCTGCCCTGTCCCAGGAAGCAGGGCTCTTCCACGCCGACCTTGGAGGCCAGCAGCGCCGTCTGGTAATAGGTCAGCAGCGTCGAGAAGCTCGAATAGGGGTCCTGCACCCGGATCAGGGTAGCAGTGGTTTCTTTCTTCAGCTCCAGCGCTTCTGAAACGATCACGGCGCTGGCCTGGGTATTGTATAGGTAGGCTTCGTACTTGAGGTTGGACAGGAACGCAAGGGCGCCCGCTTGGGCATCCTCAATCTTTGCCAAGGTGCTGACCTTTACAGTGTTATCTCCCTCTACCTTGCCCTGCAGCAGGTCAGCTATCTGTTGAACAGTAAATTCCATTTTGTAAAATTAGAGCAAAAACTCAAAAACGCGAATAATTTGGGGGTGCAAACTTAAGAAAAAATCCCGCTTTCGCACAGGCTTATGTTGTGTGGACTCAGGATGAGCCCATACTTTTCAAGGACGCCATGAATCGGTTATACGGTTGCATCCCGGAATTTTTTCTGGGCACCTGAAGCGTCGGTTGCGCTGGCGATGGCAGGGAGACTGGACCGGACGCAGTCCTCTCATGAACTTTGCTGGGAAGAGGGGCCAGAGAGGTTGGTGCCGCTCATCTTGCCATTCCCACCGCTAAAGGAGCTGGGGTTGCTGAGCTGCCTCCCTACTGCGAGGTATTTCATCCAAGAGCCTCTTCAGGCTTTCAAGCTGAAGCGAAATGGTTCCCCGGCAGCGACATCCTCAAAGTATCCCATGCGAAGGCTTTCTGCTTCCTTTGCTGTAGCTTAGGGAGAAGCGCCCGGTAAAATTGCACTGACGGCTATACCGCCAAAGACAGGAGTGCCCGGGCGTTCTTTGATATTTTATTGTGAACTTCCGGCAACAGTGGGGCTGGCTGAGGGGCTTGCAGTACAGGGTTGGGAAAGCCTGAAGCCGGGGTTCGGCAGGCCAGGCGCTGGCAGCAAGGGAAGGAGGGGGCATTTAATCTAAAGAAATTGCCGTAGCTTTGCTGGGAAGACAGACGTCGCGTCTTTCTCCTACCTGCCAGTGGCAAGCTGACTGGCAATTGCTGTACGCATAAATCGCGTCGCAGACTAGGAGCTACTTTTCACTATGAATGAGAAATATGGATTCTTCCCCAGCTGCGTACTTTGAAAAAGAGCTTCAGGAATTTAAAGAGGCGCTCGGAAGCGCCGGTATCCACGGGGCCTTGCGCTACCTGAGCCACAGAACCCCCCATCGCTTCACGGGTATCTACCGCTATGATGGAGAGATGCTGCGTAATGTGGCCATTTTCGATAAGTATGACCCAGCATTGAAAAAGGGCGAAGACGCGCCCATGAAAGCGACTTACTGTAGTTTACTGCAAGTGCGGCAGGCGCTGGAAATCATGGATGCGACGGAGGATGAGCGCGTGAAAGGGCTGGTGGTCACGCCCGTGACATCCTATTATGGCGTCTTGATGCGAGACGCGCATGGCCGTCCTTTCGGAAGCCTTTGCCATTTCGATATGAAGCGCTGCCAGGAGCGGCTCAATGACTTCCCCTTGCTGGAGGCGGCAGCAAAGGTCCTGTATGACCACCTGTTGAGCGGGCAGGTGGAGGGCTAAGCCGAATCCTGCTTGTGTCTACCGCCGGCTTTGGAGCCTTTTTGGAATAGAAGATGCACCAAAATAAAACACACCTCACCACTACTACCAGGGGTGTTCGTTTGTGGGTAACCCGGCAAGGGTTATCCACTGTGAACGCCCCCACGCGAATCCCGCGCCAAGTTGCAAGGCGCCGGCCCCGCTATGTTGCAAGCCAACTGAAGTTATGCCACTTCATCCATTGCCTGCAGCAAAGCACAATAAAAGCCGGGGTTACGACCTCCAGACAGTGCCTGGTCAGCATCGAAAGGCAAGGCAGGGACATAGGCTCTTGACACCACTATTGCTAGGAAGTTAGGTTTGCCTTGTTCACAATAGAGGTAATCTGGTTGTCCAGTTTGGAGGCACTCTGTTGCAGCATGGCAATGATAACGGTAACTTCCTTTCCGTTCTGAATCGTTCTTTCCAGTAGTGTTATCAGGCCCAGAATATTTGCCAATGGAGCCCGAACCAGATGGGAGTGGTCAAAGATCACTTCTTGTAAGGCTTTGGATTTAAGTTTATTATCTTCTTCTGCCTTGCTTCTTTTAAGGAAGAGCTCTTTTTCATACTTCTGCCGATCTTCTATTTTATAAATAACGGCATTGACAATTTGCCCTTCGCCTGCTACTCCGTTAAATAAACAGGAGAAAGCACCTTTTGGAGTCTCAATGCGCAGGCTGATCTCCTTTACTTCCTGGTGCATTTTCAGGATAGGCTGCACGAAAAGTTCATAATATAGGACGCCTGCCTTATCTAAGATATCCGGCATCTTTTTAGTTATGATTTCCTCCTCACTGACACCAAGCCATTTTAGCAGCGTCTGGTTTGCATACATGATGGGACCCTGCATCTTATAAGTCAATAAGCCGCAGGGAGCATTGTCATATACACATTTAAAATTTATGAGATCGGTTGCAGGCTCTTTTTCCATAAAAGTGTTGTTATTCGAAATCAATATAGGCATTAATAGCTGCAATTACTTCTTCCGGAGCACTTAAATGGGGGCAATGCCCGGTCGCCTCTAAAATATTGAGCGTATTCCCTTTCGTTTTCTTCTCTAAGTAATACCCTACTGCTAAAGGGGCTAAAATATCCTCAGCGCATTGTAAGGTCAGGCTCTCGGTTACCAGTTTTTCCAGATCAGCCCGATTGTCAGAAAGAAAAGTTACGCGGGCAAACTCCTTCGCAATATCCGGGTCAGTGGCACAAAAATTTTCAACCAGTTCCTCTCCTAAGGCTGGTCTGTCCGAATTCCCCATCACCTGGGGCGCAAGGAAGCTAGACCAGCCCAGGTAATTGCTGTCCATTAATGCTAGCAGATTGTTTAAGTCTTCCTTGTCCAAACCGCCTATATAATCCCCATCATTTAAATAACAGGGAGAAGGAGATATAAAAATCAATTTACTAAAATAGGAAGGCTGTGCTATTGCGGCTTTCACTCCTATCATACTACTTACAGAATGGCCGATATAAAGCGCGTTTTTGATGTTTAGCGCTTCCAGGATTTCTAGAACATCTTTGGTATAGCCATCCAAGGAGCCATATCTCTCAGAATCGTAAGCACTCAGATCGGATTGACCAGATCCGACAAAGTCAAAAAGGACCAGTTTATACTGGTCTCTATATGCGTCAACCAAATGGCGCCACACATTTTGGTTGCATCCAAATCCATGGGCAAAAATAATTGCCTGATCTCCTTCACCGATGGTGCGGACATTATTTCGTTTGATAACGTCTGTCATTTCCTCATAAGGTTAAATAGTGTTCATCAGGCTCGCCGGGATGTCTTGGGCTTTGCATATGTTTAGCGGCTTTGACACTCCCACGTTTAAAGACTGTGGGATTCTTGGGCTACCCGACCATTGCCGTTGTATTGGACACCATCGGTGTCTGACTCCCAAGCTGACAGCGTATGCCCTACG
>NZ_VFRQ01000005.1 GCF_006385705.1 Pontibacter mangrovi | reverse complement strand
CGAAGGGGATACGAAACAATGCTCGACTACTACAAGAAAGTAGCTCCACAACTTAACGAACCGCTGTATGCGAGACCCGCTTGTACAGTGGTGTGTGAGGCGCTCCCCGTCAGCTAACGCTGGCGGGGCCGTCTACACGATTGTAGCACGTTTCTTCTACTCCTTTATAAAGCCATCTTCTATCATCAATTTGTTTGCCTTATTTAAATCCTGTTTACTTTGAGGGAGGTCAATGTAGTATGGCAATTTTCTGATCTTTGTACTCAATTCAATAAGTTTATCGTCAAGTAAGCTTTTAATCATTTGTATAATTGTAGAATCTAACTCATCTGGTATAGGCTGTTCCTTGCCATATTTGGAAGCCATATCGTAGACAAACTCACTTACTGTTTTTTGTCCGTCTGCTTCTAAATATATTAGTTGAGGCCATGGGTCCATAGTTATCATTCTTGGAGCATTATTATCTACAACATGTATCATATCTTGATTTAGCCAATCCCATCTTGCCAGCCTAACAAAGTACATATCTTTTATTTCTGAGTTTTTTAACTCATTGAAAGGCGGTAATTCGCGTTCTTTTTTCTTAAAAAAATCAAACATGTTCTATGATTAAAATGTGGTACAACTAGTGTGTACAAGGAGTTATTCCGTTTATACGCCCAAATCCAGCGGCTATACAGAATTGGGCTATCGAATATACTATATATAGATAACAACATAAACCCT
Source organism: Pontibacter mangrovi (assembly GCF_006385705.1). Taxonomy (GTDB): domain Bacteria; phylum Bacteroidota; class Bacteroidia; order Cytophagales; family Hymenobacteraceae; genus Pontibacter; species Pontibacter mangrovi. Next base: position 396,155 of record NZ_VFRQ01000005.1, on the reverse strand, counting down.
TTGCTTCAAACAAATAAGCTTGTAGCACTAAATCCTACCCCACAAGTATAAGCCCAAAACAAAACCGCCTGCCACAGGTGTGGCAGGCGGTTCAACCTTATTCAATATCAAATGTAATGCTTACTTGGCGTAGCTGATGGCGCGCATCTCGCGGATAACCGTGATCTTGATCTGGCCAGGGTACTGCATCTCTTTCTCGATCTTCTGCGAGATATCGAAAGAAAGCTGAGCCGCCTTCTCATCGGTTACGTTGTCGGCATCCACCATCACGCGCAGCTCACGGCCGGCCTGTATGGCGTAGCATTGGTTCACGCCGTCAAACGATACGGCAGCCTCTTCCAGCTCCTTCAAGCGCTTGATGTACGACTCCATAATCTCGCGACGGGCACCTGGTCTGGAGCCGGAAATGGCGTCGCAAGCCTGTACCAGTGGGGAGATCATCGCTGTCATTTCGATCTCGTCGTGGTGGGCACCGATGGCGTTGCACACGTCCGGATGCTCTTTATACTTCTTGGCCAGCTCCATACCTATGATGGCGTGCGGCAGCTCCGGCTCGTCCGGTGTTACCTTGCCAATGTCGTGCAACAGACCGGCGCGCTTGGCGTGCTTCACGTTCAGGCCAAGTTCTGCGGCCATGGTGGCACACAGGTTGGCTACCTCGCGTGAGTGCTGCAGCAGGTTCTGCCCGTAAGACGAGCGGAAGCGCATGCGGCCCACCATCTTGATCAGTTCCGGGTGCAGCCCGTGAATACCCAGGTCAATGGCGGTACGCTCGCCAATCTCGACAATCTCCTCCTCAATGTTCTTGCGGGTTTTGGCAACCACCTCCTCAATGCGGGCCGGGTGAATACGGCCATCGGCCACCAGGCGGTGCAGCGACAGGCGCGCGATCTCGCGGCGAACCGGGTCGAAGCCAGAGATGATGATCGCCTCCGGCGTGTCGTCTACAATGATCTCTACGCCAGTAGCGGCTTCCAGGGCGCGGATGTTACGGCCTTCACGACCGATGATCTTGCCTTTGATGTCGTCGCTCTCGATGTTGAACACCGACACGCAGTTCTCAATGGCATGCTCCGCAGCGGTACGCTGGATAGTCTCGATAACGATTTTCTTGGCCTCTTTAGTGGCAGTAAGCTTGGCCTGCGCCACAATGTCCTTGATGTGCGACGAAGCGTGCGACTGCGCCTCGTTTTTCAGGGCCTCCACCAGCTGCTCGCGGGCCTCGGCGGCAGTAAGTCCTGCTATCTTCTCCAGCTGACCTACAACCTCGCCATGCTGCTGCTCCACCTCTTCCTTGCGCTTTTTCAGCTGCTCTTGTTGGGCGTGCAGGTGGTTTCTCTCCTTCTCCAGCTCCGCGTTCAGCTGCTCCTTTTCTTTGTGCAGGTCGGCCTCCAGGCGCTTGGCCTGCTCCATCTGCTTGGTTACATGCTGCTCGCGCTGCTTTACCTTGTTCTCGTTCTGGATGATGATGTTTTTCTTCTTGCTCGTCTCCTCCTCAAACTCGGCTTTCATTTTCAGGTATTTCTCCTTGGCCTCCAGGATGCGGTCTTTCTTAATGCTCTCGGCATTCAGCTCAGCCTCGCGGATGATGCTTTTGGCCCGCTGCCGGGCCTCCTCCTCCTGCTGCTTAAAAACCTTCTGTAGCAGCATGCGCCCTATCAGTACGCCCACAACGAGCGCCACCAGGGCTGTTAGTAAAATATAAAGAATATCAGGCATAACTATAAGCGTTTATGGTGTTTAGCACGCTTAGCCTTGCCTGCAAAGGGAACATGGTGTGGCTTTAAGCCTGAAACGAAGTATAAACAGAGGCACACGCCTCTGCCCGTTTATTTCACTGTTGATAAGAGATCGTCCAAAAGGTCGAGCTGCTGGTCTACCTGGGATACATGCGAGGAGTGCTCCTCCTCCAGCTTTATCTTTTCGGCCATGGTCTCAAACGCCACCATCGCCAGCAGATCCTGCTTATCCTGTATGCCAAACTGATCCTTGTAAAAGCGCAGGCGCTCGTTCAGGATTTTTCCGACTGCCCGGATTCTTTCTTCTTCCTCTTCCTTCACCCGCATCGGATACTCGCGTTCCGCGATGCGAATCTTAATCGATAATTCACTCATCCGTTGCGTGGTTTATGGTTATGCTTACCGCCTGTTCTGAGCATCTTACAAGCTCATACTTAGTCTTGTAGGTAAGCAATGCACTTATCAATTTCTCTGATATACTCGTTCAACTTAAGCTTCAACTCTGTCGAATTTGCAGTGTTTCCGGCTATCGTGTCTACAATTTTAACAATATTCTCCTGATTTTGAAAATTTTTTATCTGCTGGTCTTTTTCATCCAGCTGGCCTTCCAGCTGCTTTACCTGCTCCTGCGCACGCACCAGGCGCTGCTGCACCTCGGCATGGCGCTGGATCAGCTTGCGCAGCTTATCTTCAATATGCCGGAGTTGTTGTACTTGCTTCTCTTTGGGCATAACACTATTTGCGTATAAAAGCTCCCAGTTGTTTTTCAAATTGCTGCATCAGGCGGAACATGGTGCTGTCGATCACCTTGTCGGTCAGGGTCTGCTGTTTGTCCTGCAGGGTAAAGCTGAGGGCGTAGGCCTTCTTGCCCGCCTCAATCTTGTCGCCCTCGTACACGTCAAACACATTCACATCCTGCAGCAGCTTGCGCTCCACTCTAAAGGCTACCTTCTTCACTTCGTCGAAGGTCACATGCTTGTCCAGCACCAGCGACAGGTCGCGGCGCACTTCCGGGAACTTCGGCAACTCCTCGGCCACTAGTTTATCTTTATACTTCTTCAGGAGGTAGTCCCAGTTCAACTCGGCATACCATACCTGCTCCTTCACCTCCATAAAGCGCGTCACGGCGGCATCCAGCACGCCCAGCTCGGCCACTACGGTGCCGTTCTTCACGTAGGCGATGCCCTGGCGCATGTACAGGTGCTCCTCCAGGTTCTGCACCTCAAAGTCACCGGCGTTCAGCTTACGGAGCACGTTCTGCACCACGCCCGCCAAATCGTGGAAGGCAGTTTTTATACTTGGCTGCTGCCAGCTTTCGGCCGTTACGTTGCCGGTCATGTACAGCGACAGCTTTCGGTATTCTTTGTACTCGTCTTCCAGCATCTCGTATACTTTACCCAGCTCAAACAGCTTCAGGTCGCGCTGGCGGCGGTTTATGTTGCGGCGCAGCACCTCCAGGCCCGAGAAGATCATACTTTTGCGCAGCACGTCCAGGTCCTCGGAGTTATAGTTTACCACGTTCACCAGCGTAGCCACCTCGGCCTCTCCGGCCGGCTGGTAGTAGTTGGAGTTGGTAATGGAGTTGGTGATGATCTCGTGGAAGCCGTTGGCTGCGATGTAGCTCATGATCGTCTCCGTCACGTCCTCGGCATATGGGTTCGGGAACTTGGCTAAGTATGAAGTAGCCAGATTCTCGCTCATCTCGATGTTGTTGAAGCCGTAGATGCGCAGGATCTCCTCCACCACGTCGGCCTCACGGGTCACGTCCACCTTAAACGGCGGCACCGACAGCGTCAGGTCTGTCTCGGTTTCGTCAGCGATCTCAATTCCCAGATCGGTAAGTATGGTTTTGATGCGATCCACGCCGATGTGCTGCCCAATCAACGTATGGGCGCGCTCGATGTTCAGCTTCACCTCGTTATTTTGGATAGGCAGTGGGTATACGTCCACGATCTCAGAGCTTACTTCGCCGCCAGCTACCTCTTGCACCAGCAGGGCTGCGCGCTTCAGGGCAAGTATAACCATATTCGGGTCAGTGCCACGCTCAAAACGGAACGAGGCATCGGTCTTCAGGCCATGCGCTGTGCCTGTGCGGCGGATGGAGTCTGGCGAGAAATAGGCGCTCTCGATGAAGATGCTCGTGGTCTCCTCTGTTACGCCCGACTCCTCTCCACCGAAAATACCGCCAATGGCCATCGGCTCCTCTGCGTTGCAGATCATCAGGTCGGTCGGGTTCAGTTTGCGCTCCACGCCGTCCAGCGTTTTAAAGGTAGTGCCTGCCGTAGCGTTCTTCACCACGATCTTATCACCCGTGATCTTGTCCGTATCGAAGGCGTGCAGTGGCTGGCCCAGTTCGTGCAGCACGTAGTTGGTTACGTCCACCACGTTGTTGATCGGCGAGAGACCGATGGCGCGCAGGCGCTTCTGCATCCACTCCGGCGACGGGCCAACTTTTATTCCTGATACCGTTACACCGGCATAGCGCGGGCAGGCATCGGTATTTTCCACTTCCACCGCAATTGGGCGGGAGGTATTGTTCACTTTAAAATCCTCTACAATTGGCAGCTCTGCCTTGGCATCCAGCAGCGCCTGCAGGTCGCGGGCCACGCCGTAATGCGAGGCGGCATCGGCACGGTTTGGCGTCAGGCCGATCTCGAATACCTTATCAGAGCCCAGACCGAAGAATTCGGCGGCAGGCGTTCCGTTTGGCAGGTCCGTGTCCAGCACCATGATGCCGGCATGCGACTGGCCAATACCGATCTCATCCTCCGCACAGATCATCCCCTCCGACACAGCGCCACGGATCTTGGACTTCTTGATCTTGAAAGGCTCGCCGCCGGCTGGGTACAGCGTGCTGTTAACGGTAGCTACTACCACTTTCTGCCCGGCGGCCACGTTTGGCGCGCCGCACACGATCTGGCTCGGCTCTCCGGTGCCAATGTCCACGGTGGTAATGCGCAGGCGGTCCGCGTCCGGGTGCGATTCGCAGGTCAGCACCTCTCCGATCACGATGCCCTCCAGGCCTCCCTGCACCACATCAAAGGTATGGATTCCCTCTACCTCCAGTCCGGCGCCGGTTAGCAGCGCCCCTATTTCGTCAGCAGTTTTATCAGTATGTATGAGTTGTTTCAGCCAGTCGAATGAAATCAGCATGTTATTCTATCGTTTTTTATCTCGGTTCCCGATCCGGAAACCAATCTCTTCCAAAATTAAGGATAATATCTAATACTAGACGCAAGTATCAGGGCACAAGACACAAGACTTTGTGAAGTATACTTTTCGCCCAGCTTCGTTATGGATCTCTAGCGCCCTCTATTTAGTGTGCTACTCGTGCTTCTCGTATATCTTCTCCCCTGCCGGAATGGCAATGCTCAGGCGGTTGTCTTTGGGCGGCACCGGGCACACGTAATCCGGGTTATAGGCGCAGAAGGGGCTGTAGGCGCGGTTAAAGTCCAGCACCACCTTTTCATCGCCCTCCTCAAACGGCACATCCAGGAAACGCCCGCCGCCATAGGTCTCAAACCCGTTGGTTTTATCGGTGAACGGCACAAACAGCTGGTCTTTCTCGCCGCTCAGCTTGCGGTAAAGCATCAGTTGGTGCTCCTGCCCCTCCAGCTTAAAAGAGGCCATGCCATAGCGTAAATAAGGCTCATAGCTGCCGTTTGTGAGCGGCATGAGCAGCGTGTCCTGCATGGCCAGTTCCTCCACTTTGGCATTTACCCGGTAATCCAGGTTTGGCTCGTAGTACACCAGGTTTTTAAAAGCGCGCCGGCCCGTTTCGTCAAAAGGGCTGTTGGTGCGGCCCCTAAAGGAAAGGTCTTTCTCCTCCCGCTCCTTGAGCAGCGGCTTGATGTAGTTGTCGTCGTTAAACAGGGCATCCTGCAGAAAGTAGAAGATCACCAGCGCCAGGCCGGCCAGTATAACAAGTCTCAGCGGTCTTTGCATAAAACTGTGTGGTTAGCGTTTAGGCAAAGGTCGTAAATTTTCGGGCAGAATGGTATAGCTTTCAAAATCCGACTGGCCGTGTATACTTATCATCCGGATTTTATAATTTTATTGCACAAAACTTTTAGCGTGCGGGTACAAGGATTAGATTTTTTAAGGGGCATAGCGGTTATAGGGGTGATGCTGACGCACACGAGCCTCCATAACCCCATTTCCAGAGCGGGCTGGATGGGGGTAGACCTGTTCTTTGTGCTCAGCGGCTTCCTTGTCTCGGGCTTAATCTTTACAGAGTATAAGCAAACCGGCGCTTTCAACATCAGGCTGTTCCTTATCAGGAGGGGCTTCAAGATTTACCCGTCGTTCTACTTTTTTATAGCTGCCTCCATACTTCTTGGCCTCTTCACCGGTTACCCGGAGCTAAAGCCAGGGTTTGTGCTGGATGAGGTCATCTTCATTCAGAATTACAGGCAAGGGCTGTGGTGGCATACCTGGTCGTTGGCCGTAGAAGAGCACTTTTACATCTTTTTTGCCGGTCTTTCCTTTTTTCTGATTCCCCGAAAGCTGCTGCCGAAGCCTCCCGTGGCACTGCCGCTTTTCGTGGGCTTATACCTTGCTGTGGTTGCCATGCGTGTGCAGTCGTCGCTGGCGCATCAACACGAAGAAAACTATGCGTTCTTTGCCACTCACCTGCGCTCCGACGGAATTTTACTTGGGGTTATCCTTTCTTACCTGTATCATTTTGCCCCATCCGCGCTCACCTTTGCAAGGCGGGCACCGTGGCCGGTCATGCTGTTCGCTTGCCTCCTCATCTCCCCTGCCTTTTTGTTTACTGGCGGCGAAATATTTATGAATACGGTTGGCACGACGACCGTTCATTTCGGCTTCTGCCTGCTTGTTCTACTGGCTGTTCAGGCGAAAGGCGCTGCCGCTTCGTTGCCAGCAGTCTTACGGCATGCATTCTCATTTATAAGCACCATCGGCCTGTATTCCTACACGGTATACTTGTGGCACATTCCGGTACTGCACTTTATGGACGGGCTTACTCCCTGGCCATGGGCAAACTATGGGCTGTATTTCCTGATTACCATAATTTTGGGGGCTTTCCTGTCGCTCACCGTTGAGAAATACTTTCTGAGAATACGGGAGTTATACTTTCCGAAGCCGCTGCCCGCCCCTAAATTGCCTGTAGAGGAAGCGGCGTAAGTAATCAAAAAACTCAACCGGAAAATATTCAGATTCCGCCATTAATGTATTATCTTAAGCCTCGAAGGCATTTAACTATAAAGATGCCACAGCCAAATTTAATTTTATAGCGACACCACCCCACATGAGAACCACGCCTCACACTTTTCTGGTAGCCTCGGCCTTGCTATTGGCGGGCTGCACCGAGAATTCTGAAGAAACCACCCAGGCGTCTTCAAACCAAAACGCACCTGCAAGCAAAAACGCTACCATGGCCTTAAACCCGCCGCACGGGGAGCCGGGGCATAACTGCGCCCTGCCGGTAGGCGCTCCGCTGGATGGTACTCCTTTGCCAAGGCTCATCAGGCCCAACCTGTCGCCGATAACGCCGGCCGGCATGAACCCGCCGCACGGCCAGCCCGGCCACGACTGCTCTATTCCGGTAGGTGCGCCCCTCGGCAGCAAATAGCCCTATACTTTCTGCTATCCTACTCTCTCCCAGGCCGTATGCCTAAGTACATACAGGAGTTGCCATGCCACAGGAGGAGTACCAGGAACTGATTAAGCAGCTGGACCAGCTACACCAGGATGCCGTTGCGCTGGAGCAGAAATTTGCCCCCGCCGTAGAGGCGGTGCACCCCAAGTATAAAAAAAGCGCCAAAAACCTGCTGCACTACCTGGCGCTGCGCCAGCACGATATCCGCCAACTGCAGGAGAAACTGGCGCAGTTAGGCTTGTCGTCGCTGGGGCGGGCGGAGGGGCATGTGCTGGCAAGCTTGCAGGCGGTGCGGGAGCATTTGTGCCGCCTGGCCGAGTGCCCCCCTTCGCCACAACAGCTGGCAGTATCTTTTTTTGAGAACAGGGAGCTGCTGGCAGCCCACAACGAGGCGCTGCTGGGCCCCGAGCCCGCAAAGCGGAGCACCCGCATCATGGTAACCCTCCCCGCCGAGGCTGCCGACCAGTACGAACTGCTGCCACGCCTGCTAAAAGCCGGCATGGACTGCGCCCGCATCAACTGTGCCCACGGCACCGAGGAAGAATGGCTCCGGATGGTCCAGCATATCCGAAAGGCTGAAAAAGAAACCGGCGTTCGCTGCAAAATAGGAATGGACCTGTTGGGCCCCAAGCTGCGCACAGGCCCTTTAAAAGAAGGCCCCAAGCTAACCGTGATACACCCTGTGCAGGATAGCATGGGGCAGACAATAGAAGCCTCCAAAGTATGGCTGGCGTCATCTGCCGTGCCTCCGCCTGCCGATGCCGATGCCTGGCTTCCTGTTGATGACGCCTGGCAGGCACAACTGCAGGAAGGCGACAGGCTATACTTCCGGGACACCCGCAACAGAAAACGCTCGCTAACAGTGACCCGCAGGGAAGCAAAAGGCGTGCTGGCGCACCTGCTCAAGACCTCCTATATAAAAACCGGCACCGAGCTACGCCTGAAGGGCAGAAACTCCACCAACCCATCTGCCAGGGTAGGCGACCTGAAAGCGCTGGAGCTCCCGATTATCCTCCGGAAAGACAGCTTCCTGGTGCTAACGCGCGAGCCAATCCCGGGCGAGCCCGCCACATACGACGCGCAGGGGCATATAACGCAGCCGGCCCACATCTCCTGCACCTTGCCCGAGGCCTTTACACAAACCAAAGCCGGGCAGCCTATACTTTTTAATGATGGCAAAGTAGAAGGCGTGCTGGAGGATGTAACGCCGGAGCGCCTGCTGGTGAAGATAACCTACGCCAGCGACGACGGAAGCAAGCTGCGCGCCGACCAGGGCATTAACCTGCCGGACAGCAAGATCATGCTGGCCGACCTGACGGAGAAAGACCGCCAGGACCTGAAGTTTGTGGCCAAACATGCCGATATCGTGAATCTGTCTTTTGTGAACCACGCCAACACCATTGAGGCGCTGCTGGAGGAACTGCGCCAGCTAAAAGCCGATCACCTGGGCATCATGCTCAAGATCGAGACCAAACAGGGCTTCCGCAACCTTCCCCTCCTGCTCCTTACCGTTATGAAGCGCTACCCTGCCGGCATTATGATTGCGCGCGGCGATTTGGCCATTGAATGCGGCTGGCAGCGCCTGGCCGAGGTGCAGGAGGAGATTCTGTGGCTGTGCGAGGCGGCACACATGCCGGCAGTGTGGGCTACGCAGGTGCTGGAGACGCTGGCAAAGAAAGGGCGCCCATCCCGGGCTGAGATAACCGATGCGGCCATGGCCCAGCGTGCCGATTGCGTCATGCTGAACAAAGGCCCTCATGTAGTGCAGGCCATCGAAATGCTCCACGACATACTGGTGCGCATGCAGGAGCACCAGCATAAAAAAACTTCCATGCTACGCATGCTGCATATTTCGGATCTCACCACATCCACCCAGGCTTAACTTCATCATCTTCAAGGAATTGCTGAAAAATATTTTAACAAAAATTGCGTTAAACCTGTGAGGGTTATAAATTTTTTAATAAATTCACCCATCAAAGTACTAAAACAGATTTGCAGTAGCCTTCAAGGCTGATATCATCTTCACAAATGGCATCGGTTTAAGCGGCAAGGGCAAATCTTTAAACTCATACTACCTGTAGTTGCCTGGCTAAACAAAGCCTGTTACCTGCACGATAGCCGTTGCAGCAGGCTGCTTGTTTTTACATTAAAACTATTGCCGTATGAAAGAGAAAAATATAGAAAGACTGCTTTACAAGCTGGCTGCCCTGCTGGCGGTTGTCGGTATTGCGCTTTGTGTGCTGCAACCATCCGATAATTACCTGGGTCTATACTTTATACTGGCGGGCCACATATTGGGCGCAGCGGGCATTATAGCGCACATGAAGCGCACCAACGACCTGGAGCATGAGCGCAGAACGGTGCAACAGCCTACCGGCCAATTGCAGAAAAAATAAAGCATTCCCTTATGAAAACATACTTCCTACCTCTTCTGATGAGTTTTGGGTTAACGCTTAGTGCAAAGGCACAGCTGCTGGAGCCGGTCAGGCAACGGAAAGAAGGCATTATTACGCTGGAGCAGCCACAGCCGCTGGTGCTGGTCAACAACCAGGAAACTGCCACTTACGCACTTATCCTGAACCCGGACGACATCGAAAATGTGAAGGTGGTGAAAGGCGAGAACGCGCTAAACCGTTTCGGGGAGAAGGCCACAGACGGCGCGGTGATCATCGACCTGAAGGAGGAACTGCCGCTGGTACGGCTAAAAGAAGTGTACAAAGCTTTTAAAGTGCCTAAAAAGCAGCAGAAGCTGACGCTGGCCATTAACGGAAAGCATGTAGAAGACACGGCGCTGCTGCTGGCCGACCTGCGCCAGGTAGAAAAAGTAGAGGTGGCGGACTTTTCTATGGCCTCCTCGCGCTGGAGCTTCGATGAGCAGTACCTGAACATCATTACTAAGGCTCAACCCTAACGCCGCCCGTTTTTCCTGCGTATCTTGCAGCCACAACCATACTTTATACTTTTACCATGGACGGCAGAAAACGCACCAATATCAAGCCAGGCACCCACGTAAACATCGTGCAGAAGCAGGACCAGCGCACCGGCGAGCTCACCGAGGGCTACGTGCAGGACATCCTCACCAACTCCCCCAACCACCCGCATGGCATAAAGGTAAGGCTGGAGACCGGGGAAGTAGGGAGAGTGCAAGAGATTTTGCCGGAAGACTAGTATTAAGTTAGAAAGTTAGAAGTTTAAAAAGTTAGAAAGTTATTTTTTGCATGAAGAAGACTTCCTGATGCTAGTAAGTATGGCTGTGAGCGTTGCAGCTTCTAGTTTTAGATTTATCAAGAGCTCAGCCTTCACAATCTCAGATTCCTCCAGCATCTCTAACCAAAACTGTGCTTCATCTGCCTCTTCTAGCACAATTCCTATTTTAGCTGCAAACTCCGCCGCAGACCTTGCCCTACATGCGGCCCTGTAGTTGGCTGCAACAGAAGTAGCCGCCCGAAGAAGCTGTTTTCCTAAGATCTGAGCATCTGGCTTGTTTGGCAACGCCCGGAACAACTTTATCACCCGTAAAGCAAAGAGCTTCGTCCTTCTCTTAAAATCTTCCGCAAAAGCGTAGTTACTCTTTCTCTCAGTACTCATAACTTAACTTTCTAACTTTTTAACCCTCTAACTTTCTAACTTAAAGCAGCCCCTCATCAGCAAAGCTGTAGTAGTCGTTGTCGGTAAAGATGATGTGGTCGAGGACGGGGAGGTCGAGGAACTGGCCGGCTTCTTTCATTTTCTTGGTGAGGGCGATGTCGGCGGCGCTGGGCTTGGTGTTGCCGCTGGGGTGGTTGTGCACCAGGATGATAGAGCTGGCCAGCTGCTCCAGCGCCTTCTTGAAGATGATCTTCGGGTCGGCCACGGTGCCGGCTACGCCGCCCGAGCTGATGCTTTCCTTCTTCATCACCACGTTGGCGCGGTTCAAAAGTATAATCCAGAACTCCTCGTGGGGCAGGTCGAGCAGTTGCGGCTTGATGTAGTTGTAGATGTCGGTGGAGCAGGTGATGCGGGTTTTGGCGGTGACGGCGGCCTCTTTGCGGCGGCGGCCCATTTCCAGCGCACTTACAATCGTGATGGCCTTGGCCTCGCCGATGCCTTTATGCTTCATCAGGTCCTTCACCGTGAGGCGGGCCAGTTCGTTCAGGTCGTTGCCCACGGCGGTAAGTATAAGTTTGGCCACATCTACGGCAGTAAGCTTGGGCGTGCCAGAGCCAATCAGAATAGCGATGAGTTCCGCGTCGCTCAGGGCGGCTTTGCCTTTCAGGAGGAGCTTTTCGCGGGGGCGGTCTTCTTCGGCCCAGGTTTTAATGTTGAGTGGCTGCAGGTATGGCAGTGTGGCAGGCAGTTCGTTTTCTTTCACTTACGGTACAGATTTTGATGTTGAGGAAGATGCAAGTGAAATTCCTTTCTTCCGGAAATAGTTCAGCTTGCGGAATACTTTTTATACTTTAGAAGCATCCCGCCACAGCCAAACAATAAGACTCGCTGGCGGTTTTACCCTGATATGCAACGTATGTTAACTTTCGTACTCGTTGTTCTGATACTGTTTCTGGTAGACCTGTATGTTTTTCAGGCGATCAAGACAGTGGCGCAGAACCTTGACCCCTCCACCCAAAAGATTGTATTCTTTATACATTGGGCAATATTTGCCATAACGGCAGGCACTTTTATAATAGGTGGTGCCACACGTGGAACACCGCCAAGTATACTTCAGACGTACCTGTTCAGCACGCTCTTCATCATTTTTGCCTCTAAGCTGGTGGTAGTTGTTTTCCTGATGCTGGACGACACGCTGCGCCTGGGCAAGATCGTGCTCAACTCAGCCAACGGAAATGAAGCCTTTGACCCCTCGCGCCACAAGTTCCTGAACCAGATGGGGCTGTTGGTAGCAGCTGTGCCGTTCTCGGCTTTTATTTACGGCATGATAAAAGGCGCCTACGATTACCGCGTGAAGCGCGTGACGCTCCGCTTTCCGAACCTGCCCTCCTCCTTCGACGGCTATAAAGTTCTGCAGATCTCGGACCTGCACACCGGCAGTTTCAACTCCACGGAGCCGCTGAAAGAGGCGGTGCGCCTGATTAACAAACAGGAGGCTGACCTGGTGTTTTTTACCGGCGACCTGGTGAACAACCTGGCCACCGAAGTGCAGGACCACATACCTACACTGCGCGAGATCCGGGCCAAAGAGGGCGTATACTCTGTGCTAGGCAACCACGACTATGCCGACTATGTGCATGAGTGGCCTCACCCCGATGCCAAGGCCGAAAACCTACGCAACCTCATCGACAGCCATGCCCGGATGGGCTGGCAACTGCTGATGAACGAGAACCGCATCCTAGAGAAAGACGGGGAGCAGATTGCGCTGCTGGGCGTGGAGAACTGGGGCAACCGCGCGGGCTTCCCGAAGTATGGTCGCCTGCACGAGGCGTACCAAGGCACCGAGCATATTCCGTTTAAGATGCTGCTCTCCCATGACCCCTCGCATTGGGACGGGGAGATAAACCAGAAGTATAAAGACATCGACTTGACGCTTTCGGGCCATACCCATGGCATGCAGTTTGGCGTAAACGTGCCCGGCCTGAAGTGGAGCCCGGTGCAGTACGTGTACAAACAGTGGGCGGGCCTGTACAAGAAAGGCAGCCAGCACCTGTACGTAAACACCGGCCTTGGCTTTATCGGCTATCCGGGGCGGGTGGGCTTTCTGCCCGAGATAACTGTTTTTGAGCTGAAGAAGGCATAGCCTTCACCTATAGATCTGACAGAAAGCGCCGGCCCTGTGGCCGGCGCTTTCTGTTTGCGCTGCCCGGAGCCGCTTTCTGAACATTACGCGCTTTGGCAGCGTACTTAACCACGAACCCTTTACCTGCAGCCAAGCAGCTGCAGCACCTACAAAATCATAAGCACAGCAAGTATGAATAAAAGAATCATTCCTCTTCTGGCCTTTGCCACCATGCTGGCAGCCTCCTCCTGCAGCTACGATAAAACCGGCACCTCCTTCGAGGTAGTAAACGCCAACGAAGATGAGGCCGTGAACCCGAACAACATCCGGGGATATGGCAACCGCGAGCCGGATATGGGCGACGTGAATGGCCCCAAGCCAAGCGATTACTATGCGTTCAGCATTAACGACGTGCCGGCAGACATGCGCCAGCAGTTGGAAGGCAACGTAGCCGTGGAAATGGTAAGGACTTACTACTCCCCCGACCGCCAGTTGAGCGACCTGTACGAGCAGTACAACCCTTCCGGGAAGCAAAGCCAGCCATCAGAAAGCCCGGCGGCGCCTGCCAGCAACAACAACAGCGGCAACTCCAGCGGTGATACCCAGGGGAGCTCTGGCAACGCAACATCCGGCAACGGTAACGATGCCGGCAACCAGCAGTAAAAGCTCCTTTTAACTTACGACCGAAGCCTGCAGCTGACTTACCTGCAGGCTTCGGTGCGTTATGGTCTATCTGGTTTTTATTTTGTAGTTTTACGAGGCGCAGCCCGGTTGCTGGCATACTATTTGGCGGTTTTCGGCGTATTAGATCAAACTGCCACCTCAGCACTACTACACATGCTCAAACATCCTCTGCTATACGTTCTCATGCTGGTGCTGCTTTTCTGCAGCCTGCCCTCTGTGGCCCAAAAAAGCATCCGGATAAGTGGCACTGTGCTGCAGCAAGACCGCACCACCCCGATACCCGGCGCAACGATTGTCAAGATAAACACCAGCATGGGCGTGGTGTCGGATGAGCAGGGCAAATTTAAGATTGACGTGGCGCAGTCGGATACGCTGATGATACGGGCGCTCGGTTTTAAGCCGCTTTTATACTTGCCGAAGGCGCTGCCCGTATCGGAACTGCGCGTAAACATTGTGCTGCAGGAGGACAGCGTGATGCTGGGGGAGGTAGAGGTAACCAGCCGGCCTTCTAAAGAGATGATAGACCGTGCCCTGCGCAACATGAAGCGCGAACAGACCAGCCAGACGCAAAACCCTAACTACGTGCCCGGCTTTGAGCCTGCCCCCCCGGCCCCGGCTCCTCCGCCCACCATCATGAGCCCCATGAGCCTGATGTACGACCTTTTCTCCAGTGAGGGCAAGCAGAAGCGGGTGCTGCAGGAGCTCCTCCTGAAACAGGAACTGGAGCAGAAGAAGAAAGAGCAGGATGACTACAACCGCTTTTTTAAGGATAATACCGGCTACGAGTAAAGCTCAACCCTCTCAGCCTTACTGTCTATTTGCTAGGGAAACTTTATTTTGAGCCAAGGCGGATGCTTAATCAACTTAGGATAGTATAAGCATAAAAAAAAAAGTTACTATATACTAAAATTGAGATATATAGCGTATAAGCAGGTAGAACCTATTGCCTGAAAACAAACGCTACATGCTCCCCTACCTCCAGACCTGCTGCTGCACCTTTGCCCTCGTGCTCCTTTGTGCCCTGCCGATGCGTGCGCAGCAGCGCCAGCTAAGCGGCACCGTGGTAGCTGCCGGCACAGGCGCCCCGATAGCAGGCGCAGGCGTTATTATACTTAAGACTAACAGTATAGCAATAACCGATAAGTTTGGCCGCTTCAGTTTGTATGCGCAGGCGCAGGACTCGCTCCTGGTTCGTGCGGTAGGCTACAAACCGTTGCGATACCAGGTGAAAGACGTGGCCGACGCACCGCAACAAATTGTGCTTAGGCTGCAGGAAGAGGCTGTGCAGCTACGGGAGGTACAGGTAGAAAGCCTGCCCTCTCAGGTAAAGCGCCCCAACTACAGGCCACCGGTGCAGCTTCCTCCACCCGCCCCGGCGCCTCCGCCAAGTATCATCTGGAACCCGGTCTCCTACTTCTCCAGGGAAGGCAAGCAGCGAAGGAAGCTCCGTAAGTTTTTAAAGAAAGAGCAGGAAAAGCGCAACCAACAGGAGGCAGAGCGCCTGAGGCAGGAACTGGAGCGGAAGAAGCAGGACTACAACCGCTTTTTTAAGGACAATACCGGCTATGAGTAAATCAGCCAAACAATAAGCTGTTCCGTAGGTTCAAGAGTATACAATTTGATACTTATGAAAATCGGATACCCCTGCATCAATGAGGCGCTTGAGTGCCGCTCTTCCCGTACCTTCCGCCTGGCCTCCTACTCCGAGGAGCGCCTGATCGAGACCGTGGAGCAGAACCTGGCCTGCCTGCGCCGCATCCTGGAGTACAACGTGCAGCACGGCCTGCTGTTCTTCCGCCTCTCCTCCGACCTGGTGCCTTTCGCCTCGCACGAGGTGAACCAGTACAATTGGCAGGAGCATTTCAAGATGACGTTAAAAAGGCTGGGCAGCTACATCAAAAACAACAACATGCGCATCTCCATGCACCCCGACCAGTTCGTGGTGCTCAACTCGCCGAACGAGAAAACGGTGCGCAACAGCATTGCTGAGCTCGTGTACCAGGGAAGTATACTGGATTTGATGGGGCTAGACACCACGGCCAAGCTGCAGATACACGGCGGCGGAGCTTACGGCGATAAACCGGCGGCCATACAGCGCTTCGCCGAAGTATACCACACCATGCTGCCCGATGCCGTAAAGGCCCGCCTCTGCGTGGAGAACGACGACCGCACCTATACGCTGCAGGACTGCCTGCAGCTGCACGAGCTAACCGGCATGCCCGTTATCTTCGATAACCTGCACCACGAGTGCGTGAATAACGGGGAGCCCATGCGCGAGGCTGTGGAAATGGCCGCCACCACCTGGCAACCCGAAAAAGATGGCATCCTGATGATGGACTACAGTTCGCAGGCGCCCAACGAGCGCCGCGGCAAGCACGTGCAAAGTATAGAAGAGCAACTCTTCCACGATTTCCTGGCTGAGACCGAGGGCATGGACATGGACATTATGCTGGAGATAAAAGACAAACAGGAGAGCGCCCTGAAAGCCCGCGATGTGGCCCAGAGCCTGGGCCGCTTAGAAGTATGAGGCCAGCAGGTGCCACATCCACTCGGCGACCTGCCACAGCGCCCACACCAGGAACACCAGCAGTAGCACCAGCCCGATCAGCACGCCCACAATAATGCCCTTGCCGCTGCCCCGGTACTTGCCTTCCTCGTAGTGCCGGCGCAGCAGGCGCACGTTGCGCTCGTTGGCTTTAAAGGCAAAGTCGAAGATGTTGCCAAGGATTGGAATGCTGCCGATGAGCACATCCAGTCCGATGTTCAGCATCATCAGGGCCACCAGTTTGCCGCTGGCCCCGTGGCGCACCATCGTCAGAACAAGCACTGCAGAAACCCCAAACGAGGCCAGGTCGCCGGCGAAGGGCAAGAGGCCCAGGATAGGGTCTAAACCAAAGCGGAAATTAGTGCCGGGCAACCGGAACTGGTTGTCCATCAGGTAGGATATATGATCGACCCACTTCAGCTTTTCGGAGCGCGGGGTACGGGCGTAGTGCGTGTCTTGTGTTGCCATACGCGCTTATACGGCGCAGGGCAGGCAAGGGTACGGTTAGGGCGTCATGGGGGTACGCTTATGCCACAAGGCCTTGCGGTGCTTTTTGGCAGCAGCGTGGTAGTACTTCGTCTTTTTAGGCTTCTTAAAATGGCCCTTTCCCTTCTTCTGAAAAAGCCCTTTCAGTTTTGGACCGCCTGCCGAAGCTGCTTCCGCGGGAGCGTTATAGGAAGCGCTGCCAACCAACAGCAGCAGCGCTATGGCGAGTACTTTGGCCATAGGGTAGCACAATAAGGTAAACAAATTGCTTTATACTATAACGGCTGGCAACTCCAAAAAGTGCAGGCGCAGCTGCTAACTTTTACTAAACCGCGTATCAGAGCCTTTTGCGCTTTCGGAAGGCTTTATCCCGCTTTTTGCGTTGCTTTTCAAGGCTTTTGGTGCTGTTCCACTTTTTGTTCTTGCTTTCAGGCCTGCCATTCTCAAAGCGCATGCTGCGGCCATCGGGGTCAAACATCAGCGTTTTGCCTTTCCGGGATGAGGAACAGGAGAAAGAGACGGTAGCCAACAAAAACAGAAGCAGGAGAGGTAGCGCTTTTCTCATCTTTATAATCTTTACTGGATAAAACAACGACCCAGTTCAAATATAAATAAAAATAAGCAAATTAAAAATAAAAAAGATATAAAAAAGCAGCACAGTGTTACCTGTGCTGCCATCTTTCACGCTTGTCTAAAAACTTGTCTTAGTGTCTGCCCCTGCCTCCTTTGCCTGGGTGAGATTTTACAGCTGCAGCACCCTTGCGCATCTGTTTTGTGTGCCCAGGGTTAGTGGTGCGCGGGTGGTGGGGGTTATTCGAATTTTTGTACCAGCCCTTGTGCAGGCCGTTATCTTTGCTCACTACAATCACCTTTCCTGCTCTATCCGTTCTTTTTCGGGAGATATGGCACGAGGACAGCGCAACCACCGCCAACAGCATGCACAGGAGGCTTACAAATTTATACTTCATGGAGCTCATGTTTAGGAATTATTTAAGGCTACAGCCCGTGTAGCCGCCGCTAATATACAGCGATCGTCCTATCAATTCCTACACTACAAACTTTAAACGTAATTATCCAGCAACAACCAAAATACACAGTGCAATTCTGCGTTATCACTTTCAGCATACTCCCCCGACGATGTTGTCACTACCTTTTAGGGAAGTGCGAGTTCATGCTCCAGGTAGTGCCCGCCTACACTTTGTTTCCTGCCCAGGCAAGCCTCCACGGTAATGGCAGCAACGGTAAGCAGGTTTCGCAGTTCCCATACTTCCGGAGTAGGCCTGGTTGCTGTTATACTTTCCAGGTTCTGCCTTAGCTCCTCTACCTGCTGCCGTGCCTGCCACAAATGCTCACAAGTGCGCGTGATACCTACTTTCTCCCACATCAGCTGCCGCAGCTCAGTTTTTATACTTTGCACGGCTGGCAACGGCGGGGCTACAGTTATACTTGGAACGAAAGGCACTTCCATACTTTCTGTTGATTTATACTTTACACGTTGCCCTGCCACCGCATGCGCCGCTGCCGCCTTGCCGAATACCAGCCCCTCCAGCAGCGAGTTGCTGGCCAGGCGGTTGGCACCGTGCACACCGGTACAGGCCACCTCGCCTACGGCATACAAGCCCGGCACCGATGTCTGCCCGTGCAGGTCTGTGCATACGCCGCCGCACTGGTAATGCGCCGCCGGCACCACCGGTATAAGCTCCGCAGCGGCATCTATGCCTATACTTTTACACTTGCTATAGATAAGCGGGAAATGTTGCTGCAGGTGCCCCTCCTGCAGGTGGCGCGCGTCTAAGTATAAATTTGGCGAATTATGTTGTTGCATTTCATGGTACACCGCCCGGGCCACCACATCGCGCGGGGCCAGCGAACCCTGCGGGTGGTAACGGTGCATAAACGAATTACCATCGGGCAACACCAACTCGGCCCCCGCCCCACGCAGCGCCTCACTTATCAGGAAAGTGTCTTCAGAGGCAGGATTATATAGCGCAGTGGGGTGAAACTGAAAGAACTCCATGTTGCTGATCCTAGCGCCTGCGCGGTAAGCCATCGCCAGCCCGTCGCCGGTAGCTATAGGGGGGTTGGTGGTGTGCTGGTACACCTGCCCGGAGCCGCCTGTGGCCAATACCACCGCTTTGGCAAGTATGGCCGTTGCCTTACCGGTCTTCAGGTGCAGTAGCTGCACGCCGTGGCAGGTGTTGTGCTGCAGCAGTAGCTCCAGACCCATGTGGTGCTCCAGTACAATGATGTTTTTGTGCTGCCGCGCCGCCTGCCCCAGCGCCTGTTGCACGCTTAGGCCGGTATGGTCTTTCACGTGCACGATGCGATGCTGGCTGTGACCGCCTTCCAGGCCTAAAGCTATACTTGCTTGCCTGCCTTCGTCAAAAAGCACGCCTTGCTTCTGTAGCCATTTTATACTTTTGGGTGCCCGCTCCACCATAAACCGCACCGCTGCCTCGTCGCAAAGGCCGGCGCCGGCAGTCAGCGTGTCCTGCACATGCTGTTCAAACGAATCTATGGAGCTTAAAACCGCAGCAATGCCGCCCTGCGCGTACATGGTATTTGTTTCAGGAAGGGCAGCTTTGCAAACTACCGCCACACGGCCATGCGCAGCGGCTTCCAGGGCAAAGGAAAGCCCCGCTATGCCACTGCCGATCACTACAAAATCAAAGTGTCGCATTTTACCTCCCCCAGCCCCCCTCCTAACAACAGGAGGGGAACCGGTATTTTTTTATATTTTCTACTATGTGCTGGCGCGGGTTTGCAACCCGTGTCTTGCAATAGTGTCTGATTTGCAATCCGATTGGGCCAGAGGCCCAAACTATAGTTTTTTACATGTCATAGCTGCCGAACATAATTTAACTTGGCTCTCCAAGCCTGTTGAGTTACAAACTCAACATCATTTACACCACCAGTTACAAACTGGCGGCATGATGTGTAAATATTAGTAAGCTCCCCCTCCTGTTTTTAGGAGGGGGTTGGGGGGAGGTCAAGAAAAAGCCAGCATTCTTTCTATCGGAGCCAGGGCCCGCTTCATGATTTCCTTCTCCAGCCTTATTTGGAACAGGCTCTCTTTTTCAGTACCGATTGCTCGCAGAGCCTCCAGTGTGTTCTGTATCGTTATCCGCTTCATGTGCGGACACTTAATGCAGGGCACGATGAATTCCTTCTCCGGATACATGCCGCGCAGCGTAGCGCCTAAATCACACTCAGAGCCAAGTATAAACTGGCGGTTTTGGCTCTCGCCTACAAAACGGATAATGTCGGAGGTGCTGCCTACCACGCCACCGGCTCCTGTCAGGGCGTCAGCTACGGTATTGTCGGGCACCTCCCAGTGCACCAGCACCTGCGCCTCAGGGTACATCAGCTTCAGGCCGTTGATGCGCTGCGGCGTAAATTGCTCGTGCACCTCGCATTTGCCTTCCCAAAGTATAAGTTCTTTGCCTGTCTCAGCTTTTATTTTGGTTTGCAGGTTGCGGCCCATGAAGAGGTCGGGCAAAAAGATGAGTTTATCGCAGCCCAGCGAGCGGGCAATATCCAGGGCGTTGCGGGAAGTGCAGCAGATGTCGGCTTCGGCCTTGGTTTCGGCGTAGGTGTTGATGTAGGCCACCACCGGCACACCCGGGTACTGTGCCTTCAGTTGGCGCACATCGGCCCCGGTTATACTTTCGGCCAGCGAGCAACCGGCGTCAAAGCTGGGCAGCAGCACCTGTTTGGCTGGGTTCAGGATCTTGGCGGTCTCGGCCATAAACTTCACGCCGCAGAAGATGATGTTATCCGCTTCCACGTTTTTGGCCGCCGCGCTCAGGCCAAGCGAGTCGCCCACAAAGTCGGCGATGCCACCGTCTTCGTGCTTTACCTGCAGCTCAGCAGGCATGTAAAAGTGCGACAGGATAACGGCGTTTTTCTGGCGCTTCAGCTCCCGTATCTCTTCCACGGCAGCCAGCATTTCAGCTTCTTCTTGTTCAGAAAAGGCAGCAGGATTCATGGCGCCAAGTTTCTGCAGAAACGCGCCTTTGGTTGGGGTAGTAAGCATTGTGTTACGTTAGATTAGCAGGATGATCGTTTATGATTCCACTTCGTGCAGGTTTGTGATGAAATAATTGCCGGAGTTGATGCCATCCACCAGCGTCTGTATGGTTTTGGAACTGAACACCTTCAGCATTTGATCCCGGTACGCCTTGATATCGTCGTGCAGCGGGCAGGGGTGCGTGTCGGAGCATTGTTTCATGCCCATGCCACACTTGCGGAAGGCCTCCAGCCCATCAATGGTGCGCACGACCTCCAAAATGCTGATGTCGCTGGCCTGCCTGTGCAGGAAAAATCCGCCGCCCGGGCCTTTCATAGAGGAGATCACGCCTTTGCGCACCAGGTCCTGCAGGATCTTGCCCATAAAGTGCGCCGGCAGTTCCAGCTCTTTGGCAATATCTTTTATCCCCACTTTTAGCCCCTGTGCATCGTTCAGGGCGATGTACACAATGGCGCGCAGGGCATATTCTGTTGTTTTAGATAATAGCATCTGTAATTCTCTGTTCGTCTAACACTAACACGGCCGCAAGTTACACCTTCCCTTCCAACTGCCGCATACCTTCTTCGGTAATCATGTCGGTGCTCCACGGCGGCGACCATACCAGGTTAATTTTTACGTTGAGGCTCGGGAAGCGCTTTAGAAGTATTTGCTCCGTAGCCGTTTTTATAGTTCCACTCATGGGGCAGCCCGGCGTGGTCAGGGTCAGGTCTACGGTCAACTCGCCCTCTTCGCTAAGGCTCACCTCATATACCAGCCCCAAATCAACGATGTTTATGCCCACTTCCGGGTCGATGATATACTTCAGGGTCTCGAAAACCTCCTGGCCGAAATCCTCAGGCAGCTTTTGCGTTTCCATAGGTAAAAGGTTTTAAGTCGTGAACTTTATGCAGCAGCAGATGGAACACGTTGGCCGTGTATAGCAGCGAGGTGATGGTAAACCCAATGGCCCCGCCCAATATAAGTTGCTCGCTGCGGAGCAGCACACCCGCCACTAAAAGTATAAACCCAAGTAGGTAGCTGATGTTTTGCCAGCGCAGTATGGTATGGCTGTATAGGTCTTTGGGGAGCGGCGTTTTAAAGCGGCCGACATAGCCCTCGTAAGCGTGCATCCAGACGATGAAGGGCAGTGTTTTAAACGTTTGCCCCAAGATAAGCGCCGAGATAAACCCGAAGAAAACCGAGATGCCATACACCAGGTAAACAGACGACAGCAACAATTGCGGCAGCTCCAGTTTGCTACTCACCACCAGTACCAGTACAAGCGGCAACAGGAGCAGGGCCAGCGACACAAACGTCTGTTTCATGCCCAGGTCCAGGTCCAGGTCCTGGCGCTGGCGTGTTTTAGCGGCATCGCGCAGGTATAATAAGAAGAGCGCCACCCCAGCTATAACCAGCACCGCATACACAGGCAGCAGCGACGTATGAAACAGCAGGTGATCCAATATAAACAGGATCAGCCCCGCATTGATGAGGTTGTAAGACCAGTTGAGTTTTTTGGTATCCTCGTGGTGCGCCAGCAAAAACATCGGGATCAGCTTAGACCCTACCCCGATTATCAGCAGCAAAAACCAGCCGGCCATGCCAATGTGCGCGTGCAGCTTCAGGTAATGCGTGTGCTCTACGGGCAGAAAAGGCATCGTAAAATTTACCGCCATCAGAAGCCCCACCAGCCCGGTTACCAGCAGCCAGATAGCCGAGGTAACGATAAAATCAGACTCTATAGTCCACTTCGGTGCTTTGCGGGCCGTTTGCACCACGTTTATATTGAAAAGTGTAAAGGAGATGACCAGGCTGCAGGCCGCCACATGCAGTACCCAGCCCAGCTCAAAATGCCAGAAGCTCCAGCCCAGAAGTATGGTACCAATGCCCAGAAATCCGAAGGCAGCCGTGGCCAGTTTCTCAGAGTAAAGTTTGCACTCCAGCACCACCGGCAGCAGCTGGTACAGCGCCCCGAAAATGAGCATAGTGGCCCAGCCAAGCGCGGCAACGTGCGTCAGGGTCAGCAGTTTGGGATGGAAGTAGTGGCCGCTGAAGGCATCGGTGGAGAAAAGCAACAGTACGCTCAGGGCCACAAATGCCAGGGCAGCAAACGCGTAGTGCGGCAGCACAACCCATTTGCCCGGCGAGTTAGATGTAGTGGCAGCGCTCATGGTAATTTTTTATTTATAGATTAATAAGTATACTTCGTTCGGGCCAACCTCATTAATGGCCACCTCAAAGCCGCGCTCCTCCAGTTGCGGCAACAGGAACTGCGGCACCCGCTTGTGCGCCACGTACAGCGCCTCTCCGGCCGGTAAGTATTCCAGCTCACCCAGTATGATTATCATGGGCTGCGGCATTTCCAGGTGGCGCACGTCCACGCGCTTTACCTTGCCGGCAAACCTGGCCAAGGCATCTTCAAAGCTGTTGCCGGCAGGTTTTATACTTTCTTCTGCCTTCGTTTCCGCAGCGCTCTCCTGCCAAAAGTAAGTATGCACCAGCTCCGGCGACTTGACATCAGTAAAGTAACTATAGCCTTTCTTTTTAAGGATGGCGATGAGCGGCGTAGGTTCAAAGGTATTAATGATCAGCAGTGCGCTAGTATCCTCTATCCTGTCCACGGCATCCATAATCTTCAGGAACGGATCGTTGCCGGTGGCGATATCCTCGCACACATCCAGCGTGATCACGTTCAGCTTCGCCAGCGCGGCGGGCATCTCAGAGGCAACTATAGTTGGTTCAGGCATGGCCTTTTCGGTTTTGGTGATATTGCTCACGGTAAAGCCCAGCGGCTCCAGTTTCTCATAGAACCGCTCTACTTCGCAACCGCCAATGCGGGCCGCGTCGGCGATGGTTACCCTGGAGGCCAGCACCTTGCGCAGCAGCGGGTTGCGCAGCTTCTCAAAGTGCTTGTTTATACTGGCAATGGCCTCTATGGCAGCGGGATTTTCCTTTATCAGCGCTGAGATCTTGGTGTTGGCCGCTATCTGCATGGCTATTCGCTTTTAGGTTTGGCTATCCAGAACTCCGGCGTAAACGCATCCACGCGCGGGTCGTGCTTGTGCGCCAGCAGTTCCCCGGCCAGCTCCAGGTCATCGGAGTGCGCCACGGCCTGCAGGTACGGAAACAACTCGCGTTCCTCCCAGCGGATATGGTCCACCAGGTCCTGGTCCAGCACCTTAAACAGATCTTTGTTCATCGGGCAGCCGTCCTCTATCAGCTCCACCAGCGCCTCAATCAGTTTGTGCTCTTCCTGCAGCCTTGCGCGTTGCGTGTCATCACTTGGCAGCAGCCGCTCCAGCAGCCACTCCTCCTCCTGGCAATGTTCTTTCAGGATGTTGTTCCAGAAGTAGCGCACGTAGCTGCGCATCACTTCCAGGTTGGTTCCGTTCTTCAGCCCCTGGCGCAGTTTCCAGGCAAACAGCAACCCAAAGTGGTGCTCTCTGGAAAGTGGAACAAGGCTTTTATCTCTCTTCTGCGGTGCGATCGTCTTTTTCATGATCGTGGGTATTATTGGTTTAACCTCCCCCTAACCCCCTCCTAAAAACAGGAGGGGGAATTTTTCTTAGCACCCTACCCTGTTTTTAGGGGAGGGCTGGGGTGGGGTTTTCTACTTCAACACTTCCTTCTCCAGCTCCACAGCTTTCGGGAACAGGATGTTGTTCTCCAGGTGGATGTGGCGGAAAAGGTCATCTTCAAACTCCTTCAGTTTCTTAAAGGCAACGGTGTAGGTGGCGCAGGCGTCGGCTGGCAGTGTGTAGCCATTGGTCAGCTCCCGGATTTTCTCCAGCTCACCACCGGCGCTCTCGTGCTCCATCTCCATCATGTTGATCGGGTTCTGGATAGAGCCAAAACCGGCCGGTTCCATTTTCACGCCGCTTTTCTTGGCCTCTTCCAGTTGCTTGATGTAGGGGAACAGCACGCGCTCCTCTTTCGGCATGTGCGACTCCAGCTCGTTGGCCACATTTGTGAAGTGCTTCACCACCTCCAGCAGCTCCGGGTGGCGGCTGCCGTGCACGCGGGCAATTTTGGTAGTATACTCGTACAGCGCCGGTATCGCCTCCCGCACATACTTGTGGTGCATGTTCACGATGTAATCGGCCAGAAAGCCCAGCTCCCACTTATCATACTCGGCATCGCGTGCCTTCTCGGCCTCGTCCATGGCAATAAGTTCTGCCTCCAGTTCGTCCTGGCTGATGCCTTTCTCAGCGCACACCTGTTTCACCGATTTCTTGCCGCCACAGCAGAAGTCGATGCCATATTTCTTGAACACCTGCGCCTTTCGGTAATCCCTGGCTACCAGTTTGCCCACGGTATCCCCTTCTTCCGGCGTCAGCTTAGAGATTCTCACTTCCCATACTTCCGGACCTTGCTCCAGGTACTCCCACTTAAACACGTTTCCGCGCTCGCCCAGCAGCTGGTAGTACAGCGGTTTTGGGTCGTGGTCGTTATGGATGATGAAGGCCTCGCCGCCTTTCAGGTTGTCGAACCACTGGAAAATGGTAGGGTGCTTCATGCGTGGCTCCAGCACCGTTACGTCGAGGGTTTCTATTGTCTGTGTAGTTTCCATTTTAGATAATTATTTGGTCTTTTAATCAATCTCCGGGGTAAAGGTATGTGAGGTAATTTTAAAACAAAAGAGTTAAAGGTATTTTATTATTTTATTTTACGTCCTATCTTTATCCCAGGTTATAGTTGTAAATACATCCTCCTGAAAACCTCGCTAAACAACTTATATAAACATGGTTTCCAGTTACTTAAATCTTATATGCAAGTATAATTTAAAGTATAGGCCATGAAAATGACCGATGTCATTTCAGCCGGTGACCTTGCTCATCCCCCGGCTTTTGAGGAAAACATAGCTTGCAACTATATAGATATATCCCCTCATCCTTTAACCGCTAACCTTTTATGAAAAAACCTGACACACGCCCCGGCCTCTCCTTCTCCCGCCACTTTACCCAAGCCGGGCAAAGCGCTTACGACCAGTTCCGCTACGAGCTCCGCTCCTCCACCATCCGCAACCCCACCGGCGACGTGGTGGCCGAGCTGCAGGACGTAGAGGTGCCGGCGCAATGGTCGCAGATCGCCACCGACATATTGGCCCAGAAATACCTGCGCCGCGCCGGCGTGCCGCAACCCGACGGCAGCACCGGCTCCGAGAAATCGGTAAAGCAGGTGGTGCACCGACTGGTGAACTGCTGGCAGAAATGGGGCCTGAAGTATGGCTATTTTAAAAAGGAGGCTGATGCGCAGGTATTTTATGAGGAGCTGGTGTATATGTTGCTGGGCCAGTATGCCGCGCCCAACTCGCCGCAGTGGTTCAACACGGGCCTGTATGAATCTTATGGGATAAAAGGAAAGTCGCAGGGGCACTTTTACGTGGATCCCGGCACCGGTGAGCTGCGCGAGTCAGACACGGCGTTTGAGCACCCGCAGCCGCATGCCTGTTTCATACTTTCGGTGGAGGACGACCTGGCCAAGAAAGGCGGAATTATGGATCTACTGGTGCAGGAGGCGCGCATCTTTAAGTATGGCTCTGGCGTGGGCACCAACTTCTCCAACATCCGAGGCCGGAACGAGCCGCTCTCGGGGGGCGGCAGCTCTTCAGGTCTCATGTCTTTCCTGAAGGTGAGCGACCGCGCGGCTGGGGCCATTAAATCAGGCGGCACTACGCGCCGGGCAGCCAAAATGGTAAGCCTCGACCTGGACCACCCGGAGATTGAAGAGTTCATCAACTGGAAAAAGGACGAGGAGAAAAAGGTGGCGGCGCTGATTGCGGCCGGTTACGCTGGCGATTTTGAGGGCGAAGCCTACCAGACCGTTTCGGGACAGAACTCCAACAACTCGGTGCGCGTGCCGAACAACTTTTTTGACGCTTTGCATGCTGACGGAGATTGGCACCTGACCGCCCGCACCGACGGCAGCGTCCTCAAATCCATACCTGCCCGCAAACTATGGCAGCAGGTAGCCGAGGCCGCTTGGGCCTGCGCCGACCCCGGCGTGCAGTTCGACACCACTATAAACGAGTGGCACACCTCCCCTGCCGAAGGTCCGATACGAGGGTCTAACCCTTGTTCCGAGTACATGTTCCTGGACAACACCGCCTGCAACCTGGCCTCGCTCAACCTGATGCGCTTTTTTGATGCGGAGAAGCAGGAGTTTGATGTGGCTGCCTTTGAGCACGCTTGCCGCCTCTGGACGGTGGTGCTGGAGATATCCGTTTTGATGGCGCAGTTCCCTTCCGAAATTGTGGCGCAACGCTCTTACGATTACCGAACGATAGGCCTGGGCTATGCCAACCTGGGTGCTTTGCTGATGGTGCAGGGCCTGCCCTACGACAGCGACGCTGCCCGTGCTATGGCCGCCGGCATCACCTCGCTCATGACGGGCATCGCTTATAAAACCTCTGCCGAGATGGCCGCTACGCTGGGTGCCTTTGCCAAGTATGAGCCGAACCGCGTAAGTATGTTGCGCGTGATCCGCAACCACCGCCACGCCACCTACAACGAGGCCGGTAAGTATGAAAGCCTAAGTATAAAACCTATCGGGCTGGATCAGGAGCTGTGCCCGAAACCACTGTTGAAAGCCGCACAAGATGCATGGGATAAGGCGCTGGCACAAGGCGAAATGCATGGCTACCGCAACGCGCAGGCTTCTGTAATCGCGCCAACCGGAACCATTGGCTTGCTGATGGACTGCGATACCACTGGCGTGGAGCCGGACTATGCGCTGGTAAAGTATAAAAAGCTATCCGGAGGCGGCTATTTCAAGATCATCAACCAGTCTATACCGGTGGCGCTGCAGAAGCTGGGTTATACTTTGCAGGAGCGCGAGGCGATCGTGAACTATGCCAAAGGCTACGGCACTTTTGAAGGTGCGCCGCACATCAACCCGGAAACATTGCTGCAAAAAGGTTTTCTACCACAAGAGATCGCACAACTGGAAGCGGCCCTGCCGAAGGCTTATGACGTAAGCTCGCTGTTCAGCGCTTATACCTTGGGCACCGATTGCCTGGAAAGATTGGGCTACACAGCTACAAAGTATAACAGCCCTGATTTTAATTTGCTGCAGGCGCTGGGCTTTACGGCACGCCAGATTGATGAGGCCAACAGCTACGTGTGCGGCACCATGACCGTGGAAGGCGCGCCATACTTAAAACCGGAGCACTACCCGGTATTCGACTGCGCCAACCGCTGCGGCAGCAAGGGCACCCGGTTCATCAAAGCCGAAGGACATATTTACATGATGGCGGCGGTGCAGCCGTTTATTTCCGGGGCTATCTCTAAAACAATTAACCTGCCCAACGAGGTGAGCGTGGAGGACGTGGCGCGATGCTATGAACTGTCGTGGGAACTGGGGTTGAAAGCCTGTTCTATTTACCGCGACGGCAGCAAACTTTCGCAGCCGCTCACTTCCAAAAGCACCCAATCCGAAGAGAAGGACGAGCCTGAGGAAACTACTGCTGCCGCCACCGCCGACGAAAAGTATAACGCCGAGCAAATCCTGAAAGCTGCTCAATCCATACTTGCCGACTCGGCGAACGAGGGTTTTAGACAGGAACTGGTGCGCATGGTGGAGCGCCGCAAACTACCCGACAAGCGCAACGGTTTCACGCAGAAGGCTAAGATCGACGGCCACACGGTTTACATCCGCACCGGCGAGTACCCGGACGGGTCGTTGGGCGAGTTGTTTATAGATATGTATAAGGAGGGCGCCTCGTTCCGGTCCATGCTCAATTGCTTTGCCATTTCGGTGTCGCTGGGGCTGCAGTATGGCGTGCCGCTGGAGGAGTTTGTGAACCGCTTTACCTTTACCCGCTTCGAGCCAGCCGGCCGCGTGGAGCACCCCAATATTAAATCGGCCACTTCGGTGTTTGATTACGTGTTCCGCTTGCTGGCCTATGAGTACCTGAACCGCACCGACCTGGTGCATGTGAAGCCGGAGGAGCCAGAGGTTAGTCAAAGTGTTCCCTTGCCTGCGCCACCTGTAGCGGAGCCTGCGGCAGCCCCAGCAAGCAACGGCAAGAGCTACAAAGTAGTCTCCCAGAGCCGCACCGTGTTGATGGAGCAAACGCAACAGGTGCTGGCCAGCATGATGGGCGACGCCCCGATCTGCAACGTCTGCGGCCACATCACCATCCGCTCCGGCACTTGCTACAAATGCCTGAACTGTGGCAATAGTTTGGGGTGTAGCTAAACCGGTGATGAAGGTGATTTAACTGATTAAAATGATTTATTCTGAATCAGGATTTGCAGGATTTAGAAGTATGAAAAGGATCGATCTTCCAACAATTCCCCTCCTCGTAGGTGTTAGGGGTGGGTTTACACCTTTGAACAAAATCCTGTCTATCCTTTTCTAATCCTGTAAATCCTGATCCAGGCCTTAACTTTACAACATGACTCCAAAACAAGACATCCTTACTTTAGACGACATCAAGTTACTGGTAGACACCTTCTATACCCGCGTGCGGGCGGATGAGCTGCTGGGGCCGATCTTTGACGAACGGATACAGGACCGCTGGCCACGGCACCTCGATATTATGTACCGCTTTTGGCAAACGGTGCTGCTGGAGGAACTTACCTACCAGGGCAGCCCGGGCACAAAACATATTACCTTGCCCGTTGGCGCTAAGCATTTTGACAGGTGGATCTCAATCTTCTTTACAACCATAGACGAACTATTTACCGGCGCTAAAGCCGAAGAGGCCAAGTGGCGGGCGCGGAAAATGGCCGACATGTTTTCCAGCAAGATTGAGTACTACAAAAAGAACAGCGGCAGAACGATTCTGTAAACATCACCAGCCATGAACTATACTTCCTATCTCGTCCTCGTCACCTTTGTTTGGGCAGGCTTCATGAGCGCCATCAGTTTTATGGAGGCCTGGCTGAAGTTCCGGGCACCCGGCGTTACGCTACATGTTGGCTTGAGCATTGGCCGCTTGGTATTTAGGGGCCTGAACAAAGTGGAATGGGCCTTTGCCTTGGTTGCTTTAGCGCTGCTATTGCTAGGCAACGGGTTCGGAATCAGCCCGGCTTTTTTGCTTTTCGCTTCCATACTTATCCTGCTGCTGCAAACGGTTTGGCTGCTGCCAGCCATGGACAAGCGGGCCGAGTCAGTGATGGCTGGCGTTCAGGTCTCAAAATCGGTTCTGCACTTTTACTACGTCGGCGCAGAGTTGGTCAAGGTCATTCTCCTGATCAGCTTAGGCATGCAGCTGCTGTAGCAAAGGCAGCATCGGGTATTTATTGCATCAGAAAAAAATTTATACTGCCATGAAAAACGAAAAAAAGAACACCGACCACACCTATGACACCGTTAGCGAAGCTGTACAAGGCTTGAAAAAGCGCGGTTATAGTATAGATTTTGCGTTGTTTGCTGAGGAAGATTGCCTGGTATGCCAGAAAACCTCCGTCAGCCTATCGCCGGATGAGTTCAGGATAGATGAAGTATACCGCTTTGAGGGCGACTCAGACCCGGGAGATGAAATGATCGTGTTTGGCATTTCGTCGGACAAGCACCAGGCGAAGGGTATTGTGGTGAACGGCTTCGGGATGTATGCTGACGGCTCCAACTCATCGCTGGTAAAATACCTGCAAAGCCATCTGTAAACCAAGTATAAAGGCTAGTGCTTTTCCGCGGCAGCGTAGCTTTTAAGGCCCTCCCCGATGCCTTGCAAGGCTTCGGGGCAAGCTTTGGCATCAGTAGGCCTGTGCCAGATTTGGGCAGCGAAAAACAGCAGGATGCCGACTGGCAGAAACACGCTTATGCCAAACAGCAGCTCGTTATAGCCTGGTATGGCACCTAAGCCAAGCCAGTAAAACAGTCCCTGCCCGAAAAGCAGCGCCTCGCTGCCCACAAAGGCAAGTATAAAAAGGCTGATGCCGCACCGGCTAAAACGCTGCCGCAAGCTTAGCCAGCCCTGCTGCGCCAGCCAGGCAAGTATAAAAAAGCTCACAAACCCGATGAGCACCAGGTGCAGGTAACCGATGATAAAATGCCGGATGTTGTACGCCAAATTGGCCATGTAGGGGAAGGCGGTAGAGAACTGCATCAGCGTTTTAAGTATAAAGGCCAGCGCCGAAAGTATAAGCAGGCCGCTGCCCCACCCGCTGAACAGCGTACGCACCTGCTTTCTGATCGGCCAGAGCTGCCAAAGCAACAGCGCCAGTGCCAGCACCTGCGTTAAAGCAGCCGCGCCACCCAGCATGTATACTATAGCATCAGGCTTTACCCACAGCACCGACAACAAATAAGCCGGCAAACAGGCCCAGAACATCAACCTGAAAAACAGCAGGCCATGCTTCCGGTTAAAGCTGATACTATACTTTTCGAGTAGCCAGAACAGCAGCCCCAGCACCGCAAACGTAAACCAGCCGTTGTACAGAAAGTGCAGGTAAAAATAGATGGCGTTATAGTATAGTGCTGTGCCACTGTGCCCGGTGGCCATGATCGGCCCCATCGCCCACGGCCCCAGCGAGGACAAGGCCAAAAAGAAAAGCGCCGCCTTTACGAATCGGAACGACAGGCTGTGCTTTTTGCTGTTTATAGGTTGCGCGCGGGCATCTTTCAGAAAACGAAGTATAAACCAGTAGCTCAGCAGGATATGCACCGTGGAAAAAGTAATGGAAACCGCCGCGTAGCCCTGCACCGGGAAACTGAGCAGCATGCCCAGCACCGCCGCCTGCGCCAGCCAGAACTGCCGGAAGTATACTTTTTTGTTGCGTATCTCCGGCGGCAGGTACGCGTGCAGCAGGGCGATGAACAACACCGGATACAGCCAGCCCAGCAAGGCCACATGCGAGTGGGCATGCAACAGAAATTTATAGTTTACCCAAGCCACAGGCGATACAAACGTCCAGCGCAACAGCAGGCCCAGCAAAGCGATCACCGCCAAACTCAGCAAAGCCGAGAGCAGCGGCAACCGCCAGGGGGCTGGGGTAATATGTGCATCTGTGTTACGCTGCATGGGTAAGAGTTTAGCCCCAAAAGGCATGCGCCATCATACTTATATTTTATGCGCTTAAAAGGCAATTATGTTTTATACTTCCAGCGCCAGCGCTTCCTGCAGCACCTGCACCAGGTCCTGCTGCAAAGAGGCGCTGCGGTCTTTGGCGTACCAGAGTTGTACCTGCTGCACCAAATCGGCGTGGCTGATGTCGGGTTGCTCGGCTTTCAGCTGCTTTACCTGCGCCTGTATAGCAGTTGGCCGCGGCCCCCAGGCAAACACGCGTTCGCCGGTCTCTCCATCCAGGCAGATGAGCTTAGGTATGGCGCGGCTGCCGTTGGTAAGGCAGGTATCCATCAGGGCTGGATTTTCGTCGCGCAGCAGCACGGTCAGCTCCAGGTCGGCTGCTTCGGCAATGGCGGCAATGGCAGGCAATAGCTGCGCTCCGTCGCCACACCAGGCCTCTACCAGCACCAGCCACTGCCAGTGCTGCGGTCGCTGGTCCAAAAGGGCCTTTAAGGCTGGCTGCAGTGCAAACTGCTTTTCCACGCGCTTCATACGCTGTTGGTTCAGCTTGGTAAAGTTAATTTTCTCTTCGCTCTGTTCCTCGCCGGTGGTTTTGCTTTGCGCCACCAACTCCTCTGAAAGGGCTTTAAACTCCTGGTAGGTCATAGGGTTTACCAGAGCTTCGGATGCTTTATCTGTATGCTTCATGAGATTATCATTTGTCTCTACAAACTTAGCAGAAGCGCCCCATCCATAAAATGATATTCATCACTGCGTCAGCATGTTTTCCGAATTCTTCATCAGTTATCCTCCTTTTATACTTGCAACATGACAAAAATCATTTTGCACACTGACCAAACGCATCGCTTGCCTTAGCTAACATCTCTACCTTACGGCAACAACAATGGCTGCAACAAGCAAATAAACTACAAATAATACAAATTACTCTTTACGTGAGGGGTAACTTAAACCGAAGGTTTACGAACACAGGGGTAGCCAAAGTCTGGGATTTAATAACCTTTTAAAGCTGATACCTATGGAGCTTGCCGCTACTACACCGCATACACCCGGACAGTTTGATCCGGAAAACCTACAAGTTACCTACTGCAACAAGACAGATGATGAAATGAAGCTGGCCTACTGGCTTTTCAGGATGATGGGCCACCCCACCTTGGTAAAAGCAGGAGGCTTTGCCACTACCTGGGCGCTGCAACTGGGCCTGCCTATAAAGTGGATGATCCGGAACACAGTGTACAGGCACTTCTGCGGCGGCGAATCGGTGCAGGAAGCGCAGAAGGTAATTGACAAGCTGGCAGCTGCCCACGTACAGACCGTGCTGGACTATGCCGCTGAGGCACAAAACACTGAGGATGGCTTCAATGCCGTTCGGGATGAGGTGCTACAGAACATTGCGCTGGCCAAAGAGGCTAAAACGTTTACCTTCATCAGCGTAAAACTCACAGGCATCGGGCACAACTGCATTTTTGAGAAACTGCAAGGCAAACAACAGCTAACACCTGCCGAGCAGGAGGCGCATAAACGAACCAGGGAGCGGCTCGACAGCATCTGCAAAGCAGCCGCCGAAGCCGGCATCACCGTGTATATTGATGCGGAGGAGTGCTGGATGCAAGCCCCTATGGATGACTTGGCAGAGGACATGATGCGCCGCTACAACAAGGACCGCGCTGTGGTGTTCAACACGCTGCAAATGTACCGCACCGATCGCGTAAAATACCTGAAAGACTGCCTGCACCGCTTTGAAGGAGAACCGGTTATACTTGGCATAAAGCTGGTGCGGGGCGCCTACCTGGAGAAGGAGCAGCAGCGGGCAAAAGAGAAAGGCTATCCTTGCCCGGTGTTCCATAAAAAAGAAGATACAGACAAGAGCTACAACGCAGCCATAGACCTGTGCCTGGAGCACCTGCACCGGGTGGAGCTGTGTGCCGCCACGCACAACGAGCAAAGTATAAAATACCTGACCCAACGCATCCGGCAAGACGGCATCGCCGACCACCGCCAGCGCATCCATTTCTCGCAGCTCTATGGCATGAGCGACAACCTGACGTATAACCTGGCCAATGCCGGCTACAGCGCCTCTAAGTACCTGCCTTACGGAAAAGTTGACACCGCCGTGCCTTACCTCATCCGGAGAGCCGAGGAAAACACCTCAATTGCGGGGCAGATGGGCCGCGAGCTAAGCCTGCTGCAGCAGGAAATGCGCCGTCGCCACCTATAATAAAAAAGGTCCGGTAGCTTCTGCGCAAGCTACCGGACCTTTTTTGCTTTTAGATATAGACGGCTCACTCGTTCTCCCGCTCATAAGGCAGGTTGGAAGAGGTTGTCTGGGAGAACGGCACCGTCTGCGGGATGTAATCCTCGGGGGCGCCCGGTTTGCTGTAGTCGTAAGGCCAGCGGTACACCACAGGCAGCGGACCCGGCCAGTTGCCATGCTCCAGTTTTACCGGCGTTGTCCACTCCA
Organism: Pontibacter mangrovi; assembly: GCF_006385705.1. GTDB lineage: Bacteria > Bacteroidota > Bacteroidia > Cytophagales > Hymenobacteraceae > Pontibacter > Pontibacter mangrovi. The sequence goes on along the minus strand of NZ_VFRQ01000005.1, from coordinate 361,926 downwards.
GTGTGTTAGAGTGCCAGGGGTTTGCTGTGGCTCTGCGGCCCCAGAACATACTATAGATAAAGTTGAACAGGAAAATAAACTGCGCGAAAAAGCCCATGATGGCCGCCACGCTAATAAAGGTGTTCAGGTCGGTAAACATGTTGAATGTCTCAAAACCTGTCCAGTTGTAGTACCTCCTCGGGAAACCGGCAATGCCAACGTAGTGCATCGGCAAAAACACCAGGTATACTGCCAAAAAGGTGAGCCAGAAGTGCACAAAGCCCAACTTCTCGTCCAGCATGCGCCCAAACATCTTCGGGAACCAGTGATACACGCCGCAAAACATCCCGAAGAAGGCCGCCGCACCCATCACCATGTGGAAGTGTGCTACCACAAAGTAGGTATCGTGCAGTTGTATGTCGAGCGAGGAGTTACCAAGTATAATACCCGTCAGGCCGCCGGAGATAAAGATGGATACAAAGCCGATGGCGAAGAGCATGGCTGTGGTAAACCGGATGTTTCCGCGCCAAAGCGTGGCCAGCCAATTAAACACCTTCACCGCCGACGGCACCGCAATAATCAGCGTTAGGAACATGAACACCGAGCCCAGAAAGGGGTTCATGCCGGACACGAACATGTGGTGCGCCCACACGACAATCGACAGCACTGAAATTCCCATCAAAGACCCGATCATGGCTCTGTAGCCAAAGATAGGCTTGCGGGCGTTGGTGGCAATTACCTCTGAAGTGATGCCAAAGGCAGGCATAATCACGATGTATACTTCGGGGTGGCCCAGGAACCAGAACAGGTGCTGAAACAGAATGGGGCTGCCGCCGGAGTTAGTGAGCGCCTTGCCGGCAATGTATATATCCGACAAAAAGAAGCTTGTATGGAAGCTACGGTCAAAGATCAGCAGGATAGCGGCCGAAAACAGCACCGGAAACGAAAGCAGCCCGACAACAGCAGTGAGGAACAGTGCCCACACCGTCAGCGGCAACTTGGACATAGACATGCCCTTGGTGCGCAGGTTAAACACAGTGGTGATGTAGTTGATGCCGCCCAAAAGCGTTGAAATGATAAAAAAGGCCATCGCCACGAGCCACATGGTCATGCCGCCCGCCGAGCCCTGAATGGCTTCGGGCAGCACGCTCAGGGGCGGGTACACCGTCCAGCCGCCGGCCGCAGGGCCTGTGGGCAAGAACAGGGAGATGAACATGATGACGCTGGACAAAAAGAAAAACCAGTACGACAGCATGTTCATAAAGCCGGATGCCATGTCGCGGGCACCGATCTGCAACGGAATGAGGAAGTTGGAGAACGTACCGCTCAGGCCCGCCGTCAGCACGAAGAACACCATGATGGTACCGTGCATGGTAACCATGGCCAGGTAGAACTCGGGGTTCAGCTTTCCGTTTTCAATCCAGCCTCCTAAAATGGGCTCCAGAAACGTGAACGTAGCCTCGGGCCAGCCCAGCTGCAGCCGGAACAGCACCGACAGGAAACTTCCCACAAAAGCCCAGAATATACCTGTTATCAGGTACTGCTTGGCAATAGTTTTATGGTCCTGGCTGAAAATGTATTTCTCGATAAAACTCAGTTTGTGGTGGTGCTCGTGCTCCTCTTCATGCAAGGGGTGCACGCCACTGGGCGTGATGTCGGTGGTAGCCATAGGCTCATCATATTAAAAGGTAGAACAAAATCAACTTAATATGGAGCAGCATTGTGCGGAATTGCCACTAACCCTTACATACTGATTTACAGGGGCAAAAGATGTATTATTCTAGGTAAAAGTTAATCTAACCTCGGAATTAGCACCTGCCGCCGCTCTAGCTGCACATTTATACTTTCCCTAGCCTCTGACTAGCGCAAGCGTCCGCTTATGCTTTTAGACTTCCATAGCCGCCGCTTTCTGCAACTAGAGGCAAGCTATCCTTTCTAGCTACTGTTCATCCTCAGTCTTACATACCTATCGTTGCACCTCATACTTGGCTCGCTCCAAGCCCGCGAGGGCTCGTCTTCCCGCATCGCGCTGTCTACATTTCCTTTGCTCCTGCGTCGCAATGCCGCCAAGGCGGCACCGGAAATCTAGAAGGCGCTCAACGGAAAGACTGGGAAACATTTCGATAGCCACCGCTGACAGAGCTTGAACGGAGTTCCCCTCCTTGGATAAGGAGGGGCAGGGGTGGTTGGATTAGGTGCTCCAGAAAGCTCCCTCCCCTGTTTTGGGGGGAGGGCTGGGGTGAGGTGAATTCCCCTCCTCTGGACTAGCCAAAACGAGAGTTTTGAGCTAGCGAGCGCAGCTCTTAGGGGTGGGTTCATACTTGTAGGAACAGGTCGCGCTATAGCCACCAACTAAGGAATTTATACTTTGTGAGAAGCGGTTACAGACTCCCTCCTTGGCTAAAGTGATTGGCCCCGGTACCGCAGAAACAAAAAGCGCGCAGAGCATTTGCCCCACGCGCCAAAAATCACAAAACACAATCTTTCGCCTGCCGCAGCAGGGTTTATACTTATACTACAGATCCCTCCTCGAAAAGATCCTTCTGGAGCTTAGTACCGGCAACAGCACCCAAAGCAGCAGCAGGCCAAAGGCCGCCCCAACGCCCAACAGACTCCCGAAAATGCTCTTGTACAAGGCGCCGGTATACCCCATCAGCGCCGACACGTCCAGGTTCAGCAGCACGATGATGCGGCCCAGGTCTATCGGGTTCAGGGCCGTCATGGCCAGGGTGGCATACTCCAGCGGATAGTCGGCAAAGACGTAGAGGATGAACAGCACCAGGCCATCATAGATCAGCGCGAAATAGAACCACAGCAGCAGCGCAATGCCAATGCCTTTGGCCTTGTCGCGGGTGCTGACGGAGGCCAGGAAGGCCATACCCACAAAAATGAAGGTAATAAACACGCCCGTCAGCAACAGGTACAGGCCCGTTAGGCCGCCCCCAAACAGCAGCACCGGCACACCCACGCCAAGTATAAAAGCCCCGGACAGCGAAAAGGCCACCCCCAGGTACTCGCTCAGGAATATCTTCTTGCGGTTGATAGGCTGTGCCACCAGCAGCTCCATAAACTCATAGGAGTTGTAAAAGTGCGTGGTGGCGAACACGATGCTGATGAGCGGCACAGTGAGCAGCACCAGGTTCAGCAGGCTCAGGATACCTTTGTCGGCGCTGCCGCCCAGGGTAAACAGCCCGATGGAGAGCAGCAGCAGGAACAGCGTATAGGCAATGACGATCTTGCTCTTTACGATGTCCAGCAGCACGTATTTAATGATCTTGTTCATGGCTTAAGCTTCTTCGTTCATGATTTTGGCCACGGCGCGGCTCAGGCGGCTTTCCTGCGTCTGCGCTTTCAGTTCGGGGATGGTCTCGTAAAACTTCACCTGCCCGTCTACCATGCAAAGCACCTCGTCGGCCACCTCCTCTATCTCGCTCATAATGTGGGAAGTGATGATGATGAGCTTTCCTTTTTTCTTTTCCTTCAGGATCTTGCCCTTCAGGATTTCGGCGGCAATGGGGTCCAGGCCGGCAGTGGGCTCGTCGAGTATCAGCACCTGCGGGTCAAACAAGAAAGCCAGCGCAGCGCTCACCTTCTGCCGTGTGCCCCCCGACAGGGCTCCCATGCGCTTCTCATACATCTCCTTTAGCCCATACAGCCCGATCAGCTCCTCATCCACCTCCTGCACATCCTTCCGTATGTCGCGGATCATCTGCAGCACCTGCCGTATTTTCATGTTCTCGGGGTATTGCCCGATCTGGGGCATATACCCGATCTGGCTGCGGTAGGCATACTTTTTAAGCACGCTCTCGCCATCTATCCGGATATCGCCGCTATCGGGCAGCACCATACCCAGTATGGCTTTGCTCAAGGTGGTTTTTCCCGCCCCGTTAGGGCCTATCACGGCTATCACATTGCCCCGGCTAAACTCAACGCTCACGTGGCGGAGCACCTGCAGTTTGCCGTAAGACTTGCACAAGTTCTCTATCGTTATCATGGTGTATTTTCTTCATCAACGGGTGTTCATCTACCAATTGCTCCGGTATAATGCTGGGCAACACCTTCTCCATGTTATCCAGCAGGTCTACCATAAAGCTACGCATAAACATCACAGAGGGCGGCACGCGCTCTACCAACATCGAGTACAGGCTGACAGGGCGGTACGGCACATCGCCTACCTCATCCTTGTCCAAGTCGTAGCCGGTATACTTCTCCCAATAGTTATGGCTGAAATGGTTGGATTGCGTGGTGCCGTTGGTACTCACGTCAAAAGAGTTACCGCTAAAATTATTCAGCCGAAAGGTATCGTCCAGGCAGGTGGTCATCACCTTTATCGCCCAGCCGTTGCGCTCAAAATCGTTGTTTTCTATATCCAGGCGTGTGGAGCTCTCCATGTGGATGGCCGTGGAGTTGCGCCGGAACACGTTGTTACGGATGGCACTGTCGCGGATCTCCTTCAGCAGAAGGCCATAGGAGGCTGCGCCCCAATTGTCCTCAAAAAGGTTGTGCTCCATCTGCACGTTCACGGTATACATCACGGCCACGCCCGCGCCGTTTTTTCGGAAGGTGTTGTAAGTATAGGTGTTGCCGTCCGAGAACATGAAGTGCAGGCCGTAGCGCATGTTGTTCTGGCTGATGTTGTGGTTCACGCGGCTGTTCTTCACCACTTCCAGGTAGATGCCGTCGCGGTGGCCCTGCAGGTTGTTGCCGGTAATCTCCACGTTGTCGGTATAGTATAAATGTATGGCGTTGCCCAACGACGACTCGGTTCTGCCCTCGTTCTCGCCCCGCACAATGTTATTCCGGATCACGATGTTGTTCGAGTTCTGGAAGTAAATGCCGTAGTAGGTGTTCAGGATGGTGTTATCCAGTACCTTAACATTTGTTTGCTCGTTTGCCCGGATGGCGGCGTCGTCTTTGCGGTAGCTGGTGGCCACGTTTTTCAGCGTAAAGCCTTGTACCGTCACGTTATCAGCAACAACCGTGATAAGCTGGCCGGTAAAATTGCCGTCTATCACTGGGTTGTTCACGCCGATCAGGGCCAGAGGCTTGGTTATCTCTATGCCAGACTCACGGTACACGCCTTTGCTCACCAGCACGGTATCGCCGGGGCTAGCCTTTTGCACTGCCTGCTTCACCAAAGTTATTGGGCAGGACTTACATACCTTGATGGTGTCTGCTAACCCACTCTGGCTTAAAAGCAGCAGCACAAGTATGCCGGCAAGTATAAAAATATGTTTACTCTGGTTTATCATGTTGCTTTACAGCTTCTTTTACCTGGTTCCAGGTAAGCAGGCGGCCACCATACTCCTGCTGCAGTTGGCCGGCAGCGGCCTTGTCTGCCACCGCTGTCAGGAACATGCCCATGGGGCTTGGCAGCTCGCGGCTCTGCAGAAAGTACGCCTGCTCTGCCTCTATCAGTTTTTCGGGATTCGTGTAGTCCGATACCAGCACAAAGGCCGCCTTCTGGCTCAGCCCCGGCTGCTCGTTTAAATAAGCAGCCAGGCATTCTGCTGAGTCGAAGAAGTAAGCTTTGCCCTTGTCGTTTACCAGTTCAGCACCATACCTGCTGTCGGACACCGTCATGCTGCAGTGCACACAGTTTGCTTGTCCGTAAGGTATGGGCTTAGGCTCCACTGAGCATCCGCTCAGCAGCACAAGTATAAGCGCCAGGCTAACTAAACTCCTCAGTAGCTTCATCATAGTATATTTTACGCGGTTACTTTTTGGCTAATCTTCTTTTTGCGGCTCACATAAAATGCAAGGCCCGAGAACACCACAGCCAGCAGGATGCCCAGGCTACCGGTAGACGGCAACGAAAGCGCATCGAAGTTAAGCAGCTCTTTGCTGCCAAGCAGCGGCGGTATGTAAGTCATGCCCGGTATTTTGATGGGTGCGTTGGGGTTCAGGTGCGTGCCGAACCGCACGAGCCATAGGTAAAAGTCTGTGATACCCACAGCGCCGCCCACCATCAGCAACAAGGCCCAGGCCAGGATAAGTTTTCGGATGCCCACCAAGGCCACAATGACACCGGTTATCATAAAAAAGATAACGATGTAGGGCATAATGCGCAACTCTGCGAATGACTCTGCATGGATCGGCTCCATCCCGATGTAGTGGTTGAGGATATTGAAGTTCTGGAGCACGCTCTCGGAGCTTCCTGAAATTTTGTTTACCCAAATGTGCATTTCCAGGCCTTCGGGGTATTGTGGGGCTTTAAGGTAGATCTTCCACATGGGGAAGAGGAACAGCAAACCTAGGGATAGCGCTGCCATAATCATCAGCACTCTGCTACTCGCTTTCATCCTTTTAGTATTAAAGTATAAAACATAAGCGGAGGTTGCCCGGGCAACCTCCGCTTATGTTTTGCCCGGCTTAGGGTTAGTTTACGCTTGCCGTAGCGGGTGGTACCGGTTTTGGCTCTCCGGTAGAGAACTTGACCGGCACTTTAGATCCTTTCGGAGAAACCCTGACGTATCCCTGCATTTCCTGGTGTAGGGCAGAGCAGAAGTCAGTACAGTAGAATGGGAACACTCCCTCTTGTTTTGGCACCCACTTAAGGGTTTGGGTAGCACCTGGCATGATCAGCGTTTCGGCGTTGTTGGCGCCCATCACGGCAAAGCCGTGCGGTACGTCCCAGTCCTGCTCCAGGTTGGTCACGTGGAAGTACACGGTGTCTCCAACCTGCACCCCTTCAATGTTATCCGGGGTTAAGTGGCTTCGGATGGCCGTCATTTTCACGGTTACCACGTTGCCTTTGCGGGTTACGTTCACGTCTTTCTCGTTCTTCACCGCCTGCGGGTGCTTGTTCTCGTCCAGTTTATAGAACTTGGCGCTGTTGGCAGCCACCAGGTCGGCTTTTATACCCTGGGCGTAGTGTGGCTCGGCCACGGTCGGGAAGTCGAGGAGCATCTTCATTTTATCGCCGCTGATGTCGATGAGCTGCGCAGAGTGCATCAGTTCAGGGCCAGTCGGCAGGAAGCGGTCTTTTGTGATCTTGTTCATTACTACCAGGTACTTGCCATACGGCTTCTCTGTGTCGCCGCCCGGAATCATCAGGTGGCCAGGTGAGTAGTAAACCGGAATTCTGTCTTTCACCTGCAGGTCTTTCAGGCTCCACTTCACCACTTCAGACGACACAAACATCGTAGAATAGGCGTTGCCCTTGCCGTCGAACTCGGTGTGCAATGGGCCCAGGCCCGGCTCTTTCACTTCGCCTTGCAGCACAGCGTCATACTTGAACACCGGAATGCCGCTCACTTCACCGTCAAAGGCTTTGTCTTTAATGGCCTGCTGCATTTTTGAGAAGGAGAACACAGGCAGCGATGAAGCCAGCTTGCCGTTCACCACCATATACTCGCCGGTCGGGTCCACGTCGATGCCGTGCGGCGACTTAGGCGCCGGGATCAGGTACATCATGCCAGGGCACTCCTCAGGCAGCAGGTAGCGCACCTTTTTCTTTATAGTAGATTTCGCCTGGAAAGTGCCGTGGTCCATCTTGTTGTGGTAGTAATTGGCCGGCATCTCGTGGGCTTTGCCCTCGGCGGCATACTTGGCGGCTAGTTTCCAGTTGATCGCAGCCAGGTAGTCCTTGTCGTTCTGAGAGGCGCCCAGCTCCTTCAGCGTGTTGCTTCGCTCGGTGTTATAGGTGGTAAAGAATACCCAGTCCGTAGATGGGCCTTTGCCGCCATTGGCCAGGTCGTAGTCGAAGCCCGGCACCAGCACCTGGAAATCAAGCTCCATGTCGCCTGTTTCCTTATCCACTTTCACAAACGAGATCGAACCTTTAAACTTGTCCTTATACTCGTTCATGCTCACATCGGCAGTCTTGCCCTCCATGTCCAGCGGAACCGAGAAGCGCGTACCGGCAATAACATACTCGTTGTTGTTGGTTGGGTACGGGGAGCAGTGGTTACCGGCTGAGTTAGGGATCTCCATAATCTCCACTGTCTCAAAGGTTTTTAGGTCCACGCGGGCCACGCGCGGCGTGTTGTTGCCGTTCACGAACAGCCAGCGGCCGTCGGCCATGCCATCCGTGCGCGACAGTTTGGGGTGGTGCAGGTCATCCCATGGGATAAAGCCATGCGAGGTGTTCAGCATCGCCTTGGTTTCCTCGTTGTAGCCGTAGCCATTCTCCGGGAATTGCGAGAACACAGGAATGATCTTCAGCAGCCTGCCCGACGGAATGCCGTACACCGACACCTGTCCGTTGAAACCGCCGGAGAGGAAGGAGTACAACTCATCGTGCTTGCCTGGGGCCACGTATACTTTAGACGCCGCATCAGTGTCTAAGCCCTCGGCAGTGGCTGCCCCCTCGCCGCCCATTTTGTTACAGCTTTGCAGGGCCGCACCCGCCGTCACTGCCATCAGCAGTGCGGCCTTGGGTGCCATTTTCCTAAACTTATTGATCAGTGTTTCCATAATGATTTATGGGTTTTGCTTGTTGTTTGCTAGCTATTCTTGTCGTTCTGTCTCAGATACTCCAACAAGGCTCTGGCATCCGACTCGTTAATGTTCTGGTTGGTCATCTGGGTAAGGTGCTCAGCCAGTAGTTTTTTGGCAGTAGGGTCCTTTTGGGTCATCTCCTGCGGGTTCATGATCATGTTCATAATCCATTCCGGCTTGCGGCGCTCGGTCACACCTGCCAGCCCGGGGCCAACTATTTTCTGGTCGCTTAGCTGGTGGCAGGCAGAGCATTTGGACTCAAACACGCTTTTACCTTCGGCAGCAAGGGTCTCATCAATTGCGTCTCCCACCTCCACAGAGCTAACAGGACCAATGCCTTTGCCCTCATCAGCTACAGGCGCCTCCGTCTGCTGCTGCGCCAGGCCGCTCTCTTCCTGCTCCGTGGCAGCGGTGTTCTCATTATCTCCCGAAGAGCAGCTAAATAGGATTGTACCGGAAATCAGGGCCACTGCACCAAACTGCAGAGGCTTCAAAAACATGCTTAAAAGCGTTTCTCTCAGGTTTTTACTCTCTCTGTTCATACTTGTAGAATTTAATTATAGTGCTAAAGATTAAGTGATTGTCTACGAAAACAAAGGTAGGCTAGTTATTTTCCGCATTAAAAGACCTTTGTCTCTTTTATTAATGACTTAGATCATTTTTCTGGAAGGCATACAGGGGGACCTTTGTCCGGAAGAACAAACACTGGCGCGGCTTTAGTCCTAAATAAATATGGATGCAATGCCTGCACCGGCTGAAAATTTAGATTCACAAACACAATAATTTACCATGAAGTACAAAAAGCTCTGGCTAGGATTTATCGCCGTAATAGTGGGCTCCTTTGCCGTTCTCGGCTACTATGGTTCCGAGATCTACCGAAAAGCGCCGCCTATACCCGAAAAGGTGGTGACCGCCTCCGGAAAAGTGTTATTTACCGCCCAGGACATTAAAGACGGGCAGAATGTATGGCAATCCACGGGTGGACAGGAACTGGGCTCTATCTGGGGCCACGGTGCCTATGTTGCCCCCGATTGGAGCGCCGACTGGCTGCACAAAGAGGCTATGTTTCATTTAGATAGCTGGGCGCAACAGGAAAAAGGCAAAACCTATGAGGACCTGGACGAGGAGACACAGGCCATGCTGCGGGCGCGCCTGCAGAAGCAGATCCGGGCCAATACCTATGACCCGGAAACGGGCGAATTGAAAATCTCTGACCTGCGCGCTGAGGCCATCGCTAACGTTGGCAAGCACTACACCGGCCTGTTCATGGATGACCCGTCGCTGGCCAAGCACCGCGATGCCTACGCCATGAAGGAAAACACCGTGAGCGACCCGGAGCGCATGCGCAAGCTGAACGCCTTCTTCTTCTGGACCTCCTGGGCCTGCGTAACCGAACGGCCCGGCCAGAAGATTACCTATACCAACAACTGGCCCGCCGAGAAACTGGTGGCCAACGAGCCAAGCTCCGACCTTATCATCTGGACGGGCTTCAGCGTGATCATACTGATAGCCGGCGTTGGTTTGCTGGCTTATTACTACGCCTCTAACCGCGAGGAGGAAATCGACACCTCCAAGCTGCCGAAGCAGGACCCGCTGCTGGGCCTGCAGGCTACCCCATCTATGAAGGCGACGCTGAAGTATTTTTGGATCGTGACGGCGCTCATACTGGTGCAGGTGACGTTTGGCGTGGTAACGGCGCACTACGGCGTAGAAGGCCAGGCGCTCTACGGTTTCCCGCTGGCCGACTACCTGCCCTACTCTATCAGCCGCACCTGGCACGTGCAGCTGGCCATTTTCTGGATCGCGACTTCCTGGCTGGCGACCGGTTTATACATTGCCCCTGCCGTGTCGGGCCACGAGCCTAAGTTCCAGAGGCTGGGCGTTAACTTCCTGTTCATCTGCCTGCTGATCATCGTGGCGGGTTCGCTGGCGGGGCAGTGGTACGGCGTGATGCAGAAGCTGGGCTACGGCGAGAACTTCTGGTTCGGCCACCAGGGCTATGAGTATGTGGACCTGGGCCGTTTCTGGCAGATCTTCCTGCTGGTGGGGCTGGTGCTGTGGCTCACGCTGATGGTTCGGGCCATCGTGCCTGCCTTTAAGAACGATGCCGAAGGACGCCACCTGCTGGGCATGTTCCTGATCTCTTCGGCTGCCATTGCCATTTTCTACGCCTCCGGCCTGATGTGGGGACAGCACACGAACCTGGCTATAGCCGAGTACTGGCGCTGGTGGGTGGTGCACCTGTGGGTAGAGGGCTTCTTCGAGGTGTTCGCCACGGTGGTAATTGCCTTCCTGTTCGTGCGCATGGGCTTGCTGGATACCAAAATGGCGACGGGCACGGTACTGTTCTCCACTATCATCTTCCTGTTCGGCGGCATTATCGGCACGTTTCACCACCTATACTTCAGCGGCACACCTACCTCGGTAATGGCGCTGGGAGCCACCTTTAGTGCCCTGGAAGTGGTGCCGCTCGTGCTTATCGGCTTTGAGGCTTACCACAACCTGGAGATCAGCCGCGCCACGCTTTGGCTGAAGGCCTACAAATGGCCGATCTACAGCTTTATTGCCGTGGCCTTCTGGAACCTGGTGGGTGCCGGCGTGTTCGGCTTCGTGATTAACCCGCCGATTGCGCTCTACTACATGCAGGGCCTCAACACCACGCCGGTGCACGGCCACACCGCCCTGTTTGGGGTGTACGGCATGCTGGGTATTGGTCTGATGCTGTTTGTGCTGAAAGGTTTGTCGGCCCGCCGCCGCTGGAAGGATGGCGTGATCAGCTTCGCGTTCTGGTCTATCAACATTGGCCTAATGCTGATGGTGCTGATCAGTGTGCTGCCGATTGGCCTGCTGCAGACATGGGCCAGCGTGGAGTACGGCCTGTGGTATGCCCGCTCCATGGAGTTCATGCAAACCGATACTATGGAAGTGCTGCGCTGGCTGCGCGTGATCGGTGACACCATTTTTGCAGGCGGTGTGCTGGCCCTGGGCTGGTTCGTGATCGGCCTGAAGACCGGCTGGTCTTTGGAGGAGGATGAGGACCTTTCATTTGAAGACTACCCTTCTGCCCAACGATCTAAAACCGCTGCCGGCAAGTAAAGCACGTTTTAGTTAGATGTACACAAGCCGCACTTTGCGCCGCTCCAGGCGCGAAGTGCGGCTTTTTTTTGCTACTCTTTATACTTATAGCACGATCAACTATAAGTTGCGTAGGAACTTATACTTTCCGGCAGCCTTAAGAGAATCTGCCAGTAGGATCATATGTTCTATGGTGCACCGGTTGGTGTTATACTTATCAAAACGCCTCTTCAAGTATAACCAGTGGCAGCCGGGCCATACCTGCAAGTTACTGTATATTAGCTATGTACAACATATACTTTTGACACTGCGTTAGAATGAGCCAGAACCAAAGAAGAGAAATAATGAAAAAGACTTTCTTGATTCTCCTGGCAACCATCGCCTTTGCCTGCAACAACACTGCAGACAACACTACAGAGCGTGAAACAACTGCAGACGAACCGGTAGAGATCGGTGCCGGCGAGAAGATCACGCCCCAGGTAGAGTTGGACTCAGGCACGAACAAGCGCCTTGACGTGGATACCGTTTCCCGCAAAACAATAGAAAAACAGCAGCAGTAGCCTCTTTGAGGTTCAGCCTTTATTTAATGTATGGCCCTGCAAAAACAGCAACAGCCGGTGCGTTTACACCGGCTGTTGCTGTTTTTGGGACAAGCTGCCCCAGGTAAACTATACTTTTCTACCAGAAAATAATGTAGATGGCCGCCAGCACCAGCACAATGGCCATGGAGGCAACGTTAAAGATGCTGTCGGTTTTAAACAGCTCCTTCTCAATAACCACCGTATTCTCCGGAAACTTGCCACGCACGTTGTTCTCGAACAGTGATATCGCCACCATCAGCGCTGCCAGCAACAGGAATACCAGGCCCATCTGATCCAGGAATGGCATAGTCGGGAACAGCATATCGATGATGATACTGAAAGGCACAGAGGCAATGGCTGTTGCCAGGGCTGCGTTAGAGGTGGCTCTTTTCCAGAACAGGCCGAACAGGAACAGCACCACAATACCCGGGCTCACATAGCCGGTATACTTCTGAATGAACTGGAAGATCTGTTCCTCGCCGCCCAACAGCGGCTCTGCTACCAGCACCGCAATCACGATAGCCACCAAACTCACGAGTCGGCCCACCATTACCATCTGGTTTTCGGTAGCGTCCGGCTTTAGGTGAGATTTGTAGATGTCCATTGTAAAGATAGTAGCGGTAGAGTTCATCATGGAGCTAAGCGATGACAGGGCGGCAGCGATAAGCGCGGCAAAGGCCAGGCCTTTTATACCGGTTGGCACCAGGTGGCCCAACAGCCAAGGGTAAGCCTCATCGTAACGGCTGATCTCAGCGTTCAGCACAAAGGCCGCAATACCCGGAATTACCACTACCAATGGAATCAACAGCTTCAGGAAAGCCGCAAACACCAGCCCCCACTGTACTTCTTTTACGCTTTTGGCAGCCAAGGCACGCTGCACGATGTACTGGTTAAAGCCCCAGTAGCTAATGTTGGCGATCCACATACCACCCACCAGCACGGTTATGCCGGGCAGGTCTTTGTAAAACGGGTTCTCCTCCGACAGGATCATATCGAACTTCTCAGGAGCCTTCTGCAGCAGCATGCTCATGCCCTGAAATGGTCCGGCTCCACCGCTCACGGCATCCAGCGCCAGGTAGGTGGTAACCAAACCACCCATGATCAGGAAGATCACCTGGATTACGTCTGTCCAGGCTACGGCTTTCAGGCCGCCGTACACAGAATAAGCCACGGCTATCACCGCTAGGCCAATAATGGCCGTTGTGGTGCTTACCTCCAGCACCACGCTCAGCGCCAGCGCCGACAAGTATAGCACGGTAGTCAGGTTCACGAAAATGTAGAGCATGATCCAGAAAATGGCCAGACTGGTCCGGATGCGGTCGTCGTAGCGCAGCTTCAGGAACTGCGGCATCGTAAAAATGCCCTCTTTTATATAGATCGGGAGGAAAAACTTCGCTACGATGATAAGCGTGGCTGCCGCCATAAACTCGTAGCTGGCAATGCCCAAACCGATCGCGAAGCCGGAGCCGGACATCCCGATAAACTGCTCTGCCGAGATGTTGGAAGCAATGAGCGAGGCACCGATCGCCCACCAAGGCAGCGATTTGCTGGCCAGGAAGTAGTCGGTGGAGTTCTTGGTATGCCCCTTCTTCTCGCGGGAAACCAGAATACCCACCACAATGATGAGCACACAGTACCCGATGAAGACAATAAAGTCGAGTGTAGAAAAATTCATGGATTAACGGTTTTTGGATAGCTAATATATAATATTAGTTTTAATTTACTTATATGTCTGTCTTTTTTATACTCTGTGCTAAACCAAAAGCCATTCATCCTTTGGTGAGAACAAATGGCTTTGGGCTACATAAAGTATACTTACCGCACTAGGCTGCGGAGCATGTCGGCCGCGGCTTCCGGTGTGATGTCGCGCTGCGGGTTTCCCATCATCTCGTAGCCCACCATAAACTTCTTCACGGTGGCAGAGCGCAGCAGCGGCGGGTAAAAGTGCATGTGGAAGTGCCAGCCCGGGTACTCCTGCCCGTCGGTTGGACTCTGGTGAATGCCGGAAGAGTACGGGAACGACACGCCGAACACGCGGTCGTAAGTGGCGGTCACGGTTTTGATGATCTGGCTGTAGCCGTTTTTCTCCTCCTCTCCCATCTGCCCGATATGCTGAAAATGGCGCTTGCTGATCACGATGGTCTCGAAAGGCCACACCGCCCAGAAAGGCACCAGCGCCACGAAGTGCTCGTTCTCCGCCACCACCCGCTCGCGCGTCTCCAGTTCAAGCTTCAGGTAATCGGCCAGGAGGCTGCGGTGGTGGTGCTCAAAGTATAAATGCTGCTGTTTTGTCTCCTTGGCTGGCTCTACGGGCACGGTGCTCTGCGCCCAGATCTGCCCGTGCGGGTGCGGGTTGCTGCAGCCCATGATCGAGCCCTTGTTCTCGAAGATCTGCACGTAGTTGATGAAATCCTTGCTGCCCAGCTCGGCATACTCCCGCTGCCACAGGTCCACCACCTTCCGGATATCTTCGGGCTCCATGTCGGCCAGCGTGAGGTCGTGTCGCGGCGAGAAACAGATGACCCGACAGATACCGCGCTCACTCTCCGCCCGGATCAGATCGCCTAACACATAAGCTCCCTCCGGTGTTTCGGCCTGCAGTGCACCAAAGTCGTTGTTGAAGACAAAAGTAGATCCGTAGTCCGGGTTCTGCTCGCCGCCTGCGCGGGTGTTGGTGGGGCAAAGGTAACAGCCGGGGTCATATTCGGGTCGGGTATCGCAGCTTTGCTCCTCCTCCTGCCCCTGCCACGGGCGCTTGGCCCGGTGCGGCGACACCAGCACCCACTCTCCGGTCAGGGGGTTGTATCTTCTGTGCGGATGTTCCGCTAAATCAAAATCAGGCATTTTTATTTTCTTTTGTATTGATGCCAGAAAAGGGCTTCAACTGGATAACTCAAATTATAATTTGCTACTGCTATGATGCGCATTTACCCACCCCCGCCCCTCCCAAGAGGGGAATTTGTACACGAGTAATCTTTTCCCCTCCCTGGAGGGGTTAGGGGCGGGTTAATCGAATTTAGACTTTACACCTTACACTTGCCCTGGCTCCACCAGGCTGCTGCCGTCCACGATCTCGGCCACGTAGGTTTTGAGGTGGATGCCGAACTGCAGTTTATAGGCTTCTTCCATACGTTGGATGAACTCCTCCAGCGCCTCCAGCTTCACCAGGTTGATGGTGCAGCCGCCAAAGCCGCCGCCCATCATGCGTGCGCCCAGCACCGCGTCCATCTCCCGTGCCTGGTCCACCAGGAAATCCAGTTCCTCGCAGCTCACCTCGTACTTGTGCTGCAGGCCGCGGTGCGAAGCGAACATTTTCTCTCCAAAGGACTTCATATCGCCCTGCTCCAGCGCCTGGCAAGCCTCCTCCACCCGCAGGTTCTCGTGCACCACGTAGGTGCAGCGCTTGTACACCGTGGGGTCGAACTCCTCCTGGTGCAGCTCCAGCATCGGTACGGTCACGTCACGCAGGCTGTTCACCTCCGGGTAGTGGCGCTGCAGGTGCGCCACACCGGCCTCGCACTCCTGGCGGCAGGTGTTATACTCCGACGAGGCCAGGTTATGCTTCACCTGTGTATCGCAGAGCACAATGCGGTAATCGGCCATCTCCAGGTGGTAGTAATCAAAGTCGAGGGAGCGACAGTCGAGTTTCACGGCGTGGTCGCGGCGGCCATACATGCTGGCGAACTGGTCCATGATGCCGCACTTTACGCCCGCATATTCGTGCTCGGCCAGCTGCGCCATCTTCACCAGGTCGAGCTTCGGGATGTTATATCTGAAGATGTGGTTCAGCGCATAGGCCAGTCCGCACTCCACAGCCGCCGACGAAGAAAGCCCGGCCCCTATCGGGATGTTGCCGCCGTAGACCAGGTCAAAGCCTTTCACCTCGTAGCCAGCCTGCTGCAGCTGCGCAATCACGCCCAACAGGTAATTGGCCCAGCTTATGTTGGATGGCTGCACCTGGCTCAGGTCAAACTCCGCCCCCTGCTCCAGGTCGTAGGCGTAGGCGCGGAAGGTGTTGGTGTTGTTGGGCGCCACGGCAAAGTATATTTCTTTGTTGATGGCGGCGGGCAGCACAAAGCCGTTGTTGTAGTCGGTGTGTTCGCCGATCAGGTTCACGCGGCCCGGCGAGCGAACGATGGTCGGCTCCTGGTTGTACAGTTCTTTAAATTTATCTTTAATCTCTTGTAGCATCGCTTGTAACGTATAACGGAAGGTCTGCAAATATAGCCTCCATGTCAGTATAATTAAATTACCTTAGCAATAGAAACAGCAGCTGCGTATTCTTTGCACAAAACGCAAAAAACCCAGTTATACTTAGCGGGCTGTAACCGGTTGCACCCAGGCTGTCTCCATGTCGCCTGCCTGGTAGGGGTTTTCTTTGGGTTTGGAGGAGATGACTTTTGCCCGTACGTACAGGTCTTTTTTCCGCAGTTTATACTTTGCGTGACTGCCTTGCACCTCCTTCAGCAACGCACCGCCCTGCTCTTTGCCATCGGCCGTTTTCTTTGCTCCCCAAAACTGGATGGTGTAGCTGACACCAGCTTCAGGCTTCACCGAAACCTCCAACGCGTTTTTGCGGAAGCGGACATCCTCCAGTTCCACACCGGTTGTGGCGTAAAAATCGCCTTGCTCCATGGCCTCGATAAGGGCCGCTGCCGATAGATCCGTGGCCTTCACCATAAGCCACCCGCGCCCAGGGTTCGACAGGCCAGCGCCGCTCTTCAGATAATTATGCGCGTCATCGGTGGCTAAACCGTACAAAAGCGGCTCGCCCTGGTGCAGGTAAAGTATAAGCAACCTGTCCCAAAGCTCTTCCATGCCCATCGTGGTGGAATCGCCGTAGTTGTGCACGTGCGGGTGGCCGTTGTATACTTCAAAAAAGCGATCGCCTTTCAGGTGCGCCATGTCCTCCAGCTTTATCGCCCAGCCAAAGTTAGGGTGGTTGATGTGGGCAAACATCGGCTGACCGGTTCGCTCCCGCTGCGCATACACCGCGTCCAGGTTGTTCTGCATCACCTCGGCCACGCTGTTGCCTCCCTGCGGTTTGATCACTTCCTTTACATTGATGGCCCCCATGTGGATCGGCTTGCCATCATAGCCGTCCGACACCTCCTCAGCCTGTATGATCAGGAACTTTTCCGCTTCCTCGAACAAAGGCCGGTACTCCTCCAGGGTTTTCAACTTTACGCTGATCTGCCCGGCAGAATCCGTTTTATAGGTGACCCACTCGCTGCCATACTTCTCCAGGTACTCCTCAAAGCGCCGTTGCCGGAAAGGGTGCTTCGGGATGGCTTTCCACTTTTCTCCGGCTGCCAGAGTGTTGTGGTCGGAGAGCGAGATAAAGTCGTAGCCGTGAGTTTTGTACCAGTCCATGATCATCTCCGGGAAGTCGTCCCCATCGCTCCAGTAAGAGTGGGTATGGGTGTTGCCCTTATACCATTTTTTGGTCGCCTCCTGTGCCTGCAGTTGGGTGAGCGGCAGAAGAAGGAGGAGTAGGAGAATGTAGCGCATTAGTGTAAAAGTGGGTTCAGATAATAAGTTTTTAAAGTATGAGCCGGGCAAAAGCCGATGCACCTCCTAAAGATACACAAACATCCGGCTTCACAAACGCGGCTGCTCCTGTAATTCGAACGTTACCTGCTGCGTAGCATACTTCTCGGAGACTTCCGGCATGGTTGCCTGCATAGTATACACGTTGCCTTTCCTGCGGAGGATCTTGCCGTTTGCCACAGATTTTACATTATCATTGGAAAGCACTTCGAACTGGTACGTTTTGCCGGATAAGCCTTCCAGGGCTACGGTATACTTCGTTCCGCCCAGGGTCTCGCCCACGATTTTCGCGCCCTTGTTCGTGTCGCCCGGGGCAGGCTTGTTGATGAGAGGCAAGACGCCTATGCCTCCCTCCTGCACAATCTCCACGGTGGTTTGGCCGGTGATGCGGATTGGCTGCAGGCGCAGCTGCATACTTTCCGGTTTGCCTTCCTGTGCGAACTTTACCTCTTTCCCGTTTACCAGCACTTTTTGAATGCGTGCTCCCGGGAGCACGCCCGGAGAGAAGATCAGGTCAAAGCCTTTGTCATCCGGTTTATACTTAAAATCATACTTGGTAGAGGTTGCCGTGCGCTGCATTAGTACGCTTGCCCGATGCTCCCCAAACTGGATGTTATCCACCTGCACCTCGTTCCAGTGCCAGGGGAAGCGCGGGGAAAAAGCAATTTGGTTTGCCAGCGCGTCCGGGGCCAGCCCCAGCATGCCCTCCAAAACAGGCTGAAGCACCATGGTTTCGGACCAGCCTTGCTGGTAGCATACGCCAGCGGGTTTATACTCAGATCCGTGGAGGGTTTCTTCGGCGCTGCCCAAACCGTAGTGCTGGTACAACAGCAAATTGTTCATCGTGTGGGTAAAGCCGCTCACGTACTTGCCGGTTTTATACTCTGCCAGCGCTACAAAGCCACTGAACAGCGGCCACACCATACCTGCGTGATAGGCCTTGGGGTTAAACTTGTCGCTGCTCTCCGGCAGAATCCTCAGGCCCCAGTCGGTTGCATAGTCGTTCCGGGAAAAAGAAGCCGTTGTTTTAGCGGCTTTTGCCGGATCAGCCACCGCATTGAAGTAGATGGGAACGCTCGACAGCATGGTTTCTTCCTGCATAAAACTGCCGTCGCGCATTTTGCCGTTGTAGAAGTACTCGCCCTTGGTGTCCCAAAATTCCCTGTCGATGATCTGGCGCACGTTTGCTGCGTCCTGGCTATAGCCTTTTGCCAGGCTTTGGTTCTCCAGCATTCCGGACATGTAAGCGGCAGCATCCAACGCGGCCACCCAGCTGCCGGCCAGGTAAATCTCGGTATGCGCGCCAAACAGCGGACCACCTTCTATCCAGCCATGCCCCACGTTCGTGATCTCTATCAAGCCATCCCTGTCGGTGTCGGTGCTGTAGCAAAAATCCATTGCCTTTTTTAAGGATGGCCAGATCGAGCGGATATAGTCTAGGTCGCCGGAATATTTCAGGTAATGCGCCGCCAGCACCACATACAGCGGCGTCGCGTCGGAAGCGTCATAATGCACCGCCCCGCTGGAGGTGAGCTCGTGGTAAATTTTACCGGTCAGGTCCTGGTACTTCACAAACACATCCAGCGCTTTCTTCACCATCTGATGCCCGCCATAGGCGTTGATGGCCATGCCGCTCCACTGGGCATCCCTCCCGAAATACCAAGCGTAGCCGGGCCGGCCGCTTATCTTTTGTCCGCCGCCCCAGCCGCGGGCCGTGGTGCCAAAGCCGGCCATGAGCGAGGTGCCCAGGCCAGGGGTTTCCTGCAGAAACTGGTCTGTCCGCGCCAGTGCCCATTTATACCCTGTGTTGAACTCCTTATCCGGGGTAGTTACGATCAGGCTGTTGCGCAAGAGGTTTGCAAAGTATGCGGAGGACTTTTTGAAAAGGCTGTTAAATTCCTTCGATTCCTGGTCGTACAGCTGCAGTGTGTTGTCCAGCCCCTCGCTGCCGGCCACCAGGTAGGCGCTCAGTTTTCCCTGGGCATCGGCGGCATCAAAACTGAAAAGGCCACTCAGTTGGATCAGGTCAGTTTTCTTTCCTGTGTACATTCCGTTTCTATACTTGAAACCATCGAATTGTCCCAAAGTATACTTTTGCGGTTTGCTGCTAAAGCCCATGACACTGGCCAGGTCGCCGCCCTGGGCAGAGCCTACGGCAGCGTTCATTTCCGGGGACCAGGCAAAGTGAATGGAGTTGGTGGCTTTGGAAGAGTATGGCCACATGTAGCGGAAGTTTGAAGTATACCTGATGAAGATCTTATCGATCGCGGCGCTCTCCCACTCGTAGTGCACAGCGGCCACCGGCTTGTCCATGGCCACGGTGGTGATTTCGCGGATGACAGCCCCGTTTATAGTATATTTCCTAATCAACAGCTCCGGCGAAATGGTGACAGCGGGTGTCAGCTCGTTCAGCCATACCACCGAGTCAGCTCCCTTCATCAGCACGCCGGTCGCCACATCCCTAAACGACATGAACGGGTGCGACCAGATCTCATCGATGCCGCCTTTCTGCTTCCCCATCACCAGCATCCGCCGGCCGGCCAGGCTGACGAAATCCTCCGTGGCCTGCTGTTTCTCCAGCTGCAGCGTCAGCTCCGGCAGCTGCCATTTGGTGGCCTGCACAAGGCCCGTCTGCGGAAAATCACTTTCCAAGGCCACTACCTGTTGGGCAGCATAGTTCCAGTAGCGCGGCTCGATGCCCTCTATCTGCCCGGCCGTATAGCGGAACAGGTTGCGGTAGAAGCGGTGGAGTTGCAGCGTGTTAAAGTTTGCGGGGGCAAAGTATGAATAGGCCCCCACGGCGATGATCTTTCCTTTGCCGAGCGTGTACTCCAGCACAAGCTTGTTGTTTTCATGGAAGGTGATGTACGTCCACTCCGTGCCGATCACCTTCGCGATGGTTGTATCCGGCAGGCTGTTCTCAAAAAAGCCTATCTTCCGGATCACGTGGTCCTTCTTCGCTTTCCAGGGGTAGGCGCCGCCGTGCAGCCCCTCAAAAACAGGATGCGATTTGAACGCGTGAAACCCAAGCGGGCGCCCAAATCCTTCGTCCTTCACGGTGTCTGTCTTCACCTCAAACGAATGCTTTTCAATGCCCCAGTCGTTGAGTAAGCGCACAGCCTCCATTGAGAGAATAAGGTTGCCGCCGTTCTGCACAAACTCCTTCAGCGTTTTTCCGGCCGCTACTTCCTGTTTTGTGCTACCATCCGGGGAAAGCTTGTGGAGCCATACATGCGTAACGCCCGCTTTCTTTAAGGCTCTGCCCTTTTTGAGCTGGTCCAGGCGCAGTGCTACCGTTTCAAAATCCTGTTGGTCCTGCAGAAAGGCCTCCACAACTGCCTGTTCGTCGGCGGGCAGGGCGCTAGCTACCAGGCCTATTTTTATCTGTTGTGTAGGGTGGTTTTTCTGGGCGTAAGTAAAGGTGCTCAGAAGCGCCAGCAAAAGTATAAACAGAGGTCTTCTCATGCGTTTTAGGGTAAGGTAATCCGGGAGCTGCTACTTTACCGAAAACTTGTAGATAGCGGTGTGCTGGTACTGCTCCCCGGGTTGAAGTATGGTGGAAGGAAAGTTCGGCTGGTTCGGAGAGTCGGGAAAATGCTGCGTCTCCAGGCAAAACGCCGACCGGAACTCATAGGGTTTGTCGCCTTTGCCTTTGTCCTTGCCATCCAGGAAATTGCCGCCGTAAAACTGCAGTCCAGGCTCTGTGGTGTATACTTCCATGTACCTGCCGCTCGTTGGCTCCCATACTGTGGCGGCCAGTTTTTGGCTGTTGCTGCTGTCTTTCAGCACCCAGTTATGGTCGTAGCCTTTCCCGAACTTCAGCTGTTCAAAGTCATCTTCCACCCTTTTGCCGATCTCGGTAGGCTCCCGGAAATCCATCGGCGTACCCGCCACTTTTTCGAGCTTTCCTGTAGGGATCAGCGTCTCATCCACCGGTGTATAGGCATCGGCATTGATCATCAGCACATGGTCGTTTATACTTCCTTTGCCGGCGCCGTGCAGGTTGAAAAAGGAATGGTGGGTCAGGTTGATGGGCGTGGGCTGGTCGGTGCTGGCGTCATAGGTGATCTTAAAGGCATTGTCGTCGGTGAGGGTGTAGACCATCTTCACCTGCAGGTTGCCCGGGTAGCCTTCCTCTCCGTCTGGCGAAAGGCGCGTGAACTCGATCGTCTGGTCGTTCACCTGTTTGGCATCCCACACCTGCGCGTTAAAGCCTTTAGTGCCGCCGTGCAGATGGTTGGGGGCGTTGTTGGTGGCAAGCTTATACTGTTTCCCGTCCAAGGTGAATTTGCCATTGGCAATGCGGTTCCCGTAGCGGCCGATCGCTGCCCCAAAGTATGGCTCGTTAGCGTTCAGGTAGCCGTCCAGGTTATCAAAGCCCAGCACCACATCCTCCATTTTGCCATCCTTATCCGGCACCAGCAACGACACCACTTTGGCCCCGTAGTTGGTTACCGCCATCTCCAGTCCGTTCTTGTTTTTGAGGAAGTATAACTGCACCTGTTTTCCGTCCAGCTCCCTTTCAAAGTTTGCCGGGTCCAGTGTGCTTTTCAGTTTGCTTTCTGAGGCGCTCTCTTCTACCGAGGTGCCTGCCGTGGTGTTATCTGTTTGGTTATTGCAGGATGCTGCCAGCAAGAGATAAAGGCAGGGAGCAATGAATTTTCCGATTTTCATAGTTAGTTCTTAAAGCTAAGATTTTCAAAAACAGCTGCCCCCAAATGAGGCTCTTTCTTAAAGGATGCAGTCTCCGCGCAGCATCTTTCCGGCTTCTTATCCTGCCATACTTGACGCAACACGGAGACTGCAATTTTCTTTAGTTATCCTTCACGCAGCGGAAGCCCACGGTCGCGTTTCTTTCGAAGCCTTCGGACACCCGGAGTAGGAACTGCCGGTAGTGCAGCTCGCGCGGCCCGCCCTGCACATACCACCAGCTGGAGGTGGGGTTATAGTAAGAGCCGCCCTTCATGATGACGTAATCATAGGAACCATTTCTGTATTCATCGTTGGTGAGTTGCCATACTGAGCCTACCAGGTCCTGCAGCCCGTAGGGGTTCTTCCCTTTCGGATAAGAGCCTACCGGGTCTAGCTTCCCGTTGCCGAGGTTGGCATAGGCCGGATCTATCCCTTTGATCTTGAACACCGTCAGGGTGCCGGTTATGGGCTCTTCCTCGCGGCGGATGTTGTCTGTTTTCGCACTCCAAGGCCAGGCCCTTCCGTCTGGTGTTTGGGCGGCGTACTGCCACTCCACCTCGGTTGGCAGCCTTTTGCCGGCCCACTTGGCGTAGGCCTTAGCATCCTCATAGCTCACATAGGTTACCGGGTGATCTTCCGTGCCGGCAGGTATCTTGCCGTCTACCCAATGCTTGAGGAAGTTGGCTGTGTCGGCGGGCGTATACTTGCTCTTGTTCAAAAACTCCTCGAACTGGGCATTCGTCACCGGATACTTGTCCATGTAAAAGGCGTTCATTTGGTAGGTTCTGCCCTGGTTATACTTTGGGTAAGGGATAAAGTCATCGCCCTGCGTAGCTTTGAAGGTAAATTTGCCTGCCGGGATCTTCACCATCCCACGCTTGCCGCCGCTTTTCGTGGTCTTCTCTACTTCGGAGGTCAGGCGCGGCGTACCCGGCTTCACCTCTACGATGTTCTCGTCCAGCAAAATGCCCTCGTTAAACAGCTGAATGATAAACTTGCCCTCAAAGCGGCCAAAGTGATCCAGAAGGCGCACCTGGTGGCTCCCCGGCTTCAGTTCCAGCGGCTTTTTCTCATAGTCCGGCACGCCCGCCCATATCTTTATCTGGTCCCCTTTATCGGCGCTCACCAAAAGCATGTCGCTCTCTAACGAGGTTTTTAAGATAACAGGAAGCTCGGCGATGCAGTCTACTTCGCCCTCGTTGTTCGTGCCCAGGTAAGCCTTGTGGAAAGCATCCGTCTCGGCCTCTACGTAGAATTTGCCGTCTTTCTTCTCCGGCTGCAGCTCTTTGTGGTGCCACAGGTCCACGAAATGCCTGCCCTCCTGCGGCTGCACCTCAAACAACAGATCCTTGTAGCCTTCCGGCACGATGCTGTAAATGGTGTAGATCACCTTGTCGCCATCCACCCACTTGTTGGCATATACTTTATCAGCTGTAACCGGGATAAGCGGCGTGTAATTTTTGGAGGTGAAGTTATAGGTGTTCTCGCGCAGGATGCGGGAAGTGCGGCCCAGGTAGTTATACTGTTCCTCCGCCCAGCTTGGCTGGCCCGGGGCGAAGATGTTCAGCTCGGTGCCATAGCCGTTGAAGAAAGAGGTCGCATACTCCCGCTGAATCGGCTCCTTATACAGTTCAGCCACGCGGTAAATGGCAAACTCAGGCTTGATGAACTTGTTCAGGTTGAGCATGGGCGCATAGTATAGCGCGTTGTGCACCCGCCCCGAAACAATGCCCTGCATGTCTTTCGGCACGGCCATGCCCTCGCTGTACATGATCACGCCTTTCTTCACCTCGTCTGCCGCCTCCTGCAGTTCTTTGCTCGAGGAGCCTTTCGTGTCCAGCACCACCCCATCGGCACCGGTGTTTTTGATGATGTCGGCAATGCCACTCATGTGCCCCTCGTCGCGGGTGCTTTCGTCCCAGGGGTTGTAGCAAATGAAAAAGGCGGTACCCATACTTCTGGTCTCATCTGCCGTTTGCCGCACTTGCGCCAAACCGCCCGGCAGGTCACGAAAAAGGTCGAACTGGTTGCGCTGGTCCAGGCCAAGGGTAGGCCAGGTAGGCCAGATACCGATCGCGTCATCACCGCCATACAGCCGCTGTCCGCGCTTCAGGAACTCCTCCAGGTGGAATTTGCCGTCCGCGTCATCGTAGTAAAATTTGTCCCAGCCCATGAGTAGGTGCATCACATAAGTATGGCGAATCCATTTCAGGTCCTCGCGCTCAAAAAGGGTGTTGTCAAACGAGGCCACATCGTACAGGTAGCGCTCCTGGAACATCTTTTTGAGGCCCTGTTGCCAGTCTCCGTTGTAGGCGTCGGCGTAAAAATCATACTTTACAGAGCCGCCTGGGGCAATCACCGTTTCGAATCGGCGGCGGGTGGCCTTTTCCATACTTTCCAGGTCCCGGCGCACCAGTGCGCACACCGCCTGCCCGTTGCCAAGCTCCAGCCCGGTGTATCCCAGCTCCCAGGCATTATCCGGCACGATCACGTTGACAGGGCTCTTGCCTGGCAGAAACAGGTGCGTGCGCGAAAGTGGGTGCTCGCCCTTGCCGGTGATATAAACTGCTTTATCCTCGCGGCCCAGCGGCACCACGTTCGACAGCCACACGGTATCCGGCGAGGTGTTTTTGAACGTAACCTTGCCTTTATAGCCTGGCGTAAAGCCCTTCTCCTGCTCAAAGCTTACCTGCACCTTCTTTTCCGGCTGCAGGCTGGTGGCGGCCTTTTTATCCACCTCGTAGTATACCAGCGGCAGTTCTGCGGGTGCCTGCAGCTCTTTGCCTTTCACCGTGAACGCCTTTACCCCTTTCGCTCCGCTGCTCAGCGAGATGCCCTGCAGTTCCTGCGCCTGTGCCGAAAACAGCACGACAAGCCCCAGAAGCGTGGCGAAAGTCCTTTTAAGTTCTAATCTTACCATCGTATAAACAGTTTATTTTATCTCCCCGCAGGGCTTACTCATACTCTTTAATGACCGGGAACTCTGTTACCCGAAGCGTGGTGCAGCCATACGGGATAAGCGTCAGCTCAACTTCAGGCATCTCTTTGACTGAGGAGATGCCGTAGATCATGCGGCTGTAGGGCTGCGGGCCGGCCATCTCGTTGTACAGGCTCCAGAAAGGCAGCTGCTTGCCCTTCACCTTGATCTCGATCGGGGCACCGGCCAGGTTCCAGGGGTAGGCGCCCTTGGTGTCCTTTTTCACCACCGTAAACACCTCCTGCGTCTTATCCTTCGGAAAGTCCAGGATGCCGTAGTTCCAGTCGGTGGCAGGGCTCACTTCATAGTACTCCCTGCCATACCGCTCCGGATTGTCCTTTATCTGCTTCTTGCTCCAGTCTTCCTCCACTTTCAGCGCATACACCAGCGGGCCGCGCTCCACGGCCATGGCGTTCTCATACCAGGTGCTGGTTTCTATGTGCATCGGCAGGTCAAGCGCTACCACATCCCCCGACTTCCAGGTGCGGTTGATCACGATGATGCTGTTCGGTTTTGCCTCTCCCTCCCAGGGTTTTCCGTTGATGGTTACCTTGGCGTTTTTGCTCCAGGATGGGATGCGCACATGGAACGGGAAAGCCACTTTCTTCTGCTTACCTTCTATATCCAGTTTAAAGTTGATGCCCTCGTTAAAGGGATAGTTGGTGTCTTCGGTCATCTTCACGGCTACCCCGTCTCCCACTTTGGCGCGTACTTCACTCGGCGAGAAAACCAGGGCGGCAAGGCCGTTGTCCTTGGTGGCGTACCAGAGGTTCTGGGTAAACTTCGGCCAGCCTTGGTGCATGTTGGACGTGCAGCACGGGTAACCGGTCCGGAGCCCGTACACCAAGTCGGTTTCGCCATGGTTGATGTCGAAGTTGCGGGGGTGGCGCGAGATCTTCACCTGGTTGACCTGCTGGAAATACTGGCGCGTCATAAAATCGTCGGATACCTGCGTGGGCAGCGCGTTGAAGGCTACCCGCTCCAGATGGTCGGCAAACTGCAGGTCCCCTGTTATTTCCATCATCTTCTCCAGCGAGAACATCAGCTCCACCGCCGAGCAAAGCTCTGAGCCTTGGGTCGGGTTGTTGCCGTGCAGGGCCTCATCGCCGCCATACATGCCCTGCGGCTGCCCATGAAACTGGCGTATATCGGCAAAGGCTTTCTTTACGGCATGCAGGTACTTTTCATCAGAATCCTGCTGATAGTAAATAACAGGCTCTTTTATACCCTGGGCCAGGTTTACGCAGTGGATGGTGTTGATGCGCGTCAAATCGTCGCGGTTCAGGAACATGTCCACGAAGTCGTAGCCCTGCTCGTGCAGGATGTTGCCCAGTTCCAGCAGGTGCTTTTCGCCGGTAATATTGTAGAGCCAGTACACTGCCTGCAGGTTGTCGGCCGAGCGGTACTCAGCCCAGAAGGTCCAGTTGCCCAACGGCTTTTCAGGCAGCGTTTTTAGCTGATACTTAAAGTAATTGCTCATCAGCTTGATTACCCTTTGGTCTCCGGTGGCGGAGTAGTACTGCTGCAGCACTTTCAGCATCACCATTTTGGGCCACCAGTCCTGGGAGTTGTTGCGCTGCAAGCCCTTCTCAGGGCCATAGTCGGTAGACGGGCCAAAATACCCATCCGGCCGCTGACTCTTGATCGCCCACTCTACCCACGGCTGCACCTTGTCTTTCAGTTCCTGATCGTCCAGGATGTAAGCCAGCGGCAGAAGGCCGTCTATCCAGTAGGGGCCGCGCTCCCATTGGTCGCCGTCTCCCCCGAGCCAGCCGTTTCGTGGCCCCATCACCTGCGGGTACAGCTGGTCCAGCTGACCACTGGCGCCGTTCTTCTGCCTCACCAGCATCTCGTGCAGCCAGCCTTTGGGCTTAATGCTTCCTAGCGGTAGTTCTATGAAGGTTTTCTCCTTCAGCGGAGCTCTGTTATTAGTATAGTTCTGAGCTTGCGCCTGGGTAACAAACAACCAGGCCAGTATACCAATTGCCAATATTGTTTTCATTTAAGGATTATATAGATGAGTGTTATTAAAGCTTAGGGTACTGATCAACGGACAAATAATCGAGCCCGAAAAAGGCGGTTTCCTTCTCGTTCGGCCTGGACTGCACCACCTCTACCTCCAGCGTGTTCTGGCCCTGCTGCAGCGCGAAGCGCCCCAGGTTTACCGTCTCGGTTTTCACCTCCTTGCTGTAGCCGTCCACTATGTTTTTAACTTCTTTCCCGTTCAGGCTGAATTTGAACTTGCCGTAGTCCGGGGCCTTGGTAAGGTGCGCTGCCACGTGAAACTTGCCCGCCTTATCGGATACAAAACTTAGCTTTAGCTTATCGCCTACATTGGTGTCGTGCCAGAAAACCTGCATGTTGTCGCTCCAGCCATACTTCTGCGTGTTCTGGTAGCGGAAGTTGCCCCCGGTGGCGTTTTCGAAAATCATCTGCTCTCCCTCTATTTTACCATCGGCAACTACCGGCGAGATCAAATCTGAGCGCTTCAGTACCACCGGCTCTTTGGCATTTTCTACATCCGGGGCAATGTTCGTTTTGCCGCCTGGCAGCATGTAGTAAAAAGAGACAGGGGCAAAGTTGATGTGGGCGCGTGTCCAGTGCCACATCTCCATGTCGAATTTAAGCGTGTTGCTAAACGGAATGGCATCCAGGCCTCTGAAGCGCATGTTCATAGTATAGCCCGGCACAAAATTGCCGCTTCCGTCGGGCTGCGCAATAAAAGGGTGGTTGGAGAACCGCTCCGGGCGGCACCAGGCGTAGCCGTAGTAATCTTCTGTGCCGGTGCCTACATGCGAGGGAAAATTCTCCCCATCCACGTAAACTTTCTCATCCCCTTCTCCCCACCAGGCATACACGGTGTTAAACAGCGTAATCGCATCCCCGACATAGGTGCCTTTGCCGTCGAGCTGCACGTAGTTGATGTCGAAAGGGTCGCCGCCGCCCTCGTTATTCTTCATCTCGCCTGTAAACAAATTGGTGAACTGGTGCCAGCTGGCGCCGAAGTGCATGCTTCTGTCGTCCCACTTCCAGGGGCTGGTCAGGACCTCGCCCTCTACCGTTACCGGAGCATCCGTCAGGTTGTGCACGGTCAGTTTTGCTTCTTTCTCAAAAGGCATCACCCACCATGCCGAAAGCTCGCCTGTGACCGTATCTACTTTGGTATACCAGGTGTTAGAGGAGCGCAGCTGATAGCCTGTGCCGAAGAAGTCTCCAACAGGGCTCCATACGGTTCGCTCACCGTCGAAACTTATCTCCAGCACGGTGCTTCGCAGCGCCTGCTCCAGGTTATCCGCCTCCAGTTTTAGCTTGATCTGCCGCACAGCATGGGGTCCTTCCGCAAGCGAAACAGCAAGCGAGTTGCCGGCCTTTATTTCTCCGCTTACAGGATGAGAGGCGGTTTTCAGTTCATCTGTTCCACGATAGCGGCTGCTTAGTTTTTCCTGTACTGTTTTAAGCACAGGATTGTCCGCTCCCACATCTGCCATGGTAAAGGTTTTGACACTGGCATCCTGATAGGTGCGGTAGTTGATGTTGTAGTAGACAGCCTCTCCCCCCGTTTTCGCGCCGGCATCTTTTATATTCTGGCTTTCATAAGTGATCTTGCAGCTTTTGGCGTAAGGGATGGGCAAGTATAAATTGTGCCCGCGCATCTTGTAATCGGTGGCGTCGCTGACGGATGTTGCCAGCGGACCATCGGTCAGCACGTTGCCGCTGAGCACATCCATCGCCGGCGCGGCGATCACAGGTTCTTCGCTGCCGTCGAGGTAAAAGCGCAGCGTGCCTTTGCCGCTGTCTTCGCCGGCAAAGGTCATCCAGAAACGCACCACGGCACCCGGCCCCGTCGTGTCGAAAAGCACATACTCTTGGCGCCCTTTTGTCGTCTCTTCGCGGAGGAACATGGAGCGGTCCCAGTTGGCAAACCAGGTGGAGTCCCCGGGCTTTTGCATGGCGCGGTCGTAGCTGCTGAACTGCGCCAAAGTATACGCCGGCGAAGGATACCGCGCCAGCGACTCCCTGTCCGCCATCTCCTGCAACAGGCTGTTAAACGTCACCTCGCTCGCGCCGGAGCTATCTTTTACAGAGGCGCACTGGCTCAGGAGCGCGCAAATCCCAACCAGAAATAAAGTATAAATTGATTTCAGCGATCTTCTCATTTTACCTGAGGTTTAGTTTTGTAGGTATCCAGCATCATTCTGTTGATGATCCCGGCCCAGATGTAGGTGCGGTGATATCCGCCCCAGGCCTCGTCGGGGCTGTAGAACTCCCACAGGTTATGGTCCTTTTTCAGCACTTCGGTCATGCCGGCAGCCACCCTGTCTACCAACTCCCGCGCTTCCTGCTTATACCCATAGTCCATCAACCCGCGCATGATCAGGTAATCCCACTCCACCCATACCGGGCCGTTCCAGTAGCCTTTCGCGTTGTAGTAGGGATCTTTTGCCGACAGGGAAGGCACGCCGTAGGGGCGCCAGAACTGCTCCGGGTCCGTTAGCTTGCTCACCAGCCGCTCGGCCTGCTGCTTATCGGCAATACCGGCCCACAGCGGCAGGAAGCCGATGATCTCGTCGCGCTTCAGGTCGTTTTCTTCTTTAAAAGTAAAGCGGTGCGTGTTTTTATCCACGTTGTAGTAAAAGCCGTTCTCCTCGTCCCAAAAGGTTTTGTTGATCAGTGCAGCCCGTCGCTCATGGTCTGCCTTCCAGCGGTTGGCCTCTTCCTCCAGTCCCAGCTTGCGGGCCATGGCTTCTAATGACTTCGCCTCCATTACCAGCATGCAGTTTAGGTCCAGGCTTTCGAAGTTGGTGGGGTAGCCCACCTCATCCCATACCGCCACCAGCGCATCCCGCACCGACTCCAGTATGGCCTCTCCACCCCACTCACACAAGCCGTCCTTATCGCTGTCGCGGTTGCTCACGTAGAACTCGAAAAACTTTTTGGAGGAGCCGTACATTTCCTTCAGAAAAGCCTCGTCCTGCGTGATCTTGTAAACCTCCCAGTTCAGCCAGGAGTACCAGGGGGCCGACGAGGTCAGCTGCCCGTTGTGCTTGATGATCTCATCCAGGTAAGAACCTGTGCGGTAGTTGATGTAGCCGTTGGGGTACTGCCGCTGCAGGTATACCCGCTGCGAGTTCATGGCGCTGACAGGGTCGATGTAGGCGTAGGCCAGCATGGTTATACTTTCGTGGAACACCTGTCCGCCATGCCCCCAGCCCCAGGTGGGCTCCCGGGAGAAGACGTAGTAGTTGTAGTCTGATTTTCCTTCAGCCGGGTAGAACACCTGCCGCATCATGTTGTTGGCGCTCCAGTAAAGGGCTGTTTTCTCCGGGTCCTCAAACTCCGGGGCCGGCGTTTTGGAGAACAATGCTTCGTTATACTTCTTGTATTCTTGCAGATCCTGCGCCAACAGGTCCTGCGCTTCCTGCATCAGCTTTTGTCTTTCATCCTCCTTTGCCGCTACGACGCGTACTACTCTTAGCTCAGCGCTTTTCCCCGGCTTGAGTTTGAGTTTCTTGCTGAAGGCTACTACTTTGGCATACTTTGCCGGGGCTCCTGGCTTTACCCCACGCTGCACGTAGGCGTCAAAAACGGTTTTGGGCAGGTTGTTCACCTCCGGAGAATGGATACTCATCCGGTCCCCGTCGTGCGCCACCACCACATAGCCATAAACTGCCTCCGGGTTTATACTTGTGTCCGTGTAGGTGGTGGCCTCCAGCCGGTTGGCGACACGCTTGTAAACCGCCTCGGGGTAGGCCCTGCGGTAAACCGAGTACCGCGTGCCCGCTTTCACCGGCTGCCACTGCAGCGCAATGGCGTTCGGCGTAACTTTTATACCTGGCTCCCCGACAGACGCTGGCAAGGCTTTTTTCTCCAGGTCCACATCGGCGCGCCTTTGGGTTTTATCGTCCAGCGTACCGGTTATCCTTCCGCTCATCTGGCTGCCATACTGTGCGGCAATGGTATACTTGTTAGCGGCAGGGTTGAGAAGGGCAGTTTCGAGCCGGAAGTATCCGCCGTTGTCAATTACAGGCTGCGCCCCGCCTACCACAGGGCTTTTCTCGGTGATCATTTGCGAGAGATCGTCATCTACAAAAAGCTGCAGCCGTACGGTCCTGCCCGCATCCGCGATGCGCACTTTGCCGGGCAGATAGGTTCTTCCGTTTACCTGCCGCTTCGCCTGGCCAGTTAAATCCACCGAAAAAGGTATGGCAGGCGCTTCGTTATACTTGCTACTGAATGAGCCGGCAAAATCCGGCTTCTCTGACAGTAAAAAGACATTCTGTATGCTATCGGTGTAGGGAAGCTCGTGGTTCAGTGTCCAGCCGTCCGGGTACTCTTCATGGTCAAAAGTGATCATACTTCCGCTTGTGCCCACATTCCGGAAAGCGCGGTAATCGTTGCGCATGAAAGGCACCACCGTTAGCGTTGCTTTTGCCCTGGAGTTATTCTGTACTTTGATGTCGAGCAAGGCGGCGGTAGAACTGTGCACGGCGAAAAAGGCCTCTACTTTGATATCCTTAAATGGATAGAACTCATAGGTCACCATATCCGGGTAGCTGCTGGTGATAACGGGTGCTTTATACATGTCCGCCACCTTGTACACCCACTTGTCCTTCAACTTAAAGCCAAGGCCCAGGTCCCCTCCAGTGTCGGTTACAAAATCGGCTCCCAGCGAGTCAGCATAGTAGCGGAACTCATAGCCTTCGTCCAGCACAAAGTTAGACCGCTCCATGGCCGCGGCATAGGTGGCGTAAAGCGGGAAATCCTTGCCTGCCTTTAGGTTAGAAAGGTACGGTGTCTGGCAGAATGTTGGAATGGCAACCAGGGATAAAAAAGCTGCCTGAAATAACTTCCTTAGCATGAGGGGTAAGGGTTGGTTCTTGATAAAGATAAGCGACTGTCCTGAGCGGTAAGCCGGCTAGTGGCTCCTGAAATTACCGGGCGCTATTCAGCTGTTGCTTCAAGCGCTTCTCCTGTTTCATGGCGGCGTTGTAGTCTACCACATAGTGCCACCAGTTATTCAGGTGGCCATCCGCAGGGTTGATGCCGGCGAAGTTCGGGATGTGGCGGTACCACCAGGACATGTAGCCCAGGTGCGAGCAATCCCACTCCTCGCACGTCACCACGCGGGGCTCTGCCGCCGTCAGGTTCGGGTAGTTGAACCACACATCTGCATAGGTTTTTACAGGCGCGGTGTTCTTCCAGTCGTAGTCTTTCAGCCCGTTTGGCGGAAAATGGATGTTACCAATATAGGCTTTTCCGGGTGTAATTTTATCATAGGAGGTAAAGATCTCCCAGTTGTTCAGGTCCTTGGAAGTATGGTCCCAGCGGCCGTATACCTGGCGCATGATGGACTCAAAACGGTGGCCGTAGCTTTCCAGGGCAAGCGACATGTCCCGCTCATAGTTCAGGGCCATAATCGTTAAAAGGTCTTTGCAGGAGGTGTTCTGCACCGGGTCGGAGTTTAACCAGAAGGCATTCTCGCCGGCAAACGTGGATTCCCAGGCGCCTCCGTAAGGGAATGACCATACCCATACTTCGTTTATCTCGCCCTTGTCGCGCATATCGCAGAATCCGTAGTGCTCGATCAGTTTGTTGTAGTCGAACTTGGTGTTTTCTTTCTTCAGCGTCGCCCAGTCCGGCTCGGAGAGTAGCTTTACCATTTCCTCCACGCCAAGAAGCTCCGTGCTGTTCTCTAGGCGCGTGAACAGCTTGTTATCATCGTATACTTTCACGATCTCATAGTTCACCACGCCGCCGCTAAGGGAGTTCAGGCTGTCGCGGTAGTCGATCATGAGCTTTCGGGGGTCCTGCCACTTATACCTGTTGCCCGGCGAACGAAGCACCTCGTGCATCCGCTTGTTACCTTTGGATGGGATCTTAGGGTCCTGGATCACAACGGCCACTTTTACGGTAATTGGGTCGGCCTTTGGGTAGGAAGACTGCCCTTTGGAGGTGAGCGTGCTTAGCAACACGAACAGGCAAACGTATAAAATTTTATTCATCTTGGCTTTGGGTCAGGAGGTAAAGTATGAATTCTGTGAACAGGGTTGGAACGGGTGCGGATGAGAAAGGCGAGTACCTGTGCCCGACCCATGACAGGCCGAACACAGGAGACTCTATTCAAACAATCCACCTTAATTCTTTGCTACCCAAAACAGCGTTTCGCCGTCGTTCTGCAGCATGTATGGCGTTTGCGCGGTCAGCGTCACGTCATCTATACTTACCGTTAGGTAATTTATACCTTTCACAAATTTCTCTTTCGGGAAAACAGCTTCACCGCTGGCGTCGGTCACCGCCTCGGCCACAGCGTTTGTGCCGGCTGTGCGGTTCTCCTCCGAGGCGTATACTTTTACCGTCGCACCTTCTACCCTATCGTTTGTGTCAGTGCCGTTATACACGATCACGTGCAGCTCGGGCGGCGTTACCGAAACTATGTCCATGTCCATGTCGCGCTCGCAGCTGCTCACCGAAACAAGCATCAGGAGGGCCGCCAAAGCATGGCCCACTCTTGTAAGGAAGTTCTTATAGTTGTTCATCGTCTTTGCTTTAAGTTCTTGTTGATGGATTCTTACACGGGTGCAACCGCCTACATTTCATTTCCGACGCCGCCGAAAGTATAAACCTCCTGGCCATGTTGGATCAGCTCATCTGCAGGTATCGGGAAGTGGTAAGCCGAGCCGGGCATCAGCTCGCCGAGGCGGCGCTTGTCATAGAAGCCAAGGTTCAGCCATACCAGGTCGCTCTCCACGTAGCGCTCGTAAAACAGCTTTTCCATCAGGTCGCTGTCGCTGTCGGTGGCAGGCGGCAGGTGGCCCTTGCCTACCCTCGATCTGTTGATCAGTTCCGCGGCACCGCTTTCTCCCAGCCTTATTTTAGCCTCCGCCAGGTACGTGTCGTTCTCCACCTGCAGGTAATGGTCTACCAAACCCTGGCCGGTGCGCACCACATCCTGGTAACGGGTATACTTGTACTCGCTCAGAATGAACCAGCCATAGCCCGGGCGGCTCACGCGGCTCTGCGCAAACCAGTTGTTGATGTCGGCATACGTGAAGTACTCATTCAGGCGGGCGTCAGGCGAGTTTGTAACCGGGCCAAGCGAAGTAACGCCCTCCGGCCACGGATACTCAGCGGCCGGATCGGACGGCGCCATCATGTTGATCACCTTCTGGTTCACCCGCATCCAGTCGTAGTCGAACAAGGCAAAACTGTTCATGCCGTTGTCGCGGCTGATAACTTTGCCGCGCCAGCCTTCGTCGTAGCGTACTTTAAAGTCGCTGGTAATGCCTTTCTCCGCGTAGCTTTTCACCCTTTGCCAATCGATCGACTGAGCTTCTTCCGGTGTTCTCGGGGAGTTGGCCAGCAAGCGGGCACCCATTGAGTTCGCAAACGCGATCAGATCGGCTTTGGTGAAGGTTACGCCCGGCATCACCTCCTCCGGGTCCGGGTCGTCGATGTCCTGTTCTAACACGGCGATGGCCTTGTCTATCCTGTCAAGCGAGAACGCGATCAGCTCCTGGTAGCTTTTGGTGTTGGCCTGGTAGTCGAAATCCTCGGCGCTGCCGCTGTCTTCTGTAAACAGGTAGGCCTTGTCGTACAGCAAGGCGATGTTTCCGTAGAGCATGGCCTGCAGCAAGTAGCCGTGTGCCTGTATCCGCTTCGTGTAATCTTTTTTGTCGATGATGATCTTAAACTCAGGATCCTGGAGTGAGCGCAGCACGTTGGTTACGATCGGAATACCGGAGTAGTAATTGTACCAGGCCCCGAAGTTGATGATGATCACCGGGTCGGGCGTCTGGGAGTTAAAGAGAGGCGTCCGTGGCCTGTACCACATGGTTCCCGATCCCCAGCTGGCGGTGCCGGCCGTCACGATGTCTGCGCTGGCAAAACCGATGGCAGGGCTGGCGGCAATGCTGGCGTTATACCAGGCGCCGTAGCCGTTCTTGATCTGCGCAAAGTACTGGTCCTTCAGGTCCGAGGTCTGGGGTTGGTTCTCGTTTTTAACGTTAATATCTTCAAAAACATCCGAGCATGAGCTTGCTATAGATAAAACACATACCAGGACAGCATATTTAACATATCTTAAAATTCTCATGTCAGTTTATTTTTGAAAGTTGAAAGAAATAGAGGCGCTCACGGTCCTGAAAGTTGGGTAGGCTTCGTTGGAGTCAAACTTAAACACGTTTGTGTCCACACCCTCTTTGCCCATACCAGACTCCGGATCGAAGCCCGGATATTCTGTAAGCGTCAGGAGGTTGCGCCCGATAATGCTGAACCGCAAGTTGTGGAAGCCATACTTCTCCAGGCCGGTGATGTCATACCCTAACGACACCTCTCTCAGCTTCACGAAGGTGGCATCGTAGATCAGGTTATCGTTGTCCCAGCCCAGCAAGCCACCTTCCTGCCCGCTGTTGTCCAGGTACTTCAGCGGCTTCACTTCGTTCCAGGGCTTCCCGGACTGGTCCAGGAACTTTGGCTCGGTGGTATACCGCACAGCGTGGTTGTATACTTTGCCGCCCTGTTGCCAGGCTATCAGGCCATACAGCGAGAACTTCTTATAGCGGAAGGTATTGGCCAGGTTCACGTTAAAGTCGGGGGTGAAGTTAGCCGTAGGAAGCGCCACGATGTTGCCCTCGTCGTCCCGCACTTTCACGGCTTTCTCGTTCACGGTGCCTATCTCGGTTCTTCTTACCACATAGCCCTGGTTGTTGAGCACGAATACATCGCTTACGTCCATCCCCTCAGGCACCTGGTTCAGCACCTCGTCCAGGCTTCTGGCAAACTTATCGAGGTACAGGGTACCGAACTCGATCCCTTCCTCAATCCTGAAGCGGGTGCCGTTCAGGTAGTATGGCT
The DNA here is from genome assembly GCF_006385705.1 of Pontibacter mangrovi. Lineage (GTDB taxonomy): Bacteria > Bacteroidota > Bacteroidia > Cytophagales > Hymenobacteraceae > Pontibacter > Pontibacter mangrovi. The sequence continues at coordinate 325,776 of NZ_VFRQ01000005.1, read as the reverse complement.
CCCCCTCCAGTTTGGTTATTTTCTGGCTGATCTTGTCGAACGTGGCCGAAGCATCCCAGCTGAAGGTTTCATTGCTGATGATCGCGCCACCCAGGCTCATCTCGAAGGCATGCGACAGCACCTCGCCGGCGTTCTGCCATCTGTATGGCGCACCGGCCAGCGCTGGCAGCGGCACCTTCAGGATCTGGTCGGTGTTGCGGGCCCTGGAGTAGTTCAGGCTGAAGTTGAAGCGGTTGAGGAAAAAGATATCCGTACCGGCCTCAAACTCCTTCGAAAAAGATGGCTTTAGGTTTTTGTTGCCAAGCGTGTACTGCGATGAGGTAAGGCCGTTCTCCAAGGTATAGGTTTCATACTGCGCCTCAAACGGAGGCCGCAGACCCGACACGCCATAAGATGCGCGCAGCTTCCACTCCTGAATGCCGTTTATCTTGAAATCCTCTGTTAAGCGCCACGCGCCGGCAACGCGGTAAAAGATCTGGTTCCGCACGTTCGGGCCGAACCTGGAGGAAGCGTCTCTTCTTACCAGGGCGTCCAGAATATACTTGTCCTTGTAATCTATCATGGTGAGGGCGGCCAGGTTGTTGGCCACTGTTTTGGAGGCAAAGGAGCTGGCATACTTAGTGGCCGCCAGGTCGATGGTGGTAAGTCCCATACCCGTTACGCCCAGGTCCGTGCCGCTTGCGCTCAGGTAGCCGTAGTTCTCCGACTCATACATGTACTGCCCCTTAAAGCGGGTGTTGAAGTCGCCAAACTGCTTAAAGAATGATCCCTCCAACTGCACGGTCTGGCTTCTGGCAATGGAGTTGCTTCTGCCAATGCTTCCTTTGCTGGGGTTCAGGTTATAATCCAAGCGACCTTTCGGGGCCAGGTAAAAGCTTTCGGAGCGGCTGCGGTCGGTTCCGTAAGATCCCTGAAACGACAGGTACTCCAGCGGCCTATACTTTAAGGCGAAGTAGCTCAACAGGCGCTCCGAGCGGGAGTCGTTCACGGAGTTGGCGATGTTGTACAGCGGGTTCGGAGCCTGCGCGATGGTGTTCACGTTTACTTTGTAGGGGCTGCCGTCATCGTTTAGCTGGTAGAGGTCCGCGTTAGGGTCTGTGTTCATCAGCTGCCCAAATATGCCCGCTGCCCGGTTATCCGCAATCGACTGCGCATACAGGTTGGATGTCGTGAAGTCCAGCTTATCGGTCAGGCTATAGTCCAGGTTCAGCTTTACGTTGGTTCTGTCCAGGCCCTCTACCATTTTCACCACGCCCGTCTCATCTGTTTTCTCAATAGAGGAGTAAGCCGAGAGGCGGTTGTCGTCGGAGTTGCCTTTAAAGTATAAATAGTTCGTCAGGTAGCTGCCCGGGCTAAAGAACTGGTTCACGTTGTCGTAGGTTTTGGGATATACGTTGTCCACCACCTGGTCAGCGTCTCCCACGTTCGTCACCTCCGGCTCGCCGGTCTCTTCATTAGGTTTGATGATTCGGTTGGTGGCAGACGACTTCTCCGGCACAAAGCCCATAAAGCTCTGGCCATACTCACTGCGGATGCCTATCTCTGTTTTGCCGGCTGGCAGCGAGTTGCCACGCTTCGTGATGATGCTGATAACCCCGTTCGCCGCCCTGGAGCCGTACAGAGAGGACGCTGCCGCCCCTTTTAGTACCTCCATCGACTGGATGTCCTGCACGTTGATGTCTGCCAGGCCGCCGGTCGTCAGCACGCCGTCTACTATAACCAATGGGTTTGAGGAGCCAAAAATCGTTTTGACACCACGCAGCTGGATGTCGCTTTCGGAGCCGGGGGCACCGCTTGTTTTGGTGATCTTAACACCGGCTACCTTGCCCTGCAGGGCCGCAGCCGGATCGGTGCCCGGTACCTTCTGCAGCGTCTCCGCATCTACTTTGGCCACGGCAAATCCCAGCTTCTTTTTAGGCGTGCCCGTTGCCACCCCCGTTACAATCACTTCGTCCAGCGCCTTGTTGTCAGGCTCCAGGCTTACACTAAATTGTGTCTTGTTGCCGATGGTCTCCTCTTTGGGAGTATATCCCACATAAGATACCACCAGCACATCTGTAGATCCGAAATCACCGCTTAACTGGAACTGGCCGTTAACATCGGTGGAGGTTGCTATACTTGTCCCCTTTATCCTTGCCACCGCCCCAACCAGAGGCAGACTATCTTTCCCATCTGTTACCACTCCTGAAATTTGCCTTTGCTGGGCAACGGCTGTCGTTACAGATAGGATGGTTAAGAAAACTGAAGCAACTGTGAGTAAAAGTTTTTTCGCCATAACTCTCTTGGTTTAGTTAACCAAATATAAGCTATTGACTTTCACTTTTTCCACTCTTGATTATGACAAAAGCAAGATAACGTTTCCGGTAACGTTTGCAGAGCGCCTACAGGGGCATCTTTTTTTTCGCAAACGTTTGACAATAGCCTGGCAATCCTCTTTATTGTCTATCGATCCACCCAAAGCGCATTTGCTGTGCCACCCGGAAACCTGAACGCCTGTACTTCTAACTAACCTTACCTCAACCTTAAAATGTTAAATAAACAAGTTACCATCAAAGACCTGGCGCGGAAGCTGAGGCTTTCGGTGTCCACTGTTTCCCGGGCCTTGCGCGATGTGCAGGATATCAACCCGGAAACCAAAAGGCAGGTGCTCGCCTTGGCCAAGGAGCTGAACTACGAGCCGAACTTTATTGCCCGCAGCCTGGTGAACAAGCAGACGAAGGTGATCGGCGTGGTGCTTCCTGTTATTGCGGCGCGCTACTTTGCTAATGCGTTATCGGGGATGATGGAGGTGGCCGACGCAAACGGCTATCACATCATGTTCTGCCAGTCGGACGAGTCGCCCGAGAAGGAGGCCAGCAACATAAAAAAGCTGGTTTCCATCCGGATAGATGGCTTGCTTGTGTCGGTCTCTAAGTGCACCAGCGATACGGAGATTTTCCAGAAAGTACAGCAAAGAGGTATACCGGTGGTTTTCTTCGATAGGGCGCTTGAGCATATCGACGCCACAAAAGTTACGGTAAACCAGCACGAGGGGGCGTTTCTGGCCGTGGAGCACCTCATCCGGAAAGGCTGTACCAAAATAGCGCACATCGCCGGCCCCCGGCACCTTTCCATCGCCATCGACCGGATGAATGGCTACCTCGACGCGCTGCAAAAGTATAACATCCCGTTTAACAAGGAGTACCTGCTGCACTGCGAAGACTTCCAGTATGATGCCATGGAGAAAATTCAGGCGCTGTTTAACCTGGAGGAGAAACCGGACGCCATCTTTACGGTAAACGACTCTATCGCCGTGCTTTGCATTAAGTACCTGAAAGAGCTAGGCATCCGGGTGCCCGAAGATGTAGCCGTGGTGGGCTATAACAATGACCCCGTGAGTGAGGTGGTATGGCCGGCTTTAACAACCGTTATGCAGCCGAGCTTTGAGGTGGGCAAGCTGGCCACGCAGCTTTTGATTGATGAGATCGAGCAGAAGTCTACCCAGCATTTCCACAAGGTGCTCAGCAGCGAACTTATTGTCAGGTCCTCTTCCTAAAGCCTATACCTTAGAGAGGTTCGGCATACTACCTGAAGTATGACTTAAAACGGCGCTAAGGCTATTCTTACACGGAAAGCCTGGGCGCCGTTTTCGTTTACTTGTTTTCTCCCACCGCTTCCAACGTATAGCTTGCCGCCTCCAGCCCGTTTGCCTGGGCCTGTATTTTTATGGGGCCCGCCTGCTTCCCGGCTTTCACTAGTATGGCGGCTATGCCTGCCTCCGCGTCCACTGTTTCAGGCCCTACCAGTTCGGCATCTCCCTCCACCGAGAAAGTGACTGCATTGGTGGCATCGGGGACAACGGTGCCGCTGGCGTCGGTTACGCTGGCGTACACAAATACCGCATCGTTCTTTCCAACTGCCAGCTTTTTGCCGCTAACATCTACGCTAAGTATGAGCTTGGCTGGTTTTTCGGCGGTTTTCTGCTGGTGCGTGGCTGCTTTACGGTTGTTGATGTAGCCGATGGCCGTGAGGGTGCCTGCCTCATACCTGGGTACCTCAAAGGTAAACGGCGGGTGCGGCAGGTGCGTGGAGTTCCGGTCCTGGTCAGGCTTCTGGCGGGCGATGGTTTTGCCGTTGAGTTGCAGCTCCACCTCGTCGCAGTTGCTGTATACTTTCACGGTCTTTAGCGCAGGGTCGCTCCAGTAATTGGCGATAAACACCATCGGCTTGTGGAACACGGCATCCTCATCAAGGTCTGGATTAGCCTGGCTCTGGTAAAAGTAAAAGGCAAACTTGGGCAGGCGCACTATGTCCATAATGCCGGAAGACTCGATATCATCGGCGTAACCGCGCTTGTAGTCGAACATGAGCCAGTTGGCGTCTCCCACGGCCGGGCCCTGCAGGTTGCTGTTGTGGGCCTCCTGGTAGTTCAGGGCCTGCTGCAGCAAACGCTTCTGCCCGAAGCCGCGCAGTTGGCGGCTGGTGCGCTCCTCCTCCTTCAGGTTGGCAAACTCTTTCTGGTTAAAGCCGGCGTTCTGCGCGTAATATTCCCAGTCGCCATACTCGGCAATGAACAGCGGTTTGTCGTTGCCATACTTGTTCCAGTAGTCGGGGGCTTTGGCGTGCTGCCGCGCCGGAATGAACACATCGTACACGTCATCTATCCAGCCGCAAGTATAAACTCCTTCAAACGGCAGCTCCTCGTGCACCGCCTGGTGGGCCTGCTGCATAAACGCTTTCGTCATCCCCGACTCGTTCAGGGAGGCCTCCCAAAGTATAACCGAAGTATGGTTCCGGTCACGGCGCACCATCTCGCGCACATCCTGCAGGGCGTTCTGCTGGAACTCAGCCTCGCCGAAAAACTGCCAGCCCGGTATGGCGTCCATCACCAGCAAACCCAACTCATCGCAGGCCTCCATAAACGCCGGCGACTGCGGGTAGTGCGACAAGCGCACGAAGTTGAAACCGGCCTCCTTTATCTTCCAGGCATCGCGGTAGTTGGCATTATCAGAAAGCGCGTAGCCTAGGTATGGATACTCCTGATGGCGGTTGGTGCCGCGCAGGAACAGTTTCTCGCCGTTCAGGTAAAAGCCGTCTTTCGCGAAGCGGAAGGACTTTATGCCGGTTTTTATACGTTGCCTGTCCAGCACCTTGCCATCCTGCAGCAGCTCCACATCCAGGGTATACAAGTATGGCGCGTCCGGCGACCACAGCTTCGGGTTAGTGATGTTTATACTTTGCCGGAACGTGCCGAACGCACCCGGCTGCACGGCCATACTTTCTGATTGCGCCTCCCCTATCTTGTTTCCGCTGCTATCTGAAAGTATGATTCTCACCTGCGCCTCCTGCTGCTCGGCGTGGTCATTCTTCAGCTCCGTCTGCACCTGCAGGGTGGCGGCTTGTTGGCTCACGTTTTGGTAGTTCAGCAATACGCCTCCGCCAGTCACGCGGTTGGCGGCCACGGCGTCCGAAATATGCAGTTTGTCTTTGGTGATGAGGTATACATTGCGGTAGATGCCGCTGTAGTAGTTAAAGTCCAGGTCGGCGAGCGGTTTGCCGGGCGCTATGTTGGGGTTGTCCTCGTTGTTGAGCTTTACCAGCACCACGTTCTCCTCGCCATACTTTACCTGTGCTGTGATATCCACATAAAAAGGGAGGTAGCCGCCTAGGTGCCGGAAAATGTGCTGCCCGTTCAGGTATACTTCCGCCACCTGCATGGCCGCCTCAAACTGAAGCGCGATATGCTTGCCTTGGTGGCTGGCAGGTATGGTAAACGCTTTACGGTAGAAGGCTGTGCCCTGCCACTGCTGCTCTGTTTTCTCGATCGGCTCCAGGCGCGCCGTGTGCGGCAGCGACACCTGCTCCCAGGCCAGACTGTTTTGCCCGCCAAACACCGCAGCCGAGTCTGCATCACGCACAAACTCCCAGCCGTCGTTAAAAACTTGTTTCCCTAATGACGTTGCGCCGGCAACGCCTGCCTCCTCGGGCACGCTCCTGCAGCCGGCTAACACGGTAAAAGCTAGAAACACAAAAGTATGAAACAGGTATGGTAACTTCATTTTACAAGGCATGGCTGCTACAGGTGGGTATGGTTCTGTGTACAGGTAAAAGTATAAATTATTTCCGTATGGTGTTGCTGCCGCTCGCTTCCGCATCCTGTAAAAGGCAAAAGGCCCTGAAGCTTTACCTCCAGAGCCTTTCTAACCTAAAATAAAGTAACACTAACAATTAAAACTTCAGTGGCCTCAAAGTAGAGACGATTCTATCATACTTCGCAAGGCCCTGCGGCGGGACTCACGAGAGATTTCCTTTTTTCAGCTCACTCACGGCGTAATCCACGGCGCGGGCTGCCAGGGCCATGTAGGTGAGCGATGGGTTTTGGGTGGAGGTGGACGTCATGCAGGCGCCATCGGTCACGAACACATTTTGGCAGGCGTGCAGCTGGTTATACTTGTTGAGCATGGATGTTTTCGGGTCGTGGCCCATGCGCACGCCGCCCATCTCGTGTATGTCCAGCCCCGGTGCCTGCTTGGAGTCGTTGGCGCGGATGTTGGTGAAGCCCGCCTTGGTGAACATCTCCGTCATCTGCTCGATGTAGTCTTTCACCATCTTCTCGTCGTTATCGTCGTAGCCGACCGAGATGTTGAGCTGCGGGATGCCCCAGGCGTCTTTTTTATCGGCGCTCAGGCTCACGTAGTTTTCTTCTTTCGGAATGGTTTCGCCCATCATGTGCGACCCCACTTTCCAGTTGCTCCAGCTTGGGTTCAGGAGCTGCCGCTTCAGATCTTCGCCAAAGCCGGAACGGTCTTCGCCTTTATACCTATTGGCACTGAAGCCGGCGGCGTAGCCCCGCAGAAAGTCGGTTTCCTGCTTGTGCAGGTTCCGGAACCTCGGGATGTAGCCTCCGCCCGCCGGGTTTCGGCCATCGGTGGCGTACTCCAGCAAACCGTCGTACTCTGCCGATATCCTGGCCCTGTAGTTATGGAAGGCCACGTACTTGCCCAGCACGCCGCTGTCGTTGCCCAGCCCGTTCGGGAACCGGGAAGAAGTGGAGTTCAGGAGGATATGATTCGTATTCAGGGCGGCCGCGTTTACGAATATCACCTTTGCGTAGTACTCGGTCGCCTCTTTGGTGTTGGCGTCTATCACGCGCACGCCCGTTGCCTTTCCGGCCTTCTCATCGTATATCACCGACTCTACCACCGAGAACGGCAGCAGCGTCATGTTGCCGGTGCGCTCGGCCCAGGGAAGTGTGGAGGAGTTGCTGCTGAAGTAGCCGCCGAAGGGGCAACCGCGCTGGCAAAGGGTGCGGTTCTGGCACTGGCCCCGCCCCTGGTCCAGGTGCACCTGGTTAGGCTTAGAGAGGTGGGCGCAGCGCGCGCTGATGACGTGGCGGTTGCCGTAGTTCGCTTTCAGCTTCTGCTTAAAGTAATCTTCCACGCTGTTGAGCGGGTAGGCTGGCAGAAAATCCCCGTCCGGCAGCTCGGCAAGCCCGTCGTTGTTGCCGGAGATGCCGGCGAACTTCTCCACATAGCTATACCAGGGGGCCAGGTCTTTGTAGCGGATGGGCCAGTCCACGGCAAAGCCGTCGCGCGCAGGGCCATCAAAGTCCAGGTCGCTCCAACGCTGCGTTTGCCGGGCCCACAGCAGCGACTTGCCGCCCACCTGGTAGCCGCGTATCCAGTCGAAGGGCTTCTCCTGCACGTAGGGGTGCTCGGAGTCTTTCACGAAGAAGTGCATGGCATCCTCGCGGAAGGCGTAGCAGCGGCTGACCACCGGCTCTTTCTCTCTTATCTCCAGCGGCACCTCCCCGCGGTGATCAAACTCGTAGGGCATCATGTTGGTGGTGGGATAGTCGCGGTTGTGCTTTACTTCCCGTCCCCGCTCCAGCACCAGTGTCTTCAGGCCTTTCTCCGTCAGCTCCTTGGCTGCCCAGCCGCCGCTGATGCCCGAGCCGATCACAATGGCGTCGTAGGTGCGCTGTTTTACGCTGTCTATGTTCAGGTTTGCCATGTCTTTAGCTTATCTGTTCTTTGTTAACCGGATAGTAGGCGTCATACCTGCCGGGCACCAGTTCATACACCCGCAGCTTGGTCATCACCAGTTCGGAGTTGAGGTAGCCCTTGATCGTTTCCCCTTTCAGGATGGCGTAGAAGCCGAGCACCTCCTCAGAAGCCTTGCCCTCATTCACGGCCGCCACCACGTCCCGCTGCTCCGCCGGGCTTAGCTTTGTAAAGCTGTCGCCGGCCTGCTTTTTCGCTAGCTCGTCGAAGGCGTCCATGCCTTTCATAAACACCTCCCGGTCCTCTTTTCCATGGCAGTCATCCACCATCTTCAGGGTAAACAGGTGCAGGCCCATAGCCTTGCCGCCCGGCGTGTCGGTGGCCGGTATGATCGTTTCCACGAGTTGCGCCAGCAGCTGCTCCTGCCCCTCCGACACATCCAGGTTATCCAGCGGAATAGAAGCTTTGCTCTCATCCAGCACGCAGGAGGGCAGCATCACTGCTCCGCCCGCAAAGATCAGGAGGCCTTTTACGACCGATCGCCTATCCATAAGTATAAATCATTAAGTAAACTTTTCTGTTGGTCTCGCCTGAAGCCAGACGAGTTGCCGGTAAGCGCCGCATTCACTCTAAAAGGAGCGTTTTAAAGATGCGGGCACGAGTACCGTAAGCTACGAGATCACTAATATAGTAATATGTATAAGCTTCACAAAGAAATAATGCTGCAACATTAAAAAAAGTGTGACTACTCACCATTAAACCAGAAAGATGGTTTTTCACAGATTCTATCACGCTTAAAACATCCTTTTCACCTCTCCTTTACATGCCTATGAGCAATAGTTCTATAACGAATCACCCTCTAAAACATTATTTTTGTTATTTTTTCAATAAATTTATATACTTTAAAGCAAAATAATAGTATAACAACAAACCCATATTGCTTTTGTATTTCATGTTGCACATATTTATATGATTGATTACTCAATTATATCTTAAAGCCTATGTAACATCTATACTTCAACTCCTTTATTCTTCCTGGTCTCCTGCTACTATATGTCAGGTAATCAAGAGTCTTCTAACGAGAGTCTTTCAGGTGTGTGCTTACACCCTCTGTAGAGCATAAAAAATAATTCACCTAACTAACCTACTAATATGAAACAGAATTACTCAAAGGCATGGATTCCCCCGTTGGGCAGACATGCGAAGTTTACGTCCCGGCAGATGAAGCTAGCCACGGCACTAGCGGTAGCCTGTCTGTTACAGGCCCCTACCGCCTCCTCGGCTGCCACGGCTGCTTTTGCCGCCGAAAGCAGCCTGACGGTGCTACAGGGCGTTGAGGTAAAAGGTAAGATAACCGACGAAAACGGAGAAGGCATACCTGGCGCCACCGTAGTGGTGAAAGGCACCACGCTGGGCACCACGACTGACCTGAGTGGTAATTTTAGCCTGAGCGTACCGGACGGCAACAGCACCCTGGTTGTTTCTTTTATTGGCTATAAGACACAGGAAATACCGGTAAATAACCGCGCCTCTATAAACGTGTCCATGGCTGCCGACACAAAGGCGCTTCAGGAAGTGGTTGTGACGGGATATGCCGTACAGGAGAAAAAAGACCTGACGGGCGCCGTAGCCGTGGTAGACGTATCGGAGATGACCAAGCAGCCGGAGCCTACGGTAACCAGTATGCTGCAAGGTAGAGCGGCCGGTGTAACCGTGCTTAGCTCTGGCCAGCCGGGAGAGTCGCAGCAGGTTAGGATACGGGGATTCAACACCTTTGGCAACAACACGCCGCTCTACGTGGTAGACGGAGTGCCAACCCAGAACATCAGCGACTTGAACCCGAATGATGTGGAGACGATGCAGGTGCTCAAAGATGCCGGCTCCGCCTCTATCTACGGTTCCCGTGCCGCCAACGGTGTGGTGATCATCACTACCAAAAGGGGCAAGGATAAAGTGAAGGTGACGTACGATGGCTTCTACGGCACGCAACGCCCCCCTAAGGATAACCCTTGGGACTTAGCTAACCCGCAGGAAATGGCCGACCTGAACTGGCTGGTTTACAAAAATAGGCGGAATGTAGATGATCCTACGGAAGTGGACCCTTTGTATGGCACCTATACTCCTAGCAGCTCGCCAACCCTTCCTGATTACCTCGTGGCCGGGAACCAAACGGGATTAATGGAAGGCGACCCGGCCGTGGACCCTTCGCTGTATTATGTTAACCCTTTCTATACCGGAGGAAGTACAGAATTAGGCTCTTTCTACCGTATAGTAAAGGCGAACAAGGAGGGTACAGATTGGTTCGACGAGATATTTGACCCCGCTTCTATTATGAGCCACAATGTGGGCGTGAGTGGCGGCGGAGAAATGGGCAGCTTCTATTTCGGCGCGAACTACTTTAACCAGGAAGGTACTCTAAAGAATACCTTCTATAAGCGGTATACTGTACGGGCAAACAGCACCTACAACCTTGCTCAAAATGTACGTATAGGAGAGAACCTGGCGTATTCCATCATTAACAGCAGAAGAGTTGGCGGAGGCGAAAACATGATCAACATGGCCTACCGCGAGCAGACTATCATTCCTGTGTATGATATTATGGGCAATTTTGCCGGTTCCTTCGGCAATGGCCTGGGTAACGCCAGAAACCCGGTGGCACAGCTCGATAGAATTAAAAACAACAGATCCCTGAACAGCCGTCTGTTTGGTAATGTGTTTGCGGAGGCAGACCTGCTGCAGCACTTTACGCTACGTACCAGTTTCGGTGGCGAGATGTATAACACCAATACCCGTGCCTTTATCTTCCCGGAGTACGAGAACGCCGAAAACAACTCGTTCAACCAGTTTGACCAAAATGCTAACAGTGGCTATAACTGGACCTGGACCAACACGCTGACCTACAAGCAGAACTTCAATGATGTGCATGACATAACTGTTGTAGTCGGTACAGAGGCTTATAACAACTACTGGGATTACGTGAATGGCACGGCTAGGGGGTACTTCTCCTTCGACCCTGACTATACAACCCTCTCTACCGGTACAACGGCACGTAACAGCTTCAGCGGAAGAGGCGAAGATGCACTTTACTCCCTGATCGGTCGCCTGGATTACAACCTGATGGACAAGTACCTGTTTGGCTTCGTTGTCCGCCGCGACGGTTCGTCCAGATTTGGCGCCAGTAAGCGCTACGGCACTTTCCCGGCGGCTAGTGCCGGCTGGCGTATTTCGGAGGAAAGCTTCATGCAGGGCATCAGTTGGATAAACGACCTGAAGATACGCGGAGGCTATGGCGTGATGGGTAACCAGTTGAACGTAGCACCTGAGAACGCCTTCTACCTGTATGGCGCTGACCCCAACCTGACCTACTATGATATTGATGGGACTAACAAAACTACAGCAGAGGGCTTCCGCCAATCGCGCATTGGCAACACAAATGCTAAATGGGAAACCAATATCAACAGCAACATTGGTATCGATGCGACTTTACTTAATGGCAAAATCGATATCACAGCCGATTACTATCGCAAAGTGATAGACGATCTGCTGTTTGACCCGGAACTGCCGGCCACTTCTGGTGCAGCGACAAGGCCATTTGTGAACATTGCCAAGATGAAGAACAGCGGTTTGGACCTGGCCATAACAGGCCATATTAACGCAACCTCCGACCTTACCTTTGACATTACCGGTACGTTAACCACCTACGACAACGAAATACAGAAAGTGTCTAATGGTTCTCAGTACTTTGACCTGGAGAGTCGTCGCTTTAACGGCAGCTACATTGTCCGCAACCGCGTAGGCGATGCCATGAGCTCTTTCTACGGTTACCAGATAGAGGGTTTCTGGGATGACGAGGCCGAGATAAACGCAGCCAACGAAACAGCGCAAGCCGCCACCGGCGACGCAAGTGCCGTTTACCAGTCAGACGTAGCAGTAGGGCGCTTCCGCTATGCGGATACCAACGGCGACGGCGTCATCACCCCGGATGACAAGACCATACTTGGTAACCCGAACCCGGATTTCACCTACGGCCTGAACATTGGTGCCAACTACAAAAACTTCGACTTCAGCATGTTCCTGTACGGTTCGCAAGGCAATGACATTTGGAACCAGGTAAAGTGGTGGACCGATTTCTACCCGAACTTTGGTGGAGCTAAGAGCAAAACCGCTGTGCATGATTCCTGGACACCTGAGAACCGCAACGCCACTGCCCCTATCCAGGAGCAAAGCGGGTCTTTCAGCACCACAAACGTTCCTAACTCCTACTTTGTGGAGGATGGTTCTTATCTGAGAGCCAGAAACATGCAGTTAGGTTATACTTTGCCGAAGACCATCCTGGACAACTATGGCGTTGGCAGCCTGAGAGTTTACCTGCAGGCAACCAACCTGTTTACCATCACAAACTACTCCGGCATCGACCCAGAGATTTCTGGTGGCACCACTGCTTTTGGTATAGACGAAGGCAACTATCCGAACGTGCGCCAGTACCTGGTTGGCCTGAACCTGTCCTTCTAGTTTAATGACTTTAAAATTTGAATCGTATGAAAAGATATAAACTGTTACTGTTAGCCGCTGCCTGTGTTGGCTCTCTGCAGCTAACAACTTCGTGCAGCGAGGATTTTCTTGACAAGCCAGCCATTGGCGGTTTAAGCGAGGACATTATCGCTAATCAGGCCGGTGTAGAGAAACTGCTCATCGGTACCTATGCTGCCCTGGACGGCCAAGGCAATGGCGCCGCTATTGCTGGCGGCGGCCAGTGGGAGGCCGCGCCAACCAACTGGATCTACGGCAGCGTGGCCGGAGGTGAGGCACACAAAGGCAGCGATGGCGCAGACCAGCCTGCCATTAACTCTATCGCCACCTTTATCTCCGACCCTAGCAATGGCTTTTTCAACACCAAATGGAAGGCTTTGTATGAAGGTATTTCCCGTGCCAACTCTACACTCAAGCTGTTGGCGCAGGCTAACGACATCTCTGACGCCGATAGGCAAAGAATTGAGGGCGAGGCGCGTTTCCTGCGCGGGCACTTCTATTTTGAGCTGAAGAAGATGTTTAACATGGTGCCATGGATAGACGAAACCACTGAGGATTTTAACCAGCCAAACGACCAGGACATTTGGCCAAAGATTGAGGCTGACTTTCAGTTTGCCATGGATAACCTGCCAGAAACACAGGCACAGGTGGGTAGGGCCAACAAGTGGGCAGCAGCTTCCTACTTGGGCAAAACCTACATGTTTGAGCATAAGTATGCGGAAGCCAAAAGTGTCTTTGACCAGGTTATTAACGAAGGGGTTACTTCCAATGGTCTGAAGTATGGCTTGGTAGATAGGTTTAAGGACAACTTTGACGCAGCGAACGAGAACAACAAGGAGTCGGTATTTGCCATACAAATGGTGGCTTACGACGGAACCGGCACCATCTCTAACGCCAACCAGGGCGAGATGCTGAACTACCCGTATAACAGCCCGTTCCGCTGCTGCGGTTTCTTTCAGCCAACCATTGACCTGGCTAACTCTTACCGCACCAACAATCAGGGCCTACCATACCTGGACAGCTATAACGCACAGCCGTTGAAGAACGACCAAGGAGTATCTTCCAGCACAGCCTTCACACCAGACACACAGCCTGTAGACCCGCGCCTGGACTGGACCGTAGGTCGTCGTGACATTCCGTTCCTGGATTGGGGTTATCATCCTGGCCAGGCCTGGATACGTGAGCAGAGCACTGCCGGCCCGTACTCCTCTAAAAAGCACATCTACTGGCAAGCTACTGCAGATACTTACTCCGACCAGAGTTCATGGGCACCGGGCTCAGCCATCAACGTAGTGCTGATCCGCTTTGCTGACGTGCTGTTAATGGCTGCCGAGGCGGAAGCCCAACTGGGTAACCTGGCGCAGGCACAGGAATACGTAAATATGGTGCGCGCCAGAGCGGCCCTGCCGGTAAACAAAGTTTATGACTACAAAGACCCGGAAAACCCTACAGCCGGCTTCAGCAATGAGGAAGCCGCCAATTACAACGTAGCGCCATACCCGGATGGCTACTTTGCAGGGCTTGGCCAAGAGCAGGCACTGGAGGCAATCTACTTTGAGCGCAAGCTGGAATTAGCGCTGGAGGGCCATCGTTTCTTTGACTTGGTGCGCTGGGGCAAGGCGGAAGAGGAGCTAAACGCTTTCTTCAACTATGAAGGGGCTATTCTACCAGATGTAAACGGTGGAAACTTTGTGACAGGCAAGAATGAGTACTTCCCAATCCCGCAAATACAGATAGACCTGCAAACGGTAAACGGAGTTTCTACGCTGACGCAGAACCCTGGCTACTAAGCTATAGTATCATCTATACTTTGCATTACATTCCAGCACAACGGAATGTATAAAAAGAAAACCACCTGTAGTTTTACAGGTGGTTTTCTTTTTATACTTATACTTTTTATACATCTATGCAGTAAGGCTACTCTGCTCCCAAAGTTTATACTTGTAGATTCCCCTGCTTCAGTTCGCTCACCGCATGGTTTACAGCCCTTGCCGTTAGCGCCATGTAAGTGATTGATGGGTTCTGCGTGCCGGTGGAGGTCATGCAGGCGCCGTCGGTTACGAATACATTTTGGCAGGCATGCAGTTGGTTATACTTATTCAGGAGCGAAGTCTTCGGATCGTGGCCCATGCGTACGCCGCCCATCTCGTGTATGTCCAGCCCCGGGGCCTGACGGCTGTCGTTGACGTGGATGTTTTTGCAACCGGCTTTGTCCAGCATCTCCGCGCCCTGCTCCAGGAAGTCCTTCAGGGATTTCTCATCATTCTCATCATACCCCACCGACACCTTCAGCAGCGGCACGCCCCAGGCATCTTTCTCGTCGGCACTCAGGCGCACATGGTTGCTCTCCTTCGGGATCGTCTCTCCCTGCATCATCATGTAAATGCCCCAGCCGCCGGGCTCCAGCAGCGCATCCTTGTAGGCGGCCCCTAGCTGCTCGCCGTTTGCGGCGGCGCCTCCTCTCCCCCTGCTGGCGCTGTAGAAAACCATGTAGCCCCGCAGGAAATCTGTCTCCTGCCTGTGCACGTTGCGGAAGTTCGGCATCATTACGGCGCAGGGCCGGCGGCCGTAGTAATAGCTATCCTCATACCCTTCCATACTTGCCGAAAGCGAGCCCCGGTAGTTATGGAAAGCCACATACTTGCCCAGTAAGCCATTGTCGTTGCCCAAGCCGCTGGGGAACCGCGAGGAGGTGGAGTTCAGCAGGATGAGGTTGGTGTTCAGGGTGGAGGCGTTCACGAAGATAATTTTGGCAAAGTACTCGGTTGCCTCTTTCGTGTGCGCGTCTATCACCCTTACGCCTACCGCTCTTCCCTTTTTCTCATCATACATAATGGAGTGCACCACGGAGTCGGGGCGCAGGGTGAGGTTACCGGTTTTGGCGGCCCAGGGCAGTGTGGAGGAATTGGAGGAGAAATAGCCGCCGTAAGGGCAACCGCGCTGGCACAGGCTTCTGGCCTGGCACTGCCCGCGCCCCTGCTGATGGTGGATCTCCTGGGGCTTCGTTAAATGGGCACAGCGGCCAATCACCACATGCCGGTCCTGGTACGCCTCCACAATTCTTTTGCGGATAGCTTTCTCGACCACGTTCATCTCCCAGGGCGGCAGGAACTCCCCATCCGGCAAGGTGTCCAGCCCATCTTTGTTGCCGCTGATCCCGACAAATCGCTCCACATGGCTGTACCAGGGGGCCAGGTCGTCGTAGCGGATGGGCCAGTCTACGGCGAAGCCATCCCGGGCCGGTCCCTCGAAATCATACTTGCTCCAGCGCTGTGTTTGCCGGGCCCACAACAGTGACTTGCCACCCACCTGGTAGCCACGAATCCAGTCGAAGGGCTTCTCCTGCACATAAGGGTGTTCTTTGTCCTTCACAAAAAAGTGGGTGGCATCCTCTTTAAACGCGTAGCACCTGGAGGCGATTGGGTTCTCCTCTCTTAGGTCCAGCGACAGGCGGCCACGGTGCGGCAACTCCCAGGGATTTTTAGTGGCCGTAGGATAATCTTTCAGATGCTCCACGTTCCTGCCCCGCTCCAGCACCAGCGTTTTGAGGCCCTGCTCGCAAAGCTCTTTGGCTGCCCAGCCCCCGCTAATCCCGGACCCGATCACGATGGCATCGAAAGTATGATCAGCTAGCCCGGACGTATTGATATTTGCCATGATGTTTCTTGAAGTGAAATGAATGCCGAAGGCCGGTACATGCCGGCCTTCGGTAAGCTGTAATTTATACTTGTCCTGCTATAAAGCTTTCTGGTCTTTGCTCAGGTCTTTGATGCGGATGTTGCGGAACCATACCGTTGAACCGTGGCCCAGGAAGCCGATGTAGCCTTTCTTCCGCTTCAGCCCCGGGTGGTCTTTCCCGTCCAGTGTTCCGTTCTTGCTGGCTTCCGCGATATCCCCGTCCATGATGGTGGTGCCGTTCAGAATCACCTTCACCTTCGGCCCTTTCACGATCACCTCCTGATAATTCCACTCGCCCACAGGCTTCAGGGCACCCCGCTTCGCGGTGATCACCCCGTACACGGAGCCATGGTACTGGTAGTCCTCCAGGTTGCGGTAGATGTCGGCGTCGTTGTCCAGGATCTGCAGTTCCATGCCTTGGTAGGCAGCGTCTCCCTCCAGCGGCGCACGCACGCCCAGACCATTGTTGGCTCCCGGCGTCAGCTTAAACTCGAAACGGAAAACAAAATCGCTGTACTCCTCCTTGGTATACAGGTTACCGCCGCTTCCGAACTTGGGTTTGTGCACCACCATCACGCCATCCTCAATCACATAGTCGGTGGTGTTGCCCTGCCAGCTGTGCATGTTGGTGCCGTCGAACAGCACCTTAAAACCTTCTTTCTTCTCTGCAGCGCTCAGCTGAAACGGCTCAGGGCGCGGGATCTCACGGATGTAAATATCGCGGTAGGCTACCCTGGAACCATGCGCCTGCAGCTCCAGCTGCTCCTCCGGGAAGATCGGCAGGCCCCTGTCCCAGTAGTTCTCCAGGATCACGTTATCGGTCACCAGCTCCCCGTTCAGGTATACGGTCACACGGTCGCCTTTCATCAGGATGCGGAAGTTGTTCCACTCGCCCAGCGCGTTATCGGCTACCTTCAGCGGCTTGCTTGGGTGCACCTGGTTGTTGTACAGGCCTCCGGAGCCTACCTGTGCCCCCACGTCTACCCGCGAGGTGTCCCACATCTGCACCTGCGGCGTGCCGCGCAGGTAAATGCCGGCATCGCCTTCCTTGTTTCCATCGTCAAAGATCTTCCAGTCCACATACATTTCAAAGTCGCCATACTTCTTCTGGGTAGCGAGGTTGTTGAAGCCATGCCCCACGTAAATGATCTCACCGTTCTCTACTTTCCAGTCTCGTCGCATTTCCTCGTCGGCCACTTTTTGCTTCTGAGCCAGCGTCTTGCTGTCCATCTTGGCCCGCTCTATCGGGTTGCCGACCAGTCCTTTCCACCCGCTCAGGTCTTTGCCGTTGAACAGCGGCACAAAGCCCTCTCCCTCCGGCATCTCGGCCAGAAACTTGCGCATCGACTCTTTCTGATACTCGCTGTCGGGCCCCTGCAGCACCTGGATGGTCTTGTTCAGGTAACCACGCACCACGTCTCCCTGGAACTCCTTGTTGGAGAGCGCAATGTTCATGACCGCATGCGCGGCTTCTTGCTGCAGATCAGGTTGATTCAGGTACGTGCCGGCAAATACCAGCGCCGGGAACGTCTTGTTCCGGCCTACTTCAGAAAGTATAAGCTGCTTCTGCTCTGTTGTTTTGGCCACCTCCATGGCCTTACGGAGCATCAGCACCTTCTGGGCCGCCGGGTATGTGGAGAGGCTCACGGTACGGATGTAGCCTTTCAGCGCCTCGTCCAGGTAGGTGGCGTTGTTGGCACTGGCGCTGATGCGGTACAGCTCTTTTGCCGCGCTCACATCCGACCATTGCGAAAGCGCTGCCAGGGCGGCGGATTTGCTGGCCTCATTTCCGTTTTCGAATGCCTGCGCGACAGCCTGCAGCGCCTGGTCCCCGCCTATACTTGCCAGTATGTTATAATAGGCCGGTTTCTTCTCTGCCGGCGCCTCGTTCATTTTTTGCAGCACCAGCGCTGCCTTCTCCGACTGATTTTCATAATCGCCTACCGCTGCCACCACGGCTTTTTGCACCGCCGCCAGTTCTTCCGGTTGCGTGGTTTCGTTCAGAAGAGCGAACAGCTGTGGCAGGTTCTCTTTGGTGGCCATGTTGGCGAGTGCCTCCAGCGCAGCCAGGCGCACTTTAGCGTTATCATGCTTTGCGTACGGCAGCACTTCCTGGAACTTCCGGTTCTCGCCGCGGGCTCCTAAAACTGCCAACAGCTCCGCCTGGGCCACTGCGGGCATCTTTGGCAAGGCCTCCGATACTTTGTCCGTCATACCCTCGCCTTTCATGATCAGCAAGGCATTTTTCACGGCTACCGCTTCTTCCTCGCCGCCTTTTCGCATCGTTTTAAACAAGGAGGGCAGCGCCTCTTCCTGCCCCAATCTGCCGGCCGCGCCAATGGCTGCAAGCCTTACCTGCATGTCTTTATCCTTCAGCGCCTTTTCCACTGCCGGCAGCGCACTCTTTGCGCCGCTCTTGCCCAGCATGGTGATGATCTCTGCCTGCACCTGGGCATCGGCTTTCTTTTGCTTCTTCACCCACAGGGCCGTGTTGTCAGCGGTCAGGTATGGCGCGGCAAATTTCAGGGCGGCGGCGCGGTATTCCGGATTCGGGTTGCCCGCTGCCTCTACCAACAGGTTCATACTTTGCTCTTTTTGCAGGTCGGCCAAAAGCTTCAGGGCTGCCGTACGCGTGTGCACCTGCTCCTCGGCAGTGGCCTTGCTCAGGATGGATTGAGCTATCTTCTCTGCCTGTGGCTGCTGCCCGTTCTCTGCCAGCCTTTTGGCAAACAACAGGTAAGTGGCGGTGGCGTTGTCTTCGTCATACTTATACTGATCTTCTTCCGCCGCTTTAGCAAGTATGGCCTCCGAAGAAGGATTTGCGATGTTGGCCAGGGCGTAAAGCGTGAGCTTTCTCAGTTTCTCATCCTGGCTGCTTGTCAGCGGCGCCAAGGCCGAAGCTGCTCCAGTATGGCGGGTGTCACCGAGCGCCTCCACCATGGACAGTTGACAGTCGCCTTGCGCCTTTTGCAGGGCCTGCAGGAGCGCCTGGCTGGCGGCGGGACTATTTATACTTGTAAGGGCTCTGGCGGCGGGTCCGCACAGGCGTTCGTCGCCCAGATAGCCCTGCAGACAGGAAACAGCGGCATCATCCCCGACCGTCTGCAGCTGCCTGATCAAAAAGGCTTTGTTCTCCTCATGCGTGGCATTTTGCAGGGCGCGGCAATAGGCATTGGCGCTCATCTTCCGCCATTCCTTTCTCTCTGGCTGCATCACGTAAGCGGAGAATCCTCCCAGCGCATACTCTATACCTGTGTTGTCCCCCTCGCCGGGGGCCGACAGCAAGCCGGCCATTTCCACGAGGCCCTCCTCTCCCATAGCGGCCATTTCCGCCATGCTTGCCTGAAGGTGTTTTTCGTCTTTTGCCGGCAGCTCTGCCAGCAAGTCAGCGATCTTCGTGGAAAGGGTTCGCTGGTCATTTTTTCGTTGCCCCACAACGGCAGTGCTTACCATAAGCAAAGCCAGGAGCAAGAGTGATGTTCTTTTCATGATATCGGTGCAGTATAATTCTAACCTATACAAGAATGCTTTTGAGTTTTATGTTACAGCTACGCCAGCGTCCAGTCGGAGCGCATGGGCTGGTATACCAGGCGGTTCGCACCCTCATCGTCGATGAACTCCTGCTTCACGGGATCGAACCTGAGGGAGCGCCCCAGCCGCAGGGCCGCCAGGCCCATGTTCACCAGCGTGCAGGACCGGTGGCCGTTCTCCTCGTTTAGCGCGAACTTCTGGCGATTCTTCACGGCCTGCACAAAGTCCGTCACCTGCGGCTCGGGGTCCGGGAAGGCGGCCAGTTTCCGCTGGAGGTCAGGGATGTCGGAACGAAAGCCGGGGTAAAGTTTTCCCTTTGGCCCTTCGATGTAAGGGATGTTTTCTTCTTTCCCCTCGCCATCCAGGATGATCTGGCAGCCGTCTTCATAAGTATAGGTGATTCTGCGCCAGGTGCCAACGGCATCGGTGTGCTGCTGCGGCGCATCGATTTCCACGGACACCGGGCTGGTGTTGTCCTTGCCCAGGAAATACTGTATGGGGTCCATGTAGTGCTGGCCCATATCGCCGAGGCCGCCGCCGTCGTAGTCCCAGTAGCCGCGGAAGGTGCCGTGCACGCGGTGCGGGTTGTAGGGCTTGTAGGGAGCCGGCCCCAGCCACCTGTTGTAGTCCAGATCTTTCGGCACCGGAACCGGGTCCAGGTTAGTCTTGCCTACCCAGTAGAACTTCCAGTCGTAGCCGGTACCGCGGCCCACGGTTACTTTTAAAGGCCAGCCCAAAAGGCCGCTGTCCACCAGCTTCTTGATTGGCTTAACGGTGGTGCCCATGCCGTAGAAAACATCGTCGAAGCGGAACCAGGTGTTGAGGCGGAAGATGCGCCCGTGCTGCTGCACGGCCTCCACCACGCGTTTGCCCTCCCCGATGGTGCGGGTCATCGGCTTTTCGCACCAGATGTCCTTTCCGGCCCGTGCCGCATCGGCCGCCATAATGCCGTGCCAGTGCGGCGGCGTGGCGATGTGCACGATATCCACCTCCGGCAGCTGGATCAGCTCCCGGTAGTCGGTGAAGGTTTTTACGCCTTTGCCCAGCATGTCCACGGCGGTTTTCAGGTGGTTCTGGTCCACGTCACAAACGGCCACCACGCGGGTATCGCCGTAGGGAAAGTGGTTGCGGCCCATGGAGCCTACGCCGATCACGCCTTTGGTGAGCTGGTCGCTGGGGGCCACGTATCCTTTGCCCCCCAACACAAAGCGCGGCACAATGGTGAATGAAGCTAGTGCAAGGGCAGACTTCTTTAAAAAATCCCGCCTTGAGTTCTCTTGGTCTGGTTTCATGAAGAGTGAAGGTTTATACTACGTTAACTTTTATACTTATCCGGCTCGTTAAAGCCATTAAAAACAAACAGTAAGCGTATTCATCCGAAACCAAATGCCTGCATCCGCCCTGTGAGGCCGCGGCACTCCGGAGGTAAGCGTATCTTGCCGCTGCTCTGGTTTAGAGTAATAGCGGCTTTCGCTGGATAGCGGTGTACTGGGTTTAGAGAGGCGGTGCCAATGCATGGCGTCTCATCCTGGATTAGTTTTTCTGCATAACTGCAGTAGCGGGTTCAGGAGCTGTCAGCTGACTTTCAGCGTATTAATATATAAATTATAAGAGTATAAGAAAAGCCACAGGGCCTAAAAGTCCAGAAATAATCTTATTCTGTGCGGCATCAACTTTAGCAAGCTGGTGCCGCTGTTTCTCAAGCTTCTTTACAAACCCTATAAAAAAGAAGCCGCAGCTTTCGGCCTTGTAAAAAGGTGTCAAGCTGCGACTTCATCCTCACTTTAAAAAAATCGTTTATACTTATACTACAGCGGCATTAAAGCTCTCTTATCCAGATGTTGCGGAAGCTGATAGGCACGCTTTTATCACCATGCGCCTGTAGCTTTATCGGGGCTGGCCCGTGCTTTTTGTAGGATGGTTTTCCGATGTACTGCGTAGGCCCGAGCAACTCCACGTTGTTCTGTACCAGCACGCCGTTGAACAGTACGGTTACCCGTGCAGGAGATTTCACGGAGCCATCCTCGGCGAAAACAGGCGCTTTCCAGAACACATCGTAGCTCTGCCACTCACCGGGCTTCCTGGCTGGGTTTGCCAACGGAACAAACTGCTTGTAAATGCTGCCCGCCATCCCGTTCACGTAGGTTTTGTTGTTGTAGGAGTCCAGCAACTGCAGTTCATATCCATCATCGCCTTTGCCTGTAGAGGCCAGGAACAGGCCGCTGTTGCCCCGCGACTGCCCCTCCAGGTTGATGTTCTCCGGAATGCGCCACTCGATGTGCAGTTGGTAATCCGTGAAAGCTTTTTTCGTCTCGATGTTGCCGGCCTGCTTGTTTACCGTCATAACCCCATCCGAAACAGTCCACCCTGCGGGCTTGGACCTATCATTCGTGGATACCCACTGATCCAGGCTTTTCCCATTGAACAGGAAAACCGCATCCGCCGGAGCCTCTATACTTACTTCCCCGGGCTTTACCACTTCGGGTACGGGCTCCCATACTTCTGTGTCTTCCGGTTTTGCTTTTTGCTGTGCCTGTGCCATAAAAAAACTACCTGCTAACAAGGCTGTCATTAAAAGTTTAGCTGTCATCTGGTGCTCAATTTGATCTGTATACGATTCTTACCTGCTTCTGAAAATAGACAACGAAAACCGGCTTATGCCGTGCGGTCAAACGTGATGCATTCCTTCAGCTCTTTTTCGGTGTAAGCCAACTTGTACTGTTTCAGCACCTCCTCCGGAATGCCTTTCCATTGGTTTGGCCGGTTGCCCTGGTAGTCCAGGTCCTTCACTCCCATTTCGGAGGTAAAAAAGCCGGTTGCCGTCAGGTTGCGCATCAGGTTAAAGAACGCCACGCCTTTCTTCATTTCAGGGGCCGCCTGTTCCGGATAGGCAATGGCATCCACCATGTCCAGCTGCTGCTTTTCGCTACAGTCCCGAAACGGCTTTTCATACTGGTTCAGGCACTGGATATCCAGCCACTTCAAGCCGCTGCGCATCGGGGTCTGGAACTCCGGCTTGTCCTTTACGATGAACTCGATAAAGGCAGGAACCTCGGCGTCAGATGCACTGCCACTTACGTCATCGGCCGGAATAATAATATCAGCCAGTAGGGTGATGGTGGCCAATTCCTCCTCTGTAAAGAAAGTTTTAGAAGTTATTTCCTTCAGGCGCGCCACCTCTTCCGGCATACGGCCATAGGTTGCGGAAGCCTCAGGCGACTTGATGACATCAGCAACCTGTTCCTCGGTTTTGCTGTCGCAGGACTCCAGGAGCAACACGGAGGAAACAGTGCCCAGCACGATCGCTTTAAATGATTCTCTTCTATCCATATGAGTATCAGTTTATACCTACAGCCTGGCTACAGGTTTTGCTTTTTCATTTGATCAACAATGTACTCAGACGCCCGCATCGACAGGGCCATAATGGTCCAGGTGATATTCTTATCGCCCTGTGACACAAACTGCCCCCCGTCCACACAGAACACGTTTTTGCAGTCATGCGCCTGGCTATACTTGTTCAGGGCTGATTTTTTCGGGTCGTTGCCCATACGCACGGTGCCTGCCTCATGTATGATCTTGCCCGGATTCTCCAGTCCCCAGTTATTGTGCGGTCCAGCATCGCCACCCCACGTAATGATAGCTCCCATCTCGTGCATGATCTCCTTGAACGTCTCGTTCATGTGCTTGGCCTGGTTGATCTCGTAGTCGGAATACTTCACATTAAAGCGCAAAACCGGTATGCCATACTTGTCGACTACGTTCGGGTCTATCTCGCAGTAGTTACTCTCGAAAGCGATGGCTTCTCCGCGGCCGGCCATGCCCACGCTTGCCCCGTACATGAAACGGTAATCTTCTTTCAGGGACTTGCCATAACCGCCGGCCTCTTTTGTTTTGCCGTGCACCTGCATTTTCCCGTTCAGGTTCTCTATGCCCCAGCCAAACCCGTAGGCCGGTTGCTGCATACCTCCCCAGTACTCTATGTGGTAGCCCCTCGGAAAATCGAGCTTTTTGTTATCCAGCCACCAGGGCGTGTACACGTGCATGCCGCCTACGCCGTCCTCATTGTAGCGCTTGCGCCCCATCAGTTGGGGCAGTACGCCCCCCACGGCCGCACCGGTAGAGTCGTGCAGGTATTTCCCCACCACATCGCTGGAGTTGGCCAGGCCATTCGGGTGGCGGCGGGATACGGAATTGAGTAGCAATCGCGCACTCTCACAGGCGCTGGCAGCCAGTATCACCACCCTGCCGTCTACCTGGTAGTCCAGCATGTCCAGCGTATCAACATAGGATACGCCCGTGGCCAAGCCTTCTGCATTGGTGATGACTTCACGCGCCATGGCATGCGGAATAACATCCACGTTTCCGGTGGCCACGGCAGGCTTTATCAGGCAGGAGGAGGATGAAAAGTCTGCATAGGCTTTGCAGCTGCGTCCGCACTGGGCACAGTAAAAGCACTGCCCCCGCTCATCGTTTATCTTTTGGGTAAGGATGGATAAGCGCGAAGGTATAACTGGAATGCCTATTCCCGTGGCCGCTTTCTTGATCATCAGCTCGTGCAGGCGGGGCAGTGGTGGCGGCAGGAAAATCCCGTCCGGATCATCCTCCAGGCCCTCGTTTGTCCCAAACACGCCGATCAGGCGATCCACCTTGTCGTAGTATGGCTTTACGTCTTCATAGCCTATCGGCCAGTCTTCCCCCAGCCCGTCTATACTTTTGTGCTTAAAGTCTTTTGGCCCGAAGCGCAGGGAGATTCTTCCCCAGTGGTTGGTTCTGCCCCCCAACATACGGGCGCGCCACCAGTCCCATTCCGTTCCTTCGGCCTTTGTGTAGGGCTCGCCGTCTATCTCCCATCCCCAGTAGCAACCGTCAAAGTCGCCAAATGGCCTGAACTTGGTACTGGCCCCTCTTCTTGGCGACTCCCAAGGGTTTTTAAGTTGTGCTGAGTCCGTGGCAGGATCATACATGGCGCCCGCCTCGAGCAGGCATACTTTTAAGCCGGCATTGGCCAGCACGTAAGCCGCCATGCCGCCGCCCGCCCCGGAGCCAACGATGACAGCATCATATTTTTTTGTTTTCTTTTTTACCTGGACATCTTCCATAAGAAAATTTGTAAAAAGGGTGAAGAGGTACTTTGCAGGCATAACAGCTGTTCTAAGAAGCTATAACCTTAAAGGCCCGCCGGGTTTCCCCAAAGGCCTCTAAGGTTAGCTAAAGCTTAAAACAGACCACAAAGGCCTCTTGAATTTTTAATCTATCGTTGACGGGGACCTAGGTATAGTTCAGCACACCAATGGCCACCTGAAGATTATGATGTTGCAAGTATACATTTGCTGCGACATCAAAATACACAGCTTAAACTAATCAATATATCAGAATAAACATACTTCTAAAATGTATTTATTGATAAGAAGTAAACAGGCAATCTCAGGATTTTAAGGTAAGTGCAGGCTTGGTAAAAATGATATCTGATAAACAAAGAAAAAATGAATTTGAAAACCCAACCTACTAAGTCACCGGCAGAATAAATATGGCTCATACATAGCAGGGCTGTACAAACTAAGAATTGCTAAATACCTGCAAAAAACTGCTGTTCCCATTCAGAAGCAAAACAGCTTTTGTTATATGATACATTGCCAAAGCCGCCTTACTTAGAGGAGCTTTTCTCAGCTGAGGCCAGCGAGTTAATCCACTTCGCAATCTTAAGGGCATCCTCCTTCGGTACCTGTGGCATAGGAGGCATCTCTGTGGCATAATCCGGCCAGTTCTTAGGCTCCGGGTTGTGGATCAGCTCCACGATCTTTTGCGGCGTGTAGCCTCTTTTAGCCACATCCACATAAGCTGGGCCTACCTGTCTCTTATCCGTGTTGTGGCAAGCTAGGCAAGTATACTTTGCCAGCAGCCCTTTTACCTCGGTATAGGTTGGCGCTGCAGCTGTGGCTTTAGCAGGCGCCTTTTTTGCAGCGGGCTTTGCCGTTTTTTTAGCAGGCGCCGCTTTCTTTGCAGCGGCACTCTTTTCAGTCTCCGCTGCAGCCCCTTTTGTGCTCAACTCGCTCATAGACAACTTCTCCCCTTCCGGAATGTTGTTGAGCGTGTAGTAAGCCGTTGGGTGCACCAACGAGTGGTAGTTATCCCGCTCCCGTACGCCATTCAGCGTAATGTTGTGGATGTAGTGGCGACGCAGGTTATCCACCACCAGGCGCGCTTTCATGCCGTCCTCCGACACCTTCACGCCTTTTATCACGCACTCTTCAGTGTTGACTGGAGGGCTTCCGTACACGGGATGGTATTTATAGATGAAGCTTGAAACGCTGTAAGAAGCAACGTTCTCGGCTGATTTTTTGTCAACCGGCTTGGTAAACTCTATCTCGAAGCCATCCGGCATGGCGCGCACTGCCCGCATCTCGAAAGGTACCCTGTTGTTCCACACCAGGCGCTGCAGGCCCTGGTTGGCGTCACCCGCCGAACCCCAGCCGCGGTTCGTCTCCCCTACAAACAGGGAACCGTCTTTGGCCCAGGCCATACGGAGCACACCCGACTGGAAACCGGACCTGAACAGGAAGGCAGCTCCCTGGTACTCGCCGTTCACTTTCTCCAGGAACACGCGGGAGATAAGGCTCATGCCCTGATCGCCTACCAACACCTGACCACCAAACGGTCCAAAGTTATCTTCTGGGATTTTGATCGGTTCTGAGTTAGAGATTCCCAGGATGCCGTGGGGCAGCCACACCGCAGGCAACTGCAGCTCCGGAACAGCCTTCTTCACCTCGTACAGGGTCTTGAACTCCTCATCCACCACATTCTCAGGCTTGATATAGCGGCCGTTTTCGTCTCTGACCTTACGTTGATCTACCTGGGCGTATAGCTGCTCCGCGGTTGCTTTCACAGGAGAGTTGGGCATATTGCTCCAGCGCAGCCCTGCAGGGTGTCCGGTAAATGCCCCTTTCGGCAAGTGCCAGAGTCCACCTGAACCCATCCAGTCTCCCTGGTTATCGGTATAAAACAGTTCTCCATCTATAACGCCTGGTCCTGCCGGGGAGCGCATACCTGTGGCCCATGGCTCCATCTTGCCGTCTTCGCTGATCTTCATCGTCCAGCCACGCCAAGGCACCCGGCTTTCGCCGCGCCACCATTCCTCATCGCCGAAGGCTACGTTGCCGGTAACAAAGAAGCTGCCGTCCGGGGCTATTTTAGGCCCAAAGCTGTACTCGTGGTAATGTCCCGAAATCGGCCATGCATAAACCGTTTTATACTTGTCTGCCTTGCCGTCCATGTCCGTGTCCACCAACTTGGTAAGTTCGCCGCGCTGGGCAGCATACAGCGCCCCATCTTTGTAGGCCAGGCCCAGAATCTCGTGCAGGCCGGAGGCGAACTTGCGGAAGTATGGCCGCTGGCTTGTGGGGTTCTCCACAATGTATACATCGCCGCGGCGTGTGGATATGCCCAGGTCTCCTGAAGGCAGCACCGTCAGGCCGCCCACCTCCAGCAAGGCGCCTTCCGGCGAACTCACGCCCATGATCCTGAAGTAATCCTCTTCCATGGGTGATTCCTGTGCTACGGCCGAGGCACCGAACCCAGTTATAGTAGCCGCCGTCAGCAGGAAGCTGAGCACGGACTTTCTGTATGATTTTCTATGCGTATATTTCATGTTGGTAAAAGCGGTCTAGGATTAGAAAATGATAGAGTAGCGTAGCTTGCCACGCACCGGCACAATCAGCTCTTTCTGCCCGTTGGCATCTCGTACAACAGGCTTCTGACCTCCGGCATCGTCTATCCTGACATAGTAGGATTTCCCGTCTACCAGGTACATGTCCTTCGACACCGGCTCAATGCTACTTCCTTCTGCCAGTCGGGCATACAGGTTCTCCGCAGGGTTCTGCACCGTCAGCTCCCGCTGAAAGCCTTTGCCGCCTTCCACTACACGGATGGCGTCCTGCACGTTTGTGCCGTACACACGGTAGCTAAAGGTTGGCTGGTCTGCCTTGTCCAGGTCGTATCCTTCGGGGCGGAAACCAGTGCCCGCCGTATCTATCACCCAAGCCGCCTGCGGATTAGCCAGTTTCGCCAGGGTAAAGGCCGGCTGCCCAAAGTGCTGCACCGCCCCAACCGGACGGGATGACCCATCGCCACGGCTATACCACATCGGCGTGGCGTCCAGGAACCCTCCTCGCCATACTTGTATCATATTTCCCTTGTCCATGTCATAGGTATAATGCACCTGGTCCGGGCTCCCTACGTTCACGGCATGTACCACTCTGGTGTTTTTCTTGCCATTTTCGCCCGGAACCGGCAGGTCCATGAAGCTGCGGAGAATGGTGTTTACCGGAGCGTCCACCAGGATTGGTCCTTGGGAGTTATCGTTTCCTCCGGCCACAGGGTCACCGATCAGGTACTCCCGGATGCCGGGCCCTACCACGGCAATCCCCAGCGCAGGTCTTCCCCACTCCACAACTTTGGAGTACACCAGCTCAAACGGCATGTCGCCTGCGGGTAGCGTAACGGTACCTTTTCGGTCTCGGCCTTCTATCGGAACAACCACTTTGTTGTTGATCCGCATCAACCCTCCGCCACCGTTGGTGTTCAGGTTAAAGGTATACTCTCCCGGCTCCTTTACCCGCAGTGTGCCGGTATAGCGAACCAGGAAGTCTTTCTGGAAGGGGCTTATCTCCGAGGTTAGCGCCACCGATGTGCCTTCAGCCTCTGGCGGGATGCTGTCGTACCGGGGCTCCGCCTCAAACTTCCCTTTGAACACCTGGTACTTCAGGTCTACCAGCTCGGGCCTTGGTTTGCCATACTTCGTTACCTTGATGTCGCGGAAGGCCACAGCGCCGTGGTCGCCCTGCAGGCGCAGCGGCCCCATGGCCACCTCGTTGCCTCCCAGGGCGCCGCGTGTTGGCCCGAAAAGCTCCACATTCTCATGTATGGTTACACCGTTCAGCTCGGCGTGAAGTATTTTGGCGTTCTCTATTTTCTTGCCACTGGCATCGAAGCGAGGGGCCTGAAACGAGATTTTCAGGTGCTGCCACAGACCCGGTGCCCGGCTCACATTTTGGCGGGGGGCATAGCCCTCAAAGCCTTTCTGTCCGTTAGGGCGGCTTTCGTCCCAGCGCTCATACACCGCGCCGTTGTTTGCCGAGGTAGGGTTCTTCACGCCCCAGCTGTCTTCCAGCTGCACTTCGTAGCGGCCCTGCAGGTATATACCGGAGTTGGAGCCCTTGGCCATCATGTAGTCCAGCTCCAGGTCCACGTCCCCATGCTCAAAGTTGGTGAGCAGGTCTACGCCTTTCTTCTTTCTGCTGGGCTCGTTCACCAGAATACCTGTTCCTTCCTTAACATCCAGCTCGTTATCTTTATCAAGTTTGGCCGTCACATCGCCGGCAACCTGCCAGCTCTTTCCCGGATTCTGGAAGGAGGACAGGTTATCAAGTGGTATGGCCGTAGTCTGAGGCGCCGCAGACTGCGCCAGGGATACGCCGGTGCTGCACATCAGCGCGATACCCGCCAGCCACATGCCCCGCATCGGTGTGGTTTTACGTTTAATCATATACCTGTTTTTAGTTGGGATGACCCGAGTTGCACAATATGTAAAGTGTTTCTATTTCTCATTCGACAGGGAGTATGGGTAAGCATCCGCTTTGGTGCCGCGCTCCTTGTTTGGCGTGGTGGCCATCTCGTAATTTATACTTAGGGTGTTTTAGATTCTTTTACCATCGCAGCTGCAATGCTGCGAAGTGTTTGCTAAAACCTTTTAGCAAACAATCTAAAAAATAAGCCCCCTGTCCCCACCTACTGTTTAGAAAAAGATAATTCTTGCTGCTTCACCCTTAAAATTTGGGTAATACTATTTTCAAATTTAGCAGTATTACATTAAAATAAAAGCTTAAACAGAAGATATTAAGAATATTGAGTGATTAATCATTAGGGCACTCAAACGAGAAGGTTACAAAATAAAAGGCACCTTAAGTTCTGGCACTACTTAAGGTGCATGGATCTAATAGGGACTACAACTCATAGCCAGGCTTATTGACAGCCAGGCCTTTATACTTTTGTTTTGTGGAGAGAGGAGTTTCTGACAACAAGGCTTGTCGGAAGAATGATTGTCTCGGCTTTCAAGGTGCTATTTTTCTGCCCCAACAGGTTCAGCATGAGGTTGATGACATGATTTGCAATCGCCTCCGTAGGCTGCGCAACTGCCGTAACCGTCGGCTTGAAAAATTTAAAAACGTCATGATCATCATAAGACACCAGCCCCAACTTGGCAGGTGCATCGGCTGGACTGATTTGAGAGATTTCTTCTAATCCTCTTACTGCCACATAGTTTGTCGCAAAAAGAACAGCGTCAATGTTTTTTCTTTCCTCCAGAAAAGATGTAATAGACTGTATCATCTGCTTTGCGTCATAGCGGTATGGCACTTCTAACACAACGGCCTCTAGGTCATTCTCTTCCAGTGCCTTTGTGTATCCTTCCAGCCGCTGCACCATCTGGCTTTGCTTTGAATCTATCGTGATAAAGGCAATACGCTGATAGCCCCGCTCAATTAAATGAGTCGTGGCATTGTAGGCACCCAACAAATTATCAACAATAACGCAATGCGCATCCACGCCGGCAACTTGCCGGTCTGCCAGCACAACAGGAAAACCATCAGCAATTAGTTTTTTTATATCTTCCTCCACTCCCTCGGGGGGCGTGATGATGTAGCCATCCACATGCATGTCCCTAAACATGCTGATGAGTTCCTTTGTCCTTTCAGTATCGTCCTCGGTGCTACAGTATACTATTTTGTAGCCTTCCTTATGGGCTCTCTCTTCAATTAGGCGCGCAATGTTGGCAAAGAAAGGGTTTGAAATATCCTCCACCATAAGGCCTATGGTTTTGGTTTTACCTGTGCGCAGGCTCTGGGCCAACTGGTTAGGGCGATAGCCTACTTCTTCTACCAGTTTCAACACCCTTGCCGTCAGGTCATCGCTGATGCGCTTTTCCTTTGCCTTACCGTTCAGTATGAAAGAGACGGTAGTGATGGAAACATTTAGTTGTTTAGCTATATCACTAATTTGCAGCTTCTTTTTCATTACGGTTATGCAGGGAGAATAAGTTCCGGTTAGCAGGGAGGGAAAGCTTTGATTATTATGCTGGCAGGACTGCCTCCGTACTGACCGCACACAAAGTACGATTATTTTGCCAGAATTTAGCACCTATGGCGCAATATAGCACTGCCCGATGTGCTTGCGGAGATTGGTTTCCTCCCAATCTTAAGACGGAATAGGTCGTCACCCAAGAACAAGTCTTAATGATTTGTCACGAGCTGATATAGCTAAGCATCTTGTTAGCTAACCATTACATCTTCAGTAAAAAGACACTATCTTACTCTTTACAAATAACCAAAAAAGTCTACGATAATATTCCTCTAAGACGCTCTGCGCTTGTTTCCGGTGTTATATCGCGTTGCGGGTCTCCAAGCATTTCGTAACCAACCATAAACTTTTTGACGGAGGCTGAACGCAGCAAGGGCGGATAAAAGTGCATGTGCAGGTGCCAGCCGCTGTGGTCGTCGTTGTTTGTTGGCTGCTGGTGAATGCCCGCCGAGTAGGGGAACGACACATTAAACACTTTGTCGTATACCATGGTCAGCTTTTTGATGGCATCGGCGAAAGCGTCTTTCTCCTCTGTCCTCAGCTGCCCCAGGTGCTGCACGTGGCGGCGGGGCAACAGCATCGTCTCAAAAGGCCACACAGCCCAAAACGGCACCAGCGCCACAAAGTGTTCGTTGCTGTACACGATGCGCGCCTGTTCCTCCAACTCAAGCTCCAGGTAGTCTTGCAAGAGGCTTCTCTTATTGGCTGCATAATAGGCAGCCTGCGTTTTGGACTCGCGTGCCGGACCGGCAGGCACAGCGCTTTGCGCCCATATCTGTCCGTGCGGGTGGGGGTTGCTGCAGCCCATCACGGCACCCTTGTTCTCAAATATCTGCACATGGTTGATGAAGTCGATTTTTCCGAGCTCCAAGTATTCCAGCTCCCACAGGTCTACCACTTTCCTGATGTCGGCAACTTCCATGTCGGGCAGGGTCAGGTCGTGGCGCGGTGAAAAGCAGATCACCTTGCAGATGCCCCGCTCGCTCTCGGCGCGAAGCAGCTTGCCTTTAGTATAAGCACCTTCGGGGGTAGTGGCTTGCAGCGCCCCGAAATCATTCTCGAATACGTAGGTGGAAGTATAGTCTGGGTTCTTTTCTCCATTTGCGCGGGTATTGGTCGGGCACAAATAGCAGGTTGGGTCATACTCCGGCCTGGCATCTTTCTGCACGTCCTCTTCCTGCCCCTGCCACGGCCGCTTGGCCCGGTGCGGCGACACCAGCACCCACTCGTCGAGCAAAGGGTTATAACGCCGGTGGGGGTGTTCTGCTAAATCAAAATCAGGCATGCTAAATTCCTCTTATGTTATCGCCCGAAAAGGGCTTCAACTAATTATGGTTGATTGCTTTTAGTATAATGTAAACCCACCCCTAACCCCTCCGAGGAGGGGAATAAATTACTCGTATAGAAATTCCCCTCCTTGGAGGGGGCAGAGGTGGGTTAGCCGAAGCTTATACTTTATACTTTCCCTGGCTCCACCAGGCTGCTGCCGTCCACTATTTGGGCAACATAGATCTGTGGCTTTCTGCCGAACTGCTGCTGGTATGCCGCTTCAATTCTTCCGGAGAAATTCTCCAGCTCGTCCAGTTTCACGATGTTGATTGTGCAACCGCCGAAGCCGCCGCCCATCATCCTCGCGCCAAGTACACTCTCATCATTTCTGGTCTGGTCTACCAGGAAATCCAGCTCAGGGCAGCTCACCTCGTAGTCGTGCTGCAGGCCTGCATGGGAGGCATACATATTTTCTCCGAAGGCTTTCAGGTTGCCCTCCTGCAAATGCTGGCAGGCTTCCTCCACCCGGTTGTTCTCGCTCACCACATACTTACAGCGTTTATAGATAACCGGCTCAAAATCAGCTTGGTGCTGCTCCAGCATGCCAATTGTTACATCGCGCAGGCTCTGCACCTGTGGGTAATGCTTTTGCAGAAGCGCCACGCCGGCCTCGCACTCCTGGCGACGGGTGTTATACTCCGATGAGGCCAGCGAGTGCTTTACCTGCGTGTCGCAGAGCACGATGCGGTAACCCTCCAGATCGGAGCTGTAGTAAGTATACTCAAGCGAGCGGCAGTCCAGCTTTACCACGTGTCCCTCTTTCCCGAACATGCTGGCGAACTGGTCCATGATGCCGCACTTCACGCCGGCATACTCATGCTCTGCCTTCTGGGCCATCTTCACCAGTTCAAATTTCTCCACACCCAAATTAAATATATGGTTAAGCCCGAAAGCAAGCCCGCACTCCACGGCAGCTGACGACGACAAACCCGCGCCGATGGGCACGTTTCCGCCGAACACCAGGTCAAAGCCGCCGATCTCATAGTTTGCCTTTATAAACTGGGCCACAACGCCTTTGATATAGTTTACCCAGCCAC
Organism: Pontibacter mangrovi; assembly: GCF_006385705.1. Taxonomy (GTDB): domain Bacteria; phylum Bacteroidota; class Bacteroidia; order Cytophagales; family Hymenobacteraceae; genus Pontibacter; species Pontibacter mangrovi. The sequence continues at coordinate 292,559 of NZ_VFRQ01000005.1, read as the reverse complement.
CGGCCGACGGCTCGATGTGTTTTTCCAGCTTAAAGGTGTCGCTTTGGCTCTCGTTGAAGGCGTGCACGCGGCAGATCTCCTGTCCGTTAGGTGCTATGGCAAAGTAAATTTCTTTATCGATTGCGGCCGGCAGCACAAATCCGTCGTTGTAATCGGTGTGCTCCCCAATCAGGTTTACCCTCCCCGGCGATCTCACTACTGTCGGCTCCTGCTGGTAAAGCTCTTTGAATTTCTCAATAATCTCGTTAATCATACTTTATAAATATTGATTTGCTTGCTGCACTTACTCAGACTATACTTACTGAACAGCCTTTTCCTTGTCGTCGTTTACAATCGTTTTATGGTCTTTAGGGGCTCTCTCCTTAAACTCCATCTTTTTAAAGCGGTACGTTAAGCTAAGCCGGTAAACCCTGTTGTATGAATATCGCCAATTCGTACTTGTAAAGAGATCGGCGTTGGTTACCTGCCTCGCCAAATCCTTGTTACTCAAAAAATTATCGATGGTAAACCCAAGCGAGGCTGTCCTGTTCCAAAAATCCTTCCGTAAGGATACATTATACTTCTGCACCATGGTAATGGAACCCTGCGCCTGTAAGCGCGGCGAGCTAAGCGAAGTGGACAACTGGGCCACCACGTCTTTCTGAAATCTGTAAGTGCCGTTTACCTGCCAGTTGTACACCATGCCGCTGCGGGTGGTTAGCTCCGTCGTTTTCAGTATAGGGTTGTAGGTTACGCCGTTGATCTGGCTGTGGTAAGCTCCCAGCGTAGTCCCGATGTTTCCGCTTTTGTTGAGCCGCAGCGTGACAGACAGAGAGGCACCAACGGTGCTGTTCTTTCCCACATTCATAAATGAGGTGATAATGGCGTCTATGGAGTCGTAAGGGGCCACGCGGCTCGGGCGCCTGTCAAATGAACGGTAGCTACTGATGTCGTTGTTTGTTTGCCGCCAGTAGGCGGTGCCTTTAAGCGTGAGCTGGTTGATGTACCTGCTGTAGCTAAGCGTGGTGTTGTGCGACACCTCGGGCAGCAGATCCGGGTTGCCTACCCTGATGTTACGCTCGTTAGTATCGTCGAAGAAAGGGTTCAGGTAATGGATTTGCGGACGGTGGATGCGGCTGGAGTAGCTAACCGCCACGCGCTGGTCTTTTTTCAGCCTCATGCTCAGGTTGATGTTTGGCATAAAGTTGAGGTATGTTTTGCTCATACTGGTGCCGCTCGACACAAAGTTGGCGTCTATGGTGGTGTACTCATAGCGCCCCCCCGTCCGCAAAGTATACTTTTTGTTGATTGACAAAGTATGGGAGAAATAGCCCGAGAAAACGTCCTGGTGGTAGTTAAACACGTTTGTGCGCCTTGTATCCTCCTGAAGCGGCTCTTCCCAGGACGATGCCGAAGATACCAGATAGTTGCTCGTGGCATCGCGCAGAATCGCCTTGGCCCCTGTCTCTATGCGGCCTAGTTTTTTAAACGGATGCACATAGTCAATCTGGAACGTGAGCTCGTCGTTGGTGCTGCTGTTGTCGTTGTGCTGCACGAGGTTGATGACATCGTTCGCGTTCTGGCGGGTGGTTAGGTTATTGTCCTTTCGGCCTGTGCCGCTATACATCATCATCAGGCTAAGCTCCTGGTTTTTCTGCTTAAAGTACCTGGTGTAATCCAGATTAGCATCTATACTTTCGATTCCTTTCGTTTTGTCTGTCAAGCGCAGATTTCGGTTTATCTCACGGCCATAGTCGGTTTCTTTTGAGGATCTCTCTATGCTTAGGTTTCGCTGGTCGGTATCAGAATCGGTGTTTACCCCCTTTACCGTGGCTCTCAGACTATTCTTCTCGTTCAGGTCAAGTTCCCCTACAAAGTGCCCGTTTACCTTAGCGCCGGCTTCGGTAAACTCATTGTCCTGGTTTACGATCCGGCCTTTATAGTATACCTGCTCCACCTTGTTGTCGCCAAAGTCTCTGCCGGTGCTTCCGTTCAGGCTGCTGCGCAGGTTCAGTTTTCCTGTGCGGGTATAAAAATTTATACCTCCGCTTTTGCCCCTGTTGCCGCCCGTTATACTTGCAGAGCCGTTGTAGCCCTTCATTTGCTTGTTTTTCTTGGTGATGATGTTGATCACGCCGCCTGTTCCCTCGGCATCATACTTTGCGGAGGGCGTGGTAATCACCTCTACTTTAGCGATAATGTCTGCCGGGATCTGGCGCAGGGCCTCGGCCATGTCGCCGGCCATGATGGATGAGGGCTTGCCGTCCATGAGCACTTTGATCTTGGTTGTGCCCATCATCTCCAGGTTGCCGTCTGCGCCCAGCGTGAGGCCCGGCACATTGGTAAGCAAGTCGGCGGCAGTACCTCCCGTTGCACTGGCATCGTTCTCGGCATTGTATACATACCCGTCGTCCGTATCTTCCACCAAGGGCCGCTCCACGCTAATCTCCACCTCTTTGAGGGCCAGCTCTGCGGCGGCCAGCTCTATACTTCCTAAATCTACACTTTCACCGGCTTCGGGCACTTTGATTGGTTGAGTCTTGGGCGTATAGCCAACATAAGTAATAAACAGTTTGTACTCACCAGGGGCAACATTGGGTATCGTGAACTTACCGGCTACGTCGGTGTTTACGCCTGCCAGTATACCATCCGCCTTGTTCTTTAAAGCTACTGTGGCAAAAGCGACCGGTTGTTTGGTAGTAGCATCCACCACAACACCAAGTATAGGTTTATTCCCGCTTGCATACACAGGGGCAGCCAACAGCACAAGAATAGCTACAAGAAATAAAAGTCTTCTCATGGTAGGTTTTCACTAAACGCCCTTCTCAGGCCTGCAGACGATTTGTTAGGTGCTGTTCAAAAACGATGACAGGGATATGTTTACACCACGTTCAGTTTATCCCCGCCCTTCCCAAGGCCGCTTCTCGTTGTTTTCCTCGCGATCGCTGCCCAAACATGCCTTGTTTCTTTGCCGTTTAGACACCAGCAATAGAGCGAGGTTTAAATCTCTTTCTTGCTGTAATTTAATTTAAACCAGTTAAATGCGGCCGAGGCCGTTGCCGCACCTTTGGCACTTAGGCCAACACGCACACCGCGGTCCCAGGGCGGCAGAAAAGCGCCGTCGACTGGCTCTCCTTTGTTGGCTTCGTTCCAACTGCTGCCGTCAGGGCTCCAGGCAAAATTCAGTTTGTGGCCGTCCTGTACCGTCAATTTAAAATGTACCGTCTGCAGCTCAGAAACCGGAATGCGCTCCAGTTCGCTGGCTACTTTGCGTTTCACCTGCCACAGTACAATCTCCTGGTCCTGTATGGTGATGCTCGTTTTGGGAGGGGTAATTACATGAAGATTCTGCTTGATAACGAGTGCTTAGATAAGTAGCCGCCCTCTACGGAAATGCTATTGTCAGGCTCTGCCGCCGTAGCTGGGGACATGCAAGATGCTTTCCAGAATATTAGAATAAATATTCTACATATAAGAAGAAAAAACACGGCAGGTAAAACTTAAGAAATCATATATTTGACGCTGTTTCAGTAGCGGCATAACGATGCTGATGCCTGGCAAAAACAGCTGTTTATAGTATGAAAACAATCAGAAGCAAAAGGGCACTCACCACGGCAACAACTTGTGGGCTTGTACCTGTCATTCATATCATTTTAGAGTCGTTTTTCAACCTTTTTAGTGAGTATGTTCTCGCTATTCTTCCTATTCTCTCATACCTGCTTTGGCTCTTGCCAGGCGTGCTCTTCTTCCTGGCTTTGGTACTTCCTAACCTCGACATGCTGGACAAAGGCTCCGCACCCGCATCTGCAGCCTTGTTTTATAAACCCTTACTAATCAGTGCCGCTTATTATGTAGTGGCAGGAGCCGGCGTGGGACTTAGCTTTATGCTGATCTTTATGATACCTTTCTTTTTATACGTTGCTATTTTACCGGTACTGGTTATACTATTCTTCTACTTCCGGGCTATGGCCAAACTTGCTATGAAATTTTTAGGCCGGGAGAACAGCCCCTATGGCAGCACCTTTAGCTATCAGCGGTTTGCCTGGTGCGGCTTGCTGGCTGTTGCCATCACTTTTGGACTACAGATGCTTGTTCCACTTAACATGAGCCGGACCATCGGCGGGGAATTACTGACTTGTTTAGGGGGAATGGCTGGCGTAGGCTACATGTTTGGGCGGGTACTACAGGGCCAGCATGATGAAGAGCAGTTCTACCTTGAAAACTATCCGGAACAGGCGCTAGTAGCGCATCAACCTAACGCTTAGGTCTTATGTGCCCTGAAATGGGCTCCTCGTTTAAGGTGCCGATGCCAATTGAGCGGCTTACAAACGAAAAAGGCTTTAGCGGGTTGCTAAAGCCTTTTTCGTAAGAGTACTAAGTGGAGATGCAGGGATTCGAACCCTGGTCCAGACAAGGAAACCGTCGTGCCTTCTACATGCTTAGGTTTATTCGGATTGTCGGGAGCTTGCTAGTATAAACCAAACTAATGCGCACTCCTTAGATGCTTTATTTCGCCTGTGCACCGCACCCTTGCACAAGCTAGTAAATCGGATCGAAGCCTCGTATGTGCAAGCAGATTCACGAAACCTGCACGAGACTATGGCTAGTGCTTAGTACCTAGACTAGGCAGCCATGGCGTAGTTATATTCGCCAGTTATTGTTCGAACGGATTTTTAACAGGTGGTACGTTCATCACCCGACATGCTTACACGCAATCTGCACAAGCTGTCAATTCCGGTCATCCCCATAAGTTAAAGAACGAATTCTTGCTGTTTATACTTCAAGAAGTATGCCACAAATGTACGAATAATTTACGGCATTTTGGCTGTCACCAGCGCTTATTTAACGCGAGGTGACAGCCAAAAGGTTTCAATTTATACTGCCTTATGCTTATCTGGATGCCGTGGTAGTGGCTGCTGGCAGCACTGGCGCCTGGTACAGGTCTGCGAGCGAGTTGGTGTGCTTGTAGCGGTCCAATTTATACTTGCGCTGGAATACCTCCGGCACCTTGGCCCCTACCGGCACCAGCATCAGCGAACCTTTTCCGTCCACCGTCTCCCGCTGGAAAGCCACGCCCTCGCGGTTGTCAAATTTCACGTCAAAGTAGTACAGGTAAGGATACACCCAATTTACGTACTGTGCCTTGCCTGTGCCGGAAATGCTTCTGATTTCCAATTTGTTGTAGTTGTTGGCTATGGCGTTCTGGAACTCCACGGCGTTGAGCGGCACGTTGTTCAGCACCGGCATCACATCAAACTGTCCGTCCAGCATTGCCCATTTCTTCAGGTCTGGCAGGTATACCTCCAGCAGCACGTGGCCCGCGCCAAACTCTATGGTTTCCACTTCCTTCATCTTCAGGCCCATGGTGCGGGCAGGCAGGCCGATGGCGTTGAGGCAGGCGGTGGTTACGATGCCATACTCTACGCAGCGGAACTGCTTCCCATCCTTAACCTCTGCCAGTATAGTGAGGGCATCGGGGCTGCTGGGCTCGTTCATGCCATTGTGCTGCCACTGCTTGTGCACCCAGTTTACCATGCGCAGCGCTTTCTCGGTGTCGTTGGCGGCGCCTGCCACTACGGCATCCAGGTTATACTTGGTGCGCAGCTCCTGCAGGTAGGCATTGTCGGCATTTTGCTCATACAGCAAGGTATAAGCCGGCACGCTCTGCTTCTTGTTAAACTTAACAGCCTCAAAGCCATACCCCTGCAGCTCGGTCAGCGCGTAAGCAGTGTCGTTCAGGTTTACGTAGAAACGATAGGACTTGCCCGCCTTTACTATAAAGCTGATAGAGTCGGTGTTGGTGTAGAAAGTGAACTTCTGCCTGGCTTCCGGCACCGGCACCCGTAGCACGTCCGGCGACAGTTGCGGCGAAATGTTCCAGCTGCCTTTCACCAGGTCTTTCCCGATTCTATAGTCGGCGGCAGTGGCGCTTGCTTTTATAACAGGCAGGCCTTTGTAAACTTTCTGTGCGAACACCGGTGCCACCAGCACCAGCATCAGGAGCATTGAGGTTAATGACTTTTTCATGGTTTTATTTTGTACTTGGCGTTAAATGGATAATGGTTTTATACTTATTGGGGTGGCAAGCCTGATTTTACCAAGACTTCCATAATCGCTATATGTAATTAAGATGCCAAAACAATAAAGATCTGTATATCAATCAATTAAGCCTATACTATAAAATTATACTGTACGCTTTCGACACACCTGTTCCCGTACACCCGTTCGCTTTCGCTACACCTTCCTACTTTCCTAAAGATCACTTTTACATCATCTATGGAGAAGCGCCCGTCCCTCTGCAGGCTGGGTAGCTTACAGGGGGGCGGGCGCTTCCTCGGGTTAGAAGTAATACTTTATACTTTACCCTACTCTGCCCGGAGCGAATTGACCGGGTTGGCAACGGCTGTTTTAATGGCATGGAAGCTAAGCGTAACAATCGCGATGATAATGGTCGCCACAAAAGCTATCGCAAAGATCCACCAGCTCAGCTCCATGCGGTCGGCATAGTCGTTTAGCCAGTTATGCATCAGGTACCAGCCCACCGGCAGCGCAATGATGTTGGCGATGAGCACTAGTTTCAGGAAATCCTTGGAAAGCATGTACACGATGCTCGTAACAGAGGCGCCCAGCACCTTGCGCACCCCGATCTCTTTGGTGCGCTGCTCCGCCGTAAACAGCGCCAAGCCAAACAAGCCGAGGCAGGAGATAAAGATGGCGATGCCGGCAAAGTACCTGGTGAGCTCACCCATAATGGCCTCTGTCTTGTACATCCGCTCAAAATCCTCATCCAGGAAGTGGTACTCGAACGGGAAGGCGGGATTGTGCCTCTGCACGATACTTTCCATGGCAGACAGTGCCTCAGGCGTATTCTCGGATCTAACGCGGACAAAAATCGTGTTTGCGTCATTCATGTCCAACATCATCACAAGGGGCTTCATGTTTTCGTGCATAGAGGTTGTCTTAAAGTCCTTTACCACCCCGATAACCGTTGCGTGCTGATCTCCGCGATTTAGCCACTGCCCTACCGGCTCCTGCATCTGCATCAGCCGGGCAGCCTCCTCGTTGATGATAAACTTGCTGTCTTCGGCGCCAAAGTCTTTCGAGAAGCTTCTGCCCTCTTTCAGCTGCATCCCCATCGTTTCCAGAAAATCATAGTCTACTTTCAGGATGCTGAACAGGATATCCGCATTAAGGTCTTTCCCCTCCCACTCCACATCCCCGGTAGAGTTGCCGACCATCAGTGGGTTTTGGTTTGCAGCCGTGACGCCTGTTATGCCTGGCACTTTCAGCATCTCCTCCTTCATGACATCATAGCGGTCGCGGAGATCACCTTCCAGCGGCAGCAGCACTACGTTTTCCCGGTTTAAGCCAATATTCTTCGTTCGGATAAAGTGCAGCTGCAGGTACACCACTAGGGTGCTGATGATTAGCAAGGCGGAAAGTATAAACTGAAACACCACCAGGCCCTTACGGAACACGGATACGCGCTTGCTTAGCTTAGCCGTTCCTTTCAGAACCACCGCGGGATTAAAGGACGACAAGAAGAAAGCCGGATAGCTGCCCGAAAGGATGCCCGTAAGGGCAGCTACGCCCAACAGCATCAGCAGCAGTGAGGGATCCGAGAGGTTAAGTTCTATAAATTTACCTGTTAAGTCGTTAAAGTGCGGAAGCAGCATGCCTACCAGGTTCACGGATATGAACAGCGCCAGGAAAGCCACCAGCACAGACTCCACCATAAACTGCCGGACCAAAGCCGCTTTGTTGGCTCCGATAGCTTTGCGCACGCCTACTTCTTTCGCTCGTTTGGCAGAGCGCGCCGTGGCCAGGTTCATAAAGTTGATGCAGGCAATGATCAGTATAAACACGGCCACCACTGTAAAGAGACGCACCACCTCTACGTTGCCGCCAACCGCTTTGCTACCCGTAAAATCGCCGTACAAGTACATTTCGCTAACAGGCTGCACAAACAAATCTGTCTTAGCGCCTGGCTGGTACTTCTTTATGAAAGGCTTTACCTTCTCGTTGAAAGCGGCAATGTCGGTACCGGGCTGTAACAACAGGAAAGTGCGCAGGGCGTTGCTCCCCCATTCCTTCAGCCAATCGCTTCCGGGGCTATTGATCCAATCGTTTACGGGCATCACATAGTCGAACTGCATGGTGGAGTTCTTCGGAACGTCCTGCATCACCCCGGTTACTTTGTAGCTCTTGCTGTTATTGATCTTAAAAAGCTTACCCATGGCCTCTTCCGGCGAGTTGAAGAACTGGCTTGCCACCGTTTCCGAAATCACCACCGAGTTTGGCTGCGCCAGCACGTTCTTTGCATCCCCCTGTAGCAGCGGAAAAGTAAACACTTCAAAAAACTCCGGATCGGCATACCGGCCGTTTACTTTTAGCACTTTGTCGTTGTAAGCAAAAAGCTGTTTCCAGTCCCAGGTGGTGGAGCGGACGGCATGTACCACCTCCGGCATATCCCGCTCCAGCGCCTCGGCCAGTGGCCCCGGTGTCGCATCAACGGTTAAATCATCAGCGCCAGGGTAGCGCTGCACTTCCATCACCCGGTACAGATTGTCAATATCCTTGTGGAAGCGGTTGACGCTCAGCTCGTCCCGCACCCACAAAAGTATAAGTATGGAACAGGTCATGCCCAGCGCCAGGCCGGAAACGTTGATGAGCGAGAAGACCTTGTGGCGCATCAGGTTGCGGTAGGCCATTTTGAGGTAGTTCTTGAACATAGTTTTAAGCGTTGCGGTGTGAAAGTATAGCTAAGCGATTTTTCTGAAGATTTTTCCAGGTCATCTTAAGACTCACAAGAAAACAGAGTGCCAAAACCATAAAAACTTGTTTATTAGCTATTTGCCGCAATCCCAGCAAGTATAAGTGTTCGCTTTTGATACACCTGCCTCCAGTACACCTGTGCGCTTCCGCTACAAGTATAAACACAGCGTATACTTAAGTAAAGTATACTGTTTATCCTATTTTTATTTTTATCAGATAGAATTGGTATATTCGGTTTCTGAATCAGAAATTATAGTACCTATGGCCTCTGTAAAAAATGCCCGTGTGCTGGTGGTAGACGACGAAACAGATGTTCTGTTCGCCCTGAAGATGCTGCTCAAAACCGAGGTAAAAGAAGTGGTGACCGAAAAGAACCCCGACCTGCTGCCTGGCCTGCTGGAGCGGCAGAAGTTCGACGTCATCTTTCTGGACATGAACTTTAAAAGCGCCCTGAACACCGGCAACGAAGGGCTGTTCTGGCTGCGGCAGATCCTGGAGAAAGACAAAGACGTTTCGGTTATACTGATCACGGCCTACGGCGATGTGGAGCTGGCCGTAAAATCCCTGAAAGAAGGTGCCACCGATTTTATTGTGAAGCCCTGGCACAACGAAAAGCTGCTGGAGACCCTGCACCAAACGCTGGAAAAACGGCAACAGAAAGCAAAGGGAGGTGCAGCTACAGCATCCGCTAACAAAAACACCCACACCACTATACTTGGCGAGAGCGAGGCCATAAAAGAGGTGCTGTATAAGCTAGAGAAGATCGCGCCTACCGAGGCCAACGTGCTTATACTTGGCGAGAACGGCACCGGCAAAGAGCTGGTGGCGCGGGCGCTGCACGAGAAGTCGTTCAGGGCTGCCAAGCCTTTTGTGAGCGTAGACATGGGCGCGTTGACGGACAGCCTGTTTGAGAGCGAGCTGTTCGGTTACAAAAAGGGCGCCTTTACCGATGCCCGCGAAGACCGGCCCGGCCGTTTTGAGGCGGCCAACGGCGGCACCTTGTTCCTGGATGAGATTGGCAACATTTCGCCGGCCATGCAAGCCAAGCTGCTCACGGTGCTGCAGAACCGGCAGGTAACGCCGCTCGGCTCCAACACGCCCATACCGGTAGATATCCGTCTGATCTCGGCCACGAACGAGCCGATTTACGAGCTGGCCGCCCGCAACCAGTTCCGCAAGGACCTTATCTACCGCATCAACACCGTAGAGATAACGCTGCCGCCGCTGCGCCAGCGCCACGGCGACGTGGAGCTGCTGGCCCGCCATTTCGCCGCCATCTATGCCCGGAAAAACCACAAAGCTACTCCTGAATTTGCCACCGAAACACTGCAGAAGCTGAACAGACACAGCTGGCCGGGCAACGTGCGCGAGCTGCAGCATGCCGTGGAGCGCGCCATCATACTGGCAGAGGGCAACGTGCTGCAGCCGCAGGACTTCAGTTTCTCGGCTATGGAAGTGGCGCCCGACGCCCCAGCCGCGGCCTTTGTGCCGGATGCCCCCATGCCGCTGAGCGAGATCGAACGCGAGACCATTATCCGGGTGCTGGAGAAGAACAAAGGCAACATCTCCAGAACAGCCAAGGAACTGGGCCTTACGCGCACCGCCCTTTACCGCCGACTGAACAAGCATGATATTTAACCGCCTCGAATTTGGGCTGCTCGTCCGGGTTATACTTTTGCTGGGCATGATGTACCTCACGGTGCACTTTCTCACCCAGTTTACCTGGCTGCAAATGGGCTCAGGTATGCTTGTGATGCTGGCGCAGGTATGGGAGCTGGCCAGGTACATTACCCGGGGCAACAACGAGCTGGCTAAGTTTCTACAGGCCGTTAAGCAGCGCGATTTTTCACAGCGGTTTAACGAGCATACAACCAACAGCTCGCTGCGGCAGCTGCACACCGCCTTCAACCTCATCAACGATACCTATAAGCAGCTGCACATCGAGAAAGAGGCGCAGTTCCAGTACATGCAAACCATTCTGCAGATGATCGACACGGGCATTATGGCCGTGGATGAGGAGACAGGCGAGGTGGAGTGGGTGAACGAGGCCTTTAAAAGTATACTGCACCTGCCTTACCTGAAAAGTATAAACGGGCTGGAGGCGCGCTACCCGCTGCTGCACGAGGCAGTGCAAGGTATAAAGCCGGGCGACAGCAAGCTCCTTAAGCTGAAGCTGCAGGACGGTGCGTCGCAGCTGCTGCTCTCGGCAACGGCTTTTACCATGCAGCACCGCCACCTGCTGCTTATTGCACTTAAAAACGTGAGCGCCACCGTAGATGCCACCGAAACAGAGGCCTGGCAAAAACTGCTGCGCGTGATGACGCACGAAATCATGAACTCGGTGGCCCCTATCGCCTCACTTGCCGACACGCTGGGCCGGCACCTGCAAATGGAGCGCGAGAAGTATGAGCAGGAGCCCGGCGCTAAGGCAGACCCGGAGCTGCTGCAGGACACCGAGGAAGGCATTTCCATCATCAAGAAACGTAGCGAAGGACTGCTGCGCTTTGCCCATTTCTACCGCAACCTGAGCAAGTCGCAGGAGCTGATGCTGACCACGGTGTATGTGCAGGAGCTGTTTAAAAGTATAAACGGGCTGATGCGCCCGCAGCTGGAGGGGCACGGCGTAAAGCTGGAATGCCATGTAGAGCCGCCTAACCTCTCGCTGCACGGCGACGTGAACCTGCTGGAGCAGGTCATCATCAACCTTATTCTGAATGCCAAGCGTGCCGTGCAAGGGCGCCCAAACCCGCAGGTTATACTTACAGCGGAGCAGGAAAACGGCAAAACCGTGATCGAAGTGCAGGACAACGGCACCGGCATTCCGGAGGAGCTGCTGGAAAGCATTTTCATCCCTTTCTTCACCTCGCACAAAGACGGTTCCGGCATTGGCCTGAGCCTGGCCAAGCACATCATGCTGCTGCACAAGGGCAGCATACAGGTTGACTCTAAGGTGGGCGTAGGAACTGTTTTCAAGCTGAACTTTCAGGCATAGCCCCTACACCGCTTCAGAACTTATAAGCAAGCAAAATCTTCTCCCGGGTGGGTTTAGAGTGGCTGTAAGCGAAATCACCGCCCCATGCAAGTATAGAAATCAGGCTGCCCGACCGCTTTGCCCTAAGCTTGCGAAGCCTTTATATATAGTATAAAATAAATATTAAGGAACGGCATCATAAAAAAATCCTGCAATTCCTTACTTTCGCACTTTAAACCGGACTCAAAAACCTTACTTGAGCCGGCACCGAACCTTTTATCCTTGCACTATGAAAAAACATTACCGTTCCGACAGCAACTGCCTGAACTGTGGCACTGTTGTAAATGACAAATACTGCTCCAGCTGTGGACAGGAAAACCTGGAGCTGCATGAAAACTTTCTGCACCTGATGCTACACAGCGTAGGGCACTACTTTCATTTCGAGTCTAAGTTCTTTAACAGCTTGGTTCCTCTTTTAACGAAGCCGGGCCATCTAACCAAAGAGTATTTTGCTGGCAGACGCGCCTCGCACCTCAACCCGATCAGCATGTACATTTCCATCAGCATTCTGTTCTTTTTTCTTTTCACGGCCAACTCTAACATCAACAAAAAAGAGATCCTGAAAGAGGACGCAGCTGAAGAAAAAACGATAACCAAAGAAGAAGACACCGGCGCTAAGAACCAGGCAAAAGCAACGGCCAACGCCGAAAAGACTGTACTTGCCGCAGAGCCCGAAAAAGAAGAAGCCCCGGCCATTAAAGATAAAATTACCATCGCCGGGTGGGAAGTACCTATAAATGACCTTAATGCTAAATTCCGGGAGGTGAGGCATGACGAGACAAAGAATGCGCTTTTCAGGAATAAGCTGGTAAGCCACTTGCCCAAAATCATGTTCGTTCTGCTGCCCTTGTTTGCCTTAATCCTAAAGCTGGTGAACTTCCGGTCTAAGAAATTCTATGCAGAGCACCTGATTTACTCTATACATGTGCATTCGTTCCTGTTTTTGTTCGGCTCTATACTTATTGCCTTAAAATGGTTGTTGCCTTTCCTGTCGGGCTGGCTCCTGTTTGCCGGTTTTGTTGTGAGCATCTGGTACATTTACCAGTCGATGCGCACTATTTACAGAAGCCGCCGCTGGCTCACAGTATTTAAGTTTCTGATGCTGGCATTTGCCTATACTTTCCTGCTTCTGATGAGCGGCTTTGGCATGGTGGTGGCTACCCTGTATACTGTTTAGGGCCCGCAGCTTTTATACTTGGCAGAAAAGGCATTTTATAGTGCCTTTTCCTGTTTCCTTTACAACAGAGGCGGGCTGAGCCGGTGGATAACTGTCTGGATAAGTACTTGATAAAAAGCACTCCCAACTCAGCTTCAGAATCATTATCTTTGTAGTAATGGAAAATTTTGTAGTATCAGCGCGTAAATACCGCCCCACCACGTTCGACAGCGTAGTAGGGCAGCACCATATAACCAATACCCTTAAAAACGCCATCAGCAGCAAGCATTTGGCGCAAGCTTTCCTTTTCTGCGGACCGCGCGGTGTGGGCAAGACCACCTGTGCCCGTATCCTGGCCAAAACCATCAACTGCCAGAACATTACCCCGGAAGTGGAGGCCTGCAACGAGTGCGAGTCGTGCCGCAGCTTTAACTCCAACAGTTCCTTTAACATCCATGAGCTGGATGCTGCCTCCAACAACTCGGTGGAGGACATACGGAACCTGGTGGAGCAGGTGCGCTATGCGCCGCAGACGGGCAAGTATAAGATCTATATCATAGATGAGGTGCACATGCTCTCGAACCAGGCCTTCAACGCGTTTCTGAAGACGCTGGAGGAGCCGCCTTCTTATGCTATTTTCATACTTGCTACCACCGAGCGCCACAAGATCATCCCGACCATCCTTTCGCGTTGCCAGATCTTCGACTTCAATAGAATTCGAATTGAGGACATGGTGCGCCACCTGGGCAACATCGCCACCAAGGAAAGTATACAGGCTGAGCCCGACGCCCTGCACCTGATCTCGCAGAAAGCCGACGGTGCCCTGCGCGACGCCCTCTCGATCTTCGACCAGATGGTTACCTTCTCCGGTAGCAACGTGACGTACAAATCCACGGTTGAGAACCTGCACATCCTGGACTATGACTACTATTTCCGGCTGACAGACCATTTGCTGGAGCAGAACCTGTCGGGCTCGTTGCTGCTGTTTGATGAGATCCTGAAGAACGGCTTTGATGCCCATAACTTCCTGATCGGCATTGGCGAGCACTTCCGCAGCCTGCTGGTGTGCAAAGACCCGCAGACGATACAGCTGCTGGAGGTATCGGACAACATCAAGGCCAAGTATGCGGAGCAGTCGCAGAAGTCCAGCGTGTCGTTCCTGCTGTCGGGCCTGAACCTGGTAAGCTCCTGCGACACCAACTACAAGAGCAGCAAAAACCAGCGCCTGCACGTGGAGCTGTGCCTGATGAAGCTGGCGCACCTGAATGCGGCGCTCAGCTTTGCAGCCCAGGAAGGATCTGAGCCAAAAAAAGCTAAGGTAGCGGCCCCGGCGCCAGCCTCTACCGGTACAATAGGTGCCACCCCTGTGCCTTCCGAGAGGCTGCAGCCGCCGCATACGCCGCAGCATGTGCCTTCGGAGGACCTGCAACAGCCACCGAAGCCACAGCAGGTAACGCCAGACGCACACCTGGCACCCCCTCAGGCAGCGGCACCAGCCGCGCCTGCCCCTGATAAACCGCGGGCCGGGCTGCAGCTGCCGCCTCAGAAAAAGCTAAGCAAGCTGCCCAGCCTGAAAGACCTGCAAAACCCGCAGGCTGCCGTGGCAGAGGTTGCCGTGGCCGAGGAGGAAGAGGACATCAACTATGGCGCAGTACTACCCGTGGACGAGGCGAAGCTGAAAACGGTGTGGCACGCCATCCTGCGCCGCAAGAAGGCGGAGAACATGATGGAGTTCACGCTCCTGAACCGCCACTACCACATCGGCCCCGACAACGAGATTGTGCTGCAGCTGGAAAACCACGTGATGATGGACCAGTTCACCGCGCTGCGCCCGGACATCCTGCGCGAGCTGAAGCAGCAGCTGGGCAACCGAAGTATAAAACTAAGGGCGGAGGTGATAGAAGTGCAGGATGATGGCCGCAAGCTGTATACGTCAGCCGATAAGTTTAACTACCTCGCCGAAAAGTACCCCGTGCTCGTAGACCTGAAGCAGCGTTTCGGGTTGGATGCAGATTTTTAGCCTCCGCTGGATATAAAGTATAAAAAAAGCGGCCCCGCCATACTTCTGTATAGCGGGGCCGCTTTTTGTGCTAATTCCTGTCTTATCCGTTCATCGAGATCAGGAACTCTTCGTTGCTCTTGGTGCCCTTCATACGCTCTTTCAGGAACTCCATGGCTTCGATTGAGTTCATGTCGGACATAAACTTGCGCAGGATCCAGATACGGTTCAGCTCGTCGCGGTCCATCAGCAGGTCCTCGCGGCGTGTGCCGGAAGCCGGAACGTCGATAGCAGGGTAGACTCTGCGGTTGGCCAGCTTGCGGTCCAGTTGCAGTTCCATGTTACCGGTACCTTTAAATTCTTCGAAGATCACCTCGTCCATCTTAGAGCCGGTGTCGATCAGGGCCGTGGCGATGATGGTAAGCGAGCCGCCGTTCTCCACGTTACGGGCCGCACCGAAGAAGCGCTTCGGCTTGTGCAGTGCGTTGGCATCCACACCACCCGACAGGATCTTGCCGGACGAAGGAACTACGGTGTTATAGGCACGTGCCAGACGCGTGATGGAATCCAGAAGTATAACCACATCGTGGCCGCACTCTACCATGCGTTTGGCTTTATCCAGTACAATGCTAGATACTTTTACGTGGCGCTCGGCCTGCTCGTCAAACGTAGAGGCAATAACCTCTGCCTTCACGCTGCGGGCCATATCCGTCACCTCTTCCGGGCGTTCGTCAATCAGCAGTATCATCAGGTATACTTCCGGGTGATTTTCAGAGATAGCGTTGGCTATTTCCTTCAGCAACACGGTTTTACCTGTTTTTGGCTGCGCCACGATCATACCACGCTGGCCTTTACCGATTGGGGCAAACAGATCCAGGATACGGGTTGATAACTGGCTTGGGCGGGTGGTCAGTTTCAGGCGCTCTTCCGGGAAAAGCGGTGTCAGGTGCTGGAACGGGATACGGTCGCGGATCTCTTCGGTGGTGCGGCCGTTCACGGTTTCCACTTTCAGCAGGGCAAAATACTTTTCGCCTTCCTTCGGCGGGCGGATCTGGCCTTTTACCGTGTCACCGGTTTTCAGTCCAAAAAGCTTTATCTGCGAAGGCGAAACATAGATATCATCTGGAGAGGCCAGGTAGTTGTAGTGCGTAGACCGCAGGAAGCCGTAACCGTCCTGCATCAGCTCCAGCACCCCCTCGTTCAGGATGATACCATCAAATTCTTTAAAATTAGTGGTGTTGGCTGCGTTCTGCGGATTGTTGCTACGGCGCGTGTTATCGTTGTTACGGTTATCGTTGCGGCTGTCTCTGCCGTCGTTGTTGCGGTTGTCGTAACGCGCTGTCTCTCTGTCGCCTCTGTTGTTATCGCTTCCGCGGTTATCGCGGCTGTCGTTGCGATTCTCGTCCTTGTTGTCGTTACGGTTGTCGCGCCTTACACGCTCGCGCTGGTTTTGAGCGCCGTGGTCTTTGGCCGGAGCCTCTGTTGCAACAGCTGTTTGAGCTCTGTCTTCGCGGCGGCCAGCAGCCTGGGTGCGGGGGCGTCTTTCCGGACGGGCCGGGGCCTCTTGCGCGCTCTCTTCCTTAGCAACTGTATTTTCAGGAGTTTCGGCACTACCAGTCACCTCAACTGCGGGCGCATCATTGGACTTTTTAGTTATATCTTCGGGAGGAGTAATGGCTTGTTGGTCGAGGATTTTATAGATGAGGTCTTGCTTGCTGAGTTTCTTAAAGTTTTTAACACCCAGTTGCTCAGCAATTTCTTTGAGTTCTGAAAGAAGTCTATCTTTCAATTCTTCAATTTTGTACATAAATAATGGTATGGTAGTTAACGTAACTTGCCAGGTTTCGCGGTGCGCGAACAAAGCGAGAGATTATCTTTTTAATCAGGAAAATAGAATAGGTTGCGAAAGAGTCAGAAAGGCACGGGAAACAGGGCCTTCGTCAAATGTACCGCAATGTTATTGCAATGCCTTTTAATTAACAAATATTACGGGTTGTTTTGGAAAAAAAGTTTCAATTTTTGTCTAAAAGATTTCGTAAAAGCCTCTAAATAGTTTAAAAACTCTATTTTTGCGTTTACACTTTATACTTTACTATGCTACAGCTAACAGTTTTAAGAGAGCAGACCGAGCAAGTGATTGCGGGTCTGAGCAAGAGAAACTACAAAAACGCAGCCGAGGAAGTTGCCGCTCTGCTGGAGCTTGACCAGCAGCGCCGACAGGTACAGAACGAGCACGATACGCTTCAGAGCCGCGCCAACTCCATCTCCAAAGAAATCGGCATGCTGATGAAGAACGGGGAGCGCGAGAAGGCCGAGGCCGCCAAAGCCGAAACGTCCGAACTGAAGCAACAAACCAAAGCTTTAGCTGAGCAACTTTCCTCGTTAGAGGATGAAATCCAGAAGGCTTTGTACAAGCTGCCGAACCTGCCGCACGAGAGCGTGCCCTTTGGCAAAAGCGCCGAGGACAACGAGGTAGTGCTGGAGCACGGTGCCATTCCGCAGCTGCACGAAGGGGCGCAGCCGCACTGGGAGCTGATCCAAAAATACGACATCATCGATTTTGAGCTGGGCAACAAGGTATCCGGAGCCGGTTTTCCGTTTTACAAGAAGCAGGGTGCCCGTCTGCAGCGCGCGCTCATCAACTTCTTTTTAGACGAGGCCATCAAAGCCGGATACATGGAGGTGCAGCCACCAATTGTGGTAAACGAGGCCTCTGGCTATGGCACGGGCCAGTTGCCCGACAAGGACGGACAGATGTATCATGCCACGGCAGACAACCTGTACCTGATTCCGACGGCGGAGGTTCCTATCACGAACATGTACCGCGATGAAATTGTTCCGGTGGAGCAGTTGCCAATTAAGAACGCAGGCCATACGCCTTGCTTTAGACGTGAGGCCGGTTCGTGGGGCGCCGATGTGCGCGGCCTGAACCGCCTGCACCAGTTTGATAAGGTGGAGATTGTGCAGATCACGCTGCCGGAGAAGTCTTATGAGGCGCTGGAGGAGATGAGCAGCTACATACAGGGCCTGTTGCAGAAGCTGGAGCTGCCTTACCGCGTGCTGCGTCTGTGCGGCGGCGACATGGGCTTCACCTCTGCCCTCACCTACGACATGGAAGTATACTCTGCCGCCCAGGGCCGCTGGCTGGAAGTAAGCTCAGCCTCTAACTTTGAGACTTACCAGGCCAACCGCCTGAAGCTGCGCTACAAAACAGAAAGCGGTAAAACGCAGCTGCTGCATACGTTGAACGGTAGCGCCCTGGCCCTGCCACGCATCGTAGCCGCCATCCTGGAGAACAACCAGACCCCGGACGGCATCAACATGCCAAAGGTGCTGCACCCATACTTAGGGTTTGAGAAGATCTCTTAATGTGAAGATTTAGAAATTTGGAGATGTGAAGATGCTCCGAATTAGATAATGGAAAAGCCGCTGGATTTATACTTCAGCGGCTTTTTGATTTGTAGCTGGCAAGACGCTCACAGGTCTGAAAGACGCTGTGAGGTCTATCGCCTCCTCTTTAGGTTTCTGAATCTACATCAGCACATTAAACCATTAGCACATTACCCTCCAAACTGCTCCAGGTAAGCCTGGTATTGGCTTTTGAGTTTATACTTCTTGATCAGGATCTTGGGCTCGTCGAGGTTCTCGGCTTGCAGCGCTTTGGTTTGCAGCAGCTTCTCCAGCGCCTCGTGCTCGTCTTCGGCGCCGTCTACGTCTTCGTAGTCTTTTAAGAAGCCGGGCGTTAGCAGGAGCTTGTTCTTCTTTATCGCCACATACCCCACCGACATTAGTTTCTCCAGCCCCTGTTCCACTTCCGGGTGCGTCAGCACGGTTCCGTCCACGGCATCGGCCATCAACAACACTTCGTGCAGCGGCGCACCGCCTTCTTCGCCAGATGCTAACAACAGTGCCTCCAGAAGTTGCACATCGGTTTCCTGCCAGGTTAAGTTATATTTAGGCATAGTTTCTTATTCAATATTTATCCAGCCGTAGCCGTTGTCTTTTTTGTAAATGATGCCCCCTCCACATGCTTCGGCTACATGTATAAAAATAGCGTCGGATTTTAACGGCACAGCATTCTCCAGATCATCGCCTAGTATGTCTCCTGTTTCCTCATCTATCAGCGTTGGCGCCACACTTTTGCCAGCGTCTACTTTCTCAAAAACCTCTACCCAGTTCAGGTTACGCATTTCAGCAAACTCAGTACCTGCGCCAAACACGCTAAAGCTATTTCTCTCATTCTGATGCAGAATCATCACTCCTTTCTCGTCCGTAGCAGAGTTTATAATCAAAAAGGCGACATCCTCCCGCTCATCCCCGTCAAAATCTCCTAGCAGGATGTTTGGCTGCATCCAGGTACCGAGGGTATACTTCTGGTTTAGGTGCTGTGCCAGAAATGCTTCCTCAGCCCAACCAGGCAGTGCATCAAAAGTTTGATCCTCAGCTGTAGGTGTCGCCTTAGCTCTTCCTGTCTCCACAGCATCAGGCTCAGCTATATTTTGCTGCGCCTCACCGCAGCCCTGCAGAAGTATAAGAGCAAGCAAACAAGTATAAAATCTTCTCAACAGCCCCGCTTTCATACTTCCAGATCCTCAAACGAGATATCTCGCATGCACTTAAAATGCCCTTTGGGGCACTTGCTGTAACCGATCTTAGAGCAGGGGCGGCAACTGAGGCCTTGCACCTCCAGCACTTTATACTTGGTCCGGAACGGGTACATGCCAAACTCCGGAATGGTATTGCCCCACACGCTGATGATCTCTTTCTGGAACGCGGCCGCAATGTGCATCAGACCTGTGTCGTGGCTCACCACCTGCGTCGCCTGCCTTACCAACGAGGCCGAGCCATGGAGGTTATACTTGCCGCAGGCGTTGTAGATAATTGTTGCTTGTTGCTTGTTGCTTGCTGAAAAATGAGCGGCTATTTCTTCGCCGGTGGCGGCGTCTTCCTTGCCTCCCAAAAGTATAACCGGCTGCTGCAGGCGCTCGCACAGCTCTATAATCCGCTCGGTGGGCAGACGCTTGGTGTAGTGCTGCGCACCGATAGCAAAGGCCACGTAGCCGTTCTGAAAGCCTTCCGGCAAGGTATGAACGTCCACTTCGTCCTGGGCAGGTATAAAGTAATCCAAGCCACCGCCATCGTCTTTCACGCCTAAAGCGGCGGCGGCATCCAGGTAGCGTTGCACAATGTGCACGTCGGGCAGGCGGTTGCGCTTGAAGTTCACCATCAGCCACTTCTCATAGTTGAGCTTGTTGAAGCTGCGGCTCGGCTTGCCCAATCTTGCTTTTATAACGCGGGTGCGCAGGTTGTTGTGCAGGTCTACCACGTAATCGAAGTTCTCCGCCTTCAGCGCCTGCACCAGGTCGCCCAGCTTCTCGCCCAGCACATGCACCTTGTCCACGTAAGGGTTGTTGGCCACTATACTTTGGAAAGCTTTCTTAGTAACGTAATGCACCTCCGCCCCCGGCACCTGCTGCTTGATGCAGCGGATAACAGGCGTGGTCAGCACAATATCGCCGATGGAGGAAAAACGTAGTATGAGGATTTTTGGCATGTTATACTTTCAAGTAAAGCGCAAGCGTCCGCTTGTGCTACTATTTTACCGTTAAAGTGGCAGAAAAGAAAAGCGGCACAAGCGGACGCTTGCGCCATGTCTTTAGTTTATTCTTTGCCGGCTACTTTATCTTCTCCTTCCGCTCCCTGAAATACTTCTCCACTTCCTCCAGCGGCTTGGCATTGAAAGTCATCTCTTTGGTGAGGCCTCCTTTTCTGCCAACCAGTACGCCGTACTTCATGTCGTCGTAGCCGTTGGTGTGATGGGCGTCGGGGTTTATACTTAGCATTACGCCTTTTTCCAGCGCATACTGCACATGGCGCCAGTCCAGGTCCAGGCGCCAGGGATTGGCGTTGATCTCGATGATGACGTTGTTGGCGGCGCAGGCATCGATCACCATTTTGTGGTTGATGGGGTAGCCCTCGCGGCGCAGCAGCAGGCGGCCGGTGGGGTGGCCCAGCATAGTGGTGTAAGGGTTCTCGATGGCGGTGATTAATCGTGCAGTGGCCTTTTTCTCGTCCATGTTCAGGCTGCTGTGGATGCTGGCCACAATAAAGTCAAAGGTTTGCAGGATATCCTTGTCATAATCCAGCGAGCCATCGCCCAGAATATCCGACTCAATGCCCTTGAAGATTTTGAACGGGGCCAGTTTCTTGTTCAGCTCGTCGATTTCTTTTTGCTGGCGTAGCACATCACCCTCGCGCAGGCCGCCGGCATAAGAGGCAGTTTTGCTGTGGTCGGAGATGCCCAGGTACTGATAGCCCATGTCGCGGCAGTAGGTGGCCATCTGCTCCAACGTATGGGCGCCATCGGAGTAAGTGCTGTGGTTGTGCAGGATGCCCTTCAGGTCCGACAGCTCCAGCAGCTTGGGCAGCTTGTTTTGCAGCGCCAGTTCCAGCTCATTAGTTCCCTCGCGCAGCTCCGGCTCCACGTAAGCCATGCCCGCCGATTTGTAGATATCCGCCTCCGAAGTATAGCCCTGCTCGCGCACCACCGTCAGCAGGTTGGTGCTGCCCGTAAACAGCTGCGCCAGGTGCTCCGGGGCCGAGGAGTGCAACAAAACCTCGTTGGCAAAGCGTTCTGTTGATACCAGCTTCACCTCCACTGGCATGCCGTTCTCGGCCAAAGAGCCGCGCCAGGCAAACGGACCTGAGGCTTTTTCATCCTCCTGCAGCTCCGCCATACCTTGCAGCGCCTGGTGCGCCTGCGCCGGGGTATCGGTGGCAAGTATAAACTGCAGCGTGGTGATGATCTCCATGCGGCGGCGCATCTCCCCTACCAACTCTACCTGCGCCTCCGGCACGGCGGATTTTATACTTTGTAAAAGCTGCTCCGCCACCAGTTCGGCCTCAGCATACAGTAGTTTACCACGGTTCTGCTGCGTAAAGAGCAGGGCCTGCTTTATGTTTTCCTGCGTTTTGGCTCCGAAGCCCTTCAGCTTGCTTACCTTGTCCTGCTCGCAAGCCTCCAGCAGCTCTTCCACGGTTTCGGCTCCCAACTCTTTCCAGAGGTTGCGCACTTTCTTTGGCCCGATGCCTTTGATGCGCAGCATCTCCACCACCCCGTTCGGTGTTACCTCCAGCATCTGGTCCAGGTCATCAAAAGAGCCTTTCTCGTTTATCTCCACAATTTTGGATGCGATGCCCTTGCCAACGCCCTGTATACTTTCCAGCCGCGCCTGCGTCATCTGCTCCAGCGGCTCCTCCACCAGCTCCAGCGCCCCCACTGCGTTGGTGTACGAGCGTATTTTAAATGGATTCTCGTCGTGGAGCTCCATGAGCTCGGCTGCCAGCTTAAACTGTTTTATGATCTTCTTGTTTTCCAAAGCCTGCGTCTTGAGTATGTGTTACAAAGATAGCAAATAGCGCCGAACCGTTGCCCTGCTGCGCCCGCCGCCTGCCAGGCGGGCAACCGCTTCAGCCTCCGGCACTTATATATTTATACTTCTATATGCGCCTGCAATTGCCTATATTGCTTACATAAAACGGATACATTACCCATGAGATATACGTCAGTACTTTGCCTGCTGTGCCTGATTTTTATGGCTGTTACGTGCAAGAAAAACGATAAGGTGGCGGCGCAGCTGGCCGGGAAAGTATGGCTGCACTCTTTTGAGGAAGACGCGGAGGGCCTTTGGGTATACCGCCCCAACACCTATGATTTTCCGGCTTCCCGTGGCCGAACGGGCTTTAGCCTGGAGCCGGGCGGCGTTTTTAAGCGCTACGAAATTGCTCCTGCCGACGGCCTGCAGGAAGAAACCGGCGAGTGGGAGCAGCTGGAAAAGGGCCTGGTGCAGATCCGGATGCCGGAAGGCAGCAACCCGCCGGTAGCGTATCGCATCCAGGTGATCCAACTAAAAGATGACTTACTGAAAGTAAAACGGATAGAATAAATTCTGAACGCTGGCCATACTTTGGAAGTATACCTATAGGAACATTCCATTTGGCTGGCCAGCACCATCACTTTACCAAACAGCGTGCTTATGCTGAACTATGAGAAGCTTTCAAAATCGTCGCGGACCAGGACGGCCATGCTGCTGCTTCTGCTGTTCATGGTGCTTGCGGTAGCCGATCTGTTCATCAGTTTTTTCGGGGGGTTGGTGCTGGGGGTGCTCCTGGTGCAGTTCGAGCTGGAGGCACAGCGGTTCTGCAAGCGCTCTTTTTTTTCCGGCCACAGGAAAACCGGTGTACTTAAAGCTTACCACAGCCTGGGCAGAGACCAAAAGCTATACTTTAAGGCAGGCCTGCAAGCGCTCATTTTTATACTTTTGATGGCGCATGTGCTGGACTCCTTCTGGGCCGGCTTGCTGAGCGGTTTGCTGCTACCCCTTATTGCCGACGACCTTGCCCGCTACCAACGCCACCGCAGCAGGCAAAAGATCACGATAAACAAAAACTAACGCGCCGCCATACTTTTAGCCGACGATGAAAACATTCGAAAGCCTTTCTTACAACAGCAGAGGGCTGGTCAGAGCTTTTCTGCTGATGCTTTCCGTAGCGCATGTATGTCTCCCAAACTTTCTAACTCTTTAACTCCTTCACCCTTACAACAATGCAACACTGGTTAGTGAAATCAGAACCTGAAACATACTCATGGGCCGACCTGGTAAAAGACGGCCGCACCATGTGGGACGGCGTGCGCAATTACCAAGCCCGCAACAACATGCAGCAGATGCAGCCCGGCGACCTGGTGCTATTCTACCACAGCGTATCCGAAAAAGCTATCGTGGGCATCGCCAAGGTAGACAAAGCTGCCTACCCCGACCCAACCGCTAAAGACGACAAGGGCAAATGGGTGGTAGTGGACCTGGTGCCTTTCCGTGATTTTAAAGAGCCGGTAACGCTGGAGCAGATAAAAAAGGACGAGCGCCTGCAGGACATTGCACTGCTGCGCCAGTCGCGCCTCTCGGTGATGCCGCTAAAGGCCGAGGAGTTCGACATCCTGCTGGCATTGGGAAACTAAAGTATAGCGTAACCTGACCGGTGCACGGCTGTTAACGGGCAGCTGCGCTTTGTCGGAGGCAACGCGTAAAAATATACTTCCTGAACAACGAAGAGCCGCTATTTGCAGTAAAATGCAGTAGCTGCTCTTTCTTATACTTTTCCTGCAACTTATAGCATTTATACCCTTGCCTTATGCTACACGTCCGCTTCCTGCTCCTGGTGTTTTTTGTTGGTGTTGCTGTGCCTCTGCTGGCGCAAAAGCCTGCACAGCCACTGCGCCTGGAGCTCCCCCTGGAACCGGAAAATACCGAAGTGTCCGTTATTGCCCTCCCCGACAGTAGCCTGCTGGTCTACCACAAGCTCAGCAACGCCTGGGAGACAGAGTCTATGTTTTACTTCACGAAGTATAACAGCCAGTTAGAGGAAGTATGGTCCGACACCGTGGACATTGCCGCCGACAACGACTACCTCCGCTACTACAACAGCGCCCCCTATACTTACATGGTTTTTGGGCGGGATAACCTGCGGGAGTATACTTTTGTGCGCCTGGACCACCGCACCGGCAGCACCTGGCACAAGCAGTTTGAGCTGGAGCAACTGGAGGACATCTATGAGTACAACGTACTGAACGGCAAGTTCTTCATCATTGGCCGCAACCGCAAAGACGGCAAGCCCATGCTGCTGCACCTCAACCCCCAAACCGGTGAGTATAAGCCGCTGCCTTCTATCTACGGCGAGCAGTCTTCCTTTGCCGACCTGCTGACCGATGCTGACTACGGCCGTGTAGACGCTGTGATCTCAGAGTCTAACGGGCGGGTATCCCGGCTACAGGTAAAAAGCTTTGATGCCGACGGAGAGCTGCTCAACAATTATTTTGTGCTTCAGAAAGAGGGCACTAGTCTGCTAAATGCCGAGATCACCCCCGGCGACTCTACCGAAAAGCTGCTGCTTGGCACCTACGGCACCCGCGACCTGCGCTATGCCCAGGGATTTTTTGCAGCGCCTCTCGCCTCTAGGGTGGTCACTGGCAACTTCTACAACCTGCTGCAGCTGCGCAATTTCCTGAAATACATGAAGCCCCGCCGCGAGGCCCGCACCCGCCGCCGCGAAGAGAAGCGCCTGGAGTCTGGCCGCAGCAAGGGTATGAACTACCGCCTGCTGCTGCACGACCTTCTCCCGACCTCCTATGGCTATGTGCTGGTTGCCGAGGCATACTACCTGCAGTACGACAACCCCCAGGAGCGCCACACGGCCCTGGACATTGACGGCGAGCATCATAAGATGCCGCGCGGCATTAAACGCACCCACGCCGTGGCGCTGGGCTTCGACAAAAACGGCACCCTGCTCTGGGACAACACGTTCCCGCTCGCCGGCCTCACCACCTATATCGTGGCCCCGGCCGTGGAAGCGCAGGCCCTGCCCGATGGGCGCATGGTGATGGCCTACCCTGACGACAGCAGTATATTCTATCAGGTGATGGACGATGTGCGGTATGACCGTGACCAGGAGAGGCAGGAGCTGGAACTGCAGCCTTACGAGGAAAACGAGAAGATCCTGTTCACGCAAACTCCCGGCATCATCCGTTGGTACGGCAACCACATGGCCGCTTTTGGCTTTCAGCGGATAAGAGGCCGCGGGGATGTTCGCACAGTGTTCTACATCAACAAGATTACTTTTTAATGGTTGATTGTTGAATGCCTGCGTGGCTCAGATTTTATCACCAGGATTGTTTTGCTGCAATCCTCCCTACCCGCTTAACCATACAGCCATTTAACAATTAAACATTCAGAATTTACTGACTTTCTAACTATAAGACGCAAAGTATTGCGTCTCTACAACTTTCTAACTTTGTAACTCTTTAACTTTCTAACTTTCCATCTCTCTTAATCCTTTCTATATTTGCATGTAATTATCACGGCTATGCAGAAAAGACTCATCGTAAACCACCAACTGCTCGAGATCATGGTGATGCGCCTGTGCCACCAGCTTATCGAGAACCATGGCGACTTTTCTGATTCTGTGATCCTGGGCTTGCAGCCGCGCGGCAAGTATGTGGCGCAGCGCATCCAGCGCACCCTGGCCAGCATACTTGGCAAGCAGGTACCCACCGGCCTCCTCGACACCACTTTCCACCGCGACGACTTCCGCCGCCGCGACACGCCTATTGCCGCAAACGCCACAAAAATCGATTTTCTGGTAGAGGGCAAGAAAGTGATCCTGGTGGATGACGTGCTGTACACGGGCCGCTCTGTAAGGGCCGCCCTGGACGCCATGATTGCCTATGGCCGCCCGGCCAGCGTGGAGCTGCTGGTGCTCGTAGACCGCCTCTACACGCGCCACCTGCCCATACAGCCTACCTATGTGGGCCGGCAGGTAAACTCGCTGCTAAGCCAGCGGGTGCTGGTGGAGTGGAAGGAGCAGCAGGCCGAGGAGGACGCCATCTGGCTAGTTACAAAAACCGACGAATAAACTATCTCATACATGCAAGAGCTCAGCGTCAGGCACCTGTTAGGTATCAAAGACATCACCCCCCAAGACATCCAGCTCATTTTTGAGACTGCTGATAATTTTAAGGATGTACTGAACAGGCCGATTAAGAAAGTGCCTTCGCTGCGCGACATCACCATCGCCAACGTATTTTTCGAGAACTCCACGCGCACGCGCCTCTCTTTTGAGCTGGCCGAAAAGCGCCTCTCTGCCGACGTGATCAACTTCAGCAGCAGCGGCAGCTCGGTAAAAAAAGGCGAAACCCTGCTGGATACGGTCAACAACATCCTGGCCATGAAGGTGGATATGATTGTGATGCGCCACTCCAGCCCCGGGGCACCGCACTTCCTGAGCAAGCACATCCCGGCCAACATCGTAAACGCCGGCGACGGCACCCACGAGCACCCAACCCAGGCTCTGCTCGACTCTTTTTCTATAAGGGAGAGACTAGGCGAGGTAGCTGGCAAAAAAGTGGTGATCATCGGAGATATCCTGCACTCGCGGGTGGCACTGTCAAACATCTTTGCACTGCAGAAGCAGGGGGCCGAGGTGATGGTGTGCGGTCCGATCACGCTGCTGCCAAAGTATATCCAGCAGTTGGGCGTGAAGGTGGAAACGAACGTGCGCAAGGCCTTGGAGTGGTGCGATGTGGCCAACGTGCTGCGCATACAGCTGGAGCGCCAACAAATGAAGTACTTCCCGTCGCTGCGCGAGTACACACTATACTATGGCATCGACAAAAAGATGCTGGACAGCCTGAACAAGGAAATCGTGCTGATGCACCCAGGCCCGATAAACCGCGGCGTGGAACTCAGCTCCGATGCCGCCGACTCGCACCATTCCATCATCCTGAACCAGGTAGAAAACGGGGTGGCCATACGGATGGCGGTTTTATACTTGCTGGCCCAGCGAGGATAGAAGCATATACTTCCCCAACATCAAAAAGCCGCTCTATCAGTTTAGAGCGGCTTTTTGCTTTAGCTGCTTACCTTGAAGGACAGGCCGTTGTTTGGCCTTGCAGGTGCCTTGTAAAGGGATTAGGAACTGCCGTAAAGTATGGTATCCGCCGGAGACAAGCTTGGTCATACTACTCATACTTATAAAATGATCGTGCGCTTGAAGCTATTGCCAGTTTACCTGCTTCCTGACCCCACCCCTAACCTCTACCAGGAGGGGAATTTATCAGAAGGCTAAGAAGTTATGGCGCGCGCAGTTCAACTGATGTTGGTATTACTGATGTTGGTATTATACTTATACATTGGCCTAGAAAGTAAGAAGCCCCGCCAGCAACTGCCAGCGGGGCTTCTATTTAGTTTATTCTAAGGAATTATTCCATGTTCAGTTGTAAGTCCGGCGTGTTCAGCTCGAAACCTACCCTCCTGTTCTTGGCTCTGGCCTCCGCAGTTCTGCGTCTGGACTGGCGCTCGTTCACTTTAACAAGCGGCTGGGTTTCGCCATAGCCTTTTGTTACCAAACGGTCTGGGTTCTGCACGCCTTGCTGGATCAGGTACTCCTTCACAGCCTCAGCTCTGCGCTCAGACAGTGCCTGGTTGTACTCTTCGGAGCCAATGTAGTCAGCGTGGCCTTTGATCAGCAGCACGTGGTCTGGATAGTTCTGCAGGGCCACTGTGATGCTATCGAGCAGCTGCTTGTAGCTATCCTGTACTCGGGCTCTGTCAAACTCGAAGCGCACTTTCTCCTCGATCAGCTTCTTAGTAGCGTCATCCAGTTCTGGGCAGCCTTTGGTTTCGGCAGTACCTGGAGAGTTAGGGCAAGCATCCTCGTTATCCGGAACACCGTCACCGTCAGAGTCAGTTGGGCAGCCATCCGGGCCAACCTGTACGCCGGCAGGAGTATCTGGGCAGTTATCCTGTGCATCAGCTACACCATCGTTGTCAGAGTCAGGGCAACCGTTTGTAGCGGCAGTACCGGCTTCATCCGGGCACTGGTCGTCTTTGTCAGCTACACCATCACCGTCGCGGTCAGGGCAGCCGTTCAGGTTAGCCACGCCAGCCTCGCTTGGGCACTCGTCCTGGTAGTCCGCTACACCGTCACCGTCTGTATCAACAGGGCAACCGTTCTTGTCTACCTGCACACCGGTTGGGGTGTCAGGGCAGTCGTCGCGTCTGTCCGGCACACCGTCTGCATCCGTGTCTTTTGCTTTGCCAAGGTTAAAGCCAAGGCCTACGTTGTGCATCAGAAAGCGGTCGTTGTCGCCTACATCGTAGCCGTCAATTTTGTCCTGCCCGATGATCATGTAGTTGGTTTCCACAAAGGCGCTCACCGCATCCGAGAAACGGAAACGGATACCGGCACCGGCTCTACCCGCCATCGTGAAGAACTTGTCGTCGTTGTGAACGGCAGGCCCTCCGGCAGGAGCCATGGCATCGGTTTTAGCCCAGGCGCCACCACCTGCCACTTGCAGGTACGGGCCTATAAAGGCATCCTCTTTCAGAATGGTACCATACATTTTCAGGCGCAGGCCCAGCATTATGGTTCCCATCTGGGCATCAAACGAAGCCCCAGAGTAAGTATCTTTTCCTGTGTCCTCGGTGCTACCGTAGGTCAGGTGCAAACCAGCATCAAAAGAAGGGCTCAGGTAACGGTTCAGGGAGATGCCGCCGCCCCACTCCGGGTCGCCGAACTTGTCATCACCTGTAATGTCACCTTTATACTGTAAGGCACTTCCGTATATCTGCAGGTTTGTTTTTTGATCAGAGCTTTGCGCGAAGACGTTTGGTCCTGCCACAAACAGGAAAACGAGCGCCAAAGCAACTTTTTTAATGTTCGATAAATGTGTTTGCATGGTTCTACAAAGTATATGTTGATATGACAATACGTGCATGTTTAAAACGAGTTTGTTTCTTTTCTAAAAAAATCCCCGTTCCGGTACGCTCTCGCTCTGTTTCCGGACATGCCATTTTCCAAAAAGCTTATGTTCATGCATAGGCAAAAAGTATAAACCAGGTGAACATAACACGTTGTGCGCCATCAGCTAAATTGTACTTCTTTTTTATCAGATGGTTTTACCTACACGCACTCTTTTACTTCAAACTGAAACCGGGGAGCAAAGTTGTTTCCAGTATTTTTTTTTGATGTAAGGGGTGTTTTTTTAGAGTGAGTACAACAAAAAAGGCTGCCAGTAAAGTTGGCAGCCGTCCTTATGGGCATAGCAGCATTCAGGTCATACAAGCTGGTGCGCCTGCATCAGCCGCTCTATATCGTCGGCCTCCAGCGGGATGTCCTGCATCAGGTCTTTGGGGCCGTTGTGGGTAATCAGGATGTCGTTTTCCAGGCGGATGCCGATGCCTTCCTCCCGAATGTAGATGCCGGGCTCGCAGGTAAACACCATGCCCTCCTCAAATGGCCTGAACCGGTTGCCCACGTCGTGCACGTCCAGGCCCAGGTGGTGGGAGGTGCCATGCATGAAGTACTTCTTATACAGCGGCTTCTCAGGATCCTGGTTGCGCACATCGCCTTCGTTCAGCAGGCCCAGCTTTATCAGCTCGTTTTCCATCAGGGTGCCTACAAACCTGTGGTACTGGCCCAGCGTGTTGCCCGGTACCAGCATCTGCTTGGCGGCTTTCATCACGGTCAGCACCGAGTCGTATACTTCGCGCTGGCGCTTGGTGAACTTCCCGTTCACCGGCACGGTGCGCGTCAGGTCGGCGGCATAGTTGGCATACTCCGCCCCAAAGTCCATCAACACCAGGTCGCCGTCTTTGCACTCGCGGCTGTTGTCGGTGTAGTGCAGGATGCAGGCATTGGCGCCGGAAGCAATAATAGGCTCGTAGGCCGGGCCTTTG
Source organism: Pontibacter mangrovi (assembly GCF_006385705.1). Lineage (GTDB taxonomy): Bacteria > Bacteroidota > Bacteroidia > Cytophagales > Hymenobacteraceae > Pontibacter > Pontibacter mangrovi. The sequence continues at coordinate 262,329 of NZ_VFRQ01000005.1, read as the reverse complement.
GAGCGGTTGCGCAAAAACTCGTGATACAGTTCAGCCTCTATCTCATACTCCATCACCCCCGGTTTAATAAAGCCCAGCAGCCTGCGGAAAGCCTTGCCTGTAATGTCGCAGGCCAGCTGCAGCAGCTCCACCTCCCGCTCCGATTTAATGGCCCGCAGTTGGTGCATGATGGGCGCGCTGCGCTCATACTTGTGCAGCGGAAACTGCTCCTTCACTTTCTTTATGAAGCGGGCATCGCGGGTCTCCACCTCCACTACGGCGCGCAGGTGCTCGTTGGTGTTTAGGTACAGGTGCTCTGCCTCAAAGGCCAGCGTGTGCAGCACCTGCTCAAACTGGTGCGTCCAGAAAACGGTTTGTATGCCCGACACCTCCCGCGCCTGCTCTTTGGTAAGCTTGTAACCCTCCCAGGTAAGTATGTGGTCGTTGGTCTCGCGCACAAACAGCACCTCCCGCAGGTGCTCCTCCCGGCAATCAGGGAAAAGCAAAAGTATACTTTCCTCCTGGTCTATGCCGGAGAGGTAAAACAAGTCGCTGTTCTGCCGGAAAGGCATGGTGCCATCGGCATTGGTGGGCATCACGTCGTTGGCCTGGAAGATGGCGATAGATGAGGGCTTGAGCTGCTTTACAAAATTACTGCGGTTATGCACAAACAGCTCCTGCCCGATCGGGAGGTATTTCATGTAGTTTTATTTTGATTAGGTTCGTCGGCTATTCGATATAGCTAATATAGTATAAAACGGCCGTTTCAGCAAGTTCAGTATGCTATACTATGCGCCTAAAGCACAGCGGCACGGACCATACTTAAAAAGGTCCGTGCCGCTGCAACTGAGAGTGAAGTATGATCAGCTCTTAAAAGATGCTTTCCCGATAATATAGTGTGTGCCCCATAGCTTGTGGTGCTTCTCCATGTCCACAATGTCCTCAATTTTTCGGGTAGCGGAGCCCAGCCACACGCCCCCGCGGTTTTTGTGGTAATCCTTCATGAGCACCTGGTGCGGGTACAGGTGGCTATAAGTATGGTAGTGCTTGCGGTTGGCATCATGCAGTATCACCAGTCCCCCCTCGCTTAGGTGGTTCAGGGCTTTTTTCATGCACTCGGCGCGGGCGCGCCCATCAATAAAGATAAAGTCATACTTGCCCTGCGGCATGTTCACGTAGGTATGAAACTCCTCCAGCGTGCCCTCGTTGTGCTTGTCCACAAAATTGGGGTCGTCGGGCAGTATGTTGTGCACGGTGATGCGCGGGTCGTGGATGATCTCTTTCAGTTTGGTGGCCCAGCCGGTATTGTGCTCCACCGAGGTCCACTCAAATTCGCCTTGCAGGAGCTGCGGGAAGAAAACCGTGGAGTAGCCTGCTCCCCACTCAAACACGCGTTTCGGCTGTATGTTGTGCAGAGCCTCCCCGATAAGGTCAATTTCCTTGCTCCGCATCCAGGGCGCAATGTAGCGGTCCTGAAACTTGCGGTAGTACTTGGCTTTCACGTCGCGGTAAAGCTGCGAGGCAACTGTGGGCTTTAGCTGAAAGAAATCACTCATGTGGGCAGCTTGTTTATGCCGTTAGGCGTTTGTATCGCTTTTGTTTTTCTGGTCTCGCTCCGGATGCCTTTGTTTTTGGAGATAGAGGTTTGCGTTTTGTAGGCTCTGTGGTGCTCCAGGTGCACGCAAATGGCACTGTAGCGTATCTGCTTCGATTTCAGGCCATAGTTTACCAGGCGCTCGCCAAACTCCCGGTCCTGGCCGCCGTAGTGCATGTCGTGGTTAAAGCCGTTCACGGCCAGCGCGTCTGCTTTCCAGCCCGAGGAGTTATGCCCGTTCCAGGAGGCCTTGGTAGGCGTAACGGCGTTCATCAGGCTGGAGTAGGCTTTGCTCTTGGAGAGCTTGCTGTTCTTAAAGCTTTTCGGCAGGCCGTTCTGCTCCATCCACTCGCGGTCAAAAATGCGCTGGCTCACAATGTCGTCCTTCGTGATCTTCTGGCTCAGCTCCATGGGCAGGCGCAGCAATCCGCCGGACAGAAAATAGCCTCTCTCGGCTAGCCGCAGGTGCGTCGACACGAAGTCCTGGCGCGGAATGCAGTCGCCGTCCGAAAAGATCAGGTACTCGGTGTTGCTGGCCAGTATGCCTTTGTTCAGGATAACACATTTCTGGTAGCCCTCGTCCGGGTGCCACACGTGCGTGAGCGGCACAGGGTAGCTGCCTTTAAACTCCTCCACCACTGCCCGGGTATCCTCCCCCGAGCCGTCGTCGGCAATGATAAGCTCAAAATCCAGGGTGTCCTGCACGCTGTAGCCGATCAGCACTTTGCGCAGCCACTCCGGCTCGTTGTATGTTGTAATGATGACGGATGCCCTCATGTTATTTCTTTTTATCTTGCCTGTACAGCTCGTACAGCCGGAGATACTTCAGGAAGTTTAGCTGCGCCGACACGCCACAGAAAACAAACCCATAGTACCCATCCAGAAAACCCAGCTTCAGAAAGTACTTCTTAAAGAACTTAAAGCCAGGGTTTAGCAATACGTGAACTACAAAGTTAATTTTTTTGCCCTTTTTATAAGCCGCGTCGGCCGCAATACGGGCAAATTTATTTGCCTGCTCAATATGCTCCCCCACCGTGGCGTAGGCATAGTGCAGCAGGTCGCCTTTTAGCTTGCGGGCCTCTCCCTGCAGCATCACCTTATCGTGCGGGTTGGTGCCGCCCCACTGGCCCTTGTTTCGGTTCCAGAGGCGCAGCTTAGCGTCCGGGTAAAATCCCCCGTGGTGTATCCACTGCCCGCAGTAGTTGTTCAGGCGGTTTACGATAAAGCCGTCTGCGTCAAAGTTCTTTTTTTTCTCCTTAATGGAAGCAATGAGCTCTTCGGAAAGGCACTCATCCGCATCCAGGGCCAGCACATGGTCGTAGGTGGCCTGCGTGACGGCGTAGTTTTTCTGCTCAATATAGCCCCCAAACGGATGCTGCACAAACCTCACCCCAAAAGACTCGCAGATGGCCTGCGTGCCGTCCGTGGAGAAAGAGTCCACCACCACGATCTCGTCGGCCACCCCTTGCAGCGACTGCAGGCAGCGCGCAATGTTCCGCTCCTCGTTAAAGGTGATGACCGTGGCCGATATCTTGATTTCCTCCTTCATCATAGCTTTGAACAGCTAATGCTTTAATACATGGTTATAGTTCAAACAAGCCTGTGGCTGTAACCCGCGCAGGCAATGCTTCTTAGGCAGCAAAGCTACGCCAAAGCGGCCGTAGTTAAAAATGCAATAGGCAGCTACGCCTTTTAACTCAAAAATCTGAATATTTCACTAAATCGACCGTTAGGTGCTTGTGTTTGCCGGGGGCTTTGCCTAAGTTGGCATACTTTGCCTTGCTCAATATCACTTTATGAATACACCCTTTACCGCTTCCACACTTACTAAAAGTATAAAACGCTGCTCTATGTTACTGGCCATGCCCTTGCTGCTGGCTGGTTGCGGCACCTCCGCTTACATGCCCAATGTGCCCAACGTGCCCATGTTCACGCAAAAGGGAGAGCTGAGCGCGGGCGGCCATGTTACCCCGAAGGGCAATATCACTTTTAACACCGCATATGCCGTATCAGACCACTTTGCCGTGCTTCTGAATGGCTCTATGCTGAGCAGCGACCGCCGCAAACGCGACATGCGCCACAACCTGCTGGAGGCGGCCGGCGGCTACTACACCACCTTTGGGCCGGAACAGAACCGGGTGCTGGAGATTTACGGCGGCTTTGGGGGCGGCAGTTCGGAGCGCACCGAGAAAGAAGAGGACAAGGAGACCGGCGAGATGAGCTACGAGCGCCATGATGCCAACTTCAGCAAGTACTTTCTGCAGGTAAACTTCAGCTCGAAGCGCAAAAAGTCGCTGCGGCTGCTGAACCGCGAGTTTCCGCTGAACTATGGCACCGCCCTGCGCGCCAGCTACGTGGACATGTATGACTATGCGCTGAACAATGAGCCGGGAACGCTGGAGGACAACATTTTTCTGGAGCCGATCTTCTACACGCGCCTCACCCTGAACCCATCGGTGCAGTTGCAGTACACTAGCGGCACCACCATCGGCCTGAAAAACCGCGAAACCCTGACGGCCGCCTATTCGGTCTTTTCGCTTGGCTTTGTGATAAACGTGGGCGGCAGGGAGAAAAAGCAATAAGCTATACTTGTTGGGCTTAGCCATAAAAAAGTCAGGAGGTACGCTCCTGACTTTGCCTTAGGAAGTATGCCTGGCCCTAATCCTTATAGATCAGCACCTCTGCCTTGCCGTTTTTGATGTAGCCACGGTACATGCCTGCCGAGTTGAACGGCATGGCAACATTGCCTTTCCTGTCCAGGGCAATCACACCGCCTTCGCCGCCGCGCTCCACCAGTTTCTTCAGTACTACCTCTTCGGCAGCCTTTTTTACAGAGTAGCCTTTATATTCCATCAGTGCGGCAATGTCGTGGGCCACTACCGAGCGGATAAAGTACTCGCCGTGGCCGGTGGCAGACACGGCGCAGGTGTTGTTGTCGGCATAGGTTCCGGCCCCAATGATCGGAGCGTCCCCTACGCGCCCGTAGCGTTTGTTCGTCATGCCGCCCGTGGAGGTGCCCGCTGCCAGGTTACCATAGGCATCCAGCGCCACACAGCCCACCGTTCCAAACTTCTTGCCTTCAATAAAAATATTCTCGTTGCTGCTGGTGCCGCCATCGTGGTCCAGCTTCGTTTTCTCTTTGTCTTTCAGCTTTTGCAGCTGGTTGTAGCGCGTTTCGGTGTAGAAGTAGGAAGGGTCCACGATCTCCACGCCCTGCATTTTGGCAAACTTTTCAGCCCCGCTTCCGATCATCATCACGTGCTCCGACTTCTCCATCACGGCGCGGGCAGCGGTAATCGGGTTTTTGATGGTGGTGACGCTAGCCACAGAACCCGCCATCAACGTTTTACCGTCCATCACGGCGGCGTCCATCTCGTTTTTCCCCTCGTTGGTGAACACGGCGCCCTTGCCCGCGTTAAACAGCGGCGAGTTTTCCATCACGTGGATGGTGGCCTCCACGGCATCCAGGCTGGTGCCGCCCTTCTTTAGCACGTCATACCCAACCTGTAGGGCCTCGTTCAGCTTCTCGCGGTAGGCTTTCTCTTTCTCCGGCGTCATGTTCTGGCGGGTGATGGTGCCGGCGCCGCCATGAATCACCAGTGTGATTTTGCTATAGTCGGGCTTGCCCTGCGCCAGGCTTGCAAAGCCGCTAAGCAGAAACAGGCACAGAAAGTATAAATGCTTTTTCATAGGTCGATATGGGAATTTTGTAGGTTAAATATAAGGCTTTTTGGCGTATGCGGCGCAAATTTCTCATCTTGCCGCTGCACCTATACTTTTCGCGTATGTTCCTTGTCCGGCTACGGCACTGGCAGGCTTTCCTGCTGCTGTTTGTGTTACCGCTTTTGCTGCAACAGGGCCTGCTCTGGCTACTCGGCGCACTGGGCATCTCGGCAGGCCGCGTGCTCACCATGCTGCTTGACGCCCTGCCTGCCACGGTTATCACGCTTTGGCTCTGGACAGTCGGCGCCCGGCTTTACAAGCGCTTGCCAGAAAGCATCAAAATCACGCCGTTATACTTTTATCTGGGCTGCCTGTACATGCTGCTCTACGCGCTGCTGTTTGTCTATACCTGGGCCGTTATCCGGGACAGTTTGGCGGCCGGCACTTTGCCATTGGGCATGCTGGCGCTGCTGGTGCCGATGCACCTGTTCGCCACGTTCTGCTACCTGTATGCCGCCTATTTTGCTGGCCGGTCGTTGGTTAGCGTAGAGACGCCGCGGGTGGCGCAAAGCGGCGAATACCTGGGCACCGTTTTTCTTTTTATGCTGCTTCCGCTGGGAATCTGGTTTTTGCAGCCGCGCCTGCGCCGAATCTATCTGTCAGAGCGCTAGCGGCTTGCCGCCAGAGTTGTGAAAAATATAGTTGTTATACAATATAACAAGGAATCTTCCGTTTATACACTTGAATTGCAGGTAATTTCTTGGTTTTTATATAGTTTTCTTAGCTTGCAGGCTTATCTTTTACCATATTTGCAAAGTATTCTCAAACATTAACCAAACAAACAATTAATTTATCACCCATGAAATCCAATTTCTTCAAAGCATCCCTTGCTGTGGTTCTGTGCTCTTCGATGATGGCTTCTTGCGTATCGTCTAAAAAGTATGAAGACCTGCAGGCAAGCAAAGAAGCGCAAGAGCAAGAGCTGGCTGCCTCAAAAGCTAAAGTTGATGAACTGACTTCCTCTCTGAGAGAGCGTGAGCAGAAACTTGCTGACATGGAGCGTGCCATGAACGAGCAGCAGAAGGTTCTGGACAACCTGAAAAACGAAGTAAACGCTGCCCTGAAAGGCTTTAACCAAGGCGACCTGAGCGTGGCGGTGAAAGACGGCAAAGTATACGTTTCTATGTCTGACAAGCTGTTGTTCCCGACTGGCAGCACGAAAGTGAATACCGGCGGCAAGAAAGCCATTGACCAGCTGGTGAGCGTACTGAAGAATAACCAGGAAGTGGACGTGATGGTAGAAGGACACACAGACGACGTATCTGTGCTGAACGGCATGAAATACCTGACTGACAACTGGGATCTGAGCGTGCTGCGTGCCACTGAGATCACGCGCCTGATGACTGAGAAAGGCCTGTCTCCGGACAGAATTACGCCAGCTGGCCGCTCTTTCTACATGCCAGTTGACTCAGGACGCACTGCGGAGGCGAAAGCTAAAAACCGTCGTACTGAGATCATCCTGACGCCAGACTTTACTGAGATCTATAAAATCCTGGGCATCAAAGCCTAAGTTTTATACTTCCAAATAAATACCAAAGCGCCGGTAGCCACAGAGGTTACCGGCGCTTTATGTTTTGCGGGCAAGAAGGTTGAAAAGTAGAGAAAGGATATACTGTGCAACTATCCACTACACTTTCGCTTTTTTTGCTTCGCTGATGGCCTGGAACAGTTCGCCCGCGTTTTGGGAGCCGATCAGCAGCGGGCCTTTGTTGTAAAAGTATAGCTTCACGCCCTCGTTGCCCGACATGTTGTAGGCTTTGCCCTTAAAGCCCCACCTGATGCCCCAGCCGCCGTAGTCGCCGATGGGGTTGTAGGTAACGCGCTCATAATCCCGCACCAGGTGCAGCGGTATTCTAACGGGCTTGATATGAAAGGGCCAGAAACGCACCAGCACCTGCCCCGGCTGCACCTCCGTGGTAAGCGACATGCTATAGAAAAAGTACGGCAGCCCCAGCCCCACCAGCACGAAAAGTATACTTAGCTGCACATCAGGCACCGGCCTGTTGCCATACAGCCCGCCCATCAGCACCTGGTACACAAAGCCTACCCAGAAAATAGCTGCCACGCCCAGCACCACCACCCACAGCCATAGTTGCCTGAACCGCTGCCGCTCCCTGTAAAGTATGATCTGCTCGTCTGCCATGTGTGGTTTTATACTTTCTGGATCTTCATTTCATGTTGATGGTTTACCCTGGCAGCAAAGCTGCTTCATTCTAAAAAATAGGCTTCTTAATTCCTGTCATTCTGTCAAGAATCTTGGTAGAAAGTGTGTTAAGCTAACGCTACCGGCTCACAAGATCCTTTCAGGATGACTAAAAGAGAGGATGAAATGGCCCTACTCCCAAGAGGGAATAAACTGGCACAGCAAAAAGTCTCGCATTGAAGAGGGACATGAGGTAATTACTACTCCAGAGATGTGCGAATTTCACCTTCTCCAAACTACGCACAAAAGTACACTTCCGCTGCACCACCAAAGTATAGACAAACAAAAAGACCGACAACTATAAAGCTGGCGGCCCTTCTAAGTCTACATCAGGTTTTGCGTCTTCTATCCAATCGCCTGCTCCAGGTCCGAGATGAGGTCTTCGGCGTCTTCCACACCCACACTCAGGCGAATCAGCGTGTCGCTTAGGCCGGCTTTCATGCGGTCTTCGCGCGGGATGCTGGCATGCGTCATGGTAGCCGGGTGGCCGCACAACGACTCCACGCCGCCCAACGACTCAGCCAACGCAAACAGCCTCAGGTTCTCCAGCACACGAATGGCGTCGTCCACGTTATTGCCCTTCAGTTCAAACGACACCATGCCACCGAAGTCGCGCATTTGTTTTTGGGCCACCTCGTGGTTCGGGTGCTCGGCAAAGCCAGGCCAGTACACCTTGTTTACCTTAGGATGATTCTTCAGGAACTCGGCCACCTGGCGGCCGTTCTGGCAGTGGCGCTCCATGCGCAGGTGCAGGGTTTTGAGGCCGCGCAGCACCAGGAAGCAATCCTGAGGCCCGGGCGTGGCGCCGCAGGAGTTCTGGATAAAGGCCAGCCGCTCGCGCAGGTCATCACTGTTCACCACAACTGCCCCCATCACCACATCCGAGTGGCCGCCCATGTACTTGGTCAGCGAGTGCATCACCATGTCGGCGCCCATGTCCAGTGGGGTTTGCAGGTATGGCGTGGCAAAGGTGTTATCGGCCACCAGCAGCAAGTTGTGCTTCTTGCAAAGCTTACCGTACGCCTTTATGTCGATGATGTTGAGCAGCGGGTTGGTAGGCGTCTCCACCCAGATCATCTTCGTGTTCTCGTTCACCAGCTTCTCCACATTAGCTGTATCCTGCATGTTGGTAAAGTGGAACTTGATGCCATAGTTCTGGAAGATCTTTGTAAAAATGCGGTAGCTGCCGCCGTACAGGTCGTTGGTGGAGATTACCTCATCGCCGGGCTTCAGCAGCTTCATAATAGCATCCACGGCCGCCATACCCGAGGCGAAGCACAGGCCGTGCTTGCCGTTCTCCAGCGCCGCCAGCGCGTTCTGCAGCTGGGTGCGGGTGGGGTTGTGCGTGCGCGAGTATTCATAGCCTTTGTGGTCGCCGGGCGAGCGCTGTACGTAGGTGGATGTCTGGTAGATGGGCGTCATGATGGCGCCTGTACTTGGGTCTGGCTCCACGCCAGCATGTATAGCCTTCGTTCCGAATTTCATAGTTTACAAGTTATACTGATGAATGATTGTTTTCTCGCAGGTTGGCACTGTAATGTCTGCGTACGCGGTTGCTGCAAGTTAAAAAATCCCTTTAAAGTATAAAGGAGACAGCCAAACAGCCCCGTTATACTTTCAAAGCCGCACAAATCTTTTGTACTTTGTCTTTCGTCTAAGTTCAGATACTCACTAAGTACGATCACCACATGAAGTCACTCCCGCTACTGCGCACCTTTATACGCGAAAACGCCTCCACGTTTGTCTCGATGCTCTTGCTCGTGGTGGTGCCGGTGGTGGTAAGCTCTACGGTGGCGGTGGTGCTGTACAATTACCAGGACCTGCTGCAGGGGCTGTCGGTGTGGCAAATGCTTTTATACTTTGCCGTGATCTCTGTAACGATGGCGCTGGCGCTTACCCCCACCACCTTTGTGGCGCTGGTAAGCGGCTTTTATCTGGGCTGGAACGGCTTTGCGGGCATTGTGGTGTCGTATGGCATTGCGGCGCTGATCGGGTATAGCATAGCCCAGCTAATAGACCACGGCAAGATGATGAGCTTTCTGAACCGCTTTGAGAAGGCCCGCAACCTCATGCAGGAGCTGCGCAGCGAGAGCTGGAGCCTCATCTTCCTGACGCGCATTTCGCCGGTGCTGCCCTTTGCCCTGATGAACTTCGTGCTCTCGCTGCTGCAGATAAACAGGCGCAAGTTCTTTGTGGCAAGTATAGTGGGCATGCTGCCCCGCACGCTTTTTTTCTTCTGGGTAGGCACGCAGGCCCGCGATGTGGTGCAGGCCCTGCAGAACCCGGACAGCGGCCGCGGCGGACAGATACTGATGGTAGCATTAATTGTAATTTCTATCGGTGGGCTTTACTTCCTGTTCGACAGGGCTTTAAAGCGCGCCCTGCGCAATGCAGCCGCTAAAAATGAATAATTTTTTAACACAGGTCTTGCGTATAAAGAAAAAACGCCTTTACTTTGCATCACAATAACGGAATGGTCTCGTAGCTCAACTGGATAGAGCATCTGACTACGAATCAGAAGGTTAGGGGTTCGACTCCCTTCGTGACCACCGAAAAGCCTCTCAGAATCATCTGAGGGGCTTTTTTATTTTTGTGGGCACTAAATTGGGCACTAATTAAGAGATTGTAGGTATCCAGCGCCCATTTTGGGCACTTTTCAAGTTGGGTACTTAGTTCTCGTGGAAAACATGGCAGTGCCCACAATACTTGTTGATCACATCGTTTAAGTTGTGGCTTACCCTGCCACACTTCAGGCACATAATCTGATCCTGACCGGTCTTTTCGCTTCTCGACAGTGAGTATGTCTTTATCTGGCTATCTGCATGAACCGGTTTCAATTGCTGGTGTTCCTGCATGGCTAAAAGTAGTTATTTTGATGTATAACGAAAAAGCCCCATTGATGGGGCTCATTCTTTTATTCATCTTCGTCCGGATCTTCTTCCTCTTCTGTATCATCTGGCTGCTGCATGCGCCACCTGAAGGCATCCCTGAAGTATAGGCCTGTCAGGAGGTGGAAGAAGAACTGACTTTCCTCCACGGCCAGTTCCTGCTCTTTATACACATCCAGCTTTTCTTGCTTGGCCTGGTAGATGTAATCATATAAGGCAACGGAGAGCTTCTCTACGTTAACGCCTCGGTCTTTCAGGAAATCAGGCAGCTTGGGTACCATATACCAGGGCGTTTGGGTACAGTTTTTCTATCATAGTCAGGTGGTAAGCGTCTTGAGGGTAATTTGCCACCTTCTTGCCCAGGGTAATAGGACGGGATTTGCCTACGCGCACATTCTTGTACACATAGATCTTGTTCTTGTAGAGATTAACCGTGAAGAACGGTTCGGCCACCGGCACTGCTGCAGCGCGGGATGGAAAATTCGGATGTTTTAGCATAACATTTGAAAATAAGATTGCCCCGGTAGAGGGGGAGCTGCTAAAACATCCAGTGGATTATTTCCGGGGCCATTACTGGCACCCGACTCCTTCTACCGAGGCAACAATATGGTTAGAAACCGTTTGTCTCTAAAATAAAATTGCCACTCCAAAACCATCAGACAGGTTTAAAGTGGCGTCCGTACCACTGAATGTTTTAGCGTTTCAAAAGTGCAGGTTTGTTTTGAGATATGCAAACAGGTGGCAAAGTTTTTGAATAACTGCTTCAAGATTGTGGATAACTTGAACAACTTTTGTGTTAGCTTTTGTGTTACATTTGTAATACATTTGGTTTACAAGTTGATTACACTTTGATTATAGTTTAGTAATTAACACTAAAGCTTACTATGGCAGAACTTCAGGAATATCTGAAAATAGAAAACGGCAAGGGTCGCATCAAGATGGGGCTTAACAGTGTCGTGTTTGAAGATCATGGCTATTACATAATCTACATACCATCCCTTAACATTTCGGCTTATGGCTCCTCTATGATGGAGGCCCAGGAAATGTTTGAAGTAATGATAGATGACTTTTGCGAGAACCTGTATAGCTTGAGCGAGGCAGAGCGCACCGCAGAACTGCGCAAGTATGGATGGAACCGCAATCCATACTTTAATAAGAGGTTTGAAATAAGCCAGTCTTTTGTAGATAAAGAAGGATTGCTTAAGAATTTTGAGCTTTCTGAGGATACCAAGGTTGAGGAGAAATTCTTAATGATCGCGTAAATGGGGAATCACCGACCGATCCCAACAAAGTGTTGGGAGGCCTACTTGACATCCCTGGGTTGCGCTTACAATTCTATCAAAGCCTCTCACCATAAATGGAAATGCCCCGGAGCACACCGCTCCATCATTTTCAGGGGAGCAGAAAAAGAGATTCCTTTTGCCCATATAGTTACTAACCTGCAGACTCTGGGTATCGAAAAGAAAGATTTTTTGGAGTGGGTGGCAGCCAATTGCTAACCTATAAACAAGTAAGCCACCTACAATAGGTGGCTTACTTGTTTTAACCGGCCGCATCGGCCCTGACAGCATCGATCTCCGCAGCGGCATCCTCAATATCACTATACACCACGTAAGCACGCTGATTCCGCGGTAGTAGCTGTATAGCGGTTCTGACCGCCCTCAGCTCCCCGATCATCTCCGCATAAGTGGCATCGCCCCCTCCTGCTCCAGAACTTACCGAAGGCACCTGGCCTGTAACGGCTCCATCAGCAGCATAGATGCCGCCACTGCGCATAATGGAGGCACCCCCACGGTGCAGGCTGGAATCAAGCAGGGCATCTATCACGGGTTTGTTGTTGGCATAGGTGTTTCGGCTCAGGATCATGTACGGCTCGCCAGTCTCCCACTCGCCCAGGTACTCACCGGTGGCTCCGTCTACCATCTTGATTCCTCCGTTGCTGTGTAGCTGGCCAGCTGTGGGCACGCCTGCCGTGGAGTTAATGGTGCCCCCGCTGGCAAACATCCGCTTGGCCGATTTGATGGTCCCGCCAATAATACCACCTTTGGCAAAGGTTGGTATAGGCGTAGCGATAATTTTGGCGACATTCACTGCAGCCATTATGCCGGTTGCGATCTGAAGCGGGACATTAGGGGCTGCTTTGATAACTGCAAGTAAACCTGCCATGGTCGCATCTGCAATCTTAGAAGCCTTCTCATCCTCAGCTGCTTTCTTCTTTAGAGCTCTTGTTTTAGAATCATAGTTTGCCTCGATTGCTGATTTCTGCCCCTCATACTGCTCTTTGCTGATTTTACCTGCTTTATACTCTGAATCTAGGCTTGCCAGTCTACGCTTTTTATCTTTCTCCAGCTTGGCCATCTCTCGATCATTGGCCACCTGTTTAAAATCAAAGAAAGCGCCCGTAGCCTGCTGCATATACTGCAGATTCTGGGCATCTATGGCACGCTCGTTATTGTTGCGCTGCTCTACGTGCTGCGTGTTCATTTCCCCCTTGCGTGCCAGGTAATCAGCATACAGTAGCTCCTTTTCTGACAATAACGCAGCCTCAGCCTCCAATTCGTAGTTTTTCAGATCCTCTCCGGAGAGTTCTAGCGTCTCGATGTCCTTTTGCAACTTATCGGCAGCACGCTGCTCCAAGGCCTGCATCTCAATCTCATACTCTTGGTCCAGCAGGTTCTGCTTTGCAGCCAACAGGTTATCTTCTGCCTGCCGCTGCATTTCATAGCGCCCTGTAATGCCAGCCTGGGCAATGGCAGACTTCAATGCTTCCTCAGCTCGCAGCACCTCCAGATCAGCGCCGGCCAACGTATATCGGTTCCGGATATCCTGAATCTCGCGGGCAGTCTGCTCGGCCAGCTTCTTCTGATCATCTGCCCGGGCTTTCTCAACTGCCGCCACATCTCGGCTCAGCTGCTCCTCGATCAGGCGCTTTTGCTCGGCTATCTGATCCGCGGTACCCTTTGCCTGGTCAATTTCGCGCTGGGCGTTGGTCTGCAGAATGGCTATTTTACGATCGTACTCATTTTGGATCAGCTCATTCTTCAGATCCTCGATGGCTTTGGTAGCCTCCAATTCTAACTTCTCGCGCTCCTTGGCCTCTTTTTCTGCCTGCTTTCTGGCTTCCTCAGCGGCTTTGTCCCTTGCTTTCTTCTGTTCAGCAGAAATACCATCCGATTTCTTTTTCTCCTGCTCTACTGCCTGGGCAACTTCTGCCTCCGCCTGGCGCTGGCGCTCCTGCTTTGCCTTCTGCATTTCGGCATTATAGGCATCTTCAAATGCTTTTGATACATCGGTACCAAAAGAGGCATAATCCGCTTTCACGGCATCCCAATCTCCACTAAGAGCCGCGGACACCATGTTTTTAACCTTGCTGAAGCCCTCTGTGAAGGCAGCTCCAAATGCGGCAACATAAGCTGGTGCATTAGAAAGTACCTCAAAGATGGTCTGTACCACCGATACCAGGTTCCGAAGCTGGGCCATGGCCACCGGTGAGTTACGCGCCATATCAATAAGTCCGGTAACCAGCCACCCAATAGCTTTATAAGCAAGCTGCAAAGGAATTGTAAGTAAATTAAGGACTGTTGTGAAGCCCTCAGCCCAACTTTTGGCGGCATTACCTTCCTTACTCACCAAGCCTGCAGATTCAGCAAGCCCCATCAGGCTGTTCCATATTTTGGCAATAGGGCTGAACATCTCTTTAAAAATGCCCACTAAACCCACCAGCAAAGTATAGAGAAAGGTCAGGCTGTCGTTTGTGAGTACTTCTAAAGTATTACCACCACCTTCAAAAGACTTTGTTAGCTCATTTTGAGCAGCTGCCAGATCTTCTGCTGACCGAACGAGATTAAGCCTTTGCTGTGTATAGATATTGCCAGAATCAATGACATCATCCATGCTCAGCTTCATGTCTTTCAACCCTTTTAGCACTTCAATCCCAACGTCCTCACCTGGGCCACCAAAGACATCAGCTATAACTGTCTGGGTTTGTGCTGCTGTAAGCTCCGTATCGCTAAGACCTTCTGAAATTAGCTTTAGCGCCTGTACTGTTGATATCGACTTATCATTGATACCCTTGAACAATTTGGATGTAAACTGCTCTCCAAAAGCATTCTCCAAAGCCTCTTGGGTAGCCGGTGTCTGTTCGCTAATTCTTAAATTGAACTCTTTGATAACATCAGCTCCTTTATCTGCGAAAACCCCAAGCTTTGTGAACTGATCAATGGCAGCAATCATACCTTCTGCACTGATACCTGCGGCTTTAAAGTGAGGAGGGTACTCCCGCAGTTGGTCTAAAAATTCACCGCTGGCATCAGCACCGGATATAAAGCCTTGTTTTATAAGATCAATGCTTTCCTGCTGCGAAATGCCCATCTGCTTTGATAGCGCATTAGAGGCAACCAGCACCTCGTTATAGTCTTTATCGAAAGTCTGGGCAACGGAGCGTACGGAAACCGTTAGCTGGTCAAGTTCCTCTCCGGAAGCGCCTGTTAGCTGGCTGATTTGGGAGCGCAGCTCCTCAAACTCCTGTGTGGTCTCTATTACAGCCTGGCCGGCACTGATCACGCTGTCAACCACGGCTTCCACCCCCATCTGAATGCCTGTGAAGGCAAGCGCCTTTTGGGCAAACCCCATGAAGCCGCCCCCCGATTTCTCCAGTTCATCATCAACGCCTTTGATCTCTTTCCGAACCTCGGTCAGTCGGGCATTCACCTGGCGCAGCTCCTTGCTCTTGTTTATGAACGACTCAGTACCAGGGGTCAGGTCAAGTAGCTCACGGTTCAGCTCTTTGCTATACTTGGTTAACTGGCGTGTGCTCATGCCTGTTATGCCAAGCTGGCCGCGCAGATCAGACATGCGTTTGTCTACTTCCTTCAGCTCTTTGTTCTTATCAATATACTCCTGAGTGCCTTTGCGCATCTCTTTGAGTTCCCTGTTAAGAAGCTGCTGCTTACGAGTCAGGTTATCCAGTTCTGTTTTTCCCTGGTTACCATCAATCTCCAGCTTTACCTGGACGTGATCCTGTCTAACACTTGCCATTTAATACCTAATTAATGTATGAATGCACAACCCGAAATGCCTCTTTTCAGGCTGGAATCGTTGTTTGAGACTAAAAAAATGTACAACTGCACTAAAACTTTGCGACACCTCCGATCACTTCACCGGTGGCCTCCTGATACTTGGTAACCACATTGTCTATCAAGGGATCAATCATGCCGTAGAAGGCCTTCGAAAACCATTTCTTTGGCTTGTGCGTGTTCACAGCCAACTTATTAGCTGCAATACCCCAGGCAATGCGGTTGATGGCCTTGCTCTGGTTGAGCGGCATAGTGCCTTTGTTATAGCCAGGCACATAATTGAACTTGGAGAGGCCGAAGTACTTTACAAACTCCTCTATGGCCTCAATAGGGGGCATCTTCTTATAGGAGAGCGCAGTCATATCCTTCATCCTGCCCGACTCATTAAATGCCAGGTACATGGCCTGCGCTCCCGAGGCAGTTTGCTGTAACACTTCCTGCTGCAGTGACTTTAGCAGCTTCTCGCTCATTACGACTTTCTTCCTGCGGATCTCGCTGGCCAGGCGCAGCACTACAATTCTTGCCCATTCCTCCAGCTCCTGGGCTACCAGTTTATCCAGTTCCTCATTTGTCATGGCGCTGCTGCTTTTTATTGTGGAGGTAGAGGCAAAGCGTGTTCATGTTGGTAAAGCTCACTTTATCGAAATCCCCGAAAATGCCCATCTCCGCCAGCTCAAAGATCAACGCTACCCAACCGATGTCGAAACCACCGCCTGAGCCGCCCTCCCCGCCTTTGCTGAAGATGTCGTAGGTGTCGAACACGAATCGCTTCTGCTCGATAAAATGATGGAGCACCACGACCTTCGTGGCAATGTCCAGGCCTGCAAACTCAAGCGCCCTGCGCTCGGCTATGGCGCCGTTATACTTCTCGCGCTCCACGCCATCCCAATCAGGGGTTTGCATGGCCGCTGCTGGTTTGGCCGGCCGGCAAAGCGTGGCCACCAGCAGATCCAGCATTTTCGGCTCAGACGAATCTACAAACTGCTTCAGGAACAGGTCGGCAAAAGCAAACTCAGCCGCCATCATATCATCCAGGTTCTGCTTTGGCAGCAGGTAAACCTGATCTTTAAACTTGAACTGGCTTATTTTAGAAGTACTGAGCGGCTTTTCCCATACCCAAGAGGTGAGCAAGAGTAGGTCGTAGCGGTCATCAACCGATAGCTGCATCACATGCTTGCGCTTCAGCATTGGCACCAGAACCTCCAACAGGTTCAGGCGCACGCCGAAGTCTGTTTTGTCGGCATACAAGAAAGGTACAGTACCCAGCAGCTGCTTAACATCCAGCTCCGGCCAGTCCTCGGCTATCGTATAGCCCCTAGACCCTATCCTGAATTTTATCATCTATGTCTAGTAAGTCAGAGCTTAAACCTTGCAGGCGTTCCTCCGGACGCTGAATGCTGATAACCGGCATCTGCACCTGTACTTTACCTCCGCTAAGCCATTGCTTCAGGAGCAAAAACACGATTATGGCCACCAATGCCCCCTCCAGCATCCAATTCCACCAGGGCGTTTCCTTAATGATCCTGGGTTCACTTTCTATGACCGGGCAAATTACCTCAGACTCAATTCTGACGGTATCGGGCACTGTTTGGCAGTCTACCTCGAATTTTTGCTCACTGGTCCGGGTAAGGGTAGCTTTGGTTTTGGCGCCTTTCGACTGTTTGGAGCTGCCCACCTCCATTTTAAGTATCTGGCTCCTGGAAACATCAAAGCCGGTGCTGTCAGCTGGCAGAACCTGCTCAACTTTCGTCTTGACAGTGGTTGCCCCTGAATTATGTGCTGATTTGCCTGACCTGCAGGAGATAAATGCGCTAATGGCTAACAAGATGATGATCATCTTCAGCAGAAACCAGCTCGCCATCTTCAGGGAGATTGGCAGGTTCTGCGTAAACAGGTGCTTCATTTTGGTTGGGATTTTTATACTTGTCGATATTCTTGTAAAGCCATTCCGCTATTTTCTCCGGAAGGAAGCCCAGCAAGCTGGCGTTTTTGATAAGGGAAGTAAAATTGATCACCACAATAGGCGCTAACACTGCCTGCGGCATCCAAAATAGGGCAGGTTCGTTCCTGGAGAACTTATGGGCAAAAAACATGAAGGTCGTATAAGCTACCAGTGTGCCCAGCACCTTTTTAGCCTTCCTGGTCTCAATGCCTGCCGGTGATCGGTGCCCTACCCACATTCCGGAAAGGAAATCCATCATCACCAGCCCCATAACACAGAAATAGGTGGTAGCAGGCGACCAGATATGGGCATCTACAAAGGCTGTCATGCCGCCGACCACGAAAGCTGCCAGTTCTACCCAACCCGCATACTTGCGGTTTGTGGGCGTTGTGAGGTCTATGAAATCGTTTTTCAGTATCATCACACCCAAAAGCTTACAGATCCAGTGTTATCCATAGGCGTGAAAGCCTGCTGGTTGTCGGCAGGGTCTGCCTCGCTATCCTGCAGCACCGTGTCCAGGAAGCGGCGAAGATCTTCCATGTAAATTTCAGCGCGGGCTCTGGAGGCGCTTGCCAGGTTGCTGCGCTCCTCCATGCTGATGCTAAGGCGGTCTTTGATGCCATCGTTATCATTTAGCACCTTCAGGCCGCTGCCTGTGTGGGTAAAGGACAATTCCGGAACAGCCTCCACCAACGTATATTGAGCCAATGCACGCTTGAGCAGGCGAAGCGTCTCGCGTTGCTCCGGTGTTTGCTCGGCTGGCTTCAGCAACGATGCCTTCAGCTCCTGGTGCAGCTTGTCACCCAGCGAAGGAATGATGTAGAACTCTTCGGCACGCACCTGGAAGGGCTGCAGCGCCATAAAAGCGCGCCTGCTGTTTTGCAGGTTCATGTATTTGGATAGCTCCGAAGGCGTGTTGATAAATAGCGCCTTGCTTTCCATATAGGCCTCACTGCCAGCCCAAGTCGAGAACTTGTCAATGTTCCTGTCCAAGTGCGCTAGTGCCAGATCCAGAAAAGTATCTGCGTTGGTGGCCGTGGCATCCTCAAACTTGAAGTACGCCCACTGGCGCACAGGCCCGAAATTCTGGCCCTGCGACTCCGTTATACCTGCATCGCCCACATTCACGTTAATCATCGGCAGTGCATCGAGCATGGCATAGTAGGCGATGGATCTGCCAAGCAGCTTCATCAGTTCCTTTTGATCATCGCTGAGGGTACCTGCATCATAAGCCGCCTGCAGCTCTGTCATCAGCTCCGACCCGATGAAGGGATAGATATACTTGAACTCTGCCCCTTCGACAAAGGAAAGCAGCGTGTTCGGGCTGGTGTTCTTGTGAATGGTGCTGATATACTTCTTCAGCTCATCAATGGTCTTTATCAGCATGGCTATTGGTTGATTTTCACATTTTGGGTGCCGGTTGGGTTCACATCCAGCGTTGTTACTTGGGCATCCTCAAAGCCCCATACAATGTCTCTGTCAAAGCCGTTGATCTTGTTGCAGATGTGCAGGATCTCCAGCAGAATCTTGCGAGGCGTTGGCGTGCGGTAGGCAATATGGTTCTGGGCACTGATGCGCTTCTCCGATCCGGAGCCACCCATCTTACCGCCTGTATCGATACCAGCCAGTGATGGGTCAATGCCATGGCCAGAAGCGTGGGCAATGTTTGCCTGATCATTCACTTTGGAATAGGCATCATCGCTCATCTTGTTCTCGATAGGTTCGATTGTCCATCCAGGCATCGCCTTTCCGGTACCAGGCTCAGTGCCATACTTGCTCACGAAGGTTTTATCAGGGTTCTCCACACCCGAAAGCATATTGTTCATCTGCTCTGCCAGCCTGTATTCCTCTGCCCGCTTCTCTTTCTCTGTTTTGAACTGGTCGAAGTAGTTCAGCGGTATTTTGATGTGGTACTTGATGTTATACCCATTCTTCAGGCCGTTTTTGTGGAAAATCGGTATCAGGTTAGATACTTCCGTCCATTCGGCAGTACCCCACCAGGCGGCAACGTCATAGTATGGCTGGCCGGGAGTCCAATCACGGCCATGGTAAATGAACTCATGGTGCCGGAAAGGATCTCTTCTGTCGAAAGCCTTTACCTTGCTCACATCATCTGCCTTTACATTGCGCCAGGTCGGGTGCAGGTAGTAGTGCTCTATCCTGCGCTGGTTGTTCATGATGATCTCGGCACGCACTTCCGTGGCATCCCAATTCACCAGGTTCTCCACTTTCTTCTTGCTGGAGAGCGACACACCAGCAAAGTAGTTGTTGAAATAGCTGTAGTTGTAGGTAATGCCACGCATGAACTTATCCAGCTCCACCATCTCTGCCCAATCCTCCATCTCCGGAACTTCGGTCGGCTCAAAGATCACCTTGCCTTTGTCTGTAACTTTCCGGAACAGGCCAAGCCTGGTACCCAGCAAAAAGTCACGGTCGGTTTTGATGAGCTGAGGCTTTAGGTGGTTCTGCCCTACCAGCTTGAGCATGCGCTGCGGAAGCTGGTTATCCTGCCCCCACTTTGCTATTTTGATCGCCCCGGTCGTAGACCTGGTGTCTACTCCATTCAGGGTGTCGCTGTAGTTGCCGCCTTTGATCTCCACGACAGCACCGGCATCCTTCAGGACGTACCAGCCTGCAGCAGGAGCCTCAATGCCCAGCCTTCTTCGCTTACTTCCCATTAGTGCTGTATTCTGATGCCGTTAAAGTGCGTGAGCAGATGAATCTTGATGGAGAAAGGTTTATCGGTTTCCAGGTTGTGCAGCAACAGCACGTTGTTCTCCTTCAGGTTATAGCCGAAGGTGCTCTTTTCTGCAGCCTCCACCTTTTTGTAAATGCCGCCGGCTTTACGAACCGACTTCTTAAAACCTTTCTTGCCATCAGTTTTGCTGTAGCCAATCGAGAACACCCGCGGCTCGCCGCCATCTGCGTACTCGTTGATCAGGGCAAGTACAGCTACCATCTTGATTCTATCTTCCATCGCTTTTTTTAGGCAATGTTAGGCTTACAGGAGGCGTTTCGGCAGGACGGGAATTTTAGCGATTTTCCACTATTATCTATTTCGGGCTTAAAAGGCTGTAAAATAGCTTTTTAAGAAAATTTTTTGTTTTCTGATTATTACCTGACACACGTCGAGGCGCGCGCCCTTTATCGGGTCGGCAATTGCCAAAACTGGAAATTGTGAATATATGAAAGGGGGTGGTGGCAATTGCCCATGCCGTCGCTTGTGGATCCTCGTGGAATAAAAAAGCCCCACTGTGCAGTACAGTGAGGCTTTACAGAGAACCTTGTGGATTCTTGTGGATGGTAATTATCCCCTGCCCAGGAAGTACACCTGGTAAGTTTCCGGTGCCTGGTTTGCCAGGTGAGAGAACTTGCGGTAGATGATGTTGTCAAAGCAGTCCGATAGGTGGGTGGTTCGCTTCTGGTCTATCAGCAAGCGCTCACTGCTCTTGTCCTTCCTGTAGTCAGGCTTGATAGGAGAGTTGGTAATGGAGATTGGCAACCACTTGCACCTGTTCTGGTCCATCCGTATCACTGGCCATGATTTGTTTTTCTCCGAAAGCATATCGTTTATAAAGATGTGCTTGAGCAGGTGGTCAGGGTCCAGGCCCTGCACCATAAGCGTTGGCTCCCAGCCCTTCTGCCTGAGCCTGTCCATGATCTTCTCATAAAAGGTTTTGGTATCACCTGGTGATTTGTTGTTACCGTTTCTATCACCATAGATAAAGACCTCCTTGCATAGGTGGTTTTCATACTCCTTGATAAAGAGATCCGTCAGGGCATCTACCTTGGATACCTCCGTGTCCTCCTCAATGTACAGCTCATTGATAATGCGGTACTCGTTGCCCCTGTCCTGGCACACGATCATAGAGGTGAAGGCCGCGTTAAAGTCCCAGCTGGTTTCTATGGGTTGTTTAGAATTGTAGAAGCTGTTGCCTGTGGTCCATAGCCCTGTCTCCTCGTCCTGATCATAGGAGAAGGTTTTAAAGTTAAGGTGCCGCTCATCGTTGAAGGCAGGGTAAAAGGAGTTGGGCAGTTTGGTGAGGCGCTTGTTCATCACCTCCACATCCCACTCCAACTTAGTCATTTGTTTCTTTAGCTTGGAAAGGTAGTCAGCACCCAGTACTGCCACGTTATCGTAGGCAGTGGATTCTATGTACAGGTAATTATCCGGTTCCTCCTGTGCCAGCTCCTGTGTCTTAAACACCCACTGCCCTGATGGTAACCAGGGTGAGGAGGTGTAATCAAAGAAGCTCTGGTGCATGAAGTGGTTAAAGCGGTAGATGTTGCCCCTGATCATGGGCATGAGCACCTTATTCACCTGGTCCTCCTTCAGGAGGGCAGATTCATCGCAATCCCCTCCATCATAGTTACCACCACGGTTAGAATCCGGCCTATCCATAGAAAGCATCTCTATGGTAAAGCCGTTCAGGAAGGTAATAGCGTTTTCGTAGTTGCGCGGTGCCTGGTATGGCTTGAGCCAGTCAGAAGGCGGTTTTACGCCTACTACAAAGTGCCCTAAACCTGTTTTCTTGTCATACTCACGCAAACCAAGGGCATCCCAGGCATCCATGGCCGAAGGGAGCGTTTTAGTCAGGATTTGGTTGTAGGTAAGGCCAGCGGTGAACACCTTTGCCCTGGGCAGGTAGTTAAACCGCTGGTACTGCACATGACCGTAAACAGTGGACTTGCCCGAGCCACGGCCGCCAACGAAACTGCGCCTTTTCTGCCTGGCATTCAGGAATTGCACCTGTTTGGCGTTGACGTATACTCTCCGCTCCTTACTCTGCATCGGTATAGTCTATATCCTCAATATCCTGCCTCTGCTGCTCTTCCAGCACTGCAGGTTCAGTAGAGTAGATAATAACACCAGGGCGAAGGAACTCGCGTGGGTCTATCAAGTGCGTATCTGGTGAGAACAGGTCGTACAGGCGGCTTGCGTTTTCATAAGCCCTTACCATCGACTTGAAATCGCCTTCCTTCCTGGCCAGGTTACCGGCAAGCATGAAGTTCTCGTACATGATGTACTTCATGCCCGCTTTATCGACCTCGTTGACGCTTCCGAAGAGTTTGATGGAGTCACGGATGATGGCAAAGAGCTGCGACTCGCTCAGCTCCGTTTCCTTGCTCATCAGGGTTAAGGTTTGACCTCTGGAGTAGCCGCAGCACATCAAAGCGTTAGCCCTTCTGTACTTTTGCAGCATAGCCTCCTCCTGGGGCTTCAGCTCGTCACCATTGATCAGGTGTCCCCTGTATTTGTCTAGTTTATCTCCCTTACCAATCAGTTTCATCAAAAAAAATGCTTTGCCACAAAGAAGCGGCAAAGCATTTGGCCAGGGTAGGACGTTTTTATTAGATCAGTGGCAATTGGGCAATTGCCTTGTTTTTTTGCGCTGAGAGGGCAAAAACTATCGCATCATGGCGGTTGAGAAAGATTTTGGAACAATTAAGCCTATTCTTAGCGTTCACAAAACCGCCATCCAGTATGCTGATGCAGCCCACATACTCCGACTTGCAGATGATCTCGATACTGGCATGATCAAACATGCTTGGGGAAAACCGGTGGTGATCTTTTAGCGAGGTAAAGAGCAACCAGGCCTTCCGCAGCGCCTTGCTCAGGCTCAGCCCTTCCGTTTTACAGAATTGCCAGGCACATTTGAACAGGCGGCTCAGTTTCTCTTTTTTAGCTTGCATTTTCAGTGTCGTTTCCATTTTTAGAGCCTCCTTATAGTATGCCTTCGTCAGCAAAGCTGTAGTAGCCTTCTTCTGTCAAAATCACATGGTCCAGAATCGGCATGTCCATAAACTCGCCCGCCTGCTTCACTTTCTTGGTGAGCTGTATGTCAGCTGAGCTTGGTTTTGTGTTTCCGGATGGGTGGTTGTGGGCAAGTATGATGCTGGAGGCATTGGCCAATAAAGCAGCCTGCAGGATGATCTTTGGATCTGCCACGGTGCCGGCAACGCCACCCTTTGATATGATATTCCACCCTAAAACATGGTTGGCCCTGTTGAGCAGGATCACATAGAAATATTCAACATGGGCTATGTTGTCGCCATAAATCTTAGTGAGGTAAGTATAAATGTCCGTGGAGCAGGTAATCTTGGTTCTTTCACTGGGCTTCAGCTTCGACTTGTAAGCTAGTTCAACCTCAGCCAGCAATTCGCTTTTAGCAACGATTTTCGATGTGTACTCTTCTACCTTAGTCATGTGTGATACTTGTTTTGTGATACTTGAATGATTAATTGATACTTCGAATCACGCCAAATAAAACAGGCCTGTAAAGCCTTGACGAGCCAAATATTTTGCTTCCGAACGGACTTTTTTATCTATATTTGTCAGGGGGTTCACCGCCGTGATACTCGGTGAATCTGATTAATTGAATAGGGCCAGGGCGTGATACTCCTGGCCCTTGCCATTTAAAACGGTGCTGTGTTGTCTGATAGGTCAAGGTTTTCCTTATCCTGCATCATGCGTACGAGCTGCTTGGCAAAGTCATAGTTGAGCTTGTTGCCGGTGAGGAAGAAGTAGCGCTCAGCCAGGCGGTCTGCCCAGGTAACCACTTTATAGGTGTGAGCTCCTTTCGGGTGGGCAATGGCAAAATCGGCAATGTCCTGCGGGGTGATCTCCTTGCCAGTGATCTCGCTCATCTCCATGGCCTGCACGTCTATCGGCATGCCTTTCTCATCGCAGTAGCGCTTAAAGAACTTCTTCTGATCTACCTGGTTAATGTCGCCAAACCTCCTGAAGGAGACTTCCGGAAAACTGCGAAGCAGCTCTGCAATGTGGGCATCCAGCTCCTGCAGGTGATCTTCGTTGTGGTAGTAGTCCAGGTAGCCCTTTAGCACCTTCATCGGGTTTTCGCAGTCCTGCACCAGCCACAGCAGGTGGTCTTTCTCGTTCTCAGGTTCATCCGGATCAAACGCGGTGATCTGAGCCTCTAAAAATGCGATGGGGTTAAAGCCGCTGACAGCCAGCAGCTGCGATACCCTCATGTTGAAATGGCGCTTGCCGCATACTTTTCTGGAGTGGGCATAGTAGGCATCCTCACCGAGTCCGGTGCGCTCCATAAATGCTTTCTTCTTGTCTCCTTTTGCCATGTGTGATACTATTTTGTGATACAGTGATGATTAATTGATAATTCGAGTTTCTGCAAAAGAAACAGGCCAGTAAAGCCTCAACGGGCCAAATATTTACTCTGAGGCAAACAGGTCGGCACCTGGGTTAACCAGTGCTTTCTTGGCTCTTTCCAGGTACTCTTCCTCCCGATCCACCTCAGCCATGTTCTCCAGCCTGGCGCCTTCCTCAAAGAAGTGGGCAAGGCCTCGTTTCATGCTTTTGCCCTTCCTGGTGTGTTGGTCATAAGCATAATCCGGAATAGGTAAGTGGTAGTGCTCGTGTGTGCGGAAGTAGTGGATGGAGGCGTGGCAGATCAGCCTTGACTTCTGAGCCCTGCAAAGTGTGATCACTGCCTGAGCCAGGAACAGGCGTTCGGATGGCTGGCTATCTTCCTTCTTCTTTTTCTTAAAGTCCTGGTAAGTGGAGTATAGGGCATGGATGGTGGCAGGCAGAGCAGGTTCGGCAATTCCGATATCCTCGCTGCAGCAGACCCTTAGCCTTTTCCACAGGTACTCGTCAAAGCCGCTGTGGTAGAACTCAGCTGCCCAATACATGGCCTCGTCTTCCAGACCTCTCCTGATACTTTTCTGAAGGGCACTCGATACCTCGAAGAAATCATACCCTTTCTTTGTTTTTAATGCGTAACCCATTTAATTTTTGATTTAATTGAGTTCGAGTTTCTGCAATAAAGACAAGCCAGTAAAGCCTCAACGGACCAAAAAAATGAGAGAATTAACAAAACAGGAAAAGAAGATAATAGATCATATAGATAGGTTAGAAGAGGTTTCCATAAGCGAATTATTGAATGCAGAATTCTCCGCTTATAAATTTGCTATAGGCGGTTCTACTCTTCTCATTTACCCAAATGGGATGGCATTAAATCGGTTAGAAGGTTTAGACAAGAAAATTGTTGTCTACTGCATAGATTGTGTAAGAGTATTAGAACTCCTAGAAATTAACGGACTGCTCACTAGGCTTCAGTATCATCCAGAATTCGAGAAAAAACGATTTACTGAAACGGATACTTTCTGCAATGCTGCCAAAGAAGATAGACGAAAAGGAATCTTACCACATAAATTTCCTTACAGAGGAGTGGCGGAAAGAGTAGCTATACTCAACAAATGGACTTATCTTAAATCTGATTCTTTGAAAGACTTCATTAGGAATGGCTATGCGCTGCCAGGAGAGGCAAGGGAAAGAATAAATTTACATCTTGCCGTATTGGCTTTATTCTTAACAGTCTTGTTCAGTTTTGCCGATTTAGGTTTAAGCTTGATAGAGTCGGACGTGGACCTAACTATAAAATTAGCACTCTTAGCGATCGGCTTCGCTTCTGGCTTTGTCATTTATAAAGGCTACATTAAGAAATAAAAAAGCCCGCTGGGAATGCCAGCGGGCGCTTCATCTATGGCTCGATTAGTAGGTATCGAAGGGGTTGCACAGGAGGTACGAATCGAACGCACCACAGTCGGATTTGGAGTCCAACTCGCCAGCCTTGGGACATTCTCCTGTAATTATAGATAGGCAACTCGTATCGTTCTTACTGCGCTTGCGGGTCACTGCCGGCACACCCTTACGGGGATCATGGCTAAACCACTATCTACTACTCAAATATCCCAAACCCACTGAACTTACAGAACTCCAGTGGGTTTGGGATAGCAGAGGGCTAACACGCGATCCAGTTCTTTAAAAGTATGTTCTGGAGGCGTGTAATCAGCATCATTAAACAGCTTATTCATAGATTTCCTTTTAAACAGCCTTATCAGACCCTTCTCCCCTAAAGAGAATCTATAACCTCTTTTATAATATCTGGTAACTTTCTTCGGCTTTCGCATAGGTTGAGTTAAAATGGAAGTTTAAGCGTTTTCTGCCACTGGTGCTTTCGCTTGGCCAGGCCAGTGTCTTTCTTCAGCTGCACCACATCGCCAAAGTGATCCTTCAGGAAGTGGTAAGCCTTTTCCTCTGCCTCAATGTTCCGGAACTCCGACTGGCCACCCTGATTCTTGAAGGTGTTGACCGGCACAAAGCTAAAGCGCAGATCCTTGTAACAAATCCGGTGATGGTAGGCGTTCAGGCATGATATCCAGAAGTCACCGCACAGGCGCATGTCGCGTGGGTAGAACAGCTTAGATCCGGAGAGTATGCCTATCCAGCCCTCGATCATGTAGCCAGTAAGGCTTATCGGCTGCAGGCCATTGTAGGCCGTAGGTATGGCACTCTGGTTGAAACCGAACAGGTAGGCACCGGCCTGACGTGCGGCATGGGCCGTACTGATAATGATCTCCCGGGCTAACTTAGAATCAATCTTGGCCTTCTCCCCTGCCCTTTTATAAACGGCACGCATTTCCTTAATGTCATCATCCAGCATGAACACATCAGGGTAATGGTCCAGTATCCACTGGCGCTTGGCTGGCAGGCCGATCACCGAATCAGGATGGCAGATCAGCTCCACGCCTGGGTTATGCCTGGCGTAATCCTCTCGCTGGCTTTCCGGAATGCAGATAGCGCACCCTTCCACTGCCTTTGTGGTGAGTACCCTATCTGCCCGTTTGTGGCTTACGATGATGATTTTGAGTTCCATAAGCTGATAAAGTCTTTGGCAGTAACTACATGGCTCTGGCCTACTGCCTCTGATTTGTAACTTTGGCTTTTCTCCAGCTGCAGCACCTGCTTCAGAAAATTGCTGTCAATCTCGTTGCTGGAAATGATGATGAAGGCATCGTGCTTTTCCGAAAACTCGGCCACGATCGGATAAACCGGGTCTTCGCTTTTGGCTTTGCTGGCAGTACTTCCCTCAGCCAGTATATCATCCATGGCCTTTACATCGATACCGAGTTCAGCCAGATCCATATCAGCAAAGTCCTCGCGCAGGATCTCCTCAATCCAGTTACCTTCATGCACGTTGGATGAAAGTATGATCTCCTTGCGCTCCTTCTCGGTCAATGCCCTGTTTGGTACCAGCACGTCCTGCAGCTCCTCGCCACGCCCAAGCTCCATCAGGATAGCATGGCGCTTGTTAAAGCTGAGCAGTACCAGGTTCTCGTCACAGGCCGGTGCCTCAAACACGCCCAGCGTCAGAATCTTCTCCTCGAGTCTTTTCTTTTTCCTGGCATCAATCTTACCAAATGGGTTTTTCTCCAGTGGTACCAGGTTCTTCAGCTGGTGCTTTTCTATATGCCACTCAAGCGGCTTAATATCCTCTTCCATCTTAATCTAATATTTCCCAATCATCAAAAATCAAATCCTGATGGTTTGGGCTCCAGGGTATAACTGAGGCATTAATTTTAATAGCCAGGTAAGGCTCATAAGGGACCAGGACACCGAACTCTTTCTTGGCATGCTCTGTCACTGCTGGATAGCTATTGAGTGGAACCAGGTAAAGATAGTGGCCTAGTTCTTCCCAAAACTTCCTTCTAACTCGCTTGCCCTGCTTAAGGGCTTTTAATGCTTTACCGAAGTCCATTCGCTCGCCTCCTTTCTTTCCATGCCCTATAGGCAAAAACACCTACTACAATGAGAATAATCAGTAGCACTGGACCATATAATGGAAGTGTCACCCACCACCAAGACCAGGCGATAACCTTTGTGAGCTTCAGCACCAGGAATATCAGGAAAAGGAGTGGCCAGAAGCCAATACCTATGTTATTGTTTGTCTGAGCCATTACCAGCAAATTACAGTTTGAGCAGCTTTTTCGCAGCCGCGAATTAAAACACCTATGCTATATCCTTCACGCTTTAAGTCCTCAGCGTTAGTACCAAGCAGTTCCTCAGCTATAAGTATCGCCGTTGCTCCCAATGGGGCTTTTTTTTTGATCTCTGACTTAATATAAGTGTACTGTTCTTGTTCAGCTGTTGCGTGATACTCGTTTGTGGTTGATCTTGCTTTTATTGCGTCCATCATAATATCTCTATTTCAAAACCTACAACTATAGGGGTTAAATTATTTACAACTTTTTGTTAGAAATTATTTAGTATTAATCTTCACTGAATACCATATCCAACAGAAGGGCTATTATAAGGGCTATCCAACTAAAGGGTTGATCGAAAGCCCATATAACAATTAAGTATATGAAAGCGAACCTCATTACTCAGCAGCGTTCTCCTGCTCCGTTACTTGCTTCAGCTGCAGCTCCACAGTGTTCAGCTCCACTTCCAGCTTCGCCAGTTTCTCCTGCTTGGTAACATCACCTGGTTTCTTCTCCACTGCCTTCTTTGCTTTGCTTACCTGGCTGCGCAGGTTGTTGCGCTTCTTCAGCAAGTCGGCTCTATCCAGCTCGGTAAGTTCCGGCTCCTGGGGCTTCACCTGCTCAACCGGGAAAGTACCATGCTCTTCAAAATGCTTCAGCTTCTGGCCTATGGCCTTTCTGCTTTTCTCGATGGCCTCAATCTTTTCCACGATCTCCAGGCGCGCCTCGTCAGTTTCGGCATCGGCTAGGGTATTGGAGAGCTTGCAACGCTCGCTGTACAGATGGCTTCGCTCTATGACCAAACTATCATACTCAGCGTTGGCACCCGATTCAGGAACTCCTTTGCGGGGCTTCAGATCAATTACAACACTGGTGTTCTCTGTCTTACCTCTCGGCTCTGGATCGGGCTCAGGTTTGCCCAATACCACTGTTTTAAAGTCAGCTTTAGGTTTGTCTTTAAGCAGCTTGGTTAGCTCATGCTCCAACTTCTGTTTGTGCGCAAAGCTTTCGCTGCGGGATAGTGTATTTACCAGCATTCTGTTTTTGCAGTAGCGGCTCAGGAGCGTTACCCCTTCCTGGTAACTTCTCTCCTCATTTTTCAGGTATTCAATGATCTCTTCCATGACAGCAAAACTATGCGTGTGGCAATTGCCAGGTCAGGACGAGAAATTGCCAATAAAAAAACCCCGACCAAGGGCCGGGGCATTTCATCTATGCTTACTATTACTTTTACTTCTTTTTCCTGGAAGTGCCTGTTGTACTGGCAGGTTTCTCCACCTTCTCCACGTATCGGCTGCCAGCATGAAAGAGCTTCTCGGCCTGCGCATCTGTGATGTTGGCCAGGCTGATCAGGCCGAAGTCCGTCCTGATCCTGCCCAGTCCCTCTGCGTTCACCAGCTTATACTTCTTCAGCTTAGATCCTAGCATAGCTTACAGCTTAAACGGCAGGAGCAACCACATCCACCACCGGAATATCTCCGGAGTAGAAGTATGGCGGGTGGTTGTTACCCACTGTCAGGCCAAACTCAGCACCGTTCTTTTCATTGAACTTCTTACCAGACTTATAATCCAGTTTCGGTGTCAGCGGGCGCTGCAGATCGCCAAACACAATCTTCTGCCCGTTGGCATCGATCTTCACAGCGATGATCTCAGCGTTTGGCAGGTCTTTATACACCTTAGAAATCTCTGGGTTAAAGCGAGGAATATACACACCCACTGTATGTTCAAAGCTTTGAGAGCCTGGATCTCCGGAAAGGGTAAAACCAAAGTCACCGGTGTCCTGGGCAAAATCCCACTTGGCAAAACCTTTGCCTGCCTTTGGCACGATTGGTCCGGCGTAGGTTACGCCATCAGCACCAAGCTCCGGCCACTGCGTTTCATCCACGTCCACTTTGTTGATGATGTACAGCTCGGAGGTACCACCCGGGTTGGCGCCGCACTTGTTCTTGATAGAAGCAAACGAAACGCACATGCCCAGCATGGTGCTTCCGGAGCTTACCAAACCAAGATCCTGCACAAAATGCATAACTGCCGAATCTGCAGGTACGGCAAAAGCGGAAACAGCGGCTATCAGCATAACCACCACCGCGATCAATCCTAAGAATTTAAAGTTTTTCATTTTAGAGTTTGATATAAAGTTGTAAAAAAGAGCCCTGAGCTATTATTGGCTTAGGGCTCTTTTGCAGTTCAAAATTGAGATTTAGCCAGATGAATTAAGCCGCAGGCGTGTTAGCAGTTACCCACTCGCTCACGTTGTCATTCATCCATACTTCCTCCATGATCGCCACTTCAGGAGCTGCTTCAAAGTCCATCAGCATATCGATGTTACGCTTTGACTTCTCCACATTGATTGACTCCATACCGCCTAGCGAGTTAGTCAGCCAAACAAAGTTGTTGCGTGGTGTCACGATGATGCCGCCTGTACCTGCGATGCCTGGCTCAGGGATGATCTCGGTGTTCGTACCGTCAATGGTCACCTTCTTATACTCGTTGTTGTAGTTCAGCGAGCCGTAGGTGGTACGGTAGTCACGGTTGTAGTACTTAGCGATAACCGGGTCAACCAGCATCACCAGGTCTTTCTGTGCATAAGCTGAAGGCACCAGGTCAGCCACCTTCTCCACTTCTTCAATGGCGTTGGCTACTGTCACGGCATTAGCAGTTGCGATGTTGGCGGCAGCAATGTCCTTCTGGATGATGAACAGCAGGCCTTCCATCGTGTCCTTTGGAGTAGTACCATCGGCATTGTACTTGCCTTTAAATACCGCCTCCAGGTGCAGATCCTGCTTCACGCGCTTGATCACTGCATCAAAGATTTCATCTTGGAACAGAAGATCGTACACGTCTTTGCGGGCTGCAGCAGCCTTTACCTTGCCCAGGTAAGACTTGTACATGCGGGTAAGATCCGTATGCTTCATTGTCAAGTCCACTTTGCAAGGGCGCACTTTGCCGGTACGAGTCTTGAATCCAACTGCGCCTTTCGGGTTGAACTCATCTTTGTTGCCTGGCTGCAGCACAGAGTTAGTGAACATCTGAGTCAACACGATCTCATCTGTCACCTCATCAATAAGCTGCATATAGTTTAAGAAGCCCAACTCAGAGATGAGGATGAGCTGCAGGATCTGCTCACGGTACTGTACCGCGTGATCCTTTAATTCTGCTGGTAAAGCTGATAAATCTACCATTCTGTTTGTTGAAAATTAAGTGTGGCTATAGTTGAAAAAGTTAACTTATAAGTGAACTGGCGCCCGATTACTCAGCCTTGCCTTTGAACCTCTGAGCGTAGGCGTTGTAAGGAGACATTGCCTTAGCGCCCTGGCTGTTGCTTTCATCCTCTTTAGGGGATTTCTTGCCTTCAGCTTCTTTTTTCCACGTCTCCAGAGTGGATACCTGCTCTTTAAGGCCATCGCGTTCCGTGGTTAGCGAATCAACAGATGCTGTGGCCGTGGTCAGCTTATCTTCAGCAACCTTCTGAGCCGCCTCAGCAGTGGCAGTTGCCGCCTGGGCAGCAGCTACCGCCGCTTCAGCGTTGGCTAAGAATTGCTCGTCTACCGCTACACTCTCTGTGGAAGCGGAAAAAATGCCCATTGCAGTAAGGGCTGCAGACAACATTGGATAGTTGCTCTTAAAGCTTTCGAATTTCATTTCTGAGTTATGGTTTGATTTAGGTTTGCGTGATGATGAAGGCTTTGCCTGGGCCAGCTGAGCCGCCTTGCGAATGGCATCCTCCAGAGAGCCGATGGCATCTACCAGGCCCAACGCCTTGCCATCTTTACCGTTGAATACTTTGGCAGTGCCCCACTGCTTTTCGTCAGCCAGCTTGCTGCCACGGCCAGCCTTTACAGTGGAAAGAAAAGTTTCGTTAATGGTATTCAGATCAGCCTTAAACATGGCCAGCGCCTCTTCATCGAGAGCCGACATGCTGTTGCCCTTCACTTTATCCACAGACTTATCAGCAGTGATGTAGGTAACTTCCAGCCCTTGGCGCTTCAGGAACTCGGATTGGTTAACATGCACGCAGAGCGTACCGATGGAGCCAACCCATGATGTTGTTTCGGAGTTGATGAAGATGTGATCTGCCTGGCTGAATACCCAGTAGCCGGCACTGGCCACCAAGCCATCTATAAAGCCAACTACAGGCTTTGTCTCACGTGCCTTCTTAATGTCGGCCGCCAGATCCTCGGTACCATCCACTGCACCGCCAGGCGTATCGCCTACCAGCACTATAGCACCGATGTTAGGGTTGTTCACCGCTGAGGCCAGCCATGATCTGATATCCTTGGTACCATAAGAGCACATGCCGCCATACTTGGTCATGGCTCCACGCACCGGGATCAGCGCCACCTTTACCTCTTGCTCACTGTTATAGTTGAGATCTCCGGATGCTGCCTCAAAAACAGCAAAAGGGGTAGCCGCTGACACTGTATCAGCAGCCACCCCCTGTACTGTCGGTAATGGCAGATCTTCCTTCTTCTGTGATGTAAAGTTCTCAGTAGAGATAGAACCCTCCTGTACCAGTCGTAATACAGTAGCCTCTACTTGAGAAAAGTACCTGGACTCTAGTGCCCATGCGCGTGTGTCGGTGATGATCTGTAACATTGCCTTCGGTTATGGAAAGCAAAATTGTTACAGCCACAGGCGCATAGGTAGGACGGGAAATTTATAGCAACTTTATACTAAATAACTAGCATTCCTTCTGTCTATTCACCATAATAATCTAGTTCTTTCGGTGGTGTAATACTCATCATTCACCTCCTCCTGCACCATACATAGCGGTGTTTCGGGCAGGCGCAAGCTAATAAAGTTCTTTAGTGACAGCTTTTTTGGCGATCGGCATGGGTGACTTTTGCAAGGAGATTGCACCATATATATAAATTTTTATATCTTGCTTCGCATTCTTAAATATCCTATTGAAATATGAAAACAACCTATGCCTTAACCTTGGCGGTCGTGTTTGGCGTGCTCTCCTACTTCACCTCGTTTATCGTCACGGTTTTAGGCTTCCTGGCTGCCCTCCTGGCTGTGGTGTTCATGCACCTGCACCGCAAGCGTTAGCCCACCTGCACCATGGCGCTCTGCCCCCGCTCGCTCAGGGCACCTATGTACAAATCCCCGGCCTGCTCTGTAGAGTTCACCGTAAAGGTGTGCTGCGTCTGGAACACGTTGCTTCTGTCCGGCGCTCCCAAATCCGCTTCACTCGCGCCCGCCGTGGCCTTCCACAGGGCTACTTTGCAGGGCTTGTCCGTGGTCACGGTCAGGGTGGTGCCACTCAGTTCAAAGCCGATCACCGGGGCGGCTAAGTCTATGTAGCTTGGCGTGGATGCTTCCGAAATCGTGAAGGAGGCGGTGTTATAAGGCACTTCCACGATGAACACGTTGGCGCTCTTTTTCAGCACCTCGCCCACGGAGCTTGTAATATCCTTCCCGGCCAGATCGGTGCCGGTGGTATCTATCTTAATGCTCACAGGCACTGTCAAAGCCTCCGGCAAGTCAAAGCTGTTCCACGTAAGCGAAACTGTATTACCTGAAACGCTCACCGCCTGCACCGCCTGCCGTGTCCACATATAGCGCAGCGCCTCTTCATAGCCCGCGTAATGCACATCATAAGGAGCCAGCACCTCCCGCACCTTGGCGTACATATCCCGGACCTTCGTGCCTGCCGTGTGCCAGTGCATGAAGTCCTGAAAGAAGCCCTTGCTGTTGACCGTTTTCAACAATTCCTGCTCCAGATAGGCAAGGGAATCCGCATAGGTGCCGCCCGAAGGGATGCCCAGAGAGCTTACTCCTGTCTCGAAGTCGGCAAAGCGCGTGGCACTTGCCCTGTTCACGTAATCCAGCCGGGCCGTCTTGTTGTTCGGCAATCCTGCACCAGCACCGTAAGAGGTGTTACTGTCGCCGGACGTGCTGAAATAGGAGTTCCTGCCGCCCAGAAAGTAAGGCTCGTACACCTGCGGCGTGTCGTTGCGCCCGTTGCGGTAAGAGAAAGTATAAGGCGCTTCTGTGTACTGCGATTTCTCCGCCTCGATCAAGCCGGTCAGTTCTGCCAGGTTGTTGCTCCCTGCCCCGCTTGCGCTGTCCCATCCGTACCCCCCCCCTGAAATATCATACATTTGCTGGCCGTGGTTCGGGTAGCGGTCGGGCTTGCTTTGCCCTGCGGTCACGTTGAACACCGCCGCCCCGGCACTGCTCCAGGTGGTGCTGTTGTAGTCGGGTATGAGCTGCACAGACGAGCCGTTGTGCCAGCGGTCGGTCTGGAAGTAGATGCTCTTTTCCACCCTGCCGAAGCCGGTCAGGGTATTATCGGCTCCGTTGTAGCGCGAGAC
The DNA here is from genome assembly GCF_006385705.1 of Pontibacter mangrovi. Lineage (GTDB taxonomy): Bacteria > Bacteroidota > Bacteroidia > Cytophagales > Hymenobacteraceae > Pontibacter > Pontibacter mangrovi. The sequence goes on along the minus strand of NZ_VFRQ01000005.1, from coordinate 227,802 downwards.
AAAAGCGGTGGGCTTGATATTATACTTCATGGCCCAGAACTCCGAAGGGTACTTGTTTACTCCCAGCGTGTCAGTGTTCTGGTTGAAGGTCATCACAGCCCCGTAGCGGTGCAGGCTAACGGAGGCCAGCATCTCGCCGGTCGGGTTGGGCTGCTGTACAGCGCCCATGCGACTGAGCGAGCTTAAAAACAGTCCTAAGCTCATGGTGTCGTTATTTTAAACTCGGTGGTGTACTGCGTTCTGGTGTCTCCTACAGGGTTCATGCCTAACATTGCCTTTCTGGTGTCTGCTATCGCTGCCGTAAGGGTATGCACGTTATCCCACGTTACACCGTCTGCATTGAGCTTAAAGAAAGTAAAGGTGCTGCCAATGCCTTCAATTCGCCATCTGCCGTTTAGCGGAATACTTGAATCTGTATAATTGGCCGTATTACCCACCTTTTTGTAGAAACGCGCGTTACCGTAGGTGTCCGCCCTGGATAACACTGCGTAGTTTGCAGAGTCCACGTCAAAGCCATAGTAAAACACGTTAGCCGTGTTCGCTGAAATAGACAAATCAAACTCTATGGTAGCGTCCCCAAATACTAACGGATCACCCGTGCTTTCATCTTTGGCCAATAACGCATCGTCATACGGGTGCCCCGTAGAGGCGCCGCCCGTGCTGCTCGCCTTGAGCCTGCCGGTGCCGTCTAGTTCAAATTTTACTTGCGGTGCTGTTCCTCTCCTTATCCACTTGGAGTTGTTTACAGCTCCCGCCGCACCCTCAAAATAGTCGGAGAACAGCGCCCCATCCACAAAGGTGAAGACTGGCGAATCTACCACGGCGCTCTCATTCCTACCAGTTGCCGCTTTGACCTTAAACTTCCAGTACCCCGCTGCCCTGGCTTCATTGCCTACCTGAATGGTTCCAGCATAGGCTGCATAAGCTCCATTGTTTTCACTAACCAGTATCTCGGATTCACCCAACGAATGCGAGGCGCTCAGGGTGTTGGCCGTATCGTCTGCAGCTAGCGTCGGCGGCTCCGGTGTAGTGTTGCCTGCTGGCGCATCAGCCACCGTAACGGTGTAGACAGGTGAGAAATCGGAGAACTTTACCCCATCAAAGTTGCGCAGCTTGACAAAATACTCGCCAGCCGCAATGTCGGGAATTGTAGAGATCTTATCGACCTCAGCGGCTGTTGCCAGCGTCCACTGGTTTAAGTCCTCCGGCAAGGAGGCATCAGTGGTGAAATAAACGTGTGTGGTTATTGCCATGTCACTTGAATGGTTTTATAGGTTGGACTTGTTACAGAGATGCCTGTCGGAGCCGGCACCGGTTCCTCTGGCGTTACTGGCTGCGTTGGATGCGGCACATTCACCGATACTTTGTAGTTGGGCTTGTAGTGAAAATAAAACTCATAAGTGCCAGCTGGCAAAGGTTCGCCATTGCTTACACCATAGATAAAGTCGTAATCTGCTGAGAAATTGATTGGGTTTACACCATCAGTGGTGATGATGGCATGGTGCGTCTTGTTGATTTCATTGCCTTCAGCCTCCAAAGTGAAGTCAATGGGAGCAGCTTGTACATGCGGCTTGTAGTAGCGATTGTCGTCAAACAGCAGACTTGAAGTAAAGGGGACGTATAAAGAAGTCGTATCTACAGCTCCAATATTCTTCGTGCCCAACCAAGTGATCAGCTGGCTCAGGCTCCATTTATACTTCGTCCCGCTGCTTTCCTGCACCAGGAATACAGCGGCATCTTCCGGAGTGGCCTTGCCAGTATAGCTGGCATAGTTGAAGTTGATAGTACCAGGTGCATCGGTAGTGGCTCCATCGCCTTTCACGATCACGTCACGCACCCAAAGCGTACCATCAGGCAGCGCCTTGCGGGTGGTGGCTGCTCCCTCGTCACCTTTCAAAAGCCCATAAGTTCCCTGCTCCGTGGCATAGATCAGGTCCAGTCGGATCTTGGTGTTATCAACCAAAGCATCATAAGGAAGATCCTGAGCGGCATAAGGCTTCTCAACACCACTCCACTTAGCCAGGCCTGCGCCTACCTTCACCAGGTTGCCTTCTATTCTAACAGTTGGCTCATTCACCCACTCAGCACCTTCCGGAGGCGGCGGCGGCAAGTTTAGTACCTCGTTAATGGCAACCAGCTCATCATTAATTGGTTTCAGCACCGCCTCCAGGCGCTTGGCCAGGCGCAGTACTGTTACCACTTTGGAGGCATCTGTACCAGCTTCTACCTCTGCCTGAGTAGCCAGCTGCACAATGCCTTTTATGAGTTCTGTGGCATCCTTCACCGTAAGCTGATCATCCTTGATGTTGTAGAATGAACTGACAATTGCCGTGGCAAACACGCGCATGTCCTCCGGTGTGATTTCCTCTGTTGTGTTATCTATGAACAGCTGCGCGATGATGCTTGCCAGCTGTTGCCTAGTGTATTGTATGGCCATGTTATGTTCTTCTGAAACCGAATGTGAAGCCTGCGCTGAAGCGCTTGCGTGTGTTGTCCGGGATTATCTCCGCATGCAAGTAGAAAGGTGCCCGAATGTCCGAATCACCCGAAAGCACCAGATCAGTACCATTGGTATCCCTGGTGCGCCTTCCGGTGTTCAGATCCGTGCTGAAGCTCAATGGAAAGTCTTTGGAGCCTACCACCTTTGTAAAGCCGTTATTGTCCTGGTAGAGGGCAATTGCCTTGATGCCGGTGAGGGCAGCGTAAATGTCGTAGAACTCAGGGCCGTCCTTTGGGATAAAGGTCTTTAGCTTCTGCTTGAAGAAAGTGCCATGCTCGTCCTCAGCCTGCGGCTCCTCATAGCTGCCCTCCCCGATCGGGAAGAAAATATCGGCATAGTTGGTATCATCCAGCAGCTGTAAGGGCTGTTGGATGATACCGCCAATCGAATCAGGAATGGCAACCACGTTGGCAACAGGAATAACCCTGATGACACTCAGGCCACCAAGGTTACTGCCGCAAACGGGGTAGATGTGCTTTAGCGGAAGCGCCATTAGCTAAGGAATATGGCCCACTCTGCCTTTCGGCGCTTATCCAGCCCATTGCTTACCTGCAACTGCCCATCGATGCGCGTCTTGTTCCATGCCAGGAAGCTGCGCCCGATAAAGTCTGCTGAGGCCTGGCTGTTTACCTTGGTCACAAGTCCGCTGCCTTTCAGCTTGGTTGCTCCGGTGTTATATACCAGGGAAAGCAAGGCATCATATTGGTTCTGTGTCATGGGCGCATAAAACAGGCGCTTCATGCCAGCCTCAGCCTTGGCTATGTCCTGCTGGAAAATAGCTTCTGCCTCTGCCACAGTTAAAGAAGCTGTCAGCAGGTGCTTCTCATTTTTCAGGATCAGGTGGCCGTAGCCAATGGTCCATAGGCCTGCCTGGTCTTTATAGGCTTTGGCCCGAAACGCCTCATGCCTTCTGATAAAGTTGCAGATGCGCTCGCTGGCCTTCAGGTTAACGGGTAGGTGTTTCATGGATAGTAAATTGATCTCTCGTTGAAATAGGCTCAAACTTACACCCACGCAGGAGGCTCAGGTAGGACGGTAAGCTGGTTTGGGAGCCGTAAACAAATGGAGGCCGCCCAAACCTATCATGGTTTGAGCGGCCTCGGGTTGTGGTGAGGTTCCGGACGGAAGTGGCAAATTGCAGGACGCAACTGGCAAATATCCGGACGGAAGTGGCAAATTTATTTTTACCCCATTCTCAGGTGCTTTTTCAGTGCCTCCGGACGGAAGTGGCAAATTGCAGGACGCAACTGGCAAAAGTCAGGACGGAAGTGGCAAATTTATTTTTTGACCTGAATCAGCTCTGCAGTCACCGCTTTACGTAGCGGAAGACTGAACTTGAGTTTCTTGATCAGAAACCTGTTGCCATCGATGTTCACTTTCCTGTTGAAGTCGATCTTCTTTAGGGCAGGCATGTTCAGGTACAGCTGCCTGATCACTGGCTTAGGGTTCGCCTGCAACTCCATCCACGACTGCAGAAAGGTGGCATAGGTGCCATGCTCCCCATCCAGCTTCAGGCTGTACTGCCCTATCTGTTCTCCCCTGGCATTGTAGTTATCTCCACTGAGCAATGGGTACAACCTGTTCTCCTTCTGCTCCTTTATCGGCTGATACCCTCTGTAGAAGGCAAGCCGCAACGACTGCGGCACGTTGAATACGCCGAAGGGCGCCGAATAGCCTTCCACTCCAAATGAGGGCATCTTCATTGTTTCGTTAGAGGCAGGATTGTTTGTGTCGTACACCAGCACCTGGTTACTATCCAGCGTTAGCGCAATGCCCTGCTCCAAATCATCGCCGCCGCCGTTCACCAGCAACGGCATATAATCCTCTGTTAGGAAACCCCATCCTATCGGTTCTTCCATGAGGCTGTAACGGTAGTAAGCCTTCTCTGAACGCACATAGCGTACATCGTTATGCTCCGGGGTTGGGCCGGTATAGTTCAAAGCCTGCAGATCTGCAGGTGTCTCCACCGGATCAAGGAGGCGGTGCCCTTCCGGAAGATCCTGCACGCGCTCACTGCTCACATCATCATCCAGTTTATAGCGCAGTGTCAAGCCCTGCCTTTCTTCAATCGGCATTTCCACTCCAGGTGAGACATAGGGCGTAAGGTCCTGGTAATCGTTCTGCTCCAACAGATCACGCAGCTTGCGTATGGAAACCGTTTTATCCAATCCTACTTGCACCGAGAGCCCAAACGTATCTTTTAGCGCCTGCAGGAGCTGCGAGAAGGTCAGGTTAGGCAACTGGTCTTTCATGTGAAAGCTGTAGCGGTAAGAGTTGTTGACGGTAAACCCTTCCAGACCACCGGCAGTTGTAAGCCTGTCCAGCACCGTATTGCTCAGGATGTAGAGCTGGCTCAGCTCCTCATCAAAGAAGTCTTCCTGAAACTGCACACCCAGCTCTGCCACTACCTGCTCCAACACATACTTCAGCTTCGGGAAAGGGCTGATGGCATTTGCCGTAGAACCTGAGCTGCCCATCACACTAAACCCTAAGTTATAGGCAAAATAGTGGTAGACCGGGTTGCCTTCACTGTCATACCACTCCAAGGTGCTGCCACCAGGTGCCACGGCCTGATAATCCTGCATGTTATAGTAGTTCACATAGCCGCGGTACTGGGTGTTCTTATCGCCGTACAGCGAGGGGTTATGCACCGGAGCGAACACATAGTCAAAGTCAGCCGGCCTCTTGGCCGTGTCCTGCATGTGGTTAAGCACCTGGGTAAGATCCTCCCCCATCACGCGCTCACCGCCATACCCAAAATCACGGATAGACTTGTTTTTTATCAGCTCTCCAAAAGCTGAGAAGCCAATCTGCACATTGGCCGTGTAGGTTTGTTCGGTAACTTTCCGGAGCTTCAGAATACCATTAATCTGCTCTCCCTCGCAGTAAACCGTACAGGGCCATTCGCGCCTGCTGTCCTTGGTATTGGCCACGATCTCCGGAAAACCGAACACTTGGCCGTTGGGCGCTGCGGGTATGGTAAAAGGCAGCGAGAAGCTGCCTGGTATCACCTCCTGGGCAAACAACGGGTTGTTCCACTCAAAGGAAAGCGAGGTACCGGGGTTAAGCACCACCGGCTTCCCCTCTACCTCCATCTCAATAAGATTTTGCATAGCCTGTCAGGTCAAAAGCGTAATCGTATTCAAAAGTATAACCCTGCCTCCCTTTGCGGGAGCTGTTTAAAAGCCCTCTTCTGGAGAGAACAATCGGCAGCATCTGATTCCGGTACCACTCGTACCTGGCAGGCGAAATAACGAAGTCCTGCAGGTACTCCTGGCGCCAGTCAGGATTTGGGCCGGTACTCTGCTTTATCTTGCGCTGCAGATCGGAAGAGAAAACAAAGCGCTGGCCCTGGTTAGGCATAAAGCCTGGCTGCACGTCCACCTCGCCCATTTCCTCTTTGGCATCCAGGCTATCTTCACGCTCACCTGTGCAGCGCAGGGTATCAAGTCCGCCCCAACTGTTATAGAAAAGGAAGAACCGTTCATCTGTTGCCACGTCCGGAGCAATCTTGTAAACCATGCTTTCGGTGATCTCCACGAACTCAGGAGAGAGCACCGTAACATCTACTTTATCTACTCCTTCAGCTATTGGCTCAAAGGCGGGTATGCACAGCAGTTCGTGCTTCTTAACGCTCACCACCTCATAAGTATAGGCCGGTTCGCTTACGCCTTTTAGCCAGGTACCACGCCTGATCTGCACCTGGCCATGGGTGCCGTCGCTGATCCAGTACAGGTACTCGGGCTGGGCTTTGTTGATGGTCTTCAGGCGCTCGTGCGAGGTGAGGAAATGGCCGAAAGGCGAAAGCTGGTTTTCGAGCGGCATGCCACCCAGGAGCACTGTGCTGGTATAGCTGATCTGCCACTCGCCACCATTGATGCGGTAGCGCACATAGTAGTTGAGCACATTCTTTTTGCAGGCATAGGTAACTGAGCCTACTGGCGGCTCTGCCTTCAGCAGCCGGCTCAGGATGTTATCCAACCTGAAATGGCAAAAGCCATCGGCTGTGGCCACCTTGCTTTGTGGTAATACTACCTGAAAATCCTGCTTGTAGTGCTCACTTTCGGCCAGCAGTTCCAACTCCACCTCTGCCCCTGGCTCCGCGGCTACCTGGTACCAGAATGGGTTGCGGCTATAGTATAGCTTGTCCACGATCGGCACCACCTCAAAGGTGTTTTGTGCGGTACAGGCTCTCGGGCTGGCATCTTTGTAATCTACGGTATAGTTGCCTGGCTCCAAGCCCTCATACAGGCTCTGCTCCTTAAATTCGCCGCCGTTTACACTGTAAAGCACAGGCGGGAAAGAGGTGGTGGCTGCCAGCTGCACGCTGTAGCCATTAACCACCGGTGGCTGTGGCACCAGGTCGCAGGGCGGTGTGTAGCCGCAGCTGGCGCTGTTGTACTCCACCACATCACCCCACATCTCGCCTCCGCTGCCATCGGCCAGTACCTGCTGCAGGTTCACGCCGTTACAGTCGTTACGGATGAAAGTGCCAGCTGGTACCACGTAGCCGCACTCCGCACTGTTGGCAGTTTCTACAGTGGTAAAACCTCCGTTACCGTCATGAAAGTAGCCTACTCTGGTTGTGCCCTCGCAGTTATGATAGAACTCCTGATCCGTTGGCATGGAGGTGTCAACAGGCGGCGGATCATCATAAGGCACACCCTCATTAGTTGTCTTTTCAACAAGTAGTGTAGCTGTGTTAAAATTCCAGAACTCTTCACGGTACTCGCCACCTGTTGAGGTTACTACTACGCGGGTGTACCTGGTTTTTAGGTTAATTAAAGACATTACTCAGCCCCCTCCCACTCTTCAGGTTTATAACACAGGTCCAGGTAGTCCTCTATCTCAAACTCATAGCGCCAGCCTACCAGATCGGTAACGAACATAGGGCTAACCGGCTCCACGGCTCTTTTGGAGAGCGCAAAGCCGCGGTTGTCGCGCTTGATGCGGGACAGCAGGGAGTTGAGCATCTTTAGGGTATCAGCCCATGCCTGGTCTTCTTCGGCATAATCCATGTCGCCGGTATGATCCAGCACCACAATGGCGGCAGACCAGGTGCCGGTAACATTGTCGGCTCCGTTCTCGGAAGGCGTGAAGGATGGGGTTTCGAGCCAGAGCACCGGATAGGTAGTGGTGCTTCTGTCCAGGCTGGCCATGCGGTTAATGCCGCCATGCACAAAGCTGTTCAGCCCTTTCTTTTCGGCCTGAAGCTGCCGAAAATAGTTGATAAAGGAAGGAAAGTCCTGCAGGTTGTTCATTGTATACTGTATGTTACAGCACAAAGAAACATCCTGCAGGCTGGAAGATTAAGGACGTATTTATCAGCTCTCGTTGCCTGATAGTTCTAACAGGCTTGTGTTGGCTTCAAATACCTTGTTTTTGTAGTCGCGCCACGCTTTTCTGGCGGTTTCGTCATCGTACGAGTCCGGGTCGATGTTGTAGACACGGCAGAAGGATCTTACCGCATCCGTCTCGTTTTGGGTGTAATGCACAGCCCCTTTAATGAACTGAAACATTTGCTGCGTGAAGAATTTCTGGAAAAACTGCCCCAGGTGCTGTAAACGTTCTTCGGAAATAGTGTAATGCTTAAGAGATGTAGGCAATACGATTTTCACATGCTCCTGCCTCACAGGGGCAAGCTTCTGGCGGTTGATACGATAAGGGTTCTTGATAAGCACCAGTTTGACAGCATTGCCCATAAACTGATTTTGGTGGACTCTGAGAGGTTCTTCAGGTCCAAATTCTGCGAGCATAAACTGTTTAACGTGCTTTGGTACGGGGATGGAGATAACTACAGATTTCTGCATGTACGTGGAAGATTTAATATTTGAATTTAAACATATTTTTCCGGAAAACATTCAAAACAGATGGCGAAAAAAGTGCAATTCTCTCGCACTCGTAATACAGAAAAAGGCAGCGGCACAAAATTGCACCGCTGCCCTCCCGCTAATAGTGCCTCAGCTTGCCGAAATCTTTCTTGAAAGTAGGTTTGTAGAGTGGCTTTGCGGTATTGTAACCGCTATAGGCTGGGCACCTGGATTGGCATGCTGCCATGCTGATCAGCAGCAAAGTAGCACATAGTAATTTCCTCATGACCTCTGGCTTTAATGAAGCTTAAAGGTATTGTGCCAAAAGCTTAAATAGTCGGACGGGTTATTTCAGAAAAAAAGCCAAAACTTAAATAAGCTTTGGCTTTAGTAATGTTATACCCATGCATGCTTTTCTAAGCTTGCTTTGCATCTCTGCACCAGCAGCTCCATCGTTGGAGGAGGGTTAGCATTCCCAATCTGCTTTTGCCGTTGCTCCTTATTACCTAAGATTACATAGTGATCCGGGAAACCTTGTGCTTTGGCTGTCTCTGTCGGCTGCAGCATTCGAAAATAGCAATCTTCCACATTTACCTGACCATGGGTTTCAACTAGCGCATGCATGTCTTTACAAACCATAGTAGGAAGAGCATCTGTCGCTAATGACGCTTGGTTACTGCTATAGTTGCTGGTGATGAATGGCTGCGATGAAACTAGCCAATTCTGAATGCCGGCCGCTACTTGCGTAGGCAAAGGCTTGCTCAGATCCTCAAGTGTTCTTGCTCCTCTCATTGTTAGAACTGCAGCAGGGCTCAACAAAACACTGTGGTTGATGCCTCCAGCTGTAACACATCCGAGCGGATCTGCAAAGCTTTGCACCTTGCTAGTACCATGAAGTACAGGCATAAAACCAGGAGGAGCTACTAATGCTGTTTGAGCTTTGGTCATTTGAGTATGGATAACATCAAGCAGACCTCTTGTTTTGTCTCCTTTGGAGTTTGCCTGTGTTATATCAAAATGAAATGGCGAAAACATATAAGAGCTAAATCCAGTGCTCTGCGTATTCAGCACATCATCCGCAGCGGAACGGATTCTAGCAGCAATGCCACCGGATGCATTTCTCTGATCCAACAGCAGCGGCTTCAGACCATACTTTTTGATACCATACTCGATACGGGCTATTGTCTTGGCCTTCAGGGGACGCAGCCCATGCTCCTCCCGATCTTTGATGCGGACCATTGGCAGGGTAAGATCCAATGCATTAATGGCTCCAAAGTAAAATGGTGTTACTTCAGAAGCACACTGCCAACACCTGTAAATATATTGCAGCTTATACCTTGCTTTCTTACTTGCTCCTGGTTTAAAGCATTGCACCGCCTCAGTTATGCCACACTGGGAGCATGGTGCTTTCGGCCTGATATCAAGATCAGGCGCCGGGTTGCCCTTCTTCCAGAAAACGATATAGATCCGATCTCTGGATTGAGGTGCATAACCGGTAATACCTTCGCCGTGGGCAAACATAGCATTCAGGTACACGCATTTATGGTTGTACCCTAAAGCATGCATTGCCTTCAGCCATGGAGTCCAAAGCTCCCAATCACGTACATCTACGACATTTTCAGTTATGATGAACTCATAACGGTGTACTTCAGCAAATCGTACCACATCCCACATAGTGGCCCTGCTTCGCACAGCTCCCGGATCTATCATCTTCTGCTGAAAAAAGTCCCCTTGGTTAAGGTTCTTTCTACGCTGGCCTTTAGCCAGGGAATGGTTAGTGCATTCGGGTGAGGCTATCAAGCCATCGGTTCTGCCATAACGGGCGGGATGTGTCTCGGATATATCCGCACAGTCATGATCAGTGTCGGGGTGGTTGGTGTTGTGGCTTTCTACAGCGAGCCTCCAATGGTTCAGAGCCAGTTTAACCTGTACTCCATTCACAGAGGCCGCACCTTCTGAGCTACCACCACAACCACAAAACATATCAGTAAGAGTAATCATTTGCTATTTCTTTATCGGCTTCTTTATTTCAAATCTGTACATAAACCTGAACCGCTTCCAGCTCCAAGATTTCTTGATGCGCCGGTGGAGCAGCCAGCCGAAGCGCCTGGCCACCATCAGTTCAAACTTTGCATCCTCTTCGGTTTCGCACCAAACTGTGTCAAAGTGCATGTTCTCTCTGGTCATGCTGTTGAGTAGATCATAGTGGCCCTGGGTACATACCAGGGCCGTTGTGTTTCTCATCTCCATAAGCTCATCTGATTTTTGTGTTCGTCGCTGATCAGCTTGTCCACCTCAGCTTCTTTGGCTTTGGCCACCTTCAAGAGCTCGTGTGTTCTGCCCCTGGAGTAGTAGTTGTTCTGAGCAGCTCGCATTTCCTTTACTGCCGCTTTCAGCTGGTTATACTTTTGCCAATCCGTCATAGCTCCACCTCCTTCCCATCCACAACCTTAAATTCTAGCACCCATACCCAAGGGTTCTGCTTCCAGCTTAGAGGCCCATTAATGTGCTCCCATAGGTTCTTGAATGCCTCAATAGGCTTATCATACCATCTGAAGTGATTTTTAACTTCTCGATGTGGCTCTACACCACCCCATTCTTCGATACCGAACTTTGCAAAACGGCGGAGGCCTTCTGCTTTCGCATCCTCTTGGCTGATCTCCTTCAGGCGCTCTACTCTGATGTTGGTTATCTCCAGCAGAAGTCGGCATGCAGCTTTAGGCATATGTATGGAAGGGATCGCTTTCCTGCTGCTGGTAATATCAGCAGTTGTTACTGGTGAATTATCAGCTTGATAGCACCATTCATTGCCACAGGTATCAAAGTATAAAGTCTCTCTCACCCAAAGCCGGTCACCTGGTTTACCGTAAGGGCAAAGTTGAGAGGCTATACTTATCATGGCCTCCTGATTTTGTTTATCCTGCCTATCTAATGCCTCAGCAGAGTCCTTCTTTAAAATCCTCCTGGTCTGGGTTTTGCGCCCTTCCAGTATAGCCTGCACCATTTCAGTGCTGAACAGGATTGGTCTTTCTTTTACCTGGGTACTCATGCCTGCACCTCCTTCCCGAAATGCAGCTCTGCAAATGCCTTTGCCTGGTTAATACTTTCACAGTCTTTTGCTGCGATCTTGTCCTGAACATGATCAATTACATGGTAACTGATCACTCCGGATTCTTCATCCTTTTTAGGTGCTATCTCACCCAGGATCTTCTTGCCCCTGGTGATCTGGTAGTACCTGGGCCGGATCTGCGTAAATGTGATACTTTGTTCCATTGTCTACTTTCTTTTATCAGTTAAAAATGTGGGCTTCATAAGCGGCTCGTGCTTGGATACTTTATAGGCCGCACAAGCTGTGTTGCGATTACAAGAGGCAAAGAGTACCATGGCAGCCAACAGCGTTGGCGCTAAAAACTTGATTTTCATAAGGATTAAGATTTAGGGGTTATTGATTAATTGATCTATAAATTACTGGCATAGTTAAAGTCTACTACCTGCTCATAGTTAAGCACCTTGCGGTCTACCTGGCTCAGGATGTTGTACAGCTCCACTGGATAGTCATTGATGATCTCGTGAATGGCTATAAGCTCCGGAGCCGTTAAGGTGATCTTGAACTTGCTGATTTTGGTTTGCTTTGAGATGCGGCGGATCAGCTTAGCGTATACTTTCTGCAGCTGCGTTGCCGCCAGCACCTCGAAAGGGGTTAATCTATCTTCAGGCGAAGTGATCTCCTTTGAAAGGTATTTGACGATCTGCCGGCACAGCTCCATGCCCTCCGAGTGGCTGATCTCCAGTTGTTGGCTGCTCAGGATCATGTCCACTGTCCGTCTTTAAACCTGAAAAGCTCCTCGCCTGTCTGGAGGTCGTAGATGAAGGCGTTCTGAATGCTGCCCTTCCACTTGTAGCCTAGTTTCTTGAGGCGGTTAATGCCTACCTCACGGCTCGGGCCTGAGTTGGATTTCAGCCTGTCGCGGGAGTGGAAGGTGCGGGTGTTGCCATCGGTAAAGTAAAAAATGGCCTTCGTAAGTGCTGTCTGCGCCAGCGTATTGCCAGCGTCTGTGCGTTTGAATTGGGAATTCTGTGTACTCATTTTGTGATACTTAAGGGTTGATTAATTGATTGCGTGAATGGCGTAGAACTTATCCAGGGCGGCACGGCCCAGGCGTTTCATCTTGTTTTCGTGGAAGCGGAACAGCTCTAGCTTTGTTTTGGCCTGCAGGCGCTTCGGCAGCTTCTCCAGCTTGCCTTGCTTGTGCAGCGATATCTCACGCTGGGCGCGGCTCAGGGCGGCATTAACCTCCTGCTGCTGCCTCCAAACCTGCTGCTTGATCAGCCACTCCTCCGTGGCCCTGAATCCTCGCAGGTTCTCGAAGTCGAAGTAACCGGTACCAGGCTTGAACTCCGCGTAAGGCATCGGGGCGTACTTGTCCGGGTGGTTCTCGAAATAATTAGCGGCAAGTGTCAGTCTTTCAATGGCTTCCTTGTGGTATTGCTCCCACTCTTTGCTATTCATTTTAGCAGTGAAACCGCCGTAAACACCACGCCAGATAGCATTTTTGGCCTGGCGCTGCATGTAGTCGTTGAACTGGGCGTTCGGGTAGATCAGTTTCCAGGCAGTGAGCCAGAAGTGCTCGACATAGGCCACGAATACGGCTCTCTGAGCGTCTTTCTCGGCCCGCGCCGCGCCCCCAGTCCCCGTATCCTGTTTTTTTGCTTCTACGGAGCCGTAAAGCCTCGATTTGAGCCTGCTGCCAGCTCGTTGCGCCCCTGGGTTGCCAGTTTCTTGTGTTCCAAGTGTGTGGCAGTCGCCTTCGCCGTCAGGCAAGGCACCCTGTTGCGCAGCAACTCCGCACTTATCCACATGTGTATTTTCTTTTTCTACTGTTTCAAGTGTTTCAAATGCTACATTATGCGGAAGATTATTGTCGTTGGGGGAGGCGCTTGGGGAAATTTCTGCGGTTTTTGGGGTTTCTGTTGCATTTTTCTTGCACAGAATTTCACCCGAAAACAGTACTTCAGGGTTAATCCACAGCTCGTAATCGTGGAAACTTCCGTGGAACACGTAGCCGGAAATCAAGCCCACCTTGCGCAGCCTAGATATATGATTTCGGATGGTGCGATCAGAGCATGTGCGCTTGTCAGCCATCTTCGCGCTGTTGGTAAAGAGGCTCGGCAGATCCTGCTCATGCTCGGGCTCAAAGCCGTGCTGCAGCTGGAACTCATACGCCCTGATATACTCCTTGATCAGGCGCTCTCCGGTGGCCTCCACGTTGCCCGGGATCAGCTTTGTGCGGGTATAGTATAGCTGCTCGGTGCCGTCGGCAAATTTGCGCTTACGCTCTATCAGCGGTTGCTCATTGTTCTTTTTCTGTACAAGTAAGTGCCAGGCAAGAAGGGCCTTGCCTTGGTTTATTTTCTTTGCAAGCATAGTATGTGTAGGTTTAGAAGGATGCAGGGCTGGCGGTGCATGTCTGCGGTGCCAGCCCCTGTTGCAGCCCCTGTATCGTTAGCAATTGGTTTCCACGAATTGGGAAACCTCTCTCTCTTTGTAAGCTAATTGCATTTCCACCTGCTTCAGCTCCTCTGTGAGCAGGCGGTACTGCTTTGAGTGAAAGTCGGCGCTGGCTTTTCGGGCCTGCAGGCTCAGCCTTCTGGACCGCAGCAAAGCCAGCTCGTTTGCGCTGGAGGCGATAAATTCAAAGTGTGTCATTTGTCCAGGGATTTACTTTCCAAGCTTTTGGTGTAATGGTCTTGCATCAGGCTGAGGCACTCTGCCTCCAGATCATGCCACTGGTCAGAAGATTTGTCCTTTATGTCAAGCTGCTCTCTGCGCTTATCAAGGTAAGTCTCTCTGATCTGGCGCATTTCGCGCTGTAGTTGCTCTATTCTTCCCATCATGCCGCTATTGCTTTGTGGTAAGCCCTGAGCCCATTCATTTCAGACCGGATGTGCTGCTTGTCGCGCTCGATGGCGGCAACGCACTCGTCGTAGAGGCTCTGCTCGATCTGGTAAGTCTTGAGTTGCTGCTGCAGCACGAGCAGCTCCAGGTTATAGGCCTGCAGCATGTTGCGGCAAATGCGCAGTTTGCTATCCAGCAGCGGTACTGTGGGGGTTGGGGTGATGATAATTGTTGCCATAATTGTACTGGTATAAATGTGATACTTAATCTAATCCTATGCGACCGTAGGCATCCAAATCCTGCTTGGAGATGCGGTACTTGCCTGGGGCGAACTCCGAAGCCTTCAGCTTCACGATTTTGCCGCCCCGGTCGGGCTTGCCTTCCTTAATCCAGTTTCGTACAACCTTTGTGCAGTGCCCGGTATAAGTGGCGGCCTCGTCAATGGTGAAATAGCGGTCTGAGGCCTTGGCTGCGATGGATCGCAGCGTCTTGATCTCCTGCAGCAGCGGCCCGAGCATGTTCTGCATCTGGCCAACTGTTAGTAAGTCGTTTACAGTCATTCCCATGATTACAGGTTTAAGTTTGTCTGTTTGTTTCTTAGTTCTGCGGGCATGTCCTCCTCAAATAGGTAGGCATTTCTTCCTTTAAAATTCTTTTGGAGCCATTTTTTTAAGTCTTTCATCTCGCTCACACTCATCGGTAACTTAGCTCTGTTCTGCACCAGCAGATTAAAGCGGTGGAGTGTCATGCCCCAGGAGGACAGCATCTCATCAGTGGGCCGGGGCACTAACCCTATTTCCCCGAAGATTTCGGAAAGTCTATTTTTGGGCTCCATATATTTTTTTACACAAAACTTTTAAGAGTTATATAAAAACTACACACACTTTTATATATTTGGCAGTAGTTATTAAGAACTATACGACAATACTATAAATTATTTACAGCTACTGCAATTTTTTTTATAGTATTTTTTTATACCAATGGAAGATTTAGGAAAGAAAGTATCGCAACTAGCTAAAAGTAAAGGGATTACAATTAAGTCCCTCGCAGATCAGATAAGCATGACTGAGACTGGTTACTATGCTGCTATAAGAAATAACAGTCTGAAGTTGACAACACTGTACAAAATTGCAGAGGTACTTGAAGTTCCTGTTTCTACACTAATTGGGGAAACGGAAGAGGCTGGAGAAACAAAGTCTATACAGACGGCCACTGGTATCGGCAATGCTGTGGGAGATGGCAACAAACCAAAAGTACAGATAGGGAAAAAGATGAGCGGCCGCCAGGAAGTATATGGCATGGGCATCGATGAGATCTATATCAAGCTCCTTACCTGTGAGAAGGATCGTGAAGTCCTGAAAACAGAGCGGGATTCCTTTGCCAGGGAGCGTGATTCCTATAAGAACATGGTTGCCCAACAAGCCCAGCTGATTGAGAGGCTAAGCACGAGATAAATACTGAAACCAAACCAATCAAATACACCCTTATGAAAACAACTCTACTTACTATTGCTTTTGCGATAGCCACACTTATAGTATCAGCCCAATCAATAGAGCTGGATGCAACTACAGGTAAATACCAGGTGCAAGCTGTTGAAGAATTGAGCAGTAATTTATCCAAGGATGAGCTTTTCACAAAAGCAAAGCAATGGATAGCGCTTAACTATAAGTCAGCAAATGATGTGATTCAGCTGGCTGATCAGGAGAATGGCAAGATCATCTGCAGAGGCAACTTCTCAACAAACCTTTTCATGAAGAAAGGATGGATAGAGCATACCATGATCCTGGACTTTAAAGATGGTAAAATGCGCTATACTTTCACTGACTTTGTATACACAAGTCCAGGATCAGGAGATTATCCATTTGAAAGCAAATGGGCAAAAGGATATAGAACTAAAGCACACGCTGAAACGGAAGCAAATGTAAAAGGATCTGTAGCCAGCCTTAAGGATTATCTGGCAGGTACTGCAGCTGCTAGTGATAACGATTGGTAGTATGGAGCTCCCTCAGCAGTACTTTATATTAAAAGCTTTTCACAAGCAGCTATTCCGCATTGAGAGAGACAATGGTTATACTGTAGGCAAAATCAGAAAGACTTGTAATGATGCGGCTGTGCTTATTGACGAATTAGTAGATGAGCACCCTACAGATCAGTTGGTACAGGCAAGAGCCAGTGCCCTACCATTGCTTCAGCAAGCACTGCACGAAGCTGATGCTTACGACAGAGGGTATGATCATGATAAAAGGCTGAGTAGCACCCGCACATTTATGCAGGTGCTTACTCCTGCCATTAATGGATTAGAAGTTTTTCTGCACACAGGCTTTTAAAATCTTCGCTGAAGCAGTGAACCCTAGATAGCAGGAACTTCACCTCATTAAGGTTCTCTACTTTCACGCCATGCAGTAAGTCAGCTGTCAGTATGCCCTTTGATAAATGCATGGATAAATGGCCCCTGGAGTAAAGCACCTGGTATGTCTCACCATCTGCATTAAGTATAGATGCAAAGAGGTATGTATCCTGGCAGTTCATCTCAAAGCCGCATTGCTCCAAAAGCTCTTTTACTTGTAGTAGCATAACATCATTTTTAGTACAAGGCAAAGCTATGAAGGCGCTGGCCACAACCACAGGACGAGTTATTACAAAAGCCATGGCCTTATGGTCATGGCTTCTTTTTTACTATACACAAACATTCACAGCTATGAACACCCCTAACTCTAACGGTACAGGATCTTCGCCAGGGGAAGCGAAAGGACTGGGTAACATTGTAGGCAATAACAACCGGTTAAAAATATATAAACCGGGAGCACATGTGCACAACATGCCGAAGTAACAATATAGAGAATACCCCATACAGTGTCAACTTTTATGAATTTGAACTTGCATTGCTGCAGCGGGAGCTGGACCTGATGCGCGACCTGATCACTTCCAAAGACCAGCTGATTGAAGCACTGAGAGCAAACCAAAAGAAATAAGCCATGGAAGTTAACCGCTACTTACGCAAAGACAGACCCACCAAAAAAGGGTACATGCCGATCAGGATCAAGGTAACCTTCGGCAAAGAGCTTTACCTATCCACCGGAGAAAGGTGCAAGCCGGAGCACTGGGATGAGGAAAAGCAGCAAATGGTGGGAAAGGCGCCCTTCGCCACCCAAATTAACGACAAGCTGAACCTGTGGGAAAAAACGCTGCACCAGATCAACCGCGATTTTGAGGAAAAATCCGAGGTGCTGACGCCTGCCAAGCTAAAGGAGGAATTTGACCTGCGCATTAAACCCAAACCTGAGCCAGAGCCGGAGCCAGCACTCTACCCTTACCCTGGCATGGAAGAGGAGCAGCCGGCAGAGGAGCCGCAGTCTGAGTTCTTCCAGCTGTTTAACCAGTGGTGCGACTGGCTGGCCAACAAACGCCAGAAAGGCACTGGACGCAGAACTTCGCCCAATACTATAAAGGGTGTAAAGAGCAGCATCAAACGCTTTGAAGAGTTTGAAAAGCACCGGGGCACACCGCTGACACTGGACGGCTGCGATAAGGCTTTTTACCAAGAGTTCGAAAACTACGTGCTCAACACCCTGAAGCAGGAGATCAATACCTTTGGCAAGCATGTGGCCAAACTGAAGAGCTTCCTGAAGTGGTGCGAGGAAGAATTGGACCTGGACGTAAACAAAAAGTACAGGCGCTTTGAGGCTCCAAGCGTTTACGTGGGGGTAGATGCCCTCTCGGCCAGGGAGCTGACCGCCATTTATAGTATAGACTTCAAATCTGAGGACATCCGGAACAAGGTCTATGCCGCCTACTCCAGCAAGTCCGATTTTGACATAAACGGTCCAGAGATCAGCGCCAAGCTGAAAGACCTGGAGATTGCCCGGGATGTGTTCCTGATGTGCTGTTACACCGGCATGCGGATCTCTGACGTGACCAAGCTCGACTATAGTTATATTCGGGATGAGCATATCGAGATACCAGCCACCAAAACTTTGAACACCTGCTACATCCCGCTTTATGATGATGCCCTGTTTAAGCCCAATGAGATCCTGGCTAAATATGATGGCTTGTACGACACCTGCCTGCCGCCATCTCCGCTGATCAACGAGTACCTGAAAAAGATTCAGAGCTTTGTGAAGCTCAAGCGGCTTAACCTGAGCACCAAGATCGGGCGCAAGACTTTTGTCACGCTTAAGATATACCAGGGGGTGCCAACCAGGTTGATCATGCAGGCCACTGGTCATAAAACCGAGTCGGCTTTTAACCGCTATGCGGGCATCGATACCAATGAGCTAATACAGGAATTTAAGCGGCAGTCTGCTAAGATGGGGGCACGCTTGGGCACGAAAAGTGGGCACTAATTTTAGCTGTTTACATTCCAAAGGATTCACATGCATTCCACAAAAACACGATTTGCAGCCCGTTTAAGGGAATCCGCTGGAAACTTTTGGAGGGGGATATACTAAAAATATTCCCTTCGTGACCACCGCAAAGCCTCTTGGAGAAATCCGAGAGGCTTTTTTATTACCCCATTCTACAGCGGGCATATTTCTCCACGCGCACTAGTTCCAATAAAATAGCCGTTTCAGTCCTGTTCATAGTATAAAACCACGCGTTGGTATAATTCATTTTCAGAAGTACGATAAGCTTAGCAACTTATTAGGTATAAGTGATATCAGATACCATTAGTACAAAATAAACTATGCTAAGCAATACCAACCTTCTCAAGATCCTTATCCGGCTGTTTCTGGGGTATATCTTCTTTTCAGCGGGAATCTGTAAGCTAACGCACGGTCACTTTGGGCAGTTGATCGGGCCTCCGTGGCTGGAGGAGCGGCTGGCACAGTACGGCCTGGGGTTGTTTGCGCAGGTAGTGGCTGTGAGCCAGGTGGTGTGCGGTGCACTGCTGCTGTCGCAGCGCTTCAGCCTGCTCGGGGCCATTATGCTGGTGCCCATGAACGTAGCCATACTTGCCGTTACCGTTTCGATGCAATGGCAAGGCACCCCTTATGTTAATGCCTTGTTTCTTGCACTAAACCTCCTTCTGCTGGGCACGGAGCGCCACAAGTTCCGTTTCCTGCTGCACCCCGATCAGCCACAGAACATTACCCCTTCTGTTACCGATGCCATTGGCCAGGACAAGTATAGCTGGCTGGGCATTCTGTTTTGCGCCAGCACCATGCTGCTGGCATCTGTCAATTATACCCTTACCAACATAGCTGCTTTGCTGGCTTTTACCTGCTTTGCGGTTACTGCTTCACGCGCATCTTTTTTAAAGCCGCTGGACCGGGTGCTTATCCTGTTGCCTTTCCTGGCGATGGTGGGAGTTACCTACGGAGACCTGCACCCGCAGATGCCTGTGGTAATCGCAGCGCTCGTAGCCTTCGAAGCCTTGCTCCTCTGCTGCCGGCTTTACCAGGCCGCCCGCAAGAGGCCTTTAACCGAAGAAAAGCCCGCCATGCCTGCCGGTGTGGCCTGAGAGAAGCACAGCTTAAAGGCCTTCAAAATCTTTCGCTTTGACGCGTGTCACGCTGCCGGCCTGCACAGGCAAGGCCAGCAGCTTGCCCCGGTAAACGAGGCGGCAGGTGCCGTCTTTGTCGGCCTTTATACTTGCCTGCGCCAGTTTGCCGCCTTCCCACCGCATGTCCAGCGTGTACCCGCCTCTGGCCCGCAGCCCCTTTACCTGTCCCGCCTGCCATACTTCGGGCAGCGCCGGCAGCAGCTCTATAGCGCCCGTGTGCGAGCTGCACGTAGAGGTCGCCCATGGTTTGCTGCGCCCCGTAATCGCCCCAGTCGGTGCCGCCCTCCAGCTTGGCAGGAGCCGTGCGCGTCAGGTGCCGCTGCACCAGCTGGTTCGCCTCCTGCAGCTTTCCGTCCTTAATGAGCTGCCTGATCTCGGGCAGGTATCTCCAGGCCTCCGGCTTGTTGCCGTAGTTATACTTCGGGTTGGAATGCGGGCCGCCCGACCACAGCGACTCCTCCGAGAACTGCAGCCGCTCCTCTCCCACTCCCCCGAAGAACATCACGCCCATGTAGCCGTTGCCGATCGGCAGGGCCTCCCGCATCCAGTCTTGTCGTACCATAGTCTTAAGGTCTTATCCTGCGCCAGGGCCGGTAGCAGCATCAGCATAAAGTATGGCAGGAACAGCAGCGACCGCTTCAGCAAGGTTAGGTGCGGCATCATCAGTAACAGGTGCTTGATTTTACTTGATCTTAAAAAGCTCGTTTTCGGCAGGCGTGCGCAACTGGTCCATAAGCTGCTCCAGCTCCTGCGCCTTCTGCGGGTTGGAGGCCGACAGCTCGTGCTGCTCCCCCACATCTGCGCTCAGGTTATAGAGCTCGGTGCGCTCCGGCTGGCCGTTCTTATAAAACCGGATGGCTTTCCAGTCGCCCTGGCGCACGGCCTGCTTAAAGCCGCCTTCCGAGAACTCCCAGTAGAGCGCCTCATGCTCCCGCTGCTTGTCTTTGCCAAGCAGGTCCGGCACAAAAGAGATGCCGTCGGTGGCCGCTGGGGCTGCTCCTCCGGTTAGCTGCACAAACGTAGGCAGGATGTCCCAGAAAGCGCCGACATGATTGCTGGTGGTGCCGGGCTCTACGTTGCCTCTCCAGTAAGCGATAAAAGGAATACGGATGCCTCCCTCGTACAGGTCACGCTTTACGCCGCGCAAAGGGCCGCTGCTCAGAAATTCCTCTGTCACGTCGGCCATTTTTCTGCCGCCCTCTAGGTGGGTGCCATTGTCGCTGGCAAAGATCACGAGCGTGTTGCCGGCCAGCCCCTGCTGCTCCAGCTTTTGCATGATCTGCCCCACATAATCGTCCACGGCGGTTACCATGGCGGCATAGGCGGCTTTCGGGTAGGCCTGCGGCCTATACCACTTGCCGTCGGGCTGTTCGGTTTCGGGGGCAAACACGCTTTTGCCTTCTGCTGTTAGGTAGGGCTGCATGTACTTGTCCTGCACTTTTAGCTCGGCATGCGGCAAGGTATACGACACGTACAAAAAGAACGGCTTCTCCTTCTGGTCCTCGATAAAAGCCAGCGCGTCCTGGGTAAAGATCTCATTCACATAACTATCTTGCGGCACCGGCACCTTGGTGCTCTTGCCATTCGTGAGCCGCCACAGCGAGTCGGCTTGCTGGTGGTGCCCCTCCAGGTGATGCAGGTGCCCGGTAAAGAAGTCCCAGCCCTGTTTCTCCGGCACGCCGGCAGTGCCCTCCAGCCCCAGTCCCCATTTGCCCACCATACCGGTGGTATAGCCGCTTTCCTGCAGTAGCTTCGCCAGCGAGGTGTCGGTGGCGCGCAGCGGCACCTCTCCGTTGCCCCGGATGTAGGTATGGCCGGTATGCTGCCCCGTCATCAGCGCCGCACGGGAGGGAGCGCAGACGGTGGAACCGGCATAAAACTGGGTATAGCGCCGACCCTGCGCCGCCATCCTGTCCAGGTTCGGGGTTAGGATTTTGGTCTGCCCGTAGGGGCCGATGTCGCCGTAGCCCAGATCATCGGCAAGTATAAACACGATGTTCGGCTGGGTGGCGGCTTGCGTTTCGTCGGCCTCGCTTCCGGGGGAGCTGCGGCAGGAGGAGATGGCCAGGATCAAAAACAGAAAAAGGGTATAGCGCGAGCGTATCATCCGGGTTGAAGTATGAATGGTGAGGCAACAGGAGCCGGTCCCGGTGCTGAAGTGCTTAAGATAGCCATACAGACAGAGATTTTGAAGTGGCCATACTACGCAAACGCTTGCGTGAGGTAAAGCTCGGGCGCTGTGGCAGATATTTTATACTTTCAGGAAACGATGCGCCTGCCGCCGTGGTGGGGCCATTTATACTTTATACTTTAACCATTAGTTCTACTGCATTATACCATGCGCACTATCTATGCCCTTCTGTTTGCCCTGATTTTTGCCTCGCCGGCCTTTGCCCAGCAACTGCCCCCGGAGCTGCTCACGCCCCAGGTGGTGGAGCTCAACCGGATGCCCATGCGGGCCACCTCCTTTGCCTTCGAGAGCCGCGAGCTGGCCGGGCAGCGCGAGAAAGAGAAATCCCAGTACTTCCTCTCCCTGAACGGCACCTGGAAATTTAACTGGGTAAAAGACCCGCGCAAGCGCCCCACCGATTTCTACAAAACCGACTTCAACGACGCCGGCTGGGACAATTTTAAGGTGCCCGCCAACTGGGAGGTAAACGGCTACGGACTGCCCATTTATGTGAACCAGCCAACCGAGTTTGCCGGCCACGCCAAGCGCGGCGGCAAGCTCAACCCGCCTTACGACATCCCGGAGGACAACAACCCCGTGGGCTCTTACCGCCGGAAATTTACGCTGCCCGAAAGCTGGGACGGCCGCCAGGTATTCATCCACTTGGGCGCGGTGAAATCTGCTTTCTTTATCTGGGTGAACGGCGAGAAAGTGGGCTACAGCGAAGACAGCAAACTGGCCGCTGAGTTCGACATCACGCCTTACGTGAAGAAGGGCGAGAACCTGGTGGCCCTGCAGGTGTACCGCTGGAGCGACGCCAGCTACCTGGAGTCGCAGGACATGTGGCGCATTTCCGGCATTGAGCGCGATGTATACCTGTACGCCACCCCAAAGCTCGACATCCGCGACTTTAAGGTGATGGCCACGCTGGACGAGAGCTACACCAACGGCGTGTTCGACCTGACGGCTGAGATCAACAACTATAAAATTGACCGGAAAACCTTGCACAGCAAGGCCGATACGTTTGCCATTGAGATTGAGCTGGTGGATGCCGCCGGCAAAACCGTTTTCACCGACAAAACACAGGACGTGCAGCGCGTGCTGGGCAACTATAAAAAGGAGGTAGAGTTCCGCAAGACCGTACCGAACGTGAACACCTGGTCTGCCGAAACACCTTACCTTTATACTTTATACATCACCCTGAAGGACAAGGCGGGCAAGGTACTGGAAATAGTGCCGCAGCGCGTGGGCTTCCGCTCGGTGGAGATAAAGGACAAGAACTTTTTGGAGAACGGCAAGCGCGTGTTCCTCAAGGGCGTGAACCGCCACGAGCACAATGCCACCAAAGGCCATACCTTGAGCAAAGCCGACATGCGCAAGGACATGGAGATGATGAAGAAGCTGAACGTGAACGCTGTGCGCCACTCCCATTACCCGCCGGACCCGTACTGGCTGGAGCTCTGCGATGAATTTGGCCTGTACGTGATAGAAGAAGCCAACATCGAATCACACGCTATTGGGTACGACCTGCAGTATACGCTGGGCAACAACAAGGCCTGGCGCAATGCGCACTTCGAGCGGGTGGCCCGCATGTATGAGCGTAGCAAAAACCACGCTTCCATTGTTACCTGGTCGATGGGCAACGAGGCCGGCAACGGCGCCAACTTCTACGAGATGTACGACTGGCTGAAAGCGCAGGACTACCGCCCGGTGCAGTACGAGCGCGCCGAGTGGGACTACAATACCGACATCATCGTGCCGCAGTACCCGAGCCCGAACTGGCTGGCAAAGTATGCCCAAAGCAACCCGGACCGCCCGCTGATCATGAGCGAGTACGCCCACATCATGGGCAACAGCCTGGGCAACTTTCAGGACTACTGGGACGTGATCGAGACGCAGCCTTACCTGCAGGGCGGCTTTATCTGGGAGTGGATCGACCAGACGATTGACACGGTGAAGAACGGCAAGCGCATCTGGGCCTACGGCGGCGACTTTCCGCTGGAGGGGCCGGTAGACCACAACATCAGCGACAACAACTTCAACATCAAGGGCGTGGTGACCGCTTACCGTGGCCTTACCCCGATGGCCATTGAAGTAAAGAAAGTATACCAGCACATCAAGACAAAGCATGACAATGGCAATTTGGAGGTGAAGAACGGCTACTTCTTCCGCGACCTTTCGAACTACCAACTGAACTGGGAAGTGCTGGAAAATGGCAAAATCATGGAGAAGGGAAGTATAAAAGACCTGAACGCAGCGCCGCAGCAAAGTATAACAGTGGACCTGCCGCTGAAGAAAAAGCAAAAGCCGGGCAAAGAGTACTTCCTGAATGTGCGCTATACGCTCAAAGAGGCCGAGCCATTCCTGGAGAAAGGCTATGAGATCGCCAATGAGCAGTTCTCCCTGAGCCCAACGCTGCAGCCGGCCACGGTGGCCGAAGGCGGCAAAGGATCCCTGAGAGTAAGCGAGAACGGCGATAACCTGGTACTGACGGGCAGGGACTTTTCGGTGAGCTTCGACAAGAAGAACGGCACGATGAGCGGCTATACGTTGAAAGGCGAGACGCTGCTGCAGCAAGGCCCCAAGCCAAGCTTCTGGCGCGCCCCTACCGACAACGACATCGGGGCAGGCTACAACAAATCCAAGCGCATGTGGCGCGAGGCCTACGACAACGGCAAACTGACGGACGCCAAGTATAACCAGACCGCCAACGGCTATGAGGTAAGGTTTGAGAAAGAGCTTGTAAACGGCGATGCAGCCACGGCACAGGTGTTCACTGTTTACAACGACGGAACGGTGAAGGTTGACAACCGCATCACACCTTTGAAAGGCGACCATAAAGTGCTGCTGCGCGTGGGCAATAACCTGCAGCTGAGCAAGCAGCTGGAGAACATCGAGTTCTATGGCCGCGGCCCGTGGGAGAACTACTGGGACCGTAAAACCGCCTCTTTTGTGGGTGTGTACAAACAGAAGCTGGAGGAGCAGTATTTCCCGTACGCCCGTCCGCAGGAGAGCGGCAACAAGAGCGATGTGCGCTGGGTGAACCTGACAAATAGAAAAGGCAGAGGCCTGCGCTTTGAGTTTGCCGACAGCCTGCTCAGCTTCTCCGCCCTGCCTTACGCGCTAAACGACCTCGACCCGGAGCAGGACAAGAAGCAGTACCACTCCGGCGAGTTGGAGAAACGCGACCGCATATACCTGCACGTAGACCTGCAGCAAACCGGCATGCAAGGCATGGACAGCTGGGGCAGCCAGCCGCTGGAGCAGTACCGCATCCCCTACAATGCCCACCAGTACAGCTACTGGATAAAGCCGCTGAGGTAACCTGAACTGACAAGTATAACAAAGGCCGAAGTATAGCTTTATACTTCGGCCTTCTTACTTTATACTGTTTTATACTTCCCGGCTACAGACTCTCCAGGTTGATCTGCGGCGCTTTGCCTGTGGCTGGCCTTTCGAACCAGCTTTTGATGGGTGTGTAGGCACTGAAGAAGCCGCAGTTGCGCAGGTAGAAATTACCGCCCGACTGGCCCCCGCCATAGTCCATCCGGTAGCCGACGCGGGCGGTGTTGTCTGCCGTGAACTGCGCCTTTGTCAGCTCTATCCAGTTGCCGTCCACATCGCGCGCCCATTGGTTAGAGAACAGCACCTTCCGCTCCACGTCTCCGTACGCAGGTATGAAGTTCTCCAGGAAAGAGTGCGGGCGCTTCAGATATGTATTGGTCTTGGGACGCCGGAAGCTGGCAATCAGCAGCCACTCATCTCTCTCCGGGGCAAAGAAATAGGCCGTATACGTAGTATGGTCATCGCCGCTGGGCCGGCCCTGCAGCAGGAACTTATAGGTAGTGCCGGCTTTCCAGTTATACTTCAGGTAGCTCTGCCCGCCGGAGCCTTCGTTGCCAAACTCACCGGTATGCACGCCCTCGCTTTTCTTTAACAGCTGTATCTTCTGGTCGTCGGGAATGCTGTTGGGGTCATCGGTATGAAAAGGGCTCCAGACGGAGAAAAGAATGCGCCGCTCGTTTTCGGAGTTCACCTGCATCCCAAAGTATCCTTCGGCAAAGCCGTTGGCCATAAAGTAGGAGCCGATCACGTCGTTGCCCTCCGGCACGGTCACCTCGTTGTAAAACCACTCCACGTCGGTATTCTCCGGAAGCGGGTAGTTCAGGTGCACCGAGGGGCCGCGGCGGCCCCAGTAATAGAAGTTGCCCTCGTTGTTCTTCACATAGGCTGTCTTCGCGTCTATCGCCTCTCCTTCCAGTTTTATACTTGCCACGTCGGCAAAGGTGCTGCCTTTTTTGGCTATTCCTTTTAGGGTAAAGGCCACATAGCTCGTATCGGCCACCTGCCACTCTCCAGCATAATGGTCCTGCAAGGTACTGCCTTGTACGGTGATGGTTTTGCTTTTTCCCAGCCCCTCTACCCGCAGCTTTGTCTTTCCTTCGGGCACCCGCAGGTGCAGCCATACTTTCATGGTTCCCGGCTTGGCTACCCTGGCGTAAGTGGTAAAGTATACGCCGGGGTCCGACCAGCCGGTAATACCCTGTTCCGCTACCGCTCCTCCTCCTCCTTCTTGGGTTTTAGTTGATTTCCAGGTGTTGCCGCCAATTGGCACTACTGCCGCCTGCTCCGTTACCTGCCCCTGGTTAGCCAACGGAGCATCGTTTGCCTTGCAGGCTATCACAAAGGCAGCCATACTTAGCAGGGTGATTTTGTTGATTAACTTCTTGTACATATACTTTAGCTTTGGGCTTTCACAAACGCAGGTGAACAAGATCTCTTGTTGCGCGAGACCTTATTCACCTGCATCTTTTTGTTTATACTACTGTCGGCTACGGGTTCTGCTCCAGTTTCGGGTTCAGGATAATCTCCTGCTCCGGAATAAAGTATACCACGCGCGGATGGGTATAAGGTATCTCCTGCGTGTTTGATCCGGAAGGAAGATGTGTGCCCGGGTAATTGCGCACCATGGTGCGTTTGTTGCGGAACACGTCATACTTGCGCTGCGCCTCCCAAGCCAGCTCCAGGCGACGCTCATCCAGCACCACATCCAGCACCGATGTATAACCCATCATGTTAGAGGCTGAAAAGAGGGCATCGCCCGCTAAACCCGCCCTTCTGCGTATCAGGTTAACATCCTCCAGCGCGGCCTCATCGTTACCTAGTTTGGCGTTGGCCTCAGCCCGGTTCAGGTACATCTCGGCCAGGCGCAGGTATACCGGTGAGCTCAGCGTCACCACGCCCTCCTGGTAAGAATACTTGGTGATGTAGTATTTCGGATAGCCGTTTCGGGTTGCCAGCACCGGCTTTCCGTTTGCACCTGTCTTAACGGAGCCATCTGCATTCTTCTCATACACAGGCACGATGAACTCCCGGCGCTTGTCCTCCTCAAATTTATCGATCAGGTTGCGGTAGCTTTCCGATGCGTACATCTCACCGTAGCCCATGCCATCGCTCAGGTACATGGAGCCGAGCGAGCCCCAGGTCCGGTCGTCCTGCAGCGTGTGCTTGATGGCAAAAATGGTTTCCTTGTTGGTCTCGTTGGCATACGTGAAGTAGTTCGGTAAATCCGCCGTTGGCAACAACGTATAACGGCCCGAGTCAATCACCAGGTCGGCATACTCTATGGCTTTCTCATAGTTCTCCATGTACAGGTGCACCCTGGACAGCAGGGCATAGGCCACCTCTTTGGAGGCAAAGCTGCTGCTCTTGCTGCTACCCATCAGGCTTGCCGCCTTCTCCAGGTCCTTCACAATAAAATCGTATACTTCCTTCACCGTGCTGCGCGGCGGCAGGTCGTCAATGTCGGTATTGTCTCGGATCATCACGCCCAGCGAGGCGCCGCCGTCCTGCGCGTAGGGGCGACCAAAGATGTTGACCAGGTCAAAGTGCACCATGGCCCGCAAAAAGTAGTTCTCGCCCAGCACCTGGTCCAACTCCTCCGACTGCCCTTCCTGCAGCTTCTCAATCACCACATTGGTGCCATAGATTGCCTGGTATGCCTTCCGGAAGAAGTTATCGGTGATAGACATGGAGGTGAGGTGCTGGTAATTGTAGGCGTAGAACAGCGGATCGGTAGTGGTGCCGCTCAGTGCCACGTTATCGCTGGGGTACTCGGCCAGCATATGGAAGTTACGGGTATAGTATGGGTCTTTGATGTAGTTATAGTTGCCGATAGTGGCAGCCTTTAAACCCTCTGGCGTACCAGTCGTCTGGTCAATGGTCAGCCCGTCGTACGGCTGTACTTCCAGGTCGTCGGAGCAGCCGGCAAGCACTGCTGCACAAAGTATGGCTGGGAAAATATATTTTCTGAATCTAAGTTT
This sequence comes from Pontibacter mangrovi, assembly GCF_006385705.1. Taxonomy (GTDB): domain Bacteria; phylum Bacteroidota; class Bacteroidia; order Cytophagales; family Hymenobacteraceae; genus Pontibacter; species Pontibacter mangrovi. Next base: position 199,600 of record NZ_VFRQ01000005.1, on the reverse strand, counting down.
CATGACGTTGTGGTTTGGGGTTAAAAGTCGATGTTAACGCCGAGCATAAGTTTCCTACTGCCTGGGTAGCGCGTAGTCGAGTAGCCTGAAGTCAGGTCCACTTCAGGGTCCATGCCCGAGAAGTCGGTCCAGGTCCAGAGGTTATCGCCGCTTACAAACACACGCAGGTTATCCGCCTTTAACCGGCTGGTCACGGCCTCTGGCAAGTTGTAGGACAGTGTGATGTTGCGCAGGCGCAGGTAACTGCCGTCTTCCAGGTAGCGTGAAGAGGTTTTGTTGGATGCTTTATTCCCATTCAGCACCGCCCTCGGATGCGTGGCCTGGTCGCCCTCTTTTTCCCAGCGGCTCCAGCCGTCTTGCAGCACCATGCTGTTGTAGGTTGGGTAAGCGCCATCGGCGTCAAACAGCTCACGGTTGTAGTTGTACACCTTGTTGCCGTACACAAAGTTCATAAAAGCTGAGAGGGTAAAGCCTTTATAAGAGAACGTGTTGCGCATGCCTCCTGCAAACTTAGGAGTAGTGGTGCCAGTGTATACCCTGGTGGCATTGTTGTAAGAATTAGTCACGGTGTCCTGCACAAAATTCCCGTCGGCATCATACTGCTTTAACAGCCACAAAGGGTCTCCCGTGGCCGGGTCGACGCCTCTCCACTCTCTCATAAACCAGGAACCGATGGGCCTGCCTTCTTCTATGCGCTGGCTGCCTCGGTCAATAGGCTGCCCTCCGTAAAGTTCCAGCACTTCGTTGCGGTTAAAGGACAGGTTAAGATCTGTTTCCCAGCTAAGGGCGCCCTCCAGGTTTTTCGTGGTCACTTCTATGTCAAGCCCTTGGTTACGAACGGAGCCGATGTTCTGCGTTTGCCAGTAAAAACCGGTAGCTGACGAGAGCGGCACATCCTGAAGTATGGCTTTGTTGGTTCTGTTGTAGAAATCCAGTGCCACATCAACCCTGTTAAAGAGCCCCACCTCTAACCCAATGTCGAAAGTATGGGCTTTCTCCCAGGTTAGGTCGCGGTTTACCAAACGGCGGGGGAACCCGCCAGGCTGGTCGGCATACTGCACGTTAAACTGATAGAGGTCCAGGGCGGCAAAGTCCCCGATGTTAGCGTTACCCGTCACACCGTAGCTGCTTCGGAGTTTTAGCAAGTTAACGGTTGAGCTGAGACCCTGGAAAAAGTCCTCCCCGGAAATAGCCCAGGCAGCGCCAACCGAATAGAAGTCACCGAAGCGCTTATCCCTACCAAACCTGGAAGAGCCGTCTCGCCGGTAAGAGGCTGTGGCAAAATACCTGCTGTCGTAGTCATAGTCCAGGTTCAGGAAACCCGACATAAACTTGCTTTCCGACTTGTACCCGCCAATGTTCACGGGTTTAGCCACAGCATCCAGCACTTCCAGCCCAGGGAAAATGCCCTGCCCCGAGGCGCTCATGCCGTCGCTGTAGTTCTTCTGGTACTCAGCACCCAAAATGCCGCGTAAGCTATGGTTGCCAAACTGCTTGTCAGTCGTCAGGAGGTTTGATGACAGGAAGCTGTTGCTGTAGCCGTAGGAGTTGCTAAGGGAGCCGTTGGAGGCCTTGCCACTTGGGGTCCGTGAATCGTTATTGGAGTCGTACCGCGAGTTGCCTACGCTATAGCGGTTTGTGGTTGAGAAGCTCAGCCAGTCCGTCACTCTGTACTCTAGCTTCAGGTCGCCGTCCAGCGACTGCCCTCTGCTCCGGTTATAGTTGTATTGGCTCGTGTACAAGAAGTTACTTTTGTCTCTGCCATACCATCCTGTGGTACTGGCGTCCACACGCCTGATAGTTCCGTCCTCGTTATAGGGGTTGTCCCAGGGCAGGTTGATGAAAGACTGGTAGAGCGCCCCGGAAGGATCATTTTCGCGGTTGGAGAACTTTGTGTTTACCCTGGCGGCAACAGTCAGTTTCGCATTGATCTCATGGTCTATGTTAGCCCTGAAGTTGGTCTGCTCATAGTTGGTGTTTACAAGCGTACCTTCTTCCTGAAAGTAGTTACCGCTAATGTAAAACCTCGTTTTCTCAGACCCTCCCGAAACTGACAGCTGATGGTTGTTTGTAATGCCGGTGCGGAACGCCTCCTCCAGCCAATCCGTATTACCGGGCTCGGAAGGCAATACGCCATCTACATACCCGGCGTAAGTGAGCGGAAAGTTCTTGGAGGCCAGGTACTCATTTATCTCCGCCTCAGTTGGGTTAGGGTTCGTCTTGCTTAAAGCGGCGATATAGTTGCCACGCTTCCCGTTGTAATCGTTTTGGTAGAGCTGGTTCGTGTAATCAAAGAGCTGCTGCCCGTCCATCACGTCAAAATTACCCATGGTGCGCTGGCTTACCCCGGTTGTCCCGTTATAGGAAACGCGTGTTTCGCCGGCCTTGCCCCGTTTGGTAGTTATCACAATTACACCGTTTGCCGCCCTGGACCCGTACAGGCCTGTCGCAGCCGCATCCTTCAGCACCGTTATACTTTCGATGTCTGCAGGGTTAGCGGTGCCCCCGATTACCCCGTCCACAACATAAAGCGGCTCCGCCCCGGCCGATATGGAGCCTGTTCCGCGAATACGGATATTCGGCTCTTCTCCGGGCTGGCCACTCGCACTGGAGACCACCACACCGGAGGCTTTGCCCTGCAAAAGCGTTGCCGTGTTGTTACTCGTCACGTCTCGCAGTTTGTTGCCATCCACTACAGATACAGAACTCACTAGCTCCGACTTAGACCGGCTGGAGTACCCTACGACCACCACTTCTTCCAAAGCCTTGGTATCTGCCTTCATCGTCACGTTTACTGCGGCTTTGTTCCCGACCGGCACTTCCTGCGTCAGGTAGCCGATGTAAGAGAACACAAGTACATCCGAAGGCTCGGCAGCGATCGTGAAAGTGCCGTCTGCGCCGGTAGTAGTACCTACCGTAGCGTTTTTAAGAACCACCGTTAACCCGACAAGCGGCTGGCCCTTTTCATCTACTACCTTCCCCTCCACGTTGCGCTCGCTTTGGGCAAACCCGACGTTGACGGATATCAGAAAGTATACAGCGGCTACTAACAGCGGTTGTAACTGCCACGGGTGCTTAAACCCATGAAGTAGTAAGCGGCCTATCCTTGCCAGAATAAACCCATTGTTCATGTAATGGTCTTTCATACTTATAAAAGTTTGGTTGCTCCTTGTTAATCATGGTAAAATATAAGGTGTAATCGCAAACACTGATCTTAAGATATATTTTATCCTATTAAATCCAGCATAAAATCGACTCAAAAATTTACACAAACGTTTGTTTTGGCCCCAGCCAAGGCGCCAGTTACTCCCATTGTTTAAACACTGTTTCCGTACAGGCATTTCCCTACAGAATTGAGGGCAACCACCCTCTAATCGTATAGCCTCTACAGACGAACTTGGGTAAGTATAAGAGCAGAAGCACAGAGCAGGTGGCTGGCTTGTGCCGCACCGGCAACAATTACCTGTTGGCGCCTGGCCGCAGATCATAGCGCTCCACCGAAGGCACCCTCGAAGCCACACCCGCTGCGTGCTCGAAAACTCTCCTCTTGTTTTCTCTGCCCAACTTCCTTAACTTACTCACATGAAACTCCTCCGCTACTTTTCCTGGCTCCTGGTGGCTGCGCAGCTTTCTTGCGGGCAAAATCAGGCCGATGCCCCGCAAACGGCAGCGGCTACCCCTTCTGCGGCTACCGACACGGTGGCCTCCTGTGTGTCGGGGGTGCCCTCGCGTTTTGCAGTGGCGCCCACTGCTCCCTCCCAGCCCGCCATACAGCCATCCGCAAATCCGCAGCGCGAGGGAATGGTTTGGGTGGAGGGCGGCACCTTTATGATGGGCGCCGACAACGACCAGGCCCGGCCCGATGAGTACCCGAAGCACAAAGTAAGCGTGGATGGTTTCTGGATGGACGCCACAGAGGTAACCAACGCTGAGTTTGCCCGTTTTGTAGCGGCCACGGGCTATGTTACCACCGCTGAGCAAACCCCGGATTGGGAGGAGCTAAAGAAGCAGCTGCCACCCGGCACGCCTAAGCCCGACGAAAGTCTGCTGGTGCCGGCCTCGTTGGTGTTTCAGTCGCCGGAGGGCCAGGTAGACCTTAGGAACTTTGCCAGCTGGTGGGCCTGGCAGAACGGAGCAAACTGGAGACAGCCGCACGGCCCAGGCAGCAGCATCAAAGGCAAGGAGAATTACCCTGTGGTGCATGTTTCTTGGTACGACGCACAGGCCTACGCCAAGTGGGCAGGGAAAAGGCTACCGACAGAGGCGGAGTGGGAATGGGCCGCACGGGGCGGACGCCAGGGCAACATTTATCCTTGGGGGCAAGAGCCGATCAACACGGGCACGCCAAAAGCCAACACCTGGACCGGCCGTTTCCCGACAACCAACACAGAGCAGGACGGCTTCTACCACACGGCCCCTGCCAAATCGTTTGCGCCTAATGGCTTTGGCCTGTACGACATGGCCGGCAATGTATGGGAGTGGTGCGCCGACTATTACCATAGCAGCTACTACAGCACCATAAATACGCCCGCTGGCGTGCGCAACCCGCCCGGGCCAGCCCACAGCTACGACCCCGACGAGCCCTACGCCAGAAAAAGGGTGATCAGAGGTGGCTCTTTCCTGTGCAACGACAGCTACTGCTCCGGCTTCAGGGTGGCTGCCCGCATGAAAAGCACCGAGGACAGTGGCATGGAACACGTCGGTTTCAGGTGCGTGAAGGACAAATAGCCATACAGCTATATACCAAGGCTGCAAATATGTGCACGACCACATGCTTATAATGCAGCTTTTTCCTTATACTTAACCTAAGTTGCGATTTGCAAATGCAGCGCAAGTGAGAACCCACCCCTAACCCCTCCGAGGAGGGGTAGGTTAATCGCAAGTTGAGCTACTTAAATTATACTCCGGCACCGAAGCCGGCACACTTTTATACTTCTACAGATGTCAGGTAAGCCTGTAACGATCAAGGAAATAGCCAGAATGCTCAATGTGTCCACCTCCACGGTGTCGAGGGCGCTGCACAACCACCCGAGCATTGGCGAGGAAACCAGCCTGAAGGTGAAACAGCTGGCCAAGGAGCTTCACTATGAGCGCAACCAGACAGCTGTGCACTTCCAGCAAGGCAGAACCTATACGATCGGCGTTATACTTCCGGAACTGTCAGAGGCTTTCTTCTCCTCGGCAGTCAGCGCCATTGAGGATACCGCCTATAAAAGAAACTACACGGTGCTTTTTGCGCAGTCGCATGACGATGCGCAGAAAGAGGAGCAACTGGTGGAGAAAATGAAAAGCCACCGGGTAGACGGCCTGCTGGTTTCTGTTGCCAAAACCACCGCCTCGTACAAGCACTTCAGCGCCCTGAGCAAGTATAACATCCCGGTGGTGTTCTTCGACCGGATCCCGCCCATAGATGGCATTCACTCCGTGTCCTGCAACATGATCACAGGAACAACCGAGGCCGTTACCTACCTCCTGAAGAAGGGGCACCGGGTGATCGGCATGATCAACGGGCCAGAGACGCTCTACGCCAGCACCGAGAGGCGCGAAGGGTACATCAACGCCATGCTCAAAAACAGGCTGAAGTTTGACCCCTCGCTTATCGAGGGAAGCGATTTGACGAAGGAAGGAACCATACAGGCCTTTAACAAGCTGCTGGAGAACAAGCGAAAGGTAACGGCCATTGTCACGTTCAACGACTACGTGTGGCTGTACGCCAAACAGCACGCCACAGAGCTGGGTCTCCAAATTAACCAGGACCTGGAGTTCGTCAGCTACGCAAACCTGCCCATGATGCAGTACATGGACCATGCCCCGCTTGCCTCGGTAGAGCAGTTTCCTTACCAGCAGGGGCAGAAGGCCACAGAAATCCTGCTGGACCTGCTGTGCAGCAAGGAGAACCCGCTCCACCGGCAGCAGGCTTTTTATAAAGTTACCGTAGAATCTCAGCTGGTAGAGAGCCCTAAACTACAGTCGCAAGTATAAGCTCGGCGGGCTATGCAGCGGCAAAAGGCGTGGGCCCACACACCGCTTTATTTATAGCGAAAAGGGAATAACCATTTGCGTGTTCGTATACATTATGCACTTTTTACTTGTTTTGTAGAAATAGGCTCTTTACATTTAGATGTCGTTCCGCTTTGTCGGCGGCTAAAAAAGCTCACTCGTCAGGGCGTAGAAGTACAAACTACTGCCGTGGGGGCTTCTTCAGCGTAACCAATTACCTCTAACAGGCCTGGCTTCTGTTAGAGCATAAAGTATAACTCCTTATTTGATGCATAAAAGCCCAACGTTACTTATCCTGGCAGCAGGTATGGCCACGCGGTACGGCAGCCTAAAGCAGCTGGACTCCTTCGGCCCTAACGGCGAAACGATCATGGATTACTCCATTTATGATGCTATGCGGACCGGTTTCGGGAAGGTTGTTTTCGTGATCCGCAAATCGATAGAGGAGGCGTTTAAGGCAACTATGCACGACAGGCTGCCGCCGCAGTTGCACACCGCCTACGTGGCGCAGGAGCTGGACATGCTGCCGCCAGGCTTTCAAGTGCCCGCCGGGCGCACCAAGCCCTGGGGAACGGGACACGCAGTATGGGCTGCTTCTGCTAACATACAGGAGCCCTTTGCCGTCATCAACGCCGACGACTTCTATGGGTATGAGTCCTTTAAGCTGGCAGTCGACTTCCTTAACAGCAGCATAGACGAAACAGAGCATGGCCTGGTCGGCTTTAAGCTTGCCAACACGCTTTCAGAGCACGGCAGCGTGTCGCGCGGCATCTGCACCGTAGGCCCCGGCAACACCCTCACTTCGCTTACCGAGCTTACCAAAATAGCCCGCGCCGAAGACGGCCGCATTCTGGTGCAGGACGAGGGCGCGGCCTACAGCGAGCTGCAAGGCGACGAGCTGGTGTCGATGAACCTGATGGCTTTCAAGCCTTCTGTTTTTCCATACTTTGAGCAGTACCTGAAGGAGTTCCTGGAGGAGAAAGGACAAGAGCTGAAAACGGAGTTTTACCTGCCCGCCGTGGTAAACGAGATGCTGGCAACAGGAGCGGCGCAGGTAAAAGTTATCCCTACGCCAGAAAAGTGGTTCGGGGTAACCTACCCAGAAGACAAACAGAGCGCCATACAGCAGATAAAAGCGCTTACGGAAGCTAACATATACCCCCAAAACCTATGGGAGAAAACGCACGCGGTACAAGATGAAAGATAACAAGGAGCCACAAACACAGGAAGCCCTCTCCCATTTTATACTTAAAGGAAGTATAGCCGATGTGCACCCCTACGGTTCGGGCCACATCCACGACACCTACTTTGTGCAGAATGGCACGGCAGGCTGCCCCAATTACCTGCTGCAGCGCATTAACCACCACGTGTTTAAGAACGTGCCGCTGCTGATGGAGAACATAGAGCGGGTAACGCAGCACCTGCGCGATAAGCTCGCCAATGTACCCGGTGCGCAACCCGACAAAGAGGTGCTGACGCTGGTGCCCACCCACGACAACCAGAGCTATTACCGCGATGCTGACGGCAACTACTGGCGGGTATACTTTCTGCTGGAAGGCACCCGCAGCTACGACATTGTTGAAACCCCGCAGCAAGCCTATGAAGGCGGTAGGGCCTTTGGCAAGTTTCTGGCGCTGCTCTCCGACCTCGACATCAGCCAGCTGCACGAATCCATTCCTGACTTTCATAATGTAGAGAACAGGCTGCGGCTTTTCCAGGAGGCCATGGAGCGCGACGTGGCCGGCAGGGTGCGCGAGGTGCCGGAAGAAATAGCCTTTGTGCAGCAGCGGGCCGAGGAGATGAGTACGATCCGGAGGATGGGCCGCGAAGGAAAACTCCCGCTACGCGTTACGCACAACGACACCAAGTTTAACAACGTGCTGCTGGACAAGTATGACAAGGCGCAGTGCGTGATAGACCTGGACACCGTGATGCCCGGCTACGTGGCCTACGATTTTGGCGACGCCATCCGCACCACCGTGAACAAGGCCGCCGAGGATGAAAAAGACCTGGACCGGATAAGTATAAACCTGGAGCTCTTCAACGCTTTTACCGAGGGCTTCCTGAAGGAGACAAGCGCCATCCTTACCGACGAGGAAGTTGACTCGCTGGCCCTGGGCGTCCCCCTGCTTCCCTTTATCATGGGCCTGCGCTTCCTGACCGACTACATCGACGGCGACAACTACTATAAAATTCATTTCCCGGAGCATAACCTGCAGCGCGCCCGGGCGCAGTTCAGGCTGGTGGAGGTGCTGGAAAGCCATAAGAGCCTACTGCAAGAAACGATACAGCAAACTGCCGCCGCCTGCAAGCGGGCAACCGAAGCGACTGAGAAGTAGAAGAGATGAAACACCTGACCGTTCCGCACCTCCCCGACCTGCACGAGGACGCCCCCATGTGGCTGGTGGAGGAGCGCCTGAACACGCTCCCCAGGCAGCAGATAGGTATAAGCCCGTGGTCCGGGGATACAGACAGGCCTGAGGTGGAGTTTATACTTGCCCACAACGGCAGCTGCCTGTTTTTGAAATATAGCGTGCACGAGAACGCCGTGCTGGCGCGGTACCGCAACCTGAACGACCCTGTTTACAAGGACAGTTGCGTGGAGCTGTTTCTTTCTTTTGGCAACGACAAAGCCTACTATAACCTGGAAACCAACTGCCTCGGCACCAGCCTGCTTGCCTATGGCACCGGCAGGGAGGGCAGAAAGTTCATAGCGCCGGAGGCACTGGCACAGATAAAGCATAGCGCCAGCCTGAAAATAAACCGGAAAGGCAAAAACAGCAGGCACTGGCAGCTGACGCAGGTGGTGCCCCTGGCCGTTTTTACAGAGCATAGGCTGGAGCACCTGAGCGGGCTGCACGGCAGGGCAAACCTCTACAAGTGCGGCGACGACCTGCCAGAGCCCCACTTCCTTACCTGGAGCCCGGTTCAGGCCCCGGCCCCGGATTTTCACAGGCCGGAGTGCTTTGGGCAGGTGGCGTTTGCCTAGCCTGCCGCCGAAGCGCCACAAAGTATAAACCAAGGATAAAATAGCTACACTAAACCTTATAGACCATGAGCAGTAACCGCAGAGATTTCCTGAAACTATCCGGGCTGGCAGGCATCAGCTTGGCTGGCAGCAGCTTGCTAACAGGCTGTGCCACAGAAGAAGTAAAGCAATCCAACCTGGCTCAGATTGAGCAGCAGGCCAAGCGCAAGTATACCCAGCGCTTCAACATGAGTGGCTACCGCGCTCCCAAGCTGGACAAGGTGCGCATCGGCTTTGTGGGCCTGGGCATGCGAGGCCCCGGGGCGGTTTACCGCATGAGCAACATTGAGGGGGTGGAGATAAAAGCGCTTTGCGACCTGATGCCAGACCGCGCCGAGAAAGTGAAAAAGCAGCTGCAGGAAAGAACCGGTACAGCCCATAACCCTACCATCTATGCTGGCAAAGAGGACTCCTGGAAACAGATGTGCGACCGCGAGGACCTGGACCTGATCTACATCACCACGCCCTGGCAATTGCACACGCCCATAGCAGTTTATGCCATGGAGCACGGCAAACACGCCGCCACGGAGGTGCCGGCTGCCGTAAGCATGGAAGAGTGCTGGCAGTTGGTAGAGACATCCGAGCGCACCAAAAAGCACTGCATGATGCTGGAGAACTGCTGCTACGACTTCTTTGAGGTGCTAACGCTGAACATGGCCCGCCAGGGATTCTTCGGGGAGATCATACATGGCGAAGGAGCCTACATCCACCAACTGCTCGACCTCAACTTTGACAAAGAAGGCTACCAGAACATGTGGCGCCTGCGCGAGAACAAGGCCCGCAACGGCAACCTCTACCCTACCCACGGCCTCGGCCCGATTTGCCAGATCATGAACATCAACCGCGGCGACTCCATGGACTACCTCACCTCCGTGTCGAGCGACGACTTTATGATGTATGAGGAGGCGCAGGCAAGGGCCGCGAAAGACAACTTCTACAAAGAGTTTGTGCAGGATACCTACCGCGGCAACATGAACACCACCACAATCCGCACCAAAAAGGGCCGCACCATCATGATTCAGCACGATGTTACCTCGCCGCGCCCCTACTCCAGAATCCATTTGGTGAGCGGCACCAAGGGCGTGGCGCGCAAGTGGCCGGAGCAGAAGATCGCCACGAGCCACAGCTGGCTCTCTAAAGAAGAAATGACAGCTTTAGAAGAGAAGTATACGCCGGAGATCGTGAAAAAAATCGGGGAGATGGCCAAGAAAATAGGCGGCCACGGCGGCATGGACTTTATGATGGACTGGCGCCTGATCGACTGCCTGCGCAACGGCCTTCCGCTGGACCAGGACGTGTACGACGCCGCCACCTGGACGTCGGTGGGCCTGCTGAGCGAGTGGTCGGTAGCCAACCGCTCCAACTCCATCGATGTGCCAGACTTTACGGCCGGCTCCTGGAAAAGCAACGCCCCTGTAGACCTAACACTAGCTGGCGGCGGCACCACCAACGTGATCGTGCAGTCTTAAAAGTATAAAAATGCTATCGTTTAGTTTCTGCCCCGGCTTTACAGTCGGGGCATTTTTATTCTCCCGCCAGCTCCCCTCCCTAAAAAAGCCCAAGGCACCTTCCTTCTGCCCTGCTCCCATCATATTTTGCAAGATCGCCTTCTGCAGCGTGCTGTATACCCCCTTTTGGCTGGCTATAAATGGAATATTCTAATGAGCGTTTGAGAAAATTAAAATTTATTTAGTGTTATAATATTGACAGTGTACATATCCTGACGTAGCTTTGCCCTCTGATGATCAAGACATCTGCTAAATATCTTTTTACTCTGTTTCTAACCCTGAGTATTCTCCTGTTAAGCGTTTACAGCCAGCTGTACGCTTACTCAACGCAAGAGTATGCCCACCCCTCAACAGGCTCAAGCCTAAGAGAAACAGCGGATATTAGCCTGCACACGCTGCAGAACGAGCAGGATCTCACCCCCAAGTATGCATCAACTAACCCGGAAAAAGGCTTTAAGGTAGAAGCCACGGACATAGAGGAAGAAAGCCTTGCTTCTCTTGCCCTCAAAAAGCTCTTAGAGCGCGATAAGCTCTTTGTGGCGGTCCTGTATACCTTCATACTTGCTTTCTTTTTCCGCCACATAAAAGCTGGCTTACTTTTCTGTAAGCACTTTTCCTATTCCTTTTCCCAAAGAAGGTACCTCCTGCTCCAGGAGTTTAGAATTTAGCCCCTTATTCCGGCAAGCCATACTTGCCTTGCCACCACACATTTTCACAGGCCCTCATTGGCTATCAGCAGTCTGATTGGCTGCTACAAATCCTTTCACTGCTTTTGTGTTTTACCCAGAGGCAGCACAAGTATAGCCTTTGCCTGTTCTATCGTGTGGTGCTGTAGCATACCCTCGTCTCACAGCGTTTGCTACACTTTCATTTCAGTCTGATTTTTTAGCCGATTAGCTTCCGGTGGCTTTGCGCTGCACGGGTGCTCCGGTATACTGTGCACAAACATTTCAAATCAACATTTTATAATCTTTTGTTTAAAAGCAAAATCATCATGAAGAGAGTTTTCATGCTCATGGGTTTGTGTGCCCTGATAGGCCACACAAGCTGTACATCCACAAAAGCAGAGACAGAAGCAGAGGCGGAAGAGCAAACCCAGTTTTCGGTTACCAGCCCAATGAAGATGGACACCACCATAACCGACGACTATGTATGTCAGATCCAGTCCATCAACCATATCGAGCTAAGGGCCCAGGAAAAAGGCTACCTGCAGAAGATCTATGTGGATGAGGGGCAGCATGTGAAGAAGGGGCAGCTGCTGTTCCAGATCATGCCGAACCTATACGAGGCCGAGCTGAAGAAAGCACAGGCAGAAGTTGAGTTTGCCGAAATAGAGTACCAGAACACGGCCTCCCTGGCCGAGCGCAACGTGGTGGCCCCAAGCGAGTTGGCCATGGCCAAAGCCAAGATGGACAAGGCGAAAGCAGAGATGGCGCTGGCAAAGGTGCACCTGCAGTTCACCGAAATCCGGGCACCGTTCGACGGCATCATCGACCGTTTCCATGTGCGTCAGGGCAGCCTGGTAGACGAAGGCGAGCTGCTGAGCGAGCTGGCAGACAACAGCAAAATGTGGGTTTACTACAATGTGCCGGAGGCGGAATACCTGGACTATAAAGCCAAGGAGAAGCAGGACGAGAAAACGGAAGTTAACCTGTTGATGGCCAACAACCAGCTGTTTAAGTACCCGGGCGTGGTAGAGACCATCGAGGCCGACTTTAACAATGAGACAGGTAACATTCCTTTCAGGGCTACTTTCCCTAACCCGGACGGGCTGCTACGACACGGTGAAACCGGAAACATCCAAATGGCTGTGCCTCTCAAAGACGCCCTACTCATTCCGCAGAAAGCCACTTTCGAAGTGCTGGAGAAAAAGTATGTGTATGTGGTGGACAAGAACAATGAGATAAAGTCAAGGGAAGTGACCATTGGTGCTGAGTTGCCGCACATTTATGTCGTGCAGAAAGGGCTGGCTGAGAATGATAAGATCCTTCTGGAGGGCCTGCGACTAGTACGTGAAAACGAAAAGATACGCTCCAAATTCGTGGAGCCTAACAAAGTGCTGTCTCAGTTAGAGTTGTATGCGGAGTAATTCCCTATCCCCAAAAGTATAAGACATGTTTAGTAAATTTATACACAGACCCGTATTTGCTATTATAATATCGGTCGTGATACTATTTATAGGTGGCCTGGCTATCAAAAAGCTGCCCATCTCCCAGTTCCCCGACATTGCTCCCACCACGGTAAACATCTTTATTGCTTACCCGGGTGCCAGTGCCGATGTGTTGGTAAAGTCCACCCTCATCACCCTGGAACAGGCCATTAACGGTGTGGAAGGCATGCGTTACATTGCAACTGACGCCACAAGTGCCGGTGAAGCTACCCTGCGGATTATTTTTGAACCAGGAACAGACCCCAACGATGCGGTCGTCCGGGTGAAGACAAGGGTTGACCAGGTAATGCCGCTCCTGCCAGAACTGGTTCAGCGGGAAGGTGTTGTGATCACCCCGATTCAGCCAAGTATGTTGATGTATGTCAACCTCTACTCTAAGGACAAAGAGAGCATGGATGAGAAATTCCTGTTCAACTACGCTACCGTTAAAATGATCCCTGAAATTCAAAGGATCAAAGGGGTGGCCAGGGCGCAGATACTCGGTAGCCGCAGATACGCCATGCGTGTCTGGTTAAACCCGGACCGCATGCGGGCCTACAAAGTCTCTGTAGAGGACGTGATGGAGGCCCTGGCGGAGCAAAGCATTATCGGTCGCCCCGGCAGGATAGGCCAAAGCTCCGGTATAGCCGCCCAGTCGCTGGAATACGTGCTTACCTACAAAGGCCGCTACAACAAGCCGGTAGAGTATGATAACATCATTATCCGGGCCAACGCAGAAGGCGAAAGCATCCGCCTGAAAGACATTGCCACGGTAGAACTGGGTAGTGAGTTCTTCGACATCTACTCTAACCTGAACGGTAACCCTTCGGCAGCGATTGTATTAAAGCAGAACTATGGCAGTAACGCCAGCGATGTAATTGCCGACGTAAAGAGCCAGCTGGAGGAAATGAAGGCTACTTTCCCTCCGGGCATGGACTACAAGATCAGCTATGACGTTTCTCAATTCCTGGATGCTTCTATTGAGCAGGTGCTTCATACGTTAAGAGACGCGTTTATACTGGTTGCCCTGGTGGTGTTCATCTTCTTGGGCGACTGGCGCTCTACGTTGATCCCAATCCTTGCTGTTCCGGTGTCGCTGATAGGAACGTTCTTCGTTATTCAGCTCTTCGGACTTTCAATCAACCTGATCACCCTGTTCGCACTGGTACTGGCCATCGGTATTGTGGTGGATAATGCCATTGTGGTGGTGGAAGCCGTGCACGCCAAGATGGAAGAAAAGCACCTTTCCCCTTACAAGGCTACCGTAGAAGTACTCCGTGAGATTGGTGGTGCCATCATTGCCATCACGTTGGTTATGACGGCGGTGTTCATTCCGTTGCTGTTCATGACAGGCCCTGTAGGTATATTCTACCGTCAGTTCTCTATTACCATGGCCAGCTCCATTGTGATTTCGGCCCTGATTGCCCTTACGCTTACCCCGGTGCTGTGTGCCATGCTGTTGAAGAACAACCATGGAAAACAGAAGAAGAGAAACCCGTTAACGAAAGCACTTGACGGTTTTAACAGCTGGTTTGAAAGACTTACCGGCAGATACGTTGGCTTGTTAAGAGCCATTGTAAGCAGGAGAATGCTCACCTGGGGAATCCTTGTGGCGTTCTGCGTAGGTATCTTCTTCGAGAATAAAATTCTCCCGGCAGGCTTCATCCCGAACGAAGACCAAGGTACTATTTACGCCATCGTGCAGACCCCTCCGGGCTCTACCCTGGAAACCACCAACGCAGTATCGCAAAAGCTCCAGAAGATCTGTGAAGACATAGAAGGTGTGGAATCGGTGTCATCGCTGGCCGGTTACGAGATCATGACCGAAGGGCGTGGGTCGAATGCAGGTACTTGTTTGATCAACCTGAAAAGCTGGTCTGAGCGTGATCATACCGTGAAAGAGATCATGGAAGAGCTGGAAGAGAAGTCGAAAGGGCTGGGCGCCGTGGTAGAGTTCTTTGAGCCACCAGCAATTCCTGGTTTCGGTTCTTCCGGCGGTTTCTCCATGCGTTTGCTGGACAAAAACTCTGATACCGATTACCACGAGTTCGACAAGGTCAACAAGGAGTTTATGGACAACCTGGCCAAGCGGAAAGAGCTGACTGGCTTGTTCACTTTCTTCGCAGCCAACTACCCGCAGTATGAACTGGAGATTGACAACAATCTGGCCATGCAGAAAGGCGTATCGATCGGCAAGGCCATGGAAAACCTGAACATCCTGATCGGTAGTACCTATGAACAGGGCTTTATCAAGTTTAACCAGTTCTTCAAAGTATACGTGCAGTCGGATCCTAAATTCAGAAGGCTGCCATCTGACATCCTGAACCTGTATGTGAAGAACGAAGCGGGTGAAATGGTGCCATACTCGGCTTTCATGAAGCTGAAGAAGACGCAAGGGCCAAATGAGGTGACCCGTTTCAACCTGTACAACTCAGCAGCTATCCAGGGCCTTCCGGCAAAAGGGTACACCACAGCTGACGCCATACAGGCCGTACGGGAAGTGGCCGCTCAGACCCTGCCAAAAGGGTATGACATTGCTTGGGAAGGTCTTTCGTATGACGAGTCGATCAGAGGGAATGAGTCGCTTTACGTGTTCCTGGTGGTTTTGCTGTTCGTCTACTTTGTGTTGGCAGCGCAGTATGAGAGCTTTATCATTCCTTTTGCCGTGGTACTGTCGCTGCCGGTCGGAATTTTTGGTTCCTTTTTGCTGCTGAAGCTGATGGGGCTGGAGAACAACATTTACGCCCAGGTAGGTATGATCATGCTGGTGGGTCTGTTAGGTAAAAACGCCGTTCTGATTGTGGAGTTTGCCGTGCAGAAACGACAGCAGGGTGCCACCATACTTGAGGCTGCCATCGAAGGTGCCAGAACGCGTTTCCGTCCTATCCTGATGACATCATTTGCGTTCGTTGCCGGTTTGATACCTCTGGTAGTTGCTACCGGTGCAGGAGCTATCGGTAACCAGACGATTGGTGCTTCTGCCCTGGGTGGTATGTTGTTCGGAACGATTTTCGGTGTCGTGATCATCCCGGGTCTATACTACATATTTGCTAAAATGGCAGATGGTCGTCACTTGATCAGAGATGAACATGAAACGCCACTAACGGAAGATTATGTCTATGCCGACGACAGTTTTGAACTCATTGAAGAAACAGAAGACCATGTTTAAGAGAATAATATATCAATGCGCTGGAGTAGCCTGCCTGTCGTTAACGCTGTCGGCCTGCAAAACTCCTTCTGTCGTTGAGAGAACAGTAAACACACCTGTTCCTGCGAGCTACAACAGCTCGCAGGACACTACCAACACGGCACAGCTGCAGTGGAAGGAGTATTTTACCGACCCCTACTTAAGCGCGCTGATAGATACGGCCCTGCAGCACAACCAGGAGCTGAACATCACCCTGCAGGAAATAGAGATTGCCAAAAACGAGGTACGGGATAAAAAAGGCGAATACCTGCCGTCGGTTGGCGTGAGAGGCGCAGCCGGCGTGGATAAGGTAGCCCGGTATACCAACATCGGCGCAATGGAGGCCACCACCGACATCAAGCCGGAAAAAGAGATGCCCGAGCCGCTCCCGGACTTCCTGGTAGGCCTGTACGCCAATTGGGAAGTGGATATCTGGCACAAGCTGCACAACGCTAAAAAAGCGGCGGTGGCGCGCTACCTTTCTTCTGTGGAAGGCCGAAACTTTATGGTGACCAACCTGATCTCAGAGATCGCCAACTCATACTACGAGCTACTGGCCCTCGACAACCAGCTGGCTATTGTGAAGCAGAACATTGAGATCCAGAGCAATGCCCTGGAAACGGTGAAGCTGCAGAAGCAGGCGGCTATGGTAACGGAGCTAGCCGTGCGCAAGTTTGAGGCCGAGCTGCTCAGCACCCAAAGCCTGCAGTATGAGATCGAGCAGCGCATCATCGAAACTGAGAACGAGATCAACTTCCTGGTAGGCCGCTATCCGCAGCCGGTGCAGCGAAGCGCAGAAAGCTTTGTGGACCTGCCGGTTGAGAAGATACAGGCGGGCGTGCCTTCGCAGCTGCTGCAAAACCGACCGGATATTAAGCAGGCAGAGCTTGACTTGGCCGCTGCCAAGCTGGATGTGAAGGTGGCCAGAGCCAGGTTCTATCCTTCCGTGGGCATTACCGCCGGCATAGGTTTTCAGGCCTTTAACCCTTCCTACCTGATAAAGTCGCCGGAGTCGTTGCTGTACTCGCTGGCCGGTGACCTGACAGCGCCTTTGATCAACCGCAACGCCATAAAAGCGACGTACTACAGCGCCAACGCCAAGCAGCTACAGGCTGTTTTTAACTACGAGCGCACCGTGCTGAACGCTTACGTGGAGGTGGCGAACCAGCTGTCTAAAATGGATAAGCTGGAGAAAAGCTATGACCTGAAATCCAGGCAGGTAGAGGCCCTTACGCAGTCGATCAGCATTTCGAATGACCTGTTCCGGTCTGCCCGGGCCGATTACATGGAGGTGCTCCTGACACAGCGGGACGCGCTGGAGTCTAAGTTTGAGCTGATCGAAACCAAAATGCAGCAGATGGGTGCTAAAGTGAACATATACCGGGCATTGGGCGGCGGCTGGCAATAGCCCACCCAACGCTCCCAGATTAGTTTAGTTGTTTCTAAAGCCGCTTTGCATTTTTGTGAAGCGGCTTTTTACTTTCCGCCCCTTTACTGCAAAACCTGCCCCATACTTCTCCCAAAAGAATATGGCCGGAACTTCCTATATTGCAGCTTAAGCCTAAGGCTCTTGCAGCGCAGGAAAGCTTCAGGTGCTGCGGCAGGCACATCTGCGGCAGCACCAAAGTATGGCTGCAGGCCATAGAACGAAACACTCATCAAACCCAATACAGAACTTGAACAAGGTTGTAAGGATAAAGGACATCGCCGAGCAGGCAAACGTATCAACGGGAACCGTGGACCGGGTGCTGCATAACCGCGGCAGAGTTGCCGAAGATGTGCGCCAGCGGGTGCTTAAAATTGCAGAAGAGCTCAACTACAAACCCAACATCTTAGCCCGTGCCCTTGTCACCAACAAAACTTACCACGTGGCGGCCCTGGTGCCAGACCCTGCCTTCGACAACTACTGGAAAGCCCCGAAGGACGGCATCGTGAAAGCTGAGGAGGAGCTGCAGCAGTATGGGCTGCGGGTAACGCAGTTCAGCTTTAACCCGTTTGATGCCGCATCCTTTGCCAAAGAGGCCGACAAGCTGGCCGAAGGTTCTTTTGACGGCATCTTGGTTGCCCCTATTTTCTACCGCCAGTCGCTGGCATACTTTAGCAAGTGGAAACGGCAAGGTATTCCGTTTGTGCTTTTCAACACGCACATACCCAACTATGAGCCGCTCATGTACATCGGCCAAGACTCTTACCAGAGCGGTTTTCTGGCGGGCAAGCTGCTGCACTATGGCTGCCGGGAAAAGGCCTCGCTGGTGGTGGCC
The DNA here is from genome assembly GCF_006385705.1 of Pontibacter mangrovi. GTDB lineage: Bacteria > Bacteroidota > Bacteroidia > Cytophagales > Hymenobacteraceae > Pontibacter > Pontibacter mangrovi. The sequence continues at coordinate 181,467 of NZ_VFRQ01000005.1, read as the reverse complement.
CATATCGAGGAAGACGTTGCCAACTCCTCTCACCTGATCAGCAAAGAGCAGGGCTTTGTAGACTACTTCGTGATGCAGGACCTGGCGTACAACATTTTGCAGGTGGATGTGCAGGCAGATGGGAAAGAAAGTTTAACGCAGCAGTTCGACAAGCTCTTCCAGGATACGCCTGACATAAAAGGTGTTTTTGTCACCAACTCCAAGGCCCACGTTATGGCCGACTACCTGGCGCAGCGGCAGCTGCAGCAGGTGAGCCTGGTTGGCTACGACCTAATTGATGAAAACCTGGCGCACCTGAACACGAACCAGATCAACTTCCTCATCAACCAAAACCCAAAAGGGCAGGGCTACTGGGGCATTCAGGGGCTGGCAGACCACCTGATCTTTAAAAAGAAGAACAACCCCATCAAGTACCTCCCGCTGGATATTATCACCAAAGAGAACCTGCATTACTACATAGAGGCAGATATGTAAGGCCACAGCGGCACGCGGAAAAATAGATAAGTATAAAGTATAAAATAGGAAGGGGAGCGCCACTGAACGCTCCCCTTCCTATTTTATACTTTCCGGCCTTTATTTGTCCCGGGACAGGGAGTATGGGTAAGCATCCGCTTTGGTGCCGCGCTCCTTGTTGGGCGTGGCGGCCATCTCGAAATCTATACTTGCGCCTTTCATCAGCTCGGTATGGCTCAACCAGTTTTTTCCGTAGTCCTTGCCGTTGAGGCGCATACGTTGGATGTAGCGGTTCTCGTCGCTGTTCTGCGGCGCGCTGAGCACCACCTCCTTGCCGTTCTCCAGCCGCAGCGTCGCCTTTCTGAACAGCGGCGCGCCCAGCACATACTGGTCGGTGGCAGGGGTGACAGGGTAAAAGCCAAGCGAGGAGAAAACGTACCAGGCCGAGGTCTGTCCGTTGTCTTCGTCGCCGCAGTAGCCGTCCGGTGCCGAAGTATACATGCGGTTCATGGTTTCGCGCACCCAGTACTGCGCCTTCCAAGGCTCGCCTGCATAGTTGTAAAGGTAGATCATGTGCTGGATGGGCTGGTTGCCGTGCGCATACTGCCCCATGTTGGCAATCTGCATCTCCCGTATCTCATGGATCACCTGCCCGTAGTAGCTCTCGTCGTATACAGGCGGCAGGCTGAAAACAGAGTCCAGCTTGGCCGTGAAGTTGGCCTTGCCGCCCATCAAGTCGATCAGGCCCTGCACATCGTGGAACACCGACCAGCTGTAGTGCCAGCTGTTGCCCTCGGTAAAGGCATCGCCCCACTTAAACGGGTTGAAAGGTGATTGGAAGGTGCCATTCTGGTTCTTGCCGCGCATCAGGCCTGTGGACGAATCATATAGCTTGCGGTAGTTCAGCGCGCGCTCGGCGTACAGCTTTATTTCTTTCTTAGGGCGCTTCAGGGCTTTGGCCAGTTGATAAATGGCAAAGTCGTCGTAGGCATACTCCAGGGTGCGGGCGGCGCTCTCGTTTATCTTCACGTCGTAGGGCACATACCCCAGCTTAGTATAGTAAGAAGCGCCAGCACGGCCCACAGCGGTCAGAGGACCTTCGTGGTTGGCTCCTTTCAGCATAGCATCATAAAGCGCCTTGATATCCTGTCCGCGCACGCCTTTCAGGTAAGCATCTGCCACCACCGAGGCCGAGTTGTTGCCCACCATCACGTTGCGGTAGCCCGGACTCGCCCACTCCGGCAGCCAGCCACCTTCTTTATACGTGTTCGCCAGCCCCTCCTGTATCTCGGCGTTTACCGACGGGTACATCAGGTTCAGGAAAGGGAACAGCGCCCGGAACGTATCCCAGAAGCCGGTATCGGTATACAGAAAGCCGGGCAGCACCTTGCCATTGTAGGGGCTGTAATGCACCACTTTGCCATTGGCGTCAATCTCATAGAACTTGCGGGGAAAGAGCAGGGTCCGGTAGAGGTTGGAGTAGAAGGTGCGCACCTGCTCAGGGGTGCCGCCCTCCACGGCCACGCGGCGCAGCTGCTTGTTCCAGGCCTCTTTGCCTTTGGCCTTCACGGTTTCAAAGTCATCGTTTCCGATCTCCTGCAGGTTCAGCTCGGCCTGTTCGGGGCTGATGAACGAGGAGGCCACGCGCACGTTTACCTGCTCTCCTTTCTTCGTCTTGAAACCCACTACCGCCCCTACGTGGTTGGCCTGCAGCTCCTGCTTATCGCTCAGCAAACTGTCGGCCCAAGTATGGGTGTAGGCAAACGGCTTGTCGAACACGAGCACGAAGTAGTTCTTGAAGTTCTCCGGCACGCCGCCGCTGTTTTTGGTAGTATAGCCCACGATCTTATTCTCGCCCGGGATAACTTTTACATAAGAACCTTTGTCAAAGGCGTCGATCACCACAAAAGAGCTGTCGGTTTGGGGGAAGGTGAAGCGGAAGCGGGCGGCGCGCTCCGTCGGCGCGATCTCGGTGGTCACGTCGTGGTCGGCCAGGTACACGCTGTAATAGTAGGGCTTTACGACCTCGGCCTTATGCGAGAACCAGCTGGCGCGGCTGTCCTGGTCGAAGCGCAGCTTGCCTGTTACCGGCATGATGGCAAACTGCCCGTAGTCGTTCATCCACGGCGAGGGCTGGTGCGTTTGCTTGAACCCGCGAATTTTGTCGGCACTGTACATGTAGCCCCAGCCGTCGCCCATCTTGCCGGTTTGCGGCATCCAAAAGTTCATGCCCCAGGGCATGGCAATGGCCGGGTAGGTGTTGCCGTTGGAGAGGCTATACTTGGAGTCGGTGCCCACCAGCGGGCTCACCCACTCCACCGGGTCTTCTACTTTATCAACTAAAACGGTTTGTGCCGTAGCGCCAAAAGACACGAGGGCGAAGAGAAACAGGCAGAGCTTTTTCATGCTTTGGGAAAAGGTCAGGCTAATGTTATACTTGGAAAGCAATTCAACTATACTTCAAGTATACAACATTCTGAATAAAACCTGCGCATGCGTGTTCGGCTTTCACACCTATGGCCAGTACAGTTCTATACTTTCACCCCAGATGCCACTGCCAACTGCTGTTTTGCCGCTAAATTGTGCTGTTATTCTTTATTGTTTAACCGCTTTCTTCCTATCTTTAAAGAACAGTCTCTTGTAACACATAATACCGAATTATGCTTTTGCCTTAAAATTGACTAGCAAAAGATTAAATAAAATCTGATCTTGTGTGTTCGTTAACACTTATACTTTCCAGCGATCAGTAAAGCGCTGGTCCTGAAAACTAACATCTACCTTCTAAACCCCTTACCTTATGCGATTAAAGAAGACGTTTGCCGCACTTGCCGTCTCTGCCTGCGTAGCCTCCGGGCTTTTGCTTAGCCCCACGCCGGCACACGCCCAGGCCACTGCCGCACAGCAAACCATCTCCATTATTCCAAAGCCGGTAAAGCTAACCCAGCAGAACGGCAGCTTCACGATCGGTAAAGAAACCCGCATCTTCGTGGACCCGAAAAACGACGAGCTGCGCAAGATCGGAGAGTACCTGGCCCAAAACATCAAAGAGAAAACAGGCGTGCAGCCGGCCGTGGAGCAGAAAGCGCCCGATAAAAACAGCAGCAACTACCTGCACCTGACGCTGAGCACGCCGATAGACACGCTGGGCGAAGAAGGCTATACGTTGAACGTAACCCCGGAGAACGTTATACTTGCTGCCAAAGCGCCACACGGCATCTTCCTGGGCACCCAAACCATTCGCCAGCTGCTGCCCGCCGAGCCTACCAAATCTCCGGTGGCGCTCCCGGCCTTAACCGTGGTGGACAAGCCCCGCTACGAGTGGCGCGGCATGCACCTGGATGTGGCCCGTCACTTTTTCCCGGTGGAGTTCGTGAAGGAGTACATCGATTACCTGGCCATGCACAAGATGAACACCTTCCACTGGCACCTCACGGAGGACCAGGGCTGGCGCATCGAGATCAAGAAATACCCGGAGCTGACCCAGAAAGGCGCCTGGCGCGACGGCACCCTGATCGGGCACTACAGCGACCAACCGCACAAGTTCACCAACGAGCGCTACGGCGGCTTTTACACCCAGGAGCAGATAAAGGATGTGGTGAAGTATGCGCAGGAGCGCTACATCACGGTGGTGCCGGAGATCGAGATGCCGGGCCACGCGCTGGCTGCCCTCACCACTTACCCGGAGCTTTCGTGCACCGGCGGGCCGTTTGAGGTAGAGAAGAAATGGGGCGTTTTTGATGACATCTTCTGCGCCGGCAACGAGCAGACGTTTACTTTTCTGGAGAACGTGCTGACGGAGGTGATGGACCTGTTCCCGAGCAAGATCATCCACATCGGCGGCGACGAGGCCCCAAAAACCCGCTGGAAGGAGTGCCCAAAGTGCCAGAAGCGCATCGCCGACGAGGGGCTGAAGGACGAGCACGAGCTGCAGAGCTACTTTATCCAGCGCATGGAGAAGTTCCTCAACGCCCACGGCCGCACCGTTATCGGTTGGGATGAGATACTGGAAGGCGGGCTGGCGCCAAACGCTTACGTGATGTCGTGGAGAGGCACCGAGGGAGGCATAGCTGCCGCCAAGCAGCACCATTACGTGGTGATGACACCCGGCTCGCATGTATACTTCGACCACTACCAGGGCGACCCGAGCCTGGAGCCAACCGCCATCGGGGGCTATACCACGCTAGAGAAAGTATACTCTTTTGAGCCAACGCCAGCAGAGCTTTCCGGTGAAGAGAAAAAGTATATTCTGGGCGCACAGGCCAATGTCTGGACAGAGTATATCCCAACCACAGACCAAGTAGAGTACATGATCATGCCGCGTATGTCGGCTCTGTCGGAAGTGCTCTGGACACCGGCTGCCAAGAAAGACTGGGATGATTTTCAGACGCGCATGCAGCAGCAGTACAAGCGCTACGAGGCCATGGGCGTGAACTACGCGCACAGCACCTTCAATGTAAACCAGGACGTTGCCGTAGACCCGGCCCAGGCCGTGGCTACCGTGGCCCTGGCGACCGGTGCGAAAGGAACGAAGATCTACTATACCTTGGATGGCTCTGAACCAACCACATCTGCCCAGGCTTACACTGCGCCTTTTGAGCTGAAGAAATCCGCTACGGTTAAAGCAGCCTCATTTGATGACAACGGAAAGCAAATGGGCAAGGTAACCAGCAAGGACCTGAACCTGCACAAGGCGTTTGCCCACACGGTAGAGCTGAAGAACGCGCCGCACAAGCGCTACACTGCTGAGGGCGGCCTAACCTTAGTAGACGGGCAGCAGGCACCGAAAAGCTTCTCGGGCGGGCATTGGCTTGGTTTCCTGGGCTCCGACCTGGAGGCCGTGATCGACCTGAAGGACAAGCAGCGCGTGGGCAGCATTACCAGCACGTTCCTGCAGAACAAGGGCAACGGCATTCAGCTGCCAGCCGAGGTGGAGTTTGCCGTGTCTAAAAACGGCAAGAAGTATAAAACCGTGAAGGTGATCTCTGAAATGCCTGACAAGCCCGGCGTGTTTAAGGAAGAGCTGACCGCCCAATTGCCAGACAAAAAAGTGCGCTACATTAAAGTTACCGCCAAAAACGCCAGCCACGGCGATGCGCAGGGCAAGAACGCCGCCTGGCTCTTTGCCGACGAAATTGTGGTAGAGTAAACAAGTAGCATGGTTTAACAGGAAGAGCAGGCTCCATCATGAAGTATGGGGCCTGCCTTTTCTTTTCAGAATTATGCCGTAATTTTATTCCTGATCTCTAATCTTATCACCCTTATACTCTCAGACATGCACCTGAAAGCTTTCTTAAAGCTAAAAGCAACTTTGGTAGGACTGGCTTGCCTGGCCGCCACCTCCTGTACCACCACCAACCAACCGGAAGACAAGCCTGCCTCCTCCGCCTCCCTTACCCAGTACGTGGACCCTTATATCGGCTCCAGCTTTCATGGGCACGTTTTTGTGGGCGCCAACGTGCCTTTCGGGGCGGTGCAACTGGGGCCTACCAACATCACCCAGGGCTGGGACTGGTGCTCCGGCTACCACTACTCCGACTCCACCATCATCGGCTTTGCCCACACCCACCTGAGCGGTACCGGCATCGGCGATTTGGGCGATATTTCGGTGATGCCTGTGACGGGCAAGGTGCAGTTGGTGAAGGGAAGTATAAAAGACCCTAACAGCGGCTACTACTCCCTATTCTCGCACGACGACGAAACAGTGAAACCGGGCTACTATTCGGTTAAACTGAAGCGCTACAACATCGGGGCCGAGTTGACCGCCACCGAGCGCGTGGGCTTCCATCAGTATACTTTTCCGAAATCGGAGGAGGCCAGCATCATCATTGACCTGAAGGAAGGCATCGGCTGGGACTCCCCTACCGAAACGTTTATAGAGCAGCTCAACGACAGCACCCTGGCCGGCTACCGCCTCTCCAAAGGATGGGCTAACGACCAGCGCGTATACTTCACGGCCGTGTTCTCCAAGCCGATGGAGAAGTTCGAGAGCTTCCAGGTAGTGGATACAGCCGCTTCCTCGCCGGTTCCCGCTTCCAAAGGCAGGATGATAAAAGGTGTGGCACACTTCAAGACGCAGGAAGGCGAGAAAGTAAAGCTGAAAGTGGGCATCTCGCCGGTGAGTGCAGAGAACGCGCTGGCCAACATACAGGCCGAGGTGCCGCACTGGGATTTTGAGAAAGTAGTAGCCGACGCCGACGCCGCCTGGAACCACGAGCTGCAGAAAGTACGCATCCAGGCGCTGGACTCGGTGCAGATGCGCACTTTCTACACCGCCCTCTACCATACCCTCATCGCCCCGTCCATCTTCAACGACCACAACGGCGACTACCGCGGCACCGACAAGAAAGTGTACGAGAAGGCCAACTTTACCAACCTCACCACCTTCTCGCTCTGGGATACCTACCGCGCGGCGCACCCGCTCTTCACCATCATGCAGGCCGACCGCGTAAACGACATGGTCAACTCCATGCTCGCCATTTACCAGCAGCAGGGCAAGCTGCCGGTGTGGCACCTGATGGGCAATGAGACCAACACCATGCCGGGCTATAGCGGCGTAACGGTGGTGGCCGATGCGGTGTTGAAAGGCTTTGACGGCTTTAACCACGAGCTGGCCTTTGAGGCCATGAAAGCCACGGCCATGGGCGATGAGTTTGGAGTGAACTGGGTGAAAAAGCAAGGGTTTATACCTGCCGAGGAGGAAGTGGAAAGCGTGGCCAAGGGCCTGGAGTATGCCATCGCTGACTGGAGCATTGCGCAGGTAGCCAAAAAACTGGGCAAGCAGGAGGATTATGAGTACTTCAGCAAGCGCGGCCGCAACTATGCAAACTACTTCGACAAGCAAACCCGCTTTATGCGTGGCCGCATCTCCCAGAACGCGTGGCGCACGCCTTTCGATCCGTTTAAATCAGAGCACCGCAAAGACGATTACGCCGAGGGCAACTCCTGGCAGTATACCTGGCTGGTGCCGCAGGATGTAGAAGGCCTGATCAGCCTGATGGGCGGAGAGGAATCCTTTGCGCAGAAACTAGACTCGCTGTTTGTGGCAGAGGGCGACATGGGCGAGGAGGCCTCCAGCGACATTACCGGCCTGATCGGGCAGTATGCGCACGGTAACGAGCCAAGCCACCACATCACGTACATGTACCCTTACGTAGGCCAGCCCTGGAAAACGGCCGATAAAGTGCGCTCTATTCTGGAGCACATGTATACCGCCAAACCCGACGGTCTGATCGGAAACGAGGACGTGGGGCAGATGTCGGCCTGGTATATTTTCTCGACGCTCGGCTTTTACCCGCAGAACCCGGCCAACGGCGCCTACGTGTTCGGGAGCCCTGCCGTAAAGCACGCCACGCTCTCTTTGCCAAACGGAAACGTGCTGGAGATAGAGGCTGCCAACAACAGCAAAGCGAATAAGTATATCCAAAGCGTTACGTTAGATGGCCAACCTTACACCAAGTCCTACATCCTGCACAAGGAACTGATGAAGGGCGGCAAACTGGTGTTTGAGATGGGCAGCACACCGAGCCCTACCTGGGGCACTGCCAAAGAAGACCGTCCAAAATCAGTGTATGCCGAGTAAAGTATAGCCTGCTCATAAAGTATAAGCCCTCTGCAGCAACAGCTACAGAGGGCTTATTTTTTACTTCATCGGCACGAGGCAAGTATCAAGCCCGCTCCTTTCACAGTTTCACTGAGGCGGAAGCGCGCTTCAGGGCCAGCAGCACTTGGTCGTTCACATCACCGAACAGCGACACGCCTTTTGCCCCGTTTGCCAGCGCCAGTTCCATCCCTTGCTGCAGTTCCTCGTTGCTTTTAAAGTCGGGCAAGTATAAGCCGGCGTAGAGCGGAAAGCGGCCGCTCAGGAAATGCACGCCCTCTGCCACCGCGTCGCCAATCCATGGCACTTCTTCTTTGTAAAAGCCGTGGTAGATCATGGGGCAGATGCCGTTCAGGTTCCAGTTGGTCCAGTCCTGGCGCACAATGCGGCGGGCCACTTCCGGGGTAGGGAAAACGGCGGCAGTAATAGGCTTTTTATGGTCTTTCGCCACCTCGGCCAGGTGGTTTACGATGTTGCTGATGGCGTTGTAGCGGTACAGGCGCCAGGAGAGGCTGGCCTCCGGGAACTCCAACTCCTCAATGGCCTTCCCGCGCCAGGCCTTAAACTTAGAGCGGCATACCTCGCAGTAGCAGAAGTCATACTCCGGCAGCTCCTTTGTCTGCTCTATATTGTAGTTCTGCCATAGGTTTACCGGCAAGATCACGTCGCAGAAGCGCACGTAGTCCAGATGGATGCCGTCGATGTAGTCCTTGCTCAGGATGCTGCGCACGTCATCGGCCAGGTACTGCTTCACTTCCTCGCGGGAGGGGCACAGCCAGCGGTAGTAGTCCACATAGGGCGGGTTGTCGGCGCAGGACTCGCCCTTGCGGTTGCGGGCATACCACTCCGGGTGCCGCTGCAGGAGTTCCTTTTCCCCCCGGTTCATGGTCCACATCCAGCGGTGCGCCTCCAGCTTGCTGGCTTTGGCAGCCCGGAAATGCTTTTCGCTGTCAGACTCTATAAACACGCCCCGGATGCCGGCCTCGTAGTACTGCTGGAACTGCCGCTGCAGGTTTGCCTCTTTGTCGGCTTTGTTCGGCCTGATCCATACCCAGTGCTTTAGCTGATTTTTTTTGGCGGGGGTGGCAAGGTGTGCCAAGGCAGGCGCAGCGGGCAGGCTGGCGGCCAGCCCGGCCAGAGCGCCGGCCTTCAGGAAAGTTCTTCTTGTTTTCATTGTAAACCTTTTATCTTATGTACAAATCCATTCTCGTTGATACCCCAAACCTCGCCCTCCGGCCCTTGTATGGCAGCCATGAACTGTAGCGTGCCCGCCTCCAGCTTCAGCTGGTTTTTCTGCCCCGCTACCTCTACCTCGCCGTGCTGCAGCCCCAGCTCTTTCAGCGATTTACTGTAGCGCCCATGCTTGCCGAAGTAGGCTTGCTGGCGATAGTATACCAGCCACAGGTACTGCTTCTGCTTTTCGGCATAAGGCATGGCGAAGTTTATACTTTGCTGCCCCGCAGGTTCCCGGCTGAAGTATAAGTAGCCCCAGCGCTCGGGCAGGTGCATGTTCACCACACCCTGCGGCGACCATACCCAGTTATGCTCCGGCAGCGGCTTTCCGTTCTCATCCTTGCGCTTTTTATACTTGCCGTCCGTCACCTCCACATCCCACTGCACCCGCGAAAAGTTGATGCGCCACAGCGTGCCTTCGTCCGGCACGCGGGTGTGGTTGCCCACCGTAACGGACCTAAACGGGATGGCCATTTCCACCGCCCAGCTTTTGTCGGTATCGGCGGGGTTGTTTAAGGTGCCCTGTACCTGCACCGCAGACTTCAGCCCGTGCATGTTCCAGGCGATGAGCGCGCCGCTGTTGTTGCGGTAGGGCTTGGCCAGAAACAAATCGAAGATGGTGTTGAGCGCGTTTACCTCCACCTCAAAGTACTGGTGCGTGTCGTTGTCCGGGTCGATAAACACTTCAAAGTCATTGTCGTAGTAAACCACCTCGTCGTGCTCGGTCAGGTTGGCCCATACATGCGGCTCTTTGAGCTCGGCGGCAATGTAGAGGTAGTCGTTGTCCCAGGCCATTTTCACGCGGGTGGCGAAAGTCGGGGCAGGCTTCTTGTCGCCCTCAATATCGGTGAACAGCTCCGTCCAGGCGGCCTGCTGCCACACATCGTCCTCCAAACGCCCGTCTATACTTGGTGCGCGGCTCGTGAAATGGGTAACGTAGTGCCTTGGCTCCGTAAACAGGTGCTCCAGCCCCGCAAAGAGGTTTTTGCCCTTGTCTTTATCGGGAGAAGCAACAGCAGCCTTTACAACTGCTCCCATTAAAAGAACCAGGCATAGCGTAAGGTATCGTATGGTCATGCTTTCAGTATTTCGGCGCCGCCGTTTCCGGGGTAGCGCCAAAGCCAAATGTATACTTGCAGATTTACACCTGCGCTTAGTTGCTCTCGATCGGTTTTACCTCCTCGCGGTACAGTTGCACCGGCCCATCCAGCAGCACAGCGATCACGGTGAGGTCCTTGTCCAGCAAGTCTTCAGGCACGCTGACGTAGGCAATGCCCGGCACGTCGCTCCAGTACTGCTTGTTAAAGAGCTCGTGGCCCAGTAACGTCCCGTTGCCCACAACCCTGATGCGCTGCAGCTTGTTCTTGAGCCCCTTGATGGCGAGTGGCCCGGTAGGCTTACCCTCCACGTACAGGTATAACGTCTGTTTATCTTCGGATAAGGAGGTGGGCCCATTGTAATGGCCTGCTGGCAAACCGGGATTAGCCTTGTACATAGCCTCGGCATGCTTGCGTACCCAGCCCGCCACTCCGGCATCAGCTATTTTCAGCTCCTTTACCTGGCTTCCGTCTGGTTGCAAGGCTGTGTTCTGAAACGGGTTATGCCCTGCCTGCAGGTTGTCGGCCAGCTGCCGGATGATGCGGCTACGCTGCGCTGCCTCCAGCTTACCCGGTTTCTGCAGCATCTCCAGCTCCACTTTATCCGGCTCCGGCGAGGCAAGTTTAAGCGGCTCCTCAAAGCCCAGGGCCAGCACGGTCATATCTTTGTCAAAAGCGCTGGCAGGCACAGTAATAGCGGTTGTGTTACCCTGCTGCTCATATTTGCCAGAAGCGTTGCTGCCCACCACTTTTATACTTTTGATCGGCGAGCCCAGCCCCTGCACGCGCACCGCCTCCACATCTCGGCTCTCCACAAACAGGTACAGGGTCTTGCGATCCGGAGACAGGGTGGTGCTGCCGTAAAAGTGCCCTGCGGGTATGCCGGCCACCGTTCCGTAAATTGCCTCTTCATGCTTACTCGTCCAGCGGCCAAGTTCTTGTAGTATGTTTACCTGCTCTGCGGGGATGGTGCCGTCCGGCTTCGGGCCGATGTCGAGCAGGAGGTTGCCGCCCTTCCCGATGCAGTCGGCGAAGGTGCGGATGATTTGGTTCGGGCTCTTGTAATGGTGGTCGTGCGGCGCGTAGCCCCAGGAGTCGTTCATGGTTAGGCACAGCTCCCAGTACGGGGCCTGCGGCCGCACCACCGGCACCCCCTGCTCCGGCGTGGCATAGTCGCCGTAATGGTTCAGCCTCGAATTGATGATCACGTTCTGGTTGTAGCCCAGTAGCATCTCGCGCACCCGCTCCGACTGCCATTCCTCGGCGCTGTGCTCCCAGTCGCCATCAAACCAGTACAGGTCCGGGTTGTAGTTTTTGGAGAGCTCGCGCAGCTGCCCCTGGTAGTAATGCAGGAACTTCTTCCAACGACGCGGTTCCTCAGCCAGAGCGTAGCGTTTTTTGGCGCGCGTATGCACATCATAGTCATCGTAGCTCCAGTCGGGCAGCGAGTAGTACAACCCTACTTTCAGGTCCTCCTTCCGCAGCGCCTCTACAAAAGGCGTAAGCACATCGCGTTTGGCAGGGGTATGTTTTTTGGTGTTGATGCCGCCCATCCTGCTGTCCCACAGCGCCACGCCATCGTGGTGCTTGGTCGTGATGACGGCATAGCGTGCGCCGGATCCCTTAATCAGCCTCGCCCACTCTTCCGGTTTATACTTGTTTGCAGTAAAGCCCTTGAGCTGTTTCATGTAGTCCTCGTGGCTGATATAGTTGTTGAAAAACGACCACGATTCCGGGATTCCGTTCACCGCATAGATGCCCCAGTGGATAAAAATGCCCAGCTTGGCATCGCCGAACCATTGCATTTTGGTGCTATCCTGAGCGGTGTCTTCTCTGGCCTGTGCGGAGGCAAGGTTGCCGCCCATCACCAGGAGAAAGATGAGGAAGAGTTTGTACTTGTTTATCATTATACTTGAGCTATACTTTATACTTTCCATGACGCCCCGAAGGCTTTCGGGGTGCCATGCCGCCGCTTCCTGCAACTTGAACCAAGTCCCCCTTCGAAGGGGGCAGGGGATGACAATCGTTCTCAAAGGCTTGCTCCCCTGTTTTGGGGGTAGGGGCCCCTCTATAAAAAGGGCGAACTGCGATAAATTCCCCTCCTTTTGTTAGAATAACAGCTCAGTCTGCGGCTGCACCGGACATCCAACATTTACCAAGCCGCACCTAACGCCCTCACCTGCGCCTCGTCTGCCACCAGCTGCTCAAACTCTGAGAGCACCCGGTTGCTGGACATAGGCGGGTAGTCTTTGCGGAACAGCATTCCGCTCTCCACCGGCTTGCGCACCGAGGCATGCACCTCGCGCGCACCTGTTCTGGAGACCAGTTCCTGCACGTTGGACGGCGTCACGCCGCCTCCGGGCATAACAACTAAATTGCCTGCGGCCCGTTCGTTCAGTTCCCTAATCAGGTCGGCGCCCTGCAGCGCCGTTTCCTGCTGGCCCGAGGTAAGCAGCCGGTGCACCTTCAGTTGCAGCAAATCGTCCAGCGCCTGCAGCGGGTCAGCCACCAGGTCGAAGGCGCGGTGGAAGGTGATGCTCATGCCTTCCGCCGCTTCGATCAGCCCTTGCGTGCCGGGCATGTCTATGCTCCCGTCTTTCGCCAGCGCCCCGATCACAACCCCGTCCACACCCAGCTGGCGGCAGAGCTGTATATCGCGCCTCATCACCTCGAACTCGGCCTCGGAATACAGGAAATCGCCGCGGCGGGGCCGGATGAGCACGTGCAGGCCGATGCTTATACTTTGCCCGACTACCTCGATCATGCCTGCGCTGGGCGTGGTGCCGCCCCCGGCCAGGTAGTCGCACAGCTCCACGCGCTGCGCCCCGCCCCGCTCGGCGGCTACGGCCGAGGCCACGGAGTCCACGCAGATCTCCAGCAGCGGGCTAGAGCTTGGCCTTTCCATCGATCAGCTTCACCCCGGATTTGTCCTGCACGGCATAGTTAAAGCCCTTGTGGATGCAGTAGGCGCCGTACTCCCCGTTCTTGTTGAGGGCGATAAAGCCCACCTGCAGGTCCTTCACGTCCTTCTGCTTGGCGATGATGCGCTCCACGGCCAGGCGGCAAGCGTCCTCAGGCGAGTTGCCCTGGCGCATGAGCTCCACCACCAGATGGCTGCCCACCGTGCGCATCACGGCCTCACCCAGGCCGGTGGCCGTGGCGCCTCCCACCTCGTTGTCTATAAACAGACCGGCCCCGATAATGGGTGAGTCGCCCACGCGGCCGTGCATCTTGTAGGCGGCGCCGCTGGTGGTGCAGGCCCCGGCCAGGTCGCCGTTCGCGTCCAGGGCCAGCATGCCGATGGTGTCGTGGTTCTCGATGTTGATTACCGGCTTATACTTAGACTCTTTGAGCCAGTTCTTCCAGTCTTTCTCGGAGGCCGGCGTCAGCAGGTTTTCTTTCCGAAAGCCCTTCTCCAGGGCGAACTGCAGGGCGCCCTCTCCTACCAGCATCACGTGCGGCGTCTCTTCCATCACCTTGCGGGCCACCGAGATCGGGTGCTTGATGTGCTGCAGGAAAGCCACGGAACCGCAGTTGCTGTCTTTGTCCATGATGCAGGCATCCAACGTTACTTTGCCCTCCCGGTCGGGGAAGCCGCCGTAGCCTACGGTACGCACTTCCGGGTCGCCCTCGGGCACGCGCACGCCGGCCTCCACGGCATCCAGCGCCGTGCCTTTTTTGTTCAGTATCTCCCAGGCCGCTGCGTTGGCCGGCACGCCGTGGTTCCAGGTGGAGATCACGACCGGCTTGTTGCTTTTAGCCGCATTCAGTGAGCCAGCTAAGGCCCTCTCGATTGGTAAGCCGCTGCCCAGTGCGGTAGCACCCAGGGCTGACAGCTTGATGAATTTTCTTCTGGTGCTCATGTTATAAATTGTTGATGCAGGAACTTCTGATAGATTATCATCCCCCTCCCCCCTTCAAAGGGGGACTTTTCTGGAAGTGTAATTCCCCTCCTTGGAGGGGTTGGGGTGGGTTCTATACTTTATCCAGAATCGGTAGTTTATACTTTATACTTGCGCCTTTAGCAGGTGCGGCCGCTCAGCGTGCACTTTCAGCACAAGCTCGCCGAACAGGGTATTTACCCAGGCAAACCACTTGCGGGTAAAGTTTTTCGGGTCGTCCTTGTGGAAAGACTCGTGCATGAAGCCGGTGCCGGCATGGGTAGTTTTAAGCTGATGCAGGCACTGCTTTATCTCCTCATCCGACTGGCTGGTCATGGCGCGCATGATGATGCTCATGGGCCAGATCATGTCCTGGCCGATGTGCGGGCCGCCGATGCCCTCGCCATACTTGCCTTTAAAGAACCAAGGGTTGCTCTCGCTCAGCACGAACTTGCGGGTGCGTTGGTATACCGGGTCCTCCACCGGGCAGGCGTCCAGGTAGGGCAGCGCCAGCAGGCTCGGGATGTTGGCATCGTCCATAAACAGGTTGTTGCCGAAGCCGTCCACTTCAAACGGGTGAATCTGCCCGAAGTCCAGGTGCTCTACCACGGCGTACTGTTGCAGGGCCTTTTCCACTTCGTCGGCCAGGGCGATGCACTCATCGGCAAAGGTGTTGTTCTTCCTGATCTCCTTGCTCATCTCGGCCAGCTGGCGCAGCGAAGTAACGGCAAAGTAGTTGGACGGCACCAGGAACAGAAACGTGGTGGCGTCGTCGGAGGGACGGAAGGTGGAGCAGATAAGGCCGACCGGTTTGATAGGATTGCCGTAGCCGGCTCCGGCCACCGTGTCGGTTTGCCAGCCAGTAACGCGCTGGAACTTATAGGGTCCTCTATCCTCTTTGCGCTGCTGCTCCTTAAACGTTTTCACCACCAACTGCATGGCGTTCTGCCACTCGGCATCGAAGGGGGCGGTGTCGCCGGAGGTTTTCCAGTAGTGGTAGCCCAGCCGGATCGGGTAGCACAGCGAGTCGATCTCCCACTTGCGCTCGTGCACGCCGGGCTGCATCTTGGTCAGGTCCTTGGCCCACTCGCCCTGTTTGTTCGGGTCGTCGTAGAATGCGTTGGCGTACGGGTCTTTGAGGATGTAGCTGGTCTGGCGGTTGATGACGCCGGCCACCAGTTTCTGCAGCGGCTTGTCTTTGTCCATCAGGGCCAGGTAAGGCCATACCTGCGCCGAGCTATCGCGCAGCCACATGGCGTCTATGTCGCCGGTGATCACGTAGGTGTCCGGCCGGCCGTTCTTTTCCTGGTAGGTAACGGTGGTGTCCAGCGTGCTGGGCAGGCAGTTCTCGAACATCCATGCCAGCTCCTCATCGGCAATGTCCTTCTTCACCTCCTTTATCTTCTTCTCAACGGCTTTGCTGGTAAAATGGCGCTTGGAGGGCGCGGGCCGCTGGCTGCTATACTTATCCTTGGGGGAAAACGACATAAACGAAAAGCCTGTGGCGGCGATACCGGCCGTGGCGAGCGCACCGGTCTTTACAAAATCTCTTCTTGTGGGCATGCGTCTTTCTTATTCTTTTGATCAGGGTGTGATCGGTATAAACTCTGTTTTAAATATAGGCAATTAGCGTCAGAAGTTGCGTCCGTCCGGGGATATAAGTATGACATATTGCAGTGCATTTCATACTTTCCCATCCATAGAATCTGGCAACAGCAACAGCTTATAGAAGCCGTACTTACCTAGCGCACTACTATTTCATCAGCAAAAAGCCAGGCAGGCTGACCGGCCCCGTTGTGGCCCTCCGGCAGCGAGGACAGGTGATAGGCGGTAACGCGCACATACCTTGCTTCCTGCTCCGGAAACGCAGCTTTAAAATCATGGATGGTCGCTTCCTGCTCGTTCAGTGATACCGGGTTCTTCACGGTTTCTACTTCCCTGAAATTCTTCCCGTCAGCGGATACCTCGAACTTCACGGGCGTCGGCATCATGATCCAGTCGCGGTAGTGCTGCAGGCAGCCCAGCGTGATGCTGGAGATGGACTTGGCCTCCCCTAGGTCAATGGTGGCAACCATATCTCTGCCGCTGAAGCCATGCCAGTACTTGCCTACAGCCTTTTGGCCGCGCACGCCGTCAGTCAGCGAGTTCGGTCCGTCGGCCATGTAGTGCTTGCTTACCGGATTCTGATACTGCACCGCACGGCCCACGGCTTTGTGCATGCTAAACGACTGCTCCGCCGGCTTCAGCCCCATCACGTTGCCGTTCACCACCGTCACGGCTTTCAGCACCACCGACGAGTCGATCCGGATAGGCTGCTCATACTTTATACTTTGCGCCGTAGGCTCCGAGCCATCCAGTGTATAGTATACTTCCCCGTTCATCGCCTCCGTAAAAAGCGTCACCATCAGTTTGCCGCCTTCTGAGTTTGGCTTGATATCCACGGTAAAGTTGCCTTTGGAGTAGTTCAGCGCTTTCTGGTCGAAGGCCCTGAACTGAGACTGCAGACGCTGGTTAAAACCGGCCCAGTCGCGGCTCTCCTTCGGCGACCACACCACCTCAGCCAGTGCCAGCATACGCGGCAGCACCATGTACTGCAGGTGCGAGGCGGTGGTGATGTACTCGGTCCAGACGTTGGCCTGGGCACCCAGCACGTGCCGGCCCTCCTCCGCTGTCAGCTCTTTCGGGATAGGCTCGTAATCGTATACTTTCTTGAGCGTGTTGAAGCCGCCAATGGCCAAAGGCTCTCCCTCGGGGCCTGCCTGGTAGTGGTCGAAGTATACCGGCGAGCCGGGCGTCATGATCACATCGTGGCCCATCTTGGCTGCCTCAATGCCGCCGCTCTCGCCGCGCCAGCTCATCACAGTTGCCTGCGGGGCCAGCCCGCCCTCCAGTATCTCATCCCAGCCAATGATGCGGCGGTTCTTGCTGTTCAAGTACTTTTCGATGCGCTGTATAAAGTAGCTCTGCAGTTCCTCCACATTCTCCAGCCCCTCGTCGGCCATGCGCTTCTGGCACTTCGGGCATTTTTTCCAGCCGGATTTGTCCACCTCATCGCCGCCGATGTGGATGTATTGCGACGGAAACAGGGCCACCACTTCGTCCAGCACATCCTCCAGAAAGGTAAACACCTCCTCGTTGCCCGGGCAGTAGTTAGACGACATGTTGGTATAGTCGCCGCCTGTTAGCGGCAGCTGCGCTTTGCCGGCACAGCTTAGCTGCGGATAAGCGGCTATGGCCGATGCCACATGCCCCGGCATCTCGATCTCGGGCACCACCGTAACGTTGCGCTGCGCGGCATAGGCCACAATGTCTTTTATCTGCTCCTGAGTATAAAAACCGCCGTAAGTGGGCTCCTCGCCGGGCTTGGCCTGCGGCCGGTCGCCCCAGGGCTTATCGGTTTGGTCCACGCGCCAGGCGCCTACCTGGGTCAGTTTTGGATACTTTTTGATCTCGATGCGCCAGCCCGGGTCGTCTACCAGGTGCCAGTGAAACTTGTTGAGCTTGTAAGTCGCCATCAGGTCGATGTACTGCTTCACGGCCTCCGGCGAGAAAAAATGGCGGCTCACGTCCAGGTGCATGCCGCGCCAGCTAAAGCGCGGGTAGTCGGTAATACGCATGGCCGGCACCTGCAGCGCCGCGTTGGTGCGCACGGCCGGCAAGGTTTGCAACACCGACTGCATCCCGTACACAATACCGGCCTTGGAATTGGCTTTTATACTTATACCGGTGGGCGTTACCTGCAGCTCATACCCTTCCTCGCCCAGGTTGCTTATACTTTCAATGGCCAGCCGGATGGATTTGCCCCGGCGCTTTTTGATGGGCAGCTCATAGCCGGAGATTTCTTTGATCCGCGCCGCCAGAAACTCCGCCGCTGGCTTTAGCTCCTTTTTCTCATTCTCAAGGCGAATGGAGGTATGGCCATCAATCACAAAGTAACCATCGTTGCGCTGTATACTTACAGGCTCCGGAATGATACTGACCGGCTGCTGGGCCAGCACCAAAAAAGGGAAGAAAAGAGCCAGAAGCAGGGTGATCTTCTTAGTCATGGTAGTTTAGTTGTTTTGCCTGATCAGGCTTTATATTTGCTGTATAGTGTAAGTATAAAACAATGCGTCTCATACTTCATATCACTGTTTGACACGGGTTTTGCACCAGTGGATTTTATACTTTCAAACGCAAGTCACGATTACCCCACCCCTTAGAGCTACGCTCGCTACCTTCGAACTCCCGTTCTCGGTAGTCCAGAGGAGGGGAATTGGGTGCTGCAGAGAAATTCCCTCTTGGGAGGGGCAGGTTAACACGAGCAAGAAACGTTTATTCATACTTTACTCACGCTCATTTGCTGAGTAGGCAGCGCCTTCCAGCGCGTTCTTGTACAGCCCAATTTCTGAGATAGTAGGGTTTAGCCTGGAGGACTCAATGCGCAAACGCACTTTGCTGGCGGTTACCGGCTCGAAACGCAGCAGGCGCTTGTACCCGACCGTCGTTCCTTCGGCGGCTTTCTGCCACTGCCCCTCTTGCCAATACTCCAACACAAACTTCTCGATGCGCTGGCCCACGCTGATGTTTTCCTGCAGCATGAGCACGTCAAAAGTATGCTCACCTTTCAGCTTCAGCTCAATAGTGGCTGTGGTGTCTCTTTCTGATTTGGTGGTAAAATGCGTTTCATACTTGCCGTCGAGCATGGCTTTTTTATACTTGCCCGATGCCTTCACTTTAGCTCCCTCCGCAAAGTTCTTGCTGAATGTGTCGTGGCGCAGTTTTGTCCAGCCCTGCAGCGCCTTCACATCACTTTCATGGATAAGGCCACGGGTATCTGGCGGAATGTTGAGCAGGAGCACACCGTTGCGCCCCACCGAGCTGTAGTAGATATCCAGCAGCTTCTCCGGCGATTTCACTTTGTCATCCTCGGCAGGATGGTAGAACCAGCCCGGCCGGATAGACACATCGGTTTCGGCAGGATACCACACCAGTCCCTTGGCGTTGCGGATTTGCTCGCGGCTGCCCAGCACCTCGCCCCGCATATCGCCGGTAGGCTTAAAGGCCACCGCCTGCTGCGAGTTGGCGGCCGTGGCGGTTTGGTCCAGGTTATCAGCCGGCACTACGCTCCACTCGGTCTCGCGGCCGTAGCCGGTCTCGGTGCCTACCCAACGCACGTCCGGCCCCATAATGGCGATGGTGGCTGCAGGTTGCAGCTTGCGGATATGCCTATACCAGCGATCGAAGTCGTATACCTGCTTTTTACCGTTCGGCCCTTCGCCGTTGGCGCCATCAAACCATACTTCATCAACCCGCCCATACTTGGTCAGGAGCTCCGTCAGCTGCTCCACAAACAGGTCGTTGTAGGCATCGGAGCCATACACCAGCGAGTTCATGTCCCAGGGCGAGAGGTACACGCCAAAGCCAATACCATACTCGCGGCAAGCCTCAGCCACGTCCTGCACCACATCGCCGTTTCCGTTTTTCCAGGGGCTGTTCTTTACCGAGTGCTCCGTAGTGGCTGTTGGCCACAGGCAGAAACCATCGTGGTGCTTGGCCGTCAGGATGACCTGCTTGATGCCGGCTTCTTTGGCCACGCGCACCCACTGGCGGGCGTCTAATTGTGTTGGGTTAAAAATGGCAGGATCTTCCTTGCCTGTTCCCCACTCGCGGTTCGTAAAAGTATTAACGCCTACATGAAAGAAGGCCGTCAGTTCCAGCTGCTGCCAGCGCAGCTGCCTGGGAGAGGACACCACGTTTGCCGCCTTCCGGATAATATCGGCTTCAGTAGCTCCCGGTTGGATAATGGCAAAGTTTTGCTTGCTGGCAGCATCCTGGGCAGAAACAGGTGCAGACGAGGCCATCAGCAAGAGAGAAAAAAGCCCTGCAGTTAGTTTATTCATCATACTAGGTGCGTGAACCATACTTAACGATCTTGTACTTGGCGCTGCCACCCAAACCTGTCGACCAGGTGAGGAAGCATCCGCATTAAGCGCCTTTCTCCTGTGCCAACAGCTCTTTCGCCTCCTCGTCCTCATACTTTTCGATCAGGCCGTCCAGCTGCTTTCTGAGTTTGGCGGTGATCTTTTCGTAGCCTTTCTTGCCGTAGAGGTTGTGCATTTCCTGCGGGTCCTTCTGCAGGTCGTACAATTCCCAGCCCTCCACTCTTTTGTAAAAGCGGATGAGTTTATAGCGCGCTGTCTTGATGCCGAAATGCGGAGACACGGCGTGCTCGCCGTTTTCATAGTAGTGGTAGTACATCGCCTCACGGCCTTTGGCCTTCTTGTCCGTCAGCAGGGGCAGGAACGATTCGCCCTGCATGTCTTTGGGAACGGCCACGCCGGCAGCGTCGAGCATGGTCGGGGCTATATCGAGGTTCATCACGAAGTGCTCTGACTGCGTGCCTGGCTTTACCACTCCCGGCCAGCGCATCACCATCGGCGTGCGGAACGATTCTTCGTACATAAAGCGCTTGTCGAACCAGCCATGCTCGCCCATGTAAAAGCCTTGGTCCGACACATAGATCACAATGGTATTGTCAGCCAGCCCGTTCTTGTCCAGGTAGTCCAGCGTGCGGCCGATGCTGCGGTCCAGAGAAGCGGCCGTGGCCAGGTAGTCGCGCAGGTAGCGCTGGTACTTCCACTCGGCCAGTTCCTTCCCCTGCAGGTTGCGCGCCTTCAGGTCGTCGTAGATGGGCTTATAGTAGGCTTTATACTTTGCCTTCTGGGCTGCGTTCATGCGCGTAAAGTTGCTGTCCTTGATGCTGTCATAGTCGGGGAACATCTTCAGGTCATAGCCCATGATCATGGTTTTGTCAACGGTCATGTCCTGTACCTGCGCCGCCTCCCGGTTGGCGTAGTTGTCGTAAAAGTTGTCTGGCAGCGGGAAGGTCACGTCATCGAACATCCCCAGATCGGCGGTGTCTGGCATCCAGGTGCGGTGGGTGGCCTTGTGGCCGATCACTAACGCAAAGGGCTTGCTCTTGTCGCGGCTCTCAAGCCACTCCTCTGCCACATCCTCGGTAATGTTGGTCACGTAGCCCTCGAAGCGCTCGCGGCTCCCGTCCATGTTAATGAAGTCAGGGTTGAAGTAGCGCCCCTGCCCCGGCAGTATCTTATAGTAGTCGAAGCCCTGCGGCTCGGTTTCCAGGTGCCATTTGCCTATCCAGGCGGTTTGGTAGCCTCCTTTACCCAATTCTTTGATGAAGGTGTTCTGGCTCCCGTCGAAGCTGGAATTCTCGTTGTCCTTGAAGCCGTTCTTGTGGCTGTACTTGCCGGTAAGTATAACGGCCCGGCTCGGCCCGCAAATGGAGTTGGTGACATAGCCCTTGTGGAACGTGGCCCCCTCTTTGGCAATGCGGTCGATGTTCGGGGTTTGCATCAGGTTGCCGCCGTAGGCGCTGATAGCCTGAAACGCGTGGTCGTCGGAAACGATGATGACAATGTTGGGCTTCTTTGCCGGCTGTTGCGCCAGTGCTGCAAGACTACTGCAGGTAAGGGCAAAAAAGAGTAGGAGTAAGTGTTTTCTCATCTGAAAAGGGTTTTCGGGTGGCTGATTTATTTTAAGCTGGTATAAGATATGAAAGGGACTGCACAAACCCGCAGGTTTGGCAGCCCCTTTTCACCTTAACTAATCAAAAACTGCAATATGCTTCTGGTAAGTTAACCAACCGTTAATAAGCTTTTGGGGCTTACTGCTTCTGCGCCCACCACAGTGGCGTCGTGATGGCGTCCGGGCCATTCAGGTATCCAACCGCCTGGCTATAACCTGCCGGGTTGGCATTCTGCAGGCTAGACGGATACTTTAGACGCTGCGGGAAGAACTCCACTTTGCTATCCATGTAGTTGGAAGAAGTAAGGGCCGGCAGGTCCGGGATCGGGTTTTCTACCGCAGGGTTCTCAAAGAACGGTAGGCCCAGCCTTCTGTGGTCGTTCCAGGCTTCCAGCGGCAACCACGGGAACTGCGCAATATACTTCTGCGTGATGATCTTTGTCAGTTGGTCGTTCTTCACGGCTCCATCCTTGTATAATCCGTTATTAGGGTACTTTATAGTAGCCACACCTTCCTGTCCGGTATACCCGTTTTCATACTCCATAGTATAAGTGGCAGGAGGCTCAGCGGTGTGGGTCCAGCTAACGGAGGTGCCGTTTCTGTTGTAGTCCTCTGAGCTCAGGTAGCCCCCTAGCGGCACGTTCCAATACTCAAAGCTACGGGCAATACCAGCCTCATAGGCTTCCTGGGCACCCATTGGAGAGTTCCAATTGCGCAAGGCACCTTCGGCCAGCAGGAAGTATGTTTCCCAGGGGGCAAAGAAAATGCGCTGGCTCTGGCTGCCTCTAAACTCCTGCGACATGCGGGGCACGGTGCCCGGGTAGTAGTAGGACACTTTATTTTTCGCTCCTTTTGCACCCCACTCGCCGTTAATGCCCGGGTTCCAGGTATACGTGGCGTCTATCTCTTTCACGGTAGTGCCGGCATCATCCACTAGGTTACGCTTGGTAGTTCTGGCGCTTGTTGTCCAGGACGGGTAAAAGCTGAAATCAGGGTTAGAGAAATCGCCTGGAAGGGCAAAGGCCTCATAGGCACGGGGGTCTATGGCGTTTGGCAAGCCATCAAACCAGTAACCTGCAGATGGGTTGTTGGTTTTGGTGGCGAAATGCTGTTCAAACTTCTGCCCCATCCAGTTGGCAGGCTTCACGAACTCGTGATACGACGCCGGCAACTGGTTCTCGGTTTCTATGCCACCTAGGTTAAAGTACGTGTTAAACAGTGTTTCAGAGAGGAACTGCGGATTCCATTCGCGGCTCATTACGCCGGTTAGCGCGTCCCAACCTGGTTTCTCCTGCACCTTAAAGGTCTCGTCCATGGCCATGATCAATTCACCGCTGGCAGCGGCGTCCTCAAACTCGGATTGAGCCTTAGCGGGATCCACCTCCGACAAGCGCATGGCCAGGCGCAGGCGCAGTGAGTTGGCGTACTTTTTCCACTTCAGGTAATCGTAGCCGTAGGCCGGGTCCTGCTTATCCAGGTTCTGAGGGTTCTCCACCGTCAGGTCCAGCTTTGCCTGCGCATCCTTCAGTTCATCCAGTGCAAAGTAGTACACGGTTTTCACGTCCGAGAACTCCGGGTTCTCTCCCTGGAACGCATCTACAGGAATAGGGCCGAAGTTGTCCGACATCTCGCTCATCAGGTAAGCCCGCCAGATGCGAGCCACCTGCAGCAGGTTGCCTGTGTAGGCTTTCGCCGTTCCCTTTTCTGTTTGCAGGTTGGCGATCTCGATAGCCGTGTTGGCAGCGTTCAGCCAGCTGGCCACCTGGTTGTAATAGGCAGTTGTCCAGCCATCGTCGTGGTAGCCTGCCGAGAAACCCTCATCTTCCTGATAGTGGGCAGCGGTTTTCCAGTACAGCACGAACGATCGCTCAGCCACGTCCGGATTCATCTGGGCACTAACGATGGAGTTATTGATGAAGTACTCCGTCTGCACCTGATCCTCGCTTGCCGCCACCGGGTTCACGTTTATCTCTTCAAACTTCTCACATGATGTCAGCAACATGCCCGTTGCCATCAGCACATATGATTTCTTCAATATATTCTTCATTTCTGTAATGCAGTTAAATTGTTAGAAGCCCAGCGTTAAGTTAAACAGGAACGAGCGTGTGGTAGGAGGGCTGGCGTTCTCGAAACCGACAGCGTTGGTGCCCGTCGCAAACACAGACTCCGGATCCAGGCCGTTCATGTGGCTGGAGATCAGCCATACGTTGGTAGCCGTAATGCCCACTTTGGCTTTCTTGATCGGGGTTTTAGACAGAAAATTGGTTGGCAAGGCATAGGCCAGTTGCAAGTTGCGCAGGCGCACGTTTGTGGCATCGTACAGGTTTGCCTCAGTAATGCCCAGGTTACCCACGCCAGCCACTGCGTTCCAGTAGTTTTGGGGTGTTACTTCTACCGAGCTTCTGGTATACTCTCCGGTTGCTTCGTCCTGGATCACGCCATCCACTACAAAATTGTCGCGGGCGCCACCCTTCACGGTGTTAGACGCTGTTCCGTTTTCCTGCATACCGGCCAGCGTAGCCGAGAATATCTCGCCGCCGATGCGGGCATCCACCAGGAAAGAAAGAGAAAGACCTTTGTAGCCAAACGTGTTGGTAACGCCTAGCAGCGCATCGGCCTGTTGGTCACCGAGCTTTACGCGCTGCTCCCCTTGCTGCGGCAGGCCGGCGCTGGTAAGCAGCAGCTGGCCGTTGTACGGGCTCTCAGGGTCTTCTACGCGCTTAAACTTGCTGCCGTAGATCTCGCCATAGTTGCCGCCCACTTCGGCGTAGACCTGCACGTTGTCAAATCCTCCAAGAGGATACAGGACCATGTCTTCATATAAATCTTTTATAGTATTACGGTTTCTGGAGAAGTTGCCGGCAAGGTTCCAGCTAAACCCGCCCGGGTTGTTGAATATGTTAGCATCCAACATCACCTCTATGCCTTGGTTCTGAATATTGCCAGCGTTGATTTTTCTGTAGGAATATCCGCTCAGTGGGTCCATTGGCAGGTTGATCAGCTGGTTTGTAGCGTTGGACTTGTACCAGGCCACATCAAAGCCGAAGCGGCCATCGAAGAAGCGCATTTCCAGACCAGCTTCATAGGCTTTAATCAGCTCGCTCTTTAGGTCAGGGTTGTAAAGCACATCGTTTCTGCCTGCAGTGGTGCTCTCGTTCGGATCTTTATCAATCCAGTAGGTATTGTACAACTCGTAAGCTTCCAGGCTGTTACCCACCTCGGCGTAAGAGGCACGCAGCTTACCGTAGCTAAGCCAAGATGGCAGCGTGGCACCGGTTGTCTCCAGCATATCTGTAAACACGTAGGATGCGCTTAGGGATGGGTAGAAGAAAGAGCGGTTGTCTTTGCTCAGGGTTGATGCCCAGTCGTTACGGAAGGTAGCGTCCAGGAACAGGTAACCGTCCCAGTTAAACTGCACGGCTCCGTATACCGAGTTGATCTTTTTCTCCCTATAGCCTTGCTCAACAGTAGCTGCCGAAACCCCGTTATTCAGCGAGAACAGGTTTGGCACCACCAGCTCGCCGGAGCTGCTGTTAATGGAGCTGAACTTCTGTGCCATCAGGTTGCCGCCTAAGGTAACCATACCTCCCAACTTGCCAAATACATTGTCTTTCTGAGCCGTGATCAGGGTGCTGTAGTTCGTCTCAGCAAAATTCTGTTTGCCCAGGCTGTACCTGCCCGTCGGCGTTTGAGAACTTCCGGCGTATACTTTGGCCTCGGTATTGGTGTAGTACATATCAGCTCCGCCTTTTATTTCGGCGCTCAGCCAGTCGGTAAAGTCATACTTCAGGGAGCCGTTCATGATGAAGCGGTCGCGGATATCCTGGTTCAGGTTATACTTGCTGTTCCAATAGGGGTTCATCTGGTCGCTGTTGCCGTACCAGATCATGCTTCCATCTTCGTTTACAGACGGATTGAACTGTCGAATATCCAGGGAGCGTGGCATAAAATAAAGTGTACCGAAAGAGTTGTTCGGATTTGTGCCGCCTATCGGCCTGTTTTCTGCGTCGGTTTTGCTGTACTGGATTTTGGTGTCAGTTGTCCATCTCTCGTTTTTACCGAAGTGGCTTACCGCCCTGGCCAGCATATTCGTTCTGGTCAGCTTGGTACCGGGTATAACGCTTTCGTTATCGAAGCGGTTGAAGGAGGTATAAACAGAGGTTGTGTTAAACTGCTGCTGGAAAGAGATGTTCTGGTTAGAGTAAAGCCCTCTGCGAAAGTAGTTCTCAATGTTGTCGTAGATACGCAGCGGCTCCTCTTCCCCGTTCCAGTTAGTAACCGTCTGGCCTTCAGCTTTCGCTCCCCAACTGGCGCCGGAAGCAGGATCAAACACACCTTCAGAGCCCTGCCCAAAAGTATCTTGCAAGTTAGGGTAGGTAAGTATCTCGTCATAACCTGTGGTAGAGGATATCGTGATACCCAGCCCGTCCTGACGCTTGCCGGTTTTAGTGGTGATCAGGATAACGCCGTTACCAGCTCTGGAGCCGTACAAGGCCGCCGCGGCAGGCCCTTTCAGCACAGACATGCTGGCAATATCCTCCGCGTTAATGTCGCCAAGGCCGTTACCCATGTCTAAGCTAGGGTTCCAGAAGTCGTTGTTAGAGGCTCCGGTAAAGTTATCCATCGGCACGCCGTCTACCACGATCAGCGGCTGGTTGTCCCCTGTCAGAGAGCTGTAGCCTCTCAGTACGATTTTAGAGGAGCCGGCCGGGCCACCGCTGGAGCGCGTTACCTGCAAGCCGGCCACTTTGCCGGAAAGGGCGTTGGCCAGGTTGGGCTCGCGCGCCTCCACAATGCTTTCGCCTTTAACTTCCTGCATGGCATAGCCCAGCGATTTCTTCTCGCGCTCAATACCGAGCGCCGTTACTACCACCTCGCCCAACTGGCTGTTGCTAGTCCCGAGCACAATGTTATACGTGCTGCCCGACCCCACAGGCACTTCTTTTGAGTCAAAGCCCAGGGAATTTACCACCAGTACAGCGCCTTCGCCTACGGTTAGGGTAAAGGAGCCGTCGTCGGCTGTTGTACTCCCCGTCGTGGTTCCTTTTACCTGCACGGACGCATACGGAACGGGGGCTCCGCTTTCATCTTTCACTGTACCGGTAATCGTCCGTTTCTGCTGTGCAAACGCCAGCCCTGTGAGCAGGCACAGGAACATACAGAGCACGAACTGCTTTGTAAGCACTTTTTTCATAGAAAACAGTTTTGGTTTTGAAATTTAGACCTGTTATTTAATAGCCACTCTTTTGGCTAGGCCACCTGATGGCTGCCCGCCGGTTTACTTTTCACTAATGTTAAAGTATCGTAGTGCTCCATTACCAGCGCCGCAGCCCCGATAATTTCTGCCTGGTATCCAAATGAAGAAATCCTGATTTTTGTGTCTTCCGCGATTTTAGGGATGCAGTGCTCATTGATTGCCTGCTGAATGGGAGCCATCCAAAGCCTTCCGGCCAAAGACCCCCTGCCGCTCAGCACGATCAGTTCCGGGTTAAGCAGGTGTATGAGCGTGGCCACCCCTCTGCCGATGTTATAGGCGGTTTCGGAGAAGAGCTCGATGGCGAAGCGGTCGCCTTTCAGGGCTGCCTCCATAATGGCATTGGCGGTAGCCTCCATGTCATCCAGCGTTAGGCCCTGCAACATGGACACCCTCCCCTCCTGCAGGCCTTTTACAGCCCGCTCTGCCACCACTACCAAAGACGTTTCGGTTTCGAGGCAGCCGCTTTTGCCGCAGCTGCACATCTTGTTGTTTGTAAAAATGGGGATGTGGCTAAACTCGCCTGCAAAACCGTTGTGGCCCCTAAACAAGGCTCCGTTGAGCACCATGCCCAGGCCAATGCCCCAGCCAATGCTCAGCACCATCACGTTCTGCTTGTCTTTGGCCGCCCCCAGTTTGTGCTCTGCCAGCGCCACCAGGCTGGAGTCGTTGTCTATCAGTACCGGCAGCGCAACCACGCGTTCGAGGTAGCTTACAATGCTGTCGTTGCCGGAGGGCAGAAAAGAGTGGTTGATTCCTTTTACCACATCCACAAAGCCCGGCATGCCTATGCCAACGCCTATAATATGCTCCTTTGGCACCTTAGCCTGCTTGATAAAGTCTGAAAGGTGCCGCCCTAGCTCTTCCAAAGCATCGGCGTTTCCGGTCAGGGGCAATTCAATCCTGCTGACGTCGCCTACGTAGTTGTTCTGCATGTCCAGCAACGCAATGCGCGTGATCAGTTGGTCCATGGCCACAGACACTACATACTTCAGGTCCGGCTTCAGGGAGTACATCTGCGGGCGCCTGCCACCCGTGGAGAGTGCATAGCCTTTTTCAACGACAGTGCCCTCGCTGATCAGCTCGTTGAGCATGCGTGTGGTAAGCGGAACGCTTTTATTGGTGAGGGTGCTGAGATCGGCACAAGATAACTCCCCTGCGAAGTATAAGTGCTTCACTATATTCCTCTTATATATCCCCTGTTTATCAAGCATTGGGTAAATATTATAAACTTTTAAAGTTTACTTTACGAAATTGTTACCAATGTAGATGAACTTTTTGTTAAACAAAAATACTTTTGATAAAAAATTAAAAAGTATTGATGCCTTTGAGTAATTGATCACCTTCAGAGAATTGCTATAAAGCATGTACTTTTTAGATGTCTTGCTCTGTAAAAAGACGGATGCAGCTGGATGGGCAGGACTTTTAGAGGCTCAGGCTAGTTCTTAGATTTGCTTTTTCAGGTACGGAATCTGCAAAAAACAACCCGCTGCCTAGCTTCCTGCCGGGCAGCGGGTTAGGTGCAAACGCAACCTCCTACTCTTTCAGACGGATGCGTTTTTTAAACTTCTCTTCCCCGTCTACAAACACTTTCAGGTAAAAGCGGCCTTTGGGGCGGTGGCTTAGGTCGTAGGTAAAGGTGCCTTCTTTTATTTGTTTATACTTCTGATCCAGCACCACCTCATCGCCCGGGTCAGTTACGATCTGCACCAGCACGTCGTGCGGCAGGTTGGCGTAGTAGTCGAAAGTGGTGGTGTCGGTGGTGCGGGTGGGGTACAGGCCGAAAGATGTCTGGTCTGTAACCGGCGCCACAGGCGTGCCTACCTCAAAGGCATAGCGCACCGAAGAGCCGAAATCCGACTCAAAATCCTGGAGCA
Source organism: Pontibacter mangrovi (assembly GCF_006385705.1). Taxonomy (GTDB): domain Bacteria; phylum Bacteroidota; class Bacteroidia; order Cytophagales; family Hymenobacteraceae; genus Pontibacter; species Pontibacter mangrovi. Next base: position 152,545 of record NZ_VFRQ01000005.1, on the reverse strand, counting down.
TGGCACCGTTTCGGTTCAGCAGGCGCACTTTACCTCTGCCGCCCTCTGGGTTTGCCCAAAATTCCAGCCCATCTCCACTGGTATCTTCCAGCAGAAACTCATACTTGCCCTGCGTTAGTTGCACGGTATCGCGGTACAGGGTACTGGCCTTTAAGGTTCCGGCGGCTCGCTCTTTGACGATGTTCCCTTCGCTGTCCTTCAGCACGTAGCTGTTCTGCTCCGGCTGGTTGTTTGTCATCAGGTACACGACCATCGTTCCCTCGTGCCGCGGCGCGGCCCTGAAAGTACTGGCCATTTTGTTGTCGGCGCTATACTTGTCTTTCTTGCCGTTTGGCCGCTGCAGTTCCACTTCAAACACGTTCTGCCCTACGCTGCTCTCTATCTCCCCGGGGAGGGCGATAACGGTGTAGCCTGCCGGCTGCAGGTTGCCGGTCCAGGTATACTTCTTTTTGCTATAGCCTTTGGTGCCGTAACTGATCGCCATACTTGCAACGGGCGCAGCGCCCATGTTCCGGACCACGATCTGCGGATGCGCGTTGGCCGGGTTCTGGCGGCGGTGCGCGTCCTTCAGCGACGGGCGGATGATGTCGGTAATAGCCACATCGTTTTTGGCGGCAGGCTTTTTATACTGGATAATGTAGGCGGTGATGTACTCGTCCGCGCTCGGCTCGGAGGAAGTATAGTCCTCCATGTTGATGTCCACGGTATGCTGGGCGCCGGGCTTTACAGGCAGGTCGAACAGATCGGGCTGCATCAAATCGCCGGGGCACCAGTCGGCGCGGTCGTACACCCAGGTACCGGCCTGCGGGTAGAGCGGGTTCTCGCCGCACTTCTTCCAGATGTCTCTCCTGTCTATCAGCTTTTGGTCGAAGTATACTTCCCTGAACTTGCTGCAGAACTCGGCGCAGTTGTCGGGCTTGTCCATACCGTGGCCGGTCTGCACCACACGCAAGCGGGCAAAGGCGGCGTTTTTATCCGCTCTAAATGTAGTGGGCTTCAGGGCCTTCTCGATGGTGTTGGCCGAATCGCCGTAGCGGTAGGCGCCGTCGTAGATCTTCTGGATAGAGATAGGCTCCCAGGCAGGCTTGCCTTTCACGACCTCAAAGTCCAGCGTTACGGTCCAGCCGCGGTCTTCGTTGGGCTCCCAGCCGGTGTGGTTATACTCTATCTCCACGCTGTCGCGCAGCAGCAGGCTGAAGTCTGTCACGTCCACTTCCCAGTCAAAGGTCCAGTCTTTGCCAAAGGCCCCGCCGTAGGGCGTCAGCATGCGGCCAATCTCCAAGTCCTGCGACTCGCCTTTTTTGCCACCGGTGCGGCGAATGGTGATGTGGTCCTTGTAGTCCCAGTCGGCGCAGCGCATGCTGTCGGGGCAGCCCAGGCGCAGCTTCAGTTTTATACTTCTGATGTCCTCGCCTTTGGACGGAAACACGCCCCAGGCTTTGTAGCGGTTATTGCCCTGGCTCGGGTCGGTTACCACCGTCAGGCGGTTGTGCGTTACCACATGCAGGGTATCGGAGGCGTGGGTTTGAAAAGTAATGAGGGACAAAATGGCCGCCAGGGTGTAGCGCCATACTTTAATGGTAAACTTATACTTCATACTTAGTGAGTTTATACTATATACTTTGTCTGAATCAGGATGAACAGGATTTTTATACTTGCTGATTTATGCTTTTATACTTTGACAATACTTTCTTTACCGCCGCTCCTCCATTACCCCATTGCTGGCGCGAGTTTGTAAACCGTGATTTATCATATTCTCGGATTTGTAATCAGAGTGGCTCGCAGAGCCAAATTTAAACTTCAGCTATACTTTTATACTTGCTTCAGCTATACCTTATACTTTTCTGGCGCCCCGAAGGCTTTCGGGGCGCCTCGCTATAGCCGCCGCTTCCTACAACTGGCACCAAGCTGATCTTTCTAGCTGCCGATTACCCTCAGTCTTACATAGGCTGTTGTTTCATTTCTAGCTTGGCTCGCTCCAAGCCCGCGAGGGCCAAGGACTGGGATCAAGTTCGATAGCATCCGCTTTTCGTCATCTCGATTACTCTTGAGACGAGAGCCGAGGAGAGCCAGCTTAGCTGTGAGAGATCTCTGTAGAATCCCCGATAGATCTCTCTTTTCATTCGAGATGACAGAGAGAGGTAAAAGTTTCCCCCTCTCCTTTGTCTAAAAGTCTCCTGTCCTTTGTCCAAAACCCTCAGCAGCCTTACTTATACTGAAACACATTATAGGGCCGGGAAGCACCCACGAGCTTTAGCACCACCACCCCATGCGGGGGCACGTCAAAGCTCACTTCTTTTTCCGTCGAAGTTGCAAAATCTTTCTTCGCCCACAGGTCGCGCATCGTGTAGCCTTTGGCAGCGTGCAGCCCCACAGAATCCGGGTTAAAAGCAACTGCGGCGGCCTTGTTTGACCTGTTAAGCAGCGCCACGGCCACCTGTCCGCTCATGGTATGCTGCAGGGGCTTGGCCCATACTTCCAAATCGCCTTTATCCAACAGGCGGCGGGCCTGGTATACCAGCTTGTCCTGGTTAATGGCAATCAACTCTTTGTTTGTCAGGATGCTGATGGTCTCCGGGCTCATGTGCCGCAGGTCGTTGCCGGCCAGCAATGGGGAGCTCATCATGCACCACATCGAGAAGTGCGTTTTGTCTTCCTCGTAGCTCATGCCCCGCCCTACCTGCAGCATGTCCATGTCGTTCACGTGGCCCGGCGAGGCGTGTCTCCACAGGTCCGCGTTCAGGTCCACGATGTGCATGACGGAGCCAAACGTGTTGTCAATGTCGCCGGAGATGCGCCAGGAGTCTGCCAGCTGCACCACCCACTCACCCGGAAACTTCCAGCGGCACACGTTATACACTGCATCGGGCCGGATTTCACGAATCAGATTTCCGATCTGCGTGTAGCGGGTCTGCTCGTCCAGCCCCAGCCAATCGCCGCCGCAATAGTCCACTTTAATAAAGTCGTAGTTCCACTCCCGCAGCATCAGTTGCAGGTCCTGCGCATCGTGCCCGTACAGGCCCATACCCACCCCCACGGTGTCTTTGTCCCAGTAAGAGGCACAAGTGTTGATGCCGGCATCGGAGTAAATTCCTGCCTTCAACCCTTTGGAGTGAATATAGTCGCTCAGGGCCCGCATGCCGCCCGGAAACCGCTCCGGATGGGCCACTATACTTCCCTCTGCGTCGCGGCCGCCAAAGAAACCGTCATCAATATTTACATAAGTATAACCGGCCTCCTGCATCCCCGACGACACCATGAAATCGGCCTGCTCCTTGATGATATCCTCGTTGATGTTGGCCCGAAAGTTATTCCAGCTCGACCAACCCATAATCGGTGTTTTGGGAGGCTCTGCCACCTCTGCCGTTTTACCTGTCGCAGGCGCGGTGCTGGAAACAGTGCTAATCGGCTGGCTGCGGCAAGCAAGTAGCGCGACAAGCAACAGGCAAGGAAACAGTTTTCTCAGCATACTTTTGGACGTTTGTTAAGGTATAAATAATCCCAAGGCCAAGCTTCATACTTTGCCCTGACGCAACTTATGCTTTGTAATTATATGCAAGCGGAGCGGCATCAGAAGCTCTTTTTGCCGCTCCGCTACAATCTTCAGTTAAACTACTTTTTCACCGGCACGATGCGGTACTCGTAATGGTACGGCTGGTTGAGGAACAGTTTATACTTATCCAGCGGCAGCAGCCCCCAGCTGTTGTTGCCGCCCACGCCCAGCTGCTGCAGGTCCACGTGCAGGTGGATGTTTTTGTCCGGCTCCAGCGAACCAGAGTGCGTCTGGTGCTTGTCGAAGCCCGGGAATAGTTGGTCCGGGCTGTAAGGCAGGGCGCTTACGTTCAGCAGCGTGTCGATGTACTGGATGATGATGCCGGAGCCGTTTTTGCGGCTGACCTTGGCCCAGCGCACGTCTGCCTTGTTCCCGCTCTCCTGCGGACGCACGTACGGGTGATATTGCTCAGCGATGCTGCCTTTGTAGTGCCCCACCAAAGCCGAGGTTTTTCTGTCCCAGTAGCTCTCCCAGGGGCCGCGGCCATACCACTCGATGTTCTTAAAGTCGGTGGGCAGCGTCATGTGGTTGCCTACTTTAAAGGTCATCATGTCCAGCTCCTTCAGCGGCTGCAGGTCGTTTTTCACCGTTAGAGTGCCATTGCCGTCGGCGATGATGGTTTGCTCATACTTCAGGCCACCGTCCAGCAGCTCCTTCTCGATGCTTACCTGCACCTGACCGTCAGCCAGCGTCTGTACGTGCACCTGCTTCACCACACCGTTTTCGTCGGCGTTCTCCAGTGCTTTCAGTTTTTTAGGCAGGTTTGCCCCGAAGTCGTTGTCGGTGCCGGGGCGCCAGAAGTTGATGCGCGGTCCGCTTTCGAAAATAGTTTTGCCGTTGGCTCTATAGGAAGTCATGCTGCCCGTCTTCTTATCCACTGTCAGGCTGAAGTGCTTGTTGCCCAACTCTATCGAAGAGACTCCGTCTGTTACGTTGATCTTGTCGCTGCTCGCGGCATAGGCAGGCGGCACAGGCTTGCTCAGGGCAAACTCCTCAAAGGCCAGTTCGGTGCCCGCCTGCAGCACGCCTTCATCGTCTTTAAGTATGGCTTTTACCTGCAGGTAATACTCGTTGGCGGTATTGGCTTTCGTGGCCTCGTCCGGCAAGGTAAGCCTTACGGTTTGCCCCGGCTGCACGGTCAGTTCGTTGATCGTACCGGACTTCACCTCTTTGCCATTGCGCAGCAAGGTCCACTGCAGTTTAAAGTTATCCAAAGTGCGGAAGAAGTACTTGCTGCGCACACCCAGTTGGTTTTTGTTGAGGGTGAAGGCGATGTTCTGGTATACTTTGCGTACCTCGTAAGCGTGCGGGTGGAAGGTACGGTCTGCGCCGATCACCCCGTTGATGAGGAAGTTATTGTCGCTTGGCGTATCCTTATCGCCCCAGTCGCCGCCGTAGCCCAAAATCTTCTTGCCGTCCTTCATGCGGTACACGCCCTGGTCTACCCAATCCCAGATAAAGCCGCCCTGCAGCACCGGGTAAGTCTCGAAAATATCCCAGTACTCCTTAAAGTTACCGATGCTGTTGCCCATGGCATGCGCGTACTCGCAGAGCAAGTATGGCTGCGTCGGGTTACTTTGGGCGTAGGCAACAACCTCGTCCGGGGTGCGGTACATTTTAGAGTAGATGTCGGTGTTCCAGTCGCCGGAGGCCAGCTCGTAGTGCACCGGCAGCGACGGGTCCAGGCTCTTGGCCAGTTCGTAGCCACGGTAGAAGTTCCAGCCGTTGCCTGCTTCGTTGCCCAAGCTCCAGGAGAAAATGCTCGGGTGGTTGCGGTCGCGGCGGATCATGCGGCCGATGCGCGTCAGGTGCGCCAACTCCCACTCCGGCGCATTGGCCAGTGTGCGGCCCAAGTCATAATGCATGCCATGCGACTCCACGTTGGCCTCGTCCATCACGTACAGGCCGTACTTATCGCAAAGCTCATAGAAGTAGGGATCGTTCGGGTAGTGGCTGGTGCGCACGGCGTTCACGTTCAGCTGCTTCATCAGCTTAATTTCCTCCAGCATGGCCTCGCGGCTCACCACCTGCCCGGTTTCCGGGTGTACCTCGTGCCGGTTCACGCCCTTAAACATCACCGGCTTTCCGTTCACAAGAATCTGTGTGTTTTTGATCTCTACCGTACGGAAACCCATCTTGCGGCTGATCACTTCCTGCACCTTGCCGTCTGCATCATTCAGCGTGATCTCCAGGCGGTACAGATTCGGCGTTTCGGCACTCCAGGCTTTGGCGTTGGCAACGCTGGCGTTAAAACGAAGCTCGGTTTTGCCTTGCTTCATTTTCAGGCCCCAGGTGTTCTGCCGGGCGCTCCATACTTTTCTGCCGTCGGCGTCGTACAGGGCCGCGCTTACGTTATACTTCTCCTGGTTCTCATTGGTGTTGTTCCAGGCCGATACGTGCAGGTTCATCTCCCCGTCGCGGTAGTTGTTGGCCAGCGAGGCGTTGGCCACATAGTCGTAGAGGTGCACGTTAGGGCGGCTATAAAGATAAGTGTCTCTGCTGATGCCCGACACGCGCCACATGTCCTGCGCCTCCAGGTAGCTGGCGTCGCTCCAGCGGCGAACCTCCAGGGCAATCAGGTTCTGGCCCGGCTGCACGTACGGCGTAATATCAAATTCCGACTCCAGCTTGCTGTCCTTGCCCAGGCCCACATACTTGCCGTTCACATACAGTTTAAAAGCTGATTTCACAGCTCCCAGGTGAATGAACACGCGCTGATCGTTCCAGTCCGCAGGCAGTGTAATCACGCGGCGGTAAGCTCCGGCCGGTTGGTTGATGTTATCGGGAATGTCCGGCGGCTGCGGGTTGGTCATGTTGAACTCGTAGAACGGGTTCACATAAATCGGCACGCCGTAACCGTTAAACTCCCAGTTGGCCGGCACCGGAAACTCTTTCCAGCTCTTATCACTGAAGCTGGTGGCATAGAAATCCTGCGGCAGCTGCTTGTAATCGGCCACCCAATGGAATTTCCACATGCCGTTCAGCGATAGAAAGCGCGAGGACTTGGCTTTGTCGCCGGCAGCTGCTTTGGCGGCATCCTCAAAAGGAAAGTATGAGGCCCGCATCGGCAGGCGGTTCTCTTCCTGTATGGCAGGATTTTCAAACACCGGGTCTAAGTATGGTTTCTGGGCAAGCGCCTGGAAAAAGCCCAGGGCCAGCAGGCAGGTAAACAGTAAAAGCTTATGCATGGTTAAGGTAGTATTTCGGTAGTAGTGTTAGGGTTTGGTGATTTCCTGCATAACGAGTATCGTGTATACTTTCAGATCTTCCTGAGGCGGAACAGCTTGGTTTCGTGGGCTTGCACGCGGCCTTTCCAGCCCTTGCCCTTGCCCATGGTTTTGTGCTCCCACAGGTCACGCACCTCGTATCTGCCGCTGAGGCCCAGTTTGGGCCAGTTTATACTATAGTTCTTGGCCGCATCGCCGCGGTTAAGTATGGCCACAGCTACATCGCCATTCTGCAGCGGCTTTACCAGCACATCCCAGGTTCCGTCATGCACTTTGCGCTCGGCTTGTTTGCCCAGTGGGTCTTGGTTCACGGCTATCACCTCCTTGTTGAGCAGGATGCGCTTGGTCGCCTCGTTCATGTGCCGGATGTCGTTGGTGGCAATCAGCGGTGAGGCCATGATGCTCCACAGACTCATCTGGCTCTGGTACTCGGTGTCGGTCATGCCAGTTCCTCCTAAGTCTCCCGAGGGGCCCGGTTTGCCATATAGCCCCACCACCAGCATGTCGGCATCGTTCCAGCGGCCGGGGCCGGCGTAGGCATGCAGTTCGGCGTTGATGTCGAGGATATCGAGGATGCCTTCGGCGTTTTCCTGGCCACTCAGGTTCTTCCACTTATCCCGCACATCATAAGTGGTGCGCCACAGCTGCCCTCCGGCCTCGGCGGCCCAATGCCAGGGCTTGCGCTGCCCCCACTCGCAGATGCCGAACACGATGTCGCGGCCGCTCTTGCGCAGGGCCTGGCTCATTTTAGTATAGCGCTCCACGGCTGTGGCCGAGTCCTTCGGCGCATGGCAGTAGTCATACTTTAGGTAGTCGATGTCCCAGGAGGCGAAGGTTTTGGCGTCCTGCTCCTCAAAGCCCAGGCTGGCCGTATAGCCCGCGCAGGTTAGTTGCGCCGCATCGGAGTAGATGCCCAGCTTGATGCCTTTGCTGTGCACATAGTCGGCCAGAGCCTTGATGCCGGAGGGAAACTTCTCCGGGTCGGCGATGATATTGTTGCGGTTGTCGCGTCCGCCCTGCCAACCGTCGTCGATGAAGATGTAGTTATAACCAGCCTCTACCATACCCGAGGCCACCATGGCGTCAGCCATCTCCCGGATATCCTTCTCATGGATGTTATCGGCAAAGAAGTTCCACGTCATCCAGCCCATAGGCGGCGTAGGAGCCAGTTGCTTGCCCTCAGCGGAAACTTCCTGGGCCTGTGCCGAAAAAACGCTCAGCCAAAGGCTTAGGAAAATAAATATGGAAGTTCGCATGTTATACTTCTTTTAAACGATTCTCAAAGCTCAGGCTCGAATCTTGCGTTTTCGTTAACACATACCATTCTCTGCCACCGGTGTAACCTTATCCTATGCCAGGACCGTGTTTTTTTTTCCTCAAGGAGAAATGCTCCCGATCCCTTTTTGAATCCGGACCGGACATGAAGCAAAGAAGGGGCAACAGCAAAGCCTGCCGCACCAAAGCCTTGTTCCGTAGCGAAGGAAAACTACGCAATGTTTTCGTAAACGCAAACATTAACGCGTTCAGAGACCGTGCAACAGACCGCATAATACAGAAGTGGAAAAATACCTTCACTACCACATTGGGCCGCTAACATCTACATATGCAAAGCCTGCAGCTTATACTACTAATTAACCAGTTGTTCCTCTTTTATAAGCTCATTTCCAGCCCCCGCTTCACTTCCCGAGGGAACAAAAGTGAACATCCACTTCAGGGGATTTTGCCAGTCTTTGCCCTTAAAGCTTCCGACGGGTAGTTTCACCAGCACCGTGTTCCAGCCTTTCTTTACCGGGGCAGCTACAGGCGCCCGGAACTCATACCCTTCGTCCAGCAGCGGTACTTCAGAATTCCCCTTTTGCCCGGGGCGCTTCCATCTCGGCGGCGCTATTAGCTGCCCGTTCAGGTAAACAGCGCTTCCTCTGTCGTCCCAGGTGCCTGCGGCGGGCGAGTCAGAATTGTAAGACCTGGACAGGTTCTGAAAACCGACCCAGAAGAAGCCTGTTGTATCCACATCGCTCCAGAACCGGCTGGTGGCGTACCAGGTGGTGTTCTCCTCCGGTTTCTCCAGCACACCCGCCACCAGCGGATGCCAGAAGTGCCGCAGCACCACCGTGCCGCCTACTGCCTCTGCCGCAGGTTTCTTCCCTTTAAAAGACTTTCTCTCCGGCGCAAAAGAGGCCGTCATATCCCCTTTGTTCTTGTAAGGCCCGAACAGCTTCCAGTTCATAGCGGCCTGCGCCGCGTACGGAAAAGGCATGTTCTGAAAGTATGATTGCCGTTGGTCCAGCAGCCGGTTCTCAAACTCCCGGAATTCCTGCACCCGCTCCGGCTGGTCTGCCGGAATGTTGGCGATCCACTTCTCATGGCCACCGCCTTGCCAGCTGCGCTCCGCAAAAGCCAGCATGCCGGGGTAAACGGGGTTCATCAAAAGCACGTCCTCCTGCCGGTGCACGTTGCGGTCGTGCCAGAGGCAAAGGGTAGCGCCCAGTACGGTGCTGTCTCCTGCCACGCGGTCGCTAAACTGCCGGCTAAAGATCGTGGCCACAGCCTCTAAAGGATCCATGTGGTTGAGGTACAGGTGGCGCGATTCGATGTAAGTATGATCAGGGTTGGTAGCACCGTCTTTCATCCACAGCTGGCGAATGGTGGCTCGGTCCAGGTTGCCGCCCGGGTCCCAGCCTATGGTTTTCTTGCCCCGCTCGTGCAGCCAGGCCGTTACCTGCGGCAGAAAATCCTTGTTGTTGATCTTCACTTCATCGCCTCCGATATGCACATAGGGTACATCATAGGTGTCGCAAAAGTCGTTGAGTATGTTTTTCAGATATGTCAGCCCTTCTTCGCTCTGCATGTCCACGCTCATGGCCCGGGTAAAGGCGGCGCTATGGCCCGGCATATCAATCTCCGGCACCAAGGTAATGTAGCGGTCTTTGCAGTACTGGATCAGCTCCTGCATTTCGGCCACTGTGTAGTAGGCGCCTTTGTTGCGTGCCATGTGCTCCGGGGCGGTTAGCTGCGGATAGCGGGGCACCTCCAGCCGCCAGGCAATGTCCTCGGTTAGGTGGAAGTGGAAGACGTTCAGTTTGTACCGCGCCATCACGTCAATCTGCTCCTTTAGCATCTCCATTGACTGGTAGTTGCGCCCCACATCCACCATGTAGCCACGCCAGCCAAAGGCCGGCCAGTCGCGCACCTCGCAGCCAGGAATAACCGCCCCGTCCCGCATCAGCTGACCGAGGGTCTGCAGGCCGTTAAAGATGCCGTGCGCCGTGTTCGCCTTCAGCTGTACCTTATCGTTGGTCACAGCTAAAGTATAAGCCTCTGCCTGCAGGCGGGGTGCATCTGTTTTCTCCAGCACCAGGGCAATGTGTGGTTCGCCTGGCGCTGCCTTCTCTTTTATTCGCACCTTCAGCCCTTTGTCCGCCAGCATACTTCTCAGCCGCTCCGCCTCTTTTTGCAGTGCCGGATCCTGTACCACAATGGTCTTGCTCTTGTAAAGCGGGAAAGCCCCTCCCGTCCACTGCAGCTGCTGGGGCTTAGGGATGATAGAAGGCTTCTCCTGTAAGCCGTACACTTCGTCGTAGACCAGGTGCTTCCAGAAAGTATAACCGTCGCCGTTCAGGTGCAGCCCGTCGTTGGTGTAGCTGGCGTTGAGTTTGCCGGAGGCATCTGAGAAAGGCGTGTGCAGGTCGAGGTAAGTATAGCCACGCGTTGGAGCCGCAGCCTGCAGTGCCGCGTTCACCTCCTGTATAACCTGCCCGTTGCGGGTATGGCCACTGAACTTGCCAAAGCTGTCGTTTACCGGCAGGATGCTCTGCACAAAGAGTTTGGTTGCGGGGCTCTTCTCTTTCAGGTAGCCAGACAGCCAGAAGATGTTCTGCAGGAGGCTATCAGGTGAGATGCCGCGCACCAGGTCGTTGGTGCCAATCATCAGAAATACCTTCGCTGGCTTGCGTGCTGCCACTTCCCCGATGCGGTTCACTACACCGGGCGAGGTGTCACCGCTAATGCCGCGGTTCTTCACGCGCAGGTCTGCAAAAAGCTCACTCCACTCCCCACCGTCGCTGATGCTATTGCCGATAAAAATAATGTCGCCCCGGGTATGCGGCAGGTTACGGAAATGCGTGGCGCGCTGGTGGTAGTACGTCGAAAAAAGACTGTCGGCCAGCTGCACGGGTTTTACCTGCGCCCAGGAAGCGCCGCACAGCAAGAGCAAGAGGAAAAGAGCGGGTAATTTTCTCATGATAAAGCGTTAATCCGATGGTAGCCTGCACAGGAGCAGGTTATTTCCCCCACTGCACGGTGGTAAATACAATTTGCCCATAGCCGTTCTTTTCGTACAGCACGCCTATCGCCTTCTTGCCAACTTTCACCAGGTCCGAGTAGGCGGCATAGTCTTTTTCGTTATTCGGGCTTTTGGCAATGACGTGCTGCTCCGGCCAGGTTTTGCCCTCATCGTAGCTGATGCGCAGGGTCAGGTTGTCGCGGCGCTGCGTGTCGGCGGCGTTGCAGAAGGCAAGTATGGCTTTCCCTTTCTTTTTGCCGATGTTCAGTATACTTCCTTGGTTCACAGGGTCCGGCAGCTGCTGGTCAAAGTATGTGGTGTCCCAGGTGGCGCCGCCGTCGCTGCTGATGCTCACGATGCGGCTGCGCACGTCACCCTGCTGGTTGCGGATGTTCATCATCAGCCGGTCATTTGTCAGCTCCACGGCCATGGCCTCGTTGCTGCCTGTTTCGGGCACTACGGCACTTAGCTTAAAGGTTTTCCCGTGGTCGTCGGTATAGAAGCCGTGCGCAGCATAATCTTCGAAATTGTGCTGCGGCGGACCTGCCGAGTGGTTGGCGGCCACGTACATGCGGCCTTTATACTTGCCTTTTGTAAACTGTATGGCGTGGCCGGGTGTGTTGGCGTAAGATCGCCAGTCTTCTTTAAAAGTATAGCCTGCATTGGCCGTAGGCATGTTGGGGCGGTGCACCTGCGAGGTAATGTTTTCCGGATCAGACCAGGTTTGGCCATTATCGGTGGAGGTGATGTACCATACTTCGCGGTAGCCTTTGGCGCTGCGCACCTCGTACTCGTGCGCGTTGCCGGTGTTGTAAAACAGGAAGATTCTGCCCTTCGGATAAGCCGGGTCCGTCAGGTCTACCACGGGGGCGGCATTGCCAGCCTGCAGCGTATCAAAATCCGCCACCGTCTGCAGTGCCGACCAGGTTTTGCCTTTGTCGGAGCTGCGCTTCATCACGATGTTCACATCTCCAAAATCGGCCGCACCGTGCACCCTACCCTCGGCAAAGGCCAGTATGTCTCCGTTCGGCAGGTCGATCATCGCGGGGATGCGGTAGGATTTATGCCCCTCCTCGCCAGAGACGAACACAGGCACATCGGTTGTTTGGGCCTGCACGAAAAGCACGGAGCAAAAAAAGGCAACAGTAAGTAAAAAGCGTAGCATGGGAGTTAAAAATTAGAGACTTGTAGAGACGCAACACCTTGCGTCTTTATAGTCAGAAGGTTAAAAAGTTAGAAAGTTGAGCTATCACGAAGTATGATTCACACATGCATTCAAGCACGCATTCAGAATTTATAGAAACGCTTCCAGCGCCTGCCAGCAGTACCACTCCTGCCGCGGCAGGTGGAAGGGGCCTTTAAACAGGTTGCCTTTGGTGCTGTTAGACAGGCTGCCGTCGCGGTGCAGGTAGCCAAACCACTCGCCGTGCTCCTTGTCGTGGAAACGGCCGTAGGCATACTCATGGATCTGCTGGTGCCAGTCCGCATACTTTTGGTTGCCCGTGAGCAGGTATGCCAGAAGTGTGGCAATGATGGTTTCGTTTTGCGGCCACCAGAACTTCATATCGTGCCAATACTCCTGCACCGGCTTCCCGTACACATCCCGAAAGTATAAAATGCCGCCGTGCTCTTTATCCCAGCCACGCTCCCACATGTAGTCGAGCATGCGGCAGCCAAGGTCTATTAGGTGCGGGTCGTTGTTGCGGTGTTTTGCCTCATGAAGTATAAACCAGGCACCCTCAATGGCGTGGCCGGGGTTCAGGGTTCTGCCGTCAATATGGTCGATGATGCTGCCGTCAGGAGCCACCTGCTCCATCACGCAGCGGATGTCGTCTTTTACAAAGTCCTTTTCAATCTCAGCTATCCATTTCGAGATCCACTCATCGCAGCGCTCGTCGCCGATGGTGTCGCGCAGCTGCTGGGCGGTGTTCATCATTATCATCGGCACGCCGATGCCTTTGGCCGGGCGCGTGTCGGTGAACTTAGCGGGCAGCATGCCAGGTGTGGTGGCATATTCCAGGCACTTGCCAAACAGGTTTCGGGCTTCCTGAGCAACCTCTTCGTCGCCGCTGGCTTTGGCGTAGGCAGCGAAGGCAATCACGGCAAAGGTTTCGGAGAAAAAGTAACGGCGCTTGCGGATAGGCTTGCCGTCGCGTGTCACGTGGAAAAACATGCGCCCGTCCGTGTCGAAGCAATGCTGGCGCAGAAAATCGATGCCTTTCTTGGCGCCCTCCAGCCACTCCGGCCTTTGCTCCACGGTGTTGTAAAGCGTTGCCAGGAGCCAGGCGGCGCGCCCCTGTATCCATACGGCCTTGTCGTCATCAATCAGGCTGCCATCCGCGTCGCGCATGAACAGATAGCCGCCGTGCTCCTCGTCAACAGAGCGCGGAAACCAGAAAGGCAGCGTGTCGCTGAGGAGCTGGTTCTTATAGAAGTCTTTGTAGAAGTTCAGGTCTAAAGTATGATTCGCTTCCATGTAGGGAGTTTGTATTACTTGTTTGTAGTATAAAAGCTATTGAATGTGGAGGCAGGCAAGCCCGCCTTGTTCACGAGATTGGCAGTAGTATAAGGCTCCCAGCCGTAGCGCACGTACTTCGGCTCCGGCACCTCATCCGACCACACCTGCACCTTACTACCCCGTATTTCAGCCTTTGCCTCCCTGAAAATCAGGTCACTGCCCGCCACCTCAAAGCCGCGCAAGCTACTGCCATCGCTGGCTTTCAAACCCTTCCCGTGCTCAAAAGTGCAAATGGCCTTGTTTCCTGTAAAATCCGCTTTTTTGAAAAGGGGACCGCTGTAGGGGATGCGCTTACCGTAGGTGTTGGCCAGCGCCCAGGCCGCCAGCCGCTCCCCTACCTGCCGCTTTTGCCTCGGGTGCACATCCTGCGGGTTGCCCACATCACTGGTTACCGCCATGCCCGTATTCTGTATCTGCGCGAGCAGCCTGCGCTGGCTGTCGCGGAAGTGTGGCCAGCTGGGGCGGTTGATGCTGGAGAGCTGCGCGTAATAGAACGGGAAAGGATAGCCCCACGCTCCGCGCCAGTCCTGCACCAGTGTTTTAAACAGCTCCTCATGCAGCTCAATGTTATGGGCATTGCTTTCGCCCTGGTACCAGATCATGCCTTTTATGGGGAAGGCGGTGAGCGGGGCAATACCGGCCTCATAGTTATAGGCTGGCTGGTACGGGTGGCGCTGCGTGGCAAGCGTGGCTTCCTGTAGGTTCGTGGCGGCACGCTCGCGTACCCAGGGCATCAGGAAATCGGAGTTGCGCCAGTTGTGCAGCATGTGCACCAGCTGCGGATGATGCTCCAACGTATAGCGGCTTATCCACGACTCGGTGCCAGAGCCTCCCACGGCTACCTCTATCAAACCAACGGGCACGCCCAGCTGCTCCTGCAGTTCCTTGCCAAAGTAGTAGGCTACGGCCGAGAAATCTTTCGCTTCAACTGAATCGGTGCGCTGCCAGGTGCCGGAGAAGTATGCCAGGCGGTTTACTTTTCCGAGGGTTACACTGTCCCAGGCCACGTTATTAGTTTCAGCCAGCGGCTTTAGCTGCAGCAAACGAATATCAGAAGACTGTTGTGCCTGCCGCATCTCCTCGGAAGTATGCACGGCCTGCCGCAGCGGGAAAGCCATGTTCGACTGCCCGGAGCACAGCCATACTTCGCCCACCAGCACATCGTTTATACTTATACTTGTGTCCGCCGTAGAGACCTGCAGCTGATATGGCCCTCCTGCTTTCTGCGCCGGCAGCATGGCTTCCCATTTCCCGTCGGGGCCAGCCGTGGCCGTTACTTCCTCACCTTTAAAACTTACCCTTACCTCCTGCCCCGCATCTGCTTTGCCCTGCACGGGGATCGGCATTTTCTGCTGCAGCACCATGTGGTCTGAGAAAACAGAGGCCAGCTGCAGCCCGCCATACTTGCCCGTTATCTGCCCGGCCACAGTGGATGCAATGATGCCCGCTCCCGCTGCGGTGGGGTGCAGCTCATCCGGGAACAGGTCGGGGCGCGAGTAGAGTGGCGTGTGCAGGTCAATGAGTTCCACGTTTCTGTTTTCGGCTATTACAGGTATCAGCGCCTGTATCTGCCAAAACCAGTCGCGGGTGCCGGAGGTAAAGCGCGGGTGCCCGGAGAAAATGGGCGTGAGCCGTGAGATAAGGATACGCACCTGCGGGTTCACGGCGCGCAGCGTGTCAATCAGGTGGTAATAGTCTGCTGCAAACTCATCGCGGTAGTTCGGCCAGTTGCGCGGGTCGGTGTCGTTGAGGCCCAGGTGGATAACCGCGATATCGGGTTTGAAGGCGAGCGCATCTTTATACTGCCGCGTTTGCGTGTACGGCCTGTGCCCCTTGCGCAGCAATGTGGCACCGCTCAGCCCGAAATTGGCTACCTCATACCTACCGCCAAGCAGCTGCTGCAGCTGCGCCGGATAGGCGTTTTGCTCCCTGTCCTTGATGCCATAGCCATACGTAACGGAGTTGCCGATGCAGGCTACTTTTAGCCTGGCTGTCGTTTCCTGAGAAAATCCGGGTACAGCCAGTAGAAAGGCAAATAAAATAAGTACGAAACGAGCCATGTAAATTCTGTAATTCATACCTGCCAGGTATGGCACTCCTATTTATTTGATGACCTCCTGCACCGGTACGCGCACAAAGTAAAGTTCTTTCACGCCTTCGTAGAGAAGGCCCAGCGTATTTTCATCTATCCTGGTGAGGGCGGAGTAGCCGTAGGTTCCGCGCTCGTCTATCAGCAGCTCGTTACCCGATGGCCAGGTCTCGCCCAGGTCGGTGCTGGCTTTCAGCGTGATGTTGTAGCGGCCGGACGGGGTGGCGGGATTGCTGAAGAACAGTACCTCCTGCGGTCCGCTTTTCGTGCTCACGCCGGCTTTGATGAAGCTGCCCATACACACCGGGTCAGGCAAGGCGCTGTAGGAAGTATGGTGCTCTACCCAGGTTTGGCCTAGGTCGACGGTGGTGGCCACGGAGCGGAAGCGGCCGCGGTTATCGCGCATGTTCAGCATTAGGGTGCCGGGCGTGGTCTCCACAACCTGGCTCTCGGTGGTGTTGGCTTTGGCGCCTATGCCGCTGTTCCAGGTCTTGCCCTTGTCCTGGCTGTAAATGATGGAGGAATGCGGCACTCCGTTCTCATCCCAGTACTGCGAGGGGAACACCAGCGTACCGTTCTGCATCACGATGCCATTGCCAGGGCCGTTGAAGTAGATGCGCCAGTCCGGGTTCTTGATCTGCTCTGTTATACTGTAAGGCTCTGACCAGGTTTTGCCATCGTCGTCGCTGCTCACCAGCACAAACTGCCCTGTTTCATCAGGAGATAAGCCTGGGCCGGAACCGGCAATAGAGCGGTTGCCTTTGCTCCAGAGCGCCGCTACCCAAATCTTACCCGTGGCGGGGTCAAAAAGCACAGCGGGGTCGCCGATGCCGTTGTTCTCGTGCGGTACGCCCATATCCATGATGATCTTCATCGGCTCCCATGTCTGGCCGCCGTCGGTGCTGCGGCTCATGCCCACGTCTATGTTTCCCGGCAGGTCGCGGGAGTTGTCGTAGCGGATGTCATACACGGCAATCAGGGTGCCTTTGTCGGTGGTGGCGATGCCGGGGATGCGGTAGGTATCCACGCCATCGTCTCCAGCTTTGCGCAGGGCTATACCAATGCGCTTGGCATACGCAGAACCATCCTCGGCTACCTGGTATACTTTGCCGGCGGCGTCAGTTAGTTGGGTAGCGCGCAGCTCCACTTTGTTATCGAGGCTGGCGGATTCTTTGAGGGTGGCGCTGAACCAGAGGTACTGCTTGCCTGGCTTTGCCGGAATATCCAGCGGCACTTCAAACTCCTCCGAGGTCGGGCGAATCGACTTCACCAGATTAGATGTATGGAACAAAGGCTCGGTGCCTGTAAAGTATACATCCAGTTTTTCCACATCCTGCAGAGCCGTGCTATTGAGGCGCGCCTTTATACTTTGGAAGTTTATACTTTCGGCACCCGCCGGCACATACAGGGTTAGCCGGAGCATCGGGTTATGCTCCACGCGTTTCAGCACGGGCACTGCCGGGGCTGTGGAACTTATACTTATTCCCGTGGCAACAGGCGTGGTAGCCACCGTGCGGGTGCAACTCGTGCTGCCCATCAGCACTGAGAACAAAAGGCCCAGTACAAAATTTACTTTACTCATGGTTATACGCTATTAGCTTCGCCCGTACCTGGCAAAGGCATTTTTTATGCTGATTTATACTTCAGGACACCTTTTCTCCCACCTTACCCACGCGGCTCTCTGTGGCGGGTGCATCCTTGTAAATGGTGAGTCCCTCGTGCGCCCGCTCCTGCCCGCCAAACAGCAGGCTAAACAAGTACCCGAACAGCACGCAGCTTGCCAAGCCGGTAAAGGCATAGAGCAGCAGGTTGATGTTGGTATATTGGCTGATGTAGAACTGCACCAAACCGCTGAGAAGCAGTCCGGCAACAGCGCCTTTAGCATTGGCTTTTTTCGTGAAGATGCCCAGCACAAACAGGCCACCCAAACCGCCCGTAAACAGCCCCAGAATCATGTTGAACTGATCCCAGAGCGAGGAAATGCCCCACTGTGCCATCACCAGCGCCAGCGAAGTACCCACCACGCCAA
The DNA here is from genome assembly GCF_006385705.1 of Pontibacter mangrovi. Lineage (GTDB taxonomy): Bacteria > Bacteroidota > Bacteroidia > Cytophagales > Hymenobacteraceae > Pontibacter > Pontibacter mangrovi. The sequence goes on along the minus strand of NZ_VFRQ01000005.1, from coordinate 134,847 downwards.
TAGCCAGTGTCATGTATTTGGCAGTGCTCAGGTAACTTTTGTCTGACTTGGCGGGGGCAAAGCGCCTGTAAAAGTCGGTGATGAGGGCGGTGGTTACGGAGTTCATGCTGCTGCTCAGCGTAGACATGGCTGCCGCAAAAACAGCCGCAATCAGCAGGCCTGTAATGCCCGCAGGCAGCTCTGTTACAATGTACCACGGAAAGATGGCGTCCTGGCTCTGCAACTGGTAGTTAACCTTCTCAGGATGCTGCCGGAAGAACAGGTACAGCATGGTGCCGATCGTGAAGAAAACAACCGCTGAAGGCAAGGCCATCCAGGCACCCAGCCGCATACTTTTCTTCGAGGTTTCCAGGTCTTTTGTAGTGATATACCGCTGCACCACCGACTGATCCGCCCCGTAAGAGATGACGTTGATCGCCAGGCCGCCTAACAGCACCACCCACAGCGTCGGCTCGCTAAAGCTGAACGTGGTGTCGATGATGTGGAGCTTCTCGTTTTGCTGTATGGTTTGCCAAATCGCCCCGGCATCTGCCTCTAACTGGAACGGGATCATCACCAGGCACACCAGCGCGCCGCCCAGAAGTATAACCACCTGCGCCACGTCTGTCCAAATCACAGCCTCAATGCCGCCTTTCATGGTATAGAAGATCGTGATGGCGCCCATCAGCACAATGCACAGGTTCACGTTGATGCCTGTTACCAGCGTGAGGGCCAGGCTCGGCAGCAGGAGCACAATGGCCAGCCTGCCCAACTGCAGCATGATGTAGAGCAGCGAGGCCATGGCCCGCGCCGCGTAACTGAACCGCTGCTCCAGGTACTCGTAGGCCGAGGTGATCTGCAGCCTGCGGTAGAAAGGGATAAAGTAATTGGTGATGATCGGGATGATCAGAATGATCGTGACCTGAAGTATAAAATAGCTCCAGTTGGTGGCATAGGTCTTGGCCGGAATCGACATAAAGGTAATGGCGCTTAGCTGCGTGCCATAGATGCTTAGGCCTGCTGCCCAACCCGGAACGCGCTGCCCGCCACGGAAATAGTCGTCGGTGGTATTCTGGTGCCGGGAGGTCCACATGCCGATGCCCACCATCAGGAGCAAGTACAGCACCACGACCACATAATCGAGCCAGGCAAAGTAATGCTGCGGCGTGAGTTGGCCCACCAGCACCTGGGGGGTACGCACGCCAGGCTTTATCTCGCCCGAAGGTATGAGAATGTCGTTGCCCCAGCGCGTGGCGAAGGTGGTAACGGGCGCGTAAGGCAGGGTGCCTGTTTTGGTCCAGGTGTCGGTAACGGTGTTGTAGAGGTAAATGTCCTTGCTGAAGCCCCCGTGCTGCGTTTGCAGTTGCAGCCTCTCGGCCTCCAGCCTTTGCTTTTCTGCTTCGTCGGTGGTGCGGGCGATGGCGGCGTTGTGCTGCTCTATCTGCGTAAACACGTTGCCCTTGTCGCCCCCGAAGATCAGGATGTAATTGGCACCGGTTACCACACCATTGGCGGCAGAAAGTGCGGTTTTGTTGCCCTTGCCGTCGGAGATGTCGCTAAGTTGTTTCCAGTTGTTATACTTGGGGTCGTAGCGGAAGGTGGAGCCGTAGAGCTCGCTCACACCGGCCTCTGTTCTGGCCCGGCCGCCAATCAGGTATAGCGCCGGGTATTCGCCGTTAGACTGCACCACCGCCACCGCATGCGAGATGGCTTTCGGCAGGTCCGGTAGCTTTTGCCAGCCTTTTCCCGGCTCGGATAGGCTCAGACGATAGAAACCGCTGCTAGCCTTGCCTGTGGTTTCGCCACCTGCCACGTATACCTGGTTATCGATGACAGCGGCGGCGGCATTGGTAAGCGGAAGCGGTAAGGGCGGCAGCGCCTCTATACTTACCTCTTTTAAGGCAGGGTTCCACTGCAGCAGCTGCACCGTATTCTGTATGCCCTGCTCGTTTTCCCCACCTATACTTATGATGCCTTTTTCTGTGGTTACATTGGCGCTGTAGGCCAGTGGCTGCGGCAGCCGGAAGGTTTTGTCGTGCCAGCTATACTTTCCCTGCTCATCCCGCAGCAAAACGAAAACATCCTGTTCATACTTCTTCTTGCCTCCCTCCCAAGGCAACCCGTCCGGAAAGTTGGCCCCGCCGCCAAGCAGCAGCGCGCCGTTGTGCACACCGCCCAAGGGGCCAGCCAGGCCCGGCTGCACCGGTTGCCCCGGCCCTGCAGGCAAGGTAGCGGCAACAGACCACGCTATGTGATTAGGCTTTTGGGCTTTACCCGAAAAGGCGGCTAAGATCAGAAGTATAAACAGGGAATATTTCATCAGGCAGCATTAGGCGTTTTTCAGTTCCGGCATGCGGGAGCAATACTCATCAAAACCCAGCGCGGCCACATCCTCTTTAAATGAATTGAACTGCGCTGTACTCATGTTGCGGACCGGCAGGCGAAATTCGCCGCAGTCGAGGCCCACCACTTTCATGTAGGCTTTGCCGGTGGCGATGCCGCCATACTTGCCCAGCAGGCGGATCATATCAATAGACTGCTGCTGCAGGCGGCGCGCCTCGTCCGTGTTTCCCCTGTTATAGGCTTCTATCAGGCTGATGTAAAGCGGAGCGGCATAGTTGTACGTGCTTCCCACGCCACCTTTTGCCCCTACCGCCAGCGCCGACAGCAGGTTTTCGTCGCGGCCCCACAGCATGTCATACTTGCCGTCGCTGAAGTTCAGGCAAGATTGGTAATCCATGAAATCCTCGTGCGTGTACTTGATTCCCTTAAAGTTAGGGATTTTCCCCTCTACTTCCTGCAGTAGCTCCACCATCTGGAAGCCCACGCCTGTCAGCACCGGGATGTGGTAGTAGTAAAAAGGCATCTGCGGCACAGCGCCTGCCACGGTTTTGCAGCATTCGGCCAGCATCTGCACACTGGCGGGCTTAAAGTAAGAAGGTCCCGTAAACGACACAGCATCCAGGCCTATACTTTGGGCGTGCTGCGCCAGTTCCACCGCCTCCCGCAGGCAGGTGCCCCCTACCAGCGTTATAACCTTGAAGTCGTTACCCTCTTTAGCGGCAGCTGCCCAGGCCTCCGCCACCTGCTTCTTCTCAGCCGTCGTCAACGACACTCCCTCTCCGGTAGAGCCGCAAATAAAAGCGCCGGTGTTCCCGTTCGCTTTCAGCAGGCTGTAGTAGGTCGGGATCAGCTTCAGGTTTAGGCTGCCATCGGGATGCATGGGTGTAAACGGAGCCGCAATGAGCCCTTGTAAATGTTCAGATTTCATTCAGGTATGTATGTTTCTTTCGTGTGAGGTTGAAGGTTGTGGGGTATCATTTTGTGCCGCCTTAAGTATAGCGGATGCTGGCTGGAGAAGCTAAAGCTAGTACTTCAAAAACACACTTAAACTTTATGCCTCGCCATGACGCGAAGAGGGTTCCGGCTCAGGCCGCAGCCCGGAACCGGAACCTCCACACAACCTATCAACTAACCTATTTATACTTAGTAGCCGGGCGTTTGCTCCAGCTTAGGATCAGAGTTGAGCATGCTTACCGAGATCGGCAGCAGGAACTTATACTCCTGCCCAGGCGCCAGGTATACCGGGTCCACGTAGGCAAACACCCACTCGTCGCCGGCCCTGCGCAGTGACCACCAGCGCTTGCCTTCCCCTATAAACTCCCGCAGGTCCTCCTCCAGAATCGCGCGAAGGTCTTGCTCCTGGCTTCCGTCGGCGTAAGGCGTGTAGCTGCTGCCATAGGCCCGCTCGCGTATCTGGTTTATCTCTGCCGAGGGGTCACCGCCCTGTTTGGCCTTGGCCTCTGCCAGCATCAGCAGCACATCGGCGTAGCGGTACACCGGGAAGTCGACGTCATACAGCTGCGAACCGGCATCCTCGCGGCCTGCAAATTTGGTGAGCAGCACACCGGCGATAGGGTAAGCTGGCGGATCGTTGCGGTACATCACCTCAAAGGTGGCATCAATGCGCTCGTCCTCACTGCTCTGCAGCTTCTGGATCATACTCTCGGACAGGCCCACGCGGCTGGCCCCGGCCAGGTATGGATAGGCCTGCGCCACTGTCCTTGGATTAGTGTAAGGGTCCAGCAGAAGGGTGCCGGCCTGGGTTGTGTTCACCCGGAAACTGCTGTACACGCCTGTCGTCGCCTCGTCTTTCTCGTAGCTGATGGCAAAGATGATCTCAGGGTTATTGGCTTCCCTGGCTGGGTCGAAAAGATCTGCGTAGTTCTCCACCAGGCCTAATCCGCTGATGGTGCTTACCTCTTCCAGCGCCTGTTGTGCCGTGGCTAAGTCGGCGCTTCCGCCGCCCATGTGCGTACCCGACCAGATATAAGCGTCCCCCTTTAGGGTGAGCGAGGCGGCACGGTTCCAGTAGATGTGCTTGGAGGTGCCGGTAAAGCCGGCGGCCAGGGCATCATCATCTGCAAACAAACTCAGCGACTGCTCAATGTCTGCCTTCACCTGCGCCATCACGGCCTCGGGCGTAGCTCTTTCTTTGTATAGCTCCTCCAGGCTTCCTACTTCGGTTACCGGCTCCGCGGTCAGCGGCACGCCTCCCCAGGTTTTCAGCATGGTATAGTATACATAGGCACGCAATCCATGCATCTCGGCCAGCACACGGGTTTTCTGGTCTTCCGTTACCGGTGTCTGTGGGAACAGTTTGATGGCGGTGTTGATCTTGTCCAGCAGGCTATAGAAGCCGGCCCAGTTGCCCGCCGGCACGTTGTTGGCGTCAATGTTATGGGTGTAATAGTTGCGCAGCCCCCCGTCTTCCGACTCGGTGAAAAGACCGTCGGCCCAAATCTCGGAGCGCATCTCGCCTAAGGTGAACAAAGTATAATGGTAACTCCTGAACGAGCCATACACGCCATAGTATAGCGTCATAGCGGCGTTGGGGTCCGAGAGGATCAGGTCCCGGTTAAGCGATGTCTGCGGCTGCACCTCATCCAGTTGGTCGCTACAGCCTGTGGCGCCCAGCACCAGCGAGATGCCCAGCGCATACTTTATAGTGGATAGATAACGTCTCATATCTGTTTCGTTGCTAAAGTTAGATTAAAGTGTCACGTTGAGGCCTGTGGTGATGGTGCGCGGCAGCGGGAACCTGCCCACGTCGTTGCCACCCACCTCCGGGAAGGTGCCGCTGTAGCCGGTAAAGTAAGTGAGGTTTGTTCCCGTCACGTTCAGGCGCAGCCCCTGTATTTTGCCTTTCAGTGTGTTTTGCAGAAAGGCCTGCGGCACCTGGTAGCTCAGCGTGATCTCGCGCATGGCCAGGTAGTCGCCTTTCTCATAGAAGTTGGCAAAGGAGTTGGTTCCGCCGCCGGCGTCCTGGAAGTAGTTTCGGCCATAGTTAGCCCAGTAGTAGCGCGGCAGCGTGCCGTTCGGGTTGTCCGGGTGCCAGGTGTTGGTCACGTCTACCGGGCCGTTCTGTGAGCCCTGCACCTGCGACAGGCCTCTAAGCTTGGACTGGTTCAGGATCATGTGCCCCAGCGCAAAGTCGAACTGGGCATACAGGTTAAAGCCTTTCCAGTTAAAGTTGGTACCAAAGCCGCCCTGCACGGTAGGCGTTGTTCTGCCCACAAACACTCTATCGCGGAAGTCGATGGTATCGTTCTGGTCCAGGTCTCTCCAGCGGGCGTCGCCCAGGAGCTTTACGGTCTTGTCGCGGCACGGCAGGTATGAGTTATACAGGTCTGCATCCTCTTCAAGGTCTGCCTCCGTCAGGTACAGGCCGTCGTAGATCGGCGCCCAGATCTCATCCAGGCCAATGCGCTCGCCCTCCTGCAGGCCACCCACATGGATTACCTGGCCTGAGCCCGGGTCGTACACCTGGTAGGTACCTTGTCTGTTTTTCTCCAGGCCGTTGTCTGGCAACTCCTTCGCATAGTTTTTCACGTGGAAGAAGTTGGCGCTTACATCCCAGCTAAAGCCGTCAGGCTGTGTTGGGCGCACCACGTTGGCCCGCATCTCCAGCTCTACGCCGCGGTTTTGCAACTGGCCCAGGTTGGTAGTAAAGCTGCCGTAGCCTGTCCAGGCCGGTATGCCCAGCGAGGTGATCTTGTCGTAGATGTCGCGGACAAAGTAATCGCCGATAAAGGTGATGCGGTTATCGAACAGCCCCAGGTCCAGGCCAAAGTTCAGCGAGGAGGCGCGCTCCCACTTCAGGGCCGTGTTCAGGAGGAAGTTAGGCGCAAAGCCTGCATTGCCGCCGTAGATGCCGGTGCCGCCATAGGTTGCCGCCGTGGCAAAGTCGTCCAGCGGATCTATACTTCCGTTCTGGCCCCAGCTTACGCGTGGTTTAATGGTACTGATGTAATCGCTAAGGAAAGAGTTGGTGAAGAAGGCCTCATTGTGCAGGTTCCAGCCAGCGGAGATGCCGGGAAACAGGCCATAGCGGTTGTCAGCCAGGCGGGAAGTGCCGTCGTAGCGCAGGTTCACGTTCAGCAGGTAGCGCGAGTCATAGTCGTAGGTAACGCGGCCGATGCCGGACGCCAGGCGGTTCCAGGAATAGAAGCCGGAGTACGGGATACCCACTGCCTCGGTAGAGGCTGACAAGTATGGAATAAAGTCGGTGGAGGCGCCACGGGCCGCTGCACTGTACTGCGAGAAGCGGGCGTCAAAGAACTCGCCGCCGCCCAGCAGGCTTAGTGTGTGCTTGCCAAAGGTGTTATCATACTGCAGAAAAGCATTGTAAGAGTACTGCGTTGCGCGCGGCAGCGTGAAAGAGGCGTTTCGGGTATCTATAAACGCGCCGCCTGTACCGTTTTGGTAAGCCTTTGTAAAACTCTCGCGGCCAGAGTAGCGCATAAAGCCCGAGGCTGAGGCCAGGAACTTCAGCTCCGGAATAATCTGGTACTCCAGGTTCAGGCTACCCGAGAAGCGCTGCTCTTCGTTCTCGTTGATAAACTTATCGCGCAGGTACTCCGGATTACCCAGGGTACCTCCGTCTACGCCGGGCAGTATCTCGCCGGTCTCATCGTGCGTGAAGCGGGCCGTTGGCGCAATGCCCCCAAAGCGCTGTATCAGGCCGCCACCCAGCCAGCCACCAGCATCCGGCGAAAGGTATGAGGGCGTGGTTTTATCGTTGTAGGCCGACAGGTTCAAATTTACCTTGAAGTCCTCGTTCACATCCAGCCCGCCGTTAAAGTTCAGGTTATAGCGCTTCAGCGAGGAGCCTATCACCATGCCTACATCCTTTACCGTACCTACGCCCAGCGAGAAGGTGCCCTTGTCGCCGCCGCCGGAGAAGTTGAGGTAGTGCTCCTGCAATGTGCTTTCCTGCAGTATCATGTTTTCCAGCTCTTCCTGAGAAATGGAGCGGTACAGGATACTGTCCATCTGCGTCGGGTCGAACGGGTTCTTATCCACTAACAGGTTCCACATCGGGTTGCCGATGAGCTGTCTGTTGTCATTTGTTACCAACTGTGTAGAGTATTTCCCGCTTGGCGAGGCCCAGCCCGGGCTTACTGCCCAGCCCCAGGAGCCAGACAGCTGGTTGCGCGTGTTGTTTGCCTCAGCCGTGTTGTTATCTTTCACGGCAGCCTCATACCTGCTGCCCAAGCCTCTTCTGTTCCAGATGATGTAGTCTTCCGCGCTCATAAAATCCACAGGATTGCGGCGGATGTAGTTCTGGGCGTGCTTCAGGCTATACGTAACCTGGGAGCGGCCTTTCTTACCTTTTTTAGTCGTAACCAATATAACTCCGTTGGCTGCCCGGGCACCATAGATGGCCGTAGAAGCGGCGTCCTTCAGCACGTTGATACTTTCAATATCTTCGGAGTTAATGCCATACAGCGATGGAAAGATCACACCGTCCACGATCACCAGCGGAGATCCGGTACCGTTAAAACTGGTACCGCCCCGGAACGTGATGTTAGGCGTGGCTCCCGGCTGTCCGGATGTTTGCTGCACCCGCAGACCTGTTACGGTGCCTTGCAGGGCGGTAGCCACGTTGGTGCGCGGCGCCGACTCCAGCACCTGGTCATCCACCGTAGAAACGGCCCCGGTCAGGGTTTCGCGGCTTTGCGTACCATAGCCCACTACCACCACTTCGCCAAGTTTAGCAGTGGCAGGCTTCAGGGCAATCTCTATGGACCCCGCTGGGCTTTGCACTGTTACCTCACGTGGCTCAAACCCAAGGTAGCGCGCCACCAGCACATCCCCTTCCGAGGCTTTGATGGTAAAGGAGCCATCTACATCGGTTAAGGTGCCCCGGTCGGTGCCTTTCACATTCAGGCTCACCCCGACAAGCGGCTGACTATCTTCTGCGGATATAATGCGGCCGCTCACGGCGGTGCTTTGCGCATACAGCAGGTGCGGACTGATAATCAGGCACAGGCCTATGAGCAAGAGGTGGAGTAAATGTTTCTGTTTCATATAGGCGAGATGTTTTAAGGATTATGTATGACATAATAAATGTATAAGGGTTAATTCATTAAACAAAACTTTTATTCAACTTTTTTGCCGCTCTTAAGCAACAAAGTTTTATAGTTTTTGTAATTTAGCTAAGAAAACACGAGCAATAAGTTATACATATCCGCATGGAAAACGCTTTCGATAAGATAAAGGCCATAGATACCAGCTCGCTGGTGGATAAGGTAGAGATGAACCTGATTGAGCTATTGGTGCAGCAAAACCTGAAGGTAGGCGACGCTATTCCAAAGGAAATGGAGCTGGCGGCCAACCTGGGTGTTAGCCGCACAGTTATAAGGGAAGCCCTGCTGCGCCTGCGGCTGATTGGCCTGATTGAGTCGAAAAAACACAGAGGGGCCGTCATTACAAACCCCGACCTGCTGGCCATGCTGGAGAAGCGCCTGATTCCGCAGGTGCTGGACAACGCCACCCTGCGCGAGGTATTTGAGTTGCGCCTGGTGCTGGAGATCGGCATGGCCGACTTTATAATGGAGCGGGTAACGAAGGAGGATATTGAGGAGCTAAAGGAAATTGTGGCGAATGAGCCAGACCTGTCGGACACCACGTACTTTCAGATACAGCATGAGATCAACTTCCATGGCAAGCTCTATGAGATCTCTGGCAACACTACGCTAAAGAAATTTCAGAACATGCTGCTGCCCGTGTTCGATTATGTGCACCGCAGCGGACTGCTAACCAAGGAAATACCGGTACGCAAGTTTGTGTCGCATAAAGGGTTGGTTGATCTTATTGAGCACGGGTCGGCTGAGATGTTCCGTAACGGCATGCGCAATCACCTCGATAACCACTTCGCCAGGATCCTGGCCTAACCCTTACGTTTGAGTACCGCAGTAGAGGCGCCGGTGTATACTTTGTTGCTTTAGAAGAGATAGGTAAGGGCTGTTTCCAAGAAATACATGGGCCAGGTAAATTGGTGATTAGATTCATACTTCTGCCAGTTATAAACTGGCTCCAAGAACAGCCACAAGTTACGCTGTCGCTAAACTTGCGGCATGCTTAGCAGAGAAGCATAACATCTACCATGCCTTTTTCTCCGGCATAGTCTGTGGCGCTGCTGTACGGGTAGTCCTGCGGCTCCCACACAAAACCAGCTTCTACCGGATTGTGGTGAATTTAGTTTAGCTTCTGCTCTATCAGGAAATTGGAATTAAGCTCAATGGGTTGGTTATGCTGCTGCCAGAACTGGAAGTCCTTGTTATTGCTATTAAACTTGCCTGCACGCTCAAACATCCAGAGCATCCATTCTTTTCGACTCTCCTGCGGGTTATCGACAATGGCTTTGACTATAGTTTTGGAAGTATGCTTTTTCAGGTCGCGGATAATGTGGGACTGATTTGCTGATTGTGAGCCAATGATGAGATGCACGTGGTTAGACATAATGCACCAGGCATACACTTCCAGCCCTTTGTTCTTAACGCAGTAGTTCAGGCTGTCAACAACAATGTCTTTGTAGGCAGGCCTGGTAAAAACATCGATCCAATTTACGGTCGCAAATGAGATAAAATGCAGCTGGCTCTGGTCGCTGATCTTATAGTTTCGGCTCATGATACGCTATACGAACATACCGCCAGTTTGAGCGAAGCGGTAACTGGTGGTGGGTATGGAGCCAGTTTGTAACTGGCGAAAGTATAGGTATGGGTTGTACGCCAGTTACAAACTGGCCTCATGGATAGCCACAAGTTGCGCTCCCGCTAAACTTGCGGCATGTGGGGGGCAGCTTATGGTATAAAGCATAATGAGGCTGCTTCGGATTTGCAATCCGCTGGTTGCCTGTAGCTGCTGCTTTTGCCCTTGCGGATTACAAATCCGCGGCTACTATACTTTCGGATTGCAAATCCGAAAGAGCGGGTCAGAAAGCATGCATTAACTTAACCCTGTACAATTTGCAACTTTGAGTACATCCGGTGGTGTAGGTAAATCAGAAAACCTAAGTAAACAGCAGCACTAACTGCACATTCCACATAATATATAGTTGAAATTGCAACCCTAAACTCCCAGTATAAATAAGACAAAGTATGGATCGCGAGCCATGTACCAAACCATCGGGTTTTATCAAAGTTATTCAGATCTTCATAAACTACCTTAAGCATTGTGTACACTGTATTGATCAGATACAGGAGAATCAAAGAAACAAATAAGAAGGGCAGAAATGCTAATAGCATATGACCTAACTCTGCTCCATACCTTATTGAAAGGTAAATGAAATGCGCAGGTCCGAATAAAAAGACAAGGATAGCATCAAGTATGATGGTTTTAAAGTACAGGTATAGTTTACTCATATTATTCAGATTCCAAATTTAACTCCTGATCAGTAGGGTTGCCCTTATTTCTACTCCCACGAAACAGCCACCAGATAAGTCCTATAGGTATAAGCAGGATCAGGTAAGTACCCAACAGGTTTATGGCTAACAGTTGATCATATCCTAATGAAGGAAACATTTCCTTAAACTGACGGTCTCCCATAGCTATGCCGATCAGGTACCATCTCCTGTCCAGCATACTTTTTATGGTATAGCAAATCAGGATTGCCAGCACATAGCTGGTAAACCACCTGGATTTTTCCCAAAAAAACCTTATCAATCCCTTTAAAACTATAGGAAAAAGCACAAATGCAGGAAAGCCATCAATCTAGCCTAAAATTCCAGCTAATGGACCAGCTACAGTTTTAGCAAGTATTTTTTACGGTTCAAAGCCCAATCTTGGATTATGAGGAAAAATTGCATTGGCTACACTCATTGAAAAGCCAAGGAAACAATAAAGAGCAATAGTGTGCACAAACCACAACTTCAGGAAAGAGTACTTCCTGAAGTTGCCCCAATTAAAAGCTTTAAATTTTAGCCCCATATTCACCTACATCTGCAGCTTTAATATATAGAATATTTACTATTAAATAATGAAGCAGCTGCTAAAAACAAAAAAGGCCACCCGATCGCTCAGGCAGCCTTTCCTATTTATACTTTATACTTCTGCTTAGAAGTTATTCAGCGCAGCGTTCAGTGTTTCGCTTGGGCGCATGGCTTTGCGGGCTTTCTCTACATCCGGATGGTAGTAGCCGCCCAGCTCTACAGGTTGCCCCTGCACAGCGTTCAGCTCGTCTACGATCTTCTGCTCGTTGTCGGTCAGCTCTTTGGCCAGCTTCGTGAAGCGGTCTTTCAGCTCCTGGTTCTTGTTCTGCTCGGCAAGCGCTTGTGCCCAGTACATAGCCAGGTAGAAGTGGCTGCCACGGTTGTCGATGCCGCCTACTTTACGGGCCGGAGACTTGTCTTTCTCCAAGAACTCAGCGTTCGCTTTGTTCAGGGCTTCTGCCAACACTTCAGCCTTCTCGTTCTTGGTTTTGTAAGCAAGGTCTTCCAGAGAAACAGCCAATGCTAAGAACTCACCCAGCGAATCCCAGCGCAGGTAATTCTCTTCTACGAACTGCTCTACGTGCTTCGGTGCAGAACCACCGGCACCTGTCTCAAACAGGCCACCGCCATCCAGCAACGGAACGATCGAAAGCATTTTGGCGCTAGTGCCCAGCTCCAGGATCGGGAACAGGTCCGTCAGGTAGTCACGCAGTACGTTACCGGTTACCGAGATAGTGTCTTTACCCGCTTTGGCACGCTCGCAAGTATAGCGCATCGCCTCAACCGGCGACATGATCTTGATCTCCAAGCCATTTGTATCGTGGTCCTGCAGGTAACGCTCTACTTTTTTGATCAGGTTGGTATCGTGCGCGCGTTGCGGGTCGAGCCAGAAAATAGCAGGCGTGCTGGTGATTCTAGCTCTGGTAACCGCCAGCTTCACCCAGTCCTGGATAGCCACGTCTTTTGTCTGGCAGGCTCTGAAGATGTCGCCCTTCTCTACCTTCTGCTCCATCAGCGTATTACCATTCGCATCTACGATACGAACCGTTCCGGCCTCAGCCATTTCGAAGGTCTTATCGTGCGAGCCATACTCTTCCGCTTTCTGGGCCATCAGGCCGATGTTCGGAACAGTACCCATGGTCGTCGGATCGAAAGCGCCGTTCTCTTTGTTGAACTTGATCACTTCCTGGTAGATACCGGCGTAAGAACGGTCCGGGATGATCGCTACTGTATCATGCAGCTTACCATCTGGTCCCCACATCTTGCCTGACGAGCGGATGGCCGCCGGCATAGACGCATCGATGATCACGTCGCTTGGCACGTGCAGGTTGGTAATTCCTTTGTCGGAGTTTACCATCGCCAGTTCCGGGCGCTGCGCCATCTCCGCTTTCAAATCCGCCTCGATCTCAGAACGCTTCTCTTCCGGCAGGCTCTGGATCTTATTGTATACATCGCCTAAACCATTATTCGCATCCACACCGATCTCTTTGAATGTAGCGGCGTGCTTGGCAAATGTATCTTTAAAGAACACTTTCACCGCATGGCCGAACATGATCGGGTCAGATACTTTCATCATGGTGGCCTTCAGGTGCAGCGACAGCAGGATATTATCTTCCTTGGCTTCGGCAATGGCTTTCTCAAAGAAGGCGTTCAGCTCGGCCACATGCATTACCGAAGAGTCCATCACTTCGCCTTCCTTCAGCGCCACTTTCTCTTTCAGCACTTTGGTCTCACCGTTCGCACCAACAAACTCGATGCGCACATCCGTAGCTTTGTCGGCCACTACAGATTTCTCGCTGCCATAGAAGTCGCCTTCCGTCATGTGGGCCACGCGTGTTTTAGAGTCTGATGACCATTCGCCCATCGAGTGCGGGTGGCTCTTGGCGTATTGCTTTACGGCGTCGGCCACACGGCGATCCGAGTTACCTTCGCGCAGCACCGGGTTTACCGCGCTACCCAAAATCTTGGCATAACGAGCTTTAATGTCTTTTTCCTCGTCGTTTTTAGGCTCAGAAGGATAATTTGGAATGTTATACCCCTGCGACTGCAGCTCTTTGATGGCCGCGTTCAGCTGCGGGATAGAAGCACTGATGTTTGGCAGCTTGATGATGTTCGCCTCAGGCGTTTTCGCCAGGTCGCCCAGGTACGCCAGGTCGTCACTCTGCTTCTGCTCCTTGGTCAGGTTCTCCGGGAAAGCAGCGAGGATACGACCGGCCAGGGAAATATCACGAGTCTCTACTTCGATGCCAGCGGCTTCTGTAAAAGTTCTCACAATCGGCAGGAACGAGCGTGTTGCCAACGCAGGAGCCTCATCAGTTATAGTATAGATAATTCTGGATGCTTTGTTTGTCATGTTATTTATCTGTTTAAGTCAGTTACCTCAACAAGGGAGGCGCACATAGGTTATATATAGCAAATATAAGAGTCTTTTTGTAAGAAGGCCACCCGCGGAAATGTTTCGCTCCTCTCTTGCAGCAGCCTACAGCCCTGCGTCATTCAGCTACCACCACAGGCAAGATTTTCTCGTCTACGTATCCCGTAAAGCGCTACTATAAGTATATTAAGGCATGTATACCTCTCTGAACCTGTTTCTGCTACGCTACCTGCTGGCCTTTTGGTTATCCAACACTGCAGGGCTAACCCATGAGGGCGAGGTAAAGATCCTGGCATTGGGCAACTCTATTACGCAAGGCAACCAGGAGCACCCCAGCTACCGTTACCGGCTCTGGCAAAAGTTAGCAGATGCAGGGGCAGACGTGGCCTTTGTGGGATCAGAGAACATGAACTTTTCGGGGCAACCGGCAGCTTATGGCACCAGCTACAAAGGCCGCACTTACACCAACTGCCATGAGGGACACTGGGGCTGGACGGCGGATGAAATACTGCAGGGCAGACGGTGGCACGGGAACCTGGCCAGGTGGCTGCAAAGCTATACGCCTGATATTGTGCTGCTGCACTTGGGCTCCAACGATATGCTGCGCCAATGCGGCTCCGGCAACACCTGTTACCAGGAAACAATAGAGGAGCTGCGCCAAATCATCACCCTCATCCGGGAAAAGAACCCACACGCTACTGTTTTGCTGGCGCAGTTAACACCGGTGGATGAAGAGCGCTTTGGCCCTGCCGTTGCCGATCATATTGTGCAGCTGAACAAGCACATTCCTGCACTTGCCCAGGAGATGAGCACGGCGGCCTCACCGGTTATACTTGTAGATCAGTTTAGCGGCTTTAACCCTGCCACCGGCGCCGACACCTGGGACGGCATTCACCCCAACGCACGAGGCGAAGAGAAAATGGCGCAGAGATGGTTTGACGCGCTCATGCCTCTCCTCCGAAAGATTCCCGTGGAACATGCCGCCACCCGTTAAGCCCATACTTATACCTGACTAAGGCCTGTTCTGGTGCAGGGGCTGCTGCTTATCGGGCTTTACATACTTCCGGAACCAGTCGGTGGCCAGTTGCGCAACCATTTCCAGGGCCCCGGGTTCCTCAAACAAGTGGGTGGCATCGGGCACAATCTCTAAGTCTTTGATGCACTGCATCTGGTCCTGCGCCTGCTTGTTTAGTTCCAGCACCTCTTCATCCTTGCCCCCTACAATTAGCAGCGTGGGCACCTGCAGGTCGGGCAGCACAGCGTCGGCTAGGTCTGGGCGCCCGCCCCGGCTTACCACAGCTTTAATAATTTCTGAGCCCTCAGCAGCGGCGGCGCCTATGGCGGAGGCCGCCCCGGTGCTTGCCCCAAAAAAGCCAATGTTGAAGTTTTGCGTGCGCGGGTCCTGCTGCACCCAATACGTGGTGTCAATTAGCCGTTTGGTGAGTTTCGGGATGTCGAAGCGGTTGCTGTATTCCTGATCTTCCTCCTCTGTTAAAAGATCGAAAAGCAGCGTGGCAAAGCCCGACCGCTGCAGGTGCTCGGCCACAAAGCGGTTGCGGCTGCTAAGGCGGCTGCTGCCGCTGCCGTGCGAGAAGATGATGAGCCCGAAGGCATTTTCCGGAATTGCCAGGTCGCCGATTAGGGAAACGCCCTGCACATCTATGCGGACGCTGTCGTTAAAAGTATAGTTTTTCATAGCTTGTGTAGGTAAAAGGCATTTAAAAAGCCTGATAAGCAGGTTACTAAGCAGTACGAGCTGCCACCTTCTAAGTTCAGCAGGTATAACTATAGGCAAACCTGCTATCGTATCACACCTAAAACCATACGTTATACCATGCGCAATTTACTTTTTATACTTGTTGCCCTGCTTGCCTTTTCCTCCTGCGGGCCAAACGGGCACAACAGCAATTTAGGCACAGAAAGAATAGACTCGCTGGCGGCCGAGCGGGAGTCCCCGCATGCGTCGGGGCCCGACACTGCCGCTTTTACGCAGGCGTTCAACAGGTTTTTCAGCGCCCTGCAGGCAGGCGACACGGCAGCGCTGGAAGAAGAGTTTGTAGATGCCGGCAAAGGATTGTGGCTGATTGAGCAGCCTGGCGCGCTGCCCGCCTATCATCAGTTTAGAAGTATAAAAGAGGTGCAGCGGGAGTACCAGCAGCGGCCTTTTACAAGTATAAGCCAGGAGATGCAGGAGTGCCTGCTGCAGCGCCGCGAGGCTTTTCCGGCGTTTGACTGCGCGGCTATGGACGGCGGGGCCACAGGCTTTTCGGAGGATGGCTGCTTTTATACATTTAACACCGCCGATTTTCAGCGCACCGACATGTGGAAGTATGCCTCTTTAAGCGAGCAAGAAGCCCGGCAGGTGCAGGAGCTACAGCAGCAGGTGCAGGCCACCGTGCTGCACACCGGCACCTCCTACCGTTTCCACTTCGGCTACCGCAACGGCCGCTGGCTACTGCTCTTCGCCGACCTGCGCGTGCCCTGCAGCGCCTGAATTAATTTTGAATGAGTGGATGAGTGATTGTGTGAATCCTTTTTTGTTTTCATCACGAACACTCTTGAGGCTGGAGCCGAAGGGAAAGAACCAGGCGCTGCTCCACAACTCCACTTGCATCACAAAGTATAACCGTATCATGTTCTTCACTCACTCATCCACACATTCAAAACTGTAGCCCATGGCCTACTTCCGACGCTTCGATTACCCTGCCCCCGATCCAAAGATACTTGATCGCCTGACGGAGCAACAAAAGGAGATGCAGGAGCGCATCATACTTCAGAAACCTGACTTTGACCTGAAACTGATCGCCGGCTGCGATTCTTCTTTTATAGGGGAGGATACCATACTTTCTGCCTTCATATTGCTGACCTACCCGGAGTTGGAGGTGGTGGAGAAAGTATGGCACCACGGGCCGGTGGAGCTGCCCTACATCCCTGGCTTCCTGGCCTTCCGCGAGGCGCCCAACCTTCTTAAAGCCTACGAAAAGCTGCAGCAAAAGCCCGACCTGATCATGGTAGACGGCCACGGCATCTCCCACCCCCGCCGCCTCGGCATCGCCACGCACCTGGGCCTGCACCTGAACAAGCCCACCATGGGCGTCGCCAAAAAAGTGCTGGTAGGTAAGTATAAAGAACCCGCCGCTACCAAAGGCTCCATCTCCCCGCTGGAGTATAAAGGCGAAGTTATCGCCAACGTAGTCCGCACCAAGGACAATGTAAAGCCCGTTTTCGTCTCCCCCGGCCACCTCATGGACCTGGAATCCGCCACCGAAATCGCCCTTAAATGCGCTATCAAGTATAAACTGCCGGAGCCCACCAGACTGGCCGACCATTATGCGGCGGTGTTTAAGAAAGAGGTGAAGTAGTGTGACCTCACAGGTCTGGAAGACGCTGTGAGGTCATCGCAAAAGCAGCCAATATGTCCGAATCTCTCTAATTCTCAATCCATAAACCTGACATAATTACAGTAAAACCATCCTAAAATACCATTGGTGTATCCTTTGCTATAATGCTCGTAGAACTAAAACGAAGGAAAACAGACATAGCAATATGAACTTTAATAACTATACCATCAAAGCCCAGGAGGCCATCCAGAAGGCCACTGAGATAGCAGGCGGCAACCAGCAGCAGGCAATCGAGACTGGGCATATTTTAAAAGCAATACTGGAGACGGACGAGAACGTAACGAACTTCCTGCTCCAGAAACTGAACATCAACGGCAACATCCTCCACAGCAAGCTGGACGAGATTGTAGCGGCTTACCCGAAGGTGAGCGGCGGCAGTCCTTACCTGGCGAACGATGCAGCGGCGGCCCTGCAGAAAGCAACCTCTCTGCTTAAAGAGTTTGGCGACGAATACGTGGCCGTGGAGCACATGCTGCTGGGCCTGCTGGCTGGCCGCGACAAGGTGGCCGGGCTGATGAAGGATGTTGGCTTTAACGAGAAAGACCTAAAGAAGGCTATTAAGGAACTACGCGGTGGCGCGAAGGTAACTGACCAGAATGCCGAGGCGAAGTATAACTCGCTGAAGCGTTACGCCAAGAACCTGAACGAGTTGGCGCGTGCCGGTAAGATCGACCCGGTGATTGGCCGCGACGAGGAGATCCGACGGGTGCTGCAGATCCTGAGCCGCCGTACTAAGAACAACCCGGTGCTGCTGGGTGAGCCTGGCGTGGGTAAAACCGCGATTGTGGAGGGGCTGGCGCAGCGTATGGTGAGCGGCGACGTGCCGGAGAACCTGAAAAACAAAACGCTGATGAGCCTCGACATGGGTCTGCTGGTGGCAGGCGCCAAGTATAAAGGCGAGTTTGAGGAGCGTCTGAAGGCGGTGATCAAAGAAGTAACCGATGCCGAGGGTGAGATCATTCTCTTCATCGACGAGATCCATACCTTGATCGGAGCCGGTGCGGGTGGCGAGAGCGCCATGGACGCAGCCAACTTGCTAAAACCAGCCCTGGCGCGTGGCGAACTGCATGCCATTGGTGCGACAACGCTGAAGGAGTATCAGAAGTATATTGAGAAAGATAAAGCTTTGGAGCGACGTTTCCAGGCGGTGATGGTGGACGAGCCAAGCGTGCCGGATGCCATTTCGATCCTGCGTGGTATCAAAGACAAGTATGAAGTGCACCACGGGGTGCGCATTAAAGACGATGCAATTATTGCCGCGGTGGAGCTATCGAACCGCTACATCACGGACCGCTTTCTGCCGGATAAAGCCATTGACCTGATGGACGAGGCAGCTGCGAAACTGCGCATCGAGATTGACTCATTGCCGGTGGAGTTGGACGAACTGCAGCGCCGCATCATGCAGCTGGAGATTGAGCGTGAGGCCATCCGTCGTGAGAACGACAAGGACAAAGAAACAGTGCTCTCAAAAGAAATCGCTGACCTGAGCGGCAAGCGCGATGACCTGAAAGCCAAGTGGCAGAACGAAAAGCAGATCATCGAGGGCATCCAGAAAGAGAAAGAGAACATCGAGAACTACAAGCTGGAGGCGGAGCAGGCCGAAAGAAGCGGCGACTATGGCCGTGTGGCAGAGCTTCGCTACGGTAAAATCCAGGAGGCTGAGGCACACCTGAAGCAGCTGCAGGAGCAGGTGCATGAGATGCAGGGCGAGAACCCGATGCTGAAGGAGGAGGTGAATTCTGAAGATATCGCCGAGGTAGTGGCCAAGTGGACCGGTATACCTGTGAGCAAAATGCTGCAGAGCGACCGCGAGAAACTGCTGCACCTGGAGCAGGAATTGGGCAAGCGCGTAGCTGGTCAGGAGGAGGCGATTGAGGCCATCTCGGATGCCGTGCGCCGCAGCCGTGCCGGTATGCAGGACCCGAAACGCCCGATCGGTTCGTTCATCTTCCTGGGTACCACCGGTGTAGGTAAAACTGAGCTCGCCAAAGCGCTGGCCGATTACCTGTTCAACGATGAGAACGCCATGGTGCGCATCGACATGAGTGAGTACCAGGAGCGCCACGCCGTGAGCCGAATGGTCGGAGCGCCTCCGGGATACGTGGGCTACGAAGAAGGTGGCCAGCTGACCGAGGCCGTACGCCGCAAACCATACTCCGTGGTACTGCTCGACGAGATCGAAAAAGCGCACCCTGACGTGTTCAACATACTTTTGCAGGTGCTCGACGATGGCCGCCTGACCGACAGCAAAGGCCGCGTGGTGAACTTCAAGAACACCATCATCATCATGACCTCGAACATCGGTTCGCACATCATCCAGAGCAATTTTGAGAAGATGACGCCGCTGAACCACGATGAGGTGATTGAGCAGACGAAAGAGGAAGTGTTTGAGCTGCTGAAGAAGTCGGTGAGGCCGGAGTTCCTGAACCGTATCGACGAGCTGGTGATGTTCCGTCCGCTGAGCCGTGGCGACATCCGCAAGATCGTCAGCATCCAGTTTGGACATATACAGCATCGCTTGGAAGAAGCCGGCATCCAGTTGGTAGCCACCGACGAAGTATTGGATTACCTGGGCGAGCAGGGCTACGACCCGCAGTTCGGTGCCCGGCCATTGAAGCGCGTGATCCAGCGCCAGGTGCTGAACGAGCTGTCGAAGGAGATTTTGTCTGGCAAAATCAACAAAGACTCAGTGGTGGAGGCCGTGCTGGAGAATGGAGAGATCCGGTTCAACAACGTGGACGTAGAAATCCCGTCAGGAGAATAAGAGAAGTTTAAAGTTTAGCAATAGCTTAAACCCCGCCATTCCATTGGAGTGGCGGGGTTTTGTATTTTTATACTTGTGCGATGAGCGTTTAGCTGGCGGTAGTATAACTTATCTGCCGCAAGCATTCTGCTTGTGGCTTCACATGAGGCCAGCTTTCAGCTGGCATAAATTTAAAATGAGCTTAACGCCAGCTGAAAACTTGAAACAGGGAAATATCCTCACGATTTTATATTTTGCAGACACCATACCTTAATACTATGCAAAAGAGACTATACACTTTCCTCCTACTCTTCGCCCTCTCCATACTTTCGGCACAGGCCAAAGTAGACACCCTGGCGATCCAGAGCCCCTCGATGCAGAAAACGCTGAAGGCTGGCGTGGTGACGCCGGAAGGCCACGGCAAGAAAAAGAACGGGCCTTACCCGGTTTTATACTTACTGCACGGCTATAGCGGCGACTTCAGCAACTGGCTAAAAGTGCCGCCGCAAAAAGACCTGCTGCAGCAAATGGCCGATAAATACCAACTCATCATCGTTACGCCGGAGGGCGACTTCAGCAGCTGGTACTACGACAGCCCCGTAGACCAAGGCAGCCAATACGAAACCTACATTACTGAGGAGCTGCGCCAGGAGGTGGAGCGCAAGTATAAAGCCATCTCAGATAAAAGCGGCCGCTTTATTTCTGGACTAAGTATGGGCGGGCACGGCGCGTTATACTTGTCATCCAGGCACCCGGATTTATACCTGGCGGCCGGCAGCATGAGCGGAGCCGTAAACGTGGCGGGCATTGAGCAGGAAAAACTGCGCCAGAGCATTGAGGCGGTGCTGGGGCCAAAGCCGGATAACCAGGAGCTGTTTCGCCAAAGCTCTGTGGTATACATGGTGCCGCAGCTTAAGGCCAGCGGCCTAAAATTTATCATCGATTGCGGCGTAGACGACTTCCTGATTGAGGACAACCGCGAGCTGCACCGCCGCATGGT
This sequence comes from Pontibacter mangrovi, assembly GCF_006385705.1. GTDB lineage: Bacteria > Bacteroidota > Bacteroidia > Cytophagales > Hymenobacteraceae > Pontibacter > Pontibacter mangrovi. The sequence continues at coordinate 114,074 of NZ_VFRQ01000005.1, read as the reverse complement.
GTACGAGAAAGTCCCGCATGATTACATAGAGCGGCCCGGCGCCCACACCTGGAGCTATTGGGGCAACTCCCTGGAATACCACCTGCTGCTCTTCCAGAAAGCAAGGGCGGAGGCTTTGGCGCAGTAGCCAACGTGCAGGAGTGAGGTACTCACAGGTTTACAAGACGCTGTGAGCACCTTACTCCTCCCCTGTCTGCACCCATCGCATGGCCCGCTCCCGCTCGTGCAGGTCGAAATAGCGCACGCCTTTCTTTTTTACCGGGCTAATGAGGTTGGCCGCCCACTTCTGCCATATTTTCTCGCCCACCATGGCCACACGGTCATACGCACGGCCATGCACCAGGTCGAACAACGCGTTTTCCAGGGCGGCTCCGGGCTTTACCCAGCTCAGGTTTACCATCTCGTAGTACAAGCGGGCGGCGCCATACTGCTTCATCCTGTCCCAGATCAGCTCACGGTACAGGTCGAAGTCTTCGTTGGTTAGCTCACCGCTTACCCGAACGGCTAACAGATTATCTTGCGTCTCCGGCAGAACCTCCAGCATGATACTTCTATTTAATCCCTGAAAACGATATTGACAGGCTTGTGCACCTGGGCTTCATACGCGGTGGCAGTAAGCTTGCCGCTGTTTTTTTCGCGTTTAAACACGGTAACTTGGTTAGAGCGCTCGTTGGCTACCAGCATTATACTTCCGGAGGGGCTGATGGAGAAGTCGCGGGGCCAGTTGCCGCCGGTGCTCATATGCTGCACAGAGCTTAGCTGGCGCCCCTCATCCCCAACCGAGAACACGGCAATGCTGTTGTGCCCGCGGTTAGAGGCATACACAAACTTGCCGTCGGCAGATACTTTCACGGCAGCCGGGTAACTGTCGCCTTCAAAATCCGCCGGGAGCGTAGTGATGACCTGCTCTTCGCTGAACGTGCCGTTGTCGGGGTTATACTTGAGCACTGTTACCGTAGAGTTCAGCTCGTGCACCAGGTAGGCATACTTTCCGTTTGGATGAAACGCCAGGTGGCGTGGCCCTGAGCCAGCCGCCGCCGAAAAAGCTACCGAAGGCTGATGCTGCACCAACTTGCCGTTCTCTAACTTGTAGCCAAATACCTTGTCGGCGCCCAAATCCACAGCAAAAACATACTTACCGTCCGGCGAGGGGGCAATGTAGTGGGCGTGCGGTTTTTCCTGCCGGTCTTTGTTCGGGCCGGTGCCCTTATGCTGCACCACCTGCGCCTGCCCCAGCTTTCCGTCCTCTGCCACAGGCACGGCCGCCACATTGCCACCCATATAGTTGGCTACCAGCACCGTTCCGTCTACTACCGATACATAGCACGGCGCGCCGCCCCCGGTGGCTACCTGGTTTATCAGTTCCAGGCTTTTTCCGTCGTCGCTCACTTCAAAGCTGCTCACGGCCCCGCTCTGCTTCCCTTCATACTCCTGCGTTTCATTAACGGCATACATGCGCTCTCCGCCATTACTCAAAGTCAGGTAAGAGGGGTTTTGGCCAGCTTTTATGGCGCTCAGCTGCGTTAGCTCGCCAGTTTGTTCGTTCAGGCTGTACAGGTATATGCTTTGGCTGTCGGGCTCGGCGTAGGAGCCGACGTAAAACGTAGCGTTTTCCATCGTTTCTGGTGCTGTGGTTGTAGTGGCGGCTGTGTCGTTCTGCTCTGTGCCCGAGTTGCAGGCAGCCATGGCCAGGGCCAAACCGGCACAGGCCAGCGCGTTTCTGTTTACCAACATTCTACGGATTAAGTTAGGGAAGTAGCGCATGGTATGTTTCTTTCAGGATGATGTGGTAGCTAAAGTATAAAATCCTGGGCAGGAAATACAGCTATATAGTATAATTACCTTAGCCGAATAATAAACGCGCCGGTTTAACAGGGCAAATAGGCTTATTTGTCGATTAACCGGCCGCTACGGCCACACCAGCTCGCCACAATATTGCAAGTTTAGCCGCAGATGTGTAATTTGCCCCTTAGCTTTTTCTTCAACCTTAACATTCACTTACAGTGTCATCTGTATTTTATACTTACATCGAGCTGGGCTTCCATCATATCTTTGATTTCAAGGCCTACGACCACATGCTGTTCCTGCTGGCCCTGAGCGCCATTTATACGTTGCAGGACTGGAAGAAGGTGCTCGCGCTGGTTACCAGCTTCACCATCGGCCACAGCATTACGCTGGCACTGGCCACCCTCAACATCATTCAGTTTGATGCCGCCCTTATCGAGTTCCTGATCCCGACGACCATCCTGTTTACCTGCATCACCAACTTCTTTAAATTGAAGGGGGCGGCCAGCAAGCAGCGCACCATCCTGTCGCTGCACAACCTGATGGCGGTGTTCTTCGGCCTGATACACGGCATGGGCTTTTCCAACTTTCTGCGCCAGATGCTGGGCCGCAGCGGGAGCATCTGGCAACAGCTGCTGGCCTTTAACATCGGCATAGAGTTGGGGCAGCTGCTCATTGTCAGTATACTTTTAATCGCCGGTTTCCTCATCTTAAACCTGTTCCGGGCCAGCAAGCGCGACTGGATTATGGTACTTTCCAGTGCTGCAGCGGGTGTTGCCTTGATATTGATGATGGAAACCAGTATATTTTAGGATTGCATTTTAAACCCTGGAGAACCTTTCTTCTCTAACCTATACTTAATCTACCTAACTAAAACCACATGAGAAACATTGTAGCAGGTTTGGCTCTGGTGGGTCTGGTGGCAGGCCCGCTCGCGGCACAGGCGCAGGACACCAAGTTCGCGCAGCTGGCGCAGGAGCTTCCAACACCTAACACCTACCGCTCGGCCTCGGGCGCACCCGGCCACGCTTACTGGCAGCAGCGCGCCGATTATACGATAAAAGTAGAGCTCGACGACCAGAACCAGGCCATCACCGGTTCCGAAACCATCACCTACACCAACAACTCACCGGACGTGCTTTCTTACGTTTGGGTGCAGCTGGACCAGAACATCTTCGAGCCGAACTCGATGAGTAACCTGACGCGCACCGCGGAGCTGCAGAAAGAGATGCCGCTGCGCGCCGTGGAGTACATGACGCGCGAAGAGTTTGACGGTGGCTTTAAGATTCAGAAGGTATCGGACCGCGGCGGCAAGGCCCTAAAGTATACCATCAATAACACCATGATGCGCATCGACCTGCCTTCGCCCCTGAAGCCAAAGCAGAGCGTTACCTTCAGCATCGACTGGAAGCACAACATCAACAATCAGAAAACACTGGGCGGCCGCTCGGGCTATGAGTATTTCCCGGAGGATGATAACTATCTCTACGAAATGGCGCAGTGGTTCCCACGCATGGCCGTGTACGACGACGTGAACGGCTGGCAGCACAAGCAGTTCCTGGGCAGCGGTGAGTTCGCCCTGCCTTTCGGCGACTACAAAGTGAGCATCACGGTGCCTGCCGACCACGTGGTAGCCGGCACTGGCGTACTGCAGAACCCGAACCAGGTACTTTCTGACACACACCAGAAGCGCTGGGCACAGGCCGCCAAGAGCGACAAGCCCGTGGTGATCGTGACGCAGGAGGAAGCCGAGAAAGCAGAGAAGTCCAGGGCTAAGAACAAGAAGACCTGGGTATTTGAAGCCGATAACGTACGCGACTTTGCCTGGGCCAGCTCCCGTAAGTTTATCTGGGATGCCATGAACGTAAAAGTGGGCGGCAAAAACGTGCTGGCCATGTCTTACTACCCGAAAGAAGGCAACCCGCTGTGGGGCCAATACTCTACCGAGGCCGTGGCGCACACGTTGGAAGTGTACTCTAAGCACACCATCGACTATCCTTACCCGGTGGCGATCTCCGTGCACGGTCCTGTGGGCGGTATGGAGTACCCGATGGTTTCCTTCAACGGTTACCGCCCGGAGCCGGACGGCACTTACTCTGACCGCACCAAGTATGGCCTGATCTCCGTGATCATCCACGAAGTGGGCCACAACTTCTTCCCGATGATCATCAACTCGGACGAGCGCCAGTGGACGTGGATGGATGAAGGCCTGAACACCTTTATGCAGTACCTGGCCGAGCAGGAGTGGGAGCGCAACTACCCATCGCGCCGCGGAGAGCCGCAGGACATTGTGGAGTATATGAAGAGCGCGCCAAACACCATGGTGCCGATTATGACCAACTCGGAGTCTGTGCTGCAGTTCGGCAACAACGCCTACGGCAAGCCGGCCACTGCCCTGAACATCCTGCGCGAAACGGTAATGGGCCGCGAGCTGTTCGACTACGCCTTTAAAGAGTATGCGAAGCGTTGGGCCTTTAAGCACCCAATGCCGGCTGATTTCTTCCGTACCATGGAGGATGCCTCTGGTGTGGATCTGGACTGGTTCTGGAGAGGCTGGTTCTACACCACCGATCACACCGACATTGCCATGACAGACGTGAAGTGGTACACCATCGACTCGCAGGACCCGGCGTTTGTGAACGCACAGTTGCGCGAGCAGCAGAACAAGGCGCCACAAACGCTTTCGCAGCAGCGCAACCTGAACGACATTAAAAAGACGCGCGTGGAGCTGCGTCCGCAACTGAACGACTTCTACAACAACTACGACCCGCTGGCTACCACAGCCGAGGACGAGCAGGCATACCGCCAGTTCCTGGGCCAGCTGACGCCGGAGCAGAAGGAGAAGCTGAACTCAGGCCTGAACTTCTACGAAGTGAGCTTCGAGAACCAGGGCGGCCTGGTAATGCCACTGGTCGTGCGCATGTCGTATGAAGACGGCTCTGAGGAAGTGGTGAACATCCCGGCCGAGATCTGGCGCTACAACAACGATGAGATCACCAAGGTGTTCATCACCGAGAAGCCGGTGGTAAGCTTTGAGCTGGACCCATACCTGCAGACCGCAGATACGGACCTGTCCGACAACGCTTTCCCTCGCCAGGTGGCACCGTCTCGCTTCGAGATATTTAAGCAGGAGCGCCAGCGCAGCAACCCAATGCAGCGTGAGCGCGCCACCAGCCAAAACAACAACGGCCGCTAGTTTATACTTCGGCCTGAAAGCAAAAGCGCCTGCAGAGCTAATCTGCAGGCGCTTTTTTTATACTTTGGGTATTTGATATCAGGCACAAGCGGACGCTTGCGCCATTTTAGAATTTATACTTGCTACTACTTTACTTTCAGCTGAAGTATAAACCCACCCCTAAGAGCTGCGCTCGCTAGCTCAACACTCTCGTTTTGGCTAGTCCAGAGGAGGGGAATTAGGGAAAGCATTTTCAACTCTCTAACTCCCAAACCCTCTAACTCCTAAACTTCCTAGTCTCCCGCATACTTATCAATAAACTTACGCCTGGCTCTGTCGCCGCGGCGCACGAATGGGCGGATGATGAGGCGCGTACCGTTCTCGTAGGTAAAGAATTTGTAGACCCAGTTGCTGAGCACCACCAGTTTATTGCGGAAGCCTACCAGCGCCATTACGTGCACAAACAGCCAGATAGCCCAGGCAAAGAAGCCGCCAAAATGCATGTTGCCTGGCAAATCGGCTACGGCGCGGTTGCGGCCAATGATGGCCAACGAGCCTTTGTCTTTATACTTAAACGGTTCCAGCGGCTCTTTGCGCAGCAAGCGGTGCAGGTTTTTAGCCAGCAGTTTGCCCTGCTGAATGGCTGGTTGCGCTACGCCCGGATGCCCTTTCGGGTACTCAGGAGTTTTCATAAAGGCAATGTCTCCGATGGCAAACATGTTATCGAAGCCCAGCACCTGGTTATAGTCGTTTACAAGGATGCGGCCGCGCTCTACAGAAGTTTCCGGCAGCCCGTCTATTAGCGCCCCGGATACGCCGGCTGCCCAGATAAGGGTGTTTGTCCGGATTTCCTCACCGCTTTTCAGGGTGGCCACTTCTCCGTCGTAGGAGCTCACCAGCGTGTTCAGCCTGATATCCACCCCCAGCTCTTTCAGGTATTTATGGGTCTTCTCGCTGGCCTCCGCCGACATGGGGGGCAGCAGGCGGTCCATGCCTTCCACCAGGATGATGTGCATTTGGCTAAAGTCCAGACCGGGGTAGTCCGTAGGGAGTACGTGGGTCCGCATCTCGGCCAGGGCACCGGCCAGTTCCACGCCTGTAGGGCCTCCGCCTACAATCACGAAGTTCATCAGGTCCTTGCGCACCTGCGGGTCTTTGGTCATGTTGGCCTGCTCGAAGCATTGCAGTATCTGGCTGCGGAGGTTTAGCGCCTCCGGCACCTGTTTCAGAGGGAAGGAGAACTTCTTCACCTGCTCGTTTCCGAAGTAGTTGGGCTTTGTGCCTGTCGCGATGATCAGGTAATCATACTTGATGTCGCCGATAAGCGTGGTAACGGTTTGTGCCTGTGGGTTGATGCCAGTTACCTTCACCAGCCGAAAGTGGAAGTCCGGGTAATCGTCTGAGCTGAACACTTTGCGCAGCGGCTCGGCAATAGCGTCCGGCTCCAGGCCGGCCGTGGCCACCTGGTACAGCAGCGGCCAAAAGCCATGGTAGTTCTGCCTGTCAAACATCACGATCTGAAACTCCTTGTTGGAGAGTCGTTTGGCCAGGTTAATGCCTCCAAATCCGCCGCCAATAATCACCACGCGGGGTTTGGTAGTATCAGGAATGTTAAGGGAGAGTTGTTCGGGTTCTAGCATAGTATGATTTTTTAGGAACAGCGGGCAAAGCCGCCATTCGTTGCCAGTATAGTTTCTTATACGCAAACACTATATTGGCAACAAACGAATAGCCTCTTTGTTAGTTGCCAAATCAGCCTCCGTGGCCCCGCCGGGCGCAAAATCATACGTTATTTATACTTGTCATCCGTGAGCCGCATCCTCACCGGAAAAGAGAGGTTTTATCTACCGCCATTCTGCTTAAAATCGCCGTTGAGCAGGGACCTGAGCAGGCCCGGGATGGCCATCATGTTAACCGTAGGGGCCATGATGCGGTTCTGCTGGTGCTGCACCTGCTGTTCTTGCCAGAAGCGGAAGTTCTGCGTGCCGCTCATCGGGGTTATTCTGGCCAGTTCCTCCAGGCGCCTTGGGTCCAGGTTTTTGGTGAGAATGGCGTTTCCCTTGTCCGGCAGCTTCACGTTGGCCACGGCCTCTTTAAAGTCGCGCTCGGTAGGCCACGGGAAAACGTCTACCGTAGGGAGCTCCGTGGGCTCCTCCTGCATCTGCATGATAATGGAGTAGCTCTGGCTGCTGTAGTTTTTGGGGATGATGAGGTACTGCGCCTTAAAGCCCAACGCATCGAAAAGCACACTGTCGCCGGCCAGCACCGGCAGCGAGAAGTAGCCAAACTCGTTGGTGTAGGTGCCGCGGTTGGTGCCCGGCACGTATACGCCTGCCCCGGCCACGCCATACAGGCTGTCGCCGGTGGCCACAAAGCCCGACAGCTGCACCACGCGCTGCTTGCTCTGCGCCTCTGCCTGCTCCGGCACCAGCACCAGCAAAAACAGCGGAAGCCACAGCCATTTTACAAACACAGGCAAGGTAGTAAGCGGTTTGGCAGGAAAGATCATAGGATACAATTATACTTATTAATTCTTTTATAATAGCCACTTTTGGCTAAATTTGTTCACACTGGCCTTTGCCTCTGTCACACGTTTACTATGAGACTGAAACACTTTAGCCTGGCCTTCGGGCAACAGGTGCTTAAGGCACTTGCCGACGAGTCGAGGCTCCGCATCCTGCACCTGATCCTGCGCAACCGCGAGATGTGCACTTCAGACCTGGAGCAGGTGCTTGACTTCACCCAGACCAAAACATCCCGCCACCTGGCTTACCTGCGCAACGCCGGGCTGGTGGTGCCCCGCAAACTGGACCAGTGGGTATACTACTCCCTGAAAGAAGAAACGACGGATCTGGTGAACCAAATTTTCACTTACATGGAGCGCGACACGGTGCTGCAAAAAGACCTGGATGTGTATCAGATTTTATACTCTAACCGCGAATTGGCCGTTACAAAGCTGCAGAACCGCCGCTGGGTGCCTTCTTAAAAGTCAGAAAGTATAACTCCCGAACCATTGCTTTAGTATAGCAGTTCCTTCCGCTTTCTGCACCCCACCCTGAACTATTGGCCTCCAAAGGCGTTTTACCTTTACCAAACCAGCACGATTCCCTCTCATGAAGACCTATTCGCACATCCTTTTCGACCTGGACCACACCCTGTGGGATTTTGAGAAGAACTCCGAGGAGACGATTTATACTTTGTACGACCAGTTTGAGCTGGCCAGGCACGGAAAGTTTAACTGCGACTCGTTTTACCGCAAGTATAAGTTTGTGAACACCCGCCTTTGGGACCTCTACAACAAAGGCAAGATTAACCAACAGGAGCTGCGCGAAAGCCGTTTTTCTAAGACCCTGACAGGACTTGGGCTGGCCCCGCATGAGGTGCCAGCCGGCATTTCGGAGGCTTATATTGCGCTTTGCCCTACCAAAACGGCGGTTTTCCCTTATACGTATGATGTGCTGGAGTACCTGCAGCCAAAGTATGGCCTGCACATCCTCACCAATGGTTTTAAGGAAGTACAGCACGTAAAAATGGGAGCCTCTAAGCTGCAGGGGTATTTTAAGGAAGTGGTAACCTCGGAGTGCTGCGGCTACAAAAAGCCCGACCGCCGCATGTTTGAGCACCTGCTGCAGCGCATTGGCGTAGCCCCGGAGCATTGCCTGATGATCGGCGACAATTATGAATGCGACATAGAGGGTGCCCGCGACGCCGGCATAGACCAAGTATACTTTAACCCGGAACAGGCTAAAACGCGCAGGAGGCCGAAGCCAACCTACGAGATCAGCTGCCTGAGCAAACTGAAAGAAATCCTCTAGCATAAAAAATGGCGACAGAAACCTGTCGCCATTTGCTTTACTATCTTACGGCAGCCTTAGTCTTTCACGTCACCGGCTGTCTCCAGGGTACGGAACTCGGCCTGCAGCATCTTTATTTTCGCTTTGTCGTCGGTGCCCAGCTCCTTCTCTACGGTTTCCTTGTGCGCGTCCAGCTTTTCCAGCAGCTCTTTGGCCTGCTGCCATTCGGCGTCGGTCCAGTTGCCTTTTTGCTCGCGCACGTTATCCATAAACGTAATGTAGGCCTGGCGCATGCTGTCGGCGGTTATGGCGCCAATGTTGGCATGCTCGCCCAACAGCTGCTTCTGCAGCGGCGATAGTTCCTGGTCGTTTTGGATGGTGCTTATGGCAGCCTTGGCTTTGGTATTGTTATAGTCGGTAGCCCCGGCAGCAAAAGAAAAGCCAAGCGCTGCGACCAGCATTACTTTTGCGTAGGTTCTGTTTGTTCTTTTCATAACACTGTATTTTAAAAGGTAAAAAGCCGCCCCGTTAGAAACGGCAGAAGCCTTATACGCACATCAGTGCTATTAAAGTTACAGTTAACCCGGATATAAAAGTATGGCCTGCCGGCTGAGTAGTGCAAGCGGCAGGCCATACTTAGGTAAGCCTCACTACAGCTACGCGCTGCTTACATGGAGCTTTGGCTTTGGATGGTGATGGTGTGCCCTCCCCGCCCTTCGGCGTTGAAGACCCGCAGTTTCACGGGTCCGGTAGCCGCAATCGGGCCGGTGTAGGCAGAGCTGCTTTGGGTTGGCTCGGTGCCATCTGTCGTGTAGCGGATGGTAAAGCCCGGGAACTGCACATTGGCCTCCACTTTTCCGTCTACCACCTTGGCTCCCGCCGTCGGGATTCTGTACCCATATCCGCCTGCGTAGTAGTCCAGCCGCGGCAGTTCTCGCTTGCCCACCACGTTGATAAACTCAGACCAGGCCTGGCTGTAGAGCTTTTCGCTTTTTGCAGCGTCTTTTTCTTTCGCCCAATCAGGGTCTTTTGCCCAGGCCCGCTCGGCCACGCCCAGCAGTTTCGGCAGCAATTTATACTCGAAGTCCTCGGTGGTTCGGTTTGTCTCAGACCAGAGCGGCGCCTCAATGCCCACAATGTTGGTCTTTCCTTTCTCGGTCAGCGCCTCTTTGCTCTTGATGATGGAGCGGTCCAGCGGGTTGCCCCTGTCATCCTCTTTTAGGTTGCGGAGGTAATCGTAAGGTATAAAGTAAAAAGGTTTGTCGATGTCCACATAGCCACCCCAGTTCAGGCCTGGCTCGCCATAGGTAGGGTTGTAGGCAAGGTCCAGGTAAAAGTGGGTAACTCCCGTCAGGATTACTTTGTAGCCGGCGTTCGCCATGCGGTAAGCCAGGTCCTCGGCGCCAGAGCCAGGGCTGTTCTTCCATACGTTCACGTGGAAGTTCTCATCAGCGAACTGCTGGTTTGGCACCCAATTCACTTTTCCGTTTTTAACTTCTTTTCGCAGGCCTATTTCCTCCCAACCCGACAGGTACAGGCCGCGCTCCTGCAGCATCTGGTTCACCTTGCCGAAGTAGTAGTACCACAGGTCGTCTGTGTTTTTCACCTCCGGATTCTGGCTGATGACTTTCTGGGCAGCCGGCGATTTCTCCCAAACGCCTCCGGGCACCTCATCTCCGCCAAAATGTATCGTGTTTAGTGGCGCATCTGCCTCTTTATACATGCTCCTGATCTCATCCACCACTGTCTCCAGGAAAGTATAGGTAGAAGGCAGCGACACGTCCATGATGTTATCGTCCCAGCCCTGCACAGAGCGGTATTCCGATTTGTCGTTCAGGTCGCGCAGCAGGTAGCGCTCCGCTTCCTCCTTCTTGCCCTCGTCCATCAGTTTCGTGTAGCGGGCATCCATGGCTTTGATGGCAGCTCTGGCGTGGCCCGGCGACTCAATCTCCGGGATCACCTCGATGTGGCGGTCGCGCGCATATTTGAGTATCTCGATAAAGTCTTCCCGGCTGTAGAAGCCTGTTCCCGCTTTGTTGCTTGCGTCTGGCCCGGAGCCATAGGAAGGCACGATGCTGCTGCCGTCGGTGGTATGGGCGCGCGTGCCGCCAACCGCGGTAAGCTCCGGCAAAGGACGGATTTCGAGGCGCCAGCCCTCATCCTCGCTGAAGTGGAAGTGCAGCTTGTTCATCTTGTACAGGGCCATCACGTCCAACACTTTCAGCACCTCCGCCTTCGGCTGGAAGTTACGGGCCATGTCCATCATAAAGCCTCTGTAGCCAAAGCGCGGGGCATCCTTCACCTCTACGCCTGCCACCTCTACCGTAGCCGCCTTACCCGAAAATGCCGTAGCCGGCAGCAGCGTCTTCAGCGACTGCACGCCGTAGAAAGCGCCGGCAGCCGAGGAAGCAGTGATCTCTATCCGCTCCGGGTTTACACTTAAAGTATATCCTTCCGCACCCATACCCGGCTTTTTCCGGAGAAAGATAGCCTTGCCGGTAGCTTTGTCCTGTATGGCGGGCTTCTGCCCTGTTGCGGTAGCCAATGCCTCTGCCAGCTGCTCTGCCTCTCTTCTGAAGTCAGCGTCAGCTACCACCGTTACCTTAGCGTCCAGCATAAACGGCTTCCCCTTTTCCTGGTAAGACACCGGCGTCGGGAAAACTTTAGGAAGCGAGGTTGCCGGGAGGTCCTGTATCATGGCATTCGCCTCATAGAATTTCGCCGCAAACTGTTGCGTGGCCTCGTCAAAGTGTTTTCCTGGCTCAACTTCCAGCGAAACAGGGATACCTTTTCCCGGCTCCTCATCATACACGATGTAGAACCCGACAGGGAAGTTGGAGACATTGCCGACAGCGCGGCCCAGCACCTCTACCGTAGCCGACTCGCCTGGCTCTATTTCCTCAAAATCAGGTCCCGGAGCCAGGTAGTGCAAATCGCCGTTAAAATGCTGTATGATCGCCACCGTAGAGTCAGCCGATCTAAGTGCGCCGCCGTTAAAGTAGAGCTTCCACCCTTTGGCAGGCAGTTCCTCCTGTCCATTGTTCGTGATCGTTAAAATCGCGCGGGACTGTGCCTTGTCCTGGTAGCGGTTGTCTGCCAGCTCTAGCTTCAGCCCCAGGCCCTGCGCTGCTGCGCCCGCTTCGCTGGTAGCCGAAGTGGCAGCGTTGTCAGTGGAAAGCTGGGAGCAACTCATCAGCATGGCCTGGGCAAGCAGCCATACTCCTACGGTTAGTTTTTTCATGTCGTCTGTGTGTATATCACCAAGTGTACAATTCGTTACTTACTCGCTATTAAGTTATAAATAATTTCGGGATATAATAAAATAGGTATAGTTTGATTTAGCAGCACAAGGCCGAAAGTATGGCCACGGCACCTTCTGCGACCGCGAAAGCCATACTTGCGCACGCTAAAAATCTGATGCCCCAGCCCGGCCAAAGCTGTTGCCGGTTTATGCCTAAAAATCAAATAATAAGCCATACCTTTGTATAGATGGCCTGCAAAGGCTGCGTTAGAAGTATGAAAATCTAATTCTAAATCTGTAACTATATAATCAATGGCAACCGGATTTTTTAGAGTACCAACCCCAGTAAACGAACCTGTTAAGTCTTACGCCCCTGGCTCCCCTGAAAAAGAGGAGTTACTGCGCACGTATAAAGAGCTGAAGTCGCAGCAGCTGGACGTGCCGATGTACATTGGCGGCGACAAAGTATACACGGACAACAAGCAGCCGATGCTGCAGCCGCACGACCACCAGCACATCCTGGGTCATTACAGCGAGGGTGACGCGTCCCACGTGGAACAAGCGATAAATGCAGCGCTGGCCGCACGCGAGGCCTGGGCCGCTATGGGCTGGGAGCACCGTATCAGCATCTTCCTGAAAGCCGCTGAACTGCTGGCCGGCCCCTGGAGAGCACGCCTGAACGCCGCTACCATGCTGGGCCAGTCGAAGAACGCTTACCAGGCCGAGATCGACTCTGCCTGCGAGCTGGTGGACTTCCTGCGCTTCAACGCACAGTATGCCACTGATATTTACCGCATGCAGCCGGAGTCTTCGCCAGGCGTGTGGAACCGTTCGGAGCACCGTCCGCTGGAGGGCTTTGTGTTTGCGCTCACGCCGTTCAACTTCACGGCTATTGCCGGTAACTTGCCTACTTCTGTGGCCATGATGGGCAACGTGGTGGTTTGGAAGCCAGCGCACACGCAGATCTACGCCGCGCACATGATCATGGAGCTGCTGAAAGAGGCTGGTTTGCCGGATGGCGTGATCAACTTGGTGTATGTGGATGGCCCGACCACGGGTGATGTGGTGTTCAACCACTCCGACTTTGCCGGTATCCACTTTACAGGCAGCACCGGCGTGTTCCAGCACATCTGGAAGACCATCGGCACGAACATTCACAAGTATAAATCTTACCCGCGCATCGTGGGCGAGACCGGCGGCAAGGACTTTATACTTGCCCATAAGTCTGCCGACGCCAAGGCGCTGGCTACTGCTATCTCGCGTGGCGCCTTCGAGTTCCAGGGCCAGAAATGCTCTGCGGCCTCACGTGCCTACATCCCAAGCAACCTATGGGAAGAGGTGAAGGGTTATGTGCAGGAAGACCTGAAGACCTTCAAGATGGGGGCTCCGGAGGATTTCGGCAACTTCATCAACGCCGTGATCGACGAGAAATCCTTCGATAAGATTGCCCGCTACATCGACAATGCCAAGGAAAGCAGCGAGGTGGAGGTAATCGCAGGCGGTAACTACGACAAGTCGAAAGGCTACTTTATCGAGCCAACCGTGCTGCTGTCGCACAACCCGCAGTACGTGACCATGTGCGAGGAGATCTTCGGCCCGGTTATTACCATCTACGTGTATGACGAGAACAACTTTGAGGACACCGTGGAGCTGGTGAACTCCACATCGCCATACGCCCTGACAGGCGCCATCTTCAGCCAGGACCGTTATGTAATCGAGTATGCCACCAAGCGCCTGGACCAGGCAGCCGGCAACTTCTACATCAACGACAAGCCGACAGGCGCCGTGGTGGGCCAGCAGCCCTTCGGCGGCGCGCGTGCCTCCGGCACCAACGACAAGGCCGGCTCTATGCTGAACCTGCTGCGCTGGGTGTCTGCCCGCTCTATCAAAGAGACGTTTGTACCGCCAGTGGATTACCGCTATCCGTTCCTGGGCGAGAACAAGTAAATTTTGCATTGCCCCGGCAATAACAGAGGCCGCGCCCCAACCAGGGCGCGGCTTTTTTATTTATTTTCTATCCTATAATGGGCTACAAATATTGTTTTAACTCTATTTTCAGGAATACTTAGCCGCACGGTGCATAAACCGCATTTTAGTGATAAGGTATACTTTTGATTAATGGCTATTTATACCTAATTTTGCTCCCAAATCTTAAGAAAGCTACACAGAGTTATGGAACCTACTGTAAATCAGCATGTACCGTCGGATTACCTGCCTATCCTCATCCAGTTTGCGGCTGCCCTCGGCTTCGTGATTTTTGCACTGGTGCTTACCCACCTGCTGGGCCCTAAAAGAACCAGTGAGGTGAAAGGCGCCTCCTGGGAGAGTGGCATCGAGTCGGTGGGAGATGCCCGTACGCCGATCTCCTACAAATACTTCATGACGGCCATCCTGTTTGTACTGTTCGACGTGGAAGTGATCTTTATGTACCCGTGGGCGGTTAACTTCAAGGCCCTGGGCATGGATGGTTTCCTGCAGATGCTCACGTTCATCGCCCTGCTGATGTCGGGTTTCTTCTACGTGATCAAAAAAGGTATCCTGGACTGGAAATAGGATTAAACTTTAACAAGCGCTTTTGTGTTGCAAAAAGGGCATGTCAAGTGCCCGACTGCAATTTAAATTATACTAGTAATGAGCGATACAAATAAAGATATCACCATGGCTGAGGCCCCGGAGGGCATTTCCGGAGCCGGGTTCTTTGCCACTTCTCTTGAAAAAGTTATCGGATTGGCCCGAAAGCACTCGCTTTGGCCGTTGCCGTTTGCCACCTCGTGCTGCGGCATCGAGTACATGGCTACCATGGGCTCCAACTATGATATTTCACGCTTCGGCTCGGAGCGCCCAAGCTTCTCGCCGCGCCAGGCTGACATCCTGATGGTGATGGGTACCATTGCCAAGAAGATGGGACCGGTGGTAAAGCAGGTATACGAGCAGATGGCTGAGCCGCGCTGGGTAATTGCCGTAGGCGCCTGCGCCTCTTCAGGCGGTATATTCGACACATATTCTGTGCTGCAGGGCATCGACCGCGTGGTGCCTGTGGACGTGTACGTGCCGGGCTGCCCGCCGCGCCCTGAGCAGATCCTGGACGGCCTGATGCGCGTGCAGGAACTGGCAGAAAGCGAATCGCTTCGCCGCCGCGACTCTCCGGAATATCAGGCACTCTTAGCCTCTTACAACATTAAATAAGCAGCATGGAGCTTACGAACGAAAACGTACTCGGCAAGATCATCAGCGAGTTTGGAGAAGAGAACATCCAGGAGCCATACAACCCGGATGGCATCATGACAATCACCACCAACCGCGAAACCATACATGATCTGATCAAATACCTGCGCGACGACCAGGAGCTGCAGATCAGCTTCCTGACCACGATGTGCGGTATCCACTACCCTGGCAAGGGCGACAAGGAACTGTGCACAATGTATCAGTTGCACAGCCTGCGCCACAATTACCGCATCCGCATTAAGGTATACATGCCGATCTCGGACCCGGTGATGCCGACCATGACGGACCTATACGCTACCGCCAACTGGATGGAGCGTGAGGCTTTCGACTTCTACGGCATTAAGTTCACGGGCCACCCGAACCTGATCCGCATCCTGAATATTGAGGAGATGGAGTACCACCCGATGCTGAAGCAGTACCCGCTGGAAGACCAGACACGGGAAGATAAGATTAACACGTATTTCGGACGTTAAGCCAGTTTTGACAGAAAAGGAGACCATAATGGCTACTGAAAATAAAACCGCCGAGCTTACTGAGATTGAGCAGTTCCGTAAAGACCACGGGCTAGCCATTAAGGAAGAGCGGCAGCTTACCACGCTGAACCTGGGTCCAACGCACCCGGCTACGCACGGTATTTTCCAGAACATCCTGCAAATGGATGGGGAGATTATTGTGGATGCGGTGCCTACCATCGGCTACATCCACCGCGCTTTTGAGAAGATCGCCGAGCGCAGACCTTTTTACCAGATCACGCCGCTCACGGACCGCATGAACTACTGCTCGTCCCCTATCAATAACATGGGGTACCACATGACGGTAGAGAAGCTATTGGGCATTACCGTGCCGAAGCGCGCGCAGTACATCCGTGTGATCATGATGGAGCTGGCCCGTATTTCCGACCATCTGATCTGTAACTCGATCCTGGGGGTGGACTCCGGCGCCTTCACCGGCTTCCTGTACGTAATGCAGGAGCGCGAGCACATCTATGATATTTATGAGGAAGTATGCGGCGCCCGTCTGACGACGAACATGGGCCGTATCGGGGGCATGGAGCGCGACCTGTCGCCGAAGGCCCTGCACCTGATCGACGAGTTCCTGAAGCGCTTCCCGAAAGTATGGGCAGAGTTTGAGAAAATGATGACGCGCAACCGCATCTTCATGGACAGAACCACGGACGTAGGCGCCATTTCCGCAGAGCGTGCCCTGAGCTACGGCTTTACCGGCCCGAACCTGCGTGCCACCGGCGTAGACTACGACGTGCGCGTGATGAACCCATACTCTTCTTACGAGGACTTCGAGTTCGACATTCCGGTGGGCTCTAAAGGCGACACCTATGACCGCTTCCTGGTGCGCAACGCTGAGGTATGGGAAAGCTTGAAGATTATTGAGCAGGCTTACAAGAACCTGCCGGAAGGCTCTTACCACGCCGATGCGCCGCATTATTACCTGCCTCCTAAGCAGAAAGTTTATACCAGTATGGAAGCGCTGATCTATCACTTTAAGATTGTGATGGGCGAGGCTGACATTCCGGTGGGCGAAGTATACCACAGCGTAGAGGGAGGCAACGGAGAGCTTGGTTTCTACCTGATCAGTGACGGAGGCCGCACACCATACCGCCTGCACTTCCGCCGCCCGTGCTTTATCTACTACCAGGCTTATACCGAGATGATCAAGGGCGGGCAGCTAGCCGACGCTATCCTGACGCTGAGTAGCCTGAACGTAATCGCCGGCGAGCTAGACGCATAATCAAAGAATCTATTACCATTTAAGGTTGGCCGCCTGAAACGGTCAATGACAAAGAAAAATGGCAGAAACAATAAACGAAGTAAAGTTTTCTGATGAGGCAATGGCCGAGATCCAGCGCTACATCAGCCACTACCCGGAAGGACGCCAGAAGTCTGCTATACTTCCTATCCTGCACATCGCGCAGGCGGAGTTTGGCGGCTGGGTAAGCCCGGAGGTGATGGACAAAGTTGCCGAGATCCTGAACATACAGCCGATCGAAGTATACGAGGTAGCCACGTTCTACACCATGTTCAACCTGAAGCCGGTTGGAAAGCATGTGCTGGAAGTATGCCGCACCGGCCCTTGCTGCCTGCGTGGCGCCGACCAGATGATCGATATGATCAAGCAGAAGCTGAACATTGAGGAAGGCGAGACAACGGCCGACGGCATGTTTACGCTGAAGCCGGTGGAGTGCCTTGCCTCCTGCGGATCAGGCCCGATGCTGCAGGTGCGCGAGCTGTTCTACGAGAACATCGACAGCGAAGAGAAGCTGGACGAATTCCTGGAGATGATGCGCCACAAGGAGCACGAAACGCCAACCTGGAAGAAATAAACCTGTTTTAACGAAGCGGCCAAGTATAAACCGGCTGCTAAGCTATATATCCTGCTACAATGGGACTTAAAATATTAACTGAGCATATCAACGTTCCCGGCATCGAGACGCTGGAAGTATATCGCAAGCACGGCGGCTACAAGTCTGTAGAGAAAGCTGTGAAAACGATGTCTCCGGAAGAGGTGGTGGAAGAGGTGAAGACTTCTGGCCTGCGTGGCCGTGGGGGTGCCGGCTTCCCGACGGGTATGAAATGGAGCTTCCTGGCCAAGCCGGAGGGCATTCCGCGCTACCTCGTTTGCAACGCCGACGAGTCGGAGCCGGGCACCTTCAAGGATCGTTGGTTCATGGAGAAAAACCCGCATGCGCTGATCGAAGGTATGATCACGTCGAGCTACGCGCTGGGGGCCAATACCTCTTACATCTACATCCGCGGCGAGTTGTTGTTCGTGCTGCGCATCCTGGAGAAAGCGATCGCGGAGGCGTATGCGGCCGGTTTGCTGGGCAAGAACATACTTGGCTCAGGCTACGACCTGGACCTGCACGTGGCGCCGGGTGGCGGTGCCTATATCTGCGGTGAGGAAACAGCTTTGCTGGAGTCTTTGGAGGGCAAGCGCGGCAACCCGCGTAACAAGCCTCCGTTCCCGGCGGTGAAAGGTCTGTTCCAGAGCCCGACGGTGGTGAACAACGTGGAGACCATTTCCTCTGTGCCTTGGATCGTGAACAACGGCGGTGCGGAGTATGCAAAGATCGGTATCGGCCGAAGCACAGGCACCAAACTGATCTCTGCCAGCGGTAACATCAACAATCCGGGCGTTTACGAGATCGAGCTGGGCGTGCCGGTAGAGGAGTTCATCTACTCAGACCAGTACTGCGGCGGCATCTGGAAAGGCAAGCAACTGAAGGCCGTGGTGCCGGGAGGTTCTTCCGTGCCGATTCTGCCAGCCAATCTTATACTTAAGACAGCAGCCGGCGAAGATCGCCTGATGTCCTACGAATCCTTATCGGACGGTGGCTTTGTGAGCGGCTCCATGCTGGGCTCCGGTGCCTTTATCGTGTTCGACGAGGACCAGTGCATCGTGCGTAACACGTGGAACTATGCCCGCTTCTACCACCACGAGTCGTGTGGCCAGTGTAGCCCATGCCGCGAGGGAACAGGCTGGATGGAGAAAGTGCTGCACCGCATCGAGTACGGCCACGGCCATCAGCAGGACATCGACCTGCTGGTAAGCGTAGCCAAGCAGATTGAGGGTAACACTATCTGTCCGCTGGGTGATGCTGCGGCGTGGCCGGTGGCTGCCGCTATACGCCACTTCCGCCACGAGTTTGAGTGGCACATCAACAACCCGAAAGAGGCTACAGCCCCGGGCGCGGTGTACAGAGGCCAGCCAGAAACTGTAACGGCATAAAATATAAATTCATACTTCCTGTACATTCTGAAAGGGGAAACAAGAAGATCTTAAATAGTATAGCTAATACCGTTCGTTGTCCTGCTTCTCTTTAGAAACGAACAACGACAAACGAACAACGAGATATAAAATGGCTAAAGTAACGATTGACGGCATTGAGATAGAGGTAGAAGATGGAACTACCATCCTACAGGCCGCAAGAAAAATCGGGGGCAAAGTAGTGCCTCCTGCCATGTGCTACTATGGCCCGCTGAAGGGCAGCGGCGGCAAGTGCCGCGTGTGCCTGGTAAAGGTAACACAAGGCTCTGCCAAAGACACCCGCCCGATGCCAAAGCTGGTTGCCTCGTGCATCACGCAGGTGCAGGACGGCATGGTGGTAGAAAACACGACTAACGAAGAAGTGCTGAACGCCCGCAAAGGCATCGTGGAAATGCTGCTCATCAACCACCCGCTGGATTGCCCTATCTGCGACCAGGCCGGTGAGTGTAACCTGCAGGACCTGAGTTACGAGCATGGCGTGAGCGCCCAGCGTTTTGAGGAAGAGCGCCGCACGTTCAATAAAGTGGACCTGGGGCCATACATCCAGCTGCACATGACGCGCTGCATCCTGTGCTACCGTTGCGTGTATACGGCAGACCAGATCACGGAGAAGCGTGTGCATGGCGTACTGGGCCGTGGTGATGCCGCGGAGATCGGAACGTATATCGAGAACGTGATCGACAACGACTTCTCCGGTAACGTGATCGACGTGTGCCCGGTGGGGGCGCTTACGGATAAAACCTGGCGCTTTAAGAACCGCGTGTGGTTTACCAAGCCGATGGATGCGCACCGCGACTGCCCTACCTGCTCCGGCAAGGTAACGCTCTGGACGCGAGGCGAGGAAGTACTACGCGTAACGGCCCGCAAGGACCAGTACAACGAGGTAGAGGAGTTTATCTGCAACACCTGCCGCTTCGATAAGAAAGAGGTAAGCGACTGGACCATAGAAGGACCACGCCATATCGACAGGCATTCCGTGATCTCCGCTAACCATTACGAGCTGCCGGTTGTAAACGTGCCGATCGTGCCGAACCTGCCAACATCTACTAAGAAAAACCTGCCACAGGAATAAACAATGGAGTCTGTAGACCTACTATACAAAGCGATTTACATCCTGGTTATCTTCGGCATCACCCTGCTGATAGCCACCTACTCGACTTACTTTGAGCGTAAGATTGCAGCCTTTATCCAGGACCGCGTAGGCCCGAACCGCGCAGGTCCGGCGGGTATGCTGCAGCCCCTGGCCGACGCCGGTAAACTGTTCTTTAAAGAGGACTTTATACCTGCCAAAGCCAACAAGGCCTTGTTTATACTTGGCCCGGGTGTAGCTATGCTGGTAGCCACCATGTCGAGTGCGGTAATCCCGTTTGGCGATATGCTGATGATTGACGGCCGCGAGATTTACCTGCAGGCGATCAATGTGAACATCGGGGTACTGTACATTTTCGGGGTAGTGTCGCTGGGTGTGTACGGTCTGATGATTGGTGGCTGGGCCTCCAACAACAAATACTCCTTGCTGGGCGCCATCCGTGCCGCTTCGCAGAACATCAGCTACGAAATTGCCATGGGCCTTTCGCTTATAGCGGTTTTGATGATGACCGGCTCGCTCTCGCTGCGCGAAATAGCCGAGCAGCAGGCTGGTTTTAACTGGAATGTCTGGTATCAGCCGCTGGGGTTTCTCATCTTCCTAGTGTGCTCCTTTGCCGAGACAAACCGTACGCCATTTGACTTGCCAGAATCGGAGGCCGAGCTGATTGGCGGTTACCACACCGAGTATGGCTCCATGAAACTGGGCATGTACCTGTTTGCAGAGTATATCAACATCTTTGTGGCCTCGGCGGTAATGTCTACGCTATACTTTGGTGCCTATAACTTCCCGTTCATGGAGAACCTGCGTGAAGCCATCAGCGACCCGGTGCTGGCCAACAACGTGGTGACGCTGCTGGGCGTGGTGGTTATGTTCGCGAAGATATTCCTGTTCATCTTCTTCTTTATGTGGGTGCGCTGGACACTGCCGCGTTTCCGCTACGACCAACTGATGAAACTGGGCTGGAAGATCCTGATTCCGCTGGCAATTCTGAACATCCTGTTGACAGGCGGTGGAATTATCCTGTTGTCATAAAGCGGAGTTATTCAAAAAGACTCTTTATTTTAAACTATAGTACCTAAAGATGGTCTTAGCTTTAGCAAGGCCAATGAAAGGGAGATACGATATAATGGAACCATTATCAAATAGAAGAAAGAATGTGGAGAAGCGGGAAATGACGTTCGCGGAGCGTGCGTACCTTCCTGCCATTGCACAAGGACTTGGCATCACGATAAAGCACTTCTTCAAGAAGAAGGCTACGATACAGTACCCGGAGCAAACGCGAGAGCGCAGCGAGTACTGGCGTGGCCTGCATGTGCTGAAGCGCGATGAAGAAGGACGTGAGCGCTGCACCGCCTGCGGCCTTTGCGCGGTTGCCTGCCCTGCCGAGGCCATTACCATGACTGCCGGAGAGCGCAAGGCTGGTGAAGAGAACCTGTACCGTGAGGAGAAGTATGCCGTTACCTACGAGGTGAACATGCTGCGCTGCATTTTCTGCGGACTGTGTGAGGAAGCCTGCCCGAAAGCGGCCATCTTCCTGCAGGACGACAAGCTTGCCCCAGCCCGCTTTGAGCGCGACGAGTTTATTTACGGCAAAGACCGTTTGGTAGAGCCTCTTAAAACCACTGAAACAAAATAGCTGAATGGAGAGCCTGTTCTTTTTCCTCGCTTCGCTGACGCTGCTGTGCGCCCTGATGGTCGTTATTTCTAAAAACCCGGTACACAGCGTCCTGTTCCTCATCATCACCTTCTTCACCATCTCGGGGCACTATGTGCTGTTAAACGCGCAGTTCCTGGCCGTGGTGAACATTATTGTGTATGCCGGTGCCATTATGGTGCTTTTCCTTTTCGTGATCATGTTCCTGAACATGAGTAAACAGGGAGACGCCAAGATAAAAACATCCACTGTCAGCAAATTTGCCGGTGCCATTGCTGGCGGCCTGCTGTTTGTGGTGCTGATTGCGGCCCTGAAAGATGCCAATGTGGTAGGCTACAACCCAGATACGTATGACTCACAGATAGGCATGGTAGAGAGCCTGGGCCAGGTGCTGTTCACAGAATACCTGCTGCCTTTTGAGCTGGCCTCAGTGCTGTTCCTGGTGGCCATGGTGGGCGCCGTGATGCTGGGCAAGCGAGAGGAAGGCGAGAGCAACTTCTAAGAAAGACATACATAAAAGTATAAAAGCGGAAGGCTGGAAGTATAAACTCCAGCCTTTCGCTTTTTATCGTTTTATGCTTACTCAGCGCTAAGTTCCACCTCCAGCAGCTCCGAGTGGCCACGGTCATCATCCGATACCACCACCACCTGATACGTCTGCCCTTCCGCTTTCAGCACCACCAGCGACTCCACTTTTCCCACATAAGGCGCGCCTTCAACATCGTTTAACTGCACCACGGGCACCTGCAGCGGCTGGGCAGCATCAGTGGCATAAGGCAGCGCGCGCAGGTCAATAACTCCGATGTAACTGCCGTGCACCTCCCCGTCCTCAATGGCGTTGGGCGCTTCTTCAACGGAGGCGGTAAAGAACAACCTGCCGTTTAAGGCATAGGCACCGGAGAAACCCGCAGCCAGTCCGCCCAACTGCGGAAGCGAGAAGTGATACACAGCCACAGCCGGCATCTCGCCCCCGACAAGTATAAAGTCCTTGAAATCATCTGAGTTAAAGCGAAGCAAGGTATTAGTGCCCCCGCCCAGCGGGCGCTGCAGCATATAGGTATACACCTTATCCATGGCCAGCCCCTCCAGGTTCAGTTGCCCCTCGCTCTCCAGTTTCAGCACCTGCTTCAGGAAAGTATAAAACCGCTTCAGATCAAGCTCCTGCACCTGCATTTTCTCTGAAAGGTTGACAAGGTAGCCTTTGGTTCGGGCTTGGCTGGCCCCGGAGCCGAGCAACAGCAGCATCTGGTCGCGGCCATAGGTAAAGGCGGCCATACTTTCCAGGTCAGGCTTCACGTCTTTCGGTATTCTGCCTTGCACCACGCCAGTGGTATCGAACAGCGCGTGCCGCCGCACCTGCTCATACTTTCCATTAAGCTCATACAGAAACGGAGAATCGTCGCCAACTACATAAAAAGCCCCTTCTGCATGCTCCAGGCCAGAGGCGGACGGCAACGCGTCATAAAACAGCTTGTGGGTAGTGGTAGCGGCCAGGTTAAGCTGCTTCACCTGCGCAGCCGCCCCGCTCTCGGGGGCGCTGGCTTCTGCCGGCCTGGACTTGCAGGACTGCAGGAGCAGCGGCGGCAACAGGAAGTATAAAATGTATGGGTGCTTCATAGGGTATAAACAGTGATTCCCATAGCTACGAAAACACCGCCCAAAAGTATAATCCTGGCGCAGTGCCGGCATCAGAAAAGTATTTCCCGGAAAGATGAAAGGAGTAGCTTAAACAAGAGAAAAAGCATTGAAAATAGGCGCCGCCCGGGGCAATAAGAATAGGAAATATGTTATGGTTTTTACAAAAATGGGGATAACTTTGCGACTTGATTTTTGGATCGTAATTTAAGAGTAGTACGTTCAGCCACACAGAAAATGAACAACATACCAGAGGTCATCCGGACCATTCCATTAGATTATTACCTGTTTTTCAGCGCGGCTCTTTTTGTTATTGGTGTAATCGGTGTACTGACGCGCCGCAACGCCATCGTGATCTTTATGTGCATCGAGCTGATGCTGAACGCCGTGAACCTGCTCCTAACGGCCCTGTCGGCCTACCGTGCCGACGCCAGCGCGCAGGTTTTCGTGTTCTTTATCATGGCGGTAGCCGCCGCCGAAGTATGCGTGGGCCTGGCCATTATCGTGATGACCTACCGCAACATCCGATCTACCGATGTACAACTGCTCAACTACCTGAAGTGGTAGTAGCTCTAACCATACGCTGAATAGCTTAAATATTTACACAGATGCAAGAGATTGTAATGCCGATTAACAACCAGAGTATGGCACTGCTTTGTCTGTTTGTTCCGTTGCTGCCGCTGGCCGGCTTTATCATCAACGGACTTGGCAACCGCAGCATAGCCAAAGGCCTGGTAAGCCTTATTGGTAGCGGCACCGTGCTGGCTTCTTTCCTCATCACCGTTTACCTGTTCATCGATTTTCAGGCCAACGGCAGCCGTGCCTACACGGTTGACTTCTACGACTGGATTTCTGTGGGAAGCCTACAGATCGGCTTCTCCTTTCTGATAGACCAGCTGACGCTGCTGATGATGCTGATGGTGACCGGTATTGGTTTCCTGATCCACCTGTACTCCGCCGGCTACATGAGCCACGACGAGAACTTCGGCAAGTTCTTCGCTTTCATCAACCTCTTCATGTTCTCCATGCTGCTGCTGGTGATGGGCTCTAACTACGTGATGATGTTCGTGGGCTGGGAAGGCGTGGGCCTTTGCTCTTACCTGCTGATCGGCTTCTGGAACAAGAACACCAGCTACAACAACGCCGCCAAGAAAGCCTTCGTGATGAACCGTATCGGTGACCTGGGCTTCCTGCTGGGCATTTTCCTCATCTTCATCACCTTCGGTTCTGTTTCCTACCCGCAGGTATTTGCTGAGGCGGCCAACTATACTGGTGGTATCGATTCAACGGTAATGATAGCGATTACCCTGCTCCTGTTTGTGGGCGCGATGGGTAAGAGTGCGCAGATTCCGTTGTTCACCTGGCTTCCGGACGCGATGGCGGGCCCTACGCCGGTTTCTGCCCTGATTCACGCCGCTACCATGGTAACGGCCGGTATTTACATGGTACTGCGCTCGAACGTGCTGTACGTGCTGGCTCCAACTACGCTGGAGGTAATCGCCATTGTGGGTGTGGCTACGGCTGTGCTGGCTGCCACTATCGGCCTGGCGCAAAACGACATCAAAAAGGTGCTGGCTTACTCTACCGTGTCGCAGCTGGGTTATATGTTCCTGGCGCTGGGGGTGATGGCCTTCTCTTCTTCCATCTTCCACGTACTGACGCACGCGTTCTTCAAGGCGCTGCTGTTCCTGGGTGCCGGTTCTGTGATTCACGCCATGAGCAACGAACAGGACATCCGCAGCATGGGTGGCCTGAGGAAATACCTACCTATCACGTTTTTAACCTTCCTGATCGGTACACTGGCTATCTCCGGTATCCCGCCGTTCGCTGGTTTCTTCTCTAAAGATGAGTTGCTGGCGCATGTATGGGAGCATAGCAAGGTGCTTTGGGCACTGGGCATGCTGGCCTCGTTCATGACCTCTTTCTACATGTTCCGCCTGGTGTTCCTGACATTCTTCGGAACGTTTAGAGGCACCGAAGCACAGAAGAGCCACCTACACGAGTCGCCTATTTCTATGACGCTGCCGCTGATCGTGCTGGCCATCCTTTCTACCGTAGGCGGTTTCCTCGGAATTCCGGCGGTGTTTGGCGAGGGCAACCACATTCTGCAGAACTACCTGGCCCCGATCTATGGCTATGCGCAGGTGGCTAACGCACCCGCTGTGGCTCCGCTTCACCTCGACCACGCTACAGAATGGATGCTGATGGGACTATCGGTAGCCGTAGCGGCCATTGCGGCCATCATCGCTTATGTGATGTATGTAAGCAAAAAGACTGTGCCAGTGCCGGAAGGCGAGCGCCTGTCCCCGATCCACAACCTGATCTACCACAAATACTACATCGACGAGCTCTACGACACAGTCATTGTTCGTCCGCTGATGTGGCTATCAACTACCTTCCACCGTGTGCTGGATGTGTTGGTGGTAGACGGCATTGTGAACGGTTTCGGAAAGCTGACCACCTACAGCAGCCGCACCCTGCGTTACGCGCAAAGCGGCGCCATCGGCTTCTACCTGATGGTGATGGTGTTCAGCATCGTCCTGATTTTATTTTTAAACTTCTTTATCGGATAAGGTTCTTAGAAGATGATTACAGCTCTATTACTTTTCTGGCCTGCCCTAGCCGCACTTCTGGTGCTGCTGATTAAAGGACAGGGTGCCAAGAAAGTGGCTTTTGTAGCAGCGCTCGTGGAGTTTGCGTTGTCACTGTTCGCCCTCTCTACGTTCGACACCCAAAGCGGTGCTACCCAGCTCGCCCTTAGTTTCCCCTGGATCGAAAGCGCAGGCATCAGCTTTAGCATCGGCATGGACGGCATTAGCCTGCTGATGGTACTGCTGACCACTTTCCTGATCCCGCTGATCATACTTTCAGCCTACAAGCACGAGTATAAGAACCCGAACGCCTTTTACGCGCTCATCCTGTTCATGCAAACCGGCCTGATCGGCGTGTTTGTGGCCATGGATGCCTTCCTGTTCTACTTTATGTGGGAAGTGGCGCTGATTCCGATCTACTTCATTGCTGCCGTTTGGGGCGGTGCCAACAGAATCCGGGTAACGTTTAAGTTCTTTGTGTATACCATCTTCGGTTCGCTGTTTATGCTGGCCGCTTTTGTATACTTATACTTACAAACGCCTGGCACCCACTCTTCCGATATCAACGCTTTTTATCAGCTGTCGCTGGCCAGCGAGTCGCAGAGCTGGATCTTCTGGTTCCTGTTCATCGCCTTCGCAATCAAAATGCCAGTGTTCCCGTTCCATACCTGGCAACCTGATACCTATACGGAGTCGCCGGCGCAGGCTACCATGCTGCTTTCGGGTATTATGCTGAAGATGGGTATTTACGGGGTGCTGCGCTGGTTGTTGCCGGTGGTGCCTTTCGGTGTTAGCCAATGGGATGAAGTGGTGCTGGTGCTCTCTATCATCGGTATCGTGTACGCCTCTGTTATCGCCATCCGCCAGCGCGACCTCAAGCGCCTGATCGCTTATTCTTCCATCGCGCACGTTGGCCTGATTGCGGCGGGTATATTTACCCTGAACGAGCAAGGCCTGCAGGGTGGCGTTATCCAGATGCTGAGCCACGGTATTAACGTAGTCGGCCTGTTCTTCATCATCGATATCATCTTTAGCAGAACCAACACAAGAGATATTACCAGCCTGGGCGGTATTACACAAAATGCCAAGGCACTTTCTATCTTCTTCATGATTCTGCTGCTGGGTTCTGTGGCGCTACCACTGACAAACGGATTCGTGGGCGAATTCCTGCTGCTGTCTGGTGTTTTCCAGTACAATGCCTGGTTTGGCGGCATCGCCGGCCTCACCATCATACTTGGTGCGGTGTACATGCTGCGCATGTTCCAGGGCGTTATGTTCGGAACGAAGTCTGAGTTAACGGAGGCCTTCTCTGACCTGACAATGAACGAGAAAGCCGTGCTCATTCCGCTGGTGGTGATGGTATTCTGGATCGGCTTGTTCCCGAACACGTTCCTGGACATCTCCGAGCCTGCCGTTAATAACCTGCTGAGCATTATTAAGCGCTAGGCGGTAAAGTGAATAAAGAGTTTTAGAGAAATACGACGACATGACCTCGATCATACTTCTATCTGTTTTCGGTATCATTAACCTTTTTGTAGGCTTTGCCAAGTCTAAGAAGGTGCTGCTGCCGCTAGTGTTGATTTTTCTGGCCGTGGTGTTTGCCATTAACCTGATGGACTGGAACAACACGCAGAGCTACTTCCACAACATGCTCACCATCGACAACTATGCGGTGGCTTTTACGGGCATCATGACATTGACAACTTTGCTGTTGTTGCCTTTCTCGCAGCGCTACATAGCCCGAAACGACGCTAACCTGGCAGAGTATTACTCCTTGCTGCTGTTCTCGCTGGTAGGTGCCGTTATGATGGTAAGCTACGAGAACCTGATCATGCTGTTCATTGGTGTTGAGATTCTTTCGATAGCGATGTATGTGCTGGCCGGCAGCGACAAAACAAGCCTGCGCTCTAACGAGGCAGCCCTGAAGTACTTCCTGATGGGCTCGTTCTTTACAGGCATCATGCTGTTTGGCATCGTCATGATCTATGGTGGCACAAGCACATTTAACATCACAGAAATTGCTGCAGCCCAGGCGCAGCTTAACGCCGATGGCCTTTCCAACACAATGCTCACGCTAGGCATCCTGGTCCTGATCATCGGTATTTCCTTTAAGATTTCTGCGGCACCGTTCCACTTCTGGGCACCGGATGTGTATGAAGGTACTCCTACCCTCTTCACGGCCTTTATGTCTACAGTAGTGAAAACGGCCGGTGTGGCTGCTTTTTACAAGCTGATGGAAGCCGCCTTTGCCGCTTCTTATACTACCTGGTTCCCAACGCTGGTGGCCATTACCGTGCTGACGCTGGTGATAGGAAACGTGGGCGCTGTTATACAGACCAGCTTTAAGCGCATGATGGCCTACTCCAGTATCTCGCATGCAGGATACCTGCTGATGGCGCTGGTTGCCTTTAACCAACAATCAGACACTGCCATACTGTTTTACTCTGCTGCCTACGCTACTGCTACAATTGCTGCCTTTGGCGTACTGAAGATGGTACAGGATAACCGCGGTAATGCCACATATGAGGCCTTTAACGGGCTTGGCAGAACCAATCCGCTGCTGGCCTTCGCCATGACGGTTTCCATGCTGTCGTTGGCGGGTATACCGCTTACAGCCGGTTTCTTCGGTAAGTTCTTCGTGTTCTCTGCGCTGCTGCAGAACCCGAATATGCTGTGGCTGGTGGTGCTGGCAGTTATACTTGCCGCTGTTGGCATTTACTACTACTTCAAGGTAGTGATTGCGATGTACATGCAGCCTGCCGCAAACCAGGAGGTAGTGGAGGTAAGCAGTCTTGCTTCGTTCACGCTTATCCTGATTACTGCCCTGACAATTCTGCTAGGCACAGCCCCTGCGCTGGTTAGCGGACTGATCTAGAAAAATAGCCCATACTTATAGAGAAGAGGCTGCCTTTAGCGAGGCAGCCTCTTTTTTTATTACACGTTGCAAGGCAAACGTATCAACTTATACACGAAGAGAACTATCAACAGCTGCACCAGTTTGGGATGAATGAATTAAAGGCAAGTATCAACTTCGTTCATGTAAGGTAAAGTATGGTGTGACGTATGCTGAAGTATGAGTAAAGACAGGTTTAAAAGCCATTCGCCGGGAGCTACTGCAATAGAAACAGAGACAGTAGACAATCCATACTTTACCGGCTCGAACTTATAAGCTGCTTCCGCTCCTTATACTATAGCTGGCAGAGCGACCACTAAAGCTGAAGTTACACACCAAAGTATAGATTATGTATACTGCAGCTTATCCTTTACACCAACGCCTATCCACAGCAGTTATCCACATATCCACAGTGCTATAGCATTTGTAAGCATTAATGGTGGATAAAGGCTGATTTCAAACCTGAATCCACACGGTTATCCACAATATCCACACTTAAAAGTATGAATTGGGGATAAAGCAAAAGGCCCGCCACTGAGATCAGCGGCGGGCCTTGTTAGATGCTGTGGAAAAACGACTGTTACCTATGCGGCAGGTTTTTCATGTTTATGTGTAATTCGTCGAGCTGCTCCTGCGCAATTGGGGCTGGTGCGTCAATCATCACATCACGGCCGGCATTGTTCTTCGGGAAGGCGATATAGTCTCGGATGGAATCGGAGCCGCCGAAGAGCGAGCACAAACGGTCGAAGCCGAAGGCAATGCCTCCGTGCGGTGGCGCACCATACTCAAACGCACTCATCAGGAAGCCAAACTGCGCCTCAGCCTCAGCCTTAGAGAAGCCAAGTAAGCGGAACATCTGCTCTTGCAGGCGGCGGTCGTGGATACGGATAGAGCCTCCTCCCACTTCCACACCGTTAATCACCATGTCGTAGGCATTGGCGCGGATGTCGCCCGGGCGGTCATCGATCAGCTCGATGTCTTCCGGCTTAGGCGAGGTGAACGGATGGTGCATGGCGTGGTAGCGCTTGGTGTCCTCATCCCACTCCAGCAACGGAAAGTCTACCACCCACAGCGGCGCAAAAACTTCTTTGTTACGCAGGCCAAGGCGAGTGCCCATTTCCAGGCGCAGCTCGTTCAGCGCTTTGCGGGTTCTGTCGGCATCACCGGCAAGTATAAGTATAAGGTCGCCGGGCTTGGCGTTAAAGGCAGCGGCCCAGGCCTGCAGGTCTTCTGCTGTGTAAAACTTATCTACAGATGATTTTATACTTCCATCTTCGTTTACGCGGGCATATACCAGGCCCGTAGCGCCAATCTGCGGACGCTTCACAAAGTCTGTCAGCTCGTCCAGCTGCTTGCGGGTATAGCTGGCAGCGCCTTCGGCACAAATGCCTACCACCAGTTCGGCATCGTCGAACACTTTAAAGCCTTTGTGCTTCACCAGCGGGTTCAGCTCCACAAAGCGCATGTCGAAGCGAATATCGGGCTTATCAGAGCCATAGAACTTCATGGCGTCGGCATAGGTCATGCGTGGCAGCTTGTCTATCTTAACGCCTTTCACTTTCTCGAAAAGGTATTTGATGAAGCCCTCAAAGGTGCGCAGGATATCCTCCTGGCTCACGAAAGACATCTCGCAGTCGATCTGAGTGAACTCTGGCTGGCGGTCGGCCCGCAGGTCCTCATCGCGGAAGCACTTCACGATCTGGAAATACTTGTCGAAGCCGGCCACCATCAGCAGCTGCTTAAACGTCTGCGGCGACTGCGGAAGGGCGTAAAACTCACCTGGGTTCATGCGGCTCGGCACCACAAAGTCGCGGGCACCCTCTGGCGTAGACTTGATCAGGTACGGCGTTTCCACCTCGATAAAGCGGCGGTTGTCCAGGTAATCGCGGGTGGCGCGCATCATGCGGTGGCGCAGCTCCAGGTTGTGGCGCACCGGCGCACGGCGCAGGTCCAGGTAGCGGTACTTCATGCGCAGGTCATCACCGCCGTCGGTCTCGTCCTCTATCAGGAAGGGCGGCAGCTTGGCCGGGTTCAGCACCACGAGCTTGGAAACGTGCAGCTCCACATCGCCGGTCGGTATCTTATCGTTTTTAGAGTAGCGCTCCACTACCCTGCCCACAACTTTAACTACATACTCGCGCCCCAGGCTTCGGGCCTGCTCCATAATTCCGGCAGGCGTAAGCCCTTCTTCCATGGTCAGTTGGGTGATGCCGTAGCGATCGCGCAGGTCTACCCAAAGCATGCCGCCTTTGTCGCGCACGCGCTGTACCCAGCCTGCTAATATTACCTCTTCGCCAACGTTATCCAGGCGAAGCTCGCCGCAAGTATGTGTTCGGAACATAGTATAGTCTACTTGTATAGTTTTATGCAAATGTAATAATCTTACCGCTGGTTTGCTTTATCTGATGCAAAAGTGTTACGGCAGCATTCCACGCATGGCAGCCACGTTGTTTACCTGTATGGCATCAGGGCGCATGTTTATCATTTTTGATACCCGCGACGGCGATTTGCCTCCAAACAGTACCACCTGCAGGCCCTGCTGTTTAGCCTCGGCTACCTGTGCGCCAGTTACGTTGCCACCGTTCGCGCAGATGCCGTTTAGTTTATACTTGGCTGCCTCTGTCAGCGTTTGCTCAAAGTCGCCCCCGGCGTCCAGCATCAGTATTGCCTTGGGCTCTACGTTACGGAAGGCCAATAAAAAGTCGGTGTTCTGAGAGATAAATACCATTTTATCCAGCGGATAGTTATACTTACGCAGCAGCGCCAGGAGCGTACGGGCATAATAGCTGTGCCGCTCTGGCGTGTAGTTGCGCAGGTCCAGGTGCAGGTAGGGTGCTTCGGGGAAGGTTGCAAGATACTGCAGCAGCGCCTCCAGGGTAATTACCTGCTCCTCCTGAAACAGGTTGTAGAAAAAGCCCCCGTCATACTTCAGACCCACAACGGCAGCGGCCGGATGCTCCTCTATATGCCCTTCGGCCGTGGTCATGCTCTGCAGAAAGTTATCGTGGTACAGCACGGCAACGCCGTCCTGCGTCAGCTGCACATCCACCTCTATCCCATCGGCGCCGTTATCTTCCAGGGCCTTTACAATAGAAGCCATACTATTGGCAGGCAGCGGGTTAAAGGGGTTTATCGGGGAGAAAAAGCCTGAGCCGGCATGCCCCAGCACCAGCACATCTTTGTACTTCACCTCCTCGTGGCGGTACATCAGCCAGGCGCCGATGGCCAGCGCCAACAGCACGAAGGCCAATATAAACAGCTTTAGCTTTTGCGGCACCTGCCGCTTAGACATTTGGTGTAGATGCGCCAATTCTTAAAATATCAGATTAAAAAGCGAAGGTAATACAGAATCGTTATAATTACAGTTAAATTTGCAGCCGCACAAGTACACCCGCATGCCAAACTCCACCAAAACATCTGTAGCAAAGGCCTTTACCGCCGACGCGGCCACGCTGGGCCAGCCACAGGAGCGTTACCTTATCCCGCTTTCCACGGTTCTCATCATTGCCCTGGCCATACGTTTGCTGGCAGCCTTTTTCTCGAAGGGCTTTGCCTTCAGCGACGACCATTTTGATGTGATCACGATTGCGCAGGGCTGGCTGGACGGCTTTCCGCTGTGGCTGAATGAGCCTATGCCGCCCCGCCACAGCATGGTGTACGTGCTGCTGCACTACGGCTTGTTTTATGTGCTGGAGGCCATGGGCATATTTAGCCCGGAGGTGAAGATGACGGTGGTGCGTGTGCTGCACGCGCTGTACTCGCTGCTGGTGGTATACTTTGGCTATAAGCTTACGGAGCGGCTCTCTAACCGGGCCAATGCGCGCCTGGTGGGGCTGATGCTGGCGCTGGTGTGGTTTATGCCGTTCATGAGCGTGCGCAACCTGGTGGAGATGGTGTGCATCCCGCCGTACATGGCCGCTTTTTACCTGATGGTGCGGGAGGATCAGGAGGGCCGGAAGCGGGTCTTGCCATACTTCTGGGCAGGTGCTTTGTTTGCGCTGGCCTTTGTTTTCCGGTACCATACGGTTCTTTTTGGCGCTGGGGCCGGCCTGGTGCTGCTGTTTCAGCGGCAGTGGCGCGAGGCTGTGGCGGTGCTGCTCGGCTTTCTGGTTACGGCTTTTCTCGTGCAGGGCACCATCGACATCATCTTCTTTGATTACCCCTTTCACTCCATTGTAGCCTACTTTCTGTTTAACACCGAGAACGCGCATAACTACAGCACAGGCCCGGTTTACCGTTTCGCCCTGACCATACTTGGCTTTCTGGTGCCGCCCATAAGCGCTTTCCTTATAGTTGGCTATGCCCGCACTGCCCGGCTAGCGCCCAAGCTATTCTGGGGCGGGCTGGTGTTTTTTGTGGCGCACTCGCTGTTCCCGAACAAGCAGGAGCGGTTTATACTTCCGCTGTTGCCGCTGGTGATGCTATTAGGCGTGATAGGTTGGCAGCAATTTGTGCGCAGCTCCGGTTTCTGGCAGCGCCGCCGCACCCTTTTGGCCTATTGCTGGGGCTTCTTTTGGGTACTGAACCTGCTGGCTACTGTTGGCATGGCGCTTACTTATACTAAAAAAAGCCGCGTGGCGCCGCTGGTATACTTATCCGACCAAAAAGGCTTTGACAGCGTGGTGCTGGAGTTTGGCAACCACAGCGTAAAAAAGGCGCCGCTCTTTTACCTGGGCCGCCCGGCTGTGGTGTACGACCATTATATTACCGATGAAGACATGGTGTGGGAGGAGTACCTGCAGGGCCAGAAACAGCTGCCGGAGAACTTTGTAATGGCCTATACGCTGAACGAGGACAAGACCCCGCAAGACCTGCAGCAGGAGATTGGCACCACTGCCTATAAGCCCGATTTTGTTGTGGTAGTGGGCACCGATGACATGGAAGAGCGGATGGCCCGCCTGCACCAGGTGTTCCCCAACCTGCGCCTCAACCACACCATCAACCCTTCGCTATACGACCAGCTCCTGCACCTGCTGAACCCACGCGTGCACAAAGACGAGCACGTGCAGATTTATGAGGTGAGGTAGTTATTTAGTAAGCGTCTGTTTGTATTTTCATACTTTCCTGGCACCTTCTGGCGCAAGCGTCCGCTTGTGCCTCTATAGCGCCGCTTCCTGCGTCTTGAACCAAGCTATCCTTTCTAGCTACCGTTCATCCTCAGTCATACCTACCTATCGTTGCATCTCATACTTTGGTGCCCTCAAGGCCGGGAGGCCTCGTCTTCCCGCATCGCGCTGTCTACATTTCCTTTGCTCCAGACGTCGCAATGCCTGCGGCACCGGAAATCTAGAAGGCGCTCTTTTTCGAGGGCCCCTACCCCCACGGAAAGACTGGGAATCATTTCGATAGCCATGGCTGACGGAGCTTGAACCGGGCTCCCTCTCCTGTTTTTAGGAGAGGGCTGGGGTGAGGTAAATTCCCCCTCCTCTGGACTAGCCAAAACGAGAGTTTTGAGCTAGCGAGCGCAGCTCTTAGGGGTGGGTTTACACTTCTGATGGTACCTGCGGCCATGAAACTTATACTTCAGCCAAATCCGACCAACTACCGGGTAAAAGTATACAGGTAGTTTATTAAGAAATTCCAGAAGAAGACCAGCACGATGGCGCAGAACTTGGCCACATAGAAGTTGAGGTTGGCGCGGTTGGTGAGCAGGTAAATGATCAGGTTGTTCAGGAGCAGGCCCACGACGGCAGCGGCCAGAAACTTAGAGTATTGCCAGCCTATCTCCGGGTCGGCGCTGTGGAAGGTCCAGATGCGGTTGAGGTAAAAGTTGCTGGCGCTGGCTACCAGAAAGCCCAGGCTGTTGGCCACATACTTGTTCCAACCAAGGCGCTCCTTCGCCAGAAATGTCAGGCCAAAGTCCAGCACCAGGCCCGAAAAGCCCACCACGCCGAACTTAAAAAACTTAAAAAAAAGGCTCTGTACACTCTCCGACATCCAGCTTATACTTGGTAGCGCTGCAAAAGTAACAGACTTGCCGCTGGTTACCAACCCAGCTAAACAAAGAAAGCCATACCCGCAGGCATGGCTTCTTGTGTTTTAAGTATGGAGCGCTTTTAAAACAAACCTCCCAGTCCCTTGCCAAGCTTGTCTTTCAGGCCGCCGCCCAATAAGCCGCCTAGCAAGTCGCCTTCGCTCAGGTTACCGCTGGCCGCTTGCCCGCCTATCTTCTGCATAATAAAGTTGATGGCAAAAGGCGCCACCTGCTTCGCCACGCTCTCCGGAATGCCCAGTTTGGAGGTAAGGTCGCCCACATACTTGTGGATGATGCTGTTGCCGGCACTGCTGTCTGCGGGGGCCTTGTTGCCCCTGAACACGTCCATTAAGCCGCCCATGTCGCCGCTGCCCGCCCGCGTTTTTAGCTCATTCACCACGTTATCCTTGGCCAGGTCCACCGATTTGTTGGCCGTATCAGGCTGCAGGTTAAATTTATTTTGCAACTCGCCGGTCAGCTGCCCTTTCAGGTTATTTATCAGGTTTTCGATCATAGCTTTATACTTTGTGTTAGTTTATAGTGATCTGCTATCAGCGCAGCCGCCAGCCAAGTATACTTATACTTTTATACTACTGCCGCCTGCTCTCTTTTACACGTTAACGCAAACGCCTGCACAAGGATGTAGGCTGCCGCACAAGCCAAAAAGCTTTACCCGCTGAGCGTTTCTGGCAAAATTATTGCACTATAACTGCACATCCCTTTTCCTGATTATTTAATAGCTTTGCCCCAACATACTCTATGAACATGCGATACCTTGCCTTTTTAGCCATTATTCTGATAGCCGGAGCCACCTTTGCCCAATCTAAACTGAAGAAGACCCAGATTAGCAAAGAAGTGAGCGTGCTGCTGCCGCAGGATTTTATGCCGATGCCCGACGACGGCATTGCCCGTAAGTACCCTGCCGCCACCCGCCCGCTGGCCGTGTTTACCAGCCCGAACGGCCAGATAGACTTTAGCGTAACGCAAAAACCCTCGCAGTTTAAAGCAGAGGACCTGAAGATGCTGCGTGAGTTTTACAAGGCAAACCTGCTGGAGACCTTCACCAAGGTAGATTTTATACGCCAGGAGGTAAGTCAGGTGAAGGGCCGGGATTTCCTGGTTTTTGAGTTTGTGAGCACGCTGGCCGACGAACGGGGAGGCTCCATGCTGGCCCCGGTGCAGAAGTACAGCCTCGTGCAGTATACGATCAAAGACAACCAGCTGTATATCTTTACACTGCACGTGCCTTTTAGTATGAAAAATGACTGGCAGGAGACAGCCCGCCAGGTGATGGGCTCTGTGCAGATAAAATAACAACTACTACCTAACTATCTACTACGTTAAGGCCTCTCCTTTTTGGAGGGGCTTTTTTTTATGCCTGCGCCTCTGCAAATGTGGCTTTCCCGCCCGAGCCATACTTGTATTTTACCCCTGATGTGCCCATCTTTACTATATGGCAACAGATTTTTTATCCATCCACAGCGATGAGCATTTTATGCAGCAGGCATACTTGCAGGCGCAGTATGCCTACGAGGAGGGCGAGATTCCGATTGGGGCAGTGGTGGTGGCCAATAACCGCATTATAGCCAAAGCCTATAACCAGACCGAGAAGCTGAACGACGTAACCGCACACGCCGAGATGCTGGCCCTGACCGCCGCCTCAGAATACCTTGGCAACAAGTACCTGCACGACTGCACCCTCTACGTAACCGTGGAGCCTTGCGTGATGTGCGCCGGCGCCAGCTACTGGGCACAGCTAAAGCGGGTGGTGTTCGGAACATCTGAGCCAAAGCGCGGTTATAGAAGAGTAGGGAATCTGCTACACCCCAAAACTGAAATGGTGAGCGGCATTATGGCGCAGGAGTGCGCCGACCTGATGGCCTCTTTCTTTGCGGCTAAAAGAAATTAACTAACTTTGGAGGGATGCCGTACATCTCCATTGTATGTACAAGTAAAATATTTCTAACATAAATCTATATAAAACTATGGCTTTCGAACTTCCGAAACTACCTTATGCCTACGACGCACTGGAGCCGCACATCGACGCGCGCACCATGGAGATCCACCATACAAAACATCACCAGGCCTACACCGATAACCTGAACAAGGCCATTGCGGGCACAGACCTGGAAGGCAAGTCTATCGAGGAGATCATGCGCAGCGTGAAAGAAGACAACAAGGCCGTGCGCAACAACGGTGGCGGTTATTACAACCACAACCTGTTCTGGACCATCCTTTCTCCGAACGGTGGCGGCCAGCCATCAGGCGAACTGGCAGATGCCATCAACTCTGCCTTTGGCTCATTCGACCAGTTTAAGGAGAAATTCAACACGGCTGCGGCTACGCGTTTCGGCTCTGGCTGGGCCTGGCTGTGCGTAAAAGGCGGCAAGCTGGAGATCTGCTCTACGCCTAACCAGGACAACACGCTGATGTCGTTCGCGGAAGGTTGCGGTGGCCAGCCAATCCTGGGCCTGGACGTTTGGGAGCACGCGTACTACCTGCACTACCAGAACCGCCGCCCGGACTACATCAACGCCTTCTGGAACGTGGTGAACTGGGATGAGGTAACCAAGCGCTACAACGAAGCGAAGTAAGATATAGATCTTACAATATAAAAAGAGCTCTTCTGCAACAGGAGAGCTCTTTTTGTTTACCTGTCATCAGATGCGTTTTACATTGAACAGAAAAACTTTTAATATAGAGATGAAATAACCGCATCTCTTTATGGAATTGACTCTCCTGTTCTTTCTTTTTTTGTTGATAATATGGGTATCGAAACAGCTCATCGGCAAGCTGGAAGATAACGGGCAGGAACTGCACGAGATCCGAAGAGAACTGCTGGACATCCGCGACCAGCTGGAAAAGCGTGCTGCACAGCCGGCACCGGAGGCAGCCGCGCCGGAGCCGGTAAAAGAACAGCAAGAAAGGGTAACACCGGTTGTACCGCCAACAGCCATAACCCCTCCTCCTGTTACGCCAGCCCCCGAGCCGGAGCCTCTATACCAACCGGTACCAAGGCCGCAGCCGCTGGAGCAGCCAACGCCGGTTACCACGGCAGCTTTTACAGAAGCTCCCCGTCCACTGCCAAAGCCATCCATTTTCGATAAATTCCGCGAGAATCTCGACTGGGAGAAATTTATTGGGGAAAACCTGATCAACAAGCTGGGCATTGCTATCCTGGTGCTGGGTATTGGCTTTTTTGTAAAATATGCCATAGATCAGGATTGGATAAACGAGATAGGCCGGGTGGCGATAGGCATCCTGGCCGGCGGAGCACTGCTGGGCCTTGCGCACCGGCTCCGGAAAACCTACCAGGCCTTCAGCTCGGTGATGGTAGGCGGTGGCATGGCTGTTTTATACTTTACCATTGCTATTGCCTTCCACGAATATCAGCTCTTTAGCCAAACTGTGGCTTTTCTCCTGATGGTTGGTATAACCGGTTTCACCATTCTGCTGTCCATTGCCTACAACCGCATGGAGCTGGCGATGCTGGCACTGGTGGGTGGCTTTGCCAGCCCTTTTATGGCGAGCTCTGGGGAGGGCAACTATATCGTGCTCTTCGTGTTCATCCTTATCCTGAACCTGGGTATACTGGTGCTGGCTTACTTTAAGAAGTGGAGCCTGCTCAATACCATTGCTTACGTCTTCACCATCATACTCTATGGCGGCTGGCTTACAACGCGCGTAGTGGATACACCCAACAACCCACCTTATGCAGGCGCACTTATTTTTGCGACCCTGTTTTACCTGGTGTTCTTCGCTATGAACATCATCAACAACATTAAAGAAAGGCGGCACTTTACGGCTCCTGAGATCATGATCCTGCTTAGCAACACCTTCCTGTATTACTCGGCCGGCATGTATGTGCTGCAGTATATAGCGGGTGGTAACTACCAGGGCTTGTTCACCCTGATCATAGCAGTGTTCAACTTTGTCTTTGCTTTCCTGCTTTACCGCAACCAAAAAGCAGACCGCAATCTGGTGTACCTGCTCATCGGGCTGGTGCTCACCTTCCTGAGCCTGACCGCACCGGTTCAACTGAAAGGCAATTACATTACTTTATTCTGGGCACTGGAATCGGTGCTGCTCCTGTGGTTCTCGCAGAAGTCAGGTATAAAACTGATCCGGGTGGCTTCGGTAGCGGTGATGGGGCTAATGGCTGTTAGCTTGCTGATGGACTGGAACCTGTACTACTACGAGCTGTCGGAGCCGCTAAACATGGTGCTGAACAAAGTGTTTGTAACCGGTTTGGTAGCTGTAGCAGCCCTGGCAGCTACGCGGTGGCTGCTGCAGCGCGAGCACGAGCTGATCTTAATTAGGTTCCTACCGGCAGAAGTATACCATTCCATCATTAGTTTCGCACTAGTGTTGGGGCTGTACCTGGTGCTGCTGCAGGAGCTGAGCCACACCCTGGACCGTCTGGCCGTGAGCTATGCCGCGAAGTACTTTATCATTGGTTTATACAACTACTTATACCTTTTCCTACTGTTGCTCCAGAGCAGGCGGCTATCAAACCAACTGGTTCAGCAGGGTATAGCAGCGTTGGCCGTCGTCGGGGTTATACTTTACCTCACGCTGCAGTACCCGCTCAGCGTTAGTACCCGCAACGCTTACCTAACAGACGGCTCCGAAACGTTGAGCAGCTTTATGCTTCACTACCTACCCCTGGTGCTGGTGCTGCTACTCGTAGCGCAATTGCTCCGTTTGGTGGCGCAGCGTTATACTTTCAACTCGCGGGCAGGCAAAATTGCGCTGTGGTCGGCTAGCTTTGTAGTAGTGTTTATAGCAAGTGCCGAGCTGGAAAACCTGGTGTCACTGCTGTTCTACAAACCTGATTATAGCCTTGCCGTCTGGCTGAAGCAGGTGCGGAAGATCGGCTTCCCAATACTTTGGGGCATCAGCTCGTTCATCCTGATGATGATCGGGATGCAGCGCAAGATCAAGACGCTGCGCATTGTATCGCTGTCGTTGTTCTTCCTCACGCTGCTGAAGCTCTTCCTATTCGACATCAGGGGGATATCCGAAGGAGGTAAAATTGCCGCTTTCATTTGCCTGGGCGTGCTGCTACTCACGGTTTCGTTTATGTACCAGCGATTAAAAGTTATACTATTGGATGATGACACTGCCACGACACCTGGTACAGATAATCAGTAGCCTGCTGTTGCTGATACTGGTTGCATGGTATAATGTAGCTAATGCACAGCAGTATACTTGGCAGGCGCCCGTGGCTACCCCTACGCAGAGCGGCTATCAAAGTATACTGCTCAGCCCCGAAGTAATAGGTAGGCTGCGCCCAGACCTCTCTGACTTGAGGCTTTATGATGCCAGTGGCCAGGAGGTACCTTACCTGCTGCGGGCAGAGCAGCCGGCTCAGTATAAGCGCCTGTTCAAAAACTACGACATCCTCAGCTATACACACCGGCAAGGCTGCTGCTCAGAACTGCTCATCTCTAACCCCGAAAAGCGCAAAATCAACAATATTAGTCTGCTGATAGGTAATGCAGATGTACGGAAAGAGGTGAAGCTCAGCGGAAGTGATAACCGGAAGGACTGGTATGTGCTGAAGGAACATGACATACTGCATGCCATCAACAACCATGAGAGTACAGCCGAGGCAAAGCTGCTGGACTTTCCGTTGAGCGACTACCGCTACTTCCGGTTGCAACTCAACGACTCCGCCAGCGCACCGCTCAACATCCTGCAGGCCGGCTACTACGACACCCATACCGAGGCTGGCAAGTATACGGACATCCCGGTGCAGGAACTTACCCGCCGAGACAGCGCCGCAGCCAAGAGCACCTACATTCGCCTCCGCTTTGCACAGCCCGTTTATCCTGATCGGCTGGAGTTTACAATTTCCTCACCGCAGTTATACCTCCGGGAAGGCCATATACAAATGCACCCTGCCGAGCCTACCCACAGACGCAGGAGCAAACGCAGGCAGCAACGGGAGCGGCAACAGCAAATAGTGCCGTTTATACTTAACTCCAACGCACCGGCTGTAGTAGACCTGCCGCGCCAAAAGATACAGGAACTTACCATCATCATCCGAAATGCTGACAACCGCCCACTGGAGATCGCTTCTATAAGGCCGCTGCAGCTCAACCGCTACATGGTGGCGGATCTATCGCCAGAGCAAGCCTACACCTTGCGTTTCGGCGATCCGAAGGCCTCCGCCCCAACCTATGAGCTGCAGTACTTTCAGGATAGTATATCCGCTAACCTGCCTGTGCTCCTGACAAATGCACCTGAACCGCTACAGAAAACGGGCAAACAGGAAGGCAGCACCACCACATCCAAAATCCTGATTTGGCTAGCCATAGGCATCGTAGTAATTGGCCTGGCGCTGATGACAGTGCGGATGCTGAACGAGATGAACAGGGAGAAGCGGGTATAGTGCTAAAGTTGCACCAAAGCCATAAAAAGGCAAAAGCCCCGGAGCAGCACAACTGCTCTGGGGCTTTTGCTTCGTAAGGGTCCTTTTACTTCTGCGCCACCTGCTGCTTTTTGTTATAAGCCTCCACGCCGGCATCCAGGAACTCCACGAAGTTATCCACGTTTAGGTCGTAGGCGATGGGCTTTACCAGCACGTTCTCATTCTCATCCATCAGCACATAGTATGGCTGGGCGTTCACGTTGAACTTGGTGATCTGGTAATCCGCATACTTCTTGCCGATGGTTTTCTTCTCTTTGCCGTCGTAGCTGCTGGTATACCACTCGCTCTCAGGCAGCTCGGTGCGGTCGTCTACGTACAGGGCGGCAATCACGTAGTTTTCCTGCAGGCGCTTCAGCACTTCCGGGTCCGACCACACGTTCTGCTCCATTTCGCGGCAGTTCACGCAGCCGTGGCCGGTAAAGTCTATAAAGATGGGCTTGCCCTGCTCTGCGGCGCATTTCTTGGCCTGCTCCAGATCGAAGTAGCCCTGCAGGCCGTGCGGCAGGTGCAGGAACTCGGCATACTTAGCTGGCTCGCAGTTTTCGTTTGCATTGGCAGCTACTACGGCTGTGCCTCCCCCACCCTGCCGGGCAATGGTGTTCAGGTCAAAATCCTGGGTAGACTGCGGCGGCAGGTAACCAGCCAGCGCCTTCAGCGGCGCCCCGAACAGGCCTGGGATCAAGTATACTACAAAACCAAAAGTAAGTATGGCGAAGAACAGGCGCGGCACGCTGATATGCTTCAAATCGGAGTCGTGGGAGAACTTGAGCTTGCCCAGCAGGTAAAAGCCCATCAGCGTGAAGATCACGATCCACAGCGCCAGGTATACTTCGCGGTCCAGGATGCCCCAGTGGTACACCTGGTCGGCCACGCTCAGGAACTTAAGCGCCAGC
This sequence comes from Pontibacter mangrovi, assembly GCF_006385705.1. Classification (GTDB taxonomy): domain Bacteria; phylum Bacteroidota; class Bacteroidia; order Cytophagales; family Hymenobacteraceae; genus Pontibacter; species Pontibacter mangrovi. The sequence goes on along the minus strand of NZ_VFRQ01000005.1, from coordinate 71,905 downwards.
GCCAGCTCAATAAAGCCCAGCACCACCTTCACGGAGTTCAGCCAACCACCGGACTTCGGCAGGCCGCTCAGCCACGACGGGAACACGGCAAACAGCGTGAACGGCAGCGCAAAGGCCAGCGAGAAACCGAACATGCCTACAATTGGGCGGATGGTCTCGCCGCCAGCGGAAGCTACCAGTATACTTCCCACAATCGGGCCGGTGCAGGAGAAAGACACCAGCGCCAGCGTAAAGGCCATGAAGAACACGCCGAGCCAGCCTCCCTGGTCGGCCTTGGAGTCTACTTTAGTAAGCCAGGAGCTTGGCAGCGTAATCTCGAACATCCCGAAAAACGACATCGCAAACACCAGGAAGATCACGAAGAAAAGGATGTTCGGCAGCCAGTGCGTGCTGATAAAGTTGGCGCCGTCAGCCCCGAAAAGCTTGGCCACGATCGTGCCGATCAAAGTATAAATGGCGATGATGGAAAGGCCGTAAACAACCGCTTTCAGGATGCCCTGTGCCCTGCTGCCGCCACTGTTGGTAAAGAAGCTCACCGTCATGGGCACCATCGGGAAAACACAAGGGGTAAGTAGCGCCACCAGGCCAGAGCCGAAGGCCAGCACCAGAAACGCCCATAGGTCGCCGCTGCCGTTGGCTGGCGCGGCGGCATCGGGTATGGCCAAAATGGTTTCAGGGGTTTCATCAGCCCCGGATGAGGCGGTGGCAGCGGGGGCTGCGGCAGAATCCGAATCTGCAGCGGCAGCTGCGGCGGCAGTGGCCAGGTCAGGCACCTCGCTTGCCGCTATCTTTTCCTCAGGCTGCGCTGGCTGCTGCTGTGTCTGGGCCTGCGGCTGCGCGGCTACTTTTGTTTGTGCTTCCTGAGATGGTTTGGCGGCAGGGGCAGCGGTTCCGCTTACTTTTATCTGCTTGTTCGTAAAGCTAAATTCATCGTCGAAGGGAATGCACTGGCCGCTGGCATCGGAGCATACCTGAAACTCATAGGTGCCCTTTACCTGCAGGTCGGGCTGCAGCACGCGTATTTTCTGGCGGAACTGGCCTGTGCCCACAAAGTAGGTATACTCGCCTTCCCACAGCTCGTCATACTTCTTTTTAGGCTTTACGGGCTTTATGTCGCCCACCAGCTCGTACGACGGGTGTTTCTGAAACGTGAACGTGGTGACCATCGGGCCCAGCTCCGGGTCGAAGTCAGAGGAGTAGAGGTACCAGTCTTTGTCGATCTTGGCGTTAAAGATCAGCTCCACCTCCTCGCCTACGGCCACTTCCTTTTTAGAGACATCGTAGCTCCACGACGAAGGCTTTAGCACCTGCGCCTGCGCCACAAAGGCAATCATAAACAACAGCCATGTGGCCAGCAGCTGCTTTGGACTTATGCTTTTTATCATAAATGAAACAGTTATACTTTATACGGCACAATGGCGGCCATACATATTTTTTGGTTCTTGTTTTAGTCTGAAGCACTACAAAAGTATGCAATTTATGCTTGCGGCCGGCAGCTGTTTGCTAAACAACCCGTTTTGCACCCTCAACGCTGGCTGGCCCTCCCCGTATGGCAGCCGCTCCGCTTCTGGACTATAACACACGGCAGCCTCTTTTTTATCCATCCTGGCAAAAACTTCTGCCTATGGCCCAAATGCTGCAGCCTCTGCCTGTAAACTTACTTAACAATCACCATTTGTAGCCTTAATTCGGCTTTTGGTCGTAAAATATAGTGCATCCGGCATATACAACTGTAAAACGAGCCCGTATTTTATTAATTTTACAGCTTTGCCGCAAACAAACGGCACCAACAGACACTATGATCCTCGACATACTCTTAACGATATTCCTTGTGCTGCTCAACGGCTTCTTTGTAGCGGCGGAGTTTGCCATTGTAAAAGTGCGCTCCTCGCAGATAGAGCTAAAGGCACAGGCGGGCAACGCCATGGCCAAGCTGGCGCAGCACATGCTCACCCACCTCGATGCATACCTTTCGGCCACGCAGCTGGGCATTACGCTGGCCTCGCTGGGTTTGGGTTGGATTGGCGAGAGTGTGGTGGCCAGACTGGTTATCAACGTGATGCATACCTTTGGTTTTCAGGGAAGCGAGGCGCTGGCCCATACCATTGCCCTGCCTATCTCCTTCGCCATTATCACCGTGCTGCACATCGTGTTCGGTGAGCTGGCGCCAAAGTCGCTGGCCATTCAGCGCTCTGAGTCCACTGCCCTGGCCGTGGCCTATCCGCTCCGCTTCTTTTATATCCTCTTCAGGCCTTTTATATGGCTGCTAAACGGGCTGGCCAACATGGTGCTGCGCGGCTTGGGCATACAGCCCATGCACGGGGCCGAGGTGCACACCGCCGAAGAGCTGCGCCTGCTGTTTGAACAGAGCGTGGAAGGCGGCGCCATCCAGGACTCGCATCACGAGCTTATCGAGAATGTGTTTCAGTTTAACGAGCGCATGGTAAAGCAGATCCTGGTGCCGCGCACCAAGATGGTTGCCATCGACATAAACATTCCGGAGGATGAACTGATGGAGGTGATCTTTAACGAGGGCTACTCGCGCCTGCCTGTTTACAGCGGCAACACCGATAACATTGTGGGCATCCTGTACGTGAAGGACATCCTCAGCATTATGCGCCTGGGCAAGCCCATCGTAATCGAGGAGCTGATGCGCCCTGCCTATTTTGTGCCGGAGACCAAGAAAATCAACCTTTTGCTGAAGCAGTTCCAGCGCCGCCACATGCACATGGCTATTGCCACCGACGAGTTTGGCGGTGTGTCGGGCATTGTGACGATAGAGGATATTATAGAGGAACTGGTGGGCGAGATACAGGATGAGTATGACGAAGAGGCCCCGCTCGTAGAGCGCATCAGCGATTTTGAGTATAAAGTGAACGGGTCCGCCGCCATCTCCGACGCCAACGACTTTCTGCCTTATCCGCTGCCGGAGGGCGAGGACTACGAAACGGTTGGTGGCCTGTTAAACGTAGTATACGGCCAGATTCCGGATAACCTGAACGAGACCACAACGCTGAACGAGTATGACATCCGCATTCTTGAGAAGTCGGAGCGCCGCGTAGATTGGGTGCTGCTTACCGTGCGCGAGGAGGAGCGGGAGGCGATCAGCTAAGCAGGAGTCGTTGGGTAAAAGCACGCTGCTTTACGCGCTTCTACCCAACGCCTCAACATCTTTTGGTCAGGCAAGCCAGGAACTGCTATTTCCCGCTGAACCAGCCGCTGTACATCACATAGTTGTTGGCCGTTCGGGCAAGTCCTTCTATCTGCTCCGGGCTCAGCTGCTTTATCTTTTTGGCCGGAATGCCGGCATAAATCCACCCTGGCTCGCATACCGTGTTTTCCAGAACGATGGCACCAGCCGCTATAATGCAGTTCTCTCCCACCACGGCATTATCCATCACAATTGCTCCCATGCCCACCAGCGCATTATCCTGCACCGTGCAGCCGTGCACAATGGCCTTATGGCCAATGGAGACGTTGTTGCCAATGGTGGTAGCCGCCCGCTCATACGTGCAGTGGATCACGGCCCCGTCCTGAATATTTGTTTTGTTGCCGATGCGGATGCTGTTCACGTCGCCACGGATCACGGCGTTAAACCACACCGAGCACTCATCGCCCATCACCACGTCGCCTACCAAAGTGGCGTTTTCGGCAATCCAGCAGCCCTCGCCCATTTGCGGCCGCACACCCTTCACCGGAAGTATAACTGGCATATTTTTAATTGTTGGTTGTTAAATTGTTTGATTGTTGGCCTCGTAAATTTTTAATTGTTAAATGGTTTAATTGTTGGCTTGGTAAAGTTACGGAGTAATCAGTTGAGTTGCTTCTGTAGCTCCATGTTATCGTGGTTATACTTCTGATGGCCCCACAATTATACTTCATTTCCTGAGTTAACAATTTAACAATACAACAATTAAACAATTAACCGTTTCCACGTTCCTTTCAGGTAGTTATACTTTAAGGTGCTGGGTAGGGCTTTCCAAAAGTACTTGTTCATTTCTACGGCAAAGCTGGGCTGCATGTAGCAGTTGATGGTGCAGCCCTCACAGGCGGGCAGCCTTCCCTCCTGCCGCTTCAGTTCCTCTACTTCCTGGCTCAGGTATACATCATGCAAGTTGCCGCTGATCGGGAAGCTTTGGGCGCCGAGGTGGTAGCAGGGAAGTATAAGCTCGTTCTCCGGCGAGATGACCAGCGTGGTGCTGGCGGCCTTGCATACGGGTTTGGCCGTTTTGTTGCCGCCATCCAGCCGCAGCTGCACAAAGCCCTCGTTCAGGTATACTTGCCTGCGCTTACCAAATTCGCTCAGGTAGCGCAGTTCCTCCGCCGTCAGTCGCTCGCCTGCATCCACCTCGTTATACTCAAAAGCAGGGTTAAGTATGAGCACGAGCTTGTTCGGGAGAATGATTTTCTGGTACACCTCCTCCAACTGGTGCAGGTTGTGCCGGAACACCGTGAAGAGGATGTCCGGCCGCTCGCCCAGCTCCCGCGCCACCTGTATCGACTCCATCACAAAATCATAGCAGGCCACGCCGCGGCCACGGTCGTGCTCGTCTTTATCGGCGGAGTCGAGGGAGAAGTGCAGCATGTCTACCTTGCCTTTTAGCCGCTGGGCCAGCTTGGGGTAGAGCATGGCGTTGGTAGTGAGCGTGGTGATGAAGCCCATGTCGTGCGCCAGGCCCAGCATCTGGTCTATCTGGCGGTGCAGCAGCGGCTCGCCGCCGGTAAAGTCTACTACCTGCACCCCCAGCCGCTTCAGGTCGCGCAGGTTCCGGGCCACATCCTCCAACGTAATGTAAGGCGAGGGTTTCTCCCAAATATCACAAAACGAGCACTTTGCGTTACAGCGGTAGGTAACGTAGTAATTACAAAGTACAGGTTTAGACCTCAGGCGCATCGGATTGGGGTTAGGCTTTGCAAAAGTATAAATATTGCGGCAAGTTTATAGTTATCACGGTTCCGCATAGTGTTTTGCCTGCAGATGAGATTTTTTTCATCGAGCCAGAACAGGGGTTTGTCTAAAAAAACATGCAAATGGACCGGCAATGTTGTTAGTTGGTATAATTTAGAATGATGGTACAACTTTAGTTCTTATCTTTGTAGTCTACTAGCCAAAGGGAGTGTTTGTTTAAGGTGAGATGTAAATAAAAACCCCATCTTTTTCTATAACCATAGAATATATTGGCAGAAGCCGTTCCTCCGCAGGAACGGCTTTTTTTATGTACTAAGCCCTGCCCTCTCTGCGTTAACACCTCAGTCAGCCTCTCCAACCCCAAACTCCTTTTATATTATGAGAAAGCTATTTTTAACCATAATTTGCGTGCTGGCGGTAAGCGCCGCGGCGTCCGCACAAATCTTTCAGGCCGGGGTGAAGGCCGGCGTGAGTTCCTCCAACGTAAAGCTGAGCGACCTGCAAAACGAGCCGCTACGCTATGCCAACCCGGAAAATATTACCGGCTACCATGCCGGCGCCTTCACGCGGCTGCAGCTGCTGGGCCTGGTGCTGCAGCCCGAAGCTATACTTTCTACCACAGGCGGCAAGGTAGCAGTGTCCGACGATAATACCAGCACCAGCGTGCGCGTGGAAAAGTTTCGGTTTAACCGCCTGGACGTGCCGCTGCTGGTGGGGCTCAGCTTCCTGAAAGTGGCCAGGGTACAGGCCGGTCCGGTTGCCTCGATGCTGCTCTCGGCCACAGAAGACGGCCAAAGTATAAAAGATTACTACAACAGCTCCGACTGGGGCTACCAGGCCGGCGTGGGCGTAGATATTGGCGCCCTAACCCTGGACCTGCGCTACGAGCGCATTGCCCGCGACTTTACCAACCCGGCCCGCGAGAGCAGCGGCAAAGTGAGAAACGAACAGTTTCTGGTGAGCCTGGGGCTAAAGCTGATTCAGTAGAGGGCAGCAACTTCTGAAAGTATAAAAGCCGCAGGAGTATCAGTTCCCGCGGCTTTTATACTTTATAGCAATTCTTGTTTGATTCTACCTCAGGTTACGGCATGTACAGCTCTGCTCCCGGGCCGATAGGCAAATCCAGCAGTACCCACCCGATGAACAGGATGACCCAGCCTATCAGAAACGCGACAGAGTATGGCAGCATGGTGGAGATAACCGTTCCGATGCCGGCGTTTTTGTCGTAGCGCTGTATAAAGGCCACGATCAGGGCAAAGTAAGACATCATCGGCGAGATAATATTGGTAACGCTGTCGCCGATGCGGTAGGCGGTTTGCGTGAACTCCGGGGTATAGCCCAGCAGCATGAACATAGGAATGAACACGGGCGCCATAATTGCCCACTTGGCCGAGGCCGAGCCCATCACCATGTTAATGGAAGCCGCCACAAGTATAAACATGATCATCAGCGGAATGCCGCTCAGGCCCATCGTTTTCAGGGCATCTGCCCCGTTGATGGCCAGTATCAGCCCGAGGTTAGTCCAGTTGAAGTAAGCCACGAACTGCGCCGCGAAAAACACCAGCACGATGTAGGAGCCCAGCGTTTCCATGGATTTTGCCATGCCGCGCATCACGTCGCTGTCGTTTTTAATGGTTTTGGCGCCAACGCCGTAAGCTATGCCCGCTACGCCTGCAAGGAGAAAGATAAAGGCCACGATGCCCGACATAAACGGCGAGTGCAGAATCTCATTTGTTTCGGGGTCGCGCAGGTAGCCGCCCTCCGGGATAAGCCCGCCAAGTATAAAGGCCACCATCAGCAGCACTGCTATGCTTGCGTACAGCATGCCGCGCTTCTCCTGCGTACTAAGCCGGTCAATGCTTTCCGGCTTCTCGTCCCCCTCATACTCGCCCAGGCGCGGTATCACCACCTTCTCGGTTACCCAGGTGCCCAGCCCAGCCACAATAAACGTGGACACGAACATGAAATAATAGTTGGCAGCCGGGTTTACCGCATAGTCCGGATTTATGATCTTAGCCGCCTCGGTAGATAAACCGGCCAGCAGCGGGTCTACGGTGCCCAGCAAAAGGTTAGCGCTGTAGCCACCCGACACACCGGCAAAGGCAGCAGCCAAGCCGGCCAGCGGGTGCCGGCCCGCAGCCAGAAAGATAACCGCCGCCAGCGGCACCAGCAGCACATACCCTACCTCTGAGGCCGTGTTCGACAGCACGCCCGCAAATACGATCACAAACGTGAGCAGGCGCTTCGGCGACGACAGCACCACCAGCCGCAGCACCGCCCCTATCAGCCCCGTACCCTCGGCAATGCCAATGCCCAGCAGCGACACCAGCACCGTGCCCAGCGGCGCAAAACTCGTAAAATTGGTCACCATGCGGGTCAGGATCATGTGCAGGCCTTCCCTTGAAAGCAGGTTCACGGGCGTCACGGTCTCGCCGGTGCCGGGGTGCACCACCGCCATATCAAACTGGCTGGCCACCCACGAGAGCACCACCACCAGCAGGGCAAAGCCGGCAAACAGGGTGGCCGGGTGCGGCAGCGCATTGCCTATCCGCTCCACTACCGACAGGAACTTGTCCACGCCGGACTTTTTCTTTTGTACTTGTGTCATAAAAGGTTGGTTGATGAGGTGAGCCTAACTTACGCCGGGCCACAGGCGTTGCCGCAAGCCTTTGTAAGTTACCTTGTTCCGAGGAGCTTGCGCCTGCCCTAAACTGTGTCCGAAAATGGCTAAAAATTGCCGTGTTCGCAAATTTGGCATAAAAATGCTACCTTAGCCAAAAGCCAAAGCAAGTATAAAGTATGATTCCGAGCCTACGCCCCGGCGACAAAATCGCCATTATCGCCACTGCCCGCAAAATAGACCGCGAAGCCATTGCCCCTGCCGTTGAGGTGTTGCAGCGTTGGGGTTTGGAAGTGGAGGTAGGCCCGTCGGTAGGCGCCGCGCACGGCATGTTTGCCGGCGACGATGCGCTTCGCCTGCAGGATTTGCAGCAGGCCCTGGACAGGCCGGACATCAAAGCTGTTATCTGTGCCCGCGGCGGCTACGGCACCACCCGCATCCTCGACCAGGTAGACTTCAGCCGTTTCCAGGAGCAGCCGAAGTGGGTGGTCGGATTCAGCGATATCACGTCCCTGCTTTGCCACATCCACAGTTTAGGCCTTGAAAGTATACACGGCATCATGCCCATGCTCTTCCCTTCCGGCACCGAGGAGGCTATAGGCAGCCTGCGTAGCATATTGTTTGGCGAGGATGTGACGTATGAGGTGGCACCGCATGCGTTTAACCGCACCGGCACCGGCACCGGTCAGCTGATTGGGGGCAATCTGGCGCTGCTGCACAACGTATCCGGCACCCGCTCCGACTTCAGCACACGCGGCAAAATTCTGTTTCTGGAGGATGTGGACGAGTACCTCTACAACATAGACCGCATGATGGTGCATCTCTCCCGCGCCGGCAAACTGGACGACCTGGCAGGCTTGCTTGTAGGCCACTTCAGCGACATGAAGGATAATGCTGACCCATTCGGCAAGAACGTTTACGAAATCATAGCGGAGCACACAGCCAAGTATACTTACCCGGTTTGCTACGGCTTCCCGACCGGCCACGAGCCCGACAACCTGGCACTGGTGTGCGGCCGTGAGGCAACCCTGCAGGTAGGCGCGGCTGAATCATCACTAAAATACAGTAAATCAATCACTTAATCTAAATAACAGAACTTAAATATTCCTACCCTATTAAAAATACAATAAGCTTCAAAATTAATAATTGGCTAGATAATCAATAAAGAATAAAGATAAAGTATAATTATTGGAACTAAACGTGCCCTTCTGCGGTATACGATATAACCAATAATACATTATCTGAAACTAAGAGCATAAATTCCGTAACATCTTCGGAAGCTCTTTAAACGCGCTTTTCTTCAATTATTTATCTAACCAATTTTATTAGTTTTATGAAGCACCTTAAACTAATCACGACAGGCATTGCCTTTTCTTTTTTCATCCTGACGGGCTGCGAGAAGGAACCGGAAAGCATCACCAGCCCAGCCACAGCGGGCTTTTCCGCCCAGCACTCTTCCGAACTGCAGATTAACGCTGATGCGCTCCGCGCCTCCCTGCCGGAGGGATTTGAAGAGCGGCTCCAGCACAGCACTGTTCTTTTGTCAAACCCGGACCCACAGTACCGCAGCATGGTGAACCGGGCCCTTGCCATAGAGGAGGACCCCAACTGTGACGCAAACACTGCCACCAGCCTGTGGCTGGACGAGCAGCTGGCCGACTGGTTCGACGCGAACGGAAGGTTAGACCCTAACATCGCGTTTGCCCTGAATCTTGCTGCCCTGGACTTACCCACCTATGATGCCCTGGTGTTTGAGAACAGCTCTGATAACCAATATTACGGCGTGAAAGGGCAGTATACCAAGCAGGTAACCAAAGCCTTTAAAGACCTGCAGCGCTTCTGGGATATATCGTCGGAGGATATTGTGCTGGCAGCCATGCATGGCAGCATGCTGACGAACAAAGCCAAAGTTGCACGTACCTACGAGGCGGTTTATGGCATGCCGCCAGCAATGGCCGCGGTGTATGCCGACGCTATGGTAGAACTGGCCAGCGGAATTCCTCAGCTAAGGGGCGGCGATCACCCTATTTTCACCTTCAATGCCTTTGCACTCCAAGGGTTCAACTTTGGCCCGTATGGCACCATCCCGGACAAGATTATCATGGGTGACGGCATCATGGACGCTTTTGCCGCAGTTGGCTACAGCGACGTGGCCCCGCAAGCCATACTTGCCCACGAGTTTGCCCACCAGATCCAGTATGAGCTTAACCTGTTTGGAAGTGAGGATAGCCCGGAGGCCACCCGCAGAACAGAGCTAATGGCTGACGCCTACTCCGCCTACTATCTCTCGCACGCCAGAGGCGCCACCATGCAGTGGAAGAGGGTGCAGCAGTTCCTGCAGGTGTTCTTCAACATCGGCGACTGCTCCTTTAGTAGCACTGGTCACCACGGCACGCCAACACAGCGTATGGCCGCCGCAGAGTGGGGCTATAACCTTGCCAATGATGCCCAGAAGCAGGGCCACATCATGTCGGCACAGGAGTTCGCTGAGCGATTTGATGCACACCTATCGCAGCTTGTTATGCTGTAATAAGCTTCATACTTAGCAAAAGCACACGGGCAACGGAAGCGCATTCCGTTGCCCGTGTGCTTTATACTTATACTTATACTTATACTTATACTTATACTTATACTTATACTTATACTTATACTTATAAGATAGTCCGCTGCAGCCGTTACCATACCGCGCAGGAAACATGTAACTTTGCCCTTACCTGTTGCTGCCCGATTTACGTATGCAGTTACCTATAGCACAGGGCGCCTATACTTACACATGCTTAAACAGCTTTTAGAATTTAAAAAGACCGACAGGAAGTGGCACATGGCCCTGCTGGCCAGCTTATGCGTGGGCATACCTGTACTGGCGGGCTATTTTACCGGGCACATGCAGGAGGGCAAGCTCGCCTCCATGACGGCACTAGTTATACTTTACATCCAGTCCCAGAGCATTGTGCGCCGCATGGTGGTGCTGATGGCCTGCTCCTTTGGGATGCTGGTTTCTATTGCCGTGGGCCTGCTGTTTGGGTTTAACCCATACGTAGCCTCGCTGGTGCTGGGGCTATTCGCTTTTGCCGTGCACCTGGTGCTGTACTACCTTAAGATGATGCGCCCGCCGGGCAATTTCTTTTTTATCCTGGTTGCCTCCGTTGCCCTGGCCATGCCGCACAACCTGGCAACGGTGCCCTACAACATTGGCCTTGCCGGCATCGGCACCATGATCTCCTGCCTTCTTGGCCTTGTATACAGCCTGATAACACTGCGTAAAACGCAGGCGCACGAAGAGGTGCTTGTGCTTTCCAAGCCTCCGCACGTAAACTTTATCGAGTCGCTTACCTTTGGCTTTTTTGTAGGGCTGTCGTTGCTGGTGGCTTACCTTCTAAAGCTGGACAAGCCCTACTGGGTGCCTACTTCATGTGCCGCCGTGATGCAGGGGGTGAGTATCCGGCATATTTGGCAAAGGAGCGCGCAGCGCGTGCTGGGCACCTTCATCGGCCTGGGCCTTACCTGGGCCATCCTACTTCTTAAGCCATCTATTCTGGCTATCGCTGTTGGCATTATTCTGCTGCAGTTTGTTGTGGAGATGCTGGTGGTGCGCAACTATGCCGTTGCCGCTGTTTTTATTACCGTGCTCACCATTTTCCTGGCCGAGACAGGCACAGCGCTATCAGACCCGACTCCCCTTATCAGGGCCCGTTTCTACGATATTCTTATTGGCAGCACCATTGGCGCACTGGGCGGCTGGGCCCTGTACAACGAAAAGCTCCACTACCTAACCGCCAGGCAAATCCGGAAAACCAAAATTGCTGTAGCCAGGCGTAAAAGGAACTAAGACTTCCGCTGCATCAAGTATCAGCCTACGCGGCCTTGTCTATTCCTTTCTGGCGCACCTCCTGGTAGTAGTTACAGATGCCGTTCAGCACGCATTCCTCGCACTTGGGGCTAAAAAAGGTGCAGATACGCTGCCCATGGCGCAGCATGTGTATGTGAAAGTTATACAGCTCCTCCGGCTCAGGCGGCAGCATCTCCAAAAGTATGTCGTGGGCCTTGCTGGCCGTAACCTTGGCCCCGAGTAGCCCCACCCGCTGGCTTATCCGGAACACGTGCGTATCCACGGGCATCACAGGCTTTTTAAAGTTGAACAGCAGCAGCAAGGTGGCTGTCTTTACGCCTACTCCCGGCATTTTTGTCAGCCAGGCCATGGCCTCGGGCACAGGCAGTTCCTCCAGAAAATCTATGTTATACTCTCCGCGCTCTTCTTTTATCATGCGCAGGGCCTGCTGTATCTGTGGTGCTTTCTGGCCGGGGTAGCGGGTGGTTTGGATGGCATCGGCCAGGTCGTCCACATCTGCGTTTACCACGCCGTCCCAATCTCCAAAGCGCTCCAGCATCGTATAGTAGGCCTTCTCTTCATCCTTGTGGTTGGTGCGGTGCGAGAGCATGGTAGAGATAAGTTCGTGCATGTGGCTGCGGCGCGGCTCCAACTTGCGGTGCCTGTACTCCTGATTCAGCAGCTCATGCGTCAGCAGGGCTTTTTCGTTTGGGGGCAGTTGGTAGGCTTCCATAGCTTTGGTGTTATTGAGGTAGTGTTTACGTTACCGCTTTATATTCCGTTAAGCAGATATTTCTAGCCTTGCTGCACATAAATCGCTCAACTATAGTATATTGTGTCGCGAAGCGGTGCAGCTTGTTAAACAACCCACAATTTTGGCCGCTATACTTGCTGGCAACTCGTACCAAGCTACTAAGAGCAACATATTTTTTATGGAGATAAAGTTTTTAGGCACAGGTGGTGCCTTCGACACCGACTATCTTAACTCAGCGGCTATGCTGACGTTTAGAGGCATGCACCTGCTGGTGGACTGCGGCTTTACTGTGTTCCCGGAGTTGGTGCGCAAGAACCTGGTTCAGAAGGTGGACCATATCATCATCACGCACCTGCACAACGACCACTGCGGCAGCCTGGCCAACCTGCTGCTGTACAAGAGCATCGTGGAGAAGGCGCCGAAGCCGGTGATCATCTACCCTTCGGAGCAGTTCCGGCAGCAGCTTTGGCAGTTTCTGGAGATACAGGTGAAGGAGCCGGCAAAGTATGCGGAGTTTGTGCCGCTGGAGCATTTTGAGGGAATTACCTGCGTAGACACCTACGGCATGCACTCCGAAGGCCTGCAGACCTTTGCCTACATTTTTGAGGCCGACGATGAGCGCATCGCCTATTCCGGCGACCTGGCCCGCCCGGAGGCGCTTTTTGACAAACTGTACAAGATGCCCCAGAAAAAGACCACCGTCTTCCACGACATCACCTTTAACCCCGATAATATAGGCCATACTTACTACAAAAAACTGCTGCCCTACCTGAACGGCGTGGACTTGTTTGGCTACCACTGCGACCCTACCCAAAGCCCGCTTGACAACCCTATCCGGCTGGTGTTTTTCCAGCGCGAGATGATGGCGTAGCAGCGCACACGCGTCGCCTGTTGCCTGGCGAGGCGGCTTTATAAGTATAAAACACTTGCCACAGGCACAAAAAAAAAACCAGCCGCACCCCCGTGCGGCTGGTAAATCACCAATTATCCAATCAATCTACTACTACTTATTCTTTATTACAGATCTCCGCGCTCTGCGGCTTTCTTCATTTTCTCGTTCGCATAGATGGCAATCTCTACACGGCGGTTCTGGCGGCGGCCTTCTGCTGTGCTGTTGTCAGCAACAGGCTGGTCGGCGGCATAGCCCATGGTCGTCATGCGGCTACGGTCTACGCCGTTCATGGCCAGGTAATCCGCTACAGACTGCGCACGGCGCTCCGACAGCGGCTGGTTGATTTCGCGTGTGCCGGTGTTGTCGGTGTGGCCCTCTATCAGGATGTTGGTATCCGGATACTTCTTAAGTGTGGCGGCCAGCTGCGTGATCTCCGTTTTAGCGTTCGACTGCAGCTCTGCAGAGTTGGTCGGGTACAGGATGCCAGAGTCGAAGGTGATTTTGATGCCTTCGCCTACACGCTCAACCTGCGCGCCTTCCAGGTCACGGCGCAGCTCCTCGGCCTGCTTGTCCATGCGGCGGCCAATCAGGGCACCGGCAGTACCACCTACAGCGGCACCGATAATAGCGCCTGCGGCAGTGTTACCGGCCACTTTGCCTACCACACCACCTACCACAGCACCGGAACCGGCACCAATTATACCACCCTTAGCGGTTTTGCTCATGCCTCCGCCCTCACGGCTAGAGGCACACGATGAAATTAAAACGGCAATGATTGCCAGTATCGATAAGTTTATTCTAAAGTTTTTCATGTCTCTTGTTTTTGTCTTCTGTTTTGTTTCCAGAGATCTTGCACCTTTTACTTCAAATATTCAGAAAATGTTGTATAAAGTTACGGACAACATTTTGCACTAAAGCACCGAAAAAACCACTGTGCCAGCATACTTTTACCTGGCGCACAACTAGTTAAAGCTTACATGTAGATTTTATAACGACTTTTATATAAGTAAGTTATCCGCAAAAACAACAGCGCCTGCCCCCGCAAAAGGGACAGGCGCTGCCAGTAGATCAGGTAAAGTATAATTACTCCAGCTCGCCGTTTTCAGCGGCTTTCTTCAGCTCTTCGTTCGCCACAATGATGATCTCTACGCGGCGGTTCTGCGAACGGCCCTCAGCGGTAGTGTTGTCAGCGATCGGCTGATCGTAGCTATAGCCTTTGGCCTGCAGGCGCGAGCCGTCTACACCCAGGCCTTGGGCATAGGTCTTTACAGCCTGCGCACGGCGCTCCGACAGTTTCTGGTTCAGCTCGTAAGAGCCGGTGTTATCGGTGTGGCCTTCAATAATCACGTCGGTGCCAGGGTAGTTCTGCAGTGTTTTGGCCAGCTTCTGGATGTCCTGCTTGGCAGAGGCGCTCAGTTCCGCAGAGTTCACCGCGAAAAGTATACCCGAGTCGAAGTTCACACGGATGGCCTCGCCCACGCGCTCCACATTGGCGTTTTCCATCGACTTCTCCAGTTCCTCAGCCTGCTTATCCATGCGGCGGCCAATAACTGCACCTGTTGCGCCACCCACCGCGGCACCCACAATGGCACCGGCGGCAGTGTTGCCCAGCCTGTTACCAATCAAACCGCCCAGCACTGCTCCACCACCGGCTCCAATCAAGCCGCCCTTAGTGGTTTTGCTCATCCCTTTCTTTTGTGTCTGGGTAGTGGTTTCTGTATTTCCTGAGCCAGCAGCAGGGGCCGTTGTTTTACAAGAGGAGAACAACATGGTAGTAGCCAACATGGCACTCAGGGATAGTTTAAGGAATTTCATGGTTGTAGAATTTGGTAAATGTGTGTTTGTTGTTTTTAGTTTCTGCTATTGGCGCAAGGCTGTTGCCCCGCTTACACCTGCAAACGCAACTCTTGTGCCAAAACGTATATACCGGCTGTTTAATATTTGCCTTACCTTATATTCTTTGGGAGGCATAAAAAAAACCTGCCCGTTTACTGCGGGCAGGTTCTGCAATGGCAGTTTATACTTCTATCAGGAAGCTTTCTCGGCTTTTTTGTTCTTGGCAGGCACCGTCACGTCCTCCGGCAGCAGCACCATGCTCAGCAGCTCGCTCAGGCGGGCCTTCAGCTGCTTGCGGTCGATGATAAAGTCCAGGAAGCCGTGCTCCAGCACGAACTCAGCGCTCTGAAAGCCCTTCGGCAGGTCCTTGCCAATGGTCTCCTTGATCACGCGCGGACCGGCAAAACCGATCAGGGCGCCCGGCTCGGCAATGTTAAAGTCGCCCAGCATGGCATAAGAGGCTGTTACGCCACCTGTGGTTGGGTCGGTCAGCAGGGAGATGTATGGCAGTTTCTCTTCGCTCAGCAGCGCCAGCTTGGCCGAGGTCTTTGCCATCTGCATCAGCGAGAAGCCGGCCTCCATCATACGCGCGCCACCTGACTTCGAGATCATCAGAAAAGGCGTGCGGGTTTTGCGGGCGTGGTCAATGGCGCGGGCAATTTTCTCGCCAACCACCGAGCCCATCGAGCCGCCGATAAAGGCAAAGTCCATACAGGCGATGGTCAGGTTCTGGCCATTTATTTTGCCGTAGGCTGTGCGCACCGCGTCTTTCAGGCCGGTGGCCTTTTGGGTGGCGGCAATACGCTGCGGGTATGGCTTGGAGTCCACGAAGTTAAGTGGGTCGCCTGAGGTCAGGTTCTCGTCCAGCTCCGTAAACTCGTTGTCGTCAAACAAAATGGCAAAGTACTCTTTAGACCCGATACGGTCGTGGTGGCCGCACTGCACGCAAGTGTTCAGGTTCTTGCGGTGCTCGGCCATACTGGTCACGGTTTTGCAGCTAGGGCATTTGTACCAAAGTCCGTCCGGGGTTTCCTTCTTTTGCTCAGTAGGCGTCTGGATTCCTTTATCAGCTCTTTTAAACCAAGGCATCATAGTTAACGGCGTGCGTTCTGCACATTAAAGTTATGGCTATACTTAACAGTAAAGTATAAAATCAAAAAGTGGCCTGCCCCAGCCACCCAACAGGTTTGGCACAGGCAGGCCACAAAAATATGTAATATTCAGCAGTTCTGCTACAAATTACGCCACTGTAATCTCTTTTGCCAAGTATACATCCTGAATGGCATGGAGCAGCTCCACCCCGGCTTGCATGTCTTTCTGAAAAGCCTTGCGCCCCGAAATCAGGCCCATGCCGCCCGCACGCTTGTTTATCACGGCCGTACGCACCGCATCCGCCAGGTCCGACTCGCCCTTAGACTCCCCTCCGGAGTTGATCAGGCCGGCGCGGCCCATGTAGCAGTTAGCCACCTGGTAGCGGCACAAGTCGATCGGGTTGTCCGAAGAAAGCTCGGTATACATCTTCTCGTTGGTCTTGCCAAAGCCGATGGCCTTAAAGCCGCCGTTGTTCTCCGGCAGCTTCTGCTTGATGATATCCGCCTGGATAGTGACGCCCAAATGGTTGGCCTGGCCCGTCAGGTCGGCGGCTACGTGATAGTCCACGCCGTCTTTTTTAAAGGCATTGTTGCGGGTGTAGCACCACAGGATGGTAGCCATGCCCAGCTGGTGCGCCCGCTCAAACGCCTCGGCCACCTCTATGATCTGGCGGTCCGACTCCTCCGAGCCAAAGTATACGGTGGCCCCCACGGCAGCGGCTCCCAGGTTCCAGGCCTCGTCCACGGAGCCAAACATGATCTGGTCATACTTGTTGGGGTAGGTCATCAGCTCGTTGTGGTTGATCTTCACCACAAACGGGATTTTGTGCGCATACTTCCGCGACATCATGGCAAGCCCTCCGAAGGTAGTGGCCACGGCGTTGCAACCGCCCTCTATGGCTAGTTTAATTATGTTCTCAGGGTCGAAGTAGATGGGGTTAGGTGCAAAAGAGGCACCGGCGGTGTGCTCGATGCCTTGGTCTACGGGCAGGATGGAAAGATAGCCGGTGCCCCCGAGGCGACCGTGGTCGAACAGCTGCTGCAGGCTGCGCAGCACCTGCGGCGAGCGGTTCGACTGGGCAAAGATCCTGTCCACAAAGTCGGGGCCGGGCGTGTGCAGCTGCTCTTTGGCGAAGGTGCGGCTCTGGTGCTGCAGCAGGCGCTCAGCGTCGGCCCCCAGCAGCGATACAAGCTTGTCGTACGTCATCCGTTCTGGTTTTTTGGGTAGCGTGTAAAATGAGAAATCTTTGGTATAGAAATTTTAAACTCAGATTATGATCATCTACCAGAGCGGCAAAAGCCCGGAACAGGCTTTCAACCGCAGTGTTTTCTATAGCATTGGCAGGCACCTTGTCTGGTGACGTAAGCACAGGGCTTACCCCAAAACTATACTTTAACCAACCAAAAAAGTTTTGCCCGCCGCCTTTATACTTTGCCAAATCTGAGGCTAAACATCAATCTATGCTTCCGGCCATACTTTCCCGACTGTCGCAGGCATCAAAATAAAATGAAACTCGTTTAATATTTTATACTATAAGCTATTGAAAACAATGAACTTAAGCAGCAAAAGAGTCCGCCATTTCTGCGCATTCCTGCTCGTTGCCTGTGTGGTGTGGGGCTGCACCCCCTCTACCAGGATTATGGGCACCTGGAAAAACCCGGAGGCAGGCAGCCGCATGTATGAGAAAATAGTGGTAGCCGCCCTAACCGACAACGTGCGGGCCCGCCAAACCGTGGAAACCGACATGCAAACGCAGCTACAGCAGCGTGGCCTTAAAGCCGTCAGGAGCATTGATATGTTCCCGCCCACCATGACAAGTAAAAACGGACCGGACGTTAACCAGCTACTCCGAAAAGTAAGGGAGCAGGATTTGGGAGCCATCCTAACCGTGGCCCTGATTGATGAGGAGACAGAAACCCGCTACGTGCCCGGCAACTACGGCTACTCGCCCATGACGCGCTACGTATGGTACGGCCGGTTCAGGGGATATTATACGTACTGGTACCCCACCCTCTACGACCCCGGCTACTATACCGAAGAGAAAACATACTTTGTGGAGACTAACCTGTACGATGCCGACACGGAGAACCTGCTGTGGTCGGCACAATCGGAGGCGTACAGCCCGGCCAGCCTGCGCAAGGCTTCTGCAAACCTGGCAGAGCTAACCGTTAACCAGATGCGGCAGGAAGGGCTCATTAAATAACAAAGGCCCTCCGGACATATGCGGTCCGGAGGGCCTTTGGCTTTGCCCCTGCTGAGGCAAAGTATGGTTATGGCTACTCGTTATACACCACGTGCAGCAGGGTTTGCCCTACCGCTTTCAAAGTGTTTTTGCTGATGATGTCCATCGTGTCGGTGTGCCGGTGGTGGTATGGCCCGAAGATGTCGCCGTTGCCGGCGTTGGGGTTCAGCTCCACGATATCGATCATACGGATGTTGCCCAACGTGTTCACATAGTAGTGGTCATCGGTAATGGCCGGTGCGTTTTTATACTTAAAGTAGTCAGAGTAGCCGATGCTGTTGCCGGCCTTCCATACTTTGTCTACGATCTCTTTGGCAAACTGCCTGGAGTACCCTTCGCGGGCGAAGCGTGCATTCTCGGCTCCCACCATATCCAGCAGGATGCCATAGTTAGCCCGGTAATTTGGCACATGCTTGTTCTTGCTCCAATACTGCGAGCCCAGGCACCACGAGTCTTCTATGTAAGGCATGCCGCTGTCCTCGGGCTGGCCATAGTCCTCCCCGTCAAAGAAGATCAGGTCTACGCCAACGTCCGGCTTCTGCTGCGCCTCGTGTATGGTTCTGGCAATCTCCATAAGTATACCTACTCCGCTGGCGCCGTCGTTGGCGCCGTCAATCGGCTCTTTAGGGTTGTTCTCATCCTTGTCAGCGATGGGGCGGGTATCCCAGTGGGCGGCAAGCAAAATACGGTTGGCGGCGCCGGGGTTATACGAGGCCACAACATTGCGCAGGTTCAGCATCGTCCCGTCGTAGGCCTTCATCTGGAACTTCTGGTCCTGCACCTGTGCACCGTACTCCTTTAGCTTTGCCACCAGCCACTCGCCGGTCTGGAAGTGTGGCCCCGTGTTCGGCACGCGCGGCCCAAAGGCCACCTGCTTCTCCACAAAGGCATAAGCCGAATCGGGGTTAAAGGCCGGGGCCTGCACCGTGGCAGCGGCCTCCTCTGTAGCCTTGGTTGCCTGGCCGTTTCCGCTTTTCTCTGCCGAGTCGCAGCTGGCAAAGCACAGGGTGCCGCAGAAAAGCAGCGACAGCATCGTTAGTTTATTCTTCATAAGCCCAGTCTATTCCGGTTTTCATGTCTTTTATCACGATGCCCTGCTTCTTCAGCTCCGCCCGAATGGCATCTACTTTGTCATAAGCTTTCTGGTCCTTCGCCTCCTTGTAAAACGAGAGCACCAGGTCCAGCACCTCATCCATGTCGCCGATGGTCTCCTCTTTCAGCCCCAGCACGTGCAGCACCAGCTCCTGGTAGGTATCGCGCAGCATGTCGAAGGTACCTCTGGAAACCTGCTCCATTTTGATCTGCCCTAAGTATAAGCTGTTGATCTTTTTAAGCAGGTTGAAGAGCGAGGCGATGGTTCTGGCCGTGTTCAGGTCGTCGTTCAGGCCACGGAAGCAGTCCTGCGTCAGCTTCTGCAGTTCCTCGTCCAGCTTGGCATCCGGCACGGCTTCTGCTACTTCCTCCGTATACTTCAGCTTCTTCAGCACACGCAGCCCGTTCATCAGCTTGGTATAGCCTTTGCGCGCCGCCTGCAGCGCCTCATTGCTGAAGTCGAGGGTGCTGCGGTAGTGCGCCTGCAGGATAAAGAAGCGGACGGTCATGGGCGTGTAGGCCTGCTCCAGCATCTCGTGGTTGCCGCTGAACAGCTCGCTCAGGTTAATAAAGTTGCCCAGCGACTTGCCCATCTTCTGCCCGTTCACCGTGATCATGTTGTTGTGGACCCAGTACTTGGCACCGTCACTGTGGTCGCAGCTGGCCTGGTTCTGCGCAATCTCGCACTCATGGTGCGGGAACATCAGGTCCAACCCTCCGCCGTGTATATCAAAAGTGGTGCCGAGGTATTTGCGGCTCATGGCCGAGCACTCCAGGTGCCAGCCCGGGAACCCGTCGCTCCATGGCGAGGGCCAGCGCATGATGTGCGTGGGCGAGGCTTTTTTCCAGAGGGCAAAGTCAAACGGCGAGCGCTTCTCCTCCTGCCCCTCCAGGGTACGGGTGTTGCCGATCAGGTCCTCGATGTTGCGCCCGGACAGCTTGCCATAGTTGTGGTCCTTGTTGTAGGCCGCCACGTCAAAGTATACCGACCCGTTCACCTCATACGCCAGGCCATTATCCAGGATCTCCTGTATCATCTGCACCTGCTCGTTGATGTGGCCGGAGGCGCGCGGCTCTATGTCCGGCCGCAGCACGTTCAGCTTGCCCATCTCTTCGTGATAGATGTTGCTGTAGGACTGGGCTACCTCCATCGGCTCCAGGTGCTCCAGTTTTGCTTTTTTCTCGATCTTGTCCTCGCCTTCGTCGGCATCATTCTCCAGGTGCCCCACGTCAGTGATGTTGCGCACGTAGCGCACTTTGTAGCCCTGGTACTTCAGGTAGCGGTACAGCACATCAAAGGTAACGGCGCTGCGGGCGTGGCCCAGGTGCGGCTCCCCGTACACGGTAGGGCCGCAAACGTACATGCCTACAAAAGGCGGGTGCAGCGGCTCAAACTCCTCTTTCTTCCGCGTCAGGGTATTGTACAGGTTCAGTTTCTGTTGCATAGTTTTATGAAGTATAGGCATCCCGTCGGGGGCCGTACTTTTATGATTTCAGCTTGTCAGGCCGATTTAGGTTCAAAATTAATAAATAATTACCTTCCTTTCCCTAACGCTGTTCCGCGCCCTTTGGCTGCAGCACGTAGGTGGCAGAGATCGGGTAGTGGTCGGAAAGGGCCATCTCGTCGTGGGTTTCAAACCTGTACGCCTCCAGCCCCTGGCTGTAAAACTGGTTGTCGATGCGCAGGAACGGGAGCGGTCCGTTGTAGGTGGCCCCTACGCCGTTGCCGGCCCTAACGTGGGCATTCTCCAGCTCTTTCGCCAGTTCGTTATAAGTATAGCTAAACGGGATGTCGTTAAAATCACCGCACACGATGACCGGGTAAGGCGATGCCTGCACGTGCTCCAGCAGCTGCTGCACCTGTGCCGCGCGGGCCACAAACCCCATGCGCAGGCGCCGCACCAGGTTTCTACTCTCCTTCTTAAAGCTGTTTTCATCGCCAATGGCCGAGTACGTGTTCTCAATGTCCTCCGACCTGATGCTCATGGACTGCAGGTGCACCGCGTATACCCGCACCGTATCCCCTTTCACGTTGATATTGGCCCAGGCGGCCCGGTTTGCGCTGCGCTCCCTGGTGTTGTTAAACTTTATCGTGCCGCCTTCCACTATCGGGTACCTGGAGAAAATCACCACCCCCAGATCCGCCGCCACCCGGTCACCTACCGAGGTAGAGGCATACTTATACTTGCCGTAGCGCGTGCCGATGCGGTTAAAGTTGTTGTACTCCACAGAGTTTACCCGGCTGTAAAACTCCTGCAGGCAGAACACATCGGCCGGGTGTTCTGCCACCCAGTCAATCATGTCGGTGGATACCTGCGGCACGCCCTTCACAATCTTATCGTAGGCATTAAACACGTGGGTGTTAAAGCTCATCACCTGCAGTGTTTTAGCCCCCTTCGGTATTTCTTTCTCAAAGTTGATGCTCAGCAGGCGGGCATAGTAGCTCCAGGCAAGTATACACGCTGAGAGCGGCAGCACCAGCAGCCACGAGCGGCGCAGCACCCAATACACCAGGAACAGGATGTTGAGCGCCAGCGCCCCGGGAAGCGAGAAGGCAACAAAACCCGCCGGCCAGAACGTGCTCGGCGGCACCTGCAGGCACAGCACGCCCGCCAGCATCCAGAGCACCACCAGGGTGTTCATAACGAGCCATACCCGCGTTCTAATCGATTTGAATGTTCCTGACACAAGAGCAAACTTACGAATTCTGCACCTATCTATTCCAAGCTATACTCCAGAATATCTGTGCCTCCTCCCAAACGTGCTTTTAGGCTGGTTTTATACACAACCCAGCCACGAAACTAAAGTATAACTGCGGCTGTTATGGAAACAAGTGCCGGAGCCGCTCCCCCGACACCCAAACACCCAGCATGGTCTCCTGCAAGGCGGCAGAAAAACTTCGGCAGGATATCATCACTACATAATTTGTTGTGTATATAATGAATTTGTAGTAAATTTGCAGCAATATTTCCAAAGAGCTGAGGGGACACGAAGTCCCCTTCTTTATTTCTTAACCGTTTGCTATGGCACTAACCGCGAAGAATATAAGAGAAATGGCCGAGGCCAGCCTGCCGGATAGCGAGCTGTTCATCGTGGATGTCGCCGTGTCGGCCTCATCCGCAAGGCCAAAGATTACTGTGCTGGCCGATGGCGAGCAGGGCATTACAATAGACCAGTGCGCTTCCATCAGCCGCCGCATCAACGCTAAAATAGTAGAAGCTTTTGGCGAGGAGTTGTCTTACGTGCTGGAGGTAAGCTCGCCGGGCGTGGACTTTCCGCTCACGCAGCCGCAGCAGTTTAAGCGCCACACCGGCCGCAGCCTGAAGGTAAAGCTGCAGGACGGCACCGAGAAAACCGGCAAGCTGGAGGAAGTGACCGACACAGGCCTGAGCCTGATGGAAGAAGTAAAACAAAAAGGAAAAAAGGCAACGTATGTGCCTGTGCAGATACCCTTCGGGGACATTGTAAAAGCAAATGTTGTAATCTCATTTAAATGATAAGATAATGAACAGTTCAGTCCTGATCGAGTCGTTCGCCGAATTTGCGAAATTCAAGAACATAGACCGCCCGACCATGATGCGCATCCTCGAGGATGTGTTCCGCACCATGATCCGCAAGAAGTGGGGCACCGATGAGAACTTCGACATCATCCTGAATGTGGAGAAGGGAGACCTGGAGATTTGGCGCAACCGCGAGATCGTGGACGACAACTCTGAGGATATCTGGGACCACGATAAGATCGCCTTGTCTGATGCCCGCAAAATAGAGCCGGACTTTGAGGTGGGCGAGGAAGTGTCGGAAGAGGTGAAGCTGGAGGACTTTGGCCGCCGCGCCGTACTGACAGCCCGCCAGACGCTGATCCAGCGCATCAAGGACATGGAGAAGGAGCTGCTGTTCCAGAAGTACAAGGACCTGGTGGGCGAGATCATCTCCGGCGAGGTATACCAGGTGTGGAACCGCGAGGTGCTGCTGCTGGACCAGGATGAGAACGAACTGTTGATACCAAAAGGCGAGCAGATCCCGAAAGACCGTTACCGCAAAGGCGACGTAGTAAGAGCGGTGGTGCAGCGCGTGGAGATCGTGAACGGGAATCCGAAAATCATACTTTCGCGTACTTCTCCTACCTTCCTGGAGCGTTTGTTCGAGAACGAGGTACCGGAGATCTTCGATGGCTTGATCGCTATCAAGAAAATTGTGCGTGAGCCCGGCGAGCGTGCCAAAGTAGCCGTAGAATCGTTCGATGACCGTATAGACCCGGTAGGTGCCTGCGTAGGCATGAAAGGTTCCCGTATCCACAGCATCGTGCGCGAGCTGGAGAACGAGAACATCGACGTGATCAACTACACCGAGAACCTGGAGCTGTACATTCAGCGTGCGCTTAGCCCGGCTAAGATCAGCAGCATGAAGATAGACGAGGAGAGCGGTCGCGTGTCTGTGTTCCTGAAGCCGGACCAGGTATCGCTGGCTATCGGTAAAGGCGGGCAGAACATTAAGCTGGCCAGCCGCCTGGTAGATATGGAAATCGACGTGTTCCGTGAATCTGAATCGTACGAGGAAGACATCAGCCTGGAAGAATTCTCTGACGAGATCGAGGACTGGGTAATAGCAGAGCTTCGCCGCATCGGCTTGGATACCGCCAAGAGCGTACTGGCCGTAACGAAGGACGATCTTCTGCGCCGCACGGAGTTGGAGGAAGAAACCATCGACGATGTGCTCTCTATCCTCCGCGAGGAGTTGGAAGAAGAAGACAATCAATAGTTGTGAGTTGTGCTCCGTTACGCTAATTTTGAGAAAAGTTGGCTCGGGGCACAGCTTATACCTTAAGAATAAGGCAACTATACTTTAAATACGAACAAAAGACAGCATATTAGAACAAAATGGCAGAAGAAAAAACAAGGAGGCTTAAACAGGTTGCGACTACTTTAAACATTGGTACATCTACCATCGTGGATTACCTCTCTGCTAAAGGGTTTGAGGTGGAAAACAAGCCAACCACCAAAATCACGGCAGAGCAGTTCAATATGCTGGCTAAGGAGTTCGCCGCATCTATGCAGGAAAAGCAGGAGGCGGATGAAATCAGTATAGGTAAAAAGCCGCAGACGAACCAGGTGGTTGAGTCGGAGCCTGCTCATGAGCCCAAAAAGACAAGTGAGCCCGAGGAGGAGATCCTGATTAAGAACGTGAAAGCGCCGGAGGCACCGGCCCCTAAAAAAGAAGAGGCTCCCGCCGAGCCGGCATCTAAGCTGCCAGGCATAAAGGTATTGGGCAAGATTGAGCTGGATGCCAAAGGCAGACCGGTTCAGAAGCAGCCAGAGCCAAAGCCTGAGGCCCCTAAAGCCGAGGAGAAGAAGCCTGAGCCAGCTCCAACTCCAGCGCCGGCGCCTGAGAAAGAAGCTGCCCCGGCACCTAAGGCCGAGGAGCCTGCAAAACCAATTGAAAAGCCGAAGGCTGAAGCGCCTGAAGCACCTGCTGCCCCTGCCGAAAAAGCACCTGAGGCGCCTGCCAAGCCCCAGCAGCCAGAGGCACCGAAGCAGCAGCCAGCCAAGCCAGCCGCTGAAACTCCGGCTGCACCGGCAGCTCCGAAAGAGCCAGCTGCAGAGAAGGCGCCACAGCAACCGGCCGCTCCTGCAGAGGAAAGCAAAGGCACTGAAACAAAAGAAGACATAGAAAAGATTACAGCAAAAGCAGACCAGCTAAAAGGTCTTACTGTACTCGGCAAGATTGAATTGCCGGTAGAGTCGCGCAGAAAAGGCGCCAAGCCCGTTGCCTCCTCTGATGAGCGCAAAGGCAAAAAGAAAAAGCGCAAGCGCATTATGGTGGCTACAGAAGGTAACCAGCAGCAAGGCCAGAACCGCCCTATCCAACCTGCCCAGCAGGGTGGCCGCCCAGACCGCAACCAGCGCCCTGGAGGCAAGCCAGTCAAAGGCAAAGGCGCAAGGCCAGAGAAAGCCGAGGTTACTGACAAGGAAATCCAAGAGCAGATTAAGGCAACGCTCGCTAAGCTTAGTGGAGGCAAAGGTGGCGGAGGTAACCGCGCCAAGTACCGCCGTGAAAAGCGCTCAGCTATTGCCGATGCCACTGAGGAGCGCCGCATGCAGGAGCAGGCAGAGTCTAAGACACTGCGTGTAACCGAGTTCGTGTCGGCCAACGACCTGGCTTCCCTGATGGATGTAAGCGTGAACGACGTGATCAAGGTGTGTATGCAGTTGGGTATGTTCGTATCCATCAACCAACGCCTGGATGCGGAAGCCATCACCATTATTGCTGACGAGTTTGGCTACAATGTTGAGTTTATCACTACCGAGGAAGAGCAAGGCCTGGAGGATATTGTAGAGGAGAACGAGGAGGACCTGGAAGAGCGCGCGCCGATCGTGACGATCATGGGCCACGTTGACCACGGTAAAACTTCCCTGCTCGACTACATCCGAAACGCCAACGTAACTGCCGGTGAGGCAGGCGGTATTACGCAGCACATTGGTGCCTACAAGGTAAAGACTGAGAGCGGCCGTACCATTACTTTCCTGGATACGCCTGGTCACGAGGCCTTTACCGCGATGCGTGCCCGTGGTGCCAAGGTAACGGACGTAGTTATTATTGTGGTAGCTGCCGACGACGCCGTGATGCCGCAGACCAAAGAGGCCATCAACCACGCCCAGGCTGCCGGTGTACCGATCATCATTGCTCTGAACAAAATAGACAAACCAACTGCCAACCCGGACAAGATACGCGAGGAACTCGCCCAGATGAACATGCTGGTGGAAGAATGGGGTGGTAAATACCAGTCGCAGGAAGTATCGGCTAAGTCTGGCTTAGGCGTGCAGGACCTGCTGGAAAAAGTATTGCTTGAAGCGGAACTGTTGGAGCTGAAAGCTAACCCAGACCGTCAGGCTATCGGTACAGTAATAGAAGCCTCCCTGGACAAAGGCCGTGGCTATGTGGCAACGGTACTGGTGCAGACAGGTAAGCTGAAGATAGGTGATGTGGTATTGGCCGGCTCTCATTACGGTAGAGTAAAAGCCATGACCGACCACCGCGGCAAGAAAATGAAAGAGGCTGGCCCATCAACCCCAGTGCAGCTATTAGGACTGGACGGTGCGCCGCAGGCAGGTGATAAATTTATAGTGATGGACTCTGAGCGTGAAGCCAGAGAGATTGCCGCTAACAGATCACAGGTACAGCGTGAGCAAAGCCTTCGCACCCGTAAGCACATTACCCTGGATGAGATCGGTCGCCGTCTGGCAATCGGTACCTTTAAAGAGCTTAACGTGATCGTGAAAGGTGACGTGGACGGTTCGGTAGAAGCCTTGTCAGACTCATTGCTGAAGCTTTCAACAAACGAGGTACAGGTAAACATCATCAGCAAAGGTGTAGGTGCCATCTCAGAGTCCGACGTGCTGTTGGCCTCTGCCTCCGACGCCATCATCATTGGCTTCCAGGTGCGCCCTTCAGCCAATGCACGGAGGCTGGCAGAGCAGGAGCAGATCGACGTACGCCTGTACTCTATCATCTATGATGCCATCAACGAGGTGAAAGACGCCATGGAAGGCATGCTTGCTCCTACCCTGAAGGAGGAGATAACAGGTAACGTAGAGGTTCGTGAGGTGTTCAAGATCAGCAAAGTGGGTACCATTGCCGGCTGTATGGTTACCGACGGCACTATACAGCGTAACGCCAAGGTTCGCCTGGTACGCGATGGCATTGTAGTGCACGACGGCGAGATTCTGGCACTGAAGCGCTTCAAAGACGATGTTGCCGAAGTGAGACAAGGTTACGAGTGCGGTATCAGCCTGAAAGGGTACAACGACATCCAGGTGGGCGATATCATCGAGGCCTACGTAGAGAAAGAAGTGAAACGTACATTGTAGTAAGCATAACTACTGTACAAAGTATAAAAACACCCGCTGCGGCAAAGTATCCGCAGCGGGTGTTTTGTTTTTGTTCCTGGTCTCTTATACTTAAAAGTATAAACAGCACAGGCACGCGCCAGCCTTTGGCATAGAACAAAAAAGAGGGCTGCCCGCTTTGGGCAGCCCTCTCGTTTTATAAGCTCCGTTATTTATACTTACTTATACTTTAGTGGCCATCAGGTCCTTTGAGCAAACCCAGGCTTTTGAGGTTACGACGATCCCGCTTGCGCTTTTTCATCATCTTATCCTCTTTCTTCAGAATCTCTTTCATGCGTTTGCTGTTGGCAATTCTCTTTTTAGCAAAGCTAGAGCGCGTCTGGCCTTCGTAGGTATTAAAACGTGCATCCAGCCCAGAGGCGCGCTGCCCAACAGCATCTGCCGAAGTGCCTTTCGTTTGCGCTTTGGTTGTACCCCAGAACTCATCCTTGCCCGAGTCGCTACTTAAGGAGGACTGAGCTTTGGCCTCTGATACAAAAAGTACAATTCCAAGAGAAAACAGCAACAGAATCAATTTCTTCATAACAGCTTCACAATGTTTAGTGTATACAACGCAAACATGCTCTAAAAGTATACATTTTTTGTAAAACGCAAAGCGGCTGCAGAAAATTCCTGCTATTTAAATTTGTACGAAACCCCTAAACCCAAGGTCTGTTTCAGCTGCAGGCGCGGCCCCTTCCCGTCTACTTTGCTGTCGTTGTCGCGGTCAACGTCTATATCCACATCGTCATCATAGATCATGTGCGCAAAAAAGCTGGCCGATATAATTTTGTTAACCTTAAAGTTGATGAGGTTCTCCCAGTTCAGGTCCACGTTCTCCGGTTTCTTCAGGTAGTTAGAGAACATGTCCAGCTTAGACTGCAGCGTTACGTTCTTGAGGATCTCGTTTTTGTAACGCACGTTGATGTAGCCACCGAACTCCCTCCGCACGTGGTCGCCTGTGCCCGGTATAGGATTCCCTTCAGCGTCTTTATCGGCCGGGTTCACGCCAAAAGCACCCTTATCGGCCAGGCCCTGGTTAGCCACAATCGTGAACTTTCCGGTAAACGGCGAAATAAAGACCGATAGCTTATCGTTCGGTTTATAGTCCATACCCAGGGAGGCAAGCACAGCGGCCGGCGAAAAGAAGTTAGACTTTAGCGTGTCGCGGGTAATGGTGTAGGTGGGCATTAGCTGAGAGCGTATGTTTAGCTGCGAGGTATAGTACCAGCGCTTAGAAGCCCGGTAGCCATACTTCAGGTTCAGCTCCAGCTTATCGTCGCTTTTCTGCACGCGCCTCCCTTCCAGCTTCACCAAGCCGTAAGTCAGGTCAGCGGAGTTGTTCCAGGTGTTCTTCCCTTTTTCGTAATTGGCGTATAGGTTGGCGTTGCCCAGCACCGACACGGTGTTTTGGCCACCGGCAGCCCAGTTAGACAAACTAACCTGGCTAAAGTTGACAGCACCCATCCCCCCGAAGTCCCAGATATTGGTGGAGTCCGCAGCCGCCGACTGCGCGACGGCTGCGGCATTAGATATAACAGTAAAGATCAGAGCAAATAAAAATGAACGGCAATAGTAAGAAAACATGATGTGGCAATATACTTATACTACTTTATTATGAGGATCGGAGGCTCCGGCAGGATGCTCTCCCTTTAACAGGTCTCGGATTTCGGCCAGCAGCACTTCCTGCTTGTTTACTGGCGGGGCCGGCTTGGCAGCTTCTTTTTCACGCATGCGGTTAATGCCGCGCACCAGCAGGAAAATGGCAAAGGCAATGATGATGAAGTTAAGGACCACTTGCAGGAAATTTCCGTAACGGATAGCCACGGCCTGGGTAACTACCTCACCGTTCTCCACCACCGCCTCCTTTAGCACCACTTGCAGCGAGCTGAAGTCTATGCCGCTGATCATTAGGCCAAGCGGAGGCATGATGATGTCATCTACCAGAGACTTGGTGATGGCGCCAAAAGCGGCACCGATAACCACACCTACCGCCAGGTCGATCACGTTGCCCTTCACGGCAAACTTTTTAAACTCTCCGAAAAAGCTCATACGTATAATGTTTAGAGTGAAATTTCATCTGAAGCACCTAAAAAAGCACGGCACCAGCCCATACCCTGCTCCTCCGTAAGGCCTGCGCTTTCAACAGCTGTTCCTAATTGAACTAAATCCTTATATTTGTGGCAAAGAAAACAGATTCTAACCAGAACTGACACGAAACTATGGCAATATACGAAAACCTCCTGCTAGACCTGCAGCAAGGCATCCTGACCATCACCATTAACCGCGTTGATAAATTAAACGCCCTGAATATAGACACTATCAGGGAAATAAGAAACGCCATGCAGCAGGTTTATGATGATGAAGAAGTAAAAGGCGCCATTATTACCGGAGCTGGCCCCAAAGCGTTTGTAGCCGGCGCCGACATTACAGAGATTGCCGAGCTGAGCGAGGTGACGGCCCGTAGCTTTGCAGAGCGTGGCCAGGACGTGTTTGCCATGATTGAGCGCAGCAACAAACCCGTGATTGCGGCCGTGAACGGCTTTGCTCTGGGCGGAGGCTGTGAACTGGCTATGGCCTGCCACATACGCGTGGCCGCAGAAAACGCACGCTTCGGGCAGCCGGAAGTAAACCTGGGCCTGATTCCGGGCTACGGCGGCACCCAGCGCCTGACACAGCTGGTTGGCAAGGGCAAAGCCATGGAACTGATGATGACAGCCGACATGGTTGGGGCGCAGGAGGCCCTGCAGCTTGGCCTTGTAAACCATGTGGTGCCGCAGGAGCAGCTGATGGCAAAGAGCGTCGAGATTATGGAAAAGATCATGGGCAAGGCCCCGCTAGCCGTAGGTTTGGTTATTGAGTGCGTAAACGCCGTGTTCAACAACGATGAGAACGGCTACCAAACAGAAGCCAATGCCTTTGCCCGCTGCTGCACCTCCGAGGACTTTGTAGAAGGCACCAGTGCCTTTATCGAGAAGCGCAAGGCCAACTTTACCGGCAACTAAAATACACCTTACCCCGACCCTGATACAGAACGCATGAGTATAGCCAAGAAATTGGTCGGGCAAACTGCCGCCTATGGTCTAAGCAGTATTGTTGGCAGAGCCTTAAATTACCTGTTGGTACCAGTTTATACCGCCGTCTTTATGCCGGCTGAGTATGGCGTGGTGTCGTACCTGTACGCTTTTGTGGGCTTCTTCAACATACTGTATACCTATGGCATGGAGACCGCTTTTTTTCGGTTTGCCAACAAGCCGGATGCAGACCAGCGCAAGCTCTACAGGCAGGTGCTCAGCCTGATCATCGGCTCCAGCGTCGTCTTCACGTCCATACTTATACTTGCCTCCGGGGCCATTGCCGATTACAAAGAATATACTGCGCAGGAGCAAAACTACATCATCTGGCTGGCGCTTATACTTGCCATAGATGCCATTGTGGCCATACCCTTTGCATGGCTCCGGCTACAGAACAAAGCGGTAAAGTTTGCCTCCATCAAGATGGCAAACATACTTGTAACCGTGGGGGCCAACCTGTTCTTCCTGGTGGTGTGCCGCAGCATTTACCTGGGCGAGTACCTGCAGGAGCTAAGGCCGCTGATTTCGAAAATCTATGACCCGGATTTCGGCATCGGCTACATCTTCCTCATCAACCTAGTGGCCAACGCGCTGCTCATACCCATGCTGTGGCGCGAGCTTAGCATCTTCAGGTTTGAGTTTAACCGGGAGCTGCTGCGCCCGATGCTGGTGTACGCCTACCCGCTGCTCTTCATGGGCCTGGCGGGCATGGTAAACGAGGTGATAGACCGTATACTCTTGGAGGAGTGGCTGCCGGAGGGCTTTTATCCCGCACACAGCAACGAGGCCGTGGTGGGCATCTACAGCGCCTGCTACAAACTCTCGATCTTTATGACGCTGGCCATACAGGCTTTCCGCTACGCCGCCGAGCCGTTCTTTTTCTCGCAGGCTGAGGACAAGAACTCGCCGCAGACCTTCGCGCTGATCATGAAGTGGTTTGTGATTGCCTGCGCCTTTATTTTCCTCTTTATCTCGGCCAACCTGGAGGACTTTGCCCTGTTTCTGCGCAGCGAGGCCTACCGCGAGGGCATCATGGTAGTGCCGGTGCTGCTGCTGGCCAACCTGTTCCTGGGCGTATACTATAACCTGTCGGTGTGGTTCAAGCTTACGGATAAAACGCAGTATGGCACCTACATCAGCTTTGGCGGCGCGGCAGTTACGCTGCTTTTCAACCTGCTGCTCATACCTGTAATCGGTTACATGGGCTCGGCCATCGCCACCCTGATCTGCTACTTTAGCATGGCCCTTGTCAGTTACCTGCTGGGCAACCGCCATTACCCTATTCCTTACCCAACAAAGAGCATCCTGGGCTATATCCTGCTGGCTATAGGCCTGGTGTGGCTAGCTTTATACATTGACATTGAGAACTTCTGGCTGCGCCATGCCTTCCGGATGGCGGCCTGCGCGGTCTTTTTAGCCATAGTATGGCTGCGGGAGCGCCCTCGCTTCCTAAAATTTTAATCTGTATATTTAAAGATGACCAACAACAAGAACCTGCCGGTTAACGTCATTAACCAATCAAAGCATGCTTTACCCGGCTACCAAACCATACATGCTGCCGGCATGGATTTGCGGGCAAACCTGGAGGCGCCGGTTACGTTGAAGCCACTGCAGCGCGCCCTTATCCCGACAGGTATTTTTATAGAGCTGCCTGAGGGCCACGAGGCGCAGATACGCCCCAGGAGCGGTTTGGCCTACAAGCATGGTATTTCCATTGTAAACAGCCCCGGCACGATAGATGCTGATTACCGCGGCGAGATAAAAGTGCTGCTGGTAAACCTATCGGACCAGGCTTTTGTGGTGGAAGACGGCGAGCGCATTGCCCAGATGGTGGTGGCTAAGTATGAGCGCGTGGAATGGCAGGAGACAACCGCCCTTACCGACACCGAGCGCGGTGCGGGCGGCTACGGCAGCACGGGAGTTAAATGATCGTTGACCGCACTCAAGTATAACCCCGGTTAACGCACAACAATTAACCAACAACAAGTAAAAAACTGCAGCAAAGCGCTGTAGATCGAATATAAAAACAGATACAAAATAGCTATGAGGATTATTGTACCGATGGCCGGAATGGGCAAACGCATGCGCCCGCACACACTTACAGTCCCAAAACCGCTTATACCTATCGCAGGCAAACCAATTGTGCAGCGCCTGGTGGAGGATATCGCCAAAGTCTGCCACGAGCCGATTGAGGAAGTAGCCTTCATTATCGGGCACTTCGGAGAGGAAGTGGAAAACGACCTGAGGGAAATCGCCACGCAGATTGGCGCCAAAGGCACTATCGTATACCAGGAGGAAGCCCTGGGCACGGCACACGCCATACTTTGCGCCAAAGAATCTCTGGAAGGAAAAGTAGTGGTGGCCTTTGCTGACACGCTCTTCAAGGCCGATTTTCAGCTAGACACCAACGCCGACGGCACCATCTGGGTACAGCGCGTGGAGGACCCGCGCCCGTTTGGCGTAGTAAAGCTAAACGAGAACAACGAAATCACCGACTTTGTGGAGAAGCCGGAGCACTTCGTGTCGGACCTGGCCATCATCGGCATCTACTACTTCCGCGACGGCGCTTACCTGCGCGAGGAGCTGCAGTACCTGCTCGACAATGACATCAAGGACAAAGGCGAGTACCAGCTGACCAACGCCCTGGAGAACATGAAGAACAAGGGCACCAAGTTTATACCTGCCGTTATCTCTGAGTGGCTCGATTGCGGAAATAAAAACGCAACTGTTTATACTAATCAACGCTATTTAGAGTATATAAAGGATGAGGAAGGCCTGGTGGCCTCGTCGGCGAAGCTGGAGAACGCAGTGATCATTCCGCCGGTATACATTGGCGAAAACGCACAGATCACCAACTCGGTGGTTGGGCCGCATGCCTCTATCGGCAACGGCACAAGCGTAGTAAACTCCGTGGTGAGCAACTCCATTATTCAGGAGAACACCGTCCTCAAAAACGGCAACGTTGCAAACTCAATGCTCGGCAACTTTGTTGTGTATGAGGGGCGCCAGTCTGACCTCAGCCTCGGCGACTACAACACACTTGCGGAGTAACACATGAACACATTCAGAAACTTTATACTTGCCACCTGCTGCCTGGCCCTTGTAGCCACCCACCAAAGTGCGGCACAGTCCTCGAAAAGGAAAAAGGCGAAGGCCGCACAGGAAGCCCCTGCACCGCAGGCACCCGCCCCTAGCGAGCACGACAAGCAGGTAAGCGAGGCTTTGTTTCTGGATGGGATGAAATATTTTATGCTGGAGGACTACCAACAAGCCCTCCAGCTTTTTCAAAAAGCGTACACGGTAACACCCAACAACGCTGCGCTGAACTATAAGATCGGCGAAACCTACCTGCACCTGAAGGAGTTTAAATCTGCCATGCCTTTTGCGCTGGCTGCTTCTAACCTCGAAAAAACAAACGCCTACTATTATTTGCTGCTGGCGCAGCTATACTCTGAGCAGCAGCAGTTTAATGCCGCCGCACAGGCTTTTAACGACCTGCTGCGCAATGTGCCCAACTCCAATGAATACCTCTTTAACCTGGCTGACCTGTACCTGGCCCAATCGCGCTACGATGATGCCCTGCGCACCTACGACCGTATTGAGAAGGAGTTTGGCGAAATGGAGCAGCTGCTGGTAAACCGCCAGCAGATATACCTGCGCCAGAAAAACGTGGACAAAGCCATTGCCGAGGGCGAGAAGCTATTAAAGGCCAACCCGTCGGAGATGAATTACTTCCTGTCGCAGGCAGAGCTGTATAATGCGGCCCGGCGCCCCGAGGAAGCCATCACTACCCTGAACAAGGCCCTGCGCCTGGACCCGAACAACCCGTTTGCACACCTCATGCTCTCGGACCTGAACCGCCAGCAGGGCAAGCTGGAGGAGTCGGAGAAGCAGGTAAAGCTTGCCTTTGCCAGCGCCAACCTCGATATCGATACGAAAGTGCGCATTTTGGTGGATTTTATTCGACAGCTGCCTAACCCGCAGATAGAGCCCCTTGCCCTGGAACTGGTAGACCTGACCATTGAAAAGCACCCGGATGAGGCCAAAGCCTACGCCGTAGCCGCCGACCTGCAAACGATTGTAGGACAGAAAGAAACGGCACGCAATAATTATTTAGAGGCTGTAAAGCTCGATGATTCCCATTTTAAGATTTGGCAGCAGATTGTACTGTTAGACGCAGAACTAGAAGACCCTGCCGCCATGGTAAAGCATGCAGAGCAGGCGCTGGAGCTGTTCCCGAACCAGGCTGTGTTCTGGTTCTACAGCGGCACGGGCCATTTAATAGAAAAGAACTTTGAGAAGGCAGTAAAGTCTCTGGAGTACGGTAAGCGCCTGTCTTTGAATGAGCCTGAGCTGGAGATGCAGTTTAACATGCAGCTGGGCGACAGCTACAACTCCCTGAAAGATTATACGAAGTCTGACGCGGCGTATGAGGCGGTTTTGGCGCAGGATGCCGACAACGAGCATGTGCTGAACAACTACAGCTACTTCCTGTCGATGCGGGGAGAGAAACTGGACCAGGCCAGGCAGATGTCGGAGCGCCTTGTTAAACAGCACCCCACCAACCCCACTTACCTGGATACCCATGCGTGGGTGCTATACAAACAGGGCAACTATAGCGAAGCCCGCAAATACCTGGAGCAGGCCGTGGCCATCTCCGATGATGCCACTATTGTAGAGCACTACGGCGATGTGCTGTTTAAACTAGGTAAAAAAGAAGAAGCCGTAAGCCAGTGGCAAAAAGCAAAACTCAAAGGCGAGGCCTCTGCCTTTATCGACCGCAAGATCAAAGAAAAGAAACTCTATGAGTAAATATTTGCTGCTTTCCCTGTGCAGCCTGCTACTGTTGGCAAGTTGTAAGAAGGAAACCGTGCCTACCGCCGCCTCCGCTGCCACTACTACCGTAGGCGAGGTGAAGGTAGACAACCTGGAATTCACCTATCTCAGCGCCAAAGGCCAAATCACGCTAAACGACAAAAACGACAACCTGTCTTCGGGTGTAAGCATTCGCATGCGGAAGGACAGTGTGATATGGGTGTCGGTGCTGCCTGGGTTGGGCATAGAAGCCGCCCGGATGATGCTTACCCAGGATTCCGTATACTTTATGAACCGCCTGAAGAAAGAGTATGCCGCCACGGATTATGGTTTTCTGCGCAACAAGCTACAGGTAGACCTGAATTTTGAAGTGCTGCAGTCCATACTTTTGGGCAATTACCAGGCTGCGGGCGCTGAGAAGGTAATGGACACCGGAGACCTGCAACACGTGCAGCAGCAGCGCCAAAATCTTACGTTCGACTACTTTATCAGCAGCCTCAACAACAAGCTGAAGCAGCTGAACGCCGAGGATATCAACACAGGCAATACCATCACCGTGAAGTATAACAGCTTTGAGCCGATTGGGCAGGTGCCGTTCGCGCATGAGTTAATTGCACAGGTGCTGCAAAAAGGCGAAGTGTCGGACTTTACGCTGCGCCACAGCCGTGTAACCGTGTCCGAGGAGCCGCTCACTTTCCCGTTTGGCGTGCCCGGCGACTATAAGCATCTCACGTTTAATTAAATCCCCTACCCTGTTGGTTCTTCCGTTATAGATTCGCCATATTTGTAGACTTAGAGAAGAAGAACCATACGTTTTGATGAAGGCCCTTTACAGATTAGCCTTTTTCTTTTTTATACTTTGCCTGCCGCTGTCCGCTGTGGCCCAGAAATCAAAATCGAAGGCGCAGTTGGAGAAAGAGAAAAAGGAAAACCTCACCCGGATTAAAGAAGCTAACAAGATTCTGCAACAGACCAAAAAGCAGAAGCAGACTTCTATTGGTCAACTCAATGCCATTAAGGAGAAGATAACGGTACAGAAGGGCGTTATCCAGAACATCACCCGCGAGATCAGCCTGCTGGAGAACGATGTGCAGGAAACAGAGGGCATAGTAGGGGCGCTGCAAAACGACCTGAAAAAGCTAAAGGAGGAGTATGCCACGATGGTATACGCAGCCTCTAAAACTGCCAACAGCTACAACAAGCTCATGTTCTTGTTTGCCTCCGACTCTTTTAACCAGTTTGTGATGCGGCTGCGCTATTTGCAGCAGTACTCAGAGGCCCGAAAAAAGCAGGTGGAGCTTATAGGGAAAGTACAGGCAGCCCTAAACGGGCAGCTGGCCGTGCTGGAGACAAAGAAAGATCAGAAAAAAAGCCTCTTGGACAAGCAAATAGCTGAGAACAAGAACCTTTTAAGCCTGAAGCAGCAGCAGGACGGCATGATCACGCGCCTGAGCCAGCAGGAAAGCCGACTTAAAAAAGAAGTGGCACAGCGCCAGCAGGCTGTTAAGAAACTGGACAAACTAATTGCCGACATCGTGCGCGAAGAGATTGCGCGGGCGGCAAGGGCAGCCCGAGAGGCCGGCAAGGCTACCAGCGGCAGCCCGAACAGGGTTACCCTAACACCAGAGGCGGCTCTTATCTCGTCTTCTTTCGCGGGTAACAAAGGCAGGCTGTCGTGGCCTGTGGAGCGTGGCTTTATCTCGCAGAAGTTTGGCCGCCACAACCACCCGGTGCTGAAGGGCGTGGTGGTAGAAAACCGAGGCGTAGACATCCAAACAGAGCAGGGCGCTACGGCCAGAGCCATTTTTGAGGGTAAAGTACTAACCGTAGCCAGCGTGCCCGGCATGAACAACATTGTAATGGTGCAACACGGCGAGTACTTTACCGTGTACGCCAAGCTAAAGACCGTGAGCGTGAAGCCAGGGCAAACCGTTAAACTGAAGGATACCATTGGCACCGTATACACCGACAGCGACGGCACGACAGAACTGCAGTTCCAGATTTGGAAAAACAGCACCAACATGAATCCGGAGGGCTGGATCATGAGCAAGTAAGACAAAAGCCTATAAACCAGAAAAAGCCACGGCGGTTGCCGTGGCTTTTTCATTTGGTGCTTTGCCTCCCCCAGGCAAAGCCAACTTTAGTAACTAAAGGCCGTTTGTGTTATAAAACCAGAACAGCACAAAATAAAAAAACACCCCACAATGCAGGGTGCCTTTCCAAGCTATGAAAACAAACTTAATATTATATCTGAAACAGGTGCTGTGACCTGCGAGATTCCATGACACTAAATTACAACCTTGTTCATAAAGATGCAACTTTGAGGCAAAAACTAATTTCTTCTCTTAAGCATCCCTGTATAGCTATACTGCTATTTTAAATTTAGGTTGCAGCTTTTTCAGATTTTTGCTTGAAAATCTTTACAAACGCTGGTATTGTACCTTTAGAGCAGCGGCCCCGCCCCATTTATCAACTTTCTACAGGGACGTGTCCCTGTCGTGAATTACGATAATCAAGTTCTGTGCCAATACAATTGCTGCGGCATAAACAGCCAATTTTTAGCTTGAAGGCATCTTTGTAAAGTATACTTTTCCATAAATTAGACTAATCTTGTGCCAATATTCCCAAAAAAGGAAAAACACTATACTGCATGCTTGCACGGTTTAGAATACTATGTTCTGTTTAGGGAGCGTTAAAAAAAGTAGCTCATCCTGTTGTATATAATTTAAATCACCTTACTTTTAGGCGTTTTAAACTAATCCCGTCTGATGTAGGTTTATTTAAAATATTAACCCTAATTTTGTAACACACTTTAAACATTAAAAACATGGCTATCACCAACATTTTCTTATTTATTGGAGGCCTAGGCGGTACAGAAGTAATGCTCATCCTGTTTGCTATCCTGTTGCTGTTCGGCGCAAAGCGCATTCCTGAGCTGGCAAAAGGTTTGGGCCGCGGTATTCGTGAGTTTAAGGATGCCACCAAAGAAATCAAAAGTGACATTGAGTCTTCGGTTAAAGACGACAACAGCTCTAAGTAGTCTCCTGCACTAACCACACAAGGTATTTAGCATGTGCCTTAGTACTATTTTCCTTTTCCTGGGAGACCTGGGGGGAGGCGAGATGATGGTTATCTTAACCGCCGTCCTTTTGTTGTTTGGTGCCGACAGGATTCCGGGCATCGCCCGCTCAATGGGCAGGGGCATCCGCGAGTTCAAAGACGCAACAAACGAAATCAAACACGAACTAGAGCAATCCATTAAAGACGATCCTAAGTCCAAAACAGATTGAGACAGTATAATTCGCTACGCGACATCCGCACAGACATTGCTAATGGCCAGGTTTCGTGCAGGCAACTGGTAGAGCAGTACCTCCGCAACATTAAAGAGAAAGCCGAACTGAACGCTTTCCTGGAGGTTTTTGAAGAAGAGGCATTGGCCCAGGCTGACGCTGTGGACAAAAAACTGGCTTCCGGCACTGCCGGTAAGTTGGCAGGTATGGTGATTGGCATTAAGGACGTGCTGGCCTACGAAGGCCACAGTCTGCAGGCCTCCAGCCAAATCCTGAACGGTTTCAAGTCACTATACACAGCTCCGGCAGTGCAACGCATGCTAGCTGAGGATGCCATCATCATTGGCCGCCAGAACTGCGACGAGTTTGCCATGGGCGCGTCTAACGAAAATTCTTCTTTCGGTAACGTACTGAATGCCGACGACCACGCCCGCGTACCGGGAGGTTCTTCGGGAGGATCGGCTGTAGCAGTGCAGGCCGACCTGTGCCTGGCCTCTATCGGCTCCGACACAGGCGGTTCGGTGCGCCAGCCTGCCTCGTTCTGCGGTGTTATCGGCCTAAAACCAACCTATTCGCGTATTTCCCGCTACGGCCTGATCGCCTACGCCTCCTCTTTTGACCAGATTGGCACCATCACGAGAAGCGTAGAAGATGCGGCCCTGCTACTGGAAGTAATGGCCGGTGCCGACGGCATGGACAGCACTGCCAGCCAGCGCGAGGTGCCGGCGTATAGTCAACTGTTGCAGGCAGACGATAAAAAGTATAAGATCGGCTACATCCGCGACTGCTTTGAGCGTGAAGGCCTGGATACAGAAGTGAAAGACGCTATTTTGGGCGTAAAGGACATGCTGCGCGATGCCGGGCATGAGGTAGAGGCGGTGGATTTCCCATACCTGGACTTCATGGTGCCAACTTACTACATCCTAACCACCGCAGAAGCCAGCTCCAACCTGGGCCGCTACGATGGGGTGAAGTATGGCTTCCGCTCCGAGAATGTAACCGACCTGACCTCGCTGTACAAAAAGACCAGGGCCGAGGGCTTTGGCCAGGAAGTACAGCGCCGCATTATGCTTGGCACTTTTGTGCTAAGTGCCGACTATTACGACGCCTATTATACGAAGGCACAAAAGGTAAGACGCCTTATAAAAGAGAAGACTGACGAGTTGCTGCAGCAGTATGATTTTCTTATATTGCCTACCGCTCCTACTACCGCTTTTAAGATAGGGGAGAACACAGCGAACCCATTGGCCATGTACCTGGCCGATATCTTTA
Source organism: Pontibacter mangrovi (assembly GCF_006385705.1). Classification (GTDB taxonomy): domain Bacteria; phylum Bacteroidota; class Bacteroidia; order Cytophagales; family Hymenobacteraceae; genus Pontibacter; species Pontibacter mangrovi. Next base: position 32,305 of record NZ_VFRQ01000005.1, on the reverse strand, counting down.
CGGTCCAGGCCTCTCTTGCAGGCGTGCCAGCCATCTCTATACCGGTTGGCCGCGATGCCAACGGCCTGTCCATCGGGTTGCAGTTAATGACCCGCTCATTTGAGGAGCCGCAACTGCTCGCTTTCTCAAATTACATCCTGGACAAGATCACCGTTGAAGCATAAACCTTGACATGACATTTAGCAAATCCTTTACATTGCTTGCGGCTATGGCCGGTAGTATCTGCGCGTTAAACGCCAGTGCCACCGGCCATAGCCGTTTGTCTTCGGAACCATACTCCCTTAGCGACTCATTGTCTATCACCACGGACTCGCTGGCGCTTACTGTGTCAACTACAGCCGTAACTGATACCAGTGTTATGGTCATGTCGCCGGAAGAGCTGGCGCTGCTGGTGGAGGTAATCCCAAACGAGCCGGATGACGTGATTGCCGACAGGCTGAGCTGCATGGAAGCAGACATTCCGTTGGTGTATAACGACTTTGTAAGGAATTTCATCGACTACTTCACCATCCGCAACCGCAAGTATACACGCACCATGCTGAGCCGTGAGAATGTATACTTCCCGGTGTTTGAGAAGTACCTCAAGAAGTATGGGATGCCAGATGAGCTGAAGTACCTGGCCATTGTAGAGTCCGGCCTAAACCCGAAGGCGCAGAGCCATGTGGGTGCTGCCGGCCTTTGGCAGTTTATGAGGCCGACAGGCCGTGAGTATGGCCTGGAGCAGACTTCCTACATCGACGAGCGCCTGGATCCTGAGAAATCGACAGAAGCGGCCATGAAGTTCCTGCGCCGCCTCTACAATTACTACGACGACTGGGAACTGGCATTGGCCGCCTACAACTGTGGCCAGGGCAACGTGAACAAAGCTATCCGCAGGGCGGGCGGCAAAAGATCGTTTTGGGATATCTTCCCGTACCTGCCGCGTGAAACCCGGGGCTACGTGCCCAGCATGACAGCCGTGTGCTATGCCATGAACTATGCCGGGGAACATAACATTTTCTCCGACTCCATACTTTACCAGCCTGATGTGGCCTACCTGGAGATTACGCAGGAACTTGACCTGGACAGGCTGGCCGGAGAGCTACACCTTGCCCCGGAGGAACTCGCGTACCTAAACCCGGAGCTCCGTAAAAATAAGGTGGGCAAAAACTATAAGCTGCGCATCCCGGCAAGCAGAACCACGCTGATTGCCACCGCACAAGATAAGAACTGCATACTATTGGCAGCGGCCCCAGCCCTGCTTCAACCAAGAGAGCCGGAGCAGACGCCGGTGCTGCTGGCATCTGCCAAAACCGAGCAAGCCCCAGCCAAACCCGCTGAGCCTAAAGCGGTAACTTACAAAGTGCGGCCAGGCGATAACCTGATTAGTATAGCCAAGCGCCACGACGTAACCGTGGACCAGCTAAAAGAATGGAACAAGCTGAGCAACAGCTACATCAGGGCAAACCAAAACCTCACGATCCTGCAGCCAGGCCAGGCAATGGCCGGTACGGCACTGGCTTCATCCAAAGGTATGAAGGACAGCAAGGCCTCTGCCAGGAACGAGGAACTGATCTACCATGTACAACCGGGCGACACGCTTTGGCAGATCTCCCGCAAGTATGAGGGCATTACAGTAGAGCAGATAAAAAAACTGAATAAGCTAAAGTCTAACAACCTGAAGCCAGGTCAAAAGCTTATCCTGAGCTAATCATTAGCGGCAACAGCCGTCAGGAGCACCTTCTGCCACAGGAGGTGCTCTTTGTTTTAACAGATTGGGGCAATATCAAAATTAAAAAGCACCTGATGCTGCCCCCGAAACAGGAACACCCTTTATCTTTGGAGGCTCAGCTTTGGATTACGCGTAAATTCTTAGGAAATTAGTATTTCCGGATAACTTTAAAGAAAACGAAGAACCGTTCGCTGAGTCGGCATACTATTTACAACAACACAACATGATTAAAGTTAACAAAGAGGACGCTTTAAACTACCACATGGACGGCAAACCCGGGAAGATAGAGGTAGTACCCACTAAAATGGTAAGCACACAGCACGACCTGGCCCTGGCTTACTCACCGGGAGTGGCAGAGCCGTGCAAAGAAATCGCCGCTGATAAAGAAAATGCATATAAGTACACGGCCAAGGGCAACCTGGTAGGCGTTATTTCCAACGGCACCGCCGTGCTGGGCCTCGGCAACATCGGCCCAGATGCCTCCAAGCCTGTGATGGAAGGCAAGGGCGTGCTGTTCAAGAAGTTCGCGGGCATAGATGTGTTCGACATTGAGATAGACAGCTCAGACCCGGAAGAATTTATCCGCATCGTGAAATCGCTGGAGCCGACGTTTGGCGGCATAAACCTGGAAGACATTAAGGCACCGGAAAGCTTTAAGATAGAGAACGCGCTGAAGACGCAGATGAACATTCCGCTGATGCACGACGACCAGCACGGCACAGCGATCATCTCCTCGGCAGCCCTGCTAAACGCCCTGGAGATAGTAGGGAAAAACATTGGCGAAATAAAGATGGTGGTAAACGGTGCCGGTGCCGCTGCCATTGCCTGCGCCAAGTTGTATGTGGCCCTTGGGGTGAACATAGACAACATCGTGATGTTCGACAAAGGAGGCATCATCCGTCCGGAGCGCGACAACCTGGACATTTACAGGGCCCAGTTCGTAACGACACGCAAGATCGACACGCTGGAGGAAGCCATGGCGGGCGCAGACGTGTTTGTAGGGCTTTCCGCAGGCAACGTGCTGCCGGCAGAGTATGTGAAGCTGATGGCTGATAATCCGATCATCTTCGCCCTTGCCAACCCAGACCCTGAAATTGCTTACGAGGCAGCCATGGCTACCCGCGAGGACCTCATCATGGCCACCGGCCGCTCCGACCATCCGAACCAGGTAAACAACGTGCTAGGCTTCCCCTACATATTCAGAGGGGCGCTGGATGTGCGTGCCACGGAGATAAACGAGGAGATGAAGCTGGCCGCCGTGCGTGCGCTGGCAGAACTGGCCAAGGAGCCCGTGCCGGAGATCGTGCACAAAGCCTATGGCGACAACACCATCAACTTCGGCCGCTTCTACCTGATCCCGAAACCGCTGGACCCGCGCCTGATCACCACCGTATCGCCGGCAGTGGCCAGGGCAGCCATGGAGAGCGGCGTGGCCCGTCGCCCTATCACCGACTGGGAAGCGTATGAGGTGGAGCTGAAAGAGCGTATCGGCATAGACCAGAAACTGATGTCGCGCATCACCACGCAGGCTAAGAAAGACCCGAAAACAGTAGTGTTTGCCGAGGCAGATAATTACAAGATCCTGAAAGCGGCCCAAACCGTGCAGGAGCAGCGCATTGCCACCCCTATACTTTTGGGGAACCCAAACCGGATCAAGGCCATCATCGCGGAGAACAACATGGACCTGCAGGGCGTGCAGATCATTGACCCGCAGGCTGAAGAAGCGAAGAAAGAGGAGTACGCGCAGATACTGTACAAGAAGCGCCAGCGCAAGGGCGTCACATTATTTGATGCACGCCGCCTGATGCGCGACCGCAACTACTTCGGAAGTATGATGCTGCACACCGGAGAGGCTGACGCACTTATCTCTGGCCTTACCCGCGACTATTCTAAAACCATTTCGCCGGCGCTGCAGGTAATTGGCGTGGAAGAGGGCGTGAACAAAGTGGCAGGCATGTACATTGTGCTGGGGCAGAAAGAGCCATACTTCTTTGCCGACACCACCGTAAACGTAAACCCAAGCGCCGACGAGCTAGTGGATATCATTGGCCTGACAGCCCGCACAGTGCGCTTCTTCGACACGGAGCCGCGCGTGGCCATGCTGTCGTTCTCAAACTTCGGTTCGGTGCGCGGCGACATTCCGGACAAGGGCGCTGAGGCAGTGCGCAAGGCAAAACAGCGCTACCCGGACCTACTCATAGACGGAGAGATGCAAGCCAACACAGCCGTGAACAAAAACCTGCTGCGCGAGCACTACCCTTTCAGCGAGCTGGCCGAAAAAGGTGCCAACACCCTTATTTTCCCGACGCTTACGGCAGGCAACATTGCCTACAAACTGCTGCAGGAACTAGGTGGCGTTGAGGTAATTGGCCCTGTGCTGATGGGCATGCGCAAACCGGTCCATATTCTTCAGCTCGGCTCCTCTGTACGAGACATCATAAACATGGTGGCCATTGCTGTCGTAGATGCTCAAAACTATAACAATCAACATATATAGATGATAGCCTATATAGATGGCAAATTAACGCACAAAGATCCAACCTACGTCATTATCGAAGCTAATGGCGTAGGTTACCAGATCAAGATCTCGCTCAGCACCTACTCCTCGCTGCCGGCCGGCGAGCGCTGTAAGCTGCACACCTACCTGCACATCAAGGAGGATGCCCATACTTTGTATGGCTTCACCACCGTGCAGGAGAAGGAGGCGTTCCTGCACCTGATCTCCATCTCGGGGGTAGGGCCTAATACAGGGCTTATGATTCTCTCGTCGTTATCAGTAGAGGAGATACAGCAGGCCATTGTGCGGGAGGATGTGCGCACGATACAGCACGTGAAAGGCATAGGCGCCAAAACCGCTCAGCGCATCATTCTGGAGCTAAAGGATAAGATGAAAAAAGAGGTGATGCTAACCGATGCTCCTGTCTCTGCCGCTGCATACAATACCAACCGTGCCGAGGCGTTATCAGCATTAGTAACCTTGGGCTTTGCCAAAAACGTGGCCGAAAAAACGCTGGATGCGATTATAAAGCGCGAAGGCGGCAGTTTGAGCGTAGAGGAGTTGATTAAATTTGCCTTAAAATCTTCATAATAAGAGAGAACAGCTTATTTTGATCTGGAAAAGTACAAAGCACAACCTGCTGCTTGCCACGGTTGCTACAGTATCTTTGCTTGCCTGGTGGTCGCGGGCAGAAGGGCTACGCGTGCCGGATCAGAAAAGCTTATCAGACCTGCAGGACTTTCTGCACTGGCAGGATACCGTACGCCAGGACACAGCCAAGTATATCCCAAGCCGCAGGCCTACGTTTACCCCCTCCGACCGCTACGGCAGCCCTTTCGGCACCCGCAGCAGCACCTCTCCCCTGCTGCTTGGCCAACCCGGCAACCTGCACCTTAATGTAGAGCTGGACGATAGCCTGCAGCAGTACAACATTACTGAAACCATCGGCGACAGCATGCTGTACCGCCCACCGTCTTCCATGTCGCTGCGGGAGTACTCGGAGTGGCAGCAGCGGGAGGCCATCCGCAACTACTGGCGCGCCAAATCCGCCGGCCTCGACGGCGAGAGCGTGGTCAGCAGCAACCGCCTTATACCAAAGCTATACATCAGCCCGGTGTTTGACCGCATTTTTGGCGGCAACTATGTCGATATCCAGCCCAACGGTAACGTGTCGCTGAAGTTTGGTGCCCGCTTTAACCGCAACGAGAACCCCACCATACCGCTCAGCCAGCAGCGCACCGGCGATTTTGATTTTGAGCAGAACATCTCCCTGAACCTGGTAGGCAAGATCGGCGAGAAAATGCGCCTCAACTTTAACTGGGACAACAACGCCAACTTCGACTTCGAGAACAACATGAAGCTGGATTACACCGGCTACGAAGAGGAGATCATCCGCAAGGTGGAGGCCGGTAACGTAAGCCTGCCGCTTAACAACTCACTGATAACGGGGGCACAGAACCTGTTTGGCGTAAAGGCGCAGCTGCAGTTTGGCCGCCTGGGCGTTACCACCATTGCCTCTAGCGTGCGTGGCACCAACGACGAGGTAGTGATCCAGAACGGAGGGCAGAACAAGCCCTTCGAGATCAGGGTGGACAACTATGACCGTGACCGCCACTTCTACCTGTCGCAGTTTTTCAGGGGCCGCTATGATGGTGCCCTGCGCAACCTGCCGCTCATCAACTCCGGCATCGTGATACGCCGCGTGGAGCTATACGTTACGAACAACAACCGCTCTACGGAGAACCTGCGCAACATAGTGGCTTATATGGACCTGGGTGAGGCCGATCCCTACCGCGAAGCCTTTGACACGGGTCGCCCCAGCACTGCCCCTGCCGACAACCAGGCCAACTCGCTCTACAGCCAGATCTCTCCGCAAAACAGCCAGGCCCGCAACAACGCTCGGGTAGATGGTTACCTGCAGTCGCTGGGGCTGGAGAAAGGCGTGGACTTTGAGCATGTGCGCGCCCGCAAACTGGAGCCAAACGAGTATAAATTCAACCCGCAGCTGGGCTATATCTCCCTTAACACCGCCCTCCTGCCTGACCAGGTGCTGGGCGTGGCATTCGAGTATACTTACAACGGCAAAACATACCAGGTAGGCGAGCTGATGGATGACTACCAGAACCTGGACTCGGACAAGGTTATCCACATGAAGCTGCTCCGCGCCACCAGCCCTTTGCTCAATTACCCGACCTGGGATTTGATGATGAAGAACGTGTATGCGCTGGATGCCACGCAAATCAACCGGGAGGATTTTAAGCTGCAGGTTATTTACAAGGACGATGAGACTGGCGTGGACCTGACAAGTATAAAGGAGCCGAGCCCGATCCAGAACATCCCGCTGGTGGAGGTGCTGAACCTGGACAACGTGAACTCAAACAACGACAAGCCAAGCGACGGCAATTTCGACTTTCTGCCCGGTATCACGATTGACACGGAGAGCGGCCGGGTATACTTTCCGCAGGTGGAGCCTTTTGGCAGTTACCTGGCCGGCAGGCTGGAGGGCTACCCGAACCTGATAGACCAGTACGTGTTTCAGGAACTGTATGAGCAGACGCAGACAGACGCGCAGCAGAACAACGTAAAGGCCAAGTTTTACCTGAAAGGCCGGGTGCAGTCCACTTCATCGGACGAGATCATGCTGCCGGGCTTTCAGATTGCAGAGGGCTCTGTGGTGGTATACTCTGGCGGCACCCGCTTGCAGGAGGGCACTGATTACCAGGTATTCTACGATTTGGGCCGCATCAAAATCCTGAACCCGAGCTATCTGAACTCGGCCAACGACCTGCGCGTGACCTATGAGAAGGCAGAGCTGCTGAACATACAGCCCCGCACCATGCTGGGCGCCCGCTTCGATTACCGTCTGAATGATGACGTGAATATCGGGGCAACGGTGCTGCACCTGAACGAGCAGACCTTTATCAACCGCGTAAGTATAGGCGACGAGCCCACCAACAACACCATCTACGGCTTCGACGTGAACCTGCAGAAGGAATCGCGGATGCTGACGCGCTTTGTAGATGCCATTCCGCTGATACAGACAAAGGCGCCTTCGCTGATTACTTTTAGCAGTGAGTTTGCGCAACTGGTGCCGGCTAAGTCTAAATCTAACGCAAACGAGGACGGCGCTTCTTATATTGATGACTTTGAAGGAGCCGAAACGCCCTACAGCCTGGGCGGCTTTAACAACAGCACCTGGCGCGTGGCCGCCACCCCTGCGCCGCTTGTCCCCGGCGACAGCCTGGCCTATTCTTACAACCGCGCCAAGCTGGCCTGGTATACCATCGACCAGATCTTTTACCGCAACTCCGATAACCTGAAGCCCGACAACATTACGGATGAGGAGCTGAAGAACAACTATGTGCGCCCCGTAAAACGCACCGAAGTGTTTAAGGGCCGCGATGCGGAGGTGACCACCAGCTACGAGTATACATTTGACCTGGCGTACTACCCACGCGAACGGGGCCAGTATAACTACAACCCGAACCTGACGTCGCAGGGGCAGCTGGCCGGCGACCCGCGCAACAACTGGGGCGGCATCAGCCGGGAGATATCTTTTGACACCGACTTTGACAACGCCAACATTGAGTATGTAGAGTTCTGGATGATGGACCCTTTCCTGCAGGGGCCGAACGGCAGGGACGGCGCCTTTGGCGGCAACGTGAACAGCCAGGACCCGGGGCAGTTGGTGCTTAACCTCGGAAGCGTGTCGGAGGATTTGCTGAAGGACAACGAGTATGCCTTTGAGAACGGCCTGCCCGCCTCTGCCGACGATGTGCAGGACCTGGAGGAAACCATTTGGGGCCGCATTACGCAGCAGCAGTTCCTGACCGATGCCTTTACGGGTATACCGGGCGGGCGGCAGCGCCAAGACGTGGGCCTGGACGGATTAAACGACACCGAGGAAGCCGACTATTTCCGAAGCGCCTTCCTGAGCCGCATACCGGGCTCGCCGCCGCAGTCGGTCGTAGACGACCCGTCGGCAGACAATTTTCTGCACCACCTGGACCCGGTGTATGACCAGCAGAACGCCGGCATCCTGCAGCGCTACAAGAACTTTAACGGCATGGAGAACAACTCACCGGAAAACAGCCGCTTTGCCAACTATGCCTACCCGGACAAAGAGGACCTGAACGGCGATAACGTTATCACAGACCTGGAGCAGTACTATGAGTATAAAATCAACCTGAACCCGAACCAACTGGATGTAGGCCAGAACTACATTGTAGACAAAGTGGAGGGCGAAGGCGGCGCTACCTGGTACCAGTTCCGGATACCGGTGCGCCAGCCAACCGGCAGTGTCGGCAACATCAACGGCTTTAAGTCTATCCGCTTCATGCGCCTGTACATGACCGGCTTTGCCGACCCGGTGGTGGTGCGTATGGCCCAGTTCCAGTTTGTGGCAAACCAGTGGCGCAAGTTTGAGCAGCCCCTGACCGAGGGAACCCCTTGCCTTACCTGCACCGACGATGCCCGCAGCTTTACCGTATCGACGGTGAACGTGGAGGAAAACGGCATTAACAACCAAGCCAACGAAAACAACATCCCGTATGTGCTGCCTCCGGGCATAGACCGCCTCCGCGACTACGCCTCCACCAACGACCGCCGCCAAAACGAGCAGTCGCTGCAGCTGTGCGTAGAGGATCTGAAAGACTCCTTCTCGAAGGCGGTGTTTAAAAACCTGTCGCTGGACCTGCTGGCATACAAGCAGCTGAAGATGTTTATTCACGCACAGTCTGACGAGCCGGGCATACAGGACGGTGAGATGCAGGCTTTTATCCGGATCGGCACGGACTTTACGCAAAACTACTATGAGTATGTGGTGCCGCTCAAGTTCACCGCGCCCGGCAGCAACACCGCCACCTCCGTGTGGCCAACCGAAAACGAAGTAAACATACCGCTGCAGGAGTTGGTGGATGCCAAAGCAAAACGCAACATCGCTACCCCTGACAATATCTTTGTACCCTTTACCGTCACGTTGGAAGATGGCAAGATGATTCGGGTGGTGGGTAACCCGGACTTCAGCGAGGTGGAGGGCATCATGATCGGTATCCGCAACCCCTCTGACGTGAACTCGGATGTGCAGGCGCACTCGGCTTGTATTTGGGTAAACGAGCTGCGCGTTACCGACTTTGTAAACCGCACCGGCTGGGCCTCTAACGCCCGCATGAACGCCAAACTGGCTGACTTTGCCAACGTAACCGCCACAGGCGCTTATACTACTGTAGGCTTCGGAGGGCTACAGCAGCCGCTGTCGTTGCGCTCGCGCGAGGATGTGGCGCAGTTTGACGTAAGTGCCAACATGGTGCTGGACAAGTTCTTGCCGCAGCAGTGGGGCGTGAAAGTGCCGATGACAGTGCAGTATGGCGTTACGACTGCCGAACCGCAGTATGACCCGCTGGACAAGGACATGCCATTGGAGCAGTCGCTGACCAAGTTTGACACAGACGAAGCCCGCGATGAGTATAAAAAAGAGGTGATTACCCGCGAAACGCGACGAAGTATAAGCCTGCTGAACGTACGCAAAGAGCGAACCGACCCGGAGGAGAAAGCGCACCTGTACGACATCGAGAACTTTGCCCTCTCCTACTCTTACTCAGAGCGCCTGTTCTCCGACATCGAAACCGACCGCGACTATACCAAAACCTACACGGGCGGCTTGGCTTATACTTACGAGAACACGCCGCGGAGCTACCAGCCATTTGCCAACAGCGAAAAACTGAACTCGCCATACTTGCGCCTGATCAAGGACTTTAACTTCTCGCTGCTGCCAAGCCGCGTGTCGTTCCGCGCTGACCTGAATCGTTTTTACAACGAGACATACTTGCAGCGCCCTGACCCGGAAACGCGGTTTGTGACCACCCGCGGCATTGAGCCCGTGTTCCAGAAATCGTTCTTCTTTAACCGCATCTACGATATGCGCTGGGACCTGACCAAGAGCCTGTCACTGGACTACACTGCCACTAACCGCTCGGTTATAGATGAGCCGGATGGCCGCATCAACAACGACATAGACTCGCTGCAGTACAAGAACGACAGAATACGGAAGAACCTGCTGCAGGGCGGGCGCAACACCAACTTTAACCAGTTGATCGCCCTGAACTATAAGCTGCCGTTCGATAAGTTTCCGCTGACAGACTGGCTCAGCGCCGACACCCGCTACGCCACCACCTATATCTGGACGGCAGGCTCCACGGCCCTGAACCAGGACACCACCTTTAGGCTGGGCAACACCGCTGAGAACAACGTGGAGTTTAGTGTGAACGGCCGCGTAGACCTGGTGAAGCTGTACAACAAGGTAAAGTTCCTGAAAGAGGTGAACTCGCCTACGCCAAACAAACCAGCCAAGCCAGCCGCCAACGATACAGCTGCCACCAAGGCCCCGGCCAATATGAAGTTCCTGAAAAGCCTGGCGCGTGTGCTGATGATGACGCGCTCGCTCAACGTGACGTACCTGGAGAACCGCGGCTCTATGCTGCCAGGCTATCTGCCGGAACCGGAGTTCTTCGGGTTTGATGATTCGTTTGACGCCCCTGGGCTGCCGTTTATACTTGGTAAACAGTATGGGCTGAGCGAGCTGTACAACCGGGCTAATACCAATGGCTGGTACACCGACAGCAGCCAATACCTAAACACGCCGTTCAGCAACGTGCATACCGAAACCTTTACCGGCCGCGCCAACCTGGAGCCGTTCCGAAACTTTAACGTGACACTGGATGTGCGCCGCAACAAATCAGATATTGAGGAAGTTTTTTACCGCAAGGAGTTTGACGACTTCGGGAATGTGAGCGAGCAGGACCAGCGCCAGAACCCGTTCACCTCCGGCGCCTTCAGTACCTCGTTTATGGCTTTGGGTACTTTGTTCGAGTCTACCCAGGATGGCACCTCGGCGGCTTTTGAGCAATTTATCCGCAACCGCTACCTGGTGCGCGACAGGCTGACAGTGGCCAACCCAGCCGCCGGAGACTCCGGCTACAGCCTCAACTCGCAGGAGGTACTGCTCAAGTCGTTCCTGTATGCCTACCAGGGCCGCGAGATAAGCGGCTACGAGGCCAAAGCCGATGATCCGTTTAGCCGCCTGCCGATCCCGAACTGGAGCATTACTTACAACGGCCTGGAGCGCCTGCCAATCTTCCAGAAGTGGTTCAGCCAGATCAGCCTGCAGCATGCCTACAACTCCAGCTACAACATCACCAGCTACTCCACGTCGCTGTCCTATCAGCAGAAGCCTGCGGGCTTCCCGACGCAGCTAAACGAGTTCGGGCAGATAGAGCCATATTACATCGTGAACCAACTGACGGTGATAGAGCGACTGGCGCCGCTGCTGGGGGTTAACTTCAGGACGAAGACCAACCTTACCGGGCGCCTGGAGTATAAAGTGGAGCGAAACCTATCGCTGAACCTGACCAATGCGCAGATAACGGAAACCAACGTGAAAGACTATGTGCTTGGCTTTGGCTACACAACCACCAGCTTTAAAGTGCCGTTTACCAGCACCACCCTGGACAATGAGCTGACCATGCGCCTGGACCTGCAGGTGCGCGACAACCAGACGGTGCAGCGGGCCATCTCTACCGACGATTCCGGCACAGAGCGCAGCCAGAACCAGATTACCAACGGCACGCGCCAGCTGCAGCTGCGCCCAACCGTAGACTATGTGCTAAGCCAGCGCCTGAACCTGCAGTTCTACGTGCTGCGCACCGTATCGGATCCTAAGATTTCTACCTCGTTCCGCAACAGTGTAACCGAGGGCGGCGTTCAGTTGCGGGTAAGCCTGCAATAAAGTTTTGCCATTGCAAAAAAGGACGTATTTTTGAGCAACAAAATTAAAACTTACATATATGAACCTACCTGAGAACCTAAAGTATACAAAAGATCACGAGTGGGTGCGCGTAGAAGGCGACGTAGCTTATGTTGGTATTACCGACTTTGCTCAGAGCGAGCTGGGCGACATCGTTTACGTAGACATCGACACTGTAGACAAGGATATTAACCAGAACGACGTATTTGGCACAGTAGAGGCCGTAAAAACAGTATCAGACTTGTTCAGCCCACTAAACGGCACGGTGCTGGAGTTTAACGACAAGCTCGAGAACAACCCGGAGCTGGTAAACTCAGACCCATACGGCGAAGGCTGGATCATCAAAATGTCGATGAGCGACGCTAGCCAGGTAGACGCCCTGCTGACAGCAGAGGGATACCGCGAGGTAATCGGTCAGTAAGTAAAGCTTAAAAAGGAGTAGAGTTGATTATACGCTACAACCTGTTTACTATGATGTGGGCAGCAGTGATCCTGCTGACAACGCTGCTGCCCTCAACTTCCATGCCCGCCTCCCTCTCTCTGTGGGAGCTCCTCTCTTTTGATTCTTTTGCACACGCCGGTATGTTCTGTGTGCTTTGTTTCCTGATGATCGTGGGCTTTTCCAAACAGTATACTTCCCTCACGCTGCAGCGCAACCCCGTCCGCTACAGCCTGCTCATCAGCACTTTGTTTGGCGTTACCATCGAGCTGCTCCAGTACTTTCTGGTATACGGCCGCCACGGCGATGTGCTGGATGTTATAGCCAACACATCCGGCTGCCTGCTGGGCATCGTGTTCTTTAAGTGGATCTATGAGTGGTAACAGGCGGTGGTCTGTTTTCGTTATACTTTGCTAGCTGCGGTTCCTCCTAACAGCTACCGCAGGTTTGCTCCTCAACTGGCTATAAAAGCCATTCTTGTCCTTAGGCCATTCTTTTATACTTGCCAGTTATACTTTATACTTCTCTGGCGCCCGAAGGCTTTCGGAGTGCCTCGCCACCGCTTCCTGAAACCGACACTAAGCTATACTTGCTAGCTACCGTTTATCCTCAGTCTTACATACCCTAAAGTTACATTTCACACTTTGGTGCCCTCCAAGGCCGAGAGGCCTCGCCTTGGGGGTAGGGGAATGATAATCGTTCCCTAATTCCCCTCCTCGGAGGGGCTAGGGGTGGTTGGACCCGGTGCTACAGGTTTCCCTTCCTCCAAACTAGCCAGAACACAAGTTTTAAGCTTGGGAGCATCGCGCTGAGGGGGAAACTACAAGTACCAGCCCCACACATAAAATTATCCCCTATCTTAGCACCTATGAATAAACTATATACTTTCCTGCTGGCTCTTTGCCTTGCGGTGCCACATGTTCTGCAGGCGCAGGACATGGCCCGGGTGCACCAGACGCTGGATACGCTTACCTCTAAAAGCATGTATGGCCGTGGCTATACTTTTGGGGGTGATTTAAAAGCAGCCAAATATTTACAAAGCAGGTTTCAGGAGATGGGGCTGCAGCCGCTGAGTGGCCAATCATACTTTCAGGAGTTCAGCTTTCCGGTAAACCGCATTGTAGAAACGCCGCAGTTGCAGGTAAACGGGCGGCAGCTGGTGCCGGGGCAGGACTTTGTGGCCCGCTCCTCCTCCGCTTCAGGCGCTGGCAAGGCCAAGGTGCTACCCCTGGACACGCTTGTTTTTACAGATGCCGGGGTTGCGCAAAAGTTTTTCCGCAGGAATTTCTCGAAGGTGGCTTTGGTATACGCACTGCAGGATCAGAAACGGCTGGCGCAGCTGCCGCCACAGTATAAGCAAAAGCTGCAGGAGGCAAAGCTGCACATCATACTTCAGCCTAAAAACCTGCTTACCACGGTGGCCCGGCAGCAGGATACCCTGCCCATACTGGAGGTGCTGCAAAGCGCATGGCCGCAGCAGGCCAAGAAAGTACACTTTAGCGTAACAGCCGACCTGAACCCGCAGCACCAAGCGCAGAACGTGGCCAGTTTTATAAATGGCAGCGAGCATCCGGACTCGGTGCTGGTGTTTACGGCCCACTACGACCACCTGGGCAGCCAGGGCCAGGACGTATACTTTCCGGGGGCCAACGACAACGCCAGCGGCACCACCATGCTGCTGGAGCTGGCGCAATACTACAGCCGCCCCGAAAATCAGCCCAAGTATAGTATGGCCTTTATTGCCTTTGCCGCCGAAGAGGCCGGTCTGCTGGGCTCCTTATACTATGTGCAGCACCCGCTTTTCCCGCTGCAGCGCATTTCCTTTTTGCTAAACCTGGATTTGCTGGGCACCGGCGACGAGGGCCTGATGGTGGTGAACGGGCAGGTGCATACGCAGGAGTTTGCCCTGCTGCAGCGCCTGAACGAGCAGCACCAGTACCTGCCCCAGATCAAAAGCCGCGGCAAAGCAGCCAACTCTGACCACTACCCTTTCTCGGAGGCGGGCGTGCCGGCGTTCTTCTTTTATACTTTGGGCGGCACCGCCGCCTACCACAACCCGCAGGACCACGCTCAGCAGCTGCCGCTCACTAAGTTTCAGGAGGTGTTCAGGCTGATAACAGACTTCGCAGCGGCACGGATGCACCACGAGACAGAGTAAAGTATAAAAGGCTGGGCCGCTGCAGTTAGTTTGCAGCGGCCCAGCCTTTTATACTTCGAATGTAGAATTTTATACTTACAGGATGTTGTTTACCTGTTCTTTAATCTTCTCCAGCTCCTCCTTCATCTCCACTACATAGTGCTGTATGGTAGCGTCGTTGGCTTTGGAGCCGATGGTGTTTATCTCCCGCCCGATCTCCTGCGAGATAAAGCCCAGCTTTTTGCCTGTTGGCTCCGGCAGGTAAACGGTTTCGGTGAAATAGTGCAGGTGGTTTACCAGGCGCACCTTCTCCTCGGCAATGTCGAGCTTCTCCATGTAGTAGATCATCTCCTGCTCAAAGCGGTTTTGGTCGAAGTGCTCGGAGGTGGAAAGCTCTGCAATGTGGCCGCGGATGCGGGTACGGATGTGCTCCATGCGCACCGGGTCGTGCTTTTCTACCTCGGCCAGCAGAATCCGGATGCGGTCTATGTACGACATGATTTCGGTGGTAAGCGCTTTGCCCTCGTCGGCCCGGAAGGTGTTGATGCTCTGCAGCGCCTGCTGCAGCAAGGGCTGCACCTGCTCCCAATCGGCATCGTTCTCCTCCTCGTCCGGCTCGTCCTGCTGCAGCACCTCGGGCATGTGCAGGGCCAGGCGGAACAGCTCGCTTTTGTCGGCGCTTACCTGGTCGGCCACTTCGCTCAGCTCCTTGTAGTAGGACTTCAGCAGCTCTTTGTTTACGGTGTTGCGGGCCCTCTGTGACTTGTTTTTGGTGTACTCCACCGTTACGCTCACCTTTCCACGCACCAGCGCCTTCTGCACCATGTTCCGGATCTCATACTCTTTATCAGACAAGAATTTAGGAGTACGCACGCTCAAATCCATACTTTTGGAGTTAAGCGATCGGATCTCAACAGAGATACAATACTGGTCGGCATCGAGGCGGGCACTGCCAAAGCCTGTCATAGACTGCAACATAAGCTCTTTACAAAATGATACTTTGGCAAATTAGTTATAAATATCCAAATTTGTACAGCCACAGCCTCTAAAGCTGCGTAAAAGCCGCGCTTTATGTGTGTTGCGCAAGTATAAATTACTTAACTTTGATCCATGAAATTTGGTGTAGTCGTTTTCCCGGGGTCCAACTGCGACCAAGATCTTGTAGATGCCATAAGCCTTGGCATGGGGCAAGAATGCGTAAAGCTGTGGCACAAAGACCACGATTTGCAAGGATGTGATTTTATACTGCTGCCAGGCGGCTTCTCTTACGGCGATTACCTGCGCTCCGGAGCCATTGCGCGCTTCTCTCCTATAATGCAGGAGGTGGTGCAGCACGCCAACAAAGGCGGCTACGTGATGGGCATCTGCAACGGTTTCCAGATACTGACGGAGGCCGGCCTGCTGCCGGGCGCCCTGCTGCGCAACGCCAACCAGAAGTTTATTTGCGACAACGTGTACATTAAGCCGGTTTCTACCACTCTGCTGCCTACGCGCCACCTGGACCAGAACAAGGCCTATAAAATACCGGTGGCACACGGCGAGGGCCGCTACCATGCCGACAAGGACACGCTGCGCAAGCTCGAGGATAACGACCAGATCATGTTCAAGTACAGCAGCAACATTGCCGATACCCACGACATCTACAACATCAACGGCAGCCTGCTTAACATTGCCGGCGTAGCCAATGCGCAGAAAAACGTGTTCGGCATGATGCCGCACCCGGAGCGCGCCGTGGACCCGGAACTGGGCAACACCGATGGCCGCGCCATCTTTGAGTCTATCCTGGATTTGGTGAACGCGTAATACAGTATATACTATACTCCAAAAGCCCTGGCGAACTTCATCGTAGCCGGGGCTTTTGCTTTTATACTTCTACTGCTGTCCCTATTTTATGTACAGCTTTAAATATACAAGATCAAAAAAGTCGCAAGCATGTGGGTAGTCATCAAGTTGCTGCTGATTGTGTTCTTCGTGAGGTTCTTTAACTATCCAGGTGCTTATATAAGATATGTTGCTGGCGACAAATCAAAAAGCTTTAAACAAATTTTAAATGATGACAAGAACCTAAACGCTACCATCGGCTTTGCGATTCTTTTCTTGATGGCTTTCATACTTATTGCTGTCTTTGAGCTGTTTTTCCCTGACTTTCATTGGTATTTATATGTATTTTAGAAGCCTGAAAAAGTAACTGAAACCTAAATTAACAGGAGCTTTATACACCACAACAACATCTGAAGCACACCACCAGGAACTAAGGCTCCTATACTCTTATCTGCAAGCATAAGCCGGATTTGCATTTTATCACTCTCCACAGCTGCATTTTAAGGTAAAAGCCATACTTTTGCAGGCATTATGAGAAAACCGTCTCCACTTTTCAAGCTTACTCCACCCTGAGTTCTTTGTGATATAGCCCAACTTCTAGGGCAAATCTAAACAGCACCTCCTGCGCTTTGTCAACTTCCGGCGCAAGGCTCCCGGTGCTGCAGTACCCTATTTTCTTTTTTCGCTAATCCTTTCATTCTCAAGATGAAACCTTTCTTACGTTTATTCGACTTCAGCCAGAAGATCGACTATAAAATAGAGGTTTTGGCAGGGCTTACCGTTGCCATGACCATGATACCCGAGTCCCTTTCTTTTGCCATACTTGCCGGGTTTCCGCCGCTGGTTGGTTTGTACGCCGCCTTTATCATGGGCTTGGTTACAGCAGTGCTTGGCGGCAGGCCAGGTATGATATCGGGTGGTGCCGGCGCCACAGCCGTAGTGCTGATCGCCCTGATGCAGGCGCATGGGCTGGAGTATGTGTTTGCAGCGGTAGCCCTGGCAGGCACGCTGCAGATGCTGGTTGGTGTGTTTAAGCTCGGCAAGTTTATCCGTTTGGTGCCGCAGCCGGTAATGTATGGCTTTGTAAACGGCCTGGCAGTCATTATTTTCATGTCGCAGGTGGAGCAGTTCAAGACTATACAAAACGGTGAAGTTACCTGGCTGTCGGGCACGCCTTTATACATCATGGCTGGTCTCGTGGCGCTGACGATCGCTATCATCGTGCTGCTGCCGCGCCTTACCAAGGCTGTTCCGCCGTCGCTGGTGGCCATTATTGTGGTGTTCGGCGTTGTGCTCGGTTTCGGCATCGACACAAAGCTGGTGAAAGATATTGCCGCCGTGAGCGGTAGCCTACCGCCGTTTCATATACCGGAAGTGCCGCTAACGCTGGAGATGCTGCAAATTATCTTCCCGTACGCCCTTATTATGGCCGGCGTGGGCCTGACAGAGAGCCTGCTGACCCTGAACCTGGTGGATGAGATAACCGGCACCCGTGGCAACGGCAACCGCGAAAGTATAGCCCAGGGAAGTGCAAACCTACTCAATGGCTTTTTCTTTGGCATGGGCGGCTGCGCCATGATTGCCCAAACGCTGGTTAACCTTTCTGCCGGGGCAAGAGCACGCCTGGCGGGTATTGTTGCCGCACTGGCCATACTTACGATCATACTTGTTGGGGCGCCTGTTATTGAGCTGGTGCCTATGGCAGCCCTGGTGGGAGTTATGGTGATGGTAGCTATCGGCACGTTTGAGTGGATCAGTTTCAGGATCATCAATAAAATGCCGAATCAGGATGTGTTTGTAGGTATCCTCGTGGCTGTTATTACTATTTGGCTGCACAACCTGGCCCTGGCTGTGCTGGTTGGCGTCATCATTTCAGCGCTGGTGTTTGCCTGGGAGAGCGCCAAACGCATCAGGGCCAGAAAATATGTGGATGCCGCCGGTGTTAAGCACTATGAGATTTACGGGCCTTTGTTCTTTGGGTCAGTGGCAGCTTTCTCAGAAAAGTTTGATGTACAAAACGACCCGAATGAGGTGATCATAGACTTCCGGGAAAGCCGGGTGGCTGATATGTCGGGGATTGACGCACTAAATAAACTAACCGAGCGCTACCAGGCGGCGGGCAAAACCCTGCACCTAAAACACCTGAGCCCCGACTGCAGAAGGCTGCTGAAAAATGCCGAGCAGGTAATAGAAGTCAACATCCTGGAAGACCCGCACTACGCCGTGGTTACCGACAAGTTGGCGTAAGTATAGCCGGCTCCAAAGTATAATCCCCACCGCTGTTCTAAGTATGAATAGCAGCGGGGATCTTGCTTTTACGGCCTGATGGGCAGGCACTTTATACTTGTGTTTGCTACTCCGTCATTTTATTCACGGCATCAATCATGGCCATCACCTCGCCGGGGTGCACCCCCACCTTTTCGGCCCGCTGCTTGCCCAGTCGCACAATTACCACGTTCTTCTCGGGTATTACCACAATGTACTGCCCCAATATGCCGCGTGCGTAAAAGATGTCTTGGCCCTTGTAGTTGGGCAAGAGCCACCATTGGTAGCCGTAGAAGTCCACTTTCTTACCGTCGTCGGCGTTGATAAGGCCGTTGGGTGTGAGCGAGGCTTGCACATAGGCGGGCGGCACAATGGTATCGCCGTTCCAGACGCCGTTGTGCAGGTATAGCCTGCCCAGGCGCGCAAAGTCGCGGGCGTTGGAGAAGAAGCAGCAGTAAGCTTTTTCTATGCCCTTGGGCCGATCTACGCTCCACTCGGCATCGTGGGCGGCACCCAAAGGCTTCCAAAGCTTTTCCTCGGCATACTCGCTCAGGCTTTTGCCAGTGGCTTTCTGCAGCACAAAGGCCAGTACCTGCGTGTCGCCGCTCTTGTACGTCCACTGCCGCCCCGGCTCCGCTACCGCCTCCAGCCGGTTGATGATCTTTTTTAGGTTAGAGCCATAGTATGCCTCGGTGGTCATGGAGAGCGGGTTGGCGTAAGACTCGTCCCAGTTCAGGCCGGAGCTCATCCAAAGCAAATGCTTTATCTTGATCTTTGCCTTATCGCCTTTCCGGAAGCGGGGCAGGAAGTCGCCCACCGGCTGCTCCACGCTCCTGATCTTGCCTTCCTTTATCGCCACGCCCACCAGCATGCTCACGATACTTTTGGCCATCGAGAAAGAGTTGCTCAGCGACTCGTCGGAGTAGCCATCCCAGTACTGCTCGTAAAGTATGGAGTCGTCCTTCACTACCAGAAAAGCGACAGATTCCAGTTCCTCGTTCAGCTTTTCCATTTCCTGGGGCAACTGCACTAGGTTATACTTTTTTGCCAGCGGCCACTCCTGGGGAACGGCAGGGGCAGTTATCTGGCGCTGCTCAAATATGGCGTTGTCATCTATGTCGGCAAAATTGTAGTACAGGGCCTTGTACACATAGTTCTTGTCTGCCATGTTCAGCCAGGCTGCCAACAGCCCCAGCAACAGCAGCGTGCCCAGCCCAAAGCGTTTGGCTTTGCGGTTCATGTGGTGTGGTTTGCTTTAGAAATCGTAGCCCAGGGTAACGTAGATTTTAGGCCCGACACGGTTATCCTCTGCCTCTCCCCAGGCTACATCCAATTTGCCGTACACGCCCAGCAAGGTGGTACGGGCGCCAAAGCCATAGCCTACCAGGAAGGGGTTTCGGTAGTTTATCACAGTAATATCAAAAGGATCGACGCCAAACTCCCCGCTTGGCCCGCCTGTGATGCGGGTGTTAATGGAGTTGTCGCCGGAGAATGGGTTTGCCCCGCTATAGGCAGAGCCGGCATCAGCAAAGGCTGTTAGCTGCAGGTTACGGAAAAAGCCGGAGGAGATTGGCCCGTTGTACAGGTACTGCACGATGGGAATGCGCAGCTCTGCGTTGGCCAGCAAATGGTTACTGCCGCTGCGCACGTTAAAGTTAAAGCCCCGGAGCGGCGTGATGTACTCCAGGTAGAAAAGGTCTGCCGGAGAGTTTACCGGCACATCGTTCAGCTCTGCCTCCTCATCCTCGTCGGCCAGCAGCCAGTTGTCCATGCCGCCTATCAGGAATTTTTTAGCTGAGTTTCCGAAGAAGCGGCCATAGCTCAGGTGAGTGGCCAGTATGATCTGCTTGTGTATTTTTAGGTAGTGCCTGAAGTCGGCGTAGAACTTATTGAAATTGCCCTCCGGACCTTCAAATCCTTTCAGGGATAGCACGCCCAGCTTAAAGCGGGTGCCTTCGCGCTGGTTCACGCCCGTTATCACGCTGTTATCATACACCAACTCTGCGTTGCCGCCCCAGAAGGTTTCCAGGATATCAGGCTCTGCAAAGTCGATGATATTAGTATAGCGGGTGCTGACGAATTTAGGCTTCAGGTGCAGGCTAGTGCTGTGGCTGAACGGGTACTTAAGCACCGGCGACAGCTCATTTTTAGAGAACCGCACAATAGAGCCGGGCGCATTCTGCCAGCTACCGCGCAGCATGCCGCGCTCAAACTGTAAGCCCAGGTCCACCCTGCCCGTCAGGTTCATGTACTCGGCAAAAAAGTTCTTGGTCTCAAAGTCGGTGCGCATAAAGGCGGTGCCGCTGATGCGGTGATTTTCAAATAAATCGGCCATTCCTACACCCGCTACAAAACCAAAGCCCATCAGCGGGTCTGCATTTACGGAAGTGATGATCTCCTGCACGCTAAAACGCAGGTCATAGTCCAAGGGGCCCACCATGTTGGGGTTGCCGCCGCTCCTGCGCACAGGCGCTGTACTGCTTTTTTGCTGCTGGGCCTGCTGCTGCGCTTCGTCAAACTGGTAGTTCTCAATGTTTATCTCGCCTTCCTCCCGGACCCCGCTTGGCACTTTCTTCTCTTTTTCCAGCAGTTTGCGGCGGTTGGCAACGGCGTTCTCCGCAGTACGGGCGCGCGTTTCCAGGATGATCTGGCGTGAGGTACGAGGCAGTTCAGTTAGGGCAACGGGCGTATAGTTCGGCATCAGGTACACAAAGCTATTGCCCTCATCGCTGGCAACCAGCGCCAGCACATTAGCCGAAGCCACGTAATCATATTGCTTTATGTTTTCTACAAAGTTGGTAACCGGAGCGCTAACGCCACTGCTCAAATCATACTTGTACACACTCCGGATGCCGCTTTCTTCGCCCAGGTATACCAGGTTGCCATCGGCCGTAGCGCGCGGCTGCATTTCGCTGGCAATAGAGCTGGTCAGCTGCGCTATGTCGCTGTTAGCATCCTGCTGGCGCAGCAGAAAAATATCATAGTTGTTTACAATGCTACTGAAGCTGGGGGCCACGGCCTGTGCAGTGGTGTCGCTCCAGCGGTTAGAGCTAAAGGCGATGCCGCCGTTGTTGCGCAGGTATACCGGGTCTATGTCATCAAAAATATCGTTGGTGAGCTGCCGCTGCAGGCGGCCATTGGCACTTAGCACAAACAGGTCCGTCTGGCCCTTCCGCACAGCGCTCAGCACCAGGCTTTGGCCGTCTTCTGAGTAGCTCATGCTGTTTACATGCTCAAACTCGTTTAGCGTGGCCGCCGGGGTTGTCAGGTTCTCATAGAACGGGATGAAGGAATAGCGGTTCCGGGCCTCTATCTGACGCAGCACCATCTTGCCTCTGCGCGACTCGATAAGCCCGAGCTGGCCATTGGAGCGCCACCCCAGCACCGGCATGTCGAAATCCACCTGCTGGTCCAGGTTTTTGTAGCCGGCGCGCCATACTACCCAATCTTTGCCGCTGCGCACATCCTGCACAAAAATTTTAAAGATGCCGTTGTCGTTCTTCACGTAGGCCAGCAGCGCCCCATCCGGGCTCAGTTGCGGCTTTCCGTAGTAGTACCCCTCCTTGTTGCGCTTAAAAAGCTTTGCCTCTGCGGGCAGTTGCACCAGTGGGCTCTCCGTGCTGGAGTTTATCTGCACGTAATAGTTGTACCAGTCCTCCAGGAAGCGCTTGTAAGGCACGTTCAGGCTGCTGGTGATGCCGATCTCCACATCGCGTGTGATGCGGGTTAGGTTTAGGATGTTCTGGATAGCCGTGTAGCCGTAGCGCTCGGCGATGTAGTTCCAGACGCTCTGGCCGGTCAGCTTCGGGCTTTTCAGGAAGACCTTTTCCGGGCGGGGCTTGTCCTGCTTCAGCAGCATATCGCGCATAAAGCTGTCCATCTCTATGCTCCACCCTTCTGCCGTGTAAGCCGACACGCCGCTGATGAACCACTCCGGCAGGCGCAGCAGATAGCTGCTCTGCAGCGCCTCCTTCAGGCTGCCGCCGTACATCATGTCGTTCATCAGCAGCTCTGTGAGCTGGTAGTTCAGGTCTTGCTTAAATTCTGTCTGGGTGCCCCCGTAAGCCAGCTCGATCTTGCTCTTCATAAAAAGCGTCTCGCCGCCGGTCTGGTACTGGTCGTTGTTCAGGCCAATGTTGCTTTGCAGCAGGTCGGTGGGGGAATTATAAAGTATGAGCGTGATTTTGGAGTACGGGTAATACCCGATCAGGC
Organism: Pontibacter mangrovi; assembly: GCF_006385705.1. Taxonomy (GTDB): domain Bacteria; phylum Bacteroidota; class Bacteroidia; order Cytophagales; family Hymenobacteraceae; genus Pontibacter; species Pontibacter mangrovi. The sequence goes on along the minus strand of NZ_VFRQ01000005.1, from coordinate 9,422 downwards.
TGGTGATGCGCTTCAGCTCCTGCTCCGCATATTCTGCCGCGTTTGTGGCTGTCTCCTGGCCGCCCTGGTAGAAGTACACGTTAAAGTTCTGCGTGCTGTAGAGCTTCCAGTCGAAGTTCTTATACTGTATCCGGCTTTTGCCGAACGAGTCTACGTTTGGCTGCGCCTGCAGGGCAGAAACCGCCAAAAGGGCAAGTATGAACAGCGGTAGGAATCTGGAGATAAAACGCATGCGCTTATGGTTGCTGGTTCTGTTGGTCTATATACTCGTAATATAACGATAAATATCTAAAAATGTGTATCTCCGGCATTAGCTCCTCTTCGTCGGCCAGTGCGGCGGCAAAGTTTTGGGCCAGGTAAGGTGCCATCAGCACGCCTTTAGAGCCCATGCCGTTAAACACGCTCAGCTGTTTATACTGGGGGTGCGTGCCGGCCAGCGGCCTGCGGTCGCGCACGGCCGGCCGGATGCCTGCCCACTGCCCTGTAACCTCAAACTTCTGCGGTGTGATCTGCCGGAGCCGCTCGCTGAGTTCCTCTCTTCCCTGTGGTGTCGTTTCCTCGTTAGGGTTGCGCCAGTCGTAGGTGGCCCCGATAATGAAGCGGCCTGCTCCTTCCGGAACAACGTAAACTGCTTTGTTATAGATGCGTTCCGGGGCTAAATTCTCATCGGCCTGCACCTCCAGCACCTCGCCCTTGGTAGGTTGTATGGGCAGCCACTTAAAGTATGGGTTGTGGATGACCTGGTACCCTTCGCAAAAGATGAGCTGACCGGCCTCCATACTTTTATACTTCACGCCGCTCTCCGTCAGCTGCAGCTCCTGCATGTCAAACCGCTCGGGCAGCAGCAGGTTTTGCTTCACAAGGTCTTCCGTCAGCAAGTCCAGCATCGCAAACACGTGCAGGTAGCCGCCCCGCCCGATCATAATGCCGCCAAACGGATCGTTGATGCCCGGCTGGTTTATACTTTGGGTGTGCGTCGCCAGGATATAGTCGCCCCAGTTGCCGCCGGCGCTCTTGGCCATCCAGGTGTTTTGCTCTTCTATGGAGGAGAAAACCTTATAAATAGGTTTATGGAAGAACAGCTTTTGCCCATAACGTGCCTCCAGCGCATCGTAAAAAGCATCGGCGGCAGGTATAAACGTATCGGCCATCCACGATTTGGCGAAGCGCTTGCCCGCCACGGGGTTCAGCAGACCGGCCGCCACCCTGGAGGCGGAGTTCTCTTTCGGCTCGTCTATCACCAGCACCCTGCTGCCGCGGCTGCGCAGCGTTTCGGCCAAAATAGCGCCCGCCAAGCCATGGCCCACCACTATAAAATCGTATTTCATAGGGGCAAGTTACGAGATGTACAGCGTAAATTAGTAACTTAGAGCCACGATTTTGCGCATACCCGATCATCAAGAAGAGAAAGCTATGGAGGTTACCTGCCTTACTTTTAACCCATTTCAGGAGAACACCTACCTGCTGCACGACGACACCAACGAGTGCGTAGTGGTAGACCCCGGCTGCTATGAGCGGCAGGAGCAGGAGCAGCTGAAAAAGTACATTGCCGACAATAACCTGAAGGTGGTGCGCCTGCTAAACACCCACTGCCATATAGACCATGTGCTGGGCAACAAGTTTGTGGCCGATACTTATAACGTGGGGCTGGAGATCCATCCGGACGATGAGCAGACGCTGCGCGCGGTGCCGGTTTACTCGTCTAACTACGGCTTTCCGCAGTATGCCGAGCAGCTGCCGGCCTCCTACCTAAAAGAGGGGGATAGTATAAAGTTCGGCAACACGGAGCTGGAGGTGATATTTGCGCCGGGCCACGCACCAGGCCATGTGGTGTTCTACAACAAGGCTGATAAGACCGTGATCGGCGGCGATGTGCTCTTCCAGGGCAGCATTGGCCGCACCGACCTGCCCGGCGGCGACTTCGACACGCTCATCCAAAGTATAAAAACAAAGCTTTTCACGCTGCCCGATGAGGTGACGGTATACCCTGGCCATGGCCCGGAAACCACCATTGGCTATGAGAAAAAGTATAACCCCTTTCTGCGGTGACCCTGCCGCCATACTTGCCGCATGAAAAAACACATTCCGAACGCCATTACCTGCCTGAACCTGTTCTCTGGTTGCCTGGCGCTATACTTTGCCTTTAAAGGAGAGTTGGTTACCACCGCCTACCTGGTGGGCATCGCCGCCGTGTTCGATTTTCTGGATGGCATGGTAGCCCGCCTGATCCACGCGTACTCTGAGATTGGCAAGCAGCTGGACTCGCTGGCGGACATGGTATCGTTTGGCGTGGTGCCGGGCACGGTGATGTTTATACTTTTGCAGCGCGCCGGCGCTTCGGTGGCGGGCATCCCTGCGGATATCGTCCCTTTCTTCGGCTTCCTGATCACCATTTTCTCGGCACTGCGCCTGGCCAAGTTCAACATCGACACCCGCCAGACCACCTCGTTTATCGGCTTGCCCACACCGGCCTGCACGCTGTTTGTGGCCTCGCTGCCGCTGATTCTGGAGACGGAGGGGCTGCTGGCTTTCGAGATCATCCTGAACCCGGTGGTGCTGCTTTCGCTGACGCTTATACTCTCGTACCTGCTGGTGGCGGAGCTGCCGCTGTTTGCCCTTAAGTTCAAGAACTTTACGTGGCAGGATAACGCGATACGCTTTATTTTCCTGGGCTTGTCGGTTATCTTGGCGGCTATGCTTAAATTCGCGGCCATACCGCTTATCATAGTGCTGTACGTTCTATTGTCTATCATCAAAAAAACATCCCATACATCATGAAATTTGTTGCTGAAATTGACGTAATGCCCCGCCCTGAGCTACTGGACCCGCAAGGCAAAGCTGTATTGTTAGGTCTGGAGCACCTTGGCCTGGACCAGGTAGACGACGTGCGCATAGGCAAGCACATCACCCTGAACCTGGAGGCGGAAACAGAGGCGATTGCCCGCGAGAAGGTGGAGAAAGCCTGCAGCAAACTGCTGGCCAACCTGATCATGGAGTCTTATACCTTTGAGCTGAAGCAGGCCTAACTGGCTGCTCTATTTCAACATTTTAGCCGTATCTTTGGTAGCATAGCAGAAAAGCTGCCAGTGCCTGTGCCTGCGCAACACTGGCAGCTTTCCCTAACTTATACTTGCTTATGATGTGGCTCAACCGCTTGGTTTACGCTTGTGCGCTCTGTCTGCTCTCCGGCCTGACTGCCGCTAACGCGCAAACCACAGCTACTGCCTCTTTCTCTTCTAACTCCGTTCTCAGCACCGGCAACTGGTACAAGCTGGCTGTTACCCAAAGCGGCATCTATAAAATAGACAAAAGCCTGCTGCAGGACTTGGGCATCAGCGCCCAAAGTATAGATCCCAAAAAGATTCAGCTCTTTGGCAACGGGGGCGGCATGCTGCCCCAGCCCAACGGCGCCCCCCGCCCCGACGACCTGCAGGAGAACGCGATCCTGGTAGTGGGCGAGGCCGACGGGAAGTTTGACGACGGCGACTTCGTGCTGTTTTACGCGCAGGGACCGCACACCTGGGCGTATGACGAGGCGCAGGAGCAGTTCAGGCATTCATTTAATGTATACTCCGACACGGCTTTTTACTTTCTTCGGATAAACCAAAGCCCCGGTGCCCGCATTAACACCCGCGCCCAGGCCAGTGGCGCCGCCCAAATCATCACCAGCTACAACGAGCGCCTGTTCCACGAAAAGGACTTGAAAAATATGGTGTTTTCGGGCAGGGAGTGGTACGGTGAGGAGTTTAGTACCTTTCAGCCCAGCCGGAGCTTCAGTTTTGATGTTTCTGATGTGGTAGCCGGCTCGCAGGTAAAGCTGACGGCGGCCCTCATGGCAAACTCCCCTTCCAGCTCCTCTTTTACCGTTCAGCTCAACAACCAAGCACTCGGCACGCAGCAGATCGCGGGCCGCGGCACCTCCAAATATCACCCTGAGGGAGTAAACAGCACCCAAACCTATGCTACCGGGCAACAGCAGCTGGGCAGTGAAGGCTATACTGTGTCGCTAACCTTTAGCCCCGGGGGCAGCTCGGGCGCCGTGGGTTACCTGAACTACCTGGAGCTGCGGTATGAGCGCCAATTAAAGCTGTATGGGGCGCAGACTTCTTTCCGGTCGCTGCAAAGTATAAAACAGCCTGTCAGTACGTTTATACTTGCCGACACCCCCAACGATGCCTCGGTTTGGGATGTAACGAACCCGCTGCAGCCCGTGGTACAGCAGCACGACAACGGGCGTTTTAGCGTAGCCACCGATGTGCTACGCGAGTTTGTGGCTTTCCAGGGCGGCAACATCAGCAGCAAGCCTGTGGCGGTGGGCCCCGTACAGAACCAAAACCTCCACAGCCTAAACCAAAACGGCTCCCTCGACCTTGTCATCATCACGCACCCGGCTTTTCTGCAGGAGGCGCAGCGCCTTGCCAGCCACCGGGCGCAGCATAGCCAGATGGAGGTACAGGTGGTAACCACGCCTCAGGTCTTTAACGAGTTTGCGTCGGGGGCGCAGGATGTAACGGCCATCCGCGACTTTATGCGCATGCTCTATGGCCGCAGCAGCAAGCAGGAGGGGGAGGCAATGTACCTGCTGCTCTTCGGCGACGCCTCCTACGACTATAAGGACCGCATCCGCAACAACACCAACTTTGTGCCGGTGTATGAGTCGCGGGAGTCGCTGCACCCGATTGCCAGCTACAGCTCTGAGGATTATTATGGCTTTTTGGATGAGGACGAGGGCGAGTGGGCAGAAAACTCGCAGGGCGACCACCTTCTGGACATCGGCATTGGCAGGCTACCGGCAACATCTGCGGCAGAGGCGGCCACGTTGGTAAATAAGATCATCAACTACGACAGCCCGAGCCACTTTGGCAGCTGGCGCAGCCGCATTACGCTGGTAGCAGACGACGGCGACTATAACGAGCATCAGAACGACGCTGAGTTTCTGGCTGATTACCTGGAGGCGCAGTTCCCAAAGTATAATCCTACCAAAGTATACCTCGACCTTTACCAGCAGGAGGCAGTAGCCAACGGACAGCGCGCGCCAGAGGCCTCCGCCGATCTGGATAAAGCGATAGAGCAGGGCTCCCTCATCACGAACTACACTGGCCACGGCAATGAAGTGAGTTGGGCAGCAGAGCAGGTGCTCACGCTGCCGCAGATAAGCAACTGGCAAAACAAAGACAACTTGACTTTTCTGCTGACCGCCACCTGCGAGTTTGGCCGCTACGACGATCCGGGACGCCCATCCGGGGCTGAACTGGCGCTGCTGCACGAAGGCGGTGGCGCTGTGGGGCTGCTCACCACCACCCGGCCCGTATACTCTAACGGCAACCGCGTGCTCAACCGCAACTTCTTTAGCGCCGCCTTTACCCCTATCAATGGCCACATGCCGCGCCTCGGCGACCTGGTGCGGCTAACCAAGAACAACAGTATAAACGATAACTCCAGAGGCGTTAATAACCGTAACTTTTCGCTTCTCTCCGACCCTTCCATGCAGCTGGCCTATGCCGACCTGGAGGCGCAAATTACAAGTATAAATGGCCGCGAGGCCGGAGCCGACACGCTCAGTGCCCTGTCGCTGGTGACGCTGAGCGGGCAGGTGCAGCACAGCGCCGGCAGCCTGGCCAGTGGCTTTTCCGGTGAGCTGTACCTGAAAGTATACGAAAAGCCTGTTACACGCGAGACAAAAGGCGACGAAGGCAGCCAGCAGGTGCCGGTGCAGGTGCGCGAAAACGTGCTTTACGACGGCAAGGCAAGTGTGCGGCAGGGGCTGTTTGAGGTGAGCTTTGTCGTGCCTAAGGACATTTCCTATGAGTATGGCCCCGGCAAGATCAGCCTCTACGCTACCAACGGCAGCCAGGACGCCCTGGGCACTGACCATGATGTAGTAATAGGCGGCACCGCTAAAAGCATCCTTCCCGACTCTGCCCCGCCCACCGTTAAGCTCTATATGGATGACGAGTCCTTTGTATCAGGAGGAGTCACCGGCCAAACCACCACGCTCCTGGCAAACCTTTTTGATGACAGCGGCATCAACACGGCAGGCTTGGGTATAGGCCACGAGATCACCGCCGTGCTCGATGACAGGGCTGACTCGCTTATTGTCCTGAACAACTTTTATACGTCGGTGGCAGACACATATCAGCAGGGCCAGGTAAGATACCCGCTCAAAGATCTGCAGCCCGGCAAGCATACCCTGCGGCTCAAGGCCTGGGACACACACAATAACTCCGCAGAAGGCTATATAGAATTTTATGTATCTAATGATGCCCATCTTGCGTTAGAGCAGGTGATAAACTACCCTAACCCGTTCTCTGATAATACGACATTTCTTTTTGACCATAACAGGGCCGGTGAAGACCTCGAGATTGAGGTACAGATTTATACTATAGCCGGCAAACTGGTGCAGACATTGCAAACCATCAGCAACGGCAGCCGCACGCGTGTGGCAGAAATTAACTGGGATGGCCGCAACGAGCACAATGAAAAGTTGCCGGGCGGCGTTTACCTGTATAGAGTAAATGTGCGGTCGCGGCAGGATGGCGCGAAAGCGTCCCGGTTCGAGAAACTTGTAATTTTAAAGTAGTATAGTATTAAAAATTTCTATATTTGATATAGCTATCAATACCCTTCTTATGCAGAAAAATAGTAAGTTACTGAAGGCCGCCGCGTTAGCGTTTGCCTTACTTTCGGCGCCAGCTGCAATCGCTCAACAAACACCTCCGCCTACAACCACAACAGGCTCAGATCTAAATGCTGTTACCACAGCTGTGCCTATCCTGACGGTGGGGCCTGACTCTCGTTCAGCGGCTTTGGGCGACGCCGGTGTGGCTATATCGCCAGATGCGAATGCCTCTTACTGGAACCCGGCAAAGTTGGGTTTTGTGGAGAACGACCTTAGCGTTTCTTTCTCCTACTCCCCGTGGTTGCGCAACATCGTGGACGACATGTCGCTCAATTACCTGTCGGGCTATAAAAAGCTGAACGAGACTTCTGCCCTTGCGGTGTCTTTGATGTACTTCGACCTGGGAGAGATTCAGTTTATAGACGCGAACCAGAATCCGCTTCGCAATTACAACCCGAAAGAGTATGCCGTGGCTGTTTCTTATGGTCAGGCGCTGAGTGAGAACTTTAGCGTAGGCATTAGCGCCCGCTTTATCCACTCTAATCTTGCCGGAGATGTAAACGTGAGTGGCACCAGCAATACTGAGTCTCAGCCCGGAAACACGGCCTCGGTTGATGTGGGTGTATACTACAACAAGGACCTGAGCCAGAACCTGAACCTGGCGCTGGCCGGCAATATCTCCAACATCGGGGGCAAAATCGCCTACTCCGAGAATGAGGATAAAAGCTTTTTGCCAACCAATTTAAAGCTGGGAACAGCGGTTAAGTATAACCTGGACGCCTTCAACTCCCTCACTTTCCTGCTCGATGCGAACAAACTGCTTGTACCATCGCCAGGCGCGGATACCGACCAGAGCGTGATCAGCGGCATCTTCTCATCTTTCGGGGATGCTGAAGGAGGCGCAAGCGAAGAACTGAAAGAGGTAAACCTTTCTGCAGGTGTAGAGTATTGGTATAATGAGCTTTTTGCAGCCCGTGCCGGATATTTTTACGAAAATCCTGATAAAGGAGGAAGAAAGTATTTCTCCGCTGGTTTAGGAATACGTTACCAGAAATTTGGCCTGGATGCTGCCTATCTCATCCCGAACGAGCAGGGCAACCCGCTGGCCGACACCTGGCGATTTACCTTAGCCCTTAACCTGGAATAGTAAATAACTTAAAAAGAATGCTTGATAGAACAAAAGCACCAGACACATACGAAATAGATGCCGTCAGCTTGCAGATAGCCGAGGTAACGCACCTAAGCAACGGAGCCAGACTGCACCTAATCAAAAGCGAAACCCAGCCTGTTGTCAGGCTGGATTTTGTTTTTAAAGCCGGTAAGTGGTTTGAAGCTGAGAAAGGATGCTCCGACCTGGCCGCTAAAATGCTGCTGGAGGGCACCATTAACTATACAGCTAAGCAAATAGCTGACAAAGTTGGCTACTATGGCGCCTCATTTGAGAATAACCATGGCTACGACCGTACGGAATTTACCCTGTATTGCTTAGCCAAGTACACTCAGGAGCTGTTACCGCTTGTACTGGATGTGCTTCAGAACCCAGCTTTCCCTGAGGAGGAGTTTAAGCTCCTGAAGCAACGGACGATACAATCGTTAAAGGTGCAGCGCCAGAAGAACAATTACCTGGCCACCCATAGCTTTACCCAGCAAGTATACGGTTCCAGTCACCCTTACACTTATGGTTTTGATGAAGGCGTACTGGAGGCTATCACCAAAGAGGAGGCTCAGGCATTCTACAAAGGCAGATTCATTAGCCAGGAGCTTGAGGTATTTGCCTGTGGGGCTATAGATGATTTGCTACAGCGAAAACTGGAGCACGAGATAGCTCAACTGCAACTTCAACCGGCTGCTGCATCAGTCTCCTCTCCACATCCTGAAATTGCTCCTACTGACAAGTATAAACTGGTTCATATGAAGGATAGTCTACAATCCTCTATCCGAATCGGTAAACGGCTGCCCAAGCTAAGCCACCCGGATTACCAGAAGCTGCTTGTGCTAAACGAAGTGCTTGGTGGTTATTTTGGTTCCAGGTTAATGCGCAACATCCGGGAAGACAAAGGGTATACTTACGGAATATATTCAGTTATATCTCCTAAAGAGCATGACAGCGTTTTCTACATCGGCACTGATGTGAATTATGCCGTTACAGATAACACCATAGAAGAGGTTCTAAAGGAAGTAAAGCAGCTACAGCAAGAGGAAATACCGGCTGAAGAACTGGAAATAGTGAAGAACTATATGCTGGGTAAGTTTCTGAATGACATCGCTACTATTTTCGACCAATGTGATAGATACAAACGCATTGTGCTATACAACTTGCCTCTGGAGCATTACAACAATTACCTCACAACGATACGAACAGTAACAGCCCCAGAACTTCAAGCTCTTGCAAGCCAGTACTATAAGGAAGAAGAACTTTACACTGCTGTAGCTGGAAGAAAGGAATAAATCAAAGACCATATTAACAAAAAAAGCCTCTGTCATGTCTGGCAGGGGCTTTCTTGTTTTTATATATTAAACAATTAGGCAAAGGTTCAGCTTTCAGTATAATTTCATTAAGTCTAAAACAGGCTGGAGTTCTATACTTTGAATCAGGGCCAGATGTTGGGGGGGAGGGCAAGGGCAAGCCCTGCCTTATACAGCTCGGGCTTCATCTCCTTCCCGTGGGGGGGTGGGTGTGAAAAAGGGAAGGGCCCCGTTCCGCGTGGGGAGGGGCCCTTCTTGTTGGGGTTGGCGGCCACCTACTCTCCCGGGTGTGACCCCAGTACCATCGGCGCGCCCGGGCTTAACTGCTCTGTTCGGA
>NZ_VFRQ01000004.1 GCF_006385705.1 Pontibacter mangrovi | reverse complement strand
CCGCTCGGCGCCCTTGTTCCAGGTCGTGATCACTCCTTCGGTGTCCATGGCGAAGATGGCATACTCTCTGACCTGGTCAATGAAGATGGAGGCGATGTTCTCGTTGAATAATGCGGCGTTCATGGTATGGTTCATTAGTATACTAGGCGCAGGAAAAACATATCCCCTGCGGCAAGATAGCAGGGCTTGGGTAGAGCTTTGCTAGGGAAGTAACGCAATATTGCCGGGGATGTTCCTAAGAATTAATCCTTTCTCCACACCCTGGCAATGGCAGACCGGAGCAAACGACCCTGGTGAGCGTCTTGGCTTTGCCACACAAGCTTATTTCGGTAAAGCGTTTAGAAGTGTGTGGTGTCGGTTATGAGGTAGCCTGCTCATCGAGTTTATTATGGGGCAAATTCATGCCGTAAGTGTAGTTGGTCGACAAGGTCACATCATTGCAGTCGAAGTGCTTGATGACCCCATCTCGCTGCAGGGCCACGACCCAGCAGGTATTCTGATGCATGCCGTAGTCGATGATGAACAGGGCTTGACCTGTGCCCAAGGGGGTTTCTACGAGGATGCTGGGTGTTAACTGAAGGATCATGGCTTGTCATTGAGTAGGTAATACTGAGCAAAGCATACGTACCGGCCAGCACATTGTTGAACGAATAGAATGCGCAGCTGCGGCTATCTGGCATCCAAGCCTACTGCTTCATGCTGTTAACGTGACGCCCCAGAGTATCTAATTTTGGAAAGCGCTGCCGATACCCAGGATATGTTCCGGGATGTGGAGGAGTAGCGAGGGTTAATTTAGGGTTTGGTAATTCTTTGATAAAGGGGAAGTTAATGCTGTTTTTTAGTTATCAAGAAGGTCAAAAAGATCTACCCTGGTTAGATCCTCTCCATCATAATAAAAGTAAGTATAAACGGTAAACGTTGAGTCCTTAACAATCTCATAAGTTTGGTTTGGGGTTATCACCTTCAAAGTATCGTCTTCTGTATACATCATCGGTATAGCCAGAGAGTCCATCTTTTGCTGCAACTGATAATTGTACCACATCAGATCATCAGCGGCAGTATAAAAGATGTCTTCTCCGTCAGCCTCCTTCAGTTGCTCAATTTCCAGGGAGTCCATTTCAAAAATTACAACTGCCGGTTTAGATAGCCGGACCGGCACCGTTTGTACCTCTAATTTAGTGCGCTCATCTTTAGCACTAGGCTTCTCCTCCTGATAATCTACACATGATGTGATTATCACGGCACTTAGAAATAGTAAGGCTGTTTGTCTTGACATAAGAGGCCTAAATTTAGTGTAGTTGTTTCCATACTTTAAATATTTTTTTGTTGGGGTTGTAGCTCGTAAACTATGCATTAATCATACTTGGAAGGTTTCAGTTTACCTTCTGTCGTAGAATAGGTCACTATTGTCAACTGGAGTATAATCACCAGCCAATACTTTTTTTATCCTTCCCACTCGTTCCAGGTTCTTTTCTCGCTCATTGAAATAATGAAATTTGAACGGTGCGCGAATCATGGACAGCAATGAAAGATACTCATCCCAATTTAACTGCTTAAACTCCTTATGGAAGTAATACTGAGAAGCATCTTCAAAACCTTTCACAGGTTTCCCATTTTCCTGCCCAAGGTATGCCTCATTGACGAACAGCTTTAAGATGGTGTCTTTAGGGGTTAAAGGGTCAAAAGCGAATCTGGCAATAAGGGTCTGCTTTACTTTTTGAGGACCAGGCTTAAAGTTTTCAAAGTAGTACATCTTAACTAATCCCTGGCTTATAGTCGTAACTCCTGTCCCGGGAGTGGCAAAGTCAACGCCTTTATGATTGTAGAAATTGGGGTCTTGTATCTTTAGGAGGGCATCTAATTGTTCTGCGGTTAAATCATTAAGCTCCAGCTTCATCTTGTCAGATGCCAGAGCTTCATTAACAATTTCCTTAGTATTTGCCCTGGCTATCAGGATAACAGAAAAGTAATATAAGAAAACCGCCAGGATAACAAGTCCAAAGAATACAAATAGCTTTTTTATCATTTTTTTATGCTGTAGTTAGTTCTGAGAGATAGGAACAAGGCGTAGAGTATAGAGCTTGTGTAGGGTTAGCTGGTGCTTGTTTTACTTTACAAAGTAGTTGAACTGAACTGGGTACACCTCCCCATGCAGAGTTACCTTTGCTTCGAAAGTATTAACTCCTTTCTTTGTTGCTTTGGCTCTGTAAAGATACCTAACTCTATAATCTCCCTCTTCCCGCTTAACTGTGTAGGCATCATTATTTCTTATGCTTATAGATGCGTTTTTTATGTCTGTTGTATTCAGGTAAATAGCCGCCTCAAAAGGAGCCGACGCCGACGCAGTATCATTGCTAAATCCCACTGACAAGTCTTCTTTTCTGTATTCATACTTAAAGACTTCCTTCTTTAGATAACCTCTATCCTCATCTTTGGCAAGCCCGTAAAAGACATCCCCACTCAATGGGCTGTTGACCAATTCCACAGATTCGCTTACAGTGTCTCTTCTTGTAAATATTAGTTTTCCATTTTCATCATAAGCCTCAACCACAGAACTGTCAGCCATCATTTCTTTCAATAGCTCCTCATATAAACCATCATAGAACTCTACATTACTGTTGGGTCTTAAAAGGTAAAACAAGAGTAGCGACAAAAAGCCTGCGAAGACAATCGCAATTATTCCCTTCTTCATTTATTATCTATATCTTCTACAACGTTACTCGTGCATAGTGTGGGCAAGGCGGAGCCGTAGCATATACTATGAATTTTGTTGGCACCTGTTATTTTTTCAGGTAATTGTCATTATACCCTACCTTGAATTGGTTAGGCAAATACTGATTTAACCCTTTGATAAAGTCATATAAGAAGTCTACTTTGACTCTCTCAACATGGAAGCCTTTTGTAACTCCACCATTAAGAACCATTATATCATACTGATAGCCATGGTCGCTTAGTTCACCTTCAGGTAGTGGGGCTGTAAAAACATATACAGGCTCTTCTAATTTTCTCAAATCAACGGCTTCAATTGGGGCAAATATCTTCTGGCTCTCTTCTTTTGTTAATGCGGAGGTATAGTTAATATCTTCAGGGTATGCACTCTTCCGTATTTTTATAGAGTCAGCAGTTATGACATAATAATTATCTGCACCCATTGCCCACTCTTTTATTGTAACTCTATACTCCTTTTCCCCTACAGTTTGTGAGAAACAAAGGCTTTGAAATACAACCAGTAAGAATACAGACAGATAAGCCTTCTTCATTTTTTTTAATTACAATATGTGCCAACGTTACTCGTGCAGCCGAAGCCCGTAGCGTAGCAAGGGTTAAGGCTGAACTTTGTTGGCAGAAGGGCTTTATTTGTTCTCTTAATGTATGATAAAAGGAGCAAATCTCTTGGTTTTATATGACCTTCTTGGCTTGGTTTCACAGTCCCAAATCCATTTAGGCATTTCAGAAATATCTCTTATCACCTCATTATCTATTTCCTCACAAAGACCTTCTTCAATTTTAATATCCCCGACTTCTCCCTTTTCATTGACTGTGAAGCTTGCAAGTACTTTACCGCTAATATTATGATGTTTATCATCGACGGGTACTTGAAAACTATCAACCAAATATTTAACTAAAGCTTCTTCACCTCCTTTAAACTTAATGCAAAACTCTAAGTCGTCAAAGAACACATTGTTTAAGGTGTCTGAATTGTCTACCTGCACGGTTTTACCAAGACATTTTACTTGTGCGGTATCATAGGAAATGTGGGGCTTAAAGAAGACCTTCTTTTGGCTATACCCTAAAAGCGGGAAAGCTATCATCACTATAAAAAAGGCCCATTCTTTCATTTTGTCACTTTAATCAAGAATTCTTTAATTCGCCTTACTGCCAACGTGCTGGGCTAAGGCACGCCTTGGTGTGCTTTAGGCTTTGTTAGACTTTGCTGTTATTCAAATTCGCAATAATACTAAAGAGAATGATAAGTTACCGTTTTAGTATCTTCCTTCTTGAAGAACAGGAAATCCTTTCTGTCAATAAAGTTGATTCTCAACTCATCATATTCCATTTGAGGCTCGAACTTCATTGAGTCCACTACTAAACTTTTTAGTTTTTCGGCCTCCCTTTGAAACAGTCTCTCATTGTGCTTGATTTTATTAATCTTAGCTGAATTGCACACGTCAATAGAAAGATAACTTTCTTGAAGTATAAATTCATCATTTCCAGCTGAGTGCTTATAGTTAAAAGACATTTGCACCTCTTCGGCACCTAAACGTTTGCTTAATAAAAGTTCTCCCTCATCTTGATTTGATTGTTCATCCGAACAACTCACTAATGAAAAGACTACACCTAAGAGTATTAAAGCTTTTTTCATTAGTTACTAATTTAGTCTAACGTGTTGGGCTAAAAGGTGGCGGAGCTGCCTTTTAGGTGTTGTTGTGCAGCTGTACTTATAATCTTATTCTTTCCAGCTTATAGCCTTTATTCTTCAGCAAATTCAATAGCCCGTTTTTACCTCCTAGGTGCCCCATTCCTACAGCAATGAATGTCTTGTCTTCTTTTACTAAGCCTTCAATATCATCTAACCAGTTCAGTGTCCTCTGGTTGACTACTAGCTTCCGTGTTTCATCACCAAATTCTTTAACCAAGAACTCATCTGCGAAATAATCTATAAGTTCGCTGTTGTAAATATTGATTAGCTGCTCGTAATGTTCTATCGTCTGTTCCTCCGTTTGGCTTTCATATCGATGCGGAACCTTATCTAACACATCTAGTAGTTCTTTTGCAGTTTCCAACCCTCTTATTTTTATGTTATTGCTGTTGGCAACACTTACCAACTCACCCTCCATACTTTTCAGGTTGTATCTACTGGCAATCACCTGGTTTGCCTTTAGGTCTACCTTATGCTTATCGTTTTGAAGAAAAATTCGCTGGTCTTCTACATTCTTTAAATCTCTCTCAAGTGCTAATGTCTTGCATGTCCTCAGAGCCGATAAAACTTTCTTGCTTACTGCTATTCGTCCTTCAGGGTACTCATGCATTGTCCCATACAAAAAAGATTCATTTCCGTCGTTTGAAGTAATTTTCCAGAAAATCCCAGATTTCGTCTCTCGCTCTGTCGAACAAGAAAACACTAACAAAACTACCCACCAAAGGAGGAACGGAATCTTCTTCATTTATTCTAGGTATACCGCACAACGGCTAGTGCATGAGACGTGCTAGGCCGTCGGCCGTAGCATGGCTCATGCACCTTGTTATGCCACGTTCTTTATTGCGCTTATTCTTATTATTCCAGTTAGCCTATTCAATACTTTTTTTGAAATTAATCTAAAATTTAATTCCACGATAATAAACCTCACAAACAAGATTCCTAATAATACAGGAAGAATAAGTCCAATAGGTTTTTCTACTTCTTTTCGTAAAAGTGTCAACAAAATGGAAAGGATTGGAAGCAACATCAAAATTGAGGACAGTATTTTGTATGTAAGATGAAGTCTTATTTCAATTGAACCCACTTTTCCTTGAAAGTCACCACTTAGAACACAAAATGCTCCATACTTTGCAGATGAGATTACCTTAAAACTATTTTCCTTTACCTGCCCAATAAATGCCTTATCCGTCGACTCCAGAACAAGTAAGTCGGTAAGCTTTGTATTTTGTTGTAGATGATTTAAAGCTATTGTAGAATCGTCAGGTAACTCAATTTTGTAAACCAGTGAAGGAAATAAATTCATATTATTTAAAATGAGGCATAACGGATTTGGACAGGCTGTGAACGAGGCATAGCCGAGTTTGGAGCCTGTGCCGTGTTGAGCTTTGTTATTCTTCTTCTGTATCTTCTTCAGTTTCCCAATCGGCTTCTTTTGACTCACGCCAAGCTCTCCAGCCATATGGAAGATAGTAAATCTTGTTGATAGCTGGGTCTATTTTCACTATTTCTTCCAGGCAGACGAGCTTAGAGTCATTTATGTCTGGTTCTGATGAAGAGTGGAACTGCCAATCTCCGTCTTCATTGTGATAAACGTAAAGTATGGGAGCTCCTTCTAAAACCTGTTTGGTGGTAAAGACTCCTAAATTTCTTTCTTCGTAGAATTTGAAGTCCGTACTCCTGTCCAGCAAAGGCTGCTTGAATTTCCATTTATTATTAAACTTTTCTTCCCACGGAAAATGGCTCTCTTTGTCAGGGCAGACAAGTTGAAGAACAGGAAAGTCCCAGCTTTTATAAAACCATTTAGCGTAACCCATGTAGTCTGGCAGATGGTCCTTATCTACTTTTAAAAATTGCACATCGAAATCTTCAAGAAAATCTGAATATGATTTGCCTGTAGTGAGCTGCTGACCTTCTTTAATTAAATCACGGGTTGTATTGATAAATGACCCTAAGAGGTCTGTACTTAGGCCGAAGCAGATTATCTCTGGGTGTCCAAAGTTTTTATAAAGACCAATAGAATAAGCAAAACCTGGCAAATAATTATCAGGCTCAATCAGCACAATATGGCACCCAAACTTCTGTACATTTTCCCGAATTTTCCTTTCGGTTTCTTCTTCATGTGCTTTATGCTCTTCTTCGGTCACTTCTTTATAATTTTAATTGAGCTCAACTAGTGTGTACAAGGAGTTATTCCGTTTATACGCCCAAATCCAGCGGCTATACGGAATCGGGCTACCGAATATACTATATATTATCAACACTATAAAAAATACCAGTTATACTTTAAGTACAACTGGTATCTCAGGAAACACGGTAAAGTATGTGCTACTTTTGTTGCAGCCTGGCCCACTGCTGTGCAATAATGGTCTTGGCGTCAGGCGTTTTCAAAGCGTCCAGTTCTGCAGGAGACAGGTGCAGGATCTCGATGAACTCGTGCTCATGGGCGTTGCCGCCGCCTGTCCCCTTCTGCTGCGTTACCTCGGCATAGTAGAGCATCACCCGCTCCGTGGTGCCGCCCGGCGAGGAGTAGAACGTATGCAGATGCTGCAGCCTGTCCACATGGTAGCCGGTTTCTTCCTCAATCTCGCGCTTTATACTTTCCTCGGGCTGCTCGCCTTTGTCCACCATGCCTGCCACTACCTCCACCAGCTCCGACTCCGAGCCCACCCGAAACTGCCTGGTTAAAATATACTGCTGCTTTTCGGTATCAAACACCAGCGCGGCCACGGCATCGCCCCGGTCAAACTGCTCCCGGTTAAAGGTTTGGCCATGCTGTTCAACGGTCAGCTTATAGATCTTAAAGTAGCCATCATAGGCTTTCTCTCTGTTTTGGATTTTCATGCTTCGGTTAATTGTTCTGGTGAAGATAAGCAGCCGCAAAGTATGGCTGCAACTTCAGCCGGTATTTCTGGTTCTTTACTCGTTGTTGCGCATGGCAGCTTTTTTGGTTCGCTCCGTTAGCCAAGAGTCCGACAAGGGTGTTTCGCTTTCGTGACCTGAGACCCTGTTTTTGCCGATGCCTCCTTCCCCCGGAAGCGCCGCGTTTACCAACGCCAGTACGTCTGTGGTTAGCTCCGGAGATAGCCGGTGCAGCAGCTCTCCCACCGTGGCAAATGCGGTGGTGGTAACGCCGGCATCGCCGTGCCGCAGCGCGTTCAGCATCTTCCTGGCCGATTTCTCTGCCGGCTCGGAGGTAAGCGGGCTGGAATCCATCAGCTTAAATAGTGTATACTCCTCTTTGTGGTGGCCTTTCACGATGGCATGGCCGGGGCTACCTGTCTGCATCAGGCCGGGTGTGGCCGTGGTCACGGTAATGTTATACTTCTTCAGCTCAGCCCGCAGCCCCTCCGACAGCCCCACCAAGGCAAACTTGCTCGCGCTGTAAGGCACCAGGTGCGGCACGCTAACCACACCGCCGATAGAGGCAATATTGAGGATGCGCCCGCCGCCACGGGCTTTCATGCTCGGCAGCACGGCCAAGGTCATATAAAGCGGCCCCCAGAAGTGCACGTTCATCGCCTCCTCAAACTCATGCTCGGTCATCTCGGCAACAGGCCCTACACTGATGATGCCTGCATTGTTAATGAGCACATCGATCGGGCTGAACTCATTCTGCACATTCGTGATCATGTCGTTTACCTGCTGCCGGTCCGTTACGTCGCACTGCTGCACCAGCACCTCGGCTCCTTTGCCGGCCAGCTCCAGACGGGCATTTTCCAGTTCGGTGGCGTCGCGGGCGCACAGCACCAGTTTTGCCCCCTCCGTTGCCAGCTGCCGCGCCAGCACCAGGCCCAGCCCGCGGCTGCCGCCGGTTATCAACACGGTTTTTCCACTAAAGTCGTAGGCTGTTAAACTGCGCACTGCCGTTCTCAGCGCTGCCAGCGCCCCCACGCCTGCCGCCACCCAGAAAAGTGTGTTCTTGTCTTTCGTTTTCATAGTATGAAGTATAAAAGTAAAGGCAGAAGCTGTGTGCTCCTGCCTTTACCTCTACGGTGGCAGATACTTGTGGTTAAATATCGCCTGGCTTAGTTCTTTTTAGAGAAAAGCTTGTTCTTGAGCACCGGCGTGTACTGCAGTTTTATGGAGGCCACGCCAAACTCGTCCCTGCGGCTGCCGTTCATCAGCATTGGCCCCACATTATCGAGGTAATCGGTGGTGGTAACGTGGTAGGTCAGTTCGGGAGCGATGCTGAATTCGTCGTTAATGTAGAAGCGCAACCCGCCGCCGACGGGCACCACGGCAGCAATGGCAGGATACTTTCGGGCCGGGTCGTACGTGGTTTGCGAGTCATCGAGGCTTTCGCTGTTAGCCGGATAGGAAGTAGGCGTATAGTATACCGCCCCCAGGCCAATGCGGATGTAGGGCACAATCAGGCGCTTGCGGCTGGAGCGGTAATTGCTCGAGCCGGCATAGCTATCCAACAGGTTGACCACGGCAGAGGCCGAAAACTCCAGCACCTGCGACTCAAAGGCCAGGTTCAGGGGCGCTTCGGGGTTCTTCTCCACCGCCCCCAGCTTCACATAGTCTATGGTGCCGCTCAGGCCAAAGTAGGGCGAGATCTTGTACAAACCTCCCACGCTTACATTAGGCCCCAGCTCGTTACAGCCCCAGCTGCCGCAGATGTCGCTGCGCACGGCTGCTACGCCTGCACCCAGCAGCACAACCCAGCCGCGCTCACGCACCATGCTGCTTTTGCTGTTGCGTTTATAGCGGTACTGCTGCGCCAGCGCCTCCCAGGGGGTAAATAAAAGAAAAGAAAAAAGGATAAGTATAAAGTATGGCTTCCTATTCATGTTGTCAGACAGCTTTAGGGAATCGCTGCAGCTGACCTTGTGCCTTTTATACTTGGTCGGAAAGAGAATTGTCCTTAAAAGTAGTGCAATGGCAAAGTTCAGCTTTTCCTCTTTACGGCGTATCCGCAAGAAAGATGAGCATTTCAGAATAAATATAGGGAAATAAAAGAATAATTATACCCAAATATTCTGATCGGTGCCAGTGCAAGAATTATACTGCTGAAAATGGAGTAGTTAAGGCTGGGTTTTCTGCGGCAAGCGCTCCAGTTTCCCGTCAATCCTCTCCAGAAAATCGATTACAAGCGCAGCGGCATCAGGATAAAAAGCTTTGTTTACTTGCTCGTAATCATCGGTAGGCTTGTGGTAGTAGGGGTGGTCTTCCACGCCAAAGTATACATACGGGATGCCGCGCTCATGAAAGCGGAAGTGGTCCGACTGGCCCGTCCAGTCGTCGTGGCCCTGCTCGGGCTGGTCGTGGCCCAGCACCAGTTTGGCGTTTGGCCGGGGCTTTACCTGCTGCAAGTATGGCTTCAGGGCAGGGTAATGGTAGGTGCCGCTGGCATACAACTCACCCTTGTCGTTTATTCCCAGCATGTCCATGTTCACGTTTAGCAGGATATCCTGCAGCGGCAGCGGCGGGTTCTCTACAAAAGCGCGGGCACCCTGCAGGCCCAGTTCCTCGCCGTCTAAAGCGGCAAACACGATCGTATGTTTGGGGGGATGCTTGGCAAAATGGGCAATAGCCGCCAACAAAGCACCTATACCGGAGGCGTTATCGTCGGCACCGTTGTAAATATCGCCGTTGCGCTGGCCCACATGGTCGTAGTGCGCCGTCACCACAATAGCCTTACCGGACTTACCCGGAATATAGCCCACCAGGTTCGTGGCCTTGTCTACCTGCACCCGCTTCGCATCAATACGGAAATGCTGTTTAAAATCGCCGTTGTACGGCTTCAGGCCAAGCTCCTTAAAGCGCCCCAGAATATAATCCTGCGCCAGCGCATTTCCTTCAGACCCGCTCAGGCGGCCCTGCATCGAGTCGGCGGACAGCACCTGCACGTCGCGCAGAAGCTGGGCGGCATCGAGGTTGCTTTTTTGCGCCATGCCCCACAGCGGGGCGGCAAGTACGGTAGCAAGGAGAAAGGCCTTTTTCATGGGAGTAGAAAAGCCGAAGATAGGGTTTGCGCGTGAGACTGGCAAGTTAAAAACAGGCGGCGCGTTAGTCGAACTTTGGCCAGGCAACCCAGCTACGCAAGCCTACGGTGCGTCTCCAACGGATTTCCATGGGGCGTTCCATTTCCATGGCAAAGCCGCCCTTGTACTCTACTATTTTGCCCTTTGGCTTCCAGCCCTGCTGCATGTGCGCTTTAACGGTTGCCGCCAGTTCTACCAAGTTCTTATCTTTTAAAACTTCGTGCTCCAGGTTCATCTTCAGAAATGTTAAAAGTGATATATTTTCAGCTTGAAACTTTCAAATAGCGTGCCACTACGGGTACAGCATCTTAAAAGTTACAATTAAAATGCACTTGGGCGGGTAAATGGTTCCAAACAAAAAAGCCAGGCACTATACCTGGCTTTCTTTCAGTCTTTTATATTGATGTAGGTGGGCAGTTCAAAGGGTCCCACGCTGGTTTGGATGGTGGGCTTTATCTGCAGCGTTACTTTTGGCCGGTTGGCGCTGTCCCTGTTCAGGAGCGTGGCCAGGCGCAGGAGCTTGTTCAGGTCCGGCTGGCTGCCCGCCTCCGTTGCAAAGGAGAGCGGCGAGCGGATGGTAATGTTGTTCAGCCCGTCGCGCAGCTCCACCGGCTCGCTTACCAGGCCGTTCAGGGTATGCTCGTCATCCACCAGCAGCTGCCACTTTAGCTGCGTCACGGTCATGGTGCGGTCTTCGCTGCCCTCGGGCAAATCTACCTGCAAGCCAATCGTGGAGACTGCCTGCAGCGCATCCTGCGAGAAGGCCGTGTAGAGTGTGGCCGCATCGCTGAACGAGAAGTCCTGGGGGCGTTTCTTCTTCATCAGGTCGATGCCGTTCAGCTCTATCTGCTCTATACTTTTAAGGTCGTAGCTCGCCTCTTTAAAGGCCTCCACGTCGTTTTTGGTCTTACACGCAAAGCTGAACACCAACAGCATCAGTACCAGCGCATAGTTTCTTATCTTTCCTATCATACCTTATACTTACATCTTCACAACTTTTCCGGAGCCCGACACCTCGGAGACAACCTCTGGGTTGCCGGTATAGTATACTTTGCCGCTCCCGCTTATCTCTGCCTCCAGCAGCTCTTCCGGGTCTACTTCGGCGCTGCCTGATCCGGATATACTCACCTCCGCCTCCCGGCAGTTCAGGTCCAGGGCGTTATACTTGCCAGAACCGGAAACCGACACCTCCTGGGCATCGGCCACACCTGCTGCACGAATTGTGCCAGACCCGCTGATGCGGACCTGCAGGTTTTCGGTAGCCAGGCGCAGCAGCACCTTTCCGGAGCCGGACACGCTCGACTTAAACCTGCGGCTTCTGAACACATCCTCCAGCGTAATAGCCCCGGATCCGTTTATGTTGGCTTCCGTGATTTCTGGTAGCGTCAGGTATACTTCCACGGTTTCGTGCCGGCGCAGGCAGCGCTCAAAGCCAATATCCCACACGCCGTTTCTTACCTTCGTCTCCAGCTCGTCCAGCACGTTGGCCTGGCCCCGCACTTCCACCCGCTGCGTGCTGCCCTGCTTAATATATACTTTGGTGCTGCCACTTACCTCCACCCCGCTAAGAGGTGCTAGTTGTAGCGTCCGGCTTTCTACGTCGCCCTCGCCCTCCAGGCAATAGCCCCCGTCGCAGGAGGAAAACAAGAGCAGAAAGACCAGCACGGGCAGAGGCAGTTTCAGGAGTTTCATAGTTTTAGATTTAGGAGTAGGAATCACTGCAATATACCAATTTCTGAAAAAATAAAGGCCATACCGCCTTTTACGGTATGGCCTTTAGCTGGTAGTATGGTTGGTATTTTAAGTGAGGCGCCCCACGCGCTGCCCTTCCCGGTTCACAAGCACTCCCTCACCCGTCACGAAAACAGTTTTCAGGTATTTGCTCTCGAAATAGTAAGGGAAGTTAGGGTCGCCGGTTTTAGCCAGCTTGCCGATAATGACAGGGCCATCTTTGGTGAGGTGCACCAGGTGCAGGCGCGACGTCAGGTAAAACTGCTCTTCGGGAGCGTTGCTGAACACTACCCTGGAGAGCACCATCCTGCTATCGAGCGCTACTTGTTGCTGTTGCGGCTGCTGTGCCACGCGGCGCACCGGCTCTATGGCGCGTTGGTCTGGCTGCGGGCCGGAGGCGCTGGCTAAGAGCTGGTCGTTGGCGCTGCGCCAGCCTTTGCTGATGGCAGCCAGCCGGTAACTGCGGCCCGGGTGCGAGCGCGATGTTTCCTCCTCGGACAGCAGGTTGATAGCCGCCTGCGCCTCGGCCATGCTAGCCCCCATCTTACGCAGCACAAAGCCGGAAAACTCATCCGCTTCCAGCTCATCGGCCGGGTTACTGCCGCTGCGGCTTAACGTATGGCCGTTCAGGTGATGGCCAATCTCGTGGGCAAGTATACTTACACCGGCCCAGTCGGTATGCACGGCATTGTTGATGGCAGCCAGGAAGCGCTCGTTGTACAAAATATAGCGCTTGCCATTGTATACTACGGCGGCGGCATTGTCTATATCAGCGGCGCGCAGCTCAAACCGAGGTTTCAGCCCCACCACATTAATAATTTCCTGCACTATATCGCGGGCTCCCCTACTGGCCCGCACCTCCGCAGCAGCGGGAGCCGACGCAGCGGCGGCTACTTGCCCCAACATGGGGGCCAGCGCCAGTGCAAGGGCTATGGATAGTTTTTTGAAGTATGGTTTAAAGTATGGCATCGTGTATGGTATGGTTAACGCTGCTTTTCCTGAAAAACGTTTTGGCAGCGGCTGCTAGTATAAAAGCAAGTACTTTGCCAAAATATCCAATTCCACAAGATACTTTCATACGCCTCACTTTAAAGACTAAACTGAAGCCTGTGCTGGTAATTTTGTGCTGCACTGCAATAACAAAGTGTATTTAGGATGGATGCACGCTACTGCCAAGTAGGACGGGGCTGACGGCTTTAGTCTCTGTGCATGTGGCGCAGGTGTTTGCCCGTGCACAAAGTATGGTTGCTTGGTAAGCCTTAAAATTGTATACTTAGAGATCACGTTGCTGTACATGGCTAAACCCAGAACCATAATTTTTAACGAGCCTGAGCTTCTGATTTATACGGATCCGGCCAACCAGGTGCTGGTGGTGCAGGCAAACGGCGTGGTGCCTTCGCACACCTACCGCCAGGGCATGCAGCTCGCCACCGACGAAGCAATTAACAAGCGCTATACTTTCTGGCTGATCAACAACAGGGCCGGCGGCATCATTACCCCGAATGACCAAATATGGGCCAACGAGGTAACCGTGCCGCAGCTGGCCGCGCAATCCTGTATCACGAAGATGGCCATTATAGAACCGGAGGATTTACTGAGCCACATTATTCTGGAAGGCATGATGGACAAAGCCAGAGAATCGGTTCCTTTCGAAATGCAGTTTTTTGAGCGGGTTGAAAATGCGTACGAATGGTTCCGGGATGGACAGGGCACCTTTGCGAAGTAGCTGCCCGTAAAGCGGGCAAAAAGAAAGCGGCTCCCGCTGGTGCAGGAGCCGCTTTCTTTTACAGGCTGAACAGGTAAGCTACTGAAAGGCCCCAGAGCCTGTTTGTCGCTTTACCATCCTCATCCTCCAACTTGGTTATACCTGAAAGTCCGGCTCCGTACCGAAGATCCAGGTTCATCGTCCCTGCACCGAGCTGGCTTGCGAGCCCCACGCCAACCGTGCCTCCGGCTTCTACCCTATTGTACTCCGGAAAAGTCACTAACTCCTGCTGCTGGCCGCTAAAGTCCACGTCCATATCAAACTCGTTTTGATGTACTTCGTCTTCTCCTCCCGCCCAATGTTCGGTTAATACCAGTTTTGCTTTTATCCGGCTTTTTATCCAATAGCCAAAGGTGGGGCCGGCAGTGGCAAACATGAGCACCTTGCCGTTGCCAAAGTATACTTTTGCCAGAATTGGCAGCTCCAGGTAGGTATTTTTTTGCTGCGTATCGCCTTCAAAGGTAAAATCACTCGTCAGCTGCTTTGACTTGTTTTTAGTGCCTTTTTGTAGGTATAAAAATTCCGGCTGCACAGACAGGCGCTCGTTAATGGCAACGTTAGCCACAGCCCCAAACTGCAGGCCTGCCCGGTAACTGCTTTTCGACTCGTATCCTTCCGGGGTATCGCCTGAAGCATGTATAGTGGCCATGGTAATACCCACTCGCGGGCCCACAGAAACGTTTTGCGCTTTAACGGTGGCAACCATGCCCAGTGCTGCCCCTACAGTAAGTATAAGTTTGTTTTTCATCTGAAAAAGGGAAAATATTTCAAGAAAAAGCGGCTCCCGCTGGTGCAGGAGCCGCTTCTGTTATGCTCATTTATGTAAGCTTACAGGCTGAACAGGTAGGCCACTGAAACACCGAAAACGCGGTTTTTTGCCTTAGCATCACCCTGATCGTCACTGTAGAGGCTAGACAGGCCAAAGCCATACCTTACATCCAGGTTTACCGTACCGCTACTCACCGGATAGGCTATACCTGCCCCGATGTTAGCGCCCAGTTCGGTCCTGTTGTCTCCGTCTTCAAACTCATAATCCTCCGACACTTCATCTCCGTCATACTCAAAGCTGCTCTTGCCGCTCATCCAGTACCCTACAGATGGACCGGCCGTAAAAAACACCTTGTAGGAGTCCGAACCGAAGGAGGCTTTTGCCAGCACAGGCACTTCCAGGTAATTGGCCTTTAACTTCAGCGTCATGCCTTCTTCACTTATCTTGTAGCCTTTCTGCACATACAGTAGCTCTGGCTGAACCGAGAACATGTCATTTACAGCGAAGTTCGCGACAGCACCAAACTGAAGTCCTGCGTTAGCTTTTATTGCTTCATTAAAGTCGCTGTCTCCGTCTTCTCCGGAAAAGTTGATTTTAGCAAACGTAGCCCCGATACGAGGACCTACAGACACAGTCTGTGCTTCTGCAGCGAAAGCAATGCCTGCGGCTGCAACTAATGTTAGTAAGAGTGTCTTCATAGACTTTAAGTTTTAAAAGGTTAAAAATGTGGAGCAAAAATAATGGTAAGTTCCAAATATGCAAGTATAAATATATTTATTGCGTACAATTTTTGACGCGCAAAGCACATCCCGTTTTTGCCCGCCTACCGGCCATAAAAAAGGCCCCTGTTATACTTTAACAGGGGCTTCTGGTTCATCCTTTATACTTAGGAGGCTTATTTAAACCTGCCTTTCAGTTGGGCAAGCTTCGCCTGAAAATCATTCATAGGCTCTTCCTCGCGCTCTTTGCGGCCGCCTTTGCTGCGGTTGCCGCCACCGGCTGGTTTGGCCGCGGCCGGGTCGCCTTTCATGCTCAGGGAGATGCGCTTGCGGGCCTCATCCACTTCCAGCACCGTTACCTCTACCTTCTGCCCTACCTTCACCACGTCGTGCGGGTTGCTCACAAAGCGGTCCGACAAATGGCTCACGTGCACCAGGCCGTCCTGGTGCACCCCAATGTCCACGAAGGCTCCGAAAGCGGTGATGTTGGTCACGATGCCCGGAAGCTTCATGCCGGCGCGCAGATCCTTGATCTCGTTCACGCCTTCTGTAAAGCTGAACGCCTCAAAGGTCTCGCGCGGGTCGCGGCCCGGCTTGGCCAGTTCGCTCACAATATCCTGCAGGGTTGGCAAACCAACGGTATCGGTCACGTAGTTTTTCAGGTTGATCTTTTTGCGCAACTCCTCGCTCTTCATCAAATCCTGCACAGTTACGCCCAGGTCTTTGGCCATCTGCTCCACGATCGGGTAACTTTCCGGGTGCACGGCAGAGGCATCCAATGGGTTCTTCGCGTCTCGGATACGCAGGAAACCAGCTGCCTGCTCAAAAGCCTTATCGCCCAATCTGGCTACCTTCTTCAGCTCGGTGCGGGTACGGAAAGGTCCGTTCTGGTTACGGTACTCCACAATGTTCTGCGCCAGCGCAGGTCCGAGGCCGGAAACATAGGTCAGCAGTTGCTTGCTGGCCGTGTTCACTTCCACGCCCACAGCGTTCACGCAGCTCATTACCACATCATCCAGCGAGTGTTTCAGGGCAGACTGGTCCACGTCGTGCTGGTACTGGCCCACGCCGATGCTTTTCGGGTCGATCTTCACGAGTTCTGCCAGCGGGTCCATCAAACGGCGACCGATAGACACGGCACCGCGCACCGTTACGTCCTGGTCCGGAAACTCCTCGCGGGCAACCTCAGAGGCAGAATAGATAGAAGCGCCGCTCTCGTTCACCATCACCACCATCACCGAAGCGGGCAGTTTGAGGCTCTTCACAAACGCCTCCGTCTCGCGGCTGGCCGTGCCGTTACCGATGGCAATAGCCTCTACCTCGAAGCGGGTCACCATGTAACGCACCGCCTGCGCCGCCTCCTGCTCCTTATGCTGTCCGGTGTGCGGGTAAATGGTCTCGTTGTGCAGCAGCTTGCCCTGCTTGTCCAGCACCACCGATTTCACGCCAGTTCTAAAGCCAGGGTCCAGAGCCAAAACTGTTTTCTGCCCAAGCGGCGAAGACAGCAGCAGCTGGCGCAGGTTATCGGCAAACACACGGATGGCTTCTTCGTCGGCGCGCTTCTTAGAGCTCAGACGCACCTCCGTTTCCATGCTCAGCTTGAGCAGGCGCTTATAGCAGTCTTTGGCAGCCAGTTTCACCTGCTCCGAGGCCGCGTTGTTGCCCTGCACAAACATGTTTTCCAGCTTGGCCAGGGCAGCCTCCTCATCCGGTTGGGCCGAGAGCATCAGCACCATCTCGGTTTCGCCGCGGCGCATGGCCAGCACGCGGTGCGACGGCGCTTTCTCGATCGGCTCCTCCCACTCAAAATAGTCTTTAAACTTCTGGCCTTCCTCTTCCTTGCCCATCATCACGCGGCTCTTGAACACACCCTGCTTTTCGAACAGCTGGCGCATGGTGGCACGTGCCTCGGCGTTCTCGTTCATCCACTCGGCCATAATGTCGCGGGCACCGGCAAGGGCCTCGTTCACGTCCTTCACCTCTTTCTCTTCGGAGATAAAGTTGGCTGCCTCAGCCTCTACGTCGAAGTTATCCTGGGCAAACAGGCGCTCGGCCAGCGGCTCCAGTCCTTTTTCACGGGCGATGGTGGCGCGAGTGCGGCGTTTCGGCTTGTAGGGCAGGTAAATATCCTCCAGGGCAGCCATGGTTTCGGCAGCCATGATCTGCTCCTCCAGCTCCGGTGTCAGCTTCTCCTGGTCGCGGATAGACTTCAGGATGCTTTCGCGACGCTTGTCCAGCTCGCGCAACTGCTCCAGCCTGTCGCGAACACCGGCGATCTGCACCTCATCCAACGAGCCGGTGGCCTCTTTTCGGTAACGGGAAATAAACGGCACGGTAGCGCCCTCGTCGAGCAGTTTAGCGGTGGCCTCTACCTGCTTGATGGTAATCGATAGCTCGGAGGCTATCTTTAAAAGATGGTCTAAATTCGGTTCCATATAATGCTTTAAGCCAATTTCTGGTTTTGCTGCGGCAAGAGAGGGCAGAAAAGTACAAAAGATGCGAAAGGCATTGCTCTTCCCCCTCCTGCCGCCATTGCCTTTGCCCGGGCTTTAAAGTATAACGCGGGACTTTAGAAACGCCAAATTTAAGCCTTATTGCCTAACCTGAAAATTTTATCTGCCGAAATGCCTGCCCCCGTGCCCCTTATATTTTTTGTACCTTTGCAGCGCAATCCGTTTTACAACCTTTTTAGTACCCCATGGAAACTGCAAACAATTTCGCCGCCATCAGCCACTGGACCTATAACCACCTGGTAAACCTGGGCATGCCTGCCGGCACAGCCATTTACCTGAACATGCTGCTGCTTTTTTGCCTGGTGCTGGTGCTGGTGTATGCCACGGCCTCTTTCAGCAGAAAGCTGATGGTGGGCGCTGCGCATAAGTTCTCCACCAGAACCTCCACCCAGTTCGACGACCTCCTCATCCGCAACAATGTGTTCAAGCACCTGGCCAAAGTGGTGCCGCTTATACTTGTGGTGCAGGCGCTGCCCATCGTTTTTGCTGATTTCCCGGGGTGGGTAAAGCCCCTGCGCACGCTCACGGATGTGTACACGGTGCTGCTCTCAATCTGGATAATCCGGGCGCTGCTGCGCACGGTAAAGGATTTCCTGAAAACCACTGCCCTCTTCCGCGACAAACCTGTGGATAGCTTTCTGCAGGTGGTGAATATCTTTTTATACTTTATGGGCGGCCTGCTTATCTTTTCGCTGCTCACTGGCAAGGAAGTATGGGCCTTTATCACGGCCATGGGTGCGGCCTCAGCCATACTTTTGTTGGTCTTTAAGGATACCATACTTGGCTTTGTGGCCAGCATTCAGGTTTCTACGAACGACATGGTGCGCATCGGCGACTGGATCACGATGGAAAAGTATGGCGCCGACGGCGACGTGATCGAGATAAACCTGACGACGGTGAAGGTGCAGAACTTTGACAAAACCATCACCACCATCCCTACCTATTACCTCATCTCCGACTCGTTTAAGAACTGGCGGGGCATGCAGGACGCGGGCGGGCGGCGCATCAAGCGGTCTATCCTCATCAAGATATCAAGTATAAAGTACTTGTCTGCCGACGATGTGGAGCGCCTGAGCAAAATACAGCTGATACAGGACTACCTGCAGGAGCGCCAGCAGCAGATTACCGAGCACAACCAGGCCAAAGGAATAGATAAAAGCATCCTGATAAATGGGCGCAGCCTGACGAACGTGGGTGTTTTCAGAAGATACATCGATGCCTACATTGCCCAGCACGAGTTTACGCACAAGCACATGACCATGATGGTGCGCCAACTGGAGCCGACCACCACCGGCATGCCGATAGAGCTGTATGTGTTTACAAACGATGTGCGCTGGGACAAGTACGAAAGCATCATGGCCGATATCTTTGACCACCTGCTGGCGGCGGTGCGCTATTTCGACCTGGAGGTGTTTGAGTACCCGGCCGCCGACGACATGCGGGAGCTTTTTAGCCGCCCCGGCACCGATAACAGTACCTTGCGCAACGCTGTAAAAGCCATGCAGAACTAAGGCAGGATTTTTGAAGAAAGGCTGCAGCAAGGGTCTGCATAAAAACAACCCAGCTCCTGCCCAATACAACCCATGCGCAAAAAATCGATAAACGTTCTGCTGGTAACAGTGCTGCTCCTGCTCGGATTGGCCGCAGTACTGCTGCGCCCACTGGATCGCACGCCCTTTACCAAAACAGACTACTACGCCACTACGCTCCGCAACCTGCAACAGCGCCCGGCCTACGTAACTCAGGGCGATACCGTGCGAGTAGGTTGGGCCAAAGTCAACATCACGCCCCCGGCAGGCACGCCGCTGGCGGGTTACGGCAAGCGCCTGGGCATGGATTACGAGTCGGTGCACGACTCGGCCTGGGCCCGCACCTTTGCCTTCAGCAACGGCAAAACGGAGGCCTACTACGTGGCCTTGGATATGCTGATCGTGCCCATGCAGGTGATGCGCAGGCTGGAGCAAGTGTACCCAAAACTGGGCCTGAAGCCGGAGCAAGTATACCTCACCGCCACCCACAGCCACACCAGCTTTGGGGGATGGGGAAAAAAGTTGGGTGTCAGCCTGATGTCGGGGGAGTATGAGGAGGAGCTGGTGGCGCAACTGACGCGGCAGATCGTGCAAAGTATGCAGCTGGCCCGCCAAAACCTGCAGCCCGCTAAAATAGGGTATGGCAGCGTAAAAGCGGAAGGGCTGGTAAAGAACCGCCTGCTCGACGACCCCGAAAACCCGTTTTACCCGGACCGCAACAAAACGCGTGACGCCACCCTCCGCTTTTTAAAGTTTGAAGGCCAGAATGGAGAAACTGCCATACTTTCTGCGCTCTCGGCACACGCCACCATACTTCCCTCCAAAACGCCGGAGCTTTCCCGCGACTATCCTGGCGAGCTGGTGGATGAGCTGGAGCGGCACGTGGACTTTGCCGCTTTTTCGGCAGGTGCGGTGGGTAGCCAAAGCGTGGTGTATACCCACGGCGACACCTACCAAAGTACGCAGGAAGTCGGGGAGGAACTGGCAGCGCTACTCTGGCAGCAGCTGCAGCAGATAACGTGCGACTATGTGTATACCTTAGGCTACGACCGCACCCGGCTGGCCCTGCCCGAGCCGAGCTGGCGCATCGCAACGGACCTACGGCTCGCGCCTTTTGTGTTTAACAGTGTTTTTGGGCAGCATCCCGCCTATGTTACCAGTTTGCAGTTGGGCAATGTGGTGTTTGTTGGCGCCCCGGCCGACTACTCCGGCGAGTTTGTGGCGCGGCTTCGGCAAAACGCACAGGCGCAGGGGCTGCAGGCCATTGTAACCAGCTTTAACGGCGGCTATATCGGTTATGTAACCCCAGACAAGTACTACAACCTGGAGGAGTATGAAACCCGCAGCATGAACTTCTTTGGCCCCCACAGCGGCAGCTACCTCACCGACATTATGCTGCGCCAGTTGCGGCAGTATGGCCAGGCGAAAAAGTAAGGAAGTATAAGTATGGAGACTGATTTCCTCTAGCGGGACTGCGGTTCGTATACTTCGAGTTTGTGCGGATTATCTGATATTCCTCTTATACCAATATTGATTGAATAATGCGCATGGATAGGTTCCATAGTTTACCTACAGCCTAAAACCTTCCCCTACCCCGTCCAGGAGGTTGGGGCGTTAAGCTCTCTCATTTTTGTCATCCTGAAAGGATCTTGTGAGTCAATAGTATCAGCTTATCAAACTTTCTACCAAGATTCTTTACAGAATGACAGTATTATTGGGTCTATTATTTAGAATGGAACGACTCTAGTCCTAGAGGGGAATCTGCCTGCCGATTGGTAAAACGTACTGCCTAGGGACTAACTGATATTCATCAAAGTATACTATTTCCCATTAGCCGCTGTGTTCTTAGCGTAGGCTCCACTTTAAAACTCGGTAAAAGCTTCTGCTCTGGCTTGAGGAAAATAGCAAAGGCATACTTTGCCAACAATTGAAAAATATAGTGGAAAATACCGGCACCCAAAAAAGCATCGCCTAAAGCGTTACAAGCCTTTTGCGCCTGTATTTGCTGTACTTTATACCTTTCAATCCAATTATACACTCAATTTTTACCGGTAATCCTACCTTATTCTTCTTAAAGTTATAAACATAATTTACTCAAAGCGGTTAAATAATATAGAGATGAGGCTGGTAAGCCTCTGGCTATGTGCAATTAAGAAGAATAGACATGGAACTACTAACGATAGATGTAACCAATTTGCTTTTCCTGAGCATGATCGGGCTTTACCTGGTGCTGCTGGGGATGATACTGACCTACATATACTTCGACGCCGAGATGCGTGGGCTGAACGGCTGGCTGATCGCCGGGCTAGCGTTTTTCTCAGGCACCATCTTTGGAAGCGTGCTGTGGCTGGCTTTCCGGCCAAAACTTAAACCGCAGCCTATCCCTGTCAGGAGCTAAAAGCGATTTATAGAACACGAGCACGGCAGCCGGAAAATAAGTATATTGGTACTTATTTTCCGGCTGCCGCTTTTTATGCTTGTTTATACTTCTCGCTTACCAACTATGCCCAAACACCAACACTTGCTGCAGGAATCCATCTTTATACCTGTTACGGCTACCGACACGCTGCACCTGAAGCGCTTTAGCCAAGACAGGCAGGGGCCTCCGGTATTTCTGGTGCACGGCTCCATCGAGAACGGGCGGATTTTTTACTCTGCCTCAGGCAAAGGTTTTGCACCCTGGCTGGCTCAGCAGGGCTACGATGTGTTTGTGGCCGATCTGCGCGGGCGCGGCAAAAGCACACCTGCTATCTCAGGCAAGTCAAAATTTGGGCTGAGCCATACCTTACAAGAGGACTTTCCGGCCTTTATCGGCAAAATTATAGAGCTGAAGGGCGATGTGCCGCAGTACTGGGGTGCCCACTCCTGGGGCGGTGTGCTGATGCTGGCATACCTGGCGCGGCCCGCGGTGCCGGTACAAGTGCAGGCCATGGCTTTTTTCGGCAGCAAACGGCGCATCAGCATCCGCAGCCTAAAAAAGTTCTTTATGGTAGATGTGATGTGGAACTGGGTAGGCAAAACAGCCGCAGCCACCACCGGGGCGCTGTTTGCCCAGCGCCTGGGCATGGGCTCCGACAGCGAAACCCGCCTGTCGCACCGGCAGACGCACCACTGGGTGGTGCAGCGCCGCTGGCTCGACTGGCACGACAAATTTGACTACGCCAACGCCTTGCAAAACATGCATTTGCCTCCAACGCTATACCTGGCCGGCGCCAACGATACCGTGCTGGGCCACCCGCAAGACGTGGAGCACCTGAAGAACGAAACGGGCTGTAGCCGCAGCAGAGTAATGCTCCTGAGCAGGCAGAACGGCAACAGGCACAACTATGGCCACATCGATATGCTTACCCACCCGGATGCACCGCACGACCACTTTTTAGAAGTGCTGCGGTGGTTTAAAAATGCCGGAGCCATGCAACCTCCCTCACCGGAAAAGGGTCTAACTGATACAGTGAACTAATAATTTGGTAACTTACCAGCGCGAAAGCTTTTCCGTTTCCCATACCATGAAGACTACAGTTAAATCGTTTTTCCTGCTGATACTGGCCTCTGCCACCCTGGCCGCCTGCGATGATTGCGGGAATATCAGCATTACCGAGCCTACCCCTGAAGACAGCCAGTGGCTGGTGTACGGCACCGGCGACACTGCCCTTTTTAAAGACCAGGCCGGTAACACGATAACGTATTTGCGCACCGGCATCTATGCGCAAAACGTACCCGGGGACGGATTCTCTGTAACCGATGACTGCGTTTCGCAGCGCAACACACAGGTAACCAATATCATCGAAGACAAAGACCGAAAACTGCCTTATATGGGCACTTACATCCTGAAAAAGCCGGATTCTCTTATTGTAAAAATTGGCGTGGGAGACAAAGCCGCCTGGAACATCACCTCCAGCACCCCTACCGAAGACTATAAGTTGAATGACACCCTATACACAGCCTATATTCTGGAGAGAGCGGACACAGCCACAGAAGGGCCTGCCAAAGTATACTTCACCAAGGAAAAAGGCTTTGTAAAAGTGGAGTTCGATAACGAGAACTCGCTGGAGTTGATTAACGTGTATTAACCCGATAAGTATAATTCAGCAAAAAAGAAAGGCAGCCTGCTATGTGCGGGCTGCCTTTCTTTTTTGATGTGAAAATTTCTAAACTATGCTTTTTTATAGTGCTTGTCTTCGCTGTTGATCTCACGCAGCACCTCCAGCGCCGTGCTTACGTGCTCCAGGGGCTTGGTCATGGAGTTGAAGATGTAGCGCACAGTACCCTCCTGGTCGA
The DNA here is from genome assembly GCF_006385705.1 of Pontibacter mangrovi. Lineage (GTDB taxonomy): Bacteria > Bacteroidota > Bacteroidia > Cytophagales > Hymenobacteraceae > Pontibacter > Pontibacter mangrovi. The sequence continues at coordinate 407,405 of NZ_VFRQ01000004.1, read as the reverse complement.
TGATGTAGGTTACACGGCCGGGCAGAAGGCCCAGCTTACGCGGCACCCCGAACAGCTTGCGGATTTGGCCGCCCTGGTCGCTTAGCAGGGTAAAAGGCAGCTTGTAGCTCTGCTCAAACTTCTGGTGCGACTCCACGCTATCGGAGCTGATGCCTACCACCTCTGCCCCCTGCTCCTTAAACACCTCGTACTGGTCGCGAAACTGGCAAGCCTGCTTGGTACAGCCCGGCGTGCTATCTTTCGGGTAAAAATAAAGCACAATGTTTTTCTCCCCCACCAGGTCGTACAAGCGAAAAAAACCGCCGTCTTGGCGTTCCAGCTCAAAATCAGGCACTTTGTCGCCTACCTTAATGTCTTCCTCTCTCATAATGATTGTGTTTGGTAACTGTTAAAACCTGCCTCTCAGCAAAAGGTTTACCTGCAAAGGTAATGCCGTAGCATGCAGATTATCAAAGAAAAACAGCAGGAATGGAATCTGTCCGGGAATTTGGTCATCTTTGCCGCTTCTATGCCCCGAATAAACGTTATTATACCCGCTTACAACGAAGAAGCCTCCATTGCCAAGGTGGTAAAAGCCATACCTGCCGGTTTTGTGCAGGAGGTGATCGTGGTGAACAACAACTCCACAGACCGTACGGCCCAGGTAGCCGCCGCCGCCGGGGCCACCGTGCTGCACCAGCCCAGCCCCGGCTATGGCAACGCCTGCCTCAAGGGCATCGCTCATGCCGCCGCCAAACCCGCCGAAACACGGCCCGACATCATCGTTTTCCTGGATGGGGACTACTCTGATTACCCGGAGGAGATGGTGCGGCTGGTGCAGCCCCTTGTGCAGGGGCAGGCGGAGATGGTGATCGGCTCCAGGGCCTTGGGGCAGCGGGAGAAAGGCTCGATGATGCCGCAGCAGGTCTTCGGCAACTGGCTGGCCACGACCCTCATCCGGCTGCTGTACGGTGCCCGCTTCACCGACCTGGGCCCTTTCCGAGCTATAAAGCTAGACACGCTGCTGGCCCTGGGCATGCGCGACCGCAACTACGGCTGGACGGTGGAGATGCAGGCTAAAGCCGCCAAACAGAGAATAAGGTATACTGAACTACCGGTTTCCTACCGCAGGCGCATCGGCGTTTCCAAAGTCTCGGGTACGGTAAAAGGCTCCGTGATGGCGGGATATAAGATCATCCTGACTATATTTAAATACCTGTAGGCAAAGTTTGCGTAACGGGTAAAACGATGATGAACGCAGCATAAGTCCCGCTCCACGAATGGCACCCGTAAAGCGCAACATACTCAGCTACGCAGCTCTGGCTGTTTCGGCGGCGGCTTATGCGGCGCTGGCCTACGCCACGCCACGCACCGGCTTTGCACAACTGGTGCTGCTCTACGCCGTGGTGTTCATTGCCTACCTTTATGTATGCCGGCAGCGCATACACCTGTGGCACGGCATCGCGGCGGCCATCCTTTTCCGGCTTATTTTTCTGTTGGCCACCCCTGCCCTGTCGGACGATTACTTCCGGTTTGTGTGGGACGGGCGGCTGCTGGCGGCGGGACTGAACCCTTATTTATACTTGCCAACTTTCTTTCTGCAGCCGGAAGCGCCGCAGGTGCCGGGCCTAACACAGGAGTTGTTCGGGCAGCTGAACTCGCAGGGCTATTACAGCGTGTACCCGCCGGTGTCGCAGGCGGTGTTTTGGTTGGCGGTGCAGCTCTCTCCGCAAAGTATACCAGGAAGTGTGGTGGTGATGCGGCTTATACTTTTGCTAGCCGAGGCCGGAAGTATACTGCTGCTCTGGCGCCTGCTCCGCAAAATGGCCCTCCCCGAAAAGCATGTGCTGCTCTACGCCCTCAACCCGCTGGTTATAGTTGAGCTGGTGGGCAACCTGCATTTTGAGGCGCTGATGATCTTTTTCCTGCTGCTGGCGCTGTACCAACTGTTTTACCACCGGCTAGTGTGGTCGGGTATGGCGTTTGGACTGGCCATCGGCGCTAAGCTGCTGCCGCTCATGTTCCTGCCCTTCGTGCTCCGGAAACTGGGCTGGCGGCAGTTTATACTTTACGGCACGGTGGTGCTGATCACGGTGGTGGCCCAATTTGCGCCGCTGGTGAACCTGCAGGTGCTGCAGCATATTTCCCAGAGCCTGGACCTATACTTCCGGAAGTTCGAATTTAACGCCAGCGTGTATTACCTGCTGCGCTGGCTGGGCTTCCGGGTGGCAGGCTACAACATCATCTCCATAATTGGTCCGCTGCTCTCGCTCGTTACGCTGGTCGCTGTTTTAAGTATGGCCTCGGTTAAAAAGCTCGGTTCTGTAAGGAGGATGGCCGGCTACATGGCTACGGCTTTAGCGGTATACCTGCTGCTTTCCACCACCGTGCACCCCTGGTACCTCACCACGCTGCTGGCCCTCACCGTCATGAGCCACTTCCGCTTCGCCGTGGTTTGGTCGGGGCTGGCCATACTTACCTACGCCGCCTACCGCACCCCCACTTACCAAGAGGGCCTGCTGCTGGTAGCCCTGGAGTATAGCCTGGTGTTGCTCTGGCTGACGGTGGAGCTATACCTCTACCGCCAGCGCCGCCACCACGCCAGGTTGAATGGGTAAAGTATAAATAGATTTTTCTATATTTAGAGGAAGAGTATGAATCCTAACACTAATCTATTTTCCGTTTACGGCTATCAACCTCAACCATTATACACAACTAATGACGGAGAGAAACATACAACTAGTCCTAGCCTGTGGCATTGCAGCCGTTTGGTTCGTTAACGGTTTATTTTGCAAGGTGCTTAACCTGGTTGCCCGTCATGAGCAAATTGTTTCCCGGATTCTGGGGAGCGACTACTCCAGGGAGTTAACGATAGTGATCGGTATTTCTGAAATCGGTATGGCTCTGTGGATTCTGACAGGTATAAAGTCACGCCTAAATTCCATAGTTCAAATACTTATAGTAGCCACCATGAACATACTGGAATTTATACTTGTGCCCGACTTACTGCTTTGGGGTAGGCTTAACATACTTTTTGCTTCCTTTTTTATACTTGCTGTGTACTACAACGAGTTTGTGCTGAATAAAGAAATATATCAAAAGGCTTAGCATGCTCTCATTCCTGAAAAACCATCCGTTTGCTGTCGAAGCCTTCTTTGAGAAGTCAATTGTCTTAACATACGCGGTTCCTAAAACCCAGCTTCAGGGCCTTATTCCGAAATGCCTGCAACTGGACACGTTTAACGATGAGTGGGCTTTTATAGCCGTGGCGATGGTTAGGACAAAGGATCTCCGGCCAAAGGGACTGCCTAAATTCATGGGCAATGACTTTTTCCTGATTGGCTATAGAGTATTTGTAAGATACACGAACAATGCCGGGAAGAGATTGCGCGGTTTGTATATTCTTAAGTCTGAAACGGATCAGAAGAAAATGGAAATAATGGGGAATATGTTTACCCACTACAACTATACCACAACAGACATAAAGCAAACCTGCCTAGGCCATCTAACGGAAATATCCTCAAACCACTCGGCTTTCAACGTTTCTATAGACTACTCTGACGAAACCGCTCCTTTACCAGGCCAATCACCCTTTGCAGATTGGAAGGAGGCAAGGCGCTTTGCAGGGCCGCTGCCGTTCACATTCACATACAATGCCCCCACGCGGGAAATATTAATTATTGAGGGCGTTAGACAGAACTGGACACCAAAGCCAGTGAAGGTAGTGGAACATACTTTTCCATTCTTGGAGTCTCTTAACCTCAAAAGCCCCGTGCTGGCCAATGCTTTTATGATTGAAAATATCCCCTATTACTGGAAAAAAGGCAGAATTGAGCAATGGGTGAGATGAGGAAGCCTTTTCAGGGAGTAACCAACATCATCAGGTTTAACTGGCATTTTTATGCCCTTGCACTGTTGCTGGTTATACTTTTGTTGCTTATTGCCTACCACACCGACAATTCACTACAGCCACTCATTTATACTTTTTGCATACTGGTTTCAGGGTCAACGGCTATTTCCTTGTTGGTGTCGCTGTACGTGTACGACCTGTCGGGGCTTTACAGCCTGAGTTGGGTTGATCCACAAAACACAATAGGCCATATCATAAACATCCACGCAGGCTTTGACGAGACAAGTACCCTGCTGCAGGACAAGTTCAGGCATGCCGAACTGAAAGTGCTTGATTTCTACGATCCGGTAAAGCATACCGAGATCTCTATTAAGCGGGCACGAAGATCCTACCCTCCTTTCCCGAAAACCAAGCAAGTAAAAACCACTGATTTGCAGCTAATTACTGGGTCTGCTGACAGAATATTTGTGATTTTTTCGGCTCATGAGATAAGGGATGAAAAAGAGAGAGCTTTATTTTTTCAAGAGTTGGCAAGGATTCTAAAGCCACAAGGGCAAATCTACATCACTGAACACCTGAGAGATTTACCCAATTTCATAGCCTATAACATTGGCTTCTTTCACTTCTACGCCAGGCGCTCCTGGCTAAAGGCTTTCAGAAACGCAAGCCTTAACGTCCGGCAAGAAATAAAACTCACGCCCTTCATCTCAACCTTTATACTTAGTAAAAATGGAAATACACTTTAAGATCATCGGCATTTTACTGATTTTGTTGGCACTTGCCCACGCTGTATTTCCAAGGTATTTTAATTGGGACGAAGAACTGAAATCATTGAGTCTGATAAACAGGCAAATGATGACGGTTCATACTTTTTTTATTGCCCTGGTCGTCTTTCTTATGGGTATACTTTGCCTGACATCCGCCCACGAGCTGGTTTCATCCGGCCTTGGCCAAAAAGTATGTTTGGGCCTGGGCTTGTTTTGGGCAGTTCGGCTTTACTTTCAGTTTTTTGGTTACTCTCCAGACCTCTGGAAAGGCAAGCGGTTTGAAACAACGGTGCATGTACTTTTCGCTTTCCTGTGGTCATATTTAAGCTTCATTTTTCTGGCCACTTATTTCGTGAACATGCAGGCAACTTTCTGAGGCTTAAAACTGCCCATAAACTTAACTTTATTTGACCACAACTACCGCCACCCCGCGAACCTGTATGGGTAAAGTATAAATATAATTTGTTATATTTAAAGGAGTGAGTAGGTTAAGCCGTCGGCAGTGGCCTGCACCGCACACTACTACCTGTTAAACTATAGCCAAAGCACAAAATAAGCTCATGAAAAAATTCTTGATCCCCTTACTCGCAGTGCTTGCTGTGGGTATATTGTCGTACAATTACCCTCCTTTAAGCTTTCTCTTGCTTATCGTCATTGCTTTAAGCCTCATCATCCTATTGATTACAAGCATTGTCAGAGTTTTTCGCAGGAACATGAGCAACAACTGGGTAAAAGTGCCTGTCATGGTTGGCGTCATCTGCCTTGTCGGGATACTGTTTGGCTTGCTGCGCCCCCTGGAACCTGCCATACTTCATTCTGGAAGCGTGAACGAGGTGTTGGCCTATGCCTACAAAACCGATCAGGCAGACAGGAAAACGCTTAAGTCCTATATTATCCGGAGTGAATTAGTTAGGCGGGACAGCATACGGCTTAACCAGGTGCAAAGGCTCTGCAAGAAACAAAAGATCGCAGCGCCTAAAGACAAGTTTCATGCTGCTTTTATCTTCCATCATGGCAAAAAGAGCTCGCTCTTCAAAACCGCCCATGAGTTGGCCAGCGAGGCTGCCGCTGTAAAAGAGCTAAAGGATGATTACCTGGTGCAGTGGTTAGCCAAGGCAACGTATGACAGGTGGATGGTTTCTCTGGGCAAACCCCAGAAGTATGGCACACAGGAGACGTTTAGCGTCAGTGTGCAATAGAAAACTGAACAAGGTTTAAAAGCCTGCCCTACACCCCGAAAACAAAGTTTGCATGATCGACTACTCCCTCCTGCTTGCCGTTGTCGCAGGTATAGCCCTGTTGCTGATCCTGATTTTATACTTTAAGCTGCAGGCTTTCCTTTCGCTGCTCATTTCCAGTATTGCTGTGGGCTTGCTGGCGGGTATGCCGGCCTCCGACATAGTCCTTAACATCCAGAAAGGGATGGGCAGCACGCTTGGGTTCATTGCCGTTGTCATCGGTTTGGGGGCCATGTTCGGCGCCATCCTGGAGAGCTCGGGCGGAGTGCAGTCGCTGGCGGCTTTTATACTTCAGAAGACCGGCGAGAAACGTGCTTCCTGGGCCTTGGCGGCTACAGGTTTCCTGGTCAGCATTCCCGTATTCTTTGATGTGGCCTTTGTGATACTGGTGCCGGTGGTGTATGCCTTGCAGAAGAAAACCGGTCGCTCTCTGCTGTTTTACGGCATTCCGCTGCTTACCGGCCTGGCCGTAACACATGCGTTTATCCCACCTACGCCCGGCCCTGTGGCCGTAGCCGATATTTTGGGCGCCGACCTGGGGCTGGTGATCGCGGCGGGCTTGCTGGCCGGCATACCTGCTACCATCGTGGGCGGTCCCATGTTTGCCAGCTTCATCACCAAAAGAATCCATGTCGAGACGCCCGCTTCTTTTGTAGAGGCTGAGGCTACACCGCAGAAACTGCCATCTCCAGGTATGATTCTGGGCCTGGTGGGTCTCCCGCTGGTGCTCATCCTGATGAACACGTACCTCGACAGTCCCTTGGGTGCCGGCATCCCCCTTTCAGAGAGAGCTGTAAGCTGGATCAAAATGCTGGGGCACCCCTTTGTGGCCCTTATCCTGGCGAACCTGCTGGCCTGGTACCTGCTGGGCCTGAGGAGAGGCTTCAGCCGCAACGACCTGCTCTCCATCACCTCCAGTTCCCTGGCTCCGGCCGGCTTGATCATACTTATAACCGGTGCGGGCGGGGTGTTCAAGCAGATCCTCACCGAAACCGGGGCTGGCCAAATGCTGGCCGAGGTGATGACGAGTTACGGCCTCTCCGCCTTCTTCTTCGCCTTCCTCACGGCAGCGGCTATCCGCATCTTGCAGGGCTCTTCCACGGTGGCCATGATCACGGCAGCCGGCATGACGGCCGCTTTCCTCGAGGGTGCCGCCTTCACCGACATGCACCGCGCCCTAGTGGTGATCGCCATCGCCTCCGGGGCAAGTATACTTTCGCACGTAAACGATAGCGGCTTTTGGCTGGTAAGCAAATACTTCGGCCTCACCGAGCGCCAGACCCTCCGCTCCTGGACCGTGATGACCACCCTCATCGCCCTCACCGGCTTTGGAATGGTGCTGTTGCTGAGTGTGGTATTTTAGGAGGGTGTAGAGGAATATTTTTATTTTGGCAGTAACTTCAAACTGATTCGCCGTCAGGATGCTATTCAAACACAATGGAGGGGCTAGAGCATGGAAAATAATCGTCTTGTTATCGAAGCGAACGCACTAAATGTTCATTTGACATTTGTCCCTCGCCCTCCTTTAGCGTTAAAGTTAGTGTTGATAACGTTATGCATGCTGGCCATAGTCCTGCCCATGGTATTGCTTGCTTATTCCAAAGAAAGGGAGCAAGGACTGATCTTCTTAGGAGCCTTGGTCTTCTACGGTGTAATATACCTGATGTTAGGCAAGTATACTTTGTGGAACCTGTTAGGCGAGGAAAGGTTAATTGTCAGCACAAAGGCTGTTAACTATCAGCACCACTTTGGTTTTTTCAATGCGCCATGGAAAGCCGAAAAATTCGACAACATTTTTGTAATTTTTAATAAGACACAGGAAATCAACAAACAGAACTATGGGCGGATTGGATTTGTCGCGGAAGATGAAAATGGTATCCCCTTCTATCTGTACAGTACCTCAATAAATATTTGTGAAGAGAAAGCGAATGAGGCGATAAACACAATAAACGAACTTTTTAGGCAAGAGCAATTAACGAAGTTTGGGGTAATACATGAAAATTGATGTTCGCTACCAACTACGCCTCTCCCCACTTTCAGAAAAATAACTAAATTCGCAGCTACAACCGGCAATGATGTCTGCCTGGAACCGCTCTGCCGCAGAGCTGATGACGTCTGCTTAAATAGCCTGAAAACAGGCTGATGTAGACTCATTTTATACTTGTTATATGAACTTCAGGGAAATTAAAAGACATCTCGCCTCCATCGAACAAATCCCCGCGCTTGTTTACCTGCTCAAGTGGCTGCTGATCTGCAGTGGTTTGGGCATATTGGTAGGCTCGGCCTCTGCCTTTTTCCTGTATGCGCTGGAATGGGCTACTAACTTCCGCGAAAGCCACGTCTGGATCATAGCCCTGCTGCCGCTGGGAGGCTTTATCATCGGCCTGAGCTACCATCTGTGGGGCAGCTCGGTGGTGAAGGGCAACAACCTGCTGCTGGAGGAACTGCACCAACCTAAAGACATCATCCCGTTCCGGATGGCCCCGCTCGTGCTGTTCGGCACCATCCTTACCCACTTGTTTGGCGGCTCGGCAGGCCGCGAGGGTACGGCGGTACAGGTGGGCGGCGCCATCGCCGACAGGCTTACCAAAATACTGCGCCTAAAACCCCGCGACCGCAAGGTACTATTGATAGCCGGTATCAGCGCCGGCTTTGCCTCTGTGTTCGGTACGCCACTGGCCGGGGCTATCTTTGCGTTGGAGGTTTTGGTATTGGGACGTATTCAGCTGGATGCTCTTATCCCGAGCTTTCTAGCAGCCATATTGGCCAACTATGTCGGGCACCTGTGGGAGGTGCCGCATACTATTTACAGTATCGATCTGGTGCCGGAGCTAACGGCTGTAAACCTACTTTGGGCGCTGTTAGCCGGTATACTTTTCGGGCTGGCGGCGCTAACCTTCTCCAAACTCGTCCACTTCTGGACCGACCTGTTTAAGGCCAAGATTGGCTATCCGCCGCTGCGCCCGGTGCTGGGCGGTGTGGTGCTGGCGGCGCTGGTGTTTGCCATGGGCACCACCAAGTATATCGGCCTGGGCATCCCTACCATTGTGGCTGCCTTTAACCAGAACCTGCCCAGCTACGATTTTCTGCTGAAGATACTGTTCACCACCTTTACCTTGGGCGCTGGCTTTAAGGGAGGCGAGGTAACGCCGCTCTTTTTTGTGGGAGCCACGCTGGGCAACGCCCTGGCCTGGTTCATGCCGCTGCCGGTGGCGCTGCTGGCGGGTATGGGCTTTGTGGCGGTGTTCTCCGGGGCAACCAACACGCCTATCGCCTGCACGGTAATGGGCATTGAGCTCTTCGGGATAGAGGGCGGCGTGTTTATTGCCATTGCCTGCGTCACGGCCTATCTTTTCTCCGGCCACACCGGCATCTACTCCTCCCAGATCGTGGGTAGCCCCAAGCATTTGCTGTTTGGCCGGCACAAGGGTTTGCCTTTGTCGCAGGTCAAGTATAAACGCAGGTAAAACACCGCTTCAAAGTATAAATGACCAAAACGATGATAAAAAGTTTAGCCTCCACCGCCGCGGTACTTGCTTCCATACTTCTGGCTGGTTGTGATGCCGCCACATCTCGGACAGAAAATACCTCCAACGCAGAAGTGCAGGTAACCGGCGCCATGAAAAATGTGATGCGCAAAGGCGAGCTCTTCGGCACGATTGATCTCGATACCATCTCCAACAAAACCCACCTGTACGGACTGGGGCCGCTGGAATACCTCCGTGGCGAACTGCTGATCGTGGACGGAAAAGCCTACAAATCCACTGTGCTTTCTGACTCTACCATGCAGGTGGAGGAAACATTCGCAGCCAAGGCGCCCTTCTTTGTGTACGCCAATGTTGCTAACTGGCAAGAGCATACTTTACCCGACTCAGTGCAGACCATGCCGCAGCTGGAAGTATACCTGGATGAGGCGACCAAAACAGCCACACGTCCTTTCGCTTTCAGGCTGAAAGGCACGGTGCAGGCGGCGCACGTACACATCGTAAACCTGCCGGAGGACACAAAAGTAAGTTCCCCGCAGGAGGCGCATCAGGGGCAGGCAACCTATACCTTTCAGGATGCTGAGGCGGAAATTATTGGTTTCTACTCCACAGAGCACAAGGCCATCTTCACCCACCACGACTCTAACATGCACCTCCACCTCATCACCTCGGATAAGTCGAAAATGGGGCACCTGGATAAAGTAAAGTTCGGGGCAGGAAGTATGAAACTATACTTGCCGCAGGAATAACCGGGCAGTTTATACTTACTCCTCCCCCATGTCCTTCAGCGGGTGCGTCAGGAAATCGTTGAGCGGCTTCAGGGCCTGAAACCCCTCCAGCACCACCTGCAGGAAGTCCGGGCGCAGCACCGTTTCATCCGGGAGCGGCATCACGGCGTTCCAGCTCTTGAAGCGCAGGTAATGGATGGCCGGGTTGTCTTTGTCGTAGCCTTTGGGTGTGGTTTTCAGCTGCTCGCCCTCAACTTCTCCAAACTTCTGCTTAAACTCCTCCGACTCCACCAGCGCCTTAAACGCATCCAGGTTGTAGTCAATTTCCTGCCGCACCGCCTTCAGCTCCGGTGCCGGTGGGTACCACAGCCCTCCCGCCAGGAAAGACTTATTGTCGCCGGCCAGGTGCAGGTAATAGCCCGGAAGTATGGATTTGCGCCCTCCCTCGGCCACATACGCCCCGAAATGATCTTTGTAAGGCCGCTTGTCCTTTGAGAAACGCACATCGCGGTAGATCCGGAACACCAGGTCCTTGCCCTGCTGGCCGCGGGCGGCGGGCTCGAAATGCTGCATCTCCAGCAACAGCTCGTTCAGAAAACCGATGTAGTTTTTGCGCGCTTTCTCGTAGCGCGGCTTGTTCTCGTTAAACCACTCGCGGGTGTTGTTCTGGGTCAGTTCTGCTAAAAAGGCAAGGGTACTTTTATCAATTTCGGATGCCATACTTCGGTTTTCTTTCGGATGCGACAAATGTCATTATTTACAGGGAACAAAGCTACTACCTTAGCCGGACATGAAAAACTCCAAGCCAACGGCGCTCGGTTGCTTTGCAACGTATACTTTAATACACGCTGTTCCGTTCCTTATGCTTCGCTTACCGCACATATTTTTTGTTTTGATGTTATCGGTAACAGGAGTGTTTGCCCAGGAACGGGAGCACCCCTATCGCCCTTACAGCAAAGAGCGCCTGGAGCAGGCCATATTGCAGTACGAGTCCATCGCGCACGCTGCTGACTGGCATACTTTTCCGGGGGATTTGCTACTGCGCCCCGGCGACAGCAGCAAGTTTGTGCCGCAGCTGCAGGAAAACCTGATGCTCACCGGCGATCTGCCCGCAGACCATGCCTTAGAAGAAGCCAGCTACACGTCTAAGCTGAGTACTGCCGTGCAGCACTTCCAATGGCGCCACGGCCTCGCCGCCGACGGCATTTTAGGACCCAACACCGTAGCGGCCCTGAACCAAAAGCCCGGCAAGCGCCTGGAGCAGCTCCGCATCAACCTCTCCCGCCTCGACTCCACTTTTACAAACCAGCAGGAGCCGTACGTTGTTATCAACCTGCCGGAGTATGTGCTGCAGGTGGTGGACAGCGGCAGAACGTTTCTGCAAATGCGCGTCATCGTCGGCAAGCCCAATTTAAAAACCTACCCTACACATTCCAGGCTCGACATGGTAGTGCTAAACCCATACTGGCAGGTGCCCACCTCTATTGCCGTAAACGAGATCGTGCCCATCTTGCGCAGAAACCCCGGCTATCTGGCAAAAAAGAACATGATCCTGGAACGGTCTGACGGCATAAGCTGGCACCGCGTTAGCCCCTGGAGGGTGAACTGGCATAGTATAACCCACGCCAACTATAACTATCGCATTGTGCAGCTAAGCGGTCCGCAAAACGAGCTGGGACAGGTAAAGTTTCCGTTCCCGAACCGCCTGCCGCAGTACCTCCACGACACGCCCGGCAAGCAGCTGTTCCAGTACCCGAACCGCGCCTTTAGCCACGGCTGCATCCGCCTGGAAAAGCCTGTAGAGCTGGCATATTACCTCCTGAAGCGCGGCTCCGGCTACACCACCAAGCAGATAGACAAACTTTGGGCGCAGGGCCGTGCCAACCACTACGTGCGGGTAAAAAAGCCGGTGCCGCTGCACATCGTATACTTAACGGCTTGGGTAGATGAGCAAATGCAGGTCCACTTCCGGGACGATGTGTATGGCTATGATGCCTTGATGGGGCTGTAAGGAGTTAGAGAGGTAGAGAGTTAAAGAGGTAGACAGTTAGAAGGTTATACTTGTAGAGACGCTATACTTTTCGTCATTATACTTCCCCAACACCCTCAATTAATGAAGGTGGATTGGGAGATTAAAGCCAGAAAGTATAAACTACAGCCCAAAATCCTGCTGCGTCTCTTCGTCCAGGTCGCTGAGTTCGTCTATATCCGAGAGGCGGGGCAGCAGCGCGTAAGGCAGTTGCAGTTGCTGCACATCCTGCATGGTTTCCTGAAAAACGTGCTCTGTGCTCCACTGCTTGTTTTGGAACAGCCGCGGGTACAGGCAATTCATGCCCAGCAGGTAATAGCCGCCGTCCAGCGCCGGTCCGATCACCACCTCATGCGTTTCCAGCTCCTGGTAAGCCCGTGCAATAATCTCCGGCGTCAGTTGCAGGCAGTCGCTCCCGATGATGACCACAGAAGTATAGCCTTCCAGAAAGGCCTCTGCAAAGGCTGCCTGCATTTTTTTGCCCAGGTCGCCCTCCGTTTGCACCCGCTTTTGGTATACCTGGTTTGGCCACAGGTCCTCCTGGTTAACAGTTCCGGTATAGTATACCCGTTTATCAACAGGCAGTTGCTGCGTAACCTGGCGGGTGTGCTGCAACAGGTGCACGTATACCTCCAGCGCCTTTTCGGGACCAACAGCCGCAGCCAGCCTGGTTTTTACCTTGCCCAGCTCGGGGTTGCGCACAAACAGCAGAAGCAGCTTATTCTTTTCCATATACTTTGTTTCCTTTCTGCAACCACACACCCCAGGCTTTGGAGTAGGCATGCACCCGGTCTGTGGCTCCCTGATCATCATATATCGGCTTGCTTTGATTCACCCATTCAAAAATGCCGCCGTAGAGGTGCCGCACATTGGTATAGCCTGCCTCCTGCAGCTGCTCCCCCACCCGCTCGCTGCGGTAGCCCACGGCGCAGTAAAGTATAATAGGCGTATCTTTGGGCACCTCCTGCAGCTGCGCCACCTCAAACTTCTCAAAATCTATAAAGCGGGCTCCGGTCAGGTGACTTACCCGGTACTCTTCCGGCTGCCGCGTATCCAGCAGCAGCGGCTTTTCTTCTCCGGCAGCAAGTATAGCTTCCAGCTCGCGGGGCTGCAGCACCCGCACCGTGCCTTTGTATAGTCCTTTCAGCATCAGTGCGTAAGCTTTGTCTGTGGGCTGATGGCAGGCCTGCAGCACCAGAAGCCAGCAGGAAGCGCTTAGAAGCAGGAGTTTCTTCACGATGAACAAGTATCCACTACACAGGTTATACATACAGCCGCTAAGGCTTTTATCAATTATTGGAGCAAATCCGTAGCCAAATATAAGCAATAAATCGGCATCGGGCTGCCGGCACCTGTAAGCCTGCCCCAGCCGACTTGCGTATATTTACAGCTCAGAACCTAAACTACAAAACTATGGCCATAGAAACCGTGAACCCAGCCACTGGCGAGGTGGTAAAAACCTTTACTCCACATACATCCGAAGAAGTTAAACAAAAAATAGAGGCAGCCGAGAAAGCTTTCCAGCGTTGGCGCGACGTGAGTTTTGAGGAGCGCGCCAGGCACATGAACCGGCAGGCCGATATTCTGGAAAACGAGGCGGAGAAGTATGGCCGCATTATTTCCCTGGAGATGGGCAAGCCCCTGAAAGATGCCATTGCCGAGGTAAAGAAGTGCGCCCTGGCCTGCCGCTACTATGCCGAGAATGCCGCTGATTTCCTGGCCGACGAGGAAGTAGACACCAAGGCAGAGCGCAGCCTCATTGCCTTTGAGCCGCTGGGCGTGGTGCTGGCTATCATGCCCTGGAACTTCCCGTTTTGGCAAGCTTACCGTTTTCTGGCCCCGGCCCTGATGGCCGGCAACGTGGGCCTGCTGAAGCATGCCTCCAACGTGCCGCAGTGCGGCCTGGCGATTGAAGAGATCGTGCGCAAGGCTGGTTTTCCGGAGGATGTTTTCCAGACGCTGCTGATCGGCTCCGGCGAGGTGAACGCGGTAATAGAGCACCCCTACGTGAAGGCGGTTACCTTAACAGGCAGCGAGGGCGCAGGGTCGAAAGTGGCCGAAAAAGCCGGACAGGAGATAAAGAAAACGGTGCTGGAACTGGGCGGCAGCGACCCTTTTATTGTGCTGGAGGATGCCGACCTGGAGAAAGTCGCTGAGTTAGCCGCCAAATCGCGGATGGTGAACGTGGGCCAGAGCTGCATCGCGGCCAAGCGCTTTATTGTGGTAGAAAGTATAGCCGACCAGTTTCTGCAGAAGTTTAAGGAGAAGATGCAAAGCCTAAAGACCGGCGACCCGCTGCAGGACGACATCGACTATGGTCCGCTGGCACGCGTGGACCTGGCCGAGGACCTGGAGAAACAGGTTCAGGAGTCGATAAAAAAAGGAGCTGAAGTGGTGCTGGACGGCGGCCGCGAAGGAAAAGACAGCGCCTACTTTAAGCCGATGATCCTGAAAAACGTGAAGCCCGGCATGCCTGCCTACGAGGAGGAAATGTTTGGTCCCGTGGCTGCCGTAATGATAGTGCAAGATGAGGAAGAGGCCATAAAAGTAGCAAACGATTCCCGCTTCGGCCTCGGTGGCGCCGTCTGGACGCAGGACAAAGCGCGCGGCCTGCGCGTGGCGCGCCAAGTTGAAACCGGCGCTATGTTCGTAAACGCGCTCGTTGCCTCCTCCCCCGAAATGCCTTTCGGCGGCATCAAAAAATCCGGCTACGGCCGCGAGCTCTCCTACCTGGGCATCCGGGAGTTTGTGAACCAGAAAAGCATTTGGGTGGAGTAGGTTTTGATTGTTGGTTGGTGGTTGTTAATTGTTGGTTGTTTTTTCAGAGCCAGGTGGCTGCCTTTGAACTTGCGTGTTTATACTAATATCGACTGAACAATTCGCATGGATTGGTTCCACAGTTTAACAACAGCCTAAAACCCACCCCTAGAGAGCTACGCTCGCTAGCTCAAAACTCACGTTTTGGCTAGTCCAGAGGAGGGGAATTATACCTCACCCTCTCCTAAGAACAGGAGAGGGAGCTCTACATTACCGGGTCCAACCACCCCTGCCCCTCCTTAGCTAAGGAGGGGAACTCCGTTCAAGCTCTGTCAGCGGTGGCTATCGAATCTGTTCCCATTCTTTCCGTGGGGGTATCCCCCAAGAGCGCCTTCTAGATTTCCGGTGCCCATAAGGGCATTGCGACGCAGGAGCAAAGGAAGTGTAGACAGCGCGATGCGGGAAGGTGAGGCCTCCCGGCCTTGAGGGCTCCAAAGCCAGAGGTAAAACTATACTTTGTAAGACTGAGGATGAACGGCAGATAGAAAGAATGGCTTGGCTCCAGTTACAGGAAGCGGTGGCAAAAGTATAAAGGCACAGGCGGACGCTTGCGCCAGAGTATCTTTAACAATACCCTAAAACCTTATACACCACATACCCCGCTATTTCATGAACGAGGTGCTGCCACCCCTCGAAGGCTACGGCATTGGGGATGATCATATAGTCTGGGGTGTAAATGGGGGCGGAAGAGTAAAAATCGGTGGGATAGCTATCAAAAGTGACCCCTGCTTTAGTAAAACAGCCTGCCGCACGGCGCATGTGGAAAGCAGACGTTACCAGCAGCACCTTCTGCCACTCCGGGTGCTGCTGCAGGATTTTAGCCGTGTTCAGGGCATTTTCGCGGGTGTTTACAGCGCCTGTCTCTACGATCAGATCCTCCTCCGGCACGCCCGCCTGCAGCATAATGCGCTTTAGCTGCTCTGCTTCCGGCACCATCTCGTCCATCAGGAAGCCTTTTCCGCCGGTAATCAGAATCTTATTTACTTTGCCCAGCCGGTACAGCTGCAGCGTGTGCAGAAACCGGTCGGCCCCCTTTTTAGTGTGCACCCTGTCTGTCGCCTCCGGGTGATATTCCGTAACGCCAGTCAGCAGCACGGCCACATCATACGTGCCTACCTCGCGCACCGGCACCGGCCTTGCCTCCCATGCGCGCCAGGCCAGGTTTGCCAGAAAAGGGTTGCTCAGCAACAGCAGCATTGCCAAGGCACCAAGCAGGCACCTGCGCCTCCAGATTGCCGACTTCAGGAACACAGCCAGAAACAATAGCAGCAGCACCCACACAATGGGCAGCAGAAGGAAGTCCAGGGTTTTGGAAAGTATAAAGAACATGGCTCAGAAGATCAGCCAAAGCAGCAGAAAAACCAGCGCCATCGCCAGCAAAGCGTATAGGTCTTTGTGGAATTGTAGTCTCATGCAGGTTTATACTTTGGCGGCGGCAAGTTAGGAAAGTATGGCCAAAGTATAAAGCAGCCGTATCGGCCTAAAAAAACTTACGCAGCAGCCACAGCACCAGCGAGAAGAAAATGCTGAGCAGAAGCATGCTGGTGATGGGCGCGTAAAAACGCAGGTTCTTCTTCTCTATTCTGATGTCGCCGGGCAAGTGGCCAAACCAGCTGAACTTGTCGCCGGCCAGCCATACCATCAACCCCACCGCCACAAGTATAACCCCTAAGACAACGATGGTTTTCCCGATTGGCTGCATCCTGTTTTTGGTTCGCTACAGATCAAATATACAGTTTTCCCTAGAATCCTGCCCGCACGCCCACCGCGAAACTAATGATATCCCAGGCATTCAGGGTCGGGTCCTTTACGGCAGAGGTCACGATCAGGTCATAGGTGCCTACCTCTCCGTACAGCGTCAGTTCTTTAAAGCGTTTGCTGCCCGCAAGAGGCCGGTGCAGCTCCGCGCCCAGGCCGCCCGTTACGCGCAGGCTGCTCGTCCACCAGTAATAGTTTTTAGGGTATGAGCTATCCCAGGAGGAGGAAAACTGATCGCGGAAGTAATAGCTCAGCCCCAGGTTCATGCGCAGTGGCGTCAGTTTATACTTCTCGCGCAGGTCCACCCGCTTCAGGGGTTTATAGATGCCCCGCACCGTGAGCAGGTGCAGCACTTCTTCGGCGTCGAATTTAGGCACAAAGCCATACAGGAGCTCGGCATTTACTTTATCATGCGCAAAGCTGTAGTTAGGCCCAAAGGCCAGCATCCCCACGTTGCCTGCAAACTGCAGCGTCAGGGCGTCCGGGGCGTACCATTTACGGTTGTTCTCGGTTGTGTTCTGCGCATAGCTCAAAAAAGGCAGGCAAAGCGCGAGCAAAAGCAAAGGCAAGAGTATCTTCTTTTTCATCTGTTCGGCCCTTTTAAAGTTGAACGCGCTCAAAACTCACCTCATCCCCCACCACCGTGAACACGATGTACTCCAGATGCTCTGTGGCATCCGCCTCCAGCACCGGCACCTCCTCTCCGAACGGGAAGTGGTACTTGTAGTTGTGGTTGTGCCCGTGCAGCGAAAACGTGACATGATACTTCCTCATCAGCTCGCCGTAAGCCTGCGTGTTTTCCTCTCCGAACTCCATGTTGGTCGGCGGGATGTGCGACACAACAAAGATGTTCTCGTACCCTTGCGCCGCCTGCAGCTCTTTCTCCAGCCACTCCAGGTCGGGCACCTTTTTGTCAAACTCCAGGTAGTTGGTGTTGAGAAGTATAAACCGGGAGTTGCCCACCGTAAAACTCACGTCGTAGTCGCCGTACATAGCCGAGAAGACCTGTTTGCCGTTGTTGATGGCATCGTGGTTGCCAACCACAGCCACATAAGGCACATTTAGGGTTTTAAAGTCCTCGTGCACCAGCTTAAACTCCTTCGCCAGCCCAAAGTCCGACAAGTCGCCGCCAATTAGCACAAAGGCGACATTCTGGTGTTGGTTGATGTGCTGCACCACTTTCTCGTTCTCTTCATAAAAGCCTTGGGTATCGGCAGTAAGTATAAAGCGGAGGGTATCGGAAGCGGAAATGGGGAGCGCCTCAATTTTGGCGATGTTCCGGCCGTTGATGTTCTTCTCGTCCTCGTCCAGCCTGATCTCGTAGGGGCTGTACTCAAACTCCTCGCAGGCTTGGCTTAGCAGGCCCAGCAGAAGGATAGCCGCCGCCAAAAAGCCGCGGCTATACCATTTTTTTATAGTAAGCATTTTCTTTATCGTCGTTCTTCTATCTTCGCTTTTACAGCATCTAGTTCATCAAAGTTTAGCATTAATCTCCACAGCTTTAGCACTATACCTTAAATCATCGAAATATAACTTTACAAGTATACTTTTTGGCAGCAGCCACTATACTTAATGTACGATGGTGATAATTTAACCGGCCACTTTGGCTAAGGTTTATTCTTCCAGCCTTTTTGGCGGCAGGTATAAGTATAGATTTTATTCGCAGATGAGGCGCAAAAGCGTTAAATTTGACATCTGTATCACGCCATACTAAACCCATAAAAGCTTGAAAGTCTGTATTGCTGAGAAACCGAGTGTAGCCCGCGAGATTGCCATGGTGATTGGTGCCAAAACCAAGAAAGATGGCTACTTTGAGGGCAACGGCTACCAGGTAACCTGGACCTTCGGCCACTTCTGCACCCTGCGCGAGCCCGACGACTACCGCCCCGAGTGGAAGCGCTGGAGCCTCTACGACTTGCCCATGCTGCCCGAGAAGTATGGCATCAAGCTGATGAAGGACAGCGGCGTACAGAAGCAGTTCGGGATCATTAAAAAGCTGCTCGATAATGCTGAAGAGGTAATAAACTGCGGGGACGCCGGCCAGGAAGGGGAAGTGATACAGCGCTGGGTTTTAACGGAGGCAAAGTATAGAAGGCCGTTCAAACGCCTCTGGATCTCCTCGCTTACCGAGGATGCCATACGCCAGGGCTTTGCGCAGCTAAAGGAGGGTTCGGAGTTCGACTCGCTGTACCAGGCGGGCAAGAGCCGCGCCATCGGCGACTGGCTGCTGGGCCTGAACGCCACGCGCCTGTTCACCTTAAAGTATGCCAACGGCAGCCGCCAGACGCTTTCCATCGGCCGGGTGCAGACACCCACGCTGGCCATGCTGGTGAACCGCCACCACGAGATCGCCAACTTTGTGCCGCAGCCCTTCTGGGAGCTCAAAACCGTATACCGCGACACCACTTTCTCCAGCACCAACGGGCGTTTTCAGAAGGAAGAGGAGGCGCAGAAGATTATGGAGGCCATCAAACAGGATGAGCTGACGATCACGGACGTGGAAACGAAGAAAGGCACCGAATCGCCGCCCAAGCTTTTCGACCTGACCTCGCTGCAGATCGAGTGCAACAACAAGCTCAGCCTCTCGGCCGACGAGACGCTGAAGACGGTGCAGAGCCTGTACGAGAAGAAGGTTGTCTCCTACCCGCGCGTAGACACCACCTTCCTCCCGGACGATATTTACCCGAAAATTCCAAGCATCCTGGGCGGTTTGACCAACTATAAGCAAGAAGTCACGCTGCTGCTGCAAAGCAAGATCCGCAAGACAAAGAAAGTCTTCAACAACAACAAGGTTACTGATCACCACGCCATCATCCCGACAGGTGCCTCGGCCGGCAATCTATATGGCCGGGAGGCCGATGTGTACGACATCATCACGCGCCGCTTCATTGCCGCCTTTTACCCGGACTGTATCGTGAGCAACACCACGGTGATGGCCGAGTCGGCGGGTTATACGTTCAGGGTGCGTGGCAAGCAGATCCTGGAGCCGGGCTGGCGTGTGCTATATGGTGCCGATGACGTAAAATCGTCGGATGCGCCTGCAGGTAAAGACGGCAAAGAGGAAGAGGAAGCCGCTGGCGTGCTGCCGAACTTTGAGAAAGGTGAGCACGGGCCGCACGAACCGATGCTGGAGAAGAAGATGACCAACCCGCCCAAGGAGTATACCGAGGCCACGCTGTTGCGCGCCATGGAAACGGCAGGTAAGCAGATGGATGACGAGGAACTGAAAGAGGCGCTGAAGGAGAACGGCATCGGCCGCCCCTCTACCCGCGCCGCCATCATCGAAACGCTGTTCAAGCGCCAATACATCCGCAAGGAGAAAAAGAAGATCGTGCCGACGCAGATGGGCATCGACCTGATCGGGGTGATCAAGAACGAGACGCTGAAGTCGGCGGAGATGACGGGGCAGTGGGAGCGCAAGCTGCGGCAGATAGAGGGCGGCGAGTTTCAGGCGGAGGCTTTCTTAAAAGAGCTGCAGGAATTCGTGACAAACCTGGTGCAGGAAGTAAAGTATGACCGCGCCACCGTAACCCTGGAGCCGCAGCAGGAAGAGAAGCCAGCCGCCAAGGGCAAGAAGAAGCCGGCAAGTATAAAATCCGCTGAGAAGAAAGAAGCCACTCCAACCAAAGGGCTCGGCTCCTGCCCTGCCTGTAAAGAAGGCCACATCCTGAAAGGCTCGAAAGCCTATGGCTGCATCCGCTTTAAAGAGGGTTGCCGCTTCTTGATACCTATTGAGCAGCACGGCAAGGAACTGACCGAGAAACAGGTGACGGCGCTATTGAGCAAAGGCAAAACACCCACCATCAAAGGTTTTAAAAACGAGCAGGGCGATAGCTTCGATGCCATCCTGAAACTCGATAACAATAACCAACTGGTGGTGGAGCAGGTGGAGAAAACCGCTGCCAAAGATCCGTTTGAACAGTGCCCGCGCTGCAAGCAAGGCAAATTATTGAAGGGAAAGGCCGCTTATGGCTGCAGCAGGTTTAGAGAGGGCTGTAAGTTTGTAGTGCCATTTGAGATGGGCGGCAAGCAGCTCACAGAAAAGCAGATCTCCTCGCTGCTTCTGAAAGGAAAGACCCCAAAGATCAAAGGCTTTATCTCCCAGAAAACCGGGGAGCCCTTTGAAGCCAGTTTAGTCCTGAACGAGCAGTGGCAGGTGGTGTATCAGTTTTAGAAGCCAAGCTCAGTGCAGACAAAGAGCAGCGTGTTTATACTTTAAAATGGATTCCTGCGCCAGCCACGCCGCCTGAGTCCACCTCTTGTGAGTAAAGCACGCTTGCTCAGAACCCTGCAGCATACTGGCTTGATACCCATAGCGATTGAATAATGCGTATGGACCAGTTCCATAGTTTACCAACAGCCCAAAGCCCACCCCTGGCCCCTGCCGAGAGGGGAATCTGCCCGCAGATTAATAAAAGGTACCGCGCATGAACTAACTGATAGCGGTATGATATGAAAAAAGTCAGCTATGAAACCACAGCTGACTTTTAATGAGGTAAAGTATGTTTCGGAACAGGTTATTCTTGAGTAGTGACGTTTACGGTTACTTCCTGCACGCTCAGGTTGGTACGCTTGTCGGTAGCCGCCACTTTTAGCTTATACACGCCAGGGGCAATGCCGCTCACGTTCAGGGTCGTGTCAAACTCCACAATCCGCTCTTCAGGGCTTGTCCTGAAACTAACCACAGGCTTTTCTGCCGTTTCGCCCCTTAGTGTAAAGTCGATGTAGTCCACATCATCCTTATCTACCGCAGTAATGTTAACGCGCAGGCCGCCCGAGGCCGTGATCTTCTGGTTTTTACCGGGGTTGTTGACAGTCAGGCTTGGCACAGAACCGTCAGGCTGCAGGCTTCCCCCTTCAAAGATATCCTCACAGGCCGTCAGCATAAGGACAGCCGCCATAGAGGCCAGCATGGTTTTTAAGTTCATTTTAATATTTGGCTAAAAATTGTCTTAAGCTCTAGAAAAATACTGCAACTTATTGCACTTTATAATAACAGGTTGCCGTCTTCTTTTATTGCTGTATGGCGCAAATTTATAAAACCACACGCAATACACCAAGCATTTCAGCCACAAACAACACAAATATTTTCAATAATCCTCAACCCGAAAGCCGCTTATAAAGCCTCAACAAAGCACTGCACATCAACTACTTATTCAACAAAAGCCAAATTAAACCAATAGTACACAATCAGTAAAACACAATAAAAAGCACAACTGCAGCTTGCATCCCTATGCCATACTTGTACAAAGTATATTGTACCGCACCTAAACTTTAAAAGCGGGCAAATTGCACTTCGTCCTAAATAAAGGCGTAGTAGAGGGAGTTGGGGCTTAGCAGAAAGCGAAAGAAATGGACAAACGGAACATAACAGACCTAAGCCCCGTAAAAAAACAACGTTGGCAACCACAATATCAGGTATTGCCAATATTCTTTTGAGATAACCTTTAAAACAATTAGAACCTATGAGAAGCTATGAAAACGCGGGCTATAACCCGTACAACGACAATGACAGGTCTCAGACAAGAGGCTCTTCCAGAAACTATTATTCTAACGATTACGATTTAGGCAATCGCAGCCGCCGTACTGGCTACGATTCCTCCTCAACAGGCTACGGCAGCAACAGATCCGACCTTGGCTCAGGCACTGACGCCTATTCAGGATCAGGATATGGTAATACTTCCACCTATGGCCGCTCAGCCGGCTCTAATTACGGCTACGGCTCGTCTGGCTATGGCTCAAGCTCAAGCTCCAACTACAGCGACCGCGACAGAAACCAGCGCGACACCTGGGACCGCTCGAAGGACGAGGTAAAATCCTGGTTCGGGGATGATGATGCCGAGCGCCGCAGAAGAAGAGACGAGATGCGCGACAGCGACCGTTACGGCAGAAGCTATGGGTCATCCAATTACGGCAGTGGCTCTAGTAACTACGGCAGTGGCTCTAGTAACTACGGCAGTGGCTCTAGTAACTACGGTAGTGGCTCTAGCTACGGAAGCGGATATGGCAGCGGCTCCAACTATGGCAGCAGCTACGGTTCCGGTACCTACGGCACTGGCTATACCACCAGCAACTACAACACGCCTAGCTATGGCTCTTCCTACGGATCTTCAGACAGAGACAGCTCCAACTACAGAACATCCGGCTACAGCGACCGTAACCGCTACTCATCTGGCTATGACCGGGAGCACGACAGAGACAGAGACCATGAGCGCGGCTTTTTTGACCGTGCCGGCGACGAGGTAAAGTCTTGGTTTGGAGACGAAGAAGCTGAGCGCCGTAGAAGAATGGACGAAATGAGAGACCGTGACAGTGACCGGTATGGGAGCAGCTCCAGCTACCGAAACACCTATAGCGGACCTCCCTACTCTTACGGATCGTCTTCACGCAGAGATTATGAATGGTAGGCACGCCAACTGGTAACCTTTTTAGGTAACACCATAGGCAACGAGCCTATCCTATAAGATTAATATGACAAAAGCCCTGCTACCGGTGTAGTAGGGCTTTTTGCATTTGGCAATAGCTATATCCGCACCTTTTTATACTTTTGCGGGCAGGCAGCATAGTTTTAAGCTGCCACGCGCTGTATTATTGCATCAATCTTATACCTATACATGAAAAAATTTATACTTGGCCTTGGGCTTGCCTTACTGGCAGGCACGGCAAGCGCCCAGACCATGGGCGTAAAAGCAGGCCTTAACTATGCCACCCTTACCGGCAACGATGCCGAAAACTATGACTATCGCCCGGGCTACACGGTAGGTCTTACGGCACGGCACGGTTTTAACAGCCTTATCGGCGTGCAGACGGAGCTTCTGTTTACTTCGAAGGGCGCTAAAAGGGAATTTAGCGCCAGCGGCGTGGAAACTACCGAGAAACTGCGCCTTAACTACCTGGATGTGCCGGTTTTGCTGCACCTGCAGATAAGCGGCTTATACTTCGAGATGGGCCCCCAGGCCTCCTTCCTACTCAAAGGCAAGCAAATAGCGGAAGTTAGCCGGTCCAACACAACCAACATCACTAAAACGGTTATTACCGATAACCCATACCCTATTGATTTTGGCTATGCAGCTGGCCTGGGTTTTCGGGCACCGAGCGGGTTTGGGCTAGGAGTGCGCTACAACGGCGGGCTGAAAGACATTGATGACGAGGGTGCTTTTGAGGGCAAAGAGCGGCGAAACGCATCTTTCCAACTTACGCTGAGCTACGTTCCGGGCTTTTAAGGCAATAAAATAGCCTCCTGCAGGGCAGGAGGCTATTTTTAATTGAACAGAAATAGGAAAACAGTATTGCTCTAACTTGTAATACACTATTGCTCTACAGCTGCCAGCCTGTATATGCTGTCGTACCGCTGTATGGTATCCATGTCTACCTCCAGGTCGTGCAGCAGGCCTTCGCTGATGTCGTACACCAAGCCGTGGAGCCTTGGCGGGTTATCCGTTTGCAGCGCATTCTGAATGATAGAGGTCTTGTACAGGTTGCGCACCTGCTCTACCACATTCAGCTCTACAAGGCGGCGCAGGCGCTCGTGCTCCCCGTCTATGCTCGTAATTTCCTCATCGTGCAGGCGGATAACGTCTTTAATGTTTCGCAGCCAGTTGTCGATCAGGCCAAACTGCTTGTTGCTGGCAGCCGCTGCCACACCACCGCAGCCATAGTGCCCGCACACGATAACATCCCGTACTTTTAGCACCTCTACCGCATACTGCAGCACCGACAGCATGTTAATATCGCTGTGTACCACCATATTGGCTATGTTCCGGTGCACAAACATCTCTCCCGGGCCATGACCGGTGATCTCGCCGGCCGGCACGCGGCTGTCGGCGCACCCGATAAACAGGTAGCGCGGCTCCTGCCCGTTGGCCATCTTCTTAAAGTACTCCGGGTCTTCAGCCAGTTTATTGGCTACCCACTTGCGGTTATTTTCAAAAATCTTCTCCATGGTTAATCTTGGTTTTATACTTATTGATTGCCCTAGTGCATGTCCATCACGGCCACATCGCCAATGTTGATGAGTTCTACATGGATGTTGCGCTCGTGGGCCGTTTTCTTAAACTCCTGAATAGCCTCCAGCACGTCGTAATCGATGTACTCGGAGCTTTCGCCGTCAATCACCACGTGGCTGTCGTTGGGCAGGTGGTCTAGCGTCAGCACAATGCTGGCTTTGTTCAGGAAAGAAACATGCTCGCTTAGCTTTATCCGGATCAGCTCGCGGTCGCGGTGCTCTTCTTTGTGGAAGAAGTAGGGCGACTTATAGTTTGCCTTTAGGATATAGAAGATGCCCACGGCGAGGCCCACACAGATACCGATCAGCAGGTCTGTGAACAGGATGGCCAGAATGGTAACGATAAAGGGTATGAACTGCTCGCCTCCAAGTTTCAGCTGCGCTTTATAGAGGGCAGGCTTTGTTAGCTTAAAGCCCACCACCAACAGCACGGCGGCCAGAGCCGATAGCGGAATCTGGTTCATGAGGCTGGCCAGCAGAAATACCGACAGCGCCAGAAATGAGCCGTGCACAAAGCTGGACACCCTGGTTTGGGCACCGGCCGCCACGTTGGTAGAGCCACGCACGATCACGGCTGTCATCGGCAAGCCGCCCAACAGGCCGGCCACCATATTGCCCACGCCCTGTGCCTTCAGTTCGCGGTTGGTGTTGCTGCGGCGCTTGTGCGGGTCCAGTTTGTCGATGGCTTCTATACTTAGCAGTGTCTCCAGGCTGGCCACAATGGCAATGGTAACGGCCACGATGTATAGCGAGGGGTTGGTAAGGGCGTTCAGGTCCAGGAACTGCAGTTCGGTACCCAGGTCGCTGAAGCCGCTGATGATCGGAATGTTTACCAGGTGCGTGGATGCCACCGCCAGTTCCGGCATAAAGTTGACGAACAGCAGGTTCAGGCCGATCGATAGCAACACCGCCACCAGCGCCCCCGGTACCATACTTAAAACCTTGTTGCTTTTAATCTTAGGGTTATCCCACAGCAGCACAATAGCCAGCGAGATCACGCCAATAATCAGGGCGCCTACCTCTATGCTCGAAAAAGCATGCCCGAGCTCAGAAAACGTGTTGCGGCCATTGGACTGAAAGAAGTTCATGGCGCCGAAGAAGTCATCATCTGCCCCCAAAAAATGCGGAATTTGCTTCAGGATCAGGATAAGACCAATGGCGGCCAGCATGCCTTTGATAACCGAAGAGGGGAAGTATAAACCGATGACACCGGCCTTGAGGAAACCCAGCACCAACTGCAGAAAGCCCGCGATGACTACTGCCAGCAAAAACGCCTCAAACGACCCTAGCGTCTCGATTCCGTTCAGTACGATCACCGTGAGTCCGGCCGCAGGACCGCTTACGGCCAGCTCTGAGCCGCTCAGCCACGACACCACAATACCGGCCACAATGCCGGTTACCAGGCCTGAAAGCAGCGGCGCTCCCGAAGCCAATGATATACCCAGGCACAGTGGCAGGGCCACGAAAAACACCACCAATCCGGCTGGAATGTCTTTTCCCAAATGGGCTAAATAATTTACTTTAGTTCCTCTTTCTGTCATAAGTCGCGTAAATAATTCAAAAAAAGTTGCCGCACCTGCATGAGCCAAAGCCCATACAAGCGCAGCAGACCCTGTACACCTAACTGACACAAACCTACTGTGGCCAGATTAAGGTGGAATTAAAACGACATTAAAAAGAGATTAAAATGCGCCGCGCTACCCGATTATAGTATAAGCCTGCGGCAGTTTGATGGTCACTTCGGTGCCTTTGTTGATCTGGGAGCGCACTTCTATACTGCCTTTGTGCAGCTTCAGTATACGCTCTGTTAGCGGCAGCCCGATGCCATGCCCCGTGATGTTGCGCACGTTCTCTGCCCGGAAAAACGGCACGAACACGTGCTTCAGGTCTTCCTCCGAAATGCCGAGGCCGCGGTCCTGCACGCGCAGCACCACATCGTGCCGCTGCACTTCTATCTGCCCCACCGCCACGCGCCCGTTCGGGGAAAATTTCAGGGCATTCTCCAGCACGTTTACCACGGCTATCAATAGCAGGGCCTCGTTTCCGCGCACGGTCAGGCGGTTCTCATCATCCGGAAAGTTGGCAAAATCGATGTCGATGCGGGCCTGCGGGTGCCGCTTCAGGGCCTGGTCGCGGGCCATCCAAACCAGCTCGTCGAAACGCACCAGGTTCAGCCTGATTTTGGAAGGATCTATACTTGCCTGGGCAATTTGCAGCAGCCCGTTCGACAGCTCTGTGAGCAGGCGAGCATCTTCCAGCGTGCTTTGCAGCACCCGTTTATACTCCTCCGGCTCGCGCTGCTTCATCAGAGCTACCTCCAGTTCGCCGATCATGGCCGTCAGGGGCGTGCGCAGCTCATGGGAGGCATTCGATACAAAGGTGCTCTGCATCTCAAACGCCAGCTCCAGGCGGTCGAGCATCTTGTTAAAGACCTGCGCCAGGTAAGACAGTTCGTCCTTTCCCTCTGCGTTGCTGAGCCGCAGGTGCAGGTCGTTGGCGCTGATCTTCTCTACCTCGCTCACCACTTTGGTGATGGGCCGCAGCGCCTGCTTGGCAAAGGCCCAACCAGCCAGCACCACCACCACCACCGACCCCAGAAAGCCAACCACAAGTATGATTTTCAGGTTTTGCAGCTTCCGGAGGCTATAGGCATCTATACTGGAGGCCAGCACTACGTAATCGCCCTGGTTATCCTGGTAACGGATGCCCACCACCTGCCGCTCGGCATTGTCGTACTCCACTGCGCCCTGTTGCCGCACCTGCTCCAGCACTTGCTTGGTTGCCCCCAGGTTGCCCTCGCCATGAGAAAAAATAAGGTCGCCGTTGCTGTTGAATATCCGCACCGCTTCGTAGGGCAGCTCATGATAAAAGTCGATCATGTTCTGGCGCTGCAAGTCCTCGCCCACCTCATCGGCCTCAAACACATAGCGCGCCGCTACCTCTGCCCGGCGCAGGATGCGCTTGTAGAAGTCGTCCTGGCGGTAAAGCGACGTAAAATAGTATACCACCAGCGAGAACAGGATGAGTATGAAGGCAAAAATGCCCGCGAACTGCAGCGTAAGTTTGGTCCGGATCTTCATGCTAGCGGCTATTCTTTCAGTACGTACCCCATCCCCACCAACGTATGGATCAGTTTCACGCTATGTTCTTTATCTATCTTTTTCCTGAGGAAGTTGATGTACACGTCAATCACGTTGCTGCCTGTGTCGAAGGAGGTTTCCCATACCTGCTCCGTAATATCCACCCTGGACACGACCCTGCCCTGGTGGCGCAGGAGGTACTGGAGCAGCGAGAATTCCCGTGCCGTCAGGTTGATGGGCTTGCCGGCGCGCGTCACGGTTTTGCGGTTCACGTCCATCTCCAGGTCGGCCACTTTCAGCTTTTCGCCTGAGCTGGTCTCGGTGCCCCGCCGGGTAAGCGCCCGGATGCGTGCCAGCAGCTCCTTAAACTCGAACGGCTTGGCCAGGTAATCGTCTGCGCCGGCATCCAGCCCAATGATCTTGTCGTCTGTGGTGCCCAGCGCTGTTAGCATCAGAATGGCCACCCCCGTGTTGTGGCTGCGTATTTCACGGCATACTTCCAGCCCGTTCATGTTCGGAAGTATAATGTCCAGAATGATCAGGTCATACTCATGCCGCAGCGCCAGCTTGATGCCCATGCTGCCGTCATAGGCCTGGTCAACCTCGTAGCTCTGCTCTTCCAACCCCCTTTTAATAAAGGAGGCCACCTTTTGTTCGTCCTCTATTAGTAGTATCTTCATGTGTTTGTATGGGGGTGGAAATCTGGAATACCTTCTTATACAAATGTACAACCAATACGCAAAAGCGCAACTACGCGGCCCAAAGGCATCTTAATTGGCCCAAAGCCGTTTTCAGAACTATGGCACACGCACATCACCACCACGGAGGCCCTGGGCATCACCATCACCATGGGGCCGGAAGCAACATTAAAGTTGCCTTCTTCCTTAACCTTACGTTCACGCTGTTGGAGATCTTTGGCGGCCTGTGGATCAACAGTATCGCTATCCTATCCGATGCCCTGCACGACCTGGGCGACTCGCTCTCGCTGGGCCTGGCCTGGTACTTCGAGAATGTAGCCAAGCGGGGCCGCAACCAGAAGTATACCTTTGGCTATAAACGTTTTTCGCTGCTGGGCGCAGTTATCAACTCGGTGGTGCTGCTGGTCGGCTCCTTCTTTATACTTTCGGAGGCCATCCCGCGCATTTTTAACCCCGAGGAGGTAAACGCGCCGGGCATGGTGGGCTTTGCCGTGCTGGGAATTATCGTGAACGGGGCGGCCGTGCTGCGCCTAAAGAAAGGCGACTCGCTAAATGAGCGCGTTGTTCGGCTGCACCTGATGGAGGATGTATTGGGCTGGGTAGCGGTATTGGTTGGCGGCATCATCCTCTACTTTTTTGATGTGCCGTGGATAGACCCGCTGCTCTCTGTGCTGATCACGGTGTACGTGCTCTACAATGTGGTGCGTAACCTGCGCGATACCATGCACATCCTGTTACAGGCTGCCCCCGATAACATCCGCCCGGAGGAAGTGATTGGCCGGCTGCAGCAGATATCCGAAGTCAGCTCTGTGCACGACCTGCATGTATGGACGCTGGACGGCACCTACAACGTGCTGACCATGCACGCCGTAACGGACACATCGTTACCAGCACGCCAGGAAGAGGAGCTTAAAAAGAAAATACGCGCCGCCATGGCAGACATGAATGTACAGCATGTAACCATTGAGCTGGAGAAACCGGGAGAGGAATGCACCCACGAAGAAAGCCTGTAGGCTTTCTATTTAGTTCTGGTTCAGGAGCACGGCATCGCGCACCAGGTCAGCAAAATATGCTTCGTCAATATCGGCCAGGGTGCGGATTTTGATGTGCGGGTATTGCCCGTTGCGGCTCACCAGGCGGCGGTGCGGGTCGGAGAGCTCCTTGCCCCGGAAAAAACCAAAGTGCAGGCCGCTGCGCGAAGAGGAAAAATAGCAAACCGGGCCGTAAAAGAAATAACAGGCACAGTCCCAACGCACGCATTCCTCTAAATGGGCCACCGAGGAGTTTATGATGCGGCGTATTTCCTGGGCCAGCAGCTGCTTTTCAGGCGACAGTTTATCTACGTACTCATCAACTTGGTTTGTAGTTGTTTTGCTTCTCATAGAGTCAGGTTCTTTTCTGGATTGGAATCAAGAACAATTAAATATAATGAGATTTTAATATACGCAGAAGCAGCCCATAGGTTGTCATAGATGCTATTAATCCGCTATATAGAGAATTTTATATTAAAATTTTACCAAGTCAGACTAATAAAGCTGCAGCATGCGCTGCTCCAGCTCCTGCAGGCTAACGTAACCCGCGGAAAGACGCTGCGGCCCCTCAGGCGTCAGCAGATACATACTTGGGAAGGTAGTAGCGCCCAGGCGGTGCACGTAAGCAAACTCATCCTCCAGCTGCTGCACAATCTCCTCCGACTCAAACAAAGTCAGGAACAGGTTTTCGGGAATGCCGAACAGCCCCACCAGGCGCACCAACTCTTTGGTGTCTTTCAGGTCGATGTTATCTACAAAAAAAGCGGAGTGCATGGCGCGCAGCACCTCCAGGGTAAGTACCGGGCGCAGCAACCGCACGCAAAGCATGGCGCGGCAGGCAGGTTCGGTGTTAAAAACATAGCTGCGCTGTATAAAAAAGCGGTACTCAAAAGGCAGGCACGTCCGCTCCTGCACCCGGTGCCAGCTTAGGGCCAGCTGTTCCTTTTGCCGGTGCTCCAAAGGCGCTGTTTCATGGGCCTGCAAGTCACCGAAAAGCACCTGCACGTCCAGCTGCCCCTGCCACAAGGCCTTCAGGCGGCGCACCACCGGCGTGAACCCGTAGCACCACGCGCACATGGGGTTGGTTACGTATAGTAGGGAAAGGTTTTCAGGCAGGTCTGTTATCATGGTTGCAGGCTATCCTATACTTCTACGAGCGGAAGGGTGTTGGTTGTTAATTATTGATTGCTGATTGTTAGTTGTTGGTTGTTAATTGCTGATTGTTGATTGTTAGTTGTTGGTTGATGTGTAACTTAACTTTCTACCTTTCTACTTTTTTACCTTCAAGCGTAGATCATTTTTACGGTCATGCCGCCGTCGATGGTAAGGCTTTGGCCGGTAATGAACCCAGCTTTATCGGAACAGAGGAACAAGGCGGCCTCGGCTATGTCCTGCGGCTCGCCCACCCGCCCCACTGGGTGCTGCTCTTTATCCTGCTGGCGGTGGTGCGGCACTTGTTTCTCGCTTTCCTTTTTCCAGTCCCGCACCTCAATCCAGCCGGGCGCGATGGCGTTCACCCGTACCCGTTCTTCTGACAGGCTAACAGCCAACGAGTGCGTTAAGGCCTCCAGGCCGCCTTTCGAGGCGGAGTAGGCAAACGTATCAGGCTCCGACATAAACGCGCGCGTGCTGGAAATATTCAGGATAGCCGGTTGCTGCGCCTTTTTGAGGAGCGGCAAAGCATACTTGGCGCATAGCATGGGCCCGCGCAGGTTCACAGCCATCACCTTGTCGAAGGCGGCCATGTCCAGCTGCTGCAGCGCCCCCTGAAAAGGGTCGGCGATGCCGGCGTTGTTGAGGAGCGCATCCAGCTGCCCGTGCTTCTCCCCTACCTGCCGCATCAGGTCCTTCACCTCCGGCTCCGAGCTTACATCGCAGCGTATAAAGTCGGCCGCTAGTTTTTGCTCCTGCAGCCATTGCAGCGCCTCCTGCCCGGCTTCGGCATCGGCATCCGTCACGATAACCCGTGCCCCAGCCCTGGCAAACGCCTGCGCCATACCCAAGCCTATCCCCTGCGCACCGCCTGTAATCAGTATGTTTTTGTTTTGATAGTAGGAGTTGCTCATAATCTGATTTGCTAAAAATATCCGAACGCTTTGGCCGCAAGTATAGATTAACCTGCCCCAGCTAAAATAACCGGTTCTGGGAAAGCTGAGAAATAAAAAAGTAACCTGGCTATACTTTGTGATCAGTACAGCCAGGTTACCAATTTTTTGCTTCGTGCTTTATCGTTTCTCCAGTTGTCGCTTCAGCTTTTCCTCCACGTTTTTGAGGAGCTCGTACCAGTTGTCGCCCGAGTCCTGCGCAAACACATCGTTGCCGGGAATGCCCACGCGCATGTGCACGCTTTTCTGGTTGGTGGACTGGCTGGCCTCCTCCTTAAAGTATACATCCACAGAATCTATTTTCTTGGCGTGGCGCTTAATTTTGGTGATGGCGTCGCGCACGCTCTGTTGGATCGCGTCAGAGATTTCAATGTCTACGGCCTGTACGTCCAGTTTTATGCCTTCAAAATGCTCAGTGTAATTCATAGTTTGTCTTGTTTTTCAAGTATGGTTCAGGCAGGATGTATACTTCATACTTCCCGCCTGAGGGTATTGCCACTTAAACGTAAGGCAATGGCTTTGGTTAGCGGCGCTCTGGCCCTGGCAGCGCTTTCAGAGCCACCCTGTTTAGTTTTCGGCTTCTGAGGCTGTTCTTTATCCGCAGCACCTCCTACCGGCCAATTCCATGCTCTTCATCATCCTTCATAAATATTTTTATACTTCTTTCTTGGAATTGCGTAAACACCTATTAACTTTGAAACTCAAAGTACTTTAACATGAATCAGCAGCAAGACCAGTTAGAAGCCCTGCACGAGATCCGCAACATCATGGATCGCTCCTCCCGCTTTATTTCGCTCAGCGGTCTGTCCGGTGTGTTTGCGGGCCTTTCGGCACTTGCCGGCGCGGCTGTGGTAAAGTGGCACCTTAGCCAGCACAATATTGTGTACCGCAACGATTATACCGTCAGCTTAAACTGGGGCACGATCCTGTTTATGCTTGGTGTGGCTGCGGCGGTGATGGTAGTTGCGCTTGTCCTGGCGGTATACTTTACGGCCCGGAAGGCGCGCCTCAACAACCACCGCGTCTGGGACAGCAAATCGCAGCGGCTGTTGCTGAACCTGGCCATCCCTTTGGCGGTGGGCGGCGTTTTCTGCGCATTGCTTCTCTACCACGGCATTGTGTACCTGGTTGCCCCTGCCATGCTTATCTTCTATGGTTTGGCCTTGGTAAACGGCAGCAAGTATACGCTGGGCGATATCAGGTACCTGGGCATGAGCGAAATTGTGCTTGGTTTGCTATCCAGCTTCTTTATAGGGTATGGTTTGCTGTCGTGGACGATCGGGTTTGGCGTGCTGCACATTGTTTACGGCACGTTGATGTACTTAAAATACGAACGCTAGCAGCCCTGTGAGAGCATACCTTGAAAATATAAACAAGGCCTTCGAGAGCAGGGCGCGGTTGGGCATTATGTCGGTGCTGATGGTGGAGGACAAAACGGACTTTAACAACCTGAAAGAAACCCTGCAACTGACGGACGGCAACCTGGCCAGCCACCTGCGTGCGCTGGAGGAAGCGGGTTATTTGCAGGTAGAGAAACAGTTTGTCGGCCGCAAGCCCAATACAACCTACCAGGCAACGGACGCCGGACGCGAAGCTTTTAAAGCGCATTTGGATGCACTGGAGCGGCTAATTTTAGATAACCGGCAAAACGAGTAATTTTTTTTATACTTATACTTTGCAACTCAAAGTACTTTAATAACCATGTAGAAATCTTGTAAACTTCACTGCCATGTCACAGCCAAATCATTCTCAAAACAAATCAATGCGATCCTCATCAGTGGTAAAACCCATTTTAGTAGGTGCAGGCATTGCCTTGCTCGCTATCTCCTTTTTTGTATTCGGAGTGGATAACCCTCATCCGGAATGGGGAAAATACTGGATGATCAGGCCTTTGATTATTACCCCGCTGGCCGGTGCACTGGGTGGCGCCTTTTACGCTTTCATGGAGTACCAGGCGTCGCGCGGTTTTAACAGAACTATTGCCATACTCCTGAGCATCGTGGTATACTTTGTTGGGCTGTGGCTAGGTACAGTGCTGGGCTTGGCCGGCACCATGTGGAATTAAGAAGGCTTAAAGTATAAACCTATGAGAAACGAGATCCTCTCCCACCTCAACAGCCCGAGGCAACTGGAAAAGCTGTACCGAGCCAATAAGGCAGGCTTCAGGCAGGAGTTCAATGGTATTTATCCACAGCTTAGCGGCAATTTGCTGGCTGATATCTGGAACGAGCGCCTCAACTATGAACCCGAGGAGATCTCCTGGGGCTCCAGAAATGAGTTTTTGTTCGTGGTGCTGGCAACGCTGGTGGCGGGTATACTGGCCAAGTTGCCGGCCATCTTCCCCATCAGCGAAGATTTCTATTATCCCCGCAATGTGAGCTTTTTGGTGTTCCCGTTTCTAACAGCCTTCTTCGCCTGGAAAAACAAACCAGCCGACAGCACCATTTCTTTCATCAGCTTTGCGACAGTTGTTTGCGCACTGTACATCAACTTCCTGCCAAACAACCCGCAGAGCGATACCCTGCTGCTCGCTTGTATCCACCTGCCGCTGCTGCTGTGGGTTATACTTGGGCTGTCCTTTGCGGGCGATGAACTGAGCGATTACAGAAAGCGCCTTAGCTACCTGCGCTTCAACGGCGACCTGGCGGTGATGTGCGCGCTGCTGGTAATTGCCGGGGTGCTGATGACGGCCATCACCATCGGACTGTTTGCCCTGATCGGTTTCAGGATTGAGAACTTCTACTTTGAGTATGTGGTGGTATTCGGGCTGCCCGCGGTGCCTATTGTGGCCACTTACCTCACCCAAACTAATCCGCAGCTGGTTAACAAAGTATCGCCTGTTATTGCAAAGCTGTTCAGCCCGCTGGTTCTGGTCATGCTGGTGGTGTACCTGGGCGCCATTGTTTACTCGGGCAAAGACCCTTACAACGACCGCGAGTTTCTGATGCTGTTCAACGTGCTGCTGATCGGGGTGATGGCCCTTATCTTCTTCTCCGTCGCGGAAGGCGCTGCCTTCAGAAGGTCAGCCTCGGGCGTGTGGGTGCTTCTGCTGCTGGCTATTGTCACGGTAGTGGTAAATGGCGTTGCGCTGTCAGCCATCTCATTCCGGATCTCGGCCTGGGGCATCACCCCTAACCGGGTGGCGGTACTTGGGGCTAATGTGCTGATGCTCGTTCACTTGCTGCTCGTGGCGGTGATGCTTTTTAGAACCGTTACCCGGAAGGCGGCTATTTCGGAAGTCGGGAAAGCCATTGCGCTTTACATCCCGGTCTACTTTGTCTGGGCAGCTGTGGTGGTGTTCCTCTTTCCACTGATTTTCAACTTTAAATAATCACTATCATAAACTTTATAAATAAGGAGATACCATTATGATTACGCAAAACAAAAGACTTACCGGCATTTTACTGGCAGTAGCCACTCTTTTGCTCATCCCATTCATCGGAACGCTGGTTTCGACCGAAGTGAACTGGGGTATATTCGATTTTATTGTCGCAGGTATCCTGCTGCTTGGCACCGGCCTGATGGTTGAGTTTGTGCTAAGAAAAGTACGGAAACCAGAGTACCGGATTGCTTTTATTGCAGCCATTCTGCTCATACTTTTCCTCGTTTGGGCGGAGCTGGCAGTCGGCCTCTTCGGGACACCTTTTGCTGGTAGTTAATCAGGGTTCGAGATATTTTTTTAAACGCTTACTTTGAAAGACAAAGTACTTTAAACACTTCTATTCATACTTATGAAATCATTTCTAAAAAAGAACGACTTGTATCTCCTAGCCGCTGTGGTTGCTTATAGTTACCTGTTTTACCGGCAAAGCCCGGGAGTAAACTTTCTGTTGTTCACCACGGTGGTAACCTGGCTCCTGTACCGGCAAACTAATAAGCATACCCGAAAACAAAGTAGTTGGTATGCCACTGCCGGAGCCAGTATGCTTACGGGCTTCAGCATATTAATGAGTGGCTCTGAATTGGCAGTGTTCATGAACGTGGTATCGCTGGTGCTGTTGGCCGGCTTTAGCGTATCGCCCAAGTCTTCTGTATTCGTGGCGGCTGCAAACGCTGTTTACTCCCTGGTCTACTCCCTGATGGACAGTTGTGTACAGGCAGCCAATAACAAAGAGCAAACAGGGGGCGTGGCTATACTTGCCGGAGTGCAGCGGCAACATCTGCAAATGGTAGGCATACCGATAGCTGTTTCAGTCGTTTTTCTGATGATCTATGCCAGTGCCAGCAGCGCCTTTCGCTACGTACTCAGCCAGATTCAGGTGGATTTTGTTTCGTGGGGCTGGATTGGGTTTACGGTGCTGGGATTTGTACTGCTGTTCGGACTTTTCCATCAAAAGACGATTGCGTTCATCACAGAAAAAGACCTTGCTACCGGCAACACGCTCATCCGGTTGAGAAAACGAAAGCTTAAGCCGTTTAAGCTGCCGGCCCTAAAGTATGAATACCGCACCAGCGTCTTGTTGCTGGTAATGCTGAACCTGCTGCTCCTGTTCTTTATACTTTCAGATGCTTACTACCTGACTATTGGCACCTTACCTCCCTCTGTTGTTTGGTCTGACTATCTGCACCAGGGGGTTTACGGACTTATCCTTTCGATAATGCTTGCCATAGGAGTGCTGGTATGTGTATTTCGTGGTAACTTAAACTTCATGACGCACAACTACAGGCTAAAGCAGTTGGCATATACCTGGTTAGCGCTCAATGCGATACTTGTGCTGCTTACACTCACGAAGAACAGCATTTATGTTTTCAACTACGGACTAACCTACAAACGCATCGGCGTTTATACTTACCTTACGTTAACCACCATCGGCCTTTTTTTCAGCTTCTTGAAAGTTGCACACCTGAAAAATAACTGGTTCCTTTTCCGCAAAAATGCCTGGGCGCTCTACACGGTCCTGCTCCTGCTTGCCATGTTTAACTGGGATAGGGCCATCACCCATTTTAACATCCACATCGCCAGTAACACAGACTATCACTACCTCACCCGCTTGTCAGACGTGAATCTGCCTGAGCTGATACAAGCCTCCAGAATTGAAAATGATGCTTTCAGTGAGATACAAGAGCAAAGCCTAATCTCCCGGCAGAATTGGTTCTTGGATGAGGTATCAGCCAGAGATTGGCAGTCCTGGAATTACAGCGATTGGCGGGTGCAGGAGGAGTTGAAGAAACTTGAGTAAGGGCCGTAAGTAAAAAAGGGCGCTACCGAAGCAGCGCCTTTAACCCAAAGAGGCTGCCTTATTCGGGGCAGCCTCTTCTATCCAATATTTGCAGAAACGTTACTTCCTACTCAACGCTTTGCCTGCACCCGATGCTGGCAAGAACTTCACCGTTTTCAGCACATGGTTTTGGCCGGAGGCACCGTTGGCAATGTTTACCACCAGGTATACATCGTGCAGTTTATTGCCGGGCACCTGCTGTAGCTGAACGGAGCCGGAGCCGGGTTTGCGCTCGCCACTCAGCACCAGCTCGCCCTCCCCTATTTTCCTGC
This sequence comes from Pontibacter mangrovi, assembly GCF_006385705.1. Classification (GTDB taxonomy): domain Bacteria; phylum Bacteroidota; class Bacteroidia; order Cytophagales; family Hymenobacteraceae; genus Pontibacter; species Pontibacter mangrovi. The sequence continues at coordinate 370,344 of NZ_VFRQ01000004.1, read as the reverse complement.
CCTCAGGGCTATCCAGGCGCACCTCTACATGAAAGGTTGTTTTCTCGCCGTTGGCAAATCCCATCAGTTCTATGCTGCCGATGCTTGTCAGGTCTAGCTGCTCTGCCTTTACCCAGCCTTCTGCCGCCGGAAAGATCAGGAAGGAGGCACCGCCGAACTCTACTGCATTGAAGCCTTTCATTGCCTTAAAATCGGCAGCATCCAGGGTGTTGTGGCGCAAGTATATCACGCCTGTGCCGGCAAGTGGCTTAATGTTCTGCCCACCCTGGTCTGTGTAGGTGGCCGTAAGTTTCAGCACCGTATTGCTTTGCTGCTTCTCGCCTACCTTAGGCATTACCTCGCCGCTGGCAGGCAACGATTTACGCGCATTCCCGCTGTTGTTTAACGAGAGCACCCACTTCACAATCTGCTTGACATCAGCTTCCGACATATTCGGGTGAGCCGGCATGGCCGTTTCGCCCCACACGCCGCTGCCGCCTTTTCTGATCTTGGCAGACAATCGGTTAAGGGCCTCCCGGTCGTTCTGGTAGCGCGCTGCCACCTGCTTATAGGTTGGCCCAATGGATTTCTTGTCAATGGCGTGGCAGGCTTTGCAGTCGGAGCTTAGCATCAGGTTCTTGCCCAGCATTTCCTCCGACACAATCTGGTGCCCTCTGGAGGCGCCTGCCATATCGGTTCCTTCCACATAGTCTGCCGATACAAACAAGTTATTCATGTCCACTTCTCCGTCGGGGTCCTGCACCTTCACGTCATACTTCACCGGCTGGCCCTCGAACCAGAAACTGCGGTTGCCCTGCAAGGCTATATTTACCTGCGGCTGCTCGTTGCCCGCATACAGCGTAAGGGTGCTGCTATTTGCCGAGGCCTTTTTATCGTCGAGCACGGTTACGCTGATGGTTTTGTCGCCGTTATCGGCAAAAGTATGTTTCAGCACAGGCTCGTCTGTCGCGATTGTGGCACCATCCACTTGCCATTGGTAGCGCAATTTATCGTTTTCCGGGTCTGTTGCCTCTACTTTGGCCGTAACAGTCAGCGGTGTTTTGCCGCTCATTTTATCCACTGTCAGGTCTGTTACTTTGGGAGGGCGGTTACCGGCCAGGTAGTCGATGCGGGCAAGGCCGGAGTCATCGTTTTTGGCGAACCAGCCGGAGCCATACTCCAGTACGTACAGCCTGCCATCAGGCCCCACCTCCATGTCTATCGCGCCGGTAAGCTTGATGTCCGGCATAAAGGGCTCCATTTTGTCGAAGTCACCCTCTTTCGTCATGGTCACCACTTTTATCCAGTTGCGCATCCAGTCGTAGATAAACAGCTTGCCGTCGTAGTAAGAGGCATAGCGGGTTTCCTTCGGGAACATATCGGTATAGTATACCGGACCGGCCATGGCGTTGCGCCCTCCGGAGCCCACCTGCGGAAAATCCGGAGACTCTGCGTAAGGATACCAGATAAAGGCCGGCTGCGCCTGTGGCAGCTCCTTCAGGCCCGTGTTGTTGCGGGAGTCATTCACGGGTTTTGCCGGATCAAAGGCAGCCCCGCTCTCGCCTTTGGCATAGCCGTAGCGATGGTAGGCATAGTTATCGGCAATAAGCAATGGCCAGCCGTAATTACCCGACTTGCGCGCCTGGTTCACCTCGTCATACCCCCTTGGGCCACGCACTTCCAGGCTGTCGCCGGCCGCATCCGGCCCCACTTCGCCCCAATACAGCACGCCTTTTTTCTGGTCCACGGAGATGCGGTACGGGTTGCGGTGTCCCATCGTATAGATTTCAGGGCGCGTCTTCGGGTCTTGGTCCTCAAACAGGTTGCCCTCCGGAATCGTGTAGGTGCCGTCATCGTTTACTTGTATGCGGATAATCTTGCCTCTCAGGTCGTTGGTATTGGCAGAGGTGCGGCGTGCGTCATACTGCTCGTGCCCCGGGCGGTCGTCCAGCGGCGCGTAGCCATTGTTTACATAGGGCTGCCCTTTCTCGTTAAACGGTGTTGAGTTATCGCCTGTAGACAAGTATAGCGTCTTGTTTGGTCCGAAAGCTATGGAGCCTCCCGTGTGGCAGCAGATATTACGCTGCGAATAAAACTGCAGGATAACCTGCTCGGAGGCATTATCCAGCTTTCCGTTGCGGAACACAAACCGGGAGAGGCGGTTTACGGAAGTATCGGCCGGGCTGTAGAAAAGGTAAACAAAGTTATTCTTGTCGAAATCAGGGTCTGCCGCCAGGCCCATCAGTCCTTCTTCGGCGTTCACATCCGGCACGGTGGTTTTATGGTATACATCCAACTCCCCCACCTGCGTTACCTTGCCCGTATCATGGTTATAGAGCATCAGTTCGCCGCGGCGCTGCGCCACCAGTATATCCAGGTTTGGCAGGATGGTCATCTCGGTTGGCTCAAAAAATGCCCCGCTGTTCAGCTGCACTTTCACGAAGCGGTCGGCCTCCGGCACCCGCTGCGCCGTTGCCTTCTCGTAATCCAGCTCCTTGTTCTCGCCGATGGCATACTTGATGCCGCCCAGCACATGCTTCAGAAAGTTTGGCTCCTCGTAAGACTCCATCGTATGCCCCAGGGCCGTATAAAAGGCCCGGCCACCGTCGTAGTCGTGGTACCAGGACATGGGGTGGTTGTCGCCGTTGGTGCCTCCTTTGTAGCTGTTTTCATCAATGGTAAGGAGCACTTTGGTGTCCGGGTTTAGCTTCTTAAAGCTGTACCACTCGTCTTTGCGCTTCCACTCGGCTGGCAGGTGTTTGGTAGCTTCGTTTTCTTTGTCTTGTACATGCAGCACGGCCTCCTGCGGCTCCGGGTGGCCGTTAAAGTAACCGCCCACCAGCCTGCCGTACCAGCCCCAGTCATACTCGGTGTCTGTGGCGGCATGTATGCCCACAAACCCACCGCCCGCCTGGATGTAGCGCTCAAAGTCGGCCTCCTGGTAATTGTTGAGCACATCGCCGGTTGTGTTCAGAAACACCACGGCAGAGTACTGCTTCAGGGAGTCCTCCTGGAACATGGCGGCGTTGGTGGTGGTGTCCACCTGAAAGCCGTTCTCCTTCCCCAGCTTCATCAGGGCAGCGTTGCCTGCTGCAATCGAGTTGTGGTGAAAGCCGCTGGTCTTACTGAACACCAGCACTTTGGGTTCTCCCGGCCGTTTATCGTTACAGGAAAACAAGGTGAGAAGGCTTACCATAAGCAGGTAACATGCCTTCGGGAAGGGTGATTTGAACATCGTTAGGTGTGTGAGGTTAGTTTAAGTATTTCATGGTTTCTGCAATGGCCCCTAAAACAACAGAAAAGCAACAACAGGAAGAGCCGAACACGAAACGCTACCTGAAAAAAATATAATTTATACGTAAAAAGCAAGCAACATTGGCTTTAGTTTATAGATATCTGTGTTTGCACAACCTTTGCGCTTAACTTTTTCGTTTAATAGCACAAGTACAAACCTCTAGAGTTGATGGCTTATGAACACCCTACCTGTCAACTGGCTTACCGAAGGGCTCTTAGACTTTGAGTATAAGAAGTACCTGCTGCTGGCTTACCTGCAGGCCGCTAAAGGTGAGTTTAGCCGGCACCGCCTCTACCCTGTCTTTTCTGATTTGATTATGCACTACCGAAACCTGCAGCAGGTAAAGGAGCACAAGCGCCTGGTGTACGAGCAGTTTCCGCAGCGCATCAGCCGCGCCGACTTTGAGAAACTGGAGCTGGTGTATGAGAAGATCGTGCAGGACGACGAGACGATGGAGCAGATAGAGGAGATCATCCAGTATGCCACGCCGCTGTTTGGGCAGGCGCTGGAAGAGGGAAAGGAACTCTACGACTTTGTGGAGCGCCACCTCGAGATCAGCCCCGTCGGCATCACGCCCATGTACCACAACGAGGGATACCTGTTTCTGGAGTACTCCCCTGTGAAGGAAACGCAGGTATACCTGTACAACATCACCGTTTTTGAGAATACCTACGAGAAGTACAGGGGCATCCATACCCAACTGCTGCAAACCGTGCGCCGCGGGCTGGCGCTAACGCATGAGCACCTGAAAGCGCAACTCATAAAAGAGCGCAAGGAAATGCCTAACCCGGCCACTTTTGCCGCCGTAGCCAGCCTGCCCGTACCGCTGGAGCACTCGCTTTTGCCCATCGCCAAGCGCTCGCTGGTGAAGTATGTTTCCCAGTTGGCGGCCTAAGGCGCGGGAAGGGCGGCTACAGAATAAAACTTACTCAAAATTTACACATTCCGGAAAAAGCATTAATTTTGGGCATCTTAACCGAGGCGGTAACGCCTTAAATTAAAGATTTATAGAGAAGAGGCGAGAGAGTAGGCTCCCTGACCCTCTGGCAACCTCCTGAAAAGTAAGGTGCCAAATCCTAACCCGGCCAGTTGTCCGGGACATATAAATATACGATGCCATGCACACCTACACACACATACCAGCACCATGTACAGCCGGCCGTAGCACCGCCACAGCCCAGACTGCCTTTGCCAACATTGCCCCCAGCACCAAAGGGTTCTGTTGTTGTTGCTGTTGCATGTGCTAATAACCAGCACTTTCTCATTTGCTTCTGGCCTTTGGTTAGGCGTGGCTGTACTTTAGCAGAGCAGCCAGGGAGTTAATCTGCCACTATACCTGCAAGAGGTGGAGCGGCGGCAGTGTTTTTTCCCGGGATTATAGCTGGATTTCCGGATTATTACAATTTCAACCTTTTATGAATATGGATTTATCTCAGGAACTACTTTCCAGGCTGGATTCGCTGCGCAAAGAGTTGGCTGGCTTGTCGGCTGCCGAGGGTTTGCGCCGCCTGTCGCAGGCCTTTGAGGGCAGCATTGCCTTCTCGTCCAGTCTCGGCATAGAAGACCAGCTCCTTACGCACCACATTTTTGAGCAGGACCTGCCGATACGCGTGTTCACACTGGACACCGGCCGCCTTTTTAACGAGAGTTATACTTTGCTGCACAAGACCAACAACCACTACGGCAAAAAGATAGAAGTATACTTCCCGAAGCACGAGGCGGTGGAGCAGCTGGTGAACGAAAAAGGACCGATGAGCTTTTACAACTCCATCGACGACCGCAAACAGTGCTGCTACATCCGGAAGGTGGAGCCGCTGAACCGTGCCCTGCAGGGGGTGCAGGTGTGGGTAACCGGCATCCGCGCCGAACAGTCGGGGGCACGCCAGGAGCTGCAACTGCTGGAGTGGGACGAGGCGCACCAGCTCATCAAGTATAACCCGCTGCTGGATTATACTTTGGAGCAGGTGAAAGCCGAGGTGAAAACGCTGCACATTCCGTATAACCCACTGCACGACAAGGGTTTTGTAAGCATCGGCTGCGCCCCCTGCACCCGCGCCATTGCCGAAGGCGAGGACTTCCGGGCCGGCCGCTGGTGGTGGGAAGACAACTCCAAGAAAGAGTGCGGCCTGCATGCTAGATAAGTTAGAAAGTTAAAAAAGTTAGAGAGTTAGAAAGTGAAGGTTTGGTAAGTCACATTCACTCATTCACTCAACTGCTCATTCAAAATTATATGACAAAGAGATACCTGGATTACCTGGACCAACTGGAGGCGGAGGCGATCCATATTATGCGCGAGGTGGCGGGGCAATTCGAGAAGCCGGCCCTGCTTTTTTCCGGCGGAAAAGATTCGATTACGCTGGTACGATTGGCTGAGAAGGCGTTCAGACCGGGCAAGTTTCCGTTCCCGCTTGTGCACATCGATACGGGCCATAACTTTCCAGAGGCCATCCGCTACCGCGATGAACTGGCCGAGCGCCTGGGCGAGAAGCTGATTGTGCGCAACGTAGAGGAAACCATCAAGCGCAAGAACCTATCGGAGCCGAAGGGCCGCTACGCCAGCCGCAACGCGCTGCAGACCCATACTTTGCTGGAGACCATCGAAGAGTTTGGCTTTGACGCCTGCATCGGCGGGGCCCGCCGCGACGAAGAGAAAGCCCGCGCCAAGGAGCGTATCTTCTCGGTGCGTGATGAGTTTGGGCAGTGGGACCCGAAGCGGCAGCGCCCGGAGCTGTGGAACATCTACAACGGCCGCATCAGCAAAGGCGAAAACGTGCGCGTGTTCCCGATCTCCAACTGGACGGAGCTGGACGTGTGGAACTACATCAAGCGGGAGGAAATCGCGCTGCCCAACATCTACTATACCCACGAGCGTGAGTGCCTGGTGCGTGACGGCAAACTGATGGCCTGGTCGGACTTTATTTACCAGGAGCCGGACGATGTGGTGGTGCGAAAGCAGGTGCGTTTCCGCACCGTAGGCGACATGACCTGCACCGCCGCCGTGGAAAGTATAGCCCATGACATTGACGGTGTGATTGCCGAGATTCTGGAGTCAAAAATTAGTGAGCGCGGCGCTACCCGCATCGACGACAAGTTGTCGGAGACAGCGATGGAAGACCGTAAGAAAGGAGGATATTTTTAATGGACATACTACGATTTATTACCGCCGGCAACGTCGACGACGGCAAAAGCACCCTCATCGGCAGGCTGCTCTACGACACGAAGCAGATCTTTGCCGACCAGCTGGAAGCCATCGAAAGCTCCGGTCGCGTGAACGAGGACGGGCAGGTGGACCTGTCGCTGCTGACGGATGGCCTGAAGGCGGAGCGTGAGCAGGGTATCACGATTGATGTGGCTTACAAGTATTTCTCCACGGAGAAGCGCAAGTTCATCATCGCCGATGCGCCAGGCCACATCCAGTATACCCGCAACATGGTAACGGGTGCGTCCAACTCTAACCTGTCTATTATCCTTGTTGATGCCCGCAAGGGTGTGCAGGAGCAGACGCGCCGCCATTCCATCATCTCCTCGCTGCTGGGCATCCCGCACCTGGTGATCTGTATCAACAAAATGGACCTCGTGGGCTATGATGAGCAGGTGTACAACCAGATTGTGGAAGACTACAAGCAGTTCGCCCAAAAGCTAAACGCGAAGGATATCACCTTTATACCTGTCAGCGCGCTGAAAGGCGATAATATTGTGGAGGGCTCTGAACTGACCATGCCGTGGTACCAGGGACCGAGCCTGCTGGAGCACCTGGAGCAGGTGCCCGTGTCGCAGGACTTCAACCTGGAGAATTCCCGCTTCCCGGTGCAGTATGTCATCCGTCCGCTCACCGCCGAGCACCACGACTACCGTGGCTATGCCGGCAAAGTGATCAGCGGCACCTACAAAGCCGGTGACAAGGTAACCGTGCAGCCATCCGGCCAAACAACGACGGTGAAATCTGTGGAGTTGGGTGGTAAAGTGCTGGAGGAGGCGTTTGCGTCGATGTCGGTAGTACTGCAACTGCAGGATGAAGTGGATATCAGCCGCGGCGACGTGATCGTAAAAGCAGCCGACGGACTGGAGGTGGCGCAAGAGTTTGAGGCCGAGGTATGCTGGATGCACAACAAGGCCCTGAAGCCGGGAGCCAAGCTGCTGCTCCGCCACAACTCCACCGAGACCCGCTGCGTGGTGCGCCACATCAACTATAAGATCGACATCAACACGCTCGACCATCTGGAGGACGTGGACCAGGTGCAGTTGAACGACATCTGCCGCGTGCAGATCAAAACGGCCGCTCCGCTCCTGCTCGACAAGTATGCCGACAACCGCTCCAACGGTGGCTTTATATTGGTAGACGAGACTTCGTTTGCCACAGTGGGCGCCGGTATGGTGGCTGAGATTGAATATTAATGAGATGACCTCACAGCGTCTTTCAGACCTGTGAGCGTCTTACGAGCTATAGCAAAAGCCGCTGCAAGTATAAACTGCAGCGGCTTTTACTTTATTAACGCAGCACAAGCGGACGCTTGCGCTATGAGTTTGACATAATTATACTTGTGCCAATCCGGCTACATCACCGCCACCTCAAAGCTATAGGTGATGGTGGCTGTTTTGTAAAGTATGGCTGCCACGGAGCAGTACTTGTCCATCGACAGTTGAATGGCCTGCTGCACCTTCAGCTCCTCCAGCGGTCCGCCCAGTACAAAGTGCACGTGTATCTGCTTAAAAAGCGAAGGCGCCTCTCCCTCTACACGCTCTGCTTTAACATTGATGTTGAAGGAGTCGATCTGCTGCCGCTTCTTTTTCAGGATTTGGATCACATCGATGGCACTGCAGCCGCCGAGGCCCATCAGCAGCAGCTCCATTGGCCGGGCACCGGCGTTGTGGCCACCTATTGCCGGCGATCCGTCTATGTTTATCTCCACTCCAGACGCTCCTGTCGCCACGAAGTGGTAATCCTCGTCTACGCGTGTAAGGTTAACTTCCATACTTGTTTTTGATTAGCTATACTTGCAAACTACGGCTGCAGGCGGTGCAAAGCAAGTTTATACTTTGTTTATGTTAAAGCGCAAACGGATGCGGTTTGTTTACAGATCATCCTCCTACAGCCTGTTAAAAGTATGGAGAATGAAAAGACACTGCCACTGAGAAAGGCCAAGATTAGAGCCTATATTCACTATTCTGTAAACCTCCCACGAGTTTTCCACTCGTGGTTGTTTATGACGCAAGGTTTATACGTTCACAAGCTGAAAGCTTGCCCCAATAAAGCCACACGATGCAATCTTGCGGCAGGGAAATCGACCAAACTTAGATATAAACAGCCTGCTAACCACCTAGCTACGACACCCGCTCCAGCGCCTGCTTCACGTCAGCAATGATGTCGTTTATACTTTCCAGGCCAACCGATACGCGCACTAAACCAGGCGTAATGCCCGTGGCAGCGCGTTCTTCCTCTTTCAGTTTGGAGTGCGTGGTGGAGGCCGGATGCGTGACGATGGTGCGGGTATCGCCGAGGTTGGACGTGATGCTGGCCATCTGCAGGTTATCAATAAAGCGCTTAGCTGCGTCGTAGCCGCCTTTTACCTCCAACGTCACGATGCCCCCGCCCTGGCGCATCTGCTTCCTGGCCAAATCATACTGCGGGAACGATGGCAGAAACGGGTAATTCACCTTCTCCAGCGCCGGGTTTCCCTCCAGTGCCTCAGCCAGTTTCAGGGCATTCTCGCAATGCTTCTCCACCCGCAGCTGCAGCGTCTCCAGGCTTTTAGAAAGCACCCAGGCGTTGAACGGCGACATGGCCGGCCCGGTGTGGCGGGCAAAGAAACGAATCTTCGCGATCAGCTCCTTAGGGCCTACGGTTACCCCTCCCAGCACACGTCCCTGCCCATCGATATACTTAGTGGCAGAGTGCAGCACCAGGTCTGCGCCAAAGTCGGTTGGCGTTTGCAATACAGGCGTGGCGAAGCAGTTATCCACCACCAGCAGCAGGTTATACTTGCGCTTCAACTCGCCCAGCCACTCCAGGTCTATCAGCTCCAGCCCCGGGTTAGAGGGCGTTTCGATCAGTATAAGTTTGGTGGCCGGCGTGATCAGGCTCTCCCACTCCTCCGGCTTTGACGCATCGGCATACGTATGAGTAATGCCCCATTTCGGGAAAACGTTCGTGAGCAGCTGGTGCGTAGAGCCAAAAACAGACCGGCAGGCCAGTACGTGGTCGCCGGACTGCAGCAAGGCCCCCAGGGTGCCAAAGATAGCGCCCATCCCCGACGCAAACGCGAAGCCATCCTCCGCCTTCTCCAGGAAGCACATCTTCTGCAGCAGCTCGTCTACGTTTGGGTTGCCATAGCGGGAGTATACCTGCCCTTGCTCCTCTTCGGCAAACACGGCGCGCGCCTGCTCGGCATCCTCAAACATAAAGCTGGAGGTAAGGTATAAAGGCACCGAGTGCTCCCGGTACTGCGAGCGCTGCGCCTGCAAACGTATGGCTCCGGTTTCGTTTTCCATATTTTCCATAAATTCTGTAGATGTTAGTAGCCGGTTACAGGACTTTGCAGTTCCGCACCCACGCTATGTAAATTCAAACTGATTTTATACTTGCTTCACCTGTTATACTTTTAAAACGGCAGCGCCATCACGATCAGCCTCAAACTGACCACGATCACCACGATACCCACAATGATCATCATCGTTTTTACCGGCAGCCGGCGCGCCAGCATGGCCCCGATCGGAGCTGAGATACAGCCGCCAAGTATAAGCCCCACAATGATCTGCCAGTGCGAGATGCCTGCAAAAGCGACAAACGTGGCAGAGCTGGCGATGGACACAAAGAACTCGGCCAGGTTTACGGAGCCAATGGTATACATGGGGTTGCGGCCTTTTGCAATGAGTGTGGACGATACGATCGGGCCCCAGCCACCGCCGCCGATGGCATCCAGGAAACCGCCTGCCGTAGCCAGAAAGCCCAGCTTTTTCACCGGTTGCTTCTTCACTTTCTTGCGCAGCACCTTCCGCAGGATGAGGATTCCCAGCACCAACGTATAAGCCGCCACAACGGGCTTAATGATATACAGGTATTCCTCGAACGTAAACAGCAGATAAGCCCCCAGTATAGCGCCCAGCACCCCCGGCAGCACAATGTTCTTGAACAGCTTGTTGTTGACGTTCCGGAACTTGAGGTGCATCCAGCCGGATACGCCGGAGGTGAAGATCTCAGAGGCATGCACGCTGGCGCTGGCCGCCACAGGGCTCACCCCAAAACTGAGTAGAAATGTTGTCGCGCTTACGCCATAGGCCATACCCAGGGCACCGTCTATCAGCTGCGCCACAAAGCCGGCAAGTATAAAGATCAGAATCTCAGAGTCTACCTGGGCGGCAGCCTCCAGGGCCAGGTGGCCTATGGTTTGCAGCGGGATGTAGGTAAACAGCAGGTGCCCGGTCACCATTAGGGCGATAACAGCAGAGAAAACGGCCAGCACATAGGTAAGGCCATACTTGTAGCGCTTTTTGGGGATGGGGTTTACCAGCCCTTCCGTCAGCTCGTTCAGCCGCCTTACCTTCTCAGTAAAGTCGCCGTTCAGCTGCGTCCGTATCTTGCCCATCTTTCCCAGCACCTGGTCTATCTCCTCCGGAAAGGCCTCGTGCAGCACCTCTTTTACCCGCTTGGCCACCGCCGGCGACTTGCCGTTGGTAGAGATGCCTATTTTTAAGCTGCCCTTCTGCACCACCGAGCCCAGGTAAAAATCGCTCTGCTGCGGCATATTGGCCACATTCGTGAGGATTTTCCGGGATCTGGCCAGATCGCCGATGGCTTTGTTCAGGATATCGTCATCAGTGGCAACCAGCACCAGGTCCTGCCCTGTCAGGTCTTCCTCCTGAAACTCTCGCGCCAGCACCTCCACCTGCGGATAGGCTGCCGCCAGCGCCCGGATGCTTGCCTGCACCTGCGGCGTTACCAACCTGACTTTCGCGTTTGGACTGTTGGCAAGTATGGCGGAGAGCTTTTCCATCCCTGCAGTTCCACCGCCTATTACCAGCGTTTGCAGTTCGTCCAGCTTTAGAAACACCGGGAACAGCGGGTTTGCCGTTTCTGCGGCCTTGTCGGGTATAGTATAGGCTAGCGTATGTTCGTCCTGGAGGTTATCCATTTACTTAAAATTCTTCGTTGTTATACTTACAAAGCTATCAGCTGCAATGCCTACAGTATAGCTTTGGGCTGGAAGGCAATCTTCCTCCTCTCTTGTCAAGCCTATAAAGCAGGATACCCCACTCTAACTTGGCGCATTGCCGAGGCCGTAAATCCGGGGAAATGTATTAGATACAACAGCAACAGCAACACATATCAGCAGTGGCGGCAAAGCTGAAGTGGGAATTATTACTCCCGGCAATAAGAAAGTTTGGTGTTGTGTTCATGGTGTTACAATTTATATTTTCCCGTTTTTGGGCAGGATGTGGCACCTTTCCGAGGAGGATGGTTGCCAGAGGTTCACAGAGCCTGTTCTCTCGCCTCTTCTTCTATAAATTTCTTGCGGTTAGCAGTACTATTCGTTGCAAATATATTAAGCCTAGCCCAAACGGCCTGTACTTACCCCGATTATTTTTACCTCAGCTGCTAACACAGACTCTCCTGTACCGCCCGGCCAGACCTGCACCGACCTGGTAAATATGCCCTGTATGCCCTTTACGCCGTAATTTAGACCTGTCCCGTTACAGCACACCTACCTCTGGAAACGTCCCTATCGACCAAGCAGCACATTATGCCTACCAACTGCTCATCGGCCGCCACTGCCTGTTTATATAGAAATGCTATACTTTGGTATATTCCATTTCAGTGCTACCGTTCTGCAGCTTTACTTTGTACCCTAAATCATTAGCAAGTATAAAAAACCGCACTTATAAAAGGTATAGCCACACTAAAAGACATAAACTATGAAGAAGCATTTACTCCTGATATTGCTGGGTCTGAGTACCACGGCAGTGTTAGCACAGGCGCCGCAGCAGGCGGCGGCGCAACAACAGGCTGCCACCCCTACTCCAAAAGGCAACGCTAAAATCAGCGGTACCGTGCTGGACGCTGACACCAAGCAGCCCATCGAGTTTGCCACCGTGGCGCTCATCAGCCTCAATACCGGAAAGCCCATCGACGGCACTATGGCCGACGGAAAAGGCCAGTTTACCCTACAGAAAGTGGCGGCAGGCAAGTATAAAATCCAGGTGTCTTTTCTAGGATACCAGCAGCAGGCGGTGGAGAACGTAACCGTGGCCTCCGATAACGCCGAGGTGAACGTGGGCACTATTTCCCTGGCTTCAGATGCCAAAAAGCTGGGCGAGGTGGTGATTACCGGCGAGAAGCCGCTGGTGGAGGAGAAGATTGACCGCACCGTGTACAACGCCGAGAAAGACATTACGAACGCCGGCGGCAATGCCGCCGATGTGCTGCAGAAGGTACCATCCCTGAGCGTAGACACCGACGGTAACGTGCAGCTGCGCGGCAGCTCTAACGTGCGCGTGCTCATCAACAACAAGCCTTCGTCTATCATGGCGGGCAGCGTGGCCGATGCCCTGAAGCAGATTCCTGCGGATATGATCAAGTCGGTGGAGGTGATCACCAGCCCCTCTGCCAAGTATGACGCCGAGGGAACGGCCGGTATCATCAACATCATCACCAAGAAGGACAGCGGCCTGGAGGGGGTGAGCGGCTCGGTGAGCGCCACGGCGGGTACCCGCTCGAGCAACGGCAACGCCAGCCTGAACGTGCGCCGCGGCAAACTGGGCATCAACGCCAGCGCCAGCACATTTATGTTCTACAACCATGGCAATATGTCCAACATTACCATGTTCAACGAGCCGGAGGCTACCCGCACCATCCGCTCTCAGTTCGGGGACACTGACATCCAGGGGGCCTTTATGAACGGGCAGCTAGGCTTTGATTACGAGATTTCTGCCAAAAACAGCCTCTCGGGCAGCGTTCGCCGCAACGGTGGCGAATTTAAAATGCAGAATGACCAGAGCCAGACTTTCACAGAAGGAGGTGTATTGATACCCGAAGAAGTATTCAACACTGATATAGAAAACCGCAACAAGCGCCAGGGCACCGACTTTAACCTCGACTTTGTGCATAGCTTTGAGAAGCCGGGCCAGGAACTTGCCATACTCTCTCAGTACTCCACCACCGATACAGATACACGCAATTACCAAGACCGCTTTAACGACGGCGAAGCCCCTTACTACTTCCAGCGCAACCAAAACGACGGCGGTAATGACGAGCTGACCTTCCAAGTGGATTATGTGCACCCGTTTGAGAATAAAACCACCCTGGAGGTTGGCGCAAAAAGCATCTTCCGGGATGTGAGCAGCGACGGAATCTATCGTGATATTGAGAAAGGTGAAGAAACTAAAAGACTGGAAAAGTTTGAGTATGGCCAGGATGTGTATGCCTCTTACCTGACTTACGGTTTTGCCATCAGGAAGAAACTGAACGTGAAGTTAGGTAGCCGCTACGAGCACACCGAGATCGGGGCAGACCTAATCACGGCGGACCAGGAATTCTCCGACAGCTACGATAATTTTATCCCGAGCGTGGCCCTATCCTATACTTTAAAGGAAAAGCATACCTTAAAGGCCAACTTCACTCAGCGTATCCAGCGCCCGTCGCTGTTCTACCTGAATCCGTTTGACCAGGAGCAGGCGCCGGGCACAGTGGTGCGCGGTAACCCGAACCTGGATGCCGAGCTAACTGACCTGTATGAGCTTGGCTACAGCACCTACTTTAAAACCTCTTCCATCAGCGCGAGCCTTTACATGCGCCAAACCGACAACGCCATTGAGACGGTGCCGGGCAAAGAAGACAACACCACCGTGCTGACCTTTGCGAACGTGGCCAAGAACCAGACCTACGGTATCAGCTTGTTCGGCTCTGTGAAACCGGTCAAAGCCTGGAGCATCAGCGGTAGCTCCAACATCTACTACGTGGACCTGAAGAGTTCCTTGTATGAGAATAGCGGCTGGATGTATAATATCAACGGTAACACCTCCTATGATTTCGGCAAAGGCTTCAGCGCCCAGTTTAACGGCGGCTTCAACTCACGCAGAATTCAGCTGCAAGGCAGGTTCGCCTCCTTCTCCTACCATACCCTGGCCTTTAAGAAAGAGCTGTTTAAAGGTAAGGGCGGCATCAGCGTAGGTCTGGATAACCCCTTCCGCAAGAGCATGAAGATGGATAACGACGTGGAGGCCATAGAGTACACGCAGCGCATCCACATCAACAACTACAACCGCGGTGCCCGTGTTACCTTCGACTACCGCTTCGGTAAGATGGAGAAGCAGAAAATGCGCCGCAAGCGCAGCATCCGCAACGACGACACCAAGCAAGGCGACGGCAACGGCGGAGCCGGCGGCATGTAAGCCACACAAGTTTAACTACTACCTATTTTCCTGTCTACCGAAATCCCTGCCAACCTATGGCGGGGATTTCTTTTTTACGAAAGCGCGTGGCGATACAGGCAGAATTGCTAAACTTGCAGCATGGCTTTGTCGATAAAATCGGATACCCCGCGCAACTGGGTCATTCGCTATACTTTCTTTTTCCTGGGGCTCATCCTTTTTGGCCTCGGCATCGCGATTGCGGTAAAGGTACGGCACCTGGGCCTGCACCCCTGGGATGTGCTGAACGTGGCCCTGTCGGATAAGTTTGGCTGGAGCATCGGCACCTGGAGCGTGATCGTGGGCATGGTCGTAATCTTTTCCTCGCTGCTGGTCAGCCGCAAGTACATCAACATCGGCACCTTCCTCAATGCCTTGCTCATCGGCCCTTTCATGGACTTCTTTCTGTGGCTGGATTTTCTGCCGGACGCCACCCATACCTGGCTCGACTACCTGTGGCTGCTGCTGGCTATACTTATCATCGGTATGGCAGGCGGCCTGTATGTGGCCGGTGGCATCGGCGCCGGCCCCCGCGACGGCTTTATGCTGACCATGGCGGATCGCACCGGCCTATCTGTGAGCAAGTCCAGGATCGTTGTGGAGAGCACCGTTTTAGTGATAGGTTTTCTGCTGGGAGGCCCGATCCACGTAGTTACGTTTTTGTATACCCTTATTCTGAGCCCCGTATTTCAGGTGGCCCTGAACGTATTTGCCAAGCTGCGGGATACGCTGACCGAGGAACGGCCGGAGGAGGTGAATGTATAAAAAGAAAGGCAGCTGATCGCTGCCTTTTTGCTTACTTCAGGGTTTCGTAGAGCTTCTTTGTCTTTACGTGCAGCGAGAACCAGTCATAGTTGTTGCGCAGCATGCTAAAGTTACTGCCCTCTACCACTCCGTTCATGCCTTTTTTCGCCAGGGCGTCGGCAATTACGTTATCTTCTACCACAAAGGAGTCTACCACTAGGCCTCCATTAACAAAAGAGCAGGCAAGTCCTTTGTCATCAGTCTTGTACAGTAATGTGTTGCTTTTCTTTAGTCCGTCTTCGATTCGCTTTAATTCTTTCATAATTTTAAATGCTTCTACAGAATATACAGTTTACACGCCTATTAAAGTTCAAATCTAGAGTAAAATATCACAACGAAATTCATAAAATGGGTGAATAGCATTATAATTATTGCCAATAGAAATATTCTTTATTTAAAAGCGAATGAAGGAGCTGTATCAACACCAGTGTTTAAACATCTACCACTTTACAGATCGTTACATGCCGCACGTGCCATACGCATCCACAGCTAAAAGTGTTGCTTAAAAATTGCAGCAAAATTTTACAGGAGTAGTAGCAAGTGTTTTTTCTGACATTACGGATACTTCTAAAAAACAGCAAAATTGTTGCACAGATTCAGGAAGATGCTTAACCTTATGAACCTTCTTGAAGTTGCTCCGTAAAAACCTATCTAGTGATAGCTACATAACTATATAGGTTTCCTGCTCAATATGCTTTCTGGCAAGGCCAGCAACGCACTATTTACGCAGAGGAGGCAGCAGAGCAGGTAACTCGTAAGCTTCTAACCTTTAACCCTTATACATCCGTGTACCAAGCCGATATCCAGCAAACCATTACCTTTCTAAAAGAGCTACTGGAAAACAGCACCACTCCGCAGGGCCTGCAGTGGCTTAACCAGAAAATGGAGCAGATCAACTCCGGAAACGCCAAAACCAGTCAGTTTTACCTTGCCTTTAGTGCCGCGCCGCGCTTTGTAGGCAAAGCACCCCTGCAACTTTCGCCGCAGGACCTGTCCACAGCCGATGCCATCCGGCCCGGGTTTAACCCCAGCCATTGGAACGCTGCACAGGCTGCCCGCACCCTACTCCTGCTTTCGCTGCCGCACCAGGATGGCCAGGCATTTTTCCGGCAGGTAGAAACGCTGTTTGACACGGCTGATATGGGCGAATTGGTGGCTTTGTACGCTGCGCTGCCCCTGCTGCCGCACCCAGAGCTGTTCCGCCTGCGTGCCGCCGAGGGCTTCCGCACCAATATGGGCGATGTGTTTGAGGCCGTGGCGCTGGATAACCCCTACCCTGCCGATTACATGGAGGAAGACGCCTGGAACAACATGGTGCTCAAGACGCTCTTTGTGGGCAAGCCGATTTTCCGTATCTACGGCATCGAGAAGCGCCGCAATGCCAAGCTGGCCCGTATCCTCTCCGACTACGCCCATGAGCGCTGGGCAGCAGGCCGGCCTGTTTCGCCGGAGCTTTGGCGCCCCGTGGGCCCGTTTATAGACGAGGTGCTTTTGGCCGATATTCGCAAGCTGTTCGACCAGCCCGATGAGCTGGAGCAGGAAGCGGCCGCGCTTGCCTGCGCCCAGAGCGATAACAGCGCCGCCCGCGAGCTGCTGAACTCTCACCCGCAGTTAAAGGCGCGCGTCGACAAGGGGGAGCTGACCTGGAGGCAAATTGGGGATAAAGCCCTTGCCCGGGAGTAGCGCAGCTCCTGACGCTCCTTTCCGTTTAAACTTTGATCTTTCCCATAAGAACGCTAACTTATATGCGTTTCTTTTATTGAAATAAGAACTACTACCAACTTCAACTACGCTACTGTATGAACACGCAGAACCTCATGCTCATAGATCCACACATCCACATGACCTCCCGCACCACCGACGATTACGAGCGTATGCGGCAGGCCGGTATTGTGGCCATTATTGAACCGGCTTTCTGGCTGGGCCAGCCCCGCACCGAGGCGGGCTCTTTTAAAGATTACTTCAGCAGCCTGGTGGGCTGGGAGCGCTTCCGGGCGAGCCAGTTCGGCATCAAGCACTACTGCACCATCGGCCTGAACTCGAAAGAGGCGAACAACGAGGCCCTGGCCGAGCAGGTGATGGAGCTGCTGCCGCTTTTTGTCTGCAAGGAAGGCGTGGTAGGCGTTGGAGAAATCGGGTATGACGACCAGACAGCCATAGAGGATAAATACTTCAGGGCGCAGCTGGAACTGGCCAAAGAGGTAAACATGCCGGTGCAGGTGCACACGCCGCACCGCGACAAGAAAGCCGGCACCATTAAAAGTATGGAAGTATGCCTGGAGCACGGCATCGCCCCGGACATGGTGGTGATCGACCACAACAACGAGGAAACGGTAAAAGACGTGCTGGACCGCGGTTTCTGGGCTGCCTTTACCATCTACCCGAACTCTAAAATGGGCAACGAGCGCATGGTGGAGGTCGTGAAGAAGTATGGCTCTGAGCGCATTATCGTGAACAGCTCTGCTGACTGGGGCGTTAGCGACCCGCTATCCGTTCCAAAGACGGCCTCCCTGATGCTGGAGCGCGGCATTAGCCTGGAAGACGTGAAAAAGACCTGCTACCAGAACGCCCTGGACTCCTTCGGCAAAAGCGGCCAGATGCATGAGTCGGACTGGCTGCAGGGAACAGAGGTAGACCAGCGGGAGAAATTCTCGGACAACTCGGTACTGCGCGGCGGCCAAGCCCCTGTGGTGGGCAACCTAAACGCTACCGGCGAGCTGGACTCTAATATTGTACGCTAAGGCATGAACAAGATTGGAGCTTACCTGCGCCTCATGCGCCCGGCCAACATCGTTACGGCCATTGCGGATGTGATGATGGGCTATGCCGCCTCTGGCGCGCTGCTCGCGTGGCAGCGGTGGCAAAACGGCCTTGAGGCAGGCAATTTATACATGCTGGGCTGGCTGGCGCTCGCCACAATTGGGTTGTACGGCGGCGGCGTGGTTTTTAACGATGTGTTTGACGCCGACCTGGACCGCGTGGAGCGCCCTGAGCGCCCTATCCCGAGCGGCAAGGCAAGTGTAGCGGGTGCCAGTATACTTGGCGCTGCCTTACTACTGGGCGGCGTGCTGGCGGCCTGGCAGGTGTCCGCCACCAGCGCTGGCCTGGCCATTACGGTGGCACTGCTCGCCCTGCTCTACGACTGGAAAGGCAAGCACCACCCGGTGCTGGGCCCGGTAAACATGGGCGCCTGCCGTGGCGGCAACCTGCTGCTGGGCGTCAGCGCTATTCCCGCCGCTGTGCAGGAGCTTTGGTTCATCGCCCTTATTCCCATTGTATATATTTCGGCTATTACCATGGTGAGCCGCGGAGAGGTACACGGGGGCAACACAGCCGCCCTGAAAGCCGCCGTGCTGATGTATGTGCTGGTTTTTGCCGGTATCATGAGCCTGGCGCTGCTGCCCCAGTTTAACCTGCTTTATAGCCTGCCTTTCCTGTTGCTGTTTGCTTTCCTCATCTTCCCGCCGCTTCTCAAGGCTATGCCGGCCAAAGAGCCTAAGCTGATCATCAAAGCCGTGAAGGCAGGGATTCTGGCCCTGATCGTGATGAATGCAAGTATGGCTGCTGGTTTTGCCGGATGGCAGTATGGCCTGGTGGTGCTACTGCTGCTGCCTGTGTCCATCTACATCGCCAAGAGCTTTGCCGTTACCTGAGTGCAGTGAACGAACTTTTCTCAAATAGCATTTCATTCATAAGATCACGCATTCACCCATTCAAAATTATTTGCCCCCGGATATGAAGACGATAGAACAGAATTTTGCAGTACCGTTCAGGTATGGGGTATACTTTACAGAAGACCTTTTTAGCCCGCAAAACCCGCTGCTACCGCAGGTGCTGGCCCAGGACAAAGCCACTGCGCCGCGTAAAGCTTTGTTTTTGGTAGACAGTGGCGTGGCCGAGGCGCACCCAAGGCTGCTGGAGCAGCTGCAGGCGTTTACTCTGGCGCATGCCGGTGCGTTGCAGCTGGCATCCGATCCGCTGGTTTTGCCTGGCGGCGAGGAAGCTAAAAACGACCCAAAGCACCTGCAGGCCATACTTGCCGCCATTAACGCGTTCGGCGTGTGCCGCCATTCATACCTGATCGCCATTGGCGGCGGGGCCATACTTGATTTGGCAGGCTTTGCGGCAGCCATCGCGCACCGCGGCATCCGCCACATCCGCATCCCTACCACCGTGCTCTCGCAGAACGACTCAGGCGTGGGGGTAAAGAACAGCGTGAACGCCTTTGGCAAGAAGAACTTCCTGGGCACCTTTGCGCCACCCTTTGCCGTGATCAACGACAGCAGCTTTTTACTGACCCTGGAAGACCGCGACTGGCGCTCCGGCATCTCAGAAGCAGTGAAGGTGGCCCTGATCAAAGACATCAGCTTTTACCAAAGTATAAAACAACAGGCGCGGCAGCTGGCCCACCGCAATATGGCTGCCATGCAAGCCCTTATTCACCGTTGCGCCGAGCTGCATGTGGAGCACATCGGCGGCCTGGATCCCTTTGAGATGGGCTCATCCCGTCCGTTGGACTTTGGCCACTGGGCGGCGCACAAGCTGGAGCAGCTGAGCAGGTATAACGTACGCCACGGCGAGGCGGTAGCCATTGGCATTGCCCTGGATGTGGTGTACTCGCAGCTAAAAGGTATGATTACCGCTGCCGAGCGGGATGACGTGCTGGAGCTGCTGCAGGAGCTGGGCTTTAGCTTGTTTGTGCCGGAGCTGGCGCAAAAGGAGCCCGACGGGCAACTGGCCGTGATAAAAGGCCTGAACGAGTTTCGGGAGCACCTGGGCGGGCAACTGACCATCATGCTGCTGCAAAAGCTGGGCGAAGGCCGGGAGGTGCACGAGATGGACGAGGAACTGGTGCGGCAGGCGGTAAACTATCTGCAGAAAAAATACCAACCCCAGCCGCTCTCTCAAGTATAAAACATAGATAGAATGGACAAATAGTATGTCCTGATGTCTCACCAAACCCAAAGACCATGATTCTGGATGAAGGTCACCATTTAACCTATTGCACCAACATACACCCCGGCGAAGGCTGGAGTGAGGTTTTCCAAAGCCTGAAAACATACTTGCCCCCTCTCAAGAAACAGCTTTCCCCCGAAAAGCCTTTTGGCATTGGCCTGCGCCTTTCGAACCAGGCCAGCGAGGATTTGCTGGAGGCAGAACGGCTGCAGGAATTTAAGGGATGGCTGCAGAGCCAGGGGCTATATGTGTTCACCATGAACGGCTTTCCGTACGGAGGCTTTCATCACCAGTCGGTAAAAGACAAGGTGCACCGCCCCGACTGGACCACCCCTGACCGACTGGACTACACGGTGCGACTGGCCAACATTCTGGCAGAGCTCCTGCCGGAAGGTATGGAAGGCGGCATTTCCACCTCGCCCCTCTCCTACAAGCCCTGGCTGCTGGAGGCCGATGAGCAGAAAGTAAAATCGGTATACGCGCAATCTACCCAGCACCTGGCAAAGCTGGTGGCAGCGCTGGTTAAACTGAAAGAGCAAACCGGCAAAACCATCCACATCGATATAGAGCCTGAGCCAGACGGACTGCTGGAAAACTCACGCGAGGTGATTAACTATTACCAGGAGTGGCTGCTGCCCGTGGGGCTGCCCTACCTGCAGGAGGAGTTGGGACTGGAGAAAGAGGCGGCACGGGAAGCGATCTATACGCACCTGCAGCTTTGCTACGACGTGTGCCACTTTGCGCTGGCTTATGAAAAACCCGCCGAGGCATTTGCCAAACTGCAGCATGCCAGCATCCGGATCGGCAAGATACAGCTGAGCGCCGCCCTCAAAACCACCTTGCCCGAGGATGTGGAAACGCGCGGAGAACTAGCCGAGACAATGGCCGTTTTTGCCGAAGACACTTACCTGCACCAAGTGGTGGAGAAAGACAAGGAAGGGCATTTAACCCAGTACCCCGACCTCACTTTTGCCCTGCAGCACATCCGAAAACCAAACGCGGTGGAGTGGCGCACGCATTTCCATGTGCCGCTGTTCACGCAGGAGTATAACGGCTTGCAGTCTACCCAGGAGGATGTGGCGGAGGTGCTGCGGCTGCTGGCGCAAAACAACGTGACCAAACACCTGGAGGTAGAAACCTATACCTGGGACGTGCTTCCAAAAGAACTGAAGAAAGACCTATCCGAATCTATCCGGCGGGAGCTGGAGTGGGTTCAGCAAAACATAAGCAACACGAAAAATGCAGAAAACGGTAGTCCTGAACATCGTCGGGCTCACGAAATCACTGATTAGCGTCACCAATACTCCTAACATAGCCAAATGGGCCGCCGGGGCAAAGCAGGCAAGTATAAAACCTGTGCTGCCGGCTGTTACCTGCACGGCACAGGCCACCTACTTTACAGGCAAATGGCCCGAAGAACACGGGATTGTAGCCAATGGTTGGTACTTTAGAGAGGAGGACGAGATTAAGCTTTGGCGGCAGTCGAACAAGCTGGTGCAGGCCCCCAAAGTATGGGAAGTGGCTAAAGCCGCCGACCCCACTTTTACCGTGGCCAACATGGGCTGGTGGTACAACATGAATACCACCGCCGACTATACCTTAACGCCGCGCCCGCAGTACCTGGCCGATGGCCGAAAGTTACCCGACTGCTACACCCAACCTGCTGACCTCCGCGACAAGCTGCAGGCGCAACTGGGTACTTTCCCGCTGTTTAATTACTGGGGGCCAAACACTTCCATCAAATCGAGCAAGTGGATTGCTGATGCCAGCAAAATGACGGATGACCTCTACAACCCGACGCTCACGCTCATCTACCTCCCCCACCTCGACTACAACCTGCAGCGCCTCGGCCCGTCGGACCCGCGCATAGCCAAAGACCTGCAGGAGATAGACGCGGTGGCCGGCGACCTGATTTCCTTTTATGAAGGTAAGGGGGCTCAGGTGATGGTTTTATCGGAGTATGGCATTTCGGATGTGAACCAGCCGGTGCACCTAAACCGGGTGCTGCGGGAGAAAGGCTACCTGAACGTGCGGGTGGAACGAGGCACAGAGCTCCTGGACATGGCCATGAGCGACGCCTTTGCCGTGGCCGACCACCAGGTGGCGCATGTGTACGTGAAGGATCCGGCGAAGATTGCCGAGGTAAAACAGCTGCTCCAGCAGGTTGATGGCATTGAGGAGGTGCTGGCGGGAGAAGAGCGCTACAAGTATAGGCTGGCGCATGAGCGTTGTGGCGAGATTGTGGTTGTAGCCAAGGCCAATGCCTGGTTTACCTATTATTTCTGGCTCGATGATAAAAAAGCCCCGGACTATGCCCGCATGGTCGACATCCACAAAAAGCCTGGCTTCGACCCGGTTGAGATGTTCATCGACCCTAAGATTAAATTCCCGATGCCGCTGATTGCCGCGAAGCTACTGAGGAAAAAGCTCGGGTTCCGGACAGTGCTGGACATCATTCCGCTGGACGCTAGCCTGATCAAAGGCTCGCACGGGCGCATACCGGAAGATAAGCAAGAGTGGCCGCTGCTGCTTACAAAGTATAAAACGGACCTGCCCCAGGAGATACAGGCTGTGGATGTGTTTAACCTGATGCTGGAGCACCTGCAGGTACCCAAGCCGGAGCCGGTGTTTATCGCGGAGGCTTGATCAGGAAATGAATTATATTAAAACGCCCGCTGCCGAAATTGTGCAGCGGGCGTTTTGTTTTTAAACCTGCCGCAGCTGTTATCCCTCACCTGAACTTGTGCATTTATACTTCCATGGCGCCCCGAAGGCGTTCGGGGTGCCTCGCTATAGCCACTGCTCTTCTTCCGCTGTTCCGGACATCCTTGTCCGGAACCTGAGCTGCTGCGGATTTTCAAGGCCGCGAAAGCCGTATTTGCTTTGGCTATACTTTATACTTACACTGGCTTTCCCTGGCGCAAGCGTCCGCTTGTGCCTTCTCCTGCTTTAGCCGCCGCTTCCTGCAATTGGAGGCAAGCTATCCTTTCTAGCTGCCGTTCACCCTCAGCCTTACATACCTAAAGTTGCATTTCATACTTTGGTGACCTTCCAGGCCGGGAGGCCTCATCTTCCCGCATCGCGCTGTGTTCCCTTCCTTTGCTCAATGCCCTTGCAGGGCACCGGAATCTCACAAGGCGCTCAACGGAAAGATTGGGTTCAGGTTAAATAGCCACTGCTTTCCGAACAGTCCCCCTTCGAAGGGGGCAGGGGGATGAAAATCACCTGCAGAATTTTAAATAGATCTCTCACAGCTACGCTGGCTCTTTTCGGCTCTCGCCTCAAGAGTATTCGAGATGACAGGGAGAGAAGGAAGTATAATCCCCCTCCTTATCCAAGGAGGGGCTAGGGGTGGTCGGGCCCGGTGCTGCAGAAACTCCCTCCCCAGTTCTTAGGGGAGTGTCGGGCTCGGGTGAATTCCCCTCTTCTGGACTAGCCAAAACGGGAGTTTTGAACTAACGAGCGTAGCTCTTAGCGCTGGGTTTATACTTCTGCTGATGACAAAAGATGACAAAACTTATACTTCTGAAACAGGCAACTACGATAGACGGATAAAAAGAGAGAGGCCACTGTTGCAGTGGCCTCTCTCTTTCTATACTATACTTTTACTCTGATGGAATGGTAAAACCCAGGTCCGTGCTGATCAGGAAGGCCTTGAGGCCGTCGCTGCGCCAGTACTGGGAGGCACGTAGTTCTATACTTTTGAGCTTGGTGTCGTTGCTGGTGAAAGGCAAGCCGAACTTGGCCACGCCAAACAGCGGGGAGTAGCGCACACCCAGGCCTACCTTATGGCTGCTCAGCTCTGACAGGTCGTAATCAGAAGTATAAAATTCCTCGCTGAGCGAGTGTTCCTTGTAGGGTGCAAAGTAGTCGGCGGCGGTTTGGGTGTGGAAGCGGTAGAACGGATAGATAGAGAAGAACGGTCCCATTTTAAACGGCGTCTCCAGCTCTATCGTGTTGCCTGTTATGCCCCAGTCGTCGGTGTAAAAGCGGTAGAACATGCGCGCCGTCAGCAGATCGCTGATATAGTAGTTGGCGCGCAGACCAATCGGAAACTTCAGGCGGCTGTCGGGCAGCTGCTCTACCAGTGCCTCCTCCTGCTCCTGCACATATACCCTATGGAACGGTGTGGATAGCAGCCCTGTTTGGTATACCACGTCAGCCGTAAGCGAGGCCTGGAACCTCTTGGTAATCACCTGCGACACAGTAGCAGTAAAATTGAAAGACTGGCGCTTGTCGGTGTCCACCAGGTCGCCGCGGCCGCGAAGCTCTATCGGGTAAATGATCTTCCATTTATCTATAAAAATCTGCCCTGCAAAGCTCACCTCCCGGTTCCCGTCCTGCGACTCCTGGGCCCAGCTGCCCGCCAGCGAGAACGAGTTATAGTCATACTCGTTAGAGCCGCCCACCGTAACGCTCTTGGTAACCCGGCTCAGGCTGTTGCGCCGGCTCAGGCCCACATTAATGTGCGTACGCATATCCGAGCTGGAGGCCGAAGACACGTTATAGTCAATCTTGTCGGTAGAGGCCGATGAGTAAAAGTCCATCCCGAAGTTTACCAGCAGGTTCGTAACGGTGTCGAGCGGCACGTTTACGATCACGGTGGGCGTTACGTCCGTCAGCTCCTCGGTGCCGATGCCGCCCGTCACAGGCGAATGGTTGCCGTCCTGGCTGTAGTAGCTGGCCAGGATATTCACATCGGCGGGAGGCAGCTCCTGTACACGCTTGGAGGCCTCAGCAGCAGTGTTTTGGGCAAAGGCGCCACTGGCAACCATCGCAAAGGCTGCCGCAAGGGCTGTAGTCTTGTATCTTAATTGCATCCGCAACCTCCTCCCACTTTACCGCCGTTTGCTCCGGAGGCACCTTCCCGGTACGACTCGAAATTCGTTTCAAAGCTCTCCAGTTTTCTGGCGCTCAGCTTCATCTCCTCCTCATTCAGGTAAGTTTTCTGGTAAGGCTTCACGGCTTCGCAGCTGCTAAGCATAGCCAGCAGCGGGAATACCATCAGTACCATTTTTCGCTTTTTCATAGTTATTTCATCTGCTCTTTACCACTTGCGGCAGTGGCATCGGCAGGTTTCTTTTTATTTTGGTAAAAATGCAGGTTTAGTTTCTCGGAGGTCACGATCTTATCGTCATCGGTCACCAGAAGGCATTCCACGCCTTTTAGCTGGTTTATCAGGTACAGCCCCTCCTCCGGCCCCAGCACCGACACGGCAGTAGCCAGCGCATCGGCCAGTTCCCCGTTTGGGCACACCACCGTCACGCTTTTCAAGCCTTCGGCAGGATAGCCTGTTCTGGGGTCAATGATGTGCGAGTAGCGCTTGCCACCCAGGTCCACATACTTTTCGTAATTGCCGGAGGTAACAACGGCAGTGTTATCGGCAGTGAGCCACGAGAATACCTTGTCTTTCTCAGCCGGGTCGGCAATGCCCACGTACCACGGCTCGCCATTGGCCTGCTTGCCCCAGGTCACCATGTCGCCGGCAGCGTTTACCACCCCCCCGGCTATTCCCATCTCGCGCATTACATCGCGGGCGCGGTTGGCGGCATAGCCTTTGCCAATAGCCCCGAAGCCAATCTTCATGCCCGGTTCTTTCAGGTACACGCTGTGGTCTTTAGGGTTCAGGATGATGTTTTTATAATTGATTTTGGAGACAGAGGCGGCCACTTCCTCGGGCGAGGGAACAGTTTTCATGCTGCCGTCATACTTCCAGACGTTGTAGATAGAGGCAAACGAAATATCAAATGCGCCGCCCGTCATCTGGGAGATTCGGTTGCTGCGGCTGATCAGGTCATAGAGCTCCTCGTCTACCACTACGGGTTTGATGCCGGCATTGCGGTTTATCTCGCTGGTTTGGGAGGTAGTTTGCCACTCTGAAATAAGCGCCTCGATGCGTTGGATCTCTTTTATGCCGGCGTCTATGGCTTCCCAGGCTTTCTGCGGATCATGGCTGACGGCAACCAGCTCAAAGCGGGTGCCCATCAGTTTCAGCACTTTCTTCTGAGCCTCAGGCTCTTTGGTAGGCAGGCGCTGCGCCTGCACCTGCATCAGGCCCGCACAGCAGATCATCCAAAGTATAAAAAGGCGTTTAAGCATAAAAGCATATACGAAAAAGATGCCCACTTTTGTTAAAGTGGGCATCTTAAAATTAGTTCTTCTGGAGCTGTTTCAGGTGCTCAATGTATTTTTCAGGGCCGCCGGCTTTATAGCCCGTCTTGGCGATTACGTTACCGTTCTCGTCGGTAAGCACCACCAGCGGGAAAATACCCTCCGGGTTATACTTGGCAGCCAGTTCCTCGTTGCGCTTTGTCTGGTCGGCAGGCAGCTGGTTCTTTTTCATTCTCGGGAAATCCAGCTCCAGCAGCACCAGGTTATCGGCTGCATACTCTTTAAACGCCTCCGACTCCCATACTTCCTTGCGCAGCATGATGCAGGGCTTGCACCAGTCTGAGCCGGCAAATACCATCATAATAGGCTTGTGCTCGGCTTTAGCCTCGGCGGCGGCTTCGGCATAGGTTATGTTCCATCCTTTCGGCGACACCGGGGTGCCGGCAAAAGCGTTGCTAAGGGTCAGGGTCAGTCCAAAAAACAAGGCAAAAAAGGCTCTCTTTATCATCATCTTCTCTCTAATTTAGGTTCTGCAGCAAATGCTACTATCCATACATTCAAAAAGCGTGCAGTTTTCACATCTTCTTTTTAAAAGAGCATAATTTGTAGTGCTAATAGCGCAAATAATTCTGTAGAAAATCTATAGAAAAGCCTGCGAATGTTTATTTAGAACCATTATTGAGGCAATTTATAGTATACTTACAGCTAAGTAAAAATGTACTACAATACCGCAGATAACCAGTATGAAGCTACTGATTGTAGAGGACGAGCAGGCGCTACGGGAAGAAACGGCCAGCTACCTGACGGAGCGGGGATACCTGTGTGAGTTAGCTGGAAATTATGCCGAAGCCGAGGACAAGATGCTGCTCTATGAGTACGACACCATTGTGCTGGATATTTCCCTGCCTGACGGCGATGGCCTGCAGCTGCTGCGCCACCTGAAGAAACACCGCCCGGATGCTGGCGTTCTCATCCTGTCTGCCAAAGACTCGCTGCCTGATAAGCTGGAGGGCCTGAACCTGGGCGCCGATGACTACATTACCAAACCTTTTCACCTGGAGGAACTGAATGCCCGCATTAACGCCCTGATCCGGAGGAAGAGCCTAAGCGGAACACCCGAGATAAAAGCCGGAGAAGTGCTGATTGACACGGCCGCCAAAACGGTGCACGTAAGAGACGAAGCGCTGACGCTTACCCGCAAAGAGTATGAGCTGCTGCTCTACCTCATCCTGAACCAGAACCGTGTGGTAAGCCAGCAGGCCATTGCCGAGCACCTGTGGGGCAACAGCTACGACATGGCCGACAATTTCAATTTTATCTACCTGCACATCCGTAACCTGCGCAAGAAGCTACGCGCCAGCACCGGCAACGACCATATCAAAACCATGTATGGCATGGGCTACAAATGGGAGTCGGCATGAGGCTGCTGCAAAAGATAAACAAGGCTTACCTGGTTTCTTCTGCGGTGGTGCTGGCCGTGTGCAGCACGCTTTTATACTTTATACTTCAGCGGCAGGCGCAGCTTGAGATAGACGAGGAGCTTGCCTTACAAGAGGAGCTCATTTCCGCCCAGATTGCGCAGGGCCAGATGCCCAGCTTCCCGCTGACGGACGTGCGGCAACTAAATTCCACCGCCCGCCCCTCTACAATGTATGGCGACTCCGTTGTGTTCGACCGGTTGCAGCTGGAGCATGAGGATTATCGCTACCTACGCTCTGTTAAAAGTATAAACGGGAAGACCTACAGCATTATGGTGATGGACGCCCATGTGGGCTGGGCGGATTATTACCTCACTATCTTTGCCGTTTTTCTGGTGATGGCGCTGCTGCTGGGTTGTACGGGCCTGCTGGTGAACTACTTTGCGGCCCGCAGCATCTGGCAGCCTTTTTTCCAGAACCTGAAAGTATACCGCAGCCACTCCGTCAGCTCCGGCAGCCCCTTGCAGCTGCAGCCGTCGAATGTGCAGGAGTTCCGGGAAATGCAGCTGGCCCTGCAGGAACAGACGCAGCGGAGCAGGCAGGAGTACCTGGCCCTGCGCGAGTTTACCGAAAATGCCTCGCATGAGATTCAGACCCCGCTGGCCATTATCCAGGCCAAGCTGGACAGGCTGAGCCAGTACCCCATCTCCGGGGAAATGATGCACCACCTGGCCCTGGCCCGCGACAGCGTTAGCCGCCTCTCACGCATCAACAAAAACCTGCTGCTCCTTACCAAACTGGAAAACCGTGCTTTCGAAGAAAAAGAACAGCTTGACCTTCGCCCACTCCTGCAGGCGCAACTGGACCAGATGGAGGACTTGTTTGAGATGAAGCACATCGCGCTGCAGACCGAAATTTCTGCCACAGCCCTGCAAGCCAACCGTTACCTGATAGACATCCTGCTCTCTAACCTGCTGGCCAACGCCTTGCGCTATACGCCGGAAAACGGTAAAGTAAGTATTCGGCTGTCGCCGGAGCGGCTGGAGGTGGCAAATTCCGGGGCACCCCTAACCCTGACGGAAGACCAGCTGTATGCGCGTTTTAAGAAGGGCCGGGCTAACAGCGGGCAGTCTACCGGTTTGGGCCTAGCCATTGCCAAAGGCATCTGCGAGGCTCATGGGTGGCAGCTTCGGTATCGCTACAGCGGCGAGGAGCATCATTTCGAAGTTCGCTTTGCTTAATTCGACTTCAGCCAAACCCACCCCTATAGAGCTACGCTCGGTGCAGGGTCGTTTCATTCTCTTTTTTCCTGTCATCCTGAAAGGATCTTGGTAGCAAGTAGCAAAAGCTTAACCTCCCATCCATCAAGTTTCTTAACAGAATGACAAATCATTTTAACCAGATTTATTGGAATGAAACGACCTTGCAGAAAAGGGGGGTATACGCGTGGACGATTATCATTCCCCTGCCCCCTTCGAAGGGAGACTTGGTCCTTGCTCCGTAGCTAAGACTATGACTATCAAGCCTCTGCCTCCAAATAATACCATACTTTATTTCTCGTGCGAGAACAGCCACGGCAACAGCTCGAGTTCATAGAAGGCATAGTCCCAGCTGTTGTGGTCCACGCCCGGGTAAACGGTTAGCTTCACGTCGCCGCCGGCGGTCTCTATGGCCCCGGCCATGATTCTGGAGTGCTCCACCGGCACCACGCTGTCCTCCTCCCCATGGAAGATCCAGATGCCGCCGATCTTCTTCGCATACTTCCTGGCTGTTTCCGGTGCGCCGCCCCCGCAGATAGGGAAGGCGGCGGCAAAGGTTCTGGGCTTGCGCCACAGCAGCTCAAAGGTGCCCATGCCGCCCATCGACAGGCCTCCCACATACATGCGCTCCTTGTCTACCTGGCCGCTTTTCTCCAGCTCCTTCAGCAGGCCCAGCAGCGCGCTCATGGCTTTGGTTGGCTTCCCACCCTTTTGAAAGTTGAAGGTGCGCTTGCCGTTCTCCGACGTCACGATGTTGACGTTGGACCAGTAGCTGTCTTTCGGGCACTGCGGGAACACAACGATGGCCGGGTACTTCTCCTGGTTCACCCAGAAAAGCTCCGGTCCGTAGGCCAACTGCGCTTTGTTGTCATCACCGCGCTCACCGGCCCCGTGCAGCACCAACACCAGCGGGTATTTTTCGTCGGGGTTAAAGTTCTTCGGGTACAGGATGCGGTAAGGCAGCGTATCGTTGCCCTGCACGTATACTTTGTGCTCGTAAGCCTCCAGCCCTTTCTGCGCCTGTACCTTCATATTTGCCAGCAGCAGCAACAGCAGCGCCAGTAAAGGGAGTTTATACTTTGTCATATCGATCTGTTTATACTTTTACTTAAGTTTAATTACCGTCTGTATACTAATGGCACTTGCCTTCTGAATCCGTTATTCTTCCAAATCCTCACCCAGTTCCTTGATGGCAATGTTCCGGAAACGGTGTTCTGCACCCGGGGCCCATAAGTTCAAGCCACAGCAATCGCCGGCTACAGGGGAGTATAAGGCGGTCCAGTGGGATTGGAAGCCGATCATACCTTCGGTAGCCCCGGCTACAAAATCATTCCTGGGCTGTTTTACTTCCCACATTTTCACGCCATTTATCCAAAGCGTGATGCGCGGCTCCTCGCCTACCATCCGTATCCGGAACGAGTTCCAGTCGTTTGGCTTCCATACCTTAGGGCGGTCTGTTGCCTTGGCGGGCACACTCACCTGCATCCGCTCCCCTAACAGATGGCCGGTACTGCCGGCAGCATCGTCCAGCTCTATTTGGTATGCCATACCGCTTTCGGAGGACCGGATAAAGATGCCGCCATTCGTAAACGAATCAATCTTGGCCTCCAGGTAAAGGTCAAAATTCTTATACTTCTTATCAGACAACAGCACGCCCCCCTGCCCATAGGGATTTTGCCGCAGCACGATCGTCCCCTTCTCTACCCGAACATCCGGAGTGGTGCCCTGGTGGGTAGTGCGGGAGATGTGCCACCCGTTCAGGTTCTTTCCGTTAAAGATCGGCTTGAACCCTTCCGGTACCTGCGCATTGGCGGCATGGCAAATAAAGGCGACATGGCAAATAAAAATGAATAAAAGGACCGTTAAAGTATGTATCAGCCGCATAGATCTCTTTTAGAAAGGTTGATAAGAATTAGGGCCTGGCCTCCACGACCACCCGAAAACCGACGTCGAAGCCATTGCCCGGACCGGCGGCATGCGTCATGTAGGTGGCATTTTTGGCATCGCCGGTAAAAGAGGCGCCTTTCAGCACGTGCTGGGTGCCCTTTCGGGGAGGAACCGGATCGGCAAATATTTGCTCGTTGTAATAATCGTCCACCCACTCCCATACATTACCGATCATATCGTGCAGGCCCCAGGCGTTCGGCTGTTTGGAACCTACCGCACGGGTGGTTGTGTCGCTGATCACCCCCATTGCCCGCGCCTCTCCCCACGCAATATCATCCTCAGTTCCTGCGCGCGCGGCATACTCCCACTCGAACTCCGTGGGCAGCCGGTAAGTATATTGCTTGTCCAGCTTGTTCAGCTTTTTGATAAACTTCCGAGCATCTTTCCAGGTAACATTCCCGACAGGGTGCTTCCCGGCGTCTCCGGCCACTTTATCGCCCTTGAAAAAAGAAGGGTTGCTTCCCATTACCTTCTCCCATTGCTCCTGCGTTACCTCATACTTGCCTATATAATAAGGGCAGTCCAGGGATACCGTAAAGCCGGGCATGGCAGCCGCTGCCGCCATTTCCTTCGCCTCTTTGTAAGCCGCCGGCGGAAGAAACTCCCTGTCCTGACCAGGCTGAGGCCCCACGTACGGGCTTACCGTCGGCTGAAATTTGCCAACCACCATTTTTCCTGGCTTTATCAGCACAAACTCCATCCCGATGCTGTTGGTAAAGGTCGCCTCCTGTGCCAGCAACGGCATCACGGGCAGCGCATAAAGTGCCAGTAAAAGTATGATCTTGTTTTTCAGGTGCATGGTTTCTTCCGCTTACTTTTCATCAGCCCAGTTGCGTTGCGTGGTGCGGTAGCCTTTGTGTACTTCCAGGTACTGCAGCGTTGCGCCACCAGGTATCAGTTCAATACGATCGCGTACTTCTTTCACCTCTTCGGGTCTAATCACGGAGGCTTTGTTGCCAAGGTCGCTGCTGTTGCGCACATAGCTAAGCACCGCTGCGATCCACTCGTCGCTCTGGCCTGCCATGGAGGGCATCATATCCGCATACTCTTTGCCGTCTATGGGCCCTTGCAAGCCGTGCATCATAATCTCGATGGGCAGTATTTTATCAGTGCCTCTCAGGCGGGGAGACCCAGCCAGCGGTGGTGCCGGCATGCGTCCGCCCACCTGTATCCCTTTGCCCTGGGGCCCGTGGCAATTGGTGCACAGCTGGTTATAAATTACTGCTCCCTTCGCGATCAAAGCCCTGTCTTCGGGGCTGATGTTTTTCACTCTTTCCCGCTCTTCCGCAATTCTCCTGTGCGTTTCCACAAATGATTTGTAAGACGATTGCATGACTTCGTCGTTGGGGTAGGCGGCCAGAAGGTCTTTTACCACCTGCTTCGCCTGCTCCGTATCATTTGAGCGCAGCGACAGGGAAAGCTGGAGGCGCACATCAGGGCTGGGGTCGTTTTTCAGGTCGCTGAGCTTCTCGATCACCTCCTGGTCATTTTGCTTAGTATACATTTCGCTTATCCAAACCGCCGTTTTTCTGATTTGAGGATCAGCATCAGCAAGGGCTTTGAACAGCACCTCTTTGTTCATGGCACCCAGGCCCTCCAGCGTCCACAGTGCATGAACCCGTGTCACATCGTTCGGCTTCTTCTTCAGCGTGGCCTTCTTACCCAAGGCGATCTTCTGCAGGGTTGGGATAACCGATTTATCGTTTCTGAGCACCAGCAAGGTCTGTGCATTGTCGCGCCACCAGCCGTTGGGGTGCTGCAGGTACGTTACCAGTTTGCTGGCAGGTTCATCCAGCATGTTCGGGCGTTGCTTGTCCAGTTCATGGTCTTCGTGCACCACACGGTAGATGCGCCCCATGCCCCTGTTCTTGTACAGCTCTTTTTGCTCAATGATGCTGCCCAGGTACGTGCCTGGCCCCGACCACTCGCTTTCCTGTATAATGCCATGGTACATGTCCACGATGTATAACGCTCCGTCCGGACCGGTATAAGTGTTGATGGGACGGAAGTTAAAGTCCGCTGACGCCAGCCAGTCCTTCCCTTCGTACACATTGTCAATCACAATTTTGCCTTCTTTATTTTTAATCTTACCCCGCTTGATAATACGCCCCACCGGCTCCGCTATAAAATAATCTCCAACCATATCTTTTGGCATCCGATCGCCGCGGTAGATGGACTGGCCGCAGCCCGAGGTGAAATGGTTTAAAGTGTTGTCTTCCGGGCGCAGCGCCTTTTCCCCACCCTGCGCATCCGTCGTCCCGATGATGGGCCACGGCACAGCAAACTCCGGCGTAAACTGATCCTTGAAATTCAGGGCACCGTAGGCGGGCATCTGTTGTATCTGCACGGCAGGCAAGCCCGGGCCGGCTTCTGAAAAGTATAGACGGCCATAGTCGTCGTTGGTGATGCCCCACTGCCCTGTCATGTTGTCGATCATGGTGTCTGCCTCCAGCACACCGTTTTTATACTTGTAGCGCAGGTTATCGCGGGTAGGGTAAATCCAGTTGTCGCGGTTCCACATCAGGCCACCGTTCTGGTGCTCCAGGTTTCTCAGGTCGATCTCTTCGTTGCGGAACACCATTTTCTTCTCGTCGGCTTTGTCGTCTCCGTTGGTGTCGCGATAGCTCCAGATGTGCTTCAGGTTGGTTTCCTGCACCAGCACCTGGTCGCCGAGGGGCAGTACCACGCGCGGCAGCACCAGGCTATCGACAAAAATGGTATACTTATCCATCTTGCCGTCGCCGTTCGTGTCCTCCAGCAACTTGATGCGGCTGGTAGGTGCAAACTGGTTCGAGCCCTCCGAATCGATCATGTAGGTGTTCATCTCCGCCACATACATTCTGCCGTTTCCGTCCCAGGCAAGCGCGACGGGCTCCTGCACCATCGGCTCGCTGGCCACCAGCTCTACCCGGTACCCAGGCGGGAGCACCATTTTGCTGATGCTTTCTTCCGGAGAGAGAGGGGCAACAGGCGGATCTTTGTCTACCACCTCCCGCTCAAAAGTCTCTTCCCGGGCATCTTTTTTGGGGCTACAATAGGTGCAGATAAACAAAAAGAAGGCCGCCATCCCGATTGCTCGAATCGTGTGGGCGGCTTTCTTCCTATATGGTGTAATCCGATAGATGTGCATCTTGATGTACTAAGGGTTGGTCGTGCTTCAACCTTTGCTGATAAAAGGTTGTGCCGCCGCCGGCTTTTCAGGGCTAGCGACGGCTACTCAACCTAATTGTCTTTTACTCTGTCACGGTGAAGCTGGCCTCCTTCACGTCGCGGGAGTTGGTGCCAACATATACCTTAAACTCACCCGGCTCCAGTACAAAGTCCAGGTCGTTGTTGTAGAACTTCAGGTCTTCCGGCTCGATGGTAAAGGTCACCGTTTTGCTCTCGCCTTTTTTAAGGCTGATCTTCTCGAATCCTTTCAGCTCCTTCACCGGGCGGGTGATCGTTCCCACCACATCCTGCACGTACAGCTGCACTACTTCCTCACCATCGAAGTTGCCGGTGTTCTGCACGTTTACCGTTACTTCCACACTCTCACTAGGGCTGATGGTGCTCTTGCTGAGCTTTGGCTGCGAGTAGTTGAAGGTGGTATAGCTCAGGCCATAACCGAACGGGTACAGCGGATCGTTCGTCACGTCCATGTAGCGCGATTTATACTTGTCCAATAGCTGCCCGTTGTACGGACGGCCGGTGTTTTTGTGGTTGTAGTACAGCGGGATCTGACCCACCACCTGCGGGAAAGTGGCGGTAAGTTTACCGGACGGGTTATATTCCCCGAACAGCACATCGGCAATGGCATTGCCTGCCTCGGTACCGGCAAACCAGGTTTCCAGGATGGCATCGGCATTCTCATCCTCCCAGGCCAGGGCCAGCGGACGACCGTTCATCAGTACCACCACCAGCGGCTTACCGGTTTTCTTCAGGGCCATCAACAGTTCACGCTGCTTGCCCGGCAGGGTAATGTCGGCGCGGCTGGCGGCCTCCCCTGTCATGCCCTGTGCCTCGCCTACCACAGCCACGATCACATCAGAGGATTTGGCAACCTTCACAGCCTCGGCAATCATCTGCTCCGAAGAACGCTTGTCTATCTGCAGCTCGCCGCCATGCGCGTTCAGGCGCTGGATCATCTGCTCATCGTCAGTAATATTGGCTCCTTTGGCATAGTTGATCTTGATGCTGCTGTCCGCCACATTGCGGATTCCCTGCTCCAGCGACACAGCCTGCTTCCAGTCGCCGGCGCCGCTCCAGTTACCTATCAGGTCGCGCTGATTTTTGGCCAGCGGGCCAACCAGGGCAATGGTGCCGGTCTTCTTCAACGGCAGCACCTGCTTCTCATTTTTCAGGAGTACCATGCTTTTACGGGCAATCTCGCGGGCCGCCTGGCGGTACTCCGGCTTCATGATAGTTGTCTTGGCGCGCTGCTCATCGGCGTACTTGTACGGATCCTCAAAAAGGCCCAGTTTATACTTTGCCTCCAGGATGCGGCGGGCAGCGGTGGTAATCTCCTCTTCGGTTACCTTGCCTTCCGCCACTGCCTGCTTCAGGTGCTTCAGGAACACCTCGCCTACCATGTCCATGTCCACGCCGGCTTTCAGGGCCAGTGCCCCTACGTGCGCCTCGTCGCCCACGCCGTGTGCTATCATCTCGTTGATGGCGGTGTAGTCGGTCACCACCATGCCATCGAAGCCCCATTGGTCGCGCAGGAGTTCTGTGAACAACCACCTGTTGCCAGTAGCCGGCACCCCGTTAATTTCATTAAAAGAGGTCATCACACTACCCGCACCGGCGTCTATGGCTGCCTTGTAAGGCGGCAGGTACTCGTTGAACATGCGGTTCATACTCATATCCACAGTGTTGTAGTCGCGGCCGGCCTCGGCGGCACCGTACAGGGCAAAGTGCTTCACGCAGGCCATCACGGTGTTGTACTGGGTCAGGTCGTTGCCCTGATAGCCTTCCACCATGGCCCTGGCCACCTGCGAGCCCAGGTACGGGTCTTCGCCGGCCCCCTCAGCGATGCGGCCCCATCGGGCATCGCGGGCAATGTCCACCATCGGAGAGAACACCCAGTTCAGGCCATCGGCAGAGGCCTCTTCAGCGGCGATGCGGGCGCTGCGCTCAATGGCGTCCATGTCCCAGCTGGTGGAGAGGCCCAGCGGAATCGGGAAAATGGTGCGGTGCCCGTGGATCACGTCGTAGCCAAACAAGAGCGGAATCTTCAGGCGCGTGTTATTTACGGCAAACTCCTGCAGCTTTCTGGCCGCCACCGGGGTATAGGTGTTAAACACACCGCCCACGTTGCCCTTGCGGATGTTCTCGTCCACGTTCTCGCTCACCACCGGCCCGGTCACGTCGAAGCCCACCGATACCAGGTTCAGCTGCCCGATCTTCTCCTCCAGCGTCATCTGGCTCAGGAGGCTATCCACGAACTGGCGCATGCGCGGGTCTGCCGTACTTCTGCCCATAGCGGCTGTGGTCTGCGTTTGTTCCGCTGTTTCGGTTTGCGGGGCGGTGGAGCCTTGCTGCGCCGTGTTGCATTGCGTGCTGGCCAATCCGATCGACATGACCAGGGCGGTACGTATGATTCGTTTCATGTATTCTTTGATTAGGTTATTTTATCAAACTTGGTTTAATCTTTTTCTTCCAGATCTGGTAGCCCTGCTGGTTCATGTGC
The DNA here is from genome assembly GCF_006385705.1 of Pontibacter mangrovi. GTDB lineage: Bacteria > Bacteroidota > Bacteroidia > Cytophagales > Hymenobacteraceae > Pontibacter > Pontibacter mangrovi. The sequence continues at coordinate 333,501 of NZ_VFRQ01000004.1, read as the reverse complement.
AGGCTGTCCTGTATAAATATCTCGGGCTTCGGTTTGCCGTTACGCTGCAGCATCGGCTTGTACACATTCACATAGGCTGTCTTCGGCTGCGTTTTCAGGTAGTCCTTTATCAGTCGGTTGGATTCTTCTATAATAGGCTTATACTTGATACGCGACGGGCTGGGTTTGATGGACACAAACATCACCGGTACCTGCGGCAGCTCCTGCCTTATACTTTGGAACACATCCTGAAAGCGCTGCAGCACCTCCGGCGCCTCCACATTGCCAGCGGCAATATCGTTCTCTCCGGAGTAGATCACGATCTGCTTTGGCTGGTACGGGATCACAATGTCGTTCAGGTAGCGTTTGAGGTCGAGGAGGGTGGAGCCGCCGAAGCCGCGGTTAATCAAAGTATACTTCGGGAACATTTCCTGCACGTTTGTCCATTTTCTGATAGAGGAGCTGCCTACAAAAAGGATGGCGTTCTGGGGCGGCATCTCCACGCTGTCCTGCTGCTTAAAGGTCTGGATCTCGTTCCAGAAGGGTGGGTTGCTTTGTTGGGCCTGCGCTTGTAGTTGCCATACCAGCGCCACGATCAGGAGTAAGCATTTTTTCATTCGGTCTATACTTTCTAGTTTATACTTTGTCTATACTTTTATACTTGCAAGATACCTAAATCTTCTCGCTCACGCGAGTTTGCAACCCGTGCCTATAATGTTAGGTTTGCACCTGACCGGCCCGCAGCGCCATACTTTATACTTCACCTGGCGCCCCGAAGACTTTCGGGGTGCCTCTCTATAGCCTCTACTACCCGCAACTTCAACACAGCTATCCTTGCTAGCTCCCGTTCATCCTCAAGATTTACGAGCGGTTTTTTCATCGCATACTTTCTGCGCTCCAAGTCCGCGAGGGCTCCCCGAAATGCTTCGGGGTAAACTAACTCCCACTCGGCGCTGCCTTCGCTGCGCTGCGGCCGCCTCGCCTCTGGCTCGTCACCGGAACCTCTCGAGGCGCCTCCTGGAAAAACCGGAAAGAGTTTTATTCTTCAGTTAGAGTATAATTTAAGTTTAGTATAACACCTTTTAGTGCTTCTCAATCCACCTTCATCACCTTCGTCCGCTGCGACACGCCGTTCTCGTTGAAGGCTTCGATGGTGAAGTAATACCCTTGGTCTACACCCAGGCTCTTCAGGTTCAGCTTGTTATCGTCGTACACCATCCAAGAATTGTAGAGCTTATCCGGCGCGATGCCCCACAGCACGTTGTAGCCTTGGGCATTGGCTTGTCTGTCCCAGGTGATCATGGCGTCGCGGCGGTCCTGCTGGCGGTTTACCTTGAAGTTCTTGACACGGACCGGTGCTTTGCCCTGCCCTACGCCAAACACGCGCAGGCCCGAAATAGCCAGGTTAGGCGTGGGCGCATGAATATTGCGAAAGCGGACGTAACGAACCGTTTTCGGGGTGCCCAGCTCCACGTAATCGTTGGGTACATCTCTGTAGTTATCGCTTCTGTCTACCAGCGTCTGCCAGCTCTTTCCGTCCGTAGAGCCTTCCACCACATAACGGTGGTACAGCCCCGGTTCCTTGCCATAGAGGTCGGATTTATAGTCGTGGTAATTCACCTGCACGGCGTATACTTTGCCGGGCTTCTGCAGGTCTACCTGCACCCACTGCTGGTCGTTGTTCTGCTCTGCCACCCAAAATGTTTTGGTGCTTTCGTCCAGCATGTTCTCTGGCTTAAAGTTTTCCAGCACAGACGAGGCTTTCGCCGGTTTCTTGTAAGATAGCAGCATCCAGCCGGCAAACTCTCCGGCCTTGCCCGGCACAGCCGGACCATAGTGTGGGTAATCGCCAAAGTAAGTGTCCGCGTGCATCAGCCCGTCTTTATCAAAAGATGTATGGAACATGTTGATGCGGCGCTCCCAGTTCATGTTTACCGATACCGAGGCCGAGCCAAAGTGCCAGTACTCGCCTGCCGGGCCAACCAAGGTGCTGCCGTGGCCCGCGCCGTTCATGTAGCCGCCCGGCTTATACGACACCGGGTTGTTGGGAGCGTAAGTGAACGGCCCAAGCGGGCTGTCGCCGATGTACACGCCATCGCCATACACGTTGAACTCAGTGCCCGGTGCGGCATACTGCAGGTAATATTTGCCGTTGTGCTTCGTCATCCAGGCGCCTTCCATATAGCCGGCCAGGGTGGTGTCGGAGTGGTTCTCGCCGAAGCGCTCCCAGCCATGCTTGTCGCCGTGCAGCGTAAACAGCTCTTTTACTTCCCCTACTGGTTTAAAGCGATCTTCCCGGTCCAGTTCCTGCACTTTAATGGGATAGGTATTGGAGGAGCCCCAGTAGACATAGGCTTTGCCGTCATCATCAATAAACAGCGCCGGGTCCTGCAGGTTGGTCAGGATGCCGGGGGTGGCTTTCCAGTCGCCGCGCTGAGGGTCATCGGTATACAGTATGCTCATAGAGCCGGAAGGGTCGCCGGTTACGTACAGCACCGAATCTTTGTAGTTGAAGGCTGCCGGCGCGTTGGAGCCCTGAAAGTACCACTTCTCCGGTTTGATAAAATTCCAGTTCTGCAGGTCGGTGGAGTGCCAGTAGCCCATGGAGCGGGTCACGAACATGTAGTACTCGTTGCGGAACTCCACCACGGCCGGGTCGGCACCGGAGCGGTACGAAATGTCTTTGTAGGCATCGTACACGGCATAAGTATAGTCTATGTTGATCGGGTTGCAGTAGGTGCTCATCTGCGTGCTCTGCGCCAGCGCCGTAATACTGCTGCCTAAAAGTATGGCTAGTGCAAGTATAGCTTGTGAGACTTTTTTCATTTGCGGTATAGTTTACTGCTGTGTTGATTTCTGCAGAGCGATTGCCATCCCCCTGCCCCTCCCGAAACAAGTCCGGGATCTGCGACTTCAAAGGTAGAGGCGTTCCATACTATTATTTGCTGGCGCCCCGAAAGCTTTCGGGGTGACTTTCAATAGTGTCGATTTTGCAACTCGACTGGACCGCCCAAACTATAGTTAATTATGAGCGGGGACGCTCGCGCTATAAATTTTATACTTTATACTTACTTCAACTGCGGACTCTGGAAGCCCAGCTTCTTCAAACCAGTTTGCACTTCCGGGGCGCTCATGAACAGGTCCCACAGCAAGCCGGTGCGGCCGTTCTCTATCATCACCGGAATCGGGCCCTGGTCTATGCCCAGGTAGCGCGGCGTATACCAGTTATGCTCCTCGGAGTAGGCATCGTAGAAACCATACTTACCCCACACCTTGTCACCCAGGTCCTCATACAAATGGCGCATCACTTTCAGGGATTCTTCCTTGGCGTACGGGTAAGACGAAAGCGCAGCCGTTGGAGAGATCACGCCCAGGTCGTTTTCCGGGCTGTGGCCGGCGTAGCCGTTCATGGAGTAGCTGGAGGTCAGGCCCCAGGCATCCTCTCCGTAGCCTTTGTAGCCTTTCGGGTTGTCCACGCAGTAGTCGTGTTGGATCATGGTGTGGTTCTGGTTAAGCTTCCAGTAGTCGGCATACTTGTCTGTGAGCCCGCGCGGATCTAAGCCTAAGTAGGAATAATGCGCCCAGAACATGGGCCCTACGCTGCCTTTGTGCCCGTTGTGGTTCAGCACCACCTCACGGCCGTAAGCCTTTGCATCGGATTTGATGTCCCCGTTCTGCGCCCAGCCCTCGTGGTACACTTCGGCAGGCACGCCATGTGTGGGCGAGGAAGCGGCCAGTACATACATCACCAGACATTCGTTGTAGCCGCTCACCGGGAAGTTCATCTCCCAGTTATACTCCGGGCTCCAGTGCCAATACAGCACATTTTGACCTCCTTTGCGGTACCAGTTCCAATCTACTTCTTTCCAGAGCTTGTCTATCTGTGTAGCCAGCGCCTTTTCCTGTTCGTTGCCATCCTGCAGGTACTGGCGCACCGTCAGCAGCCCCTGCACCAGGAAAGCTGTTTCTACCAGATCTCCGCCGTTATCCTTCTTGCCGAAAGGCTTTACTCGGCCTGTCTCGCCCTGTATCCAATGCGGCCACGCCCCATGGAAGCGGTCAGCCTTCTCCAGGAAATTCACCATCTTCTGCAGGTGCTGCACGCCTTCTTCCCTCGTGATAAAGCCACGCTCCATGCCCACAACAATCGCCATCAGCCCGAAGCCGGTGGCACCGGTAGTCACTACATTCTGGTCGTTCTGCGGATATACGCCATCCATGTGGATGCGCTCGCGGGCCAGGCCGGAGGTAGGCTCGGCACCATCCCAGAAATACTGGAAAGTACGCTCCTGCACCAGCGTCAGCAGCTCCTCATCAGACAGCTCTGCCGTTGCCGTGGAGTCCGTAGCGGCAGTTTCGGCAGTGGCTGTAGTGGTTTCTGAGGCACTCTGGCAGCCGTAAAAAAGCTGGGCAGCCAGTAAGGGTATGGCAAGCAAGGTTCTTTTCATGTTTATACTTTCTGTTTATACTTTATCTTGTAATTTATACTTGCGCCTAGTGCAGGAAAAGTATGAGCTCTTTGGTTGTAGTGCCCGAACCAAGCATGAGTTTATACTTGCCCGGCTCCAGTTCCTGCCCCAGCGCCACCTGCTCCAGACCTGCACTCTTGCTTTCGTTGTTCCAGATGGTTTTTACTTCCGTACCGTCGTCCTGCAGCAGTTTTAAAGTATAAGTTCCTGCTTCTTTGGTGGCTACCTCTATCAAGTAGTTGTCCTGGTCCGGGTGGCGCAGCAGGTCTGCCTGGCTGGTTCTGATGTCGGGCAGCACAAACGGGAAACCTGTCTCATACACCGGCTCCCGGAAGCCCAGCTTTGCCAGCCCAGCCTGCACCTCCGGCAAATTGGTAAACAGTCCCCACAACAGGCCGCTGCGGTAATTCTCGATCATGGCAACAATCGGTCCCTGATCAATGGCCAGGTGATCTGTAGCGGTCCAGTTACGGGCTTTGTTATGCGCATCCTTCAGGCCATACTCCCCTACCATACTTCCGCCAAGGCCTTTGTACATGTTGCGCAGCACCTGCATGCTGTAGTACGGCGTGTAGGGGAATGAGCCCAGCGCCGCCGTGGGCGCTACCGTGCCGTTGTCGTTGGCAGGAGAGTGCGCTGCGTAGCCATCCGGGTCGTCGGAGGCGGTAAGGCCCCAGTAGCTTTCGGAGTAGCCATAGTTTTGGGGTGCGGTACTCAGGCTGTAGGAGCGGTTTACCATCGTGTGGTTCAGGTTTTGCTGCCAATAGTTGGTGTAGCTGTCCTCCAGCTGCCGTGGGTCGAGGCTCAGGAAGGAGTAATGCGCAAAGAACAGCGGACCACCGTAAGCGGGGCCCATCTTTAATGTGTAGCCGCCGTAGTTCTGCGCCTGCCCAAAGTTGGCGCTCACCCAGGTGTTCTGGTATACTTCCGATGCGATAGGGTGCGTTGGCGAGGCGGCTGCCATCACGTAGGTGATCAAAGCTTCGTTCCAGCCGCGGATAGGCATGTTCATCTCCCAACCGTAATCGGGGCTCCAGTGCCAGTACAGTTTGCCGTCGCCGCGCGAGGCATACCAGTCCCACTCCACGGTTTCCCAAAGCTGCGTTATTTTGTCTCTCAGTTCTGCTTCCGGGCCGGCGCCGTTAAAGTATGCCCGTGCCGTCAGCAGGCCGTTCATCAGAAAAGAAGTCTCTACCAGGTCGCCGCCGTTGTCTTTCGGGCTAAAGGGGATGGTGGCGCCGGTGTTGCCGTTTAGCCAGTGCGGCCACACTCCATGATAGCGGTCTGCCGTGGCAAGAAAGTCTGTAAGTTTGTTTAGTCGTTCTACAGCTTGGTCGCGGGTAATCCAGCCGCGGTGCACGCCTACAAGTATGGCCTGCACACCGAAGCCGGTGCCGCCTGTGGTTACCACGTCGCCGGAGCTGCTGCGCTCCCGGACCATGGCGCTGGCCGGATGGGCAAAGTCCCAGAAGTAGCGAAAGGTTTCCTGCTGCACTTTGTCGAGCAGGGCCTTGTTATCGGCTGCCGTGTAGGCTGGTTCTTCCTCAGGTTCTGGTGCCGGGTCAGGCCGCTCCACTTTGTCGTCGGTGCACGCGAGCAGCAGGCAAAGCAGTAGCAGGCAACCATGCCAAAGTGGTTTGTTTATCATCCTTTGTGGCAAGGGTGGGGTTTTATTGAAAAGAAAAAAGTATGGAACCGCAGGTTATTGCGGCTCCATACTTACTGTTTAATGATTAATAGCCGGGGTTTTGGGTAAGCGTGCCGCCGCTCAGAATAATCTGCTGCTGCGGAATAGGGAATACCTCATTCACACCTTCCTTAAACTGCTTGCCCTGCGCCTGCAGCACCTCGGCGGCTCTGCCCTGGCGCACCAGGTCGAAGAAACGGTCACCGTTCTCCAGGGCCAGCTCTACGCGGCGCTCATGCCAGATAATCTGGCGCAGTTCCTCCTGGGTAGCCGACTCAATCGGATCCAATCCGGCACGGGTGCGCACGCGGTTCAGGTCTTCCAGCGCCTGGTCGGTCATGCCCAGTTCGTTCTCAGCCTCGGCGCGCATGAGCAGCACCTCGGCAAAACGCAGTATGCGCACGTTCTGGTCGCGGCCATAGCCACAGTCCTGGGTAACGTAGCTCGGTACATAGGCTTTTTCGTTATACCTTGGGTTAGGGGCATCTGCGTTTATCACATCGCCTTCCGGCGTTGTCTCTCCCCGGAAAAGGATAGTAGCCTCCAAGCGCTCATCCCCTTCCTCAAAAGCATCTACCAGGTCCTGGGTCGGCTCTACAAAGCCCCAGCCAAACTGGCCGCGAACGCCCTGCACTTCCGCCCACTGTATGTTTGAGGCGCCACAAGTGCCCGGAACGGTCAACGCTTCAATCTCAAAGATAGACTCAACGTTATGCTCTCCGGCAATACGGAAGTTGCTACGGTAATCTTCTACCAGGTCATAGCCCAGGCCCTGCACCTGGTTTGCCAGGTCTATTACCTGCTGCCAGTTTTTCTGGTACAGCTGTACTTTGGCCAGCATGCCTAGCGCGGCACCTTTCGTTACCCGCCCTTGGTTGGCAGCATCATACGTGGCAGGCAATACTTCAGCCGACTCTGACAGGTCCTCCACAATCTGGGCGTATACTTCCTCTTTGCTGGCACGCGGCACGTTCAGGGTAGCCGGGTCTTCTTGCTCTCCGGGAGCCGGCACAGACAAGCGTATCGGAACGCCACCAAACGTGCGCACCAGGTTGAAGTAGTAATAGGCCCGGAAGAACTTGGCCTCTGCCAGTATGCGCGCTTTCTCGTTCGCGTCCATGTCAATGTCAGGCACGTTGCTCAGCACTTGGTTGGTGAGGTTAATGCCCTGATACTGGCCGTTCCAGTAGCCATTCAGAGTTCCTTCTGTGGCCGTATAGGTAATGTTGTCATACTCATCCAGAAAGCCCGCGTCGCCAGGCACGCTTCCTTTGGCGGCGTTATCAGAAGTGATGGTAGTAATAGCCAAGTGTGCAAAAGCAATGACATTCCACTCCCGCATGTTGCCGTAAACGGCATTGATGGCCAGCCTGGCATGCGCCGGCGTCCTAAAGAAATCCTCTCCAACGCCCACTCCTTCCGGCTCTACATCCAAAAAGTCTTCTGAGCAGGAAGCCAAGCCCCCTATGGCCAGCGCGCTGATAAGTATAAACGAGTTTCGCTTAACGTTATAAAGTATATTTTTCATGGGTTCTGTTCCTGTTTTTAGAAAGTAGCGTTAACACCAAAGTTATAGGTAGCCGACAGCGGGTACACGTTTCTATCGATGCCCTGGCTGACTGGAGGACCGCCTACCTCTGGCGAGAAGCCGTTATAATTGAACCAGGTAACCGGGTTCTGTGCGTTTACATACACACGCAGGTTGCGCATCTTCAGCGTGTTTACTACGCTTTCAGGCAAGTTGTAGCCTAACTGCAGGTTTCTGATTCTGACATAGGCGCCGCTCTCTACGTAATAGTCGCTTGGGTCCAGGTTTCTGCCTGTTAGCTTAGCGGACGGGTATGAGTTGGATGTGCCCGGCCCGTTCCAGCGGTTGTCGAAGAAGTCTTTGTCGTAGTTCTCGTTGCCGTAGCGCACGTTGCGGTTGCCATTATAGATGTCCACATCCGCCACGCCCTGAATATCAAGCTTAAAGTCGAAGTTACCGAAAGTAAAGCCGGTGTTGATACCATAGATAAAGCCCGGGTTTGGATTGCCGATGATGGTCTTGTCAAGATCGGTGATTACACCGTCGCCGTTCAGGTCTCTGTAGCGGAAGTCGCCTGGCTTGGCAGCCGGCTGCGGAGAACCCTCAATCTCCTGCTCGGTCTGGAAAATCCCTGCCACTTCGTATCCATAGAACGATCCGATCGGGTCACCCACACGAGTAATACTGATCTGATAACCGCCTAACGGCAGGTTACCGTTATACAAGGCTGCATTCTCGGATTCAATATCAGTTACTTCGTTCGTGTTTCTGGACAGGTTAAAGCCAATATTGTAGCTAAAATTGTCCGACACGTCATCAGTCCAGTTGGCGATAAATTCCAGGCCTCTGTTGCGGAAAGAGGCATAGTTACCTTGTAATGAACCTGATAAACCTAAAAACCCTAGTGGTGTAAGGCTAAAAATAGCGTCTTTCGTCTGCTTATTATACCAGTCGGCCTCTACAGTAAGCCTGTTATTCAGGAAACCCATTTCTGCTCCAAGGTCAACCTCTTCCACTATTTCCCAAAACAAGGTATAAGCTGGTGTTGCAGTATAGCTTGCTCCAGAATATGGCACACCACCATAAAATGCAGCAAACCTATCTGGTCTGTTCACCTGCGATCTATAAATGTTCCTTGGAATCTGATCGTTGCCTAACCTGCCCCAGCTGGCACGCAGCTTCAGGTTATCGAAGATGCTCTGGTTCTGCATAAAGCTTTCCTCGGTTACACGCCAGCCAAGACCCACGGACGGGAAGTATTCCCATCTTTCGCCGCGCGGGAAGTTAGAAGAGGCATCGTAACGAAGGGTGGCTGTTAGCAGGTAACGGTCCAGGTAGTCATAGTTTACTCTTCCGAAATAGGAAGCAACAGTACCCCTATCACCGTCTTCGGAAATGTTGTATGTCTCCAGGTCACCCAGATCTAAGTATAAATCTGCTTCAGAGTTATAATCCACATCGTTTACGGACCCGGCAAGGGAATTCCTTTTTTTCTCCTGTGCAGAAGTACCCAACAGCACCGTCAGGTCATGGTCGCCGAAGGTTTTATCATACGTTACGGTGTTCTCCCAAAGCCACAGGGTTGATTTAGAGCGCTGCTTGGTCAGTCGGCTTACTGGCGATCGCTGCACCGTGGTCAGCGAGTCCTGCGATACATAGTTGCGGTATTCGTTGATGCCGTAATCAAGGCCCAGGCTGGTACGGAACGTGAAGTCATTGAGGAAATTCACCTCGCCAAACACGTTGCCTGTCAGGCGCTGCCCGTTAGACTTTTGGTTAAACCAGTCCAGCGAGGCTTGTGGGTTGGCGAAGTTTCCTACCGGGTAGTCTACCGGGTCGCCGTAGTTGCCATTGGCCTTGAACACCGGAATGATAGGCGGTGCCACATAAGCCTGGTAAAAAATATCGCCCGGAACATCTTCCGACTTGTAATTATAGAAAATACCGTTGTAGCCCACTTTTACGTGCTCACTCACCTTTACATCCGTTTGCAGACGTGCCGTGATACGCTCATACTCGTTGCCCTCCACAATGCCTTCCTGGTTCAGGTAGCCTGCGCTTAGGCTGTAGGTAATGTTATCTGTGCCACCGGTGGCCGATATCTGGTGGTTGTGGATCATGGCCGTGCGCAGCACCTGGTCATACCAATCAGTGCTTGGCAAGCCAGTTGGGATAAGGGTTGCGTCCGGGTTCTCCAGCAGCAGCTTCTCATTTACAAGTGTGGTATACTCCTGTGCATTGGCCATTTCAAGCTGGTTAGTTACCCGCTGCACGCCCACAAAGCCGTTGTAATTTACTGTTGCCTCTCCAGAACGGCCTCTTTTGGTTGTTACCAACACCACGCCGTTTGCCGCACGAATACCGTAGATAGCCGCACTCGAAGCGTCTTTCAGAATCTCTATGGACTCAATGTCTGCCGGGTTCAGGAAGCTGAGATCATCAACAAAGGTACCATCTACCACATAAAGCGGGTCAGTGCCTCCAACGGCAGAACCTGCACCACGGATTCGTATTTGCGGGGAGGCACCGGGTGCGCCCGAGTTAGTGATTGTTACGCCGGCCACTTTGCCTTGCAGGGAGCTTACCGGGTTTTGGGAAGCCTGTTTTACCAGTTCCTCGCTCTTAACGGAAGCAATGGAGCCGGTCACGTCACGCTTTTCCTGGGTGCCGTAGCCGGTTACTACCACTTCCTGCAGTGCTTCCGCATCCGACTCCAGCTGTACATCTACTGTTGTCTGATTGTTTACCGGCACCTGCTTGTCTGTGTAGCCCAGGTAGCTAACAACCAGAGTGCCATCTGCCGGTGCGTTGATAGTATAACTACCATTCACGTCGGTTTGGGTGCCGGTGCTGGTTCCCTGCACCACCACACCCGCGCCAATCAGCGGTTGTCCGGTGGAAGCGTCCGTCACTTTGCCTTGCACAGAAATTGTATTCTGAGCCAGGGCACCGTGTACTGTCAGCAGGCACATGATGAAGAGTAAAAAGATTTTATTCATACGATCTGTCGTAAGGTTAAATGTTTAGGATAGGTTGTGATTATAAAATTCTGGATTACATGATCGCTTACCAAAAACGGCACTACTACAAAACCTCACCCAAGCAAGCCATAGTGAGTACTTACCTTGTAAAAAGCACACATATAGCCAGCTACGGATGTACCTCTTTGTATACGGTGAGCATGTGTTAACGATGGGTTGAGGCCATAAAAAATGCCGCCTGAAGCTTATTTCAGGCGGCATGAGTGGTAATGATGTGGTAATGATGTAGTGTTACATCTCCATAACGAACTCCACCAGGCTCTTTTCAGGGTCCATGTTCAGCTTTTTGCGCAGCCGGTAACGGCGCAACTCCACCCCGCGTACCGTTATGTTCAGCAGCGAGGCGATCTCTTTGCTCGACATATTCATGCGCAGGTAGGCGCAAAGCTTCAGGTCGTTTGGTGTTAGCTCCGGGTAGCCCTCCTTCAGCTTCTTAAAGTAGTTGGCGTTGGTCTCGTTAAAGCTCTTCTCAAACAGCTCCCAGTCGTTTCGGGAGGTCATGCCATCGCTGATAATGTTTTGTATTTTCCGAAGCTGTTTCTCCGGCAGCCTGTTACCATCGGCATCCTGCAGCTTGTTCAGCTCATGGCCGATGCTCTGGAGCATTTCGTTTTTGTTGACGATGTTGAGCGCTGTGCTGGCCAGCTCTCTGCTCTTGCTCGACAGCTCTGCCTTCAGTTGCTCGTTGCGCAGCTTCACCAGCTTTTGCTCGTGCTGCAGCGCCTCCTGCCGCAAATGCTCCTGCTTTTCCTGCTCCAGCTTCCGCTGGATGCGCAGCTGGTCGCGTTGCAGTTTCCGGAAGTATAGGTTACGGGCCAGCCACAGCAACGCCATCGCCAGCAAAGCATACATAGTATAAGCCCACCAGGTGGCATACCACGGCGGCAGCACCTCAAACATGTATTCCGACACGTCTGTTTGGTCTTTGCCGTTTAGCCGCGCCCGCACCTTAAAGCTGTATGTTCCGGGGCCCAGGTTGGTAAACTCTTTTTGGGTGGCGGCACTCCAGGCCGACCAATCTCCGGTATATCCTTCTAATTTATACTGATACTCCACCTGCGCATGCCTGAAATATGGCAACGCAAACGAGAAGCGCATACTGTTCTGTGCAAATGGTACCTGTAAACGTTTGTTGCGGTGGGCGACCTCCTGCAGCTGCTGCGGCGTTTCTGCATTCTCTACTCTCCTGACCAGCACCTTCGGGAGCGGCGTTCGCTGCTCGGGCACGTTGCCGGTGTTGTAAATCACAAAGCCATCGTCTATGCTGATCAGGTAGTTTGTGTCGCTGATCCGGCTGATGCACTCATACCCCTGCACCATGCGCCCATCCAATATGCTGAACTGGTTGGCATACACCTGCGGCTGTTTCGGGTTTTCCAGGTCCACCAGCGATATTTTGCCACTGTTAACAAACCAATAGGTACTGCCCGAGGCAGGCAGAATACGATTGGCCGTAGCCAGTGACCCAATTCTGCTGTTCAGCTCCTTGTAGGGCATAAACCTGTCGCTGAGCTCGCTGTACCTGTAAAACCCCGTACCCGTGGAAAAAAGCAAGCGGTTGAACAGCCTGGAGATGCTTACTTTATACATACTTGAGAGGCCGTTGCTGGCGTTAAAGCTTTTCATGGCCTCCACTTTTTGCAGGTCTGGGCTTAGGCGCAGGCGATACAGCCCTTTGTACGGGTGACTTACCCAAATATAGCCGGCCTGGTCCTGCTCCACGTTTTTGCTAGCCTCCCCAAAGCCTTGCACGGTATGAGAGTAGGCCCAATGCCCCTGCTTATCTTTGCGGTAGATCACCAGGCCGTTGTAGGTGCCCTGCATCAGCGCTGTCGGGTGGGAGGACAGCTTTTTGATCATCCAGCCGCCTTTCACATCAGATATTTTCACAAGCTCGCTCCCCTCTACCCGAAAGGTGCCCTCGTTGTGCCCGCAAAGCAGCTCGCCGTCCTGCAGCGACAGCTCCCACACCTGCCCCTGAGAGTTTGGGATCATACGGAAGTCCAGTCGCTGAGCGGCATTCGTGTTATCCGCCTCCCAATTACTATAGTATAACCCCTGGTTGGTACCCAGGTAAATTTTGCCGCCATGTATGATACTGCTGTACACCGTGCCGAAGCTGCCAGTTTTGTCGAAGTAGAAGTATAGCGGAGAGTTTAGCTCTACCCGGTCGATGCCGTTATCCAGCCCCACCCACAGGTTATGGGCCGCGTCGGGGTATAAGTTTAGCACGGTGTTGTTCTGGAGGCCGCTGCTTTTGTTTAACTGGTGCACCAACTCTCCCTGCCGGTTCAGCACCACCACTCCATTTAATATAGTGCCAAAAGCATAGTTACCGCCAGGCAAACTCACCCCGTTGTTCAGCTGGTATTTTCTAAGAAAGCCGTTAGCTTCGTTTTGCCAGGGGCTAAAAGTATGGCCGTCGTAGAGGAACAGCCCGTCTTTAGCCGTGCCAATCAGATAGCTCTCCTGCCCAAACGGCAGCATGGCCAGTACGCCGGAGCTCCCCAGCGCTTTGCTGCCTTTTATAAAGTATAAACTGTCGGCTTTCAGCTCATATAGCCCCTCTGACAGCACCTCTGCAAAAAAGCGCTTGCCGGCTTTGTGCAGAAACAGGTAAGGCTGCTTGGCCTTTATCACATCCACTTTCCCATTTTGCAGGCGGTAGATGCTGCCAAACGACTGAAAGTATACCTGGTCCTTGTCAGTATAGATTTTCCATATTTCTTCTTTAGGCCGCTGCTCCTCCGGCACCAGCCCTATCAGGGAGGTATACCGGAAACGGCCTTCGTCATCATAACGCCAGTAGCCCATTTCCTCGAAGCCGCCCACATACACGCGCCCTTTGCCATCGGTGGCCACCGCCCTTACGATCTGCTTATTCGGCAAACGGTGCAGCTGCCAGCTGCTGCCGTCGTAGGCCAGCAGGCCACTGGAGTTGCCGTAGTACATCACGCCGTCTGCGCCACGGGCTATAGACCAGTTCTGGTTTCCGGCCTGGTACTGTTGTTTGGTGTAGTTCTGGATGTAAGGGAAGCCAAGTTTTGGGGCAGTTTCGGCCTGAGCCCCAAAAACCCAAAGCAGCGGCAACAAAAGCAAGCACCAGCGCTGGCTCATTTGCCTCGGTATTGAAAACTCCATTGCGGATCCTTTTGCAGTCAAGATGCTCCAATATGCTAAAATCTGTTCAAAAATCCAGCAGTTTTTGTTTGTAGGTGCCACCAACGCATCGGCACAAAGTATAAATAAAGATAGTTCTATCTTACCTCTCACTTTTGCCTTAGACTCTACACATGCATTTACCCGTTGTTACCAGACTGTTCATTTCTTTATTCATCAGCTAGTTGCGCCACCTTTGGCAATTTTTCATATAGCACGTACCTTAAAAGATAAATTATGACAAAACAGGCAGAATAGCACGTATACCACTAACATCCGAAGGCTAGCAGCGTACGCCTTCAGGACAACGTTACTAAACTAAGGAGGAAGAAGCTATGTCGATAAAGGATATATTTAATAAGGCGAAGGAAGAGATAAAGAAAGAGGCCAAGGTGCTGCAGGGGGAAGAACTGAAGGATAAGGTTTATCAGAACGAAAACAGCTACCCCACTGATCAGGAAGCCATTGCCGCCTTTGGCCGCTCTAAGGAAAAGCTTTTTAACGTGAACGCCTGGACGAAGCTTTCCGGCGTTAACTCCACGTTTGAGCTTTACGACAACCGCGGCCACCGCACCACGGCCCTTAGGCCCGAAATCGGGTATTACCTCAAAATAGTGCTGCCAGCCTCTACCATCGAGAACTGGGTGCAGATTACCGACCTGCGCGAGGAAGAGAACCTGGCAGAGTTTGTGGTGCACCCCAGCGAGAAACCGAAAGCGTTAGGAGAGGGCGAGGCAGCGGTCAAGCATTTCTTCATAAAAGAGGCCAGCAGTACGTTTCGGGTTACGCGCGAGGGCAACACCCTCCACGGGTATGAGATCGGCAAAAACGAGGGCATTAACAACCAGGGCGAAGAGGCCGGCGACCGTGCCGTGCTGAACACCTTTGTGGCCGAAGGCGGCTGGGCCATCTTTCAGGAGCTGCAGTGGGACAAGCTGACCCGCTACCTGGTGCACCTGGAGGAGGCTGAGGAGGAGTAAAGTATAAGGTATGAATCCGCATTGGAAGAGCACCTGGACATGGGTGCTCTTTTTGTTTTGATAGGTTTTTCTATATTTATAGTATAATATATTAACTAAACTGTGAATCAGGTAAAAATATAGTTGTAACACTTGGCTCACCCGCTGCAGCCCTAACTTATACAAAATGAAAGATCTGGTAAAGTATGCATGGTTTATACTTCTGATTACAGCGTGCGGCTGCAAAGAGCAAATAGATACTGCAGGTGTAGAAAGGATGGAAATGCAGCTTGCTCCACCCCCACCCGAAAGAAGTACTGAAAGAGGTGGCGAAACAACTGAAAGAAAGCTAATCAAGGAGGGCAGTATTGAATTCGAAACAGATGACCTGAACGCTACACGGCAAACTATAATAAAGGCTGTTGAGAAGTATAAAGGCTACATCTCCTCTGACCAGGAATTCAACTCTCCGGAGCGGGAGAGTAATACTGTTATTGCCCGGGTGCCGGCAGACAGCTTTGATAGTTTCCTGCAAGACGCGACTAAAGGAGTAAAGCGGTTCGACAGCAAAGAGATCAAAGTTATTGACGTCACTACCGAGTTCCTAGACGTTCAGGCGCGGCTAAAAACCAAAAAAGAACTTGAAAACAGATTCTTGGACTTATTGAAACAGGCCAAAAATGTAACCGAGATGCTTGAAATTGAAAAACAGCTCGGAGAGTTGCGTTCAGACATTGAATCTATGGAAGGGCGCCTGAATTACCTTCAGAACCAGGTTTCATACTCTACCCTGACCATAACTTTTTACAAGAGTGTACCCTATCAGACTGAATTCAACTACAACTTCTCGAATGGTTTTAGAAACGGATGGAATAACCTGGTCTGGTTCTTTGTCGCGATTGTCAATGTCTGGCCGTTTATACTTATTGGCGTTGCACTTCTAATCGCATTCAGGGTTTATAGAAGAAGGAGGCTGAAAAGTTAAGGCGACAACTTTCCCAACTCAGTTTTATACCTCCCTCCGCCCCTGCCCACCGGCAGGGGCTTTTTGTTTTCCACAGCCGGCCCGCTAAACAAATTTTCTCAACAAATCAACAAAGTAATTTATCCACAGAAAACCCGCACTAGCTGAACAACTTAACTATTTATCCACCAAAACTGCCCATACTTTTGATTTTTAATTCCTAAATCTTCAAATTACCTTCGTAACCCTAAACACGAAGACCATGACGCAGAACGGACAAAACACAGCTCTCCGCAACGACTGGAGTCTGGAGGAAATAGAGGCGATTTACAACAAGCCAGTACTGGAACTGATTGTAGAGGCGGCCAATGTGCACAAGCAGTACCAGGCCACCGGCGAGGTGCAGGTGTGTACGCTATTATCTGTAAAAACAGGCGGTTGTCCGGAGGATTGCTCGTATTGCCCGCAGGCGGCACGTTACCACACCGATGTGGATGTGCACAAACTGCTGAGCCAGGAGCAGGTACTGACGGCGGCGCAGCGTGCCAAAGAAGGCGGCTCTACCCGTTTCTGCATGGGCGCGGCATGGCGCGAGGTGCGCGACAACCGCGACTTCGACAAGGTGCTGGACATGGTGAAAGGCGTGAACGAGATGGGCCTGGAAGTATGCTGCACCCTGGGCATGGTGAACGAGTACCAGGCCGAGAAGCTGAAAGAGGCCGGACTGTATGCTTACAACCACAACCTGGATACCTCAGAAGATAATTACGCCAGCATCATCACCACTCGTACTTATGATGACCGTCTGGACACGATCGACAACGTGCGCAAGGCAGGTATTTCGGTATGTTCAGGTGGCATCATCGGTTTAGGGGAGACAGACGAGGACCGCATCAAGATGCTGCATACTTTGTCTACCATGGTGCAGCACCCGGAGTCGGTGCCGGTAAACGCGCTGGTGCCGGTAAAAGGCACGCCGCTGGAGCACCAGCCGCTGGTGTCGGTGTGGGAGATGGTGCGCATGATCGCCACGGCCCGAATCCTGATGCCGAAGTCGATGGTACGTTTGTCGGCCGGCCGCGAGCGCATGAGCGTGACGGAGCAGGCACTATGCTTTTTGGCCGGCGCCAACTCCATCTTTACAGGTGAGAAACTGCTCACAACGCCTAACCCAGATTTCGACGCGGACAAAGCCATGTTCGAGCTACTGGGCCTGAACCCTAGAAAATCATTTAAAGAAGAAGGACAACCAGTGGTTGGCTAGACGACACTAGATGCTAGATATTAGATGTTAGACTTTTTCTTTAACATCTGTACTCCTGATTGATTTAGTCTAAAATCTAATGTCTAATATCTTAAATAAACTACAGCAGAAGCTGGCGGAGCGGGCGGCGCAGGGCAACTTGCGGGCACTGAAAACCACCTCCGGCCTTACAGACTTTTGCTCCAACGATTACCTCGGCCTTGCTCGCTCAGAGAAACTGCGGGCGCTTATCCACAAGGAGGAGGAAAAGTATAAGCATTTGCCATTGGGCGCGACCGGCTCCCGACTTTTATCAGGAAACCACCCGCTGTTTGAGGAGTTGGAGGGAATGATTACGCGCTACCACCACGCGGAGGCGGCGTTGCTTTTCAACTCCGGCTACTCGGCCAACATGGGTTTATTGTCGGCTCTGCCCCAGCGCGGCGACACCGTGTTGTACGACGAGGCCAGCCATGCCTCCATGAAAGACGGCCTGCGCCTGAGCTTTGCCAAAAGCTACGCCTTCCGCCATAACAGCGTGGAGGATCTGCGGCAGAAGCTGGAAAAAACTACCGGCCAGGTATACGTACTGGTGGAGTCGGTATACTCGATGGATGGTGACCAGGCTCCCTTGCGGGAACTGGCACACGTTTGTAACGCGCACCAAGCGGCGCTTATTGTGGATGAGGCACATGCCGTGGGCCTCTATGGTGAGAAAGGCGAAGGACTTGTCTCGGCCCTGGGGCTGGAGCAGGAGGTGTTTGCCCGCGTACTGACCTATGGCAAGGCCATGGGTTTGCACGGGGCTGCCGTGGTGGGCCCGCAGGTGCTCCGCGAGTTCCTCATCAACTACAGTCGCGCCTTTATCTATACAACCGGGTTGCCGACGCATGCGCTGGTGGCCCTGAAGTGCGCCTATACTTTACTGCCCGAGCTTAATCAGGAACGGGAAAAAGTAAAGCGGCTGGCGCAGCTATTGTACCGGAAACTAAACAACATAAGCGGCATCAGCTGCACCCCGGAAGGCAGTGTTATACTTTCTGTTTTCCTGCAACAGCCACAGCAGCTCAAGGCGCTGGCGGTTGCGCTGCAAAAAGATGGTTTTGACGTGCGCCCCGTGCTGCCGCCCACTGTGCCCCAGGGTACGGAACGGCTCCGTGTGATCGTGCATGCTTTTAATACAGAAGAAGAAATTGAGGGCCTCGTGCAGGCCATAGCCAAAGGTACATGAAACAATATTTTGTAACAGGAATCGGTACGGACGTGGGCAAGACAGTTGCCGCTGCCATACTTACCGAAGCCCTGCAGGCCGACTACTGGAAACCTGTGCAAGCAGGCGGCCTGGACTTCACCGACACAGACACTGTAAAGAGTCTGGTTTCTAATGAGCGCTCGGTTTTCCACCCGGAGGCCTACCGCCTCAAAATGGCTGCGTCGCCGCACAAGGCTGCCGCTGCCGAGGGCGTGGAGATCGATGTGAAAGGCATGAAGCTGCCCGATACCCAAAACAACCTGATTGTGGAGGGAGCCGGCGGTTTGATGGTGCCCCTGAACAAGCGTTACCTGGTGCTGGACCTGGTGCAGCAACTGGGCCTGGAGGTTATACTTGTGTCCCGAAATTACCTCGGAAGTATAAACCATACCTTGCTTACCGCCGAAGTGCTGCGCTACCGCAAAATCCCTGTGGCTGGCATTATCTTTAACGGGGAGGAGAATGCTACCTCAGAAGATTTCATTGTGAAGTATACCGGGCTGCGCCGCCTGCCGTCCATCCGCCAGGAAGCCGATTTCTGCAAGGATACGGTGGCCGAGTACGCGAAAACATTTGAAGGATACTTATAGTTGTCGCCTATAGCAGAAACTCTACGAAACTAAACGTGCTCCAACGCACACATTTAAGTATGAATTTAGCCGAACGTGACCAAAACGTTATCTGGCATCCTTATACCCAAATGAAAACCGCGGCGCTTCCTATTCCGATTGTTCGGGGCGAGGGGGCGCTTTTGTTTTCGGAGGATGGTCAGACCTATATAGATGCTGTGGCCTCCTGGTGGGTAAACCTGCACGGGCACGCGCACCCTTACATCGCCCAAAAGGTGGCGGAGCAGCTGCAGACGCTGGAGCACGTCATTTTCGCCGGCTTCACGCATCCGGCCGCCGTTACCTTTGCCGAGCGCCTCCTGCAGATCCTGCCGCAGGGCCAGAGCCGCATTTTCTATTCAGATAACGGCTCTACCGCCGTGGAAGTGGCCCTTAAAATGGCCATTCAGTACTGGAACAACCATGGCACGACTAAAAAGAAGATCATCGCCTTCCGCGACAGCTACCACGGCGATACCTTCGGGGCGATGTCGGTGAGCGCGCGCAGTGCCTTTACCGCGCCGTTCTGGTCATACTTGTTCGAGGTGGCTTTTATAGATGTGCCCACGCCAGGCAACAAGGAGGAAAGTATAAAACAACTGGAGGCTTTTGCCGCTGCCGGTGATGTGGCTGCCTTTATCTATGAGCCGCTGGTGCTGGGCACTGCCGGCATGGTGATGTATACTCCCGAAGTGCTGGATAGGCTGATGCTGATTTGCCAGCAGCATGACATCCTTACCATTGCTGATGAGGTGATGACGGGTTTTGGCCGCACCGGCCGCCACTTCGCCACCGATTACCTGCAGCAAAAGCCAGACATGGTTTGTTTGTCTAAAGGACTTACGGGCGGCACGATGGCTTTGGGCGCCACCTCCTGTAACGAGAAAATCTATGAGGCCTTCCTGCACGACGATAAGAGCAAGACGCTTTTCCATGGCCATAGCTACACAGGCAACCCTGTTGCCTGCGCCGCCGGCCTGGCCAGTATGGACCTGTTGCTGCAGACGGAAACACAGGAAAGTATAAACCGCATCGCGCAGCGGCACGCGGAATTTGCCCAACGTATAAAAGACCTGCCGCAGGTGCTGGAGGTTCGTCAGCAGGGAACCATTCTTGCGGTAGAGTTCGAAGACGGTGGCACCTCCTACTTCAGCGATCTGCGGGATACA
Organism: Pontibacter mangrovi; assembly: GCF_006385705.1. GTDB lineage: Bacteria > Bacteroidota > Bacteroidia > Cytophagales > Hymenobacteraceae > Pontibacter > Pontibacter mangrovi. The sequence continues at coordinate 313,443 of NZ_VFRQ01000004.1, read as the reverse complement.
TTGTACAGTTATGGGATAGACAACGGTGTTATACTTCGTCCGCTCGGCAACATTATCTATGTCATACCGCCTTACTGCATCACAGACAAGCAGTTAGACCAAGTGTACCAAACCATCATTGGCATGCAGGAAATCGTGTCGGGCAAGCGCCACCACCCGCGCCCCGACCGGGATATGCTGCACGATTAACCAGCTTTACCAGACCTCACAGTGTCTTGAAGACCTGTGAGCGTCTTGCTGGCTACAGGGCAGCGGCAAACTATTGTCCCGCCACCGTTCCAGATTTCATACTTCGTACCTACCTTTGCAGCCGGTTTGAGAGAGGAGAAGAAACATATTGTTATCCGTGGCTACGGCACTATTTCGCCTTTAGGATTTGATGCTGAAAGTATAGCCCGCGCCTACGCTGCAGGCAAGCCAGCCTTTGCATCCATACTTCATCAGGGGCAACCTACTCCTGTTGCTGCCTTACCGGCAGAGGCCGAGCAAAAATTGCAGCAACTTCTGCAAGCTAACCCAAACTACAAGCAGCTAGACCGTTCTGTCCTGATGGCCGTTTACGCAGCAAAGCAGGCAGCGGAGCAGGCGGGATGGTTAAAAGAAGGTGTTTCTGTGGATGATGCCCTGGCAGTGAACATTGGCTCCTCGCGCGGGGCCACGGGGCTTTTTGAGCAGCATTTTGAGGCGTTCCAGCAAGAGACGCTCTCTTCCAGCGCCTCCCCTACCACCACTCTGGGTAATCTTTCGAGTTGGGTAGCACACGCTGTAAATGCCGGAGGCGGACAGATTAGTCACTCCATTACCTGCAGCACAGCTTTGATGGCGGTTGCCAACGGCGTGGCCTGGCTCAAGGCAGGTATGGCCAAGCGTTTTCTGGCCGGAGGCACCGAGGCGCCTTTAACTGATTTCACCATTGCCCAGATGAAAGCCGTGGGCATTTACTCTAAACTTTCCGATCACCCTTACCCTTGCCAGCCGTACGCGGCTGAAAAGCAGAACACCTTTACCTTAGGCGAGGGAGCCGCCGTGTTTGCCCTGGAGCAGGTACAAAATCCTAAAAAAGGCACTCCGGTTATAGAAGCCGTTGGGCTGGGCTTTGAGAAACTCGTAAGCAAAACAGGCATCTCGGCAGAAGGTATCAACTTCCAGAAGTCCATGCGCCAGGCCCTGGCGCAGTTGCCAGAGCACGACCGCCAGGTAGACCTAATCATCACCCACACCCCCGGCACCCGCGCCGGCGACAAGGCGGAGCTGACTGCCATTGAGGCTGTTTTTAAAGATGGTATTCCGGCAATCACTACCAATAAATGGCTCATCGGCCATACACTGGGAGCCTCCGGGGCACTTAGCCTGGAGTACGCACTGCATGTGCTGCAGCAACAGCAGTATACCTTCACTCCCTACCCTAACCTGCTCGAGCAGCAGATGCCGCAAAGTATAAAAAGGATCATGGTGAATGCGGCGGGCTTTGGCGGCAATGCGGCAAGTGTGGTGGTGGGCATCACCGGAAAGTAAAGCTCCCTCTTTCTTCTGCTGCCCTGTTATTTGTCCATGCAGCTTGCCTCAGGAAATTGGTGCAATTTTAGTAACTCTTATTCCTTCATTTCAGTACAATATAGCCAGCTAAAAAAGCTTAACCAGTCGTTCTTAAAAGAGTAGAAAACAATATTTTATGCTCTTTTAAGAACTTCTTTATGCTATACTATAGACACACCAGTACTTAATAGAACCATTCTATTACAGTGCTACAAGCTTACTCTTCACAGTTCAAATAGCATCTAAAAGGTGCCGCGCCGTCACCACATTTATACCTACTTACTATTATAGGTTTTAACTATGATAACGCATAATTTTTCTATTTGTATTATAATACTAACATCAGCACCTTCGCGTCCTAACAACCATCTCTAAAAAAACACGATCAGGGGCTGGCAACCGATTAACTTTATGAGAGTAAACTTTTACCTTAGTGTAACACTTCTGCTTTAATTTATCACGGCATTTTCCTTACCATCCGCTGCCCAGACACCTGGATTAATTTACAGGCCTGCCAGCACAAGCGGAGCCAAAGTACTGGATCCTAACGGGGATGGGTATGTATCCGTAAAAGCCACTGGGTTCACTACAAAGGCCGATGAAGGGGCTTCAAGTAGTGAAGTACCCTACCGGCCTTTTCCTGCACTTACCACCGAACCGCTGGGGGACCTGAACACCGGGACAGCCGGAGGGCATACGGACCTGGCTCCCCCTTCCACTCCACTTACCTCTCCGTCTACCGGATCTCCTGTCTCCTCTTACTTCGACGGCACCAACCTGCTGTTCAGGATTAGGCTGGGAAGCTCCTCAACAGCACCAAAGGGGTATAGCGTGCTGATAGATTCTGATCAGAAGTTTGACGGGACCGGCAATAATCCCGGATTCGAGTACGAAGTACTGCTGGCTGCTAACTTTGCCGTACAGGTATTGAAGCACAGCCCCACAGGAAGCAGCACCATTTTTACGGGTTCCACAGACCAGTATTCCCAACGGGCGGTGGCCGCCTCCACCAGCGGGGGCAACACAGACTACTTCTATGACTTTTACGTGCCGCTGTCGGCATTCAACGGCGGCATCACGGCAGCAACTCCCCTGCGCATGAGTGGCATTACCATTACGAGCGCGCAGAGTGGGCTTACAGGAACTGTTTCAGATGTGGGCGGCGTCAATTTTCAGGCTTACAACTATGATGCCCCCGCAGCATGGCGTGCCCTGCTCGGTGCCTTTCCGGCTACCAGCCTAAGCACGTTGCAGACATCCGGATTCCCAATGATAGCAGCCACCGCACCTGTTGTGAACGAACCTGTGCCTGCTAATAGCACATCCATTTCCGGTACTTCCACAGAGGCTGCGGGATCAGTTGTTGCTGTCTATAGAAACGGAATATCCATCTGTGGCGACGCAGGGCAACCGGCCTGCCCTACCGTGGCCGCTAATGGCACTTGGAAACTAACAGGAATATCAAGCACTCTCCTGGCGGCCGGTAATACCATAACAGCCACGGTAACAGCCTCAGGAAAATCTGTATCTCCATCATCCAACACGGTTACTGTAACGAGTGGTGTTTGCACTACTACGCCTCCACCCGTTATCACCGGTATGGGAGGGAGCGGAAACCAGAACAGAAGTTTCATCGGCACGACATCTTACTCCGGCAACCAGAGAATAACAGTTTATAATGCTACAAACCAGCCATTAGGGGCTTTTACCTATAATTCTGTAACTTCCTCAACTGGCAGCACCTGGACGAGCCCCTTGTATAGTGTAGGGGAATTTAACCATTATGCCACAGTAACCCCTCTGGATGCCTCCGGAAATGTGATCGGTTGCGAGTCTTTAGAGTCTAACCATGTATGCTTTAGAAATGGTACCCCTCATCTCAATAATCAACAAGTAACCATCACCAACGTGGCCTACAATGGCATAACATAGAACAGCTCCACTTCCTCTACCTGGGCTGAGGTGCCAACCTCCCTTACGTCACTTTCAGGTACCCTTGGTAATGCTCCTTCTGGAATAGCATCCGGAACAACAGGGTATGTAACCCTTTACATTAATGCGGTGGAGCAAAGCATCAGAGCCACCATCAATACTACTTCTACTACCTGGTCTATTGCCATACCGGCTGACCTCTCACCCGCACTTAAGGCAGGCGATATGCTGAACGTGAGAACGGTGTGGACACTTACAGGTGGCGGGCAGACTACCTGCAGTGTTCCCTCGAGCCGGTCTAATTTTTTGACGGTGCAGGAAACCACTGCGGCCCCGACCATTAACCCACTAAAATGCGGGCTGGTTACGACACTGTCAGGTACCTCCACTGAGGCTATCGGAACAGTACTGCAATTTTACACAGGCGGAACGGCAGGCCAAAGAGACGGCACGCTGATAACACAGAATGGTACAAGTACCCCGATCACGGCCACAGTTACCAGCTTAGGTGCCTGGTCTGCAGACCTTACAAAGGCGGCAGGTGGCGGCATTGCTCCGGGTACCGCCATTACGGCAAGAGCCAAGGCAACCGGGAAGGTCAGAAGCGTTAACTCCAATGCAGTCAGCTCTGCGGCTGGACCTACAGCAACGTTAACCATAAACAGCCCAATTACTGAAGGGGCAACAAGCGTATCCGGCACCGGGCCTTCCGGCGCTGCAAATGCTAAAATAACCCTTTACATAGAAGGCACTCCATTCCCCACTACTACTTTGATAGGCAGTGACGGAACCTGGTCGGTTACCGGAATCTCTTCGCAAGAGCTATTTGCCGGTGCCACAGTTTCGGCAACATACACCCCGGCCGATGGCTGCGAAAGTCCTAAGGCAAGCCCGGTGATTGTTAGTTGCCGGGCTCCCATTGCCACTTACACACTTACAGCTGTCCCCACTACCATTTGCGGTGGCAGCACCACCAGCGTTACGCTGTCTGGCTCAGAGTACGGGGTTTCTTATATGCTCCTAGTGAACGGAACGGAGTCCGGCAGTTCCGTATTAGGAACCGGAGGCGCCATCACTTTAACCTCCGGGCCTTTAACGAACCTGACAAACGCCAACACAACCGCTGCCCTCACGTACAGGGCCAGAAAAATCAGTGGCACCGCCTGCGACGCCACTTCTGCTAACAGTGTAAGTATAACCGTGCGCCCACAACCTGTAACGACGGGCTTAAGCTTTGCCAGTGTCAGCCAGACCACTTGTGCCAACCAGAGCCTTACCTTCTCCCTGAGCGGCACAAACACCAACTATAACTACCAGTTGGTAAATGAGGCAACAGGCCAGGCAGTGGGCTCGCCAGTACAAGGGGCAACAGGCGCTATCCTGTTAGCTACCGGATCAGTTACAACGAACACAACCTTCGCCCTACTCATAACGGTAAGAACTGCAGATGCCTGCAGCACCACATTGCCTTCTCAGGTAACCGTTACAGTAACGAGTCCCTCTACCACCCGCGCTGTAACCCCGGAAACTGGCAAAGTATGCGTTGGCGGAGCAACCAGCATCTACGTCTCAACCGAACCAAACGATGACTATGAATACAAGGTGTACCGCAGGGCAACCACCACAAATAATCTTTCAGCGGATCTTTTACTAGGCACTTTCAGAGGTAACGGAGGTATTCGCTCCGTGCAGACGGGAGCACTGAACTTCGCAGGCTCCGAAGTATTTTACGCTACTGTCACGAGGGTTACGAACAACGCCTGCGGCACCCTGACGCTGGTGAACCAAGCCACGGTGGAGGTAACCAATAACCCTATAAAAGCCGACGCAGGGCCTGACGTCACCACCTGTGGCAGCTCCTACGCCCTGCGGGCAAACGATGTGTCGCCGGGAATTGGCACCTGGGTAAAGATTAGCGGCCCTACTGACGTCACCTTCAGCTCTCCAAACAACCAGAACGCAACGGTTCAGGGGCTAACCTCTGGTACCTACGTGCTGGAGTGGAGAGTAGAAAGCACCTGTGGCGGCGGGTTAGCAACTTCAACCGACCAGGTAACTATAAATGTAAACTGCGATGCGGTCTATACTCTAGCGGTTCCGAAGTACAGAAACGAGTACAGGCAAGGAGACATTTTAGCCTCAGCCTCAGACCCAGATGCGCCTATTGTGTCGGCAAGTGTAACACAAGGGGTTTTACCACCGGGCGTAGCTTTCAACACAACGACCGGTGCGTTTACGATCGCAACCCCTGGAGACCTGGAAGAAGGAACGTATAGGCTAATCGTAAACCTGAGAGATCAGCTGTCAGGAGTAACCTTTACAACTGTTACGCTTCGGATCTATGGAGATGCACCGGTGATAGTACCCCTACCCGTAGAGTTACTGTACTTCAGAGCATTCATAGATCAGCGGCAGGTACAGCTTCAATGGAAAACAGCATCCGAGGAGAATAACAAAGAGTTTGTAGTGGAGCGAAGTGCTGACGGAAAGCACTTCAGTGCCATCGGCACTGTAGCCGGTGCAGGAACAACCGTTGTTCCACAATTCTATACTTTCACAGACGCTGAGTGGACACAAGGGACTGTTTACTACCGTCTGAAGCAGGTAGACTTCGACGGAGGGTTCGAGTACAGCAGTACAGCAGCCGTAAACCATAGAAACTACACCAGCCATGAAAAGCAGCTTAAGGTATGGCCAAACCCATTTGTGCGGGAACTGAGGCTGGAAGTGTTTGCCCCAACCTCCGCTGATGCAGAAGCAGCCCTTTTCGATATAAATGGTCGGCAAGTATACAAGGTAAACATTCTGTTGAAACCGGGCTTTAACAAAATCACCCTGCCTCTTCAGGAACTGCCAAACGGCATGTACATCCTGCGCATACATGGCAAAAACGTGCAGGAATCAACGAAAGTGATAAAACGCTAATAAGTACAGCACAAGATAACACTCTGACAACGGCCGCTTCCCTGAAGCGGCCGTTGTTATTTAAAACTCTTCCTACAGCCAAAACGAACTTATTCCGCTGATTTTTTGCTACTTTTGTGGCATAACATCACTCATTTTTTCACCTGAATGAAGATACTTAAGTTCGGCGGCACCTCGGTGGGGTCAGCTGAGAGAATGAAGGCAGTAGCCTCGCTCATACGTAATGGTGAGCCTAAAATTGTAGTGCTTTCGGCTATGTCGGGCACTACCAACGCATTGGTGCAGATTGCAGAAACGCTGTACCAGAACAAACACAACGAAGCTAAGGCGCTGATTACGGCGCTGCACGATAAGTATAAACAGGTGGTAGAGGAACTCTACACCTCCGCAGATAAAAAGCACCAGGCAAACGAGCTGCTGAAGCAACATTTCGAGTACATCACCGCCTTCACCCTCGACCTTTTTACCATACACGAGGAGCGCGCGGTGCTGGCGCAGGGCGAGCTGCTGAGCACTGCCCTTTTTCAGTTTTACCTGGAGGAGCAGGGCGAGAAGTCGGTACTGCTGCCGGCCCTAAGCTTTATGAAGATCGATGAAAATGAGGAGCCGGACAACGAGTACATAGCCCAGCAACTGAAAATTGAGCTGGAAAAGTACCCGGGCGTAGAGCTGTTTATAACGCAAGGCTATATCTGCCGCAATGCCTTCGGGGAGATCGACAACCTGAAGCGCGGTGGCTCCGACTACTCCGCCTCATTGATTGGCGCTGCCGCCGACGCAGAGGAGATTCAGATCTGGACCGACATAGACGGCATGCACAACAACGACCCGCGTATTGTAAAAAACACCTACCCTATCGCGGAGCTGTCGTTTGATGAGGCGGCGGAGCTGGCATACTTTGGCGCCAAAATCCTGCACCCCAGCAGCGTGCAGCCGGCCAAGCAGAAAAACATACCCGTAAAGCTGCTCAACACCCTGGAGCCGGCGGCAAGAGGCACCGTCATCAGCGCCAATACGGAAAGCGGCAAGATAAAGGCTGTGGCAGCTAAAGACGGTATCACGGCCATTAAGATCAAATCCGGGCGGATGCTGCTGGCCTACGGCTTCCTGCGCAGCGTGTTTGAGGTGTTCGAAAGGTATAAAACGCCGATTGATATGATCACCACATCCGAAGTGGCCGTGTCGCTGACGATAGATAATGACAAGCACCTGAATGAGATACTGACCGAGCTGAAGGAGTTTGGCCAGGTGGAAGTGGACACGGAACAGTCCATCGTATGCGTGGTAGGCGACTTTATAGCAGAGCGCAGCGGGTCCGTGCTCACTGTTTTCCAGTCGCTGCAGCACATTCCCTTGCGCATGATTTCCTACGGGGGCAGCAAAAACAACATCAGCTTCCTGATCAGCACAACAGACAAAGTAGAAGCCCTTACAAAACTGAATGATGGCATCTTTAACAGAAACGAAGCCCATGCTTAACTTTAACACAGAGCAGCTGCAGCAACATACCACTCCGTTTTATATCTACGACCTGAACCTGCTGCACCAAACGCTGGAAACGGCACAGCAGGAAGCCCAAAAGTATAACTTTCACGTTCACTACGCCCTAAAGGCCAATGCCAATACCCCGGTGCTAAACCTGGTGCGCCAGCACGGTTTCGGGGCCGACTGCGTGAGCGGCAATGAGGTGAAGGCCGCCATAGAGAACGGTTTTGCGCCGAAGGAGGTGGTGTTTGCCGGCGTGGGCAAATCCGATGCCGAGATTAACTTTGCGCTGGATCAGGAAATCTTCTGCTTTAACTGCGAGTCGAAGCACGAGCTGCAGGTGATAAACGAACTGGCCGAAAAGAAGGACAAAATTGCGCGCGTGGCGCTGCGCATCAACCCGAACGTGAATGCCAACACGCATAAATACATAACCACAGGCCTGGAGGAGAACAAGTTCGGCATTAATGCCTGGGAACTGGAGAGTGTGCTGGAGCTGCTACAGGAGCTAAAGCACATAGAGCTGATAGGCGTTCACTTCCACATCGGCTCGCAAATAACAGACCTGACAGTGTTTAAGAACCTGTGCACGCGCGTAAACGAGTTCCAGGAGTGGTTTCTAGCGCATAACGTAACCCTGCAGCACATTAATGTGGGGGGTGGCCTTGGCGTGGATTATTACCATCCGGATGAGAACCTGATCCCTGACTTTGCCGCATACTTTGGGCTATTCGACCAGTTTCTGACGCTACAGCCGGGGCAGCAGGTGCATTTTGAGCTGGGCCGCGCACTGGTGGCGCAGTGCGGCACGCTCATCTCCAGGGTGCTGTACATCAAAAACGGCGTTAGCACTAACTTTGCCATACTAGATGCCGGCATGACCGAGCTGATCCGCCCGGCGCTGTACCAATCTTACCACAAGATCGAGAACCTGACGAGCAAAAAAAAAGAGGTGCGCTATGATGTGGTGGGCCCAATTTGTGAGTCGAGCGACTGCTTTGGCAAAGCAGTGATGCTGCCCGAAACCAACCGCGGCGACTTGATAGCCATCAGAACGGCAGGAGCCTACGGCGAGGTGATGGCTTCGGCCTACAATCTGCGCGACAAAGCCGCCGCCGTGTATGTATAGCTAAAAGTATAAATCCAAATAAAAAGCCCTGCCTCTTTTACGAAGGCAGGGCTTTTTATTTGCCGCATCTTATGTTTATCGGATCAGCTTTTTTACCGCCACCCTGGCGGCCGGCATATCAACCGACACCAGAAAATCCGGCTCCGCGTGCACAATACCCTTTTCTCCGTTGAGGTAATTTGCCAGTTCCAGCGCATTGCCTGCAGAACTCTTGTCCACCCGCACCAGGTATGTCTGCCCGCTCAGCGGCATCAGCACCTCTGCTCCATAGCCTTCCGCCAAAGCGCCCAGCGCTTCTGCAGCCCCCTCCTCTATCGTCACAATGGCCTCATTGCTGATCCCGAGCAAGCCGCTCTCATTCAGGAAGTATGGCGCTACGTAGGCAATGCCGGGGTCTTCGGCTAACAGCTCCATGGCCAGTTCTACCTGCTTGCAGTTCAGGCCATCTACCAGTGCAATGTTGTGCAGTATGGCTGAGTTGGAACTCAGTTGGCCGTTTTTGCCAGAAATAAATTTATACTGTGCCATTACCGCATCTTCATCGGCAGCGCTGAGGCCCTCTGCAAATGCCACCACCAGCTGCTTGGTGTATACATTGCCGAGGTTCTTCTGTTCGGTGCCGAAGCGGTAAGTACAATTTTGACAAGCGCCGCCCGCTTGCGCCCTTAGCAGAGAAGGGCCTGCTTTAATGTTTCGGATGGGCGCCGCACCATCCTGCCTGCAGGATGACAAGGCAAAAACCGCCATCAGGAAGGTAAAAAAGGGTATAGCTATGTTTCTCATCTTGGTACAAATTATAACGCTAATAGGTTGATTATTTGTACGGTAAGATTTTGATTATAGCTACGTTTTAATTAAATTAAAAATATACATTAAATCATATTAATATTTAGATATGCCTATTAAACTAGGCACCTGCGCTGGAGCCAGCAAATTAAGTACAATTTACACCATACTTAGGCTGCCTCTTCCAGCACTGCTCCGGATGCCTGCACTACCTGCTCCCCCGACACTTGTGCTGGCAACAGTGCAACAAACGCAATCGTCTGCTTCAGCGCTGGCAGGTGCTGCAACAGGTCCTTGCGGTTGATGGTGCCGACCAGCTGTGTAGACTTGGCAGAATAGCCAAACGTGGTCAGTTCTTTCCAGGGCAGCTGCGGCAACAGCTCGGGCATGGTGCTGCGCACGTATACTTTCAGCTCATCGTCCTCTTCCAACGGCACCGGCTTCAGCTGCTCCTCGTCGTTATACCTAAACTTGGGGTAGCTGTACTTGTAGCCAGCCAGCGCCGCCGACACATCGGCCCAAACCGCAGAGCCTGTCGGGTGGCTTCCGGCGCCGCGGCCTTTCAGAAACTGATCGCCGGCATAGCGCGCCTGCAACTGCACGCCGTTAAACTCCGCCTCTACATAGTATAGCTCCGAGTCGGGGAACACCAGCGTTGGCAGCACCTGCAGCTCCAGGTTGTTGTTTTTGTTGAGCCGGGCCGAAGCCACCAGCCGGATGCGCGCGCCCAGTGCCTGCGCCAGGTGTATGTCTCCTTTAGAAATATGCTGTATGCCAGACCGCAGCACCTGCTCCGGCTTTACCACTGCTCCGAAGGCATGAGCCGCAATCAGGCTGATCTTGTGCAGTGCATCATAGCCGCCCACATCCAGCGTCGGGTCTGCCTCGGCAAAGCCCAGTGCCTGCGCCTGCGCCAGCGCCTCATCATAAGACAGGCCTTCGGCATCCAGCTTGGTGAGGATATAGTTAGAAGAACCGTTCAGGATGCCACTTACCTCCTGCAGCGGCTCATTGCCATAGTATGCCTCCAGCGTACGTAAAATCGGGATGCTGCCGCAAACAGCCGCCTCATACAAGAGCGTGCCGCCAAACTCCTGCTGCAGCGCCACCAGCTCCGTCAGGTTCTCCGAGATCATCTTTTTGTTAGCCGACACGATGGTTTTGCCTGCCTCCAGCGCCTGCCGTACTATCTGCAGCGCCTCCTTCGGGTCGCTGATCAGCTCAGCAAACAGGTCTATGCTTTCGTCCTGCAGCAGCTCCTGCGGGTCGTAGGTGAAGCTGTGCTTAGGCAGAGTGCGCAGTTTCTCTTTGTCGCGTACGCAAATCTTCGCCACATGCAGGTGCGGGTTGTCCTGCAGCACATCGTGCAGCCCCTGGCCCACGCAGCCGAAGCCAAATATACCAATGCGTTTACCGCTATTGCTTTTCATAGGTAAGTTCTTCTATTGTTTCTTTTTCATTTTGATAAAACTGCCGAATGGCATCTGTCAGCTGGTCTACCTCCACCAAAAAGCCATCGTGGCCATAGTTGGAGCGGATGAGGTGGAAAGTGGAGTCGGGTACGTGGGCGTGCAGAAAATACTGCTCCTCCACCGGGAAAAGCAGGTCAGTGTCCACGCCCACAAACAGGCTTCGGGCTTTTACATGCGCCAGCGCCCGCTCTACTCCCCCTCTATCGCGGCCCACGTTATGCGAGTCCATGGCTTTGGAAAGCAGCCAGTAAGTATAGGCATTGAAGCGCTGCGCCAGTTTTTCTCCCTGGTACACCTGGTAACTGGCCGCCCGGAACTCGTCGATAATGCTATGGCCCGGCTCCTGCTGCGCCTGCTGGTAGGTGTTGTAGTGGCGGTAGGAAAGCATGGCAATGGAGCGGGCCGTCTTCAGCCCTTCCCTGCCGGCGCCTTCGGTGCTGGTGGACCAGCTAGGGTCCTGCCGGATGGCCATACGCTGGCTCTCGTTAAAGGCAATGCCCCAGGCCGAGTGACGGGCATTGCTGGCCACGTGCACCAGCCGCTCAAAAACATCCGGCTTTTGCAAGGCCCATTCCAGCGCCTGCTGTCCGCCTAACGAGCCCCCAATAAGCGTATGCACCCGCTCCAGGCCCAGCTCCTGCCGCAGCAGGTCAAAAGCATGCACAATATCACGGTTGGTGAGCTGCGGAAATGTATGGAAGTATGGCTGCAGCGTTGCAGGGTTTACCGATAGCGGCCCTGTGGAGCCGTAACAACCGCCCAGCGTGTTGGCGCAAACAATAAACCACTCCCGCGGATCATAAAGCTTACCCTCCCCGAAGAGCTCGCACCACCAATCAGTAAAGTCGGAGCTGCCGGTAAGGGCATGGCACACCCACACCACATTGCTGCGCTGCGCGTTTAGCGTGCCATACGTAGTATAAGCCAGCTGGAAGCCCGGCAAAGTTGCCCCTAGCTCCAGCTTAAACTCTTGTTGATAATGGAAAGTGTGCTGCTCTGACATTTTTATACTTAGGATAAGGCGGGCTCGGCCTCTAATACTTTGGCGAACGCCTGTTCAAAATCTGCTTTTATATCGTCCAGGTGCTCGATACCCGCAGATACGCGCAACAAGGTAGGATCTACGCCGGCGCTTAGCTGCTCAGCGTCGCTTAGCTGCTGGTGGGTGGTAGATGCCGGATGGATGATGAGGGTTTTGGCGTCGCCTACGTTGGCCAGGTGGCTCACCAGCTGCAGGCTGTTAACAAACGCCTCCGCCTGCTGCTTGTCGCCTTTCAGCTTGAAAGAGAACACGCCGCCGAAGCCACGCTTGAGGTATTTCTTGGCCCGCTCGTGGTAGGGGCTGCTCTCAAGGCCAGGGTAGTTCACGCTCTCCACCAGCTCGTGCTGCTCCAGCCACTCGGCCAGCGCCAGCGCGTTCTGCACCGTCCTGTCTACCCGCAGCGACAGCGTTTCCAGCCCCTGCAGCAGCAGGAACGAGTTGAACGGGCTCAGCGCCGGGCCGAAGTCACGAAGGCCTTCCACACGGGCGCGAATGGCGAAAGCGATGTTACCGAACGGCCCGCCCTCTCCAAAAACCTCCCAGAAGTTCAGGCCATGGTAGCCTTCCGACGGTTCCGAGAACTGCGGGAACTTGCCGTTGCCCCAGTTAAAGTTGCCGCCATCCACAATCACGCCGCCAATGCTGGTGCCGTGGCCTCCGATCCACTTCGTAGCCGACTCTACCACCACATTGGCGCCATGCTCCAGCGGGCGGAACAGGTAACCGCCGGCCGCAAACGTGTTGTCCACCACCAACGGAATATCATACTTGCGGGCAAGCGCAGAAAGGGCCTCGAAATCGGGAATATTGAAGCGCGGGTTGCCGATGGATTCCGTATAGATCGCCTTTGTCTTCTCGTCAATCAGTTTCTCGAAGCTGGCGACGTCATCGCTGTCGGCAAAGCGTGCCTCAATACCCAGGCGCTTAAACGACACCTTGAACTGGTTAAAAGTACCGCCATACAGGAAGCTGGACGTCACAAAGTTTTCGCCGGCCTGCAGGATGTTGGTGAGTGCCAGGAACTGCGCTGCCTGCCCAGAGGCTACCGCCACTGCCGCTACACCGCCTTCCAAAGCTGCCACCCGCTTCTCAAACACATCGGTAGTTGGGTTCATAATGCGGGTATAGATGTTACCAAACTCCTTCAGGGCAAACAGGTTAGCCCCGTGCTCCGCGTTCTTAAAAGCATAGGAAGTTGTTTGGTAAATAGGCACAGCGCGCGACTGTGTGGTGGGATCTATTTCCTGACCAGCGTGCAGCTGGAGTGTTTCGAAGTGCAAAGGCTTAGACATAGGTATGATGATTTAAGTATGTTTAAGAAGGATAATTTTGATTTAAACAAAGATTGGGATGCCGTAGCGGTATAAGTTGGCTGTAGCAGCAGATGCGGAATCTGCCACTAAGCCATGTATGAAAACAGGATTTTTATACCTTGATTAACAGCAATAACAGCTGTGCATGACGCACATGGGCATGCGCCTGACAGGGGCTTTAGCAAGAGCTAAAATGCAGGTGCGCGACAGTGTTTCTGTCGGCGAGGTTACTAATACGTGCTGTGTTGGCTTGGTTCCCTTGTTCATGACCGTATCAATTTATATTCGTCCGGCACCCTGCCGAACTCAGGAATTAGCACCTTAACACCGAAGGTTAGGTTGCTAGCGTTTCACAGAGCCTGTCTCTCCACGCTTCTTTATAAATCAATGCGCTAAGGGCGTATTGACTTGATGTTGCAAGTATACGGGGCGATATTTTAAAAAGCCAACTATTTCTGATGTTTTTTGAAAATAGTTGTTTTACCTGAGCTTTCCCTACACTGGCGCAAGTTGAAAATCCCGGAGTATCACGGGGCGTCCGCTTGTGCCGCTATTAGCCGCTGCTTCCTGCAACCTGTGGCAAGCTATCCTCATTTACTACTGTTCATCCTCAGCCTTACATACCTATCGTTGCATCTCATACTTTGGATAGCTCCAAGCCCGCGAGGGCTCGTCCTGGGGGTAGATTCAATAGCATCCGCTTTTTTTCATCTCGACCACTCTTGAGGCGACAGCCGAGGAAAGCCAGCTTAGCTGTGAGAGATCTCTTTAGAATTCCAGATAGATCCCTCCTCTTGTCGGGATTACAGGACGAGAAGTAAGAATAGGACTCCCTCTCCTGTTTTTAGGAGAGGGCTGGGGTGAGGTTCAATTCCCCTCCTCGGAGGGGTTAGGGGTGGGTTTATACTTGTAGGGACAGGTCGCGACCTGTCGGCGCTACACCTATTGCGATGAAACTTATACTTTGGCTGTGGTTTTTCCAGACACCCCTCCTTGGACTACCGAGAACGCGAGTTCGAAGGTAGCAAGCGTAGCTCTGAGGGGCAGAGGTGATTAGACTCGGTAATGCTGACAATCCTATAAATCAATCCCAATCCACTTAATCACCGGTCAATAGGCCTGATTCCAGCATTTAAAACATTTTCTCCGCCACTGTACTAATAATTTTAGCCAAAAAATCCTATCTTCGGGGCACAGGAGCCGGCGCTCTGCCGGTTGTGCAGGAGATAGAAACGTTGTAGCCCATGTCCCAGATCTTTATTCGCCAGACGGTTGTGTACGAGGAGCAGTCCCCGCTCTCGCTGTATGAGCTGCACCAGCAGATACGCGAGGAACTGGAAGTGGCGTTCCCGGACAGCTATTGGGTGGTGGCAGAGGTGGCGCAGGTGAACGTGGACCGGCGCAAAGGCCACTGCTACCTCACGCTGGTAGACAAAGGCGACGACGCCCGGCAGATGCTGGCGCAGGCACGGGCCACGATTTGGGGCTCGCGCTACCAAATGCTGGGCCGCTACTTTGAGGAGAAAACCGGGCAGCCGCTAAAGGCCGGGCTGAAGGTGCTGCTGCAGGCAACGGTGCGCTTCCACGAACTCTACGGCCTCAGCCTCGACATCACAAACATTGATCCGAACTATACGATTGGCGACCTGGCCCGCCAGCGCCTCGAAACGCTGAAACGGCTGGAAGCAGAAGGGCTGCTGGAGGCGAACAAAGAGCTGGAACTGCCGCTGGTGCCACAACGGCTGGCGGTGATATCATCAGCTACGGCGGCCGGTTTCCAGGATTTTATGCATCAGTTGGAAAATAACAGCTACGGCTATACTTTCAAAACTACGCTTTTCCCGGCAACAGTGCAGGGCAATGAAGCCCCGGCTTCGGTGGCGCAGGCTTTTGCCCAAGTAGCCAGGTACAGCGATCAATTTGATGCGATCGTGCTGATTCGCGGCGGAGGCTCCCAGACAGACCTGAGCTGCTTTGATGATTATAAAATTGCCGCTGCCATTGGTAATGCACCGCTGCCTGTGCTCACGGGCATCGGCCACGAGCGCGATGAAAGTATAGCCGACCTGGTAGCACACACACGCCTGAAAACACCTACGGCCGTGGCCGGTTTTCTGATAGACAGGTTCCGGGAGGCGGAAGAGCACGCAGAGGACCTGTTCGACAGCATCCGGATGTTTGCAGCACAGCAACTCAAGCTGACTGACGATAAGCTGGAGCGCATTAGCCTGCGTTTCCAGAACACCACCAGGCAGCTGTTGCAGGGCAGCAAAGATAAACTGGAAACGCTATCGCGGGGGCTGCTGCTAAAGCCGAAGGCTTACCTGGAGGCGCAGCGGCATCTGGTGAGTGACCTGGAGAAGGATGTGAATGCCGGTACCAAGGACCTGCTGCATGAGCGGCAGCGGTACCTGCAAGAGCTGTCGGTGTGCGTGGAGGGCAAGAGCCAGCGCTACCTGCACCTAAAGGAGCACGAACTCAACCACCTGGTGCACTGCGTGGAGACGGAGGCGAAAGACAAGCTGAAAAAGGACCAATTAGCTTTTTCAAAGTATAATGACAAGCTAGAGTATACAGCCAAAGGCAAGCTTCAGGCAGAAAATCACCGCCTGAAGCTGCTGGAAATGAGCATCGAAGCGAATAACCCGGAGAAGCTGCTGCTGCGCGGCTACACGCTCACGCTCATCAATGGCAAGATCATTAAAAGTATAAAAGAGGTAAAAACCAACGATGTGGTAGAGACAAGAATGCAGGACGGCACCCTCCACAGCATGGTTGTAAATATTGACACAGATGAATAAGGACTTAAAGGACATGACCTACCGCGAAGCGACGCAGGAGCTGGAGGAGATTTTACGCGCCATCGAGAATGACGCCGTGGATGTGGATGAACTGACGCAGAAGGTGCAGCGCTCGTCGCAGCTCATAAAGCTGTGCAAGGAGAAACTGCGCAAGGCTGAGAAAGCGATTGACCAAGTGTTTAATGAGGAAAACTGCGAAACACCTGCTCCTGCCAAACCGCAGGAAGGCAAGGCTGCAAACGGTAGTTTGTTTTAAGCTAATTTGAACTGATCCAAGCATTCCTACTACTCAGCGCTATACTTACAAGCTTCGCACTGGCGCTCTTGCTCGCCTCACCTAAAGACCTCGCGGTGTCTGGAGGTCCCGCGAGCGTCTGGCCGCAATGCCGAGTCCAACCACCCCTGCCCCTCCTTGTCCAAGGAGGGGAGTCTTCTATTACCCGCAGCCTATGTAACTCACCTGCCGCGAGCTTTATCTTCGAAGTATAAAGCCGCAAAGTATTGCGGCTCTACATCAGTAAAAATCATATTAACCAAGTATAATCTGTATCAATCACCGGTTAAGTTCCTTCACTTCTTTCCAGGTCCAGTTATACTTTGGGTGGATGTCTTGGTAGGCTTTTTTGTAATAAGAAACCACCTCCTGCTTCAGCTGATCTACAGGTATGGACGAAGTATAGATCTCGCGTTCGGTGGGGTTGGCGTAGGTTTCGGAGCGGGTGAGCTTGTCGCCGTCCAGGCGCAGGAGCGGGCCGGTTTCGGTCACGGTGTCGTAGGTCCAGCGGCGGCCGGAAGTTTCGAGCTCATTCAGGCGTGCAGCCAGCGGGGCCATACTTAGGCGCGGCAGCGTAGGGCGCGAGGCAATGTCCACCCAAGTGGTATACTTATACTCCAGCTCATACTTGTTGCCCTCGTAGCAGGCCAGCACCATATCGAAGCCCTGCGTGCGGCTGAAAAGGGCGTAGTAGTGCAGCGGGTGCGGCGTTTCGATGATAATCAGACTGATATCAGGGTGGCGGGTGATCTTTGTCTCCGGCTTATACATGTCGCGGTAGCCGAGCAAAACACTGCCCACTTCGTCTTCCCAGGCGCCTTTTTCCCAGTCCGGGTCCTGCAGCACACGGCCGAACTCGCGCAGAAAATACTTGAATTTCTGCACGCACTGCGCCGCCTCCTTCTCCTCCATCTCATCGGCCTCAAAAGGCTTGTAGAACAGCTCCCGCTCTTTGGCGTTAATCCAGCACACCAGCTTCAGGGCCTCTCCCGCCAGTGGGTGGTTCAGGTCCAGCTCCCGGAAATCCCCGATCAGGGCCATTTGCCGCAGCAGCTCCTCGTTCTCCAGCGCCAGCTCCGGATTCAACAGCGCCCACACGCCCACAAACCCATCTATGTCAAAATGGTTGGCGGTAACATAGGGCAACTCCAGTTCAGGCAGGCGCTGGCGCATGGCGTTCAGCACAATGGCGGCGCTGGTGTCATCTTTCACCGTTTCCGGGGTGGGGCCGCCTTTCCAGTGCGAGAGCATGAAGCCGTTGGCGTGCGTGCTGTCCACTACAATGGCCTTTTTATCTTTAACCTCCGAGAAAGAAATAAACTGTCGTTTCTGCATGCCTTAAAGTTGCACATACGCGCCTCAACCTGCAAGTATAATTTTTAACTTCCTGATGCTAAACAAGGTACAAACCCACTCGGGTATTTCTCATCCATACTTGTTAAATTTCGGCTCAAACAACAACCGCAACAGCCATGGCGCTACAACAGATTTACCGCACCTCCCTCTCCCTCCTCACCGATTTATACCAGATAACGATGGCGTACGGGTACTGGAAGCAGGGCATGGCCGAGCGGGAGGCGGTGTTTCACCTATACTTCCGGAAAAACCCGTTTGAGGGAGGCTACACGGTAGCGGCCGGGCTGGAGCATGCGGTAGAGTACCTGCAGGCGCTCAAGTTTACCGAAGATGACCTGGCCTACCTGGGCAGTTTAAAAGGGGCGCAGGGGCAGCCGCTTTTTGAACAGGAGTTTTTGGAGTACCTGCGCCAAATGGAGTTTAGCTGCGATGTGGACGCTGTGCCGGAGGGCACCGTGGTTTTCCCGAACGAGCCGCTGGTACGGGTACGCGGGCCGCTGCTGCAGGCGCAGCTCATAGAGACGCCGCTGCTCACCATCATCAATTTTGAAACGCTGATTGCCACCAAGGCAGCCCGCATAAAAGAGGCCGCCAAAGGCGATACCGTGATAGAGTTCGGCATGCGCCGGGCGCAGGGCATAGACGGGGCGCTGGCTGCGGCACGGGCGGCTTATGTAGGCGGCGCCGACGCCACCTCTAACCTGTTGGCCGGCAAGCTTTACGACATCCCCGTGAAAGGCACCCACGCCCACAGTTGGGTGCAGGCTTTTGACACGGAAGAAGAGGCTTTTAAAGCGTATGGCGAAGCCTTTCCGAAAGACTCTGTGTTTCTGGTAGATACTTATAACACGGTGGAGGGGGTGAAAAAAGCCATTGCCGTGGCCCGGGAACTACAGCCTCAGGGCTTTATACTTGGCGGCATCCGCCTGGACTCCGGCGACCTGACCTACCTGAGCATAGAAGCCCGCAAACTGCTGGATGAAGCCGGCTTTACGGGCACCAGCATTGTGGCCAGCAACGACTTGGACGAGCACCTGATCACGCACCTGAAGCAGGAAGGAGCCAAGATAAACGTTTGGGGCGTGGGCACTAAAATGATCACCGCTTACGACCAGCCAGCGCTGGGCGGTGTTTATAAGCTGGCGGCGCTTAAAAACGGGGAGTGGGAGTATAAGATAAAGCTGTCGGAGCAGTTGGCCAAAACCTCTAACCCGGGCGCTTTGCAAGTGCGGCGCTACTACAACCAGGAACGTTACCTGGCTGATATGATCTACAACGAGCTGGAACCGCTGCCGGCGCAACCGCAAATTGTGGACCCTGTGGACGTGACGCGGCGCAAAACCATGGACAAGGATGCGCTGCACAAGGAGTTGCTGGTGCCTGTTTTTCAGCAAGGGCAACTGGTTTATACTTTGCCCACGCTAAAAAGCATAAAAGCCACCACGGCGCATGAGCTAAGCCAGTTGCACGAAAGTATACGCCGCTATGTAAACCCGCACAGCTACCCGGCTGGCCTCGAAAGCAACCTGCACCACTATAAGCTCAACCTGATTATGCATTTGAAGGGCACTGGCAGCGAGGCATAAACAACTTCTACCTGCGCTTGCCGCGCCTGTTCGATATTTTCTCGACGCGCTTGTTGCGTACCCATTTCAGGTACTTTTGCAGCGGCTCGGCCTCCTGCAGGGCAGGGATGGAGTTGTAAAGTTGCGCCAGTTCGCGGTTGCTAAACGTTAAGTGCAGCGTGCTGTGGCATGGCTGGCACAGGTCG
Organism: Pontibacter mangrovi; assembly: GCF_006385705.1. Classification (GTDB taxonomy): domain Bacteria; phylum Bacteroidota; class Bacteroidia; order Cytophagales; family Hymenobacteraceae; genus Pontibacter; species Pontibacter mangrovi. Next base: position 293,621 of record NZ_VFRQ01000004.1, on the reverse strand, counting down.
GCGGTGGCTCCGTAGCGACCTCCCTCCTCGCGGGGCACCAGGTGGTGCCGCGACAGGTGCTGCACTTCTCTGCCACACAGTTCGCATACTTGTTCGCCGTTGTTTTTAGCCATCGTATCGGTTTGCGCTTCATCCATTTAACAGCTTTGGGCAAGCTATAGTTTTCTGGCGCATTCTATACATCCTGTTTCAAATAAACGATAAAAGCCATGGCATAGCCACGGCTCTTACATTATAGTTGGTTTAAGATGATTTCTTATTTCCAGTCGGGCATGGTGGCGTTGGAGAAAAGCTTGGTTCGGTTCTTACCGTCGGCATCCATCACATACACATCATAAGGGCCCAAGCCATCGTTCGGGGTATTCACAAAAATAACCTTGTCTCCTGTAGGTGAGTAACGTGGATACAGGTCGTTGGTGCCGGCAGGCTTGTTCTTCGACAGGTCTACCTTTCCGGAGCCATCAATGTTTATCCGGTAGATGCGGGCGTCCAGCTGCCTTCCCTCGGTAATCTCAAAACCAGAGGCATCCTGGGTAAAAAGTATACTTTTTCCGTCGATGGAGAAGGCTGGGCTTTCGGTGCGGCCAGGCTCGTTCTCTACCAGCAGCGTCATATTTGCCCCGTCAGCATCCATAAGGTATAACTCGGAATCGTTAATGTCGTTGCCGATGGTCTGCGCCACAATCTTGTTGCCGCTGGCAGTCCAGTCCAACATTCTGAAGTGGCGGTCTGCAGGTGCCTTGGCCAGCACCGTCAGGCCTGAGCCATCGCGCTCCACCCGGTAAAGATCCTGGTAGTGCGGGTAGATCAGTTGCCCGCCGTCCGGGGCCCACACAAACCCGATGCCTTGGTTGTGGTAGCCAGCCACGGGTACCGTCGTGATCTGTTTCTGGTCACTGCCATCCAGGTTCATGGTATAAATCTGCGGCTCAATAGCGGCGTTTGAAGAGTAGGCGATGATATCGCGTTTCGGGTTCAGGAGCGGCCACCACTCGCGGCTCACATCCGATGTAAGCCTGAACGTATTTGCCTCGGTGCCGTCGGACCTAAAGATGTTGTAGTCGCCGTTCTCGGAGCGGGCGAACAGGTAGCGGGCATTGGGGATACTAAGTGTGGTAAAGCTCCATACATCGCTGTTGGCGGTTCTGCCGCTCTGGTCTTTCACCACCACCTGCCAAAAGTAGGTGGTGCTGTACATCAGGTTTTGGGCCACCACACTCGTATCCGACACAGACTCAGCAATCAGCTTTTTATCCGTGTTGCCCGACTCGTACAGGTATACATCGTAGGTGATGGTGTCGTTGCTGTTGGCCTTGGGTGCTTTCCATTTGAGGGTAAGGTTTACCGGCTGGTTGGTCGTGCCTGAGGCTGGCGAAGGTTCTGTGGCCTTGCCTGGGGCCAATCCGCCTCCGGCGGCCTCCTCCATCACGATGGTTACCATGCTGTTCTTAAAGCTTTTAACCGCCACGGTAACCGATTTCACTTTATACCCTAATTTCTGGGCTGTAACGTTATACTCTCCTGCATCTACGTCAGGTATGGCAAAATTGCCTTCCTGGTCGGTAATGACGGCAGCGGTAGCGGGTTTGGTCGTGATGCTCACGGCCTGTATCGGCGCTTCTGTTTCTGCATCTATCACCACACCCATAATCTTGCCGCCGCCTTCAGGCTCTACGGTGTCTTCGTTACAGGAAAGTAAACTTATGGAAAGCAGAAAGAAACAAGCAAGCTTAAGGGTGAAAGAAGCTTTTAGCATGTGTGGGATTAGTTTGGTGTTTTTAAGAAAACTTCGCGAGGCACAAATCTTTAATTCTTGTATACTTCTATATAGCAAAAATGTTTTAAACAGACTGCTTAAAATCAAAGTTTATTTAAGGCTAGCCGCACAAGCTGCCCCACGGATAAACAAGCGGGTATGCCTCGGCTTATTTGCAGGCCTAAGCCATGGCTGCGCTACTGTTTCTGAACCGTAACAGGCACAAAGCCGCTGCTTTGCTCAATGGTGATGTTCATGCCGTTTCCCTCCTGCACTACCTGGTACGGTCTGGAAGAAGGGCTTGTCTCTATCTGGTTGATGGTGTTGTTGTTGCCATACTGCGATAAGCTGTAGTGAAGGTTGCTGCCGCTTAGCTGCTGCTTTATGGCATTTCCGTTTCCCTGCTGCACCACTTCGGTGCTTAAGTTCGTGCCATACAGATCGCCTTCGTACAGGTTCTCGAGGCCTTGCTGGCTGATAGTGGCGCGTATGCCGGAGCCGTTCTGCTGCAGCGCCGCCTGATTATAGCTGCCCACCTGCAGCACGCTTGCCTGGTTGCCTGCCCCGCCGGTTTGCACCTGCTGCACAAAAGAAACGTTGGCGCTTCCCTCCTGCTGCGTTGCGGCCTCGTTAGCGCTGCCTACTTTGCCCGCGGCACGCTCTGTTTGCATGGCTTTCAACAACGCCGCTTCGCTCTGCGCCGACTGCGCTACCACCTTCTGCATCAGCATAAAAGCGCTGACAAATAGAACAAGTACAACCTTTTTCATACTTATAAATTTATACTGTAATTGCTCATGCTGCAGTGCTAAACATACCGCAGCATGAGCTTTATTCTTTAATGCTAATGCACTTGCGTTCCCTGCATCTGTTTGTTAGCGGTTATAGTATGTGGCCAACACAACAGCACGCGAAACCCTAAGTTCAAGAAAATGTACGCTTCACAGGTACAACGCGTGAGGATAATCAGAATTATTTATAGTATAAATATACTACAACAAAGCACTATTGTTGCAATAATTATAACCATTTAAATATTAATTTTATCCCGAACAAACTGCACGCTGCTTTTCGCGTTACGCTTGCCGCATTAGTGCTGCGATACAACTGAAGTGTTCCCAGAGCCGTGCTGCATCGTTTCGGAGAGGTTGCCTACCCCATCCTGACCTACAACGGCCATATTCAACACACCGCCATATTGTTGCACCGAAGCACTGTTGCCCTCACCCGACTGCGTTAAATCGGCCAAATTGTCCATGCCGCCTTCCTGGTAGACATCCGCTGTATGCATGGTACCGCGCTGGTAGATGTTAACTGTGTTGTCTGCGCCGCCATTTTGCATTACGGTGGCTGTGTGGTAGCTGCCGTCCTGGTGCACTTCTACGTCGTTGTCGCCGCCGCCAAGTTGCGTCACCGAGGCGCTGTTCCAGTCGCCGTACTCGTCCCAGCTGCCATGCTGATAGACCACAGCTTTGTTCTGCCAGCCGCCTTCCTGCGTAATCTTGGCAAAGCCATCGATGCCGTCCTGCTCTATTTTCCCCTCATGGTCCTGCCCGCCGGCTTGCTGTATCAGGCCAATATTATAGTCACCTCGCTGGCTAATGCTTGCACTGTTCACCACTCCCCCTGTCTGGGTAATGTTGGTAATGTTGAGAAAACCTCTCTGGGAAGCATGCGCTGTATTGTAGGAACTCTCGGTCTGCTGCACCTGCGCATAGTTCATGTCAACCTCCTGCCACACATAGGCCTCGTTTCCAATCCCCTGCTGGTTTACCTGTGCTATGTTGTCCCAGGCATAGTATTGTATAACTGTTGCTTTGTTGGCCTCGCCGGCCTGTTGCACGGTGGCACCAGCGTACCCCGCCCCTGTCTGCTCTACATATACTTGGTTGGCATGGCCTGCCTGCCCAACCACAGAACGGTTTTCGAAGCCCTCTGTCTGCAGGGCTTCCAAACTGTTCATACTTCCTTGTTGGCTTCCTACAAAGCTGTTGCCTGTGCCTCCGGCCTGTGTAACAATGGCACTGTTATCTGTGCCTAACTGCGTTGTGCCGGCGTAGTTGGAGTCGCTCTGGGCCTGGACTGCACCCGCCACAAGTATAAGTGCGGCTGTGGCAGCCTGAAAATATTGCGTATTCATGATCGTCGGTTAAGGTTAAGAATCACCGCCTAAAGTACTTTAAGCGGCCTTTAGCTATTGCAAGGCAAAAAATAAGGCACCGGATTTCCTCCGGTGCCTTACATGCTTTATCTGCATTATACAGCTATTAGTGCTGGTTAACCACAGAAACGTTGCCAGAGCCACTCTGCATTACAGGCGCACTGTTACCAAAGCCTGTCTGGGTTACAGTAGCAGTGTTGTTGTCGCCGCTCTGCATCACAGAAGCACCGTTAAGCACGCCGCTCTGCGTTACAGAAGCAGAGTTCAGCAATCCTGTCTGGGCTACAGAAGCACTGTTAAACCAGCCGGTCTGTGTTACAGTCGCATCGTTAGCTGAGGCCATGTCCTGTACCACCATGGCTCCGTTACCAAGACCATCCTGAGATACAGAAGCAGTGTTGTTGTCGCCACCATACTGGTAAACGGCAGCACCGTTTCCTAAACCTACCTGCGATACGACCGCGCTGTTGGCAAGGCCACCGATCTGCTCAACATAGGCACCGTTCAAATCACCGTTTTGGGCAATATCGGCCACATTGTCCATGCCATCCTGCTGGTAAACACCGGCAGCATTCGCAACGCCATCCTGGTTAACAGTAGCAGTGTTATCTTCGCCGCCAACCTGATCTACATACGCGAAGTGGGCGTCGCCATCCTGGTGCACGTAAGCATCGTTGTCGCCGCCGCCTATCTGGCCAACTAGGGCCTCATTGCCGTCGCCGTGCTGGTACACGTCAGCATCGTTCTCCCAGCCGCCATCCTGCAAAATTGAGGCATAGTTGCCATCGCCATCCTGCTCTATGTCAGCGTCATTGTCTTCGCCAGCCAACTGGTCTACATAACCCATGTTGCCTACGCCGTCCTGATCAATATCAGCATCGTTGTCTTCGCCTTCAAACTGATAAGTAACAGCGTCGTTTGAGCTGCCGTCCTGATCGATGTCGGCGTCATTGTCCATGCCGCCAGTCTGAATGGCAGTGGCAACGTTCAGGTCGCCGTCCTGGTCAATGTCGGCGTCATTGTCTTCGCCGCCGGTCTGCTCAACGTAAGCATCGTTCTCAGTTCCGTCCTGGTCGATGTCAGCGTCGTTGTCAATGCCTCCGGCCTGGAAAATGGTGGCAATGTTCAGGTCGCCGTCCTGGTCGATGTCAGCGTCGTTGCTCTCGCCTCCCTGCTGATCGATGTAAGCATCGTTGGCGGTTCCGTCCTGGTCGATGTCAGCGTCGTTATACATGCCAAGCGTCTGGTAAACAGTGGCGATGTTTGCGTCTCCATCCTGAGAAACATCTGAACTGTTCTCTGTTCCTTCAGACTGCTCCACGTAGGCGCTGTTGGTTGTTCCGTCCTGAGATATAACTGAAGAAGTCATGGAACCGCCCATCTGATAAGACTCTGCACTGTTGCTAGTGCCATCCTGCGAGATGGAAGAAGAGTTGGCAACACCCATGTCCTGCGTGATGGCAGCAGAGTTAAAGTCGCCTGACTGAGAAGCGTCGGCTGAATTAGACTCGCCACCATTCTGAATAATAGTGGCTGAGTTTGAATTCAGAACCTGAGCCACACTGGCTGCATTGCCAACACCGCCCGCCTGGTCAATAGTAGCTGAGTTTGTTGTTCCAGCCTGGGTGGTGCTCGCTGAGTTAACTGTGCTTTGCGCGAAAGCAGAGCCCGCTGCGAACATCAAAGCTGCCGTGGCAGCATAGATTACTTTTTTCTTCATAATACTAATGTTTTGATAAGGTTTAAGATGATTTACATTAGCACTATACACTGTTAAAATATAAATGTTTCAAAAAAATTTTATTTTTTTTATTTTTAAAATTAACATACTACAAACGGAAGTTTTATAACTAATTTTATTATCTAAAAGGCCTTATATACAAAAAAGGGGATGCTGCCCGCTGCAGCATCCCCTTCCTTCAGTTTTATCGATAGAGACAGCTTACTTATACTGCCCCAGGTAAAAGTTTATGCCTATTTTCCCTGTCCAAAAGTAATCGTTAAAGCGCCCTTGCTCTACTTCGTCTAGGTCATCGTCCAGGAGGTAGGCGCTGGAGGCATTAAGGTCTATCCCGATTTTTTTTGTTAGAAGGTACTCCATGCCCAGGCCGGCTTTTACGTAAGGGTTAAACCCATTGCCACTGAAGATGTCGCCGAAGCTGCCGGTAACTAGTCCCCCGGCTCCGACCTGCGCATAGGGCGAGTAGCGCAGCTTAGGAAACAGCAGGTAGTTTAGGTCAAGCTCTGCATAATTTATATCAGCCTGAAAACCGTTGTCGGTGGCCAACTGCCCCTTGCCCAGCCTAAGGTCCAGGCCAATGTTCTGCCGCGAGCTGATGCGTAGCCCCGCCTCTCCCATAAACTTGAACTCCGGCCCCGGAAAGTCGCCTTTATAGTACATGGCCCCGATGGCACCGCTCACGCCGATCAGGCTGCGGCGCTCCGCCATCAGGTTACCGTGGATATCACTGTTCAGGATGTCCTCTTTCTCCTGCAGGTAATCCCTTACCACCTGCGACTCCAGGTCCTCTTTGTTTTTGGGCCGCCAGAACCCGGCCAGCATACCTTCTATCACCATGCTTTGCACAGCCTTGTCAATGGCTTCCTTCACGGCTATCTCTGAGGGCTCGTTGTAGGTAAAACCGGTCTCGGCCTCTAGCAGGCGTTTAAAATGCACATAGCGGAACACGCCAAAGTCTACTGCCTGAGACAGGATCGTTTTGGTGGTATAAACAGTTTTCAGTATTTCGCCGGTGCTTGTAGAGATGGCGCGCAAGTACACCGTTACTTTGTCTTCGCGGTACTGCCCCGATCCTCCTGCCCCAAAATAGCGTAGGCCCGCGCCTCCCGTTACCACGTTGGCATCATAAGAGATGATGCCGCCCTCCAGGATGATTCCGGCAAAAAGCAGCCCGGGCAGGTTCGGCTCTTTCTTTCCGGTAATTGCCTCGGCCTCGGCACGGGTAGAGCGGATTATTTTTCGTTCGTTCAGCAGGTTGCCCAGGTTTTCGCGCTCAATTGGCGTAAACCACCCCGACTCTTCCAGCGAGTTGATGAGAATGGTAGTGGCCCCTTGCGTCACCGCGGTAGACCAACTGGTGCCGACCTCAGATGGTTTGTACTGGCCTGTCTGGTCTCTGAACTTGTACACGGCGGCCACCACTTTCTGCTGCGGCTGCGGCAGGCTAACCAAGTCTTTGTATGCCGGTGAGGGTGGCCCCAAAGTGGCCTTTGCGCTCTGCATCGGCTGATGAAAGTATGGCGAGCAGCCCTGCAGCAGGCTAAGCCAAAAGGCACAGCAAATACTGAAAATGTAGGTAAAAAGCTTATTTGTCATAAGAAAGGGTGAAGTAGGAAAAGGAGGATGCCAGCGGATAACCTAACTTAACTTGGCGGATTAATAGTATGGAATGGTCACGGATGTCCTGTCGCCGGTGCCAATATCCACAATGTCTATACTTATACCGCCAGGCCCTTCTACTACATCTATCTGGTAGTCGCCTACGGTGTAGCTGCCTGGTGTCACGCCGTCTTCGCCAAACTGGTTGGAGATAAGCTTCCTGGACAGCTCGTTAAGTATCTGGCGGTTCAGGCTGTTCTTGAAATCCTGGAGCGGGTCGCGGGTTATGCCGGTATTGGTTTCGGCATCCGGGTCTTTTAGCTTGTCCTGTGCCTGGGCAGAGCTTTGCAGCCAGGAGTAGTTATAGGGGTTGCCGCCAAAAGCAGGGTTTTTAGGTGTGTAAACCATATCCTGCGCTTGTATATTTTCAGGATTTGCGAGATGGAAAAGAGAGAATGCTATCAGGGTATAAATAACATTTTTCATAGAATGGCTTTATATGGATCAGTGTTATACTTTAAAAAACTTCCCGCGACTTGTTCCCCTCTGCCTCCAGCTGCTGCTGCAACTGATTGCGTACCAGGTACTCGTAAAGTCCGGATGCCACATAGGTGGCGACCTCTTCAATCACATCATACCGGGGCTGCAACTGCTGCTCAAATAACAGTTCATCGTTCAGGGCCACTTGTATAAGCGCGCCGTTTCCGCGGGTAGGCCTCTCCTTTATAAGTATGGTAAAGTTTTTGGCCGACGGGGGCGCTTCCCACTGCCTGTGAAAAACATCGTAAAAGTCCCGGCCTATCTTGGTGATGGTTTCATCCACGATCAGCCCGTCTACTTCCAGGTCGGCAGAACTGCGCACCTGCTCCTCAAACTGGTTTAGCTGCTGGTAAGCCTTCTGCTGTGCCTGCGTTGCCTGCCGGGCTGTGTCCTGCACCTCCTTGTTGTTCTGAGCCTTTACAGCCTGCACCGGCAGCAACAAGGCACAGGCCACCACAATGGCCCCCATTTGCCACTTCTGCCACACATACTTCACCTTCAGGCTCAAAACGGATTCACTAAACAAGTATCATTTGATTTTATAATAGCAATATACTATACTTATGTAAAAAAGTTTTATTATATCTTATATATTTAAAGTATAAAAACAGGTTAAACGACGGCACAAAAAAGCCCGATTCTTTAAAACCGGGCCTATAGTTTGGGAAATTGAGCGCTTAAGTGGCGTCGATCTTGATGGCGGAGGAAAAGTATCCGCGGCCAGATTTTAGCGCCTGCAAGGCTTGCCGGAGCTCTTGGGGCTCTGAGTTCTTTAGCAGATAGCCTTTCACGCCTTCATCCAGCAGGCTTTCCACCAGCGCCTCGTCCCCGTAGGTGGACATAATGAGGATGCGGACGTCCGGGTACTTGGACAGCAGGTAGCGGGACGTGGCAACGCCGTCCATCTCAGGCATTTCCAAATCCAGCATTACCACATCGGGCAGGTCTGCTTCGATCTTGTCCAGCAGCTCGGCGCCATTGCAGGCATCGGCAACAAGTGTAACTTCTTCAAAAGCTTTCAGTAGTTCCAGAACCCCCTTCCGGAACAGGTTGTGATCATCGGCTATTGCCAATGTTAGTGGCTGATACTCCATGGGCAGTAACAGGGTTAGTATAGTTAGTTGTGTGTAAATTCGGTTGTGTGGCAACAGGTACTTTAATCGCTACGGCAGTACCTGCGCCCGGCGCAGAGGTGATTTGTATGTCTCCGTCCAGGAGAGCTGCGCGGCTTTGCAGGCTCATGATGCCAAGCCCCTCTTTTTCCTGCTGTTCCTGCACAATCTTCTCCAGCTTAAAACCTACGCCGTTGTCTTTGTACAGCAACTCGATGTCTTTCTCTCCGAAGTGCAGGTCAATCGTTACCTTGGTGGCCTTTGCGTGCTTCAGGGTGTTGTTCAGCAACTCTTGCACCATACGGTACAGCACCAGTTCGTGTTGCGGTAAAAGCCTTTTGTTCTTGTCGTTGCAGCGCAGCTCCATTTCTAGCTGCCCCGTTGCGGTCAGGTTTCGGCGCAGGGCCTCGATCGCCTGCCCCAGCCCCATCTTTTCGAGCACCACAGGCATCAGGTCATGAGAAATGCGGCGCACGCTCACCAGCACATCGTCCAGCTGCTGCTTCATGTTCTGCACGCTCGTGTGCAGGCCCTCGTCGTCGCAGGCGGTGCTGTTCATCATCTGGTACAGGTTCAGGCGTATCAGCGCCAGCATGGCGCCCACCTCGTCGTGCAGGTCGCGGGCCACGCGGCGGCGCTCCTCCTCCTGCGCATGGAAGGTAGCCTGCAGCAGCTGCTGCTGCTTGGTGGCCTGCAGTTGGCGCAGGTGCTCCTGGTGTTGCAGCATGCGGCGCTGGTATAGCACCACAAACACGATGATGCCTACTGCCAGCAGCAGCATGATCGGGGTTATCAGTATAAGCGGTTCTAGCGTTTTCATACCACCGGGGCTCGCCTTATGGCCATCATCAACACTACCCTGAATAAAATATTCAGCACCAGGATTACGGAAAGGCACATTCTGGCGGCGTCATAAGACTCCGCCAGGGCTTCGTTAAACAAGTTGTAGGCCATGGCCGTGCCTGCCTGGAAAACAATAACCCCGGCGCTCAGCACAAAAATAGGGTCACGGTCCACGAAAACATAGTTTGGCTTGCTGATGAGTTGGTACAGGTATAGCACGGCCATGCATAGTAGCAGCAGCCCCGCCAGCATGCGCGGCTGCGAGTTCATCTGCGTGATGGCTTCGCCCCACAACACGCTGGAGGCACTGAACCCCACCACAACGGCCACCATTACTTGGATGCTCCGCCTGATTAAGCGTTTCTCAAAGCTAAAGTAATATATGGTGGCCAGCAACAGGAAATCCAGCGGTGTGAACAGATGCCCGAGCCATAAGTTATTGTTCGTGCCCAGGAACACCGTCAGCTGGCTTACGACCTCCCCTAACCCAATAAATCCGGCGTAAAACAACAGCAGCCGGAAGAGGCGGCTCTTGCGCTTTGGCAAAAGTATGAACCCTGCCACCAACGGAATCAGAAAACTGTAGGTAGAGGCTTTGATCAACCACGGGTAAACTTCCCGCAGGTAAAACTCCATCATCCGTTTAGTATACTTGCTACGCAGTCAGGTGGGCAGACATGCGAAAAATCAGCCATCACGCCGTCTTCCATGTCTTCCCCGTCGGCATTTGCGCCCACCAGCACCAACTGCTTCTGCCCGTTTTCGTCTATGCCATAGTATATGCGGATGCCCATGCACCCCTCCTGCTCCAGGATTGCCTGCAGGATGTCGCGCCCGAAGAAATGTGCCTTGGCCACTCCTTCTTTGCCGGCTATACTTTGCCGGTAGTTTTGCGTGTAGCTGGCCGCTACTTCCGGCTCTATCTGGCCTCCCTCGGATCCGTTATATGTTGGCATAAATGCTGATTAATTTTCCAGAGATAAATATACTAATTCTTAAATAATTGTGAAGCGACGCCTACAAGTTTTTCACTGGCAGCGCGCGTTTTGAAATTTAGGCTAGAAAAGCTAGCTTGTATGCTCAACTGTATGCTGCTGCCCCGCGTATTAGTAGCACATTAAACCTCAGACTGCGATGGCAAAGAAATCTTTTCAGGAACTGATCAACAGCCCGGGAATGCCAGTGCTGGTAGACTTTTATGCAGATTGGTGCGGGCCTTGCAAGGCCATGAGCCCGGTGGTGCAGCAGGTGGCCAGCCAGTTTAACGGGAAGCTGAAAGTCGTTAAAGTCAACATCGACAACAACCAGACAGCTGCCTCCCAGTTTCGGGTGCAGGGCGTGCCTACCTTTATCCTCTTCCATAAAGGCCAGCAGGTATGGCGACAGTCGGGGGCCATGCCGGCGCAGCAGCTAACGCAGGTTATCCAGCAGTATGTTTAATCTTTGAGCCTAGGTGAGTGATTTGTGCATGAGCAAGTGGATTTTCATACTTCAAACGCTCAGTCAGGCTTCCCTCATCCCCCTGGTCTCTTCAGCATGAGGGTGAACGTAGTTTCGCCGGGCTGAGTCTTAACGCGGATGCTGCCGCCATGCTGCCGCATTATTTGCTTGGATAGGCTGAGGCCAATACCGGATCCCTGCTTTTTAGTAGTATAAAAAGGTATAAAGATCTTGTCCAGCACGTCATCGGGTATGCCGGGGCCGTTGTCGGTAACATCGATGCGTAGCCGGTCCCGTTCGCCCTCCGGTGCATAGGCCACTACTTCCACGCTAGCGTTTTTCTTGCCTACACTTGCCTCCATGGCATTTTTTATCAGGTTGATGAGCACCTGCTCCAGCTGCTCGGCATCTGCCAGCACTTCTGTTCTCTCATCGGGCAAAAATATTTTCAGACGCATGCGCTGCTCCTCTGCCTGCTGTTTTAGCAGCAGGTGCACGTTGCGCAGCAGGGCTGCGATGCGCACTGGTTTTAGCTCTGAGGCCGGCAAGCGCATCAGGCGTCGGTAGTTTTTCACAAAGTGCAGCATGCCGGCGCTGCGTTTCTCAATGGTCTGCAGCCCTGCCTGCATATCTTCCAGCACCTCTTCGTTTATACTTTTACCGGCGGCCAGGGGCTGCACCACCTCCTGCTCCAGCAGGTTGTTCAGGGTAGACGTTAGCGATACCACCGGCGTCACCGAGTTCATGATCTCGTGCGTCAGCACCCGGATTACTTTTTGCCAGGTTTGCAGTTCCTGCTCCTCCAGCTCCGTTTGGATGTTCTGCAGCGTCACGATTTTTACAAGCTGGCCCTGCAGCTGCAGCTCATTCGCGTTCAGGTTTAGGAGCACCGGCTCTACATTGCTTTGCAGCGTTACAAGCCGTTTCTCGTTTGGCCTTATACTATATAGAGCCTGCACCAGTTCCGGACTAACCCGCTCCAGCGCGTCTATGTGCCGCAGGTGCGGCACGTGCAGCAGCTCTTTGGTTACATGGTTCACCAGCTGCACCTCTCCTTCCTCATCAAAAGAAAGTATACCCACGCCCACCTGCTCCACTACAGCCTGCAAGTAATGGTAGTGCGCCTGCTTTTCCGTTTTTACCTGCAGGAAAGCCTCCGAAATACTATTGAAGCTCTGATAGAGCTCGCGGTAGGAAGCATTTGCGCCCTCCGTGGCAAAGCGCTGCGTAAAGTCGGAGTGGCGTATGGACTGCAGAAAGCTGCTGATGTCGCGGTTGGTACGCTCCACGAAATGCACCAGGTCGTATAGGAGGAAGAGCACCAGCAGGAACAGCAACAGGGCCGTAATGTACCAATCGGTGCGGAAGAGCACCAGCATGAGCAGTAGCACCACGCCTACCAGCAACAGCAGGCGCAGCAGTAGCTTTACGCGAAACCCGTTATAGGCCATGCTTCTCTATTCTGCGGTAGAGGGCCGTGCGCGTGATGCCCAGTTCTTTAGCGGCATGGGTGATGTTGCCGGAGTGCTTTACCAGCGCCTTCTGCACCATCATTTTTTCCAGGGCCTCCAGGGTGTAGTCGCTTTCGGCGATGGTCTCCAGGGCCTGCTGCTTATGATGCTCTCCTTCGGAGGGGGCAAAGTAGAAATCGTCGGGGTGCAGTTGGTTGCCGTCGCAAAGTATAACGGCGCGCTCCATGGCATGGTCCAGTTCGCGGATGTTGCCCGGCCAGTGGTATTCGTTTAGGCGGCGCAGCGTTTCGCTGTTCAGTTGCAGCTCCGGGCGGTCGTATTTCTGGCGGTATACTTTCAGGAAGTGCCCGGCCAGAAGTTTGATGTCCTCGCGGCGCTCGCGCAGGGGCGGCAGGTGTATCTCCACGGTGTTGATGCGGTAAAGCAGGTCCTGCCGGAAAGTGCCCTCCCGCACCATCTCGTAAAGCGGCATGTTGGTGGCGCAGATCAGGCGGATATCGATGGGGCGCGGCTTGTTGGTGCCCAACCGCACCACCTGCCGGCTTTGCAGCACGGTCAGCAGCTTTGCCTGCAGCGCCAGCGAGAGGTTGCCGATCTCATCTAAAAACAGCGTACCGCCTGAGGCAGCCTCCAGCCGGCCTGCCCGCTCCTCTTTGGCGTCGGTAAAGGCGCCGCGGGCATGCCCAAACAGCTCGCTCTCAAACAAGGTGGCGCTCACGGCCCCAAGGTCCACGATCTCAAACACCTGTTTGGCCCGCTTGGACTTGCGGTGGATGGCACGGGCAGCCACTTCCTTCCCTGTTCCGTTCTCGCCAAGTATAAGCACGTTGGCCTCGGTGGCTGCTACTTTCTCTATAGTCTGGTACACGCGCTGCATGGCCGGCGACACGCCTATAAACCCATCGTAATGAAAGGCTGTATTGTCGCGTTCGGCTTTTTCGGCGCTGCGCTTGCCAGTGGCCTGGGCGCTGCGGTTCTGGCAAGCCGATTTAAGTATGGCCACCAGTTTTTCGTTTTGCCAGGGTTTCAGTACAAAGTCTGAGGCTCCCTCCTTCAGGGCCCGCACGGCCAGTTCAATGTCGCCGTAGGCGGTCATTAAAATAACAGTGGTTTTGGGGGAGAGCTGCAAAATCTGCTTCAGCCAGTGAAACCCCTCTTTGCTGGAGGTGGCGCCGGTACTGTAGTTCATGTCCAGCAGCACTACGTCAAAGCTATGGTCCTGCAGCAGGGCGGGTATTTTATAAGGGTCCGAGGTTGTAATGACCGTCTCGAAATGCTGTTTTAGCAGCAATCTGCCAGCTACCAGAATATCCTCCTCATCATCCACCACCAATACCTTACAGGAAATCTTACTCATAGTTTTTTATTGTGTTGTGTGCGCTGTGTATATGTAAAAGTACGTTTTTCCTGTGCAATATGCCATGCTTACACTAAACTATAAATTGCCGCAGCAGCCAGTTGTGACACCCCTTTCCAACTGCTGTTCGGTACAGGACACCGTAGTGTCCGCTTCCGTACACTCAAGACATAGCCACAAACATATACTTTAACATAAAGTATTGATTATCAATTAATTAAAATCTTTGGCACATTAATTGGCAAGCGGGTTAAGGAGACTATGAAAAAATCCCCTCGACCACAAGCTACTACTATGGATCGCGTAATTGAAAAGAAAAAAACAACGCCGAAGAAGATTATTCTGATTGCAGCCGGGGCCATTGGCCTGGTGCTGGTACTGTACAACCTGCTGTTTGCCGAGCATAGCTCCACCCTGAACGTAGACAGCAAGCGCATTACGACCGGGCAGGTTAGCCAAGGCAGGTTCCAGGAGTTTATAGCCGTTGATGGCACCGTAGAGCCCCTCAAGACCTTTTACCTGGATATAACCGAAGGCGGCCGCGTAGAGAAAATTTACACCGATGACGGCAAGATGGTAGAGAAAGGCGATACTATTCTGAAGCTCTCCAACACCACGCTCCAGATCGACTTTATGACCCGCGAGGCGCAGCTCTACGACCTGATGAACGAGCGACAGAACTCTGAGATCACCATGAAGCAGGACCTGATCCGGAAGGAGAATGACCTGGCGGAGATAAAGTATCAGCTGGCCCTGGCCAAGCGCAAGTATGAGCGCAACAAGCTGCTGATTGAGGAGAAGGTGATTTCGCGGGAGGAGTATGAGGCTGCCAAGGATGAGTATGAGTACCTGAATACCCGCCAAACCCTGGCAGAGCGCTCCGTGAAGCAGGACACCAAACTGATGAACGACCGCCTGAAGCAGCTCGACGAGTCGATCCGCCGCATGGAGGCCAACATCGGCATGGCCCGCAACACGCTTAACAACCTGTATGTAACGGCTCCCTTCACCGGTCAGCTATCCACCCTGAAGGCGGAGGTGGGCGAGTCGAAAGCGCCGGGCGAGAATATTGGCCAGATTGACGACCTGAACGGCTACAAAGTAAAGGCCAACATAGACGAGCACTACATCTCCAGAGTACACCCCGGCCTGGACGGCACCTTCGAGTTTAACGGCAAAAGCTACAAAGTAACGGTAGCCAAAGTGTTTCCCGAAGTGCAGAACAACACGTTTCAGGTGGACCTGGAGTTTGCCGAGGGCGCACCCAAAGGCATCCGCCGCGGCCAGACGCTCCAGATCGAGCTGACCCTGAACGACGGCGCACAGGCCGTGCTGTTACCGAAAGGCGGCTTTTACCAGAGCACAGGCGGCAACTGGATATTTGTGCTAAACGAATCAGGAAGCTACGCCGAGAAGCGCAAGATAAAACTGGGCCGACAGAACCCGAAGCACTACGAAGTGCTGGAGGGACTGCAGCCGGGCGAGAAAGTAGTACTCTCCTCCTACGACAGCTACGGCGACATTGACCAGTTAGAATTGAAGTAAATTGTTGATTGATGATTGCTTTTTCTCTTACCTATAAAATTGAGGAAACAACAATTAGCAACCAGTAACGCAACACTCCATCAGTACAAAATAAAACTATAAAAACATTGACAACAGCAAGAACCATGAGCAAGCAAGAACTAGTAATCGACACGCAGAACCTGCAGAAGAAGTACATCACCGATACCGTAGAGACCACTGCCCTGGCCGGCGTGGACCTGAAAATAAAGCGCGGTGAGTTTGTGGCCATAATGGGCCCGTCGGGCTGCGGCAAGTCTACGTTGCTCAACATCCTGGGCATGTTGGATAGCCCTTCGTCCGGTAGCTTTAAGTTTCTGGGCCAGGAGGTGGCCAATGTGTCGGAGCGCCAGCGTGCCAAGCTGCGCAAGGAAAACCTGGGCTTCGTGTTCCAAAGCTTTAACCTGATAGACGAGCTGACTGTGGAGGAGAACATTGCCCTGCCGCTGGCTTACCTGGGTTACTCTAAATCTGAGATGGCGCAGCGCACCCTTCAGGCCATGGAGCGCATGGGCATTGCGCACCGCCGCAACCATTTCCCGCAGCAGCTCTCGGGGGGACAGCAGCAGCGTGCCGCCATTGCCAGAGCCGTGGTATCGGAGCCTGCGCTTATACTTGCCGACGAACCGACAGGTAACCTGGACTCTGTTCACGGCCGTGAGGTAATGCAACTGCTATCCGAACTAAACGACGCCGGCACCACCGTGGTAATGGTAACGCACTCCCCTACCGATGCCGAGTATGCCCACCGCATCGTCAACCTGTTCGACGGCCAGATTGTAACAGAAAACCTGAACGTGAAGCGCCACGCAGCCGAGCTGCTGTAAAGTATACTGCATCAGCCCCCACAGCGTCAGAAAATGCTGTAGGGGCTGGCGACAGTGTAGAGTAAACCCAACTTCAACTTTATACCTATGCTATATAACTACTGGCTTACCACCTGGCGAAATGTCACCAGAAACAAAGCATACGCGGCGATAAACATAGTTGGGTTGGCAATGGGCATTTCAGCCTGTATCCTCATTTTCCTCTACATTCACGACGAACTTAGCTATGACAAGCATTTTTCAGACGCTGATAGAATTTACAGAGTTGTTAGCGACGCCAGCTTGAATGGTGATATTCACCGAGTAGCCGCATCGCCTGGGCCACTGGCTCCTGCCTTGGTAGCCGAATACCCGGAAGTGGTGCACGCCACACGCCTCTTGCCTGTAGGAGAACAGGCGCTGCGAACCGATGACAAGGCATTCTATATAAAGCATGTCATGTATGCAGACAGCAATGCCTTTGAGGTGTTAGATTTTCCTTTTGTGGCCGGAAACCCAGCCACTGCCTTCAAACACCCGAACTCTGTCGTGCTGACGGAGGAAGTTGCTCGCAAGTTTTTTGGAGGCGCAGCGGAGGCGATGGGGAAAGTGCTGAAGCATATACAAACTCCTTTGCAGGTAACAGGTGTCATCTCTGTGGCAGCCCCTTCCCACATTAAGGCAGATGTGTTTATACCACTGCATGTAGGCGCCGGCGAATACCTGTACTTTCTAAGCAGTTGGGATAACCTCAGTGCCTATACCTACCTAAAGCTTCATAACCCGGAGCAGGCAGCAACGCTCCAGCACAAGCTTCCGGGCTTTTACGAACGCAAGGTAAAAGGACAGCTCTCAGGCAACGGTCCTACGGACTTGAGATTCCATCTTCAGCACCTTACAGAGGCCTATATGGACAACGCACGGGAATACCCTATATCGGAGGTTGGGGACAAAGCCTATGTGTACCTTTTTGCAGTTGTTGCCGCGTTTATACTGGCCATCGCCTCTATCAATTACATCAACCTGGCCACAGCCCGCTCAGCCAAGCGAGCCCGGGAAGTGGGGTTGCGTAAGGTGGCAGGCGCCAGTCGCACGCAAGTAGTGCTTCAGTTCCTGGCGGAGTCAGTGTTTCTGACGTTAATAGCCACTTTTCTGGCCCTTGTCATAGTCGAGCTAATACTCCCAACCTTCAATGCGGTTACAGAAAAGCAGATTGATACGGTTTTCCTGCTTACCCCTGGCCTGGCAGTAGCGCTTGTTATGCTCATTTTACTGATTGGCGTGGGGGCAGGCAGCTATCCTGCATTTTTCCTGTCGCGCTACAAGCCTGCTGAGGTACTGAAAGCGCACCAAATACCTACCGCAGGCGGCGCTATACTTCGGAAGGCACTTGTGGTGGTGCAGTTTACGGTTTCGCTGGTGCTGATAATGGGTACCGTGGTGGTTTACAGCCAAATGCTATTCCTCAAGAATAAGGAGCTTGGGTTTAATAAAGAGCAGGTTATTGCAGTTAAAATCCCGGCTATCGGTTGGGTAAAACAGAAGGAGAACCTTGCCCTTATCAAGAAAGAACTGCTCTCCCTGCCACAGGTTCTGCATACTTCCTCTACCCAAAGCCTGCCCGGGCAGCCTGTCAATGTCTTTCCTTTCCTTATAGATATAGACCACAAAGTGATTAAGAAATCCCTGAACAACTTTAGGGTAGGCTATAACTACCTGCAGGTGATGCAGGTAAAGTTGGTTGAGGGCAGAGATTTCTCTGAATCTATCCAGACGGATCACCAGAACGGCTACATCATTAACCAGGCGGCTGCAAGAGAGTTTGGCTGGACGGGCAATGCGGTGGGTAAGAGTATAAGAGGCAGCTGGGCCGATACGACCAACGGCAAAGTAATTGGTGTGGTGCAGGACTTTAACTACAAATCGCTGCATTCTAAAATAGAGCCGCTGGTCATCATGTTGGACCCAAACTTTGGAACGCTTCTGGCCCGCATCAATGCACGGGCTAACGTCGCTGCAACCCTGAAAAACATGGAACGGGTATGGCAAAATCATTTCCCGGAATACCCTATGGATTACCATTTCCTGGATGAGAGCTTTCAACAGCAGTACAGGGCTGAAGCAAAGATGCTCACCATCTTTACCTACTTCTCCATACTTACCATCATCGTCGCCTGCCTGGGTCTCTTTGGGTTGTCGTCCTATACCGCCGAACAACGCACCAAAGAAATTGGCATCCGGAAAGTACTAGGAAGCACGGTCACGGGCATTGTCCTGTTACTGTCCCGCCATTTTGCCATGCTGGTGTTGTTGGCCGTTGCGCTGGCTGTACCCATCACCTGGTATAGTATGCATGTGTGGCTACAGGACTTTGCTTACCGAACAGAAATCAGCTGGTGGCTATTTGCTACCGCAGGTTTAGTATCCATGCTCATTGCCCTGCTCACAGTTAGTTTTCACGCTATAAAGGCTGCTACGGCAGATCCTGTAAAAGCGCTTCGTGCCGATTAAACACCTGATTCCGAATAGAACAAGCTCTACTAACCTATATAAAACTATGCTCCAGAATTATCTAAAAATCGCTGTCCGCAACCTCATGCGGAACAAAGTATACTCAGCCATTAACATTGTGGGGCTGGCCATTGGCGTTGCCTCCTGTATACTTATTTTCCTGTACGTGCAGGATGAACTTAGCTATGAGCGCCACTTCAGCAATGCCGGCAGAACGGCGCGCATCGTGGGGGAGGTGATTTTTGAGGGGCAGAAGGACGAGTTTGCAGTAACACCTGCCGCCCTCTCCTACTCCGCCAGCAAGTTTCCGGGCATAGAGGCCCTCACGCAGTTCCGCCAGGCCGGCCAGCAAACGATCTGGTATAACGACCAAACCTTTTCGGAAGAGAACCTGCTGATAGCCGACAGCTCCTTTTTTAAGGTGTTTGACTATGAAATGCTGGCCGGCAACCCCGCCACAGCCCTGGATGCACCCAAAACCATTGTGCTCACAGAGGCCCTGGCAGAGAAAATATTTGGCAGTGCAGCGCAGGCCATGGGCGAGGTGCTGGAGTTCAGCAATAACAAGTATACCGTTACCGGCGTGTACCGCAACCCCGGCCACTCACACATCAATGCAGCCGGCTTGCTATCTAAAGCCACTTTTGCCGGGCAGGTGGAGCAGGAGCGAAACGAGTGGTTTAACCTCAACAGCTATACCTACATCTTGCTGCCGAACGAGAACCAGTTTGAAGCACTGCAGCAGCAGGTAGATGAGCTAACCCGCACCCATGTAAACCCCTGGATAAAGGAAAACAAACTGAACGCCGAGATGAAGCTGATTGTGCAGCCGCTCCAGGACATCCACTTCACCACCCGGTTTAAGCACGACCTCTCGCCGCACGGCAACATATCCTACATCTATATTTTTGGGGCAGTAGCTGTTTTCCTGCTCCTGATAGCAAGTATAAATTACATGAACCTGGCCACGGCCCGCTCTGCCAAGCGCGCCAAAGAGGTAGGGCTCCGCAAAGTGGTGGGTGCCGACCGGAGCCAGATCATCCGCCAGTTTTTAGGGGAATCGGTGCTGCTGACGCTCATTGCCGTGCTGCTGGCGCTGGCGCTGGTGCAGATCTTTATCCCAAGCTTTAACCAACTGACGGAAAAAAGCTTTACCTCCGGATTTTTCCTGCAGTGGGAGTTCCTGCTGGTGGTGCTGGCCATAGTGCTGCTGGTGGGCGTGGTGGCTGGCAGCTACCCGGCCTTCTTCCTGTCGGGCTTTAAACCGGCGGAGGTACTGAAGTCTGATAAGCAGCCCAAAGGCGGGAGCGCCACCCTGCGCCGGGCGCTGGTGGTGGTGCAGTTCAGCATCTCCCTCGTCATGATCATCGGCACCATTGTGGTGTTTACACAAATGCACTACCTCAAAAACTCAGACCTGGGCTTTAACAAGGAGCAGGTCATGGTAATCGATATCCCGGCCGGCGACTCTACGCTGGTAAAGCGCCTGCCCATGATAAAGCAGAAGCTGCTGCAAAACCCGAATGTGCTGAAGGTATCCAACTCCTATAGTATACCGGCGGAGGTGCCATCGCGCTCTCTTATACTTGCCGAGCAGGGAGATAAGATGGTAGAAAAAACAATTGATGTGATTGCCGTGGACTATGATTTTATACCTGTGCTGGGCATTGAGATAGCAGCGGGGCGCAACTTCTCCCGCGACATGAAGACAGACAACAGAAACGCCATCATCATAAACGAGGCAGCGGCCAAGTGGCTGGGCTGGTCCGACAACCCAATCGGCAAGAAGATAGAAACCGGCGAGACGGCCTTTGACGGTGGCGGGGCCAAGGTGGTAGGCGTCGTAAAAGATTTTCATATCACTTCGCTACACACGGAGGTACAGCCGCTAGCCATGAGGCTTTACCCCGAGTCGCCGGGCTACCTGCTGGCCCGCATTGCCCCGGAAGATCAGGCCGGCACCATCGGTTTTGTAGAGGAGCAGTGGCGCCTGTTTGACCAGCGCCACCCAATGGAGTACTTCTTTATGGACGAGTTCTTTGACCGGCAGTACCGCGCAGAGGAGAAAATGCTGACCGTGTTTGGTTACTTTGCCGGCCTCACCATCCTCATCGCCTGCCTCGGCTTGTTTGGCCTGGCCTCGTTTACGGCTGAGCAGCGCACCAAAGAGATCGGCATCCGGAAAGTGCTGGGCTCCTCCACAGGCAACATCGTGATGCTGCTCTCCCGCGACTTTGCCCTGCTAGTGCTCATTTCCATCGTGCTGGCCACCCCGGTTGCCTGGTATGGCATGAGCCGATGGCTGCAGGACTTTGCCTACCGCATAGACCTTAGCTGGTGGATTTTTGCCCTTGCCGGCGCACTGGCCCTGGTAGTGGCCCTGGCCACCGTCAGTTTCCAGGCTGTAAAAGCAGCGCTGCTAGACCCCGTAAAGGCCATCCGAACACAGTAGGTCTGGTAAACTGATGTTAGTTAGTTGCTCGTTCAATAAGCTTCTAACGCTCTGGCATAAAATGTTTGTTGTTTGTATATGGTGAGAGAACCCCGGCCCATGGCGGCGTACCTGTAGCAGCCAGCCGGGGCAATCCTCCTCCAAACACGAAGCAATATGTTCTTGTACAGCCAAGCTGGTATACAAATTGTGCCGGTTTGTCTAAAATGCTATCTTTTATACTTTACTTGAGTTATAATTGATAGAAACAGATAAAAATATGCTCAAAAAAACCTTCACCGCACTTACGCTTAGCCTTTGCCTAAGCCTCGCTGCCAAGGCCGCCACAGGCCTGCAAGCCAGTGCCGACACAACTTATAATGTTTCTGTAAACCTGGCAAAGGTGCAGAACGACAAAGTACAGGTAACTGTGCAGGCTCCTGCCATTAAGCAGAGCGAGATCATCTACAACATGCCCAAGATCGTGCCCGGCACCTATTCCGTGTCTGATTTCGGTAAGTTCGTAACAGATTTTAAGGCCTACGACAAGCAGGGCAAAGCACTCACCGTAGCGCAACTGGACACCAACCGCTGGAAGATAAGCGGGGCAGAGAAACTGGCCAGGGTAAGCTATTGGGTAGACGACACGTTTGACGCTGCCAAGCGGGAGGACGTGGTGTTTGAGCCAGGCGGCACGAACATAGAGGACGGCAAGAACTTCCTGATCAACACCTTTGGCTTTATCGGCTACTTTGAGGGGATGAAGCAGCTGCCCTACGAGCTGCGCATAACCAAACCCGAAGGCTTTTACGGCTCCACGCCCCTCAAAGCCATCGCCACAACCGACACCCTGGACACGTACCGGCTGCCAAACTACGTAGACCTGGCGGATTCGCCGCTCATGTATAACCGCCCCGACACGACCATACTGAACCTGGGCAAGACCGAGGTGCTGGTTTCTGTCTACTCCCCTTCCGGCAACGTGACCTCCAAGCCAATTGCTGAAAACGTGAAAAGTATACTGGAGGCGCAGCGCAGCTACCTGGGCGGCACCTTGCCCGTTGAGAAGTACGCCTTCCTGATCTATGTGCCGGAGCGCGTAGGCAAGTCGGGCTCGTTCGGGGCGCTGGAGCACTCCTACTCATCGGTATACTTTCTGCCGGAGATGCCGGAGGAGCAGTTCAGCAGCACCATCCGCGATGTGGCCGCGCACGAGTTCTTCCACATCGTTACGCCGCTCAGCATCCACTCCGAGGAAATCGGCAACTTTAACTTTATACAGCCCAAGATGTCGAAGCACCTGTGGCTGTACGAGGGCGTTACGGAGTACTTCGCCTCGCATGTGCAGATGTATGAAGGCCTGTATGACCTGGACACGTTCCTGGGCAAGCTCCGCGACTACATCCATACTTCCAAATCCTATTACAACGACACCCTGCCCTTTACCGACATGAGCGCCCAGGTGCTGGACAAGTATGAGAAGGAGTATGGCAATGTGTACCAGAAAGGCGCCCTGATTGGCCTGGTGCTGGACGTGAAGCTGCGCGAACTGAGCGACGGCAAGTATGGCCTGCGCAACCTGATGCTGGACCTCTCCAAAACGTACGGCAAGCATAACTCCTTCAAGGATGAGGAGCTCTTCGATAAAATCACCGAACTGACCTACCCGGAGATCCGCGAATTCTTCACCAAGTATGTGGAGGGGTCGGAGCCGCTGCCGCTGGAGGAGACCTTCCGTAAGGTGGGCATCATTTATGAGCCGACCGGCACGCAGGAGGTGATCTCTTACGGAGGCTTCACACCTGGTTTCGACGAGGAATCCGGCAAGATAAAAGTGGCCGACACCGCCGACATGGATGCGTTTGGCCGCAAGCTTGGTTTCCAGACCGGCGATTTGCTGCTGTCCTTCAACGGCACTGAGCTTTCCCCGGCTAACATCCGCCAAGTGATTGGGGAGGAACTGCAAAGTATGGAGCCGGGCGATAAGATAACCTTTGTGGTGGGTCGCCCAACCGAAGGCGGTAAAGTAAAAGAGAAAAAACTGAAAGGCAGAGCCACCGCCGTGAAGCGGGAGCTGCAGCACGTCCTGAAGCCCGACACCACGGCTACTCCGGAGCAGCTGAAGCTACGCAATGCCTGGCTGGGCCAGGAGCAGAGTTAGCCCTGGCTTAAAGTATGATCATTGCCACTAGTGTAAAATAAAACTATGAAAAATTTTATCTCCAGAGCCCTGCTCCAAAAGCTGGGAGGGCTAAGCCTATGCCTTAGTTTAGCTGTAACTGCCTATGCGCAAGAGCCTCTTACGCTGGAGCAAAGCCTTGAGCTGGCCCGCCAGCACAACGTAGCCCTGCGCCAGGCCCGCTACAACTCAGACAAAGCCGACATCGGCGTGCGCCGCAACAAGTATAGCTACCTGCCTTCCATCAGCGCCAACGCCGACCTGAGCCGCACAAACGGTTTGGTGTTCGATAATGTGGCCGGTGAGGTGAAGCGCGGCAACACCACGGCCTCTTACCCTTATGTATCGGGGCAGGTGGTGCTGTTTGATGGTTTTACCAAGCTGTTCGAGCTGAAGAAGTCGCGGCAGCAGGCGCAGGCAGCCACCTTTGCCACGCAGCAGGCAGAGATCGAGCTGGAGACTAACATCACGGCGTACTTTCTGCAGGCCCTTGTAAACCGCGAGAACATCCATATATCCGAAGGGCGCATTAAGCTGCTGGAAGGCCAGCTGAGCCAGATGGAAAAACTGGAGCGTGCCGGCGCGCGGGCCATGGATGAAGTATACCAGATAAAAGCCCAGCTCGCTACCGAAAAGCTAAACCTGATAACGCACCAGAACAGTTTCCGGAAGGCAAAGCTGATGCTGGTGCAGGAAATGAATGTGGAAGGCACGCCCGACTATGAGCTGCAGATGCCCAACCTGCCGGAGGAGATACGTACGGAGTTGCCTTCTGAGGAGGAGGTGCTGGCCAATGCGCTGTCCTTCTCACCGCTGGTAAAGGCCTCTGCCGCGTCGCTGGAGGCCGCCAAAAGCGACCTGAAGATAGCCCGCAGCAATTTCTCCCCTACCCTGAGCCTGGAGGGGATGATTGGCTCCAACTACTCTACCAACATCTACCAGGACCCTGAAAACGGCAACCTCGCCACCATGCCTTACTTCGACCAGCTGGACCTGAACCAGCGCAAGGTAGTGGGCTTAAACCTAAGCATCCCGATCTTTAACGGCTTGAGCAGGCATTATGACGCCCAAACAGCCCGGCTGGACCTGCGCAAGGCAGAACTGGACTACACCGACAGCCAAAACCAGCTGCGCCAAACCGTGCAGCAGGCTTACCAGGATGTGCTGGCCGCGCGCGAGAAGTATAATACTGTGATGGCTAACCTGGAGTATAGCAAGCGGGCCTTCACCTCGGCTAAGCGCCGCTACGAGTTGGGCAGCATCGACTTCTTTGCCTACATGGAGTCGCTGAACAACATGAACAAGGCGCAGGCCGAGCTGCTGCAGAGCCGCTTCGAGTTTTACCTTAAAAAGCGCGTGCTGGAGCTTTACCAGGGCTAAACAGCTACATAGGAGAACCTTACCACGACTGCTACCTACCTTCAGTTAAGGCCGTTGCCTCCGGGCAGGGGCCTTTCTTTTGTTTAGCTAAATGGCCGAAAATCAAAACTATACTTCCTGTTTTCCGGTTCTCCTGCTAAACAAAGCACAAAAATGACTATGTCGTGCCGCCAATACGTTAACTTAGCAAACACAGCAGCGTAACAGCTCCACAGATGCGCATATACTTACCCTTAATCTTAGTACTGTTCCTTACAGTCCCTTCCTTTGCCCAGGTAAGGCAGGCGGTGCAAGGCTATGTGCGCGCGGCCGGCAGCAGCGAGGCGCTGATCGGGGCTACGGTGTCGGTACCGGCTACGGGGCAGGGCGTTATCACCAACGAGAACGGGTTTTACGCGCTGCGCCTGCCGCAGGGCGAGCATACGCTGCAGGTAACGTATGTTGGCTTTAAAACAACCACGCGCACTATCAACGTTCTTGCGGTGCCCCTGCAAACCAATTTTTACCTGGAGGCGTCTAACAACGAGCTGCAGGAGGTGAAGATTGAAACGGGCTCGCTGCGCCAGAAGCTGAATGACACGCGCATGAGCGTCAACACCCTGACAACCCGCGAGGCGAAGCTGCTGCCCGCGCTTTTTGGGGAGGTGGACCTGATCAAGACCATGCAACTGAAGCCAGGCGTGCAGTCGGGTGGCGAAGGCAGCTCGGGGCTGTATGTGCGCGGCGGCGGGCCGGACCAGAACCTGGTGCTGCTGGATGACGCCATGGTATACAACCCCTCGCACCTGTTCGGCTTTTTCAGCGTGTTTAACCCCGATGCCGTTAAAAGCGTGGAGCTTTACAAAGGCGGCTTTCCGGCGCAGTTCGGCGGCAGGCTTTCGTCGGTGGTGGATGTAACGCAGCAAAAGGGCAATAACGAGCAGCTGCACGCCAAAGGCGGCCTGGGGCTCATCTCTTCGCGCCTTACCGTCGATGGCCCCATCGTAAAGGACAAGCTAAACTTCATTGCATCGGGCAGGCGCACCTACGTGGATATCTTTACGCGCCAGGTAAACCGCCTTATGGAAGGCAAGGAAGACTACAACCCCATCCCCGACTACTATTTCTACGACCTCAACGCCAGCCTGAACTACACCATCAGCGAGAAAGACAACCTGACCCTGGGCGGCTACCTGGGCCGCGACATCTTCGGCTTTAACGACAGCGACTTTACCTTCAGCTTTGACTGGGGCAACACCCTGGGCAACCTCAGCTGGCAGCACAAGTTCAATGAAAACCTGTACGCCACCACCTCGCTGGGCTACACCGGCTACAAGTATAGCATCAACAACAAGATCGACATCTTCAGTTTTAGGCTGACCTCGGATGTGCAGGATCATACCTTGAAAACTGACTTCGACTGGTTTGTGGGCAAAGGCCACAGCCTGAAGTTCGGGGCGCAGGCCACCCGGCATGATTTTACGGTGGGTCGCCTGAACTTTGAGTCGGAGGACAGCACATTGAGCTTTGGGTCCGGCAGCACCTACCGGGGCAGCGAATTCGGCCTCTACGCCTCCGACGACTTTGTGGTGAGCCCGATGGTGTCCTTTAACTATGGCCTGCGGCTGTCGGGGTTTAACAGCGCCGGAAAAACGTACCTGGCCCTGGAGCCACGCGTATCGGGCAAGTATAACTTTAACGAAAACACCTCGCTGAAAGCCAGTTTTGCCAGCATGCGCCAGTACGTGCACCTGCTCACCAACTCCGGCGCCTCGCTGCCCACCGATATCTGGTATCCGTCTAACCAAAACGTGAAGCCGCAGCGCTCCAAGCAGGTAGCCCTGGGCATTAGCCACTTGTTGGGCAAAGGCAAGTTCCTTTTCACCAACGAAGTATACTATAAGTGGATGAAGCGGCAGATCGATTTCCGGGACGGCGCAAACCTGTTTGTGAACGACAGCCTGGAGAACGAGTTTCTGTTTGGGCAAGGCAACAGCTACGGCAATGAGTTTTACCTCGAGAAAGTGAGCGGCAAGACCACCGGCTGGCTGGGCTATACCTTGTCGTGGACCTACAGGCAGTTTGACGGCATAAACGAGGGCAGGCGCTTCCCGGCCCGCTACGACCGCCGCCACGACATCAGCCTGGTGATGATGCACCAGCTAAACAAGCGCCTGAGCCTGACGGCCGCCTTTGTGTACGGCACCGGCAATGCCTACTCCGTACCCGTGGCGCGCCTCGCTTTTCAGGATGTGGAGGGGAAACCCGCCTCTATCGTGCCCATTTATGAAGACCGGAACGCTTACCGGCTGCAGGCTTACCACCGGCTAGACCTGGGGGCGGTGCTGAAGCTGAAGCCCAAACGCGGCGAGGCCGACCTGACCTTTAGCGTGTACAACGCCTACAACCGCCGCAACCCTTACTTTGTATACTTTGAGCAGCAGAAAGACCGCGACACCGACGAAACCATAGGCTTCCAGGCCAAGCAGGTGTCGCTGTTCCCGGCCATACCGTCGGTTACCTATAACTTCAAGTTCTGATGAAAACACGGCACCTTTTATACTTGCTCGCACTTCTGATGCTTAGCTCCTGCGACCTGGAGAAAGACATTGACGTGGACCTGCCCTACCATAAGCCGCAGCTGGTGGTGGAGTGCTACCTGCAGCCGGGAGAGCCGATCCGGGCATCGGTGCTGGAAAGCGCCGGCTATTTTGAGGAACCCACGCCGCCCCTGGTGCCGGACGCGGAAGTATACATCACCACACCCGAGGGTGAGCGGCTGGAGCTGGAGTACAAACCAGTGCTGATAAGGAACACCGGCAGGTTTTATACCCATACTTCTACCGCCATTATGCACGGCAAGCCTGGGCAGGTTTACCAACTGGAGGTAAAAGACGGCAAAGGACGCAAAGTAACCGGCTTCACCAAAGTACTGGGGGCGGTGCCGATAGAGGAGATAAAGTGGAAATTTAACGACAAAAACGAGGCTTACCTGCTCACTTCTTTCCAGGATGACCCGGACGTGGCCAACTATTACCGCTTTATGGTGCATATCGATAGCCTGGCCGGCGACTCCGACCGCGACTTTGTGACCTCCGACGAGCTGACAAACGGCAAGCGCGTGTCGCTGGGCTCGGCGTACCAGTACGAAGAGGGAGATAGCCTGATCGTGTCGCTGTACCACATCGAGAAGCAGTACTACGACTTTCTGGCCTCCATATCCGATGCAAAAGACGCCAACGGCAACCCCTTTGCCCAGCCTTCCCGCATTGTGTCTTCGGTAGAGGGTGGCTTCGGCATTTTCACCAACCTGGCCTACGACCGTAAAACAGTGGTCATCAAAAAGTAACAGGAGCATTTATTTTTTACCCTCAGAGCGAGAGCGGGAAACTCAGCGGTGCCACATCAAACTAAAGTTCATCAATCAGAGTAGAACTCTGCATGCACTGCGCGCTTTAGAACTACAGCCGCCCTTCCTCACCCGTTTTCTTTTCATCTTGTATGGATGATCGCTAAAATAGTAACTGCCCGATAGGAATCATACTATTAGTTATTATATTTATAAAACGATATATAAGAGTCTCCCGTGGCTCTGCACCGAACTATGAAAACACCGACTTTTTTCACTGCGGCTCCGCCTTGCACGCCCCCGCCGCCTGTTCTGGATACTTTGAAAAAGGTATACTTGTTTGCGCGGCAGCCAAAGCAGCTTACGCGGGAGCATAACGTGCTGGAGACAAAACTTCCTCTCCTCTTCCAGCTGACCTTTGCAGAACTGATTTTGCGCACCGGCCTTTTTACGGGTATAGCGCTCATAATTGGTAATTGGGAAACCTTTGCCGCCGAATATTCTGAGGGCTTTGCCATGGACATACCGCTCTTGCCGCTGTTCGTTTCGGTGGTATTGCTTGCCCCACTAACAGAGGAGGTAATATTCCGGCTTCCGCTGGTGTACTCGCACAGCTTTCTGCTCGTGGCGGCGCTAACCTTCCTGTTCCACTTTTGCCCGGCGTTTTTGTCTGCTACGGATATGCCCCTTTTGTATTTCGCCGCGGCCACGATGCTGGTTGCCATACTTGGCCTTTGGTACTTACGGTCCGCCAAACTCCGCGCTGCTTTCCGGGGCCTGTGGGAAAAGCATTTCGGAACAGTATTTTATACTTCTACGGCGCTTTTTGCCTTGATGCACCTGCTTAACTACCGCGATATGGACCTGCCCCTGCAGGTGCTGCCGCTACTGGTGCTGCCTAAGTTTATAGGAGGCTTCTTTCTAGGTTACACCCGGCTGCGCCTCGGCTTCGGCTGGGCCGTGGGGCAACATGCTTTTAACAACCTCATTTCCCTCATCCTGCTGTACGGGTACCTGATGAACCAATAAGCCACACTACAGGCAAAACCGGCCGCCATACTTTATCCGCTGCAGCTAAAACAGGACAGGCAGAAGCGATGGTGCTTCTGCCTGTCCTGTTTCTGTTAAAGTATAAAGCTAGCTGCGGCGCACCAGTTCTTTGATCAGGTGCGTCATGCGGGGCTCTGCGATGGCCGCCGCCTCTAAAATATCAGCCAAAACCACTTTTTTAATACGGCCCGGCGTACACAGGTCCGTTATCACGGAGACAGCAAACACCGGCATGCCCATGTGGCGGGCGGCAATCACCTCGGGCACCGTAGACATACCCACGGCATCTGCACCGATAATGCTCAGGTAGCGGTATTCGGCTGGTGTCTCCAGCATCGGGCCCGGCACGCTCACGTATACCCCCTCCTGCACCGCAAAGCCTGCATCTTCGGCTACCACCATGGCCTCACGCACCATATGCTCATCGTACACGTCGCTCATGTCCGGGAAGCGGGGGCCCAACTCATTTATATTTTTGCCGATCAGCGGGTTGAAAGGCTGCAGGTTGATATGGTCGGTAATCACCATCAGGTCTGAGGTATTGAAGTCCGGGTTCAGGCCGCCGGCTGCGTTGGAAACGAACAGCTTTTTCACGCCCATCAGCTTCATCACTCTCACCGGAAACACCACCTGCTCCATGCTGTAGCCCTCGTAGTAGTGGAAGCGGCCCTGCATCACCATCACGCGGCGGCCAGCCAGCGTTCCGAAAATCAGTTTGCCGGAGTGGCTCTCTACGGTAGACACCGGGAAGTTAGGTATCTCGGCATAAGAGATGGCATTCGCTATTTCCAGCTCGTTTACCAGCGCCCCCAGGCCTGTTCCAAGTATAATTCCGAACTCAGGCGCAAAATCGCCGATGCGTTTCTGTAAGTATGAAGTAGACTCCTGTAGCTGCTGCATAATATAATCGTGAATGTGTGGTTTTTGAGTTCATCTCACAGGCCCTGCTATAGAACCATGCCCGGCAAAGTTGCGAAAAATAGCACTGGTAAAAAACAAAAAACGCTTCCGGAACTGGATCCCGGAAGCGTTTCATATTTGCGGCCATGCAGCTATAAAAAGGCTCTCGCCCTTTACTGCAGGCGTTTTTTTTATTCTACGGTCATCTCGTAAGGCATGCGTGCCTGTATGCCCTGCATGGTAGACACTTTCTGATAAAGCTTGTAGTATGGGTACAGCTCGCCCATTTCCGCCTTTATAGACTGCTCTTTGGCATTCGTGCCCATGTTCTTCAGGAACTCATCCAGGAAAGTCTTGCGGGCAGGGAGCTCTTTCAGGCGGTAATCGTCTTCTACGCTTGCCTTTTTGGCGGCAATGGCGATAGCCTCATCCAAGCCTCCGAACACATCCACCAGGTTGCGCTCTTTGGCCTCTATGCCAGACCATACGCGGCCCGAGGCATACTCCTTAAGCTGGTCCTGGCTCATGTTGCGGCCCTTGGCGGCTTTGCCGGTAAAGGTTTCGTACACCTGGTTGATCTGGTGCTGCATGATATCCTTTTCCTGCGCCGTCATTGGGCGGGTAATGGTCGGCATGTCAGAGAACTTGCCTGTGCTTACGTGGTCCACGGTAATGCCCAGTTTCTCGTTCAGGAAGCCCTGCACGTTCGGGATCACGCCAAACACGCCGATGCTGCCGGTAATGGTGTTCGGGTGCGCCACAATCGTATCGCAGCCCATGGCAATGTAATACCCGCCCGAGGCAGCCACATCAGACATAGAGGCAATAACCGGCTTTACCTTTCTGGTGAGCTGCACTTCGCGCCAGATGATGTCGGAGGCCAGCGCGCTACCACCCGGTGAGCTGATGCGCAGCACCACGGCCTTAACGTCCTCGTCCAGGCGGGCCTCCCGGATGGCTTCGGCAAAGCGGATGCCGCCGATGTTGTCCTCATCGCCTTCACCGTCCACAATGTCGCCGTCGGCATACACCACCGCAATACGGTTCTTCGACGTGCTGATCTCATCCTTGCCACGCACCTTTTTATACTTTGAGAGTTCCACCATTTCCAGCTCGTCTTTCTCTTCCAGGCCCATCTGGTCTTTCATGTAGGTAAGCGCCTCATCGTAGTAACCCACGTTGGTAATGAGTTTATACTTCAGGGCATCCTCCGGGTCGCGCACCAGCAGGTTGTCCTGCACGTTCTTCAGCTCCTCGGCCGCTATGCCACGCGAGGCAGCAATCTGCTTTAGCTGGTAGTTGTTGATGGAGTTCAGGAAGGAGTTGAGCTGCTCACGGTTCGCCTCGCTGGCCTTCTCCAGGAAGAAAGGCTCCACGGCGCTCTTATAGGTTCCTACTTTAAAGATCTGCGCCTCTATTCCCAGTTTATCCAGCAGGCGCTTAAAGAAGAACATCTCCGAGCTCATACCATTAAACTCGATCGTGCCCATCGGGTTCAGGTAGATCTTGTCGGCCACGGAGGCCAGGTAGTAGGCTTTTTCGGTAGAGAGGTCGGTGTAAGACACCACGAATTTCCCCGACTTTCTGAAATCAGCCAGGTCGTTACGGATTTCTTCCAGTTGGCCCATACCGGCATCCACAAACGTCATGTTCAGGAAAATGCCTTTGATGTTATCGTCGGTTTTGGCGCGGCGGATGGCTGCTTTTATCTGGTCAAGGCCATCGGTGCTGGAGAATCCGCCGAAGGCGAATCCGAGCTCAGCCAAGGGGTCTTTCGGGTCGCGCTCTGCTATAGGTTTGTCCAGCTTCAGCTCCAGCACGGAGTTGTCGGCCACTTTAACCTCATCTTTGGAGGATGAGCTGGCGACGATGCCTATCAATAACAGAATGCTGATAAAGAAGAATATGAGCAAGCCTACAATGGTAGCCAGCACATACTTCAGGAAGTTTAACATGTTGCGTTAGGGTTTGGTTATTCTTTGTATAGACGTGGGGCCGTCTGCCCCCCATACTTCATAAACAAAAATAGGCCTTAAAGTTCATCCTGTTCTCCCCTTCTCGACCAACCACCCCAATTTATAGACAAACCATTTAAGTTAGAAAGTTATAAAAATCCAAGGTTAAAAGTTACGGCAGTTTAAAATACTTTGGGATATCAGAAAATTTACCTGCCCAGTAAGGCCGCATGCCCAGGTAGCGCCTCCTGAAGTATATCAACGCCAGCGTACCCACCACCACTAAAAAACCGCCAAACGGATACTCCAGCTGCCCCCACACAACATAGAAGGCGATCAGCAGCACAAACGAAAGTATAAAGACCAGCCTGTTCATTTTTGGTCGTTGATTGTTACGCGCTATTAGTTTCTTGATTTCCTTAACTTTTAGATTCTCAGCTTTCTAATAACGATACTTTTTCCCCCACTGCGCCTGCAGCTGCTTCAGCAGGTCGCGCTCGCGGGCGTTGCTGCCGGGCTGGTAAAGGGAAGTGTTACTTAGCTCCTGCGGCATGAACTCCTGCGGCACAAAGTTGCCTTCGTAGTCGTGGGCGTACTTGTAGTTGTTGCCGTAGCCGATCTCCTTCATCAGTTTGGTAGGCGCGTTGCGGATGTGCAGCGGCACGGGCAGGTTACCGGTTTGCTGCACCAGCGCCCGCGCCGTTTTAATGGCCTTGTAGCTGGCGTTGCTCTTGGGGGATGTGGCCAGGTAAATCGTGCACTGCGAAAGTATGATCTCTGCCTCGGGGTACCCGATCATCTGCACCGCCTGAAAGCAGTTGGTGGCCATCAGCAGCGCGTTGGCATTTGCCAGGCCGATGTCCTCGGAAGCCGCGATGAGCAGCCTGCGGGCGATAAACTTCGGGTCTTCGCCGCCCTCTATCATGCGGGCCAGCCAGTAAACGGCCGCGTTGGGATCTGAGCCGCGGATAGACTTGATGAAGGCCGACACCAGGTCGTAGTGCATCTCGCCCGACTTGTCGTACATCACGATGTTCTGCTGCGCCACCTGCTTCACCAGCTCGTTGGTGATCACTACTTCCTCAGCTTTCACACCCTCAGCCACAATCTCCAGCAGGTTCAGCAGCTTGCGCGCATCGCCGCCCGAGATGGTCAGCAGCGCCTCATACTCCTCTACCCGCACCTTGCGGTACTGCATCCACTCGTCCTGCGCCAGCGCCTTGTCTACCAGTTCTATCAACTCATCTTTCGTCAGGTGCTTGAGGATGTATACCTGGCAGCGCGACAGCAAAGCTGAAATAACCTCGAAAGAAGGGTTCTCGGTTGTGGCTCCCACCAAGGTAACCACACCTTTCTCCACCGCCCCCAGCAGCGCATCCTGCTGCGATTTGTTAAACCTATGGATCTCATCGATGAACAGCACCGTTCCCTGCCGCTTTTTGGCCTGGTCTATCACCTCACGAATGTCTTTCACGCCGGAGTTGATCGCGCTCAGAGCTACAAAGGGCACTTTCATCTGGTTGGCGATAATGTTGGCCAGCGTGGTTTTGCCCACTCCCGGAGGACCCCACAAAATCATACTTGGTATCACCCCGCCCTCAATGTAGCGGCGCAGGATGCCGTCAGGGCCTACGAGGTGCTTTTGTCCGTAATACTGATCGAGGTTGTGGGGCCGCATGCGCTCGGCCAGGGGTATGTTCGGGTGGTTCATCTATACTTTCTCCGCAGTCGGTTTAAGACAAAGCTACAAATTTGCAGGCAAAGAGGTAAGTATAAAACAAGGGTGTTGGAGCTTTTCTGGCGCAAGCGTCCGCTTGTGCCGCTATTAGCCACCGCTTCCTGCAACTGGAACCAAGCTAAGCTTTCTAGCTTCCGTTTATCCTGAGTCTTACATACCCATCGTTGCACCTCATATTTGGTGCCCTCCAAGGCCGGGAGGCCTCGTCCTGGGGGTAGGGGCCCTCGATTAGGGCATCGCACTGTCTACATTTCCTTTGCTCCTACGTCGCAATGCCTTCGGCACCGGAAATCTAGAAGGCGCTCAACCCAAGGACTGGGATGAGCCTTCCATGTTCTTAATTAAAAATAAAAACTACTTCTGCGGCGGCTCCACTTTGTTCTCCCGCTCCAGCATCTTCCTTACCCGGCTGCTCTTCTTCCGGAATAAAGGCTCCTCCATCGGGCTGCGCTCCGGCCGCTCGTCGCCGAACAGCACTCCCCACTGCTTAAACTGCTCGGTGCGGTCGAACACTACCTTTAGCACAGCCAACACAGGCAACGACAGGAACATGCCGGCCACTCCTGCAATCTCACCGCCCACAATAACGCCCACAATGGTTGCCAGGGCATTCAGTCGCACTTTAGAACCCACAATGCGCGGCATCAGGATATTGTTGTCCAGGAACTGCACAAAGGTGATGGTGCCCAACACGGCAAACACCGGCCACAGCTCAGACGAGGAGGCCAGCGTCAGCAGCACACCGATGATGTTCCCGATCAGTGCGCCAATGTATGGAATCAAGTTGAGGAAGGCGAAGATCAGCCCGATAAGCAGCGCGTGCTTAATGCCGATGAGCAGCAGAATTCCGCCTAACAGCACCGTCATGTAACTTACCTGGATCAGCAGGCCAAACAGGTAGCTTTTAATGATCACCTGCATCTCCTGCAGCGTCTCCTCTACCTTGTGGTGCTGCTCTTTCGGGAACCAGAAAAACACGAAGCGCAGCAGCAGGTTCTTATAGAACATGACAAGAAAGATGTAGATGGGCAGCAGGCCCAACAGCACCACCACGGATGTAACCGAGCCGGCTGCACCGGATAAAATCGTGCCCGTGTAGCCCAGCAGCTTATCGCTCTGCTCCCGTATAAAGTTCAGCTGCTCGGTAGTGGAGAAGGGGGAGTGATTCTCCACCCAGGCACTCAGGGCATTCAGGTGCAGCGTCACGTTCTTCCGGATCACCGGGAAGTCTGAGATCAGGTTGCCGATCTGAACAGAGAAAAACCAGATTATCAGGCCAAACACCACCACCATCGACAGGATACTGATGATAATAGCCAGTGCGTCGGGCAGCTTATACTTGGCAAAAAACCGGTACAGCGGCATGAGCATGATGCTGATAAAAAAAGCCAGCAGCAGCGGGGTCAGCAGCCCCTTGGCCAGCACAATAAACCATCCCAGAAAGAACAGTCCCATTATTTCGATAGACCGCCGCACCGTTAAGGGCATCCCATTCATAGAGCTTGTAGATTTTGTTCCCTCCCTTATACGGAGCGGTGCAAATAAGCATGTACCTTTGCGGCATGAACAAGCAATGGCAGGTGCATGGGGCACTTTTTCTGGTGGCCCTGATCTATGGCAGTAACTACAGCATCGCCAAAGAGGTGATGCCCGCCTACATGGGTCCTTTCGGTCTGATCGTGATCCGGGTGGTGTCGGCAGCCATCTTTTTCGGCTTTTTCTCGCGGCTGGTAACCCGCGAGAAGATTGTGGGCTGGAACGATAACCTGCGGGCCATACTTTGCGGCGTAACGGGCGTGGCCATCAACCAGCTCTGCTTTTTTGCCGGGCTCAACCTGACGGCGCCCATCAATGCGGCCCTGCTGATGGTGATCGTGCCGGTGGTGGTGCTGGTTTTTTCGGCCATACTTTTGCGCGAGCGCATCAGCAAACGTAAGGTGGGCGGTATCGCGCTGGCGTTTACGGGTGCTTTTCTGCTCATTTATACTTCCGGCAGCGAGCATACTACCGGCAACCTCTGGGGCGACCTGCTCATTATCCTCAACGCTACTTCGTTTGGCCTATACTTAGTTTTGGTAAAGCCGCTGATGCAGAAGTATAACGCCTTTACAGTGGTGAGCCGCATCTTTACCGTAGGAGCCGTGATTGTGGTGCCTTTCGGATGGCAGCAGGTGCTGGAAACGGATTATAGCACCTATCCTGCCGCTGTCTGGTGGGCTATTGTCTTTATGGTGCTTGCCGTAACCATCATCGCTTACCTTTTCAACACCTGGGCGCTGCGCTATGCCAATCCCTCGCTGGTAGGGGCTTACATCTACCTGCAGCCGGTGCTGGCCATACTTATAGCCGTTATTGCGGGCAAAGACGTGTTTACGCTGCAAAAGGGGCTCTTTGCAATGCTGATTTTTGCCGGGGTATACCTGGTAAGCCGCACGCGGCAGGCCGTGACGGAGGGGTAATGGGTGCATAAAAGCAAATCCCTGCTACGACCAGGGATTTGCTTTTATGCATGAATAATTACTTTGTCAGGATTAGCCGTTCGCGGTACACGCGGTTGTTTACCGATACTTCGCATACGTAAATGCCTTTTGGTAAACTGTTGCCGTTTATTTCGAGCTGGTGCTCGCCTTTCTCCAGCTGCTGGCTTAGCATGTCCAGCACCAGGTTACCGTTTAGGTCCAGCAGACGTAGTGCAACAGCCGTCATTGGCTCATCAATCTTTACCCGCAGCGTGGCCGTACCAGAGGATGGGTTTGGATACACAACAAAGATCTTTTCGCCTTCCTTTAAAAGATCCTCCACTAACTCCTCAAGGTTGGCCAGCATACCTTTAGGCATGTTGCCTACATAGTATGGCCGCATCATATCGTGGTCTTCGTGCGAGAGAATGTGGCAGTGCCAGACATAAAGTCCTTCCCTCTCAAAGGTGGCTATCAGCCTGGTTACCTCACCGGGAGCAATCGGGTAGGTATCTTTCCTGCCCTCCTGCCCTGGCTCCGGCTTTTTAACCGGCCCCACCAGTTGCACATCCGAGAGTGCTCCTGTCTCTTCGTTTACAGTACCGGTAAATGCCTGCGAATTAAGCACCCTGAACGACACCAGGTGCAGGTGTATCGGGTGCGCATCAGGCGTGAGGTTGTAGATCTCCCAAACCTCAGTGCTGTTCAGGGCAGGGTTTTCGGTGATCGGGTCATGAAACTCCATGGCACCGTCTTCCATAGTACCCAGCATTGGCATCAGCCGGCCATACTCATCCTCTCCTTCAAACAAGATCAGTTTTCTGACATTAATAGCAGTTGGCACAGCGGGCAAGGGCTTGTTATAGGATACCGGAACAGGCGTGAGCGGATAAGCCTCGTTTCGCGGAACATCCACTTTAAAGGCCATTATCTGAGCCGCGCCATCGTTCTCGTCCACTGGCTCTCCGTTAGGGTAAGGTGTAGGGGCATCATTCTGGATGATGATGTTTTTTTTCCACAGACCCTGATCCGAGAAGTCAATGATCACATCCTTACGTTCACCCGGAGCAATCAGCAGTTCCTCCTGCTCAACCGGCTTGGGCAGCAAGCCGCTGTCCGAGCCGATCTGCCACATCTTCATCCCTTTGGGCAGCTTCAGGTTATAGAACCTGGAGTCCGACCCGTTCAGCAGACGGAAGCGGTACTGCCTGGGCTCTACATGTAAGATAGGCCAGGCTTTGCCATTTACCAGAATGATGTTTCCAAAGAACTCGGGAAGTATGCTGGGCGTGGGAGCGCCCTCCACCTCCGACTCAGATGGATAAAACAGCTGCCCATCGGTGGTGAACATACGATCCTGTATGGCTAAACCAATGTCGTAGCGCTCGTTGGGCAACCTTCTGCTTCTTCTCAAGCCATTCTCAAACCCATCGGTCAGCAGGTAAAATCCTGCCAGGCCAGCATATACATTAAGGCGCGTGATGCCGATTGCGTGGTCGTGGTACCAGATGGTGGCAGCCTCCTGCCTGTTGTCGTAGTAGTAAGGTATGTCTTCTCCTTTCACAAACACGGGGCCTTTGTCCTGGGCAAAAGGTGTGTACCAAGCCTCGGGCAGGCCATCACTGGCAGACTCGTTGTGACCGCCGTGCAGGTGCGTAACAATAGGCACCCCCTCTCCCCCCGGATCTGCCCAGGCCAAGGACCTATCTATGGGGAACAGGTGTGGCAATGGCTGGTTGTTTTCATCTACCAGCCTGTTGAGCCACTTTACCTGTAATGGCTGGTCTTTTTTAGCCAGAATAGTAGGGCCCGGGTACTGGCCGTTGTAGCCCCAGACGGTCGTAAGCACAGGATTGCCCGAGGCATCTGTCAGGCCCAGGCCAAGGTCCTGCTCAAACTGTGAGATGGTCATCGTGATCGATCTGTTGCCTGAGTTGGTGGCATCGATCACGGCTGGGATAGGCAATGGGTTTATAAACTTTGGAACCGCATCCGGAGATAGCAGTGCCTGAGCACTAAGCGGGTGGCCTGACAGCTGCAAAAGCACAACCATAGCTGCCATTGCCCATTTTGGATACAAATACTGTAGAAGTCTCATAGTTCATAAGCTATAGGGTATGTAGGTAAACGAATCAGATGATTTCTGCCTGTGCAGCTAGTTGGGCTATTTAATTGTACGTTTTTTAATCATTCTAATAATAAATTTAACTGCTTAAAAATATACGCTCAGCCCCGGTTTATAGCCTCTGGCTCAAATAGTGTTTATTATTATAAAAAGAGGAGCAACTGCTCTCTACTCGCTGTTTGAGGCATGTACAGATACTGTTAGGTAGGAGAGCATACTTCTTGCTTAGGTACAGCCGGAGGTACCAAACCTAAACAGGATGAGTGCCTGCAAACCCTGCTGCCGATAAGTATAAAAAAAGCCCTGCCGGATGATCTCCGGCAGGGCTTCTTACTTTATAAGAATTTATACTTAAGCGTTAGCTTTCGGCTTATTGTTGCTCCAGCGCCTGTTGCCGCCGCTGTTGCGAGGGCCTCCTGCAGGCCTGTTGCTATTGGCGCTGTTTGAGCTGCTACGGCTTTGGTTGCCGCTGCTGGTCCCGGCGCTGCGCTGGCCATCTCCTGACGGCTTATTGCCCCAGTTGCCACGGCCGCCTCTGCCGCCTTTTTTCTTCTGCTCCTTCACGGTGCTGGCTGCCTCGGCAAAATCCTTGGCCGTGAGCGGGAACGGGTGGTTGTCAATCACCGGCACGTTCTTGGCGATCAACTTTTGGATGCTGGCCAAGTATGGCACTTCGTCGGCTCCGCAGAAAGATAGCGCAATGCCGCTTGCCCCTGCCCTGCCCGTACGGCCAATGCGGTGCACGTAAGTTTCCGGCTCGTTTGGCAGCTCATAATTCACCACGTGGCTCAGGTCGTCCACATCAATGCCGCGGGCGGCAATATCAGTGGCTACCAGCACGCGTGTTTTGCGCGACTTGAAGTTATCCAGCGCACGCACGCGGGCGTTCTGCGCCTTGTTGCCATGTATGGCCTCTGCCGTTACGCCAGCCTTGGCAATGTCCTTGGCTACGCGGTCGGCGCCGCGCTTGGTGCGGGTAAACACCAGCACGCTCTCCATCTCCTCATCCTTAAGCAAATGCAGCAGCAGCTTGCGCTTATCTGGCCCCTTAACATAATAAACCGACTGTTGAATGGTGTTGGCTGTGGATGATACCGGCGTTACCTCCACTTTGGCAGGGTCTACCAGGATAGTATCAGCCAGTTTCATGATTTCCGGCGCCATGGTAGCCGAGAAAAACAGCGACTGCTTTTTCTCCGGCAGCACCTTCAGCACTTTCCTTACATCGTTCACAAAGCCCATGTCCAGCATGCGGTCGGCCTCGTCCAGCACGAACAGCTCCAGGTGCTGCAGGTGGATGTACTTTTGGTTCATCAGGTCGAGCAAACGGCCCGGGGTTGCCACCAGAATATCCACGCCGGCGCGCAGGGCGTCGGTCTGCTTCTTCTGCGGCACGCCACCGAAGATCACGGTATGCTTCAGGCCAGTGTGCTTGCCATAAGCTGTCAGGCTGTCGCCGATCTGCATGGCCAGCTCACGGGTTGGCGTGAGGATAAGCGCTTTGATCTTGTGCTGGCCCCTGTCGTTGCCCTGCTTCTCGTGCAGCAACTGCAGAATCGGAATAGAGAAAGCCGCCGTTTTGCCGGTACCCGTTTGGGCGCAGCCTAACAGGTCTTTCTGCTGAAGTATAAGCGGGATGGACTTGGCTTGGATAGGGGTTGGGTTGGTGTATCCTTCTGTTTTAAGAGCTTTTAGGATCGGCTCTATGAGGTTTAGATTCTCGAATGTCATCAAATGGTTTTTAAATAAAAACCGCGCAACGCCATGTGCGCTGCTTTCGCGGTAAGGTGGCCGGAATTTGAGTTGTGCATAGATGCTTTAGGCCATTCCCGACCGGTGTTGCTTTCATCAACTTAAAAACTGAAAGTATAGTTTCTTTTGGAGATTTGGGCAAAGTATAAGCTGCAAAGATAGCGCCATGTTTGGTAGCATCCTATTTTGGCAGGGTTTATACTTTTATTGCTATGTTTTCATTGCCGCTGTTTCTGGCGCCCCGAAGGCTTTCGGGGTGCCTTTACTTTAGCTCCCGCTTGTTGGAACCAAGTTATCCTTACTAGCTGCTTTTCATCCTCAGTCTTACAAAAGCGATAGTTCCACTTCTTGCTTTGGCTCCCTCAAGGCCGGGTGGCCTCGCCTTCGGGCATCGCGCTGTCTACATTTCCTTTGCTCCTGCGTCGCAATGCCGCCAGGGCGGCACCGGAAATCTAGAAGGCGCTCAACCCAAAGGCTGGGATCAGTTATCGATAGCCACGGCTTCCTGCACAGTCCCCTTTGAAGGGGCCAGGGGGATGACAATCTTTCTCAAAGACTCCCTCCCCTGTTTTTAGGGGAGGGCTGGGGTGGGGAAAAGGGGCAGAGGTGGTTGGACCCGGTACTGCAGAAACACAGACTAGGAAGTCCGGAACAGCAACGTAGAAAACTTGTTCTATGACATCTACCCAATCCTCACAGAGGTCATGGAAATAGAGCCGAGCTGCATTTTATCGTTCAGGAACTGCACCTGCTCCTCCCCTTGCTGCAAGCCTAAAGTATAAAGCAATGGCAGGTAATGTTCCGGTGTAGGGATAGCTAAAGAAGCTGCTCTGCCGAGTTGCTCATACTTTATCAGCGCCTCTGGACTACCAGAAAGAATCTGCTGCTTTACCTGCTCGTTCACTTCTGTGGCCCAGTCCAGTGCCTCGTCGGGTTTGTGCCAGTTGAGGGTGCGCAGGTTGTGCACGATGTTGCCGCTGCCCACGATTAGCACGCCTT
The DNA here is from genome assembly GCF_006385705.1 of Pontibacter mangrovi. Classification (GTDB taxonomy): domain Bacteria; phylum Bacteroidota; class Bacteroidia; order Cytophagales; family Hymenobacteraceae; genus Pontibacter; species Pontibacter mangrovi. Next base: position 252,424 of record NZ_VFRQ01000004.1, on the reverse strand, counting down.
TTTGCCGCAGCTGCGCCAGTTCCTGTGCCAGCTCATAATGCCATTGGGCAGACTTGGTATAGTCGAGGCTGAGTTGGAGCACCGGTATATCGGCTTTCGGGTAAATGTGCTTAAGCACGCTCCAGGTGCCGTGGTCGAGGCCCCACTCGTGGTCCAGGTGCAGCTCGGTTTTCTTTACCAGCCGCTGCAGCTCCTCCGCCGTTTCAGGGCTGCCGGGGGCGTTGTACTGCACTTCAAAAAGCTCCCGTGGGAAGCCGTAAAAATCGTGGATGGTGCGGGGCTTTGCCATGGCGGTAACGGCTGTGCCTTTGGTTTGCCAGTGCGCCGACACCACAAGTATGGCTTTGGGGGTGGCAACGCCTTTGGCCATACTTGCCCAGCCACGGGTAAATTCATTCTCTTCTACGGCATTCATCGGGCTGCCGTGGCCCACGAACAGCGCCGGCATTTTTGCCTCCTGCTGCGGCAATTGCTGTAACTTCTTCAGTGCCTCCATCTTTATACTTTCTCCTCCTGCAGTTCCTGCGTTATATGCTCCACAATTTTTATGGCATGCTCGCGCGAGTTCTCGATAAACCAAACCCGCGTGTCCATGCCACCGCACACCACACCGGCCAGGTACACGCCCGGCAGGTTGGTTTCCATGGTTTCGGGGTCGTACTGTGGGTAGCGCTTCTCATCCTGGCTCAGCTGCACACCGATCTTCTCCAGGAAACTGAAATCCGGCTGATAACCGGTCATGGCCAGCACGAAGTCGTTCTCCAGCGTTACCTTCCCCTGCCGCGTCTCAATGTCCACCTCACGCTCGCGAATTTCGGTGATGTTGGCGTTGAAGTATGCTTTTATCTCACCGGCTTTGATGCGGTTCTCCAGGTCGGGCTTGGTCCAGTATTTTATACTTCCGAGCTCCGGCTGACGCACCACCAGCGTCACGTCAGCACCTTTGCGCCAGGTGTCCAGGGCGGCATCGGCGGAAGAGTTATTGGCCCCTACCACCACCACCTTCTGGCGGTAGTAGTAATGCGGGTCGAAGTAGTAATGCCGTACTTTGGGCAGTTCCTCGCCGGGCACGTGCAACAAATTCGGGATGCCGTAGAAGCCCAGCGCCACCACCACCTTGCGCGCCAGGTAGCTGCCTTTGCTGGTGCTGATGCGGTATACTTCGCCCTCCGGCTGCAGGTGCTCCACCTCTTCAAACAGGTTAATGTTCAGCTTAGCCGAGTCGGCCACGCGGCGGTAATATTCCAGCGCCTCGGCACGGGTAGGCTTGGCGTTGAGCGATGTAAACGGAATCCCCCCTATCTCTAGCCTTTCGGAGGTGGAAAAGAAGGTCATGTTGAGCGGGTAGTTGTAGATGGAGTTGACCAGGCAGCCGCGCTCCACGATCAGGTAGCTCAGGCCGGCACGTTGCGCCTCCAGCCCCGCCGCCAGGCCGATAGGCCCGGCTCCGATGATAAGTATATCGTACGTTGTATCCAATTTTTATACTTTCTGATGATGTGCCATCACGGGCACTTTGATTACAACAGAAGACGGCAGTACAAAGTTTAATGTACGTACATTAAATCATATCTCCAGTTTCAGTACATACATGCCCCTGTACTCCGGCTTCATCTGCTCGAAAGGCAAGGTATAGGTGCCGCACTTTACAAAGCCGTTCTGCTCGTAAAAATCCACGGAGCGGCTGCTGTCCATGGCCTTGAGCCAGATAACGCGCTTGTTATACTTGGCGGCTATACTTTTGGTGAACTTCACCACCTCCCGCCCAATGCCTTTGCCCGAAGCGGCTTTGGTGAGGTAGATCCGCTCCAGCTCCAGCGCCTCTTCTGCTGTATACTCATTTGTGTCTTTGTGCAGGTTGAGTTTCAGGAAGCCAACAAGTTCCTCATCGTGGTAGATCAGGTAAAAGGCGGCGTTAGGGTCAGCCAGCTCGTTGCGGAGGGTCTCTTCCTTAAAGCTGCGGTCTACGTACCAGGTGCCGCCATCAAACCACAAGTATAAATAATGATCGTTGTAAGAGCGGATGGCAATGTCCTGTAACGTATAAAGGTCTGCGGGGGTGCAGGGCTTGATTTGGGTCTTGAGCATGTGAGAAGCGGTTTTGCCCCGCTAATTTACTTAAAAGAGGCCGAAGTTGTGGAGACTTGAAAGCCCGGTAAAGCAAAAGCGGCGGAAAGTTCTCCTCCCGCCGCTGCATTCGCTCTGTTAATTCTGTTTTTTAAGCCATCACCTCGCTCAGGTGCGGCAACTGCAGCCTTCCGAAGCGGTGCAGCGTGGCCAGGTGCGACCGCACCGCCTTCAGGAACGTCCTGTTCTCCAGGTATGGGATATCGAATTCCTCCGCCGTCTGGCGCACTATCTCGGCGATGGCCGGGTAATGAACGTGACAGATGCGCGGGAACAAGTGGTGCTCTATCTGGAAATTAAGCCCGCCCACATACCAGGACAGCAACCTGCTTTGGCGCGAGAAATTGGCTGTGGTGTTCAGCTGATGTATGGCCCAATCGTTTTGGATGGTGCCGTTCTCGCAGGGCAGCGGATGGCTGGTGCCCTCCACCGTGTGCGCCAGCTGGAACACCACCGATAGTATAATGCCGCCCACAAAGTGCATCAGCACAAAACCAACCAATATCTCCCAAAACGGAATACCGAAAATCAGCGTCGGGGCCACCAGCATCGAGAAAAAGTATAGCACTTTCATCACCACGATCTTCGCCAGCACCACCCGGTTCTCCGAACTGGAGTTTGCGTTCACGCCGCTCTTTATAAATCCTGCATACTGCACAAAATCCTTCAACAGCACCCAGTACAGCGTCAGCAAACCATAGAAAAAGAAGGCGTACACCCACTGCAGTTTGTGGTAAAACTTCACGTCAGTATGCGGCGAGAAACGGAGCATCACCCGGTCCTGTATGTCCTCATCCATGTGCACCACATTGGTATAAGTATGGTGCAGGATGTTGTGCTGCAACTTCCAGTTAAAAGCCGAGCCGCCCACCAGGTTCACAGAGTGGCCCATCAGGTAGTTCATGGTCTTGCTTTTAGAATAGGCCCCATGGTTGGCGTCGTGCATTACACTCATGCCGATGCCCGCCAGGCACACGCCCATCACGAACCACAGCGCCAGGCTTATGCCAAGCGAGGGCGTGAAGCTTAGCAGCAGCACGAAGGGTATGATGTAGCCCAGCAGCAGGGCAATACTTTTAAAAAGCATGTTGCCGTTGCCCGTTTTGGCTATGTTGTTATCAGTGAAATAAGAATCTACTCTTTTGCGCAGGGTGGGGAAAAACAGGCTTTTGTCTTTATTAACGAATTTTACTTTGCCTTTTAACTTCATTCAGGATAATTAAATTGTGTGATAGATGCCACACGATGAGGAGGGAGATACTCAGGAGCGAATCATGGGTAAAAGTGCCCGCAGCATGCAGTTTAAAGCTATTTACAGCAACAAGGGTGCCAGCAATACTGCATACACCGCTAAATGAGCAGCTGTAAAATATGACAAAGGTAGGTATAAAAACCGGACCTAGCTAAAATCCCGGCTTTAAGAGACAACGGAAATAAGTATGATTTCTTACAAAAACAGCCGGGCCTTGCGGTCCGGCTGTTCTGCCTGGAAGTATGCGGAGCGAACCTTTCGGAGCTGTCATGATGCACAGTTCATGCATTCGTACAGATGATGAAAGCGCAGCCAATCCTCACTGCTGCCCGGCTTTCAGGGGGCGGTTGGGGGTTAAACGGAAAGCCACGTCATTGACCTCAACTTCATCGCTGCCCACGGTGTAATTCAGCCTCACCCAGCCAGTTTTATACTTTTCATCCTCCATCAGCCGCACGCCCACAAATAATGTGTTGCTCTCGGTCAGCGGACCTTCGTAGAAGACCTCTGACTTGACTGTCTGGCGCAGGTCGAGCACAAAGCCTGGGTCTCGGCCCCACTGTTGCTTTTTGGCCAGGTCCTCCTCTACTGCCTCGTCGGCACGTAAGGCCTCCACCCAGTGCCCCAGCGACACCTCCTCCTGCAGGTTTAACAGCACCTGGTTATACTCCAGCGGCCTGATGTAAAACAGGTTGTGCGCCCCGGCTGCATCAGAAACCAGCACATTGCCAAACGTGAAATCGTCCTGCCCGTCATTGTTCACATCCAGGTTCAGCGGCAACGTATACTTAAACGAGCCATTCACCTGCCGGTACACGATCTCATCCAGCTCAATGGCATCATCCTCTTCCTTCTTGCAGGCAGTGAGCGCCAGCGCCACCAAGGCCAGTGTAAAAACTCGCTTCATCATTTTCTAGATTATAAGTAAGTATGATAGAGGAACCGCTTCGGGCGCCTTTCAAACTAAAAGATTCGTTTTCAAGACTACAGGTTGCATGGCCCCTGAAATATTTGCGCTATATATACTTTCCGGCCACGGTGCTCAGCTTTACCTTGTGCCGTATGTTGCCGTTGAAGCGCTCCTCCATCTTCAGCACCTCATGCTGCTTTTTGCTGATCCAGAACATGCTGTAGTTGTTATCGCCGTAGTCGATGCGCAGTTTCCAACAGTCGGTTTGGCGGTTGTTTGAGGTCGGGATTTTCTCGGAGCCAACCACCTCGTACAGTTTGTGGCCGGGCCCAGGGCGGCTGCCTGGGTGGTAAAAGTTGATGCTGTACACGGTATTGGCCTTCAGGGGCAGCACCTCGAAAAACTCCAGGTCCAGCTCCCAGTTAAACGCCTGCTCCTCCGATGGCACCTGAAAGCCTTTAAACGCGTTGTTGGCGGTGGTATCGGAGCCCACTACCTGCCCCTGCCGGAACTCAAAAGCCGCTGTGCCCCTAAACGAGGTGCTGGTGTGGTAAACGGGGGTAAAGTCTTCGCGGCAGATAGAGAAAACCTGGCGGTTAGCCGTGCTGTCTGTTCCCACCCAGTTCTGCCGTATCACCAGCTGCTCCTGCCCCTCATGCTTTTCAAAGCGCACGTCGCGGTTCCACAGCGACTGGCTCAGCACGTGGGGCTTGTCAGGTTTCTGAATGGTGACCATGTACTGCCGCAAGCCGGACTTCAGCTGGTGCATACGCAGGTCAGAGGGTTTTACATAGAGGGTGTCGGGGGCAGCCATGGCGATGCCGCCCAGCAGGAGAGCTCCTGCCAAAAGGAAGTACTTCTTCATAGTTTTTAGGTATAATGGGTGTCGTTCTGCACAGATAGTTTTCCTGCGCAGGTGCAAGTTCATACTTCAGCTACTAAAATAAAAAAGGGCTGGCCGAATTTTCGACCAACCCTTTCATTCTATCGCTATTCGTGCTGCTTACAGGTGTATCACCTCGTCGTAGGCAGCCGCGGCGGCTTCCATAATCGCCTCGCTCATGGTTGGGTGCGGGTGCACCGACTTGATAATCTCGTGGCCAGTCGTTTCCAGCTTGCGGGCTACCACCACCTCGGCGATCATCTCCGTAACGTTGGCACCGATCATGTGCGCGCCCAGGAACTCGCCATACTTGGCGTCGAAGATCACTTTCACAAAACCATCCTTGGCGCCGGCAGCACTCGCCTTGCCAGACGCAGAGAACGGGAACTTGCCCACTTTAATCTCCAGGCCTTGCTCACGGGCAGCTTTCTCTGTCAAACCAACTGAGGCAACCTCAGGAGAGCAATAGGTACAGCCCGGGATGTTGCCGTAGTTCAGTGGCTCCGGATCCTGGCCCGCGATTTTCTCTACGCAAATAATACCCTCGGCAGAAGCTACGTGCGCCAGCGCTGGGCCCGGCACGATATCGCCGATGGCATAAATTCCGTCCACGTTGGTTTTGTAGAACTCATCCACCACCACGCGGCCTCTGTCTACTTTAATGCTCAGCTCTTCCAGGCCGATATTCTCCAGGTTTGTCTGGATACCCACCGCAGAAAGCACTACCTCAGCCTCCAGGATCTCCTCGCCTTTGGCCGTTTTTACAGAAACCTTGCACAGGTCTCCGCTCGTGTCCACTTTTTCCACAGAAGAATCGGTCATGATGTTGATGCCGGCCTTGCGGAACGACTTGGACAGCTGGCGCGATACCTCCTCATCCTCTACCGGCACGATGTTCGGCATATACTCCACGATGGTCACTTTCGTGCCCATGGCGTTGTAGAAGTAGGCAAACTCCACGCCGATAGCGCCGGAGCCTACCACCACCATGCTTTCCGGCATCTTCTCCAAAGACATGGCCTGGCGGTAGCCGATGATCTTCTTGCCGTCGATCGGCAGGTTAGGCAGTTCGCGCGAGCGGGCACCTGTGGCCAGGATGATGTTAGTGGCCTCTACAGTCTCTTTTTTGCCGTCTTTGTCCGTCACCTCAATCTTGCCTTTGGCCACTACTTTGCCAGTGCCCATAATCGCGTCGATCTTGTTTTTGCGGAACAGGAACTGGATGCCTTTGCTCATGCCGTCGGCCACGCCGCGGCTGCGCTGGATCACTTTATTAAAGTCTACCGAAGCCTCACCGATGGTAATGCCATAGTCAGAGGCATGGTTAATGTATTCGAAAACGTTTGCGCTTTTCAGCAGTGCTTTCGTCGGGATACAGCCCCAGTTCAGGCAGATGCCGCCCAGCGACTCACGCTCAATAACGCCTACCTTCAGACCAAGCTGCGACGCGCGAATCGCCGCCACATATCCACCCGGGCCACTACCCAGCACTACTAAATCGTATTTTGATGCCATAGTATCTTAATTATAGTTGACAGACAAAATTAAACGATAATCCCAACTCTACAAAACCACCTTTTACCCACCTGATTTTTAGGACAATGGCAGGAACTTCATAGTACTCACATCCCATTATACCACAATAATCCTAATTTTATTTTGAGCGTGTATCATACTGCCGTACTTTAGCCTCCGAAAGTATAAATTGCTATTGCGTATGCTAAAAATTCTACCCTTGTTTTTGTTGCTGTTCATCTCCTACACTGCGTCTGCACAGCAGCACATAAAAGAGTATTTTGTTAACGGGAATGAGAAGTTTAAGGCAGGCCTCTATACGGATGCTATCCGGGAGTATGATAAGGTGCTGCTCGTGGAGCCCGACCATGCCCGCACCCTTACCAACCGCGGCGTGGCCAAAGACCGCCTCCGCGACTACAAAGGAGCCATAGAAGACTTTAGCAGCGCCATTGCAGCCGCCCCCAGGTATGCAGAGGCCTACCTGAGCCGCGGCCTGACCAAGTATAACCTACGGGATTACAAAGGCGCCTTGAAGGACTTTAACAAAGGCATTGAACTTAACCCTAAAGATGCCCGGGCTTACAACAACCGCGGCCTGGTGCGCTATGCGTTAAAAGACTATCGCGGGGCTGTGGCCGACTATACTAAAGCCATTCAGCTGGACGGCAAGTATGCCGAAGCTTACTACAACCGCGGTGCCCCCCGCTACAACATCGGCGAGCGCTCCAGCGCCTGCGCCGACTGGGCTAAGGCTAAGCAGTTGGGACTGAAAGACGCTGAACCTTACCTGAAAAAATACTGCAAATAAGACCAGTGATTTAAGGGATTAGTATAATTTTGAAGAGGCGCTTTTTCCGGCGCCTCTTTTTCTTTCAATTATTATGGCGCAAGCGTCCGCTTGTGCCTCCATTGGGCTATTCATACTATGCAGCTGTCTCCATATCATGCTGAAGGAGGAGCGTTGTTGGTGTCGGGTAAGGCACAAGCGGACGCCTGCGCCAGGAGAAGCAAAGTAGCCCTTAGACTATATAAACAGCAAGAGGCGCTGGAAATAGCGCCTCTTGCTGTTTATCAAATGTTCACTAAAGTATAGTTTTATGCATCTGTAGGATCTTTGTCTTTTCCGGAGGCTAAAAGCTCCTGCTTTATACTTTTAATATCGATGGCCTGCATACGGTGCATGGTTTGTTCCTTTACCTCGTCAAAGGCAGTCATATGGTTTTTGCTGACCGGGTTGGCGGCTGGCAGTTTCACGCGCAGGGCATCTACCTGGCGGCCATTCTTCCAGAAGCGGTAGCAGAGGTGCGGGCCGGTGGCCAGGCCGGTGCTGCCCACGTAGCCGATCGTTTGGCCCATTTTAACGCGGGCGCCTTTGCGGATGCCTTTGGCAAACTTAGACATGTGCAGGTATTGTGTGGTATAGGTGCTGTTGTGGCGCACTTTCACGAAGTAGCCGTTTCCGCTGGTATAGTGGGCTGCCACTACCACGCCATCGCCAACTGTACGTATCGGTGTGCCACGCGGTGCGGCAAAGTCGGTGCCCAGGTGGGCTTTGTAGCGCTTCTGCACCGGATGGAAACGGCGCTTGGAGAAACGAGAGCTGATGCGGCTATACTCCAGCGGCTCTTTCAGGAAAGCTCTTTTCAGGCTCTGTCCCTTCTGGTCATAGTAGTTCAGGCCGTTGCCCTCGTCAAAACCGATGGCATAGATCTCCTCACCCTCGTGCTCAAAAACAGCAGACTTCAGTTCACCGAATCCAATGGTCTGGCCGTCTACTACTTTCTCCTCGTAGATCAGCTTAAAATTATCGCCAGGCTGCAGGCGGTTCAGGTCCAGGCGCCAGGCAAAGATGTCGGCAAAGCTGTTTACCAGTTGCGGCGAGCCGCCGGCCTCTACCATACTTACGTACAGGGAGCTGTTGATCTCACCGGCAATGGTGCGCTCCACCACTTCTACCTTGCGCTTATTCAGCGTTACCTCCAGGCTGTCGCGCAGGTCAAAGATCACATACTCCACCTGGTTGGGCTCATAGATAAAGTACTGGGCAGTTTGGGCTGAATCGCGCTTGTGCAGGATGGTGTAGTTGCGGCCGGCGGCAATTTTACGCACGCTAAATACTTCTTTTGCCTTCTGGGCCAGGTTGTGCACTGTGGTGGGGTCGATGTTGTACTTGGCAAGTATGCCAGACAGTACCTGGCCACGCTCTACCTCGTCTTCCACTATCTCCAGCGAGTCGGTGGCGATGCCGTAGACGACAGGGGCCGGTTGTTTTTTCTTTTCTGTTTTCACAGCAGACCTGGTGACAGGGGCCGCCTCCACCGTTTTAGAGCCCATCAGGTAGGCCGGGGAGAAATTAAGGATTTGCGCAGCCGTAATGCAAATTAACAACGACAACGCGAACAGGATGGCAAGTCCTTTCGTGCGTTTTAACATGAGTTTGGGGTACCTTTGGTTAATAGTTGCACGAAAATATACTTTAACCTATAAAAATAAAAGTCAATTTCAGCACAATATTCAGGTTATAAATATGTTACAATACATTCTACCAATCCATACATAGCACAAAGGCTGCCGTAGCCATACTTACTCCCTCTATTTTACCTTTACTATACTTCCCTCAACACCCTTAAAAACAGCGTATTCGCAGCCAAAAGCGCCATTCGAAAGGCCATTCCTTCCGATTACCGAAATCTTTTTTAACTTTGGCTCCCATGAAAGCATTAGAAGGAAAAGTAGCCCTTATTACCGGGGCATCAAAAGGAATAGGCCGTGCCATAGCACAGCAATTTGTACAAATGGGCGCACAGGTGGCCTTCACCTACCTCTCCAGTGTGGAGAAGGGGCAAGCGCTGGAGCAGGAATTGGCAGCTGGCGGCGGCAAAGTGAAAGGCTACCGCTCCGATGCATCGGACTATGCGCAGGCCGAGCAGCTGGTAGAGGACGTAGTGAAGGAATTTGGCAAGATCGATATCGTAGTGAACAACGCCGGCATTACCCGCGACGGCCTGCTGATGCGCATGAGCGAGGAGCAGTGGGACGCGGTGATGAACGTGAACCTGAAATCTGTTTTTGCCGTGACCAAGGCGGCCACCAAGCACATGATGCGCGCCAAGAGCGGCTCCATCATCAACATCACCTCGGTGGTAGGCATCAAAGGAAACGCGGGCCAGGCCAACTATGCGGCCTCTAAGGCGGGTATTATCGGCTTCACCAAGTCGGTGGCGCTGGAGCTGGGCTCTCGCAATATCCGCTGCAACGCCATTGCCCCGGGATTTATCGAAACAGAGATGACCGGTGAGCTGGACCAAAAAGTGGTGGACGAGTGGCGCAAGGCTATTCCGCTGAAGCGTGGCGGTACCCCGGAGGATGTGGCCAAAGCAGCCGTGTTCCTGGCTTCCGACGACTCTGCCTACATCTCCGGCCAGGTGCTGCAGGTAGACGGCGGCATGCTAACATAATTGAGTTCCGAATTCCGAGTCAAGAGTTGCGAAGAGTAATAACTCGGAGCCTGTGACTCGGAATTCGGAACCTACAATCTAAAAAAGACCAATGCGGCGGCGTTTACGTTAATAGCATTGGTCTTTTTGTTTTAACTTTAGTTTTGCAGGTAAAGCTTTGGCTAAAAAATGGCGCAAGCGTCCGCTTGTGCCCAAGAGGTAGTAGCCATGGCACAAGCGGACGCTTGCGCCAGTAAGTTGCCACCTGCACCAATACGCAAAAGCTATCGTAAAGCAAAATCTATACTTCCTAACCTTTTAACTTTCTAACTCCGCAACGTGTCGTTCCGCCTCATCACCACCGCCTCACCCTGGCTTATACTTGCCTGCCTGGCAGCGGGTGCGTTGTATGCGTGGCTGCTGTACAGCAAAAAGACACCGTGGCCAAAGCAGCTCAACTACGCGCTGGCGGCCCTTCGTTTTGTGGTGGTCAGTATACTTTGTTTTCTGTTGATGGGTCCTCTGGTGCGGTATGTGTCCAATACCACCGTGCCTCCTACCATTGTGTTCGCCGTGGATAACTCGCAGTCGGTGGCGCTGTTCTCGGACTCTACGGAGCTGAAGGCTACGCAGCAGCAACTGCAGCAGGTGCGGGAGCAACTGGAGGATCAGGGTTATAAAACGGCCCTCCAGACGCTGGGAGACGATCAACAGGAAAGTATAAACCATGTAACTTACGGCTCCGAGACCACCAACCTGAGCCAGCTGCTGCAGCGAGTGCAGGACGGATATGCCGAGCAGAACCTGGCGGGCGTGGTGCTGCTGTCGGATGGCATCGTGAACCAGGGCATGTCGCCGACCTATGCCAACTACGGCTATACTTTGTATCCGGTGGCTGTGGGCGATACCGTGCCGAAGAAGGATGTGCTAGTAGCCTCGCTGCGCTACAACAAGGTAAACTACAGTGGCAACCGCTTTCCGCTGGAGGTGGAGCTGCAGCACGAAGGCTTCGGCGGCAGAACGGCCAACGTGATACTTCAGGAAAACGGCAAAACCATCGCCAGCAAAAAAGTACTCTTTAAAGATAACCAGCAGGTGCAGCAGGTGCCGTTCCGGGTGCTGGCCAGCGGGCTGGGCAAGCGCCATTACGTAGTGCAGGTAGAGCCGATGCAGGGCGAATTCACCACCCTCAACAACACCAAGCATGCCTACATCGATGTGGTGAAAGGCAAGATAAAAGTGCTGATCGCTGCCGCAGCCCCGCATCCTGATATCAAGGCCATCCGCTCTGCCATAGAAACGAACGAGAACTACGAAACGGTGCTGTTTATACCCAGCGTATACGAACTGAAGCAGCAGGATTACGATGTGGCGGTGCTGCACCAACTGCCCGGACGCACAGCCGGCGCCGAGGCTGCCCTGAACCTGGTGCGCCAAAAGAACCTGCCTGCCCTCTACATCCTCGGCCCGCAGAGCGACCTGGCCAATTTCAACCGGCTCAACGTGGGCATCAGCCTCATCAGCACCGGCCAAACCGACGAGGTAACAGCCGTAGCCAACTCCGGTTTCAGCAATTTTCAGCTGCCTGAGAACGCGGCGGAGCGGCTGCAGGAGTACCCGCCGGCGCGGGTGCCTTTCGGGGAGGTAAAGCTGGCGCCAAACACCGAAGTTATACTTTACCAGCAGGTGGGCCGCGTGCGCACCAACAAGCCGCTGCTGGCCGTGCAAACCTCCGGCGACAAACGCAACGCGGTGATGCTGGCCTCGGGCACCTGGCAGTGGCGCCTGCAGGAAGCAGCTAACAACGAACAGCCGGAAGCATATAACCAACTAATTACCAACCTGGTGCAGTTGCTAAGCGCGCCCCGAAACAAAAAGCGCCTGAACGTTTACCCTACCCAAACCGAGTATACCAGCTCTGATGAAATACACTTCAACGCCGAGGCGTATAACGAGGCGCTGGAGCCGATCTATGGGCAAAACATCACCCTTATCATAACCGGCGAGGATGAGCAGAAACGCACTTTTACCTTTGCCAACGGCGAGAACCAGAGCGGTGTGAACATCGGCACGCTGCCCGGCGGGCGCTATGGCTACACGGCCACCGCAAGTATAAACGGGCAACGGCAGAAAGACGAAGGCGAGTTTGTGGTGGAGGAGCTGCAACTGGAGGCCCTCAACGCCGTGGCCGACCACAACCTGCTCTACCAACTGGCCAGCAACAGCGGCGCCAGGCTATACTACCCGCAGCAGCTACAGCAGCTGGAGCAGGACATCCTGCAGGCCGACCACAAGAACGTGATCTACAGCAAAGAAGAACTCAGCGACCTGGTGGACCTGAAATGGCTGTTCTTCCTGCTGCTGGGCCTGATCGTGGTAGAGTGGTTTGTGCGCAAGTATAACGGCAGTTATTAATTGCTAAATTGTTGTATGGTCAGTTATTGATTCAGGATTAACTCCCGCTAGCTTAGCGCAGTGCAGTTTGTGGCTGTGCATGGCAGAAGTTTTCAACTTCTCTTTTTTAAAAGCAAAGCTGGCTATACTTGCGGTAGGCTTTTAACCTCCTTTCTGCGGCGCAGAAAAGTATACTTCGTTTTAAGCTATACTTTCCCTGCCAACTACAGGTATAATAAAGTAGTACCTCATCCTGTACATCCTAAAATTCTGTAAATCCTGACTCAGACAGCATGTTCAGCTCCTCTCCCATCGTCCTTACCACCAAACGCCTGCTGCTCCGCGAGCTGACGCCCGCCCTTTTTAACCAGCTGTTCCTGAAGAAGCCCAAGGCGGAGATCATGGCCTACCTGCACCTGCAAACCGACCAGGAGTTTGAGGAAATGGAAGAGCGCTACACCAAAGGCATCACCACCTATCACCAGGATTTTAAAGGCTTCCACCTGCTAGATAGGGAAACGAAGCAGGTTATCGGCCACTGCGATTACCATACCTGGGTGCCGGGCCACCGCCGCGCCGAAATCGGCTACGCCATCACAGACCAGAAGTATAAAAACAAAGGGCTGATGACAGAAGCGCTGGAAAGTATACTTACCTTTGGCTTCCGGCAGATGAACCTGTACCGCGTGGAGGCCCTGGTGGCAACGTACAACACACCCTCACTGCAGCTGGTGCAGCACTTTGGCTTCCGGCGGGAGGGCCTGCTGCGCAACCACTACCTGGTAAACGGGCAACTGGAAGACTCCGTGATGTTCTCGCTCCTGAAACCCGAGTTTGCCGAGTGGCAGGCACAGCAGCTGACAGGCACTTCCTGATCGAAAACCTTTTATTTTTATACTTTGAAATACATTATTGTAAATAAGCCCTACGAAGTGCTCACGCAGTTTACCGATGAGGCTGGCCGTGCCACGCTAAAGGATTTTGTGCCCGAGCCGGGCATTTACCCCGTCGGCCGCCTGGACTACGACAGCGAGGGTCTGGTGCTTTTAACCGACGACAAGCAACTGCAGCACCGCCTCTCCGACCCAAAGTTTAAGGTTGAGAAAACCTATTGGGCGCAGGTAGATGATATTCCGAAGGAGGAGGCGCTGACGAGGCTGCGGCTGGGGGTGCAGATAAAAGGCGGCAAAACCACCCCTGCCAAAGTGCGCCTGATGGAAGGCGAACCTAAAGTATGGGAGCGCTCCTCCCCGATCCGTTTTCGTAAAAACATACCCACTTGTTGGCTGGAAATAAAGATATCGCAAGGCATGAACCGCCAGGTGCGCCGCATGACTGCCGCCGTAGGCTACCCCACGCTCCGCCTCATCCGCACAAGTATAGGTCCGTTTTCTTTGGGAGGCTTACAGCCCGGCGAGTGGCGCGAGCTAATGCCTGAGGAAGTAGAGCAGCTGAAAAGCGCCGCCAGCAAAGGCAACAGTGGAAGCGGGAGTAGCGCTGTGCGGGGAAAAAGCTTTGGCGCCGGCAGCAAAGGCCGCAGAAGTAGCGGCAAAGGCGGTTTCAGGAAGCAGATTAATTAAACAGTAGTTCTTGATGCTGATTATTAGTGAATAGTCTCTTCAAGGCTACTTCCATCTCTAATATATCTTATAATCTGTGTTTTTTTAGTAGCATAGTCGTTGCCTTCTGTAACTGGACATAAGCTATACTTTCAAGCTGCCGTTTATCCTCAGTCTTACTTGCCTATCGTTTCAACTCTGGCTTTGGCGCCCTCAAGGCCGGGAGGCCTCGCCTTGGGGGTAGGGGCCCTCGATAAGGGCATCGCGCTGTCTACATTTCCTTTGCTCCTGCGTCGCAATGCCGCCAGGGCGGCACCGGATCGCACAAGGCGCTCTTGTCGAGGGCCCCTACCCCCACCCAAGGACTGGGATCAAGTTCGATAGCCACGGCTGACGGAGCTTAAGCTAAGTCCCCCTTTGAAGGGGGCAGGGGGATGACAATTATCTGCAAAGCTCCCTCTCCTGTTTTTAGGGGAGGGCTGGGGTAGGGTAAATTCCCCTCCTTGAAAGAATAATGGGTGGTTTACCCCAGCATCACAACCTCGACGTGCCGCACAGCCCCTTTACCAGTTCCAGCCCTTCGTCCCAGCAGCCGTAGCCGGAGGCGCTGTTGATATGCCCCGCTAAACCAATATTGACGTAGCGGCTACCCCAGGCACTGGCCAGTTGCTGCGCCCTTTTAGCAGAAATGTAGCTGTCGTTGCTGCTGCTTACCACCACACTCTTAAAGGGCAAGGGCTGCAGCGGGATGGGCGAAAAGCCAACTACCGCTTCTGGAAACGCAGCTGCTTCTGTGTCAGCGGGTGCCACCAGCAGGGCGCCTTTTATTTTACGGTTATACTTCTGCGCCCAAAACGCCACGGCAATGCAGGCCAGGCTGTGCGCCACCAGCACCACCTGATCCGGCTTGTGGCGGGCTACTTCCTTTTCCAGTTCCTCCACCCAATCCTGCTGCCTGGGCGCGTCCCAGTTCTGCTGCTGCACCCGCTCAAATGCCGGGAATTGCTGCTGCCAAAGGCTCTGCCAATGGTTGGGCCCTGAGTCGCCGAGGCCGGGGACAAGTATAACTGTGCTGTGCTGCATTGCTACCGTGTAAAATCAGTTAAAAACCCACACCTGCCGAAATAGAGAACGCCCTGCCCTTGCCTTCTGCCCTGCCATCATTTAACAGTGCTGTAAAATAGTGGTGGTACAGCAGGTCCAGGTGCAGTAGCCATACTTCAAAGCCTACTCCTCCGTTCAGGGCAAACTGTGCGTTGTGTATATCGTTGCGTTTGATGCCAAGGTTATTGTCGGCCACACCCACAGCGTAAGAGATGGAAGGACCGGCCATAAACCTGATGCGGGAAGCGATCTTGCCATCGTAATCGGTGCGGTAGCCCAGCATAACCGGGATGCGCAGGTAACGCACCGTCAGCGCGTCGCGCTCTCCCGCCCGTGTTTGTATGCGGGTGATCAGGTGGGTTTTATGGCTTACAAAATTGAGCTCCGGCTGCACGAAGAGCCGCTCCCCTATCCGCCCGTACACCCCGAACTCATAGCTCAGGCCGGTGTCATCGTCCACTATCAGTGCATCGCTGCTGAGGCTGTAGAAGTTAATGCCTGCCTTGGCCCCAATGGTTAGCTTTGGCTCGTCCTGAGCAGCAGCCGAGAAGCTACAGCACAGTGAAAGTATAAACAGTAAAAGCGTAGATGTTTTCATAGATCATGTAAAAAATAAGTGATTAACCTGTACTTATTTAACCTCTCTTGCCTTAGCTTTGTTTAGCCGCTGCTGCTACCTATATACTTGATTTACTTAACTTGCTTGCAAAAAACCAGCATCCATACTATGAAAACAGCCTCCAGCTTACTACAACTGCCAGTTGCCTCTGACCTATACTTGCGCCGTGCTTCTGTAGCTGATGCCTCTGCCCTGTACTACCTGATAGACCGCGACCGCCCCTACCTGCGCCGGTGGCTGCCTTTTATAGACTACAGCCAGGCCGTTGCCGACACCGAGGCATACCTGAGGCACATCTCCGCGCCAGGCAACACCAACGATTTGGTGTTTGTGATAGTGCACGTGCAGAAAGTGTGCGGCCTAATCGGGTTTAAATGCATAGACAGGCTGAACAAGAAGCTGGAGATTGGCTACTGGCTAGCGGAGGACAAGCAGGGAAACGGCATTATGCGGCGCGCCTGCCACACCTTAATTACCTATGCTTTTGAAAAACTGCGCATGAACCGTGTCGAGATCAGGGTGGGCGTGGGCAATGAACGCAGCAGCAACATCCCTAAAAAACTAGGCTTTACGCTGGAGGGAGTGCAGCGGGACGGCGAACTGCTAAACGGGCGCTTTCACGACCTGGAAGTATACAGCCTGCTACGCCGAGAGTTTGGCAACTGAGCCACAGGCAGGTTTTGCAACGCTTCTGCAGCTAAGCCAGTATCATTACCTAAACGTCCTTTTTATACTTTTTATACTTTGATAAAACTATGAGCAACGCAGCCTTTATACAGATACACCCCGACAACCCGCAGGAGCGAAAAATACGCGAGGCAGTGGAAATCCTCCGCAACGGGGGCGTCATCATCTACCCTACCGACACCATCTACGGCCTTGGCTGCGACATCCATAACGCCCGTGCCATAGAGCGTGTGTGCCAGATAAAAGGCGTAAAGCCCGAAAAGGTGAACCTCTCCTTCATCTGCTCCGACCTCACCCACATCTCCGACTACGCCAAAATAGACACCCCCACTTATAAGGTGATGAAGAAGGCGCTTCCCGGGCCATTCACCTTCGTGCTGGATGCCACCAGCAACACGCCAAAGTATGCCAGCGCCAAAAAGAAGACGGTGGGCATACGCGTGCCGAACAACAACATTGCGCTGCAGCTGGTAAGGGAGCTTGGTCACCCAATCCTCTCCACCTCCGTGCGCGATGAGGACGAAGTGATAGAATATAGCACTGACCCGGAGCTGATCTATGAGAAATACCGCAACCTGGTGGACGCGGTGATAGACGGCGGCCCCGGCAACAACATCGCCTCCACCGTGGTAGATGCCACAAATAACTTTGAGGTGCTGCGCCAGGGAGCCGGCGACATTGAGGAGTATTTGTAGGTAGAAAGGTAAAAAGGTAGAGAAGTAGAAAGTTGGGAACGGCTATATTTTCACTTCTCTACCTTTCTACTTCTCTGCCGCTTCGCGGCGATGTTTCCAGCGCTTGTGGGTCCAGAGGTAGTCGGCGGGGGCGCGGCGGATGGCGGCTTCCAGCTTTTGAGCGAATATTTCTGTAATGGAAGGCGCATCTGCATCAGTTGCTGCGGGGTTACCATCCGATATCAACTCAAAAGTAAGGGCATAGTAGCCACGGGCGGTGCGTTTCACATCCAGGAAAAGCACTGGATAGCCAAAGCGGGTTGCCAGCTTTTCGGCTCCCTCGTAAAATGGTGTATCTTGGTTTAAGAAAGTAGTCCAGAATGTAATCTCACTTTTCAGGGGCGTCTGGTCTGAGAGCATCGCCACCACGCGCGGCATGTTCCGGTTGGCGGCAAAGTCTCGGAGGGTATCTTTCATTTTTATCAGCCTTGCCCCTAGTTTGCTGCGCGTCTTCAGCATAAAGGCTTCGAAGAACGGGTTGTTCAGGGGCTTGTAAATGCCATAAGCCGGGAAACCGAACTGCACCGCCCCGGCAGAAAGCACCCATTCCCAGTTGCAGGAGTGAGAGCCCATAGTTATCACGGTTTTCCCCTGCTGCACATAATTATCCAGCAGCTCCTGGTTCATGAAAACAATGCGACGCTCCATTTCGGCTGCGTCCATAGACCGAAGCTTCAGAATCTCTACCACCACATCCATAAACTGCTTATAAAAGTCTTTGGATATTTGCCCGATTTCAGCATCGTCTTTCTCCGGGAAAGCTTTTCGCAGGTTGTTGTGCACTACTTTTTTTCGGTAGCCCACCATATAATAGACTATAAAGTACAGGAAGTCGGACAAAAGGTACAACACTGATAGCGGCAACAGTGACAAAACTTTAAGCAGCAGCCAGAGCGGGTAGTAGAGCGGAGGTATGTGTATGTTTTTTTTCACAGGCAAACGGAGCAGCCGCAAAGGTACAACCTAATCTAGTTAGAAATTAAAAATTAGAAATGAGAAATTGGGTGGGAATAGCAATTCCGCCACTTCCGGAAGTAAAAGTTATATTATGGGACTGAAACCGTACTTACTAAAATATAAGCAAGGCTTTTGCCTTAAGCGCTTTTAAGTTTTATTAGCGATATTAGCCCACTGTGGCAATATCGCCCCAGTCATTTCTAATTTCTAATTCTTAATTTCTATTCTCCAACTTGATTCTCCTAACCGAAATACAGTATAACCCGCCCATCAGTTATTTCAGGCATGCCATTCGCTGTGAAAGTATACTGCTGGAGGCGCACGAAAACTACGTGAAGCAAAGCTACCGCAACCGCTGCCACGTGCTGACCGCCCACGGGGTGCAGCCCCTGAGCGTGCCGGTGCTGCGCGGCAACAGCAAAATAAAAATCCCGATAACAGAAATTGAGATAGACTACAGCCAGAAATGGCAGCTGGTGCACTGGCGCACCATACAGGCGGCGTATGGCCGCGCGCCCTACTTCGAGTTCTACAGCGACTACCTGCGGGAGGTTTACGAGCGGCAGCCGAAATTTTTATTCGAGCTGAACGTTGAACTTCTGAAGCTTTATCTTAAATTACTGAAACTAAACAAACCGCTGCAGTACACAGAGGAGTACCAGGTTCAGCCCCCCAAGAGCGTGCTCGATCTCAGAAACAGGATACATCCTAAAATCTATCCTGACAATTTGCACGTAATACCATATACGCAAGTGTTTGGCAAACAATTTGTACCAGAGCTAAGTATAATTGACTTGTTATTTACACAGGGTCCGGCGTCAGTTTCATTCCTTCAGTAAAGACGTATCCGCAAGCTGAACATTTGTACTAAAATGCTTGTTTAAAAAGAGACTACAACTGTAAAGCTCAATCAGTTATAACATTTCAGAGTTTAAAAGAATACACGGAGTATAGTATACATGGAAGCAAAATTCTCAAACCGAGTAAAAGAGGTCATCTCGCTTAGCCGTGAGGAAGCCATACGGCTTGGCCATGACTACATCGGCACCGAACACCTGGTGCTGGGTATGATTCGGGAAGGAGAAGGTACGGCCATCTCTCTGCTGAAGAAGCTTGGCGTTTCGATAGATGAATTAAAGTACGCTTTAGAGCAGGCTACACGAAATACAGCATCACAAAGCAGCAACATCACGGGCAGTATCCCTCTGACGAAGCAGACCGAAAAGGTGCTCAAGATAACCTACCTGGAGGCGAAAATCTTCAAGAGCGATATCATTGGCACAGAACACCTTCTGTTGTCCATCCTACGGGACGAGGACAACATATCTTCTCAAATCTTAGCGAAATTTAACGTGAACTACGAAGCAATAAGAGACTCGCTGGATTATCATAGCAATAATCCACTCGCATCGTCCGACACAGACGATTCTGATGACTCAGACAAACTGTTTGGTAGCTCATCGTCCCGCTCTGGCAGCTCTTCGAGCAAAAAGCCAGGGGAGAAATCGCGCACGCCGGTGCTCGATAACTTTGGCCGCGACTTAACAAAGCTGGCCGAGGACGATAAGCTGGACCCGATCGTTGGCCGAGAGAAAGAAATTGAGCGCGTGGCCCAGGTACTGAGCCGCCGTAAGAAAAACAACCCGATCCTGATAGGTGAGCCGGGCGTGGGTAAAACCGCCATCGCCGAGGGCCTGGCCCTGCGCATTGTGCAGAAGAAGGTGAGCCGCGTGCTGTTTAACAAGCGTGTGGTAACCCTGGACCTTGCCTCGCTGGTAGCCGGCACAAAGTATAGAGGTCAGTTTGAAGAGCGTATGAAGGCCGTGATGAACGAGCTGGAGAAGTCTCCGGACGTGATCCTGTTCATCGACGAGTTGCATACCATAGTTGGTGCCGGCGGCGCCTCCGGCTCTTTGGATGCCTCTAACATGTTCAAGCCTGCGCTTGCCCGTGGCGAGATCCAATGCATCGGCGCTACCACGCTGGATGAGTACCGCCAGTACATCGAGAAGGATGGCGCCCTGGCCCGTCGTTTCCAGATCGTGATGGTAGACCCTACCACACCGGAGGAGACGATCGAGATCCTGAACAACATCAAGGACAAGTACCAGGACCACCACCACGTAAACTACACTGATAAGGCGATTGAGGCCTGCGTGAAGCTTTCTGACCGCTACATGAGCGACCGCTTCCTGCCGGACAAGGCTATCGACATCCTGGATGAGGCTGGTGCGCGCGTGCACATCAACAACATCATTGTGCCGGATGACATCCTGAAGCTGGAAGAGCAGATCGAGAACATCAAGGTAGAGAAAAACCGCGTGGTGAAGAGCCAGAAGTATGAGGAGGCTGCCCAACTGCGCGACAAGGAGAAAAAACTCATCGACCAACTGGACGCTGCCAAGCGCAACTGGGAAGAAGAGACGAAGAAAAAGCGCTATACCGTAAAAGAGGAAAATGTGGCAGAGGTTATTGCCATGATGACAGGTATTCCGGTGAAGCGTATTGCCCAGAATGAAGGACAGAAACTCCTGAACATGGGCGATGAGCTGAAAGGCAAAGTGATTGGACAGGACAAAGCGATTACGCAGCTGGTGAAAGCCATCCAGCGTACGCGTGTTGGCCTGAAAGACCCGAAAAAGCCGATCGGTTCGTTCGTGTTCCTTGGCCCGACAGGTGTGGGTAAAACTGAGCTTGCCAAAGTGCTGGCCACCTACCTGTTCGATAAAGAGGACTCGCTGGTGCGTATCGACATGAGTGAGTACATGGAGAAATTCAGCGTGTCTCGCCTGGTGGGAGCGCCTCCGGGATATGTGGGCTACGAAGAAGGTGGCCAGCTGACCGAGAAGATCCGCCGCAAGCCATACTCTGTGGTACTGCTAGATGAGATCGAGAAAGCGCACCCGGATGTGTATAACCTGCTCTTGCAGGTGCTGGACGATGGTATCCTGACCGACGGACTAGGCCGCAAGGTGGACTTCCGTAACACGATCATCATCATGACATCCAACATCGGTGCCCGCGACCTGCAGGACTTCGGCGCCGGTATCGGTTTCATGTCTAAGGCTAAGCAGGAGAACGTGGACGACATTATGAAGGGCACAATTGCCAGCGCTCTGAAGAAAACGTTTTCGCCAGAGTTCCTGAACCGTCTGGACGACGTGATTGTGTTTAACTCGCTTAACCGTGAGGATATGCACAAGATCATCGAGCTGTCGCTTAAGAAACTGTTCACGCGCGTGGAAGGCCTTGGCTATACCATCGAGCTGACAAAAGAAGCGAAAGACTTTGTGGCCGAGAAAGGTTATGATCCGAAGTATGGCGCGCGCCCGCTAAACCGAGCTATTCAGAAATACATCGAAGACCCGATTGCGGAGGAGATACTGAAGGCTGAGGTAAACCAGGGCGACGTGATCATGGTGGATTACAAGGAAGGCGAAGAAAAGCTTACCTTCACCTCGAAGAAGTCTACTGGCAAAAAAGCCAAGACTGCTAACGACGGGGAGGAGGAAAAAGAGCCAACCAAGTCCACAGACTCTGATAAGACGAAAGAATAAAAAAGTATAAGTTTTAGTTACAGCAAAGGCTACCCGATCGGGTAGCCTTTCTTTTTTGCTCTTTCTCCGGCAATTAAAATTTAAGTCAGTTGAACAGTGTGCACTCTACTTTCTCAATTCACAAAAAATTTCCTCTCCTCGGAGGGGTTAGAGGTGGGTTCAGAATATTCTAAACTTAATTTTCAAGATTTAAACCGGGTCCACGTCGGCCACTGCCCTTATACTTTTGAAGTCGGGCAGCAGCTTCAGGTTAAAGATAGCCTGCACGATCTGGCCTTTGGCTGACTTCAGGTTCGTGGAGTCGCGGGGCAGCTTGATGTGGATCTCCTGCAGGAACAGGTTGCGGATCTTGAAAATGTAGGGCACCTCCGGCCCCAGCACCTGCTGTTTGCCCAAGCGGTCTGTCAGATCTTTGGCCAGCACGATGGCGGCATTCTCGGCCACTTTATCATCGGCATGCTTTACGGTGATGCGGATCATGCGTGTGAACGGCGGGTAACCGAAACGCAGGCGCTCCTCTATCTCATGCTCGTACAGCGTCTGGTAATCGTTGCTGCGCACCTTGTTGAAAATCGGCTGCAGCGGGTCGCGGGTCTGGATGATCACCGAACCCGGCTTGCCCTTGCGGCCAGCACGCCCGCTAACCTGCACAAACAGCTGGTAGGCCCGCTCATGCGCCCGGAAATCCGGGAAGTTGATGATCGTGTCGGCATTGAGGATGCCCACCAGGCTCACGTTCTCGAAGTCGAGGCCTTTGGTGACCATCTGCGTGCCCACCAGCACATTGGTGCGGCCGCTCTCAAAATCCGAGATTATCTGCTGATAGCTGTTCTTCTTTTTCGTCGTGTCCAGGTCCATGCGCTGCACCTCGGCGTTGGGGAGCAATAGCTTCAGCTCGTCTTCTACCTTCTCCGTTCCGAAGCCCATACTTCTGAGGGTGGTGGCGCCGCAGGCGGGGCAGTCGTGGGGCATGCGCTCGTGGTAGCCGCAGTAGTGGCAGCGCAGCTCGTTGTTATACTTGTGGTACGAGAGGCTCACGGCGCAAAACTTGCACTTGGGTATCCAGGAGCATTCGTCGCAGGAGATGAAGGGTGCGTAGCCGCGGCGGTTCTGGAACAGGATCACCTGCTCGTGCCGCTTCAGCCGCTCCTCAATATCCTGTAGCAATTTGGCCGAGAAATGGCTGTGCATGTTCTTGCGCTGCTGCTCGCGGCGCGTATCCACCAGCTCGATCTCCGGCAGTTTGGCCTCCCCGAAACGCTTGGTTATACTTACCAAACCCCAGCGGCCGGTCTTGCAATTGTAGTAGCTCTCGATAGACGGCGTGGCAGAGCCCAGCAAGGTTTTGGCTCCCTGCAGGTGGGCCATCATCAACGCCGTTTCGCGGGCATTGTAGCGCGGGGCCGGGTCGTACTGCTTGTAGCTTGGCTCGTGCTCCTCGTCCACAATGATCAAAGATAAATCGTGGAAAGGCAGGAAAATAGACGATCGCACGCCGATCACCACCTGGAAACGGCCCGAAAGCACCCCCTGCCATACTTCGGCGCGCTCGTTATCGGAGAACTTGGAATGGTAGATGCCCAGCTTGTCGCCGAACACTTTCATCAGGCGCGTCACGATCTGGGCCGTCAGGGCAATCTCCGGCAGCAAGTATAAAACCTGGCCGCCGCCATCCAGCGCGTGTTTGATCAGGTCGATGTATACTTCGGTTTTGCCGCTGCCCGTCACGCCGTGCAGCAGCACCGTCTCCTTCTCCTTAAACAGCCCCAAAATCTCGTCCTTGGCCTCTTGCTGGTGCTCCGAGAGCGCCATGGGCAGCTGCTGGTTCTCATGCTCCATCGGGAACCGCGACACGATCTGGTCGAACTGCTCCAGCACGCCTTTTTTAATGAGCGTGTTGATGGACGAGGACGACAGGTGCGGATTATTGGTGAGGGCGCTTTTCTCGATGCCGCGGTAGTTCAGGTGGATGTCCTGGTGCACGGGCACGAGCTGCAGGTAGTTGAGCAATATATCCAGTTGCTTGGGCTGCGGCGTGAGCTGGTTAAAGAGCTCCTCCAATAGCCCCTCCTCCTGCACAAAATGCTCCGTGATGCGGATTTTCTTCACCACCTTCGGCGAGAACTTGTCGCTTACCTGCTCATAAATAATGATCGCCTCCTTCTGTATCAGCGATTTGATGAACTTGTGGTAGCTCTTGAGCTGCAGCAGGTTGCCTACCTCGGTAAAAGTAAGCGCCTGGTTGTTCTGCAGCGCAAAAATGATCTTCTCCTCCTGCGGCGCAAGTATAAGTTCGTCCTCCTCGGGGTTGTAGTGCGGGTGCAGCTGTATCCGGGATTCGCTGCTGAGCTTGAGTGCAGAAGGGAGCGCGGCATTGATCACCTCGCCCAACGTGCACATGTAGTAATCCGCAATCCACTTAAAGAGCTTGAGCTGTGGCGCCGTGATGATCGGCTTGTCGTCCAGCACGTCCAGGATATACTTGGCCTGGTAATCGGCCGGCGCATTTTCGTGGATGTCGGCTACAATGCAGCTGAGCACCTTTTTCGAGCCGAACTGCACAATTACCCGCACGCCCACCGACACCTCGTCGTTCATCTCGTAAGGGATGCGGTAGGTGTACAGCTTGGGCAGGGGCAGCGGCAGAATCACATCGGCAAACAGCGTGACGCGGTCTGTGGCCGGCTCCGGCGGGTAATTAAAGTTCAGTAGCTCAGACAAGGGTGTTTATACTTTAGCTAGATACAAAGGTCGTAAAAAATTGATGAATTGTGTAGGTGGATGCAGACGAAGTATGAGAGGGGAAGTATACTTTGGCTGGTGCGGATAAAAAAGCTAACTTAAGCTTTGGATGAATATTCCTGAACGATTGTCATCCCCCTGCCCCCTTCGAAGGTACGGGATATACGTAGGTGTAATTTTACAACGTAAATTTTATTACACCTTCAGAAAAGTCCCCCTTTGAAGGGGCAGGAAAATGATTTAATTCTGAAGATCAAATCTATACCATAACCAAACAACGACCTATGACAACCAAATTTTTATACTTTGCCGGCTTGCTGGTGCTGTTTTGCGCCACTTCCATACTTGCCCAGACCCAAACTATGCGTGTAACCACCTATAACATCCGCTACGACAACAAGAGCGACACGGTAAACGCTTGGCAAAAGCGCCTGCCGGTTATTGCGGACCTGGTGCAGTTTCATGACTTCGATATTTTCGGGACGCAGGAGGTGCAGCACCACCAGCTGGAAGGTATGGCGAAAGCGCTGCCAGGCTATGGCTACATTGGCGTGGGCCGCGACGACGGGAAGCAGGCCGGGGAGTATGCGGCGGTGTTCTACAAAAAAGACAAGTATAAACTGCTGAAGCAAGGTAACTTCTGGCTCTCCGAAACGCCTGAGAAACCGGGCAAGGGCTGGGACGCTGATTTCCCGCGCGTGTGCACCTGGGGCCAGTTCAGGGATCAGCAATCAGGGCTTGAGTTTTACCTTTTCAATGTGCACTTCGACCACCGCGGCGAAAAGGCTCGCCAAGAAAGCGTGAAGCTGATGCAGCAGAAGATAAAAGAGATAGCCAAATCTGCCCCGGTTATACTTACCGGCGACTTCAACTTCAGCCAAAAGGATGAGAAGTACAAAGCCATGAGCGCCGGCAGCAACCTGACGGCGGCTTTTCAACTGGCCGAGAAGCGCTACGCCCACCGCGGCACGTTTAATGGCTTTGAGGCCACCCGCCAAACCGACGAGCGCATCGACCACATCTGGCTAAGCCCAGGCTTTAAAGTTACCCGCTACGGCATTCTAACCGATACCTACGCCAACGGCCTTTTCCCATCCGACCACTTCCCAGTGATGGCAGAGGTAAAGTTTGAAGCGAAGAAGAAATAAACAGAGAAGCGGCTCCTGATTGGGAGCCGCTTTCGTATTATACTTTATACTAGCGCAAGCGTCCGCTTGTGCAAGGGGGTAAATCTGAAAGCGATAAAAGGATGCTAGTCTATCTTGTTTATCAGGTAACAAACATCTGTAAAGCTTCCGGCTACTGTAACCGTGTCGCCTAATCCAGAATCATCAATCTTTACAACACGGAAATTAAAGTCTCCTGATAGTTTTTTCTTTGATTCATCAATACTCAGAATTCGGATTTGATTTAGCTTATCCGACTCTTGGTCAAGAGTATAATAGAAGCTGTCCTTATTTTTATAAATAGCGTAACCGATAAAAGAAGCGCAATTCTCAAAGCTTTCAGTGGTGGTCTGACAACTATCATAAGTGAATTCACTTGTAAACGTATTCACCATAGCTTTATCCGGAGTAGAGTGGGCTAATGTCCAGTTATGCACAGCCATTGAGAAATGTAAAGTATCCTCCGTGTTTACCACTGTGAATAAACGAATATTAAGCTGCGATTTCATCTCACTTATAATAGCCATAGGCTTTGAGGCTTTATTAGAAACTCCATTAATTGCCAATTCTACTCGACCACACTGACTCGGAGAGCTATCTTCTTCTTTGCATCCGAAGATAAATAGAAGTATAAGAAAGGGCAGGGATAATCTTTTATTCATGCTGTTGTGTGAGTTTTGAGCTGCAGCTCATCTACATTTATTACTAGCGCAAGCGTCTGCTTGTGCTGCTTTCTGCCTTTGCAGGTTGGGCACAAGCGGACGCTTGCGCCAGAGAGAAGCTAGTTCTGCCTCTTAATACATATGTTTACTCTTCACTGCTGCTCAGTACATAAAACTTTTCATTAATGTCTATGCTAATGGGATTTTGTAAAAGCCAACTTCTATAGGCTTTAAGGTCTAACTCCAAGCCTTCAGGTAAGATAACCACTGCATGATACTGATCTACAATCATCTCATTTAGAAAGCCACTGTCAATTACCATCTTCAACTCCGCTAGGTATTTATCAGTAGCAGTGGAGCTTTTAAACGGACTTTCTTGCCATAGCTTTACCATTTCCTTTAAGGGAATAGAGTTATACTCCAAGTATAAGTCAGGTATAGAGGCCATTAATTCAACTGAATCAATATTCTCTGACATCCACTCAAACTTTTTGTATGAGCTGCCAAGCACTGTATGAAGCATAGTAGAGTCACGAAAGGCACCTTTTGCTAAATGAATTTTGAATTTACCTGATAAAGGGTTCTGTTTTACGAGCTTTGCAGGCGAAAATACATCAACAATCTTTTTCTCTAAGTTTTCAAATGCTATAGAATCTAAGCTTTCAGAGGAGAGCCTGATTTTCAAGAACCAGCTTCCGCATTCATACACAGTTAGCCTTGAGCTGCTTCTACCAAACTTACTGGCGATATCAGCAGTATAACCATTGATTTTATATTCATCATCCATATACCTAACAGGGTGCTGGCTAGCCCCTACGCCGCGATACGAAGCATTAGCTATTGATTGTAAAGAACTTAAATATTCACTACGCAAACGCCCCTCACTCTTATCATCAGCCGGATAAACATAGACTGTGAAGGTTGTCTTATCATAATTGTTCTTTATTTCATATGTAGCCCCAATGTTTATTTCCTCTTTATTGAAAGAGTAAACACTTGTTCGTTTGTACTTATCAATTATAACAGGAAACTCAGTTTTGGTTTCTATATGAGTGTAAGTAGACTTTGCTTTAAGCTTTTTAGGCTTAAAGTAATTTGTCTGAGCCACTGTGCTAAATGCTAAGCATAAGAGTAAGCTTAATGAAATAAAAGTCTTCATACTATTATATATTGTTCTTCCTTCACAACCTTTTGCCAGCTTTCCTCTACCTCACCTGCGACTTATCCACCCGCGTCGGTGTATCCTCTCCGTTCACCACACCTTCTGAAGCTAAAGCTATTGCCCGGATCATGTTGGTCAGATGCTCCATGTTTAGCTGCTCCAGCTCGTCGTTTACGGTGTGGTAGGTTTTGTCTTGGTCTATCTGCACCGAGGAGATGGTGTGTGCCGGAACGCCGAGGCGGGCCAGCGTGGCGTTGTCGGAGCGGTAGAAGAGGTTCTGCTCCGGGTAAGGGTCGGGGTGGATGCTGTAGGTGGTGCCTTCCAGCCTTTTCTGCATCAGCTGCCCCAGGTCGGAGCGCTCAAAGCCGGTAAGATAGGCGCTGTTCGGCCCGAACTTAGACGGCTTGCCCACCATCTCGATGTTGAACATGGCCACGATCTGGTCTGGGTTCAGCTGCTCGGAAAAGTACCTGGAGCCAAAGCCCCCGATCTCTTCTGCCGTAAAAGCCACAAACAGCAAGGTGCGCTCCGGCTGCGGCTGTTGCTTGTAGTAATCGGCCAGCAGCATCATGGCGGTGGTACCGGCTGCGTCGTCGTCGGCGCCGTTGGCAATGCTGTCGCCGTCTACAGCCTCCTGTATGCCGATGTGGTCGTAGTGACCCGAGAACACCACAAACTCATCTTTGCGCTTGCCCTCTATCATGCCGGCCACATTGGTTAGCTGCAGCTTCTCTACCTTGTTCTCTATCTCGATCTTATACTTTTTAGGCGTTTGCTCATCGGTAAGTATAAATACCTTGCTGCCTTCTCCGCCCAATTGTTGCTTCACGTTGCCGCGCTCCAGGTAGTGCTGGTAGCGCTCAAACATCTGCTGGTGCTTCGGGTGCACCAGCACCAGCACATCCTCCTTATTATCCAGCCCCTGCAGCGCCTCCCTGAAATTATCGTTCTCCCCGATACGCACTGTTTTTACCTTGTCTTTCTGGTTCCACTCCAGCTCCTCCTTGTCTGTGATGGCGAAAATGTGCTCCTCCGAGATTTTACTGCGCCTGAACTTTGCCTCTTTTTCCTCCGGAGAAATGCGGTACATGTCGAAGGTCTGCAGAAAATCATCCTCGCCGGGCAGGGGTTTTAAGCCAATTTGCTTAAATTCATTCTGAATGAAGTCGGCTGCCTCGTCAATGCCGGGCGTAAAAGAAGCACGGCCCTGCATGCTGTCGTGGCTGAGGGTGGAGACGATGCGCGTCACTTCGTCTTGCGTGATGGTGCTCACATCCTGGGCAAATGCTGCCGGGCCCAACCCGCAGGCTAGTAGCAGGGCGGTTAATTTCAGATTCATAGGGTAGCGTCTATGGTTTTTGAGAAAATATTTGAGAATCTTAGCGTTGGCAGCAGCTATCGTACTGCCAGAACAAATATAGCATTTCTATGAACAATAGCGCAGAGGTAAACTGGCTTAGGTGGCTGCAGTATATCGTGCTGATATCGGTGATCCTGTACTTCGGGAGCACCTTGTTTATTCCGCTCAGCTTTGCGCTGCTCCTTAGCTTTGTGCTCTACCCGGTATGCCACTGGCTGGAGCTGAAAGGGCTGCCGCGCTGGGCAGCCATCGCGCTCTGCCTGCTGCTGGTGCTGGTGCTGGTTGGCGGACTCGCCTTCCTGCTGGTAACGCAGCTGCTGCAGTTCGGAGAGGAGTGGCCGCAGCTACAGGTAAAGATCAGCAGCGCCCTCCACGACATCAGCGTTTATGCCGAGCGGCAACTGGGCATTGCGACAACCAGGCAGGTGCAGTGGCTGGAGAACATCACCTCCGAAGCGGCCTCCAAAGCCTTTAACATGGTGCAGGGCGTGGTGTATACTTCGGCGGTATCGCTAGTGCTGCTGGTACTCATCCCTATTTACGTGGCGCTTATACTTTACAACCGCGAGGCGCTGGCCCGGGCACTGGCTTCCTTCTTTCCGAGGCGCGAGCACGGCAAGATCAAGCAGATCCTGCACGAAACTATCACCACCTACTATAACTTTATCAAAGGCATGGTTATCGTGTATGTGATTGTGGGCATCCTGAACAGCGTGGGGCTGCTGGCGCTGGGTGTGCCGCATGCCGTTTTCTTTGGCGTGGCAGCCTCTGTGCTTACGTTTATACCTTATGTGGGCATCACGATTGGGGCCATCCTGCCCATGGCCGTCGCCTGGATCACTTACGACTCGGTGTGGTACCCGCTGGGGGTGGTGACGGTGTTTTCGGTAGTGCAGTACCTGGAGGCTAACCTGATATTCCCGTGGGCGGTAAGTGCGCGGCTGCA
The DNA here is from genome assembly GCF_006385705.1 of Pontibacter mangrovi. Taxonomy (GTDB): domain Bacteria; phylum Bacteroidota; class Bacteroidia; order Cytophagales; family Hymenobacteraceae; genus Pontibacter; species Pontibacter mangrovi. The sequence continues at coordinate 222,648 of NZ_VFRQ01000004.1, read as the reverse complement.
GGTAAACATGCTCTTCACGCTGCTGGCCATTGTGGCGGGCGGTATACTTTGGGGCGCTTCCGGCATGATCCTGTTTATACCTTTCCTAGCCATCCTAAAGCTCATTGCCGACAAGCATGATGAAATGCGCCCTATCTCGCTGCTGCTAGGCAGCGGCAACAAAAAGGGACTATAATCTCGCTCGCCTACTATAACAGGTTTTGCTGCTAAAGTCCTTAGGTTTAACACATACAAATCAAGGAATAATTATATAAAAATTTTATTCAGATTGATGTCCTTCTCTTGTGTCTGGAGAATAGATGGTAGTGCTTCGCAAAAAAATAAAAAAAAATTTGACAAATCATAACCTTCCGATAGCCACTCGCGTAAATATAGATACCTTTGGCTAAAAGTTGAGAACCTGAAAGTCTTATTGTTTAGAAGGAACAATGTTGACTTTCAGGTTTTTTCTTTTCATACCTCCCCTCCTACTCCGGACGGTCTTTCCTGAAAAGTATAAAAAGGTACATGATACCGAAGACCAGGAAAACCACCAGCAGAAATACATCTATAGCGGCATAATCTCCCTTTAAAATTCGGTAAGCGTTCATACCTGCAAACACAAAGCAGGCAATGGTCATGACGATGCGGTAGGTTCTGCGGTTTTGCATGTGCTCAAATGTTGGCTGCGCTCAGCCTGTCTTAGTTAATACTATAGAAAATTCAGGTATCGTCAGCTGATGATGCCTTTTACGCTACTGCCCCATCATGTACAGGGCCATCCAGGCTGTAATCAGGATAGTGGCCACTACGTTCAGAATTGCCCCTGCGCGTATCATCTGGCTGATAGGCACCTCTTTGCTGCCATACACAATGGCATTCGGCGGCGTGGCTACCGGAAGCATAAAGGCCATACTACAGGCAATCACTACTCCCAGCACAGGGTACAGCAGGGGCAGCTGCAGCCCATGCAACACCCCAATAATAATCGGCACGAACGTAATGGCAATAGCGGTGTTGGAGCTAACCTCCGTCAGCATCACCACCAGAAACACGAGCACCAGCACCAACAACAGCTGCTGGTTAGGGTCTATGGCCGTGGTAATGCTCTTACCGATAATATCTGCCAACCCGGAACTGACCACCAGTTGCCCCAGCGCCATGCCTCCCCCGAAAAGCAGGATTGTGTCCCAGTCTATCTTCACGAGGTCTTCTGTGGTTAGGGTGCCTTTGCCTCCATTCTCCTGCCCCGGCGGAATCAGGAACAGCAGCAGCGCGGCCAGCACGGCCACGGTGCTCTCGGCAAAGTAGGTGCTCATAAAATCGTAGGCCTCCTGCATGCCTAACAGGTTAAAAACGCCGGGCGCCAGCCAAAGTATAACTGCCAGTATAAATACGCCCATTGTCACCTGCTCCCCCATGCGCAGCTTCTTCCCCTGGCGCTGATGCTCGGCTACGTACGCCTTTACAACCTGCCTGTTGTAGCGGCTCTTGCCCAAAAAGTGGCGCATGTACAGCAGAAGAAAACCATACATACTCAGCGAGACCGGCATGGCCAGGTACATCCACTGCAGAAAATCGATCCGCACTCCCTCCTGCTCCAGGTAATTTACCCCGATCAGGTTTGGCGGGGAGCCGATGATGGTGCTGATCCCTCCGATGGAGGCGCTGTAGGCGATGCCCACCAAAAAGTAGACGGCTGTGCTTCTTTCCTTCTCATGCTGGCAAACCAGCTGCGTTACCCCCAGCACCAACGGCAGCAGCATGGCCACCGTCACCGAGTTGCTCACCCACATCGAAAGCAGAAAGGATATAGCCGAAAAGCCCAGGAAAAGCCGGAACAGGCTCTGCTGGAAAAAGGAGCGAGAAAGTATGAAGAGCGCGATGCGCTTGTCGAGCCCGTGGCGCGTCATGGAGCGGGCCAGCAGAAAGCTGCCGATAAAGAGCAGGATAATCGGGTGGCCCAGGTTCCGGAAGGCTGTGTCTACCTCGGCGATACCCAGCAGGATGGCCAGCAGCACCCCCAGAAAAGCAGTCATGGAGAGCGGAATCACCTCCGTCATCCAAAACACCAGGCAAAACGACATGATAGCTGCCACCAGGCGGGCCTGATAGTCTAGCGTGGGGGTGATGAACCATACCAGCAGAGCCAGCAGCGGTGCCACTACCATACCGACGTTGCGGCGGGTTGGAGTTAAAGCCATACGTATACTTTAGCTGTTTTTTAAGGGTGCAGCTTTAAAGATAGGCAAAAGTATACATACGGCCGTGCCACTGCTATGCCTTCAGGTAGCGCTCGCGTATTATTTTCTGGTGATGCACCTCATGCCCGAGCGTTACATACCCCAGTGCCCGCACGCTTGCCTCAATTCCGTTAGCTGTGCCTCTCTGCTGCAGCGTCTCCTCATCAAAGGTTTTAAAAAGCTCTATGGTTGCCGTGCGCACCGATGTATACTCCGCTAAAATGGAGTTGATATCGCGTGCGTTTGCTTTAGAGTGCTCTGCAAAATGGTTCTCGTCGAAGCCAGGCAGCTCCGTTTTATCGTGGCGGGCATAGCGCAGGGCGCGATAAGCAAAAATGCGCTCGGCGTCCATCATGTGCACCAGCAGCTCTTTGATCGTCCACTTGCCTGGCTCATAGCGGTAAAGCAGCTGCTCCTCCGGGAGCCCCTGCACCAACCCGGTGATAAATACATAGCTCGCCGTCAGCCCTTCAATCAGGTCTTCGGCCTGAGCCTGTTGTATATAGTTGGCCATGTAGCCGTTATACTCGTCTGGTGCTGGCGGTGTAATGATCCGTTGCGTTTGCATGTGTTTGGCATCTGTTAAGGATAGATGCTGTGCAAGTTACGCATTTATACTATATAGTTATAGCTGGCAATTTGTATTGTTGGTTATGTATATTGCCAGCGTCGATGGTGTTTTACGTTTCTATACTGCTCATGCTTTCATGAACTTTTCCAGGCCCTGGCGCAAGCATCCGCTTGTGCCTTTATACTTGCATAGCCGCGGCTACCAGTAATCTGATACAAGCTATCCTTTCTAGCCATTGCTAACCCTCAGTCTTACAAAGGCTATGGTTTCAGCTCCGGCTTTGGTGCCCTCAAGGCCGAGGCCTTCCCTTGGGGGTAGGGTGAATTCCCCTCCTCGGAGGGGCTAGGGGTGGGTTTCACTTCTGCTGACTGATAATTCCCCTTAGACAAATCTTGGATCCCGGACTTGTCTAAGGGACCCGGTGCTGCAAACATTCCCATCCTGTAAATCCTGCTCCATACAAAAAGTCCCCTGCTCCGACACTGGAACAGGGGACTTTCATTATACCTTTACACTTCGCTACTGCCCTACCACGAACACGGCGTTCCCGAACAGGAGCTTGCCGCCTTGCCAGAAACCGCGGAACAGCGGGTTGTCGGCCAGGTATATAACCTCTCCGCGACCTAAATCCTGCACCCCAAGTATGAGTGCATCCTGCAGCTGCTCTCTGGCTTCGGCACCTACATAGCCTGTGGCATAGTTATCTTTCTTCAGTACGCCCACATTCCAGCCGTCCTCCATAAACTGGTAGGCATCGGCAGAGCGGATGAGAGCAAAATAGCTGTCGCCGTAGCCAAACGCCAGTGGGTGCGTTTTGTCGAGGTCTACCCTGAAAATGCTGCCTTGCACTTCGCTTTCCAGCGCCTCCCGCTCGCGGGCAGCGTAAGACCGCAGGTTTTGGTAAGGGTTTTCCTTTGTTTTGCCGTTATTTCCTCCTTTGGCTTCGGCCTCCTCCTCTTTTTTCTTCAGCTCAAACCCTTTTTTATCCGCCAGGTAATTGGCGGCGCTTTCCATCGCAATCAGCTTACCGCCGGCGCGGACCCAGGCCTGCACCCGATCGAGTGTTTTTTCATCCAGCACCTTCTCATACGAGCCGGTCGGCAGAATCAGCACATCAAACTCGTGCAGCGGCACCTGGCTGAAGTAAGAGGTGTTGAGCACCGTGACCGGATAGTGTAGCTGCTGCTCAAAGAAATTCCATACTTCACCAAACCCGTAGGGAGAAACACCCTCGCCAGAGAGCAGGGCCACTTTCGGCGTTTCCAGGTAGCGCACGTTACCCGAGCCAAAGTCGGCGCCGGTGCTTACGAACCCGGTATTGGTGGCGGCCAGCTGCACGCCATGCTGCTGCGCCAACTCACGCACTTTGGCATCAAACGTATCGCCCAGGCGCTCGTTTCCGGTGCGAGTAATAATCAGGGTGCCAGCCTCATATTGCTGCCCATCCATTTCGAATGGCCGCTCAGCCATGCGCAGCTTCACGTTCTGCTGCATCAGCTGCGTAGCGAACTTCAGGTCCTGCACACTGCTCCAGCGGGCCAGGTAAGCATAAGGCTTGTCGATGTTGATAGCGGCTGCGGCAGGCGCGGCAGGTGCCGTGTTCGTCATATCCACCTTGCCCTTCACCGCGTACGCCTGCACGCCGTACGCATAAGGCAACGCCCAGGAGGTGATGTCGTAGGTCAAAGAATCCTCCAGCGCAGACTTTGGCTCGAACAGCACCTTCACCAGCACCGACTTGGGCTGATACATGCTGATCACCACGTCTTCCGGCGCCAGTTCCACACGCTCTGTTTTGCCGTTGAGGTAGTTATAGCCCCTCACAGCGCCTTTTTCGCCGGCATAGCCATACTGTATCCCCTGCTGCTGCAGGTAGTCGGTCAGCATCTTCAGGTTGCCGGCTGTGTTGGCGCTGCTCTTGATCACGAAGGATTTGTACTCCCCGCCCGGGTTTCGGAGGCTGTTGCTGTAGTACTTTTGAAACTCCTGCTTCAGCTGATCTGCCTTTTCAGAGGTGGCCTTGATGGTGGCCTCGCTCGCCGCCACGTGGTGCGCAATGCGGTCAGTCAGGGTCAGCGTATCTCCGTCTGATTTCTTATAGGCCAGGCCGGCGCGGCCCGATCCGCCCTGCTCATAGGTCATGCCGATCGCGCCGTTGTAGGTGGGCCAGGTATCGCCGTAGCTCGGGTAAAATAGATCGAAGCTCTCGCGGGTAAAGTATAGCCAGTTGTTCTTGTCGAAGTATTGGCGGTTATACTCGCCGATGGTGTTCTGGAACTGGCGCTGCCACGGGGTTATACTTTCGTGGAAAGGCTTGGCCGCCGGCGAGAAGTAGTAAGGCGACTCCGGCCCCATCTCATGAAAATCGGCGTGCACCTGCGGCAGCCAGCTGTTGTATACTTTCAACCTCTGCTGAGATTCCACCTGCGTCTGCCAGGCCCAGTCGCGGTTCAGGTCGAAATAGTAGTGGTTGGGCCTGCCGCCCGGCCACGGCTCGTAGTGCTCCCAGGCAAAAGGGGAGGCATTGCCGCCGCGGTTGGAGGCCTGCTGATACCACTGCACGTAGCGCTCGCGTCCATCGGGGTTTACCATCGGATCAAGTATAACGACTGTGTTTTGCAGCCACTCCCGGCTCTGCGCATTCTCCGGGTTCACCAAATCATACAGCACCTGCAGTACCGCCTCCGAGCTAACCGCCTCGTTGCCGTGCACGTTGTAGCTGAGCCAGGCAACAGCAGGCTGGTCGCCTTGTATACTTCCGCTCTGCAGGCTGGCCTGGCGCAGGTTGTTCTCCCGGATCTGCTCCAGCCGCTGCAGGTTTTCATCGGAGGCCACGTACGCCAGCACCAGCGGGCGGTTCTCGTAGGTGCGGCCATACTCCTCTACCTTAATGCGGTTGGGTGCCTGCGCGGCCAGGTAGTTAACATAGTCCAGGATGCGGTTTTGGGTGGTGAACTGCTGGCCCAGCTCATAGCCCAGGAACTGCGCCGGTGACTGCAGTTGCTGCTGCGCCACGGCAGCTTGCATACTCAGTAACACCAGCCACAAAGCGGCAAAACGCTTTAGCGTGTTTATCATGATAGTGGTTAAAGTATGATGATGGTGGAGTGTTTTTATACTTTACAATCTGCGCAAAATCTGCGAGTATGGCAAATAGGCTATACAAACCGTTTTAGATGCTGCACCTGATCAGGATGATAAAATCTTAACAAATTAGGGAAAGGTGTTTAAACAAATGCAAAATTTTATACCTTTGTACCCGAAATCCGTTTTGGGTTTCTGATCGCCCTCCCACTACTGAAAACAAAAGCTGCCGCAAAGTATAAACCACGGCAATTCCTGATCAGTTAAATACCCTGACGTACAAAGTCTGGCAAGTATAACTTACCGAAGCGGCCGGGGCAGCGGGCGAATTTAAAAGAGAAACTAAACTAACTAAACTACACTCAGGCCCGGTGCATTGCACCGGGTTTTGTTTTTTGCTGCAACTTATACTTTAACAGCTTTACACGTATTTACGAAGTATGCGTTACGTACTCCGGAAATTAGCGGCTGTTATACTTTGGCTTCTGGCCTCGGTGCTGAGCGCATTTATACTCTTTGTCGCCTCCGCGGTTATACTTAGCAGCATTACCGTGAACAACGGCTATGCCCAGCCGCAGCCGCAGGACGAGCACATAGAGATCTACGTCACCTCCAACGGCGTGCACACTGATATCATCGTTCCTGTTTCTACAAAATACATTGATTGGCGCGAGAAGCTGCCGCTGCAACATTTTGGCAAAGTAGACAGCACCTTCCGCTACATAGGCTTTGGCTGGGGCGACCGCAAATTTTACATAGAGACGCCCGAGTGGACCGACCTCACCCCCACAGTGGCCATCTCCGCCGCCCTCTGGCCCACCCGCACCGCCATGCACGTAGAGTACATCCGCTCGCGGCTGGTGCCCACCAAACGGCAGCGCCCCCTGCGCATTACGCCGGAGCAGTACCGGCGGCTAATCGTTTATATTGATGAGTCTTTTGTGCAGCAAAATGGGAAATACCTGCACATCAGCGGCTCAGGCTATTCTGAAAGAGATACCTTTTACGAGGCGCACAGGAAGTTCTACATCCTGAAGAACTGCAACAACTGGGTAAACCAGGGGCTGAAAAGCATGGGCGTGAAAACCGCGTTGTGGGCTCCGTTTCCGTTTTGCATCATGCGGCACCTGCGCTAAAAAGAAAAACCCCGGCATGTGCCGGGGCCTTATCTTCAATCACTAAACACTATATTCTTATTTCATGGGAATCTCCATCAGCAGCAGTTCGGCATCGCCGGAGGCTTTAATCTGTACTTTGTCTGCCTCACTGATGCCCATGCCGTCGCGCTTGCCCAGCTTTTCGCCGTCTATCTCTACCTCGCCGTCAATTACGAAGGCATAGAGGCCGTTTCCGGGTTTGTGCAGCGCATACTCCTCGGAGAATCCGTTTTTCAGCGTGCCCATCGTAAACCAGGCATCCTGGTTTATCCACAGGGCTTCGCCATCCTTTTCAGGAGAAACCACGGTCTGCAGCCTGTTCACGCGGTCTTCAGGCTTGTAGGCCTTCTGCCCGTAGCGTGGCTGTATGTCCCGCTCTTTAGGAAACACCCAGATCTGCAAAAAGTTCACAGGCTCTGTTTTGGACCCGTTAAACTCGGAGTGAGTAATGCCGCTGCCCGCCGACATGATCTGCACTTCGTCCGTTTTGATCACCTCCTGCGTGCCGGTGCTGTCGCGGTGCGCCAGCGAGCCTTTCAGCGGGATCGAGATGATCTCCATGTTGTCGTGCGGGTGCGTGCCAAAGCCCATGCCCGGCGCCACCACGTCGTCGTTTAGCACACGCAGCAAGCCAAAGCCCATGCGCTCGGGGTTGTAATACTGCGCAAAGCTGAAGGTATGGTGCGAGTCGAGCCAGCCGTGGTTGGCGCGGCCGCGTGTATTGGCCTTGTGGATTATTTTCTTGCTCATAGTCTTAAACTTTTATCTCAGTTATTTTTGCTTCCACTCGCCTTTGAAGGCTATTTCGTTCAGTGGCTTGCGCTGCCGCGTGGCCAGTTCGCGTGCCTTCAGGTTTTCCGGCAACGTCTCCGGGTCGCCCACATAACCTATGGCTCCCATAGCTACTGCCTCAAAACCATCAGGTATGCCTAATTCCTTTTTAGCTTTGGCCGCATCAAAGCCGCCCATCAGATGCACATGCAGACCCAGGTCGGTGGCCTGCAGCAGCAGGTTGCCCGTGGCCAGCCCCACGTCGTGCCAGGCATGCTTGTTAGGGCTCCCGTTAAAGTCATAGGCCGTTTTGGCGATGGACACAAAAAGAACCGCCGCGTTTTTAGCCCAGCTGTTGCCTTCTACTAACAGCCCCGACAGTCTGTCAAAGGCCGCTTTGTCCTCTTTTGCGGCATAAATAAAGCGCCACGGCTGCTCGTTCATAGCCGAGGGCGCCCAGCGGGCCGCATCGAACAATGCCTCCAGCTGCTCCTCGCCCACGCTTTCGTCGCTAAAGGCACGGGGGCTCCAGCGGTTCTCTATCAAAGTATGGATGGCAATGTTATTATCTGTTGTTGTAGTCATGTCCTGTAGGTTGATATAAGTATAAATACGCACTCTGAAAGATTGTTTTCACAAATTTAATGTACATACATATAATGTACAAACATAACAACAGAAAAGTTCATACTTTCTCCTGCCGCTCCTGCAGAAAGCTGCTTTGCGCCGACTTAAGGCACACCTGGCGCAGCTCTGTATCTTATTTTGTATCTTTGCATATTCTTAAACAGATACAGAACCATGAGCGAATATACCCCCTTGAGTTCGGTAGGCGAGTTTGGCCTTATCCGGAAGTTAAAAGAGAAGATTGAGCTGCGTAACGCGTCCACTATAAAAGGCATTGGCGACGACGCAGCGGTGGTGGAGCCGAAGGAAAAGCAGATCGTGATCACCTCAGACATGCTGCTGGAGGGCGTGCACTTCGACCTTACTTTTTGCCCCCTGAAGCACCTGGGCTACAAAGCGGTGGCCGTAAACGTTTCCGACGTGGCCGCCATGAACGCCAAACCGACGCAGATTACGGTGAACATTGCCCTGGGCGCCCGCTTTACCGTGGAGGCCGTGGAGGAGCTGTACGAGGGCATGCGCCTGGCCTGCGAGAATTACAAAGTTGACCTGGTGGGCGGCGACACCACCTCTTCCTCCTCCGGACTTGTTATCAGCGTAACGGCCATTGGCGAGGCTGCCCCAGACCAGATAGTATACCGCAACGGCGCTAAGGTGAATGACCTGGTGTGCGTTACCGGCGATTTGGGCGGCGCTTACATGGGCCTTCAGATTCTGGAGCGGGAGAAGCAGGCGTTTATGGCTAACCCGGAGATGCAGCCGGAGCTGGACAGCAAGCAATACATTGTAGGCCGTCAGCTAAGGCCGGAGGCGCGCATGGACGTGATTTACGACCTGAAGGAGCGCGGCATCAAACCTACTTCCATGATAGACATCTCAGACGGACTGGCCTCGGAGCTGTTCCATATTTGCAGCCAGTCGAAGGTTGGGGCTATTGTGTACAAAGACAACCTGCCCGCCGACCCGCAGATGCTGGAGACCGCGCTGGAGTTCAACATCGACCCGCTGACCTGCATCATGAACGGCGGCGAAGACTATGAGCTGCTCTTTACAGTACCGCTCTCTGCCTACGACGAGCTGAAGAACCACCCGGATATTACCATCATCGGTAACATAACCGAAGAAAGCAACGGCGTGAATCTGGCTACCAAAACCGGTCAGGTGTTCCCGCTGAAGGCCCAGGGCTGGTCGCATTTTTAACCTAAGCCTTGTAGCACAGAAAATCATACTTCTCAAAAGCCCCTCCTATCATTTTAGGCAGGGGCTTTTTTTTGAAGAATACCTCACCGGCCATACTTACCTCCACTTTCCCATACTTTGTGCCGCTCTTTTTTAGATAAACAAAGTACAGCACCAGCATTAGGTTTAAAAAGGCAAACAGCTGTTAAACAAGCTCATCTTATAACTATGACTGTACGCGTGGCGTAACATCAGCAAGAGACACGTACCATAAAAACAAGTATAAAGCATGAGCAACGATGAAAACAGACACAGCGGAAGCCGCAAAGGCGTAGCTGTTATTACCGGCGCCTCGGCTGGGTTGGGCCGCGCCTGCGCCCGCGAGTTTGCCAAGCAAGGCTACGACGTGGGTCTGCTGGCCCGCGGCGAGGACGGCCTGAAAGGCGCCAAGCGCGAGGTAGAGGAAATGGGCCGCAAGGCTACTTACGTAAGCGTAGACGTTGCCGACGCGCAGGCCGTGGAGCAGGCAGCAGCCAAGATAGAGCAGGAGTTGGGGGAGATAGATGTGTGGGTGAACAACGCCATGAACAGCGTGTTCAGCCCAGTGAAGGAGATGGAGCCAGAGGATTACAAGCGCGTAACCGACGTGACCTACCTTGGCCAGGTATACGGCACCCTCTCGGCCCTAAAACGTATGCTGCCTCGCGACCGTGGCTCCATTGTGCTGGTAGGTTCGGCGCTGGCCTACCGCGGCATCCCGCTGCAGTCGGCTTACTGCGGTGCCAAGCATGCCATCCAAGGCTTTTACGACTCGCTGCGCACCGAGCTGATGCACGACAACAGCCACGTGAAGATAACCATGGTGCAGCTGCCGGCCATGAACACCACCCAGTTTGGCTTCGTAAAGTCGCGGTTGCCTAACAAGCCGCGCCCGATGGGTAAAATTTATCAGCCAGAGGTGGCAGCCGAGGTGATTGCATACGCCGCCGAGCATGAGCGCCGCGAATACCGCGTGGGCTACCCTACCCTGGAGGCCATTATCGGCAATAAGATAGCGCCTTGGTATGCCGATTATGTGCTGGCTAAAAACGGCTTTGACGGGCAGCAGACAAACGAGCCCGAAGACCCGAACCGTAAGAACAACCTGTATGAGCCGCTTCCGGGCGACCACGGCGCCCACGGCACGTTCGATGAAAAGGCCACTTATACCAGTCCGCAAGTATGGCTAAGCCTGCACCGGCAGGAAATACTAACCGGTGCCCTGGCCTTAGGTGCCCTGGCGCTGGGCAGCTTGCTTACCCGAAACAACCGGGACTGATACCAGAAGTATAAAAAAAGAGCGAGGCCGCTGCGTAACTGCAGCGGCCTCGCTCTTTTTACGAAGTATAGCTTAGCGGCCAAAGTCGTCCTGCACCCGCACAATGTCTTCTTCATCGGATGGCTGGGCGGCCTCGGTATGCTGCCAGATCTCGGCCAGCACGCCCCAATCCTTGAGCCCTACCAGGCGATGGCGCTCCCCCTGCTGCAGCTTTATCTGGTCTCCCGGGTTCAGCACCTGCTGCTCGCCCTCCTCATCGGTGTTGCTGGTTACCACGCCTACGGTACCCTTTACCACACGCCAGATCTCGGCTCTGCGGTGGTGATACTGCCACGACAGCCTTTTTTCGGGTGCGACAACAAGAATCTTAGGGCTCAGCTTGCCGGAGATCTTCAGTTCTTCTACAGGCATGCCACCAAAGTAGGTGTCGGCAAAGCGCTGGGCCTGCGCCTCGTCTATCACAAAAAAACCTCCCCATGGGCGGGTACGGTCTTGTTTGTCAATATTAAACCCCTGTGCCTGCAGCTCACGCTCCAGCTCTTCAAAAAGTTGATCTTTCATTTCTGCGTTTGTTGTCGAGTAAGTCAGTTATAGTTACTATAACAGCATTTATACTTTGCTAGGAACCAAATATAGTAATAAGTAGAGGCATGAGGAAGTGTTTGCGCAACTTCTGCTGCGTGAAGAGAGCAAAAAAGCCGCTATGCCGCAGGGCGGTGGTTATACTTAAAGCCAGAAGGCTCTCCGGATGCCAGGCTATTTTCCGGCCTTTACCCATTTTTTAAGAAGCGGCACCAACTCCTTGTTGGTAAAGGGCTTGCAGAGGTGGTCGTTTAGGCCAGAGGCTATACTTTTAGCGATGTCTTCTTCGTAGGCATTGGCCGAGAAGGCGATGATGGGCGTCTGAACGTTGGCTTGCCGCAACCTGCTGGCAGCTTCCAGGCCGTCTACTTCCGGCATCTGGATATCCATAAAAATAAGGTCGAAGGCATTTGCCAGCCCCAACTGCACGGCCTCTTCCCCGCCGTAAGCAGCCACTACCTGCGCGCCAAAGCCCTCCAGCATCACCTGCATGATCATGACGTTGATCGCGTTGTCGTCCGCCACCAGGATCTTGGTGCCAGCTGGCAGCGTGTAATCTATCTTTTCCTCTTCTTCCGGCTCCAGCGTCTCCTGGTCCGACACGGCGTTCAGTTTTATGGTAAACCAGAACGTAGCGCCATTCTGCTGCCCCTCCGCCGGGCTTACCACCCCCATTTCGCCGTGCATCCGGCTAACCAGCTTTTTACTGATGGCCAGCCCTAAGCCAAAGCCGCCATACTTGCGCGTAGTGGATTGGTCTGACTGCGTGAACGAGTCGAAGATGATGCCCTGCTTATCGGCAGGGATGCCGGTGCCTGTATCCGAAACAGTAAATTTTAGCTCTACGGCGCCGGTGCCTTTGTTCTCCGAAACAAGGGCGCAATGCACCCTTATACTTCCAACTTCTGTGAACTTAATGGCATTGCTCACCAGGTTTACCAGCACCTGGCTGATACGTGTCGAGTCGCCGATAACGACCTGTGGCACCGCCTCATCAAAAGTATAGGTAAAGGCCAGCTGCTTGCCTTGCGCCAGAAATTGGTATGGCTCCAGGTTGGAGGCAAGCACCTCGCGGAGGTTAAACGGCACGGCATCTATTACGATCTTATCCTGCTCTATGCGATGCAGGTCCAGAATATCGTTCAGGAGTTTGAAGAGGTTGTTGCCGGAAGTTTGAATGAGGTTTACATACTTCGCCTGTACCGCGTTCAGGTGGGTGTCTTTTAGCAGGTTGGTAAAGCCGATAATGCCATTCAAAGGTGTGCGGATCTCGTGGCTCATACTGGAAAGGAAATTGCTCTTGGCCTCATTGGCGGCTTCAGCTTTTATTCTCGCCTCCCGCAGTTCCTGCTCCTTATTCTTCAGCTCGGTAATATCCTTGGCTATTACCAGGATGCCATCTATCTGCTGCTTACTGTTTTTAAGGTATGAAAACGAGCAGGAGGTCGGCACCCCCTCCTGCCCGCTTGCCTTCAGTTTGAGCTCCATGTTCAGGCACTTCCCTTTCTGCTCCAGCCCGTCCCTTATTTCCTGCCGCTTGGCAGGGCTCAAGTCCTGAAAGATCTCTAAAACGTTTGTGCCCACCAGGTCTGCCTCTTTCTTGCCGGCTATTTCCTCAAAGGCCTCATTCACATTTCGAATAGTATTGTCTGTGTTAAGCACCAGCAGCATGTCTACCACGCCCTGGTAAATGCTCTGCATAAAGTCGCGGGACACGGTGGAGCTTTTTAGCTCCTGCCCCAGCATACTCACACCGGCAATTACAGCGTCTAGTTCGTCGCTTGCCTCAGACACATCAAGCTTATAATCGAAATTGCCATTGGCCACTTCGGTTATGAGTGTCATTAACTCCTCTATTCTTTGTTTGAGAACCTTCACGCTTTATTTTTAGTCTTTTTCTATGGCGATGGTAGCTTCCAGCATCTCCAGCACATAATTGTCTTTTGCCTGGAGGTAGGCTACCTTCGGATGCGGCCTCGCCCCCACCCGCTTCTTCTCCAGCGTAGCCGAAATGCCCATATTTACTTTTTCGCAACCGAGCTCGTTGGCACGCTGCACCACCTGGAAAAGCGCCCGCCGGTACGCCCCGTAAGTATGCGTATACTCATAATCTAAGCCGGTTAGCATAAAGCTGTACACATTGGCAGCGTTCTTCTGGCAAAAGCATACGGCCACAGGCATGCCGGTACCTCCAAATTCTTTTTTCAGCTTCAAAGTAACAAACTCCCAGCGAGAATCTTTGTTCATCTCCCGAAATACTTTCTCCGGAAATAGAAAATTATTTATACCCAGGTTTCTCTCTTTCACGTTCCCAAATAGCCTGATGGCATGCTGCAGCTCCTCCTCCGGCAGCTGGCTGCGTACTTCCACATCAAAATACTGCTCATAGCGCTTTATGTAGCGGCTATAGTTTCGGCGGTTTTCTTTAGTAAGTATGGCCAGGTACTCTGCCTCTGTTGTCCAGCCAAGCGAGGTAACCACGCAAGATTCCGGCATGTCGGCCTTCACAAAGTTCTGCTCCACCATAAAGGCATCCAGTTCCGGGTCGCCGGCATCAAAGTCGCGGAGCATGATGTTGCCCGCACCTGTTTTCTCCTGTTCCTGGTAAAGCTCCTCTAACAGTAACTTAAACGCATTTTTCCAGGCCGGGTGCTGCCGGTTCAGGTACATGTGGTTGCCTTCGGTAAAGAGGCTCCCCATGATAATGCCCGTCGTGGTCAGGTAGTAGGGATTAAGCTCACGCTCCTGCTCCACAGCTTTCGATACGGAAACGCGCGAGAAGATATCTTCCTTGTACAGGGCGGTTACAAAAAATGTCATCAGCACGGGGTCCCCCTGCGCATCCTGCACCTGGTAATAGCGAAAGTCCCAGTCATGCTCTGGCGCTCCATTCCCGCTAAAGGCCTTTTCCAGGAACTGCATCCCGTCCCAGTCGAACATGCCCCGCTTGCCCAGGTGACGGTTCCATAGGTCAGCGTCCAGCGCCCCGATAGAAGTATAAACCTGTAGCTTCAGCTCGTTAGCCCCTGCAGGAGCGGCCACAGCGGCCACAGCGGCTGCAGGCTGGGCTTGGGGCGCAGGCATTTTAAAGGCTTTCCGGATGTTCTCTTGGGTTTGGTTGGTGGCCTGTAGCGCCTTGGCAAAGTTTGCCTGCAGGCGTTCTACCAGCTGCTCAATATCCTCAAAGGTGTTGTGTAAGGAGATGGTGATGCGGATGCCGATGTTCTTGGCAGGCACAGCCGGGAAGGTGGCTAGGTTCACGTAAATGCCGTCTTGCAGCAGCGCCTGCACCAGGTAGTTGCCCATGTCCATGGTGCCAGTGCCAATAAAGAAGATCGGGCTGTTGCTTTCGTGCACCAACGGCAGGTTTGTAGTCTGCAGCAGCAGATTGAAGTATAAAATCTTCTGCTGCAGCTGCTCCTGCAAAGTATAAATCTCGTCGCTCAGGTGTATTTTGGCGGAGGCAATAGCCGCACCAAGCGTGGCAGGCTCTATCTGCACCGAAAAGGTAAGCGGCCCCCCAAAGTTGTTCACCTTGTGGTACCACTCCTCATTCGGGAACAGCGACACGCCGCCGCAGGCCCCGAAGGCCTTGCCCAGGTTGGCCGTGAGCACCATCTTGCGGTACAGCCGGTTATCCATCTGGCTCATCACATACCCGGTGCCGTGCTGCCCGGCCCAGCTCATGCCGTGGGCATCATCTACGTAGAGGTAGAGCTGCTCATACTTCTCGGCCAGCGCGATCAAGTCCTTGATGGGCGCAAAGTCCCCGTACATCGAGTACACGCCGTCGGCCATGTACCAGATGCGCTCATACTTGCTGCGCAGCTTCAGGATGCGGTCTTCCAGCATTTCCAGGTTGTTGTGGCGGATCATCTCCACCGTTACGCCCTGGCTTAGCATCTTCTTCACGGCCTCCTGCACGCTGGCATGCACCTGGTGGTCCAGAATCACCAGGTCCGACTGCCGGATCAGGCTGGGAATGGTAGTGAGGTGGGCCAGGGTGCAGTTCTTGGAGATAACGGCCGGGGCCTGGTACATCGCCTGTATCATCTGTTCCAGTTCGGCGTATAGCGGATTGGAAACATAGGTGCGCGACATCGGGAATTGGGTGCCGTAACGCTGAATGGCCTCGATGGCACCTTGTTTCAGGGCAGGATGATGCTCCAGCCCCAGGTAACCGCAGGTGCCAAAGTGCAGCACTTTTCTGCCTTTCAGGGTGAGGTGCTGGCCGGTAAGCATATCGTCCTGAGCGTGTAAGTGGATAATGCCATTCTTCTTGGAGACAGATAGAACAGAGTCAACCGTATCCAGAATATTGTTGTGCCTGATTTTAGCCATAAAATTTTAGTATACTTGCAGTAAGTGCAGTAAGTAGGGTATGTACAGCCAGATTATACTTTTAATTCCCATAATCCGTCCTGAATGGCAAAATTCGACAAAAATTACGAGACAAAGTCTAAAAGCACAGACTATGTTACGATGAAGGTACATGACGGAATCTTTTACATGTACTATAAGCCCCTGCGTCTGCTGGACATCCATATTGCAAAGGCTATTGTAAAGGAAAGGCTTGCCTTTAAGGAGGGAGTTCCATACCCTAGCCTGTTTGACATACAGCGGGTGGAGCACTCTACCAAAGAGGCCCGCGACTACATGGCTGACAAAGGGAATGACCTGGTGCAGGCCAGCGCCATCATGGTCAGTTCCCCGATGCTGCGAATGATGGCCAACTTCTACATTATGGTGAACAGGCCCAAGAACCCTACCCGCATGTTTACCGACGAGAAAAGCGCAGTGGAATGGCTTACGCAATTCCGGGAAAAGTAACAAAACTCCCACCCTAGCCTTAACAAGCTCACCTCAAGCAAGTTATCCCACAATCTCTGCTCCTGGGCAGCAAAAGCAAGCCTATACTTTCAAGCTCTTCCGGTGTTGCAGCCACATTCTGTGCAACGTTTACGCATTGAAGGGAGCGCCACGATGAACAGGTATAAAGAGCCGCCTGACTTGCCTGCCCCTCTTTCGTCCATAGCTTTCAAGCCCTTTCCTGCACACAGCACCATTTTATACTACAAAAAAGCGGCACAATTGCCACCGCGGCACAATTTTGCACTTTCCCTAAACACCCTATTAATCCCCTAAAAGCGCAAAAACGCCTAAAACGAATCAGAAACGGGTTTTATATATACTTAATAAGATATATAGGTATATTAAATTGTACTTTTATCAAGAATAATCTTAGACTTTTCTTCAACCTTATTTTGCTGCACCAGTATAAGATCATTATAAAAGTATAATTTAAAACTTAAAGTTACAGTTATGAAAAAAACGCTTACTATTGGTGCAACCCTTGCTACCAGCCTGTTCATTACTAACGCTGCCATGGCCCAAGGCGCTGGCACAAACACATCTGAAATCATGCAAAACGGTATGTCTAACATGATAGAACTGCAGCAGGTTTCTGGTGAGGGCAACGCCGCCTCAGCTTGGCAGGAAGGAAATAATAATATGATAAACATCTCGCAGGCAGGTGGCACAAACAACACAGGCCAGGCCATGCAGACCGGCGACGACAACGAGGCGCATGTAAAGCAGGAAGGCGGCATGCAGCATACTTCTAACATGGCCATGGTAGACCAAATGGGAACCTCCGGATACGCCTACATCGAACAGCTTTATACAGACGGCAACTCCGCCTCCATCTCGCAGGATGGCATGGGTAACGCAGCTGCGATAGGCCAGTACAACAACATGAACAACTCAGCCAGCATCCAGCAAATGGTGGAGGACAACAGAGCGATCATTCAGCAGAACGAGGGCATGGACAACATGGCCGAGATCTCTCAGGATGGCTACAGCAACGTTGCCTACATTTTGCAGGACGGAAGCGAGCAGAACAGCGCCTCACTTATGCAGGAAGGCACCTATAACGAGGCAGAGGTCTTCCAGTATGGCGGCGTAAACAACCAGGCTATCGGCGTACAGGAGGGTCATGTAAACGACATTTATATTATGCAGGACGGTGGCATGAACAACATGGCCAGCATCATGCAGTACGGCGAGCATAATGACGCAGACGTGGTGCAGTATGGCGCCGGCGAGGGTAACACAGGTATGGTTGTCCAGGACGGAGAGCACAACAGCGGCATCATCTCACAGACTGGTATGGATAACATGGCTGAGATCATGCAAGAGGGCACTTACAACCAAGCGCTCATTAACCAGACAGGCATGGGCAGCCATGTAAGCGTTAGCCAGACAGGACACGGAAACTCTATCACAATCAACCAATAGAGTCTAGATTCTACATAGAAGAGCCTGTGGGATATGCCTATCCCACAGGCTCTTTTTGTTTACAGCGAAACGCTATTTATACTTTGCCCAAACATGCTGGATATCCGCTTGCTACATCTTCTAAAGTGATCACCATCCGTGCTTATACTTAAGAACTGCTGAGAGGTGCAGCATGATCATGTGCTGCCGCTTTAGAAGGAACTGCCAGTTAGGCATGGTAGAGGCACCAGGGTAAGGGACATAAATTGTTGCAGCAAGCAAGTATGAGGTTTTCTATCAGGAAAGCGTTTAGCTATTGGTAAGCCACTCCAGCGCCGCCCCTTCTGTTAGAAAATACTGCGTATCGAAAAGCGGGGTTTCTTTCTTCACTTTCTTGTCTAGCACTTCGTTAGTAAGCTGCTGCAGCACATCAACTGATGATACAATAGCCAGGTACTTGAGGTTGCTTTTTGAGATAACCTCTACAGAGATTTTGGCAAGCCACCCTTGGTCGTCCATCGTCAGCACCCCCATCCGCTGGTTGTTTACCAAAAGTTTCTCCAGTTTGCGCTCCAGCAGTATTCGCCCAGTTTCTTCTATTCCTTCCCTATATTCCTGGCTTTTTACGGGCCTAAGCCAGCGCACCACAAGAAGTCCCTGCCGTTTGTCTAATGTTATCTCTGCAAAACCAGAATGGTAGAGCTTCAGGCACTCTTGCTCAACTGCCTGCTGGCCGCATTCCTTATTCCTGTTTATAGCTGCAGAGGAGCTGCTGCAAGACTGATCCTTTTCCATTTAATCTATAAACGCGCGTAAGTCACATCCTAAACTCAGGAAGACACTAAAAATACTTTGCTTTAAAATAACA
Source organism: Pontibacter mangrovi (assembly GCF_006385705.1). Classification (GTDB taxonomy): domain Bacteria; phylum Bacteroidota; class Bacteroidia; order Cytophagales; family Hymenobacteraceae; genus Pontibacter; species Pontibacter mangrovi. Next base: position 203,993 of record NZ_VFRQ01000004.1, on the reverse strand, counting down.
AGTTTGTGCTGCTACGAAAAGTTTAGTTAACAGACAAAAAGCATTAGTAAGAGCGCTTAAACACCTGTTTCATGGGGCATAGCTGCTGCTTTATTTCTCCGCTGCAGGTATCACATCCTCATATCTTAGCTGATGCCGATCTTAGAGGCTGTTTTTTATTTGAGGAAACAAGAAGGTGTTTGCGGCCTTGCCAAAACGCTGGATAGTGAAACCCACCTTCGGCTAGCTTACCTCTACCGTAGGCTCTTCAAGGACTATGAACGCAGCACCAGATCTGCTGAGACAATAATTCAGAAATGCTTGCTACAAGAACCGCAGGATTAATGCATCTACAGTTGGCTTTTGCCGCTGCCCCTCCTTCTGCAAAAAATACCGTTCTAAGCAGCAGGCCACGATGCTGATTTAGCTGTTACTACCTTTCCAAAACGGCCTTCTTATGGTAATATATTGATCATTAACATATTAATATCAATTTCATTAGCATATATAGAAAAAAGTCTCCATATTACCGCCATGCAATCCATGAGCAACAACCTGTTTTCAACTACCATTATTATTTCCACCGGGATCATTACGATTACCGGGACAACAGGCTATTGCACATGGGGACAGGAACATTATCGTAGTATGAGTTAGAAAAACGCATCATAACCTACAAAAAGGCCTTCCTCATTTCCTGAGGAAGGCCTTTTTGTTTTAACCCCTTTACAACATGAAAATCCTGAAATTCGGAGGCACCTCGGTCGGCTCCGCGCAGTCGATCAGCACCTTGGTGCAACTAGTTAAAGAGCAACAGCAGCAAGACGAGGCAGTGGCCGTGGTCTGCTCGGCCATGAGTGGGGTGACCAATACTCTTTTACAACTCGTGACAGAAGCGTCGGAAGGGAAGGCGTATGTGACTGGTCTGAAGACGATAGAGGACCGCCATTTTGGGCTAGTGAGAACCCTGCTGGAGGTGAAGCACCAGAACGTGGCCCTGCTGGGACTCCGGCTATACTTTAATGAGCTGGAAGAATTGCTGGCAGGGGTCCGGGCATTGGGAGAGGCCTCTCCCCGAACCAGCGACCGGGTAGTGGCCTATGGCGAGCTCTGCTCCAACTACACCATAGCGCATGTGCTCAGGCAGCATGGGGTCAACGCGGTGTTTGCCGATGCACGCCAGCTTATTAGAACGGACAGCCATCATGGCAAAGCCGCCGTGGACGAAGCGCTGACCAACCAGCTCGTAAAAGATTTCTTCAGCCGGCACGCCGACGCTGTTCCCGTGTTCACGGGCTTTATCGCCTCCGACCAGCACGGCAACACCACTACCCTCGGCCGTGGAGGCTCCGACTATACTGCCGCCCTGGTGGGTGCCGCTGTGGGCGCGGACCAGGTGCAGATCTGGACAGACGTGGATGGCTTCATGACGGCAGACCCGCGGCTGGTTAAAAGGGCCTTTCCGCTCAAACAGCTGTCTTACAACGAGGCCATTGAGCTTTCTTACTTTGGCGCCAAGGTCGTGCACCCGCCTACCATGCTGCCGGCCATTGCCAGGGGCATCCCGATCATTGTCAAAAACACCTTTAATCCCTCCTTCTCCGGGACTGCCATTGGTCCCAAATCCTCTGTGAACTGTTCCCTGGTGAAGGGTATTACCTCCATCCCAGCTATCAGCATGCTGACGGTACAGGGTGGCGGCATGGTCGGGTACAAAGGCTTTAGCGGCCGCCTGTTCAGTGCCCTGGCCCAGGCAGGCGTTAACGTGATCCTGATCACGCAGGCCAGCTCTGAGCATAGCATTACCCTTGCCGTGTCACCGGCGGAGGCTCAGGCTGCCAGTACAGCCATTGAGGCAGAGTTTAGGTATGAGCTGCTGTCTGGCAGGCTTTCCAAGCCATCGGTGGAGGAAGGATACAGTGTGATGGCCGTGGTCGGGGAAAACATGAAGCAGGCCATCGGGCTGTCGGGCAAGCTCTTCAGCGCCCTGGGGCGCAGCGGCGTGAACATCAGCGCCATCGCGCAGGGCTCCTCTGAGCTTAACATCTCCGTGGTGGTCAGCAGCGAAGACCTGTCCAAAGCACTGAACTCCGTGCACGACGCGCTCTTTCTCTCACCTGTTAAAACGCTGAACGTATTCTGCTGCGGCACCGGCAACATCGGCGCCACCCTGCTCCGGCAGCTGGCGCAGCACCAGGAGCACCTGCAGACCAGCCGGCACCTGAGAATCAACCTGGCAGGAGTATGCAACAGCCGGCAGATGCTCTGCAACCGTGACGGCATCAGCCTCAAAAACTGGCAGAACGAGCTTGTGGAGCACGGGGAGCCGGCTAGCCTGGAGCGCTTCATGGAGCAGGCGGCCTTGCTCAACCTGCCCAACGCTGTATTCCTGGACAACACTGGCAGTACGGACGTGGCTGGCGTTTACCGTGAATTGTTCGGGCAGAGCTTCTCAGTCGTGACCTGCAACAAGATCCGCAACTGCGGTACCTTCTCCGACTACCACAAGGACAAGCAGGTGGTGCGCAAGTATGGCGTGGACTATTATTATGAGACGAACGTCGGCGCTGGCCTACCGGTCATCAAGACTCTCCATGACCTGCTCATCAGCGGAGACCAGGTGCTTAAAATTGAGGCTATCTTATCGGGAACGATCTCTTACCTCTTCAATGAGTACAGAGGCGACAAAACCTTTGCGGCCGTGGTGCGGGAGGCGCAGCAGAGTGGCTTTACTGAGCCGGACCCGCGGGACGACCTCAGCGGGCTGGACTTCGCCCGGAAAATGCTCATTCTGGCCCGCGAAACAGGTTTGCCGGTGGAGCTGCAGGATGTGCAGATACAGCCTATCCTTCCCGAGAGCTGTACAGCGGCCCCTACGGTGGAGGCCTTTTACCAAGAACTGGAAAAGTCAGAGCCTTACTTCGCAAGCCTCAAAGAAGAGGCCGCTGCTAGCGGGAAAGTGCTGCGTTACATCGGCTCCCTGGAGGGTGGGAAGGTAAAGATTGAACTGGTAATGGCTAGCCCGGAACATCCCTTCTTCGGCCTCTCCGGCAGCGACAACATCATCTCCTTCACCACCGATCGCTACCGGCTCAACCCGATGGTGGTCAAAGGGCCGGGAGCGGGCGCCGAGGTTACAGCCGCCGGCGTATTGGCAGACCTGGTACGGGTAGCAGCTTATTAACTAAAAAAGCAGAACACATGAAATCAATAAGAGTATTTGCCCCGGCCACAGTCGCCAACCTGAGCTGCGGCTATGATGTGCTGGGCCTTGCCGTGCACGCGCCTGGCGATGAAGTGATCATGCACCTCAACGACAGCGGACAGGTGACGCTGGACGTGCTGGAGGGCGACGAGGGACGACTGCCCCGCGACCCGGAAAAGAACACGGTGAGCGCCGCGGTAATGAGTTACCTCCGGCACTTGGGTCTCGCGCAGGGAGTAAGTATAGAGTTGTACAAGAAGATGCCTTTTGGCAGCGGCCTAGGCTCCAGCTCTGCCAGTGCCGTGGCCGGCCTGGTGGCGATAAATGAGCTGATGGGCCAGCCCCTGACGAGAAAAGAGCTGCTGCCATTCGCTATGGAGGCAGAGCGGCTGGCCTGTGGCCACGCTCACGCTGACAACGTGGCCCCTGCCCTGCTGGGTGGCCTGGTGCTAGTGCGTAGCTACCATCCGCTGGACGTGGTCCGGCTACCGGTACCGCCGGGACTATCCTGCGCTCTGGTATACCCGCATGTGGAAATCCCGACACGGGAGGCGCGGCAGATTCTCAAGACGCACGTACCGCTTCGAGATGCCGTGACGCAATGGGGCAACGTGGCAGGCCTGGTGGCGGGCTTCTGCACCAACGACCTGGGTCTGATCAGCCGGAGCATGCAAGACGTGGTTATTGAGCCTATGCGCTCCATGCTCATTCCCTGCTTCGAGGAGCTGCGGCAGCTGGCCCTGGAGCAGCAGGCGCTGGGCTTCGGCATATCCGGCTCCGGTCCCGCTGTGTTCGCGCTTTGCAGCTGCCTCTCCGTTGCCCATAACGTGACAACCGCCCTAGAGGCTAAGCTCTCCGAAGAGCGCATCGGAAGCACTACGTATGTCTCCGAGATTAACCTGCAGGGGCCGTTACTAGAACATTTGCAACCCGTTTTAGCCAAAGTATAATGTTATATAGCAGCACTAGCCGACAAACTACACACGTACCTCTAGAGAGGGCAGTACTGAAGGGGCTAGCCGATGATGGCGGCCTTTACATGCCAGCGTCTATACCTGTGCTCCCGGCTTCTTTTTTTGAGCGACTGCCCCAGCAGTCGCTGCAGGAGATAGCCTATGCTGTCGCCTCCGCTTTCCTGAGGGAGGACGTGCCAGACCAGGTACTAAAACGCATGGTAGCGGAAACCCTGAACTTCGAGATACCGCTGGTCAAGGTGGAAAAGGATATCTACAGCCTGGAACTGTTCCATGGCCCAACCATGGCGTTCAAAGATGTGGGTGCCCGCTTCATGTCGCGCCTGATGGCCTACTTCAACCGTGATAAGGACAAGGAACTGAAGGTGATCGTGGCTACCTCTGGCGATACAGGCAGCGCAGTGGCGGCCGGATTCCACCAAGTACCGGGGATACAGGTCTTTATCCTTTACCCAAAAGGAAAGGTAAGCCCGTTGCAGCAAAAGCAGCTCACCACCTGGGGAGACAATATCACAGCCATTGAGGTAGAAGGCACTTTCGACGATTGCCAGCGACTGGCCAAGCAGGCACTGGCCGACCAGGAGCTGAATAGGCGTCACCTGCTCACCTCCGCCAACAGCATCAACATTGCCCGGCTCATCCCACAGTCCTTCTATTACTTTTACGCCTATGGCCAGCTGCAGCGGCAAGGCAAACCCCTGGTATTTAGCGTACCCAGCGGCAACTTCGGCAACCTAACCGGCGGTTTGCTGGCCGCCGCCATGGGTTTACCGGTGCATCGCTTCGTAGCCGCCACCAATGCCAACGATGTCGTGCCCCAGTACCTTGCGACCGGCATATACGCACCCAAGCCCTCCGTGCAAACCATCAGCAATGCCATGGATGTAGGCAGCCCCAGCAACTACGCCCGCATGGAGGCCTTGTTTGGTGGGGAGCTCGAACAGTTCCGCCGTCGCATCACCGGCTATACTTTTACAGATGAGGAAACCCGAAAAATCATACGCCAGGTATACCAACGGCACGGCTACCTCCTGGATCCGCACGGAGCAGTAGCCTACAGCGGAGCCGGTAAATTCCTGTCTCAAACCAAGGAGCCGGCTACTGCCGTCTTTCTGGAAACTGCGCACCCGGCCAAGTTCAAGGAAGTCATGGAAGATACGTTGGGAGAGGCCATTGCCATACCTGCCAGGCTGCAGCGCTTTGCGGAAAAACAGGAGCGCATTGTACCGATGCAGAACAGCTTTCAGGAGCTAAAAGTTATACTTTCAGAGGCGTAAAGGAAGTAGCCTCCCATGGGTGAGGATGATCCGTTTCTGGCACCTAAGACACATGTTTGACTTAAATATCCAGAAGGTAGCGGGTGCTCCGGCCGCTACCTTCTGGATAAACGCAACCAGCCCCAAGAGGTACTGCAAACCCCTTGTGGCAGTAGCCTTGGGCATTTTACTATTTCCTGGCGTCCAGGCCGTGCTATCGTTGCTTTACTGGGCCTGCTCCAGGGCCTGGAAATACGCCTTCTTATCTACCTCTATGGTGCTGGAGAGGCTAAGCAAGACCAGAGGGCCCAAAGTTTGGGACTAAGCCTTTCTGCCAGGGCACACCCTATATTCCCATTGCCATCCGCAAAGAGGTGCAGGTTCTCAAAGAACATATGAACAACCGCAGACCGGACTGTAAGCTTTTTGATCGTTTTGCCTGCCGTCAAGTAAAGTTTTCATTTACTGGTGGTGAAATCTGGCTGTGAGCAGATGAGGAAAATGTTGAAGGTAATTTTGATATATAAAATAAAAAAGCCCCTCAGAATTAACTGAGAGGCTTTAACGTGGGCCCACCTGGGCTCGAACCAGGGACCACCTGATTATGAGTCAGGTGCTCTAACCAACTGAGCTATAGGCCCGATCCGCTTCTCTGGATATGCATCCTTTGAATTGGGAGTGCAATTTTACATATTTGCATTCAATATTTCAAATACTACCAACTATTTTTTTCGTGGACCTGACACAAATCAAAAATATCATTTTCGACCTGGGAGGCGTTATTATCAACCTCGATTACAACAAGAGCATAGAAGAGCTGCAGAAGCTTTGCAACAGCAATTGCAACATAGCCTACAGCCAAAAAGAGCAGTCGCACTTGTTCGACCTGCTGGAGACCGGCAACTGCTCTAACGAGGAGTTCCGCAACGGCTTGCGCGAGGCGTACGGAATAGATGCTACCGATGAGCAAATAGACGAGGCCTGGAACGCAATGCTGCTCGACATCCCGCAGGAGCGCATTGACCTGCTGCTGGAGTTAGGCAAAAAGTACCGCATCTTCCTCCTCAGCAACACCAACGACATACACATGCAGCGCTTCAACCAGATCGTGGCGCACAGCTTCAGCATCCCAAACCTGGATTCTTTGTTTGAGAAATCCTATTACTCGCACCTGGTGGGCAAACGCAAGCCCGATGCCCCTGTTTTTGAGCAGATCCTGGCCGAAAATAAGCTTAAGAAGGAAGAAACCCTGTTTATTGACGACAGCATACAGCATATAGAGAGCGCCAGAAAGCTGGGCTTCCATACCCTGCACCTACAGCCGCCCCTCACTATTAACGAGTTTTTTGCAGATGCTGCAGTCTAAGCGCCAGCAACAGTGGCTGCACCTGCTGCTTTTCTGCGTCACGCTGGTTACCACGACCCTTGCCGGCGCAGAGTGGCGGTACGGCAAGCTTTTTTTTCTGGATCAGGAAGGATTTAACTGGACGGGAACGTTCACCTGGAGCGAGTTTTTAGGTGGCCTGTACTTCTCGCTGCCTTTCCTGGGGGTGCTGACGGTACATGAGTTCGGGCATTATTTTACGGCCCGCTATTATCGCACGGCGGTCACGTTGCCATACTACATCCCGCTGTGGTTCGGGATTACATTCTCCATCGGCACGATGGGGGCTTTTATCCGCATCAAAGAGCACATTTTCTCTAGAAAGCAGTTTTTTGATATCGGTGTTGCAGGCCCGCTGGCAGGCTTTGTGGTGGCGGTGCCGCTGCTTTTTTACGCATTTACACACCTGCCTCCGCCAGAGTACATCTTCAGCATCCATCCGGAGTATAAGCGCTATGGCCTGGATTATGCGCAGTATGCCTACCAAAGCGGGTTGGGTAATTTCGCGCTCGGCAAAAACCTGTTGTTCCTGCTCTTCGAGAAGTATGTGGCCGACCCTGCGCTGTTGCCCAACCACTACGAGATCATCCATTATCCTTATGTGTTTGCAGGCTATCTGGCACTGTTCTTCACGGCATTAAACATGCTCCCGATCGGGCAGCTGGACGGGGGCCACGTGCTTTATGGCCTGATCGGACACCGCAGGTTCAACCGCGTTTCCCCTGTCTTCTTCAGCTTGTTTATACTTTATGCGGGCCTTGGCGTGGTCTCTCCGCACCATGAGCCGTTGTGGTCGGAGGAGCTGCTGGTGGTGCTGGCGCCCTTTGCCTATTGGGCCTACTTTAAACTGCTGCCCTCCCGCAACCATGCCCTCGCCGCCACCATGGCCATGCTGCTGCTACAGTATGGCTTGGCCGGGTTGTTCCCGGAGTTGGAGGGGTATTTCTGGCTGTGGCCTTTTTACGTGCTGTACCTGGTGTTTGTGCTGCAGCCGGCAACTTCTAAGCTAAAGCATACATTATACCTTGCCGCTGCCGTGCTGGCGGCGCAAGTGCTGGTATCCATGGCGCTTCCGGGAGTAGATGGCTATAGTGGCTGGATGGTGTTTGGGCTTCTGCTCTCCCGGGTGATGGGCATTTTTCATCCTGCCTGCCCCGACGAGCGCCCGCTTTCGCCGATGCGCAAAGCCCTGGGCATTTTCGCCTTCATCGTTTTCCTGCTTTGCTTCAGTCCGTCGCCGTTTATTATTGATTAGCAGTTTTGGCCTGGAGCTGCATACTATCTGAGCTGAGAACTCAACTGCCGTTTGACAAATTTCGGCAGATTTATACCTGCTGCAAACCCAACTTTAGCTAAAAACAGAATGGAGCAGCCGTTGTGGCTGCTCCATTTACACTTGTGATAAGGTAAGGTATACTTAGCTGTTGTAAGCCATAATGCCACCCACCAGGTTGCGCACATTGCTAAAGCCCTGCTGCTGCAGAAACGCTCTGGCAGAGGCAGACCGGGCTCCCGAACGGCACTGCACAATCACTTCCTTGTCTTTCATGTCTTCCAACTCGTCCAGGCGCTGTGGCAGCGTGCCCAGCGGAATGTTCTTTGCTCCCGGAATATTGGCCTCCTGGTACTCCCAATCTTCACGCACATCTATAATAACAGGCGTCTCCCCTTTCTGAAGGCGCTCCTTTAGTTCTTCTGCGGTAATGTCTGCCGATGCAATCATAGTTTATTTATTTAAGGATTAATTTTTCAGTAATAATCGTCTTTCTATTTTGAATACGCAAAGTATACACTCCCGGTGACAGGTGCCCCAGTTGCAGCGGCACACCCGGCCCACGGTAGGTTTGGCGATGCACCTCCCGCCCCAGCATATCGTAAACCCGCACCAACTCGTACGGCTCGCTCAGGTGTACCTCGCCATGGCTAGGGTTAGGGAACACCTGCATGGCCGCCTGGTAACGTTCCTCCTCTGCGCCAAGCGGCACCTCCCCAGTCATCACCAGCCGCAGCATCACGGCACCTTGAAACTTGGTTTCTTCGGCCCAACCGCCCGAAGCAGTGTAAGTAAACCGCTGCCCTGCCGCGTTCTCATTTTTGTCGAAGCCTATGTTTAAGTAAAGGCTGCCAGGCTGCGTCCAGCCGATAAAAAATGTATCCTGCACCGTCACCTGCTTCGTAAGCGCTACTTCATAAAATTTATTGAGGCTATCAGAGTACTGTACCTGAAAGCTCTGCTGGTGCAGGGTTTTACCGGGTACGCCGTTGTCGTTGCCCCACACTCTGAACGTTACGCTGCTACCTGAAATGTCTTTGCCAACCCTCGGAAAGTAGACCCGAAAAGCCTTTACCTGGTCTGGCTTGCTCAGGATGAACCTTTGGGCCACCTGGGTATTTGTCGTGCCCAGAAAGCTGAAACCGGCCTCAGCGGTTCCGTCGTCCAGGGCAAAGTAGTCTGAGAAGACGGTCGTGCGCTCTGTTCTGTCGTTGGCCTGGGTTTCCGGGTTCAGCTCCTTCGTATCAAGCGCAATGCCATGTGCCAGGGTAAAGTTTTCCGTGGCCGGGATGACTGCCTGGTCCAGCGCAGGCACCCCAGCGATCTGATACTGCCGCGCCTGCCCCTGCACCAGCGCCTGGTCCTGCAAAAAAGTAGTTTCTGCCCCTCCTGCCCCCCGGATGTAGCCTCTCCAGGCAATGGCCTCCGGCGCGCTGCCTAAGTTGTTGAATGTAGCCGTAACGGTATCTGCCAACGCCGCATTCGGGTCCTCGCGAAATTGCCAGGCAGGCATAGCGGTATAATACTGCAGCAGCCTGCTTATACTTTGGCTGATGGCAATGTCTCTTCTGTTGGCTTGCCCTTTGGTGCGGTTCCGGTCTAGCAGCATGTAATCCAGGTTCCAGACATCGGCCATGCCGTTGCGCAGCCCCACATTGCGGAACCGGAACCGGAAGCCGCTGTGGAAGTATTTGGACTCCCGCAGCCCCACAAACACCTGTGCAAAATCTGTTACCTCGCCCACGGCCGGCTGCCGCCATACCTCCTGCCAGGCGCCGGTGTTATCCAGAAACTCCAGCGTGAGGTAGCGCAGGTTGCTTTCCGTTTGGTCGGGCACATCGCCCAGGCCGCCGGACTGCCAGTAAAAGCTCAGGTATACGGAGTCTGCCGGTGTGAGGCCTCCCAGAAGTATGGGCGCAGAAGTCAAGGTATCGGAGGCACCCGCTGACAGTGTGTTGGGCGCATAGGCCTGTCCGTTGCCGTCCAAGCCATCTAACGTAGCCACATTTTTAGTGATGGGGCGCAAAGCGTAACGGTTATTCACAAAAACACCGTTCCCGCTCCACCGGGCTGGCACTAGAGTGTCTGCCGCCGCAAAGTCATCAAAGAAAGGCAAGGGCTCCGCCGCTGCCAGCCTGAGAAAATTAGCGTACTCATACTTATCTGTTCGCCTTGCCTCCTGCCGCAGCGGCTGCAGCACCGCCTGTGCCAGCGCACCGGTGGCCGTACTGCACATCAACAAAAGTATAAACGCCAGCTGTTTTCTCATCCGAAGTATAAAATAAAGGCAAAAGGTAGTATTTCCGCTACTCTGATGCAAACAACAAGGTTGTGGCAGGGCTGTTTCCGCTACAGTTTTGCCTCCTAAACCACCCCGAAAGCCACCGTCGTACAAGTATAAACCGGAAGCGCCTGCCATTGCTGGCAGACGCTTCCGGTTTATATTATAAAGGCTTACTCTATCCCCTGCACCGGCTCCTGGCCAGCTACCCACAGGTCTACGAGCTCACCTACGCGGATCTTGGCTCCCACTTCCGCATAAGGGCGTTGCTTCACCACCGTTCCGTCCGGCTCCTCGGTTCCCTGCACATAAAACACATTGCCAATCTGCAAGCCCTGCCCTACCAGTAGCACAGACGCCTCATCCACTGGCATGCCTACCACTTTTGGCATCTCAAACTCCGTGTCGCCCAGGCCGTCTCCCACGTGCAGGTCCACCACAGATCCCTTCGGCACCATGTCGCCTGGCTTCACCTCCTGGCCATTCACAAACTGCTTCAGCACAGCGTTTTGCTGCAGGTCCGGCACATAGGTGATCTTGCCTTTACGCAGGTCGTAGCTTTTGAGGATCAGCTCCGCGTTCTTCACAGAGCCATCTATGAGCTTCGGCATCTTGATCATCGGCGGGTTTTTCATGTTCACCGAGATGTAGATCTTGCGGTTCTCCTTCACCTTAGAGCCCGGCGCCGGGTCCTGCGTCAGGATCTGAAAGGGCTTCTGGTCCGGCTTGTAAGTGGAGTCGTTGATGAAGTAGCGTAGGTTCTGCTCCTCCAACAGCTGGTCGGCGTCCTGCAGCTGCATGCCGGTTATCTTCGGCACCGAAATGCTCTCCCCATGATTGGTGGTAGAGGGCAAGTAATAGTAAAAGAAGCCCAGAATCATGGCCGCCACAATAACGCCCATGATCAAAAGGTGCCCTATCACACCTAAAAATGAATTCGTTTTAAACATGCAATTAAATTGCTGATGGTTGATTGTTAAATTGTTGAATTTGGTTTTCAGCCTAAACCCAACTTTCTAACTTTTTAACTTTCTAACTTTTAACTTCTATATCTCTGCCTTCATCCTCGTGCGCTCTATGCCGTAGCTCAGGATGCGGTCGATAAAGTCGTATGGTTTGTAGCCGTTGATGGCCGTCTGGTGGAAGATACAGGTAGCCGGCGTCATGCCCGGCAGCGAATTCACCTCAATGATGATGGTCTCCACCTCGTCGTTCTCCAGCACGCGCACAAAAGCGTCAATACGGGCATACCCTTCAATATTCAGAATCTGGGCCACGCGCCTCAGATCCTCCTTCACCTTGTCGGAGATTTTCTGGCGGCGCTCCGGGTCGGCAGCGTAGCGGGCAGGCGTGATGTTCTGTCCCTCACCGGCCAAAAACTTCTCCTCCAGGCTCAGCACCTCTCCCTCGGCAAGCGCCTCAGAGGCCTCAAACACCTCGTAATTCACCGTGCCATCCGGGCTATACTTGGTCAGCAAACCTCCCGTGATCTCCAGGAAGTGCTTCGCACCGTTTCTGCTGATGAGCGTCTCTACCAGGAAGCCAGCCTTATTCGGAAACTCCTCCTTGAAGCCCAGCGACAGGGTGCGGGCACACTCGGTGTCCAGCTCCTCCATCTCCCGGAACATCAGAGTAGAGAAGGCATCCAGTTCCTGGCGGTTCTTGATCTTCTTCACCGCGGAGCTGCAGCCGTCGTCGGCAGGCTTGGCGATGAACGGATACCTGAACTCAGCCTCCAGGCTCTGGTAGAAAGCTTCTTTATCGCGCAGCCAATCCTCTTTCCAGGCCATTTTGTGGTGCGCCACCGGCACGCCGTGCTTGGCCAGGATCTCGTTGGTTTCATACTTGTTGATGGTGATCTGCGAGGAGCGGATGCCGGAACCGTTGTACGGAATGTGCAGTTTCTCCAGCTCCTTCTGCAGCGCCCCATCCTCTCCCGGACGACCGTGCAGGGCGATGAACACCACGTCCACCAGGTTCTTCAGCTGATCATAGGTGATGCGCTGCGGCTCCTGCAGAGTGCGGCCTGTATACTTGCGAGTTATACTTGCGGCCTCCTCTGTTATCTGCGCCAGCACCGGGTGCGGCTTTCCGCCCTGCTCAAAGTATAACACCTTCTCCTTGATGTCATCGGCGTTATCCTTCAGCATGATGTTGATCGGGATCGAGTACAGGCGGTGCGCCTCGTTACTCCCGGTCAGGAAGATCGGCAGCGGCTCATACTTTGTAGAAGACGACAGCTTCTCGTAAATATTGCGCCCGGACTCCACAGAAATGTGGCGCTCGGAAGAGTAGCCGCCCATGATCACGCCTACCCGGATCTTCTCCTGGCGGTGCGCCTGCTCGTCTTTGATACTTTTGTCCAACCGCTGCAGCAAGCGTGTCAGCTTCACAGTATCCTTCCCAGTCTTCAGGCGCTCGGCCACCGAGGTGCGGATGATATAGGTCAGGAACTGCGATGGGTTCAGCCCAATCTCAGCCGCCTGATGGAAGAAGAACGAAGAAGGCAGCATACCCGAGGTCGTGTTCGGGTCGTTCAGGAAGATATCGCCATTGTCGGTGATAAAGCCATCCAAACGGGCATACACGTTAAAGCCAAAGGCCTTGAAGAGCCTGCTGGTAGCTTGTCTTATACTTTGGATCTGCTCGGTTGGCAGGTTGATCGGCGTGATCTTGCGACTCAGGCCCGGCAGGTATTTGGAGCGGTAGTCGAACACCTCGCTGCCTTTCACGATCTCTGTTGGCGGCAGCGCGATCGGCTGGCCCTGCTCGTCCTGCACCACGATGCAAGAAAATTCCTTGCCCTGAATAAAGGCCTCTACCAATACCTGCTGCTCATGTTCCACGTTTGTCAGCGTAAGGCTGTCGGTGGCGGTGCTGCTGAAAGTATGGTTGATGTGATTAAAAAGCTCCTCCGGGTGATAGATGATTTGCCCATCCTCCAGCACTACCGGCATGCCGATACCCTCGCGAATATCCACGAGCTGCTTCATGCTCATCAGCTGCTTTTCCTCGCCCATCGCCAGCCACTGGCTCTTGTAGATGGTTTTGGTGAAGAAGCTGCGCTCCACGCCCGCCTCAAACGCGTCAAAATCATCTTCTTTAATGATGGAAACCCCAATGGATGATCCCTGGTGCGGCGCTTTTAGTACCAGCGGCAGGCTCAGGTCAGCTTTCAGCTGCTCAAAGATCTGACGGCGGTTCTGCTTATCACTCCACTCCGCGTACTGTATCGTTCTGTAGTCCGGCGTCGGGAAACCGTGCTGCTTGAGCATCTCCTTCTGCGCCGCCTTATCGATACCGATGGCCGACGGAAGTATACCGGAGCCGGAGTACGGGATGTGGTACCACTCCAGCAATCCTTGGATGCTGCCATCCTCGCCGTAAGGGCCGTGCAGGGCCAGGAAAGCAAAATCGAAATGCTGCTTGAACTCGTTTGGCTGCAGGCGTTTACCGGCTTTGGCTATAATTTTGTCCTGCTCTTCAATGCTCAGTTCGCCCAACGACTCCAGGTAAATCTGCAGGCCGTGCTCGCTCTCCGGCAAAGCCTCCACCGGCGGGTAAAAATCGCGGATGGTGCCTTTGTAGATGAACTGCCAGTCGAGCAGAATAAAGTTGCCCAGGCTATCCACAAACACCGGAACGGCCTCGAAAAGAGACTTATCTAAATTATCGTATACTGTACGGCCACCTGCAAACGAGATCTCGCGCTCGCGCGATGGGCCACCAAAGATGATTCCTACTTTCATTGAAGCAAAGGTAATAAATGAGGGGCTTAAGTTAATTAGAATTTAGGAGCTTAAAAACGCAGCCCGGCTATACTTTCATTTGCAACACAATTGCAATACCAAAAGAGTTGCATAAAGCGGATGGTTTTATACTTTACTAAGCCACATCGGTGCCGGCTCTAACCACCCTTAGCCTCTCCTGGGGTAAGGAGTGGAATCTAGGATTGCTTAGGCTAAAGTGTAAGTTTCATGGATGTTGTCATTTGAGTTATAAACCCACCCCAGCCCCTCCGAGGAGGGGAATTCCCGCAGGTGTAATCATCTACTGCCCCCGGCAGCTTCAGGCACACCGCGCGATGCCTGAGAGAGTTTATTCGGGGAGGCCTCGCAGGCTTGAGCGAGCCAAAGCCAGAGGTGGAAAGATAGGTTTGTTAGACTGTGGATCAGCAGCAGCTAGATAGGATAGCTTGTATCCAGTTGCAGGAAGCAGTGGCAGGTAAAGGCACAAGCGGACGCTTGCGCCAGCAAGTTTAAGTATAGCTTTCCAAGCCATTCCAGTATAAGAAAGCAGCGGCTACGGAAGTATACCCAAAGTATAGCTCAGACGCTCTCAGGACCTTCGGACGCTGCGAGGTCACTAAAAACAGAACAGCCACTGGCTTGTGGCACAGCGGCTGATCCTCCTTTGGCTATTCGTTTATACTTATGCTGTATTGCTGCAATTCTGCCTTAAACTAGCATGAAGCTGGTCGGGCAACTTATACGTTAGAATGGCGGTTCCTCGTCAAAGTTAGACGTCGGGAAGCCTCCTCCACTGCCACCATCATTCATGCGGCTGCCCAGGCGTATGGCTCCCGGCGTTTCCGTATCGAAGGTACTGTTTGGCAGTGCATTGAAGCCGCCCATTCCGTCTCCCCCAAAATCATTGTCCAGGTTTGTAAACTTAGTATACTTTCCGATAAATTTCAACTGCACGTTTTCCAACGATCCGTTACGGTGCTTGGCGATGATCACCTCCCCCACACCAGCTGTCGGGTTACCCATCTCGTCCTCTGTGATGCCGTAATACTCCGGGCGATACAGGAAGAGCACCATATCGGCGTCCTGCTCTATCGAGCCGGATTCTCGAAGGTCGGAGAGCTGCGGGCGCTTGTCGCCACCGCGCGTTTCTACGGCACGGCTTAGCTGCGAGAGCGCAATTACCGGCACGTTCAGCTCCTTGGCCAGCATCTTCAGCGCCCGTGAAATGGAGGCGATTTCCTGTTCACGGTTACCGTTGCTCTTGCCGTCGGCATTGCCGCTCATCAGCTGCAGGTAGTCAATGATGATCATCTGGATATCGAACTGCGCCTTTAAGCGGCGGCACTTTGTACGCAGCTCCCGGATGGAAAGACCCGGCGTATCGTCGATAAAGATAGGGGCTTCGGTGAGTTTAGAGATTTTATGGTTGAGCTGTGCCCACTCATACTCCTCCAGACTGCCTTTTTTGATCTTCTCCGACTCCAGCTCCGCCTCCGACGAAATCAGACGATTCACCAGCTGCAGCGAGGACATCTCCAACGAGAAAATGGCCACACCCTTTTTAAAGTCTACTGCCGCATTACGCATACAAGAAAGCACGAAGGCCGTTTTACCCATCGCCGGACGTGCGGCCAGAATGACCAAGTCCGATTTCTGCCAGCCGGACGTAACGCGGTCCAGCGCCGTCAGGCCGCTTGGCACACCTGTCAGACCGTCCGACTGCTTACGCTTCTCCTCCAGTTCCTTAATGGCCTGGTGCATGAGCGAGCGCATGTCGTCGAAGTTCTTACGGATGTTGGATTCCGAAACCTCGTAGAGCTTGGCCTCTGTTTTATCGAGCAGCTCGAAAACGTCGGTGGTATCCTCAAAAGCGCTGGAAAGCACCTCTGATGAAATAGAAATTAGATCCCGTTTGATGGAGTTCTCCGTGATGATACGGGCGTGGTACTCGATGTTAGCGGCGGAGTTAACGCGGGTGGTCAGCTGCGTTACGTAATAAGCGCCGCCTGCCAGCTCCAGTTCCCCGTGCTCCCGCAGCTCCTGCGTCACCGTCAGGATATCGATCGGCTCCGACTTGTCGAACAGGGAAAGTATGGCTTTGAAAATGCGCTGGTGCGACTCCTTGTAAAAGCTCTGCGGTCGCAGAATGTCGATCACATTGGTTAAGGCATCCTTCTCCAGCATCAGAGCGCCTAACACGGCCTCCTCCAGGTCCAGCGCCTGCGGTGGCTTCTTGCCCAGCTCCGAAACTACGGGGGCTTTTTTCTGCCATCCATTGCGGTTGCCCGCAGGCCGCACGTTCATTTTCATCTCCTCCATAAGCACAAAGATAAATCCTTATATATCCCACACCCGAAAAATGTTCGTAAAAATTGCCCACTGGGATTTCAACAGCCCAAAGGGCGGCTTTACACAGGATATCCACATAAATATACACATATCCACAAAGTATCCACATATTAACGTATAGCTATTTTATATTTAGCGAGTACTTCTAACTTTGTCTGATTGAGTACACATTTGTTGCATATGGAGAAGAAGGATTTTCAGTACATACACCTGATCGCCGTGGGCGGTAGCATCATGCACAACCTGGCGCTAGCCCTGCACGACAAGGGCCTGAAAGTAACGGGTTCGGATGACGAGATTTACGAACCGGCCAAAAGCCGACTGGCCGCCGCTGGCATTCTGCCGGAGCAGGAAGGCTGGTTCCCGGAGAAACTGGACGCCAGACCGGATGCCGTTATACTTGGGATGCACGCCCGCCCCGACAACCCGGAACTGAAGCGCGCACAGGAGCTGAACATCCCGATCTACTCTTTCCCCGAGTTCATCTATGAGCAGAGCCGCGACAAGCAGCGCGTGGTGATTGGCGGCAGCCACGGCAAAACTACCATCACCAGCATGATCATGCACGTGCTCAAGCACCTGGGCCGTAAGTTCGACTATGCCGTGGGCGCGCAGCTGGAGGGTTTCGACCGTATGGTGAAGCTGTCGGACGATGCGCCGGTAATTATCATTGAAGGTGATGAGTATTTGTCGGACCCAGTGAAGCGGGTGCCGAAGTTCCACCTTTACCACCACCATATCGGGGTGATCAGCGGCATCAGCTGGGACCACATCAACGTGTTCCCGGACCCGGACATGTACCGCGACCAGTTCCGCATCTTTGCCGAGATGACACCGAAAGCAGGCACATTGATCTACAACCAGGACGATGAGCAGGTGCAGCTGGTGAGCGTTCCGCGCAACCCGGCCGACATCTCCTACATCGGCTACGGCGTGCACGAGCATAGCATCCGCAACGGCAAAACCATCCTGCATACCAAGAAAGAGGGCGATGTAGAGGTGCAGCTCTTTGGGGAGCACAACCTGCGCAACCTGAGCGCGGCCAAGGAGGTGTGCAAGAAGATCGGCGTGAAGGCGCACGATTTCTACGAGGCCATGAAAACCTTTAAGGGGGCGGCCAAGCGCCTGCAGAAGCTTGGCGAGTCGGCCACAGCGAACATCTACCGCGACTTTGCCCACGCGCCATCCAAGGTAAAAGCTACTACCGAGGCCGTGAAAAAGCAGTTCCCGCAGCGAGAGCTGGTGGCGGTGCTGGAGCTCCATACCTTCAGCAGCCTGAACAAAAGCTTTATTCCGCAGTACGCCGGCGCCCTGGACCTGGCCGATGAGCCGATCGTGTTCTTCAGCCCGAAAACACTGGAGCACAAGCGCATGGAGATGCTGACGGAGGACGAGTTGAAAGCCGCCTTCAAAAACCCGAACCTGAAAGTATACACCGACTCGGAGGCACTGCAGCAGCACCTGCTGGAGCGCAACTGGCAGAACGCCAACCTGCTGCTCATGAGCTCGGGCACCTATAACAACATTAACCTGGAGGCGCTAACGCAGGCGGTTCTGAAATCCTAGAAAGTATGAAACTACACCTGAAGCGCCCCATTGTATTTTTTGACCTGGAAACCACCGGCACCGACATCGGCAAAGACCGCATTGTGGAGCTGAGCGCCTTGAAAGTAATGCCCAACGGCGAGGAGATCCTGAAGACGCGCCGCATCAACCCGACTATTCCCATTCCGCTGGAATCTAGCCTGATCCACAAGATTTATGACGAGGACGTGGCCGACTGCCCTACCTTTAAGCAGATAGCCCACGACCTGAACAAGTTCCTGGAAGGCTGTGACCTGGGCGGCTACAACGTGCTGCGCTTCGATATTCCGCTGCTGGCCGAGGAGTTCCTGCGCTGCGACATCGACTTCGACATCGAGAACCGGAGCATCGTGGATGCCTGCCGTATTTTCCACCAGATGGAGCAGCGCACCCTGTCGGCTGCCTATAAGTTTTACTGTGATAGGCAGCTTGACAACGCCCACAGCGCCGAGGCCGACACCGTGGCGACTTACGAGATTCTGAAAGCCCAGCTGGACCGCTACCAGGAAACGCCTTACGAGACTTCGGAAGGGCTGACAGAGTACCCGGTGCAGAACGATATGGCTGCGCTGCACAAGTTCACCTTCCAGAAAACAGCCGACCTGTCGGGCCGCATTGTGTACAACAACGCCGGGCAGGAGGTCTTTAACTTCGGCAAGTATAAAAATGTGCCGGTGGAGGAAGTGCTGCAGAAGGAGCCGAGCTACTACGACTGGATGATGAAGAGCGAATTCCCGCTGTATACTAAAAAGATCCTGACGCGCATCAGGCTACGGGGCATGAAAGTATCTTAACCAGTGATGAATGCTGATGTAAAAGACTAAACTGGCTCTTTGGGGCGTGTCATATGATTTTCTTCAGTTGCTGTCCCCTCCAGCTTTTAGCAAAGGCAAAGTAAAGTATCCACGAGTTATCTAAAGTATAAAACCAGAGGCAGCCGCTAAAGTATAGCGGCTGCCTCTGGTTTTATACTTACACCTAAAGTTTATCTGCGTCTCTTATCGCGCTCGCGGGTCGTTTTCAACTTCGGCGCCTCCTTTAAAAGCGTGTTGCCTTCTGCAAAGCGGTGCTCGCAGTTGTTGCCCGGCGCGCGCGAGGAGCACTCACAGCCCGTGATGCGGTTTCCGGAGAAGGTGAAGTAGCAGAACCCACAGCCAATCGAGGACTTGCACATGTGCTTCGCTCCTTTGCTGCTCAGGTATAAGCTGTTGTCAGGGGCAAGGTCCAGCTCGAGGGCCATACTTCTGAAAGCGCCGTTCTGCTGCCCCAGCCCTACCAAGTAATAAGCGGGTTCATCCTCTTTTGTCTCCTGCACCTTATGGATCATCACCTTGTCTACCACCGTGCCGTCGCCAAACTCCCGGATAAAGGGCTGCATCAGCTCAGTGGTGGGCACAATATAGTCCACTGAATCGAACACGACTTGCGCCAGCAACTTGCCGTCATAGGGCACCTCTGCCTCCAGTTCCCCACCTTCAGGGTCTGTTGCGCTATCTTCCTGAATAAACTCTCTTGTAGAGCAGGCCGAAGAGGCCAGCATCAGAAAAAACAGCAGGTACAACAAACTTACCGGGCGAAGGGTGAAGCCGAAGCGACGGCTATGGGCGTGTGCAGTCATGTAGTTTGGGATAGAGCGTGATTACTTCCTATAATACTTCAGCGCCTCCGGCATGTGCTTTTTCAAGTCTGCCTGTCGGGTGCCGGCGCTCGGGTGAGTAGACAGGAACTCCGGTGGAGCCTGGCCGCCCTGCGCTTCCATCCTCTGCCAGAAAGAGACAGACTCTTCCGGATTGTAACCAGCCATCGCCATAAAAATCAAACCCAGTCTGTCGGCTTCAGACTCTTGCGTGCGGCCATACTTCAGCAGGCCTAGTTGCGAGCCAACGCCATAGGCAGCCATTACCAGGCTCTGCGCGGTGCTTGGCTGCGAGCCGGCCAGCGCGGCCAGCGTCTGTCCGCCAAACTGCTGCGCCAGCTGCTGGCTCATGCGCTCGTTGCCATGTTTGGCAATGGCGTGCGCAATCTCGTGCCCCATCACCACGGCAAGTCCTGTTTCGTTTTTAGCCACTGGCAAAATGCCCGTGTACACCGCCGTTTTACCGCCGGCCATGGCCCAGGCGTTCACCTGGTCATCCTCAATGAGGTTAAACTCCCACTGGAAGCCATCCAATTCACTTTGCAGGCCGTTGGCCGCCATGTAGCGCTCCACAGCCCCCTGTATGCGTTGCCCTACCCGCTTCACCATGGCCGTGGCCTGGGCGTCGCGCGAGAGCTTACTTTCACTGATCACCTGGTCGTAGGCGGCATAGCTCTGCTGCTGCATCGCCGCATCAGACACCAGGTTTAGCTGCCGGCGCCCTGTTAGCGGCACCGTGGTACAGGCTACAAACATAACCGCAGCTACTGCAAATGCAATAATTTTCTTATACATCGTCTTCATGATTTAAAAGCTTTCAGAAACCTATTTCAAATTTTGAACCAATTTCTGCCAAGCCAATCGCAATTATATGGATTAATTACTATACATATATACCTTAATACGTAAATGCATGTGCTGTGGATACAGCTTTCCTGCAAATAAAGGTATAGTTTCCGTACAAGTATACGACATCTGCACGCGTTAGAGTTATAGATGCAGCACCAGATTTCATTGCACTGTTTTGCGGGCGGGCACAACAGCAGGAAAAGGGTAGCTGCACACCCGGCTGCAGATATTTTTCGCAGTTTTGCTGGGGCTCTCCGTTAGAAGTCCTATTTTTGAGAATAGAACCGTAAAATCCCTTTGCATGAAGATATTAGCCATCGGCAGGAACTATGCCGAGCATATTGCCGAGCTCCAAAACGAGGTGCCCGACGAGCCTGTGATTTTCTTTAAACCAGACACGGCCATACTTCGGAACAACGAGCCGTTTTACTACCCAGAGTACAGCACCGACATCCACCATGAGGTGGAGCTGATTTTGCGCATCAGCCGTGAGGGCAAGAACATCGAGAAAAAATTTGCGCACAAGTACTACGACGCCATCGGACTGGGCATAGACTTTACCGCCCGCGACCTGCAGGCCAAAGCCAAGGCCAAAGGGCTGCCCTGGACGCTGGCCAAAGGCTTCAACGGCTCGGCCCCGGTATCGGAGTTTCTGCCCCTGTCGGAGTTCCCGGACTTGCAGAACATCAGCTTCCGGCTGGACGTGAACGGTGAGACAAAGCAGCAGGGCAACTCAAAGATGATGCTCAACGATTTTGACGACATCATCGCCTACATTTCAAAATTCATCACCCTGAAAAAGGGAGACATTATTTATACAGGAACACCCGAGGGCGTAGGCCCCGTAAAAATTGGAGACAGGCTGGAAGGATATGTTGAAGACAAGAAACTCCTCGATTTTGAAGTTAAGTAAAAAGCGTTTTGCCACAGCCATACTTGCTGTGTTTGCGGGGTTTGGGGCCATGGCGCAGATGCCGGCAGAGCCGCCCATGCCCGCCCCTGCCGATTATTTCCTGTTCCCGATAAAGCCGGGCGAGCGCAATTACCTGTCGGGCACCATGGGCGAGATACGCTCTAACCACTTCCACGGCGGGCTCGACATTAAAACCGACCAGCGGGTGGGGCTGCAGGTGCACGCCGCCGCCGACGGCTACGTGTCGCGGGTGAAGCAGTCGACTTACGGGTATGGCAACATTATCTACGTGACGCACCCCAACGGGCTGGTAACCACTTACGCGCACCTGCTGGAGTATTACAAGCCGCTGGCAGACTACGTGCTGCAGCAGCAGTACGAAAAGCAGAGCTTCGACATTGAGCTGTTTCCGGAGCCGGGGCAGTTTCCGGTGAAGCGCGGCGACGTGATCGGTCTGTCGGGCAATACCGGCGGCTCGGGCGGCCCGCACCTGCACTTTGAGATCCGGGACAAGGAAGACCGCCTCTACAACCCGCTGCGTTATACCTTCAAGGAGGTGATCGATACCACACCGCCGGATATTTACAGCATCGGCATGACCCCGCTGGGCATAAACGCCCGGATAAACAACGAGTTTGAGCGGGCAGAGTGGCGCACCAAACAGGTGGGCACTAATTATACGCTGCCCGATACCGTGTATGCCCACGGCCTGGTGGGGCTGGAGCTGCAAACCATCGACAGGCTGGACGGGGCCACAAACAGAAACGGTACCCAGGAGGTAACCCTGTACGTAAACGGCAAGCAGATCTATAACCACTACATCGACAAGGTGCCTTTTGAGCTGTCGCGGCAGGTGTCGCAGCACATCAACTATAACCAGTATAAGCGGCAGGGGCGCACTTTCCAGAAGGCTTTTATAGACCATGGCAACGATTTGCCGCTGTACCAGGCCAACGAAAAGGACGGGCGCCTGACCGTGCAGCCGGACTCGGTGTATCAGGTGAAACTGGTGGCCCGCGACTCCTACGACAACGCCTCTACCCTCAGCTTTGTAGTGAAGGGGCAGAAGCCAACCTTTACCCAAACCAAGTCTGCCAGCGTTACCAAGCCATCTATAAAGTATGAGATTTTGGGCAATGTGCTCAAGGTAAGTGCTGCCGACACCAGCCGCACGCCGCAGAACATCAACCTGTTTGTAGGCGGGGAAGAGCTGATGCTAGTGCCGAGCTATGTAAACAACTCCGTTTCTGTGAGCCTGTACGACCTGCGCGCCGGCCTCCCCGACTCTATGCGCTTCTGCGGCGAGAGCACAGACTTCGGGCTAAAGCAGATGGTGCCATCCGGTCAGGCAACAGCATATAAAAACGATTACCTGCAGCTGCGCTTCGACGAGCACTCGCTCTACGACACGTTATACTTGCAGACAGCCCTGGAAGACGGCGTGTATACCATAGGCGATTATTTCACCCCGCTGCACAAGGCCATGAAGGTAACCATACGCCCCGACACCACTGGGCTGGACCTGAGCAAGGCAGCTGTCTACTTTTTGGGCACCGGCCGTGGCCGTGGCTATGCCGGCGGCAAATGGGAAGGCAACACCATCACCTTCTACACCAAGAACATGGGCAAGTTTAAGGTGCTGCAAGATACCAAGCCGCCTTACATCCGCTTGATCAGCAAGAACCGCAACGGCATCCGCTTTAAGATCTCAGACGACCTCTCGGGCCTGAATTCCTTTAACGCCTGGGTAAACGGCAAGTGGCTCCTGATGAAGTATGAGCACAAAACCGCTACCATCTGGTCTGAAAAGTTAGACAAAAGTGTACCTTTGTCCGGGGAAGTAATCCTGAAGGTAAAGGACAACGCCGGCAACGAGTCTACCTACACCACCAGGATATAATGTGATACCGTATCAGGACGCACGCAACGCGGCCGGAAAGCCGGAGCTTACCGTGCTAGTGCTACCAGATACTTAGAACAAAACTATGACACTGAACATCGGAGACAAAGCGCCTGAATTTGAGGGCAAGGACCAGAACGGGAACACCGTAAAGCTGAGCGACTACCGCGGCAAGAAAGTGATCTTATACTTCTACCCGAAGGACAGCACCCCCGGCTGCACTGCCCAGGCCTGCAACCTGCGCGATAACTACAGCGAGTTGCAGCGCGAAGGCTACGAAGTGATCGGCGTGAGCATAGACAGCGAGAAATCGCACCAGAACTTCATCAGCAAGTATGAGCTGCCCTTCACCCTGCTAGCCGACACCGATAAAAAGATCGTGGAACAGTATGGCGTGTGGCAGGAGAAATCGATGTATGGGCGCAAGTACATGGGCACCATGCGCTACACCTTCGTCATCGACGAAAGCGGCACCATACAGGACATCATCACGAAAGTAAAGACCAAGGACCATACGGCCCAGCTACTTAAGTAACAGCAAACGCAGTTGCCCCGATTCGGCAGCTGCGTTTTTTTGTTATATTTGAACACCCGTAGAGGCTCTGCCCAGATAAGCATGAGCTTACGCGGCCACGGGTTTAGCTTTAAAGTATAAACCCGCAGGCCAGTTACACAGCAACACAGCAATTAACCATTTAACATTTCAACAATAAATTATCGTGAATCCACACAACCTAAGCATTGAAGAGCTAAAGCAGACAGCTGCTCAGGTGCGCCGCGACATTGTGCGTATGGTGCATGCCGTTAACTCCGGCCACCCGGGCGGCTCACTTGGCTGTACAGACTATTTTGTATCGCTGTACTTCCGGGTGATGGACTACAGCACCGACTTTACCATGGATGGCGAGGGCGAAGACCTGTTCTTCCTGTCTAACGGCCACATCTCCCCTGTTTGGTACAGCGTGCTGGCCCGTGCCGGTTTCTTTGATGTAAAAGAACTGGCTACGTTCCGCAAGCTCGACTCCAGGCTGCAGGGCCACCCCACCACCCACGAGGGACTGCCGGGCGTGCGTATCGCCTCCGGCTCTTTGGGCCAGGGCCTGTCGGCCGCAGTGGGCGCCGCCCAAGCCAAAAAACTGAACAAAGACAACAAGCTGGTATACGTGCTGATGGGCGACGGCGAGTTGGAAGAAGGCCAGATTTGGGAAGCTGCCATGTATGCCGCCCACCACAAAGTAGACAACCTGATTGCCACCGTGGACCGCAACGGCCAGCAGATTGACGGCTCTACCGAAGAAGTTATGGACCTGGGCAACCTGCGCGCCAAGTTCGAAGCGTTTGGCTGGCATGTGCTGGAGGCCGACGGAAACAACTTTGAGATGCTGCTGCCCGCCCTGGACGATGCCAAAGCCGCTACAGGCAAGGGCAAGCCTGTTCTAATTCTGATGGACACGGAGATGGGCTTCGGCGTTGACTTTATGATGGGTTCTCACAAATGGCATGGCATAGCGCCTAACGACGAGCAGCTGGAGATTGCCCTGCAGCAGCTGGCCGTAGACTCTGCATCAGACTATTAACAACCCACACTCGTTTTAGCCCATGGTAAGCTGGAGCAAAAGTATAGCCGCCCTTTTTATGTTGCTGATGTGTTTGGCAACAGGCGCTGCTTTTGCCCAGGAAGCAAAGCCGAAGCCTAAAACGCGCATCCTCTTTCTGCTGGATGCCTCCGGAAGCATGATGGCCAAGTGGGAAGACAGCGACCGCATGGCCGTTGCCAAAAACCTGCTGAGCCACCTGGTAGACTCGCTGGACCGTTACGACAACGTGGAGGTGGCGCTGCGCGCCTATGGCCACCAGTTTGGGCGGGAGCGCAACGACTGCCAGGACACCAAGCTGGAGGTGCCTTTTGGGAAGAACAACGCACAGGCGATCAAAAGTAAGCTGGATGCCATTGTGCCCCGGGGCAACACCCCCATCACGTACTCGCTGCAGCAGGCGGCCGGCGATTTTCCCGAAGAGAAGTCACGAAACGTGGTTATTCTGATTACCGATGGGCTGGAGTCTTGCGGAGGTGACCCTTGCGCCACTTCCGAGGCCCTGCAGAAGAAGCGCATTTTCCTTCGACCTTTTGTGATTGGCATTGGCATAGAGCGGGAGCACGAGAACCAGTTGGATTGCATTGGGCAGTACTTTAACGCCGCCGATATCAAGACCTTCGAGAAGGTGCTGACCGAGATCGTGACGCAGACGCTGAGCGAGACCACCGTGAGCGTGGAGCTGCTGGATGCGCAGGACCGGCCCCGCGAGACCGGCGTGAATATGACATTTGTAAACGCCCTCACCGGGGAGGCAGAGTATGACTACGTGCATTACCTGGACGGCAAAGGCAAAACCGATTTACTGGACATTGATGCCCTGGTGCCTTACCATCTGCTGGTAAACACAGTGCCACCGGTGCTGGAGCGCAACCTGACGATAAAGCCCGGCAAGCACAATGTGGTGCGGGTAAAGGCGCCGCAAGGCCAGCTATACCTGCGCCAGGACGGGCCTTCGCCATACCGCATTCTGAACACCATTGTGCGGCAGGCAGGCTCCGACAAAACCCTGAACGTGCAAACCTTCGGGAACAGGCACAAGTACCTGGCGGGCAAGTATGACCTGGAAATCCTTACGATGCCGCGCATCATCATGCGCAACGTGGAGATAAAATCAGGGGAAACCAATACCATTACGATTCCGCCTCCGGGTCAGCTGGCCATCCCATCGCAGGTGCAGGGCTACGGCAGCGTGTATGAGCTGCATGAGAGCGGCGCCCAGCGCTGGATGTGCAACCTGCCCGAGGACAACAGTAAGGTGACCATTGCCCTGCAGCCCGGCAAGTATAAGTTAGTGTACAGAATGCAAACGGCGCAGTCGAGCAAGTTTACCTTTGTGCAGGATTTTACCATCCGGTCCGGGGCTACAACAACCGTAAGAATTTTTAACAGATAATGGGCAGCCGGCCCGCACAAGTATAAAGCTTGCGGCAGGCGCCTTTTAAGCTTCAAGAAAAAACAACACAAATGAAAGAGTATACCTATACAGAGAAAAAAGACACCCGTTCCGGCTTCGGCGACGGTCTGCTGGAAGTAGGCCGCCAGAACCCGAACGTGGTAGGCCTGTGCGCCGACCTGACCGGCTCGCTAAAGATGGGCGCTTTCCAGAAAGAGTTTCCGGAGCGTTTCTTCCAGGTGGGCATTGCCGAGGCGAACATGATCGGCCTGGCCGCCGGCATGACCGTCGGGGGCAAAATTCCCTACACTGGCACGTTCGCTAACTTCTCCACCGGCCGCGTGTACGACCAGATCCGTCAGTCTGTGGCTTACTCTGGCAAAAACGTGAAGATATGCGCCTCGCACGCCGGCCTTACGCTGGGTGAGGACGGTGCCACGCACCAGATCCTGGAGGACATCGGGATGATGAAGATGCTGCCAGGCATGACTGTGATCAACCCCTGCGACTACAACCAGACAAAAGCGGCCACCATTGCCATAGCCGAGCACGAAGGCCCGGTATACCTGCGCTTCGGACGCCCGTCGGTGCCGGTGTTTACGCCAGCCGACCAGAAGTTTGAAATCGGCAAAGCAGTGATGCTGAACGAGGGAACCGACGTAACGATCATCGCCACCGGCCACCTGGTGTGGAAAGCCATACTTGCCGGCAAAATTCTGGAGGAAAAGGGCATCTCCGCTGAGATCATCAACATCCATACTATTAAGCCGCTGGACGCAGAGGCGGTGCTGAAGTCGGTAGCCAAAACAGGCTGCATGGTAACGGCAGAGGAGCACAACCGCATCGGAGGCCTCGGCGACAGCGTGGCCCAGGCCCTGGCCACGGCCAAGCCTGCCCCGCAGGAGTATGTGGCCGTAAACGACAGCTTTGGGGAGTCTGGCACGCCGGACGAGCTGATGGAGAAGTATGGCCTGACAGAAAATAACATTGTGGCCGCCGCCGAGCACGCCATCAGCCGCAAATAAGCATTTTTTGCCACTTACATTTTTTAGAGGGAGGTACCGCGGTATCTCCCTCTATTTTTTTGTATACTTGCTGTTACCTCGGTGGCAAACCTGCCGCTGAGCCCGCCAATTCAGATTACTCGGACGTTCCGTTGGAAGACAAAGACCTACTTGAGAAGTTTGCCCAGCCAGAGAGCCGCAACATGGCCTTTAACCAGCTTGTGCGCAAGTACCAGGAAAAAGTATACTGGCACATCCGCAAGATGGTGATAGACCACGACGATGCCGACGACCTGACGCAGGACGTGTTTCTGAAAGTATGGAAAAACCTGGAGAATTTCCGGCAGGATGCCCAGCTTTATACCTGGATCTACCGTATTGCCACCAACGAGTGCCTCTCTTTTCTGTCCAGCAAAAAAAGAAAGTTCTTCCTGCCCCTCCACGACATTACCGCCGAGCTGACCGAGAAAGTGGAAGCCTCGCCCGACCTGGCCGGCGACGAGGTGCAGCTGAAGTTGCAGAAAGCCATCTTGCAGCTGCCGGATAAACAGCGGCTGGTGTTTAACATGAAGTATTTCGAGGACCTGAAGTATGAGGAGATGTCGGAGATACTGGGCACCTCCGTTGGCGCCCTGAAGGCCTCGTACCACATCGCCGTAAAAAAAATTGAAGAATTTCTGAAAAGAGATTAAACTATAAAGTATGAGCGTGCTCTAATAAGCAGAGTTAACTGGAATGAAAAACGAATTAAAACTGAGCGACATACCCAAGCGCAACCCTTACCAGGTGCCGGACGGTTACTTTGACCGGCTTCCGGCCCGCGTGATGGAGCGCACCGAAAGCGCGCAGGAACAGGCGTTTTGGCTGGAAAGCCTGTGGCGCCCGCTGCGCCTGGCCGTAGCGCCGCTGGTGCTGCTGCTGGTGTTTGTGGCTGCCTTCTTTTACAGCGTCCCCGATAAGCCTATTATCAACCTGGCCGGGGTACCCGACACCGCCATTGTAGATTACCTTAGCACCTACGCCACCCTGGAAACAGCCGACTTTGCAGAGCTGCACAACCTGCAGGAGCAGGAGCTGCCCTCAGAGATGCTGAATGTAAGCCCAAAGGCGGCAGAGGAAGAGCTGGAGTACTATGACCTTAACCATATGGAATACTAATTCACCCATGAAACGATATTTTTCATTTTTGATTTTATGCTGCGCTTTTGCCCTGTGCAGTTCAGCAGCCATGGCCCAGGACAGGCGCTCCGAGGAACGTCGTGAAAACGTGGAGGCCGCCAAAACAGCCTTCCTGACCGATAAGATGGGCCTTACAGCAGAGCAGTCGCAGAAGTTTTGGCCGCTATACAACGAGTATGAGGCAAAGCGCCGCGCCCTGATAAAAGGCTACCGCAGCGGCTACCGCGAAGACGTGGAAGCCCTGAGCGAGCAGGAAGCCAAAACACGGATCGATAACATGTTTGTGACGAAGGAGAAAGAGCTGGAGCTGGAAAAGGAGTATGCCGGCAAATACCTGAGAATCATCACCAACAAGCAGCTCATCAAGCTTTACCGCGGCGAGCGCGACTTCACAAAAATGCTACTCAAGCGCCTGGACGACAAGCACGCGAGTAACTAAGACTTAAAATTGGCTAAAGTTGAGAGTAAAGAGGGCACCACCGCAATGGGGTGCCCTCTTGTTTTTATGGCGTAGTAAGTAACCTAAGTTCGATTTACTAATGCAGTGCAGGTGTGACCCCACCCCTAACCCCTCCGAGGAGGGGAATGTGGGAAGAATTGTCATCCCTTTCTCCCTTGAAATGGAACAATCCTGCACGAAAAGTACCCCTCCTGTTTTTAGGAGGGGCCAGGGGAGGTAAAAATCCCCCTCCTTGGTGGGGCAGGGGTCGTTTTTGGCTACAGGTTATACTTCTGCCTTAATAAGCCTCCATCAGGAAATTAAGGTCCTCTGAAGCCTTGAACTCCATTGGCTTGCCGGTCTGCAGAAAAACACGCGCCGGGTGGGGCCCGAGCAGCTGTATTTTGTCGCCCTGCACGCGCAGCATGCTGCCTTCGCGCAGCCCCACCACCGGCTGGCGGTTATGATGATGAAACTCTGCAATGCGAGTGTCGCGGGTCTCGCCCATGTGCGTAGAGCTCGGGTCTGGGTCCAGGAAATGCGGGTTGATATTGAATGGCACCAGTTGCAGCGCATCAAAGGTTTTTACATGCACAATGGGCATGTCGTTGGTAGTGCCGATGGTTTTGCCAGCCACGTTGGTGCCGGCGCTTGTGCCCATGTAAGGCATACCCTGCCTCACACGCTCCCGTAGCGGCTCCACCAGCTTGTTCTGGTACAGCTGCCGCAGCAGCACAAAGGTATTGCCCCCGCCAATAAACACGGCCTCCGCCTCTCTCACGGCTTTTACCGCATCGTCATATTCCTGCACGCCGGTCAGGCTGATGCCCCATTGGGCAAAGGCCTTGCGCGCCTTTGCGGTATAGTCGTTGTGCGAGATGCCTCCCGGGCGGGCATAGGGTATAAACAGGATGCTTTTTTTGCCTTCCAGAAGTTTCTTTATCTCCGCCTCAGCGTGCTCCAGGTAGCCCGTGCCGTGCGTGGTAGAGGTGCTTATTAAAAGTAGGTTTCTGCTCATCCCCAAAGATAGGAAATTTGAAGAGGAGGTAAAGCATGCCTGCAGTAGCAGAACCTACGTGCCGCTGCCAGTTATCGCCTCCCCTCATCACGCTCACTACAAAGACCGCTCAACCTCAAACGTCCAACTTCACTTGTCCTTTCTTTGCGGCTTTAGCTTTAGTTTGATTGTTTCCAGGTAGGGCTCCAGTTGCCTGCTTGTGGTGAGTGCGCGTACCAGGCCAATGCTTTTCAGGTCATACAAAAACCAGATCTCCACATAAAAATCGTGAAGCCAGTACAGGTCGATTTTGCACCAGCCCTTGATGCGGTGGTACAGGTAGTGCCCTTGCTCCAGGGCCAGCGTTGCCTGCAGGTGCGGCGGCAACTCGTTAAATTCTTTGGCACTCATGGGTAAAATTCTTCTGCTACACTATCCTACAACTTAGTTACAAAAAAGGCTGCCCAGGGCAGCCTTAAATAATTTAACGTAAGATTCTCAATTTAGGTCTAGTTAAGGTGAAGTGTATACAACTCGAAGCGGGTGGAGGCAAAGCTCCAGTGCGACGGCGACGGATGGATCTCTACCCCATCCTCATCAATAATGGTGACAGCAAAACCGTCGCCCTGGTTCAGGGGCTCAGTAAAATGCTTCACCGGATACACCTTTCCTTCTTCTATCCACTCTTCCGGCTCAAAGGCTGGCTTCGACGCATCTACACACTTCGCGTAAACGGCCATATAGCTGGGGGGTACAAATAAATTAACCATATCAATAAAATAACTTTCCTCTAAGATAAATAATTCCTGCAAATCCAGAAACAACTGATCATTTTTTAGCGACCACCTGTAAGGTACAAAAAGCGTGCCTCCCGCCATTTTTGCCGGCGCACCGCCGTCTTTTAGAGAAAACAGGAACTACTGCGCCGGTTTTGGCAGCTTATCGGCGGCGTGTTGCGTAAGTAACATCAGGTTTATACTTTAAAACGATCTAGCCTATGGAAACAACAGCAGCGCAGCAAAGCGCCAACCAACGAGCCACCTTTACAGCAGCCCCCCGCGTGTTTGGACTGAAAACCGTGTTTGTTAACCTATACTTTGCAGCCAACCCCGACGGCTCCTGGGTACTGGTTGATACCGGTGTGCCAGGCTCGGCAGGCAAGATAAGGGAAGCAGCGGCAGAGATCTTCGGCTCCAATAGCCGGCCACGCGCCATCATACTTACCCACGGCCACTTCGACCACGTTGGCGCCGTGAAGGAGCTGGCCGAGGAATGGGATGTGCCGGTGTATGCCCACCAGATGGAATTCCCGTACCTCACGGGCCAGAGCAACTACCCGCCGCCAGACCCAAGTGTGGGTGGCGGCGCGATGGCTTACCTTTCGTTTGCATATCCTAAAAAGCCGATCAACATCAAAAACAGGCTGGAGCTGCTTCCGCCAGACGGAAGCGTTCCGGGGTTAGGGGGCTGGCGGTGGCTGCACACGCCAGGCCACAGCCCGGGCCACATCTCGCTGTTCCGGGAAGAAGACCGTACGTTGATTGCAGGAGATGCCTTTGTAACGCGCAACGGGGAGTCTGCCATGGCCGTGATGACGCAGAAGCGCGAAGTGCATGGGCCACCGGCCTACTTTACCCCAGACTGGGGGGCGGCGCACCATTCCGTAGAGATTTTAGATAACCTGCGCCCTGAGATTGCAGCCACCGGCCACGGCCTGCCCATGCACGGCGAGGAACTACGGCAGCAGCTGGACCGGCTGGTACAGGATTTCTGGCTGTTGGCGGTGCCTAAGCATGGGCGCTACGTGCACGAGCCTGCCGTGGTAGATGAGTATGGCGTGGTGTCGGTGCCACCGCCGGCAGGCAACCCTGTTCCTACAGTGCTGGCTGTGGCCGGAGCCGTGGCTGTGGCAGGCCTGGCCTGGGCGGCCCTTGCCAAGCGCAGCAAAAACGGCAGCGGCTACAGCTCCGAAAGAAGCGCGCGCCGCCGCCCGGTGCAGCGGCCCTACTCCCACAACCGGGTGCTGCGCACCAGGCCCGTAACCGCAGACGCCAGCTATGACAACCCAACGGAGCACACCAACAACTATCCGTAAAAGCAAAGAGGCCAGGAGTCAAGTCCTGGCCTCTTTGCTTTTCTATAAGGTGCTTTAATGGTTCTTTCTGCCGGAGCCGCTCTTGTTGCCGCCGCCGTCCTGTTTGTTAACGGTGGCCCAGGCGCGCTTCTCGGCCTCTTTGTGGCTCACGCCGCGTTTTTCGTAACCTTCTTCGATGTGCCCGGCTTTACGCTTCTGCTTATCTGTATAAGCAGACTTATCTCCTTGTGGCATAATTTCTCCTTTCTGTTCTGTGATACATAATTCCTGTATCCTCCTAGCTCATCCTATTGTACGGGAAAAGATGCGGTAACGATGAGTTTTATACTTCCACACCCTCCCCAAAGCACACGAAAATTACTCCTGGCCCTGATGAAAGTATAGCCTGAAGGTGGAGCCTTTCCCTTCTTCGCTTTCCACCACAATGTGGTCATCAGAGTTCTCCAGGATGCGCTTTACCAGGTACAGCCCAAGGCCGGTGCCCTCTACATGCGTGTGCACGCGCCTGAACATCGAGAAAATCTTCTGCTGATGCTTTTCACTAATACCCAGTCCATTATCGGAAACAGAAAGTATATACTTGTTGTTCTGTTTTTCCGTTTTTACCCTTACCAACGGCTTCCTGTCCGGGGCGGCGTACTTTATAGCGTTGGAGATCAAATTAAAGAGGATGCTGCGCAGGTTTTTGCGGGAGTAGCATAAGCGGTCAAAGCCGGAGAAATCTTTCTCGATGGTGGCGCTGCGGGAAAAAATCAGGTTTTCCAGGCTGCCTTCCACCTCCTGCACCAGGTCGTTCAGCTTCACCTCCTCCACCTGCACCTCCTCGTTCTGCACCCTTGTCACGTCTGTCAAGTCCAGGATGATGTTGTTTAGCCGGCTGATGGACTTGTCTATGCGGTTCATGACTTCCTCGTGCTTTGCATGCTCCGGCCCCATGTCCTCTTTCAATAAGGAGATCAGCCCCTCCAGGTTCGAGATTGGGGCTTTTAAGTCGTGAGAGGCGGCATACACAAAGTTGTCGAGGTCGGTGTTCACCTTGTGCAACTCTTTGTTTTTGCGCTGCAGCTCCTCGTTCTTCCTTCGCTCCGACAGGTCGCGGGTAATTTTTGAAAAACCGATCAGCTTGCCTTCGGGGTTATACAAAGGCGTGATCACCACATTGGCCCAGAACATGGTGCCGTCTTTGCGAACGCGCCAGCCTTCATCTTCAAAGCGGCCGTCTTGCAGGGCGCGGCTTATTTCATACTCCGTATACTTCCTTTGATTGGCTTCTTCAGGATAAAAGACAGAGAAGTGCTTTCCGATAATCTCTTCGGCGGCATAGCCCTTTATCTTTTGAGCCCCGTGGTTCCAGCTGGCCACTTTGCCCTCCGGCGTCAGCATAAAAATGGCATAGTCAGACACGCTTTCGGTTAGCAGCCTTGCCCGTTCCTCGCTTTTCCGAAGCTCCTCCAGGGTATTCGAAAGTCTATCCTCCAGTATCTTGCGGTCCGTCAGGTCGCGCGTGATCTTGGAGTAACCAATTAACTGGCCGTTGTCGCTACTGAAGATCGCCGTGATCACGACGTTTGCCCAGAACCTGCTGCCGTCCTTTTTTAAACGCCATCCCTCCTCCTCAAAACGCCCGTGCAGTTTGGCATACGCCAGCTCCATTTCGGGGTGCTTGATTTGTATGGCGGCCTCAGGGTAGAATATGGAAAAGTGCTTGCCTATGATCTCCTTGGCCGTATAGCCTTTTATTTTCTCTGCGCCGGGGTTCCAGGTTTGAATATAGCCGGAAGGGCTTAGCAGGAAAATAGCATAGTCACGGACGCCGTGCACAAGTAACCTGTACAAATCCTGGTTTTGAGATAGTAGCTCCGAAGCGTCTTTTAAAATGTGATTCTCTTCGCTCATGTAAAAAAGGCTCCTCTAACGTAGTTATTGCTGGTAGGTCGTATTCCAAACAGTCATACTAAAATTAACCCTAAAAGTTCTGGAAACAAAAAACAGGCGTGTTTTATACTTTAACAATTCTTTAACCGGCCTATAATTATACTATTCCCACAAAAGATTAACAAGGGCTACGCCTATGCAATGGACCTTAACTGCTGCCTGCCCTTTTTCTACTGCTGCCTTTAATTGCGTACCTTTGCACTATGATTTCGATGAGGCAATTATTTCTGCAGAACGTGGCACAGACGTCAGATTTCCCGCTCATGATTGAGGTGGAGAAGGCCGAGGGCGTTTATATGTATGGCACGCAGGGCGAGCGCTACCTCGACCTGATTTCGGGCATTGGGGTGAGCAATGTGGGCCACCGCCACCCCCGCGTGCTGGCCGCGATACACGAGCAGCTGGAAAAATACATGCACCTGATGGTGTACGGCGAGTTTGTGCAGGCCCCGCAGGCGCGGCTGGCGCAGGCACTCACGGAAACGCTGCCCAAGCGCCTGGACAACGTGTACTTCCTGAACTCCGGCACAGAGGCGGTGGAAGGCGCCCTGAAACTGGCCAAACGCTACACCGGCCGCACTGAGCTGGTGTCCTGCCGCAACGCCTACCATGGCTCCACGCAGGGTGCCCTCTCGGTAAACGGCAGCGAGGGCTTCAAAAACGCATTCCGCCCGCTGCTGCCCGACGTGCGCCACATCCGCTATAACCACCTTCCTGACCTGCAGGATATTACCACCCGAACAGCCGCTGTTATTGTAGAGACAGTACAGGGCGAGGCAGGCGTGCGGGTATCTGAGAATAATTACCTGCAGCACCTGCGCCAGCGCTGCACCGAGGTGGGCGCCCTGCTGATATTAGACGAGATACAGTGTGGTTTCGGGCGCACCGGCACCTTCTGGGCCTTCGAGCAGTTTGGCATAGAGCCGGATATACTTTTGTGCGCCAAGGGCATGGGAGGCGGTATGCCTATCGGGGCTTTTATTGCGCCGCAGGAGATTATGGCTGCTTTTAAGACCGATCCAATACTAGGCCACTGCACCACGTTTGGCGGCCACCCTGTAAGCTGCGCCGCCTCATTGGC
This sequence comes from Pontibacter mangrovi, assembly GCF_006385705.1. GTDB lineage: Bacteria > Bacteroidota > Bacteroidia > Cytophagales > Hymenobacteraceae > Pontibacter > Pontibacter mangrovi. Next base: position 168,940 of record NZ_VFRQ01000004.1, on the reverse strand, counting down.
CACCCTGCAAACCATACAAGAGGAGAACCTGCTGGAGGGCGTGGCAGAAAAAGCGGCGCTGTTCCGGGAGCTGCTGGTGCACCCGCGCATCAAAGAGATCCGTAACTGCGGCCTGATGATGGCCGCTGAGTTTGAGAGCTTTGAGGTGCTGAAAGCAGTTATCGATCGCGCGATACTCAACGGCGTGCTAACCGACTGGTTCCTGTTCTGCGACAACTCCATGCGCATCGCGCCGCCACTTGTCATCACAGCGGAGGAGATACGCGAAGCCTGTGCCGTGATTTTGCGCTCCATTGAAGAGGCAACCCAAGACTAAGAAAGCTGTTGTAGTTTTATACTTTAGAGACGCAGTTCCTTGCGTCTCTTTTTTGTATTTCGCTTTCACCCCACCCCTAAAAACAGGGGAGGAAGTTTCTGCAGGTGTAAACACACCCCTACCCCTCCCGAGAGGGAATTTCAACCCTAGCCTTATTCAATCACCCCTGCCCCTCAGAGCTACGCTCGCTACCTTCGAACTCGCGTTCTCGGTAGTCCAGAGGAGGGGAATTAGGCAGGTGTAATCATCCCCCTGCCCCCTTCGAAGGGGGACTTGGTTCAAGTTGCATAGCAAAAGCAGTGGCTATCGAACCTGATCCCACTCCTTGGGTGGGGGTAGGGGCCTCCCGGCCTTGGAGGGAGCCAAGTATGAGATGCAACGATAGGTATGTAAGACTGAGGGTAAACGGTAGCTAGAAAGGATAGCTTGCTTCAAGATGCAGGAAGCGCACAAGGCACAAGCGGACGCTTGCGCCAGAAAAGTATGACAAGCTGCTTCCAGCCTTTAACACTATACTTGTACTTATACTTATACAGCTGGACGCTTGCCTCAAGCGAAGTTGGAAGTCCGTGGAAGGAAAGTATAACTATTCTCAACCTATCAAGCCTTACCCATTAATAACATCCCTACTCCTGCCAGCAACCGCAGCCCTGATTGCACGTAAAAACCGGGGCTATACTTTGCCCTGAAGTATAAGCACATCTACAAAGCTTTATGGAAATAGCCCTTGTGCTGACGCTGCTGGTGATTGCCGTGGTGCTGTTTGCAACCGAGAAAGTATCCATCGAGATCGTGACGCTGCTCATGCTCGTGGTACTGGCCGGTTCGCAGATCATCACCGCCCAGGAAGCCTTTGCCGGTTTCAGCAGTGACTTTATCATCATTATCGCCTCCATTTTTGTGCTCAGCGCGGCCCTGCAGGAAACAGGCATACTTGATTTTGCCGTGGTACGGTTAGTGCGGCTGGCCCAGCAGAGCCGGAACCTCATGCTGTTTACCATTATGCTGGTTACGGGCATCGTATCGGCTTTTATGAACAACACCACCGTGACGGCCATGCTCGTGACCCCGCTGGTGGGCCTATCCAAGCGTATAAACACCAGCGCCTCTAAGCTGCTGATGCCGCTTGCCTACGCGGCCATACTTGGCGGCACCTGCACTCTTATCGGCACCTCTACCAACGTGGCAGTAAGCGGCTACATTTCCAAAACGGGGTTAGCGCCCATCGGCATCTTCGAGATAACAGGTATTGGCGCTGTTATTTTCCTGGTTGGCATCGCCTACATGATGACCATAGGCCAGCGCATGTTGCCCAACCACGAGGACCAGCAGCTGACAGAGGAATATAAGCTGCAAAAGTACCTTTCAGAGATTGTGGTGCAACAGGACTCGCCGCTGGCTGGCCAGCTGGTATTTGCCTCCGACCTTACCACGCTCAACTTCCGCATCCTGAACATCATCCGGGGCAAAGAAAACTTTTTGCCGGACTTCCGCACCCGCATACGCGCCGGCGATGTGCTGCTGGTAGAAGGTGACCTGGACAACCTGATAAAGGTAAAGGAAACCAAAGGCATTGACATTATGGCCGATGTGATCCTGGAGAAGGACCTGGAGACAGACAACATCCGACTGGCAGAGCTGCTGGTGGTGCGGCAATCCGCCCTGATCGGGCGCACGATAAAAGAGATAAACTTTCTGCAGCGCTATGGGCTGGTGGTGCTGGCCATCTCGCGCTACGGCGAAACGCTGCGCACTAAAATAGGGCGCACCCAACTGCAGCTCGGAGACCTGCTGCTGGTGCAGGGCTCGCCGGAGCGCCTGAGCCAACTGCGCAACTCCAGCAACCTGGCGCTGCTCGGCGAGTTTGAGCCGCTTCTCTTTAAAAAACGGAAAGGCATCATCGCCATCTCCTGCTTTCTGGTAGCCATACTTTTGGGCACGCTGGAAGTCCTGCCGCTTTCCATTGCTTTCCTGATGGCTGCCCTCGCTACCATCCTGCTGCGCTGCATCAGCTCTGATAAAGCCTACGCCGCCATCGACTTTAAGCTTCTGGTGCTGATTGGGGGCATGACGGCCTTTGGCACGGCCATGGAAAACTCCGGTGCGGCAGACTTTCTGGCCGAGGGCATTGTGCAGGTGCTGGGGCCGATGGGCAAGGTGGCCGTGCTGGCGGGCTTTGTGCTGCTAACCGTTATACTTACGCAACCCATGTCTAACGCGGCGGCGGCCCTGGTAATAGTGCCGGTGGCCTTAAGAACAGCCGAGGCGCTGGGCTCAGACCCGCGTGCTTTTGCCATTGCCATTATGCTGGCTGCCTCGGTGTCGCTGGTAACGCCCTTCGAGCCGGCCTGCATTCTGGTTTACAGCCCGGGCAAGTACCGTTTCCGGGATTTCATGAAAGTGGGCTCGCCGCTCACCCTGCTGCTTATTGTGGTTATCCTGGTGATGGTGCCGGTGTTCTGGCCCTTGTAACAGGCGGGCGGCAATCGTAGTAAAGTATACCATCAGTTATGTTATACAATATGAAAAACCTCCTATACTTACTACCGCTGTTTATACTTGCCTGCTCCCCTAAAAACGAGGAGGTAAAAGACGAGCAGGTGCAGGTGGCGCCCCAAGCCGAGGCCCTGGACAGCATTGCCAGCACCGAAAAAGACGCGCTGAAAACAGATGAAAACGAAATTTCTCCTACCCTGCCGCTGCCACCCGATGTTATGCAGCTTCTGGCAGAAGAGTATCCGGGATGGGAGCAGCCCGAAATAGCACCTGCCGCACAGCAAAAAGCAAAGGAGTATGCCAGCGCCCCCTCCCTTGCCCGCGGCGACTTCGACGGAGACAGCAGGCAGGACGTGGCCCTGCAGCTGGCTAAAGAAAAAGAGCTACGGCTTATAGTAGCCCTGCAAACACAGGAAGGCAAGTATAAACTGGTGGAGCTAAAACAAGGCACCTTGGATAACGGGAACGGGCAAAGCTCATATTACCTGTACCGGGTGGCGCCGGACGAGTGGCCCGAAAACGCGGAGCTGCCAAAATTGGCTCAGGAGGCCATTGGTGTCGGTACGGGAGAGAAGGCAAGGCTATACATTTACCAGAACGGCACCTTTAAAAGCTACCCCATCCCGTAAGGCGGGTGACTTTACGTATGATATAGCAGAAGAAGCGAAGAAGCCACCAGCAGCGCCAGGCCGGTGCCGAAGCTTACCAAGTAGGTGCTGAAGCGCAACACGCGGCTGCGCTCCACTTTAGGCAAAGTATACATGCGCTGCCGCGTATAGTATAAAAACACAAACACCGCCAACACAAAGCTACCCAGCCAGAACGTGCTGAACCGCAGCAGGAAAACAAGCGGCTTAAAGTCCTCCACTAAAAAAACGGACGCCAGCGTGATCAGCAGCCCGCCGTAAAGCGATAAAATTAATACCAGGTAAGAAAATTCGTGTTGCCTCATTAGTAATTAAAAAATGCCTGCGCCTCCCGCTTGATGTTGTCCCGCGTGAGGCCGTCTTTCACCCCCACCGAGATTTTACGCACCAAAACCCCCACAATGGATTTCTTGAACCCCAGTTTTGCCGCCATGTTGATGCAAAAGTCCATCTCGCTCTCATCCACGATGCCGTCGGCCAGCATCATCTCCACCAGGTCGTAGATCTGGTCAAAGCGCTCCGAGTCGTTGGTGGGCAGCTGCGGTGGCCTGGTTTTGGCATCCGATAAAAGCGAGCGCACCTCATCTGGCTTCAGGCCGTGCTTCTGGCCAATGGCAATGATAAATTTCATCTCAGAAGGATCCAAATGGCCGTCCACTTTAGCCAGCGCACCCAGGTTTGTGATGTGACTTTTTAATCTTTTTGTTTCTTCACTCTCAAAAAAACCGAACATACGTTGCCTCTGTAGGTTAAATTAGTTTAATTGGGCTCCAATTTGTGCTGACACCGTTCCTGCGCCTCAAAAGCCGGGAACAACCTCAATTCCTGAGGCAGCAACCCCCACAATAGAGCAAGCGTACGGCGTTCCGCTATAACATACGGTTTCCTCTATTTAAAGTCGCAGAATATCGTCAGTTTTTATCGATGATACGGTGCCAGGCACAAGTTAAAATTAATTTAACGTTCGTATATCGGATTTTGAGTAATATTACCGCAACTAACAGAGACATTAACACCATGAAGAAAATTGGAGTCTTTACTTCAGGCGGCGACGCGCCGGGCATGAACGCATGTATCAGAGCGATTGTGAGGGCCGCTGTTTATCATGGGATAGAAGTATATGGCATTCACCGTGGCTATAAAGGCATGATCAAGGGCGAGATCTACAAAATGGACTCGCACACCGTAAGCAATATTATCCAGAAAGGTGGCACCATACTGCGCTCAGCCCGCAGCAAGGACTTTGTGACCCCAGAGGGCCGTAAGCAGGCCTATGAGCAGCTGCAGAAGCACGGCATCGAAGGCTTGGTGTGCATTGGCGGCGACGGCACTTTTACCGGGGCCAACATCTTTTATGAGGAGTTTGGCATTCCGATCGTGGGCGCCCCCGGCACCATCGACAACGACCTGTACGGCACAGACTATACCATCGGCTACGACACAGCAGTAAACACCGCCCTCGACGCCATCGACAAGATCCGTGACACGGCAGACAGCCACGACCGCGTGTTCTTTATCGAGGTAATGGGCCGCGACTCCGGCTACATTGCCATCCCTTGCGCCATTGGCGGCGGTGCCGAGATCGTGATGATACCGGAGGCCGAGACAAGCATAGAGAACGTGGTGGACGCCCTCCGCACCGGCTGGAACCGCTCTAAAACGTCCTTTATCGTGATTGTGGCCGAAGGCGACGAAGCTGGCAACGCCTCGCAGGTAGCCGCCAAAGTGCAGGAGGAGCTGCCGCACATGGATGCCCGCGTCACCATACTGGGCCACGTACAGCGTGGCGGTGCCCCAACCGCCGCCGACCGCATGCTGGCCAGCCAGCTAGGCATTGCCTGCGTGGAAGGCCTGCTGAAGGGCGAGAAGTGCGTGATGGCCGGCATCATCAACGGTGAGTTGGTGTACACGCCGTTCATCGAGACCATCACCAAAGACAAGCTCATCAACCCGCACTACCTGAACATGGTCAACATCCTTTCGGTGTAAGTATAAACCACCAAGATTTTCCGGCCCTACTGCCAACAGGTTTCCCTCCTGGCAGTAGGGCTTCTTTTTGCCCTTCATTTCCGCCCTTTCCGGCCCCCTCCCCCTGCCGCTGGCTATTACAACCTGTGTTACAACCCCGACAGGAAATGGCGACCCTATTCTTACTGCAGCTAAATATTGGCAAAGCCCTATCCCTTCGGGTACTTTTCCGTAAAAGCAAAGCACAACCAAAATCCTGAGAGTCATCGCATCAGCAAAGCACATAGGCAAAACCATACTGAAGGTTATACTTTGGCCCCTCGCCATCATCGTGGCGCTGCTTCTTCTTATCATCATCGCTCTGCAGTTTCAGGGGGTGCAGAACTACCTGGCCAAACAAGGCGAGAACTACCTGCAGAAGACCCTGGGCACCGAAGTGAACATAGGAGGCTTTACCACCGACTGGCGCAACGCCCTGGTGCTGAAGAACGTGTATGTGGAGGACCAGCAGCAGGACACCCTCTGGTACTCCGAGCGGCTGGGCGTGGACATGGCCATACTTTCGTTGATCAAAGGCGAGGTGAACATCAGCAAAGTAGACTTGGACAACACCACCCTGAAGCTGCACATCCGCGAAGACAGCACTACCAACTTCGATTTTATCACGGAGGCCTTTGCCACCGACACCGCCGCCGCACAGCCCGCCGACACGGCCTCCGCCATGCAGATAAGCCTGGGCACCGTAAACCTGGACAACGTGTATGTGGTGTTTTGGGATGAGGCCGGCGGCAACTACATTAAAACCCGCGTGGGCGAGCTGACCACCACCATGGAGGAACTGAACCTGGAAGAGCAGCGCTACCTGGTAGACGAAGTGCGGCTGGCCAACACCTGGGTAGACTACGAGCAAACCAAGCTTCCGCCCCCCGACACGTCAGCCTATGAACCCCTGGAAATGGATTTTGGGCTGAACCGCCTGGCGCTGGAGAACATCCGCCTGAGTTACCTGAGCCGCCCCGCCGAGCAGCGTGTGGAGCTGGCGCTGGGAGAGTCGGAGGTGGTATCTGACAACATAGATCTGACGAACGCGCGGGTGGAGCTGGAAAGCTTTTCCCTGCACGACACCGACCTGAAGTATGTGCAGGAGAAGTATAAACCCTCCGACTCGCTGGCTATAAACCCGGAACGAACCGTGGAGGAGCTGGACAAATCGGTGGAGCAGGCCAAAGGGCAGCCTGTAAATTGGGTGGTAACCCTTGGCGGGATCGACGTGAGCAACCTGGATGTGGCCTTCGACAACTTTAACGCTCCCAAACAGCCCAGCGGCATGGACTACGACCACCTGAAGTTTACGGACGTAACGCTGGACGCGCAAGACATACTTTACAGCCTGAACCGCATCCGCGCCGACCTGAACCAGTTTACCCTGCAGGAGCAAAGCGGCTTTAAGCTCAAAAACCTGGAAGCCGAGATCACCGTGGACTCCACCAGCGCCAGCCTCGCCAACCTGGAACTGCAAACCGGCCACAGCCACCTGCAGAACGACCTGTCCATGACCTACCCCTCCCTGGCGCAGATAGCCGATAAGCCGGAACAGGTGGGCCTGAACGTGGACATCGAGAACAGCTACATCGGCATGCAGGATGTGCTATACTTTATGCCCGACATGGCCAGTAACCCCTCTTTCCAAAGTATAGCAAACTCCAACATCAAGGTATCGGCCAAGGCCAAGGGGCAACTGGACAACCTGCGCGTACAGCACCTTCAACTGTCCGGGCTTAGCGACACGCGTGTAGCGGTGAGCGGCAACGTTCGAAACGCCATGGACCCGGATAATTTATACTTAGACCTGCACATCGGCCGCTTTGCCACCACCCGCACCGACGTGCAGGCGCTGGTTCCGGCCGGCACCATTCCGCCCAACTTCAGGCTGCCGGCCCAGATGAGCCTGGAGGGCAACTACAAAGGCAGCCTCACCAACTTCGACGCCAACGCCGACCTGCGCACTTCGTTCGGCAATGTGGTGGCCAAGGTGGATATGGGCGCCAACGAAAGCTTCACGGCCACTGTCCGCTCCGGCGGCTTTGCCTTAAACCAACTGATGACCGACAGCCTCGGGCTCGGCAAAGTAGCCCTGAACGCCAAGGCGCAAGGCACCGGCCTTACCCCCGAAACAATGCGCGCCAAGGTGCAGGCCGATGTGCAGCTACTCGACTACAACAGCTATACTTACAACGACATCGACCTGAACGCCACCATCAACCGGAACCTGTACGAGGTAGAGGCCACTGCAGACGATAAGAACCTGGCCTTTGACCTGGCCGGCACCTTTAACCTGCGCGACACCACCCAGCCGGCTTATACGTTTAACCTGGACCTGGCCCGCGCCAACCTGCAGGCCCTGAACCTGTACCCCGAGCCGCTAAGCATTCAAGGCAAGCTACAGGGCGATTTTACCGGCGCCGAGGCCAGCACCATCAGCGGAAAGCTGCAGGGGCAGGAACTGGTGGTGGCGCAGTCAGGCAAAAGCTATCCTATCGATTCGCTGGTGATGACGCTGCAGCAGCGGGGGGAGAATGCCGACATAGCCTTGCAGTCTGATGTGGCCGATGCGGAGATGCACTTCCAGAACTCGCTCGCTACCCTGCCAACGGCGCTGCAAAAGCATTTCTCCAACTACCTGGACCTGCAGCCGGACCCGCCCTACCCTGCCAACCTGAACCTGGAAGACTTTACGGCCACCGTCGACCTGAAAAAGACGGGCTTGATTTTAGCGTTTGTGCCGGGGCTGGAGCAGCTACAGCCTGCCGGGCCGATTACGGCAAGCTACAACGGCGAGAACCAGCAGCTACAGCTGAAGGGCAGCATCAGCAAACTCGTATACACCGACTATACGTTACAGAACCTGGACCTGGCCGTGGATGGCAACCGCGAAGAGCTGGGCTATAACCTGAACCTGCAGCACCTCATCTCCCCGTCGCTCACGATGGACAACATTACCCTGGACGGCGCCGCCCGCGACAACGAGCTGGCCCTGCGGCTGACCATTGCCGGAGACAGCGCCCGCCAAAAAGAGCGGCTGGTGATAGGAGGCGTATTAAATAGCCTGGGCCGCGGCTACCGCTTCGCCTTTAACCCCGATCAGCTCGTCATCAACGGTGATGACTGGGATGTGCCACAGGACAACTACCTGCAGTTCGACACCAACCTGCTGTATGCTAATAACATCAGGCTGCAGCACAACGGGCAGGCTATACTTCTGAACAGCTCCGGCCCGGTATCGCCGCAAGCGCCGCTAACCGCCACGTTCGAGAACCTGGATATCGGCTACCTGATGCGCACTGTGCAGCAGCCGCAGGACAGTCTGATCTCGGGCACTATCAACGGCACCGCCACCATCCAAAATATATTGCTGGACAACATGGCCTTTACCGCCGACCTGACGGTGGATGACTTTGCCTACGAGGGCGTACCGGTAGGAAACCTGGCGCTACAGGCAAGCAACCCCAGCGGCAACCGCTATAACATAGATGCCCGCCTCACCGGCAACAGCAACCAGGTAACAGTAGGCGGCTTTATGGAGATGCAGCCCAATGCCACGCTTCTGAACATGAACGCCAACATCGGCACCCTGAACATGGCCTCGCTGGAGGGCTTTATGGCAGGCATGGTGAAGCAGCTCGATGGCAGCGCCAGCGGCGACCTGCGCATTACAGGCACTTTAGCGCAACCCGACATTCAGGGCCAGTTAGACTTTGACCGGGCGCAGTTCAACATCACCATGCTGGGCTCTCTGTTTACGCTGGAGAACGAACGGCTCGACTTCAACCAGCAGGGCATCAGCTTCCCCAACTTCACCATCACCGACTCGCTGGGCAACGATCTGGTGATCAACGGCAATATCCTGACGGAGAACTATACCGACTTCACGTTTGGGCTGAATGTTGACACCGAGCGCTTTCTGGCGCTTAACTCCACCGCCCAGGACAACAGCCTTTTTTACGGCACTGTTTACGTCTCAGCAGACGCCTCCATTACCGGAAACATGCTGGAGCCAAACATAAAGGTAAACGCTAAGGTGTTGGATGGCTCAGACTTTACCACGGTTATACCTGCCGATGAGGTGGGCGCCGCCGAACGGGAAGGCATCGTGGAATTTGTGAACCTGAACCCGGAGATGACCCGCATCCTGCGTGCAGAACAGGCCGACACAACCGAGGTAACCGGTTTTGTGGGGGCCAATGTGGAGGCCCAACTCACCGTTACCGACGAAACGCCCATCACCATTGTGATAGACCCCACCACAGGGGATAACCTGACCGTGCGCGGCACCGCAGACCCGCTCTACATCGGCATGCGCCCGAGCGGGGAGATGAACATGTCGGGCCGCTTTACCGTGACGGACGGAAAGTACAGCATGGATTTTTACGACCTGGCTTCGCGGGAGCTCGACATTGCCGAAGGCAGCTACATCAACTGGACCGGCGACCCGCTGCAGGCCAACATGGATATCACGGCCATTTATACCGTAGAGGCTGCCCCCCAGGAGCTGGTGGCATCACAGGCGGCCTCTTACCAAGACCCGGCGCTGCGCAACCAGGAGCCGTTTCAGGTATACGTGTACGTGCGCAATGATATCCTCACCCCTGACATCACCTTTGACATACAAATGCCCGAGAACAGGCGCGGCAGCGTGCCGCCCATCGTGCTCACCAGCCTGGGCAACCTGCGCCAGGACGAATCGGAGATGAACAAGCAGGTTTTCTCGCTGCTGGTGCTCAACCGCTTTATGGCCCCCGACCCGCTCAGCAGCTCCGGCGGCGGCTTTGAGGCCTCGGCCCGCAACAGCCTAAGCCAGGTAATGACGGACCAGCTGAACCAACTGACCAACCGCTATGCCGGCGGGCTAGGGCTTGAGCTAGGCGTCGACTCTTACCAGGACTACTCCTCCGGCTCTGCGCAGGGCCGCACCGACCTGAACGTGGCCATGCGCCAGCAGTTCCTGAACGACAGGCTTACCGTGCGGGTCGGCACCGACATCGGGCTGGAAGGCGGCAGCCAATCAAACCAGACCATGAGCGGCTTTGGCGGCGACATTTCTGTGGAGTACTCTTTAACCGAAAGCGGGTCGCTGCGGGTGCGGGGCTTCCAGCGCAACCAGTACGAGGGCATTATTGAGGGTGGCGATGTGCGTGCCACGGGCGTGTCGCTCATTTTTGTGCGGGAGTACAACAACTTCTCCGACCTGTTCCGCGACCTGGAGAGCCGCCGCCGCCGCGACGAGGAGCGCAAGCTGGAGGCTGCCCGCGAGTTCAGAAAGCAGGAGGAGGAGCTAAAACAAGAAAAGGATCTTAAAGAAGAAGGTAGAGAATAATCTGTATGCTGAGACACTACCCAAGCAGTAGAAAACTGCCTGTAGCCATACTTTTGCCACTGCTGCTGGCCCAGGTGCTTTTGGCGGGCTGTAGCGTTACAAAAACGGTGCCGGAGGGCGATGCCTTGTTTACCGGCTTCTCCGTAAACGTGGAGGATGAAAACGACAGCAGCCAGCGCGGCCCTGAGTTAGAGACGGAACTGAGCGCCACTGTGCGCCCCGAGCCAAACGCCTCCATACTTGGGCTGCGCCCGAAACTAGGCATTTACAACGCGTTCTATACCGAAAAGGACAAAGGCCTGAAGCACTGGATCATGACCAAGCTCGGGGAGCCGCCGGTGCTGGTCTCGCAGGTGGATACGGGCAGCGTGAGCCAGGTGATGAGCAGCCGCCTGCACAACCGGGGCTACTTTATCAACAGCGTAAGCAGCACCACCGACATCGACACCGCCAAAAAGAAAGGCACCATTGCCTGGACCGCCCGTGTAGGGGAGCCTTACCGCCTGCGCAACATCAAGTATACGTTGGATGACTCGCTGCAGGTGCACCAGGTAATAGAGAGGGCAAAGCCTGAATCGCTGCTAAAGCCGGGAGAGCCTTACGACCTGAGCGTGATGACCGACGAGCGCATCCGGCTGGATGGCGTGCTCAAGAACAGCGGCTATTACTTTTTCAGCCCGGACCTGCTCATCTTCAGCGTAGACACCACGGTGGGCAACCGCCAGGCTGACGTGCTGCTCCGCGTTAAAAGGGCAGCCGCCGCGCAGTCCCTTAAGCCCTACGCCCTCGACGACATCTTTATTTTTGCCAACTACTCGCTCGGCGACAGCCTCTCTGTAAACGACACCATCGACTACAAAGGCTACCACTACATCCCGAACGAGAACTATGTAAAAGCCAAGCATGTGCTGGACGGCGTATTTCTGGAGAGCGACAGCCTTTATACCCGCGAAGACCACCTGCTCACGACCAAGCGCCTGTCAGGGCTCTCGGCCTACAAGTTCGTGAACATAGACTATGAACCTGACACCGCCGCCGCCGGAAAGCTGGATGCCTTTATTTACCTGACACCGTCCCTGAGAAAATCGCTGCGGGCTGAGGCGCAGATGGTCACCAAATCGAATAACTTTGCCGGCCCGGGTGTAAAAGTATCGTTCCGGAACCGGAATACCTTCCGGGGTTCGGAGGTGCTGAACGTAGAGGTTACCGGCAGCTTTGAGTCGCAGGTGGGCGGCAGGGGCACGGGCACCGCGCCGGAAGGGGTGTCGAAGCCGAGCAATACCAACCTTACCTCCTACGAGCTGGGCGTGCAGTCCACGCTGGCCATTCCCCGCATTGTGTCGCCGTTCGATTTTTATAACCTGCGCACCGAGTTTGTGCCGCAAACGCGCATGGGGCTTGGCTTTAATTTCCTGAGCCGATCCGGCTACTACGACATGAACTCCTATAACGCCTCTTACGGCTATACCTGGCGCCCGCGCGAGACCCTTACGTTTGATGCCACCCCCATTAATTTGCAGTATGTGCGCCTGGCCAACACTACCCCGGCGTTCGAAAACTTACTGACCACAAACCCATACTTGCGGCGCAGCTTTGAGGACCAGTTTATACTTGGCGCTATTTACCAGCTCACCTACAGCAACCAAATGCGCAAAGACAAGCTCTCAAATATCTTTAACAAGGTTACGCTGGATATTTCGGGAAACCTGATGAGCGGGGTACAGTCGCTGCTGGGCAACCCGCCCCCTACCGACGATGAGCCGCGTACCCTGGTTAACCAGTCTTATGCGCAGTACACCTTGCTCGACAATGATTTCCGGCATTACCTGAACCTGGGCAAGGAGAGCCAGCTGGTGGCGCGCCTGGTAACGGGTATTGGCTACTCCTACGGCAACTCCTCCACCATGCCTTATGTAAAGCAGTTCTCCATTGGCGGCCCCAACAGCATCCGGGCCTTCCGGGCGCGCAGCGTTGGCCCAGGCTCTTACAATGTGCCCGACAGCCTGCTTTTCTCATTCTTCGACCAGACCGGCGACATCAGGCTGGAGGGGAACCTGGAGTACCGTTTCCCGATAACGGGGTTTTTTAAGGGCGCCGTGTTTGCTGACGCCGGCAACATCTGGAACCTGCGCGAAACAGATAAAGAAGGGGCCAAATTTGAGGCAAAAGACTTTCTGAGCGAGCTGGCCGTGGGCACTGGCGTGGGTCTGCGCATAGACATTGAGTTTTTCGTGATCCGCCTGGACCTGGGCATACCGGTGATGGTGCCCTACCTGCCCAAAGGCGACCGCTTCGTGCTGAACAAGTTTAACGGCAGCTTCAACGGCGACTATGGCATGGTGCTGAACATCGCTATCGGGTATCCGTTTTAATTGCTGGTTTATTGTTGATCGCTCTTTTGTGGGATTGCTAACACCCCTATACTTTGTACCCTAAGTTCATACTTTGTATGATCAGCAAAGTATAAAAGGGGCAAGTATAAAGTATGGCAGCAGCTTGAAAAAGAATCGTACAAGTTTAACAATTAACAACCAGCCATCAAGAAATTCGCTCATTAATATAACGAACGATCTCCTCCTGTTGCTCCGGGTGAAACCAGGTATACTCGTCCGGTCTTTTGTTGAACCAGGTAAGCTGGCGCTTTGCGTAGCGGCGGCTGTTGCGCTTTAGCAACCGGACGGCCTCGTCCCAATCATACTTCCCTTCCAGGTACTCGAATATTTCTTTGTAGCCCACCGTCTGCAGCGCATTGTGCTCCCGGTAAGGGTACAGGCTTTTGGCTTCGTCGGACAGTCCCTGCGCCAGCATCAGGTCCATGCGCTGGTCTATGCGGCTGTAAAGCTCTGCCCTGTCGCGGTTAAGGCCAATTTTGATGATGTGGAAAGGGCGCTCCTGCCCCTCGCTCCTCCTGAAAGAAGAATAAGGCTTGCCACTGCCCAGGCATACCTCCAGGGCGCGCACCACCCGCTGCGGATTGGCTTTGTCTACCTGTGCAAAGTATACCGGGTCCAACTGCTGCAGTATGAACAGTAGCGGCTGCAGCCCCTCCTGTTCATACTGCTCGGCCAGTTGCGCCCGCACCTGTGGGTCTATCTCCGGCATTTCATCCATTCCTTCCAGCACGGCCCGCACATACAGTCCTGATCCTCCCGTCATGATCACCACCTCATGCTCCTGGAAAAGGCGCTCCAGCAGCGCCAGCACATCCTGCTCAAAAGCGCCGGCGCTATACTCCTCCGTTATGCTATGCGAGTCCACGAAATGGTGCTTTACCCCTTGCTGCTCTGCAGGGCTTGGCTTTGCCGTCCCGATGCTCATCTCCCGGAAAAATTGCCGGGAGTCAGCGGAGATGATTTCTGTTTGGAAGTGCCTGGCCAGCTGCACGCACAGGTCGGTTTTTCCTACTGCCGTTGGGCCCACCACTACTACCAAGTATCTCTTATTCTTCTCTTTACCCATGTTATTTATACTTGCCAGCACCTTAATGCCGTACAAAAATATGTTCGCCGCGGTTCTTTATACCCGTTGCAGGCACAAATGTACGGCAGTGCTTGTTTACATATAAGGCGGATTCTTTTTTGCCGTAATGTTTTAAATCAGGCGGCATAGGCCTTGTTTCTATACTTAGAGCGGCAAGGCATGGTCTGCAATGCAAATTTTTGCTAAATTATCGCTTTATTTATAGAATAGCTTGCCCCAATGCAGGGGGCTACGGCATTTTTATACTTTAGACATTTACTATGCCCTTTTCACAACTAAGGCATCCTGACGATACCCTCACCCAGTCGGCCGCTGTGCTGCTGCAAGTGCTGGTGCAACTGGCCAAACCCGCGCACGGCGTGGTGGTGGCGCAGCAAAGCGGCCTTGTGCTGGCTGCCAACGCGCAAACCAGCAACTATATGCTGCCTGACTCCGACTTTGGGACATCCCGTAACCTGCGCAGCCTGCTGGGCACTTCCGCCGAGGAGTTTGCCCACATTATGTCCGAGCTGCAGCAGCAGCGGAAGTATACCGGCACTGTACCGACCCAGGAGGACGCGGCCTGCAGCCCCTTTACCTATAGCTGCCGCATGGTGCACTGCCTTGGCGAGAGCTTTGTGTGCGTAGAGCTGGCCAATGTGGGGCAGGCAACCGCCCTGCTCCCCTACGACGGCGACAGTTACCACGATGTGTTTGAGGAGAACTCGGAGCCCATGTTCCTGCTCGACTGCGACGGCAATTTTATCGACATCAACCAGGCGGCCCTGCAGATGGTGAAGCAGAACAAGGACCAGCTTACTGGCAAGTCTATTTTCAGGGCCCTGAAGCTGAACCTGTTTGAGCGGGTGGCCCTGAAGCGGCAGCTGCAGCAGGCCCTGCAGGAAGGACGACAAAAGTTTGAGTGGTGGCTGCACGAGCACAACCACGATTTGCTCCCCGTAGAGATCACGCTGCAAAAAGGAAAGTTTAAGGCCGAGGACATCCTCTATGGCTCCGTTAAAAACCTCAACGACCTGATCGAGACCGAGCAGGACGTGCGCTTCCGCAACCACCAGCTGGAGTTTGTGAACCAGCTCATCACCAACCTCTCCTCTACCGACAGCCAGCACGAGGTGCTGCACAACACCCTGGACGAGCTCCTGGAGAAGAGCGATGTGAAAGGCGGCAGCGTGTATACTTTGCAGTCATTTGACAGCCCTGCCAGGCTCTCTTACTCTGCCGGCGAGGTAGGCACCCCTGCCCTGCCCGAGGAGATGACGCTGAGCGAGGAGCTGCTGCGCCAGCTCTGCACGCCCGAAAAGCGCCGCGCCGTGGTTACGCTGCAAGAGCAGCTCCAATTGCGGCTGCACCGCTCGCTTACCGTTGTGCCCATCACTACCACCAACAAGCTGCTGGCCCTGATCCTGATCTGGCCGAGCAGCGAGCCGCGCATGACGCAGTCCTTCATCTCGCTGCTCGACTTTATCGGCAACGCCATCGGCAACTACATAGACCGGCACCAACTGCAGCAGCAGCTCATCCAGAACGAAGACAAGTATAAACTGCTGTTCGACTCGTCTTACGACGCCATTATTCTGTTTAAGGACGGGATGATTGTAGACTGCAACGATAAAACCATAGAGCTTTTCCGCTGTACCCGCGAGGACCTGATCGGCAAAACATCCATGGACTTCTCGCCTGAGGTACAGCCGGACGGGGAGCAGTCGGGCAAGAAGATGGAGCGCCTGATGGGCGAGGTGCTGGAAACGGGCCGCTCCACATCCTTTGAGTGGAAGAACCTGCGCAAAGACGGCACCCCGTTTGATGCCGAGGTAACCGTGAACCGCCTTACCCTGGACGGCGAGCACTATCTGCAGGCCTTTAAGCGCGATGTTACCCAGCGCAAAATGGCGCAGCAGACGCGCCGCCGCGAAGAAGTGCTGCGCGAGTCGATGGAGCAGTTCCGCAGCTTCCTGGACAAGGTAAACCTGGTATACTATAGCCTGGACCGCGAGGGCAACATCGCTTTCGCCAACGATTATTTCCTGATGTATGTGGAGTACTCGGCAGAGGAGCTGATAGGACAAAACTTCTATGAGGTGCTGGTACCCAAGCAGGAGCGGGTGCAGCGCCTGCAGGACTACAAGCGCTCGCTGGAGACAAAGCAGCTGAGCTCCTACTACGAGCGCGACGTGGTGACTAAATCCGGACAGTTGAAGACGATCCGCTGGAACTGCATGTTTGAGTACAGCCCCGAAGGCCATGTTACCGGCATCACCAGCGTGGGCAAGGACATGACCGACAAGCGCATCGCCATGGAGGCCCTCAAGGACAACAAGATCCGCCTGCAGGACCTCTTCGACAATGCCCATGACCTGATCCAGAACATCTCGGTAGACAACAAGTTCATCTTCGTAAACAAAGCCTGGAAAGACCGCCTGGGCTATACCGAGCAGGATATCGAGTCGCTCACGCTAAACGACATTGTGCACCCCTACTACAAGGCCAAGCTGATTTACCAGCTGCGGAACCTGTACAAGGGCGAGAACGTGAACAAGATCGAGACGGTGTTCCTGACCAAGGCAGGCAAGCCGGTGCACCTGATCGGAAGTATAACCTGCAGCTGGCAGGACGACCGCCCTGTGGCCACCCGCGCCATCCTGCACGACATTACCGACCGCATCAAGGCCGAGCGCCTGCAGAAAGTATACTACAGCATCGCCAACCTGGCCATCAGCAGCAAAGACCTGAACTCGCTGTACTCGGCCATCCACCGGGAGCTGAGCAAGATCATCGAGACCCGCAACATCTACATTGCCCTTTGCGACAACGAGCATAAGTACCTACACTTTGCCTACCTGGTAGACCAGTTTGTAGACAAGTCGGCGAAGGCGCAGCTGAAGCGCCCGTTCTCGGTTGGCCTCTCGGAGTATATCATTGAGACCGGAAAGCCGCTGTACATGCAGAAGCAGGAGCTCTTGGAACTGGCCCAGCGCGAGAACTTCAATATTTTCGGGGAGGTGCCGGAGGTTATACTTTGCTCTCCGCTGGCTATCGGCGACCGCATCATCGGGGTGATCACGCTGCAGGATTACCAGAACCCGGACGCCTACGTGAGCACCGACATCGAGATACTACACTTTATATCGAACCAGGTGGCGCTGGCCATTGAGCGGAAGCGCAACGAGGAGCAGATTAACAACCAGAACGCCCGCCTGAACGCCATTTTTGAGTCTGGTACGCACCACATGTGGTCGCTTAACCGCAACTACGAGCTAACCTCGTTTAACCGCAACTTTGCGCAGGAGTTTTCCGAGCGCAGCGGCTATGAGCTACGGCCTTTCTCCAGGATAGATGACAGCTCGATGGTGCACGAGAACTCGTATGCTTTCTGGGAAGACAAGTATAAGCAGGCCTTTGCCGGCCACCCGCAGCACTTCGAGATACACATGCGGTACCCGGAACGATGGCGCGAAGTATACCTCAACCCGATTTACCTCTCCGATGGCTCCTTTGAGGAAGTCTCCGGCATTGCCCTGGATATAACGGATAAGAAGAAATCGCAGCTGGCTTTGGCTGAGAGCGAGGAGAAGTTCCGAAATATCTTCGAGTCGTTCCAGGATGTGTACTACCGCGCCGACCTGGAGGGCAGGCTTATACTTGTGAGCCCGTCCATCACGCAGCTTCTGGGTTACCATGAGGATGAGGTACTGGGCTTCCCATCAGGGCAGTTCTACGTGAACACCGAGGACCAGAAAGATATCCGCGAAGCCGTGCTGGACCAGGAGACCGTGCGGGACATTGAGGTGGAGATGGTGTGTAAGGACGGCACCAGGAAAACCGTGCTCCTCGACTCCAGGCTGGTGTACAGCGAGATGGGGGAACCCGTGGCCATGGAAGGCGTGGTACGCGACGTGTCGGAGCTGAAGCGCACGCAAACGGCCCTGCTGCGCGCCAAGGAAGAAGCCGAGAACCTGCTGAAAGTGAAGACCCAGTTCCTGGCCAACATGAGCCACGAGCTGCGCACGCCAATGAACGGCATCATCGGCATGATAGACCTGCTGAGCCAGATCAACACAGACCCCGAGCAGAGCGAGTACATCGATACCCTGCGTAAGTCGTCGGACGCGCTGCTCGCCATCCTGAACGACATCTTGGACCTGAGCAAGATACAGGCCGGCAAGCTGGTGCTGCACGAAAGCGGTGTGGACCTGCAGGAAACATTGGGCAAGATACACTCGCTGTTCGCCAACCGGGCCCAGCAAAAAGACCTGAACTTTACCTATACGCTAGAGCCGGATGTGCCGCGCCACATTATCACCGACGAAACCAGGCTACTGCAGGTGCTGTCTAACCTCACCTCCAACGCCATTAAGTTTACCAATGCCGGGGATGTTAGTATACACGTGAGCGCCAAGAAGCTGAGCAGCAAGAACTACAGGCTGCATGTGCGGGTAAAAGACTCCGGTATCGGCATTTCGCCGGAGGACCAGCAGCTGCTGTTCACCGACTTTACCCAGCTCGATAACTCCTCTACCAAGACCTTTGGCGGCACAGGCCTGGGGCTGGCCATCTCCAAGCAGCTGACCCACCTCTTGGGCGGCGACATCGGGGTGGAGTCTATCCCGGGCGATGGCAGCGTGTTCTGGTTTAACATAAAGGTGCGCGAGGCCTCCCCCGCCGAAATGGAGGAGCAGAGGCTGCGGCAGCAACAGCAGCACCAGGAGTTCAAGACACTGCAGTTTCAGCCATACGTGCTGCTGGTAGACGATAACCAGATAAACCAGAAAGTGGCGCAGAAGCAGCTGGAGCGCCTGGGCTGCATCACCGACATCGCCTCGAACGGCTACGAGGCCATCGACCACGCCATCAAGAACAAGTATGACATCATCTTTATGGACATACAAATGCCCGAGATGGACGGCGTGACGGCGACTAAGCACATCAAAGAGAAGTTAGGAACTGACTGCCCTCCAATCATCGCCATGACGGCCTACTCGATGAAAGACGATGCCGAGAAGTTCATGAACCAGGGTATGGACGATTACGTGTCGAAACCGGTGAAGAGCTCGGACCTGCACGCTATGATCAGCAAATGGGAAAGCAATGCCTGGGAACCCGCAGCAGAGGAAACCGCCCCAGCAGAAGAAGAACTAGAAAACCAGGAACCGATCATCGACCTGGCCATTGTGGAGCAGTTGAAGGAAATAGGCGGAGAGGATTTTACCAAGCAATTATATACCGAGTTTGAGGAAGAAGCCGCCGGTTTGATCGAGGAAGCCAAAAAAGAACTGGATGTACAACATTACAAAGGTATTTTAAGTACATTGCACCAACTAAAGGGTACAGGCTTCACGTTGGGCATTAATCTGCTGGCAGAACTGGCCAAAAAAATAGAACACGATATTAAAAACGACAACTTTGACGAAGTTGAACTCAACTTTGCCAAGTTGCAGACGCAGTACGAAAACTATAAAAAAACTTATAAGGACATTATATTCAGTTAGAAAATGGCAGAAAGCAAAACTATTTTGATCGCTGAGGATAGCTCTGTAATCCTGAACCTAACGAAGAAGATCCTGGAGCTGCAGAACTACAAGATCCTGACAGCCAAGAACGGCGGCGAGGTGCTGAAGCAGGTGGAGTCTAACAAAATCGACGCTATCCTGATGGACCTGAACATCCCGGTGAAGAACGGCATGGACTGCACAAAGGAGATTCGCGCCAGCAAAGACCCCCAGGTTGCCGGCATTCCGATCATTGCGGTAACAGGCAACGCAAACAACTACAGCATGGAAGACTTTAAGGCCGTGGGCATTAACGACTACCTGCCGAAGCCACTGGATTTTGACATGCTGGTGGAAACAGTAAAGAAGTATACCGTAAAGTAAATGCAGCTTAAGTACACGCGGCCATTCTTAAACAAGCTGGAGGATATTTTTGCAGAGTCGGATTTTGTGCTGCGCTACGAGAAAGGCAACTTTAAAGCCGGCTACTGTGTGCTAAAAGACATGAAGGTGGCGGTAGTGAACAAATACTACAGCCTGGAGGGGAAGATAAACTGCCTTTACGATATCCTTCGCACCATTTCTGTGGATGAGAGCCGCCTGAGCGACAAAACCAGGCAGCTTTACCATGAAATCCGAAACGGAGAAAACGCCAATTGAAAGTAACATTACTAGGCACGGGCACCTCGCAGGGCGTACCAGTTATTGGGTGCAACTGCGAGGTTTGCCGTTCTGTAGACTACCGTGACCAGCGCCTGCGCGTGTCGGTGCACCTCGAGGTGGATGGCAAGAGCATCATCATTGACTCGGGCCCTGATTTTAGGCAGCAGGTTTTGCGTGAGCGCATCAAGACGCTCGACGCCCTGGTCTTTACGCACGAGCACAAAGACCACACCGCCGGCCTCGACGACATCCGCGCCTACAATTTCTCGCAGCACAAAGACATGCCCCTGTACGCCGAAGAGCGCGTGCTGGAGCAGCTTAAGCGCGAGTTTGCCTACATCTTTTCCGATTATAAGTACCCCGGCATCCCGCGGGTAGAACTGCACCCAATTACCGAGGACGAGCCGTTTATGGTGGCGGGCGTGGAGTTTATACCCATCCGGGTGATGCACTACAAGCTGCCCGTGCTCGGTTTCCGCGTCGGCGATTTTAGTTACATTACCGATGCCAACTACATCTCGGAGGAAGAGAAGGAAAAAATACGCGGCTCTAAGGTAGTAGTGCTGGACGCGCTGCGCCACGAGCACCACATCTCGCACTTTTCGTTGAAAGAGGCCGTGGCCATGCTGGAGGACCTGCAGCCCGAGCAGGCATACCTTACCCACATCAGCCACCTGATGGGCCTGCACCGCGAGGTAGAGCTGCAGCTCCCCGACTTCGTGCGCCTCGGCTACGACGGCCTGCAGATCGAACTATAGCTTTGAGGAGTTCTGAGTCACGAGTGCCGGGTTACGAGTCGGGCTCTACCTGATTAGCGTTAAGCTCAAGGGTTTATACTTGTCTCTGTCTTTATTGCTTATACCACCATCAGTTTGTTCGTACGCAGTACCTGCTATAGATCTACAAGCAGATTCCCCTCCTAGGAGGGGTTAGGGGTGGGTTCTAGGCTGTTGGTAAATTGTGGAACTGATCCATACGTATTATTCATTCGATATTGGTATGAGGCAATCTAACTCGTAATTCGTAATTCGTAACTCTAAAAAGGTGCATCTAAACTTCTACTTCTTACGGCAACTGGCGCAGGCGCTCAAAACCAAACTGGTGGGCATGCAGGTAGTTACGGCTTTTAGCCAGAACAAGGCGGAGCTTATACTTGGCTTTGCCCGCGGGGAGGAGGAACTCTACATCCGGGCGCAGTTGGGGCCGCACTTCACCTCCCTCTCCTTCCCCACCGAGTTTAAAAGGGCCCGCGCCAACACCATTGAGCTGCTGCAGGAGATGCAGGGGCAGACAGTGGAGGACGTGGTGCAGCACCAGAACGAACGCAGCTTCTATTTTATACTTACCGGAGGCTATCTGCTGCTGTTCAAGATGTTCGGCAACCGCTCCAACATAGTGCTGTACCAGAATGGGGAGGCCATTAAGCTGTTCCTGAAGAAATTCCCCGCCGACGCCGGGCTGGACCCGCTGCAGATGGACCGGCCGCTGCAGCAGAACTTTGCCGCCTTTGCCGCTGCCGAGGGCAACCTGCGCAAAGTATACCCGACCTTTGGCGACGTGCCGGCTTTATACTTAGAGGAGCGCGGCTACAGCCAGGCTGCGCTGGAGGAGAAATGGGAGTTGGTGCAGAGCATGTTGGATGTGCTGGAGGCCCCGGAAGCATATTACATCATCCGGCTGCAGGACAAGCTGCGCCTCTCGCTGCTGCCGCTCGGCGAGGTGGTTTATACATTCCAGGACCCGCTGGAGGCTGCCAATCAGTACACGCGTTTATACTTATCCGAAACAGGATTTAGGCGCCAATATGAGCAGGCAAAGCAGCAGCTGGAGCGCAAGGTTCACGTTACCAAAACAGTGATGGAGCAGAGCGAGGAGAAGCTGCAGGAGCTGCGCCACAACCGCTCCTACTCCCAGACCGCCGACGTGATCATGGCCAACCTCACCAACATTCCGCCGCGCGCCACCGAGGTGGAACTCTACGACTTTTACACCGACCAAAACCGCAGGTATACTTTAAAACAGAACGAAACGCCGCAGAAGTATGCCGAGCGCCTCTACCGCAAAGCCAAGAACCAGCACCTGGAGGTAAAGCAGCTGGAGGAGAAAGTAGAGCGTAAGCTGGAGGAACTGATCGTGCTGGAGGACGCGCTGCAGGCGCTATCAGAGGTGGAGAACTACAAGCAGCTGAAGGTCTTTCTGAAAGAGTACAACCACCTCCTCGGCAGCAAACAGCAGGAACAGGTGCAGATCCCGTTTCGGGTGTTTGAGAGCGAGGGCTTTAAGATACTGGTGGGCAAAAGCTCGCAAAATAACGACGAGCTCACGCAGCGCCATACGTATAAAGAGGATATGTGGCTGCACGCCAAAGATGTGTCCGGCTCGCATGTGGTGATCAAGTACCAGGCGGGGAAAACCATTCCGAACACCGTGCTGGAGAAGGCGGCGCAGCTGGCGGCCTACTACAGCAAGCGCAAAACCGACTCGCTATGCCCGGTTATCTATACGCCGAAGAAGTGGGTGCGCAAGCCTAAAGGCGCGCCTGCCGGCGCCGTGGTGGTAGAGCGGGAGAAGGTGCTGCTGGTGAAGCCGGAGAACCCTTTTGCGAAAGTTTAGCGCAGGATAAGGTTTGATAGGTTTTTCAGCCCTGGCGCAAGCGTTCGCTTGTGCCTTTTATGATGTTGAGTTTGTAACTCAATTGGCTCGCAGAGGCATACTTGCTTCGGCTATACTTTACCTTGTGACTTTGTACTTTCATAGCCACCACTTCCTTCGACTTGATACAAGCTATCCTTTCTAGCTGCAGTTCATCCTCAGTCTTACATACCTACAGTTTCACCTCTGGCTGTGGTGCCCTCAAGGCCGGGAGGCCTCGCGTTCGGGCATCGCGCTGTGTGCCTGAAGCTGCCGGGGGTAGGGGCCCTCTTTTCCGCTCTGCTCCGGCTGCCGCATCCGCGGCACCGCAACATGCACAAGGCGCTCTTGTCGAGGGCCCCTACCCCCACCCAAAGGCTGGGATCAGTTCAATAGCTGCGGCTCCAACTATGGAACAAGTATAATTCCCCTCCTCTGGACTACCGAGAACGCGAGTTCGAAGGTAGCGAGCGTAGCTCTGAGGGGCAGGGGTGGTTGGACCCGGTAATGCAGAGCTCTCCATCTCCTGTTCTTAGGAGAGGGCTGGGGTGAGGTAAATTCCCCTCCTAGGAGGGGTTAGGGGTGGGTTTATACTTCTGCAGTAAACTCCCCTCCTTTAACTACACCCCCAACTTCCGCAAAGCCAGCAGGCTAAGTGCAACGGAGCCGGCCACGTTTACTTTTCCGCTCAACACCATACTTTCCACTTCCTCCAGCGGCACCTTCAGCACCTCGATGTGCTCGCTTACGTCTAAATCCTGCTCGGCTACTTTGTGCGCGTTCCGGGCGATGTAATAATAGATCTTGTTCGTGTCTTTGGTGGGGTTGTCTATTACCTCCAGCACCGGCTCCAGCTCCTCGGAAGTATAGCCGGTCTCCTCCAGCAGCTCGCGGCGGGCGGCCTCCTGCGGCTCCACTTCGTGCTCGTCAATCACACCGCCAGGCAATTCAATAAAAATATCACCTGCCGCATGCTTGTACTGGCGCACAAATATAACATGGCCATCCTCGGTAAGCGGGAAGACCAACACCACGTTCGGGCGCACGCTCACGTAGTAATCATCCATCACGTGGCCGTTAGGCAGCTCCACCTCGTCGCGGCGCAGTTTATACCATTTCTCATCCACCACCATATCCGATTTCAGGACTTTCCAGGGCTGTGGGGCTTTGCTTTTATCACTCATACTTGCAAGTTATACTTTATCGGCGTAAAAAAGCCACGCTAGGTGCATGGCTTGGGGTTATACTTTCAGCACATTGCTGCTCCTACTCCTGCTTTCCATTGTGCCGCACCATGTACTCGTTTTTGCCGGATACTTTCTGCTGCACGGCCTCCTGCCAGTCCTGGCCGGTGGCGGAGAGGTATTCCGACTCATTCCACTGCTGCGCCTGTTTCAGCTGCTCGTCCGCCTCCAGCAAGTATATTTCGTGGCCCGGCTGCTCTTTCAACTTTAAGCCGCAGGAGCGCATCATGGCCAGTATAGCCGCGTGGTTCGGGGCCCACCAATTGGTAATGTCGCCGGCCATTTTCTTTTCGATAAATGCCATTTTGGGCCAGCCTTCTTCCTGCATACGCTTGCGGTCGTTTATCTCAAAATCATCGGCCACCTCTGCAGCCTCTTTGCCGGGCATGGTCAGGGTTTGGAACACCATCTGCCCGCGGCATTTTTTAGAGAGGATGTCCAACGAGAGCAGTGGGTAACGGAGGTGGTAAAGCACGCCCATGTACCAGATCAGGTCGAACTGGCGGTCGAGGCGCGCCACGTCGTATACCTGCATCTGCCTAAGCTCAATTTTATCCTCCAAACCAAACTGCTTGGCGGCCCACTCCGCCTGCTTCAGGTAGTGCGGGTCTACATCGATGCCGAGCACGTTAGCGCCGCGCTTGGCCAGCTCTATACTATAAAAGCCGGCGTTGCAGCCAATATCCAGCACCTCCCACCCCGACAGGTCCTGCGGAATAAATGGCTCCAACTCCTGCCACTTAAACTTAGGGAAGTCCCCCAGAAAATGATCGGGTGCTGTCTGCTCGCCGTTAGGCAGGTGCAGGTTATGAAACCAGGGTGCCAGTGCTTCTATGTCGGTCATGCTTTTATCTGTGGTTTAATGATGTTTTGTTTAAAGATTACGCAGCTGCAGCTGCTATTGATGCATTAACGCAAAACTGCCGCCCAAGGAATCATCCCGGGGCGGCAGCTTTTCTTATCAACTATACTTTGTTGCTATACTTCCTGGCCCAGCTCCGCGTTGGCAAACGGGTTTTCCAGCGTCATCAGCTCTTCGGCATAGCTTATGAGCTCTTTGGCACGATGAGCGGCCGTGTGGTGGGCCATTACCTTTCTGCGGGCACGCTCCCCTATCAGTTTGCGCTCCGATTTGCAGATCTCGCGCAGGTACTTCAGCGTGTCTTTCGAATCCTTGGCGATCAGGATCTCCGTGCCAGGCTCAAAGATGGTTTCCAGTCCGTCCCAGTAATCGGAGATTATCGGGGTGGCGCAGGCCGCTGCCTCAAACAGGCGCACGCTCGGCGCATAGCCCGCCTTGATCATATCGGCGCGGGTGATGTTCATGGTAAAGCGCTGGCTGTTATAGAAGGTACGGTGCTCGGCAGGCGGCAAGTGCTGGATATGCTGCACGTTTTTCGGCCATTTTATACTTGCCGGATATTGCGGTCCGGCCACCACAAAACGGCCCAGCGGCCACTGGCGCGCTGCCTCCAGCATCAGTTTGTCGAGCGGCGGCTGGCGGTCGTCGGAGTAGGTGCCCAGGTAGCCCAAGTCCCATTTGGCCTCCATCAGCTCCGGGTAGTATAAGGTCGGGTCGAAAGAGCAGTACAGGGCGCGCGCCATCGGGGAGCCATACTTCTGCTCCAGCAGGTCCAGCGTAGGGCCTCCGGTGAAAGATAAGTACAGGTCATACTTCGGGATGAGGTTCGGGTGCAGGTACTCGTAATCGCCGCGCTCCAGTTTAGCTAGTGTTACTGGTGTATCGATGTCATAAAAGGCCTTTATGCCCCGGGCCGTCTGGATTACCCACTCGCCTACCGGCACGCCCTCCGGCACATAAGAGCCCACGATCACCATATCCGCCTCGCGCACTTCTTCTGTAAAACGGCTCTTCAGGTCATCCACCGACTTGTAAAGTTCTGTTTGGCAATAGTCCGGTTTTGGCAAATCGCGGTTGCCGGCATACCAAGGCACATCCCTCTCCAGAAAAGTTACATAATGGCCCTGCTTGTTTAGCTCCTTTACCAAGCCTCTAAACGTGGTGGCATGGCCGTTGCCCCAGCTGGAGGTGATGGATAAGCCAAGAATTACGATATTCATGCTAATGCTTTGTTTGTAGATTTAACTTCTGCGTACAGCAGTTTTTCCAGTTGCTCCGCGCGGTGATGATAGGTGTGCGCGGCAAGTACCTTCTTATACGCAGCTTCTCCAATTGCTTTTGCCTTTTCTACGGATAAATCAGCCATTATTTCCGCTACTTCGGCACCGTCTTTGGCCACCAGTATCTCTTTGCCTGGCTCAAAGAAGAAATCAATGCCCTCCCAGTAATCGGTAATGATGCAGGCGCCGGCGCCGGCAGCCTCAAAAACACGCGTGGCCGGCGAAAAGCCATAGCGGGCCATACTTTCGCGGCTGATGTTGAGCACGGCCTTTGGGGTGCAGTTAAAGGCGTTGTGGTCTTTGGTGTACACATGGCCCACGTACTCCACATTATCCGTCATCTGCTTGTCGCCCCAGCCGCTGCCGCCAATGATAAACTTTTTGTTCATTTCCAGCGCCGCCGGCTTCAGGAAGAACTCCTCCACGCGGGCTTCGCGGTCGGGCAGACGATTTCCTAAAAAGGCCAGATCAGCTTCAAAATGAGGGTCAGGCGCTACCGGAAAATGCGTTGCCGTATCCAAGGCGTTGTAGATCGGCACACACTTCTTCGCGCCCAGCGCCTCATAGGCATTCACTACCGGGTCGCCGCCGCCGTAGGTCAAAATCATATCATACTGCGGGATCAGCTGCAGGAACTGGTCGTTCGGGTCGTTGTGCACGCGGTCCAGGGTGGCAGGCGCGTCCACGTCCCAGAACACCACCAGGCGCTCGTCGGTCTGCAGTTGCAGCACCTCGCGCTCCAGCAGCTCGTCGAACACGCCCACGCCGCTGGCTTTCACCACCATGTCGGCTTCGGCGGCATCCTCAAGGCATTTATACACAGCCTCTTCCGTAGCCTCATACACCACTACTTTCGCCCATTCCGGGTCGTCTATGTCGCGGTTCTGCTGGCGCTCGTAGGCATCGGGCTCGTAAAAGGTAACGTGGTGGCCGCGCTCGCTCAGGGCTCTCACAATGCCACGGTAATACGTTGCGGCACCGTTCCAGTAGGCAGACACCAGGCTGGAGCCGAAGAAGGCGATGTTCAGTTTGTTATTCTTCATGTAGGGTTCAGGCTTTTTGGGTGAGATAGATTTTTGATTCGGCTATGCCCAGCTCCTCACATACTTTCTCCAGCTCATTAACGCGGTGGGCACAGGTATGGCGGCTGCGGATGGTCTCTAAACCATGCGCGGCCACTTCTTTTGCTTTGTCAGGATGGTTGATGATGGTTTGCAGGTGCTGCTTCATTTCCTCGCCGTTGCGGGCCACGAGGAAATCCTCACCCGGCGTGAACAGGTTTTCGGCATCATCCCATGGTGAGGAGATCAAAGGTATGCCACAGGCCATGGCCTCGAACGGACGGATAGTCGGAATGCCCGGCAGCGCCTCCACGTAGGGCCGGCGCGGCACGTGCACGGTTACTTTATACTTGGCAAACTCCTCTGCCGCCTTGTAGTTGGGCAGCCAGCCGCCATACTCGATGCCGGCATCGGCCAGTGCCTTGCGGGCGTGCTCGGGGTAGCGCACGCCGTAGATCTTGGCCTTCAGCCCCAGCTCCTTCACCGGGTTTATCAGGAATTCATGCAGCTCGGCGGTACGCTCCTCATCGCCCCAGTTACCGATCCATACCAGGTCACCTTCAAACTCACTTCGCTCGTGCGGGTAGAAAACGGAGGTATCGGCGGCTTCGTGCCAGGTCCAGGCGTTTTGGGTCCAGTGTTCCTGCAAGTACAGATCGCGGATCTTCTGCCCGAAGGCCAGCACGCCATCGTAATGCGTCAGGTCATACCCTGCCATACTTTCACGCTCTGTTACGGCACGGTGGTGGGTGTCGTGGAACAGCAGTTTATACTTGCCACCGTTGGCGCGGTGCTCGCCGATGCGCTTTACCAGCTCATGCTCGTTCCACTCGTGCACCAGCACCAGGTCGGCATCGCGCAGCACTTCATCCAGGTTTATACTTTCTAAAGTATAAAAGTTGGTTTTGATGTTGGGATAATACTCCTGCAGCTCGTCGAGCTTCTCTTTTCCGTAGCCTTCTACCAGGTTCTGCAGGCTCCAGCCGTTCTCCGGTTCATACATGTCTACCTGGTGCCCCCGCTCCTCCAGCTCCCGCACAATGCCCCGTAGAAAGTGGGCATTGCCATGGTTCCAGTCCGAAAGTATAGAGTGGTAGAAAAGGGTGATGTTCATTTGATTGTTGGTTGTTGATTGTCGATTGCTGTTCGCTTAACTATGATCCACTATCATGGCGTATACGATGCTGATGGCTGATTTCTAAACTGTTGTTATTCCTTGAAGGAACAATCAACAACTAACAATCAGCAATCAATTTATACCGTAACCGTTTGCTTCAGGAGCTGGCGGTACACGTGGTCGTAGTCTTGGCCCATGGGGTCGGCGGTATAGCCGTGGGAGCGTTTTACCGCGCGGCAGGCCATGATGTTGCGGCC
Organism: Pontibacter mangrovi; assembly: GCF_006385705.1. GTDB lineage: Bacteria > Bacteroidota > Bacteroidia > Cytophagales > Hymenobacteraceae > Pontibacter > Pontibacter mangrovi. The sequence goes on along the minus strand of NZ_VFRQ01000004.1, from coordinate 140,058 downwards.
AAACTCATCGTCGATCAGGTTGTTGATGGTGTCGCGCAGCTCGTCGGCATCGCTTGGGTTCACGTACTTGGCGGCGTTGCCCCAAATCTCAGCCTGGCTTTCGGTTTTGCCCACCACCAGCGCACAGCCCGACATGGCCGCCTCCAGAATGGTGAGGCCGAACGGCTCATACTTGGCTGGCAACGCGTAAATGGAGGCTCTGGATAGCCAATCGGATACTTCTCCTTCCGTCAGCTGGCCCAGGAAGTGCACGTTCTCCAACTGCACCTCCTTGCCGGTGGCTGGATGGCGGGCATCGCCGGCAATGTATACCGGCCACTGCAGATCGGAGGCAATGTGCGCGAGCATGGAGATGTTCTTGGCCTCATCCCACACACGGCCCATGCTAAACACGAACGGCTCTTTCTTGCCGAACTGGAAGGTATGCTGGCCACGGCCGTTATACACCACCGTGCTGTTCTGGAACGGCCCGTACAGCGCCTCGGCCTGGTGCAGCATGGCCTGCGTTGGAGCCACTACCATGCTGGCCTTCTGCAGCCCCTTCGTCACCGTTTCCTTATACTTGTTCCACTCCTGCGGCGCCTCTTCGTCCTTCACCGCCTTCCACCACGACAGCACGCACGAGTGAATTACCACCACCGTTGGCACACCAAAGTCCAGAGAGCCGTGCGCCATGCCGTTTAGGTGCACCAGGTCCGGCTGCACCTCGTCTTTCAGCTTCAGCAGCCACTCGCCTGCCTTCTCCACGTCCTCCCAGGGCTTCTCCATCCACTCCAGTTTGTAGTCGCTTTCGTAAAGGGTCAGGTTGTCGATGTCGTCGGCCTGCTGGCGCTGCTCCTCCGACAGGGGCGCACCCATGGTAGCCAGTGCCACCTGCGTTTTAAAAGGGGCCAGTGCTCTGATCAGCTCCAGCGCATACGTCCAGACACCGCCCACGGTATCTGCGGTCATCAATATCTTTGAGGGATGATGTGCTTCCATATTCTCTTCTTATCTTCCGTAAATTTTATCTAATACCTCTGCTACTTTCACAAACTCGTTTGCTTCCTCGTTAAAGCCCTCGCCGCTGGCCACGCGTTCAGCCCAGGCCACACCGGCACGGCCCATCCACTCATCGGGCGGGGCACAGAGCTGCTCGGTTTTGGTGCCGTAGTAGCGCTCTGCCACAAAATCGTAAAAAGAGCCGTTCACGTTTTTAAAGGCCACACCGCCGTTGGTGCCGTAGAACGTGGCGCTGATGATGGCCTCCTGACCAGCGGGCAGGTTCCAGGAGCAGCTTAGCTGCACATGCGTGTTGCCGTCCAGTTCTATACTTGCTGAGGCATAATCCTCCACTTTGCCCTCGGCCATACTTATGGGCTTGCCCTTGGCGTACAGGTGGCTCTGCACTTTTCTTACCTTCGGGAAATCCATGCTCCACAGCGCCAGGTCCACCAGGTGCACGCCCAGGTCTATCACACAGCCGCCGCCGGAGAGCTTCGGCTCGTAAAACCAGGCTTTGTCCGGGCCATAGGCGTTATGAAACACCAGCTCGATAGCGTAAATCTGCCCCAACTCGCCGCTCTGCACCACTTTGTATACTTCCTGCATGGCCGCTGTGTAGCGGTACGACAGGTCCACGCCCAGCAGTTTGTTGCTTTGTCGGGCAGCCTCTACCACACGCTTTGTTTCCTCTAGGTTGCGGCCCAGCGGCTTTTGGCAGAAAACGGATTTTCCCGCCTCCAGGGCCAGGGAGCTTTGCTCGGCATGGAAGGCGCTCGGCGTGGCAATCACGATGCCATTCACCTCCGGCTTGTGCAGCATCGCCTCCAGCGAGTGCACCTGCGTGGCCTCCGGGGCGCTTTTCAGGGCCTCCTCGGCGTTATGCGTGGCTGTGTCGGAGATGTAGGCAACCTCTGCGGCATTGTGCTTGGCAATTACTTCCATGCGGTTGCGGCCAATCCAGCCGACGCCCAGAAAGCCGAGCTTGGGCTTAGAGTCAGAGGCAGAAGAAGAAGATGCAGATGAGGCTTGCGCCTTGTCCAGTATAGATTCCGTCATGTTCAGAAGGTTATCAGGGCTTTCACAAATCCGTCGGGGCGGTTTGTAAGGTTCTCAAATGCTTTGTCGATATTATTTAAAGTATAACGATGGGTATAAAGCGGGTCAGGGTTGATCTTGCCTTCCTCTACTGCTTCTACAGCCGCTTTTATACCTTTGATGTATTCTTTTGGATCGCGCTCGTGCGCATTGATGACGTCGAGGCCGCGCCAATTCCAAAGTTGGATATTAACCTGACGCATCCCGTCCTGGTGAAAACCGGCGATGACCAGCCTGCCGCGCTCGGCCGTAAGCTCTCCCGCAAGGTTCAGCGGCCACTCCTTTCCGGTGCACTCTATTACGCGCTCGCAGAAGTTTCCGTTTGTCAGTTCCTTAACTTTTTCTATAATTTTATAGTGATCATCCATTTTAATCACTTCATCGGCCCCGCACTCTTGGGCAACCTCCAGGGAGAACTCCCGCTGCGACACCGCAATGACACGTGCCCCAGCGCTTTTGGCCAGTTGCACCAGCAGCGCCCCCAGGAAACCGATGCCGAGTATGGCCACCGTTTGCCCAGCCTGAATGTCGCTGCGCTTAAAGATATTCATGGCGCAGCCCAGCGGCTCTCCCGGAAAGGGTTTGTCTGCCAAAGCCTCCGGCAGCTTCACCACCTTGTTGGCGTCGGCCAAATCATACTCAGCATAGGCGTTATAAGACAAGGCCGCCACGCGGTCGCCGGGCTTCACTTCCGTTACGCCCTCGCCCACGGCATCTACCACGCCCCAGCCTTCGTGGCCGGGGTTACCGGCGTCTATGGGGTAGCTGAACCACTCGCGGCCCTCCCACACAGGAATGTTGGAGGCGCAGAGGCCGCAGCCCTGCAGCCGGATGCGCACCTGCCCGGCTTTTGGCTCGGGCAGGGCGGTTTCCTTAACTTTTATACTTTGCGGTGCCTCCAAAACGGCGGCTTTCATGGTGGTTGCCCGGGTGGCGGCAACCTCTTTCTGGTTCTTGGTCAGGGTATCTTGCATGGGTTATGCTACTACTGCTTTTTTAACAGGTTCTTCCTCTTTTTCAAGTATGGCGCTAAGCGATATCGGCACTTCAAAGCCGCGGTTCTCGCAGAGCCACTGGTACAGCTTGGCCACGCCTTCCTGCACATTGTGCTTCGGGTACCAGCCGGTGGCTTTCTGGAACTTGCGCGTGTCCGACACATAATAATGCTGGTCGCCGGGGCGCCAGTCGCCGAACTGGAGCGGTATCTCTTTACCACGGAACTTGCTGATAGTCTTGAGCAGCTCCAGCAGGCTTACGGTGTTCTCTGGTCCACCACCAATGTTAAAGGCCTGGCCGCTTATACTTTCCATGTGCTCCTGCGCCAGTAAAAAGGCATCCACCAGATCCTCCACAAACAGGATATCACGCACCTGCTTGCCATCGCCGTAGATGTTTACAGGCTCCCCCTCAATGGCCTTGATGGCGAAATGCGCCACCCATCCCTGGTCCTCGTTGCCATACTGGTGCGGGCCGTAGATGCAGCTCATCCGGAACACTGCCATCGGCAGGTTATAAGTGCGGGCATAGTCGATCACGTATTGGTCGGCTGCACCTTTAGAGCAACCGTACGGGCTGTGGAAGTCAAGGTGGCGCTTCTCGGAAATGCCATACTTCTCGGTTGTTTCGTCGGCAGGGTAGTAGCGGGAGCCGTTGGAGATAAACTTCATATCCTCCAGGCCGCCGTATACTTTGTTCGTAGAGGTAAACACCAGCGGCGGCGGGGTGTCCTGCTCCCGTATCGCTTCCAGCACGTTGATGATGCCGCGCGCGTTTATCTCAAAGTCGTTGATGGGCAGGTCCAGCGAAGTGGTAACGGCCACCTGGGCGGCAAAGTGAAACACCTGCTCTGCCCGCTTCATCACCTGCCGCACGGCCTGCTGGTCCCGGATGTCGCCTACAAATACTTCCAGCCTGTCGCCATAGGTCTCGTGCAGCCACTGCAGGTTCTGCTCTACGCCATCGCGGCTCAGGCTATCGAACACCAGTACCCGCTTGCCCTGCTCCAGCAGGCGCTTGGCCAGGTTGGTGCCCACAAACCCGGAGCCGCCGGTTATCAAGGTATAAGGCTCGGTGTCGTCATCGATGGAGCGCTTCACGTAATCCAGCTGGTCCAGTTTATGGATGCCGTGCCTTGCCCAGAGCCGGTACAAGAGCTTGCTGGTGCCGTCGGCGCGTTTCAGGCCAAAGTAGTATTCCCGGTCATCGAGATGGAAACCGGCCACAGTGGGCAGGTTGGCGTCCAGGTCTTTTAGGGCATACCAGTAGATGCGCGTTACGTTTGCCTGCAGCACCTCCTTAAACTCCTGCAGCTGCTTAAACTCATCGTGCTGCCAGGTAGAGAAGCCGGCCTCCGTTATCCAAAGCTCGGCGGTGCAGTTGTTACGCTGCATCACGTCGCGCACCGTTTGCACATTGTCTTCCCATCCGTCCCACATCTGGTCGAATACGTACGGGAAGCCGTGTATGCCCACCGCGTCGATGTACTGCATCACGCCACGGTCGTACATGGTTTGCAGCCAGTTCGGGTCGATGGGACTCATGCCGCCCAAAAGCGTTTTCTTGCCCAGCTGCTTGCACCAGTATGCCGCTCCGCCCACCATCTCGGCAAACTTGTTCCAGCCGTAGTCGTGCGTAAAGTCGTACTCTACCATGTTGTTAGGCTCGTTCCACAGCTCCACCCACTCAAAATGCTCTCCATGCTTGGCGATAAACACATCCAGAAAATCGGCATAGGCCTTTTTATCTTTCGGTGGGGATGAGGTGCGGGGCTTCTCGCCTATACTTGGCGGCGTGTACAGAAAGCAGGGCAGGATGTTCACTTCTTTGGCCAGGGTCGGTATCAGCCAGTCGTACCACTCCTTTCCCTCGGGGGTGTAGTAGTCGGCCCACGATACGCCGGTGCGCAGGTCTGTCACGCCCAGTTCCTTCAGGCTGGCCAGTGTTTCCCTTACATGTTCGTGTTCACCTGGTCTGAACCACTCTACCAGCCCTACCACCGGAAGTGTAGCGCTGCTGCTGGTTGCTTGTGTATCTGTCTTCATGATCTTTCGGTTCCTTTAGTTGTTGTAGATGAGCGGGTGCCTAAACGGTTAAGCCTCGTGCGGCCAGTTCAGCGCTTGCCTCACTCACACGGTCGTAGGCGATCTGGCCCTCCAGCCAGTTGGCCAGTTCTTCCAGGCCTGCATTAAACTCTACCTGCGGGTAAAAGCCCAGCACCTCCTGGGCCAGCGAGATGTCGGCGTAGCAATGGCGGATATCCCCTACCCTGTACTTGCCCGTAATCTCCGGCTTCAGCTCTGTTTTGCCCATCACGGTGGCCAGTCGCTCGCCTATCTCCCGGATGGTGTAGTTGTTGCCGCTGCCCACGTTAAACACTTTGCCGGTGGCCTCCTCTTTCTCCATGGCCAGACGGCAGGCCAAGGCCACGTCGCGCACGTGCACAAAGTCGCGCTGCTGGTATCCGTCTTCGAAAATCATGGGAGAATTGTTGTTGAGCAGGCGTGAGGCGAAGATGGCCAGCACACCAGTGTAAGGGTTGGAAAGCGCCTGCCGCGTGCCGTATACGTTAAAGAAGCGCATGGCCACGGTCGGGATGTTGTAGGCGCGGCCTACCATCAGGCAAAGGCGCTCCTGGTCATACTTGCTGAGGGCGTAAACCGAGGAAAGCGATGGCGTCTTAGCCTCCGGTGTCGGCACTGGCTGCAGTTGCTCGCCCTGCTCGTTGTACAGCTCCCAGTCAGCGGCCTTTAGCTGCTCCAGCGGGCGCTCCTGCACCGTCGTCAACTCGCCGGCTGGATTTTTATACATGCCCTCGCCATAGATGCTCATGCTGCTGGCCACCACCAGCTTCTTCACCGGGTTCTTGATCAGCGCCTCCAGCAGCACGGTGGTGCCGATGTTGTTTACGGCCGTGTACTCGCGCAGCTCATACATGCTCTGCCCCACGCCCACCATGGCCGCAAAATGGAACACGTAGTCTACGCCCTCCAGCGCTCGCGCCACATCCTCCGGGTTGCGCACATCGCCTACTATTAGCTCCACCTCCTCGTGCAGGTAATCCGGGCGTACGCAGTCTTTGCCATGTACCTGCTCGCTCAGGTTGTCTAACGCTCTTACGGCATACCCTTGCTGCAACAGCTCATCTGCCAAGTGAGATCCTATAAAGCCGGCTCCTCCGGTTATCAGTACCTTGTTTTTCATAGTTTGCGTGTTTCCTGTTCTGTTGTTTTTTTATGTTTTAAATGCGATTGCGCTAGAAGGGCCACTTGCTTGCGCCAAGGCTAAAATGCCTGTGCTGCCGGCCTAAGGGTGATGTGGTTGATGGCTACGCCCGGCGGTTGCCGAAGCGCATACATAATGGATTGTGCTACCTGCTGGGCGCTCAGCGCACCGTAGCCTATACTTTCTGCCGTCTGGCTCCCGGAAAGGGTGTTCTGAAAAAAGTTCGTGTCGGTTACGCCCGGGGCTACCACGCTTACGCGCACCGTGGGCAGCACCTCCTGGCGCAGGGTTTCGGCGATGACCTGAAGGGCTGTTTTGGTAGCGGCGTAAATGCCGCCGTAAGGGTAAGCCTGACCAGCCGCCACAGACGAAATTAACACCACGTCGCCTTTGCCTGCCTCCAGCATGCCGGGCACGAATGCCCGGATCATCCGGAGCGTCCCCATCAGGTTGGTGTTGATGATCTGCTGCCACTTCTCCGGGTCGCCTTCCGTCAGTTTCTCATGGATGCCTTGCCCAGCGCTGCAGACAAGTATATCGGGTGTGCCCATTTGCTGGTGCACTGCTGCAAAAAAGGCATCGATGGCAGTGCCTTGGGTAACGTCGCAGGTATAGGGCGTGGCGCCAGCTGGCAAGGTGTGGGGCAGGTCCAGGTCCGCTACGGCAACGGGTACTTTGGCTGTAGTAAGCTCTTCCACCAGCGCTCTGCCAATGCCTGAGCCGCCTCCGCTTACAACTGCCTTTCTGCCTTCTAAATCCTGCACGATACTGCTAAATTGTTCTTGTTTCTATATTAAAACAGTTAATTATTTGAACTGATTAGGTAGAACGTAGGAGAGACAAATAGGGTTGTAGATGCTGCGACTGCACTATATAAAATCAAGTTAATAATAGCCTTAGCTTCGTTTTTCAACCTTTGGCCTCTTAATAATCCTATGATTTATATGGCGGGTGTTGCACTAAGGCAGCAAGACTTCTTACATTGTGCGTGCACTTAACCTATCTTAACACGACACGCATATACCTCTTCAACTTTAAGGTGGCAAGGGTCTGTTATTATTTTTGAAATTCTACCGTCTTTCAATAACACTATTTTGTCAACATCCACAATGTTTGCCAATTTATGAGAGATTATAAAGGTAGTTCTACCCTTTACAAGATTCTTGAAAGCTTCCTGCACCAAAGTTTCTGCCTCAGCATCTAAAGCTGAGGTAGCTTCATCAAGTATAAGTATGGCAGGATCCTTAAGAATAGCTCTTGCTATGGCGATGCGCTGCCTCTGCCCGCCAGATAGCATACTACCACGCTCCCCAATCGTAGTCTCATATCGTTCGGGGAGTTGCATGATAAAATCATGAGCATTTGCGATCTTGGCTGCTGCTTCGATCTGCTCCTGATTTACGGCCCCAGCACCATAGGAGATGTTGTTGCTGATTGTATCATTAAAAAGAAAAAAATCCTGCAAAACGACCCCAATGTGATTTCTGATAAACCGCTGCCTCAGTAGTTTTAAATCATGGCCATCGATTTTAATTAGTCCACTTGTCGGGCTATACAGCCTTAGTATTAAAGAGACTATCGTGCTTTTGCCTGCTCCACTCTGTCCCACAATAGCAATCCTTTCTCCTGGGTTTACTTTTAGGTTGAGCTCTGAGAATACTTGATACCCATTGGGGTAAATAAAGCTTACCTTATCAAACTCTACTTCTCCTTTAACTTCATTTAATTCATAAACTACTTTTCCATCTGCAACAGGATCCTTAAATTCTAATATCTCATTTAATAAATTAATTGAAACAGAGGCTTTTCTGTAGGTCTGGTAAACATTAGTAATACCTTGGATTGGACCAAAAAATTTACCTATATAGCTGAGGAAGGCTATTAAGCTACCTAAAGTCATTTCTCCTAATGTAATGCAATACCCTCCATAAGCCAGAACAACTATATGAGCAAAAGCAACAATGATATTTTTGACCATTCCTACTTTAGTATCGGTCTTTATACCTCGCATCACGTAGGTGTTTGTTTCACTAACTTTAGAGAGAAAGAAGTTTGCCTCAGCCTTCTCCATAGACATGCTCTTCACCATAGGCAGACAAGAAAGCACTTCATGAACACGATTAAATATTTTTGCCCAAACCGTTATCAATAACTTCTCTCGTCGGGTCTGTTCTTTAGACGCCTGCATGCTAATCAGGACAGGAAGAGGAACGAAGAATATAATAATCAGTGTAAGCCTTAAGTCGAGGGTAAACATGACATACAAGGAGATAACCAGATAAAAGCATGTAGGGAGGGTAAAAAAAGCAACTTCGCTGAAAGCTCCAACTAAGCTATTGATAGACCTTTCTAGCTTTGTCATTGTTGCTCCGACGCCTTCTTGATGATGAAAGGATAATGGCAAGGAGTACAACTTTGAAATAGCTGTTGACTGAAGCTGCTTTTGCACGCTTAACCTAATCTTCCATACTAACCAATTTTGAACACTCCCAATAAGTTCTCTTCCTATGTATAGTATGAACAGCAATGCTATAGAAAGTTGAAAAGTTTGCGATAAACTACTTTCCGCCAAGCTGAGGCTATCAAAAAAGTATTTTAATACAAGCGGTTCAAATACTCCTATAATTGCTATCATAATTGATAGAAATAACACTAAAGGCACCCGAACCCTAAATAATTCTTTAAGTTCTGGCACTTTAGAAATAAACCTTCTCCACTCTTCCATGCAGATACTTTCAAATATAGGCTGTTTAAGAATTTACGTAATGCAGGCAGTTTTTATAATTAATTCTCCATTTATTAAGACTATATTCACTTCAAAAAAAGGGAAAGTATGACTTTAAGCAACTAACAGTTACTTTTTAAAGTGTAAACTGAATTACTTTTAAGGTATCGCTATTATTCACACTACAACTACTCAACCTACACCTACACCACCCCATGCTTATAGATTTTCAAACTGATTTGCGCCTGCAGGACCACCGTGTGCTGCTGCGCCGCTTTCGGGCCACAGACCTGCAGGAGTTGGCTCCAGTGGCCTTTGATGTGGATATCTGGCGCTTTACTCCTAACCGCATCAGTACCTGGCAAGAGTTGGAGACGTGGGGCCAGCAGGTAGTGCAGGGTTATGCCACGGGCAGCCGCTATACGTTCCTCATCGTGGACCGTGCCACCGGGCAATTGGCCGGCAGCACCAGCTATGGCAACATCTCGGAGCCGGACAAGCGGCTGGAAATCGGCTGGACCTGGCTGGGAAAGGACTTCAGGGGGAGCGGCCTGAACCGGCACTGCAAGTTTCTGCTGCTACAGCATGCGTTTGAGACCCTGCAGATGGAGCGGGTAGAGCTGAAGACGGATGCGCTGAACCTGCGCTCGCGGCGCGCCATGCTGAAGTTGGGAGCCGTGGAAGAAGGCATCCTGCGCAGCCACACGCACATGCACGACGGGCGCCGCCGCGACACCATCTACTACAGCATCCTGCGGCAGGAATGGGCAGGTATAAAGGAGCGCGTGTTCCCAGACCTGGCCGCGCATCCGGCATAATGTATAACTAAGGCGAAGGGCGCCGTATATGTCTGTAAACCACAGCCGCTAATCCTAATGCCAGACGCCCCGATGCCGCCCAAGCGGATTTTCCTGATTCGCCATGCCAAGCCGCAGGTAGACCGGAAAGGCTTTTTCAGTGCACACCAGGCACGCGCCTACGTGTCGGCCTACGACACGGCCGAGGTGGAGGAGTTTGTGCTGCAGCACGAGGCCATTCCTTACAAGCATATCCGTAAAGTATACTGCAGCACCTTGGTGCGCTCGCAGCAAACGGCCCGCGCCATCTTCGGCGACGGGGTTGAACTGAGAATCGACGCGACGTTCCGGGAATTTGAGCGGCGCGTTTTTGGGCTGCCTTTGGTGCGCCTGCCTATTAAACTGTGGCTGCTGGGCGCGCGCCTGCTTTGGTTCCTGGGCTTTAACAACGGCGGGATCGAAACCTTTAAGCAGGCCCGCGCCCGCGCCCGCAAAGCGGCAGAGATGCTCTCCGAAGATGCCCATCAGCATAAAACCACTGTGCTGGTGGCTCACGGCCTGCTCAACCACTTTATAAAGCGGGAACTGGTGCGCATGGGCTGGCAACAAAGTATAAAAGGCGGCACCGGGTTTCTGGCAGTAGACATGCTGACCTTCGCCTGAGCCCTCTACCCTAACTTACTGACAACCAGCCTTCCTTTTCCGAGCAACTCATTGGTACCGGTGCCATACTTTTTAAAAGAAAATTTCAAATAACTAAACATTTAGTTTCTAAACTAAGTAGATAGTTATATATTTACTAGATCAACGCCATACTTTACCTACACATGATAAAAGAACTGACCAAAGCCGAGGAAGAAATAATGCAGGTGCTCTGGAAACTGGAGCGGGCCTTTGTGCGCGACATCCTGGACGAGTTGCCCGAGCCCAAGCCGGCCTACAACACCGTTTCCACGATTGTGCGGATTCTGGAGACCAAGGGCTTTGTGGGGCACGAGGCCTTCGGTAAGTCGCACCAGTATTTCCCGCTGGTGGCGCAGGATAAGTATAAGAGCTTCTTCCTACAGAACTTTATGAGCGGGTACTTCGGCGGCTCCTTCGAAAAGCTGGTGTCGTTCTTTGCCAAGGACAACAACCTGAACGTAAACGAAATAGACCAGCTGATGAAGCATGTAAAGCAGGATTTAGACGAAAACAGCGATACCGATGGAAGCAATGCTTAACTATACGATAAAAGTAAGTATAGCCCTGGCGGCTTTATACTTGTTTTACTTTCTGGTGCTGCGGCGGCAGAACAACTTTGGCTTTAACAGGCTCTACCTGCTGGCGGTGCCCGTGCTGGCCCTACTGCTCCCACTCCTCAGTTGGCCCGCCATGCTGGCCCCGGAAGCAGCCGTTTCGGAAACGCTAAAGGCCGTGCGCCTCAGCGAGGTGGTCGTCACCTCCTACAGGCCTGCGTCGGCAGCGGAAACAGGGGCAGCCTCCTCCCTGGCGGCCATACTAACGGTGTTATACTTTGCAGGCATGGCGGTTATGCTGGTTAAGCTGGTGCGGCAACTGTGGCTGATACAGCAAACAAAAGCCAATGCTACTCCTGCCTCTGCCTCAGGTAGCGCCCAGGTATACCTGCTCGACAGCCCTTACCCTACCTTTGCCTTCGGGAAGAGCGTTTTTCTGAGCCAGCAGCAGCACCTGAGCAAGCCGGAGCAGGAGCAGGTACTGGCCCATGAGCTGGCGCACGTGCAGTTTGGCCATACCTGGGATGTGCTGTTTTACGAATTGCTTTCGGCTGTACTTTGGTTTCACCCGGCTGTTTGGATGTTAAAAGAGGAACTGCGGGATGTGCACGAGTACCAGGCCGATGCCGCCGTGGTAAAAGAGCACCAAGCACAAAAGTATACCTCGCTGCTCTCCAAAGAGGCACTCCTGAGCATGGGGCTTCCGGTGGGCAGCCACTTTACCAAACCGCAGGTGCTCAAGCGCCTGCACATGCTGCAGCGCCAGGGCCAGAAACCAGGCTGGCTCCGCCCGCTCCTTACCTTGCCTCTGTTGGCAGGCCTGGCGTTTATACTTGCCCGGCAGCAAGCCACGGCAGAAAACCAGAACATCAACTCCGCTTCCGCTGAAGCACCGGCGCCAACCACGCCAGCTCCTTCCGCAGAGGAGACGTCCGCTAAAGAAAAGCCTTATACCTACGTGGAGCAGATGCCACGCTTTGAGGGCGGTGAACAGGAAATGATGAGGTTCCTGGGCATGAACACACGCTACCCAAAGGCAGCTAAAGAAGCCGGCACAGAGGGGCTGGTAGTGCTGGGCTTTGTGGTGGAGAAAGACGGCAGCCTGCACGACATCAAGATCATAAAATCGCTTGGCGAAGGCACCGATGAGGAAGCGATGCGTGTGGTTAAGATGATGGACGGCAAGTGGAGCCCCGGCCTGCAAAACGGTAAACCTGTTCGGGTGCAGTACACCATGCCCATCCGCTTCGCTATCAGGTAAAGCATAATTCATCCTTACTTTAACACCTTTTTCAGCTCGTTTTGGGCTGATGCAGGATACCTATTGCCTTTTCTCAAACCTTAAAACCAACATTTCATGAAAAACATCATCAAACAACTAAGCGCTGCAGCGCTCCTGAGTATGGCCATCCTGGTCACCGCACCAACGGCTTCAGCGCAGCAATCAGACAAACCTTATACGTATGTGGAGCAGATGCCAACCTTTGAAGGGGGCGATCAGGAAATGATGAAGTTCCTGGGAACGAACATCCGGTACCCCGAAGATGCCAAGAAGGCGGGTGTAGAGGGGCTGGTGGTACTGAGCTTTGTAGTAGATGCCGACGGCTCCTTGAGCAACCCGAAAATTGTAAAGTCGCTTAGCACCAGCACCGACGCCGAAGCGATACGTGTTATAAAGTTGATGGACGGAAAATGGCAGCCCGGCAAGCAAAACGGCAAGGCAGTACCCGTTATTTATACTTTGCCCATACGCTTTGCCATGAAAGACACGCCTGCCAAAGCCGCCCCAGACGAGCAGCCACAGTTTAAAGGCGGTCCGCAGGCCCTGATCCAGCAGGTAAGCCAGCAGCTGCAAATGCCGGAAGAAGCGAAGCAGGAGCACCTGAACGCGCGGGTGGTGGTAAAATTTACGGTGGAGAAAGACGGCAGTGTCTCCAACATCCGGCTGGCCAGCACCAAACTGAAGAAAACCGTGGGCCCCGACGCTAAGCTCGACTATATGGATGCGTCCACCTTTAAACTGCAGAACAAAGCCATACTTGCCAAACTGGCGGAGGCGGCCGCCGAGGCCGTAAAAGCCACCTCTGGCCAATGGATACCGGCTACCAAAAACGGCGCCCCTGTGCCAGCGGAAATGGTGCTGCCGGTGCAATTCTCCGGCTCAGAGGCAGAAAGCGAAGGTTCTTCTTTTGCACCGCCGGCACAACAGCGTTCTCAACAGCAAAAGAGCGCCTACAAGTATGACGAAGTGGACGTGAAGCCCCAACTACAGGAAGGGCCGCTGGAGAAGCACATGGCCAAAAACCTGCGCTACCCAGGCAGCACCGATTTTGAAGGCGATGTGCAGGTAACGCTGGTAATCGACGCTAACGGAAAAATGCTTGCCCCTATGGCTGCCGCCAACCACAAAAGTATAACCGACGAGATTTTCCGGGTGCTGGACCAGACCAAGGGCCGTTGGACTGCCGGCAAAGTGGCAGGAGCGCCCGTCACCACGGTAAGGCACCTGAACATCCGCTTCGTCAGGAAAGGCGATCAGCAGCAGGCAACGGCCAGCGCCGCCCTACCTGCCGATGTGGTGGTAACAAAGTATAGATAAGTATAAAGCTTAGAAAACATGAAATTTATCTATCATCATCTAGGCCTATTAAAGTAAATAAGCATGTTGAGGAGTAGTTATGCTATTGTTTTAACCTTATTTTTTCTGTCTTGTACTCAACGGGTTCACAGAAACTTCGGCGCTAACAGATATGTAAAGAATTATGACACACACATCATCAATGATTCTCTTCAACTGTATTTGAAGTCACCTGGAGATATTAGCTATGTTACAGACAGAAAGGCTCTCTCTAAACTTATCGGGCAACAGGAAAGCACTTATAGCAACGTATTGCTTTACGGTAAAACTTATATAGCACCGTTTTATGAGTACTTCTTAGTAATAGATGGCCCGGAAGCACCAAATCCAAGCCTTGATGAAAACACCATTATTTTAGATACTCTACTGCATAATCATACGGTAAGGCTAATAGCCAGAAGTCTTGATTCAAATACAGCAGCTTTTAAAACAGACATAAACAAGATCTTTCAAAGTACTCAACTTGGACCAAGGTATCGCAAAGACGTCTCTACTGTTATGGATGTTGTTTCAAGGTATCGTGGATCAAACAGATTTATCGAGGTGTATGAAGAGATAAAAAGTTATCCTGCCTATGATGAAAATGAGGATTGGCTAAAACTGCAATTGCAACTGACTTATGCCTCCTTTTTGGAGAATCAGCCTGAGTACGATGAATTATTCAAAAAATTTGAGCCAGAAAGAATCCAAGATTCAACAAGCCAGATTATCAAGCAAAATTTAATTTCTGACACTAAGGTTTTTGAAGAAATTAAAGCAAAAGCTATGCAGACAAACTTGGTAATGGTAAATGAAAACCACTTTGTGCCGCGGCATAGAAAGTTTGTATACCGTCTTTTACCTTATTTGAGAGCAATCGGGTACGACTATTTTGCTCTGGAGGCTTTAGGCAGCAAACAAGATAGCTTACTTAATCTTGATGAGGGATTTCCAACGCTTGAAACAGGATTTTACACTAAAGAGCAGAACTACGGCAATCTGTTGAGGTACGCTAAAGCATTAGGCTTTGAATTTGTAGCTTATGAGAGTTCAGGTACAGTAGAGCGGGAACTTGGACAAGCTCAGAATCTCTATAGTAAGACCTTTGCTCTCAATAAAGATGCGAAAGTTTTACTATTAGGCGGATTTGCCCATATTTTGGAGCAGCCTACTGAAGAAGGTAAGAAGTGGTTAGGCGCAGTACTACATAAAAAATATGATATTGATCCTTTAACTATAAGCCAGACCGATTTGAACCGTTACAGGAGAATCTCAAAAGAAGAGCTATCATTGGTAGAAGGGGAATATTTTAAGGGAAGACTTCAGAGTGTAGACTATCACCTATTAAATAATATTGAACAACCTCTAAATAAACAGGAAGCAAACTTTAGCTATAAAAACCACAACTCGTTTCCAGTACAACTTACGTTGTTCTTAGCTGATGAGATGGCGCATGAATATGATTATGTTGACAAAGTGCCCTTTCGTGCTGTTTATCTCAACCCGAAAGAAAAGATAGATTTGAAACTGCCTTTAAAGGACTTTTACCTCATCCTTTTTAATGCAAAGGGTAAAGAGATAGAGAGCAAAAGGTTATCTACCTCAAACATAACTAAAGAGCACTAAATGTAAGATCCGCAACTTCTTAAAACCCTCCCTACCTGCCGATGTAGTCCTGACAAAGTATAGCGAACATAAAATTTATACTATCTTTATACTTTGTACTCAGTTAGCTTATATGAAAAACAAACATTTTCCGCTTGCCATACTTTTTGCGGCAGCCTTCGGCACAGCCCCTGCCCTGGCGCAAACCAAACCTGCAGATGAACCAACTTATACATTTGTAGAGAAGATGCCTGTATTTGAAGGCGGTATGGGGGCGATGATGCAGTTTATCGGCTCGCAGGTTACCTACTCCAGCGCACAGCCGGAGGGCATGGTGGTGCTGAGCTTTATCGTGGACAAAGACGGCAGCATAGACAGCGTAGCCGTGGTTAAAAGCCTGGACCCGGCGCTGGACGCCGCCTGTGTAAACGCCGTGAAAGCCATGGAAGGCAAGTGGACGCCGGGGGTGCAGAAAGGCGAGAAAGTGCCGGTGCGGTTTACGCTGCCGGTTAAGTTTGGCCAGCCCAAACCCGACAAAAATGCTCCCGAAACCATGCCAGAGTATAAAGGCGGAGCGGCTGCGTTTAAGGCGTTTATGAAAAAGAACGCCCGCTACCCGCGCAAAGGTACCAAGCACGGCACCGTGGTGGTCTCTTTTGTGATTAACGAGGATGGCTCCTTGAGCGACTACAAAATAAAAAGCAGCGTAGAGCCCGCTCTCGACAAAGAGGCGTTGCGCCTGGCCAAACTAACCGACGGCAACTGGCTGCCTCCGGTAAAGGACGGTAAGCAAACAAAGCTGGAGTACACTATGCCGGTATACTTCTAACATAGTTACTGAGACTACAGAATGAAGAAGAACACCCTTTACAGACTTGCAGGATTACTACTGATACTCGCTGCTTCGTTGAAAATGATGCATGTGCCAAACGCCTCCTGGGCTTTAACGTTTGCATTAGCATTCGGGCTATTGGTGCAAAGCTGGCATGTAAAGCAACTTGAAGAAAAGCTGGAAGAGTACGGGGTTTACCAGAATAAAAGTCTTGTCTATGGCATTAGGCTGGCTTTGGTAGCCGGAATCGCAGCCATGAAAATCTTACATGTTCCGTTTAGCGACTACCTTTTTCTGTCTCCGCTTATGATAGGTGTACTGGTTCAAGGCGGCTACATCCGGCACATCCAAAGCAAGCTCAACAAGCAGAGCCAGGTATAGCCCAAAATCTTCCTTCGTTTCAGGCTTCTGCTGCGCCAACCTGAAAGATCGCCAGAAAAATAAACAGGCCCTGCTGTAATTAGTGCAGCAGGGCCTGATTGTATTACTGATGAAGTATAAGCTAAATATCCCAGTCCTCGTTTAGCATGCTGATGCTGTGGTGGGCCGTCATGTCGAACTGGCAGGGCACCACAGAGATGTAGTTGTTCAAAAGCGCCCACTCGTCGGTATCCTCGCCTTTATCGAAGTTCACGAAGCTGCCCGTCATCCAGTAGTACTTGCGGTTGTGCGGATCCAGGCGCTCATCAAACTCCTCCTGCCACTTGGCGCGCGCCTGGCGGCAGATCTTGATGCCTTTTATCGGCTCCTCGCCCTTCTTCGGGAAGTTCACGTTCAGAGCCGTGTTCTCCGGGATGCCGTGCGCTATCGCCTCCCGGATGATCTTCTCCACAAACTCCTCGGTATGCGAGAAATCAGCCCCGTGGCCATAGTCGCAAAGCGAGAAACCGATGGCCGGCAAGCCCTCAATGGCCGCCTCAATGGCCGCCGACATGGTGCCGGAGTATAGCACAGAGATGCTGGAGTTGGAGCCGTGGTTGATGCCGCTCACCACCAGGTCGGGCTGCCGGTCGCGCAGCACATGGTGCTTGGCCAGCTTCACGCAGTCGGCCGGGGTGCCGGAGCACTCGTATGCCTCCACGCCCAGGTCCTCCAGCGCAATCGATTTATCTAAACGGAGTGTGTTACCAATGGTGATGGCGTGCCCCATACCCGACTGCGGCGAATCCGGAGCCACTACTACTACCTCCCCTACTTTCATGGCCACGCGCACCAGCGTTCTAATACCCGGGGCAGTGATGCCGTCGTCGTTGGAAACTAAGATTAATGGTTTAGCCATTTTTATTATTTAAAGTTGATGTGTGACAAAAAGGACGAATTTGTATTTGATGCTAATATACTACAACCTGCAGCTGCACAACAAGGTTTAAGTAGGAAATAACAAGGACTACACATTTCATGCTAAAGAATATATTTTATGCCGTGCTGTTTGGCGTGGGCATGGCTGCCTGCCTCTCGCAGCAGGACAAAAAAGCCGAAGAAAGCTCCGGCAGCGCGCCGCCAGCCGAGGCTACCGAAACTTCCGAAATCGCACCCAATCCATCGGCTTTTGTGGTAGAGAAACAAGGGGTGGGCAACATCCGCATCGGTATGGACATAACCCAGATGCGCGAGCAGGTGCCCCAGGGCTTTACCCTAAACGACACCACCCTGCAACTGGAAGGCATGCAAAGCACGGCCTATGTACTGCACCCCAAAGAGCAGCCAAAAGGCATTCTGGTAGAGCAGTCCTGCAACCCCGACTGCAAAGTATGGCGCATCAGTGTGCTGAGCCAGGAGTTCAGAACAGCTGCGGGAATAAGCGTGGGCTCTAAGTATGGCGAGGTGCAGCAGGCCTATAACATCCGCACGGTTACCTTTGAAGAAGGCAACCTGGTAGCCCTGGCGCCCGACGCCGGTATGAGTTTTATACTAGACCACAGCAGCCTGCAGCCCGACCAGTTGCCACAGCTAAAAGCCACTACAGTCCCTGAAAATCTGCCTGTCAGGAAAATCTTAGTATATTAGTTGGTTGCTATATTCAGGGTAAATTCCTATACTTGCCTCTATGGCAATACTACGCGCTGGCTATAAATCAAAAAACTTCGGTTTGCTGATGCTCCGGGTGGGCATCGGCGTTATGTTCATACTTCATGGCTGGCCCAAGCTGGCAGGAGGCCCGGAGCGCTGGGAGGCGGTTGGCCAAACCATGCAGCTGTTCCATATTGGCGTTGCGCCTGCCTTTTGGGGATTTATGGCTGGTTTTGCCGAGGCTGTGGGTGGCCTGCTCCTGATGCTTGGCTTTCTGTTCCGGCCCGCCTGCCTGCTAATGCTCCTTACGATGCTGGTCGCCACCACCCGCCATGCGCTGGGTGGCGACGGCTTTGGCGGTTACTCGCACGCGCTGGAGGCAGCCATCCTTTTTGCCTCTCTCCTGTTCATCGGCCCGGGCAAGTATAGCCTCGACCACAAATACCTCCAAAAAGACAAAACACGCCCCAGAAAATATTTCGCCTGAGGTTTTATACTTGAAGCGACAAAAAAAGAGGCACCGCTGGCGGTGCCTCTTTTTTTGCCATACCGCAGTTTAGTCCTCCGGGTAAGGGATGAACACAAAGTTCTGGAACTCGCCGTCCACCACGAACAGGCAGCAGAACTCGTCCGGGTCTTTGTAGGCGGCTTTAAACTCCTCTACCTTGTCCTCTACTACCAGCTGCCGCTGCACAAAGTCCTCCAGGTAAGAGGCGTTGATGTGCCAGTCCAGCGCCACTTCCTCTTTGGCCAAAAAGATCGAGCCTACCGGCACCTGCGTACGGCTAAACACAAAAATCGGGTACTCCGATATCTTGCGCTTGCGCACCTGGTACGATGCCTCTTTCAGCGTCTCGGCCACCACCACAAAATCCTTCGAGATAGTGCCCAGGTATTTACCATTCAGTTCCGGATCGTTTTCCATATTTATCTTTAGGTACTAGACATTAGATACTAGATGTTAGATTCTTCAAAACCAGAATCTAACATCTAGTATCTAATGTCTAAAATCTATTTAGCGGTTAACAATACAATATTTTCTACGTGGTGCGTCTGCGGGAACATGTCTACCGGCTGCACGCGCGTTACCTCATACTTCTCCGAGAGCCACTCCACATCGCGGGCCTGGGTAGCCGGGTTGCAACTCACGTACACAATGCGGTTCGGGTGCACCTGCAGCAGCTTCTGCACCACATCCTCGTGCATACCGGCGCGCGGCGGGTCCGTGATCACCACATCCGGCCTTCCGTGTCGCTCGATCAGCTCATCAGAAAGTATGTCTTTCATGTCGCCGGCGTAGAAGGTGGTGTTGGTGATGTCGTTGATCTGCGAGTTGATCTTGGCGTCCTCTATGGCGCTCGGTACATACTCAATGCCAATCACCTCCAGCGCCTGCTTCGCCACGAAGTTAGCAATGGTGCCGGCTCCGGTATAGAGGTCGTACACCAGCTCGTTTCCTGTCAGGTTAGCCAGCTCACGGGTTTTCTTGTACAGCTCGTACGCCTGATCGGCATTGGTCTGGTAGAAGGACTTCGGCCCTACCCTGAACCTGATGCCCTCCATTTCCTCGTGGATATACGGCAGGCCTTTGTAGCACACCACCTCCAGGTCGTGGAAGGTCTCATTGCCTTTGGAGTTCACCACATACTGCAGCGAGGTAATCTCCGGGAAAGTCGCGGCCAGGTGCTCCATCAGCGCCTGCATCGCCTCCGGCCTGTCCTCATATACCTGCACGATCACCATCGTCTCTCCGGTATTGGCCGTGCGGATGATGAGGTTGCGCATGTAGCCTTCCTGCTTCACAATGTCGAAGAACGGCAGGTCGTGCTCCTTGGCATACTTTCTTACTTCCAGACGGATGGCGTTGGACGGGTCTGGCTGCAGGTAGCAATGCTTGATGTCGAGGATCTTGTCGAAGCGGCCCGGGATGTGGAAGCCCAGTGCGTCGCGGTCAAACTCCTGCCCCGACTGTATCTGCTCTTTGGTAAGCCAGCTGGTGTTGGAGAAAGTATACTCCAGCTTGTTACGGTAATAGCGCGTTTTCTCGGAGCCAAGTATAGGATCGAACTCTGGCAACGGCACCTTCCCGATACGCTCCAGGTTGTCCTTCACCTGCTTCTGCTTAAAGTATAGCTGCGTATCATAGCCAATGTGCTGCCACTTACAGCCGCCACAGGTACCGAAATGCTCACAAAACGGCTGCACCCGCAGTTCCGATAGCTCATGGAAATGCACCGGCTCAGCCTCGTAGAACTTCTTCTTTTTGCGGGTCACGCGAAGGTCCACCACATCGCCGGGGGCTACGCCCGCCACAAAAATCACCATGTTATCATGGCGCGCCAGGCATTTGCCCTCCGCCACCATGTCCTCGATCCGTACTCCCTCGAGAATCTCAAATTTCTTCTTCTTGCTCTTATTTCTCACAGTGGCGCAAAATTACGAAAATATGGGGAGATACGGGTGGTTGGTTGTTAGTTATTGGTTTATGGGAATGTAGGGACGCAATACATTGCGCCTTGTCAGCGGCAGAGCGGCAGTTTCGCTTTCCTTTTAGTTTCCCCGCCGATGTTGAAGTCTACACCAACAATTCATGATTCTATGTACTTACGCTTGCAGGCAGAAAGCTATTATAGGACAAGTTTAGAAGCATTGATCAACAATTTAACCATTCAACAATCAACCATTAACTTTATCTTTGCTGCTGATTTTAGTCGAAGAAAGTATAAAAATGAGAGATAAAGTAGTGTTAATTACCGGCGGCACGTCGGGTATAGGCAAGGCGCTAGCCTTTGCGTTTGGCCGTGAGGGCGCCAAAGTAGCCGTATCGGGCCGCAACCAGCAGAACCTCGACCAGACCAGCCAGGAGCTAAGTGCAGCAGGTATAGACAACCTGGCCGTAAACGCCGACGTGAGCATAGAGGAGCAGTGCCAGCGCATGGTGCAGGAAACGATGGATAGGTATGGCCGCCTTGATGTGCTCATCAACAACGCCGGCATTTCGATGCGCGCGCTGTTCGAGGACGTGGACCTGGACGTGATCCGGAAGGTGATGGATATTAATTTCTGGGGCACCGTGTACAGTACCAAGTATGCGCTGCCGTACATTAAGCAGGCAAAAGGCTCTGTTGTGGGCATTTCCTCTATTGCCGGCTACCGTGGCTTACCGGCCCGCACCGGTTACTCTGCCTCCAAGTTTGCCATGCACGGTTTCCTGGAGACCTTGCGCACCGAGCTGCTGCACTCCGGCGTGCACGTGCTGCTGGCTTGCCCTGGCTTTACCGCCTCCAACATCCGCAACACCGCTTTGGCCGCCAACGGCCAGCAGCAGGGCGAGACGCCGCGCGCGGAGGAGAAAATGATGAGCGCCGAGGAAGTGGCCGAGCGCATCCTGAAAGCCACCATGCAGCGCAAACGCGACCTGGTAATGACCACGCAAGGCAAGCTGGCCGTGTGGGTCAACAAACTCTTCCCGAGCCTGGCAGACAAGCTGGTATATAACGTGATGGCAAAAGAGAAGGACTCGCCGCTGAAGCGTTAGTTATCTGCGTATCAAGTAGCACGATTCCGGTCTTTTAGAATTTGACAAAAGACCAACGGACAAAGGACTAAAGAATCATTAGAGAAGGCGTTCAAGTCCTTTTCAGAAAAACCCTTTGTCAAAAAGTCGTGCTACGAGATGCGAAGTTAAGGCAGCTCCAGCAGATTGCTCTTGCGGATGTAGGCTTTTTCTCCTCTCCACTTGATCTCGTACCAGATGTCGCGCTCGCCGGTGATGGGCACTTTGTGGCCTTTGGAGGCAGTTGCTAACCAGGTAGCACCCGCAGCGGGCGCAGACATAATGGCAACCTGGTCGTTTTTGATAATGCCCTCCTCGCCTAGGCTGAGAAAGTTGACGTAGTAGAAAATAAAGAGCAGGTAAAGTATAAAGCCTGCCTTAAAGGTCCGGCTGAACCTGTACCCTCTTCGCCACCTGAACAGCATCACGGTAGCTGCCGCCACCGCCACCAGCAGCATCAGCTCCAGCAGGCGCATGTAATACTTGCTAAACTGCGTTTTAAAGAACTGCAGGTCGCTGTACTCATAGCCGTACAGCCGGTGCGCCTGCGCCAGTTCCTCCATTTTTTTTAACGTGGAGCGGCTGGGCTCTTTGGTATAAAAAAGGTGCAGGTAGTACATGGCGCTCGTGTAGTCGCGCAGGCCCTCTTTTATATAGGCCATCTTCAGGAGCATTTGCGGCGAATAATCCTGCTCCTGCGTCAGCAGCTGCTCGTACAGAACAAAAGCATCGGAATAACGTTGATTCTGAAAGAGAGAATCCGCTTTAGCCAGTGTTATTTTATCCGCCTGAGCACAAGCCGGTTCCGCCAAAACAGCCAAAAAAATAATCAGAATGGCAGATATTTTGGAGAAGATATTTTGCATTTAAAAACTTAGCTATTAGTTTTGCATCGCAATTCAGGGAAACGCCTTGAGAACGCAAGTTAATAAATAAACTGATTCTGTAGCTCAGCTGGTAGAGCAATACACTTTTAATGTATGGGTCCTGGGTTCGAATCCCAGCGGGATCACAAGCGAAAGCGGAAGCCTTTCTTCACAGAGAGGCTTTTTCTTTCAGCCTTTAGCAAGAGGCAAAAAAGAAGCTCAAAATTGTTTGATATTTTAAGCAAAGCTTCTACCTTTGCACTCCCAATTAAATAAAAAACATCCGATTCTGTAGCTCAGCTGGTAGAGCAATACACTTTTAATGTATGGGTCCTGGGTTCGAATCCCAGCGGGATCACTCTCAAAGCCTCAAACGCAAGTTTGGGGCTTTTTCGTTTACATTTTCCCGAAGCACACGTATCCCTTCAAAACCACTGAACACAACCCTTGCCCGCACGCTAGCCTTGCAACCTATGGAAGATGCCATCCGCATACACTTGCCCGTCACTGTCTCCTACCCTGCCTTACAAGGTGTCCTGAAAAGCCAGCTGGCCGGGGAGTTTCTGCCAAAGCCGGAAGAGGGCTCTGACGCCGCCCCATACGTGCAGATCCTGGATGTTGGCATCAGTGGCAGCGACAGCGGCAACCGGGAAGTCATCCTCCGCATTCGGGCAAGCATCCTGCGCACCATCATGAAGCGCGACCAGGCGGACCTGTATGTGCGCGCCTCCCTGGGCTACGACAACGCCTCGCAGGAGCTGTATGTGCAGCACTACCATCTCAGCTCCAGAACCAGCAGCACCCTCTACAACACAGCCTTAGAGGTGATGGTAAACAAAGCAGCTTACAGCCAGATCATCAAAAAAGCCCGCTTAAACGTTGCCGGAATAATAGCGACCGAGCTCTCCAAGGCAAACGCCATGCTCGCGGAAGGCTTCCAGGCCAAAGGCATCAAACTGCTCGGCGCCGTTACCCAGGCCCGCGTCCTCGACATCACCCCCACCCCAGACAGCATAACGCTCTCTGTAGAACTGGGCGGCAACCTGCAGGCCAGCGTCCTGAACCTCTCCGAGCTCCTCCCACCCCAATAAACAGCAGTATAAAAGAGGCTTTTCTGGCCATACTTTATATTTTATACTTCCGGCTATACTTTGCGGAATCCCGCTTGGCCGCCACCTGCCATACTTCCCATCCTGACCCCATAGCATTTTAGGTAAAACCAGCAATGACGGAAGCCAGTTTGTATTCTAAAATTCTAACAAACGTTTGATAAATTTCTTTATATTTCGTATACTTGTTAGGTGGAGGTAGCTCAAAGTGGCTGGCCCATACTTTAAACACTACTGAATGTCTACAAAGAAATCGAAGAAGCTGGACCTGATACTGGAAGAGGCGGCCAAACTGTTCAAGCAGAAAGGCTTTGCCGGCACCTCCATGCGCGACCTGGCCGAACGAATAGGGATAGACGCTGCCAGCATGTACCACTACATCAGCTCCAAGGATGAGATCCTGCGGACGATATGCTACAACATCAGCACCGTCTACATCTCGCAGCTGGCGGAGATAGAGCAAAAACAGGCAACTTATACCCAAAAGCTGAAGGACCTGGTGCGGCTGCACATCCGCGTGATGGTAACCAGGAGCGCAGAGGTATCGGTAACGAACAACGACTGGAAGTACCTGGCCGAGGACTCGCTGCAGCAGTTTAAGGCCCGGCGCAAAGAGTATGAGCGGGGCGTGGCGGCCCTGCTGGAGAAGGGCGTGGCAGCAGGGGAGTTTGAGGCGCTGGACACGTCGGTGGCGCTGTTCACCATTCTCTCGGCAGTGCGCTGGGTAGAGCTTTGGTGGCGCCCGGAGCGCGGCATTACGCCAGACGAGCTGGAGAACGCCATCATCACCATCTTATTTAAAGGTTTGGAAAAAACACATCATGAACATGTTTCATAAGGTCAAGATAAAGAGCATCAACAAAGAGACGCACGATAGCGTGACGGTAACGCTGGACGTGCCGGAGGAGCTGAAAGACACGTTCCGGTATACGCAGGGGCAGTACCTCACCTTCCGCAGAGACATAGCGGGCGAGGAGATCAGGAGGTCCTACTCCATCTGCTCCAGCCCGCTGGAGAACGAGTGGAGGGTGGCGATAAAGAAAGTGCCCGAGGGTCGCTTCTCCAGCTATGCCAACCATTTGCTGCAGGTGGGCGAGGAGCTGGAGGTAATGCCGCCCATGGGCCGCTTTTACACCGAGCTGCACCCTGACCAGCAGAAGAACTACCTGATGCTGGCCGCCGGCAGCGGCATCACGCCGATCATTTCCATCATCAAAACCATACTTCTGGCCGAGCCGCACAGCCAGGTAACCCTGATCTACGGCAACAAGGGGCGCAACTCCATCATGTTTAAGGAAGAGATAGAAGGCCTGAAGAACAAGTACCTCGACCGGCTCAGCATCTACCACATCCTCAGCCGCGAGCAGGGCGACACAGACCTGTTGTTTGGCCGTATAGACAAAGAGAAAACCAGGCTCTTCCTGGACAAGATCGTGGAGCCGGACCAGATAGATGAGTGCTTTCTGTGCGGCCCGGAGCAGATGATCCTGGATGTCCGGGAAGTGCTGCAGGAAGCAGGGGTAGACAGCAAGAAAATACACTTCGAGTTGTTTACCACAGGCGAGGGAGGCAAAAAAGCCGCCGAGCGCCGCGAGCGCGCCGCCACCGAGACGGACAAGCAAAGCAAAGTGACCGTGAAGCTGGACGGCACCTACCTGCACATGGACATGTCGTACTACGGCAGCACCATCCTGGACGCCGCCATCGAGACCGGCGCCGACCTCCCCTACTCCTGCAAAGGCGGCGTGTGCAGCACCTGCCGCGCCAGGGTAACCGAGGGCCAGGTAGAAATGGACGTGAACTACTCGCTGGAGCCGGAGGAAATTGCTGCCGGGTATGTGCTTACCTGCCAGGCCCACCCGGTAACCGAAAAAGTGGTGGTGGATTTTGACCAATAATTTTTTTTTACCGGATTTTCAAACAAACATTCGGTCGTACATAAAGTAGTTTATACTATGGAGACTATCGTAGAAAAATCACTGGAAGACATATTTGAGGAGAAGATTGCGAGCGAGATCAGGATTGAGCCCAAGGACTGGATGCCTGAGAAGTACCGCAAAACGCTCGTGCGCCAGATCTCGCAGCACGCCCACTCCGAAATCGTAGGGATGCTGCCGGAAGGCAACTGGATCACCAGGGCCCCCTCGCTCAAACGCAAAGCCATACTTCTGGCCAAGGTGCAGGACGAGGCAGGCCACGGTTTATACTTATACAGCGCCGCCGAAACGCTGGGCACCTCCCGCGATCAGATGTTTGAGGACCTGCTCTCGGGCAAGGCAAAATACTCCAGCATCTTTAACTACCCTACCCTTTCGTGGGCGGATGTGGGTGCAATTGGCTGGCTGGTGGATGGCGCCGCCATCATGAACCAGGTGCCGCTGTGCCGCACCTCCTATGGTCCCTACGCCCGTGCCATGGTGCGGGTGTGCAAGGAAGAGAGCTTTCACCAGCGCCAGGGCTTCGAGATTATGATGACCTTGTGCAATGGCTCGGAGGAACAGAAGGAGATGGCGCAGGAAGCCTTTAACCGCTGGTGGTGGCCCACCCTGATGATGTTCGGCCCGAAAGACGAAGAGTCGCCGAATACGGAGCAGTCGATGCGCTGGAAGATTAAGCGCTTCACCAACGACGAGCTGCGCCAGCGTTTCGTGGACATGATGGTGCCGCAGGCCGAGTTCCTGGGCCTGACCGTGCCGGACAAAGACCTGAAGTGGAACGAGGCAAAAGGCGGCTACGACTTTGGCGCCATAGACTGGAACGAGTTCTGGAACGTGGTGAAAGGCAACGGCCCCTGCAACAAAGACCGCCTGAAGGCCCGCAACAAAGCCCAAGAAGAAGGCGCCTGGGTGCGTGAGGCCGCCATGGCCTATGCCGAGAAGGCAGCAACAAGAGAAAAGAAATCAGCTTAAGCTACAGAAGATATGAACAAGAAAGAGTGGCCACTGTGGGAAGTGTTTATCCGCAGCAAGCAGGGCCTGGACCATAAGCATGTGGGCAGCATCCACGCTGCCGACGCCGAGATGGCAATTCTGAATGCCCGCGATGTGTATACCCGCCGCATGGAAGGCGTGAGCATCTGGGTAGTGGAGTCGTCGCACATCCATGCCTCTAACCCGGAAGAAGCAGGTTCTTTCTTCGACCCTGCCAACGACAAAGTATACCGCCACCCCACTTTTTACGTAGTGCCGGCGGAAATCAAAAACATGTAATCACCCATGATGGATCATCACACACAACCCGCTCATGTGCTGCATGAGCTGCAGTTCAAAACGCCCCTGCAGGAGTATAGCCCGGAGGTGCGCCAGCTGGTGTTCGATTACACGCTGCAGCTGGCCGACACCAGCCTGATACTTAGCCACCGGCTGGCGGAGTGGTGCGGGCACGGCCCCATTCTGGAGCAGGACATGGCCATGACCAACATCAGCCTGGACCTGCTGGGCGAGGCACGCAACCTGTACCAGTACGCCGCCGAGTTGGAGGGCAAGGGCCACACCGAAGACGACCTGGCGTACCTGCGCGATGCCGTGGCCTATAAGAACCCGCTGCTGGTAGAGCAGCCAAACGGCAACTTCGGCGACACAGTGCTGCGCCAGTTCATCTTCGACACCTTCCACTACTTCTTTTTGAAAGAGCTGCAGAACAGCACCGACCACAGGCTGGCCGCCATTGCCGAAAAATCGCTGAAGGAGGCCAGTTACCATATTAAGTGGAGCTCGGAGTGGGTGATACGCCTAGGCGACGGCACCGAAGAAAGCAAGAAGCGCATGGAGGCTGCCATAGACGAGCTCTGGACCTACTCCGGCGAGCTGTTTGAGGCCACGCCCACCGAGAAAGCCTTGCAGGAGCTGGACATCATCCCGGATTACACTTCCATCAAAGCCGAGTGGGACAAGCACGTGGCGCAGGTGCTGCAGGAAGCCACGCTGGCGCTGCCGCAAGACCAATGGATGCAGTCCGGCGGTAAGTATGGCCGGCACTCCGAGCACCTGGGCTACATCCTGTCGGACCTGCAGTACCTGCAGCGCACCTATCCGGGGCAAAAATGGTAGACAACATGCAGGCAGCGACGGCGGAGAAAGTATGGCAGCTACTGGAGGACGTGTACGACCCTGAGATTCCGGTGCTGAGCGTGGTGGACCTGGGCGTGGTGCGCGACGTGCAGGTGCAGGGGGAGGAGGTGTGCGTCACCATCACCCCTACCTATTCCGGCTGCCCGGCCATGGGCGTTATCTCCACCGAAATCAGGCTCAAGCTACTGGCCGAAGGGTTCGCAAACGTGGAGATCGACACGCAGCTGCGGCCGGCCTGGACGTCTGACTGGCTTTCGGAGGCGGGCAAGCAAAAGCTCGAGGAGTATGGCATCGCCCCGCCCGTGGAGCCTACAGGCAACGTAAACCAGCTTTTCGGCAAAGACGTAACCGTTCGCTGCCCGCGCTGCAAATCAGAAAACACAAAACTCGTGAGCCAGTTCGGCTCCACCTCCTGCAAGGCGCTGTACCAGTGCAACGATTGCCTGGAGCCCTTCGACTATTTCAAATGCCTAAAATAAAACATGGAAGATAACAACTTTATCAAGTATACTTTTGATGCCGGCATCGCCACCATCACCCTAAACCGCCCGGACGTTTACAACAGCTTTAACCGCGAAATGGCCTTGTCGCTGCAGCAGCACCTGCGCCAGTGCCAGCACAACGAGGCCGTGCGCGCCGTGGTGCTGACCGGCGAGGGTAAGGCTTTCTGCGCCGGCCAGGACCTGGCAGAGGCAACTGCGGCTAACGCCATGGAGATTTCCGAGATCGTGGACCAGCACTACAACCCCATCATACTTTTGCTACGCCAGCTGGAGAAACCGGTCATTGCCGCCGTGAACGGGGTGGCCGCCGGGGCAGGTGCCAACTTGGCCCTCGCCTGCGACATCGTGCTGGCCAAAGCGTCTGCCAGCTTCATCCAGGCCTTCAGCAAAATTGGGTTGATACCCGATAGCGGCGGCACCTTTTTCCTGCCAAGGCTGGTAGGCCTGCAAAGGGCCTCCGCCCTGATGATGACCGGCGACAAAGTGAGCGCGGCAGAGGCGCAGCAGATGGGCATGATCTACAAAGTGTTTGCCGATGAGGCCTTTGAGGCAGAAGTACAGCGCCTGGCGCAGCGCATGGCGCAGATGCCCACCAAAGGCCTGGCCTACACCAAAGCCCTCCTGAACTGCAGCTTTGAGTTCAGCCTGGAACAACAGCTTGCCCAGGAGTCCGATTACCAGCACCGGGCCGGCATCACCGCCGATTTCAAGGAAGGCGTGCAGGCATTTATCGAAAAAAGAAAACCAAACTTCAAAGGCCAATGATAGTCGGAATCGTAGGCAGCGGGGCCATGGGCTCGGGCATAGCACAGGTTATCGCCACCGCCGGAAACCAGGTATACTTACTGGATACAAATGCCGATGCCCTGGCGCGTGCAAAGCAAAGTATAAAAGCATCGCTGGAGAAGCTTATAGCCAAAGAAAAGATCTCGGCGGACCGCGCAGCGGAGATCAGCGGCAACATTAACCTGACGCAGGAGTACCAGCAGTTTGGCAAATGCGACCT
Organism: Pontibacter mangrovi; assembly: GCF_006385705.1. Taxonomy (GTDB): domain Bacteria; phylum Bacteroidota; class Bacteroidia; order Cytophagales; family Hymenobacteraceae; genus Pontibacter; species Pontibacter mangrovi. The sequence continues at coordinate 110,824 of NZ_VFRQ01000004.1, read as the reverse complement.
GGTGCTGGAAGCCATTGTGGAGGACCTGGAGGTAAAGCAGCAGGTGTTCCGGGAACTGGAGCTGATCGTTCCGGCCGGCTGCATCCTTGCCAGCAACACCTCCTCCCTGTCCATCGCCTCCATTGCCTCGGCTTGTAAAAAGCCGGAGCGCTTTATCGGCATCCACTTCTTTAACCCTGCCCCTATTATGCAGCTGGTGGAGATTATACCTGCCGTGCAGACAAGAGAAGGCCTGGCTGAAGAGATAAAGGAGCTGGTAAAATCCTGGGGCAAAGTGCCGGTGCTGGCCAAAGACACGCCGGGCTTTATCGTGAATAGGGTGGCGCGTCCGTTTTACGGTGAGGCCATCCGCATCCTGGAAGAAGGCATCGCCGACGCAGCCACCATCGACTGGGCTATGACGGCACTGGGTGGTTTCCGGATGGGACCTTTCACGCTGATGGATTTTATCGGCCACGACGTCAACTACCGGGTAACAGAATCCGTGTTCGCCTCCTTCTTCTATGACCCCAGGTATAAGCCCTCGTTCACGCAGAAGCGCCTTTTTGAGGCGGGCTACTATGGCCGCAAGTCTGGTAGAGGGTTTTACAACTACGGAGATGGCGCGCCGCAGCCGGAGCCGACCAAAAACGAGGCCCTGGGCCACTACATCCTAAACCGCATACTGGCCATGCTGATAAACGAAGCGGTAGACGCGCTGGCCCTGAATGTTGCCTCCAGAGAAGACCTGGAACTGGCCATGACCAAAGGCGTGAACTACCCGCAGGGATTGCTGGCCTGGGTCGATGAGATTGGCCCGGAGCGTGTGCTGCAGACGCTGGACACCCTGTATGAGGAGTACCACGAAGACCGCTACCGCGCCAGCGTCCTGCTCCGCAAGGCGGTGAAAACCGAAGGCAGGTTTGTAGCAGTATAACCGGCGCTGAACAACCGGCTTAAAAGCACAGATCTGCAGAGTAAAAATTGTAACGCGAAAGTATAAAATGAACCAAGCATATTTAGTAGACGGCATTCGAACCCCTATCGGCAACTTCGGCGGTACGTTGGCACCCGTGCGGCCGGATGACATGGCAGCGCTGGTGATAGAAGAACTGATGAAGCGCAACCCCACCGCCGACCCTGCCGCCATCTCCGACGTTATACTTGGCTGCGCCAACCAGGCCGGCGAAGATAACCGCAACGTGGCCCGCATGGCGCTGCTGTTGGCCGGCCTGCCCTTCTCCGTTCCCGGCGAAACGGTAAACCGCCTCTGCGCCTCCGGCCTGTCGGCCTCTGTGGCCGCTGCCCGCGCCATTCAGTGCGGCGACGGCGACCTAATTGTAGCCGGCGGCGTGGAGAACATGACCCGTGGCCCGTGGGTCATCTCCAAAGCCAGCACCCCGTACGGGCGCGATGCGCAAATGTATGACTCCAGCTTTGGCTGGCGCTTTGTAAACCCAAAGATGCACGAACTGTTTGGCACCGACGGGATGGGCGAAACGGCCGAGAACCTGGCTGCGCGCGAGGGTATCTCCCGCGAAGACCAGGATGCGTTTGCCCTGTGGTCGCAGCAGAAAGCCGCCAAGGCGCAAGCCGCTGGCCGCCTGGCCGAGGAGATTGTGCCGGTAAGTATACCGCAGCGCAAAAAGGAACCGACCGTGTTTAAGGAGGATGAGTTCATAAAGCCGGACACCTCGCTGGAAGTGCTGGGCAAACTGCGACCGGCCTTCCGCAAAGACGGCACCGTTACCGCCGGCAACGCCTCCGGGCTGAACGACGGGGCAGCCGCCCTCTTGTTTGCCTCCGAAGAAGGCCTGAAAAAGTATAACCTGACGCCAAAGGCACGCCTGGTGTCGATGGGTGTGGCTGGCGTAGAGCCAAAGTATATGGGCATCGGTCCGGTGCCAGCCAGCCAGATGGCGCTCCGGAAAGCCGGCCTCACCATGGACGACATGGACCTGATCGAGCTGAACGAAGCCTTTGCCTCACAGGCGCTCGCCTGCATCCGCGGTTTCGGCCTCGACGACCAGGACCCGCGCATTAACCCGAACGGCGGCGCTATCGCCCTGGGCCACCCGCTGGGCATGAGCGGCGCCAGAATCCTGAACACGGCGGCCATAGAGCTGCACAGGCAGAACAAGCGCTATGCGCTGGTAACCATGTGCGTGGGCGTCGGCCAAGGCTACGCCGCTATTATCGAAAAAGTATAAGTATGATCTACGAGTTCAACGGCTATATCCCAGTAGTACACGAAAGCGCTTTTGTGCACCCGCAGGCCACCGTTACAGGCAATGTCATCATCGGCCAAAATGTATACATCGGTCCGGGCGCGGCCATCCGTGGCGACTGGGGCGAGATCATCATCGAAGACAATTGCAACGTGCAGGAAAACTGCACCATCCACATGTTCCCGGGCACAACGGTGCTGTTAAAGAAGATGGCGCACATCGGCCACGGGGCCATTATACATGGGGCCACTGTGGGCCGCAACGTAATGGTAGGCATGAACGCTGTGGTGATGGACCGCGTGGAGATCGGGGATGAGAGTGTGGTGGGCGCGCTTTGCTTCATCAGGGCTGATGAAAAAATCCCGGCCAGAAGCGTGGTGGTGGGCAACCCGCACAAGATCGTGAAGCAGGTAAGTGACGCGATGGTAGCCTGGAAAACCGAGGGCACCCAGATCTACATGGGCCTGCCCGCCGATTGCCACGCCACCCTAAAGCCCTGTGAGCCGCTGCGCGAGCTGCCTGAAAACCGTAAGAAGCAGGAAGCAGCCTATAAAACCTGGAACGAGACGAAGGGAGAAGTATAAAACGTTCATCTATACTATGGCTATACCTTAGGCAAAGGGAGCCGGCAGTTTATACTTGACCTCCACTTCCAGGTTAAAGGAATAAGAAACGACATAACCCGTAATCAAAACTACCAAAAATATGAGCGCAATATTGCAGAACTACGCCATGGGGGAATGGACCCCAGGCTCTGGGCAGGAAAGCCAGGTATTAGACGCTGTAACCGGCGAACTGATCTGCACGGCCTACAGCGGAGGGCTCGATTTTAACGCGATGATGCAGTATGCCCGCAGCAAGGGCAACCCGGCACTTCGCAAAATGACGTTTCAAGAGCGTGGCCTTATGCTGAAGGCGCTGGCCCTGCACCTGATGTCTAAGAAAGACGACTTTTATAAGCTCAGCTACCGCACCGGCGCCACCCGCGCCGACAGCTGGGTAGACATTGAAGGCGGCATCGGCAACCTGTTTGCCTACGCGTCGCTGCGCCGTAAATTCCCGGACAAGCCGTTTTATGTAGAAGATGAGCCGATTGGCCTGTCTAAAGGCGGCACGTTTATGGGCCACCATATTCTGGTGCCGAAAGAGGGCGTTGCCGTCCACATCAATGCCTACAACTTCCCGGTGTGGGGCATGCTGGAGAAAATCGCCGTGAACCTGTTGGCAGGCATGCCCGCCATCGTGAAGCCCGCTCCTATTACAGCCTTCCTGACAGAAGCAGTGGTAAGGGAGATCATCAGCTCGGGCATACTTCCGGAGGGCTCGCTGCAGCTCGTGACCGGCACCGGCGAGGGCATTCTGGACCATGTGACGTACCAGGATGTGGTCACCTTTACCGGCTCGGCTGCCACAGGCCGCAAGCTGAAGGCCCACCCACGCCTGATCGAGGAGTCCGTGCCGTTCACGATGGAGGCTGACTCTTTGAACAGCGCCGTGCTGGGCGAGGATGCCGTGCCGGGCACACCGGAGTTCGACCTGTTCATCAAAGAGATCCGAAAAGAGATCACCTCTAAAGCGGGGCAGAAATGTACCGCCATCAGAAGGGCCATTGTGCCGGAGAATCTGGTGGAGGATGTGCAGATCGCGCTAGGCCGCGAACTCTCCAAAACCACCATCGGCAACCCGCTCACCGAAGGCGTGCGCATGGGGGCCCTGGTAGGCCGGGAGCAGCTGCAGAAGCTGCGTAACCAAATAAGCGAGCTGGCCAAGCAAACGCCCATCATCTACGGCGACCTGGAAAAGGTGGACCTGCTGGGCGCTGACCCGGAAAAAGGCGCTTTTATCTCCCCTATCGTGATGCTGAACCAGGACCCTTTCCGCTGCACCGATACGCACGAGGTGGAGGCTTTTGGCCCGGTAGCGACCATTATGCCCTACAAAACGCTGGACGAGGCTATCGAGCTCACCAAAAAAGGAAAAGGCTCACTGGTCTCCTCTATCGCCACAGCCGACCCGAAAATAGCGCAGGACTTTACCCTGGGAGCTGCCACACACCACGGCCGTATACTGGTGCTCAACAACGAGTGCGCCAAAGAAAGTACTGGCCACGGCTCACCTATGCCCATGCTGATCCACGGGGGACCGGGCAGAGCTGGCGGCGGCGAGGAAATGGGCGGTATCCGGGGCGTGAAGCACTTTATGCAGCGCGTGGCCATTCAGGGCTCGCCAAGTATGATTACGGCGGTTACCGAAGTATACCAGAAAGGCGCCAAGCAGGTGGAGTATGATAAGCACCCTTTCCAGCGGTACTTTGAGGAGCTGGAGATCGGGGAAACCTACACCACCCACAACCACACGGTAACCGAGGCAGACATCGTGAACTTTGCCAATGTGTCCGGCGACCACTTCTATGCGCACGTAGACGCTACCTCGCTGGAAGGCACCCTGTTTGAAGGGCGAGTGGCGCACGGCTATTATATCCTCTCGAAGGCAGCAGGTATGTTCGTGCATCCCAAGAAAGGGCCTGTGTTGTTGAACTACGGTTTAGAGGAGGCTCGCTTTACCAAGCCTGTTTACCCTGGCGCCACCATTGGCGTGAAGCTGACCTGCAAAGAGAAAATCAGCCAGGAAAAGCGAAGCGAGGAAGATGTGGCCAAAGGCATCGTGAAGTGGCTGGTAGACGTGACCGACGAAACCGGCGAAACTGTGGCCATCGCCACGATCATGACCATGGTAAAAAAGAAGGACCAGGCATAATTCAGACAGAAGTCACTGGCCTGGGAACAAGCCTTGGCCGGTGCCTAAAAACGCAACAGAAAAGAACGATGAGCAACACAACAGCAATAGCCGCAGGCAGCGTAGACATTGTCACCGATGAACAGGGAATAAGCACGATCACGTTTTTCCACCCGTCGCACAACTCCCTGCCGGGCGCCATCTTAAACGAACTTGCCAGCACCATTACCGAGGCTGGCAGGGATGAGAGAACCAAAGTAATCATACTTCAAAGCAAAGGCGACCGCACCTTCTGCGCCGGCGCCAGCTTCGACGAGCTGATCGCGATTGAGGACAAAGCGCAGGGGCTGGAGTTTTTCTCCGGCTTTGCCAAGGTGATTAACGCCTGCCGCAAGTCGGGGAAGGTTATTATTGGCCGCGTGCAGGGCAAAGCCGTAGGCGGTGGCGTTGGGGTGGCGGCTGCCACAGATTACTGCTTTGCCACGAAGTTTGCGGCCGTTAAGCTGAGCGAGCTGGCGGTGGGTATCGGCCCATTTGTGGTAGGCCCTGCCGTAGAGCGTAAGCTTGGCCTGGCCGCCTTTTCACAGTTGTCGCTGGATGCGGCAGAGTTCCGCTCGGCAGAGTGGGCCAAAGACAAAGGACTGTACGCCGAGGTATTCGACTCTATAGAGGAAATGGACACCGCCGTGCAGGACTTTGCCACGAAGCTGGCTTCTTACAACCCGGAGGCCCTACGCGCTATGAAAGAGGTATTCTGGCAAGGCACAGAGCATTGGGACGAGCTCCTGACACAGCGCGCCGGCATTAGCGGCACCCTGGTCCTGTCCGACTTCACCAGAGACTTTATCCAGAAGTTTAAGGCAAAACAGTAGCAACAGTATAAAGTATAAAAAAAGCGGCCACCTGAGTTAGGTGGCCGCTTTTTTTATACTTTATACTTCGTTCTTAAAGTGGGTTTCAAACAGGCGGTATTTATACGTTGGATACTCTTTGAGCACGGCTACCAAAGCAAAGATAGCCCCGCCAATCACCACCGGGTATACCAGGTATAGCAGCGGGTGGATAAGCGGCAGAAACAGCAGGCAGGCTAACCCGATCGCGATAAAGTTGAACAGGTAAGAAGCCTTGGCGCTGAAGCTGAACAACCCTCCCGACACCATTTTAGGGCTCACGATGGAAGCCACCACCCCTAACGGAGCCAACACCAGCACACTGGCCGCATACATCATCACCACAAAGAAAACATCCTCGTGGTTAAACAGGGCGGCATAAACAAAGGTCAGTACGGCATCGATGAGAAGGGGCACGCGCAAAGCCATCCAGGTAACGGCCAGCAAGTCTTTTACCGAACCGCTGGAGCGCTCCACGGTGAGCCACAGGTTGCGGTAGAAGCCCCAGATGTTGTTAAACACATACGAAAACACCACCAGCGGCCCTACAAACAGCCACAGCGTCATCACCTCATCCAACAGATGCTGCCCTTTCTTCTCCACGGCAAGCGCATCGGCACCAAGTATAAATGCCTTAAACACCAGCCCGAAAATCAGCATCTGCTTGGCCTGCTTATGGTTTTTAAACAAGCGCCAACCCAGGCTGCGGTGGGCGCTGCTGCTGTAGTTCACCGCTTTGCGCCGAGGCTCTGCAGCGGCCTTTTCCAGTAAGAAGTTGGAGGTGATAAAAAAGCCCAGGGCTGCCATGTGCGCCACCAGCAGCAGCCATTCTGAAGCAGGGTAAAACATAGGCGCGCGCGCCTGCAAGGCTATAAAGGCGCCAGCCATTACCGCGGCAGAGTAGAAATTGGCACTGCGCCAGCGTATGCGGCGCTCGATAAACACCTGCAGCGAGCGCAGCGTTACGTGAGCCGTAAGTATAACCAGCACGCTTTGCAGCAGGTGCAGCAGCGTGTAAAACGGCGACATCATGAACAGGAGCAGCAGGAAGTTGAGAAGCACAAAATAGAACGGCGACACCAACTCCACGATCAGCTCGACGCGGAAGCGCTGCAAGGGCGGCACCGGGTAAAGCTGCGGCACCAGGTTGGCTTTGGGCACATACGCCGGGAAAAAGCCTTTCAGAATGATGATGGCCAGCATGAACAGGTTTGCATACTCCAGCACCTGGTCTACGCCAAGCCGCGTGCTGCCCTCGGCCGCCTGCTGCAGCAGAAAAGAAAAAAGCCAGGCATACACTCCTGCCGCCACCAGCCCTACCGACAGCAGCAGCAAACGCTGCAGGCGTTTCTGCCTGAAAAAACTGTTGATGCGGGCACGGCAAGAAAAAGCGATCAAATCCATTTACTTTAGTTAAGAATTTAGAGTGATGAATTAAGAGTCTGCAAAAGTGTTCGTGTGAAACTTTTCACTTTGAACTCTTAACTTTTAACTCACTTAAGTGAGCATCCAGTCGAGGTTGGCCTCTGTGTTGTGGTGCGGCAGCAACAGCTGGAACAAAGCCTGGTCGATCAGGTTGGCGCCATTTCTGGTAAACTCCTGCACCGACCCGTTGTACATCAACTGGCCGTCGTTCAGCACACCGATATGGGTAGCGATCTTCTCCACATAGTTCAGGTCGTGCGAGGAGATGAGGATGGCGCGGTTATCGTTGCGGTAGCTCCGGATGAGTTGCACCAGCAGTTGCGCCGCAATCGGGTCCAGGCCCGTGAACGGCTCGTCCAGGATGAGCACCTGCGGCTTGTGCAACATGGCGGCCGCAATGCCTACTTTCTTTTTCATGCCGGTAGAGTAGCCCGCTACATTCTTCTGCAACGACTCTTTATCCGTAAAAAAATAGTTTACAAGGCTACTGATACGCTCCTGGGTCTCGGCCGGAGGCAGCTTGTAGAGCTTTGCTACAAAGTTAAGGTACTCCAGGCCCGTAAACTCCTCTATCAGCGGATTGTCTTCGCAAAGGGCGCCCAGGTTCTGCTTCACCTCCAGTTGGTGTTGGAGATAGTCTTTGCCAAACAGGCTGATGCTCCCACTGTCGGGCTGCACCAGGTCGAGGATGCAGTTGAGGAAAGTGCTTTTGCCCACGCCGTTCTTGCCCAGCAGACAGTAAATCTGGCCGCTTTCGATAGTCAGGTCCAGCTCCTGCAGCACCTGCTTTTTTCCAAACTTCTTCGACAATCCTGTTATAACTATACTCATATATTTGTATCGTAGCGTAAAGACCTAAAAACAAAAAGCGCCTTGCATCAACCTGCAGCACAGACATAAAGGTATAAACAATCTCAGAAACGCCCTAGACTCATGGCATCTTTATCTATAAAAATTCATAATTCCGTATGCACTTCCTACTTTCTTATGTGCTAACACCGCAGCCCGTCTATATGGTTCTTTGCCTGCCGGATTTTAGCCTTAAAGTATAAACAGTACATTTTTTTGATTGTTTGCTTTTGCTTTTGTCAGGGCCGGTTTATACTTTTGCATCCTACTTTTACCCGCGCACGTGGTGAAATCGGTAGACACGCCATCTTGAGGGGGTGGTGCCTTCGGGTGTGGGAGTTCGAATCTCCCCGTGCGCACAACGCTAAGCTCTGTTCTTTGTGAATAGAGCTTTTTGCTTTTAGGGGCTTTTCCCTGCTACTGTACCTTGTCTCTTGCCGTGAGTTATTCGGTGACCTGAGTTGGTAAAGTTTTCCAGTTCACTTCAAAAACTATTTCTGCGCAGTCGTCCGCTTGTGCATTTATACTTCCTTAACCCTCTCTGGCGCAAGCGTCCGCTTGTGCCTTATACCTTAGCTGCTGCTCCCTGCAACTGGAGCTAAGCTATCCTTTCTAGCCATTGTTCACCCTCAGTCTTACATAGCTATAGATTCATTCATACTTTAAGGCCTCCCCGAAATGCTTCGGGGTAAACTCTTTCGGGCATCGCGCTGGGAGCTTTTCCTGCCGGGGGTAGGGGGATGATAACCGTCTGCTGATTACTGCCCTCCTTCGACAAGAAGGGGCAGTTGAAACAGGATCTGCAGAAATGCGAACAAGGATGTCCGCATCAGCAATAGTGCCCGACTAGGAAGTCCGGAACAGCAGAATAGATCCCTCCCCTGGTCTTAGGAGAGGGCTGGGGTGAATTCCCCTCCTGGGAGGGGTTAGGGGTGGGTTTACACTTGCAGAAACTCCCCCTTCTATTTAAGAAGAGGCCTCGGTAAATAGGAAAGATGGAGTGCTGTTATACTTTGATAAAATCCGCCCCCTACAACTCTAACACAAAAGCACCTGACTCTGCTACATCAACATAGGCGATGCCGAGCGTATCCAGCTGCTGGTGCAGGCGTTGCCGATACCAGGGCGCGTTAGAGCCATCCAGAACAAGTTTGGAGAAAGTATAAGCCTGCAGTTGCTCCGGCTTCAGGCGCACGTTTTGGCGCAGCATCAGGTAATCTACTGCAAAGCCTGGCTTGGGCTGCAGTTTAGGCGGCCGCGAAAGTATGAGCCAACGCTGCCCTTGCCACACCAGCAGCTGGTTGCCGTCGGGCAGCGAAACGGCCGGAGCTTCAGGAGAAACGAACGGCACCTGTTTTGGCTGCGCAATGCCCAGTTGCCGCAGGTGCGGCTGCACGCTAAACGTGTAGCTCTGCTGTTTTTGCAGCAGGGCGGAGTCGGCCAGCACCAGGGCCTGCTGCCCCTGCACCAGCCCTATGCCCGTGCTGCCGCGCACGCTGTATACTACCAGCTGCCGCTGCTGCCTTTGCTGCACCTGCTCCCACATCTCCTGCCCCGAAAGTATAGCCACCATACCCACCGCAAGTGCCAGGTAACGGAGCCGCTTCAGGGCCAGGAAAAGTATAAAAGCCAGCATGATCAGGTATAAAAGCCAGGTTTGGCCCGCAGTGATATCGATGGCCGAGAGGATAGCCTGCGGCCAGCGCTGTAGCCAGAGGTTGAACTCGTTCATCAACCAGATCAGCCAGAAATGCACCTGAAAAAGCAGCCAGCTCAGCCCCGGCACCCAGCTAAACGCCAGAGCCGCCACCCCCGAAAAGAGCACCCAGGTAGCAAGCGGCACCACCAGGATATTAGCCAGCCAGAAATAAACCGGGAATTGGTGAAAATAGTATATGCCCAGCGGGAACGTAGCCAGCTGCGCGGCCAGCGCCACCGTAAAGAGCGCCCATAGAAAGTCGAGGGGGCGGCTGCGCACCGCCAGCAGGCCATAGAGCCGCGGCTGCAGGTACACGATGCCCAGCACCGCCAGAAAAGACAGCTGGAAACCTACCTCCAGCAGGTTGTACGGGTTTAGGTAGAGCAGCGCCAGGGCCGCGAACGCAATTGTGTTGTAGATAACCGTGCGCCGCCGCAACGCCATACCAATGGCCACCAGGCTAAACATCAGCACTGCCCGCAGCACCGACGGCGACAGCCCCGTGACGAAAGCATACAGCCAAAGCGCCGCCAGCACCAGTATGGTCCCGAACCAACGCTGCCTGGCCGTGGCCGTAAACCTCCCGAACAGGAACATCAGCACCCCATAAATCAGCCCTACGTGTAGCCCCGACACCGCCAGTACGTGCATCGTGCCCGTATCGGCATAGGCCTGCCGGATGCTGTTATCCAGCTCGTCCTTTACGCCAAGTATAAGCGCCGAGGCTATGGCATACTCACGCTTCTGCCCCACCCGCTCCTGCAGTACAGCATCCAGGTTGCGACGCAACAGTATGCTGTAGTATAAAATAAGGTTCGGTGGATCAGCGGCTATTTTCTGGTACTGCAGCGGCTGCAAGTAGTGCTGGTGGTAAATACCTTTGTTGCCGAGATAGGCTTTGTAATCGAACTGGTTTGGATTGAGCGGTGGGGCCACCTCCTGCGGGCTGCCCTTCACGAGGAGCACGTCGCCGTAGCGCAACTCATACTTCTTCTCGGAGTCGTGGGGCACTGAGAGCTGCACTTTGCCGGTGGCCTGCTGCCAATGGCCATTAACCTGCACCTGCTCCACCTCCAGCACCGTGCTTTGGTAGCCCGGCTTCTGCAGCACATAATCATCCACCACACCTTTGTAGTAGCTTGGCGCTGCCTTTAGATGAGCGATATGATCAGGCTGGTTTAGTTCGGTACGCTGGTGAACGGTAACATAGCCTAAAACCACAAAAGTGAGGAGGGCCAAAATACCCGCTACATCCGTAGCAAAGGCACTTTTATACTTCCTGGCAAGTATGGCCGCAGCCACAAATGCTGAAAAAACAGCCATAAGCAACCACAGTGCCTGCCCAAGCTGCGCACCCAGCCAAAAGTATAGCCCAATGCCCGCTATAAAACTGAGCACTATGCGCACAAACGGGTATGGCGCCCAGCGCAGCATCAGCCCTTGTATACCATTTTATAGTGCCGGATGTCGCACTCGGTAAACATGTCGCCTTCCTCGGCAAAGCCGTGGCGCTTGTAAAAGTTTACCGCCGGCAGCTGCGCATGCAGGTAGATTTTCTGCCCCGGCTGTGCCGCCTGCACGTCCTCCAGCACCAGCTTCAGCACCTTGCCGCCTATGCTTTTGTTGCGGAACTCCGGCAGCACAGCGAAGCGCTCCAGCTTTACGCCGGCGTCTGTTTTGCGCCATCGCGCCGCGCCGCAGGGCACGCCTCCATATATCGCCAGGTAGTGTTTGGCGGTGGCATCGTGGGCGTCATACTCCGCATCGCGGGGCACCTGCTGCTCCTGCACAAACACTTTTTCGCGTATATCAAAAGCTGCCAGCAGTTCCTCTTTCGAGGTGGCTCGTTTTACCTTGATCATGGCCTGTATGAAGTATAAAAAAAGTAGAGACGCAACAGGTTGCGCCTCTACAGGTATGTTAGTAAACATAAATCAAAATGAAGGTACAGAAAGTTCAGCTAATCGCTATTCTGCCGGCTGCTTCCTGCTGCGGCCGTTCAGTTTCACGGTTTCGCTATCTTCGGCTGCCTTGGCCTCCTCGCGGGCGGCGCGGCGCTTCTCCTCCAGTTCGCTGTAGGCGTTCACGATGTCGCGCACCAGGCGGTGGCGCACCACGTCCTCAGCAGTCATCTCCACAAAGCCGATGCCTTTCACGCCGCGCAGGATATTGAGCGCCTCCATTAAACCGGAGCGCTGGTTGCGCGGCAGGTCGATCTGCGACCAGTCGCCGTTCACCATCAGCTTGGCGTTCGGGCCCATACGCGTCAGGAACATCTTCATCTGGGCCGGCGTGGTGTTCTGGGCCTCATCCAGCAGCACGAAGGCATTGTTCAGCGTACGGCCACGCATGTAGGCCAGCGGCGCAATCTCAATGATCTTGTTCTCCTGGTAATACTTGAGCTTCTCCACCGGGATCATGTCCTCCAGGGCGTCGTAGATCGGGCGCAGGTAGGGGTCTACCTTGTCCTTCATGTCGCCGGGCAAAAAGCCGAGGCTCTCGCCTGCCTCTACCACCGGTCTGGAGATGATGATCTTCTTGACCTCCTTGTTCTTGAGCGCGCGCACGGCCATGGCCACCGACACATAGGTTTTACCCGTACCGGCAGGCCCCAGCGCAAACACCAGGTCGTTTTTCTCCACCGCGTCCACCAATTTCTGCTGGTTCGGGGTTTTGGCCTTGATCACGCCGCCCTTGCTGCCGTACACGATCACGTCCGAAGAAGTGATGATCACCTCCTCTTCGGTTAAAGAATCGGTGCCAAGGTATCTATTTACGCTGTTATGCGTAATCTTCCCAAACTTATGATAATGGTCTATCAGCGAAGACAGGATTTCGTGGATTTTCGTGATCTCAGGGGTCTGCCCCTGGATCTTTATTTCGTTACCTCTCGATATGATCTTGCTGCTCGGGAATGCCGCCGCAAGCTGTTTGATGTTCTGGTTCTCTGTTCCCAGGAAATCGATGAGAGATATATTCTCTAAGGTTATTACTTTCTCTACCAAATGATTACCCTCTTATATAGCAGGTTTAGAATATTTTCTTTAATTTAACTAAATTCAGTAATATTAATACAAATCTACTCAAATTATAGTTCGTACTATGGCTGTAATTACGTTTCTGTCTGACTTTGGATACCGGGACCACTACGTAGCCGCCGTGAAAGCCAAAATCCTCTCGTTAGACCCACAGGTGCAGGTTATTGACATCACGCATGCCATTGAGCCCTACAACATCGCCCATGCTGAGTATGTTTTCGGGGCCGTTTTCCGGGATTTTCCGGAAGGCACCGTGCACATTATTGCTGTAGACACCCACGGTTGTAAACATGGCAAATACCATGCTACAAAGTATAAAGGGCATTATTTTCTGCTGCCCGACAATGGCCTGCTCTCGCTGCTGACAGATGGGCAGCCCGAGCTGGTGGTGGAGCTGAAGACGGAGGCGCCTTTCCTGCCCTCCCCGGCGCGCGACCTGCTGGCCCCTGCCGCCGTTTACCTGGCCCAGGGCGGCGACATAGACGTGCTCGGCGACCGCACCACCAACTTCAGGCAACTGTTTAACCGCCAGCTGCGCCTCGGCGACCATGCCATCACGGGCCACGTCATCCACGTGGACCGCTACGGCAACCTCATCACCGACATCACCCGCGACAGCGTGGAGACCATTGCGCATGGCCGCACCTTCACCATCCACTTCGGCCGCGAAACCATAGGGCGCATTTACCCCAACTATAACCAGGTGGATGACGGCGACTGCTGCTGCACCTACAACAGCGAGGGGCAGCTGTGCATCGGCATCAACAAAGGCCACGCCGCCCAGCTCCTCGGCCTCGGCTTCGACTCGCAGGTAGACGTGCGCTTTTATCCGGGGAATTGATGGTTGATGGTTGTTGATTGCTAAAAATACCCCAAATTGGCTGGACTTACAGTTATTCTTATTTTTGCCGTAGTACCTTGTGGTCCTGCAACGGCCAAAAACAATTAACAACTAACGATTAAACCATGCTAATACGCATCGTCCGGATGACGTTTAAGCCGGAGAAAACGGAGGAGTTCCTGGAGATCTTCCGCAATTCTAAAGACAGGATCCGCGCTTTTGAGGGCTGCAACCATGTGGAGCTGCTGCAGGACCTGCACCAACCCAACGTATACAGCACCTACAGCCTCTGGGACTCCGAGGAGCACCTGAACGCCTACCGCGGCTCGGAGCTTTTCGGGCAAGTATGGCCGGCCACCAAAACCCTTTTCGCGGCCAAGCCGGAGGCCTGGTCATACAGGCAGGTCCAAGTGTAAAGACCTCGCGGAGTTCCCGAAATACTTCGGCACTGGCCTCCGGTCTTGCCAGCATCCGGCAGTGGGCGAGCGCAAACAGCCTGGTTCCTTTCGAACAATCCTGGCCCTTTTGCTGTACCTTTGCTGTGTATGGCTGCCTTTGTTGGGCTGGCCGCTAAATATTAATTGCTGATTGATACATGAAAAACTACTTCGAGTTTTACGATATACCTGAGAGTTTTATACTTGACGAAAAGGCGCTGAAGAACACCTACTACAAGCTGAGCCGCGAGTACCACCCGGATTTTTACGCCAACGAACCGCAGGAGAAGCAGCAGGAGATCCTGCAGCTGAGCACCCTAAACACCAACGCCTACCGCACCCTCTCCAACCCCGACCTGCGCATGCAGTACATCCTGAAGGAACACGGCATACTGGAGGAAGGCGGCAAGAACGAGCTGCCCGGCGATTTCCTGATGGACATGATGGACATTAACGAGGAGCTGATGGAGCTGGAGTTTGACTTTGACGCTGCCAAGCTGCACGAGATAGGTGAGAAAACAGCGGGCATTGTGGCGCAACTGGACAACGATGTGCTGCCGGTTCTGCAACGCTACCCCGAGTTGCACGGCATCACCAAGGACGAGGCCCTGCAGGAGGTGAAAACTTATTACCTGAAGAAAAAATATCTGTTGCGTATTCAGGAAACATTATCTAAGTTTGCATCCCGTTCCTGACAGAGGAACACCAGTTCGACTCCGGCCCAAGGTACTTAAGCTGGATAAGGACGACAAGCCTTGGTGGCGGAATTGGTAGACGCGTTGGTCTCAAACACCAATGAGGTAACACTCGTGCCGGTTCGACTCCGGCCCAAGGTACAAAAGCCCTGCAGATGAAAATCTGCAGGGCTTTTTTGCTTGGTGCTGTTTTGAGTTGTTGGTAAAAACACCAACAACGGCTTTAATTGTTAAGGCTGACTTTCCCTTAGCTTGTAACTTTTTCTATTCCTTTCGATACCGCATTATGCGTATGTTCTTCTATTTTTTGCAAAAACCTATTGTAGCCTTTTGGTGCTCTGGGTGTATCAAAAGGTGATTCATATATCAAATCTACTGTCTTGTTTATAAATTCTCTAGATTCGTCACTCTCTGCATTTTCTTTTATCATTTCGTTATAAGAAAGCAACGATAACGATAGTGCTGATTTGAAAGAATACTTTTCAATCAGCTCAGCTCTTGAGTTATATTGCGATACAATGAAATAATCAAGAAATAATAGTGGAATGGAGATAACTAATTTAAAAATAAATGCTCCATCAATGTCTTTTAGATCCAATGGGTTGACTCCAAGCCACTCGCTTCCGTTGACCAATAAGATAGATAGGCACACTATGAGAATATTGATTGAAATTATACCTCCAAGCCAATATTTTTGTTTTTCTTCTAACTGCTTCTTCCTTAACCAAAAGGACCGATAAAGCCTGCCAGCATTAGCGCCCTCTAATAGTTGATTCACTTTTCGCTGTTGTTCAAGGTTCGTTACAACTATTGAGCTAGTTTTATCTACTAAAGCTTTTAACTCTTTACTGAAGAAGTCTGTTTCAGTATCAATGAAGAACTGAATATCTCCTGTCTTTTGTTCAATAAACTTCTTTATCTTATTACCTGATGCTTCTATAGTGTCTTCAATACTCTGGGCATTAGTATGCACAGAGTTTATGACTAATTTTTTATTGTTGATATCCTGCACACTTGTCTGGATATCTTGGTAAAGAGCATCAATCTGTTTTTTAATGTTTATGACTGTCTTGTACTCAGATTTTAGAGTAGCATTTGTCTTAGTCCACTCATCTACCTGCTGCTTTACATTAGTAAGTAAACCCTGAGTTTCATTGAAGACACCTTCTGCTTTCTGAATTTCAGCTAAATTCTTTTCAAACTGTTTCTTCCCCTTAACTAGCTCCTTTACTTCCTCTTTATAACTGTATAATCCTTTTGAATTATTAAGTATGGGTAAATGAATAAACAGTTCATATATATGCAGGATATTTGTGATTAAGGCAACTGCTTGATTTTTTACTGTAGAGTGTCCTACATTATAGGAATGCTGAGCTATTATATTTAAATGGCCAGTTATGCTTGTAAGATGGGTGGCCATTTGATTTCTATTTATAAAAGAAATTTTGTCAAACTCCCCGTTTTCTATTGCGATAAGTACGTGGTTTTTTACAACTTCCAGCTGTGCGGCCGCCTCTTCAATAGTGGTTTCGCTGCTCGTGAAGTTCGGATTCCGTTCAATGAACGTTTGTAACTGATTTTCAGGAGCTGGATTTTTAAACCAGTTTGAAATATTAGTTGTTGTGGGGTGCATTGCCGTAAGGTTAGTTCAAGGAGCCAAATATAAGATTAAAAAATTTTTTTTGGCTTATATTATAAATCTCCTAATAATAAGCTGCTCCTTCTGATTTACAATATGATAGTATGATAAACTCGGATTTATATTCCCTTGGCACAAGCGGACGCTTGCGCTATGGTGTCCCCTTATACTTACATCGCCTCCTGCGGCAGCTTTAGCTCAAACGCCTTGCCTTGCGGCACGGTTAGCTTGTAGTCTTTTAGCCAGGGGTTGTAGAGGCGCAGGGTTTTGTAATTAGTGCCTTGCTCCAGCGCGTAGGCAGGCAGGTCTTTAATGGTGGAAGTGATCTTGATAATGCGTGATGGCAGCGGTTGGTAGCCGCGCTCTTCACTCATCTCGAAGTTATACTTCTGCGGGTTGCCCAGCACCTCTTTCAGGGCCAGGATGCGGAACATGTACCGTGAGGTTTCGTCGTTCAGGTAGAGGTCGTAATAGGAGCTTACCCCCTGCCGCTCCAGCGCGCGGCCCAGGCCGGCCATACCTCTGTTATAAGAGGCGGCGGCGTTGGTCCAGGAGCCGAAGCGCGCTTTGGCTTTTTTGAGGTACTGCACAGCCGCCAGCGTAGCTTTTTGCACATGGAAGCGCTCGTCCACCTCGCCGTTCACCACCAGACCGTAGCCGCGGGCAGTGTCGGGCATCAGCTGCCAGAAACCAGCCGCACCGGCCGGCGAGGTAACGTGGCCAAACAAACTCTCGGCCAGCGCCAGGTATACAAAGTCTTCCGGCACATGGTGTTCTTTCAGGATGGCTTTAATCTCCGGCACATAGCGCTGCATGCGCTTCAGGCCCAGAAAAATGGTGCCGTGCAGATAAGAGTTCACCACCAGCTCGCGGTCCAGGCGCTCGGCCACGTCGGGCACCTGCAGCGGCACCGGCTCGCCGGCAAAGCTCAGGGCCTCCGGCACCGCCGGCGCACTAAACACCGGCTTCAGCGCATTTAACTTTGTGTCTGATGCGGTAGTCATACCGCCTGCGGTCATGATCTGCTGCTGGCTGCATAGCTGCACCGCCAACACAATCACCAACATAATGCCTAGGTACTTCCAAATCTGCTGAGCCATGGTTTCCTCCCTCCTTTCGGTCTTTTTTTAAGTATACTTTTGAACGTCCTCTTTAAATTAGTCAAAAAAGGAAGAGCATCAAAGCAACTGCCGCAAGGGCTGGTCATTCGCCTCAGATTCGGGGCCAACGGCTTAAAATAAACTTCAGAAACCGCCGGTTATTGCCGCAGCACACGCAGCGACGCCCCCGACAAAACTGTTTTGGCGCTATCCGAGAAGCTGTAGGTCAGGTTGGGGATGGAAACGTTGTCCAGCACCAACTCGCTGCCCGACCGGATGTCCAGCTGCGCGCTCTGGATGGTGTTACCGTTGGCCACGGTTAGCTTCGGGCTGCTGCCGCTGCTTATACCCGCTGTGGCCTGCAGGTGACCGATCTTATTGCCCTGAAGTATAACCGCGCTGCCGTTGTCCTGCAAAATCGTGAGGCTGTCGAGCTCCATCTCTTTCAGTGTAACTGCATTATGAACCATACTCCATTCTTTATATGCTTTCTCCTCTATCTTTTTACCGCCAGCGGTATACACAGCGTTTGTTTTTAAGGTGGTAAGGTCGGGGCAGGAGATGATGACATGAGGCCCCGCGCTCGGCATGCTATACTCTTCCGGATATGCCACCTCCAGCACCAGCTCCTCCCCGCGCACCTCAGCTTTTACATAGTCCGCTACTTTGTCCAGCACCCGCACCTCAAAGTCTCCCGGCACTATCTCCACGCTCATGCTGTTTCCCACGTTCACCGAAACCTCCTGAAAGTCTTTCAGCCCCCGGGCCTCATACCCGGCAAAAGGGTTTTTAAAACCGCCTTTTTTATACTCGGCAGTCAGGGCCACGTTATATACCGCCAGCGAGGCGAGCAGCACAAGCACGGCTGCCAACAAGAGTTTATTACTGGTTTTCATGATTCTTTCTTTTGGGATGCTCCGTAATGGTCTGATGTAAACTTTTCGTAAAGGCCCTGAAGTTCTTCCAGGCTGATGCCGAGCAGGTAGAGGTTCGTAAAAAACACAGGCAGGTCCTGCTCCAGGAAACGCTCCTTGCGGTAGGCTTTCACTTTGGCGGCGGCATCAGGGGCCACAAAAAAGCCGATGCCCCGCTTGTTATAGATCACCTCCTGCTTCTGCAGAAACTCATAGGTGCGCATCACGGTGTTGGGGTTTACCTGCAGCTCCACCGCCATCTCCCGCACCGAGGGCACTTTATGTTCTTCGGGCCACTCCCCCAGCAGGATGCGCTCGCTTATGTAGGCGGCAATCTGCAGGTAAATGGCTTCGTTGTCTCTAAATTCCATGTATGTTACGCTTTAAACCTGCTTCTCTCTTAGCCGCGCGTAGGCCGCTATCCAAAGTATAAGCATCAGCACCACCCCTAAAGCGGAGTTTAACCATTCGGAAAACTGCTTGGGAGGCGCTACATTAAACATTCTGTCGTTCTCTGTGAGCGTAACTCCCCCAAAAGGCATGGCTGAAAGGTCGTGGCCCAGCACCAACTGTATCACCTGCTTGTTCAGGGTTACCAGCACGATCATAAAGAGCAGGAAAACGAAGGCAGTTTTAATAAAGTGCCCTTTCTCAAAGTATACCGCTCCTACCAGGGCCACCGCGTGCACCATGGCATAGGCACCCAGCACGTTCCGTAGCATTCTCCCGGAGAAGATGTTCAGCATCTGCTTCTCTGCACCCTGCCAGTCGTCCATACTTAGCACCACCGCGAGCACGCCGTAAAAGCTGATGGTATAAAGTATAAGGAAGATGAGGAAGGAGAAGACCCAGCCGAGCAGGTACTTTTCCAGGTGAGAGGCCGGCAGTGTGAGCGTGGCAATGGCATGCTTTTTATCTCCGAGGGCGGAGAAGATGCTGCTCGTAAAGATGGCGCCGGCCAGCAGCAGCGGCATCACAAACAAGAACTCCTGCATGCTAACCACCAGGGGCCGCGACTGCACATAGGCAGGCACCCCGATCAGGAGCGCCAGCAGGCCGGTAAGCACGGCCAGGCTCATAAGGTATGGTTTATACTGCTCGGCCACCTGTTTCTTAAACAGCAGCCCGAAGCGCCTGAGGTTAAAATGCCTGCTCATACTCTGTCAGTTTTAAGTGATTTAAAAGACTGCTGTTGCCGCTAATAAGGGCGTTAAAAAGAAGTTCTATTTCTACTTTGCTGTAGGTGCCCTGCAGGTTCGGCATGATCACCTGCTTGCCCCTCACAGAGTCTTCGGCATACAAGACCTGTTTGCCGGCTGTGTCAGGCAGGGTGGCAAATGTCAGTTTCTCGGCTATTTCGTCCAGGCTGCTGTTCAGTATGATTTTCTGCTCGTGCAGCACCACCAGCCTGTCGATCAAGCTATCCAGGTCTCTTACCTGGTGCGTGGAGATAACGATGCAGCGTTCCTCGGTCAGGGCGGCCGCTATGGTTTTCCGGAACTGCACCTTGGAGGGGATGTCCAGCCCGTTGGTAGGCTCGTCCATCACGAGGAGGCGCGTGTTGGCGGCAAGGCCGAAGGCGATAATGGCTTTTTTCTGCTGGCCAAACGAGAGCTTGCTCAGCACGGCATGCTGCGGCACCTCAAACTCCTGCAGGTACCGGTAAAAAGAATCCTCGCAAAAGTTAGGGTAGAAACAGGCCGTGCTGGAAACAAACTTCTGCGGCGTGAGCGCCGGCACGTAGATCTCCTCCGGAATGAAGTATAAATCCTCCAGCAGGTCTACCGGTCTGCCGGAAACACTTTTGCCGTGGATGGCGCACCTGCCGTGCCTGGGGAAGCACAGGCCTACCATGTTCTTGAGCAACGTGGATTTACCGGCTCCGTTCTTACCTAACAGGCCATAGATGTGCCCTTGCGAGAGCGACAAATGCAGGTTCTGGAAAAGCAGCGGCTTTCCGGGGTACCCAAAGCTTAACTCCTGGATCTCTATCATGCGTGCATTGCTATAGTGTATTAGTTACATAGTACACTACAAATGTAAACAAGTATTTTTATTTTCCTATACTTTGTTAGAATTTTTGGGTTGAAGTATAAAATTTAATAGGCAAGTGCTGCAAAGCTGCTGGCACATTGCGGCAGGCAGAGGTTAGCAGCAACGCGAACAACTGCTTATACCTTGGAAAAAGCAAGGCCCGGACACTATTGTCCGGGCCTTGCCCCAGTATGCACGGCTGCGCCTTTGGCAGCCAGCCGACTTTGAAGCGCTCTGTTTACTTGTTTAGCTTCACCAGCTTCATCTCCAAATTATTATCCACATTATTCAGCACCATCACATAACCGGTTTTTGCGGGATACACGAAAGTCGTTATCTCTTTAGAAGAAGAAATATCCAGTTTGTCTGTAACAGCACCTGCGCCGTTCAGGAAGGCCACGCTCTCCAGCACGGTTTGGTCATACCGGCTCCTCTTTAACTTTGTATCCTTGGTGTAGCTCAGGTGCAGGTTCTCCGGGTTATTTTCACCTTGCGTAAACTGGTAGTCAAACCCGTTGGTCCGCTTGATGATGTGTCCAAGCACGGGGTTGCCGAACGGCTTGCTCCTTCGGGGTAGGCCAAATTTTGTTTCCTCTTTATCAAAGACATCCACCCTGCTGAGCTTAAGGTCAGGCGAGAGTGTATAAACCGCCATATCGCCAACTATGCCGAAGACAGTGGGCTTAACGCTGCCCATTACCGCCAGTGCCACCGAAACGCCATCCCGCCGCAAAGTGTACTGCTCTGTGATAATGTGGTATCTGCCACCGCGCCCTTGCACTATATCATGCACAAAACTGATCTTACCTTTGCCAAAACCTTCCATCGCGCCCTGCGGCAGCATCGGCGCGATGCCTTTATCCCATTCATAAAACTCCACATGCTTCTCTTTGCCATCAAGCCCGATTCGCTTTATAAACATACCCTGGCTGTGATCTTTCAGCACTCTGGCCTCAGCCGCATAAAACTCGCCTGCAGCAATCACTTCACCCTTTTTGCCATCCAGCCTGAAGTTGCCCAGTACCAGCTGCCGCCCATCCTGCTTTCCTATTTCGTAGTCCAGCACTTTCTCGCCGGTTTCCACATCAAAAGCTGCTATATAAAATAAAGTGCCCTGGTATTTGGCTGAAGGACTGCGCCCTATAGTGGCCAGCAGATATTTATCCGTCACCTCGTTTACGATGATGGTTTCGTAGCCTTTTGCTTTCTTATCCGTTTGGTAGCTCCACTTCAGTTCAAGGTTGTTGTCATACATCTCCAACTCAAAGCCCTTTTGGCCTCTGGTGTAGGCGTTTCGGATAAAGCCCTTCTGGGGCACCGGATAGAGGTTAAGCTCAGAAATATTCCTGTTGCTGCGGTTAAGGGGGTGCAATAGCTGCTGGTAGGCAACACCTCGGTTGGTGCTGGAGATTTTGGGCAGCTCAACAGACTTTACCTTGTTCAGCGCGTTATCATACACATCCAGTTCCAGGTTTCCTGACGCAGCATCATAAAAATAAAAAGCAAAGCTCTTTCCGTTAAACCACGAACCGAGCAAGCGGTTGTAGTAGCCTTCCTTGGTAATCGTAATGTTTTTGAGCTTTTGCAGGTTCTGGTCAAAAAGATCAAACCCATAATTATAGTGTTTCTTGTCAGCCTGGTCTGTTCTATAAAAAATAGAGTAGCCCTGCACCTCCGCCCCGACATAAACTGGGTTAAGCGCCTCTTTGTTAAAATTAGAAAAGCCGGCCAGTGTGTACTGCTGCGCCTTTGCCGTGAAGGTGCACAAGCTTAGTGCCAGCAAGGCAATCAATGGTATACGTTTTCTCATACAGTGAAATTAAAGTTGTTTCTTAGTTAATGCCTTCCCAAAGCAGCAGCGGGCCAAACCGTCCCTCCTTGTACTCCTCCAGATAGATGTTCCGTAGCCTATCTGCCTCCTGTTCTTTATCCAGTAGAATGGCTTGGGCATACTTGGCCATTAAGCCATACTCTTTGTTTGCAGGCACGGCTTCAGCGCCAGCTAAAGCTGAATTCAGGCAGTTGCCGATGCTTTTAAAATCAGAGGTATTCAGGCTGTTCAGAAAGTTGAGGAAGTCGTTTAGGTTGGCAGGTTTGTAATCAGAGGCTACTGCCACCATCTCACCGAACCGGTGCTGCTCCATGTGCCGCTTTAGCCCGGCAAGGCTCATCTGCACCATGCTTCTGAGGTAAGTACTTCCGGGCTGCCCTTGCAGCAGCAGAAGCGCGTTGAACAACGAGTAGTCGTAATTGCCAGAGTCATACCAACTCTGGGTGACCTCCCGCTTTGCCAGGTCTGCTATATGCCGCATGCCTTGGCTGTATCCGCTTTCTGGCTTTGCGGCTCTGGCCTTATCTCCGGCCAACTGACGGATGTAGGCTAGCCGCTTCATGCAGTCCGGGTGCGTTTTAAGCGTATCCGGATTTTCTGCAAAATCAGGCTGCTGTGCAGAAATATTGAAAACGGAGGCCGTTGTTCCATTTTGCTGAGGCTTATAGGTATAACCTGCACATCCAAAATACCTGTTGATGTCTACAGGCTGCACGGAGTATGGCAGGTCTACTTTATCTAGAAGCTGTAGAGTACCGAAGGCATCCGCTATACTATAGCGCGTGTTTGTGTACAAAATAAGACCCAGGGAGTCTGCTTGCGTTTCCAGCGAGCGCTTATGGTACAGGCTGTTCAGGGTAAGCCCCTCCAGAAAAGACTCCATTTTAGCGTACTTGTTGTACTTCTCCCGAGTAAGCTTCTTATACTGTTTCTTGTAATAGCGGCCATGCATCACATCTAAAATTTCTGTGATGTTACGCTCCATGTGCCGCAGCTTAATGTGGGCCAGTTCATGGCATATGATGTACGCCAGCTGCCCCTCATTCTGCAGTTTGGATAACAAGCCCACGTTAAAGAATATGGTACCGTCTGCCAGAGCATAGGCGTTCTCCACCGGGCTTCTTGTAAGCACAAGGTTAGCAGGAGGTAATTCCTTGTTGGCGGCCAGCACCTCCTGAAACACCTCCTGCACAAACGGTGAGATAACTGTATCCAGCAAGGCCGT
The DNA here is from genome assembly GCF_006385705.1 of Pontibacter mangrovi. Lineage (GTDB taxonomy): Bacteria > Bacteroidota > Bacteroidia > Cytophagales > Hymenobacteraceae > Pontibacter > Pontibacter mangrovi. Next base: position 87,264 of record NZ_VFRQ01000004.1, on the reverse strand, counting down.
ATAGCGCACCCGCTCATAGCTGTCGGTAGCTGTTCGGGCAACTATACTAGCAAAGCTTTTTTTATAGTCTGCACTTACCCCCTCCGGCACCTGAAGGTAGCGCACCAGCGACTCCCGCTTGGCCGTCGCCAGCCTGTGCAGTTTGGTGGTATCCGGTTCGTAGAAAGGGAAGTATTCATTTTGAGAGGCAGAGGCGACAGAGAGCCCAGACAAAAGAAGTAGCATGCAGACAACTACCGCCCGCAGCTTTGCAGATGAGTATAATAGAAACATAAGTCAGTTTGTTTTCAGTTTGAGCAACGTCATCAGCTGGCACAGAACCTTTATACTTTGCACTTAGCTAATACCGTCACGATTCTAGGCACACAAAAAAGTACAGTTCTCTATGTAATTCACCACCACTCTTTCTTCAGAAACCTTACATAAACTTAGCACTATACTCCACCTATGCGCATTTTATTGGCACAAATACAGGCTTAAAAGCTGTTATAAACCAAATATATAATTTAGCTTATACTTGGCAAAAGAAAATTTAGCAACCTCAACAAATCATACAATAAGTATAACAACACACTGCTATAGTTAAAGAATCATCTAAAATTTTATCTTCTTTAAGAGGTGTAGTTTACCTTAAGAGGGCACCTTGATTTTCTTTCGTCAATCACTCAGTTTTCTTTACTTGTGCCGCCACAAATTTTACTTTCTCGCCTGGAACTTCTACCTTTGCTAACACTGTTAGGTAAAATAACAGAGATAACAAGAATGGGAATAGCAGAACGGAAGAAACGGCATAAGGAAGAGGTACGGGCCTCTATACTGGAGGCTGCCTGGCACCTGGTGGTGCAGGATGGCTGGCAGGCGCTTTCTATCCGAAAAATTGCCGAGGCCATCGAGTACAGCGTTCCCGTGATCTACGACCATTTCGCGAACAAGGAGGCCATACTTCTGGAGCTGACAAAGCAGGGCTTTCAGAAGCTGAACCAGGGGCTGATCAAGGCAAAGAATAAAGTTGAAACGCCTGAAGCACAGATAGAGGCCATGGCCTACGCCTACTGGAAGTTTGCCTTCGACAACGCGGCTTACTACCAGGTAATGTATGGCCTGGGCATCCCGTCCTGCGAAACGGTAAATCAGATCAGCGAACTGAGCACCTTCAGCGATTTGATTTTGCAGCCGATCAAGGAGCTTATCGCGGCAGGCAAGCACCCCGACACGGACCCGTTCCTGAAACTGCACACGTTCTGGTCTATGCTGCACGGCCTGATCTCGATCAACATGATGGGCACCGGCGAAAACAAAAGAGAGCTGAACCAGTTAGTGCTCCAGGATTTTATCCGAGGCTTTGTGTCCGGTATGAAAGCATAATTTTTTTGCCGTTATACCTAACAGTGTTAGGAAAAAGAACATCATTAAACTTTTAGAATATAACAACTTTAAATTTAGTACGAATAAACATGGCAACTACAAAATGGTCTCTGGACCCAACCCACAGCGAACTTGGTTTTAAAATTAAGCACCTGATGATCTCCAACGTGACCGGCAAGTTCACGGAGTTCGAAGCGGAGGCTGAAACCGACGGAGATGACTTTACAAACGCGAAGGTGGTGGCAAACATTAACCCCGCCTCTATTGATACGAGCAACGAGCAGCGCGACGAGCACCTGCGCAATGCCGACTTCTTTGCCACCGATACGCACCCGAACATGAAGTTCGTGTCTACTAAAGTAGAGAAGGTAGATGACGAAACCTTCCACCTGTTCGGCGACCTGACGATTAAAGACACGACCAAGCCGGTGAAGCTGTCGGTAGAGAACAACGGCATTGCCACAGACCCTTGGGGCAATGTGAAGGCGGGTTTCTCCATCAGCGGCAAGATTAACCGCAAGGACTGGGGCATTAACTACAACGCTGCCCTGGAGACAGGCGGCGTGATGCTGGGCGAAGAACTGAAGATACAGGGCGAGGTGCAGCTGGTGAAGCAGGCATAACCCCTCCAATTATACTTGTAAGGAGGCTGTTCCGGCATGCGGGGCAGCCTCTTTTTTTGGGGCTGCACTTCAGCACCTTTCCACTACTATGTACCTGGCCGAGTAGCTGTTGCTTTTATAGAGCGCCTGCAGCGCCGTCACCAGCGACTGTATGCCGCTGCCCTTGGCCTGGTAGCTGCCGAACGGCTCCAGGTAGTTTTTATAGCCGCCTCCCCTGCCCCGGCTCACGACCCTTCTGGCATCTGCTTCCTCCACATCCTGCAGGCTTTTCGCCAGCACCACCCGCTGCATATAGGGCAGCGCAGCCTTCATACTCTGGTAATCAGAAAAAGCGTAGAGGCGGTAGTATGGGCTAAGTTTAAAGGCGTTCATCAAAGGCAAAGATAGCAGACTTCACAGGAATTGCCATTGCGCCAGGTGTAGCCGCTTTAGCCGTTTATACTTACTGGGGCAGCCCTTTTATTAACACTTAACTTGCACTATAGCAACAACTAATTTACATATACATCGTTAAACATCAATATTCATGAAATAATATAAATATATAAAGCAGCAAGAGAGAAGGGGGAATTGCTTATGAGGAACTTTACGCTGTTACTTTGCTGTGTACTACTACTTCACGCAAACGCTTTCGCCCAGTTTGCCTCTATTCAGCCCTTAACCCCCTTAACTGTCTCTGCCACAACAGCAGATAAGCCGCAGTCTAAAGTATGGGAGTATGCCGGCAGTTTTTGGACTGTTTTGCCTAACTCCAGCGGCACCCACCTCTGGCGCCTGATTGACGATACGTGGGAAGAGGCGCTGTTCCTTTCTTCAGCCACAGACATGCGTGCCGACTGCAAAATAGTTGGCAACGTAGCCCATATACTCATCTTTAAAGGCAAAAACTCCGAACTGGTCTCCCTGGAATTTGACCAGGAGCAAGACAACTATAAGCTATGGTCCCTGCGTAGCGCAACTGCCGCCATCACCCTGGATAATAGTGCTGAGACTGCCACCATCGACATTGACGGCACTGGCCGGATGTGGCTGGCATACAGCGGCAACCAAAGCAGCGGCAAAAAAAGGATCTACGCGCGGTGGAGTGTTCCGCCTTACTCCAACTGGAACAGCACGAACAAGCATACCTTTCCTGAGGAGATCTCCAGCGATGACATTTGTGCCGTGATTGCGATGCCCGGAAAGATAGGCGTGCTGTGGTCGAACCAGTTAACAAAACGCTTTGGCTTTAGCACCCATACCGACGGCACCGATGCCGATACCTGGTCTCAGGACGAAATGCCGGGTGCAACACAGGCTGCCGATAATATTGGCGGCGGCATGGCGGACGATCATTTGAACATGGCCGTAGCTGACGACGGCACGCTGTACTGCGCCGTAAAAACCAGCTACGACAACGGCGACTACCCGGAAATCATACTTCTGGTGCGCCGGCCCGACGGCACCTGGGACGATTTGTACGAAGTGACGCACCGCGGCACCCGGCCCATCGTGCTCCTTAACCAGGAGGCAAGCAAGGTGGTGGTAGTTTATACCTTATCTGATGGCGGCGACAATATCGCATATAAAGACTCTCCTACCGATAACATTGCCTTTGGCCAGGAGCACATTCTGATGAGCGGGGGAAGCTATAACAACGTTACCAGCACCAAAGCCAACTACAGCGGCCAAACCGTTATACTTGCCTCCAGCGGGTTGCAGGCCTTTGGCGTGCGGGCCAGCGACCCTATCACCTCTTTGCCGATAGAGCTTCTGCATTTTTCAGCCAAACGCGCCGGCAACAGTGCCACGCTGGAGTGGGCCACTGCCTCAGAAACAGATAACAGCCACTTTAACATTGAGGTAAGCACCGACGGAAAGCACTATACCAGCACCGGGCACGTGGCCGGCCATGGCACCACCGTATCCCTGCAACACTACGCCTACACCGACCCGAACATTGCCCGTTACGGAAGCAAAACATTATACTACAGGCTAAGGCAGGTAGACTATGGCGGCACCTACAGTTTTAGCCCTGTGCGGGTAATTCAGGCGGGCAGCACGCCGGGCGCTCTGGCTGTACAGGCTTACCCCAACCCATTTACAGACAGCTTTCATCTTACCGTTACCTCTCCTCACCACGGGCAGGCGCTCATCCAGCTTCATACTTTAGAAGGCAGGGTGGCATACCGGTCCGCTCAGGAACTGGAGAGTGGCCACAACCAGCTGCTGCTGCAGAACCTGAACCTGCCGGCCGGCATCTATATTCTCTCCGTTCAGCTCAGCGACGGGCAACAGCAGCTTAAACTCATCAAGCAATAAGCTGGCTCAAAAACAAAAAAGTCCGTGCGGCAGTTTGTGCCGCACGGACTCCCGTTTTATACTATAAACCTGCCTTAATTCTTGGCCTGTACCGGCAAGTCTTCAAGTTGGGCATAGCTCAACTTCCACTCGCCGTCTTTGTTCTTTTTCCAGAGCAGGATAAAGTTACCCTCCCCGATTCCGCTCAACTGGTCTGGCCCCTCAGGCAGCACATCCACCGAGAAAGTACCGGCCTCATACGCTGTTTCACTGTCGGTACCGGAGCTTACCACATTTGTCTTCAGGTCAGAAATGCTGCTGTAAGTATCCTTAACCCAGCGGTTTGCTACTTCAGATTTACCCTGAAAATGCGTCTCTCCCTGCAAGAACTGCACATCCTCTGCCAGTAACGAGATTGCTTTGTCAGCGTCTTTGCTGTTCCAGGCACTGATAAACTCCTGGTTCAGGCGCTGCACATCCACCGCCTCTTCCGGCTCTGAGCAGGAAGTAAACACAGCGGCAAAAAACAGTATATACAAAAAGCGTTTCATACTTGTGTGATTATGTTGTAAAATGCTGCGGCAGGTACGCCGTAACGAAAACCTGCCGCAGATAAACTTTGCTGAAGTGGTTAACGTGTTACCAGCTCTTTCTCCTTACCTCTGAAGTGGCATAAGCGGTATTAGGCTTCCCGAAGGTGAGGTTTGGCAGATAGCCAAGGCTAGTGATAAGCGACGGCTCCTCCTGGTAAGCGGCATAAGGCACCACCACCTGGTTCTGAGCCACCATTGCCCGCTTAGCCGGGGCTGGCTGGCTTACTTGCTTGCGTGCAGGGGCTTTGGCTGCCACGGTTCTGGCGTTTCGGGCCTCTGCAGCTCTTGCCGCCTCCGCAGCTCTGTTGGCAGCAGCCACGCGCTCAGCCTCTTCGGCTTTTCGTTTGTTATCCACGCGCTTGCCAATGGCATAGCCGGCACCGCCACCTACAACGCCACCCACTACACCGCCAACCACCCGGTTGCGCTTATGTATAATGGCACCTGCCGCCGCACCGGTAGCCGCGCCAATCACGGCGCCTTTTGCCTGCGGACTGATCTTCTTTCTCTCTTGTGCCATGCCCGGAATACTCAGCAGCATCGATACTATAAGGAGCATGCTGAAAATGTAATTTCCCTTTTTCATAACGTGTTCTTTAAATTAAAAATCTACTTCACGTATTCAGGGAGGGTAATTTGCAATTTGTGTGCCACTCAGGAATACCCAAGCAAACCACAAGACATAAAAATCTTTAAATCAACGCATTAACGAGGTTTATTTTTTTTCAAAAAACAGAACATGAGCACAGAGATTCAAGGGTCTTGGCCTCAGGAGCAGGCTTATATCAGCTTTTGCAGGCGCTGCGTCAGCTCCTCCACCAACTCTTCGCTCCACTTACCGGCCACGTCCTCCAGCTCCGTTTTTTCCCAGCGCTCCAAGTATGGCTTCTCAAGCCACACGTTGTTCTTGTCCGGACCAACGGTATAGCTGCTGTACTCCAGTTTAAATACCAGGTCCTTGGCCAGGTTAAACGCTTCTACCCCCGGTTTCTGAAATCCCTCCAACCGCAGCCGCAGCCCCAGTTGCTGCACGTTGCCGTTCTCTACGCTCACCACTTCCGATGTGTCGGCTGCCGAGGGGTCTCTGGTCCACGTGTCAATTACCCGCTCCAGCGTAAAGTTGTCGAACATAGGAAGCACCGGGGCGATACTTTGGTGGATCTGCTCAGCCAGGGCAGGAAGTATGGTGTTGTAAAGTTGCTGGATGCTTTGCTTGTCGCGGGTTGGGTATTGGCTCATAATGCTTGTAAAGTATACTTTGTTGAGTTGAGGTGATTTGCCTTATACTATAGCTGCCACAGGTTGTTACAGATGCCGGCGCAGGCAGAAAGCTTGCGGCAGTACCCGGCAAACAACGCAAGCCGAAAGTTTGCTTCGTGAAAAAATGCGTGGGAGGTTAACAGGAAAGAGAGCTTATCACCCCGTCGGAACCGTAGATGAGGTGCATCAATGAGTTGATATTAGTATCATACTTCAGAACCCTTTCAATGACAAGGAATCAGAAGAGCTCAGGCACAGCAACAGGAGGCGCAATGCGCGTGGTTCTCTTCAAAGGTAGCCGCTTATTCCTGCCTCAGGTATACTTTAAACTCGGAGCCTTTGCCCAACTCACTTTCGAATTCAATCCGTCCATCGCAGTTCTCCACAATCCGTTTCACAATGGCCAGGCCAACGCCGGTGCCTTCCACATGCGCGTGCAGCCGCTTAAACATCCCAAACACTTTTTCCTGGTCCTGTTTACGCAAGCCCAAGCCGTTATCGCGAACCGTTAACACCACAAAGCTGCCTTCCATCTTTGTAGCCACGGCAATTTCGGGTTTTCTGTCGGGGGAGCTATACTTAATGGAATTGGAAACGAGGTTGTAGAGGATGCTGCGCAGGTTTTTTCTGGTGAAAACGATTTCGGGGGCAGCCGAGAAATCTGCTGTTATATTAGCGCCATACTTCTGGATCAGGTCTTTGATGTGCACTTTCACATCATCCAGTATCGCCTGGAAGCAGACGTTCTCCTGGGCTTTGTTTTGCTCCTGGTGCTGCACCTTGGCCACCTCCGTCAGGTCCATCAACGTATCTTTAAAACGCCCGATGGCATCGTTAATCATGTGCATGAGCGGCGAGACATCCTGCAGGTCCAGCTCCTTCTCCTCCAGCGTTTCCTGCAAGGCGGTCATGAGGCCCTCAATGTTATTGATAGGAGCCTTCAGGTCGTGCGAGGCCGTGTAGACGAAGTTATCGAGATCCTTGTTGGCCTTGGTAAGGGCACGGGTGCGCTCCTGCACACGCTGCTCCAGCTCCTGGTTTAGCGCTTTGGTTTCCTTGTTGGCACGCTCCAGCTCCTTTTTCTGCAGGTAAAAGCGCACAAAAGCGGCCACTTTGGCTTTGGTGATGATCGGGTGCAGCGGCTTAAACAGAAAATCCACGGCTCCGGCCTCAAACCCCTCTATCACATGGGCATCCTGCTCCGAAATGGCGGTTACGAAGATAATCGGCACATGGCGGGTTTTGGAGATATCGCGCAGGTAGCGGGCCACTTCATAGCCATTCATGCCGGGCATCTGCACATCCAGCAGGACAAGCGCCAGCTCCTCCTGCAAGGCTATTTTCAGGGCTTCCTCGCCGGAGTTCGCAAACAGGTAAGTCACGTTATCTCCCTCCTCAGCAAGCAGGCTCTCCAGGCTCACCAGGTTCTCCGGCTTGTCGTCCACCAGCAGTACCCGGACGGGGTGTACGTTTGTATGCGTGGTTATCGGTTTGATATCGTGGTCAGTGTTCATGTAAGGCTAGCAAAAACTCCTGTATACGCGCTACGTTCATTACTCTACAGCCAGGTATGGTGGCAATGGCTGCCTGTGGCATGGTAGCGACCTCCGCCTCTGCCGGGTCCTGGGCCACCACCAAGCCTTCTTTTTCAAATATATACTTTAATCCTGAACTTCCGTCCCTGCTGGCGCCACTTAACAGTATGCCTACCGTGTTTTTGCCGTAAACATCGGCGGCGCTGGTAAAGGTTACGTCGATGGAGGGGCGCGAATAGTTCTCCAGCTCCGAGTCGTCCAGCGAGAAAGTATGGTCTTTTTCCAGAAGCACATGGTAGTTGGCTGGCGCCAGATAGACGTGCCCGGGCAGCACCGGCTCCTTGTCCCCCACCTCCACTACCTTCAGGGGCAGCTTCTTGTCGAGCAGCTCCTGCAGGCTGCCCTCCTGGTTGCGCAGGCGGTGCAGCACCAGCACCACCGGTATGCTATAGTTTACCGGCAGGTCCTTCAGCACGCCCAGCGACGCCTGAATACCGCCCCAGGAGCCTCCAATCACCACCAGTTTTAAAGCATCGTTCTGCATTAGTTTAGCTTACGGTAAATGCGGTTGCTCTTATCCACCGCGTTATAGTTGCTGCTGATACCCGACATCGCCAGCGTTTCCTTTTTGCCCAGCGCCAGGTAGCCCAGGCTCACCAGGCTCTCGTCGAACAAGTGAAACACCCGCTCCTGCAGCTGCCGGTTAAAGTATATGAGCACGTTGCGGCACACAACCAGGTGGAACTCGTTAAAAGACGTATCGGTAGCCAGATTGTGCGGGTAAAACACCACGTTCTTCACCAGCTGCGCGTTAAACTTCACGCTGCCGTAGTTGCTGGTGTAGTAGCTCGAGAACTCGCGCTTGCCGCCTGCCGCATAGTAGGCCGACGTATAAGCCGCCATGTTGGCTGCCGGAAAAATGCCTTCTTTGGCCTGCCGCAGCACCTTTTGGTTAATGTCGGTCGCGTAGATCTTGGTGCGAGACAGCAATCCCTCCTCCTCTAAAAGTATGGCCAGCGAGAAAAGCTCCTCCCCGGTGGAACAGCCGGCATCCCAGATCTTAATGTAGGGGTAGGTGCTAAGTATGGGCAGCACGTTCTGGCGCAGCGACAGGAAAAACGTAGGGTCGCGGAACATCTCGGTCACGTTCACGGTCACCTCCTGCAGGAAGTTCTCGAAAAAGAAACTGTCTGCAAACAGCCTTTCGCGCAGCGCCTCCATGCTTGGCAGGTGCTTCTGGCCCAGAAAGCGCTTTATCCTGCGGTACACCGAGGCCCGCGCGTACCCGCTGAAGTCGTAGCCATACTGCGTGAGGATGTCTTGTATCAGCGCCTCTACCTCCTGCTCAAAAAGCTCCTCCTGCTCAGGCCTCATACAACCACACCCGCATTAAAGTCAGCAACTTGTCGGTATCCACTGGTTTGGGTATATAGTCAGAAGCGCCGGCTTCTATGCATTTCTCTCTGTCTTCTTTCATGGCTTTTGCTGTGAGCGCGATAATCGGGAGCTGCTTGTAACGAGAAATAGCCCGGATTCGTTTTGTCGCCTCTATGCCGTCCATCTCCGGCATCATCACATCCATCAGCACCATATCGATACCCTCCTCAGCGCCAAGCTTGTCCAGCGCCTCCTTGCCATCGTAGGCGGCCACCACTTCCATGCCGTGCAGCTCCAGCAGGCTGCTCAGCGAGTAAATGTTGCGCACGTCATCATCCACCACCAGCACTTTTTTGCCGCGCAGCACCTCCTCTGGCACATGCAGCTTCATCTTAAACTCCTTGCCCTGCGGCAGCTTCTGGTTTACCTTGTGCAGAAACAGCTGCACCTCATCCAGCAGGCGCAGGTAAGAGTACTCGTTTTTGATGATGATGGTGTTGGCAAACTCCTTCAGCTGCGTTTCCTCCTCGCTGCTCAGGTCTTTGCCCGAGTAGATGATGATCGGAATGTCGGACAGGCCCGTCTGCGACTTGATCTTCTTCATCCAGTCGTAGCCTTTCATGCCCGGCAGGTTCAGGTCCAGTATGATGCAGTCAACCTTCTGCTTGGCCAGCACCTGCTCCGCTTCCTCGGCAGAGAACGCAGAGGTGGACTTGAGGCCATGCGCCAGCAGCAGCTCGGCCACGGCTCTGTTCTCTATCTCGTTGTCCTCTACAATCAGGATGTTCTCAATGGAGGCGTCAGACCCGCTCAAGATAGAACTGAAGGCCTTGTTCAGCATCTCCAGCGTAACCGGCTTGGGCAGGTATTCCTCGTTTTCGGCGTGCTCGCCTATCACCTCCTTGTCATAGGCCGACATTACGTGCACGTTCATGTTGCGCAGCTCCTTATCCTCCCGCACATACTTCAGCACGTCCCATCCGGTCATGTCGGGCAGGTGAATGTCGAGCAGCATGGCGTCGGGCTTCTCCTCGCGGGCCAGGTCCAGGCCGTCCTGCCCGGTGTAGGCCTGCCGCACCTTAAAGTTTTTGGCCAGGGCAAAGTCAGCCAGAATATCGCTGAAGCCTTTGTCATCCTCCACGATCAGCACCTTAATGTCCTGCCTGTCCTGTCGCTCCATGTCCATAAACATCCGGCCCACACTCTGGCCTTTGCCATTTACCTGGGTTGGTGCGGGCGCAGGCGCAGGTACAGCGGCGGCAGGTTTCTCCGGTTTTATACTTGTCACGCGCTCTGGCGCGGCAACTGGTTCCGGCTGCTTACGGTCTGCGGCGGTCTGCGGCACGCGCGGCAAGTATAAGGTAAAGGTGCTGCCTTTGCCCTCCTCACTCTCCAGCATCAGCTCCCCGCCCAGCAGGGCAGCCAGTTCTTTGCTGATGGTAAGGCCCAGGCCGGTGCCGCCATACTTGCGCGTGGTAGAGGTATCGGCCTGCTGGAACGCCTCAAACACCATTCCCTGCTTCTCCTTTGGTATGCCGATGCCCGTGTCGCGCACCGAAAAGGCCAGGATATCAGTCTGCTCGCGCAGCTGCTCCGATTTAAACTTAGGCTTATGCAGCACAGGCGAGATGGAGAACTCCACTTCGCCGCCGGCCTCGGTAAACTTCAGGGCGTTGCCGATAAAGTTCTTCAGGACCTGCTCCAGGCGGAAGCGGTCGGTCACGACTATGTCGGAGCTGCCGGGGTTGATGCGCTCGATGAAGCGGATCTGCTTTTTGGCGGCGACTTCTTTAAACAGCGGCGCCATGGAGATGTCCTTCACCTGCAGTTCCTCTGTCTCCAGCCGCACCATCCCCGACTCGATCTTAGACAGGTCCAGGATTTCGTTGATGAGACGAAGCAGGTCGTTGCCCGACTTGTGGATGATCTGGGCATGGTCCACCTGCTTCTCAGAAAGGGTGTTCTCAGAGTTATCGGCCAGCAGCCTCGAAAGTATAAGGATGCTGTTGAGCGGCGTGCGCAGCTCGTGGCTCATATTGGCCAGGAAGTCGCTTTTATACTTGCTCACAGTTTCCACCTGCTGTATTTTCAGCTCAATGGCCTCGCGCGCATCTTCCAGGGCTTTGTTCTTGGCACCCAGGGCCTCGTACTGCTCCTCCAGCAGCTGCGCCTTCTCCTCCAGCTCGGCGTTCTTCTCCTGCAGCTCCTCCTGGTTCACGCGCAGCTCCTCTTCCGATGCCTTCAGCTCGGCGTTGAGTTGGCGCAGTTCCTCCTGCTGCGTCTCCAGCTCTTCGGCCTGGTTCTGTGTTTCGTATAGCAGCTCCTGGGTTTGCAGGTGCTGTTTCAAGGTATGGATCACCACGGCAATGCGCTCGGCAATCGACTCAAACAGGCGCTGGTGCAGCTCTGTGTAAGGCCGGCGCGAAGACAGCTCCAGGGCTCCTACCATGTTATCGGCAAAGTATAGCGGAACGATGATCACGGAAGCCGGGGCGATGTCGGCCAGGCCGGATTTAACCCGCAGGTACTCCTCCCCCACATTCTCCAGCACTTTTACCTTGCGCTCCTGCACCGCCTCGCCTACCTTGCCCGTGCCGATGGCAAAGGCCGGCAGCTGCTCGGGGCTTACGGCCACGCCGTGGCTGGCAACCGGCGTTAGCTTTCCGTTGTTGCCGTGCAGGTACATAATGCCCGCCTCCGAGCCGGTGTAGTCGCAAAGAAAGGAGATGGCTTTTTCGGAAACCCGGTCAAGGGCTGTCTCGCTGCTCACCTGGCTGTTGAGCTCCGATACGCCGGTAAGTATAAACGTGCGGTTGGCGCTTTCGGAAGTATAGCGCTGCAGATTATCTTTCATGTCGCGGATGGCGCCGCTTAGCACGTCCTCCTGGCTCTGCAGTTCCACCTCCACATCGTAGCGGCCATCGCCAATGGCCTGCGCCACTTCCGACAGCTTCACGGTTTTGCGCAGCACGCCCCTAAAAGACTCCGCCACGCTGCCAATCTCATCCCTCGAGTCCACGTCGATCACCACGTCGGTAGCGCCAAGTTTAATGCGGTCGGCGGCGGTTTTCAGTCTCGAGAGCGAGGTGGCGATCAGGTTGATGATATACATGGCCAGCACAATGGCCAGCCCCACGGTCAGCAGAAAAACCAGCAGCAGCACGCCAACTTTCCCCTCTTTCTCCGTAATGCGCGCATTCACCTCATCTCCGATGCGCCCGATCAGCACCTTCTCGGCTACCCGCAGGTCTTCTATACTTGTGGTAAACTCCCGGAACGTTTTGGCAGGGTCGTAGGCCGATAAATCCAGCTCCGGTTTTTCGTCGATGGCCTGCAGGATGGCCGCCATGCGGTGGTAGTTCTCTGACTCGATTATCTGCTGTACATTTTGTATGGTTACAGGATCGGCATAGCGGTTAAAATTAGCCAGCGCCCGCTCAAACGCCGCAATTTGAGACATAACGACGCCGTAGTCTTTGGGAGGGAAGGAGCCCGACTGAATGGAATTTACCACCAGGCTCCGGATACGGCCGAGCTGAATTTTTGCCTCGGTTAGTTGCCTGAAGCTCTCCAGTTGCCGGGCCAGTACCGGGTTGCCAGAATTGGAAGCGTTATCGGCCATTCTATCCAACAGGCTAAAGATCAGCTCTGTGGAAAAGCGCCTGTATTCCTGCACGTTCAGACGATGCTGGTCTAACTGGGTGCGGAAAACCTTCAGTTCGTTCAGCATCGACAGCTCCGGCAGCGTTCTTCCGGATTCTTCAAGATACTTTTTCAGATCCCTTTCGGCGGCGTCCGTCTCTACGCGGTAAACTTTGGCCTCTACCAGCATAGCCGAGTCGCCGGTGGCGGCGCCTAAAGCACGGGCCCGCTCCCGCTGCAAGTAGTGCAGGTAAGCCGAGATTTTCTCCGATTCCTCCAGCTGCAGCATTTCCTCCTGCAGGGCCTCGCTCTCCTCCAGCTCCCGGATAACGGTGGTCGTAACCAGGTATACTAGCGGAATCAGCAGCAGGGACAGAAGAAGGATGAGCTTATCCCTGATCTTTAGGTTTCTTATGATGTTCATCTAACGAGCTTATAGTTTGGCATTTTTTTACCTACTAATTGGCAAGTTAGTAAAACATAGCCTGATTTACTGCCTCAGGCGCACAGTTCAGGCAAAGAGGGAGGAGAATAGAAGTATAAAAGTGGGGCACGCTGAGGGCTTCCTCACCGGCGCAGGCGCTGCTTTGGCAGGCAGTTTTGGCTTACATGGCAAGGCTTACCAGTCAAACATTTCCATCAGGTCTACCTGGTTGATGTATGGCTCCAGCGCTTTTTTGCTTATAAAGCCCCGCACCAGGCTCACATAGTCGTTTGCCGGGTTGTACCAGATTTCTGCAAAAAAGCTGCCCAGGTCGTATAAGGCGATCCGGTAACCTCTTCTGCCGCGAAAAGCTATAAAATTCCCATGGGCCCAGATAATCTCTAATCTTCCTGCCAGGGTGTGGGTGTTAAAAAAGGTGAGGTCCATGCGGTAGTATACGTTGGTAAGCGGTAAAAGAAACAAGCCATACAGCCTTTGTTACCTAACTTTCAGGAGGCTGCTTTAAAAGGGGCGCCATACTCTTCGGAATTTCCAAAATCCCAGTACACCTCCAGCGTTGTGGGGCCCTGCAAGTATGCCGGTATGGGCGTGTAAATGATCAACCCGTCTTTGAAAACGCGCTTCCCGGACTTAGAAAGGCGCATGGCCTGCCATAGTAGCCTGTCGTGGATCTCGTTACTAACCGGGCGCCTGGCGTCTACAAACGGGCTTCCCTCCTCGAATTTGAAAACGGTAGTATACATGGCGATGCTGGGCTGGTTACACAGTTGTGTTCTACGTAAATTTCAATTAGTTAGTATAAAAATTCAGAAGATTATCTGTACCATGCCCTTTGCCGCTCACCACGTAGCGGCTTGTATTACAAGGCAGGCGTTTTAGCCTTCCCCTCCAGCACGGGCCTGATCTTGTTTGCCTGCTCCATCATCTGGTAAAGTATGGCGGTGTTGCCGCTCTGCAGGTGCTCCTGAAACTGCTTCAGAATGGTGATGTACTCTTCGATGGCCTGCCCCAGGTAAGCGCTGTTCTGCTCAAAGATGGGTGCCCACATGGCGGGCGAGCTTTTGGCCAGACGCACCGTGGAGGCAAAGCCGCTGCCGGCCAGCGCAAAAATATCCTTCTCAGCCTTCTCCGCGTCCAGCACCGTCATGCTCAGTACAAAAGAGCTCACATGCGACAGGTGCGAGATGTAGGCCAGCTGCTTGTCGTGCGTTTCTGCGTCCATGAAAACCGTTTGCAGCCCGAGCGCCTCAAAAAGTGCCATGGCCGTAGCCAGTGCCTCCCCCGACGAGGCCTCCCGCTCACACACAATATTGGTTTTGCCCTTATACAAATGCTCCAGCGCGGCCGCGGGGCCAGAGTTCTCGGTGCCTGCAATGGGGTGTGCCGCCACATACTGCCCCCGCTTCGGGTGCTGCCTTACCTGCCCGCAAAGCGCGCTCTTGGTAGAGCCAAAGTCGATGAGGGTGGCGTGCTCTGGCAACAGGTCGAGCACGGGCCGCAGCAGCGCGCCAATAGCGTTTACCGGCACTGCCAGCAACACCACATCCGCCTTTTCCACGGCTTCCTGCAGCGGCAGCACCTCGTCCACAAGGCCCAAGGCAAGGGCCGCGCCGGCATGCGCCGGGTTTTGGTCCACGCCGATGATACTTGTTGCAACATTTTCCCGGCGCAGGTCGCGCGCAGCGGAGCCTCCGATAAGCCCAAGCCCAACTATAGTTACTGTATGCATGATTTTCTGTGTGTGATGTATGGGGTATAAACAAAAAAGTCCCGGCTGGGCCAGGACTCGGTTATGGTTTCAGTAGCAAGCTAAACGCAACAGCAACCCATGCTTAAGTCCCGGAGCAGGCTTAGGCGATAATAATAGAAGTACAGGTTGCGGCGATTTTCCATGTTTCTGCAGCCTCTAAGTAATGTGTTTTGCAGCACAATAGCAACTGCCGGGGCCATACTTTTGCAGTAGAAGTGCCTTGCCAGGGAAGCACGAAATGCCCCGGAACAACATTTTTTTGTAACTTGTACTGTTGATTGTTCATAAACGGAACAGTTTTGACACCTAAAGTATAAGTTTACCCAAACGACAGATGCAAAAGAAAGTAATAACGGCAGCTGGCCTGGTGGCCATACTTGCCCTTAGCAACTGCTCCTCCGTAAAGACGCAGGAACAGGCACAGCAAACCCAAATGGAACAAAAACAGGAAGAAACCAACCCGCTCCTGCAAGAGTGGACCGGCCCCTATGGCGGTGTGCCGGCCTTCGATAAAATGAACCTGGCCGACCTGCAGCCGGCCATGGAGAAAGCCATGGCCCTGAACCTGGCCGAGGTGGAGAAGATCGCCAACAACCCGGAGCCTGCCACCTTCGAGAACACCATTGCGGCTATGGAGCGCTCCGGCAAGGAGCTGGACCGCGTGTTTACCTACTATGGCATCTGGAGCAGCAACGTGTCCACGCCGGAGTTCCGCGAGGTGCAGGCAGAACTGGCGCCGAAAATATCGGAGTTCAGCTCTAAGATCTCGCAGAACGAGAAGCTGTTCCAGCGCGTTAAAACTGTTTACGAGGCATCCCGGAAAAACCCGCTGCCAGCCGACCAGCAGCGCGTGGTGCAGCTGGTGTACGAGGGCTTCGCGATGGAAGGCGCTGACCTGAGTCCGGAGAAAAAGCAGCGTTACGCGGAGATAAACAAGGAGCTGGCGGCGCTTTATACTTCGTTCTCCAACAACGTGCTGGCAGACGAAGAAGGCTATGTGGTATACCTCACCAAAGACCAGTTGGGCGGGCTGCCCGAGTCGTTTGTGAAGGCTGCCGCCAAAGCCGCCGCCGACCGCGGCCAGGAAGGCAAGTATGCCGTGACCAACACCCGCTCCAGCATGGACCAGTTCCTGACCTACTCGGATGAGCGCGCCCTGCGTGAGAAAGTATGGAAAAACTACTACTCGCGTGCCGATAACGGCGACGAGCACGACAACAACGAGAACATCACCAAGATACTGCAGCTGCGCCGGGAGCGCGTGCAGCTCATGGGCTACGACAACTTTGCCGAGTGGCGCCTGCAAAACCGCATGGCGAAAACGCCTGAGGCCGCCATGGACCTGATGCTGGCCGTATGGCCTGCTGCCCTGGCCCGCGTAGAGGAAGAGGTAGCCGACATGCAGGCCATCGCCGACAAAACCAGCAAAGCCAAGATCACCATAGAGCCGTGGGACTACCGCTACTACGCCGAGAAAGTGCGCCAGGAGAAGTATGACCTGAACTCGGATGAGGTGAAGCAGTACCTGGAGCTGGGCAACCTGACGCAGGCGATCTTCTACACTGCCGGCGAGCTGTTTAACTTTAAGTTCACGCCGGTGCCGGAGGGCTCTGTGCCCGTGTTCCACGAGGATGTGAAAGTATGGGAAGTGACCGATAAAACCACCGGCGAGCACATCGGCCTGTGGTACCTCGACCCGTTTGCGCGGCAGGGCAAGCGCTCCGGCGCCTGGGCCACTACCTACCGCTCCCATACTACCTTTGACGGCAAAGAGACGGTGCTCGCCTCCAACAACTCTAACTTCGTGAAGCCTGCCCCAGGCGAGCCGGTGCTGGTGTCCTGGGACGATGCCGAAACCTTCTTCCACGAGTTTGGCCACGCGCTGCACTTCCTGTCTTCTAACGTAAAATACCCGACCCTGAACGGCGGCGTGCGCGACTATACCGAGTTCCAGTCGCAGTTGCTGGAGCGCTGGCTGTCTACCGACAAGGTGATCAACAACTACCTGAAGCACTACAAGACCGGTGAGCCAATGCCGCAGGAGTTGGTTGCCAAGATCGAGAAGGCGGCTACCTTTAACCAGGGCTTTGCCACTACCGAGTTTCTGGCCTCTGCCCTGATGGACATGAAGTATCACCTGGCAGACCCAACCAACCTGGACCCGGACAAGTTTGAGCGCGAGACGCTGGCCGAGCTGAACATGCCGAAAGAGATCGTGATGCGCCACCGTTCGCCGCACTTCGGGCACGTGTTCTCCGGTGAGGGCTACGCTACTGGCTACTACGGTTACCTTTGGGCCGACGTGCTGACCTCTGACGCTGCCGAGGCTTTTGCCGAAGCGCCGGGCGGGTTCTACGACAAGGAAGTGGCCGACAAGTTGGTGAAGTACCTGTTTGCCCCGCGCAACTCCATGGACCCTGCCGAGGCGTACCGCAAGTTCCGTGGCCGCGACGCGACGATTGATGCCTTGATGCGTGACCGTGGTTTCCCGGTGCCGCAGTCTAAAAAGTAAAACCAACCTGCAGCCATAGTGTATACTTTGCGCCGCAGCTAAAGCAAACGCCCTGCAAGTTTATACCTGCAGGGCGTTTATACTTTGTGCCGTTCAACTTAGGTGGCGCTCAGGCTGGTGTTCCAGATGTCTTTGTGCAGCTTCCACTGGCCGTTTTGCTTCTGCCACACCACAATGTACTTTCCTTTGTCCATCCGGGTGCCGCCCTCACCTGTTAACGTATAGTTTCCCATTTCAATGGCCGTGTTCTCACAGGGCAGCACCTCCACGGTTTCCAGTTTTACGCCTTTTACACCCATTTTCATGGCGCCCTGCCAAAACTCCTGTATGCCCGGCTTTCCTTTTACAGCCTCCATGCCGGTGGGCAAGAGCATGCCCTCATCGGTGTATAAATTGGCGATGCCGGCAGCATTGCCCTCGGTAAAGGCCTGTATAAACTTTTCGTTGGCGCGCTTGATCTCTGCACCGATGTTCACTGTTGTTGTTTCCATAGGTTGGTCTGTTTGTATGGTTAGAAAATCAACGGTGCTGCGGGATCCGTGAGGTCAGGAACTGCAACGACTCAGGGTTGCTGCTGTTCCAGATGCCCCTTTCCACCAGCATTTTACCATCCGTATGCTTCCACAGCACAATATACTTACCCTGGTCTATTTGCTGATTGGCTTGGGCATACATCCGGTAGGTGCCCGTTTCAACGGCGAGGTCGTTGTGGTCCTCTACCTTATCTGTGTTCAGCTCAACCTTCCTGATCCCCATATCTACGATACCCTGCCAATACTTCAGTATAGCACTTTTCCCTTTTGCCACATCGTGGCCGGGCGCCAACAGTTCGGCGTTTTCCACATATATGCTGTCTACGCCTGTTACATTTCCCTTCGTAAAAGCCCCTTCCAGTTTATTGTAGGCGTTCCTGATCTCCTCCCGCAGGTTTACTTTTGTTTCCATAGCTACATTCTTTAAAAACACTCATCCTTAAAACTCCTCATCAATTTGATGGCGCAACCGCACCACTCTATGCAGCCGCGCAAACTTACTTCCGTTTAACATTATAAACGAAAAACACCATAAATTTTATACTTGCAGCGCACAATTCACCATAGCTTTTAAGCTAAGGCCCGTTTGCGAATGGCCAAGTGCAGCAAAGGCAGTGGTAAAGGCGATGCAAGGTTGCAACGGAAACATACTTGAAGTGTAGCCCGTCGGACAACTTAAATCACCTCAGTTCGTCCAACCTAGTAGGGCAATGTTAAACCTAAACTAGCAGATGCCATTGAAAAGAGTTATACTGAAATGGATTTTGTTGTTACCGCTTCTCCTCCTGGTAAGCGCGGTTTGCCGAGCGCAGTACCCGGAAGAGGAGAAGCCTGAAGAGAAACCGTACCTGAAACTCGGTGGCGCGTTGCGCTTCAACTACAACTTGTCTACCTGGAAAGAGGACCAACTGGAACGCGGCGGCGACTTTGGCTTCGACCTGTTCCGCATCAACGCCGAGGCAGCGTATAAAGGCATCAAGCTAAACGCCGAGTACCGCTTTTACTCGGAAGCATTCGGTGGCGGCTTTTTAAAGCAGGGCTGGTTTCAACATGATTTCTCGGAGGCCTCACAGCTGCAGGTGGGCCTGAACCAAGTGCCCTTTGGCATTCAGCAGTACAACTCCAACAACTGGTTCTTTAATATGACCTACTACATCGGTTTTGAGGATGACCACGACATGGGCGTGAAGTATATACACGACGCGGGCCAATGGCAGTGGCAGGCAGCCTACTATAAAAGTGCCGAAGACATGGTGTTTAGTTCTGCAGAGGCTAGCCCTAACCGTTACTCGTACGACATAACCGGCCGCAACAAGGAAAATAACCAGCTTAACTTTAAGGTAGTGCGGCGCTTGGGCGACAGCCTGGCGCATGAGCTGGGGGTGTCGGTGCAGGGCGGGCTGATTTACAACCTCGATACCGAGGAGAACGGCAACCGCTACGCCGGCGCTGTGCACTACGAGTATAAATCAGGCCACAGCCCCTGGAACCTGAAGCTGCAGGCGATGCTCTACCGCATCAACCCCAAGTATGCCGCCGGAAACGACCTTGATTTTGTGGAGATGGGCGCGTACGGGGCCAATTACAACGTGGCCAACAAAGGCGAGGTATATACGGCAGGCATCTCCTACCACCTTCCGATACAGACGCGCCTGCTGCAAAGCATCGATATCTACAACAACTACGGCTACTACAACAAACGCATCAGCGGCTACGAAAACGCACACATGAACGTACTTGGCGCCCTCCTGACGGCCGGCCCGATGTACATCTACACCGATGCGGCCTTTGGCTATAACCACCCGTGGCTGGGGCCGGAGTGGACGAACGCCTTCACCGCCGGCACCCCCGATGACACAAAGTGGCACATGCGTTTTAACATAAACATGGGATATTATTTCTGAGCTTAACATATACTACATGAGTAAAGTAAGAAGCGACACAAAAAAATCCTTGGGGCTGGAGGTAAACGGCCCGGTTTTCTGGTCTTCCATTGTCATACTCATCCTGGTGATAGGGCTGGTGCTGACCTTTAGAAAGGGCGCTGAGGAATTCTTCAGCGACACGCAGGCCGCCGTAACCGCCAACATGGGCTGGCTGTTTATACTTAGCGTAAACGTGTTTGTGGTGTACTGCCTGTACATGGCCTTTGGCAAGTTCGGGCACATCAGGCTGGGCGGAAAGGACGCGAAGCCCGAGTTCAGCACGTCCTCCTGGTTTGCCATGCTGTTTAGCGCGGGCATGGGCATCGGCCTGCTTTTCTGGAGTATCGCCGAGCCTATCAACCACTTCCAGACGCCGCCCCTGGGAGAGCCGGGCACACCCGCCGCCGCTAGGCAGGCCATGAACTATACTTTCCTGCACTGGGGCTTCCATGCCTGGGCCATTTACGCGCTGGTGGGGCTTTCGCTGGCCTACTTTACCTATAGCCGAAAGCTGCCCCTCACCGTCCGCTCCGTTTTTTACCCGTTTCTGGGAGAGCGCATCCACGGCCTTATCGGCGATGTGATCGATATCCTGGCGGTGCTGGCGACGCTTTTTGGCCTGGCTACCTCGCTGGGCCTCGGCGTGAAACAGGTGGCAGCCGGCCTGCACCACGTTTTCCCGGCCATTGCCAGCGGCGTAACCACCCAAATCATACTTATAGCCGGCATCACGGCCATCGCCACTGTGTCTGTGGTTACGGGCGTAGACAAAGGCGTGCGCATCCTGAGCGAGTGGAACGTGCGGATAGCCTTGCTGGTGCTGCTGGCCGTGCTGTTTCTGGGGCCTACGGTTTTTATACTTGGCTCTTATGTGCAGAACACAGGCTCCTACCTGGGCAACTTCCTGCAGCTCTCTTTCTGGAACGAGGCCTACTCTACCCGCAACTGGCAAGGCGCCTGGACGGTGTTCTACTGGGCCTGGTGGATTTCGTGGGCACCTTTTGTGGGCATCTTTATCGCGCGCGTTTCCAAAGGCCGCACCATCCGGGAGTTTATACTTGGCGTGCTGATCGTGCCGTCCCTGCTCTCGTTCCTGTGGATGACCGTGTTTGGCAGCACAGCCCTGCACGAGGTGCTGGCCGGCAACAACGCGGTGGCCGAGGCCGTGGCCGCAGACATCTCCACGGCGCTTTTCGTGTTCTTTGAGCAGCTGCCTTTTTCTACCGTGCTCTCCGTGATAGGCATTGTGCTGGTGGCCGGCTTTTTCGTCACCTCCTCCGACTCCGGCTCGCTGGTGGTCGACAGCCTCACCTCGGGCGGCAGGCCCGACTCGCCGGTAGGTGTGCGCATCTTCTGGGCGTTGGCAGAGGGCGCCGTGGCAGCCGTGCTTTTAATAGGCGGCGGCCTGCAGGCCCTGCAAACGGCCGTCATCCTGACGGGCCTGCCCTTTGCGCTTATCCTCCTGCTGATGTGCTACAGCCTGTACCGCGGCCTGAGCGAAGAGTTGGCCGAGGAAAGGAAACTGGGCATGGCGCAGCAGCGCAAGGACTACCAGCAGCTGGTAGCAGAAGTAATTGCCCGGCGCGCCCAAAAGCAGGAAGCGAAACCCGCTGATGTAAGAAAAGATCCTCCCACCACACAAAACCCCGAAACGCTATGATTGCAGTAGATGCCATGATGGTTTGCCTCGACCTGAGCGATATTGACGAAAAACTAGTAGGCTTTGCCCGGTCCATTTTTGAGCGGGTGCCGGTAAAGAAAGTATACTTTGTGCACAACATCAAAACCTCGGAGTTGAGCGACGACTTCCGGGAGTTCTTTGGCGATGTGAACATCAGCGATGAGATTGAAGGCAACATTACCGACATCGTGACAGCGCATTTTACCAACGCCGCCGACTATGAGATACTGGTGAGCGAGGAGCCGAACACCGAGATTATACTGGCGGACCTGGTAAAGCGCTATAAAATAAAGCTGACGCTGCTCGGCAAAAAGATGAGCGACAAAAGCACCGGGGCGCTGGGCACCAAACTGCTGCGCATTCTGCCCTGCAGCATGCTTGTCTTCCCGGAAACGGCACAGTTCCCGATTCAGAGGGTGCTGGTCCCGATTGATTTCTCAGACGCGTCGCTGCACGCCCTGCACCTGAGCCGTAACCTGGCCGACCAGCTCCGCCTGCATCTGGAGATCATGCACGTGTACCGGCTCCCGAGCCAGTTCTTCCCGCTGATATCCGAAGAGAAAGCCGTAAAAAAAGCCGAGGAGGTTGTAAAGGAAAAATTCGCCGACCTGCAGAAAAAGCACCCGGAGATAGCTGGCATACCTTATACGCTGGTGCGCGCCGCCAACAAGAGCATTGCCGGGCGCATTGCCCAGCAGCTGGAGAAAGGCAAATATGACCTGCTGGTGCTGGGCCTGAAGGGGAATAACCCCCTGCCCTCGCTTAGCCTGGGCAGCGTGCCTACCGAAATATATAACACCGATATAAACGTGCCGCTGTGGCTGGTGTACTCTGAGGACGTGATAAAGTAAGCACTAAGCCCCTCCCTGAGGAGCAGGTTTTGGAGGGCTAAGCTACTCCGGCTGCCACCAGGTGCCTGATGCCTGTCACGATCATGTCTATGCCGATGGCGCCCAGAAAGAAGCCGTTGATGCGCAGCAGTATCTCCATGTTTTTATCGAAAGCCACCTGCACCTTTTTGGAGCGCATGCCTCTGCGGATGTTCTTCAGCCCCATAATGATCCCGAAGTTCACGGCCATGATAATGGCAAGCGATAGCACGCCCTGCCACAGGGCCAGCTCTTCGGCCATCAGCACGGTAAGCGAGATGGTGCCCGCGCCCACCATAAAAGGCAAGGCAATCTCAGAGGCAAGGTCGTGCAGGTCGCCTTTTATCTGGATAAAGGCTTTTTTGCCCTGCACAATAAAGATGTAAGCGAAAGAAAACAGCACCACGCCGCCAAATATCCTGAACGACTCGAAGTTTATGCGGAACACGGTCTTAAACATCAAATCGCCGAAGAACAGAAACACCAGGTATATGCCAAACGAGATCATGGAGGCCTTCAGGAACACCGAGCGGAAATCAGCGCTCGACAAATCACTCATCACGGGCCTCAGGTACAGAAAGAGGGCAAACGGGTTCAGCATCACTAAAAAGCTGACAATTGCTGCAATCATAAAATAAAGGTAAGGTTTAGGTGTTGTTTTGTACGGGCCAAGCCTGAGGCCACCGTGCAAGTATAAGGAAGCCTGCTGAGGCAAGCTGCATGGTTGGCAAAATACTTCTGGCTACAGCGGCACCCGGGGGTAGTTGCAGATCTCGGTTTCTTCGCCGCTCCGGACCCGCAGCAGGCGGCTGGGCCTGTTGCTTTGCGCCACCTCGTGCGCCTTTTCCAGCGCCTCTTCCTCGTTCTCAAAACTCTCTACCGGTTTTCTGTTGTGGTCCAGCACCTGCCACTGCTGCGTCTTCTCATCCCAGTGCAGGCGGTATGTGTTTTCCGCCACCTGCGGTTTCCGGATCAGGTCAAGTATGATTTTACCGTCGCTGTAGGTGCCGTCGGGGTAAGGCATGGGCAGCAGGGCAAAGAAGATGTAGTACATGGAGAAGTAGGTAAACTGGTAGGTAAGCATGCCAGCTTTTATTACGTCCTCCTCCACCATAACCATGACCGCAAGCGCCGACAAGGCGTTGAAGAGCACGCCGCCCGAGAAAATGAGGATGTTGGAGAACCGACGGTTGCGCTTCAGGTTATCGAAAGAGCAGAGGCCGTACCAGAAGTAATACTTGCGCACCTCCAGCATGCCGGCCGTAAAAAGCACTTTACCCGAGCCAACGGTCACTTTAATGTTCTTGCCGCCCATCAGCCAGGCAAAGAAAACGTGGCCCGACTCGTGCAACAGGGAGATAACAGGAAGCACCAGGAAAAAGGCCAGGAAAAACTTAGGGATATCTTGAATGCCAAACATAACCCTTCCTGTTACGGCATCCGGCAAAAATGTGTACCCAAAATTAGCGGCTAGCAAGGTTAGAGTTAACAGAGGTTACTGCAGAAGGCCTTTAAAGTATACCCTAAACTGAGCCACAAACAAAAAGAGGAAGCGTGGTGGCTTCCTCTTTTTGTTTGTGGCAGGTAACAGCCCTTAGTCTCTGTACTTATCTTTGCCCAGTTCCTTTACAAGTTTGTTGTAAACGCCCAGCAGCAGGAAAGATGGAGCCCACTGGCCCACAAACAGCGCTTCTTCGTCTTTTCTTAATACTTTTAGCGTAGCAGAAACTGCCATAGAGCCAAGCGCGGCCCACAGGTACATATCTGACGGGATTCGTGCGGTATACTCTTCTATTGCGGCGGCTACAGGTCCCTCCTTCTTTTCAGGGTTCATCGAATCGGCTTTTCTTTTTAGCTCGTTTGCATCCATAGTTTCTCTTCTAATTAATAGTTATTGATAATATTTCAGTAGAAACGCAGTAGGCCTGCCTATTGTTATGAAATTCCCGCTTAAATTGCCCGGATAGCGCTAAAAGATATTTTTTGGCTGTTCGGCACGGCGCAGGGGCGGCATCAGAAGAACCTGTTTACGCGGGTAAGCTCGGTGCGGTACTGCGTTAGCAAACGGCTCTTGGAGATAAAGCCCTTAAATTTGCCCTTGCGCACCACCGGCAACGACCACAGGTTATACTTGTCAAACTTGTCCAGCACCTCGGCAGCCGACTCGTCCAGCTCTACCACGGCCTCGGGCGGGTGCATCATGTCGCGGGCCAGCAGGGTATCGTAGTTGGAGGTGTCGCCCAGCTGCTGCCGGAAGTCTTGCAGCCTGATGATTCCCTTCAGCATGCCCTGCTCGTCCAGCACCTGCAGCACGTCCTTATCCGAGCTGGCAAAGCTCTCCACCACTTTCCGGAAGCCCGCGTTTTCGGTAACGGCGGCACCATCCTTCTCCACCAGCTGCTTTATACTTAGCTGGTTTAGCAGGATGCGGTCTACGCGCAGCGCTTTGCTCTGCCCCTTCGGTTGCACCACGCTGCGGCTCAGGTTCTCGATGTAGTACTTCAGGAAATAAGCCACGGCGCACACCAGCATCAGGGGCACAAACAGCTCGTAGCTTTGGGTAATCTCGGCTACAAGGAATATGGCGGTAACCGGGGCATTCATCACGCAGGCAAACACGCTAGCCATACCCAAAAACATGTAGGTCGCCTGGTTTATCCCATAAAAAGGAAACATGAAATCGGCCACCTTAAAGAACAGAAAGCCTAAAAGGCCACCCGTGATGATGGAAGGGGCAAAGTAACCGCCCTCTCCGCCGGAGTTCACGCAAATGCCCGTGCTGATCGGTTTTACCAGCGTTATCAGCGAAAAGAAGAGCAGGTTGGCCCAGAGCGTGTTGGGCAGCACGGCCAGCGGCGAGTTCATAAACAGGGAACGCTCCTCGTTGTTGAGCAGCGCGTTTATACTTACATAGCCCTCGCCATACATGGGCGGCAGTATAAATATGATGCTGCCGAGGGCCACGCCTCCGATCAGCGCCCGCACATACGCGTTTTTAACGCGGGAGAAATATTGCGCACAGTAGCTGTAGGTTTTCAGCAGGTAACTCGACATGAGCATGCCCAGCACGCCCAGCAGCACGACCAGCGGTATCTGTTCGTAGGCAAAGTCCGTGATGGGCACCTCGAAGCGCAGGTGCTGGCCCATGATAAACTCGAACAGGATTTTGCCGGCCGCGGCGGCCACCAGCAGGGGGATCAGCAGCGTGGGCGTAAACTCCGGCAAAATGGTTTCCAGGGCAAAGATGAAGCCTCCCATAGGCGCATTATACACCGCCGAGATGCCTGCCGCCACGCCACAGCCTATCAGCAGGGTGCGCAGCCGGTAGCCCAGCCCCAGAAAGCGGCCCACGTTAGAGCCTACAGCAGAGCCGCTGGAGATAATGGCCGCCTCTACCCCGGAGCTTCCGCCAAAACCGATGGTAAGTCCTGTGGTGATGAACTTTGAGTAAATGAGCCGGAACTTGATGATGGAAGAGTGCTTCTCGATGGCCTCGATCACGTTGCGGGCACCGCTGAAGTAGGCGGTTTTCTGAAAGATGTTGCGGTTGATGAACGTTACCAGCAAAAAGCCTATCAAAGGCAGCAGGAAGTTCAGCAGGTTAGGGGCAAAGTATACGGCATACTGCTCTATGTAGAAAATGATCGTCTTGATCGTAATGGCTGAGAGCCCCGCGATCAGGCCCACTACTACGCTCAACACAAAAGGCATGATGCGGTTGTTGCTCTGCCTTCTGCGCCACTTAAGAAAAGCCAACTGGTAGCGGTTGAGTCTGCTCATGGGTTGTGGATATATGCACCCTATACGTAGGAAACCCTATAGATCGCTAATTTACTATTATTCAGGAATCCCTGATGCTGGCCTGGGCATAGTTTATTTAACCAACCTGCTCATGCAGGTTAGCCGCCGCCCTCCTCTCCTCTCGGCTCAGGCACTTATACTTCATCCTGGTATACAGCTCTTTTCAACGCAACTTTATACTTACTTCCCGGGTTTGGATGGCTGCCGCAGTGATACTCCAGCGCAGGGTTCCTCGCCCTAAAATTTGCCTTTGCCACAAAAAAAGCCTATATTTAGTCTCACGGGATTTACACACGGGCCCGAGTAGGCCCTCGCAGCTTCTCTTTTGCCTCTTCTATCAAACCTGGAGGCGGAGCGGCACATCCCTCAGAAAAATTATTTTTAACCCAATCCAAAAATCCAGTTATGGTATTCAAGAAGACAGGGACCATTGCAGCCGCACTTCTGGTGGCATCAGTTTACTTCGGCAACACCGCCTATGCCCAAGAGGCTACTCCAAACGCAACCGCTCAGGCAGCATCCGACCAAGAGTTTACCGACCAGGAACTACAAAGCTTTGTGGCGGCAAACACGGCCGTTACCGAGTTACAGAAGGCAAGCCGCGACACCATGGTTGCCGTGATAGAAGGACACAGCCTGACGCTTGAGCGCTTTAACGAACTGGCCAAGGCGCACCGTGCCCAAAAGCTGGACGAGGTGGCCGAGAACCCCGAGGAAATTGCGTCTTTTAGCGAGGCAGCGCAGGAGGTTGTAAAAATACAGCCGGAAACCCGCGAAAAGGTGCAGCAGGCGATTGAGGAGCAGGGCCTGACAAAAGAAAAGTATGACGCCATGATGAAAGCCTACCGCGAGGACCCGGAGGTACAGAAGCAGATCAGAAAAATCGTGGCGCAGAAGTAAGAGCTGCACAGCTTATACCTACAGAAAGCCCCGGCCGCATACGGCCGGGGCTTTCTGTAGGTATAAGCTGTGGCTGATTCAGGTCCTTAGCCCTGCTTTACCAGCTGTATCTCGCAGTTTAGCTTTATCTCATCGCTTACCACCACGCTGCCGGCCTCGGTTACGGCATTCCAGGTAAGGCCAAAGTCTTTGCGGTTTATTTTGCCGGTAACGGTAAAACCGGCTTTGGTTTGCCCGTAAGGGTCTACCACCACGCCACCAAACTCCACATTCACGGTAACAGGCTTTGTCGTGCCCCTGATGGTCAGGTCGCCGTGCAGTTTATACTCGTCATCGCCTACCTTCTCAAAATTCTTGCCCTCATACTTCACCTGCTCGTGGTTGGCCGCATCAAAAAAGTCCGCCGACTTCAGGTGGGTGTCGCGCTGCTCGTTGTTGGTGCTGATGGAGTCCACGTCAGCTGTAAACAGGATCTGGGAGGCTTCGGTGAAATCGTCGTCTTCTGTCTCCACTTCCACATTAAACTTGCCGAAATAGCCCGTCACGGTGGAGATCATCAGGTGCTTCACCTTAAACTGCACTTCGCTGTGCGTGGGGTCTGTTAGCCATTTTGTCTTTGCCATACTTGTTGTTTTTTGTAGTTATCGGATAAATTAAATTCCTTGGGTGATAGGGAATTAGACTTAACGAGCCGGAGCATATATCGTTCTGCGCACTCAGCCTCACCTAATTCCTGTGTACATACATACAATCGTAAGCGCATTTTGTTTCCACTACGCCTTCTTTTCGCTGGCAGGCCTAACCAGGGGCACATTTTTTCCTGCTTTTTCGTACCTTAGGCATCTACCAAACTAAACCATACTTATGCAATACAGACGATTTGGCCGCACAGGCTGGAACATAAGCGAAGTGGGCTACGGTATGTGGGGCATGGCCGGCTGGACAGAGTCGGATGACCGGCAGTCGGAGCAGTCTTTGGACCTGGCCGTGGAGCGCGGATGCAACTTTTTCGATACCGCCTGGGGCTACGGCAAAGGCCATAGCGAGGAGCTGCTGGGCCAGCTACTCAAGCGCCACGCAGACAAGAGGCTGTATGTGGCTACCAAAATCCCGCCGAAGAACTTTACATGGCCCTCCAAACCGGAGTTTAAGCTGGAGGATGTTTTTCCGGCCAGCCACATAGTAGAGTACACCGAGAAAAGCCTGAAGAACCTGGGCGTGGAAACGATAGACCTGCAGCAGTTCCATGTGTGGGAAGACAGTTGGGCCGAGCACGAGGAGTGGCAGCGCGCTGTGGAAAAGCTGAAAGCCGACGGCAAGATACAGCACATGGGCATCAGCGTGAACCGCTGGGAGCCGGAAAACGTGCTGAAAACGCTGCAGACCGGCCATATCAGCGCCGTGCAGGTTATCTACAACATCTTCGACCAGGCGCCGGAGGATGAGCTGTTCCCGCTCTGTGAGAAGCTGGACATCGGCATCATCGCCCGCGTACCGTTTGACGAAGGCACCCTGACCGGCAACCTCACCAAAGACACCACTTTTCCGGAAGGCGACTGGCGCAACACGTACTTTGTGCCGGAAAACCTGAACAGCAGCGTGGACCACGCCGACGCGCTAAAACCGCTGGTGCCGCAAGGTATGACGATGGCCGAGATGGCGCTGCGCTTTATCCTGAGCAACCCGCAGATCAGCACCACCATACCGGGCATGCGCAAAGCCAACCACGTAGAGGCCAACCTGGCCAGCAGCGACGGCAAAGGCCTGCCCCAGGAGCTGGTGCAGGAGCTAAAAGGCCACCGCTGGGACCGCCAGCCGACCGAGTGGTCGCAGTAAATAAAGCATACCTGCAGCAGAAAGTATGGCGCCAGCACCCGTTTGCGCCCTGCCGCAAAGTATAAACAGAGCCGCTGCCCGAACCGCAGCGGCTTTTTTGTGCTCATAGGTGGCCAATGAATGCTATCTTTGTGGTGTTACCTTTTGACGAAATATCCTGCATGAGCCTTACCAAGATCAGCAAAGCTTTTGACGAGCTTACCCCACACGAGATGTATGAGATGCTGCGCCTGCGCAGCGAGGTGTTTGTGGTGGAGCAGACCTGCGTGTTCCTGGACATGGACAACAAAGACCAGAAGTGCCAGCACATTCTGCTTTATAAGGATGATGAGCTGGAGGCTACGGCACGCCTGGTGCCGCCCGGCCTCTCCTACCCCGATGCCATGTCTATCGGCCGCATCGTGACAAGTATGGCGGTGCGCGGCACAGGCATGGGCAAGGTTCTGGTGGATTACTCTATTGCGGAATGCTACCGCCTCTACGGCCACGGCCCGATTAAAATCGGTGCGCAAGTATACGCTAAAGGCTTTTACAAGAGTTTCGGCTTTCTGCAGTCGGGCCCGGTGTACGACGAGGACGGCATCGACCATATTGAGATGACGAAGGCGTAGGGACTTTTAGCAACTTGTGCAGCTATTATCACTCTCTATCGGGATAGGGATAGGCAACTTGAAGTGGCTTCTGCTGTTCTGCATTTGTCATGGCCTAAGCTGAAAGCCCTCGTGCATTTCGTTGCGTCCTCTTCTGTCTTTTATACTTTAGCCACAAATTTCCATGGCGCAAGCGTCCGCTTGTGCCGCTATTAGCCACTGTTTCCTGCAACTTGAACCAAGCTATCTTTTCTAGCCTCCGTTCATCCTAAGATTTACGAAGGCTGCTGTTTCACCTCATACTTGGCTCCCTCCGAGGCCGGGAGGCCTCGTCCTCGGGCATCGCGCTCTCTACATTTCCTTTGCTCCTGCGTCGCAATTTCGCTAAAGCGAAACCAGAAATCTAGAAGGCGCTCAACCCAAGGACTGGGATCAGTTTTTGATAGCCCCGGCTGACAGAGCTTGAACCGAACTCCCCTCCTTAGTAGGGGTGGTTGGGCCCGGTGCCGCGGAATTCCCCTCCTCTGGACTACCGAGAACGGGAGTTCGAAGGTAGCGAGCGTAGCTCTAAGGGGTGGGTTTACTTTGCCCGAAATCAAAAAGGCACAAGTGGACAAACCTCCAGCCTCCGGCAATTAGGCCAACTGGACCTACTACGGTTAAGGCAGTAATTATAAAGAACTTCCCCTAATGCTCCTGCCCTGTCGAAACCAGCACGGAAGTATCCTCCTCCACCGAGCGGCGACTGGCACGGAAGCGGATGGTGCGTTTGCCTAGCAGCAGAATCACTAGCCCTGTTACAGCACAGGCGGCCATCACGCTCACCATGGGCAAGGTAGTGCCCGTGTGCAGTACACTCACCATCGCCGACATCAAACCGCCCATCGCCATCCTGAAACTGCCCAGCAAAGCAGCGGCGCTACCCGTGTTTTTGGTAAACGGTGCCAGCGACAGTGCCGTGGAGTTGGGGTTCAGCAGGCCCTGGCCCGTCAGGAAGATAAAGAGCAGCACGATAAGCGCAATCTTTCCGAACCAGCCATAGTACGTGCCCACCACCAGCAGTAGCCCCACCGCCACCTGGTAATACAGCGTAAAGTTGATCACCTGCTCGCTCTTAAACCTGTTCAGGATAAAGTGGTTGAGCTGCGTAGAGCCGATCATGGCGAAGGCCAACAGGGCAAAAATCCACCCATACTCCTGCTCGCTTACATGGTAGATGTTCATGAACACATCCGAGGAGCCAGCAATGTAGGCAAAGGGCGCTGCCGTGGCGATACCCCCCGCCAGCGCGTAAAGCAGAAACTGCTCCTGCTTCAGCACCGTGATAAAGTTCTTCAGCACCGGCTTGGGCTTAAGCGAGATGGACGGGTCAGCGGGACGGCCCTCCGGCAGGGCAAAGTGCACGCCCAGCATAATCAGGGCTGTGATCACAGCAAGTATGATAAACACCGAGTGCCAACCAAAGGCAGCAGTAACATAGCCCCCCAGCGTCGGGGCCACCATCGGCGATACGGCAATAACAAGCGTAAGCAGCGAGAAAGCCTGAGCCGTTTTGTTCACCGGGAAAATATCGCGCACCAGGGCCTGTGCCGCCACCATGCCCACGCAGCCGCCAATGGCCTGCAGAAAACGCATCAGGATGAGCGAGTTAACAGAATCGGTGTAGGCGCAGGCCAGCGAGGTGATGATGTAGATTACCAGCCCCACATAAAGCGGGTTTTTGCGCCCAAAGCGGTCCAGCAGCGGACCGTAAAGCAGCTGCCCCACCGATATACCCACCAGGTAGGCCGTCAGCGAAAGCTGCACCTGCGCGATGGTGGTGCCCAGATCTTTTGCAATGGCCGGAAAGCCCGGCAAATACATATCAATCGAGAAGGGACTGATCGTGGCCAGCGAGCCTAGTATAAGGATGATTACAAAGTATTGTTTACGCGTCATGCGGTCGTTTTCCTATGATTTAAAGTTGCAACACAAATTCAAAACCGTTGCCTGTCTGGTAGTTTTGCAGAAGCAACAGAAGTATATAACATTATGCTTGGTGCAATGTTTCAGTTTGCCTACCTTTTCGGCTTATGAGCACCCCACACGCACAACCCACACCACACATCCTGCAGGAGCTGGTACAGCACCGCATGCCTTTTGGCAAGTATAAAGGCGCGCTTCTCTGCGATTTGCCGGTATCGTACCTGGAGTGGTTTTACAGCAAAGGCTTCCCGCCCGGCAAGCTGGGCATGCAGTTGGCCACCATCTACGAGATCAAGATAAACGGACTGGAGTACCTGCTCGCCCCACTCAGGCAAAAGCGCCCTTAAGCGCTGGCTCAGCCTAGGTCGAAGCAGCTGACCTCGCGCACCTCTCCGGCCGCCATTCCCGCTGCCCGGATGCTGCCGATGCGCACCCGCACCAGGCGAAGCGTCGGAAAGCCCACGGCGGCCGTCATTTTGCGCACCTGCCGGAATTTACCCTCTGTTAGCGTCAGCGACACCCAACTGGTGGGCCCGTGCCGCTCGTCGCG
This sequence comes from Pontibacter mangrovi, assembly GCF_006385705.1. GTDB lineage: Bacteria > Bacteroidota > Bacteroidia > Cytophagales > Hymenobacteraceae > Pontibacter > Pontibacter mangrovi. Next base: position 55,232 of record NZ_VFRQ01000004.1, on the reverse strand, counting down.
GATGCGCCGCGCCCGCTCTGGCAGTTCAGGCCCGGCCTCCAGCCTGCGCACCTGGCAGGGCTTGGTGCGGTGCCACTCTTTTTCGGTTCGGATGGTGATGCCCTCGCGCAGCTGCTGCAGCGCCTCCTCCGTCACCACCCCGTCTACCTGCGCCAGGTATTCCTTCTCCACTTTACTGCTGCGCACCGCCTCGCTCACTTTGCCGTCGGTTGTGAGCAGCAGCAGGCCCTCGCTTGCCTCGTCCAGGCGGCCAATCGCCATAGCCCCTTCCGGAAAATCATACAGCTGGCCCAGCACCTTCTTTTTGCGGCTCTCGCTTACAAACTGGCTGATAAATCCGTAGGGTTTGAAAAGGATGAAGTGGCGGTGCATGGCGTTCCGGAATTAAGAGCCTGTTTAAAATTCATACTTTGTGCTGCAAATCGCTCAAAACGGAACCTGGCATCATGTTTTTTTCGCCACATAGCGCTGCTATGCGATTCAAAAAACACTTCGCCAGAACCCATCTTGAACAATTTTCGCTTACAAAAACGAAATTTAAACAGGCTCGAAGCCTGCAAAGGTACTGGTCTAAATTATACTTGCCAAACAGGTTTCTATCCTCGGGCAGGGCAGTTATACTTTAAGGGGCCGCATCTTTTAAATCACATAAAAAACATTAACTTTATACCACCAAACAGGCTGCCCCTATGAAACTAACCCGCTGGCTTTTAATGCTGCCGCTTGCCTTGCTGGCAGCCTGCGACACCCACGACAACGACTACATCAGCAAGTACTGCCCCGGCTCCTGCACCGTTATAAAAGGCCGTGTTTCCGATGCCAACGGTGCGCCCGTGGCCGGCGCTGCCCTGCGTATAAAGTGGAGAGACTCCGGCTATTTACAGCCAAAATATACCCGCGACAAAGCCATGACCCGCACCGATGCCAACGGCAACTACGAGCTGCGCTTTTTGCTGCGCGATGACGAATTTGCGGAGGGGTATTTTGAGCTGATCACCGATTTTAAGGACGAGGGCTACCTGAGCTGCAACGAAGACAATATCTGGAGCGCCGGCTACAACCTTGCCCGCGACTCCACCATCCTGCAGAACTTCACGGTAGCGCCCGCCGCTGCGCTCCGCCTAACGGTGGATGCCGAAGAGGCTCCGCAGCGGTATGCGCGCCTCATCAGCACCATCACCTATAAGCTCGCCGCCTCAGACCCCGACAGCTGCATGCACCTGTACGACAGCCAGCACTGGGGCTTTTACGGCTATAGCGTAGCAGTGCCTGCCGGGCAGCCGGTAATTGTACGTACCGAAAAGACGCTGGCAGACGGCAGCCGCAGCAGCCAAAAAGATACGTTAGTGTTGCAGCCCGGCGAGCAGCTGGAGTATAGCCTTGACCTTTAGCTAGAGAGTATGAAGCATCAGATCATCCATGAGGAGAAGTACCAGCAGTTCACGGCCAAGATAGGAACAGAAGACGAGGAAGGCGAGCTGGCTTATGCCAAACCAAATCAGGGCGTGCTGGACCTGACGCACACGTATGTGCCGGAGGCGTACCGCGGCACCGGCCTGGCACAGGAACTGATAGAAACGGCGCTGGCCTATGCACGCCGCCACAACCTGAAGATAATCGCCACCTGTGTGGCCGTTAAAAAGCACATCGCGCAGCACCCCGAGCACCAGGACCTGCTCCACTAATTTATACTTTATGAAGCGATTTATACTTTATACTTTGCTCCTGCTCAGCTGCTTGCCGGCGCTGGCGCAAACACAGGAGGCGGCAGAAAAGCACGTGCTCGGCCTGCAGGTAGGCAACTCCTTCGTGAACGGCAGTTTTAACAAGTCTGCCTTTGAGGATGAGTACCCGGCTTTTGCCCGCGACGGGCTGTTGCTCTCAGGCACGTACCGCTATCACCTGGGCAGGTACCTGGCTGCCGGGGCCTCGGCGAGCTATCGCCACAACCGCTACAACCTCAACAACTTTGCCGAGCCGGGGGATGAGCTGGTGACAGGCAAAAGCTCCACCGCCTGGCGCTCCTGGTTTACCCTGGCCGATGCCTATCTGCTGGTGCCGGTGCACGAAGAGGTAGAAGTATATCTGCGCGGCTCGGCGGGCGCATCTTTTAACCGCAGCGCCTCCTGGCAGGTGCAGACTACTTACGGCGACATCAACATGCCGGCGGACAAGGCTACAGCGCTGGCTTTGGGCTGGGGCAGCGGCATCGGCTTTCGCGTCGCCCCTTTTTGGGTAGTCGCGGAGGCAGGCATGCTCTATACCAAGCCAAGGTTTACCGTGCCCGACACACGAGGCAATTTAATGCAGCACCGCCAGCCGATGAACACCTTTAACCTGAGCCTAGGCATACAATACAGACTGTAGCGGGAAGTAGATGGGAAAAAAATCTACAATTTTTTCTGTGCCGGCATAATATTAAAATCTACCCATACAGGCTGTAAAAGCACTTTTCCGAGTTATTTATACTTGCTCAGGCGGCAGAGGTGTAGATTTTTTCTGCATTTTTTTCAGCACAGCGCAACTTTACTTCTTTAGTGCCGTTAAAGAGTATGGCTAAAAGTTGAAAATTGATTTAAGGCCGGAGCTTCTGGAAACGGAACTCCGGCCTTATTCATTTTTACACGCTGCTACTCCGCCGACTCTACCTTGTGGCCGCCAAACTCGTTGCGCAGCGCCGCCACCACCTTTCCCGAAAATGTATCATTTTCCTGAGAGCGATACCGCATCAGCAGCGCGAGCGCGATCACCGGCGTCGCCACTTCCATGTCCAAAGCGGTTTCTACGGTCCATTTGCCCTCGCCGGAAGAGTGCATCACCCCTTTTAAGGCAGCCAGCTCCGGATCTTTGCTAAAGGCACTCTCTACGAGTTCCATCAGCCAGCTGCGCACCACCGAGCCGTGGTTCCAGACGCGGGCCACCTCTTTGTAGTTCAGGTCAAAGTCGCTCTTGTGCAGCACCTCGAAGCCTTCCGCAATGGCCTGCATCATGCCATACTCCACGCCGTTGTGCACCATCTTCACAAAATGCCCGCTTCCCGACTTGCCGGTGTACAGGTAGCCTTTTTCCACGGACACGTCCCGTAACACCTCCTCGCAAAAATCAAACGCCTCCGCGTCGCCGCCCACCATGGTGCAGGCGCCGTGGCGTGCACCGGTCAGGCCGCCGCTCGTGCCGCAGTCCAGCAAATGGATGCCCGCCTGCTTTAGCTGCACGGCCCGCGCCATGCTGTCTTTGTAGTTCGAGTTGCCACCGTCTATCACAATATCTCCCATACTTAAGTAGGGCGCCAGTTGGCGCAGCACGGCATCGGTGGGGGCACCGGCAGGCACCATCACCCACACCACCTTGCGCCCCTGCAGCTGCTGCACCAGCTCGCCTATGGTTGCTGCCGTGGCTACGCCCTCTGCCGCAATGGCTTCCATGGTCGTTTCCGAAATATCGTAAGCTACTACGTCGTGGCGGTGGTCGCGCAGGTTCAGCGCCAGGTTATAGCCCATTTTGCCCAATCCTATCAGTCCTATCTGCATGTGTGTTGTTTTTTGATGATCTATACTTGTATGGATTTCCTTGGCCGTCTTTCAGCCTGTTAAACTTGCCCCAGCTGCTCGAAGCTGCTTTTTAGTTTCGGGTAGAGCTCCTCAAAAACGGCGAACAGCTTGCCGTACACCTGCCCCCGCTCCGGGTGTGGCTCAAACGTCCTGCATACCCGAATCATACTTTCTGCCGCCTCCAGCGAGGGCAAAAGCCCCAGGGCGTACATCCCCATAATGGCTGCCCCAAAGGCCGAGCCTTCCGGCGTTTCCGTCAGCTGCACCTTTTTGCCCGTCACGTCGGCCAGCATCTGCACCCAAAGCTCCGAGAAGGCAAAGCCCCCGTTTGCGTAGATAGTGGATACCGGGCCCACCGTTTGCTCCAGCGCCTGCACCACGCTGTTCACACTGAAGATCACCCCCTCCATCACCGCCCTCAGGAAATGCGCCCGCGTGTGCGCGTAGGTAGCGCCGATAAAGCAGGCCCTGGCCGATCCGTCCCAAATAGGGGCGCGCTCGCCCAGCAGGTAGGGGAGGAACAGCAATCCCTCGGCGCCGGGCGCTATGCCCTCTGCCACCTCGTTCAGCAGCTCATACATGTCCTGGTCCTTGGCGACGGCCTCTGCTGTTTCTGTAGCGTAGAAAGCATCGCGGAACCAGCGCAAGGCCACGCCTCCGTTGTTTACGGCGCCTCCCAGCACAAAATGGTTTTCGTTCAGGATGTAGCTGAAGACACGCTCTTTTATATCGGTGGCGGGCTCGCTGGCCATGGTGCGCACGGCCCCGCTGGTGCCGATCGTCACCACGGCCTCGCCCGGGCGCACGGCATGCGAGGCCAGGTTAGCCAAACAGCCATCGCTGGCCCCTATCACAAAGGGAGTGTCGGGCGGCAGGCGCAGCAATTCGGCATCGGCAGCGCTTAACCCGCGAAAAGTATAGGTGGGAGGCACCGGCTCCGGCAGCTGTGAGGGTTTTACACCGGCCATTGCCAGGGCATCCTTGTGCCAGCTAAACTCAAATATGTTGAACAGCCCCATGGCCGAGGCAACCGAATAGTCGATTTTATATTTGCCAAACAGCCGGTACAGCACATACTCTTTAATGCCGATAAACATGGCCGCCTGGGCAAACAGCTCCGGGCGCTCTTGCCTGAGCCAGCACAGCTTGGGCAGCGGCGACATAGGATGGATGGGCGTGCCGGTTTGCAGGTAGACCTTGTGCCCCAGCGGGCTTTTTTTGATCTCATCGGCACAAACATGACTGCGGGAGTCGGCCCAAATGATGCAGCGGGTAAGGGGTTTGCCTTCAGAGTCCTGCAGAATAAGGCTGTGCATGGCGCTGCTAAAGCTCACGCCTTCTACTTTATACTTCTCCTGCTGCAGCCATGCGGCCACCGCCCCTAGCGTTGAGAGCACCGCCTGCAGCACCTGCTCCGGCTCCTGCTCCGCTTGTCCCGGCTCCTCGCTGAGGATGGGATATTCCATCACTTGCTGGTGTAGCACCGCGCCCTGCAGCCCAAAAGCTACAGCCTTGGTGCTGGTGGTGCCGATATCGATGCCAATGATGGCGCTTTGCTGCATGCCCAACGGTTTTTAGAGTTGCTTACGTAGCATCTGGCATAGGTTTACAAGTTTATTCCCGCGTAGCCCCTTATACCTGCTGCCATGAAGCTAACAATTTTTCGGGCAGTGGCCATGCCGGGTGCCAGTATGGTGGCCCGACGGCTGTGGATAATGTGTGGGAATGTAGATAAACTGTGGGTACTGGGAAAAGCTTCACAAGCTATCAACGTACAAATCAACAACTTGTACAAAGCATAGTTTACACTAGGCAGCCTAACGTGTAAAATTTGTCCACATTCACATTTCGTACATACCGATTACCTATTTTTGTAAAAGAAATCCCCCTTACACAGACAGGTAACAGACAGCAGAACGATGGTAAAGACAAACGTACACAGAGGCGAGGTAATACGTGATGCCGTAAAGGCCAGCGGCGTGGCAATTGGCGTAGTAGCCGAGAAAATGAGCATCAGCCGTAAAACGCTTTACAATAAGTTTAAAGAGTCCAGCATTCCTTACAGCTTCATCCTGAAGCTTGGCGAGGTAATTCACCACGACTTTTCACAGGATTTCCCACACCTGAGTAAAACTGTAAAAAAAGAAACTACCAAACCGCAGCCCCAGCTTAGCACCAACCTGCTCCTGCCCTTCGACAGCGAGCCACAGGAAGTTTATAAGCCAAACAACCTGCGCGATTGCGAGCAGGAGCTTGTAAACCTGCAGCGCAAATACATCAACCTGCTCGAGAAATTTAACGACCTTCTGCTGAAGACCCAGGTATAGTTGGATTGTTCCTTCTCAGTTTCGGATAAGGGGTAACAGAAGTGCCGTGCTGCCTTTACTCGGTTCTTACACTGTCCAGATCCAGGGTGCCGCTTCCACCTACCCTGTTGTCGATGCTGCGCTCCGTGCCGGACATAAACGTAGCTACTGCTTTGCCGCCGGAAAAAAGCGTTAGCACGTCGCCGGAAACCTCGTACCGGTCTACGCGGCGCAGGATGGCCATGAACTTGTTTTCCATTTCCATGTCGGGGCAGGCCATACGGGTGGTGCTGAGCTCAGAAATAGCCAGGCTTTCATCGCCGTAAGTATACGTTCCGTTAAACCTGTTGCAGCCGGTGTAGCCGTGCACGCGGCTCTTTCCTTCCTCAAACCGGATAAAGGCCGTCATGGTGCTCTGCGGCCGTTGCACCTCCTGCCCCTCCAGCGACATCAGCGTCCAGTAGGCATCCAGGATGGTGTCTTCCTCGGCGTTGGGGTTTTTGTTCTGCACCGTGCAGGCGCTCACCAATAAAATGGCCAGTAGTATGGCCGGAAGTATACGTATCCAGTTTTTCATCACACTCATGTATAAATTTCCTCCTACCACAGGAGGCTGCCTATACCTACGCAGGCTTTGGGTGAAAGTATAAAATAAAAACCGCCCATGGCTAAGCCATGGGCGGTTTTTATTTTAGATCAGCTGCTATTATGCGCGCGGCGTTTCGTTGCCGTAGCTGCTCTGGCGGGATTCGTAGCCATAGTCTGGCCCGGAAGTCTCGCCTGGCCTTCTGTAGCGGCTGCTGCGTTGGCTGTGGTCGTCGTGGTCGCTTACATAAGAGCGGTTGCTCGCATACAGGCCGGAAGCATAGTTGTCGCGGCGATCGCTGTTGCGGATCTCTCCGCTGTAGCGCATGTCCTCATCGTCGAAATGACGGTTAGAGTAGTCGCTTTGGTTTCTGCCACGGTAGTTGTTATCCTCCCGGCGCTGCGGCTGCTCGCCCCGGTCGTAGTAGGCGTCTATGCCCAGCATGTTGTAGCCATGGTCTGAGCGCCCACGGTACATTTTCCTGTCCTCATCGCGGTTATACTCGTTGTAGCGGCGTCCTTCGCCGCCGGTGCGGTAGCTGTTGTCCTGGCGGTTGTAGCCGCCCTGGCTGTAGCTCGTGCCGCGCGAGGACCCATAGGTGCCATAGTTGTCTTCGGCTCCCCAGCCGGTGCCGCGGGTACGCTCATACCCTTCGTTTTGCCTGTTGCGGCTGTTCTGCATGTATGGGTTTGGGTCTCCGTAGTGGTAATGGTCGCGGCTGCTGTCTGTGGTGCCACGGTAGCTGCTGGCATCGTAGCCCCCAACCGGCCCTCCGCTTCTATACCCGAAATTTGGGTCAGGGTTAGAGCTGCGCACGTTCTGGTAGGCCGCATTCTCGTTTTGCATGCCGTAGTAGTTGCCGTGGCGGTTGCTGTAGCGGTCTCTGTAATTCTGGAAACCGTCCCGGCGCTCGTTTTCATGGCCACTGTGCCTGCTCTGTGCGCCGCGGTTGTCCCAACGCTCTTCGTTATGTAGTTTATTATCGAACTCCCGATGGTAATTCTGGTTGTTTCTTTCCATAGTTAATCTTTTTAAGTTTCACAGATTCTATACCTATAAACGCACCGCCAACATATACGTTGGCCTTTTCTGCTTGCCTGGCCTCTTTGCCCGCTCATACTTTACGTTTGGGTGCGCTGCGCTTTTCATTCTTTCATGATCTCTGGAACGCAAGCGCGCACGGTGGTGTACAGTGTATATGAACACCAGCAACTTTAGCTTCAGGTATAAACTGCTGTTTCTCCTCGCACTGCTTCTGGTAAGGGGCACCGGCACGAGGGCGCAGCAAAAAACCGTGATTGCGTTTGGCTCCTGCAACAACCAGGACGAGCCGCAGCCGCTTTGGCCTGCCATTGTAGCCGCCGCCCCGGACCTGTGGGTTTGGCTGGGCGATAACATCTATGCCGATACCCAGAACATGGACACGCTGACACACAAGTATAACCGGCAGCTGCACCAACCCGGCTACCAGGCGCTGCTGCAAACTGCCGCCGTTACCGGCACCTGGGACGACCATGATTTCGGGTATAACGATGCCGATGCCACTTTTGCCAGAAAAGCAGAAAGCCAGCAGCTGTTCCTCGATTTTATGGGAGTGCCCGCCCAAGACCCTGTGCGGAAGCAGGAGGGCATTTACCGCAGCTATACGTTAGGCTCCGGCAAGCAAAAAATTAAAGTGCTTCTGTTGGATGGCCGCTATCACCTGGACCCGTTTAACGAGCTGTTTGGCCTGTACTTACCTAACTTTGAGGGGGATATTTTGGGAGAGGCGCAGTGGCAGTGGCTGGAAAAGGAGCTAACCAACAGCAACGCCCAGGTCCATATCATCGCCAGCGGCATGCAGGTTTTGCCGAACGGCCATGCTTACTCCAGTTGGTCAGCCTACCCCAAGGCCCGGCAGCGCCTGCTACAGCTCCTCGAAAACACGCACCCAGCCAACCCCATCCTGCTCTCCGGCGACCGGCATGTAGGCGAGTTGGCAAAAATAGAACTGGCAGGCTATAGACAACCAGTTTATGAGATTACCTCCAGCGGCATGACGCACCACCGCCAGCCCAGCAGAGGCGGCAACCGCTACCGGGTAGGCGAGCAGGTCGGGGCACTGAACTTCGGCATACTCACCATTGACTGGGCAGCCCCACAACCAACCATGACCATGCAGATACGCGGCGTGGAAAACAAGGCGCTGCTGGAGCAGAAGATCACCCTGGAAACTACTTCGGAGGCTATACAATAGGCATAAAAAAATCCGGGCTGCCCAACCTGGGCAGCCCGGATTTATACTTTGGGCAAGTATAAAATTACTTGCCTGCAGACGAAGTAGCGCCGGCTGGCGCTGGCTGCTGCTGGTGTTTATACTTGTTCTCAAACTTCTCGTAGAGGTATTTCTGCTTGTTGTTCAGGTCGATGTGGCGGCCCTGGATGTAGGCATAGGTCACGTTGTTGGTGCGCATGTCCAGAAGGTCGCCGGATGAGACAACCAGCGTGGCGTCTTTGCCAACCTCCACGGAGCCCAGCTGCTTCTCAATACCCAGGATTTTGGCTGTGTTCAGGGTAACCGACGCCAGCGCCTGCTCTTTGTCCAGGCCATAGGCAGCGGCGGTACCGGCGATGAACGGCAGGTTACGGATGCCATGAATGGCCAAGTCATAGTCCAGGGCAAACAGGATGCCTGCTTTGTGCAGAAGGTATGGCGTTTTGTAAGGCATGTCCACATCCTCCTCTGCACGCGACGGCAGCACGTGCACACCCGAGTAAATCACCGGAATGTTGTTGGCTTTCAGGAAATCGGCCACTGCCACGGCATCACGGGCACCTACCACCACCACATTTTTCACGCCATGCTTTTTAGCGAAGTTCACTCCCTCTATTATCTCTTTGCCATAGTTGGCGTGGATGTAGAGCTTCTGTGAACCGTCGAACAGCCCCGTCATAGAAGTCAGCTTCAGGTTTTTGCTGTCGTGCTTGCCGGCTTTGTAAACCGCCGCATCCCGAAACAGCTTTTCCAGCTCCAGCATTGTTTTCTCACGCTCTTCCTGCATGCGCTTCAGGCGTTCGTTGCCGCGGCTGTTGCCCGTCTCGATCAGCATGTTCGGCCAGTTCAAGTGCATGCCCTCATCCGCTTTCACAATGGCATCCTCCCAGTTCCAGGCATCCAGCTGCACCACCGACGACGTGCCGGAGATTGTGCCGCCGATTGGCGTGAGCTGTGTCATGAGCACACCGTTTGCACGCACGGTAGGGATGATATCAGAATCGGTGTTATAAGCTATGATGGAACGCACGTTCGGGTTCAGCTCGCCTACTTCTCGCCAGTCAATCGTGGCCCGCACGCTTTCTACCTCGTTCAGGCCAAGCGCTGCGTTTGGCTGGATCAGGCCCGGGTAAATGTGCTGCCCGGTCACGTCCACTACCTCGTAGCCGCTCAGGTTAGCGCCGCTCTGGGGGCCAGCATACGTAATTTTACCGTTCTCAAAGCCGACGGCAGCGTTCTCCACCACCTGGCCGTTGCCCACATGTAGGGTAGCGCCTTTCAGCAGCACCGGCTTGCTTTGCTTTGGCGCCGGGGCCGGCACCTGCGCCATTACCGGCACCGCAAAAAGCAGCGCCACCAAAGCGGATATATATCTTTTATGGATTTTCATGTTTTTAATTGTTGCATTTATTTGATTGATGATTGCTTATTGTTGATAGTTCAAAAACAACAATTAACAATCAACAACTAACAATTTAATAAGCAAAGTATAACTCCTCTTCTTGCTGCGCTACATCCTCGCAATGCAGCACGCGTGCTTTCTGGGTGCGTGGGGCTTGCGTTTTGGCACCGCCGTCCTTCTCGTGCAGCATTTTCTGCACCAGGCGCATGCGCTCCTTCTCCTGCGTCTCCCGCATCTGCTCGTCGCGCTCCAGGTCGTAGTAAGCAATGCCGTCTACAAAGGTCTTCAGCGGCTTGGCGTAGATCGACAGCGGGTGGTCATTCCAGAGTACCACGTCGGCGTCTTTACCTGCTTTAATACTGCCCATTCTATCGTCGAGGTGCAGGAGCTTGGCCGGGTTCAGGGTCACCATTTTCAGAGCGTCTTCTTCACTCATGCCGGTATACTTCACACTTTTGGCAGCCTCCTGGTTCAGGCGGCGCGCCATCTCGGCGTCATCAGAGTTAATGGCAGTCACGATGCCCATTTGGTTCATGATGCCGGCGTTGTGTGGAATAGCATCCTTCACCTCCATTTTATAGGCCCACCAGTCGGAGAAGGTAGAGCCTCCCACACCGTGCTCCTTCATCTTATCCGCTACTTTGTAGCCTTCCAGGATATGCGTAAACGTGTTCACCTTAAAGCCCATCTCATCGGCCACGTTCATCAGCATGTTAATTTCAGACTGCACGTAAGAGTGGCAAGTGATGAAGCGCTCGTCGTTCAGGATCTCCACCAGGGCGTCCAGTTCCAGGTCGCGGCGCGGGGCTGCGGTTTTAGCCTTTTGTCTTTTAGACAGGCTGTTGTAGTTTTTCCAGGCTTTCTCATACTCTTTGGCGCGGGTAAAGGCATCTACGTATACCTGCTCCACCCCCATTCTGGATTGCGGGAACCGTACGGTTTGCGCGCTGCCCCAGTTCGACTGCTTCACGTTCTCGCCCAGTGCAAACTTAATGTAGCCGTCGGCATCCTTTACCAGCATCTCGTCCGCGCTCTTGCCCCAACGCAGCTTCACGATAGCCGACTGCCCGCCAATCGGGTTAGCAGAGCCGTGCAGCAGCTGCGACGTGGTAACGCCACCGGCCAACTGGCGGTAAATGTTAATGTCTTCCGGGTCTACCACATCGGCCATGCGTACCTCTGCCGTTACGGCCTGGGTGCCCTCGTTCACGGCATCCAGCGCAATATGCGAGTGCTCATCAATAATGCCCGGCGTTACGTGCTTGCCCGTACCGTCTATCACTCTGGCCCCGGACTCGCTCAGGTTCTTGCCCACCTTGGCGATCTTGCCGTTCTTTATCAGTACATCAGCGTTCTCCAGCCTGCCTTCCTCCTCGTTCGTCCAAACGGTGGCATTCTTGATCAGCACCGTCTCCTGCTTCGGAAGCTCCTGCTGGCCAAACGCCTGGAACGGATAGATCGTGCTGCCGAAAGCGGCATTCTCCTCCGCCTGCTTTGCCCGGTCCTTTTTCTCCTTCTCGGTCATGGCCTCAGAGTAGGCGGCAGTCCATTTTACAGATGAGGCATTTGGCAACTGGCCTTCGCCCTGCAGGTTTTTGCCGGCTACCCAGCCGCTCAGACGGATGCTTTGCTTGCTGTCTTTGCTCTCGGCAAAAGAGATCGTTACCAGGTTTCCGTTAAAGCTGATGTTGCCTTTCACGGTGTCCTGGGCAATTACCTTCAGCTCCGGCTTCTCGGCGGTGCCCGCTACCAATAGTTTGCGGCCCGTGTCGTTGCCCAACTTCAACGTATAGACACCACGGTAATCGGCAGGCACGTCAGCGATTTTGTACTGCTCGCCCTGCACCCAGTTCTCCAGGATCACGCCATCCTCCGAGAAAAGGTTATCGCTGGTGATAAGGAAGTTGGCTACCATCCCTTTGTTCAGGCTACCCACCAGGTTTTCCGCGTTCAGGAGCTTGGCTGGCGTGGCAGTCAGGGCTTTCAGGGCCTCCTCTTCGCTCAAGCCATACTTCACGGCTTTGCGAAGGTTTGGCAGGAAGTCCTTTTTGTCTTTCAGGTCATAGGCAGAGAAAGCGATGGTGACGCCTGCCTGCTGCAGCAGCGCCGCGTTGGCAGGTGCCATTTCCCAATGCTTCAGGTCCTTTACCGACACGCGCCGCGCATCAAACGGGTCCTCTACGTTATAAGCCTCCGGAAAATCAAGCGACAGGATGATAGGCGCGTTGGTGGCTTTGATCTGCGGCAGCATCTGGTACTCGTCGCCGGCACCTTTCATGATGTACTGCTTGCCAAACTCATCCCCTACTTTATCGGCCCGCAGGATATTCAACTTGTTGGAAGCCTCGAAAATCTGCGGGTATTTGTTGGCCTGTGCAAAGGCTGTAAGCGATATGTTCTGCTCTTTCTGCGGATTCTGCGCATTCCACTGGGCATCCAGGTAGGTCTGGCGCAACAGGGCCACAGCGCCCATCAGCGAGCTTGGGTAATCTTGTTTTGAAGAGCCTTTGTCGAAGGACAGCGCTCCGGCAGCCTTGTCTTTCAGCACCACCTCGTTTCCGCGCTTCTCCGCCAGTGTCACCAGGGTGGCAGTGCCACGGGCTATGCCATCGCGGTGCACGGCCAGCACACTTCCGAAGCCAAGCTTGCGCAGTTCCCCGGCTTGTTTGCCATTTACATTAAACAGCGCTACCGCATCCGTTTCCGGGCGTATGGCCTCGTTCCAGTTATAAACTCCTTCCTTAGTGGACTCCAGTTGTGGCGGTGCAGTCCAGCTGCGGCGCTCTGCCTTTACCTCTGGCAGGCCATAGTCGCTGAACATATCCACCAAACCTGGGTAGATATGCTTGCCTTTGGCATCCATCACCACGGCTCCGGCTGGCACTTTCACATTTTCGCCTACGGCCTCTACTTTGCCGTCGCGGATAACAAGCGTGGCGTTAGGAATGGTGGTTTTATAATCGGTGTGAACGGTGGCGTTGGTAAAGGCCACGAGTCCGGCGCGTTCATCATACACGCCGTTGCGCGGAAAAGTCTCCTGCGCCATCACACTCCCTGCGCTTAAAGCAAGGCAGGCTGCAATGGTAAAGATTTTCTTCATTCGTAAGGTTGGAATAAGTAATTAAGGTTTAGACAAGTTTCAACTATCAAGTTAAGCATCAGGAGGATAAAATGCTATACTATGGCAATGCTATATTGCAAACTTTGACTGTAGCGGTGGGGTAAAGTTTAATGGAGGCATAATTTTGCTCCCGCATTAAAGTTTATACTTTCATAGCCGCTGCTTTTATACTTCTCTGGCGCAAGCGTCCGCTTGTGCCGCTCTCTAATAGCCGCTGCTTTCTGCACCCTGAACCAAGCTATCCTTTCTAGCTGCTGCTCATCCTCAGTCTTACATGCCTAAAGTTGAAATTCATACTTTGGCTCCCTCCAAGGCCGGGAGGCTTCGCCTTTGGCTGGGATAAAATTCAATAGCCTGTGTTCTTGCTGTCATCTCGACCTTCGGGAGAGATTTCTCTTTAGAATTCCCGATAGATCTCTCACAGCTACGCTGGCTCTTTTCGGCTCTCGCCTCAAGAGTACTCGAGATGACAGGGAGAGTAGGAAGTATAATACCCCTCCTTAGCCAAGTCTTGGATCCCGGACTTGCTTCGGGAGAGGGGCAGGGGTGGTTGGATTCGGCAAACGCGGATTAAGAAATCCGAAGCAGATCATGTTCCGGACTAGGAAGCCCGGAACAGCGGCGTGAGATCTTGCCTGTTCTTAGCTGAGAGGGGAAAAAACGAAACCGGCCGCTGCACAAGGTACAGCGGCCGGCTCAGGTATGAGTTTACACTTTATACTTCTTAGTAAGCTCTTCCGGATTTGTTCTCCACAAAGTTCATGAAGGCGCGGTTTACCACACCTACACCGCCTGGCGTAGGGTAATTGCCGGTAAAGTACCAGTCGCCTTTGTGGTTCGGGCAAGCCTCGTGCAGATCATCAATCGTCTGGTAAATCACCTCTACCTCCGCCTTCACATCCGGTGCCTTCACGATTTCAGCTACTTTATCCGATAGCTCATCATGCGTGAACAGGTCGTAAAGCTCCTGCACAAAGTTAGTCTCCTTAAAGGCCGGCGTACCAGCGGCGGCCAAGCACTTATCATAGGTTTCCTGCACTTTGTCGGCCTGGCCCGTGTCTTTCAGCAATCCGAGCAGCGCTCTAAAGGCCACGAACTCCTTCATCCTCGACATGTCGATGCCGTAGCAGTCCGGATAGCGAATCTGCGGCGCGCAGGACACGATGATGATCTTCTTAGGCTCCAGTTTGTCCAGCATCTTGATGATGCTCTTCTCCAGCGTGGTGCCGCGCACGATGGAGTCATCCAGCACCACCAGCGTATCCACGCCTTTCTTCACCACCTCGTAGGTCGTGTCGTAGACGTGCGTTACCAGGTCGTCGCGGCTATCGTTGTCGGTAATAAAAGTGCGCAGCTTGGCGTCTTTGATCACCAGTTTCTCGGCGCGCGGCTTGAACTGCAGAATATCGTCGAGCTGCTCCTCGCTCAGTTCTTTGTTCAGGATGGCATTTTTGCGGTAGTCGCGCAGGTAGTTCTCAATGCCCTTCATCATACCCAGCCAGGAGGTCTCGGCCGTGTTCGGGATGTAGGAGAACACTGTATTCTTGAGGTCGTAGTTAACCGCTTTCAGGATCTGAGGGCACAGCAGCTTGCCCATGTTCTTGCGCTCGGTATAGATCTCCGGGTCGTTGCCGCGGGAGAAGTAGATGCGCTCAAAGCTGCACGACAGTTTCTCGCGCGGCTCCACCACCTCCTGCATCTCCGGGTTACCGGCTTTGTCCACAATAAGGGCGTGGCCAGGAGCAATCTCCTTTATCTCGCTGTACTCAATGCCGAAGGCAGTTTTAATGGCGGGCTTCTCCGAGGCCACTACCACCACCTCGTCATCCACATAATAATAGGCCGGACGGATGCCGTTGGGGTCGCGCATCACAAAGGAGGCGCCAAACCCGGTAAGGCCTGCCATCGCATACCCGCCGTCAAAGTCCTTCGCGGCGCGCTTTAGCACACGCTGCATGTCCAGGTTCTGCTCTATCAGTTGGGTGATCTCCTTGTTAGAGTAATCGCCTTTTTTGTAGTAGTCGAACTGCCGTTGGTTCTCCTCGTCCAGGAAATGGCCGATTTTCTCCAGCACCGTGGTGGTATCGGTTTTCTGCTTCGGGTGCTGCCCCAGCTCCAACAGCTTCTGAAACTGCTCGTCCACGTTGGTCATGTTGAAGTTACCGGCCACGGCCAGGGAACGGCTGCGCCAGTTGTTCTCGCGCACCATCGGGTGGCAGTTATCCACGCTGTTTACGCCGTGGGTACCGTAACGCAGGTGGCCCAGGTACACATCACCCAAGAAAGGCATGTTCTCCCACACCCACTCCACATCCTCGGCGCGCTCCGGGTACTGGTCCTTCAACCCCTTATACTCCTTGCCAATCTTGCCAAAGATGCTGTCGATGGCGCGGGTTTTTACGGAGCGGAAACGGCTGATGTAGTCGATGCCGGGCAGGGCGTTGATCTTGATGCTGGCGACACCCGCACCGTCCTGGCCGCGGTTGTGCTGCTTCTGCATGAGCAGGTACAGCTTGTTGACGCCATACATCGGGGTGCCATACTTTTCGGCGTAATAGCTAATCGGTTTTCGGAGCCTGATTAAGGCGATACCACATTCGTGCTTAATTGCGTCGCTCATGAGTGCTTTATAGTGTCTGGGCCAGCAATTGCTCTATCCAGCGCAGCAGCAGGTCGGGTTTAAAAAAGAAGACCAGCAGCGGCAGGGCGAACAGCGCCAGCAACAGTTTTTCTGACGGTGAAATAACTAAATTTTCCTGAGATTGATTCCTTTTGAAGAAAAGGTAGAACGGTATCTTGATATAATAGAACAGCGCCACCCCCGTCAGCAGGATTCCGGCCACCAGCAGCGCCAGCAGCATCGTGTTTCCGGACAAAGTATAAGCCTCCCACACATTACTAAATATCAGCAGCTTGCCCATGAAACCGGCCAGCGGCGGCAGGCCCGTGAGCGAGAGCAGATATAGTATAGCCATCACGCCAAAGTATGGCTGCAGGCGGCCCAGCCCGGAAAATTCCTCCAACGTCTGCACCCCATACTTCTCCTCGGCCACCTGCAGCAGCAGGAAGATGCCGAAGTTCATGAACAGCAGCACCGAGAGGTAAAACAGCACACCGGAAGTATAAGCGGTACCAAAAGCCAGCAGCGCCGTCAGCAGAAAACCGGCATGCGACACAGAAGAGTAGGCCAGCAGCCTGCGCGGCGTGCGTTGCCACAAGGCCGTGAAGTTACCGATCACCAGCGTCGCGATAGCCGCCACGCCCAGGAGCAGCTGCACATCGGCAAAAGATCCAGCGTCCGTAAAGTTGCTGATGAACCGAAGTATAACCAGGATGCCCGCTATTTTTGGCCCCGTAGAGAACAGCGCCACCACCGGCATCGGCGCCCCCTGGTACACATCCGGGGCCCAGAAATGAAACGGCGCGGCAGAGATCTTGAAGAAAAAGCCGGCAAGTATAAGTGTGGCCGCCACGGTTACCAGCAGCGCATCCGCCTGCAGCAGCCCCAGCGCAAAGCCTTCTGAAGTATAGTTCAGCGTACCGGTAAGGCCATAGAAAAACGACATGCCATACAGCATCACCCCCGCCGACAGCGCGCCGTACAGCACGTACTTCAAACCTGCCTCCACAGCACGTTTCTCTTGCTTAAAGGTAAGGGTAAGGATGTAGGAGGCGATGGAAACGGTCTCTATGGCCAGGAACACCATCAGCAGGTTCACGGACTTAGCCATCAAATTCAGGCCCAGCACCAGCACGAGCACCAGCGCGTAGAACTCGCCCCTGCCCTCTTTCAGCTTCTCCAGCCGCTTTAGCTGCAGCGCCATCAGTATGGTAAAAATACCCGCCGCACTAAACAGGATGCCCCCAAAGCGGGCCAGCCCATCCGAGAGTAGCAGGTTCAGGAAAGGTTCGTCGCCGGAGGTATAGCCGCCCAGCACCTGCAGCACCAGTACCCAGAACAGACCAGTGAGCGCCAGCCAGGGCAGCAGCTTTTTTATACTTTTAGCTTTGAACAGGTCGAGTGTAACGAGCAGCAGGAAGAACAGTGCCAGCACCAGCTCAGGCAGCAGCGAACCTGCCCCGGCAAGTATGGCATCCAGCTTTTCTGATAAGTATGCGGACTGTTCGTTCACTATTTAAGCGTTGAAAAAATTAACCCCAGTTGCTCCTGCCCGCGCAGCAGCACCATTTCAGTGAAGCCATTCACTGTCAGGCTGATCTTATCGAGGAGCAGGTGCGGGAAAATGCCGAAGAGTAGCGCCAGCACCGCCAGCGGCACCAGCATCAGGTATTCTCTTGTGTTCAGGTCGGTGATAACGGCATGCTCGCGCAACTCCGGGAAAATCCAGAACTTGCCGAAGAACATGCGTTGCAGTGCCCACAGGTAATAGGCCGCGCTCAGCAGCAGTCCAAACACCGCTACTATTGTAAGCCAGCGCGGCAGCAGCCCCGTAGCCTCCGGCGCTCCGAACCCGCCCACCAGCACCAGCAACTCCGAGATAAACCCGGAGAAGCCCGGCATGCCCAGCGAGGCAAAAAAGGCGATGACCACAAAGGAAGTATAAGCCGGCATCTCGCTGGCCAGGCCACGGAAGTTATGGATCATGCGGTCGTGGGCGCGGTCGTAAATTACGCCTACCACCAGGAAGAGCATGGCCGAGATGATGCCATGGCTGAACATCATATAGATGGCACCGTTCAGTCCCTCGTTGGTGAGCGAGGCCAGCCCCAGCAGCACAAAGCCCATGTGCGATACCGACGAATAGGCGATCAGCTTTTTCAGGTCTTTCATCGCCAGCGCATTCATCGCCCCGTAAATGATCGACAGCACGCCCAGCCCCCCTACAAGTATGGAGAAGTAGGTACCGGCATCCGGGAAGATCGGGTACACGATGCGGATCAAACCATAACCGCCCACTTTCAGAAGTATGGCCGCCAGCAGCACCGAGATAGGCGTAGGCGCCTCCACGTGCGCATCGGGCAGCCAGGTATGCACCGGCACCGACGGCACCTTGATGGCGAACCCGGCGAACAGCAGCAGGAAGGCGATAAAGCGCAGCGGCAAGTCCCAAAGTATGGTTCCGGAAAGCACGTGCAGGAGGCTGTTCGGGATAAAATTGGCCGGCTCCATCATGGCCGGAATGCTGAAGGTGCGCACCAGGTTATAGTTGCTGACCTGATTGCGCTGCAGCATCTGCTGCACCTGCGTCAGCACCTCGGCACTGGCCGCCTTGCCCTGCTCCAGCAGCCCCATTTGCACCGCCGTGGCCTGCGGGTCAATCACTGAAGTATACAACCCGATCATCACCAGAAGTATAAAGAGCGAGCCCACCAAGGTATAAATGAAGAACTTGATGGAGGCATACTCGCGTTTCGGCCCGCCCCAGATGCCGATCAAAAAGTACATCGGCAGGAGCATGAACTCGAAGAAGAGGTAGAACAGGAAGAAGTCGAGGGCCAGGAAACAGCCCATGACGCTGGTGAGCAGCAGCAGGTAGAGCAGGAAATACCCCTTCACGTTTTTGGTGATGCTCCAGGAGGAGATCACCCCGATCACGCCCACGATACCGGTGAGCAGCACCATGCTGATGCTGACGCCATCCACGCCCACAAAATAATCGATCTGGAAGCGGCCCAAATTGCCGAGCGAGAAGCCGATCCAGTTCAGTTTCTCCACAAACTGGTAGCCCTGCTGTCCGTTGGCAAAAGCGGAGCCGTCAAAGCGGAAGTATAAAAGTATGCTCAGCCCCATCTGCACCAGCGCGCCCAGCAGCGTAACGGCCTTTATCGGCTTCTGCAGGTGCACCGGCAGCAGCAGCACAACAAGCGCTGCCAGCAAGGGTGTAAAAATGAGGCTACTAAGTATAAAATCCATCAACCTTGTTTATTGTTGATTGTTTATTGTTGATTGTTGATTGTTCATTGCTGATTGTTTTACCAGCCCGGATACAAATCCTGTCAATCCTTTTATCCTGAAAATCCTGATCCCAAAGGTAAATCAAAACAGGATGATATATAGCATCAGTAAAATAAATCCGAACAGGGAGTAAGCGTAATAGCTCTGCACCTTGCCGTTCTGCAGCCCGCGTCCCACGCGTCCCAGCACCTTTGAGAGCGCCCCTACCAGCCACACCAGTCCATCCACTACCCAGCGGTCTATCCAAGCCACAACCTTAGCCAGGATCACCAGCGCTTTGCTGCCGTTGTTTAAAGTATAATCGATGATGCGCTTGTCGATGCGGTAAAGTTGGTGACCCAACGCCAACGTTGGCTGCACAAAGGTTCTGTCGTAAAACTCGTTCAGGCGAAAGTGCTGGTGCGAGAGCTGCGCCAGTTTCCCCTGCGGCTCCTCCTGCCACAGCTGTTCGTTCGTTCTGTTTTTATACTTGAGTATGGCCCAACTGATGCCTGCCACACCGAGTAAGGTAGAAAGAATGCCGAAGACAATGTGCAGAGTATGATTGGCCGTATCCTGCGCCTGCACCGCCTGCAGCAGCTCTCCGTAAAGTATGGCCGAGTGGCTCAGCCTATGTAGGCTGACGCCCTGCATGAGCCAGCTACTGCCGAAGCTCAGCGGGTTGAGCGAGAAGAAGATACCCAGCGAAAGTATGGCCAGCAGAATTACCGGCAGCACCATTACGCGCTCCACCTCCTGCCCTACGCTCAGCCGCACATCCTGCACCGCAAAAGGTGCCCGAAACTCCCCGAAGAAGATGAACCACATGTGCCGCGCCATGTAAAAAGCCGTGAGTAACACCACTGTAAATCCGATCACCGGCACCACAAAGTATAAACCGCCTCCCATGGTCTGCGCCCAGGCCCAGCTGCCGGAAAGTATGGCATCCTTGGAAAGAAAACCGGAGAACAGCGGCAGACCCACCAGTGCGGCCGTGGCTACGAGGTAAGTATAAAACGTGAGCGGCATTGCTTTTCGCAGTCCGCCCATGTTTCGGATATCCTGTGCATCGAGGTGCAGGTGATGGTGGTGCAGCCCGCGGTGCATGGCATGGATGATGATGCCGGAGTTGAGGAAAAGGGCCGCCTTAAAGAAAGCGTGGGTAGACAGGTGGAACAGTGCCGCGTCGTGTGCGCCCGTGCCCATGCCCATCACCATGTAGCCTAATTGTGAGATCGTGGAGAAAGCCAGCACGGCTTTGATATCGTACTGCGTGAGCGCCACCAGGGCACCTATCAGGGCCGTAATGGCTCCAACAATAGCAATAACGGTAAGCGCCTCCAGGGTGAAGAAGGCGTAGCAGCGGGCCACCAAATATACACCTGCCGCTACCATGGTTGCCGCATGTATGAGCGCGGAAACCGGCGTCGGGCCCTGCATGGCATCCGGCAACCAGACCTGCAGCGGAAATTGCGCCGATTTGCCCACGCAGCCCATGAACAGCCCCAGCCCCGCCGCCGTCAGGAACACCGACCCCAGTTCCACTAGCCAGTCCTGGCCGTTTAAAGTATAGGTGGCGATGAAGCTGCCGCTCTCCCAGCTGCCGTTGCCGATGAGCGCGCGCAGCGTTTCCAGATCAAAAGTGCGGAAGTAAGTATAGAAGGCGAACAGCCCGAGTAGCAGGCCGATATCGCCGATGCGGTTTACCAGAAAAGCTTTTTTATTGGCCGCCACCGCTGCCGGTTTTTCAAACCAGAATCCGATGAGCAGGTATGAAGACAGGCCCACGAGTTCCCAAAACATGAACAGTAGCAGCAGGTTATCCACCAGCACAATGCCCAGCATGCTAAAGGTAAACAGGCCCAGGAAGGCAAAATAGCGGCTGTAGCCCCTGTCGCCGTGCATGTAGCCCACCGAGAACAGTTGCACCAAGAGCGAGATGAATGTAACGATCACCAGCATCAGCACGCTGAGGTTGTCGAGCAGGATTCCGGCCGTAAAATCAGCCAGGGAGTTCCCCGGCACGCTGAACCAGGTGGTGCGTGTGTGGAAAGTGGCGGTATTCCATACTTGCGAGAACAGCCAGCCGGAAAGTATAAAGGCCACTGCCGTAAGCCCAATACCCAGCCAGTCGCCGTGGCGCGGCAGGCGCTTACCCGCCAGAAACAGCACCAGGAAACCCAGCAGCGGCAGCAACAGCACCACCAGTGCGGCAGCGGTTTCGGGGGTGGCAGCCAAAGGCTTCAAAAGTTCGGATAGCTCCAAGGTATGCTTCTGGTTTGGTTTCTGGTACGCGTGGCCGGGCCAGCTAACAGCGGGCAAAGTTAAGGAGAATGCGCTTCTCTTAATAGCTAATCTTGAACTCTATATAGCAGAAAGGGCTTTCTTACTGCTTGGACAGGCTCAGGATGCGGAAAGCGCCTCTAGCCACCAGCAGGAACACAAGGGCGCCGATCACCAGGTCAGGGATGTTAGAACCGGTAAAGTATACCAGCACCCCTGCCAAGATCACGCCGATGTTCGCGATCACGTCGTTGGAAGTAAAGATGACGCTGGCCTGCATGTGGGCCTCCTTGCTCTTCGACTTCTGCAGCACGTAAAGGGAGGCGGCATTGCCCAGCAAGGCCAGGAAAGACACGATGATCATGGTCTGGAATACAGGCGTGGCCTCAAAGCCAAGGAACCTGCGGATAACCTCCGCAAAACCAAGTATGGCCAGGCCCAGCTGCAGGTAACCGCTGATCCTGGCGATGCTTTTTTTGCGGCTGGCGACCCCTCCTACCGCGAACAGCGCCATCCCGTAAACAAAGGCATCGGCCAGCATGTCCAGCGCGTCGGCCACCAGGCCCATGGATTTGGAGAGGAAGCCGGTGATCATCTCCAGCACGAAAAAACCGAAATTGATCAGCAGCACGATCCACAGCAGCTTCCGTTCTGCGGCAGGTTGTGGCGCCACGGTTGCTGCCTCTGTTTCTTCCGAAGAGAGTAAGGTCGCATCCAGCTTCAGCTCGTTGATGGCACCCGCTATAGGAGTAGCCTCCCCGGAATGAAAGACGGTTAACTGCCTACCCGGAATATCAAAATCCAGGTGTTTAATGCGCTCATCACCTTCCAGCCTCATCCGGATCATCTGCTCTTCCGACGGGCAGTCCATTTTTGATACTCTGAAGGTAGATTTCTGCACCATAGCCGTTATTTTTCCGGAATTATGATCTGATTCAGGTTAGCCGTTTTAAAATACTGATACACCCGCAGCACGATGGCCAGCGCCACGGCAGCCTCGGCGGCGGCCACCAATATCACAAACAGCGAAAACACCTGCCCCTGCAGCAGCTGCGGATCGTGCCGACTGAAAGCCACCAGGTTCAGGTTGGCGGCGTTGAAGATCAGCTCAATACCCATCAGCACCACCACCGCGTGGCGCTTGGAGATAACGGCCAGGATGCCGATGCTGAACAACACGGCGCTCAGGAGTAAAATATGCTCTAACGGGATCTGTTCCATACTTATACTTTCTGTTTGTCGGTGGCGATGTAGGCGGCCCCCATCAGGGCGACGAGCAGCAGCAGCGAGGCCAGCTCAAACGGCACCACCACATCCGTCATCAGCTTGATGCCTATACTTTGCACCGTACTTTTCTGGTTTCCCAACACATCTAGTTGCGTGGTTTGCAGCCACGGCAGCGCGCTGATATTCGCCTTCAATATAGTATAGCTCAAGCCCACCAGTATAAGCCCGGCCACCAGCGTTCCCCATACTTTGTTCACGCTCTCCGACAGCACCGACTTGTCGTGCACGCGGCTGCTGAGCATGATGCCGAAAAGTATGAGCACCAGCACCCCGCCCACATACACCATCAGCTGCGTAACGGCGATAAAATCAGCGAACAGCAACACGTAAATACCGGCCACACTCAGCAGCGTGATCAGCAGCGAAAAGCCCGCATACAGCAGGTTGCGCGTCAGCACCATGTAGGCTGCAGATAGTATGGCAAGTATGGCGAAGAGGTAGAAAAGCACGGTTTCAGTTATTCGTTGTTCGTTGTTAGTCTTCTGGCGCAAGCGTCCGCTTGTGCCTTTTTTAGCTCCTTGCAGCAGCACAAGCGGACGCTTGCGCTATGTCTTTCTTTTAACAATTTAACAATGCAGCAATTTAACAATTAACCTTGTTTCCTCGCTGCCAGCGCAGCTGCCTTGGCTGCCGCCATTTCCTCCTGCTGCTTTGCCAGCAGCAGCTTCTTCTCCTCGGCCTGCTCCGGGCTGAGGTCGGTGAAGTGGTAGACCATGTTCTTGATGTCTACTTCCGAGAAATCGTACACCGGCGTCATGGTGATGCAGTCGGTGGGGCAGACGGTGGTGCAGAGGCCGCAGTAGCAGCACTTGGCCATGTCGATATCGAACACCGGTGCGTAGAGGCGCTTCTTGGTGCCGTCTGATGTGGTGCCGATATCCTCCGTAGCCTTCACCGACTCAATGGTGATGCAGTTGACCGGGCATACTTTGGCGCAGAGGTCGCAGACAATGCAGTCGTCGATCTCGTTGTGCAGGCGGTAGCGGCCGTTGTCGGGCACAGGAATGGCCTCGTACGGATACTTCAGCGTTGCCATGCCATCAGGCTGCTTAAAGTAGTTCTCGTCCGACACATACTCCGGCGTGCGGCGGTTGCGGGCGTTTTTGAAGTGCTTCCACGTCAAACCCAGGCCGCTCAGCAGCGACTTCACCACGTACCAGAAACCGGTTTTATGTTTTATGGCTTTTTGCTCCATAATCTTATGTGGAGTGTTAACCCACCCCTAACCCCTCCGAGGAGGGGAATTAGTTCTATAGTTCTGTCATCTCGAATGTAATGAGAGATCTATTTAGAATTCCAGATAGATTTCTCACAGCTGCGCTGGCTCTTTTCGGCTCTCGCCTCAAGAGTACTCGAAATGACACTAAAATCATATCATCAACAACCGCCAAATACCGGCTATCAATACAACAGCCAAGGCAATGGGCGTCAGCACTTTCCAGCACAGGTGCATGAGCTGGTCCACGCGCAGGCGCGGGTACGTCCAGCGGAGCTGCAGCTGCAGGAACAGCAGCACAAAGGTTTTGCTCAGGAGCCAGAAGATGCCCCAACCTATACTTGATACTTCTCCTGCCGTGCCGGAGGTCCAGTAGGCCAGCGCCACAGGGCCGATGTTCGGCAAAGGCGTGTTCCAGCTGCCCAGAAACAATACTACAGCCACCAGGCATACCAGCACCATCATACTATACTCGGCCAGAAACAGCACCGCAAACCGGAAGCCTGAATATTCTACGTGAAAACCTGCCACCAGCTCCGACTCCGCCTCCGGAATATCGAACGGGGCGCGGTTGCTCTCGGCCAGCGAGGCGATAAAGTAGATCACAAAGGCTACCAGAAGTATGGGCGCCCGGAAAATGTTCCAGGTGGTGATACCGCCAATGGTGGTGGTATTGATACCCAGCGCCTCGATACCGAATAGCCAGTTCATCTCATACTCCAGCCCCGGAAACTGGTTCATCAAAGCACCTTGTTGGTAGCTGATCTCCTGGAAATCCAACGACTGGCAAACCATCACCGCCGAAAGTATAGCCAGCCCGGCCGGAATCTCATACGACACGATCTGCGCCACCGAGCGCATCGCCCCCAGCATGGCATACTTGTTATTCGAGCCCCAGCCTGCCATCAGCAGCCCCACCACATCCAGCGACACGATGGCCAGCAGGTAAAATACGCCGATACCGATCCCGGCCGGCACCAGGGCCGGCGTAAACGGAATGACGGCAAAGCCAGCGAAAACGGCCGCGAAAATGAGGATGGGCGCCAGCTTGAACAGCTTCTTATCGGCGGCGGCGGGCACAATGTCTTCTTTCTGCAGCAGCTTCAGCACGTCGGCCACCGCCTGCAGCGAGCCCTGCGGCCCCGCCTCGGTAGGCCCCATGCGGTCCTGCATAAAAGCGGCCACCTTGCGCTCGGCATAGGCCAGCACAATCACCACTCCCAGCAAGGCCCCCAAAGTCAGCAGAAAAGCGAGCATAGGCGTTTGTTTTTATTCCCGCAAAGGTAGGGTTAAATTCGGAGAATTGAATTTTGTCAGAATCAGGATTTAGGGATTAAGGGATGGACAGGATTTTAGACCAGTGATCAAGTGGGTTAAATTCGACTTTTAGGATTATCCGCCATGCCGCCCCCTGCCCCTCTCCTGGAACAGGTCCTGGATATTAGGCTTGGTGAAGGAGGGAAACTCTTTATACTGCGGCAGCACAAGCGGACGCTTGCGCTAGAAGGTTTAGGCTATCGTGCGGACAGGTCGCGACCTGTCCCTACAAACAAACACTTTCTAACTCTTTAACTTTCTAAATCTCTAACTTTCTATCTCCCCCTACTCCCACAGCGGGTAATGCTCCAGGTGCACTTTGCGCTTGAAGAAGATGCGGGTGCTTTCCTCGAAAGAGCGGGTAAAGTCGGAGACGTAGAAGTGGTGGTCGCCGGAGCGCTCTTTGGCCAAAAGGCCGTGCTGCTCCAGGTAATCTTTTACCTGCTGCGCCACAATCTGGCTGGCATCCAGCACATCTACCTGCCCTCCATAATACTTTTCAATCTGCTTTTTGATGAGCGGGTAGTGCGTGCAGCCCAGAATAAGTGCCTCAATCCCCTGCAACTGCGGGTCGGAAAGGTAAGCGTTGATCACACTTTCGGAAATGGAGTCGTTAAAAAAGCCTTCCTCTATCATGGCGGCCAGCAGCGGCGTGGCCACCGACTTCAGAGTTATGCCCTTGTCCAACTCATCTACCTTTTTGCGGTACACGTTGGAGTTCACGGTTTGCTTCGTTCCGATCAGCCCTATGGTTTTATGCGGGTAGGTTTGGCCTACGTACTGCACCGTCGGATCAATCACGTTCAGCACTTTGGCTTTGCTGCCCACATACTCCTTCACCAGTTCATAGGCTGCCGCCGAGGCCGAGTTGCAGGCGATAAGTATAACCTTGCAGTTCTGCCTGATCAGCAGGTCGCAGATCTTAACCGCGTAGGCTTGTATGGCCGCCGTGGACTTGTCGCCGTAGGGCAAGTGGGCTGTGTCGCCGAAGTATACGATGCGCTCGTTGGGCAGCAGGTTTATAATCGCCTGAGCCACAGTCAAGCCTCCAATTCCACTATCAAAAATACCGATAGGTCTGTCTCTTTTTTCTTCCTTCATCTCAGGCTAAATTAACGATTAGCTGAATAGTTGTGTCATTCACCCTCTCAAAATATACATTCACCAAGTTTTGTAACCTTTTTGAATCATGCTTTACACCGAAAAGTTATATTAGCAACAAAATACATACAAACATAAATCGCTCTGAATAAATAAACTGCAAAAAGTTTGTTGATAAACAATAATATTTTATTTTTATAAAAGTTTTACGCCACTGTAGCACTCCACCAGGGTGCTATCCTTGCCAAAGGTGTTCCTGACCACGGAAAGTTGATAACGAAGAACTGGCCGCCGCGCCACAAACTCTTTAAACGCCCTATAGCCATGCAAAGCACCTATATTCTTCCGTCTGCCCCTACTGTAAAACGGTCACCCCTTTACGGAACACTTTCGGCGCGCCTGGTTTCTTTTCTGGTAGACACGACCCTCCTGGTGTTTTCCTATACCTTCATTGCCTATGGCCTGGGCGTTGTGCCCGATGAGTTTGAGTCGTGGAACCACCTGGCCCTGAACGGCTTTAACATGGCGGAGCTCCTGCTGGTGGCTAAAGTCATGTTCCTGAACCCATACTTCCCGATCATTCACTGGGCATACTATACCTTGCTGGAGTCGTCGCAGAAACAGGCTACCATTGGCAAGTTTACGCTTGGCCTGCGGGTAACCGACCTGCGCGGCAAACCTGTAACATTTGCACAGGCTAACCTGCGCTACTTCGGCAAAATCCTGTCGCTGCTGCCCTTTGGCCTTGGCTTTATACTGATGGTAAACTCGCGCCGCAGCCAAATGCTGCACGATTACTTTGCCCGCGCCTTGGTCGTAAACGAATAGCCATTCCCTCAAAAATTGCATCATTTTTTCATACTATTCCGCTCCGTGCCGTATAAAACACTGTAAACTAAGTACGAAAGGAGGATTATTATGAGATTTATTCCGACCCGTTTTCACGGGATACTGGATTATGTGGTAGGGCTTATTTTTATAGCCGCCCCCTGGCTTTTCGATTTTTCGGATGCCAGTTGGGCAACCTGGACAATAGTGATAGCAGGTATAGCTACGTTGCTAATGACCGTGATGACAGATTTTGAGGTAGGCCTGGTGCACAAGATACCGATGCAGTCGCACCTGATGGTGGATTTTGGCCTGGGTGTGATTCTGGCCCTGTCGCCGTGGATATTTAACTTTGCAGACCGCGTATTTATGCCGCACCTCATCGGTGGTGTGTTTGCCATACTTGCCTCGCTTACCACGCACCGCAAACCGAGCGAGTCTTTCGCCAGGCGCCACGCCACGCAGGAGACTATCCATTAAAAACAAACTTTAAAAGCTACGGAAAGGCTGGCCCGCAAGGCCGGCCTTTTTTTATACTTGCCTGTTTTGTAGCTGCTGCATTATCTTTTGTGTCGGCACATCGCTAACTTTGTAGTATGAATTACTTATCAGCTGAGAATATATCCAAAAGCTTCGGCGACCGCTGGCTTTTCAAGAACCTGAACTTTGGCATCAGCCAGGGGCAGCGCGTGGTGCTGGTGGGCGTAAACGGCTCCGGAAAAACCACCCTGCTCAACATACTGGCCGGCAAGCTGCCGCCCGACGAGGGCAGCGTGAGCGTGCGCAAAGAGGTGAGCATCGGCTACCTGGGCCAAAACCCGGAGTTCGACGAAGAGCTGACCGTGCAGCAGACCATTTTCTCGATGCAGAACGACACGCTGCAGCTGATAAAGGACTATGAGGCCGCCATCGCCAACCCAAACACCGGCGCCGAGAAAATGCAGAAACTCATGGAGCGCATGGACGAGCTGCAGGCCTGGGACTTTGAGGTGAAGGTGAAGCAGATCCTCTCCAAGCTGGGCATCAACAACCTGGATGTGCCGATCAAGAGCCTCTCCGGCGGGCAGCGCAAGCGGGTGGCCATGGCCCGTGTGCTGATAGAGGAACCGGACATGCTCATACTCGACGAGCCCACCAACCACCTGGACCTGGACACGATTGAGTGGCTGGAGGGGATGCTGAGCACGCAGAACACCACGCTGCTAATGGTAACCCACGACCGCTATTTCCTGGATAAGGTGGCTAACGAGATCGCGGAGCTCGACAACGGCGAGATTTATACTTACAAGGGCAACTACAGCTATTTCCTGGAGAAGAAAGCCGAGCGCGAGCTATCTGCCGCCGCCGAAACCGAGAAGGCCCGCAACCTGATGCGCAAGGAGCTGGACTGGATAAGACGGCAGCCGAAGGCCCGTGGCACCAAGGCCAAGTATAGAGTGGATGCCTTTGAGGAACTGAAGGAGAAAGCCGCCAAGAAAACCGCTGGCCCGCAGCTGGAGCTGTCGGTAAAGACCACGCGCCAGGGCGGTAAGATCATCGAGGTAGACCATATCTCTAAATCTTTTGGCGAGAAGAAGATCGTGGACGACTTCAGCTATGTGTTTAAGAAGAAGGACCGCATTGGCATTGTTGGTCCAAACGGAGCCGGCAAATCCACGTTCCTGAACATGCTCACGGGCAAGCTGCAGCCGGATGCAGGTATCATTGACGCTGGCCAGACTACTGTTTTCGGCTACTATACCCAGGATGAGCTGGAGTATAAGGAAGACCAGCGCGTGATCGACATTGTGAAGGAAATAGCCGAGGTGGTGGAGATGGCCAACGGCGAGGTGATCACGGCGAGCCAGTTTCTGCAGCACTTCCAGTTCGCGCCGCCGCAGCAGTATACGTTTGTAAGCAAGCTGAGCGGCGGCGAAAAGCGCCGCCTGCAGCTCTTGCGCGTGCTCATCAAAAACCCGAACTTCCTCATCCTTGATGAGCCCACCAACGACCTGGACATCATCACGCTCAACATCCTGGAGGACTTCCTGCTGAACTTCGGCGGCTGCCTGCTCATCGTGAGCCACGACCGCTACTTTATGGACCGACTGGTGGAGCACCTGTTCGTGTTTGAGGGTGATGGCAAGATCCGCAACTTCCCCGGCAACTACACCGATTACCGCGAGTGGCAGAAAGAGCAGGAGAAACAGGGCAAGCTGGAGCAGGAAGAGGCCAAAGCGGCCGCCCCGGCACCTGCTGCCGAGAAGAAGCCAGAACAGCCAAACAACAAGCGCAAAGCCACTTATAACGAGAAAAAGGAGTATGAGCGCCTGGAACAGGAGATTGAGCAGCTGGAAAACCGCAAAGCGGAGATCATAGAAACCATGAACAGCGGCACCGTAACTGACCATGAAACCCTGCACGCCCTGGCATCGGAACTGGAAAGTATAAACGAGCAGCTGGAAGAAAAAGAGTTTCGCTGGCTGGAGCTCGCCGAGTTGATGTAAGTATAAAGTATAAAATCCCTTCTGATTAGCCGGAAGGGATTTTATTTTTCCAGCCCTTTCACCACCACCCTTACCCGTTCGTTCTGCTGCCCTTGCCGCACAAAGGCATTGTTAAAGTCTTTGGAGTCGTTCAGGACTTCGTAAAACTGGTCGAGGTATTTGGTGGTCTGCCGGATATAGCGCCTGTCCAGCAGCGGGAAACTTTGGTATACTTTGTAAATGGCCGGCCTGCGCCTGTTAAAGAACTCCCGCACCTGCACGTATACTTCGTCGGGGTAACTATAGCCCCTAAATAGCCGCTGCCTTACCGACGTGATGCCAAGCTCTGGCGGCGGTGTGGCATAGGGAGCGGCCACAATGCCTGCATAGTCAAAATCGAACGGAACAGGTACGGGTGGGCCCGCCACGCGGAATGCCAGCAGGTCTATGTTGTGGCGGTAGGGCACCGACCAATCCGTGTTTCCGATCATGAACTGAAAAAAAGCCAGCTTTGCCATCGCCATAGTCTCTGTCCGGTCCATGCGCACCAGCAGTTCCTCCGGCATCACCACGGCCTTCTGGCGAGCGGCCATAATGTCATCGTCCTCCAGCAGAAACGCATACCGCACCTCCTCCTTGCCCTTGCCCCGCTGGTCCTGGTACGTTACCTGGCACAGCCGCGCCCGAAAACTGGTATCCGTCAGCACATTATATAGTTTATAAACCAGGAACTCGCGCAGCACATATTCGTCGTTCAGGCAGTGCGTCACCATTTTCAGCTTGTTCACCTTCCCGAAAACAGTGCCCGCTACGGTTTTGCGCGAGAAGTTAAGCTGCAGCGGCGGGAAATCGCATACTCTGGGGTCGCGGCGGCGGTTGCCCCGAACTTTCACCTTCAGCTTCTCCTCCACAGTGGTGCCATCCGGGTTTAAATAAGTGATGACCGCCTGGTGGTCTTTGCGGTGCTCTCCCCTGTCCTTCAATAGTGAGTTCATATCTACCCGGAGCGTGAAGCGCAGCACCTCCTCGGTCAGGAAAAGCGGGTTTTGCAGTTCTTCAGCTGTAAGCGCAGCGGTGTCGGCCTGTGCCAGCAGTTGCTGCGGTTTGCAGCAAACCGGCAACAACAGAAGAAAGTATAACAGCCACGTTTTCATACTTGCAGCGGCTTACGGTTTTACTTTTCGGCTTTGGGAGGAGCTTGAAGTATAAACCCGGTTCTATTTATTTGAAAAGCTCCTGCATTACGCGCCCCTTCAGCACAGTAGTGTCCGGCACCAGCACCAGGCGGATAGAGTCAGCTTTCCCCTCTATTGCTGCGGTATCTAATGCAGCTGTAACTTTTACAGTGTCTATGCGGGGCACTACTACCAGCGAGTCCATTTTAAAGCGAAGGAGCGCTGCCACCGTGGGGGCAATGTCGATGAGGGTATGCGGAGTTTCAACCTGCCCCCTTTTAAAGTCAGGGCCCAGCGCCATCAGAAAGATCTGCTGGCACCCGGCGCAGTGATCGCCGTGCTCCTGCCAACCGCCGTCTATGCCGTCCAGGTGGCGGCCGTGGTCGGTGGTTATCAGCAAGGTGGTCTTTCCTTTAAAAGTCTTGTCGCTGTTCAGGAAATCCCACAGTTCCTTCACATAGCGGTCGTCGCGGGCAATGCCCCGCAGGTAGTAAGGCCAGTTGCCGGCATGCGCGTAGCCGTCGGGTTCCATAAAATTGATGAGCATCAGGTTCGGGTGGTAGGTCTGCAGCACATTTTTTGCCACCACCAGCGTCAGGGAGTCCATGCGGTAGCCCGTGCCGGGGCCGTTTACGCCTGCGTTTAGTGAGGGCTGATACGTGCCTTTCCAGTCAGGGCGCCAGGTGTTTGCCAGTATGTGCAGCTTATCCTTACTCGACACGATCCAGGCTGCTGTTGCCGGCTTGCCGCTCTGTTTCAGAAAGTACTGGAAAATGGAAGGATTGGCTGGCAGCTCATCGCCGTAGTTATCAATAGGCTGGTTAACGCCGGTGATGATGGCCGTATGCCCGGAGTTGGTATACGTGTAGGCATCGTTGTAGAAGTTCGGCAAAAAAGCACTCTGCGGTTTCAGGGCCGTCGCCATGTTCGGAATAATGCCGGGCACATTTCCCCAGGTCTCTGAGTTGCGCACCCCGTCTATCACCACTATCACGACATACTTTGTTTTAAGCCGCTTAGTGCCGGAGGGAGGCGCTGCACAGCCAACCAACAGCCATAACAGCAACAGCACCAGCTTTCGGGAGCGGCGGCCATGCCGAAGTATACCTTTTTTACCAGTTGCTGCAGCCATACTTTATCCATATCCAATATCAATATTTTATACGATTCTTATAAAATATTAGGCAAAATCAGGCTAAAATTACAATGCCTTTATAAAAATCAGGCAACCTGCCTGTCCGTCTTGCGTTTAACCCAGAAGTTTACCTTATTGCAGTAACAGAAAAACATGCACAAACCAGCAGCCATAGCGACCACACTTCCTTTGCCAACTTCCCCTGGCATGGCGCTGCTGTCTACTGCCTATTCTTATTGCCTGAGCGTGTATAGCTATTACAGCTATTATTATCGCTATTACCGCACCCGCAGCTAAGGCAATCACCAAAAAAGCAACTTTATAGCACTGAGGAGGTAACGCTCCCGCCACCGGTGAACCTGCCAAAGCAGCGGCCCTAAGCCCCTGCTTTTTTCTTTTTATACCGATTTCAAAACATCAAACATAATTTTATGAACCTGACACAAAACTACAGCACCTACACCGAAGAGAACCATAACGTTTGGGCCATCCTTTTCCAGCGCCAGATCGAGAACCTGCCCAGCAAGGCCATACCTGAGTTTTTTGAGGGCCTGAAGCTCGTGAACTTCCAGCCGGACCGCATCCCCAACTTTGAGGAAGTGAACAAGCGCCTGAAGCCCCTGACCGGCTTTGAGGTGGTGGCGGCCCCCGGCATCGTGGACGATGCGCTGTTTTTCGGGCTGATTGCCGAAAAGAAGTTTCCGGCTACGGTGTGGATCAGGAGTATGGAGCAGCTGGATTATCTGGAGGAGCCGGACATGTTCCATGACGTGTTCGGCCACGTGCCGCTGCTTACCATACCGGTATACTGCGAGTTTTTGGCTAAACTATCGGCCATGGCCCTGCAGCACGTAGACCGCCCCGACATTGTGGACCGCCTGACGCGCATCTACTGGTACACGATTGAGTTTGGCCTGTTCCGCAAGCCAGGCACGGAGGCGCGCATCTATGGGGCAGGTATACTTTCATCCGTTGGGGAGAGCAGGCTGTCGGTGTCGGAGCAAAGTATAAAGTATGGTTTTGACGTGCAGCACATCCTGGACACCGGCTACATAAAGGAAACTTTCCAGAGCCAGTACTTCTGCATCGAGAGCTTTGAGCAGCTGCTGCACAGCCTGCCGCAGATCGAGGCTGCCATCCTGAAGCTGCGCGAAGAGCCGGTAGAGGCCCTGTAATACCAATATCGGTTAGTTCGTGCGCAGTACCTTTTACAAATCTACAGCAGATTCCCCTCCTCTGGACTAGCCAAAACGTGAGTTTTGAGCTAGCGAGCGTAGCTCTTAGGGGTGGGTTTTAGGCTGTTTGAAAACTGTGAATCTGATCCATAGTGGTATTAGTATAAATCCGAGGCAGATCCATACCTGCACTTCGTGGGCTAGCAGCGAAGCATGGCGCCGTCGCCTCCGATCAGAAAATATTGTTCTTAGTTTAAAGGTTAACATGGAAACGGCCCGGGTACTATCCGGGCCGTTTTTGTTGGGGCTGGCTTTTAATGCGTTAGCTCGGGGCTGATCTGGAAGCCCAGTTTGTGCGGCTTCACCAAATGCGTGTTCTCCAGCTTCTGCTTCAGCGTGATTCGCTCTATGTCGCTCACGTCCTGGCCCATCAGGTCGTTGTTCACAGCGGCAATCATGGCGCTCTCTACGATCACCCGCAGCACCCGGTCGGTAATTACGTTGTTGGCGATGTCGCTAATTTTCTCCCGTGGCAGGTCTAGCTGGCGCACCCCCTCTATGCAGTAATGGTTTTCGATGTTGATCAGCATGCGGCCCACCAGATACCCCGGGTCATCCAGGCGGTTATACTTGATGGTGTCTGCCATGAAGTTATAGGCCATGATCGTCCCGAAAAACCTTCTCCTGAAATCCTCATCAATGTAATCGTTACGCATGATCTCATAGTCGTCCGGGAAGGTGATGACGTTGGTGTGCATCACGAACACCAGCAAATCGCCGGAGAACTTGATCTGAAACTCATGGTCGCTTATGTTTCTGAACTCCAGCTCCACCTCCAGCTCATCGCCTTGGGCCGCCACCCGCTCCGTCAGCTCCGATACCAGCAGCTGCGAAATCACCTTCATCCGGGCAAAGGTGTCTTTGGTGTTGCGAAAAATAATTTGCTTTGTTTTGGACTTGTGGTGCAAGCCGTTCAGGATATCATCTAACTTTTTGTCTTCTTTTTCTTCCATAGTTAAGTTTTGCCGTTAAGGAATCATCAGCTTCTGTTTTTACCGCTATTTTAGCCACTTTGTTTAGCTAAGCCCGAATACAACCAGCCATAGGTAGGCACAGGCCACCAGCTAACTATTACAGGTTATTGCCAGCACCCGCATAGGCCGGGGGCGGCGTGAGCGCTGGCGCCTCCTGCCCCTGCAGCCGGAACGCCACCTGCCGCAGGCCCGGTTTGGCGCCCTTGTGCTGCAGCAGCATCTGCTGCGCCTGCGGCTGCTCGAACACCTCGGGGATGGTATGCACAGCACCGGCCGGGACATGCTGCGCCTGCAGCTGCCGTAGCAAGGCCTCCCGCTCGTGCTGCGCAACCAGCTGGCGCAGCTGCTGGTTTACCTCCTGCCGGTGCTGCACCCGCGCATAGTTGGTTTTATACTTCGGATCATCGCCCATACTTTTCGCGCCCAGTATGGCGCACAGCCTCCGGAACTGCCTGTCGTCTCCGACGGCCAGCACCAGTTGTTTGCCGCACTTGCAAGTATAAACCGATCCGTAAGGCACGATATTGGGGTGCTCCGAGCCCATGCGCTGCGGCTCCTGCCCCGCCACCAGGTAGGCCGTCGCCTGGTTTGCCAACGCCGACACCGCTGCCTGCAGCAACGATACCTCCACCAGCTGCCCCTTACCTGTGCGTTCCCGCTGCAGCAGCGCCACCAGCAGGCCTTCCTTTAGTTGGTGCGCCGTAAGTATGTCCATCAAAGCCACAGGCATCTTCAGAGGCCCACTGCCGGGTTCGCCGTTCAGGTGCATAAAGCCGCTCTCGGCCTGCACCACCGCATCGTAGCCGGCGCGCGCATCGGTGGGGCCGTAGCCGGTAATGTGGCCATAGATCAGGCGTGGGTTCAGTTGTTGGAGGGTGCTGTAGTCTACCTGCAGCTTTTCGGCGTCGCCGGGCTTGTAGCTGGCAATCACCACATCGGCCTGCTTTACCAGTTCGTACAGCCGCTGCAGCTGCTCCGGCTCGGTCAGGTTTAGGGCCAGGGAGGTTTTACCCCAGTTGGCGGCGCAGAAGTAGGCCGGTGTTTCCAGCTCCGCGGGCTCTGACTTCAGTTTCCAGCTGCGGGTCACGTCGCCGTGGGTGGCGGCGTTCTCTACTTTCAGCACCTGTGCGCCCAACTCGGCAAAAAACTGCCCCACGCTTGGCCCGGCCAGCACGCTCGCCAGCTCCAGCACCAGCATGTCCTTACATATCGGTTGTGTCATACATCATCAAACAAAAAGCCGCAAACAACTGTCTGCGGCCCAATTTATACTTTTAGCGGCACTACTCCAGCTCTGCCAGCACCTCCTCGCTCAGCTCCAGGTTATGGTATACTTGCTGCACATCGTCGTCGTCTTCCAGGGCGTCTATCAGCTTCAGGACCTTGCGCACGGCCTCGGGGTCTTCTACTTTTACCGTTGTCTGGGGCAGGCGCTGCAGCTCGGCGCTCTCCAGGTCCAGGTGCAGTTCCTCCACCTTCTTCTGCACTGCTCCAAAATCCTCCATGGCGCTGTAAATGGTAACATAGCCGTCCTCAAACTCTACTTCCTCGGCGCCTCCGTCAGCCAGCTCCAGCAGCAGCTCATCCTGGTTCATACTTTGCTCCGGCTCTACTTTTGCCACAAACACGCCTTTGCGGTCGAAGAGAAAATCGACAGAGCCGCTGGTGCCCAGGCTGCCGCCGCTTTTGTTAAACATGGTGCGCAGGTTTTGCACGGTGCGGTTAATGTTGTCGGTAAGGCACTCTACAAACACGGCCACGCCGTTTGGCCCGTAGCCTTCGTAGTTCACTGCCTGGTAATCGCCGGCATCGCTTCCTTCGCCTTTCTTCACGGCCCGCTCAATGTTATCTTTGGGCATGTTGGCCGCCTTGCTCAGCTGTATGGCCAGCCGCAGGCGCGGGTTTCCGTCGGGGTCGGCGCCGCCTTCTTTTACGGCTACGGTAATCTCTTTTATCAGCTTGGTAAATATTTTAGAGCGCTTGGCGTCCAGGGCTCCTTTCTTACGCTTAATCTGCGACCATTTGTTGTGTCCTGCCATGTGTGTCGTGATTCTTTTTTTGAGTAACTACAAACGTCGGGAGGCGGTGCTCCTAAACAAAATAAGCAAAATTCCGGCGAAAAGGCATAAAAAAGGCGGCCCTGCTTTTACAGGGCCGCCTTTGATACGTATAGGTATGTCTGTGGTGCTGCGCCTACAGCAACAGCATGAAGACAGCATTTACAATATTTAAACCCAACAGCAAGAAGAAGTTAGGAGACTCTTGTATAACTTTTTTCATGACTTTATTGAAGTTAATATATATCTTTTATGATATTATAAACCGTATTGGTTGATGTTCTTTACGCCGGTGTTACGACAAGGTTTCAGGCTTTTATCATTTTAGCTATAAATATTAACATATAATTATATTAAAATCTACCCTTCTCCCGCTCAATCTACCTTTTAAGGCAAAAAAACTGATTCTAAAATTGCACTATTTAAATTTTATCACATCACTCGACCACCCTACCTGTGCAATTGTTTACAAACATAATACATTTAAAATATACGAAGCAACATTATCCAAAAAATATTTGAAAAAGTTCATATATTTTTAGTAGCCATATTTATAGTATCTTTACTGTGAAAAAGCGGCTGATGGAAAAAGATGGCCGCCATTGAGAAAACTTAAAGCATATAACATTGGACTTCCATTCTTTTAACCTACACGAGGATGTACTCACGGGCATTAACTCGATGGGGTATAACTCCCCCACCCCGGTACAGCAGCAGGCTATCCCGCTTATACTTGAGCAGAAAGACATGATTGCCTGTGCTCAGACGGGCACCGGGAAAACAGCTGCCTACCTGCTGCCACTCATCGACCGCATCTCCCACGGAGACTACGACCACACCAGCACGCTTATACTAGTGCCTACCCGCGAGCTGGCCAAGCAGATTGACGAACAGGTGGAGGGCTTCGGCTACTTTGCATCTGTTAGCTCCATCGCCATTTACGGCGGCAATAAAGGCGACGACTGGGAGCAGCAGAAACGCGCCCTGACCAGTGGCGCCGACATTATCATCGCTACGCCGGGCCGCCTGCTGTCGCACATGGCCATGGGCTACGTAAAGCTGGACCAACTGAACCACCTGGTGCTGGACGAGGCCGACAAGATGCTGGACATGGGCTTTATGGATGACCTGATCAAGATCATCAACCAACTGCCCAAGCAGCGCCAGACGCTCCTGTTCTCGGCTACCATGCCGCGCAAGATCCGGGACCTGGCCCAGCAGATTCTGCAGAACCCATCGGAGGTGAACCTGGCGATCTCGAAGCCTGCCGAGGGCATTGACCAGCGCCTCTACCTTACCTATGATAACCAGAAACTGCCGCTGCTGGAGCACCTGCTGCGCCAGTTGGATGTGCAGAGCATGATCATCTTTACCTCCCGCAAGTCTAACGTAACCCCTATCGTGCGCTCTATCAAGAAGATGGGCTTTACGGCAGAGGGCATCTCGTCGGACATGACGCAGGAGGAGCGCGAGAAGGCGCTGCAGGGCTTTAAGAACAAGCAGTACCAGATCGTGGTGGCCACCGATATTCTATCCCGAGGCATTGACATTGACAGCCTGAGCCATGTGGTGAACTTTGATATGCCGCAGGACGCGGAAGACTACGTGCACCGCGTGGGCCGCACGGCGCGTGCCGCCTCTACAGGTATGGCCATCACGTTTGTGAACGAGAACGACATGTTCCGGGTGCAGAAGGTGGAGCGCCTGATTGAGCGGGAGCTGCCGAAACTGGCACTTCCGGAGGGCTTTGGCCCGGCGCCGGTGTATGACCCTACCCGCCGCATGGGGGGAAGCCATCGGCAGCGCGGCGGCGGCAAGCCGGGCGCTGGCGGCAACCGTGACCGCAACCGCAGCAAACACCACCGGGACAACAGGAAAGGCGACAAAGGGCAGGCGCAGGCAAGCCCGGCCACGGCCCAGGCTCCCGCAGGGCAGCAGGCTGAAGGCGAAAAGAAAAGCGGAAACAGGAACAGGAATAGAAACCGCAACAGGAACCGTAACCGCAACAACAACAAAGGCGGCAGCCCGGCTAGCAGTGCTCCTGCCACTCCACAGGCATAACTTACCGCTATGCGCGCGCTACTTTTAATAGACATTCAAAACGACTTTTTGCCCGGCGGCTCGCTGGCTGTGCCCGAAGGGGATGCCATTATACCTGTAGTAAACAAACTGCAGCCCCGCTTTGACCTGGTGGTAGCCACCCAGGACTGGCACCCGGAAAACCATAAGAGCTTCGCCTCGCAGCATGCCGGCAAAAGCGTTTTTGATGTGACAGACCTAAACGGGCTGGAGCAGGTGCTGTGGCCCGACCACTGCGTGCAGGGCACTGCCGGAGCAGAGTTCTCTGAGGCGCTGGACCAGCACCGCATTGAGGCCATTTTCCGGAAAGGCACCGACCCGGCAATAGACAGCTACAGCGGCTTTTATGACAATGGCCACCGCAAAAGCACCGGCCTGGCCGACTACCTGCGTGGCAAAGGGGTAACTGAAGTATACCTGGCCGGCCTCGCCGCCGACTACTGCGTGTACTACTCAGCCAAGGATGCGCTGACAGAAGGCTTCAGCGTTTTTTACCTGGAAGACGCCGTGCGCGCCATCAGTGGGGATGGGTTTGAGAAAGCAAAAGCAGACCTGCAAGAGCGCGGTGCCCACCTCGTACAAAGCAGCGATGTAGTATAAAGCATAAAGAAAGAGACAACAGAAAAGCCACCGCTCCTGCAGGTGGCTTTTCTGTTTTAAGGCGCATACAAGCATTTTTCCAGCTATAAAAATGCATCAATACCTGTTGTTATATAAAATATTTTATAAATATTTTATGCTATATATATTATAATTCCCCTATTCAGCGTTATATTTAAACACACAACTTTTAGGGCAAGGCAAAGCGGATAAGGAAGAAGTGAAACCTGAAGGTAAAAGTATAAGCCAGCTTATACTTGGTGCAGCGTAGCGTATTCACTTTAACCTAAATTATACATGAAACAAACTGCTCTCCTGGCCCTGTGCCTGCTGCTGACTTCCTTGGCTTGGGCGCAAAGCCCCGCCACCGGCACTATCAAAGGCATCGTGACCGACTCCGCCAACCAGGCACCGCTCAGCTATGTAACCGTTGTCATCAGCCCTGCGGGCAAAGACGAAGCCGTGAAGACCACCTTTACGCAGCCCGACGGCAGCTTCGAGGTAGCAGGGTTGCCGCTGGCACCATACAAGCTCATACTTAACTACCTGGGTTATAAACCATTTTCGGTGGAGGTGCCGGCGCTAAAGGCAGGCGAAACCACGGATATGGGCAAACTCAGCATTGCTTCGTCGGCTAAACAGCTGCAGGAGGTGGAGGTTACCGCCGAGAAAATGCTCATCTCGCAGGACATCGACAAGATTAGCTATAACGTGGAGTTTGACCCCGAGAGCAAAACTCTGACGGCCCTGGACATGCTCCGCAAAGTGCCCATGCTCAGCCTCGACTCTGAAGACAACATAAAGCTGAACGGCAGCGGCAGCTATAAAGTCCTCATCAATGGCCGGAACTCTACCTTGTTTGCCCGCAACCCCAAAGATGTTTTCCGGAGCATGCCGGCCAACACCATTAAGCGCATCGAAGTGATTACCGACCCTCCGGCTAAGTATGATGCCGAGGGCATTGGCGGCATCATCAACATCATTACCCACGCCAACACGCAGAACGGCTACAGCGGCAATGTGTACATGTCGCAGGCGGTTCCGGATAGCCGCTCCGTCTCTGGCAACATCAGGGCGAAGGTGGGCAAATTCGGCATCTCGGCCTACGGAGGCGTCAACAAGTTTACCAGCCCCAGTTACCGTTCCTCCTTCGAGCGCACCGATTACAACACCGACACCAGGCTGTTACAAAATGGCAGCGGCGAAAGCGCGAACCGCTTTAACTACATCAACACGGAAATGAGCTATGAGCTCGACACCCTGAACCTGCTTTCGGCCAACTTTAGCCTAAACAAGAGCAAGTATGAATCCACTAACCTGCAGACGGTGGAGGAGTTTGGGGAAGGCGGCAGCCGCATCCGGGACTTTGAGCGCAACACCTATGGCCTGGGCAGCTGGGGCAGTTATGACGTTGGTCTGGACTACCAGCATACTTTTAAGCGCAACAAGAATCAGCTGCTTACTTTGTCGTACAAGCTTGGCGACAACGACAACACCAGCGATACCGACCTGGACTTTGTGCCGGTGCTAAACTACAGTGGCCCCCTGAGCACCCGTACCCAAAACGAGGGCACCTCTCTGGAACAGACCACCCAGATAGATTACGTGCACCCGTTTAAGAAGCACTCGCTGGAAGTAGGGGCCAAAACGATTTTCCGGGATAACGGCAGCGACTACTTTTACCGCAACTTAGACCCGGAAACAGAAAGGTATGTGGACGTGCCGAGCCTCACGAACGAGTTTGACTACAGCCAGGACATTTATGCAGCCTACTCTTCCGTAAGCCTGCGCTACGACAAGTGGGGAATCCGGGCGGGCACGCGCTTGGAGCAAACCGTTGTGGATGCCAACTTTAAGTCGTCGGAGGCGGTGGCAGAGCAGGACTACCTAAACCTGATCCCGAACATTACCCTAACGCGCAAGCTAAAGAACATGGCCAGCCTGAAGCTATCTTACACGCAGCGGATTGAGCGGCCAAGCCTGTGGTACCTGAACCCGTACGTAGACCGCCAGAACGAAAAGGCTATCTCGTTTGGTAACCCCAACCTGGAGGCTGCCACCAGCCACGTGTTTAGCGTAGGGCACAGCATGTTTAAGAACAGCAACTCGCTGAACAGCACCCTTACCCACAGCTTCACCAACAACGCTATCCAGAGCTTTACCACCTTTAACCCCGCCGACTCGGTGAGTAGCACCACCTACGGCAACATCGGCAAAAACAGCACCACCACCCTCTCGCTGAACGGCAACTCTACCCTGTTTAAAAAACTGAGCCTGAGCCTGAACGGCTCCCTCTCCTACACTAGCCTCAGCGGCAACCTGGAGGGGCAGGACCTGGAGAACAGCGGCATGAGCGGCTATATGTACAGCTACATTGGCTACAGGTTTGAGAAAAACTGGCGCGCCGGCATGAACATGGGCTACTATGCGCCGCGTGTGCTGCTGCAAGGTAAATCATCCGGGCAGTTCTGGCACGGCATGTCTGTGAGCAAGAGTTTCCTGAAGGATGAGAAGGCCAGCATCAGTCTGCACGTGCAAAGCCCGGCAAGAAAATACTTTACTTCTTATAACGATTTGAACGGCCCGAACTTTGAGCAGCGCAACGAGTACCGCCGTGTGCAGCGGCGCATCAGCATCGGCTTCAGCTACAAGTTCGGAAAGCTGAAGGAGGACATCAAGCGCACCAAACGCGGCATTAAAAACGATGACCTGAAAAGCGGCGGTGGCGACAGCAGCGGAGGCGGCGGCAACTAAGCCCAGCTAAAGTATAAAGTATAGCCCGGCTGCTCTTCGGAGGAGTTGGGCTATACTTTTTTTCTTATCTTGTTGTCTGAGCGGATTAGAACTGCATGGGAGGCAGGTGATCCGAAGGTTAATTTAAACGCATATTAGGCAGTAGCCAGATGAAGCTGATTTCTCAAATTTTAACTTTAACTCTGTTTGCAGTTATGTGCTCATGTGCACCAGAGGCAAAGTTGTTTAGAGTAGATGATACTAAAGTTGGAGTGAACTATAAGAGCTCTAGAGGAACTATCTTCAATCAAAATTATTCTTTCGATAACTTCTTTGTGATCGATGTCGACTCTACTACGCAATGGACACCCAACAAAGAGGATATTGAGCTTGCCGAGAAAATCTTAAGGGCTCAGATTAAAGATTTGAACAAAAACAGAGTTAATCAGATGGGGAGCTGCCCTGTTAT
The DNA here is from genome assembly GCF_006385705.1 of Pontibacter mangrovi. Lineage (GTDB taxonomy): Bacteria > Bacteroidota > Bacteroidia > Cytophagales > Hymenobacteraceae > Pontibacter > Pontibacter mangrovi. The sequence continues at coordinate 13,162 of NZ_VFRQ01000004.1, read as the reverse complement.
ACATAGCAACCTTTATTCATACTTTCGACAGTATGTTGGGGTAAAGAATGACAAGGGTGAAAGAGTCATTCACATAAACTTTTATTGGGACAAATATGGGATGTTTGATAGAATAAGAGGCTCCAACGACTCCCGTTTAAGCTATGACTCGCATTACACAATGGTATTTGATGGGTGCAGTTATTACTGGCAAGTAAATGTAAATTTGGATCAGCAGGAGTTAAGCAACCTGATGATTAATGGTGCTGCTTAAAGAATGTAATAATACCCAACAAGCATGCACAGAGTATTAAGATAGTATGAAGTATATTAGTACTTTATACTTCTGTTACGCTACGATCTATTACCCTAACCACCTTTTATACATGAAAACAACCTTTACCCTACTCCTGCTTTTCCTCACCTCCCTTGGCGCCTTTGCACAGACTTACTCTGAGTTAGTCAGCCTTTCGTTTTCTCATCTTGAGCAAAACAAGTATAAAAGCTTTGAAGATACCTACCCTAAACTTTTTACAGCCTACTTAAAGGAACAGGCCACTGATTACCAGGCCGCCCTTACAGCCACCGCAGACGGCGATATGGCAAAGGCTTTTGCAGCACTTGATAGAGTTGTTACTGACAGCTTGCTGCTGGATGAGATTCAAACGGATAAGAGTTTTGCGGCCTTGCATACAGCTAAAGAGTGGAACAGCTTGCTCTTCAAGATCAAGCGCATTGAGCAGGGCTATCACAAAAAAGCAAGAAAAGCGCTATTGGCCATTAACGCACATGACCAAAGTATACGGCTGCTGGTGCTGGAGGCTTACCGTAAGTATGGCAAAGAGAGCAACGAAGCCCTAGACCTTCGCACCAGAATGAAAGAAATAGACGCTGCGAGCGCCATGGCCATTCAGGAAATTATAAACAAGTATGGCTGGCTGGGCGTGGATAAAGTGGGATACTTTGGCAACCAAGTATACTTTTTGGCTATTCAGCATGCAGAAGACACTGTTGTGCAGCAAAAATACCTGCCGATTATGCGCAAGGCTGTAACAGAGGGCAACGCTAAACCCTGGCAGTACGCCTTCTTGCAAGACAGGATACTCATGAACCAAGGCAAGCGCCAAATCTACGGCACCCAAAAAATTGTTTCCGACGATCCCGCTAAAAGTTATATCATCCCGCTTCAGGACCCGGAAAACGTAGACAGCCTTCGAGCCGAAGTTGGTTTAGGTCCCTTGCAAGAGGCGCTGCAGGAAGACGGTATGACATGGGACTTGGCAGCGTATAAGCAAAGGCTGCCAGAGATCGAAAAAATGTACAGAGAACGTTACCTGCAGGCACAGGCAGCGAAACAAAAGCAAAAGCCCTAAACCCCTAGCGCATGAAAACACTCCTCACTATTTCGCTACTATTCCTCCAGTTTACAGGCTGCTTGGGCCAGCAACCCGAGCTTGACTTCACACAGATCAGGCTAAAAGGCTTAGCATTTAACTCCACGCGGAGCGCAATTGAGCAGGCGTTTGGGCAGCCACGCAGCACCATTGAGCCAAATTATGACTGTGGCTACTTTTCGGCTAGGGAGCAGGGTAAGAAATTCGAGCAGCTGCGCTACGACCAGGTGGTGTTTATAGGCAACCCCGAGGATGGGTATAGTATTGAATCAGTCGTTTTCAACGACAATGGCACCCTAGCGCTGCAATACGGCAAGTATAAGCTTAACCAGCACACCACCTGGGAAGATTTTTTGGAGATCTTTGGGCAGGAAGCACAAACCAAACAGGACGACTCAGGCGACGGCCGCACAAGGGTTTTGCTGCTTTCCAGAGAATCAGAAGATGGCTTGATGTTCAGTTTCCGGCATGGCAGGCTGTACAAGGTAGCGTACTGGTCGCCTTGCTAAAGTATAAACCAACTGCCACCGCAAGGGCTGCTTTTTATTTTTATACTTTAAAGCTACAGCACCTGCCCCACCCCAAACAGCAGCACGAACAGCAGCGTCGTCATGGCCATCTGCTTTAAGTATGGGTCGAGTTCTTGGGAAGTTTGCTTGCGCCACACGTTAACGCCGTTTACCAGCACCAGCGGCAGGGCCAGTATAAACAGGAACTGCCACGGGCTGTGGTAATTGAGCAGCACATAGGCAAAAGCACTCAACACACCGCCAGCCAAAAGTATAAGGTGGTACACACGCGCCCGCTTTGGCCCCAGCCGCACAGGTATGGAGCGCTTGCCCGCCAGCACATCAGAGTTTATGTCGCGAATGTTGTTGACGTTGAGCACCGCTGTGGCAAAAAAGCCGCAGATGAGCGCCGGAAGTATAACGGTTGGCTCCAGCGCCTGCGCCTGCAGAAAATAGGTACCCAGCACCCCCACCAACCCGAAGAAGATAAACACGAAGATATCGCCCAGCCCGGCATAGCCATAGGGTTTGTCGCCGGCGGTGTAGTTAATGGCCGCCCAAATAGAGGCCAGCCCCAGCACCAGAAACAGCAGGAACAGCAGCATACCTTCCGCGCCAAAAGCCACCCACAGCAGCAACAGTCCCGACACCAGCGAGAGCAGGCTGAACACCAGCATACCCTTTTTCATCTGCTCCGCCTGAATGTGGCCCGCCTGCACGGCCCGCATCGGCCCCTCGCGGTGCACACTGTCGGCCCCGTGCTTGGAGTCGCCGTAGTCGTTGGCCAGGTTGGAGAGGGTCTGCAGAAACAGTGTGGTGAGCACGCAAAGGCTTACCACCGTAGCATCGAAATAGCCGTTGGCCGCCGCCATAAAGCCGCCCATACCGATACAGGAAAGCGCCAGCGGCAGGGTGCGTGGCCTAAAAGCCGAAATCCAGGCCTTTACCAGACCTGGATTTGGGGTACTTGTGTGTTGGGATGTATTCAATTTCTATACTGTGCTAAAAACTGGCTAATTTCTGGCGCAAGCGTCCGCTTGTGCCTTGTACAGCAGTATCTCCTGAGGAACATTTTGGCACAAGCGGACGCTTGCGCCAGGCAAAATATCTACTATACTTACTGTTGTATGGCGCTTAGCATTTCCTCACCCATCGGCTTTACTTTGGATGGGAAAAAAGCCACTACCTTACCGTTCTCATCTACCAGGTACTTGCAGAAGTTCCAGCTTGGCTCCTCGTGGTCCGGGGCGTTTTGCGCCAGCCAAGTATACAGCGGGTGCTGGTCCTCTCCTTTCACCGATATTTTCTCAAACATCTGGAACGTAACGCCATAGTTCTTCTGGCAGAAAGAGGCGATCTCCTCGTTAGAGCCCGGCTCCTGCCCGCCAAAGTTATTGGCCGGAAAACCAAGTATAACCACATCGTCGCCGTGCGTTTCGTGCAGTTGCTGCAGATCTTCGTACTGCGGCGTAAAGCCACACTCGGAGGCGGTGTTCACCAGCAGCACTTTTTTGCCTTTGTACTGCGAGAAGTCCACGTCCTTTCCGTCCAGCGTCTTCATCTTGAAAGTATAAAAATCGCCGGTCTGTGTGTTAGGGGTAGTCTCTGTTGCCATAGTTTCTTGTTTTAGGTTAGCGCTATTGCCCTGCTGGCAGGACACAGCTACACCTAATACAAACACCAGCGCTAAAAGTTTATGCAGGCTTTTCATGTTCATTGGGTTTATGACTTGATGTATGTCGAAAACGTTTTACAAAGTCCCCCTTTGAAGGGGGCAGGGGGATGATTTACACCTGTGAGTCTTTTATCCAGCATCTTATAGTACGTTCTACATTTGCTAAATCCTTCATCACTTCCTCATCCTTAAATCTTAATGTAGTATAGCCGAGCTTTTCTAAATTCTTATCCCGGCCCTCGTCTTCAGCGAACTTTAAATTATGCGAATAACCATCAACCTCAATAATAAGTTTTAGCTCCTTACACATAAAGTCAGCAATATAATTCTCAACAGGCCGCTGACGAAGAAAAGTATAACTTGTTTTGCCTTTGCTTAACACTTCGCACCAGAGCCTTACCTCCGCTTTAGTAGATTCAGACCGAAGAGCTTTAGCAAAAGTTCTAAGGCTTTTATTGTAGTGCGAATTGCTTGACATACTCCTGCACGATTATCATCCCCCTGCCCCCTTCAAAGGGGGACTTTTCAGCAATGCGATTTCAACTACCATAGAACCACGGCCTCCCCATCCATGACCTACTCAGAAAATCACTGGTCCTACATGCGTTCCGGCACCTCAATGCCCAGGAGCTTCATACTTTCGCGAACAAAGCGGGCCACCATGGCCGACAGGGCAACGCGGAAGCTACGGGCTTGCTCATCCGTTTCGTTGAAGATCGAGATCTCCTGGTAGAAGCGGTTGTAAGCCTTGGCCAGCTCGTAAGCATAGTTGGCAATGATAGAAGGCGCGTACAGGTTGCCAGCCTCTTTCACCACAGCCGGGAAGTTCACCAGCTGCGTAATCACCTCCTGCTCCACTTCGTGCAGGTTATCAAAGTTGTCGAAAGAAGCAGGCTCATACGTGATGCCCATCTCCCCGGCCTTGCGAAGTATGGCCGAGATGCGGGCGTGCGTATACTGCACAAAAGGGCCGGTGTTGCCACGGAAGTCGATAGACTCCTGCGGGTTAAAGAGCATACGCTTCTTCGGGTCTACTTTTAGCAGGAAGTACTTCAGGGCGCCCATCGCCAACGTATGGTACAGCTCCTGCGCCTGCTCCGGCGTAAAGCCCTCTATTTTGCCCAATTCCTCGGTTTGCTGCCGTGCCGTGTCGATCATTTCCTGCACCAACTCGTCGGCGTCCACCACCGTACCCTCCCTGGATTTCATCTTTCCCGAAGGCAGGTCTACCATGCCGTAAGACAGGTGATAGATACCATCGGCATAAGGCTTGCCCAGCTTCTTGAGCGCGGCTTTCAGCACCTGAAAATGGTAGTTCTGCTCATCAGCCACCACGTACACCGACTGGTCGTACGGGAAATCATCATACTTTAGCTGCGCCGTGCCCAGGTCCTGGGTAATGTATACCGAGGTGCCGTCGGCGCGCAGCAGCAGCTTCTCGTCCAGGCCTTCGCCGGTCAGGTCTACCCACACAGAGCCATTGTCCTTTTTAAAGAACACCTCTTTCTGCAGGCCTTCCTCCACCAGCTCTTTTCCTAAAGTATACGTTTGTGACTCGTAATAAAACTTATCGAAATCAACGCCAATGGTGCGGTAGGTCTCGTCAAAGCCGGCGTATACCCAGCTGTTCATGGTTTTCCAGAGGTTTACCACATGCGCATCGCCCTGCTCCCACTTCAGCAGCATTTCCTGCGCCTCCAGCATCCAAGGGGCTTTTTTCTTGGCTTCCTCTTTGTCCATGCCCTGTCCTACCAGCGCATCAATCTGCTCTTTATAGTTTTTATCAAACAGCACGTAGTATTTGCCCACCAGGTGGTCGCCTTTCAGGCCGCTGCTCTCCGGCGTTTCGCCATTGCCCAGCTTCTCGTAGGCCAGCATCGATTTACAGATGTGGATGCCGCGGTCGTTCACCAGGTTCACCTTCATCACCTCATGTCCGTTGGCCTTCAGGATCTCCGACACGGAGTAGCCCAGGAAATTATTGCGCAGGTGCCCCAGGTGCAGCGGCTTGTTTGTGTTTGGCGAAGAATACTCCACCATCACGTTGCGCCCGCTTGGCTCACCGAAGCCATACTTCTCGTCGGTCATGATGCCGCGGAACAGGTCCAGCCACTCGCGCTCCTCCACCTCCAGGTTCAGGAAGCCTTTCACCACGTTAAAGTTCTTTACCTCCTTGGCCTGCTCCTTCAGGTACTCGCCCAAGGCCTGCCCAATCTGCTCGGGGCCTTTGCCCACCTGCTTGGTATAAGGGAAGGTAACGAAGGTAAACGAGCCCGCAAACTCTTTGCGGGTAGGCTGCAGGGCAATCTGAGATGCGTCAACAGTTACTCCGAACACAGCCTGCAGGGCTTGGCTGATGCTTTGGCTAATGGCGTTTTGTAAGTGCATTACTTTATGGCTGTACTTTTAGATTCTTTCTGTAAAATGGCCTCCGTGGCCGTCTCTAAAATTTCGAAGGCATTTTCTGCCATGGTGTTTTCGCTGTCCAGCGTCGGGTTGATCTCGGTCATCTCGTAGCACACCACGCGCGGGTCCTGCAGCAGGTAATAGTTCAGGTCCTTTGCCTCCTGCACCGTCAGGCCCACCTCTACTGGCGTGCCCGTGCCTTTCGAGAACTTGGAGTCCAGGCTGTCCACGTCAAAAGACACGTAAATAATGTCGCAGTCCTTCAGGCGCTCCTGGGCTTCGCGGGCCACTTGTTCGGCTCCTTTCTGCGTAAACTCGGCGTAGGTAAAGTTCTTGATGCCGTACTTCTTGATAAAGAAATCCTCCGGCTCCTCGGTGTCGCGCACCACAATGTATACCAGGTGCTCCGGCTTTAGCTTCGGCCCGTCGTAGCCCAGCTTTTTCAGGGAGTTCCAGAAAAATACCGTTTCCGGGGCAGGGTCGTTTATCTGGCGGTCCAGGTTATCTACGTTCAGGGCCATGGCCAGCGGCATGCCGTGCACGTTGCCCGACGGCGAAGTATAAGGCGAATGGATATCGGCGTGAGCATCCACCCAAATAACGCCCAGGGTTTTATCCGGGTAGGCGGCTTTTATACCGGCAATGGTGCCGTGGGCGTTAGAGTGGTCGCCGGCCAGCACCAGCGGAAACATGTCCTGGGCGATGGTCTGCTCCACGGCTCTGGCAATGTTCTTCTGCACCGTCAGGATGCTGTCGATGCGGTGCGCGTTCGGGAAAACGTCCGGGTCGAACAACGTATAGTTCAGGTCCGGCACGCTGATAGAGTTAAAGCGCTTAAAGTAGTCAGAGCCCTTGTCCCAGCAGGCCACCCTCAGTGCGTCTATACCCATGCTGGCTCCTCGCGTGCCGGCCCCCAGCTCAGACCTTACCTCTATCAGTTTTATCTTTTTCATGTTTTATCGGAGTTTGGTGCATATTACATGAAACGCTCCGCTGCAACATTCTACTTCTCTGCCTGTTCCGAAATAATACCTAATCGGCCTGCGTTTCACATAATATCTAAACAAAGTTTTTGCAAAGATGGTAAATAACCATCAATATTGCATGTTTTCTTATACTCAAGTACCATAAATGGATAAATACACCGATCTCATACATCAGACGTTTGATTTTCCCACCGCTGAGTTTACCGTAGAGCAAAACGAGCTGCTTTTTAACGAGATTCCGCTCATGGAGCTTATAAAGCAGTATGGCACGCCGCTCAAGCTAACCTACCTGCCTAAGATCAGCTCGCAGATACAAAAAGCCAAGCGCCTGTTTAACGAGGGAATGCAGAAACTGGACTACCAGGGCACTTATACTTACTGCTACTGCACCAAGGCCTCGCATTTCTCTTTCGTGCTGGAAGAAGCACTGAAAAACGACATTCACATCGAAACCTCCTCTGGCTACGACATCAAGATCATCCGGTCGCTGTACGAGAAGGGCAAGATTGACAAGAACACGTTTATTGTCTGCAACGGCTTTAAGCATGAGCGCTACCGCAAGTGGATCTCTGAGCTCATTAACGAGGGCTTTGTGAACTGCATGCCGATTCTGGACCACCTGGGCGAGATAGAGTACTACAAAGAGCATGTGCAGGAGAAAACCAAACTGGGCATTCGCCTGGCCTCAGACGAGGAGCCGAAGTTCGAGTTTTATACTTCGCGCCTGGGCGTGCGCTACAACGACGTGATCGACCTGTACGAGAAGCAGATCAAGCCAGACCCTAAGTTTGAGCTGAAAATGCTGCACTACTTCATCAACACGGGCATAAAGGACACCTCCTACTACTGGTCGGAGCTTAGCCGCTTTGTGCACAAGTATGCCGAGGTGAAGAAAGTATGTCCCGAGCTGGACACGATTGACATTGGCGGCGGCTTCCCGATCAAGACCTCCATTCAGGCGGATTATGACTACAAGTACATGACCGAGGAGATCCTGCGCACCATTAAGCGCATCTGCAACGAGGAGGGCGTGCCGGAGCCGAACATCTTTACTGAGTTTGGCATTTTCACCGTGGGCGAGAGCGGCGCTACCATCTACTCGGTACTAGACGAGAAGCTGCAGAACGACAAGGAGCTGTGGTACATGATCGACGGCTCGTTTATCACGAACCTGCCGGACGCCTGGGCCCTAAACCAGCGCTGGCCGCTGCTGGCAGTGAACCATTGGAACAAGGAATACCGTAAAATACAAATAGGCGGCATGACCTGCGATAGCCAGGATTATTACAATTCTGAAATGCACTCTTTCCAGGTTTTCCTTCCGAAGGTTCCGAAAGGCGAAACGCTGTATATTGGTTTTTTCCATACGGGTGCCTACCAGGAGCAGCTGAGCGGGTACGGCGGCATTAAACACTGCCTTATTCCTTCGCCACAGCACATTCTCATCGACAGGGACGAGAACGGCAAGCTGAAACACTGGCAGTTTGCCCCGGAGCAGTCCAGCGACTCGATGATGAAAATATTAGGATATCAAGCATAGGAGCTGCCTTATATTTTTGAACCAGTTTTTTTGCTTTTAAAGTTTTTATACTATTTTTGAAACAGAATCCTCCAAAATACAAGATCATGAAAAAAGTAATTTTAATGGGAAGTCTGTGCCTGGCACTGGGTATGGCCTCATGCAAAACGTACTGCCCGGCGTACAACTACGCTTCCGTGGAGACAAAGGCTCAGGAAAAAGCCGCTACTGTAACTGCCTCTGCGCAAGAGCAGGCTGCAACTACTGACAAGGCTGCTATCTAGCCTCCTGCACCGCTACAACTAAACCATATATAAGAAAACCGGCCTGGCGCCGGTTTTTTTGTGTTTAGCGTAAAAGTACAGATACCAATATCGATTGAAGAATGCGTATCGATCAGTTCCTCAGTTAACCAATAGCCTAAAACCCACCCCTATGAGCTACGCTCGCTAGCTCAAAACTCTCGTTTTGGCTAGTCCAGAGGAGGGGAATCTGCTGTAGATCTATAACAGGTACTGCGCACGAACCAACTGATAGTGGTATGAACCTGCCGGACCGGCTGGAAAGTATAGAATTTATACTTTGAGCACCCCACGGAAGCCCCTGGCGGCATAGTATGACTGCGCCCCATTATGGTACAGGAAAACCTGGTCGTAGCGGCGGTCGCAGAACAGGGCGCCACCTAGTTCTCTTATATTGTCCGGCGTTTTCACCCAGCTAGAGGTTTTTGTATCGAAGGTGCCCAGTTTCTGCAGTTTCCGGTACTCCTCTTCCGTCAGCAGCGCAATACCCATGTCCGCAGCCATACCAACGGCGCTGTTCTGGGGCTTGTGCTCTTTCCGTGCCTCCAGCGCCTTGTGGTCGTAACACAGGCTTCTGCGACCCTTAGGGCTTTCGGCTGCGCAATCACAGAAAACATACTTATCTGCTTTGGCCTCATAGCCCACCACATCCGGCTCCCCGCCGGTCTTCTCCATCTCCTGCAACGACCACAGCGTTGCGATACTGCCTTCCAGCTTTGCCTGCACATCAGCCCATGCCAGGCCTGCATGGCGGTGCATGTTCTTCTCGAAGCGCTTTTTAAGTATGCCGAGCAGCTCTTCGCGCTGCTGCGGGGCCAGTTGCTGTTTATTTGCCATGTTCATAGAGTATAAATCTGTTTGGTTAGGATGGGTTGCACTGCCTGAGATGAGGGGGAAGGGAGTTAGCCATACGATGGCGAGGCTAACTTATGGGTTTTGTTGGTGTACCGTCGTATTTAATTTTTTTCTTTTGTTCTCTTCTTCTTAACGTCTCTCTTTACACTACTTTTTTCAGCATACTCGTTCAGCAAAGAACTTTCGTCTTCAGCCATTTCGTCAAGCTCTCGTTTCGAGAATCTGTTTAAGTCTTTTCGGGTTACATGGTAGCTTTTCGACATTTTGGGATCTTTGATTACTATGTTACCAACGTTTTACAGCTTTAGGCAGTAAGGGTATTTGGAAAACTTATACTTCATCTACTTTCTGCTGCTTAATACAGTTAATTAGTTCAGCACACATTCTTCAGCCCTTATTTTCTAAAGCTGCTGTTTGTTCCTGTCGTCAAACGTTGCTCATACGCTCTGCCCAAAGGTCAATAAATTGTTGTCAGGGTCAAGCAAAGCAAATTCTCTTTGTCCCCACGGCTTTGTCTCTAAAGGTCCATTCGGATGTATATTTACTTCATTGTCAATAAATGACTGATATAAATTGTCAATGTTATCTGTTCGGATATAAACTCCTGAATAGTTTTCTTTAGTGTCAATCTCTTTGAATTCAAAAAAGTGAATTTCTATATTGTCTTTTTCGACCATCAAATAACCGTCGTAGTCTGAACTTCCCACGTTTTGGAATCCTAATTTATTGATGTAAAAGTCTTTAGTCGCAGCTTTGTTGCTCATTGGTAGTTTTGGATTGATGTTCGTCAGCATAACGTTTTTATTTGAGGTAAAGGTAAATTGCACGAAGCTGTCATGTGTATTGTCGAAAGCATTCTTTGCTATGAACGGAAAGGTTGCAGCCAACGGCTCGGCTAAAAAGCGATGCTGTCCTATAGGCAGCTATGATTTTTAGCTCTTGTTATACGCTTTCATTTTATTTTATTGTCTAAGAAATCATACTTCCCATTGATGAGAGCGTTCAAGACGTCAATTACATCTTCTTTTGTCTGACCAGTCACATCAGTAAGATATTCGGGATTGTCGCTTTCAATAAATCCAAAGAATTTCTTTACCCTTTTAGGCCTTTTGTAAAATACACAAAACTCTTCAAGGCTTGAAGTTCCGACACCACTTATAGTCACTCCATGTTTTGTAGTTTTATCTTCAAACTCTAATGAAGGAGAATAGTGTATATCTGACTGCTTTGCTTTCCCCATCCTGGCTATGATTTCGTCCCAAGGCAATTGCTCAAATCTGCTAATAATCTCTTGACTCTCTATGTCGCCTAATTCTATAACATCAGGCTTGAAAGGGTCGCAATAGCTATGTCTGAAGGTTTTCATTTTTATGATTTTGATTGCGTATAACGTTACTCGTGTAGCAGAATGGTGAAGCGTCAGCAAGCCGTACTGCTATACTTTGTTGGGCGCTGGCATTCTTACTTTAGTCCAAAATCTCTTTAAGCTTGGCAACAATGCTATCAAGATACTCAGTACTTGAATGAAGTCATAGTTTATATCATTATAGTGAAGCCCCCTTCTTCCGTCAAAACAAGCTGTACATTGAGCAAGCTTTAAATGACTATCTATAAAACAGATAACTATTAATGCGGTAAAGAAAGCTACAGCAGTCAATAGCAATAATGCTATGCTTCCTTTTTTTTCTGCTTTTGCTGTTGCACTCCAAAGAACAAGTGCGAGAATACCGAAGCTGCAGTAGTAAATAGGACTCGCAAAAAGATTAAAGTCTTTGCCAACAAAGTATATAGATTGTCCCGAGAGGCTTTTGTATAAATCTTGAATAAATACTCTCAAACTCTGCTCGAGAAGTACTGCTGTTGCGACTCCAACAAGGAATATCAAAATACCTATTATTGCTCTTTTTATCACTTCTATACTTTTGATCCTGACTAACGTCTGGTATAGCGGATGGCAAGGCGTAGCCGAAGCATACCTGCTATACTTGGTTGGGATTAGTTATTTTTATTCATGGTTTCGCAACTACACTGGCTTGTATAAGTCGCAAAGGCTTTCATTTCATTCAGTTCTTTCTGTATTTTAATGTTCCATTCTTGTTGTACAAAGTCTACACCCCCATTACCCGTCCTTATATCATACTGCTTTGAAAGTTCATCTTTCTCTAAAAGGATTAAATCAAACACTTTGTCAAATTCTCTTTGGTCTCTAACTTTTTTTGCGACTAAAAAAGATATACGCTCTCTTATTTTTCTGGCGTATAGTTCCGCTATGTCGAAGTGTAACTGTTCATGTTGCAATAATTCAGAGGATGTCGTATCTGTAGTGAAAGATAAATCCTTCATAAAACATACTGCTATATCATATTTCAGAAATCCCTTTTCATCTGAAATCGGAGTTCTTACAGTTCTTATTGCTGTCACCGCCCCAGCATCTGTGTTAAGTGTTGTCTTGAACTTGCTGTTAGGTTCTCCTTGGAAATCATTCCATTTTAATTTTACATTGTCCTGCCAGCAAATGAATAAGCTCAAAATATTAGTACAAATAATTAATATCATGAAGGTTGTATTTACTTAAATCATAAAATCCATATAGAACTAAAAATTGCAGTAATTAAGCCCAGCGGTCTCGTACATGAGGTGAGCAAGGCGTAGCCGCAGCTTTACTCATGTGCTTGGTTAGGCATAGTATTATTAATTATTGGCTTAAAAATTCCGTAGTCTGTGAATTCGCTTGAGTAAATGTTTTTTAGTGGCTTGAAATAATAGATTCTTAAGCAAACAACTGGACTGTTCTCTTTTCTCTCAATGACTTCTGCCGTGCCTTTTTTATACTTATGCTTATTGGCTTTTCCCTTAAATAGCTCTTTTATTTCCAAACGCATAAGTTTACCATTTGAGTCAGTAATGAGCTTTATGTTACCTTTTTGAAAACCAACATTCTCTTTTCCTTCCAGATTTATCCCAAAGATTTTTTGAAGGCCAAAAAGGTACAGACTATCTTTCGTTTCTTTAAAAGTTTGAAATTGATATTCATTTAGGCCACAGCCTGCGTCCGAGTACCCACTATACTCTTTATAGTTATCAATCTCTAAATGAATGTCAGAAATACGTACTTCTTGTTTCTCTATAGGATTCAAAGAAGTATTGTTATCATCAGCTTTTTGTAGGTTTATCGCATGGATTCGGCTACTGTTAGGAACTTCCGTGAAATATGAAATCGGTAGATTCCGCACCTTGTTTACTTCGAAATCTTCTGACGAGTCCATTATCACAATTCCAAACTGATGTGAGTCGCGACCACCCCACGCATCATATTCATAGATAACTTTGGTACTATTCAGAATTCGTTGAACATGCAAAGACGTATCCCATTCTCCACCGCCACAGGAAGACAGAAACAATGCAACTATACAAATGCTCTTTTTATGTTTCTTCATATTGGGCCTAACTTCTATATAACTTCTCTTAAGCAGCTTCTTTTTTAAGTTTAGAGAGCTTTCGCTCCAGGTAAACAATCTTTGCCTGCTTGTACTTCTG
>NZ_VFRQ01000035.1 GCF_006385705.1 Pontibacter mangrovi | reverse complement strand
TTCTTTAGCGTCTTCGGCCGGCCCCACAAGCGTGGGCCGGCCCGCCTCTCTCGCACTAGGGCTCTGTTGCCAGAGCCTAGTCTTCTTTTCTTTATCTCTCTCCCAACATGTCAAAGAACGTTCCTTAAGGTACGAGTTACGGGTGCCGAGTTCTGAGTTAGGTTAACCCTTCCCTCTTTGCCGTTAACTTCCCCTTAAGCGTGAAGCAAAAACCTTTTGTCCTTGCCTTGGTACTGGTAATCGGTGTGGAGAATAACGGAGTCGAACCGTTGACCTCCTGCGTGCAAAGCAGGCGCTCTAGCCAGCTGAGCTAATCCCCCAGGTAATTCGCGGTGGGCCTGCGTGGACTCGAACCACGGACCTCTACATTATCAGTGTAGCGCTCTAACCACCTGAGCTACAAGCCCGCTTCATGGCCGGGCCTGGCCGCCCGATTGAATGCTTTTTTGAAAGGAATGCTTGAAACAGAGCATCGGATTAAGAGTCCGGAGCCCGGGATCTTCCCTAGAAAGGAGGTGATCCAGCCGCACCTTCCGGTACGGCTACCTTGTTACGACTTAGCCCCAGTTACCAGTTTTACCCTAGACGGCT
>NZ_VFRQ01000034.1 GCF_006385705.1 Pontibacter mangrovi | reverse complement strand
ACGCCAACGATTAGTCTAGATGGTGTTTCGTTGGAGGATCGCTGTGCTCTGCAAGTTCCTCCAATGGCATCTAGACAGTGTTGGTCGAGGTTGTTTTCCCTTTTCCCCTCCCGGGTTATGCGAACTTTTTCTTTTTATTTCCAGGGAAAACAACCTGCATGGTTGGGTTATTTTCTCCCTTTAAACTCCTTTCTAAGTGGCGCTTTAGCCCTCTGGCAATGCCGTTAATGTGCTATTAGCGACGTTGCCAGAGGCGTCAGGCTCCGGGCTGGCCCACAATCGAAAGAAAGGCTAATTTAATCATTGGCCCCTCTATTGCCGCAACCTGCTGTAAAAGAGCCCCCTGCCGAAGTTATGCTCTTGACTTTGTCATTTCCCAACTATAACTTCGCCCGCTCAAAGTCTTGCCTGGACGCTTCCGTCCGAAAGCCAGCTTTCTCCCGGCACCGCCGAAGCAAGACTTCTCCGGCACTCACTCCGTTCACGCCTTTGGCTCTTTTTCTGATCGTTGCCCGGCTTTAGTGGCCTTTGATGCCCTCCAGCCCCAAAAGCCTGAAAGACACGCCACTTTTAAAACCTGAAAATAATCCCAATCACGGCCAACT
>NZ_VFRQ01000033.1 GCF_006385705.1 Pontibacter mangrovi | reverse complement strand
CAACCTCGACCAACACTGTCTAGATGCCATTGGAGGAACTTGCAGAGCACAGCGATCCTCCAACGAAACACCATCTAGACTAATCGTTGGCGTGCATTGGAATCATGAATAAACAAAAAGAGATAGAAGAACTGTTTTCAATGTTTCACGACTTTGAGATAAAGAGCGTGAGCAAAGACAGGGAAACTATGACCTTAGAGATTGTGATTCCTTGGGGACAAGTGTGGAATCTTGCCGTAATGGAGTATCAAATAAAAGTTGAGCTGTCGGGGTGTAGGAGTTTACTGTGTGAATACTTTGTGTTCAGAGACGATGAAGCTAATAAATCAAAGCTTCTTGCACTTCGAGAAACAGAAAAAAGAATAACCAGCGACCCACAGACCATGGATAAACTGGGGCTTGAAGTTCAAAGCTATACCTATACTCCACCTGATACTTACGTGCTTCATTGCAACAGCTCGAAAGAAATTGCTGGTGGTGAATTGACTTTGACAGCAACAGATTACCGCATCTTCAATAATAACGGTGAACCTCTGACGCTTGACCACCTGAAGCAATGGGCTACTGAATGGTGGGGCAGGATTCAGGAAATGTGGGACGAGCAGAAAAAATAAAAACAACGAAACGCCAATCGTGTAGACGGCCCCGCCAGCGTTAGCTGACGGGGAGCGCCTCACACACCACTGTACAAGCGGGTCTCGCATACAGCGGTTCGTTAAGTTGTGGAGCTACTTTCTTGTAGTAGTCGAGCATTGTTTCGTATCCCCTTCG
>NZ_VFRQ01000032.1 GCF_006385705.1 Pontibacter mangrovi | reverse complement strand
AAAAGCTGCTCCTGGCAACGCTCGCTCATGCCCAGGCCGTTGTCCCTGACCTCCAGCACAAACCACTCCCCCTCTTTGCTTGTCTTCACGCTGATCTCACACCCACCGCCGTCTGCGCGGTATTTGATGGCGTTGCTGAGCAGGTTGTAGAGGACGCTGCGAAAGTTCTTGCGGGAGAAACGGAGCTCCCTGACCTGAAAATCGCTCGTGACCCGGCATGGGAACCGAAACTTATCGAAGAGAAAGCCCACATCGGCCAATATGTCCTCATAGACGGCCTCCACGTCTACCTTTTCCGTATCGCTTTCCCCATCCATGCTCCGCTGCAGGCGGCTGACGGTGGTCAGGTCCTCAATAGTGCTCTTAAAACGGACAATAGAGGTTTGGATATGGCTCGTCAACTCATCAATCTCGGGGTCCTGTATGGCGCTTTCCTCAAGCACAACCAATAGCCGCTGCATCAGGCCGTCGATGTTCAGGATCGGCGCTTTCAGGTCGTGAGAAGCAGTATAGATAAAGGTGTCCAGGTCGCGGTTAACGGTTGTCAGTTTCTCGTTTTTATGAAGAATGGCCTCCTCGGCAAACATTTTCTCCGTCAGGTCCTTAGTGACTTTCGTGAAGCCGGCCAGTTTCCCTTTGTCGCAGTAGATGGCGGTCAGCGTAATTCCCGCCCAGAACAGCGAGCCGTCCTTTTTGCGGCGCCACCCTTCCTGTTCAAATTGCCCACGCTCCCGGGTAGCCTGCAGCTCCTCCTGCGGCTTTCCCTGCCGCTGGTCCTCTTCCGTAAAGAGCATCCCGTAATACTGCCCCGTTGCCTCTTTCTCCGAGTAGCCCTTCATCCGCTCGGCGCCCTTGTTCCAGGTCGTGATCACTCCTTCGGTGTCCATGGCGAAGATGGCATACTCTCTGACCTGGTCAATGAAGATGGAGGC
>NZ_VFRQ01000031.1 GCF_006385705.1 Pontibacter mangrovi | reverse complement strand
TGTAGTGGTTCTATAGATACGCTACAGTTAGAGGCCTGCCAGAAGTTAGACATTTCTAATTTTTGGCAGGCCTCTCCTTTTTCTTGTATTTACTCAGCTTTCTCTCCCAGCCGTAGTTCTGCTCACGTATCGGTTCTCTGGCCGAATCATATTTTGCCTCTATGTCTTCCCACAGCGGGGTCAGGGCTGACTTTTCGGTGACAACATCCATTGGCGTTTTGCCCTTTAGGGAACTGTGGGAACGGTGCCAGTTGTAATGAAACTGCCATTCCTCCAGCCTATCGTTCAGGCATGGATCCTTCAGGTTAGCCATCATATAAAATTCCTGCAGGTCCGTCTGGTGGCTCCTCTCTACCTTGCCGTTCAGGTGGGGAGAGCGAGGTTTTATGGGCCTGAACTTGATGCCGTACTCCTGCAGTATCTCCTGGAAAGCGATGCCGAAGAACTCCTTGCCCCTGTCAGTTTGCACCCGCTGTATGGGAAAGGGCATTTGCTCTACCACCCGCTCGAGAAAGCTCACAGTGTTTTTGGCTGTTCTCCTAGAATAGATGTGCAGTACTCTGAAGCGGCTACAGTCGTCAATGGCTGTGTATTGATAGATACCTGTATCTATCTTACAGACATCCATCTGCACCCTTTCTCCTGGGATTTCTTTAGCGTAGCGCTTAAAAACTTTCTTCTTGTGGTATCGCTTGAGCAATTTCATATCATACTTCTCAAGCACCCTGGCCACGGTGGAAGGAGAAATCTTCACCTGATGTTGCTGCAGAAGGTGTGAGCAGATCCTTATTTTGCCAAAGCGGCAGGTGTCCCTGATATCCAGAATCAGGTTGATTACATCATCATCCCATTTCTGTCGGGCCAGCCTGTGTGGCCTTCTGGAACGGTCCGCCAGCCCTTCATCTGGCAGGCGCTTGATCCATCGGTGCAGAGTGGAGCGGGCGATGCCACATCGAAGAGCAGCTTTGCTGACAGAGCCCAGCTGTTGGTAAACCCTTATCCAGTCTTCTCTGGCTTTCTGCTTCTGCTCTTCTTTTTTCATAGCGACACAGGCAAAAAAATAGCTGTGGATTTATGGATAACTCTGTCGAGTTACCCACAAGTCCACAGCAGTAATAATAGTAATATCTAAAGATTAAATCAACAGGTAAAAATGTAGCGAATCTATTGAACCTTCACA
>NZ_VFRQ01000030.1 GCF_006385705.1 Pontibacter mangrovi | reverse complement strand
CCAACATGAACTCTGTTAAAAGTCAAGCGAATTGAGGAGAAGTTTTAGAGAACTCAGCCTGATACGGAATACCGGATTTAACAATGGCAAAAGCCTGCTTGAGTAGCTTGTTGCACACAGCGATCAAAGCCACCTTCCCGTTTTTGCCTCTGGCCACCAGCCGTTCATAAAGTTCTTTACAGGCTGCGTTGCCCCTCATGGCTGTCAGGCTGCACATATAGAGCTTGCTCCTGATCAGGCTTCCCCCCATTTTAGTGATTCTCACCTTGCCCCGGATGCTGGTGCCGGAAGTGTACTCCCGGGGACACAGCCCCGCCTTGGCAATGAGCTGCCGGTAGCTGGCCATCTGCTGAAAGCCGCCGGCAAAGAGCAAAAGCATGCCTGCTGTCTTTCTGCCGATGCCTGGAATAGAGACGAGCAAATCCATTTCAATGCTGAACAGGGAGCCCATCTTATCCTGAAGCTCCCGCTCCATGTGCCCTATCTGCCTTTGGAGCAGCTTGCTTGTCTGCTTCAAGCCCCTTACCACCAGCAGGCATTTAACCGGCTGTCTCTCTAAGGCTTCCAGAGAGTTGCTGATCATGGTCTTCTGCTTGATGAGCTGCTCTATCGCCTGCTCGAGCTGGCGGCATTCCACCAGCAGCGGGGTCTCCGGCTGCCACTGTTTTACCTGATTTTGCTGGCCGTAGCGCATAATCCACTGCGCGTCCTTCTTGTCGCTCTTGCCCTTGCCCAGGTGCATCTGCACGAAGCGCTTGATGACCACCGGGTTGATGACGGCAACAGCCGCACCCTGCGAGTGCAGGAAATAAGCCAGCTGCATGTAGTAGGCGCCAGTGGCCTCCATGACATACAGCCGGTCAGTGCCGCCGCAGCTCTTGAGCAGCCTTTGGAATCCAGCTTTGTTGTTGCTCACTTCCAGGTGCTGATCCTTGTCGCCAGGTGCGTGGCAAACGACCAGTGTTTCTTTGCTCACGTCGATGCCAATCACGTTTTGCATAGGTTTAGATTTTATGTATGTTTATAAAGGAACCGGAGAAGGGCTATTGTAGCTTTATCTATCCTGATACAAGCTCTGGTAGTAGGCTTAATGGAACTCTACAAAGTGACAATAGGAAAGGGAAGGGGATTGTCATGTTGGACTGGCTCTTAAGGCCACAAAACCTAATTAATCTTATTCCTTCCTTTCTTCTCTTTTAACTCAAGTTAGAATATAAACTCAAACATAGGAAAA
>NZ_VFRQ01000003.1 GCF_006385705.1 Pontibacter mangrovi | reverse complement strand
TCCGAACAGAGCAGTTAAGCCCGGGCGCGCCGATGGTACTGGGGTCACACCCGGGAGAGTAGGTGGCCGCCAACCCCAACAAGAAGGGCCCCTCCCCACGCGGAACGGGGCCCTTCCCTTTTTCACACCACCCCCCACGGGAAGGAGAGAAGCCCTAGCTGTATAAGGCAGGGCTTATTTTATTTATGGCTGTAGGCTATGAAAGATTCAGCTGTTGATAAACTTCGGGTGGATCAGGTTCTCTATAGAGAAGATCTCCTCCCATTTCTCCTGTGTAATTCTTCTGCGCTCTGTTACGGTAATGTCATGAATTGATTTACCTGTTGCCAATGCTTCCTTTGCGATAGAGGCAGACTCTTCATAGCCAAGAATAGGGTTTAAAGCAGTAATTATTCCCACACTGTTCATTACCATATTAGCACATATCTCTTCATTGGCAGTAATGCCATCTACACACTTGTTCTTCAAAGTATAGCAGGCATTCTCCATAAATGTGAGGGAATTGAACAAACTATAGGCGATGACCGGCTCCATAACATTTAGCTGTAGCTGCCCTGCCTCTGCAGCCATTGTAATGGTCATATCTGCTCCTATAGTATAGTAGGCCGTTTGGTTAACTACTTCAGGAATCACAGGGTTTACTTTGCCCGGCATAATAGACGATCCTGGCTGCATCCTTGGTAAGTTTATCTCATTTATACCCGCTCTTGGCCCTGAAGAAAGAAGACGCAGATCATTACATATCTTAGAGATTTTAATGGCGGATCGCTTAAGCACACCGGAAACTTGCACATAGGCGCCCGTGTCGCAAGTAGCTTCAATTAAGTCTTCTGCCAACACAACCGGTATGCCTGTGAGTTCTCGCAGGTGCTCCGTTACTTTCGGCGGATATCCTTCTGGTGCGTTTATGGAGGTGCCAATAGCCGTAGCGCCCATATTGATCTCGCAGATCAGCATTTTAGCCTCATTCAGGCGCTGAATGTCTTCTTTTATCGTAGTTGAAAAGCCATGAAACTCTCCTCCCAACGTCATGGGCACAGCATCTTGCAACTGTGTGCGTCCCATCTTAAGCACATTCTTGAACTCTTCTCCTTTAGCTGCGAAGGACTCTTGTAACGCCTCCAGGCTTTTTACAAAGTTGTCTATCTTCCAGTACAAAGCAATGCGAAAGGCCGTGGGGTAAGCATCGTTAGTGGACTGTGAGAAATTTACATGGTTGTTTGGGTGCACAAACTGGTACTCCCCCTTTTTATGGCCAAGTATCTCCAGGGCAAGATTTGCCACCACCTCATTCACGTTCATGTTTACTGAAGTGCCTGCCCCTCCCTGAATCATATCCGTAACAAACTGGTCCAGATAATCACCGGCTATTAGTTTGTCACAGGCTTTGCAGATTGCCTCGGCTATTTCAGGGCTTAACACACCGCAGTCACGGTTGGCCATTGCGGCGGCCTTTTTAACATAGCCGAAGGCTTTTATAAAAAGAGGCTCCCGGGAGATAGGTAAGCCGGTTATATGAAAGTTGTCTAAGGCGCGGGTCGTTTGGATGCCATAGTATACCTCATTTGGAATTTCCATTTCACCCAGAAAATCGTGCTCTCTCCTGAACTCGCTCATATATTTTATTCTTTAACGTGATTGAATAAGTCGTTACTTTTTTGCCTCCGGTTGATTAGGGGCCGGTAAATCGATGCCCAAGCGCTCTGCCGTTTGCAGTAAGATGGCAGTTGCATAATTTTTGGTGCACCGGAGCTCACCGCTAATACTGTACTCATTTATCAGACTTTGGTTAATGATCAGCCGTGTGGCAAACTCCCCATACTCTTCTACAAGCTGTTTCTGCACTTGCGTGATAGCTTCTTTTCGTTGTTCTGTTTCCGGAGTGCGCGGCGGGCGCTGCCAGCGGTTTGTGGGGTAATCGTGGCTAATGTGGTTGTCTTGGGCTTTCTGCTTTGCCTCCTGCAAGGCTGTTTGCAGAAGCTTTTCATTGCGCGAGCGCTTCAGGCCGCCATGTATTCCCCGGGTGTGGTTCAGCCACTCATGCAGATCTGTGTTGGGATTGTTGGCAAGCTCTACCAGTGACTCATTAGAGATGATGAAGGAAGAAGGCTTGTTAAACTGCTGGCCCATCTGCTCCCTGAATATATAAAGCTCCTTCAGGATATACTGTTGGTAGAAATTGAGCCGGTTGGCATTGCGTAGCCTTAAATGCGGGTTTTCTGGCTCGCTGTAGGTAAGCTTCTCCAACAGTTGGTTCTCTTCCTGCAGCCAGTGCAGGCGGCCCAGGCGCTCTACCTCGTTCACTAATTTCTCTTTAACGCGGTGAAGGTACACAACATCAACGGCAGCATAGTACAGCTGCGCCTCCGTAAGCGGGCGCTTGTTCCAGTTGCTTGATTGCTGCGACTTGTCAATGTCAATGCTAAACTCCTCTTTTAGCACAGTGGCCAGCGAGGAGCGCTCATAGTTTAAAACCTTGGCAGCCACATCTGTGTCCATCACGCCTTTAATATGGCATCCCAGCTTGTCTAGCAGAAGTATGTCGTTGTTGGAGTGGTGGATTATTTTCGTGATTTCAGGGTTCTCCAGAAGCTGAAACAGGGGCTGCAGGTCCATGAGAGCAAAAGGGTCTATTATATAGCAAGTGCCTGCCTCGTCAGCGATCTGCACAAGGCACAGGTTAAAGCCGTAGGTAAAGCGGTTTTGGTCAAACTCAAGGTCCAGGGCAAGCTCTTGGCATTGGCTTAGGGTATTAATTGTCTCCTGCAGCTGCTCCTGCTCCTCTACCAGCCTAATCTTTACGCCATCCAGCGTGAGCGTTGTATTTTCCATTCCTAAATATAAAAGGATTACTGCAGATTAGGTTTCAGAAACCCTCTTTTTATACCGCATCATACTTTTGCGGCAGGCATAAAAAAAGTCCCCGCTTCAAAAGCAGGGACTTTCTATAGATCATTTAACGATAATTTATTCCATCGGTGGCTGCTCTTCTTCAATCTCGTCAGCCACGCCATCGTTCACAGTAGTGTCTTCTACCATAATGGTGGTGTCCTCATCCATATCCATGTCTGCGTCCATTTCAGTGCCTACCTCATCAGTAGTTTCCACAGACTCAGACTCAGTAGTTGTATTGTTATCGGTGCCGCAAGCCGTAAAAGCAAAAGCTGCGAAAGCGGCAAAGGCAAATTTCCAAATCTTTTTCATAATCATATAA
The DNA here is from genome assembly GCF_006385705.1 of Pontibacter mangrovi. GTDB lineage: Bacteria > Bacteroidota > Bacteroidia > Cytophagales > Hymenobacteraceae > Pontibacter > Pontibacter mangrovi. Next base: position 460,712 of record NZ_VFRQ01000003.1, on the reverse strand, counting down.
ACTTTGATTTTGTACTTATTTATACGATACTAAAGCAGAAGTAACCCTATTGACCGTAAATTGTAGTCCATTTTAAAGTAAACAGCATAATAATGAGGGTAAGGGTATGTAATGGAGGTGTAAATGAAAAGTATAACAAGAGGCTGATGAAGGTGAAAGTATGACTTTTCCGGTTTTGGGTTTTTATTTACAAGGTGATGAACAGGCAAATTATTATATAGATAGGTTGAAAATAAGCAAAGCGATCACATAACTGCAACCGCTTTGCTTGTTCAAGTTAAAAAGTATGACTACTGATTATAAAGTATGATTACTGAACAGACGCCGCCTTCAAACTGGCCTCTCGCTTAGCTTTAAACTCTGTGCCTTCTTTCCACTCTGGATATTCAGTTGAGTTTGCCACGCGATAACCTACCCTGAAGAACAGCTGCAGGTCCTCGATTGCGCCTTGCAGGTTCCAGTCGTCGCGAACTTCGTCGGTTAGGCTATGGTAGTCGTTGGCCGTGTAGCGCTCGTTCCATTTCTGCACGTAGTCAGCAGGCTGGTTGCGGGCTACCACCCCCGACTCGGCATAAAGTGCCGGCACCCCTTGCTTGGCAAACTCAAAGTGGTCGGAGCGGTAGAAAGAGCCAACCTCTGGCGTAGCTTCCGGCACAATATGGCGGCCCTGCGACTTTGCCTCCTGTGCCAGCACATCCTCAAGCGTGGAGTTTCCGTAGCCTACCACCACTATATCCTCCGTTGGGCCATAGGCGTTCAGTACATCCATGTTTACTACGGCTACTGTTTTGGCGAGCGGGTAAAGCGGGCGGCTGGCGTAATACTTAGAGCCCAGCAGACCTTTTTCTTCGGCAGTTACTGCCAAGAAAAGGATGGAGCGCTTCGGCTTCTTTTCGAGCTTGGTAAAGGCTTTGGCAATTTCCAGGAGACCGGCTGTGCCACTGGCATTATCCAGCGCGCCGTTGTATACCTGGTCGCCCTGCAGCGTGGTGTCTTTGCCCAGGTGGTCCCAATGGGCAGTGTAGATTACATACTCGTCTTTTAGCTTTTCATCCGAGCCTTCCAGCTTTGCCACCACATTCTGCGACTGCACTTCGCGCAGCTGGTTTTTAATGTTAAAGCTGGCGCTTGCCTTCAAGGGCACAGGTTGGAAGTCTTTTTTGCGTGCGGCTTCCTTCAGCTCATCAAAGCTGCGGCCAACGGCTGTAAATATCTCCCGGGCCTTTGGTTCTGTTATCCAGGCATCCACCTTTGCGCGGCTCATGTTTTTATCCGGGGTGATGATCTCAAAACCCTCGCGGCTGTGGCTGCCCGAAATCACCTCGTAGGGATAGCCTGCCGGGCCTGTCTCGTGTATGATGATGGCTGCGGCGGCACCCTTCTCGGCGGCAATTTCATACTTGTAGGTCCAGCGGCCATAGTAGGTCATGGCTTTCCCCCCGAACATGGTGCTGTCCAGTTGGTCCGGGTGCTGCGGGTCGGCCACAGGAGGGTCGTTGACCAGCATTACGATCGTTTTGCCTTTCACATCCAGCCCTTTGTAGTCATCCCAGCCATACTCCGGTGCCACCACACCATAACCCACGAATACCATGTCAGAGTTGCTGACCTCCACTTCAGGAACATAGCGGCGGGTAAGCGCCACATAATCCTCCGGGAAGTTCAGGTTTATACTTTTGCCGTTGGCTTTAATAGTAGCCGTTGGGGAGGGGGTGTAGCCAAACATAGGCACTTTCTGCACGTAGCTGCCGTCGGGGTTGCCTGGCTGTAGGCCCAGTGCCTTAAACTCGCGGGTCAGGAAAGCCACAGTCGAGTCCTCGCCGGGAGAGGCCGGTGCACGTCCTTCAAACTCATCGGAGGCAAGGGTAGTTGTGTAGGCCAGCAGCTCTTCTGCCGAGATGCTTTGTAGCGCTGGTTGCAGGGCGGTGCTATCAGCGGCGGCGCTTGAGGCTTCATCTTCCTCGTTTACTTTGCGGGAGCTTTCGTTGCAGCCCATGGCCACCAGGCTAAGGAAGGCAAGCAGCGGGAGGTATTTCTTCATAGATCCGTGTATAGTTTTTAGTGTATACCCTCAAGATACGTAAAAATCCATACTTTGCCTCAACCGGTTCATGCTTAGGCGGCTACCTGCCAGCTTTCCGGCACGCCGCGGTGCAGCTCTCGTACAAGGGTCACCGTGCTGTCCAGCCCGTGCTTTAGCTGGCATTCCCACACCACCAGGCGCTGCGAACCGGCTTCGCGATACATGTGTTTATACTTTGCATCACGGGCAGTGTTACGGGTAAACTTCTGTTGCCAGAACGCTGCGTTTGTCTTAGGGAAGGAGGGGCGGCAGTAGGGGCACCTGTGCCAGAAACAGCCATGCACGAACACGGCCAGGCGGCGGGAGGGGTAGCAGATATCAGGCTTGCCGCGGGGGCTTTGGGCCAGTGCACGCGGTAGCCACGAAGCCCGGCTTGCCACAGCGCGCGCCGTAACCTTAGCTCAGGCTTCGTGTTCTTGGATTTGTTGCCACGCATGTACCGGCTTATCTTTTCCTGCGCTGTTAGGGGCGGGGAAAACAGCCTTTTATACTTTTTACTTTTTGCCACTAGTATACTTGCTGCTTTGCAGAAGTACAACACCAAGCCCTGCAGTATGGATTAATCAGTTGCAGGCTGTCTTCATAGCTCGGAGAGGCAGGCGCGTTAAACTTGTTTTCAGATACGGTAGTACACGCGGGTCATTGTGCTGTCGTAGGGGTCGTAGCCGGGGCGCTTTTTGCAGAATCTTTCTTCCAGGATACTGGTTCCCTTCATTTGGCTTAGGGGGTAGCGGTGCCAGTTCTGCTTTGGGTTTCCGTCCTTTCGCCAAGCTAGCAGGCAGTCCTGGTGCTGCTGGTCTTGCCCCAGTAAATGCGGCTCAACCGTGTGTCGCTCCCCCTCATACTTAAAGCTTACCAGGAGCCTTGCCCCGATCGCTTTGGATAGTTCTTCCAGCAGTTGGCTATACATCGTTAAAAGATTTCGGATGGTCCATGTATAAGTGTTGCTGCAACACCTTGGCCTTCCTGGCCTTTGTAGCTTTTAAGTAAACTACTTCCCACGCTATAAATGTAGTTTACATTTAATAGTATTAACAGGAAATGTATAGTTGCAGAGTAACTATGAAAAAAACCACATTTGTTTAAACATTAAAGCGGCGTTAGCTTAAGGGGGCCTAAAAATAAAGAAGAAGATAGAATAAGCAAAGCTGCCGTGCCAATAATAAATCCAAGGAAGCCATACATACTCCGGAGCTGATAAAGCATAATTTAAGGTAAATCGCCTGGCAAACCGGAAGCAAACAAACGTTACAGTTGTTGTTAGCTAAAGGCGTATGGTAACCGAAACAAAAGTAAACAGGTATGTTAAGGAGGGCTTTTGTATTGATTTATAGCTGTATTTGCTAATGCGAATATAAGTAATTTGATTTTTCAATAATACCTCTAACTTTGCCATTATCACATGCAGTAATTTACACTATGGATAAATATACCTACATCGCCAACGCGCATGGCGATTATATCGATGGGCTGTACAAGGCTTATCAGCAGGATCCGGAGTCGGTGGATGCCGGATGGCGCAAGTTTTTTGAAGGCTTTGAGTTTGCCACTGCCTATGGCGAGAACGGCCACGAAACAGCAGAGGGCGCAGTAGCCGCCCCAGCCAAAGGCACCGTAGCAGCCGGCGAGTCTGAGAAAGAAGTGGCGGTGCGTAACCTGATACATGCCTACCGTACCCGCGGCCACCTGCGCTCCCATACCAACCCGGTGCGCACGCGCAAAGACCGCAAGGCAAGGCTGGATTTGGCAGATTTCGGTTTAACGGATGCCGACCTGGATACTGTTTTCCAGGTAGGTGAGATCATCGGCATCGGGCCGGCCACGCTGCGCGACATCGAGGCGGCGCTGAAAAAGATCTATGAAGGCGCGATCGGCTTTGAGTATATGTACATCCGCGACCCGGAAGTGCTGGAGTGGTTCAAGCAGAAGATCGAAAGAGAGTCGCTGAACTTTAACCCGGGCATCGAGTTTAAAAAGCGTATCCTGTCTAAGCTAAACGAGGCGGTGGTGTTTGAGAACTTCCTGCACACGAAGTTCCTGGGCCAGAAACGCTTCTCGCTGGAAGGCGGCGAAACAACTATACCTGCCCTGGATGCCATCATCGACAAAGGCTCTGAGCTTGGCGTAGAGGAAGTGGTGATAGGTATGGCACACCGTGGCCGCCTGAACGTGCTGGCCAACATCATGGGCAAAACCTATGAGCAGATCTTCTCTGAGTTTGAAGGCACTGCCGTACCAGACCTGACCATGGGCGACGGTGACGTGAAGTACCACATGGGCTATTCTGCTGAGGTGGTAACGCCATCAGGCAAAAAAGTGAACCTGAAACTGGCCCCGAACCCATCGCACCTGGAGGCGGTGAACCCGGTGGTGGAAGGTTTTGTGCGTGCCAAAATAGACTGCATGTATAGCAAAGATCCGGACAAGGTGTTGCCTATACTTATCCACGGCGACGCTGCCGTGGCAGGCCAGGGCATAGTATACGAAGTAACGCAGATGGCTAACCTGGATGGCTACAACACAGGCGGCACCATCCACTTTGTGATCAACAACCAGGTAGGCTTTACCACAGATTTCGAGGACGCGCGCTCATCTATCTACAGCACCGATGTTGCCAAGGTAATTGATGCGCCGGTGATGCACGTGAACGGCGATGACCCGGAGGCGGTAGTGTTTGCCATGCGCATGGCCATGGAATACCGTCAGCGCTACAACAACGATATCTTTATCGACATGGTGTGCTACCGCCGCCATGGGCACAACGAGTCCGACGAGCCCAAGTTTACGCAGCCGCAGCTGTACAACATCATCTCGAAGCACCCTAACCCGCGCGAAGTATACAACAAGCAACTGATCACGCGCGGCGAGGTAGACGCTGACTTGGCGAAGAGCATGGACAAGGAGTTCCGTAAAATGCTGCAGGACCGCCTGGACATGGTGAAGCAGAAACCGCTGCCATACAACTACCAGGTGCTGGAGAAAGAGTGGCAGAGCCTGCGCCGCTCCAAGCCGGAAGACTTTAACCAGTCGCCGGAAACGGGCGTTTCTGCTGATGTGATTGAAGCAGTAGGAAAAGCACTGACCACCCTGCCGCAGGGCTTTAAGCCGCTGAAGCAGATCGAGAAGCTGCTAAAGGAGCGCAAGGAGATGTTCTTCGAGACGAAGCAGCTGAACTGGGCTGCCGGTGAGCTGCTGGCCTACGGCTCTGTGCTGCTGGATGGCCGAGTAGTGCGTTTCTCTGGCCAGGATGTGCAGCGCGGTACGTTCTCGCATCGCCACGCCGTGTTGCACGATGCCGTAACCAGCGCACCGTACAACAGCCTGAACCACATGAACGAGAAGCAGGCTTCTTTTGAAATCTATAACTCACTGCTGTCGGAGTATGGCGTGCTGGGCTTTGAGTTCGGCTATGCCATGGCCAACCCGAATGCGCTGGTAATCTGGGAAGCCCAGTTCGGTGACTTCGCCAACGGTGCCCAGGTGATGATAGATCAGTTCATCTCTTCAACAGAGTCTAAGTGGCAGCGTATGAACGGGTTGGTGATGCTGTTGCCGCACGGCTACGAAGGCCAGGGACCGGAGCACTCCAATGCCCGCCCTGAGCGCTTCCTGCAGCTGGCAGCCGAAAACAATATGTTCGTGACCTTCATCACCACGCCTGCCAACCTGTTCCACTTCATGCGCCGTCAGCTGGCACTGCCGTTCCGCAAGCCAGCCGTGAACATGTCGCCTAAGTCGCTGCTGCGCCACCCAGCTGTAGTTTCTCCTGTAGAGGACTTCACGTCGGGCAGCTTTAAAGAAGTGATCGGCGATGCTTATGCGGCGGCTAAGTCGGTGAAGAAGGTGCTGCTGTGCTCTGGCAAAGTATACTTTGATTTACTGGAGGAGCAGCAGAAGAACAAGCGCAAGGACGTTGCCATTATCCGTATGGAGCAGCTGGCGCCGTTCCCGAAAGTGCAACTGGAGGCTGAGCTGAGCAAGTATAAAAACGCGCAAGTATACTGGGTGCAGGAAGAGCCGGAAAACATGGGTGCCTGGACGTACATCCTGCGCATTATGCGAAACAGCATTGCGGATGTGGTAGCGCGTAAAGCCAGTGCCTCGCCGGCAACGGGCTACCTGAAGGTGCACGCCAAAGAGCAGCAGGAGCTGGTAGACAAAGCGTTTGCTATTTAAGGAGCGATGAGTGATGATGCATAATTAATGAAGGTATTTTCGTCATTACTCATTTTTGATTCGTAATTTTTAAATCGTAATTCCTAATTGAATAAAATATGAGCTTAGAAGTTAAAGTGCCTGCCGTAGGTGAGTCGATCACTGAGGTAACCATAGCCCAGTGGCTTAAGAAAGACGGCGACCGAGTGGAGATGGACGAGGTGATAGCAGAGTTGGAGTCTGACAAGGCCACCTTTGAACTGCCAGCCGAAGCCGCAGGCATTTTACGCATTGTAGCGCAGGAAGGCGACACTGTGGATGTAGGCGCCGTTATCTGTAAAATAGACCAGGATGGCGCTGCGGCATCTGCTCCGTCGGCACCAGCTGCAGAGGCGGCTCCTGCCGCACCAGCGCCTGCTACTGCCGCCGGTGCCGGTGAGGCAGTAGAAATGAAAGTGCCCACTGTAGGCGAATCCATTACGGAAGTAACCATTGCCAGCTGGCTGAAAAAAGACGGTGACCAGGTGGAGATGGACGAAGTGATTGCCGAACTGGAGTCTGATAAGGCGACGTTTGAGCTGCCGGCAGAGGCGGCGGGTACGCTGGAGATTGTTGCCCAGGAAGGCGATACCGTAGAGATAGGCGGCTTGCTTTGCCGTATTGTGCCGGGTGCCGGTGCTACTAAGGCCAATGCCCAGGCCAATGCCAAGCAGGAGGCCGCCAACCAGGCGGTTGCCGCTAAGCCAGCAGCTGCGGCTCCATCAGGCGCCCAGACGTACGCTTCAGGCACACCGTCTCCGGCTGCCGGAAAAATCCTGGCCGAAAAAGGCATAAACGCTTCTGATGTACAGGGCACGGGCCGCGACGGCCGCATCACAAAAGAAGATGCACAGAACGCGCAGGCGAAACCGGCCGCACAGCCAGCTGCCGCTCCGGCTGCCAAGCAAGAGGCTGCTGCCCCTGCCGGCGACCGCAACCAGCGCCGCGAGAAAATGAGCTCGCTGCGCAAAACGGTTGCCCGCCGCCTGGTGCAGGTGAAAAACGAAACGGCTATGCTCACTACCTTCAACGAGGTAGACATGAAGCCGATCATGGACATCCGCGCCAAGTATAAAGAGAAGTTCAAGGAGGTGCACGAGGTAGGTCTGGGCTTTATGTCCTTCTTTACGAAAGCTTGTACCGTTGCCCTGAAGGAGTGGCCGGCAGTAAACGCGCAGATCGACGGCAATGACATGGTCTTTAATGACTTTGTGGATGTATCCATCGCTGTTTCTTCTCCAAAAGGCCTGGTGGTGCCGGTAATCCGCAACGCAGAGCAGCTGACGCTGGACGGCATCGAGAAAGAAGTGATCCGTCTGGCGAAGAAAGCGCGTGACGGTAAACTCTCTATCGAGGAAATGACAGGCGGTACCTTCACCATCACCAACGGTGGCGTGTTCGGTTCTATGATGTCTACCCCGATCATCAATGCGCCGCAGTCGGCCATACTTGGTATGCACAACATCGTGCAGCGCCCGGTAGCTGTAAACGGACAAGTGGAGATTCGCCCGATGATGTACCTGGCCCTGTCTTACGACCACCGCATCATCGACGGCCGCGAGTCGGTAAGCTTCCTGGTTCGCGTGAAAGAGCTGCTGGAAGACCCGATGAGACTGCTGTTAGGCGTGTAATTTATTGAGATAGAAAAGGAGGGGTAAGCGAAGAAGTTTGCTCCTCCTTTTTTTGATCTAAGTAAGTATTAATTGACCCACCCCTAACCCCTCCGAGGAGGGGGAATTGGATACTGCAGAAGAATCCCCTCTTGGGAGGGGTTAGGGGTGGGTTGAGCATTAGTAGAGAAATCAAATACAAAAACGAGAGCATAGCTTTCCTCAAAATATAGAAAAATGAAATACGATGTTACCGTAATCGGTTCTGGCCCTGGGGGCTATGTGGCAGCGATCCGTTGCGCACAGCTGGGCCTGAAAACCGCGATCATAGAAAAGTATAACGTGCTGGGCGGCACCTGCCTGAACGTAGGCTGTATACCTTCAAAAGCGCTACTGGATTCATCAGAGCATTATCATAATGCGGCGCACAGCTTTAAAACGCACGGTATTGAGCTGGAGAACCTGCAGGTGAACATGGAGCAGATGATCAAGCGCAAAGGCGAGGTAGTGAAGTCGAACAACGACGGCATTGCTTTCCTGATGAAGAAGAACAAGATTGATACCTACTATGGCCTGGGCTCCTTCGTGAACAAAAACACGATCAAGATCACAGACGCAGAAGGCAAAGAGCAGCAGATCGAAACGGATAAGACCATCATCGCGACAGGTTCTAAGCCAACAGCCCTGCCGTTCCTGCCCATCGACAAGAAACGCATCATTACCTCAACAGAAGCCTTAACGCTGACAGAGGTTCCTAAGAACCTGATCGTGATCGGGGGCGGCGTGATTGGCCTGGAGCTGGGCTCTGTATATGCCCGCCTGGGCGCGAAGGTGCAGGTAATTGAGTACATGGATGCCATTATCCCGACGATGGACCGTGGGCTTGGAAAAGAACTGCAGCGTGTGCTAAAGAAAACGCTTGGCTTTGAGTTCTTCTTCAACCACAAAGTAACCGGCGCTACCAACGAGGGCGAAGTTGTAAAAGTAACCGCTGAGAACCCGAAAGGCGAAACGGTAATGTTTGAAGGCGACTATGTGCTGGTATCGGTAGGCCGCAAACCGTATACCGAAGGCCTGGGACTGGAGAATGCCGGCGTGCAGATGGGCGAGCGCGGCATGATTGCCGTAAACGACCACCTGGAGACCAACGTACCGGGCATCTACGCCATTGGTGACGTGGTGCGAGGCGCCATGCTGGCCCACAAAGCCGAGGAAGAGGGCGTGCTGGTGGCAGAGCAACTGGTTGGCCAGAAGCCGCACATCAACTATAACCTGATACCTGGGGTAGTATATACCTGGCCGGAAGTGGCGGGCGTAGGCTTTACCGAGGAGCAGCTGAAAGAGCAGGGACGCGCCTACAAGTCTGGCTCGTTCCCATTCAAAGCGTCTGGCCGTGCCAAGGCTTCCGGCGATACCGATGGCTTTGTGAAAGTGCTGGCTGACAAGGAAACAGACGAGATCCTGGGCGTGCACATGATCGGTCCGCGCATCGCCGACCTGATTGCCGAGGCGGTAACCGCCATGGAGTTCCGTGCCTCTGCCGAGGATGTGGCCCGCATGAGCCATGCGCACCCAACCTTTGCCGAAGCCATGAAAGAGGCCTGCCTGGCCGCTACGGAGAACCGCGCTATCCATATCTAAGCAAAGTATAAAGTATAAAACTGAAAAGCGCTGCCCTGCAAAGGGTGGCGCTTTTTTTGTTTTGCGGAAATTTTTCTCAAAGCCCGGGCAACCTTGGCTGCACGGGCTGCATCTTAAGGATGAAACAACGCTTGCAAAGTATAACCTTAAAATAAACTATGATGAGAAAAGTATCGCTACTACTCGTGCTGTGCATGCTGCCCCTTTTTACCTGGGCGCAAACCAAAGTAAATGCCACTGACATTATCGCCAAAATAAACCGCGGCGAGGCAGTATCTTATGAAAACGCAGAAATTGTGGGCGACCTGGACATGACGAGGCTGCAGAACATGAAACTGGCAAAAGGGGGCAACAGCAAGTATGATTCTGAGGAATACGTGAGCACCGTAACGGCGCCCATCTCGTTCATTAACTGCAAGTTTACGGGCAACGTGCTGGGCTACTTTAACCCGGACAACGGCGTGAAGATGACGAAAAGGCAGAATAAAGTATACAACACCAACTTTGAAGAAAGCGTGCTGTTTGAGAGCTGCACTTTTGAGCGGGAGACGGCCTTCAAGTACAGCCATTTTGAGGAGGAAGTGTCGTTTGTGAGCAGCCGCTTTGCAGAGGAGGCGCTGTTTAAGTATGCCGATTTTGAAGAGGACGTGAACTTCAGCAACGTGCGCTTTAACAGAGATGCGAACTTTAAGTACGTCGAGTTTCCAGAGCAGGCAAGCTTTGCCGGTGCCACTTTTATAGGAGAGGCTAATTTTAAGTATGCCAAATTTGAGCACGGCGTAAGCTTTGAGAAAGCGCTTTTTGATGGTGCCGCCAACTTTAAATACGCCAAGGCCTCCGGTAGCTTTAACGTGGCAGGCGCAAGCTTTAAGGGCGACAATGATTTTAAATATACGGAGCTGAATAACAGAAAAGTAACGCTGGCGTCGTTGCAAAGTATGCATCGCTAAACACACCGCTATACTTGTGCTGGCAGAGCCACTCCGGGCAACGGGGGCGCTGCCACCGTTTATGCCTGCCGCAGCACCAGCTCCAGCACCTTGCCCAGGCCATCATCAGAAGTGTAGCCCGGCACCGGCGACAGCCCCAGCCATTGACCGCGCACCTGGTTTAGCAGCTGCAGGTTAGCGGAGCGTTTATACTTTATACTTGCAATGGACACGGCCAGGGCAGTTTTTAGGTGGTTCGCCTTTACCCGCAGCGTGTGCAGCGCATAGCGGCCCGGGTGCAGGTGCACGTGCCGGCCTTGTTGCACGCCCCAGCGCAGGGCCCAGGCAGAGCGGTCGGAGAGGGTGCAGATGCGATAGCCCGCGGGTGCAAGAAAGCTGCGGAAGTCCTCTGGCCCCTGCACCTTCTGCTGCTGCAAGTATAAGATCACTTCTTCCGATATCTGCACAGGCGAGAGCGGCCCGATGTACAGGTCTAACTGCGAACCGCCGATCCTTCTGAAAGCCCTCATCAGCTCCTGCTCCGGCAGCAGCTGTGCCGTAGCTTGCGCAAACTCCCGGATATAGCCCAAGTGGTGCTTGAGCGGGTGGAAAAGGATCGGCTTCGGCAGCAGGTCTATGTGCATGAGGTGTTTTACGTGGTACCCGCATTCCGGATTTTATTGGCAGGCGGCTTTGTCGCAGATGTCAGCGCGGTTTTTTACCTTTGCAGTACGATAGTTAGCATACCATGGCACAGCATTACAACACACCTTCCGCAATTCAGATAGTTGATTTTAACCTATTCTACGCCCAGGCCTTCTATGACCTCAACCACGAGTGGATCTTCAAATACTTTGTGATGGAGGATGCCGATAACAAATCGCTCAGCGACCCGCAAGGCTACATCATCAACAAGGGCGGACACATTCTGATGGCGCTCTTTAACGGAGAGCCGGTAGGCACCTGTGCGCTGCTAAACGATGGAGATGGTGTGTTTGAGCTGGCAAAGATGGCGGTGGCCCCCAAGATGCAGGGTATGAAGATCGGCAAGATGCTGGGCGAGGCCATGGTAGACAGAGCCCGTCGCGTAGGTGCCCGCAAAATATACCTGGTATCGAACCGCCGCCTGCAGACTGCCCTGAACCTGTACCAGCGCCTGGAGTTTGTGGAGGTGCCCATGCCACCGAGTATTTATGAGCGGGCGGATATTAAGATGGAGTTGGAGTTGAAGGAGGAAGTTTAGGTAAATCCTTTTCTGGCGCAAGTGTCCGCCTTTATACTTTAGCCGCTGTTCTGGCGAAACGAAATAAGCTATACTTTCAAACACTGCTGTTCCGGACTTCCTAGTCCGGAACTTCTCTGCTGGGGACTTCCTAGTCCGCATATTTATACTTTGATAGCTACTGCTTCCTAAAGCTTGACACAAGCTATCCCTTCTAACTGCTGCTGACCCCTCTGGCTTTACAACCTACTCGTTTCATTTCGTACTTTCTGCCCTCCTAGGCCGGGAGGCCTCGTCCTCGGGTATCGCGCTGTGTGCCTGAAGCTGCCTCCGCTCTGCTCCGGCTGCCCTGCGGGCACCGCAACATGCACAAGGCGCTCTTGTCGAGGGCCCCTACCCCCACCCAAGGACTGGGATCAAATTCGATAGCCACTGCCATGCAACTAGAACCGAGCTCCCTCCCCTGTTCTTAGGGGAGGGCTGGGGTAACTAAAACTCATCCTCATTCCCACCGCCATTCTGCTCTTCACGGTTATCTCGGCGGTTGCGGCGGTCGCTGTCGTCGCTGTTGAGGCGGTAGGTGAAGCCCAGGTACACGATACGGCTCTGGCGGCGGTTCTCAATCTCGGAGCGGAACTCAGGGCCGTAGCTCAGGAAATTGAACTGGCGGGTGTTGAACAGGTCCGACACGCGCAGCGAGATGGTGCCGTTCTTCTTCAGCACGTCCTTCTTCATACCAAAATCGGCACTGAACATCTCTTCCATTCTCCCCTGTATATCGTTCCGGGGCGCGCGGTAGAAAGCCGACAGTTGTATATCCAGATCTTTCCACACGGTCATGTTGGAGTTTAGCCTGGAGCTCCAGCTGAACTGGGTGCTGCTCAGTTCGGTGTCGTTTTGGGTGGTGCTCAGCTGCGTTCTAAACCCCGACCAGCTCGCGTTCACTTTCCACCATTTGGTAACAGGGTAGTCCATCCCTAACTCAAAGCCATAAGAGGTGTTGTCCGAGAGGTTGATGAAAGTTGTTTCGGTGGCAGGTATAGTATCAGGATCCACGCTGTTAGGATTTAAAATAACTACAGTAGATTCCCTGAATCGCTCGATCTCATCAGTGGTGTGGCGGTAGAAAACGGTGGCATTTAGCGAGGCCTGGCCCCAGTAACGCAGGTAGCCCAGCTCCAGCGAGTTCACGAACTCCGGGTTCAGGTTTGGGTTACCATAGTATAAATTGTACCTGTCAGACTGGTCCACGAAGGGATTCAGGAAGCGGCTGCGCGGCCTGTTGATGCGGCGGCTGTAGCTGAACTGCACCTTGTTGTCCTCATCAAAATCGTTGGTGATAAAAAAGGTTGGGAAGAGGCTGAAGTAATTGTTGTTGTATACTTCGTTAGAGGTGCGCTGGTCTGCCTTTGTCAGCGTCTGCTCGGCACGCACGCCCAGCTGGTAGGTTATACTTTTAAACCTGTTGCTGTAGTTGGTGTACACCGAGTATACCTGCTCGTCGTACACAAAGTGGTTGCTCTGGTTCATGTCATACTCCATGGTCCCGGTTTCTTCGTTTAAGTTAAAGAAGCGGGAGTCCTCGTCCAGCCGCTCAAAAGAGGTCCGGAAGCCAGCCTCCAGGCGGCTATCTTCCGAGAAAGGGTGCACATAATCGGCCTTGGTTACAAACTCATAGTTGCCGTCATCCACCAGCGTTTCCTGTACCTCTGTATTTTGGTTGTCGCCCACTTCTCTTTCCTTAAACAATGCCACCTCATCGTCCACATTGGTATTGTACACCACGTCGGCGGTTAGCTCCTGGCCTTTGCGGTCGAAAGTCTGGCGGTAGCCCAGCGTCAGGTCCATGGCCTTCTCGTCTTCTGTTTCGCTGGTGTTGCGGATGCTCGTATTCTGAAGCACCCGGTTCTCGTCCAGAAAGCGATAAAAGATGTCTTCGTATTCTTCATCCTGGCCAAAGCGGTATAATGCCGAGGCAGACAACGTGTGGCGGGGCGTGAGGTAGTAGTCCGCACCGAAACGGAAGTTGTGGGAGAGGTCGGTGCTGTTGCGCTCGCCCTCCTGCAGGCGGTAGCTGGTGCTGTCTATTTGGCCGGCATCGTTCAGGTAAAAGTTGGTGGTATTGTTTTTCCGAGTGCCGGGCCGGGTGCGGTGCCTGAAATCGTAACCGCCGTTCAACGACCATTTATCATACCTGTAGTTGAGGTTGAGCGAGGTGTTGTAGTTGTCGTAGGTGCCGGCTGTAACCGAGGCGACGCCGTTAAAGCCAGGTTTCTTCTCCTTCTTCAGCACCAGGTTGATAATGCCCGAGGTTCCCTCCGGGTTATACTTGGAGGAGGGGTTGGTGATGAGTTCGATGCTCTCGATCATGTTAGCCGGAATCTGGTCCATCGTCAGCTCCGACAGCGCCGACCGCTTGCCATCGATCAAAATGGTGACGTTGGAGCTGCCGCGCATGCTCACGTTGCCGTCTATGTCCACGTCCACGGAGGGCAGGTTCTGCATCACTTCTGCCACCGTGCCGCTCTGCGCCGCCAGGTCCTGGCTCACGTTCACCACCTTCTTGTCCAGTTGGTAGTCCACGATCTGCCGCTGCGCTACCACTTCCACCTCGCTCAGCTGCGTAGAGGCAGCGCTTAAGGTGATGTTGCCCAGGGCCGCCTCGGGCTTCTCTGGCGTGATGCTGATGCCGGAAACATACTTGGTGGGGTAGCCCACCATGGAGGCACGCAGCACATAGCGCCCGGCGGGAATCCTTTCAAGTATGAACAGGCCATCCACATCGGTGGTGGCGCCGGTCACGAGGCTGGAGTCGGGGAGGGAGAGTAGCACGACGTTGGCAAAGCCCACCGGCTTGAAGTTGCCGGCCTCTACCAGCGTACCGCTTACCTTGCCACTAGGCTGGTTCTGCGCCGATAGTGCCAGCGGGCAAAGTATAAACAGGAAGGAAAGTGCAAATTGCAAGTAAGTCTTCATCATAGTTTTAAATAAGAGCGTGGGCTATAGCCACGGTTATGGGAAAAGGCACTTCGCAAGAGGGGCGGGTAAGCCCTCGCTGCTATAGTGCGACAAGCGAGGCGGGCGAAGGTTTAAAATGGATGTGTATTTTTCCGTGAAAATCCGGAATCGCAAGGGAAGAGATCGCCTGCGCTATTTTGTAAGAGCCCTTGGCAGGCTTGTTTGGGAGCGGGCATAAAAAAGAGCGCCAGCCGCAGCCGGCGCTCCACGATAGTATAGTTCAGGCTGTTTATACTTGCTGCGCCAGGGTTTTGCTCAGGAAATCCCACACCACCACGCCGGTAGCCACCGAGATGTTGAGCGAGTGCTTCGTGCCGAACTGCGGGATCTCCAGCACAAAATCAGAATGGTTGATCACCTCCTGCTCCACGCCGAACACTTCGTTGCCCAGCACCAGCGCATATGGCTGCCCCGGCTCTGGCCTGAACTCGTTCAGCTTTATACTTTTCTCCGCCTGCTCCACCGAGCCAATCTTGTAGCCCTGTGCCTTCAGCTCCTTCACCAGCTCCAGCGTATCCGGCACGTGCTCCCATTCTACCGACTCGGTTGCACCCAAAGCGGTTTTCTCAATGTCGCGGTGCGGCGGTTTGCCGGTAATGCCGCAGAGGTATACTTTTTCGGCCATAAAGGCATCGGCGGTGCGGAAAACGGAGCCCACGTTGTTCAGGCTGCGCACATTATCCAGCACCAAGACTAACGGTATTTTTTTCTTATTTTTGAATTCTTCAACCGAAGCGCGGTTGAGGTCATCCATCGAGAGTTTACGCATTGTTTTTAGACGCTAGACTTTAGATATTAGACACAAGACTTTTTGTTTCCAGCGCTGCCGCAAAGGTCCGGCGGTTTTGGGCAAAAGTCAAACGGTGACTTAATTGTTAAATGATTGGATGGTTAAATTGTTGGGGGTATAGTTTAAAAAGAACGCTCTTTCTGATTTGCAATCCGAAAGTATAGTGGCTGCGGATTTGTAATCCGCAATAGCGAAGGCGGCGGCTATTGGCAGGAAAGTGGGTTGCAAATCCGCAGGTAGCAAAGTTCCGGATTGCAAATCCGGAACAGCATAATCAATAAGTATAAATTCCCCTCCTCGGAGGGGTTAGGGGTGGGTTAAGTCCATTCCCGAACATCAATTACAAAGTATAAAATCAGCTGCAGAGTTAACCATTTAACCATGTAGCATTCAATATAAAGGAAGTATGAAAGGAGAAGGCAAAGGCACGGTAACGCCACTGATGAAGCAATACAACGCCATAAAGGCGAAGCATCCGGGGGCGCTGCTGCTGTTCAGGGTAGGGGACTTTTACGAAACCTTCGGCGAGGACGCCATCAAGGCAAGTAAGATTCTGGACATCGTACTAACCAAGCGCGGCAACGGCTCGGCCTCCGAAACGGCCCTGGCCGGTTTTCCGCATCACTCTTTAGATACGTACCTGCCCAAGCTGGTGCGTGCCGGCGAGCGCGTGGCCATCTGCGACCAGCTCGAAGACCCCAAAACAGTAAAAGGCATCGTGAAGCGCGGTGTGACGGAGCTGGTAACGCCGGGCGTGTCCTTTAACGACCAGGTGCTGGAGCGCCGCAGCAACAATTACCTCGCTGCCGTACATTTCGGTAAAACCGAGACGGGCGTTTCTTTCCTGGATGTTTCCACGGGCGAGTTCATCACGGCGCAAGGCGATAAAAATTATATCGGTAAGCTGCTGCAGAGCCTGGCCCCGGCCGAGGTGCTGTTCTGCAAGCGCGAGAAAGAAACCTTTACCGAGCGCTATGGCCCCGACTTCCGCTACTATGCGCTGGAGGAGTGGGTGTTCAAGTATGACTATGCCTACGAGTCGCTGACGCGGCAGTTTGGCACCGCCTCGCTAAAGGGCTTTGGCATTGAGGGGATGCAGGAGGCGATTATCTCGGCCGGGTGCATCCTGCACTACCTTTCCGAAACGCAGCACAACGAGATCAGCCACATCGCCACCATCTCCCGCCTGGAGGAGGATAAGTATGTGTGGCTCGACCGCTTTACGGTGCGCAACCTGGAGCTGGTGTACCCGCAGCACCCGGAGGGCGTGCCGCTGATCAACGTGCTCGATCAGACCGTAACACCGATGGGTGCCCGTCTGCTGAAGAAATGGGTGGTGCTGCCGTTGAAAGACGTAACCCAGATCCGCCGCCGCCTGGACACGGTGGAGGCCCTGACACAGCACCGCGAGCTGCTGGATGAGCTGGTGGGGCACCTGAAAAGTATAAATGACCTGGAGCGCCTGATCTCGAAAGTGGCCGTGCGCCGCGTGAACCCGCGCGAGCTGGTGCAGCTGGCGAAGGCGTTGGAGGCTTTACTTCCGATTAAGAAATTACTTGCCGCCAGTGGCATACCTGCGCTGGTAAAGCTGGCCGACCAGTTGGCGCCCTGCGACGGGCTGCGCGAGGAGATCCGCAACGTGCTGAAGCCGGAGCCGCCGATGCTCACCAACCAGGGCAACATGATCAACGAGGGCGTGAACGAGGAGCTGGACGAGCTGCGTGCCATCGCCTTTTCGGGCAAGGATTACCTGGCGCAGGTGCAGCAGCGGGAGATCAAGAATACGGGCATCAGCTCCCTTAAAATCGCCTATAACAAGGTATTTGGCTATTACCTGGAGGTAAGCAATGCGCACAAAGATAAAGTGCCGGCTAGCTGGATACGCAAGCAGACGCTGGTGAACGCCGAGCGCTACATCACCGAGGAGCTGAAGACCTATGAGGAGAAGATCCTGAACGCCGAGGAGCGCATCTTTACCATCGAGTACAGCCTCTTTAACGAGCTGGTGCTACAGGCCATGGACTATGTGGCGCAGGTGCAGCAAAACGCCAAGGTGATCGGCGTGATCGACTGCCTAAGCGCCTTTGCCGGCATCGCCGCGGCCAACAATTACGTGAAGCCGGAGGTAAGCGACAGCCATGTGCTGGACATCAAAAAAGGCCGCCACCCGGTGATCGAGAAGCAACTGCCGCTGGGCGAGACCTACGTGCCCAACGATATCTTCCTGGATAACGAGGAGCAGCAGGTGATCATCATCACGGGGCCGAACATGGCCGGTAAAAGCGCGCTGCTGCGCCAGACGGCCCTGATCGTGCTGATGGCGCAGATCGGGTGCTTCGTGCCCGCAGAGGCCGCCAAAATCGGTATCATCGACAAGATCTTTACCCGTGTGGGTGCCTCGGATAACTTGTCTAAGGGCGAGTCTACGTTTATGGTGGAGATGACCGAGACAGCCAGCATCCTGAACAACCTCTCGGACCGCAGCCTGGTGCTGATGGACGAGATCGGGCGCGGCACCAGCACCTACGACGGTATTTCCATTGCCTGGGCCATTGTGGAGCACCTGCACAACCACCCCAAGTATAAAGCAAAAACTCTTTTCGCCACGCACTACCACGAGCTGAACCAACTGGCCGAGGAGCTGCCGCGCGTGAAGAACTTCAACGTGTCGGTGCGCGAGGCGGGCGGTAAGATCCTGTTCATGCGCAAGCTGGTGCCGGGCGGCAGCGAGCACAGCTTCGGTATACACGTGGCGCAGATGGCCGGTATGCCGAACAACGTGGTGCTGCGCGCCGATGAGATCATGCATCACCTGGAGAAGGAGAAAGTATCGGAGCAGGCCCCGCAGCAGAAGATGAAGTCTGCTCCGAAAAACAACTTCCAACTCAGCATGTTCGAGCTGCACGACCCGCAGCTGGAACGGGTTAAAGAGCTGATGGAGCAGCTGGACATCAATACCATTACGCCGGTGGAGGCCCTGCTGAAGCTGAACGAGCTGAAACTACTGCTGCAGGATAAACAAAAAGCCGGGGTGCGGTAGAAGGGAAAAGTCTCCTTTCGAAAGGGACAGGGGGATAATATACCGCTTGTGCTGGCTCTCCTGTTGGCGCGAACCTTTAGATTCGTGATATTAAGATGATGTTGAGGCTCGGACTCAATCGGGCCGCAGGGCCAGAGGCACAATGGAAGGAGCATAAGCTATACTTTTGGAGAACTCATACTTGTATAGGTATACTTTTAAAGTATAAATTCCCTTGCTTTCCGGCGCCGGAAGTATAAATTTACATAACAAAGCAAGTGGGGCAGCTGGCTGCACGGGAACATCAGGAAATGTCTTGAAAATTTTCTTCCTGATTATCAGTGTAGAAACGTGTGAGGGCTGTTTTTTTTTTACGGCAACTATTGACATCTCAGATTTTGTCTCTATCTTTGCATCACTAAATCACTACGGCGGTTTAGGGAAAACAAAAAAGCGGGAGTAGCTCAGTTGGTAGAGCGCGACCTTGCCAAGGTCGAGGCCGCGGGTTCGAATCCCGTCTCCCGCTCTCGAAAAGCAAGACAGAAGACGTTGTGATAAGCAACGTCTTTGTTTTTTAAAGTCACTTCTCCGGGAATAGCCCGGAGGTTGCCGGGATGGTGGAATTGGTAGACACGCAAGACTTAAAATCTTGTGGCCGCAAGGCCGTGCGGGTTCGATTCCCGCTCCTGGTACTAAACAAAAAAGCCGCTTATACTTTCTTCAAGGTATAAGCGGCTTTTTTGTTTTCCTGCAACCCACGTTCGCCTATCAAATTTTATAAAATAACCTGTAATTCCTCCTGCAGCGCCTCAAAATTAATATCAATTAAAAATTGCACTATTTTCGAAACTATACTGCGAAACAAAGGTATGTAATACAAATATACTTATATAAAGTAATGTAACTTGTGTTATGAACAACTCCTGGTGGCCGGAACAGCTGATTAGGAGGCAAACCTTTCCTGCTATGAGAATAAAAGAACTAGACGCACTACGTGGCTTCGCAGCTTTTGGAGTTTTCCTGTTTCATTTTCAACTGTTCGACTACGGATACCTGGGAGTATACCTGTTTTTTATCATATCCGGCTTTGTTATCTTTTTAACAGCCAACAATGTCAAAACCTCCTCTGATTTTGTAATAAGCCGCTTCTCACGGCTCTACCCAGCGTATTGGGTGTGCTTAGCTCTTACTTTTCTGGTGCTCCTGGCGGATGGGCAGGGTGTAACGATGAAGCAGCTGGCCTATAACCTGACGATGTTCCAGATGTTCCTTGGAGAAAAGAATGTAGACGGGGCTTATTGGAGCTTAACCGAGGAGTTGGTGTTCTATGTGATCGTTTTCGGGGCATTGGTTGTCGGGGCGGTGCGGCGCGCGCGCCTCTGGGGCGGGCTGATGCTGCTGGCGGCACTGGGCGGCCTGTTTCTGAATCCTGAAGTGGCGATGCAGAAGCACTTGCAGGACGTGGTAAAGTATTTTGGCCTCTTTGTGGCCGGTATCATCTTTTACCAGGTGTACATAGGGCAGAAGCTAAAACCAGCACATGGGATAGGCCTGCTGCTGTGCCTGGCAATCACGACACAGTACACGTTCGGGAAGCACCTAAGCTACTATAACCATACGGTGGAGGCGGTGCTCATTGCTGCCTGCTTTGGTGTGTTCGGCCTGCTAGTGGCAGGTAAGCTACAGTTCCTGAGCCGGTACAAATGGGCTTTGTTCATGGGCGAAATCTCCTACCCATTCTACCTGTTGCACCAGGAGATAGGCCTGGCATTCCGGAGGTTGTTCCCGACAGATAACATTTGGGCGCACTTAGCCATCGTTGCTGCTATTTTTGCAGGTATAACACTCATGGCCTGGCTCATCAATTACTATGTGGAGCATCAGGTGTCCAGGAGCGTCAAGATGCAACTGAGGGCATGGAACCGCAGCGTGAGCGGGGCGCTGCCATTTAGCAGGAAGGGCACGGTGCCACTGCCCAATGACGCCGCTGCAGCGCTGGCTCCGGAGGATGTGCGAACGGAGGAGGCGCTTACGACATAGGGTCGGGCGCTGGCAAACGGTGAAAGGTTTTCAGGACTTAACTACCTCGCCAGGTCCTTTGCCCGGTTGGCGTCTATGGCTAGAAGTATAAAGAGCAGGATGGTGAACGACCACAGTGAGGAGCCGCCATAGCTGAAAAACGGAAGCGGGATGCCCACCACCGGCGCCAGCCCGATCGTCATGCCCACGTTCACCAGAAAATGGAAGAAGATGATGGAGGCAACGCAATAGCCATAGGTGCGGGCAAACACGGATTTCTGCCGCTCCGCTATACTTACCAGGCGTATGAGAAGGGCCATAAACAAGCCTATCAGCACGGTGCTGCCAATCCAGCCATGCTCTTCGCCGATCGTGCAGAAGATAAAGTCGGTGCTTTGCTCTGGCACAAAGTCAAATTTTGTTTGCGTGCCGTTTAAGAAGCCTTTGCCCCACAGGCCGCCCGAGCCGATGGCAATTTTGGATTGCGTTACGTTCCAGCCGTAGCCCAAGGGGTCGGCCTCAGGGTTGATGAGTGCTTTAATGCGGTTCTGCTGGTGCGGCTGCAGCACGTCATTCACAAAGAAGTCTACGCTGAAAACCATGCCCACCACCACTAACCAAAGCCCGATCATCACCTTAAAACGGCGCAGCAGGCGGTAGTCCAGCCAGGTGGCCAGCGCCATAAGTACGGTAATACCCACGATCAGGTACAGCTTGGGCACCAGTAGCGTAAGTATAAAAATGGCGGCCGCAGAGCCTCCAATGATCAGGATAAGCGGCGACATGCCCTCCCGGAAGTAAGCCAGGATAAAGGCCCCGAACACCAGCGCAGAGCCGGTTTCGTTCTGCAGCACAATGATAAGCGGCGGCACAAAGGTGATGGCAGCCAGGATCATCTGGTCCTTAAAGTTTTGCTGGCGCAGGTTTATACTTCCCAAAAACCTGGAGGCAGCCAGCGCCGTGGCAAACTTGGCCAGCTCGGCGGGCTGCAGGCGTATGCCTGCTCCTAAGTCCAGCCAGGAGCGGGAGCCGGCAATAGGCTTTGCCACCACCAGCGTTACCAGCAGCAGCAGGATGATGAAGCCGTAAATGGGGTAAGCCAAATGCTCGTAAATCTTGTAATCCACTACCAGCAGCACCAGTATCAGCAGGAAAGAGGCACCAATCCAAGCCAGCTGCTTACCGGAGTTAATGTCCATGCTGAAAATGTTGATCACATTCTCAGGGCTATACACGGCGGCATAGATGTTCATCCACCCCAGCGCCACCAGCAGGAAATATAGCAGCACCGTTACCCAGTCCAGGTGCGGGGCAATGAAGCCAGAGGTGCGGCGGCTACGCTGTGGCGTATTTACTAGTCTATTTCCAAGTACTTTCTGCTCAACACCCATTTCTCCATTGGTTTTCTAGACACAGAGTCCGTTAAATACTTCTCTATCATGAGGCCGGCAATCGGTGCCGCCGACTGGGCCCCGAAGCCAGCGTTCTCTACATACACAGCTATGGCTATTTTCGGGTTATCCTTCGGCGCGAATGCCACGAACACAGCGTGGTCCTTGCCCTGCGGGTTTTCTGCCGTACCAGTTTTGCCACACACGGCTATGCCCAGTTTAGACAGGTTCGCGTTGCGGCCCGTGCCCGACTCCACCACGGCTGCCATGCCATCAATCACCGGCTCAAAGTGCTTGGAGTCGATGCTGGTGTAGTGGCGTTTCTGGTACTCAGGCAGGGGCTTGCCGTCCTCCCCGATAGAGCGCACGATGTGCGGAGTAACATAGTAGCCGCGGTTAGCGATGGTGGCCATAAAGTTGGCCATCTGCAGCGGCGTAACCCCCAACTCTCCCTGGCCTATACTTACCGAGTAGATGGTGGAAAATTTCCAGCGGTTCTCGCCGTATACTTTGTTGTACATCTCGGGTGAGGCGATGATGCCTTGCTTCTCGTTTGGCAGGTCTATCCCCAGCTTTGTGCCAAAGCCAAAGCTGGTGATCTTCTCGCGCCACTCTGCCAGCCCCAGGGCCGTGTCGGTAAACGTGTTTTTAGACTTGCCCCGGTTGATGTCGGCCCTGAACACCTGGTAGAAGTAGGGGTTACAGGAGGTTTGTATGGCGATGGACAAGTTGGTAGGGGCAAGGTGGGCATGCGAGCACTTCACTAGACTCTGATTACACGGAAAGCCCGTATTGGGCGTGATAACCCCATCCTGTAGCGCCACCAGCGCCTGCGCCAGCTTAAAGATAGAGCCTGGCGGGTTGCTGCTGGCCATGATCGGGCGGTTGAACATGGTCTTGTTCGAGTCGCTGAGCAGGGCCATGTAGTTCTTGCCGTAGTCTTTGCCGGTAAACAGGTTCGGGTCGTAGAAGGGGGCGGAAACATAGGCCAACACCTCGCCGGTGGCAGGCTCAATGGCCACCACGCTGCCTTTAGCGCCGTTCATCAAGAACTCGCCGTAAGCCTGCAGGTCCAGGTCGATGGTGCTGACGAGGTTCTCCCCGGCCACCGCCAGCGTATCGAAGGCGCCGTCGCGGAAGGAGCCTTTCTCCACGCCGCGCACGTTCACCATTTTATACTTCACGCCGCGCTGGCCCATCAGGTACTTCTCGTACTCCAGCTCTATGCCGCTCTTGCCAATGTAGTCGCCGGGGCGGTAGCCGCGGTAGGTGCTGTCCTCCAGCTGCTTCGGGCTGATCTCGGCAATATAGCCCAGGGCATGCGCCAGGCTTTGGTGCGGGTAACCGCGGGCGGTGCGGGCATTAATATAAAAGCCCGGGAAGTCGATGAGGTTGTTCTGGATATAGGCAAACTCCTGCGTGCTCAGCTTCTGGTAGAAAGGGGAGGGCTGCACATAAGAATAGGCGCGGGCCTTTTTCAGGCGCTCCCGCACATCCTCCACCGGCAGCTTTACCAGCTCGGCCAGCCGTAGCGTGTCCAGGTTCTTGATATCCTTAGGCACCACCATCAGGTCGTACACCGGCGTGTTCTGCACCAGCAGCTTGCCGTTGCGGTCGTAGATCAGCCCCCGGAAAGGATACTGGATAACGGGTTTGATGGCGTTGGTTTCGGCAGCCTGCTTGTAGCTGCTGTCCACTACCTGGATATAGAAAAGGCGGCTGGCGAACACAAAGCCCACCAACAGGAAAATGCCTTGGATAATGTATTTTCTGTTTTCTAAGTACTTCATCGGTAATCTATTCGCTCTCGCTTAGGTGAGAAGAACAGAAGTTGTATAATTACGACAACAATACCTGTAAACAAGGTGCTGAGCACTGTTTTTGCCAGCGTGTACCAGAGCGTCTGGAGCGTAAGCGTCTCCAGGAAGAACACGGCCAGGTGGTGGAACAGAATCAGCGTGAAGGCATAGGACAGAAACCAGCCCGAGCCCATAACATGTATGTTTACAGTATCGCTGTTGTCGTAACCATCGCGCGGTGTCAGAAGGTTCAATACGTGTGGCCTTAAAAAGGCCAGCAAAACGCTTGCCGCCGCGTGTATGCCCATAGTATCGTAAAACACGTCTACCGTAAACCCGATCAGGAATCCGAGTATCAACAGCCATATCCTGCTGAAATTCAGGGGTAAGTACAGTAGAAAGGCTACGTAGATAAAGCAGAAGCCTGTGCTGTAGAGCGCAAGGTTGCCCATGAGCAGCACCTGCAGCGCTACAAACAAAAAAAACTGGACAATATGTGTTAGGCCAAAGCTATTGTTCATCTGGTAATATGCCTGCGTCTAGTTCCAGGGTGTCGCGCTCTTCCTTGCGGGTGTTCTCCACCACATATACATAAGACAGCTGCGCAAAGTCCACGCTCAGTTTAACGGCTATGGTATAAAAACTCTTATCCGGCTCCTGCTCCACAGAGCTGATCGTGCCGACCGTAATGCCTTCCGGGAAAACAGTATTAAAGCCGCTCGTCACGATGGTATCGCCTTTCTCAGGCTTCACGTGTAGCGGGATATACTCCAACATTGCGGTGCGGTAGTCGCCGCCCTGCCACTTTATGGTGCCAAAGGTATTGTCTTTCTTAATCTTGGCGGATACCAGCATCTGCGAGTGCAGCAGCGATGTAACCGTCGAGTAATGCTCCGACACGGTTTTCACGCGGCCTACCACGCCTTCCGGCGAAATCACGCCCATGCCCGGCTGCACGCCATCTGCCGTGCCCCGTGCAATCGTCAGGTAGTTGTTCAGGCGGCGCACCGAGTTATTGATCACATGGCCGGCCATGAGGTTATAGGGCGGCGCTGCCGTGGTGTCGGAGGCGGGCACATAAGTGGTGTCCAACTCAGCGGCACTGTCGATAAGGGCTGCCTGGCGGTACTGCATCAGCTCCTGGCGCAGGGCAGCGTTCTCGCTGGCCAGCGACTGGTTGATGTTCGTGAGCCGAAAGTAGTCCGTTATGCCGCTCTGGAACTCCAGTACCTGCCCCACATACCTGTTTGCCGAGTTAAAAAAGGCAGCGCCCTGGTACGTATTGTAGCGCACGATCAGGAACACACACAGCGCCTCCAGCAGCAGGAACACGAGGAACGCACGGAACCGGTAAATAAATGCAAATAGATTCCGCATGCGGCCCTGTTAGGTTAGCAGGACATTCTTGAATCCTTCGATATTCTTGATGGCAGCACCCGTGCCACGCACCACCGCTCTTAGTGGGTCTTCGGCAATGTGGATCGGGAGCTTGGTTTTGGCAGCCAAGCGCTTGTCAAACCCACGAAGCAATGCGCCACCACCTGTCAGGTGTATACCATTGTCGTAGATGTCGGCAGATAGTTCAGGCGGCGCAATTTCCAGTGCCTTCAGTACCGCTTCCTCTATTTTAGAAACTGATTTATCCAAGGCAATGGCAATTTCCTGGTAAGTAACTTTGATAACCTTCGGAATACCGGTCATCAGGTCGCGGCCACGGATCTCGTAGTCAGCTGGCGGGTTCTCCAATTCTGTCAGGGCAGCTCCTACCTCAATTTTGATCTTCTCGGCAGAGCGCTCGCCGATCAGCAGGTTGTGCTGGCGGCGCATGTAATCCAGAATGTCTTTGGTAAACACGTCACCGGCGATGCGGATAGACTGGTCGCACACGATACCGGACAGGGCCACCACGGCAATCTCCGTTGTACCACCCCCGATATCCACGATCATAGAGCCGATCGGCTGCTCCACGTCAATGCCGATACCGATGGCGGCGGCCATCGGCTCCTGGATCATCCATACTTCCTTGGCGCCGGCATGCTGCGCAGAGTCGCGCACGGCGCGTTTCTCCACCTCGGTAATGCCCGAGGGGATACAGATCACCATGCGGTGCGACGGCTGGAACAGGCGGCGGCCCGTGTCGATCATCTTGATCATGCCCCGGATCATCTCCTCAGCGGCGTGGAAGTCGGCGATCACCCCATCCTTCAGCGGGCGGATGGTCTTGATGTTCTCGTGCGTCTTCTCGTGCATCTGCATGGCGTTGCGGCCAATGGCCAGTACGCGGCCTGTGGTGCGGTCCACGGCGATGATGGAGGGCTCGTCTACTACAATTTTATCGTTGTGGATGATCAGGGTATTGGCAGTACCCAGGTCAATGGCTATATCGCTGGTTAAGAAATTAAATAGTCCCATGGTGAAGTATGAAAGGCGCGCGGTTGCCTGTTATATTTTCAATATACAATATTTCTAATCAAAAACTTGCGGCAAAATTAGTGAATTTCAGCTGAATTAATAATGCATATCCTGCCCAGCGCCCAGAATAAAAATTTTTTTTTGTACAAATCAGCCCGGATTCATCCGTTTAGAAGCTTAACGCAGGCAGTAAGGCTAAATTGAGCGCATAGCGCAGAAGTATAAAAAAATCCCCCGGCCATACTTGCTGACCGGGGGATTGGCATCAATAAGTAAAGTTATACTTTGGCGGCTTAGTGCTTAAAGTGGCGCACGCCGGTCATCACCATGGCCATGTTGTGGGCATCGCAATAGTCGATGGAGTCCTGATCCTTAATGGAGCCGCCCGGCTGTACCACCGCTTTTACACCTGCCTTGTCGGCGATCTCCACGCAGTCCGGGAACGGGAAGAAGGCGTCGGAGGCCATTACGGTCTTGCTCACGTCAAAGCCGAAGCTCTGGGCTTTCTCGATGGCCTGGCGCAGGGCATCCACGCGGGAGGTTTGGCCCACGCCGCTGGCGAACATCATCTTATCCGTAGCCAATACGATGGTGTTGGACTTGGTGTGCTTGCATACTTTGGCCGCGAACACCAGGGCCTTTTTCTCCTCGGCGGTTGGCTGGCGCTTGGTGGCGGTTTTAAAGTCAGCCTCGGTTTCGGTAGCCAAATCCTTGTCCTGCTCAATCACGCCGTTCAGCAGCGTCTTGAATAGTTTGGTTGGCAGTTCCACCGGCTTCTGCTTCAGTAGGATGCGGTTTTTCTTCGTCTTCAGCAGCTCCAGCGCGTCTGCGTCAAATTCAGGGGCGATCAGCACCTCGAAAAACAACTTGTTCAGTTCCTCGGCCACGGCCAGATCGATGGTGCGGTTGGCGATGATCACACCTCCGAAAGCCGATACGGGGTCAGAAGATAGGGCGTTCAGGTAAGCCTCCTTCATGGTGTCGCCGGTAGCGCAGCCGCAGGCGTTCGTGTGCTTGAGGATAGCTACCACCGGCTCCTCGAACTCAGCGGCCAGGGCCACGGCAGCGTCCACGTCCACCAGGTTGTTGTAAGAAAGCTGCTTGCCGTTCAGTTGCTCAAACAGGTCTTCCAGGTTGCCATAGAAGGTGCCTTTCTGATGCGGGTTCTCGCCGTAGCGCAGCGGCATGCTGTGCTGCACGCTCTGCTTAAAGGCCTGAATCTCGCCCTCGCGGTTCATGTAGTTGAAGATGTGCGTGTCATAGTGCGAAGATACCTTGAAGGCCTTTGCTGCGAAACGCTTGCGGTCCTCCAACTCTGTAGCACCGTCTTTCTCCTGCAGCAGTTCCACCACTTCGTCATACTGCTCACGCGAAGACACGATCAGCACATCTTTGAAGTTCTTGGCAGCCGCACGGATCAGGGAGATACCGCCGATGTCTATTTTCTCGATCACATCCGCTTCAGACGCTCCGGAGGCAACGGTCTCCTCGAACGGGTAAAGGTCCACCACCACCAGGTCAATCGGCGGGATTTCATACTTCTCGCGCTCAGCTATGTCGCTCTGGTTGTCGCGGCGGTGCAGGATACCCCCGAACACCTTTGGGTGCAGGGTCTTAACGCGGCCTCCGAAGATAGACGGGTAATCGGTCAGGTCTTCCACGGCTACTACCTGGGCGCCTTGCTCCTCCAGGAAGGTCTGCGTGCCACCTGTAGAGTATATGTTGACGCCGTGTTGCTTCAGCAGCTCCACCAGCGGCTCCAGGCGGTCTTTGTAGTAAACCGAAATAAGTGCGGATTTGATTTTAACGGGTTGCATGGGATTGAAGGTATTGGGTTGTTGATTGATTACTGTTGTTGGTTCTGTTCGAGCAGCAGCTTCTCTACCACCTCGGGCAGGTGCTTGTGCTCCAGTTGCAGCACGCGGGCTGCCAGTTCTTCGGGCGTGTCGGCGGGTTGTACCGGGCAGCGCTCCTGAAGTATAAACTCGCCTTTGTCGTACTCCTCGTTTATGTAATGGATAGTGATGCCCGACTCCGGTTCCCGCGCCTGGATAACGGCCGTGTGCACATTTATGCCGTGCATCCCCTTGCCGCCGTAACGGGGCAGCAGGGCAGGGTGTATGTTGATGATGCGGTTCGGGAAGGCGCGCAGCAGGTTGTTTGGCACCAGCCACAGGAAACCGGCCAGCACGATCAGGTCAGGCTTAAACGCCTGCACCTGCTCCAGCACTTTGTCCGTGTTATAGAACTCATCCCTGGAAAACAAAAAAGCCGGGACGTGGAAGGTCTCGGCTCGTTTCAGGGCATACGCTTTCGGATTGTTGGAGAACAGGGCGGCCACACGTATCTGTGGGTGGTGCTCGAAATGCTCCAGCAGCCGCTGTGCATTGCTCCCCGACCCTGAAGCGAAAATGACTATGTTTTTCTTATTCTTAGGTTCCAAAGTATAAGCTTGCGATGAAGCTGCAAATATAGCGGGTTTGGGTTGAGATGTAAATGGATATGTGTAAAAGTATGGTTTATACTTTGTTTCTGGCGCAAGCGTCCGCTTGTGCTTTTAGAGCCGCCGCTTTCCGCAACTTGACACAAGCTATACTTTCTAGCTGCCGTTTATCCTCAGTCTTACAAAGGCTACAGTTCCATTTCATACTTCGGTGCCCTCTAAGGCCGGTAGGCCTCCCCGAAATGCTTCGGGGTAAACTCTTTCGGGCATCGCCCTGTCTACATTTCCTTTGCTCCTAACGTCGCAATGCCGCTAAGGCGGCACCGGAAATCTAGAAGGCGCTCTTGGGGATACCCCCACCTAAAGGCTGGGATCAGAAAAGATAGCCGCAGCTGACGCAGCTTGAACATAATTCCCCTCCTCTGGACTACCGAGAACGGGATTTCGAAGGTAGCGAGCGTAACTCTAAGGGGTGGGTTTACATTTTTACTAATAAGAACAGAAACTTGAAACCAACACGTCAGCATTTGCAATTACTGGCTCCCCTCCCGGAACAAGTCACAGATTCCCGGACTTGGTTCGAGAGAGGGGCAGGGGTGGTTGGATCCGGTAAAGTATAAAGTGTAAACCCGCTACTCCCCCTCATAAAAATCAATCAGGGGGGCGAAGTAGGCAAAATCCCAGCCTTCGGTGATGTCTTCGTAATCCTCGTCGGGGATATTGGTGTGGCGCAGTTCGGCGGAGGTGCCATACTTGTGCGGGTGCAGCTTAATGGTGACGATAGAGGGCTCCTCCTGCTCCCCAAAGTACCACTGCTGCACGATCTTCTTGCCCTCCTCAAACTCCAGGTTCTTGCCCACGATACTTCCTTCCCACAGCGAGAACTCCGACCCCGGCTCTGTGGACATCTCTGCCGGCTCGCCTGTCCAGAGCTGCAAAGTATAAGGGTTGGTCAGGGCCACGTATACTTCCTCGGGCTCGGCGGGTATGATGTAGTATTTCTTGTAGTCTTTCATGCGGGTGCTTTGGCTGTAGCGGATAAGTTTATACTTCTACACTCAAAAAATGCTTCTCAACCGCTACGGCCACACCGTCTTCTATGCTCTTCAGAGTCATTTCGTCGGCCACAGCCTTTACTTCCTCGCGTGCGTTTGCCACTGCTATGCCCTTGCCAACAGCCTGCAGCATGTCGATGTCGTTGTAGTTGTCGCCAAAGGCCACTACCTCTTCTAAGGCAATGCCGTAGCGGTTTTGGAGCAGCAGCTCCAGGGCCGTGGCCTTAGAGATGGCGCGCGGTGCGATTTCCAGGTACGTGTCTTTAGAGCGGTAAGCATGCACCAGCTCTGCATAGTTGCTGTTCAGCTCCTGCTGCAAGGCGTCTATCTCATCGGCTGGGCCCATGCACATCACTTTATGCGCGCCGCATGCTTGCTCGTGCCACCTGGTAAGTATAGGGGCCAGGTCAGCGATCTGCGGGGATACTTTGGTAACCTTTTCCTCCCGCTCCGCCCAGTAATCCCGCTGCGGGGCATACCAGTTGTCCTGCGCATACAGGCTTACATGGATGTCGGTGTTCTGGGTAAAGTCGTGGATGGCCTGGCAGATAGGGGCGCTTATTTGCACAGAGTCTAACTGGGTAGGAGCCGTTTTGCCGTCCTCGAAGTACAGCACGTAGCCGCCGTTAAAGCAGATGAGCGGGTGGTGCAGAATGTCGAGCTCCTGCTGCAGGTGGCGCATAGCGCTGGGCATGCGCGAGGAAGCCAGGATAACGGGTACGTTTTTATCAAGCTTTCGGAAAGTATCAATAGTGCGCTGCGACAGTTGGCGCTCGCTGTTCAAAAGCGTGCCGTCGATGTCGGTGCAGATAGCCTTAAATTTCATGCGGATTGTGGTTTTGGCCGCAAGTTACAAGTATAGCGCGCCAAAAGCCAGTAAAAATCAGGCCTTTGGCAGATGCTTCGCTTTTAGCGACCAGGTAAAACGGAAAGTAGCCACCACGTCGCCGCTCTCGTCGGTGCCGGTGCTGGTGGCCGTAAGGGTAACGCCCTGGCCGGTGGCTTTCGTCTGTTCGGCGGCCTGCTGTATGCGTTCCCCATCGTGGCAGGTGAAGGCGATGCGCCCCACGGCCTTTTTGGTGAAGTCAGCCTCCATGCGCACCACCAGCATCGATACCGCGGGAGTGGACTTGTACACCTGCATCATGCACAGCACCCCGGTCGAGAGCTCGGCGGCCATACTGAGGCAGGCAAAATAGATAGACCGGAAAGGGTTCTTGTTGATATACTTGTAGGGGATGGTGACTGTAGCGCTTTCGGCGGAAAGGGCCGCCACGCGCAAGCCTGCCAGGTAAGCCATGGGCAGCCTGGCCAGCATGAAAAGCCGGAACCTGACTGGTGAGGACACCAGTTTCCTGAATTCTTCTGCGTTATTTCGGACAGCCTCCATTAAAGGTGAAGTTAAATATCGTTGCGCTGGCTACAGGTCTTGCACAAGCCTTCGGCCGAGTAGTTCAGGCGCTCTGCCTCATAGCCCTGCGGCAGCATAAGCTCCGGAACCGGCACGTCGTTCAGGCAGAAGGTTTGGCCGCAGCCGGTGCAGCTAAAGTGTATGTGGCTGTCTTCGTGCTTGCTTTGTAAAGACTCCTGGTGCTGGCAAAGGGCATACTTCAGGCCGCCGCTCCCGTCTTTTATACTATGCGTCAGCCCTTGCTGTTCAAAAGAGTACAGGGTGCGGTAGATCGTTACGCGGTCATATCTGCTGCCAAGCTTCTTCTCCAGGTCGGCGTGCGACAGTGCAAAATCGTGCTCCAGGAACTGGCGCAGTACATCCAGCCGGCACCCGGTCTTTCGTAGCCCATAGTCTGTGAGTAGCTGTTGTGCCTTATCCATTCTAACCGTTATCTCTGTTCAAGAATATCACCAAATATAAATATTTATCTTCGTAAACCAACAAACGAAAGTGGCGGCAAAAAGATATATAGTGAAAAAAGTATAGAAAAATAGAGCGAAAACGAAGCTTTTACGTATGAAAGCTAATACAAAATCGAAAGCTTAATTGTTATACTTTATTCCCCAATATTTAAATCTTAAAAGATGAGAAGAGCTCTACATGTTGTTGCTGCCACCATGGCACTCATGCTTACAGCAGTTGCCGGAAAGGCACAAACTATTCAGGAACCAACCGTAAATGGTACCCTCGACGTTATATCCGGAAATGGCGAACTGGCTATAAACCAGGATGTGCAATGGCAGGCATACATTGATGCCCACGACAGGGAAGGAGAGAGCGCCAACCTGCAGATAAAACTGCACAAGCCGGCCCAGAGCGAAAACTTTACCCTCTACTACAACTCCAACCGCGATGCCACTACAGAGGAGGAGGCTGTATACGAGGAGGTTGCGTTCGAGAACGGCGTGGCCACTGTTGGCCCTGAGGAAGGTGTGGTGTTGCCGGCCTCTTACAAAGAATACTTCAAGATAAACTTTTCAGAACCCGGTATCTACGTCTATGACCTGGTTCTGGTGCGCACTGACGGCAACCAGCTGGCTAAAGTAACGGAAACGGTATCGGTGGGCACAGTGGCCGGCACCGACGATATGATCGGGGATACGCGCGTGGCTGTTTATCCTACGGTGTCTAATGGCATGGTGCGCCTGAACCTGGGCAGCATCCGCAACGCCGAGGTGGCGGTGCACGACATACTGGGGCGCAAGGTGCTGCAGTTGAGCAGAGCAAACGGCGTAGTGGAGATCAACACCCAAAAGTATGCGCGCGGTACCTACTTTGTTAAAGTGAGCGCCGACAACGATATGGCCTCAAGCCGCCTGATCGTGAGATAATTTTCTTTTGCTTATTGGTTATGCAAAAGCCTGGGCGCAGCGCCCAGGCTTTTCTGTTTTTAGAGCAGCAGCATGGAGAGGATACCCGCCAGCATGACCAGCTTGTTCAGGTTGCTCAGGTAGGTGAAATCGCGCTTGCGGTCGGCGCGCACCAGCTTTACGAGCAGCCAAACGCTTGGCAGCAGCACCAGCAGCACCATATAGCCGTCAAATACCACAGGAGAGGCAGGGTGCGCCACCACCACCACTACAAAGGCCAGGAACAGGGCCACCAAAGGGTATAGCACCAGCTTGGCACCGCGCATGCCTGCCACAATGGGTAGCGTGCGGCACTCAAACGAGGCGTCTCCTTTCATGTCTTCAATGTCTTTGATGATCTCGCGGATGAGGGAGATGAGAAAGGCGAACAAGGCATAGCCCAGCGTAATGCGGTTCAGCTTATCGCCGTACACGGCCACCACCAGCAGCATAGAGGCCGATAGCAGCGCAATCGTTACGTTACCGACGAGCAGCATTTTCTTGAGCCGGGCAGAGTAGCCCCAGAGCAGCAGCACCGCGCCCAGGTTAATAAGCGCCACGGGCAGGGAGAGGACCAGGCCCATCAGCACACCCGCGCCCGAAAGTATAAGATGTGCGAACATGGCCCTGCGCCTGCGGATCAGGCGGCCCACCAACAGCCGCTGGGGTTTGTTGATGGCGTCAATCTTGACGTCGTAGTAATCGTTGATGACGTAGCCCGCGGCGGCGATGCACACCGTGGAGAGCACTAGCAGCCAAAACCTTACATCCAGCAGGCGCTGCCACTCTACGCCGGGGGCCAGCAGGCAGGCTTGCACCAATGCCTGGCTCAGCACGATCATCAACAGGTTTTGCGCACGAATCAGCGTCAGGATGTATTTCACAAGTATAAACGGCCGGTGTGGTTTGCGGCAAAATTACGACGACAGCGCCATTTTACCATAAAAAAAGCCCCTGCAGTAGGGGCTTTTCCTGTGCGTGTAAAGTATGTCTGAACTAGAACTTCTTCACGTTTACCGCATTGATTCCTTTTTTACCCTCTACCGTGTCAAACTCAACGCGGTCGTTCTGCTGGATCTGCAGACCGTTGAGGCCGGTAACGTGCACAAAGAAATCTTCGTTTGTCTCGTCTTCTGTGATAAAACCGAAGCCTTTTGACTCAATAAAGAATTTTACTTTTCCTGTCTTCATAAAAATTGAACTGTTGATGGTAATTAAACTGATGGTAAACTAAAAATAATTTTCTATATATCCAATAATGTATTAAATAAAATCTTCAATTTATTTTTAAAATAGTATAAATACAGTATGGCTACCAATTATCCTGCGCTTTCATAATGGTTTCAATGAGCTCGCGCACGGCTCCCCGGCCTCCGGCTTTGGTGGCGACGAAGGTAGAGATAGCCTGGATGTCGTCGGCGGCATCGGCAGGGCAGGCGCGCAGGCCGCAGCGCTGCATCACCTCGTAGTCGGGCATGTCGTCGCCCATGTAGGCCACCGTGGCCGGGTTGATGCCCTGCATGTACAGGTAGTCCTCCAGCGCCTCTATCTTATCGTCTATGCCCAGAAACATGTCCTCTATGCCCAGCTGCTCCAGGCGGCGGCGCACCCCCGGCTCATTCTTGCCCGAAATAATGGCTACCCGAAAGCCCTGGCTGATGGCATGCTTAATGGCAAAGCCGTCTTTGATGTTAAAGGCACGCACCTGCTCGCCGTCGGCAAAGCAGTACAGCAGGCCGTCGGTCAGCACGCCGTCCACATCAAAAATGAAGGTGTTGATGCGGGTAAGGTCGGTTTGGGTGATAGACATACGTATGAAGTATAAAGTAAGCTTTACGGTATAGTTTAAGCAGTAAAAAAGGCCCTTTTTACAAAGGACCTTTAAAAGTATAGAAAATTCTGAATTTATGCTTTGTAGCGCGGCTAGGTTTTAGTCTTGGTTGTCGCGCCACTCATACACCCATGCCGCCTGGATCTGCTCCAGGTGGCCTTCGTTGGCTTGCTCGCGGGTGCCCTCAAAGTTCGGCAGCGACAGTACCCACTCCAGCAGGTCGGTGAAGCGGATGCGGTATATTTTAGACTCTGAAAAGTCATCGCCAAACTTCTCATAAAGCGCCATGGCAATGTCTTCGTAATCGTTCCAGTGTATTGGTGGCTCGTAGCTCATACTTTCTTTTTCCGTTATCAGGGGTTGATAATTGGTGAATACTCTGTTTAGTGGCCCAGGAAGTCCTGCTCCGGGATGGTGACCACAATGTCTTCGTTGCCTTGCACCACGCACTGGCAGCCCAGGCGGGAGTTGATGCGCGGGTCTACGGCGCGGTCGATGTAGTCTTCCTCCTTGTCAGAGATGTCGGGCAGGTCGTCCATGCCGGCCTCTATGTATACATGGCAGGTGCTGCAGCCGCACACGCCGCCGCAGTTGTGCTGCAGCTTTATATCGTTGTTCAGCGCCACATCCAGCACCGACTCCCCCTCCACGGCGGGGTGCGTTTCGTCCGGGGAGCCGTCTGCGAATTTAAAGGTTATATTTACAACTTTCATGTCAGTGTCTTTATGCTAAAGTGCAAAGTTACAAAGCCAGCCTGCCGAATCAAAGTATACGCCTCGGCTTATGGTGCTGCCTTCTTTAACAGGCCTGCGGGGTAAATGGTTAGGGCTTTGTTGGGGTGGCCTGTATACTTTGCGTTAGCAGCCGGTAAATCTCCTGCAGGCGGGGGTGCTGCTGCAGCATTTGCAGGTGCTCCTCTACCACGTTTTGGTCGTGGCGGATGGCGGGGCCGGTTTGTACGTGGTAGGGGTTGTGCTGCATGACCTTGGCCACCGTTTCCTGGATGAGCGGCTGCAGCAGGTGGAGCGGCAAATCAGCCTCCTGCAGCAGCTGGCGGCTGATGCCCAGCAGGTGGTTGGTAAAGTTGCAGGCAAAAACGGCAGCCAGGTGCAGCTGCTTTCTAGCTCCCGATTCCACGGCCTCCACGGTATGGCTTATACTTTGCCCCAGCGCCTGCAGCTGCTGCCTTGTGGATTCGTTCTGCGCCTCCACCAGCAGCGGCACCTGCGTAAAGTCCACCGGTTTGCTTTTAGAGAAAGTTTGCAGCGGATAGAACACGCCTGTTCGTGCGCCATGCACGGCATCAAGTATACTTAGCGGCTGCGAGCCGGACGTGTGCGCCACAATTGTGCCCGGCTTTACCTGCAGCGCCGCGGCAACAGCGGCAAGGGCGGCATCGGGCACGGCAATCAGCACGGCTTCGGCATCGCTACTTTGCAGGTTCAGGGAGGCGGTAGGCTGAGCGGCCACCAACTTGGCCAACTCCTCTCTGGTGTCTTTGGAGCGGCTGTAGATAGGGGTTATAGTATGGCCAGCCTTCTGCAGCGCCTGCGCCAGGTGCCAGCCCACATTACCCGCTCCGATCAGGGCTATATTCATACTTGTTTTATACTTGGTGCCGCCGGCAAGTTACGTGCTGCGGGCTGCAAAACAAAAAGAGCCCTTGCTATGGCAGCAAAGGCTCTTTGATAGTTGTCGGCAATGCTTACGCAGCCTGTACTTTTCGTTTTTTCTCTCTTGGGGCGGCAGGCTTGGCTTTTGCCTTGCCCTCGTTGCGGCGCACAATGGCCATTACAAAGCCAATGCCCATCACAATAGTGCCAATCCAGAGGATGTTCACGAACGGCTTTTCAATGGCTTTCAGAATGATGTAGTCTTTCTGCGAGGCATTCACACCGATTTTAAACTTGTTGTTCTCCGGGTCGATGTTGAGGAACGTGAGGCGAAGGCCCAGGTCGCCGATCTCTTCCGGAACACGGCCCATCATCTGGTTCTTGATCATCAGCACTGGGTGCGCGTGGTACTGCTTGCGCTCGCCAAATATTTTCAGGTCGGCCTGCACCGCCACGTCGCCCGGTTCCAGCGTCACGCCCGGCACCTGGTCTATTTTCTCGATGCCGTTAAACACGGCAATGTAATCGTTCAGGATGATGGTGTCGCCGGCTGTCAGGTCATACTCCTGCAGCTCGCCCCAGTCCTTCTCCTCGCTCGGGTCCGGCACAGACGATACGTGCGTGTACAGGTCCATGCTGGCAAAGTGCTTGATGTCCGGAGAGGCCAGCAGGCCCATGTTCGGGTTCACCTGCGCGCGCGGGTAAAGCGTGAATGTTTTGTCGCCCTCGCGCTCCTTGTACTGCACCTGGTAAAAGGTGTTTTCCGGAGAGTACAGGTCCAGGGTATCGCCTGTCTCAAAGTATACTTTGTCGTTCGCTTTTATAGGGCCGCGGGCAATGGCTTTGTAAGGATCAGGCGTCGGGAAGAGCAGCTCACGGTTTACGTAGCCGGGCACGCCGATCACCTCCTGGAACTGGCCGTGGTAGCTCACGGAATACTTGTCCATGTCCACGGGCGTGTTGCGCCACAGGAGCACGTTGTCGTGGTTTATCTCATCCGGAAACTCACGGGAATACACCATGCCCGACGTGTTTTGGGAGATGATGTTATCGTAGCCCGACGAGAACAGGATGCCCAGCAGCATTAAGGCAATGCCGATGTGCGCCACAGCGCCCCCCGAAAGGGTCACTTTTTTATGCAGCAGGCTCAGAATAATGCTCAGGTTGGCAAACACGGCAAACAGCGAAGCCACCAGCAGGATAATAAACACCGGGTTGTTCATCGTCTCGTGCAGCATGCCCATTTTGGAAAGCACGATAACAAGGCTGGCAAACAGCAGCGTGAGCATGCCCGGAATAGTAATGGCATCCACAAAGCTGCTTTTCTCGCCTTTGCGCCACCACAGCAGCTGGCCCACGCCGGTAAGTATGGCTACGGCTACGCCGCCCCACAACTGGAACTTGGTATAGTGGGCGATCTGGTCGGCTGGCAGGGCCGCGTTAGACTCTATGCCGATAAATCCTAAGAATGAATTGTAAACCGGGATGGAAGTGGTAAACAGCACCTGAAACGCAGCCAGGCACAGCACAATCGCGCCGATAAACACCCAGAACTCGCCGCTGTAGGTCGTAAGCTCCTTATCGGTGGTCGGGATGCTCTTCCAGCGGTACACCAGCAGGCCAACAGCCAGCACAGCAAAGGCAGCCAGGTAGGTAAACAACTGCCCCGATAGGCCCAGGTCGGTGAAAGAGTGGACGGAGGCGTTGCCCAGGATGCCGCTTCGGGTAAGGAAGGTGGCGTAAAGTATAAGTATAAACGAGGCGATCACCAGGAGGTAAGAGGCTTTGAGGCCTGATTTGCCACGGTTATAGGCCACCATGGTATGGATGGCGCCCACCAGCACCAGCCACGGGATGTACACGGCGTTCTCCACCGGGTCCCAGTTCCAGTAGCCCCCGAAGTTCAGGGTCTCGTAAGCCCAGTAAGCACCCATCATGATACCGATGCCCAGCGTTACTGCTGCAAAGTGAGCCCACGGCAACGAAGGCTTGATCCACTCATGAAACTTGCCTTTCCAGAGGCCGGCCATTGCAAAGGCAAACGGCACCAGCGTGGCGGCAAAGCCCAGGAACAGCGTTGGCGGGTGAATCACCATCCAGTAGTTTTGCAGCAGCGGGTTAAGGCCAGTGCCGTCGGCAGGCACAAAGTTCGGGTCCATGGCAAACACCGGCGTGTCTGGCATAAAGTCGCGCATCAGGATGAAAGGCGAGGAGCCGATCTTCAGGTCGCCGATCACCACGCCCAGGATCATGGAGGTAAGGAAGAGCTGCACAAAGGAGAACATGCCCATCACAGGCGCTTCCCAGGTTTTGTTCTTTTTGCCGCTGTTGATCAGCACCACGCCCAGCACCACATGCCAGAAAACCCACAGCAGGAAAGAGCCTTCCTGGCCCTCCCAGAAGCTGGAGATCATGTAGTGTACAGGCAAGTGATCGGAGGAGTGGCTCCAGGCGTAATAATACTCGTAGCGGTGCTCGTAAATGATGTTGAACAGCGCGAAGATGATCATCAAAACGGCGGCACCGTGCACGTAAAAAGCCCAGCGGCCCAGCTTGCGCCAGCTGTCGTCGCCGGAGAGCTCTACCGTGGCACGAGACGCCATAAAGTATGCGTAGGAAGACACAATGGCCGCCACAAAAGCCACAATCACACTTGCATGGCCAATATCCCCGATCAGCGTATTAATCATTTTTTATAGTTAGAGAGTTAAAGAGTTAGAGCGTTTGGGAGTTAGAAAGTTGAAAGCTAATGTATCATCACTCTTTAACTCCCAAACTCCTAAACTTAAGTTACAGGCTTGCTGTGTTCTGCTGGATTTCTTTCTCCACATACTTAGACGGGCACTTCAGCAGGATCTTGTCGGCCACAAACACATCGTTTTTCATGCTTCCGGTTATCACTACCTGCTCAGAGCGCTCAAAGTCCTGCGGTTTCGGGTTGAAGTACACCACCTTCTGCTCGTAGCGGTTCGTGTCTACAAGGGTAAAGGAGAAGTAGTTGGGGTCTACCAGCGGGTCGTAGTTCATATCCACGATGTGGCCCTGGGTGTCCTTCTTCAAGCGCCCTACCACGTGCACCTTGGTCATGTCGCCGTCCTGGGCAAGCTCAATGGCCTCGCCGAAGGAGACATAAGTGCTGGCGTCGCCTACCGAAGACATGATGATAACAATTGCCACGGCAATTACTAAAATCCCGATGATGTGTGTCTTTTTCATCCTGATAAAAGTATGGGTAATGTTTTTCTGTTAGCCTAACACGCTGCAGCTTAATATAAATCCATGGCTGCAGGCTTATTTTATACTTACTAGCTGCTAATCGCGCATTTGTTTTTCCAGGCGGCTCACCTTGCGGTCCAGCACCACCAGGTAAATGATCAGGCCGGTGAGCACGGTAAGCAGCACGATAACCACCACGTAGATCTTGCCTTCCTGGCGCAGGGTGTCCGCCATTTCTACTTCCGGTTGCTGGGCCGAGGAAAGCTCTACCTCGGTTTGGGCCGGCTGGGCTTTTGCCGGCTGCAGGCCTGCCATGCTCCCAAGTATAAAGCACCACAGGGCCACGATTCTAAACAGTCTCATATAAGCGTTGTCTCAGTATTTCTAATCTCGATTTTACGTTCACGATCCAGATGCCCAGCAGCGTCCAGCCGATAACGGCAGGGTAAAACACCATGCGCAGGCTACTGTCCAGGTCGTAGGTGTTAAAGCCGGGGTTGCCGCCGTTGCCCGGGTGCAGCGAGTCGGTGAGGCGCGGCAGGATAAAGAGCAGCGGGATGAGCGCGGCAAAGGCGAAGATGTTGTACACGGCACTGATGCGCGCGCGCTGCTGCTGCTCGTTAAAGGAGCTGCGCAGCACCAGGTAAGCAAAGTAGATGAGCAAGCCGATGGCCGAGGCGTTCTGCTTCGGGTCGTTGCTCCAGTACTCGCCCCAGGTAAACTTTGCCCACTCCATGCCGGTCACAATGCCCAGCACCCCGAACAGGATGCCCACTTTAGCCGCCTCAAAGGCAATCACGTCGTTTTTAACGGTGGGGTTGCGGAGGTACTTGATAGAGTAGACCACCGATGTCGTCAGGATCAGGATCATGCCGAACCACATGGGCACGTGAAAGTATAAGTTGCGGATGGTCTCGTTCAGGATGGCCAGCCGCGGCACGTTAGAGAGCATGCCGGCCACTACGGTAAACACCAGTAGCACTACGGCCAGCGCCTTCCACCAATTCTTTTTCATATTATTTAGATGCTAGATATCAGGCAATAAATGTTAGAGTTCTTTCTCACCGGTTATACTTTATAGTTCTGGACATATTTATACTTTGCTTTACATACAGCAAAAGCCAATGCAGATGGTACAAGTATCGGTTCCTGTTTTCAATAACAACGCTTATCGCTTCTGTTTCTGTTCCAGTTTTTCACAGCGTATCGCCTAACATCCAGTGCCTGCTCACGAACGCCAAAGGTACGGGAATAAGATGTAAGAAACAGTGACAACAATCATGTTTATGGCAAGCAGGGTAAGCAGTTCGTCGAGGCTGGCGCTACGGTTGAGGCCATCCATGGCGTTTTTAGACATTTTAATGAGCATGAGCAGCATCGGCACGATCACCGGGAAGCTGAGCACGGCCATTAGGGTGCTGCTGTTTGCCGCCTTGCTGGCAATGCTCGAGATCATGGTGAGCGAGGTGGAGAAGCCCACGGCGCCCAGCAGAATGGAGAGCAGGAACATGGGCACATCCTGCACCGGGTTGCCCAGCACAAATCCATAGAACACAAAACAGATAAGGGCCAGCAGCAGCATGAGCGCCGTGTT
Source organism: Pontibacter mangrovi (assembly GCF_006385705.1). GTDB lineage: Bacteria > Bacteroidota > Bacteroidia > Cytophagales > Hymenobacteraceae > Pontibacter > Pontibacter mangrovi. Next base: position 420,031 of record NZ_VFRQ01000003.1, on the reverse strand, counting down.
GTAAATGATCTTGGCCAGGATAATGCCCTGCGGGCTTACAATGGAGTAAAAGTATAGCAGCCGCCCGCGGTTCTCCTGCATAAAGCTTTTGGCGATGGCGTTAACCGACACGAACAAAAGTATAATCCAGAGCATGGCGTTCCAGACAGGTGCCACAAGGATGTTGGACCGCATGCCAAAGCTCAGGTAGCACACAAACACCACGCTGCCCACATACAGCAACATGCCGTTTAGCGCATACTTCTGCCGCCACTCCAGCACCAGGTCTTTCCGAATCAGGTATAAAATCTCTTTCAGCAGCACTTTCTTACGGTTTTGGCCCAAAGTTAAGGCACAAATCGTTGCAAAGGTAATCTAAGAGAGAGAGTTTGGGTGTTAATGAGTTATAAGGCCTGGAAGTTGAGCAGTTGTAAGGTGGCTGCGGGCCTCGGGTTATACTTTGGCTGTTAGTAGTATAAAGTATAAACTTCATCCTGGAGCAGACAAACAAAAAAGCACGAACCGCTGCGGCCCGTGCTTTCTGGGTATTTATCCTATACTTTTATACTTTGCCGGATCATCAATGTAACAATCCAACCATTTAACAATCAAGCTTAATCTTCCTTTTTCTTCTTCTTTTTCTTGTCGCTTTTGTGTTTGATGATCTTGGCATCGCGGTAGAAGATGATCTCCTCGGCAATGTTTGTTACCTGGTCTCCCACACGCTCCAGCTTTTTGATGACGGCATGCACGGCCAGCGCCTCGGCAATCTTATCAGGGTGCTCTGTCATGAACTTGGCCACTACTGTGTCTGACTTGCGGTGGATCTTGTTCAGGTCCTTGTCGCGCTTGATGATGGCTTTCGCCAGTGCGGTGTCGTTGTTTTGGAAGGCTTTGCGGCAGTCTACCAGCATTCCCAGCGCCTCCTCAAACATGGGCAGCACTTTGGCCTGCTCCAGCAGCTGCGGGTCGGCGGGGGCTTTTAGCTGTTTGGCAAAGCGCGCCACGCCCTCGGCAGAGTCGCCGACGCGCTCCAGGTTCGAGTTGATCTTCAGCACAGCCAGCACCAGGCGCAGGTCTACGGCCACGGGCGTAAACAGCGCAAAGAAGTTCTCGCACATGCGGTCTATCTTCACATCGAACTGGTTTACCTTGCGGTCGCGCTTTACCACCTGCTTAGCCAACTCCACGTCAGCGGTCAGCATGGCCTGTTGGCAAGCCTGCACCTGATACTCCACCAGGTCCCACATCTCCAGCAGCTTTGTTTTTATTCGGTTTAACTCAGTGTCTAATTGAGGCATCTTGATCTTATTTTGAGTGAGAAACTACCAATGCAATAACAGGAGCGCTTAACCGAAACGGCCCGTGATGTAATTTTGGGTGCGCTCATCCTTTGGGCTGGTGAACATGGTTCTGGTCTTGTTGTGCTCCACCAGCTCGCCCATGTAAAAGAAGGCGGTGTAATCGCTCACCCGGCCTGCCTGCTGCATGTTGTGGGTCACGATCACAATCGTATACTCGTTCTTCAAAGTATAGATCAGCTCCTCTATCTTGGCCGTGGAGATCGGGTCCAGGGCCGAGGCGGGCTCATCCATCAGCAGCACCGACGGCGAAATGGCCAGCGCGCGCGCAATGCAAAGGCGCTGCTGCTGCCCTCCCGATAGCGCCAGCGCCGACTTGTTCAGCTTGTCCTTTACCTCATCCCACAGGGCCGCGTGGCGCAGCGATTTCTCAGCGGCCTCTTCCAGCACCGATTTCTTCTTGATGCCCTGTATCTTCAGGCCGTACACCACGTTCTCAAAAATGCTCTTTGGAAACGGGTTGGGTTTCTGGAACACCATACCCACCTCTTTGCGCAGTTCATCCACGCGGATGTCCTTGTTGTAAATGTCTCTGCCGTCCAGCAGGATCTGGCCCTCAATCCTGAAGCCGTCTATGTAGTCGTTCATGCGGTTAAAGGTGCGCAGAAACGTAGACTTGCCGCAGCCCGAGGGGCCGATAAAGGCCGTCACGGCTTTCTCTTCCATGGCAATGTTGATGTTCTTCAGCGCGTGGAAGTCTCCGTAGTAGGCATCGAGGTTTTTAGCCTCCAGTTTATTCTCTTTTTTACTCATATACAAAAGCGAAAGGGTGCAGGGCGAACGTTTAAGTTATACTTTTTTGGTGCCGCGGGCAGCTTTACCACCTTATCTTTTTCTGCTGCTTGTTACGCAGGTATACGGCAATGCCGTTCAGCAGGAAGGTAATGACCAGCAACACGATAATGGCCGCCGCCGCATTGGTCAGGAACTCCTCCTGTGGCCTGGACGTCCAGTTAAAGATCTGAATAGGCAGCACCGTAAACTCATCCAGCGGCGAGCTTGGCGTAAAGGGCACGTACGCCAGCGCCCCAATCACAATAAGCGGAGCGGCCTCGCCCACCGCCCTCGACAGGGCCAGGATGATACCGGTAAGGATGCCGCCAAACGAAGCAGGCAGTACCTGGTGCCATATTGTTTGCCATTTAGAGGCTCCCAGGGCATACGAGCCGTCGCGGATGCTGCGGGGCACGGCTTTAACGGCCTCGCGGGTGGTTACGATGATGATCGGAAGTATGAGCAGCGACAGCGTGAGCGCCCCTGCCAGCAGGCTGCCGCCCAGGCGCATCTGCCGCCCAAATATCTCCAGGCCCAGCAAACCATAGATGATAGAGGGCACACCGGCCAGGTTCGCGATGTTGATCTCCAGGAAGTTTGCCAGCCTGTTTTTCCTGCCGTACTCCTCCAGGTATATGCCGGCCCCCACGCCCAGCGGAAAGGCGATCAGCGTGGTGAGCACCAGTATCCAGAGGGTGCCGGCCCAGGCGGTAAGTATGCCGGCGCGGCTGGCCCTGCGCGAAGGCAGGCTCGTGAGGAAGTCCCAGTTGATGCGGGTAATGCCCTCGGCCACAATATCAATAAGGAAAATGGCCAGCACCACCAGCCCGATAAAGGTGCAGAAGATGCCAAATACCTGAAAGGCCTTATCTTTTAGCCTGTTGATGTCTGAGTTAGTCATACTTTTCCTGGTATTTCTTTTTGATCCAGAAGCTGAGGTTGTTTAGGGCAAACGTGAAGACGAAGAGCGTGATGCCTGCCGCAAAAATGGTTTTATACTCCAGCGAGCCGCGCGGCACGTCGCCCATACTTACCTGCACAATATAGGTGGTGATGGTCTCGATGGGCACGAGCGGGTTGAGGGTAAGCCGCGGCTGCTGACCGGCGGCAATGGCCACGATCATCGTTTCGCCGACAGCCCTGGAAATGGCAAGTATAACCGACACCACAATGCCCGACGAGGCGGCCGGCACCATCACGCCAAAGGCCGTTTGCAGGCGCGTGGAACCCATGCCGTAGGCGGCTTCCCGCAGCGAGCGCGGCACTGAGCTAATGGCATCCTCGCTCAGCGAGGAGATCATCGGGATGATCATGATCCCCATCACAATGCCTGCCGAAAGCGCGTTAAAGCCTGCCAGCGAGGGGATGATCTTCTGAAGAAAAGGGGTTACCACGGTTAAAGCGAAGAAGCCGTACACTACCGTCGGGATGGTGGCGAGCACTTCCAGCATCGGCTTTACGATTTGCTTCATGCGGGCATGGGCGTACTCGTTCAGGTAAACGGCAATGGTGAGGCCGATGGGCAGCGCCACGGCAATGGCCACGCCTGTTGTGAGCAGGGTGCCGGTTACCAGGGGCATAATACCGAATTTCTTGTCGGCAAAGAGCGGCGTCCACTCTTTCTCAGTTAGGAAGTCGGACAGGGGCACTACCCTGAAGAAGCTGATGGACTCGGAGAGGAGCACCCAAATGATGCCCACCGTTACAAGTATGGTTATGACAGCCGATAACCACAGCAGGCCCTCGATGATTTTTTCTGATGTTCTCAAGGTGCTGGTTTGTTTTTGCCTCCCCTGCGGAAGCTAACTGCCGCAGGGGAGGTGATTAAAAGCTTGCTGTTATTTCTGGGTTGCTGCCTCTTTGGCCTTCGCGAAGGAGCTGAATTTCTCCTGCTGCTCCTTGTACATCTCCGCCGGAAGCGGAATGTAACCTACCTCCTGGCTAAGCTCAGGGGCGCTCTCTAGGTAGAAGTTCACGAAATCCACAACGGCTGGCGTGCTGGCTGCCTTCGAGTTTACGTAGATGAACAGCGGGCGGGACAGCGGAGCATAAGATCCGTCTTTTACCGTCTCCAGCGATGGCGCGATGGCGCCCTTTCCGTTGCTGTCGTCCATGTCATCCACTGGCACTACTTTTAGCTTGTCCTGGTTCTCCTCATAATAGGCAAACCCGAAAAAGCCCAGGGCGTTAGGGTCTGTAGACACGCCCTGCACCAGCACGTTATCGTCCTCGCTGGCGGTGTAGTCGCCGCGGCTGGAGCCGCTCTCACCCACAACAGCCTCTGTAAAGTAATCGTAAGTGCCTGATTCCACACCGGGGCCGTAAAGGTGAATTTCCTGGTCTGGCCACTCCGGGCGAATCTGGTTCCACTTCTTGATCTTGCCCTGCGCGGCAGGCTCCCATATCTTTTTCAGGTCCTCAGTGGTCATTTCCGTTACCCAGTTGTTCTCCGGGTGCACTACCACGGTTAGGCCGTCGTAAGCCACGGGCAGCTCTATGTAAGAGATGTTGTGCTCTTTGGCCGTTTCTTCTTCAGAGGGCTTTATCGTGCGCGAGGCATCCACAATATCGATTTCGCCGCGGGTAAACTTTTTAAAGCCACCGCCCGAACCGGACACGCCTACCGTTACCCGCACGTCCGGGGCTTCGGTGCGGTATTCCTCCGCCACGGCCTCGGTTATAGGGTACACAGTAGAAGAGCCGTCGATCTGGATAGTGCCGGAGAGGCCGCTGTTGGCTTCTTCGCCGTTGCCGCCGCCACAGGCGCTGAACAGAAGCGTTGACCCCAGCAGCACGGCGGCGCTAAGGTTCTTGTGAGGAAACGTAAGGTTTAACATAAGCCGAAGTTAATTTTGGTTGGTTTTATACTTTAGATGATGCCACCGCACTTGGAGTGGTATACTGCTATGTTTGCTAAGTGGTTGTAGATGTGAAGGTATGCTCTACAGCGCGACCTCCATTTGCAACCTAAACTGGTAAAAATTGTCTTTGCCGGGCTGGTCCTGCAGTGTCACGTCGCTCTGCACTTTCAGGCTGTGGCCCACAATGTACTTCGACAGCCCCAGCGTGTACTGCTCCTGCCCGTTTGTACCGGTAACCCGCTCCGGGTTAAAGGCGGTGTAGCGGCCTGCCACTTCCCAATTAGATTTAAAGAGATAGCCCGCCTGCAGGTTAAAGGCATTGCCGGTCAGGAACACCTCGTCTACCTTCCCGTCTTCCGTTCTGCTAAGCACAGGGCCGTCCGGGGCGGTGCGGTTGGCATACTCTGCCATGCTCGAAAAACCTCTATACTTAAACATGGCATCTACAAACACGGATTGCAGGTCGCGCTCGCCGCTCAAAAAGCTGCCCAACTGCCCGCGGGAGCGGTTAGTGTTGTCGTTAAAGTTATAGGCCGCTGCTATGGCCAGTTTTGGCGTTTCCTCGCGGGAGAGGTCGCCACCCACATAGGCGCCACTGCTTTCAAACTCGCCTAAAGGCATAAACTCTATTTTGCCGGTGTAGCTGTAGCCGCCGGTGTTGTCCACGGCTACGTCTCGTCCCTCGCCTGTAGAAACAGCCGCGCTCTCACGAAGTATAGCCTGGTTGCCTACCTGGTGTGTGTGGTGCAGCTGCAGGCCTGCGTCGCGGTCTATGTTAAAGCGGGAGTTCAGCAGGCTGCGGTCTACAAACTGCAGTTTCTGCGATGAGATGATACGCTCGCGGTTGCCCGGAAGCTTGGTCTGGCCTACCCAAAGCTCCCAGCCAGGGGCAAAGTTCCACATCGCCACCGCATCCAGGATGATGTTGCTGGCATTGTCGAACATCTCTGGCTGGTCGTTGCCGATGTCGTTGTTGCTCAGGCCGAGCTCAATTTTATACTCCAGTTTGGGGGAGTAGGCAAAACCTTCAAACTTCAGGCGGGCCCTGCGGATCAGGAACTTATCCTCCAGCTGCTCCATACTGCTGCTGCGCCCTCCCTGGTAGAGCATCTGAAAACGGGTGCCAAACTTAAGGCTGAAAGAAGAGTCGGCGGCCACGAACTGCAGGCCCTTGCCGAATTTAGAGTTGTTGATGGTTTGTGCTTTTGCAGTGCCTACCGTAAAGCATGCTAGTGCTATAAAGATTGTGGTTTTTAGCTTTTTGTACACAACACTTTGGGTTTGGGTGAGAAATAAGCTTCAGTCATTTAATAATTCCGTGTTTCGGGAAGCCTTAGAAGCAAGTATACTTTTAAATTCTAAAGGCAATCTGAAGAAAACAGAATTTATAGGTGTGGTGCCGTTAGCTAGTCAGGCTGAAGGCAAGTCACCATCATTTGCTAACCCAGCCGCACTAGTCAGGAGCGGCTGTGGCTTTTAATGATGGTGCAAAATAAGGCTATTGCTGTTACTTAAATGTTATTCCAATGTTAAACTAATGTTAAGGTATTGATTGCTGCTCGAGTTGTTTAAAAATGGGGAACATGGTTTTAATCAAGTTGTTAGCCTATTGCCTAGAAGCCACTGTCTATAATAACGTTAGGCCCTATAGGTAAATACATGTATGGGCGTGTGCCGCCCAAAGTTTCAAGCGAATAAGGAATAAAAAAAGGCTGTCACAAACATGCGCTTGTGACAGCCTTTTTTTGTTTTTGATAGCTACTTAGAAGTTGTAGCCAGTCCAGCTGAATGCTGATGTATTGGCTCCTGTGTTAGCATCGTTCGTTGCAATGGCAGCATTATCGGGGTTTTTAACTGCTGTGCCTGTAATTGTCACGCCGTTGTTATGATAGTTTATAACTGATGCCGCATGACCATTGCCCTTGCCGTCAGTCAGGTCTATAAGATCTGTGGCAGAACCGCCTTTAACAACCAGGTTCGAGATGGTGGCTTTAGCTCCTCTGCGCACTTTCACAGCATCCTGCATCTCAAAAGTAGATTCGTTTACGATCGTGATGTTCTTTAAGATAAAATCAGACTGGTTAACATCGCTCGGTGTGTTACCGTCCAGGTTGCCATCAGATTCAACGCCACGCGGATCGGATTCTGTGCTGGTATAGCCACTTTTCCAAACACCGTAGGCGTTATCCAACGTGCCGTTCCAACCCTGTGTAACATCAAACATGTCGTCGTCAGAATTTTCCACCAATAAGTTCTTGATACTTACGGAACCACCAAAAAATTCTACTCCGTCATCAGAACCGTTAGGGATGTAAATGTTCTCGATTCTTGTACCACTACCCACGCCATTTAAAGTTAAGCCATTATGCTCAATGTCGGCGGAGGACTTTGCGCCTGTGTACTCCAAAATAAGGTACTCCAGAACACCTGAGTTATCATTGTTGTTGTCGCCGCCATACATCGCAGTTGGGTTTACCTCTGCGGTGCTGGTAGTCACGACGCCAGTTGGGCCGGAGAGTTTTGCGCTGCCGTTTATAACCAAACCACCCCAGTCGCCCGCATTAGGAGTAGCTGCCCCAGATGTTATTCTTACCGGTTTGTCGGCTGTGCCGTTTGCAAAGATCTGACCACCTTGCTTAACCAGAATATACTTGTCGAAGCCCTTGTCAGCTTTAATAACTGTGCCAGCAGGTATGCGGAGCTTCCCGCCTTCAGCTACAATCAAAGTCCCTGTTAGTTTGTATTCAGTTTTCGGGTCAAGCGTGACATCGGTCGTGATATCACCGCTCAGCTCGCTGTCTATAGCAGGGGTTGGCTCTGTAACATCGTCGTCCTCCTTGCAGGAGAATAATCCTAGCGGAAGCAGTAATAGATAAAGCAGTGTCTTTTTCATCTTTTTTATTGTTTATGCGAAATTAGAATTGGGAGATTAACTGAATATGATAGGAAGGTTAACCAATTGTTAAAATTTGTATGTGGCGCCCAGATCGAATAAGACGCCTCTTTTGTAACTGCGAATGATAACGCTTTGAGGGTCTGTATCTGTGCCGGCACCTTCTCGGGTAAGCTTGTATGCCGGGTTTAAAAGGTTTCTGGCTTTCAGGTTGAATTTTAGGTGGTCGTTAACTCCCAAGGAGGTTACAAAATCCAGCGTCGTTATACTTTCCTCGATCAGGTTGTTAAAGCCACGTGTGCCTATTGTATGCACCTTGTCGCTTAGGTAGTTCAGCACAAGTGCAGAGGTTAAGTTGAGATTCTTTTCAGTTACCAGGTTATAAGTTAAATCGGCATTAAGTATGTAGGGCGCAGCGCCTTCCAGGGTGGATGAGGTGTTTTGCACAAAAAAAGTTGGGTCCAGGTTTACGTTGGTATGGATGTAGGAAGCATTTATACCAGCATTTATGCGATGTTTCTCGGCAAGGTTCATAAGTGATTTTCTCAACTCTACCTCTATACCTGCAGCAACTGCATGGCCCGAAACGTTTTCATAAGTTCTTAGACCTGCTGAGTTTCCCTGGTCTACCCGCGCAATGGGGTCTAAAATATGCTTGTAAAAGGCGTTAACCGACAGATGCTCGTCTGGTGATAAATAGTGATCCCACTTCAGGTCGAAGTTGTAGTTGGTAGAGACTTTCAGGTTCGGGTTGCCATTCTCGTTTCCATCGATCCCCAAGTAGATAAAGGGGGAAATCTCCTTATCCTGTGGGAGGGTATAGGTGCGGCTAACACCTGTTCTGATGTGGTTATTCTCGTTTAGCTCATACTTCGTGTTAAAGCTCGGCGACAAGAAGAATTTGTCTATGGTATTTGAGCCAACGTTAGCGCCACGGTTTACGCTATAGTTTATCTTAGTGTAGATATCGTCTGCCCTTAAGCCTGCGTTCAAAGTAAGCCTGTTCCCAAACCTGTGCACCAGGTCAACATAGGCGCCATGGTTCATTCTTTCAACATCGTAGGTATCTGAGAACTGCTCAAGTAGGAAATCGCCATTCGCTAAGTTCTCCTGGTTGAAAACAGGGTCCAGGCGTATGTCATCTAGCGGGAAAGTGGGGGCAGTGCTTTGGCCTCCGGCCCAGATAAGGTTATAAATTGGAGCCGAGAAGTCTTTAAAGCTTATTCTGCTGTCGTAGCCTACTTCAATATAAGATAGCTGCTCCGAATCCGGCGAAAGCGAGTATTGCAGGTTAGCTTTAGGGAGCACGGCCGTTTCAGTTATTTTACTGTTGAACCGCTGGGCTCTTCCTTCTCCCACACCCAGTTGTACCCTTCCGTCGCCGATAGAAGGAAGCATCACTATACGGCGGTCTGGCTCCTGGCCAATTACATTGTTTACCGCAGCACCTACATTGTAAGTTATCCTGTCAGATAGATTCCCGTTCCAGATAAGTTGGTTTATGAAAGCCGTGTTGTCATTGATCTGCAAACGCCTGATGTGCCCTTCGGAATTATAATCCTCCGCTACCTGAAACAGCTCCGTTTCCTTACCATAGAAGTTGATTGCCGCAGCTGTGGCCGTGTGCAGGTATAGGGAGTTGAAGTGCAGTTGACCCGGATTGAAGTTAAACTCCAGATTGGCCGCTAACATATGTGAAGCGTTACGGGAAGATTGCTGGTAGTCAAAATCACGGAATGGGTTCTCGGGATTGGTGGCCGTAATTAACCGGGTAACTCCTTCCTGGTAATTATACTTGTTGTCCATAGAGCCCATGACAAAGAAACGGTGTTTGTCCAGGAACTTGCTGCCCCCAGAAAAAGAAATGCCGCCGTTGAGCAGAGGCTTTCTCTGTATCGGGTCCAGCGAAGTATCAAAAGAGTAGTTATTTACATACCGTTCACCGTTTCGGCTTCTGGGGCCGTCTGATGCAGAGGCGTAGCCAAGCTCGTTCATGCCATCCGGAAGGTAAAAGTCACTGCCTATCACCTGGCTGTTTACGCCAGTAGAAATTCCAATTTGGAGCGCATTGTCATCAACAAGTTCTTTCGAATTAATATTGATCAACGCCCCGCCAACATCACCATTCATAGATGCTGTAAACACTTTGTTCACGTTTACCGACTGAATCATGTCGCTTGTGAAGAAGTCGAGCGAGATGTTCTTGAATTCAGGGTCTTCGGATGGTATGGCGAACCCGTTCAGGGTGGTTGTGTTATAGCGGTCGCCCAACCCGCGCACGAATACATTCTTTACACCGTCGCGTTTCGAGACGCCTGAAATTTTTGCAACCGCGCCTTCGGCATTGCTTACGCCTTTCCTTGTGAGCTCCTGCGCTCCAATGGCCTGCGTCGCTATTACCGCTTTCTTCTGATCTAAAAACAGAATTTGTTCAGTTTCCCTGTTTCCTTTTGCCGTTATGGTTACCTCTGCCAGCTGCGCCGTACTTTGTTCCATCGCCACGTCAACAGTGGCTGTCTTGCCTGCCGTCACAGTTATGTTAGCAATCGTTTTTGGCGTGTACGAAAGGCTGTTTACCTCCACGGTATAAGTGCCCTCCTTTACATTGTCAATGCGATAATTGCCGAAAGCGTCGGACGGAGCGCCCAATCCTGTGCCTTGCAATTTTATGATGGCGCCAATTAGCTCTTCGCCGTTTTTAGCGTCTTTAACAACCCCCTGTATGCTGCCGGTCTGCGCATGCACGCATATAAAACCGGATAACAGGAAAAATAGAACTGTGGTGAGAAGCTGTCGCATAATAATGATAGTCTTAATTTATTGCGACAAAGGTAGAGGGGCTATGTTACCTCAGTATTAATGGGAGTTTAACATTCTATTAACCGGATGCTTTTTGGGGTGTAAGAGGTTGATAAGTAGGTAAATATATCGGTTTTGTTAGCAGCTCTGGGGGCTGGGGGGAGAGCTTAGGACAGCTACAGCCGGAAGGAACAGGTGGGTTTAATAAATTGGTAATCTTGTAGTAACCTGTAGCTAATATTGCCGCTCTAGATTTGTTCCATCAGCCCTTCTCTCATAAAGTTACTGGTTGCACATGTATGGGTGAGAAACATCGTGGCAGCCAGGAGCAGGCGGCTTAGTCACCCGCTCTGCGAGAACCCGCCATTTGGCGGGTTTCTTTATTTATATCTTTCTCAGGAAGTATAACTTTAGAGGACCACGCCACATAGTTTTATCAAAGTATAAATGGTAAAAAAAATCTCCCGCTGCAGCCAGGTGCAGCGGGAGATACTTGGTACAGGAGAGGGTTAGCCAGCATTAGGCATACCTCAAGCTGCAATTAACCCACCCCTAACCCCTCCTCGGAGGGACAGGTTATACCTGCACGATAATAGTAGATCGCACCTTAGGTTAGCTATTGTTCTAGCTGATCGGCACCTTCCGAAGTATGGACTCTATGAAATCCTTGGTGCGGATGCCGTCGGCCTCGGCCTCGTAGTTAAGTATGATGCGGTGGTTCATTACATCGTAGGCCACCTCTTTAATATCCTCCGGCAGCACGTAGTCGCGGCTGTCGAAGTAGGCCACGGCCTTGGCGGCACGGTTCAGGGCTATACTTGCCCGCGGCGACACCCCGAACTGAATGTATGGCGCATACTCCAGCAGGTCGTACTCGGCGGGGCGGCGGGTGGCAAACACCAATTCAATAATGTAACGCTCCAGCGTTTCGGAGATCTGCACCTGGTTTATCTCGTTCCGGATGGCGAAGATATCCTCCTTGGAAAGCACCTTCGTCACTGCATCGGTAAAGCCCATATTGGCCATGCGGCGCATAATCTCCAGTTCGTCTTCCTTCTTGGGATAGTCGATGTATACTTTCATCATAAAGCGATCTACCTGCGCCTCAGGCAGCGGGTAGGTGCCCTCGTGCTCCACGGGGTTCTGGGTGGCCAGCACCAGGAAGGGCAAATCCAGCCGGAAAGTGGTTTCGCCGATGGTTACCTGTTTCTCCTGCATGGCCTCCAGCAGCGCCGACTGCACCTTGGCCGGAGAGCGGTTCACCTCGTCGGCAAGTATAAGGTTGGCAAACACGGGTCCCTTCTTCACCTCAAAAACAGAGGCGTTCTGGTTATAGATCATCGTGCCGATGAGGTCGGAGGGAAGCAGGTCGGGGGTAAACTGGATGCGCTGGAAATCGAGGTGCAGCGCCTTGGACAGCGAGTTGATGGTAAGGGTTTTGGCCAGGCCGGGAACGCCTTCGAGTAAAATATGGCCACCCGTAAACAAGCCGATCAGCAGGCGGTTCACCATATAGGATTGGCCTACTACCACCTTGGCTACCTCGCTGAAAACCTGCCGTATCTTAAGTTGATATGTGTTCACGTTATCCGGATAAACTGATCTGAGCTGCGGCTTGCATAGCCAACCGCCGTTGTGCGCCTAAATATAGGCATAATACCGTTGTTTTGCTTCGGTGCGGCTCACGAATGTAAGAACCGCCTTTTTTTACCTTACCGCATGCCCCCTTTCGCCTTGTTTGCGCATCGAAAACGCGGCAATGTTTCCCTATTGTTTCCCTACCTTCCCGTACACCTGCGCGCTCACCTCATCCACCGCCTCGCGGCGCAGCCGCTCCACGTAGCGCTCGGTTGTTACGACCGAGGCGTGGCCGACCATCTCCTGCACCTTGCGCAGGTCGCCCGTAATACCCAACACCGTGTCGGCAAAGGTGTGGCGCTGCATGTGGGTGCGCAGGCTGAAGGGCAGCCCGGCTAGCGTGGACAGGATCTTAAGTGAGCTGTTCACGGACTTGTTCACGTCCCGCAGCCTGCTAAAGAAGCCCTTGTCATCGAGCGCGTCGTGCTGGGGGCGGATATAGGGGAAGATGTATTTGCCCCTGGGCGTGTACTGGCTCAGCACCCAGTCGATGCCGGCGTGGCGCGCCACCACCTTCTTGCGCTTGGCGCGCTTGCGGGGGTGGTAGGTCACGTGCGTGTCGGTCACGTCCTCCCAGCGCAGGGTCACCACCTCGGCAAAACGGGCGCCGTGGAGGAAATATTGCATCAGGAACACGGCCCGGGCGTGCGGCACCATGCGGCAGCGCCGGGGGATCTCCACCTCCATGAGCGAGAGGAGCTGGTCGGAGGTGGGGCGCAGCATGGGCGCGTCCTCGGTCTGCAGGGGCGGCACGTCAAAGGGGTTCTGCAGGGGCGGCAGGTAGCCCTCCAGCACGGCCTTGGAGAAAATGGTGCGGCACTGGGTCATGGTAACGTTCACGGTGGAGGCCTTCAGCCCCTTGCCCAGTAGGTGGGCCACCAGGTTGGACCCGAAGGCGGGCGTGAGCGCCTCGGGCTCGTTGGCGGCCTCCCCGGCAAAGCCCAGCACGTTGCTCAGGGCCGTCTCGTACACCGTGGCGGTGCCTGCCTGGCGCTGGTTCCGCTTCCGGCGGATCCACTCCCGGAAGAAGGAAAGGAAGCCTTTCTGCGCGGCGGCCTCCTTTTTCTTAAAGCGCTCCTCGAAAGCCGCGCGGATCTCCGCCGCGCTGAGGTCGGGGTTTTTGCCGGCGATGTGCTGCAGGTCGGCCATGTCCTGCTTGATGGCCCGGTTGTAGCGCTCGTGCAGCACCTCGGAGGTGCGCACCCAGTTCTCCTTCAGGAAGGAGCCGTCGGGGTTCCAGTCACCCTTGCGGCGCGCGTCCTTCTTCCTGGGCTCGCCCTTGACGTAAATGCCCGTGTTGTAGTAGCTGTGCTGGCGGTGCTTGGTGATGCGTATCCGCACGGCGCGCGTGCCGTCCAGGCGCTTGTCGGGCTTCAGGGTTGCTTTCAGGGTAACAGCCATATATAAAGGAATGCTTTCTTCAAAGGTAAGCAACTTATACTAATACTAATAGCACAAGCTACCCTTGTTAGCACTACGCCATGCTGTTGATCCTGATACTGGCCTTTATATAAGCCAGGGCGCGGATGTTCTTCAGCGGAATGTCAATAGGGGAGTGGTGCTGGTTCTGGCTCACCAGCTTTACGTACTCGTTGCCCTCGTCTGACTTCTGGATGTACTTGACCAGGGTGAGCAGATCGCCGCCGATCTCTGCAGAGAGCAGGTACATCTCGCCCCACAGGATGCCGTTGGCTATATCCTGCACCTGCTTATACATCACTATGTCGCCTGATTTCAATAAAGGGTACATCGAGTCGCCGCTAATGTGCACGGCCCCGTCGCAGCGCGGCAGGTTGGGTACCCGGATAAAGTCCAGGATGTTCTCTGAGTTGCTGAACAGCTTGGTTAGGCCCGCCGCGGCCTCGAAGTCGTAGAGCGGGATCTCCTGTTCCTCTACCCGTTTGTCTGATGGTTTGGTGTACTCTTGTAGTTTGTTTTCTTTTAGTAGCACGTCTTCTCCTCCTTCTCCATCTATAAGCCAGTCTAATGATATGCTATATGTTCTGCTATAGAACATTGCTAGCTCCAGATACTTTGCCATTTCATCATTCTCAAGTTTGGAAATACTTGAGCGAGGTATGTTTGACAATTCTGATACCTGACCTTGCTTAAGGCTTAGATATTCTCTAGCCTTTATAAGTCTTTGACCTATAGTCTGTTGAGTGTTCAATGTTCAGAAATTGAAAATTATTTTCAGAAATATGTTCTTTTTTTGAAACTAGGTATTGCAATGTTCAGTAATAGAACATACATTTGTAATAACAATAGCACTAATACTAATAGCAACGCAAACTAAGAAAAGGCAATGGTAACTACAAGCACACCGACCATCCGCGAGCTGATGCCGGATGACTACACGACGAAGATCTCGGACATGGTCCGCGCAGAGGGCAAGGCCGCCCCGTACTCCAGCAACCTCTCCGACATCGTCGGCAAGGAGCGCATCACTTCCAAGTATTGGGTTTACGTAGAGCGCCTGGCGCTGGCCACAGACCCGGATGCCTACAAGGCGCGCATGGCGGAGATCCGCGAGGTAAGAGGCCTGAACCCTGAAAGCGAGGAATAGCATGGTAAGGATACACACCCAGGTGCTGGAAGACGGGAAGCCCGGATCCACTACCATCACCACTTACTACTTCTTCGGTATCCCCTTCTGGCGGGTGACAGAGACAAAGCAGGGCGGACGATACGGTTGATCAGCGCTGGAGCACAAACGTGGTGATTACGATAGCCTTTTGGCCCCCATCGCTCACCGCCGTCTCGGCAGAGCCAACGAGCCAGCCGTCCTCCAGGTCCTCCTGGATGCTCGGGGTGAGGTCATATTTGAGAGTCATGCCATTCTCTTTGTTCGGCCAGTCGAGGCGCTGCATCACGGTGATTATCTTTTGCTCCATTTTAAAGGGTTAGTATACCCGCGTTTATACGTCTTTAATTAAATAAAAGCTATAAAAGTATATATAAATATGGCAGTAGTTGTCGAAAAAACTGAACACGACGCCCTGGCCCGCGAGGTGCGGGAGCTCAGGGGTGAGCTAGAGGACCTGCGCGAGCTTCTGGACACAGACATAAAGGGCAGCAAGGCCGCCGCCGCCAAGGCCGGCATCAGCGTGCGCACCCTGGAGCTGGAGCGCGACCGCCCCGACACGGTGATCGAGTACAAGAAGGTGGGCCGCTCGGTGTCCTACTCCCTGGCCTCGCTCATCGCCTACCGGAAGGCCAAGCGCATCCCCAAGCTGCAGATAGCCTCCTAGCCATGGAAGCGACAGAGACCATGGCGCGGCACGAGCAGTACGTGCAGGCGGTGGATGAGTTCCTCTCCGAGTTCCGCGTGCACCTTTTGGCAGACCTGGATGAACGCCCCGACGCCACCAACTCCATCACCGAGGTGATGGGCACCCTGTCGGTGGAGACCTTTGACGTGCAGATCGCCCACCACGAGCGCTTCCACGGGAAGTTCTCCTTTGAGCTGGATGACCTGCTGAAGAAAATGGCCCGCTCCAGAATTGACATGCGGGTCAAGAATTTAAGGCTTGTATAACACAGCATTTATGAAAGCACCTGTACAGTATAAAACAGCGGAGGGTGTGCTGATCGCCAGCACCAAAACCCCGACCTACGCCACCCGCACGAGGGCGGCCAAGAAGGCCAAAGAAAAGGGCCACAGTACCTTATATGAACAGCACGGCGAGCAGCGCCGCTACAACCTGAGCGCTTACATCAAGTAACCCAAACCTCATACCCATACCCTTATGATCAGAGAAAAGATTAAGGCAGCGGCGCTCGGAGCGCTGGGCCTGACCGGGATCCTCCTTGCCATGAGTATCGGCATTCTGATGGTGTACGCCGACCTTTCCGAGGAGCAGATGCAGTTCCTCACCGACCTCTTCCTGCTGTCCTTCACCCTGGGCGGCGTGCTGGTGGGGATTGCCGGACACCTCTACGACGCTATCTGCGAGGCCGAGCGCCTGGAGCGCCAGCGCAAAATACAGCACTTCAGGGGGAGGGTAGGGGCATGAAGGTAAGGGATTGTCTTCAGCCCGTGATGATCGTCAGGCTCTCGGAGTTAATCCGCCTGTCAAAACTTAA
Source organism: Pontibacter mangrovi (assembly GCF_006385705.1). Classification (GTDB taxonomy): domain Bacteria; phylum Bacteroidota; class Bacteroidia; order Cytophagales; family Hymenobacteraceae; genus Pontibacter; species Pontibacter mangrovi. The sequence continues at coordinate 403,640 of NZ_VFRQ01000003.1, read as the reverse complement.
AAAGTAAACCATTTTTCAAACCATAAATAGCAATCAAATGTCACAGTCAAATCAACCAGCGACAACCGCCGAATTCGACGAGTTCTATGCACCAGCAGAAAGCTCTGGCTCCAGCACACCGCCTATCGAGGCCGGAAACTACCTGGCCCGCTGCTTTTCCATGGTCCTGCTCGGCACCTTCGACGACGAGTACCAGGGCAAGGTTTCCAAGCGCACCAAAGTGCGCATCTCCTTTGAGCTCCCCACGGAGATGCATGTCTACAAGGAAGAGGATGGAGAGCAGCCCCGCATTATTTCAAAGGAGTACAACTTCTCCATGAATGAGAAGGCCTCCATGCGCAAGGACCTGGAGAACTGGAGAGGCAAGAAGTTTACTGACGAGGAGGCATCAAAGTTCAACATCGCCAAACTGTTGGGTGTGCCGTGCATGCTCAACGTGATCCAGAAGGTAAGCAAGAGCGGCAACACCTATTCGGTGATCTCCTCTATATCACCGCTTCCCAAGGGGTTTAACTGCCCCGAGCAGGTCACGCCATCTTTTACCTTCTCCGTGAAGAGTTTCAACCAGGAGAAGTTCGACTCGCTGCCTGACTTCCTGAAAAAGAATATACAGGAGAGCGACGAGTACAAGGCCCAGTTCGGCAATGCCGCACCGGCCGCCCAGGCGCAGCAGGCGCCGCCTGCCCAGGCCAAGTATGTGCCAGGACAGGGTGTCATGCCGCCGACCCCTGCCCCCGCGGCGCAACCGGCCGCTCCAGCTGCAGCCCCTGCCCCCGCGGCACAGCAGGGCGCCATCGGGTGGGGTAACCCGCAAGACACCGACGACCTGCCTTTTTAGAGCGGCAGGAGGCCTTCTATAGGATAGACAGAGAGGCGAACCGAATTAAGGTTCGCTTCCCTTCCCCTCCTGCCACCTCCATCAAGCGGCACCTGACCCACCGGGGTTTCGATGCCGAGCCGGGAGAGCTGGTGTGGGAGCGGCAGCTCTCCCCGCAAACCGTCATGCACGCCATCCAGGCGGTGACGCAATACAATCAAAGTTTGACAGCTTAAAGCAAGAATTGATACTTCACAAACCATGAAACTTAAAATATTCGACATCACCAACACGCCGAAGGCGCAGCCGAAGGGTGTTCCCTTTCTGTCTGTGTCGGCCGCTGGATGCTTTACTATCAACAAGGTACTGGAAGAGCAGCTTACCCTGAAGGAAGGCGCTGCCGTGAAATTGGCCCAGGATGAGAGCCGGCCAAAAGACTGGTTCCTGATCGTTCTGCCAGCCAGGAAATCTTATTCTTCAGACCAGAGCACTGCAGAAGGATTCCTTATTCGCCGCACCTCCAAGCACCTGTGCTTCAACAGTGCCGGCATCAAAGACTTGCTCTTTAAGTCGGTGGGGTACCCGGGGAAGTCCGGCCGCATCCAGATTTCCCGTGAGCCTATCCAGCACGATGGGCTCACCCTGATCCCGCTCATCACCTCCACTTCAAAAGTTAAGTAGCCATGAAAGTAGAGCATATCGAAATAAAGAACTTCAAGGCCATTGAGGCCGAGAGCATCACCACCAATGGCCGCAACGTGTACGTGGTGGGCAGCAACGGAGCCGGCAAGAGCTCCTTCATCGATGCCGTGTTTAAGATCCTCACCGGCAAAGACCTGCCGGGCAAGCTCACCCGCGACGGTGCCCCAAAGGGAGCCGTGAAGTTGGACCTTGGCGAGCTGGTGGTGGAGGCGGACTTCAACGCCAAAAAGGAGAAGGTGCAACTCACGGTTAGCTCTCCGGATGGCGCTGTTTACAAGACGCCACGCACCATGCTGGATGAGAAGGTGGGCGTGATCGACTTCGACCTGAACGCCTTCTTTGCCTTGACCCCAAAGAAGAAGGTGGACTTCATCAAGCAGATTTCCGGCATTGACTTCTCCGACCTGGATGAGCGCTACAAGGAACTGTTCGACGAGCGCACCTTCATCAACCGCAAGGTAAAGGAGCTGGCCGCCATCTGCGACAACTCTCTAGTGAAGAGCTCAGCGAAGGAGAAGATAGACCTGGCAGCCATTCAGCAGAAGCTGGAGCAGGCCCAGGTTTACAATCAGAAGCATGCAGAAGTGGTAACCCGCCAGCAACAGCGCGTGGAGCGCTACTCTGCTCTACAGCAACAGATAGAGGCATTGCAAAAGGAACAGTCAGAAGTTGCTGCCTTATGTGATCAAGCATCTGCATGGCTGGGGCAAAACCAAGCTCTAGACACGGCACCGATAAAAGCCGAGTTTGACTTTGCTATCCAACACAATGCCGAGGTGGATAAGACCGCCGCCGCTGCCGCCAAGCTGGAAGAATACAACCAGGCAGTGGCGCAGCAGGAGCACCTGAACAACGCGCTGGCTGAAGTGGAGCAGGCGAAGAAGGACGCCATCGCTTCGGCACAGCTTCCGGTGCCGGGCCTCACCTTTGACGATACGCAGCTCTACCTGAACGGGCTGCCTTTCGAGCCGAACCAGATCAACACGGCGCAGCTGATCATCGCCGGCCTGCAGATCAACCTGGCGCTCATGAAGGAGGTGCGTATCGCCCGTTTCGACGGTTCGCTACTGGATAACAAGAGCCTGGCAGAGGTGGAGGCATGGGCCGCGGCCAACGACCTGCAGCTGTTCGTGGAGATGGTGAGCCGTGACGCCAAGGGCATGCAGGTAGTCGTGCAGGAAGCAGCAGGAGAGGAGGTGCTGGCATGAGCGAGCTAATCCAAAATCAGCCAGTAGAGCCGCAGGAGTTAAAGCTATCTAGTAAGCAGGAGTTGTTTCTTGACATGGCCCTTCAGGGCAAAAACATCTTCCTGTCAGGAAAGGCAGGTACAGGCAAAAGCACTGTAACCAAACTGGCTATAGAGAAGCTTCAAAAGGATGGCCGTAAAGTAGTGGCTATTGCCCCGACTGGCATTGCCGCCAACAACGTGGGCGGGCAGACAATTCACTCCCTGTTTAACATCCCGCCTTTTGGGGTAATGGACTTTGAGAGCTGCAACTTCGTGAGAAGTGAAAAGCGCGTTTTGTTTGACGCCATTGATACCATCTTCATAGATGAAGTCTCTATGCTGCGCCCAGACGTTCTGGATGCCATCCATTGGACACTGCGCAAGAATGGATGCAAAGGGCTATCACAAAAGCAGGTGATCTTTGTGGGCGACCTCAAGCAACTACCGCCAATTCTTAACGACACCACAAAGGCGCGGCTATACGAGTCCTATAAGGGGCACACGTTTTCCGATGCGCTCATCTTTGAAAAGCTAACCCCAGAAATAATCGAGCTGGATGAGATTCTAAGGCAGTCCGACAATGACTTTATCAATGCGCTGAACCTATGCCGTGAGGGGATTAAGACGGAGTACTTTCGTCAGTTCGTGGCAGACGCCCCTAACACAGGCGTCATACTAGCCCCACACAATGCCACGGTGCAAGCTTATAATAAGGCTAGCCTTGCTGCCCTGCCATCAAAGCAGCTGGTGTTCCATGCCAAGATTGAAGGCAAGCTAAAAGCGGATGATTTCAATCTTGAAGCCATCGTCGAAGTAAAGGACGGCGCTAAGGTGATGTACCTCTGCAACAGCAAGGATGCCCCGCTTTTCAATGGATGCTTGGGTGATTTTGTAGTTAAGGATGATCTGAACTTCATACGGGTTGGCGAGGTGGAGTACCCTCTGGAGCCGGTGAAATTCACAAAGAAAGAATACGTCTTCAACAAAACACTTGACAAGCTGGAACTGCAGGAGGTTGGTAGCATTGAGCAGATCCCTATAAAGCTGGCCTACGCAATGTCCATTCATAAAAGCCAGGGACTGACATTCGATGAGGTGACTGTGGATCTAAAGAAACCATGCTTTCAGGCAGGCCAGATGTATGTAGCTCTTTCAAGGGTGCGAAAGCCAGAGGGGCTGCGAATACTTATTTAGCCATGCTCAGAGAGTACCCACCCCGCTACGAACTGTGGGAGTTTATTGCCTCCCTGACTTACGATCAGGTGCAGCACGAGTACACGGGGGCAGACGTAGCCTGCCCTCCCTTATCCAAACCGAATCCCCTTTAGCCTTTATCTATGAACGGAATACCATCCTTACGAGACTACCAGACCGAGGCCATCGAGCAGCTGCGTGACGGCTTCCGCTCCGGCCACCGCGCCGAGATCCTGGTGCTGCCCACCGGTGCCGGAAAAACCACGGTAGCCTCCGCCTTCATCCACTCTGCCGTGGAGAAGGGCAGCCGTGTGCTGTTCCTGGCGCACCGCAAGGAGCTGGTGGAGCAGGCCAAAGACAGGCTGCACTCCTTCGGCATCAGACCCGGTGTGATCATGGCCGGCTGGAAGCAGCGCCAAAATATGTCTGTGAACGTGGCCTCGATCCAGACACTGTTGCGCCGCGAGCTCCCGCCCGCTCAGGTGGTGGTGGTGGATGAGTGCCACCACTCCATCAGCAAAAGCTTTAAGACACTGCTGGACCAGTACGCGGCCCAGGGTGCCGCCATCATTGGCCTGACCGCCACCCCTTACCGCCTCGACGGCAAAGGGCTGGGCGACATCTACTCCAATATCGTGGCGCCGATCAGCCTGGCGGACCTTACCGAGCGGGGTTTCCTGGTGCCTGCCCGCTACGTGGGCAGCAAGATGGATATGAGCGGCGTGGACCTTACGGGCGGCGATTACAACGTGCACCAGATGCACGACCGCTTCGATAAGAAAGAGCTGTATGCAGGAGTGGTGGAGCACTACAACCAATTCGCTTCCGGCACAAAGACGATTGTGTTTAACGTGGACGTGAAGCACTCGGAGACCATGCGCGACACCTTCATCTCTGCCGGCATACCTGCCGCCCACGTGGACGGTGAGACATCGCCGCTGGAGCGCTCCAAGATACTGGCAGCCTTTAAGGAGGGAAAGTTCCAGGTGCTTTGCAACGTGAACATACTGACGGAGGGCTTTGACCTTCCGGCCATCGAGACGGTGATCCTGAACCGCGCCACCAAGTCCAAGTCGCTTTACCTGCAGATGGTGGGCAGGGGGCTCCGGCCGGCACCAGGCAAAAGCCACTGCACGGTGATCGATCAGGGCGGCAACGTGTGGGAGCATGGGCCGGTGGACCTGGAGGAGGAATACACTTTGGAGACGGTAAAGAAGAAAAAGCTGCAGCAGGCAGCCCCAGTGAAATGCTGCCCTTCCTGCTTCTTCATCCAGCACGTGGGCGCCCGAGAGTGCCGCGAGTGTGGCCACACCTTCACGCTGCACGTCACCGAGCGGGAGCTGCCCAAGGCCGTGTTCGAGGAGCTCAACGACTTCCTGCCCAAGGCCGCCAAGGTGAAGATCCCGCTGCCGGATCACTTGCGCAAGTCCTGGACAGATATGACCGAGGAGGAACTGAAGGAGGTGGCGGAGATTAGAGGCTATAAGCCGGGCTGGGTGTACATGCAGCTCAAGCGGAAAGGGGAGGTGGCGGCATGAGCTGTGTCAGAATAATCCCTCCAGCGTGGGCCATCGCCCCAGAGGCTCAGATGATAGGATTTAGAAATAAGTGTACAACGATAACCTAATATTTAAACAACCATGAAAAACGGAGTAGAATTAATCGCAGCAGAGCGCCAGCGCCAAATTGAGCAAGAAGGCTGGACACCAGAACACGATGCAGAGCATGACAGCGAAGAACTAGTGCACGCAGCGAAGTGCTACGCTTCAGCGGCAATTGCTAATACCTACAGTAAAAGGAACGTCACCTACGCTGGCTACAGGCCGGGAGAAAAAGCACCGAATCAGTGGCCATGGCAGGGGAGTTGGTGGAAGCCATCCGCTGATCCAATCAGAAATTTAGTAAAGGCTGGTGCTTTAATAGCCGCAGAAATAGACAGGTTAAACAGAATAAAGCAAAATGAAAGCAGGTGATAGAGTGAAGCTAATTGGTGAAGGCTACCTAAAAGGAAGGGTTGTCTCTGTATTAGGCAAGAATGTCACGATAAAATTAGACAACGGCAAAACATGCACTCGCAAGAACTACCGCTTACTACAATTACCTAATCTAAAGTTAAAATCATGGAAAAGACCTTAAATGATGACGAATTAGGCGAAACCCTAAACGCCCTCCATACAGCTATTCTTAACTATGATAAAGAGATCACAGAAAAGGAAGAGCAAGCAAAATCAGATGAGCTTGACCTGGACGCTTTCAGCAACCTGCAACAGTCTATCCTTACCAGGAAGGAAATGAGAAAAGCAGCACGCTCTGCATTCAAGAAATTGAACGGGTGTGAAGAAGTCGTAATTCACTCATCAAACTAATATTTATGAAAGTCCACTTAGAGCATAAATCGCACGAAACTTTTATACCTGAGCATGAAAAAGAGCGCAGGCGCAAAGCTGGTGAAAAGATGGCTGCTTGTGGGTACACCCGCAAGAACACCACCACCAAAAAAGAAGAAGTCACTTGCTTCTACTGCTTACAGGTAATGTCACTACCCAACTTTAACTAATAAATAAAATGAGGAAATCCAGTAACCTAAGTTTTGCAAGGTGGCTTTGCAAGGTTCGCTACTGTTTGCGCTACATTAACGCGATAACCAAAGAGACGAAGTTAGACGCTAAAAGCTGGCGACTACTTTATGATGATAACCTGACACCAACACAGGCGATTGATGATAATATGGAAATAAAATACAGTTGGCCTTATAGTATCTAAAACCTAATGGATTTATGAAACCAAAAATCCCAAAGCGCTTAAAGCTGCGACCTGTTGAGAGAAAGATAGTCAGCATGTTCCAAATCCTGACTAAAGAACAGGTGGAGGCCAACAGGTGTAAGGCATACGCTTATATAGTTTAATCAATAAACAATGATACGAATCCTGATAAGACTCCGGCAGTGGTGGTGCAGGCATAAAGAGGTTGACCTGGTCAACATTTACTACTCTGACCGCCATGTGCACATGAAGTGCCAGAACTGCCACAAAGAAGTTAACGCTTATTTCTAACCCAGCACCAGCAGGTGCGCCAAACCCACCCTTATACAGAAATCATGGTAAGCTTATACCCTAACATACATATCACCACCAACGGCGCCGAGGTAGACCTGCTGGCGGTGTTCGACGGCATCCGCACCGGTCGCTGGCGTGAGCAGGTGGAGCACGTGCGCGCCTCCGAAACCGACACCGAGAAGCGCAAGCGTAAAAAGAAACTGCCCTACTTCACGGTATCAGGCACCTTCACCAAGCGCGAAGAGAAAGGACTGCAGCAGCACTCAGGGCTGGTGTGCATCGACATCGACCACGACCTCTCCATGCGGGAGGAGATCGGCGCAGATCCTTACACTTACGCTATGTTCGTGAGCACGGGCGGTGATGGCCTGGCAGTGATCGTACGCATCCCCACGGACAACCACAACGCCAGCTACAAAGCCCTCAAACGCTATTATGAGGAGACGTATGGCATCAGCTCCATCGATTCGCTGCCAGACGTCTCACGGCCCCGCTTCGTGTCTTACGACCCGGAGATCTTCATCAATGCCGAGAGCCAGGTATTTACTCAGCAGCTGGCAGAGCCGGAGTTCAAGCCCGCCTCGCGCCCGCAGGTCCAGTACCCGGCACCCACCAAGCCGGCCAGCCATGGCCAGGCGGCGCTGCAGACCGCCGTGCGCAAGATCCTGGAGGCCCCGGCCGGTGACAAGCACCACACCCGCAAGCGCATGTCCTACCTGTGCGGCGGCTATGTAGCCACTGGGTTGCTATCCGAGTACGAGGCGCAGGAGGCGCTGGAGGAGGCGGTGCGGCAAACCTCGCCTTCCTCTGCCTGGAAGGATGCCTTCAGCACTATCCGCTCCGGCCTGAAGAAGGGGCAGGAGAAGCCGATCCTGCCCGAGCCGCTGGAGTACAAGGTGTACAACAGCAGGAAAATCGGGGAGCCGCAGGAATACGTTGCCACCACTTTAGCTACTGCCAGCGGCGGTAACGCTGAGGCTATTGCCAAAGTGGTGGCCGAGATCTACGCAGAGAAAGAGGAGGTGATCGAAGCCTTCTGGAGCGTGACCTATGAAGAGAAGAAAGACAAGCATAACTTATTCCTTTCGCTAGAGATGTACACGAAGTTTCTGGAAGCGGCAGGCTTCCGTAAGTACCGCCAGGGCAAAGCCTGCTCAGTGGTGCGCGTTACCAACAACATCGTGCAGGAGGTGACGCGCGACCAGGTGAAGTCCTTTGTAATGGGCTACCTCACGGAGCTACCCTTCGCCTTTGACAATATCTTCCGCCCGCACCTGATCAACGAGATCATGACGCAGCGCCGCAACTTCTTTGACGAGGGCATGATGGAGTTCCTGGTGGAGTTGCCGGATAACTTTGTGCGCGACACCAAGCACAGTGCCTTCTTCTTCTTTCAGAACTGTTTTGTGGAGGTGACCAAAGCGGGGCCGGAGGTGAAAGAATACCACGACCTTCATGGTTACATCTGGGAACAGCAGGTACTCCCACGGGAGTTCAACCTTATCGCTCAGGATGAAATATCTGAAGGTGACTTCAGTCAGTTCCTCTACAACATCTCCGGAGGCGATGACAAACGCATGCTCATGCTGATGACAGCAATGGGTTACCTACTACACGGTTACAAATCGCCAAGCAACCCGCGCATCATCATTCTGGTGGATGAGGCCGTGAGCGAGGATCCGCAAGGCGGCACCGGCAAGGGGCTGGTGTTCCAGGCGCTAGGGCACATGCTTCCCGTGGAGCCGCTGGACGGCAAGCTCTTCGACTTCCGTGATAAGTTCGCTTTTCAAGGAGTGACGGACGCCACGCGCCTGGTGGTGTTCGAAGACTGGGACGGCAAGCGCCTACCATTCGACAAGCTTTTCAACATGGCCACCACCATGCTCAAGATCAACCGCCTCTACCAGGGGCAAGTGACGATACCCTACGACCGCGCGCCAAAATTCGGTATTACCTCCAATGACATGGTGGGCGGTGAAGGTGATAGCCATGCCCGCCGTAAGCTGGAGATTGAGATCGCGCCGCACTACTCGAAAGACTATAAGCCAAGCGATGAGTTCGGCCACGACTTCTTCACTGACTGGACACTGACCCAGTGGGGATACTTCGATAACCTCATGATTGAGTGCTGCCGCGCATTCCTCTCCCACGGGCTGCAGGAGGCGAAGCCAATCAACCTCAACCGCCGCAAGCTGCTGCAGGTGACCAACGCCGATTTTGTGGAGTTCTGCGACAGCCTGGAGACAGGAAAGCAATACTATAAGCACGAGCTATGGGCTGATTTTCGCGCCGCTCATTCCCTGAGCGAGAGCGACTTCAAATTGGACAAGTTTAGCAAGTGGCTCAATCATTATATCCGCTACGAAAAGCTGAAAACTGAACAAGGGCAAACCCGCGAAGCCGGGCCTTATGCCGGTAAAAGATGGATAGAGATCATCAAGCGAAACAACGATTAGAACAGGTGCACAGGTTTATTTCTTATAGTTATACCTTTTCTTTATTATTAGCTTTTTCGAATATGCGATATATTGGAATAAGTCAATAACAAGGATATAAGGGTAAGGTATAGAGATAAACCTGTTCACCTGTTACAAAAAACATAAACCCATGGCAAAGAGATTAGCAAACAAGAGCGCTTTAGAATTGGAAAATCATCTGTATGAATGTGTCAAGAGTTTAAGGATTACCCAGGAAGCCCACAAGGAGAGTGGTTACCACCGCTCCTGGATCACGCCTATCCTGAACGAATCTGCCGCGGTAGACCGGTGCCTGCAGCACTTCCCACTCAGACCCGAAGCCGGCAGCCTCCCAGCATTGGTCCGGGACATGCGCAAAGCAGAAACTGAGTTCTTTAAAGTCAGGCGTCATCCCAAATCAAGTCCAACCTACAAAGATCGCTTTGCCAACATGGAATCCGCCAGGGCACTGGTTGATAAGTATCTTAAACAATTACCCTAACCCTACACCCTTATATCCTTTTAGCCAAATGCAAAAATCTATTACCCAGCCCCCTAAACAATCCGAAGCCCAGTTGCAATCACGTTGCGTGGTCTGGTTCAAGAACAACTTCCGCGACCTGCGCAACCTCTACTACTGCAACAAGAACGATGGCAACAAGCACAAGATCGCCGGCTCCCTCGACATGGCCATGGGCATCACCCCCGGCATACCCGACACCTTCCTGGCGGTTCCGAGACCAGAGCACGGCTACTGGGGCCTCTACATCGAGTTCAAGACGCTCACCGGAAAAGAGTCCCCCGCCCAGAAGATCGTAGCCGCCCAGCTCCGCGAGCAAGGGTACCGCGTCGAGGTCGTGCGCACCGAGGAGCAGTTCCGCCAGCTCATCGAGGGGTACCTGAGCCTGCAGTAAGCCTATGCAGCTATCCCTGTTCCCCGACCTGGTGCCGCCCGCCAAGTTGGTCAAGCGCCACACCTACACCATGGCGGAGGTACGCACGGTCAAAGCCGACTATACCGAAGGCTGGCTAAAAGGACCCCAGATGGCCCGCAAGCTCGGGGTGCCCTACCCGGCCTTCAAAGCCTTCGTCAAACGCAACCCCCAACTCAAAAAAGGCTACCACACCAAGCCCGACAGCAAGTAAAGTGCCCTTTCCGAAACCCCTCGGAAGGGGCTTTTTATTTTCGGGCATTATGGCAGACAAACTCAAGAAACTGACAGCAAGGGAGCAGCGCTTCGTGGAGGAGTACTGCATCGACTGCAATGCTACACAAGCCGCTATTCGTGCCGGCTACAGTAAGAAAGGCGCTAAGGTGCAGGGGCACCGCTTGCTAACCAATGCTAACTTGAGGCCCCACATCGACGCGCGCCTGAAGGAGCTGAGCCTGGCGGCCGCCGAGGTGACCAAGCTCACCGCCGACATCGCCCAGGGCAACCTGGCCGACTACTTCACGGTGACAGAGGTGGAGGAGACCCCGCGCATCCGCAAGCCACTTGGCGAGGTGATCGACAGCATCCAGGCGGAGATTGAGTTCGAGGAGGAGTACGCCCAGCGCGCCGGCTACAGCGAGGAGGAGATGAAGACCCACGATGCCGCCCAGGCCCGCCGCCGCCGGCAGATCATTCGCCACCAGCTGGAGCTGGAGCGTGACCCGCGTGCCACCGGCTTTGTGCAGGGGCCGCCGCAGAAGGTAAAGCGCGCGGAGCTGGACATGGTCAGGCTGGTGGAGGACAAGGAGCGCGGCATCATCAAGTCGGTGAAGCCGGGCGAGTTCGGGCTATCGGTGGAGATGTACGCCCGCGATGCGGCCCTCGACAAGCTGGCAAAGATGCACGGGCTCTATGAGAAGGACAATGAGCAGAGCAAGGCCACGGCGGTCATTCAGACAGAGGTGAAGATCATCCCTTCTACAAAGAAAATAGCCACCGACGAAAAGGATGTAGAGCTGTAGCATGTTCGAGACATCGGCGTTATACAAGGCGAATTATGAGGCCACTGCGCAGGTGGTGGTAAACCAGGGCGGCACCAGTTCTGGTAAAACCTATTGCATCCTGCAGGCGCTGTTCACCAAGCTCTCCGAATTCCCGAAGCGCAAGATATGCACTGTGGTGGGGCAGGACATCCCAAACCTAAAGGCCGGGGCGCTCCGTGATGCGTTGGAGATCTACGATACCTCCGAGACAGTGCAGCGCCTGATTAAGAGCTACAATAAATCAGACAGGATATTCAACTTCCATAATGGCTGCATCATGGAGTTTAAGTCCTACGATGGACCTCAGGACGCCAAGTCGGGTAAGCGCGACTTCCTGTTCATGAATGAAGCCAACGGTATACCCTACTTAGTTTGGAAGGAGCTTTTCCTGCGCACCAGGATACAGAGCTACATCGACTACAACCCGAACGCCGAGTTCTGGGTGCATGAGCACCTGATCGGGAAGCCTCATGTCTTGCGTCTTATCTCAGACCACCGAGACAACCCCTTCCTTTCAGACATGCAGCGCGCCACTATTGAGTCGCTCCGCGATGAAGATGAGGAGCTGTGGCGCGTGTACGCCCGCGGGCTCACCGGCAAGATCGAGGGGCTAATCTACCGCAACTGGGTGCTGGTGGATGAGATCCCGGAAGGGGCCAAACACCTGGGCACCGGCATGGACTTCGGCTTTACCAACGACCCCACCGGCGTGGTGGATGTGTATGAGCAGAACGGCGAGCTTTGGCTGGATGAGCTGGTATACGAGACTGGCCTGACGAACCAGGACATCGGGCAACGCCTGGACAAGCTGAGCTTTGACCGCAGCCGCTGGATCATCGCCGACTCGGCCGAGCCTAAGAGTATCGAGGAGATCAAGCGCCTGCGCTTCAAGATCGAGGGAGCCAAGAAAGGGCCGGACTCAGTGAACAATGGTATTGACATACTCAAGCGCTACCGCCTGAACGTTACCCGCCGCAGCGTGAACCTGCGCAAGGAACTCAACAACTATAAGTGGAAGGTGGATAAGAAAACAGGCAAAGGACTGAACGAACCCATCGACGCCTTCAACCACTTGCTGGACCCGCTCCGCTACGTGGCCCTCAACAAGATCGGCGCGAAGCGAAGCTGGGGCTGGGCATAGACTATACTTAACCTACATACACAATGGCACGAAGATCAATCCTCAAGGGTATTAACACCGATGGCTTTCCAACCAAAATGTACATCACCACCTTCACCTGCAGAGGCGAGAAGTTAACGAGCGTGGTACGCGTAACGCTTGTTCCAGAAGACCATGTTTACCTATATTCCACATCTCTAAAGGTTTATAAGGGGCGCCGCCTCCTGATGGAAACAATGGGCTTCAGGTCCGACACTCTTGCGCTAATCAACACAATCTCCAAAACAGCAGAAGTATGAAAACCATCACCCTGACCGACAACGAAGGCACCCGCATCGAGGGCGCCATTCCCGAGGGCTGGCACGAGGTGCCGCTCTCTGCCTTCATCAACTACCACCAGCTCATGAGCGGCAAGCCTGCGCCCCTGGCGGCGGTCGTGGCGGCCTCCTGCCTCACCGGCCTACCGACAGAGGCGGTGCAGTCCGATGTGTCGCTGGCGCCACTTATTCTGCGCCAGATGCCCTGGCTCTCCGAGCTACCCCAGCCAGAGCCAATGCTCAGCTTCAAACACGGGAAGAAAACCTACGAGCACGTGGGCAACCTGGAGCGGATAGACGCCGCCCAGTTCGAGGCGCTGCTCTCCTTCCTGGAGGCCGCCGAGGGCAACCCCATCGCGGCGGCCCCGAACCTGTTGGCGGTGCTCTGCCGTGAGAAGGGTAAAGCGCAGACCGCCGAGAGTGTGGCCGCCGCCGCCGAGGCCTTTGCCTCGCTGCCGATGGACAAAGCCTGGGGCGCGGTTGCTTTTTTTTTGACCAGCTCGCAACCATACGCCGGGCGCATCCGCTCACTTTCCCAAGCCCAAGAGGAGGCGGAGAAGGCACTGAAGGCACTGGATCAGCTGGTGGCGCAACGTTTACCGAAGCGCTCATCGCGCATAGCCGCGCGGTTGGTGAGAGCATATACACGCTCCGCACGCGCAATGCTGCGGAAGTCCTAGAGGATATGGAGTGGGAGCGGAAAAATAATGCCCGCCCCCACCAAGATTCCGCCCTTCTGCATTAGTGGAGTATGCAGACACCCGAAGACTACATACAGGAGCTGGCCTCTCGCTTCACCGACCTCAAGCACGTGGGCTTCGGCTACGGCGACGAGCAGGGCGAGGGCGGCCACTCGGCCTACCCCCAGCTGTTCCAGGAAGCGGAGATGGAGATCAGGGAGACTAACCCAGGCCTCGACTCCTACAGCGTGGCCTTGCTGCTGCTGGACCTTCCGGCTGAGCAGGGCACCCAGCCCGGCACCCGGGCAGAGAAGGAGATCCTGCAGCGCACTAAGCGCATGGCCGATGCCTTCACAGAGCAGATCAGGCTAGAGGGCGTGCTGATGAGCCTGCGGGTGATGAGCATGCTGAGCCTGGTGGCCTTCAACGACGATGCAGCCTACGGCTGGCGCGTGGAGCTCTCCTTCGAGTACCCCAAGTATGTGGACCGCCAAGACATTCAATCACGATTCACCCCTAGATAATGGCTGGACAGAAAAAGACCGAGGAGGAGTTGTACCTCCAGAATGACGAGACCTTCCGTGATGAGGGCAGCGATGCGTTGAAGCTGAAAGGCAAGATCCGGGCGGCGGAAACCCGCAGCTTCTTTGCCAACATCATCGCCTCGATGAAGGGGGCCTTCACCCTCTCCGGCGCATCTGCCATAGACGATGCCAACCCTCTGGCAGACACCGACAACTTCGGCGTGCAGAAAGAAGACGGCAGCTGGTGGGGGCTTAGCTGGGCGAAGTTGCAGGAGCTGTTAGGCGCTACGGGCGGACAGGCAACTTTGGAAGCGGCAAACAATGCGCTGGCTTTCACCAACCCTTTTGGCCATATCCGAACAGAAGCTTTAACCGGGGCACAGACCTTTACCAAATCAGGCACCACGCTAGGCACTACCATTGTGCAGGCGTACACGGCAGACGGTACTTCTACTTTAACCTTTGACTTTGCCCATACTATCCTGAACTCAGATTTTGAGTCAGGCACGGCACTGGCTCAAGGGGAGTACAAGCTGTTCTTTTCCAATTGGGGGGATGTGGTAGCGGTGTCGGTTACTTCTGTAGGTGCAGGCGTAGAACCAACACCGAACACAGCGCCTGCTATTACGCTCTTAGGGGATAACCCGATGACTTTGACCGTGGGGGATACTTACACTGAGCCGGGGGCAACCGCCACCGATGCGGAAGATGGCGACATCTCAGCAAGCATTGTGATAACCGGCACCGTGGACACCGCCACGGCAGGAACTTACACCAAGTACTACAATGTGACGGACTCACAAGGACTGGCAGCTACGGAGGCTACCAGAACGGTGCAGGTGAACGCAGCGGGTGCAACCCAACTCAACGCGCCGGGCAGTTTCACGGCCACAGCCAGCGGTGACACGCAGATCAATCTTTCATGGACAGACACTAACTCGTAATGGCACAGGAATCAGGCATACTACTAGAGGTATCGGACAATGGCACAAGCGGCTGGACACAGCTTGCCTCCTTACCGGCGGGCACCACCTCCTACCAGCACACCGGCCTGACCCCCGGTGTGGCGAAATACTACCGGGCGAAAGCCTTGGGCAACGGCTCGACCACTACGGATTCAGCTTATACGGCGGTAGTGAGCAATGCCACCTCGGACGGTGCTTTGTTCTCTGACTACTTCGAGGGCGCGGCAGGGGCTGTTGATTCCTCTAAGTGGACACGCCGGGGGGCAAGCTCGCAGGTGACCTTCGCCAAGGACGGAACCGGCAGGCTGAGACTGGAAAGCACCGGAGGCGGCACCGGCACGGCCTACGATGACGCTTTGGTCTCCATCCCGACTTTCGGGGACTGCTACGTGGAGTTCCCGCTGGTGACCTCCGTGCACACGGCTAACGTGTTCTACTTCGGCTTTGAGGTGGATGCCGACAACTACGTGGTACTGTCACGAAAAACAGATGCTGCCACTTATGCTAATGCCCGCTATTTGCAGAAACTGGCAGGTACTACGACTTATACCGACTCCAGCCCTGTCGTTGCGATTGACGGGCGCTGGCGCATCAAACGGCAGGGCAATGTCTTTACCTTCTCCAAGTCAAACGATAACGGGGCCACGTGGCAGGATGTACACAGCCGCACCGCCGCCATAGGCGCAAGCGCTAAAATCATGCTAGGCGTTGCGGCGGCTGGGGACACGCGCCTGCAATTCATGGACTACCTCAAGGTGATGCCACTATGATAAACCTGTTCATGCAGTCACTGGGGCGGGTGACGGTAACACCACCGCCCATCACCTCCTTTACCTACACGTTCCAGAGCGTACTTGCGGACAACTCCTATTCGTGGTGGTGCAAACCATTGGCTACCTATGACCCGGTAACGGGAGATAGCTACTTTACCTCCATTGGATCGGAGAGTACCGGAAAGGGGCCGCACATGCTGCACCGCCTACAGCCTAACGGCACCATTACCAGCGCGCAGCTCCACGGCACCGAGGGGCGCGACGAGCACAACACGGCGGGCCTTTTGATACTGGATGATGCGGTACTGGTGGCCTACACCGGGCACAACATAGACAACATGTGGGTTCGAAGGGTAAGCAAGGATTTATCGGATATTGGCGCCGAACAGGATATTAACGCCAACGGGTTTGATAATAACTCTTACGCACAGCTTTACCGTTCACCGTCCGGCAGAATCCTTTTGTTTACCCGTAAGAACCTGTACCGCTGGGCCGTGGCATGGAGCGACGATAACGGGGTTACATGGAGTAGCGCAGTGGATTTTTTAGCAAAAAACACCACCACCATACCCGATAAACTGTACATGACTGGGCAGATGGACGCATCCGGGATGATACGTTTTGCCGTGTACCACCACCCGACCGGGGCGCTTGATTTGAATGAGATCTACCTCGTGGAGATCGACTCAGTAACGGGCACTGTAACGGATGCGGGCACCAGCTTGGGCAACCTCTATAGTGGCTGGACGGCCAAAACCGTGCATACCCGAACCGTGGTGCTACGGCCTTATACGGGCGGCTCCTTCCGGCTTTTGGACATCACCACCGACAGCACCTATACCTATTTGCTGGTAGCGGATTTTGTGAACGCGGAGAGCGGCAGCGACTACGTGTCGGGAAATTACCGCCACATTAAGGTGAACCGCAGCACAAACGCGGTGGTTTCGGACACCATCATTTGCCCTCATGGCACGGATGTATACAGCTCATATTTCGGCGGGGTGTACTACGTGCAATCCGATAAAGGCGAGTGGAACAACCAGATCACCGTAGCTAGGGAGGAATCAGGTACGTGGTATGTGGAGTTTTGGCGTTGGAGCGGTACTGCATTCGAGAAAACCCACACACTTGACACTTTGCAAACCGGGGCAACGGGCTTATCACTGACCAGGCCGCAGCCCTTTTTGAATGGGCACCTAGCGAATGCACCTCTGTGTATGTACCAGAAAGGTGACTATGACGAGGGATACACCTCATGGGATAATGAGATCATTCTGGTAACACGTCAAACAGCGACATGATGCACCTGCGCCTCTTCCTCTGCTTCCTCACCCTCCGAAAATCCACGCTAACAGAGCGCGACCTGTCAGCCAGTGAACTCGACAGGCTGCGTTCCTACGCGGCGGGCAACTACGACCGGGGTATGCTGCTGGCCTTCGGGCAGGTGCGCGTCGTGGAGGGCTACGTGCTGGATACCTACGACTTCCACCCGCAGCCGTGGACATCGCTTTTGAACGCTTTGCAGAACCTGGCTTGCCTCTACCACAGGCTGGGGTATCCTGGCTACAAAATCAAAATCAAACTGATATGAAACGATTCGCACGCGACTATTTCAAAGATAACTGGCACCGCTTTTTGTGGGTGTTCTGCGCTCTGTTTGCAGCCAAAGGGCTGCACCTGGTCTACTTAGAGGATTGGGGAGGCTGGGCTGGCGTATTCATGGGCGTAGTGGCCCCGGTGGCGCACTTCTGGATTACCTACAGGAGGGCAGCATGAGCGACATCCGCGACATACTGCAGGCCATCGGCGAGGCCATCATACAGCATGCCATCTTCCTGCTGGAGAGCAAGGGCCGATACCCGCTCGACCGCTCCACCTCCCGGCTCCTGAAGTCCTTCCGGGCGGAGGTGAAGCAGGGCCGCAACGCCAAGGGGCAGTTCGAGGGCTTCACACCCAACGCGCAGTTAGAGCTTTACGCGCTGGAGTACTGGAAGTGGGTAGACAGCGGGCGCAAGCCGTTCACAAAAAAAATTCCGCTCCGCTACATCCTCGAGTGGATAAAGCGCAAAAAGATGCGCGGCAGGGTGCGGGCCGGCAAAGGACGTGGGCGCTTCATCACCGATAACCAGCTGGCCTACATGATCCAGAATTCCATTTACAAAAAAGGCATACAGGGTAGGCCGTTTGTGCAGGCCGCCTTTGACGAGGGGCAGCGCCTGGTGGAGCTCTATCTGGACAATCAGTTGCTCGACGACATGACCTACGAATTGGACCGCACATTCAAAGACATTCCGAACTAACCTATACACGCTAATGGCGCAGATACTCCTTAAGTCTTACTGGTTCCTGGAAAATGCAGGCACCCCGAGCTTTCCCAGCTACTACTATGTCCAGCGGCTCTATGAGTTCAACACGGAGACACGCACCGTGGCCGTGCGGGATGATACCAACTCACCGCAACCCTCGGACCCGACCAATGAAGGGTACAGCCGCCCGACCAACCAGGCCTTTTTCTCTGAGTGCCTTCCAGAGACCTATACTAAGCGCAGCTATTACCATGACGGCAACGGTGGCTTTGTCTCCAATGACACGCTGAACTCTTCGGACTGCGGCTATGTGCCGGCCGAACCGGTGTACGGCTGCACCAACCCGGAGGCAAGCAACTATGACCCTACGGCCACTGTCGATAACGGCTCCTGTATTCTGCCGGAGCGCCTGACAGTGGACGCGCTGCCGGACCTGGCGGTGGTGGGCAACCCGATCACGGCCACGCTGCATGCCGCGGCAACAGGCCAGGAGCCAAAAAAGGCAGAGGCGGTGCTGACGCTGGGCGCGGTGGGGTATGCCACCCAACTCACGGTGGATGGCCAGCTGTTTACCTTTTCCCTGGCACCGCAGATGGGCCAGTTCTATGACGCCGACACCTTGGCGCAGGCATTCTTCGACAACGAGTACGTGAGCAGCCGCTATACCATCGGCCAGCCTGGAGAGGGGCAGGTAAAGCTGACGGCCATCAAGGAAGGATCGGCTTTTACCCCCAGCATCACCGTCAATGAGGAGACGATCACTGTGGCCATCACCGCCGGGGTGGATGCGCTCCGCTCTCAGACAAAGAAGGCATGGGGCTGCTACCTGGAAGTGTGGGGCTGCGCCGGCAGCTATGGCACTCCGGTGGGCAAAGAGGGGGCGGAGCTTTTGGAGCGCAGCGAGCTGCTGTACGCGCCCGGCAACAGCTACGCCTTTGACGTGGCCTCGGTGCTGCGCCTACATACGGGGCATGCGTTGTTCTCGGAGGCTGACCGCCTGAAGCCGTATTTCCTGCGCTATGGCGAAGTATACTCTTCCGATGGCCTAGCACTCAGGCGGCGCTATCCGGTGGGCGAGAGCCCGGTGCTGTGGGCGCTGGAGGGGGCGCTGCCGCTTTACGCGCTCAATGACCTTGCCGCGCCGAGGCTGCTCAACCGGCAGACCCTGGCGCAGGCGCCCCTGCACGGAGGAGCCTATGCCGAGGCGCTGTACGTGCTGGCAGCCACCGGCGCCGAGCTGACGCTGGAGGCATCTTTCCGCTACTATGACGGCAGCGTGGTGGAGGAGGTTGTATCCTCTGTCGCGACGGTGGGCGGCGTGCAGCGTCTGGCGCTGCAGGCGGTCTTCACCCGGGCCTACGCGCTGAGCGCCACCAAGAAAGTAACAGGCTGCACGGTTACAGTTAAAATAGCGATGGGCGCTGCCGCTACGGTGCTGGGCAGCCTGCCCTATCACTTCCCCCCGGCAACCGGAAGGGAGCGCTGCCTGGTGTTCCTCACCTCGCTGTCGGCCTACGAGACCGTGTGGGTGCAGGGGTACACGGAGCCGGCCATGCGCAGAAGCCCGCAGCTGTACCGCTCCGGCGTGCCATTCAACGCCACCACCTCCAGCCGCAACAGCCGCGTGCAGCGCGTGGAGCTTAGCCCCTCCGAAAGGCTGCACACTGGGCTGCTCACACGGGAGTCCTTTGATTTCCTGCTGGCTGAGCTAGCCCCCTCTCCGGAGGTTTACCTCTATGAGAACGGCACCTACACGGCCTGCCAGCTGACAGACATGGACCCTGCCGCCGACGTGCTGGCCGAGGAGTACTCCCTGTCGCTTACCCTGGAGCCGGGGCTCACCCATAACCCGATCAGCAACTAATGGAAGAGATAAAGCTGTACATCAACAACCAGCTGGCAGACCTGCCGGCTGATGCGGCGCGCCAGATCCGCGTCAGGAAGGGGGCCGCCGACGTGTCTGAGCTGGGGAGCCGCACCTCGGACATCTCCTATACCATGGCCCTGCCCCTGACGCGCGGCAATGAGCGCATCTTCGGCAACCGCAGCAGGCTGCACCGCATTGACAAGTTCCGCTCGCTCTCCCCCTACAGCGCCGTGCTGGAGGTCAGCGGCCGGACCCTGCTTCGGGGGTACTTTCAGCTGACCTCAATCAAGGGCGCCTATGTGGGGCGCATCGTGTCAGAGGAAGTGGACGTGTTTGCGCTGCTGGAAGACAAGAGCCTGCGCGACATCGCCTCCTTTGCGCCGTTCGCCTTCGAGGGGCAGCATGGCTTTGAGGAGCGGCTGGCCCTGGGCATAGACGAGACGGATGCGCAGTTTCCCCTGGTGGCCTACGGCAACTTCTTCCGGGAGCCGGTGGTGGAGGGGCAGGATGTGCCGGCCTCTAACGAGTACACCGGCGCGGTACACCCCGAGGATTACCCGCCGGCCGTGTACCTGTTGGCTGTGATCCGCAAGATCTTCGCCGACGTGGGTTGGCAGGTGGCAGGCGAGCCGCTGCGCGACGAGCTCTTCCAGGAGACGGTGCTGCCCTATGTGGGCGATGGCTTCCAATGGAACTGGGGCACCCTGCTGCGCTACCTGGGCGACGATACCGGTGTGTCAAACCCACTGACCCAGCGCCTGTACTTTACACAGCTGCCCGACGGATGGCAGCCGGGCCAGTTTGTGATCATCCACAACGCCTCCTACAGCACTGGTGAGCTCGGGGATCCGGGCGGGCACACCCTGTACTGGAAGCTCTCCCCGCAGGAAGTGCTCAACCCGTTCCGCTATTTCCAGGTGGGCGACTTCCGGGCCAGGAAGGGCGCCGGTTACCGGGTGGTGGTGACCACCACGCTGGGGGAGTATGCCGCCGATTACCAGCCCGACAGCGTGCTGCTGTCGGTGATTGCGCGCAAGCCGGGCCAAGGGATGGAAGCGGGCCGCGTGCTGGCCCAGGCGGATGTGCTCAACTCCGGCCCTTATCCCGGCAGCGCGGTGGGAACCTTTACCCTTGACACGGGGGTGCCGGTGTATGTGGATGAGGAAGACCTGCTAAGCGTCTGCATCAGCGTGGCCACGTCACGCAATGCCTACAACTGGGGCGACTTCCAGGTAACCCACACCGACACGCGCATCGAGATCCTGCCTGAGGAGCTGGTGGGGCCGACGCACATCGACCTGGCGGCCAACCTGCCGGACCTGGGGCAGCTGGACATGGTCCGGCTCTTTGTCACCATGGGCAACCTGCGCTTTGACACTGATGCCGAGAAGCGCACCGTCACCTTCTACTACCATGACCGCTACGAGCTGCCGGCTGACTTTGCCGTGGAGTTGACGGGGCTAGCGAACCCGGAGGACGCTGAGTACCTGCCGGCCCTGCCTTACCGCAGCATCGCTTTCACCTATGCCGACGACACAGCGGATGCGGTGCTGCAGGCAGTAAAGGGCTTTGCCGACAAGCTGCACGACTCCCGCAACCTGAACCTGGAGGGGGAGAAGACGATGGAGCTCCCGGTGGCGCCGGTGGCCATGCGCCGCTACGCGGCCGCGGGCGGCGCGGAGAAGGTGCTGCCCTGCATGGCCTCGCAGGATCAGCTGGCCACGCCCCTTAACCAGGTGCAGTGGGCCTATGGCTACCTGCCGCGCCTGCTGCGCTACCAGGGCCCCAGCCAGGCAGGTGATGTTATCAGCTATGGCGGCGTGCCGATGCGCTATGGCCTAGCTTCTTTTGAGGGGCTGGACTTTGAGGCGCTCTATCAAAGGTTTTACAGCAACTATATCACCGAGGTGACGCGCGGGCACCTGGTAAAGCTGCGCTTCATGCTCTCGCCTGAGCTGTACCGCAGGCTGTCGCCAGCCCGGCCGGTGCTCTTCCACGGCATCCTCTATCGCTTCAACAAGGCAGATGGGTTCCAGGTGTCGGGTGAGTCCGCCACAGAGCTGGAGCTGCTGCACATCGTGCGCGAGGCCTCAGGGGGCGGCAAGCCGCAGAACACCGAGGAGGCGGCCGGCAGAGAGTTCTACGGCGGTGAGTTCTCCAGCGCAGAATGGTACTAACAATCTAAACAAACGCATCATGGGATTAACTAAAACCTACACCATTGAGATCGAGGGCCAGAAAGGGCAGGCCACGGTCGGGCAGATCAAGGCCCGCATAGAAGAGCTGGAGACGGCCATCGACAGCGCCAAGCTCGGTACCAAAGAGCTTGAGGAGATGATGCTCGAACTGGGCAAGGCCAAGGGCGCGCTCAAAGAGCTCGACGACGCCGTGGACGCGCTGGACCCCAAGGCCAAGACCGCGGCCCTGCTGGACTTCGCCAACGGTTTCACCGGCGCCTTCGGCGTGGCCACCGTCGCGGCCGAGAGTTTCGGGCTGGCCTCGGAGGGAAGCATGGAGAAGTATGAGGCCAAGCTGCTCTCGGTGATCACCGTGATGCAGGGCGTGGAGGCCATGCACAAGGCGCTCAACTCCGAGACGCAATCGGTGCTCAAATCAGTGCTGGGCATGGGCAACGGCTGGACCATCGCCGGCGTGAAGGCCAAGCTCATGGGTATCACCACCCGGCAGGCGCTCATGGCCACCGGTGTGCTGGCCTTCGTGGTGGTACTGGGCACCATCGTGGCCAATTGGGATTCGATCAGCGCCGCGGCCAAGCGCTTTGGCTCCTACCTGGCCGATACGTTCCCACGCCTGTTCGCCTTCTTCGACAAGCTGGGGGACCAGATCCGCGATGTGGCCTCTTTCCTCTCGCTCGGGCTCGTGGACTCCTCCACGGAGAAAGCCCTGCAGGAGCTGGAAGATAAGGAGAAAGCCGCCACCGAGCGACGCATCGCCCGCCGCAAGCGCCTGATCGCAGAGGAGGCCGCGGCCGGCAAGTCCACGTATGCCCTCCGCCAGCAGCAGCTGGCTGATGAGCTGAGCCTGCTGGAAAAAGGATCGGAGGAGTATGCCGACAAACTGAGCGAGATCCGCCAGCTCAAGGCCGCCCACGACAAGAGCCTGGCCGAGCGCGATGAGAAAGCATGGGCCGAGGCGCTGGACCGTCAGAAAAAAGCCTCGGAGGAAGCCTACAAACTGGCAGAGGAAAACTACAACAAGCGGCGGCAGCTGGAGGCCTCACTCGCTGATCAGGCGCGCAGTGAAGCGGAAGAGGAGCGCCAGCGCCGCCTGGAGCAGGCCAAGCTGGACGGTGCCTCACAGCAGACCCTGCTCCGCATCGAGGCCGACGGCCTGCAGGAAGTATTGGTGGAACTGGTGGCCCAGGGTAAGCGCTACAGCTCGGAGTACCTGGCTATCCAAAACCAGATCGCCGAGAAGGAGAAAGCCATTGTGGCGACTAACCTGGCCGAGCAGAAAAAGGCGAAGGAAGAAAAAGAGCGCCTTTTAAACGAGGAGCTGGCCACGCTGCAGGAGGCCAGCGATATGGCCGTGATCGAGCTGAAGCTCAAGGGGGCCACCGAGCGGGAGATCACCGAGGCCACGATCCGGGGACTGGAGCAGCAGCTGGACGTGATGGAGAAGGCCGGGCTGGCCCGCACCAAGGCCTTTGCGGAACTCAAGCTGCAGGTAAAGGAACTAAGGGATAATCTGGTGCCGGCGGAGAATGACCTGATGGGTGAGCTGCTCACCAAGCTTTTCCGGGTGAATCCCGGGGACCTGGAGCGGGTAAAGGAGAGTCTGGCCGAATCACTGGCCTCGCTGCAGCAGAGCCTGGGCTATATCGCCGAGACGCTGTTCAACGATGCCTTCATGCGGCTGGATGCCTACACCGAGTATCTGGATGAGCAGCTGGAACTTTCACGGGAGCGGCAGGAGGCGGCAGAGGACAGCCTGCAGGAGGCCATGGAGCGGCGCCAGGCACTGGAGTCCCGCCTGGAGGACGCCCGCGGCGCCAAGCGCGAATACCTCATCCGCCAGATCGCCAAGGAACGCGCCGAGGAGGCCCGGCTGACAAACGAGAAGAAGAAGGCGGCAGCCGAGGAGGCCAAGATCGCCAAGCAGAAAGAGCAGGCAGAAGAGAAGCGCCAGCAGCTGGAGGCCAAGGCGCAGGCCCTGATGGCGGCCACCACCCTGGCCACGAATGTGCAGAATGCGGCCGATGCGGTAGCCGCAGCACTAAAAGCAACGAAATCAGGCGCAGGTTTACCGCCTCCCGCCAACATCGCGGCCATCGCTGCCGGGGTTGCCGCGGTGGCCGCTGCCGTGCTGAGCGCGAAAAAACTAGCGGGCTCGCTGCAGGAGGTAAAAGCTTCTAAGAGAGCCAACGGCGGGGCGCTGGATGGTCCTTCGCATGACGCAGGCGGCATCAGGGGCACCGGCCGCTTCTCTAACATCGAAGTGGAGGGCGGGGAGTTTGTGACCAACAAGCACGCTTACCGCAATAACCGCGAGGCCATCGAGCGGATCAACGCCATCGGCCGCTCGGTGCGCTTCGTGGCTATTCCGGAGCACCAGCTGAAAAGGAAGTTTGCGGACGGCGGCCAGTTGCCTGGGAGCGCTGCCGCAGCCGCTGCGAGTGTAGGAGCCGAGGGCGGGGCCTTTGTGCCGACCGCCACGCTAGAGAAGATCGAGCGCTACCTGCAGAGCATCGACGGCAACACGGCCCGGACGGCAGATAAGGACTTCACCTATCCGGAGCCAGACAACTGGCAGAGCCGGCGCATTGTCAGGAAAGCCGAGAGCCTTAACCGTGATGAGCAGGTAGGGAAGCTGCTTTAGTGAACAGGTGCACAGGTTTATTCTAGTACGTTACTACACTTCTTTATTATTGACTTATTCCTATATGTGCTGTATAGAAATAAGTCAATAATAAATATTATAAGGTAAGGATATACTGTAAACCTGTGCACCTGTTTTATTTTTACCAGTCATCACCGGCTACATCCAAGGCAAAAGCCTCAAACACGGCAGCTACGCTTTTAAAATCCTGATCCAAGCCTTGGTAAATCGTGTCAAGCTTCTGTGCCCTTCTGCCGGAAAGGTTTTGTTTAGGGTAGTCTTCCAGCGCAAAGCTGCCTCTTGTGGCGGGGGTGCCATAGTCGTACTGCAGCACAAAGTTTGTCAACTCATACTTATACCGTCCGTCTTTGAAGGAGAGTATAAAGTCGTAGCTGTGGGTATGGCCGTTGAAATTAGACTGCGCCACGCTTCCTTTCCCTATGATCTTCTCCCCTGGCACCTCGGTTTCAATCGCGTAGCGCGCATCGGAGTTTCTTGCGATCCATTCTTTGGCCGCGCTGTAGAGCTGATGGGCGCTCATGCCCTCAGCGGGCACCACCCCTTCATAGGTGACCTTGCCGGTCCTTTCATTCACGGGAAAATTCCGAATGCCTTTGTACTCATAATTCTGGGCATAGCAGGTCAGGGCGCAGAGCAGCGCCAGGAGGGTAAAAGCGTATTTCATGGCAATGGTTTGGTAAAGGATTAATAACAATAGCAGGGTAAGTATACGCAATCCCCTATATAAAGTAAAAATTTTTTCCCTTCAGCCACCAAGATTCCGGCTTTCTGCATTAGTGGGGTATGAAGCGGAAAAGCCAGGCGCCGGTATTTGCCATCTCCATCGACGACACGGACGAGAAAACGGGTGTGAACCTGATCTCCTTTGTGTCGCGCCCCGCCATCGAGGCTGATTTTGTGGCCCTTTCGCAGTCCGTGAAGCTGGCGCAGGACAAGCACAAGCAGATCCTGACCGGCCCGGTGCTGATCCCGGATAAAAAGATCTTCCGCCTCACGGAGGACGAGGAGCCCTTCTACATCCAGTTCGACGCCGACACCATCGAGCGCATTCGCAACAAGTTCCATAAGAACAACTTCACCCATGCCACCAACGACGAGCACGAGCTCGCCCTGGACGGCAATTACGTGGTGGAGTCCTGGCTCATCTCCGATGCCGAGAAAGACAAGGCCGTGGCACTGGGGCTTTCCGATCTTCCGGTGGGCACCTGGATGGTTTCTTACCGGGTGGAGGATGCCGACTACTGGGAGAAGGAGATCCTTTCGGGTAACAAGCGCGGCTTCTCGCTGGAGGGCCTCTTCGACTACGAGGAGGTGAAAGAGCAACTGTCAAAAACCGATACGCCTGACCAAGATATGAAAAAGCCAAAAGGCTGGTTCCAGCGCATGAGCGCGCTGAAGCTCTCCACCATCGAGCTGGAGGACGGTACCGTGATCGTGCATGACCCGATCACGAACAAGCTGTTCAACTCCGACAACACCTATCTGGAGTCCGGCACCTACAAAACCAAGCAGGGTGTCACCTTCAAGGTGGAGACCTCGACGAGCGTGTACCAGTGGTTCTACCAGGAGCCTGAAAAATTAGCCCAAACAGAAATGAAGAAACCCTTAAAGAAGCCGGGCCTGATCGCCCGCATGATGGCCAAGCTGACCGCCTTTATGGCACTGGCCACAATGACTTTGGAAGACGGCTCCACCATCGAGGTGGATGACGAGACCAAGGAAGTGTTCAGCCTCAGCGAAGAGGGCGAGCGCGGTGAGCCGCTGGCCGACGGCACCTACACCCTGGAAGACGGCACCACCATCGAGGTGGCCGAGGGCAAGCTGAAAGAGGCCGCCCCGGAGGAAGACCAGGAGCTGAGCAAGGCCCAGGCCCGCATCGCCGAGCTGGAGAAGCAGCTATCGGACGCCAACGCCTCCAAGCTGTCTGCCGAGCAGAAGGCCACCGAGCTGGAGGCGAAGCTGAAGGCCGAGGAGGACAAAGCGACCAAGCTTTCTGCCGAGAAGCAGGAACTGGAGGTGAAGCTGAAGAAGAAACCCGGCGCAGAGCTTCTCAAGATGGGCGGCGACAAGGAACCGGCCGATGAGAGGCTGTCCCCTGCGCAAGTGCGCCTGGCGGAGGTACGCAGCCGCAACAAGAAAAAGTAACCCTAACCCTTTTATACTTTAGCCAAAGATGGAATACAATCCAAAGGTATTTGAAGGTGAACACGCCCAGGAGATTTTCTCGGAAGTAATTCACCGCAACAACACGGTCGAGAAGAGCCTCGTGCGCGTGATGGATGACATTAAGAATGAGATCGTCGTGACCTCGATCGAGGGCGAGATCCCTTACTCTGACTATAAGGAGGACCTGCGCGAGACGGACCTGGCCAACTACACCGACACAGTGAAGTTTGGCGACAGCAAGATCCGCCCGGTAAAGATCATGGCTTTCACCACCTTTAAGATGGACGAGCTGCGCAACTCGCGCTTTGCCCGTGACATGCAACAGGGAGCGGCCAACATCACCTCCAACGAATTCGAGCAGGCGGTGCTGGGCCACTGTATCCCGCGCCTGGGCAAGAGTTTCGAGCGTCTGTTCTGGGTGGGTATCACCCAGGCATCAAAAGACGCCATCGCAGCCGATGCCGAGATACCGGCCAAACAGAAGGCGTGGGCCGCGGCGCAGGTCGTTGGCAAGGTGGATGGCATAATCACCCGCATGATCCTTTCCAAGCAGGTGATCGAAGGCTCGGGCACGGCAAACACAGTGGAGGCCCTGGCCACGGAATACGGCGACCTGTTCGCCCTTATCCCTTCCGAGGTGTTTGAGCAGACGGACCTGGTGATCTACGCGCCGCATGCCGACAAGCAGAAGATCCTGCAGGCCAACGCCAACCAGCAGTACCGCGACATCTTTACGGTGGCCGGGGATAACTTCTCTTTCCTGGGTGTGAAAATAGAGTTCGTGCCGCTTCCTTCTAACATGAAGCTGGCGGGTCGCGGCGGTGCATCCGGCGACTTTATCCTGGGCACAGACCTACTGGATGACTCGCTGAAGCTGGAGATCGGCAAGGTGAATAACTTCGGGGAGGAGATGTTCATGAAGCAGGTCTGCACCCTGGACTCTGCCGTGGTGACGCCTAAGCAGAAATTATTGTACATCATCTAAGGAGACCTGAAGCATGTCTAAAGCTAAGAACAATAAGCCCCAGGAGCAGCCAGCCGCTGCTCCTGTAGAGGCAACGCAACAAGTAGCCCTTGCCCCAAACGGTAACGCCATCGTGACGGAGCAGTCAAAGGAAGCCGCTGCGCAGGAGGCTGCGCCAGTTGCAGAACAGCCAGCCGCTGCTCCTGATGCGCCGACCCCTTCTAAGGATCCAGCGGAAGAGCAGGGAACTGCGGAAGTTGAGGATGAGCGCGTCTACGAGGTGAAGCGCGCCCTGCGCTCTTTCCCGACGCTGAAAGAGGGCTACCTCACCGCCAAAGGCGTGTACTTCGACAAGGCCGTGGCCGAGAAGTCGCTGGCCGAGGGCGAGGAGCTGATCATTGTGGAACGCGAAAACAAGCAGTAAGCCATGGGTAAGCTGACCAACATCAAACGCGGGAACGGCTACGCCCAGGGCGGGCTCGTTGCCATCCTGGCCTTCCCGACGTTCCTGGCCAACGGCGCCACGCGCTCGGCCTCCTACACGCCGGACGCCACCAACGAGAAGCTGATCTCCACCATCACGCTGGACGCCACGGTAGTACCCGTAATCCTGGAGTCGGAGATCGACAAGGCCAACTACACTGCCAACCTGACGGTGGGCGCCGGGCGCTACATCGCCCAGGCGCTGGGCTTCACGCTGGCCGGCACCGACGCTGAGAAGACGAAGGCCCTGGAGGACGTGGACCTGCAGCTCTACACCTACATCGTGAAGGACCGCCGCGGCAAGTACTTCCTGCTGGGTGAGGAGAACGGCCTGATCGCAAGCCAAAACAACAACGGATCGGGTTCTGCCGCCGGAGATCTGAACGGCTACGAGATCATCGTGGGCGGCTCGGAGAACGGCAGGCCGCGCGAGGTGTCAGAGGCCGCCTACGCTACCCTGGCAGCACTTGTAACGCCATAAGATGCTAAGGGCTATCCAGACAAAGTATGGGCAGGCGGGGTTTCGATCCTGCCTGCTCACTTTTTTTCAGCCGGGCGTGGAGGCCTTCTACGCCACGGCGGAGCTGGGCACCATCGCCACACTGGGCCTTTCCTTCCAGGAGGGTCTGAGCGCCTTTGTGGAGGCGCAGGAGGGCAGCACGTTCGCCGAGACGCAGACCACCAACCTGCAGGGCGACCTCTACATTCAGTCCATCAGCCTGGCAGCGGGTGGGCTCTCCGTGGAGAAGCGCGAGCTGCTGCGTAGCCTCTCGGGCCACAGGGTACACGCCCTGGTGCAGGACATGAGCGGCAACTGGTGGCTCTACGGGCAGGAGCGCGGCCTGCGGGTGGCGGTCAAGTCCGCCTCCGACACGGGCATGAGCCTGGCCATTACCGGCCTGGAGCGGGAGCCGGCACGCCGGGTGGCCGCCAGCCTCATTCCCGGATTCCTAACCTTTTTGAACTAAGCAAACGATGCACGCAGAATACATATCGGTAGCCCTGAGTGTGCCTGAGCCTCCGGAGGTGAAGGTCAACAAGCAGAAGGGCTGGGTGGAGTACGGCAAGAAGCACAGCTACTGGGCGAGCCTGATCAAGCTGAAGAAAAACAGCCCTACCCAGCGCTCTGTCACGGCGACGAAGACGGCGCTTCTGAGAGGCGAGGGCTTCAGCTATGACGAGAAAAACGCCCCGCTGCATGAGTTTATGTGCAACATGGCCGGCGAGGGCAGGCATGCCAACCGCCAGCTGGCGGGCATCGCCGCCGACAAGGCCTTTTTGAACGGATGGGCCGTGCAGGTGCTTTGGAACGATGCCGGCGACAGCGTCGCCGAGATCCACCATCAGCGTATCTCCACGGTGGCGCCGGAGCCTATGAACGACGAGGGCGTGATCGAGGGGTATTACCTCTGCCGTGACTGGAGCAAGAGCCAGGACGCCAAGTTTAAGCCTGAGTGGATTGCCGCTTTCAACCCCGACACGGCAAAAAATCAGAAGCGCCAGCTCTACGTGAGCATGACTCCTTCCGACTCGAACGACTACTTCCCCGAGCCGGAGTGCGACGCGGCGCTGGCCTACATGCAGCTGGAGAACGATCTGGGAGAATACCACCTGGGCAATGTGCAGGGCAACTTCGCCCCGCGAAACCTGCTGTACGTGCCCAACGACCCCCCGCCACGAGAAGGGCAAAGCATAGCGGAGGCAAGGAAGGAATTCGTGGATGCGATCAAAAAGAAAACCACGGGGCCTAAAGGGGAGAGCCTGCTGGTGATCTTCGGGGAGGCTGGCGTGGACGCCGCCTCTATCGTGCCATATTCCCCTCCTGTCAACGCCGACATCTACAATACCTACTCCTCGCTGGCTGTGGAGAAGATCCTGGCCGCCAACCGCGTGCCCTCGCCTACGATCGTGGGCCTTCCGGGCGGCGCCTCGCTTGGCGGCGACAGCGGCACCATCCGCACCGCCTACGAGCTTTACTACAACACGGTGGTAAGGCCCGAGCAGGTGGACATCATCGAGGGCTTTGAGGAGCTACTGCAGTACGTGCAGGGCGTGGAGCTGAAGGGCGACGCCGACACCCCGGCGCTGGACATCGTGACCAACCTGCCGGTGAAGTTCACCTTCTCCGAGGGCCTGCTGCAGGATATCGCCGACGTGGACGAGCTGCGCGCCATGGTAGACATGAAGCCGCTGGAGGAGAATACCTTCGATTCGGAGACCCGTGACAAGCTGGTGGAGCTGCTGGAGAAGATGCAGGGCGGTGAGCTGTCGCGGGCAAGTGTGTACGGTCTGCTGACGGTGCTCTACAAGCTGTCTCCGAAGGAGGCCAATGCACTGTTAGGGCCGGAAACCGCCACAGGAGCCAATGCAGAACAGGGAGCTTAGGAAACTTACCCAGGAGAAGCTAAAAGGCTACCGAAAGCTCTCCATGCGCGAGAAGAAGGACTTCGAGCTGTCGGCTGTGGATGACTTTCTTTTCTGGAGCCGCAAGACCTGGTGTCAGTTCATGTATTTCTACGCTGACAATGCAGAGAACAGGGAAAACGGCCGGGCAGGTAAAGCCACCAGCATACGCTTCGGCACCCGCAACCTGGACCTGATCCCATCCCGCAAAAGGCCCAAGACCCGGAATAAGTCCATTAAGACAGTCCGCTATTTCGACACGGGAAAGTTTGGGAAGATCAGGGGCGCAGATGGCAAATACAAGAATGCAGACGGGGCCGTGGTAAACGGACTATGGCGCTCCTTCCGCCGCGATCAGGTGATCATGGTGCTTAAAATATGGTCCTTCGAGCGCAATAAGTTCGTGACCGACTTTGAAGACTTCAATATCAGAGACACAGCAGCAAGCTAATGGAACAGAAATACTTCATCACGGCAGCAGAGGTGGCTATCCACACCGATGTGCAGAAAAATGTGGATAGCCCGTACTTCGCCCCGCGCCTGGCAAGGGTGCAGGAGGATGTCATCAAGCCGCTATTGGGCGCGGCGCTATACGAGGAGCTGCTGGCCGCCTTCCTGGCAAAGCAGCAGGAGGTGCCGGTACCGATGCCCGAGAACCTTGCCCAACTGCACGCGCAGCTGGCGCCGGTGATGGCGCAGTACGTGTTCCTCCGCTCGCTGCCCCACATGGTCGTGAAGGCCACCAACAGGGGCCTGAAGCCGGCGGGAGAGCTGGATCTGAGCGATGCCCAGTACCGCCGGTACCGCGACGCGGTGGAGGTGGAGGCCCAAAGCCGCAGCCGTGACTTTACCGAATGGCTGGAGGCCCGCAAGGCCGATTACCCCAACTACAAAGCCGCCGCGCTGGAAGGCCGGCCTATAGGGGGGATCGTGCTGTGAGTATGGACATGATTATCATCTCGGTGGGCGGCACGCTCATCATGGTGCTGCTCTCGGTAGTGAGCTTTTTCCTGGTGCGGCTGGTGAACCAGCTCGACAAGCTAGACGACCAACTCACGGAGCTGGAGCGCAAGCTGGCCCTCTACGCCCAGACGGTAGACTACCTGCAGAAGCAGCTGGAGAAGCTGCAGGCCAAGTACGACGAGCTTTTGAACAAGTACACCGTGCTGCAGCGCGGTGTGGAAGCCTTCGACGAATGGCTCAACCGCAACAAATAGCAACCAAACTTTTAGCCTAATATGAAAAAGGATTCCTGCGCCACATGCTCCAAGGAAAGGAGCTGGCGCTAAACATCTTCGCCCTCTGGCTCATCGTCGCCTGCCTGTGGTGGCACAGCCAGGACTTTTATGCCGATGGCCGCTACGACATCATGGCCCTTTTCTTTTTTGCGGTGCTGGCCCTGAACTGGGCCATAAGCTACAGGAGGTACAAGCCATGATCCTGCTGCTGTTCATACTCTACGCTCTGGCGCACGGCCTGACGAACGCCGTGTGCTACAGCCGCAGGGGCGCCCATGCCCTGACGATGAACGAGCATTGGCTGTTCGGGATAGAGCGTGGCCTGTTCGCCCTGGCCCTTTTATGGGCAGACTACGCCTTCCTGCCGCGTGTGTTCGAGGCAGTGGCCGGCGTGCTGGCCTTCTCGTGGTTCCATAACGGCGCCTACTACCTGATGCGCGATAAGATTGCCCGGGGAGGCCGCCGCTGGCAGGACTCCTGGCGCTACCAGTCCGATACCGATACGAGCCGCTACAGCTTTGACTACAAGGAGCGCACCCTGCTGCTCCTGGCCGGCCTGGTGCTGCTGGCGGGCTGTTACGCGGTATACCTGACGCAATGATGAAGAAGCTATACAAGTGGCTTATGGCCAACAAGTGGCGCAAGTGGGGCACGGTGGCCCTGCTCAGCATCGCCCTCAACTATACCCTGCTGATCCTGGAGGTGATCGACGCCGACCAGTTCCAGACCATCACGCAGGTGATCCTGTCGATTGTTAAATTTTTCACCCTCGGAACATGAGAAGCATAAGTTACATCGTCATCCACTGCACGGCCACGCTCCAGAGCGCCAAGGTGGAGAGCATCCAGAACTACTGGAAGAATAACCTGAAGTGGAAGAGCCCCGGCTACCACAAGATCATCGAGCCCAACGGCACGGTGCGCACGCTGGCCCCCGACGCTGCCGTGTGTAACGGCGTGAAGGGCCATAACAGCCACTCGCTGCACGTAAGCTACATCGGCGGTATCGATGCCAAAGGCAACGCCAAGGATAACCGCACGCCGCAGCAGAAGGCCGCTATGGAGCGCGTGGTGCGGGAGTGGAAGCGGCAGCACCCGCAGGCCGTGGTGCAGGGGCACCGCGACTTTGCGGGCGTGGCCAAGGCCTGCCCCTCGTTTGACGCCATCGCCTGGGCAAAGGAGGTGTGCCTGTGAGAGCGCTGCTGTTTGTCCTGATCCTGATGGCGCTGGTGGGGTGCAACTCCATCCAGGGCCTTTTCAGCCGCAGCACCGTGGCCCAGGCAAAGCCGTTCGTGCAGTCGGTACCGGACACAACGCCCACGCCTGTTGTCTCGCCCAACGGCTGGCAGCCGGTGCGCTCCACCCCCACGGAGATCATCTGGCTGCCGCCGCTGGCGCAACCGGTGCCGCGATGGGTAAAGAACAAAAACGTGGGTAACACCACCGTGAAGAATAGCGGCAATACCTCTGTAAAAGACAAGTCAAAAGAAAAGCCCAAGGTAAAGGACTCGGGCAACGCTGACTCCTTCAACACGGCCAAGCAGGCGGGGGTGATCGGCGACAATTCCAGGTCCGACCAAAAGAAGGGCATCCCGCCGCTCCTTATTTACATCGTGCTGGCGCTGGTGGTGCTGGGGATTATTTACTATATTATACAGCGCTTCTTCCGCCTGCCCCGCGGCGGCAGCTAGTGATGAGGTAATGATTAGGTGAGTGATAAGTTTTAAGTTTGTGAACGCAGAGAAGCCCGTTCTTTTGGAACGGGCTTCTTTTTTATGGGCCGCCCCGCCATGGAACCACCCGGGCCTCAAGCACCTCCTTTGGAAGATAGATTAAGGTTAATAGACGGGGCGGGTATCTTAGAGGCTGAAGTTGGCCTTGATGCTTTTTTTGATGCGGCGCACTGTCTCCACGGCCTTCCAGTAGGTGTAGCCGGTGGCGAAGACGATCTCGGCGTAGGCCAGGCCATTGACGTAGAGCTCCCACACCGCGGCGTCCTCCTGGCTGTAGTGGCTGGAGACAAAGGTCATGATGCCGGTGAAGAGGGCGTCGCGGCGCTGCTTCTCCTCGGCCGTGCCTTCCTCTTCGGGGATGGTCGCCAGCTGGAGGTCTGACAGCGACACGGTGGCCACCGCCTCGCGCTGGGCGTAGTAGAAGTTGTACTTGATCGCGCTCACCAGGTAGGGCACGAAGGCCGTGCCGAAGAAGCCGCAGGAAAGGATGCGATCGTGGCACTTTAGCAGCGCGTCCTGGAACAGGTCGTGCGCCGCTTCGTCGCATTTGGTAAGGGATCTGGCGTAGGCGGTGAGCTGCTCGCGGTGCCGGGTGGCCGCTTGCAGGAAGGCCTCTGCCTGCTGCTGGTGCGTCATATAACTAAGGGTGTGACCGAAGTTATACATGCCCGGCGGCAGGGTTGCGGAAAGGGCACTTAAGGTGCCGGGAATGCATAAAAACCGGGCAGTGTTTCCCTATAGTTTCCCTGAGGGAAAGGAGTATTCCGGTTAATTATTTGTTTTATAGCTACTTAGGTATTGTAGTTCTCACTATAGGCATAATACGGCAGTAGCGTCAAGTTATTGCTTAGCGGCGCGCAAAACAATAGCGCCTGCTGTCAGGCGCTTCGGATAAAATGCGGTGTAAGGGGTGATCTAGGCGGCAGCCATGGTGTCGGTGGCAGTGGCAAGACGAGCGGAGGCCTTGTACACCGGCTTTTCCAGTCCCAGCTTTTTCAGCCGCTTCTGCTGTGCCTGCCTCACCATGTCGATCAGGCTGTTGATGTGGCGCTGCTCCACATCTAACGGCAGTACCATGGAAGTGCCGCTGGTCGTAATCACGTGCACCCGGGGGTGGCGCGTCATAAAGAAGAGGGCGGTAAAGAAGCCGCTCAGCAGCAAAAAGGAGTCGTTGAAGTATACAAGCGCTGCCATCAGCAGGCCAAGGGCAATGTACAGTTGAGAGCCGGTAGCCTTCACCTGCCAGGTGGCGATGTCTTCCAGCATAACAGCCTTGTTGCCGCGCGCCGATAGCGGGCGGCGTAGCTGAATGAGCCGGTGGGTGGTGAGTGCTAACCGCTTATCCACTGTCTGGATAAGGTATTGCTCCCCAGAAAGTAGCTTTGGTTTAGCCATCTGTGCCGGAGTATTAAGTTTGTTACCTAGTGGGTAGAGAAAAAAAGTTGCTATCACTGCTTTCAAAAAATTCTGGTTTCCTTTTATCCTAAGATTCCGAAAACCAGCAAAGGGTTGCATTATATTATGGTGCAAATATATTAAAATTCCTCTTAAGAGTTATTCGCATTGGATTATTATACGCATAAACACCAAAGTTATTGTCTAAATAATTGATAATTAGTCAAGTATATTAATTATGAGATATTGTGTATTGCACCGTTTGGCCAAAAAAACATCAGCCTGAGCCGCGGGGCGGCTCAGGCTGATGGGTGCAATTAAATGTAAAACAATTAGTCTGTCAGGTACAGTTCGCCCTCGTAACCGTGCGCGCGCTGGTTCTTAAAGCGGGCAATATCGGTTTGCATGTTGTCGTATATTTCCTGTATCTCCTCCGAGTCCTGGGCCAGGGGTTTGATGTGCTCGCTCAGGAGCTTGGCTGCCAGTGGGTAAAACTTAGAGTCGTCGGTGTTCTTCGCATTTACCTTAAACGAGCTCACAGCGCTTTCCAGCTTCTTCAGGGCAGGGAACTGTGTTTTGTACTCCTGAATGGTGTCGCGGAGCTTTTCCCGTATCATCAGGTATAAATCCTCCTCAAACGTCATTCCGAAGTCATCATCCTCCTCCTCGTCGTCGTAATCGTTGTAGGCGAAGTCGTCGTCGTAGTCAAAATCGTCTCTCATGGCTGATAATCAGGTTGCTTTTTAGTTGTTACGGGTTCAAACGCTGTTTGTGTCAGGCTGTGGCCACTTTTTGCCGACTGCCTCAGCGGCCTGGCCGGGGCAAAAAACCAAGGCGCGGCGCAAAGCGAACTGCATAATTAGTATTTCGCCTTTTTATTTGCAATGCCTACGGCCGCACTTTTAGGCATGTTGCCTAATTTTTTACGGAGCTTTTATTTTGGTGAGTATAACAACCCAGGTGCGGCGTAGATGGAATCTTAAAAACGGCGAGAGCCGCTGTTTTGGCAGCGGCTCTCGTTATACTTTGGGAGTTAATACCTTAGGAAAACTTGCGCTCTATCAGGCGCAGCAGCTTGTTCACGTGATCCTGTTTTTTGCTCCAGTCATACTTGCTAGCCAGGGTGCCGGTTACATACTGCATCGCCGACTCGGCATCTTTGAAGTCATCCAGCGTCTGTACCGTCTGGTAATAAGTCAGGTTATCGCCGTTAAACAGCTCGTTTATAAAGCTGAAGCGCTGGTTAATAGAGATGGAGTTCTTCAGCGAGTCGATCTTACGGTTGCTGTGCGCGTCGGCCACCGACGAGGAGGCTGCCTTGCGGAAGTTATCGTTCAGGGTTGGACGCGCATTGGCCGCTGCTGCCTCCAGTTCCTCATCCTCCTCTTTATACATAGCGGGGCGTGCGGCAGGTGCGGCCTCACGCTGTGCTGTGTGTATCGGGGCCACCACATCCTTCTCCTGTACCGGCGCTACGGGAGCGGGCTTGGCTGCCATGCGCTCGGGCCTGTCCAGAAACGATGGTGAAGTCTTTGCCTGCGCTCTAATCTCTTCCTCTGAAATTGGCAGCAGGGTATTGAACTGCTCCACCAACTGGTGCAGCGGCGTGCGCAGCTCCTGGTTGGCGTTTATGTATAGTTTAAAGCGGCTCAGGATGTACTCGCGGTCGCGGCTGCTAGGCGAGAGCGTATCTACAAAACCTGCAAAAAGCTGCTTGTCAATGTCGATATACTTCAGGTTCTCCTGCAGCTTGGGCAACGTGATCTCCTCCTGTATGCGCAGGAACTTCTCCTCAAAGGTGGCCACCGGGTCCAGCACCACCAGAAACGTGTCGTAAATGGCCTTCTGCAGCAGCGGCTCAAAGGCGTTACGCTTCATCAGGATCTTGCGCGAGAGTACGTTCATGAAGTTCACCAGCGCCTCCTTTACCTCCTCGTGCTCATAGTCGAAGTATGGGCTGCGCAGGTTGGCCATCTCGTGGTGCCACTTCAGCAGCAGCTCCTTTATCCCGAACAGGTTTACCTGCTTAATAGGCGTAAAACTGATGAGTTGCGGGCCGTTCAGGGTGTCGTGAGAGGCAAAGTGACGGTCGCAAAGCAGATTTGCCAGCTCTTTGCTGTACCGTTCCAGGCGTAATTGATTATATTTGTCTTCCATTGCTGTCGCTTTCTCCTGTAAAGTTATAAAAATATGCCAAAGTTGAAGGTGCAAAACCTGGCTAATCTTGTAGTTGAGGTAGCCGAGGGGCAGACGCTGCTGAAGGCGCTGCAGGCCGGGGGCACCGACTGGATGCACGCCTGCGGAGGCAAGGGCCGCTGCACCACCTGCCGCATCATTATTTTGCAGGGGATGGAGCACACCGGGCCGCTCACGGCTGCCGAAATCCGCTACCGCGACAGAGGCCGCCTGAAGGATAACGAACGGCTGACCTGCCAATGTACATTAACCGGCGGCGAAATTACCGGAAAGGTGCCTGAGCAGACCAAGCTGCCGCACATGAGCTATAGTAGTTAGAAGGTTAAAAGTTAGAAATTTAATACGTTTTATTGTTGATTGTTAATTGCTGATTGTTCTTAAGAAGGACGCTGCTCTTACATCTGACAACAACAATCAACAACCAGCAATCAGCATCAATATGTTTATTGAACCACGCGTAGGCAACAAAAACAGCGCTAACAGAAAAGGATGGATTGAGGTGATCTGCGGGTCGATGTTCTCGGGCAAGACCGAGGAGCTGATCCGGCGGCTGAACCGCGCTAAAATTGCCCGGCAGAAGATCGAGATATTTAAGCCTACCGTAGACAAACGCTACCACGAGGAGGATGTGGTGTCGCATAACGCCAATGCCATCCGCTCTACGCCCATAGACTTTGCCCAGGACATGCTGCTTTTGGGCGGCAGCTGCGATGTGGTGGGCATAGACGAGGCCCAGTTCTTTGACGAAGGCCTGGCCGAAGTATGCGTGAAACTGGCCAACAGCGGCGTGCGCGTGATTGCCGCCGGCCTGGACATGGACTATCTTGGCAAACCCTTCGGGCCGATGCCGGCGCTGATGGCCGTGGCCGAGTACGTGACCAAAGTGCATGCGGTATGCGTGCAGTGCGGCGACATTGCCAATTACTCCTTCCGCAACGCCGCCGACGAGAAGCAGGTGCTGTTGGGCGAGACCGATTCTTACGAGGCCCGCTGCCGCCACTGCTTTACAGAGGGTATGAAGCAGAAGAAAAGCTGAATTTATACTTTAAGCCGTGAAAGCCATACTTGCCCATCGCCTCAAACAACTGCCCCTCGTGCTGCTGGTGTGGCTATGTTGGTGCCATGTGGCGCAGGCGCAGAGCCAACTGCCCATCGGGGGCTGGCAGGTGCATGTGCCTTACCACCGGGGCAAGGCCGTCGCCGTGGCCGGCGACAAAGTATACCTGGCCGCTGAGCGCGGGCTTTTCTACTTCGACACCGAGTTCAATACCACTGAAATCATTTCCAAGGCGGACGGACTGAGCGAACAGCAGCTTAGCGATATTGCCTTTTCTGGAGATGCCAACACCCTCATCATCGCCTACCAAAACACCAAAGTAGACCTAGTGCAGGGCAACCGCCTTTACGCCATCACCGACATCTTCCGGAAAAGCATCTCGGGCGAGAAGAAGATCAACCGCATTTATACTTACAAGCAACTGGCCTACCTGGCCACCAGCTTTGGCGTGGTGGTGCTGGACCTGCAGAAGCATGAGGTGAAGGAAACCTACAGCGGCCTGGGTGCTAACGGCCAGAATATTTCCATTGCTGATGTGGCCGTGCTGGAAGGCAACATCTTCCTTGCCACCAGCCAGGGCATTCTTACAGCCCCAACCGCGGGCACAAACCTGCAGGACTACCGGAACTGGAGCACTTTACATGCCGGCTTGCCTGCCCAGGCGGCGGTTACCGCACTGGCGGCTTTTAACGGGAGGCTTTATGCGGGCATCGGCAGCGGCGTCTATACTTTAAGCGGCGATACGTGGGAAGAAACCGCCCTGGCTGCCGGCACAGCGGTACAAAGTATAAATGCCACGGATGCTTACATAAGTATAACTACGGCAGAAGGGGTGCTGGTGCAGGATGCCGGCGGCCATACGTATACTTTGGATCAAGCCTTACTTACGGAGCCGCGGGAGGCAGTGGCCACAGTCACCGGCGATGTCTGGATAGCAGATGAGGCAAAAGGGTTGGTAAGGCTGAGCCTAAACACTGCAGAGGCCGCAGCCTATGCTCCCCAAGGCCCCTTCTCCAGCAAAAGCTTTCAGGTCTATGCATTCAACGGCAACGTATATGTGTTAAGCGGCGGCTACAGCGGCGGCTACGAACCCTTCGGAAATCAAGAGGGATTTTATACGTACAGCAACGGCACGTGGCAAAACTATAACAGCCAGCTTTACCCGCACACGGCGCTTGCCTCCGCCCCGGATCTGGTAGATGCCATGTATAACCCCATCACCGGTAAACTATACCTTGCCAGCTTTGGCGGTGGCCTGCTGGAGTGGGAGGGGCCGGATAGCGCTAAACTGTACAATGGCTATAACAGCCCGTTACGAAGCACATTATCCTACTCTGAGAAGGAGAAAAGTATAAGAGTAGCCGATGTGGCCGTGGATTACGAAGGAAACGTGTGGGTGGTGAACCCGAACCAGCTAAGCGGCGCGCCCGGCCTGCACCGGCTAAGCCCAAGCGGGGAGTGGGAGTCGTATACTTTGCCGGGGGTGGCGGAGGGCAGCAGCCTAATGCACCTGGAGCTGGATGACTACGGGCACAAATGGCTTTCCTATGCCGTCGGCAGTGGCCGCGGCGGGTTAGTGGTGTACGATGAACAGCAGGAGCGCACACGTATACTTGCTGCTGGCGAGGGCAACGGCGGCCTGCCAAGCAACGCCGTTTATAGTATAACCCGCGACCTGAACGGCGACATTTGGGTAGGTACGGGCAGCGGCGTGGCCGTTTTCTATAACCAGGCACTCGTGTTTGAGCCGCAGCGCTACGATGCCCGCATCCCTATCATAGACGGAAGGCCGCTGCTGAGCGGGCAGATCGTTAGAAGTATAGCCGTGGACGGCGCAAACCGAAAATGGATCGGAACCGACAACGGCCTCTGGCTTTTCGGGCCCGACGGAGATGAGCAGATCCACCACTTCACCACCCAGAACAGCCCTTTGCCATCCGATAAAGTATACGCAGTAGGCGTGGAGCACCAGTCGGGGGAGGTGTTTGTGGCTACCGAGGCCGGTGTGGCTTCTTTCCGCTCCAGCGCCACCGTTACCGAGGGCAAGCCCGAGTGTGCCATGGTGTTCCCAAACCCGGTGCGGCCGGACTATACGGGCCAGGTGGGCATTTCCGGTTTACCAAACAATGCCGATGTCCGTATCACAGATGTGGCGGGCACGCTGGTGTACAGGGGCCGGGCCTCCGGCGGCACATTTGCCTGGAATGTGCGCGACTACAACGGAAACCGCGTGAAAGCCGGGGTATACCTGGTGATGAGCAGCAATGGAGAGCAAACCTGTATCAGCAAAATAGCCGTACTGGAGTAAATGTTAGTCAAGACAAGAGGGGTCGTTCTCAACAACATCAAGTATAGGGAGACGTCCATCATCACCAAAATCTATACTGAGGCGCTGGGCGTGCAGTCGTACGTGGTGAACGGCGTGCGCAAGAAGGGCAATGGCTCGCGGGTGGCGCTTTTCCAGCCGTTCACGCTGCTGGAGATGGTGGTGTATACCTCCCACCGGGGCGGCCTGTCGCGCATCTCTGAGTTTAAAACCGATTACTCCTTTGTGTCCATCCCGTTTGATATCCGGAAGAGCAGCATCGTGCTGTTTTTATCGGAGGTGGTGTCGCGCACGGTGAAGGAGGAGGAGGAGAACCCGCCGCTGTTCCATTTCCTGTACACGGCCATCACCACGTTTGATGAGATGGAAAGCGGCTTTGAGAATTTCCATCTGGTGTTTCTGCTGCAGCTGAGCTTTTACCTGGGCTTTGGCCCCGGCTCGGGGGCCGAGGTAGTGGAGCAGGTGGCCTTCTCGCCAAACGCGCAGGCAGCCACGTCGGCACCCACCGTCCTGAACATGCAGGTGCACGAGAAGTACTTTGATGAGCTGCTGCAGGAGCCTGACTATGCCACTATTCCTAACGGGCGGGTGCGCCGCGAGCTACTCGATATCCTTGTGCGCTATTACCAACTGCACGTAGACAGGCTGGGCGATATGAAGTCACTTTCCATACTTTCGGAGGTGCTGGCGGAGTAAGAACGTAGAGTATAAAGTATAAAAAAAGCGCCGCTGGTATGTATACCAGCAGCGCTTTTTTATAGGTGTAGGATATTGGTTAATCCTGCATCTCCACTACGTGCACTTCAAAAACGAGCGGTGAATTGGCAGGAATAGCTACGCCTTGTGGGTTTCTACCGTAGCCAAGGTGAGACGGGATGAACAGGCGCGCTTTCTCGCCTACCCGCATCAGCTGCAAACCCTCGTGCCACCCAGCTATCACACTGCTTATGCCTACCGTTACCTGGTAAGGCTCGCCTCTTTCGTAGCTGGAGTCAAACTCGGTATCGTTCAGCAACATGCCTTTATAATCCACCAGCACCACGTCGCCAGGGAAGATTCTGCTGCCAGTGCCTTCTTCCAGCTTCTGGTAATACAGGCCGCTGTTAGTTTTAACCACGGTGGCCGTGTCGATGTTGTGCGACACGAAGTACTCCTGTATCTTTTTGTCGTCCTTTACCTTCTGGTCTACGCTGTCGTCTTTGCAGGCGGCAAAGCCCAGCATCACCACAAGAAGGAGGAGCGCCTGTAGCAGGCGCCCTCTGTTGTCTCTCTGATAGCTAGCCATCATTCTTGCTTAATTATTTTTCGGCTTTCTTCACGTCAACCAGTTCCACGTCGAAACGCAGGATGGAGTTGGCCGGCATTTCCGGTCCGCGCTCCTGCTCGCCATAAGCCAGCGGAGAAGGGATTAGCAGGATAGCCTTGCTGCCTTCGTTCAGCTCTGCAATGGCATCGTCCCAACCCTGAATTACGCGTCCCTGTCCTAGCGGGAAACGGATCGGCTCGCCACCAGACATCGGGTTGTTGTAAGATGAGTCGAATTCTTTGCCATTCAGGTGGGTGCCTTTGTAATGCACAGCCACTTCGTCGCCGGGAGCTGGCTTTTGGCCCTTGCCCTGCTCGGTTACCACATAGTATACGCCGGATTCGGTCTTCTGTACATTCTCCAGGTTTTGCTCCTTAATGTACTCCTGTATCTTCTCGTCGTCTACTTTAGTCTGCTTCTTGGCGCGCACTTTCGACTCTTCCATGTACTTCTGCATCAGCTCCTGCTGGTAAGTCTCGGCTTCGGCCTGGTTCATTACGCGCTCCGCCTTAATACGGAACGTAAGCTCAGAGCCTGGCTTCACGAATGGAGGAAGTGGCTGGCCAAACGTTTTGTTGAAAAGCGTGTCGGCGTTCAGCTTAAACACGCCGCTGTCGCCGGCAGAAAGCATCATAAAGGCATTCTCCAGGCCGCCTTTCATGGTTGGGGCCATTACCGGAACAATTCTAGGAAGGCCCGGGCCCTGCGCACGCGTATCCACAAACACAGAGTCATCGGAGTTTACCATCTGCCAGTGGAAGGACACAAATTCACCAATCTTGGCACCGGTAGAGTCCTCAGGAGCTACCTCTCCTTTGTTTTCGTACTCGCCCTTGTCGTTTTTCTCGTAGATTTTATAGGTCAGGCCATCAGCCGTCTTATAAAACTCATCACTTTTCTTGTTGCATCCCTGCAACGCAATGGCACCGGCCAACACCGGCAACAAAAATTTAGTTTTAGATAGCATCTAGGTATAGTTTGATATAAGGTTTTTTATCTGATTGTGGCGTGCTGCAGCTTGTCTTTGTACTGCGGCAGCAGGCTCTCGAACTTAGCCACGGTGTTCTCCAGCGTGTCCAGAGACATACCGCCGGCTGCGTTTTTGTGGCCGCCCCCGTTAAAGTGCTCGCGGGCAAACTCATTAGCGGAGAAATCGCCTACCGAGCGGAACGACATCTTCACGGCATTGGTGCGGTCGATGATCAGGGCCGCAAACACAATGCCGTCAATAGAGAGCGCATAGTTCACAAGCCCCTCCGTGTCGCCTGTCTTAGAGTCGTATGCCTTCAGTTCGTCAGCCGTTATGGAGATATAGGCCGTATTATACTCGCGCAGCACCACCAGCTTGTCCTTCAGGGCATAACCCAAAAAGCGCAGGCGCAGTTCCGAGGAGCTGTCGTATATCAGGCGGTGGATGTCGGATGTTTTCACGCCGATGTGCAGGAGGTCGGCAATAATGAGGTGCACGTTCTTGGAGGTGCTCGGGTGGCGGAACGAGCCCGTGTCGGTCATAATGCCGGCGTAAAGGCACTCGCCAATGCCCGTGTCGATCAGGTCAGCGTCGCCCATGGCCTTGATCAGGTCGTACACGATCTCGGCGGTGGCGGCAGCGCTGGTGTTGGCAAAGTCCAGGTCGGCAAAGTCTTCGGGCTGCAGGTGGTGGTCTACCAGTACCTTGGTGCCGGGGGCCTGCCGGATGTACTCGCCCATCTCGTTTATGCGCGAGAGGTTGTTAAAATCTAGGCAGAAGATCACCTGCGACTCATTGACGATGCGCTGCACCAGGCCGTCGTTTTTCTCCGAGTACACGATCACGTCATCGTTGCCCTCCATCCAGTTCAGGAAGCTGGGATAGTCAGACGGCGTGATGACGGTAACGCGGTGCCCTTTCTTTTTGAGATAGCCGGCCAGGCCAAGCGAAGAGCCCAGCGCGTCCGCGTCTGGTTTATGGTGTGTGGTGATCATCACCTCTTTAGGCTCTTTCAGAAGCTCTTTCAGAGCGTTGATATCATGCATAAGGTAAGTATAAATCCTCTGATTAATAAGGATATAAGGCGCAAATTTCTGAATAAAATATGTTTAAAGCAACACTATGCGCTGTCGGAGGGGCCGCAGATCCCACTGCACGACGCGGCGCTTTCATTAAAGTTAGCGGAAAAGTATACTAATATTGGCTGAAATGCGCTACTTTTGCAGGCTAAAGTAGACATTATTAACGATAAAGTAAAAAGAGAACATGGCCGGAAACAAGACATTCACCATGATTAAGCCTGATGCGGTGGCAGAAAACCATATTGGCGGCATTACCAAAATGATCGAGGAAGGCGGCTTCCGCATTGTGGCGATGAAAAAGACAAGACTGTCTGAGGAGCGCGCAGGCAAGTTTTACGAGGTGCACAAAGAGCGTCCGTTCTACGGCGACCTGGTAA
Organism: Pontibacter mangrovi; assembly: GCF_006385705.1. Lineage (GTDB taxonomy): Bacteria > Bacteroidota > Bacteroidia > Cytophagales > Hymenobacteraceae > Pontibacter > Pontibacter mangrovi. The sequence goes on along the minus strand of NZ_VFRQ01000003.1, from coordinate 359,104 downwards.
AGTATATGTCTTCTGGCCCAATTGTGGCGATGATCCTGGAGAAAGACAACGCAGTGGAAGACTTCCGCAAGCTGATCGGCGCTACTAACCCTGCGCAGGCGGAGGAAGGCACTATCCGTAAGGTTTACGCCAAGTCTATCGAGGCCAACGCCGTGCACGGCTCTGACTCTGACGAGAACGCGCAGATCGAAGGCGACTTCTTCTTCGCTGCCGACGAGCGCTTCTAAGCTCCCAAAGTATACTTATTGATTGAGAAGCCCGCCAGGTGTTATGCCTGGTGGGCTTTTTGTTTTGCCCCAACCTAAAACCAGGGGAGGGAGTTATCAGCAGGTGTAAACCCACCCCAACCCCTCCGAGGAGGGGGATTTACCCCGCTCAATCCTAACCCTTAAAAACAAGGGGAAACTTGCAGGACCGGGTCCAACCACCCCTGCCCCTCCTTGGCTAAGGAGGGGAAATATACTTGTTCCATAGCCATACTTGTTCCATAGCCGAAACCATAGCTATCGAACTTGATCCCAGTCCTTGGGTGGGGGTAGGGGCCCTCGACAAGAGCGCCTTGTGCATGTTGAGGTGCCGCGCATGCGGCAGCCGGAGCAGCGCGAAGGCAGCTTCAGGCACGCCGCGCGATGCCCGAGGACGAGCCCTCCCGTGCTTGAGGGCACCAAAGTATGAAATGAAACTGTAGGCTTGTAAGACTGAGGATGATTGGTAGCTAGAAAGGATAGCTTGGTTCAAGCTACAGGAAGCAGTAGCTAATAGCGGTACAAGCGGACGCTTGCGCCAGGGAGGTGAGGATCAGCAGCTACGGAAGTATAAACCTTATCAAAGTATAAGAAAACAAACAGCCAACCCCAGAAAGGGGGCTGGCTGCTCTACCTTCAACACAAACAGGTGCCTTTAATCTCTTGGTATCGTCAAGCGCTGGCCCGGACGGATCAGGTCTGGGTTATCGCCGATGGTTTGCTTGTTGGCATTGTAGATCTTTTTCCAGTCGTTGGCGTTGCCGTAGTGCTTTTGCGCAATTTTAGAGAGCGAGTCGCCGCTCTGCACTGTGTAAATATCCTGATTGGCGTTGGCCTCAACTGTTTTATCTGTGGCGGCAGCCCCGAAAGGCCCGGCGCCCTTGCTCACCGGCTGCGTGCCCGGAGGCGTCTGCACGTTCTTAGACGAAATATTGCCTGATGTATTAGCGGGCTCTTTTTTGCCCTTCTTAAAGAAATCTGAAAGTCCCATATCAGTATCTGTTTAAATCAAATCTTATACAATGGCCCCTGTGTCTCAAAAATAGGTAGCCTACAGTAAGATACGCCGCCTGCAGGAGTTGGTTGTGCCTGCCCACGCAACGACAAAGCATTACAGGCCGTAAGCATCAGACAGAACATCAACAAGATAAAACTATGAATAAATTAAAGAACAGCTGGTACGGCCTGTTGGGGCTGTTGCTGGCAATAACCATAACAAGCTGTGGCGGAAACAAAGAGGAAGTAGGCTCAGAAAGTATGATCTCGGGAACGAGCAGCAAAACCTGGGTAGCCGATAAAGAAAAGAATGCCACCGGGGACAAAGAGAAAATGACGGACGCCGAGGAAGCCCAGACGATGCAGTTTTATGCAGATGGCCGCTTCGCGTTGAGTAGCGGCGGGTCTTTGCAGACCGGCACCTGGTCTTTCGACCAAACGGCTAAGCGCTTGACGCTGCAGTTTGAAGGAGCTGACATGACAGAGAATTTTGATGTGATGAAGCTGGACGATGATGAACTGGACCTGAAAGCATCTGACGGCAGCACCATGGAAATGGAGCTGAAAGAGTAACCAAAAGCCTCTATAAAAGTATAAATAAGTGGTTTCGATACAGCGGCAGCCTGCCCCAAGCAGGTTGCCGCTTTTTTTTGCACTTCAACCGGGTTAAAGAGCAGTAGTCTTATAAAAAGCTGTTAGGTTATAGCTTAGCCAAAAATGGTCTCGGCAAACTTCTCGATGGCTTTGCGGGTTTCGTAAGTGCGCTCAAACATGCCCATGTGGCCGGTTTTCTCCAGAAAGTAGACCATGCTGTTGCCGGGCAGGTGGCACTGCTCCAGCGCCTTCTCCAGCGGCACGGCCCCATCCTCTTTGCCAAAAATAAACAGCACCGGGAAGGTGGCCTTGCGCAGCACATCAGTGCGGTCGGGGCGGTCGCGCATGGCGGCCAGGGCGCCAGTCACGCTATCCTGCGGGGTGGCGCGGCCAATCTCCTTCATCATCTCTATCTCCTGCTTTAGCCAATCGCGGTTTTCTTTGTAAAAGAGCGGCTCCACAAACGGGTTGATGAAATTGATCACCCCGTGGCGCTCTACATAATCTATACTTTTTTCGCGGTTCTCCTTTTTCTCGTCGGTGTCGGGGAGAGCGGAGGAGTGGAAGAGGCAGAGGCCCTGCAGCATGTTGCCATACTTTTTGGCGAAGGCCATACTTACGTAGCCGCCCATCGAGTGGCCCACCAGGATGCAGCGGCGCACGTTCAGTTCCTCCAGGGTATGCTTCACATAGTCGGCCATGCTTTCCATGCTGTAGCTGCTGATGCTGTGGGTGTTCTCGCCGAAGCCGGGCAAATCCAGGGCGATGATACGGAACTTGTGCTGCAGCGGCCTGGTGAACTCCGCCCATACCTGTTTGCTCTCGCAGAAGCCGTGCAGGAAAACCAGTGTATCGCCGGAGCCGTGGTCGGTGTAGGTGTTTGCCATTTTGTCTGAATCAGGATTTTTGTTGGTAGTAGCAAAGATAGTAAATACAGAATGGCTGCAGTACCGGGTCCAACCACCCCTGCCCCTCCTTATCCAAGGATGGGAGCCTACTGCTACCTAAAGTTGCGGGTGACTTCTTGTAGCACGGCTTGCAAATTCTCAAACACATCTCTATTCTCAAATCGGATCACTCTAATATTTAATTTTTTCAGATGCTGGTCTCGTTCCTGATCAGCATATTCTGCCACAATGCTGTTATGCACCTGCCCATCTAGCTCAACAGCTAATTGCTCTGATAGACAGTAGAAGTCAAGAATATAATTTTTGACGCTATGTTGTCGCCTGAATTTTCTGCCCTTAAGGCTCCCGCTTTTCAAATACTTCCACAGCTCTGCCTCGGCAGGTGTTAAATTACTCCTTAGCTCCCTGCGATTTTCTTTTAAGTATCTGCGATTTTGTATTGCCACTTCTTATAAATAATAGAGTGTTAAAGCAATTTAACGTAAAGTAGAGGAATAAGTAAGAAGGAGCTCCCTTCCTTGGATAAGGAGGGGTAGGGGTGGTTAGACAATCTGCACAAGACAAAAAGTCCCCGCAAGTATAAAACCTGCGGGGACTTTTTCTAACGTCTAATATCTAGCGCCTAAAATCTATACTTGTACTTTCACCGGCACACCGGCCAGCTCGCGTACGGTGTTTTCAATGTCTATCGGGGCAAATCCGGCCTCGTGCTGCAGCTCTAGCTGGGTGCCGTGCTCGAATATCTTGTCCGGAATGCCGAGGCGCTTCACCTGGCAAGTATAGCCGTTGTCTACCATAAACTCCAGCACCGCGCTTCCGAAGCCGCCCTGCAGGCAGCCGTCTTCCACGGTCACTACTTTATCATACTTGGTAAAGATGTGGTGCAGCAGCTCGGCATCCAGCGGTTTGGCGTAGCGCATGTCGAAGTGGCCCGGGGTGATGCCGTCTAAAGCCAGCTTCTGGCAAACCTCCACCGCATAGTTGCCCACGTGGCCGAAGGTAAGTATGGCTACCTCTTCACCTTCCTGAATCGTGCGGCCCTTGCCCACCTGCTGCAGCTCCAGCGGCGTACGCCACTGCGGCATAACGCCCTCGCCGCGCGGGTAGCGGATCGTGAACGGGCCCATGTCATCCTGCGAGGCGGTATACATCATGTTGCGCAGTTCCTGCTCGTTCATTGGGGCGGCTACCACCATGTTCGGGATGCAGCGCATGTAGGCAATGTCGTAAGCGCCGTGGTGCGTCGGGCCGTCGGCACCGGCAAAACCGGCCCTGTCGAGGCAGAACACCACGTTCAGGTTCTGCAGGCACACATCGTGCACCACCTGATCGTAGCCGCGCTGCATAAAGGTGCTGTAGATGTTGCAGAACGGTACCAGGCCCTGCGTGGCCAGGCCAGCGGAGAAAGTAACGGCGTGCTGCTCGGCTATGCCCACGTCAAAAGCGCGGTTCGGCATGGCCTTCATCATAATATTAAGGGAGCAACCCGACGGCATGGCAGGCGTTACGCCCATGATCTTGGGGTTCTGCTCGGCCAGCTCCACCATGGTATGGCCGAACACGTCCTGGTACTTCGGCGGCTGCGGCTGGTCGTACTGTTTCTTGTAGATTTCGCCGGTAATCTTATCGAACGTGCCGGGGGCGTGCCATTTGGTCTGCTCTTTCTCGGCCAGGGCAAAGCCTTTGCCTTTGGTGGTGAGCACGTGCAGGATCTTCGGGCCCGGAATATGCTTCAGGTCTTCCATCACCGACACCAGGTGGTTGATGTCGTGGCCGTCTATCGGGCCGAAGTAGCGGAAGTTCAGCCCCTCAAACAGGTTACTCTGCTTCAGGATGGCCGCTTTCACGCCGCTCTCTATCTTAGATACAATCGTGCGGGCATCCGGACCGAACTTGCTGATCTTGCCCAGTATCTTCCAAACCTCGTCGCGCATCTTGTTGTAGGTGCGGGAGGTGGTGATGTCTGTTAAATATTCTTTGAGAGCGCCCACGTTCGGGTCGATGCTCATGCAGTTGTCGTTGAGCACCACCAGCAGGTTGGCGTTGGCCACGCCGCCGTGGTTCAGGGCCTCAAAGGCCATGCCGCCGGTCATGGCACCGTCGCCGATCACGGCAATGTGCTGGCGCTGGTTCTCGCCTTTATACTTGGAGGCAACCGCCATACCCAGCGCCGCCGAAATGGAAGTGCTGGAGTGGCCCACGCCAAAAGTATCGTACTCGCTTTCTTTACGCTTCGGGAAACCGGAGATGCCGCCATACTTGCGGTTGGTATAAAACACGTCGCGGCGACCGGTCAGGATCTTGTGCCCGTACGCCTGGTGCCCCACATCCCATACCAACTGGTCGTGAGGTGTGTTAAACACGTAGTGCAGCGCTGTGGTCAGCTCCACCACACCCAGGCTGGCCCCAAAATGACCACCATGGATCGACACGACATCGATGATGTATTGCCTTAGCTCCTGGCTCACTTGCAGCAGCTGCTCCGGCTTCAGGTTCCGTAGGTCGGCAGGCGAGTTGATGGAGGCAAGCAGCTCTCCGGGTTTGATTATCATACTGTTATCCTTATAGACCCCTAACAAAAAATTAGGGCTAAAGTTTAAAAACGAAAATTGTGCCTTTTTATCAAAAGCGTAAAGTTAGCAAATATAAAAACACGAGCCGCTACTTAATAAAGGCAAGCGGTTAAAGTGCTTCTAAATGAGAGCGGTATCTTCCGGAGGCTGGCACGTGCGGCATATCCGTTTCGCTATATACCTTCTCCTGCCAAAATAGTTGTGAACCATGCCCCGCCCGTTTAGGTTGAAGCAGAGAAGCGGAGGTTCCCAATCCGCTGAAAATGTTTATTTTTGCCACCTGCGCAGCCAAACGCGCCCATAATAAGTTGATAAGGTGAGTTTCGAGATAAGATTACCATTGTTTGAGGGTCCGTTCGACCTGCTGCTGTTCTTTATTGAGCGCGATGAGCTTGACATACACGACATTCCGATCTTCCGGATAACGACGGAGTTTGTGGGCTACCTGCAGCAGCTGGAGCAGCTGAACATTGAGGTGGCCAGCGATTTTATACTTACCGCCGCCACCCTGATGCGCATTAAGGCTAAAATGCTGCTACCCCGCGTAGAGAAGGACGAGGAGGGCAACGAGATTGACCCGCGCGAGGAACTGGTGCAGCACCTGCTGGAGTACAAGAAGTATAAAAGTGCCGTGCCGAGCCTGTCGGAGATGGAGGACCAGCGTATGGCGCAGGAGAGCCGCGGCAACATCCACCACGAACTGCAGCAGATCGCCAACGCCAACCACTTCGAGTATGAGCTGCAGGACCTGAGCCTCTATAAGATCATGCGCGTGTTCGAGAAGGTGATGGTGCGCTTTGAGGAGGAGCAGAACAGGCCTAAACACACCGTTATCCAATATCCGTATACCATCGAGGAGCAGCGCGACGTGATTTTGCGGATGGTGCTTGCGCGCAACCGCGTGGCCTTTTCGAAGCTGATAGAGGAGTTTCCGGACAAGATCGGCATGATCTTCAACTTTCTGGCCATCCTGGACATGCTGCAGCTAAACCAGATTGGCGTAGAGGTGGGCGAGGGCTTCAACGATTTTATTATTACAGAAGCAGAAGGGCAGGCGACCCAGGTAACGCAGCTGCTGGTGGCCGAGTAGCTTTTGCGTACCGGCCAATAGTTCTTAGCTTTACGCGTTTGCCCGGCTAAACAGTGGTAAGCGGCAAACCTCCCACGATCACGTTACATGGATCAGAATAAAAAAACCATACTTAAGAGCTTTAGCCCGGTAAAGGTGCTGATCCCCGTGCTGCTGGGCTTGGCCGCCACGGCCTGGCTCTTTATTAAAGACGATAAAGTTAGCGAGCTGAAAGGCATTGCCGATGCCAACATCTGGTGGCTGGCGGCGGCCTTGGTCGTGCTGGTGATCCGCGATGCGGGCTATATGTACCGCATCCGCTCGCTTACCGATAAGTTCCTGACCTGGCGCAACAGCGTGGACGTGATCATGCTTTGGGAGTTTGCCTCGGCCGTTACACCCTCCGTGGTGGGCGGTACCACCGTGGCCACCATCATCCTCAACAAAGAGGGCATTCCGCTGGGCAAGTCCCTGGCCTATGTCATGCTCACGGCGGTGCTGGACAACATGTTCTTCATCGTGGCCGCGCCCATTGCGCTACTGCTCTCGCAGGGGCAGGTGTTCCCCACCTTTAACCTGGAGCCCGCCGACGTGGCCAAGCTGCAGTCGGCCTTCTACATCAGCTACGGCCTGATCGCGGTGTATACGTTCATCATGATCTATGCGCTGTTCGTGCGGCCGCGGGCGTTCAAGTGGCTGTTGCTCAAGATCACCTCCATCGGTTTCCTGCGGAAGTGGCGCGTGAACGCCTTTCAGCACGGCAACGAAATTGTGTGGGCATCGGAGCAGCTCAAGGGCAAGGACTTTAACTACTGGGCTCGGGCCATACTTTCCACGGTGTTTGTCTGGAGCGCCCGCTATTTCCTGCTCAACTGCCTTATCGCCGCTTTCGTGGACGTAACCTTCAGCGAGCACCTGCTCATCATCTCCCGCAACCTTATCTTCTGGATCGTGATGCTGATTGCCATTACGCCGGGCGGGGCCGGCATTGTGGAGATGGCTTTCCCGAGCTTCTTCGGCCTTTTCCTGGGCACGTTCAGCAGCGTGGTGGTGGTGCTGTACCGCCTCATCACTTACTACCCATACCTCATCCTGGGCTCCATCTTCCTGCCGAAATGGGTGGCCAAGGTGTTTGGGCGGCAGCAGGAGGAGCAGGAAGAACTGGCGCAGGAGTATAAGCGCTAGCCCAAAGTATGGCATGTTTGTAAGGTATAGCCGAAAGCCGTACCTTCAGCTGCACAATGTATAAAGTATAAATTTTGATGAAACGATACCTCTTGCCACTGCTGGCGCTGCTCTGGCTGGCCGGCTGCAGTGGCAGCAACGACTCGCTGCGCGAGAAACTGCAAGCCGCCGTTACCGAAGGAGAGGCCGGACCGGAAGGCTACAAAACCATCGATATGGCCGCGCTAACTGATTTTGACTGGGACAGGATGTACTTCTTTCAGCCAAACGAGGACGAGGCAGCCATCAGCGATGTGCTTGGGTTTGAGTGGAGCGGCTCTGAGGTGCCGGAGGAGCACCGCCGCCTGCTGTTCGTGAAAGGCCAGGAAGTGGTGAGCTACGTGGACTACTACTATAAGGACTTTCCGCTGTTTGTGTATGGCTGCGGCGATGATAGGTGGATCTACCCGAAAAGCCGCGCTGCTTTTGCAAGCTTTAAGTACTGCAGCGGCGACCAGGAAATCTATACTTTTATTCCGGTGGCCTGCCTCGATAACGTGCGGGAATTGATGGGCAGTAAGTGCCCGGAAGCGGAGGCCACAGTGGCAGAATAGTATAAGCCGGTTTAACGCCGGCTTTTTTTGTGCAGCGGCATATTTGTTAGGCCAAAATAAGAGGCTACAACCTGATCGAAACCGTATAAAAAAGTAATACCACAGCCCTGCGCAAAGTATTTGGCCGGGCTGGTGAAAACAAAGCATTAGCTATATGAAAGCCATTGTGATAGGAGGCGGTATCGGGGGGCTGTGTACGGCCCTAGCCCTTCAGAAAGCAGGCATAGCGACAACCGCGTACGAGGCAGCACCCAAAATCAGGGGGCTTGGGGCCGGGGTTGCCTTGGCTGCCAACGCCATGCAGGGCCTGGCGCGGCTAGGCGTGGCCGAGGAAGTGGTGGCGCGCGGCAAGCAGCTGGAGGCGCTCGTTATTTTCGATGAGCACGGCAAGGTGATCAGCAACATGGATACCCGCTCCTTGAGCAACAAGTATGGCATCAACAACTTTGTCGTCCACCGGGCCGACCTGCACGAGGTACTGTGCAACCACCTGAATCCGGGCTCGCTGGTGCTGGGCAAGCGCTGCGAGGAGGTACGGCAGGAGGGGGAGCAGGTAACAGCCTTGTTTACCGACGGCAGCTCCGACACGGCAGACCTGCTGGTTGCCGCCGATGGCATTAGCTCGGTGGTGCGGCAGCAGCTGGCGCCAGCAAGCGTCCCGCGCTACGCCGGCTATACTTGCTGGCGCGCTGTGGTGGATAACCCCGGCGTAGACATCAACAACATGATTTCTGCTGAGACCTGGGCCCCGGCAGGCAGGGTGGGCATCGCTCCGCTGCAGGGCGACAAGATTTACTGGTATGCCTGCATCAATGCCCCGCAACGCGATGAGAAGATGCGCCACATGACGCCTGAAAAGCTGGCCCGCCATTTCGAGAAAGTACACTCGCCGGTAGAGATGCTGCTGGCCTCTACTGCCCCGGACCAACTCATCTGGAACGACATAGCCGACCTGAAGCCGCTGAAGCATTTTGTCTTTGGCCGTGTAGTTTTACTGGGTGATGCCGCCCATGCTACGACCCCCAACATGGGCCAGGGCGCTTGCCAGGCCATAGAAGACGCCGTGGTGCTGGCGCAGTGCCTGCAGCAGGAGCCTGACCTGGCAAAAGCACTTACAAAGTATGAAAAGCGCCGAATGCCCAGAACTGCCAAAGTGATCGAGCTATCGAGGAGGCTGGGCGAGGTAGCGCACTGGCGCCACCCGCTGCTGGGCCGCCTGCGCAATTCCCTTTTCCGGGCCATGCCAACGTTTGTAACACAGCGCCAGATGGAAGATTTGTACAAGGTAGATTTTTAGATCAGGATTTTCAGGATTGGGAATTCGCGTCTTCTGGCCTGCCGCAAGTTTAGCGGTAGCGTAAATGTGGCAGTTCATGAGGCAAGTTTGAAACTTGCCTGCTGCATTAGCAGAAAAAGTATACTTTAGGTGCGTTTATACTTTGCTAAAGTATAAAGTATGGCTTCAGTTGTTGTCGGTCTTGCTTTTGTAAAGCAAAGCAGTCGCAAACTGCTGCCAAGGTAGCCACAAGTTGCGCTGTCGCTAAACTTGCGGTATGGGGCATATATTGTTTAGCTTAGTATGTTCTAATGTACTTTAGCTGGAAATCGAAACAAGTTAAATCATGTTCCCCACCAACCTTTGAGTTAATCCCCAATTTGTTAGGACCCAAACAATTTCATAGGCACCGGCACCATCGCTGTTCCACTGGTGCACAAAGTATGTGTCGCCGTTTTCATAAACCTGAAACTCATTGTCACACTCAAAAATGTCCATATACAAGTGTTTGGGTACATCTATACTTTTACCATTTACACTTACTACCATAGCTTCAACTTCCGTTACTGGCATATTCCCGTCAGTGCCCCAAGGGTGCCTGCCATCTACTGCAGTAACTATTTTCCCGTCCCTGTAATCAATGTAGTGGGAATTAGGATCAAATTTTTTTGTTGAATAATGGAAGGTAAATCCTAAGCTTGTGTATGGCTTTAGCTTATCCAGGGGTAGAAGTTTGCTTTTATGAATATAGCCTGTGAAGTATGGCTGTGTAGAACAGAGGTTGCCATTCAAAGAATATTTATTTGTTGGAATGAAAACAGCTACCCAGTCTCCGTTGGCATTATTTTCATCATAGTTATACCAAAAGACCTCGTTAGGTTTTAGTTGGTGGATGATTTGAGCTTTACTGCTAGGCTTTTCCCGCACACTTGTAAAGCCATCTTTATCCTGAATAATGGCAACCTGTGCCTGAGCGGTGGTAAAATTCAGGAGTAGTAAAAGAAGTATCAGTTTTTTCATACAAATAGTAATATAGAAAATTTATACTATCCCCGCTGTTTCGGACTTCCCAGTCCGAAACCATACCTGCAGCGGATTTCCTAATCCGCATTTCCCGCAAAATAAAAAAACGGGGACTAAGAAGTCCCCGTCAGTTCGCTTCCGGACTGGGAAGTCCGGAAGAGCGTGTTGTCATAAGTCTAACGTCTAGTATCTAGCGTCTAATATCTAAAAAACTATACCAGCTCGTGCTTCACCAGGTACTCGGCAATCTGCACGGCATTGGTGGCAGCGCCTTTGCGCAGGTTATCGGCCACGATCCATAGGTTCAGCGTTCTTGGCTGCGTTTCGTCCAGGCGTATGCGGCCTACCAGCACCTCATCTTTGCCGTGCGCGTCTTTTGGCATCGGGTATTGCAGATTTTTCACGTCGTCTACTACCTTCACGCCCTCTGTCTGGTTCAGGATGCGGTATACTTCGTCCAGCGTAAAGTCCTTCTCAAACTCCACGTTCACCGATTCCGAGTGGCCGCCCATTACCGGTATGCGCACCGCTGTGGCCGTTACACGGATGGAGTCGTCGCCCATGATCTTCTTGGTTTCGAGGATCATCTTCATCTCCTCCTTGGTATAGCCGTTGTCCTGGAACACGTCGATGTGCGGCAGCACGTTCAGGTCGATCGGGTAAGGATAGGCTTTCTCACCTTCTTTGCCCGCACGCTCGTTCATCAGCTGCTCCACCGCCTTCACGCCCGTGCCTGTCACCGACTGATAGGTGCTCACGACAATGCGTTTTGCCTGCAGCTCCTCGTGCAGCTTGTTCAGGGCCACCACCATCTGGATGGTGGAGCAATTCGGATTGGCAATGATCTTATCTTCTTTCGTCAGTTCTTTGGCGTTGATCTCCGGCACCACCAGCTTTTTGGTAGGATCCATGCGCCAGGCCGAGGAGTTGTCTACCACCACGGTGCCTGCTTCGGCAAACTTCGGGGCCCACTCCGTAGAGGTGCTGCCGCCGGCAGAGAAAATGGCAATTTGCGGGGCAGCCGCAATCGCGTCCTGCATCCCGATAACCTTTATCTGTTTACCCTTAAACTCCATCTGTTTACCAACAGACTTCTCAGAAGCAACCAACATCAACTCTGTCACCGGGAAGTCGCGCTCCGCCAGTACTTTCAAAATTTCGCCGCCTACCAAACCGGTAGCGCCTACTACTGCTACTTTCATTTAGGGTATATATTTAATTGTTTAATGGATGAATGGGTAAATTGTTGGGGTACGATTCGGACAGGTCGCGACCTGTCCCTACAAAAGAACTAACTCTTTAACTCCCAAACTCTTTAACTTCCTTAACTAACGCCCCAGCATCCCGTAATAGTTCTAAAAATACAAAAGAGGTTGCATGGTACCCGACCTCACGGCGTCTGAAAGACCTGGGAGCGTCTTTGCGTTTGCTCAAATGTAGGGAGTAATTGCTGATGCGGCTGCTAAGTTCGTAAGTTTTCACCACAATTTCTGCGCATGGAACAAACTTTACGCCAAGCTATTACCAAAGAAACAAAAAGTATACTTGCCCGATCAGCTATAAAAACTCTCATCCTTAGACAAGGAGGGGCAGGGATGGTTGGACTCGGCACTGCACAAAGCAACAAGAGCAGCAGAGGCTTAACCATACTTTTACTCCTGTTTCTCCTGCCATACTTCGCCGCCGCCCAGCTGCATGATGATTTCTCCGACGGCGACTTCACCCAAAACCCCACCTGGAGCGGAAACACCGATAGCTTTATCATCAACTCCCAAAAACAGTTGCAAAGCAATGGGCCCGCCGTAACCGGAACCATACTTCAGCTCGCCACACCATCGCAGGCAGCGGTGGGCACTATCTGGGAGTTCTGGGCAAATTTGAAACTGGCCACCTCCTCCAGTAACTACGCCGATGTATGGCTCACCTCCGACGCCGGGGACCTAAAAAGCAACAGCACCAGCGGCTACTTTGTGCGCATCGGCGGCACGCCCGATGAGGTAAGCCTGTTCCGGAAAGACGCCGGCAAAACTGCCGTGAAGATTGTTGACGGCCAGGACAAAACCGTGGCTTCCAGCAATAACGTGGTGCGCGTGCAAGTAACCCGGAGTATAACCCACGAGTGGGAACTAAGTATAGACGTGACCGGCACCGGCGATAGCTACGTGAGCCAGGGCACGACCACTGACGCCACCTACACCCGCTCGGCATACTTTGGCGTGCTGCTGAAGTATAGCTCCGCCAACAGCCAGAAATTCTATTTCGATGATTTTCGCATTACCGACACCGCGCCGCCGGTGCTGCAAGAGCTGCAGACTATCAACCCGCAGGAGCTGACGCTGCAGTTCAGTGAGCCGCTGCAGCCGGAAGAGGCGCAGAAGCTGGCAAATTATACGTTGAACGGAAGTATAAACCCGCTCCTCGCGGAACTGGTAGAGCCGGAGAAGGTGCGGCTGGTGTTTAGCCAGAGCTTCCGGAGCGGCAACAATGAACTACGTATAACTAACCTGCAGGACCTGTACGGCAACGCAATTCCTGAGCCTATACTTTCCAGTTTCAGCTTTATACCTCCGGCCGTGCTGCCCGGCTATAACGAGCTGCTGATCACCGAGATCATGGTCGATGAGAGTCCGGTGGTGGGGCTGCCGGCGCAGGAATATATCGAGCTCTACAACCCCACCGACAAAGTGCTGCAGCTGCAGGGCATCCGCTACTCCGACGCTACCTCCACGGCTACCTTTCCGGATGTGCAGCTGCTGCCGCAGGAGTATACCGTAGTGGTGCCCACCAGCCAGGTTACAAACTTCAGCGGGTACGGCAACGTGATCGGTATCAGTAATTTTCCGAGCCTCAACAACAGCGGCGAGCTGCTGCAGCTGCGCCAGCCCAACGGTAAACTCATTTATGATGTCAACTACAGTGATGCCTGGTACAAGAACAGCGGCAAAAGCGAGGGCGGCTGGAGCCTGGAGATGATCGATGTGAACAACCCTTGCGGTGGCGTGGAGAACTGGGCTGCCTCCGAAGACTCGCGCGGCGGCACACCCGCGCAGGCCAACTCCGTAGCCGCCTCTAACCCCGACAACACGCCGCCTATACTTGTTGACGTCACCGCCACTGCGCCAGACAAGCTGCTGCTCCGCTTCAACGAGCGCCTCGACAGCACGCAGGCCGCAAGTATAGCCGACTACAGCCTCAGCCCAAGTATAGGTATAAAGCAAGTTCAGGTGCAGGGGCCGCTGTTCACGGAAGTTATACTTCTACTTGGCGACCAGTTGCAGGAGCGACAGGAGTATACGTTAACTGCCCAAAGTATAACCGACTGCGCCGGCAACTCTAATCCGCAGCCCTTGACTTATACTTTTGCCTTGCCCTCCGCACCTGCGCCCGGCGATGTGGTGATCAACGAAATCCTGTTTAACCCGCGCACCGGCGGCGCCGATTTTGTGGAGCTGGTCAACCGCAGCGACAAATACATCAGCCTAAAAGACTGGAAACTGGCCAACACCTCCGGCGACACCATCAGCAATATCAAAAATATAACGACGGCCAACTACGTGCTGGCGCCGGGGCAATACGCGGTGCTCACCTCCAGTCCCGACAATATCAAGCAAAACTACCCGCTGGCCCGGCAGGAGACTTTTATCCGCATGGCCAATCTGCCCAGCTACCCCGACGATGCCGGAACCGTGGTGGTGCTGCAGCCGGATGGCGAAGTGTCGGACAGGTTCAGCTATGATGAGAAGATGCACTTCGAGCTGCTGGACGATGTGAACGGCGTGTCGCTGGAGCGGGTGCGACTGGAGGGGCCAAGTATGGCCGGCAACTTCCACTCGGCGGCCACCACGGTTTTTGCCACGCCGGGGTATAAAAACTCGCAATCGCAGGAGGAGGTGCAGGCGCAGCGGGTGTTTGAGATCTCGTCCAAGGTTTTCTCGCCTGACGGCGATGGCTACGAGGATTTTACCATCATCAACTACCGCACCGACAAAACCGGGCTGGTCGCCAACATCACGGTCTTCGATGCCAATGGCCGCGAAATACGCAAGCTGGTGCGCAACGAACTGTTGGAGGCAAACGGCTTCTTCCGCTGGGACGGCCTCCGCGAGGATGGGGCCAAGGCCAATATCGGCTACTACCTTTTCTACATCGAGTTGTTCGGGCTGAACGGGGAAAAGGGTGAGTATAAAGAGAAGGTCGTAGTGGGGGGCAGGTTCTGATTATACTTTTCTTAGCAAGAGTAGCTAAAATTTTTGGAGTGCAGCTAAATATGTTAGCAACTTGTGTGGAAAACCTGCGTTATCCACAGTTTGGTTAAATAATACCTCGTGTAAAAATAAAAACGGCCCCTGTTAAAGAGGCCGTTTTTATTTAGGAGTAGTTGCTAAAGCTAGTTCGTTACCACGAAGTTGTCAGGGCTTATAAGCGTTTGCCCGTTATGGACAACGTTTATTTTCATAGAGCCAGTTACGTTAGAAGGAACTACGGCGCGTATGGTGTTTTCAGTGACACCTAGTACCGAGGTTGGCACTGTGCCGAACTTCACAGCTGTATAGGAGCTAGGTGTAAAGCCAGAAGTTGTTATGGTTACCACTGAGCCTGCCACGCCAGAGGCTGGGGAAAAAGAAGCAATGGACGGGGCCAGCACAGTAAACTCATCCTCTGCCTCTATTAGCTGGTTTCCGTGCTTTACAGCTATTTTCACCTTGCCCGCCTCTATACCTGACGGAACATAAACCCGAAGTGCGTTTCCTGTATAGCTACGGGTGGTTACCGCTACCGACCCAAAGTATACCTGATAGTACTGGTTCGGCAAAAAACGGCCATTGATCACGACCTCTTTGCCAATACCGCCGGAAGCAGGCGAAAATCCTGTGATCTCAGGAGAGAGTACCTGGTACTGTTCAGGCGCATCCACTGTATGAGGCCCTGCCGTAACACTTACTTTATAGCTGCCGGCCGGCAGGTCATGAGGTACTGTTACGGTGAGCTGCCCCGATGACACGACAGAGGCACTGGCAGGTATTTCGCCAAGCTTAACCGATATGTTGCTGTTGTAATTATAAGGGAAGTTGCCAAAAACAGAAAAGGAGCTTCCTGTTAAGCCGGAAGCGGGCGATATGGAGGATACTGTGTGTGGCGTTATGACGAACTCACCGGGCAAAACAGTGGTCACACCGTCAATTAGTACTGATATAGTTACCTTGTCGCTGGTTAAGGTGTAGGGCACCTGTACCTGAAGGCTACTTGGGCTGTAGTTAGAAACAGACACCTCCGTTCCGTTCATGTAGACCCTAACATAACCTGAGTAATAATAAGAGGAGTAAGGAAGGTTTTCCCCGGTGATAGTGATACTGGTGCCTAAGGGACCTGTAGTAGGGGTAAAGTCCTTAATCGTGGATATTATCTTGAAGTTAGACGTTACGTTATAAGTCTGGCCTGCCATCCTGAGCACTACCTGCACTTGGTTATAGCTGTAATAGCTGTTGAAGGAGATGCCGCTTGGTACCTCCACCACAACTTTAGATGGCGAAACCTCCAGCACCTTGGCCGCTATGCTGCCAAACAACACTTCTACCTCGCTTGTGTTGTTGCTATAGAAATTACCGGTTATAGTAACTCTGTCGCCTGCCTTGCCGCTGCCAGGAGAAATGCCCTGCACGTTAGGCGACGGCAGCACCACGGAGGATACCTGGCCAAAGACCGTTCCTTTCTCATTCGTTAAGTAAGCCCTGGCATACAGGGTGCGGTCGTAGTTGTAACCTGAGATGTTCAGGTTAGTTAGATCCTTAGAGTAGTCCCCCACCTGCGCATCCTTCCCCAAAGAGGCTTTCGCCCCTCTGGTTTCGCTCAGGTCAGAGTTATAGCCATATACAAAGCCGTAGTCAATAATCTTAAAGTCGCCCTTGTTGGTGATATGGCCTTTTAACCTGGCGCTTGTTGGTGAAAGGGCTGTTACTTCTGTTGTCTCTACCTCCGGATGGTTTACCTCGTCTTTCTTACAAGCCTGTAGCAGCAAAATAGAGAACAAGGCCAGCAGGAGGGGGTGTTTTAAAGTATATAAACGCATAACTGTACCTCGTTTTCCCTTAGAACACATACCCTATTCTAACTCCATTCATCAGGCTTGGGCCAAATGAGAAGGACGTGTTAGTAACATCAGCAGAATTGGATGGAGAGTTGGAGGAGTCACTTTGCTTCACCTCTATGTCATCCATTGATCTTTTGCTGAAGCCGAAGCTTGCCTCATAGCCAAAGAACAGGTTCTTTGCCATGTAAAAGTCGAAGCCAGTCACTAAGTTTAAGCCATAGCGGGAGTAGCCCTGCTGCATGAAAGTATAATACGTCTGTGACGGATAGCCACTTGAGTAGCTGCTCTCGCGCCACGCGCCGGTTATGGTAGTGGTGCTGTTGCCGGAGGTAATCTCTTGCTCTGATGTCCTCTTCTCAAGCACAAGATCAGCCCCGATGTAAGGAGAAAGCCTTCTGGTGCCTTTAAAGTGTTTTTCGATGCCGGCATTTACCCCAATGGTAGAGCTGCTGCGCTCGTCCTTGTTGTCATAGGCGTTGGTGCCGTAGGCGTTAGAGCTTTCCAGCCGTCTGCTATCCTTGCTACCGTTAAAGCCCAGGCGCAAGGCCAAATCAGTCTTGGCGAAATAGCGGAACTTTAGTTGGTTAAGTGAGTTGTTTAAGCTGATCGTGCCGTTAAAAGGGTTCACGTTTAGCTCTGTGGCCAATTTTCCAGCCAGTGGCTTCAGCGGCGACACAACAACACTGTCTGGCTGAGAAGTTTGCCCATAGGAAGTGAGAGCGGCTAGCGTGCAAGCCGAGAGCGCGAGTAAAAATGTTTTCATATAAATTGGTTAATAATTGAGGCCGCGAATATAGAAACTTAAAATATAACATTTGATATATATTCGTAAATATTGTACAATTTTTACAAGGTGCCGGAAGCGGCTTATAGAAAGGAAATTTAAAAAGAGGAAGTATAGTTGAGCTTTGAACAGAGGGACGCGAAGAACATTGGGTTATCCACGTTTCCTTTATGGTGCTGCCGCTCTTGCTGCGGCCATAAAGGCCAGGCATTAGAGCAGCAACGTATAAACAAAGAATCTCTTAATTACAGGCGATCTGTTTTGGGTGTGCAAAAGCTCAGCATTGCTGAGGCTGTAGAAGTGCCATCAGGCTTAGTAAAAATCAATCAGAAAATTTTAAGGCGGGGGAGAGTCAGGTAAGGGAACTGCGCTGTAACTTGCGCCGCTTCTATACTTTATACTTCTGTGGAAGAGATTGTTTACCTGTGCCTGTTCGCCTTTATGGCAGGCTTTATCGATTCGGTGGTGGGCGGCGGCGGACTGATACAGGTGCCGGCACTGCTCGTGTTTTTGCCGGGCGTGCCGCTGCCCACGGTGTTCGGCACGGGCAAGTTTGCGGGCATTGCGGGCACCACGGCGGCCATGGTAAAGTACGTGCGCAGCGTCAGGATCAATTACCTGGCTATACTTCCGGCGGCAGCGGCGGCCTTTGTGTGCTCGTTTCTGGGTGCCCGCGCCCTGAGCCACCTCGACGCCAGTTTGCTGAAGCCGCTCATCCTGGTGCTGCTGGCGCTGGTGGCGGTGTATACGTTCATCAGGAAGGATTTCGGCTCGCTGCACGCGCCCAAGCTTACCGAGTCAAAAGAGCGGCTGTACGGTTTGCTGATCGGGGCGGCATAGGTTTCTACGACGGCTTCTTCGGCCCCGGCACCGGTAGTTTCCTCATCTTTATCTTTATCGGCTTGTTCGGCTTCAACTTTCTGGCGGCCTCGGCGGCGGCCAAGGTGGTGAACGTGGCCACGAACCTATCTGCCCTGCTATACTTTGCCTGGAACGGGCATGTGCTGTACCAGGTGGCGGTGCCGATGGCAGCGTGCAGCATCATCGGTTCGCAGTTGGGTACGCGCACGGCCCTGAAGCGCGGCGTGGGATTTGTGCGGGTGCTGTTCCTGGTGGTGGTTGCCGGCATCATCCTCAAATTCGCCTACGACACCTACGGCTCCGGCGGTAGCGATTTTGCCAAAGTAGCTACCTCGGTGCAGGAGTGGTTCGGCAGGAAAGGCTGATTACGCTTCAGGTATAAATACATCAGGCGCCACCTCCTAAAGTATAGGGTGTGGCGCCTGAGCTTTTGCTAGTTTGCCTATTAGTTTTGCGGGAGCTTGCCTTCTGCCTGCATTCTCTGGATAACACGCATGGCCACCTCCTGGCCGTACTGTTGCCCTTTCACCATGGACTCCTGCAAGATCAGCGGCATCTTCTCCAGCATTTTCTGCCCAAGTGGCGTTTTGTACAGCGCAATCATGTCTTTTATCTCCTGGTGGGTGAAGTGCTTGTCGTAGATCGGAACAGTCATGTTAACGAGGTCTTCCTTCGAAAAGCCTTTCTCAAACTCGTCCCATACCTCGGACGGAACGGATGGGTTTGCCTTGCGCACGGCCGCCATGTTGCCTTTTATTGCCTGCATGCCCAACTCACCGGACTTTGTTAAGCGCAGCAGCTCTCTGATGTCGTTTGTTTTGGCGGCATCCTGCGCGAAAGCCGTTGCGCAGCTTACCAGCAGCACAAGTACAAGGGTGTAAAGTTGTTTCATTGAATTAAAGTATAAAAGATAGAATAATAAATGACAGAGAAGGAAAAGGCGAGTTAGCGCCTGAGTGGGAACAGCTTGTTTTCATGTTAGTGTAGGTTTGTGGCGTAAATATAAGAACATAGATTTCTTATGTTCTTATAAAAGTATACAGCTCCAGAATCTGGGCTCTGCTTTGTGGAGTGGGGTTGGTTCGTTGTTGGGGAAGGTAGCTGCTCTTCTTCATGGCTTTACCGGGTCCAACCACCCCTGCCCCTCCTTGTCTAAGGAGAGGAATTTTGCTACTGCTAGCTCAAAAGTAAAAGTTTCATAGCTGACGGTATAGCGCGGACAGGTCGCGACCTGTCCCTACAAACCCCTCCCCAACCCTCCCCTAAGAACAGGAGAGGGAGTCCGGTTCTAGTTGCATCAGCCGTGGCCACCGAACTTGATCCCAGTCCTTGGGTGGGGTAGGGGCCCTCGACAAGAGCGCCTATGCGAGTTTTTCCGGTGCTGAGCCGGAGGCGAGGCAGCCCGAGGCACGAGGGCAGGAAAAGCTCCCAGCGCGATGCCCGAAGGCGAGGCCTCCCGGCCTAGGAGGGCACCAAAGCTAGCTATGGAAAAGGACGCTTGTAAGACTGAGTATAATCGGCAGCTAGAAAGTATAGCTTGTGTCAAGTCGCAGAAAGCAGTGGCTATGAAAGTATAAAGGCATTTGCGCCAGAGGGAAAGTGGAGCCGGTATACGCCTTCCGCAGCAGAAGGCTGACCCCAACAACCAAGCTACTCCACTTCTATACTTCCTGCAGACCAGTAGAGGAAGGTGCGGGCCTTGGCATACTTGGCGCGGAGAGTATAAAGTTTTACCTGCGCCTCCATCAGCTTCATTTCGCGGGAGTTAACCAGGAACAGTGAGCTTTCGCCGTTCTGGAAGCGGACTGCTTCGCCGTTGCGGAGCGTGTTAGCGTTCTCCACCATCTGCTCCTGCAGCCGTATCTGCTCCTCCAGCGCCAGCCACTCGTTGTAAGCTGCCAGAATACTGTTTTCTACCTCGCGGGTGGTTTGGGTTAGCTCCAGGGCGTTTGCCTGCTGCTTGGCTTTGGTAAGCTGCAGCTTTCCGCGCTCTTCCCGTAGAAAAAGGGGTAGGCTAAAGCTGAGACCCAATTTATAGTTCTCGCCCATGTAGGCACGGTCTATCGCCTCCGGCCGCATGTAAAAATCGCTTTGCAGCAGGTTATACTCTGCGTTTAGCTTGGGCTTCAGCTTATCGGCGGCTACGCGACGGTCCAGTTGCAGTTGCTCGCCCTTCAGGCTGAGTTTGCGCAGGTCGGGGTGATTGGCTTTGGCCGTTTCCAACAGCTGTTGCAGCTCATTTTGAGGTAGCGGAACAATCTCACTGCCGGTAAGGGCAGGGGTGGTTGTCTCCTGCAGCTCCAGTGGCGTTTCGTCTTCGGCCCAGAGGTGGGTGGCCACCATCAGGCGGGCGTTGTTATAACCTAGCTGCGCCTCCTGCAATAGCACTTGCCGCGTTTGTACTTCCGTCAGCGCCTCCACGGTATCAATGGCCGCCAGGTCGCTTTCCTGCACCCGCGCCCGCACCGCCTGCAGCCGGAACTCCGCCAGCTCCACCGCCTCCTGGTACAACTGCACCTGCCTGAAGTATAAAAGCCAGTCCCAGTAATCTTTGGTGGCCTGCAGCAGCAGCTTGTTTATGAGTTTTACGCGTTCTGCCTCGGCCACATCCTGCATCAGGCGGGCCTGCCGGATGGTAGCGCGCCGTTCGTCTATAAACAAGCCCTGCCCCAGCGGCACCGAAATGCCCACCGAACTCAGGCCTTCGGAGGAAGTGTAATCCATGGGGTTGAGGTTGGCGCCGCTGTTCTTATCAAAGCCTGCCTTTAGCTCCGGCCCGAACCACAGCGGCACGCGCAAGGTATTGCTCCAGAGTTGATAGTACTCCTTGCCGCCGTACTCTTTACGGTATACTTTACTGGAGATAACAGGATCCAAGGTGCCGCGGGCGATGCGCAGCTCCTGCCGCGCCTGCTCAGGCAATAGCGCCCCCTGCGAGGCCACTGGGTGATATTGGAGCACGATCTGGTAAAACTCCTGCAGCGTGAGCACCTGCTGCACCGAGTCCGGCTGCTGCGCCCTAATGGTGGGCATGGCAAGTATAAACAGAGCCGCAAAAAGCAAAAGTGCCCTTATGTTGATGTTGATGCGCATGCTGTAGGTTATTCCTTTTTACCGTCTGCTGTTGTCTTTTTGTCTGTTGCCGAAGCGCCTTTACCCTCAGTATAGTCTGGCGGGAAGTTGTTGAGTTGGCGCCACAGCTCATACCAGATCGGCACGGTTTTCAGCATCGCCCAGCCATACACGCCCGAGCCCACACGCAGTGGCTCCGGCCATGGCTCTGCGTTAGGGTCGGGTATTACCAGCATGCGGTAGCGGCCGTTGGTGCCGGTGTTATCTATCACGGCCACCCTGCCGCCAAAAGTGCCGAAGCTTGCCCCCGGCCAGCCGGAGAACACCAACGTAGGCCAACCCTCAAACTGCAGGCGCACCTCGTCACCAGTCTTTATCAGGGGCAGGTCCAGGGCATCAATGTATAGTTCGGCGGCCAGGTCCGGGTCGCGGGGCATGATGGTGGCCAGCGGCTCGCCTTCTTTTATCGTCTCACCTATACCCGCCTTTAGCGTTTGTACCACATAGCCATCCTGCGGCGCCACAATTTGGTAATACTGGCTCCGGACTTGGGTGCTGCTGAGCTCGTTCTGCAGCTTGGCCACGTCGGCTTGCGTGGCAAAAGTATAGGAGCGGGTGGAGCTGAGCTCGGCTTCGGCCTTGGCGATCTTATCGCCATACTCCGCCTGAAGCGAGTTTAGTTCGGTACGGGCGTTCTGCAGCTCGGCCTGCGTGGCCTCATACTTGTTGATGAGCGAAAGCAACTTGGCCTGTGCCTCCTGCAGCTTCAGGCGCCGCTGCTCCAGTTCCGTCAGCGATTTCAGGCCCTGCTCGTACAGGTTCTCCTGGCGCTCAAACTGCGACTCGGCAATGGCCAGCTCGGTGCGCTGCGCCACCACGTCCATGCTATCGCTTTGCAGTTTCAGGCGTGTTTGCGCTACCTTGTTGCGGGCTTTCTGCAGGCTGAAGGTCAGCCCCTCGCGCAGGGCGCTTATCTGTTCCTGCATAGCTTTTTCCTTCGCCAGGTTGGCTTCCACAGCTCCTTCTTTTGCCTGTACCTGCTCCTCCAGCCGCGTCAGCAGGTTCGGGTCCATGTACTTCTCCTTTATCTCTGATAGGCTGGCAATGGTATCGCCTTTTTTCACGAACGCCCCCTCCATCACGTGCCATTCCTCAATACGGCCGGCGATGGTGGCCTCCACGGTCTGCGGCCTGTCCTGCGGGGTAAGCGCCGTAAGGGTGCCCTGCGAGCGGATGTTCTGCGTCCAGGGGAGGAACAGGGAAAGTATGAGGATCAGAAAAATGCCCCCGATCCAGAAGGCGAGCGTGCGGCCCAGGTGCGGCGTCTGCACCTCATCCATCACCTCCAGGTGCTGCTTCTCGGTATTGTCAAACTCTTTCAATTCGGTAGCCATAAGTTAGCTGATTACGTCGGTTAACTCCTGCAGAACACCCATTTCCTTTATCTCCTCATAGCTGCCGTTGGCTACCAAGCGGCCGTCCTGCAGCAGGAGCGTGCGGTCGCACAGGCGCATCACCTCTCTGTCGTTAGATACGATGATCATGGTCCAGTCGAACTGCGGGCTGGTGAGCAGGCGCAGGAGCTCCATCTTATCTTTCTTGGCCATGCCTGCCCAGAAATTATCCACGATCAGGAGCTTGGGGCGCTGCACCAGGCTGCGGGCCAGCACTATTTTGCGCGCCACGCTGCCAGGCAGGCGCATACTGCCGCCGGTAAGGTAGGCGTGGAGGCCATCGGGCAATGAGTGCACAAACGGCGTAAGGCCGGTAACCTCCACAGCCCAAAGTATGTCCTGCATCGGCAGTTGGCGGCCTAGGGTGATGTTTTCTATCAGGGTGCCGTCAAACACCTGCTCCTTGCTGATGTTGTCGCCGATAAGGCTGCGCAGGCTGCCTTTGTGCAGGTCGTGCATGGAGATGCCGTTGAAGCTCAGGGTGCCGCTATAGGAGGGCAGGAGCCCCAGCAGTATACTTATCAGCGTGCTTTTGCCGGAGCTGTTAAAACCTGCCAGGCACACGCGCTGCGACGGTTGTATGGCAAAGGTAAGGTCTTCCAGGGCTACCTTTTTGGTATCCCAGAACTTGTAGCCCAGCTGGCGGGCCTGTAGGCTCAGGCCGCCATTCAGGGGCAGCTCGTCCAGTTTTATGCCTTTCACCTCCTCCACCGGCAGGTCTGTTACCTGGCCTATCTTGTCCAGGCTCGCCATCACGTCGTACACCGTGTCCAGCTTAATAATGATCTTCTCCACGGCCGTCATGATAAGGATGATGATGATTTCGGACGCGACGAACTGACCGATGTTGATTTCCTGCTGCACCACTAGGATACCTCCCAGCACCAGCAACCCGCCCGTAATAAAGGTCTTGAAGCCCACGAAGCTGTAGTACTGCGTCATCAGTACCTTAAAATGCTCGCGGCGCACGTCCAGGTAGCTTTTTACATAGTTGTTGGTGCGCTCCATGGGCAGGTTAGTATGGCCCACCAGCTTAAAGGTGCTCAGCGAGCGCGCCATCTCCTCCAGCCACGCCACCAGCTTATACTTATACTTCGATTCCTTTACACTGGTGTCGATGCCTTTGCCGCCGGTGGCCCAGATGATGAGCACCAGCACCGTTATGAGTAGCAGGCCCAGAAAAATAAAGTATGGGTGGTAGAACGAGAGCAGGATCAGGCCGAAAACGATCTGGATGACCGCCGTGGAAAAGTCCACGAGTATCTTGGCTATCCCTTTTTGCAGGATGGGCACGTCGAAAAAGCGGTTCATGAGCTCCGGCGGGTTGTACTGCAGCAGCGCCTCGGGCTGAAAGCGCGGGATGCGGTAGGCAAACTCGGAGGCGGTGCGGGCAAACAGGCGCTGCTGTATAAACTCCACCAGCCACAGTTGCATCACCTGCAGGCCGCCCACAATCAGCAGGGCCAGCACGATCAGGCTGATCAGCACCACCACTGAGGTCGTAACCTGCCCGCTCGACACAAAGCCCACAATGCTCTGTATGCCCAGCGGAATCATCAGGCTGATGAGGCCGGCGGCCACGGCGTATACATACATATACATGATCTCCCGGCGCTCGATGGAGAGCAGGTTCAGGAAACGCTGCAGGGGCGTCATTTGCTTTTTTGGTTTGGTAGCGTCCATCTTTTAGCGGTAGTTCAGGTGTTGGTCTATGGCGGCAAAAACCATCTGCTTCAGAAAATCCACTGTCTCCGTGTATCGCTCGGCCTGCACATCAGTTAGCGAGGGCAGGTGCTGCGCAAAGAACAGCTGCTGGTGCGCAGCTTCCAGCATGGTGCTCATCAGGGCGTGCGGGTAAGGGAATGCCGGGTTGATCTCGAGCACGAGCAGCGCCAGGTAATGGCAAAAGTGCTTTAGCTCCAGAAAAAAGCCAGCCTTGTTCTCCGCATCCACCTCCTTGGTATGGTATACTTTCGACGACTCAGCCACCACCACGCGGTGCAGCACGCGCTCATCAATGTGTGCCACGGCAGGGTCGTCGGCCTCGCCGGCTTTGGTGATCACCTCTATGGCACGGGCCAGGCGCTCGCGCGGGTCAGCTATGTTCTGCGTCTGGAAGATGACGAGGTAGTGCAGCCAGGCCCAGTACCACGACACCAGGTATACCAGCAGCCTGTGCTTGTTCTCGAAATAGCGGTACACCGAAGCCTCGGTAGAGCCAATCTCGGCGGCTAGCTTTTTAAAGGTGAAGTCTTCAAACCCCAGCCCGTCTATCAGGTTTATACTTTCAGAAACAATTTTTCGGCCCAATTCCGTCGCTTCCGGCTCACGCAGGTACGACTGGTGCTTCAGGTTTATCTGTATGCTGGTGGTCATGGTTTGGGTGTTTTATACTTTGCTGCGGATGCGTTTTTAAACTTTGTAACCGCTTCTCAGGGAAATAGTTTTTAAATGCTTTCATGTATAATAGTATTACTATCAAAAAAGTTTTGGCTTAATTCGGATTTTTGTGAGAGGGGAGAAGCTGCGGGCTAAACGTTGCCTAAACGGAGGCAAAGGGTGGAGCAGGGCAACACCGCTGTGTCGGCATCAGTAATAAGAAAAACCAACAATCAACAATTAACCCTACCTTTGCATCAGGGTTAAGCCGAGCGAGTTGGCGAAGCCAAGTATAAATGCCATTACCATGAAGTTTGAAGATTACCGCATCTCCGACGAGATAAAGAAAAGCCTGAGCAAACTGGGCTTTAAAAAGCCAACCGATATCCAGTTCAAGGCCATCCCGCCGATCATGAAGGGGGAGGACGTGCTGGCCATTGCCCAAACGGGCACGGGCAAGACAGCCGCTTTCGCCATCCCGGTGCTCGACAGGCTGCAGTTTAGCAAGAACCGCAAGCGCGGCGACGGCATTAAGTGCATTGTGATGGTGCCGACGCGGGAGCTGGCGCTGCAGATTACAGAAGTGTTTAATGAGATCGGCCGCGGCACCCGCGTGACCACGTTCTGCGTGTTCGGAGGCGTGGAGCAGGGGCCGCAAATCGCGAAGCTGGAGGATGGCATTGATGTGCTGGTGGCCACGCCGGGCCGCCTGTTCGACCTGGTGAGCCAGGGCCACATCCACCTGCACCGCGTGGAGACGCTGATCCTGGACGAGGCCGACCACATGCTGGACCTGGGCTTTATACACGACATCCGCCAGCTCATCACTAAGCTGCCGCGCCAGCGCCAGACGCTGTTCTTCTCGGCCACCATCAACGAGAAAATAAAGGAGCTGGCCTACTCGCTGGTAAACAAGCCGGTGCGCATCCAGATCTCCCCGAAAGACCCGGTCTCCAAAAACGTGGACCACTCCGTGATGTACGTGGAGATGGAGGATAAGCGCTTTTTCCTGGAGAGGGTGGTGAAGCAGAATCCGGACAAGAAGATACTGGCCTTTGTGCGCACCAAAGTACGCGCCGAGCGTGTGGTGGCGGCCATGGAGCGTGTGGGGATTCAGGCGATAAGTATACACGGCGGCAAAGAGCAGAAAGACCGCCTCGACGTGATGCGCAAGTTTAAGAAAGGCGAGGTGAAGCTGCTGATCGCCACCGACGTGAGCGCCCGCGGCATCGATATACCGAACGTGGAGTATGTGGTGAACTATGATTTGCCGGAGCAGCCCGAAAACTACGTGCACCGCGTGGGTCGTACCGGCCGTGGCACCGAGAAAGGCATTGCCGTGAGTTTCTGCTCCCTGGAGGAGCGGCCTATACTGGAGGAGATTCAGCAGTACCTGACCAAAGACATTAAGGTGCTGGAGGTGGAGAAGGAGGACTACGAGGCCACCCTCGACTTCAGCGCCGATGCCAAGTATGACTGGAAAGCCCTGATTAAAGAGGCGGAGCAGACAGATGAAAAAGTGAAGGCGGCCAAGTCTAAAAAGGCAAAAGCTAAAGCCAAAAAGAAGAAGTAAGACTTGCGAGTGACATACAAAACTGGCCTGTGCAGACCTGTCTCTGCACAGGCCGGTTTTATTGTATTCAGATTTCAGTAGTTTTTCTATAACAGCGGGTGTAGGTTTTAGCGTGAAAGATTATTACTTGCCTGCGAACGGTTGATAGAGGCCCTAAAAGCCCTTGTCGGTAGATTAACTTTGCTGGTAGAATAATTGCATCAAAACCCAAGCCTTAGTTGCACTATGTGGCGCTTTTTTCGTATAATACTATAGATAAAGGCAAATAAATATGTAAAATTTAAAATTGTGTACCTGTGCCTCCGGTGCACAGTTGGAAAGGAGCGAGAGACATGAGACGACATAGGAGAAGGTCTACAGGTGAGATATCAGACACCTGGAACTACACCTTAAGTTCAGTAGACGACAGCATGGGCTTTACAAGGGATTTTACCGACGCTCTGAACCAGGAAATGATGGACGAGGAGCGCATCCTGAGGAAGCACAGGCTGGAAAAAGAGCACAGGCACGACCCTGAGTATCCAAGCTGCAACCTCGACGACAGACCGGCGCTAGTATAGCTATGGTTTGATATGGTGGAAGTATAGGATTGATCACCCAAACATATTGGCGGCCTACCTTGCGTTATAAGAAAACTGCAGGGTAGGCCGCTTTTTTATGGCTTCAGCCTTAGCTGTACAAAGCCGATCGGGTATGTTTTGCTCTCCCGCACTTCTAACTGCCGCTCCGGGGCACCGGTGGCGAACAAAGGGACGCCTGCTCCAAGTATGACCGGCACCGTCGTCAGGATAATTTCATCTATAAGATTGGTCCGCAGCAGCATTGTGTTCAGTTTTCCGCCGCCAATAAGCCATATAGCCTGCCCGCTTTGCTGCTTTAACCGCTTCACGAAGGCTGTAGCTTCCTCTTGCGGTATAAAACTTACCTGTGCCGTGTCGGCCTCCGGCGACCTGCTAAAAACATAGTTTGTTTTACCGGAGTAAGGGAAGGGGCCGGCAAAGTTAAGGATGGTTTGATAGGTGTTGTAGCCCATCAGCGTGGTATCTATACTTTGGAGAAAAGTACTGTAACCAAAGTCTTCATCTTGCAAGGTAAACGCTGGCGCTTCCAGCCAATCGGTGCTGCCATCGGTGCGGGCAATATAGCCATCCAGGCTGACGGCAATATAAAGTATAACTTCGCGCATCGTTCCGATAAGTATACAGTACAGCCTTCGTCAGGCATCTTTAAAAACTAGCTTTGTGAGCTTGTAAAAAGCATCACGGTTGTTAGCCACAATGCGGTAGCCAACCTCTGCCAGGCTACCAGCCAGGGGCACACGCTGATAGATCCAGTGCCACACGCTGAAGCCGCTTAGCTGCAGCAGCGCCGCCACTGCCTCCGCCCCATGCAGCCGCTGCTCGTAGGGGGTAATCAGGTAAACGGATTTTTGGAACTGCGCCCGCGACACGCCATGAAAGGGATCGGGCACCTCCTGAAAAGGCACATACGTAATGCGGCTGCCTGTTCTGTGCCGCCACTTGTTTACCCAATACTTGCAGAAGCTGCACGCACCGTCGTATACCAGGATCGGCTTCTTTTCCATACTTCTGCAGGGGCTGATAGTCGAGAAAAAATTATTTATTGCCTCTGGCTGTTTCAGCGCAGGAGCTGTATCCCAGGGCCGCGTTGATGGGGCACCACCGCAGCATACCCGTAAGGATAGGAACCAGGCCAGCGGCAGCCAGCGGCTTTGAATTATAGTAGGCGCCAATACCTATAAGTGCAAGCCCTGCCAGCACGCGCGCCTTCTGCTCTACTAATCCTACATTACATTCCATTGTTTTCATAGTTTAGATCTTTCCTGTTATACTTCTCCGGCATACTTTGGTTAGCCTTTTTAGGGAGCCTCTTTGCTGCCACAATTTAGCCCCTTGTTGCATAACAGTCTGTGGATAATATCCACACATTGTAGAATATTTTAGCAGGTTGTTTATAGAGTATTTGAATTCATTTGCGAATAAAAAGCTTTAAAACGGCGTTTAAAGCGATGTTTTGAGAGTATGTATGGGTTTGGCACGGTTCTTATACAGTATAAATCAGATTATTTGAAATACGACAACTATAACTATGAAAAAAGCGACATTTTTTGCAGCAGCAATAGCCATATTAGGATTTACTTCATTAGAAGCAAATGCACAAACGCAGCAGGGCCAAACGCAAACACAAGGCCAGCAGCAGGGCGAGCAGATGCAAGAGCAGAATGCTAACGAAAACCGCGAAGCGGTAACCCAGGACCAACTACCGGAAGCAGTACAAAACGCCTTGAAGAGCGATGTGTATAAAGATTGGACAGTGGGCGAAATTTATAAAGTAACCCCAACAGAAGGCGCTGCCAACGCGGAGGCGGTTTATGAAATCAAAATGACCAATGCCGAAGGCCAGTCAGGGGTAGTAAGAATGAATGAGAAAGGCGGAGCAGCCGACTCATCTGAAAAAGAATAACTGTGAACGTCATATAGTAAGCTTAAAAAAGCTCCATTTTGTGGAGCTTTTTTTTTTGCCCAAAAGTATGAGTTGGCATTAAAGTGTGGCTGTGCAGTTCGGTATGGGAGATTACCAGCAAATCATAAATGCACAGTCGCCAACGAAAGTTGTATATTTCTGCACTAGCACTATCCCCGCCAGTTCCTTTGTCAGTATCTGCTTGCCATGTTGGGTAGGAGCGCAATTTATTCATATCTGTAAGTATAAACTGTTGTTAGCGGCTCTTCTATATAGTTGGTGAAGCTAACTATAAGGGCTAATATATCTTCTGTTACTTTAGTCACTTGCCGGAACTCCCAGCTTTGGTGTTAGTTTAGGGGCAAGGCACCTCTCTCCATTCCACTCATACTTTTACTCTTCAAAATTTAAGTATAGCGGCAACAGTGCCGGCTTGTAATAACAACAGAAGTAAGTATGAGTCCTGCGGTTTAATGCTAGAAGACTAATATTATAGTGCAAAATATAGTAAGCTTTCTTCGCGTGCGGTGGCAGAAGCCATGGGGCAAAAAGCTTGTACATCAAGGCTGAAATAGCAAGAACCTGGGCAGGTGTTTCTATGTAGGGGAGAATTGTTGCCGGATAATACACTCACAAAGGTGTATTAATGTTTAAACATTTATTGTCTGTTTTCAAGACCTTCAAAATTTATTTTACAGGCTACAAGTATGAGATAAACGCATAATGTGCTGTAGTCCATAAGTTTAAGGATTGGGTGGGGTGGGAGGCGATTTTTATCAAAGATCACTATATAAAGATAATTTTTCTAGGCGTATTTTTAATTAAGGTGAAAATAGTTATGTTTGGATGTAGAACACATTCAAACCAATTATTCACCTTAATTATTTTTTATGAAAAAACTGCTACTACTCAGTTTTATTCTGGTAGTTACGCTGTTGCAGCAGGCAATGGCGCAGGGTAAAACGGTAACAGGTACAGTAACCGACGCAGAGAGCGGGCAAGGATTGCCGGGCGTTACTGTATTGGCAAAAGGTACTCAGGTGGGCACAGCAACCGGTGCCAACGGTAGTTATACCATCAATGTGCCTGAGGGAAGCAACACGCTGGTATTTAGCTTTATTGGCTATACCACCGCGGAGCGTGAAATCGGAAATGCATCAACAGTAAACGTAACGCTGTCTGTAGACCAGAAGCAGCTGGAGGAAGTTGTGGTAGTGGGATACGGAACAGCCACACAGGAATCCTTTACCGGTACTGCTAAAGTTGTTAGCGCCGAGAAATTGGAGAGCAAGAGCGTATCCAACGTTTCGCAGGCATTGGCAGGTGAGGTTGCCGGTGTGCGCGTGATTAACACCAGTGGCCAGCCGGGTACGGAGGCTACTATCCGTATTCGTGGTATTGGCTCTCTTAACGGTAACCGTGATCCGCTATATGTAGTGGACGGTGTGCCATTCTCAGGAAGCCTTAACTCTATCAACCCAGCCGACATTGAGTCTACCACTATTCTGAAAGACGCCGCTGCAACTGCTATCTACGGTTCCAGAGGCGCTAACGGCGTGGTGCTGATCACGACCAAGAGCGGTAGAGGCCAAAAATCTTACATCGAAGTAGACGCTAACCTTGGTACGAACATGGCCTTGCTGCCTCGTTACGATATTATCAAATCGCCGGAGCAATATATCGGCCTGAGCTGGGAAGCGCTTTATAATTATGGAGTAGAAGAAGGGTTTGATGGTGAATCTTATGCTAATGATAATTTGTTCTCCAGCAAAGGTATTTCACCTGGCTATAACCTGTGGAACGTAGCAGACGGAGGGGAGTTGATCGACCCGGCAACAAGAACAGTAAGACCAGGCGTAACAAGAAAGTATGACCCGGAAAATTGGGAAGACTATGGTTTCCAAAATTCAGCTCGCAGAGAGGTGAATGTGAAGTTCGGGGGATCTTCTGACAAAACTAGCTACTACTCTTCTTTCGGTTATCTGGATGACCAGGGCTACCTGATCAACTCTGACTATGAGCGTCTGTCTGCACGCCTGAACGTGAAGCAGGAGATCAACTCCTGGTTGACAGGCGGGGTGAACTTTAACTACGCCCGTTCCGAAACGAACAACAACGGACAAAGCGAAGACTCCGGCAGCATCTTCTGGTTTGTGGATAACATTCCTTCCATCTACCCGCTGTTCATGAGAGACGCGGAAGGAAACCTGATCACTGACCCGATCTTTGGTGGCAATCAATTTGACTATGGTGATAGAAGAGGGTTCTCCCGTGCTTTTGGTGGTTTGACAAACTCAATTGCTGATGCAACTTATGACATCAACAGACAGAAGCGTAACGAACTGAACGGAAGCGCCAACCTGGATTTCACCCTCACAGAAGGCCTTACCTTCGAGAACCGCTTCGGTGCACAGTACTACCACAACAACTACATGAACAGAGGCAACAAGTACTATGGCGGCTCTGCTTCACAAAACGGTAGTATATATCTGCAGCGTACCGAGCTGTTTAACTACAACCTGTTAAACCTGTTGCGCTTTAACAGAACGTTCGGAGACCACAGCCTGGAGGTTATGGCCGCACACGAGGCAACTAACTGGAATCGTAACATCATGTCGGCTTCAGCATATAACTTAGTTGATCCAAATAATTTGGATCTAAATAATGCTGTTGTGAAGAACCCTTCTTCATCTTATACGGATGAGTATGCTCTGGAAAGCTATTTTGCACAGGCTAACTACGATCTGGATAAGAAGTACTTCCTGTCGGCCACTATCCGTAGAGACGGTTCTTCCAGATTCCGTGAAGATAAGTGGGGCACTTTTGGGTCTTTGGGCGCTGCCTGGGTTATTTCTGATGAAGACTTCATGGATAACCTGCCGGTATTCGACTTCCTGAAGCTGAAAGCCAGCTACGGTCTGATTGGTGATCAGGCAGGCGTTGGTTTCTATCCTGGATATGACAAATTTAACGTAGACAACTTGAACGACAACCCGGCCTTCTCTTTTGATTCAAGAGGAAGCTCAGAGTTGACTTGGGAGACATCGAAAATGTTCCAAACAGGATTTGAGTTCGAGATTGGCAGCCGTTTCTCAGGCTCTATCGATTATTATGTGAAGAACACAGATGACCTGATCTTTAACGTAAGACAAGCTCCGTCACTGGGTTATGCTATCCTGACGCAAAACGCTGGAGGCTTGAGAAACAACGGCCTTGAGTTTGATTTTACCGGTGATGTGTTTAAAGGCAAAGACTACCGCCTGAGCCTGAATCTGAACGGTGAAATGTTTAGCAATGAGCTAACAGGCGCACCTATCGACCCAGTAACGGGCGAAGAGAAAGCCATTGACGTTCAGGCACCTTACGGATGGGCAACAGGCCACTCTATCTTCGATTTCTACATGAGAGAGTGGGCCGGTGTTGATCCGCAGGATGGTACCTCTACCTGGAACCTGTACTACAACGACGCCAACGGCAACAATACGGTGGATGATGGCGAGGAAATTGCCAGCATGACGGACTATCTGACCAACAACCCGGATGTAAATGAGTCTGACATCAAGTCAACTACTACAAAGTTGTATTCAAGTGCGACGCAGAAGTATGTTGGTAAGTCTGCTATTCCGGACGTAAGAGGTGCCTTTAACCTGGGTGCTGGTTATAAAGGCTTTGACCTGAACGTGCAGATGCTGTACAGCTTTGGAGGCTACGCTTATGACTATACTTATGCGCAGCTGATGAGCAATACTAACGTAGGTGGTAACAACTGGCATAAAGACATCCTGAACAGATGGCAGAACCCTGGCGACGAAACAGACGTGCCAAGGCTTTCAAATGACCTGGATCAAAACGTTAGCTCACTGTCTACACGCTTTCTGACGAAGGCAAACTACCTGGTGCTAAACAATGTACGCCTGAGCTATACGTTGCCAACCAGCTATACAAGCAAAATTGGCGTAGGCGGACTTTCTGTGTGGATATCGGGAGATAACCTGTGGATCAACACCAAGCGTGATGGCTTCAACCCATCAACTGCAGAGGCAGGAGACTCAGACACATATCGTTACTCTCCGCTTTCTACTGTTACAGCAGGTCTAAGAATCAAAATCTAAGTTTACCGAAATGAAAAAGAATTTATATATAATAGGTGCGCTGGCGTTATCAGTTCTAACCACGAGCTGCAAGGATGATTTCTTGGACACCAAGCCATCACAACAATTGTCTCCAGAGCAAATTAAAACTGCCGCAGAAACTGACCCGTCACTTCTGAAAGGTTTTATGGCCGGTATATATTCGAATATGTACAATACGGGAACAGGTGGTACTACGGGTCACGATGATTTTGGCCAGAAAGGCTACGACATCTATACAGATATGTTGTCGTCAGACATGGTGCTGGCGGGTACAAACTATGGCTGGTATACAACCCTGGCCAGATACCAGGCCACTACCAACTATACGCTGAACGATGCTTACCAGCCTTGGCGCTATTATTATCAGATCATTTTCAGCGCTAATACCCTGATCGAGATCCTGGGTGGTAACGATGCAGTACAAGAAGAGGTGGATAGACAGTACGTAATGGGGCAGGCAAAAGCCATGCGTGCGTACGGATATTTCTACCTGGCCAACCTGTATGCTAAAGGATACGGAACAGGTTCTGAAGCAATACTACCCATTTATACAGATACCACTGTTCCGGCGCAACCACTAAGTACTTCTGCACAAGTATATGAGCAGATTATAAAAGACTTGGAGGAGGCTATTACCCTGTTAGATGGGTTTGAGCGAGGCGCTAAAAATGAAATCAATCAATCTGTAGCTAAAGGTTTGCTTGT
This sequence comes from Pontibacter mangrovi, assembly GCF_006385705.1. Lineage (GTDB taxonomy): Bacteria > Bacteroidota > Bacteroidia > Cytophagales > Hymenobacteraceae > Pontibacter > Pontibacter mangrovi. Next base: position 325,109 of record NZ_VFRQ01000003.1, on the reverse strand, counting down.
GTATGCACTATCTGCCAGAGGCACCACAGAAGACCTGCAGCGCGTTGTAACGCTTACGGATGAGATCATTACAAGTGGTGAGTACGCGATGTTAACTCCAAACCAGGTAGTGGCGCAGTTCGATGCGGACGGTAAAATCACAAACAGAGAAAGCGCAGGCTTTAATGATGTAGCCAGCCCAAGCTGGATGTGGGGCGTAGACCTTACGCTGGACATTAACCTGGATCTGGTATCCTGGTGGGGGCAGGTGGACTTGTTTACCTATAGCTATGCCTGGGCAGGTGACCCTAAAGTGATTGACGCTAGCCTGTACAATGCTATCCCTAGCGATGACTACAGAAAAGGTCAGTTTTACGAGCCTTACGACCTGATGCCTATCAATAAATTCTATGCTCCAGATAGAGTAAAAGGTGGCCAGCGTAACGTAGTAACAGACTATGTGTACATGCGTATTGAGGAGATGGTTCTGCTGAATGCGGAGGCCAACGCCCGCTTAGGTAACGATGCGGAGGCGAAAGCCATGCTGGCCATGCTGATGGAGCAGCGCCGCAGAGAAGTGGCAGGTAGCGAGGCAACAACAGGAGCTGATGCTTATGAAGATTATCTGGCGACGCTGAGTGGCGATGCACTTCTAGATGAAGTTTTCCTGCAGACGCGTATTGAGCTGTGGGGCGAGGGTAAGACCTACCTGGCGCTGAAGAGACTCAAGAAGTCAATCACCAGAGGCGAGAACCACCTGTTCCTGGCTGGCCAAACCTTCGGATGGGAAGATGATGAAATGACCTTCCCGATTCCGCAAGCAGAGCTCCTGAACAACCCGGCTCTGTATCAGTAAAAATAAGTTAAGGATGTGCTGCATCCTTAAAACTATAACAGCAAGAGGCTACCCAACAAGGGTAGCCTCTTTTTTTTTGCGCCAGCTCTAACACTGGGGCAACAGTGCTTTTTAAAGTATAAATTCCTTAACTTAGGAAGCCAAAACCTCTAAACCAGATGAAAAACAAAACCATAGCCCTGTTGGGTGCTGCCTGCTTTGTATCAGGAGCATTTGTTGCCAGGGTAGCAGATAACGAGCTGTCGGTAAGCGTGCTGCAGGAGGCCCAAAAAGTGTTTGGCCTGCACTTCTCAGATGCTCAGCTAGACTCTACGGTGTCTGAACTGGAAGACCTAAAGAAAAGCTATGAGGTGCTCCGCAAGCAGGATTTGCCCAACAGCGTTGCACCGGCGCTGGTATTCAACCCGATTCCGGTAGGCTTTACTTTCGAGACGCAGAAATCAGCTTTTGAGGTAGAGCGACCGCAAGGCGTAAAGCTGCCGAAGAAGCGCGACGAGCTGGCATTTTACACCATACCCCAACTAGCGGAACTGGTGCGAACGCAGCAAATTACCTCCGAGGAGCTAACGAAATTCTACCTCAGTCGCCTGAAGAAGTATGGACCAACCCTAGAGTGCGTAACAACCCTGACAGAAGAGCTGGCGCTGCAACAGGCCAGGCAGGCAGACAAGGAAATAAAGGCCGGCAAGTATAAAGGTATGCTGCACGGCATTCCGTTTGGCGTAAAGGACCTGCTCTCCACCCGCAAGTATAAAACAACCTGGGGCGCCATGCCTTACAAAGACCAGGTGATAGACGAGGATGCTACCGTGGTGCAAAGGCTGCAGGAGGCAGGCGGTGTGCTGATGGCAAAAACAACCTTAGGTGCGCTGGCCATGGGCGATGTATGGTACGGCGGCAAAACCCGTACCCCGTGGGATGTTAACCAAGGCTCCAGCGGTTCATCGGCCGGGTCGGCGGCGGCAGTGGCAGCCGGTCTGCTGCCTTACGCCATCGGTACCGAAACGCTGGGCTCTATCGTGTCGCCGTCTACAGCCTGCGGCACCACCGGCCTCCGCCCCACCTTTGGCCGCGTGAGCCGCCACGGGGCTATGGCCCTGAGCTGGTCCATGGACAAGATCGGGCCCATCGCCCGCTCTGCCGAAGACTGCGCCATTGTGTTTAACGCCATCTATGGCCCGGACGGAAAAGACCAGTCAGTGTATGATGCGCCGTTCAACTACAGCCCAAGTATAAATCCGAAGAAAATGCGCGTTGGGTATTTGAAAGGTGACTTCGCGAAGAAGTATGGCTTCAGGGAAAATGACCAGGCTACATTGGATGCGCTGCAGAAAGCAGGAGTGGAACTGGTACCGATTTCCCTGCCAGACCTGCCTGCCAACGAGCTGGCCATGACCATTTCGGTGGAAGGGGCAGCCGCCTTTGATGAACTGACCCGCAGCGGCCGCGACAGCCTGTTGGTAGCACAGCATAAAAACGCATGGCCCAACACTTTCAGAACAGCACGTTTTATACCTGCCGTAGAGTACTTGCAGGCGCAGCGCGTGCGCTCTCTGCTGGTGCAGCAAATGCAGGAGGCACTGCAGGATGTAGACGTATATATCAGTCCGTCTTTTGCCAGCAATAACCTTGTGATAACCAACCTTACCGGCCACCCGTGCGTGGTGGTGCCAAACGGCTTCCGCGATAACGGTTTGCCAACTACGATTACGTTTATGGGCAAGCTTTTCGGGGAGGCGGAGCTGCTAAGCTTTGCCAGGTTTTACCAAAGTATAACGCCGCACGAGGAGAAGCACCCAAGTATGGATTTCAGCAAAAAGAAGAAGTCCTAAAGTATAAAAAGGCCGCACCCGGGCACCGGCTCTCTAGTGCGGCCTTTTGCTTAATTCGTGTTTATACTTTAATTTGAGGCACATCCTAATCTATCTAAACCTAAAACAGTAAACATGCAACTGAAACAAAAAGCCGTAGCCCTTATGGCTTTGCTGATGCTGGGTGCAGGTAATCTTTATGCGCAAGGCGACAAAATGGAGCTGAGCGTAGAAAAGATCATGCGCGACCCCAAGTGGATCGGCACCTCGCCGAGCAACGTGTTCTGGTCAGAAAACGGAAAGAAAATATACTTCTACTGGAACCCCAACGGCAACCCGCAGGACTCGCTGTACAGCGTGAACGCAGATGGCAAAAACCTGCAAAAAGTACGTGCGCAGGAGCGCCGTAGCCTGCCGTCGCAGCGCGGGGCATACAACCGTGCCGAAACGAAGAAAGTGTACGAGAAGAACGGCGATATCTTTCTGTTGGACATCAAATCAGGCAAAACGCAGCAGGTAACCAACACTGTGGAGCGGGAGAGTAACCCGGGCTTCAATCAGAGTGAGCGGAAAGTAGTTTATATAAAAGACAGCAACCTCTTTGCCTGGGATATAAATAGCGGCCAAACTGCGCAGCTAACCGATTTCAGGAAAGGGCATAAGCCAGCTGAAGAAGGAGAAGACCCGCAGCGCGACTGGCTAAAGGCGCAGCAGCTGGCGCTGTTGCAAATTGTGCGCGATAGAAAAGAAGAGAAGGATGCGGCTGAAAAGCAGGCAAAGCTGGAGGCGCCGGATCGCCCGAAAGAGATTTATGTAGGGGAGAAGATGGTGAACAATGTGACTTTGGGCCCGGACGAGCGTTTTATTACCTATCAGCTCATCTCCAGGCCTAAAAGCGCCAAAGTGGCCAACGTGCCCAACTTCGTAACAGAGTCGGGCTACACCGAAGACATCAGTACCAGAACCAAGGTGGGCGATGCACAGAGCACCTACGAGCTTTTTGTGTACGACACCAGCCGCGACACAGCCTACGCCGTGAAGATGGACGAGGTGGAAGGGATTTATGAACAGCCGGCCTACTTAATGGAGAAAGAGGCCAAGGCTAGCGCCTCGGCTAGTGCCGCTGATAGCAAAACAAAAAAAACGTCGCCCCGCACCACAGTTATCTATGGCCCCTACTGGTCTGATAATGGCAAGCAAGCCGTAGTAGTGGCCCGCTCTGCCGATAACAAAGACCGATGGATATTGAAGCTAGACCCTGCCACAGCAAAGCTGACGCTGCTGGACCGCCAGCGCGACGAAGCCTGGATAAACGGCCCTGGCATTGGCTATGGCCCCGGCGACATTGGCTGGATGCCGGACAACGAGCGCGTGTGGTTCCACTCGGAAGAAAGCGGATACTCGCACCTGTATGCTCTAAACGTGAACAGCGGTAACAAGAAAGCCCTGACAAGTGGTAAGTTTGAGGTGTCGGATGTGCGCATGTCGGACGACAAGAAGTACTTTTATTTTACAGCCAACAAAGTGCACCCGGGCGAGCAGCATTTTTACCGCATGCCGGTAAACGGAGGCGACATGGTGCAGCTCACAAGTATGGCAGGCGCCCACGAAGTGCAGCTTTCTCCGGATGAGAAGCACCTGGCGATCCGTTACTCCTACAGCAACAAGCCTTGGGAGCTGTATGTGATGGACAACAAGAAGGGTGCTAAGGCGAAGCAGGTGACAAGCTCACTCACTGAAGAGTTTAAGTCTTACGACTGGCGCGACCCGGAGGTAATCACCTTTAAGGCAAAAGACGGGGCTGATGTATACGCCCGCCTATACCAGCCCGAGCAGCCGCAGCAAAATGGCCCCGCAGTAATTTTTGTGCATGGTGCCGGCTACCTGCAGAATGCGCACAAATGGTGGAGTACCTACTTCCGGGAGTACATGTTCCACAACTTCCTGGCTGACCAGGGCTACACTGTGCTGGACATTGACTATCGCGGCAGCGCCGGCTATGGCCGCGACGTGCGCACCGGCATCTACCAGTTTATGGGCGGGAAAGACCTGAGCGACCAGGTAGACGGGGCCAATTTTCTGGTGGAGAAGTATAACGTGGACCCAAAGCGTATCGGCATCTACGGCGGGTCGTACGGCGGCTTTATCACCCTGATGGCCATGTTTACGGAGCCGGATGTGTTTGCCGCCGGTGCCGCCCTGCGCTCTGTTACCGATTGGGCGCACTACAACCACGGCTATACCTCCAACATTCTGAATACCCCACAGACCGATAGCACCGCCTATGCCAAAAGCTCCCCTATATACTATGCAGAGGGGTTGAAAGGCGCTTTGCTCATCTGCCACGGTATGGTGGATACCAATGTGCACTTCCAGGATGTGGTGCGCCTGACGCAGCGCCTGATAGAGTTGGGCAAAGACAATTGGGAACTGGCGGTATACCCTGTCGAGGACCACGGCTTCACGGAGCCAGCCAGTTGGACCGATGAGTACAAGCGAATCTTTAAGCTGTTCGAGGAGAACCTAAAACAGAAGAAGTAACTTATACTTTTTCTGCCGGGAAAGCGTGTGGTGCGAAAGCATCACACGCTTTTTTTATGCAGGTAAAATTGGGGTGACACAACATAAGCTGGATGTATGAAAAGTATAAATCATGCCGCTCTTTCTATAGGAAACGGAATGCAGCAGGCTCCTCAAAACACTGTACTTTTCAAGGCAAGGCATGATCTCTGAAGCCTTTTTTCTGAATGTTTTAACATCATTGCTAAAAAATTATAAAAAGTTTTACTGGTTTGTAAATGGCTTATTAATAGATGTTTATATGTAAATAAAAGCCTGTTACAACAAAGAAAATAGCCATTATTGCCGCTGAAGGGGAAAAAAATAAGCTTGATGTGTAAAGTGTTGCAACATTAATATATATTTGAAAGACAACTAAAATCTATTTTACCAACTAGTCTAATCTAACTTTATGAGAAAAGTTCTATTATTTGGTTTGGTGATGTTCCTAACGCTTGTTAGTCAGGCGTGGGCGCAGAATCGGGCCATTTCAGGTAAAGTGACAGACGCAGACAATGGGCAACCATTGCCTGGTGTTGCAGTCATTGCTAAAGGCACTACCGTAGGCACCACTACCGGCCTTGACGGTAGCTACACCATTAACGCTCCGGAGAGCAGCACTACGCTGGTGTTCCGCTTCCTGGGCTACAAAACAATAGAGCGTGCCATCAACGGCGCATCTGTTATTGACGTTACGCTGGGTAGCGACACCGAGCAGCTTTCCGAAGTTGTGGTGACGGCGCTGGGTATCGAGCGTCAGAAAAAAGAGATTGGATACGCTACTACCACCGTAACGGATGAGGTAGTAACACGCGCTAACCCAGTAAACGTGGCAAACGGTCTGCAGGGTAAAGTGGCAGGTATGAACATTACTTCCGTAAACAACGGCGTTTTCGAGAACGTGAAGATCAACCTGCGTGGTATCCGTTCCCTGACAGGTAACAACAACCCGCTGTTAGTTCTGGACGGCGTGCCAGCTGACATCAACTTCCTGTCTTCTATCAACCCGAATGACATCGACAACGTGTCGGTGCTGAAAGGTTCATCTGCAGCTGCTATCTACGGTCCTGACGCCCGTAACGGTGTGATTATCGTTACAACTAAAAAAGGTGCGATCACTGATAAGCCAACTGTAACTGTAAGCCACTCTACACAGCTGCAGCGCATCTCTTTCTTCCCTAAACTGCAGGAGAAATTCGGTTCTGGTGCGCCAGGCGAGTATATCCCTTACGAAAACTGGTCTTGGGGACCTGCCTTTGACGGCACCATGCGCGAACTGGGCCACGAACTGCCAGACGGAACAGTGCAGATGGTGAAGTATAGCCCTACAAACGACAGAAAAGAGTTCTTCGAGACTGGCGTGACTATCCAGAACGATGTATCGTTCGCTGCAAAAGACTTCTACATCAGCTTCCAGGATGCGAACATCAAAGGCATCGTGCCAGATGATAAGAACCGCAGAACCGGTATCCGCCTGAACACTGCCAAAGAGTATGGTAAGTTTAAAGTTGGCTTCAACTCTAACTACATTCAGCAGAACTACAACGTGTTCGACGAAAATGCTATGTCTGACTTCTTTACTGGCCTGGGTACTGGCGGTAACGATGGTCTGATGAGCCAGATCTTCAACACACCAGCTCAGGTTCCGATCACGAGCTACAAAGACATTGACAACAACCCATACGCACAGTACAACACGTACTTCAACGACTACGGCCTAAACCCATACTTCGCGATCGACAACTGGCGCCGTGAAGGTAAGCGTGAAGACCTGTTAACGAACGTTGACTTCAACTTTAAGGCAACTGACTGGTTGAACCTGACTTACAGAGCTGCCTTGAACTCAAGAACAACTACTGATCGCAATATCTCGGAAGGTGAGATGCCAAACCAGTATGGCCTGGACAGATCACTGAACATCATCCCAGGAGCCATCAATGAGTACACTTATAAAGATATTCGTCTTTCTTCAGAGGCTTTCGCTAATGCCAATTACGAGATCAACGAGAACTTTAAAGTAACGGGTATCCTAGGTACTTACGTGCGCCAGAACGACACCCGCTCAAACAACATAGGTGCGCCAAGCCTGGTAGTGCCGGAACTGTATAACGTAGGCAACCGTTCAGGCGAACTGAATGGCGACTCATACTTTGGCCGCACCAGAATGTTCTCTCTGTACGGAAGTGCAGGCTTGAGCTACAAAGGATGGGCTAACGTAGAAGTTACTGGCCGTAACGACAGAGTATCAATGCTGAGCCTGGACAATAACTCATACTTCTATCCAGGCGTGAGCGGCGCGGTTGTTCTGACAGACGCACTTAGCTCACTGCAGGACAGCAACCTGTTGTCTTATCTGAAGCTAAGAGCAGCCTGGAACAAGACAGGTAACGCTTTCATCGATCCATATTTGTTGGCAGCGACTTTCTCTCAGAACAACGGTTTCCCATACGGTGGTGTACCAGGCTACTCGGCTAACAACACGACTTATGACCCTAATCTGGAGCCAGAGTTCATCAACAGCCGTGAGGTTGGTTTCGAGTCAGGCTTCCTGAACGGTAGAATTAACCTGGATGCAACGTATTTCAACCAGGACAACGACAACCAGATCATTAGCATTGCGGTTTCTAACGCAACTGGTTATACACGTGCTTATGTAAATGCAGCCTCTTTCATTAACAGAGGTATGGAGCTGGACCTGCGTTTGACACCACTTGTTGAGCTGGGCGAGGTAGATATTGACTTCAGAGCAAACGCAACTTACAGCGACAGCGAAATTACAAGTGTTTACGAAGGCTTGGATGAGCTGTTCATCGGTGGCTATACTGCCGGTACAGGTAACTACGCCATCGTTGGTCAGCCTGCCTTCATTCTGAAAGCAACTGATTACCTGAGAGACGACCAAGGGCGTGTGATTGTGGATGCCGAGACTGGCTTCCCAACATTGGATCCGAACCTGAAGAATTTTGGTCGTACTTTGCCTAAGTGGATCATTGGCCTGAACCCTTCTGTGAAGTGGAAAGGACTGAACTTCTCTGCTCTGGCTGAGTACAAAGGTGGCCACTACGCATACCATGGTATAGGCCCGGATATGGCTTGGACAGGTGTGTCTGCCGCTACTGCGCGCAACAACCGTGAGCACTTCGTGTTCCCTAACTCTTCTATCGAAGATCCAGAGAATCCAGGTACTTACATCGAAAACACAAACGTGACGGTGAGCAACGTGAATAGCTTCTACACAGGTGTGTTCCAGGACGTAGGCACTAACTTCATCACGAGCGCTTCTCACTGGAGACTGCGTGAGGTGTCGTTGAGCTATGCACTGCCTGAGAACCTGCTGAGCAGAACAGGCTTCATCAAAGGTGCTACCGTAGCGCTTACAGGCCGCAACCTGCTGCTGTGGGTGCCGGAGACAAACGAGTTCCAGGATCCGGACTTTAACTTCGCTACTACTGGCAACACTTCAGGTATAACTACTTCTCAGATCAACCCTCCAACAAGAACTTTCGGAGCTAACGTAACCCTGAGATTCTAGTCAGTAAGAGGTATTAAAATACATTAGATTTAAGAAAATGAAGAAAATCATATATCCTGTTTTGGCGCTGCTGCTGATGACATCAGCCGGTTGCGAAGACAAGTTTTTCGATATAAACCAGAACCCTAATGCTCCGACCGAAGAGTCTATCACCTCGGAGCTGTTGTTGCCAGGCGTATTGCACGCTTCGGCGGCTAAAATGGCGATCTCCTATGACTTTGCAGCGCACTGGCTGGGCAGATGGGCACGTTCAGGTACTTATGGTCAGAGCTTGCCGCTGGAGAACTACGATATCACGACTACTTACCAGCAGGATGAGTGGTCTGGTTGGTACGACATCCTGAAGGACGCAGACCTGATGGAGAAGAAGGCTACAGAGTCTGGTGAGGCTTTTTATGCCGGAACTGCCAAAGTAGTTAAGTCGATCGGCTTTATGTACCTGGTAGACCAGTACAACAATGTGCCATACTCAGAGGCTTTTGACATTGAAGGCCACATCTTGCCTAGCTATGACAAGGGTGAGGACATTTATGATAGCCTGCTGGTAGAGCTGGACGAGGCTGCGGCCCTGTTTGCTTCTGCTGAAGTAACACCAGCCATGGAGACTGCTGACGTAGTATTCGGTGGTGACACTGAAATGTGGCGCAAGCTGGTGAACACGCAGCGTTTGAAGCTGTTGCTTCGTCAGTCTGAAGTATCAGGTTTCGATCCAAGTGCAACGCTTGCCAAGATAGAGGCAGATGGAAGCGGCTTCCTGGAAAGCGGCGAAACTGCGTGGGTAAGCTTAGCTTATGCTCAGAATGAAAATAAGCAGAACCCATACTGGAATGCTTATAAGGAAACGTTCAGCGGTGGATCAGCTGATGACTTCAACAGAGCCAATAACTATGTGCTGAACAAGTTTGTCAACAACGACGACATCCGCTATCAGTACTTCTTTAGCGAAGCCAGAACACCTGTAAATGGTAAGCTCTATGTAGGCTATGACTTTGGTTTGGTTTCTACTGACCCTAATGAGCCAAAGGCTGCCAACTCTTCTGACGTGGCAGGTCCTGGCCTGGTGCAGAGCGCTACAGACCCACAGTGGCTGTTCACTTCTGTAGAGAGCATGTTCCTGCAGGCTGAGGCAACCCAGAGAGGATGGCTGACAGGCAATGCTGAAGAAGCTTATAATGATGCGGTGAGAGAGTCTTTCATGTGGTTGGGTGTAGAGGATGCGGTAGCTACTGCAGACGAGTACCTGGAGCAGGATAAGCCGATCGTTAACTGGTCTGCCGCTTCAGACAAAATCGAGCTGATCGTGATGCAGAAGTACCTGGCATTGGTAGGCATCAACAACTTTGAGGCTTGGGCTGATTACAGAAGATTGGGCGTTCCTGGTGATGTGCCGCTTTCTTTGTCTGAGAGCCGCAATGGAAAAGAGATCCCTAAGCGCCTGATGTACCCACAGACAGAGTACAACTACAACGCTGCAAACGTGAAGAACGAGGGCGCTATTAACCCTCAGACATCAACTGTATTCTGGGATGTTGAATAATTTTAAAGAAATAGAAAAGATGAGATTCACGAAAATATTTGCCCTGGCGCTGTTAGCTGTTGGGCTTACCTCCTGCCTCGAAGATCAGAACATCGAGGACATGGAGTACGGCATGAAAGGCGTAGAGTCTAAAAAGATAATCGAGCTTACGCCAAACCCTGCATTTTTGCTGCCTTACTCTGAAGAAGAGCAGACAGTAGACTTTGTTGCCGTTAGGCTGGCCGCGAAAGACCCGGCTCCTGAGGACATCGTGGTGCAGCTGAGCATTGACAGAAGCGAAGAGCTGATTGCAGAGTATAACGAGAATAAGTCTGCAAGTGCTCCTACTGTAGTAGAGTATCCGGCTGAGCTATATACTTTCGAAGGTTCTGGCCTTACCGTAACCATTCCTAAAGGCAGCCGCGAGGCTATCGTTCCTATCAGAATGAAGTCTTCAGACCTGAATGCTGACCTTACGTATGGCGTAGGTTTCGAGATTGTTAGCGTTAATAAAGAAGGCTATACTATCAGCGGTAACTTTGGTGATCAGGTAGTGAGAATTGGTGCCCAAAATAAGTACCATGGTACTTATACCCACACTTATGACTCATCTCTGGGCTCCGGCGAAAACGATGTACAACTGATCACACTTGGTGCGAATGCAGTAACACTTTCTCCAGGTCTGTTAGGCGTATACTCTAACGCTGTAACTCTTACAATTGATCCTGCTACTTATAAAGTAACAGTTTCTATGACATCGTTGCTGCCAATCGAGACTGATCCGGAAAGCTACTACGATCCGGAAACAGAGACATTCCACCTGAAGTGGACTTCTAACGGTGGTAAGCGATACTTCGAAGAAACATTTACAAAGAAGAACTAATCCTGTTCTGACATAATAAGAAAGGCCGCCCTATAATTAGGGCGGCCTTTTTGCTTTTATACTTACAGGTAGGCTAGAAATTGTACGTCATCAGAGCGCCATTGAAGTATCTGCCAGATACTGGCATCAGGCTGATGTTGCGCTTGTTGTTTTTCTTGTGCAGCTGTGGTACCAGTATGCCCGCGGCAGCTCCTAAGCCATACCCTATCAGGTTATCGCTAAGGAAGTGTTTGCCGGCTTTTAGGCGCAGGTAGCCCACTGTGGCGGGTATGGCTGCGGCAGCTGCCCAAACGTATGGCCTGGCCGGCGAGTCGGGGTTAAAATCATGAAAGATCTTAGCTGCAAAGAAGGTCGCGCTGGCAGTAGCGGCAGTATGGCCTGCATAAAATGCGTTAAGGGCGTTGGCGTCGTTCTTATTGGAGAGCTCTACTTCTTTGCTGTAAGTCAAGGGGCGGGCGCGCTCCACATTGCCGTTGGTCATGGTAAACAGGGCGCCTGTAACGGCCATTGTCTCAACATAGAGCACCAGTACCTGCCCGGTTTTGCTGCGCACGTTGTCGTTCAGGAGCATCAGAAAAGGAGTGGCAAACGAACCATAGAACGGGAAATCGCTTATCTTTTTGGCGTTGTCAGAGTGGTAACCGGCTGAAAAGCGGTCAAAGCTGTTCACATCATCTTTGCTTAACAGCATTATCTCCTCCTCGGTCATAGGCTCTTTGTCTTTCATCAGCTTCAGGCCATAGCCACTCAAGCCCATGCCGGCCACAATTATCGGGGCGTCCACGGCAAAGCTGGTTTTATAGGGAGAGTCGTCTTGCGCAAATGCATTGCCCACCAATAAGGTTAGCAGGCAAATCATCGAAAAAAATCGTTTCATATAGGGTTAATAAGATGCTTTAGAATGTATGAGAAACGCGAGCCTCAGGTAAAAGGTTATGGCAACGAATTGCTATGGTATACGGATAATAAGCAATAGCCAGCCTGTATAGCAAGCTATTGTAGTTTCAAGTATGGCAGAATTGTCTTAGCTTTGTACCCGCTGCCAAAGGGGGCAGCCGGTTTATACTTTGTACCTAAACCCACAGAAAAAAATGCCTTATTTATTTACATCTGAGTCTGTGTCAGAAGGACACCCGGATAAAGTGGCTGATCAGATTTCAGATGCCCTTTTAGACGAATTCCTGAAGCAGGATCCACAGTCTAAAGTGGCTTGTGAGACCTTGGTAACTACCGGCCTGGTAGTGCTGAGCGGAGAAGTGAAAACAGAAGCTTACGTAGATGTGCAGAAGGTCGCCCGCGAAGTGATCAAGCGCATTGGCTATACCAAATCAGAATACATGTTCGATGCGGATGCCTGCGGCGTTATTTCCGCCATCCATGAGCAGTCTGCAGATATTAACCAGGGCGTTGAGCGTGCCAACCCGGAGGACCAGGGCGCCGGCGACCAGGGCATGATGTTCGGTTACGCTACCGACGAAACGGACAACTACATGCCGCTTGCCCTCAGCATCTCGCACCTGTTGCTGCAGGAACTGTCTGCCATCCGCAAGGAAGGCAAAGAGATGACTTACCTGCGCCCGGACGCAAAGTCTCAGGTTACCATTCGGTATAGCGATAACCACGTGCCGGAGAAAATCGACACGATTGTAATCTCTACCCAGCACGATGAGTTTGTAGCCGCCAAAGACGATACCCAGGAAGCCCGAAATGAGGCGGAGCGGCAGATGGTGGATAAGATTAAAGAGGACGTAGACAGAATCCTGATCCCGCGTGTGCTGAAGCAGCTGCCGGAGCGTATTCAGAAGCTGTTTAACTCCGAGATAACTTACCACATCAACCCAACCGGCAAGTTTGTGATAGGCGGCCCACACGGAGACACGGGCCTTACAGGCCGTAAGATCATTGTGGATACTTACGGTGGCAAAGGAGCGCACGGTGGTGGCGCGTTTTCTGGCAAAGATTCCTCTAAAGTAGACCGCTCTGCGGCCTATGCAGCACGGCATATTGCTAAAAACCTGGTTGCGGCCGGTGTAGCAAGCCAGGCGCTGGTGCAGGTGGCTTACGCTATTGGCGTGGCCAAGCCAGTTGGTTTATACGTTACAACGTATGGCTCTACCAAAGTGAAGGGGGCAGATGGCAACGTGATGAGTGACGGTGAGATAGCCGAGCGTGTAAACAAGCTGTTTGATATGCGTCCTTATGCTATTGTGCAGCGTTTTGGTCTGCAAAACCCGATCTTCTCTGAAACAGCCGCTTACGGCCACATGGGTAGAACACCAGGTAAGAAGACTGTAGAAATTGCGCGTAACGGCAGCAAAGAGGTGAAGGATTTTGAGACCTTTACCTGGGAAAAGCTTGATTATGTAGATAAAATTAAAGCTGAGTTTGGCCTTTAAGACCTAAGACCAGATCCAGTAAAAGTATAAAAGCCATGCGGCCCGCTAGTATCTAGCGGGCCGCATGGCTTTTATACTTTCTCAGCACAGGGCTAGTGTGCCAACTGCTTCTCTTTAAAACGTTTCAGCTGTCGGCGCATAGCTTCTACAGCGGCATCGGCGGCGGCTTCAAAAGATGGGGCGTCCTCTTGTGAGAATAGGGTAGAGCCGGGCACAAACAGCTTGATCTCCACAGTCTTGTTGTTTATGCCATCAGTGTTGTTATGTTTAAGAAACACTTCGCCTTCCACAATGCGATCGTAAAAAGTCTCGAGTTTGTCTACCTTCTGTTGAATGAAGTCAGCAAGTTGTTGGTCTGCCTCGAAGTGGATGGAATGCATCTGTAGCTTCATATGCTTAACATTTAAAAAGTGGAACTTATTATGCTTTTGGATGAGCTTTCTCAAAAATGGATTTGAGTTGCTCAATGGAATTGTGAGTGTAAACCTGGGTAGCTGCCAGGCTGGCATGCCCCAGTAAGTCCTTAATAGCGTTAAGGTCGGCTCCCTTGTTCAGCAAGTGAGTGGCGAAGGAGTGTCGCAGCACGTGTGGGCTGTTGTGTTCGGAGGTGGTTATCAAGCTGATATATTTTTTTACGACACGATAAACAAACTTCGGGTAAAGGGGCCGTGCTTTATTAGTAACGAGCAATTTTACCGAATTGTTATCACCGAAAAAATGCTTTTTCTCAGCTTTATAGGCGTCCAGGGCCAGCAGCAGCGAGTCGTTGAGCGGCAGGATGCGCTCCTTGTTGCCTTTGCCCAGCACGCGCACGGTTTTAGCGCTCAGGCTAATGTCTGTGGGCTCAATGTTGATAAGTTCGGCCAGGCGGATGCCGGTGCCGTACAGGAACTCCAGGATGAGCCTGTCGCGCTGCCCTTCAAAAGTGTCTTCAAAGGTAAAGCTGTCCAGTAAGTTGTTGAAAGGCTCTTCCTGCACAAAGGCTGGTAGCTTCTTGCTGGCTTTGGGGGCCTTAATGCGCAGCATCGGGTTTACTTTGATGCGCTCCTGCGCCTGCAGAAATTTATAGTAGGAGCGGAGGCAGGCAATCTTCCGGTTAATGGACCGCGGCTTGATGTTGTTCTGCACCAGCGTCAGTATCCAGGAGCGGATAATGGTATGGTCGGCCTCAGCGGCATCGGTGATCTGGTATACCTCTTTCAGGTAGCCGGCAAACTGCCCCAGATCGGTGTGATAGGAGGTAAGGGTGTGCGGGCTGTACCGCTTTTCGTACTGTAGGTACTTAAAGAATAATTCCATAAATTAGTAAACCTGCCTGAGTAACGCAGGTTTACTAATTTATGGAAAAATAAAATATCTTGTTAGAGATACTAGTAGTTTTGCTCAGCAAACATCTGCTGCTTATATACAGCTCTCTCTTTCTGCTTTCTTTTTGAAATAGAAGGCTTCTCGAAATACGCTCTTGAGCGCAGTTCTTTCAAAACACCGGTTCTCTCAAATTTCTTCTTGAATCTCTTCAGAGCACGGTCTACAGACTCGTTATCTTTTACGTTTACAATAATCATATTTTTCCTCGCTTCTCTTTGGATTTAGGGTTGCAAATGTAAGCAACCTTACACTTAAAAATCAACTCATTGGCTAAATATTTATTAGCCAAACATGTTTTTATACTTTAAAGCAAGCAGAAGCCCGTATTTTGGCCCCTGCTACTGCCTTTTATTTCAGCATTGCTCTGGATATAACAAGTTTCTGTATCTCGCTGGTTCCCTCGCCGATGGTGCAGAGCTTGGCGTCGCGGTAGTACTTCTCGGCCGGGTAGTCTTTCGTGAAGCCGTAGCCGCCAAAGATCTGTACGCCCTCGTTTGCAACTCTTACCGATACCTCAGAGGCGTAGAGCTTCGCCATAGCAGACTCCTTGTTCACATTCAGGCCGCGGTTCTTCATGTCGGCTGCCTGGTACGTCAGCAGCGAGGCTGCCTCCACCTCCGTGGCCATGTCTGCCAGCTTAAAGGCAATGCCCTGGAAGCTGGAGATCGGCTTGTTGAACTGGTGACGCTCTTTAGAATAGGCTACTGCCGCCTCTAGCGCACCTTGCGCAATACCCAGAGAAAGTGCAGCAATAGAGATACGGCCACCGTCCAGCACTTTCATTGCTTGGATAAAGCCTTCGCCCACCTCACCCAATATCTGGTCTTTGTGCACGCGGCAGTCCTGGAAGATGAGCTCGGTGGTCTCAGAGGCGCGCATGCCTAGTTTGTCTTCTTTGCGGCCGGCGCTAAAGCCCGGAGTACCTTTCTCAATCACAAAAGCCGTCATGCCATGTGAGTCGCCCACCTCGCCGGTTCGCACGATCACCACCGCCACATTGCCGGATTTTCCGTGGGTGATGAAGTTCTTGGCGCCGTTGATCACCCAATAGTCACCGTCCTGTGCCGCTACCGTGCGCATGTTGCCAGCGTCTGAGCCTGTGTTAGGCTCCGTCAGGCCCCAAGCACCGATCCACTCGGCAGTGGCCAGCTTTGGCAGGTATTTTCTTTTCTGCTCCTCGTTTCCGAAAGCCAGGATATGGCCGGTGCAGAGCGAGTTGTGCGCCGCCATCGACAGGCCGATTGAGCCGTCGATCTTAGCCAGCTCTGCAATGGCAGTAACATACTCCAGGTAACCAAAGCCTGATCCGCCATACTCCGTTGGCACCAGCACGCCCATCAGCCCGAGTTCACCGAGCTTTTTAAAGACCTCTACCGGAAACTCCTGGGTGTCGTCCCACTCCCGCATCTTAGGTTTAATGTGCTTGGCGCCAAAGTCACGGACCATGTCCGCAATCATGCGCTGGTTTTCAGTTGTTCTTAATTCCATGTAAAATTTTGGGTTCTTGTTAAGGTGATATGTCGCATGTATAACGGTATTGCACTATCCGTTGTTTACAAAGCTATATAAATAAGGGCAAAGCGCCAATCAGGTATATAGATTTAATCGTATGTAAAAGAGGATGCTATGGCGCTGAAGCTTTATTTTGACAGTGCGTTTTATTTCCGTTACTTTGAAGTTTGCCTGCGAAGTTGCGCCTGATGGCGGGGCCGCGGGCACCAATGTTAGCAGAATGATACAGTTTTTGAAGAACCTGTTTGGAGGGAGTGAGCCTGTGCTGAGTGTTTCGCTTGGCGAGCTAGGCGTAGACATGCACTCGCACATACTTCCCGGCATAGATGATGGCTCTGAAAGCCTGGAGCAGTCGCTGGAGCTGGTGCGGGCGATGAAGGAGCTGGGATACCGCAAACTGATCATGACGCCCCACATCATGAGCGACTTCTACAAGAACACGCCCGAGATTATCCGGGAAAAGCTGGCGCTGCTGCGGCAGGCGGTAAAGGAGGCGGGCATTGAGATGGAGCTGGACTGCGCGGCAGAATATTACCTGGACGAAGGGCTGCTGGACAAGCTGGATAACGACGAGGAACTGCTCACCTTTGGGCAAAACTACCTGCTGTTCGAGACATCCTTCCTGAACGAGCCCCTGAACCTGCGCGAGACCATCTTTAAGATGCGCTCCAAAGGATTTCAGCCGGTGCTGGCGCACCCCGAGCGTTATACTTATTTTTATGGCAAATTTGAGGAGCTGGTGGCGCTGCGGGAGCATGGCGTGCTGTTTCAGCCAAACCTCAACTCGCTGGCGGGCTATTACTCGCCGGGCGCCAAAGACGTGGCCGAGCGCCTGATTGAGCAAGGGTATGCCGATTTTCTGGGCACCGATACGCACGGCATGAAACACATTTCTACCCTGCACAAAGTGCTTAGCTGCAAGTTTCTTGTTAAAGCGCTAGCGTTGCCGCTGCGCAACAGGCAGCTCTAGTTTTCGTCTCTTTTCATCCTTTATACTTCCACAAACCATGGTATTTGTAACGGGCGGCAGTGGCCTGATCGGCAGTTTTCTGATTCCGGAGCTTGTTCGGCAGGGGCACCAGGTAAAGGCGCTTTACCGCAGGCAGGTACCCGCTATAGCCGGTGCAGACCAGGTGCAGTGGGTAGAGGGCGATATACTGGACCCGGCGCTGCTGCGCGAGGTGCTGGCCGATGTAAAGTATGTGTTCCATTGCGCCGGGCTGGTGTCTTATGCGCCGCAGGATGAGGAGCTGCTGAAGCAGGTGAACATAGAGGGCACTGCTAACGTGGTAGATGCCTGCCTGGAGGCCGGAAGTATAAAGCTTTGCCACGTGAGCTCGATTGCGGCGGTGGGGCGGCCAAAGAAAGTGGAGGTGCTGACGGAGAGCGCTAAGTGGGACCCGGCAGCTGACCTGTCGGCCTATGCCAGCTCCAAGTACTTTGGGGAGCTGGAAGTATGGCGCGGCGTGGCCGAGGGCCTAGATGCCGTGATCGTGAACCCCTCCATCATACTTGGCCCTGCCGACTGGAACCGCAGCAGCACACAGCTGTTCCGGTACGTGTACAACGAGCGCCCGTTTTATACTATCGGGGAGGCAAATTTTGTGGATGTGCGCGATGTGGTGGAGGCCATGGTGCAGCTCACCTTCTCGGAAATATCCGGCGAAAGATTTATCTTGAATGCAGAGCGAATGGCTTACAAATCCTTTTTTGAGAAAGTGGCCGGCTGCTTCAACAAAAAGGCCCCGGCCACCAAAGTGCCCCCGCTGCTGGCCGAAGTGGTGTGGCGGCTGGAGCACGCCCGTGCCTGGCTTACCGGCGCCCGCCCGCTCATCACCAAAGACACGGCAAGGGTATCGCGCAAAGCCCATTTTTTTAGTAGCGAGAAGATCCGGCAGATGCTTGGTTTTGAGTTTCGACCGGTGTCAGAATCAGTGCATTGGGTATGCGGGGAGCTGCAGGGGCAAATGGCCAATAGCTAGCTGTAGAGGGCCAAATAAACTATTTGCAGTGTTAAAATGTAGTAAGGAAAGGGCTGTTTAACCACAGCCTGTTGGATACTGGAGATGAAAGAAAACTTTGACGAACACAGTGAGGAACTGGAGCTGATCCAGCGCTACGAGCGTATGCTCGGAAACAATGAGGCTGTCTTTTTCGACCTCACCGATTTTGAGTATATCATAGATCACTATACGGCTAACTTCGAGTATAAAAAAGCGCTTGCCGCCTGCGACGCCGCCATGGTGCAGTACCCTTTCTCGATGGAGCTGCAGATAGACAAGGCGCAGCTGCTGGCCATGTCCGGCGACTTTGAGGGAGCGCTGGAAATGATAAACAAGGTGGCGGAGGTAGAGCCCGAGAATGCGGATGTGCAGCTGACGCGCGGCATCATCTATACCCAGCGCGGAGAGTTTCGCGATGCCATCGACTACTTTAAAAAAGCCCTTGCCTACGCCGACGACCGCGACGACATATACTTCAACATCGGCCTGGCTTATCAAACCTGGGGCAAAGTGGCCTCGGCCATAAAATACTATAAAAAGTGCGTGGAGCTGAACCAGGAAAACGAGGCGGCCATGCAGGAAGTGCTGTATTGCATGGATGTGACGAACTCCATCAGCGAGCACCTGCCGTTTTTCCAGAAGTTCGTGGACGACGACCCTTACTCGTATGTAGCCTGGTTTAACCTGGGCAACGTGTACAACAAGCTGGGCGCCTACGACAAAGCCATTGCCGCCTACGAGTATGCCACCCTCATCCGCCCCGACTTTATCACGGCTTATAACAACATGGCCAATGCCTTGGTGTACACCGGCGAGTACAGCAAAGCCATCGAGGCCTTCAATGCCATGATAGAGCATGGGCAGCCGAACGCGGAGATCTACTGCAACATTGGCGAGTGCTACGAAAAGCTGCAGCAGTGGGACCTGTCGCGGCGCTACTACCAGAAGTCGGTGGACCTGGACCCGGAAATGGACGAGGCTTGGTTTGGCATTGGCGTGATACTGGATGCGCAGGGCAAGTGGTACGAGGCCATCCACTTCTTTAAAAAAGCCGTGGACCTGTACGACGACAGCGCCGACTATTGGGTGGCGCTGGCCGGGGCAGAGTACCATGTGGGGCATGTGGTGTCGGCGCTGGAGAGCTATGAACGCGCCTCCGAAATCCGGCCCGACGATAAGAATATCTATCTGAACTGGTCTGTGATACTTTATGAGCAGGGCAATTTTGAGCAGGCTACCGATATTATACTTAATGCCATAGAGCTGCAGCCACGCGAGGCAGAGCTGTATTACAGGGCCTGCGCCTACATGCTTTCTGCAGGAAAATACCGCGAAGCTTATAATTATCTGGAAAATGCATTAATTTTGGACTTCGACAAGCACAAGCTGCTGTTCGAGTTCTTCCCTGAGCTGGAGTCGCAGCGTGCATTAGCCCGATTAATTGATCAGTACCGCAAATAAAATCAGATGAACTATACCCTTAAGAGCATTCCGGAGCGTGAGGCAAAGCCACGTGAGCGTGGTTTTACAATGGCCATGGATAAAGGCCTGAGCGTGCGGGAGGTGGAAGACTTCCTGGAGGTAGCCGGAGAATACGTAGATATTGTAAAACTGGGCTGGGCCACGTCTTTCGTTACGCCTAACCTGAAGAAGAAGCTGGACGCGTACAAGGCGGCCGGTATCCCTACCTACTTTGGCGGTACCTTGTTCGAGGCTTTTATCGCCCGCAACCAGTTTGAGGATTACCGCCGTGTGCTGGACAAGTATGAGATGACCTTTGCAGAGGTGTCGGATGGCTCGTTGGAGATGCCGCACGACGTGAAGTGCGAGTATATCTCTAAGCTGGCAGACCAGGTAACGGTGCTGTCGGAGGTTGGCTCTAAGGATGCTGAGAAGATCATTCCGCCGTACATGTGGATTAAGCTGATGAAAGCGGAGCTGGAAGCTGGCTCCTGGAAAGTGATCGGCGAAGCCCGCGAGGGAGGCAACGTAGGCCTGTTCCGCTCCAGCGGTGAGGTGCGCAGCGGCCTGGTGGAGGAGATCCTGACGCAGGTGCCTTTTGAGAAAATCTTGTGGGAGGCACCGCAGAAGGCGCAGCAGGTGTGGTTTATCAAACTGCTGGGCGCTAACGTAAACCTGGGTAACATCGCCCCAAGTGAGGTGATTCCGCTGGAGACAATCCGCCTGGGCCTTCGTGGCGACACCTTCGACCATTTCCTGAACATGGAAAAGGCAGGCCTGAAGATTTAAAGTATAGAACTAAAAGTATAAATTGCCCGTCGGTTTGGCCGCACGGGCAATTTCTGTTTTCGCGGAAGCCGCACCAGTATAGGAACAACACACTTTATGGAAAGAAGATCTTTGCGGGAGTACCTGCTATTGTTTGCCAAAGGGGCGGGGATGGGCGCTGCAGACGTAGTGCCGGGCGTGTCGGGTGGTACCATTGCCTTTATCACGGGTATTTATGAGGAGCTGCTGGGCTCTATACGCTCCGTAAACGGAGAGGCCCTGAAGCTCCTGCTGCGCCTCAACCTCAAAGGCTTCTGGAAGCACATCAACGGTACCTTTCTGGTGGTGTTGATCTCTGGCATCCTGTTTTCCATCGTGTCGCTTTCCAGGCTTATATTATACCTGCTGGAGCACCACTCCGAAATGCTCTGGTCGTTTTTCTTTGGCCTGATTGTGGCATCTGCCTTGGTGGTGGCCAAACAGATTACCCGCTGGACGCCGGGCGTACTGGTGGCAGGCCTGCTCGGGGCGGCACTGGCCTACTACATCACGGTAGCCACGCCCGGGCAAACCCCCGAAGCCTACTGGTTCATCTTCCTGTCTGGGGCCATCGCTATTTGCGCCATGATCCTGCCGGGTATCTCGGGTAGCTTTATCTTAGTGCTGCTGGCTAAGTATGAGTTTATCATGCTGTCGCTCAAAGAGCTTAAAGTAGGCGTAATTGCCACGTTTGGCTTAGGCTGTGTGTTCGGGCTGCTGGCTTTCTCGCACGTGCTGAACTGGATGCTAAAGCATTACCACAACATTACCGTGGCGCTGCTCACCGGTTTTATGGTAGGCTCCCTGAACAAAGTATGGCCTTGGAAGCTAACGCTGGAAACCTACACCGACCGTCACGGCGAGGTGAAGCCGCTGGTGCAGCAGAATGTGCTGCCGGGCAGCTACGAGGCGCTGACAGGCCACGAGCCATACCTGCTGTACGGGGTGCTGCTGGCCATCTTCGGCTTTCTGCTCGTATACCTGATCGATCGCTTTACCTCAGACTCCACAGCCGAGGTGTAAGAAAAACATACTTTATAGATGCGCAAATTCGGTCTGATCGGCAAAAAACTGGGGCACTCCTTCTCTAAGAAATACTTTACAGACAAGTATGAGCGGGAAGGCATTGCCGATGCCGTTTACGAGCTGTATGAGTTGCCCGGGGTGCACGAGCTGCCAAAGCTGCTGCAACAGGAGCCGGAGCTGCTGGGCCTGAACGTAACGGTGCCTTATAAGGAGCAGGTTATACCTTTGCTGGACGAATTGGACGAAGCTGCCGAAAGGATCGGGGCTGTAAACACGATCAAGATCAGCAACGGGCGCACCAAAGGCTATAACACCGATTACATCGGTTTCCGGGACTCGCTGGAAACTTTTTACCCGGAGCAGGAGCGGAAACAGGCGCTGGTACTAGGCACGGGTGGCGCAGCCAAAGCTGTGTGGGCCGCGCTGGAGGCGATGCAGATACCATACTTGCGGGTGTCGCGGCAAGAGGGGGAGGGGCAGCTGAGTTACCGGCAACTGGGGCCGGAGATACTGGCTACGTATAACCTCCTTATCAACACCACGCCGCTGGGCATGTACCCGCAGGTGCACGAGGCACCGCAACTGCCATATAGTTATATTACGCCGCAGCACTTTGTCTACGATTTGGTGTACAACCCGGAACAAACGCTGCTGCTGCAGAAAGCGGCGGCTGAAGGGGCTAAAACCCTAAACGGGCTGCCTATGCTACAAGGTCAGGCCGAGGCTGCCTGGCATATTTGGAATTCCTGATATTTTTGAGTACAATTGCTAAGCAAGTAAAAAGGTGGGCATAGTGCAACTTTGCCCTGTATTTCCCTCGTTTAACAAATAAAGAGCCTTGCAGTTCAGCTTCTGTGATGCTGGAAAACACGGTTGTGGCGCAGCACGCTCGCCTAAAGTATAAAAAAGCTTTTTAGTAAGGTTTAAGATGATTTACAACACTCAAAGCCTGCTACAAAAGAAGAAAGCCTCTCTGCCCGGAGAGGCTTTTCTTGTTTATACCACCCTCTTTGTGCGTTACTCTAGTTGTACACGGCAGCTCGACAAGGCGCGATGCTGCTTCCCGGGGTCCCTTCCTCTGTAGGGCTAGTAACATTTATTCGCTCAAGATTAGTCGATCAAAATCTGCTTCTGAGCAAAGTCAAAGCTAATCGTGCGTTTGCGCCGCGCACCCTCAACTTCCTGATCATCAAAAATAAAAACCTGGCAAGGCGAGGTGTGCAACAGCGGGAATGCATACCTTTACTTATGCAGGAAATAATTTTTCTTGGAGAAGGTATAGATCAAAATTTTTTTTCTGACGGCTTGCAACCCTGCGGGCTTAGCAGGAATCATAGAAGAAAATAAGCGTTAACAGGCAGCATTTGAAGCTTTTTACGAAACCAAAGTCGGACGAGGATAAACTCATAGAGGGGTGCATCGCGGGCAAACGCGACATGCAGCGCCTCCTCTATGACCTTTATGCTAAGAAGATGATGGTTGTCTGCCTGCGCTACGCCCCCACCACTTTCGAGGCAGAGGATATCATGCAGGATGCCTTTATAAAGGTGTTTAACCATATCCAGAACTTTAAAAAGGACTGCCCGCTGGAGTTCTGGATACGCCGGATCATGATTAACACAGCCCTCAAGCACCTGCGTAGCAAGCAGCTGCTCACGGTGTCGCATGAGGCCGAAGAAGTGGCAAACCTTAGCTCCGACGATGTGAACTTGACCGGCTATACCATGGACGAGCTGTTAAGTATGATCCAGAGCCTGGCGCCGCGCTACCGCATGGTATTCAACCTCTACGCCATTGAGGGCTATAACCACAAGGAGATCGGAGAAATGCTGGGCATATCGGAGGGGACGTCTAAATCACAGTATTCGAGGGCCAGGGCCATACTGCAAAGTATGCTGCTGCGCCAGGAAAAAAAAATTAAGGAACATGTCATCAGCAACTAACAATAGAGGAGGGGGCCTGGAAGAAGCGTTCCGCCACCGTCTGCAAGACGCTGAGGCTTCTCCGTCCGCAGAGCTTTGGGAACGCATAGACCACAGCCTGACGCTGCAGGAAAGCAACCAATATAAGCGCGGGATGCTGTTTTACCGGCAGCTCGCTGCGGCCTGCATTGCACTGCTGCTGTTGGGAGGAGGCTTTGCCGCCTACTACTTCGGGGGTCAGGAGAAAGCAGCGCCTGTGGCACAGGTGAAGCCTGCGGCTGAAAGCAGCTATGCCGCTGTGGTGCCGTCCGGTGCGCCAGTAGCCGAGGGAGAAGCATTCATACAAGAAGAAGTATCTGTAGATGAGTTGATAGCTCAGGCCATGCAACAAGCCGTGCAGCCTCAGCGGATCTATACTCCGGAAAGAGAGCAGAACAGAGAAGCCCGTGCAACCCGGCAACAGGATACAGCCGGCACACTGGCCGCTGCAGAGCAACCAGGCATAGCTAACTCCGGCGCCTGGCGCATCATGCCTGGTGCCAGGTATAGCCTGTCATCAGCACAGAAAAAAAGCGTTAGCATAAACGGTGTTGGCGTGGATGGCGGCGATGTGCGGCAGCTGTTCGAGAATATGCGCCGTGGCATTGTCAGTGATTTCGCTGCCGGTGGCAAGCATACTTCGGGGGGCAGCAACAGCATGGCCTTCTCCAACAGCAGCAGTAGCCCCGCAGACTTTAAAACGCTGAGCGAGATGGTAATGGGCCGCATGAAGCAGCTGGAGGCAGAGCAGGAGGCAAACAAGCAACTATACAAACAAGAGAAGGCTCCACTGCCAGGGCAAACGGAGGCAAACAAATCCTCCTCGGCTTCGGGCCGCTGGTCTTTGGGGATGGCCTATGCGCCAAGCTACTTTGAGCAGAACATCGGCATGCCCTCGCAGATGATGATGGGCGCTGCCAGCAGCTTCAGCTCTTTTGCCCCCCCAATTGCTATGCAGCAGTCCGCTAGGATGGTAGAAGAGGCCCGGGAAGAGCATGAGCAGGAGGTGGAGCCCGGTTTCTCGTTCGGCGTGGAGGCAAAAGCAGGCTTTAAAGTTGGCCGCAAATGGAAGCTGCTGGCTGGTCTGGGCTTCACCCAAAACACGGCCCGCTCCAAATCAAGCTATGTGATAGAGCAGTTCTGGCGCAAGCCGGGCAGCAAACAAGCCGAGTCGCCGGGGGCCACCACTATCTTTGTGCCTTCACTAAGCAGCAACTTCGCTTCCGATTCGCTCAGCGTAACTAAAACAGACGAATTTAACGTGCTGTACCGCTATCGCCACCTTACCGTGCCGCTGGGGCTGCAGTATGCGGGCAAGATATCGAAAGACTGGTTTTGGTATGCCAGTGGCGGCGTGGCGGCCAACATACTGCTGCAAACCACGGTGCTCGCCTCATCAGCCGAGGTGCAAGACACAAACTACGGCCCCGGCGATGACAGCTCTCCGTTTCGGAAGCTGCAGTGGTCTGGCAATGTAACCGCCGGCGTGGGCAAGCAGCTCACGGATCAGGTATCAGTTACGCTCGGCCCGGAGTACAGAGGCTACTTTGATACCATGCTCTCCTCTCCTGAAAAAGCATACGCGCCACAGGGCAAGCCCTATACCCTAGGCATTAACCTGGCGCTAAACTACGATCTGGGGCACGGCCGCAAATAATTTACCGGCCCATGCAACGCCCTGGTGCCGGATAGGGTCATACAGGTACAGAAAGAGAATATAGGAGTGATGAAGCCATTGCAAAACCTTTCTATGCTTGTAGGGATAATTGCCCGGCAAAACCTGTACGGCTGGTATATGCTACTGGCGCTCCTGCTTCTGGCTATACTGTAAGCAAACGCTGCTACCTGAATATAAACAACTATGAAAGCCCTTTACCTTCTGCTAACCTTGTGCCTGACCATGCTGGCAGCTGGCTGCTCCAGAACAGCGCCGGTGCCGGTTTGCACGGTGGCAGAGGTGGTGGCGCAGGATTGTGAGGAAGGGTGGTATGTGCTCCGGCTGGAGGACGACTCGGAGAAGCACTCTGAGAGCGCCGGGGCCTACATTGGGCAGCTGCATGGCGGCTACGTTACTACCAAAGACCTGCCCGAGCAGTATAGGCGTGCCGGCCTGAAGCTGAGCCTGCGCCTGCAGCTAAACGGCACCGACGGCCCGCGCTGTGTGGCCACTTACATGATGTACCCGGCCGTAAAGATTGTGGATATATGCGGGGAGCCCGCGGCATGAACGAGAATAAATTTAAGTTAAGTGTAATGTGATTAATTACAATAAGGTGAATGTTGTTTCAGAAGGCCTGTTTCGCGGGCCTTTTGTGCGTTCTGGAGGCACAGTCGGGCACTTGCAAGTATGGGAGAGGAAAGATTCGGCTGCTTTTGCCCTGCATAGCGCAATAAACCCACGGCAGTTATAGTTTACAGTTGGGAATATCTTTCTGTTGAAGAAAATATAGTGTTATATTTGAACCCGAATAAATTATGGGTTCTTGGCTATAACTTAAAAGATAAACATGGTGTCCGCTTGCCGTTACGCGAAGGACATCAGCCAAGTCTTCCTGCCTCTTTAGAGGAAATCCTGTTTTTAAGGTCAAAATATGCAATTTTTAAATTCAAGATCCCGCCTGAAAACCAAGTTCAACTCTTTGCTGTACTGCCTGTGCGCAGCGCTGGTGCTGACTTCCTGCGAGGATCCTAACGACCTCGGCCTGGAGATGGTGGAGGATAACGTGAATGGCGTTTATACCGATACGCTCACGATCAACGTCTCTACCGTGCTGCTCGACTCGGTGGCCACCTCCGGCACAGGTAGCCTGCTGGTGGGGCAGTACACCACGCCCCAAACAGGCACACAGCAGCTCTCTACCTATTTTCAGGTTGGTCCGGGTGGCTCTGCCCCAAAACCTGCTGCCGATGCTACCTTCGACTCGCTGACGCTATACCTCCTGCCTTTTAACTACTATTACGGCGATACCACCCAAACCGTAAGCATCGCGGTGCAGGAGCTAAACTCAACTTTGGAGCAGTATGAGTTCTCGCCTGTTGTTCCGGTAGAGAAGCCCGCTTCTTATTTCTACCAAAGCGCTGGCATTTACAACACCAGCAAGGTGGCGCTGAAAGAGGAGCCGCTGACAGTCTTTTCTTTTGCACCCAGACCCGCTCGTAAGGATACCATGGAGATAACCCTGAGCAGCGAGGTGGGGCAGCAGTGGTTTAACATGCTGAAGAACGAAGATGAGAAGATGGAGAGCAACGCCAACTTCACAGAGTTCTTTAAAGGTATCGGTTTAGTGCCTACTGCTGGTAGCGCCGTGCTCCGTTTCCCCAATAGCGGCGTGGCAGTGCGCTTATACTACTCAGAGCCTTCTTCGTCAGGAACGGCCGTTTCTAAGACAGCGGTTTTCTCTTTGGCTAACGGCAGCCTGCAGTTTAACAAGTCTGTAAACGACTTCTCGGGCAGCTCGATTGACGGAATAAAGGAAAGCAAGGAGCTGCCGGCAAGCGCCACCGACGGCATTAGCGTAGCGCAGGCCGGTGCAGGCCTGATGATAAAGCTGGAGATTCCGTACCTGGAGAAGCTGAAAGAAAAGCTGAAGCCGGAGTTCATCAACAAAGCCATTCTGGTGGTGGAGCCTTACAGGGGCGCATCTGTTTCTTATCCGTATGCCGTGCCAGACATGGCCAGCCTCTATGAGACCAGCGTGCCAGGCGTGCTGTATACCCCGTTGGTGACAGAGTATGACCAGAACGCCACTCCGCTGGCTTCCAGCTTTATCAAAGACAGCGAAAACGCAGCGGTAGGTCGGTACGAGTTTTCCATCACGGAATTTTTGATCGATAAGCTGAAGAACGATAACCGCGTGAACGAGCCGCTATACCTGGCGCCGGCAACGACCGAGTTTAAGACAGGCGCATCCAGGCTGGTAGTGGCCGCGCAGGACAAAGCCCTTAAAAACGTGAGACTGAAAGTATACTACACCAATATCCAATAACCCTTCTAGCATGAAAAGCTTTTTTACCAATTTTCGCCTGCTGGCGGTAGTAGCCATACTTTTCTCGGTATGCGTGCTGCCATCATGCGACAGTGAGATCGACAAAGAAGAAGCGGCGCCGGTAGAGTGGCAGAAAAAGGCTGATTTCCCTGGCGTGGCCCGCAGCAGCGCCGTTTCGTTTATAATCGGAGGGAAGGCCTATGTAGGAACGGGCTTTAGCGGAGCCACCCAACTGAACGATTTTTGGGTATATGATGCCACAAGCGATAGCTGGGAGCGCCTGGCGGATTTCCCGGGAGAGGCTCGAAGCGGTGCAGTAGGCTTTTCTGCCAACGGCAAAGGCTACATCGGCACTGGCTACAACGGCACCGGCTATCTGAAAGACTTCTACGAGTATGACCCTGCAACGCTTACCTGGACTCAGATTGAGGATTTCCCGGGCACTGCCCGTTTTGGTGCCATAGCCATGTCTTTTGCTGATAAAGGCTTTGTTGGCACCGGCTTCGACGGAAACTTCCTACGCGACTTCTGGCAGTATGACCCAGCCACCGCCACCTGGATGGAGCAGCCGGAGTTGGACGGTGCGAAGCGCCTTAACGGCTTTGCTTTTACAGTAAATGGCAAAGGTTACATAGGCGGGGGCCAGAACAACGGCCTCATTCAGACGGACCTGTTGGAGTTTAACCCGGCAAACGGGCAGTGGCGCATCCTGAAAGGGCTGAAAGCTGACCAACGAGTAGGCGAGCAGTTTCCGACAGCCAGAAACTTTGCCGCCACCTTCAGCATCAACAATAAAGGATACGTGGTGGGAGGCACCAACAGCCTTGGCGCCAGTGTAGGCCTGAGCGATGTATGGGAGTATGACCCCACTACCGACACCTGGACACAGCGCGGTAACTTTGGAGGAGGAACGCGCTTAGGCGCCGTTGCCTTTGGCCTGAACGAGCAAGGGTTTGTGGGACTGGGCAGCGGAGGCTCCGCGCGCTATAAAGACCTGTGGCAGCTAAAGCCGAGCTCCGGCGAGTAGAAAAAACTTGAAGATAAACGGAAGCAGCCTGGCCAAAAGTCAGGCTGCTTTTTTGTATCCAAATTTAAACAAACAAAGTATAAGTCGGTTGAAGTATAAATGGTTGATACTGTGGGCAAAATATGGCTCCGCTATATTTCCGGCACACACGCAGCGTCAGCCCTTCCTTAAAGCAAATAAAATTCTGTAATAGAGTGTACTAAGCCTGTTGTTTTGCAGCAGGCTTTTTCTTTTTTGCAGGATGCGTATTAAACGGTGGCGCAACGGGCAAATAGCAGCTTCTGCCAAACTTCCTGCACACTTTACGTGTTATAGTTTATCTTTACTATCCGTAAACCAGACGAATGGATTTTAAGCTAACTTCAGAATTTAAACCTACCGGCGACCAGCCGAAAGCCATCGCCCAGCTAACTGATGGCATAGAGAAAGGCGAGCCTGCGCAGGTGCTGTTAGGAGCCACCGGCACGGGTAAAACTTTCACCATGGCCAACGTGATCAAAAACACGGGAAAGCCCACGCTGGTGCTGTGCCACAACAAAACGCTGGCTGCACAACTCTACGGAGAGTTTAAGCAGTTCTTCCCGGACAACGCCGTGGAGTACTTTATCTCTTACTACGACTATTACCAGCCCGAGGCATACATCGCTTCTTCAGATGTTTTTATCGAGAAAGACCTGCAAATCAATGAAGAGATCGAGAAGCTGCGCCTGCACACAACCTCTGCGCTGCTTTCGGGCCGCCGCGACATTGTGGTGGTGGCATCGGTATCGTGCATCTACGGTATCGGTAACCCCGAGGAGTTCGGCAAGAACGTGATCTACCTGGCGCCGGGGCAAAGGTATAGCCGCAACAACCTGCTGTATACGTTTGTGCAGATCCTCTACAGCCGCACCGAGGCAGAGTTCACACGTGGAACATTCCGGGTAAAAGGCGACACAGTGGATATTTACCCCGCCTATGCTGATTTTGCCTACCGCTTATACTTCTTCGGCGATGAGTTGGAGGCCATCCACCGCATAGATCCACAGTCGGGCAAGAAGCTGTCGGATGAAAAGGCGGTGACGCTGTACCCAGCTAACCTGTTCGTGACGGGTAAGGACACGCTGCAGCAGGCCATTTCGGAGATACAGTATGACATGGTGGCGCAGCACGATTACTTCCTGAAAGAAGACCGACCGGCTGAGGCCAAGCGCATCAAAGAACGCACCGAGTTTGACCTGGAGATGATCCGCGAGCTGGGCTACTGCTCCGGCATCGAGAACTACTCCCGCTACTTCGACCGCCGTGCGCCCGGGGCACGCCCGTTCTGCCTGCTCGATTATTTCCCAGACGATTTCCTGATGGTGATAGACGAGAGCCACGTGACAGTGCCGCAGGTGCGCGCCATGTGGGGAGGTGACAGATCGAGAAAAGTGTCCTTGGTAGAGTATGGCTTCCGGCTGCCGGCCGCCATGGACAACCGCCCGCTCACCTTTAACGAGTTTGAGAGCCTGATGCACCAGGTGGTGTTCGTGAGCGCCACGCCCGGCGACTATGAGATACAGAAGTCCGAAGGCGTGATCGTGGAGCAGATCATTCGCCCAACCGGCCTGCTGGACCCTGAGATTGAGGTGCGCCCAAGCGCCAACCAGGTTGATGATTTGCTGGATGAGGTTGATGAGCGCATCAAAGTAGGGGAGCGCGTGTTGGTGACGACGCTTACCAAGCGCATGTCCGAAGAGCTGACCAAATACATGGACCGCCTCAACATAAAAGTAAAATACCTGCACTCCGAAGTAAAAACGCTGGACCGGGTGGAAATACTGCGGGAACTGCGCCTGGGCGAGATAGACGTGCTGATCGGGGTGAACCTGCTGCGCGAAGGCCTCGACTTGCCGGAGGTAAGTTTGGTAGCCATACTAGATGCCGACAAAGAGGGCTTCCTGCGCGACCAGCGCTCGCTGATCCAGACGATGGGCCGTGCCGCCCGAAACGAAAAGGGCAAGGTAATTATGTATGCCGATAGAATTACCGGCTCTATGCAACGCGCCATGGACGAAACGAACCGCCGCCGCGCCACCCAGATGGCCTATAACGAGGAGCATGGCATCACGCCGCGAACCATACTTAAGTCGCAGGATGAGATTCGTGAACAGACATCCGTAGCCGATGCCAGGAAGAAGGAAGTGAAGATGTATGCCGGTCCGGAAGAAGTTTCTATTGCAGCTGAGCCGATCATCCAGACCATGAAGCGCGAAGAACTGGAGAAGCTGATCAAGAAAACGGAGAAGCAGATGGAAGCCGCCGCCAAAGACCTCGACTTTTTGCAGGCCGCCAAGTACCGCGACGAGCTGACGGAGCTGCGCAAGCTGCTTAAAACGAAGCGGGATTAAGAGAATTAGGAGGTTGTAGGGACGCCATACTTTGCGTCTCATTTTAAAAGTATAAAATCAGAACAGGCACCCTGGCTTTCGCTGGGGTGCCTGTTCCTTTATGTAGAGTAGGGTTAGGTGCTTTGCTGTGCCTGGTGTTCCCGCCCCTGCCTCGCAGAGAAGCAGGAACGGGGCCAGGTTTTTTCCATAGTTTTATGTGGTAGTAGATAGTGGTAGTAGTCTGAAAGCTGGCAGCTTTAGTGCCGGCTTCCGATAGTAAGATGCCTGAACAGCGGGAGTGGTTGCATGTCCTTATAAAAAAAGTATGACCGCAGGAATATTTTGTTAACTAAAAAATTAGTTAATTAGATAGTAAACCTGTACATTCATACAAATCAATCTATTAAAACTATGAAAAAGACTTTTTTAGTAGCGCTTCTTGTTGCCGGCATGGCGGCTTCTGCATCTGCCCAAA
This sequence comes from Pontibacter mangrovi, assembly GCF_006385705.1. Classification (GTDB taxonomy): domain Bacteria; phylum Bacteroidota; class Bacteroidia; order Cytophagales; family Hymenobacteraceae; genus Pontibacter; species Pontibacter mangrovi. The sequence goes on along the minus strand of NZ_VFRQ01000003.1, from coordinate 293,600 downwards.
GTATAAGCGAGGCAAGCGCCAAATACGATGCAAAAGAGTATAAAGCCTCAGGAGAAGTATATGAGAAAGCTTTTGCCAAGGGTAAGGGCAGTACGACGGACTATTACAATGCGGCCTGTTCCTGGGCTTTGGCTGGAAATAAGAACAAAGCCATGGCTTACCTGCAGCAGGCGGTGGAGCAAGGGTATTCTAACCTTAGTCATTTAAAGCAGGACGCCGACCTGAACAGCCTCCATGGCGACAAACGCTGGAAGGCGCTGGTGCAGGAACTGGAGAAAAAAGTGGCAGCCATAGAAGCAAAGTATAACCAACCGCTGAAGGCGCAACTGGAGAAGATCTAAAACGGACCAGGGGGTGCGGAGGAAGATAGCCCCGCTACAGGAAAAGTATGGCAACGACTCACCGGAGATGCAGGCGCTGTGGCAGGAGATGAGAGAGATTGATGAGGAGAATAAAAAAGCCGTAATAGCTATGATAGAGGAGCATGGCTGGCCGGGTAAAAGTATGGTAGGGCCACAGGCTAGTTCGGCAGCGTTTTTAGTTATTCAGCACATTCCTCAAGAGGAAAAGGAAATTATGGAGAAGTACCTGCCCCTGCTGCGGGAGGCGGCCAACAATGGCGAGGCCGAAAAAAGCCAGTTAGCGCTGATGGAAGACAGGGTGTTGATGTATAATGGAAAGCCTCAGCTTTACGGCAGTCAGCTTAAGATGAACAATGAGACCGGGCAGTATGAGCTGCACCCTATCGAAGATGAGGCAAACGTAGACAAGCGCCGCGAAGAGATGGACATGGAGCCCCTGGCTGATTATGTAAAAAGGTTTGGGTTGGAGTATAACCCGCCAAAGCAATAAATAATACCACCATCAGTTAGTTCGTGCGCAGTGCCTTTTACAAATTTACAGGCTGATTCCCCTCCTCTGGACTAGCCAAAACGAGAGTTTTGAGCTAGCGAGCGTAGCTCATAGGGGTGGGTTTTAGGCTCTAAATAAACTGTGGAACCAATCCATGCACAATAATCCATCAAGATTAGTATAAAGTATAAAGTATAAGCCCGAAGCCAAAGTAAGCTTCGGGCTTATACTTTACAGCAACAACAGCCCCCGCTCCCGCAGGTCAAACCAGCTCGGCGAGCTCAGGAACTCGGCAAAACTCAGGTGTGCCTCGGCCGGGAAGCTTGCCTCCAGCTGCTTCAGCGTCACCGCCTCCGCGTTGTCGGGCGTAATTTTCTGCAGCACCTCAAACAGCCACTGCCCGATAATGGCGGTAGTCTTCACCTCAAAATCCTCGCCCTTCTCGAAGAACGTAAGCAGGCAGCGCTCTATGGTCTGGCCTTTCTGGGCGATCATGGTGAAATCGATGGCCGGCGTGTTCCCTAGCCAGAGCGCGCGCGCGTTGGGGCGGGTACTGTCGGGGCGGTGCGGAGCGGAGATAGCCTGGGTGATCAGGTTTGGGTTCTCCTTGGTGCGCGGCACTTTAAAATCAAACCAGAACGAGAGCGGCTCCTCCAGGCCGATGCCATGCATGTAGTTATAAAGCGCCTTGGCCAGTCCCTCGCCAAATAAAGTATGGTCGGTGCCTTTCGGGTCGTCGTGCCAGAGGTCGTTGTTGGCGAAATCCCCTTCCGGCGGACCAACTTTCACCACGCCATACTTCTCCGGGCTCTTACCGATAGGGCTGTGCGCCGTCATGCTGAAGCGGTGCCAGTAACCAGACTGAATCACGCCGGTTTCGAACAGCTGCCGCACCACCTCCAGCGAGTCGATGGTTTCCTGGGCAGTTTGGGTCGGGAAGCCATACATGAGGTAGGCGTGCACCATAATGCCGGCCTGCGTAAAGCTGTCGGTGACGCGGGCCACCTGCTCTATACTGACGCCTTTGGCCATCAGCTGCAGCAGCCTGTCCGAGGCCACCTCCAAACCACCCGACACGGCAATACAGCCCGAGGCGGCCAGCAGGCGGCACAGGTCCGGCGTAAAGGTTTTCTCAAAGCGGATATTCCCCCACCAACTGATTTTCACGCCACGGCGGATGAGTTCGATGGCCATGTCGCGGAGTGGGGCAGGAGGGGCAGCTTCGTCCACAAAATGAAAGCCGGTTTGCCCGGTCTGGGCAATGATCTGCTCGATGCGGTCTACCAGCAGCGTGGCCGGGGCCACATCGTAGCGGTTGATGTAATCCAGCGTCACGTCGCAGAAAGAGCAGCGCTTCCAGTAGCAGCCGTGGGCGATGGTGAGCTTGTTCCAGCGGCCGTCGCTCCAGAGGCGGTGCATCGGGTTGATCACGTCGATCACCGAGAGGTAATCGGGCAAAGGCAAATCGCTGTAGTCGGGTGTGCCGACCTCCATATGCGGAATATCGGCATCCGTGGAGCCATTGATAAATTTTACCTCGCCACCGGCAAGTATAAACGCCCGTTGCAGCTGCCCCGCCTCGCGCTGCCCCTGCAGGTGCTCCAGCAGTTTCAGCCACGGGCCCTCGCCATCGTCCAGCGTCACGAAATCGATGTACTTAAATAGGCGCGGCTCGCGCAGGCTGCGCAGCTCGGTGTTGGGGTAGCCGCCGCCCATGGCCGTTTTTATACCTGGGTTCTTCTCCTTGATATACTTTGCCATCCGCAGGCCGCCGTACAGGTTACCCGGGAAAGGGATGGAAAAGCCCACCACATCCGGCTGTACCTCCTGCAGGCGCTCTTCCAGTAGTTCCAGTAACATAAGGTCCACGAGGCTTGGCTCCTCCTGCAGCGCCTCCTCCAGCGGGTCGAAGGACGTGGCCGACAGCGCCAGTTTTTCGGCGTAGCGGCTGAAGGCAAAGTGCGGCGAGATGGTTTCCTTGATCAAATCGCCCAAGTCCTCTAAGTATAAAGTAGCCAGGTAGCGCGCCCTGTCGGTGATGCCCATACTTCCGAAGGCCCAGTCGATGTCCTCTACCTGGTCGAAGCGCGAGGCCTCGGGCAGAAAGCGGCTGTAGCTGATCTGCTGCGCCAGCGTGTGGTCCTTGTTCTGCAGGAAGCGAATCACCGGCTCAACGGTGTTCAGGTAGTCGCGCTTGAGGTGCAGGATGCGCAGGCTGTTGTCCGACAGTTCATACTCGCCCTGCTCTATCGCCTCAAAAATACGCTGAAGGCCTTTGCGGGAGAACATGCGCAGCACCAGCTCAATGCCCATGTCGGCCTGGGTAACGCTGTAGCCGCGGCCGGTTAAAAAGCCCTTGAGATAGGCGGTGGCCGGGTAAGGCGTGTTGAGTTGCGTGAGCGGTGGCGTAATGAGCAGGATGGTTGGCTTCTTCTCCAAGGTAAATCAGCATTAAAGTATACGTATGGCGGCAATGCTGCCAAAACACAAAAGTAAGGATAATAGCAGAGACTTTTAGAACTGCTGCCTTAGCAACAGCCCGCTGTCAGTTCCGGTTCAGGGGATTGAATACTGCAAGGCTTCTAAATTATTTTTATGATATTTTTATAATAAATAATTGTAAATAATTTTTAAAAATAATTTTTTGTGTTTAAGTTTGTACTAAGAAGAATTGTGAAGATGAGGAACTTAGCTTACTACGCCACCATAACCAAGCCCTCTACCATGAACACCCGAAAAAACCTGCAGATGGTGCTTACCACCCTGCTTTTGGTACTAGCAGTTTATGTGATAAACCTGCCTGAAAACTCCGCTCTGGATAACTGGCTTCCGGCTGCCCGCGCACAGGCGATGGTTACGCAAACCGAAATGCAGCCGTCCGTTAGCTGTTGCCTGCAGCATGCCTTACAGGCTACGGAGGTAAGCGGTGCGGCTGCCGAAAGTATGGTGCAGCGGAGGTTTGTGGAAGTGTTTAGCCATGAGCCCAGGCTACTGGTGCAGTATGACTCCATGGCGCAACTGGCCACCGCTTGTAAATAATTACCCCGACTAACTTATACCCTTTACAAAATAGAAAAGCCTGCGCAAGTATGCGCAGGCTTTTCTATTTCAGTGTTTCTTGCTACTTCAGTACTTTGTTGGCGGCTTTGCTCACGCCCGGCACAATGGCCAGCGCCAGGAGGGCAACCAGCATAAATAGCACAAAGAAACTGCGCAGCAGCCGAAGCGGAAAGTCAGAGGCCATGCCAAAGGTGTACAGCTCCAGTGCCAGGGCCAGCAGCAGGCTAAGAACGGCGATAATTTGCAGCTTGCGCCGCAGCTGTGGTTTCATAAACGGTTTGGGCATGTGCGTATACTTTGCACCAAAGATAAGCCGGCAAAAGGCACATCAAAAATCAGGGACGGTCTTTTTCTACGTCAGCCTGCTTGCCTGGCGCCGGCTGGTGCGGGGCTTTGCCTTTCCGGGGTTGCGGTGGCGGGCTCGGCTTTGCCTGCTTTACTTTTTCTACATCCGATGAATCGTCGTGGGTGGTTTCTTGGGGCGGATGCTGCGGTTTAGTTTCTTCCATAGCTCTGAAATTTGATGGTATACCAACGTGTACGTGTAATACCTGCAAACGGAGGCTATCTAACTCTAAACCAAACCCTGCCGTACAATTTAAAGGAGCCGGCTAAGTCCGGCATGTATGTAAAACGGAAATCAAAGTATAATGAATACAAAAAACATCAAATCAACCTTATTCGCGCTGGCTGCCGGTACTATGATAAGTTTTGGCATGGTGTCCTGCAACACAGGCACTGACCCCGGCGATACCAACGTAGACCGCGGCGAAATTCATGACGAAGGAAGTATGGTTGGCCGGGAAGAGGGTGAAGACTATACAAAGGCTAAGTCTGAGCAAGACAGTATGGAGCAGCACTACGACCACGCCGACCACCAGAACCATGACGATAACACCGGCAAAGTGCTGGGCGATGGCGCGTATGACGGCGAAGGAAACGGAGCGGAAAGAGACGACGTGCAGCAGTAGCACAACCTTTAAGAAAGCGAAAGCCTGCCTCTCAGTAATGGGGGGCAGGCTTTCGCTTTATGACTTAATTAAACACAAACCCGTTCGGGCCGATACCTGCCTTAAAGCTTCCTGTCTGGTTGCCCTGTGGGTCGTAGATGTATACTGTGCCGTCGCCTGCAAAGCTGTTTTCATCGGCACCGTAAATATTGCCTGTTACCGGGTCAACGCCCAGGCCGTAGAAGGTGCGGTCGATCAGCGGAGTGGTGCTGGGGGCACTGGCACTTATGCTTAATTGGTGCACGCCTCCGCTATAAAGGAAGTACAGCGTGTCTTTATCGCCGTTGATCAGCAGTTTGCTAGCCGAGGCTGTGGGGTCCGGGAAAGTGATCGTGCTTGTGACCGTGTTATTGGCTATGTTGATTTTGGAAAGAGCACCTGCCGTGTGCTCAGATGCCGGGGCGTTCCAGTCTTTGTTGCCAGAGCTTAATACCCACAGGTTGTTGTTGCGGTCCAGCACCAGGCTGTTGGGGCCATACGCCACCTCAATCGTTTTTATCACCATATCACTGCCCGTGTCTATAACATGTACGAGGGGGCTGCCTGCATTGGCTACGTACAAGTTGCCGCCTGCCAGCAGCAGTTGTTCGGGCTGCACATCTACTTCTATCGTTTTCACAACTTTATAAGTCCGCAGGTCGATAACCGAAACGCGCCCCCTGTGGTAAGACCAGTCCTCCTTTGGTGGAAACCACTCGGTAACGTAGCCTTTTTCGTTGTTGAGGGCTACAAAATAACGCGGGGCGCTCAGCCCCTCTATCACGCCCACAGATTGGAAGGTGGCGGCATTTACTACCTCAATCTTGTTGCTGTTGTTCATCACGATGAAGGCGCGGTTACCGACCAGCTCCATATCCTGCACCACATCCCCGAGCAACCGCCCCTGGTTCTCTTTTTTAAAGATACTTTGCTCCGCCTGCCCTGTGCTGTTGCTGTAAAAAGAGATAGAGGCATTCGACTCCCTGAAGTTACCCTCGTTCAGAACGAACACGCCGTCCTCGGCATAGGCACCGCTTGGGGCATCGCTATCTTTGTTATCGCAACCCGTGAAGGTGAGGGCGCTTGCCAGCAGTGCAACGGCCAGTAAAAAGCTGCGGCTACAGTTAAGTTTTTTCATGATGGTTTAAGTATGAGTATAAATTTATGGAATGCTAAAGCGTAAGCTAAACGTATAGCCGCGCGGCGGCATGGGCCGGTAAGCCATGGTCTGATAGGCGGTGTTGGTTATGTTATCAGAGAGGAGCGTGAGCAGGAGCGTGTTTGGCCCCAGCTGCAGCTTTCGGCTCAGGGCCAGGTTCAGAAGTGTAAAATCATCCAGATGGCTTGTTTCGGAGTTGGAGGTATAGCGCAGGCCGGTGTAGTTCAGGTTGCCCAGCAGGCTCCAGCTTTTATAGTTTGCCTCAGCCGTAAGGATGGCCTTGTGGCGCGGCACGTACATCAGCTGCCTGCCCACATCGCTTCCGCTGCCCTCGTACACCTCCACCTGCTCCGACAAAGTATAAGTATAGCCGGCGGTGCTGTTGAGCTTTAACTTGCCTAAGGTAACCGTGGCGGTGGTGCTCAGCTCCAGCCCCTTGCTCTCTACCTTTTGCAGGTTAGTAGGCCGCCAGAGGCCGGTACGGTTCGGCGACCATTGTATCCAATCGTCAATCTCTATAAAGTAACCGGTAGCCTCGGTTTCCAGCAGGAAGGCGTTGCCCTGCACCAGCACGTGGCGCAGGCCCAGCTCGTAGTTCCAGCCGTGCTCGGGCCGCAGGTCCGGGTTGCCGGCGCCTACCCAGAAGCGGTCGTTGAGGGTGGGCACGCGGTAGCTGCCGCTGGCATTGCCTTTCAGAGAGATTTGATGCCGGTTGCTATTGAAGAACTTCCAGTTAAAGCCCAGTGCCGGGGTGAGCGGCGGGTCGTAGCCCTCTACCAGCGCCTGCCGCAGGTTCAGCGAAAGCTGCAGCGGCTGCACCGGGTCGTAGCGGAAAAGCGCGAACAGGGAGGCGCGGTTCTCATCTTTTCGGCCGTGGTAGCCATCGTTCGTTGCCGCAAAACGCTGCAGGTTCAGGCCGCCGCGTAGGCTCCAGCGCTCGCCAGAGGTATAGGTCTGCTCCGCCTGTAGCTGGTCGGTGTTAACTTCGGATTCAGAATCGTTGCTAAGGTCGGTGTAATGCAGGAGGTCGTTGAACCAAGCCGCTTTTATACTTGTCTGCCCCAGCTGGCTTTGGTGCTGCAGCTCCGCCATCAGGCGCAGGTTCTTGTCTTTTTGCTTCGCTTCCGTGTCTGATGAGCCCATGGCGGGCGGCAACTCGCGGTCCGAGAAAGTATACCAGCCATGCAGGGCCAGCTTTGTTTTGGGCGAGATTTGCCAGTTCAGATCCTGTGTAAAACCGTGCTGCTGTACCTGCGCATGCTGCAGCCGCACTTCCGGCGTTCCGAAGCGGCTCAGGTCTTTATACTTGAAATCGTTTTCTGCCTGATGCTTGTAGAGGCTCAGGCCATAGCTAAGATTTTTGCCCCTGTAGCCCGCGCTGCCGCTGCCAAAGTACCGGCCAAAGCTGCCTGCCTCCAGTTTTACATCCCCTCCAAAACCATCTGTTTTATACTTGGGCGAGTTGAGCAAAACAGCCCCGCCTACAGCCCCGCTGCCATAGTTTGCTGCCGCCGAGCCGTACTGCAGGGCCACCTCACCGATGCCGCTCAGGGGTAAAGTAGAGAAATCAGCCTGGCCCAACGTGGCGGGCGTGATGTGGAGGCCGTTCCAGAGGACGGCGGTCTGTGAGGCGTTGGTGCCCCGGAAAGCTACCGTGGAGCTGCCGCTGGCGCCATAGCTCTTAAAGTATAACGGCGTGCGGGCCTGCAGCGCCTCGGCCAGATTGCCAGAGCTGTAGGTGCTCAGGAAAGCGCTATCCACCTGCGCCACGCGGCTGCCGGCGGCGTATACTTCGGCGGGCCTGCCGAACACCTCTACAGTGCGCAACTGGTGCTGCGTCGTGTCCTGCTGCGCTATAGCGGTAGTGCAGATGCAGCCCAGGCAGGCGCAAAGCCATACGTTCAGAAAAGAAAATTTTGCCAATACAAGTGTTGCTTACATCCCGAAGCATGCAATTGGGCAAAGAGGGCAGGAACAGCGATCGCAGAAAAGTATAGCGGTGGCCGTGCAGCTTTTTACCCGAAAGCATACGACAATTCGTGTGTCGGACTGGCAGGTCTCCTGGCTCTCTTCAGTTAGCGCGCCTTCCCATGCAGCGTGCGGCACAGTGGCTAAGGTGTTGGCTAACCCTTTTTAGAAGATGACAGTTGCGGGAACAGCGCAGGACTCACACCTGCTTCCCTTTTAAGGCCATAAAACGATAATCTTACAGCCACCAATCTGAAGGCAAAGGTAGGGAATATTTGGGAATGGATAATCAATAATGATGAATGATTAATCATTGATGGGTAGAGAAGAATTTGAATTATAGCTGAAGCGCGCGCAACTATCGTAATGCAATTATTCATTACTCATTATTCACTAGTCATTAAAACTTGAAGCTTCCAAAGGAATTTTATACCCGACCCGATGTGGTGCAGCTGGCGCAGGAGCTGCTGGGTAAGTATTTGTTTACCTGTGTGGATGGCATGCTGACCGGAGGGATGATCGTGGAGACAGAGGCTTACTCCGGCGAGAACGACCGCGCCTGCCACGCCCACCTCAACCGCCGCACCGCGCGTACCGAGATCATGTACAGCGAAGGCGGCGTAGCCTATGTATACCTGGTGTACGGCATGTACCATCTCTTCAACATCATCACCAACGAACAAGACAGGGCCGACGCCGTGCTGGTGCGGGCCATTGCGCCGGAGGTGGGGGTGGAGGAGATGCTGCTGCGGCGCGGTTTTCAAAGTATAAAACCGAACCTCACCGCCGGGCCGGGTGTCCTCAGCATTGCCCTGGGTATCGACAAAAAGCTCTACGGCGCCGACCTGACCGGCGACACAGTATGGATAGAGGATAAAGGCGTTGTGCTGCCCGAGGAAAGAATAGCCACCGGCCCCCGCATTGGCATAGACTATGCCGGAGAAGATGCCCTGCTGCCCTGGCGCTTCTGGGTGAAGGGGAACAGGTGGGTGAGTAGGAAGAAGTAAGTCGTTTAGCTTGTTCTTTCATACTTTAGCTGCTGCTATACCCTACGCTGGCGCAAGCGTCCGCTTGTGCCTTTATACTTTAGCTCCCGCTTGTTGGAACTGGAGGCAAGCTATCCTTTCTAGTTCTTGCTGATCCTCAGTCTTACGAACCTAAAGCTCCACCTCATACATGGCTCCTTCCAAGGCCGGGAGGCCTCGTCCTGGGGGTAGGGGCCCTCGATAAAGGGGAGGGTGGGGTGAGAATTCCCCTCTTGGGAGGGGCAGGGGTGGGTTTACACTTGTAAGCCTTGGGCGAGACCTGTCGTGCTACACCAGCAACCATGAAACCTATACTTTAGCAAAAGTAATTACAGGCTCCCCTCCTTAGACAAGGAGGGCTAGGGGTGGTTGGACCTGCTTAACCTACACCAACGCCAGTAAACACCCCAGGATAGCCCCGCCGATTACGATAAAAGCGCTGTTTAGCTTTTTAAAAACAAATACGGCGGCAAAGCTGAGGATGGCAATAAGGATGGTGCGCCAGTCGGTGAGGGTGTCGCGGCTCATCTCAATGGCCACGGCAAGTATAACGGCTACGGCGGCCACATTCACAGCATCCAGAAAGGCAGACATGGCTTTGGACTTGCGGAGTTTGGGGATGAGCGGGTTGAGGATCGCAACAAAAACAAAGGAAGGCAGGAAGATGCCAACTGTTGCCGCCACGGCACCCCAGAAGCCGTTGAGTTGCCAGCCGATGAAGGTGGCGGTGGAGAGCACCGGCCCCGGCGTAAACTGCCCCACCGCCACGGCATCGATCAACTCCTGCCGTGTCAGCAGGCCTTTGCTTACCAGCTCGGCATCCAAAAAAGCAAACAGCACATAGCCGCTGCCATACAGCAACGCTCCGACTTTCAGGAAAATGAGCCAGACCTTCAGGTTGCTGCTTTGGACCGAAAGTATAATTGCCTGCAAAAGTATAAATGGAGTGAAACCGTTTGCTGTCGCAGCTCGGCTCCTGATAAAGTATAGCAGCAGCCCGGCAAGGCCACAGCCGAAAAGCGCCAGTATCTCGTTCACGCCAAGTAGGGCGGCTGCCGCTGTTAAGATACCCAAAACCCAGAGTTCTATACTTTTCAGGGCTTTCTGGCCAAGGCTGATGAGGGCGGAAAGTATAATGGCGATAACCGCAGGCTTGATGCCGTAGATGTAAGGTTCCACCTCGGGCAGCTGCCCGTACTTGCTGTAGAGCCAGGCAAACAGCATGGTAATAAGCACTGCCGGAAGTATAAAGGCCGCGCCTGCCATCACCAAGCCTTTCCAGCCTGCCCGCTCGTGGCCGCAGTGCATGGTCATTTCGGTGGAGTTGGGGCCGGGAATAAGATTGGTGGCGCCTACCAGGTCCAGGAAGTGCTGGTGTGTCATCCACTGCCGCTTTTTCACCACTTCGTTCTCCATCATGGCAATGTGCGCGGCCGGCCCTCCGAAGGCGATGGTACCCAGCTTCAGGAAGAGCTTGCCTACTTCCTGAAGCTCTCCTTGCTTAGGCTCCATTCGTCAGTTTTTTATCCACCGACCAATAGCCGCCGCCTTTTATCAGCAAAAAAAGGCTGCCCAGCAGCATGGCCCAGTCTGTGCGGCTGGCATGCAGCATTTCCCAAAGGCCATCTTTGTAAAGTATATCCAGTTTGGTAGTATATAGGGCAACCAGCATGATGATGATAAGCGGAACGCTGGCCAGCCGGGTAAGAAAGCCAAATAAGATGAGCACGGCGCAATTTGCCTCAAAAGCACCTACAAAGTCGGCCAGAAACTCTGGGGAAGGCAAACCAATCTTCTCGAACCGCCCCGCCCCGCGGGTATCCGGGAACAGGTATTTCTGTATCCCCTCCGACAGAAACACGGCTCCTACCATCAAGCGGATCAGAATGGTGGTTTTCGCTCTATCTGTTTGCAGTATCCTCTGAAGCATATATAGCTAACATTTAAACCAGGTACGACTGAAGTATACGAAGAACTACAAGTAATATTTGCAGGGCAGCATTTGGCGCATGTCTTAACTCACTGTATTTAGCCCTTAAGAAGCTGAAAGGGCTATACGCTTGTGCATAATAGTGATGCCGTTTTTGCCTACCAGTTTGGTGTACACACGCCAGCCCAACTCCCGGTAGAAGCTTACCCTATCCGTAGCCACCAGGTACAGGTCCGGGAAACCGGCTTTCCGGGCGTGCTGCTCCAGGGCCTGTACCAGCAGCTTGCCCACGCCTTGCCCCCTATACTCCGGCAGCACATACAGCGCAGCCAGCCAGGGCCTCAGGTCAGGCAGCGCATCTACGCCGTCGCTTTCTATTACCAGCACAGAGCCTACCGGCCGTTCCCCGTCAAGGGCTACCAATGCCGCGGGCAAATCCTGCTGAAGCAAGTGCTCGCGCAAGGGCGCTTTTACCACCTCATTGGTATTGCCGGGCTTCTGCCACCACTGCCGGTAAATCCAGTCGGCTACGGCCTCAAAATGCTGTGGTACTTCGTACAGGTACTTTATTTCGATCATCTACGTAACATCAGGCGTTTTTTCGGGTTGGAGGAAAGAGCAATGTAACTATAAAAATCCACCGGGCAAATAGCCTGGAGCTAAGGGTTTGCTTCTTGTTCAGGTGATACGCGTAGGCTACTTGGCCGGGTACAGCAGTTGCAGCGCCTGCGGCATGCGCTTGCCCCACGCCGATTCAAAGTGCTTCGCCTTCTCGTCCTTTACCCACCTATAGTCTTTGCCTTCGCGGTAGCCTTTCTGCCGCAGGGCCTGCAGCATCTCGTCTATGCCCGGCTGCAGCTGCTGCTCCAGTTCCACGCCGCCGTTGTCAATGTAGAAGTATAGCGGCTTCTTCCTGCCTTTGTAGGTCAGCACGTCGTCCACATAGTCGATGTCCTGTATCTTAAAGGCCGGCGACATGCAGATGGCTTTGGAGAAAACATCCGGGTGCTGCCAGGCCAGCATAAAGGAGATGGTGCCGCCCGCCGAGGAGCCGCCGGTTGAGGTATACTTTGCAGCGGGTTTGGTGCGGTACGTGCTGTCGATAAAGGGTTTTACCGTGTTCACCACAAAATCCATGTAGGCGGTGCCTTTCTCGCCGGGCACATACTCCTGCATGCGGTCTTCGGTGTTGTTGATGCCCACAATAATGATGGGCTGCATGGCGCCGGCCCGGATGAGGCTGTCAGCGGTTTCGTCCACGCGCCAATCCACGCCAAAAGAGCTGGTGTTGGGGTCGAAGAGGTTTTGGCCATCGTGCAGGTAGAGCACCGGGTAGTGTTTTTTCTTGTCCTGGGCATAGCTTGGCGGCAGCCACACCACCAGGTCGCGGGCCGGTATGACAGTGCCTTTGCCCAGCTGCTCATGGTATACCAACTGGCCCGTTACGCCTCCTGCCGCAGTTTTCTTAGTGCCGCCGCTGCGCCAGTTCGTTACCAGGTTTTTTACCTGCAGGGTGCTTTCCACGTTCACGGTAAAATTGCTGAGCGGCTTTCCGGTGCTGTCGGCGGCCTCCCGCTCCCAACTGCCCAGGGTATACTTGTACTCCAGCAGCATCGGCTCGTGCAGCACGATTTCTTTTTGCCAGCTATCATCCTCCAGGCGCTCCATCTTCACCTTGCCAGGGTTCCAGCTTCCCAACTCCGGGGCATTGCCGGTAATATATACCTGTGCCGAGTCGGGCAGGCCGGGCGCGTGTAGCAGAAAGCTAACCGTTTTTTTGGCCGGGGCCTGGGCCGAGGCAGCCAAAGTACAAAGCATCAGAAACAAGGCGGAGAGTACGTTTTTCATAGTTGCAGGCAAAAAGTATGTCTAAAGCAAGATACTAAGATTTACGCAGATATGTAACGCAAAACAGCCACAGCATCGGGTGCTGTGGCTGTTTGATAGTACGATCAGCTCAGGGCTTTACCTTTTCTTGCTTTCGCGGTCCAGCTCGTTGTCTGTGCGGGCCTGCGGCGTTCTTCCGGTTTTGCGCGTGTCTGTCGCGTCTTGCTCCAGGCTGTTGCTGATGTCTTTCTTGCCCGACTTGCTCTTGTCTGTCAGGCCCTGCTGTTTTTTATCTTGATCTTTCATGGTTTTTCTTGATCTTTCATGGTTTTCATAGGTTAAATGGATGGCCTACTCTTCGGAGGAGCCCTGGTCTTTTTTGCCAGCTTCGTTAGTGCCGGCTTTTACGCTTTGCCAGCCTTTGCCTTGCGTTGGCTTGTTCTGGTTGCTTGTTTTAGAGGCGGTGCGGTTCTCAGCCGTTGGGTTGTTAGCATTGTTGTTGCTGTTCCTAAGCGAGTTCTCAATGGCCAAACGGTTTCCTTTCTTTCCAGCCTCAAACGATTTTGCAGGGTTACTTGCGAAGCCATGGAATTCCCAGCTTCTGTTTTTTTGATCTTTCATCCGTCTTCATAGGTTTTTGGTGAAACATGCGGCCTCGGCGTGCCAGGCCGTTTAGCAGTGTACGGCTACGACCCGTGCTTGTTGGGCTGCTGTGCCCTTAGTACTTCTTGTCGCTGCTTTCCTCCACGTCTTTTCCGGAGCGGATATTGGTGACCCCGCCCGTGGCGGTGGGGGAGGTGGCGCTGTTCTGCGAGCTTGTGCTACCTTCTTTTATCGATTTTCCGGGTTTCATGGTGCGCGATGTCTCGTTCACGTCCTGCTTCATGCGGTTTTTCTGCTGGTCGCTAGCTTTGTTCTGTTTCATAGCTCGTGTGTTTATGGTAAAGTATAAACCGGCCATACTTGCGGCGCGGCGTTTATACTTTGTACGGACGTATAGCGGGCTTGTTGGGTAGGCTATGCTTTCTCACAGATCAGTACCACAGGCTTCTGGTGCATATCTGTCGTGAAGAATAAGTAAGTATGGCCGCCTTCTCTAATCCCGGTTTTCTTGCGGATCTCGGCCACCGACTCCGGGAAGTTGCGCACGGTGATGTTGGCTTTTTTCTGCGGCAGATGCTTCAGCAGTTCTTTTTTGTTGTAGCGGCTGACGCCAAGGCATCGGAAGCCCCGGCCCGGGAAGAGGGGGAGCAGTTTGGAGGAAGTATACAGGTGGCTGTTGGGGTGCAGTTTACCCAGGTGCAGGTGCTGGCCCAGGTAGCGGTAAGCGCCGGCTTTCAGTATGGCGGCGTTCGGCTCATATACAAATTCCTGCGGGTCGGCGAAAACGGGCGCGGCGGCTTCTTCCTGGGCGCGGGTAAAGGTAAGCAGCTGCGGCTCAGATTTCGGAAGCAGGTTAACGGCGGTGCGGGGCACGTCGGCGGGGGCGGGGGCAGCGGGCTGCAGCAAGTATAACACCTCCTTTACCTCGTTCTGCAGCGCCACTACCCACACATGGGCTACCTGCGCCAGCTCCTGCAGGGCCTGCTCAATATCCAGCATCGGGGAGGTTTTCAGAAGTATGGCGTCTGCCTTTTGGAAGAGCAGCGGCAGCAGGTGCAGCACGTCCGGCTCACAGTCCTGCAGCAGGTGCAGCTTTTGGTCGCGGGTGCCGCGGCGGGCCGGGTCTAAGTATAAAACATCGGCTTTGCCCTCAAAAGTATGTAAAAAGTCCTCAGCAGTAGATTTTAAACTTTGGATGTTCGTGGCGCCCAAAAGCCCGAAGTTATACTTGGCCACCTCCTGCAGCTCCGGGTTCTGTTCCACGTGGGTCACCTGCGCAAAGCTGCGGGCAAAGTAGTAGGTATCCACGCCAAAACCGCCTGTCAGGTCAACCAGCAGCTTGCCGCTAACCAGGCTGGCTTTGTAAGCGGCCGTTTCTTCCGAGGAGCTCTGCTCCACCGACAGCGCCACCGGGAACACCGCCTGCGGGTGCTGCACCCAGGTCGGCAGCTTTTGGGCCGCCTTCTGCCGCGCCTTTATCTGCTGCACCAGCTCCTGCACCGGCAGCTCGGGGTAGCGGCTGGCCTGCAACATCAGCTGGGCCACGTCGTCGTGCTGGTGGCTAAGTATAAACTCCTGTTCCTGCGGGGTAAACTGGCGCATAGTAGGGCGGTAATGGCTTTGTGCAAAGATATGGAAATAGGAAGGAGTGGCTTGGTAAAATATTTTGTTTAACTTTTTTAAAAATACTTTAAACAAAATGCACCTATGGCAGTTAGATGTTGAAAGGAAACAAATTATACTAAAACCAAAAGCTGAAAATTATGAAGAAGTGGATGAAACTGATGATGCTGGCCGTGGTGCCGACGTTGTTTCTGGCAAGCTGCGACGACGACGACGATGACATGGACCTGGTGGTGGACCAGGCAAGTGTGATGGTGGTGCATGCCTCCCCTGACGCTCCGGGCGTAGACCTTTATGTAGACAATACCAAAGTGAACAGTGCCGCGCTGAACTACCCTGACAACACCGGCTACCTGGATGTAGAGGCCGGTGAGCGCAACTTTAAGGTAACTGCCGCAGGTGCCGGTGTGGGCAGCCCTGTTATCAACGCAGACGTGGACCTGGAGAAGGATATGAGCTATACCGTGTTTGCGGCTGACATGCTGAGCGATATCACACCCGTGGTACTGGAAGACGACTTGATCATGCCTGCCAGCGGCCAGGCCCATGTGCGCTTTGTGCACCTGTCGCCGGATGCGCCGGATGTGGATGTAGTAGTGCAGGGTGGACCGGAGCTGTTCACCGACATCGAGTTTAAGGAAGCAACTGCCTTTACCCCGGTAGCGGCCGGAAGCTATACCGTGGAAGTGCAGCCGGTTGGCACTGACGTAGCCGCTGTAACCGCTACCCTTGACCTGCAGCCTGGCAAAATTTACACCGTGTTTGCCAAAGGCTTCCTCAACCCGCCCACCGACAACATGAACACGCTGGGTGCCGAAGTGATTGTGAACAACTAATTAGGGATAACCATTTAGCTTCCTGATGATTACATCGCCTGCCAAAGTATGGCAGGCGATGTTGCTTTATGGCACCTTAGTAAAGCAACATTGTTGACGGTCTGCAACAATTTGCGTAAATTTGTGTTTTATTTGAAAAAACGAGAAAAATGGTAGAGACATATCTGAAGTACAAAGTAAGAGATATATCGCTGGCCGAGTGGGGCCGCAAGGAGATTAGATTGGCTGAGGCCGAGATGCCTGGTTTGATGGCTATCCGTGAGGAATATGGCCCGAGCAAGCCGCTGGCTGGTGCACGCATCGCCGGCTGTCTGCACATGACAATCCAGACGGCTGTGCTGATCGAGACGCTGGTGGAACTGGGTGCAGAGGTAACCTGGTCTTCCTGCAACATCTTCTCGACGCAGGACCACGCCGCCGCTGCCATCGCCGCTGCCGGTATTTCGGTTTACGCCTGGAAAGGCATGACCGCTGAGGAATTTGACTGGTGCATTGAGCAGACGCTGTTCTTCGGCGAAGACCGCAAGCCGCTGAACATGATCCTGGACGACGGGGGTGACCTGACCAACATGGTGTTCGACAAGTATCCTGAGCTTGCATCAGGTATCAAAGGTCTGTCAGAGGAGACTACCACGGGTGTGCACCGCCTGTACGAGCGCATGAAGAATGGTACGCTTGTAATGCCTGCCATCAACGTAAACGACTCGGTTACCAAGTCTAAGTTCGATAACAAGTATGGCTGTAAGGAGTCTTTGGTAGATGCGATTCGCCGTGCTACCGATGTGATGATGGCCGGAAAAGTGGCTGTAGTGGCTGGTTACGGTGATGTGGGTAAAGGTTCTGCCGCTTCGCTCAGAGGTGCAGGCGCCCGTGTTATTGTAACGGAGATCGACCCGATTTGCGCGCTGCAGGCCGCTATGGATGGTTTCGCCGTGAAGCGCATGGTGGATGCCGTGAAAGAGGCTGACATCGTGGTAACCGCAACCGGTAACCGCGACATCATCGGTGAGCGCGAGTTCCGCCTGATGAAGGACAAGACCATTGTGTGTAACATCGGCCACTTCGACAACGAAATCGACATGGCCTGGCTGAACAAGACTTACGGCAACACCAAAGACGTGATCAAGCCGCAGGTTGACCTCTACAATATCGACGGCAACGATATCATCGTGCTGGCGGAAGGCCGCCTGGTGAACCTGGGCTGCGCTACCGGTCACCCATCGTTTGTGATGTCGAACTCCTTCTCTAACCAAACGCTGGCGCAGCTGGAGCTGTGGACGAATGCCGATGCGTACGAGAACAAAGTTTATACTTTGCCGAAGCACCTGGATGAGAAAGTGGCCCGCCTGCACCTGGGTAAAATCGGGGTGGAGCTGGATGAGCTTACGCCTGGCCAGGCAAGCTACATTGGCGTGGAGGTTGAAGGACCTTACAAGCCAGAGTACTACAGATACTAAGTATGAACTGTTGATAAAAGAGAGGCCGGCGCTGCAAAGCGTCGGCCTTTTTCTTTTCAGTAGTAGCTGATGAATGTTTGCGGGTGAGGCAGTTTTTATACTTCATATAATGTTGAAGCGCGACATCAAAGCCTTTTTATACGACTTGCCGATCGGGATCTCGCCTTTGGAGAACACCACGGAGTTTTCCTCCAGGGCCTCAATCTTATCCAGATTAGCGATGTAGGAGCGGTGCACCCGCACAAAACTCTGCGACGGCAGCTTATGCTCCATGTCTTTCAGGGTCGAGCTTACCAGGTACTTCTGGTCGGCGGTTACGATGAAGGAATAGTTGTCGTAGGCCTCCACCCAAAGTATGTTGCTGTAGTGCACCTTTATAATGCGGTGCTTTACCTTCACGAAGATATAATCCGCGGCAACGTCTTTCTCCTTCGGATCGGAGCCGTTTGTGGGTTTGCTGTCCTTGCTGTCGTGCTTATACAGGGCGATCTCTATAGCCGAGCGCAGGCTCTTCTCGTCATAGGGCTTTACCAGAAACCCGTCTGGCTCTGTTTTCTTGGCGCGGTCTATGGTGGCGGTGTCGGCGTAGGCGGTCAGGTAGATAAACGGAATGCCAAACTCTTCACGTATGCGCAAGCCTATGTCAACCCCGTCAGCGTCGCCTTTCAGGTTGATGTCCAGCAGCACCAGGTCAGGCTGCGTCTCCCGAATCATGTCAAGCGTGTCCTCCCCTGAGTCTATGGCGCACGTCTCATAACCTAAATCTTCCAGGCTAGCCGCAAGGTCTTCCGCGATAATGACTTCATCTTCAGATATAAGGATTCTCGGTTTTGTCATAGCATTAGGTTCATACGTGATAAAAAAAATTATGTTGGTAAAACAAAATATAATATTGATTTTGTGCCATGATTGTTATAGAAGCTGATATTGCCTTCCAGCTTACGGCTAAGCGACTGCACGAGCTTTAAGCCAAACGACTGCCCTTTCTGTTGCTTCGTAAAGAAATCGTCCGGCAAGCCGCGCCCGTTGTCGCTCACGGTCAGCGTGTACTGCACCTCGTCGTGCTTTACCAGCTCAATGCGCAGCAGCCCTGGGGCCTCCTTCGGGAAAGCATACTTTAAGGTATTGGATACAAGCTCGTTTACAATCAGGCCCAGCGTAATGGCTTCGTCAATGTCTACTTTGGTATAAGGAATGTCCAGCTCCAGCGCCACTCTATCCATGCTTACGCCATAAGAGGCGTAAAGGCTTTCGCATATTTCCAGAAAATACTCCTCCAGGTTAATCTGTTCCAGGTCGTTGTGGCGGTAGAGGCGCTCGTGCAGCAGCGACATGGAGCGCACGCGGCTGCGCAGGGCCTGCATCACCTCCTGCGCCTCAGGGTCCTGCACGTGGCGGGCCTGCAGGTTCAGCATACTGATCACGATCTGGAGGTTGTTTTTAACCCGGTGATGGATCTCCTGCAAGAGAATTTCCTTTTCGCGGTTCTGGCGCTCCAGCAGGCGCGTGCGGTGGTCCACCTTCAGCTCCAGCAGGGAGTTCATCTTTATCAGGCTGCGCTCCCGCAACCGCACCACGCTCAGCACTGCGCCGGCCATCACCAGCAGCAGCACGCCTACAAACCACTCGCGGCGCCAGATCGGGGGCACAATAGCAAACGTGTAGGTCAGGGGCTTAGGTGTCCAGAAGCCATCGTTGTTGCAGGCCAGCAGCTCAAACGTATAAGTGCCCGGCGAGAGGTTGGCGTAGGTGGTAAACGAGCGCTTCGTCTCCTGCGACCAGGCCGAGTCGTAGCCCAGCAGCCTGTATTTATACTTTACCTGCTCAGGTCCAGACAGGCAAATGCCATGAAAGTTGAAAGAGAGATGGTTTTGGGTGTGGGGCAGCCGCAGGTTCAGCGGCAAACCCGTGGTGCTGTCCACTTTCTGGCCAAGCGCCTTCCAGTCCGTAAAGTTGGAGTGCAGCATTACGTCCATCAGCACCAGGCTCGGGTACTCTTTGTTTTGGCGGTCCAGTTTGGGCAGGTACTGCGAGAGGCCTTTGGTCGTGCCGAAGAGCATGCTGCCGTCCTGGTGCTGCAGCAGGGCATTGTCGCATACTTCCAAACCTCTGAAACCGCTCAGGCTGGTATAGGTGCGGTAAACAAACTTGCCCTGCTGGCGCAGCAGCGGCAGCTTTACCTTCAGCACGTCGCGGTTGGTGGCAATCCATAGGTTATCGGCGCTATCGGCTAAAATGCTTTTCACTGCTTCGTTAGGGAGCCCTTCGGCAGAGGTAAACACTTTTACCCTATCGGGCTGTAGCATCACCAGGCCCGTGTTAAAGGCGGCAAAGTATAAAGTGCCTGTTTTGTCTTCTGTTATAGAACGGACTTCGCGCAGGGCCACATCCTGGAGCCGTGGCGGAACTACCAGCTGCCCCTGCTGCACCAGAAACACGCCCTGGTCGGTGCCGGCCCACAGCCTGCCTTTGCTGTCGCGGAAAATGGTGTTGGCCCTGATGTTGGCGCTAGGCCCCGGAAGCACATGTAGAGAGTCCTGCTGCAGCTGCACTACCCCGCCCGCCGTGGCAAAGTATAAATTTCCTTCAGCGTCAGCCACTCCCTTATACACATCATGAGAAGGAAGGCCTTGCTGGGATGCGTAGCGTTTGGCGCCATTGTCGCTGAGCCGCCAGATGCCGTTGCTGCTGCTTACCCACATGTCTTTGCCCACCGGCAAAAAGCTGTAGAGCGTAGCGCCGCGCGGCCAGGGTACCGAAGGTCGCCACTGCGGCCCCTGGGGCAATAGCTGCGCCAGCTCCCCCTCGTCCGTGCCAAACCACACGGTGCCATCGCTATCGCGGCCTACTGCCGTCACCCGTGGCTCCGAGATCCCGCCAAACTCAAAGAAATGCAGAAACCAGGGCGCCCTGTACTCGTGCAAGCCATAGCCGTTGGTGCCGATCCATACATTGCCTTCTGAGTCGGTGGCAAGGGCTGTGATGCGGCTGGTGCGGAGGCCATTGCGGCGGGTGAGGTGGGTAAACGTGCCTTCGGCATACTTGAGCAGGCCGTCGCGCTGCAGGCCCACCCACAGGTTGCCGTAGCTGTCGTGGGTAAAGCTGGTGACGTAGCTGTTGTCAAGCTGCCCCGGAAGGTGCTGTTCTGAAAGGCCTGTGCGGCGGGCACGCGCCATACCCTGTGCGGTGCCTATCCATACTTCCCCGTCTTGATCTACACTAAGGGCTGTGATGCTGTTGTGGGGCAAAGCGCTGTTTTGGGCGGTAAAGTGGAGTACTTTTGTGCCGGAAACACAGTATAAGCCGCTGTCCTGGGTGCCTGCCCACAGGTCTCCGGATGGCGCGAAGGCAATGGCTGTGTAGCTGAGAGCGGGCAGGGGCGCATACTTTGCGGCGCGGTCGCCTTTTAAGTTATATACGCCGTTTTCCGCTGCCAGCCATAGTTGCTTCGCCCGCCCTTCGGCAATAGCTCTGATGGCCTGCGCCCGCAGCCCCTGCTGCTCGCCGATCTGCGTAAAGGAGGCCCCGTTGAACTGTACCAGCCCTGCGTCTGAGGTGCCGATCCAGAGGCGGTGGCGGCTGTCTTCAAAGAGCGTGGAGATGTTATGGCTCGGAAGGCCGGTGTCTTTCGTATAGGTCTCAAAGTCGATGCCGTTGAAGCGGCTGAGCCCGGCGCGGGTGGCCAGCCAAAGGTAGCCCTGGCTGTCCTGCTCAATCGCCATTACCTGCGACTGTGGCAGGCCCTGCTCCAGCGTCCAACTCCGGATATTATGCTGCTGCCCAAAGGCCGCCGTAGTGGCCCAGAGCAAAAGTAGAGTATAAACGGCGCGTGCAACGTACATTATCAGGCTGTATCTGGCTTCTTTGTCTTTGCAATATCCAAAGCAAAAAAGGTTAAAGTATAAGTGCATACGCAGCGGCAGGCAAAAGGTAGTAGCCAAAGGGTTGCAATTTTATGGCGATGTGAAATATTTTCCCTGTGAAGCTGCTTTTTAAGCGGGTGAAAGTCTACAACCAACGGCGTAGGCCCGTTTTTTTTAGCTACGGTGTAAACGGGCCTGTAAAAGTATGGCAGGTGAGGCAGGTTTTATATCCAGGAGCAAGGCTGGGGAGCGTGTATTTTATACTTACGCGGGGCAATTTATTACCCTGCTGCCTGAGTTTGCCGTAAAAGTCCTAAACATGTGGCAATGCCATAAGTAGGCTAATTGGCTTTAAATGAGACGGCCTTGGGACAGGTGCCTAAAGTGCAACCCTGAAGCCATAAGCAAGGTATGTAATTAAAATTCCTATATTTGCGCTTAACGCGCGATGGAGGGCTTCACCAAAGTACAAATCCTATAAGTAGATGAGCGATCAAACAGGTAAACAACTAAGTAAGGAGGAAAAAGACGCACGGTTTGAGGCCGAGTTGCTGCCCGTGCTCGACCCTCTGTACAATTTTGCCTACAGGCTCACCTTAGACGAAGACGACGCCAACGATCTGGTGCAGGAGACTTATCTGAAGGCTTATCGCTTTTTCGACTATTTCGAGCAAGGAACTAATGCAAAAGCATGGCTGTTCCGAATCCTGAAGAACTCATTCATTAACGAGTTCCGGAAAAAGAGCAAGCAGCCCGCCAAAGTAGATTACAGCGAAGTGGAGGGCTACTACAACTCCGACGACGTAGAAGGCGAGAGCGGCGTGGCCTCCACGACCGACATGCGTACCGAAAGCGTGCAGGACCTGATCGGCGACGAGGTGGCCAGTGCCCTGAACGCACTCCCTGTAGACTTCAGGACCGTGATCATACTTTGCGACCTGGAGGGTTTTACGTACGAGGAAATGGCCAAGATCCTGGACATCCCGATCGGCACCGTCCGCTCTAGGCTGCACAGGGCCCGGAACTCTTTGAAAGAGAAGTTGGAAAAGTATGCGAAAAGCATGGGCTATAACAGTTAGACAAGTTACTTAAAGAGTTTGAGCAAAGATGGAATCAAAATTTACAGAAGCGTATCCTAAAGCACCTGATGAGGCGAGGGAGGCAAATTGCGAGAAAGTGTCCGGCATGCTGGACCTGATGATTGACGGGGAAGCCTCCACTGAGGAGCAGACATTCTTTAACCACCACATCGAGGAGTGCGTCAGCTGCTTTGAGAACCATCAGAAGCAAAAGCTCTTGAAAGGGCTGGTATCTGGCCACCTGAAGCGCGTGATTGTACCACAAAGCCTGGTACAGTCAATTAAAGCGAGGATTCAAGAAACGTTATAACCCCTAATGCAAGGCAAGATTATTATCTTTTCGGCCCCGTCCGGCGCCGGCAAAACCACTATTGTAAAGCACCTGCTCAGCGTAAACCCTAGCCTGAGCTTCTCCATCTCGGCCTGCACCCGCGATAAGCGCGGCCGCACCGAGGAAAACGGCAAAGACTATTACTTCATCACCCCAGAGGATTTCAAAAAGAAGATCGCCGCAGATGAGTTTGTGGAGTGGGAGGAAGTATATGAAGGCGCTTTTTACGGCACCCTAAAGTCTGAGATAGAGCGTATCTGGAAGAGTGGCAAGCATGTGATACTGGACGTTGACGTAAAAGGAGGATTAAGTATAAAGCATTTTTACAAAGAAAGAGCGCTGGCCGTTTTCGTAAAGCCGCCAAGTATAGAGGAACTGGCCAAGCGCCTGACCGCCCGCAACACCGACTCGGCCTCCAGCATCAGCAGCCGCGTTTTCAAGGCTAAGTTTGAGATGGGCTTTGAGGATCAGTTTGACAAGGTGATTGTGAACGACGACCTGGACCGCGCCTGTGCCGAAGCCGAGAAACTGGTAAGCGATTTCCTGAAGTCAGAACCCGCGATCGTATGAAGGTAGGGCTGCTGTTCGGCTCCTTTAACCCCATCCATATCGGGCACCTGATACTTGCCAACTTCATGGCCACCAACACCGATCTGGACACGGTGTGGCTGGTGGTGTCGCCGCAGAACCCGTTTAAGCCCAGCAACACGCTGCTGCACGAGTTCGACCGGCTGCAAATGGTGAGCCTGGCGATAGCGGATAACCCGAACCTGGGCGTGTCGAACATCGAGTTCAGCATGCCCAAGCCAAGCTATACCATCGATACGCTCACGTACCTGCAGGAGAAGTACCCGAGCTACGAGTTTGTTTTGATCATGGGAGAGGACAACCTGCCGCTGTTCCCGAAGTGGAAGAACTACGAAAGCATCCTGGCGTACCACAAAGTATACGTATACCCGCGCACCGGCTCCGTTACTACCGAGCTGCCGGACATGCCAGGTGTTACGTTCGTGAAAGCGCCCATACTTGACATTTCAGCCACGTTTATCCGGCAGTGCATCCGCGAGGAGAAAAGTATAAAGTACCTGGTGCCCGACGAGGTGGCCGAGTACATAAGCGTACACAAGCTGTACAAGTAGTTCGTCGTGTGTAAAGTGTCACGCACACGTATCACGAGCCTGCCTTAAAGTATAAAAGAAAAGCCCTTCGATCTCGACCGAAGGGCTTTTCTTTTATCGTGTGTCTTGCTACGAGATACGAACTTAGATCGTCATGATCTCGCCTTCTTTCTTGGCCAGCAGCTCGTCCATCTTCACGATGTGTGCGTCTGTCAGTTTCTGTACTTTGGCCTCAGCGTCGCGTACGGCATCCTCCGAAGTTCCTTCCTTCTGCAGTTTCTTCAGCGAGTCGTTCACGTCCTTACGGATGTTGCGGATGGCTACCTTGCCGTTTTCTGTCTCGGCTTTTACCTGCTTTACCAGGTCGCGGCGGCGCTCCTCTGTCAGGGCCGGGATGTTCAGGCGCACGGCGTCTGCCTCTTGCTGTGGGTTCAGGCCCAGGTCGCTGTTCTTGATGGCTTTGTTAATCTCGCCCAGCATGTTCTTTTCCCAAGGCTTGATCAGCAGGGTGCGCGCATCCGGGGTGGCAATGTTCGCAACCTGTGAGAGCGGCGTTGGGTTGCCGTAGTAATCAACACGCAGGTGCTCGATCATGGCAGGGGAAGCCTTACCGGCTCTGATCTTAGACAGCTCGTTGCCGGTGTGCTGCACCGCCTTCTGCATAGACTCTTCTGCCTCGCTTAGGTAAAACTGAATTTCTTCCGTCATATCGGTTTACTTATTGAGTTCTGAAAATTTTCTGGTCAAAAATAGTAAATAATT
The DNA here is from genome assembly GCF_006385705.1 of Pontibacter mangrovi. Lineage (GTDB taxonomy): Bacteria > Bacteroidota > Bacteroidia > Cytophagales > Hymenobacteraceae > Pontibacter > Pontibacter mangrovi. The sequence continues at coordinate 269,118 of NZ_VFRQ01000003.1, read as the reverse complement.
ATTTTATCAGTTTTTAGAGCCCTGCTGCATCTGGTCTACGGTGTTCTTCAGCGTTTCGCCTAGGTCCTCCATACTTACCAGCGTGCCTACTTCCTCGCCCTGCACCAGGCGCTTCAGGTTGCCGGCCGTGTTCATGTCAAACACGATGATCGGCAGACCATTTTCCTTGCACAACGTAAAGGCAGTCATGTCCATTACGTTCAGGCCCTTCTCAAACACATCCTTAAACGAGATATTTCTGTAGAACACGGCATCAGGGTCTTTCTCCGGGTCGGCAGAGTAAATACCATCCACGCGGGTACCTTTCAGCACCACGTCCGCCTCAATCTCGATGGCTCTCAGCGATGCCGCCGAGTCGGTGGTGAAGTATGGGTTGCCGGTGCCGGCTCCGAAAATAACCACGCGGCCTTTCTCGAGGTGGCGCACCGCACGGCGGCGGATGTATGGCTCGCATACCTGCTGAATGTTGATGCCAGACAAAAGGCGCGTGTATACGCCCAGCTTCTCCAGGGCACTCTGCAAGGCCATGCTGTTGATAACCGTGGCCAGCATACCCATATAGTCGCCCTGCACACGGTCCAGGCCCACCTGCTCGGCCTGCACGCCCCTGAAGATATTGCCTCCGCCAATCACCACGGCCACTTCTACACCTAGTTCGGCTACTTCCTTAATCTCTTTGGCATACTGCAGCAGTCTGTTAGAGTCAATGCCATACTGCTGTTCGCCCATCAGTGCCTCGCCACTCAGCTTCAGCAAAATTCGTTTATACTTCACGGTAAACTATCTGTATAGGTTATGAATTCTTTTTACACAACAAAGCGGCCACCGTGGCAGCCGCTTACGCAAACATAAAGTTACTGGAACAGGATCAGTACCTGGTTTTTCTCCACGTTCTGCCTCTCCTGCACCTTTATCTCCTTCACCACACCGTCGCCCGGCGACTTCAGGATGTTCTCCATCTTCATGGCCTCCAGGATCATGATTGGGTCGCCTTTTTTCACCTCCTGCCCTGGCTGCACCTTCACATCAAGTATAAGGCCAGGCATGGGCGCTTTCACTTCGTTTATCTTGTGGGCGTTGGCGTTGCTCATGCCCAGCTTGTCCAGCAGCAAATCGAAGCGGTCTTTTACACTAACGGTTTGGGTGGCGCCATTGATCTTGAAAGTAAAGGTTTTCTCCTGATAATTGGCTGAGACAACCTCTGCTGTAAAGGAGCGCGCATCCTTAATGATATGAAAGGTATTGGGGCCGATAGGAGAGACGTCCCAGTTAAATGGGGTATCATTGAGAAGTATTGTCTCTTTCTGGATATCAACCTGCCATGTTTTGCCGTTACCGGTTTTTACCTGGAGCATCTTCTTTTCGTGTGGTTTCGACCTTAAAGTTAGTGTTTTCTCAGAGTATTTTTAGAACTTCACCTCAAAATTAAAACTTCCCAAGTATGAATCATAGGTTTCTGAGTACCGTTGCCCTCGCCGCTTCCATGGCCTTAACAGTTGGTTGCAAAACAAGCAAGCCTGTTTCAGATACAAACGGCCCGGATGCGCCTTTGCCGGAGATAAGCCAGGAAGAGGCGCCCAGCGAGACTTCAGAGCCAGTGTGGGCGCCCAAGAAGTATGCGTTTAACCCGTCCCGCACCAAGGCGCACGACCTGCTGCACACCACCCTGCGCGTTAGCTTTGATTGGGAGAAGCAGTACCTGAACGGCCTGGCCGAGCTTACCCTGAAGCCATACTTCTACCCGCAGCGGCAGCTGGTGCTGGATGCCAAAGGGATGGATATCCACAGCGTGCACCTGATGAACGGCTATGAGGCAACCCCGCTGCATTACGAGTATGACGGGCAGAAGCTTTCTATTGACCTGGGCCGGGAGTATACCCGCGAGGAAGAGTATAAACTAGAGATAGACTATACGGCCAAGCCCAATGAGCTGGAGGCCGGCGGCTCCGACGCCATCACCGAAGATAAAGGCCTGTACTTTATCAACCCTTTGGGCACAGACCCGAACAAGCCGCAGCAGATCTGGACACAGGGCGAAACCGAGGCCAGCTCTGCCTGGTTCCCAACCCTTGATACGCCGAACGAGCGCATGACGCAGGACATTTACATCACCGTAAAACCTGAGTTTACAACCCTGTCTAACGGCACCTTTATGTACTCGCGGCAAAACGCGGACGGCACCAAAACCGACTACTGGAAGCAGGAGCTGCCCCACGCGCCATACCTGGCCATGATGGCCATCGGCAAGTTTGCCGTGGTAAAAGACCAGTGGCATGATATGGATGTGGATTATTATGTGGAGCCGGAGTATGAGGCAACGGCGAAGAAGATTTTTGGCAACACCCCGGAAATGCTGGAGTTTTTCTCGCAGAAGCTTGGCGTAAAGTACCCGTGGGCGAAGTATGCGCAGGTGGTGGTGCGCGATTTCGTTTCAGGTGCCATGGAGAATACCTCAGCCTCTACGTTTATGGAGGACCTGCAGCTGAACGAGCGGGAGCTGCTGGACAAAAGCTGGGACGGGATCATCGCACACGAGCTGTTTCACCAGTGGTTCGGCGACTACGTAACTACCGAGTCGTGGGCTAACCTTCCCCTGAACGAGTCCTTTGCCAACTACTCGGAATACCTGTGGGCCGAGCACAAGTATGGCGCCGACGAGGCAGCCTACCTGCAACTGGATGAAATGGGGCAGTACATGAGCGAGGCGCAGACAAAGCGGGAGCCGCTTATCAGGTATTACTATAATGACAAGGAAGAGATGTTCGACAGCCACTCCTATGCCAAGGGGGGCCGCGTGCTGCACATGCTACGCACACTGGTAGGCGACGAGGCCTGGTGGGCATCCCTGAACCTGTACTTAACGCGCAACAAGTTCTCGGATGTAGAGGTGGCGGAGCTGCGCATGGCCTTTGAGGACGTGACGGGCAAAGACCTGATGTGGTTCTTCGACCAGTGGTTTATGAAGCCGGGCCACCCGGAGTTAACGGTAACGCAGAGCTATGACAAAGGCCAGCTACAACTGCACGTGCGGCAGGTGCAGGACACAACCTATATGCCTATCTACCGCTTGCCGCTGCAAGTGGCAGTATGGACCGGCGGTAAAGAGCAGCTCTTCCCGATCGTAGTGGATCAGGCAGAGGAGGTGTTTACTTTTGATGTGGCGCAGAAGCCGCAGTTGGTGGTGTTTGATGCCGAGCAGCAGCTGTTGGCAGAGGTAACCCATGAGAAAACTGAGGATGAGCTGCTGTTTCAGTTCAGCAACTCGGGTCAACTGGCGCTAAAGTTGGAGTCTATGGCTGAGCTGCAGGAGCAGGCGGCGCGGCCTCAGGTGCAGGAGATGTACCGCCGAGGCCTACAGGACAACTTCTGGGCAGTACGGAGTGCCGCGCTCAGTGTCCTGAGCGGCCTGAAAGAAGGCCAGGTGGCTAAAATAGAACCCATGGTGGTGAAAATGGCCACGCAGGATGCAAAAGGCTCTGTCCGTGCCGACGCCTTGCTCGCCCTGGCAGCCTGGAACGGCAATAAGCATCAACAGCTGTTTAAACAAGCGATGCAGGATAGTTCCTACCAGGCTTCTGCAGCCGCCATACTTGCCTATGCCGGCACCGGGGCAGCAGACACCATGCAGCAGCTGGCTAAGTTCGAGGATGAAGAGAATGAAGAGGTGTCGTTGGCGCTTGCTACCATGTACGCAGTGCAGGCAGGGCCCGAAAAGTATGATTGGTTCGTAAGAAAACTGCGCGCTGCGAATAACGGCGACCTCTATTATCTGCTTCAAAGCTTCGGCGCCTACCTGGCTGCCAACAGCCAGACCAATACACCGGAAGCGATAGCCCTGCTGGCAGACTATGCCAAAAACCACAACTTATACTATGTGCGGGCAGCTGCCTATCAGGCACTTATGGTGATGTCGGAAAAGCCGGAGGTGCAGGCGCTTCTGCAGGAGATAAAGGCAGGCGAGAAGGATGAGCGGCTGCTGGATATGTACGGCGAGTAAGGCAGTAGAAAAAAAAACAACAATTTTTTGCGCGAATATTTGACTTGAAACAAAAAGGGCTTAATTTTGCATCTCCTTAGAACAAAGAACGCGCTTTAAGCCGGGAAAGTCTAAGGAAAAGTTCTGCTGATATAATGTAAAATTAGCTTCGGGGAGATTCCAGAGCGGCCAAATGGGACGGACTGTAACTCCGTTGTCTTACGACTTCGCAGGTTCGAATCCTGCTCTCCCCACAGATTAGTTTTGAATGAATGAATGAGAAATTCAGTCAAATTTAAATCATTCAAAATTATAGTATAAAGTAAGCGGGAGTAGCTCAGTTGGTAGAGCGATAGCCTTCCAAGCTATAGGCCGCGAGTTCGACCCTCGTCTCCCGCTCTCTTAAGAAGTCAGGAAATATATTTACTCAAAGGACTGGAGAAGGAAATTCATGCAGATGAGCTTCCTTTTTAGTGTAAATAGGGATGTGGTTTTCTGGCAGCTTTAAAAGCCGACGTAGCTCAGGGGTAGAGTACTTCCTTGGTAAGGAAGGGGTCGTGGGTTCAATTCCCATCGTTGGCTCACAGTCCGTTACGTGTATATTTAAAAGCGCGACATAAACTTAAACGTTTTAACCTTAATTTAATATCATACAATGGCTAAAGAAACATTTGACCGTTCCAAACCGCACGTAAATATCGGTACTATTGGTCACGTTGACCACGGCAAAACTACTTTGACTGCCGCTATCACAACTGTGTTGGCTAACAAAGGTCTTGCTGCACTGCGTGACTTCTCTTCAATTGACAACGCTCCTGAAGAAAAAGAAAGAGGTATTACAATCAATACATCGCACGTAGAGTACGCTACTGAGAACCGTCACTACGCACACGTTGACTGCCCAGGTCACGCTGACTACGTAAAGAACATGGTTACTGGTGCTGCCCAGATGGACGGCGCTATCCTGGTGGTTGCTGCTACTGATGGTCCAATGCCACAGACTCGTGAGCACATCCTTCTTGCCCGTCAGGTAGGTGTACCTCAGCTGGTAGTGTTCATGAACAAAGTGGACATGGTGGATGACCCAGAGCTTCTTGAGCTGGTTGAAATGGAAATCCGCGAACTGCTTTCATTCTATGAGTTCGATGGCGATAACATTCCGGTTATCCAGGGTTCAGCTCTTGGTGGCCTGAACGGTGATCCGAAGTGGGTTGCTACTATCGAAGAACTGATGGCAGCTGTTGACTCTTGGATTCCACTTCCAGAGCGTCTGGTAGACCTTCCGTTCCTGATGCCAGTAGAGGACGTGTTCTCAATCACTGGTCGTGGTACTGTTGCTACTGGTCGTATCGAGCGTGGTGTAATCAACTCTGGTGATCCAGTAGAGATCCTGGGTATGGGTGCTGAGAACCTGAAGTCTACAGTTACTGGTGTGGAGATGTTCCGCAAGATCCTTGACAGAGGTGAAGCTGGTGACAACGTAGGTCTGTTGCTGCGTGGTATCGAGAAAACTGATATCCGTCGTGGTATGGTAATCTGTAAGCCAGGTTCAGTGAAGCCTCACACTAAGTTCAAAGCAGAGGTTTACGTACTGTCAAAAGAAGAAGGTGGCCGTCACACTCCATTCTTCAACAAGTACCGTCCACAGTTCTACTTCAGAACCACAGACGTTACTGGTGAGATCATGCTGCCAGAAGGCGTAGAGATGGTTATGCCAGGAGATAACATCACTATCGAAGTAACCCTGATCAACGCGGTAGCCATGGAGAAAGGCCTTCGTTTCGCTATCCGTGAGGGTGGTAGAACAGTAGGTGCCGGTCAGGTAACTGAAATCCTTGACTAAATATATGTTTCAAACCCGATCTCGAAACATTTTTTGAGATCGGGTTTGTTTTCATAAAACTTATGAATAAATTTGCACTCCAATTAATAATTGGCGTGCATTTTTTTACGGGTGTAGCTCAATTGGTAGAGTAGTGGTCTCCAAAACCATTGGCTGGGAGTTCGAGTCTCTCCACCCGTGCAAATTTTTTCAATATCTGGTAAGCGAAGCAATGAGCAACATGAGGACCTACATAAACGATACTGTTGAGGAGATGAAAAATAAAGTCTCCTGGCCGGCGTATGCAGAACTGCAGAATAGCTCTGTGTTGGTACTGATTGGGTCTTTGATTTTTGCTTTGGTAGTTGGTGCTATGGACTTCGGGTTCGATACAGTGCTGACATGGTTTTACAACCAGTTTTAAATTAGAGATACATGACTGATTTAAAGTGGTATGTAGTGCGTGCCGTTAGTGGGCAAGAGAAAAAAGCCAAAGCTTATCTGGAGAATGAGATTATGCGTCATAACCTTACGGAGTACGTTCCGCAGGTTTTGATCCCGGCTGAGAAAGTCTATGAGATGCGCGGCGGTAAGAAGAGAATCAGAGAGCGTAGCTTTTTTCCGGGCTATGTGCTGGTAAACGCTGATTTATCGCATGGTGAGGCAGAGCATATTATCATAAGTACTCCGGGAGTTATTGGTTTCCTGGGGACAGATGAAAAGGGCTCTCCAAGCAAAAAGCCAGTTCCACTGCGCCAGTCAGAAGTAAACAGGATTTTGGGTACAGTTGATGAGGCGGAAGAGCAGGCAGAAGTGCTGGATACACCATTTGTGGTAGGGGAGATTGTGAAAGTGATGGATGGTCCTTTCAGCGGCTTCTCTGGTACAGTAGAAGAGGTGTTTGAAGAGCGTAAGAAGCTTAACGTTATGGTGAAGATCTTTGGTCGTAACACCCCGGTTGAGCTGAACTACATGCAAGTAGAAAAAGAATCGTAGTAAATACATATAATGGCAAAGGAAATAAAAGGTTATCTGAAACTTCAGATAAAGGGAGGTGCCGCGAATCCATCGCCACCGGTTGGACCTGCACTTGGTTCTAAGGGTCTTAATATCATGGAGTTCTGTAAGCAGTTCAATGCTAGAACTCAGGATAAGGCTGGCCAGGTGTTACCAGTTTTGATTACTATTTATGCAGACAAGTCATTTGACTTCGTTGTTAAGACTCCGCCTGCTCCAGTGTTGCTGATGGACGCTGCCAAAATTAAAGGTGGCTCGAAGGAGCCAAACCGTAACAAGGTAGGTTCTGTAACATGGGATCAAGTAAAGGAGATCGCTGAAACGAAGATGCCTGACCTGAATGCTTTCAAACTGGAGTCAGCCATGAAAATGGTGGCAGGTACAGCAAGAAGCATGGGAATTACAGTGTCTGGTACAGCTCCGTGGAACGAATAACATTTGAAGGAAATGGCGAAGATCTCAAAAAATAGAAAAGCGGCTTTAGCCAAAGCCGATCTAGCAAAAGAATATTCTTTAACAGATGCTGCCTCGGTTGTAAAAGATATCACTTTTACAAAGTTTGATGCCTCTGTTGATATTGATGTACGTTTGGGCGTAGATCCACGCAAGGCTGATCAGATGGTGCGTGGTATCGTGACACTGCCTCACGGAACTGGTAAAGAAGTAAAGGTACTTGCTTTGGTTACTCCTGACAAAGAGCAGGAAGCAAAAGAAGCTGGTGCTGACTACGTAGGTCTTGATGACTATATCCAGAAGATCGAAAAAGGCTGGACAGATGTGGACGTGATTATCACTATGCCTGCTGTTATGGCCAAAGTTGGTCGCTTGGGTAGAATATTAGGTCCACGAAACCTGATGCCAAACCCTAAGTCGGGTACAGTAACGCAGGATGTTGCTAAAGCAGTTAAAGAGGTGAAAGCCGGTAAAATCGACTTCAAAGTTGATAAATTTGGTATCATCCATACAAGTGTAGGTAAAGTTTCCTTCTCTGCAGAGCAGATCGCTGCCAACGCGAATGAGGTAATCCAGACGCTTAACCGTTTGAAGCCTTCTTCAGCTAAAGGTACTTACATCAAGAGCATTACATTGTCTAGCACAATGAGCCCGGCCGTAATCGTTGACAAGAACGCAACTATCTAAGAAAATGACCAGGGAAGAAAAAGAGATAATTGTAAAAGACCTGAGCGAGAAGTTAGCTAATACGAACTACTTCTATATTACTGATGCCTCCACAATGAGTGTAGCCGGCATCAACGCGTTCAGAAGAATGGCATTCGATCGTGGTATCGAATACAAAGTGTACAAGAATACACTTATTAAGAAAGCGCTAGATACTTTAGAAGCTGATACTTCTGCGCTTGATGATGTTTTAAAGGGCGCTTCCGGTATCCTGTTCTCGAAAGAGTCAGGCAATGCACCAGCGAAACTGATTCAGGACTTCAGAAAGAAAGGCAATACGCTCCCTCTTTTAAAAGGTGCTTTTATCGACAGTGGTATTTTCATTGGCGAAGAGCAGCTTAAGACGCTATCTGAGATTAAGTCTAAAGACGAGCTTATTGGCGAGATCATCGGTCTTCTGCAGTCTCCTGCTAAGAATGTGGTTTCTGCACTTCAGAGCAGCGGCGGTAAGCTAGCGGGTATCTTGAAAACTTTATCAGAAAAAGAATAATTTAAAAACGTAATCAATAAGTAACAATTAATTTCTATAAAAATGGCAGATTTGAAAGCATTCGCTGAGCAGTTAGTAAACTTAACTGTTAAAGAAGTTAACGAACTAGCTACAATCCTTAAGGATGAGTATGGCATCGAGCCTGCTGCCGCTGCTCCAGTGATGGTTGCTGGTGGTGGTGCTGCTGAAGGAGGAGCTGCTGCAGAAGAAAAAACTTCTTTTGACGTAATCCTTAAATCAGCTGGTGCTCAGAAACTAGCAGTGGTGAAGCTTGTAAAAGAGCTTACTGGTCTTGGCCTGAAAGAGGCGAAAGAAGTAGTAGATAGCGCTCCTAAAGCTCTGAAAGAAGGTGTTGCTAAAGACGAGGCTGAATCACTGAAGAAATCTCTGGAAGAAGCTGGTGCTGAAGTGGAGGTTAAATAATCCCGCTTTATCAACATACTGAGAACAGGTAGACCTGGCATATTCGTCAGGTCTTTTCCTGTTTGTATACGGATTCAAGTTATTTGGATCTTTTTTTTGCCCGCAGCTGTTTTGGACTCTGTGTGCTATTAAATGATTATAAACGTAAAATTCCAAGGCTTTGGCTAAGAATAAAACGACAGATAGAATCAATTTTGCCTCTATAAAGCCTGTAATTGACTATCCTGACTTCTTAGATGTTCAGGTGCAGTCTTTCCAGGACTTCTTCCAACTGGAAACACCAGCGGAAAATAGAGCGCAGGAAGGTTTGTTCAAGGTGTTTGCCGAGAACTTTCCTATTTCAGATTCACGCGAAAACTTCGTACTGGAGTTTATCGACTACCATATAGATCCTCCAAAATACTCTGTGGATGAAAGCATCGACAGGGGCCTTACCTATTCTGTTCCGCTTAAAGCAAAACTTCGCCTGATCTGTAACGATGAGGATAACGAAGATTTTGAGACAATTGAGCAGGAGGTGTTCTTAGGCAACATTCCATACATGACCGAAAAAGGCTCTTTTGTGATCAATGGAGCTGAGCGCGTGATTGTATCTCAGTTGCACCGTTCTCCGGGTGTGTTCTTTGCGCAGAGCAAGCACACAAACGGTACAAAGCTTTATTCTGCCAGAATTATACCTTTTAAAGGATCTTGGGTGGAGTTCGCAACAGACGTGAATAACGTAATGTATGCCTACATCGACCGTAAGAAGAAATTCCCGGTAACTACCCTGCTCCGCGCTATTGGCTACGGTACTGATAAAGATATTCTGGACCTGTTCGGCTTATCGGAAGAAGTGCCTGCGGATAAGAATACACTGAAAAACTCTATCGGACGCAGACTGGCTGCCCGTGTGCTGAGAACATGGACAGAGGACTTTGTGGATGAAGATACTGGTGAAGTAGTTTCTATTGACCGTAACGAAGTGCTTTTAGAGCGTGACTCTGAAATCACCCCTGAAGATATCGATGTTATACTTGACTCTGGTGTGCAGTCCATTATCCTGCACCGTGAGAATGTGAACATCGCCGACTACGCTATTATCTACAACACGCTTCAGAAAGATAACTCTAACTCAGAGAAAGAGGCCGTGGAGCAGATCTACCGTCAGCTTCGTAACACAGAAGCGCCTGACGAAGAGACAGCCCGTGATATCATCCAGAAGCTGTTCTTCTCAGATAAGCGTTACGACCTGGGCGAGGTAGGCCGTTACAGAATCAACAAGAAGCTTGGCCTGGATACCAACTGGGACGCAAAGGTGCTGACAAACGAGGACATCGTGCTGATCGTGAAGTACCTGATCGGCCTGATCAACTCTAAGGCTGTAGTGGATGATATTGACCACTTGAGCAACCGCCGTGTAAGAACGGTAGGTGAGCAGCTGTATGCACAGTTCGGTGTTGGTCTGGCACGTATGGCCCGTACCATCAAAGAGCGTATGAACGTGCGCGACAACGAAGACTTTAAACCAGTTGACCTGATTAACGCGCGTACGCTTTCTTCAGTAATCAACTCGTTCTTCGGAACCAACCAGCTTTCTCAGTTCATGGACCAAACCAACCCACTGGCCGAGGTGACGCACAAGCGCCGTGTTTCAGCCCTTGGACCAGGAGGTCTTTCCAGAGAGCGTGCCGGTTTTGAGGTTCGTGACGTGCACTATACGCACTACGGCCGTCTGTGTACAATCGAGACACCGGAAGGCCCGAACATCGGTCTGATCTCTTCCCTGTGTGTGCACGCACGTGTGAATCACATGGGCTTTATCGAGACACCATACAGAAAAGTAATAGAAGGTAAGGTAGTTGTAGACGGCTCAGTGGAATACCTGACTGCTGAAGAAGAAGATACGCACCACATCGCACAGGCGAATGCCGTGATTGATGAGGGGGGTAACTTTGTGAACCCAACCGTAAAAGGCCGATTTGAAGGTGACTTCCCGGTTGAGGCGCCAACGACTTATACTTACATGGACGTTGCGCCAAACCAGATTGTATCGGTAGCGGCCTCTCTGATTCCGTTCCTGGAGCATGATGACGCCAACCGTGCCCTGATGGGATCGAACATGCAGCGCCAGGCAGTGCCACTTCTGAAGCCAGAGGCTCCGATTGTAGGTACAGGTCTGGAAGGAAGAGCAGCCATTGACTCAAGAGCACTTGTAATTGCTGAAGGCGACGGTGTGATTGACTTCGTGGATGCCAATAAGATTGTCGTGAAGTATGACCTGAGCGATGCAGAAAAGCTTGTTTCTTTCGATGCTGAGTACGTGACCTATAAACTGGTGAAGTTTAGAAGAACGAACCAGGATACGTGCATCAACCTGACGCCAATTGTGAAGAAGGGTGAGCGCGTGACAAAAGGCCAGCCGCTTTGCGAAGGCTATGCCACCAACGACGGTGAACTGGCGATTGGACGTAACATGCAAGTAGCGTTCATGCCTTGGCAAGGGTATAACTTCGAGGATGCGATTGTGATCTCGGAGAAAGTTGTTCGCGACGATATCTTCACTTCACTCCACATAGAGGAGTTTGAACTGGAAGTGCGTGAGACGAAGCGTGGAGAAGAAGAACTGACGTCAGAGATTCCGAACGTAAGCGAGGAAGCTGTTCGCAACTTGGACGAGAACGGCATCATCAGAATCGGTGCTGAGGTTCGCGAGGGTGATATACTAATCGGTAAGATCACACCAAAAGGCGAGACCGACCCAACACCGGAGGAGAAACTACTTCGTGCCATCTTTGGAGATAAGGCCGGCGATGTGAAGGATGCATCGCTTAAGGCGCCGCCATCACTGAACGGTGTGGTAATTGACACCAAGCTTTTCTCAAGACCTAAGAAAGACAAGAACCTGCGGGCTAAGTCTAAGAAAGAGGTTGAAGAGCTGAAGGTGAAGTACTCGAAGGAGCTGAACTCCATCAAGAACGTGATGGTAGATAAGCTTGTAGAGCTGCTGGAGGGCAAAACTTCACAGGGGATCCGCCATAAGTTCGGAGATGAGATCCTGACAAAAGGATCGAAGTTCTCTCGCAAGAATATCATTGAGGCACTGTTCCCTGAGAAAAACCCTTACAAGGACGAGAGCAACTATGCCGTTCCGGAAGAGGTGAATATGTTCAAGGACCTGATCCTGGAAAACTGGACAACGGATGAGCAGGCGAATAGCATGTTGGTAGAGCTTGTAAAGAACTATAACAAGCGCCGCAACATCGTATCCGCGCACTTCAAGCGTGAGCGTTTCACGCTGGAGGTGGGTGACGAACTGCCAGCAGGTATCGTGCAGCTTGCCAAAGTATACATTGCCAAGAAGCGCAAGCTGAAGGTGGGTGACAAGATGGCCGGCCGACACGGTAACAAAGGTGTGGTAGCCAGAATCGTTCGCGAGGAGGACATGCCGTTCCTGGAAGATGGAACGCCAATGGACATCGTGCTGAACCCGCTGGGTGTACCTTCTCGAATGAACATCGGTCAGATTTATGAGACAGTGCTTGGATGGGCAGGCTTGAAGCTGGGACGCAGGTATGCAACCCCAATCTTCGACGGAGCCTCAGAAGAGCAGGTGCAGGCTGAGTTAAGAGAGGCAGGGCTTCCGAGCTTCGGCCGAACTTACCTGTTTGACGGTTTATCCGGAGATAGATTCGACCAGCCAGTTACAGTGGGCGTGATTTACATGCTGAAACTGGGCCACTTGGTAGACGATAAGATGCACGCCCGTTCCATCGGGCCATACTCTCTGATTACACAGCAGCCGCTGGGTGGTAAAGCCCAATTCGGTGGACAGCGTTTCGGTGAGATGGAGGTGTGGGCATTGGAGGCCTTCGGTGCTTCCAACGTGCTGCAAGAGATACTTACAGTAAAATCAGACGACGTGATAGGCCGCGCGAAAGCTTACGAGTCTATTGTGAAAGGCGACGTGCTGCCGAAGCCGAATATACCGGAATCATTCAACGTACTGATTCACGAGTTAAGGGGCTTGGCTCTGGAAATAACGCTGGAGTAGAAAGTATAAAGCAAGGCGCTGCGGCTAATAGCCAAAGCGCTTTGCATACTTATACTGGTTAGGCTGTAAGGCATTTATATTGTATTCGACATTATTCTAATAATATGGCATTTGCGAAAAACAAAAAGCTAACTCAGGACTTCTCTAAAGTTACGATCAGCTTGGCTTCGCCGGAGTCAATCCTGGAGCGTTCCAACGGAGAGGTAGTAAAGCCTGAGACCATAAACTATAGAACCTATAAGCCTGAAATGGGTGGTCTGTTCTGCGAAAGAATATTCGGACCCGTAAAGGACTGGGAATGCCACTGCGGAAAGTATAAAAGAATCAGATACAAAGGCATCATCTGCGACCGTTGCGGTGTAGAGGTGACCGAGAAAAAAGTGCGCCGCGAGCGTATGGGCCACATCGAACTGGTGGTTCCTGTAGCGCATATCTGGTACTTCAAGTCTCTTCCAAACAAAATAGGTTATCTGTTAGGCCTACCTACTAAAAAGCTTGACCAGATCATCTACTATGAAAGATATGTAGTTATCCAGCCAGGTATACTTGCGGAAGACGGCGTGAACACGCTGGACTTCCTGACAGAAGATGAGTACCTGGACATGGTGGATAAACTGCCGCGCGAGAACCAAATGTTGGATAACAATGATCCAAACAAGTTCATCGCGAAAATGGGTGCCGAGGCCCTGCAAATGCTGCTGGAGCGCATTCAGCTGGACGACCTTTCTTACGAGCTGCGCCATGCAGCCGCACACGAAACATCGCAGCAGCGTAAAGCCGAAGCGTTGAAGCGTTTGCGCGTGGTGGAGGCCTTCCGTGATGCGACTACGCGTATAGAAAACAGACCGGAGTGGATGATCATCCGCATGGTGCCTGTTATCCCGCCAGAGCTTCGTCCGCTTGTTCCGTTGGATGGTGGCCGTTTCGCTACATCTGACCTAAACGATCTGTACAGACGCGTTATTATCCGTAACAACCGTCTGAAGCGCCTGATCGAGATCAAAGCTCCGGAGGTAATCCTTCGTAACGAGAAGCGAATGCTGCAGGAAGCGGTAGACTCGCTGTTCGACAACTCACGTAAAGTGAACGCTGTTCGTGCAGAAGGTAACCGTGCGCTGAAGTCGCTTTCTGATATGCTGAAAGGTAAGCAGGGACGTTTCCGTCAGAACTTGCTTGGTAAGCGTGTTGACTACTCTGGCCGTTCGGTAATTGTGGTTGGTCCTGAGCTGAAGCTGCACGAGTGCGGTCTGCCTAAGAACATGGCGGCTGAGCTCTTCAAGCCGTTCATCATCCGCAAGCTGATCGAAAGAGGCATCGTAAAGACGGTGAAGTCTGCCAAGAAAATAGTAGACCGTAAGGACCCTGTAGTTTGGGATATCCTGGAGAACGTGCTGAAAGGCCACCCGGTGCTCCTAAACCGTGCCCCTACGCTCCACAGATTAGGTATTCAGGCGTTCCAGCCAAAGCTGATCGAAGGAAAGGCGATCCAGCTGCACCCACTGGTGTGTACGGCCTTTAACGCTGACTTTGACGGTGACCAGATGGCGGTGCACGTTCCACTAGGACCTGCTGCCGTACTGGAAGCCTCTATGCTGATGCTGGCCTCGCACAACATCCTGAACCCTGCGAACGGTGCTCCAATTGCGGTACCTTCTCAGGACATGGTACTAGGTTTATACTATGTATCAAAAGGAAAGCGCAGCACAGAAGAGGAGAAAATCGCTGGTGAAGGTATGAGCTTCTACTCTGCCGAGGAAGTGATCATCGCCATCAACGAAGCAAGAATATCCAAGCACGCCTACATTAAGGTAAGAACAAGGATTAAAAACGAGAACGGCGAGCTAGAGACTAAGTTAATAGAGACAGTTGCCGGTCGTGTAATCTTCAATCAGTTCGTGCCAGAAGAGGTGGGCTATATTGATGAGCTGCTGACGAAGAAGAAACTGCAGCAGATTATCTCCCGCGTGTTTAAAGAAACAGGTATGGCGCGTACAGCGCAGTTCCTGGACGATATTAAAACTCTAGGATTCCAGTCAGCCTATAAAGGTGGTTTGTCCATGGGTCTGGGTGATATCAACATTCCGGCGGAAAAAGAGATACTGGTAGAGCAGGCCAAAAAAGATGTAGACGCTGTTTGGCAGAACTACTCTATGGGTCTGATTACTGACAACGAGCGTTACAACCAGGTAATTGATATCTGGACGCGTATCAACAACCAAATTACGGAAACGTTGATGCGCCGCCTGGAGAACGAGAACCAGGGCTTCAACTCGATCTTCATGATGATGCACTCCGGTGCACGTGGTTCGAGAGAGCAGATCCGTCAGTTGGGAGGTATGCGTGGTCTGATGGCGAAGCCTCAGAAATCACTGCAAGGCTCTGTAGGCGAGATCATCGAGAACCCGATCCTTTCTAACTTTAAGGAAGGACTGGATGTAATCGAGTACTTTATCTCTACTCACGGTGCACGTAAAGGTCTGGCGGATACGGCTCTTAAAACTGCCGACGCTGGTTACCTAACCCGCCGTCTGGTTGACGTGTCTCAGGACGTGATCGTGAACGAGGAGGACTGCGGTACTTTGCGTGGCCTAGAGGTAAGCGCCTTGAAAGACAACGAAGATATCGTGGAATCGCTCTCTGAGCGTATCCTTGGACGAGTGGCTGTACATGATGTATACGACCCAATCTCTAATGAATTGATCATTGAGTCTGGCGCCGAAATTACAGAGGACATTGCCCGTGCCATTGAAAACACGGCAATTGAATCGGTAGAGATCCGCTCCGTGTTGACTTGTGAGTCTAAGCGTGGTATCTGTGCCAAATGCTACGGACGTAACCTGGCCACTGGCTTTATGGTGCAGAAAGGTGAGGCCGTTGGTGTGATTGCTGCGCAGTCTATTGGTGAGCCGGGTACACAGCTGACACTCCGTACGTTCCACGTGGGTGGTACTGCCTCTAACATTGCGGTAGAAGCGACCATTATGGCGAAGTTCGGCGGTAAGATCGAGTTTGAGGATGTAAGATCACTGGATACCGTTAACAACGAAGGCGAGCCTGTAAAAGTAGTAATGGGCCGTTCCGGAGAAGTGAAGGTGGTTGATCCAAATACAGGCAAGCTGCTGATAAGCAACCACGTTCCTTACGGTTCATTCCTACATGTAAATGAAGGACAGGTCGTAGAGAAAGGCGCTGTGCTGTGTAATTGGGATCCATATAACGCGGTTATACTTTCAGAGTTCGATGGTGAAATCTCTTATGAGTCGATCATTGAAGGCATAACGTACCGTGAGGAATCTGATGAGCAGACAGGTTACCGTGAAAAAGTAATCATCGATACAAAGGATAAGACGCAGAACCCTGCCATTGTTGTGAATCCGAAGAATGGTGAGTCTAAAGGCTACAACATTCCAGTGGGTGCACACCTGACAGTGGAGAATGGCGAGAAGATCAAAGCTGGCCAGATTTTGGCGAAGATCCCGCGTGCTATCGGTAAAACACGAGACATTACAGGTGGTCTGCCACGCGTTACGGAGCTGTTTGAGGCGCGAAACCCGTCTAACCCGGCAGTAGTGTCTGAAATTGATGGCGTTGTTACATATGGCAGCGTGAAGCGTGGTAACCGTGAAATCTTCATCGAGTCTAAGGATGGGGTGAAGAAGAAGTACATGGTGCCACTTTCGAAGCACATCCTGGTGCAGGACAATGACTTTATCCGTGCAGGTATGCCGTTGTCAGATGGTGCCATCACACCTACAGACATTCTGAATATTCAAGGCCCGGGTGCAGTACAAGAGTATCTGGTGAATGAGATTCAGGAAGTATACCGTCTGCAGGGTGTGAAGATCAACGATAAGCACATTGAGGTGGTCGTGCGCCAAATGATGCAAAAAGTGGTGGTAGTGGATGCCGGTGATACGAGCTTCCTGGAGAACCAAACGGTTGATAAGGTTACCTTCATGGAAGAGAACGACCATATCATCGACATGAAAGTTGTTGAGGAGGCGGGAGACTCTGCCAACCTGAAGCCAGGTATGATTGTGACTCCTCGCCGTCTGCGCGACGAGAACTCTAGCCTGAAGCGCAGAGACCTGAAACTGGTGACGGTGCGAGATGCACAACCAGCAGTGTCTCGTCCTACGCTGCAAGGCATTACGCAGGCATCGTTGGGCACGCAAAGCTTTATCTCTGCAGCCTCGTTCCAGGAAACAACGAAAGTACTGAGCGAAGCAGCCATTAAGGGCAAGGCCGATGAACTGCTTGGCCTGAAGGAGAACGTAATTGTAGGACACCTGATCCCGGCCGGTACAGGACTGAGAGAATATCAGAACCTAATCGTGGGAAGCCAGGAAGAATACGACGCGTTGGTAGAGTCGAAAAAAGCTACGACCAAAGCGAAACAGCAGGAGTTACAAAGTAAATAGTAAGCCATGGCAGAAGATCTGCAAAAGCAGAATCAGATAAACATTGAACTGTCGGAAGAGGTGGCAGAAGGCGAGTATGCAAACCTTGCCATGATAGCTCATTCCAGCGGCGAATTTGTGATCGATTTTATAAGATTAATGCCAGGCCTGCCGAAAGCCAAAGTCAAATCAAGAGTAGTTATTACACCAGAGCACGCCAAAAGATTATTGGCGGCTCTGGCTGATAACATACAAAAGTATGAGGCTAGTTTTGGTGAAATAAAGCAGACACAGGAGACTCCATCCTTCCCGATGAACTTTGGAGGGACAGTTGGAGAAGCCTAAGGTGCAGAGAATTAATGTTTTAAAATTTTGAATTTGCAAAGTGATTTTTATACCTTTGCAGACCAAATTTTTAAGTGGAAAAATCTATAATTAACAGCTAGTAAATGCCTACTATACAGCAATTAGTAAGAAAAGGCAGAGAAAAGTTGACGTTCAAGTCAAAGTCTCCTGCCTTAGATTCATGCCCACAGCGCCGTGGAGTATGTACTAGAGTATATACTACTACGCCTAAGAAGCCTAACTCAGCCATGCGTAAAGTGGCTAGGGTAAGATTGACAAACGGTAAAGAGGTGAATGCCTACATCCCAGGCGAAGGTCACAACCTTCAGGAGCACTCTATTGTGCTGATCAGAGGAGGTAGAGTAAAAGACCTTCCGGGTGTACGTTACCACATCGTACGTGGTGCGTTGGATACTGCCGGTGTTAACGGACGTCTTCAGTCTCGCTCTAAGTATGGTGCCAAGAGACCAAAGCCAGGCCAGCCAGCAGCTGCGGCAGGAAAAGGTAAAAAGAAATAATCCCTAGAGTAATAATACAATGAGAAAAGCAAAGCCGAAAAGTAGAATTCTCCTTCCTGACCCAAAATTCAAAGAGACCCTGGTAACTCGCTTCGTGAACTACCTGATGGTAGACGGTAAGAAAAGCGTTGCCTACGGAATCTTCTATGATGCTGTAGAACTAGTAGAGCAAAGAACTAAAGAAAACGGCCTCGAGACCTGGAAAAAGGCATTGAATAACATCATGCCAAGCGTAGAGGTAAAGAGCCGCAGGGTAGGGGGTGCTACTTTCCAAGTGCCGACTGAGGTTCGTCCGGACCGCAGAGTATCTCTTGGTATCAAATGGATGATATCATACGCTCGCAAGAGAGGTGAGAAGACAATGAAAGACAGATTAGCAGGTGAAATTATTGCAGCTGCTAAGGGTGAAGGTGCTGCCGTTAAGAAAAAAGACGACACGCACAGAATGGCCGAAGCGAACAAAGCATTCTCTCACTTTAGATTCTAAAATATGAATACTCGCGACTTAAAATACACAAGAAACATTGGTATTGCCGCACACATCGACGCTGGTAAGACAACTACCACAGAGCGTATACTTTACTATACTGGCGTAAGCCATAAAATTGGTGAGGTACACGATGGCGCAGCTACCATGGACTGGATGGAGCAGGAGCAGGAAAGAGGTATTACCATTACTTCTGCTGCGACTACAGTAAGCTGGCCATACAGAGGCAATAACTACCATATAAACGTAATCGATACTCCAGGTCACGTGGACTTTACCGTTGAGGTAAATCGCTCGCTGCGAGTACTGGATGGCTTGGTGTTCTTGTTCTCAGCTGTAGACGGTGTAGAGCCACAGTCAGAGACAAACTGGCGCCTAGCTGATAACTATAAAGTAGCACGTATCGGTTTCGTGAATAAAATGGACCGTTCTGGTGCTGACTTCCTTGCTGTTTGTAAGCAGGTGAAGGAAATGCTGGGTAGCAACGCTGTAGCTCTTCAGTTGCCAATCGGTTCTGAGGATAACTTCAGAGGAGTTGTTGACCTGGTAAACAACCGTGGCATTATCTGGAACGAAGATGATAAAGGTATGACCTTTACTGAAGTTCCAATTCCAGATGACATGGTAGAGGAAGCAGAAGAGTACAGAGAGAAACTGCTGGAGGCTGTAGCAGAGTATGACGAGACTTTGATGGAGAAATACTTCGAAGACCCGAACTCTATTACAGAAGATGAGATTCTTGCCGCTCTTCGTGCAGCAACCATTGACCTTGCTATTGTTCCTATGCTTTGCGGTTCTTCTTTCAAGAACAAAGGCGTACAGACAATGCTGGATTATGTAATGGCACTGATTCCTTCTCCGCTGGACAGAGATAACATCAAAGGAACAAACCCGGATACAGGCGCTGAGGTTACTCGTAAGCCAAGCTACGATGAGCCATTCGCAGGTCTTGCGTTCAAAATTGCAACTGACCCATATGTAGGCCGTCTATGCTTCGTTCGTGCATACTCTGGTGTACTAGAGTCAGGTTCTTATGTGTTCAATACACGTTCAGGTAACAAAGAGCGTATCTCTCGTATCTTCCAGATGCACGCAAACAAGCAAAACCAGATCGAGAGACTGGGTGCTGGTGACATCGGTGCGGTAGTAGGCTTTAAGGATATCAAGACTGGTGACACACTTTGCGACCAGAGTGCGAAAATCGTACTTGAGTCTATGGAGTTCCCTGAGCCGGTAATCGGATACGCAATTGAGCCGAAATCACAGGCTGACTCTGACAAGATGGGTATGGCAATTGCCAAACTTATTGAAGAGGATCCAACCCTGCAGGTAAACACGGACGAAGAAACTGGCCAAACCATTCTTCGCGGTATGGGTGAGCTTCACCTGGAGATCATCATCGACCGTATGAAGCGTGAGTTTAAGGTTGAATTGAACCAGGGTGCACCACAAGTTGCATACAAAGAAACAATCACGAAGAGCATTGAGCACCGTGAGGTATTCAAGAAGCAGTCTGGTGGTCGTGGTAAGTTTGCCGACATTGTGTTCGAAATGGGACCACGTGAAGACGGTAAGCAAGGTCTTGAGTTCGTGAACGGCATCGTAGGTGGTGTGATTCCTAAAGAATTCATCCCAGCTGTTCAGAAGGGCTTCGAAGAGGCAATGAAAAACGGTATCCTGGCAGGCTTCCCTATAGACTCTATGAAGGTGCGTCTGTTCCACGGTTCTTTCCATGATGTGGACTCTGATTCTCTTTCATTCGAACTTGCTGCACGTCAGGGCTTCAAAGAGGCTGGTAAGCAATGTGCCCCTAAACTTCTGGAGCCGATCATGGCTGTTGACGTTGTTACCCCGGATGAATACACTGGTCCGGTAACAGGTGACTTGAACAGAAGAAGAGGTATTATGAAAGGCATGGACACGAAAGGTACTGCCACAGTTGTTAAGGCTGACGTTCCACTTTCAGAACTGTTCGGTTACGTAACAGACCTTCGTACCATTACTTCTGGTAGAGCTACTGCGTCGCTTACTTTCTCACACTATGAGCAAGTACCGCAGAACTTAGCAGACGCTATCATTGCCAAAATAAAGGGAACAGCAGCAAAATAGTAGTATAAGATGAATCAGAAAATCAGAATAAAGCTTAAATCTTACGATCACAATCTGGTAGATAAATCATCAGAGAAGATTGTGAAAGCAGTAAAAGCTACAGGTGCCATAGTAAGCGGCCCAATTCCTCTTCCAACAGAGAAAGATAAATTTACAGTGCTACGTTCACCGCACGTGAACAAGAAATCGCGCGAGCAGTTTCAGCTTTGCACTTACAAGAGACTGGTAGATATTTACTCTACAAGCTCTAAAACTGTAGATGCGCTGATGAAGCTTGAGCTGCCAAGCGGCGTGGATGTTGAAATCAAAGTTTGATAGCATCTTGAAGAAAAATGGAAAGAGGAGAGCATAAGTTCTCCTCTTTTTTTATACATGCTTGAGAATAAATATTTTAGAGAAAGCTTGAAAAGAAAGCTAAATATTTATTAACTTTGCACTCCCTTAGCGAAAATAGGGGACAATGAATTATTGTATCCATCTCTAAATAAAAGTTGAATGCCTGGAATTATCGGTAAAAAAATCGGAATGACAAGCCTCTTCACAGCAGATGGTAAATACACACCAGTGACGCTTATACAAGCGGGTCCGTGTGTAGTTACTCAGGTGAAGACGGTTGAGAATGACGGCTACGCTGCAGTGCAGATTGGCTATGGCGACAAAAAGCTAAAGAGAGTAACGAAAGCGGAAGCTGGGCACTATCAGAAAGCAAACACCGCTCCAAAGAAAAAAGTAGCTGAATTTGATGTTGAAGGAGTTTCCTTCAATCTAGGTGATGTAGTAGATACAACACTGTTTGAAGAAGGCGAATATGTAGATGTGGTTGGCACGTCAAAAGGTAAAGGTTTTCAGGGTGTTGTAAAGCGCCACAACTTTGCTGGTGTAGGTGGCCAAACGCACGGTCAGCACAACAGAGCAAGACACCCAGGTTCAATAGGTGCATGTTCTTGGCCATCAAGAGTATTTAAGGGTATGCGCATGGCAGGCAGAATGGGCGGTAACAGAGTAAAGGTTCAGAACCTAACTGTGCTGCGTGTTATTGCTGAGAAAAACCTAATTGTAGTTAGTGGCTCTGTTCCTGGTGCCAGAAATTCTTACGTGTTAATTGAGAAATAAAATGGAGCTCTCTGTATTAAATATTAAAGGTGAAGATACAGGCAGAAAGGTGACTCTTTCTGATGCTATTTTTGGTCTAGAGCCAAATGAGCATGCCATGTATCTTGACGTGAAGCAGTACCTGGCTAACCAAAGACAGGGTACGCATAAGTCTAAGGAGCGTAACGAGGTTGCTGGCTCTACTAAGAAGATTAAAAAGCAAAAAGGCACAGGCGGAGCTCGTGCGGGTAGCTTGAAGTCTCCTGTGTTTGTAGGTGGAGGCCGCGTATTTGGTCCTAAGCCACGCAATTATAGCTTTAAGCTGAACAAGAAGCTAAAGCGTGTTGCCCGTTTATCTGCCCTGTCTCTGTTGGCGCGTGATAACCGTGTGGCTTTGGTTGAGTCATTCTCTATGGAGGCGCCAAAAGCGAAGGAGTTCAGAGGCATTCTGAACAACCTGAAGTCAACAGGTAAAACCCTGGTTGTCCTTCCTGCAGTGGATAAGAACATTGTTCTTTCAGGAAGGAACCTGCCTAAGGTAAAAGTATCAACCGTGAAGGATGTGAATACTTATGACCTGCTTAACACTGAAAAGCTTCTGCTTGTTGAGCAATCAGTAAATGAATTAGAAAACCTCTTTAGCGCGAAATAATGAACGTTCTGAAAAGACCAATTATTACTGAGAAATACGCTGCCTTGAACGAGGTTGGTAAGTATGCTTTTGAGGTAGAGAGAAATGCCAATAAAGTAGAAATCAAGAAGGCAGTTGAGAAGATGTATGGCGTTACTGTTGACAAAGTATCAACGATGCGTTCTATCGGTAAGAAAAAGACTAAGTATACAAAGTCTGGAGCTGTAACTGGCCGTACCTCTCTGATCAAAAAAGCAATCGTTACCCTGAAAGAGGGTGAAGTAATAGACTTTTACAGCGGCATATAATTAAGTTAAAATGGCTTTAAAAAAGTTAAGACCAATAACACCAGGTCAAAGATTTAGAGTAGCCCCAGCGTTTGACGAGATCACGTCGTCTACTCCTGAGAAATCTTTGTTGGCACCCCTCTCAAAATCTGGTGGACGTAACAATTCAGGAAGAATGACCATGCGCTATATGGGCGGTGGTCATAAGCAGAAGTACAGAATCATTGACTTCAAGCGTAGCAAGCACGGCGTTCCTGCTACCGTGAAGACAATTGAGTACGATCCGAATAGAACAGCCCGCATTGCGCTGCTTCACTATGCAGACGGAGAGAAAGCGTATATTATCGCTCCTGCAGGCCTACAAGTAGGAACTGTGGTAAACTCAGGTCCCGGCATTGCGCCAGAAGTAGGAAACTGCCTGCCTCTTTCTGATATTCCTCTAGGTACTATTATTCACAACATCGAGCTTCAGCCAGGTGCTGGTGCTACGCTAGCAAGAAGCGCAGGCTCATATGCTCAGTTGGTTGCTCGTGAAGGACGTTATGCTACGATCAAACTTCCGTCTGGGGAGCTTAGAATGGTGCTGGTAAACTGTTCCGCAACAGTAGGTACTGTTTCTAACGCCGAACACATGAATGTGAATCTCGGTAAGGCAGGACGTAAGAGATGGTTAGGAAGACGCCCACGCGTACGTGGTGTTGCCATGAACCCAGTAGATCACCCTATGGGTGGTGGTGAAGGTAAGTCTTCAGGCGGTCACCCACGTTCACGCAAAGGCCTGTACTCTAAAGGTCTTAAGACGAGAAACAAGAATAAATATTCTGAGAAGCTAATAGTTAATAGAGGTAAGAAGAAATAGTAAATGGCTAGATCATTAAAAAAAGGGCCTTATATTGACTTTAGGCTCGAGAAGAAAGTAACTGTAATGAACGAGGCTGGAAAGAAGTCTGTTATCAAGACTTGGTCTCGTAGATCTATGATTTCTCCGGATTTTGTAGGACACACATTTGCAGTGCACAATGGTAATAAGTTCATCCCGGTTTATGTTACTGAAAACATGGTAGGCCATAAACTTGGTGAGTTTGCTCCGACGAGAAACTTTAGAGGTCATATTGCTAAGAAAGATAAAGGCAAGCGTTAATAATGGAAGCAGTAGCAAAACTTAGAAATGTCCCTACCTCACCTCGCAAGATGAGAATGGTAGCTGACTTAGTACGCGGCAAAAGCGTAGCGAAGGCTCTTGGTATTCTGAAGTTTGAAGCCAATGTTGGTGCAGCCAAAGTTGAAAAGCTTGTGTTATCTGCATTGGCAAACTGGCAGCAGCAAAACGAAGATGCGCGCATAGAAGAAGCCAACTTATACATCAAAACAATATTTGTTGATGAAGGCAAAATGCTGAAGCGTCTTCGTCCTGCACCTCAGGGCCGTGGTTACAGAATAAGAAAAAGATCAAACCACGTGACACTGGTAATCGACAGCATGACCGAGGAGCAGCTAGAGCAGCAGTCAAAGAAATCTAAAAAAGCCAACAAGTAAGAATTATGGGACAGAAAGTTAATCCGATAGGTTTTCGACTAGGTGTTATCAAAGGTTGGGATTCTAACTGGTATGGCGGCAAAGATTTCGCTGAGAAGCTGATCGAAGACGAGAAAATTAGAAAGTATATACTCGCTCGTATTCCTAAAGGCGGTATTTCTAAAATTATTATTGAAAGAACACTTAAGCGCATTACCATCACCATCAACACAGCCAGACCAGGTGTTGTGATCGGTAAAGGTGGCCAGGAAGTAGATAAGATCAAGGAAGAGCTTAAGAAGCTTACGAACAAAGATATTCAAATCAACATCTTTGAGATTAAGCGTCCTGAGCTTGATGCCAAACTGGTTGGTGAGTCAATCGCTCAGCAGCTGCAGGCACGTATCTCTTTCCGTCGTGCTATGAAGCAGGCTATCGCTTCTGCGTTGCGTGTTGGTGCTGAAGGTATCAAGGTGCAAGTTTCAGGTCGTTTGGGCGGCGCTGAAATGGCTAGAACAGAGCACTACAAAGAAGGAAGAACTCCTCTTCACACGCTTCGTGCAGATATTGATTATGCTTTATCTGAGGCACAAACTGTGTACGGTAAACTAGGTATTAAAGTATGGATCTTCAAAGGCGAGGTTTATGGTAAGAAAGACCTTACTCCAAACGCTGGCCTTGAGAGCGGAAAAGGACCTGGTTCAGCCTCTGGCGACAGACGCGGCGGTGGACGCAACAAAAAAGGTGGTGAAGGTGCCCCTAAGCGTAAGCGTCGTCAATAATTAAGTGTTAACATTATAAGTTTTAGAAAATGTTACAGCCTAGAAGGACTAAATATAGAAAAATGCAGAAAGGCCGCGTAAAGGGGTTGGCTCACAGAGGCAGCACTATTGCGTTTGGTTCTTTCGCTATAAAGTCTCTTGAGTCTACTTGGATTACGTCGCGCCAGATCGAGGCAGCCCGTATCGCCATGACAAGAGCAATGAAACGCGAGGGTCAAGTATGGATCCGTATCTTCCCTGACAAACCTATTACGAAGAAGCCTGCAGAGGTTCGAATGGGTAAGGGTAAAGGTTCTCCTGAATATTGGGTAGCTGTTGTGAAGCCAGGTACCATCATGTTCGAGTCTGATGGTGTTCCTCTGGAAGTAGCCAAAGAGTCTTTGAGGCTTGCGGCACAGAAACTGCCAGTTAAAACAAAGTTTGTTGTACGTAGAGATTACGTTGAGAAATAAAATGAAAAATTCAGAGATAACAGCTTTGTCTGCCGAAGAACTGCAGGACAAGCTCAGCGCTGAGACAGCTAATTTGCAGAACATGCGTTTTGCTCATGCTATATCTCCCCTGGAGAACCCAATGAAAATCCGCGAGACGAAGCGACTTATCGCCCGTTTAAAGACAGAAGTTCGTCGTCGTGAAATAACAGCTAACTCTTAATATTGATTAAGATCATGGAGAGAAACCTAAGAAAAGAAAGAAGCGGTAAGGTTGTTAGCAATAAGATGGACAAATCAATTACTGTACTGGTGGAAAGCCGCATGAAGCACCCCATGTATGGTAAGTTCGTTAGCAAATCTACCAAGTTCATGGCGCACGACGAGAACAATGACTGCAACATCGGTGATGTAGTTCGCATTCAGGAAACGCGTCCGCTAAGCAAGAACAAGAAATGGCGTTTAGTAGAAATTATAGAAAGGGCTAAATAAGATGATACAGCAGGAATCAAGACTAAGTGTGGCTGACAACAGCGGTGCTAAAGAAGTTCTTTGCATTCGTGTGCTGGGCGGTACTGGTAAAAAGTATGCTTCAGTAGGCGACAGAATCGTTGTAACTGTTAAGTCTGCCCTTTCTTCTGGAAACGTTAAGAAAGGAACTGTTTCTAAAGCAGTTATTGTAAGAACAAAGAAAGAGGTAAGAAGAAAAGACGGGTCATACATTCGCTTCGACGATAATGCCGCCGTTCTTCTGAACGCAAACAACGAGCCACGTGGTACACGTATTTTCGGACCGGTAGCACGTGAACTTCGTGAAAAGCAATTCATGAAAATTGTTTCGTTAGCACCTGAAGTTCTATAACTATAAATTCAGATTAAAATGAATAAGAAAAAACTTCATGTTAAGACTGGCGATACAGTTAAAGTAATAGCCGGTGACGAGCGCGGCAAGACAGGCCGCATTATCGCTGTAAATGCAGAAAAGCAAAGAGTTACTATCGAGGGCTTAAACATGGTGACGAAGCACCAGAAGCCAAGTGCTCAAAACCCTCAAGGGGGAATTAGCAAAGTAGAAGCTCCTATTCACGCTAGCAATGTTGCGTTAGTTGATCCTAAAAGTGGTGAAACAACAAAGACTGCCAGAAGAAAGAACAGCGAAGGTAAAACAGAGCGTTATTCTAAAAAGACAGGAGAGGTAATCTAAGATGGCAACTACAAGATTAAAAGAAAAATATCAGAATGAGGTAGTGCCTGCCTTGAAAGAGAAGTTCCAGTATAAGAACATCATGCAGGTGCCAAAGATCACGAAGATCTCCATCAACAAAGGTATCGGCGCAGCCGTGGCCGACAAGAAGTTGGTAGATGTTGGAGTGGACGAGCTTACGACTATCACAGGTCAGAAAGCTGTTCCTACTATCGCAAAGAAGTCTGTTTCAAACTTCAAGCTTCGTGAAGGTATGCCAATTGGCGCACGCGTTACCTTAAGAGGCGAAAGAATGTATGAATTCTTAGACCGTCTTTTGACTATAGCTCTTCCACGTGTTCGTGACTTCAGAGGCGTTAACGACAAAGGTTTCGATGGCCGCGGTAACTATACGCTGGGCGTAAAGGAGCAGATCATCTTTCCAGAAATCAGCATTGATAAAATCAAAGCTATTTCAGGTATGGATATCACCTTTGTAACTACAGCTAAAACTGACGAAGAGAGCTACGAGCTTCTAAAAGCATTCGGTATGCCTTTCGCTAATATCAAGAAATAACCATGGCAAGAGAATCAGTAAAAGCTAGAGAGCTTAAAAGAGAAAAACTTGTAGCAAAGTATGCTGCAAAAAGAGCCGAGCTAAAAGCCAAAGGTGATTATGAGGCACTTGATAAACTGCCACGTAACGCATCACCAGTAAGGCTGCATAACCGTTGCAAACTTTCCGGAAGACCACGAGGATATATGAGAAAATTCGGTATTTCTCGCGTTGTTTTCAGAGAGCTGGCGGTAATGGGTAAAATTCCTGGTGTTACAAAAGCGAGCTGGTAATTTTTTAAGAGTCTGATTAAGATTCTTAAAAAGATATTAGTATCTTTGCCCCTCGCTTAGATAAAGCATTCATTATTACATTCATTCATAATGAACACAGATCCAATAGCAGATTATTTAACTAGAGTGCGTAACGCCATCAAGGCGAACCACAGAATAGTTGAAATACCATCTAGCAAAATAAAAAGAGAGATCACTAAAGTATTGTACGACAAAGGGTATATTCAAAGTTATAAATTTGATGATACCTCTGTGCAAGGATCTATAAAAATAGCTCTGAAGTATAACCCGAACACTAAGCAATCTGCTATTGTGAAACTGGAGAGGGTGAGCAAGCCAGGGCTGCGTAAATACACTGGCAGTGAAAACCTGCCAAGGGTTTTGAACGGACTTGGAGTAGCTATTTTGTCTACATCTAAAGGCGTGATGACAGAGAAAGAGGCTAAGTCACTGAATGTTGGTGGCGAGGTGTTATGTTATGTATATTAATAGGAGGATAGACAATGTCACGTATAGGAAAATTGCCAATCGCCCTGCCTAACAATACACAAGTTACCATAGGTGATAATAACCTAATCACTGTTAAAGGTCCTAAAGGCGAACTTACTACTTCTGTAGACAAGGATATGGTTGTGAAGCAGGAGGAGAACTCTATTGTTGTAGAGCGTCCAACAGAGCAGAAGCGCCATAAGGCTATGCATGGCCTTTATCGTTCACTTATCAACAATATGGTGGTAGGTGTAAGCCAAGGATACAAGGAGCAGCTTGAATTAGTAGGTGTTGGTTACAAGGCATCAGTTCAGGGTAAAGTTCTGGAGCTGTCGCTTGGTTACTCTCATAACATTTATCTAAGCCTTCCTGAAGAAGTGGCAGCAACTGCTGTTACTGAAAAAGGTAAGAACCCTATTGTTACGCTGGAAAGCAATGATAAGCAGCTTATTGGTCAAGTTGCTGCTAAAATCAGATCACTGCGTAAAGTAGAGCCTTACAAAGGTAAAGGTATCCGTTTTGTAGGGGAAGTTATTAGAAGAAAAGCTGGTAAGACAGCATCTAAATAATCGTCATCATGTCTACTAATAAAATAAGCAGAAGACTAAGAATAAAGAAAGGTATCAGGAATAAAATTTCTGGCACCTCTGAGAGGCCAAGACTTACGGTGTACAGAAGCAACAAAGCCATCTATGCGCAATTAGTTGATGATACTACTGGTGTGACACTAGCAGCAGCCTCTTCAGTAAAGCTTGATGATGCAAAAGCTAATGTAGAAACAGCTGGAAAGGTAGGTACTGCAATAGCTGAGCTGGCGCTTGCGAAAGGTATCTCACAGGTTGTATTCGATCGTAACGGCTACCTTTATCACGGTAAAGTAAAATCATTGGCAGAAGGCGCTCGTGAAGCTGGCCTTAAATTCTAAAAAATATGTTGAAGAATAATATACGTAGCGTAAAGGCGAGCGAAATCGAACTAAAGGAGAGAGTAGTAGCCATTAACCGTGTAGCCAAGGTTGTAAAGGGTGGTAGAAGATTTAGCTTCGCTGCCATCGTGGTAGTTGGTGATGGCAATGGCGTAGTTGGTTACGGCCTTGGTAAGGCTAACGAAGTAACTGATGCTATTGCAAAAGGTATTGATGATGCAAAGAAAAACCTTGTAAAGGTTCCTGTATATCATAATACCGTTCCCCATGCAATCGAAGGTAAATACTCAGGAGGATTTGTTCTTGTAAAGCCTGCCGCCCCAGGTACTGGTGTTATTGCAGGCGGCGCTATGCGTGCTGTACTGGAGAGTGCTGGTATTAAAGACGTATTATGTAAATCGAAAGGTTCTTCTAACCCACACAACGTGGTGAAGGCTACTTTCGATGCGCTTTCTAAAATGCGTGATCCTCTGGCAGTTGCACAGCAACGAGGTGTTAATTTGCAGAAAGTATTCAACGGATAATTGAAATGGCGAAAGTAACTATCACTCAAGTTAAGAGCATTATCGATAGACCAAAGAACCAAAAGCTTACGATTAAAGCGCTTGGCCTTGGGAAGATAAGCAAATCAGTGTCTGTTGAGTATACTCCTCAGATTGCTGGTATGGTAAAGAAAGTCCACAATTTGGTAGAAGTAAAAGAACAATAATCATGTACTTACAATCTTTAAAACCTGCAGAGGGTGCTGTAAAAACCAGAAAGCGCATAGGTAGAGGTACAGGTTCAGGTAGAGGTGGTACTTCTACTCGCGGACATAAAGGTGCCAAATCTCGATCTGGTTATTCGCAGAAGGCTGGCTTTGAAGGTGGTCAGATGCCACTTCAAAGACGTGTACCTAAGTATGGCTTTAAAAATATCAACCGTGTTGAGTATAAAGCTATCAACTTAGATGTTATTCAGGCTCTAGCTGAATCAACTAACGAGGCTGTTATGAACTTTGATTTTTTCAAAGCGCATGGTCTGGTTCAGAAGAACGATAAAGTTAAGATCTTGGGCAGAGGAGAGGTAAATAAAGCTGTTGAGGTTCATGCCCATGCTTTCTCTGGCACTGCATCATCATCCATTGAAAAAGCAGGCGGTAAAACAGTCGCTCTTTAATTAGTAAGAGGTATGAAGAAGTTTATAACAACACTAAAGAACATTTTTGCTATTGAAGATTTAAGGGTCCGCATCCTTAATACGCTATTCTTCATAGCTATTTTCAGACTTGGTTCTTATGTTGTTTTACCTGGTGTTGATCCTAATTTATTAGAGGCTAATACTGGTGGTATATTCGGTCTGTTAGATACATTCTTAGGTGGGGCATTTAGTAATGCTTCCATCTTTGCTTTAGGTATCATGCCTTATATATCGGCTTCTATCGTACTGCAACTGCTAACCATAGCAGTACCTTACTTTCAGAAAATGCAGAAAGAGGGTGAATCTGGTAGAAAGAAAATCAACCAGATCACTCGCGTTCTGACTATTGTGATTACGCTTGCTCAGGCGGTAGGATTTGTTGCTACCATCAATGCTGAAGCCATAGCAATTAATACAACTCTCTTTACGATCACCTCTATGGTGGTGCTCACTTCAGGCACTATATTCTGTATGTGGCTTGGAGAGAAGATTACTGACAAGGGGATAGGGAATGGTATTTCCATGCTGATCATGATAGGTATTGTGTCCAGGTTCCCAGGTGCTATTATTGCTGAGTTCCTATCCCGACAGTTAAATGGGGCGCTTCTTTTCCTGCTGGAGATCCTTGTTCTTTTCTTAGTGGTGATGTCCGTTGTAATGCTTACGCAGGCTGTAAGAAGAATTCCTGTACAGTATGCCAAGCAAGTAGGTGCTAGTTCTCTTTATAGTGGACAACGCCAGTTTATCCCTTTAAAGGTGAATGCAGCTGGTGTAATGCCTATCATCTTTGCGCAGTCACTCATGTTCCTTCCCTCCATGATTGCTTCAATCTGGTCGGACACAAGTGAGACAGCAAGTTACATCGGTACCACGTTTTCGGATTTTACATCTTGGCAGTATAACCTTGTTTTTGGTTTACTGATTCTGGTCTTCACGTATTTTTACACTGCGATTAGCGTTAACCCTAATCAAATTGCTGACGATCTGAAAAGAAGTGGCGGTTTTATCCCAGGTGTTAAGCCAGGACGTACTACTTCTGAATATATTGACGCAATCTTAACAAGAATAACTTTACCGGGAGCTATTTATCTCGCTTTCGTTGCTATATTCCCATCAATTGCCATGTTGTTTGGTGTAACAAGAGAGTTTTCACAATTTTTTGGAGGCACCTCTCTTATCATTATGGTTGGTGTTGTACTGGATACTTTACAACAAGTTGAAAGCTACTTGCTGATGCGACATTACGATGGTATGATGAAATCTGGAAAGCTACGTGGCAGAACAGAAAATATAGCCATGGTTTCCTAATCAATGATTATTTATAAAACTGAAGAAGAAATTGAGCTGATTCGCCAAAGTGCTTTGATCTTGAGCAAAGCACATGGCGAAATTGCTCGTCATATAAAGCCTGGTGTTGCCACCATTCAATTAGATAAAATAGCTGAAGAATATATTCTTGATAATGGCGGTAAACCCTCCTTCAAGAACTATAATGGATTTCCATTCAGCTTGTGCATCTCTGTTAATTCAGTTGTAGTTCATGGTTTCCCCAGCAACTATGTATTGAACGATGGAGATGTTATATCTGTTGATGCAGGTGTCTACAAAAATGGTTTCCACTCCGATTGTGCCTATACTCATGCTGTGGGGGAAGTAAAGCCTGAAGTGAAGAAGCTTCTTGAAGTAACCAAGGAGTCTCTGTATTTAGGACTAGAGAAAGCCGCAGCTGGAAACAGGCTTGGAGATGTGAGCCATACTATACAGGAACATGCGGAGTCAAATGGCTTTACAGTTGTGCGGGAGTTAGTTGGGCATGGAATTGGTCGAAACCTGCACGAGTCGCCTGAAGTGCCAAACTATGGTAGAAGAGGCCAAGGCGTTAAATTACAGGAAGGGTTAGTTATTGCCGTGGAGCCGATGGTAAATTTGGGGTCACGGCATATTGTGCAGGAGGATGACGGATGGACCATTCGTACAAAAGATAAATTGCCCTCAGCTCATTTTGAACATACTATTGTAGTTCGTAAGGATAAGCCTGAGATCTTAACAACGTTTGATTATATAGAACAAGCTAAAAATTCATAAATGGCAAAACAGTCATCCATAGAGCAAGACGGAACTATCGTAGAAGCATTGTCAAACGCGATGTTTCGTGTTGAACTTGAGAATGGTCACCAAGTTATCGCTCATATATCTGGGAAGATGCGCATGAATTATATCAAGATCCTTCCAGGTGACAGGGTGAAACTGGAAATGTCTCCTTATGATTTAACTAAAGGCAGAATTGTTTACAGATATAAATAAATCCAATGAAAGTTAAAGCATCAGTAAAGAAGAGAAGTGCTGAATGTAAAGTTATCCGCCGTAAGGGGAAGCTTTATGTTATCAACAAAAAGAATCCAAGATATAAACAAAGACAAGGTTAATTATTTTATTTATGGCTAGAATAGCAGGAGTAGATATTCCGGATAACAAGAGAGGAGAGATCGCCCTTACCTATATTTTTGGTATTGGTCGCAGCCTTTCGAAGCAGATTTTAACTAAAGCCGGGGTGGATCTTGACAAAAAGGTAAAAGACTGGACTGAAGACGAGGCTGGTGAAGTTAGAAATATAATTGCTGCTGAAATTAAAACTGAGGGTGTTCTTAGATCCGAAGTTCAGCTGCACATTAAGCGCCTTCTTGATATTGGTTGCTACCGTGGTTTGAGACACCGTAAAGGTCTGCCAGTGCGTGGTCAGAGAACCAAGAATAACTCTCGTACGAGAAAAGGTAAGCGTAAGACAGTTGCTAACAAGAAGAAAGCATCTAAATAATCACTAGATCATGGCTCAGAAAAGAAAAGATAAAGCTAAAAAGCGTGTTGTAGTTGTTGAACCTACTGGCCAAGTACACATCAAAGCTTCTTTCAACAACATTATAATATCAGTAACCAATAACGCAGGACAAGTTATTTCTTGGGCTTCTGCTGGTAAGATGGGCTTCAAGGGTTCTAAAAAGAACACCCCTTATGCTGCACAAATGGCTGCTGCTGACTGTGCTAAGGTTGCTTATGACCTTGGTATGCGCAAGGCAGAAGTTTTTGTTAAAGGTCCAGGAGCAGGTAGAGAATCTGCTATCCGTACTGTGCAAAATACAGGTATCGAGGTAACTACAATCAAAGACGTTACTCCACTACCTCATAATGGTTGCCGCCCTCCAAAACGCAGAAGAGTTTAATTCCATAAAAGAGAAGTAAGAAATGGCAAGATATACAGGTCCTAAAAGTAAAATCTCAAGACGTTTCAATGAAGAGATTTTCGGTCCAAGCAAAGCGCTGAAAAAGAAGAGCTACCCTCCTGGGCAGCACGGCCGTGGTCGTCGTAAGAAACAGTCTGAATATGCTATTCAGCTTGCTGAAAAGCAGAAAGCTAAATATATCTACGGAGTTCTAGAGAAGCAGTTCGCTAACCTGTTCGATAAAGCACATAGAAAAGGTGGTATTACAGGTGAAAACCTGTTAGCCCTGCTAGAGTCTAGATTAGATAATACGGTATACCGTTTAGGTATTGCCCCTACCAGAAGAGCAGCACGCCAGCTTGTTTTACACAAGCACGTTTTAGTTAATGGTGAGATTGTAAACATTCCTTCTTACTCACTTAAAGTAGGAGATGTTGTGGCTGTACGTGAGAAGTCTAAGTCCCTTGAGGCTATCACTACGAGCTTGACTGTGCGCAATGCTCGTCAGTTTAGCTGGTTAGAGTGGGATGCTACTTCGATGGCTGGTAAGTTTGTGTCTACTCCTCAGAGAGACCAGATTCCTGAGAAAATTCAGGAGCAGCTGATCGTCGAGCTTTACTCTAAGTAGGCAGCTTAATCAATTTATAACCTTTAACACTGCAAGTATGTCAATATTAGCATTTCAAATGCCAGAGAAAGTTGTAATGGAAAAAGCCGACGACTTTCATGGTTTATTTGAATTCAAGCCGCTTGAAAAAGGTTACGGAGTAACCATCGGTAATGCTCTGCGAAGAATCCTTCTTTCTTCTTTGGAAGGATATGCTATTACAAGCATTCGCTTAGGTGGTGTACTGCATGAGTTCTCGTCTGTTGAAGGGGTGGTTGAGGATGTGTCTGACATTATCCTTAACTTAAAGATGGTTCGCTTTAAGAAGATAAGCGAAGTCGTTGACGAAAAGATCACTGTTTCTTTCAGTGGACAAGATACTTTCAAAGCTGGTGATATCAACAATTTCACTTCTAGCTTCGAAGTGCTGAACCCAGACCTGGTAATTTGCCACCTGGACACTTCAGTTAACTTTGAACTTGAGATGACGATTCAGAGAGGACGTGGTTACGTTCCTGCTGAAGAAAACAAGCCAACTGAGCAGGTATTCGGTCAGATCGCCATCGACGCCATCTATACACCAATCAAGAATGTGAAGTATAGTGTTGAGAACACCCGCGTAGAGCAGAAAACTGACTACGAGAAACTTGTTCTTGACATACAGACAGACGGCTCTATTCACCCTGAAGATGCGCTGAAAGGTGCTGCTAATATCCTGATTCAGCACTTCATGCTGTTCTCTGACAACACCATGACCTTTGAGACGGCTAAGCCTGAAGAAGAGGAGGCTGTAGATGAAGAACTGCTGCATATGCGTAAGGTTCTGAAGACACCTCTTCAGGATATGGACCTTTCTGTTCGTGCTTACAACTGCCTGAAGGCTGCTGACATTAAAACGCTTGGCGACCTGGTGCAGCTGGATATTGCGGACATGATGAAGTTCAGAAACTTCGGTAAGAAGTCGTTGACAGAGCTAGAGAACCTGGTACAGGAGAAAGGCCTTACCTTCGGTATGGATCTTTCTAAGTATAAATTAGAGGAAGAGTAATATTTAATCCTACGGCATAATTCCCGATCCCGCATAGGTTGATCGACGGTATGCACGTGCACAATTCAAAATAATGAGACACGGTAAAAAAATTAATCACTTAGGAAGAACTGCTTCACACCGTAAGGCAATGTTGTCTAACCTGGCATCATCCCTTATCCTGCACAAGCGCGTTTCTACTACAGTAGCTAAAGCCAAAGCGCTTCGTAAGTATGTGGAGCCTCTGCTGACTAAATCTAAGAGCGACACTACGCACTCCAGAAGAACGGTTTTCGCTTATCTTCAAAACAAGGAGTCTGTAAAGGAACTTTTTGATGAGGTATCTGTTAAAATTGCTAACAGACCAGGTGGTTATACTCGCATCCTGAAGACTGGTTACAGACTTGGTGACAACGCTGAAATGTGTGTGATCGAGCTGGTAGACTACAACGAGGATATGCTGGCTACAACTGGTACTGCAGCTGCAGGTGCCAAGAAAACACGTCGTCGTGGTGGCAAGAAGAAAGCTGAAGGCACTGCAACAGAGGCTAAGGCCGCTGAAGCAACGGAAGCTCCTGCTGCTGAGTCTAACACTGCTAACGAAGAGACAAAAGATGCTGAATAAGCTCTGTTTGTAAATATTTTAAAGGGACATGACGTTAGTCGTGTCCCTTTTTTTATGTTTGTATAAATCTTTACTCATGAAAAAACATACTTCCTCAGAAGCAATCCTATTACTGGAAGACGGTACTGTGTATAAAGGCAAAAGCTTGGGGCGCATCGGCACGTCCGGCGGTGAGCTCTGCTTTAATACAGGTATGACCGGCTATCAGGAAATCTTTACCGACCCGTCTTATTTCGGACAGTTAGTAGTTACTACCGTATCGCATGTAGGCAACTATGGTGTGCAGCACCAAGAAGTAGAGTCTGGCAAAGTGCAGATAAGTGGTTTGGTATGTAAAGAGTTTTCCCATCATTTTTCACGTAAAACTGCTGAAGGCTCACTTCAGGAATACTTTGAAAATGCCGGTGTTGTTGGTATTTGCGAGATTGACACACGAGCCTTGGTGCGGCACATCCGCGATAAGGGTGCCATGAATGCCATAGTTTCTTCTGAAATAACAGATATAGAGGAGCTTCGTAAAAAGTTGGCAGAAGTGCCATCGATGTCCGGCCTGGAGTTATCCTCTAAGGTAAGTACGCCAGAAATATACCACCTTGTACCGGAAGAGGTGAAGTATAAGGTAGCTGTGCTGGACCTTGGCGTGAAGCGCAACAGCCTTAACAACTTTATGCAGCGTGGCTGCGAAGTGAAGGTATACCCATACAACACTCCTTTTGAGGAAATGGAGAAGTGGAACCCGGATGGCTATTTTATATCCAACGGGCCTGGGGACCCGGCTGCAACGCGCGATGCTGTAAAAAGCGTGAAGCAGATACTGGAAAAAGAAAGACCGATGTTCGGTATATGCATGGGGCATCAGATACTGGCGCAGGCCAACGGTATTGCCACCTACAAGATGCACAACGGCCACAGGGGCCTGAATCAGCCGGTGAAGAACCTGCTGACAGGTAAAAGCGAGATCACGAGCCAGAACCACGGCTTTGTTGTGGATATGGAGCAACTCAAGAATCACCCGGAAGTGGAAATTACGCACATCAACCTGAATGATGAAACAGTTGAAGGTATGCGCATGAGAACGAAACCGGCTTTTTCAGTACAGTATCACCCGGAGTCATCGCCAGGGCCGCATGATTCCACGTACTTATTTGATGACTTTATAGCCCTGCTTGAAAAGAGTAAAAACAAAGTATAACTATAGCAAAAAGAGAACTAATGAGCTTAATCACTGACATTAAAGCCAGACAGATCTTCGACTCACGTGGTAACCCCACTGTAGAGGTAGATGTAATGACCGAAACTGGTATCATGGGCCGCGCTGCCGTGCCTTCAGGTGCTTCTACGGGCGTACACGAAGCCGTGGAGCTTCGTGATAACGACAAGGACAAGTACATGGGCAAAGGTGTACAGCAGGCCGTTAAGAACGTGAACGACAAGATCGCGGAAGAACTGGTTGGTTTCCCGGTATTTGACCAGAACCTGCTCGACAAGATCATGATCGAACTGGATGGCACACCGAACAAGGGCAACCTGGGCGCGAACGCTATACTTGGCGTGTCGCTGGCCATAGCGCGTGCCGCCGCACAGGAACTGAACCTGCCGCTTTACCGCTACGTGGGTGGCGTAAACGCCAACACGCTGCCTGTGCCGATGATGAACATCCTGAACGGCGGTAGCCATGCGGATAACGCCATCGATTTCCAGGAGTTCATGATTATGCCAGTGGGCGCTCCTTCTTTCTCTGAGGCGCTCCGAATGGGCTCTGAGGTGTTCCATAACCTGAAGAACGTGCTGAAGAAGAAAGGTCTGTCTACCAACGTAGGTGATGAGGGTGGTTTTGCGCCAAACATCGCTTCTAACGTGGAGGCCATTGAGGTAGTGCTGCAGGCGATAGAGGCTGCCGGCTACAAGCCAGGCGACGACTTCATGATCGCTATGGACGCGGCCAGCTCTGAGTTCTATGATGCTTCTTCCGGTAAGTACCACTTCAAGAAGTCTACAGGCGATAAGCTGTCTTCTTCCGACATGGTGAGCTATTGGGCTGAGTGGGTGAATAAGTACCCGATCATCTCGATTGAGGATGGTATGGCCGAGGACGACTGGGCAGGCTGGAAAGAACTGACCGAGAAGGTGGGGGATAAGTGCCAACTGGTAGGCGATGACCTGTTCGTGACGAACGTGGAGCGCCTGCAGCGCGGAATCGGCGAGGGTGTGGCCAACTCTATACTTATCAAAGTGAACCAGATCGGTACGCTGACGGAGACAATCAACGCCATTAACCTGGGCATGCGCCACGGCTATAAGAGCGTGATGAGCCACCGTTCGGGCGAGACTGAGGACAACACCATTGCCGACCTGGCGGTGGCCTTGAACACCGGTCAGATCAAGACTGGTTCGGCTTCCCGTTCAGACCGTATGGCCAAGTATAACCAGCTGCTCCGCATCGAGGAGGAGCTAGGCGAGGTAGCCTACTTCCCGGGCAAGAAGTTCTAAAATACCATTTGCAAAAAATAAATTTTGTAAGGCTGTGGGTTATAAAACTCACAGCCTTATTTTTGTAGATACACCTTAGTCCACAGTTATGATACAGCGCATCCCCAAAATATTCAGGAACTTCTATTTTATAACCTCCTTTCTGTTTTTGGTGTGGATGCTGTTCTTCGACTCCAACGACTTTGTGACGCAGTACCAGATGCGTGCGCAGCTAAGCGAGCTGGAGCGTGATAAGGAGCACTACCTGGAGAAGATGGCCGAGGTGGAGAAGGACCGCAAGGAGCTGATGGGCAACCCGGAACTACTGGAGAAATTCGCCCGCGAAAAATACCTGATGAAGCGGCCGAACGAGGATGTGTTCATCATTGTGCCGACGGAGGAGGAATAGGAGGTATAGTTAAGAGTTGGCATCGCTGCTCTGAAGTATAACTCAATCGATCCCCCACGATGGCGCAAGCGTCCGCTTGTGCCTTACCAGCTTATAGACACTAAAACTTAGGCAGCATCAGCTGCACATTTAATACTTCAAGTATAAACCCAACGAACCTCATCCCCCTCAAAACAAATCCCTCCCCAAATAATTTGTAACTTTGTAGTATAGCGCCGCTGCCGGTTGGCGGCGGGCTCACGTAAATACAGATACTATGGCAAAAGTTGCAATAAACCTTTCTACCGGAGCTCTTCAGCAGGAAGAGGTGATTGTAGGTATAGATTTAGGCACGACCAACAGCTTGGTGGCCTACATCCATCCTGAAGATAAAAAGCCGATCGCGATCAACGACCAGGGCCGCGGTACCATTGTGCCGTCGGTGGTGCACTTTACGCAGCAGGGCGATACCATTGTGGGCACGGAGGCGAGGGATTACCTGACCACGGATCCGGCCAATACCATCTACTCCGTAAAGCGCCTTCTGGGCAAATCTTATAGAGACCTAGGCGAGCATAAAGACTATTTCGGCTACAAGATCATCGATGATGACTCGGAAGGGCTGGTGAAAATACGGGTGAAGGACAGGTTCTATTCCCCAATAGAGCTGTCGGCGGAGATACTAAAGGAGCTGCGCGAGCGGGCGGAGCACTCTCTGAAAACCCCTGTAAACCGCGCCGTGATTACCGTGCCGGCCTACTTTAACGACTCCCAGCGGCAGGCTACCCGCGATGCTGGCAAGCTGGCCGGGCTGGAAGTACTGCGCATCGTGAATGAACCTACTGCGGCAGCCTTAGCTTATGGCATCGGTATAGACCCGAACGAGGAGAAAACGGTGGCGGTGTATGACCTGGGCGGTGGTACGTTTGATATTTCCATACTTAGCATCCACCAGGGCATTTTCGAGGTACTCTCCACCAACGGCGATACCTACCTGGGCGGCGATGACTTCGACCGAGCCATTATCAACCACTGGATTCAGAACAACGAGCTGATCGCTGATACCGTGAACCAGGACAAGCACTTGTCGCAGGAGCTGCGCCTGAAGGCGGAGGAGGCGAAGAAGGCGCTGAGTTCGCAGGAAGTATACACCAGCACCATCAACGGCAAGATTGACTGCCACCTGGAGCGCCATACCTTTGAGACGCTGATCGCGCCGATTGTGGCCCGCACGATGGAAAGCTGCCGCATGGCCATGGCCGATGCTAAGCTGCAGCCGGAGCAGATCGATGCCGTGATCATGGTAGGCGGCTCTACGCGCGTGCCGATGGTATATGAAGCGGTGTCGGAGTTCTTTGGCAAGCCAGCCAACAACCAGCTGAACCCGGATGAGGTGGTAGCCCTAGGCGCTGCCATCCAAGCCGATATACTTGCCGGTAACCGCAAAGATATCCTGTTGCTGGACGTAACCCCTCTCACGCTAGGTATTGAAACCATGGGTGGCCTCATGGACCCGATCATTCCACGCAACTCTAAAATACCAACTAAAGCCGGCCGCCAGTACACTACCTCTGTAGACGGGCAGGTGAACATGAAGATTTCGGTTTACCAGGGAGAGCGCGATGTGGTGAAGGAGAACCGTAAGCTGGCCGAGTTCGACCTGAAAGGTATACCTGCCATGCCTGCCGGTTTCCCGAAGGTGGACGTGAACTTTATACTTAACGCCGACGGCATCCTGAAAGTGGAGGCGGTTGAACTGCGCTCCGGGGTGCGCCAGGAGGTGGAGGTGAAGCCGCAGTACGGCCTGACCGACCAGCAGGTAG
This sequence comes from Pontibacter mangrovi, assembly GCF_006385705.1. Lineage (GTDB taxonomy): Bacteria > Bacteroidota > Bacteroidia > Cytophagales > Hymenobacteraceae > Pontibacter > Pontibacter mangrovi. Next base: position 228,799 of record NZ_VFRQ01000003.1, on the reverse strand, counting down.
AGCAGATGCTGATGGACTCCATCACGCATGCCAAAGATGACGTGGCCGCACGTATGGTGATCGAGGCCCGTACAACGGCCGAGCAGATGCTGTACCAGGTGGAGCGCTTCGTGGAGAAGAATGGCCAGCACCTGACGGAGGAGGAGATCAACCTGACCCGCGAGAACGTGCAGAAACTGAAGGACGTGCTGGCAGCCGGTGGTGACAAAGACGCGATCTATGCCGCCATAGACAGGCTAGAGGAGCAGACCAGCCCGTTTGCCGAGCGTGTGATGCAGATCTCTATCAAGCAGGCCATGGCCGGTAAAAAGATAGAGTAGAAAGTATAACGTGGTCCGGGAAGTATAAACCCGGGGCTGCAGCAAGTATAAAGCAAAAGCGCTGGCTATACTTTAGCCAGCGCTTTTGCTTTCATCAAGCCTTATCTTTCTATCGCCTGCAGCACAAACTGCAGCAGGTTAAAGTTGAAGTATAGCAGCGTAACAGCCACAATCACACCCACCATCACGTTGGCGTAAGGGCTATCCTCCTCCCGCACCTGCCGCACACCCCAGTATACATAGCTAACCAGCGCCAGCAGCGCATAGAGTAGCAACAGCACCGGGATGGCCAGCAGCACCTCTACTGAGGAAAAACGCCAGAAGTAGTTCAGCCCCAGCCAGAATAGATTCAGCGCCCAGGCTACCACCAGCATCAGCAGGCTGCGCTTACCGGAGGGCAAGCCGATACTTCTGAAAAACCGTGCCGCTGCCGTGCCTCCCGCTTTCATGCCTTTTATAGTTTAATGCTAAAGCGCTGCGCCAGGCTTTCCAGGTCGCGCTCTACGGGCGGCAATAGCGGAATGCCCTGAATCATACGTATTTCCTCCGTCACGCGCTCCGGGTCGCCGGGGATGAGGACGGCTCTTTCGCCGTTCACCACGTTTGCCGCACGGAAGGCGCCGATCCAGTTATCCATGTGTTGCTTAAACTCTTTGGCCGGGCGGAAGGCATCCACACGCATCGCTCCTAAAAAGTGGCCGATACCTTCTCCGGGCAGGTTTTCGGCTACGGGCAGGAAGGCCACAAACGGCGGCACCCACGGGCCATAGTTCGCCCCGGATAGCACCGCTGAAAGTATATCCACCACAGCCGACAGCGCATAGCCCTTGTGGCTGCCATGGTCGCGGTCGGAGCCGAGCGGCAGCAGCGCACCGCCGTCTTTCAGCTCATTCGGGTTCGTAGATTCATGGCCTTCTTTCGTCTGTATCCAACCGAGCGGTGCCTTTTTCTCCTTGCGCTGCAGGATCTCCAGCTTACCGTTGGCGGCAGCGGCCGTGGCTAAGTCGGCTACAAAAGGAGGCTGGTTACCGGCGGGCACCGCCACAGCAATCGGGTTGGTGCCCAGCATGCGGTCTGTGGAGAAGGTCGGGGCCACCAGGGGCGAGGCGTTGGTCATGGCAATGCCGATCATGTCCTCTTTCAGAGCCATCATGGCGTGGTAGCCGGCAATGCCAAAGTGGTTCGAGTTCTTCACGGATACCCAGCCGGAACCTACCTGATCAGCCTTTTGCTTGGCAATGGCCATGGCACGCGGCGCTACCACCAGCCCCAGGCCAGCGTCGCCGTCAACGGTGGCGGTGCTTGGCGTTTCGTGCACCACGCGGATGTTTGGAGTAGGGTTGATGCGCCCCGCCTCCCACAGCCTTACGTAGCCGCTCAATCGGGCCACGCCATGCGAGTCTACGCCGCGCAAGTCAGCGGAAAGAAGGACCTCGGCGGCCAGGCGGGCATCCTCTGCCGGGCAGCCCATGTGCAGGAATACCTCCTGCGTAAAGTCGAAAAGATGTTGGTATGGATACATGATCGCGTCTTCTGTTAAGAGTGGCAAATTAAGAAATTATCAAACCAAAGCCTTAGCTTATACATGGCTTTGCGAATGAGTACTTCCAATCATATTACTATAATTTAGAGGCTGTTCACCCAAAATATTTCATTTTTTATATACTTTAAGGGCTGATTTCTTAAAACTGGAACAAGCTTTGCCTTGGCCACAGAAAACCAAGCACCCACTCCCATGAAAAAAGCTATACTCTTTTTTGCCGTTGCCCTCGCCAGCTTTGCCGTTGAGGCGCAGAATAAGCTAGTGTTTGAGGAGAAAACCGCCGAGGCGTATGTGCTAAAGTATGGCACCGGCTCCGGCAGCAGCCAGGCACAGCTCAACAGCATCATTAACATACTAACCCAAAACCAGGTAACCACCCGCAACGGCCGGCCGCCACGCAAACCGGAGTTTGCACTTCGCTTCGAGCAACAGGCCCAAATTACCGACACCGGCGACAAGCTGCAGCTAAAGGTGCAGGTGGCAAAGGTGCAGGTAAGCGGCAGCACCGATTACAAAGGCTTTGAAATTGGCGATGCCCTGTTGCCGGACAAGTATAAAGCCAAGGTGCAGCTGTTGAATGCCCAGGACAAGGTAGTGCAGGTATACGACCGTACCGTGACTATAAAGCCAAACGGTGTGGCGCTGTTGCAGGAGCAGCTACCTGACACCGCCGCCAACCAAAGCTATAAGCTGCAGGTGGTGGAGGAGCAGGTGGAGTTTACTGCCGCGGATGTGCAGCAACTGCGGGAGCAGTTGGGTTTGGTGCGTGCCTATTATGCCGCCGATGACCGGGTGCTGCAGGCCCTGAAGGAAGTAGCGCTGGTGCGTCCGGATGACATAGACCGCCTGCCGCTGCAGGACCGCAAGCTGCACGAACTGGAGGAGCAGTATGAGTTCCTGAAAAAGGAGAACTATACCGAAAAGCTCCACCTGAAGCAGCAGGACCCGCAGCGCCTGAAGTATAAAATGGAGCAGCTGCAGCAGGTGTTGCAGGAGCGGCGCAAGGCGGTAAACTATACGCTGGCTACCATCCACGAGCATTTCTATAACCGCGGCTTAAGTTTGCTGAACAACGGAAACGCCTTGGTGGCGCAGACATATTTTGTCAAGTCGGTGGAGGCGAACCCGAACTTTGCCCCGGCCCACGTGCAGCTGGCTCGCATCGACCTGATGAACGGCTACATCCGGGAGGCCACCAACCGCATCCGCGACGTGCTCACCCGCATGCGCATAGACCCGCAGACCGAGCAGCTGGCGCAGTTGCTGGCGCAGGATATCTTTGCAGCCCAGGTTAACGAAGGCAACCGCTTTACCACTCGCGGCGAGTATAGCAGTGCTTTGGAGGCTTACGCCGAGGCCCGCGACCTGTGCAGCACCATCGGTGGTTTGCGTTGCAACCTGCAGGCTTTAAACGATGGCGAGGCCCGGGCGGCGAACGGTGTTTATAGAAGTATGGTGGAGAGCGGCAAGCAGTTGCTGTCGCGCAACGATTTGCAGGAGGCGGAGCGGTTGGCGCAGGAGGCATTGGGCTTTCAGCGGGAGTATGATTACGTGCTGCACAACGCCACCGAAGCAGGTGATTTGCTGGACCAGGTGAAATTTCACTACTACCTGGGTTTTATAGAGGAGGGCAAGCGTTTCCTGGCGCAGCAGAACCACCGCGCGGCGCTGGGGCAGTTTGAGGAGGCGCTGGCGCTGGAGCAGCGGTATACGTTCAGGCCGATGCAGGAATTGCGGCAGCTGTCGCAAAAGGCAGCCAAGCCGGTGTTGCTGGCCATGCTGACGGATGGATATGAGCAGGCGATGCAGAACAGGCTAGGCACCGCCCGCCAGACTGCCGCTGATGCTACGGCCATGCAGGAGCGCTTCGCGCTGGTGCAGGACGCGGAGGTGCAAAGCAAGTATAAATTACTGCGCGAGCGCATCTTTACCCAGGAGTGCATCAACACACAAACCACTTACGACAAGCATTACCAGAACGCGCAGGCGCTGGTGCGGGAGAAGAAGTTTATCGCGGCCGCCCAAGCATATGAGGCTGCCATCAGCGCAGCAGAGGGTATGGCCGAGTGCGGCGTGGCAACTTTTACGGCTACAGACGGCAGAACTGCCATTGCCGCAGCCGCCAATTACCAGCGCAAACTGGAGGAAGCCAACCGCCTGATTAGTGGAAAGAAGTATAGCGAAGCCATTTTGCAGTACGAAACCGCCCGCTCCTACTACCTGTCGCAGCAGGTAAACAAGTATGGGCTCGATCACATCTCGCTCTTCAACTTTGCAGTGAAGCACCCGGACCAGCCATTCACGGCAGCTGTGGTAGGTTTTTATGCGAATGAGGGGGAGGAGCAGGCTTCTATCCAGCTGTTGTCGTTGTTGCTGGAGAAAGGATACCGCAAAGGCAAAACCAGAAAAGTGCAGCAGCAGCTAGGCAAGCAGCTGGCGCTGAAAGATGTGCAGCAGGGGCAGACAGGAGAAGCAAAAATTCTGTCTGTAAAGTATAGCCAGAATAACCGTGATCTGAAAAAGCTGAAAAAGGCTTATGAGAAAGAGCGGAAGCGACTGGGGAAAAGGTAAGTAGTGGGGGTTTCGGGTTTTATACAGCTTCTCTGGCGCAAGCGTCCGCCTTATCTTGTCCCATATCTTTTCTGGAAATGGGGTTTTAGCGTTTAGGACTCTACAGCAAGAGTAGCATCAGCCTTTTGGCGGGCTCCGCAGGGGTGTTTAAACCTGCTCAGAAGGCTGTAGATGCTAACTCTGCCGCTTTTTTACAACCTAATAGTCCCTCAAAGAGGTAAACCCTGTCCCTATTCGTCCTAAAGGGGCCGAAACTGAAAAAGATATGGGACAAGATAAGGCGTCCGCTTGTGCCGCTCTCTAATAGCCGCTGCTTTCTGCACCCTGAACCAAGTTATTCTTTCTAGCTACGGCTCGTCCTCAGTCTTACAAGCGTCCTTTTCCATAGCTGGCTTTGGCGCCCTCCCAGGCCGGGAGGCCTCGCCTTCGGGCATCGCGCTGGGAGCTTTTCCTGCCCTCGTGCCTCGGGCTGCCTCGCCTCCGGCTCGTCACCGGAAAAACTCGCATAGGCGCTCAACCCAAAGGCTGGGATCAAGTTCGATAGCCACGGCTGACGGAGCTTGAACCAAGTCCCCCTTTGAAGGGGGTAGGGGGATGATAATCGATCCTGAGTTATTCCCCTCTCGGGAGGGGCAGGGGTGGGTTTACAACTGCAGGTGCTCCCTCTCCTGTTTTTAGGGGAGGGTTGGGGTGGGGTAAAAGGGGTAGGGGCAGTTGGATTTTATACTTGTAGGCAACTACTTACTCCCGCCTCTGCAGCATCTCATACAGCACCCCTTCTTTCAAAGCATAAGACGACACCCGAATCTCCTGCAGGTTATACTTCTGCAGCACGAAATCCACGGCTATACTTGCCAGCACGATCATGTCTACACGCATTTCCAGCATGCCGGGGATAGTGAGGCGCTCGTCGTGGTTTTTGCGGAGCAGGTCGTGGTGGATGCTGTAGTAGTCTGCGATGCTGATGCTGGAAGCCGGCGGTATACTTTGCTGGCGCGAGGTGTCGCCGTGGCGGAGGGCGTTGATGTCGCAGATGGTATCGAAAGTGCCGGAGGAGCCGACGAGAATGGTTGGTTTATACTTGGCCACGGCCTCGGTGAGGGGCTGCAGGCGCTCGTCCAGGTATGCTTTCTCGGCGGTTATACTTTTGGCGGGGATAGGATCTGCGGTGAAGAACTTATCCATGAGGCGCTGCGCCCCCAGCTCAAAGCTCTGTTTCCAGAAGATCTCGTGCTGGTTGCAAAATATAAACTCCACGCTGCCGCCGCCAATGTCCATAATCATAGCGGTTTGCTCGTCCAGCACGCCGGCGAAGCGCACGCCGTAGTAGATTAGCTCGGCCTCGCGGGCTCCGTTTATTACCTCTACCTGTATGTCGGTTTGCTTGAAGATGTCCTTTACAAAAGCATCGCCGTTGCTGGCGTTGCGCACCATGCTGGTGGCCATAGCCCGCACCGTTTTCGCTCCAAACTCATCTATAATCTTGCGGAATTCGCGCAGGGTTTTCAGGGCACGCTCCGAGGCCTCAGCCGTAATAGCTCCGTTGCTGATGCCGCCCTGCCCCAGCCGCACAGGCACTTTAGTCTTATAAAGCTCCGTAAGCTGGCCCTGTTCACCCACCTCCGTTACCAGTAGGTGAAAGGTGTTGGTGCCCATGTCGATTAGTGCGAGGCGGTTCATGCAGATTGTTGGTTGTTAATTGATAATTGTTGTGGAATCATATTTTAGATTATATCCTGTGGGATATAGTTAGGTTCGCTAAAGTTACCAGACCATTTAATGCTGTCAGCGGAGTAAGGAAGATTTTGCTTTTTATGATTCAGCACAACTTCTTCTTCTTCAGTAATTCTGCGAATGTAAAATCGTTTAATCTTTCTCGATATAAATAGAGAGTCAATTAGTGTGCGAGCTTCTTTCATTTTAATTGAGTCTTGCAAGCTAGCCAAAACTACAGCTTGCCGATCATTTAAATTAGTAAGAGTGTCAGCAAAATAACTTTCTATTTCTCTATGCGTCAGCAGGACAAAATCTTGAGGAGAGAGAGCGATGAAATCAGGTTTCGTAAAATCTACACCTGTTCCACAAAATCGGAATATTTGTTTTTTCTTGTGCAGGTAAATCTGCTCCGAATCATTGTCAACTATAAAGTTATAATCACCATAAAAAAGAGGAAGCGGTGGTGGAGTGCTACTTCCTTTCCATTGCGCCTGAAAGGTAGAATCTATCTTGGAAACAATATAGGGTGGGGTTTGCTTCGCCTGTGTATAATCCGGCTCGCTACAAGCCATGCAACTCAACAACAAAGTTGTAAGAAGAAGTATGGAAGGAATTTTCATGAGCTTACCCAAAGTTGGACCTATAACAGTGTTTGCAAATTCTTGAATACTCTAAGTCTTACTTCCCCACCGAACTAAACCGAAAGAACGTCCCAAGTGGTAGCCTTCTGTCTCCACCGTCCAACAAGTACAACTCGCCCAGTTCCTCGTTTTTCACTCTGTCCCCAAACGTATCGCGCATCAGATTGTCGAGTACCATGGCCGAGAAACCCATGGAGTAGAGGTTGATGAGCAAGAAATAGTCAGTGCCATCGAGCATCTCGCGGCAGAGTTTGATCATCTCGTTCAGCTCGTTCTCCAACTGCCACTTCTCACCGTTTGGGCCGCGGCCGTAGCTGGGTGGGTCCAGGATGATGCCGTTATACTTGTTGCCCCGTTTTACTTCGCGGCGGGCATATTTCATGGCGTCTTCCACAATCCAGCGCACGTTGTTGAGGTTGCTGGCCTCCATGTTGTCGCGGGCCCAGAAGTTGACTTGTTTGATAGAGTCGAGGTGGGTGACGTCGGCGCCGGCGGCTTTAGCGGCCAGGGTGGCGGCACCGGTGTAGGCAAACATGTTCAGCACTTTCGGCTGCGGCGTCTTCAGCTTTTTGGTGGTGTCGTAGATAAACTTCCAGTTAGCGTCCTGCTCCGGAAACAAACCCACATGCTTAAATGATGACAAACCGAGGCGGAAACGTAGCTTCAGGTCGTTATACTTATAGTTGATGAACCACTGCTCCGGCATCCCTTTCTTCAGTTTCCACTGGCCCTTTTCCTGGCTGCCTTTGTCGCGGGTAAATACGGCATTGGCCATGCGCTGCCACTCCTGCTCGGGCAGGTGCTTGTCCCAAATGGCCTGAGGCTCAGGGCGCGCCACGTAGTACTGGCCAAACCGCTCCAGCTTCTCAAAATTTCCGGAATCCACCAACTCGTAATCGGCCCAGTTTTCTGTAGTTAAAAAGGAATACATATCTTTGTCGTTTATTTCTGGCGCAGTGGCCGGTTAGCGGTAAAATTACGCATTATCCGCCTAACCTTAAAAAGGCACGCAGCCGCCCATTTATTTGTTACAGCGATATGGCAATCAGCTTTTATAAATACCAGGGCACGGGCAACGACTTCGTGATGGTTGATAACCGCAAGCTTAATTTCCCGGCAGACGATGAAGCCTTGGTAAAGCACCTCTGCGACCGCCGCATGGGCATCGGTGCCGACGGGCTTATACTTCTGCAGGACCACCCGGATTACGACTTCGAGATGGTATACTTCAACGCCGACGGGCGCCTGGGCTCCATGTGCGGAAACGGTGCGCGCTGCACAGTCCGTTTTGCCAAGCAGCTGGGCGTGATAGAGGACGTGGCCTGCTTCCTGGCCGCCGACGGTGAGCACCAGGCAAGTATAGAGCGCGAGGAAATCCACCTGAAGATGAGCGATGTGCAGGGCGTGGAGAAGATAGAGGAGGATTACTACCTGAACACCGGCTCGCCGCACTATATCCGTTTTGTAGACGACGTGGAGAATTTGGATGTGTACGAAGAAGGCCGCGGCATCCGCTACAACGAGCGCTTTAAGGCTGTGGGCACCAACGTGAATTTTGTGCAGCGCCTTTCGGAAGACGAGATCTTCGTGCGCACCTACGAGCGCGGGGTGGAAGACGAAACTTTGTCGTGCGGAACCGGCGTAACGGCCGCAGCGCTGGTGGCAGGCATGAGAGGTATGGAGAGCCCGGTAAAAGTGAAAGTGCTGGGCGGCGAACTGCGGGTGTCTTTTGAAAGAAACCCGGACGGCAGCTTTAAGTATATCTACCTCATCGGCCCGGCCAGGCTGGTGTTTACCGGCAGCATCACCGTTTAAAGTAGAGGTTTTCAGCAATCGTAAATCATCCCCCTGCCCCCTTCAAAGGGGGGCACCCGACAAGTGTAATTTTTAATTACCATACATTAGCAGAAAAGTCCCCTTTTAAGGGAGGGCCGTAAGTTCTCTCTTTTTTGTCATCCTGAAAGGATCTTGTGAGCCAGTAGCAACAGCTTATCAAACTTTCTACCAAGTTTCTTTACAGAATGACAGTAATTATTGGGGCTATTTTTTAGAATGAAACGACCCTACCTTCAAAGGGGGCAGGGGGATGACAGCTCCAAGTGAACAACTATAAAACAAGACTTCCGGCAAGTATAAATTGTCGGAAGTCTTTTCTTTTTTGTAGCTTGATGCAAGTATAAAAGTATAAACCTGTGTTCCTGAAAGCAGATCAAACCTACCTACGCGCACTTGAGCCAACCGACCTGGATTTCCTGTACTCGCTGGAGAACGACACATCCGTGTGGCACGTGGGCAACACCCTTGCGCCCTACTCTAAGTTTGTGCTGGAGGCTTACCTGGAGAATGCCGCCCTCGATATCTACACCGTAAAGCAGCTGCGCCTGGTTATCTGCAACAGCAGCGATGAAGCCATCGGCGCCATCGATCTGTTCGATTTCGACCCGCTGCACCGACGTGCCGGTATAGGCATAGTCATACTTGCCGATCACCGCGGTAACGGCCACGCCCGAGAAGCCCTGCACCTGCTGCTCGACTACTGCCAAACTAAGCTGCAACTGCACCAGGTCTACTGCTCCGTTACCGCCTCTAACCTACCAAGTATAAATCTCTTCGCCCAGGCTGGTTTCACAAAGGTAGGCTTGCGGAAGGAGTGGCTGCGTACATTAGATGGCTGGGAAGACGTGGTGGAGTTTCAGAAGGTGTTTTAGGGGGGGTATTTTCGCTGCTGCTGTAGTTTGGAGGGATAGCTAGATCCAACCACCTCTGGCGCCTCCTTGATTTAAGAGGGGAGGCTGTAATTGCTTTAGCTGAAGTATAAGTTTTATGGCTGCGGGCATTATCAGCAAAAGTATGAACCCACCCCTGGCCCCTCCGAGGAGGGGAATTATACTTGTTCCATAGCCAGGATAATAGCTATCGAACCTTATCCCAGTTTTTCTGTGAGGCCCCTCCCCCCGGCAGGAAAAGCTCCCAGCGCCGAGCGGGAATTAGTTTACCCCGAAGCATTTTGGGGAGGCCTCGCGGGCTAGGAGCGAGCCAAGCATGAAATGAAACTGTAGCCTTTGTAAGACTTAGGATGAACGGAAGTTAGAAAGGATAGCTTGGCTCCAGTTGCGGGAAACCGTGGCTATACGAGGCACAAGCGGACGCTTGCGCCAGAAAAGGGCAGGAAGCGGCGGCTAAAGTATAAAGGCACCCTGAAAGCCTTCGGGGCGCCAGAGAAAACTGAGACGTATAGCCAAAGCACAAAGTATGACTTTTCAAGCCAGTTGAGTTGCAACCTCAACATCATGATAGGACACAAGTCTGAAGACTTACGCCAGGAGGGGAAAGTAGAACCTGAGGATCAGTAGCTAACAAGTATAACCAGGAAAGCGAAAGTATAACCTCCCTCCAAAACGAACTTCTGCCACTCTGCCACATGTTACCTATTATGGCATAGCCTATTAAACGCTGAAGTAATAAATAGTAAAACAGCTATACTTTGTCGGTAAATATGGCAGATGCGCCAGGCATTCCTTGTTCTGGTATTGTTTTAGTGCAGAACGTTAGAAATATCGGAAAAACAGCTATTTTTGACGATATTGCGAACAGAAGATTTCATTTAAGAACAGCCTATACAGATGTTTGATTTTTTCGGTAAAACCGTTGCGAAACTATTCGGCACCAAGTCCGACAGAGATATAAAGGAAGTACTGCCTTACGTATCTAAAGTAAATGAAGAATATGCCAAGCTAACCGCGCTTTCTGACGACGCGCTTCGTCAGAAGACCTATGAGATCAAAGGCATTATTGATGAGCGCCTGAAGCCAATTGATGAGAAGATCGCAGCGTTGCACCAGCGTATTGCCGATGAGCCGGAGCTGAACATTGTGCAGAAGGAGGCTATCTTCTCGGAGATTGACGAGCTGGAGAAGGAACGCAATAAAGAGCTGGAAGTAGTGCTGATGGAAGTGCTGCCGGTTGGTTTTGCCATTGTAAAAGAAACGGCCCGCCGCTGGAAAGAGAACGGGAAACTGGTGGTTACCGCTACCGACATGGACCGTGAGCTGGCGGCTCGCAAGCCTAACGTAAACATCGACGGCGATAAAGCTACCTGGGATAACAGGTGGGTGGCTGCCGGCAACGAAATTACCTGGGACATGCTGCATTACGATGTGCAGCTGATCGGTGGCATTGTGCTGCACCAGGGTAAGATTGCCGAGATGGCGACAGGTGAGGGTAAAACACTGGTAGCGACGCTGCCTGCTTACCTCAACGCCCTGGCCAAGCGCGGCGTGCACGTGGTAACGGTGAACGACTACCTGGCCCGCCGCGACTCTGAGTGGATGGCCCCGCTGTTCGAGTTCCACGGCCTCACCATCGACTGTATAGACAAGCACCAGCCTAACTCGGAGGCCCGCCGCAACGCCTACAAAGCTGACATCACGTACGGCACCAACAACGAGTTCGGTTTCGATTACCTCCGCGACAACATGGCCCGCGAGCCGAAAGACCTGGTACAGCGCAAGCACCATTACGCCATGGTCGATGAGGTGGACTCCGTGTTGATTGACGATGCCCGTACGCCGCTGATCATCTCTGGTCCGGTGCCGCGTGGCGACGAGCACGAGTTTTACCAGCTGAAGCCGCGTATCTCCATGCTGGTGGATGCGCAGCGCAAGGTAGTGCAGAACTTCCTGACGGAGGCCAAGCGCCTGATCAAGGAAGGCAATACGCAGGACGGCGGTCTGGCCCTGTTCCGCGCTTACCGTGGCCTTCCTAAAAGCAAGCCGCTGATTAAGTTCTTGAGCGAGACGGGCGTGCGTGCTATCATGCTGAAAACGGAGAACTTCTACCTGCAGGATAACTCTCGCCAAATGCCGGAGGCCGACGAGCCGCTATACTTCACCATCGACGAGAAGCACAACCAGATCGAGCTGACCGAAAAAGGCATCGACCTGATCACGGGCCAAGGCGAGGATCCGAACTTCTTCATCATGCCGGACATCGGCTCTGAGATCGCCGAGATCGAGAACAACAAGGAGCTGCCACACGAGGAGCAGCTGCACGCTAAAGAGAAGCTGATCGCCGATTTCCAGGAGAAGTCGAAGCGTATCCATACTATCAACCAGTTGCTGAAGGCTTATACTTTGTTTGAGAAGGACACAGAGTATATCGTGACGCCGGACCACAAAGTAAAGATCGTGGATGAGCAGACAGGCCGCGTGATGGAAGGTCGCCGCTACTCAGATGGCCTGCACCAGGCTATCGAGGCGAAGGAAAACGTGAAGGTAGAGGATGCCACGCAGACCTACGCCACCGTTACGCTGCAGAACTACTTCCGTATGTACCACAAGCTTTCCGGTATGACGGGTACTGCCGAAACAGAGGCAGGCGAGTTCTGGGACATCTATAAGCTGGATGTGGTGGTGATCCCGACCAACCGCCCGATCGCCAGAAAAGACGAGCACGACAAAGTATACAAAACCACCCGCGAGAAGTATAACGCCGTTGCCGACGAGATCGTGCAACTGACAGAGGCCGGCCGTCCAGTGCTGGTAGGTACCACTTCGGTGGAGATCTCCGAGCTCCTGAGCCGTATGCTGACGCTGCGCAAGATCAGGCACCAGGTACTCAACGCCAAGCTGCACCAGAAAGAAGCGGAAATTGTGGCCGAAGCCGGTAAGCCCGGTACGGTAACCATTGCCACGAACATGGCTGGCCGTGGTACCGACATTAAGCTTACGCCGGAGTCTAAGTCTGCAGGTGGCCTGGCCATTATTGGTACAGAGCGCCACGAGTCGCGCCGTGTGGACCGCCAGCTGCGTGGTCGTGCCGGCCGTCAGGGAGACCCGGGTTCTTCACAGTTCTTCGTTTCTTTGGACGATAACCTGATGCGCCTGTTCGGCTCTGACCGCATTGCCCGTCTGATGGACCGTATGGGCCTGGAGGAAGGCGAGGTGATCCAGCACTCGATGATCACGAACTCTATTGAGCGTGCCCAGAAGAAAGTGGAGGAGAACAACTTCGGGATGCGTAAGCGCCTGCTGGAGTATGACGACGTGATGAACGCACAGCGTGAAGTGGTGTACAAGCGCCGCAGAAACGCCCTGTACGGCGAGCGCCTGGAGCTGGATATCTGGAACATGATCTACGATATCAGCGAGGACGTGGTGGTGAGCTACAAAAACGTGAACGACTACGAGAACTTCCAGCTGCATATCCTGCGCGTGTTCGGCATCGAGTCGGCCATTACAGAGGAAGAGTTCCGTTCTACGCAGGCCAACCAGTTGGCAGAGCGCCTGTACAACGAAGCCCTGAACCACTACCTGGAGCGCAACAAGAAGATCGGAGAGCAGGCCTACCCAATCATCTCCGACATCCACGCCAACCGTGGGCCGATGATCGAGAACGTGGCTGTGCCGTTTACTGACGGCAAGCGCCAGCTGGCTGCCGTAGCCAACCTCACAAAGGCCTTCGAAACCAAAGGGCTGGAGCTGATCCGCTCTATGGAGAAGATCATCACGCTAGGCACTATCGACCAGGCCTGGACAGACCACCTGCGCCAGATGGACGACCTGAAGCAGAGCGTGCAGAATGCCGTATACGAGCAGAAAGACCCGCTGTTGATCTACAAGTTCGAGTCGTTTGAGCTGTTCAAGCGCATGATCGGAAAAGTGAACGAGCAGACAATTCAGTTCCTGTTCCACGCGTTTATACCTGTGCAGGCACCACAGCAGATGCAGCAGCCGATAAAGCCACCGATGGCCCCTAAGCCGCCGGTACTGAAGGAGCAGAAGCAGGAGGTGCACTCTTCGTTGGAGGATGAGACAGGCCATACGTCGGCGCCTGCCCAGGAACCGGAGAAGATCATGCCGGCCCACTCGCAGAAAGTGGCTGGCCGCAACGAGCGCGTAAGCGTGCAATATACAGACGGCCGTGTGCTGAAGGACGTGAAGTATAAAAGCGTAGAGGATGACCTGCACAACAACCGCTGCGTATTGATAGAAGACTAAAACAGAGTGCCGGCAGCGCTCAACTTGCTTGGGTGCTGCCGGCACTTATTCTTGAAATAACTTTAAAGGTGTTAGGTGTAAGAGAATCAATGATCTTACGTCTAACATCTTTTGTCTACAGATATGGCAGGAGAAGACATTGCCTCTTACATAGACCACACGCTGCTGCGCCCCGACGCGACAGCCGATCAGGTACAGCAGCTATGCGACGAGGCCCGCAACTATGGCTTCGCCGCGGTATGCGTGCCACCTTGCTACGTGCAGCAGGCCCGCGAAAGGCTGGGAGTGGGCACACAGGTAAAGGTAGCCACTGTCATAGGCTTTCCGCTGGGGTACCAGCACCACAAGGTGAAGTTCCTGGAAACGCACCAGGCCATAGAGGATGGCGCCAACGAGATCGATGTGGTGATGAACATCTCATACTTCAAGTCCGGCAAGTATAAGGAGGTGGAGAACGAGCTGAGTGACCTGGCCAAATTCTGCCACATGAAGGAAGCGGAACTCAAAGTGATCATCGAAACGGCCCTGCTGACCGACGAGGAAATCACGAAAGCGTGCAGCATTTGTACTAGCGCCGGCGCCGACTTCGTTAAAACATCCACAGGCTTTGCATCAGGCGGAGCCAAAGTAGAGCACATAAAGCTGATGCGCCGCATCCTTTCAAGCCGCATGAAGATAAAAGCCTCCGGCGGCATCCGGTCGGCGGCAGAGGCCGAAGCATTGATAAAGGCAGGGGCTGATAGGTTAGGCTGCTCGGCCAGCATTCAAATAGTAACACATGAACAGAATACTTAATTTATTATTGGCTTTGCTCGTGATGGCGGGCGTGTCTTGTACATCCTCCAAAGGCAGCGGCCGCGTGGGCAGCGAGGCAAAAGTAGGCTCCGGCAAAACAGAGAAGGCCATGGAAGACCTGAGCCCGTACCGGCCAACGTATGAGGTAGAGGAAACCGCTCCCGTAGCCTACGTAGAGCCGAAACTGCATAACAACAGGCAAGTGGCCGTGCTGATGGACACTGTGGCCAGCGTGAACAAGAACATCCGGTACGCGCAGGGCTACCGCATTCTGGCCTATAACGGCTCGCAGCGCCAAACCGTCATGGACCTGCGTAAAGCTATCATCACCAGGGTGCCCGACGTGCAGGACTACCTGACCTACCAGCAGCCAAACTTCCGCCTGTTGGTCGGCGATTTCTTTAACCGCGTGGAGGCACAGCAGGTGCTCAACCAGATCTCCGACCTTATCCCGAACGCGCAGATCGTGCAGGATAAGATCAACATCCGGAAGCAATAGCAATTGCAAGGCAAAAGCTTTAAAAGCGTTGCGGTGTAAGAGCTGCAACGCTTTTTATGTTTGATGTGATGCAGTATAATCGCTACCTTGTTTTACCGCCATGCTGCGCAGCCCTGCGCTGGTATAGCTATCGGAAGTACAGTTTTAACAAATGATACTATGTCGATATCCATAGATAGTATAAAACAACTTGCCCAGGCCTATGCACCCGAAACGGTGCAGGTGCGCCGCCACATCCACGCCAACCCGGAGCTATCGTTTGAGGAGCACAACACCGCCGCCTACGTAAAACAGGAGCTTGCAACGTATGGCATAGAGGCCGAAAGTATGGCTAACACTGGTTTGGTGGCACTGATAAAAGGAAAGAACCCGGAGAAGAAAACCATAGCGCTGCGAGCTGATCTGGATGCCCTGCCCATTGTGGAGGCAAACGAGGTGGCGTACAAATCAAAGAACGAGGGCGTGATGCACGCCTGCGGGCACGATGTGCACACGGCCTCGGTGCTGGGTACGGCGCGTATACTGCAGGAACTACGCAAGGAGTTTGAGGGGACGGTGAAGCTGGTGTTTCAGCCCGGCGAGGAGAAGTTTCCGGGAGGGGCCTCTCTGATGATAAAGGAGGGCGTGCTGCAGAACCCGGCGCCGGCAAGTATGATCGGCCAGCACGTGTTCCCGATGCTGCCTGCCGGTAAGGTAGGCTTCCGTTCGGGCATGTACATGGCTAGCGCCGATGAGATCTACATCACCGTGAAAGGCAAAGGCGGCCACGCGGCCATGCCCGAGATGAACATAGACCCGGTGCTGATCGCCTCTCACCTGATTGTGGCGCTGCAGCAGATCGTGAGCCGCCATGCCAGCCCAAAGGTGCCCACGGTGCTGTCGTTTGGCAAAGTAGAGGCAAAGGGTGCCACCAACGTCATACCTAACGAGGTGAAGCTGGAAGGCACCTTCCGGACCATGAACGAAGTATGGCGCAAGGAGGCGCACCAGAAAATAAAGCAACTGGCCGAGGGCCTCTGCGCAAGTATGGGCGGCAGCTGCGACATCGATATTAAGTTCGGCTATCCTTTCCTGCAAAACGACCCTGCGGTGACAAGTATAGCCCGCAAGGCCGCAGAGGCCTACTTAGGGACCGAGAATGTGGTGGACCTGGACCTGTGGATGGGAGCCGAGGACTTTGCCTACTACACCCAGCAGGTGCCAGCCTGTTTCTACCGCCTCGGTACCCGGAACGAGGAGCGCGGCATTACCTCCGGCGTGCATACCCCAACGTTTGATATTGATGAAGCCGCCCTGGAGACAGGCATTGGTTTAATGGCGTGGGTGGCGCTGCAGGAGCTGGAGGGATAGGTCCGGTTAAAGAATCCTGGCCATAGACTGATCCACCCCTGCCCCTCCCAAGGGTAATGATTGGTAAATAGGGGATGAGCATTCCTTCAAACAGAAACGCAACAACTATGAAAAAACTATACGTTATACTACTGCTACTTCTGCCAGCGCTGGCGCAGGCGCAGAGCAAGGTTACCGCGCCAACCTCCGTTTGGCCGGAGCTGCAGGTGAGCCTTGGCGTGGGCGAGGAGGGGCAGGTGTTCTTTCGCAACGGCTACCGCATCAACACTGACAGTGACTTTAACGACCTGAAAGACTCCGGCCTGCTGAGCAGCTTTGAGCGGATAGAGTTGAGCGTAGGGTATGAGCATGTGCTGTCGGAGCACTGGCGCGGCGGAGCCCTGCTGCGCTATGCCATCGAGGACTATCCCAAAACAATGTTTTACACGCTGTTTCTGCGCCACAACGGCCAGGTGAAAGGCTTATACTTTAACAAGCAGCTGCTATTCGAGTATGTAGACCAGGAAAGCATGGATGCCTTTGGGCGCTTCAGGCTTTCGGCGGAGCTGGGCAAGCGCCTGCCGCTGGGAAGCAGGTTCATCACCCCAAGTATAAACTATGAGGCCATGCTCCGCTCCAATCTGGGCAAGGCGTATGAGGGCCGCGCCCAAGAGCGCACCATTGACCGTACCCGCCTGCGCCTGGGCCTGAACTATGAGCTGACGGAGAAGCTGCGCATCAATCCATACTTTATGCGCCAGACCGATTACTATTATGTAGAGATACCGCCTATATATGACGATCAGGGGCAACTGCAGCAGGATGGCTACAGAACCAAGCGCAACCGCATAACACCGGTGGTGGGGCTGGAGCTGAAATATGCCTTTGGCCGTGCACCAGAAACTGCCAGTATTACCTATTAAGTATGCCTTAACTGTAAAACAGTCAGCCTATTGCCTTTTTGAATGCTTTGTTTAATGACATTATTTCATGTTTTTACATGATGATTCTGTTGGTATGGTTTTTACGATACTGTGTTTGTGAATCAAGAACAGCAATTAAAAAGGAGGTATAAAATGGCACTTACAAGATACAACGGCATGAACGAAAACATGCCCAACACATTTAGCGCAATGCTGGACAGGTTCTTTAACGAGTCTGTAAACTCCAAGAATATTTCCGGCTTTACCCCGCACGTAGACGCCTGCGAGACAGAGCGCGGCTTTGAGATAGAGGCGGCGTTGCCAGGCGTGAAGAAGGAGGATATTTCCATTGATTTTCAGGAAGGAAGGCTGACCATAACCGGTGAGCGCAAGCTGGAGAAGAAGGAGGAGAACCGCCGCTACCACATGCTGGAAACGCAATACGGCTCGTTTAGCAGAACCTTTTACCTGCCCGACAACGTGAACCCAGACAAAATTACAGCCGAGTTCAAAGACGGTATCCTGCTGGTTAGCATCCCGAAAGACGAGAAAAAGGTGATGAAGCGCCAGATCAGCATCGCGTCCGGGGCAGAAACAGAAGGCAAGAAAAAAGAAAAAGAACTTGCCGGAAGCAGCAGCGCCAAAAAAGCGTAAATAAAAGCATTAGCAAAAAGAGGCCAACGAATTTGGCCTCTTTTTTGTTTATTAGAAGAGGGTAAACCAAATATCTGACGGTTATCCATATACTATCGTATACAATTTTAGCGTTTACCTTATAGAATATAGTAAAACAACAATATAGAATATCTAGTAAAGTAAAATTATCTTATGAAGACGAAACAGTTTATACTTGGCGTTGCGCTCTCGGCCGTAGTTGGCGGTGGTGTGGCTGTGGGTAGTTACAAATTGCTGGAGGATGAAAACAATGTGGTGCAGCAAGAGCAGCAGTATCCTTCGGTGCGCTATACCAGCGACATGCGCAGCAGCAACACCGTAGTGCCGGAGGGCCTGAACTTTATCAAAGCTGCCCAGGTGTCTACGCCGGCAGTGGTGCACGTGATGACGGAGTACAGCGTACGCTCCTCCGACCGCTACAGCAGCCCGATGGACCCTTTCCTGCGTGAGTTCTTTGGCGATGGCTTCGGGCAGAACGTGCCGCGCGGCCCGCAGATGGCCTCCGGCTCAGGCGTGATCATTGCTTCCAACGGCTACATTGTAACCAACAACCACGTAATCGACAAAGCAGATAAGATTGAGGTAGTGCTGGACGACAAGCGTAAGTTTGAAGCCACCTTGGTAGGCACCGACCCAACCACTGACATTGCCCTGCTAAAAGTGAATGCTGATAAGCTCCCTACCATCCGCTACGGAAACTCTGATGACCTGCAGATTGGCGAGTGGGTGCTGGCCGTGGGTAACCCCATGAACTTGACCTCTACAGTTACTGCCGGTATTGTGAGCGCTAAAGGCCGTAACATTAACATCCTGCGCACCAGCGCCAACCGCGACATGAGCATTGAGTCGTTTATCCAGACCGATGCGGCAGTGAACCCTGGTAACTCCGGTGGCGCCTTGGTTAACCTGAACGGCGATCTGGTGGGCATCAACACGGCCATTGCCTCCCAAACAGGCCAGTTTGCCGGCTATTCTTTTGCCGTGCCGTCAGCTATTGTAAGCAAAGTGGTGGACGACCTGCTGAAGTATGGGGAGGTGCAGCGCGCCTTGCTTGGTGCCACCATCCAGGAGATTGACGCTACGTTTGCCAAAGAGAAAGGCCTGAAAACATTGGACGGCGTGTATGTGGCCGGTGTGGAAGAAGGCAGTGGCGCGAAAGAGGCTGGTCTGGAGGCCGGCGACGTGATTACTTCTGTGAATGGCGTGAACGTGGGCAAATCGTCGCAGTTGCTGGAGCAGATTGCCCGCTACCGCCCTGGCGACAAGGTGAAGGTGGCGTACATACGCGACGGCAAGAACAAGTCGGCCAACGTAACGCTGAAAAACATGGACAACAGCACAGAGCTGGTGAAGCGTAGCAATGCCAAGGCCATCACGTTTGACGGAGCCAGCTTTGAGCCTGTAACGCGCCAGGAAATGAACAAGCTGGGAATAGACGGTGGCGCCAAGATCTCCGGCGTGCGCGACAGCAAGTTCCGCGATACAGGTATGAAAGACGGCTTTATCATCACCCGCATCGATAAGTATGAAGTGCATGAGCCAGCCGACGTAGAGAAACACCTGAAGAACTTTGAGGGCGGCGTTGTGTACATCGAGGGCATCTATCCGGACGGCCTGAAAGCATACTACCCTATCGGAAAAGGGTAATAAGTACGAACACATAAACAGAAAGCTTCTGCAGCCTTGCAGAAGCTTTTTTATTTTTTAGCTTTGTGTAAGAGCGATTTAAAAACATTAAGAAGATAAAACCATGAAGCAAACCGTTGACGAGTTGCCGCTGAACAAAGAACTGACTGATGTGCTGCATCAGCTTGGAATAAAGCAAGTGAATCCTGCCTACAGCACCGGCCTTGCCTGGGGCGGCCAGGAAGGGCGTAAAGCCCGTACCGTTACCTCGCCGGCAGACGGGGCTACCATTGCCACTGTAAACATGGCCAGCGCCGAGGACTACGACAAAGTAGTGACCACAGCGCAGGAGGCTTTTAAAGTATGGCGCAAGGTGCCTGCCCCGAAGCGCGGCGAAATTGTGCGCCAGATCGGCGATAAGCTGCGCGAGCACAAAGAGGCGCTGGGCAAACTGGTGAGCTACGAAATGGGCAAGATTTACCAGGAGGGCCTGGGCGAAGTGCAGGAAATGATCGACATCTGCGACTTTGCCGTGGGCCTGTCGCGCCAGCTGCACGGCTTTACCATGCACTCGGAGCGCCCGCAGCACCGTATGTACGAGCAGTACCACCCGCTGGGCATCGTTGGCGTTATCTCGGCCTTTAACTTTCCGGTGGCTGTTTGGAGCTGGAATGCCATGCTGGCTGCCGTTTGCGGCGACGTGATCATCTGGAAACCTTCTGAGAAAACACCGCTGACCGGTGTGGCCTGTCAGCACATCATCCGGGAGGTGCTGGCCGAGAACGAGCTGCCGGAGGGTATTTTCAACCTGATCATCGGGGATGCGGAAATTGGCAGCCTGATGAGCCACGACAAGCGTGTGCCGCTGGTTTCTGCCACAGGCTCTACGCGTATGGGCAAAAAGGTAGGCGAGGCCGTGGGCGCCCGTTTAGGGAAATCCCTGCTGGAACTGGGCGGCAACAACGCCATCATACTTACCGAGAGCGCCGACATGGAAATGGCCCTGCGCGCGATTGTGTTTGGCGCAGTAGGTACCTGCGGGCAGCGCTGTACTTCTACCCGCCGCCTCATCATCCACGAGAACATCTATGAGCAGGTAAAGGAGCGCCTGCTGAAAGTATACCCGAACCTGCCGATCGGCCATCCGCTGGACGCCACTACGCTTGTTGGCCCGCTGATTGACAAAGACGCCGTAAATGCTTTTACGAACGCCCTGGAGAAGGTGCAGCAGGAGGGAGGCAAGCTGCTGACAGGCGGCGAAGTACTGAGCGGCGACGGCTACGAAACCGGAACCTACGTGAAGCCAGCCGTTGTAGAGGCCGAAAACCATTACGAGATGGTGCAGGAGGAGACTTTCGCGCCAATCCTGTACCTGATCAAGTATAGCGGTGATGTGGAGAATGCCATTGAGCTGCAGAATGGCGTGCGCCAGGGCTTGTCTTCGGCTATCTTCTCTACCAACCTGCTGGAGACCGAGGCCTTCCTGGGGCACTGGGGCTCTGACTGCGGTATTGCCAACGTGAACATCGGTACGTCCGGTGCCGAGATTGGCGGTGCCTTTGGCGGTGAGAAAGAGACAGGCGGTGGCCGCGAGTCCGGTTCGGATGCCTGGAGAGTATACATGCGCCGCCAGACCAACACCATCAACTACAGCCGCGAGCTGCCACTGGCGCAAGGCATCAAGTTCGACATCATGGACTAACAGCTCAGACCTCACAGTGTCTTCCAGGCTTGTGAGTGTCTTACTAGCTACAAAGTATAAAGCGCCGGCTCTACCACAGAGCCGGCGCTTTTTTATAGTACCTGTGCATAAAGTATACATGTGTCAGCCAACCTCAGGGTTATACATTAGTTTCCCTTTTTTGCTCATGAGGCCCCACGGTTTCTACAGTTCTTCCCCATACTTGTGTTCCGCCGCAGTTCCGTTGCCCCTGCCCATACTTTAGATTTTGCTCAGGAATCAAAGTATAAACCACACTTATCCACAAATGTGCATAACCTGTATGTGGATATGTGGAAAAGCTATGTTTATACCTCACTGCCAGCTGTGGGTAAGGCAGCATCAGAGGCAACCATTTCCTGTGTTATCGCATCTTGTAAAGTATAACATCAAGAAGATGAAGAAGATAGGATGTTGCAACTTTTTCCACACAGGTATGTGGATAGTGTGGATAAGGTATAGGAACGAAAATCTTCAGGAAAAATTTTAGCGTTGCGTGCAACTTCGGGTAAACGGCTGTGTCTTTAGTGCAGAGAATGAAATAAGAGGCGCATGAAAGTTTAATACGCTGAGAGAGCGCGACGAAACCGGTTAAGCAGTAAGACTTTGGAAAAAATTGGCTACCAGGATGTGAATCAGGAGGTGGTGCAACGCTGCAAGGGCGGCGACCATCGGGCGCAGTATGAGCTGTATAAGCTTTACGCCAAAGCCATGTTTAACGTGAGCATGCGCATCACCAACGATTATGCCGAGGCCGAAGATGTGCTACAGGAGGCTTTTGTAAGCGCTTTTAAAAACCTGCACAGCTATAAGGGCGAGGCAAGCTTTGGCAGTTGGCTGAAGAAGATTGTGATTAACGCGGCCATTAACGCTGTGCGCAAGCGCCGCTCCGAGTTGGTGCCGATGGATGAGCGCACCGTGGCCAATGTGCCCGACGAGGTAACCGAGGACGATGCGGAGTGGCAGGTGGAGCAGGTGCGGCGCGCCATCCAGATGCTGCCCGACGGCTACCGCGTGGTGCTGAGCTTATACTTACTGGAAGGCTACGACCACGCCGAAATAGGAGAGGTGCTGGGCATTTCGGAGTCTACCTCTAAGTCGCAGTACAGCAGGGCGCGCAAAAAATTGCTGGAGATATTAAAAGAGCCGCAGTTTGTGGCCTGAAAGTATAAAACAGAAAGTATGAAGGAGCTTTACCATGAAAGATAGGTTAGAAAAATTTGTTCAGGATAACCGCGAGGAGTTCGATGTGTTCGAGCCCCGAACGGAGCTGTGGCAGCAGATATGCCAGGAACTGCCTCAAAAATCACCCGAAAAGGAGGCCAAGGTTATCAAGGTGAGCTTTGGCGACCGCGCCAGCTTCAGCGCCGACTACTTCTTTATGCGTGTGGCGGCGGCCATAGTGCTGCTGGTGGGCTGCGGCCTTACCCTCTTCCTGATGAAGCAGCAGACGCTTGATACCGCCGGCACGCTGGCAGCCAACCAAAGCATCACGACAGAGGCACCCGAAGGCATAGAGGCGGTGGCACCCGAGCTGCCGGAGATTGAGGCCTACTACGCCAGCCAGATAGAGGAAAAGAAAACGGAACTGAGCGAGTATGACCTGAAGGTGCTGGGCCTGGACGAGCATCAGCTGGTGGACAAGGAACTGGCCGACCTGGACAGCAGCTATGCAGCGCTTAAAAAGCAGCTGTACACCGCACCCAACACCGATGAGATTATAGATGCCATGGTACAAAACCTGTGGCTGCGCACAAAAGTCTTAAACCGCCAACTGGAGATACTTCAGCGGCTACAGCAAAATCAACAAGAAAAAGAACCTACCCAAGAACCACAAAACGATGATACCACAAATGTATAACTCTCTACGCCTTATGCTGGTGCTGATGCTGGCACCAATGCTGGCCATGGCACAGGCCAAAGACGAAACCACGTGCCCGGACGTTAAAATCGACCTTTCGGGGCTGCGCGTGCTGGACGAACTCGACCTGGAAAGTATGGCCGACCTGAAACAGCTGAAACAGCTGGCCGTGCTGGAAAGTATGCCCGACCTGGCCGGGTTGAAGGACCTGGCAACTATCGGGAAAGCCGGAAACTTTAGCGCAACCGCCGCCGCCTTTGATGCCGAAAAGCGCAAGACCATCAACAAGTCCTTTAAAGTAAGCGCAAAGGATGCCCTGCGGATAGAAAACCAATGGGGAAAGGTGCACGTGAACACTTGGGATAAGAAGGAAATCCAGGTAACAATAGAGGTGATTGCCCGCGCCAGCTCCGATGCAAAAGCCCAGGAAATGTTAAACAGGGTGAAGATACAGGAGAGCCGCGAGGGCAGCACCTACACCTTCCGCACTCAAAAAGAGTCGATGCGCATGAACGGTAACAAGAGCCTGGAAGTGAATTACACCATCAATATGCCCGCTGAGAACGCCATTGCTGTAAAGAACAGGTTTGGCGATGTATACCTGGCCTCTATGAAAGGCAAAGCGGACATAGACTTGCAGTATGGCTCTCTGAAGTGCGACCGGCTGGCCAACACGGCAAACACGCTTAAGATTACTTACGGGGCAGGCAATTGCGGATACATTGGCGGTGGCAACATCAGCGTGGCTTATACCGAGATGAAAGTGGGCGGTGCCGGCGGCCTGCAGGGCTCCTCCAAGTTCAGCGACTTTAGCCTGGGCGGCCTGGAAGATGCCATGGAGATGGACGTGCAATATGGCTCGTTCCGGGTAGACAACATCAGCAAAAGCGTTCAGAAAATATCGCTGGATGGAGGCTTTACGCCGCTCTACCTCAACTTTGCCGACAACACTAACTTCAACTTCGACGTGAATGTAAGCTTTGGTAACTTTAATGTAGATAAGTCGTTGGTTACTATAACATCCCTCGAAAGAGACCATACGTCAGCCGAATACAAAGGCAAGTTTGGCAACGCTTCCTCAAAGGCGGTGGTAAGCATCAACTCAAAGTATGGCGATGTAAAGTTTACGAAATAGATCGATCTTGTTAAAGACAGTTTGTTTAAGGTGAAGGAAAAGCTGGCAGTGCCGGCTTTTCCTGTTTTTAGCCGTACCAGATTATCCCTCTTTATTTATATGTATATTTGGCTATGGCAAAAGAGAAAGAACTACTAAACTCGGATAAGGCGCCGGAGCCGGTGGGGCTGTACCCGCATGCGCGGCGCGTGGGCAATTTGCTGTTTCTGTCGGGGGTGGGGCCACGCGAGCGCGGGACTAAGCAGATACCAGGCGTGGAGCTGGACGAGCAGGGCAACATCCTGCGCTACGACATAGAAGCACAGTGCCACTCGGTCTTCCGGAACGTGCGGGCTATCCTGGACGCTGCCGGCTCCAGTTGGGACAGCCTGGTGGATGTAACCGTGTTCCTGACGAACATGAAAGACGATTTTGCCACCTACAACCGCCTCTACGCCGAGTACTTTAAAGATAATCAGCCCTGCCGCACCACCGTGGAGGTAAACAGCCTGCCCACGCCCATTGCCATTGAGCTGAAGTGCATCGCTATGGTTGATTAGCAAGTATAAGTAGCGGAAAATAAGATACTGTGAGCGAAAGCAGAGAAAGTTTATACTTGGGCAGGGCGTCGGCCTTTGCCGGGCAGGAGAAGAAAGCCGCCTCCACTTCCAGCGCCGTTTCGTGGCTGCGGGTGGCGGTGTTTGTGGCTGGCGCAGCGTTGGCCTACTACTTCTTTAAAAGCGACAACCATACTGCCGGTGCGCTGGCCATACTTGGTTTTTATCTACTCTTTGTGCTGGTGATGCGCTGGCACAGCCGCCTGAACTTTAGGTACCAGCAGCTGCGCCTGCTGCGGCAGGTAAACGAGCAGGAGGTGGAGCGGCTGCAAGGCAAGCTAAAGAACTTTGATGCCGGCCAGGAGTTTGTGGATGACCATCATGCCTATACTTCCGACCTCGACATTTTTGGGCATAACTCGCTGTTCCAGCTGCTTAACCGCTCCGTTACCAGCATCGGCAAGTATAAGCTGGCTGCGTGGCTGCGCAAGGCCGCAGCGCCGCAAGAGGTGCTGAAGCGGCAGGAGGCTGCGGCAGAGCTGGCATCAGACAAAAACCTGGACTGGCTGCAAGAGCTGCTGGCGCTGCCCATGCACTACAAGCACGATGCAGAATCGGCGGCGGGGTTTATAGACTGGTTCAGGGATAAAGCTTTTTTCCGGCAGCATGGCTGGCTAAAACCGCTGCTGTTTATACTTCCCATACTTACACTGGCGGCCATTGCGGCTTGGTTCTACGGCTTTAGCGGTTGGGTGGCAGTCGGCTTTCTTGTGATCCAGTTCCTGCTGGCCTACAAGTTCCGGGTGGAGCGCGACGAGTACTACGAGAAAAGCATTGGCATTTATGAGGCCATGCGCAGCTATACCAAGCAGCTAGAGCACCTGGAGGAGCATCAGTTCAGTTCGCCCAGGCTACAGGCGCTGCAGCACGAGCTCACGAAATCCGGCACCCGGTCTTCGGTAAGTATAAACAAGCTTGCCAACATCATCGATTTCTTTTCCTGGCGCCTTAGCACGCTTATGGCTTTTTTCCTGAACAATGTGCTGTTGTGGGATTTTGTGTGGATGTATAGACTGGAAAGCTGGAAAGAGCAGCACCTGCAGCAGCTGGAGCATAGCCTGGAGACGTTGGCGGAGTTTGAGGCGCTGGCCAGTATTGCGGCCTTTCAGCACGCGCACCCGCACTTTGCCGTGCCGCAGCTTAGCCAAACGCCTTTCCTGTACCAGGCTTCTGCATTGGCGCACCCGCTCATCTTCTCGGTTAAACCTGTCGCCAACGATTTCGGAATGCAGGGCATTGGCCATACCATCGTCATCACGGGGTCTAATATGTCGGGGAAGACTACTTTTCTGCGCACGGTAGGTATAAATATGGTGTTGGCGCTGATGGGGGCCCCAGTTTGTGCCAAAAGTATGACCGTGGCACCCGCGCAAGTATACACCGCCATGCGCACCGCCGATAACCTGGCCGAGAACACGTCCTCATTCTACGCCGAGCTGAAGCGCCTGCGTGTGCTACTGGAGCTGACGGAACAGGGAAACCAACCGGTCTTCTACCTCCTCGACGAGATTCTGAAAGGCACCAACTCCCGCGACCGCCACCTCGGGGCCATGTCGCTGATACGGCAGCTGCACAAGCGCAACGCCTCCGGCCTCATCTCCACCCATGACCTGGAGCTGGGCGCCATGGAACAGGAACTGCAGGGCAGCGTAGAGAACTACAGCTTCAACAGCGACATTATCGGCAACGAGATAAACTTTGATTATAAGCTTACTCCCGGCCTTTGCCGCAGCTTTAACGCCAGCAAACTCATGCAGCTGATGGGCATTGAGATAAAGGAGGAAGCCTGATTTTTTGCCAAAGGACAAAAGCCTGTACTGCAAATTCCCCTCTCGGGAGGGGCAGGGGTGGGTTTATCTCCTTCAGAATTTATACTTTAACACAAAAGCTAAAATAGAACCATGAGAGTAGTAGCCGATATACCAAACCCGCACGTGAAGATCACGCTGCACTCCTACAACGGCAAGTATATCCTGAAGCTGGAGAAAGCCAACCTGGAGCAGATCTACAAAATAGAGGAAACCGAAGTGATGGGCGACGAAGGTGTAAAAGCTCTGATTGATGAGGAGTTTATCGAAGGCGTCCTCAACCGTTTTCAGGACATGCGCGACATTTTTGTGAGCACGGTAAGGCGGAATGGGTGAGGGAATATTTACTTTTCTTACCACTGTTGGTGTTGCTCGATTTGTATGAGATATTTAATTACATTATTCGTAATTGTACTTTCCGTAAGCTGTGTGCCACAAAAAGGAGTGCGGGAAGTGAAGGTCCTTTTAAAAGCAAAACCACCATTTGCCAACCAGGGAGAACAAGAAGATTATTGGGCACAAGAGTTGTTCAAAAATGAATATAAAAAGACGCTTTACCCCAAGTTTACTGGCCAAATAGTAACCAACGGTTCTAAAGTTCATTTTGGAAAAGAAGGGTTTGTCGAATTCTCTAACTTAAGACCTGAATATCAACTTATATTCGAAGAAGGATTATTTTATCCTGATTTACTCGGGGCTACTAGCTTGAGCATAGGAAATTTTGAAGAGCTTGATTTTCTATCAGATGATCCAAGAGTAAAAAGATTTAGGTTTTGGCTTTATTATCCAGATTCTGCGAATCCACAGGTTTTCTTTTTAGAATTAACCAATGAAAAGGCAGGCAGGCGATCAAATTGGGTAACATTTATCGACAAAGCCCAATTAACCTTTATAAAAGCGGGATGGATAATTTTGTAGAATTAGTATGAACAAATTATAAAATATAAATTGATTTGGCTCAGTGTTACCCAACAAAAAAGCCCCTGAGAAATCAGGGGCTTTTTCTTTATACTTTCAGCTGAACTTAAGCGATAGCTACGCGCTTGAACTCGCTAACTGTCATGCCTTTGCTTGTGTTGTCAAGCAGCTTGGCTACAGAAACAGATGGGTCTTTCACGAAGTCCTGGTTCAACAGGGTGTTGTCTTTGTAGAACTTGTTCAGTTTGCCCTGCGCGATTTTTTCCAGCATTTGCTCTGGCTTGCCTTCGGCACGCGCCTGCTCTTTGCCAACCTCAATCTCACGCTCAACAGTAGCAGAGTCAACGCCGTCTTTGTCCACCGCGATTGGGTTCATGGCAGCAATCTGCATTGCCACGTCTTTGCCTACTTCCTCTACGTCAGCACCGTTTGTGTTTACAAGGCCAACCAGTACACCCAGCTTGCCATTAGAGTGGTTGTAGTTTACAACTTTCTCAGCTTTCACAGTCTGGTAAGAAACTACGTCGATTTTCTCACCGATTTTACCCATCAGGTCCGTGATGTGGTCCTGCAGCGAGCGGCCGTCAGCCTGAGGAGCAGCAAGCAGCTCTTCTTTAGTAGCAGCGTTTGTAGAAACAGCAGTTTCCATAGCGGCTTTCGCCAGGTTCTGGAAGTCCTCTACTTTAGATACTGGCTCAGTTTCGCAAGCCAGGGCAATTACTTTACCGTTAGTGCCATCTTCGCTTACATGCGTCAGCACGATACCCTCAGAGGTAGCGTTGTCAGCGCGCTTGCTGGCAATTTTCTGGCCTTGCTTGCGCAGAATATCTTTAGCTGCCTCAAAGTCGCCGTTAGCTTCAGTAAGCGCCTTCTTGCAGTCCATCATACCGGCTCCGGTTTCCTGACGGAGTTTGTTAACGTCTTGTGCTGTAATAGCCATCTTTCTTATAATTAGAAATTAAAAATTATAAATTAGAAATTATTGCGAGAGGTGCTTTCCCGTTTCGACTTTCATGAAACCCCGTACCCGGAGTCTGTTGTCTTACGTATTGTGTCTCTCCTATGCCCTAAAACAAACTGAACATTGAAGCGGAGTATGCCCAATGTTCAGTTTGATAAGTGCAATATGAATTAGGTTTTATTGCTCGTCAGCTTCCTGCTTCGCCTTAATTCCTTCTTCTTCAGAACGCTTGCGCTCAGTTTCTTCTTTGTCCACTTTGCGCTCAGACAGACCTTCTTCGATAGCCTTGCCTACGATCGATACGATCAGGGCTACAGACTTAGAAGCGTCGTCGTTTGCAGGGATAGGGAAGTCTACCAGCTCTGGGTTAGAATTCGTATCGCAAACCGCGAATACTGGCAGGTTTAGTTTCTGAGCTTCTTTTACCGCGATGTGCTCACGCTTCACGTCCACGATGAACAGAGCAGCTGGCAGGCGAGA
This sequence comes from Pontibacter mangrovi, assembly GCF_006385705.1. Taxonomy (GTDB): domain Bacteria; phylum Bacteroidota; class Bacteroidia; order Cytophagales; family Hymenobacteraceae; genus Pontibacter; species Pontibacter mangrovi. The sequence goes on along the minus strand of NZ_VFRQ01000003.1, from coordinate 199,684 downwards.
CAGGTCGGCAATACCGCCCAGTACACGATCCAGTTTCTCACGCTCACGAGACAGCATCAGCTTCTCACGCTTCGCCAGTGCCTTAGACTGCTCCGGGTCTTTCATCATCTTATCGATGGTAGACATTTTCTTCAGAGACTTACGCACCGTAGCGAAGTTTGTCAGCATACCACCCAGCCAACGCTCGGTAACGTAAGGCATCTTCAGGCGACGCGCCTCTTCTGCCACGATCTCTTGCGCTTGCTTCTTGGTAGCTACAAAAAGGATTTTACGACCAGACTTTGCGATGTTCTTGATAGCGGCCGTAGCCTCATCCAGCGCAACCAAAGTTTTGTTCAGGTCAATGATGTGGATACCGTTTTTCTCCATGAAAATGTATGGAGCCATTTTCGGGTCCCACTTGCGGGTAAGGTGGCCAAAGTGAACACCTGCCTCAAGTAATTCTTTATAGTTAGTACTTGCCATGTTGTTGATACACCTTTAATATTAACGTTTGCTGAACTGGAATGAACGACGAGCTTTGCGCTTACCGAACTTCTTACGCTCCACCATACGTGGGTCACGCGTAATGAAGCCCTCTTTCTTAAGAGCTGATTTCGTCTCGGCGTTTTCTACTACCAGTGCTTTAGATATAGCAAGTCTAAGTGCTTCAGCCTGGCCGCTTACACCACCACCTCTAAGATTGGCTTTCACATCGTACTTGCCAATAGCTTCCAAGGTTCTGAACGGCTGATTCACAATAGTTTGAAGTACTTCGCTAGGGAAGTAGTCCTTGATATCTCTACCGTTAATAGTGATATTCCCTTGCCCGGCCGTCATGTAGATACGAGCCACCGAGGTTTTTCTTCTACCAGATGTATTGATAACTTCCATTAATTAATTAGATGTTGAGGGTTAATTCTTTAGGCTGCTGAGCTGCAAATGGGTGCTCGCTTCCTGCAAAAACATGAAGATTACGGAACAGCTCGCGGCCCAGTCTGTTTTTAGGCAACATGCCACGAACAGCGCGCTCTACAAGCAGCATAGATGATTTAGCCTTAAGCTCACGTGGAGAAGTCTTCTTCTGACCGCCTGGGTAACCAGTGTGCGTCAGGTAGTACTTCTGATCCCACTTACGGCCTGTGAAACGTGTGTCATCAGCGTTGATGATGATCACGTTGTCGCCGCAGTCAGCGAAAGGAGTGTACGAAGGCTTGTGCTTGCCTTTCAGGATCTTGGCAACCTCAGATGCCACACGACCCAAGCTTCCTTGCCCTGCATCAACAATCACCCAGCCTTTGTTGGCTGTCTTCTTGCTGACAGTAAGGGTCTTATAACTTAAATGATCCATTTTTAGTGGTTGTAAGCGATTTATTTATTTAAATTATGAACTTTCGGTTCTTGGAAAATGGACACAAAGATAGAAGCTATTTATTTGATATGCAACAGATAGTGCGAAATATGCTGGGATACAGGGAAATAGTATGTTTATGGCAGGGAAAGGTGCAGGATTGCTACTTTATACTTTCATTGCTGCTGCTTTCTGCAACTGCACAATAGCTATCCTTTCTCGCTACTGATCATCCTCAGCCTTACATACCTATCGTATCATTTTATACTTGGCTCCCTCCAAGGCTGGGAGGCCTCGCCTTGGGGGTAGGGGCCCTCGATAAGGGCATCGCGCTGTCTACATTTCCTTTGCTCCTGCGTCGCAATGCCTGCGGCACCGGAAATCTAGAAGGCGCTCAACCCAAAGGCTGGGATCAACTTCGATAGCCACGGCTGACGGAGTTTAAACCAAGTCCCCCTTCGAAGGGGGCAGGGGGATGATAATCGTTTCTGAGCAATTCCCCTCCTCGGAGGGGTTAGGGGTGGGTTTATACTTCTGCTGATGATAACAGCAGCAATGAATCTTACACTCCAGCATCCGTAATTTCAGATTCCCCTCCTTAGGCAAGCGAGAATGGGAGTTCGAAGCTTGCGAGCGTAGCTCTGAGGGGCAGGGGTTGAAAACGGAACAGCTTTAAATGCAACCGCCCGGCAGCTAAAACTGCCAGGCGGCTGTACTTTATACTTATTGCTTGCTTCTAACAGGCGGCGGTGGGGGAGGTAGCTGCGGCAATGCGCCATACTTGGCTTCTGCAGCCGGTATCCTGGGGTTCCTGTTGTAGGCGTACTCCTCTGTTTTTCCATTTTTGAGGAACACCACAAACGAAGTCAGGTCGTATTCTTTTCTGTTGTTGAACTTAAAGCCGACGTACTTCACTTGTGGGTTGCGCTTCAGAAAAGCTTTGTGATCTTCCGGAAGGTTAGCCGCGTTTTTATAGTACTCGTCGGTTACACCCATGATATAAGTATAAGGCTCCTCCTCCTGCTGTTCAACTTTAATTTGCGTGCCAGGTTTAGCTGGAGATTCAGCTGAAATCTTTTTGTTAAACTCTATTACCTCCGGAGCGTCCTGGTTCTTCTTGGTTGTGATGGCGACCACTCCTTTGGCTTTCTCTGCGCCTAGCAGCTTTTTCGCGCCTTCCCCTTTGAGCACATTTATACTGTGAACCTCGTTAGGGTCCAGGTTTTTAATGGCATCATCGGCAGTCTTAACGCCATCAACATAATACACAACCGAGTCGGAAACAGTGGCTGTGGAGCCAGCAGATTCCTGGTAGGAGTTATTTGTCGGCGCTTCCGGGGCTTTGGTATAAGCCGTGGCCAGAAAGGTAGGGGCGGCAACCAGAGGAATAAGGACAACATAGCGCGCGACATGCCTCAACGAGGTTTTGTTTTTGTTCATCATAACGATTCTTGTTTTAAGTGATGGGAAATGGAATTGGTTAGCAATCTGCGGCTCCGTAGGGCCTGTAATCTTCAGGAGAAGGTATTGGTAGGCTTTTCGGTCGGCGCCGGCGCTTACCACCTGCCGGTCGGCAATAAACTCCAGGTTCTCTTTCAGCGCCTTCTTCAGGAGCCACACGCCTGGGTTAAACCAGCAGAGGATGGTGCTCAGCTCGGCCAACAGCACATCCAGCGTATGCCAGCCCCGCACGTGCGCCAGCTCATGCCGAAGTATGGCGTTCAGCTCCTCCGGCTTGTGCTGCCGAGGGTTCAGGTAAATGCTTTGCCAGAACGAGAAAGCCTCGGTGATACGTTGCGTAGCCCTGAACGGGGTGCCGTGATGCCTGGCAGGGGCAGAGGAAGTGTGGATGTTGTAAAGCGCGGTAAACTGCAGCGCCATTCTGCAAGCCATAAACACAGTGCCCGCCCAAAACAGGTACACAGGCAGCTGCCAGTAATCAAAGGCGCTAGCTTGGGCTGGTGCAGCGTTGGTAACGGCCCAGGCAGGCAGTGCGACGGCGTAAGACGTTACCTGTGCCAGCTCCTGGTGGCGGCTGAACAGCTCCGACAGGTCCAGGAGCGGGTACAGCGAAGAGAACACTAGCCCGAACACCAGGAACAGGCGGTTTAAAGTATAAAAGGTGAGGGGCCGCAGCACAAAATGGTAGGCCAGGTAAAACAGCAGCAGCGCCACGTTTACTTTCAGGAGGTATAAAATCAGCTCAGGCATATCATTCCGGTTTTTTGTTCTCGATCATGTTGATAATCTCTTTCAGCTCCTCCGCGCTGATCTGCTTTTCTTTGGCAAAAAAGGCCACCAGCTCTTTGTAGGAGTTCTTGAAGTAATCGCCCACAAAGCCTTTCATGAAGCGCTTTTTGTAGTCCTCCTGCTTTATGAGCGGCAGGTAGCGATAGGAGTTGCCGAGTTTCTCGCCCTGCACATATCCTTTTTTCTCCAGGTTTTTAACCGTAGAGGCGAGCGTGGTGTAAGGTGGCTTCGGCTCTGGCATGTGCTCCAGGAACTCCTTTATAAAGCCTCCTTCCAAAGACCATACAGTTTGCATGGCCTCCTCTTCTTGTTGTGTCAGTTTCTCCATCGTCTTACGTTGTTTTCGTATAGTTACGAATGTTTCGTAATAAAAGCTACGAAAACTTCGTAAATATTTTCTGCAAGTGTGTTTGCAGCCTTGCAGCGGCTATTTTATTTTTGGTGGGCAACCTCTTTCCCTAATCAGCGTCTGTCTGAACACCACATACTAATAACTGCATCAGCATGAAAGCCATACTTGTAAAACAGCCGGGCGGACCGGAGCAACTTGTTCTCGGAGATTTTGAAAAGCCGCTCCCGAAGCCATACGAACTGTTGGTAAAAGTGCACGCCACCGCGCTTAACCGCGCTGATACCCTGCAGCGGCAGGGCAAGTACCCGCCACCCAAAGACGCCAGTCCGCTGCTGGGGCTGGAGATGGCCGGGGAGGTAGTGGAGGCAGGCATTAACTGCACCAGGTATAAAAAAGGCGATAAAGTGTTTGGCCTGTTGTCCGGAGGCGGCTATGCCGAGTATGCCGTGATAGACGAAGCCATGGCCATGCCGGTGCCGGAGAATTTAAGTATGGAAGAGGCCGCAGCCATACCTGAGGTGTTCCTGACGGCGTGGCAGGCGCTGGTGTGGCTAGGCAGGCTGCAGGCCGGCGAGCGGGCGCTGATCCATGCCGGGGCGAGCGGCGTGGGCACGGCGGCCATACAACTGGCGCGGGCCTTGAAAGCGGAGGTGCTGGTAACGGCGTCGGAGCAGAAAATACAGGCTTGCCTTGATTTAGGAGCGCACAAAGCGATCAACTATAAAGAGGTTCCTTTTGAGGATGAGGTGCTGGCCTATACAAACAGCGAGGGCGTGGACGTGATCGTGGACTTTATAGCCGGGCCATACTTCAACCAGAACCTCAACTGCCTGCGCCTGGATGGCCGCCTGGTTATACTTGCCAGTCTGGGTGGCGGTAAGGTGGATGGGGTAGACCTGCGCAAAATCCTGACGAAACGCCTGCACGTGATGGGCTCCACGCTGCGCTCCAGATCCAAAGAGTACCAGATAAAGCTGACAGAAGATCTTGCCCGTTTTGCGCTGCCGCTGTTTAAGGAGGGGAAGCTAAAGCCGGTGGTAGACTCGGTATACGATTGGAAAGACGTGGCCGAAGCGCACCGCTACATGGAGCAGAACAAGAACATCGGAAAGATCGTGCTGCGGGTTGAGTAGGGTATAGGATACAAGGCAATTTTATTTTCATTCTTAGCAAAGGGGCCGTAGATTTTCTACCGCCCCTTTGCTAAGTATAGGAAAACACTTATTGATGAGGTGACATTTGAGATAAAATCACTCGGAATGTTAGTCTTACCTCTAGTATCTAAAGTCTTGTGTCTATTAATGTGCCCGCAGCTGCTTTACCAGCACGGCAAAGTCTTTAGGATAGGGGGCCTCTATTTTTACAGGCTCGCCATCTAACAGCGTAAAGCCAATGTTAAACGAGTGCAGCGCAAACCGCTTGATCAGCGGCAGCTCTTCTGTTTCTTTTTTAAGGTTATAGCCGCGCTTCAGCTGGCTCAGGAACACGTTCTCGCCGCCGTACAAGGTATCGCCCACGATAGGGGCGTTTATAGAAGCCAGGTGTACGCGTATCTGGTGCAGACGACCGGTTACAGGCATGCATTCCACTAGCGTATGGCGGGCGTATGTTTCCAGGGTGGTGAAGTATGTTTCTGCGGGTTTGCCCTTGGGCGTCAGGTGGGCCACGCCTTTGGCGTTTGGCAAAATGGATTTGCTCACCAGCTCGTCTTCAAACTTATGCACGCCCCATGCCACAGCGTGGTATACTTTGTATACCTGCCGGTGCTCAAACTGCATGGATAGGTGGCGGTAAGCCTCCGGGTTTTTAGCAAAAGCCAGGCAGCCCGAGGTGTCTTTATCCAACCGGTGACAGGCCTGCAGGTCCGGGTTGTGCTGGCGGGCAAGCTTCAGCAGGTGGGTGGTGTTGGGCGTGCGGTCCTCCAGCGTCGAGAGGAAGGGCGGCTTATTCACTACCACATAATCCTCATTCTCAAATATGATCAGGTCTTTAAAAACCGGGTACTTCATCCGTTAGTATACTTTGTTCAGGCACAGCCATACATTGCGGCCGCGCATCCTGCAAAGATACTTAATATAATTGTTTGATGGCTTAATTGTTAAACTGTTGGGTAAGTTGGCAGAGCTCTTTTGCTGCGTTCGCTATCTAAAGAGCACTCCTGTGAAGTATGATACGAGCGGGAAAGCTTGACGCACGGAAGGGCAGCTTTAAAGTATAGCCATCCAACAATTTAACAATAAAACAATTTAGACTTTCGCCTTCTGCAGCTTGAAGCGTAGGGTGGTGCCTTTGCCCACCTCGCTTTTTACGGCGATAAAGGAGCGGTGTGCCTCCACGATGTGCTTGCAGATGGAAAGGCCAAGGCCGGTACTGGTGGTGTCGCGGGCGCGGCTCTTGTCGATGCGATAGAAGCGCTCGAAGATGCGGTTGATGTGCTCCTGCGCTATGCCTTTGCCGTCGTCTTTCACGGTAATGGTATACTTCCGTTTTCCTTCGTCAAACGTTACCCAGATGTTGCCGCCTTTCCGGCCATACTTTATGGCATTATCTATCAGGTTCAGGAACACCTGGCGGATGCGGTTAGGGTCGGCATAGAGCATGATTGGCTCGTCGGCCTCCACGTGCAGGGCGATCTGCTGCGCGGCAGCTTTCTGCTCCAGCTGCTCGGCCACCTCGCGCACCAGCTGGGCCACATCAAAATTACGCTTGGCCATCTTCACCACGCCTTTCTCAAACTGCGAAATGCTGATCAAATCGAGCACCAGGGCATCCAGGCTGTCGAGGCTTTTGGCGGCTTTTTGCAGAAACTTGTCGCGCACGTTGGGGTCGTCCACGGCGCCATCCAGCAAGGTATGGATAAAGCCCTGCGCCGCAAAAATGGGCGTCTTCAGCTCATGCGACACATCCGCCAGAAACTCGCTGCGCATATTTTGCAAGCGCTTCAGTTCATCAATCTCCTGCTGCTTGTGCTCCGCGATCAGGTATATCTCGTCCTTTATCTTCTTCAGCGGGTCGGCGGTGAACGTGGAGCGGCTCTCGGCCTTTTTAAAGTCCTGGCGCTTTAGCTTCTCCAGGCTGGAGTATACATGCTTTACCTCCCGGAACACCAGCGCCTCGTAAGACAGGTGCACCAGCACAAAGCAGCAGACAAACACCAGTATAAGCGCCACTAGATAGCCTTGGGAGGAAAAGGAACCGGCTAAAGCAAGAAAGGCGGTGAGCACAAGTGCTACCGCCAGTGAGGTTAAAAGGGCAAGCGTGCGGGAGTTTAGGTTCATGTATTAGTCGGTGTTAAACTTATAGCCAACACCTTTGATGGTTTTAATGTTCTCTTCGCCTACTTTCTCGCGTACTTTGCGCACGTGCACATCCACGGTGCGGGCAATTACATACACGTCGTTGCCCCAGATGTTGCTCAGCAGCTCTTCGCGCGTGTATACTTTGTTGGGCGTGGCAGCCAGAAAAGCCAGCAACTCAAACTCCTTTTTGGGCAGCGTGATCTTCTCGTTGCCTTTGTACACGGCAAAGCTGGAGCGGTCTATCTTCAGGTCCCCGGCCTCAATTATCTTGTCCTGTTCTTCCTGCTGGGCCTCGCGGCGGGCGAACGCAGCCAGGCGGCTTAGCAGGGCGCGGGGCTTTATCGGTTTGGTGATAAAGTCGTCGGCACCGGCCTCAAAAGCAGCTACCTCTGAGAACTCTTCGGAACGTGCGGTCAGGAAGATGATGTGCGTATGGCGAAACTCCTCCATATCGCGTAGCTGGCGGCATGCGGCGATGCCGTCCATCACCGGCATCATCACGTCCATCAGTATGATGTCAGGTTTCACGCGCTTCGCCACTTCGATGGCTTTTTTGCCATTGTCGGCGGTCTCCACCTCATATCCCTCGCGGGTAAGGTTGTACTGCAGCAGCTCCACGATGTCCGGATCGTCGTCTACCACTAAAACTTTGTAATGCGATGCTGTATGCACGTTTCAGAGAGTTAGTTCAGCACTTTTTGTAGCACCATCCCTTTGGCAGTAAGCGCAACATCGATGGTGTTTTGTTAGTGTAAATATACCATACTTTGTGGCAGTTAGTGGCGGCGTAAACAAATCATAACGAATTGTTAACATTCGGGCAAAAGAAAAGCCAGCGGGGGCAGCTGGCTTTCTGAGTTATTTGCTGGCAAAGAGTAGCTTGTTCTTCAGGTTCTTATAGTCGTAAAGGTTTATTTTTACAGAGCCCACAAACATCTCGGCCTGTATCAGCACCGGTATCTTGTTCTTATCATCCGATAAGTATACTGTAATGGAGTTCTCCCCGTTAAACAAGTCGTTTTTGGGCATGCGCGGTACCAGCTTAATGGCCCTGATAGTGCCGGCTTTGGTGTTCACCACCTCGCGGCCACGGTACTCTACCTCCATGTCAAAGTTTTCCTCGTCAAAAAATCCCTGTACGGTGGTTTTATCGCCCACGTGCATGTTGTCGAAGTCCAGGGTGCGCAGGTAGTAAAAGCCACTCACAATGTCCTGCACATTATCGCTCACCTTATAGGTTTTGCGCTCTCTCTTTGATTTTTTCTTTTTCTCCACATGCGCTTTATTGGCATAGTGGTCAAAGTCCACGGTTTCGTGCTTGCGGTAATTGCCTTCTTCTATGTTTCGGAAAGAGCGCTGCGGCACAATGGCAGCCGTGTCGATGTATGACTGCCAGGTATCCCGAATGCGGATGAACAGATCGAAAGAACCGTTGGTTTTGCCGTATACCGTAGCTTTATAACAAGGCCGGTTGTTAACAGTATGAATTTCTGGCGATACGTTAATGACTGCCTCTGCAGCCGTAATAGGTCCGTAATGTACCTTATACTTTAAAACCTCGCCAGTGCCAAAGCTCTCGTTGGGCAGGTAGCGCATACTGTCTTTGGTGGCAAAGCCAAAAATAACAAGTGTAATAAGTATGAGTACAGGGAAAAACTTCTTCATCATAAGTGCCTTCCTTTAGGTTGTGGTTGTCAATACCTGTTTTTAATCAAGTTTTGTACCAACTGCTTCTCAAGCCTTAAGTTATGGAATCTCCTTTAGCTATTCAACTGATTTTAAACAAAAAAGGTGCTACCATGGTAGCACCTTTTTTTATTTCAGGTCAGGAAATAGATTTCACTCGCCTGATGCAGCGGCATCGTCCAGGGCGGCGGCTACTTTCTCCGGCTCGCCTTTCACGATCGCTCTGATCTTACCTTCGATCTCTTCCATCAGCTCCGGGTTGTCCAGCAGGATCTGCTTCACACCGTCGCGGCCCTGGCCCAGTTTGTCGCCGTTGTACGAGAACCAGGAACCGGATTTGTTCACGATGCCCAGCTCAACGCCCAGGTCCAGCACCTCGCCAACTTTAGAGATGCCTTCGCCATACATGATGTCGAACTCCACCACCTTAAACGGAGGCGCTACTTTGTTCTTTACTACCTTCACGCGGGTGCGGTTACCGGTAATGTTGTCAGCGCTCTCTTTGATCTGGCCCACACGGCGGATATCCAGACGCACAGAAGCGTAGAACTTCAGGGCGTTACCGCCGGTCGTTGTCTCCGGGTTGCCGAACATCACGCCGATCTTCTCGCGCAGCTGGTTGATAAAGATACAGGTACATCCCGTTTTGTTGATCGTACCGGTCAGCTTACGCAATGCCTGCGACATCAAACGCGCTTGCAGACCCATCTTACTGTCACCCATGTCGCCTTCCAGTTCGCCTTTCGGCACGAGGGCGGCCACGGAGTCAATTACAATAATATCAATAGCGCCGGAGCGGATCAGGTGGTCGGCGATCTCTAGCGCCTGCTCCCCGTTGTCCGGCTGCGATATCAGTAGGTTTTCTGTGTCGATTCCTAATTTCTGGGCGTATACCCTGTCGAATGCGTGCTCTGCATCAATAAACGCTGCCAGGCCGCCTTTTTTCTGCGCCTCGGCGATGCAGTGCATGGTAAGCGTGGTTTTACCGGAAGATTCAGGTCCGTAGATCTCTACGACACGGCCACGTGGCAAACCGCCGATACCCAACGCAATGTCCAGACCCAGCGAACCAGTGGAAATGGCCGGAATGTCCTCCACCTTGTTGTCGCTCAACTTCATTACGGTGCCTTTGCCGTAGGTTTTGTCGAGCTTGTCCATGGTCAGCTGCAGGGCCTTCAGTTTTTCGTTGCTTACGCTCATGTGTTTTCTTAATTAGCTTTATATTGAAGGTGAAATTACTAATTCGAAGCCAATCTGCAAAATAGTTTGCAAGTATTTTGCTAATTTTTTTAGCTGTTTGGCGCCGACTGATTATAACATAGCTGCACCTGTTTTTGTGCCATACTTAGCGCTTTTTTATGCACTTCCTAAAAGTTTTTTTTCTGCTGATTCTGTTGATTGTAAGCCGGTTTGCAGGGGCGCAAATAAATAACCGCGCCCTGCTGCAGCCTGTGCAGGTGCAGGAGCAAAATGCTAACGAGGTTAGGATGGAGCTACAGGTGCTGGGCTTCTTCCGGAACAACGAGTATTTCAACAAAATCGCTGACGGCTATACTTTATTTGGCTACCAGCTTAACCCTAGACTTACCTACCAGCCAACAGGCAATGTGGTAGTGCAGGCAGGTGTGCTGCTCTGGAAAGATTTCGGGGCAGCGGGCTACGAAGACATTGCGCCCACTTTTACTATAAAGGTGCAGCAGGAGCGGTGGCAGCTGCTGTTCGGCACATTGGAGGGCAACCTGGGCCATGGCTACATAGAACCGCTGTACGACTTTGAGCGCCTCCTCCTGAACCGGCTGGAAAATGGTGTGCAGTATAAACTCAGCACGCACCGCCTGCGCCTGGATGCTTGGGTAGATTGGGTGAACTTGCTGTACCGCGGCGAAGACGACCAGGAGCGGATACATGGCGGCGCTACTATGGCGATACTGCTTTTGGAGCGTCCGGGCCGCGAGAACGCTGCGGATAGTTTATACTTGTCGCTGCCGCTGCAGTTTACGGCACAGCACAAAGGTGGCCAGATTGATGCCTCCGACCTGCCGCTAACCACTGTAGCCAACGCCGCCGTTGGCCTGGAACTGGAGAAGAAGTATAACCGGCGCGTGCTGCAGCGGCTGTACACCAGAAATTACCTGGTGGGATTTAAGGATTTTTCTTCGGTGGGGCAGCTGCCGTTTGAGCAGGGCCACGGGCTATACTTAAATGCAGGAGCCGATACCCGCTACCTGAACACCATGCTGAGCTATTGGCGCGGCGACGGTTACATTTCTGAGCTCGGCGGGAAACTCTTCCAGTCGGCCTCCACCACGTTTAAGCACCCCGACTACCTGGAGGAGAAGCGGGAGCTGCTCATGCTGAGGCTGATGAAAGACATTGATTTGGCAGATGGGTTGGACCTGGTGCTGCGCCTGGAGCCGTTGGTGGATTTCCATGACCCGCAACTGGAGTTCTCCAGCGGCCTCTACCTCAACTTTAACACCAGCTTTTTTCTGGCAAAGGCAAAGCAGTAAGCAGTAAGACAATATAGTATACAGCTTAGCTTACTAGCGAAAACTTAAAGTGCTGGCGAACTTTGAACGCTTCTGGCGCAAGCGTCCGCTTGTGCCTTTGTCCCACCGCTTTCTGCAACTGGAGCCAAGCTATCCTTACTAGCTGCCGTACATCCTCAGTCTTACAAACCTACTGTTGCATTTTATACTTTGGTGCCCTCAAGGCCGGGAGGCCTCGGCTTGGGTAAAATCTCTCTCCTTAGACAAGGAGGGGCAAGGGTGGTTGGTTGGAACCGGTACTGCAGAAACGCGGACAAGGATGTTCGCATCAGCCTAAGTTCCGGACTAGGAAGTCCGGAACAGCTGCGTGGGGGAAAGTAATAGTATACCTCCCTCTCCTGTTTTGGGTAGGGGCTCTCGATAAAAGGAGAGGGCTGGGGTAGGGTTTTGAAGAAGCCTATGCCACAGCCGTAGAACTTGCCTCCTGCTGCTGTGCGTTCTCGAAATCCAGACGGGTAATGCCGTAGTAGCTTAGGTCCAGTAGCGTGTCAGAGTCGGTGCCACGGTAGTCGCAGCGCAACACGCCTTCTTTCACAAAGCCGCAGCTTTCGGCCAGGGAGCCGTAGCTTTCGTTGGTGTTGGTGCAGCGCAGGTATACTTTGTTCAGCCCCAGCGGGCCAAAGGCGAACCTGATCACTTCCTGCAGCGCCTCTTGTGCCAACTGGCGTGTAGCGGGCCAGGCGGTAAAGTATAAGCCTAGCTCAGCTTTCGGAATAGAGCGGTCCAGGTTTTTTAGGGCAATGTCGCCAATGTAATGGTTGTCCTCTTTTTGCCACACGCCAAAATCAAAGGTGCGGCGGTTGTCCCAGTCGGTGCGCAGCTGCTGCACTTGTGTGCGGGCATCATCCAGCACTCGTACCCGCGCCAGGCGACCCGAGAAGGCAGGATTTAAATAGGCTGCATTTTCCTGCATCAGGCGCATAAAGTCTTGTTCATCGCCCTCCTGGTAAGGGCGCAGCAGAAGGTGGGCGGTGTCCAGCTGCGTGTCGAAGGTTTCGGGCAGGGTATTGTACAGGTAGCTCATGGTGTGCTTAGCTTATGTATGGTTAGGTAGGCAGAATCACTCTATCCTGTCATACGCTATCCGCTAGAAAACGTGTTGCAGCATGCCCTGTTTGTTTCCGGTTAACCACTCCTGTTCTGTAAACGTTACAACATACTATCAACATCATAAAAAGAAACATATTATGGGAAACAGACTTGAAGGAAAAGTGGCTATCGTGACTGGCGGTGGCTCAGGTATAGGCGAGGCGGTTTGCAAAAAGTTCGCGCAAGAAGGAGCCAAGGTGATTGTGGCCGGCTTTCCGGAGGACCCGGTAGAGGAGGTGGCGCAGGAGATACAGGAGGAGGGAGGCACGGCCACACCTTACACCGGCGACCTGTCGGTGCTGGCCAATGCCAAGAGTTGCGTGCAGCTGGCGGTAAAGCAGTATGGCAAACTCGATATCCTGGTAAATAACGCCGGCACCTTTCCGGAGACAAACATGCTCACCGACTTTACAGAAGAGGCGTTTGACTACCTGCTGAAAAACAACATCCGGTCGGCTTTTGCCATGAGCAAGGCGGCGCTGCCGGAACTGCAGAAAACCAAAGGAAACATTGTAAGCGCCGGCTCAGAGTCAGGTGCGCTGGGCCTGGCCCAGAACGCCCCTTATGGCGGCACAAAGGGCTTTATGCATGCCTTTGCCAAAGGCTTGGCGGCAGAGCAGGCACAGAAAGGCGTGCGGAGTAACATTGTGGCGCCAGGCCCCATCGATACAGGCTGGACGCACAAGGAAACCGGGCCCATGGATAGCCAGATGGAGCAGATGGTTACCAAAGGCACGCTGATGGGGCGCCGCGGCACCCCGGAGGAAGTAGCCAACGTGTACTTGTTCCTGGCTTCTGATGAGGCGTCTTATGTTACTGGCGCGATCTTCCCGGTAGATGGAGGCACACTGATCGCCAAAGGACCTGCCGGCGACCAGGCGGCCGAAAGTATGAAAGCGCAGCCGGACGGCAAGCTAAAGCTGAAGCACTCGAAGGAGAGCCATACTTCTATCCGAAGCCAGGATAAGTAGCGCTGCACAGCCTTTTGTAAAAAGCGAAAGCCACTCCATACTTGCGGAGTGGCTTTCGCTTTTTATTTTACAAGGTATACTTCTTAGGCATTCAGGTACGGGTAATTGAAGTGCTTCGGGCTGTGCAGGTTCTGCTGAATCATCATTACATCCAGCGTATGCGCTGTCTCCTTAAAAAACTCCAGGCGGCGGTACAGCATCTCTTTCTGCAAAATGGTGCCGGTGGCGGTTTTTATGTATGCCTTCTTTTCTTCCAGTACGCGGTGCATTACCTCGTTTGCCTGCGTTTCGTGTTGGCTATACCAGTCTTTAAAGTCGAACAGGCGGGCAGCCCCGGAGGTGGAAGACTGAAAATCCAGGCCGTGCAGGCGCAGCAGGTCAGCCAGCAGGTTTATCTCCAGCGGAATAGAAGTGTTGTACGGCATGGAACGCACTTCCAGTTTGCTGTTCAGGGCATTGGCTATACGTGCCAGGTTATCTTTAAAATGAAAGAATAAAGCAGCCGCTTCCATAATTCTTGTTCGTAATATTGAGGATAAAGTATAGGCGCAAAATTACACCAATATGAGTGAATTGCTAAATTGTTTGATGGTTAAATTGTTAGTCGGTTAGAATCAGGATTAATAGAATGGGTAGCGTATCTGGAATGACTAACCAAGTAAGTACACCTGCAGGTCAACAATTTAACCATATAGCAATTTAACAATTAAAACTTACATCAGCTCCCGGATGAGGTGCTCTTCTGTAACGCCCTCTGCCTCGGCCTTAAAGTTACGCACAATGCGGTGGCGCAGGATGGGCATGGCCACTGCCTGCACGTCTTCTATATCAGGGCTATACTTGCCGTTGAGGATGGCGTTGCACTTGGCGCCGATAATCAGGTGCTGCGAGGCCCGCGGGCCAGCGCCCCACTCCAAAAATTGGTTAGCCTGCGGAGAGGCCATGGGCATGTTGGGGCGGGTTTTGTGCACAAGCTTCACGGCATACTCCACCACGTTATCGGTTACCGGCACGCGGCGCACCAGCTGCTGAAAAGCAAGTATGTCGTCGGCGTGAAGGATTTTTTGGAGCTGGTTAACGGCGTCACCCGTGGTGTTCTTCACAATCTGCAGCTCCGACTCGTAGCTTGGGTAGCCCAGCGTGATGTTGAACATGAAGCGGTCGAGCTGCGCCTCGGGCAGCGGGTAAGTGCCTTCCTGCTCAATGGGGTTCTGGGTAGCCAGCACGAAGAATGGCTTGGGCAGGTCATATTTGCGGCCCGCCACTGTTACGGCATGCTCCTGCATGGCCTCCAGCAGGGCAGCCTGCGTTTTGGGCGGCGTGCGGTTGATCTCGTCGGCCAGCACAATGTTGGCAAAGATTGGCCCGGTCACGAACCGGAAATTGCGGTCCTTGTCCAGCGTTTCGGCACCCACAATGTCGGAGGGCATCAGGTCGGGCGTGAACTGCACCCGGTTAAAGCTCATGTCGAGCGTGGAGGCGATCGTTTGGATGAGGAGCGTTTTAGCAAGCCCCGGCACCCCCACCAGCAGGCAGTGCCCCTGACAAAAAACAGCTGTAAGCACGAGCCTTACCACTTCATCCTGACCTACAATTACTTTTGAGATTTCAGAAGTAAGCTCACGGTAGGAGCGGTGCAGGGCGTCGGCTGCTTCTTTGTCAGAGGTGAACTGCGTCATAAGCTGTTTTATTGCACTGGTTTCTGGAGCAGGTTACAGTCCTGGTACTCCGGGTCTATTTCGATGTAAACTGAATTTATGTTTTTCTTGAACCACTCGTTTACCGCTTTGCTGCGCTTTTGGTTTAGGGCGGCGCTGGCTATCTTCTGGTAATCGTCGTCCAGGTTGGCCTGGTGCGGCTGCGTTTTCGACTTCAGGTAGATAATGCGCATGGCCTCTTTGCCATCTGGCGTAGTATAAGCAATAGGCTCAGAAATATCGCCTACTTCCATGGTGTCAATCACAAAGAAAATGGCCGGGTCTACCTGGTCCATCGGGATGTAGGTAAAGCCTGTGGCACGGTTCGACAGCATACCGCCGTTGTCTTTGGTGTTCTCATCGTCTGAGTACTCTTTGGCAGCCTGCGCAAAGGTAAGGCTGTCGTTCAGCACCATGTTACGCACACTGTCCAGCTCCTCTGCGGCGGCATTCAGGTCTACCGTTGCTGTGCCGGGCTTTATCAGGATGTGGCGCGTGTTGAACTCCTGGCCGCGGCGCTCGATCAGCTGTATCAGGTGGAAGCCAAACTGCGACTCGATCACGTTAGACATCTCGCCGGGCTGCAGGCGCAGGGCCGCTGCCTCATACTCTGGCACCAGTTCCTTTTTCTTGAAGAAGCCCAGTTCGCCGCCCGCTTGTGCTGATCCGGGGTCTTGTGAATACTCCTTCGCCAGCGTGGCAAAGTCCTCGCCGGCAAGTATACGCTTGCGCAGTTCCTCCAGTTTCTGGCGCGCCTCCTGCTTCTGCTGGCGGCTGATCTCGGCTTCCTTCACAATCTGCCCGATCTCTACCTCTGTGGAGAAGTATGGCAGGCTGTCTTTGGGGATATTGTTGAAGTACTTTTTGATTTCTTTGGGCGTAACGGATACCTTCTCTGTGATCTGGCGCTGCATCTTCTCCATTACCAGCTGCTCGCGCACGGTTTTGCGGAGCTCGTCCTTTAGCTGGCGCAGGCTTTTGTTATAGTACTGCTCCAGGCGGTCGGTGCCACCCACCTGGCTGGCCAGGTAGTTGATGCGTTCATCCAGGTTGCTGCTCACCATTGCCTCGTCTACCACCACAGAGTCTACCTCGGCGCGGGCCAGCAGCAGCTTGTCCTGCAGCAGTGAGGTGAAAAGCTGGCACTTCAGTTCTTCGCTAGGCTGCTGTTTTGTCTGGGCCAGGTACTGCAGGTAACCAAACTCCAGGTCGGAGCGCAGGATCACGTTGTTATCTACTTTGGCAATAATGCCATCCACCTGCACCTGTTGCACAGGAGCCTGGGCAAAGGCCGTGGCAGATGTTGCAAGAAAGCAGAGCGCGGCAAAGGCCGAAAGGGCCAGTTGATGAATATTTTTCAAGGTTTCTATCTTAATTTATACTTATGCTCGGAAATAACGCACAAGTTACTTCTTTATTCTGAAATACCCGAAAGGCAGGCCAAATTCGGCGGCTATTTGCGCACCAGTTTCTCTACCTCATCCTTCTTAATCTCTACCGGATACTTGTTGCGCAGTTCCTGCACCCACTGCTCCTCCAGGTAGGCCTGGTAGTCAGAGATAACAGGGCCGCGCACCTCGCTGAGCTTCTTATAAGCCGGCTCCAGCACATCCTTTATAATGATGAGGTACTCGCGCCCGTTCTGCTGCAGCGTGTACGTTCCTTTTTGCCATTCCACAGCGTCCAGGGCCTTGTTGTCGCCGCGCTCGAACTTCTTCTCGGCTATCTGCACCCCCAGTGGGTTGCTCTTGTTCAGGCTCTCGGCGAGTGCTGCCAGTTCCGGGGTATACAGTGCAAAAGAGACGCGGCGGTTGCGGCGGCGGCCTGTTTCGGTGTTGTCAGGGCCGGCTTGCTTGCTTTGGCCCAGGCTGTTCGTGCTTACCTGACTGGCCGGCACCCCCTGCTCCTGCAGGTAGGCGGCTACTGCCTTGGCGCGGGTCTCTGCCAAGTTGCGGTTTTCGCGGGCGTCGGTGTGGCCGTTCACGTCCAGCGTCAGCGTTTCGTTCTGCTGCAGCATGGCCGCTAGTTTTTGCAGCTCGGCTTTGGCCTCGGCGCTTAGCTCGGTTTTGTTCTGCTCAAACAGCACATCGTTTAGCTTGGCAAAAGAGACAGGGTAGCGGCGTTTCTCCAGCTGCTGCTGCGCCTGCTGCAGTAGCTCTTTGTTGGCCGCGCTGATCACGATGGCGTCGGCGCGCTCGCCCCACTTATACTTCTCGCGGTTCTGGTTAAAGAAGTTGCGGAGGCCTACGGTATCCTCAATGGCTTTGCTCCATACTTTCTCATCCATCAACTGGAACAACAGAATACCGTCGTGGTACTCCTGCACCAGCATTCTGTAGTCGGTATACTTGTTCTCTAGGTTGTTTTTCTCGTACTCCAGCAGGCGCTCCTCGGTAAACTGGTCGTATAGCAACTGCATGGCATGGGCGGCATCGCCGGTGCTGCGGGGCTCCTGCTCCTGCTGCACATAAGTATAAAAGTCGCCGATGGTGTATGGCTTTCCCTGAATGGTAAAGAGGGTTTCTTTCAGCTCTTTCGCGTTCTCGTCGTATGTCCACTTGCCTTGCAGCAGTTCCTCTGTGGCCTTAGCCATGGCGGCTGCCTTAGCCTCTGGTTGTTCGGTAAAGCCGTTCTCCTGCCGGATGCGCTTCAGAAAAGCCGTCTTGTTCAGCTCAGAGCGGGAGTCTTTGGCTATTTTATTGCGCAGGTGCTGCTCCATCTCCTCATAGCTCGGCAGCGTGCGCTTCTCTATCAGTTTTATGATGTGCCAGCCGTACGGCGTGTAAACAGGCTTAGAGATGTCGCCGGGCTTTTCCAGGGCAAAGGCGGCGTCTTCAAAAGAAGGTATCATGCGGCCGGTGCCAAACCAGGGGAGTTCACCTTTGTTGGCGGCGGTGTTCGCATCCTCCGAGAACTCAGAGGCCAGTTTGCCCCAGTCCTCGCCACGCTGCAGGCGGCGGTAAATGGCCTCTACGCGCTGCTTGGCTGCCAACGAGTCGGCGGCAGGGGTGCCTGCGGCAGAGCGAACCATGATATGGGCTACCTTGGCCTCTCCCCGGGCGGCACGCTTGTCGTTTACCTTTACCAGGTGGTAGCCGAAGCGCGTGCGCACCGGCATGGATATTTCGCCCACGGCAGTTTTATAGGCGGCATCCTCAAACGGGTACACCATCTGCAGGGCCGTAAAGTAGCCTAGCTCGCCTTTGTTGTCGGCTGCAGAGGGGTCTTGGGAGTACTGCTGGGCCAGCTTGCCGAAGTCCTCACCCTGCTGCGCACGCTGGCGCAGCTCCATCGTGCGGTTATAGGCTTCCAGGGTGTCCTCCGGTGCAGCATCCGGGGGGAGCGTGATCAGAATATGCGAGGCGTTTACCTCCTGCTTCATGCGCTCGTAAGCCTCTTGCACCAGCTTGTCCGTTACGCTTTTCTCGGTCAGGTATGGCTGCGCCAGCTGCTCTTTGTACCCCTCCAGCTCGCGCTTAAAGGCCTTGGTGGTGTCCAGGCCGCGGTTCTCGGCCTCCAGCACTTTCAGCTTAAAGTTGGCGTACAGGTTCAGGTAATCGTTTACGCTTTGGCGGGTGTAGGCATCCTCGTTTCCGCCATTGTTCTTCTCATACACATAGCGGAACTCAGACAGGGAAACGGGCTGTGCGCCAAGCGTAGCGATGGCAGGTTCTTTACTGTTGTTCTTCTTGGAGGCGGTACAGCCGGCTATTGCCAGGGCGGCTACCGCAACAAGTAGGTGGTTGCTGCGCATAGGTTGCTGTAAAATCAAATTTTTATACCCTTGGCTAGGCAGGCAAGGGATGCAATTTTAGCTAAATTTTTTGACAGATAAGACAAAAACTAAAACCATAATCCAATTGCGATGGCTTTTGTTCCCGGATAACGGGCAGCGCCGCGCAAAAGTATGTAAGTATCTTTATTTGATTTTCTTGTAGAGCAGGCAGATGTTCTGGGAACCGTCCGAGAGGAATTCCACTTTATCCATGATGCGGTTGACGAGGGCGATGCCCACGCCTCCCTTTTTGCCCATGCGGATGTACTCTTTAATGTTGGGCTCTTTGTAGTTGGAGCTCTCAAAGGCGCGGCCCTGGTCTGCAATCTCAAACCGGACCTGGTCTTTTATGGTCTGCACCTTCAGGGTGAGGTATTTTTCGGGGTCTTCGTGGTTGGCGTGGATGATGAGGTTGGCGCATATCTCATCCACGGCCAATACGATCTGATTCATGAGGATGTCTGAAAGCGAGAGGGCGGTCAGGTACTCCGTCACGAAATCACGAATTGGCTTCAGGTTTTTTTTAGTACAATTTACCCGAATGGTATTATTCATTTGCAATGGTCCTTGCTTCCTCGTAATCAGACACGATGGTCATGAGCAGATCCAGGCCCAGTATTTCGAATACGTTGCGCACCTTGTCCTGCATGTTGAAGAAGATAAGTTTGATCTGGGCATCCTCGAACCGCTGCAGGTGCGAAATAAACACACCAAGGCCTGCGGAGGAAATGTAGTTAAGATCCTGGCAATTTACCAGTACCTTGCTATACTTCATGATTTCCGGGTCCGACAGTTCTTCGTCCAGAAGTACAGAGGAGCTTGCGTCCAGCTCACCGTTCAGGGTCATTATGACGGTGTTGTCTTTAATTTCTTGTGTAATTTTCATCGGCATACTTTACGTTTAATCATGTGTTAGGTTGAGTAGGCTTGAACTTTATCACGAGCAGCGTCTGGTCGTCGTAGATGTTGCCGGGGCCGGTAAAGTCGTTTAAGTCGTTGATGATGGCATACTTAATGTCTTCGGCCTCCAGGTGATAAGTTTCCTTTAGCATGTGCTGCAGGCGTTCTTCGCCATACTCATCGTTCTGGGCATTGCGGGCCTCGATTATCCCATCGGTATAAATCACCATCACGTCGCCCGGGTTGTAGTCATAGTACATTTCCCGGATGTGCCCTGCGTAGTTCCTGTTGTCCCGGATGATGCCCAGCCCCAGTCCCTCGGTGGAGAAGTAGAACACATCGTCCATCATGGAGTTATAGTATAGCGTGTGGCAGTGGCCGGCCCGCGCAAACATAAAGCCCTTCATCCGGTAATCAATGATGTATAGCGAAGAAGTAATGAAAGAGGTTCGCTCCAGGCACCGGCTCAGGGCGCTGTTGGCCTGCTTCATAAACTCACTCGGGGCCATGTCCTGCTGCATCAGCCCATGAAAAATGCCTTTCATCTGGGCCATGTGAAAAGCCGCCGAAATTCCCTTGCCCGACACATCGCCGATGATAATGGCAATCCTGGACTCGCTTAGCTGCAAGAAGTCGTAAAAGTCGCCGCCCACTTCCTTGGCCGCCACCGAGTGCGTGCTGATCTCAAACCAGCTGTCGGTCGGGAAGGTTTTCGGGATCAGGCTCTCCTGCACCTGCGTGGCAATCTTCAGTTCCTCTTTGTAGCGCTCGTTCTGCAGCGACTCGTTTACCAGCCGCAGGTTCTCGATGGTGAGGGTGGTCTGGCTGGTAAAGGTGCGCAGCACGTTCACGGTCTCCTGGTCAAAGCCTCCTTCCACGTCTTTGAGCAAGTATAAAACCCCGGACAGGTGCTTGGCCGTTTTAAGCGGAAGTATGGCTACGGATTTCCAGGGCAGTGCCAGGCCCCTGAAGCCCGGGTTGCGGCCCAGGTTGTTGTTGATATAATCCAGGTTGTTGATGTTGTAGGCCTTGAGCAGGTGCCGGATGCTGTTTATCTGGGGCTCCTGGATGTTGAGCAGGTGCGTGGTTTGCGGCTCGCTGTTTCGGATAACCTCGAACCAGGCGGCGTTGGCATCAGAGGCTTTGATGGTGCTCTCGAAGAGCATGTCGTATACCTGCGCTTCGCTCTGCCCCTGCTGTATCGACAAGCTCAGGCGCTGGAAGTTAAGCAGGTCCTCGCTCTTCTGCTCAAACACGCTGGAGGTAGGCAAACTGAACAGCGACACCAGAAAAGCCGCCAGCGTATACATGGTCACAAACATCATGGCCAGCAGCAGGAAACCCACCCCACTGTAGTCTATCACCAGGTCTGTCCGTTCGGAGGTGTTCAGGAAGAAGCGCACAAAGATGTAGCAGCTGAGCAGCACGGCGCCCAACAGCACCAGCGAGCGGCTCTTGTTGTTGAACGTGAGGTAGGCCACCCACTTCATGTTGGTGCACAGGAAGAGTATGTAAAAGCCCATCAGGGCCAGCAGCGGCAGAAAGACGTAGTTGGTGTAGTCGAAGTTGAAGAGCGTGAGCAGCAGCGTGGCGGCCAGCAGCAGTTCAAACCAGTCCCAGGCAATCTGCAGGAACTTGTTTTTGTGGTACAGCAGCAGCTGCCGCCAGATATAGAAGGCCTTTGCCAGAAACAGCACCAGCAACGCAAAGTTTACCTGGTACACCAGGTGCAGCAGCAGGCTCGACTTCACGTCAGCGTAGTTGTTGTACACCCTGTAAACCAGGTACAGGGCCACGCTCAGGTAAGCAGTCACGCCGGCTTTGGAGAACAGGTTCCAGAGGTAGCCGATAAAGTCCATGCCCTTCAGGGTTTCCGTCTGCAGCCGCTGAAACAGGAACACCGACACGATGAAAATGACGATGAGCAGGTTGCGGAAAAAAGGCAACGCGAATCGTGGAGCATCCGTGCCTGCCAGGGTGCTCTCGGCGGTTAGCAGCACATATACCAGCAGCAAAAGCCAGCTGATGAGTGCAGAAATAGCCAGTAAGGATTTTGCGTTGGTTTTATATAGCATAAAACGGGAGTCCGCTCTTGTTCTAAGCCATGCCGGAGTATGGTGCTCCTTAGCTTCTTTTGTAGTGAAAGGTAAGAAAAAATTCTGCTCTTTGGCCAAGTTATCGTGTCCTGATTGGGAAAATCACCTTGCATAACGTAAACCGGGCGCTATAGGTTGGGTTTTGCACGGTGGAGGCCGGCACAAAAAGCAAAAGCAGCCAGTAGTGCTACTGGCTGCTTTCGGGGAGCTGCAACGCCTGTAAGTATGGTGCGTGCAGCTAGGTGTTTTATTTAACGGCTGTAGTTCGGCGCCTCGCGCATGATCTGCACATCGTGCGGGTGGCTTTCGCGCAGGCCGGCCCCACTGATCTTTACCATTTTGGCATTCCAGAGGTCGCTGATGGTAGGAGTGCCGCAGTAGCCCATGCCTGCCCGCAGGCCGCCGGCCATCTGGTAAATCACCTCGTTCACGAAGCCTTTGTATGCCACACGGCCCACAATGCCTTCCGGCACCAGTTTCTTGGCGTCCTTCTCGTCGCCCTGGAAGTAGCGGTCTTTCGAGCCTTCCTCCATGGCCTCCACAGAGCCCATGCCGCGGTATGTTTTATACTTTCGTCCTTCGTAAATCAGCATCTCGCCCGGAGCCTCTTCGGTACCGGCCAGCAGAGAGCCGATCATCACGGTGCTGGCGCCGCCTGCCAGGGCCTTTACCAAATCACCGGAGAACTTAATGCCGCCGTCAGCAATAATCGGAACGCCAGTGCCCTCCAGACCTCTGGCTGCCTCCATCACGGCCGAAAGCTGCGGCACCCCGATTCCGGCAATAACGCGGGTGGTGCAGATGCTGCCCGGGCCCACGCCAACCTTCACGGCGTCGGCACCGGCATCGGCCAAGGCTTTGGCGCCTTCGGCGGTGGCAATGTTGCCGGCAATCAGGTCTACCTGCGGGTAGTGGTCCTTTATCTTGCGCACGGCCTCCAGCACCCCTCTGGAGTGGCCGTGGGCGGTGTCCACGCTAATCACGTCTACGCCTGCCTCTACCAGCGCCTTCACGCGGTCCAGCACGTCAGGGGTTACGCCCACGGCAGCGCCTACGCGCAGGCGGCCATACTCATCTTTGCAGGCATAAGGGCGGTCTTTCTTTTTCAGGATGTCCTTGTAAGTGATAAGGCCTGCCAACTTGCCGTTTTCATCCACCACAGGCAGTTTCTCTATCTTATACTCCTGCAGTATGTCCTCGGCTTTGGTCAGGTCGATGCCCTTGGGGGCCGTGATCAGGTTTTGGCTGGTCATGATGGCCGACACCGGCTGCGTGAGGTCGCGCTGAAAGCGCAGGTCGCGGTTGGTGATGATGCCGGTGAGCGTGCCGCTATTGTCCACGATTGGAATGCCGCCGATCTTGTTTTCAGTCATGATCTGCACGGCGTCGCCTAGGGTGGCGTTTTCGTTCAGGGTAATCGGGTCCAGGATCATGCCGCTCTCGGAGCGTTTTACCCGGCGCACCTGCTCGGCCTGCTTCTTGATCGACATGTTTTTGTGGATGATGCCAATGCCGCCTTCCTGTGCCATGGCAATGGCCAGCTCTGCCTCTGTAACGGTATCCATGGCCGCCGAAACCAACGGAATGTTGATGCGGATGTTGCGCGTTAGCTGAGAGGAAGTATTTGTCTGGTGTGGGAGAACCTCGGAGTATGCCGGGAGAAGAAGCACGTCATCGTATGTGAGCGCCTCGAATAAAATCTTCTGATCGGAGAGCATGGCAAATAAATTAGGGGTTATTATTTGCCGCGTAAAGTTACAGAAACTTAAGGAGATATTTATGCAAGTACCCGTGGATTTTTTTAAAGCACCTGCCTGCAAAGTATGGTTTTCAGGAAGTATAAATCTATTTCTGGCCTGATAAGAGGGTAGGGGCGCTTCATTTCACTCCAGAACTGGAGCTATCAATTCCCTGTCATTATGTTAAAAATCTTGGTGGAAAATAGATTAAGCTTTTGCTGCAGGCCCACAAGATCCTTTCAGGATGACAAAAAGAGAGAATGAAACGACCTTAGGTAAAAGGAAGATCTACTTAAAAGAAGAGTGGCAGGAGGTCAAGGCAGCTAGCTACAAAGTATAAAAGTACAGCCGCAAGTATAAAATTTAACCTTCTAACTCCGCTAACTGTTAATACGTGGCCATGGTGGGGTCTACCTGGGTGGCCCAGGCGTGGATGCCACCTTTCAGGTTTAGCAGGTTGTCGAAGCCGAGGCGCTGGGTAAGGTAGTTGATGGCCTGGGCGCTGCGGAAGCCGTGGTGGCAGATAACCACTACCGGCACATCGCGCCGGATGCGGGAGGCCTGCCGGGGGAGGTCGCCGAGCGGTATGAGTTCGCCGCCGAGGTTGCAGATCTCAAACTCTTCGGGCTCGCGCACGTCTACCAGCTGTATGTGGCTGCTGTGTGCCAGCCGTGTTTTCAGCTCCTGTACAGTAATCTCATCCATAGCGCAAAGGGTAAATAGGTATAGTTTTAGCGGCACGAACAGCGTTTGGTTGCGCCGGGGCCAAAAATAACAAAGCTTTTGTTTCCGGAGGTAACCGGAAGGTGTAAATTGCGGCGATGGAAATCTGGCAAAGTATAAACCTCGACTGCTACAGTCTGCTGCTATCCGCAACGGCGGGCAGTGCCGCCGAGGTGTGGCAGCAGTTTGTGGCAGGCATGCGGCAGACCTCGCTGCTGGAGTATATAGCCGTGGTGGCAGGTATCATCAGCGTGTGGTACTCTAAAAAAGAAGACATTCTGGTATACCCAATCGGCCTCATCAGCACCACCATTTATGTGTACCTCAGCTTTAAGTACCATTTAATAGGCGAGGCGAGCGTGAATGTATACTATACCGTGCTCAGTGTTTACGGTTGGGTGCTGTGGGCCAGAAAGAACAAGCAGGAAGAGCATGTGCTGCACATCTCGTTCTCAGACCGGAAACAGTGGCTGCAGCAGCTGGCTTTTTTTGTCGCCTTATACCTGATTATCTTCTTTAGCCTCTCCTACCTGAAAGGGGCTTTTTACGGGGGCGTTATTCCGTGGGCCGATGCCTTTGCCAGCGCCACCGCCTACACCGGCATGTGGCTGATGGCGCGCAAGAAAGTGGAGAGCTGGTACTGGTGGGTAGCCACGAACTTCGCCTCGGTGCCTTTATACTTCGTGAAGGGGCTGGTGTTTACCTCGGTGTTTTATGTGGTGCTGTTGCTGCTGGCCTTTGCCGGGCTGGCGGAGTGGAAGCAGAAAGCCAGCCGCCGCCGTGAACAAGTAGCCAGGGCCGCCTAACCTGCTTAGCGGGTGAGCTCTACATTTCTGGCACTGTATGTGCAGCGGAAGTATAAACCTGCCAGGATTCTGCAGATACTTATAGCATAGTGCTACTTTATCCTGTAGTTGTTTAATTATATTCATAGGGATACCGCGTAAAAGAAGAACCAGCCTTTGCTGCGATCCCGATTGGGCGTAGTTTTTTGAAAACTCTAACACTGCAGCACCATGAAACAACGTAAACTGGAATTACCTGATGAACTGAAGTTCGAAAACAGAATGAAGTGGGGCTACGAGTCGCCGGATGAGCGCCCCAAGTTTGTTTTCTTAAGACAATGCGGAGAAACCAAGCCTAAGGTCGTGGAGGTGTACAATTTCTATGACTACAGTTTCTCTGATAACTGACTACGCCCGTAAGCGAGGCAGTAAAACAAGAAGAGGCAGCCATGGCGGCTGCCTCTTCTTGTTTTATGTAGCCGGCCGCTCGTTATTTTTCCCGACCTTTGTGCTATGATCAAAATCGCTATAACCGGGCCGGAGTCTACGGGCAAGTCTACGCTGGCCGAGCAGCTGGCGGCGCAGTACAACACCGTTTGGGTGCCGGAGTATGCCCGCACCTACGTGGGCAACCTGGGCCGGCCGTATACTTTAGCGGATATTGAGGCCATCGCCCGCGGCCAGCTGGCCCTGGAGCAGGAGCTGCAGCAGCAGGCCAGGGGCATACTTTTTTCTGATACCGACATGCTGGTGCTCAAGATCTGGAGCGAGCACGCCTTTGGCCACTGCCCCGCCTGGATACTGGAAGAATTACAGACGCAAGACTACAACCTTTGCCTGCTGATGGGCGTTGATTTGCCCTGGGAGCCTGATCCGCAGCGCGAGCACCCGCACCTGCGCCAGTACTTTTACGACTGGTACAAGCGGGAGCTGGAAGCGCTGCAGGTGCCCTTTGCAGAGGTAGGCGGGCAGCACCAGGAGCGGCTGCAACTGGCCACGCGGCACGTAGAGGCGCTCCTGCATAACCATCAACCTTAAACAACAGAACATGCTATACTTCCTCGAAAACGACAACTACAAAGTGGGTGTAGATACCCTGGGCGCCGAGCTGCACCACTTCATCAAAAAAGACGAGAACCTGGAGTTTATCTGGCAGGCCGACCCCAACGTATGGACAGGCCATGCACCCAACCTCTTCCCGATAGTGGGGGAGCTGCCGGGCCAGCAGTATACGTTTGAGGGCCAGCAGTATGAGATGAAGCGCCACGGCTTTGCGCGCCGCAAGGAGTTTGAGCTGGTGGAGGAGCACCACGACAAGCTGGTTTTTCAGCTGACCGAGGATGAGGAGACGCTACTGCAGTACCCGTTCAAGTTCAGGCTGCTGATAGCCTATGCGCTGGAGTGGAACAAGCTCTCCGTTACCTATCACGTCACCAACACCGACGACAAGGGTTTATACTTTTCTATTGGCGCCCATCCAGGCTTTAACGTGCCTCTCTACCCCAACGAGAAGTATGAGGATTACTTTATAGAATTTGAGAAAGAGGAAACACTGCACCGCTACCTGCTGAGCGAAGGCGGGCTGCAAAACGGCAACACCGAGGCCGTGATGGAGCAGGAACGTGTGCTGCCGCTAAAAAGCAGCTATTTTTACAAGGATGCCCTGGTGTTTAAGGAGGTACAGTCGGAGAGGGTGGTGCTGGGCAGCCATAAGAGTTCGCGCCGCGTAGAGATGGAGTTTGAGGGCTTTCCGTTCCTGGGTATCTGGGGCAAGCCGGAGCAAGCGCGCTATGTGTGCATCGAGCCGTGGTGCGGCATAGCCGGCAGGGTAGGCGAGAGCGGCGACATCACTGAGAAAGAAGGCATTAACCAACTGGCCCCGGAGCAGAGCTTTGCCCGCACCTATACTATCGCAGTGCTGTAAGTATAGTTTTTCGTTGGCGGTTAGTGGGTATTATTGTCACTTATTGATCTTACCTCCTAAACTCTCTAACTCTGCAATCAAAAAGCCCCGGTGTGTTTCTAACACACCGGGGCTTTTTGATTGCAGTTGGCTCAGTGGAGCGAAGGTTCCGGGAACTTCGGCACCTTTATGCTTCGGAAGTCATACTTCGGTTCAAAGTCGTTTACCGGAAGCGAAATGCCCGGCGGCAAGTCCAGGTCCGGCAGGTCGTCCCCAAGTGGCTCTCCTCCGTCATCGTCGTTGTCGGTAGATGGCGGGCGGTTAAACTTGGTGCGTGGGGCAAAGGCATAGTATGCCAGTATGGTTAACAATGCTGCGGTGTATAATATGCTGATCATCATCTCGGTTCTCTTTTATTTTTCAACTTCTGCTGATCTCTCTGCACGGCAACTAGCCTACGCCCGATAGGGTAAAAACTATAGTGCCTTCTTAAGCATTTCAACGTACTTTATGGCTAAGTGGTTATCTGTCAGAGCTAAAATTTAGTGGCTGTTTCTGCACCGGCCTCACACGCTGCCTAATATAATTAATCCTGTTCTTTTGATTAACACATAAAGCCCCTACCTTTGCCTGCACTAGGGGTGCCCAAACATTTCGGGCTGAGATCATACCCATTGAACCTGATCCGGGTAATGCCGGCGAAGGGAGCGGTACGGGAAACAATTGTAGCAGGCAGCCGGCCCCTGGCTTGTCTGTATGTTTCACCTTCTTTCTTTTTACAGTCTAATGAAAAACTTGTTAACGGCACTGGCAGCCATCATACTGCCAATGCAGCTGTTGGCGCAGCACACCCTGAGCGGGCGCGTGCTGAATGCGGCCACCAGCGAGGGCTTAGCCGGCGCCACCGTGGTGCTGGAAGGCGCTAACACAGGCACCGCCACCGGCAACGGTGGCACCTTCTCTTTTCCGGACCTTGCCACCGGCACTTATACTTTAAAAGTGAGCTACATCGGGTTTGCGCCGCAGCAGGTAAGTATAAACCTGCAGCAGGACGAGCAGGTACAGCTTGCGCTGCGCCCCCAGGCGCTGCAGACCGGCGAGGTGGTGGTGCAGGCTACCCGCGCCGACGAGAAAACGGGCACTACGTTCACCAACGTTACCCGCGAGCAGATAGCGGAGCGCAACTTCGGGCAGGACTTGCCATACTTGCTGGAGCAGGTGCCGTCGGTGGTGGTGAGCTCTGACGCCGGCGCCGGTGTGGGCTACACGGGCATCCGCATCCGTGGCTCCGACATCACGCGCATCAACGTCACGGTAAACGGCATTCCGGTAAACGACTCGGAGAGCCACGGGGTGTTTTTCGTGAACATGCCGGACTTTGCCTCCTCGGTGCAGGACATGCAGGTGCAGCGCGGGGTGGGCACCTCTACCAACGGCGCAGGCGCCTTTGGCGCAAGCATCAACATCCAGACCCAGCAGGTGCGCCGCGAGGCCTACGCCGAAACCGACAACAGCTACGGCTCTTTCAACACCTGGAAAAACAACGTGCGCTTCGGCACCGGCCTGATCAACGGCAAATTCGCTTTCGATGGCCGCCTGTCGCGCATCAAGTCGGATGGCTACATCGACCGTGCCTCCTCGGACCTGAAGTCGTTCTACTTCTCGGGCGGCTACTACGCCGACAAAACCTCGCTAAAATTCGTGACCTTCTCCGGAAAAGAGAAGACTTACCAGGCCTGGTACGGTACGCCGGAGGCGCTGGTGTACGGTAACGCGCAGGACCTGCAGGACTACATCGACCGCAACGGGATTGAGGGGAGCGACAAGGAGAATCTGCTTTCTTCTGGCCGCACCTACAACTACTACACCTACGACAACGAGACCGACAACTACCAGCAGGACCACTACCAGCTGCACCTCTCGCACGACTTTTTGCCGGGCCTGAGCTTTTCGGGGGCACTGCACTATACCTATGGCCGTGGCTACTACGAGCAGTTCAGGGCGGAGGATGACTTGGCCGACTACGGTTTGCCGAACGTGGAAATAGGCGGTGAGACCATAGAGACAACTGACCTTATCCGCCGCCGCTGGCTCGACAACGATTTTTACGGCGCCACCTATGCCTTGCAGTATAACCCGAAAAAGCGCCTGAACGCTACGCTGGGCGGAGCCTGGAACAAGTATGAGGGCAAGCACTATGGCGAGGTGATTTGGGCCCGCTACGCCTCCACCTCCAACATCGGCGATCGCTACTACGACAACGACGCTGAGAAGACTGATTTTAACGTGTTTGCCAAGGCCAGCTACAGCCTGACAGACAAGCTGAGCGTGTTCGGGGACCTGCAGCTGCGCCAGGTAAAGTATGATTTCCTGGGCTTCGACAATGACGGAGAGAACATCACCCAAAGCGCTGACTACACCTTTGTGAACCCCAAGGCAGGTATCACATACGAGCTGCAGCCGGAGCAGCAACTGTACGCCTCCTACGCCATTGGCAACCGTGAGCCGGTGCGCGACGATTTTACCGAATCTACCCCAAGCAGCCGCCCCAAGCACGAGACGCTGCGCAACGTAGAGGCCGGCTACCGTGGCTTGTTTAGTGCAGGCGAGCTGTTCGGCCAAAGCCTACAGGCAAACGTGGAGGCCAACGTCTACTACATGGACTACAAAAACCAACTGGTGCTGACCGGCCAGATAAACGATGTGGGCGCCTATACCCGCACCAACATCGATAAAAGCTACCGCCAGGGCGTGGAGCTAGCAGGTGCGCTCGGCCTGGGCACGCGCGCCACGCTAAGCAGCAACATCGCCTACAGCCAAAACGTCATCCGGGGCTTCAGCGAGTACCTGGATGACTACGAGAACGGCGGGCAGGTACGCAACGACTACGGCAAAACCGCCATCACCTTCTCGCCGGACCTGGTGACGAGCAGCCAGCTGGAGGTGGAGGTGCTGAAAGGCCTGCGCGCCGCCTTCGTGTACAAAACCGTGAGCAAGCAATACCTGGACAATACGCAGAACGAGGACCGCGTTATACCTGCCTACCAGGTGGGCGACCTGCGCCTGCGCTACAGCATCGGCTTTAAGGATGTGCTGAAGGAGCTGGAGCTGGGGCTGCTGGTAAACAACGTGTTCGGTGAGAAGTATGCGGCCAACGGCTATACGTACAGCTATCTCTACGGCACGCAGGTAACCGAGAACTTTTACTATCCGCAGGCTACCCGCAACTTCCTGCTGTCGGTGGGGCTGAAGTTTTAAGATTAGAAAGTATACTTTTGCGGAAGAAGCCCTGCCGTTGCGGCGGGGCTTTTTTTCTTTTCGTTAGCATGAGGATAAGCGAGATTACATGAGGATTACTACAGCTATATTTAAAATTCCCATTTTGGGAGGGGTGAGACTGAGTTAATCTCTATGAGGGAAACTTGTTCTAAACTGTACTACAAGTTTATGCTATTCTCAAAGTATATTATGGCAAGAATTTGAAGTTCAGTCCATCCTAAAATCCTGTAAATCCTGATGAAGACAATTCGTTTAAAATTTTAACTTTGCATATTACCCTTACTCTCATCAACCTTAAAACAAAACTATGGCTTACGAACCATCAGGAGCCCCTGACTACTATAACATCGACGACCTGCTGACGGAGGAGCACCTGCTGATCCGCCAGACCATGCGCGACTTCGTGAAGCGCGAGATCTCTCCTAAAATTGAGCAGTGGGCGCAGGACGCGCACTTTCCATCCGAAATCGTGAAGAAGTTCGGCGATGTGGGCGCTTTCGGCCCGACCATCCCGACCGAGTACGGCGGCGGTGGCCTCGACTACATTAGCTACGGCATCATTATGCAGGAGATTGAGCGCGGCGACTCAGGCATGCGTTCCACGGCCTCAGTGCAGGGCTCGCTGGTGATGTACCCGATCTACAAGTATGGCTCGGAGGAGCAGCGCAAAAAGTACCTGCCCAAGCTGGCCAGCGGCGAGTGGCTAGGCTGCTTCGGCCTGACGGAGCCGGACTTCGGCTCTAACCCGGGTGGCATGGTAACCAACATCAAGGACATGGGCGACCATTACCTGCTCAACGGATCTAAGATGTGGATCTCGAACTCGCCGGAGTGCCAGGTGGCCGTAGTGTGGGCCAAGAACGAGGAAGGCCGCATCAAAGGCCTGATCGTGGAGCGCGGCATGGAAGGCTTCTCGACGCCGGAGATACACAACAAGTGGAGCCTGCGCGCCAGCTGCACCGGTGAGCTGGTGTTTGATAACGTGAAGGTGCCGAAAGAGAACCTATTGCCAAACGTGGACGGCCTGCGCGGTCCGCTTGGCTGCCTCGACTCTGCCCGCTATGGCATCTCCTGGGGTGCTATCGGTGCCGCGATCGATTGCTACGAGTCGGCGCTGAAGTATAGCCTGGAGCGCGTCCAGTTCGACAAGCCGATCGGCGGGTTCCAACTGACGCAGAAAAAGCTGGCCGAGATGCTGACCGAGATCACCAAAGCACAGCTGCTGGCCTGGCGCCTGGGCACGCTGATGAACGAAGGCAAAGCCACGACGCAGCAGATCTCCATGGCCAAGCGCAACAACGTGGACATGGCCCTGCACATTGCCCGCGAGGCACGCCAGATCCACGGCGGCATGGGCATTACCGGCGAGTACCCGATCATGCGCCACATGATGAACCTGGAATCTGTGATCACCTACGAAGGAACCCACGATATTCACCTTCTGATCACGGGGGCGGATATTACGGGGATACAGGCGTTTAAGTAAGGCCCTCCCAACCTCTTTTTAGAAGAGGGCTATAAAGTATAGCAAAGGCAGCTGCGGGAGTGGCTGCCTTTTTAAATTCCCCTCCTCGGAGGGGTTAGGGGTGGGTTCTACTTTTGCTGGTTTGCCCTTACCCATGTTTCAATAGTTCGAATTACATTATTGAGACTATACTTTATCTGACCAGCTATAGTTTGGGCCTCCGGCCCAGCCGGATTGCAAATCCGACACCATAGAAAGGTACGGGTTACAAACCCGCACCAGCAAAAGGGGCTGCTACATCTGGCGCAAGCGTCCGCTAGTGCCTTGCGCAGGCAAAACAGTTATTACAGGCAATTTTTCTTGGAAGCTTTTAGTTTGTCTTTGGCACAAGCGGACGCTTCAGCCAGGTAATGAATCCTGTGAATCCTACACCTCCTCCTCCCGAAACGCCTCACGGCTTCTGCCACCCGGGTTATACTTCATCATACGTTCCCACAACCTGTCGAACTCGCGGCTGTAGTCCTGCACAATGCTGTGGTTATCGGTAATAAGTATGTTCTCGTGGTTGTATAGCGCGGCGCTGCGGGTCCAGTTGTAGCTGCCGGTCAGCACGCGCTCCTCATCAAAAATGGTGAACTTGTGGTGCATGTGGCTACGCGTTTTGTCGATCCGCACCTCCAGGCCGCGGGCAGCCAACTCCCTGATGTCCGAGCCGGTGTCGTGGAGTTTATCATTATCCGTGATGATTTTTATACTTAGTCCGCGTTTGTGAGCCCGGATGATGGCCTCTGTAATGCGATTGTCGCTGATCGTGAACACGCAGATTTTCATACTTCGCTCTGCCTCGTCTATACTTTCCACGATGGCGTTGAGGCAATCGTCGCCGGGGCTGAAGAAGGCGTGGCTCGTGTTTTTGTGCTGATGTGGTTGCATGGTGTAAGGTAATACGGCCACCTCAATTTTAATAAACTTTATTTTGGTTTTGCTAATATTATTAGATTTATGGTGAATATCTATAAAATCATTAGCAAAAATGCGTAAATTCGTCAACTGAAATGGAGCGAAAGCATAGCTGAAACTGTTACCTTTAGGAGCAGCGAAAGCTCAATTTTTGTAGAAGATTATACTTATGAGAGAAGATTATCTCACCGGCGATAACGATTACATGACGCCGGCCGAAAAGGACATAGACAAGGCCCTCCGCCCGCTCAGCTTCCGCGACTTTACCGGTCAGGACAAGGTGGTGGAGAACCTGAAGATATTTGTGCAGGCGGCCAAGCGCCGCGGCGAGGCTCTGGACCATGTGCTGCTGCACGGCCCTCCCGGCCTGGGCAAGACCACGCTCTCGCACATCATCGCCTCTGAGCTGGATGCAGGCATCAAGATGACCTCTGGCCCGGTGCTGGACAAGCCAAGCGACCTGGCCGGTTTGCTCACCAACCTGGAGGCGAACGACGTGCTGTTCATTGACGAGATCCACCGCCTCAACCCGATCGTGGAGGAGTACCTGTACTCGGCCATGGAGGATTATAAGATCGACATCATGCTCGACTCCGGCCCGAATGCGCGCTCGGTGCAGATCAGCCTGAACCCGTTTACGCTGATTGGGGCCACCACGCGCTCCGGTTTGCTCACGGCGCCGCTGCGTGCCCGCTTCAGCATTAACTCGCGCCTGGAGTACTATGATGCTGAGTTGCTGCGCTCTATCGTGAAGCGCTCTTCATTTTTGCTGGGTGCGCCTATCCACGAGGATGCTGCCTTCGAGATTGCCCGCCGTAGCCGCGGTACGCCGCGTATTGCTAACAACCTGCTGCGCCGCACCCGCGACTTCGCCCAGGTAAAAGGCGACGGCACGATAACGGTAGACATTGCCAAATTCGCCCTCAACGCGCTGGACGTGGACCACAACGGCCTCGACGACATGGACAACCGCATCCTGCTCACCATCATTGACAAGTTTAAAGGCGGTCCGGTGGGCATCACCACCATTGCTACGGCTTGTGGGGAGGAGTCGGAAACGATTGAGGAAGTATACGAGCCGTTCCTGATCCAGGAGGGTTACATCAAACGCACCGCCCGCGGCCGTGAGGCCACCGAGATGGCTTACCGCCACCTGGGCAAGATTCCGCCGCAGGAAATCGCTTCCGGAGGGCTTTTTAACCAACCGGAAGTATAAATTGCTGTTTGTGATGAAGTATAAAAGCAGATCGAAAGGTCTGCTTTTTTGTTAACTAACTTTAGCGCAAGCGTCCGCTAGTGCTATACATCTAGCGGGTAATACCAATAGCAGAACAAGCGGACGCTTGCGCTATAAAGGTTGATAGGCAAGTTTCAGGCAGCATCTGCATCATCATACAAATCATTAAAATCCCCATTAATCACTGGTTGGATTTATTTTGCCTTACTTTTGTTGTGCAAAGTATGGCCGGCAAGTATAAAGCGGCTACAAGTATAAATTGAGCAAAGAGAAGTATACATACCTGATCAAGCAGAAGGCGCAGGAGCTGGGCTTTATGTACTGCGGCATCTCCAAGGCAGATTTCCTGGAGGAGGAGGCGCCGCGGCTGGAGCGTTGGCTCAACCAGCACATGCACGGGCAGATGCGCTACATGGAGAACCACTTCGACAAGCGCCTGGACCCGCGCCTGCTCGTGGATGGGGCCAAGTCCGTGGTGTCACTGCTGCTTAATTACTATCCTGAAAAAGAGGAACAGCAGGAGGAGGATACGCTCAAAATCTCAAAATACGCTTACGGCACCGACTACCACTTCGTCATAAAGGACAAGCTGAAGACGCTGCTCAACTACATAAACGAGGAGATAGGGGAGGTGGGCGGCCGCTGCTTCGTGGACTCTGCGCCGGTGCTCGATAAGGCATGGGCCAAAAAGAGTGGCCTGGGCTGGGTTGGCAAAAACTCGAATCTCATCACGCCGCAGGTAGGCAGCTTTTACTTCATCGCCGAGCTGATCATAGATCTGGAGTTGGCGTATGATGGGCCGATAAAAGACTACTGCGGCTCCTGCACCAAGTGCCTGGACGCCTGCCCGACCAATGCCATCGTGGAACCTTACGTGGTGGACGGCAGCAAGTGCATTTCTTACTTTACCATAGAGCTGAAGGACCAGCTGCCGCAGGAAATGAACGGGAAGTTCGGGAACTGGGTCTTCGGCTGCGACATCTGCCAGGATGTGTGCCCGTGGAACCGCTTCAGCAAGCCGCACAACGAGCCAGCCTTTGCGCCGCACCCGCACCTGAAAGAGCTGAAGACCAGCGATTGGCAGGAACTGACGCACGAAGTGTTCTCGCAGCTGTTCAAAAAGTCAGCTGTGAAGCGCACCGGCTACAACGGCCTGATGCGCAACATCCGCTTTGTGCAGGGTAACCCGGAAGAAGAATAGTTTTTATACCTGGTGCTTCAGGAAAACACGGTTAAGGATGATCAGGTACATGCCTGAGAACTGGTCGTAGCACCATTGCTTTAGTTGCTCAATTTCCTCCTTCACGAGTACTCTAAAAGCCTTGCGCAGCTCCTTTTCAAACAACATCTTATCGAAGCTCACCTTCATTAAGATTGTTTTAACGTATTCCAGCATTTTGTAAAATAGTAAGCCTAATTGGTAGTCTGGTCATAATTACGAAAGGTTTGAGATTTGGTGGCCTTATCGCGTTATATTTATACTTATCATTTGGTAAAGGCAGTAATTTGTTTAGAAAGTATAACGTTTAAACAGGTAAAGGGCACAGGCTATAGCTGCATCCGCAGGTATAACACCTTGCAACCGCTGCGGCAAAAGCAGCTTTGCAGTGCCAAAAAAATATTACATTTGCTTTTGTACTTATAACGGACCCGACCCACTACCTTATTGTGTGGCCTAACCATGCGTGCTCTAACCTTTATACTGCTGCTTATACTGCTCCTGGCCAAACCCGGCCTGGCGCAGAAGATCGCTGTGGAACTGGGGCAAAGCCCGCTGCCTTTAAACCAGTACTTTACCGTATCAGTGAGGCTGCAAAACCAACAGTTAAAAGACTACACGCCGTTCCCGGACATTGAGGGCTTTAAGAAAAGCAACAAGTACTCCTCCACCAAAACCATTATTACAGGCGGTACCACCACTACCATCCTCACCATCACCCAAAACTATGCGGCCCTGCAGGAGGGCGCCTACACACTAAAGCCCTTCACGATGAAGATAAACGGGCAAACGCTGCAGTCGGAGGGGATGAAGATTGAGGTGACGGAGATGCAGGACGATGTGGCGCAGAACCCGAACCTGCCGCCGGGCCTGATGGTGCCTGAGGAGGAGCAGGTGCAGCCGGAAGCGCAGGAGGTAGAGTTTGTGGACACCGAGGACGATGCTTTCCTGACGCTTTACCTGGACAAGGAAGAAGTGTTTGTAGGCGAGGGCCTGAACGCCGCGCTATACTTTTACCTGCCCGAGAAAAACCAGCGCCTCCTCGACTTTTACGACTTTGCCGATCAGATAAACGGCATTATGCAGGATCTGAAACAGGCACATGCCTGGGAGGAGATGTTTGAGTACACTGAGATCACCCCGGAGAATGTAACGGTACAAGGGGAGCCCTACCTGCGCTTTAAGCTGTATGAGGCCGTGCTGTACCCCATCATGGCAAAGCCGCTCACCTTCCCGCAGTTGCATCTCCGCATGATCAAGTATAAAGTGGCTAAAAACCCCACCCTCCTGGCCGAGGACAGGCAGGAGGGCTACAAAACGTTTTACTCCAGGCCCCGCGAGGTAGCCGTAAAAGAGCTGCCCCCGCACCCGCTGCGCGATGTGGTGCCTGTGGGCGACTACCGCCTGCAGGAGTATTTATCCGAGGAAACGGTGCCGGTGAACAAGAGCTTCAGGTATGTGTTTGAGGTAGAGGGAGAGGGAAACCTGGCGGCCATTATGCAGCCAAAACCAACGGCGCCGGCAGGTCTGGAGCTATACCCGCCCGATGTGCAGCAGGACGTGACGAAGCGGGCAGGCACCGTAAGCGGCTCCAAAAGTTTTACCTTTGATGTGCTGCCCCGCGAGCCGGGCCACTACAGTATGGGCGAGGTGGTGCAGTGGGTGTTTTTTAACCCCGTAACCGCTGCCTACGACACGCTGCGGCCCTCGCTGCAGGTGCAGGTAACCGGCGCCCGCGACAGCGACGCTTTGGTTTTATCCCGGGATTTAGGATCTTTCTACAACATTATCAAAAACGAAGACAATACGCTGGTAAGCCTGCACCTCTTCGACCAGGTGAAGCGCTACACCAACATTGTGCTGCTGGTGCTGTTGGCAGTGGCAGCCTTTGTCTTCATAAAGAAATAACTATGAGCAATTCGTACGGAACGCTTTTTCGGATTACCACTTTCGGAGAGTCGCATGGCGCGGCTGTGGGAGTGATTGTGGATGGCTGCCCTGCCGGCCTGGAGATCAGCATGGAGGAGATACAGCACGCCCTGGACCGCCGCCGCCCCGGCCAGTCCGACATCACCACCCCGCGCAAGGAGGAGGACAAGGTAACGGTACTTTCAGGCATCTTTGAGGGCAAAACCACCGGCACGCCCATCGCCATGGTGGTGAACAACAAAGACCAGCACAGCCACGACTACAGCCACATTCAGCACGCGTTCCGCCCCTCGCACGCCGATTATACTTATACCGCCAAGTATGGCAACCGCGATTACCGCGGCGGCGGCCGCAGCTCCGCCCGCGAAACGGTGGCCCGTGTGGCCGCCGGCGCACTGGCGGCCAAGCTGCTGCAGCACCACGGCATCTCGGTGCAGAGCTACGTGTCGCAGGTGGGCAGCGTGAAGCTGCGCAAGCCATACAATAAGCTGGACCTGAGCCAGATAGACTCAAACAAAGTGCGCTGCCCCGACGGGAAAATAGCCGCCCGCATGATCGGGGTGGTAGAGGAAGCCCGCGACAGCCTGGATACGATCGGGGGAGTGGTGAGCTGTGTGATAAAAGGAGTGCCTGCTGGCCTCGGAGAGCCTGTATTTGATAAGCTGCACGCCGAGCTGGGCAAAGCCATGCTAAGTATAAATGCGGTGAAAGGCTTTGAGTATGGCAGTGGCTTTGAAGGCGTAAAGCTGCGCGGCTCGGAGCATAACGATCAGTTTTATACCGATGAAGAGGGCCACATCCGCACCCGCACCAACAACTCTGGCGGCATACAAGGCGGCATCAGCAACGGGCAGGATATATACTTTAATGTAGCCTTCAAACCGGTTGCTACCATCCTGCAGCCACAGACCACCATAAACGATGCCGGCGAGGAAATCACGCTAAAAGGCAAAGGCCGCCACGACCCCTGCGTGCTGCCCCGTGCCGTACCGATTGTGGATGCCATGGCCGCCCTGGTTATCGCCGACTTCCTGCTGCGCCAAAAAGTGAACAAAGTATAGCGGCTGGTTAATCTGAGCTTTTAGAAGCCTTTCGTGCCTTTTTACGGTCGCGGGAGGCTTTTTTATTTGTTCCGATGGAGATGCCGGTCAGTTTGATGTCGCTGGGCACCATGTAGCGCCGCTGCTGTTGCCGGCCGGTCTGCGCCAGCCCATACCTGGCATTTGTCTCCGCATCCATGGCCCGCATCTTGGTCAGGTCTTTCTGCTCCAGCGGCCCCAGGTTCACCTGCGGTTCCTGCTCCTCTACGATTTTCACTTTAGAAATGGCCTCGCGCAGCTCCCGCTCGGTGGCCCATGGCATTACGTCAACGGTGGGCAGCTCGGAGGGGCTCTCAAGTAGGTGCAGCAGCGTAGAGTAGCTGTCGCCTGTAAAGGTCTCCGGAATGAGGAGGTACTGTTTCTGGTAACCCAATGCTGCCACCACCACACTGTCGCCGGGCAGCACAGGCAGCGAGAAGAACCCGCTCCGGTTGGTTTGGGTGCCTCTGTTTGAGTTTGGGACAAAAATTGCCACGCCCACCATGCCCGCTGCGCTGTCGCCTGCCACCACCAAGCCCGAGAGTTGCACCACCTGCCGCTGCGCACTGGCCCGTTCTGGTATAAGTATGAGCAGGATGAGTAAAGCACAGCAACAGGCTACCGGGTACAGAAGGGTATTTTTCATAGCGGATAAGGTAAGTATAGAAGCATTTGAATATACCTATTATAACGCAACTTGCCTCTAACTATTGCCGGAAGAGTGCTAACCAGTAGCGAAAAAAGGAAAAGCTGAGCGATCGGCAGCAAAATGCCTAAGGGCTATAAAGCAAACCAGCCGCCCTTGCCTTGCAGGGGCGGCTGGTTTTATACTTTTTATACTTCTCTTAGAAAAGTCTGAGGTGCACCACCAGGTACCAGATAATCACCAGGATTGGCAACAGGAACGGGATAGAGTAGCGCAGCACATAGGCAAAGAATGTCGGCATTTTAATGCCGGCGCTCTCCGCGATGGCCTTCACCATAAAGTTAGGGCCATTGCCAATGTAGGTAAAGGCTCCGAAAAGCACGGCTGCGAGCGAGATAGCCTCGAGCTCTATCAAAGTATCCAGGCCTGCGGCCGAGGTACCCGCGGCAAAATGCCTCACGTCTTGCACGCTGTTCTGGGCCAGATCGAACTTAGCCATGGCCAGCGACAGGAAGTTGGCATAGGTCGGTGCGTTATCCAGGAAGCCGGAGAGCGAGCCTGTTGCCCAGTACAGAGAGTTTGGCGTGATCAGGTCTGAGAACGAAGGAGAAGAAGCGATAGCGGCTGAAAGCTGCAGTGCCGGCATCATGGTAAAGAAAATACCGAAGAACAGGAACACCACCTCCAGGATAGGGTGAAAATTGAAATGGTTACCTGCCAGCGCGGTTTTACTGGAGAAGCGGTAGCACATGAAGGCAGCGGTCAGTTGTATCACCTCGCGCAGGAAGGAGATCTTGGTGCCGTCGTAGTAGATGTGCGGCAGGCCGTCAACTACGTTCGGGTCCAGGAAAACGGCTCCGATGATGATGGCAAGCCAGAACAGGTTGCGCTTTCCGATGAAGTGGAACTCTGTTTTCTCTTCGTTTTTGGCCACTACCGCCGGGTCCGGAACAAAATCTGTCTCTTTGTTGCGGCGGTCAACCAGGTAAAACATCAGGCAAAGCAGCGAAATAGACAGTACCCAAGGTGTGAACAGGTGCTGCAGCGTCCAGAAGAACGGCACACCTTTGATGAAGCCGATAAACAGCGGCGGGTCGCCGAGCGGAGTTAACAGGCCACCGGCATTACTCACTATAAAAATAAAGAAAATGATCTGATAGGGCTTGATGCGGTGGATGTTAAGCCTGATGAACGGGCGGATAAGCAGCAGCGAGGCACCGGTGGTACCGATAATACTTGCCAGCACAGCGCCCACAGCCACTAAAACCACGTTCATGGCAGGGGTGGCGTTTGCGTTCACGTTCAGGTAAATCCCCCCCGCAGCTATGTACAGCGAGCTTAGCAGGGCTGCAAAGGTTATATATTCTGCCAGCGTATGAATGGGCATGTGGTAATCGCCGAGCGCGAACAGGTAATACAGAAGCACGGTAAGGCCAAGCACAACCGCAACGGTTTTATAGTTGTGCTCCCAAAAATGACCGAAGAAGATAGGGCCTGCAGCGATCATACCTATCAAAAGCAGGAAAGGTATGATCAGAAAAATGGGCAAGGCATGCTGCGCCTGCGCCAGTAGGATAAAGTTGTTAAGCATGATGTGGGTTAGTGCTGTGTTTGATTTAGGTTGTTGCACAAAGATACACCTTCTGAGGTAAATAGCTAAGATTTCGGGTGCCTGAAGCGAAAAATCGATGTTGGTACATGAAGCTGCAGCTGCACCTGAAGCTGCTCTATTACCGGCCGGATTTGGAGCTTCTTCTGGTGCAGCTTTCGTTAACTCGGGCTTTAGGAGCTAGGTGGCTAATTGTGTTTGGCAGGAGGGTAGGCTGTGTTGCCAAAGGTGTGTTTGAAGTGAAGGGGCAGAGCCGTGCACTTGTCGTAAATAATGCCTAATTTTGGAAACTTTAAGCAATAGCTACAGGTTTTAACCTTAAACAGCGATATACCATGACAGAAAATAAAGAAAAAATGGTGTCTGTGTACGCAGAGGCCAACCCCAACCCTGAGTCGATGAAGTTTGTGATGAACGTGCAGATGCTGCCTGACGGGCAGAGCGTGGATTATCCAAACCTGGAGAGCGCTATGGAGTCGCCGCTGGCGCAGGAACTGTTCAACTTCGACTACGTGACCCGCGTTTTTATTGCGAGCAACTTTGTTACCGTAACCAAGAGCAGCGATCTGGAGTGGGTGAAAATCATACCGGAGCTTCGCACTTTCCTTAAGTCCTATGTAGAGGCTGGCGGACCGATCTTTAACGAGGGCTTCTCGGCTGCCAAAAAGGAGACTGCCGCTCCTGCCGGTGAGACATCTGCTGAAGATGCCGAGATCTCTAAAAAGGTAATTGACCTGCTGGAGAACTATGTGCGCCCTGCAGTAGAGCAGGATGGCGGTAACATTACTTTCAAGTCTTACAACGATGGCGTGGTAACTGTACACTTGCAGGGTTCTTGCAGCGGCTGCCCATCTGCCACCGTTACTCTGAAGGCGGGTATTGAGAACCTCCTCAAGCGCATGGTACCGGAAGTAAAAGAAGTAGTTGCCGACGGCGTAACCATCTAAAGTTTAGCTTAAGTATAAAGCAACAACAGCCAGTCCTATTCAAGGGCTGGCTGTTGTTGCTTTATAGCCACAGGTACTCCTCTGATATTTTCTTTAGCTTGCTGGCGCAAGCGTCCGCCTTATCTTGTCCCATATCTTTTTCAATTTCGGCCCCTTTAGGACGAATAAGGGCAGGGTTTAGCTCTTTGAGGGACTATTAGGTTGTAAAAAAGCGGCAGAGTTAGCATCTACAGCCTTCTGAGCAGGTTTAAACACCCCTGTGGAGCCCGCCAAAAGGCTGATGCTATTCTTGCTGTAGAGCCCTAACCGCTAAAACTCCATTTCCAGAAAAGATATGGGACAAGATAAGGCGTCCGCTTGTGCCTTTATAGCGCCGCTTCCTGCAACTGAAATCAGGCAATCCTCTCTAGCTGCTCTAGCTGCCGCTTATCCTCAGCCTTACAAGCCTACAGTTGCATCTCATCCTTTGGTGCGCTCCAAGCCCGCGAGGGCTCCCCGAAATGCTTCGGAGTAAACTCTTTTGGGCATCGCGCTGTCTACATTTCCTTTGCTCCTGCGTCGCAATGCCTGCGGCACCG
Organism: Pontibacter mangrovi; assembly: GCF_006385705.1. Taxonomy (GTDB): domain Bacteria; phylum Bacteroidota; class Bacteroidia; order Cytophagales; family Hymenobacteraceae; genus Pontibacter; species Pontibacter mangrovi. The sequence continues at coordinate 157,592 of NZ_VFRQ01000003.1, read as the reverse complement.
GAAATCTAGTAGGCGCTCTTGTCGAGGGGCCCTACCCACCCAAGGACTGGAATCAGTTCGATAGCTTCGGCATATTTGTCAGCTCCACCCTCTGGAGAGATCTCTTTTGAATTCCCCTCCTTAGCCAAGGAGGGGCAAGGGTGGTTGGAGAGGGCTGGGGTGGGTTTATACTTGTTGGGGCAGCAGCAAGAAGGATTAGACTCGTGAAACCGGCAACGATAGCATTCCTCCTTTAACTACAGCAAGAGCATGAAAAAAGCCCGGAGCAGACGCCCCGGGCTTTTCGGTATAGTTTAGCTAATGCTTAGCGCACTTTTTGTACTTGTGGGGCTGGCTTTGCCTTCTCCTTTGTTGTGTCTACTACAATCGGAGTAGCGATGAACAGGGAAGAGTAGGTACCGGCAACCACACCGATGATCATGGCCAGCGAGAAGCTGCGAAGCACCTCTCCGCCAAAGATAAACAGGATCACCACCACCAGGAACAGCGTCAGTGAGGTGATGATGGTACGGCTGAACGTGCTGATCAGCGCCGGGTTTACCACTTCGCGAATGCCCTGGCGTGGGTTGTCGTTCAGGTACTCCCGCACACGGTCAAAGATAACCACGGTGTCGTTGATAGAGAAACCGATGATGGTCAGTACCGCCGCGATGAACACCTGGTCCATCTCATAGGAAATGCCGAACAGGTTCAGGATAGCAAAGATCGCAATGATCATCAGCGCATCGTGCAGGAGGGCCACAACGCCACCCAGCGAGAACTGCCACTTGCTGAAACGCAGCATCACGTACAGGAAGATGCCCACCAGCGAAAGCAGGATGGCGATCATGGCCGTGTTTTGGATGTCGTCGGCCATGGTAGCGCCCACCTTAGAGGAGCTCAGGATCTGCGGGTTCAGGTTGCTGTACTGCTGGAGGCCCTGCTCCAGCGCCGTTTTCACCTGGTCGTCCGCCTCTGTGCTCTCATCGTCTGCCAGCCAGCTGGTAATGATCTTCAGTCGGTTGGAGGCGCCGAAGGTCTTCACCTCCGTACCCGCCTGCTGGAAGTCGTCCAACAGCTCAGAGCGCACATCAGAGGCAGGTATAGCCTGGTCGAACTCCACTACGTAGGAGCGGCCACCGGTAAAGTCAACGCCCAGGTTTGGCCCTTTAACAGCCATGGCCACAAAGCCCAGCACAATAATGGAAAGCGAGATGATATAAGCAGGCTTTCTCATCTTCATTACGTCAAACTTAATGTTGCGGAACATCTTGTCTGCCAGCGACGAGGAGAAGGACAGCTTGCCTGCTCTCTTGAAAGTAGCCTCGATAAACAGCCTGGAGATGTACACAGAGGTGAAGAAGGACGTTACGATACCGATCATCAGGGTGATGGCGAAGCCTTTTACCGGGCCGGAACCGAAGAAGTACAGGATAAAGCCTACCAGGAAAGTCGTTACGTTGGCGTCAAAAATAGAGCTGAACGCTTTGGCATAGCCAGCGTCGATCACGTCGCGCATGCTTCTGCCTTTGGCGGCCTCTTCGCGCATACGCTCAAAGATCAGCACGTTCGCGTCCACGGCCATACCCAGCGTCAGCACGATACCGGCAATACCAGGCAGCGTAAGCGCCGCGCCGAACTGCGCCAGCACGCCGATGATGAAGAACACGTTGAACAGCAGGGCAAGGTCGGCGATGAAGCCGCCACGGGCGTAGTAGGCGATCATGAACACCACCACGATCAGCAAGCCCGCTATTGTAGAAAGCAAGCCTTGGTTGATAGCCTCCTGGCCCAGTGACGGACCCACGATGGCCTCTTCCACGATACGGGTAGGAGCCGGCATCTTACCTGCCTTCAGGATGTTGGCAAGGTCTTGCGCCTCTTCAATGGTAAAGTTACCGGAAATAGAGGAGCTACCGCCCGAGATCTCGCCCTGCACTACTGGGGCAGAGTATACATAGTTGTCAAGCACGATGGCTACCTGGCGGCCGATGTTGTCGCCGGTTAGGCGGGCCCACTTGCGGGCGCCTGTAGAATTCATGGTCATGGAGATCTCCGGACGGCCCTGCTGGTCAAAGTCCTGGCGGGCGTCGTTGATCACTTCCCCGGTCAGCGGGGCCTTGCCGTTGCGGCCTTTCTTAATGGCATACATCTCCACGAACTCCTGGCCCTGGTCGCCCACGATTGGCTTCACGCTCCACAGGAACTTCATGTTAGAAGGCAGGATGGCGTGTACTTCAGGACGGCTAAACAGGTCGTTGATGGTGGCTGTGTCGCGCACGTTGGCGCCGATACCGCCTGGCATCTGGGTGAACAGCGAGGCAAGCACGCCGGTCTGTGGGGTAGTCAGGGAGTCTGCCTGGGCAGCGGCCGTGTCGGCCTGCGCGGCAGAGGCGATGGCTGCGGAGTCGGCGGAAGTGCCTGCGGCCTGGGCCAGTACGTCTTGTTCAGTGTCTTGTGCGGCTGGGGCAGCCTCAGCAGGGGCGGCCGCTTTGCCGATGTTCAGTTTGCCTACGCGCTGCAGCTCATCCAGCTGCTGGCCCACCTGCATAAAGTACGGTGTAAACTCCTGCGGCGTCCATACTTCCCAGAACTCCAGGTTCGCCATGCCCTGCAGCAGGTTGCGCACACGCTCCGGGTTGTCCACGCCAGGCAGCTCGATCTGGATGCGGCCGGTGCCCTTCAGGCGCTGGATGTTTGGCTGTGTCACGCCGAAACGGTCGATACGGGTACGCAGGATGTTGAAAGAGCGGTCGATGGCGTCGTCCACCTCGCCCTGGATCACGTCCACGACCTCCTCGTTGGTAGATTCGTAGCTGATCTTGCCGCGGTTGGCCGTGTTGGAGAAGATGCGGCTCAGGCGGCCGTTAGGCTCCACCTCGCGGTAAGCCTCTGCAAAAAGCGTGGTAAAGCGCTCCTGGCTGTTTTTCTGCAGCTGCTGCGCGCGCTCCAGCGCCTTCAGGAAGGCCGGGTCTTTGCTGTTGCCGGACATGGACTTGATGATCTCCACCGGGGAGACCTCCAGCACCACGTGCATGCCGCCCTTCAGGTCAAGGCCGAGCCCGAGCTCGTTTTCCTTTACCTCCTCATAGGTCATGCCCATGTACACGGTTTCCTTCGACATAGAGTCGAGGTAGGTTTGCTTTTTGGCTAGGTCAACGTTGCCTTGCGCATCCGTGGCGTATGCTTCCGCATCTTTCTGGATGTTGCCGGCAACGAACGAGAACGATAGATAGTACAGGCACAGGGCCGATACGATCAACGTCAGAACGATTATAAACGACTTGTTCCGCATTGTTTAAGTAAATAGTATGTGTAATTGAATATATTGGTTTCTTGTAAGTCTTTCTCTCTGAGTGCCTTTAAGATAACTGTAATGCAGCGGCGTGCGTTCCGTGGAGCAGCAGCAATAGGTGCGGCGGCGCCGGAAAATGCTCAGAAAGTAAAATAAGGAAGCGGGTACAGCCTACGGGGCGTTGGGCTGTATGGAGGAAGGCAATATACGGGTGATAAAGCCTGGTCCGGGGGGGACGGCGGTGTAGGCGGCAGGCAGCAGGTCGCTGGCCGCTTTGGCAAAAGCGGGCTCCTGCGGGAGCGGGGCAATATCCTGCTGCAGGTCCAGCGCCACAAAAGAGGTGGTGCCCTCCAGGGATATTTTCTGCTTTACAACCGCCTTTTTCTCAGAGCCCGAAGTATGGGGTAGCTCTGAATTGGTTTGTTGCGTGCCCGTAGCCGGGGCATAAGCCACTACCTCCTGCCCGTTGAGCATAAGCGCCCACAGCAGGGTTGCCGACATCAGCAGATGCCTGAACAGGAGGGATATGTTGGTGGCTTTTGGCATGTATAACCGCAAATATGAAATCTTTTCTGTTAAAAAAGAAATTTTAGCGGTTAACCTCTATAAATCGTTTTACATCCTGCTTTTTGCCTATAAGCAACAGAATGTCTGACGGGTAAATGATGGTGTCGGCTTTCGGCACGCCGATGATGTGCTCTACCTGCGTTGGCTTGCCGTCCTGGATCTCCTCAAAAAAGCGCTTGATCGTGATCAGGTTCAGGTTATACTTCTCGCGGAGCGATATTTTGGCCACGCTGCGGTTGGCAATGTTGCGCGGTGCATTTATCTCCACAATCTCGTAGTTGTCCGGCAGCGGTAAAAACGTGCGTATACTTGGCTGCAGCAGGCGCTCGGCCACAGTTTTGCCCACCTCGCCCTCCGGCGACAGGATCTCCTGCACACCCATTTTCTCGAGGATGCGGCGCTGCTGCTTGTTAGAGGCCCGCGTAATCACGCGCTTCACGTTCAGTTCCTGCAGGTTGGCGGTGGTGATAAGCAGGGCTTCAAAGTCTTCGCCGATGGCCACGATCACGGCGTCCATGTCCTGGATATTTTGTGCCTCCAGGGCGCGTATGTCGGTCGCATCCAGGGCAACGGCGTAGGCCACCTGGTCTTTCAGGGCCTCTACATGGTCTTCGTCGTTGTCGATGGCGATAACCTCGGCGCCGCGCTCTGCCAGCGTGGTGGCAATGGAGTGGCCGAAAACTCCCAGGCCTATAACCGCAAATTTGTGCCTCATGCTTTTATTTTAGCGTTTAGATAAGTGGTAAGCACCTCCAGCCCGCGCTCAAAGTTCTCGTTGTTCGGGATGATGATGTCTGCGTCGTTTTTGTACGGCTTTATGTACTTTTCGTATGTTGGAGCCACGTGGTTGGTGTAGCGGTACAGCACGTCGTCCAGGTCGTAGCCGCGCTCTACTTTGTCGCGCACGATGCGGCGCTGCAGCTTAATGTACTCTTTGGCGTCGATGTATACTTTCAGGTCCAGCAGGTTGGCTATCTCCTCAAAATAGAACACAAAGATGCCCTCTACCACTACGATGGGCGCAGGCCGGAACTCCAGCTGGCGCGGCACCACGTTGGGGTTGTTAAACGTATACTCCTGGCGGAAAACGGTTTCGCCCTGGCGCACTTTCAGGATGTCGTGGGCATAGGCCTCATCATCGATGCACGAGGGCAGGTCGAAATTGATGACGCCGTTCAGGTCGGCCGTCTGGTGCTCGCGGGGCTTGTAGTAATTGTCCTGAGAGATCAGGCAAACGTCTTCAGGGGCAAACGAGGTAAGCAGCTTGTTCAAAAAAGTGGTTTTTCCTGAAGCACTACCTCCTGTAATCCCGACGATGAATGGCTTTTGCATAGGAAGCTTGGTTTTCAGCCCACAAAATTAAGACTTTAGAAGCTACTTGGCTAATTCGGCGCGTTATTTTTATACTTCCAGGCTCTTCAGGAAGCGCACCAGCTCCTGGGTGGCGCGGCCGCGGTGGCTGATGGCGTTCTTCTCCTCGGCGCTCATCTGGGCAAAGGTGCGGTCGTGGCCCTCGGGAATAAACACCGGGTCGTAGCCGAAGCCTTTGTCGCCTTTCCAGTCGGTGGCTATACTTCCTGTTACGATGCCCTCGAACTGGTGCTGCTGCCCGTCCAGGATCAGCGTTATACTTGTGCGGAAGCGGGCGCGGCGGTTCTGCTGCCCCTGCAGGCTTTGCAGCAGCTTATTTATGTTATCGGCATCCGAGCGCTGCGGACCGGCATAGCGCGCAGAGTATACGCCCGGCTCGCCGTGCAGCGCCTCCACCTCCAGGCCGGTGTCGTCGGCAAAGCAGCTCACGTTATAGTTGTCCCATACATACTCCGCCTTTTGGAGCGAGTTGCCCTCCAGCGTGTCCTGCTCCTCGGCCAGTTCTTCGTTGCAGCCAATGTCCTGCAGGGTCAGCAGTTCATACTTGCCTTCCAGCATCTGGCTCACCTCAGCCAGCTTGTGTCGGTTGTTGGTTGCAAAGCAGAGTTGTTTCATGTGGTAAATTGTTGGATTGTTAAATTGTTGAAGGTGCTTTAATGTTTTACATAAAGCTAGCGATGCGAAGTTTGACTTATGTGCTGGGTTAGGCAAAGTGACTTTTTACTTTATCCTTGTTCAGGTACCTGATAAGCAGAATAAATGGTACAGACCAAAGTAATGCTCCTAGAACTTGATCTATACCTATTTCTCCCTTGTCAAAAGGATTGTATGGAGCAATGAAAATTGCTTGATACCAAAAGTTTATTAGGTAAAGCACAGCTAAAACTTGTGCTAAAACTCTCGCCCAGTTTTTATAGAGTGTGATAAAAATGCCTACAACTAAGAAACCTAAACCAAATGTTAAAGATATGACAGCGATAGGTTTTGCGAAGGAAAGCATATGGCTCTCATAGGGAACTTGATCAAAGTTACTTGCTTTCTCCGTAATAAAGTCAATCCAATACAACAAGCCAAAAAGGCTGGATATTATAGTAAGAGACGAGACTGCAATAAGCGCTATCCCTATTGATCTTATTGACTTCAACTTGTTTTTCATACTTTGCTTTTGCCTAATCTGTAACTAAAGAATACAGCATGTGTACAACCTGCCATTAAAGTTTAGGCAAAGTATAGCTGGCTAAGGAATCAAGTGAAGTAAACCAACCATTTAACCATGCAGCCATTTAACAATTTGCTTTTACAGCAAATACGCCGCTACTTCGTCTTCCTGCAGCACAACATGCACGCGCTCGCGCAGGGTGGTGGCCAGCGAGTAGCCGGTGTAGGTGGCCGCTATCGGGTAGAGCGGGTGGTGGCGGTCTACGAGGGTGGCTACCTCCAGCTTTTTCGGGTTCTGCGGCAGAAAGGCATTTAAAGTATAAGCCAGCGTCTTGCCGGTGTTCAGCACATCGTCTACCAGCACAGTAACCTTGCCCTCCAGGTTTATACTTTCGGGCTGCACCAGCACGGGCTCCTGCAGCGGCGTGGCCTTGTTCAGGGTTACCTGCACCAGCTGCACCTGTATAGCGGATATCTGCTGGAGCTGCTCGGCCAGGCGCTCGGCCAAGGTATAGCCGTTGGGGTGGATGCCGGCCAGCACCAGCTCCTGCTCCTCAAAGTTGCGCTCGTAAATCTCGTAGGCCATGCGCTTCAGTTTCTGCTCTATCTGGCCTCGGTCCAGTATCAGGTTCTGCTGCTTGTGTTCTGGTGTCATAGGTTTGTGGGACTGGCTTTTAGGGGCGGCACCGCCGTAGGCCGCTTGGGCAAATTTAAAAAGATAATTGCATTGGGCACGGCTTTTACCCGGCATCTAAAATAATTTGGCACATAGCGTTTTACTTTCAAATAATCTTATTAAATTTGCAGTCCGATTCAGAAATTAAGGTTAAATAACGTTACGATAATGAAAAAAGGCATTCACCCAGAGTACAGACAGGTGGTTTTCCAGGATATGACAAGTGATTTCAAATTCATCACGCGTTCTACAATGACGTCTGATGAAACAATTACTTGGGAGGATGGCAAAGAGTATCCTGTAATCAAAGTGGAAGTTTCTTCAGCTTCTCACCCGTTCTACACTGGTAAAAACATCTTCGTGGATACTGCTGGTCGTGTGGAGAAGTTCAACACACGTTACAAGAAAAAGTAAGCGGTTTATTCCGGTTAAAACGTTTCAAAAGAGAAGCCTTCCCGAGATATTCCGGGAAGGCTTTTTTTATGGCCCTGTGTGGCTGGCCTGGATTGATGCTCCTCCTGAGGCTGTTGTACGTGCACGCTTGGCACCAGCGGCCTCTGCTGACTCCCAATCCTGAAATATTACCGCTCATAACTGTTTATTTACACTGTTTTGGGGTAAATTTTATACTTTTGTAGTATGAATATCATCCTTTTTGATGACCCGGCTATCCGGCAAGATCTGCTGCCGCTGACCTTTACCAGGCCAGTGGCAGATATGCGCGTTGGCATCCTAACCATTGCCGAGAAGTGGAGCAAGTATATAAGCGCCGCTGTGTCGTACCTTACCCAGCCATACCTGCAGGCCAAGTATGGCGTTGCGTTTGGCATCAACAACCTCTACATAAACGGCGCGGTGTGCCCTAACCAGGAGTTGGTGGAGCAAGTGCAAGCGCTGAAGATGGGAGAGGCACTGTATTTTGACGACCTCCTGGTGGCCATCAACGGCGACAGCCTGGAACTGCATACCTTGGAAGAACTTATCGCCTATACCTCTCCGGTAAGGCGGGAGTGCGGCCCGTGCACCGTAATCCGTAATGTGTGGGATATATTCCTGGAGAACGGCAGCCAGATCCGCAGCGATTATACGTTGCTAACCGAAGGCCGCCAGAGCCAGCCCATCGGCGACAAGTATACCATAGTGTACAACGAGGAGGACATCTTTATTGAGGAAGGTGTGAAAATCAGGGCGGCCATACTTAATGCGGAGAACGGCCCGATTTACCTGGGCAAAAACGCACAGGTGCACGAGGGGGCGGTGATAAAAGGGCCTTTTGCCTTGGGCGAGGAGAGCAACGTGAACGTGGGCGGCAAGATGCGCGGCGACGTGAGCATCGGCCCGTTCTGCAAAATAGGCGGCGAGGTGGCAGCCTCGGTTATTTTCGGCTACACCAACAAAGGCCACGAAGGCTACCTGGGCAACTCGGTGCTGGGCGAGTGGATCAACATTGGCGCCGACACCAACACCTCTAACCTGAAGAACAACTACGCCGAGGTAAAGATCTGGAACTATGCTAAAGGCGGCTTCAAAAATACGGGCCAGCAGTTCTGTGGCCTCATTATGGGCGACCACAGCAAGTGCGGCATCAATACCATGTTTAACACCGGCACGGTGGTGGGCGTAAGCGCCAACATCTTCGGCCCGGGCTTCCCTCGTAACTTCATCCCTTCGTTCAGCTGGGGCGGCGCGGCCGGCTTCGAAACGTTTCAGATGCGCAAGGTGGTAGAGGTGGCCGAGAAAGTAATGGGCCGCCGCAACATGCTGCTGGATGAAGTGGAACGCGGCATCCTGAACCACATCTTTGAAGAAACCCAGCAGTACCGCGTCTGGGATAAGAAAGTATAATTCTTGATTGTTAATTGCCGATTGTTGTTCTTGTGAACGTAAGTTGTCGCTAGCTAATGAAGCGACTGCCACGCACGCTCCCAACAAGCAAATCAATCCAGAGCAATTAACAATCAGCAATCAACAATTTAGCCATTTACATCAGTGCAGTTCTCACAGATATTAGGACATCAGGAAACGAAGCAGCTGTTGCTGAAATCGGTGCAGCAGAACCATGTGGCGCATGCGCAGCTTTTTCTGGGGCAGGAGGGGAGCGCGAACCTGGCCTTGGCGCTGGCCTATGCCACCTACATCAACTGCGAGGACAAGCAGCCCGATGATTCATGTGGAACATGCGGCAGCTGCGTGAAAATGAACAAGCTGGTGCACCCCGACTTTAACTTCGTGATGCCGGTAACGGCCACAAAATCGGTAAGCAAGGATGCGCTGAGCAGCAAGTTCATGAACGAGTGGCGCGAGTTTATACTTGCCAGCCCCTACCAGGGCCTGAACGAGTGGATGCAGCACATCGGGGCAGAAAACAAGCAGGGCATTATCTCGAAAGACGAGAGTCGCCAACTGGTAAAGCTGGTATCGCTGAAGGCCTTTGAGGCGAGCTATAAGATCGTGGTGATCTGGCTGCCCGAGTTGATGCACCCTTCTGCGGCCAACGCCCTGCTGAAGCTGCTGGAGGAGCCGCCGGCCCAAACGGTGTTTCTGCTGGTGGCACAGTCGGCGGAGAAGCTGCTGGCCACCATTACCTCGCGCACGCAGATCATGCAGGTGCGCAACTTTACCGAGCAGGAGGTGGTGCAGTACGTGCAGCAGAAATATAACCTCGATAACGACCGCGCCCGGCAGGTGGCACAGCTGGCCGAGGGCAACCTGAACGCCGCCGCCAAGCTCACCAGCGAGATCAGCAGCGACTATTTCACCTTCTTCACTGCCTGGATGCGCCACTGCTACAGTCGAAAAGTGAGTAATTTAGTGGAGATGAGCGAGGAGTTTCAGAAGCTGGGCCGCGAGAACCAGAAGAACTTTTTGCTCTACGCGCTCAACCTGTTCCGGAAGGTGATGCTCTACGGCGTGGATGCCTCGCTGATCGCGTTCCTGCCGCCCGCCGAGCTGGATTTTGTGCAGAAATTCTCGAAGGTGATAACAGGCAACAACGCCGGCGAGCTGGCCGAGGAGCTGAACCAGGCCCATTACCATATCGAGCGCAACGCTAACCCTAAGATGGTTTTCGTGGACAGCTCGCTGCAGATTGCCGGTTACCTGCGTAAAGGGTAGGGGTAATTGTTAAATTGTTAATTGCTGATTGTTCGTCAGCACAAATTATTCCCCTCCTGGGAGGGGTAGGGGTGGGTTCTCAAACTGGCTTCACCCTCAATGAAAGTATAAACTGAGGTGCTGAGGAAGTATAAAGTATAAAGCAGCCTCACAAAAAGTATAACATGGCAGAAAACGTAAAGGATAAAACGATACGCATTGGTACGCGCGGCAGCAAGCTGGCCCTGTGGCAAGCCGAAAATGCCGCTGAGAAACTTCAGGCCGCCGGCTTTAAAACCGAGCTGGTGATCATCAGCACCAAAGGAGACCAGGTGCTGGATAAATCATTGGACAAGATCGGCTCGAAAGGCGTGTTTACCGAGGAGCTGGAAGTGGCGCTGCGCGAGGGGCAGGTGGAGATTGCCGTGCACAGCGCGAAGGACGTGCAGTCAAGTATACCTGCAGACCTGGAACTGGTGGCGTTTATGGAGCGCGAGCAGGTAAACGACGTGATCCTGAGCTTCGACCCAGACTTTAAGCTGGAGCGCGAGAGCAACGCTATTATCGGCACTTCCTCCACCCGCCGAAAGGCTCTTTTGAAGAAATATTACCCAAATATCGGCACCGCCGAATCAAGAGGGAACCTGCAGACGCGCCTGCGCAAGCTGGAGGAGCGGCAGTTTGACGCGCTGATGCTGGCCTATGCCGGGGTGTACCGCATGGGCTATGATAACCTGATCGTGCACACGTTTCCGGAGGATGAGTTTGTGCCGGCCGCCGGGCAGGGTAGTGTAGCGATTGAGTGCGCCAAAAACCTGGAGCCGGAGCTGAAGAAAGCCCTGAAGCAGGCGCTGAACCATACCGAAACGCATGTGTGCCTGCTGGCTGAGCGTGCTTTTCTGCGCACGATGGAGGGCGGATGCAGCATCCCATCCTTTGCGCTGGCAAGGCTAAACGGAGAGGGTGTAAGTATAACCGGCGGCATCGTGAGCCTGGACGGGCAGACGTTGCTGCAGGAGACGCTGCAGGGCCCAACTGTAACCGCCGAAGAACTGGGAGAGGAACTGGCAAACATCATCCTGAACCAGGGCGGCGATGAGATCCTGAAAAGTATCCGAACCGAGAGAGGGGAATAAGTTTAAGGCAAATACCTGCCGCAAATTACGCTATCGCTAACCTTGCGGCAGGACTCTAAAGTATAAAAAGAAGGGCCGCCTGCATCATGCAGGCGGCCCTTCTTTTTATACTTTAGAGTAGACTTTTTATACTTTAGCTGCCTCAGCCTGTACGGCCTCCTTGCTCAGCTCCTTGTTATCGGTAGAGCGGGCGTAGGCTAGGAAGTCCTGCATCTCGCGCTTCACGATTGGGGAGAGCAGGTATAAGCCGATCATGTTCGGGATACTCATGGCAAAGAGCATGGCATCGGAGAAAGCCACCACGCTTCCCAGTTGCATGGGGGCACCCAGCACCACAAAGGCACAGAACAGGAGCTTGAAGCTAATGTCGGCACCTTTGTTGTGCCCGAACAGGTATGTCCAGGATTTAAGGCCGTAGTAAGACCAGGTGATCATGGTGGAGAAGGCGAAAAGTATAACGGCGGCAGCCAGGATCATCGGGAACCAATCGATAACAGTGGCAAAGGCCGTGGAGGTAAGCGCGATGCCGTCGCCGGCAGCGTCCATCTCGTAAGCGCCCGTTACCACAATCACCAGGGCCGTCATGGTGCAAACCACTACCGTGTCGATAAACGGTTCCAGCGATGCCACAAAGCCTTCCGTTACGGGTACGTTGGTCTTCACGGCAGAGTGCGCGATAGAAGCCGAGCCAATGCCTGCCTCGTTGGAGAACATGCCGCGGCGCAGGCCCTGAATCATCACGCCTACCACACCGCCACCGATGGCAGAGGCCGTGAAGGCTCCCTCAAAAATAGCCTCGAAAGCGCCAGGGATGTGCGTGTAGTTGGTGGCCAGCACAATAAGGGCCGCCACAATGTAGATGCCGCACATCAGGGGCACTACTTTCTCGGTAACGCGGGCAATGCTCTTCATGCCGCCCAGTATCACCAGGCCTACCAGCACCGCCATGATCAACCCGAAGATCCAGGCATTGCCTTGCCCGAACCAGGAGCCGGCCTCGCCGCCGGTTACAGCTATAAACTGTTGCGTGGCCTGGTTTATCTGGAACATGTTGCCGGCCCCGATAGCCCCGCCAATGCACATAATGGCAAAGAATGCTGCCAGGAACTTACCTACACCAGCCATGCCGCGCTCTTTCAGGCCCTTGTTCAGGTAATGCATCGGCCCGCCCGAAACAGTGCCGTCTTCGTGGTTGTCGCGGTACTTTACGCCCAGCGTGCACGACACGAACTTAGACGACATGCCCAGCAGTCCGGCCAAAATCATCCAGAACGTGGCGCCCGGGCCACCCAGAGAAATGGCTATGGCCACACCGGCGATGTTTCCAAGCCCCACCGTGCCCGAAACGGCAGCTGTCAGGGCCTGAAAATGCGATACTTCGCCGGGGGCATCCTCCTGGTTATACTTGCCGCGCACAATATCCAGTGCATGCCTAAAGCCCCTGATGTTGATAAAGCCGAGGTACAGTGTAAAGAAAACAGCGCCTGCCAGCAGCCACACCAGGATGAGCGGAATGCCGTTGCCAGCTATATTCACCTCGTAAAAAATAATGTCGGAGATAAACTGGGCCGCTGGGCCAATAGTGGCGTCAATCTGTTCATCTACTGTTGTCTTGTGTGTCTGGGCAAGCAGCGGACTACAGGCCCCCAGACTGAGCGCTGCAGAAAGTAAGAATCTCTTCATCTATTATGGGTTAGTTGATTAGTCACTTTCCTTAAATTTAACCATTTCTGCCGCTAAAGTAAAGTTTGGAGCCAGATTGCCCCTGTCAGTTCATTTAAAAATAAGTATAATTCAATGTTTGGGGATACCTAAAGCTGGGGGAAAATAATAATACGGCTGTAGCCAACGCAACGGCTTATTAAAAAGCTGTAAAGTATAAAGAAGTGCGAAAAAGGCTTAAATTTGAAATCCTGCTGCCCGCAGTTGGAGCAAACACCTACTAAAACTATCTATACAGAAGCATGAAACTACTGAAGAGAACAGCGGCTGCCGCGCTGCTTGCCCTGGTGCTGCCGCTGGCGGTGCTGGCCCAAAAACCGAAGGGCAAAGACCAGCTCGTCACTATCTCCACGCCACAAGGCGACATTAAATTGGTGCTGTTCGACGATACGCCGCAGCACAAGGCCAACTTCCTGAAGCATACCAAGGAGGGCTTTTACGACGGCACCACCTTCCACAGAGTAATAGATGGCTTTATGATCCAGGGCGGCGACCCGAACTCCAAAGACGACAACCCGCGCAACGACGGCGCCGGCAGCCCCGGCTACACGGTGCCTGCCGAGATAAACCCGGCGCACAAGCATGTGCGCGGCGCCGTGGCCGCTGCCCGCCAGGGCGACTTCGTAAATCCGGAGCGGGCCAGCAGCGGATCGCAGTTCTATATTGTGGAGAACCACGACGGCGCCCCGATGCTGGACGAGGTATACACCGTGTTCGGGCAGGTGGTGGACGGCCTGGACGTGATAGACAAGATTGCCGAGCAGCCAACCGACGGCCGCGACCGCCCCATGACAGATATCAAAATGAAGGTGACGGTGGAGAGTGTGAAGAAGAAAAAGATCGCCAAGAAGTATGATTACAACTACAACACCCAAACCCTGGAAAAGAAATAACCTATGAAGCGCATACTCATAACCGGCTCCAATGGGCTGCTGGGCCAAAAGCTGGCCGAACTGCTGCTACCGAAGCAGGATATTGAAATACTGGCCACCAGCCGGGGCGAAAACAAACTGGCCGAGCTGTACCCTACGCTGCCGTTCCGAAGCATGGACGTGACTAACCCGCAGCAGGTGGAGCAGGTGGTAAGCGAGTTCCGCCCGACGCACATCATCCATACCGCCGCCATGACCAACGTGGACCAGTGCGAGAGCGACCGCGACGGCGCCCTGCTGCTGAACCGCGATGCCGTGCAGTACCTGGTAAATGCCTGCGAGAAGTATAACGTGCACCTCATCCACGTCAGCACCGACTTTATTTTTGACGGTGAGGCCGGCCCTTACGATGAGGAGGCAGAGGCCAAACCGGTGAACTTCTATGGCGAAACCAAGCTGATGGCAGAGGAGATCGTGAAGAAGGCCACATGCAAGTGGGCCATCCTGCGCACAGTGCTGGTGTTTGGCGTGGTGCACGACTACGGCCGCACGAACATTGTGCTGTGGGTGCGCGATAGCCTGCAGGCGGGCAAGGTGATAAAAGTGGTGACCGACCAGTACCGCACCCCCACGCTCGCCGAGGACCTGGCCATGGGCTGCTGGCTGGCCGCCGAAAAAGACGCCGAGGGCATCTACAACATCTCCGGCTCCGAAATGCTCACCCCTTACGACATGGCCATGCAGGTAGCCGATTACTTCTCCCTGGACAAGTCGCTGATCGATAAAGCGGACGCCAGCACCTTCTCGCAGCCGGCCAAACGACCGCCGCGCACGGGCTTTATCATCCGCAAAGCAGAGACTGACCTGGGCTACCGGCCGCATACTTTTGCAGAGGGCATCCGGGTGGTGGCAGAGCAGGCGGAGCAGCTGAGGTAATTTTATCGCCATAACATTAAAAATATCTGATTTTTAATGCAGCTATCCGAACCATTACCTATATTGTATCCTTAAATTTCAGCCGATTAAGACAAAATCACCAACCAACACCTAAACCAATCTAAACTAACTAAACACTTCTACCTTATTTATGAGTGCTAACAAAGAATCCTGGGGCTCACGCGTCGGGCTTATCCTGGCAATGGCCGGTAACGCCGTAGGTCTCGGTAACTTCCTGCGCTTCCCGGTGCAGGCAGTACAAAATGGCGGTGGCGCCTTTATCATTCCTTACCTTGTGTGTTTCCTGGTAATGGGTATTCCCCTGCTCTGGATAGAGTGGTCGATGGGCCGCTTCGGGGGCAAGTTCGGGCACCACTCCACGCCGTTTATTGTGGATACCATGCACAAAAACCGCCTCTGGAAGTACATTGGCGTGTTCGGCATCTGGACCAACATTGCCGTGGCCTCTTACTACTGCTACCTCGAGTCCTGGACCCTTTCTTACGTGATGCACTCGCTGGCCGGTACTTTCTCCGGGTTGGACCAGGACGGCGTGGCCGCCTTCTTCAACGAGTATGTTTCCATCGGCAAGTCTACGCTGGGCATCCCTTTTGAGCCGATCGTGTTCTTTGTGCTGTGCCTTCTGCTGAACACCTGGATTCTGTCGCAGGGGCTGGCTAAGGGCGTGGAGCGCGTGGCTAAGATCGGTATGCCGCTGCTGATCGTCTTCGGCGCTTTCCTGGCTTACAAAGGCTTTACCGTAGAGCAGGGCGTGGACGGTGCCATCAGCGATAGCGCAACCGGCCTCAACTTCCTCTGGACTCCGAATTTCGACGAACTTTGGTCGCCAACCGTGTGGCTTGCCGCTGCCGGGCAGATCTTCTTTACCCTGTCGGTAGGTATGGGTACGGTGCACTGCTACGCCTCTTACGTTCGCTCTAAAGACGATATTGCCCTCAACGCAATGTCGGCGGGCTGGATGAACGAGTTTGTGGAGGTTGTGCTGGGTAGCTCTATCCTTATTCCAATCTCTATCGGTTACCTCGGCATCGACCGCGTGGTGGAGCTGGTGCAGATGGGTGGCCTGGGCCTTGGCTTTAAAACGCTGCCTTACCTGTTCTTCCAGTGGGGCGACGTGCTGGGCGCAGTGGCTGGCTTCATGTGGTTCGGCCTCTTGTTCTTCGCCGGTATCACCTCCTCGCTGGCCATGGGTACGCCTTGGATCGGCTTCCTACAAGATGAGTTTAATTGGAGACGCAAGCCTGCTGCCTGGTCTTTCGGCCTGATCGTGCTCATCCTGGGCATGCCAACCGTACTGTTCTTTAAGTATGGCGTGTTTGATGAGTATGACTACTGGGCCGGTACCGTATCACTGGTAGTGTTTGCCTTGTTCGAGACCATCCTGTTTGCCTGGGTGTTCGGCATGAACAAAGGCTGGCGCGAGATTACCTCTGGTGCCGATATCCAGGTGCCGTACATCTACAAGTACATCATTAAATTCGTGACGCCGCTGTTGCTGCTGTGGGTGTTCGTGGGATCGCTGGTAACGCCAAAAGGCGGCGACTGGGCCAAGGCCTTTGCCGGCGACTGGGTGCTGGACGACAGCTCGATCATCAACAAGATCAAAAATGTGAGCCTGAAGCGCCAACTGGCCGAAGCCACCGACCCTGCCGTGATACAGCAGCTGCAGGACACGCTGTTCTTCGTGAATGCCTCGCGCATACTGTTGGTGGCCGTGTTCCTGAGCATTGCGGCGCTTGTTTATGTTGCGTATAAAAAAAGAGTTAGAGAAGGAAGAATTTAAGAAACTATGAATACATCTGCACTTGTTGTGATGCTCGGAACCATGTTACTGGTTACCGGCCTGATGATATACTTTTTCATGCGTGTGCTGAACACGCCACCGAAGCCGGAGCCCGACTCATACCTCGACAACGACGATGAGCCGGAGCGGCAGGTAAAACCGTAGAGCTTATACATGAATAAATTAAGGCACTGGATACGCAGAAACTTTGGCTTTTCGCAGCGCGAGGTAAATGCGTTTCTGGTGCTACTCACCTTACTGGTGCTGCTTTCGGCGGCACCTTTTCTTTTTGGCCTCTTTTATACTTCGGAGCCAGAGCTTACCAGCACCAAAGACCGTCAGCAGCTCGATAGCCTGGTAGCGCAGCTGGAGGAAAGGCAGCCAGAGCGAACCGCAAAGTATACAGTGCCCACGGTGGCGCTGCGGCCTTTTAACCCCAACCACCTGACGGTGGAGGAGTGGCAGGCCTTTGGCTTACCGAAATGGCTGGCGCAGCGCATCCTGAACTACCGCAGCAAAGTAGGAGACCTGACCTACAAAGCAGAGCTGGGGCGTATCTACGGACTGCCGGATTCTGTTTTTCAGCGGCTCTACCCCTACATCAATTTGCCGGAGGAGCGCCCATCAAAGTATAAACGCTCTGAAAGTATAGCCTCCCGCCCCACGCCACGGCCGGAATGGAATACCGGAAAACGCGAGAAGTTTATACTTGCCCCCTTCAACATCAACACCGCCGACACCACCCAGCTAAAGCAGATCAGGGGCATTGGCAGCAAGTTATCGGCACGGATTGTAAAGTATAGAAGTGGCTTGGGCGGCTTTTATAGTATGGAGCAGTTGCGGGAGGTGTACGGCCTTCAGCCGGAGGTGGTGGACAGCCTGCACAAGTATACCTTCGTGCCAAAGGCCAACATGGTGGAACAGCTAAGTATAAATACCGCCACTGCCGATGAGTTGCGGGCGCACCCCTACCTCTCGCCAAACGTGGCGCGGGCCATTGTGGCGTACCGCGAGCAGCACGGCAAGTATGAAAAGGTAGAGGATGTGCGGCAGGTGAAGCTGGTAACGGCGGAACTGTACGAGAAAATCAAGCCGTACCTGGCGCTGTAGGGGCTTTAATTAGTAAATCCTCTTAAAGCGCAAGCTGCAGCGGCTTGTTAGAATAAGGAACCTCCGCAGTGCTGGGCCCAAAGTATAAACCCACCCCTTAGAGCTACGCTCACTACCTTCGAACTCCCGTTCTCGATAGTATAAGGAGGGGAATTTCTGCGGACGATTCACCCACCCTAGCCCCTCCGAGGAGGGGAATTCACCTCACCCCAGCTCTCATCTTTGTCGAGGGCCCCCACCCCGGCAAGGAGGGAACGTAGCGCGATGCCCGAAAGAGGTTACCCTAAAGCATTTCGGAAAGGCCATCAAAGCCCGGCATCAGTGAAAGTATAATGATAGTTTTTACGGGACCGAAGATTTACTGCGGCGGGCTTGCCGGCTGTGGCTGCTTCTTCTGCTGGTCGTTTAGCCAGAGCAGAGTGGAGTTGTAGGCCATGTCGTGCACACCCACATACAGCACCAGCCGCACGTTATCGGATTTACGGCTGAAAACTACCTCCGGGTCACCTGGGCCGAAGTATGGGTCGGATGCCTCGCCCTGCAGGCTTTCCGGTATAGCCTGCTCCTTTACAATGTAATCCATCTGCTCCTGCGAGATAGTGTCTGCCGGGTTAGCCAGGATGTTGAAGGCGCGGATGGAGTGGCTTGGCGGCACCAGCAGGTCGTTAATGCCGTGGGCCAGGAAAATAGGAACCTCTTTGGCTTGCTGCAACTGCGTGCTGGGGCTGCGGCGCTTGCCTTCTTTTTCGGCAGGAGTCCCCTCCAGCGGCTCTCCGCCCAGCGCTGCCGTAATCTGGCTGTTGTAGTGGCGGTGCGGGTAATTCAGGTTAAACTGGAACCACTCCGGGATGTCGAACACGGGCACCCAGGCGGCCACGCCGGCCCAGATGTCGGGGTGGCGACTGGCTGTTACCAGCGCCGTCATAGCGCCGCCCGAAGAGCCCACCAGGTACACCCGCGACGAATCGACGTTGGCGTGCTGCATGGCATAATCCACGGCATCCATGATGTCCTGAATGGCTACGTCAGAGGCCATGGCCTCCGGCGTTTCGAACACGCCGCGGTAGTTGGGCTGTATAAAGGCCCAGTCATACTTCTCGGCCCAGAGCGCAAACGGAATAGAGGGCACCTGCAGGTATCCGCTGCTCCAGCTGTGCAGCAGCACCAGCAGCGGCTTCTTGCGGCTCGACTTGGACTCATAGAAAAGGGCCGGCTCGGTTTTACTGTCCAGCGTAGACTTTATCTGCACTACTTCAATACCTTTCAAGTGCTTTTTCCAGTCATCCAGGCTCTCGTCGCCCACTTTGCCGGGATATTGTTTGGTGGTAGTGTATTGGCTCATGCGCTCAATGGGCGGGATGGGCTTGTCCTGGTTGCAGCCAGGCAAGGCAACCCACAGCAGGAGCACGAGCAAAACAGAAAACGGGTGGTGGCAGAGCTTCATTCGCATTGTTTTAAGGGCATAAAAATACAGCTTGGGGCCGTTTCTAAAACAAACTGGTTCAAAAGAAAAAAGGTTATGCGTGCTGGCGCGGAACAAAGCATCGCGCTATTCTAAAGTTCAAGCTGTAGGGGCGTGAGGGTTATTGATGGGTGCTGGCGTTTCTACTGTTCCGTCAGCAGCTGTCCTAAACCTTCTTTCTCAAAAAGTATCTTGCCAATTTTCAGGTCAGACCAGCCTTCCTGTAGCCTGTAAGAAAAACGAGGGTAGCCATGCTCCAACTCGCAGGCTATGTTATACTTCCGGATGCCATCGGGGACCAGATTGTCCTTTAGCTGCAGCAGATGAGTGGAGATAAAGAAGTAGGAGTTGTGATACTTGGTAAGGCCGTTCACGGTGGTGCGGGTTATGTCCAGGGCATCATCAATGTTAGTGCCCCGGAAGATCTCGTCGAACACGGCAAAGCACTTTTTGCCCGCGTTAGCCTCCAGCACCACGGCCTTCAAGTTCTGGATTTCAGACATAAAATGGCTGTAGCCGCTGCGGAGGTTGTCGTTGGCGTTGATGATAATGGCGATGGTATCGAAGAACGGAAGCTCGCACCTGCTGGCCGGAACGCCCAGGCCTGTATGCGCCAGGTAAACGCATAGCCCGACAGACCTGAGCAGCGTAGACTTGCCCGACATGTTTGGACCCGTTAAAAGGACCACGTTCTCCTGCGGGTGCAGGTATAAGCTGTTTTTAACAGGGTTCTCCAGCACCGGGTGGTAAAAGTCTTCCATGGCAAAGTCTCCTTCGGAAAATACCGGGAAGCATAACTGGTGGCGTTCCACGCCTTTGGCCATGCTCCAGAAGGCCTCAAACAAAGAGAAACTCTCCCAGAAAGTATGGACCTCGGTAACACGGAGGCCAGCCAGAACCTTGCTGAACTTGACTAAAGCAGAGACAGAAAATTTATTCTCCCGAATAAGATAAGCATTGGCAGTAAGCTGTAGCTTCTGAAGGA
This sequence comes from Pontibacter mangrovi, assembly GCF_006385705.1. Classification (GTDB taxonomy): domain Bacteria; phylum Bacteroidota; class Bacteroidia; order Cytophagales; family Hymenobacteraceae; genus Pontibacter; species Pontibacter mangrovi. Next base: position 137,426 of record NZ_VFRQ01000003.1, on the reverse strand, counting down.
AAGCGGAGATTGCCTTGACCTGCTGCTGAAACTTCTCCGGGAAGGCGCTCAAATCCAACCTCGAAAAGTAGTTTGTCTGCAGCCTGTGAAACAGCAGGACTGTTTGTACAGCTTTGGCTCTTAGCCTGTACCTTTCCTCCTCCGAAGTATAAAGTTTGAGAGTAGCCTTAAGCCGGTTCTGTTCCACCACAAGCCGCCGCGTGGCAACATCATCCAGGAAAGTATATACCTCCCGCACATCCAGTCGTTGGTAAGAAAAATCACCAATAGCAGCCCAGTTTGATATGAAACCTTGTAGAATACTTTGGCGGTAGTATACTTCCTCCAGGGTGTCCGGCACCTTCAGCATTGTCTGTCGCAAAACTTCTGCTGCATGATCGCTGATGGTGTAATCGAACAAGGGCAGTATATCCTTTTCGAGGCTAAGATCCTGTACCTGCAGCATATGATGTGTTTGTCTTCTTGCTTTAAAGTAGTGCTTTTTTATGAATATTGATAGATAAAGATGTAGGAGTATTATCCTTTATACTTTCGCTTCCCTTCCATCTCAACCTAAATCCTGCTAACTTGCTTAATGGCTTAGACTTTCCGGCCACTTCTTTCGTTAACGGGGCAGTACATCATGAAAGACATCCTCAAAAACTATAGACGCAGGCTTCTCAACCTTGGCTCCGGCAACAGAGCCCTGGTATTGCTGCGCCTGTACCGGGAGCTGCACCTGGATGTGGAGGCGCTGGATTTTGTGAACGGCAAGCCCGCCTTTGAGGTGCTGGAGAAGCTGCTGAGCGGTAAGAAAAAGATAACCCTGAGCCCTTACGCCGATAGCCGCCACGCGCCCGTAGCCACGGTGAGCCGCCGCCTGCGCTTTATCAAGCGCAAAGCCGAGATGATCTTTGAGGAGCGCGGCAGCCGGGAGTTATATTTAGGCTGGCCCTTTGTGCACGGCAAGTTCTCGGATGGCACGGCGGTGCGCAGCCCGTTGCTGTTTTTCCCGGTGAAGCTGCAGGTAAACGCGGCGCAGGAGTGGGAGCTGCAGCCCGACGAGGCGCAGCCGCCGCAGTTCAACCAGAGCTTTCTGCTGGCCTACGCGCATTACATGGGCACGCCGCTGGCCGAGGAGCTGCTGGAGCTGGACCTGAGCACACTGCCGCAGCACCCGCTGGAGTTCCGCACCAAAGTATACGAACTCTTAAAAGAGCAGCAGCTAAGTATAAACGCCGGCCGCGAGTTCTTCACCGATAAGCTCAAGCGCTTTACAGACTACAAAAAAGCCGAGTACGAGGCGGAGCAGAAGCCGGGGCAGCTGTACCTGGAGCAGGAGGCGGTGTTGGGCATCTTCCCGCAGGCCGCCTCTTATTTGCTTTCGGACTACGATGAACTGCTGGAGCAGGGCGATCTGCAGGAGATGGAAGGGTTGTTCGGCACGCCTGAGGTAAGTATAAACGGGAGCACGCAGGCGCAACATACCTTTACCGCTTTTGCTATGGATGCGGCGCAGGAGGCGGCACTGCAGGCGGTAAAGCAGGGGCAGTCGGTGGTAGTGCAGGGGCCGCCGGGCACAGGCAAATCGCAGCTTATCTGTAACCTGGTGTCGGATTTCACGGCCAGGGGCAAAAAGGTGCTGGTGGTGAGCCAGAAACGCGCCGCCCTGGATGTGGTGCACCAGCGGCTGTCGCGGCAGGGATTGGGCGCTTTCGCCGCCCTCGTGCACGACATCAACGCTGACCGCAAAGCTATCTTTAACCAGCTGCGCGAGCAGATAGAGCGGCTCGACGAGTATAAAAAGCAGAACCTGGCGCTCAACAGCATCTACACCGACCGCACCTTTTTGGAGGTGAGCCGCGGCATCAACAAAACCCTGGAGAAGCTGCAGAACTTCAAAGCTGCCCTCTTCGACATGAGCCGCTGCGGCTGGTCGCCGAAGGAGCTGTACCTGCGCAGCAGCCTGCAGCAGCCGCACATCCCGCTCAACTCCTACTTTAAAAACCTGATGGCCGAGACCGTGGCCGAGTTTCTGCCGCGCCTGCGCCAGTACTTGCTTAAAGCTATACCCTGGCAGAAGGAGGATTTTGCGTGGAAGGAGCGCCGCAGTATGGAAAATTATACTTTTCAGGAGCGGCAGGAGCTGGAGCAGGTGATCGAAAAGCTGCCGGAGGAGCACGCAAGGCTGCAGCAACGCATCGACGACCTGAGCGGCCATACTTTTGCGCTGGAGAAGCTGCCAGTTTATACTTCAGCGGTAGAAAAACTCGTGAAGCTGCAGGAGCTGCTGGCACAGGGGGAGGCGCTGCAGGCGCTACAGCCCTTGCTGCAGCGGCAGGCGGAGCCAAAGGAACTGCAGAAGCAGGTGCTGCGGCTAAAGGAATTATACTTGGTGTGTCCGGCCCCGGATGCGGCCATTGCCACCGAGGACCTGGTTTCGGTAAAAGCCGCCTTGGCAAAGTATGAGGAGCAGCAAAGGCAGCTGTTGGGGCGCCTCGGCTGGGTTTTTGCCCCCGAGAAGCAGTTGCTGAAAAAAGCGCTCGCCAAGTATAAACTGGAGTTGGATGAGGCGGGCGTAGGCGAGCTGCAGCGGCGCCTGGTGCTGCGGCGGCAGGCCGTAGAGCTCATGCAGGACATCAACCAAAGTATAAAACTTGGCCTGAAGATAACCCAACACCCGAGCGAGGTGCTGCAAAAGCTGAAAGCGGTGGAGGAGGCGATACAGGCTCAGAAACTGCTGCGCCAGCTGCACAAGGAAAAGGTGCTGCACGAGAAGCTGTTGAGCATCGTGCAGCTACCGGAGCACCTGCAGGCGCTGGTGCAAAGTATAAACGAGGCCGAAGGAAAGTATAACCAGTGGCTGAAGTGGCTCACGGAGGGGCAAATTACGCGGCTCACGCAGGACGAAACGTATAAACAGGCGCTGCTGCAGGAGCTGCCGGAGGTGTTTGAGCATTTGGTGGCCTTCGATGCGCTGCTGACTTCGTTTACCGGGCCCGAGCGCAAGGTGGCGGAGCTGCTGCAGGAGCAACACATAAAAACGGCGGAGGAAGGCGAGAAACTCCTGCTCAACAGCCTGTACCTGGCCTGGCTGCATGAGTTGGAGGGGCAGCACCCCGAGCTGCGCATGCCAAGCAACGGCGAGCTGGAGCGGCTGGAGGAAGAGTTGCAGCAACTGCTACAGCAAAAGCAGGAGCTGAGCCAGGAGATCGTGCTGTCGCGGTTGCGGGAGCAGGCTTACAAGGATATCGAAGTGAACCGCCTCGGCAACCCCGTCACGTATCGCCGCCTGCACGCGCAGGTCAGCAAAAAGCGCAGCCTTTACCCGCTCCGCAAGCTGTTCGCCATGTTCTCGGAGGAGATGCTGGACCTGATGCCCTGCTGGCTGGCCTCGCCCGAAACCGTATCGGCAGTGCTGCCGCTGGAGCGCTGCTTTGACCTAGTGATCTTTGACGAGGCCTCGCAGTGCTACGCTGAAACCGGAATACCGGCCATGTTGCGCGGCAAGCAGGTGGTGGTGGCCGGCGATGCGCAGCAGCTGAAGCCATCCGATATTTACCGCGCCCGCTGGAACGGTGCTGAGGGAGAAGACGAGGTGGAGGAGCTGTCGGCGGAATCCTTGCTGGAGCTGTGCGGGTTATACTTGCCGCAGACCATGCTCACGCAGCACTACCGCAGCCGCTACCCCGAGCTCATCGAGTTCTCGAACCGCTATTTCTACAAAAACAAGCTAGAGCTGATACCGGAGCTGCTGGACGCCAACGCGCGCCAGCCGGCTATCAGGTTTGTAAAAGTGCACGGGCTTTGGCAAGATAACCAGAACCTGCCGGAGGCGCAGCGGGTGGTGGAGCTGGTGCTACAATACCTGCAGGCAGGGCAGGAGGAGCTGGGGGTGATCACCTTCAACTATAACCAGCAGATGCTGGTGCAGGACCTGCTGGAGGAGGCGGCGCAGCAGCAGAACGTTACCATACCTGCCTCGGTGCTGGTGAAGAACATTGAGAACATCCAAGGCGATGAAAAAGAGGTGATCATACTTTCGGTGGGTTATGCGCCGGATGAACGAGGGAAGATGGCCATGCAGTTCGGCAGCCTGAACCAGAGCGGCGGCGAAAACCGACTAAACGTGGCCGTGACGCGCGCCAAACAGCAGGTGGTGGTGGTGAGCAGCATCCGGGCAGAGCAGCTGCAGGTGGAGCATACCACGCACGCCGGCCCGAAGCTGTTGAAAGATTACCTGCACTACGCCCAGCAGGTGAGTCGCCGCTATTTTGAGTATGAGCCCAAGCACGAACCTATGCCTGCCCAGGTGCCGCTGCTAAAAGAAATCCTGGCCCGGCAGGTGCCCAACCTGAAGCAGGAGCTGCCGTTTGCCGACTTGACAGTGGTGAAAGAAGCCGCCTACCAGGGCGTGGTGCTCACGGATGACGATTTATACTACAGCGCCCTCTCGGTGCGCCATACCCATGCCGACATCCCGCAGCTGCTGCGCCAGCGCCACTGGCCTTATAAGCTCATCTACAGCCGCCAGTTCTGGGAAAACCCTGAGAAAGCAGCATTGGAAGTTAAAAAGTTAAAAGGTTAGAAAGTTAAAATAGGAAACGTGTTCCTGGCGCAAGCGTCCGCTTGTGCCTTGCTTTGCAAAAGCAACTAATCGTGCCCGGAAGCTTTGGCAAGTATAGAGCGATATTTTTGGGCACAAGCGGACGCTTGCGGCAGAAGCTGCTTACTTTTATACTTTCCCTATCCAACTCCGTACAAACCTTCTAACTTTTTAACCTTCTAACTCAGATCAGTGCTTTACAAAATCTTCACCGTCTACGTCTATTTCCAAACGCTATTCTGCGGATGCGGGCCCGATAGGCGGCAGGGTGATTTTGAGCGGCCGGACTTTAAGTATAAGCTGGAGAAGGTGGCGCGGCTGGGTGAGCAGATACAGGAAAGCTCCGGCCTGGCGCATGCCCCCGACAGCACCTACTGGACCCACGGCGACGGCGGCACGCCAGCTGAGCTATACCGGTTTAACCTGGATGGGGAGCTGCTGCAAACCCTGCCCCTGGAGCTGCAGAACCATGATTGGGAAGAGCTGGCCGAGAGCAAGGCACAGCTGTACATCGGCGACTTCGGCAATAACCTGAACAACCGGCAGGACCTGCAGATCCACATCCTCAACAAGCAAAACCATACTTTATCAGGCACTTTATACTTCTCTTTCGAGGACCAGACAGCCTTTCCGCCGGACAAGCACAACCAGCGCTTCGACCTGGAGGCATTTTTCTACTACCAGGATTCGCTGTACCTGTTTACCAAGAGCCGCGGCAGAGAGAAGCAGCTGAAGCTGTATACTTTGCCGGCGCGACCGGGCACATACGTGGCGCGGCTACAGGAAAGCCTGCCGGTAAGCGCCATGGCCACGGCAGCGGCCCTCTCGCCAAACCAAAAGCGGTTTGCCATACTTGGCTATGGCAAGGTATACTTTTTTGAGGTGCAGAACGGCAGCATCAACCTGAGTGGAAAGCACTACTGCCTGCCGGTAGGCAAAACGGGACAAGCCGAAGCCATACTTTATACTTCCGACAACCAACTCCTCATCACCAACGAAAACGGCAAGCTGTTCCGGCTGACGCTAAACCGGTAGCAGGAGGCCAATTCTCCTGCATCGGCAACAAATAACAATCTACTATATTAAAACCGCCGTACTAAGGGTATAAACTCATCAAAATAAAACTATGCATACAACGATATTAGTTACCGGGGCCACGGGCACGGTAGGCAGAGAGGTGGTGAAGCAGCTGTCGATGGTGGAGGGCGACCTGCGGGTGCGGGCAGGCGTGCACTCGCTGATTAAAGGAGAGAACCTGAAGCGGTTGCCGGGAGTGGAGATTGTGGAGATGGACTTTGAGGATCCGGACTCGCTGCACGCCGCCTTTACGCACGTAGATAAGGTTTTCCTGATCACGCCCTTTGCCGCAGACCAGATACAGATGGCCAAAACGCTGGTAGATGAAGCCAAAAAAGCGGGTGTGAAGCATATTGTAAAGCTGTCGGTGCTGGGGGCTGATGCCGGGAACGGACTGGAGCTGGGGCGCTGGCACCGCGAAATTGAGAATTACATTGAGGACAGCGGCATAGCGTATACTTTCCTGCGGCCCACCTCTTTTATGCAGAACTACATCAACTACAACGCAGACAGCATTAAGAAAGAAGGTAAGTTTTACGGCGCCACCGGCGACGGGAAGGTAAGCTATGTGGATGCCCGGGATATAGCCGCCGTTGGCGTAGAAGCGCTGATGGGAGAGGAGCACATCGGCAAGGCTTACGACATTACCGGCGGCGAGGCGCTGTCTAATTACGAGGTGGCGCAGCTGATGGGCGAGGCAACAGGCAAGCAGGTAGACTATATGGATGTGCCGGACGCGGCAGCTAAAAAGGGAATGACCGACCACGGGGTGCCGGACTTTATGGCGGATGCCATGGTGGAGCTGTACAGAGAGTACCGGGAAGGCAAAGGCGAGCCCACTACCGACACCGTAGAAAAAGTAACAGGCCAAAAGCCTCACACCATGCGCCAGTTTCTGCAAGACCACCGCGACTGCTTTGTGTAAAGGTGATTCCTAAATCAGCATAAAGTATACCTTAGGTAAACAAAAACCCCTCCTGCATAAACAGGAGGGGTTTTTTATGGATCTAGCTTTAAGAGCTATACTTAATCTATGTTACGGTAACGGTCGCTGCGGCGTGTCTGGTAGCCGCCTTGTCCTCTGTCTTTGTCAGAGTCAGATTCGCCGTAGCCGCGGTAGTTCTCGCGTGAGCTGGAGCCACGGTTATCGCTGTAGTAGGATGTGCGGCTGTCCATGGAGCCGTAACGGCTTTCGTCGCCGCCGTAACCGCCTTGGTTGTAGCCTCCGGACGAGTAGCCGCCTTGGCCGTAACGGCCAGAATAGTCGCTCTGGCCTGATCTGCCATAGCCGCCTTCCTGCATGCCGCTGCCGGAACCGTAGCCATAGCCGCCGCTCATGCCACGGTTATAGTTGCTGTCGCCGTAGCCGCCTCTGTCTGATGATCTGCCATAAGAAGAGGAAGAGCCGTATCCGCCTGAGCTTCTGCCGTAGTCCTGGCCATAGTCGCTGCCCTGTGAGCCGTAGCGCCCTGAGCGGTACTCATCGTTATAAGATCCGCCTCTTGAGCCATAGCCACCCTGGCTGCCGTAGCCGCCCTGCATAGAGCTTTGGGAGTCCCAGCCACGCTGTGAACCGCGGTTGTCGCGGTCATACTCACTCATGCCTCTGCTGGAGCCATAGCCCATAGAGCCGTAGCGGTCTCTGTCGCCGTAGCCACCTTGCTGCATGCCTCTGCCAGAGCTAGAGTCAGAGCCATGGTGCTGCTGCTGCCCGTAGCCCATGCGCTGGCCATAGTCGCCCTGGCCATAGTTCTGCTGATAGCCCTGGCCTCTGCCGCCCATGCCTTGCGATGAGCCATAGCCACCCTGGCTGCCATACTCTTGCGAGGCAGAGCCATAGTTAGACTGAGAGCCGTAGCGGCCCTGGCTGCCGTAGCCGCCCATGCTGCCTTGCTGGTTGTAGCGGCCCATGCCGCCCTGGTCGTTCATGACGCCATAGCCGCCCTGCATGTCGCCTTCTCGGTCTTGGTAGCCGCCTTGCATGCCGCCGCGGTTGCCGTACATATCGCTGGAGTACTGGTCCTGCGAGCGCATGCGGTTGCCTTCCATGCCGCCCTGGTTGCCATAGTTATAGCCGCCCTGCGAGTCCAAGTTGCCCCGCTGCGACGATCCATAGCCGCCTTGGGAGCCTTGGCTACCGTAGTTGCTCTGCGAACCGTAATCGCTTTGATAGCCATAGCCGCTCTGGCCGCCGTAGTTGCCGTGCTGCGAGCCATAGCCATAACCGCCCTGGCTGCCGTAGCCCTGCTGGTTTTGGCTGTCCCAGTTCTGGTCCTGGTTTCTGTTTTGGCTGTTCCAGTCCTGGTTTTGGTCACCCTGGAAGTTCTGTGAAGAGCCGCTCGTCATGGAGCCATAGTTGCCATACTCAGATAGGTTTCTGTTGCGGTCAGACGAGGTATCGGAGGAGCTGCTGCCAGTGGCCGTGCTGCCGGCTTTTGCCGACGAGCTACCAGTAGACTTGCTATCTTTTTTAGATGCGGAAGTTGAGCCGGCTTTTGCTTTTGTAGTAGACGACTTGCCGGAAGAAGCCGTTGTTTTGCTGCCAGTGGTACTGCTCTTAGGAGTTGAGCTGGTGCTGCCAGTAGTAGCAGAGCTTCCGCTGGATTTATTTGATGTAGTAGTGCCTGATGACGAAGTAGAAGAGCTCGGGTTCATGCTGCTGGACGAGCTGCCCGACATATTTGAATTCTGGTCCGTGCTCTGGTTTTTCTCAGTCTCTTTCATAGTTCTGATCTCCTTAGTTTATGGTTGACGTTTATTAAGTTTGTTGTTCCCTTCTTGTCTGGTCCGGCAGTGGCGGGAGCAAAATTCCGAGCCGGATTTATGTTGCCGTTACCTCTAAAGTTTACGTGATAATAGCGGTTTTTAGGTGTAACAGAACGTTTTAGCTATACGAACCACAGGGCACATGGTTATTGCTATATTGCACTATGGGCCTTTCAAACTGCTAGGGCTCTGGCTTGGCTGGCAAGGCAGGCAGAGGGTAGGGGGCGAGGAGGGGTTGGTGTGCAGCTCCTGCCGCAGCTGGGCATTCCATAGCCAGGCACCAGCCGCCGCTAAATGCCTGACGATGTTTTTGTTATTTATTTATCAGGATGTTTGCTACTTATCCGGAAGTTATACTTACCTTTGCTCTCAGTATTAATTATTTTCACAATGAAGACAGGTAAAGTAAAATTCTTTAACGAATCAAAAGGTTTCGGTTTTATCGTAGATGACGAGACTAATCAGGACATCTTCGTGCACCAGACTGGTCTGACGCACGAAATCCGCGAGAACGACCGTGTATCTTACGAGGTTAAAGACGGTAAAAAAGGTTTGAACGCTATCAACGTAGAGAGAATCTAAGTTATAAGCTGCCAATAGCCGCAAGGCATTGAAAAGTCTTTTACCCGCTCAGTTACCTGAGCGGGTTTTTTTGTGCTTAGCTGTCGCTGTTCTGCTTTTCCTGGCTGCGCTCCTCGCCTTTTTCCAGCCCCTCCTGTATCAGCTCGTTTGCCTCCTGCTTCTCTTCTTTGTCTGCCGTTGGGTGCTCCTGCTCCTGCTCCCGGTGCGGCTCATAGTTCAACGTGATCAGGATAGGGAAGTGGTCAGAGCCGAACTTATCGAGGCGGCGCAAATTCACCAGCCTGAACTGCGGGTCGTAAAACACGTGGTCCAGCGGGTAACGAAAGATCGGGACAAAGGCATTGTAGGTGTTGTAAAAGCCGCGGCCCACGCGTGGGTCAATCAGGCCGCTGATCTGCTTAAACAGTTTCGTGGTTCTGGACCAGGCCACATCGTTTAGGTCGCCGGCTACCACGGCCGGGTACGGGGTCTTTTTAGCCTGCTTGGCTACCAGCAGCAGCTCTGCCTCCCTTGGCTCGGTGTTCAGCATGAGGCGGGGCGGCTGCGGGTGCACGGTAAACAGGCAAAACTTGTCGCCGCTGGGCAACTCCACTACCGTGTAAAACGACGGGATGCCATCCTCTACCAGGTACCTTACCTCGCTGTCGTGCAGCTTGTTCTTGCTCCAGAGCAGCATGCCGTAGGTATTGTCCAGTGGCTTCTTGATGGAGTAGGGGTACTCCTTATCCAGCACTTTGCAAACATGGTCATGCCACTCATGGCCCGGCTCATTCATGATCAGCATATCCGGGCGGGCCTCCTGCACACGCTCCAGAAACTTATCATACTTTTGGTTCACCATCCGCACGTTAGAGATCATGAGCGTGAAGGAGTTGGCAGGGTGCTTCTGTTCTGTGCGCAGCGCCTCAATTTTCATGAGCGGCGTAAAGTTGATGATGTAGCGTAGCTCGTTCAGTATGGCCAGCCCCCAAACCGCTATCATGGCTATTTCCTGAGTGGATTCTATCCCAAAATAAACAACGTAGGCGGCCAGAATAATGCTCAGAAACATGGCCACGTGCAGCCGCGGAAAATCCAGGACCCTTATCCACCACAGAGGCGATGGGATTAGTGGCAGAAAAGAAAAAAGAGTGAATACAAAGCCAAGTATGATAAGTGATAGTTGCATGAAATAAGGGCGCTTTTATAGAGTATATCTGCATACTCTAATACATAGGCATTAGTTGCCTGCGCTACTTTGTACGTGGTTTATGCCAAGCCGATAAGGTATAAGCGGGAATAAAAAAACAGGGCTCCGGCAGTTGTTGCCGGAGCCCTGTTTTTATTGTAGGCTAAGCCTTTTACTTGGCCTCACTATCGGTTGCCACGCGCACGCCAACTGCCAAAATGTGCGGCAAAGGATCGCGGCGCATGTACTGCGTTAGTTTGAGCCTGTAGGTGCCTTTTTTCCTGAACTTCACATTGTCCAGGGCAAGCGCCTGTAGGTCGTAGATGTCGCTGGAGCCTTTACCGAGGGGCTTGCCCGTCTTAGCGTCCATCAGCAGGAGCTCGTGCAGTTTAGACGAAATCACGCTGCTGTCGGGGGCAACGAGCTGGTGCCGCAGGTACAGGTTATAGTAATCATACTTCAGGCTGTAGCGCACATTAAAGTATACATCGTATACTTTGGTCGTGTCTTGAATCTCAAACTCGAACACGGGCGCATTGTCTATTTGCCAGTTGCCCTCCGGCAGGTCTAGGTTTTGCTCGTATATCCGGGCCGGGTCGCAGGCAGAGAGCAGCAGCACGAATGCCACTGCCCATTTCCATCCAAGTCTACGCATCGGCTTGTGGCGGTTTACTGCCTTGGTCAGGCTTCTTTCCTCTAAACGGTTTTCGCGAGCGCTTCTTAGGCCGCTGGTCGCCGCCTTGTGGCTGTGTGCCTGCCTCCGGCGCATTGCCAGGCGCCTGTGCCTCTGGCCTTGGCCCTGCCGGTTCCCGCCTTTCGCGGCGCTCCCTTGGCTCACGACGTTCTCTTGGTCCGCGGCTCTCGCGTGGCTCGGTGCCCTCCTGGCGTTCTTTGTTTCTATTTTTGTTGCGGGGCGGGCGCTGGCGGCGTGGCCGCTGCTCCTGCTGCTCCGCGTTATCCTGCGGCTGTGCCTGCTGGCGCTCCTGCCTCTCCCGCCTTGGCTGTGCGGCCTCTGCCGTTTTTTCCGGCTGTTGCTGCTCTGCGGTGGCGCCGCCGGCTGGTTTTTTCTTCTTCTTTTTCTTCTTCTTTTTATTCTTGAACTTATCGTCGAGGCGCTCCAGGCTACCTTCCACCTGTGCCACAAACTCGTTCTGCTTCGGCTCCTCCACGGGCTCGGTCAGCAGCGCCTCCACGGCAACGCCTTTCGCATTCAGCTCCAGAATCTCCTGCACGCGCTCCACCGGCACCGGATACCAGTTGTTGTCGCCTTTGTAGCCGAACCACATCATGCGCTTAAAGATGTCGGTCTTCTGAAGGATGGCATCGCCCTGCTGCGTCTGCAGCGGCCGGTTCACCGTCGGAATGTCCTTCAGGGCATCCATGTACGTCTCCAGCTCATAGTTGAGGCAGCACTTCAGGCGCCCGCACTGGCCGCTCAGTTTGCTCGGGTTCAGCGAGAGGTTCTGGTAACGCGCCGCCGTAGTGGAAACGCTCTTGAAATCGGTGAGCCAGGTAGAGCAGCACAGCTCGCGTCCGCACGATCCGATGCCACCCAGGCGGCCGGCCTCGTGGCGCAGGCTTATCTGGCGCATCTCCACACGTATCTTAAACTCCTCGGCCAGCTTCTTGATCAGGTCCCGGAAGTCCACACGGTCGTCGGCGGAGTAGTAGAACGTGGCTTTGCTTCTGTCAGCCTGGTACTCCACGTCCGACAGCTTCATCCTGAGCCCGAGCTGCTGAATGATCTCGCGGCTACGGTACATGGTGGTGCCTTCCTGGTCGCGGGCCTCGTTAAACTTCTCCATATCGCGCTCGGTGGCGATGCGGTAGATGCTGCGGATCTCTTCGTTGTTATCCACTTTCTTCTTGAGCATCTGCAGGCGCACGAGCTCACCCTTCAGCGACACGAAGCCGATGTGGTGGCCATTGGGCACATCCACTACCACGGCGTCGCCGGTGGTTAGGTCCAGCCGGTTTATATTTCGGAAGAAATCCTTGCGGCCTCCCTTAAATCGTATCTCCACAATGTCAAACTCCTCAAACGACGTCGGTATTTCCATGTCGCTGAGCCAGTCGAACACATTTAAACGGTTGCAGCCTCCCGTGCTGCACCCGCCGTTGCTTTTGCAGCCACCCGGTTTGGTGCCAGTGCTGCATCCGCCACTAGAACATGAACTACATCCCACAATTGTATCTCCTTATATAGCCAGTATATAGCTGGGCTAATTCTTGTTTTCTAAGTCTGTTAAGTAACAAATATACTAATTTTTTGCGCTTTTGCTTTGGGGGCTCTCAAAAGTACAAGTATGGCAACAAACCCTTGCCGCCATTGGTGCCATTCGTCTTACTGGTTGGCTTGTTTACGAAAACAGGGCGGCATTGCTGCGTGCTGGGAAATAAAGTATAATTTTAAGCGATGCTTCGGAAGTTACTGTCTCATGCGGCAATTTACGGACTGGCTGCGCAGTTGCCGCGCATAGCCGGGGTTTTGGCGCTGCCCATCATCACGCCCCATCTCACCACCACCGACTACGGCGTGGCCGGCGTGGTAACCGCCTACGTGACGGCGCTGGGTATGGTGCAGTCGCTGGGCCTGAGTGTGGTGATGGTGAATACCTTTGTAAAGCACCCGACACGGTTTAAGTGGGTGTGGCGGCAGGTGCACGGGTTTGTCAGCTTATGGTCGGTGGTGTATACTATGGTTATAGTTGGCGTACTGTATTTTGGCATTCCTGAGGCAGCTGTAGAAAACCGAAGTTTGCTTATAGCTCTTAATTGTCTGCCGCTGCTCCTGTTTGCCACTACAGAGCATCAGGCTAATTTATTTTTTCAGTTATCGCAGCGCCCGGTTTTCATCGCGCTGCGCTCGCTGGCAATAGGAGGTGTTGTAGTCGGGCTCAACATTTTCACAATTGCCTATCTCAAGTTAGGATACCTAGGGTGGTTTTACGCTAGCTTTGCGGGGGCAGGTGTTGGGTTTGTACTTAACTTTCACAGCATTTACGTTAAGGAGCAACTATGGCCAATTTTTAGGTTGAGGTTGAAACGGGTGAGAAGCTGGCTCCGTGTTTCTTTACCAGTTGTCCCGCATCAAGTGTCCTTTTTCATACTCGATATTTCGGATAAGTTGATCTTAAGTTGGCTACGCGTGCCACTGAGGCAGATTGGTGTCTACAACGTCGCTTCGAATTTTGGCTCATACTTTATGGCCGCCAGTGGGGCAGTTGTGCAGGCTTCCTCCCCGTTTTACATGCGCCTACTTGCCCAGCAAGACTCTGCCTCTGCGACACAACAGGTTCGGCGGCTTACTTTCTCTCTGCAGGCAATGTATTTGGTAGCAACTACCCTTGTATGTTTATGGATGAGGGAGATTTTCGGGGTTTTGATCAGAAATGCCGATCTGCAGCAAGCATACCAGTTAGCTATTGTGATCGTGATGGCGCAAAATTTTCGCCCCATGTACCTGGCTGTTGTAAATTTGCTGACCTACCGCGAACTGACGGGCAGGCTGTGGCGCATCTCGCTTGTAGCGGCGCTCTCCAACATACTTCTGAACTTCCTGCTAATCCCCGTGCTCGGTTACAAGGTAGCGGCCTTTACAACCTTTGCAGCTTTTATGTGTATGGGATACGCAGGCTATTTCCTTAAAGAGTACAGAACTCAAATGGCGCTCAGGTACTACCCTGGATTTTGGTTTATACTTACAATTGCAGCCTTATCCTTCGTGTATAGCTTTTCAGGCGTAAGTGTGGAGTTAAAGACCATGTTAACTGCAGTTCTGTTTGGCGTATCCATACTTGGCGCCGCACTGCTCCAGAAAAAGTTGAAGTTAACCTCATGAAGCACCTCTTCTACATACACAGCCATATAACCTTTATTGTAAGCCTTCAGGTAATTAAGTATAAGAAGCTGAAGCACGAAGACTGCGTGTTCATGTATGGCAGAAAGTTTGTGCCTGAATCAGACAGCCTTGGCATAAAGCACATAACTGTTCCCTATGTACAACAGCCTGTAAACTCATTTGCGGTGGAGAAACGGTTCTGGAAAGGCTGGGCTAAGCTTCACGGTTTTAATAAGCTAATTGAACAACTGATAGGGAAAAGTGAATACCATGTCTACACACACCAGACCGGCATGGACTTTATCAGAATGTTTATGTCGCATAAGCAGTGCTCTGGCTTTAGCCTTATAGAAGAGGGTGTTGTATCTTACCTTACCCTCGATAAAGTAAACAAAGAGCTACGTCCTGTAGGGAAAGCTACCTGGCGGTATGAAGCCTTGAAATGGGTGAATTACTGGGGGAGGCTTAGTTTTACCATCCGCTTTTTTGACCCCGGCTACGCCCATGCCTTCGGCCTTTCACCCTCCTCGTTCCCTGGGTTCCCTAGAAAGAAATTGCTGCCCCTGGCGATAGAGAATGCGGCCGATGAATTACCGTATAAACATGTGCTAGTGTTGGATGCCAGTGTGGAGAATAAGCTGACGACAGCAGAAAGCATGCAAATGGCCTTAAAGAAAACGTTGGACTGGCTGGAGAAAAACGGTGTGCGCGAGCTTTGGGTAAAATATCATCCGGAGCAAGTGGAGAAGCCGGCTTCTTCCGTTCTTTATAAAGATATTTTTGCGTCTTATGAATCCCGTATCACGATAAGGGAAATACCACAGCAAGTATGCCTGGAGCTATTGGCCGGAAGCCAGGAGTTAAAGGAATTGACGTTTTATGTGTTTGTTAGCTCTGTGGGTATTTATGCTGCCATGTGTGGTAGAAAGGTCTACTCATTCGCCAATTTTATCGCTGAAGCCGATGAAAATTACCATAAAATAATAGGCAACTTACCCGGTTTGTTTAGTGAAAGCGTCACTTTCGTTTAGTCCAGTGTCAGAAAAGTCTTTCTTCCCTCAAGCTCAGTAACCATACCTACTTCCTTCGTACACGCTCTTGAACCATACTACCTTTCCGTGCCCAACTTTCGATTCTCCTTCCTCTCAGCCAAAGACCTGCCGCAGGTGCGCGAGACTTTCCTGAAAGCCTTTGCCGACTATGTGGTGCCGGTGCAGCTGACGGAGGAGCAGCTCAGGGATAAAGTGGAGCGGGAAGGGATTGTGGCGGAGTTTTGTGTGGCAGCCTTTGTGGGCGATGAAATGGTGGGGTTTATACTGACAGCGCTGGGAGAGTGGCAGGGCAAGCCAACCGCTTACAACGCTGGCACAGGGGTGGTGCCGCAGCACAGGGGCCATGGCCTAACCCAGAAAATGTACGCCTTTCTACTGCCAAAACTGCGGGCAAGCAGCGTGGAATTAGCTCTTTTGGAAGTAATACACAACAACCTGCCCGCCCTGCACTCCTATGAGCGCCTTGGGTTCCGGGTAACGCGGACGCTGAACTGCTACAGGGCGATAAATGAAGACATACTGCTTCCGGCGGAGGCACCCGCTGGGATAGCCATAGCGCCCCTGGCACAGGCTGAAGTAGAGAAGTATACTATATTCCGGGATGTGCGGCCTAGTTGGCAAAACGCGACAGCCGCTTTGCTGCGTGCCCAGGAGCAATGCCATACTTTCGCGGCCCGAAACCAAGGGCAAGAGGTGATAGGATACGTTTCTGTTTTTACAAAAAACGGAGCCGTGGCGCAACTGGCAGTGGCAGAGAACTGGCGCGGCAAAGGCGTGGGCTCGGCATTGCTGCGAAAAGCAATAGCCCATACCACCGCTCCGGCACTTATGTTCCTCAACATAGAAGACACGGCCCAAAGTATGATTTCTTTCCTGCAGCGGCGCCACTTTAGGCTTTTGCTAAAGCAGTATGAAATGCAACGGGCAGTGGTTGCTTAAAGGTAGAAACGGCAGCAGTTTATTTGCGTACCTTTGGGCTTCGGAAATCTAAACAAACGGCTTATGAATATGGCGTGGGTATACCTTGTTTTGGCAGGTATCTGTGAAATTGGCTGGGCCTTTGGGCTGAAGTATAGCGAGGGCTTCTCAAAGCCGCTGGTGAGTATCGTAACGGTGGTGGTGATGATCCTGAGTTTCGTGCTGCTATCGCAGGCAATGAAAACGCTGCCGCTAGGCACGGCTTACGCCATCTGGACGGGGATCGGTGCTGCCGGAACCGCCATACTTGGCATCGTGTTCCTCAACGAGCCCCGCGACCTGATCCGCATCCTCTGCATCTTGATGATTGTGGCCGGCGTGGTGGGGCTGAAGGTGTTCTCAGGGGCAAAGTAAGCTACTCTACCAAGTATACCTCCAGCGTATTTTTGCTGAAGAGATACAGCTGTTTATCGCCCACCAGTGCCGAAACATACTTTTGCACGGCCGGCAGTTGCTGTACCCGTTCTTGCTGCGTGTAAAGATCTACAAAGTATAATTTGCCATCCTTCACAAAGTATAGCTCATTACCCCGGAAGCCAAGGTAGTGCAGGCCGGCGTAAGGCAGTCTTGTTTTGTAGTTGCCCAGGTTGTCGAACACCAGGATGCCGCTGTTGTAGTCCAGGAGGTAAACCAGGTTCTGGTACTCTTGCAGCTGGCGCACGTCAAACTCCTCACGGTTTAGCAGCAGGTTCAGCGGGGTTTGTACCGTCATCTGGCGCGTGTTCGGGTTAAGCTTGCTTAGCGTGAGGCTGGTTTCATCAAAGAGCCAATAACCTTGGTCTGTGGCCGGGGCTGCCACTTTGGCTGTACCCTCATACTGCAGGTCCAGGAGGTTAAGCGAGGTGATGGGGCGTAGAAAGCGGTCTAGCAGCACCAGTTCCTGACTGCCTTCGTAAAACAGCACGATCTTCATGGGGTTCCAGGCGTGGATGCTGCTGATGCGGCCGCGGGCCGGGGGGGAGTACGTATCAAGAGGCTGGCCCTGCGGGTTTAGGCGCAGCAGGTTCAGGCGCTCGTCCAGCAAGTATACATAGCCGTTGCGGTCCTGGGAGATAGTGGAGGGGGAGCTGCTGTGGATACTATGGCTGTAGGGAAGCACCGGCGCCTGCAGCGTGTCCTGCGCCTGCGCCAGCAGCGGGGCCAGCAGTGCCAGCCAAAGTATAAGTATGGTTTTGCTAGCCTTCAAAGGTCTTAAGCTCCATTTTTTCGCCATCGTACACGCCGTAGGTGCAAAAGTTAACCCATTCTCCCAGGTTTACATACTGCGCCTTTTCGCCAATGGGCATCTCCAGGGGCAGGTGGCGGTGCCCAAAAATATAGTAGTCGTGATGTTGCTGCTGCTCAACCTCCTGGCTATACTGCACCAGCCACTCCCGCTCACCAAAAAACTCCTCATCCTTTTTCACGTTGCTGATGCGGCTCTTCCGGGACCACATATTAGCAATGCCGATGCCGGTGTTAGGGTGTATGCGGGCAAACAGCCACTGGCACAGTCTGTTATCAAACACCTTCTTTAGCACCTTATAGGTATGGTCGCCGGGGCCCAGGCCGTCGCCGTGGCCGATGTAAAAGGTTTTAGGGCCGATTTTGGTAGAGATGGGCTCCCGGATGATGGGGATGTTCAGCTCTTGCGGGAAGTAATCGAACATCCACATGTCGTGGTTCCCCGTGAAAAAAAGCACCGGCAGGCCAGCGTCCGTCAGTTCGGCTAGTTTGCCCTGCAGGCGTATGTAGCCTTTGGGAATGGCATGTTTATACTCAAACCAGAAGTCAAAGATATCGCCTAGCAGAAGTATGGCTGCCGCATCCTGCTGCGCCATCTCCAGCCACCGTACAATCTTCTTTTCGCGTGCAAGGCTGCTCTCGGCATCAGGCACGCCCAGGTGAAAGTCGGAAGCGAAGTATACTTTTTTGCCTGGCGCTAACTCGTCAATGCGGAAGGTCATCAATCAGGAATAATACTAGCTGCTTGGGGCCGTGGGCGCCCATCACAAGGGTTTTCTCAATGTCGGCGGTGCGGCTCGGGCCACTCACCAGCGAGATCATCGAAGGTATGTTCTCTTTATACTTGTCGCGGATGCGCTGCAGTCCGTCTTTTACGTCTTGCACCAGTTGGCTGGCTTTGGCCACTACCATGTGCGTCGCCGGGTAAATGCTCAGGCGTCGGCCTCCGGCGTTGGCAGAGCTCACCATAATACTGCCTGTGCGGGTTATCAGGGCTTCGCAGGTGGTTAGCCCCGCCTCAGCGCTCTGTATAAAATCCTCCTCACCAGCCAGAAAATCGATGCCGGCCTGGTGGATGGCGCTTTGCAGGTTTGGCTCCCAGATGTACAGGTGCTGCAGGTTCTGCTCTTTTTTGTAAACATATAGCTGGTCGAAGAAATCCTCCTCGTGCTCGCAGTATACAAACACGCCTGCGTTTTTGATGAAGTTCTCTGCAAACACCACCGACATGTCCTCCAGCGGCACTTTTTGGTGCAGCGGCGAGGCGAAATCAGGGGTAGGAGGCAGAAAAGGCGCCGACTTAGCCAGCGCCTCTCTTACTCTTCTTAATACTATTTCTTTCGATTTTGCTTCGTACATGCTGAATTTTTAGATCAAGCAGTTCTCGAATTCACGTTGTTCTGGTCTGTGCCAGAGCCGCCATTGTTGCTAAGCGGTGTGCCGGGCACACTACCCTGCTCCTGCTCCGGGTGCTTTGTCTGGCCCAGTTCTACCGGGTGCTGCTGCTCCACTTCGCTCTTGGTCTGGCTGCGGTCGGTGCCAGAGGTATGCGCCTGGTACGTTGTAAGGGCGTCAAACGGACGCGGACCTACCAAACGCTCCAGGTCGTTCTGGAACAGGATCTCCTTCTCCAGAAGCTCCTGCGCCACTACTTCCAGCTCGTTACGCTTATCGCTCAGCAAAGATTTGGTGCGGTCGTAGGCTGCGTTGATGATGCTGCGCACTTCCTCGTCAATGGTTTCGGCGGTAGCCTCAGAGTATGGCTTGTTAAACGACATCTCCGACTGCTTGGAGTCGTAGAACGACACGTTGCCGATCTTCGAGTTCATGCCATACATGGTGACGATGCTGTAAGCCATTTTCGTGATACGCTCCAGGTCGCTCAGGGCGCCGGTTGATATCTTGCCAAACACGATCTCCTCGGCGGCGCGGCCACCCAGTGCCATGCACATTTCGTCGATCAGCTGCTCAGTGGTATACAGGAACTGCTCTTTTGGCAGGTACTGCGCATAGCCCAGCGCGGCCACGCCACGCGGAACGATGCTTACCTTCACCAACGGGTCGGCATGTTCCAGGAACCAGCCAGCAATGGCGTGGCCAGCCTCGTGGTAAGCCACAATTTTCTTCTCTTCCGGAGAGATGATCTTGTTCTTCTTCTCCAAACCTCCGATTACACGGTCCACCGCATCGTTAAAGTCCTGCTGGTCTACCGCTTTCTTGTTGCGGCGGGCAGCAATCAGGGCAGCCTCGTTACACACGTTAGCGATCTCGGCACCGGCAAAGCCAGGCGTCTGAGCGGCCAGTTTCTTCGCGTCCACGTCTGGTGCCAGGGTAAGCGGACCCAGGTGTACTTTAAAGATCTCGGTACGGCCGTTGATGTCCGGCTTGTCGATGCTGATCTGGCGGTCGAAACGGCCAGGGCGCAGCAACGCAGAGTCCAGCGTATCGGGTCGGTTGGTGGCGGCAAGTATGATTACGCCGGAGTCGGTCGCAAAACCGTCCATCTCTACCAACAGGGAGTTCAGGGTGTTCTCGCGCTCGTCGTTGCCGCCTGGCGTGGCACCGCGGCTACGGTGGCGGCCAATTGCGTCAATCTCGTCGATAAAGATGATACAAGGCGCTTTGGCTTTGGCCTGCTTAAACAGGTCGCGCACACGCGCTGCACCCACACCCACAAACATCTCCACAAAGTCGGAGCCGGATAGCGAGAAGAACGGTACGTCGGCCTCGCCGGCCACGGCTTTCGCCAAAAGGGTTTTACCGGTTCCCGGAGGGCCTACCAGCAAGGCGCCTTTCGGTATCTTACCGCCAAGTATGGTAAACTTGCTAGGGTTCTTCAGGAACTCTACGATCTCCTGCACCTCTTCTTTCGCCTCCTCCAGGCCAGCCACGTCCTTAAACGTGATCTTTACCTTGTTCTCGGCGTCAAACAGAGCGGCTTTAGACTTGCCGATGTTGAAGATCTGGCCGCCCGTGCCGCCGGATGTTACGCGGCGCATCAGGAACCAGAAACCAAACAGCAGCAGGATCAGGAAGCCCCACTGGAAGAAGAAATCGGCAAAACCGGTGCGGGTCTCCGGCGTGAGCGGCACCCGCTGTTCGCGCGGCACATCTGCTTGCAGTTTGTCCAGGTCTTCTTTGAAGGACTCCGCCGAAATCACCTGGAAATGATAGTGCGGCCCGGTGTTTTCCATGTTCAACACGCCCCGGTCGCCCAGTTCTGTTTTATACTTCTCGTTCTGGAGTGCCTCTTTTTTGAGGTAGACCTCCACCGTTTTGCCATTAATGAGGGTGAGTTTGTCTACGTCACCGCTCAGCAGCATCTCTTCAAAATCCTGTTGGGATGTCTCTACAGAGGAGTTGCTGTTGTTCAGGTAGGTCAATCCGAAAATAAGCAGGATCAGCACGGCCAGCATCCACAGCTGCATGGTAGGGCGCGGTGGCGTGTTCGGGATAATCGGCTTCTTCTTCTTGTTGTTGCCTTTATTGTTTTTTTCTGCCATTGATAGTTAAATGTCAATTGTATGGGAAACAGGGGGCTGGGCTAAAGGTTTAGATTTGCCCCCATGGGTGTTAGACAGATGCTACGTGCTCAATCTTGGCGTCGCCCCAAAGCTCCTCCAAGGCGTAGAACTCGCGCTTGTCTTTCAAAAATACGTGCGCCACTACATCTACATAATCCAGCAGCACCCACTCTTTGTTAATGCGTCCCTCGGTTTGCCAGGGGTTCTGCCCGGTTGCCTTGTGCACTTCCTCCTCAATAGAGGTTGCGATTGCGTCAAGCTGCGTATCGGAGCTTGCGGATGCTATTACGAAGTAATCTGATACAGCGTTTTTAAGTGATTTAAGGTTCATCACAACAATATCGGAAGCTTTCTTCTCCTGCATGCCCTTCACTACCAAGTCTGCCAATATGTCGGAGGTAGCCTCAACCTTAGTTTCTTTCATTTGTGCTCTTTAAATTTGATCTACAAAAGTATAAAATTCTGCGCTATTAAATATGTTGCCTAATACGCTGTTTATGGGCCAACAGCTGCTTTTTATCCAAAGCTGTGCCTCTACCAACACCGAGGCCCAACAGCTTCTTATCAAAAATGAAGCCACAGAGGGGTGTACTGTGGTTACCCACTGCCAAACCCAGGGGCGCGGCCAACGCGGCAATTCCTGGGAAGCGGCGCCGGGGCAGAACATCACGCTGTCTGTAATTCTGTCGCCAACGTTTTTGGCCGTGCGCCAGCAGTTTTACCTCAACATGGCCGTGTCGCTGGCCGTGCTCGACCTGCTGCGCGAGCAGGGGCTTGAGCAGGCGCAGGTAAAGTGGCCCAACGATTTATTCTTTGAAGATAAGAAACTTGGCGGGATTCTGATAGAAAACACCATTAATAGTCTGTCTCTACAACACAGCATTGTGGGTATTGGTTTAAACGTGAACCAGTTACGGTTCGGAACTTCTACGGCAAGCTCTTTGGCCTGCGCGCTGGGGTATACCCTGGATTTGGAGAAACTGACGGTGCGGCTGCTGGAGCTGCTGGAAAAGCGCTACCTGCAGCTGCGCAACGGCCACCTGGCCCGCCTCAAGTATGAGTACCTGCAGGGCCTGTACCGCTACCAGGAAAAGCACCTTTTCCGAATTGGGCAGCAGGAGGTGCAGGGGCAGATTATGGGGGTGGATGAGGCTGGCCGGTTGGCCGTGGAGATAGAGAACGAGCTGCGCTACTTCGATTTTAAGGAAATAGCCCATGTGCTATAAGCTGCCGCAGCTGTAGGGTATAAGTATAAACCTCGCCCGGTCGGTTACGCTGGCCGGGCGATGTTTATACTTATACTTGTTGTTTACTGTATGATCAGCTTCTGCACTTGCCTGCTGACGTTGGTGCCCTGCAAGTGCACATAGTACAAGCCCTTGGGCACGTTGAGCTCCGAAACCGACAGCTGTAGCTCCTGCCTGCCGGCGCCTATTCGCTGGGTGTACACGGTACGCCCGTTCCGGTCCATGATCTTTAGCTGGGCATCAGCCTCGTTCTGCATCGCAATCTTCAGGTAGTTGTCGGGTACAGGGTTCGGGTATACTTCCATGGTGGCGTCGGCTAGTCCGATGCTTCTCACTGCCACTACCTTGCTGAACTCAGATGCGCCGTCAAAGTCCACCTGCTTCAGGCGGTAGTAGTATAAACGGTCTGCGGCTGTTCTGTCGGTATAGCTATAGTATAGTGGCGTAATGGAGTTGCCGGCCCCCTTTGCCTCCGCTATTTTGCTGAAGTGCCTGCCGTCCTGGCTGCGCTCTACCTCAAACCGGTCGTTGTTTTCTTCGGAGGCGGTGCTCCATTCCAGTTCTATCCCGCTTTGGGTGGCTTTTCCTTCAAAAGAGGCAAGCTCTACGGGCAGAGGCGTAATCG
Source organism: Pontibacter mangrovi (assembly GCF_006385705.1). Taxonomy (GTDB): domain Bacteria; phylum Bacteroidota; class Bacteroidia; order Cytophagales; family Hymenobacteraceae; genus Pontibacter; species Pontibacter mangrovi. The sequence goes on along the minus strand of NZ_VFRQ01000003.1, from coordinate 114,757 downwards.
GTATGTCTTCGCAGCTGATGGTGTTCAGGCCGACGCTTTCTGTCACGTTGCCGGCAGTCATCGTGATGGTAAAGTATGGCTCCAGTTCGTAAAGGTCTCTTGGCACTACCACCGCAAAGACATCGGCTGCGCCGTTGCTATAGCCTTTGTTGTTCTGGGCATCGAAGGTGATGAGGTTGGCGTCCTGATCTATACTTACTTTGTAGCCGAAGTTGGTGGTGTGGTAAACGTTTCCGTTGGTCATGCCTTCCACTGCGAGGGCATCTGCCGTTTCCACTGTTTCAATCGAGATGCGGTTTACATCGCTGGCGCTTTTGTTCTCGACCTGCAGTAGCACGGTGGTGGTGCCGTCGCCGTTATCGGTGGCGCCCGCAAAGGCAAAGCTCGCCTGGTCCCGCTCTATAACGCATGCGCCCGGAGAGCTTGGGCTGCAGGCCGATAAATCAAACACCACTTGTCTGCTCTGGGTGACCTGATCTCTGGCCGATACTACGCCGCTACGGAGCGTGGCTCGCACGCGCATGGTGCCCAAGGCCTCAAAGTCGGCTTGGGTCAAGTTAAATGTAAAGGTGTCGACTGCCCCGCCTGTCAGCGAGTAATTTTGCTTTGCGTTAAATTGAATGGCGTTGAAAGGCGTTTCCACCTCGTTTGGCCCCTGTTCGCTTGTAATGCCGTTTCGGACGACGTAGGTGCGCGCATTCTGGTGGTAAACATCTGCTGGGCCGGCCGCCTCCGATCCATCCGGCAGCTCAAAGGCTATATAAGCCAGCTTATCGCAGTTAACCTGCAGGCCAAACGAAAGCTGCATCAACCCGGCTTCTATCTCTGTGGCTCCAAAGTAGCTGAACTCATAGCATTCTGTGGGCGCTTGCGTACAGCCGCCGCTTGGAGTGGGGCGCTGGGCTTGCGCAAAGCCGGACGAAATTAAAAATAATAAGGCAAGGTAAAGTATATTTCGGTTCATAGGGTTCTTATTTGTGTAAGTGGTAAAATCCTATTAATGGGTTCGGTATGTCTAACGGAGGGCACAGGATGTAGTTGCACAATTTTGTGTATGAGGGCTTGGGCGCTGGAGCCTTTCTTTGTGGCGTTTATATCTAACTGGTAAGTGTATGATCGTTTATTCCAAGTATGATCTCCAGGGGATGGTAATTTGATTTAGTGTATTATAGGATTGTTATATCTACATATGAAAAGTATGTCAAGTATATTTTAATGGAAAAGTGTAATTTATGAGGAGGTTTTGTTGTGTTTTTGACTCCAGGATAAAGGTTGGTCTAGTGCAATAGAGAGGGAGCTCCACGGAAAAGGGAATAATTATTGCTATGGAAGATGAAGAAGAAGGTGGGAATAAGTATATCCTCCTCATTCATAAATATTTTGAAAATTTAATTTTAAGGTAAAGCATTTTCGGCTATCTTTGATTTGCTATGTCGAAGAGTATAGTTTGTATGCTATAACAATAAGACACTTAATACTTATGAGGATTTTTACTAAACTGATATTGGTTGCCACGCTTGTTAGCTCCCATCTGGTGAGTTTTGCAGGAAGCGGTGATATAGAGGGCGTTTCGCCGACTTACAAGGGAGGGAATACACTTTGGAAGCTGATGCCGGAAAGGGCGGAGCACCTGACGCTGTCGGCCAACAACGCCCGCCCGAATTTTGTAGAGAAGGCAAACGACCATACCTGTTCCAAGATTTATGCTTCGGCCGTAAGCCAGGTGTTCCATGTCGTGGAGCGGAAGCAGACCAAAAGCATGTACGCCAACATTACGCTGGCTGCCTTTGCGCCAGGCAACGACCTGAAAACATCGCTGCCATCCATTAACGCGTACCCGAACCCGTCGCGCGGCTACACCAGCCTGGCGCTGAACCTGCCGGGCAACAACAACTATAAGATCCGCATCTCCAACACCATCGGCAAAGTGCTGGCCGTGCAGGAGGTGGCGCCGGCCGATAAAGCCCGCGTAGACCTGGACCTGTCCAGCCTGCCATCGGGGGTATACTTCTACAGCCTGCTGGTAAACGGCAAAACCGTGGAAACGAAGCGACTGGTGCTGCAGAAATAAACTGATTAATAAGAGATACCTGAAAAGCCGGCCCACGTGCCGGCTTTTTCATGCTTAATTTGTAAAAATAACCAGCCACTGGCATTAATTTATTATTTTCGGGGCTGAATCTACTAGAGCTATGACGGATTATCGGAAGGTAAACAACCTTGTGGGCTGGGTCGTGTTTTTGATCGCGACAGCCGTGTATGTGCTTACGCTGGAGCCAACTGCCAGCTATTGGGATGCGGGTGAGTTTATCGCCTGCTCTTACAAGCTGCTGGTGCCACACCCGCCGGGGGCGCCTTTTTACCTCTTAATGGGCAGGCTGTTCTCCATGTTCGCCTCAGACCCTACGCAAGTAGCCTGGTGGGTGAACCTGCTGTCTGCGCTTTGCAGTGCCGGTACGGTGCTCTTCCTGTTCTGGACCATCACCATACTTGCCCGCAAGTTGTTGGTAAAAGAGGGGGCAGAGCCAAGCACGGGCAACCTGCTGCTGATCATGGGCAGCGGTGCCGTAGGAGCGCTGGCCTATACTTTCTCTGACTCCGCCTGGTTCTCTGCCGTGGAAGCCGAGGTTTACGCCATGTCCTCTTTCTTTACCGCCATTGTTTTCTGGGCTATACTTCGGTGGGAGGCCAAGGCGGGAGAAGCGCACTCTGACAAGTGGCTTATTCTGATCGCTTACCTGGTGGGGCTTTCCATCGGGGCGCACCTGCTCAACCTGGTAACTATTCCGGCACTGGCCTTTGTATACTATTTCCGCCTTTACAGGCCAAATTTCTGGGGCGGAGTTACTGCCTTCTGCATCAGCGCCGTGATTGTGGTGGCCATACTTTGGGGCGTTATCCCGGGGCTGCCGTCGGTGGCGGGCTGGTTCGAGGTGCTGTTCGTAAACGACTTCGGCCTGCCGTTCAGCTCGGGTATCATCGTTTTCCTGGTGCTGTTCGTGGGGGTTATCGTCTTCGGCATCCGGTACTCCATCAAGCACAACAGCCGCGTATTGAACACGGCCCTGCTTAGCCTGGTGTTCGTGCTGATCGGCTACTCCTCATACATGATGATCCCGATCCGCTCCTCTTACGAGCCAACCATTGATGAGAATGACCCGGACGACATTCTGACCTTCGTGTCCTACCTGAAGCGGGAGCAGTACGGTGACCGCCCGCTGCTGTTCGGGCCACAGTACAACGCGCAGCCGACCGGGCAGGAAGAGGGCGCGCCGCGCTATGTGAAAGGAAAAGATAAGTATATCAACACTGGCAATAAGGTAGAGCCCGTGTATGACTCTAAGGATAAGGTGTTCCTGCCGCGTATCTACAGCGACCAGCCTGCGCACATTGATGCCTACAAAAAGTGGGTGGACCTGCGCGAGGGGCAGACCCCAACATTCGGGCAGAACATGAGCTACATGCTGAACTACCAGTTGGGCTTTATGTACTGGCGCTACTTCCTGTGGAACTTTGCGGGCCGCGAGAGCGACGTGCAGAACGCAGGCGTGCTGTGGTTCGGCAAAAACGACCCGAATGCGCCGGCGCGCGTGCTGGAGAGCGAGGCGCGCAACTGCTTTTACCTGCTGCCTTTGCTGGTAGGTATACTTGGTCTGATTTACCAGGTGCGCAAAGATGAGCGGAATGCATTTGTGATTGGCCTGCTCTTCTTCTTCACAGGCATTGCCATTGCCCTGTACCTGAACCAGCCGCCGGTAGAGCCGCGCGAGAGGGATTATACCTTTGCCGGATCGTTCTACGCCTTCTCCATCTGGATTGGCCTGGGCGTAATGGGGCTGGCTGACCTGTTGGGCAAAGTGCTTAAAAACACAACCAGCCGCGCCGCGGTGGCTACCGTTATCGGCCTGCTGGTGCCGGGTATTATGGCAGCCGAAGGGTGGGACGACCACGACCGCTCCGACCGTTATCACTCCGTAGACTCAGCCAAGAACCTGCTGGACTCCTGCGCCCCGAACGCCATACTTTTCACGAACGGCGACAACGACACGTTCCCGCTGTGGTATGTGCAGGAGGTGGAGGGCTACCGTACCGATGTGCGCGTGGCCGTGCTCAGCTACCTCAACACCGATTGGTACATCGACCAGATGATGGACCCGTCGTACAAGTCGGCTCCGTGGCCGCTGTCGCTGGGCATGGAGAACTACCGCCAGGGCACCAACGACTTTTTGCCATACATGGAGCGGCCACAGGTGGCCGCCGGCATCGACCTGAAGCAGTATATCGAGCTGATTAAAGAAAACCATCCGGCTCTGCAGGCGCAGTATGGCGCGGGTACCACGCTGCTGACCATGCCTACCCATAACTTCTTCCTGAACGTGGACAAGGAGAAAGTGAAGCAGATGGGCTTTGTGGCAGAGGATTACGAGGACCAGATCACCGACCGCATGGCCTGGACCATTACCAAGTCATTGCTGGAGAAAAAGCACCTGGTGATGCTGGACCTGCTGGCCACCAACAACTGGGAGCGCCCTATTTACTTCTCTACCACCGTAAACAGCGCCGACTTCATCGGCCTGTCTGATTACTTCCAGCTGGAAGGCCTGGCTTACCGCATCGTGCCGGTGAAGTCTCCGGAAAACGAGGAGGGCATCGTGAACAAAGAGGTGATGTATAAGCATGTGATGAAGGAGTTCAAGTTCCGCAACTTCGACGACCCGAACATTTTCTACGACGATAACTACTACCGCTTCTCGGCCAATGCCCGCGATAAGTTTGCCACGCTGGCTGCCGCCTACCTGCAGGACGGGGACGAGGCGCGCGCCAAAGAGATAGTGGACCGCTGCTTTGAGGAGCTGCCGCTAGAGACCGTGCCGTTTGATTACTATACGCCGCAGTTCATCCCAATTTATGCGGCCCTGGGCGAGACTGACAAAGCCACGCAGCTACTGGACAGGATGGCGCAGGACGCGCAGAAGTCCCTGGACTACTACTTTGCCAAAGGCGCGTTGTTCGACCAGGAGATACAGGTAAACATGGTGATTTTGCAGCAGCTGATCGGTAACGCGCAGCAGCTGGGCCAGGATGAGAAAGCGCAGCAGCTGGAGCAGCAGTTCCGGCAGTACCTGCAGCGTATGCGGCGCTAAACAAAATAAGGTTTTTACCAGTACAAAAACCCGGGTTGCGCAGCGGCAGTCCGGGTTTTTTGGTTTTTACTATACTTACTTTATGATGAGGTACTTATGTTTGCTTTTACTGTGCATGTTATGCGGTTGCGGCAGTGGCGACTACCGCAGCTCCTCGATTGGCCTTGGCAGCCAGGAACCGGCGCAGCAGGTAAGGCGGGAGGTGCCTGAGGTAACCATGCAGTACGCCTACTATGGCAGCAACGACAGCCTGCACCTGCTGTTTAAGTTTGAAGATGCGCGCCAGGTAATCGACATACTAACAGCCGCCACCTCGTATGAGTATGCAGTCAGGGCAGGGCTTTCGGAGAGAGACGCGGCTGTGCTGCAGGACTCCGTGAACCTACCCGACCGCAAGCTAACCGACATCGAAGGGCAGCTGCACGTGAAGCTGTCGGTGCCGGGGCAGGTGGTGCAGGAGCCGAACGTGCTGCACCTGCAGTTGTGGCAGGTAAAGTCGGGGCAGGAGTACCTGGCCCTGAAATATAAAGTACCCTTAAAAGCGGATATGCTGCAGAAAAACTACCTGCTGGTGCGTGCTGCCACCGGTAAGCCGCTGTTCGAGAACTACATTACCACCTCAGATAAACTGTTGGTGCGAGACTATAACCCAAACGACACCGTGTTGCAGGCCGACAGGTTTAACCTGGACTTTATGCCCGCCGCCCCGCCCATGAGCATGCGCAAGCCGCCTGTGCCGCGTACCCTGGCCGCCGCCCAAACGTATACTTTCCCTGTCTTTGATACCCTTAGCCTGGATCAGGAGGGAGTTTACCTTTTTAATCCTGAGGCTGCTACAAGCAAGGGCGTTGTGGTGCTTCCGGGTAAGTATCCGTATGTTACGCAGGCTAAAGAGCTCATTCCCCCGCTTATTTACCTGACAACATCCGAAGAACGCGAGGCGATGCAGAAAGCCAGCGACCCCAAGGCCGCTGTAGATGACTTTTGGCTGGAGGTCGGCGGAACCCAAAGCGTGGCCCGTAACCTCATCCGCACATACTATGGCCGTGTGGAAATGGCCAACAAGCTCTTTACGGCGCACAAAGCCGGCTGGGCCACCGACCGGGGCATGATCTACATCATCTACGGCCAGCCCAGCAGCATCAGCCAGGTAGGGCCTAACATCACCTGGATTTACCGCGAGTCCGACACTGCGCCATACATCAAGTTCGTTTTTACCAAAAAAGAGAATAACTTTACCGAAAATTATTATGAGCTGATACGGCGCCGCGAGTACGAGGAAAGCTGGTACAGCTCAGTTGCAAAATGGAGAGCAGGAAAGACAAATTTGTAGGCAACCGCTACGGAGGCCCCAGAACACCCAAAGAAGATAAGAGCGAGATGATTTTTGGCTCGCGCCCCATACTGGAGGCGCTAACGGCCGGAAAAGAGCTGGAGAAGATTTTCCTGCTGCGTGGCACCCGAAACCCCACTACCGACGAGATCGTGAAGCTGGCGAAAAGCCGTGAGGTGCCGGTGGTAACCGTGCCTGTGGAAAAGCTGAACAAGCTGACGCGCAAGAACCATCAGGGCGCTGTGGCCATGATCTCGCCGATCTCTTACCAGCCCTTGTCAGAAATTGTGACAGCGCTGTTTGAGCAGGGCAAGAACCCGCTGCTGCTTATACTTGACCGCGTGACCGACGTGCGCAACTTCGGTTCCATTGCCCGTAACGCAGAGTGCATGGGCGTGGATGCCATCGTGATTCCGAGCCGTGGCGGCGCGCAGATCAACGCCGATGCCATGAAAACCTCTGCCGGGGCGCTGAACCTGGTGCCCGTTTGCCGCGAGCCCAACCTGAAGGAGACGATCGACTACCTGAAGGACTATGGCTTTCAGGTGGTGGCCTGCACCGAGAAGACCGAGCACCAGCTAACAGATTTTGCCGTGGATATGGTTGGGCCAACCGCCATACTGATGGGCAGCGAGGAGGACGGCATCTCGCCGGAATACCTGAAGCGCGCCGACGTAAAGCTGCGCATCCCGCTGATGGGCCAGATCGGCTCGCTAAACGTGTCGGTGGCCACCGGCATTATACTTTACGAAGCCATGCGCCAGCGCCTGAAGGACGGCGGCTATGCCAGCATGAACAGGCTGGAGCCAATGTAGCAACGTATAAAATCATGCTTTAGAAGTATAAATCATACTTCTGTAAAAGTAAAAAGGCCATGCACCGGACTTCTTCCAGCGCATGGCCTTTTTTTATACTTTGTGAAGTATGGTTAAATGTAGTCCGGGCCTTTTTTAGACTTGGCGTCGGCCATAAACTCCTTCACCTTCTGCTCTTCTGTCTTTTTGCAGATCATCAGCACGTTATCATACTCGGCCACAATGTAGTCTTCCAGCCCCTGCAGCACTACCAACCGGTCCTTCGGGGTTTTGATGATGCAGTCTTTGGTGTCGTAGAGCATTACCTCGCCGTCTACCACGTTGCCAGCCTCATCTTTCTCATTGATGGTATATAGCGAGTTCCAGGTGCCCAGGTCAGACCAGCCGATGTCGGCCAGCAGCACGTACACGTTGTCCACTTTCTCCATAATGCCGTAGTCTATCGACACGTTGCGGCACTGGGAGTAAGCCCTTGTGATAAAGTTTTGCTCGTCGGATGTGTTCAGGGTGCCAAGGCCTTCCTCAAACACTTCGGTAATCTCCGGCAGGTGCTGCCGAAAAGCTTTCAGGATGCTGCGTGCGCTCCAGATAAAAATGCCGGAGTTCCACACAAAGTCGCCGCTCTCCAGGAACATCTGAGCCAGCTCCAGGTTCGGCTTTTCGGTAAAGGTCTTCACCTTCTTCGTCTTAGACCCTGCCTCATCTATGTATTGGATGTAACCGTAGCCTGTGTCGGGGCGGCTTGGGGTGATGCCCAGCGTAATCAGCACGTCGTCTTTGGCGGCAGCCTCCAGCGCATCGTTTATCACCTCTGTAAACACATCCTGCTTCAGCACCACATGGTCGGCTGGCGTTACCACCAGGTTAGCGTTGGGGTTTAGCTGCGCGATTTTGTAAGAGGCATAGGCAATGCACGGCGCGGTGTTGCGGCCAATCGGTTCCAGCAAGATCTGGTTGTCAGTCAGTTCCGGGAGCTGCTGCTTTACAAGTGCCTCATAATCCTTGTTGGTTACGATAAACACATTCTCAGGCGGGCAGATGTTCTTAAAGCGCTCGGCGGTAGCCTGCAGCATACTTTGGCCGGTGCCCAGCACATCGTGGAACTGCTTTGGATAGTTGGTGCGGCTGAAAGGCCAGAAGCGGCTTCCGATGCCGCCGGCCATGATCACCACGTAGGTGTTGTTGTCCATGTTATACAAGTCCTTCTTTAAGTAAATCATGGAGGTGGATGAAGCCCTCGAATTTACCTGATTTAGTTACAATGAGTTGCGTTATACTTTTTGCCTGCATCAGGGCCATGGCCTCAGCCGCATAGTCTTCCGGCTCTATGGTCAGCGGCGAGGGCGTCATAATGTCAGCCGCGGTGATTCCTTCGGTCTTCTCATACTTGTTCAGCATGCGGCGCAGGTCTCCGTCGGTTATAATGCCCACCAGTTCCTCTGAGTCGGTTTTAACTACTGCAGTGGCTCCCAGGCGCTTAGAAGAAATCTCAATAATAATTTCTCTAAGTGATGCGTTCTCCTTTACGCGGGGCGCCTCGTTTTGGGTGTAAATATCCTCTACCTTCAGGTAAAGGCGCTTGCCCAAAGAGCCGCCCGGGTGCAGCGCGCCGAAATCCGCCTTGCTAAAGCCGCGGGCCTCCAGCAGGCTTACCGCCAGTGCATCGCCCAGGGCAAGGGCAGCGGTGGTGCTGGTGGTAGGGGCCAGGTTGTGCGGGCAGGCCTCGCGCTCCACGTTGGCGTTAAGTACAAAGTCGGCGCTCTGGGCCAGGTAAGAGTCGGTGCTGCTAACAAGGGCCGCCAGCTTAGAACCTTTGCGTTTCAGCAAAGGTACAAGTACCTTTATCTCAGGCGTGTTGCCGCTCTTGGAGATGCAGATCACGAAGTCCTCGGGCTGTATCATGCCCAGGTCGCCGTGAATGGCATCGGCAGCGTGCATAAACAAGGCAGGCGTGCCGGTGGAGTTGAGGGTGGCCACCATTTTCTGGGCGATGTTGGCGCTCTTGCCAATACCGGTAACCACTACACGGCCTTTGATCTGCAGGATAGCCTTTATGCAATCCTCAAAACTTTCGTCGATAAAATCGGCCAGTCTGGCGATTGCCTCGGCTTCGGCGGTTAATACTTTTTTTGCGGTAAGCGCTATATTATTAGGGAGATTCAAGTTAAATTTGTGTTAGGGCACTCTTCTGGAGTGCGTTGCAATTTGATTAAATTTTTTGAAGGATTACATGTCTATTCAACAAGAGGTAAATCTCAAGAACAAATTAAAAGAAGTTTTTGGGTATAATCAATTCAGGGGGAATCAGGAGTTGATAATTAACAATATTATCAACGGCAAGAACACCTTTGTGATTATGCCAACAGGAGCTGGCAAGTCGTTGTGTTACCAACTACCTGCCCTATCGTTGCCGGGAACGGCCATCGTTATTTCGCCGCTGATCGCCCTGATGAAGAACCAGGTAGACCAGCTGAACGCCTTTGGAGTAAACGCTCACTTTCTGAATTCGACGCTTTCTAAGGCGGAAACGAATAAAGTGAAAAAAGAGACGCTGGCCGGCGAGGTAAAGCTGCTGTACGTGGCGCCGGAGTCGCTCACGAAGGAGGAGACGGTGGAGTTCCTGCGTGCCTCTAATATTTCTTTCGTGGCCATAGACGAGGCGCACTGCATCTCGGAGTGGGGCCACGACTTCCGTCCGGAGTACCGCCGCATCCGGGGCATCATCGACCAGATCGGAGATTTGCCGATTATTGCCCTCACGGCCACAGCCACGCCGAAAGTGCAGCTCGACATCCAGCGCAACCTGCAGATGGACGAGGCGTCCGTGTTCAAATCGTCTTTTAACCGCACCAACCTATACTACGAGGTGCGCCCCAAGCATAAGACCAAGAAGCAGCTTATCCAATACGTGAAGAAGCACAAAGGCAAGAGCGGCATCGTATACTGCCTGAGCCGTAAGAAAGTGGAGGAGATTGCTGAGCTGCTGCGCGTAAACGATATCAAGGCGCTGCCATACCATGCCGGCCTCGATGCCAGCATACGCATGGCTAACCAGGATGCCTTCCTGAACGAAGAGTGCGACGTGATCGTGGCGACCATCGCCTTCGGTATGGGCATCGACAAGCCGGACGTGCGCTTTGTGGCGCATTACGACACGCCTAAGTCGATCGAGGGTTATTACCAGGAAACGGGCCGCGCCGGCCGCGACGGGCTGGAAGGAAACTGCATCATGTTCTACAGCTACGATGACATCATAAAGCTGGAGAAATTTAATAAAGACAAGCCCGTAACAGAGCGCGACAACTCTAAGCTGCTGCTGCAGGAGATGGCCGCCTATGCCGACTCGGCCGTGTGCCGCCGCAAGCAGCTGCTGCATTACTTTGGCGAGACCTTCGAGAAAGACTGCGGCTTCTGCGACAACTGCCTGCACCCGAAAGAGCGCTTTGAGGCGCAGAAGGAGGTGCAACTGGCCCTGAAAGCAGTGCAACTGACTGGAGAGCGCTTCGGGATAGACCACATTACGCATGTGCTTACGGGCCTGCGCAACCAGTATGTGACCAGCTACGACCATGATAAGCTGGAGGTGTTTGCCGCCGGCAAAGAGCAGGACGCGCAGTTTTGGAGCTCCGTGTTGCGACAGATCCTGCTATCCGAGTTTTTGGAGAAAGACATTGACAGCTTTGGCGTGATAAAGCTGACGCAGAAGGGCGAGGACTTTATAAAGAACCCACAGCCTATACAGCTAACCAAAGACCATAACTACGATCAGGAAGTAAAGGAGGACGAGGAGAAGGAAGAGGCGCAGGCAGCCGCAGGCCACGACGAGGTGCTGTTCGACATGCTGAAGAACCTGCGCAAGAAACTGGCCAAGGACAAAGGCCTGCCGCCATACGTGCTGTTCCAGGACCCGTCGCTGAAGGAGATGGCCACCGTGTACCCGACCACCCGCGACGAGCTGGCGCATATTGCCGGCGTGGGCATGGGCAAGGTGCAGAAATTCGGTAAGCCGTTCCTGGACATGATCAGCAAGTATGTGGAGGAGAACGACATCGTGACAGCCTCTGACGTGGTGGTGAAAACCACCGTGAACAAGTCCAAGATCAAGATCTACATCATCCAGCAAATAGATAAAAAGGTGGACCTGGAGGAAATTGCCTCCTCCAAAGACCTGACCATGCAGGAGTTGATCGAGGAGATTGAGCACATCTGCTACTCGGGCACGAAGCTGAACCTGAACTACTACATCAACAATATCCTGGACGAAGAACGCCAGGAGGAGGTGTACGACTATTTTATGAACGCGAGCACGGATAACATTGCCGTGGCCGTAAAAGAACTGGGCACCGACGACTACACCGAGGAGGACCTGCGCCTGATGCGCATCAAGTTCCTGTCGGAGTATGCTAATTAAATTGTTGCATGGTTGAATTGTTAAATTGTTGGGAGAAAAGGTTTGAAGTATAGCCCGTCTCTTCCAACAATTTTTTTATAGATTTGACACGTATTCCTGACCTTTAACCATTCAACAATTTAACAGTTGAACAATTTAAGATAATTTATGAACGTACTTGTGATAGGATCTGGCGCCCGTGAGCATGCCATTGCCTGGAAGTTAAGCCAGAGTGAGTTTTGCGACCAGGTGTTTGTTGCGCCGGGCAACGCCGGTACCGCCGAGTTTCACACCACCGCCGCCGTGGACATACATGACTTTGAGGAACTCGGAAAGTTTGCCGCAGACTTCGACATCATGATGGTGGTGGTGGGGCCTGAGAACTCGCTGGTAGAGGGCATTCACGATTACTTTGCGCAGTCGGAGTACCTGAAGCATATCCTGGTGATCGGGCCCAAGAAAGCCGGGGCCATGCTGGAGGGCAGCAAAGACTACTGCAAGTCTTTTCTGCAGAAGTATAACATCCCGACGGCGCGCTACCAGACTTTTACCGAGGCCACGTTTAAGGAAGCCGTGGAATACCTGAAGCAGCAGAGCTTCCCGACAGTGATTAAGGCCGACGGGCTGGCAGCAGGCAAGGGCGTGATTATTGCGCAAGACTACGAGGAAGGCTTTGACGCGCTAGATGCCATGCTGCGTAACAAGCGCTTTGGCAACGCCAGCAGCAAAGTGGTGATTGAGGAATACCTGCAGGGCATTGAGGTGTCGGTGTTTATACTTACGGATGGCAAAGACTATGTGCTGCTGCCGGAGGCAAAGGACTATAAGCGCATTGGCGAGGGCGATACCGGCCTGAACACGGGCGGCATGGGCGCCATTTCGCCGGTTCCGTTTGCCGACGAGGTTTTTATGCAGAAGGTGAAGGAGCGCATCATAGAGCCGACGCTGCGCGGCATGCAGCAAGAGCAGCTGGACTATTCCGGTTTCCTGTTTATCGGGCTGATGAGCGTGAACGGCGAGCCGTACGTAATTGAGTACAACGTGCGCCTGGGCGACCCCGAGACAGAGGCCATACTTCCGCGCATCAAGTCAGACCTGTTCATGATGTTCAAGGCGCTGCACGACCATACCTTGAAAGACTACAAACTGGAGATAGACCCGCGCACCGCCACCACGGTTATACTTGCCTCGGGCGGTTATCCAGAAGGGTATGAAAAGGGAAAGGAGATCTCTGGCCTGGAAAACGTGTCGAAGGATGTGCTGGTGTTCCATGCGGGCACCGCGAAGGTAAACGGCAAGCTGCTGAACAACGGCGGGCGCGTGTTTGCCATAACGGCCTTGGCCGATACCATGGAAGAGGCGCTCGCAAAAGCCAATGCGGCCGCAGAAACCATTACCTGGCAAGACCGCTACTACCGCCACGACATAGGCTTTGACCTGCGCACGCAGCGCGTGTAGGCAGCGCTACAAGTATAAAAAAGAGAGGGCCGTCAGAACAATTCTGACGGCCCTCTCTTTTTATACTTGCTTCTTAACGCTTAGCAGTAAGCTTCAAAAGCGCCTTGCAGGTTGTCTACCACGCGTGTCAGGTCGTTGCCCTCTATGTGGTAACGCTCGATCATGTGCACCAGCTCGCCATCCTTAAACAAAGCAATAGATGGGGAAGACGGAGGGTAAGGCAGCATGAACTCACGGGCTTTAGCCACAGCCTCCTGCTCCATGCCGGCAAACACCGTCACCAGTTTAGCGGGCTTTTTGTCGGAGGCGGCTACGGCCATTTTAACGGCAGGACGGGCCTTGGAGGCCGCACAGCCGCAAACAGAGTTTACTGCCACCAACACAGTGCCTTCAGATTTGATAGCCTGCTCCACTTCCTCAGGTGTCATCAGTTGCTCAAATCCTGCCGAGGTAAGGTCCTCACGGATAGGGGCAACCATATATTCAGGGTACATTGCCATAATTCTAATTGTTAAAGGTTTAAAAACGCTGCAATTTATAAAATCTACAACACAAAAGGTATAGCAGATAGTGCCCAAGCACGCAGGTAACTATGCTATAGTCAGATATAGGAAAATAAAAGAATAAAAAATAGAACTGTTCCGGGGAGTTTCTCCTGGACCACAACAAGTAACGGTGAGATAAAGTATAACATAGCGTGTGTTGCACAGCTGCCCAGCGCTGGCTTACAGATTGTTAAACAATACAATTCAGAGAAGAAGCAGGCAAGCTATAGCGGCACCACTACTACAGGAAGTGTTAGGATTAATTATAGTTACGGCCATGTTTACGGTTCACCCTAAAAGCTCTCAGGCGTATGTGCGCTACTTCTATTTTCCAGCCAGTAAAGAGCGTCCGGCAGAGGTTATCGAAGTGCTGAACAGCCCGTCGGAGACTATTGTGGTGCCGACGCGGGAGGAGGACCTGGAACTGGAGGCCTTTTTTGAGCGGCCACTGTCAGACCGGGAGGCGGCTGTGTATCAGAGTGATGAAACCTGGAAACTATTTGCCTCCTGGGAAGAGCTGCTGCAGGACCATCAGGGGGTAGGCCTTGGTAAAGAAGCGATCGAGCAACTCACTGCCTTCAGAAACAGTCCCAACTATACCTTGCAAGGCGAGCTGGCGGCCTAAAAGACTACTTCTTCCTGCACACCTTCTGATTTTGCACCAAAAGCTGGATCTTTTTCAGCTTGCCGCTTCTTTATACTTTCTCGTCGGTTTCGCCATTCTTAACCCTGAGGTGCAATCAGGTACACATAGTCTGTTGTAAAGCGCTTACCACCAGAAACTATAGCCCGGGCTTGTCAAGAGGTAAAAGGTATAGCTGGCCACAAACCCATACACTATGTGGGCAAAAATAAGCGTGCTGAGATAAGTCCTGAGCGTGACCAGCGGGGGACGGGGGTGAATCATAAAGAAGAAGTACCAGATCACCATCCCCACCAGTCCATGTGCCAGTCCAAAAAGCAGCCCCCAAGAGGCCGTAGGAACGCCAACCCCGGAGTTCCAGAGCGCCATGTAGATCACCGCAAAAAAGATTCCGACTGCATAATGTGCTACCGTACCCACTACTTTCGTGCTCGTCCGTTCTGATAGGCTGCCGTCGGCGTGCGTGCGCTTCAGGAGCATGGTGCCCAGTATGCGCACCACCTTCATTACCCGGTGGGTAAAAAACGAGAGCAGGTATAAGAAAGCAGTCATGGCGGCGGTGCCGGCAATACCTGCCACAACAGCGTCCAAAAACTTCATGGGCCAAACTTTTGGTGTTTAGGATATTACGCGGCCAAGTTTAAATTGGATATGCCTACGTGAAAAGCATCAGCAAAAAAGCCATACTTATACTTACAGAAGAGATCTTGTTCATGCGCATAGTGTTCTCGAAGTTCACTTCGCGGCGGTCGTGCAGGGCGCGCTGCACCCATGCCGTAAAAAAGTAGAGCACAGGGGCGGTGCAAACCAGGAACAGGAGCATGCGGTGTAGCTGACCCAGGCTGAAGTATAGCCAGAGGAGAAATCCGGCGCCCGCCAGAAGACTGATGGCAGCAAAAAGATAGGTGCCCCTAACGCCCAAAAGTATACTAAGCGTGCGGTCGCCGCGGCGGCGGTCTTCGGCGTGCTGGTAGATTTGGGTGAGCGGGTAGGAGCCGCAGAGAAAAAGCGTGCTGACCACTGCAAACCATACGTTGGGCGCCTGCAGCACCTGCGCCAGCGCCAACCCCACGCCCACCTGCACCATGCCATAGGTAAACGCTCCCTGAAAAAACGTCACCACGGCTGTGCTCAGGATTGGGTACTTTTTCAGGCGGATGCCCTCGTAGCTGTAGGCTTTGGAGATGAACAGGTATAAGGCAATCAGGCTGGCGAACAGCGGGGACAGGAGCAGGCTGAAAAGTATGGCCAGCACATCGAACAGCAGCACCAGGTGCATGAGCTGGCGGTTGGGCTTAGGAGGGGCCTTTAAACCGCCAATGCTGCCTTCGTCGCGGTCGTAGTAGGAGTTGTAGCCGTTGCTGGCAGGGTACACCAACACATGCAGCACCAGAAACACCGCCACTGCCCGCCACACGTTTACCTGCGGCAGCGTGCTCAGCGCAAACCAAAACACCGGCATCAGATACACCGAGAACGGAATGCGCATCAGCGTGAGCGCGGTGCTATACTTGCTGTTCAATGGCTGTCTGTTTAGGTTTAGCTTTGAGTTTATACTTTTTTACCTCTTTACTTTTCTACCTTTTTACCTCCTCCGGATACCCAATGAGGTAGATCACGTTTTTGCCGGGGCCGGTGCCGGCACGGCCGGAGCGCCAGGTATAGTTTGGAGCCTGTGCCTCTGATGCCATACGTTGCAATTGCGCCGGGGTATAAATGCGCAGCAGCGATACGGTGCCATCCCATAAGATGCCCAGCGGGATCAACGGAAGGAGGTACGTAAAAAACAGCCTGCTAAGCCGGAACGGGCGGATAAAAGGCGTTACCAGAAGGATGACCAGCGGGAAGAGCAGCCATAGCAGGAGCAGCTCTAGCCAGCTTTTTCTGGCGCCCTCAAAAATACCGATAGCGGCCTGCTTGGAGGCGGCGTCCTGAAGTATGGCTTTGGCCAGGTGCGGCGGAAAGTGGTGGAAAGAAGAGAAGATGGTGCGCACGCCTTTTATACTTGCCGGCACAGCAGTGGCATTAACGGGCTCCGGTATAAAGTTGATGGCGCCCCCGGAGCTTTCCTGCAAATACTTATAAGCGCCTAGGTTCGGGTAAAGGTCGGAGAGGGTAACGGTAACGGGGCGGTGCAGGCGCTGGCCCAGCTGCTGCTGGATGGCCGCTATCCCGCCTCCGGCCCCGGAGCAAAGATCGGTGATGTGGCGCTGCCCGCTGCGCTCCAGCAGCTCCTGCAGCAGGGGCAGGGCCGCCTCGTAGGCGTTCAGCCGGGTAATCATGAAGCGCAGGAAATCGAGCATGCCCTGCCGGATAACGTGCGGGAACCAGCGCTGGTCTTCCAGCTCAAAAAGTTGAAGGCGAATGTTCAAGGGCTGCTTTTCTGCAGAAGTACTCCGTAGCAGCGGCAAAGGTTTCCGGGCGCCAAAAGCAAAGGCGCAAGTATAAAAGCAGTTGGTTTATACTTGCGCCTACGCATTAAAGTATAAAATTTACAGCAGGCCGTGCTCGCCTACGCCCACGCGTAGCTCCTCGCCTGTGTTGCTGAACAGCTGCCAGTACTCTTCGGCTGGCGTGGCAGGGTCTGGCATCACCGAAAGCACGGAGCCGTCGCTAAAGTATAGCATCAGCCCCAGGCTGTCCGGCTGCTCTGCCCGCTCCACCACCAGGTTCGGGTTGTCGTTCACCAGCTGCATCAGGCGCTGGTCCAGCATGCTGGAGCCGGGCTTTTTCCAGTCCCACACGGGGGTAGGCAAGCCTGCCTCGCGCTTGCGGATGTACACTTCGCTGTGTTTGATCATGCCGCCTTCCCCAAGCTGCAGCTCCCAGGGGCAGTTCACGGCCAGGGTCAGTTCGCCTACATCCAGCACAAGGCCCTGCGGGGTGGTGTAGTGGGTGTGGCCAAAATGGAAATACTGTACCGCCTCTTTTCGCGTTGCCTTGGTAAGCGGTAAGCCAATCAGCTTTTCAAAAGCCTGTTGTATAGTGAATTGCATCTGCGCGTCCGTCTAAAACTTTAACTCATCCGGAACAAATATAGCCAGCCTCCGTGAAAGTAGTAGCGTTTCAACTTTATTTACAAAGTAATCCGGGCAACACTCCTTGCTTTGAGGTACAAAAGGTATCTTTGCAACTGTTTTACCTGAACCAAATAGGGAATTTAACAAGGGGAGCCTCTGTTTCATAGCAATGCCAAAAGAGAAAGTAGAAGAGCCTAAAACCTCATCCTCCATACCCCAAAAGGTGATTAGCTTTGTATGGAAAGCGTTTTTCCTGGGAATAGCCGTGGTCGTGGCGTACCTGCTGAGCGTGGAGCACAACGTGCTGTACCTGTTCGGGGCCTCTCCCAGCCTCGACCGCCTGGAGAACCCGCGCTCTGACCAGGCCTCGGAGCTGTACACGGCCGATGGAAAGCTGATCGGGAAGTATTTTCGGGAGAACCGCAGCCCCGTGACCTACAAAAAGCTGGCGCCGGAGCTGGTGCAGGCCCTTATCGCTACCGAAGACGTACGTTTTTACGAGCATGCCGGCATAGACCCGCAAGCCATCCTGTCGGCGGTGTACGGCAGTTTTAAAGGTGAGGCGCGCGGCGCAAGCACCATTACGCAGCAGCTGGCCAAAAACTTGTATAAAACCCGCACCGACGACTCCAAAGGCGTGCTGGGCCACATTCCTGTCCTCGACCTGGTAATCTCCAAAACAAAAGAGTGGCTCACGGCCATTAAGCTGGAGCAGCGCTATACCAAAGAGGAAATCCTGACGATGTACCTGAACACGGTGGACTTCGGGTCCAACTCCTTCGGCATCAAGGTGGCCTCCAAAACGTTTTTCAATACCTCGCCGGATAGTATGAAAGTAGAGCAGGCGGCCGTGCTGGTGGGCCTGCTGAAAGCCCCGACCTATTACAGCCCGCGCTTTAACCCTAAAAATTCTACCCGCCGCCGCAACACGGTGCTGGGGCAGATGGTAAAGTATGGCTACTTGGAAAAGGCCGAGGCCGACTCGCTGAGCCAAT
This sequence comes from Pontibacter mangrovi, assembly GCF_006385705.1. Lineage (GTDB taxonomy): Bacteria > Bacteroidota > Bacteroidia > Cytophagales > Hymenobacteraceae > Pontibacter > Pontibacter mangrovi. The sequence continues at coordinate 96,414 of NZ_VFRQ01000003.1, read as the reverse complement.
TGCCGTTGGTGCTGGACTACAACGTGGAGAACCACTACGACGGCCCCGCTACCTACTTCAGGGGCGCCGTGGCCGATTACCTGCAGGAGTGGTGCAAGGAGAATGGCTACGACCTGTACCGCGACGGCCTGAAAGTATACACCACCATCGACTCCAGGATGCAGGCGCACGCCGAGGCCGCTATGGAAGAGCACATGCGCAAACTGCAACGCCGCTTCGACAGCCACTGGAAGGGCAGGAACCCTTGGGTCGATGAGAAGGACAAGGAGATTCCGGGCTTCATAGAAGAGACCATCAAGCGTACTGCCTACTACCGCCGCCTCAAGAAGAAGTATGGCGACGACACCGCCGCCATTAACAAAGAACTGAACCGCCCGCGCGAGATGAAGGTGTTTACCTGGGAGAACGACTCGCTGGAGAAGACCGTGACGATGAGCCCGCTGGACTCGCTGGCCTACTACAAGCACTTCCTGCACGGCGGCATGATGACCATGGATCCTTTCACGGGGCACATCAAGGCCTGGGTGGGCGGCATCAACTTTAAGTACTTTAAGTATGACCACGTGAAACAGGCGCGCCGCCAGCCGGGCTCTACCTTTAAGCCCTTTGTGTACGTGGCCGCCATCGACAACGGCTACTCGCCCTGCGACAAGATCGTGGACCACCGCGTGACGATAAACTACGTGGAGAAAGGGGAGAAGAAGAGCTGGTCGCCGACCAACGCGGATTGGGAGTATACCGGCGCCCCCATGACGCTACGCCGGGGGATGGGAAAATCCGTGAACTCGGTTACGGCGCAGCTGACAGAGCGCATCGGCTGGGAAACGGTGGTGAAGTATGCGCATAAGCTGGGCATTGAGAGTCCGTTGGAGTCGGTGCCTTCTATTGGCCTGGGGCCGAGCGATGTCTCTATCTTTGAGATGGTGGGCGCCTACAGCACGTTCCCCAACCACGGCTTCCACACTGATCCCATGTTCATCACCCGCATAGAAGACCGCAACGGCAACCTGCTGCACCAGTTCACGCCTAAGCAGAAGAAGGTGCTGAGCGAGGAAACCGCTTTCCTGATGATGCACATGCTGAAAGGCGGCATGGAAGAGCCGGGAGGTACCTCGCAGGCCCTGTGGGAGTATGACCTCTGGAAGAAAGGCAACCAAATAGGCGGCAAAACAGGCACCACCTCTAACCACTCCGACGGCTGGTACATGGGCGTGACCAAGGATCTGGTGACAGGCGTGTGGGTAGGCGGCGAGGACCGCAGCATCCACTTCCGCACCTCGCAGCTAGGCGAAGGCTCTAAGACAGCGCTGCCGGTTTTTGGCCTGTACATGGAGCGCATTTATCAGGACCCGGAGCTGGGCTATACCTTGGGGCCGTTCCCGAAGCCAACCGTAAAGATCAGTAAAGAGTATAACTGCACGACAGTGCTGCCAAAACAGCCGGCACTGCCAGACTCTACCCAGCTCGACTCCGTGTTGGAGATGCTGAATTTTGGAGATTTGCTGTAGATAACTTAAAGACAATGATAGAGTTACCGCCTACCATCAGGTTGCCCAGAGCCGACGAGGTGCCAACGGATGCTTCTGTAACGGAGAGCCTGCAGAATATTAGGCACGCCAAGATTGTGCAGGGGTATAAGCTGCTGGACAACAAAGAGGACGAGGCAACAGAGCAGATACCCTTCAGTTTTTATGCTGAGATCAGCATTGACAACTCTAGGCTTTGGCATCTTCTGCATAGCCTGTCGGGAGAACTGCCCGAAACAGCTTCCTTGATTTTTGGCTACGAAGGAGAAGAGCTGCACTATAGCGAAGCGCTCAACAAACACGAGCTGCTCACCGGCTTAGCCGAATTCAGCAGAGAGATTGTTCAGGATACTTATATCGAGGTAGGCCTTACGTACAACGACGAGGCAAAGCTGGTGGAGATAATCATAGCTGATGCCAAGTATGTTAAGTTCTGGGGGACAGACAAAGAGGCTTTTGTGCAGATAATGAGGGTGTTTGGCCTGGAAGAAATAGAGGACCTGGAGTTTGTGGATGAGTACCCGAACGTACGGGAGCCGTTGACAGCGTTTGCCGCAGAAGCTATGCCTACCGACGAGCTTATCAGCAGGCTTAAAGAGAGGTATCTGGCGGAGTAATTAAAATGTGTTGATGCTGCAGCGGTGATGGCTGAAGTATAGCTTACGGAAGTATAGTTTTCTACTGCCTTGCCCGGCGCAATAGGTCAATCCTCCTCTTCCTCGTAAAACGATTCCAAGGCGTCCTGCAGGTAGTTATACTCGTAGGTAAAGCCTGTTTGCAGCACCTTGTTAGCGCTTACCCGCTGGCTGGCCAGCACCACGTCGCTCATTTCGCCCATCATCAGGTTAATGGCAAATGCCGGTACCTTAGGGAGCACCAGCGGCTTGTTCATCACTTCAGCCAGTTCTCTTGTAAATTCTTTATTCGTAACCGGGTGCGGGGCCACGGCATTGTAAACACCTTCCAGCCGGGCATCCTCAATGGCCCGGATAAACAGGCGGCAGGCGTCATCGATATGCACCCAGGACATGTACTGCTTGCCAGAGCCCAGCGGTGCGCCAGCCATCATTTTAACAGGCTTGGCCATCTGCGGCAAGGCCCCTCCCTTCACACTCAACACAATGCCTAACCGGAAAATAACAGTGCGCAGGTTCAGGCTGTGCATTTGCCATGCCGCATCCTCCCAGGCCTTGCATACTTCCGCCAGAAAATCATCGCCGTAGGTGCTCTCTTCAGACATGAGCTGATCGCCGGAGTCGCCGTAGATGCCGATGGCGGAGGCGGAGATAAAGCCTTTTACGTGGTGCTCGGCGCCGCTGAGGGCCTTATGAAGCAGGCTGATGCTCCTGATGCGGCTTTGCAGAATTTCCTTCTTGCGCTCCTCGGTCCACTTCTCAGCGGCTACGCTGGCGCCTGCCAGGTTCACGATGTAGTCGGCGTAGTTAATGGCGTTCTCATCAATGTAGCCTTCCTTTACATCCCACTTAAAGGTTTTGTAGGTAGATACCTTGTCTGGATTGCGGCTCAGGTGCGCCACCTCGTACCCGTGGTCTATCAGCATCTCCGATAAACGCATTCCTATTAAGCCTGAACCTCCTGTGATAAGTATTTTTCCTGGCATACGCTTGTATTTAGTGGCAAACTAAGTTTGCTTATACGCAATAAAGGTATATTTAAGTTTATTTATATTTAATAGGAGGATGCGCAAAGTCCGGAGCGGGCCTTTTAGCCTTTTGTGCCCGTGCGGATATGTCCCAGAAACTCGGTGCGGTAGCCTTCCTGCTCAAACAGGCCAGAGTACTCGGCAGTTACCGTGCTGCTGCTCACGTCGTTCACGCCGCGGCTCATCACGCACAGGTGGTCGGCCTCTATCAGCACTGCCACATCTTCAGTCTGCAGCGCCTGCTTCAGCTCGTTTGCTATCTGCATGGTCATGCGCTCCTGCACCTGCGGGCGGCGCGCGTAGTACTGCACAATGCGGTTCAGCTTAGAGAGGCCAATAACATGCTCGTTCGGGATGTAGGCGACGTGTGCCTTGCCGATGATCGGAACAAAGTGGTGCTCGCAGGAAGAGTACACGGTAATGTCGCGCTCCACCAGCATTTTGTTATACTTATACTTGTTCTCGAAGCGGCGTGCGTGCGGCTTGTTGTCCGGGTGCAGGCCGCTAAAGATTTCTTTCACGTACATCTTGGCCACACGGTGAGGCGTGCCTTTCAGGCTGTCGTCTTTCAGGTCCAGCCCCAGCGTGTGCATGATCTCGCGGAAGTGCCCCTCAATGATGGCAATCTTTTCGTCGTCAGAAAGCGCAAAGGCGTCGGGGCGCAGTGGTGTCTCCAGAGAGCTCATCACATGGTCGTCCATCTCCTCTTCTTTCTCCAGGTCGTGGTTATCCATTATATTCCACAAAGTTTCTTTCTGTTTCATAAAGTGTTACAGCTAACGCATAGTCAGGGCTGATTCTTGGGCGCAGTTTGTTCCAGATCACCGCCGCTATGTTTTCGGCGGTTGGGTTTAGGTCCCGGAACTCCTCGGTATCCAGGTTCAGGTTTTTATGGTCGAACTTGTTCACCACTTCTTCCTTTACCAGGTCGCTTAGCCGCTTCATGTCGTACACGTAGCCCGTGTCAGCATCTACGGGGCCCGTCAGCTTCACGATCAGCTCATAGTTATGGCCGTGGTAGTTGGGGTTGTTGCACAGGCCAAACACAGCCTTGTTGCGCTCCTCCGTCCAGGCAGGGTTGTGCAACCTATGTGCGGCATTAAAGTGCTCCTTTCGGCAAACAGTTACTTTCATAGTGTTTTAAACAGCTATTGTGTGGTAAAGTTTAGCCCCAGCCCATTCCGGCCCTGACTGCAAGTGCCATAAGTTTGCAAAGTTAGCGTAGCCAGCTCGATTCCCAAACCAATTAAGGGCTAAATTAATTCGTTTTGCCCGTGCTGTTTCTGTGGCTATTCTTTAACTTCGTGTATCAGATGATACCTATCGCAGTACCAGAAACAACAGATGTATGAGGAAATTTATACTTGCCTTTTTGATGGTGGCAGTGGCCGGCGTGTGCCAGGCGCAGACAGTGCAGGTAAAGGAAGTGGAGCAGGAACTGAACGGGGTGCAGCGGCGAGGGCAGCAGCTGTCGGTGCAACTGGACCCAAAGACAGTGGAGCGCTCGTGGAAGGATTACCTGGGCGAGTATGCGGGCCGGGTGCGGGTTTCTAAAGGTGTGATAACGGTAGAAGGAGCCGAGCTCGACAGCATCTCCCAGCAGCCTATGCTGGTGCGCTCTACCGTCAGCAGCAACGCGACAGGCAGCAATGTATGGTGGACGCTGGACCTGGGCACCGATTACCTGAGCAAAACCGCCACCCCGGAAGCGTATGCCGCTGCAGAGCGCTTCCTGAAAAGCTTTGGCTATAAACTGTACCGCGACGATGTGTTTCGGCAGATAAATGAGGCAGAGGATGTGCTGCAAGCCACAAAAAACGAGCAGGACCGCGTGGTGAAGGAAGCCAACAGCCTGCAGCAAAGTATAGAACGCAACAAGCAGCGCCGCAAGGAGTTGGAAGCAGAACTGGTGCGGAACGCTGAGGAACTGAAGCAGCTGGAGCAGGATGTGGAGGTAAACCTGCAAAAGCAGGAACTGAGCCGCCAGCGGGTGCAGGAAATGAAAAAGGCGGTAGACGTGGTGCGGGCTAAACTGCTGGAGGTAAAGTAAAGTTCCCCCTCATGATGCCCGGTCCAGTAGTTTTGGAAAGTATAAAAGCAAAGGCAGCTGTACACGCTGCCTTTGCTTTTAGAAGTAATTTAGCGTCTTATAGAGTACTGAACTACAGTAGCGGTATTGTAATCGCCACTCTGGTCGATGGTGCTGATAGCACCGCCGGCATTGCCTAGTTGCGTGGTTTCGGCCATGTTGTAGTTGCCGGTCTGCACCGTCAGGTTAGAGTGGTTGCCGTCGAGGAACCAAGTGCCGGCGTTCTGTACGGAGGAAGCTGAATTGTAATCCCCTACCTGATAAATTTCGGAAGTATTGTCGCTACCCACCTGCGTCTGGTAACCATAGTTGTTGTCGCCGACTGCTATGGCTGTGGCGGTGTTTCGTACGCTCCTGGTCATTTGGTCTTGTTCATGGCTGTTGCCGGAGCCTGTCTGCACTATGGTTGCCTCTAGGTCGCCTGTTCGCTGCCACTGGACAGCTGTGTTGTTGTCGCCAGTTTGCGTGGCGCTAGCAACATTGTGGAAGCCGTTTTGTGCCTGCTCAGCCATGTTTCCGTTGCCTTGCTGGTAGATGTCGGCAATGTTGTCATGAAGGAAGACCTGTGACTGCTCTGCACTGTTATTAGACCCAGCCTGGTAAATGCTTGCCATACTTTCATTCACCTCATTCTGCCGCTGAGAAGCCTGGTTGTTTGTGCCATACTGTTCTATGTGCGCGACATTATCCTTGGCAAATGGCACCTGAACCTGAAAGGCGGTGTTGTCATCGCCATGCTGCAAAATAGTTGCTGTGTTGCGTTCAGAATAAGTAGACTGGCTTAACCGTGCGTTATTTCTATCGCCAACTTGGCTAACACTGGCTTGGTTATCTTGTGTATGGTAGTAGGGGTTGCTGTAACTATCAGCTTGCTGTATAAGTACGGCGTTATCGCTGCCTTGCTGTGAAACTGACGCAGCGTTCCGCAAGCCGTTTTGCTGCACAGCAGTCTGGTTGTTTTGAGCCATAGCTGTGCTCAGAGCAAAGGCTAGCGCCGTTGCTGTCAATAAAGTTTTCTTCATAACTGTAAACTAGATGGTAAAGAACATTAAATTAATACGTGCCTTTACCTTTGTTACAGACTATAAGTTACATGCTGCTTCGTAAATGCAAGATAAAAAGTATTGCACTAACTGTAAGAAGGAGAGCCAGATGGTACGTGTCGCTATAGCTTCATCCAGCGCTGTATCTCTTTTTCAGCGAAATTTTCATCGCGCCAGCCCACAAATTGCCAACCAGCCGATTTGTTGTAGTTAGAGAACCAAATTTGAAGTATGGCTTTGGCGCCTGGATATTCTGTGCTAAAGGCTTCGTAGGTGGTGGCGTCTATGTGGCGCTCGCTGGGGCGTGCGGGCACGGCCACTACAACATGCCGCAGGGTGCCATTGCTCTCCAACTGCATCAGGGCAACCGGTGTCACCTCCAGTTCAGTGCCCGGCTCCTCCCGGTCCGATAGCACGAGTACCTCTAAGCCTTGCCCGCTCTTATTTATCTCCGTGGAAGGTATAAAACCGAAATTGCCGGGGTAGGGCAGAAAGCCTATTTCCCGCTCCAGACCCGCATCCAGGTCAGGCACAAATTCCTTCTTCTGCTCGTCATACACAAGCTTCAGCGTATTGCCCGCCGGGGTTTCCACAATGGCCCGCAGCTGCTTGCTGGCTGTGTAAGTCGGCAGTTCGCTGTAGTCAGTTTTGCAGGAGGCTAAAAAGAGTAACAGCAGCAAGTATAGCAAGTGGTTTTTCATAACAGGGTAGGGTACTATAGTTATTTCAGTAAAGATAAGAAGCGGCGGCGGCAGGGTAAAGTATAAACTAAGGCCAGAAACACAAGTATAGGCACAAAAAAAGGAGCCGAGGTTATCGGCTCCTTTTTCACTAAAACTATGGAAAACTTATGAAAACAGGTTCGCTTATCTTCTTTCCTTGATACGAGCAGCTTTACCCTGCAGACCTCTCAGGTAGTACAGTCTGGCTCTTCTTACTCTACCTCTTCTCACCAGGTCGATTTTCTCGATGGCAGGAGAAAGAAGAGGGAAGATACGCTCAAGGCCAATCTGGTTAGATACTTTTCTTACTGTGAACGTCTCACCGTTTGTGTTCACGTTCTTACGCTGAATCACAACGCCTTGGAATTGCTGAACACGCTCTTTGTTACCCTCACGGATTCTAACGTGTACGTTTATAGTATCACCCGCCTGGAAAGTTGGGAAAGAGGCGCGCTTGTCAGTAGATTCCTGCTCAATGAATTTAATTAGTTCGCTCATGATGGCTATGTTCTCTTAAAGTATCTTCTTCAAATTTCGGACTGCAAAGATATGTAAATATTTATTACATAAGAACATTTGCAGAAAAAAAATATAGTTTTTGGCGGCCACCACAGCGAATTTTTACCTATGGGGCATTTTAGTTCTTTTTAAGCAGCTACTGCCGCTTTACTCTTCAAATAGGTCGGGGCGGCGCTGCCTGGTGCGCTCCACGGCCTGCTCAAAACGCCACTGCTCAATTTTGGGCGTGTCGCCCGACATCAGGATGTCCGGCACCTTCAGGCCTTTATACTCTGCCGGGCGGGTATACACTGGCGGGGCCAGCAAACCATCCTGGAAAGAGTCTGTCAGGGCAGAGGTCTCGTCGTTCAGCACACCCGGGATGATGCGGATAATGGCGTCTGCCAGCACCGCTGCGCCCAGTTCGCCACCTGATAGCACGTAATCCCCGATGCTGATCTCGTGCGTGACGTAATGCTGCCGCACGCGCTCATCCACGCCTTTGTAGTGGCCGCAAAGTATGATCACGTTCTCCATCAGCGAGAACTGGTTCACGATGCGTTGGTTCAGCGTCTGCCCGTCCGGCGTCATGTAGATGATGGCATCATACTTCCGCGCGGCCTGCAGCTCCGAAATGCACTTGTCGATCGGCTCGATCATCATCACCATGCCCGCACCGCCGCCAAAGGCATAGTCGTCTATCTGGCCATGCTTGTTAACGGCATACTGTCGCAGGTCGTGGATGTGTATCTCCACCAATCCTTTTTGCTGCGCCCGCTTCAGAATAGAGTGGCTGAAGGGGCTCTCCAGCAGGTCGGGCTGGCACGTAATAATGTCGAAGCGCATTACTCTTTCTCCTCTATCTCTTCGTCCTCGTCGTCAGGGCTGGATGGCTGCGTGTATACTTCCAGCAGGCCCTCCGGCAAGCTAACGTGCAGGTGTTTGGCCTCGTGGTCGGCACGTAGGAAGATCTCATCCATTACTGGCACCAGCATTTCCTGGTCCAGGTAGTCCATTACCATGAGCTGCTGCTGCGGCAGGTCGTAGAACTCTTTTACCGTGCCCAGCGCACCGTGCTGCTCGTCCACCACCTGGTAACCGATCACGTCGTGGAAGTAGAACTGGCCTTCCTCCAGCTCCGGCAACTCGTCGAGCGGCAGGTAGATGGAAGTGTTGCGCAGTGCCTCGGCCTGCTCAATCGTCTCGATATCCTCGAACTTAACTATAAAGCGCCCTTTCTGCACCGGCTCCATGGAGGTTATAAAAAAAGGAATCAGTCTTCCTTTTTGCTCAAGGAAAACTGATTCCAGATCTTCATAATCTTCGGGATAGTCTACGTCAAAAAACGCGACTACCTGCCCCTTGGTGCCATGGGTCTTGACGATATAGCCTAACAGAAAGCATTCATCAACATGCATGGCACACTAAATTATGCTTGCTCTTCAGTAGCTTCGCCTTCGGCGCCTTCTGCAGGGGCCTCAGTAGCCTCTTCAGCAGCAGGAGCGTTAGCGGCAGCTTTCTCAGCCTCACGCTGGCGGATAGCCTCAGCACGGGCCTCGTTTACTTTACGCTCAGCCTCCAGAGCAGCAGCACGCTTAGTTTCTTTCTCAGAACCCAGCTTCTGGCGTTTCTCTTCGATCTTCGCGTCTTTCGCTTCTTTCCACTCGTTAAAACGCTGGTCAGCAGTTTCCTGAGAGATGGCTCCTTTGATAACACCTACCTGCAGGTGCTTCTTGAACAGGATGCCTCTGTAAGAAAGCATTGCTTTTACGGTGTCAGTCGGCTGCGCACCGTTCATAACCCACTGGAATGCCTTATCTTCGTTGAAGTCGATGAAAGCGGGGTTAGAATTTGGGTTGTAAGTACCCAGTTTCTCGATGAATTTACCATCACGTGGTGCTCGAGCGTCGGCTACTACGATATCGTAGATAGCGGCTTTCTTGCGGCCTCTGCGGGCCAGTCTGATTTTTACTGCCATTTTATAATGTGTTTTTTCAGTCGGCGGAACCCGTCCGCCTGTTTAGAACCGCAAAATTAAGGAAATAATTTCTGATTATCTACAGCCCTCTGTTATTTATTAATCCTCTGAGGTTTAGCGCTAAGTATAAAGTATAGAAAAAGCCCTCCGTTGCGGGGAGGGCTTTCAAGTATAGTTAAGCGCTTGCTTTCACTCTTTGAGGCTTGGCGGCTTTCACCTTCACGGGCTTCAGCTTAATGATGCTCAGCTTGTCCAGCGTCCAGATTACCGGCCAGGTAGGGTCCACTTCCCACCACTTCACGCCGAAGTTCACGCGGTTAGGCAGCTTGTGGTGGTTGTTCTGGAACAGCTCACCGCCTGTCAGAAAGTCGAAGAAAAGCGAGTTTCTGGATTTGTCGTTGTTATCGAAGTTCTGGTAGCCATACTTGTGCCCGCTCCAGTTCACGATGGCGCCGTGCACCGGTCCCATCAGGAAATGGATTGGCAACAACAGGAACATCCACCACTGCGTGGCAAAGGCGATGTAAAACAGCACATAAGCTACACCCCAGCCAATGCGGGAGAAGTAGGAGTCACCGATTCTTTCCAGCAGCGGCCACACCGGATAGTTGCCCTCAAAGCGGCGCTCCGGCTCCACGCGGTTGTTCAGCACGTTGTTATAGATCTCCTTCGTCTTCCACATCATCGTGAAGGCGTTGTTGGAGAAATGCGGCGAGTGCGGGTCGCGCTCCGTGTCGGAGAAGGCGTGGTGCATGCGGTGCAGGATGGCATAAGCCCGCGGCGACAGGAACGAGGAGCCCTGTGCAATGTAGGTGAGCAGGTAAAATGCCTTCTCCCAGAACGGGTTCATGGTAAACATTTTGTGTGCTGCGTAGCGGTGCAGGTAAAAGGTCTGCACGAACAGCGACAGGTACCAGTGCACCACAAAAAAGATAAGTATGGCCATTAATGTATCAGTATAAGATGGTTTGATGCTTTTTGTGCGGCAGAATCCGTGCGAAAGACACGCCTTGCCATACGCAAAGCTACAACACGAATTTAAAAGTAAAATAGTATTGAGAGGGTAAAAGTTCAGAAAATGACAAATATCATGTTTTGCTTAGCAGCTCGTGTTAAGCCAGTTGCCTGAACGGAGCCCAAACGGGGGCGGCCGGAGGAGGTGCGCTAACGGTGATCTGCGTTTTGAGCGTGGGGTGCGTAAACTGCAGCCGCCGCGCGTGCAGGGCTATACTTTTATCGGGCAGGGGCTGGGCGGCGCCATACTTCAGGTCGCCAAGTATAGGGCAGTGCATGGAGGAGAGTTGCACCCGTATCTGGTGCGGCCTGCCGGTGATGGGGTTTACCTCCAGCAGATATTTCCCTTGTTGCACGCTCAGCAGCCTGTAATTTAGCTCGGAGCGGGAGCCGGCAGCGTTCTCCTTGGCAAAGGCTTTGGTTACATTGCGGGAGCTGTCTTTCACGAGCCAGTGCACCAGGTTCCCCTGTTCCTGTTTAGGGCGGTTCTGCACCACTGCCCAATAGGTCTTCACCGTTTTCTTGCTCCGAAAAAGCTCGTTCAGGCGGGTGAGGGCTTTGGAGGTTTTGGCCAGCAGCACCACACCGCTCACCGGCCTGTCGAGGCGGTGCACCACGCCCACAAACACATTGCCCGGCTTGTTATACTTCTCCCGGATGTACTCTTTCGCCAGGTCCGCCAGCGTCACGTCGCCGGTCTCGTCGCCGTGCACCAGCAGGCCGGCAGGCTTGTTTACCACCAGCACATGGTTATCCTCAAAAAGTACGTCTAGCATGGAGTTATGAATTTCGAGTTCCTGGTTCCGAGTTATGAGTTTATTTTCTGCCTATGCATCATTCGGAACTCATAACTCCTTTAGTAGGCTTCTTTCTCGTTCGGGAAATCCTTGCTTTTCACGTCCTGCACATAGTTCTGAACGGCGTCGGTCATGATGCTGTGCAGGTCGGCGTAGCGGCGCAGGAAACGGGGCTTAAACTCTTTGTTGATGCCCAGCATGTCGTGCACTACCAGCACCTGCCCGTCTACGTGCGGACCGGCGCCAATGCCTATGACAGGTATCTGCAGTTGCTCGGCCACGCGTTTTGCCAGCTCCGACGGGATCTTCTCCAGTACTATAGAAAAACAACCCAGCTCTTGCAGCAGCAGTGCGTCTTCCATAAGTTTCTGTGCCTCGGCTTCCTCTTTGGCCCTAACGGTGTAGGTGCCAAATTTATAGATCGACTGCGGCGTAAGGCCCAAGTGCCCCATTACCGGCACACCCGCGCTAAGTATGCGTGTGATAGACTCTTTGATCTCGGCACCGCCCTCCAGCTTTATGCCATGCGCACCGGATTCTTTCATGATGCGGATAGTAGAACGCAAAGCCTCGGATGAGTTGCCCTGGTACGAGCCAAAAGGCAGGTCCACCACCACAAAGGCGCGGTTTACGCCACGCACTACCGAGGAGGCGTGGTAGATCATCTGGTCCAGCGTAATCGGCAAGGTAGTCTCATGGCCCGCCATCACATTAGAGGCCGAATCGCCTACCAGCAGCACGTCTACCCCGGCGGCATCCAGAATGGTGGCCATGGAGTAATCGTAGGCAGTTAGCATGGAGATCTTCTCGCCGCGCTCTTTCATGTTCTGCAACTGGTGCGTAGTAACCTTCTTTATATCGTTTTTATGTACAGACATAGCTTGCTGTTGTTTTAGATGTAAAGCTATAAAATCTAAAAACAAAAACAGCCACCTTTTGATGTGGCTGTTCTGTGTTAGTAGTTATATCCGGTGTTGCTGCGTTTGGTGAGTTTCAGGTCTTGCAGCAGGGCGGAGCGGGCGTTGATGGTGAGGTTGTAGCCGCGCAGCATGCCAAACGGCACCCACCCGATGCTCATGTCCCAGCAGTGCAGGTCGCGGTAAATCTGCACGTTGGCGTAAGAAATGTTTTGGTTTGAGATGTCGTAGGTGGCATTGTAAGTTACCTTCCACTTCTCGGTTATGTTCAGGGAGCCGTCTAGCGCCATGGTCTGCGTCAGCCTTCTGTCGCCCCTAAGGCCAAACGAGCGATTGTAACTCATGGAGTAGTTCAGGTTCAGCGTCCACGGAATCTTAAAGTCTACATACTCCGGCATCAGCGGGTCAAAAGGTTCCCGCTCCAGCGACGGCAGATTGGCTGGCGCGGGCTCGTCGGTCCTGAACGCTTCTGGCGTTAAACTAGCTGTCAGGATAAGGCCGGCGCTGCTGATGCGGCCCAGCTTGCCTTTGGTAAAGTCGAAGTAGTATTTGTCAATTGAGCGCCCCAGCGTGTCTTTCTCATACGGGTCCAGGGTAGAGTTAAAGCTCATGTTGATGAACTTGAACAGCTTCGTGTTCAGTGAGATCCGTATCGGCGCTAGCCTTAACGTATCGCGGGCAAAGTCGTAGCTGGACGATAGGCGAAGGTTATCAATGAGGCTTACCTTTTCTGACTTGGCCTCTGCTGTGTCGCTTTTTGCCTTCACTTTCATCTCCAGGCTATTGTCTAGGCTAAAGCTAAGGGCGGAGCTGAGCCCTCTGGAAGGTAAGCCGGCCCGGAAGCGCCCCAGATCCTGGTAAATAGCCTCGTTTGTGTTTGGGTCGGCGCCTATCAGGGTGCGTTGGTAAAACCCGAAACGCTCGTCCCCGAAGTCCGGGCGGTAGCTGTAGCTGATGCTTGGCCTTACCAGGTGGCGGATGGCCTCTACTTTTTTGCCTTCCTTAAAATTCACGGTACCATAAATGGTCGTGTTTAGGCTGGCGCCGGCGCTGTACTGGTACACGCGCCCAAAATTGGTGGTATCGATGTCTACGCGCTGGGAGTCTGGGTTGAAGCGGAAACTATACTTCTCATCCAGCCAGGTTTCGCTGTAGCTTACGTTTGGGCTAAAGTTAAAGAACCGGAGCACTTTATAGTTGCCCAGGCCTATGCCAAAGGCGTGCGATGCCTGCTTTTCGCCGCTCTCCCACAGGCGCTGCAGGTTGTCAAAGTTAATGTCGATGGTATCTGCCGGGGCCGCCTCCAGCAGCGGGAAGTCGGAGCGGGTGCGGGCTGGCTGCAGGTTAGAGACAGTATTGGAAGCACGCACATTGTAAGTCAGCGTGAATTTTTCGTACCACTTGTTGGTGCTGGGTGCATCGGAGAAAAGCTCCGCCAACGACACCTGCGACATGCTGAAGTTAAGGTCTGGCAGCACAAAGTTCATGTTGCCCGTCTGCGTACTCTGGCCCTGGCTAGCCTTTATAGTATAGCTGAAAGGCGAGTTAGGCACAGTTTTCTGGTATGATACGTAGGAGTTGAACGTTGGCGACAGATATTGGGTAGAACCATTATAGTTCAGGCGCTGGTGCAGTGCGCTACCGGCGTTCACGCTGGCGCTAAACGAGCCACGGCCGGGCTTGGTAACCGGGTTGTGGGTCCAGTAGATCCAAAAGGTGCGTCTGGATGAAGGCAGCTGGCTAAAGGCGTTGTCGGTAGTCCGGGCGCCTCCTATAACATCAGCCTCGTCATTTTTAAAGTTGTCGTAGGTAAACCGGAAGTTGCCGCGGTAGGCGTAGCGCTTCACGTAATCGGTGCTAACCTCGGCATTCCAGCCACCCAGCGAGTAAATGTCTCCCGTTAAGCGGGTGCCCATGTAGTCGTTCCAGGCAAAGTAGTAGCCGCCGTTGTTTAGGAAGAAGCCCCTGGTGTTCTCGCCGTAGCTGGGCACAATTACGCCGGAGGCGCGCTTCGCCTTTGGCGTGGGGAACAGGCCGAACAAGAAGCCCAGTGGCGTGGGAATATCACCGATCACGAGGTTAAACGGCCCGGCCATCACCTTGTCGTTAGGTATGGCCTTTATCTTCCCGGCGTTGATGTAGAAGTGCGGGTGCTCCAGGTTACAGGTCGTATACTTGTTGTGGAGGCCGAAGAACTCGTTGCTTTCGTTGCGTTTTACTACCTCCGAATGTATGTATCCCTCGCCTTGCTGCGTTACTACTTCAGAAATGCGGCCACGTTTGGTTTTATAGTTGTAGGCGATGCGCTTGGCGGCGTACGTTTCCGGGCCCTGCGTAAATACCGGCGTTCCTGTGTCTTTGCCCGTAGAGTCAGGGAGGGTGGTGGCGGTAAGGGTATTGGTCTCGTAGTTGATCTGGATGTAGGCGGCCTCCAGCTTCATGTCGCCGTAGTCGATCTTGGCGTCGCCGTAGAGGTGCACCACCTTGTTGCCTACCTCAAACCGCATGGAGTCTCTGGCAGAGTATTTGATAGTGGTGGCGATATCGCCTTGGGGCGCAGCCAGGCTCACCGAGTCCTGGCCGGCAACAAGAGCCGTATCTTGCGATGCTACCGTAGGAGTGTCTTGCTGGGCGGCAGTTGTGGCACGCTTAAGCCCTCGCTGGGCGTGAGCCAGCGGAGCGCTGAGAATGGCAGACTGCAGCAGTAGTAAAAAAATGAAAACGTAGTGGCGCAACTTCTTCAGAGTTCCCTAAAAGTTTACTTAATTTGTACAAAGTTATTGTTTTAGCTTTTAACTAACGAGCGTTGTGAAAAATATTGTTACTGTATCAATTCTGGCTTTTGTTTTTCTGCTGTGCTCCTCCAATACGCTTAATTTTAAGAAAGAGTACAAGTTGCGTACTGTCGTGATTGATGCCGGTCACGGGGGAAAGGATGTGGGGTGTAACGGTAAATTTTCTCATGAGGCGATTGTAGCGCTGGATATAGCCAAGCAGGTTGGCGGTCTGATAGAGAAGAACGTGCCCGACGTGAAAGTGGTTTACACCCGCACCGAGGATAAGTTCGTGGAACTGATAGACCGGGCCGGAATTGCGAACAAGAACAACGCGGATCTATTCATTTCCATCCACCTGAATGCTGGCCCCTCGGCCGCGTATGGCACCGAAACCTATACCATGGGTTTGCATACTTCCAAAGGTAACCTGGAGGTGGCCAAGCGCGAGAACTCCGTAATCCTGCACGAAGAGAACTACGAAGCCAACTATAACGGTTTTGACCCTAACTCCCCGCAGAGCCACATTCTGTTTGCCCTGCACCAAAGCGCGTACATAGACAACAGCCTGCGCTTCGCTGAGAAGATAGAGCGCGAGTTCAGCACCCGGGCTGGGCGCAAGAGCCGCGGCGTGAAGCAGGCGGGCTTCCTGGTGCTCTGGAAATCATACATGCCCAGCGTGCTGATTGAGTGCGGCTTCTTGACAAACCCTACCGAAGAAAAATTTCTTAACGATAAGACCGGGCAATCGTATATTGCATCAGGTATATACAGGGCCTTCAAAGAGTATAAGCAAGAGCTGGAGGCTATGAACTAAGCACACCCCTACGTGAAGATATCAAAGGAAATTAAAGTCGCACTGCTTGGCATTGTCGCGCTTATTATTCTATACTTCGGATTCATGTTCCTGAAAGGGTCCGATCTTTTCTCCAGCACACGCCGCTATTATGTTGTATATGACAACGTGGACGGTCTGGCCGTATCCAACCCTGTGATTCTGAACGGGGTGCAGGTGGGCTCGGTGCAGAGGCTGCGCTTGATGACGGAGAAGGAAAACAAGATACAGGTGGAGCTGGAGGTGAGGGAAGACCTGCAGGTAGGCGACTCTACCATAGCGGCGCTCGGCAACTCCGACCTTTTGGGCAGTAAGGCTATTACGCTTTTCCTGGGCAATAGCACCAATCAGTATAACGGCGGCGAAACCCTGATACCGTTTATGCAGAGCAGCATTACGGAAATGATCTCGACCAAAACGGTGCCGATAATTGATAAGGTTGACACCACGCTGGCCCGGGTAAACCGCCTGCTGGACAGCGAGGCAAAGGGGAACCTACAGGCCATACTTGCCAACACGAATAAAACCACCGCTGCCCTGAACGACCTGCTGCGCGCCAACCAGGAGAATGTGAACGAGATCACCCAAAATGTGAGCGAACTTACCCGCTCGCTGAAGCAGACGCAGCGCCATATAGACAGGCTGGCGCTGAACATGGCCGAAATTACCGACACCCTGAAGGAGACGGAAATAAACGCCCTGGTGCGCAATGCCAACCAAGCGGTACAGGAGCTGGAGTCGGCGGCTACAAAGCTTAACTCTAACCAAGGCTCTATCGGAAAGCTGATGAACGACGAGCAGCTGTACGAAAACCTGAACCGCTCCACCGCCGCCTTAGACCTACTGCTGCGCGACATTCAGGCATATCCGAAGCGCTACGTGAGCTTCTCGGTGTTTGGCCGCAAAGACAAGTATAAAGTGGACGAGACAGGCCGCGTGATTACTCTGGACGAGGTGAAGGAACTGCAGGAGCAGCACCCCGAGGAATTCCGCACGGTGCCGGACACAGTGTATGTGCCAGTTCCAGAGAACGATACAGTAGGTCAGGTAACAACGCCTGACAGTGTTAAAACAAACCGGTAAGCATCCGTGTAATATTGTATATTTGTAAAATCCGCTTTTATAAGCGGATTTTCGCATTTTGTACTCATTGTACTCACCCAAACTAATCAAACCTTAATGGATATCGAATTCAACAAGAACGAAGACACGCTGAAGCAGCTGATATTCCAGCTGAAAACAAAACTGAAGAAAGTACACCTGGGCGGCGGCGAGAAGCGCATTGAGAAAGAGCACGCCAAAGGTAAAATGACCGCCCGCGAGCGCATCGAGTACCTGCTGGACGAAGACAGCGAGTTCCTGGAGATAGGCGCTTTTGCCGGCGAAGGCATGTATAAGGAAGTGGGCGGCTGCCCGAGCGGCGGCGTGGTAACGGGCATCGGCTACATCAAAGGCCGCCAGTGCGTGGTGGTGGCCAATGACGCCACGGTAAAAGCCGGCGCCTGGTTCCCAATCACGGCCAAGAAGAACCTGCGCGCCCAGGAAATCTCCATAGAGAACAAACTGCCTATCGTATACCTGGTGGACAGCGCGGGCGTGTTCCTGCCGATGCAGGATGAGATCTTCCCGGACAAGGAGCACTTCGGGCGCATTTTCCGCAACAACGCCGTGATGAGCTCGATGGGCATCGTGCAGATTGCCGCCATCATGGGCAGTTGCGTGGCCGGAGGGGCTTACCTACCCATCATGAGCGATGAGGCCATGATCGTGGAGGGGACGGGTTCCGTTTTCCTGGCCGGTTCATACTTGGTTAAATCCGCCATTGGCGAAAGTATAGACAATGAAACGTTGGGCGGTGCTACGACACACTCCGAAATTTCGGGCGTGACGGATTACAAGTGCAAGGACGACAAAGAGGCGCTGGACCATATCCGCAACATCTTCGACAAGATGGGTGAAAAGCCCAAAGCCGGCTTTAACCGCACAGAGCCTGCCGCGCCAAAGCTCCACCAGAGCGAGCTGTACGGCATGCTGCCAGCCGACCGCGTGAAGCCATACGACATGATGGACATCATCCTGCGGATGGTTGATAACTCGGAGTTTGAGCCTTACAAAGACCTGTACGGACAGACGCTGATCTGCGGACTGGCGCGCATCGACGGCTGGTCTGTGGGCATTGTGGCCAACCAGCGCAAGATCGTGAAGAGCAAGAAAGGTGAGATGCAGATGGGCGGCGTGATCTACTCCGACTCTGCCGACAAGGCCGCGCGCTTTATCATGAACTGCAATCAGAAGAAGATCCCGCTGGTGTTCCTGCAGGATGTGTCCGGCTTTATGGTGGGCAGCAAGTCGGAGCACGGCGGTATTATTAAGGACGGGGCCAAGATGGTGAGCGCCATGTCGAACTCGGTGGTGCCGAAGTTCACCATCATCGTGGGCAACAGCTACGGGGCCGGCAACTACGCCATGTGCGGCAAAGCCTACGACCCGCGCCTGATCTACGCCTGGCCAACAGCGCAGCTGGCCGTGATGAGCGGTGCCGCTGCGGCCAACACGCTGCTGCAGATTCAGGTGTCATCCATGAAGGCCAAAGGCGAGGAGATCACCCCTGAGGCGGAGAAGGAGCTGCTGGAGCGTATCACCAACAAGTATAACGAGGAGCTCTCGCCATACTATGCCGCTGCCCGCCTGTGGGTGGATGGTATCATCGATCCGCTGGAGACGCGCAAGGTGATCTCGATGGGCATAGAGGCCGCCAACCACGCGCCTATCGAGAAGCCGTACAACGTGGGTGTGATCCAAACGTGAGATTTTAATTACGAATTGTGAATTAGAAATTAGAAATGAAGGTTTCCTCTATAAGAGGGATTGAAACGCATGGTACATAATTTCTAATTTTGAATTTCTAATTGATAAGGAATAGTGACTAAGGGAGAAATTAAGGCGCTCATCTCGTTGCTGGATGACAGTGATTATGAGGTGGCGTCGTATGTAGAGAAGCAGATAGCTTATTTAGGCGAGGGGATTATCCCTTTTCTGGAGGAGGAGTGGGAGGAAACGCTCAACACAGAGCTGCAAAAAAAGATCGAGGACCTGATACACAACCTGCAGTTTGAGGGGCTGACCAAGCGCCTGCAGGAGTGGAAGGCCGGCGGCGCGGAGAACTTGCTGGAGGGCATGTTCTTGGTGAACTCATACTTGTATCCAGACGTGGATTTTGCCACCATCAACAAAACCGTGGACCAGCTATACTTTGATGCCTGGACGCACATGAAGGACGAGATGCACCCGTACGACCAGGTAAAGGCGCTGAACAACGTGCTGTTTAGGGAGAAGCGGTTTTCGGCCAATACCAAGAACTTCCATTCGCCGGCTAACTCTATGCTGCACCTGGTGCTGGAGACCAAACGCGGCAACCCGCTGACGCTCTGCGTGATTTACATGACACTGGCGCAGCGCCTCGGCATGCCGGTGTATGGCGTAAACCTGCCCAACCTGTTTATACTTACCTATAAGATGGATGGGGTGCAGTTTTATATCAACGTGTACAACAAAGGCCTCATTCTCAGCAAAGCCGACATTGACAACTATATTCTGCAGCTGAACCTAAACCCGGTGGACATTTTCTACGAGCCCTGCGACAACCTCGACATCGTGAAGCGGGCCTTGCGCAACCTAGCCTTCTCGTTCGAGAAGATGGACGACCTGGAAAAAGCCACAGAAGTAACCAAGCTGCTGGACTCCATTACGGATGATGAGGCAGTAAATTAAATGCCTAACTAATGCCAATATCGATTGAATAATGCGCAAGGATTGGTTCCACTGCTTGCCAACAGCCTAAAACCCACCCCCAGCCCCTCCCAAGAGGAGAAGTTTGCAAAAGAGTATGTAATTCCCTTCCTCGGAGGGGCAGGAGTGGGTTAATCGCAACTTGAGTTAAGTATAAGCCAATAAAAAAGCCGAAGCCGCTCCTTGTTACAGGAGCGGCTTCGGCTTTTTTATACTTTATAGGAAGTACAGGTTAGTATTTCTTGATCAAACAGCCAGTAGCACGCTTGTCGCCGGCAGAAACGGGACGGTTGGCAAGCAGCTCGTCGATCACTGATTTCAGGTAAAAGTTTTTCACGCCGCTTTCCAGTTGCGGGTTATCGTCTATGGCGCCTTTATACTTTAGCGTAAACTCACCGCCATCGTTGTGCAGCACAAATACCTCGGGGGTTTTGGTGGCGCCAAACTGGCGGCTCACTTCCTGGGTTTCATCAGCCAGGTAAGGGCGGTATTTGCGGCTGGCCATGTCCTGCAGCGTTTCGCCGGGGTCGGCGGCGCCAGGGTTGATAAACACAAACTGCACGCCCTTTGCTCCGTAGCTGCTGGCCAGCGTTACCAGGCGGTTTTCGTAAAGCTTGGCGTAAGGGCACTGGTTGTTGGTAAACACCAGCACCACGGTTTTGGCGCTGGCAAAGTTGCTCAACGACACGCTGCTGCCATCGGTGCTTTGCAAGGAGAAGTCCGCCACTTTATCGCCCACCTGGTAGCCGCCAGACTGGGCAAAGGCGCTGATGGTGAGCAGGGTGGCCAAGATCAGGGAGAATAACTGTTTCATGTCTGTGGTGTTTAGTTATGTGGATCAGGTTGCTTGTCTATGCAGTAGGTGAGCACGTGCCCGTGCAGCACTTCGAAATAAATACGGTACAATTTAGAAAAATTTTCAGTATTCACCCGGCCTTGCAGAATGTTAGGGCTGCTGGTGGGCTTTATTTCCAAGTTTTCCTTAAATATCAGCTGTTTACGGCTGTATAGTTTGTACAATGTTTCCTTCGCGCTCCAGTACAGGCAAGTGCTTTGCTCGTTTGCCAATGTATGGCTCTTCTCGCCATCGGTCAAAAATTTGTCCTGTACCCGCAGCGCTTTCGCGGATATAGGTTCAATATCTATGCCAACCTCATACTTATCCGAAAGTATAACGGCCGCCAGTTGCGGCGAGTGCGATATGGACACATGAAAGCGGGAATCGGGGAAGTATGGCTTGCCCAGTTGGTTGCGCAGGAGCTGTATGGGCAGGGAGGTGAACTCCTCCAGCATTTTATAGACCAGCACCCGGCTGGCCAGCCACTCCCGCTGCCGCTTTGGGTGCACCTTCTCCAGGCCTTCTTGCACGGCCACATGCACGGGCAGTTCCTCGCGCAGTTCCTCTATCGGCTCCGTCAGCTGCCAAAGGCCCAAGCGTGTGTGCTCGTCAGGTTCTGTAATCTGCAGTAGCGGCATAAACAATAATAGGTTGATACAGCGTTTTAAAATATGGCACGGCGGTTTCGCTGTAAATGTTGTAAATTTAGGCTAAAATTAACACAACAGCTAAACAGGCAGCATGGCAAGCAAGGTACACGTAGAGAAACTGGCAACGCTTACAGGCCACCGCGACAGTGTGTATACGCTGGAGCCGGCAGGGAAGGAGCATCTTTTTTTTTCGGCAGCCGGCGATGGCATGGTGGTGGCCTGGAACCTGCTGGAGCCTGAGACCGGTGAGCTGGTGGCACGGGTAAACGGTTCGGTTTATGCGCTGTGCCACTTGCCGGAGCGCAACCTGCTGCTCATCGGGCAGAACAACGAAGGCGTGCAGGTGATCGACCTGGAAAGTAAAAAAATACTGAAGTCGGTGCCGCTGCCCAAGGTGGCCATTTTTGATATACTTTATACTCCAGAGGCTGGCAAAGTATATGTGGCGCTGGGCAACGGCGGCGTGGCCGTGCTGGATGGCGAAACTTTCGAGCTGCAGACCATCATCCGGAAAACAGAGAAAAGCGCGCGCAGCCTGGCCTACAACAAGTATACTAGCGAGTTGGCTGTGGGCTACAGCGACCATAGCGTGCAGATCTTCGATGTACTAAGTATGGAGCTGAAGTATGAGCTGGCATCGCATACCAATTCTGTGTTTACGGTGGCCTACTCGCCGGACGGCAAGCTGCTTTTGACCGGCGGCCGCGATGCGCACCTGCGGGTGTGGGAGGTGGGGCAAAATTATACCCATCAGGGATACCTGATCGCGCACATGTACACCATCAACCATATTGCCTACAGCCCCGGCGGCAAGCACTTTGCCACCTGCAGCATGGATAAATCCATAAAGCTGTGGGACGCGCAGACCTTTAAGTTGCTGAAAGTGATTGATAAAGTGCGACATGCGAGCCACGGCACCTCGGTAAATAAATTATTTTGGTCGGCTCACCAGAATCAGTTAGTTTCGTGTAGCGATGACCGCACCATTTCGGTTTGGGATATAAATTTTTGAGTTATGAAGATTACACCGTTAGAGATCAGGCAAAAAACGTTTGAAAAGGCATTTAGAGGACTAGACAAGGATGAGGTAAATGCGTTTTTGCTGACGCTCTCGCAGCAGTGGGAGAAGCTGCAGGATGAAAACAAAGACCTGCGCATGAAGCTGGACGCCGCGCACCGCGAGACCCAGAAGCTGCGCGAGGTGGAGTCATCGCTTTACAAAACCCTGAAAACAGCTGAAGACACTGGTAACAGTATACTAGAGCAGGCCAAGAAATCGGCAGAGCTGCAGGCACGCGAGTCGGGGCTGAAGGCGGATGAAATTATGAGCCGTGCCCGCAACGAGGCCCGCCAGATGCTGGAGGAGGCGCAGCGCCAGTCGGAGCGCGTAATTGCCGAGATGCAGCAGCACGTGAAGTCGCTGGACCAGGAGTGCCGCCAGATGGAGAACTATATGGACCACCTGGTACGCGACCTGCGCAACCTGGCCAGCGAAACGCTGGAGAACGCCGACAAGGCCAAAGCAAAACCTAAAGCCGGTACACACAGTATTCTTTCGAAAGCAGCCAACACCGAGGTAAGTTCTTCGGAGTTGCTGAAAAATTTGAAAGATATGGACAAGACATCAAACAATAACACATACCAACTGCCGGAATCGACAGCAGAAAACGCACCGGTGGCTCTTACAGCAAGCAACGCCATCGGCGATCCGGCTCCGGACGTTACGCAGCCACAGCCGGAGGTGCCAAGTACGCCCGACCCAATGGTGCCAAATGTGCCATCGCCGGAAATAGAGCAGCCGGAGCCGGACTACCCTGGCCGCGTGCCTGCCCCGGACATTGAGCAGCCCGTGCCGGAGATACAGCCCGTGCAGCCAGACCAGCCCGAGATACAGCCGCCGCTAACGGAGCCATCGCGCAACTCGTTCGTTACGAATGGCGCTACAGTGAAGCCTAAAACAGGCGGCTCTTTCTTCGACGAGATAGGCTAAGCAGCAGATGGGGCAGATTGCACTGGAGGGCATGGAGTTCTTTGCCTTCCACGGGTTTTATGATGAGGAGCAGCGGATCGGCAACAAGTATGGCATAGACCTGATCATCAACACCGACCTGCGCCGCGCCGCCGAATCCGATAACCTGGACGAGACGGTGAATTATGAGGCACTATATGCGCTGGTACTGGAAGAGATGAAAATCCCCGCGCGCTTGCTGGAGCACCTCGGTCACCGTATCATCGACAAAGTATACGTACAGTTCCCGTTTGTCTCTTCGGTGAAGGTGAACGTGTACAAGTTTAACCCACCGCTCGGCGGCATCTGCAAATGGGCAAAGGTTAGCCTGGAGGAAGCGCGATAAAGAATTACTTATTGATAGAAAGCAGCTGGTTCAGAGATGGGCTGGCTGTTTTTGTTTTAGCAGGAGTTTATACTTTATAACCCTCTTCTGGCGCAAGTATTTATACTTGTGTCCTTTTATGATGTTGAGTTTCACCGAAATGCTTCGGGACAGGGTAACTCAACTGGCTTGAAAATCCATATTATATACTATGGCGAAGCTCTCTAAACCTTTTATAGCGCAAGCGTCCGCTTGTGCTTTTAACTACTATCTTCCACAATTGTAACAAAGCTATATTCTCTAGCTGCTGTTCATCCTCCAGTCTTACATGCCTATAGTTGCATCTCTAGCTTTAGTGCCCTCCTAGGCCGGGAGGCCTCGTCCTCGGGCATCGCGCTGTGTTCCCTCCTGCCTCCGCTGCGCTGCGGCTGCCCTTAGCGGGCACCGGATCTCACAAGGCGCTCAACCCAAGGACTGGGATCAGGTTCGATAGCTGCTGCCTCGGCTATGGAACAAGTATAATTCCCCTCTCGGGAGGGGCAAGGGGTGGGTTTACACCTGCTGATAACTTCCCGCTTTAGCCAAGGCTTGGATCATGAGCTTGTTTCGGGGGAGGAGCAGGGGAGAACCGATACTACACCAACCGCAACAACTCCGCCGCCGCCGCAAAAGCAGACTTTTTACCTTCTTTCACCTGCTCAGCTATACCTGGCAGCTGCACCTTCACCTGCTCGTGGGCATAAAAGTTATCCTCCAAACCCTGGCGGATGGCCTCATACATCCACTGCAGGTTCTGGTTGTGGCGTTTCTTCTTAAAGTAGCCGTTGCCTTTTGTAAGCTCCAGGTAATCAGCTATAGTTTGCCATATGGTGTCGAGGCCGGTGTTTTGGAGGGCGGAACAGGTGCTGACCTGGGGCATCCAGCCCGAAGCGGCCAGCGGGTACAGGTGCAAGGCGCTTTGATACTCGGCACGCGCGGCCTTGGCCTTGCCCACGTTCTCGCCATCGGCCTTGGTGATGGCAATGGCATCGGCCATTTCCATGATGCCGCGTTTAATGCCCTGCAATTCGTCGCCGGCGCCCGCCAGCATCAGCAACAGAAAAAAATCTACCATAGCATGTACGGCCGTCTCGGACTGCCCCACGCCCACGGTCTCCACAAAAATGGTGTCGAAACCGGCGGCCTCGCAAAGTATAATGCTCTCGCGGGTGCTGCGGCTCACGCCCCCCAGCGACTTGCCTGCCGGAGAAGGACGGATAAAGGCCTGCGGATTGGTGGAAAGGGAATCCATGCGGGTTTTGTCGCCAAGGATGCTGCCGCCGGAGCGTTGGCTGGTAGGGTCTATGGCCAGCACGGCAAGCTTCTTTCCCTGCTCCTTTATCAGGTAATTGCCAAAAGCTTCAATAAAGGTACTTTTACCTACGCCCGGCACACCGGTTATACCAATGCGCACCGACTTGCCCGCATGCGGCAGCACCCGGTTCACCACCTCCTGCGCCAGCTCCTGGTCAGAAGCCAGGCGGCTTTCCACCAGCGTTATGGCGCGGCTCAACATCACGCGGTCGCCGGCTAAAATGCCTTCTACATACTTTTCGGGGCTGAATCGTTTGGCCAAGGGGTAAGGGTTTGGTGTTAGCAAATCATACTCTTTTACAAAAATAAGATTTATAGGTTGCTGTGCCATCCAAAGTATAAATCATCCCGCAAAGTATAAAAGAAAAGGCTGGCCCCAGAACGGAAGCCAGCCTTTTATGGAGTCATACTTTATACTTTACTTGCTGATGCCCTGAGCGAAGTTTGGCAAGCCCAGGTCGCTTTTCTGCTTGCCCAGGTGAAAGCCATCATCCACATACTGAACGGCCTTGCCTTTGGCGTTCGGGTTGTTGATGACGCCCAGGTGATAGCTGTCCTGACGCGCTACGTAGATCTTGCCATCCGGCCCCAGTTGCAGTGCCCCAATACGGCGGGTTTGGGAAGTGCCCACCACCACGGCAGATTTGACGATGGCCTCCGGACTGCCCGCTTTCAGGTCGAACTGCACGATCTGCGCCTTGCCGCCGCCAATGCCGTTGGCCGTGCCGTAAAGCTTGCTGCCATCCGGAGAGAAAACCACGCCATAGGCTTCTTCAAAACCTTTCAAGAGTACAGGGTTAGAAACTTTGCCGGTGCTGCGGTTAAAGTCCAGTATCTCGAAGTTGCTGTCTGCATCCCAAAGGGCAGAGGCCAGTTTGGTGCCGTCCGGGGAGGCATTGAGGTAGCCGATGGCTTTGCGGTTGGGGCCTCCGTGTACGGTGCCTACCATACTCAAAACCGGCCGCGTCTCAACGCCCTCTTCATTCACAAGGAAAGCCATGTACCCATTGCTGTTCCAGCGGTGCGCTATCACCCACCAATCTTTATTGTTGCTGTGGCGCACAGCCGTGAGTTTCTCGGTAGCCGGCGCGATCAGGAAGTTGTTGCGCGAGGTGATGTCGCCTTTGCCTTCCTGCTTCGTCATATCCACGACGGTATAGCGCAAGCCATCGGACTGGGCCTGTATATCGGTGGTGAAAATGTAGTAGATGTTGCTGCTGCCGGGTTTGGGAAGTATAAGCGCTGATTGCGTGGAGGACTTTCCGCCCATCAGTCCGTTGCCGCTGGGCATCACGCGGTGCTCCTTGTTCCAGACGGTGATGCCGTTGGTGTAGAAAAGTAAATTTCCTTCCGCGTCGGAGATGGTGGCGCTGCCTTCCTCGGTGAACAATCTGCTGTTGGTGGCTGTGGCGGAATCGCCTGAGAAGATAATGCCGGCGCCTTTGCCGAAGTACCAGTTGTCTCGCTCGCCCTGTGCCAGTGCGGCAAAACTGCTGAAGGTAAGTATGGCTGCGGCGGCTATATGTCTAAGTCTGATCATGAATCTTCGTTTTGCTATTAACGATGTATTTGCAAACCTAGTGCCAAGTATAGGGGAGGAGTAAGTAGTCGTATACTGGTTAATTGCCTTTCTGGCCTTTATCTGGCGCAAGCGTCCGCTTGTGCCTTGCTATAGCCTCCGCCTCCCGCAGCTTTAACCAAGCTATTCTTTCTAATTGCCGTTCATCCTCAGTCTTACAAGCGGTCTTTTCCATCTCCAACTTTGGTGCCCTCAAGGCCGGGAGGCCTCGTCCTTGGGCATCGCGCTGGGAGCTTTTCCTGCCCTCGTGCCTCGGGCTGCCTCACTACCGTTCGTAACCGGAAAAACTCGCATAGGCGCTCAACCCAAGGACTGGGACCAGGTTCGATAGCTACGGCTTTGGCTACAGAGCTGAATTCCCCTCCTCGGAGGGGCCAGGGGTGGGTTCAAACTTGTGCTGATAATTCCCCTCCTTAGCCAAGTCGCAGATCCCGGACTTGTTTCGGGAGAGGGGCAGGGGTGGTTGGAACCGGCGCTACAAGCAATCCTGTTCATCTGCAAGTCCTGTAAATCCTGATTCAGACAAGCCAGACGCTCGCGGGACCTCCGGACGCCGCGAGGTCTTTAGGCAGAGAACCTTGCAAGCGTAGCACCTAAGTGCTGGGCAGTAAAGAAATTCTTCTCCTGCGACGGGTAAAAGCAAAAAGAGAGGCACGATATCATGCCTCTTCACTCTGATCATTTAATCTATACCTTACTCCTGCATCTCCACTTCCTGCAGCACCTCCTCCTGCAGTTGCGGGTTTAGGGAGATGAGCTTGAGGAGCACGCCGTTGGTCCAGCCGAAGCCGTCCTGATTCGGGTACTCGCCGCCGCCGGCCTGCAGGCTAATGTCGGTAACGTTATACTTCTCCATCAGCTTGCCTGTGTTCTGGAAAACCGCTTCGTTCAGCTCCATCCAGCGTTGTGCGATGGTGTCGGCCAGTTTATCGTGCTTGTAGTTGCGGAGAGCCTGTATGCTCATCCACTGCAGCGGAGCCCAGCCGTTCGGGGCGTCCCACTGCTGGCCGGTGCGGTGAAGCGTAGTTACTAAGCCGCCCGGCTGCAGGAAATCCTCCTCCAGCTTTTGCACCACGGCATCGGCTTGTTTCTTCTTAACCATGCAGAAGTATAGCGGGTACACGGCAGCCAGCGAAGGGATGTTGGTAGTGGTGCCCTTCACGAAGTCGTAGTCGTAGAAGAAGTCAGCTTCATCGCTCCAGTTATACTTAAGCAAGGCATCACGGCGGGCTTTGGCGCGGCGCTCAAACTCCCTGGCCTCGGTTCTGTTCCCGTTCAGTACGGACATCTCCTGCAGCGTCAGTTCCACGTGGTAGAGCAGCGCGTTCAGGTCTACAGGTATGATGTCGGTGGTGTGGATGGTGCCGAGATTCTGTGCATCGGCAAACCAGCGGCTGCTGAAGTCCCAGCCCGACTCGGCGGCTGCCCGAATATTGCGGTATACTTCCTCCGGATTGCGGCCCGACTCCTGCGCCAGCTCCACATCCTCGCGGTACGACTCAGGGCGCGGCTCCGGCTGGTCGTCCCAGTAACGGTTTAGGATGCTGCCGTCGGGCATGCGCACCACGCGGCGGTGCGTTGAGTTAGCGGCTGATAGTTGCTCGGAGCCATCCATCCAGAAATCATACTCCTTGCGCAGGGCGGGGGCGTAGGTTTTGAGCACCTCGCGGCCTTTCTGCTGCGCCAGCACCCGCAGCATCAGTGCATAGAACGGCGGCTGTGAGCGGCTGAGGTAGTAAGTGCGGTTCCCGTTCGGGATGTGGCCGGTGGTGTTGATGAGGTGCGTGAAGTTATCGACCATACTTTGGATGAGCTCTGTTTCGCCGCTGGCCTGCAGGCCGAGCATGGTAAAGAAGCTGTCCCAGTAATAGATCTCGCGGAAGCGGCCACCCGGCACAATATACTTCTTCGGCAGCGGAATCAGGGAACCGCCGTCGGCACCCGGCTCGCGGGTAAGTATGGGCCAGAGGCGCTCAATGTGCTGTGTTACCGAAAGGCTGGTGTCGGTGGTGAAGCCGGTGGCTGGCTGCGGGGGCATCTGGAAGTATTCCTTCACAAAGGCCTCCAGGCTAAAGCCACGCTGATTTTTCTGTTGCTGATAAGCTTCCAGGATCTGCTTAGGCGGCGCCAGCGGCACGGCATCCGGAAAGGTTTTGGAGTCCGGGAAAACGTGCTGCAGCTGTACCTGCTCGAACAACTCTCCTAAATCCTGCTCCGGCCTGTACAACTCCTGTGCCCGCAGCGGCTGTATAACGAAGGTAAACGGTAATAGTAACAGAAGGCTAAAAGTTAAAGTGCTAAAAGTATACCTCATGTCCTGCTCTTTTTGTGTGTAAGTGATTCGTTACTCATACGTGGATTCGGAGCAAGGCGACAAGTATACTATTCGTATGGGTAACGCACAAATGAAACCTGTCCCATCGCATCCTTTTCATATCTGGCTACAGCAAATTCTTGAAATCGTGCTTCAAAGTTGCTCTCGCCGGGGTATACTTGAGAAGGTACAGGATTATTTTTCAGGAAGAAATATACTTTGGTGTTGCCATACTTAGTGTGAGGCATATAGTCGCCATACTGCTCCATCTGCTGCCACAGGGTATCCGCCACCGTCACCGCATAAAGCCGTATGACAGGCCCAGTATTGTTCTCGTTGCGGTACATGGCCACTTCTTTAAAATCGCCCTCCAGGTCATCTACACTGGGTATAGATAGGGTGTCGTAGATAAACCAGCCGATGAGGACTACAGCGAGGGCGATGAGGATGTGTTTTAGCTTCATGGTAAAGGTGAAGTATGGGATTCTGCAGGTATGAAACCAGTGGGGGAGGGGAAAGTTTAAACGGAGGT
Organism: Pontibacter mangrovi; assembly: GCF_006385705.1. Classification (GTDB taxonomy): domain Bacteria; phylum Bacteroidota; class Bacteroidia; order Cytophagales; family Hymenobacteraceae; genus Pontibacter; species Pontibacter mangrovi. Next base: position 67,170 of record NZ_VFRQ01000003.1, on the reverse strand, counting down.
GTTTGCTGCTGCGTCTATATCTCTATGAGCCTGAAATATAAAGCACATAATCCTGACGGAATATATTTTGTAACGCTGACTGTGGTGGAGTGGGCAGATGTGTTCACCCGCCGTGACTATTGTGAACTGGTGTGCGAAAGTATAAGCTATTGTCAGCAAAAGAAGGATTTAATAGTATACGCATGGTGCATCATGACCAACCATGTACATCTCTTTTGTTCTGCGCCTAAGTTGACGGATGTACTGCGGGACCTGAAGAAGTATACTTCCAGGTTTCTGGTGGATGCTGTTAAAATGAACTCGAGGGAGAGCCGGAAGAATTGGCTACTGTGGATGTTTAAAAGTGCAGGAGAGAAAAGCGCTAGCCATGGCGAATACCAGTTCTGGCAATTGGGTGGGCATTACGTGGAGTTGAGTACGAATGAGCTAATGGAACAACGGCTGGAGTACCTGCATCAGAACCCGGTAAAGGCTGGCTTTGTGGAGGAGCCGGAGCATTGGTACTATAGTAGTGCCAGGGATTATGCAGGTGAGAAGGGAAGGTTAGAGGTTGTGCTGATAGAATAAATCCTGGCGCCGGAATCTATCCGGTGCCGAGGGTGGGAGTGAGTCTCCAGACTCACTTGTACAAGTATAAGTATAAAAGCGAGTCTGGAGACTCGCGTACACTGTGCGTCACCGGTTGGATACCGGCGCCAGGTAAAAAAAACCGCAGCTGAACGAATCAACTGCGGCTTTATAATTTTACAAAGACGCAAAGTATTGCGTCTCTACAATGCTTAACTCTTAACTGAACTGATCAGCTTGTCCAGGATATTTTGCGCGGCTACGGAGATAATGGTACCCGGACCAAACACGCCCACAGCGCCGGCCTGGTACAGAAAGTCGTAATCCTGAGCCGGGATCACGCCACCCACGATCACCAGGATGTCCTCACGACCTAACTTGCGGAGTTCCTCGATGAGCTGCGGTACCAGTGTTTTATGGCCGGCTGCCAGGCTGCTCACGCCCACCACGTGCACGTCGTTTTCGGCGGCTTGCATGGCTACTTCGGCTGGGGTCTGGAACAGCGGGCCGATGTCCACGTCGAAGCCAAGGTCGGCGAAGGAGGTGGCGATTACTTTGGAGCCGCGGTCGTGGCCGTCCTGGCCCATTTTAGCGACCATGATTCTTGGCCGGCGGCCTTCCAGTGCTTCAAACTGATCGGCCATAGCCTTAGCACGTTCGAAGTTTTCGTCGTCGGTTAGTTCTGCGGAATACACTCCTGATATAGCTCTGATTACTGCTTTATGTCTGCCGTATACTTTCTCCAGGGCATCGGAAATCTCACCTAGTGTTGCTCTTCTGCGCGCTGCCTCTACGGCCAAATCCAGTAGGTTGCCCACGCCAGATTGAGCTGCATCGGTCAGCGCCTGCAACGCATTCAGTACAGCCCCTTCATCACGCGAGGCTTTTATACTTGCCAGGCGCTTCAGCTGCGATTCACGAACAGCGGTGTTGTCGATGTCCAGGATCTCAATTTCCTGCTCCTGCTCTGGTTTATACTTGTTAACGCCTACGATGATGTCCTTGCCGGAATCGATGCGGGCCTGCTTGCGGGCTGCGGCTTCTTCGATGCGCATCTTTGGCAGGCCAGTTTCAATCGCTTTGGCCATACCGCCTAGCTCTTCCACTTCCTGCATCAGCGCCCAGGCTTTGTGCGCGATCTCGTGCGTCAGCGCCTCTACATAGTAGGAGCCACCCCACGGGTCTACCACTTTGGTGATGTTAGTCTCCTGCTGCAGGTAAATTTGCGTGTTACGGGCAATGCGGGCTGAGAAATCCGTTGGCAGGGCGATAGCCTCATCAAGTGCGTTAGTGTGCAGGCTTTGCGTACCACCCAGGGCAGCGGCCAAAGCCTCGACACAGGTACGGGTTACGTTATTGAACGGGTCCTGCTCGGTTAAGCTCCAGCCGGAAGTCTGGCAGTGTGTGCGTAAAGCCAGCGACTTCGGGTTCTTTGGGTTGAACTGCTTGATCAACTTGGCCCAAAGCATACGGGCCGCGCGCATTTTGGCGATCTCCATGAAGTGGTTCATGCCGATGGCCCAGAAGAACGACAAGCGCGGCGCAAAATCATCAATATCCATCCCTGCCTTCAGACCGGTACGCACATACTCCAGGCCATCTGCTAAAGTATAGGCCAGCTCGATGTCGGCGGTGGCGCCGGCCTCCTGCATGTGGTAGCCCGAAATTGATATAGAGTTAAAGCGCGGCATCTTCTTCGAAGCATACTCAAAGATATCGGCGATGATTTTCATACTTGGCTCCGGCGGGTAGATATAAGTATTGCGCACCATGAACTCCTTCAGGATATCGTTCTGAATGGTGCCACTCAGTTGCTCCGGCTTTACGCCCTGCTCTTCGGCGGCTACAATGTAAAACGCCATGATCGGCAGCACAGCCCCGTTCATCGTCATGGACACCGACATCTGGTCCAGCGGAATCTGGTCGAACAGGATCTTCATGTCCTCTACCGAATCAATCGCTACACCGGCTTTACCCACGTCGCCTACCACGCGCGGATGGTCGGAGTCGTAGCCGCGGTGCGTGGCCAGGTCGAATGCTACCGAAAGACCTTTTTGCCCGCCAGCCAGGTTACGGCGGTAGAAAGCGTTGGATTCCTCAGCGGTGGAGAAACCGGCGTACTGGCGGATGGTCCAGGGCTTTTGCACATACATGGTGCTGTAGGGCCCGCGCAGGTAAGGCGGCAAACCGGCGGCAAATTCCAGGTGCTCAAAGTTTGCGGCATCCTCCGAAGTATAAAAGCTCTTCACCTTTATCTGCTCCGGTGTTTTCCAGGTCTTCGGCTGCAGCGGGTCTTTGGGACCGTGCGCTGCCGAGGCTATCTTGTTTATATCTGTTTTCGAAAAGTCAGGCTTCATATTTTCATTTTGAATGAGTGGTTGAGTGAATGAGTGAACAATGCTTTCAACTCATTCCTCATCAAAATTCAGTCATACTTTTTATGGTGTAGAAGGAGTGTGTAAGTGTGAAAAATCATTCACTCAACCACTCATTCACTATTTCAGTCATTGCTCCCGTGCAGTCTTTTGTGTAATACCTCCAGGATGGTGCGCATGTCGCAGTCTTCGAAGATAAACTCGTCGTAGCCGTTGGCCATCATTTCATCTTTCATCTGCTGCGGGTCGTCGGCCAGAATGAGCGTTGGCTTGGCATGGTGGTTACGCAGGCGCGGCCCGAACTCCCGTACATAGGCTGCTTCCGAGGACGCTACCACGACTACCTCTGCCGCTGTTGCGCTCAGTTTATCGGAGGCTTCTTCTACGGAAGTATAGTTTTGCGTTTCTGTCTCAAAACCGGCGCAGCTGAAGAACTCCTGTGCAAACGAGGCGTTTACCTGGCGCTGCTCCGAACCGCCAATGATGGCGATGATGGCCTTCGGACGGCGGTTGAGCTTGCGCAGGTGCAGCTCGGTGGCCATGCGCATGACCTCGGTGGGGTAGGCGGCGCGGGTGGTGTCAAAGTCGGCGCTCTGGATCAGGGCTTCCGGGTCAAAGGTGATCTTCTCCTTCGGGTTCGGGTATTTGTTGGTGCCCACCAGCACCTCGCGGCCGGTGGCAATGTTGCGGAACTTGCGGCGGCTTACTTCTGTGATGCTGCCAAGTATAAATCCTTTGCTGTAGGCCTCCTCAAAGCCTCCCATACTTTCCACTTCCTTAAACAAGCCCCAGGCTCTCTGCGCCAGCTCGTTCGTCAGCGACTCCAGATAGTAGGAGCCTGCGGCCGGGTCTATGGCTTTGTTCAGGTAGGCTTCCTCTTTCAGGATGATGGATACGTTGCGGGCGATGCGCTCCGAGAACTCATCCGAAGCCTTAAACGTGTTGTCGAAAGGCGTGACGGTAAGCGAGTCGCAGCCGGCGATAACGGCCGACATGGCCTCGGTGGTGGTGCGCAGCATGTTCACGTAGGGGTCGAGGGTGGTTTGGTACCAGCTGGAGGTAACGCTGTGGAGGCGCAGTTTGGCAGCCAGCGCCGGCTCTGCCTGATAAGCCTCCACCACGGCAGACCACAACAGGCGCAGGGCGCGCAGCTTGGCTATCTCGAAGAAGTAGTTGGTGCCCGAGGCCATCACAAACTGCATGTTGCGCAGCACCGATTCCAGCGGCTCGCCGGCCGTGGTCAGCTTATCGGTATAGGTTACGGCGGCGCTTATGGTATAGGCCAACTCCTGCGTAATGGAGGCGCCAATGCCGCTGAAGCTGGTGCCGTTCACGGTAACGCCGTAAAAGTCGGGGCTATCCTTGGTCAGGTCCAGCGCTTTGATGATGGCCCTGCCTTCCTCGTGGTTGATCTTGCTTTTTACAGAGATAGGGTCAAAGTTGAGGAAGCCCTTCAGGTTACGGTGCGATACCTGGCATTTCTCCAACTCCGCATACAGCCGCTCCAGAAAACAATCGGGCTGCTCCTTTACCTCGTAGCTGATGCTATACTTGCCCAGGTCTATGCGACGAATCAGGTGCTCCACATCAAACAGTTCCGGCTGGTGCACGACAAAGTAAATCCCGTCAGCTCCGCGCTGCAGGGCGTCAGCGGCCTTCTCGATGGCGTGGCGGCCGTCGCCGTGCACTTCTATCTGCTGCACGTTCAGCCAGCTGTTGTCGCCGGTCTTGTCGCCGCGCAAAAACGGGAAGTCGCCGGGCTTCTGTGTAGTAAAAGGCAGGTGGGCAATGTCTTCCCGGGTGTAGTATGGTTTTATATCGATGCCCTCATAGGTGTGCCAGGTCAGGTTTTCCAGGGGCGTGTCGCGCAGGTCCTTGCGTGCTTTCTGTTCCCAATCAGCCGCTGTAGCCGGGGTGAACTCGGCAAACAGGCGCTCTTGGTTTTGCTGCTCGTCAGTTGTCATGCTCAATGTTCTAATTTCTTGTAAAGATAGACTTTTATACCTTACGGCGTAAGGCTGCTTCGGGGCTATATCGGCTTTTGGCTATACTTTACTCCAGCCGTGCCTGGTAGGCCTGGTACATCCAGTAGCCAATCAACAGCCAAAGTATAACGATGATGCCGGCCATCACATAATTAGGTTGCCGCTCGTGCATCTGCTCTTTAGCTTTTTGGCGGTAGTAGTGCAGCAATGGCGGCGGTATCAGCTTGATGGATACCCAAATGCCCAGCGGCAGTAACAGCAGGTCGTCGAGGTAACCCAGCAGCGGAATAAAGTCGGGGATCAGGTCGATGGGGCTGAAGGCGTAGGCCACTGTGATGAGCACCATGACCTTTGCCGCAAAAGGCATGCGCGGGTCCTTGGAGGCAAGGTATAACGTATAGATATCCTCCTTTAGTTTACGCACAAGCTCTTTCCATTTTCGAAGCATGGTAGGTTGTACGGGAGATAACAAACAAGGTAAGGGCAGGAGGCGAGCGTTATACTTTCTGGCAACAAAAAGGGCAGCTACTGCAGCTGCCCCTAGATTTAAATTTATACGTTGCTTTCGGTTACCGCACCACCAGTTTTCCGCTGCCAACAGGCTGCTGGCGGCTATAGATGGTGTAGAAGTATAATCCATTGGCCAGCGAGGAGGGCTTGGTAAAGTTGTTTTTGCCGGGCTGCAGTTTTAAAGTGCCAGCCCTTTTGCCGGTGGCATCAAACAGCAGCACAAACATGCCGGGCATGTCCGGGGCTTCTATCACAAACTTATCGGCAACAGGGTTGGGGTAAAGTATAAAACCAGCATTCTTCAGGTCATCGTCTGTGGCGGTGGGTGTCACATTTCCTATGTGTATATAGGTAAAGTCCCAGCTTGCAATTAATTTTTCCTGATAAGTGGGAATTGAGTATTTATCATAAATAGCCATGGCCGACATAGCAAGGGTATACGCCTGTTCCCGCACGAGTTCCTGACCGGGAGTAAACATTACGGTAATAGCCTGCCCATCGGCAGAGTCGCGGACAGCGATGTTAATGGGCAGCAGCTCCAGGGTGTCAAGCTCGCTGTATAGTTTGGCTCTAACAGGTTCGTCGGTGTCGGGGTGGCGGCGCATAAAATACTCCAGCTTCAGCGGCTCGCCCGGCATCACCTGCACCGAGCCGTCATCGTTCTGCAGGAGCTGCGACTTGTTCAGGAGGCTGAGGGTGGGCCTGAGGTCCTCTTCCGGATTTAAGATAATCATTTCCAGGTCTACATGGTTGATTCCCTGTTCTACGCCGTTTTTATACTCTGTTATCTGCACGGCAACTGTATATTTGCCGGCTACTGTGGGCGCATCCCAATGTATTTCTCCGTACTCGTTTATGGTCATCCCATCAGGCATTTCATAGCCTTCAATAGCTACAATGTTACCTTCCTTGTCCTGTTTTTTAGGAGCCACCAGTTTGTAGGTCAGGTTATCCCCATCCGCATCATAAGCCGCTAAATTATACTTGAAAGGTTCACCCACACGCCCATGCAGGAACGGCACGCCAGCTAAATGAATTCCATGAAGGTTAGGACTCAGGGGATTTACACTTACTGTGGTAGAAACATAGAAGCTAGCCTGGTCGGAAGGGGCAGGTATATTAAGAACATTGGAGTTTCTGTTTTCGCCTACCCAGCCAACCGTGTAAAGCCTGGGTGTGGTATAGGTATAGCTCCATTCAAAAGTCTCTATATCATAGTTGTGGTTATACTTCTTCACAGAGGTGCGCGGCACATTTACTGTATTACCATCACCCATGTACATCGTAACCATCGGGTCTTCGGCCTGAGAGTGGTGGTTAGTTAAAAGCGTTAAAGTGAAGTTAAATCTTCGCGGGCCATCCGGATCAATAGTATAACTGATATAGCCGCTGTTAATGTGATTGGCCTGCACCAGCATGGGCAGGAGGAGGAGCGCTAACACGCTGAGGTACAATTTAGTTTTCATAGGAGAGAGGTTAAAGCACAAGATACATAGTATAAACTTAATAAGTTAAGTTTTTATTGTAAAAGTTACATAGCAATGTTGGGTTGATGGGAAAGCGGCGGCTGTGCTGCAGAACCTATGCCTCTTGGTTGGTGTTGCTGATGCTGGTACCTTTGGCGTTGAATCCTGAATGTGATCATGAAAAGAAATTTTGCGAAGGCAGCGGCTATCCTGGCGCTGTCGGTAAGTATGGCAGGTTGCCACCGCCCCTGGGCAGCCTCGCCGGCGCTTGGCACCACAGATGTGCCGGTTGATAGCACCGTTTCCGCGGACCCGCAGCTGGAGGCGCAGATTGCGCCATACCGGCAGGCAGTGGAGTCTAAAATGTCGGAAGTGGTGGGCACGGCGCCCGTGGCCCTGAGCAAAGGAGACTATGAGTCGCCGCTGGGCAACTTTGTGGTGGACCTGCAGCTGGCGCAGAGCGAGCCGCTGTACGGCAAACCCATCGACCTGTCGCTGACGACGAACGGCGGACTGCGTGTGCCGCTGCCGGAGGGAGAGATTACCACGGGCAATGTGTTTGAGCTGATGCCCTTCGAGAACGAGTTGGTGGTACTGACGCTGAAAGGCGAAGCGGTAAAGCAATTGTTCGATTATGCCGCCGAGCGCAAAAATGCCCCTATCGGCAACGCCACCTACACCGTGCAAAACGGCAAGGCTACGGATATCAGGATCAATGGCCAACCGTTCGATGCGAGCCATGCTTATACACTGGTAACTTCTAACTACCTGGCCGGCGGCGGCGATGACCTGAACATGCTGAAGGATGCGGTGAAGTATGAAAACATAGGCTTGCTCCTGCGCGAGGCCATCCTGCAGCAGATAAGCCAGCTAACCGAGGTCGGGAAACCCGTAACGGCCGACACAACAAAACGAGTGACCATCCTCCCTTAAGTATAAAAGCATGAAAAGAAGAGACTTCCTGAAAACATCGGCAGTAGGGGCGGCTGGTATCAGCCTGATGGGCGTGCCGTTCTCGGCGGAGGCCGCGCAACATATAAACCTCACCATCCTGCACACCAACGACCAGCACTCGCGCATCGACCCTTTTCCGAATGATGGGCGCAAGTATGGCGGCATGGGCGGCATGGCCCGTCGCGCCAGCCTGATCGAGCAGATCCGCAAGGAGGAGCCCAACGTGCTGCTGCTCGACTGCGGCGACATTTGGCAGGGCACGCCCTACTTTAACTTCTTCGGCGGGGAGCTGGAGTACAAGCTCATGAGCCAGATGAAGTATGACGCCGCCACCCTCGGCAACCACGACTTCGACAATGGCCTGAAGGGACTGGAGAAAATGCTGCCGCACGCCGCGTTCCCGTTCCTCAGCGCCAACTACGACTTCAGCAAAACCATCCTTAAAAACCAGTTTGCGCCCTACAAAATCTTTGAAAAACAAGGTATAAAAATTGGTGTGTTCGGGTTGGGCATTGAGCTGGCGGGGCTGGTGAGCCAGAACAATTACGGAGAAACCGTATACCTGGACCCCGTGGCCACGGCCCGCGAAATGGTGCAGGAGCTGCGGCAAAACCAAAAGTGTAATCTGGTGGTGTGCCTTTCACACTTGGGTTACAAATATGAGGACGGTAAGATAGATGATGTAACACTGGCCCGGCAGGTGGAGGGCATCGACCTCATCCTGGGCGGCCACACCCATACCTTCCTCGACCAGCCGGAGCTGATCCGCCATGCCTCTGGCCACGAAACCCTTGTAAATCAGGTAGGCTGGTCGGGCATCTTCCTGGGCCGCCTCGATTTTAGTTTCAGCAGGAAAACAAGGCAAAAAACCGACGTAAGAACGGCCGTTCTGCCTGTGAACACACCTGTAACAACTTCGTGAAAAAATAATTTTTTGTTTACAGATTATTAAGCAAATTTGTAACCCCCCGCCAATAAAAGGCGCCTTTTGTTACACCAAGCATATCTTATGTAGTTTTGGAAAATTGGATGATCAAAGACTGTTCAACTGTATGGAATAACTGCCTGCAGGTGATTAAGGAAAACATTGGCGAACAGAGTTTTAAGACCTGGTTCGAGCCAATCAAACCTGTATCCCTGCGCGACAGCGTACTGACCATACAAGTGCCCAGCCAGTTTTTTTACGAGTGGCTGGAGGAGCACTATGTGCAGCTTCTGAAGAAGGTCATTTACCAGGAGCTTGGCAGCGAGGGGCGCCTGGAGTATTCTATTATCGTGGACAGGGGCAACGAGTCGAACAAGCCGCAGACGGTAAACATCCCCACGAAGAAAATTCCGCAGGCGGTGGTGAACTCGTACAAGCCGGAGCAGAGCTTTATCAAAAGCCCGTTCGAGTCGAAGACGATTGACCGCAACTTCCTGAACTCGCAGCTGAACCCGGCTTATACGTTTGAGAACTACATTGAGGGAGACTGTAACCGTTTGGCGCGCTCAGCGGGTTATGCAGTGGCCAACAAACCGGGAACGACTTCCTTTAACCCGCTCATGATCTATGGCGGGGTGGGCCTTGGCAAAACGCACCTGGTGCAGGCCATCGGCAACAACATCAAGAACAGCAACCCCGAGAAGTTTGTGCTGTACGTTTCCTCAGAGAAATTCGTGAACCAGTTCATCGAGTCCCTGAAGACGAACAACGTGCAGGACTTTGCCAATTTTTACCTGTTGGTGGATATCCTGATCATCGACGACGTGCAGTTTTTGAGCGGCAAGGAGAAGACGCAGGAGATGTTTTTCCATATCTTCAACCACCTGCACCAGTCAGGCAAGCAGATCGTGATGACCTCGGACTGCCCGCCACGCGACCTGAAAGGCCTGGAGGAGCGCCTGCTGTCCCGCTTTAAGTGGGGCCTGACGGCCGACCTGCAAAGCCCGGATTTCGAGACGCGTATGGCCATTATCCACAAGAAGATGCAGAGCGACGGCATCGACATTCCGGACAACGTGGTGGAGTACCTGGCCTACAGCGTGGATACCAACGTGCGTGAACTGGAAGGCGTGCTGATCTCGCTGATCGCGCAGTCGTCGCTGAACCGCAAGGAGATTGACCTGGAGCTTGCCAAGCAGGCGCTGAAGCATATTATTGAGGATGTGGAGACGGAGGTGAACCTCGACTTCATCCAGAAAACCGTGGCCGAGTACTTCCAGGTAAGCCTGGACTCGCTGAAGGCCAAGACGCGCAAGAAAGAAATCGTGACGGCGCGGCAGGTGGCTATGTACTTCGCCAAGGAGTTCACCAGCCACTCCCTTAAGTCCATCGGTTACCACTTCGGCGGCCGCGACCACAGTACCGTGATCCACTCCGTGCAAACTGTATCCGACCTGATCGACACAGACAAGAAATTCAAAGCCAGCATCCAGGAGCTTCAGAAGAAGTTTAAGTCCAAAGCCGGTTAAAAGTATAAACAAGTATAAAAAAAGCGGCGGCCATACTTTGCAAAGTATGGCCGCCGCTTTTTTTATACTTGTGGGGGCTTACACGTTGTTGCCCACGTTGTCGGTCAGTTCAAACTGGTGCATTTCGGCCAGGTCGCGGATCTTGTTCTTGATGCGGTCCAGGTCGCGCTTCTTGCGCACCTGCTTCAGGTCCAGGTATATCTGCTCACCATCTTTCAGCGTTACGCGCAGCGCCAGCGGCGTAATGTGCACCCCGGCAATGTCCGGAATTTGAATGATGTGCTTGGTACGGAACACGCCGAACTTCTGCACAATGTACTGCGGCGTTACCTCAATGTAGGATTGCACCCCAAAAATAGAGGTGTTCTGCAGCATTACATAGAAAAAGAAAGCAACGGCCAGCCCGAAAAAGACATAGTACAAGTAGTTCTGCTCATACGTGCGGTCTGCGGAGAAAAGGAGCATAGCGGCCCAGGCTAACCAGAACAGCGTAAGTATAAGCTGCACTGTAAAAGAGAGTTTTGCGTTACGCGTGGGGCTTAGCTGCACAATCAACGTCGATCGGGCGCTACTACCAGATACTGCCATTATCAAATTTTTTCGTGGAACAATCTGAGCCGGGCATGGCTCACCGCAATATAATAAAATTATTCCTTAAGCGTGGCCTGTAGTGTTATTTCGGGCACCGCGCCCAACGCCTTGGAAACAGGGCATCCTTTTTTGGCGTCCTGCGCCAGCTGCTGCAGCTTCTCACTGTCCAGGCCGTCGGCTTTCACCTCGGTGTTCAGCTCAATCTTCAGGATGGTAGGCGCTCCGTCCAGCTCGCCCAGCGTCACCACGGCTTTTGTCTCCACATAGTCGGGTGTCAGGTTTTCCTTTTCCAACAGCGCGCTCAGGAACATGGAAAAACAGCCGGAGTGCGCCGCTCCGATCAGTTCTTCGGGCGAGGTGCCGCTGGTGCTGTCGCCGAAGCGGGAGGCGAAACTATACTTTGACTGAAAGGCGCCTGTGGCTGATTTTACTTCTCCGTTGCCGTTCTTCAGGCCGCCGTTCCAGCGGGCTTCTGCTCTGTGTTTTCTCATCGTTAAAAATGTTTAATAGTATACTTGTTAATGTATAACTAATACTGCGTTAGCCGGTTTAGGTTGAGAAAGGTATAATTTTGTGGGAATTGTGCTTATATAACCGCCAGGTGTGGCATTGCGGCATTATCTGGTTATCTTTACTTCCTACTAAAGCTGAATGTATGGGTGTAAGAGCGTTGTTGAGTAAGCCGTTTGCGGCCTATGTGCACCGGCAGAACCAAAGCTGGATAAAGCATCCGGTAGAGGCGCAGCAAGCTGTTTTTGAGGAGATTATTGCAAAGGCACAGGCGACCAAGTTTGGCAAAGACCACGGCTTTGGAAGAATAAAAACGCATGCCGATTTTGTGAAGGCCGTGCCCGTGCGCGATTACGAGGCGCTTTTGCCATACTTTAACCTGGTGAAGCAGGGCGAGAAAGATGTGCTGTGGCCCGGCAAGCCGCTGTACCTGGCCAAAACCTCCGGCACCACCTCCGGCACCAAGTATATCCCCATCTCCTCCGACTCCATCTCCAACCACATTAACGGGGCCCGCGACGCGCTATTAGCCTACGTGCACGAAACAGGCAAAGCGGCTTTTCTGGACGGGAAAATGATCTTTCTGTCGGGGAGCCCGGAGCTGGAGGAGGTGGGCGGCATCAAAACCGGCCGTCTGTCGGGCATAGCCAACCACCACGTGCCGGGCTATTTGCGCACCAACCAGCTGCCCAGCTACCGCACCAACTGCATCGAGGACTGGGAAACCAAGCTTGACCAGATCATAGAGGAGACCATAGACCAGAACATGACGCTGATCTCGGGCATACCGCCCTGGGTGCAGATGTATTTTGATAAACTCATCCGTCAGACCGGCAAGCCGATAAAAGACATTTTCCCGAACTTTAACCTGTTTGTGTACGGAGGCGTGAACTTTGAGCCGTACCGCAAAAAGCTGTTCGAGTCCATCGGGCGGCAAGTGGACTCTATCGAGACGTTTCCGGCTTCGGAGGGCTTTATCGCTTACCAGGATAGCCAGACCGAGCCGGGCCTGCTGCTGCTCCTGAACTCTGGTATTTTCTATGAGTTTATACCTGCCGACGAATATTTCAGCGAGAACCCCACTCGCCTCACCATCGGGCAGGTGGAGACGGGGGTAAACTATGCGCTGGTGCTTAGCAGCAACGCTGGCCTTTGGAGCTACTCCCTCGGCGACACAGTGAAGTTTGTGTCCACAGAGCCTTACAGGCTGGTTGTGAGCGGCCGCATCAAGCACTTTATTTCCGCTTTTGGCGAGCACGTGATTGGCGAGGAAGTGGAGAAGGCAATGAAACTGGCCATGCAGAAGTTTAAGGAGGTGGAACTGATCGAGTTTACCGTGGCACCATTTGTGAGCCAGAACCAGGGCCAGTCGTACCACGAGTGGCTGGTGGAGTTTTCGCAAAAGCCGTTGAACCTCGATATTTTTGCCGAGGAACTGGACAGGCAGCTGCGCAAGCTCAATTCCTACTATGATGACCTTATCGCGGGCAATATTCTGCAGAAGCTAAAGCTAACGCCGCTGCCGAAGGGCGCCTTTCAGAAATACATGAAGTCGCAGGGCAAGCTGGGCGGGCAAAACAAAGTACCCAGGCTGAGCAATGACCGCTCGCTCGCCGAGGGCTTGCTCACAGTTACGAGTTCCTAATTCCGAATTGGTATAGTTGACTTTATGAGTAAGAGCATTATTGCAGAAAAGTCTTATGCCTTCGCTGTTCGGGTAGTTAGAATGTACCAGCATTTATCTGCAGAGAAGAAGGAATTCGTGCTGTCTAAGCAAGTACTGCGCAGCGGAACCTCTATTGGTGCTAATGTACAGGAAGCTACAGGGGGACAGTCAACTGCGGATTTTATCCATAAACTGAGCATAGCCAGAAAAGAAGCCCGGGAAACATCGTACTGGCTCAGGCTCTTACATGAAACGGGATACATTGAGACAAAGCATTATAAGAGCATACATGACGACTGTCTGGAGCTGATAAAAATTTTGAATAGTATAATCCTTACGAGCCAAGGAAAGAGCAAAACAAACTCGGAACCAGGAACTCGTAATTCGTAACTCACCATGAAGAGAATTGCCATACTTGGCTCAACAGGTTCCATCGGCGTGCAGGCACTGGATGTGATAAAGGCGAACCCGGAGAGCTTTGAGCTGGAGGTCATCACCGCCCACAGCAACGCCGACCTGCTCGTGCAGCAGGCGCTGGAATTTAAGCCCAACGTAGTCGTTATCGCTCGCGAGGACTTGTACGAGCAGGTGCAGCAGGCGCTGCAGCACGAAGACATCAAAGTATACGCCGGCAGCAAAGCCCTTTGCTCGGTGGTGGAAATGGGCACTGTGGACATGGTGCTGACGGCCATGGTCGGCTATGCCGGCCTGCTGCCGACCATCCACGCCATCAAAGCAGGCAAACAAATTGCCTTGGCCAACAAAGAAACGCTCGTGGTAGCGGGGCAGCTCATCACCAGCTTGGCCAAGGAGCATGGCGTGAACATTTACCCCGTAGACTCCGAGCATAGCGCCATTTTCCAGTGCCTGGCCGGCGAGTTCCACAACCCGATCGAGAAGATCATACTGACCGCCTCCGGTGGGCCGTTTAGGGGAAGAACTGCCGCAGAACTGGCTGAGGTGACCAAAGCGCAGGCCCTGAAGCACCCAAACTGGGACATGGGCGCCAAAATCACCATCGACTCCGCCTCGCTCATGAACAAAGGCCTGGAGGTGATCGAGGCCAAGTGGCTGTTCGGGCTGCGCAACGAGCAGATAGAGGTGGTGGTGCATCCGCAGTCCATCATCCACTCGCTGGTGCAGTTCGAGGACGGCTCCATCAAAGCCCAACTGGGCCTGCCCGACATGAAGCTGCCGATACAGTACGCGCTGGGCTACCCTAACCGTTTAAAGTCTGATTTTCCGCGTTTCAGCTTCTTAGACTACCCGCAGCTTACCTTTGAGCAGCCGGACCTAAAGACCTTCCGGAACCTGCAGCTGGCTTTTGATGCCATGGAGCGCGGCGGCAATATGCCCTGCATCTTGAATGCGGCCAACGAGGTGGCAGTCAGCGCGTTCCTGCACGACGAGGTAGGTTTCCTGCAGATGTCCGACATCATCGAAAGCTGTATGGCAAAAGTTGCGTATATTGCGAATCCTTCTTACGAGGACTATGTTACTACAGATGAGGAAGCCCGCAGACTGGCTGCGGAACTGATAAACAAATAAAGTATACTTCCTGTTGCCTTTGCCGGCAGCGCTATAAAAACAGATAATTTTTTCTTTTTAGATGGATATATTGATCATGGTGGGCCAGCTCATACTGGGCCTCACAATCTTAGTTGGCTTACACGAGTTGGGGCACATGCTAACGGCCAAGTGGTTCGGGATGCGTGTAGAGAAGTATGCGATTGGCTTCCCGCCGAAGGTTTTCGGCAAGAAAATAGGCGAAACCGAATACATGCTGGGCCTGATCCCGCTGGGGGGCTTCGTGAAGATTTCGGGCATGGTGGATGAGTCGATGGACACGGAGGCACTGAAAGAGGAGCCGAAGCCGTGGGAGTTCCGCGCCAAACCGGCCTGGCAGCGCCTGATCGTGATGATGGGCGGCATTATTGTGAACGTGATCACGGGTATTGTCATCTTTATCGCCCTTACCTACCATTACGGGGAGCAGTACATACCTGCCAAAGAGGTAAAGTATGGCATTGTGGCCAATGAGCTGGGCCAGGAGATCGGTTTTCAGACGGGTGACAAAGTGGTAGCAGTGAATGGCAAGCAACTGGAGCGCTTCGAGGACATCCGCTCTATGGATGCTCTGCTGGGCAGCAATTCATACTATACCGTGGAGCGCAACGGCCAGTTGGTTGACCTGAAAGTGCCGGTGAACCTGATGGACAAGCTGGCAGACGATAAGAGCCAGGGCTTTTTTGTAGAGCCGCGCATGCCCTTTAAAGTAGGGCAGGTGGTAAAAGGCAGCGCCGCCGCCAAAGCAGGCCTGCAGGAAGAGGATTACATTACCATGGTGAACGGCAAAAGCGTAAAGTTTTTCCATGAGTTTCAGGGGGCCCTGAAAGAGAACGCGGGCAAGCCGATAACCCTGACGGTGGAGCGTAACGAAAAGCTGGTGAAGCTGAAGGCCGAGGTGAGCGAGGAAGGGACAATCGGGTTCCAGCCGGTGCCCCTGCTGCAGACGGCTACCAAAGAGTATAGCCTGGGCGAGGCCATCCCGATGGGCACAGATCAGGCGTTTGGCGTCATCACGGCCAACCTGAAAGGCTTCGGTAAGATCTTCCGTGGCGAAGTGTCTGCCTCTAAATCCCTGAGCGGCCCGATCGGCATTGCCCAGATCTTCGGCGATACCTTTAACTGGTACAAGTTCTGGAGCATCACCGGCATGCTTTCCATGGTGCTGGCCTTTATGAACTTCCTGCCAATTCCGGCGCTGGACGGCGGGCACGTGGTGTTCCTGACCTATGAGATGATCAGCGGCCGCAAACCGTCTGATAACTTTTTGGAAAATGCTCAGAAAGTGGGCATGGTTTTATTGTTAGGCTTAATGGCATTTGCTATCTTTAACGATGTATTTAAGATATTCTTCTAATTAGGGTTTTCCCATGAGTTTCATCGTTCGAGTAGTTTTAGCAAACTTAATCCTTCTTTTTGTAATTGCATTTAACAAGGCTGAAGCTGCACCGGCAGCCTGGCCCAAAAGTATAAACATTACTGCAGCCGCGGCACCAACCGACAGCGTGTACCTGGTGCAGCAGGGCGATACCTACTACAGCCTTGCCCGCCGCTTCGGCATACCGCTGGACTCGCTGCAGAACTGGAACGGGCACAAGCTGCAGATCGGGCAGACCTTGTTCCTGACCAGCCCAAACAAGAAAGCGCCAGTAGCGGTGGCCAAGAAGGCTGCTGCACCCGCACCGGCCCGTAAACCAACCCCGGCTCCTAAACCCTTTCCGGCGGCAAGGCCTGCGCCGGAAAGGGCAGTGGCCGCTCAGAAAGTAGAAAGTACGTCGGCTTTTCCGGCGCCAGAGCCTAAGCCGGCCGCCTACAAGACCAAAAGCCGTGTCCTGGTGGTGCCTTTCGACCCGCACCTATACTTCTCCGATGCCGATTATGAGATTGCGCGCCAGTCACGGATACCGCGCCAGAACGTGCGCTACGTGTTCCGGGGGCGCCTGAACGCCATGCTGGCGCCGGAGGGCTACGAAACCGTGCACCTGCTGGGCGGCGTGTACCGCGACAGCGTAAGCGAGCTGAGCCGCCTGTACAAGTCGCTGCACTATGCCTACGCCGACAACAAACAATCCAGGTATAACCACCAGCCTGCCGCCAAAGAGGAAAAAGGCAATGTGCTGAGCTGGGTAAAGGAGCAGAAAGGCAAGCTGGGCCTGCAAGGGCAGCCAGCGGTGCTTCCGGTGGCGCAGGACCCGGACAAGCACTTCGGCGTAACCGTGAAGGACCCGGAGTTCTTCTCCTACTTCAACAACCAGTATGGCATCGATTACTATGTTTTCATCAACCAGTTTGAGGTGAAGACGATTTACGAGCACTGCCTGGACCGCGCCGCCCAAAACTACCAGCGCGACTTTACGGTGCACTACAGCATCTACGACAGCAAAGGCCAACTGGTATCCGGCAACAGGGTAAAGGTGCCCTTTGAGTCCAACATCAACGACGTGAACCGTATTGTGCGCGACAGCATGCCGGCAATGGCCGAACGCGTGCTGGCCGACTTGCCAAACGCAACAAAAAACTAACGGTGGCAGGAACTGGTATCACATTTGCTTCCGTTTAGCTGTATACAACTCCTCTGTTTATGAAGTATAGATTCCTGCCCCTGCTGTTACTGCTGTTCGTTTCTTTCCTGCCAAAGCCTGCCGCTGCCCATGATTACCATGCCAGCATTGCCGATGTGCGCTTTAACCCGCGCACGCAGCACCTGGAGCTGGCGGTGAAGGTGTTTATGGATGACTTGGAAACGGCACTCTCGCAGCGCAACAAGACGAAGGTGGTGTATAGCCCCACATCGGAGCAGGTGAAGAAATACCTGAGCGAGTACCTGCGAACCAACCTGGTGCTGGAAGTGGAGAAAGGAAAGCCCTTGAAGCAAAACCTGCTGGGCTCGGAGGAGGACGCGGATGTGGTATGGATGTACCTGGAGGTGCCCGTTAACCAGGCCTCGCTGTCGCAGCTGTACGTGAAGAATGCCCTGCTGACTGAGCTTTTCTCGGACCAGATGAACATCGTGAACATCAACTACAAGGGCAAAACAGAAAGCGTGATGATGCAGCGCGGCGATACGCAGAAAAAGCTGACGCTATAGTATAAAGTATAAAAACGAAGAAGGCTGGGTTTCCGGAGAAGGAGGCCCAGCCTTCTTTTGTTATAGTTGCTGCCGGATCTTGCTGGCCACCCCAGAGAGAAACAGCGCGAGCATCCAGCCGCTTATCAGCGTAACGATCATGTAGCTTACCGATTGGATCAGGTGCTCGCGCACCAGCAGGTTGAGAAGCAGAAATACAATGCCCGCTATAAACATAGCTACCCAAAAGGTAAACCAAGGCTGCTCCTGCCTGATGGGGCTAGCCGGTAGCCGGTGGACAAACCAAAGTATGGCTACACAGCCCACCACCGTGCTCAGGTGCTGCAGCACCCGGTTAAGCTGCATGGAGAGCTCCAGTACCGGCAGCCGCACCTGTTGCGAGAGCACCGGAAACTCTGCCACGAAATACATGCCCGAATGCGTGAAGCTGTCCCAGAACAAATGAGAAAAAGCACCCACAACCGCCGAAACCGACACGGCCAGCCAGTTAGACCGCAGGTAGCGCAGCCAGTTGGCAGGGTATGACACAGCCAGTGCACGGCTTTTAAAGTATGGCGGCAGGTGCTGGATGGCCACATCGCGCACCAAGGTATGGAACAGCAGGCTCAGGAGCAGGGTAACAGGCAGGTTGAACAGAAAGAGCCCCAGGAAAGTATGGCTGATGTCGCTGACGGTGCGCAGCCGGAAGAAATACTCAAAGTCCGGTGCCATGCTACCGATAACCAGGGCCGTGGCGGAAAGCCGGCGGCGGGTAAAAGGAAGTATAATGGCTGGATGAGCGGCGGTAAAAGGCATGAAGTATCAAGTTTGCTTAAGGTACTAACGCAAAATGTTGGCGCAAGGTACACACAAAGCGCTACCGGGGCTCTTACTTTCTGGGCCTGAAAACTTTAAACTCCACGCGTCGGTTAATGCGGCGGTCCTCCTCGCTGTTTTCTTCGCGCAGGGGCTTGCTGCTGCCGTAGCCAATGGCGTCTATGCGGTCGCTGCCGATGTTTACCTTTTGCTCGATGTAATTTTTTATGGCATCGGCGCGGTCCTGCGAGAGCGACAGGTTAAACTCAGGGTCGCCGGCGCTGTCGGTGTGGCCGGCAATCTCCAGCCGGTAGGTCGGGTGGTCAATCAGGAAGTAAGCCACCTCATCCAGCACAGGCTCCATCTCCGCTGTAATATCCGACTGCATCGGCTCAAACTCGATGTTCTCAAACACAATCGGGATGCTGTAGTCAATCACCGAGGTCATAAAGTCAAGGGAGGTATCGCCGCGCAGCTCCAGTTCCTTCTCAATCGTGAAAAAGTCAGGGCTTTGGATGATGATCATGTAGCGGGTGCTGTCGATGAGGTTGAACTCAAAAGAGCCGTCCGGCCGCACATACTTGCTCGATATCTCGATGCCGTTGTCCAGGTCGATGATGGAGACCACCGCCGAGAGCGGCTTATGGGTAACAGAGTCTGTGAGGGTGCCTTCCACCTTCGTCACGGCCAGCGGGTGCGCCTCCATGGGCAGCGGGAACGAGAACAAATCCAGGTTCTGGATCTCGTTTGCCTCGGAGCGGGCGTAGTACAGGTTTTTGGAGTTGGCGTCGATCGCGAAGTAATACTCGCTGCCGCGGCCGTTTACCAGCGGGCCAATGTTGCGCGGCTCCTGCCAATGCCCGTCCACTTTATAGGTTTTATAGATGTCGAAGTCGCCGAAGTTATTGAGCTGGCCGCGCGAGCTGAAGTATAAAACCTGGTATTTAGGGTGCAGGAAAGGGCTTACCTCCGTTTCGCGGGTATTGATGACCGGGCCCATGTTCTGCGCCGGCGCCCAACTGCCCGCCTTGGTTTTATGGGTAAAGTAGATGTCGGACAGGCCGAAGCCGCCCAGGCGGTCGGAGGCAAAGTATAGCGTGTCTTCCTGCTTCGAGAGGGTAGGCTGAGAGTCCCAGGCGTCGCTGTTTACGTTAGTGCCCAGGTTCTTGATCTGTCCCCAGGTGCCGTCTTCCTGGCGGGTTGCCACATAAATATCGCAGTTGCCGTAGCCGTCCGGAGCCTCGCAGCGGGTAAAGTATAAGGTGTTGCCGTCGCGGCTCAGGCAGGCCGAGCCTTCGTTGTAGACGCTGTTAATCGGTTTGCCAAACGACTCCGCCTCTTGCCAGAAGCCGTTGTTCTGCTTGCTGAAGTATAAATCCTCGTTGGAGATGTTGCGCAGGCCCACCACGTTCCGCTTAGAGGTAAAAATGAGCACCTCGTTCTCGTCGTTCAGCGTGGGGCCGTAGTCGGCATAGGGCGAGTTGATGGCATTGCCCATGTTCAGGTACACGCCTTTGGGCGGCTTAAACGTGGCGATGGACTTGCGGTACTCCACCAGCTCGTAGTAATAGTCCAGCGGCACGTAGTAGTCTTTGGTGTTCTGCTCCAGCGAGTCGTAGTATGACTTCACCTGGCTTACGTCCGTGCGGTGGTGCTTCAGCACGAGGCGGTAGAGGGCTTTGGCTTTTTCGGGGTTGCCCTGGCGCTCGTACAGCTGCCCCAGGCGCCAAAGCAGGTCGGTGTCTTTATAAAAGTTCTGTATCCCGAAGTGCTGCACATACTGCTCCAGAAGCGGGAGGGCGCGGCGGTACTGCTTCCGTTTTTCCAGCCGCTGTATCAGCGCAAGCTTCTTTCGGTCGTAATAGTAAGGGATTTTGTTTAAATTGGGGAAATCGGGGGACCACGCGGCAGTTGGCTTAGCTTGGCCTACCCGGAGGTTGGCCTCTGGCTGGTTGGGCTGTAATGGTTTAAACTGCTGTGCCTGCGCCGAAACAGAACATAGCAGCGTGAGCAGGAAGTATACCAACAGGAACAAACGATTCATCAGCAGTGCAATTTTGCCCAACGCTCAAAGATATTAATTTTGCGCTATATAATTGTCAGGGAGCGGCTACTAAGTACTATTTTTTTGAAGCGGGCGCGGCCCTTGTTCCAAACCGGACATTTCAACAGCCTCAGCAGCCTTGGCACAAGTCTTGAACAACTACCGAAGGACAGGAAAACCGGGGGATTTAGGTGTTTTCCTGTCAAAATGGCATTGATCTACATATGAACCAAACACTCAAGCAATTTTTGCAAAACCTGCTCCTTAGTAGTGCCTCAGACGATGATGGCACGGAACTTATACCAGTTATAACCGCTGAAATAGAAGATGAAATGAACCCGATGGAGCTGCCCGACGAGCTGCCAATACTGGCGGTGCGTAACACGGTGCTCTTTCCGGGGGTGGTGCTGCCGATTACGGTAAGCCGCAAAAAATCTGTAAAGCTGGTGCGCAAGTCGCATGCCGGCGACAAGGTGATAGGGGTGGTGGCGCAGAAAAATACCAGTTCCGACGACCCTACCGCTGAGGACCTGTACCGTGTGGGCACTGTCGCCAAAATCCTGAAAATGCTGGTGCTGCCAGACGGCAATACCACCATCATCATACAAGGGCACAGCCGCTTCGAGATTGAGGAGGTTACCCAGGAGGACCCGTACCTGATGGCAAAGATAAGCCTGTGCGAGGAAACCCCGATGGATAAGAAGAGCAAGGAGGTGAAGGCGCTGGTGCAGTCGCTGAAAGATGCGGCGGCCAAGATGCTGAAGCTGAACCCAGAGATTCCGCAGGAGGCGCAGGTGGCGCTGGATAACATCGACAGCCCAAGTTTCCTGACGCACTTCCTGTCTTCTAACCTGAACGTGGAGGTGGCCCAGAAGCAGGAACTGCTGGAGGTGAACGACGGCAAGGAGCGCGGCACCCAATTGCTGGAGCTGATGCTGCGCGAGATACAGCTGCTGGAGCTGAAGCAGGAAATCCATACCAAAGTGCACACCGA
Organism: Pontibacter mangrovi; assembly: GCF_006385705.1. Lineage (GTDB taxonomy): Bacteria > Bacteroidota > Bacteroidia > Cytophagales > Hymenobacteraceae > Pontibacter > Pontibacter mangrovi. The sequence continues at coordinate 45,605 of NZ_VFRQ01000003.1, read as the reverse complement.
CCTGGACCAGCAGCAGCGCGACTACTTCCTGCGCCAGCAGATAAAAGTGCTCCAGGATGAGTTGGGCCAGGAGGGGCCGGACCAGGAGATTGAGCGTTTCCGGGAGCGGGCCGTCAAAAAGAAATGGCCGGAGGCCGTGGCGCAGCATTTCAAGAAAGAGATTGACAAGCTGGCCCGCCTGAACCCTCAGGCAGCGGAGTACCCGGTGGCGGTGAGCTATCTGGAGTTTTTGCTGGACCTGCCCTGGAACGAGTATACCAAGGATAATTTCAACCTGAAGCGCACGAAGAAGATACTGGACGCCGACCACTACGGGCTGGAGAAAGTGAAGGAGCGCATTCTGGAGTACCTGGCCGTGCTGAAGCTGAAGAACGACATGAAGGCGCCTATACTTTGCCTCTACGGACCTCCGGGCGTGGGTAAAACCTCGTTGGGCCGCTCTATTGCCAAGGCACTGGGCCGTAAATACGTGCGCATGTCGCTGGGCGGTGTGCGCGATGAGGCCGAAATCCGTGGCCACCGCCGTACCTACGTGGGCGCCATGCCGGGCAAGATCATCAACCAGATCAAGAAAACGGGCTCTTCTAACCCGGTGATCATACTTGACGAGATCGATAAACTGGCCTCTGATTTCCGAGGCGATCCATCCTCTGCTTTGCTGGAGGTGCTGGACCCGGAGCAGAACCATACCTTTATGGATAACTACCTGGATGTGGAGTACGACCTCTCAAAGGTGCTCTTCATTGCTACGGCCAACTCCCTGGAAACCATTCAGCCTGCCCTGCGCGACCGTATGGAGATCATCGAGCTGACTGGCTATACCTTGGAGGAGAAAACCGAGATTGCCAAGCGCCACCTGGTGCCCAAGCAAGTGGCAGAGCATGGGCTGGAGCCGGAGGATGTGAAGGTGCCCAAAGCCACCATTCAGAAACTGATCGAAGACTATACCCGCGAATCCGGCGTTAGAAACCTGGAGCGCAAGATCGGGCAGCTGGTGCGCAACACGGCCAAACAGAAGGCGATGGAGGAGGAGTTCACTAAATCCATTAAGCCGGAGGACGTGGTGAAGATTATGGGCTCCGAGATCTTCGACAAAGAGATTTACCAGGACATTGACACGGCCGGCGTGGTAACGGGCTTGGCCTGGACCTCGGTGGGCGGTGATATCCTGTTCATCGAAAGTATACTGAGCCGCGGCAAAGGCAAGCTTACCTTGTCGGGGCAGCTGGGCGATGTGATGAAGGAGTCGGCCATGACGGCGATCTCCTACTTAAAAGCCCACGCCGATCTGTTGGACATCGACTACCGCCTGTTCGACCAGTACGACCTGCACATCCACTTCCCGGAGGGGGCTGTGCCGAAGGACGGTCCGTCAGCGGGTATTGCCATCTTTACCTCCATCGCCTCGGTGTTTACCCAGCGCAAAGTGAAGTCGAGGTTGGCAATGACCGGTGAGATCACGCTTCGTGGAAAAGTATTGCCGGTAGGTGGTATAAAAGAGAAGATCTTGGCTGCCAAGCGAGCGGGCATCACCGATATCATCCTTAGCCAGAAGAACAAAAAGGACATCAACGAGATTCCGGAGCAATACATCAAAGGCCTGCACATACACTATGTAGACCGTGTGGATGAGGTAGTTAAGATCGCCCTGCTGAAGGAGAAGGTGAAGCACCCGCTGAAGCTGGTAGTGCGAGAAGAGAAAGCTGAGAATGAATAATTGTTGATTGTTAATAGCTGATTGTTGGATGACTAAATTATCAAGGACAGTAGAGACGCAATACGTTGCGTCTTTTACACTTGCTGAGCAGAAATAAATTAACCATTCACACAATCTCTCATTCACTCATTCAAAATTGGAATTCCCATGAAAACTGCCGCCCTCATACTTTGCACGCTGTTGGGCTTATCGCTCACGGCGCAGGCGCAGGTAGGCGGGCAGCGGGGATTTTCGTTTCTGGAGTTGCCGGCCAGTGCCAAACAGGCGGCGCTGGGCGGCGTAAACGTAACGGCAGGCGGCCACGACGTGAACATGGTAACAGTGAACCCGGCCTTGCTGAACGCGGAGATGGACGGGCAAGTGAGTTTGAGCTACGTTGGCTATCTGGCTGACATCAAGCAGAGCCATGCGGTGTATGCCTTTAACTCGGAGAAGCTGGGGCGCTGGGCGGCAAGTATAAATTACCTGAGCTACGGAGACTTTGTGGAGCGCGACCCTACAGGTTTAGAAATCGGCACCTTTAATGTGAATGATTATACGTTGGCACTCACGCACTCCCGCGAAGTAGAGGCTTTTACCATCGGTGCAACGGCTAAAGTGGCAGTATCAAGTATGGCAGGCGACCAGGCCGTGGGTATATTGGCAGACGCTGGGGCTGTGTTTCAGCATCCGGAGAAAGATTTTACGGTGGGGCTGGCGTTTAAGAATATAGGCTATCAGGTAAAGCCGTTCCATAGTGCCGATAGGCAGCAGATGCCATGGGACGCCCAGCTGGGGGTAAGCTATAAGCCCGAGCACATGCCTGTACGGCTCTCGCTCACGGCGCACCGGCTCTACCAGTTCGACATCGTGTACCTGGACCCTAACGCACCCGGAAAGCTGGATGAGAGCGGCAACGAAGTAGTGGAGGAGAAGAAGCTAGGCGATAAGATTGCCAGGCATTTTGTGGCAGGGGCCGAGTTTGTGTTCAGCAAGAACTTTCAGCTTAGGGCCGGTTACAACCACCTGCGCCGCAAAGAGCTTCGGCTGGATACCAAGTCTGGCGGGGCAGGATTCTCGGTGGGGGCCATGCTGCGGGTGCGGAACTTTGAGCTGAACTATGGCAGCGCCTTTTTTCATCCGTCTGGCGCTACGCACTACATCACCATCGCCACCAACACCGGCGCGCTCCTCAAAAAGAAAAGCAGTTAATAACCAAACGGCCCTGCTCCTTGTATTAGCTTAGGTCCGGGTTTGATTAATAAACACAAGAAGAAGACATGTTAGAAAATATCGCATCGTTAACGCCAGCGCAGATCGTGGCGGAACTGGATAAATATATCATTGGGCAGAAGGACGCCAAACGCAACGTGGCCATTGCGCTGCGCAACCGCTGGCGCCGCATGAACGCCGACAAAAGTATACAGAGCGACATCGTGCCGAACAACATCCTGATGATCGGGGCTACGGGTGTGGGTAAGACCGAGATCGCCCGCCGCCTGGCCAAAATCGCTGATGCGCCTTTTACCAAGGTAGAGGCCTCTAAGTTTACGGAGGTAGGATACGTGGGCCGCGACGTGGAGAGCATGGTGCGCGACCTGGTGGAGCAGTCGGTGAACATGGTGAAGCAGAAGAAAAAGGAGGAGGTGAAGCAGAAAGCCGCCGAGATGGTGGAGGACATCATCCTGGATGCGCTGATCCCGCCGATCCAGGGCCGCTCCGGCATGCCAGTAGCCACATCCGCCGACCCCAATGCCATGCCCGACAATGATTACGAGCTGAACGAGCGCACCCGCGAGAAGTTCCGTGAGAAGATCCGCAACGGTGAGTTGGAAGACCGCAAGATTGAGATACGCGTGCAGCAAAGCTCTATGCCAGGCGTAGGCGTGATGGGGCCGGGTATGGACGAGGCTTCCATGATGAACATTCAGGAGATGATCAGCGGCATGATGCCCAAGAAGACCAAGAAGCGCAAAGTAACCATTGCTGAGGCGCGCAAGATCCTGCTGGAGGAAGAGGCCTCAAAGCTGATCGACATGGATGAGGTGAAGGAAGAGGCTATTTTTAAGGCGGAGAACTCGGGCGTGATCTTTATTGATGAGATTGACAAGGTAGCCAGCGCGAGCAACAAAGGCAGCGGTGGCCCGGACGTGAGCCGCGAGGGTGTGCAGCGCGACCTGCTGCCGATCGTGGAGGGTTCCACGGTGAACACCAAGTATGGCATCATCAACACCGACCATATTCTGTTCATCGCCGCCGGTGCCTTCCACGTGGCCAAGCCATCCGACCTGATCCCGGAATTGCAGGGCCGTTTCCCGATCCGCGTGGAGCTGGACAGCCTGACCAAAGACGATTTCTACCAGATCCTGAAATTCCCAAAAAACGCGCTTACGAAGCAGTATGAGGCGCTGCTGTCGGCAGAGGAGGTGGAGCTGACCTTTAACGACGAGGCGCTGGATGAGATCGCTTCTATTGCCTACGAGGTGAACACGGAGGTGGAGAACATCGGTGCCCGCCGCCTGCACACAGTGATGAGCCGCCTGCTCAACGACATTCTTTTCGACGTGCCGGATAAGATCGGCGCCCACGCCCACATCGTGGTAACCCGCGAAATGGTGCAGGAGAAGCTATCAGGCATGGTGAAAAACCGCGACCTGAGCCAGTATATACTCTAAGTTAGAGAGTTTAGGAGTTAGAGAGTTAAGAAGTTAGAAGGTTAGAAAGTATAAAGTTGACCTGGCGCCGGTATCCAACCGGTGCCGCCTGGTGTGCCGCGAGTCTCCAGACTCGCTTTCGAACAGTTTTATACTTTAGCTATACTTCAAAAGCCAGTGTTTCTGCCAGGGCAGGGGCGCTGGCTTTTTGTTTGGCATATAAAGTATGTAGGTAAAGCCTTATATTTAGGCGTACTAATGAATATTGCAGCTTACCCGTGAAAACAAACTTTACAATCCTATTGCTAACGCTTCTGCTTTGCATGGCTGTTAGGCAGCCCTCAAGAGGACAAGGCCCTAAATTTGGTCGAATTGATATGGCAGACCTTACCATGTCTGCCTACGCACCGGATACCTCCGCTGCAGCTGTCATTCTCTCAGACCACGGTAGCCTGGAGTATGTGCAGGATTATTATGCGGCTTTCGTGTTTAAGCGCCACGTCCGGATCAAAATCCTGAAGAAGGCAGGGTATGAATGGGCTAACGTGGATATACCTTATGTAAAGGCCGGCGGCGCAGGAGAGCAGGTTACTGACATCAAAGCATCTACCTATAACCTGGTTAACGGGCAAATCACGGAAGATAATATAAAAGACAAAGAGATCTATGACGGTCGCCACAGCGCTTTTGTGTATCTCAAAAAGTTAGCCATGCCTAATGTGCGGGTAGGCTCTGTCATAGAATATTCTTACACCATTGATTCGCGGTACATCCACAACTTAAAAGAGTGGAGCTTTCAATCATCCATACCAATTGTGTGGAGTGAGTATCGGGTGAAAATGCCTGAACGTTACGCATTTAAAATGGTGAAGCAGGGCAACCAGCCACTTTATACGCCGGAGGACCTGGGCCTGAAACATAACTTCAGGAAAGAAGGAAACCGCTGGATAGCCAAGGATGTGCCCGCTTTACACCTGGAAAGCTATATAACAACCCTGTCAGACTATGTGACGAAGGTAGAGTTTGAACTGTACAAGGTAAGCTATTCTAAAAATAACCAAAAGGTGCTATCTGGCGACTGGGACGAGTTTGCCGGAATTTTAGCGGAGGATGAAAATTTTGGGGAGCACCTGAAGCCAGTCGGCAGGTTCGGAACGCAGGTAGCAAAGATTAAGGCTAAAGATACAAACCCACTGCAGCAAGTAGAAGGCATCTACAGCTTTGTGCAGGATAGTATGAAATGGAACGGCTACCATAGCCTGAGGCTTGATAAAACACTCCCTGAGATCCTGAAAAAGCGATCGGGCGATGTTGCAGATATAAACATGCTGCTGATAGCCATGCTACGGGAAGCTGGTTTCAACGCCAACCCTGTGCTGGTTAGTACCCGCAGCCACGGCAAACCATACAAAAAGTCACCGCTCTTCACAAAGTTCGATTATGTGGTTGCGCAGGTGCAGGTTGACGGGGCAGAATTACTTTTAGATGCTACAGAACCTCAGTTGTTACCAGGCATGCTGCCTGTCCGCTGCCTGAATGGCGAGGGGTACTTAGTGAAAGGCGCCGAATCTAAGTGGATTCCGCTAAGTACCGGAGCTGCGTTTAGTAACTACTACATAAGGAATTTAACAGTTGATAACTCCGGTAAGGTAACTGGCACCGGAGAAGAATTATTGGACGGCTATAGTGCACTCTCTGCAAGGCAAGCTATAAAAGAGGAGGGAGCCGAAAAATATGCTGCTACCTACAGTGGAGCGGGCAGTTTCCGGTTAGCTGAGGCTATTATAAGTAATGCTGATAGCCTCCATAAACCCTTATCTGTAGCGTACAAAATTGCCGCAGATAACGCTGGCAGCGCCAACACCATTTATCTGAACCCAATGATGGGCAGTGGGGTGTCTAAAAATCCGTTTCAGAACCCAGTGCGCATGTATCCTGTTGATTTTGCTGCTCCGATAAAGGAAACAGTAGTATGTAACGTGAAGCTACCCGTCGGCTGGCAAGTAGAGGAAGTGCCACAGAATATAAGCCTGACTTTGCCCAACCACAGCGCCACCTATACTTACATGGTGCAGCAAGTAGGCAACATGCTGATGATAATTAGTAAGTTAAACGTTAATGAAACACTGTTTGCCCCGGAAGAATACCCTCAACTGCGTGAACTGTACCATCAGGCCGTTGCCAAACATGCGGAGCAGGTTGTGCTAAAGAAAGAAGCGCTGAACTAAGATGGGTTAAGAAGACAAAAGCCAGTGTTTCTGCCAGGGCAGGGGCACTGGCTTTTTGTTTTGGCTGGGATTTTATACTTTGAGGAAGTATAAAGCACAAGCTAGACATGCTTCAGAAGATTCTAAATGCCTTAAAGAAAGAATTCAGAAAGCCCACACCTTTCCTGCTGATAGGTATTTTAGGGATTGGCTTTTTTACCTTTGTGTTTTTTGCGTTGTTGCCAGATCAAACGGCAGGTCTAGGAGTAGCCTATGCTTTCTTTCTTGTTATAGCCCTTTTTGTTGCTGTAGTAGCAGACCGCTTGGCCGTTCGCATGGCCAGGCTTCGGCCAGTGATTTATTCAGAATTTATATTGTTGCTTTTGCTTTATGCCGTAGTCATGTATTCTTACCGAACTACAAAGTTGGTTGTTACTACCGATAAAGATCATTTTGTAGTTGTTTATAAGGATGGTGGGGAAACGGTAGAGGACTTCGAATATGTATTCCCCTTCAGCAGGAAATTAGAGATAAGCAACCAGGAGTGCATTGTGTTAGCTAAGTCTCTGGAAGATAGGAACGATATCATAATAATGCCGATGATAAATAAAGAAACAGATGCTTGGAGAGGGTATTCTACCACATCTGATGAAGTATATTTAAATGGAAAATGGGTTGATGTTAAAATATTTTGGACAGGCAACGTTGATGCTGATACAGATGAGTTTCTAACCTGTGCAGAACAACTTTAGATATTCATCTTCTCCTAAACTCAAACCTCAACTTTAATGGCTTCCGTATCTTAACACCTAAACTCACAATCTCTCTAACACCCAAAACCTTGAACATCTACATCATCACCGGAGCCAGCAAAGGCATTGGCAAAGCACTGGCCGAAGAGCTGCTGAAAGACGAGAACAACCGTGTGGTGGGCGTGTCGCGCAGCTGCAGCATCAAGCACCCGAACTACCGCCACCAGCCCCTCGATTTCTCAGACATACCTGCCGTAGAGCACAACCTGCAGAAGATCTTCTTGCCGTACCCGGATGCGGAGAAGTTGGTGCTGGTGAACAATGCCGGCGTGCTAGGCGATATCGGCTATGTGGGCGAGCGGATGCCGAACGAACGCTTCGAGTTTGTGTTTGATGTGAACGTGATCGTGCCGGCCATGCTGATGAACACCTTTCTGGAAGTATACCGCGAGCAGCAGGCGCAAAAGGTGGTGGTCAACATCAGCTCCGGGGCAGGCAAGCGCCCCGTGGACGGTTGGGCGAGCTACTGCGCCTCCAAGGCCGCCATCGATATGCTGTCGCAGACGGTGCAGTTGGAGCAGGACATGCGCGGCACCGGGGTGAAAATATTCGCTTTGTCGCCGGGTGTGGTAGATACTTACATGCAGGGCCAGATACGGGAGAGCGACGTGAGCCGCTTTAGCACGGTGGAGAAGTTTCGGCGGTACAAAGCCAACAACGAACTGGCCTCGCCGGAGGAAGTAGCTGTTAAAATGGTGGATTTCCTGCATAACACCGACAAGTATAAAGAGGTCATCGTTTCGGTGCGGGACATGTAATAATGTTACAGGTAAACCTTTTTTCAGGCTCTGCCCCACGGCAGGGCTTTTTTTATGCTAATACCTGCCGTGGCTAAAGTGCAGAGGTTGAAGTATAAAAGCTTTTTCTTATATTTCAAATTCACTAAATTATTGCTGCTGTTAGAGTTGCACACGCGCTGTTAACCCAAGCCCATCCTAAACAGGAAGCAGGTTGGCAGCGGCATCGGTCAAAAGGAACCGGTAAAGTATAAACGAGCCTTAAAGCCGCCTCAACCGGAACACACAAAATACCACATGTATACTTCTTACCACTAAACAATGGAGAATAAAAGACAAAAGATGCAGGCCTACTGGAAACGCAACCTTCGCATATTGCTTTTCCTGCTCGGGGTCTGGTTTGCCGTATCGTACGTGTGCGGAATCCTGCTGGTCGAGGAGCTTAACCAGTTTACGCTGGGTGGCTTTAAACTGGGCTTCTGGTTTGCGCAGCAGGGGGCCATCTACTTTTTCGTCCTTATCATCTTTGCGTATGTCTGGCTGATGAACAGGCTTGACCGGGAGTTCGACGTGCACGAAGACTAATCCCATCTCACCTTAAACTTATTTACCATGAGCATCTTAGCCTGGACATACCTGATCGTGGGCCTCACCTTTACCCTATATATCGGCATTGCCATCTGGTCGCGTGCCGGATCTACCAAAGAGTTTTATGTGGCCGGGGGCGGGGTTAGCCCGCTGGCAAACGGCATGGCCACCGCCGCTGACTGGATGAGCGCGGCTTCCTTTATCTCCATGGCCGGCCTGATCTCGTTTATGGGCTACGACGGCTCCGTGTACCTGCTGGGCTGGACGGGCGGCTACGTGCTGCTTGCGCTGCTGCTGGCCCCTTACCTGCGCAAGTTCGGCAAATTTACCGTGCCCGATTTTGTGGGCGAGCGCTACTACTCCAAAACCGCCCGTTTGGTGGCGGTGGTGTGTGCCATCTTCGTTTCGTTTACCTACGTGGCAGGCCAGATGCGCGGCGTGGGCATCGTGTTCTCCCGCTTTCTGGAGGTGCAGATCGAGACGGGCGTGATCATCGGGATGGTGATCGTGCTGTTTTACGCCGTGCTGGGTGGTATGAAAGGCATCACCTACACCCAAGTGGCGCAGTACTGCGTGCTGATTTTTGCCTACATGGTGCCGGCTATCTACATCTCCATCATGCTTACCGGGCACCCGATCCCGCAGCTCGGCTTAGGGGGCACTTTGGAGGACGGTACGCCTTTGCTGCAGAAACTGGATGGCATGCTGGCCGAACTGGGCTTTGCTCCCTACACCGGCGGCACCAAGTCGACGATCGACATATTTTTTATCACGGCGGCGCTGATGGTGGGTACGGCTGGGCTGCCCCACGTGATCGTTCGCTTCTTTACTGTGCCTAAGGTAAGGGATGCCAGGAAGTCTGCCGGGTATGCGCTGGTGTTTATCGCCATACTTTATACCACGGCTCCGGCAATTGGCGCTTTTGGCCTCTATAACATGCTCAACAACATTAGCAACCGGTCGGTAGCGGAAATGCCGCAGTGGGTGCAGAACTGGCAAACGACGGGGCTCATCAGCATCGACGACAAGAACAGCGATGGCCATGTGCAGTATGTCAACCACCCGGATGCCAACGAACTGATTATCGACAAAGACATCATGGTGCTGGCCAACCCCGAGATCGCGGGGCTGCCCAACTGGGTGATTGCACTGGTGGCGGCCGGAGGGCTGGCGGCGGCACTTTCCACGGCGGCCGGTCTGCTGCTGGTTATCTCCACTTCCATTTCGCACGACCTGCTCAAGAAATCCTTTATGCCAGGAATTTCAGAAAAGCGCGAGCTGGCGGCGGCACGGCTGGCGGCGATGCTGGCAGTCGTGGTGGCCGGCTACTTCGGCATAAACCCACCGGGTTTTGTAGCCGAGGTGGTGGCCTTTGCCTTTGGCCTGGCGGCGGCCTCCTTTTTCCCGGTCATCATCATGGGCATTTTCTCGACACGCATGAACAAGCAGGGAGCTATCTGGGGCATGGTAGTGGGGCTCATCTTTACCATCGCATACATCTCTTACTTTAAGTTTATCAACCCGGAGGCGAACCTGCCGGAGAACTGGTGGTTCGGCATCTCGCCGGAAGGCATTGGTACGCTGGGGATGCTGTTTAACTTCACCGTGTCCTTTTTGATCTCGCGGATGACGCCGCCCCCACCGATGCACATTCAGGAACTGATTGAGGACATTCGCGTGCCGAGAGGTTCAGGTGCTGCCGTGGCGCACCATTGATTGCTAAGCGCGGCGTTGTTAAATTGATGCATGGCTAAATTGCTGGTCCTGCTTTCGTTAAACCCATACTTCTAACGCCCGCCAGCTAAGCTTCGGTTACCGGCCGCGGAAGTATAAACCGATCTTATCCGGCAAATGAAGTATGATGTTTAAGCATTTATTGCTTATTTTTAGCTGAGGAGCACCAGCCGGGACAGCGTAAACCAAGGAGGCAAAGAGGGGTAGGAGAGGACCGGCATCGGCTACAAATAACTTTATAAATCGTATATTGCATATAGCCCCGTTGCTGAGCGGCTATACCGACCAGGGTTCCCGATTCGCCTGAAGCGAAGGCGAATCGGGAAACGCATTTATTAACCTTATAACGCTATCTAACCAAGAACTAGACCTTGTCATGACGAACTATCAAGTTAAGACCTACGAAGAGTACGAAGAAGCCTATAAACGCAGCGTGGAGGACCCGGAAGGGTTCTGGAGCGACATTGCCGATACCTTTACCTGGCGCAAAAAGTGGGACAAGACACTGGAGTGGAATTTTGACGAACCGAACATAAAGTGGTTCCAGGGCGGAAAACTCAACATCACCGAAAACTGCCTGGACCGCCACCTGAAAACCCGTGGCAATAAACTGGCCCTGATCTGGGAGCCCAACGACCCCAAAGAGCGCTTTGTGCGCTATACCTACCGCGAGCTGCACGAGAAAGTATGTCAGTTTGCTAACGTGCTGAAGAAGAACGGCGCCAAGAAAGGCGACCGCATCTGTATCTACATGCCGATGATTCCGGAGCTGGCCATTGCCGTGCTGGCCTGCGCGCGCATCGGGGCTATCCACTCGGTGGTGTTTGCCGGCTTTTCGGCAGTAGCCATGGCCGACCGCATCAACGACGCGCAGTGCAGCATGGTGCTTACCTCCGATGGCCTGAACCGCGGCACCAAGCAGATTCCGGTAAAGCGCGTGGTAGACGAGGCCTTGGAGAGCTGCGCTTCTGTAGAGAAAGTGATTGTGGTAGAGCGCCTGGGCTGGGCCGTGAACATGGTGGAAGGCCGCGATGTGTGGTTCCACGACGAGGTGCAGACCGTAAGCAAGGAGTGCCCTGCCGAGGAAATGGACGCCGAGGACATGCTGTTCATACTTTATACTTCCGGCTCCACGGGCAAGCCAAAGGGCGTGGTGCATACCTGCGGCGGCTACATGGTGTATGCGCAGTATAGCTTCACAAATGTGTTTCAGTACCAGGAGAGCGATGTGTATTGGTGTACCGCTGACATCGGTTGGATAACAGGCCATACGTACCTGCTGTACGGCCCATTGCTGAGCGGCGCTACCACGCTGATGTTTGAGGGCGTACCGACTTACCCGGACAATGGCCGTTTCTGGCAAGTGGTGGATAAGTTTGGCGTTACCATCTTCTATACTGCCCCAACCGCTATCCGTGCCCTCATGGCCGGCGACATTGATGACGTGCTCTCCTATAGTTTAGACTCGCTGAAAGTGCTGGGCTCTGTGGGCGAACCGATAAACGAAGAAGCCTGGCACTGGTACCATACCCACGTCGGTAAAGAGCGCTGCCCGGTGGTGGATACCTGGTGGCAAACCGAAACCGGCGGCATCATGATCTCCACGATTGCCGGCGTAACCCCAATGAAGCCAAGCCACGCCGCCCTGCCGTTGCCGGGCATCCAGCCGATATTGGTAGACAGCGAAGGCAATGAGATTACCGAGAACGGCGTGGAAGGCTACCTGTGCATGAAGTTCCCGTGGCCAAGCATTATCCGCACCACTTACGGCGACCACGAGCGTGCCCGCCTCAGCTACTTCTCCACCTACAAAGGCCTGTACTTTACCGGCGACGGCGCCAAGCGCGACGAGAACGGACTGTACCGCATCATTGGCCGCGTGGACGATGTGATCAACGTGTCCGGTCACCGTTTTGGCACTGCCGAGATCGAGGAGGCCATCAACCACAACGAGCACGTGGTGGAGTCGGCTGTAGTGGGCTACCCGCACGATGTAAAAGGGCAGGGCATTTACGCCTTTGTGATACTGCGCGACAGGCCGGAGCGCGACGAGTACCTGCGTGCCGAGATCATTGAGACGGTGGTGGAGAAAATCGGTAAGATTGCCAAGCCCGATAAAATACAGATCGTGAGCGGCCTACCGAAAACCCGCTCCGGCAAGATCATGCGCCGCATCCTGCGCAAAGTAGCCGAAGGCGATACGTCCAACCTGGGCGATACCTCCACGCTCCTCGATCCGGAGGTAGTAGAGGAGATTAAGGCTGGCGCTTTGTAAAGTAAAACCTCCCCCTTGCCCCCTCCTAAAAACAGGAGGGGGTTTTATTTTAAAACGGATATGGCTTTAGATTAAGTCCTGTGACGAATTAGCAGGATTAAGCGTACTCAACCTTTAAGGCACCCAAAGATAGTATATGTTATACTTACTGAGCCTAATACTTATAGGCTATACCTCCTTCAGCACAAATACTTGCCAATCAATAAAATCAGGAACCTTTAAAACAGTTAGTCATATAGAAGGAGCTGCCCCCATCACTACTATTATTGAAAGGGTTGGCGACATTCAGTATGAGCGGTCGGAGCAATTAGGTGCGGCCTATAAATTCAAGGTTGAGTGGATAAACGATTGCACTTATACTCTTACGTGGTTAGAAACCATCAAAGACGAAAACAACTTTGGCTATCCCGAAGAGATGGTATTGACAATAGAGGTACTAGAGGTAAATGCTGACTATTATATACAATCAGCTAGCTCTAACTTATTTGATGATAAGATTGAGGGAAGAGTAGAGATCATAAAGTAAGTGTCATGCTAAGAAAAGCATTTGCCGCAAAACCAGCATTCCTGTACTTAGTGTTCAGAAACTATAGTTTCTAAATGATACGTATTCTTCTCCTGCTAACTCTTTTGCCTTTTGAAATTTATGCGCAGAGTGATTCTACCCAATTCCTGAACATTGGTAGAGAGGAATTTTATAATACTCGCTGGTTAGCTTTTGGGACCAACTATGGATTTGCCAACTCAGTAATCGGTTTTCAAGTGAGTAATGGAGTTGATGAAGAGCCGCTAATCCATTTTGAAGACTTTCAGGACAACCTATTGATCAAAGTTCAGGGACAAACCGGCTTTGACTCTAGCTACTCGTATGGTGCTGAGTTAGGATTTTACTCACTGAAATATGTTGGAAGGACAACGCTGAAGTATGATGTGCTCAACTTTAATGACTCAGATCTTTTTCTTACAGATTTTAACCTAACATCTAGAATAAGATATTTTAGAAACACGGGCTTGATTTTCAGAACAGGTTTTCATCAGTTGGATGGAAATAAGAACTTTGGATTTGGCTTTGGTCTAGAACAGAATGCACGCAATGCTTATTTTGGCCTTAACTCTAGATATTATTTTGAGTATTTCCATCATGAAGCATACTTTCAATATCGGATACCTACAAAAAATTTTATTAGCTTCCGAACAATCTACAACCGAATTGATAAAAAGGATTTGCTTACAATCGGGCTGAACTACTCTTTCGTGCGAAACAACAAGTAAGACCATCCCTCCGCCCTTATTAGCATTTTCACCACCAAGCACGCCGCTATTCCGGACATCTTTGTCCGGGAATTTACCTGCTGCGGACTTCCTAGTCCGAGTGAAGGCAAGGCCAAACAATGGGGACTAGGAAGTCCCCCGGCAGAAAGCTTTCGGATAGGTAAGCCCGAAAGAGCGATACTAACACACCTCTAAAACTCCATAACCCCGCAGCCATACTTCTGCAAGCCAAAACCCCTATCTTTGCAGCAGCAAAAAGTACAAGCTATGATCGACGAGACACACAATCCCTGGACCATCCTGTCCAGCAAGAATATTTACCAGAACCCCTGGATACGCGTGCGCGAAGACCAGGTGCTGAACCCGAACGGCGGCGAGGGCATCTACGGTGTGGTCAGCATGAAAAACAAAGCCATCGGCATCATCCCCATCGATAGCGAAGGCTATACCTACCTCATCGGCCAGTACCGCTACCCGCTGAAAGAGTACAGCTGGGAGATACCCATGGGCGGCGGCCTGGTAGAAAACGACATCCTGGAGTCGGCGAAGCGGGAGCTGCAGGAGGAGACCGGCTTTACCGCCGCCCGCTGGACCAATATCTGCCGCCTGCACACCTCCAACTCCGTAACCGACGAAGAAGGATTTGTTTTTCTGGCTGAGGAACTAACCGCCGGCGAAACTGCTTTTGAAGAGACAGAGGAGCTGCACATCAAGAAGGTGCCTTTTAAAGAGGCCGTTCGCATGGCCATGAACAACGAGATCACCGATGCCATCAGCGTGGCCGGTATCCTGAAGGCCGCTTTTCTGCTGCAGGAGCAGGGAAGGCTGTAGCTTTTTTGCCGCTCTCTGGTACGAATCTCTAGATTCGTGACTTATAGTTAAAGTTGAGTCTGCGACTCAACTGGGACGGAGGGCCAGGAAGTGGTAAGCCACGAATTCCCCTCCTCGGAGGGGCTAGGGCTGGGTTTACAGGAATAAAGCCTCAGCAAAGTATAAAGTATAAATTTACTGCGTTTTACCGGCAGCCCCGGCACTGGCAAACTAAGGGATTATACGTACATTTGGAGACATGAAAGCCATTAAGTACATATCACAGCGGATCTACACTACCTGGTGCGTTACCTGGTTTGTACTTCCTTTTGTGGTTACCTACCCGCTACAGGCCGTGCTGATGCGGCGGGTGCAGTGGTACAGGCAGTTACACGGCATCAACCGGTTCTGGTCCTCCTCCTCGCTGCGCATGTTCCTGACGCCGCTGCAGGTAGAGTGGCGCTTTAAGTTCGACCCGAAGAAAGTATACGTCTTCACGCCCAACCACAGCTCCTACCTCGATATTCCGGTGATGCTGCATGCCATCCCCGGATTTCTTAACTTTGTGGGCAAAGCCGACCTGTGCAAGGTGCCGCTGTGGGGCAAGGTATACGAAAAACTATACATCTCCGTAGACCGCAAAAGCACCATCAGCAGCGCCAAAAGCTATATTAAGTCGGCAAAGTCGCTGGAGGCGGGGCGCAGCCTGGCTATTTTTCCGGAGGGCACCATACCCAAGACTGCCGGCGAGCAGCTGATGGCTTTTAAGGACGGGCCGTTTAAGCTGGCCATTGAGAAGCAGGTGCCGGTGGTGCCGGTAACCATGCCCTACAACCAGCACTTCCTGCCCGACCTGGACGGCAAACTGAAGGTGCGCTGGCACCCGCTCAAGATCGTGATGCACGAGCCGATCGAGACGAAGGGGCTGACGCTGGAGGACCTGCCACAGCTAAAGGAGCAGGTGTTTAACATCATACAAACAGAAATTACGCAACATACAAAAGCACATGTCAACAGATATTCAAACCATCCGCAAGATAGCGCACTTAGCAAGGCTGGAGTTTAACGAGGAGAAGGAGCAGGAAGTGCTGCAGGACCTGAACAAGATCCTGAACTGGGTAGACCAGCTGCGCCAGCTCGACACCGAGCACGTGGCGCCGCTTATCCATATGTCGGAGGAGGTGAACGTGCTGCGCGAAGACGAGGCCCGCAACACCATCACCCACGAGCAGGCACTGCTGAACGCGCCCAAAAAGGACTCCGATTATTTCCGGGTGCCAAAAGTACTGGAATAAGCCGTAGGCATAAGTATAACGCTTATTTGTTGCCCCTGAAGTATACTTCATACTATCAGGCGAATCAGCAAGGAAGTATAAACGGAACAGCTTATGTCTTGATACTTGCGTCTCAAAGAAATATATGAGTAAGATTAAGTTTTGGCAGGGATGGGATACGCACACCAGGTATCCCTATCTTTTTTTATTGCTGTTAGGTATCGTGTCGCTGCTGCTGGGCGTGTATTACTACGCCTGGGGCGAGGCCACTGCCTTTGCCTGGGACAAGATAACCGACCTGCAGGTGGTGCCGGTGCCGGTAAGCGAGGTGCCGGGGCTGCTGGAGAGCTTTACCCTCTCGGCCGACGGCTACCTGCTGTTTGAGCAGTACGACGTGGCCCTGCCCCAGGTAAACTATGGCGCGGCCAATGTGCTGCTGGCCATTCTGGCGGTGTGCCTGGCGTTTTATGCGGCGGCCATCAGTGCCATGCGGCGCATCCCATACTTTGCAGGCATCCTGCTGCTCATGCTGTTCCTGGCTACCTTCAACTTCGACCTGCTGGAGATCTTTACGGGCTCCGGCCAAACCATGCTGCTGCTCAGTATTGTGCTGCTGGCCATCGCGAGCTACGTTTTTCAAGCTTTCTGGCCCACCACGGGCTTTGGGCTGCGGGTGCTGGCGATGTCGGGCGTTGTGGGGCTGCTGGGCATGCTCATCTACTCAGAGGCAGATTTTCCGGCCAGGCTGATAACGCTGCACCTGGTTAGCTACAGCTCTATCGGGTTGCTGGCGGCTGCGGTGCTGTTTATACTTTGGGTGAGCTACGAAAACGTGAACGCGCTGCTCTGGATCAACACGCAGGCCAAAACCCCGGAGCGCCGCTTTAGCATGTGGCAGTTCCTGCTTATCAGCATTCTGTACCTGCTCAGCCTGCTGCTCATGTACCTGCGCCACGTAGGTTACCTTAGCACCGAGGTCATCCCGCTGAACCCATACCTGATCCTGCTGGCATCCACGGTGGCGGGCTTCTGGGGCATGCGTCAGCGGGAGGCCGCCTATGGCAAATGGTTCTCTTTCCGGCCTGCGGGGGCGGTGCTGTACCTGGTATTTGCCACCATGGCTTTCCTGAGCATCGGCTATGCCTTTGCCACCGCCAATGACCCGCTCATACAGCTTTTCCAGAACCTGATCGTGTACACGCACCTGACCTTTGGCTTCGGCTTTTTAGTGTATGTGATGATCAACTTCGGGGGCCTGCTGGACCAGCGCCTGCAAGTATACCGCGTGGTGTACGAGCCTAAAACCTTCTCGCTTTTCTCCTTCTTCGTGCTGAGTATGGCACTGTGCGCTCTCCTGATCATGCGCACGCAGTACCGTGCCTACTTTCAGGCGCAGGCGGGCTATTACAGCTACATCGGAGACCTATACCGTGGCTCTGGCAACGACATCCTGGCCCGCCGCTTTTATGAGGAAAGCGATGTATACGACGACGGCAACGTGAAAGCCAGCTACAACCTGGCGGCCATGTACCGGCAGGAGGAGAAACCTAACGAGGAGATTCTGCTGCTCAAGGAGGCGCTGGAGCGAAGCCCGAACCCAAAGCTGTACGTGCGCCTGGCCAACCTCTACGATGAAAAACAGTTCTTTTTTGAGAAGCTGTACGTGCTGCAGGAGGGGGCGGAACACTTCCCGGAAAACCCCGAGATCTACAATAACCTGGCCCTGCTGTATGCCCAGACCAGCGTGCAGGACAGTACCGAGTACTACTTTAACCTGGCGCAGGCGTATGGGCGCAAAAACAATGTGGTGCGCAGCAACCGCCTCGCCTACTATACCCGACAGGCCATGTTGGAGCCAGCTAAAACCGTTTTGGAGGAGTCCAGGAAAAGCAAGTATGAGACGCTGCGCAGCAACCAGGCCGTATTGCGCCAGCTGCTGGGCAAGGAGCCGCAGGACGACGAAGAATTTATGCCGGACTCCCTGCAGCAGGTAGAGGACTTCACGCTGTTCTACAACCAAACCATCAGCTCGCTCGCCCATGGCGATACTTCGCGGCTTGGGCATATCCGTAACTACCTCAAGTCGCCCGGCAACCAGATCTTCTTCAGTGATTTGGCGTACCTGCAGGGGCTCATCCACCATTACAACGGGCTGCCGCGCGAGGGCAGGCGGCTGGTGGAGAACCTGGCGCTGCAGATGGAGGCCCAGAGCGGCTACTACTACAACACTCTGGGGCTGTGGATGCTGGAGGAGAAGAACAACCGTGCCGCCGCCGCATATTTTAAGCAGGCCAAAGACCGCGGCTACACACAGGCTTACCTCTCTCATGGCTACGCCCTGGCTATGGCGCACCAGCCGGAGGCTGCGGTAGCGGCACTGGAGGAGGTGGCTTATACCGAGAACGAGGCTGCCGTTAACGTGGCGCACGAGCTGGCCATGGTGCTGCGGCAACCCGCCGACACTATGCTGGCCCAAGGATCTGACAAAGAGAAACTGCAGTACCTGCTAACCTTCCTGCCAACCCTGGCGGAGGGGCAGGTGCGGGCTTTTGTGGAGGCCGTGCAGGAGAAAGAGCTGAAACGACAAGCCTTGGTGGCGCAGGTGGAATACCTGTTGCAGCATAAAAAGTGGAAGGGCGCCTACGATGCCATGCAGGAGGCAAGCGCGCAACTGCGGCCGGAGGGCACGCTGCGCTCTGAGCTGAACCTGCAGCAGCTCCGGCTGTGGCTGTACACCGAAAAGTATGACGTGCTGAACAACAAGCTGAACCACCTTTACCTGACGGACCGCGACAAGCGCAAGGTGCTATACTTTAAGGCGCGCATTGCCGAGGTAAAAGGCCGAGAGGAGGAAGCTGCCGCCCGCTACGAGCAAGCCGTGAAAATGCTGACCTACGATGAGGAAACGCTGTTGGCCGCTGCAGATTTTTTCAGAAAGTATAAGCCCGGCGACGAAAAAGCGTATAACATACTTTTAAGCGGCATCACCTACAACCCGTACTCGGCCCAACTCTACCAGGCGTATGCACTGGAGAGCCTGGAGCAGGGTTTATACTCTTACGCAGACCAAGCTGCAGAAACGCTGCAGGATTTGCTTCCTGCGTCGGAATATGCTACATTTAAAGAGAAATTAGAACAAAAGCGTCAGGAAGTGGAGGCGCGCGCCGACAACTGGCAACTATGAAAAAAGCCCTATGAGCACCATCATCGAAACCCACGACATCTCTAAAGTATACCACATGGGTACGGAGACTATCCATGCCCTAAAATCGGTGTCTATCAAAATAGACAAGGGAGAGTATGTCGCTTTTATGGGGCCGTCGGGCTCCGGCAAGTCCACGTTCATGAACATCATCGGCTGTTTGGATACGCCTACAGGCGGCACGTACATACTTAACGGGCAGGATGTGAGCAACATGACGGACAACGAGCTGGCCGAGGTGCGCAACAAGGAGATCGGCTTTGTGTTCCAGACATTTAACCTGCTGCCGCGGCAGTCGTCGCTGGAGAACGTGGCGCTGCCGCTGATCTATGCAGGCTACAGCAAAAGTGCCCGCGAGGAGAAGGCGCAGCGCGCGCTGGAGAGCGTAGGCCTGGGCACCCGCGGCAAGCATAAGCCCAACGAGCTATCGGGTGGCCAGCGGCAGCGTGTGGCCATTGCCCGCGCCCTCATCAACGACCCCAGCATCATCCTGGCCGACGAACCGACCGGTAACCTCGATACCAAAACCTCTTACGAGATCATGGAGCTTTTCGAGAACCTGCACGCCAAAGGCAACACCATCATCATGGTAACGCACGAGGAGGACATTGCCCGGTACGCCCACCGCATCGTGCGCCTCCGCGACGGCCTGGTTGAGTCGGACACCATTAACCCTGATGTGATTACAGCCTCTAAGCTACAGACAGAGCAGCACTAGATGAAGATATACACCAAAACAGGCGACAAAGGAACCACCGCGCTGATTGGTGGAACCAGAGTATCAAAAGCACACCTCCGCATAGAAGTATACGGCACCGTGGATGAACTTAACTCCTACATCGGGCTGGTACGCGACCAGGAGGTAAACCAGGGCCGCCTCGACATCCTGAAGGAAATACAGGACCGGCTGTTTACCATTGGCTCCACGCTGGCCACCGACCCAGACAAGAACACCAAAATGGCCACCCCCGACCTGCACGAGGAAGACATTGCGCTGCTGGAGCAGGAAATAGACAAGTATACGGCTGAGGTGCCGCCGCTGCGGGCGTTTATACTTCCGGGTGGGCATCCGTCAGTGTCGTTTTGCCATGTGGCCCGCTGCGTGTGCCGCCGCGCCGAGCGCCTGGCCATTAGCCTGCAGGAAGTGTCGGCGGTGGATGAGTTGGTGGTAAAATACCTGAACAGACTTTCGGATTACCTGTTTGCTCTTTGCCGTATAATGGCTCATGAGCTGGGCGCAGAGGAAGTAACCTGGAAACCCAGAATATAACACTTAACCATACACTACGAACGGAATTAAAAACCAAACTTAAAATGTCTATAGATATGCTAACTATACCGGCACAGTGCGTGGCAGAGTCGCGCATCTCGGAGCTGGACTACAACAACATCGAGTTCGGGAAGATCTTTTCAGACCACATGCTGGTGGCTGATTACAAAGACGGCAAGTGGCAGAACCCGCAGATACTGCCTTACGGCAACATGTCCTTGAGCCCAGCTACCTCGGCTCTGCACTACGGGCAGTCCATTTTTGAGGGGATGAAGGCCTACAAAGATGCGAATGGCGATCTGCTGCTGTTCCGTCCGCTGGATAACTTCCGCCGCCTGAACAAATCGGCTGAGCGCATGTGCATGCCGGCCATAACAGAAGATATTTTTATGCAGGGCCTGGAGCAGCTGCTGAAGCTGGACGCCGCCTGGGTGCCGCCAACTTCGGGCTGCGCGCTGTACATCCGCCCGTTTATGTTCGCTACGGATGAGTTTATCGGCGTTCGGCCATCGTCTAACTACCGCTTTACCGTTTTTACCTGTCCGGTAGGCGCCTATTACGGGCAGCCGCTGAAGGTAGCCATCGAGCCACAGTATGTGCGCTCTGCGGAAGGCGGGGCCGGTTTTGCCAAGGCTGCCGGTAACTATGGGGCGGCTTTGCTGCCTGCCCGCAACATGCAGGAGCGCGGCTACCACCAGCTGATCTGGACCGATGCCAAAGAGCATAAGTTTATAGAAGAGTCTGGCACCATGAATTTGATGTTCGTGATAGACGGCAAGCTGATCACCCCGCCAGTAAGCACCACCATCCTGGCTGGCATCACCCGTGACAGCGTGCTGACCCTGGCAAAAGATCTGGGCTATACCGTAGAGGAGCGCAAAGTATCCGTAGATGAGCTAGAGGAAGCTTATAAGGCAGGCAAGCTGCAGGAGGCATTCGGAACAGGCACAGCGGCTACCATCGCGCAGATTGCCACCATCCACTACAACGGCCAGGACATGCACCTGCCGGTCGTTGAGGAGCGCGAGATCTCGAACCGCATTGCCAACGAGCTGGATAAGATTAAAACCGGGCAGGCGCCGGACAAGCACAACTGGGTGCACCGCATCAGCCTGTAAAAGTATAAAGTATAAAGTACGAGGATGCTGAAGTATACAATAGTTTATACTTCAGCATTTTCATGTTAAAAGGAAGTATAACCCATCACGCTAATGACAACTGAGCAAGTAAAAGAGTTGAAGGCCAGAGTAGAGGCCTTGAGGAGGTATCTTTGACTACGATGCCAAGAAAGAGCAGGTAAAAGAGACCGAGGTCCAAACCACTGCCCCCAATTTCTGGGATGACCCCAAGGAAGCCGAGAAGATCCTGAAGGAGATCAAGTCGGTGAAAGTATGGACAGACCACTATGAGGAGGTGGAGAAGGCCGTGTCTGACTTTGAGGTGCTGTTCGATTTCTACAAGGAGGGCGACGTATCGGAGGAGGATATCCAGCAGGAGTATAAAAAGGCCGAGGAGGCCGTGGAAGGGCTGGAGTTTAAGCGTATGCTCAGCGGCGAGGAAGACCAGCTAAGCGCCATCCTGGAGATTAACCCGGGCGCGGGCGGCACCGAAAGCCAGGACTGGGCTGAGATCCTGATGCGCATGTACATCATGTGGGCCGAGTCGCATGGCTTTGGTGTGAAGCAGATAAACTACCAGGCCGGCGATGGCGCAGGCATCAGGTCGGCCACGCTGGAGATCACCGGCGACTTTGCCTATGGCTACCTCAAGTCCGAGATCGGGGTGCACCGCCTGGTGCGCATCTCGCCCTTCGACTCCGGCGGCCGCCGCCATACGTCGTTTGCCTCTGTGTTCGCCTATCCCGTGGTGGATGACACGATCAATATAGAGGTTAACCCAAGCGACATTGAGTGGGATACCTTCCGCTCCGGCGGCGCAGGTGGCCAGAACGTAAACAAGGTAGAGACAGCCGTTCGTCTGAAGCACAAGCCAACCGGTATCGTGATCGAGTGCCAGATAGAGCGCTCGCAGCTCATGAACAAGGAACACGCCATCCGCATGCTCCGCTCCAGGCTGTACCAGATAGAGCTGGACAAGCGCAACGCCGAGCGCGACCGCATCGAGAGCACCAAGAAGCGCATCGACTTCGGCTCTCAGATCCGCAACTATGTGCTGCACCCCTACAAGCTCATCAAAGACGTGCGCACCGGCGTAGAGCGCACCGACGTGCAGAACGTGCTGGACGGCGACCTGGACGAATACATCAAGGCTTACCTGATGCAGGCATAGAATGACGCGTAAAAGTATGGCTCCGCCGCTAATCTTAGGGGCGGGCTGTGCTCTTTTTTATACTTGTTTTGTTATCTGATAGTATGCTTTTACCAAACCACAGTGGCTATACCTTAGAGGCTGGCGTGGACGAGGTGGGGCGTGGCTGCCTGGCCGGGCCGGTGGTGGCCGCAGCGGTTATACTGCCCCCGGATTACCGGCACCCGCTCCTCAACGACTCTAAAAAGCTAACCCGTAAGCTTCGGGAGCAGCTGCGCGGGGAGATTGTGTCTGAGGCCGTAGCCTGGGCCATAGGGGAGGCCTCGCCGGAAGAGATTGATAAAATAAACATACTGCAGGCCACTTACCTGGCCATGCACCGGGCGCTGCAGGCGCTGCCACGGCAGCCGGAATACCTGCTGGTGGACGGCAACCGCTTTAAGCCTTTTGGGCAGGTGCCCCATAGTTGCATGGTGAAGGGAGACGGCAAGTACTTGTCCATCGCTGCGGCCTCGGTGCTGGCCAAAACCCATCGCGACGACCTGATGTGTGAGCTGGCAAAAGAGCATCCATACTTTGGCTGGGAGCAGAACGCGGGCTATCCTACCCAAGCGCACCGCGCGGGTATCGCAAAGTATGGCGCTACGCTGCACCACCGCCAATCGTTTGCGCTGCTGCCCCGGCTACCGGAGCTGCTGTAGATTTAAGCAGGCAGTAAGTATAAAAAGCCGCAGCACAAGCTTGTGCTGCGGCTTTTTATACGTTGGGGCTTTATTGGTTACTTTAGTTTGATCAGGTCCAGGAAAAGGCTGAAGCTGTCGAGGGAGGAGTCGCTGCGCTCGAAGCTGTCGAAGGAGAGCGGCTTTACAATGTAGCCCGACACGTTGAGGCGCTGGGCCGCCAACCGGTCGGTTTCCTCGTTAGAGGTGGTCATGATAAATACCGGGATGTGGCTAAACTCCGGGTCGCGGCGCAGCTCGGTCAGAAACTCCAGGCCGTTCATCTTCGGCATGTTAATATCCAGCAGGATAACGCTTGGTGAAGGGGAGATTTTCTCTGCCTCAATACCTCGTAGCATGTTCAGTGCTTCCTTGCCGTTCCGTGCCTCAAAAATCGGATGGTTGATGCCGATCTTTTTCAGCTCCCGCTCCACATTCATGGTATCCAGGTAGTCATCCTCCACTAGCAGGATGTTTACAACGTCTTTCTCGCCCATTATAATTAATTGCTTCTAATCGAATTAAACAAAGCTATAAAAATTTTTGATCTTTACCTGACACTTTGGGCCAGGTAAAAGTAAATGTCGAGCCTTTGCCGGGCTCTGATGACACCCAAATGCTGCCTCCCTGCAGTTCTACTATCTTCTTTACGATACTGAGGCCCACACCGGTGCTTTCCATGGCGTCACGCTCCTGCAAGGTCTGGAAAATCACGAAGATCCGGTCATGGTAGTCTGGGTCAATGCCCGGGCCGTCGTCGGCCACTGAGAAAACGTGGAAATCCCCCTCCTCATTGTGGCTGATGTTGATCAAACCGTGGTCCTTGTCGTGGTATTTAATGGCATTGCTGATGAGGTTGCTGAACACCTGCTGCAGCTGTATCCGCACGGTGTGCAGGGTAGGCAAGTGTGGCGGCACTTGTATCACAAACCCTTTTGGCGGCGCCAGCAGGTCTACCACCTCGCCCAGCAGGTCGCTTACGTCCACGTCTTCTTCGGCCTGCGTTGTGCGGCCAATGCGGGCCAGCGCCAGAATACCATTGATCAGGTTCTCCATGCGGTGCACGCGCACGCGCATCATCACCAGGTACTCCTGCACGTTGGCAGGCAGCTTGGAGCCCATGTCTTCCTCTACCCAGCGCGAGGCCACCTCAATACCCCTAAGCGGCGCTTTCAGGTCATGCGATACTACGTAGGCAAACTGGTCTAGTTCCTTGTTTTTCAGGTCTAGCTCGGTAAAGGTCTCATCAATGGTGGCCGACATGCGGTTAAGGGAGTGCGACAGGCGGCTCAGTTCGTCGTTACTCGTGTCCACGATCTGGGTTTTGTAGTCGCCCTGCGAGATCTGCTCGGCCAGCCTCACCATCTTCATGATGCGGTTGGTGATGAGGCGGGTAATGTAGTATGCCCAGCTCAGGCCGATGATCACTGAGAGTATGGTGAGTATGGTGGAAAGGTGGCGCGTGTTGTTTATACTTTTGTTGAGGCGCTGGCTGCGGTCTTCCCGTACTTTGTACTCATAGGCATTAAAATCCCGGAAGCTGGCGCGTATCGAGTCGGTAAGGGCTTTCTCCCCGAGCAGCAGCAGCTCGACCTGCGCGTCCAGCTCCTGGTCTGTCAGTAGCGTGTCCTGGGCGCGCTTCATCTGTATCAGGGGTTCAGCAAACTTCTTCTCAAAGCGGTTCTGCATGCCTTCAATTTCATTGATCTTCTCCACCTGGTCCTGGGAGGCGGTAACGAAATTCTTCATTTCCTGGATCAGGCCGGGCATCTGGTCGCGGGCTTGCCAGTAGGGCTGCAAAAACGTTTCGTTGCCGTTCAGCATATAACCGCGCAGGCCGGTCTCCATGTCAATGATGTTTCGCTGCAGCGCGGCAGAGTTACGCACCACGATCTGCGACCGCGACACCCACTGCGTGTTCTCGATCACGGCCTCCGAGAGCCGGAAGTTAACGATAGCAACGGCAGTAAAGAGCACCAGGATCAGAACGAATCCGGCAAAAAGTTTAAAAGAAAGTTTCATGTATAAGGGCTGGAGCTACACGTTAAGCCGGAGCTTACAGGTTTTGCAAGGCAGGCGACTCGGAGCCTGCGTTATGTACTGAACAGGTAAGAGGGTACAGGGCAAGGCCGTAACGGCGATGCGAGACAAGCTCTAATATCAGGGTAATCATATATATGCTTTGGCTATTCCTTTGGTGTTAGCTTGTACGGGCATTCAGATAATTTGTTGCAGCTGCCGCCCCACCAGAGCGCAAAACCACGGCTGCGGCAGGTATAAATTTAGGAAGCGCCCGAAAATTAATTAATTTTGCTTTAACAACAAGAACAGTTAAATACACACATGGAACTGAAGAAAATCGCTCTGAATGATGTGCACGAGGCGCTGGGCGCCAAGATGGTGCCTTTTGCCGGCTACAACATGCCTGTGCGCTACTCATCAGACATAGAGGAACATAAAACAGTGCGTGAGGCTGTCGGCATTTTCGACGTGTCGCACATGGGCGAGTTCATGCTGCGCGGCCCCAAGGCCCTGGACCTGATCCAGCGCGTGACTTCCAACGATGCCGCTAAACTAGCGGACGGCAAGATCCAGTACTCGTGCCTGCCAAACGAAGATGGCGGCATTGTGGATGACCTGCTGGTGTACCGCATGGGCGAGGAGGAGTATCTGCTGGTGGTAAACGCCTCCAACATTGAGAAAGACTGGAACTGGATCAGCAAGTATAACACCGAGGGCGTAGAGATGGAGAATATCTCTGATAACATCTCTTTGTTTGCCGTGCAGGGGCCAAAAGCCGCCGAGGCGCTAGCTTCGCTCACGAAGATCGACCTGCCCGGCATGGTATACTATACGTTTGAGAAAGGCGAGTTTGCCGGAGCGCAGGATGTGATCGTGTCGGCTACAGGCTACACCGGCGCAGGCGGTTTTGAGATCTACGTGAAGAATGAGGACGCCAAAAAGGTGTTCGATGCGATTATGGAGGCTGGCAAGGCGTATGGCATCAAGCCAATCGGCCTGGGTGCCCGCGATACGCTGCGCCTGGAAATGGGCTTCTGCCTCTACGGCAACGACATCGACGACACCACTTCGCCGCTGGAGGCTGGTTTGGGCTGGATCACGAAGTTCGATAAAGACTTTACCAACGCTGACAATCTGAAGGCGCAGAAGGAGCAGGGCGTGAGCCGCAAACTGGTTGGTTTTGAGATGCTGGAGAAAGCCATTCCGCGCGCGCACTACGAGATCGTGAACGCAGAGGGAGAGAAGATCGGGGAGGTAACTTCCGGCACCATGTCGCCATCCCTGGGCAAGGGCATTGGCATGGGCTACGTAGCCAAAGACTACAGCAAAGCCGGCTCTGAGGTCTTCATCCGCATCCGCAACAAGGACATGAAAGCACAGGTAGTGAAGCTGCCTTTTGTAAAAAAATAAGCTGATTGTTGATTGCTGGTTGTTAATTGTTTTTCGGGTTGCCGGACAATTTTTATAAACCAACAATCAATAATTTAACAATCAACAATTAAACAATGCCAAGTATAGACGTGTGTTTCAGCCCGGAGCTGTTGCACCTGTATGATCTGAAGGGAAAGGCAGTGGTGGCCGTGGATATTCTGCGGGCTACCTCTACCATGGTAACGGCATTTGCCGAGGGCGCTGCCAATATTTTTCCGGTGATGGAGCTGGAGGAGTGCCGTGGCTTTTCGGAGCGCGGCTGCCTGACGGCGGCGGAGCGCAACGGGATAAAGGCCGAAGGCTTTGACCTGGGCAACTCGCCTTTCGGCTACATGGGTGGCCATGTGCAGGGGCGCGATATCGCCATCACGACCACCAACGGCACCCGCGCCATTCGTCTGTCGGAGGCGGCGGAGGAGATCGTGGTAGGTTCTTTCCTGAACCTGCAGACCGTGGCCGACCACCTGGCGGAGCTGGGACTGGATGTGCTGGTAGTATGCGCCGGCTGGAAAGGACAGTTTAACCTGGAGGACACGCTGTTTGCCGGTGCGCTGGTGGAGCGCCTGCAGGATAGCTTTTCCTCTGAGAACGACAGTGCCCTGGCCGCTGTATACTTGTATCAAACCGCTAAAGCCGATATGGTTGCTTTCCTGCGGCAGTCGTCGCATGTGCGCCGGCTGGAGCACCTCGAGATCCACAAAGACATCGAATTTTGCCTCCGCCACGATGTATACAACGTGCTGCCCGTGTGGCGCCACGACAGGCTGGTGGACCTTAGAGTTGAGGAGTTGGAGAGGTAGAGAGGTAGAGAGTTAGAAAGTTAGCTCTTCTGAAGTATAAAACGGGAGCGGCTGGTACTACTTAAAGTGCCAGCCGCTCCCGTTTATACTTTACAGCTTTCTGCCGCAAGTTTAACGAAGTGTAACTTGTGGCTGTTATGATGCAAGTTTTCAACTTGCTTTCTGCGGAGCAGAAATGTATACTTCAGAGCAATTTTAGAAAAGATGCCCTGCAGCCCAGTTGAGTTACCCTGCCCCGAAGCATTTATGGAAACTCAACATCAAGTATAGCCACAAGTTGAAAACTTGCGCCAGAGGCAGCCTCTACAGCATCACCTTCTAACTTTCTAACTCCCAAACTCTCTACCTCTCTAACTCTCAAGGCTTACTTCAGTTTCTCGTTCTGCTTATGGCGGTCGCTGTCGCGGTTGGTCTTTTTCTCCAGGTTTTTCTGCAGGGCCTCGGTCAGGTTCACGCCGGTTTGGTTGGCCAGGCAGATCAGCACGAACAGCACGTCGGCGAGTTCGTCGCCCAGCTGCTTGCCTTCATCGCTCTTCTTAAACGATTGCTCCCCGTACTGCCTGGAGATGATGCGGGCCACCTCGCCAACTTCCTCTGTAAGTATGGCCATGTTGGTGAGCTCGTTAAAGTAGCGTACCCCGTTCTCCTGTATCCACTTATCTACTGTGGCTTGTGCTTCGGCTATGGTCATACTTAAAAGAGATCTTTCTGTTTCGTGTCCATCACAATCGTCACCGGCCCATCGTTCAGCAAAGATACTTTCATGTCGGCCCCAAACTCGCCTGTCTGCACCGGCTTGCCCAGCGCCTCTTCCAGCAGCTGTACAAAACGCTCATACAAGGGGATGGATACAGCCGGGGGGGCTGCGTTGGTGTAGGAGGGGCGGTTGCCTTTCTTGGTGCTGGCGTAAAGGGTAAACTGGCTGATCACCAGCGCGTCGCCGTTCACGTCCTTTATACTGAGGTTCATCTTGCCTTCTTCATCAGAGAAAACACGCAGGGCGGCCACTTTCCCTGCCAGCCACTTCAGGTCTTCCTCGGTGTCATCGGAGGTGAAGCCGGCCAGCAGCAGAAGCCCTAAGCCTATTTCTCCCTTCGTTGCGCCTTCAATTTCCACGGCAGCTTGCGTCACCCGCTGAATCACAATTCGCATGGTATGCTATACTTTGGTTCAGGGCAAAGGTAATGATTTGGAGATTTGAAAATCCAGGGAATTTGGAGATGTGCGCTTGAAGCTTCTAAGTATAGAAGAAGGCTATCCTAAAGTATGAAGGACAACAATTTACCCAGCCAACAATTAAGCAATTAATCCACATACCCTTCATACAGGATTCTGCTCACCTTGCCTTTCTGCAGGAAGAAGTGCAGCGAAACGGGTGCCCCTTCGCGTGCCGAGGCAATGATCTGCTGTGGCGTTTGGGTTATTCGGATGTCATCGCCCTGGCGCTTGAGGCTGCTTAGCAGCTCGGCCTGCGGCATACCCACCCGCAGGTTGTTGCGCAGCGTCACGTCGGCGCTGCGGATGTCGGCCACCTGCAGCATCAGGTGCCCAGATTGCGACGGCACGTAAAACTCTATAAAAGAATCCCCGAAGCGGATGGTATAGATCGAGTCGGTGATGCCCGGTGTGTGGCGGTTCTCAATCGCGTCGGCATCCACGGTAAAGTTTGCGTCGATGCGGTCGAAGTAGGCGTTAAGGTCGTTGCTTTGCTGCAGGTCTGCTACCAGCGGGTTGCCCAGCAGGTCGTGTGTAGCGGCGCTGCTGCCAGCAGAGGCGGTGTCGGACGCAACAGCGTCGTGGCGCGCAAGCGGAGTGTCGCCTTCCTCTTCAGAAGGCTTGTCGGTGCAGGCGGAGGCAAGGGTTTGGATAAGCAGCAGGAGCACAAGCAGCTGGACTTTAAGGCTGTGCCTGTGGCGGAACCTGTTTAGGCGGAGAAGCATAGTGAACGTCGTATAGGGTAAAGGTGCGGATAAAACTATACTTCTATATACGAGTTTCTACTGCCAAAAAGTTATAGCCAAAACAGCTGCCGCACGTTTGGTTAGGCCCGGGATAAAGTATAATTTGGCGGCAAAGATGATAAAAAATGAATACACCGCAAATAGCGTTGATCACTTATCAGGATCCCGGAAAGTATACGGGCATCTCGGAAGATGAAAACGCCCGCTTATTTACCTTTCTGCAGGAAAAAGGGCTGCACGTGCAGCTTGAAATATGGGATGACCCAGCCGTGAACTGGGCCGCCTACGATGTGGTGGTGCTGAAGTCGCCGTGGGATTACTTCGATAAAATCGACCAATTTTACACTTGGCTGAACCGGCTGGAAGAGCTGCAGGTGCGGGTACTGAATCCCATACAAACCGTGCGCTGGAATTCGGACAAGCGTTACCTGGTGGAGCTGCAGGAGAAGGGCGAGAAAGTAGTGCCGACGGTATGGCTGGAGCAGGGCTCGGCGCTAGACGTTTCCGACGCGTTCGGGCAGCTGCAGTCAGAAAAGATTATCGTGAAGCCTGCCGTAAGCGGCGGCGCCAAAAACACCTTCGCCCTTACCCGCCCCGAGGCAGAGGCACAGGCCGACCACATAAACACGCTGCTGCAGCAGGAGAGCTTCCTGGCGCAGCCATTCATCCCGGAGGTGCAGACCAAAGGCGAATGGTCGATCCTGTTCTTTAACGGGCAGTATAGCCATACGGTGCTCAAAGCTGCCAAAGCCGGCGACTTCAGGGTACAGCACTTTTTTGGAGGAACGGTACACACACCGGAGCCGCCGGCGCAGCTGCTGGAGGCCGCCCACAACCTGGTAGATAAGTATGCACAAGACTGCCTCTATGCCCGCGTAGACGGCGTGGAGCAGAACGGAGAGCTGGTGCTGATGGAACTGGAACTGATAGAGCCTTTCCTGTTCATGGCCACCAGCGAGGGCGCTATCAACAGGTATTACGAGGCGCTGATAGCGCAGCTGCAGGCACCTGCCGCAAGTATGGCTTAGGCTTTTTCGGGGCTGTGGAACACCAGCATCGGCACCTGCGACTCCAGCACCAGCTTTTTGCTGAGGCTTGGCTTAAAGATGCTGCTAAAAAGGGACCGGTGATGGTTGTTCACGGCTATCAGCTCCACCTGCTCCTGCTGTGCAAACTCCTGCAGCTCCTCCGCCACGTCTTCCTTGCCGCTCGGTATGATGGCAAACTGAAGGTCGTGGCCGGGCATGGCGGTGTAGAGGCGGGCCTGGAGCTGCTCCATTTTGCGGCTGTCTTCCGACTCAGATCCTGCTATGCCGATGTGGGCGCACAGCACCTGCGGGTTAAAAGGCTCCAATAACTGCAAAAGCTTTTCCAGCGCCTGCGCGTCTGTTTTGTCGAAGTCGGTGGCGTAGAGGACGCGGCGCAGGCCGTGCTGCTTGTACGGTTCGGGCACCGTTAGAAGCGGCACTTTGGCCTCTTCCACCATTTTGGTAGTGATGGTGCCGAACAGGGAGCGGGCAATGTTATCTTCGGCCCGGGTGCCCATCAGCAGCAGGTCAGGCTTAAAACGTTTTATTTCATCCGGGATCACGTCTTCGGGCAAGCCGTTGATAAACGCCTGCTTCAGGTGGATGTGCTGCCCCTTTGCCCGGGCCGCCCCCTGCAGTTCGTTGTAAAGGCTCGATAGCTTTTCCTGTTCGTCCTGCTGGTTGCGGTGCAGCACGCGGTCCGTCACCTGCTCCGACCCGGGGCTCAGGGGGCTGCGTCCGGTTTCGTCATACGAGTCATCCAGCTCGGGCTGCAGCAGGTAATCGCTGAAGCAGTGCAGGAGCAGGATCTCGGCCTCCGGGGTAGCGGCAGCCAGGTGCAGGGCGTAACGGCAGGCGTTGCCGGTGCTTTCTGTGAAGTCTACGGGAATCAGGAATCTATACATTTTTCAGTATCTGTGCTTGGGTGTTGTATACGAAGCAGACCGGAAAAGATTTGTGTCTGCCCCGGGCAAAGTATGGCCGTGGAGGCAGTTTAAAAAATTACGCTATTTTTGTAGCCTGTAAGCGCTTGCTATGCCAAAACGCATCGTATTTTTCTTTGTAGGGTTTGTTGTGCTCGCCTCGCTGCTATACTATGGTTTTAACCAATGGAAGGCAGGAAGGGAGAAGGTGGACCTATGGACGCTGGTGCCGGATGATGCCGCGTTGGTGGTGGAGACAAACAACCACCAGGCCCTGATGCAGCACCTGCGTGAAACGGAGCTTTGGCAGACCTTCTCGCAGTTGCCCATGGCGCACCGGTTTGAGGAGGATATCGCCTACCTGGACAGTGTGGCCCCCGGCAACCAGCGCCTGGAGCGCTTTCTGGACGAAAAACGAATCCTCACCTCGCTGCACGTGGAAGGGAAGACCTCGCTTTCTTACGTGTTCTACATCCCTGTCAACTCTGTGGGGGAGCACCGCTTTCTGCGCAACCTAACCGAGAACATCAGCAAGAGCGACATCTTTGGCGAAGTGACTAACCGCGATTACCAGGGCCAGCAGCTCACCGATGTCTACAACACCCGAAATGGAAGAGGCTTTACCTTTTTTACCTATCATAACAACGTTATCCTGAGTGCCTCGCCTGTGCTGGTGGAGGAGATCGTGCGCCGGGTGACGCGTGGCGAGCCTGTGTCGGTTGCTGCTGCGTTTAGCAACGTGGATTACCTGCAGCAGCCCGACGTGTACGCCAACGTGTTTGTGAACTACCGCGCGCTGCCAGAGCTGTTTGGCCTGTTCCTGAAAGAGGAGGTGATGCCGCAGGTGCGCTACCTGTCTACCTTGTGCCAAAGCGCCATGCTGGAGCTGAAGCTGGAGCAGAACACACTTTTTCTGAATGGCTTTTCTACATCGGAGGGGTTGAAGAACTCGCTGCACAACACCATGCAGCCCCGCAAGCCCCAGCCGCTCGCCCTGAAACCTTACCTGCCCAACCGCACGGCCATGATGCTCCATTTCGGTATGCAGGAGATTGCGCGCCTGCGCAGGCAACAGGAGAACGAATCAGCTTACGGCGTCACGGTAGACAGCCTGGCGCGGAGCTTTAGCCAGGAGGCAGCCCTGGTGTACATGGAGTCGAACAGCATCAGCCAAACTCCCGAGAAAGTGATGTATGCCCACAGCGCAAACCCGGCACGCACTAAGGCCTTGATAAACAGGCTGACAAACCAAGTGGCGGAGGCACGAAAGGCGCAGCCATTCGCCGAAAAGTATGGAGACTACACGATTCATCTGTTGGATGTGCCGGAACTGCCGGAGCAGTTGCTGGGCAGCGTTTTCCATGGGTTTGAGCAGAGCTATGCCGTGCAGGTGGACGGGTACCTTCTTATTTCGGAGGAGGTGGCTACGCTCCGGCACCTGCTCGATGACATTGCCGAGGAGAACGTGTGGAGCAAGTCGGGTGGGCAGAAATTGTTTCTGGAGGAGACGCTGCAGGAGGCCAACTTCAGCCTTTTCCTGAACACGGTAAACGCCTGGTATATTCTGAACCGCTATACGACCGAGGAGGAGCGCGAGAACCTGCTGCAGAACGCCACGATCATGAAGCGCTTTGCGCAGGTGGGGCTGCAGTTTGCCGCCGTGGAAGACCGCTACTATACCAGCCTGCTGATCCGGAGGCCGGACCTAAACAGTACTGCCGGGCAAAATGTGTTTGAAGAGGAGCCAGGTATGGAGTTTGATAACCGGCTGGACACGCCTCCTTTCCCGGTGCAGAACGCCGTAGACCGCAGCCGCGAACTGGTGGTGCAGGACTCTGCTAACGTGCTCCTCAACATCACGGCCCTGGGCAAACGCGGCTGGACGGATAGCCTCGGCGCCCCGCTCCGCAGCGACGTGAAGCAGATAGAGTACGGGCCGGACAAGAAACTGCGCTACCTGTTCATCACCGCGGACCGTATCCACGCCATCAATAACCAGGGGCAGCCGCTGGAGAACTTCCCGTTTAACCTGCCCGACACCCTGCACCTGCAGCACCTGGCCGTGTTCGATTACGAAAAGAACGGCGACTACAGGCTGTTGGTGGATGACAACCTGGGTAACCTGTACATGTACAATATGCGAGGAGCAGGCATACAGGGCTGGCTGCCGCGCCGCATGGACTACCGCCTCGCCGCGGAGCCGCAGCACCTGCGCGTAGGCGGCCGCGACGTGATTCTGGTGCCACTGGAGAACGGGTACATCTATGCCCTCAACCGGAATGGCGATACCTACCCGGGCTTCCCTATCAACCTGAAGGCGCCTCTGACCTCTGGCACCATGGCCAAAATTGGGGCAGATTTGCGGCGCACCGAGGTAACAGCGGTAACCAGGTATGGCAACGTGGTGACGTTTAACCTGCAAGGCAGGGTGCTGCGCCGCGAGCAGCTGATGCGCCCGAGCAAGCGGGCCTTGTTCCAGTTGGTGCCGGAAAGCAGCAACGGGCGCTCGTATGTTATTGTGCGGCAGGAGCAGGGCAAAGTAGCCATACTAGACCAGGACCTGAACGAGCTGTTTGAGAAACGCTACGTTACCTCGGCCTCTAAAATAGTGCAGTACTTCCATTTTGGGGGCGATAACAAGGTATACGCCATCACCGAGACCGGCCCCCGCAAAACCTACCTCTACGATGCCAAGGGCAAGCTAATCGGCGGGCGCTCCATCGAAAACAACCAGCAGGTGACGGTATACTACAACGAAACAGCCAACGATTATACCTTATACTTTACCTCCGGAAACCAGCTGAAGAAGATGCGGTTTAGTGTGGGGGAGTAGGCGCGCTGTGGAAATCAAAAGCTCCTGAACCAGCCCTTCCGGTAGAAGAAGTAAATCTGAAGTATGATCAGCACGGCCATCAGCCCCAGCAGTATGGGGTAGGCATTGGGTTGGTAAAGCTCGGGCATGTTGTGCGGCAGTACCTTGCCTGTGTCCGGGTCCTCATGGGCAAAGTTCATCCCATAAAGCCCCACAATAAAGCTTAGCGGAATAAATATACTGGAAATGATGGTGAGCACCTTCATGATCTCGTTCATGCGGTTGCTAACCGTGGACATGTACAGCTCTACCATACTAGAGGCCATGTCGCGGTGGTTGTCTACCAGGTCTATCAGCTGCACGGCATGGTCGTAGGCATCGCGGAAGTATACCCTGAGGTGGGCCGGAATGGTATTCTCGTCCATGCGGAGGAGTTCGTTCATCAGGTCGCGGGCGGGCCAGGTAATGCGGCGCAGTTTGATCAGCTCGCTCTTCAGGTCCAGCACCTGGTGCAGCGTGCTCTTGCTCGGCTGCCGGAGCACCTCCTGCTCCAGTTCCTCCATGTAAACCCCAATATCAGCGATAACCGGGAAGTAATAATCCAGCACCACGTCCAGAATGGCATAGGTGATGTACATGGCCGGCCGCTGGCGGATAATGCCTTTGCCCACCCGGATGCGCTCCCGCAGCGGGTCCAGGCAGTCGCCGTAGTCGCTTTGCAGGGTAAGCACATAGTTAGGGCCGGTAAAGATGGAAAGCTGTACATCGTCCAGGGTGTGGAACTCAGGCGACCAGCGCAGCATACGCGTGATGATAAAGAGCCGGTTAGCGTCGAACTCCTCTACTTTGGGGCGCTGGTAATCGTTCAGCACGTCCTCCATTTGCAGCGGGTGCAGCCCAAAGTCGGTGATGAGCTGCTCTAGCATGGTTTGGTTGGCATAGCCGCGTATGTCTATCCAGTGCCGCATGTCGGGAGTTGCCCTTACCTGCTGCATCAGCTCCTCATACGTCTTCAGCTCTTCCTCCATCAACTTCTCCTCATTAAACGACATCAGGAAAAAGCGCGGCGCATACGCTTCGGTCGGGATCAGCAGCGAGCCTGGCTTTACACCTGCTTTGCGCTCCAGTATCTTGTTGCGGCGGCGGCTGTGTCGGTTGCGTTTAGACATAGGGGAGAGTTTTGTGAGTTAGGGGATTTAGGAGTTAGAGGGTTATTCGCTTAGAACAGACACTTCTACGCCTTCTATGTCCTGCAGTTTGGCGGTGATCTCTTCCTGCATGCTCCGGCGTACCTCCAGCGTCAGGCGGCAATCCAGCTCAAACTGCTGGTCGCGCACGGACAGGTCGTGCTCCTTCACCAAGCTCATCACATCGTTCATCTGCGGATAGGCATAGTGCGCCTGCAGCAGCGCGGTTTCGTGTTTCTCTACTACCACGGCGGCCGCCAGGGCCTCGGCCGTAGAAACTTTGTAGGCGTTTATCAGGCCGCTTACACCTAATTTGGTGCCCCCAAAGTAGCGCACTACTACCACCAGTACATTACTGAGCCCGGCCGAGCGGATCTGGCCAAGTATGGGGTCACCGGCAGAATGGTTCGGCTCGCCGTCGTCGTTGGCGCGGTAGCGGCTTTGGTCGGCGCCCAGTATGTAGGCGTAGCAGTGGTGGCGGGCATCGTAGTATTTCTTGCGGAGCTCGGCCAGCACCTCCTTCACCTCCTCCTCAGAGTATACCGGATAGGCCAGCGCTATGAACTTGCTTCCTTTCTCTTTGTATAAGCCTTCGGCGGGTGCTTCGATGGTTCTGTAGGTGTCTTCCATAGATTGACTTCTTCTGCCTGCAAAGCTGCAAGATAGCCAAAGCCCGCCAAGGGTAAAAATTATAGCAGTCTCCCTGAATTACGTACCTTTGCACTTATACCTAAACCTATGCTTTTGCCAAGCCAACCATACCTGCTTTCTTTCCTCCATGTCGGCGACCCCGGCATAGGCTACATTACCAGCACGCAACAGGCCCAGCATATCCCGTTCGAGATAAAGCGGGTATTCTGGACCCAGGGCACCCCCCCGGATGTGGTGCGGGGGCGGCATGCGCACAAGGCTACCGAGCAGGTGTTGGTGGCGCTAAACGGCAGCATAACAGTGGAGGTGGATAACGGGAAAGAAGATCCCCATAAGTTTTTGCTGACCCAGCCCGACCAGGGGCTGTACCTGCCGCCGATGGTTTGGGCAAATCTACATTTTTCGGAGGGCGCTATCCTCTTAAGTCTAACCTCTTCCGATTTTGATGAAGCTGACTATATCCGCAGTTACCAGGCTTTTGTAAAATTGGCCAACAGCTAAAGGCATAAACCGATGCAGGTACCTTTCTTTGCTTTCAGAGATTTTGTGCCGGGCATGCAGCGTTGCCTGGAGGAGGCGCTGGTGCAAGTGGCGCAGCAGCATAGCTTTATACTTGGAGAAGAGGTTAAAGGCTTTGAGCAGGAGTTTGGCTCATACTTGGCTGGTGGCGTTTCAGTGGCGGGGGTAGGCAATGGCTATGATGCACTGGTGATCTCTTTAAAGGCCCTCGGAATTGGTAGTGGTGATGAAGTGCTGCTCCCCTCTAATAGTTATATGGCCACGGTAAATGCGGTGCTGCAGGTGGGGGCAAGGCCGGTGCTGGCAGAGCCGGACAAGTATACTTACAACCTTACCGCAGAAAGCGCCGAGCCTCTCATCAGCTCAAAGACCAGAGTTATACTTCCGGTGCACCTTTACGGGCAGGCTTGCCAGATGGACGGACTGTTGGCGCTGGCGCAATCACGAAGTATAAAGCTACTGGAAGATGCCGCCCAGGCACATGGGGCAACTTATAACAACCGTTTTGCCGGCACCTTCGGCGAGGCTGCTGCCTTTAGCTTTTACCCCACCAAAAACTTGGGCGCTTTAGGCGATGCCGGTGCCGTGGTAACAGCTAATCAGGAGGTTTTATCCTTTGCGCTGCAGTACCGCAACTACGGGCAGAAGCAAAAGTATGTAGGGCAGGTGGTAGGCATTAACTCTCGTCTGGACGAGCTGCAGGCGGCGGTGCTGCGGGTAAAGTTGCGGCACCTGGACGACCTGAACGCCGAACGGCAGCGGCTGGCGCAAGTATACCTGCAGGAGCTCCAAAACACCGGTGATCTTATTCTTCCGCAAGCAGCGCCCGGTTGCGGGCATGTTTACCACATCTTCAACATCCGCACAAAGTATAGAAACGAGTTGCAGGCTTACCTTCAGGAACAAGGTATAGGCACAGCCATCCATTACCCGGTGCCGGTGCACCTGCAGCCTGCCTATAAGTTTCTGGGTCACAAAGCCGGCGATTTCCCGGTAGCCGAAGAGCTTGCCTACACCAGCCTCAGCCTCCCGCTTTTTCCGGGCCTAACAGAAGCAGAGCAGCAGCGCGTGGTGGAGAAGGTGAAGGCGTTTTTTGATAGTTGATTGTTGGTTATTAGTTGTTGATTGTAGTACCGGATCCAACCACCCCTGCCCCTCCTTGTCTAAGGAGGGGAATTTTACCTCACCCCAGCCCTCTCCTAAAAACTGGAAAGGGAGTGCTGTTCAAGTGGCATAGCAATGGCTATCTTTTCCGATCCCAGTCCTTGGGTTGAGCGCCTTCTAGATTTCCAGTGCCGAAGGCATTGCGACGCAGGAGCAAAGGAAATGTAGACAGCGCGATGCCCGCGAGCCAAAGTATGAAATGCAACTGTAGATCTGTAAGTCTGGAGGATGAACGGCAGCTAGAAAGGATAATCAAGTTACTGAAAGCCGTGGCTAAAGTATAAAAGCATAAGCGAACGCTTACGCCAGCAAAAGCTACATTAAAGCAACACAATATTCCCTATCTTCGCACATGTCCCAGCCACTCGTCTCTATTATCTGCCTGTGCTATAACCATGAACGTTTCCTCCGTGAGGCCCTGGACTCGGTGCTGACCCAGACGTACCCAAACCTGGAGGTTATTATTGTGGACGACTGCAGCACCGATAACAGCGTCAGTATTATCCGGAAGTATGTGCAGCAGTACCCGCAGCTGAAGTTTATCAGCACCGGCCAAAACCTGGGTAACACTAGGGCTTTTAACATAGGCTGGCGTGCCAGCCAGGGGCAATTTATACTTGACTTTGCCACCGACGATGTGCTGCTGCCCGGGAGGGTGGCGCAGCAGGTAGCGCAGTTTCAGCGCCTGGGACCGGCGTATGGCGTGGTATACTCGGATGCCGAATATATCTCGGACGCTTCGGAGCATTTATACTTCCACAGCCAAAGGTATAAAGCTGCACCGGACGGCGACGTTTTTGCCGAAGTGCTGGGCCGTTACTTTATCTGCCCGCCAACCATGCTTATGCGTCGCGAGGTGTTTGAAAAATTGCACGGTTACGATGAGGCTTTGGCCTATGAGGACTTTGACTTTTGGATACGCTCGGCCCGCCAGTACAAGTATGCCTACTTACCTGAAGTAACAACCAAGCGGCGGTTGCACAACCACTCCCTTTCAGGTAACTTATACAAGAAAGGCAACCAATTGCTGGCCTCTACTGTTGTAGTATGCAGAAGGGCCGCAGAAATGGTACAGACACCGCAGGAACATGCGGCGCTGGCCAGGCGGCTAAAGTACGAAGCGCGGCACGCCTACCTAACCGCTAATTTTACGGAGGCAGAGCAGTTACTGCAGCTACTGAAGCAAACCACAGGCACCCCTTTTTTGTACAGCCTCATCCGGCAGTTAAGCAAGCGCAGAATTAATCTCGGTTTCCTGCGTTCATTATATTACAGGCTCCGGAACCGATAGGAAATAGCACCATTTTGTTTACCTGCTCTCTTTTTATCCGTAAGCTAAAATTAAACCGACTTTTAGTGGAGTAGTTGATAGCTTAAGTTCAGAAACACCTGTTTCAGGTGCTTTTACAGGTAAATTGTTACCTGTGCCGGGCTACTGTCAATTTTTAAAACTATATTTGGCATTCAATTAAACAACAGCAACATGATTACATCAGCGCTCGCCTCACGTGCAGAAGTTATAAAATGGATGGAAGACTTTGTGGGAGAAAAACTCTCTGAGTTTCTGAAAACCGTGGAAGATAGCTGGCAGCCTGCAGACCTTTTGCCGGACGCCACCATGGATACTTTCTTCGATGAAGTGAAGGAGCTGCGTGAGCGTGCCCGCGACCTGAGCTACGACCTGCTGGCCGTGCTGGTGGGCGATACGATTACGGAGGAGGCGCTGCCGACGTATGAAAGCTGGCTCATGACCATCGAAGGCTTGCCGAAAGACCCGCAGGGGCCATGGATGAAGTGGAACCGCAGCTGGACTGCTGAGGAAAACCGCCACGGCGATGCACTGAACCGTTATCTGTTCCTGAGTGGGCGTATCAACATGCGGGAGATGGAGGCCTCTACGCAATACCTGATCGCCGATGGTTTCGACTTGCAGACCGATGATGACCCGTACCGCTCGTTTGTTTATACTTCTTTCCAGGAGACAGCCACAAACATTTCGCACCGCCGTGTGGCGCAGATCGCCAAAAAGCAGGGCGATAACCAACTGGCCAAACTGTGCGGCCACGTAGCCGCCGATGAGGCCCGTCATGCCAAGGCATACAAGTCGTTTGTGAGCAAGATATTTGAGGCCGACCCGAACGAGATGATGCTGGCCTTTGAAGACATGATGCGCAAGAAGATCGTAATGCCGGCCCACTACATGCGCGAGCTTGGCGTGGACTTAGGTAAGACCTTCGGCCATTTTACGGATGCCGCGCAGCGTATCGGCGTTTATACCTCCGCAGACTATACAGACATTCTGGAAGGCTTGATCAAGGAATGGAAGATTGAGACCCTGACTGGTCTGGACGAAGCCGGTGAGCGCGCCCGCGATTACGTGATGGCCCTGCCAAACCGTTTAAAGCGTGTGGCAGAGCGCATGAAAGCGCCGCAACTAGAGTATAAGTTCCGCTGGATTGCGTAAGCAGCAGGAATATAAAGTAAAACAAAAAGGGCAGGTTGCAAGAGCAGCCTGCCCTTTTTGTTTTACCTCACTAAAAACAGGAAGGGGAGAGGAAAACTAGATCTGGCGCAAGCGTCCGCTTGTGCCTCTGTACATGCGGAATGAGGCACAAGCGGACGCTTGCGCCATGGGGGCATAACTGTTTCACGGCATCAATAAAAAGCTTCCCTTCCTGTTTTTAGGAAGGGGCCGGGGGAAGGTAAAGCTCGTATACAAACATTAGCAGGCACTGCGTTGTTGAAGTATAAATCAGGAGAATTATGAGTGTAGGATATCGATTTACAGATTACATACCGCCGCAGGACGACAAGCCGGGCTTTGAGTCGCTGCTGAAGATTTTTATGCAACTGGTGACGATTACCTCCGGCGACGTGGGCGAGGCACTGAACTGGCTTAGCTCGCTGGACAAGCAGTACAACCTGACCGGCGACGAGTACGGTATCGGTGATTTTATAGAGGACCTGAAAAAGAAAGGCTACCTTGATGAGAACCCGCAGGAGCGGGGCGCTTTCCAGCTTACCGCCAAGAGCGAGCAAGGTATAAGAAAGAGCGCGCTGGAGGAGATCTTCGGCAAACTGAAGAAAGGCGGCAAAGGCAGCCACGCCACCCCGCACACCGGCATCGGCGACGAGGCTAGCACCGACCGCCGCGAATACCGCTTCGGCGACGCGCTGGAGCAGATTTCTATGACCGACTCGCTGCGCAACGCCCAGATCAACCACGGCATCGGTGACCTGCGCCTGACCGAGCAGGACCTGGAGGTGACCGAAACAGAGCATAAAACGCAGGCTGCCACCGTGCTGATGATCGACATCTCGCACTCCATGATCCTGTATGGCGAAGACCGTATCACGCCCGCCAAGAAAGTAGCCATGGCCCTGGCGGAACTCATCAAGCAGAGGTACCCGAAGGACACGCTGGATATTCTGGTGTTCGGCAACGATGCCTGGCAGATAGAGGTGAAGGATTTGCCATACTTAGAAGTAGGCCCATACCATACCAACACCGTTGCCGGACTGGAACTGGCCATGGACATCCTGCGCAAGCGCAAAACG
Organism: Pontibacter mangrovi; assembly: GCF_006385705.1. Classification (GTDB taxonomy): domain Bacteria; phylum Bacteroidota; class Bacteroidia; order Cytophagales; family Hymenobacteraceae; genus Pontibacter; species Pontibacter mangrovi. Next base: position 4,031 of record NZ_VFRQ01000003.1, on the reverse strand, counting down.
CCGAACAAGCAGATCTTCATGATCACTGACGGTAAGCCTACCTGCCTGAAGGAGGGGTTGCGCTACTACAAGAACAGCTTCGGGTTGGATAGAAAAGTGGTCAACAAAACCCTGAACCTGGCCGCCCAGTGCCGCCGCCTGAAGATTCCGATCACTACGTTTATGATCGCATCAGACCCATATCTGCAGCAATTCGTAGACGAATTCACGAAAGTAAACAATGGGCAGGCATACTACAGCTCACTCAAAGGCCTCGGCCACCTCGTGTTCCGAGACTACGGCCGCAACCGGAAGAAGAGCTTTTAGAGATTTGGAGATTTGAAATTTTGCAGATGTGAGGATGCTGACCTCACAGTGTCTTCAAGACCTGTGAGCGCCTTACTAGCTAGGAGTGATAAGCGAATAGGACCCACCCCTGCCCCTCCGAGGAGGGGAATTATCCTGTACGAAGATTCCCCTCCTCGGAGGGGCAGGGGTGGGTTTGCATTTGAAGGCTAACCTATAATTGGTTGCTGATAATTGTTAACTGATAACTGTACAAATGAACTACAGAGACGTACCAGCTGAGAAACTACATCAGATAAAGACCTTGGGCCAACTGAAGGCCGCCGGCTACGAGCCGGAGAGCGTGAAGCAGGAATTGCGCCGCAACCTGATCAAAAAACTGCAGAACAAGGAGGAGGTTTTTCCGGGTATCTGGGGATATGAGGAGACCGTGATTCCGGACATGCAGCGGGCCATACTTTCCATGCACCACATCAACCTGCTGGGCTTGCGCGGGCAGGCCAAAACCCGAATCGCGCGGCAAATGATCGACCTGCTGGATGAGTACATTCCGGTGGTGCAGGGCTCGGAACTGAACGACGATCCGCTGCACCCGCTCTCGCGCTACGCCAAAGACTTGGTGCACGAGCACGGCGACGACACGCCCGTCACCTGGCTGCACCGCTCCGACAGGTATACCGAAAAACTCGCTACGCCCGATGTATCGGTTGCCGACCTGATTGGCGATGCCGACCCGATTAAAGCGGCCACCATGAAGCTGCCATACTCAGACGAGCGCGTGATCCACTTTGGTCTGATTCCGCGTTCGCACCGGGGCATTTTCGTGATCAACGAGCTGCCCGATTTGCAGGCGCGCATCCAAGTGGCGCTGTTCAATATTCTGCAGGAAGGCGACATACAGATACGTGGTTTTAAAGTGCGCATGCCTCTCGACATCCAGTTTGTGTTCACGGCCAACCCAGAGGATTATACCAACCGTGGCTCCATCGTGACGCCGCTAAAAGACCGCATCGATTCCCAGATCATCACGCACTACCCTAAAACCCTGGAAACCGGCAAGAAAATTACGCAGCAGGAAGCACGTGTGAAAGATGGACAGGGCAAACTGGTGCAGACCAACGACATCATCGGCGATTTGATAGAGCAGGTGGCGTTTGAGGCCCGCGAGAGTGAGTATGTTGATCCGAAGAGCGGCGTGTCTGCCCGACTGACCATCTCTGCCTACGAGAACCTGATGAGCGCTGCCGAGCGACGTGCCTTGCTCAATGGCGAGAGCAAAACATACATTCGCGTGTCGGATTTCCTGAACACGATCCCATCGGTAACGGGTAAGGTGGAACTGGTGTACGAGGGTGAGCAGGAGGGGGCCGGCCATGTGGCGCAGGTGCTCATGGGCAAGGCCATCCGTACGCAGTTCCTGAACTATTTCCCGGACCCGGACAAAGCCAAAAAATCAAAAGAAGGCAACCCTTACAAGAAAATCACCGACTGGTTTGGCGACGGCAACACGATAGATATCCTCAACGACGCGCCTGCGGAGGCCTATAAAAAAGCCCTGCAAAGTATACCCGGCCTATCCGAACTGGTAGAGAAGCAGCAGCCCAAAGCCAAAGGCGACGAGAAGCTGTTTATGATGGAGTTTGCCCTGCACGGCCTGGCTGAGCACAGCCAACTCAGCAAAAACCGCCTCAGCACCGGCCTTCAGTTCAAAGACCTGCTCAGCGGTATGTTCTCGATGCCTACCTTCGGCGAGGAAGACGAGGACGAAGATTTTTAGGAGTTTGGGAGTTTAGGAGTGATTTTATGCAGAAGAGACGCAATACATTGCGCCTCTTTTCTTTTGCGGTGCAGCCTGCTATACTTCCTCCAGCAGTTCCGAGGCTATACTTTCCCACTCCTCCTCCAGCGTTTGCTGCGGCCTTTTTCTGCCGGCACGGCGGTACCAGTAATCGGCGTTCCCAGTGTCGCCCTCCTGGCGGTGCAGGTAAGCGTGTATCCAGGCGGCGTTCTGGTCGGGCAGGTCCTGAATAAGGACATGGGCTTTGTCCCAATCTCCTTTCGCCTCGTACCACAGCGCCTGCAGGTATACATTAGCTTCCGGTGGGGGAGTAGCGGCGGAGAGGCTGGCTTTGAAGGTGGTGAGGTTCATGGGTGTTTATTGGTTAGTATAGGCTGTGAACGAGGCGCAGCCGAGAATAAGGCATGTGCAGTGTTACTTGCTATAGTTCTTTACTTCTTTCAAATAGAAATCAACCAGCTTCTTTGTCTCGTCAGTTGTTAGAATACAACCATTCATTGTTTGTGTCTCAGGAAGCTCACTATAAATTATTTTGATCCTATCATCTATTTCAGTTTTATACTTCTTAAACCTTTCAGGATTTCTATAATAGTTTTCAGCAGCCGTCAGTCTTGTTGCTGGGTTCTTGCTGTAGAGCAACATAAGATAATCTTCAGGGGTAAGCTTGTCCTTAACAAAGTTGAAGGCGGCCCTATTTTCTAAGATAGTTGATCCTTCTCCACCCCGATAACCATAAACAATTCCGGAAAATGGCGTCATTAAATAAGCCAAAGCTCTTGTTGAAGGTGCTCTTGTAAAACTATCCAATGGTTTGGCCACATCTTTAAAGTTGATGTATAGGTCTACGGCTTGATCTTTCTCGTTGAATCGGTAAAGGGTGCTATAAAACCTCTTATACCTTTGCGTTAACCTGCTGTCTCTGGGCATTTGAGGACTAAGCCTATAGCTTACGAGTTTATCCTGAAAGTACACAAGATGATAAAACACAGTTACATAACCTTTGCCCATGCTTCCTTCAATGGAAGAGTAACCAAAACCTAGATCATTTCTTCTCTTTTTATCAGGTTGTAAGTATGATTCTATCTTAAGAGGATTCGCTTTGTAAGCTTTTATATAACTGGCAATGAAAACAGAATCATCCCTCACCCAAGACTCTTCAATTTTATCTTCCTGAGCATTAGCCAAAGAGAATATCAGCAAAAAGGTAAATAGCAGAGTAACCGTTTTCATTTTTGTGTAATGTAAGTAACGTCTTGTGTATATCATGGGCGAGACCGTCGGCCGTAGCATAAGGTATAAAACTTGTTGGCGACTGGAGTTCTTATTTTTTCACAAACGTTTCTCTTTCATTTATTACTTTGTTAATCCGCGGCTGTATGAACCATATGCCAACAGGCCATATTAACATCAGAACCACATCTCCCGCATACTCTCCTAATTTAACTTCTCTTCCTAATTCTATAGACTTAAGTTCTTTTACAGGAAAGGCATAAATATGCAGATAAGCAAACATGACATAATAAATTGGCAACGCCGCTAAACCGCTGAATTCATAATGTTGACCATCTCCAAAAGCCAAGGCAATTCCTACAATGAGCAACACTAGAGCCCCATTAACCAAAAAGAGGTTATAGTTTAGCTTCATTTTTTCTGGCACATATTCATAAAGTTCATTCCCTATAATTATAGGAAAACTTATAATGGCTATGAGAAATAAACTAGCAAAAAAGACTTCTAAGATTGATGAATCGCCAATGCTTATGTTACTGAGGAAAGACAAAAGCATAAGAATTACAAATATCTGCCAATGCTTTGCCTTTAGGATTGCTTTCATTCTTTAAAATTAATCTTACCGCTAACTTCTATATAACTTCTCTTAAGCAGCTTCTTTTTTAAGTTTAGAGAGCTTTCGCTCCAGGTAAACAATCTTTGCCTGCTTGTACTTCTG
>NZ_VFRQ01000029.1 GCF_006385705.1 Pontibacter mangrovi | reverse complement strand
AGAACTGCTGATGGAGAAAGCCGGTGAGTTGGGTTTGCGTATCGAGAAAATGGAAGTGATGCCTGAGTACGTTCATCTGCTGGTGAAAGCGTCACCAGCCGATGCACCGCAATTCATCGTGGCACAACTGAAAGGGTACACTTCGTTCAAACTACGCAGCGAGTTCCCCGAACTCAAAAGCAAGCTGCCTACGCTGTGGACACGAAGCTTCTACGTGGAGTCGGTGGGTCACCTTTCAGAAGCGACAGTTAAAAAGTACATAGAAGACCAGAAGAGGCAGTGAACCAAATCAAGACATACCGCTTCAAGCTCAAACCGACCAAGGTGCAAGCACAGGCTTTCGCACAGTGGCTTGGTTCGTGCAGATATGTCTACAACCTTTGCCTGGACTACAAGAAACAACTATATACCAACCATCAACTTTCCATCGGGAAGAACCAGATGCAGAAGGAACTTTCCGCAATCGCTAAGGACGTGGAATGGATAGGGTGTGTTCACTCGCAGACCTTGCAAGAGGTATCCGACAGACTGTTCAAGGCCTACGATGGGTTCTTCAAACAAGGCAAGGGCTTCCCCAGGTTCGCCAAACGAAGCTTGTACCGTAGCTTCACCTACAAACAGGGTGTGAAACTACACGAGAACACCTGTAGCGTACAACTACCGAAAATCGGTAAGGTGAAGTACCACAAGTCACAGGCTGTGCTTGGGTCTATCAAGACCGCCAGCGTTGTCAAGGAAGCGGATGGGTGGTACGTGACCCTGTGCTGTGAAATGGATATAGCACCGCTACCGCCGGCAACCAACGTGGTAGGTTTGGATGTTGGCATCACCTCCTTCGTGGTCACCTCTGATGGGCAGGCGGTGGACAACCCCAAGCACCTGTACAGATACCACTACCAGTTAAGGAAAGTGCAGCGCTCTGTATCAAGAAAGAGGAAAGGAGGAAGCAACAGGCGGAAGGCTGCCCTAAAACTTGCCAGGTTGCACCTGAAAGTAAGGAATACTCGCAAAGACTTCCACCACAAGCTAACGACTCAGTTCATTCGTGAGAACCAAGCGATTGTCGTTGAGAGGCTGCAAGTGCAGCATATGGTCAAGAACCACAAGTTAGCAAAAAGTATCAGTGATGCTGGCTGGTATCAGTTCGTTCAGATGTTAGAGTACAAGTCCAAGTGGTATGGACGGGAGTTCCAGAAGGTAGTCCCGAACTATACTTCTCAGGACTGCTGGGTTTGCGGTTGGCGAAACACCGACCTGCAACTATCGGACAGGGAATGGACTTGTGCCAACGGTCACACCCTTGATAGGGATGTGAACGCTGCTATTAATATAAGAAATAAGGGCGTAGGGCATACGCTGTCAGCTTGGGAGTCAGACACCGATGGTGTCCAATACAACGGCAATGGTCGGGTAGCCCAAGAATCCCACAGTCTTTA
>NZ_VFRQ01000028.1 GCF_006385705.1 Pontibacter mangrovi | reverse complement strand
CGCGCCGCGAGTTCCTCTTTGCCGACGACCTGGCCGAGGCCTGCCTCTACCTGATGGAGCGCTACAGCGGCCGCGAGCTCGTCAACATCGGCACCGGGAGGACATCACCATCAAGGAGCTGGCCCTGCTGGTCAAGCAGGTGGTGGGCTTTGAAGGCGAGCTCGAGTTCGACACCTCCAAGCCCGACGGCACGCCTCGTAAGCTCATGGATGTCTCCAAGCTGCACGCCCTGGGCTTCCGGGACTCGACGGGCCTGGAGGAGGGATCGCGCTGGCCTACGAAGATTTCAAAAACAAAATTGTGGAAGTATAGTATATATATCCGTTTACTATAATTCTTCACTATACTTATTACATACCCTTTACAGAATGAAAACTGCCCTTATCACCGGCGTGACCGGCCAGGACGGCGCCTACCTGGCCGAGCTGCTGCTCAGCAAAGGCTACAAGGTGCACGGCATCAAGCGCCGCAGCTCCAGCTTCAACACCGACCGCATCGACCACCTCTACCAGGACCCCCACGAGCAGAACGTGAACTTCAAGCTCCACTACGGCGACTTGACCGACTCGACGAACCTGATCCGCATCATCCAGGAGACGCAGCCGGACGAGATCTACAACCTGGCGGCCATGAGCCACGTGAAGGTGAGCTTCGACACGCCCGAGTACACGGCCAACGCCGACGGGCTGGGCACGCTCCGCATCCTGGAGGCCATCCGCATCCTGGGCCTGACGCAGAAGACGAAGGTGTACCAGGCCTCCACCTCCGAGCTCTACGGCCTGGTGCAGGCCGTGCCGCAGTCGGAGACCACGCCCTTCTACCCGCGCTCGCCCTACGCCGTGGCCAAGCTCTACGCCTACTGGATCACGGTCAACTACCGCGAGGCCTACGGCATATTCGCCTGCAACGGCATCCTGTTCAACCACGAGTCGCCGCTCAGGGGCGAGACCTTCGTGACGCGGAAGATCACGCGCGCGGCCGCCCGCATCGGCATGGGCCTGCAGGACAAGCTCTACCTGGGCAACCTGGACGCCCGGCGCGACTGGGGCCACGCCAAAGATTATGTGGAGGCCATGTGGCGCATCCTGCAGCAGGAGGAGGCGGAGGACTTCGTGATCGCCACGGGCGTGACCACCACGGTGCGCGACTTCGTGAAGATGTCTTTTGCCGAGCTGGGCATCGAGGTCGAGTTCCGCGGCGAGGGCGTGGAGGAGAAAGGCTACGTGGCCGCCTGCGCTAACCCGGACTACCAGCTGGAGGTGGGCAGCGAGGTGGTGTGCGTGGACCCGAGCTACTTCCGCCCCACGGAGGTGGAGCTCTTGATCGGGGACGCGACCAAGTCGCGGGAGAAGCTGGGCTGGACGCCGAAGTACGACCTGCCGGCCCTGGTCAAGGACATGATGCACAACGACATCGAGCTCTTCAAGCGCGACAGCTACCTGGC
>NZ_VFRQ01000027.1 GCF_006385705.1 Pontibacter mangrovi | reverse complement strand
CTAGTATCGATATTGGATACCCAATGTTTGGTGCATAATAACTATGTGCATGCATAGCCGAATTTCTAGGGGAACAGTTTCTATAAAGACAAGAGCTTTTGCAGCAAAACCTTTCCTAACATTGGGTAGTGAAACTCAACCGCTAGTATGGTTCTGCTGCCCCTTCTGGTTTCAGAATGGGCGTGGGAGCCCGCATAGAAGAGTGAACTGGCTGGGCAGCAGGCAGGGCTTTTGTGCTTAACCCAAAGAACAAAGCGTATGAAAAAGCGAGCCTCAGTTAAAGGAAGCACAGTCAACATGCCGCTGGTCAACCCGAATGCGGCAGGCATTGACGTAGGAGACACTATTCATGCCGTCGCCGTGCCCGAGGGAAGGGACGAGACACCGGTCAGGTCCTTTGGGGCGATGACCTGCGATTTGGAGGCCATCGCCAACTGGCTGCATGAGTGTAGGGTGGACACGGTGGCCATGGAGAGCACAGGGGTGTATTGGAAGCCCCTGTTCAGCCTGCTCATCCAGCGGGGCTTCGAGGTGTACCTGGTGAACGCTAGGCAGGTAAAGAACGTGAGCGGCAGGAAAAACGATGAGGATGACGCGCGCTGGATACAGAAGCTGCACAGCTGCGGGCTGCTCAAGAGCAGCTACCTGCCTGATGACGAGCAGGAGGCCCTGCGCACGCTGGTGCGCCACCGCAGGACACTGATGCAGGATAGGGGCAGGTGCGTGCTGAGGATGCAAAAGGCCTTGGAGGTGATGAACGTCAAGCTGCACACCCTCATCCGGGACATCACCGGCAAGACGGGCACGCGCATCATAGAAACCATACTGTGGGGGGAGCGGACACCGGAGTGCTTCCTGGCCTGTATTGAGAGCAACATCAGGGCCGACAGGGACATTCTCCTCAAGTCCCTGCAGGGCAACTGGCGAGAAGAGCAGCTCTACCTGCTGGAGGACTGCTACACGAGCTACCAGTACTACACCGGGCGCATCGCCTGCTGTGATGCCGCCATTGAGCGGCAGCTGCAGCGTTACCGAGGAGATTCTCTCGGAGACAGGCACGGACATGGGAAAGTGGGAGACGGCTAAGCACTTTGTCTCGTGGCTGAACCTTTGCCCCAACAACAAGGTGTCAGGCGGGAAGCTTATCAGCAGCACCGTGATGAAAAAGAAGCCTAATCCTGCCAGTCAGGCATTCCGCAACGCCGCCAATGCCGTGCAGCGGAGCGACAACTGGCTCGGCGACTACTTCCGCCGCATGAAAGCCAGAGGCGGGAACCGATATGCCATAGTTGCAACAGCTAACAAGATTGCCACCATCTATTACAAAATGGTATCTTGTCAGCAAGAGTTTAAACCTGTGGAACTGACTTCATACCAGCAGAAGTACAAGCAGGCAAAGATTGTTTACCTGGAGCGAAAGCTCTCTAAACTTAAAAAAGAAGCTGCTTAAGAGAAGTTATATAGAAGTTAG
>NZ_VFRQ01000026.1 GCF_006385705.1 Pontibacter mangrovi | reverse complement strand
CAACCTCGACCAACACTGTCTAGATGCCATTGGAGGAACTTGCAGAGCACAGCGATCCTCCAACGAAACACCATCTAGACTAATCGTTGGCGTACATTTAAAGTATAAAATGCGCAAAAGATTGAAAAGAATATAAATTAGAGATAATGGGGCTTTTTCTCGGAATAATATTGCCGCTACTCTTAATCATACTTCCAATAATTATTTTGCTTGTGATTGGAAGGAAAAGAAATAAAATAGGACGGGTAAAGTTTGGCTTGGCTATTCTATGCTGTTCCTTTTTAGGTTTTGTAGTGCCAATACTTGCGACTTATCTTTCAGCGACAGGACTCATGTACAACTTCGGACCTGATGACCCGAAATGTGTAACAGGAGCTGGAGTCTTTTTATTCTTTGGTTACCTGATTAATATAATTGGACTACCGATTACAGGTATAGCTCTTTTCCCATCGAAACAAGTAAGTTAAGTATAAGCCTATAAATAAAAACGCACCGCCAACAAAGTATAAACACCATCATCGGCCGACGGCCTTGCCGTTGTTTATACGAGCCGTTCGCTGTAATGGCAAAGACAAAAAAGAAAAAGAGGTAATATTTATTCAAATAGACTGAACGGCAGTGACTAAAATAATAGTATTTAATTTCATAGTCTTAATTATCATAGTCATTGCTTTCTTCTTGACGGCATTTCTTTTAGGTTATGGGGCGAACAACAGTTATGCTGGTGCGACTTGGCGGTTGTACCTTGGATTTGTTATTGCACATTTACTAATTAACTTTTCAATCCTGCATAATAGAGGAAAATCATCCAAACAGTTTATTGCAGCTACATATATATGTATACTGTTAGTATACTTAGTCTTCGGATCATTTAATCGGTAAGGCTAAAATGAAAAACCTCTTCAGCCAAAAAAGTTCATAGTTTAGGCTGCGGCAATGCCTTTCCCATACTATGCACGAACACGTTATAGCCCATTTGTATATTATAGAAGTGACCATAAAACAAGAATATAAACAGTTCTTAGAAGAGAACTTCAATGGGCTTAAAATAAAAATGCCTCTGTTTTACAACTGGGAGAATAGTTTGCGCTTTGACCTGCAAGTCGGGGATACAAATACAGAAGAGTACTTTAAAGAAGTCAATAAGCGTTCCACAGCTTTATTTAGGGCTTCATTTAGTGAAACTGACAAAGTTTTTATAGTTCTCAACCAATACAAAATAAAGAGAAGTAAAATCAGGTCTTCAAACTATGCCTTTAAGCAAATTGCAGCACTCAAGAAGAGTGAAGTTGACTACTCAACTGTAAGGCAACTATATGAACCTGATGATATGTGGAACCGGGCTATATCAAAAGTTGCCATAAACAGTATTAATTATGAGAATATTCTAAAGGCTATTGCAAACACAGACTTCTCAAGAGAACCAAGAATCGATAGTCAAATATTCTTTATAAATATAGACAAAAAGCTTCTGTTCAACATGTATGATGACCGTGGGTTGGATATAGCGGCAAAAGACATAGAAACGTTAAGACCGCTTTACACCGAGTTCAACACATGGTTACTTGACTATGACAGAAGTGTTATTGACCAAAGAATGAAGAAAAACAAGCTATAATCGTGTAGACGGCCCCGCCAGCGTTAGCTGACGGGGAGCGCCTCACAGTCGAGTAGCGCAAGGGAACCTCCCCCTTACGCCCTCACAGAACCGTGCGTAAGACTCTCGCCTTACACGGCTCCTATTATCCAACCTTCACG
>NZ_VFRQ01000025.1 GCF_006385705.1 Pontibacter mangrovi | reverse complement strand
CACCACTGTACAAGCGGGTCTCGCATACAGCGGTTCGTTAAGTTGTGGAGCTACTTTCTTGTAGTAGTCGAGCATTGTTTCGTATCCCCTTCGTACTAGTCGTTTCACCGTTACCGTCGTGATCAGGATGGGACTTTGAGCCACGGCCCAGCCTCCTTTCCTGGTCCTGCTCCAGGCGTACGCCTGCCACTTTGGAACGCCCAGTCGGATCAGGTTTTTCCTTTTCCGTTCCGGACGTTTCCAGTCATGCCAGATGCAGTGCCGGAGTCTGTTGCGTATCCAGCTGTCGATGTCTTTGAGCTTGCCCTGTATACTTGCCATACGGAAGTAGTGGACCCAGCCTCGCTGCGCCTCTTTCAGTTCCCGGATACGCTGCTCAAAAGAGCAGGGAGTGGTTTTGCGGGTGATAGCTTTGAGCTTCTGCTTCAACCTGTTCCATCCCTTCCTTGCCACTACCAGCTGGTATTTGCCCTTATCGCCTTTCCTGTAGGTGGGCACGAAGCCGTGACCCAGTATTTGAAAGTTCACAGGTCGTCTGATGCCTGACTTCTCCCTGTTGATGGGTAGCCTTAACCTGTTCCTGAGGAACAGGAACACAGCGTTGCCTACCTTTCGGGCTGTCTCTTCACTTTTGGTGTAGACGCTGAAGTCGTCGGCATAGCGCACGTAGCGCAGCCCCTGCCGCTCCAGCTCCTTGTCCAGCTCATGGAGCAGAACATTAGAAAGCAGCGGTGAGAGCGGGCTACCCTGTGGCACACCTTTCCGGCGCTTGACCAGTCTCCCCTTCATAAGGATGGGAGCCCTGAGCCATTTTCGGACAAGGCGCAGGGTAAGGGGGCATTTTACCTTCCGGTAAAGCAGTTGCAGCAGCAGGCAGTGGTCCACCTCGTCAAAGAAGTTCTGCAGGTCGATGTCCACGATATGCTGATAGCCCTCGTGGATGTATCGGTGCGCCTGTTGCACGGCCTGGAGGGCGTTGCGGTTGGGGCGGAAGCCGTAGCTGTGCCCGGTGAACTCCAGCTCAAAGAGCGGGCTTAGCACCTGGTTCACGGCCTGTTGCAGCACCCGGTCGGTGACGGTGGGAATGCCCAGCAGGCGTTTCTTGCCGTTACTCTTGGGTATCTCTACCCCCAGGATGGGAGAAGGCAGGTACCTGCCGTTGCAGATGGCGGTGGCGATGGCGTCCCTGTTTTCTTTCAGGTGCTGGGCCAGCTGATCCACCCGCATACCGTCCACGCCGGCCGAACCTTTGTTGGCCAGCACGTGCCTGTATGCCTTGAGCATGTTGCCCCGGTGGAGTACCTTCTCTATCATCTTTACTACCTTACTTGTAATCTCTTCTCCCGCTTAAGGCAGGGCTGGCCGGGCCTCCCTGCCTAATTTGGGAAAACTTAACGTTTGGTCCTTGAGTAGCTTGTGAGGCCTCCGGGGGCTTCCCGGCTCGTTTCCACTACCTACTATGACCTCTGCTGACTTCTCCCTGTGTTCACGGCACCGGGAGACCTCCCCAGGTAAGAGCACATTCCTTCCTCCGATTCCTGCTGCATCTACACAGAGCCGTTAGTTGGCCAGGGGCATTGCAAAGGTGTGCTTGCTTACCCACGGCTCCCTGCCTCTTATGCAGTTTCTGTTCGTCAGTACCGGATTTTGCAGTCTCGCTTTCTTCACTGCACGCCTCACGACGAACCAGCTTGCGGCTTGCTAACAGGCTTCACCAACTCGCCTGTAAGGGACTTTCACCCTCTGGAATAATTTGATACCTTTAGTATCAAGTGCCCATACTGGGCGCACAC
>NZ_VFRQ01000024.1 GCF_006385705.1 Pontibacter mangrovi | reverse complement strand
GTGGTGGTGTGTCACGAACAAAGAACACGAGTGCTTCTTTGGTGCTGTGCAAATGATGAGGGCAGGCCCCTCGGAGCCGGTATTCAGGTGCAGGCTCCAAACCGCCTTGTGCGGCTTTGCTTAAAAGGCATGGTCGTGAGCGACAAGGAAAAGTTACCAGAAAGGTAGCAGGTAGGTGTTAAGGAGACGAACGCAAGTGAACTGCTGAGGAAGTGTCGTTAGCGAATAAGTGATGTCAAAACCGGGAGTCACCACTATCCCGGGACAAGCATGAGGGCAACCTGGCTACTGCTCATGCGGCATCCGGCATTAAGGCAGCGTGACCTTAACATAGGCATTTGCACGGAACGTGAGAACGTGTCGTCCTGATGACAAGGGAGAAGCTCAAGTGGCAGACCCACAAGAGCGAGAGTACCGAGGCAGGGCACGCGGGCGGAACATCCCGTAGTAGTGAGGAAGTCCCTGTAATGGGGATGGAGCGAAGGGGGTGTATTATCCAGTTTTTATCACGAAGAAAACTGCAGGTAAGTCTGCAGGAGGTACTGACATGATTAAGACAAAACCATTTACAATCTCAAAGCACCTGGTGCACCAAGCCTACCTGCGGGTAAAACAAAACGGAGGTAGCGCAGGCGTGGATGGGCTAGGCCTCGAGGAGTTCGAGCAAGACAGCAGAAACCACCTTTACCGGTTATGGAACCGGATGAGCTCGGGTAGCTACATGCCCTCACCCGTACTGTTGGTAGAAATACCAAAGAGCGGAGGAGGCACACGCCCTTTGGGTATCCCAACTGTCACAGACCGCATCGCCCAGATGGTAGTCACCATGACACTGGCTCCCGTGCTGGAGTCGGTATTCCATAATGACTCCTATGGGTACAGGCCGGGCAAAAGCGCACTGGATGCGGTGGGCAAAGCCAGGCAGCGGTGCTGGCGGCAGGACTGGGTCCTGGACCTGGACATCAAAGGCTTTTTCGACAGCATTCCGCACGAGTTGCTCCTAAAGGCAGTGCGTAGGCACACAGCCTGCAAATGGGTACTGCTCTACATCGAGCGGTGGCTCACAGCCCCTGTGCAGCAAAGGGATGGGATAACTACAGAAAGGACAAAGGGCACTCCGCAGGGAGCAGTCGTTAGTCCGCTGCTGGCCAACCTCTTCCTGCACTACTGCATGGACGAGTGGCTGCGGATAAACTATCCGTCCTGCCCGTTCGAGCGGTACGCAGACGACTGTGTGATACATTGCAGTACAGAGCAGCAGGCGACAGAGCTAAAAGAAGCGTTGGCAGAAAGGCTAAAGGCGTGCGGACTGGAAATGCATCCCGAAAAGACCAAAATTGTTTACTGCAGAGACGAGGACCGACGCAAAACTTACCCGAACATGTCTTTCGATTTTCTTGGTTACACATTCAGAAGCAGGAAGTCTAGGAACAGGAAGGGTAAGTTCTTTACGGGTTTCTTACCGGCAGTGGGCGACAAGGCCAAAAAGGCCATCCGGCAAAAGATAAGGGGGTGGAAGCTGACAAGTAGAAGTGGCAGCAGCCTGACAAGGCTGGCAGAGGAAACAAACCCTGTCGTCAAAGGGTGGATAAATTACTACGGACACTTCTACAAATCGGAACTACAGGAGGCACTGGGATATTTGAACCTTGTTCTCAAGAGTTGGGCCAGGCAGAAATATAAGAAACTGCAGGGCCGTAAAGTCAGGGCGAGTAAGTGGCTGGGGAGGATGGCTAAGGCCATTCCGAACCTGTTTGCGCACTGGCAGCTGGGAGTAAGGCCGTGAAGGTTGGATAATAGGAGCCGTGTAAGGCGAGAGTCTTACGCACGGTTCTGTGAGGGCGTAAGGGGGAGGTTCCCTTGCGCTACTCGAC
>NZ_VFRQ01000023.1 GCF_006385705.1 Pontibacter mangrovi | reverse complement strand
AGGGGCCCTTCTTGTTGGGGTTGGCGGCCACCTACTCTCCCGGGTGTGACCCCAGTACCATCGGCGCGCCCGGGCTTAACTGCTCTGTTCGGAATGGGAAGAGGTGCTCACCGGGGCCATAGCCACCATTGCCTTGCTGCGGTCTGTGTCGCAGTCGATGCTGTTTTGCTATGTGCAATGCTTTTTTAGGACATGTAGGAGGGAAAGAGACAAAGGGAAGAGGTGAGAGCGGCGGGCCGGTTCTCGGCCGGACGCCCCCGGGCAATTAGTACCGCTCGGCTTTGCTGTCTCCAGCTTTACACCTGCGGCCTATCGACGTCGTCGTCTTCGACGGCCCTTCAAGGGAGATCTCATCTTGGGGCGGGTTTCGCACTTAGATGCTTTCAGCGCTTATCCCGTCCGAGCGTAGCTACCCTGCGCTGCACCAGGCGGCACAACAGGTCCACCAGAGGCTCGTCCAACCCGGTCCTCTCGTACTAAGGTCAGGACCCCTCAAATCTCCAACGCCCACAACAGATAGGGACCGAACTGTCTCACGACGTTCTGAACCCAGCTCGCGTGCCACTTTAATCGGCGAACAGCCGAACCCTTGGGACCTTCTCCAGCCCCAGGACGTGACGAGCCGACATCGAGGTGCCAAACCTCCCCGTCGATATGAGCTCTTGGGGGAGATCAGCCTGTTATCCCCAGAGTACCTTTTATCCTTTGAGCGATGGCCCTTCCATGCGGAACCACCGGATCACTATATCCGCCTTTCGGCCCTGCTCGGCTTGTGGGCCTCACAGTCAAGCTCCCTTGTGCTATTGCGCTCTGCGCACGGTTACCAAGCGTGCTGAGGGAACCTTTGAAAGCCTCCGTTACTGTTTTGGAGGCGACCACCCCAGTCAAACTACCCACCAAGCACTGTCCCCCCTCGTAGGAGGTTAGGCGCCAAGCAACTCAAGGGTGGTATTTCAAGGACGGCTCCGCGATGCCTGGCGACACCGCCTCGCAGCCTCCCACCTATCCTACACATGAGTTACCCAGCGTCAATGCTAAGCTATAGTAAAGGTTCATGGGGTCTTTCCGTCCCGTTGCGGGTACTCGGCATCTTCACCGAGACTACAATTTCACCGAGCTCACGGCTGAGACAGCGCCCAGATCGTTACACCATTCGTGCAGGTCGGAACTTACCCGACAAGGAATTTCGCTACCTTAGGACCGTTATAGTTACGGCCGCCGTTTACCGGGGCTTCGATTCAATGCTTTGGGTTGCCCCTAACATCCCCTCTTAACCTTCCGGCACCGGGCAGGTGTCAGGCCTTATACTTCATCTCTCGATTTCGCAAAGCCATGTGTTTTTGTTAAACAGTCGCCTGGGCCTTTTCACTGCGGCTTCTCCATCGCTGGAGGAAGCACCCCTTCTCCCGAAGTTACAGGGTCATTTTGCCGAGTTCCTTGGCCGTGATTCACTCGAGCACCTTAGGATTCTCTCCTCGACCACCTGTGTCGGTTTGCGGTACGGGCGGCCATGCAGTCAAACACTTAGCGGGTTTTCTCGGGAGCCTGGTTAGGGACGCTCGCCGCCCCCGAAGGGTTGGCGTACTTTCCACTTTCAGCATCGATGGCGTACTTCACTACCAAAGATATACCTACGGTGTTAAGCGCACTATTCCGTCAGTGCGCGGTCCTTTCACTTCTCCGTCACCGCATCGCTATGCATGGCCGGTGCTGGAATATTAACCAGCTGTCCATCGACCTGCGCTTTCGCCTCGGCCTTAGGACCCGACTAACCCTGATCCGATTAGCGTTGATCAGGAAACCTTGGTCTTTCGGTGTGCGGGTTTCTCGCCCGCATTATCGTTACTTATGCCTACATTTGCTTTTCCCTGCGCTCCAGTCAGCCTCGCCGGCTGACCTTCACCGCCCAGGGAATGCTCCCCTACCAGTGCAGTAAACTGCAATCCGCAGCTTCGGTATTAGACTTGATGCCCGATTATTATCGATGCCCTCTCGCTCGACCAGTGAGCTGTTACGCACTCTTTAAAGGAATGGCTGCTTCCAAGCCAACCTCCTGGCTGTCTGGGCAAGTGGACCCCCTTTGTTCAACTTAGTCTAAATTTAGGGACCTTAGCTGGCGGTCTGGGTTCTTTCCCTCTCGGCCTGGGACCTTAGCACCCCAAGCCTCACTGCCGCGTATGTCTAGTGGCATTCGGAGTTCGTCAGGATTCGGTAGGATGTGACTCCCCCTAGTCCTATCGGTAGCTCTACCTCCACAAGACTCCACCGCGACGCTGCCCCTAAAGGCATTTCGGGGAGTACGAGCTATTTCTCAGTTTGATTGGCCTTTCACCCCTACCCACAGGTCATCCAAATGCTTTTCAACGCAAACTGGTTCGGACCTCCAACTGGTTTTACCCAGCCTTCATCCTGCCCATGGGTAGATCACAAAGTTTCGCGTCTGCCCCCCCTGACTGCGCGCCCTGTTCAGACTCGCTTTCGCTGCGGCTCCGTGCTTTCAAGCACTTAACCTTGCCAGGGAGGAGCAACTCGTAGGCTCATTATGCAAAAGGCACGCCGTCACCACACTAGGTGGCTCCGACCGCTTGTAGGCGCACGGTTTCAGGATCTGTTTCACCCCGTTATTCACGGTGCTTTTCACCTTTCCCTCACGGTACTGGTTCACTATCGGTCTCTCAGGAGTATTTAGCCTTAGCGGATGGTGCCGCTGGATTCAGGCGGGATTTCTCCGGTCCCGCCCTACTCAGGATACCACTAGGGCCAAGCAGCTTACGCACACGGGACTCTCACCCCCTATGGTCAGGCTTCCCAGCCTGTTATGCTTCAATACTTGGTCCCACGGCGTGGTCCTACAACCCCGCAGCTGCCGTGACAGCTGTGGTTTGGGCTAATCCGCGTTCGCTCGCCACTACTTGCGGAATCACTGTTGTTTTCTCTTCCTCCGGGTACTTAGATGTTTCAGTTCCCCGGGTTTGCCCCCCGTAGGGTACTAGCACTTCATGCTAGTGGGTTGCCCCATTCGGACACCCGCGGATCAGTGGGTATGTGCCCCTCCCCGCGGCTTATCGCAGCTTGTCGCGTCCTTCATCGCCTCTGAGAGCCTAGGCATCCCCCGTGCGCCCTTCTTTAGCGTCTTCGGCCGGCCCCACAAGCGTGGGCCGGCCCGCCTCTCTCGCACTAGGGCTCTGTTGCCAGAGCCTAGTCTTCTTTTCTTTATCTCTCTCCCAACATGTCAAAGAACGTTCCTTAAGGTACGAGTTACGGGCGCCGGGTTAGGAGTGCGTGCACTCTTCCCTCTTTGCCGTTAACTTCCCCTTAAGCGTGAAGCAAAAACCTTTTGTCCTTGCCTTACAGGTTTTGAGAATGATTAATTGAAACAGTTGTTTAAGGTATCCTTGCAGGACCTGCGTCTATTTCAGGAAAGCCCGGGGTCTTCCCTAGAAAGGAGGTGATCCAGCCGCACCTTCCGGTACGGCTACCTTGTTACGACTTAGCCCCAGTTACCAGTTTTACCCTAGACGGCTCCTATGACGGTCACCGGCTTCAGGTCTCCCTGACTTCCATGGCTTGACGGGCGGTGTGTACAAGGCCCGGGAACGTATTCACCGCGCCGTTGCTGATGCGCGATTACTAGCGATTCCGGCTTCACGGAGTCGAGTTGCAGACTCCGATCCGAACTGAGACCGGCTTTTTGAGATTGGCGCCCCATCGCTGGGTGGCGACCCTCTGTACCGGCCATTGTAGCACGTGTGTAGCCCTAGGCGTAAGGGCCATGATGACTTGACGTCGTCCCCGCCTTCCTCGCTTCTTGCGAAGGCAGTCCCTTTAGAGTCCCCGCCATGACGCGCTGGCAACTAAAGGTAGGGGTTGCGCTCGTTGCGGGACTTAACCCAACACCTCACGGCACGAGCTGACGACAGCCATGCAGCACCTTGCTTTGTGCCCCGAAGGGAAGGTTCATCTCTGAACCGGTCACGCGCATTCTAGCCTAGGTAAGGTTCCTCGCGTATCATCGAATTAAACCACATGCTCCACCGCTTGTGCGGGCCCCCGTCAATTCCTTTGAGTTTCACCCTTGCGGGCGTACTCCCCAGGTGGATGACTTAACGCTTTCGCTTGGACGCCGACCGTATATCGCCGACATCGAGTCATCATCGTTTACGGCGTGGACTACCAGGGTATCTAATCCTGTTCGCTCCCCACGCTTTCGTGCCTCAGCGTCAGTTTCGGCCCAGCGAGCTGCCTACGCAATCGGGGTTCTTGGCGGTATCTAAGCATTTCACCGCTACACCGCCAGTTCCGCCCGCCTCGACCGAACTCAAGCCCGCCAGTATCAACGGCAGTTCCACGGTTGAGCCGTGGGATTTCACCGCTGACTTAACGGGCCGCCTACGCACCCTTTAAACCCAATAAATCCGGACAACGCTTGCACCCTCCGTATTACCGCGGCTGCTGGCACGGAGTTAGCCGGTGCTTATTCATCTGGTACCGTCAGTTACCCCCGCAGGGGCGTTTTCTTCCCAGATAAAAGCAGTTTACAACCCAGAAGGCCTTCTTCCTGCACGCGGCATGGCTGGGTCAGGCTCTCGCCCATTGCCCAATATTCCCTACTGCTGCCTCCCGTAGGAGTCTGGTCCGTGTCTCAGTACCAGTGTGGGGGACCATCCTCTCAGAACCCCTAGCCATCGTCGCCATGGTGGGCCGTTACCCCGCCATCTAGCTAATGGCACGCATGCCCATCTTCCACCGCCAAAGCTTTCATAGTCTTCGGATGCCCTCAAACTATGGTATGCGGTATTAATCCGTCTTTCGACGGGCTATCCCCCAGTGGAAGGTAGGTTGCATACGCGTTACGCACCCGTGCGCCACTAACCTGACCTCCGAAGAGATCAGATTCGTTCGACTTGCATGTATTAGGCCTGCCGCTAGCGTTCATCCTGAGCCAGGATCAAACTCTCCATTGTAAGAATTATTTCCTGTGTTTTAAAAACACAAATGTGTCTGTCCGACCCCGG
>NZ_VFRQ01000022.1 GCF_006385705.1 Pontibacter mangrovi | reverse complement strand
AGCGGCTATGCGTAAACATACGCTTATTGGCACTATGTACGGAGGGGGGGGTATGCGCTCCGAACTAAAAGTGGTGCTATTGGAGCTTTTTTAAAAGCTTCCGATCTAAATATTATACCTATACAATATAAAAAATAATCTGTTAGATAGACTCATTCTTACCACTTTTTAGGACCGGCCAACAAAACAA
Organism: Pontibacter mangrovi; assembly: GCF_006385705.1. Taxonomy (GTDB): domain Bacteria; phylum Bacteroidota; class Bacteroidia; order Cytophagales; family Hymenobacteraceae; genus Pontibacter; species Pontibacter mangrovi. The sequence continues at coordinate 16,384 of NZ_VFRQ01000022.1, read as the reverse complement.
GGTAACGGTAAGCAATGGACGAGCTTACTAGAAGCATTTTCTTCTCCTATCTGAGCTCCTGATCTTCCTGCCAAAGTTTATTTCAATGCAATTTCTTATCCGTCTCTATCCGCTTCTATCCGTTTACCTACCGGCTATAAAAGCAATTATTGTCTTGTTTCACCTCATGGCATGAGGTCGCGTAGGTCCTTCTATATTGTTATTGGCGGAGATGTAAGAGGTTTGGTGCAATTTGTGTGATGAATTGCTGCGGTTGCGTGGTAGGAGGTATAAAGGAGAAATGGATAGCCTGTCCTCTATACCATCCTCAGCAAAACCTGTTAACAGGAATGTATACTTACGTTAAAAGAGCGGTTTAAACCGGTAGTGCTTTGTAAACAGTGGTTGTGATTAAAGACATTTGCGCGTTGCCCGGACAAGGGTATGCAACGCATACCGCGCCAAATCAGTACCCAAGTATAACCTTACAGGTGCTTTGGTTCTGACGCAACACTGATCTATGCTAAATGTATACTTATATGCCAAACGGGTAGCTATCGCTACTTTTATTGTTTTACTTATAGTAACTGGCGTTTACCTCCTCGGCAAACACGCTTATTTCTTTCTGCTGGCCTTTGCCGCCATACTTCTGGCAGTGCTCTTCTGCGGCATCACCGACTGGCTAACCGACAAGTTACACCTGAAGAGGGGACTGAGCCTGCTGCTGGCCGTGCTGCTGTTCTTCGGGTCGATTGTAGCTGCCTTTTGGCTGGTGGCGCCTACGGTAAGCGAGCAGGTGCAGGAAATGCGGCAAACTATTCCTAAGGCCGTAACGCAGGTACAGGATTGGCTTACGCAGTATGGCTGGGGGCAGAAACTGGTGGAGAAGGTGCCCGACGATATGAGCAAGGCCATGCCCAACCAGGATGCGCTGCTTTCCAAGGTGTCCGGGGTTTTCTCCAGCACCTTAAGCTTTTTGGCAGATTTTTTCATTGTTATCATCACGGCGCTTTTTCTGGCCTCCAGCCCCTCGCTTTATACTTCAGGGTTTGTAAAGCTGTTTCCGGTGCGCAACCGCAGCCGTATGATGCAGGTGTTGGGCAAGAGCTATACCACCCTAAAGCTATGGCTCGTGGGTATGCTGTCTGCAATGGCCATTGTGGGTGTGAGCGCTGCTATAGGCTATACTTCCATCGGGCTGCCCATGGCCTTTGCCCTGGCGCTGATCGCTTTCTTTCTGGCTTTCATTCCGAATATTGGCCCTTGGGTGGCGGGCGTGCCTGCCGTGCTGGTGGGGCTAACGGTTAGTCCGCAGATGGCCCTGTACGCTGTGTTGGTATACGGCGGCATACAGATGGTGGAGAGTTATGTGCTGACCCCGCTGATCTTCCAGAAGACGGTGGACCTGCCGCCGGCGCTGTTGCTTTTCTTCCAGGTGCTGCTGGGCATTCTGCAAGGCGGGCTGGGCCTGTTGCTGGCGGCGCCCATACTTGCGGTCCTAATCGTTTGGGTAAATGAGCTTTATGTAAAAGATGTGCTGGAAGCTAAACCGCTAAATGCCTCAGAAGAAGAGCTCACCCTAACATCGGGCGCAAAAGTATAAAGTGATTGACGGGGTAAGTATATACAGCCATGCAAAGTATAAGCTACCTACAACGGCAATTTTTTTGTAGCTTTGGCTAATCGTCATCTGTTTTAAAAGCCAACTTATACTTATCAGGAAGTGCTGCAGGTTAAAAACATCCACAAAAAATACGGTGCGCTGGAGGTGCTCAAAGGCATCGATTTATCTATTGCTACCGGCGAGGTAGTTTCTATTGTTGGGGCTTCGGGTGCCGGCAAAAGCACGCTGCTGCACATACTGGGCACGCTGGATACCGCTGACACGGGCGATGTGCTGTTTGAGGGAAATAACATTGCCCGGATGAATGCTGCCGAGATGGCCCGCTTCCGAAACAAGCACATCGGCTTTATTTTCCAGTTCCACAACCTGCTGCCTGAGTTTACTGCGCTGGAGAACGTGTGCCTGCCGGGTTTTTTGGCCGGGAGACCGGAGGAAGAGGTGCGCAAGCGCGCCAAAGAGCTACTGGAGATGCTGCACCTGTCGCACCGCCTGGAGCACAAGCCCTCCGAAATGTCGGGAGGAGAGCAGCAGCGCACCGCCGTGGCCCGGGCACTCATCAATTCCCCTAAAGTCATCTTCGCCGATGAGCCAAGCGGCAACCTCGACTCCAAAAATGCGCAGGAGCTGCACGATATCTTTTTCCGCCTCCGCCAGGAGTTCAACCAAACCTTCGTGATCGTGACCCACAACGAACAACTGGCCACCATGGCCGACCGCACCCTAGTGATGAAAGACGGGCAGATAGTGGAGGAGATGAAGCTGGATGAAAACTGAAGGAAGGTGCAAAGGTAAAAGGTAGAGAGGTAAAAGAGTAAATCATACTTGGGACAGGCTGCGGCTTGTCCTTTTTGCTTTCTGGTTCAGGGGCATTCCTGTTTATACTCATACTTTATGGCCCCGCCACCTTACCTCTCTACCTCCTAACATCCCTACGCCCGGAAATGCCGTATGTATACTTTACCCTTTTCTCAACTTTTAGCTTCGGGAGCAGCTTTGTAAAAGTGCTGATTTTTAGCTGAAAATAATTTGTAAATACCTGATTATCAATAGGATAAAATGCAAATTTTTTCTGCTTTTTTGCACTATTTGCCCTGCTGCTCTGTTAGGTATATGTAACACAACTATGAAAGCTAAATGAGTATGAATCAAGTGAATAAGGAAGCGAAAGTGCAGAAGAAGCCGAAAGTCGAGAGCTATGATATAGCCAAGTCTGACGAAACGCTGCACCTGGCCACAGACCTGGCCAAGTTTATAAAAGAGAACCGCCTTTACCAGAACATCCAGGGCAAAGAGTACGTGAACGTGGAGGGCTGGCAATATGCCGGTTCCAGGTTGGGTATTCTGCCGGTGGTGGAGCATGTCGTGAACATCAGCACCGACGATGAGATAAAGTACCAGGCAAAAGTAAACCTTCTGGATCTGCGCAGTCAGCAGGTCGTGGGGGCTGGCTTTGCCATCTGCTCCAACAAAGAGCAGGGTAAAAAATACTATCAGGAGTTTGCCATTGCGTCTATGGCGCAAACGCGGGCTATCGGTAAGGCCTACCGCAACATACTTGCCTGGGTAATTCGTGCTGCCGGATATGAGCCTACCCCTTCTGAGGAGATGGATTACGGCGGAAATGAGGCTGCAGCCAAGCCAGCTGTACCAACCGAGAAAAAGGCTACCATGAAGTCGTCTACGGCTACGGCTGCTGCAGAGGTGAATAAGCCTGAGGAGCAAAGTGCCAGCGTGCGTTACGCGTCGGCGAAGCAGAAGGAGGAGATCATCAGCCTGCTGAACAACCCGACCATTACGCGGCAGGAGAAGACCAAAATGCTGCTCAACATCAACCGTTTCGATGAGGAGCGTGCGGCACAGGCCATCGAGAAACTGAAAAAAGTGATTGAGGAGCGCGAAGACGGACAGTCGGCCGCTGCTTAACCTACACCACACCAATAGCTGCAACCGCCCTGCCTCACCTGAGGTGGGGCGGTTTTGTTTTTATACTTCTGATAGTCAAGTAACTCAAGTTGCGAATAACCCACCCCTGCCCCTCCAAGGAGGGGAATTACCTACTCTTTTGCAAAATTCCCCTCCTCGGAGGGGCTAGGGGTGGGTTTTAAACAGTAAGTAAACTGTAGGAATGATGCCTGCACGTTTTAAAGCTAAGCTGCACCTGTCATACTTCATCCTGCAAGTATAAATCTAAGCCTGGCCGCTGACTTCTCTCTCCGAAGCCTTATCTTCGCAGTATCAAAACCAGCCATACCTTGCAGGACATCCACCACATACTTCATACTTACTGGGGCTACAACAGCTTTAGGCCGTTGCAGGAAGAGATTGTGCGCTCGGTGCTGGCGGGGCAGGACACACTGGCCCTCTTGCCTACCGGTGGCGGAAAGTCAGTTTGCTTTCAGGTGCCGGCCCTGGCGCTGGAGGGTGTCTGCCTGGTTATCACGCCGCTGATCGCCCTGATGAAGGACCAGGTGGAGAACCTGAAGAGCCGAGGCATACCAGCCGTGGCCGTGTATTCGGGCATGAGCCGCCGCGAGATAGACGTGGCCCTGGACAACTGCGTGTATGGCGGGACCAAGTTTTTATACCTGTCGCCGGAGCGCCTGCTCACCGACCTGTTTCAGGAGCGGGTAAAGCGCATGAAAGTAGGCCTGATTGCCGTGGACGAGGCGCACTGTATCTCGCAGTGGGGTTACGACTTCCGGCCGTCTTACCTGCAACTGGCCGAGTTGCGCGAGGTGCTGCCCCAGGTGCCGGTCATCGCTCTAACAGCCACCGCCACCGAGCAGGTGAAGCAGGATATACAGGAGAAGCTGAAGTTTCCAAAGCCCAACGTTTTTCAAAAGAGCTTTGCCCGCAGCAACCTTTCCTACTCCTGCCTGCCCACCGAGGATAAAGCCAACCGCCTTTTGGAAATACTGCAGCGCATGCCCGGGCAGAGCATTGTGTATGTGCGCAGCCGCCGCCAAACCGTGGAAATGGCCAAGTTCCTGCAGAGTCGCCGGGTTTCTGCTGCCGCTTACCACGCCGGGCTAAAGTTTGAGGACCGCAGCGCCGTGCAGCAGCGTTGGGTAGAGGATAAGGTGCGGGTAATGGTAGCTACCAACGCCTTTGGCATGGGCATCGATAAGCCGGATGTGCGGCTGGTGGTGCACCTGGATTTGCCCGAGAGCCTGGAAGCATACTACCAGGAAGCAGGCCGTGCCGGACGGGATGAAAAGTATGCCTACGCCACCATACTGCTAGGCCCGAACGACGTGGCAGACCTCCTGAAAAAAGTGGAGGAGGCGCACCCGCCGGTGGAGTTTATCCGGAGGGTATACCAATGCCTGGCCAACTATTACCAATTGGCGGTAGGCAGCGGGCAGTTCAGCAGCTTCGATTTTGATGTGGCCGATTTTGCGCGGCAGTATAAGCTAAACCCACTGGAAACGCACCATGCCGTGAAACGGCTGGAGCAGGAGGGATACCTGCAGCTGAACGAGAGCTATTACATGCCGTCGCGGCTGATGCTGGCGCTGGAGAACACGGAGCTGTATAATTTCCAACTCAAAAGCCCGGAGCACGACAAGCTGATACAACTTATACTTAGGATGTATGGCGGAGAGGCCTTCGTGAACTTTGTGAAGGTGCGGGAGAAGAAAATGGCCGAGCTGCTGAAGGTGCCCGAGCAGGAGCTGCGCCGGAAACTGGAGTACCTGCACAAGCTGCAGGTGATCAATTACGAGCCACAGCACGACGCGCCGCAACTGGTTTTTACCGCCCCACGCGAGGAGGCAAGCCGGCTTTTGCTCAACACCAAAAAACTAAACGCGCTGCGCGAGCGGGCACTGCACCAGGCAAAGGAGATGGGCCGCTACGTAGAAACGCAAAACCGCTGCCGTACCCAACTGCTGCTGGCGTATTTCGGGGAGCTCTCCGACACCCCGTGCCGCATCTGCGATTACTGCCTGGCCGAGCGCAAAAAACAGCGGGTAGGGGAGGAGGATAACCGGCTGCGCAGCAAAGTGCTGGCGCTGCTGCAGGAAAAACCCTACTTGCCCAAGGAGCTGGTGCAGCAGTTTGAGCCAAAGCATACCGAGGCGGTGACGGAGCTTTTGCGGGAGCTAGTGGATGTTGGCAGATTGCGCTATCAGGAGAGCGGAAAGCTGGAGCTAGTACAGTAGTCTTTCCCTTCACAGCCCATTTGTATCCATTCGCTGGCGCTACAGCTACTTTGGCAGGATTTAAAGGTTTCCAGCAAACTTTTCGTTGACACCTCATGCAACCTATTTGCATTTTCAGGCATCTTGTGATAAGTATAACCACAAAATAAAACTATGTATATGGTTACCAGAAGAGAAATGAAGATGGGCGGAAAGGTTCTGGCGGGGTTGCTGGCACTGTCTTTCTTAGGCGCCTGTGATGATACCAACTGCATTAAAGGCGAGGGAGTCGTGGAAACGCGCACGCTCAACCTGGAGCCTTTCAGCAGGATTGAGGCCAACGGCGACTTTAAAGTATACATTACGCAAGGGCAGACGCAGGCAGTGGAGGTAAAGGGCGAGCCAAACATCCTGAACCAACTCAACACAAGTATAGACGGAGACACCTGGGAGATTGAGAACCGCGAGTGCGTGAGAAGGAGCGAGGCTGTGGAAGTATACATTACCATGCCGCAGGTGCAGTCGCTGTACCTGAACGGCTCGGGCAGGATTACGAGCCAAAGCGATATTGCGGCAGAAGAGCTGGCCGTGGAGGTAAACGGTTCCGGCAAAATCGATTTTGACGTGTCGGCTGAGAAGGTGATCGCGCGCGTGACCGGCTCCGGTGAGGTGGTGCTGCACGGGGAGGCCCCGCTGTACAACGTTACCATTTCGGGCTCTGGCAAGGCATCCGCTTTCGAGCTTCAGACAGAAAACGCTAACGCCGTTATTTCCGGCTCTGGGGTGGCCGAGGTAAGCGCCTCCAACGCGCTGGCAGCCGACATCTCGGGCAGCGGCATTGTGTACTATAAAGGCGACCCGGAAGTAACGACTACCATTTCAGGCTCCGGCAAAGTGGTAAAGAAGTAGAGCTGATGTGCAGCGGCAGGCGGAGTAATTTTATAGCTCTGCCTGTACCTGCCGCAGCCGCACTTTTACCAATTGCAGGTTCTCATCGCTGAGCTGCTCCAGGTTTATACTTTTAAGCTGGCCATTTTTCAACTCAAAGTCTACCGAGAACAAGTGCAGCTGCATGAGCCGCACCTCCTGCCACAGCACTTCCACAGCCCGTTGGCGCCTGGCTTTATACTTCAGTCCCTGCTCGTTTAGGCGTAAGTAGCTCTTGCCCAAAACACCCAATGGGTCTTTCTCTGAACTGGAGGCGTAAATAACGTAGGCGTTCACCGTAAAAACAGTGCCCATCACTAAGTTAAGCCAGCTAAACTCGAAAAGCAGAAGCGTAAAGTAAGATACGGGCACAAGTATGGCTAAAGTCAGGTATATCCACCTGGCTCTATGTGGCTGGCTATATTGGCTTAGCAGGTTAATGTACAGCGGCTCAGGAAGGGTGGGTGCATTCATAGCTTTTCCAGGGAGAGATCAATGTATGGCGGCTTTGGTTTTCCGGGCTTTTCTGCTGCCCAGCGCTATGGATAAAGGTAAGGCTACAGTCGTTACCATTCGCAAGTCCAAATCTCTTAGCGTGCTTTGCCAATCTATCGCTTCTCCTGTCAGCAATCCTTCCCAAGTATCCCATAACTCCAGAAAACTAAGGGTCAGAAAAAAGCACAGGAAGTACAGTAGCCCATACTTTAGCGTCAGTAGATTATCGTTTGTCTTCATATATTGAAGATACAATATATACTTCTTCCTGCAAAGTATAAAAGATTACAAATAAATTTAAAACTAGATGGCCTTACCTGATCTTGCGGCGGGTGTACAAGTATAAATGCTCCACTTTGTTGCGGGCCCAGGGGGTGCGGCGCAGAAACGTAAGGCTGGATTTTATGCTGGGGTTGTTCTTAAAGCAGTTCAGGTTGATCTTGTGGCTCAGGTGCTCCCAGCCGTATACATCTACCAGGTGCTCCAGCATCATCTGCAGCGTGATGCCGTGCAGCGGGTTCTTTTTCTGTTCTTCTGCCATGCGTCAAAAGTACGTATTTTCGCGGAAAGTATTGCTGCACCCTGCCGTGCACGCAGCCGTATAAGGGGGCTATGCTAGAAGAACTCATTATCAGATCGCTTGCCGATACACTGCCTCATACTTTAGACGCCCTGTTCCTGTTCGGGCAAACAGAAGACAACCAGAAATCCAGCTTTGCGGTGGCGGAGCAAATGCTGCAGGAGGGAAAGGTACAGAAAGTACTGTTTCTGCACACCCGCCCGCTGAGCGGATACCCCGGCTACGACGCATGGCAGCAGGAGCTGGTAAAGCGCGGCGTGCCCGCAGATAAGCTGGAAGGCGTACCTGACCCCGGCACTGATTACCTGCACACGTTGCTGGAGGCTGAGGCGATGGCCAAACATGCCAAAGCCACTGGGTACAGCCGCATTGCCGTGGCAGCCGCGCCCTTTCAGCAGCCGCGGGCGTTCATGGCAGCCGTTACGGCGGCGCAGCGCCACTACCCGCAGCTTTACCTCTACAGCCAGCCCGGCAAAGCGCTGCCCTGGTGCCAGGATGCTACCCACTCGCAGGGCAAAGTAGAGGACACCCGCGCCGGACTGATAGCCGGGGAAATGGAACGTATCCAAAAGTATAACGCAAAAGGCGACCTGGATTCGGTAAAGCAGGTGCTGGCCTACCTGAACCGGCGCGACCGAAAGCAGCTGTCTCATCCATAAAAAACCGAACTAGAATATGGCACAAGCTAAAAAGCTAGAAGCATGGCTAAGCGGCCCGGTAGAGGGCGTGCCGCCACTTTTACAGCCCGTGGCCCATGCGCTGCTGCAGGCGCGGGAAGAGGTGCAGGCGTACCTGAGCAATTTTCCGGAGGAGATGCTGTGGGAGCGGCCTGCTGGCTTGGCTTCGGTGGGTTTTCATCTGCAGCACCTCAAAGGCGTGCTGGACCGCCTTTTTACCTATGCGCAGGGGCAGCAACTGTCGGAGGAGCAGTTGGGCCAGCTTTATGCCGAGGGCAAGCCTGAAGGCAACAAAGTATACGTGGTAGCGGACCTGGTTAAGGAGTTTAGCCAGCAGGTGGAGAAGGCGCTGCAACAGCTAAAAGCCACCGACGAACGCACCCTGACAGAAACCCGGGGCGTAGGGCGAGCGAATATCCCATCCACGGTGTTGGGGCTTTTGTTTCATGCGGCCGAGCATACGATGCGCCACGTGGGGCAGCTGCTGGTAACGGCCCGAATGCTGCAGGCTAAAGGAGTGCAGCCTAACGTATAAAATCATAGTATGAATTAAAAACAAAAGCCCCCGGCTGAGTAGCGGCCGAGGGGCTTTTGTTTATACCTTAGCGTAGGTACTGTTAAATGTAGCCGTAACGCTCCACGGCCTCCCGCTCCAGCCGCTCGCGGTGGTCGGGGTGGGCGATGTTGATGAGGGCCTTGGCACGCTGCCGCAGGTTTTTGCCATACAGATACGCGACTCCATACTCAGTTACCACATAATGCACATGCGCACGCGTGGTGGTAACGGCGGCGCCTTCGTTGATCAGCGGCGTAATCCTGGAGATGCCTTTGTTGGTAACAGAGGGAAGGGCGATAATCGGCTTACCGCCTTTGGACAGGGCCGCTCCGCGGATAAAGTCCATCTGCCCGCCGATGCCGGAGAACTGGTATTTACCAATCGTATCAGCCACTACTTGCCCGGTCAGGTCTATTTCGATGGCGCTGTTGATGGCCGTAACTTTGGGGTTGGAGCGGATGATGGTCACGTCGTTTACGTAGTCGGTGCGCTGCATCAGGATAAGCGGGTTGTCGTCCACGAAATCGTAGAACTTGCGGTGCCCCACGATAAAGCCAGTGGCGATGCGGCCCGGGTGCCGGTACTTGTGCTCGTTCGTGATCACGCCCTTCTCCACCAGCTCCATCACGCCGTTCGACATCATCTCGGTATGGATACCCAGTTCCTTGTGGTTGGTGAGGCTGTTGAGCACCGCATCTGGTATGGCCCCGATGCCCATTTGCAGCGTGGCGCCGTCTTCCACCATCTCGGCCACATAGCGGGCAATGGCTCTTTCGCGGTCTGTCACGCGCAGGCTGTAGTCCACCTCCGGCAGCGGCTCGTCCACCTCCACCAGCACATCAAAACGCCTCACGTGTATCAGGCCGTCGCCGTGGGTGCGGGGCATCTGCGGGTTTACCTGCGCAATCACGTGCTTGGCATTCAGCACGGCCTCGCGAGTAATATCCACCGACACGCCCAGGGAACAGAATCCATGCCGGTCCGGGGGCGAAACGTGCACAATGGCCACATCCAAGGGCAAATGGCCGGAGCGGAACAGGTTCGGGATCTCACTCAGGAAGATGGGCACATAGTCGCCGCGGCCACTGTTTACGGCATCGCGCACGTTGGCCGACACAAACAGCGAGTTGATGAAAAAGGAATCTTTGTAGCGCTCCTCCGAAAGCGGAAACTCGCCATAGGTGGTAATGCTCACCAGTTCCACGTCGCGCAGCTCATCGGCACGCTCGGCCAATTTGTGCACCAGGTACTGTGGCGTGGCGGCGCTTCCTTGTATAAACACGCGGTCACCGGACTTTATAACCGATAGGGCTTCTTCGGCAGTTTTATAGGTTACCTTGTTATCAGACATAGCTAAAAAAGTGCTGCCCCTCCGGTTTTCAGGAAGGGCAGCAAGTATAAAGTGGAATGGTTAGTAATCGTTGCGCTCGATAGCGGCCACGCCAGGCAGCGTTTTCCCTTCCATGTACTCCAGCAGCGCACCGCCACCCGTTGACACGTAGGATACACGGCTGGCATAGCCAAACTTGTTCACGGCTGCGGCAGAGTCTCCGCCACCAATCAGCGAGTAAGCGCCTTTGGCTGTAGCGGCCACCACGGCATCGGCCACGGCCTCTGTGCCTACCGAGAAGTTCGACATCTCGAACACGCCCATCGGGCCATTCCAAAGTATGGTTTTGGAGTTTGCGATAACGGCGGCATACTGTTCGCGGGCATCAGGCCCAATGTCCAGGCCCATCCAATTCTTCGGGATGTGGTGGCTCAGTTTCGTATCGATGTTGGCGTCGTTGCTGAACTCGTCGGCAATCACGGAGTCCACCGGAATCATGATGTTCACGCCTTTTTCCTTGGCCATGCGGATGAGGTCTCTGGCCAGGTCCAGTTTGTCTTCTTCTACCAGCGAGGAGCCGATATTGCCGCCGTCGGCCTTCACGAACGTATAAGACATGCCGCCCCCGATCAGGAGGTTGTCCACGCGGTCGAGCAGCTTTTCGATGATCAGGATTTTATCCGAAATTTTAGCGCCACCCATGATGGCTGTGAAAGGACGCTCAGCGTTTTCCAGCACGCGGCGTGCGTTTTCCAGCTCGGCCTGCATCACATAGCCCATCATTTTGTCGGTTGGGAAATAGCGGGCGATAACGGCGGTGGAGGCGTGCTCGCGGTGCGCGGTTCCGAAAGCATCGTTCACGTATACATCGCCCAGGCTGGCCAGCGCTTTGGCAAACTCCGGATCGCCTTTCTCCTCTGCCTTATGGAAACGCAGGTTCTCGAGCAGCAGTATCTCGCCGGGCTGCAGGCTTTGTGCCAGGTCAGCAGCCTCCGGCCCCACACAATCCGGGGCGAACTTCACGTTAGTCTTAAACTCCTGCTCCAGGCGCGGCACCAGGTGGCGCAGCGAGAACTTTTCCTCGGGCCCGTTTTTAGGCCTGCCCAGGTGCGACATCAGGATCACAGCTCCGCCATCGTTCAGGATTTTTTGGATGGTAGGCACAGCCGCACGGATGCGGGTATCGTCGGTGATTCTGTAGTCGCTGTCGAGGGGCACGTTAAAGTCCACGCGCACCAAAGCCTTCTTGCCGGCAAAGTTATACTGGTCGATATTTTTCATGGGTATGGGTATGTTTTTTAAAAAGCGTTACTCGTTTTTCGTGTTTCGCAGAATTTTGTTGCTTAACAAATATAGTGAATTGCCTATAGTATACTTAGCGGAAGCCGGAAAAGAAAACAGAGAGTATAGCTTGCCCAGGCTACTTCACCCAGGTTACCTTTTGCGCCAGCGGCACGGTGCGCTTGCCTGCGTGCGCCGCGTTATCCGCATAGCCCAGGTATAAAATGCCCAGTACCATATCCTGCTCCCGTAGCTGCAAATACTCTTTCATGCTTGGGTGATAGGCCATGCCACCCGAGCCCCAATAAGACGCCATGCCCAAGGCAGTGGCACCGAGCAGCAGGTTCTGGATGGCGCAGGAGGTGGCGGCAATCTCCTCCAGTTCAGGAATTTTAGGCAGATCGCCGCGGCGCATGTAGGCCACGAGCACGTGCGAGGCTTTATCGCCCATGTGCAGCAGCTTCTCATACTTATCGTTCAGGAACTTGTCTTTGGGGGTGTGCTGCCGGTACAGCTCCGCATGGTTCTGGCAGAACTGTTTAACGGCATCATCGGCATACACAATAAACCGCCAGGGCTCCGTGTGCCCGTGGGTAGGGGCCCAGTCTGCGAGTTGCAGCAGCTGGTGCACCTGCGCGTCGGGTATGCGCTGGCCGTTCATTTTAGGCGGCTTGGTGGTACGCCGCGTTTCGATCACCTGTTTTATACTATGGAAAAGATCAGTCATAGGTTAACTACGTTTTTTTAGCCTCATCGTAATTATTTGCCTCTCTTCATAAAGCGCCGGATTATGATTTTGTTATAAAATGATTGGTACATGTACGCCGCAAAAGTACGCTGAGCAGCCCTTTCAGCAAGTATAACTACCCTGAACCATAAGCACGAGTTGCAACCACGCGGCAGCAAAAAAGGCAGCGATGCGCAAGTATAAATAGTCTATCAGCTACAAATAAAAAATGGCTAAACCGCTGCTTTGTATGTCAGCAATTTAGCCATTTCAGTAAGTATAGATAGAGCGCTTATTTCAGCTTCAGGTCTTTCAGCATCTGCTCAATTTTCTGGTTCAGCTTCTGCTCGGTGGCCTCGTAATCGGCAGCGGAGGCAAGCGGCTCATTCACGCTGATGTAGAACTTTATCTTCGGCTCAGTGCCGGACGGGCGCGCGGAAATCTTGCTTCCGTCTTCGGTCAGGTACTGCAGCACGTTCGAACTCTCCAGCGTCAGTTTGTGCTCCTCGCCGGTCATTACCAGTTTGCGGGTGCTCAGCTTGTAATCGCGTACTTCCACTATGTTAGAGCCAGCCAGCTGCTTGGGCGGGTTGCTGCGCATGTCGGCCATCATCTGCTGAATTTCCTCGGCGCCGCGCTGCCCTTTTTTGGTGATGGAAAGCAGCTCCTCTTTGTAGAAGTTATACTTCTGGTACATGCTCACCATCATCTCGAACAGGCTTTGTCCGTTATCTTTGGCCACGGCGGCCATTTCCGCAATCAGGGCGCAGGCCGAGATTGCGTCTTTGTCGCGCACAAAGTCGCCGATCATGTAGCCGTAGCTTTCCTCGCCGCCGCCAATGTATACTTCCTTGCCTTCTTTCTCCCGGATCACCTCGGCAATGTACTTAAAGCCGGTCAGGGTCTCGTACATGGTCACGTTGTAGCTATCGGCAATCTCCTTGATCAGGTCGGTGGTTACGATGGTTTTCACCACAAACTCTTTGCCTGTTAGCTTGCCGGCTTTTTGCCAGGCCTGCAGCAGGTAGTTGATGAGCAGCGCACCGGTCTGGTTGCCGTTCAGCAGCACAAACTCACCATTCTGGTTTTTCACGGCAATGCCCACGCGGTCGGAGTCCGGGTCGGTGGCCAGCACCAGGTCCGCGTCAATCTCTCTGGCCTTGTTCAGCGCCAGTGTCATGGCCTCTTTCTCTTCCGGGTTCGGGTACACCACTGTCGGGAAGTTGCCGTTCGGCTCTGCCTGCTCCTGCACCACATGCACGTTGGTAAAGCCGAAGCGCTGGAGCACCTCCGGTACCAGCGTGATGCCCGTGCCGTGGATAGAGGAGTACACGATCTTGAGGTCGTGCTGGCGCTTAATAACCTCCTGCGACACAGACAGCTTCTGCACCTCCTGCATATAGGCCTCATCCAAATCCTGGCCAATCAGCTCGATCAGCTCCGGGTTCGGCTGGAACTTCACCTCATCTATGCTGGTGATTTTGTTTACCTCACCGATGATGTTCTTATCGTGCGGGGCGGTTACCTGTGCGCCGTCGTTCCAGTATACTTTGTAGCCGTTATACTCTTTCGGGTTGTGCGAGGCCGTTACCACCACGCCGCTCTGGCAGCCTAAATGGCGAATGGCAAACGACAGCTCCGGCGTAGGGCGCAGCGCCTCGAACAGGTATACCTTTATGCCGTTGGCTGAGAAAATCTCGGCGGCGATGCGGGCAAACGTGTCGGAGTTGTTGCGGCAGTCGTGGGCAATGGCCACTTTTATTTGCTGCCCCGGAAAGTTTTGGTGCAGGTAGTTGCAAAGGCCCTGCGTGGCCATGCCCAAGGTATAGCGGTTCATGCGGTTGCTGCCCGCACCCATAATGCCGCGCAGTCCGCCGGTGCCAAACTCCAGGTCGCGGTAAAATGCATCCGACAGCGCCTCGTGCTCGTTGCGCTGCAGCATGCCGTTTATCTCTGTTTTGGTAGCCTCGTCGTAGTTGCCCGACAGCCACTGGTCAATTTTCTGTTTTATTGATGCGTCGATCATAGTTTGCTGTTGCTGATGTTCTCGTAGCAGTTCCGTTGTTCGTGATAAGACAAAAAATCACACCAGCTCTGGCTGCACCCGGTGTGCGGCCTAGAACTGGTGTGAAGTATAGTAATATCAAAATAAAGGTATTTTAGCCACATTTACACGCGGCTATACTTTATTTTTCGCTTAAAGGTTGCCGCGCAGCTCCTGTTCGCGCTCAATGGCCTCGAATAAAGCCTTAAAGTTGCCTTTGCCAAACGATTTTGCGCCTTTGCGCTGGATGATCTCGTAGAACACGGTCGGTCTGTCCTCCACGGGTTTGGTGAAGATCTGCAGCAGGTAGCCCTCGTCGTCACGGTCCACCAAGATGTTGAGCTTCTTCAGGTCTTCCATGTCCTCGTCTATCTTCCCGATGCGCTCGAACAGGTCATCGTAGTATGTCTCCGGCACGTACAGGAACTCCACGCCACGGCTGCGCAACTCGCTCACGGTTTTCAGGATGTCGTTGGTGGCCACGGCGATGTGCTGCACGCCGGCACCGCGGTAAAACTCCAGGTACTCGTCTATCTGCGACTTCTTCTTGCCCTCGGCCGGCTCGTTTATCGGGAACTTGATGTAGCCGTTTCCATTGGAAACCACTTTGGACATGAGCGCGGTGTACTCGGTGCTGATGTCCTTGTCGTCGAAGGTGAGGAGCAGGTTAAAGCCCATCACTTTCTCATAGAACTCCACCCACTCGTTCATGCGGCCCAGCTCCACGTTGCCCACGCAGTGGTCCACATACTTCAGGCCCACCGGTTCTACCTGCAGCTCAGAGCTGCGCGGCACGAAGCCGGGCATAAACACGCCGTTGTAGTTTTTGCGCTCTACAAACGTATGTATGGTTTCGCCATAGGTATGGATAGAGGCCATTTTCACCTCGCCGTGCTCGTCGCGCAGGATTTTAGGCTCCATGGCTGGCGTAGCGCCGCGCTCCACGGTTCCACGGAAAGCCTCCTCCACGTCGTCTACCCACAGGGCCAGCACTTTTACGCCATCGCCGTGCAGGTGCACGTGCTTTGATATTTCAGAGTCTGGGTTGAGGGAGGTGGTGAGCACAAAGCGGATCTTGTCCTGCTGCAGCACGTAAGAGGCGCGGTCGCGGATGCCGGTTTCGGGGCCGGCATAGGCCACCAGCTTAAAGCCGAAGGCGGTTTGGTAATAATATGCCGCCTGCTTGGCGTTGCCCACGTAAAACTCGATGTGGTCGGTGCCGTTGAGGGGCAGAATATCTTTGGTTAGCGTTTGGGTTGGTGAGGTGTTGGTATTCATAGTTAGTTTGATTAGTTACTACTGTATTACGTAAAAATACATCTTTTGCGTAACTATCAAAACCTGGGCCGCCTTAGGCAAATTATCAAACCTATTTCTTGCAATTGCTGAGGCATGTTTCCAACTTTGTAAAAAACAAGATTTGATATGAACGCAAAAGCCCTGAACGAGTCCATTGTGGCGATACTGGAGAAGAAGCAAGAGTTACGAGCGCTTGACTACAACGACCCGCGCTATGATGACATTGAAGAAGAGCTGCACGACCTGGAGGACGACTTTAACGAGGAATATGGCGATGAGCTGGAGGATGTGCTGGAGGATGTGCACAGAAAGATAAAATCTGATGCCGATGTGCTGCTGCCAACCGCTTACCTGGCCAGCTCGCTGGATGGCAAAGAGTTGGAAGACGGCGATGACAACGAAGGCGTGTGGGTAGAGTCCGACTCTTTTCCGGGGGTGGAGATGCGCCTGGTGCTGGTAGCCAACCCGCCGCGCGTGCTGCTCATTCTCTCCGACCAGGAGCGCGTGCTCTGGACCGCTGAATAAGCTGAATAAGCAGAGTTTATACTTAAAGTAGCCTTTGCGCTACTATACAAGCCGCACTTGCCAAAGCTTTATGCTTAGGTGGGTGCGGCTTTTTTGCATTGGTGTTATCTATGGTTTTATGTATATTGAACTTGGTATATAAAGTATAGACTAGCTACAGGTATAGTGCAGATAAACGTAGGTTTTCGTTTATAACTA
>NZ_VFRQ01000021.1 GCF_006385705.1 Pontibacter mangrovi | reverse complement strand
TCCGAACAGAGCAGTTAAGCCCGGGCGCGCCGATGGTACTGGGGTCACACCCGGGAGAGTAGGTGGCCGCCAACCCCAACAAGAAGGGCCCCTTCCCACGCGGAACGGGGCCCTTCCCTTTTTCACACCACCCCCCACGGGAAGGAGAGAAGCCCGAGCTGTAAGGCAGGGCTTTGCCCTTGCCCTCCCCCCCAACATCTGGACCTGATTCAAAGTATAGAACTCCAGCCTGTTGTTTTTATTAAGGCTCCTCTTTAACTTGAGCTATGGCATTTCTGTACCCTACCTTTCTATATGCACTTGCAGCAGTTGCCGTGCCAATTGTTTTGCACCTGGTGCAGCTTAGGCGCGCAAAGCGGGTTCTTTTCAGCAATGTCCGCTTTATTCAGGCTTCTAAGGATCTTACAGCCAGCCAGCGCAAGCTAAAGGACTTGCTGATTTTAATTTGCCGCATACTTTTTGTTGTTTTTCTAGTGCTGGCGTTTGCTCAGCCCTTTCTCCCAGCTTCGGAGGCCGTGGGTGCAACTGATGAATCTGATGTGGCCATTGCTGTAGATAACTCTTTCAGTATGCAGAACCTGCATCAGGAACAGGACCTCTCTTTGCTGAATGTGGCCATTGATAAGGCAAAAGTCATATCAGACCTCTTTCCCGCTTCCACTGCCTATAGCCTGTCTGCCACCAGTAGCTTGAACCATGGGGCTCCTGTACAAAAAGCCCAGGTTGCCGCTGTGCTCGATCAACTGGATTTTTCAGCTAAGCCTTTTGCAACTTTAGATGCTCTAAAATCGCAGCCCGGGCATTTATTTATACTTTCTGATTATCAAAAAAGCAGTTTTTCGCCCTCTGTGCTGGATAAAGTTGATCCCTCGACGCAGGTACACCTCATACCTATTGAAGCGGCCAGTCCTGCCAATATCACTGTAGATTCTGTTTACCTGGAGGATGAGTTTATCCGGAGTGGGGCAGAAAACCAACTTCATGTGCTGGTAAGCAATACCGGCGATGAGGCTTTGGAAGACGTCCCGTTGAAGCTTTTCCTTGCAGATAGACAGGCATCTGCTTTAAGTTTGGACCTTCCGACTAACCAAACGAGTGAGGCTGTGATGTCGTTTAGAGCACCAGCCAGCGGCGCTACGCAGGCTTATGTGCAGGTGGAAGATTACCCGGTAGAGTTTGACAACCTATATTATTTTACGTTGGCGCCATCTGCTATCATAAAGATCGTTGAAGTGACGGATGAAGTCCCCAGCATGCTGCAGGAACTTTATAAAAGCGAACCTGCATTTAAGTTCTCTACTTTTCGAAGCCAGAGTATAAATTATGCCGAGCTGGCTGCAGCAGATATTGTCATCTTGAACGGAGTTGCCCCATTATCGGAGGCTCTGGCCGCAACTGCAGCTAACTATGTGAAGGAGGGAGGCACACTAAGTATAATACCGCCGGCTGGAAAAGATGTTGGTGCTTACAACTCTCTTTTCCAGAATTTAAGTATGGCAGCTTCCTTTACCGGAGCATCTACCGATGCCACCAAAACTTCTTTGGCCGCTCCCGATCCAAACCACCCTTTTTTCAAAAGTATTTTCTCTGATTTTGATGCTGATATGCAGATGCCCTCGGCTACTAAAAGCTTAGCATGGTCACAGGCATCAGACAATATTCTAAAGTATAAAGGGGGCGCTGCCTTTCTGTCTAGGTTCGACCGGGGAACGGGGAGCGTATATGTGATGGCTGCGCCGTTGCAGGGGGAGTATAGCACGTTACCAAACCATGCCCTTTTTGTTCCCATCATGTACAGGCTGGCCATTGGCAGTTATAAGCAGGCGCAACAACTGGCCTATAACCTCGGAGGCGGCACCATACAGCTACCGGTGCAGGTACAAACGCGGCAGGAGGGAGTGTATGAGCTCCGTAGAGACACACTGGCCTTTATACCCGAGCAGCAGGTGCGCGGTGGCAAACTATACTTTAATGTGCCCCCGGACATGAGCGAGGCAGGTTTTTATACCTTGCAGCTGCAGGATTCTGCTCTGGCTACACTGGCCTTTAACTATGGCAAAGAGGAATCATACCTGGAGCAGTACAGCCCCGATGAGTTGCGTGCTTTAGTAGGCGAAAACAGGCCGAACGTGCATGTGTATGACTACGGTGACGCCTTTTCGGTAAAAGGTGAGTTTGAAAAACGATATTTTGGCGTCAAGCTTTGGAAATATTGCCTAATATTGTGTCTGTTTTTCCTGATGGCCGAAATAGCACTTATTAGATTTCTCTGACATGAAAGTACTTCTCCGAGCAGCAACCGTTTACAACCCGCAGTCTGAGTTTCACCTGCAGCAGCAGAACATTCTTATCGAGAATGGCACCATCACCTACATTGGGCCGGATGAACTGGAGGCAGATAAAGTTATCACTGCCGATGGCCTGAGCGTATCGGCAGGATGGGTGGACATGCATGCTTATGCCGGAGAGCCGGGACTGGAGTACAAAGAAGACCTGGAGAGTTTAGCCGCTGCCGCCGCAGCCGGAGGTTTTACCCAGGTGCTGTTGTTGCCGAACACCGAGCCCGTGGTGCAGACCAAAGGCGCTATCAACTTCATCAAAAACAGAAGCCATACTTTGCCGGTAACGCTTTTGCCTGCCGCTGCCGTAACCGTGGATGCGCAGGGCAAAGACCTGACCGAAATGATTGACCTGCACCAGTCGGGGGCGGTGGCGTTTACAGACGGTACGCACCCGCTGCAGGGTGCCGACGTGATTCTGAAGGCGCTGCAGTACCTGCAGCCGTTTAACGGTTTGCTGATGAACAGACCGGAGCACACGCGCCTGACCGAGAGCGGGCAGATGCACGAAGGCGAGGCAAGCACCCGTTTGGGCATGAAAGGCATCCCGTCGCTGGCCGAGGAAGTAACCGTGACCCGCGATCTGCAGCTGCTGCGCTATGCCGGCGGCAAAATACACTTCTCCCTTATCTCAACTGCAGCAACTATAGAAGCCATTCGTAAGGCAAAGGCAGAGGGCCTGCAGGTAACCTGCGATATGGCCAGTTTCCAAACTGCCTTCACCGATGAGACCCTAGAGCCATTCGATACCAACTATAAAGTAAAGCCGCCGTTCCGAAGCGCGGCAGATGCAGCAGCCATTAAAGAGGGCTTGCAGGACGGCACCATCGATGCCCTGGTGTCGGCGCACATGCCGCAGGACGTGGAGGCGAAGAAACTGGAGTTCGACCTGGCAGAATTCGGTATAACGAACCTGGAGACAGCCTTTGCCGTGGCGAACACTACCTTAGAGCTGCCGCTGGAGCTGCTCATAGAGAAATTTACCACGGGCCCGCGCCGCATACTTGGTTTGCCAGAGGCACGGATGGCTGTGGGAGAGGCAGCCAACCTGACCATCTTCGCCCCCAACCAAACCTGGACACCGGAGGCTGATAAAAGCAAGTCCAGGTCGCATAATAGCCCATTCTTTGGCCGTGAGCTGAAAGGCAGGGTGTTGGGAACAATTCACAGCGGGCAGTTAGTGCTCAACGATTCTTTTTAATATATTTATACCTATCTTAAGGTGAATCATACTTTAGGCTGGTTCACTCTCAGGAACGACTATGTTTAATCAGACCATTGTGCGGATTGGGATACGCTACGGCGTTATCAGCGGGGCAGTATGCTTTGCACTTGTGGCATTGCTATACTTTATGGGCTATAACCCTTTCGGGGAGGCGGGGCGCATCTCTTACCTGCCTATTCCGGTCTTCATCTTCCTGGCCATACGGTACTTTAAGAAGTATAACTTCGGAGACCTCAGCTTTGGCAAAGGCTTTAGGCTAGGCCTGGCGGTGGCTTTTTATACGGCGCTGTGTGCCTCCATGCTGGTTTTCCTGCTGATATACCTGGTGGGGCCGGAGATAGTGCAACAGCATGTAACGGAGATGAAAGTGCTGCTGGAGGAGAGCCGGGAAGAGCAGGTGCGGGTGCTGGGCCAGCAGATGTACGAGGAGGGGCTGAAAGCGCTGGACGCGGTGACGCCTAGTATGCTGGCTGCCGATGATTTTGTGCGGAGGATGTTTGCAGGGTTGGTTTTTTCATTGGTTGCCGCCATTTTTTTTCGCAAGTAGAAAACTCAAACCACATAAACCAAACCAACTATGACTGAGAAACAACCCTCTGTAGGATCTGTAGCCCTGAAGTACGGCTTCATCTTTGCGCTAATCGGCGTAATCTTTTCGTTAATCCTGATGGTAGCTGGCTTGGCTGAAAACCGCTGGATCTCCAGTGTGGGGTACCTTATCCTGATTGCAGGCATAGTGGTGGCCATGAAAAACTACAAGGCAGAGAACAACGGCTTTATGTCGTACGGGCAGGGCCTGGGCATCGGGTCTATCGTGTCTGCTGTTTTCGGGTTCTTGTCCGGGTTGTTTACGTGGCTCTATGTTGAGTTTGTAGATACAGAGTATATGGCGCGCGTAATGGAAAAGCAGCGCGTGCAGATGCTGGAGCAGGGGATGAGCGATGAGCAGATCGACTCTGCGATGGCGATCGCAGAGAATTTCCAGGGGCCGCTAACCATGATCCTGGGCGCCACCGTGGTCACGTTGATCATAGGCTTTCTGCTGTCGCTGGTTCTCTCTGCTATCATGAAGAACGCAAGGCCGGAGTTTGAATAAAACATGCAATACACTTACGATATTTCGGTAGTAGTTCCGCTCTTTAACGAGGAGGAGTCGCTGCCAGAGCTCGTGCGCTGGATCAGGAGAGTGATGCATGCGCACGAGTTTTCTTATGAGGTAATTCTGGTGGACGACGGCAGCACCGACCGCTCCTGGGACGTGATAAACGAACTGGGCGAGGAGGACAAGGCCGTAAAGGGCATCAGCTTTAACCGTAATTACGGCAAGTCTGCCGCCCTGAACGAGGGCTTCCGGCGCTGTGCCGGCGAGGTGGTGATCACCATGGACGCCGACCTGCAGGACAGTCCGGAGGAAATTCCGTCGCTCTACGACATGATCAAGAACCAGAAGTATGACCTGGTGAGCGGCTGGAAAAAGAAGCGTTTCGATCCTGTAAGCAAAACCATCCCTACCAAACTGTTTAACGCCGCCACGCGCAAACTGTCGGGTATACAGCTGCACGACTTTAACTGCGGCCTGAAGGCGTACCGGCAGCTGCTGGTAAAAAGCATAGAAGTGCATGGCGAGATGCACCGCTACATCCCGGTAATCGCCAAGTGGAATGGTTTTACCAAAATTGGCGAGAAAGTGGTGCAGCACCAGGAACGCAAGTATGGCACCACCAAGTTTGGCCTGGAGCGCTTCGTGTACGGTTTCCTCGATCTGCTGTCGATAACGTTTGTGAGCCGCTTTAAGAAGCGACCGATGCACTTCTTCGGCTCGTTTGGCACACTCATGTTCGTGGTAGGCTTGGGCATTACCATCTGGCTGATCGTGCAGAAGCTGTTTGGCCTGTATTCCGGTGGCCGCGTGCGCGACATTGTGGACCAACCGCTGTTTTTCCTAGCATTGGTGGCGGTTATCCTGGGGGTGCAGCTGTTTTTGGCCGGTTTCCTGGCCGAGATGATCTCCATGGCTTCCAGCAAGCGCAACGAGTACCTTATCCGCGATAAGATAGGCTCTATTATGAAATAAATGGCGAGGCGGGTAACCATCGTAGGGCCGGCGCACCCGCTGCGGGGCGGCGGCATGGCCACGTTTAACGAGCGGCTGGCCTATGCTTTTCAGGAGGCTGGCTGCGAGGTGGAGATCGTGACCTTTAGTCTGCAGTACCCTTCCTTTCTCTTTCCGGGCAAGAGCCAGTTTACCACAGAGCCCGCACCTGCAGGCTTACGTATAAAAGTGCTCATCAACTCGGTTAACCCGATTAGTTGGTGGCGTGCTGGGCAATACATCAAAAAGCAAAAGCCGGATTTGGTGGTGTTCCGCTATTGGCTGCCGTTTATGGGGCCGGCGCTGGGCACGATTGCCCGCCTCATCCGCGGCAACAAGTATAGCCACATCCTGGCCATCACCGATAATGTGGTGCCGCACGAGAAGCGCCCCGGCGATGTGCCCTTTACCAAGTACTTCCTCGGCTCGTGCCACGGCTTTGTAACGCTGTCGCGGTCGGTGCAGCAGGACCTGGAGCGCTTTGAGCCGCAAAAGCCAAACGTATACCTGCCGCACCCGCTCTACGATAACTTTGGCGAGGCCGAGCCCAAAGAAGCTGCCTGCGCTGCCCTGGGGCTTGATCCGAAGTATAATTACCTGCTCTTTTTCGGTTTTATCCGTGCCTACAAGGGGCTGGACCTGCTGCTGCAGGCCATGGCCGACCCGCAGGTGCAGGAGCTGCAGAACCTGAAACTGATCGTGGCCGGGGAGTTCTATGAAGATGCCGCGCCCTATCGTCAACTCATCGAGCAACTGCAGCTGCAGGACCGGCTCATACTGCACACCGATTTTATACCCAACGCCGAGGTGCGCCACTACTTCTGCGCCGCCGACCTGGTGGTGCAGCCCTACAAGCACGCTACCCAGAGCGGCGTAACGCAGGTAGCCTACCATTTCGACAAGCCGATGGTGGTGACGCGGGTGGGAGGCCTCTCGGAGCTGGTTCCGCACGGCGAGGTAGGCTATGTGGTGGAGCCGCAGCCAGAGGCCATTGCCGCCGCCATACATCAATTCTATACTTCCGGCCAGGCCGCCATACTCTCCCAGAACATCAGCAAGTATAAAAAGCGCTTTAGCTGGAGCCGCTTTGTGCAGGCCGTGTGGGAACTGGCGGAGAAGGTAAAAGTATAGCCGTTTAGCTACTCCTCTTGACGCACTTGTGTCGGTTTATACTTTATACTTGGCTTATAAGAAGGAAAGAGTATAAATAATTAAGTTCGGTTGTTTGTCATAACACACATTTAGCTCTATATTTAACTGTCTTAATTAGCTGTAGCTCTATCCCCTGTTCATGCAAAAGTGCCTTTTTTCGCTTGTCTTCCTCTTGATGCTACCGCTGTTGCCGCTGCCGGCCCTGGCGCAGGCGCAGCAAAACGATACCAGCTTTGTAAGCGAGGCTGTGGCAGAAGCAGTGCAACTGTACAGAAAGAGCATCAACATACAAAGCCATTTGTACACAGGCGCTGAGTACCATGTGCCGCAGAGGCCTTACCTGGATGGTGATCAGTATTACGGGAGCAGCAAGTATGCGCCTGCGGCTGTAAAGTATGACGGCGCGTGGTACCACGACGTGCCGTTGCTGTATGACGTGGTGCAGGGCGAAATCGTGACGGTGCACCCAGCCAGCGGGTATGCCCTGAAGCTGGTGAAAGAGAAAGTGGAGGCCTTTGTGCTGCCCGGGGATGAGGTATTTGTGTCTCTACACCCGGATACGGCTGCCGGCGCTGTGCTGCAGCCCGGGTTCTACGGGGTGCTGTATGATGGCCAGGTAAAAGTATATGTGCTGCGGGATAAGGAAGTACAGGAGCGGGTGACGCCCGACGGCTTGGAAGGAGAATTTAAAGTAGTGGACAAATATTTCCTTTATAAAGATGATGCCTACCATGAAGTGAGCAGGAAAAGGCATGTGCTTAGCCTGCTGCAGGACGAGAAGAAGCCGCTGAAAAAGTTTATCCGCGAAAATAAGCTCAGGTTCCGAAAGCAGCGCGAAAAGGCTATCGTCAGCGTAGCGCAGCAGTACGACAAGCTCAAGAACTAATGCCCTTCCTGTTCCAGACTCACCCCCTTACCGTTTTTCTATGCCGCACTTCTACCACAAACTCATCCTTTCCATACTTATACTTACCGGCCTTACCGTGTCGGCCTTTGCCCAGCAAACCGCCGGGCCACTTGTAACGGGCAAGTATGCTAATACGCCGTTTCAGGAGTTTGTAGAGGATCTGGAGGCGCAGACGGCTTATACTTTTTACTTCGACCGGGAGGCGGTAGACAGCGTTATGGTGAGTGTAGAAGCGGACGCGCTGCCGCTGAGCCAGGTGCTGGAAAAGGCTTTGCTTGGAACAGAGCTCCGTTTTGCCATCAGCCAGCAGCGGCAGGTGTTTATTACCAGCCAAATACCCGTGCTCACCAGCCTGCCCGATGGATTTTTCAACAAAGAGGAGGATGCCGCAGGGGCAACGGCTCCCCAGCTGGCCGAGCAGTACCTGCCCCAGCCGGAGAAAAGAAAAAAAGTGGTGTCGGAGCTGAAGCTGTATGAGGTTGGCGTGCCGGGAAGCAGCAGCAAGGCGAACCTGGCGGGCACCATCCGCGATGCCAACACCGGCGAGGCCATCATCGGCGCTTACGTCTACATCGAGTCCCCCAACATAGGCACGGCCACCGACCAGTATGGCTACTACTCCCTGACTTTGCCCGTTGGGCGGCATGAACTGAAGATACGCGCCGTGGGCCTGAAAAACACCCGCCGGCAGGTGATGCTCCACAGCGACGGCAAGCTGGATATTGAGATGGAAGAGGATGTGCGGACGCTGAAGGAGGTGCTGGTGGAAGCGGAGAAAGACCGTAACGTGTCAGGCTTGCAGATGGGCATGGAGCGCCTCGACATCAGAACGATAAAGCAGGTGCCCACTGCCTTCGGCGAAACCGATATTCTGCGGGTAGTGCTCACGCTGCCGGGCGTAAAATCGGTGGGGGAGGGAAGCACGGGCATGAACGTGCGGGGCGGCTCCACCGACCAAAACCTGATTCTCCTGAACGACGCCACCATCTATAACCCCTCGCACCTGTTTGGCTTTTTCTCGGCTTTTAACCCGGATGTGCTGAAGTCGGTGGAGCTGTACAAGAGCGCAATACCGGCAAAGTATGGCGGGCGCCTGTCGTCGGTGCTGGAGGTTACCACCCGCGAGGGCAACAAGAAAGAGTTTACCGGCTCAGGCGGCATCGGCTTACTGACAAGCAGGCTGACGCTGGAAGGGCCGATCGTGAAAGACAAAACCTCGTTCCTGATCGGTGGCCGCACCACCTACTCCGACTGGATACTGAAGCAGCTGCGCAACAAATCGTTTAAGAACAGCGAGGCCTCTTTTTATGACCTGAATGCGCAGGTTAGCCACGAGATTAACGAAAAGAACAGCCTCTACCTGACCGGCTACATCAGCAAAGACCGCTTTAAACTGGCTGCCGACACGCTGTACCGGTACAACAACCGGAATGCAAGTATAAAATGGAAGCACAATTTCCATAACAAGCTATACAGCGTGCTCACGGGTACCCACAGCCACTACAGCTACGACATCACGAATGAGGAAAACGCTGTGAACGCGGCCAAGCTAGCCTTCGGCATCGGCCAGACCGGGCTGCAGCTCGACTTCAACTACTTTCCAACTTCCAAGCATACTTTAGACTTTGGCGCGAGCGCCATCCGTTACCAGGTGTCGCCGGGCACGCTAACGCCCAACAGCCCCGAGTCGCTGATAAGTGCAGACAAGGTGCAGCAGGAGAAGGCGCTGGAAAGTGCCGTTTATATCTCAGACAGGTATGATGTGAGCCAGCGGCTTTCGCTCTCTTTCGGGCTGCGCTATTCGCTGTTCAACGCGCTGGGCGCCCGTGAGGTGTATACCTATGCGGCTGGCGTGCCTAAAACCGTGGGCACCGTAACCGATACCGTATCCTATGGTGCCGGAAAGCCAGTAGCAACCTACCATGGGCCGGAATTCCGTTTTTCGGCCAGGTATGGCCTGTCAGACAATTCTTCTGTGAAGCTGAGCTACAACAGGCTGCGGCAGTACGTGCACATGCTCTCCAACACTACCACCATGTCGCCAACTGATACCTGGAAACTGAGCGACAGCAACATAAAGCCGCAGATCGGCGACCAGGTGGCGCTGGGCTACTACCGGAACTTCCGGGCGAATACAGTTGAGTTTTCGGCGGAGGCATACTATAAGTGGATGCAGGATTTCCTGGATTACAGAAGCGGCGCCTCCATCATCATGAACCACCACATCGAAACCGACGTGGCCAACGCGGAGGGCAAGGCTTACGGCGTGGAGGTGATGCTGAAGAAGGCCACGGGCAAGCTGAACGGCTGGGTGAGCTATACTTACTCGCGCACGCTGGTGCGGGTAAACGACCCGGCTACTTCCGAGATCATCAACAACGGCGCGTGGTATGCGGGCAACTATGACAAGCCCCACGACTTCACCCTGATCAGCAACTACCGCTTCAGCCAGCGTTTTAGCACCTCGCTTAACTTTACCTACAGCACTGGCAGGCCTATTACGCTGCCGCTGGCAAAGTATTACGACGGCTCCACGCAGCGCATCCTGTACTCAGACCGCAACCAATACCGCATCCCCGACTATTACCGGGTAGACTTTGCCATGAACATCGAGGGAAACCACAAGGTGCAAAAGCTGGCGCACAGCTCCTGGACACTGGCCGTGTACAACCTGACGGGGCGCAAGAACCCTTACTCTGTATACTTTAAATCAGAGAACGGCAGGATCAGAGGGTATAAAATGTCGATTTTCGGGCAGCCGATACCTACCATAACCTACAACTTTAAGTTTTAAGCGCATGAAAACCAGAAATCTGAACGTGCTACTAGGTTGGCTAATGGCGCTGTTGCTTAACGGTTGCATAGAGCCATATGCACCCGAGGTGCTGGAGGCGCCCAATAGCTATTTGGTGGTAAACGGCTTCATCAATGCCAACGGCCCTACAAATGTACAGCTGCTCCGCACCCAGAACCTGAACGAAGAAGTGCCGCCTCCTGCCGAGACAGGGGCGACTGTGTCGATTGAGGCTGAAAACGGAGAAAACTACAGGCTTAGCGAGACAGAGGCCGGATACTATACGGTCGGCAACTTAGGGCTCAGTCCGGCAAACAAGTACAGGCTCTACATCAAAACCTCTGATGGCGAAGAATACCTTTCTGAGTTTGTAGCGGTAAAGCAGACCCCTGAAGTGGGGGCGGTAACCTGGAAGCCCATAGACGAAGAGGTGCAACTGTACGTGAGCGCGCAGGACCCAGAAAACGATACGCGCTATTACCGCTGGGAGTACGAGAGCACCTGGCAGTTCAGGTCGGCTTTGTTTACGAACTTAAAGTTTGATGGCGACACGGTGGTATACCGCACCGACAGCGACGAAGAAATCTACTACTGCTGGAGGTCGGACCACTCCACCACCATCGAGCTGAGCAACTCCACCAGGCTGAGCCAGGACGTGATCAGCAACTATAAACTGCTGACCATCCCACACAACTCCGAGAAATTGGCGATTAAGTATAGTATTTTGGTGAAACAGTATGCCCTGACGCGGGAGGCGTATGAGTACTGGGAGACCCTAAAGAAGAACACCGAAAGCATCGGCACCCTGTTCGACCCTTTGCCTTCGCAGCTAAAAGGCAACATCCGCAACATCCATAACCCTGATGAGCCGGTGGTTGGGTTTGTGTCGGCCTCTACCATGCAGGAGAAAAGGATTTTTATAGACCACAAGGAGCTACCGAAAGAATGGCGGCTGTACTTGCCCATGTGCACAGTGGATACCTTGCTTTTTGAGGATAGGAGCGTGAAAGACCTTTTTCAGGGTGGGGGGCTCATGCCTGTTTTCGAGCTCTATGCCCCTAGCGGTCCATTCGTGATCGGCTATACGTATGGCGCTAAAAGCTGTGTAGACTGCCGGACAAAAGGAACCAATGTAAAACCAGCGTTTTGGGAATAAGCCATGAACTCTAACCAGATGCCGCACCAGCTCTTCATACTTTTCCGGGGATGTGCCCGCGCTGTGCTTTGCCTTGCGTTTTGCCTGGCTACGGCCCATGCGTTTGCGCAACAGGTGCCTTTTGCAAGTATAAACAAAGCCTTTGAACAGCACCGCAACCATGCGCTGCAGGAGAAGCTGTTCCTGCACATCGACAGGCCGGTGTATGTGTGCGGCGAAACCATGTGGTTTAAAGTATACAACGTGGACGGCACGCGGCACCAACCGCTGGACATGAGCAAAGTGGCGTATGTAGAGGTGCTGGATGCGCAGCAGAAGCCTGTGCTGCAGGGCAAGATCGGGTTAAAGGCAGGGCTCGGGAACGGCTCGTTTATATTGCCGGCCACGCTGGCATCGGGTAACTACACCGTCAGGGCATACACCAACTGGATGAAGAACTTTAGCCCGGACTTCTACTTCGAGCAGCCTGTCACGATCATCAACACCTTTCAGCAGCTGGATGCGGCGGCAAAACCCACGGCGGCGGCACATGCTGTTCGGTTTTTTCCGGAGGGCGGCAATTTAGTAGCCGGTGTTGCGAATAAAGTGGCTTTTCAGGCAACCGAGCAAAGCAGCGGTAAAGGCCTTGCCTTTACCGGCATCCTGCAGGACCAGCAGGGCGACACGGTGGCGGAGTTCTCGCCGCACAAATTCGGGATCGGCCATTTTACCTTTACGCCTGCCACAGGCAGCCGCTACACCGCTGTCATCACGCTCCCGGACAGCAGCAGCTTTAAGCAGAAATTACCGGTTGCACAAGAGCGAGGCTACGCCCTGCAGTTGCAGGAAACGCCAACAGGCCAGCTGAAACTCACGGTTTGGCAACAAGGGGAGCTGGGAGAGCAGCTATACCTGCTGGCGCATACCAGGCAGGCGGTGGCCTTCTCAGCTGCAGCGGCCCTTAACCAGGGGGCTGCGGTGTTTTTGGTGGATAAGGCAGCGCTGGCAGATGGCATCACCCATTTCACGGTGTTTAACGAAAGCCGACAGCCGGTGTGCGAGCGTTTATACTTTAAGTCTCCGGCCCAATCCCTGCAGCTCAACCTGGCCACGAACAAGCCCCACTACGGCATCCGCGAGAAAGTGACGCTGGACCTGCAGGCGCAGCTGCCTACAAGCCAGCAGGTGCCGGCAAACCTGTCGCTGGCCGTGTACCGGCTGGACTCCCTGCAAAAAAGCATTCCAGAAAGTATAGAAAGCTACCTCTGGCTCACCTCCGACCTGAGAGGGACAGTAGAAAACCCCGGCTATTATTTTTCCGAAGCCGGCGCTACGGACCAGGAGGCGATGGACAACCTGATGCTGACGCATGGCTGGAGCCGCTTTGCCTGGCAGGATGTGCTGGCCGAGGAGCCAGCCAGGTTGCAGTTTTTGCCGGAGTATAACGGCCACCGGATCAACGGCAGGGTAACGTTGAGCACAACAGGAGCGCCTGCTCCGCGGGTGGTTACCTACCTGGCATCGCCCGGCAAGCGGGTGCGCCTCTACAATGCCACCAGCGATGCAGAGGGGCTCATCAGCTTCGAGATGAAAGACTTTTTTGGCGACAGGGATATCGTGGTGCAGAGCGACTTCACGAAGGACAGCACGTATCATTTTGAGATCTTCAGCCCTTTTTCAGATATGTATGGGGCGGCTAAACCAACATCATTTAACATTTCTGAAGGGCTGGCGCAGGCCTTAACGCTGCGCCATGTGCAGGCGCAGGTGCGGCAGGCGTATTTCGGCAAGTACATAAACAGAACCGTACCGCCAGCCGTGGACAGTTTGTCGTTCTACGGGCAACCCGATGAGCAGTATCTGCTGGACGACTACAAGCGCTTTAAGGTGATGGAAGAGGTGATGCGGGAGTATGTGCCGGGCGTGCAGGTAAGGAGAAGCGGCGGCAAGTTCCGTTTTATGGTCTTCAACCGCCCTTACAAAGGTATCTTTCAGAATAACCCGATGGTGCTGCTGGACGGCGTGCCTGTTTTCGACATTGACAAGATCATGGCGTTCGACCCGCTTAAGGTAAGGCAGCTGGATGTGATAACGAGCAGGTTCTTTAACGGGCCGATGGTATATGAGGGCCTTGTGAGCTACACCACCTACAAAGGCGATCTGGCCGGATTTGAGCTGAACCCCAAAGCGCTGTTACAAGCCTACGAAGGTGTGCAGCTGCAGCGGGAGTTTTACGCACCTGCTTACGACACGCCGGAGCAGCGGCAAAGCCGCCTCGCCGACCTCCGGAACCTGCTGCACTGGCAGCCCAACCTGATGGTGGAGACAGGCAAAGGCGGGCAAGTTGATTTTTATACTTCAGACCAGCAGGGTGAGTACTTGGTAGTGGTGCAGGGCATGACAGAGAGTGGCTTGCCGGGCAGCCAGGTAACTACCTTTCGGGTAGAGGAGCCGCTTACAAGAAAATAGCCAGTATGATGAAAACAGAAGCGTATAGCAGCCTCAGCGCAGCTACCAGGGCAGTGCTGGAGCAGTACGTGGAGGAGGAATTTGGGCAAGTGCCCTTTGTGCAGGAGCGGGAGTGGGCAAGGCCAGATTGGGTGCTGCTGGCGTATGAGGGCGACGCCATCGCCACGTTCTGCCATGTAGTGCTGCGCGAGGTAAGCATCGATGGGCAAACGTATAAAGTTGCCGGCATCAACAACGTCATCACCCCGAAGGCTTACCGGGGCAAGGGCTATGCCAGCCAAGTGCTGCGGCAGGCGGCGCCGTTTATCTTTAGCCAGTTGGGCTGTGCCTATGGCCTTTTGCTTTGTGCAGATGCGCTGCTGCCTTTTTATAGCCGTCTGGGCTGGTACAGCCTCTCTAACTGCACTTTATACTATCACCAGCCAACCGGGGAGCAGCTATATGATTCCAACACCATGCTGCTGTTGCCGCCCGGGCAGCAGCCTATCCGGCCACAGCACATCCACCTGAACGGCTTGCCCTGGTAAATAAAGTATGGCAGCCCGGCAGTGGCAGAACGTATGGATTACACCACTATCAGTTAGTTCGTGCGCAGTGCCTTTTACAAATTTACAGGCTGATTCCCCTCCTTGGAGGGGCAAGGGGTGGGTTTTAGACTGTAAATAAACTGTGGAACCAATCCAGGCGCAATAATCAATCAAGATTAGTATTAGTTTGATTTACAGACATCAAACTATAAAAAGAACGCCCCGGCAGTTTCGGCTGCCGGGGCGTTCTTTTTACGGCGAAGTTATACCTATGTAAGCTGATCGACGCCGGTGTAGTTAAACGGTGAGATCTGCTTCAGCTCCGCCTTCACGGCATCGCTTACCTGCAGCGTGTCAATGAAAGTATGGATGCGCTCCTCGGTCATCTTCTCGTTTTTGCGGGTCAGCTCCTTCAGGGCCTCGTATGGCTGCGGATAGCCCTCGCGGCGCAGCACCGTCTGGATTCCCTCGGCCACAACAGCCCAATTGTCCTCCAGGTGGGCGTGCAGGGCAGCCTCGTTCAGCTCCAGCTTTCCGATGCCTTTCTCCAGCGATTTCAGGGAAATGAGCGCGTGCGCCAGCGGCACCCCTACGTTGCGCAGTACGGTAGAGTCAGTCAGGTCGCGCTGCAGGCGGGAGATAGGTAGCTTGGCCGACAGGTGCTCCAGCAGGGCATTGGCAATGCCCAGGTTGCCCTCGGCGTTTTCAAAATCGATTGGGTTTACCTTGTGCGGCATGGCCGAGGAGCCTACCTCACCGGCCTTTATCTTCTGCTTAAAGTAACCCATGGATACATACTGCCACACGTCGCGGGAGAAGTCCAGCAGGATGGTGTTCAGGCGTTTCAGGCCATCAAAGTAAGCGGCCAGGTTATCGTAGTGCTCTATTTGGGTGGTGTACTGGCTGCGGGTAAGGCCCAGCTGCTCCTGCACAAAGCGGTTGCCGAACTCGGGCCAGTTGATGCTTGGGTACGCCACGTGGTGGGCGTTGAAGTTGCCGGTGGCGCCGCCAAACTTCGCCGAGAAAGGCACCTGCGCCAGCAGGTCCAACTGGCGCTGCAGGCGCTCGGCAAACACCATAATCTCCTTGCCCAGGCGGGTAGGGGAGGCCGGCTGGCCGTGCGTGTGCGCCAGCATCGGCACGTTTCTCCACTCGTGCGCCAGCCCCTGCAGGTTCTGAAGTATGGCCTGGTAAGCTGGCAGCAGCACGCGCTCATGCGCCTCGCGCAGCGACAGCGGGATGGCCGTGTTGTTCACGTCCTGCGAGGTAAGCCCAAAATGGATGAACTCCTTGTGCTCGCTCAGGCCCAGCTGGTCAAATTTCTCCTTCAGAAAATACTCCACCGCCTTTACATCGTGGTTGGTGGTTTTCTCGGTTTCCTTTATCGCCTGGGCGTCTTGCTCCGTAAAGTTCTTATAGATGGCGCGCAGCTCCGGAAAAGTGCTGTGGCTAACTTCCTGCAGCTGTGGCAGCGGTAGCTCGCAGAGCGCAATGAAGTACTCCACCTCCACCAGCACACGGTAGCGGATGAGGCCAAATTCTGAAAAGTACGGGGCAAGGTCGGCGGTGTGGCGGCGGTAGCGGCCATCCACCGGCGAGATAGCAGTGAGTGTTGTCAGGTTCATGGTATGGGGATGAGGTTATCCTGTTCAAAGATACACAGGTTTGCCACACGAAGCCAGCGTTGGAGGCGCCTTGCGTTACGGCCGCAGAATTATATCCGCCTGATGCTGCACTTACGGAATAGGTAACAGTTTGATTTATAGGGCGCTTGTGGATGGGCTATATCTGCAAGTATGGCACTAACCTTGTGGTGAAAGGCGTTACAGGTATATCTTATCAGGTTTGTAGCCGTAATAGTTGGGTACATATTGGTATATAGGCTCATATAAGTAGGAATATATTTCACTCCGAGGAAGTATGAGCATAAATTTTTTGATACAGATCTTATTACTTATTTCGCACCGGATTATACTTTGGACCATCGTTTGAAAAATAAAATATGGATGTGGGTCGGCGGTGTGCTGGCCTTCTTTGTGCTATTGTTTGTACTGTTGTTCGCCTTCCGTAGCAAGCTGTTGAGCTATACCGTAAACCGCGTTATCGCGAAGGTGGAGAGCCGCTACCCGGTGGATATGCACATCGGCAACGCCGAGTTTGTAGACTGGAACTCGGTGGTGCTGAGCGATATCTCGCTGGTGCCGCACGACCGGGACACGCTTTTCACTACTGACAGCGTGTATGCCTCCGTCGGTCTCCGCTCACTATTTAAGGGCCGCATCGTGTTCAGGCGCCTGGAGGTAAACGACAGCTACCTGACCGCCGTGAAAAAGGGCGACGTGACGAACTTCGACTTTCTGCTGAAAAAAGACGAGAAAACGCCTGCGCAGCCCAAAGACTCCACGGCCGCGGGCCGCAATTACGGGCAGCTGCTCAACCGCCTCATCGAAACCGCCTTCGACAACGTGCCCGACCAGGTGGACTTTAAAAACCTGAACGCCTCCTATACTTCTACTAACCGCACCATAGACGTTCGGATGCCTTACCTGTTGGTGGACGACGGCACGATTGAGTCGGATGTGTGTGTGCGCACAGACTCTTTGGTGAACAACATGCATGTGAAGGGCACCATCGATGCGCGCGATTACAACATTTCCGCCAGCCTCTTTGCCTCCGATACCGCCGGCATACGCCTGCCCTACGTGAAGCAGAAGTTTGATGCGACCGTCGCTTTTGATACGCTCCACGTCAGCCTGAAAGATAAAAAGTACCGCAACAACAACCTGACCGTGCGGGGCAATGCCATGGTGAACAACCTGGTGATCAACCACCCGAAAGTGGCCGCAGAGGATGTGCATGTAGCGGAGGGAGCCGTGGATTATGTGGTAACGCTTGGGCCAAACCTGTATGTGGTGGATAGCCTGACGGAGGTGCGCGTAAACAAGGCCCGCGCCAACGTGTATGCCTCCTACCAGCCACGTCCGTCCAAAATCATCGACCTGAAAGTAAAGACCGACAAGATACCGGGCAACGACTTCTTTAACTCGCTGCCGGCGGGGCTGTTCGAGAACCTGGAGGGCATTCAGGCGCAGGGGTGGCTGCAGTACGACCTCAAGTTTCACCTGAACATGGACAGCCTGGAGCAGGTGGTGTTCGACTCGGACCTGGACGCCTCTAAGGACTTTAAGATCGTGAAATGGGGCAACACGAACATCGAGAAGATTAACAGCTCGTTTACGCATACCATGTATGAGTATGGCAAGCCGATCCGCACGTTCACGGTAGGCCCGGCCAACCCGTTTTACGCGCCGCTGCATACCATATCGCCCTACCTGCGCAACGCCATACTTTCTGCGGAAGATGCGGGCTTCTACAGCCACAAGGGCTTCCATGAGGAGGCTTTCCGGCAGGCGATCATCAAAAACCTGAAAGAAGGAGAGTTTGCCCGCGGCGGCAGCACTATCTCCATGCAGCTGGTAAAGAACGTGTTTCTGACGCGCCAGAAAACCGTGGCCCGTAAGGTGGAGGAGGCCATCATTGTGTGGCTGATCGAGAACCTGGACCTGGTATCCAAGAACCGCCTGTTTGAAGTATACCTGAACATTATTGAGTGGGGGCCGGATGTGTACGGGGCCAAGGATGCTTCGCGCTTCTACTTCGGCAAGCAGCCGTCGGAGCTGAACCTGGCGGAGGCTATTTTCCTGACCAGCATCATCCCAAGCCCCAAACGATACCGCGCCTCTTTCGACAGCCACGGCAACCTGCGCAGCTGGAAGTCGGGTTACTACCGCATGCTGGGTGGCATTATGCGCCGCCGTGGCCTGATTACGCAGGAAGAGTATGAGAACCTATACCCGAACGTGCAGCTCTATGGGCGCGCCCGCGACCTGATCGTGACGGCACCGGACACAGCTACGGTAGAGGAAGAGGACACCAGCCAGTATGAACTGGAAAGCATCGACATGCTGGATTTTTAACCCATCAAAGTATAAAAACAGCCCCTGCAGCCATGGTTGCAGGGGCTGTTTGCTTTTTAAAAGTATAGTTTGCGTATACTTGCGGATGATGAAAAAAGAAGAGAACACCATACAGCAGGAGCCTCTTGGGCTGATTCCGAGGGCAAGGGCCATCGCTACCCGCGTGGGGCTGGACTGGTTTCTGGTGGCGCTGCTAAGTATGATCGGGCTGGCTTACCTGTGGCCGGAGCTGGGTGTGGACCGCGAGCCAATTTCGCTGGGCGATGTGGCCAATTATGGCGTATCCGTGATCTTCTTTTTCTATGGCCTGCGCCTGAGCCCAGAGAAGCTGAAAGTGGGATTGAGCAACTGGAAACTGCATGTGGTGGTGCAGCTGAGCACGTTTATACTTTTCCCGCTGCTGATCCTGCCGCTGCATACCTTGTTTGAGGATACGCCCCAGGAGCTGCTGTGGCTGGGGGTGTTTTACCTGGCGGCGCTGCCTTCTACGGTGTCTTCTTCGGTGGTGATGGTATCCATAGCCGGAGGAAACATACCGGGCGCCATCTTTAACGCCAGTATCTCCAGCTTGTTGGGTATTTTCATCACGCCGCTCTGGATGGGCATTTTCCTGACGTCCGGCACCGGAAACTTCGATATGGGCAGCGTGATGGGCAAACTGGTGCTGCAGGTGCTGCTGCCGGTTGTGCTGGGCATCCTGCTGCACCGCTTCTGGGGCGCTTTTGCAGAGCGTAACAAAGGCCGCCTCCGTGTGTTCGACCAGGTGATTATCCTCCTGATCGTGTATACTTCCTTTTGCGAGTCGTTTGCGCGCAAGATGTTCAGCGGCTATAGTATAACGGATGTGCTGCTGCTTGGCGCTGCCATGATCGCGCTGTTCTTTCTGGTGTACGGCCTTATACTTACCGTTTCCAGGCTCCTGGGCTTCAGCCGCGACAACCAGATTGCAGCTGTTTTCTGCGGCTCTAAAAAGTCGCTGGTGCATGGCACGGTTATGTCAAAGGTGCTGTTCCCGGGCGGAACCATGGTCGGTATCATTCTTTTGCCCATCATGATGTACCATGCGCTGCAGCTGCTGGCCTCCAGTATCATTGCACAGGCCGAGGCACGGAGGAAGGCGGGGGATTAGCTTTGCAGTTGCCATCGTGTTTGCTTGAAGGGGGAGCAGCTGGATGAAGTATAAGTTGAAAGTATGAACCCACCCCTAACCCCTCCGAGGAGGGGAATTATACTATGTTCCATCGCCCACTCCTTTATCAAGGGCCTCTACCTCTAAAACAGGAGAGGGAGCTTTTACTGTACCGGGCCCAACCACCCCTGCCCCTCAGAGCTACGCTCGCTACCTTCGAACTCCCGTTCTCGGTAGTCTAAGGAGGGGAATCATACTTACCGCTCTCTCTGTCATCTCGAGCAGCGCGAGAGATCTATTGGGAATCTATAGAGATCTCTCCCGAGGGGGGAGATGACAGCAGGGGCCTTGGCTGCCGAAAACTGATCCCAATCTTTCCGTTGAGTGCCTTGTGAGATTCCGGTGCCGCCTTGGCGGCATTGCGACGTTAGGAGCAAAGGAAGGGAACACAGCGCGATACCCGAAGGCGAGGCCTCCCGGCCTTGAGGGCACCAAAGTATGAGATGAAACTTTAGGTTCGTAAGGCTGAGGATCAGCAGGAGCTAGAAAGCATAGCTTGGCTCCGGTTGCAGGAAGCGGCGGCTAAAAGAGGCACAAGCGGACGCTTGCGCCAGGTAAAGAAGCGTGGCTATGAAGTATAAAAAAAGCCCCACCTGCTTCTGCTGATGGGGCTTTCAACTATTTAAAATCACAAACTAAGCTACTTGTTTCTTTGGCGCTTGTTTCTTTTGTACGGCCTCCTGCTCTTCCTCTTGCAGCAGCTTTTTATCAAGCACAAACGGCCCGAAAGGCAGGAGGGAGGCAATAAAAGCCGCCGCTACTTTACGTAGGCCCCAATTGTTCGCTAGCGTAACCTGCAGCAGCGCCAGCATGTACAGCACAAACAGCACCCCGTGGGCCCAACCAACATACTTTACAAACAGCGGCATGTCAAACATATACTTTAGCGGCATGGCCACACCTAGCAGCAGCAGGTAAGACAGACCTTCGTAGAGGCCCACTGTGCGGAAGCGGGAGATTGGAGTTTTCATAAAAGCTATTTTCTGAATAGTTGTTGTTGTCTTGCAACATGGTAAAGGTACAAAACGTGCCTCACTGCGCGCCTCAATTTCGACAAGAGCCCTGAAATAGCGCCCACTCAGCCATATTTAGACAACAGGATGCATTTTATAGCTTCTGAGAGGCTGACTTTTGCTGGGGCGGCGTGGCAAAAACCTCGTTCTGCAGGCCCAGCGAAAAACTGTGGATGCTGTCGAAAATGGCCTTTACAAAATCCTCCTCCAGGCCCATGCCTGCAGCCACCGACAGCCTGTTTTCCAGTAACTGGCGCCAGCGGCCGGCCTGGTAAATGTCCAGCGCGTTCGCACGCTTATACTCTCCGATGCGCTTCGAAACATCGGCGCGCAGGAACAGCACATTCAGCAGCTCGTTATCCAGTTTGTCGATGAGGCTACGCAGGTCCTGCAGCTGCTCTGGCTGCGCCACCCGCTCCGTTTCCAGGTCCAGGGCGGTCAGGAGTTTGTCCAGGCCTGCCGGCGTTACCTGTTGGGCCGCGTCGCTCAGCGCTACGTCCGGGTTCGTGTGCGTTTCAATCATCAGCCCGTCGGCACCCAGGTGCAGGGCCTGCTGGCTTACCGTTTCCAGCAAGTCGCGCCGGCCGGAAATATGGCTGGGGTCGCAGAGCAGCGGGATGCCCGGGGCCAGCCCACGGATTTCTTGTATCGTATGCCACTTGGGGTGGTTGCGGTAAGGTTTGCTGCCCGGCGTAGAGAAGCCGCGGTGTATCAGGGCCAGGTCCGTAATGCCGGCGCGGTTTAGCCGCTCCAGCGCCCCCAGCCACAGCTGCATGTCCGGGTTAACAGGGTTTTTCACCATCACCGGCACATCTACGCCCTGCAGCGCATCGGCAATCTCCTGCACCGAGAAAGGGTTAACGGTAGTGCGGGCACCCACCCAAAGTATGTCCACGCCATATTTCAGCGCCTCCTCCACATGCTGCGTGTTAGCCACCTCTGCGGCTGTTTGCAGGCCCGTTTCCTGTTTCACCGTTTGCAGCCACTCCAGCCCCACGGTGCCCACTCCTTCAAACATGCCGGGGCGCGTGCGCGGCTTCCAGATACCAGCCCTGAAAATAGATACGCGATGGTCTTTCTTTAGCTCCCGGGCCGTCTGCAGCATCTGCTCTTCTGATTCGGCGCTGCAGGGGCCGGCAATTACGGTTGGCAGCGGGCCGCCGTTCAGGATCTTGGTAGTAGCAGCAATGTTTAGGTTAGATGTTGTGGTCATGATGATTGTTATGTAATGTTTCTGTTGTTGATTTAACTCTTGTAATAGCTTCTTTAATTTGTTCTGCCGGCGCGCAGAGCGATACGCGCAGGTAACGCTCGCCCTGGCTGCCAAATATTTTGCCGGGCGTCAGAAAAATGCCTTGGGTGTGTAGTAGCTCGTCCAGGTATACTTCCGCATCGGTAACATGCTGCGGTAAGCGTGCCCATACAAACATGCCTGTCTGGTTTGGTTGATAGGTGCAGCCAAGCGCATCCAAAAGGCGGTGCGCCAACTGCTGCCGCTGCGAGTATACCGCGTTTCGCCTGGCATGCCAGCCGTCGTCGTGTTGCAGCGCGGCAACAGCCGCCTCCTGCACCGGCAGCAGCTGCCCCGAGTCGAGGTTGCTTTTCACGGCAAGTATGGCGGAGAGATAATCCGGCTGCCCCAGCACCATGCCCACGCGCCACCCCGCCATGTTATGCGATTTGCTCAGTGAGTTCAGCTCCAGGCAATTGGCCTTGGCCCCAGGTATACTTAAAAGACTGAGCGGCTGCTGCTGGTGCAGCACCAGGCTGTAGGGGTTGTCGTTGAGGAGGAGCAGGTTGTGGCGCTGCGTAAACTCCACGAGCCACGCCAGCGTGTCGGCTGTGGCAGCGGTGCCGGTGGGCATGTGCGGGTAGTTTATCCAGATCATCTTCACACGGCCTTGGGCCACGAGCTGCTCCAGTTCTGCCCGTTGTGGCAGCCAGTCTGTGGCCTCCTCCAACGTATAAGTTACCGCTTCTGCACCGGCTAGCCGGGCTGCGGCGGCATAGGCAGGGTAGCCCGGGTTGGGCACCAGCACCCTGTCGCCGGGGTTCAGGAAGGCCATGGAAACGTGGAAGATGCCCTCTTTGGAGCCAGCCAGCGGCAACACCTCCTGTTCCTGCACCTCCACCCCGTATACCTGGCCATACCAGTTACTTATGGCTTGGCGCAGGCGGGCGGTGCCGTTGTAAGGCTGGTAGCCGTGGCTGTCCGTTTGCCGCGCCGAGTGCACCAGCGCCTCTACGGTAGCGGCGGCAGGTGCCATGTCGGGGCTGCCGATGCCCAGGTTGATGATGTGCCTGCCTTGCGCCTGCAACGCACGTACTTCTGCCAGCTTGCGCGAGAAATAGTACTCCTGTACCTGCTGTAGCCTGTCTGCTTTAGGAATGATCATGGCTTTATACGATGGCTGCTGTTCTCTTCTGTATAATGTTTGCCGCCGGGCGAGGCGCTTTCTGCAGCAGCCCCAGCACCTGCAGGTCTTCCACCAGCGGCCTTACCTGCGCGATTGCCTCCTGCAGCTGGTCTACATGGTTTGCCTCCAGCTCTGCCACCAGCTGGCCCCGCAGGTCGGTAGCGGGTAGGGTTTGCAGCATTGTCAGCTCTACCTGGTGCTTCTGCAGCATGCTTAACATCAGCGCAAGGGTAGCAGTATGCAACGGCTTCCGGAAGGTAAGTATGGCTTTGTCGGCGGTAGTGGAGACAGGGGGGCAGTTTTTTTGCAGCAGCAGGAAACGGGTGTGGTTATGCAGGTTATCCGCGATCCGTTCTTGCAGAACCTCTAAGCCATACAGTTCTGCGGCTGCCTTTCCGGCTATAGCGGCAGTGTTTTGCAGCTGCCTTTCACAGATCAGTTTCGCGCTGTCGGCGGTGTCGGGCGTTTCCTGCGGCTGCAGGTGCGGGTGCTGTTGCAAAAAGCCGTTGCACTGGGCCAGCGCCACCGGGTGCGAGAGCACGTCCCGAATGCCGGCAAGTGACTGCCCCGGCAGCGCCAGCAGGTTTTGGTCTATGGGCATCCAGTGTTCTGCCACCACATGCAGGCCGTGCTCCTGCAGTAACGCATAGTTGGGCAGCAGGCTCCCCGCCAACGTGTTCTCGATGGCCATCACAGCTGCATCTACCTCCGATTGTTGCACCATGGCGCAGAGCGTGCGGAAGCTGGTGCAATTTACTGTTACAATGCGCTTGCCGGAAAGCAGCTGGCGGGCTGCCGCATCATGGAAGGAGGCCGGGCCACCCTGGATGGCAATTTTAGTTTCGTACATGGCTTTAAGGAGAGGGTTAAAAAGAAAAAGCCCCGCTTTTGGCGGGGCTTCTCTGGTTTATACTTTGTTCAGTTCGCGAACACAATAGCATTACCTGTGGAGCCCCGGCGGAGTACCAAAAAAGTAATAGCTAAAGTAAAATGTGTTCAGCGACATGCGTTCTGTTCTAATTTATTTCTAAATCTAATCGATGTAAACGGAAGTTCCTAACAATACCTGCATTTTCTTACGCCACCGCCGACGACTCCACCCCGTTTTGAGGGCTTTGGCGGTGCTGTTGCAGCGCCTCCATCAGCGTTCGCACAAACTGGCTGTCCATCTCGGTGTAATCATCGCGTTGCATCCAGGCATCCAGCTCCTTCTGCCAGCGGCTAACCTGCAGGCTCTCCTGCACGTCGCCCATCTGGTGCAGGTTTATCTTCTGCTTTACCTCGCGGCGGCGCAGCAACAGCTCCATCAGGGCTTTGTCCATGCTGTCCATCTGCTGGCTCAGGTCATCCAGCTGCTCTACCAGGTGGGTAGTGCCCTCTAGTTGCACCTTTGTCTCGATGGCGTTGATGAGCAGCTCCAGTTCCTGCGGCATCAGCTGCTGCTGTGGGCTGCTAAGCGCCGCTGCCGGGTTCGTGTGCGACTCAAACAGCAAGCCATCCACACCCAGGTCAACTGCTTTCTGGCTAACCGGGTACAGCAGGCTGCGGCGGCCGGCAATGTGGGCGGCATCGCAAAGTATAGGCAGCTCCGGGTGCATGTCCTTCAGCTGCAGCATGTGGTCCCAGCGCGGGTGGTTGCGGTACGGGTACTGCTCGTCGGCGGCAAAGCCACGATTTATCAGGCCCAAGTCGGTTATATCCGCCTGGTTCAGGCGCTCCAACGCGCCCAGCCACAGGCCCAGGTCCGGGTAAACCGGGTTGTTCACCAGCACCGGCATGTTGGTCCCTCTCAGGGCAGCGGCTATTTCCTCCATGGCAAAAGGGTTTACCGTAGCGCGTCCGCTGATGCTCAGGATGTCAACGCCATACTTCATGGCCTCCTCGGCGTGCTGTGCATTGGCCACTTCGCAAGCGGTGCGCAGGCCGGTTTCTTTTTTCACCATTTCAAGCCACTGTAGCCCCACCGTACCGACACCCTTGAACGAATTCGGGCGTGTGCGTGATTTCCAGATGCCTGCGCGCAGCACATTTATGCCCTTTATGGACTTCAGCTGCTGGGCTGTCTTTAGCATCTGCTCTTCGCTCTCGGCACTGCATGGTCCCGCAATAAGCACCAGGCTGCCGTCTGCGTGTCGGAAGCTGCTCTGTTGTGCTACATTGATCGGTGTTCTACTTGCTCTCATGGTTTTGGCATGTTAAATAATCTGTGTTTTGTTTTGGTTGATATAAGTCTGAGATGCGCTTAAAACAAAAGAGCCCCGCTTGTGGCGGGGCTCCCTTGGTGGTGTATATCTTACAACGTTTTACAGTGCACAATACATTACCTCGGAAGCCCCGTATGAGGCACCTTAAAGGAATTCGTATAAATGCAGGCCATTAGTTGTAGCATGTCTGTGCTTTATTTGTTGGCAATTACGAAAATTATAAAGTATAAATGCAAGTTTTTTGCTGAAAATATTTTTGCAGGTAAACCCTGTGTTAAGGTTAGTGCTCCTCCTCAGCGGGCGGCTCCGGCAG
This sequence comes from Pontibacter mangrovi, assembly GCF_006385705.1. GTDB lineage: Bacteria > Bacteroidota > Bacteroidia > Cytophagales > Hymenobacteraceae > Pontibacter > Pontibacter mangrovi. The sequence goes on along the minus strand of NZ_VFRQ01000021.1, from coordinate 4,027 downwards.
TTTGCTTTCTTTTTTGGGGAACAGCAGAGAGGCGATAACGGAAATAGCTAGAATAGCCCCCACCGCTATCAGTGCATAGCGCATGTCAATGTGGTAAATATCGCTGATAAGGAGCTTTACACCGATAAAGGCCAGGATAAGCGACAGCCCGTAGTGCAGGTAGTGGAACAGCTGCATAATGCCGGCCAGGGCAAAGTATAAAGCGCGCAGCCCCAGCAGGGCAAACACGTTGGAGGTATACACGATGAACGGGTCCTTGGAGATGGCCAGGATAGCCGGAATGGAATCGGCGGCGAATACCACGTCGGTACTCTCGATCATGATGAGCACCAGGAACAGCGGCGTGGCGTACCACTTGCCATCTATCTTGGTAAAGAACTTGCCGCCCACGGCCGTTTTGGTAATGCGCATGTGCTTGCTGGCCCACTTCACCAGCGGGTTGTGCTCCGGGTCTACCTCGCTTTCCTGCGAGAAAGCCATCTTTATGCCCGTGTACACCAGAAAAGCACCCAGTATGTAGATGAGGAAGTGGAATTTGGCGATGAGCGTAACCCCGACAAGTATAAAGAATGCCCGCAGCACCAGTGCTCCAAACACGCCCCAGAACAGCAGATTGTGCTGGTACTTGAGCGGCACTTTAAAGTAGTTGAAGATGAGGATGAAGACAAAGAGGTTGTCCACGCTCAGCGACTTTTCGATGAGGTAGCCCGTGAGGAACTCCATAGCCGGCTGCTCGCCCTCCCAGAAGTAGATAAGCGTGTTAAAGCCCAGGGCCAGCAAAATCCAGAAAAGGCTGGTAAGCAGCGCCTCCTTTATCTTTACCTCATGCTCCTTGCGGTGGAACACGAACAAGTCCAGGATGAGCAGGAGAACGACGAAAACGTTGAAAATGATCCAGAAGTAAATGCTATCCATACAGACGAGGAGGTTGTGCGGTGCTACAATGCCCAAATATAGTCAAGGTAAGCCAGACTTACTTAAGATGGATGGGCGGCTTACGGGTTTTAGCGCAGATTTATACTTTAAGCGTGCGCTTAAAGTATATAGCAGTCCAGGTTTAGCTGTAAAGATATCCGAACTACCGTGGCTAATAGCGGTCGAAGTGGCGGAAATAGCTACTGGCTTTCATCCGGAGCACCCCCAGCACGGCTTCCTTAAAAATGCCGGACGACATTTTGGAAACGCCCTTGGTGCGGTCGGTAAAGATGATGGGCACTTCTTTTATCTTAAAGCCATACTTGTAGGTCAGGAACTTCATCTCGATCTGGAAGGCGTAGCCCACAAAGCGGATCTTGTCGAGCTCTATTGTTTCCAGCACCTTGCGGCGGTAGCACTTAAAGCCTGCCGTGGTGTCATGGATGGGCATGCCGGTGACCAGGCGCACGTACCAACTGGCAAACCAAGACATCAGCACACGGCTCATAGGCCAGTTTACCACGTTTACGCCCTGCACATAGCGGCTGCCAATGGCCATGTCGTAACCTTCGTGGGCGCAGGCGTGGTAGAGGCGAATAAGGTCGTCGGGGTTGTGGGAGAAGTCGCAGTCCATCTCGAAGATGTACTCGTAGCCGTGGCGCAGCGCATACTTAAAGCCATGGATGTAGGCAGTGCCCAGGCCCAGCTTGCCCTGGCGCGTCTCCAGGTGCAGGCGGCCTGCAAACTCCGGTTGCAGCTCGCGCACTATATCGGCGGTGCCATCCGGGGAGCCGTCGTCAATGATCAGCAGCTCGAAGGGGTGAGGCAACGACATTACCTTACGCACCATCGCTTCAATATTTTCCCGTTCGTTATAAGTTGGGATGATCACCAACGCGTCCTTCATACCACAAATATAGCTAATCAGCTATTGTGGGCATGGGGCACGGCTGAATTAATTTTAGTGGCAAGCTCCTTGGCATAGCGGATACAGCTGGGCACCGACACGCCCGAATGCCAATTAGCGGCGGTATACATCCCTTCCTGCTCCAGGGCACGGGCCATGTCGTGGGCATCCTCTATGTGCAGGTCGAACTGCGGGATAGACTGTCGCCAGAGGTGTGCGTACTGGAAATTGGGCTTATCGGAGGAGATACCATGCAGTTCTTTTAGCTCCTGGTGCACCTGTTGCTGCAGCTGGTCCAGGTCGGTTAAAGCGTGTTGCCCTGCCTGTGCGCCGCCTACAAAGGTGGTAAAGAGCACTTCGTGGTGGCGGCAGCGGCCGCTGAAAACGGTGCTGCTCCAGATGCAACCCGCTGCAAAAGCGCCCTCTGCCTTCGGGTGCATGGCTCCAAAGCCTTCTAATTCGTGGGCAACATCACGGCGGTTGTAGGCCGTGTGCACCACTGCCAGCGGCGGGTAGTGCACGTTGTGCAGCGCGGCCGCCATACCCGGGAAAGTATACTGCAACAGGTCGGCGGCCTTAGGGGCGGGCAGCGCCAGCACCAGCAGGTCATACTCCTGGTTGTCGGTGTCGGTGGGGGCGGAGCAGCTGATAATGTACTTGCCCTGGCTGCGGGTGATCATCTCCACGCGGTGCTCGGTGTGCAGCGAGATCAGCTTTTCGGCGATTGCCTGTGGCAGGGTTTGCATGCCTTCTACAAAGGAAAACAACTCAAAGGCGCTCTTCTTTTTCTGCCGCTCCGCCAGCCCCTTCAGCACAGAGCCGTGCTCCTGCTCCAACTCCTTTAGCTGCGGAAACGTTTTGCGGATAAGCAGTTTGTCGGGGTCGCCGGCATAAAGGCCCGATACGTAGGGGGTGACGGCATAGTGCAGCGCGCCCTCCCCGAAGCGGCGCTCAAAGAACTCCGACACGGTTTCGTAATCGTGGCCGGCTGGCGGGATGTTCTTTTCCTTCAAAATGCGGAAGCGGGTTTCCTGCGGGAGGAAAGAGTCGGAAAGCAGGGAGAGCGGCGTGAGCGGCAGGCGCTGGTACGTGCCCTGGTGCAGTATGTAGTGATGGCGGCTGTTGCGGGAGGCAGGCAGCACTTCCTGCTCCAGCTTTAGCTCGCGTATCAGCTCATCTACCTCCGGAAAGTGCTGGATGGCGTTTGGGCCCAGCTCCAGCAGGTATTCGCCGGTTTTTACGGTGCGTATGTTGCCGCCTACCTGGCTGCCGGCCTCAAATAAATCGTAAGGTATGCCCATCTTTTGCAGGTAGTAAGCCAATGCCAACCCCGATATCCCCGCTCCAATTATTGCTACTCTCATCTGCTGCTGTTGGTGTATGCGGGCACAGGCCGCTTGCTGCCGCCGATGCCTCTCTTCTGCTATAAACGTTAAAATGTGTAATTTAGCGCCTCACCTCACCCCTTATACCACATGCAGAAACAGAAGTGCGTTTTTCTGGACCGCGATGGCGTGCTGAACCGAGAGCGTGGCGATTATACGTATGCGCTGGAAGATTTTGAAGTGTTGCCAGGTGTGCCGGAGGCGCTTAGGTTGTTGAAGAAGAACGGTTATTTGCTGATAGTGGTTACAAACCAGGGCGGCGTGGCCAAAGGATTGTACAATAAAGCGAATGTGCTGGCCTGCCACCAGAAGCTGCAGCATGCCTGCGGCTCCTTGATTGATGCGCATTATATGGCGCCCGGCCACCCTAACTTCTCCGCCTCCCTCGCCCGCAAGCCCGACAGCCTGATGCTGGAGAAAGCCATCGCCAAGTATAACATTGACCCCGCCCAAAGCTGGCTGGTCGGCGACTCGCTCCGCGACCTGGAAGCGGCCGAAAAAGTAGGCGTACGCGGCATACTGGTAGGCGATAAGTATGAGCCAGGCGCGCATGTATGGCAGCTGCATGATTTGTGGGAGGCGGCGCAGTTTATACTTAAGAATGCAGCTGGGGAAGTATAGGAAATGCGTGATATTCTAGCTATACTTACTTAGTGTTACAGCGCTTGTGAAGCGGGGTGTTTGCCTCCGCATATAGTGCAGATAAGCGTATGTTTACGCATAGCCGCTAGTATCGATATTGGATACCCAATGTTTGGTGCATAATAACTATGTGCATGCATAGCCGAATTTCTAGGGGAACAGTTTCTATAAAGACAAG
>NZ_VFRQ01000020.1 GCF_006385705.1 Pontibacter mangrovi | reverse complement strand
CAGCGTGAAGACAAGCAAAGAGGGGGAGTGGTTTGTGCTGGAGGTCAGGGACAACGGCCTGGGCATGAGCGAGCGTTGCCAGGAGCAGCTTTTCACGATGTTCAAGCGCTTCCACAGCCACGTGGAAGGGACGGGCATCGGCCTTTACATCGTCAAAAAAATCGTAGACAATGCCGCAGGCCGCGTAGAGGTCCGCTCCAAAGAAGGCGAGGGCACGAAGTTCAGGGTATACTTAAAGTGCTGAGCTGCGGGCAAAGGCCGCGACAGCTAATGGCTCCCTTGTTTCCCAACAGACGTAGGAGAAGAGCCTGTTTAAAGCCTTGCAGGCAACATAAGATTGAAAAAGCGCATTGCCCCCTTGGCTGTATGGTAGGGAAAACTTGCGCATGCTCTCTTAAATAGGCATTATCGATCCGGACTATAATTCCCGACAGAAGCGCTCATTGCCTTTGTGTCCGGCACGTAAGGCTGCCAGAGATCGCCTTGTGCTTCTCCTCCAAGTATCATACTAAGTTCCTGCTGCTCAATGCCACCCTGCCCCACCCCGGCACGCAGGGTGAGGCAGGCCACCTGCACAGGGCTTATATTAAACTTGACCGGGACAAGGCGCAGGAACAAGCCTCCAAAGAACCGCTCTTGGGAAAGCGGGCACAGCCTTGAAGTACCTTTTAGCTTTCCATTTACCCGCACTGGCTGACAAAATCGCAACAACAACACAAGCCAAGACCGCCCCTGTGAGGCCATTTCTTTCAGATAGCGTGGAGATAAAAAAAGCTTAAAAGGCATTGCCCTTCAGAAACCTACCCTTCCCCCGGCGCAGGCTACAGGGCAAAGGGTGCCTGCCTTTTGGCTGGGGCGTGTGGTGCAGGCGCCGCCCGGTCCAGTTTAACGCCGCTGAGCCACACCTGCGCGTCGCAGTGGCTGTAGAGTTTCCTGAGCTGCAGGAAAGAGGACAGCACGCCGGCCAGGTGGTTGAAGCAGCTGGAGGCCAGGGCCTCGGTTCCCCTGTCCCGAAATGGCAGGTAGGCTACCCGCTCCACGCTGGCGCTCTTTAGCCCGATGAGCAGGTAGTTAGTTACCAGCTTGAAGACATCCTCGTGAACCGCTACGGTGGTTTTGGAACAGTCCAGCAGCACGGCCCGCACCTGGTGTTCGGCCACCATGACGGCTAGCGTGTCCAGACTGTGCTTGACCCTGGCGATGGTGTGGGCCTGCAGGTCAGGAAAGTTAAGCGAAAGCACCCGTGTCACGGAGGTGTAAGAAAGTGTCAGGACTTCATTCTGGAAAAGGATCATGCAAAGGTAAGCTAAAGCGGTCTCTGGTCTGTTAAATAAGTTCTTAAGCTACATGGAAAATAAAACCGGCTACGCTTGTTGCCAAGAATACAACCGAATCATGCCCCGAAGCGCCAATATAGTATAAGCACAATACTCAACATAGCCCACAAATGTTACCAGAACATGGTGCCCGGGAGCAATAAATAATTGGGGGCCGCTACCCCTTGTGCGCATAGCTATGCTGCAGGCATAAATAATTCCCGTTTTATAAGCCACGGGAGGCTGTCTCCAGGCTGAACAGGGAAGAGGCCTTTGCCAGGCCTTTAAAACATTTTACGAATTTTGCCCTTCCCCAGACCGTTTGCTTGAGGAAAGCGCCTCCCACCTCTGGTCAACTGGGAACAGGAGAGCTAGACCGCCCCACGGGCAGGTGTTAAGGCGCCCCGGTCGGCTTTAGGCTTTTCCCTGCAGCAGGTAAGCCAGCCCCGTCTGCCGGGCAGCCGTGTTTTGCCTGCCCACAGCAAGTGCCAGCGCCTTTCTTGTGCCGACGAAGACAACCTGCTTTTTAGCCCGGGTGATGGCCGTGTAGATCAGGTTGCGGAACAGCATTCCGAAGTGCTGCGTGACGATCGGGATGATGATTGTCTCAAACTCACTGCCCTGCGATTTGTGGATCGTGATGGCATAGACCAGCTCCAGCTCGAGCAGCTGGGACTTGTCATAGCATACCTGCCGGACCTGGCTGCCTGTCCTGAACTGCACCAGGACCTCCATTTCCTCGTTGTCCACCCCGACAACCGTGCCGATGTCGCCGTTGAACACATTCAAATCGTAGTTGTTGCGCTTTTGCAGCACCCGGTCCCCCTGGCGAAACACCCGTCCCCCTACCGTCAGCTGTGCCTTCCCCCCGCCGGCCGGGTTGACCTTCTCCTGGATCACCTGGTTGAGGTGATGGGTTCCCAGGCTGCCCTTGGTCATGGGGGAAAGGATCTGTATCTCGGTGTCAGGGCCAAAATACTTGGGAATCACCGAGGCATACAGCGTTTCGACCATGCCTACGGCCGAGAGGCCGTAGTGCAGCGAAGACCAGGGGTGCACGCGCCGCAGCACCTCCCGGAGCTCCTGGCTGTAGCTGCGGGCCTCTACCAGCGCGTCCAGGTCCACATGGCGGAACGCATCTGGAATCTTTATCTCGCTGCCCTGGCTGTAGGGATCCGCCTCCTGCTCCTCTGCCTGTCCGCTGCGGGCGGCCAGCCGCTTTACCTTGGAAATAAAACGGAGCTCCTGCACCGTGGCTTCCTCAGAATCAATAAACAGGCAGTCCTTTTTCTCGTGCCAGACACGGGGCTGGTGGAAAGGAGAGACAATCCGGGGCACAAGGCCCTGGTTGATCTGATGGGCATAGGAAATAATGAGCGACTCCCCGGCCTGCCGGAAAACCTTGGTCAGGCGCTGGCAAGCCACCACCCCCGAGGCAATCATGTCCTTGAGCACATTGCCCGCTCCGACGGCCGGCAGCTGGTCGGCATCCCCGATGAACACCACCTGCCCCTGGGGGGGCACGGCCCGGAACAGGGAGGCCGCCAGGTGCACATCCAGCATGGAGCACTCGTCGATCAGGAGCACGTCGGTGCGCAGGGGGTCCTGTTCCTGCCGCTTGAAGCCCCCCTTCCCGGGATCCCACTCAAGCAGGCGGTGAATCGTGCGGGCCTCCAGGCCGATGACCTCGCTCATGCGCTGGGCGGCCCTGCCGGTGGGGGCAGCCAGCATCACCTGCCGGCCCATGGCCTGCAGCAGCCCCACCAGGGCGCGGGTGGTGGTGGTTTTGCCGCAGCCCGGCCCTCCTGTCAGGATCGACAGCCGCTCGGTGGCGATGTGGAGCACGCTCTGCCGCTGCTCCTGGCTGAGCGTGAGCGTCTGCTGGCGGCAATAGGCCTCCAGCGCCTCTTCCAGCTTCCCTGCCGGGAAACGCACCCGCTGGCTGGCCAGCGCCCTGGCCCGGGAGGCGATGTATTGCTCGTCGTAATACAGGGAGTGGGCATAAAAGCACTCCTGCATCGTGCCACTTTCCTCGGGCAGCCACCTTACTTTCAGCTCCTGCTTTCGCTCCATCTCCCGCAGGTTATCCGTAATGGTCTGCTCACCAGAAAAAATTTGCTTAATGATTGAATTAAATTTACTCTCTAGGGGCAAAACAATGACTTGTATCAAAAGTTTCAGGCGAGATAATCAGCTAAAGATTGACTATAAAGATTGTTATTTGTAATTAATTGAGAATGGCAACCAGAGTCAACTATTACTCCGTCTTTTATAATATAAATCCTATCAGCAGTTTTGGCTGTATGTATACGGTGGGTTACTAGCACTACTGCCATCTCTTCTTTAAGCTGGTGTATTAAGTTAATAACAAAACGCTCAGTGTTTCTATCCATAGCGGAGGTAGCCTCATCGAGCAATAAAAGTTGAGGGTGTTTAAATAACGCCCGTGCGATAGCCAATATTTGCTTCTGCCCCCCGGACAAGTTGATGCCTTCTTCTCCTACTAAAGTATAGTAACCTTGTGGCAGCTCAGCGAAATAGGTATCAAAGCCATATTGCTGGCAAAAGCCATGAAAGTCCTGGACCGAGCTCATCTTTTCGCCCAGCGTTATGTTTTCCAACACTGTACCGTTAAAGATCTTGATTTCCTGGGGTACAGAGGCAATAGTGTTGCGCCATACAGTAGTAGGTATTTGCCTTATATCCTGCCCGTTAACCACAATACAGCCTTTTTCGGGATGGTAAAACTTTTGCAGCAGTTGCAAAATGGTGCTCTTGCCACAGCCACTTTCCCCCAGTATGGCAACCAATTCTCCTTTGCTTACAGCAAAAGAAATATCATTCAGAATTGCTTTCCTGCCCGGGAAGCGGAACAAAAGACGCTGTACATCTAAATCAAAAAGCTCAAGTTCATATATCGGCTCCAACTCTTTTTTGTATTCTGGTTCTACCGATACAAATTCGTACATCCTGTCAAAAGCGACATAAGCTTCCTGAATTTGTATATTTGTTTGCGCCAGGCGGTGTACAGATGGTAGTAAGCTTCCAGCCATAGAAATGATGGCAACCATTTCGCCAATCTGAAGCTGCTCCTGAAGTACCAGGTACGATGTTAGGGACAGTATGGTCATGGTCATAGAAACTCCAAGCACATCAGAGACAAACATAAATTTGTTGGCTGTTTTGCCCAGTGAAAAACCCGATGCCAGATACAATCCGAAAACCCGCTGGGTAACGCTGGCAAAAAAGTCTTCGCGGTTATTTTCCTTGATTGCAGCCACCCCCTGGATGTGGTTTACATAACTGCTTTCGGTGCGGGCATAAGCAGCCATTACCTGTTGCTGCTGTCTTTTTATAGGGGTAATAAACCTAAAAACAGTAAAGACAATAACAGGTATAAATGCCAGACAAAGCAGTGCGATAGGTGCAGAATAATTGAAGAGGAAGATTAGTGTGACGCCTATCACAAGAATATCCACAAACACGGTTCCGGTAACATAAGCAATATTTTTCTGGATGCGTTGTGTGTCGTTCAGGCGAGCTGTCATATCACCTGTTTTGCGGTGGTCGAAGAATGACTTGGGCAGGTAGAAGAGCGCATGTAGAAAACTGCCTGTGATGCGCTCGTTAAAAGCTTTGCTCTGATGCAACACAAAATGCTGCCGCAGGTAGGTAAAAGCGCTTTTGAATAATAGTATAATGAATAGGAGCATCAGACCCAAAATCAAACGTTCCAGTTCGCCCGAAGGCAAGAAGTCGTCTATCAGTTTCTGAGAGAAAACGGCCATAAACAAGCCAGCAACAGCAATGATAAGCCCTAGTACAATGGTAACAATAAGAATGTTTACATCTGTATCAATCAGCGCTCTAAACCACTGCCATTTATTCTTCTGCTCTGCTTTTTGATATACAAAATCAGCATTAGGCTTAAGTAACAGGGCGGCTTTGCTTTTCCATATCTGAGCGAGTTCTGCTTCGTTCATTTTAACAATGCCCTTTGCTGGGTCACCAATTAAAAAGCTTTTGTGCGAAGAACTTTGCTGCTCACCATAGTAAACCACGTAATGTTGCAACCTGTCTTCCATAACTACATGCAGAAGGCAAGGCTGCTGTTGCTGGCGCAGGTGCTTAAAGTCCAACTCTACCCCCTGCACATCAAATCCATTATTTTCGGCACACTGGTAAAGGCCCAGCAGCGTTGTGCCGGTAGTGCTGGTACCACTTTCCTGGCGCAGTTTCTCCAGTGTATGGGTGCCTTTGTGGTAATTAATGATGCTCAGGAGCCCGGCCACACCACAGTCGCTTTGGTCATGCTGGAGCTGAAATGTCTTACAGATATGTTTAATAGCGGAAGCCATAGGAATTAAGTTTGAGTAAAGCGTTTGTAAGGGCAAAGAAATTGCCGGCTGCCTTCTCAGGCTTTCAAAAATCAGTGCTTTATAAATTTTATGAAGTTGTTGCTGACTCAGTAGAGGTAGGTGCAGGTCAGTTGTGCCGGGGGCTTAGTTTAAATGCTTTGTGATTGCCTCCATTTTTGTCGCTCCGAAGTATGCTTTTACCAGCTGTTTTTGACTGTCGTAAATAAATACCGATGGGACTACAGCTTTTCCAAACCATTTGTAAAACAAGTGCTTTCTGTCCCAGAGCACTTGGATGGCCGGGTAGCTGGCGAGCTTGTATTCCTGTGAAAAGGCTTCAATTTTTTCCGGTGTACTGGCCGACACCATCAGGATCTGTGCGTTTCCGAACTGCTGAATGTGACGAATTATTTCTTCTGTCTCATGTTCGCAGTACACACAATCCGGATCAAAATACACAAAGCAGATATTTCTTCCTTGCTCGACCATATCACCTGAAAAGGCTACTCCGTCTAAGGTGTAAAACTCAAAAGCGGGAAGCATTTGCCTGGCCTGCTTAATGGCAATATTCTGTTGGTTTTTTAAATATACTTTAGTAGACATAAATACCAGTGCCCCAATAAAGAGTAAGCCAATTATCAAACGTACAGGTCTTTCCATGCTAAGCGGGATTAAATGTAACAGTTAAAAACATAATAAATACCACCCACAAAAGCATAGCAGGTATATAGCTGCTGAGTACAAGTTTTAAAGATTTGTCAAAATTCGACTTGATTAACCTATGAATACCAAAGGCCAAAAGAAACCAATAAGCTACCTCAAACACGTTGAGCAATTGTAAAGGATATATCCAGATCTGTGAAATACTATTCGTTTCAAATATGTTTAACGCCGAAAGAGGATAGAAAAACTGGAGGTCACTAAGGGTATAGTTATTTTGAATGCAACAAAACCAACCTATTTTTAATATATTAGGGATTAAGAAAATGAAATCTGAAATAATTGCAATCTTAAAAAGTTTATTAAATTCAATATTTACACCCATACATATGGTTCCTGTATATAATATTAAAGCAATAACACTGCATTTAACTAATATTGTAACTGCAACTAGTGTATAAGTTAATATTTCATAATTATTTTGCCGTTCGATTAAAGAGCTAATTTGAGAAATTGATAACTGATCACTAAACGCTTCATAGTATAAGCCATCATCTAATAAAAGTTTTTTGGATACAAACAGTAGAAACAAACTAACAATTATTAAAAATACGAGCAAGCTTTGTATTCTATATTGATTAAAGATGGAATTCAAATGCATAAAAGGTATAATTACTTGTGAATTTTCTTATTTAAACTGCACAATTTGGGTTTATATAATTTAGCAGTATAGCCCTGCTGTTATTCAATAACTTTATTAGCCATTACTTATTTGTATTATTTAACTTCTGAGAAACGTTATTTAATTGTTTACCTATTATAGGTCACATTTTATTGATTCCAATAATAAAAGAAGGCAACTATAAGAAGAATAAATCCGGTACCTTTATAAATAAACTCCTTTTTTTTTTGATCTGAGCTCATTAGCTGGATTCTTTTATACCCAATATAGAGACCTGCTATTAGTAAAGGAACATAATATATATACAAATATATTTTAAGAAAGAATAGTAAAAATGCTAATAAAAATACAAATAAACCTATTATTTTATAAATTTTTGTCTTCATGTTAGTATTTAATTGTGTATTTATAATTTAATTCAATAAGTAAGGATGTTTTGTAAACATCCTTACTTATTATAGCTTTAACCTTGACAACCTATGGCTTGTTGTCTGCAGTATTCCATAGCCATACCACTAGCAGCAACCGCTAAGTAAACTGCCAGGCCTCCAGTAGCTGCAACTCCGGCTGCCCCTGCCAATGCAGCAGCACCAATACATGAGTAGTAAATACCATCACAATTTGCATCACTACCAGCTTCAATTTTTAACATCTGGTTCAATTTTAAAGTTTTCATAAAATATAAGGGATTTTCTATTTCTTCCTAACAGTAGGAATTGATACAAATGTGCTGCTTATGGCTTTTCTTCGCTAAAACCTATAGCTCTGATTTAGAGCTATAGGTTTTAGCGAAGAAGCTAACTTTTTGTATTAAGCGTTGCCCAGAGCAGGCTTTTATTAACTATCTTAGCAGGTAGAACAATACTTTTTGCAAGTGGAACAGGAAATTTTACAAGCACCCGTAACTGCGACAATTTTAATTATAACCATAGCTGTAAGTATTGCTGCTTTTTATAACAAGAAATTAAAGGCACTTTTTGTACTGCACCCATATAGCGTGAACAGGGGCAAGCGGTGGCATACATTAGTCACAAGTAGCTTAGTACATAGCAATTGGCTACATTTGTTATTTAATGCATTTGCTGTATTTATATTTAGTGTAAAGCTTGAAAAGGACTTTGTAGCGCTGAGTGAGTGGGGACATATGCAACTGCTGATGCTTTATTTTTTAAGTATCTTTGTCAGTAGTGGTGGTACAGTTGTCAGGTACAGAGAAGATTTCTGGTTTAATAGTCTTGGTGCTTCAGGAGGAGTGCTGGCCTTAATATGCGGATTTGCATCTCTACATCCACTGGATAGTATGCTCATAGTGCCTATCATTGGCTCTCTTCCTAATATCTATTATGTTATCTTTATCTTAGTTGGGTGTGTTTATGCTACGAAGAAAAGGCCGATGGAGAAAATAGATCATTATGGGCATCTCTGTGGAGCAATAGCTGGCACTATTCTCATCTTTATTTTTTATCCTGAAGTAATAGATAGTATTGTTAGGAGTTTATAATGTTAAGTATGTGAAGAAACCTTAAGAGCAGCAGATGCATCTTATATAAATACACCCACTGCTTTATGGCTATGTTTACCACCAGTCTAAACAAGATGAACTGGTTCCTACTATGACTGCACCTGCTACAGCACCTAAGCCACTGCCAATAATTCCTCCTGCAAGAACCCCTGCTACTAACGCTGTTCCACATTCAGTTGCATCACCGCCCTGAACTTTTTCCATTTCATCTAATGTTAAGTTTTTCATTTGCTTAATCTTTTGAGTTTCTTCCCTTTATTAGGAATTGGAACAAAGGTCTGGAAGCGTAAAAACAGATGGTAAACCCACTGGTTTTAATTTAGAGCTTGTCGTTTTAGATGAAAAGCATTATTTTGTTATTGCAATTTTAATTAATGCAATGGTTGGTGAAATTATTAGAAATCAAAGGTTACAGAAAGGGTATAGCCAAGAATATATGGCATATTACCTTAAAATCTCTCAAAACGCTTACTCCAAAATAGAACGAGGTGATACGGAGGTAACGGTTAGAAGAGTTTACGAGATAGCCAATGTTCTGAATGTTTCAATTTATGAGTTGCTGCCGCAGCCTGTGGCAAGCAGCGGAATTAACTTGTACGGGCTACCGGAACTATGGCTACGGCTAAAGGTAAGTTTATATGCCTTATTAAAGGGAAGGTTTAGGTAAACCTTCTTTTATTCATCACTAATGTATTAAAATGCGAGTTATAAATCTCTTTGTCCAAAGTTTATAAAACTTCATAATTTGGGGTAAAGTGTTTTGCAGCCAAACTGAAAGCTAATAAGTGATGTGCGCTTCGGTGAGTCAACGATAAACAACTCCATAAGACATTGATAGGTAGAGTCGAATATAAGTGAATTACAATTCCCATCCGGGCTACAGAGCAAAAAGCGGCTTTCAATACAGTTTAAGCCGCTTTTTGTTTTCTAAAGCAACAAAAAAGATTCCCTACGGAATAATGGACATAGGCATAAGAAAGTGCCTATGGTTTAGTCTCGGATTGTGAATTTTACCTGTGGGGCATCAGTGGCTGGTCTAACAGCTCAATCTCAAAGTACATCAAGCTGCTTAAAATAGTGATCCCCGAATGCCTGCATAAGGGCCTGTTTGAGAAAAAAAATCTCCTGCATTACAGAGGTAAAGTAAAGCAGCTCGAACGGGTGTACCTGATAAAAGAAGAATTCGAGGATGGATAATCCGGACTATGTTGGTTCTGCTTCAGAGTAGGTGAAGCGTAAAAAACGGCTATGTGGAGTAAAGGTAAACATGGAAACGACCTTACTCTTGCCCGCCGAATTCGACGTGCTCGGCACCTGTGTCTGCCAGGGATCAGTCACCATCCATCTGATCTTTACCGCTCCTGTCGGCCTCTGCCCCCTCTGCCGCTGCCCCAGTTCCCGTCTCCACAGCCACTACCGGCGCACGCTCGCCGACCTGCCTCTCTGCGGCAAGCAGGTGCGCCTGCAGCTCTACAGCCGCAAGTTCTTCTGCGACACAGCCGGCTGACCCCGCAAAGTGTTCGCCCAGCAGGCCGCAGGGCCACTCAGGCCCTACGGCAGGAGGCTGGAGCGGGCCCGGGAGCAGGTGAACTTGCTACCTTTGACTGGAGGCTTCTTGATGGCCAGCTTCATAGAAATGTTTACATTGGACGATTATGGTAAAAATAGCGTATGACGCCTCCTTCAAGCGGATGGCCATTGACCTGTCCTACGCCAGGGGGTCAGTAAAAGAGGTAGCCGATGAGCTGGGCATTGATCCGGGCAGGCTCAGCAAGTGGCGGTGAGAAGGAAGGTACCCCCTACGCTTTGCCGAAGGATTGACAGGCGAGCAAAAGGAGATCAAACGGCTGCAGAAGGAACTCAGGGAGGCGCAGCTGGAGCGTGATATCTTATAAAAGGCCATCAGCATCTCCCGAAACGAGTTCGGGATCCCCGATTCTCCAGGGGAGACGGGCGGTAAACGTGGGCTTGCTAAAAGAGCACCGAGACCAATATCCCGTAGAGAAGATGTGCCGGGTGCTGCAGGTGAGCACCGGCGGGTTCTACTACTGGCTCCAGCACCCCCAGAGCCGGCGGGAGCGCAAAGAGGCGCAACTGGTAACCAAGATCAGGCAGGTACATGCCCAGAGCAAGGGCCGCTACGGCAGCCCCCGCATCAGCTTTGAGCTAAAGGAGAAGGGCATCAAAGCCTCCCGTCCCCGTATCGCCAGGTTGATGCAAAAACATCAGATTCAGAGCATTGTACGGAAGAAATACCGGGTTAATACCACCGACTCCAACCATGGCTTTACCATAGCAGAGAATCACCTGAAATGGGACTTCACAGCAACGAAACCGGCCCAGAAGTGGGTGTCGGATCTGACCTATATCCGCACGGAAGAAGGCTGGCTGTATCTGACGGCAGTGTTGGACCTGGCCGACCGCAAGGCAGTGGGCTGGGCACTGAGTGAGACCATGGAGGCGGAAGCGACCACGGTGGCTGCCTTCCGGATGGCTCTGGTTAACAGGCCCTTGAGCGGAGAGTTGCTCTTATACTCCGACCGGGGCGTGCCCTACGCCTGCCGTGCCTTTAGAGAGCAACTGGAGGGGATGCCGGTACGGCAGAGCATGAGCAGAAAAGGGAACTGCTCTGGATAATGCCGTAGCTGAGAGCTTTTTTAAAACCATGAAAACCGAGATGGTCTACCACCGCAAGTTCACCACCAGGCAAGAGGCCCGGCTGGCCGTGTTCGCCTACATCGAAGGCTTCTACAACCGAAAGCGGCGGCACTAGCCGACTACCTGCCCCCTTGCCAGGTCGAGAAAGAATTATACCAACAGTTACATCAACAAAAAAGCGCTGCCTGAGTAAAAGCCTCCAGTAAAACATTGCAATTCCACTCACGCTAGTATCGATTTTATGCCGTCCGAGCAGGCCCTCCGGCGGCAGAGGGCGATCCCCTAAAAGGAGGAAGCGCTACAAAAGAAGCAAAAGGCCGTGGCAGTCGAAGACCGAGCCTGGTAAGGCTGTGGAAATGTGGAAAACTCCTCCTGAGTTTTCCACATTTCCACAGCCCCGATAGTGGTAGCGGTTATGATTGATCTTGTGACGGGACAGGCATGGTAAGTAAAAGGTTAGATTCTTTCAGCTGTTTTACTTGTTGTGTTTTCGATTCCTCACATAGAAAAGTACCAAATAAACAAATAAAGCAACAAGCAATGTTTTGATCAACACGAAACTAACTGCCCCAAGAACAGTAAAGGTTGACGAGTACTTCCAATGATTGATCCTGGCGATAAGACTGATTACCAACAGGAAAACACTTACAACGAATACACTAACTATTGCTTTCCTTGTAGGACGCATACTTTTTTAGATCTAATTCTTCATCAGCCATAGAGAACCTTTCCGGAATACTCTTACAAAGTCTCCCTCACCTTCCAAAGCCCGCACACGCACTTTGCTGACTGCCAGATCAGTTTCCCAGGTTTTGCTTTACAACGAGAAAGCCATTCCGCTTTGCTAAAAGATAAAGCGCTCACCCATGAACCTTGCCCCACCATGAATGACTTCACAAAGGCAATATAATGTTTTGCAGATGATTCCCCACAGGTTACGTGCAAAAAGGCAGCGGACAAGTGTAAACTCCCGGACGCAGCGCTCATCCCCACGGTTCTTGTAGCAGCTCGCTATTTAAGTCCAACTGGTTCTGCGTCCGGGCAGAACCAGTTGGCGAGTTCTGAAGAGAGGGGAAGGAGTTCCAGCACCGGGGTATCCTTTGAAGCTTAACTATCGTCTATCAGGCCGGCTATGCGCCGACATCCACAAACTATTCCGGTCATTCCCTCAAAAACGGCTCCCCTCGCCCAGGCGGTCTTTCCTCCTGACAATAGTTACAGACAACGCTGGTGATGAACCGGGAGGCATTTACCAGGATGAAGCTTTCCTCTCCTTATTCCCCCTACGGGGCCAACCGGCGGCTTCTCCCTGGCCACTAGCCAGGGTCAAGGTGATGCAACAACAGGCAGGCTGCCGCTGCGATCCGGAGCCGGATAGACTGGCAAAACGCTTTTAGTTTAGCGCCCGCTGATGCTGGCTTTGACAGCAGTGCCTTATCCGAGTTCAGAAGCCGTTTCGTAGGCGGCATGAACTGTAGAAACCCTGCATGCCCTCTTCGGCGCTGCTGTTTTGGACGGCTGTGCTCACGCTGCTGATGCCGGGCAGTGTTGAAGCGGAAGCCTTCCCAGCTACCCTTCGCAGAAAGGCCTATCGGGCAGGAGCTGATATCCTCCATCTTAGTATATGCTGCGTACTGACATCTATACTCGCTGACAAACCAGATCATTCTATGTTTCAAAAACCGCTTAGGTTTATCTCTGAAACCATTGACAAGTGCTTTGCCCTGCCGGGCATGCGGGAGCTGGAGCAATCATACCCCAGGCTGGTGCATTTCTTCCGCCTGCGGCTGGGCATGCAGAATTTCCTGGGCTTGCCGCTCACCCTGCTGATGGGTATCTCCATCTTTAACTATGCCCTGCTGTCGGAGATTTCGGAGAACCTGGTCAACTCACCGGGCATGAAGGCGGTGGACAGCTCGATAGGGCTGTTCCTCTACCACCTGCGGACAGAGCCGTTGGCACGGGCGTTTTATTATTTCACGCAGGCGGGAAGTGTGACGGGTGTCATGATCACTTCTGGTCTGGTGGCGGCGCTGCTCCTGTTCCAAAAAAAGTGGCACTACCTGGTCGCCCTGCTGATCTCGGTGCTTGGCACGGGAACCTCGGTCTATTTCACCAAGCTATACTTTCACCGGGAGCGCCCGCTGGACGTGGCCTACTACCAGGTAGGCACATTCTCTTTCCCCAGCGGCCACTCGGCCGAGGCGCTGTCGCTGTTCGGTATGCTGGCCTTCATCATCCTGCTGGAGAAGAACAACATCCGTTGGTACCGCTACTGGACCGGCCTTTGCCTTGCCTATATCCTGCTGATCGGGTTCAGCCGCATTTACCTGGGCGTGCACTTTGTGAGCGATGTGGCTGGCGGTTACCTGCTCGGGAGCCTATGGCTGACCCTGGCCATTGCTGTGTTGGAATACCTGGTGCTGCATGGCCATACAACTGCATCCCAGCTGGCGAAAAATTGAGATACTCCCGGAATTGCTTCACTTGAAGGACCCGCTAGCCCCTATACGGTAATGCCGCGTTCAGGCTGCGCAGAGTCCGGCGGCAGTGGCCAGCCACTGAAGCGTGCCTGCCGCTTTAGGAACTGCGGATGGCAGCGCCCCGGCTGCTTCATCGGCTGCCGGTCTGAAGAAGCAGGCAGGTGGAATTCCCTCATGCCCCTTATCACCAGGTGGGTTTGCCGGAAAGGTTTTTTTTTTGCCATCCTGCCTGCGGCTGCTTGGCTGCTTTTACCTGTCTTCTTGCTATTGGATCCAATGACATGCCTGCCAGGGCAGCTTATTCCAGCACAAGATTACCCAGAAACGCGCTGCGTCTCACGAGGCCCGCAGGCGGGCCACCAGGTCCTTTACCTCCTGGTTGATGCGGCGGAAGTTTTCCCGCAGCACCCGGTCCTTCTCTGCTTCCGAGCCAAAGTAATAGCAGAGGGGCAGGGGCAGGTACTGCCTCTCTGCTTTTTGCGCCCTGACCGGGTCCAGGTCAATTTTACAATGGTACACGCTGGCGCTGGGCTTACCCTCGTAGCGGCCGCTCTCCGTGGCCAGCTGCCCCACCACCTCCCCTGCCTGCAGGCCGGCTATGCGCGAGGCCGGGATCAGCGGGCCCATCTCCTCGGAGAGGCTCACGGCCGTGCGGCTCCTATCCAGGCTAAGCCCCTGTTTGAGCTGGCGGACCCGGCCGAAGAGCTTTTCGAGCCAGTCGAGCGTTTCGCGGTGGCGGGCCGAGCCCGAGAGCACATTGGCCGTCACCGCGCAGATCGTATCGGCCGTTTCCCGCCCGTACTGCTGGCGCAGCTGCGGCAGCTCCTGCAGCCCGAGCAGCACGGCGATGCGGTTGCTCCGGGCCGTGGCGATCAGGTTCTCCACCCGGTGTAGGTAGAGCGTGGGCGACTCGTCCACGATCAGGGCGCCCGGCAGGTTGCCCTTGGTGTTGATCAGGCGCGTCAGGCGGTTGAGCACCAGGGCATTGCAGGCACTGTTGATGCTTTGCGTGGACGGGTCGTTGGCAATCACAAGCAGCGAGGGCGCAGCGGGGTTGGTGATGTGCAAATCCACCTCATCGCCTGACAGCACCCAGAAGGTTTCCTTCGTGGCCAGGCGGCCGACGGTGACTTTCAGCCCCCCGACCTGCCCTTCCAGCTGCTCAAAGGCCTTGTGGCGGTAGGCAGTGGCAAAGGGGGAGAGCAGGCTCTCGAGCTCGGGCTCGGAGAACAGCGTCTCAAACAGCTCCCCGTAACCCAGGTTGAGCAGGGCCAGCACATGGGGGAAAGTGGAGTAGCGCCCCCCGTCGTGGCGGCTCAGAAAATACATGCAGCTGGCCAGCAGGTTCACGGCCGACTGGTTAAAGAACTGGGCCACGCCGCCCGCCCTGTCGCCCTTGCGCAGGGCCTCGAGCAGGGCCTCGGCCGTTTCGGTGGCGTCGGCCAGCGTGGCCAGGTAGGCCGGCCGGAGAGGGTTGATGCGCCTGCTGTACTCCACGCGGTGGAAGTTGATGACGTGGAAGCGGTGGCGCGGCAGTTTCCCGGCGCACTGGCAGGCCAGGAAGTGGGCATAGGCGGCCCGGGCCAGGTCCGGAAACTTAAAGTCATAGACCATCATCGCAAAGCCCTTGCCCAGCAGCTGCCGGATAAAGGGCAGCACCACGGAAAAGGATTTCCCCGAGCCGGGCGTGCCGATCAACAGCGTGCCGCGGAAGGGATTTTCCACGTTGAGCCAGCCGCGGCGGACGCCTCGCCGGTAATAGTAGCGCATGGGCAGGTTGACGGAGTAGGGTGTGTCGCGCCGCCTGGCGGGCTGGGCAAAGGACTCGTTCTCCACATTGAAGCGGTCCTGCAGCAGGCGGTGCTGCAGGCGCTTGGAGACATTGTCCAGGGCCAGGTGGATGAGCACGGCGCCCGTGAGGGTGCAAAAGGCGTAGGCCGCCCTGTAAAGCGGCTGCCCCGGGCCGGCCAGCCCCCCTTGCACAGGCAACAGGCCCGAGCCAAAGAAAAACGCGCTGCCTGCCAGCAGCGGCAGCAAAATAGCGCCCAGCGGGTGAAGGTCCTGCTGCTTTTGGGCCTTGGTGCCCAGGCTCACCATGAAAATCAGCCCGAGCGTAAAGGCCTTGGCATAGTACACGTTCCTGTAGAGGGGCAGGCGCCCCAGGGCCAGTAGCACAGGCCGCAGCGGGGCCAGGAACTCGGCCTCGCGCCAAAGGAACAGGGCGAGCTCCAGCGCCACCGACAGGTAGACGGTGCCCTGCAAAAAGGAATACAGCTTTTTCAGCTCGCTTGACTCTTCCATGGGCTATTATCTAAACGCCTGCCTATAGGGCATCGGCGCGCAGGATATCTGCGTAGCGTAGCTCCAGGCAGACCCGGCGCCCGGACAAGGGGGCCTCGGTCACTTCCAGGCGAAAGACCTTTTCTTCAGGGAAGGTGAACTTGCGGAACACGAGCACGTTGCGGTAGCGGCGCGCAAAGCGGCGCGTGTCGTAGAGCTGGAAGAGGGGTTGCACCTCCACCTGCTGAAAATTGGTGGCCCGCAGCACTTTCCTGTCTTCCACCAGGCAGCGCAGCCGGTCCAGCGTGAAGGGAATGGCCGACTTGTTGCGCAGCGACAGGTCCACAAAGTAATAGTCGCCTACCGTGGCCACCTGGTTGACCGTGGCCCGCAGGCCCTGTCCCCGGGCACGGCTGCGGGGGCCGCGGGGCTTGCGCTGCAGGAGCTGCAGGGCAAAGCGCTTCATGTCCGCCGTGCTCAGCTCCACGGCCGGGTGCAGGTAGGCACCGGCCTGCAGGGGATCCAGGCGTACCTGGGTGTCGGCGCTGTCAGCCGGCCCGTAGGCCAGCCGGTACTGCATCAGGAAGCGCTCCCCGGCAATGGTCACCACGCAAGTGTCCGTATCGCCGGTTTTGGGCTTGAGTCGCAACAGGTTTGGGGCGGGCAGATCGCCGGCCACCTGGTCAGTGGAGAGGTCCACGTACTGGATGGGCTCGGGGCTGAGGATGTGGGTCGAGACGTTTTCATGCACGTGCAGGACGGGCAGCGCCCCCTGGGCCCACGCAGGGGCCTGGGACAGGGCGAGCAGGAGGAGAAAAAAGTATCGCATTTTCATGTCAGTGGGATTGGTTGTCGATTAAATACACCAGGGTGTTGTAAGTGAGGCGGGCCTTGTTTTTCCGAAGGGACTTGCCCGCCGCGCGGGTTGTCGTCTGCGACATATTCTCGAGCAGCGCATAGAGCATCTGGCGCACATTCTCCGGCGCCTCCTCCAGGCCAAGGGACTGGGAGCCGGCCGCGTTGCCGGCCAGCTCGCGGGTAAAGTCGCGGAACTGCGAGTCGGGCACATACACGCCTGCCATGCCGTCGTTGTCATACACGCGCAGGTCCACGGGCAAGAGGCGCTCGCCATTTAGCACCGAGCGCACCGTGATCTCCACCCGCTGGGTACGAAAGCCCGAGACCGTGCCGTAGAGGTAGGTGCCTTTGGATAGCGCCACCTCCCCTACCTGCACATTATCCAGCAGGCGCAGGCGTACCCGCCCGCCGGGCAGCACCCGCAGCCCCTCATCGAGCATAGCCCGGATAAAGCGCTCCTCCTGGCCCGCGCGCACAGTATTGAAATAGGCCTGCTCCCCGCGCCCCTGCCTGCGCACGCGCTGCGGGGGCGGCGAGTGCCGGGCGCTGTCAGGCTCGGGCGCGGGACGGGCCGGAACCGGCGCCTCCCCTGCCCTTGCCAGGCTGTCGACAAACTGCATCTGCTCGCGAAACAGCCGCATTTCCCGCGCATAGTCCCCTTCCGGCGGCGGCGAGCGACGGGCCGCAGGGGCCGCGTAGGGCACGGGTTCGAGCGCCTGCACCCGCTCTGAAAAAGGCATGGGCTGCTCCCCGGGCAAAAGGCTTTGGCGCAGGCTGTCGAGCAGGCGGCGCTCGTGCTCGGTGTACACGCTGCCATAGTCTTCCCGGGCGGTTTCCTGCCCGATTTCCTGCACGGCAGAGTAGTCGGTGCGGTACTGGAAGGCTTCCTGGTAGGCAGCGAACTTGTCTTTCACGCCGCGCCGCCCGAGGCTGGGATCGGGCAGGGCGGTGTTGAGCGCCGCGGTCTCCTGCAGCGTGACGGGCGCGGGGGGCGCCGGGGCCGGGGCCATGTCGCGCCACAGGTAGTTGAGCAGCACAAGGAAAGGCAGCACCAACAGGGGCAGGACATAGCGGGGGTGTCGGAAGTTAACGTGCTTCATAAAAAATGTGGTTTAAACGCTGATCAATTTTTTGCAGGGTGGCCCAGTCGCTGCCGCGCAGGCTGTCTGCCGGCAGCCGCCCGGCCGCCTCATACAGGCCGGCCAGCTCGCCCAGGGCCCAGACCGGCGGGCGGCGGGGCAGCAGGCGGACCGGGGGAGCGGGCAGCTGCCGGTGGCTTTCCACGTAGCTCCCCGAGTCCGGGTGGCCCAGGAGCAGCAGGCGGCCCACGGCCAGGCCCAGGGTCCCCAGCATCGCGGCGGTCAACAGGCCGGGCTTAGAAGGTTTTCTTTTCGGCATACGCGAGGTCTTTGTTGACAATGGTCTTCCAGTTTTTGATCAATAGTCCGTGGGGGTTGTTCTCGGTGCGCGGCACCTCCTGCAGATCGCCCTCGGTGATGAGCTGGCGCTTGAGCACGGAGCTCTCCCGCTCGATGCGCTGGGTGGCGTAGTAGCGGAAGTGGCGCCGGGCGTCCACCTGCACGCTGTCGGTGCGGATGGTGAGCACCGCGGAGCTGGCCAGGATCTGGTTGTAGTAGCCCTTTTCCTTCAGGTTGTTGTACTGGGCCAGGCCCGAGGCGTCCACCAGGTACATGGCCTTGGCGATATTGTGCTTGATGTGCGCATCGTCCGGCGGCAGGGTAAAGAACAGCAGGTGAAACAGGTTCACGTGCGCCTTGTATTCCACGGTGCGGTTGACCCGCTGGCCGGTCTGGGCCACCAGCAGCGGCACGGAGTGGTCGATTACGTAGATTTTTTTCCGCTGCGCCTCGGCAAAGCGGAAGGCAAAGGCGCAGACCGTGCCCACGATCAGCAGGCTGGTCACAAAGCTGCCCAGGCTCACGGCAAAGGCCAGCTTCATTTTCTTTTCAAGGTTTTGTATCATCATCTTTCTTTTGGTTTTTTATTTCAACATGCCCCCTGCCGCGCGCGCCGCGCCGCCTGCCACCGTGCCAACGGCGGCGCTCACGCCGGTCGTGCGCACAATCCAGGTAGAGATCACCGGCACGGTGAGCATCGACAGCCCGCCCACCAGCAGGGAGACCAGGTAAAAACTGATGCCGCCCGAGGGAAAGGACACGTAGGCCATGAACAGCTCGGGGTCTGAGAGCACGGCGCGCAGCACGTCAATCTCCTTCATCAGCCCGAACTTGACCAGCACAAAGGAAATGGACATGACCAGGTAGCCCAGCCCCGAGTACAGCCCCACGGAGATGTAGCGCGCGATCCACGTGAGGTAGGCGTCCTTGAAGCCCGGCAGCACGCTCAGGGCAAAGGAAAAGGGGCCCAGGATGACCAGGATGCCGGCAAAGACGATCTGCAGGAAGTAAACAATGTAGGCGCAGCACTGAAACACGGTGAGCACGCACCACTCCACGACCATCATGGCGGCAAAGTGCAGCTTGGCCAGGAGCATCAGGTAATAGCCCTTCATTTTGTCAAACAGGGGCTGCAGGTCAATGCCCATGGTCTCATACCAGCTGGCATCGCTGGCCTCAGCCTCGATACGCTCAAACTCGGCGCTGCTCTCAGTGAGCTGGCGGGCCACGCTGTCCACGAGCGCCAGGCGCTCGCGGTGCAGGTCCTCGACCTGGTCCACCTGCGAGGCGTACAGGCCCTTGGCCTGGTGGTTGACCACCTGCAGGGGCATGTTCACCGTGTCGATAAAGGCGGGCCAGAACACCACGACCAGCGTCAGGGCAAAGGGGCGCAGCAGGGGTATCACGCGCAGCCGGGCGTCGCCGGCCATCATCTTGTAGGCCTCCAGCCCGAAGTACAGCAGCATGCACACAGCACACAGGGCCTGCGCGTCATACAAAAACACGCCTACCAGCTCCTGTATGTGGCCAAACAGCTCATCAAAGAGCTCAAAGACGGCCTGGTCGATAAGCTCACGCATGGCCTGCCTGGGTTAGGGCACGCTGGGTGCGGTACAGGGAAATGAGCCGGCGAAAGCAGCTGCGCAGGGCCTCGAGCCGCGAGAGGTAGGCCCGCAGCGCCTTTCCTTTCCGCGCATCGTCCTGGTAGGCCTCCAGCACCAGGCCGATGTCGGTGTTGAGCCGCTCCTGCTCAGCTAGCAGCGCCTGCACCGAGGCCGCGGGCACCCCGGCCCCCGCGGCCTCCAGGGCGAGCGAGGTGAGGGCCGCATTCAGCTCGCGGATTTGCTTTTTATAAATCAGGTGATAGCCTTTGTTCAGGGTCCTGTCAGCAAATTTAAAGAGCTCCTGGGCATGCAACCGGCGCGCGGCCTCTTCCTGGTCCTGGGCTTTTTCACGGGTCTGGGCCAGGAAGGCCATCGTGGGGGCCAGCTGCCAGAGGTTGCGCCGGTCCGGGCCCTTGCGGTACTTGTTATGAAACAGGACAAAGTACCACTTGGGCTTGAACTTGCCCCAGCGCGTGAGCACCTGGCGCTCGAGCTGGTAGCGCGTGTATTTACTGTTGACCGGCTGCACGCCCTGCGCGGCGGCAGGGCAAGAGCGGGCGGCGGCCCAGAGAGCGAGGGCCAGCAGGCAAAGCGTTTTTTTCATGGCAGGCATAGGTTTAGCGTTTTAAGGTTTCAAATTCATCCATCAGCGTGCGGATAATGGCCCTGCTGTTGTCGGGGTAGGCCAGGCCCAGGGGGTTCATGGTCCGCAGGAGCCCGGCGTGGCGGGCCAGGCGCATCTTGCGCGTGATGCTGTAGGCCAGGCCCCGCATCACGCGCAGCTCGTCCACTACGTGGCGGATCAGCGCCAGCCGGTCGGCATTGTTCATCAGGTTCACATCCGTGCCGATAATGGCCACCTGGTAGATGTAGGTAAACAAATCCGAGGTGCGCTGCAAAAGGGCCAGCTCGGTCTTGGCCGCGATCACCAGAAGCTCCTTGTCCCCGCGGGCCAGCTCCATCATCTGCCCCTGGTAGCGGCCGATGTCGGCGGCGATCTGGGAGGCGTAGACAATGTTCTTGCTCTGCCCGATAATGGACTGCACCGAGGTGAGCGAGCGGTACATCTTTTCCTCCAGGGCCTTGATCTGCGTCATCTTCACGCTGATCGTGGCCTGCAGGGCCGCGATCCTGCCCTCCTTTTCCTTGATGTCCTGCAGGGCCGCCTGCTGGGCCGTGTGGTTCACGACCAGCGTGGAGACAACGGCAGGGTCGAAAACCACTTGCTGGGCCAGGGCCGGGCCGGTGGCCAGCAGCGCCAGGCTAAGGGCGCACAGGAAGCGTTTCATGGCTGTCTTGGGTTAATTGTTGCACAAAGGCCGGCAGCGTCAGGCCCGAGGCCCGGAAGTCGGCCACAAAGGCCTCCAGGGCCTGTTGAAAGTCTCCGTAGCGCGCCTGGTAGCCCTGCAGGGCCTCTTTCTCGCGGCGCTCGGTGGTAAAAGTCAGGTACTCTTCGAGCGAGACCTCCACGCCGTAGACCTCGCCCGTGGCCCCGCGCCGGATGTAGACTTCCTTGAAGCGCCCGCGGCCGGCCTTGTTATCGAGGTTGTTGATGGTAAAGATCTTGCGGCACTCCACCTCGCTAAGCGAGAGCAGCGCGGCGATCTGGGAGAAGTTGTCGCGGAACTTGGTCTGGTCCAGCAGACAGACCGTGTCCGAGTTGCTGATGATGGCGTGCTTGACCACGGCATTGCCGATGATGTCGTCGAGCTCCTGGGTCACCACCACCGCCTCGCCCCAGAATTTGCGCACGGTCTTGTACACATACAAAATGTAGCCGGCCATGAGCGGGGAGGCAATGGCCTTCCAGGCCTCCTCGATCACCAGGGCCTTGCGCCGCTGGCGGTGGCGCATCTTCTGCAGGAACACGTCCATGATGATGAGCGTGGTGATGGGAAACAGGATCTTGTGCTCCTTGATCGCATCGATCTCAAAGACAATGAAGGGCTCCTCGAACAGGGCCTGGTCCAGCTCGTTGTTGAGGATCTGGCCGTACTCGCCGCCCAGGCAGAACTTTTTAAGGATGAAGCGGTAGCCCCTCAGGTCAAAGGCGATGGCCTCGCGGCGGGTGATCTGCTCAATTTGTGTGAGCGAGAAATCATAAAAGGACTGGAAGGACAGGTAGCTCGGGGGCCGCTCCCCGTCAAAGAAGTCGCGGTAGTAGGCCGCGATCACAGAGGAGAGCACGCTGTCCTCGACCTGGCTGAGCGTGCCCCCGGCCCCTTTCCACAAAAGGGCCACGAGCGACTTTAAAAACTCCCGCTTCTCTTCGTTGAACTCCTCGGCGCTCAGGCGGAAGGGGTTCATCGTGATGGGCCGGTCCTCGGTATAGGTGATGTAGCGCCCCTGCAGGTAAGCGCATAGCCCGGCATAGGAGTGGCCGGTGTCCACCAGGATCACGTCCGTGCCCTGCAGGGCGTACTGGCGGATCAGATGGTTCATAAAAAAGGACTTGCCCGCCCCCGAGGGGCCCAGCACAAACTTGTTGCGGTTGTTCATGCGCCCCGAGAACACGGGCGCATCGCTCGTGTCAATGGAGAGGGGGATGCCCTGGCGGTCGGTGAAGCGGACCTGGAAGGTGGAGGGCTCGCTATCGAGCAGGCGCTCTTTGTAGAGCAGGCACAGGGCCGCCTCGGCCGTGGTCAGGAACTTATCGTATTCCCGCAGCTCCGGGCTGTTGCCCGGCAGGGCACAGCGGAACAGCTCGAGCTGGTTGTAGGCATTGCGCGAGGGCAGGATGCCCACTGAAAACAAGGCACTTTCCAGGAAGTTGACCGCCCGGTCCAGCGCGGGCCCCGCAGCAGAGAGCAGCACGCTGTAGTGCCCGTAGACAAGCAGCTGGCTGTCGCGGGCCACGGCCACGAGCACCTGGTCAATGTCCTGCACGCTCTGCTCGTTGGCCGGGTCGGGCATGGACAGGTGCTTTTTGCGCTTGGCCTGCAGGCGCGTGAGCTCCTGGCGCTGGTCGGGCACCTGGATGACCTGGTTATAGACCAGGCTTTCGCAGTCGGGCACCTGGGAAAGAAAGTGCAACAGGTCCACGGGCAGCTCCTCACCCCGGGAAAGGCGGGCAGTGGGCAAGAGCGTGGCCGGCAGGCTCACCGCGTCCACGTCCACGAGCGATAGGCAGCGGATGGCCCGCTCTCCCGCCGCCAGCCCCTCTGCGCTGACCTGGAAATTGGACAGCGCGTAGGGCTGGCCGGAAAAGTCAAAGGCCAGCAATCGCTGCAGCAGCGCCCGCACCTCCCCTTCTTCCAGGGGCTGCGGCTGGAAATCCTGGGCTTGGAGCAGATCGAGCGCTTTGCCGATGTTCCGCAGAAAAACCTCAAAGTCGCCCGCCTCATAGGCAAAAAAGCCCGAGCGCTGCACATCGCGCGTGATGGTCAGGTAGGTGCTCCCCGCCCGGTAGGGCCGCCCGGCAAAGTGGGCCTCGAAGCGCTGGCTCAGAAAATCCTCCCGCGCTGCCGGCTGGTAGTGGCGGCGGGACAGGATGTCGGTTTTCTGCAGGGTATAGCCCGGCCCGAGCACCTGCACCAGGCTGTGGAGGGCCTGGTGAAAGCGGGCGTAGGCCTCGGGGTCGGCGCAGTACTGCAGCACGGGGTTCACCAGGCGCAGCAGCACGGCGTAAGCGCCGCTTTCGTGGTAGAGGATCGTGTAGGTGTCCTGCCCGATGCCCGCATAGGGCAGGCGAAATGCTCTTTTTTTCATGGCTGGTGTGGGTTATGGTGAAACAGTCCCGGGCGGGGGCGCCAGCGAAAAGGCACCAGGTACACGCCCCGGGCCCGGGTTTTGGGATGCAGGCCGCGGCGCTGCCGCCGCAGCGTGTAGCTGAGCCCGCCGAAGGTGAGCAGCAGCTGGGCCAGCCCGCCGGCAAGGAAGCTGACGGAGACCGAGAGCAGCACGGCGGCCAGGAAGCCGCTGAGCACGCAGCCCAGGCCCCAGTAGATGTAGCGTCCTTTCAGGGAGCGGAAGACCAGGGGCCTTTGCAGCCCCCGGTAAACGGCATAGCCCTTTTCTGTGCGCGGGTCCATGGCCTAGATCCCGAAAAAGGCCTTGACCACCACGCCCACCACCATCAGAAAGACGCAGGAGCCCATCCAGCCCATCACCGCTTTCTGCGTGTCCTGGTCGCCGGCATTCCACTTGATGTAGACGCGCACGCCCCCGATCAGGCCCACGATGGCCCCGATGATCAAAATCAGGTTGCCCACCGGGTCAATGTAGGTCTGCAGCTCGGAGGCGCCGGCATCAATGCCGCCGGCGCCTTGCGCCAGGGCCGGGGTGGCCGCCAGGGCCACGAAAACAAAGAGAGTCGCTAACTTTTTCATATGCATGGTTTTTAATTGGTTTCAGGATGGGGAAAGGGGTCAGCAGTCGCGGGCTGCGCGGGGGCAGGCGGAGTGGCCGGGCCAGTGGCTGCTGACGGGCCTTCCAGGGTATAGTGCTGCACGCTACCCGCTTGGCGGGCCGCGGCCTTGCGGTGCAGCCAGCGCTCATAGGCAAGCAGGGCCAGGTAATAGGCGCTGTAGACAAGCGCGATCATCGTCCAAAGGCTGTTCCAGTTCATCGTCTGTAAGAGGTTAGAGTGACTGTTTCGTTTGGCCCGGGGGGTGCACGCAGCGCCCCCCAGGCTTGTTGGGGAGTACTACGGGGCATTTTTTTTTCAGAAAGCTTTTTTAGATAGACAAGCCTTTGCTGTAGACGAACAAGGGGGACGTGATTTGACGAACACGAAAACGGCCTGCCAAGCGCCGGGGCGGGTCCCGGGCGGGCCGCATCCTTTCCCGCATAGCTGCCGTTTGATGCCAACAGCAGCCTGAAAGGAAGGGCTGCCGGGGCGGCCGCCAGGCCTGGGACCGCGCTGCGAACACTCCTGTGAAACTAAACGCTTCTTGCCCATGAAAAAGCAAACCAAGCAGCCAGGCAAGCCGTGGAAGCCGGTATCCCGCGCCCACGGCAAGCTGGCCAAGACCTGCCTGACCCAGACAGAAAAGCTGCTGCTCCAGGCAAAGGCCCGTTCAGCGGGCATGTCTGAGTCTGAATGGCTCCGCGCCGCTGTTAAGCAGCGGGTGGTGGTGGCCCGCCTCACGCCCGGCGAGGCCACCTTTGTGCGGCACCTGATCCGCCTGTGGCACTATGTGCGCCAGCTCCGTCAGCTGGCCCCCGGGCCCGGGAGCGCCGAGCTGGAGAGTGCCTGCCAGGGCGCGGAAACGGAAATAAATCACCTGCTTATGTATTTGGATGGCGATGATCGGGAAAGTCAGCATGAGTAAAAGCATCGCAGCCAGCGTGAACTACGTGGTCAACAAGCCCCGGGCGCGCGTGCTGGCAGCCGAGGGACTGCGCACTGACAGCGTGGCCCACATCATCCAGGACTTTAGCCTGCTTAGCAAGCTCAACCCCGCCCTGGAAAACAAGGCCGGCCACATCTCGCTGAGCTGGAGCCGCCAGGATAGGGAAAAGCTGCCCCCCGGGGTGATGGTGGACCGGGCCCGGGAATACATGGAAAAGCTCGGGATACGCAACACCCAGTACCTGATCGTTGAGCACCGCGACACGCAGAATCCGCACGTGCACCTGCTGTATAACCCGGTCGATTACACCGGCCGGCGCATCCCCGTGGACTTTCAGCTGCCGCGCAGCATGCGGGTGATCGAGGGGATGATCCAGCGCTACGGCTACCACCTGCACCGGGGCAAGGAGGCGGTGAACCGCCAGCGCCTGAACCCGGCCGAGACGGCGCGCTTTGAACTGCACGACGCGGTGCGCGGGGTGGCGCTGGGGGCCAAAAGCTGGGAGGAGCTGCAGGCCCGGCTGCAGCGGCAGGGCATCTCGTTGCGCTTCAAACGCGAGAGCCAGAGCGGGCAGGTGCTGGGTGTCAGCTTTAAAATGGGGAAGTATAGTTTCAAGGGCTCTACCCTGGATCCGGGCCTGGGCTATGGCAGGCTCTCCCGCCAGCTTGAGCGCAACCTCGAGGCCCGCTTGCAGGCACTGCGCGCCGGCACGCGGCAACAGCCGCTGGCCAGGGCCGCCTCCCTCCTGCAGCTGCCGCCGGGCAGGCGCCCATACGGGGAGCTGCGGCTGGACCACCAGGCGCTGCCGCGTGCTTTCCGGCAGGGAGTGTGGAAGCCAGGGCCCCTTATGGAAAACAAAGCGCAGCTTAAGCTGAAAAGCGTATGGAAATGGTAGAACTCGCAGACCGGCTTACCGATGCAGAGGCCCTGATTGCCCTGCAGGCCCGCCAGTTAAAAGAGCTGGCCGTAACGCAGGCCCGGACCGGGCAGGTAGACTTTACGCCCCTGCTCGATGAAATCCGCCAGCTACTGCCCGAGCGCCCCGCCGGTACAGAGGCATCCGGGGAACTGGCGACCCGGCTGGAAGCCATAGAGCGGCAGCTGGCCTCTTTTCCGCGGGCGCTGCCTGTAGAGCACCATCACCACGTGGAACAGCAGGGCCGCGGGTGGGTCATGGGTGGCGTGTTGCTCCTGGTCTTCACCTTCCTGCTCGCGGGAGGTGGCCTGTACCAGTACCGGGAAAATACCAAACTAGCAGGACACAGCATCAAGTACCGCCTCCTGCGACTGTACTATCCCAAAGCAACGCACTGGGCAGACTCGCTCTACGGGCTTGACCCCGATCAAATGCCGCAGCTTTTAGAGCGCCTGGAGGAAAGGCAACTAACAAAGCGGCCGGCAAAGGAGTAGCGCCTCGCAAGAGCGGTGAGAATTTTATGAAGGTAGCAAAGGGTGTGGGTACGCCTGGCTGGGTAGCAGGCGGGGAGGGTGGTTAGGGCCGCTACGGCATGCGTGGGTGCTCGGCTTGTTGAAGTGCCGAGATAGGTAGAGGTTGAGAAAGGCCGTAGTGGATGCTAACGCGGGCGGGTCAGGAGCTTATGCCTGACCCGTCGCAGTACCTGCCTTTTCTTTGAGTAACTGCGCCAGCAGATCATTTTTCTCGCGCTCAGCTTTCAGCAGCGCATCGTAGAGCTCCACAATTTTTTCAATGGGGTTGAAATTGCATTGCTCAAAATAGCCATTGTTACCGGCACATGAATTATCATGTAGTGTTTGAACGTTAAAGATAGCCCCCTCTTCCGTAAAGTTCTCGATCGCTTCCGGGGTAACGCCAAGGGCTTTGGCGATCTTTTCCAAGGTGGCTTTGTCCATGTCTTCTTCCTGTTCAATACGGGAAATGTTCTGCTGCGTGGTGCCTAGGTCGTTGGCTAAGGCGGATTGCTTCACTCCCAAAGCGGTCCGCATTCTTCTGACGTGGTCTCCTAAGTGTAGAGGCCTGTTTCTGACTGCTGTTTCCATAGAACTAATATACTAAAATTATCCAATTTTACCAAAATATATTTCCTTGTTTTTTACAAGAAATGACTTGTTAAAAACAAGAGCTCATGGTGACACAAAAGGTACCGGACCTATAAAAGCTGGGCTAAAGATAGCTGCTATGCGCCACTTCACAAAATTACCTGTTGAGCGGGCGCCTTAGCCCAGGAGCGATTGGTAATAATGGAGATTCTCCGAATCAAAGCACACAAACACGATCCGCTCCAGGCTGGTATCGTGTTTTTCCAGGTAGGCATTGACCGTCTCCACGGCCACGCGGGCTGCTTTATCTTTGGGATAACCGTACACGCCCGTGCTGATATTAGGAAAGGCAATGCTTTTCAGCCCATGTTCTTCGGCTAGTTTCAGGCTGTTGCGGTAGCAGCTGGCCAGAAGCTCCGGCTCGCCCTTGCTCCCGCCGCCCCACACCGGCCCTACGGTATGGATCACGTACCTGGCCGGCAAATTTCCGGCGGTCGTGATCACGGCCTCCCCGGTAGGGCAGCCGCCTTGCCGCGCCCTGATCTGCCTGCACTCCTCCAGAATGGCTGGTCCGCCGGCACGGTGAATGGCACCGTCCACGCCTCCCCCACCCAAGAGGCTGCTGTTAGCAGCGTTGACCACGGCATCGACCTGCACCTTGGTTATATCGCCCTGCAGTACTTCTATCATTGTTTCTTTCATCAGTTACATTTTTAAGACAGGTCTATTTGGCTGTTGCTGTATCAGTTGCTCCCCTACTCCCTGAGCATATTGGCACCTGAAACCCGCAGCATATTTGCACATCCTCAATTTCCAAATCCACAAATCCCCCTCCCTCAAACTATTCCCAGGTGATACTTGTTGCACTAATAAGCTTTGCCTTTTCAGGAGGAATATTTTGTTTGTATCTTTGTAAGGCAATTGCAATAACTATTATGGCTATTACAAAAGAAGATATACTAAAAGCCCTCAGCTATGTCGAAGAGCCGGACCTGGGCAAAGACTTGGTGACGCTCAACATGGTAGAGGATGTTCAGGTGGATGGCAAGAACGTGAGTTTCACGGTGATCCTCACCACCCCCGCCTGCCCCCTGAAAGATTTGATCCGCAATGCCTGCGTGAATGCTGTTCATGCCATGGTGGATAAAGAAGCGGAGGTCACTGTGAACATGACCTCGCGCGTCACTTCCGGCCGCGGTGACACCTCCGAAGTGCTGCATGGCGTGAAAAACATCATCGCCGTGGCTTCGGGCAAAGGCGGCGTTGGCAAGTCTACGGTCACCACTAACCTGGCCATTGCCCTGGCCGAGAGCGGTGCCCGCGTTGGCTTGATCGATGCCGACATCTCCGGTCCTTCCATTCCCACGATGTTTGGCGTGGAGAATGAGCGTCCTTACATGGTACAGGGCGATCATGGCAAGAACTACATCCAGCCCGTAGAAAAGTATGGTGTCAAGATGATGTCGATTGGTTTCCTGACGCCAGCCGACGGCGCCGTGGTGTGGCGTGGCCCGATGGCCAGCTCTGCGCTGCGCCAGTTTATTTCCGATGTGGAGTGGGGCGAGCTGGACTACCTGCTGCTCGACCTGCCGCCGGGAACATCAGACATTCACTTGACCATGGTGCAGGCCCTGCCGGTAACAGGCGCCGTGATTGTGACCACGCCGCAGAAAGTAGCCCTGGCCGACGCTGTGCGCGGCCTGCAGATGTTCCGCCAGCCACAGATAAACGTGCCGGTGCTGGGTATTGTGGAGAACATGGCGTATTTTACGCCTGCCGAGCTTCCGGAGAACAAGTACTACATTTTCGGGCAGGGAGGCGGACAGTCGCTGGCCGACAAATTTGACCTGGCACTTTTGGGCCAGGTGCCGATCGTGCAAAGCATCCGCGAGAGCGGCGACGAAGGTACACCAGTAGTGTTGCAGAACGATTCTCCGGCCAGCGGTGTTTTCAAAGAGTTGGCCCAGTCGGTAGCCCAGCAGGTATCGCTGCGCAATGCCACGATAGCCAAAACAAAACCAGTAGAAATTAAAAGCTAAGGAACATGGCAGCCAGAAACGTAAATAAGGATTTCATGCTTCGCATCGAGTCGGCCCTCGACCAGATCAGGCCTTACCTGGAGGCGGATGGCGGAAACGTAAGAGTGCTGGAGGTAACCGATGAGATGGTGTTGAAGCTTGAGTTGCTGGGTGCCTGTGGCTCCTGCCCCATGTCTACCATGACCCTGAAAGCGGGTGTGGAGCAGTCAGTGCTGCGCGCGGTGCCCGAAATAAAAGCCGTAGAAGCGGTCAACGTAGCCCCTTCGAACGTATAATGAACTTATAGTGCGATTTGATTCAAGAAAGGTGTGGCTTTGGTCACACCTTTCTTGTTTAAGGTCCTGCTGCTCCTGCTTTTCTCTTTAGCATCCGGACTTGCAGGCTGACAGGTAGCGGCCCTTCATTTTCCCGCGCCCGGACACACGACAGGAAAATAAGGCAATCATACAATGGAGGTGCTGAAAAAAGCTATATTTGTGTAGAAGCTAACCAGAACAAAACCGACTATGATACGAGCCAACGACCCTTCGCTGCACTCCTGGATAGAAATTGATGCCCACAGTGACTTTCCGATCCAGAACCTGCCATTCGGTATTTTTCGCACGTCTGACCGCGACCCGCGCGTAGGCGTGGCCATCGGGGAATACATCCTGGACTTGTGCGAGCTGGGCCGGCGGGACTTCTTTGAGCTGATCGACATAGACCCGACAGTATTCCACCGCCCCTACCTGAATGATTTTATAGCGCTGGGCAAACCGATCTGGCGCGCGGTGCGCAACCGTGTCTCGGAGCTGCTGCGCAATGACAACGAAGAGATCAGCGGCAACAGCAACCTGATTCGGGCGGTATTGGTAAAGCAGAGCGAAGCTGAGATGATGCTGCCCGTAAAAGTTGGCAATTACACCGACTTCTACTCCAGTATCGAGCACGCCACGAACGTGGGCACGATGTTCCGTGACCCGAAAAATGCGCTGCTGCCAAACTGGAAGCACATTCCTATCGGCTACCACGGCCGCGCCTCCTCTATTGTTGTTTCCGGCACCGACATTCACCGGCCTAAAGGGCAGACCAAGGCACCTGATGCTGACTTGCCTACCTTTGGCCCTACCCGGCTGCTGGACTTCGAGCTGGAAGTGGCCTTTATAACAGGAAAAGAAACCCAGCTGGGCGACAGCATCACGCCGAACGAGGCAGACGATTACATCTTCGGCCTGGTGCTGTTCAACGACTGGTCAGCCCGCGATATGCAGACCTGGGAGTATGTGCCGCTAGGCCCCTTTCTGGCCAAAAGCTTTGCTTCTTCAGTTTCGCCCTGGGTGGTCACGCTGGATGCGCTGGAGCCGTTTAAAGTAAAAGGCCCGGTACAGGACCCAAAGCCCCTGCCCTACCTGGAGTTTACGGGTAACCACAACTACAACCTGAAGCTGGAAGTGCTGCTGCAGCCGGAAGGGGGCGCTGAAAACAGCATCTGCCGCTCTAACTACCGCTACATGTACTGGAACATGAACCAGCAGCTGGCGCACCAAAGCAGCAACGGCTGCAACATTCAAATAGGAGATATGTACGCTTCCGGTACCATCAGTGGCGCTGAAAAAGATTCCTTTGGCTCCATGTTGGAACTTACCTGGCGCGGCACAAACCCACTTCAATTATCTGACGGTACGGAGCGCAAATTCATCAACGACGGAGACACCGTGATCATGCGCGGCCACGGGGAGCGTCACGGCCTCCGCATTGGTTTCGGAGAAGTAAGGACTAAGGTGCTGCCGGCCGTGTAGGTACAGCCGAATTCATATAGACTTAATAGCGAAGGGGCACCAGATACAATCATCCGGTGCCCCTTCGCTATTGATACTTCTATTTTGACTATTGCACTTCGTGGTAATTGTAGACCTTGTGTCCTCCCTGTGCCAGGTAGCTGTCGCGCTTGAAGAGCTCGATGTCGTTGTGCATCATGTCCTTGACCAGGGCCGGCAGGTCGTACTTCGGCGTCCAGCCCAGC
>NZ_VFRQ01000002.1 GCF_006385705.1 Pontibacter mangrovi | reverse complement strand
TCGAGTTACCCACAAGTCCACAGCAGTAATAATAGTAATATCTAAAGATTAAATCAACAGGTAAAAATGTAGCGAATCTATTGAACCTTCACAACTCATAAAATAAATAAAGGCTCCCTCACCGGGAGCCTTTATTTATTTTATGCGGATGTCTTTGATGCGGAGTTGCAGCGTGATGACGCCCCGGTAAATGTTCTCTTCTATCGTATAACAAACATCAAAAGGGATGCCTTTGCTGATAGCTTTATAGTAGTCGCCGAGGCCGAAGCCAATGGCGTCGATGTTGTAGAAGCCGTCTTGGGTGAGGCGCAGCTTCAGGTGCGAGTCGCCTACAATGCGTACGCTACCGGTATCATACACGCACTCCGACACAAACACTGGGCGCATGTTGCCGGGGCCGAAGGGCTCCATCTGCCGCACAATGTTGTAGAAGTTTCTCGTGATCTGGTTCAGCTTGAGCGGCGCGTCAATCTCGATCTGCGGAATTTTCTGGTCGGCCGTAATGGTACTGGCCACCACCTCCTCAAAGCGCTTCCGGAAAGCCGGCACGTTCTCAACGGGTAAGGTTAAGCCCGCCGCATACATGTGGCCGCCAAACTGCTCCAGCAAATCCGAGCAGCTCTCGATGGCATCGTGCACGTTAAAGCCATGCACCGAGCGGGCCGAGCCTGAGGCCTTGCCGTTGCTCTGGGTTAGTATGATAGTGGGGCGGTAATAATGCTCAATGCAGCGCGAGGCCACAATCCCGATTACACCTTTGTGCCAGTTTTCCTTAAACAGCACGGTGGAGTTTGCCGAGCGCAGAAAATCGTCCTGCGCGATCATCTGCAGCGCCTCTTTGGTGATGTTGCTGTCCTTGTCGCGGCGGGCCTTGTTCGACTCGTTAATGATATCGGCCATTTTAAAGGCGTCTTCCTTTGTCTGGGCCAGCAGCATGCGCACCGAGTTCTTGGCATCGCCCATGCGCCCGGCGGCGTTAATGCGCGGCGCAAAGCCAAACACGATGCTGGTGATGTCCATTTCCCCACGGATGTCAGCCAGTTCTTTCAGGGCGTCTAAACCCGGCCGCATGGGCTGCGGGCCGTTCAGGTGCTGCAAACCGTAGTAAGCCAGAATGCGGTTCTCGCCGGTTATAGGCACAATGTCGGCGGCGATGCTTACCACCAGCAGGTCCAGCAGCTTGTATACTTCCTCTTGGTCTATATCATTCTGTATACAGAAGGCCTGCAGCAGCTTAAAGCCCACGCCACAACCTGAAAGCTCCTTATATGGATACGGACAGTCTAGCTGCTTTGGGTCCAGTACCGCCACTGCCTGCGGAATATCCTCGTCCGGTAAGTGATGGTCGCAGATGATGAAGTCGATGCCTTTCTCCGAGGCAAGGGCCACTTTATCGGCAGACTTAATGCCGCAGTCCAGGCTGATGATGAGCGTAAAGCCATGCTCCGCTGCCCACTCTATACCTTGGCTGGACACGCCGTAGCCTTCTTTATACCTGTCCGGGATGTAGAAATCGATGTTGGAAGTATAGTGGCGCAAGAAGCCATACATCAGCGCCACTGAAGTGGTGCCGTCCACGTCGTAGTCGCCGTAGACCAGTATCTTCTCGTTGCCGTGCAGGGCGTCGTTCAGGCGGTTTACGGCGCGGCCCATATCCTTCATTAGGAAAGGGTCGTGGAGGTCCTGCAGGGAGGGGCGGAAAAAGTGTTTAGCCTCGTTAAAAGTGCAGATGCCGCGCTGGCAAAGTATAGAAGCTAACGTAGCGCTAATCTTCAGCTCTTCCGAAAGCTGCTTTACTACCTCGGCCGGTGCTTCCGGGCTCAGTACCCACCTTTTCTCCATAAACTCTTTCTGCACTTTACTTGTTCTGTCGCAAAGGTAGCTAAATTAAGCTGCACCTGCAGGCGCAGGCTGTACCTTCGTGGTTATTTCCTTATTTTTGCCTCATCAACAGGATTAGAAGTGAAACGATTCAAAGCGCTTTTCGAAAAGTATAAAAATTATTCGCTGGACCTGATTATGTATGGGTTCTTTCTCATTTTTATACTTATCCTTTTCATCTTTTTCGCTTAGCGGGCAAGGCCTTAGTTCAGCTTGTCGCCGCGCAGGCGCCTGAAACGCTTGCGGGCCTCGGCTGCATAAATGCTGCCCTGGTGCTTCACCAGCAGGTCGTTGTACAGCTGCTGCGCCTTTGCCTTATCATTTAGGTTTTCCTCATAGATATAGGCCATCCGGTAAAGCGCGTCATCGCTCAGGATGTCGTATTGCGGGTTGCCCACTATCTTCTGCAGGCTCTCCACCGCCAGGTCAAACTCGCCTGTCCGCTCGTAAAGATTAGCTTTTTGGAAGTATATCTCATCCGTCAGGCTGTGGCCGGGGTATTTCTGCAGCATGGCATCCAGCGCCGCCAGTGCCTCCTGCATCTTGTTCTGGAAGATGAGCAGGTCTATGGCCGCGTATTCCTTCATGGCCACCGTGGAGGTATCCAGGCCGGTATTGTCGGTAATAAGCAGGCTCAGATCCATGGCATCATTGGCAATCTCGCGGCTGGTCGCCATCTTCAGGATGTCGAGGTGGGCCTGTGCCAGCTCAAAGTCGCCTTTGTAATAGCTCAGGCGGGCGTTTCGCAGCTTGGCTTCATGGCCTACCGGCGTGTCTTTGTTCGATTTCTCCACCTGCGCGTATAGCAGCGTGCTCTCCCAGGGCTCTCCCTTCAGCAGGTAAATATCGCCTAAAGTCAGTTTGCTTTCCGCTACCAGCGCCGGGTTGGCGCGCGGCATGTTAATAGCCTCCTGCAGCAAAGCAATGGCTTTTTCCTTATCATCCAGATGAAAAGCATATAGTGCGGCCATGTGCTGCAACACCTCCACCTTTTCCGGCCTTCGCCCCACTTCGCTTAGCAGGGCATCATAATCAGCGATCAGCGCCTGTATTTTGGCCTTATCCACCGGAAACGTGTTCTCTACCTGCTCCTCCCGCGCATTGATCAGGCGCTGCCGTGCCAGCAGGTAGTATGGCCCCTCCGGATACTCTTCCACAATGTACTCAAACGCCTCGATGGCGCCCTGGTAGTCATCGTTCTTCAGGCTGATATTCCCTAGCTCCAGTACCCGCGTGCCGCCGCTGTGGGTGCGCTTGTCCACGGCGCGCGCCTGCAGCAGGGCGCTGTAAAAATCCTTCCGCTGGATGTAGAGCCAGATCAGCATCTCATTATAAGCCAGCATCTCAGGATGCTGCTGTACCCGCAGGATCAGCTCTTTCTCCAACAGCTCGGCGTTTTCTTCTTCCCGCAGGGCCTGCTGCAGCCGGCTTTGCACATAACCCAGCTCGCTTTCGTTCTCCTGCAGCAGGTTCAGCACCTCTGGTATCAGCTTTTCTGTTTTCTGCCGGTAGGCATATAAGGCAATTAAGGGGCGGGTATAGGCGCTTTGGTCGCCGCTGAGCTGGCGGCCGCGCAGGTAGGCTTTCTCTGCGTAGTCGAACATGTCGTTCTGCATAAAGGTGTTGGCTACCACAATCACTCCCTCGGGGCTCATACTTTCCAGCAACTTATCAAACTGCTTTTCGGCGGCCGCTTTGTTACCGGAGGCCTGATATACCAGCCCCAGGTCCACATCAAAATTCGGGTTGCCGGGGTAGCGCTTGATGGTTTTCCGGACCAGCTTCTCGGCTTCTTTGTAGTTGCGCTGGGCCAGCAGTGTCTTCAGGTAGTCCGGGTACACGGCATAAAACAGCCGCTCATTGCCGATCAGCCTGCCGTACAGGTCTTCCGCCTTATCGTAATCGCCCTGGCTGTAGTACTGCCGTGCCAGCTCCAGGTCCTGCTGCTGGGCATTGGCACCGGGAGCCGCCAGCAGCACGGCCAGCAACAGCATCAAAGTATAAAGTATGTTCCTGCGCATTATATTTTATAAACGATGCATCTGCACTTGCGTGTATGCGTGCCTCTCTTTCTTAACTATGAATATACAGAATCGGTTTGTTTTTGGCTTTACTTTAGAAAAGAATGGCCTTGGGGCAAAAAAAGAGCCACTCCTGTGTGGGAGTGGCTCTCAATATACTTTATACGTTGTGGCTTAGAAGAAGCGCACGCGGTTGTCTTTGATATCCGCTTTTTCTTTGATCGCTTCGAAGGCCTGTGTTTCGGCACGACCGGCACGTGTGGCCAGAATCTGCTTCTTCACGTTTTCAAAGTCATCAATTTCCGGCGCAGGCGTCAGGTTTGTCAGCTCTACTACCAGCACACCGCCCTGTCCTTCTATAGGAGCGGTACGGGCACCCTGCTTCAGGCCGAAAGCCTCCCCTACTGCAAGCGGCTCCACGCCAATGCCCGGTATAGAAGCAGAGGCAAACGTAACGTTGTCAGCAGTCTTTACCATAGCATCCGGGCCATAGGCCGCTGCCATTTGGTCTAGTGATCCTTTCTGGCCTTTCAGCTTCTCTATGATCTGCTTTGCTTTCAACTCATCACGAACCGCCGCAGTCAGTTCCTCACGCACATCCTCTACAGAGGCATAGCCTTTCTCGCGCTCGCCTGTAAGCGTAGCCACCACAAACTGATCGTTTATCTCAACTACAGGAGAAACATCGCCTACTTCGGTGTCATCGGCATAAGCCCAGCGCACCAGCTCTCTCGCGCCGGAAAGGTTGTTTACCAGCACCTGGTTTTTACCGATATTGGCAGCCTCTTCCTTCACCAGCGACTTATTGGCCTCGATGTTTTTCAGGAACTCTTCTGTATTGTCGCTAGTGCCGGCCAATTCGTCTGCTACGGCGTAGGCTGCATCGCGGGTTCCTTCGCTTGGCTCTATCGTGCGCTCCACGGCTGCCACTTTATACTGCTGCTTTGTTTTCGGCTCGGTTACCTTCACAATGTGGTAGCCATACTCGGTTTCCACCAGGTTTGGCAGCAAGCCTGTGCCGCTAAAGCCGAAAACGGCATTGTCAAATGGTGCCACCATCTGCCCTTCCGGGAACCATCCCAGGTCGCCACCGCGAGAGGCTGTTCCGTCGGTACCATACTGGACGGCCATCTGTGCAAAATCAGCCCCGTTTTTAATCTGCGACAGCACATCCTGCGCTTTTGCCTTGGCAGCAGCCTTGGCTTCGGGTGTATCGTTCTCCGGACGAATCAGGATATGGCTTGCCTTCACAGAGAACTTGTCAGCCTGTTTGGCATCTACCACTTTGTAAAGCGCCACAGAGCCATTGCTGGTATACGGGCCGTATACTTTGCCTTTCTCCAGCTGCTGCTTGCGTAGCTGCTCCGGCAGGTTGGCCGGGGTTACGTAAGCACCGCTGTAAGGCACATCCGAGTTAGCGTTCACAAACGCCGAGTCGTTGGTGGCGCTGGCAAACTGCTTCGCTACCCGTGCAATTTCCTCGTTGTAGTAGGTGCTGTCTTCCTTAGAGGCTGTCACCGGAATGGTCACGTATTCAATCGTGCGGCCATCCTCTACTTTATAAAGCTCTTTGTTGCGCTCGTAGTAGTCTTTCAGCTGGGCATCTGTTACCTCAACGGCAGAGTCAGACACGGTGAAGTATGGCACGAAAAGCACCTTCAGGCTGGCAGCGGCGTTTTGGGCTTTGTAGAAGTTCTTTGCCTCAGCGCCGGTTACGTAAACTGTTTTGCTCAGCAGGCCGGCATACTTGCCCTGCAGGCGATCAGCGGCAATGCTCTGCTCAAAGTTCATCCACATTGGGCGCGTGCCGGTAGCATCCAGGTTTTGCAGGTACTGCACTACCTGGTTGCGGTCAAACTCGCCGGTTTGCGGGTTGGCAAACGCCTGCATAACGGCAGGGTGTATGTTGTTGCCCTGCACCATGTCGGCCAGCTCTTCGTCTGTTACCTCCAGGCCCAGGCGGTCGTATTCCTTTTGTAGGGCAATCTTAAAGATCAGTTGGTTCCAGGCCTGCTCGCGCAGCATGGCCAGTTCAGCCTCTGTGGCGGCACGGCCAACGCGGTTCTCGTAGTCCGCTTTTGCCTGCTGCAGCACTGCGTCAAACTCCTGGTAGTCAATTTCCTCTCCGGCTATCTCGCCTACTGTATTTGCATTATTGCCTAGCAGCCTTGAGTTTGGCCCCAGCAGGTCGCCGCCTACTACAAACACACCAAGCCCCAGGGCAATGGCGCCTACAGCCCAACCAGACTTCTCTCTAATCTTGTTAATTAATGCCATTCTTTATGTAACTTATAAAAGGATTGTGCAAAATAAGGTTAATCAGCCTAAAATTCAAAATTTTTATCTCGCTGATTAGCTTTTGGCATCTGCCTGAAAATCTGTGTTTTTTAAAAGCTTCACCGCATCTATCCGGTTCTCGTCCATGGTTAGCACCGTAATGGTAAAGGGCGGCACCTTCACGCTGTCGCCCGGTGTCGGTATCTCCCCAAACTCGGCAAAGATCAGGCCACCCAGGGTTTCATAGTCGCCTTCAGGCAGGTTAAGCTCATACTTCTCGTTCAGGTAGTCGATCTCGTGCCGCGCGCTCAGGATATAAAGCCCTTTGTCCGGGATTACCTGCTCCAGCAGCCCCTCGTTCACGTCATACTCATCCTGTATGTCGCCTAGTATTTCCTCTATCACGTCCTCCACGGTCACGATGCCGGATGTGCCTCCAAACTCATCCACCACCACGGCCACGCTGCGGTGCTCTGCTACAAAGCGCACAAACAGCTCGCTGGCCAGCATGCTCTCCGGCACCATGCTTACCGGCGCCAGTATCTGCCGGATCTCCCGCGGCTTCCGGAACATGTCCAGCTGGTGGCAATACCCGATGATGTTATCGATGCTGTCCTCGTACACCAGGATTTTGGAGTGTCCCGTGCTGATGAATGCCTCCCGTAGCGCCTCGATGGGCTCCTGCACCTCCACGGCCTCTATCTCGGTGCGGGGCACCATGCACTCGCGCACTTTCACGGTTTTAAAGTCCAGGGCGTTGTGGAAGATCTGCGGGTCTACCTCTGGGGCGTGCTCCTGCTCGGGGTGATACAGGCGGTTTTTTATGAACGCGTTGAGGTCTGTGAAGCCGAACACGGGCTTCTCTTCTGAAAACTCCATCTTAAACACTTTCTCTGCCACCCATTTGCTCAGCCCTACGATCAGGTATACCACCGGCCAGAGCAGGTAGTACATCAGCAGGATGAGCGGCGCCAGCGCCTGCAGCATTTTGTTGGGGTTGATGGCCGCCAGGCTGCGCGGCAGGAACTCTGCGGTAAGCAGCACCACCACCGAGGCAAGCAAGATCTGAAGTATAAGTATAAACAGGTTGAGCTGCAGCGGCTCGGGCAGGTAAGCAGAAAAGAACTGGTGCAACACGCCGGCAATGGCAAAGCCGTAAAGCACCAGCGCCAGGGTGTTCCCGATCAGCGTGGTGCCCATCAGGCGGGTGGGGCGCTGCAGCAGGTGCCACAGAATGCGGCCCGACAGCACGCCGTTTTTGTCGCTCAGCTCAATCTGTATTTTGTTTGCGGCCATAAACGCCATCTCAATACCAGAGAAGAAGGCCGAAAACAGCAGAGCGACGCACAGAAGTATGATCTGGCTGGGGTCTATCATCTGAAGTCAGTCTCTTGCATTTTCAGGCCTTGTCTTTCTTTTTGCTGTAGTGGTAGAGCATATAAAACACAAAGCCGATCATAAAGATCCAGTAATTGCCTGCAACGTCCTCCTCGGTAATGCTGCGGTGCACGCCTATCACCATGGCCACGAAGGCCAGCGAGAGCAGAATTATGTAAACGAGCCGTTTGTTCATTCTTCGCTGAAATTAAATTTGCCTGTCACCTTTTTAATAGAGTAGCGCGACATGTCCTGGTTGGCGGTGAGGCCAACGCCGGTGATCACCTCCTCCGGCGAGGTAACCTTCACAAACTTATCTGTGTAGATCCTGCCTTTGTTGCGGTTCCAGTATAGTTCCTCGGTTTCGAGTTTCTCGTTTTTCTTCAGGTTGTTTACCACCACGTTGCCGCGGGCATAGTAGAGGCTTTTGCGGGTTTCCTGGCGGCCATAGTTGCCTTTCAGCGTAGACTCCAGCTTTCCCTGCTCATCGTAAAACTCAATGTAAAAGCCTTTCGGGAAAACGCCGTCGCCGCCCTCAAACTCCTGCTGCACCGGTGCCTGCAGCTTAATAAGCACCTTAGCCGAGTCGCTGTACAGGGTGGTTACATCATGGTTCTCTATGGTTGGGCCTGTGTAGCGCTCCTCCTCATCGGGGTTCTTCAGGTCGCGTTTGCAGCCCAGCCCAAGTACGGCCACCAGCATCAACAACCCCAATATGTATGCGTTCCGCATGAATGCCTTATCCTTTGTTTTATGTATAGTTAGCAAATTTTATGCACTTATGTTTATGGTGGGTAGGCCCTATCGCAAAAAAGGCCGCTTCAAGAACGGCCTTTTATACTTTAGCTATACTTGTCTCTACTCGATGCGGCGCTTCAGGAACCAGCGGCTGTTCACGGTAAAGCCCAGGCCAAACTGCAAGTAGTTTTCCTGCACCAGCCCACTGTCGGTGGTGCCGCGCTGGCCATAACCCAACGATAGGTTTAACAAATAAAGGTCGTACATGGTGCCACGGCCCAGCGGAAAAGTAAATCCGGTGGTCAGGCCTTTGTCAGTGATATCCTCGCCGTTTAACTGGAACTGGGTATTGTTGTAGTAGAGGCCGCCACGGTAGGTAATGCGCTTAAAGTAGCTGTCGATAGCGGTGGCGTTTGGCGTATACTCCCCGCCCACGGCTATTTTG
Source organism: Pontibacter mangrovi (assembly GCF_006385705.1). GTDB lineage: Bacteria > Bacteroidota > Bacteroidia > Cytophagales > Hymenobacteraceae > Pontibacter > Pontibacter mangrovi. Next base: position 585,676 of record NZ_VFRQ01000002.1, on the reverse strand, counting down.
TAGCTGTCCTTCAGGTTGCTGTTCGTGCCGTCGAACCCTTTATACTTGGACCACTCGTAAGTGCTGAAATCGGCGGCAAGGGTAAGGTTACTGCCGTTGTCCAGGCTGACGCCCGCCCGCCAGTTGGCTGGCAGCTGAATGGTGTTGCTCACTGTGTCATCCGGCATTGGCTCCACCAGCGGAAGGCCGTTTGGCCCGCGGCGCTCATACGAGATGTCACGCTCAGCCTCCAGGTCGGCGGCAAAGCCATACACACCGCCTACGCCCAGGTTCAGCTTGTCCTTCAGTTTTTTCCTGTAGCTGAAGGCCGCCCGGTACATAAAGTCCCTGTAAGTGGTGCGGTCTATCTTAGTTATGCTTACCAGGCTGGCATTTGGCTGCTCCGGGTCCTGCACGGTGCTGCCTGTCTCGTTAATGATGTTGCCGAAAATATAGGAGGCGCTACCGCCTACGGTAAAGCCGCCAAACAGCCTGACGCCGTGCGCAAAGTATACTTCTGAGAGCCCTCCCTCGCCGGCGTATCTGCGCAGGATGCTAGCTTCTGGGTTGCCCTCTAAGTTAGAGGTAGCGTTTATCTCGTAGTTTACGGTAGAGAACGGACGTAGCCCCACCGCTGTGCTCCAGCGCCCGGAAATGGGCACCGCCAAGGATAGGTTATACAAATTGGCATTTCCGACTACCTGCGAGGCACTTTGGCTTTTAATAGTTTTAACCTGCCCGGCCGCGCTAAAATCGAAGTTGGTGATGCTGTTATAGTATAGCATGGCCGGGTTGGTGGTGTTGGGCTGATAGCTGTTGCCGGCGCTGATGCCTGCCCCTGCCATACCTGCCCCCCGGATGCTGCCGTAGTTCTCGTTTATCTCGCCGATGCCGTAGCGGGAGTAGGGTGTGTTGCCGATAAGCTGCGCCTGTGTGGCGTGTGCCATGCATAGCGCCGCGAAGCCTATCAGTACTCGGAGTGTCTTATACATTATGTGTCAATATTCTGTGAAGCCCGATCAAGACCAATTCAGGAATTACAAAGATGCGTCCTTTTAACTTACTTTCAAAAAATCCTGCATCGCCCCCGCAAAGTATAACCACTAATCCTGCAGCTTTTTCGGTGTAAGACTGGATGAGGCCGTTGAGTTCGGCCACACTACCGGCTAAAACGCCGCTCAAAATCGACTCTTGGGTACTTTGCCCCGTCAACGGAAAATTTTTGTCGATTTGCTGTACTAACGGCAGGCGCTCTGTAAAAGTATGCAAGGCCTTGAATTTCATCTGCAGCCCCGGCGCAATGCCTCCGCCATGGTATTGGCCCTGCGCGTCCACAAAGTCGTGGGTGATACAGGTACCGGCATCAAACACCAGGCAGTTGCGCCCCGGAAACAGGTAATTGGCCCCTACCGCCGCGGCTATACGATCGGCCCCCAAGGTTTGCGGGGTTTTGTAGAGGTTTATAACAGGCAAGGCTGCCTGCGGGGTTAGCTCCAATAGTTTACCCGTCACAGACAGCCTCTCCTTTATACTTTGTGCGCTTACGCCTACCGAGGCAACGATGGCATTGTCAAAAGTTTGGTGTTGCAGCGCGGGCGGCAGGTTGTTCTGCCCTTCAAAATATCCCTGCTCCACCAGGGCACCCTCCTCGAAGATGCCATACTTTGTGCCGGTGTTCCCGATATCAATGGCGACGTTGCGCATGTTATCTTACATGAAGTATTTCAGCTGGATAACTTCTTTTTCGGTCAAATAGCGCCACTCGCCGCGTGGCACGTCTTTTTTGGTCAGGCCAGCGTACTGTACGCGGTCCAGGGATACGACATCGTAACCAAGGTGCTCAAAAATACGGCGCACGATGCGGTTGCGGCCAATGTGTATCTCCAGCCCCAGAAACTTGTTGGACTCACCAAGTATTGCCACATCGTCTACTTCGGCTTTGCCGTCCTCCAGCTCCACGCCTTCGGCCACTTTTACGTAGTCGGCTTTGGTGATCGGTTTGTCCAGCTCTACCTGGTAGATTTTTTTGATGTTGTTTGATGGGTGCGTCAGCTTCTGCGCCACTTCGCCGTCGTTGGTGAACAGCAGCAGGCCGGTGGTGTTGCGGTCCAGGCGGCCAACCGGGAAGATGCGCTCCTTAGAGGCGTTCGCCACCAGGCTCATCACCGTTTTGCGGCCTTCCGGATCGTCCGTGGTTGTCAGGAAATCTTTCGGCTTGTTGAGCAGCACGTACACCATCTTCTCGCGGCTCAGGAGCTTTTTGCCGTAGTATACGTTATCGGTAGGCTGTACTTTGTAGCCCATCTCCGTTACTACTTCTCCGTTCACTTTTATCTCTCCCGATTCAATCAGCACGTCTGCCTCGCGGCGCGAGCACACACCCGCATTCGCGATATAGCGGTTTAGGCGGATAGTTCCGTCCTTCTCTTCTTCTTCGCGATTGCTTCGCTTAATGCGCGGGTTGTTCTTGTAGCGGCTCAGGTTATAGTCGGGCGCCTCTGATGCTTCTTCGTTATTGCGGAAGCGGTCGTTGGAGCGGCCACGGGAGCTAAAGCTTTTAGCGCCTCTCTCGCCTCTGTCCTCACGGAAACCGCGCTTCTCGCCGAACGAAGGTTTGCCCTCGCGGCTAAAACGACGCTCACCACGTTCTTCTCTTCCTTCTCCACCTCTGCGGTCGTCACGGCGATCCGGGTTAAAGCTGCGGCGCTCACCATCCTCCCGTCTTGGGCGGTCGCTGCTGAAAGAAAGGCGCTCGCCACCCTCTCTTCTGTCGCCGCCAAACGAGCGTCTTTCGCCTCCTTCTCGGCGATCTCCACCTCCACGGCGGTCATCGCGTCTGTCGGAGTTAAAGCTTCTTCTGTCGCTGTCGCGTCTTTCCGGCCTGTCTGCGTTGTACGAGCGGCGTTCTCCACGCTCTCCTCCCTCTCTTCTATCGCCATAAGAACGGCGCTCTCCGCCTTCGCGGTTCGGTCGGTCGCTGTTGAAGCTACGTCTTTCGCCGCCTTCGCGCCTGTCGCCGTAGCTGCGGCGCTCGCCATCGTCACGTCTTGGGCGGTCACTGTTAAAGGAACGACGCTCTCCGCCTTCCCTTCTATCACCTCCGAAAGAACGTCTTTCCCCACCCTCACGACGGTCATTGTTGAACGGCTTGCGGTCGTTATCTCTTCTGTCTGATCTGTCTCCGAACGAGCGGCGCTCTCCGCGTCCTTCTCTTCCTTCGTCAGATTTTTCGTATTTATCTCTTCTGTTAAAGATTTTCTTGCCTTCGCGGTCGTTGTTCGGTCTGTCAGAGCGGTCTCTATCAGCGCCTCTTCTGCCTGCGCCGGCGTTGTCGCGGTCAGGACTTTCGTTAAATTTTGCCATTGCTAAATATTTATCGATGCAGTATCGCTACTGTACCTTAGTTGTGCAGTAATAATGGAATTGCTAAAACTATAGTTCAATACGTGTGTGATGCCCAAGGGGCTAATCGGCGGCTTCGCCAATGGTGTTTTCTTCGGTGGCGAAATCTTTTAGCTGCGGAAGGTCTTTGATGTGGTTGATGCCGAAGTAATCCATGAACTTCTGCGAGGTGCCATAAAGCACCGGGCGCCCAATGGTTTCGGCCTTGCCTTTAATCTCGATCAGTTCTTTCTCCAGCAGCCGCTGTACGGCATAGTCGCAGCCTACGCCGCGAATCTGCTCCATCTGGCTTCTGGTAACCGGTTGCTTATAGGCAATAATGGCCAGCGTCTCCAACGCAGACGCCGACAATTTCTTCTTCGATTTATGTTTCAGATAAGTGCTGACCGTATCCTGGTACTCGGGCTTGGTCAGGAACTGATAGCCGCCCCCGATCGCGTAGATCTGGAAAGCGAAATTTTGCTCCTGCAGCCGCTCGTTTATAGCTTCCACGGCTTCCAGCACATCGCTCACCAGTATCTCCTCCATTCCGAGCGACTCCTGTAGGCAGCGCTGGATCTCCTCGATGCTAATGGGCGACTGGGCACAGAAAACCAGTGCCTGAATATGGTTCTGCAGTATATCCAAAGGTAATAAGTACTAGTCGTTACGCTGAAGTTTGGCTTCAATAGAATGCTGGGTGTGCGGTACGGCACGCAGTCTTTCTTTAGGTATCAGCTTTCCTGTTACGATACAAACACCGTAAGTACCGTTTTTGATCCGGATCAGGGCATTTTCCAGCTGCTGGATAAACTTCATCTGGCGCGAGGCTAGTTGGTTCAGGCTTTCCTTTTCGGCAGTGTCTGCACCATCTTCCAGCATTTTAGACGGAGAGGCTGTGTTATCCGTGCCGGAGTCGTTTCGGCGGCTCAGGGTCTCCTTAATAAAGGCTACCTCCTTCCGCGCGTTCGTCAGCTTCTCCTGGATGATTTCCTCGAACTCAGCAAGCTCTTCTCTGGAATATCGCTGTTTTTCTTCGTTTGTATTCATTACGTTGTCTTGAACTGTGATATAGTTTTACCTTTTGCTTAAGGGGGTTATCAATTAAGCTGAAAACTAAAGCGTCACTTGTGGCCATAACATCAGGCGCACATTTATAGTTTAACTTTTTTAGTTTAGCAAAATCTTAGCCAAAAACCTTTGTGTCAATCTGGTATCCGCTAAAATTGCTGCAAAAATAAGAGTATTCTTTATACTTTGCTATTGATGTCTGTTATTTAACCTTTTTTTCTCTCCGATAATCGCTTTAATTTCAGGCGCTCACATTTGGAACAATAGTTGTGAAGTGCAGCAATAGCCTCTTGGCTATACTTAAAAGTGCTTATTTAACTATACTGTGATGAAGAAACTTACTCTATTGCTTTCTGCCATACTTCTGATGGCTGCTATATCTACCGCTTCTGCGCAGGTGCGCCGCCAACAACAGGAGCCTTCGCCTAGCGTTGTTATAAAGGCGAATGTGCTGAGCCCGTTTGTGCTCACTGCTTCCGGCTTTGTAGAAGTTGCCGTTGCCCCGCATGCGAGCGTTCAGTTTGGCGCTTTTACCACCGGTGCCTCATATAAGGATGTGGAGTTTAGCGGCTATGGCTTTACTCCGGAAGTCCGTTATTACCTCTCCGACACCAAAGAGGCGCCCAGCGGCGTGTATGTAGCTGGTTATGGCCGCATTCTAAACTATAAGCTGACGGTAGACGACAAGGAGGAAGGCAAAACCTACGAGGCTAGCTACAAACCAGTCGGTGCGGGTATAGCTGCCGGTAACCAATGGATCTTCAACAGCGGCATCTCACTGGACTTGTTTATGGGCTTGGGCGTGAATGGCGGGAGCCTGAAGGTAAAAACAGGAACTGAAGATGATTTTGACCTCGGCTTCCTAAACCTGGTGGGTAGTGGCGTTCGCTTCAGGCCTGGCTTAACGGTGGGTTATAGTTTTTAGGGAACAAATAAAGTATAGAAACCCCGCTTCAGTGATTGAGGCGGGGTTTTTACTTTTAACTGCAGCTTATCTTCAGTTTAATACTTCCAGCTAATTTTCTGGCGCAAGCGGACGCTTGTGCCTTTATACTTCATAACCGCTGCTTTCTGCAACTGGCACCGGGCTATATTTTCTAGCTGCCGTTCATCCTCAGCCTTACAACCTATTGCATCTTATACTTGGCTCCCTCCAAGGCCGGGAGGCCTCCCCGAAATGTTTCGGGGTGAACTAATTCCCGCTCGGCGCTGGGAGCTTTTCCTGCCGGGGGTAGGGGCCCTCTTCTCATGCCTCGGGCTGCCTGCGGCACCGAAAAAACTCGTATAAGAGGGCCCCTACCCCCGGCGCCTCACAGAAAAACTGGGATCAAATTCTATAGCCACCTCTATGTAACTTGAACAAGTATAGTTCCCCTCCTTGGCTAAGGAGGGGTTAGGGGTGGTTGGACCCGGGACTGCAGAAAGCTCCCTCTCCTGTTATTAGGAGAGGGCTGGGGTGAGGCAAATTCCCCTCTTGGGAGGGGTTAGGGGTGGGTCAATCGCCTGCCGAAAACTTACTTCCTTTAACAAGTCGCAGGCCCTGGGCATGTTTGGGGGATTGGGCAGTTAGAGCCGGCGCTTCAGAAATCCTGTTCATCCAACCATCCTGCAAATCCTGATGTTACCTTAAAAACTCAGCATGCCGATAGCCGCGGCGGCGGCCTCAACGCCTTTGTTACCGTGCTTGCCTCCTGCCCTGTCCAGCGCCTGCTCCAGGTTGTTAGTCGTAACCAGGCCAAACGACACCGGCTTGTTGAACTTTAGCGCCACATTGGTAAGCCCGTTGGCTACGGCATTGTTGATGTAGTCATCGTGCTTGGTATCCCCTTTGATCACGACGCCAATGCAGATCACCGCATCGATCTCCTCCTGCATGGCCAGAAACTGCGCCCCCAGTGTTAGCTCAAAGCTGCCGGGCACGGTGTTGATGAAGATGTTCTCTTTCTTAGCGCCGTGTTTTAGCAGCGTATCCACCGCCCCCTGGCACAGCACACTGGTAATATCATCGTGCCACTCGGCCACTACAATGCCAAAGGTCTTCTCAGAAATGTCTTTAAACTTATCCTGGCTATACTCGCTCAGGTTCTTTAATGCTGTAGCCATACTTTGTGTTGTTACGCGTTGTCAGTTATTCTGAATGGTGTATACTATCGCAACTGATTGTTTCTCCTAGCTGCCGTTATACTTATGCGTTGGCAAAATACCAATAAAAAAGCGCTTCTGCCTCACGGCAAAAGCGCTTTTCATATATTCTACAGGTTTACTACTCTGCCTGTGCGTCTCCTGCCAGTACTTCGGCACGGGCTTTATACTTTTTGGCGTCTGTCACCTCCGCAGAAGCAGCATAATCCTTAACGATCTGGCCGTATACTTCAGCGGCGGCGCTGTAGTTGTTGGCTGCCTCATAAGCGATACCGGCCTTCATCAGGTACTGTGGCGAGAAGAACTGGTTAGCGTTATGGCTCGCAGCTTTTTTATACTGCTCGGCTGCCTCTTCGTTCTTACCCTGCTCCAGCAGTGCGTCGCCGGTCAGGCTGTAGGCCCGGGCCTGCAACAGGTAGTCATCCGACTCAAAATCCTGCAGGTGCTCTGCAGCCTCTGCAAACTGCCCTTGCTTTAGCAAGGCCGCGCCAGCGTAGAAGTTTGCCAGGTTACCAGCATCTGTTCCGCTATAATCTTCGGCAATCTCCAGCAGGCCTGCGTGCTGCCCGTCGCCGTTCAGTGCCTTGCCCAACGAGTCGGCCTCGAAGTAATATACCGCCTGAAACATGGCGTTCTGTGCCTCCACGTTCTGGGTGCTGCGGTAGTTATAGTACAGGAAACCAGCCACAATAACAGCAGCAATGGCGATGAATACTCCCAGCAGCTTCGATTTGTTTTTCTTCACAAAGTCCTCTGAGCCGTACAGGCGGTCTGCCAGCGCATCAGGGTTCTCAACCAGCTCCTCAAACTCGCTGTGGTGTTTAACTGTTTCTTTTGCCATCAGTGTGTTAATGTATTACAGCTTCAAAAGTATAAATTAAATGTTATTAGAATCAACACTTACTGACTCTAAACAAGAAAATTATACCTTTTAATTCCTTATTGTTTGATTTAATGCGACTTAGTCCATTATAAATGGATAGTCCTTCTCTACATAAATGTCTGTATACAGCTCCTCCGGCTCCGGATATGGCGAGTTCTCGGCAAATTCCACCGACTCTGCCACCTGCTGCTTCACCTTCTCATCAATCTGGTCCAGTTCCTCTTCGGTAGCCCAGCCGTTCTTCAGGATCGTGGCTTTCACGGCCTCTATCGAGTCGCGGCCTTTGTAGTCTTCAAGCTCCTCCTTGGTTCTATACTTGGCAGGGTCCGACATGGAGTGGCCTTTGTAGCGGTAGGTTCTGAACTCCAGCAGGGTTGGGCCTTCGCCGGCACGGGCACGCTCAGCGGCTCTTGCCACCGCCTCATGCACGTTCTCTACCTCCATCGCATCAACCGGCTCCGAAGGGATGTCGTAGCTCTCGCCCAGTTGGTACAGCTCCACCACGTTAGAAGTACGCTGCACAGAGGTACCCATGGCGTAGCCGTTGTTCTCGATCACGAAGATCACCGGCAGCTTCCAGGTCATGGCCATATTCAGGGCCTCGTGGAAAGCACCCTGGCGCACCGCACCATCACCCATGTAAGTGATGCACACGTTGCCGGTCTGGTTATACTTCTCGGCAAAGGCGATACCAGCGCCAAGCGGCACCTGCGCGCCCACAATACCGTGGCCACCCATAAAGCCTACTTCCTTATCGAAAATGTGCATAGAGCCACCCTTGCCTTTAGAGCAACCGGTAGCTTTGGCGAAAAGCTCTGCCATGATAGCGTTCGGGCTGGTGCCCAGCGCCAGCGGGTGCGCGTGGTCGCGGTAGGCGGTAATCCATTTGTCGCCTTTTTCAAGGGCAGTGGCAGCACCGGCGGCACAAGCCTCCTGGCCGATGTACAGGTGGCAGAAGCCTTTAATCTTCTGCTGGCCATATAGCTGGCCCGACTTCTCTTCGAAACGGCGCATGAGCTTCATCGACTCATACCACCACATGTATGTTTCTTTTGAAAACTTTGGCTCAGCCTGTACCTTTGCCTTCGCCGACTTCGCTTTTGCCTTATCTTTCGTATCAGCCATGAGTAATAGTCTATGTGCGTTTTAAGATGTCCGTTTATACGTTGTGGCTATAATTGCCTAGCACTGCGGCAAATATAAGCCCTAAACGGTTTAGCATGCGAAATTAAGGAAAAAGATATCAAAGTAGAAATTAAATGCTCCTCGAAAATCTCAGTTTGCTGTTTTTCAAAAACTACGAAGAAGCCGCGCTTAGCTTTTCGGAGCATATCAACTGTTTTATCGGCGACAACGGCAGCGGCAAAACCAACCTCCTCGACGCCATCCACTACCTCTCCATGACTAAAAGCGCCTTTCCCGGCACCGATGCGCAAAGTATAAAACAGGGCGAGGATTTTTTTATGGTGAAGGGGCGCTTTGAGATTGAGGGGGAGAAGCACACGGTGCAGGTGAGCCTAAAGCAGGGGCAGAAAAAGACCGTGACGCACAACAAGGCGCCCTACGAGAAGATCAGCGACCACATCGGCCGCTTTCCGGTGGTGCTTATCTCGCCTTACGACACCGACCTGATCCGGGAGGGCAGCGAGGAGCGACGCAAGTACTTCGACAGCCTTATGTCGCAGTTCGACCACGTGTACCTGGAGCAGCTCATACAGTATAACTACATTCTGAAGCAGCGCAACTCGCTACTCAAACAGTTTGCCGAGCGCAACTACTATGACCGCGATTACCTGCAGATCCTGAACGAGCAGCTGGTGCCCTTCGGCGAGGAGCTGGTGCAGGCGCGGCAGCGTTTTCTGCAGGATTTCGTGCCGATCTTCCAGAAGCACTACCACCACATTTCCGACAGCCACGAGGAGGTGACGCTCACCTACAAGAGCCAGCTGAAGGGCAGCGACTTTGCCCATAAACTGCAGCAGGCCGAGCGCAAGGACATGGCCCTGCAGCGCACCACCGTGGGGCCGCACAAGGATGATTTCGTGTTTTTGATGGACGGCAACCCCGTGAAAAACTTCGGCTCGCAGGGGCAGCAGAAAAGCTACGTGATCGCCCTGAAGCTCGCGCACTTTGAGGTAATGGACCAGCGCCAGCACCACAAGCCCCTGCTCCTGCTCGACGACATTTTCGACCGCCTAGATGAGAAGCGCATCACCAAGCTCATGCAAATGGTAGCCGCCCATACTTTCGGCCAGATATTTTTAACCGACACGCACTTAGATAGAACAGACAAAATACTCGAAGGCCTCTCGGAAAGTATCCGTAGATTTGAGGTGAGGGAGGGAAAGGTGAAGGTGATTGGGGAGTTGTAGTTAGCAACATGTATCTACCGCCATGGAAAATCTACTTCATAAAGTACTACTGAACTTAAAACAGACAAAAAAGGAAGATTTTGTAACACTGGAGACTTCCTTGAGTGATCTGATTGATTCATTTTCCCCAAGGAATTCAGTAAAACTAGGTACTAATTTTATCCAAAAAGTAATTACTTCAACTGACAATATTACTTTCGTTCTACTAGGACATCTGTATATTGAAAGACTTTTAAATGAAATCTTATTAAAAGAATTTGATATTCAGGATATAAAAAAGGCAAATAAAAGCCTTAACACATTTTATAAAAAAGTTGTCTTTCTTAAAAAGGCGAAAACTATAGATGAAGAGCTTATCAATGATATTTTATTAATTAACAGTTTGAGAAATGCTTTTGCTCATGAGCTAAATTATAAATTGTCAAATTTTAACATTTGGAAGTTGTCCGCTTTGCAAAACGTTGAAAGAAATGACTTTGAACCAAACTCAAAAGCAGCGAAAGATATTTTTACTCGGCTAATCATTAAAGTGTATTTCTTCAAAATTTTAAGGGATTTAACAGAAAAATTTCGATTCCTAAGTCTTTTAAATGAAGGTTAACTCTTACTCATCACTCTTATATACTTTTAAGTCCTTACCACCTTTAAGTATTCACCCACTCATTCAAAATTTAAAACGTGCGCTACTACAAGAAGAAAGAGGCGATTGATAAACGCAAGGCAGACATCCAACCGATCGGGGACAGCCTGAAAGCGCTGATGCAAGCTTACCGCCTGGACGGCAAACTGAGCGAGGTGCAGCTGGTGCAGAACTGGGAGAAGATCATGGGCAAGCCCATTGCCCTGAAAACGCAGCAGCTATACTTTAAAGACGGCAAGCTGTTCGTGAAACTGACCTCGGCCCCGCTTAAGCACGAGCTCAACATGTCTAAAAGTAAGGTGATTGAGATTCTGAACACCGAGGCGGGCAGCGATGTGGTGAAGGACATCATCTTTCTGTAAGGCAACAGCACGGCCCGAAAACAAGTATAGCTTTTCCTGAATAACTATACTTACCCATGACTGACACACAGCACTTCCGCCCCGTTTCCTACTCCCGCACCACCCTTACCGAGCTCATGATCCCGAGCTACGCCAACTTCGGCGGCAAAATACACGGTGGTATACTTCTTTCCTTGATGGACAAGGTGGCCTACGCCTGCGCCTCCAAGCATGCAGCCAACTACTGCGTTACGGTTACGGTGGAGGGCGTGCACTTTCTGCAGCCCGTAGAAGTAGGCGACCTGGTTTCCTTAAAAGCCTCTGTGAACTACGTGGGCAACACTTCGCTGATGGTGGGCATCCGGGCAATCGCCGAGAACGTGAAAACCGGCAAGGTAAAGCATACCAACACCTCCTACTTCACGATGGTAGCCAAAGGCGACGACGACAAACCTACCCTGGTGCCCGGCCTTATTCTGGAGACGCGCGAGGATGCTCGCCGCTTTCTGGAAGCCATTAAACGCCGTGAGTTGTCGCGCCGCTACGAGTCTGAGCTGGCTAACTCCAAAACCATACTTCAGGTAGAACAGGAGCTGCACCTGTTGCAGCAGGAGCGGTGTAAAGTGGCGTTTTAAGCAAGCCCTCGCAGCGTCCGGAGGTCCTGCGAGTGTCTGGCTGCAGCACCGGGACCAACCACCGCTACCTTATCAAACCACCCCTGCCCCTCCTTGTCCAAGGAGGGGAATCTGTAGCTGCTAGTTCAGAAGTATAACTTCTATAGCTGCTATTGTCATCTGAAGGTGTAAACCCACCCCTTAGAGCTACGCTCGCTACCTTCGAACTCCCGTTCTCGGTAGTCCAGAGGAGGGGAATTTTCCGCAGGTGTAATCATCCCCCTGCCCCTTCCGGACTTCGAAGTTGGACGAAAGTATAGCTTACGCTATCAAAAACTGATCCCAGTATTTCCGTTGAGCGCCTTCTAGATTTCCGGTGCCGCCGTGGCGGCATTGCGACGCAGGAGCAAAGGAAATGTAGACAGCGCGATGCGGGAAGACGAGGCCTCCCGGCCTTGGAGGGAGCCGAGTATGAGATGAAATAATGGTCTATGTAAGACTGAGGATGAACGGCAGCTAGAAAGGATAGCTTGTGTCAAGCTAAAGAAACCGGAGGCTAAAGTATAAACAGGCGGACAAGGATGTCCGCAGCAGGAAAGTTTCGGAAAGGGATGTCCGAAACAGCGAGCGAGGATAGCTTGGCTCCAGTTGCAGGAAGCGGCGGCTAGTAAGTACAAAGGCACCCCGAAAGCCTTCGGGGCACCAGAAAAGGGGCTAAAGTATAACAGAAACTCCAATTCCCATTTCTCCCATATCCTTTGTAACTTGTAACACAGATCATTCACCTTAAACAAACACATGACGCATAAATCTACCCTTAAACCACTGCTGGCGCTTCTGCTGCTGGCAGGTGCCCCCTTCGTTAATCCTACCCAAAGTATAGCCCAGGAAACGGTACGTCAGGATGACGACATCAAGAAGATGATCAACCAGCTCTCGGCCCAGAACCTGGAGCAGCTGGTGCGTAAGATGGTGAGCTTCGGCACGCGCCATACCCTGAGCAGCACTACCAGCAAGAAAGAAGGCATCGGCGCAGCCCGCGAGTGGGTAAAATCCGAATTTGAGAAGTATGCCCAGGCCTCCGGCGGCCGCATGACCGTGGAGATGGACAAGTTTGTAGTGCCGGCCGACGGTCGCCGGGTGCCGCAGGACACAGAAATGGCCAACGTCATGGCCATCCTGAAAGGCACCGACCCGAACGATGATCGTGTGATTATCGTGGGCGGCCACCTCGACTCCCGCGCTACTGACGTGATGGATGCCAAAAGCAAGGCCCCCGGCGCTAACGACGATGCCTCCGGCGTGGCGATGGTGATGGAGATGGCCCGCGTGATGGCTTCGCAGAAATTCCCGGCTACGCTCATTTTTGTCGCGTTCCAGGGTGAGGAGCAAGGGCTGTACGGCTCTACCCACCTGGCCGAGCGGGCCAAGAAAGAAGGCTGGAACCTGATCGCCATGCAGAACAACGACATTGTGGGTAACTCCTACTCTGCCGAGACCGGCCTGCACGACAACACCAAAGTGCGCATCTTCAGCGAGGGCGTACCTGCCAACGAAACCGAGGAGCAGGCCCGCCTGCGCCGCACCTTAGGCGCCGAAAGCGACAGCCCGAGCCGCAACCTGGCCCGCTACATGGAGTTGGTCGGCGAAAAGTATGTAGACCAGCTGGACGTGGTGCTGGTGCACCGCGCGGACCGCTTCCTGCGTGGCGGCGACCACACGCCGTTTAACCTGCAGGGCTTTACAGCGGTGCGCATGAGCGAGATGAACGAGGACTTCAACCACCAGCACCAGGACGTGCGCAAGGAAGAAGGTACCCAGTACGGCGACCTACCTGAGTTCATGGATTTTGAGTACCTGCGCAAGAATACCGGCGTAAACCTGGCAAGTATGGCCAGCCTGGGTTGGGCCCCGGCCGCTCCGGAAAAGGTAGGCGTTATCACCTCTAATCTCACGAACAAAACCGACCTGAAGTGGGAGGCACCGAGCAAAGGAGCCAAACCGGCAGGTTATTACGTGCTGATGCGCGAAACCAAAAGCCCGAACTGGGAGAAGCGCTTCTATGTGACCGACACCAAGGCCACACTCCCCTACTCCAAGGATAACTACTTCTTTGCCGTGCAGTCGGTGGACAAGGAAGGGCACGCGAGTTTGCCGGTGCTGCCGGTGCCGGTGCGGTAATTTATACTTTAGTTGATAATGAGAAAGCTTCTGCTACCCCTGTTGCTGCTGTTCTTGCCGGCCTATACGTTGCTGGCACAGGAACAGCCGCTGCAGGTAACGAAAATCGCCCCCAAAGTATACGTTCATACTTCCTATAAGCAGCTCGGCAAGGTTACTTTTCCCTCGCATGGGTTGGTGGTTTCTACCAAAGAGGGCGCAGTGCTGGTTGATACCGGTTGGGGGAACGAGCCTACGGAGCAGCTGCTTGCCTGGGTAAAAACCAACCTGAAGCAGCCCGTGAAAGTATGCGTGCCCACGCATTGGCACGATGATAAAATGGGTGGCATTGATGCGGTTCAGGCGCAGGGGATTCCGGTGGTTACCTCTGAGCTTACGGCCATACTTGCCGCTGCAAATAAAGCGGGCACCCCGGACGTTACATTCGCCACGGACACAGCCTTTACGCTTGGCGGGCAGCGGTTTGAAGTATATTATCCCGGCGGCGGACACACGGCTGACAATGTGGTAGTATACCTGCCGCAGCAGAAGATCCTGTTTGGCGGATGCCTGGTAAAGGATGGGCAGTCAAATAACCTGGGTAACACCGCCGATGCAGATCTTCGCCATTGGCCAAACGCCATCCGAAACCTGCAGCAGCGCTACCCAAAGGCCAAGGTGGTGGTGCCAAGCCACGGCCCCTGGGGCAACCAGTCCCTGCTTAGCCATACTTTGGAGCTGTTGCAGGAGCAGAAGAAGTAATCTCATAATACTACTATCGACTGAATAATGCGTATGGATCAGTTCCACAGATTACCAACAGCCTAAAACCCACCCCTAGCCCCTCCGAGGAGGGGAATATGCCTTTAGAATTGTACAAGATACTGCGCAAGAAATAACTGAATAGTGGTATAACAGAGTATAAAAGAGAGGCCGGTGCAAAACAGCACCGGCCTCTCTTTTTATACTTATACTTTTTCAGCTCAGCTATACTTAGTCTCTGCTGACCAGCTTATTAAAGTTCCCGTTCGGGTCGTGCAACAGGGCCAGGTTGTTCTTGTCAAACTCTTTAAAGAACTCATCCCAACTGATTTCGTCAAAACTGCCGTTGTCGTCGCTTTTCTTCGGGAAGTGGATGCGCAGCACGCCTTCGCCGCTGCCGTCGTTCTCGGTTCCTTTTATCACGCTAGGCACACCACCGTGCTGCTCGGCCCATTTCTGTATTTCCTTATGGTCAGTCGTTTTCTTTGAGTCGCTCATAGTTTTATCGTTTTAAGTTCGTTTTCTGCAGTTAAGCTATACGGCTGACCATGGCTAAAGGATAAGCAGCAAAAAAAGCAGCCCTGCGTAAGGCTGCTTTTTGCTGTATAGGTAGTGTATTCTCGTTGTGCTTACAGGCGGCTGATGCGGGCCGCGGCAGACACGTCAGAGGTAATGCTGGGGCTGCCTTTGTAATACACCGCAGAGGCGCCGGAGGCGTTTATATCCAATGCCTCACTGGCAAACACCTTCACGTTGCTGGCCCCGCTGGCTTGTATGGCCACTTCGCGCGCCTCCAGCTCTGAGGCATCCACTTTAGAGGCACCCGACATCTCCATGTGCAGCACATCGGCCTTGCCTATCAGTTCTACTTTGCTGGCGCCGCTCATATCAGCCCGCAGCTCCTTGGTGCTTACGGTAAGTTTTACGTTAGAGCCACCGCTCATGTCCAGCTTCAGGTTATCAGATTTAAAGCTGGAGTTGCCGATTACTTTTACCCCGCCGCTAATGTCGATGCTCTCCAGGTCCTTCAGCGTAACATAGGCTTTCATGCCTTTGTTGGTGCTCACGCCGCGGTCGTTGTAAATGTGCAGGATGCCGTTGCGCACCTCTGTTTTAATGTTGTCGATCAGGTTCTCTTCGGCCTCCAGCTTCACGCCCTCATTGCTGCCCTGGGTTAGCTCCACTGTAAAGCCACCGCTTACGTCAATGCCTCTTATACCGGACACCTCGCGGTTTTGCGTGGCCATCTTCTTGTTTCCGCGCAGCGACTGCCCCATAGCGGCGGACACGTTGAGCAGCACCATGGCAAAGGCCAAAAGGCCAAAAGCAGCTGTTTGTAGTTTTATGATCCTCATAGTTTTAAGATTGGTTATTGATTTCCTTTTAATTCCTTCCCAAAAGAGATTATACATGAAAGATGCCATTTTTCCGGGAAGGTTGCTTGAGGGAGAAAAAATATTTTGCCGCTATGCTTTTGCAGCCGAATTGTTCATCCAGCGCTCAAACACCACGGCCCCGGCAGCATAGGCCAGCACATCCAGGGCATCGGCTGTGTATCGGTGGTGCAGCAGCGGCAGCAGCGCCTCAAACACCAGGCTAAACAACAGCAGCGCCAGCAAAGTATAGCGCCACGGCAGCACAAAGTATGGGTTCTGAAAGTATAGTCGTTCTGCGGTCAGCGCCAGCGCAAGTGTCAGGGGGAGCACCAGCAGATCGTCGAGGTGCGCGTGCAGCGGCCAGATAATGATGCCAAAGAGCTCCAGCAGCTGGTTGCCCAGGGCAAGCAGGGCCAATATGATAAAAAGCGGCTGCCGGAGATTTGCCATGCCTACAGCGCCACCAAACCAATGGCCAGCATGATGCTGCCCAGTATCAGCAGAAACACCTCCACAGGGCTTAGCCTTTTGATCCAGCTGGTTTGGGAGGGCGGCTGCCGCATCCCGCATGTGGGGCATGTATCGGCATAAGGAGGCAATGTGGCGCCGCAGCCAGGGCAGTTTTTAGAATTTGATGCAGCCATAAGCGCAAAGGTAAGCCCGCCAGCTCATAGCACCAAGGCTATTCCAGGGCAGGTTTCGCCAGTGCGCCCAAAGCAAGCCCTACTCCAAAGATCAGCGCCGGCAACAGCATCTGCTTCAGGCTAATGACAGAGGTGCCATGCCGCAGGCAATACATCATCATAGCCAGTGCAAACACTGCGCAAACCATCAGTATAGATTTGTATAGATTATTCATAGGCATGTATTATATAAAGCCTATACTCTATTATATATAAGTAAGTTACACAAGTTTTAAGCTCCAGCACAAGCGATGTTTGCACATTTTTAACGGCATATTTAAAAATACATACCTCCGCCTGGCCATATTTCTGCAATCCATCCTGCACACTGCTATAGTGCTATTCCTCACGTCACCTACTTCTGATTGGCAGTTATAACCTTCAGCTGCCGGAACGGGTAAAACAGTACACAACAACTAATACCATGACACAGACAAAAGTAGACACCGTGTACTATACCATTTCCCGTGGAGATAGCCCTTTGGTGGCCACTGCCATACATAACGGACACGAAGTGCGACATAATATATGCGCCCTCTATAATTTAACCGCTGAGGAGCGGCTGCGGGAGGAAGACCCCTTTACAGAAGAGTGGGTTAAGATTACCGATAACCAGATCGTGGGCCACTACTCCCGCTTTGAGCTGGACCTGAACCGCCCGCCCAAGAAGGCCATTTACCGTAAGCCCGAGGATGCCTGGGGCCTGCAGGTATGGAAGGAGGAACTGCCCGAGGAACTGGCGCAGGAATCGATGAAGCGCTACGATAAGTTTTACCAGGACGTGAAGCAGATGCTAACCCAGCTCCTGGACGAGCACGCTTGCCTCGTGATTTACGACCTCCATACTTACAACCACCGCCGTGAGGGCCCTGCCGGACCAGCCGCCAACCCTGAGGAGAACCCGGAGGTAAACATCGGCACAGGCAACATGAACCGCCAGAAATGGGCGCCGGTAGTAGAGGCTTTCATGCACAGCCTTGGCAACTATAACTACCAGGGCCGCAAGCTGGATGTGCGCGAGAACGTGAAGTTTGAGGGCGGCCACTTCATGCGCTGGATCCACGACACCTTCGGCGACAGGGTATGCGTGATGAGCATCGAGTTTAAAAAGTTCTTTATGGATGAGTGGACTGGCCAGCCCGACCAGGCGCAGGTGCAGGAAATACGACAGGCCCTGCAGCAGACTACCCGCCCGGTGCAGGAGGCGCTGGCGCAGGTATGCCAAGTATAAGTCTTTAGAACAAGAGATGCCGACCTTGTTTATGGATTTCATGTTCGGAAAATCGTGATGCGTGCTGCACAGCATCTACCGTGTAAATGCCGCCTCAGACAGCCTATTCACCTAAACAACAATGATTGAAAGTATAACCGACAGCTTTATCAGGAAAATCACCCGAAGCCTGAAGCGCGGCAAGCAGGCGCACCGCCGCCTGCCCAACGGCGGCCTGCTGTACATCGACAGGCCCCTGCCCTTTCTGGTGCTCTTCCGCCACCCTGCCGGCCACCCCGACCACGCCACCGCCGATTTTCTGAAAGCCAACGCCTCCTACATTATTTCGCACCAGGAGCGCAACGAGGAGCTGCGGCCGCTTGTGCAAAGTATAGCCAAGGCCATGGCCGATGAGTTTGGGGCTTTTATGATCATTGAGCTGATGGCTGCGCCCGCCGACACCTCCGAAGTGCCGCTGTTTAAGGTGCTAGGGCCGGAGGAACAGCTGCCTACCACCACCCAAACCATCGTGAAGGAGCTGCAAACTATAAAGTTGCCGGGCATTCATACTTCCGTAGAAACAGCCCCTAACGAGCCGCTGCTGCAGGAGCCGCTTTGCCTGATGCCGGAAGAGGAGCTGAAAAAGCACAGTATACTGATGCTGGGCCTGCAGCTGAAACCAGTGTATAAAAACAACGCCACTGGCAAAGTATACCCGCTGCTGCTGCGCACGCTCCGCGAGAAAGTGGCCAACGCCATCAAGAAAACCGTCTTTGACTTTGTGAGCGTGCAGACGACGCACCACCCGGTGCATTTTCAGGCGCTGGGGCGGCAGGTCGTGAACCGGGTAGCATGGCGCATCGACAAGCAGCTGACCAACATCAGCGACCAGTTCCGGTTTCTGTTGCTGGTAACGCCGGTAAACAACAACGAGGCCTGGGCGGAATTCCAAAAAGCAAAGTATAACAAGCCGCCCACGTTCCATTACCGCCTCATGCCCATCGATGCGGACCAGCTTAAGCGCAAGCTCTACAACATCTCCATCGAGAAGGTGGACGACCCCACGCTGGGCTACCTGTTCCGCGACAAGCGCCACGAGCTGGACAAGATGCTCACCATGCTCTCCGACCGCAACTCACCGGATTTCCTGTATAGCAGTATGCAGCTCTTCGGCATCGTGGACGACCAGCTGCTGAAAGTGGCCGAGGGTATACTGGCTGCCATTCCGGAACCCGACGCCGGGAAAGACACTGACATTATACCTGTGCCTGAGTTTGCGGCGCTGGCCGAGCAGGAGATTGCTTTTTTGCGGGAGCAGTACCCGGCCCTGGACTCCGGCGTGGATGTGCGGGAGGACGTGGTGGGGCTGATCGTATCGAAAGGCCGGCTGAATGTGGGCACCGACGCCCGCATACCACGCCACCGCGCTGCGGCCCTTATCCAGCACGAGGTGGGCACCCACATCCTGACGTACTACAACGGCAAAGCACAGCCGCTGCAGCAGCTCTACATCGGCAGCCCAGGCTACGAGGAGCTGCAGGAAGGACTGGCCGTGCTAAGCGAGTGGCTGGTGGGCGGCCTGGACCAGAACCGCATGCGCATCCTGGCGGCGCGCGTGGTAGCCGTGTACCACCTTACCAAAGGCTGCAGCTTTACCGATAACTTCTGGCGCCTGAAGGACGAGTACAAGTTTGATGACGAGACAGCCTGGGACGTGACCATGCGCGTGCACCGCGGCGGCGGCCTGACAAAGGACGCCGTGTACCTGCGCGGGCTGGTGCACCTGCTTAACTACCTGAAAGAGGGCAAAGAACTGGAGCCGCTGCTCATCGGCAAAATCAGGCAGGACTATATCCCAATTGTGCAGGAGCTTATTTACCGGAACGTGCTGCGCCCCATGCCCATCAGGCCGCGCTACCTCCTCGACGAGCGCATCAAACCAAAGCTGGAACAACTAAAAGCGGGCATTTCAGTATTTAACTTACTGTGATCTTCCACCACATCATCAACCTAAGTATAAACTCAAAACACCACATGACAATTGGATTTGTAGTAAACGATATAACTACTGAGAAACCCGGATACACCACTATTTTTCTGGCACAGCGCATGCACAACAAAGGGCACGTTGTGTACCTGATGGGTGTAGGCGACCTGGCTTACTACCCTGACGGCTACATGGGGGCCGACGCGATACAGGCCGACCCTAAGCATAAGTATAAGTCGCCGGCCACGTACCTGGAGGCCCTGCAGGGCGAGAAAGCCAACCGCGTGCGCGTTACCGCCCCGGACCTGGACGTGCTGATGCTTCGCAACGACCCTTCTGCCGAAGGCGAGGGACGGGCCTGGGCCCAGAACGCCGGCATTATCTTTGGCCAGCTGGCCCTGCGCCACGGCACTATCGTGCTCAACGACCCCACCAAGCTCTCTGACGCGGTAAACAAGATGTATTTCCAGCACTTTCCGGAGGCGGTGCGCCCGCGCACGCTCATCACCCGCGACAAGGAGGAGATAAAGCAGTTTTACAACGAGCAGAAGAACAACATCATCCTGAAGCCGCTGCAGGGCTCCGGCGGCTCCGGCGTGTTCATGGTAAAGAAGAACGATGCCACCAACCTGAACCAGATCGTGGAGGCCATCAGCCGCGACGGCTACGTGATAGCGCAGGAGTATCTGCCGCAGGCGAGCGAGGGCGACACGCGCTTGTTTGTGATGAACGGCGAGGCGCTGCAGCACAAGGGCAAGTACTGTGCCATCAGGCGCGTAAACAGCAAAGACGACATCCGGAGCAACATGCACGCTGGCGGCTCGGCGCAGGCAGCCAAAGTAGACCAGAAGATGCTGGACCTGGTGGAGCTCGTGAAGCCTAAGCTGATTCAGGACGGCATGTTCCTGGTTGGGCTGGACATCGTGGGCGATAAACTCATGGAGATAAACGTCTTCAGCCCGGGCGCACTGCCAGACGCCAGCGAGATGGAGGGGGTAGACTTTTCGGAGCCGGTTATAGAGGCCCTGGAGCGAAAAGTACACTACAAGAAAACCTACGGCGTGCAGATAAACAACAAAACCGTTGCCATGATCTAACCTAAAAATCAGATTGGGTATTTTTACAAAGCAGGGCGCTTGCCCTGCTTTTTCTTTTTTCGGGATTTTTTAACGGGTTTACACCCTTTAGCTGCCGCCTTTTCGGCCTTACCAACGCTTTTTTGCAAACTCGTAACCAGCCGAACAAATTGTATTTATCTGTTATAGAGGAACTTGCAAATGTATAAGTAGAGAAAGGGAGAAAAGTGAAAAATCTTTTCCGATTTTTCTTTTGGAATAGAAACCAAAGGAGTAATTTTGCACCCGAATTGAGAGAGGCACTATATCGCAATGCTAATATAGAAATTGGCTATGTATCGTGCAAGCATTGTTTGCATTTTTTTTTAATAAAAATTCAGTGGTGCAACCTTGGTTCAGGCATAAGAGGCTCCGGGTTTGGAGCCCGACAAAGACGAGAAGTTATTATTACTAAAGATAAGGTTAGATAAAGTTTAGATTAGTTTAGTTTGTTTTAAGGTGAGAGAAAGCCCCGTCATTCAATGGCGGGGCTTTTCTCATTTTAGCGCCTCATAGTTTGTTTTGCACCAGCAGCCAGCCCGCCAGCACCGCCATCGGCAGAAGCGTCAGCAGCACTTTCAGCACAGGCCCCGGGGCCGCTGTGCCCGAGCCCCAGGAACCACGGCTAAACACGTAGCGGCTGCTTACCACCAGCGTAAAAAACACCAGCGCAGCCATAACGGCATGTACCACCTGCAGCACCTGCGGCACGTCTGCAGCCGCATCCCATACCCGCAGCCCTGCCCGCACCAGCCACGGCACCATGGCCAGCGAGCAAAACAAAGCCAGCAGCGTGCCTATCTTTATCCGGAACAGCGTTACCCACGAGGCAGTACTGAACAGCACCATGCCGGCCAGCAGCGCCACATCCGAGTAAACATTGTGCGGCACCGATACATAGCCCCTGAAGAAAAGTATAACCGTTGCCGTGGCAACGCCCGTGAGAAAGTATAGCAGATAGCGTGTCATATACCGCTATCATACTCTCAAAAGGCGATTTCGGATGCCTGCAGCTCTAAAAGTAGTTAGTTCCTGACCTGCATTGCCTCTTCTTCCATATGCTTCTCTTGGTCAGGCGCTGGCGTGTATAGGCGCTCTACGAAAGTGCATTTCACGCGTGATGAGATCAGGAAGTACGGAATCCAAACACAGGCCGCCACCATGGACCTAAGCAGGCTTGTGCCCACGGTTCCGCCTGGGAGATTCACCGAAAAAGCATAAGCAATTAACAGCTCTAACAAGATGAAGGCTAAACTGCTTCCGTAGAAGATGATCATCAGCTTTGGTACGCTTGTACGGCGTTTGAAGTACAGGCGCAGTAAGAGCACGTTGTAAACCAGAAAGGCAACGTTCATGATACACTCCAGCAGCACCAGGCCAGCCAGCCCAGGCGAATAAGCCCCCGAGTTGGCATCCAGCAAGCCCTGCCACAGGTTGCTGTTAAACGCCCCACTCGAAAACAAGGATGCAAGTATGCCTAGCGGAGAGAGAAAGAGCCCGATCAGCGGAACGACAACCCAGCCTCCTATCCTTTCGGCGTCATACTCCGACACATCAGCCAATGGCTCCGGGTCCCAGAAGTATAGCCTATAGGCGGCAAAGCCAAACACGCCCAGCAACAGCAGCAAAGTAACTACCAAAGCCCAGCTAAGCTTAAAGTCGCTGACACTATCGATGAAAGCTTTGTTATAGGTCAGGCCATAGGTGATGTTGTCGAGCATGGCTTTTTGGTTGCGCAGGTAATCGGCGGTAGCCTCTGCCGCCACAAAGTCTTTCTTAGACTGGTAGGACACGTCGATGTTCAGTTCTGTACCGCTTGCGCTGTAGGTAACTTCCTTCGTGTACAGGAAC
This sequence comes from Pontibacter mangrovi, assembly GCF_006385705.1. GTDB lineage: Bacteria > Bacteroidota > Bacteroidia > Cytophagales > Hymenobacteraceae > Pontibacter > Pontibacter mangrovi. The sequence continues at coordinate 563,109 of NZ_VFRQ01000002.1, read as the reverse complement.
GCATCGTCGTCTATCCGCTGCGTTGTGTTGTCCACCGGCCAGGCTCTTGGCAGCAGCACCTTTATACTTTGCTCTATGTTTACAGGATGGTTGAGCGCCATAGGCATGGAGCGCTTGCTGCTCTGCGGTTGGTCTATGTAGCTCGTAATGGCCAAGGACGAAAACCAACCCTCCAGCACCTGGTCGTTGTTATGCTGCGGCTGCCAAAAGCCGGGAATTTTATACTTCTCGATCACGATAAACTTATTGGCATACGCATAGTCCTCTACAACCGGGTCTGCTGCCACCTCAATCTCAGGATAAACGTTGGCATAAAAGTCCAGGTAGTTTTTCTTGATGTCCTGGATGCTGGTAGCGGCAAAATTGCTCCGTTGGCGGTCTGCGTCGCCCCCTGTATACTCTGTACGAACTTCCAGCACCACATCCTCCTCCACATCCTCGATGTAATAAATCTCCCGCACCTTTACGGTCGCTTCTTTGGCCACGGGCTGCTCTACCGGGGTCAGTTCTTTGGTGCCGGGCTCCAGAACAAGCGCTTGCCCGTAAGGCGGCAGGTAAGTGCTTCCAAAGTCGCCGCCCTGCTTGCTTATGGTGGCGTCGTACCAAAAGTGGGCTCCGCCTAAAAGCTCCACCCGCACAATGCAGTGGTCAAAGGCAAACGGAGAGGCCGGCAAATCCTGGATATGCCCCTGTAGCGTCGTGTTCACCAGCGCGGGGCTTGCCTTTATGTTCATCTGGCGCAGCATGTAAACCAGCAGCAGCGCTTTATCCTTGCAGTCGCCGAAGCGGTTCTGAAACACCTCGTTTGGGGAGTGGGGCTTGAAGCCTCCTATGCCTGCCTCAAAACCAAGGTAGCGCACCTCATCCTGCACAAACCGCAGCGCTGCTATCACCCGGCCCTCGTCGCTGCCCACCGCGGACGTTATACTGTCTATCTTTGCCTGCATTCTTTTGCTTGGCTTGTCCTCCACTTTATAAAGCGGCAGCGCCCATTTTGCTACCTCCTCCCAAGTCTCGTACTCAGACACATAAACGCCAGGGTAGGGATCGTACCAGGCGGGGGTGTTGGAATCTACATCGGTGGTAGGCAGGTGCTCCAGGTGCCAGGTATAACTTTTTACTTCTCCGGAGGTGGTTATTTTAGGTTTAGGAGCATTGAGGTGGTATTTAAAGTGTAGCTTTCGGCCCTGCGGAGCAATAATTTTTACCAGCATCTCATCTACCGGGTCGTACTGCTGCAGGTCAAAAGAAGTAAAGAACTTGCCTTTAAACACAGGGTTGCGGCCTTTTATAGTATAGGCGTAATTTACCACGTCCCCTACCCTGATATCGTCCAACACCAGGATCGCGGTCAGGCTCTCGTCATAGATGCCCGCATCCATGCCCGCCTCCCGCTGAATAACTTTCACTTTGCTCAGGTTCAGTTTATCGATCAGCTTCCCGTTGCGCCACACCTGTACCTTGTGCAGTTGCAGCTGCTCAAAATGCGGGTCAAAGCTCAGCCTTATTTCTGATGAGTTCTGTACGCCTTCCTCGGTCAGGAGCTTGTATGTATATTGGCGGTATACTTCTTCCCGCGCCACCTCATGCTGCAGGCTCAGGAGCAGGTAATGGAAGCCTCCGTTTACATCATTGGCGGTAATGGCGGTAGCGGTGCGCAGCGGTAGTTTTTGCACCCAGGCAGGCTCCGGCGTAACAGACACCCCGTTTGGGGCAGCTATAACAGTGCTTTGCCATAGGCTGCAAACAACCAGCAGCAACAGCTTTAGGGCTCTGTTAAGTTTGTTTTCTTTGTAGAAATGCATCATATAGTACTAAGCTTTAATAATTTAATGATTAAATATAGTGCAAATTATGTTATAGATGGAAACCCGTGTTGCAAAAAGATATCCTAAAGCTACGCCGCCCAAACAAAACCACCCTCTGCCTGTATAGCTATAAGGCCTGCGCCTAAAAGTATAATTTAAAGTATGAGCAAAGCGAGAAAAGGAACAAGAGACACAGCTGACCAAAAGGAAAAAAAGAGCCTGCGGGAGCAGGTGGGGGCACTGAAGAACCTGCCCAAGTTCTTCCGGCTGATCTGGGAGACAAGCCCGCGCCTGACGATTACCAACCTGCTGCTGCGCCTGGTAAAAGCCTCTCTGCCGCTGGCCATGCTCTATGTGGGCAAGCTGATCATAGACGAGGTGATCCGGCTGATAGACGTGACGGGCGAAAAAAGCCTAACCTACCTCTGGACCCTGGTGGCGCTGGAGCTGGGCCTGGCCATCCTTTCAGATTTGATAAACCGGGGCATCACGCTGGTAGACAGCCTGCTCGGGGACCTCTTCTCGAACCGTACCTCCGTGGCCCTAATAGAGCACGCCGCCAAGCTGGACCTGGCGCAGTTCGAGGATGCCACGTTTTACGACAAGCTGGAGCGGGCGCGGCGGCAAACGGTGACGCGGGTGGTGCTCATGTCGCAGGTGCTCTCGCAGCTGCAGGACATCGTGACGATTGCTTTCTTGGCCGTTGGTCTGGTCGCGTTTAACCCCTGGCTCATACTTATACTTTTGGTGGCCGTTATTCCTTCGTTCCTGGGCGAGACGCATTTTAACGAGCGCAGCTACTCCCTCTCCCGCTCCTGGACGCCCGAGCGCCGCGAGCTGGATTACCTCCGCTACATCGGGGCCTCCGACGAAACGGCCAAAGAAATCAAGACCTTCAACCTCTCCGGTTTCCTGGCAGGGCGCTTTAAGGAGCTATCAGATAGATATTACCTGCTTAACAAGAGCCTGACCGTACGGCGGGCTTTCTGGGGCAGTGCTCTCTCCGCCCTCGGCACGCTGGCCTACTACGGCGCCTACGTATTTATACTTTTCGCCACGGTGGCCGGCAATATTACGGTGGGTAGCCTTACTTTTTTGGCGGGATCGTTCAGCAACATGCGCAGCCTCTTGCAGGGCATCATGACGCGCTTTTCCCAGATCGCGGAGAGCGCTTTATACTTGCAGGACCTGTTCGACTTCCTGGAGCTGCAGCCGCAGATCACTCCTCCCGCTAACCCGCTGCCGCTGCCACGCCCTATCCGGCAGGGCTTTACCTTTGAGGATGTCGGCTTTAAATACCATAATTCGGATAAGTGGGCCGTGCGGCACCTGTCGTTCCATTTAAGGGCTGGTGAGAAACTGGCGTTGGTAGGTGAGAACGGCGCCGGCAAAACCACCCTGGTAAAGCTGCTGGCCCGGCTGTACGAGCCCACCGAAGGGCGTATCCTTTTAGATGGCGTGGACCTGCGCGAGTATGATCTGAACGACCTGCGCCACCAAGTCGGCATTATTTTCCAGGATTACGTGCGCTTCCAGATGACCGCCTCCGACAACATCGCCATCGGCCAGATCAGCAATATTACTGACAAAGAACGTATCCAAGGCTCGGCCCAAAAGAGTTTAGCTGATGTGGTCATCCAGCGGCTACCGGACAAGTATGAGCAGGTGCTGGGCAAGCGCTTTAACAAAGGCGTGGAGCTGTCGGGTGGCGAGTGGCAGAAAGTAGCCCTGGCGCGTGCCTACATGCGCGACGCGCAGCTGCTGATCCTGGATGAACCTACCTCCGCCCTGGATGCCCGTGCCGAGCATGAGGTGTTCCTGCGTTTCTCCGAACTGATCGAGGGCCGCACGGCCGTACTTATCTCCCACCGCTTCTCCACCGTGCGCATGGCCGACAGGATTCTGTTTCTGGAGCAGGGGCAGCTAAAAGAGCTCGGCTCGCATGAGGAGCTGCTGGCGCAGAACGGCAAGTATGCCGAGCTGTTTCAGCTGCAAGCAAGGGGGTATTTGTAGGTAGAAAGGTAGAGAAGTAGAAAACCTGCTGTTCCGGACTTCCTCGTCCGGAACTTTGCCTGCTGCGGACATCCTTGTCCGCGTGTCTGTAGCACCGGGTCCAACCACCCCTGCCCCTCCTTGTCTAAGGAGGGGAATTACGCAGGTGTAATCATCCCCCTGCCCCCTTCAAAGGGGGGCTTTGTTCCAGCTCCGTTAGCCATATGGCTATCGAACTTGATCCCAGTCCTTGGGTGGGGGTAGGGGCCTCCCGGCCTTGAGGGCACCAAAGTATGAGATGAAACGGTCGGCTTGTGGGAACTAGAGGATGAACGTGAACTAGTAAGTATAGCTTGTATCAGTTTACAGGAAGCGGCGCTTAAAGAAGTATAGCTAAAGAACATCAATCGCTATATCTACAGAGCATACATTTCACTCAATCACTCAATCAAAATTAAGGCTCTCCACGTGGAACATCCTGTGCTACAGCGGGAAGAAGTATGGAATGATGAGCGAGGCGAGCAGCCAGAGCAGCAGGTTGAGCGGGGTGCCCACTTTCAGAAAATCATAGAAGCGGTAGTTGCCCGGGCCGTAGATCATGGTGTTGGTTTGGTAGCCCATCGGGGTCATGAAGCTGAGGGAGGCAGCATAGGCCACTGCCATAATAAAAGGGCGCTCGTTTACGCCCATCTCCTGGGCCGTAACAATGGCAATGGGTGCCAGCAAAGCCGCCGTAGCATTGTTCGACATAAAGTTTGTCGTTATGAAGGTAGCGAAGAAGAACACGGAAAGGAGCGCGTGCGGGCCGTAAGCCCCTACCCCAAGTATAAGATAGTCAGCCAGCAGGCGGGCAGCGCCGGTTTTCTCCAGCGCCGCCCCCATCGACAGCACACCGCCCAGCATAAAAATCACTTTCCAGTCAATGGCCTCGTATGCTTCGTCCAGCCGGATGCAGCCGAACACCACCAACAGCACCACCCCTACCACCGCACTCAGCACAATAGGCACCAGGCCCGTAGCTGCTGACAACACGATGCCTACGCTTATCAGCAGCACCGGAATGATCTTGCCGTAGTTAAAGCTGCTGCGCGCGGTTTGGGAAATAAGGAGGATGTCGTCGTTCTGACGCAGCTTTTCGGCCTGCTCAGGGTTTGCGGAAATCAGCAGCACGTCGCCGGCCGAGAGCTTGACGTGGGCCAGCTTGTCGTGCACAATCTCGTCGCGGTGGCGAATGGCCAGCACCGAGGCGCCGTAGTTATAGGCCCGAAAGTTTAGCTCTTTCAGCGACTTGCCTTCCATGTAGGAGTTGGGCGTAACAATGGCTTCATACAGCATGCTGTTGTACAGGCTCATGTCCTCGTCCCGGAACTTGCGCTCCGACTTTAGCTTTACCCCCTGCTCCTCCTTTAGCTTTTTCAGCTTCTCTACGCCTATTAGTACCTTCAGCACATCGTTGGCCCTCAGCATGAGCGAGGGAAAGACCTGCAGTCTTTCTTTATCCCGTGTTACCTGCATCACTTCTATGTCCAGGTCGCGCACCAGGTTCGACTGCTGCAGGGGCACTCCCACCATCGGCGAGCCCGGCAGCAGCACGATCTCCGTGAGGTAATCACCAAGGCCAAACTCTTCAGAGAGGTTATCCGGCACTTTGCGGTCGGGCAGCATGTGGCGGCCCACCAAGAACATGTATGTTATGCCTGCCAACAGAAAAACAATCCCGGCAGGCAGAAACTCAAACATTTGCAAAGGCTCCACCCCTTGTGTCTGCGCAATGCCGCTTACCAGGATGTTGGTTGAGGTACCGATTAACGTGCAGACGCCGCCCAGCAAAGCCCCAAAGCTCAGCGGCATCAGCAGCTTGGAGGGGCTTACGCGTATATCCTTGCCTACCTGGATCACCACAGGCATCAGCAGGGCCACCACAGCCGTGTCGTTTATGAAAGCGGAAAGGCTACCGGAAATGAGCATCAGGGCCAACAGGCACAGAAGATAGCTCCTGCGGCCCACACGGGTAAGGCCTGTGCCGATGCTGTTTAAGGCCCCTGACTTAAATATAGCTGAGCTGATGATAAACATGGCCGCCACGGTAACGGTAGCCGGGTTGCTAAAACCAGCCAAGCCCTCGGCAGGGGTCAGCACGCCGGTAACCATAAACAGCACCATGGTAAGTATGGCAACCGTGTCAATAGAGAGCCGCTCGGTTACAAAGAGTATAACCGCCAAGAGGATAATTCCCAACGCAATGCCGATCTCCACGGTCATGGGCCAAAGTACTACAAGTGAGGCGCACCAGGCATGCCGCAAAGCACTCACATGCACAGGTTTGGGTACTATAAACTTATTTTAGGGGTGCGCGGTTACAGTAGCGTTAAGCTTCTTTTTGGCGGTGCGGGCCACACTACATGCTGAAGTAAGGGGGTTAGGCTTAAAGATTAAGCCAAGCTTCTGCTTCGGAGACTGAGGCAAAGCGCTCACACCGGAAGTGCCCGTGCCCCAGCATATCTTCTACCTGCAACGTGGCAATATGGTCAATCGGGAAGACGCAAGCGGCTTTTCCCAGGCTCGCCTCTTTCAGGAGTTTATGCGCCTCCGCCTGCATATCTGCCACCGCCGGAGGGTGCGTGATGAGTGTGCGCATGTCCAGAAGAAGTGTGAAACCAGGATTGACAAGTATAAGCGCCTTTTTCAGATCCGAAAGATAACCAGGCACATCGTTCCTGTTTTTCCAGAAACCGTAGATCCCGATGTATAGCCTGTTTTTACCGGAATCGAACCGTAGCTCGTAGTGCTGGTTTTTGGAGACCAAGGCTACGGCAGACTGTTTTTCGGTATCTTTATCTGGGTTGTGCATAGAGGCTTTCTTACTTACGCAGTATCAGCCTCTTCCGACTTATACTATAGGAGGTTAAAATTATGTTAAAAAGGAAGAATTGCAGCTTCGGAAAAGACTATGCTGCTTAACAGGGAGCGCTAGGGCGGCGAATTTACATTGCCAGCACTCCCCCCAACTCATGTATAACGCCATTTTTAGCCTCAATATCAGTCCGTTGGAGCGGGACGCCGTTTATCAGGGTTTGCCCGCCTTTACGGTAAACGGTAATTGGGCTGCCGCAAACGGCCTTTATGGTCTGGCCTTCTTTAAGGTCTTTTTTTAGGTACTCGCCACGCAAAACATGCACCGATAGTATGGAGCGCAGCTGTTCCGGCGACTCCTGTTTTAAAGCCTGAAGCGCACTCTCGGGGGGAGCTAGCAGTGTAACCGGCTGGTTTCCGGACAAAAGCGGAGCAAAACCAGCTTTCGTGACGAGCCCGGCCAGTGTGGGACGTTCCTTCACCAGATACTCCATAATGGTAGAGTTTTCCTGTGCCATCCCCTCCTGCGCCCATGCCGCAAGCAGTGCAAGCAAAAGCACAAATCTAATGCAGGTATACTTATGCAGAAATCTCATGTGTTATGGGTAATGTATGGCTTTTATATACGTAGCCACTCTCATAACAGCTAAAATATCGGCAAACTAATCAATCGGCAAAAGTACAATTTAAGGCTGGCTTATACTTTAGAACATGCGCCAGCTGGCAATCTGCTGGAAGAAGTTCGGCAGGGCGCTCGGCACCAGCACCAGGCTCAGCACAAATCCATACAAGGCCCCGTAAAAGTGCGCGTCGTGGTTGATGTTATCGCCCATGCGCTTGCCCGAGAAGTAGGAGTACATCATGTACAGGATGCCAAAGATAAAGCCTGGCAGGCACAAAAAGGCAAAAAGGCAGATATCCAGCGTCGGGAAGAACAGGATGCTGGAGAACACAATGCTGGCTACCCCGCCTGAGGCACCTAGCGCGCGGTAAGGCGGGTCGTTGCGGTGCTTAAAGTAAGTTGGGATGTCTGACACAATGATGCCGCCCAGGTACACCAGCAAGTATAAAAGTATGCCCGCGGTAGGCCCGTAAGTTGACTTAAAGACATACTCCACCACATCACCGAAGAAATACAGCGTGAACATGTTAAACAGCAGGTGCGCAAAGTCGGCATGCAGGAAGCCGGAGGTAAGAAAGCGGTACCAGGAGTTGTCGCGCTGCACGGCATAAGGCTGGAAGATCCATTTGTGCATGATGTCCTGGTTTTGCCAGGCGTACCACGAAAGGCCAACGGTAATAATAATCAGAATGACGGTAACGCTCATTTTTAGGAGTTAGAGAGTTAAGGAGTTTGAGAGTTTAGGAGTTAGAACGATAAAATACCGTTCTAACTCTCTGTTGTTTTATGTGCAGCTTTATACTGTGTGCCTGTTGATGATGCCGTTATGGAATGCCAGCGGGTACAGAACTCTGCCTTACACCTGCCGACTAACAATTTAACAATACATCAATTTAACAATTAAGAATCCCTTTCCATCAGTTGCATGGCCAGGCCGCGGATGGTGCTTTTGCGCTCCTCCGGCAATTGTATGGCATCCAGGTGATGCAGGGCTTTCTTAAAGTATAGATCGATCTGCTGCTCGGTCTGGTGGCGGATGTTAAGTTGGTCATATACCTCGGTCACGGCACGTACTTTTTCCTCGGCTATACTTTCGTCGGTTTTATCGCGCCAGCCGGTGATGGTTTGCCGCTGCTGCTCGTCTGCCTGCTCCAGCGCCGTCAGCATCAGAAAGGTCTTCTTGTCCGATAGAATATCGCCGCCCACCTGTTTGCCAAACTTGGCCTTGTCGCCGTACACGTCCAGTAAATCGTCGCGCAACTGAAACGCTATGCCGATGTTATCGCCGAAGGCTTTCAGGTGCTCGGCGTCGGTTTTTGGTGCGCCCTGCAAAATGGCACCCAGCTCCAGGCTAAAACCCAGCAGAATCGCCGTTTTCAGCGTAATCATGTGGATGTACTCGTGGATGCTGACCTGCTCGCGGCGCTCAAAATTCATGTCCAGCTGCTGGCCTTCGCATACTTCGGCGGCCGTGCGACTGAACAGGCGCAGCACCAGGGCCAGCTTATCCGGCTCCACACCCAGCAGCAGCTCGTAGGCACGCACCAGCATCACATCGCCGCTAAGTATGGCGGTGTTGGCATCCCACTTCTCGTGCACGGTTTGCTGCCCGCGACGCAGCGGGGCGCGGTCCATGATGTCGTCGTGCATGAGCGTGAAGTTGTGGAAAACCTCCACCGCCGCCGCCGGCAAAAGGGCATGGTCCACTTCCTCACCAAACATTTTGGCACTCAGCAGCACCAGCATCGGCCGTATTCTTTTGCCGCCGAGGGCCATAATATAGCGGATCGGCTCGTAAAGCTCCTTCGGGTTTTCACCATAGCGGAGCGTGGACAAAGTATGGTTTATCTTTTCAGACAGGGTGTTGATATCCACAGGGTATCTTAATGTTGTTTTAGTGTCTCTACCAGGTCCAGATCGATGGTACGGTCGGCCAAGTTGGCGCTTTTCACCTCTACCAGCACCTCATCGCCAAACGAGATGATACGCTTGGTCTGGCGGCCGATGATGCGGTAGTTGTCGGCATCCAGCTCGTAATAATCGTCGTTGATGTCGGCCAGGCGTACCATGCCTTCGCACTTGTTCTCCTCGATCTCCACAAATATACCCCATTCTGTGACACCGGAAACTATACCCTTGTACTGATTTCCAATAGTATCCTTCATAAACTCCACCTGCTTATACTTGATAGAGGCACGCTCGGCGTCGGCAGCGCGTTTCTCCATTTCGGAAGAGTGCTTGCAGCGCTCCTCAAACTCGTCTTTTTCGGCAGAGTTGCCGCCGTCCAGGTAATGCTGCAGCAGGCGGTGCGCCATCATATCCGGGTAGCGGCGAATAGGTGAGGTAAAGTGCGAGTAGTGGTCGAATGCCAGGCCGAAGTGCCCTTCCGGCTCAGTGCTATACTTGGCCTTGGCCATCGTGCGGATCGCCAGGTTCTGCAGCACGCTCTGCTCCGGCTTGCCCTCTATCTCGGAGGTCAGGTGGTTCAGCTCTTCCGAGATATCGGCATCCACATCCACCTTATAGCCAAACTTGCGGGCAAACAGCGAGAAAGTGCTCAGCTTATCGGGATCCGGTTGGCCGTGGGTACGGTATACCATGGTCGGGCGCTTTTTGCCTTTGCCCAGGTTGTACACGAACTCCGCCACGCGCTTGTTGGCCAGCAGCATGAACTCCTCGATCAGCTTATGGGCATCCTTGCGCTCTTTCACGTAGATATACAGCGGTCTGCCGTCCTCATCCAGCTTAAACTTCACCTCCACCGTCTCAAATGAGATGGCGCCGTTTTTAAAGCGTTTGGCCTGCAGCTTCTTGGCAATGCTGTTCAGGATGTTGATCTCCTCTGCAAAGTCGCCCTCACCGGTCTCGATGCGCTCCTGCGCCTCCTCGTAGCTAAAGCGACGGTCGGAGTAGATGATGGTGCGGCCGTACCAGGTGTCGTACAGTTTGCCGTTCTCGTCCAGCTCAAACACCACCGAAAAGGTCAGCTTCTCCTCGTTTGGTCTCAGCGAGCAAAGCCCGTTGGAAAGGCGCTCCGGCAGCATCGGGATGGTCCTGTCTACCAGGTACACGGATGTGGCGCGGTGATAGGCCTCTTTCTCCAGTATACTTCGCGGGTGCACGTAGTGCGTTACGTCGGCAATGTGCACGCCGATCTCCCAGTTGCCGTTCTCCAGTTTCTGGATGGACAGGGCATCGTCGAAGTCTTTGGCGTCGGCAGGGTCTATGGTGAAGGTGGTGACGTCGCGGAAGTCGCGGCGCTTGGCAATCTCACCGGCAGGTATTTTATCAGAGATAGACTCGGCCTCTTCCTCCACCGCCTCCGGGAACTCGAACGGCAGGCCAAATTCGGCCATGATGGAGTGAATCTCCGCCTCGTGCTCTCCGGCAGGTCCGAACACGCGGATCACTTCGCCCGTCGGGTTTTTGCCCGGCTTGTCCGGCCACTCGATAATGCGCACCAGCACCTTGTCACCCGACTCAGCCTCGCCCAGGTGGCGCTCGCCTACAAACACATCAAAATAGGTACGTTTAAAATCGGGCACCACAAAACCGAAGTTCTTGGATAGCTCCATCAAACCCACCAGCTCGGTACGGGTGCGCTCCAGCACCTCTACCACTACGCCCTCCTGGCGGCCGCCGCGCACAGATGGCAGCACCTCTACCTTCACCAGGTCGCCGTCCATGGCATACTGCAGGTGCTCGGTATACACGCGGATGTCCTCCTCGCGCTCCTCCGACACAATATAGGCATACTTGCTGTTGGCCAGATCCACGCGCCCCGTCACTATCTCCACCTTCAGGTTCATCATGTACTTGTCGTCGTCGACGGCCAGCAGTTTGTTCTCGCGCACCAGCGCCTTTACCAGGTTCTGCACCTGCTCGCGGCCATGCTTGTCGGTAACGCCTAAACGGCGGGTAACCTGGTGCATGGTAAACACGGTATCGGGGCTGTTAGAGAAAACTTCCAGAACGATGGCTTTGGCTGATTTTGGCGCGCCCTTGCGGTTAGAGGGCTCTTTGCGGGCATAAGCCTCGCGGGCTGTTTCTTTTTTATTAGATGAGTCGCCGCCTCTTCTGCGGGAGCGGCCCCTGTCGTTGCGGCTCTCTTTGTCTTTGCCGCCTTTGTTGTCTTTTTTACTTCTCATGTATCTTCATCAATATGGGGGCAGCCAATAGGGCCGCCACTGCCATTTACAATCTTTAGCCTAAATGGTTTAGACTTTCTATACGCCGCTTCCGGCTCTTTGGCTAAAGTGATCTGCTATTCGGGGTAAGTTATATAGAATTTTCTATATAAACGGCTTGGAGCGACATTTAGGCGCCGGAACCTGGCGGTGCTTATACTTCCAGTGAGGTCTCCCAGCCATCGTACTCGCCGTGGTGGCGCTGCGCCAGGCGCTGCAGGTACAGCACAGCCTTGTCTATGCTGAGCTGGTTTAGCTTATCGGTGCGGTTGATGTGCAGGCGGTACGGGTAATCCTGCGAGGAGGCCAGAAAATCGCTGGTGACCACGGCATAGTTTTCCTTGGATATGCTTTCCAGAAAAGCCTCTCTGTCTTCCTTGGTCTTAAAGTATAGCCAATGGTCTACCTGCCGCTCTTTGCTCAGGTCGTCGCCGTTGCTCTCCAACTCCTCCAGCACCTTGCGGTTTTTTATACTTTGCAACTGCTCCGGCTCCGGGTACAGGAAGTTAAAATAGCGGCTCCAGGAAGCATCTTTTACCACTTTGTGGGAGTACTCGTGGTTGCTGTAGTTTTGCATGACCTGCTGGATGTGCTCGGCGTAGCCGTTGGGCTCGCTCAGGTAAAAATATACTTTGCGGTAGCCGTTAGAGGTAAGGCGGCCAGCATAAGTAGCCTGGCAGGTGCTGCGCAGCATTTCTTCCAGGTCATCCTCCAGGCTCTGCAGCACAATGGTTTCCTGCAAAGACGAAAGGCCGTCTGGCCGGGGGTTAGACATTTTTACTGCCACCTGCAGCAGGTGCGGCTTTTCAGTTATAGGCGCTACGCTGGCAAGGCCCAGGTCTACCGCAATAGAGCCGGGCTTGTTATCTATGCTTCTGAAATGAAACTCCCAATCCGGTTCATGGTTTGTTTGGTCCATAGTTTACAAGCTTTAAGTGCTATCTACCAGGGTTTTCAGGATTGTGCTGTCAGCCGCCCGCGTAGCTTACCCGCTCCTGCAGGGCTTTCCTTTGCTGTTGCGCGGCAGCTATGTCTTCGGGCTCACCTCTCGGAATTGCACTGATTAAGGTACGCGTATACTCCTGCTGCGGTTGGCTAAAGAGCTGTTCGGGTGTGCCGCTTTCCACAATCCTGCCTCCTTGCATCACTAATATACGGTCCGACATATATTTTGCTACAGATAAGTCGTGGGTAATAAAGAGATAGCTGAGGCCAAACTCCTCTTTAAGCTTGTTCAGCAGGTTTAGCACCTGCGCCTGCACCGACACATCCAATGCCGACACCGCCTCATCGCAGATGAGGCACTGCGGCTGCACGGCCAGCGCCCTTGCCAGGCAAACCCGCTGCTGCTGCCCCCCCGAAAGCTCGTGTGGATAACGGTGCAGCATGGCCGTACTTAAGCCCACTTTATCAAGCAGTTCCAAAACTTTTGTACGGCGTTCTTTGCCGCCCGAGTGCAGGTTATGCACTTGCATCGGCTCCAAAATAGACTCGCCCACTGTGTGCATCGGGTTAAGCGAGGCGTGCGGGTCCTGGAAAACCATTTGCAGGTGCCGGCGGCTCCGGCGCAGTTCCTCAGCGTTTAGGTTCGTAAAGTCGTGGCCGTTGAAGAGCACCTGGCCCTGGCTAGGCTCCAGCAGCCGCAGTATGGCACGGCCCAACGTGGTTTTGCCGCAGCCAGACTCTCCTACTAAGCCGATGGTTTCGCCGGCCTTCAGCTCAAAGCTCACTCCGTCCACTGCCTTTACATAGCCCGCAGTTCTGGACCAGAAGCCTTTCCGCACCGGAAAGTATACTTTCAGGTTATTTACCTGCAGCAGCGGTGGCTGGTTTTGCTTTTCTGGCTGATGCTTTATACCTGCCATACCCGTTAAGGGTGTGTAGTGGATGTAATCTTCAACCTCAGAAACATTGCCTTGGGCATCCTCCTGCATAAAGTCGGCAACAACAGGCAGCCTAAGCTCCCGGCTTATAGATAAAGATGGCCGGCAAGCCAGCAGACCTTTGGTGTAAGGGTGCTGCGGGTTTGTGAAGATATCCATCACGCTGCCCTGTTCTACCAACTTCCCTTTGTACATCACCAGGATGCGGTCAGCTATTTCGGCTACTACGCTCAGGTCGTGGGTAATAAAAAGCACGGATGTTCTCTCCTTCACCCGCAGTTCATCTATCAGCTGCAGCACCCGTGCCTGCACCGTTACATCCAGGGCGGTGGTGGGCTCATCGGCAATAAGCAGGGCAGGCTTGCAGGCCATGGCCATGGCAATCATCACGCGCTGCTTCTGCCCTCCCGAAATCTCATGTGGATAAGCCTCAAAAACCTGGATGGGGTTTGGCAGCTTTGCCTGCTCAAAAAGCTGCAGAACGCGCTCTTTAGCCTCTTTTTTAGAAAGATGAGTATGCAGCAACAGCACCTCCGCCACCTGTTTTCCACAAGTATAAACCGGGTTCAGCGACGACATCGGGTCCTGGAAAACCATACTTAGCTCGCTGCCCCTGATCTGCTGCAACTGCTTCTCTGGCAGCTGCAGCAGATCAACCTCGCCACACTTCTCTGACTGGAAGATAGCTTCTCCTGCTGTTGCTGCATCCGCGTCCTCTATCAGCCGCATCAACGAGAGCGCCGTTACCGATTTACCCGAGCCCGACTCGCCTACAATCGCCACTGCCTCTCCCGGATATACCTCAAAGGAAATGCCGTCCACGGCTTTGGTGGTGCTGTGGCTAGTGGAGAATGTTGTCTCCAGATCTCTGACCTGAAGTATGGGCGTGGTAGTAGGCAAGGGTGAAAGTATGAATTAGGCTTTTGGTAAAAGTATGAATTTTGAGGAGAAGGTGGCGTTTTGTTCCCTTAGAGTGAAGAAATCATACCCCAATCCCTTTCAAAGAGGGACTTTTTGCTACTATTGCTTATCCAGCCACATCAGTGAAGCGCAAAAAACAACTAAAGTTAATATCATGAAATAGAAAGACAGTTTATAGCCTCTGGTATATTCTTCCGGATATAAATCTATAGTTGATAGCTCTTGGAAAGACAAAGTGAATTTGTGGATGATAAAGCCGCTCAAAGCCCATGCAATAGCGAATATTCCTAGAAAGTACATTGGATCATCTATATTCGGCACCGGCACACCAAGTATAAAGCTAGCCCATTCAAACTTTAACCACAACCAAAATAGGCCTAGTAAGCCAAAGAAATTTTTAGTCTGGAATGCACTGAACCAGTGATCATACCTCCGCCTGTAGTACAAGTATAAGGCGGCTATCATCAGGTCGAGTTTATTCAGGTCCTTTATCATCCTGCTAAAGATAACCAGCGCCAGGCAAAACAAAAAGGCTGCCCCACCTGGAGCAGCCTTCTGCATTATACTTTATCCTTTGAATTACAACCCCTGCTGCTCTGCAATTTTGTGCTTCGGCTCTTCGTGGTGGCCAAAAAAGCGCTTCTGGTTGAACAGGATGAGCAGCACACCGATGAAGATGGCGGAGTCCGCTACGTTGAAGATCGGCCACAGCGACATAGGCTTGCCTCCGAAGATCGGAATCCAGTTCGGCACGATGCCCTCCCAGATATCGACATAGAACATATCGATCACCTGCCCATGAAACCACGGCGTAGTCGCGCCATACGGGGCATTATCGAACCACACGCCATAGAAGGTGCTATCCACCAGGTTGCCGATGGCACCGCCCAGAATGAGTGCAATGCACCAGACCAGGCCTTTGGGCGCGTGGTGCTTTACCAGGTAGGACAGGTAGTAGCCAATGCCAAACATGGCTACCAGGCGGAACAGCGTCAGTATAAGTTTTCCATAATCAGAGCCCAGCTCCACACCGAAAGCCATCCCCGGGTTCAGGGTATAGTGCAGCTTCAGCCAGTCTCCTATCAAATGGATTTCACCGGGCAGGCCCATTTCCATGTTGTAATGCACGATCAGCTTCACAGCCTGATCAATGAGTATCACGGCAAGAGCAACCAGGTAGTATTTTCCGTATTTCATTTTTTAAGTTTTGGGCAGCTGCAAACGCAGGTTGATTGAGAGCTTACAGCTGCAATATACTTCTTGAAAGTATAAAAGCACCAGGATGAACATAAGTTTCCCGGTGCTTCATACTTTAAATCATCGCTCTTTCTTCCGTGTCGATCTGAATCAGCACTTTATAATCGTCTATGTCGAGGATTGTGGCGCTATCCAACGCGGGCACCACCTGCAGGCTCAGGGCCTGTGTTTCGGCGCAGATATAGTTGCTGTAGTTGGCCACCGCTGCGTTTACCTCTGGCACCGAATGCTGCATGGCAATGCGGATTTTGTCCTGCACCTCCAGGTTAGAGTCTTTGCGCAGGTTCTGGATGCGGTTCACCAGGTCGCGGGCGATGCCCTCCTGCTTCAGTTCCTCCGTCAGGGTAATATCCAGCGCCACGGTCAGTTTTCCTTCGCTGGCCACCAGCCAACCCGGGATGTCCTCTGAAGAAATCTCCACGTCGTCCGGCGTCAGCACGGCCGTCTCTTCCTCGTTCAGCATCACCTCAAAGCCGCCTTCTCTTTCAAGATGCGCGATATCGTTCTGGTCCATACGCTGCACGGCGGCGGCCACTAGCTTCATCTTCGGCCCGAATACCTGGCCTAGCTTCTTAAAGTTAGGCTTGATCTTCTTCACCAAGATGCCGGACGTGTCGTCGATGTATTCGATCGTCTTCACGTTCACCTCGCTCAGGATCAGGTCAGCCACGGCGTCGATCTGCGCGCGCATCTTTTGGTTCAGCACCGGGATCAGGATGCGCTGCAACGGCTGGCGCACCTTGATCATCTCCTTCTTGCGCAGCGAGTGCACCAGCGAGGAAATAGTCTGGGCCAGCTGCATACGCTCCTCCAGGTCTTTGTCGATGTCCTGGTGGTTCACCTCCGGATAGTAGGCCAGGTGCACCGACTCCTCCTTATGCTTACCACTCACGCCGTTCAGGTCGCGGTACAGCTGCTCGGTGTAGAACGGCGCAATCGGTGCGGCCAGCTTCGCGACCACTTCCAGGCAAGTATAAAGTGTCTGGTAAGCGGCGACCTTATCGGTATTGTACTCGCCTTTCCAGAAACGCTTGCGGTTGAGGCGCACGTACCAGTTGCTCAGGTCGTCCACCACAAAATCTTGGATGGCGCGGGCGGCGCGGGTTGGGTCATACTCCTCGTAATAGCTGTCCACGTCCTGGATCAGGGTATTCAGCTTAGAGATGATCCAGCGGTCCGATTCGGTGCGCTGCGCCATCGGCACATCCGCCTCCGAGTAGGTAAAGTTATCGAGGTTGGCGTAGAGGGCGAAGAACGAGTAGGTATTCTGCAATGTCCCAAAGAAACGGCGCTGCGTCTCCACTACCCCGTCCGGGTTAAATTTCAGGTTATCCCAAGGCGGCGCATTGGCGATCATGTACCAGCGCACGGCATCCGGGCCATAGGTACCGATCATCTCGAACGGGTCGATGGCGTTGCCGAGGCGCTTGCTCATCTTGTTGCCATTTTTGTCCAGCACCAGGCCGTTGGCGATCACGTTTTTATAGGCCACGCTGTCCTCCAGCATCACCGCCAGCGCATGCAGCGTAAAGAACCAGCCGCGTGTCTGGTCCACTCCCTCGGCGATGAAGTCGGCAGGGAAGTTTTTCTCAAACATTTCCTCGTTCTCCAGCGGGTAGTGCCACTGTGCATAAGGCATGGCGCCCGAGTCGAACCACACGTCGATAAGGTCTGGCTCTCTGTACATTGGCTTGCCGGAGTCGCTCAATAGCACCACGTTGTCCACATACGGGCGGTGCAGGTCTTTCACCTCCACAGAGGCATCCATCACACCGGCACTCACGGCTCTTTCGATCTCATCGTTTAGCTGCGCGATGGAGCCGATGCAGATCTCTTCCTCGCCGTCCTCTGTTCTCCAGATTGGCAGCGGCGTGCCCCAATAGCGCGAGCGCGAGAGGTTCCAGTCCACCAGGTTCTCCAGCCAGTTGCCGAAACGGCCTGTGCCCGTAGACTCCGGTTTCCAGTTGATGGTCTTGTTCAGCTCGATCAATCTATCTTTAACAGCAGTGGTTTTGATAAACCAGCTATCCAGCGGGTAATACAGCACCGGCATATCGGTACGCCAGCAGTGCGGATAGGTGTGCTCGTACTTCTCTACCTTAAAGGCCTTCCCTTCTTCCTTCAGCTTGATGGCGATCTTAACGTCGGTAGGCTTGTAGTCGGCGGCAGACTCGTCTTCTTTGGCGTAGTTCTTCACGTACATGCCTGCAAAGTCGGTGATCTCCTTCACGAAGCGGCCTTGTCTATCTACAATTGGGGAAGGCTTGCCGTTCTCGTCCATTACCAGCAGCGCCGGGATGTCGTTCTGCGCGGCTACGCGGGCGTCATCGGCACCAAAGGTCGGCGAGATGTGCACGATACCGGTACCGTCCTCCGTGGTCACGTAATCGCCGATGATCACGCGGAAGGCTGGCTTGTCTGGCTGCACGTAGGGCATCAGCTGGTGATATTCCACGCCATTCAGGTCAGCGCCCGTGAACTCCTCCACTACTTTGTAAGGGATCAGCTTATCGCCGGAGCTGTAGTCTGTCAGAGCCAAGTCTGCGGCCTTCGGGTTGAAGTAGCGGCTTACCAGGTCCTTGGCCAATATAACCGAGATCGGCTCGTACGTATAAGGATTGTACGTGCGTACTTTTACATACTTGATGTTCTTGCCCACAGCCAGGCCGGTGTTGGCAGGCAGCGTCCAAGGCGTGGTCGTCCAGGCCAGGAAATATACTTTCTCCTCCTCATGCTCAAACAGGAACATATTGCGGGTGATCTTCTTCACCTCGAACTGCGCCACGATAGTGGTATCCTTCACCATTTTGTAGCAACCAGGCTGGTTGAGCTCGTGCGAGCTAAGGCCGGTGCCGGCAGCCGGAGAAAATGGCTGGATGGTATAGCCTTTATATAAGTAGCCTTTGTCGTACAGCTTTTTCAGCAGCGCCCAGCAAGACTCGATGTACTCATCTTCGAACGTGATGTAGGGGTTATTCAGGTCTACCCAGTAGCCCATCTGCTCGGTCAGGGTATCCCACTGGTTCTTGAAGCGCATCACCGTTTCGCGGCAGCGCTGGTTATACTCCTCTACCGTTATCTTCTTGCCGATATCCTCTTTCGTGATGCCCAGCTCTTTCTCTACCTGCAGCTCCACCGGAAGGCCGTGGGTGTCCCAGCCGCCTTTGCGGTTTACCTGGAAGCCTTTCAGGGTCTTATAGCGGCAGAAAATATCCTTTACAGCGCGGGCCATGACGTGGTGAATGCCCGGCGTACCGTTGGCTGAAGGCGGACCTTCGTAAAACACGAACGGCGTGTTGCCCTCGCGGGTAGCCACCGATCTCTCAAAGATGTTGTTCTGCTTCCAAAACTCCAGTACATCCTCGCCTACCTTGGCGTAGTTCAGGTTTTTATACTCGTTGTACTTTACCATTTTCTGGTTTATTGTCTTCCTCAAGATTTACTTCTTCCTCTAATCTCAACTTTAGCTGGCTCAGGTCTAGTTCCTCGTCCTCGTGCTCCAGGTAGAACTCGTCGTAGTGCTCTATCAGGGCATACGGGTCGCGCTCATACTTGCCGCTATCGAAGCTCATCAGCAAAGTTGGCAATATAATCAGGTTTGTGAATAATGCAATCAGCAAACTCACCGACATCAGCACGCCCAGCGCCTTGGTGCCGCCAAACTCCGAGAAGGCGAAGATCACGAATCCGAAGAACAGGATCACCGAGGTATAGATCATACTGGTGCCTGCCTCTGTTAAACTCGTAGTGATGGCCCGCCCCACGTTAAAGCCGTTCGAGAGCAACTCACTTCTATACTTGGCTAGGAAGTGAATAGAGTCGTCGATGGCGATGCCGAGGGCAATGCTGAAGATAAGCGCCGTGCTTGGCTTTAACGGGATGTTGAAAAAGCCCATCAGGCCACCGGCTATCACCAGCGGTATCATGTTCGGGATCAGGGAGCTGATCACTACCCTTGCCGACTTAAACAACAGCGCGATCACAATAGTTACCAACACAAAGGCAAGTATGAGGCTGGAGCGCAGGTTGTTGATCAGGTATTCGTTGCCTTTGATGAACAGCAGCGTCGTGCCCGTCAGGCTCACCGTGGTCTGGGCGCCGGAGTCGTCGCGGGTGAAGGTCATGGTGTTGCCTTCCTCTGTCTCGGTTATACCCTCGCCGCCGTAGATCTCGCGCAGCTGTGGCTTGATTTTGTTGATGAGCAGGGTATCCAGTTCCCTGGAGCCGGCATCGGCTACTTTTAGGGAGATGCGGGCGCGCTGGCCGGTGCTGTCCACGAAGGCGCGGAGCAGCCTCTGGCTTGCCTCGTTTTTCTCCCGGGCCAGGTAACTAAAGATAAAGTTGCGCTCGGTGTTGTCGGGCAGGCGGTAGGAGCTCGGGTCGCCGCCGTAAAAGGCCTGCGTGGCCGTCTTCACCAAACCAACCACCGAGATCGGCGCGGAAAGTATGGGTTGCGTGCGCAGGAAGTCCTCCAGCTCGTTCAGCTTCTTCAGGTTCGGCAAGCGCATCACGCCCTGCTTTATGCCTGTGTCCACGATGATCTCCAGCGGCATTACCCCGTTAAAGTGGTTCTCGAAGAAAGCCAGGTCGGCATTCACGCTACTCTCCTCCGGCAGGTCATCCACCATGTAGGACACCGTCTTCACTTTATAGATACCCAGCAGCGACACGCCCACCGCCAAAATGGTGAAGAAGTATACCAGGTGGCGCTTGCGGTGCACGATGTAATCGAAAAACTCAAGCAGCTTGTTCAGCGGGCGCGCATCAAGGTGGCGCAGCTGGCGCGGACTTGGCGGCGGCAGGTACGAGAACACCACCGGTATCAGCACCATGCTGATAATAAACGTGACGAAGATGTTAATGCCGGCCACCACACCGAACTCATAAAGTATGGCCACGTGCGTAAACGTGAACACGATAAAGCCAATGGCCGTGGTGGTGTTCGTGACCAGGTTTACCACGCCTATTTTGCTGATGACGCGCGAAAGCGCCAGTATTTTGTTGCCGTGCTTGCGGTAGTCGTAGTGGTAGCGCGTGAGCAGGTAGGTAGAGTTCGGGATGCCGATGACGACAAGTATGGCCGGGATAAGCCCCGTTAGCAGCGAGATCTTAAAGCCCAGCAGCGCAATCGTTCCCATTACCCATACCACCACCATACTTATTACCAGCAGCGGGAAGATAACGGCGTAGAACGAGCGGAAGAAGATGAACAGCGTGACGCCGGTAACCAGCAGGGCCAACAGCAGGAACAGTTTCATCTCGGAAGCCACCTTGGTCGTCATAACGGCCCTCACGAAAGGCAGGCCAGCGTAGTGCAGCTTTATTCCTGTGGCTTTAGAGAAGGCGTCCGTTTGTGCCGTGATGTTATCCATCACCTCCACCCGACGGGCGGAGTTGAGATAGGCCGGATCTACGGTAATGGCCAGCAGCGTAGCCCCTGTTTTATGGTTGATGATCTGCCCGTCGTAGAAGCCCTGGTTGCGCACCACCTGCACCAGGCTGTCGAGCTGGGGCTGCGTTTGGGGCATGGGCGAGAAAATAGCCGCTGTGGTGAACTTGCGCTCGGCGGTGTCTTTTACCACCTGCACCAGGTTAGGCAACGAGATCACGGCTTTCACCCCCTCTACCTCTTTCAGCTGGCGCGACAGCTTATCCAGTTCCAGGAAGTTCTGGAGCTTGTATACTTTGTTATCCTGCATGCCCACCACCAGCACGTTGCCATCCTCGCCAAAGGTGCGTTTAAAGCGCTGGAAGTACTGCATGTCCACGTCGTCCTGCGATACGACGTTGGCAAAATCGTAAGACATTTCTGCGTCTTTGGCCTTGTAGGCCATAAAAGCAGTAAGCAAAGCTAAGACAATGATCAGCCTCAGCCTGTTCTTGATAATAAAAATGGCAATCTTATTCCACATGATCCGGCTACAATTCGGCAAAGGTATGGAATTTTGCGCACCCATGTGGGCTGAAAAGTATAAAGCTGCGGTAAAACAAGTATGGCTAAGTGTTTCAAGGGCAGCAGCCTTAGCCGTTTTTCCCTTCCTCCCACTGCCTCCTCAGCCTCGCCCTCTCGATAATTCCTGTGGATAAAAAGTCCTTTTTATGCCTTATTTATACTTACAGGCTCTTTTTATACTTTATTTTCAACAGCATGGACGCCTACATTTAGCCGCTTTCTATCGCTGCTTCTCCTTTGTTTTTAACCGCTTTCGCCAGCGGCAGGAACAGCTTTTATACTTTGCCTTCCACAACCTTTACTTCTGCTTTTATGGAAAAAAACATCAAGTATAGTTTAAAACTTATTTTACATAATTAATAAACTCAATGACAAATTAGCACTCTCTACGGATGCTGTTATCAAGACTGAAGCTATTTATGATAGTATGTTCTTCTACAACTTAGGCTGTATTAAAAACAAAATCCCCAACCACCTTGCGGTAATTGGGGACTGACAGGTATGCGTGATGCTACTTTTATAGGCGATCAATCCACTCTTTTATTTCATGTTTCGTTTTGCCTATTTTCTTCTGCATACGGCCTAGCCACTCATCCTGCTGACCTTCGTCGTAAGTCAGGTCATCGTCGGTTAAGTCGCCGTACTGCTGCTTCATCTTGCCCTTCAACTCGTTCCAGTTGCCGCGGGCTCTATATTCTGATTCTCTCATAGTTTTATCGCTTAATGTATACTTCGTTAAACGATTGGCAGCAGGCGGTGGTTGTGTGGCTTCTATAACCGGTTGAGAAAACAAAAAGCCGAAGGCGCTGCTGCACCCCCGGCTTTTCTATACTTTATACTTTATACTTAAGCCAGCTGCTCAAAAATGCTTTTGAAGCTAACGGCTTTGTTGATGTAGCTGTGCAGTTCGCTGATTGGCATACGCACCTGCTCGCGGGTGTCGCGGTCGCGCACGGTAACGGTGTTGTCCTCCAGCGTCTGGTGATCCACGGCGATACAGAACGGGGTACCGATCAGGTCCTGGCGGGTGTAACGCTTGCCGATGCTGTCGCGCTCCTCGTAGATCATGTTGAAGTCATACTTCAGCTCTTCGAAGATCTCGTTCGCTTTCTCCGGCAGGCCGTCTTTTTTGGTCAGCGGAAGTATAGCGGCTTTTACCGGGGCCAGCGCCGGGTGCAGCTTCAGGAAAGTACGGCTCTTCGTGCTGTCTCCCTCGGTGATCTCCTCCTCGGTATAGGCGCTGCAAAGCACCATCAGGAACAGGCGGTCTGCCCCTACGGACGTCTCGATCACGTATGGCACGTAATTGCCGTATGGCTTGCCTTCCTCGTTCAGGTCGTTGTCGAAGTACTGCAGTTTTTTGCGGCTCAGCTCCTGGTGCTGCGTCAGGTCGAAGTCGGTGCGGGAGTGGATACCCTCTACCTCTTTAAAGCCGAACGGGAACTCAAACTCTATGTCCAGGGCGGCGTTGGCGTAGTGAGCCAGTTTTTCGTGGTTGTGGAAACGCAGCTTGTCAGTCGGCACACCGATAGCCTCGTGCCACTTGCGGCGGGTGTCTCTCCACTGCTCGTACCACTCCATCTCGGTGCCAGGGCGCACGAAAAACTGCATCTCCATCTGCTCAAACTCGCGCATACGGAAGATGAACTGGCGCGCCACGATCTCATTCCGGAAGGCTTTACCGATCTGCGCGATACCGAAAGGCACCTTCATACGGCCGGTCTTCTGCACGTTCAGGAAGTTCACGAAGATACCCTGTGCCGTTTCCGGGCGCAGGTAAATGGTGGTGGCGTCCTCAGCCACGGAGCCTACCTGCGTCGAGAACATCAGGTTAAACTGACGCACCTCTGTCCAGTTGGCAGTGCCGGAGATCGGGCATTTGAT
This sequence comes from Pontibacter mangrovi, assembly GCF_006385705.1. GTDB lineage: Bacteria > Bacteroidota > Bacteroidia > Cytophagales > Hymenobacteraceae > Pontibacter > Pontibacter mangrovi. The sequence continues at coordinate 539,749 of NZ_VFRQ01000002.1, read as the reverse complement.
GTCTTCACGGATGATGAGCTCGCGCACCCCGTCCAGGTCCTCGGCTCCGAGCAGCTTGCCCATCTCCACCAAAAGCTCGCTGGCTTTTTCGTAGTGGCCGTCTTTCTCATACTGCGCTGCTTTGTCTTCTATCAGCACATCGGCACGGTAGCGCTTCTTCGAGTCCTTGTTATCGATCATCGGGTCGTTGAAGCTGTCCACGTGGCCGGAGGCCTTCCAAACCAGCGGGTGCATGAAGATGGCAGCGTCCAGGCCCACCACGTTCTGGTTCAGCTGGGTCATGCTCTTCCACCACAGGTTCTTGATGTTGTTCTTCAGCTCCACGCCCATCTGGCCGTAGTCGTACACGGCTTGCAGGCCATCATAGATCTCGCTTGACGGGAATATAAAGCCATACTCCTTCGCGTGCGAGATGATATCTTTCAGTTGAGCGTTCTCTACAGGTGTTTTTTCTTGTGTCGCCATGCCGCAAATATACTTCTTTCGTGTTTGATTATGCTATGCTCTAAGGTACAGTTTTTCCGGACTTTCTGCCGCATTTTCGTTTTTAGGCGTGGCCGCCTGGTGTATGCGCCGGTACTGTGTTAACAATAACTTAACATTAGGCAGAAAAACTTAATCTATAATTAAAGTAACTTTGCCCCGATTTATCTTTATTCATAATCTTAACTAATGGCTAAAGTCAAAAAAGGAAAGAAACATGTAGTGGCCCCTGCCGCGCCTTATAAGTTCAGGAAACGCTACAGCACCCTTGACATTGTTATCCGTAAGGAGAAAAAATTCCTTTATTTTATTGCCTTCGCGCTCATTCTTGCCGGCTTAATCTACCCTTACGCTTCTATCGCCATGTGGGTAGGCTTTGCTTTTGCCGGCTACTCCGCCATCGCCAACGACAGCATCCAGACCATCGGCACGTTCATCGTTTCCAACGAAGATAAGAAATGGTACTGGCAGTGGCTGTTCATGGGCTCCATCTTCCTGGGCACCGTGTTCTATAGCTGGTATGTTTTCGATGGTGACGTAACCTACCAACGCCTGGCCTCCAAAGGCTTTGATCAAACCATCGACAACTTTGTGTACCTGCAGCTGGCGGCCCCTATCATCCTCTTGCTGCTAACCCGCATGCGCATACCGGTTTCTACTACGTTCATGCTGCTGAGCGTGTTCACGGTTAGCTCCGGCGCCATTATCAGCATGGTATCTAAAAGTTTGATGGGCTATGTGGCTGCCTTTGTGGCTGCGTTTATCATCTATATCGTGCTCAGCAAGGTTATCAAGAAGATGATCAAAGGCAAAGCGCACGATGCCTGGGTGATTGCACAATGGGTTATCAGCGGCTTTTTGTGGCACACCTGGCTGGCGCAGGACCTGGCCAACGTTGCAGTATATCTGCCGCGCCAACTGGGTATGTGGGAGTTTGCTGCCTTCGCCGGATTCATCTTCGTGGGCCTTGGCTTCCTGTTCTATAACAAAGGCGATAAGATTCAGGGGATCATCAACGAGAAATCTGAAGTGCGCGACGTCCGCAGCGCCACTATTATCGACCTAGTTTACTCCATTATACTTTACTACTTTAAAGAGGTAAATAACATCCCGATGAGTACGACCTGGGTATTCGTTGGTTTGCTTGCCGGCCGTGAGTTAGGTATGCGCCTACGCGCCCACGACTCTCCGGTTAAGTTCGCCAAGACTTTCAACCTGATCGGTAAGGACATTGCCTCTGTGACCGTCGGTCTGATCATCTCAGTTATCCTGGCCATCGCCATCAACCCGGTTATCCAGGAGGAGCTGATCAACTTCTTCTTCAATTAAGATTTCCATTTTCAAAAGTATAAGCCCGGCAGCAATGTCGGGCTTTTTTGTTGTGATGCGGCTGTGGATTACTGGCAGAAGTATAAAGTTTATTTTATGCCTTCAAAGCTGCTCCTGCGCCTTTTTGGCTATACTTATCCACGGGGTGGGTGCTGGTTTATACTTAGCGTGTGGCACAAAAAAGCCCCGGCTAACTTATAGCCGGGGCTCCTGTTATGCTTTTATACGTGTTATTTCTCTGGCCAAACTACTTCCAGGTCATCGTTAATGAATACCCCGAAGTTCACGGCAATCAGCTGGTCTTCGTCAAAGTATAAATCGATCATCTCCTTCTCGAAAGAAATGCGGGTTTCGCCTGTCTCGGCTTCCTCTTCCTCTGGGTTGGTGATGTTGTGGTCGGCGAAAAGCTGCAGGATCTGCTCGCGGCTCATCTCAAATACGCGCTCCCCAAAGATCTGTACCTCGCGGTTAGCGGTTTCGATGCAGCTCAGGCGGTAGTCGTCCTCTTTGTCGAAGTAGAGTGAGTAACCTTCCTCCCAGTAGTTCCAGGCCTGATGCTCAAACTCGTCCTCCTCATCAGACTCTTCTACTTCTTCTGGCTCCCCAATCAGTTCCTCTACCTCGTCCATTGTCAGGCCAAACTTGATCTTACCAAGCCCTTTGCCCAACCTGATGTCTTTATTGATCATGTTCAATAGTGATTTTTATATGTGCAAAGATACGTTTTTTACCTTTCGTTGGGTTTTACTTTTTATTTTGATGCGGCTCTTCGTGCAGATTTCTGAACTCCTCCATCAGCTGTTTATACTTTCCGTTCTCCTTCGCCTGCTCCCATTTGGCTTTAAATATCGCCGCTGATTCTGCTTTCACGGGATCTGGGTCCAGGGGCAGCTGCGGGCGGCCATGGGAGCCGCTCTGGCCTTTTTTATCGTCCGGCACGGGGCCTTTATACTTTTGGCCGGTGCGGTGGTTGGCGTAGCGCCTGCTGCGGGTATAGCCCATCTGCAGGAACTTTCGGGCCATGTCTGCGCCTACAAAATCGTTTTGCTGCAGGTACTCCAAAAACAAAGTATAAATCTTCTCGCTCGACTCCCGCGCCACCTCCGGATTCTTGAAGCGCCAGTGCGGCAGTATTTCTGATTTATACGGCTCCACGAGCAGTACCCCCTGCTCTCCTTTGCCTATCCTGTACAGCTCCGGCCGCTGCCTGAAATCTATCTTTTTAAAGTCGAGGTCATAGTTAAATGTCTTCTTCTTCGGATGCTGCGCCATAGATGTTTATACTTTTAACCGGCACCGTCTGGTGAAGCGGGTACTGCTCTGGGTACATCACAATAAAGCTGTTGTCTTTGTAATCCCGCGACAGCACGCGCGGCACATAGTCCAGGTTGCTGTTGTAAGAGATCGTGCCTTTCCTTGCCGAGATCACAATCACCAGGTCATCTTTCTTAAGCTCCGATTTCATGGTGGCAAACTCGCTGAGGTTAGAGTAGGGGCTATACTCCGCCTCTATGTTTGGCTTGGCTTCTTTTACGGCGCTTCTCACTTTGTTCAAGGTTCTTTTTCTGCCCCTGAACACCACCGGCGCCCCCAGTTGCTGCGACAACAGTTTCACGCTTCTTATCCAGCGCACGAAGCCTCTTTCCAGTTCTGCGTTGGTTGGGGCAATCACCACAATGCGGCTTGTTGTATTCAGCGGCTGAATGATCTTGCACACCAGGATCATCTCGTTTGTGTTGTCCAGGAGGCTGTCCAGTACGCCACCAAAGATCCTGTCGCGCGTCGTAATCTTGGCGTTCCAGCCCAGCACCACTTCGGTAATCATCAGCTCTTTAATGGCTCTTAGTATTCCGCTGGCCACATTCACGTCTATCTTCGAAACCAGCTGCACGTTATTGTCTGTAGAAGAGGCGTGGGTGATGGCCTCCTGCAGCATCTCGTTTTTCTTGTAGATCTCTTCCTCGGCGTGCTCGTTGTCTATCACCACGGCCAAAGGATATATCGGCTCGTGCTGCTCCGGGTTCTTGAGCATGATGGCCAAGTCGATCAGCCGCTCTATCGTTTTCGGGTTGCCTATCGGTACCAGTATTCTATCCGGCTTGCGGCTAATGTCTGGCTTTCGGCGGCTCTCCATTATGGCCAGCGCTCTTCCTGCTTTTTCTGTAGAGAACGAGCTTACCATACTGGATACCAGGATCAGCACCACAGCTCCGTTCAGCGCGCTCTCTCCTATCAAGCCTATCTCAAAGCCTGCCAAAACTACTGCCAGCGTAGCCGCTGCGTGGGCGCTGCTCAACCCGAATATAAGGTTGCGCTGCAGCACGCTGAACTTAAAGATCTTTTGGGTGAGGTACGCCGCCGCGTACTTTGCCATTGGCGCCAGCACCACTATGGTGCCTGCTATCAGCATGGCATTTGTATCAGTAAACAGCACTTTCAGGTCTACCAGCATGCCTGTACTGATCAGGAAGAACGGGATAAAGATATTGTTTCCGACAAACTCAATCCTGTTCATCAGCGCCGACGTATGCGGTATGAGCGGGTTCAGCGCCAGCCCTGCCAAGAATGCCCCGATAATGGCCTCCATGCCTGCCACCTCCGATAGGAACGCGGCCGCGAAGACTACCGTCAGCACATAAATATACTGTGCGCCTTTCTCTCCCTCCAGCTGCTTAAACATGTAAGACGACAGCTTGGGAAACAGCCAAAGCACCAGCACCACAAACAGCAGCATCTTCGTCACCATAAAGATCCAGAAGGTGGCTCCGGTCTCGCCATGCGTGGAGTTGATGATGATGGCCAGCACAAACAGTACGGCCGTGTCCGTTATCAGCGTGCCGCCAATGGTAAGCGTTACTGCCGCGTTTTTGCTCAGGCCCAGCCTGCTGATGATCGGGTATGCCAGCAGGGTGTGGGGAGCAAACATACTTGCCAAAAGTATGGCTGGCTTTATGTCATAATCGTGCAGGTAGTAAAACACCGCCGTGCCCACTAGCATAGGCAGCAGGAATGTAAGCGTTCCAAACACAACGCTCCTCATCTTATACTTTTTGAAATCGATCATATCGATTTCGAGTCCCGCCTGGAACATGATGTACAGCAGGCCTACTGTTCCGAACAGTACGATGCTCGCATCCCTATCCAGAATGTGCAGCCCGTTCGGCCCTAATATCACGCCCGCCACAATCATACCCACTATGCCGGGTATCCTGAACTTCCCAAGTATAAGAGGTATTACCAGTATTACCAGCAGCACCAGTGTAAAGATCAGTACGGGCTCCTCGAAGGGCGGAGTCAAGTTTACGTTTAGGAGCATAGATTATTTTTTGGTGTCGCTTCTGTTTTTCTTCGTTTAAATATACGCTTTTTCTTCTTGTGTACCTGACCTGTGTAAGCTCCTCATCCCATTTCACAGGCCTGTTTCCCGACCTTTCCACACTTTACAAACCCTAATAATTTTTATAAGATGATTTTTTAAAAAGAATCTTCTTTTGTTTTTATGGCTGTTTATAAGTGGACAACTTTACCCAGCTTTGTGTACTGCCTATAACTTGTGTACATCCATTTCGCTTTTCACCACTTCCACAGCCACCTTGTTAATTTCTTCTGCTTTTGACTCAGAGGCTTAGCTGTGTTTTCCACTTTTTGCCATTTTTTGTGTATTTCTTTTTGAACAGGTAACACAGCAGTGGAAAATAGCTTTGTGTAAGGAAAATTATACACTGCTATCCACTTTTTACCCTCTGTGTAATCTGTTTTTGGGTGTGTAAGATATGTGCGTGTAAGTTATCCCGAGTGTTACCCACCCTTTTCCACATGGTTAGGAACAACTTTGTGGATTACGAAAAAAAATTTCACAGGCTTCGTTTTCACCGATTATTTCTCGTCTGCTTCAGCTTTGTTCTCATCATTTTCTAGATGATCCGGAGCCATCGGTTTAGTGTTAATACTAGGTTCGCTTCTCCTCTCCTTCCTGGTTTGCCTCCTCGCCGCAGTAAGTTTGGCAGCTGTATCCACCTACTTTTTTATATGAGCTTCTTCTATGGCGATTACTTTTTCAGGTGCCATTTCGATATGCTATCTCCTGCCTTTTTATGCTGCAACAGCTTTAGGTCTTCTCAAGCTGGCTCGGCTTTTATATTTTGATGAAGTATGATTCAGGGAGTGGCGCAGCGCTTGCAGTTGGCGTTGGTTGTTTAGGAGGGGCTTCGTTGTTGCAGGTGCGCCGGCAGCTTTGAGAAGGTATGGGCCAGCATCGGTTAATACTTGACTCGGTATTTATAGTCAAGGCACAAAAAAAGGAGAGACCGCAGCCTCTCCTTTTGTATTCAATTTGTTCTTGCTTTAGAATGTTAGATCCAGGTCTTCTACATCCCAGTTGGCTCTTACCTCCACCGTGTTTGGAAGCAGGTATACGGGCTCTGGCGCTTTCTTAAATTCCGGGTCTGCTTTATCCCATTTGCCGTTGTTGTTTTCATCAATCAGCACACGCAGGTAATATGTGCCTGGTGCCACATTTTTGAACCGGTAGGAATTTCCTGGGCCGCTCTCCTTTACTACTTTATACTTGTCGTTTAGTAGCTGGATGGTGTAGGATTTATACTCCGTCTTTATGTCCCCTTTCAGATTACCTGTTCCGCCTCCTTCTGCTATCCCGAGCTGCAGTTGCGGCATCGAGAGCGGCTCTCCCTGCAGGGGCTGTATGGCGGTGCTGTCCAGCACCACGGTTACTTGCTGTTGCTGCCGACCCAGGTTAGGCAGGTTAAAGCGCAGTTCTGTTTTTGTCTCATCCAGCTTTACCTCCTCCGGATACTTCAGTTGCTGCAGTACCACGGTGTCTCCCATCAATGTTATAGGCGAGTTCTTCGTAATCTTTACTGGGGTTTCCAGTTCCAGCGTAACCTCCTGGCCAACGCTGTAGCTGGTCTGTTGGCTGTTCAAAACTTTAAGCGCCGCCCCTTTTATAGTTGCTGGTCGCTTGCCCTCAAACGCTATCTCCAGTGTGTCAGTGCTGATATTGCCCGAGGAGTCCACAGCCGCAAGTATAGTTTTTCCACCGGCAAATTTCTCGGTTTTAAACAGCTGCCTGTCTTTCCCGTCGGCTGATACTTTGCTCATGAGCGTATCTTTGCCTGCCTCTGACACGGCATAAAAATCCTGAATGCCTTCGTTGTAACCGGCAATAAACCTGTCGCTATACTTTTCGCGTTTCAGCAGTATCGGCTTCTTCGTGTCGATCCGTACGGTCTGCAGTTTTACTGTATCGGTGCTGAAGGTAATTATTATCGGCTCTGCCAGGTAGCCTATTTTCTCTTCCTCGTTGTCATAGTAGCTGTTGTTGTTTTTGTCTACCAGCGCATACATGCGGTAGCTTCCTTCGCGCACGTTCTGCAGGCTATAATTCCCTTGTGCATCGGCATTCGTCAGGTAGTACGGGCGGTTTTTCCTGATGCTTAACGTGTCGTCTGTCCTGTACAGCACCACGAGTGCTTCTTTCTCCGGTGTCTGCGTCATCAGGTCCACCACAGTTCCGCTCACCCGGCTTGAGTCGATGTATGAGCCTGTGCTAAAGGACAGCTGTAGGTTCTGCGCCTTGTTCTTTTCAGTGATGTCTGTTATACCTTGCCTGAAGTTGAACGTGAACGTCGTGCTATCCTGCAGCGGCTCTTCGAACTCCAGCGTTAAGGTTCTCTTATCAGGGATCACCTTGTAGGGGTTGTTGATATTTGGGGTGATGAGCAGCTCTTTATTTAAGGTATTCTGCTGAACCTCTTCATCAAACTCCAATACAACCGTCTTCGTTTTCACATTCAGCTGCTGGTCCGCCGGTGTGCTTTTCAACAGCTTTGGAGGTTCCTCATCCCGCGGTCCTCCTTCCGGCGGATTTTGTGTGGCGCAACTGGCCATTGCTGTCAGTGCGGCTGCCGATATCAGTATCTGGATTAGCTTCATGGGTTTTATCTTTAAATTAAAATAGGCAAACTCTCGCTTGCCTATCTTTCTCTTCTCGCAAATTTGCGCCTATTATTTTCTTTTTGCTACAAAAATCAAACTGGAGTAATCGTTTCCGTTCTTTTCTGCAAAGCTGTTCGACCTATACCCGCTTACCACGCTGCTCAGCATCTTGGTTTTACCCTGCTTGTGCTTCTCGCTTAGCATGCTCACGTAATAGGCGTCAAACTTCATCGGCAGTACCTCCTCCAGCCGCATCTTGTGCTTCTTCAGGAAGCGCTTCATGGTTTGCTGCGTAAAATGGTACAGGTGCCGGGGCACGTCGTATGCTGCCCAATTGTCCTTATACTCCTGCGCATCATGCGAGTCGGCATTGGGTACTGCTATAATCATCGTGCCGTCTTCCTGCAGGCTTTCCAGTAGTTGGGCCATGGTTTCATTCAAAGTATGAACATGCTCCAGCACATGCCATAGCGTGATCATCTCATACTTCTCGCCTTCTATGTCCTCCAGTTTTTCAGCTATTATCTCACCCGTGTTTTCAGCTGCCTTTGCTCGGGCCTTTGCGTTTGGCTCAACACCTCTTATCTCCCAACCATCTTTTTTGCAGGCCGTCAGAAAAGTGCCGGTGCCACAGCCGTAGTCCAGTATACTTCCCTTCACGGGCGAATACCTGTTGATAATCTCTACCTTTTGCTTGGTGGTGATAGAGCGTACCACATGGTAGGCGGTGTTGATAATTCCGCTTGTTGTGTTCGAGTGCGAGATGTAATCATCTGACTCGTAATACTTGCCGATGCTTTGTGCGTCGGGCCGTGGGTTGGTGAACTTAAACGAGCAGTTCGTGCACTCCACAATCACAAAGCTCTCTTTCGATACAGCGTTGTCAGTTACTACTAAAAAGTTCTTGAAGTCTTCTTTGCCGCAGATGGGGCATTGTTCCAGTCTTTCGTAGCTCATTTATTTTCCCAAGTATACCATTAACACGGATATGTCTGCCGGCGATACGCCACTTATTCTAGAAGCTTGCCCAATCGTTTCCGGCTCTATTTTAAGCAGCTTTTCTTTGGCCTCTTTTGATAACGCAGGAATGTCGCGGTAGTTGATTTTGCCTTTGATGCTGTAATTCTCCAACTCGCTCATCTTGGCTGCCATGGCATACTCCTTCTCAATGTAAGTTTCATACTTTACCTGTATACCTGCCTGCTCTACGCTGTCTTTCCCGAACTTGCTCAGGTAATCTGCCACGGCGGGTACTGCTCTGGCTATGTCTTCTATCTCCACATTCGGGCGCTTGATCAGCTGCCCCGCTCGCTGCTTTTCTGCTATCGGCGCAGAGCCGAGCTCTTCTAGCATACTGTTGATATCTCCTGGCTCAATCGGCTTGTTGTTTAAGTAGGCGATGATTTCCGCTGTTTCCGTAATCTTCTTATCCACAGCTTTCAGGCGGTTCTCATCGGCAAGCCCCAGCTCGTAGCCGCGCTTTGTCAGGCGAATATCTGCATTGTCCTGGCGCAGCAGGATGCGGTGCTCCGCGCGAGATGTGAACATGCGGTAAGGTTCATCTGTGCCTTTATTTACCAGGTCATCAATCAACACACCAATGTACGCTTCGGACCTTTTAAGTATAAACGGTTCTTTTTCGTTTATCTTGTTATGCGCGTTAATGGCTGCCATTAATCCCTGGCAAGCTGCTTCCTCGTAGCCGGTGGTGCCGTTTATCTGGCCGGCAAAGTATAGGTTCTCCACCAGCTTTGTCTCCAGTGTCAGGTTTAGCTGCGTAGGCGGGAAAAAGTCGTACTCGATGGCGTAGCCTGGGCGGAACATCTTGGCGTTCTCAAATCCTTCGATCTTGCGCAAGGCTTCATACTGCACATGCTCCGGCAAGGAGCTGGAGAAACCGTTCACATATACTTCCACTGTGTTCCAACCTTCCGGTTCCACAAATATCTGGTGGCGGTTACGGTCCGCAAAGCGGTTGATCTTGTCTTCTATACTTGGGCAGTAGCGTGGGCCGAGGCCTTGAATTCTTCCCTGGAACATCGGCGATTTTTCGAAACCTGTTTTCAGTATTTCGTGCACCTCCGGGTTGGTGTAGGTAATATAGCAGCTGCGTTGTTGTGCCAGTGGCTTGGTATCGGTGTAAGAGAATTTGCTTGGGTTCTCGTCGCCGAACTGCTCTTCCATTTTGCTGTAGTCTAACGAGCGTCCGTCTACGCGCGGCGGCGTTCCGGTCTTCATGCGGCCGGCCTCAAAGCCTAGCTCAATCAGTTGCTCGGTTATTCCTTTTGCAGATCGCTCGGCAGATCGGCCCCCGCCCATCTGCTTCTCGCCGATGTGGATAATGCCATTCAAAAAGGTGCCATTCGTTAAGATAACGGCCTTTCCGCGTATAGTTATCCCCAGGCTGGTACGTACGCCAACGGCCTTCCCTCCTTCTACTTCTATGCCTGTAACCATCTCCTGCCAGAAGTCCACGTTCTCGGTTTGCTCCAGGCTCAGGCGCCATGCCTCTGCAAACCGCATGCGGTCGCTTTGGGCGCGGGGGCTCCACATGGCCGGGCCTTTTGATTTGTTCAGCATCCGGAACTGGATCATGGTTTGGTCAGTGATGATGCCGCTCATACCTCCAAGCGCATCTATCTCTCGAACGATTTGCCCTTTGGCCACGCCGCCCATAGCTGGGTTGCAAGACATTTGGGCAATGGTGTTCATGTTCATGGTTGCCAACAGCACCTTCGACCCCATTTTAGCTGCGGCCGCAGCGGCTTCACAGCCTGCGTGCCCAGCTCCAACAACAATTACATCGTATTCTGGAAACATGTATTCTGGTTTTAGAGATGTTTCACGTGAAACATCAATAGAGGATTGGTAATTCCGTTAAAGCTTAAAATCTACGCAAAGATAAGGAAGAATCTTCTTCTTTGTGCATAAGTGTCTCTTCCTCTTCTGTTTTGTCATTGAAGCCCAGCAGGTGCAGCACGCCGTGAATGATGACCCGGTGCAGCTCATCCTCAAAGTCGGTGCCGTGGTCTTGGGCATTGTCGCGCACACGGTCTACGCTAATAAAAATATCACCTTCAATGATGCCATCGAAATCGGCATTATTGAAGGTGATGATGTCAGTTAGTGTATCGTGATCGAGGTAATCGACGTTGATCTGGTGGAGGTAATCGTCGGAGCAGAAGATGTAGGTCAGGCCGCTTAGTTCCTGTCCGTGTCGTTCAATAACTTCTGCAATCCATTCTGAAACTTGCGCTGGGTTGTTTAGCTCGAAATCTATATCCTCGCTAAAGAACTCAATTGGTTGATCCATTCTCTGGGATAGGGATGTTGAAGATTAACTGTACTTTTTTTCCTTCGTCAAGAAAGTTGACCTCATCGCAAAGGTTGCGCATCAGGAAGATGCCACGTCCGCCGGGGTTTTCCAAGTTTTCCGGTGCAGTAGGGTCTGGCAGGTGCTCATAGTCAAAGCCGGGGCCTTCGTCGGCAACTTCAAAAAGAAGCTTGTTCTCCTCTACTTGCAGCGTTAGATAAACGTTCTTGTCCTTGTCAAACTTGTTGCCATGGCGGATGGCATTGTTTACAGATTCCGTAACGGCTACCATAATGTTGCCATAGATGTCATCTTCAAACTCGAATTCATCTTTAGAATTATCGATAAAACTTTCTATCACTCTGATGTTTTCGATTAGGGAAGGAATCTGAATTTTAACCTGATTCATATTAATCGTTAAGTGTAAATTAGGTGCTGTTTATTTACTAATATTTTGAAAATACTCGTTTACCTTCTGCTTATAATAAGGTGTAAGTGCAGGCGGTATGGTTTTGAGCAATTCTGTTTGTTTCTCTTTAGCCTTCAAGTACTTTTCGAAAGATGGCGGCACTTTGCGGGCAATCTCCTGAGCGGACTTAGCTTCGCGCTTGTTGTCCAATTCTCGTTCTTTGGCAGCCTTCTCCGCTTCCAGTAAGCGGGTCAGTATCTCTCGTTGCCGGCGTATGGTTTGCTCGGTCAAACGTTTATTAACGAGATCAGTTTCGCTTTGTTCCATCATCTTGCTAATATTTCCCAGATCGCCGTTTCGCCCATTTTCGCCAGGTTTTGTTCCCTGTTTATCAAGTTCTTTCAAAGCGTTCCGCAGAGCCTCCTGCTCCGCAGCTAATTTAGCTAATTCTTCAGATAGTGCCTTACCTGATTTGCCACCTTTTTTCAGATCTTCGATTTTTTTGTTCAATTGCTGCTGTAATTCTCCCATGTTACCGGGCATTGGCTTGTTGGCCTTCTGTTTTCCGGCCATGCTGCCTTGCATTTGCTGCATCGCCTGCTGCATCTGCTTCAGGGCGTCGTTCAGCATCAGGGCCAGGTTGTTCATACTTGTCATCGCGAGCTGCTGCTGCCCGGTGGCTTTGCCCAAGTTGCGCTCGCGGAGCTCCTGCATGCTGTTGTCCATACTTTGGTTCATGGCGGCTACCTCACGCGTCACGAACGATTCTATCTGAAATACCTTTTTTGCCAGGGCAAACAAACTGTCTTCAATTACCTGGGCATTATCGCGGAGGTTGAGCTGCTGCTCCGACAGTTCCACAAAACGCGGGTCGCTCTGGTTCACGCTGCGGAACTGCTTCATCAGGTCTTCCTGGTCGAAAGAGAGCGTGATGAGGTTTTCGAGGATGTCGCGCAGGTTGTCGAGGTTCTGCTGCATGCCGGCCATGCTCATGCTGCTCTTCATTTCCTCCATCTGCTGGGCCATCTTTTGCATCTGTTGCCCCGCCTTCTGCTGCGACTCGCTGGCTTTCTTGTTTTGGTTCTTCTGCAGCTGCTCCTGGCTTTGCTGCATCTGCTGCTCTATACTTTGCTGTTCCTGCTGCTGTTGCTCCTCATCCAAAGGATTGGGGTTGTCCAGCTTCTCGTTTAGCTCCTTCAGGTCTTCTACCTGCTCCTTTACCTCCTCAAACTCCTGCTGCAGCTCCTGTTGCTGCTCCTGCAGTTGCTGGTTGTCCTCCTGCTTCTGCTCGGTTTTCTGAGCCAGCTGCTGCTCCTTCTCCCCCATCTCCTCCAATTTGTTGGCGATGTTGTCGAGCTTTTGCTCAAACTGCAGCTGCTTGAACAACTCCAGCGCCCGCTCCAGCTCCCGCTCCAGGTTCTTCTCGCGGTTGTTTAGCTTGCTCATAAGCTGCTGCAGTTCCTGATCATTGGGCTGCTGCTGTTCGAGTAGTTTCTCCAGCTCCTCGTACAGCTTCTTTGTCTCCGGGTCCAGCAGGTCGTTCATGAGCTTCTGCAGTTCCTGCGCTTTCTCGGCAAGCTGCTTGTTTGGCTCGTTAAGCATGTTCTGCTTCTTGTTCAGCTCCTCAAACAGCTCTTTCATTGACGTAATGTCCTGCTCCAGCTGCTTTTTCTTTGCCGCCAGGTCTTCCAACTGCTTTTTGTCCTGCCAGTTCAGGTCGCGCTTGGTCTTTAGCTTATCTTCTGATTTAGACAATTCCTGCTCCAACTGGTTGGCCCGCTCCAGCGTTTTGCTCATCTGGCTGGCCACCGACTGCGAATTATTATCCAGCTCCTTCTGCAGCTCGCGCTTGTCCGGAATTTTTAACTCGTAGCTGCGGGTGCGCGCGCTCTTTGGTCCATGGAGGCCATCGTTGTCCCATACTTGTACAAAGTATTCCAGTTTATCGCCGGGCTGCAGGTTTAAAGCGGCGGTGTTCCACTGATAATAATAGGTTTGGCTGCGCTGCTGCTTGTTCAGCGGCAATGGCTGGCTTTTATACTTTGCCTGCGGGTTTTTATCATTGGTGATGCGGTACAAAAGCGCTAGGCGTGTTAAACCGTAATCGTCCGAAACCTCGCCGCCAAGGATGGTGTAGGCATGCAAAGCCGTATCCTGGTACTGCTCCAGGCTAATTTGTGGGCTCCGGTCCGGAATGGAGGTGATTTGGTAGTTGATCTGCTCTTTGTTTGTGCTGTGCCCGTTGCGCAGGCTGATGCTGTAGTTCTGGCTCTGGCTAATATCCTTGCTCGCGACAAAGGTGTTCCCTTCTTTGGAGGTGAGAAGGCGTTGGGCAGGTTCCTCAAAGATCAGGTTTATACTATCTGTTTCGGAGGCGGAGAAGTTCCAGGTGATCGTGCTGCCCTCGGGCACGGTGGCGTTGCCGGTATTCTGTATCTCATCAGGCTTTCGGTTAAGATACTTTGGGTATTGCACCAGCATCCGAAAGTCCTTCAGGTTTGGCCGCAGGAGCAGGTCTAATGTATAAGCGTCGGAAAAGAAGCCGGAGCCCTCCAACTGAAACTGCACTGGGCGCTGCAGCTGCTTAAACGTATAAGCATAGCTGCCGTCAGAATTCTGGGTAAGCTTTTGGCGGCGGCCGTTGTAGTTGATGTATACTTCGCTGGGCACAGTCTTGCCCTCCACCGCCACATCAAGTATAAAATCCTCGCCGCGGTAAGTCTGCAGTTCCTCGTTCTGCACCACAAAATTGAAAGGAGCCTGTGGCGTGTAGTGCGTTTTGTAATGGATGATGCGCTCGGTGCCCTGTACAAAAATAGTGGGGTACACCAGCATGATCAGGAAAGCAACCAGGGCAGGCAGGGCAATATACTTCAGTAGCGGCCTGTTTTCGCGGTACGAAACAGCCTCCTTAAACTTAAAAGAAAGCATCTGCTGGCTGCGTTGGGCTATACTTGCCCGAATAAGCTCGTTGCTCCGGTCCTGCTCCTGCAGCTGGATGGCGTTCAGCAGCTTGTCTCGGATTTCGGGAAAGTATGCCCCCACCTGCTGCGCCGCCTGCTCATCAGAGAGAACCCGCCGCAGTCGCACCAAGGCGGCAGCCGGCAGGGCTATCCAACGCACAAACACATAAACAACCACCGCCACAAACGAGAACAGCAGGAACGCGCGCACATATTCAGGAAAGTAGAACATGTACTCCAGCAAACTGTACACGATGTAAACAGAAAGCAGGAGCCCAACCGCGAAAATCCCGCCCCGCAACAGCATGTTGAGGTAGAATTTGTGCTTGAACTCCTGCAATTGATGCAGCAACTGATCGAGTGCATCGGTATGTTTCATGTCTTGCTGTTACAAGGTTATGGCATGGCGGCTATAGTTGTAAGTTAAGCAAATACATCTAACGTGCTATACTACAGGTAATAAAAAGTATAAAATCCTGACGTATAACTGTATCGATAACCTTTAGTACTTCCCTACTCCAACTCCAGCAGCACCGGGCAGTGGTCCGAGTGGCGGGCTTCGGTAAGTATGGCAGATCGCTTCAAGCGCTCACGCAGATTTTCAGTAGCCATGTTATAATCAATACGCCAGCCCAGATTTTTGTTGCGTGCGCCGGCGCGGTAACTCCACCAGGTATAGTTGTGCGGCTCCTGGTTAAAATGGCGGAACGTGTCTATGAAGCCGCTATCCACTAGTTTACCCATCCATTCGCGCTCCTCCGGTAAGAAGCCCGAGCTTTTGGCGTTCGATTTCGGGTTGTGGATGTCGATGGGTTTGTGGCAGATGTTGTAGTCGCCGCTCACCACCAGCCCCGGCAGCGTCTGCTTCAGGTCGCCCACGTAGCCGTGGAAATCGTCCATCCACTGAAACTTGAATTTCTGGCGCTCCTCGCCGCTGGAGCCCGAAGGCATGTATACGCTCATCACCGACACATCGCCGTAATCGGCACGTAAAACGCGGCCCTCAAAATCGTAGCACTCTATGCCGCATCCCACCTCTACGTGCTGTGGCTTGTCTTTAGAAAGTATGGCCACACCGCTGTAGCCTTTCTTCACGGCCGGATGCAGGTACACATGGTAGCCCATATCCTCAAACAGCGCTTTGTCGAATTTGGATTCATCGGCCTTGATTTCCTGCAGGCAAAGCACATCGGGGTTGGCAGCCTTCAACCAGGTATCAAAGCCTTTGGTAAGGGCGGCACGGATGCCGTTCACGTTATAGGTAATAATTTTCATGGGGTGAATTTAGGGCGCTTAGCACAGGATTACTTCTGACCCGTGTCACGGGGAAGGAGCAAAAGCGACGACACAAGTATGAATTTCAAAATTTTATACTTCTTCATAAGTACAAGGACGTCAAAAACTGTGCTACGCGTACTGTGTTAAGGTTTTCTGATTTCGTCGGCACGGTTGAAGTACTCGATCACGTGCCACTTCAGCATTTTCTCCTGCTCTTTCAGGTTGGCAAACGGGATGGATTTTACCGCCTTAAAGTGTGGCCAGCCCTCCTCGTCGCGGCCCGTGAACTCGTAATAGCCCGATTCGGCGAAGACGCGGCAGGTGGCGATGTGCATCAAATCCTGCTTCTCCTCCTTGGTAAACTCCCGGATACCCATGCCCAACTCCTGTATCCCGATCAGGAACAGGATGGCATTCATATCGGGCTTCTTGCCGAAGCGCTTCATCAGGTCGGCCCGCAGCTGCGTCCAGTTATGCTCCAGGTTATCGCTATCGTACATTAAGTTGATTGTTAAATTGTTGGATTGCTAAATTGTTGATCCGCATGAAGTATAAACTCTCAATATCAGAACCAACAATTTAACCATGTAGCCATTTAACAGTTTATTCAGCAGATCCCCGCTCCTTCAACTCCTCCCAGTACTCCAGGGCGCGGCGGAAGTGCGGGATCACGATAGAGCCGCCCACCAGGTTGGCGATGGAGGATACTTCCATAAACTGCTCGTCGGTTACGCCCTCTTCGTAGCACTTGCCCAAGTGGTATTTAATGCAGTCGTCGCAGCGCAGTACCATAGAGGCCACCAGGCCCAGCATTTCCTTCGTTTTTACGTCCAGGGCACCCTCCATGTAGGTGTTGGTGTCGAGGTTAAAGAAACGCTTGATTACTTTATTGTCGTATGACATGATGCGCTCGTTCATGCGCGTGCGGTAGTCGTTGAATTCTTCTACTAAGCTCATTGTTAGGTTATTCTTAATAAGGATGACTGTGTATTTAGTCCAAGTATAAAGTTACGGCAAAATCATCAGAATACCTTAAAACCATACTTGCCTGCAAATGTTCGAAGACCTGCTGAGCCTGTTGTTCCCGGAAAGCTGCTACGCCTGCAGCGGCTCCCTGGCGCGCGGCGAGAAGTATATCTGCACCGGCTGCAGCGTAAAGCTGCCCTACACCGACTTCCACGAGCACGGGGCCACGGAGCTGAACCCGCTGCAGCGCAGGTTCTGGGGCAAGGTGCCGGTGCGCTTCGCCTTCTCCTATTTATACTTTATGCCGAAGGGGCGGGTGCAGCGGCTGTTGCATCAGTTAAAGTATAAAGGTGCCAAAGAACTGGGCGAGCACCTGGGGCAGCGCTACGGCTCCCTTCTCTCCGACCACCAGTATAACCAGCAGTTCGACCTGATCGTGCCAGTGCCGCTGCACAAGAATAAACTCCGCCGCCGGGGCTATAACCAGGCTGAACACTTTGCCATTGGCCTCTCGCAAAGTATGGAGGTGCCTTACAACGGCAAGGCTATACTTCGGAACACCCACACCAGCACCCAAACACGCAAAAGCCGCCTCGACCGCTGGCAGAACGTGGAGCAGGTGTTTGAGGTGGCCAGGCCGGAGTTGGTGCTGGGCAAGCATGTGCTGCTGGTGGATGACGTGCTGACGACCGGCGCCACCCTGGAGGCCTGCGCCCGCGCCTTGCTGGCGGCTGGCGCCTCTGAGGTAAGCATTGCCACCATTGCCGCAGCGTAAGTTTTTTGCACAGTTTATCGCCCAAGGAGTTAAAAGATGTTTACCCGTCACGACTTTTTTTCGTAGTCAAGTTAAATGCTTTGCTTTGGTTGCCCCAGCGGCAGCACAAAACAGCATGAGGAAAACTGACTATGATGAACGATAATAAAGCGAACAACGAGCCTGATGTGGTGCTGATCGGCGCAGGCATTATGAGCGCCACCTTAGGAATGATGCTAAACGAGTTGCAGCCCAGCCTGAAGATACAGGTGTTTGAGCGGTTGGATATGGCCGCCGCCGAGAGTTCTGATGCCTGGAACAACGCCGGTACCGGCCACTCAGCCTTTTGCGAACTCAACTACACCCCCGAAAAGCCGGATGGCACTGTCGATATATCCAAGGCTGTGCGTATAGCCGAGTCTTTCGAAATTTCGAAGCAGTTCTGGTCTTACCTGATCAAGAATAACATCATCGAGCTACCCACCTCCTTTATTAAGAACATACCACACTTGAGCTTTGTGTGGGGCAAAGACAACGTAGACTTTCTGCGCAAGCGCTATGGAGCTATGGTAGAATGCCACCTGTTTGATGACATGCTGTATTCCGAGAACCGCGATGAGATAGAACGCTGGATACCGCTTGTGATGCACGGCCGAGACAGCGGAGAGCCTGTGGCGGCCACCCGCATGGATTTGGGTACAGACGTGAACTTCGGCGCCCTGACGCGCAGCATGTTTAACTATATGCAAGACAAGAGCGACGTGAGAATGCACTTTAGCCACGAGGTACGGAAGCTGCGGCAGCGGGAGGACGGGCGGTGGAAAATCAAGGTGAAGGACCTGCAGACGGGCGAAAAGCGCAATGTGTACGCACGGTACGTGTTTATTGGAGCTGGCGGCGGCGCGCTGCCACTGCTAGAGAAATCTGATATTCCGGAAGGAAAAGGCTACGGCGGTTTTCCGGTGAGCGGCCAGTGGCTGCGCTGCACCAACCGCGAGGTAATAGAGCAGCACCGGGCAAAAGTATACGGAAAAGCGGCTGTAGGCTCGCCGCCCATGTCGGTGCCACATCTGGATACGCGCTACATCAACGGCAAGCGGGAGCTGCTGTTCGGGCCTTATGCCGGTTTTTCGACTAAATTTCTTAAGAAAGGCTCTTTCCTTGACCTACCAAAGTCCATCAAAGCTACTAACCTTCGGCCTATGCTTTCGGCGGGTATCAAGAACCTGGCGCTCACCAAGTATCTTATCGATCAGGTGCGGCAGTCGCCGGAGGAGCGTGTGGAGGCGCTGAAAGACTATTTTCCGAATGCCAGGGCGGAGGACTGGGAACTGGAGGTGGCCGGGCAGCGCGTGCAGATCATCAAGCGCGACCCGGACAAAGGAGGCGTGCTGGAGTTTGGTACGGAGGTAGTGAGCGGCGCTAACTGTACCTTGGCCGCTCTGCTGGGCGCTTCGCCGGGTGCCTCCACGGCAGTTTCTATTATGCTGGGCTTGCTGGAGCGCTGCTTTATGCACCGCATGAATACAGAGGAGTGGCAGAAGAAACTGAAGGAGATGATCCCATCTTACGGCCAGTCACTGGCCGATGATCCGGAGCTATTGGAACGTGTGCGGTCTTACAGCAGTGAGGTGCTGGGCCTGGTGCCTGCGGTGGAGAAGAAGTAGTAAATAAAGTATAAGTTTGAAGTATACCAGGGGCAGGAAGCGCTAAAGTATAGCTTTCTGCCCTTGGTTTATACTATTAAATCCGTACCTGCTATACTTTTAAGCGCTAGTCTGCTCGCGGTGCACATCCGACAGCGACGGCTCCGCATATTCGATCTCTTCTTTTGCCTCCAACTCATCAAGCAGCTGCTTTACCACGGCATAGTTTACCCCTAGCGGCACCTCCATCACAAAGAAATCCTCATTCACCTCTACCGACACGCACCCTAGCTGTGCAAACTTCTTCCGGATGTCCAGCAGCGGGATGTCTTCGTCTTGCCGGATAACCTGTATGGTGGAGTTGCCCGAAGGCGTTACTGTTTCCTTGTACACCAAACCTTCCTCCATGGCGTCAAACTCGGCGCGTACCACATCATCTGTGGCAATAAGGGGTACAAAAGAAGGAATGCTGTCGATCTTATATAAGCCTTGGGCGGCATCCACTTCCTGAGCCCAAAGCGTCTCCACTAGTTCGCGGTTAAACACTTCGCTCTGGAAGCGGAAGATAATCTTGTGCCCTTGCGGTTTATCACTCATAAAGGATGTATAAAAGTAAAAAGCCCGAACGTTAGCCCGGGCTTTTTATATGACATTGATTTGTTTTTACTTGTTAGAGCCAGCGTTGATCATGGCGCAACGGAAGCCGATAGTAGCTGTTGATGAGTCCTGCGCCATGTAGCGGCGTGTGCCCGGAGACAGCCAGTAGGCTACGTCTTTCCAAGAACCGCCTTTGTAAACGCGCACCTCGTCGCTCACCAGCGAGTGGTATCCTTCGCTGGAGTCGTAGTTGGTAGCTTCGTCCAGTGTGCCATCGCGGCGGAACGGGTTCAAGTCCTCAACATCCTGGTAAGAAAGCGGACGGTATACGTCCTGCACCCACTCGTTTACGTTGCCAGCCATGTTGTACAGGCCGAAATCGTTTGGAGGGTAAGCATAGATATAGTCTGTGATCATGGCGCCGTCGTTCAGAGAGCCTGCGATACCGGCATAGTCGCCACGTCCGCGCTTAAAGTTGGCCATAAACTTACCCATTTCCTTGCCATACGGGTTACGCACCTGGTGGCCGTCCCATGGGTACAGGCGACGGTTGTTCTGGTTTTCGTCTTCGGTATACTGTGTGCCGATCATCGCCTGCGCAGCATACTCCCACTCTGCCTCTGTTGGGAGACGGTAGTTCGGCAGCACGTAGCCAGACTCGATGGATGGCTTCTCGCCTTCTACAGCCTCTTCATCGCCGCCACGGCCAAACAGGCCTCTTCTGCCACCGCCGCCACCGGCTTGCTGGGCAAGTATCTCGTTTACCTTATTGGTACGCCAGATACAGAAGTCGTTTGCCTGTAGCCAGCTAACGCCTACTACCGGGAAGAAGCGGAAACCTGGGTAACGCAGGTAATACGTTACGTAAGGGTCGTTGAAAGACAGCTGCTGAGACCAAACAGTGGTGTCAGGCAAAGCAGCCTGGTATACTTCCGGCAGAGAGTCGCGCTTCAGGTCGTGCAGGTACTCCAGCCAGTGAATGTTGGCAACCTCTGTTTCATCCATATAAAAGGAAGCCACGGTTACAGTACGCTCGATATTGTCACGCGTCATGGCGATGTCTTCTTCCATGGAGCCAAGCACCGTACGGCCACCTTCGATAAAGATCAGGCCCGGGCCTTGCGGGAACTCTGCGTAGTCGGCTACATCAAAAGCCTCTTCATCCTCGCCATACTCAGCGCCCGTGGCAGAGCTATAGGCACCCGGATTGGTGCTGGTTGGCTGGCCGCCCTTAGAGCAGGCCGTCAACAGGAAACCTCCCACAACCGCAGCCGATAAATACTTGATTAACTTCATAAAATAGTACCTAATTAAGATAAGGTTCTTGTAACGTAGATTAATGTGCAATTATAAATAATATTAGAATGCCGGACAAACAATGCCTCTGTTAATTTTGTTCTTGGGGCGGCTATTAAATATATTATTTATTGCCGCACTTTCAAAAACAACAGAAATCTCGTTTGTGCCGCCGGCCTCTCTGCTTAGTCCTTTTAGTCCTGCATCGTGGCTGAAACCAACCTGCAACTGCCTGAGCTGCAGCCCCGCTATAACGGACAAGGATTGGTCCTGGTTAGTTCCACCAACTACGGGTACTCCTTTATATATTATTCCCAACGTCAGGGGCGTGTATTTAGTATAAAGGCCCAGGTCCAATCTTTTAGAACTTTGCTGATGTATAAATGTGGCGGTAGGGGTAAAGCTAAGCTCAAACAGCTGGCCCTGCTCCTCGTAGGAACGGGCATAAAATTTATATCCGGCCATGGCCGTAAAGCGCATGGGTAACTCGGTTTCCTCTGCCAGCTGGTAAGTAGGTTTGTTTAGGTGAGCCACCGTAAGGCCCGCCCAGAATTGTTTAGAGTAGGCCAGGCCGCCCACGGTAAAATCAACATAAGTGTTTGGACTAAACTGGTTTGCCTCTGCCGATGTAACGGAGACCATGCCGTTGTCCGACAGCTGATCGCCGAAAACAAGGTTGTCGTAATCGAGGTTAAGGTAAGCCATACTTGCCTGCAGCCCTGCCGAGATGGCCCAATTGTCGGTGATGTTGGTATGATAGGCATAGCCCATACTTGCCTGCAGTTTTTTTAGGCCTCCTACGCCGGCGCGGTCTTGCTGCAGTAATAGGCTAATTGCACTTTTCGAATCAAGCAGGCGCAAGTCGGCGGCCAGGGCGTTGGTAACAAAAGAGCCGTTGAGCGCCGGCCATTGTTTGCGGTGCGAAAGTCCCACGCTCCAGCTGTGATCCAGGCCGGCAAAAGCGGGGTTCAGGTACAGGCGGTTGGCAAACTGCTGTGTGTACTGCACATCCTGGGCCAAGGCAAAAGAGGTCCACAGCAAGCCTGTGTACACCAGAAATATCTTTTTAAAACCTGCGCCCATGGTGTGCAATTTTATCTGTTTGCTGCTGTTTAGATGTATTGCTAACGAGTACGTACTTAAACTGAAGTATAAAGTAGCACGATTTTAGCTATAAATTACATAGCTTAGCTCTTATATCCCTTTGAACACCAAAAACTACTACGACTCATGAAAAAAGTAGCCATCGGCTTTTTTATCTTTCTGGCCCTGCTGCTGGCTGCGGCGGTGTTAGTGCCTGTTATCTTTAAAGATAAAATAAAGCTTGCACTGGACCAGCAGATAGAAAACAATATAAACGCGCAGGTGCTATACGAGACGGACAATGTAAGCCTGTCGCTGCTGCGCGATTTTCCTAACCTTTCGCTGGGCGTGGAGAGCCTTACGGTGGTAGGCGTTGACTCCTTCGCCACCGATACCCTGGCCCAAATCCCTTCCTTTAAGATGGGGCTGAACCTGCTGAGCGTGTTCGGCGACGAGCTGAAGGTGAACTCCATCACCCTGGACGATCCCGTGATACGCCTGCTGGTGCTCAAGAGCGGCAAAGCCAATTGGGACATCATGAAGGAGGACACGACCGCCACCGCAGAAACGGACACTGCCGCCTCCGACTTTAACATGGCCATAAAAGGCTGGCAGGTGAACAACGGCACCATCTACTACGACGACCTGAGCATTCCGTTTGGCTTTGCGGCCTACAATGTGCAGCACAGCGGCAGCGGCGACTTTGAGAAGGATGTGTTCGACATGAAATCAAAGACCACGGCAGACCACTTTGTGATGACCTACGACGGCACCAACTACTTAGAAAATGCCCGTCTGGACGCTGACGTGACCATGGCCATGGACCTGAACCAGTACCTTTATACTTTTAAAGACAACAACATCCGCATCAACGAGTTTCCATTCAAGTTCGACGGCACCATTCTGATGCCGGACGAGGCCATTGACTTCGACCTGACCTTCAGCGCTACCGAGACAGACTTCCGCAATGTGCTGTCGGTGGTGCCGGGCATGTATACAAAGGAGTTCGAGAACATAAAGACCGAGGGCAAGCTGAGCTTCGACGGCTACTTTAAAGGCCGCATGATCGATACGCTGATGCCGGGCTACGGCGTGGACCTGAAGGTGATGGAGGGCTATTTCAAGTACCCGGACCTGCCGGAGGCGGCCCGCAACATCAACGTGGACATGAGCGTGGCCAGCAAAGACGGTACACCGCAGAACACCGACGTCAACATCCGCCAGTTCCACATGGACCTGGGCAAGAACCCAGTGGATGCCAAGGTGATGATAAGCGGTCTGGAGACGATGAAGGTGGACGGCAACGTGAAAGCCAACGTGGACCTGGCCGAGCTCACCAAAGTATACCCGGTAGAAGGGATGACGCTGCGCGGCCTGCTGAAAGTGGACGCCGATGCTAAGGGCACCTACTCCGAAACCAGCATGCCGGTGATCGATGCCGACCTGAATCTGACCAACGGCTACATCAAGTCCAAGGATTTCCCGGCGCCCATCCAGAACCTGAACATGGTGACGAACGTGCGCAACACCACCGGCAACACCGACGATACCCGCATCAACATAGAGCGCTTTAACATGAGTCTGGACGGCGAGCCGCTGGAAGGCCGCATGCTGATAACAGGTATAGACAAACCCGCTTTTGATGGGCGCATCAAAGGTATACTGGACCTGACAAAGCTGACGAAGATCTTCCCGCAGGAGGGCATGACCGTGGCCGGCCGCATCAATGCGGATGTTACGGCCAAAGGCAAGCTGAGCGATATCGAGGAAGAGAAGTATAACAACGTGACGGCGAACGGCACCATGGCCATCAGCAACCTGAGTTATGTGAGCACCGACCTGCCGCAGGGGATGAAGATCAGCAAGGCCAACGCCACCTTCAACAACGAGCGCGTGAACCTGCAGAACATGAGCGGCCACCTCGGCAAGAGCGATTTCCAGGCCAGCGGCACGGTGTCCAACTACATCGGCTATGCACTGGCGGATAACCAGTCGCTGCGCGGCAACTTTAACCTTAAGTCTAACACGTTTGATGTGAATGAGTGGATGGTGGACGAAGCCGGCGCCCCTGCCGAAGATGTGGAGGAAGGCGTGGTGGAAGTGCCGAAAAACCTGGACCTAGCCCTGAACATTGACGCCAAGCAGGTGCTCTACTCCAACCTGAAGCTGAACAACGTGAGCGGACAGGTGCAGGTAAAGGACCAGGTAGCTAAATTGAACAAAGTAACTTTTAACACGCTGGGCGGCACTTTTGCCACCAGCGGCAGCTACAACACCAAAAACCTGCAGAAGCCGCTCTTCGACATGAAGCTGGATATCCAGAACCTGGGTTTTAAGGAGGCTTTCGATGCTTTTAATACGGTGCAGGCCTTTGCCCCTATCGCCAAGCTGCTGGAAGGTAAGTTTAACACCAACTTTGCCTTTGCCGGCGAGTTGGGCCAGGACATGGTGCCTATCTTCCAGACGCTGGACGGTGAGGGCGTGATCAAGGTGCTGCGTGCTGCCGTGGCCAATGTGCCGGTGGTGGAGAAGATCAGCAGCCTGACTCACTTTCAGGAACTGCGCAACTTCGTGATCGAGAACAAGATGATAGATGCGCGCATTATAGATGGTAAACTGGTGGTGAAGCCGTTTAACCTGAACATCGGCGATATCGACATGTCGGTGGGTGGCAGCACGGCCGCAAACGGCAACATGGACTTTACCACCGCCCTGAACGTGCCAACCGGAAAGGTGGGCCAGCAGCTCGGGTCTAGTTTGGCGGGCATACTTGGCGCAAACCAAAAACTGGTGAATACCGAGCGCGTTACCCTGAACCTGAGCGTGGGCGGCACCTTCAACGACCCAAAAGTGGCCCTGGCAGGCGGATCTGTAAAACAAAAAGCCGCCGACATAGTGGAGAATGTGGTGCAGGAGAAACTGAACGTGGTGAAACAGCAGGCTGATCAGCGCAAGCAACAACTGCAGGATAGTATAAATGCCGAGCTGAACCGCAAAAAACTGGACGCCGAGCGCCGGGCGCAACAGGAACTGGAGAAAAAGCGCAAGGAGGCAGAGCAGCAGATAAAGAAGCAGGCCGCAGATAAAGTAGGCGGTTTCCTGAAAGGGCTTACCAAGCCTGCCACGCAACAGCCGGACACCACTAATAAAGAATAAGCAAATTATACTTTATTAATGCTGGCAGATCAGCGTTTTACAGAAATCCAGCGGAGGGAAATGCTTCTGCTGGATTTTTATTTTTTAAGCACTATATATTAAAGTGAAACTTTTGCGCGTTTAGGGATGTAAAAGGAGCTTTTCCGAAAGCATAGTGTTTTTAACTAATGCAATTTAACATGATGAAAAAGAAGTTTTTTATCCCCCTAGTGTTGTGTGGCCTAATAGGATTTAGTTCATGCGATAGCAATGATGACAACGGTACAGGCACTGCCCGCATGGAAGTGCGTATGACCGATGCGCCCGGCGATTATGACGAGGTAAACGTTGAGATTGAGTCGGTGCAGATCCATGCTGAGGACGGTGACAGCGAAGACGGTTGGGTAACGCTGGATGAGATCCACCCGGGCGTTTACAACCTGCTGGATTTTGCCAACGGCAAAGACACTTTGCTGGCCAGCGCCGAACTGCCGGTAGGGCACATCTCCCAGATCAGACTTGTGTTGGGCGATGAGAACACGGTGAAGCTGAAGAACGGTGAGGTGATAAGCCTGAAAACACCAAGCGGCCAGACATCCGGTGTAAAGCTGCAGATCGACGCGGACCTGACGGACGATGTGACGTACATGGTGCTGCTGGACTTCGACGCGGCCAGATCGGTGGTGCCAAAGGGCAACGGCGGCTATAACCTGAAGCCGGTGATCCGCACCATTACGCAGGCTATTGCCGGTGGCATCAAAGGTTCGGTTACCCCAGCGGAGTATAAGCCGGCCATTTACGTAATCTCCGCGGAGAACGACACCATCGGCGGCTATGCCAGCGACAACGGCGACTTCCTGATCAAAGGCGTTCCGGCGGGTACTTACCGAGTGGAGTTCATCACAGAGTACGGTGAGCACAACAAAACGGTAGAGAACGTAAGCGTGTCGCAAGACCAGATCAAAGACCTGGGTGTAGTAATGCTGCCGCAGGAATAGTACGATCTTAAAAGTATAAACATAAAAAAGGGAGCTCCTCAACGTGGGGAGCTCCCTTTTTTGTAAGATGAGAGTGTAAGCTCAGCTGCATCTCCAGGTAAGTACATCTATACTTGCCATTGTTGTAAGCTTACAGCCCAGCTATAGAGGTCACGAGCGCGGACGCTCGCACCATCCTTTCAATTCACACCTAATACACCTGCCCCATCAGTTCGCGCACGTAGGTCACGTAGTCGGTGTTGGGTGGGGTGTGGCCGTTTTTGCGCAGGTCGGTGGCTACCTGGGCGCGGTGATAGGTGGCGTGGTTAAACGCATGCGTCAGGATGTCGAGCACGCGGGTGCTATACTTGTTGCCCTGGCTGTTGGTGTAATCGATCAGGCGGTTGAACTCGGCCTCGTCGGCATTGTATACCAGCTCCTTTATCTTATAGGATGCGTATTCGTGCAGCTTCTTCAGTTCCTCCAGCGTGTGCTCCTGCCATACTTTTACAGGGCTTTGCGTGCCGGTGATGCGGGCGATCCAGATAGCCTGCGCGTTCAGGGCGTGGCTGAACAGGCGGGCTGCGTTGGCTGGTACCTCGGGCAGGCTGCTGAACACATCCAGCATGGTTTGGTTAGCCCAGATATTATACTCTGATAGGTTTTTCAGTACGTCGTTTCCGGTCATTGTAATTAGCTTTCTCTTTTATCTTCCCAAATTATAGTTTCGTTTTGGCGCTGCTCAAAAAAGTCGGTGCAGCGGCCGTCGCCCCTACCTGTTATGCCGCCGTCGGGTTCACAAAGTACATTACCCTCCGCATCGAAGAGCTGGCTCGGCACATCACAGCAGCGGCCGGTGAGGAAGTACACCTCCTGCCCCCGGTAAGTATAACGGTAAATGGTGGCGGGCGGGTTGGCGGGCTCCTCCTGCTTCAGCTCCCCTATCAGCTTGGTTAGCCAGTCCGGGTTTTCCTGCGCTGCGGCTGTGGCTTTTGACCCGTTGCCTGGCGAGCAGGCCACTGCAATTATGGCTATAGCAAGTGCTGCCACCCATACGCTGGCGCTGGCAAGTATGCTATGTCTGTTTTCTTTCATAGAGATTGCAAGTTATTCATTTTTACCTAACATTGGATGTCGCGACATTGGATTGTGTTGGAAAGGCAGTAAAAAGGATGGCTTATGCGTACGTATGTGCGGCTAAAAGTATACTTGGGCAAACGCCAGCAGGTACGGCAGGAAAATGACTGTACCGATAATGGCGGCCGTGATGGCAGTGATGAGCACGGCGCCGGCAGCCAGGTCTTTGGCCTTGCCTGCCAAAGGGTTATACTTCGGCGACACCAGGTTTACCACCGTTTCGATGGCCGTGTTCATGATCTCAGCCGTTACCACCAGCCCCATACTTCCCACCAACAGGCACCACTCCGTTTTGGTCACATCAAAAGCGAAGCCTAAAGCGGCCACCGCTACCGCTGCCAGCACGTGCAAGCGCATGTGCGGCTCGGAGCGAACAGCTGAGCTTATCCCCCTAAGGGCAAACCGGAAGCTGTTGTAGCGTTTCTTAAAGTAGGTGCGCACGAATAATGCTGTTTATCGGCAAAGTATAAGTTTGAGGCTTTGTACGGTTTATACTTTAAAAGTATGCCGATGTTAAAGCTGCCCCGCCTCAAATGTAATGGATTTGGCATTAATGCAGTAGCGTACGCCGGTGGGGGTGCGGGTGTCGCGGAACAGGTGGCCCAGGTGCTGCCCGCACTGCCGGCAGAGCAGCTGCACACGGTGCCGGCCATAGCTGCTAAGCGGGCAGTGCTGCACGTGGTCTGCTGCCTGCGCCCAAAAGCTCGGGAAGCCGGAGCCAACCTCAAACTTATGCTTTGCCTCGAACAAAACCTGCGCGCAGCCGGAGCAAGTATAAAGGCCGCTCTCCTGCGCGCGCTGCGCCGGGTCTACTTTCTGGTTACGAACCAACAGTTAAGCGTTTAGATATTGAATCTATGTATGCGTGCAGGAGGCAGATCGAATAGAAAGCCTTTATACATAATAGAAAAGCCTATGCAGCTGCAGTCCTCTACATCAACCTAATCCCTTTATCACTGATTCTTCTCCAACTCCTCCACCGGCACAAACTTCATCGACAGGGAGTTTACGCAGTGGCGGATGTTCTTGGGCGTGAGGTATTCCCCTTCAAACACATGGCCCAGGTGGCCTCCGCAGTTGGCGCACACAATCTCGGTTCTTCTGCCGTCAGGGTCTGGCAGGCGCTTTACCGCACCCGTTATCTCATCGTCGAAGCTCGGCCAGCCGCAGTGCGACTCAAATTTATACTCCGATGTATAAAGCGGCGCGTTGCAGCGGCGGCACAAGTATACGCCTTCGGCTTTGTTGTGCTCATACTCGCCGGTGCCCGGGTACTCGGTGCCCTTATGTACAATAATGCGCTCCTCCTCCGGTGTCAGCTTGTTGTAGTCCGATGGGTCTTTTGCAATCTTCATAGGTCAATACGTTGGGTTGATGCTTGTATACGTGTGGTTGTAAGAACAGCGAACGCGGCACGAAGGTTTTGAGAAAGCTAGCTGATGCTGATGTCATACTTGTGCAGGAGCCCGACCGCTTCCGGCAGCGAGAACTTAGCTTTCCGGATGCGGTTGCTTTCAGGGTCTATCTGGTAGTTATAGGCTGTGCGGAGGTCAGCTTTCTCCAATATGGTCTGGTCGAAGGTGGCGTTGGCCAGGTCGCAGCTGCTTAAAGTAGCGCCTGTCAGGTCGGCTCCGGCAAAATCGGCCTCGCGCAGGCTGCAGTTGCTGAAGGTTGTCCCTTTCAGGCTGGTCTTGTAAAAGGACGATAGGTTGAGCTGGCAGTCCTGAAAGCGCACGGAGAGCAGGAATTTGTTGCAATCCTCGAAGTGCAGCCCAAGCAGCTTACAGCCCGCAAACTGCACCTCCCGAAAAGCAGTGTCGCGCAGGGTAGCCATACTTGCATCGCAGTTCCTGAACTCGCAGTCGATAAACACCAGCCCGGAAAGATCTGCGTTAAGAAAGATGCAGCCGTCGAACACGCAGTTTTCATACTCCCCTTTCGGAAAACCTTGTGTGGTATAGTCAATGCCTTTAAACGTCTCGCCTTCGGTGTATGCTTGCATGTTGCTTTCGTTTATACTTATGTTTTGCAAGTTAACAAGAAACAAAAAAGCAGCCCCCCGTAGGAGCTGCTTTTCCTTTTATCTGCCAAGAAGCAGCATATAAGTATAATTTACTCTTCCAGCTGCAGCGGATAGTCGCTGCAGCGCGCCTCTACCACCCTAAAGCTACCATACTGCGCCTTTAGCGAGGCATTCGGGTTTGCGTTCGTCGGAATGATATCCTGCTCCTTATGGTTGGTGCTTATCTCCAGCGCCTCTCCCAGCGAGCCGTTTGCCGAGGCCGAAAGTTTAAACATTGTGCCTGGTTTCATACCTTTTGCGGTAAAGATGGCGTTGCTGCTTTCGCCTTCCTTGGCGCGTACAGCCACATTGGCTGGCTTATCACCGGTATACTCCAGCCAAAGCGATTGCACGTTGTTAAAGCGTGCCTCGTCGCGGCGACCCACGCCCTCTACGCACAGCTGCAGCCGCGCCACTGCCCCGGAGCCGGCTCTGCGGCGGTCTGCCCCAAAGGTTACCACAGCCTTTGCTACGCCTGGTACATTGTCGAAGCTCAGAATAACGGCCGCCTTGTCGCCTTTTGCAGGTATTAGTTGCTCATCCAGCCGCTGTCCGGTTTTGCTGAACAGCTCCACCTTCGAGCCTGCCTCGTCTTCATCAATGTCGGTCAGCACCATGGTTTTCATGGTAACGCTGCCTACCGGTGAGAAGTCGAGTATCAGGCGGCCGCCCTGCTCGTTTACAGCTTCGCCAGATGCGTCTCCTACCGTCAGCAGGCCATACACGCCCAGCATCTGGGCATCAAAAGGGTTTATCAGATTGGTTGAGGGGGTGCTTGGGTCCAGCAACAGACCTTCCGTCTCCTCCAGGTACTTTCCGTTGTGGCCCCTCCTTTGCGCTTTCACAATCATCACGGCGCCGTCTTCTTCAATAATGTCTACTGCGCGCGGCAGCTCTCCGGAGCCAAAGTTCTGCACCAGGTTACAAGTAGTGGGGTCGTAGCCCACCAAGTCAGCTTCCTGCGAGGCTTTCATCGGTTCAACTAGCTCCTGCTCTTCTTCTGCGTTGCAGGCAAACAGGGATATACTGGCCAATGAGGCGGCGATAATTTTTGTACTGATTGTTTTCATATAATAGATCATGATTGGATAAAAGTTATAATTTTAATTTAGGATAATAGGAAGTATAGCGACGGTAATGACAACTGAGCATAGGTTGCCCTCTTATGGATTTGTCGCTTTATTTGCTTTTGGGGATGTTTTTACTGGTGTGGGATAAGCTAAAGGTGAAAAATTAGTAGATAGTATGGGAATACGGGCATCTTCTGCCGGTGGTTGTGGAATTGGACTATAAAATTAAAAGAAACTGTTTGCCTGGTGTTATAGGGCTTCTGGGCGCACTGCACCGGCAATGAGGAATGAGGAGGAATAGCAGCAAGTATAAAGTGACAGTTCATACTTTAAAAGCTGCTGAGAACGTTGCTTTTCAGCACAACTGCTACCTGTAGGGTGATGGAGTAACTGCCTGCAAAGTATAATCTCATGTCGGGTTACCGTTATACTTGCGGGATTTGGAAAGCATAAAACATAGGTTATTGCATCAAACAAAAAAGCAGCCCCCGCAGGAGCTGCTTTTCCTTTTATCTGCCAAGACGCAAAGTATGGCGTCTCTATAAGTATAAATCTTACTTCTTTAGGCTGCCGATCATGTCTTCTGGCTTCACCCACTCGTCGAACTGCTCGTTAGTGAGCAGGCCAAGGTCGATGGCTGCCTGGCGAAGCGTGGTACCTTCTTTGTGGGCTTTCTTCGCGATTTTGGCGGCGTTGTCGTAGCCGATGTGCGGGTTCAGGGCCGTTACCAGCATCAGCGAGTTCTCTAGGTTGTGCTTGATGCGCTCTCTATTTGGCTCGATACCCACGGCACAGTGCTTGTCGAACGAGTCGCAGGCGTCGCCGATCAACTGGGCGCTCATCAGCAGGTTGTAGATCATCACCGGCTTAAACACGTTCAGCTCGAAATGGCCGTTCATGCCGCCCACCGAAATGGCCACATCGTTACCGATCACCTGCGCGCATACCATCGTCATGGCCTCGGCCTGTGTTGGGTTCACTTTGCCCGGCATGATAGAAGAACCCGGCTCATTCTCCGGGATTGTGATCTCCGCGATACCGGAACGCGGACCGGAGGCCAGCAAACGGATATCATTAGCGATCTTCATCAGCGACACGGCCAGCTGCTTCAGAGCGCCGGAAGTTTCCACCATGGCATCGTGTGCGGCAAGCGCCTCAAATTTGTTAGGAGCCGTGCGGAACTCGTGGCCGGCATACTTCGAGATCTTCTTCGCTACCAGCTCAGCGTAACCTTCCGGGGTGTTCAGGCCGGTACCAACGGCAGAGCCGCCCAGCGCCAGGTCCTTCAGGTGGTCCAGCGTGTTCTCCAGCGCCTTCATGCCATACTCCAGCTGCTTCACGTAGCCGGAAAGCTCCTGGCCCAGCGTCAGCGGCGTAGCGTCCATCAGGTGTGTGCGCCCAATCTTCACCACATCCATAAACTCCTCCGACTTGGCCTTCAGCGTATCGTGCAGTTTCTTCACCATCGGCAGCGTGTGCTCCACCACTTTCTTGTAAGCGGCAATGTGCATGGCCGTCGGGAAGGTATCGTTAGAAGACTGCGACTTGTTCACGTCGTCGTTCGGGTGCACCTGCTTCTTTTCGTCGGTCAGTTGGCCGCCCAGCAGTACGTGGGCGCGGTTAGCTACTACCTCGTTCACGTTCATGTTAGACTGCGTGCCCGAGCCTGTCTGCCAAACCACCAGCGGGAACTGGTCGTTCAGCTTGCCCTCCAGTATCTCGTCGCATACTTTAGAGATGATCTCCGCCTTCTCCTGCGCCAGCACGCCCAGCTCCGCATTGGCCTGCGCGGCAGATTTTTTAAGTATGGCAAAGGCCTCAATCACCTCCTGCGGCATGTGCTGCCCCCCGATGGTGAAGTTTTGCTTTGAGCGCTGTGTTTGCGCCCCCCAGTATTTTTCTGCAGGCACCTCTACAGGGCCCATCGTGTCTTTCTCAACGCGAACTTGCATATCGATTTATGTTTAGTTTAAAGGATTACTCTGTACGTAGCAAAACTATAAAATATTCTGAAAAGAGGCTTTTAGGGGAAAGGTTTTCTCAGATAGCTCTACCCCTGCTTTGCCTGTTACCCCACCCCGGCCCTCCCCTAAGAACAGGGGAGGTATTCTTTGAGAACGATTGTCATCCCCCTACCCCCGGCAGGAGGGAACACAGCGCGATGCCAAAGGACGAGGCCTCCCGGCCTGGAGAGCACCGAAGTATGAGATGCAACTGTAGACTTGTAAGACTGAGGATGAACAGAAGCTAGAAAGTGTAGCTTGGTTCTAACTGCAGTAAGCAGACGCTAAAGCAGGAGAAGGCACAAGCGGACGCTTGCGCCATGGAAAGTATAAAGTATAGCGCAAGTATAAAAGCACAAGCGGGCGTCCCGAAATACGCCGGGATCTCCAACTTGCGCCAGGGAAGGTTGGGGAAGGTGTGGCTAAAATATAAACGGTATACGCCAATGCTCAAACAATTTCAGCTTACGCCAGAAGCCAATAAATCAGAATGAACTCCTGCCGGAAAGCTACAACTACCGAATTACCCGGTGCCCCGATCTCTCGGCCAGCAGCGCGATCATCTCCAGTTGCACGGGCTTCAGGTAGGTGGTGTTCAGGTTGGTGTTGTCGGAGAAAGTTATCAGGTACTCCCCTTCCGCGCCCAGAAAATGTATGCTTTCAATCTCCTGCATCTCATAAGCGCGTTGCTGCAGCAGCAGGTTCGTGATTTCAATTTTCTCTTCGCTGATCGCTACGTGCCAGCGCATGGCATACCAGCCGATGGCGGCGGAGAGCACCAGCATCAGCACTATCAGGATATTGTAGACCCGGTTGGAGTTCTGCCCTTCTACCTGCGCAGTGTAAGTTTTATACATGTCGTAGTCGTGGCCCAGCAGCGAGCGCTGCACCAGGCGCAGCGGCAAAGCGGCCAGCGTTAGGCCCATCAGCAGGCCCGGCGCAAACATGGCCCTGAAGTTAGGCGTGAGCACGTGCATATAGCTTTTTGACGCGTGCAGGATGCTGGAAACCATCGCCAACACTCCTGCGCTGAACACCGACAGCATACACGCAAAGACAAAGTATGCGATCATGAGCTTCAGTTCCTGCTTCTGCATGTACTTCTGCTCCTCTGCCGTTAAGGCTACAGCAGGCGGTGCCGGCGACAGGCGGCGCAGCGCATAGCGCACCACAGGCAGCAGTACAGCTACGGCAAAAAAGGCAATCAGCAGGCTTTTAAGTATCTCCAGCATACACTAAACAGAAAGCGGTAACGCTGCAAAGGTAACATGCTCCGCCCAATTTTCGATACGATGGCCCTTCTAAAGCGAAACCACTTAATATGGCCGTTCCATGAACCTGCGGTTATGGAAAATAGTATACCTTTAAACGCTTTATAAAATTATAGCGCTATTTCTCAAATGTATACCGCTAAAACCACGGATACTATTGAACCTTTTCCGATAGAAAATAGATTGGTTTTTTGTACATTTGAAGAAGAACGAAAGAAGGTGTCGGACGGAATTTGTGAGGGCGGCAGTACCTACTTTCTACTGTTTTTAACGCAACGCACATGAAATTCGCCAAACTGGCTGCCTTTGTCAGAGACTACTTTATCGCGATCTTCTCTTTTCTCCTCATCTTTCTGCTTACTATTTTTACCTATACAGAAACCAGGAAAAAAGGCGAAGAGCGCAGCGCCAAGCTCTTTGCGATTCGTGCCAACCAGGTAACGGAGGCCGTGGAGAAGCGCATGCAGGACTACATTCAGATTCTGGTGGGCGGAAAGGCTATGTTTACCTCTTCTGATACCGTTACCCGGGCAGACTGGCGCCATTATTACGAAGCCCTTAACCTGGAGGAAAACTACCCCGGCCTGCAGGGCTTCGGCTACACCCAGGTGGTGAGGCCCGAGGAAATGCAGGCGCATGTGCAGCAAATCCGGCGCGAGGGCTACGAGAGCTACCGCATTGAGCCAACCGGCGACCGCGAATTTTATACTTCTATCATATACCTGGAGCCATTTACGGGCCGCAACCTGCGCGCTTTCGGCTATGATATGTTCAGTGAGCCGGTGCGGCAGTCGGCCATGCGCATTGCCCGCGACACACGCCAGCCCACCCTGTCCAGCAAAGTGCGGCTGGTGCAGGAAACAGGCCAAGATGAGCAGGCTGGCTTCCTGATCTACCTGCCGGTGTACAAGAACAATGCGCAGCCGGAGTCTATACAGGAGCGGCAGCAGCTCATCAAAGGCTTTGTGTATAGTCCATTCCGGGCCAAAGACCTGATCACATCCGTCCTCACCGACGACTTTGACGACATTAACGTAGAGATATATGACGGCGCAGAGCCTACAAAAGACGGCTTGCTGTTTAGCACCAGCCCCACCCCATACTATGGCCAAAACAACCGAGATTTTGAGGTGCTGAACACTGTCAGCTTCGGCAACCATACCTGGCGGCTTTACATCACCAGCAAGGATAGCTTCGGCAGTTCAGCTGATTCGGAATTACCATACTTTATACTTTTGGGCGGCTTTATCATCAGTATGCTCATGTTCTTCATTATCTGGTCGCTTACCATTACCCGCCGCTCTAACCACCTCAAGCAGACCATTACCGATAACGCCACGGCCGCCCTGTTCATTATCGACTCTAAAGGCTGCATCACCTTTATGAACCCGGCCGCTGAGGAAATGATCGGCTATACGTTTGAGGAAGCAAAGAAGCGCACCCTGCACGACCTGGCACACTATAAGCACCTGGATGGCACGCCTTTCCCGGCGGAGGAGTGCCCGATCCGGAATGCGCTGGCTGTGGTGGAGCCGATGCGGGCCTACGAAGACGTGTTTATACGGAAAGACGGCAGCTTCTTTAACGTGTCCTGCGCGGTGCAGCCAATTGTGGAGAGCGGCAGCGAGAGCTTCGCCATCATAGAAGTGCGCGACATAACCGACGAGAAACAGGCGCACCAGGCCATCATAGAAAGTGAGGCGCGTTTCCGTACCATGGCCGATAATGCCCCGGTTATGATCAAGATCATGGACGAGGTCACCAACTTTATGTATGTAAACAAGCAGTGGCTCGACTTTACCGGCTGCACGTTTGAGCAAACCATCAACATGAGTTGGAAAGATGTAGTGCACCAGGAGGACATTGCGCGGAAAGAAGAAGTGACCCAACAGGCGATTGAAAGTCATAAAGCCTTTAGGATAGAGTACAGGATGCGCCGCTTTGATGGTGAATATCGCTGGGTGGTAGCCACTAACACGCCTCGCTTTGGGGCAAACGGAGAGTTTCAGGGGTATATCAGCTCCATCATCGACATTACAGAAATAAAGGAGGCTGAGCGGAAAGTGAAGCAGAACGCAGAGCTGCTGCAGAAGCTGTTCCTGGAAGTGCCGGCCGTGGTAGGCCTTGTACGGCATACTGATTTCCAGTATGTGCTGGCCAACCCGGAATACCGCAAACTGTACGGCAACCGCCCGCTGGTAGGCAAAACCATTTATGAAGCACACACCGAAGAAGAGGGCAAAGGCTTTTTCGACCGCCTGGAGGAAGTGTTCCGTACGGGTAAGCCATTTGTAGGCAATGAGGTGTCCACGGCTATCTACCTGAACAGCGGCGAAACCACGTATGCCTACTTTAACTTAGTATACCAGCCGCTGATGGACACACAGGGCGAAGTGGAGGCCGTGCTGTTGTTTGCCGTGGAGGTGACAGAACTGGTGAATGCCCGCAAGGCGCTGGTGCTGACGAACGATGAACTGAGCGGCAAAAACGATGAACTCCAGCGCATCAACAACGACCTCGACAACTTTGTGTACACCGCCTCCCACGACCTAAAATCGCCGATTGCCAACATGGAGGGGCTGGTAACGCTCCTGCGCGATATTCTGCAGGGCAAGCTGGATGGCGAGGATGCGGAGCTGCTGGATATGGTGCAGGTATCGATCAATAAACTAAAAGGCACCATAGCCGACCTGACCGAGATTACAAAGGTGCAGAAGGAGCTGCAAGCTGCCGTAGAGCCGCTCTCGTTTGAGCACATGCTGCAGGATATCACCACTGATCTGGCTACCACCATAAAAGAGTCTGATGCGGTGCTGACAACCGATCTGCAGGTAAAAGACATACTATATGCCCGCAAAAACCTGCGCAGCATTATCTACAACCTGGTAAGCAACGCCATCAAGTATAAAGACCCTGACCGTGCCCCGGAAATCAGCCTGAAAACCTATGAGGAGGACCAGTATGTGGTGCTGGAGGTGCAGGATAACGGCCTGGGTATAAAGAAAGAGCAGCAGCACAAGCTGTTTACCATGTTCAAGCGCCTGCACACGCACGTGGAGGGTACCGGTATCGGCCTATACATCGTGAAGCGCATTATAGAGAACAACGGCGGCAAAATTGTGGTTAACAGCGAGCTTGGCAAGGGCACAACCTTTAAAGTATACTTTAAGCAGGTGCCCGTAGCGCAGGAGGTATAGGTTGATGATTTGAAGATCGTTCCTTCCTCATACACTCTTTAAAATTCACCCGTTCGCAGGTCAATTATTCTTTAAAATCTGATCCTTCTGGGGCGCATTTTTGTTCTGATTAGTTGGTAACACCCTTCTGAAAACGAGCAATCAATAACGAACAACGACATTTCATGGCTAAAATAAAAACATCATACTTCTGCCAGAACTGTGGCGCCCAATCGGCCAAGTGGATAGGCAAATGCCCGGCCTGCGGCGAGTGGAACACCTATGTGGAGGAAGTAGTGCAGCGCGAGGAAGTAACGCCTACCACCGCCTGGAAAGTGGGCAGCAGCACCGCGCAGGTATCCAACAAACCCAAACCCATTGCCGATATCAGCTATCAGGAGCAGCAGCGCATCATCACCCAGGACCAGGAGCTGAACCGCGTGCTGGGCGGCGGCATTGTGCCGGGCTCGATGGTGCTGATCGGTGGGGAGCCGGGCATCGGCAAAAGTACGCTGATGCTGCAGATTGCCCTGAGTCTGCAGGGGCTGAAGGTGCTGTACGTGAGCGGCGAGGAGAGCGAGCAGCAGATAAAAATGCGGGCTGAGCGCCTGATGGCGCAAACTTCTGATGCATTTATACTTACCGAGACCGGCACGCAGAATATTTTTAAGCAGGTGGAGCAGGTGCGCCCGCAGGTGCTCATCATCGACTCCATCCAAACCCTCCACTCCTCTTTTATAGAGGCGGGCGCGGGCAGCGTGAGCCAGGTGCGCGAGTGCACGGCCGAGCTGCTGAAGTTCGCCAAGGAGAGCGGCACCCCTGTTTTCCTCATCGGCCACATCACCAAAGAGGGCAACCTAGCCGGCCCGAAGATACTGGAGCACATGGTGGACACGGTGCTGCAGTTCGAAGGCGACCGCCACATGACCTACCGCATCCTGCGCACCACCAAAAACCGCTTCGGCTCCACGTCAGAGCTGGGCATTTACGAGATGATGGGCTCCGGCCTGCGCGAGGTAAGCAACCCGTCAGAGATCCTGATCTCGCAGCGCGAGGACGCCTTTAGCGGCATAAGTATAGGCGCGACGCTGGAGGGAAACCGCCCGCTGCTGATCGAGGTGCAGAGCCTGGTGAGCCCGGCCACATACGGCACGCCGCAGCGCACCAGCACCGGCTTCGACGGTAAGCGCCTGAACATGCTGCTGGCCGTGCTGGAGAAGCGCGGTGGCTACCGCCTGGGCGCTCAGGACGTGTTCCTGAACATCGCCGGCGGCCTGAAGGTAGAAGACCCGGCGCTGGACCTGGCGGTATGTGCCTCCATCCTTTCCTCCTTCGAGGACATGCCGATTCCGAGCACGACCTGCTTTGCCGCAGAGGTAGGCCTGGGCGGCGAGGTGCGTGCCGTGAACCGCGTAGAGAACCGCATTACAGAGGCCGAGAAATTGGGCTTTACCGATATCTACATCTCCAAGTATAACAAGAAAGGCGTAGACCTGAGCAAGTTCTCTATCAACGTGCATGCCTATGGCCGCCTGGAGGAGGTGTTCTCCAGCCTGTTTGGGTAAGGTGAATAGGCTCTAACAAAGTATAAATTTGTATTTTCTGGTTAAAGAAAGAAAATCGCATCGCCCCGGAATTATTTGCCAGGGCGATGCTGTTAAGGGGCTTGTTGCTGCAGATGCTGCTACCGCCAAGTATGGCAGGCAAGCACGGGCAACAATCTGATAGCCAAAGAACTCGTTTAACCAACCCATGAGAAAGCTTCTCCTCCTGTCGCTGATGCTGACGCTGGTTTTTAGCCCGGCCTTTGCCCAGGGAACAGCAGTAATCAGCGGCAAAATCTCCAAACCGTTATCGGATGTGGTGGAGGTAGCGCTGCGGCCTAATCCGCTTGTGCCGGAAGAGTTAAAGCTGGAGGCAACGCTGGAAGGCAACAGCTTCAGGGTTGAAGTGCCGGTAAACCAGGCGGTGGTGGCCGAGCTGCTGCACGGCGACGAGGTGGTGCCAGTGTACCTGGAGCCGGGCTACGACCTAAACCTGAGCGCCAGCGGCGGCAAATTTCTGAAGACGCTGAAGTATGCAGGTACGGGCGCCAACGAAAATAACTACCTGGCAGCTTATACTTTGCGCTTTGAGGAGGAGGAAGAGTACCAGGCCCTGCCCGACAACATCAAGCAAGAAGAAGAGGAGTTTCTGGCTTTCCTGGACTACCGCCACAACGACCAGTTGGAAAGCCTGGAAAAGTATGCGGCCAAAAATGCTGTTTCGGAGCGGTTTAAGCACATGATGCTGGCCGAGGCGGAGTTTAGCTATGCCAACGACGTGATCAACTACCACCCGTTGCGCCAGCGGATACTGCAGGTGACGCTCACGAAGCCTTCGGCTGCTTTTTATACTTGCCTGCAGAAGCTGAACCTGCAGCGCCCGGAAAACCTGCTAAGCACCTCCTTTCATCGTTTTTTGCAGCACTATACAACCTATCTGGCACAGGAGGCTGGCTTTGATGAGAAGCACCCGCGGCATTACCAAAGCCGCTATGAGGCCGCTGCGCAAAAGCTGCAAGGGCAGGCAAAGCAGCTGGCGCAGGCGCAGGTGCTGCAGC
Organism: Pontibacter mangrovi; assembly: GCF_006385705.1. GTDB lineage: Bacteria > Bacteroidota > Bacteroidia > Cytophagales > Hymenobacteraceae > Pontibacter > Pontibacter mangrovi. The sequence continues at coordinate 500,244 of NZ_VFRQ01000002.1, read as the reverse complement.
AGTCCATCCGCAAAGGACATGCAAAGTATACCGAGCAGATGCTGCAGGACTTCCTCTCTCAAAAGCCGGACCCGGCGCTGACAGCCTACTTAAACAAGCTAAGCAACGGTAAAAGCAGCCTCTCGGCTGGCAGCCAGGCCCCTGACTTTGCGCTTGCAAGTATAACCGGCGACTCGGTGCGGCTAAGCGACTTTGCCGGAAAGCTGGTGTACCTGAACTTCTGGAGCAGCGACTGCGGCCTTTGCCTGGTGGAACTGCCGGCGCTGCAGCAGCTGACAAACAAGCTGAAGGGGCACCAGGCGGTGGTGCTGAACGTGGCTGTTGGCGCAGACGAGGCAAATTGGCGCAAGCTGGTGCAGGAAAAGGAATTGCAGGGTGTGCAGGCTTACCTGCCCAACGGGCTGGAGGCAAAGCTGGCAACGGATTACCAGCTAAAAGAGCTCCCTGCCTACTTCCTGATTGACGGTCAGGGCCGCTTTATTTCCGTAAAGGCCCGCCGCCCCGGCCACCCGGAGGCCCTCAACAACATACTGCAGCACCTGAAAGCGGCGCAGGCATCCTTAAAGTAATTTCGTTCACAGTTTATACCCCGGCCCGGCATGCATTCGCGTGCCGGGCTTTTTTTGTTGTGCGTGCCCGTAGCGTGGCTAAATAACCGTTGCTTGTTTTGCTGCGTACTTAATTCCTACACCGCTATGGGCTGCAGAGGCAGTGCAAAGCGGTGTTTAAACTATGTATACTCTACTTTTAATCATAAAATCCTATGGCATTAATCAATAAGAACGACATTGAGAAGCTGCTAAATGTGCAGAACAACACGCAGAATGCTTTGTGTATTTCTCTCTACATACCCACGCACCGTGCCGGCCACGAAACCCTGAACGGCCAGGACCACATCCTCTTTAAAAACAAGCTACGGGAAGCCCGAACCCTGCTGCAGCGCCACGATGTGCAGGAGGCGGAGATTGAGCAGTACATGAAGCCGGCGGAAGACCTGCTGAACGATAACGGCTTTTGGCGCCACCAGGCAGAAGGCCTGGCCGTGTTCATCACGAAAGGTTTCTCGGCGCACTATACCCTGCCCATCACCATGCCAGAGGTAGTGTATGTGCTGGATGAGTTTTACCTGACGCCGATCCTGCCGATCCTGAGCCAGAACGGCCGTTTCTTTATCCTGAGCCTTTACCGTGAGAAGGTGGCCTTTTACGAAGCGACCATCGAGACAATCAGGCCGATAGACATAAGCGCCTTTGTGCCGGAGACCATGAACAAGGCGCTGAAGTTTGATGTGAAGGGACACGACCAGGACTTCCACACCGGGACAACCACCGTTAACGGCACCAACATTGTGCACGGGCCGGGCAGCACCAAAGGCGACGAGGAGCACGAGCGCGTGCGGGAGTTTGTGATTGAAGTAGATAAGAGCATGCAGAAGATATTGCACGATGCACACGAGCCGCTGGTTTTGGCCGGTGTGGACCACTACTGCAGCCTCTACAGGCAGCACAGCAAGTATAAAAACATTGTGCCGCAGAACATCAACATAAACGAGAACGCCGATGTGGTGAACATGAACTCGCTGCACGAAAAGGCGCTGAACGTTGTGAAGCCGCTGATGCAGCAGAGCCATACAGATTCGCTGTCGCGCTACCAGAACGTGGCTGGCACCGGCGTAACCTCTGAGGACATTGCCACCGTGGCCGCCGAGGCGGTGCATGGCCGCATAGACACGCTTTTTATTACGCCGAGCCAGCCTGTTTGGGGCCGTTATAATGCCAAGAGCGCTGTAGCTGAGGTGCACAACGAGTACCAGCGCGGCGACCATGACCTGGTAAATCTGGCGGCCACCAAAACGCTTGCCCAGGGAGGCAAAGTGTTCGTGAACAGCTACAACGGCCTTTCGGAAAATACAGAGGGCGGTGCCAGCGTAAAGGCGCTCTTCCGGTACTAAGCGAGCCTCCTATTTGGCTGTTAGCAGCAGAAAGTATAATTTAGTGGGGTAGCCAGTGTGGCTGCCCCATTTTTCTTTGGGAATAACCATAGCTGGCTACCAAACCTGCCCCCGCGCTTATATGGCACTGCAACTCACCGATGGGTTAAACTTTTTATCGAAGCTGACGCCACTGCGCACTATAAATGCACTGCAGGTGGTGGCTAGTTACCTATACTCCAAGCTCACCGGCAAGGCTACGCACTGGGGCTACCCGCTTAGCATCTCGCTGGAGCCCACTACCTCCTGCAACCTGCGCTGCCCCGAGTGCCCCAGCGGCCTCCGCTCCTTCTCCCGCCCCACCGGCATGCTGCAGAACGAGCTCTTTAAAAGCACCATCGACCAGCTGCACCGCCGGCTGCTGTACCTTGTGTTTTACTTTCAGGGGGAGCCATACTTGCACAAGAGCTTTCTGGAGTTGGTAAAGTATGCCTCCGACCGCGGCATCTACACCGCCACCTCCACCAATGCCCACTTTCTGGATGATGAAACGGCCCGAAAAACGGTGCAATCCGGTCTGGACCGCCTGATCGTATCTATTGACGGCACCACGCAGGAGACCTATGCAGCCTATAGGGTGGGCGGCAAGCTGGAGAAGGTGCTGGAGGGAACACGCAACGTGGTGAAGTGGAAAAAAGAGCTGAAATCGCGAACGCCGCACATCATGTTTCAGTTTCTGGTGGTGCGGCCAAACGAGCACCAGCTGCAGGACGTAAAGGAGCTGGCACAGGAGCTGGGCGTGGACGAGGTGGTGTTTAAGACCGCCCAGATCTACGATTACCAACACGGCTCGCCGCTCATCCCTACCATTGATTATTACTCCAGGTACCGCAACAACGGCGATGGCAGCTACAGCATTAAAAACAAGCTCCTGAACCACTGCTGGAAGATGTGGCACTCCTGCGTGATCACCTGGGACGGGCTGGTAGTGCCCTGCTGCTTTGACAAGGATGCCGAGTACCGGCAGGGCGACCTGCAGCAGCAGAGCTTTGCCCAAGTATGGCGCGGGCAAAAGTATAACACGTTCCGGCAGAAGCTGCTGCGCTCCCGCAGCGAGGTGGAAATGTGCCGCAACTGCACGGAGGGTACCAAAGTATGGGCTTAGATTTTAGATTGAATTCAACTTGAACATATTTATGAAAGACATTAACGATGCAGTGGAGCTGCTATGGAGTAAGCTAGAGGCCTGGGGAGAGCACATTGTGCTCATGCTCCCGAACATCTTTGTGGCACTTGTGCTGTTGGTCATCACCTTTTACATCGCGGGTTTTGTGCGGAACTGGCTGGGCAAGTTCATCAACAGGTTCTCGCACAGCGCCGCCCTCAACAACCTTATACTTACCATGCTGCACATCGGCATGCTGATGATCGGCTTCTTCTTTGTGCTCAGCATCCTGAACCTGGACAGGGTGGTGATCTCGCTTCTGGCTGGTGTCGGTATCGTCGGTTTGGCCTTGGGCTTTGCTTTTCAGGATATTGCCGCCAACTTTATCTCAGGCACCATTATAGCAGTGCAAAAGCCTTTCGGGGTAGGCGACATGATCGAAACGAACGATTACTTTGGCGTGATCGAGCGCATCACCCTGCGTACGATAGACATCCGCAAAGTGACAGGCGAGCTGGTGCGTGTGCCTAACAAAATGGTGTTCGAAAACCCGCTTACCAACTACTCCATCCATGGCACCCGCCGCATAGACCTGGAAGTGGGCGTGTCGTATGCCGAGGATCTGGAGCAGGTGCAGCAGGTAGTGATTGAAGCGCTGCAAGACGTGAAAAACCGGGTAAAGACGCGGGACATCGAAGTGATGTACGATGCCTTCGGCGACAGCTCCATCAACTTTAAAGCCCGCTTCTGGGTAAGCTATAGCCGGCAGGTCGATTATGTGTCAGCCAAAAGCGATGCCATCATTAAAATTAAGAAAGCCTTTGACGCCAACGATATTCTCATCCCGTTCCCGATCCGGACGCTGGACTTTGCCATAAAAGGAGGCGAGAAGCTAAGCGAGGAGCTGCAGGCCGTAAACGCTGTGCTGAAAAACGGGCAGCAGCAGGGCGGGCAGAGCTGATGAAGTATACTTTGAGTAGCAGCAGAAAGGGCCGGTACTACACCGGCCCTTTCTTTTTACTTGTCTTTTTTATCCAGGTTCTTGCCCAGGTCCTCTACCTGTTTCAGGAAGGTGTCCACGTTCTCGTCGGCATAGGGGCCATAGGAGTTGGAGATGGTGCCTTTCAGGCCGTTGTTTGTCTCCAGCGCGTATAGTATCGACATGTCGTCCGGGTCGCTTTCGCCCTCAAAGCGGTAGTGGTCTACAATGCGTACCTGCTCGGGCGTGAAATAGTCTTTTTCCTCCATGGTGCACATTCTGCCGTCCTGACTAACTTTAAAGTCATACTTATAGCCATCTTTACGCAGGCGGTTCAGCACGTTCACCAAAGATCTTTCTTCAACTTTATCTTGCATAGTATACTGTTTTAATAAGTTCTCATACGTCTAAGTATAGAACTATACGCAAAAACAGAGTTTAGATACAAAATAACGCTCGGTAATAAGGCTGGGGAGGAGTTGAGGCGGCCAACTGGCTACACACTTGGCGTACTGGCTTTGCGCTTTTCCAGCTCCTGCTGTATCTTTTTCAGGTCGATGGTGGAGCAGCCGCCGCAGCTCTTGGCGCATCCGCTTTTGGCCGTAAAGGTTTGGTAAAGGATGCGCAGCATGTAGGCCACCGCTGCCAGAAAGATGAACAGGATAAGGATGTGCTGTATCATACTTTAGAAACCGTGTGAAAGTATAAAAAGTTTAGGACTGCGCCTTTTTCCAGAACTCGCCGATGGTTTGCTGCATTTCGGGGTGTACCTGGCTGTTGCTGGCCACAATCTCGCCCCCGAAAACATAATCGCCCTCTTCGGTAAATTTGCTGAGCCTGCCGCCGGCCTCCTGCACAAGTATGGCGCCTCCGGCCACATCCCAAGGCTTCAGGTTATACTCAAAAAAACCCTCAAAGCGGCCACAGGCTACATAAGCCAAATCTATGGCGGCAGAGCCCATGCGGCGCACCCCATGCGAGCGCGACATGAACGCCCCCAGCACCTGCAGGTACTGCTGCGTCAGGCCGAAATCATAGTATGGAAAGCCGGTAGCGATCAGGCTGTCTTTCAGGGCAGGTGCTCCCGATACGTGTATGGGAGTATCGTTGCAGTAGGCGCCGCCGCCTTTGTAGGCCCAGAAGCACTCGTCGCGGTTAGGGTCGTACACAGTGCCCAGCACCACCTCGTCGCCATCCAGCAGGCCCACGCTAACGCAGTAAGCCGGAAGCCCGTGCGTAAAATTGGTCGTTCCGTCCAAGGGGTCTACCACCCAGTTAAAGCGCTCGCCCTTTGTAGAGTCGGTGCCTTCCTCTGCTATAAAGCCGGCCTCGGGCAAGAGTTTCCGCAGGCCCTCTACCAGTTTCTGCTCCGCCTCTTTGTCTACGTAGGATACCAGGTCGTTAAAGCCTTTTTTCTCTACTTTGGAGCTGTCGAAGCTTTCGGACTCCTTCTGTATAAAAGCGCCGACGTTGCGGCAAAGTATGGTCAGGTTATTGGCTAGCTGTTTCAGGTTCATGGTTAGTTTGCTATACTTTGTGGAGGGGCAAGGGCTGCCGCCTTTTTAGAGAACCATACGGCGTAGGCGCCTCTAAGTATGGATGCCACCATAATCGGCAGAAACGCGGCATGGTACATTTGCGGCCACACCGGCCAGCCCAGCAACGCTATGGCCGTGATAGCGGTGGTAACCAGCATATACTTGCGCACCCACTCCCGTAGCACGTTGCGGCCCAGGAAAACCGAAACAACCGCATGGGTAGGTATGGCCCAGAGCAAATTAAAGTTATAAGCCGTAGCCTGGTGGTCGGTGGCGAACCAGAGCAGCAGGATAACGATACCCAATAGGCCCAGCAGCAGGAAGAACACCATGTCGAACACGCGGCTGCGGCGGCGCTTGATCATATCGGCAACGGTTAAGGCAACCACCACTGCCAGAAAAACCCAGAACACGAGTTGTGGCGTCAGCCAGCCGGCTTCAAGGGGCACCGATGGGTCGCGCTCAAAAATTACCTTCTGCTCCAGCGTGAGCGGTGCCGGCTGCCCGTTCTGGGCAATGGTGGCGTTGCCCAGCCCTTTGGCCAGGTAGTCCGGCAGGAACATGTACTGGTATGGCGTTGCCTCCTTGTCTATGCGGGCGCCCAAGGCAGTGTCTATCCCGAAATCGCCCCAGGGCTGCGGGCCCAGGTATAGGTCGATGAGGTTCCGGAAGCTGTAGTCTTTGTCAAACTGGCTGATGTTGAAGGCCAGCTGGTTCGGGAAAGTCGCCTCCAGGCCGTCGCGGATGCGGGTGGCGCAGTTGTCGAAGAAGAAGTCGTAGAGGTAGAAACGGTTCTCGGGCAGGTAGTTGTGCGTCAGGAAGTTCCAGTACTGCTGCTTCTGCTCCTCGGTTAGGTTCAGCTGCTGCTCAAACACAGAGCGGTTGTCCATGGAGTAGCTGTACACAAAGTCGCGAAAGTAGGCCACCGACAGCTTGTACCGGAGCTTGCCCTGCGCGAACTTGAGGTAAAAGTTGGGCTCGTTAAAGTCGAAGGTGCCGTAGTTAAACACCACGTCCATACCGTTTGCGGGGTCGTGCACCCGCACCGCGCTATGCCCGAAAATAGCGTACAGGTCTGGCCCCGGCGAGCAGGTAATGAGGCTGATCTTGGCCTGCGGCGACAAGGCTATACCGTCAAACTGCGCCCAGGCGGGCAACGTGCAAACGCTGAGCAGTAGGGCCAGCGCCAGTTTCTTTATAAATGCTTTCATGTTATTCTTTCTCGGCTTTTCCGCCTTTGGTGGCCCCGGAAACCACTACCACAAACTCGCCTTTTATACTTTTGTTGCTGAAGATCTCGATCAGCTCATCCAGGTTGCCGTTAATGGTTTCCTCAAACATCTTCGAGATTTCACGTGAAACAGAGGCCTCACGCTCGCCCCCGAAATACTCCTTAAACTGCGCAAGCGTTTTAAGCAGGCGGTGCGGCGACTCGTAGAAGATCATGGTGCGCTCCTCGCTGGCCAGGCTCTGCAGGCGCGTCTGGCGGCCTTTCTTCACCGGCAGGAATCCCTCAAACGTAAAGCGGTCGGTGCTGAAGCCGGATTTTACCAGCGCCGGCACAAAAGCCGTGGCTCCCGGCAGGCACTCTATCTTGATATCGTTTTTGAGGCACTCGCGCACCAGGTAAAAGCCAGGGTCCGATATGCCCGGTGTGCCCGCGTCCGAGATCAGCGCCATCACCTCCCCGGCCTTCAGGCGGTCTACCAGGTGGGCGGTGGCCTTGTGCTCGTTGTGCAGGTGGTGGCTGTGCATGCGCTTCTCAATGCCCAGGTGCTGCAGCAGCTTTCCGCTGGTGCGCGTGTCCTCGGCAAGTATAACGTCCACCTCCTTCAGCACACGGATGGCCCGCAGCGTAATGTCCTCCAGGTTACCGATAGGCGTCGGCACCAGGTATAAACTCGTCTTTTCCTGTTCCTGCATGGGGCAAAGATACGACTTAATTGCTTGTTGTTAAATTGCTGGTTGCTTGGTTTAAAGTATAACCGCCCAGTTTGGTATATTAGAAAATCAGCAGAGAAGGGGCAAACAGCCCAAAAACAATCAACAACTAACAATTATCCATTACTTGCCTTCATCCTGTCGTAAATCTCGTCGATCCGCCTGGCAAGCTTAAAGTCTTTCTCGGTTACGGTGTTGCCGGCGTCGTGGGTGGTGAGTTCTATCTCTACCTTGTTGTACACGTTGCTCCACCACGGGTGGTGGTTCAACTCTTCGGCTACTTCGCCAACTTTATTTATAAAAGCCAGCGCCTGCTTAAAGTCTTTAAATGTGAGGCTGCGCGTCAGTTTGTCGTCTTCTTCTTTCCACATAAGTATAAATCTTTAGGTACAACCAATGCTGTAAGTATACCAGCATAACCAGGCCAGGGTGCTGGCGTATAGGTTAAACAGTTTATTTATACCCGTAAACCTATAAAAGCTATGGATAACAAACCAAAATCTTTTCCGCCGCAGGAGATGGAGCAGCCGGGCAAGGAGCATAAAATGACCCCGGAGCCGGAAATAATACGCGACGGCTATAAAGGCAGCGACAAACTAAAAGGTAAAGTGGCCCTGATAACTGGCGGCGACAGCGGCATTGGCCGCGCCGTGGCCGTGCATTTCGCCCGCGAGGGAGCCGACATTGCCATTGTGTACCTCAACGAGGACAAAGACGCCAAAGAAACCAGGCAGCTGGTGGAGAAAGAAGGCCGCAAGTGCTTGCTGATCTCGGGAGATGTGGGCAAAGAGGACTTCTGCCGCGAGGCCGTGAAGAAGACCGTGAAGGAACTGGGCAAGCTGGATGTGCTGGTGAACAACGCCGGTGAGCAGCATGCCCAGGAGGACATCCGGGATATTACCGAAGAGCAGCTGAAACGCACCTTCGACACAAATATCTTCTCGATGTTCTACTTTGTGAAGGAGGCCCTGAACCACATGAAGAAAGGCAGCGCCATCATCAACACCACCTCCGTTACGGCCTATCACGGCAACAAGCTGCTGCTCGATTACTCCTCCACTAAAGGGGCCATACTTACCTTTACCCGCACCCTGGCGCAAATGGTGGCCGACAAAGGCATCCGGGTAAATGGCGTGGCGCCGGGCCCGATCTGGACGCCGCTCATTCCGGCTTCTTTTGATAAGGAACATGTGGAGAAGTTTGGCCAGAAAACACTGCTGAAACGAGCCGGCCAGCCCTCGGAGGTGGCGCCCGCTTACGTATATCTGGCCTCCGACGACTCCGCCTTTACCATAGGCGAGGTGATGCACATAAATGGCGGCGAGATGGTAACAACCTAAACCAAAGCAGCCAGAAAAGAGTAAAACCAGGTATAAGCGCCTTTGAAACAAAGCGCAGTGTTAACTAAAAAAGAAAGCTGTTATGGCTGAAGATAAAGAAGATAAACTAAAGAACCAGCTGCCCGACAAGCGAGGCTTCCGGGAACTGGACGACGATACAGGAGAAGCAGAAATGCGTGCCGGCCACATCATTCCGGGCGCAGACCCGCCTAAGAACGAGCACCAGCGCGGCGGCTTCGGTAACCGCGACGGCAAAGAAGGCTACGGTAGCGACACCGCCTCCGAAGGGCCAAGCGCCACTGGCGTAAATGACTTTGCCGACGATGGCATCCAGCCACCAGACAACATGCGCACCGAAGAAGAGGGCCGCGGCTCCTGACCAAGTATAAACCAAGTATAAAAGTATGGCCGGCAAGTATGCTTAGCCGGCCATACCTTACATTTAAAAAAAGGAGGACATCATGCCATCATACAAGCACACACAACCAAGCTCTGAGAACGAAGGAAAGCCAAGCGGACGCGGACAGGAAAAGGCAGCGGGCGGCAAGCCTGTAGACCCTAACCAAACGCGTGCAGAGCACGAAGAACTGAAGAAGAAACATACAGAAGGCCCTGACAAGGCGGCGGGGAAAAACACCATGACAAACAACCCGAACCGCAACACGCAGAAGCCTGAGATTGACAACAACAAGTATAACTGAGATCTGAAATAGCACTTACAGAAATAGCACCTGTACCGCGGGTGCTATTTCTGTATTATCTTTGCCTGCCCACTTAGGCTGTGCCATACATTACTATATGCCCCGCTACGCCCTTACAGACATACATGGCTGTGCCCAAACCCTGAAAGCCATGGTGCACGATCAGCTTCGGCTTACCAAAAAAGATGAACTATACCTGCTCGGCGACCTGGTGAACAAAGGCCCCGACTCAAAAGAGGTGCTGGATTTTATACTTCATCTGCAAAAGCAGAAGTACCAGGTGCACTGCCTGCGCGGCAACCACGACCAGATGCTGCTGAAAGGTATAACAAAAGGGCCCAAGCACCTTAGCCTTACCCCCACCGAACAAGAGCTGCTGCTGGAAAGCTTTAAGATAAGCAGCGTGCAGCACCTTCCTGAAAAGTATGTGAGTTTCCTGAAAAGCCTTTCCTATTACCTGGAGCTGCCGGATACTTACCTGGTACACGCAGGCTTCGACTTTAACCAAGACGACCTTTTTTCGGACAAAGAGGCCATGCTCAACATCCGGGATTACAAACCTGATTGGGAGCGCCTTGGGAACAAGAAGCTGCTGCACGGCCATACCCCCACCCCCCTGCATGCCATTAAGAAAGCCGTAACGCACAAAAGCCAGAAACTGAACCTGGACGCCGGGTGTGTCTACTACAAAAATGCCGCCTACGGCAACCTCGTAGCTTTAGACCTGGATGCGCAGGAGCTCTTTGTGCAGCCCAACATCGACAGGCCTTACCCGGTTGCCCGCAAAGGGTAAGGTTGCGCTTTGCACATATTCCTCATTAACAGGTGTTTATGGTGTAACAGCGTTTTTTGGATTATTTTTCAGTTAGTGTATGTAAACTTTGTATTTTTTTATTTTTACTAAGATTGAACTCATTTAGGATGGTATCGTAAGTGTCTCAAACAATAAAATAGGACTGAATTGTTATCCAATGTTAAGAAGCAGGAGGAGAGTTAAAAAAGATGAAGGCCCCCCAGCTTTGTTTCTGCCGCAGAATACAATAACTAATATAGTGTCACATCTATATATTCAAAAAAAGCTTATATACATATTTCCAGGCATATTCAGGAAATTAGATTAAAAATTAGATAACTAAATTGCCCAAATGATAGATAAATTATCTTATTTTGTGGCAATTACGAATCATTTAAAATAGCACAGGAAAATTTTATTATATTATTACACTTAAGCTATGGCACAACTCTACGCTCCCCCTTTTACACGATTCCTCCGGTCACTGCTGTTGCAGTGTGTTTTCCTGCTTGGGATAGTCTCCCTCAGCTTTGCGCAAACAACCAAAACTTACGACGGTCCCTGGCGCAACAATACGGCCGCGGATGTCACAACCTCCGGCCTGAGCATCGACGGTGCAGACCTGGAGACTGACGGCAGTGGCGGCTCCGCACAGCTCAGAACAACGACGGCTTTTGTAAACATAAAGCTGAGAAACGCTGATGGGACCTTGGCAACAGGCTTTAAGGTAAGCTACAGTGCAGAGTTGTCTACTACCCGCGGGGGCAATGCAACAATGCAGGTGCAATACAGCACCGATAACGGCGCCACCTATACCTCAGGGAATTCAAATGCACTGACACTTGAGGTTATCCGCGATAGTGTGTATCTGCCAGGAAATGCCACAGACGTTAAGTTCTCCTTGAGCAGCGTAACGAATGCGTATGCGTTCTTGGATGCCATTGAGGTAACGCAGGCTCCAGAGATTTCAGGCTTCACGCCAGACCAGGGAGTGCCGGGCACACCGGTTACCATCACAGGTAACATTTTTAACGGTGTTTCAGAAGTATACTTCGGAGATGTGCTGCAAAATACTTTTACTGTAAATACGGCGGGCACCGAAATTACGACAACCGTGCCAACCGGCGCTTCTACTGGTTTTATCAAACTGGTTACGCCATATGGCGATGAGGCGACTTCTGCCACGGAATTTGTAGTGCCAGCTCCTGTTATTTCAGGCTTCATGCCTGCCGCAGGTGGCGCCGGCGATGTTATCACCATTACGGGCCAGTATTTTACCGGCGCAACGAGCGTAGCATTTAACGGTGTAGCAGCCACGCCAACCTCTGTAACAGACACAGAAATTACCGTAGCCGTGCCTGCAGCCGCCACCGATGGCAAACTTACAGTAGTTACCCCTGCCGGCTCCGACGAAAGCGAAACAAGCTTTGATGTGCTGGCGCCAACCATTACAGCATTTTTACCGAGTGAAGGTGGCCCAGTGGGTACCTCTGTAACCTTGCAAGGTAATTACCTGGCCTCTGTTACAAAAGTATACTTTAACGGCGTAGAGGCGCAATTCACCATTACAGATAATAACATCGCTACTACAGTGCCACTTGGCGCCGGCACCGGCTATATTACCGTGAAAGCCCCTGCAGGCAACGGGCAAAGCGACATAATGTTTAATGTTCCGGCTCCTACTATTACAGGCATTGCCCCTACTGCCGCTGGCCCTAACATGACCCTTACCATTACAGGCACAAACCTATCGGGCGTAACGCAGGTGGTGTTCCTGGGAGATAGTGAAGGTGCAACAGATGACAGAACAGTAGCAGTTACGGCTATACCTGCCACAGATGACCAACTGACAGTAGCCGTGCCGGCTGATGCCAGCACAGGCAAGATACAAGTAGTAGCGCCGGAGGGAAAAGAAGACACAAGTGATGAAGTCTTTACCTTTGTGCCGGCACCGGTTATTACCAGCGTTACCAACACACAGGATGCGCTGGAAGTAGCAGATGCAAGAACCTATGGTATTGTAGGAGACGAAATCACGATTACAGGTGAGAACTTCGGAACAGCTACGGAAGTGGTATTCGGCGGCGTTACGCTTACCGCAGCGGCGACAGAATTTACGGTTAGCCCTGAAGGCACAGCGATTACATTTAACATTCCGACAGGAGCTACAACAGGTGCCGTAACTGTAAAAACACAAGGCGGAACTGCCACCTGGAACGGGCCATTTGAAGTAGTGCAAGCGCCGGTTTATACCAGCATGGATCCTACAGAAGGTCCTCTTGGAAGACAAATCACCATTACCGGTGAGAACCTGAAGTATGTAAGCGAAGTTGTTTTCCCGGGTGCCGACGGTGCGGAAGTGCCAGCAACGGTCTTCTCCGCCTCCAGCGACACAGAGCTTCTGGTTACCGTGCCGGACGGAGCAGTAACAGGTCCGCTTCAGATCACGAACCCTGCAGGTTCTGTTACTACGACAGATTCCTATACCGTTATCCTGATCCCGGTTATCGAGAGCTTTGACCCGGTGCTGGGAGTTGCCGCCAACACCGTAACTATCACAGGCTACAACTTTACGGGTACTACAGCCGTGACTTTCGGCGACAGTGCTCCAATAACAACTGCCTACGACGCAGACACGAATCCAGGCGGTTTTAATGTAGTATCAGATGCAGAGCTGACGGTGCAGGTGCCAATCGACGCGACTACAGGGGTTATCACAATAACAAATGCGGAAGGTTCTGGCAGCAGCGAAGAAAACTTCACCATCATCCAGACTCCAACCATTACGGACATAGACCCTGTTAAAGGCAAAGTAGGTGACCAGGTGGTAATTACCGGGACAGAGTTTATCGGTGAAGGCATTGTGGTTACGTTCCTGGGCACAGGAACAGGAGATGAGGTAGTAGCTGCAACGTTCGACATGAACTCTCCTACACAGATTACAGCCACAGTGCCTACCGGTGCTGTAACAGGTCCGTTAATGGTAACCAATGCCGCAGGTACCAGCGAACCTAGTACTGAGAGCTATGAGGTAGTGACGGTGCCGGAGATCACCAGCTTCAGCCCAACACAAGGCAAAGTAGGTGACGAAGTAGTGCTTACTGGCTGGTTCCTGAACCAGGTAGAGGGCGTGCAGTTTAACGGTACAGCAGCAGAGTTTACGCTGAACCCAGATAACACTATCACAGCAATCGTGCCGGTGGGTGCTACAACAGGCAAACTCAGCCTGGTAGAGGGTAATGAAACTGTTTTCACAACAGAAGCAGACTTCACTGTTTTCCCTGCCCCAATTATTACTTCTTTCGACCCAACGGAGGGAGTAGCTAATACCCTGGTAACCATTACAGGTGAAAATTTCCAGGGCTTGTCTAAAGTAACCTTCCTGGGAACAGAGGCAGAAGGTGACGAGTATGATGCAAACCTGACAGCTGTGGACCTGGCGACAGTTTCTACAGAGTTTATGGTGCCTGTGCCAACCGAAGCTGTTACAGGTAAAATACAGGTAACAGCGGCAGGTGGTACCGCTACCAGCGAAGCAGACTTTGTAGTGCCAGCTCCTACTGATATTACATTTGAGCCAACTACTAGCTATGCAAACCAGCAGGTAACGATCAGAGGCCGCTACTTAGAAAATGCCAGCGAAATAACATTCAATGGAAGGCCTGTTGCAAACATAGGGATTGTTATAGACGAATTGGAAGACGGAACCGGAAACTTTACCGGGTACCAAACTGTAACTGTAAAAGCACCATTTGACGCCGGAACAGGTCCAATAGTAGTAACAACCCCTGCCGGTAAAGGTACCAGCGAAGATAACTACACAGTTATTGAGCCAAACATCATAAGCTTAACTTCAGAGGAAGGTACAGCTAAAGGGTATGCAGGCAGTACAGTTCTAACGATTACAGGTCAGAATCTAAGCTCATACTATAACGGAACCACATCTAGTGTGGAATTGAAAGCGCCGACTGTAACATTTCATGGGAATGAAGGTTCTGTTGCAACAGCTACACCGGCAGAGGGAAGCTATTCTGATACGGAAGTAACGGTTGTGATTCCATCTACTGCGAGAACGGGCACAATGACAGTAGCATCCGGTAGTGGAATAAGTAATCCAGTGGCAATCGAGATTCTGAAGCCTACTATCTCATCTGTAAATCCAACGGCTGTTTATGCAGGTGAATGGGTTGATGTAACTGGTACAAACTATATAGAGCCAATAACTGTCAATTACGGAGGAATAGATATTCCTTTGAATGATGTTGATATTGTTAGTGAAACATCGCTAGCTTTTATAGCTCCAGTTGTGGATGTTACGACGTCTAATGCTTTAACAATTACCACACAAAGTGGTTCAACCGATTCCTATGCTCTAACAGTATATAAGCCTTTAGTCTCTAACCTTAATAAAAATAGAGTATACGCTGGTGTAAACACTGTCACTATATCAGGTACTAGATTAGATGAATATTATCAGCAAACAAGATCAGGCGGCGAAGTAAGAAGAACTGCTCCTTCAGTCACATTCGCTAGCACAAATGGTAATCGTATAAATGGCACTATCTCCAGCGCGACTTATAGCACCACTGAAGAAGGAACGGATATAGTAACCGTGAACGTACCGGCTGGAGCTGTAACTGGTAACGTAAGAGTGTCAAGCCTAAGCGGCACCGGCGAGTCAACGCAAACGCTGACCATCATCGGCGCGCCGACCATTACTGGTTTCTCAGTAAGCGGCGGTGTGGTAGGCACAACGTTTACAATTACGGGTACCAACTTCGATGAGGCTACTGCTGTTGCATTTACTGGAAGCGCATCAACAATACCAGCTACATACACAGTGCTGTCGCCGACAGAAATTCAGGTGACGGTACCAAATGACGCGCTTGCAGGCCAAATTGCAGTAACTACGCCATATAATGGTGGAACTACAGTAACAAGTAACGAAAGCTTCAGAGTAGTATACGCGCCAGTATATAGCTCCTTTAGCCCTGCATCAGGACCGAAAGGAACGGAAGTAACCATTTCAGGTGAGAACCTGTGGGACGTAGATGGTGCGCTGGAAGTATACTTTAAAGGACACGGCGGCGCAACTATCCCGGCAGCAGACGCAGACAAGATTGACCTGGCTGCCACAGTAACAAGCTACGATGAGGTAGGCGGTACCTGGGTGAAGGTAACGGTGCCAGACGATGCTATTTCTGGAACTGTGACTTTAACAAACGCAGCAAATACGACAGAAGCAGGAGCCTTTGAGGTGACAAGCCCGGTAATCGTGCGCTTTGAGGATGCAGATAACGTTGAGATCACCAGCAGTAATCCGGCGCGCATTAAAGAGACTGTATTTGCAAAAGGCTATCAGTTGCAAGACATAGGGGTAGCAAAAGTTGGAAGCATTACCGCCAGCTTCCTGGAGAGTGATGTAAACACCCTGGAGATGCTGGTGCCAAGATCCGCCACAACCAATACGGTTTCCATAACGGCGGCCGAGGCAAACGAAGTAAGCTCAGAACTGCTATACATCCAGCAGCCGATCATTACGGTTACGCCAAACAGTCTTAGCTTTAAAGCGAAGGCCGGAGAAAATTCAGCAGCGCAATCTTATACAGTAAGCGCTCAGTACCTGCCAGTAGGGGAAAACCTGAACATTGCAGTGGCGTCTAAGACCGACTACTACTATATTACAATGGACTCGACTGATACCACAACCTGGGCTAAGACAGTGACAGCGCTGACTACCGATGGAAATGGAACAGTTGCAGAAACAATAGTGTACGTAAGGGCACAGCCGGCAGAAGACGTTGCCACAAACCTGAGCGGCACGATTACCAACAGCAGCTATTCAGTGTATAGATCAACAGTAGCCCTGAACTCTATAATTACACCGCTGCCAGTAGAGCTGATGTCATTTGATGCGGCGCTGCAGAAGCGCAACGTGGTGCTGCGATGGGTAACAGCCTCTGAGGAAAACAACTCGCACTTCGAAGTTGAGATGTCCACAGATCCGAAACAGGGCTTCGAGAAGATAGGTGTGGTAGAAAGCAAAGTGACCAACAGCGTGCTCAGAACAGATTATACGTTTACGCACAAACTCGGCAATGCCAGCGGCACCATCTATTTCCGACTGAAGCAGGTAGACCTGGACGGAACGACTGACTACAGCAAAGTGATTGCCATAAACGTGAAGGCGCTGGAGCTGGTACAGAAGCTACTAGTAGCGCCTAACCCGATCAACTTTAACTCTAAAGTATACATTACAGCCGAAGTTAGCGGAAAGGCAACCCTGACGCTGCACAGCATCACTGGCCAGCGTGTGTACAGAGCAAGCCTGGAGTTGGAAGAGGGAGAAAACGAAGTGCAGCTGCCTGTTTACGACAAGATAACCAAAGGCATGTATGTGCTGACGGTAGAGCTAAACGGACAAACCTCACAAGTGAAAGTGATAAAAGAATAGCAAGTAGATAGAAGCTATACTACAAAGGCCCGGTGCAATAGTACCGGGCCTTTGTTTTTAAATCTGAAAAACGCAAAGAACAGGAAATCTAGCTGCAGGGCCTGCTTCGTATATAAACTTCTGAAACATTGGTTTATTCCGGCGCATACTTTAATTTTGAGCGCTCACTAAATCCAACCAGAACGAATGCAAAAAGATACAGCCATATTTGACCTGATTGCTAAAGAAAAAGCCCGCCAAATGCATGGCATTGAGCTGATTGCCTCTGAGAACTTTGTGTCGGAGCAGGTAATGCAGGCCATGGGCAGCGTAATGACGAACAAGTATGCCGAAGGGCTGCCGGGCAAGCGCTACTACGGTGGCTGTGAGGTGGTAGACCAGTCGGAGATGCTGGCTATTAACCGGGCAAAGGAGCTTTTTGGAGTGGAGTGGGTAAACGTGCAGCCACACTCCGGCGCGCAGGCAAACGCAGCGGTGATGCTGGCGGTGCTGCAGCCGGGAGATAAGATATTGGGTTTCGACCTGTCGCACGGTGGCCACCTGACGCATGGCTCGCCTGTAAACTTCTCAGGTAAACTATATAACCCTTCTTTCTATGGCGTAGAGCAGGAAACAGGGTTAATCGATTTTGATAAAGTAGTAGAAACGGCTCGCCGCGAGCAGCCAAAGCTCATTATCTGCGGCGCCTCTGCCTACAGCCGCGACTGGGACTATAAAAAGCTGCGTCAGGCTGCTGATGAGGTTGGCGCTCTGTTGCTGGCCGATATCTCCCACCCTTCCGGACTTATCGCGCGCGGCCTGCTGAACAACCCGTTTGAGCATTGCCATATCGTAACCACCACGACGCACAAAACGTTGCGTGGCCCACGGGGCGGCATGATCATGATGGGCAAGGATTTTGAGAACCCATTCGGGCTGAAAACGCCTAAAGGTGAAATACGCATGATGTCATCGCTGCTGGACGGCGCCGTTTTCCCGGGTACGCAGGGCGGGCCGCTGGAGCACGTGATCGCAGCGAAGGCGGTAGCATACTTTGAGGCTCTGTCTGATGATTACCTGGGCTACGTGAAGCAGGTGCAGCAAAATGCACAGGCAATGGCTAAGGCGTTCCTGCAGCGCGGCTACGACATCATCTCCGGTGGCACAGACAACCACATGATGCTGATTGACCTGCGTTCTAAAGGTATAACTGGCAAGTTGGCCGAGAATACCCTGGTGCAGGCAGACATCACCATCAACAAAAACATGGTGCCGTTTGATGACAAGTCGCCATTCGTTACCTCGGGCATGCGTGTGGGCACGGCAGCCATTACAACCCGCGGCCTAAAAGAGCAGGATATGGAGCGTATCGTGTCATACATCGACACGGTGCTGGCTAACCATGGCGATGAGAGTAAAATAAAGAGCGTGCGCAGCGATATCAACAACTGGATGCAGGAATATCCGCTTTTCGCTTATTAATAAGAACAGAACGTATAGGAGGAACCGCTTTTGATGGACCAACCGTTTTTGGAGGAAAAAGAGCCGCAGGAGATGTCCTTTGTGGACCATCTCGAAGAGTTAAGATGGCATATCATCAGGGCGCTAGGCTCCATCTTTGTATTTGCTACCGCAGCTTTTCTGGCGAAAGGCTTCGTGTTCCACGACATTATACTTGCCCCCTCACGCACTGACTTCTTAAGCTACAGGGTGATGTGCGAAGTAGGCCAAAGGTTGGGTTCAGAGGCGCTGTGCTTTGACGAGATGGGCTTTACCATCCAGAGCCGGCAGATGAGCGGGCAGTTCACGATGCACTTGCTGGTGTCGGCGGTGATAGGTTTGGCCTGTGCCTTCCCGTATGCGTTTTGGGAGATATGGCGCTTTGTGAGGCCTGGGCTCTACCCGCAGGAACGCAAAAACTCACAGGGAGCCGTATTCTTTGTGTCCATACTTTTCGTGATGGGCCTGCTGTTCGGATACTATGTGGTTTCGCCGATCTCCATCAACTTTTTGGCGGGCTACCAGGTTGACCCCAGCATTATTAACGAGTTCGACCTGTCGTCGTACGTTTCCACCCTTACCACCCTCTGCCTGGCTTGCGCCTTTATGTTTGAGATGCCCGTCATCGTCTTCTTCCTGACAAAGGCTGGCCTGATTACGGCAGAAACCATGAAGCTGTACCGCCGCCACGCGCTGGTGGTTATATTGGTAGTGGGTGCCATCATCACGCCGCCGGATGTGGTGAGCCAGCTATTAATTTCCCTGCCGCTGATGCTGCTTTATGAGGCCAGCATCCATGTATCGCACTCGATACGTAAAAGTGACCTGAAGCGACTTAACGAACAAAACAACGAATCCTAATGGCTCTTAAAATTGCAATTGGCGGCGACCATGCCGGCTATACTTACAAGAACATGCTGAAAGAGGTGCTGGCCGAGATGGGGCACCAGGTTCAGGATTTTGGGCCGGGCTCTGAGGCTTCCGTGGATTACCCGGACCATGTGCACCCGCTGGCCAAGGCGGTGGTAAACAAAGAGGCCGATTATGGTATCCTGATCTGCGGAAGCGGAAACGGCGTAGCCATGACGGCAAACAAATACCAGGAAATCCGGGCGGCCCTGTGCTGGCTGCCGGAGCTGGCAAAGCTGGCCCGCGAGCACAACGACGCCAACATACTGTGCATCCCTGCCAGGTTTGTGTCAGAGGACGTGGCCAAAGAAATGGTAAGAGCCTTCCTGAGCACAGCGTTTGAGGGCGGCCGCCACCAGAACAGAGTAAGCAAAATTGCCGCCTGCTAAGCTGCGGGAAAGTATAATTTTTATATAACAGAAAGGCCGCTCTTGTATAGGGCGGCCTTTCTGTTTCAGAAAAAACTATAGAGCCGTTGCAGCCCCTTTTATACCAATATCAGTTGGTACGTACGCAATATTCTTGATAAGGCTACAGGCAGACGCCCCTCCTTATAAGAGTTAGAGGTGGGTTTATAAGCTGTAGGTAAGCTATAGAAATGAAGCAGGCGCATCATTCCATTTGTCTAGACCTATACCACTATCAGTTAGTTCGTGCGCAGTGCCTATTACAAATTTACAGGCTGATTCCCCTCCTCTGGACTAGCCAAAACGAGAGTTTTGAGCTAGCGAGCGTAGCTCATAGGGGTGGGTTTTAGACTTTAAATAAACTGTGGAACCAATCCATGCGCAATAATCAATCAAGATTAGTATTATGGTTGCTTTAGCTGGTAAACCCCAGCGTCTTCCGTTTCCTCATACTTGCCAAAGATAGTGGGCAGCTTGTAAGAGAGCTCCGGCATCAGTCCCGCCTTATCGACCAGGTACTGCGGCATTTCGTTGCGGAAATTCTCGTGCAGTTGCAGCACCGCCTGGTATTCGTTTAGCTTGCCGAAGTGCCGTTGCGCCAGCTCCCAGTTAAGGTATGGCGTAACAGGCTTGTTTTGCATATAGTAGCGGATGTCGTTGCCCAGCACCAGCACCGTGCTGTGCTGCACCGGCAATTGCACCTGCTCAGGCAGCAACAGCGGCGACTCATCCATCTGCAGCACCTGGTTGATGCCCAGCACAAGCCGGTAGCGCAAAATCAATACTCCGGCCAGCATTACCATAAATACTGTGTTCAGCATCCACCCTTTACGGCCGGAGGTAAAGAAAAACTCCCCGAAATAAGCAATGGGCGGAAGAATGATCACAAAAGTAGCCACCGTGATCTCGTCGCGGGTGAAGATGACCAGCATGCTTGCCACCAGCCACACCCACATGAGCTGCTGAAACTTAACCTGAAACACAAGCCGCTGCGGCAGCGAGGCCGCGCTCAGCAGCGAGAGCAGGAGTATGATACCCGGGATCGTCATGATTTTGGCTACGTCCGACGGAGGGCGCAGAAAGGCCACCTGCAGTTGCCACGGGCGCAGCAGGTGGAGCTGCAGGAACTCCTGCCCGGTATTGGTATACAGGTAGAAAGTCATCAGCACGGCATACGGGAAGGCAAAGCCGCACAGCATTAGCATGGCGCTCCGAAAGGTGTTGGACGCAAAAAAGATGACCGCGAAAACCCCTACCAACAGAAATACGGCCAGCGGCAGGTAGCACATGGCAGCCAGGCCCAGCATAAACCCACCTATAAACAAGCGGTTGTTCTCAAAGCCCTCTCTGGAGAGGGTGATGATGTAGGGTAGTGAAAGTATGAGGAACGTGTTGCCGATAAGCAGCGGGGTAAGCATGTTAAACTCAAAAGAGAGGCTGCCCAGCAGCAGGTATAGCAGCGCCGGCAGGTAGTTCTTGCTGGCGTATACTTGGTGCCGGTTCAAGGTATTGTTGAGCAGGAGGGCCTGAAGCAGGAGCAGCCCCAAGGCCGTAAGCCTGTACGCCATAAAAGAGCGGCCGGCCAGCAGATCCAGCAGCCAGAACACCAGCGCCGAGATAGGAGCCGTGTTATCGTAGATGTCGCGGTACATGGCGTGGCCTTCTGCCAGCCGCTCCCCCACCAGCATGTGCAGCAGCTCAGGCGCCGTGCCCGGAAAGCCTAGCAGCAGCAACGGCAGCTGTATTCCGAGGAACAGCAGCACCAGCAAAAAAATACGGGAAGGCAGTATACTACGGAAGTAACTAATCAAGGAAAGACAGAGTTATAGAAAACGGTAATATAAAAAAGCCGCCGGGCAAAGTATAATGGCGGTGCCGTGCAAGCGCATCCAGGCAAATAAGCAAAAGCCTTTGCCTCAGAGGCGTCTGCAAAAAGCGCCTGACCCGAAATGAGTGAGGCACTTTTGGGGTAAAAATGCGAAATTAATATGATATTTGCATCTTCGTATGGAAAGTAAAAGACAACAGAAATTCTCGCGCCTGATTCAGAAAGAGCTGGCCGACATCTTCCAGAGGGAGGTGCCGCACCTGTTCGGGGGCGCTTATATATCGGTGAGCGTCGTGCGCGTATCGCCAGACTTGGGTGTGGCCAAAGTATACCTGAGCATCATGATGGCTAAAAACAACGAGGAAGTGCTGCAGGAGGTGCGGCTCAACGTCAAAACCATCCGGCACCAACTGGCCCAGCGCATCAAGAACCAGGTACGCATCATCCCGGAACTGATCTTCTACCTGGATGACACGGCCGAGTATGCAGCCAAAATCGACAAGTTATTTGAGAACATCGACATCCCGCCGGCGCGTGAGGACGACGAGGACGACGAAACATACCCTAACAAGTAGGCACTAGCCGCACAACACCCTTATGCAGTACGACCCTATTAAGCGGGCGCTCGGCAATGTGTTTAACAAAACGCCTTTCCTGCGCCGCATCTTCTATAACCTGCTGGACCTGCTGCTGCTACGCGCCTGGCACGTGCACAAAGAGCTAAACGAGTGGGCCGCCAACCGGCGCAGCGAGGAGCAGCACATCCTGGATGCCGGCTCCGGCTTTGGGCAATATACCTATAAGCTGTCGGGCATGAGCAGCAAATGGCGCGTGCTGGCCGTTGACGTGAAGGAAGAGCAGGTATCGGACTGCAACCGGTTTATGCGGGCCATCGGCCGCCAGAATGTACTGTTTAAAATAGGCGACCTGGTAAAATTCCGGGAGCCCGAGAGCTATGACCTTATCCTTTCGGTGGATGTGATGGAGCATATTCTGGAGGATGTGGAGGTGTTCCGTAACTTTCAGGCCTCACTGCGGCCGGGCGGCATGCTGCTTATCTCTACCCCATCCGACCAGGGCGGCTCCGATGTGCACGGCGACGACGAGACTTCCTTTATAGAGGAGCACGTGCGCGACGGCTACAACATCAGAGAAATAGAGGATAAATTAAAACTGGCTGGCTTTAGCAAAGTAGACGCGCGCTACTCCTACGGCAAACCGGGGCAGGTCTCCTGGCGGCTCTCTATGAAGTACCCGCTGCTGATGCTGAACGCCTCTAAAATTTTCTTCGTGCTGCTGCCGTTCTACTACCTGGCCACCTTCCCGGTAAGCCTGGTGCTGAACTGGATGGACGTAAACGGCAAGCACCCCTCCGGTACCGGCCTGATCGTAAAAGCGTGGAAATAATTTAATTGTTGGATTGCTGATTGTTAAATTGTTAACTCAAGATGTGTAATAATGAACGTTTAACCTTCAAGCAATCACCAACAAACAATTAGCAATTAAAAGATGAACGTACCTTTTCTGATAGCGAAACGATATTTTTTCTCTAGAAAGAAGAGGAGCATCATTAGTATCATCTCCAACATCGCGATGATCGGGGTGGCGGTTGGCACGGCGGCGCTCATCATAGTGCTGTCGGTGTTCAATGGCCTGGAAGACCTGATCCGCGAAATCTACTCCAGCTTTGACCCGGACCTGAAGATAACCGCTGCGGAGGGCAAGTCCTTTGAGACTGATACCGAGTTCATGAACCGGATTAGGCGCACGCCAGGCGTGGCGGTGGTATCGGAAGTGATAGAAGACAATGCCCTGCTCCGCTACAATGACCGCCAGATGGTGGTAAAGGTGAAGGGCGTGAGCGAGAATTTCTTTGAGCAGAACGAGATCGACTCCTCGGTGGTGGAAGGCTCCAGCGATTTATACTTTAAAAACGCCTACCGTGCGCTGGTAGGGCGCGGTGTGCAGTATCAGTTGTCCATCAGGCCCACCAATCACCTGGTGGCAATGCAGTTTCTGTATCCCAAAAACGTAAAGTTCAACCCCCTAAACCCGGAGGGCTCCTTTAACAGCCTGAACATTATGCCCGGCGGCATATTCGCTATTGAGCGGCAGTACGACGACTCGTATGTGTTTGTGCCGCTTAACTTTGCCGAGGAGCTGCTGGACTACGGCCGCCGCCGCACCGCGCTGGAGCTGAAAGTGGGGTCAGGGTACCGGATTGAGGAGGTGAAAAAGGAGCTGCAGCAGCTACTGGGCAACGGCTTTAAGGTGCAGAACTCCGATGAGCAGCACACAAGCCTGCTGCGCGCCGTGAAAGTCGAGAAGCTGTTCGTGTTCATCACCTTCGCATTTATACTTGGCATCGCCTCCCTCAACATCTTCTTCTCGCTCTCTATGCTGGTGATAGACAAGAAAAAAGACATTGCCATACTTGCCTCTATGGGTGCTACGGCCAAAACCATCCGCAATGTGTTTTTGATGGAAGGCGCGTTGGTAGCCTTTATCGGGGCTTCTTACGGGCTAACGCTGGGCATGCTGGTGTGCAACATGCAGCAGACCTTCGGCTTGGTAAGTATGGGCATGGCCACCTCGGTGGTAGAGGCCTACCCTGTAAAAATGGAGGTCAGTGACTTTGTGTTTACCGGTATAGCCATTGTTGTCATCACACTGTTGGTGTCCATCAGGCCAGCCAACAAAGCGGCTGCCATGTCGGTTACCGAGAACATATAGCGCTCCTCCCCTTGCTGTAATACAATTCCGAAAACCCGTAAACATCCGAGCGGCAATCCTGTTTATCCCGGAAACTACGCCAACCTCTCCAAAGTGCAAGCCAAACCCCGCAGGTTTGATAGGAATTATGCGGCGTAATGGTTAAATTTGGAGTCCGAAAAATGTCTTTGGCATGAATGTTTATACCACGCAGCCTTTTCAGGTAATCTATTCACTTTTCGAGCACGAATACCTGGGTTACCTGTTCGAGTCATTTGTGGTACAGGTTAACTCCAAAGGGCATCTTACCCTGCAGCACCAGAACATCTCGGCTAAAAACGCGGCCGAGTTTGCGGCGCGCCTCGATGCAGATGACTTTAAGCTGATTCCGCTGATAGACCAGGTGCAGCAGGACGCGGTGCTGAAGAAGTTCTCGCCGAAGAAGAAAATGTCGGCGGCAGACTTTTTCCTGAAAGTATACGACCCCGAAAAAGGCGACAAGGCGCTGCAGGAGGCAATTGCCCATTACGTGCAGAGCCGCATGGGCAAGATTCTGGAGCTGCTCCGCCACAACAAGATGACCTTTATTATGGGCAAGGACGGAGACCCGGCCTGGCGCAGGATTGAGATTGCGCCGGAGCGGGCTACGGTGCTGTTCCATTTTATGCGCAACGCCGATAACACGCACTACTTCCCCACCATTAAGTATAACGGCGAAAAGCTGGACTTCCAGTACAAGAACGCGGCGCTGGTGTGCCACGAGCCGGCCTGGCTGCTGCTAAACGAGAAGATCTACAGCTTTGAAAAGAATGTGGACGGCAAAAAGCTGCAACCTTTCCTCAACAAGAAGTTTATCGCCATACCTCGCTCCATAGAGGAGAACTATTACCGCAAGTTTGTGGCCCCGCTGGTAGAGCAGTTCGATGTGAATACCAGAGGCTTCGACATCAAGTCAGAGAAATTTGTGCCTAGCCCATACCTTACCTTCTCGGAGATTGCCGGAGCGGATGCCCCTGCTGTTCGGAGAAATGAGGCGGAGCAAGCCGATGCCGAGGGCAAAAAGATACTTTTCGACCTTGCGTTTAAGTATGGCGATTACATGGTGCAGACGCAGGAGGCCCGGCGCGTGAGCGTAAGTATGGAGAAAACGCAGGACTCCTACATTTTCCATAAGCTGATACGTGACCTGAACAAGGAGAAAGAGTATGTAAAGGAGCTGAACAAGCGGGCACTGGAAGTAAAAAACGGGCAGGCAGTGCTGGAGAAAAGTGCAGCCTTCTCGTGGCTCAACAGCAACCTGCAGGAACTGCAGGGCATGGGCTTTACCGTGCAGCAGAGCCAGCGCAACAGCAAAAGCTATTTTATAGGCGAGATAACGCTGGATGTAGGCATCACCGAGAAAAACGACTGGTTCGATATCTACGGCACCGTGCGCTTCGGCGAGTTCACTATTCCGTTCATCAAGCTCAAGAACCACATACTTACTAAAAACAGTGAGTTTATACTTCCGAACGGGCAGGTGGCCATTATTCCGGAGGAGTGGTTTACGCAGTACATAGAGCTGTTTGCCTTTGCCGAGGGCGAAGAGCACCTGACGCTGAAGAAGCACCACATGGCGCTGGTAAACGACCTGCAGAACGGCAACCTGGCCACCGTGACCATGAGCCGCAAGCTGGAGAAACTGCGCGAGTTCGAGACCATAGAAGACCAGCCCCTGCCGGCCGGCTTTGTGGGAGAGCTGCGCCCGTACCAGAAGGCCGGCTACAACTGGCTGCACTTTGTGCAGAACTATAAGTTTGGCGGCTGCCTGGCCGATGATATGGGCTTGGGTAAAACCGTGCAGACGCTGGCCATGCTGCAGCACCGCAAGGAGAACGGGGCTGAGTCGGCCTCGCTGTTGGTAATGCCTACCTCGCTGGTGTACAACTGGATGAACGAGGCACAGAAGTTTACGCCTAGCCTGCGCATCCTAAACTATACCGGCACCTACCGCGACAAAAACGTGGAGCTGTTCTCGGATTATGACGTGATCCTGACCTCCTACGGTATTGTGCGCCTGGATGCGGAGCTGCTGCAGAGCTACTATTTCGACTACATTATTCTGGACGAGTCGCAGGCCATCAAAAACCCGGACTCCAACACCTCGCGCTCGGTGCGGGCGCTCAAGTCGCGGCACCGGCTTATACTTACCGGCACGCCGGTGGAGAACAGCACCATGGATTTGTGGTCGCAGATGTCGTTCATTAACCCTGGGCTGCTGGGCAACCAGCACTTTTTCCGAAACGAGTTCCTGAAACCGATCGAGAAGGAGAAGGACGAGCAGAAGACGCGCCGGCTGCACGCGCTCATCAAGCCGTTTATACTTCGCAGGCACAAGTCGCAGGTGGCACGGGAGCTGCCGGCCAAAATAGAGCATACCGCCTTCTGTAAGATGACGGAGGAACAGGAGCATGCCTATGAGGAGACGAAATCGTTCTACCGCAACAAAATCCTGACGAGCCTAGAAGAGAACGGGCCGGGCAACACGCAGTTTATGCTGTTGCAGGGCCTCACCAAGCTGCGCCAGATAGCCAACCACCCGCTGATGACGGACCCTGGCTACGAGGGCAGCTCCGGCAAACTGAAGGAGGTGCTGCACAAAACCACCGATGTAGTAAGCAAAGGGCACAAGGTGTTGATATTTAGCCAGTTCGTGAAGCACCTGGAAATTATCAAAAATGCTTTGGACAAGCGGGAGATAAAGTATACATACCTGGACGGCAACACCAAAAATCGCCACGAGCAGGTAGAGCGCTTCCAGAACGACCCAAGCATACAGGTGTTCCTGATCTCGCTGAAAGCCGGTGGTGTGGGCCTAAACCTAACCGCTGCAGACTATGTGTTTATACTTGACCCTTGGTGGAACCCAGCCGTGGAGGCGCAAGCCGTAGACCGCGCGCACCGCATCGGGCAGCAGAACACGGTATTTACCTATAAGTTTATTACCAAGGATACCGTGGAGGAGAAAATACTGGCGCTACAGAACCGCAAAATCCAGCTCGTAACCGACCTTATCAGCACCGATGAAGCCGTTATCAAGAGCCTGACGAAAGAGGATATCGATAACTTGTTGAGTTAAATTGTTGAATGGCTCAATTGTTAAATTGTTGAGCACACAAGTATAAAACGCCGCTGCAAAGTATAAATGCAGCGGCGTTTCTTTTTCCGGGGAAGTATAACTTTAGCGCCTGAAGGAGGTTAAAAGGAGTAGCAAGTATAAATTCCTCCTCCATCGACAGGTCGCAGACCTCGAACTTGTTTCGGGGAAGGGACAGGGGTGGTTTGATCGAGTGCTGGAGGATCGCGAATCTGGATATTCGCTTCTTTAACCTTGGCACGGAAGCAACTTCCGCGGCAGGTGAAAACTTTCGTTACTGAGGTCAACAATCCAACAATAAAACAATTTAACCCATGCAGCTCCACCTCAGAACCTACGTCAGCCAGGACTACCTGCAGGTGTTCCATGCGTTTGATGAGCGGCTGTTCCGGAAGCTGTCTCCGGCTTACCCGCGGCTGAAGCTGCTGCGCTTTGATGGCTCGGAGCCCGGCGATGTGGTGGAGGTAGAACTGCAGACAGGCATCAAATCCTTCCGCTGGACCAGCCTGATCACGGAGAGAAGTATAACCGACACTGCGGCATATTTTGTAGATGAGGGGCAAGAACTGCCGCCACCGCTAAAAGTATGGCACCACAAACACCTGGTCTCCAAAAACGGCAGCGGCGCCGTCATTCACGACATCATCACCTTCAGCACCGGCCTTAAACCGTTGGACCTGCTGCTCTACCCGCTCATGAAGCTGCAGTTTGGCATGCGGAAGCCGGTTTATCAGCGGGAGTTCGGGAAAGTATAAGGTCTTACTCGCCAGCCGTTAAAGAAATATTATCTAGCTTGGAGCGATGGACGTAGCTATCTTTCGAAATAGGCTGCCCGTTTTCGTTGAACCATGCGACAAAGGCATCGAGCTGTGCCTGGTTCTGCTCCAGCCAGCTATTATACTGCTCAGGGTTGCCGGCCTGCAGCAGCCAGTAATTGTAAGCCTCCAACTGCTGCTCGTTTAGCAAAGTCTGCTGCCACTGAAAAAGCGGGTTATCAAAGCGCGTATTAATCTCGTTTTTGTAGAAGTTCTGCACAAAGCTTGTCCTGATCTTGTTAAGCGAGGCCAGGTCGATTTGCCGGGTGCCCGCGGCAGACATTGCCAACGTTGTTTCGTAAGCCACGGTGCCGAACGGCAGGTTTAATGAGGAGCCCTTTTTGCTGAACCCGATGATGTTGTTCTTGCTGAAGCTCACAGACATGGAGGTGTCTGAAGTATACTTTATCTCACTTTTATAGGTGTCGTAAAGCAGCTTGCTTATTTCGGTGCTTCTTTCAGAGTTAGGCTCCAGTACCCGGAAAAGCTCGCCGTACAGCATGCCCCATACTTCCTCCTCGGAGCCCAGGAAAAGCTTTGCGGCCCAGTAGTAGTTAGACGGATGCAGCGGCGCCGCGGCTATTCCTGCCTCAAAGGTGGCCAGCGCCTGCTCGTTCTGCTCCTCTTTCAGCAGCACAATGCCCTTCTCCAGGTATAAGGGGCCGGAGGAGGGGAACTTCTTCAGGCCGGCCTCATAGGTTTTAAGCGCCTTGTCGCGGTTACCCATCATGTCGTAGCTGTTGCCGCGGAGCTGGTAAACCTGGTCAAAGGCCTTTTTGGTCTTTATAAGCTTCTTTGTGGCATCCAGGGCTTTAGAGTAATCTTCTTTGAGGTAATAGGCCAGCGCCAACTCATACTCAATATTTGGGTTTTTAGGGTCTAGCACAAGCGCTTCTTCCAGCGTGGCGATGGAGGCGTCGTAGTTGCCTTCATCCATCAAGGCAATGGCTTTTTGTACCAGTTCCTTCGGGCGCTCGCTCTGCGGAAAGGCAGGAGCGGCGGCAAAAAGCAGGAGCAGGAATAAGAGTTTGTGTTTCATAGCGTGTATAACCGTTAATATCTTGGTAATAAATATAGAAGAAAATATATACATTATGGCAAAGCAGCGGCTATTTATGTAGCATGTATAAAAACCTTTCCCCCACCCCATCAGTTTACAGCACACAGAGCTAAAAGCAGTATATTAGGGTATGAGGAAAGCAGCCGTTATTGGGGCAGGAATTGGAGGCATCGCCACAGCCGTGCGCCTGGCCGTGAAAGGCTACGAGGTAACGGTGCTGGAGGCGAACCACACGTTTGGCGGCAAGATGCACGAGTTCTGGCTGGGCAAGTATCGGTTTGATGCCGGACCCTCCCTGTTCACGCTGCCGCACCTGGTGGATGAGCTGTTCACGCTGGCTGGCCGCACCCCCTCCGACTACTTCCGCTACTCCCGCCTCGACCCGATTACCCACTATTTCTGGCCCGATGGCAGCCAGGTAAAGGCGTGGGCCGATACCGGGAAATTTGCCGAAGAAGCGGAGCAGCAGCTGGGCGTGCCGAAGCAGGCTGTGCAGGAGGCGCTGCAGAAAAGCGCCCGTCTCTACAAAGGCACGGCTGATACGTTCCTGCAGAAGTCGCTGCACCGGCTGGATACTTACCTGAGCCCCGACGTGCTGAAAGCGCTGGGCTGCCTCTCCGACCTCGGCCTAACCACCACCATGCACCAGGCTAACGCCAATGAGTTCTCCGACCCGCGCTTTGTGCAGCTGCTCGACAGGTTTGCCACTTACAACGGCTCCGACCCGTACCAGGCACCCGGCACGCTCAACATCATCCCGCACCTGGAGCACAACATCGGCGCTTTTTACCCGGAGGGCGGCATTTATAGTATAGCGGCCAGCCTGGTAAAGCTGGCCGAGGAGCTTGGCGTGGAGTTTAAGTATAATGAGCGGGTGGAGCGCATCATCACTGAAAAAGATAAAGCTGTAGGCGTGGAAACCGACAGCGGCAAGTATAAAGCCGATGTGGTAGTGAGCAACATGGATGTGGTGCCCACGTACCGCCGGCTCCTGCCCGACCAGCCTGCGCCGGAGAAAACGCTGCGGCAGCCGCGCTCCAGCTCCGCGCTCATCTTCTACTGGGGCATCAAAAAGGAATTTGAGCGACTGCACGTGCACAACATCTTCTTCAGCCAGGACTATAAAGCCGAGTTTGAGCACATCTTCAAGTACAAAACCGTGAGCCCGGACCCGACGGTATACATCAACATTACCTCCAAGGCAGACCCGCAGGACGCGCCCGAAGGCGGCGAGAACTGGTTTGTGATGGTGAACGTGCCGCACAACCAGGGGCAGGACTGGGCGCAGCTAACAGTGGATACCCGGCAGGCGGTGCTGCAGAAGCTGAGCAGGATGCTAAAGACCGATGTGGAGGCGCTGATAGAAGAGGAGCAGCTGCTGGACCCGCTGCTGATCGAGAGCCGTACCTCGTCGTTTGGCGGGGCCTTGTACGGCAGCAGCTCGAACAACCGCATGGCCGCGTTTCTGCGTCACCCCAACTTCAGCTCCAAACTCAAAGGCTTATACTTCTGCGGCGGCAGCGTGCACCCCGGCGGCGGCATTCCGCTGTGCCTGCTCTCCGCTAAAATCGTGGGCGAGCTAGCCCCTGCCCCTTCACCCGCTAAACCTCATCAACGCCATGCCTGACACCCCTACTGCGCCCACCCTAGCACCCGTTGCTACAAAGTATAAAAAGTATGCGCTGCCGCTGGCCATGGCTATACTCTTTATCTTTCATGCCGTTGGGTTCTGGGGGCTGATGTTCAGCGGTAGGCCGGCGTACTTTCAGGAGCTCACGCCCATGAACCTGCTGCTCACCAACACGCTGCTCTTCGCCTTTCTGCGCCGCTGGGATGCCGCTTTCATACTTTTTGCCGCAGTGGTGTTTGCCGTAGGCTTTTTCTCGGAGGTGGTGGGGGTGCACACGGGGCTGCTGTTCGGAAACTATACTTATGGCGCGGCGCTGGGCACCAAACTATGGGACGTGCCGCTGCTCATTGGCCTGAACTGGCTGATGCTGGTCTATACCACCGGCCAGATTAGCAACTACACCCGCCTGCCGTGGTGGGGCAAAGCCATACTTGGTACCATGCTGATGCTGGTGCTTGATTATTTTATTGAGCCCGTGGCCATGGCGTTCGACTTCTGGGACTGGCAGGGAGGGCATGTGCCGCTGAGCAACTACATCGGTTGGTTTGTGGTGGCGCTAGCGCTGCAGGCATACTACCAGTGGGCACCTATCTATAAAACAAACCGCCTCGCCCCTTACGTGTACCTGGTGCAACTACTGTTCTTCCTGAGCATTTTTATACTACTGTAGCCTGCTACAGCACAAGCGGGTAGGGTTTCCCGAAACCGAGAAATAGCTTTTAGTATTGGTTGTAAAAGTGTAATTTTACAATTATGCAAACTGCGACGCACCACATACGGAGCGCAGTTCAGAAAAGACATGATGATACCAGAGACAATTTTAGAGCGGCTTCACGAGGTTTTCAGGAGCGAGGGGATAGAGCGGAATTCGGAAGAGGAGTTGATGCAGCAGCTAAGAATCTCGGAGGGTGAGTACAGGCAGCTGTTTGCCAACAGAGCGGACATGGTGCAAAAGGTGGTGCTGCACGATCTCAGCCTGCAGGAGGCCCGCGACGATGAGCGCATCCGCTACGCCAAAAACCCTGTAGAGAAAATCATCCTGCTGCTTCAGCACGGCATCCAGGACCTGAAAATGGTCAACCCGGCCTTTATCATAGACCTGCAGCTGCACTACCCGCAGGTATGGGAAATGGTGCTGCAACACCTGGAAAGCTACAACCACGACCTCGACCTTAGGATCGTGAACGAGGGGGTAGTGCAAGGCTACTTCCGCAAAGACATTAACCTGCAGTTGGTGGCCAAAATTATCATCGAGCAGTTCAACATGGTCATTAACCCAAACATCTTTCCGCCGGAGCGCTACAACCTGGGTGAGGTCTTCCGCAGCGTGTATTTATACTACGTGCGCGGCCTCTGCACCGATAAAGGCGCCAAGTTGGCAGAAGAATACTTCGCTAAAAACAATATCTAACAAAAGTATAGAAAGCATAAAAAGCGGCGGCCAAAGTATAAGCTTTGGCCGCCGCTTTTTATAGTATGTTGCTCAGGTGTTAGCTGATGGACACGCGCACTTTCTGCGTGTACTGGCGCAGGGCCGTTTTAAAGTCGGTGCCGTTATCCTCCATCTCGTTCAGTATCCAGATGGCGGCCAGCACATGCGTCAGTTGCTCGCCTTCGTCGTCGCCCCCTACCTCAATGGCAGGCTGTTGCTCGTCTACAATGGCGGCCTCTGCGGCCATCAGCTCGTCCAGTTTGTGGTTTTCTACCAGGTTCTTTATTGCAGGTATCTTCATGTTTATACTTAGGCGTCTAGTTTATGGATCAGTTCACGAACGGCGTCTTCCTTGCTGGCGGCCACAGAGTCTACGAATTGGCCGTTCTTGAAGATGGCGAAGGTAGGCAGGTTGTTAACATTGGCCAGCTTGCGCGCCTCCGGGCTTGTCTCGGCGTTCACATCCACAAAAGCCACGTTCGCAAAAGCCTCGTCGTCAGACATGCGTTTGAACTTTGGCGCAAACAGGCGGCAGCTGCCACACCAGTCGGCAAAGTATTTCACCACCACTTTCTGGTTCGAGTTTAATACATCTTTAAAATCGTTATCAGTTGCTACTATAACAGCCATATTTCTTCTTTTTGTGATTTACTTGATCAGATTCTATCCCTATTAAACTACTGTCAAAAGTAAATGTTTCAGCCGAAAGTATGGCAATAGCTTCGATAGATTTAATTTATCCGTTTATAGATGCTGGCTATAATCACAGCTTCTACTTATCCGCATGGCCTCTGAAACTATACCTGTGGCTTTAAAGTTATAGCATAGAACAGATTAAGGCGGCAGATTTATACTTATGCGGCAAAAATGGATGGCAGAATCTAGGAGCCAATTTTGTATCTTTGCAGCCTAAAACCAGAGAAGCACGATGTTAGATAAGTTAGAAGCCATAAATGAGCGTTTTGAGGAGGTAAGCCAGTTGCTTATCCAGCCGGATGTGGCCAGCGACATGAAGAAGTTCAAGGCGCTGAACAAAGAGTATAAGGATCTGGACAAGATCGTAACCGAATATAAAAAATACCTGAACATCCTGAGCAACATCGACAACGCCAAGCAGGTGATTGCCACGGAGAAGGACGAGGATTTCCGGGAGATGGCCAAGGAAGAGCTGGACGAGCTGATTCCGCAGCGCGACGAGATGGAAGACACCCTGAAGGAGCTGCTGATCCCGAAAGACCCGAACGACAGCAAGGACATCATCATGGAGATTCGTGCCGGAGCGGGTGGCGACGAGGCCTCTATCTTTGCCGGCGACCTGTACCGCATGTACAGCCGCTTCGCCGAGAAGCAGGGCTGGAAAATGGAGCTGATGGATGCCACCGAAGGTACATCGGGTGGTTATAAAGAAATTATTGTGGGCGTATCGGGCGAGGACGTATACGGCAAGCTGAAGTTCGAGTCGGGTGTGCACCGCGTGCAGCGCGTGCCGGCCACTGAAACGCAGGGCCGTATCCATACTTCCGTAGCCTCAGTGGTGGTGCTGCCGGAGGCCGAGGAGTTTGACGTGGAGATCGATATGAACGACATCCGTAAGGACCTCTTCTGTTCGTCAGGCCCGGGTGGCCAGTCGGTAAACACGACTTACTCTGCCGTGCGCCTGACGCACCTCCCAACCGGTATCGTGGCCCAGTGCCAGGACCAGAAATCGCAGCTCAAGAACTACGATAAGGCGCTGGCGGTGCTTCGCTCGCGTATTTTTGAGGTGGAGCTGGCCAAGAAGAACGAGGCAGAGGGCGCCCAGCGCAAGAGCATGGTAGGCGGCGGCGACCGCTCCGACAAGATCCGTACCTACAACTATCCGCAGGGCCGCGTAACCGACCACCGTATCGGCTACACCGTGTACAACCTGCCAGCCGTAATGGATGGCGGCATCGACGACTTTGTAGAGCAACTGCGTATTGCCGAGAACGCCGAGCGTTTGAAAGAAGGCGCCGCAGCAGAGTAAGCTGTTAGCTAAAGTATAAAGCAAAGGATGCAGTGAAGCAAGTATAGCGGCGCTGCATCCTTTTTCTTTTTAATTGCTATATTGTTGAATGGCTAAATTGCTGTTCAGCTAAGTATAGCTATACTTTATCATCGTATTTATACTCCCAACAACCAATAACGAATAACTAAAAGTGAGATACCTGCTCGCCATACTGCCCCTCTTGCTGCTACTGTCGGTGTTCGGCTGTGAACCGAAGGAGGAGATGATCACCACGGATCCGAACGCGGTGCTGGCTTTTTCGGCAGACACCGTACTGTTTGACACCGTTTTTGTGAGCCGGGGCAGCGTAACCAAGCGCCTGAAAGTATACAACCGCAACGAGAAGGCCGTGCGCATCAGCGAGGTTACCTTGGCTGGGGCGGGCAGTTCTCCTTACCAGCTGACCATAGATGGGGTGCAGGCGCCGCTGGCGAACAATCTGGAACTGCGCGGCGGAGATAGCCTGTACGTGCTCGTGAAGGCCAATATCAATCCTACCGACCAAAACCAGCCTTTCCTGGCAGCCGATTCCATCCTTTTTACCACCAACGGGCAGCAGCAGAACGTGAAGCTGGTGGCCTATGGGCAAAATGCCTACTTCCACCGTAAAGGCAGCACGGGCACCACCACCTGGCCCGCCGATAAGCCCCACGTGCTGCTGGATTCGGTGCTGGTGCGCGAGAATGAAGTGCTAAGTATTGAAAAAGGCGCCCGCATCTATGGCTACAACAAATCGGTGCTGCTGGTGGCGGGGCAGCTGCAGGTGGAGGGCACACCGCAGGAGCGGGTGAGCTTCAATGGCTACCGCCGCGAAGAAGAGTACCGCACGGCGCCAGGCCAATGGGAAGGCATCCGGATTTTGGCAACCAGCGGGGGCAACAGCATAAAGTATGCGGATATAAAGAACACGGTCTATGGCGTGCGCATCGGCAACCCGGGCAAGGCGGGCACGCTGATAGAAGGAAGTATAGTGGCGCATGCCATGTTGGGCGGTGTAGTGGCTTTTACTTCGGAAGTGCAGCTGGTGAACACGCTTATCTACAATTGTGGCAACCATGGTTTCCAAGGCTCTGGCGGAGGCAAGTATGAGTTGCTGTACTCTACTATTGTGAGTTATCAAAACCCGCTGGAACGTGCCGCGCCGTTGCTGGCAGTAACCGGCTTTATACCAGAAACGGAAATCGAGAACCAACCCACTTCGCTGCGGCTGGTCAACTCTATTGTGTATTCGGATGGCTATACGACGGATGAGGTGCTGGTAGAGCCAGCCAGTGCCGCCACCGAGGTCAGCAACAACCTGCTGCGCACTGAGCGGCATAAAACTTTATTTGAGGGCCAGGGCAACATCCTGAACGCCGAGCCAAAGTTTAAGGCACCCGCCAAGTATGATTTCAGCCTCGACACCCTCTCCCCCGCCAGCGGCGCGGCCAAAGTACTGCCAGCCATACTTCAGGATATCAAAGGCAGCCCCCGCAGCAGCACCCAACCCGACGCAGGCGCGTATGAACGTACGATAGATTAATTTTGAGGAGTTTAATTGTTGATTGTTAGATTGCTAATTATTAAAAGTAGGATTTAGGTTTCCTGCTTCCCATGCGATCAAACCATTCATTCACTCATTGTAAAGCTATGTGGTTTCAGAAAGAGATAAGGCTACCGGCCGTTAAGCGCGGCTTTCATTTGATAACAGATTTGCTGGAGGCGCAGCTGCCGGAGCTGGAGGAGATGTATGTGGGGCTGGCGCACATCTTTATCAAACACACCTCGGCCAGCTTAACGATAAACGAGAACGCAGACCCGACCGTGCGGCTGGACTTCGAGAGCCACTTCA
The DNA here is from genome assembly GCF_006385705.1 of Pontibacter mangrovi. Taxonomy (GTDB): domain Bacteria; phylum Bacteroidota; class Bacteroidia; order Cytophagales; family Hymenobacteraceae; genus Pontibacter; species Pontibacter mangrovi. The sequence goes on along the minus strand of NZ_VFRQ01000002.1, from coordinate 464,138 downwards.
ACCACATGGTGCCCGAAAACCAGCCCTACTACCGCCATACCTTGGAAGGCTCCGATGATATGCCCGCGCACCTGAAAGTATCCATACTTGGCGCTTCTGTCACTGTGCCTGTCCGGGAGGGGGAGTTTAACCTGGGCACCTGGCAAGGCATTTACCTCTGCGAGCACCGCGACAACGCCTCCAAGCGCACCGTGGTCGTCACGCTGCATGGCGAGGGCCAGCATGGGTAAAGGTCTGATTCTGACTGAGTGAATGTGTGGCTGGGTGAATGGGAGAAGTTGTAAACCCATACTTCTAAATTCTCTCCCCTGCATCGAACATCACACAACGAATAACCATGCTTACCGCACGATGCTTACCCTTCTAATCTCGGTGCCGTTGGTGCTGACCAGGCGGAGGAAGTATATACCCGGCGGCAGGCGGTGCACGTCCAGCTGCAGCGTTCGGTTGCGGACTTCGGCGGTGAGTACGGTTTTGCCCACACTGTTCAGTAGCTCTACGTGCCGCACAAGTATGCGCGCAGGCTGCTCAATGTATAAATAATCAGAAGCAGGAACCGGGTACACCGTCAGGTCGCTTACCGTTACGTGCACAAAGTCTTCCTTCACCTCCGTGTCGCTGGTGCTGCCGTTGCTTACGGTTAGTTTTACGCTATACTTTCCGGGGCGAGGGTAAGTAACCTCCGGGTTCTCTTGAGTGGATGTGCCCGGCACGCCCCCTTCAAACTCCCAATGCCACGCAGTTGCCCGCACACCCTCAGGGGCAGCGGCAAACTGCACACTTTTCCCGGCTACAGTTAAGGTGTCGCCTTCCTGTGCCAGGCCAAAGTCGGAGCGGATGGAGGCAGAGCAGGCCAGAGAGCTGAGCAGGCGGTTGCGGCTGGTGCTGATCACGGCGTTCATGTAAGCGGCCTGCCCATGGGTAAACAGGTTCATGCAGGCATCGTTGCTGTAGTCCATGTAGTTCTGGTACATGTTGCCGTAGGGGCCGTTGTCGCAGGAGATTTGGATGCCGCCGGTGCAGTCGGTGGTATAGGTTTCCTGGTTAGGCGTATCGCTGATGCCGTCGGAGTCGGAGCAGCTGGCGTCCTCACCGCCCCAGATATGATCCAGGCCCAGCCAGTGGCCTACTTCGTGTGTGGCCGTGCGGCCCAGGTTGTAGGCTGTGTTAAACTGGTTGGCGGGCGCGGCGCCCACGGCCGTGTAATGCAGCACCACCCCATCCAGTTGCGGCAATGTGGTGCCGGGCATGGTGGCATAGCCCAGCACATCGTCTTTGATGTCTCCTATCCAGATATTGAGGTAACGGCTCGTGTCCCAAGCATCCTTGCCGCCCTGGGGCGATTTTTTAATATAGTCGGAGGCAAAGCTAAATGCTGCCTGAGAGGTTTGTGTGCGGGTGATGCCGGTGGTGGGGTCTCCGTTTGGGGACAGAGCAGCCAGACAGAACTCGATGCGGGTATCCGCGGCATAGGGCGCAAAGTAGGAGGGCGTGTTCACGGCATCCGCGTTGTGCCTTCTGAAGTCGGCGTTCAGCACCTCCAGCTGCGACAGGATCTGCTCGTCTGAGATGTTCTCTTCCTCGCTTCCATACACCACATGAAACACTACCGGAATCGTGACGGTGTTAAGGGCGCGCATATTCTGCCACTTTCGCTGCTGCTGTAGTTTATCCTGCACCGCCTGCTGCACCTGTTGCTGCTCCTGCTCTAAGTATGGGTGTGCGGCTTTCTGAGCGCTGACATAGGCAGCGGTGGCACAGCCTCTGTTGCCCGCCATCTGTTGGGCAGAGCTGCTAAAGACAAAACCCAGGCAAAAAAGAGCCAGCAGGGCAAACGTGCGCATGTGGTAAAGGTATGGGCTTCGAAACGGTTTAGGGGCAGGCAGAGCGCCTGTAACCATGCAAGTTAAGGAAAAAAGGAAAAGTTCCTACCCCGATAAGTAGCTTTTAAGGGATAGCTATAGCCTTGCCTGCACCTCGTAGCGCAGCGAGTCCCCGAAGATCATTTTCTGCACGCCCTCCACCCGATAGTCCGAAATGTTGCCGGTTTGGGGATTGGTGCTGAGCTCAATGGCGCGCCGTGAGAAAAAGATGATGTTCTTGTCCTGCAGGCGGGCGTTTAGCTGCTTTAGCTTTCCTTTGGGTGTTATAACGAGGCGGAGGTACTGCACCTGCGGTTCGGCATCCTCCAGTTTCGTAAATTCTATGGCCTTGGAGCCATCCTCCAGCACCTGCTCCTGGCGGGTGTAATACTCCTGCAGCGACGGGCGACTTAGGTCTGCCTGCTCAAACACAGTCAGCTCGTCTTCCCAGTCAATGTCGGGTGTTTCCACTACCTCCGGCTCGTGGTCCTGCGTGGCGACAGACTTCAGCACCATGGGCTGTTCTTTCTCCAGCCTTAGCCGCTGCTCCTGCAGGTAGCTAGACAGGTTAAAAGTGCCCGGCCCTGCCTCTTGGGCAGCAGGCGGAACCGGGCGCTCACAGGCAACAGTGGCCAGCAAAAGGCCTATCCATAAGAGAGGTTTATACTTGGCCACAGGTATGGTTTTAATGGTTGATCAAGGATTCGCCGGTCATCTCCTCCGGCTTTTGCAGCTGCATCAGCTCCAGTATAGTTGGGGCGATGTCGCCGAGCTTGCCCGGGTGCAGCTCACCTTTAAAGTCGTTGCTTACCAGCACGCACGGTACCAGGTTGGTAGTATGCGCCGTGTTTGGCGTGCCGTCCTCGTTTATCATCATGTCGGCGTTGCCGTGGTCAGCTATCACGATGGTGTCATAACCGTTTTCCAGGGCGGTGTTGATGACTTTGGCAGCACATTCGTCTACTACTTCACAGGCCTTTACGGCGGCCTCAAACACGCCGGTGTGGCCTACCATGTCGGGGTTTGCAAAGTTCAGGCAGATAAAATCAGCGCTCTTCTTCTCCAACTCCGGCACAATGGCGTCGCGTATGTCGTAGGCGCTCATCTCTGGCTTCAGGTCGTAGGTGGCTACCTTTGGCGATGGGCACATAATGCGGCTCTCACCCTCAAACTGCGTTTCGCGGCCGCCTGAGAAGAAGAAAGTGACGTGCGGGTATTTCTCCGTTTCGGCAATGCGGATCTGCTTTTTGCCGGCGTTGGCCAGCACCTCGCCCAGCGTGTTGTTCAGGTTGTCCTTCTCAAAGATCGCCTCGGTGTTCAGGAAGCTCTCGTCGTAGTTGGTCATCATCACGTAGCGCAGGTTCAGCTTGTGCATGCCCTGCTCCGGGAAGTCACGCTGCGTTAGGGCTTGGGTAATTTCGCGGCCGCGGTCGGTGCGGAAGTTAAAGCAGATCACCACGTCGCCATCCTTAATGGTGGCAACCGGCTCCTGGCGGTCGTTCACCTTCACGATCGGCTTGATGAACTCATCCGTCACGCCGGCGTTGTAAGAGTCCAGCATCGACTTGATCAGGTTTTGTGAAGGCTGCCCCTCCCCTTTTACCATCAGGTCGTAAGCCAGTTTTACGCGCTCCCAGCGGTTGTCGCGGTCCATGGCGTAGTAGCGGCCCACGATCGAGGCAATGGTGCCGGTGGTATGCTCCAGGTGCTCTTCCAGCTCATTTATATACTTTACGCCACCCTTCGGGTCGGTGTCGCGGCCATCAGTAAAGGCATGGATGTATACATTGTGCAGCTCCTGGTCGTGGGCCACAGTGCACAGGGCCTTCAGGTGATCTATGTGCGAGTGCACGCCGCCATCCGACACCAGGCCGATGAGGTGCACCGCTTTCTTGTTTTCTCTGGCATAAGCATAGGCATTGGCCAGGGCTGGCATAGTGGCCAGTTTGCGCTCGGCAATGGCTTTGTTGATGCGCACCAGGTCCTGGTACACCACGCGGCCTGCGCCAATGTTCATGTGCCCCACTTCCGAGTTGCCCATCTGCCCTTCCGGCAAGCCAACTGCCTCGCCGGAGGCTTGTAAGGTGGTGGTAGGGTATTTCTCAAAGATAGAGTCGACGTAAGGCGTGTTGGCTTTAGAAATAGCCGAAACGTCCGGGTTGGTGCCGAGGCCCCATCCGTCCAAAATCACTAAAAGTACCTTCTTGTTCATGGTGCAAATATAGCTATTATCTTTGAAGCTTCCGGCTGATTTGCTTTGGTCTTCTTATACTTGCCGCGGCATGTGCAGCGGCGGTTAGTAAAAGTATACGTGCAGGAGGCCCCGAGTTTTTTCTTTATCAGGATATTCGTGTTATATTAGAGACATCAAACTTTGCAGGGGCACTTGGCATAGTTTTGGCTCTTGGAAGGGCAAGTATTACAAACAGCACTTATGAAAAACTTTAAACACCTTGCACTTGCTTTCACGATAATGTTAGTAGCCGTTTTGATGACGGCAGGACAGGCAGTTGCGCAAGGCGACGCGATGAACAATGTGAAGCAGGCCATGAAAACAGGCTCAGCCAAGGAACTGTCAAAAAACTTTGGCAGCATGGTAGAGATCACCTTGGATGGCTCTGAAGCTACCAGCTACAGCAGCACGCAGGCAGAGTTCGTGATGAAGAACTTCTTCTCCAAAAACGCACCTACCGACTTTAGCGTGAACCATAACGGTACTTCCGACAAAGGCCAGCTGTACGCCATCGGCACGTATACTTCTAAGGGCGGCTCCTACACCGTGCTGATCCGGATGAAGTCCTCAGGAGGCAAATACCTCATCCATTCGATGAACTTTATCAAAGATTAAGACGATACTAATGAGATTTTTACAAAGGCTCGGAGTTTATACCGAGCCTTTTTTTATTTTTGCACCGTGAAACCGACATACCTGACCGAAAAAAGTATAAACGCGTTCATTGCGGCGGCGCTGGCCGAGGACGTGGGCGACGGAGACCACTCCTCGCTGGCGGCCATCCCGGCCGACGCGCAGAACCAGGCGCGGCTGCTGGTGAAAGGCGATGGCGTGCTGGCGGGTGTAGAGCTGGCCGGCTATATTTTTAAGGCCGTGGACCCTAACCTGCAGCTGGATGTGCTGATGCACGACGGCGACCGGATGAAGTATGGCGATGTGGCCTTTACCGTAAGAGGCAAAGCCCAAAGTATACTTACCGCCGAGCGCCTGGTGTTGAACTGCATGCAGCGCATGAGCGGCATTGCCACGTATACAAACTATATGGCGAGCCTGATTGCCGGCACCGGCGCCAAGCTGCTGGACACTCGCAAAACCACTCCTAACTTTCGCATCATGGAGAAGTGGGCCGTGCTGATTGGCGGCGGACAGAACCACCGCTTCGGCCTGTACGACATGATCATGCTGAAGGACAACCACGTGGACTATGCCGGCGGCGTGCGAGAGGCCATCACTGCTACGCAAAAGTACCTGCAGGAGAAAGGCAAGGACCTGAGGATTGAGGTGGAGACACGAAACCTGCAGGAAGTGCAGGAGGCGCTGGAAACAGGCGGCATCCACCGCATTATGCTGGATAACATGAGCACCGACACCATGCGCGAGGCCGTGGCCATGATCGGAGGCAAGTATGAAGTGGAGGCTTCTGGCGGCATAACCGAGGAAACCATACGTGCCGTGGCCGAGTGCGGCGTAGACTTTATTTCGGTGGGGGCGCTAACGCACTCCAACAGAAGTATAGATTTGAGCCTGAAGGCTTTTTAACGATACCGCGCCCGCTGTTTTGCGGGGCCTTATACTTGATTTTTGCTCTGCAGGCTTGGCCGGAGGGGCTGGAAAAGAAGAAGACAGAGATTTTATACTATAACATTTATGCACCAACCAAACCAAAGAGGTCGCCGGATGGCGCAGGGCACAAACCCGCTGGCAATCCGTACTAAGAAGTACCAGTTAGACAAAAACGATTATACCCGCATGGCCCTGGGCCAAGTGTGGAGCAAAAGCTGGTGGCAGGCGCTTATTCCGCTGGTGCTCTTCCTGCTGCCGGCGGTGTTCAGCTTCTCGTGGTGGTGGGTGGCCGGCGCCATCATCGTTACTTTGCTGTTTGTGCTGCTGCGCTCGGCGCAGGTGATGAGCGTGACGCAGGTGGAGCAGGGAAGCCCGCTGTTTGAGAAACTGACCTACGAAATTGACCCGCGCCAGATCCTGCTGAAGCGCAACGAGCGCGAGGGCATGACCCTGACCTGGGATATGATCGAACGTGCCCAGAAGAAAGACAGCGGCTATATGCTGTGGCTGCAGCCGCCAAACGACGCGCAGCTGCCAAGCGGCTGGAAAGGCTGGGTGGCCCGTACCTTTCAGGTACCGGTGTTTATCCACATGCCGTTCCGCATCTTTAACAGCCCCAACGACCTGAAGCTGATGGAGAGCTACCTGCGCCGCAAAAACCTGTTGGCATAGCTTAGCCTAAACCTATTGCGGCACTCAGCCCGTAAATTTTATTTATACAACGCCCTGCTGCTTTGAATGGCGAGGCAGATAATAGAGAAGTATAAAAACGTATAATAATGAATAAGAACGTAATAGCAGTATTTGCCGCAACCTGCGGAATGTTTATGGTGTCCTGCGGTACCCCATCAGACCTGAGACCAGGTGAGAAAGTGTCTACAGAGACTGTAGAGCCAGGCCAGCGCAAAACTTTTAATGTATCAGATGCCGGCACCTTAGAGGAAACTGCCTCAGGCAATGTGCAGGAGCATGTGGAGCACGGAGAGGTTCTGCCTAACCATGATCCGGGCGCTCACTCGCTGCAGAAGGGAGACAGCACAAACGAGGAAGCCGAGACAAACACAGAAGCCGGCGCCGTTAACCGATAGCCGACGCTTATTGCCGATGCCTGCCGCTGCTGGTGCAACAGCTGCGGCAGGCTTTTTTTTTGCCCTGTGGCGATCTGGCTCAATTTCGCTTATCAGGCTTTTGTATATTTGCAACTTAATTGCTTTTAGCAATGCGCATGGCAGACCAACAGGATGCAGCAGCGTGGTTTAGTACCTGGTTTAATTCGCCATACTACCACATCCTTTACCAGAACCGCGACGTGCAGGAGGCACAGCGCTTTATGGATCGGCTTTTAGTGTACCTGCACCCCAAGCCAGACGCCAAGATCCTGGATTTGGCCTGCGGCAAGGGGCGCCATGCCTTGTACCTGAACCAGCAAGGCTACGATGTTACCGGCATAGACCTTTCGGAGAAAAGCATACAGCATGCCCGCCAGTTTGAGAACGAGCGCCTGCATTTTGTGCGCCATGACATGCGGGAGGAGTTCCAGCCTGAAGCCTTCGATTTCATCCTGAACCTGTTCACCAGCTTTGGCTATTTCGAGAGCGAAACTGAGAATGCCGTTGCCCTGTGTGCCACCGCCCAAAGCCTGAGGCACGGCGGCAAGCTGGTAATTGATTTTATGAACACAGATAAGGTGATAAGCAACCTGGTGGCGAAGGAGGAGAAAGAGGTGCAGGGGATAAACTTTAAGATTACCCGCGGCGTAGAGAAAGGCTTTATCATAAAGCGCATCGGGTTCCGCGACAAAGGCCGCGACTACTGCTTTGAGGAGCGGGTGCGTGCGTTGCGGCGGGATGATTTTATGGATTACTTCGGAATGGCAAAACTGCGCCTGATAGACATATTCGGCGACTATAAACTCAACCCATACGAACCGGCCTCCAGCGATAGAATGGTTTTTGTGCTAAAAAAATAACAGCCCGGAATGATCGTAGCTATACTTGTACTTTTCCTGACGGTAGTGCTCTCCGGCTTTTTGGTAAAGGTGTTTCCGCCAAATAAAACTAAGTGGCTGAAAATTGCGCTTGCCTTCAGTGGCGCATACCTGTTCTCCATCACGATCGTGCACCTGCTGCCCGATGCGCTGCTAAACAGTAGCGTTAACGCTTATAGGGTTGGCTATTGGGTGCTGGCAGGCTTTTTTCTGCAACTGGTGCTGGAGCTGTTCTCGCATGGCGTGGAGCACGGGCACATGCACCATCACCACGGCCGCACCGACTCCATTCCTTTTCTGCTGCTGGGCTCGCTGTTTGTGCATGCCTTTTTGGAGGGCAGTATACTGGTGGAGCGCGGGCACAGCCACGGGCATGAGCATGCCGCCGGCAATTTTTACGTGGTGCTGCTGGGCATCGCCTTACACCACGTGCCGGCAGCGTTTGCGCTTATGTCGGTGCTGCTGTCGCGGCTGGAGAATTTCCGGAAAGCTTTTCTGTGGTTGCTTGTATTTGCGCTAGGCTCGCCGCTGGGTATATTGGTAAGCAATACGCTGCTGCATGAAGAAGCCGCGGGCGGGATGGTTTTCACGGCGCTGACGGGCCTGGTAGCGGGTAACTTCCTGCATATCTCTACAACCATCCTTTTCGAAACCAGCCCCGACCACCACTTTAATCGCACAAAGCTGGTGGCTACCTTGCTTGGCCTTGTGCTGGCGCTGGTAAGCGACTTCATCTAAACCACAGCCCCGGAAAAAGAAAAGGCCGAAGTATACACTCCGGCCAAACTCACCTTTATAAGACAGCTCTTTACTGCTGTAGTAATCAACTCGATTGTTAGACTGTAACTTTAAGCCGGGGTTTAAAGAGATAAAATAAATTTCTGGCTTCACCTGCTGCGGGAGGAGGATAGAAGGCTCTCGTCTTCACAGTGCCTTTGCATAGGCAACAAAGAAGTAAGAACGTGGCAAGTCAGGTATAAACCAGGCGAAGAAGGCCAAGCCTTTAGAGAAAAAGCAGGAAAAGAAAGGAATTACATTACTGTGGACAGCAGCGTTGCCACAAGCGCTTTTAAAGTATGCATTACCATGCCGGAGCCTGAGGAAGTGTCTGTCTCCTCTTCTTCTGAGGTAAAAGCGTTGCGGAGATATTCAAGCGGGCTTTCCAGCACTTCGGCATCCAACACAGACTTTTGATCTGGTTTGGTAGCGGTAGCCTGAGGCTTTGCTTGATCGCCTTTCTGCGCGGGCTGCGCTTGCGCTACCTGTTGGGTAGTGGCAGCAGTGCTTGACTTGGCAAGAGTGCCATTGCTGTTCTCGGCATAAGCCTGAGGCAGAGGCGCGGCAAAAACGCTAAGCAGCAGCACAGCTGCTACAGGCACAAAAGCATTATTTTTTAACCAAGCCTTAACCATGCACAAATCTAAGTATAAATCAGGCAAATATCAAGAATATGCTAGGATGTTTTAGTTAAAAGTCTATAACAGGTGGCGTATGTATCTTGTTGGTTGTGTGAGCATTTGGTTTATGCAGCCACAGGCGCCTATTTGCCTTGTCCAGGTTTTACTACCTTCAGGCGCACAGGGGCAACTCCTGACTTTATCATGCCCACACGGCGGGCTGCCGCCTCCGACAAATCCACGATCCTGCCGCGTACAAAAGGGCCACGGTCCGTAATCTCGACCTTCACTGTTTTGTTGGTGTTCAGGTTAGTTACTTTTACATGCGTGCCGAACGGGAGGGTTTTATGGGCAGCCGTTAGCTTGCCACGGCGGTAGCGCTCCCCGTTGGCCATTTTGCGCCCCTGAAACTTTCGGGCATAGTAGGAAGCCTTGCCTTCTTCGGTATATCCCTTTTGCCCAAAACGGGGAGCAGAAGCAACGCATGAGCTGAGGCAAACAGCCAAGGTGGCAACAACCAGTAAGGCCTTGGCGGTGCGTACAAGTATAGAAACGGAAGAAGCGCGGAGTGGTGTAAGCATGAAATGTAAGGTAATCGGTGTTTTAACGGCTGCCTGCCGCACAAATTGCCTTGCTCAAAGCTTATGTCTCAGCAGGGAGCAGTTGGTGACGGCGGCGGTAGGAAATTTTTACAGGCTCAGCTGGCGGATAAACCAGGGCACCTGCTCAAATCTACAAAAAACACGGCAGGAAATCACGCTAAAGGATAAAGCAGTACGCGTTGGGGCGGGGAATTAAGCCTATACGGTGGTGTAAAGTATAAATGGCTACAGCCTGCGCAGCGGCATAGGAACCCTGTGCAGAGGCTGAAAAAAAGGCCGGAGCAATACTGCCCCGGCCTTTGCTTTATTGCTTCAGTTGGTAATTGTATACTTCCATGGCTTGGGTAAGCTTATCCTTCTGGAAGAGGTTGACCACCAACTGGGCGCCCAAAATGCCAGCCCCCGCATAGATAAGCGGCGACACGTTTAGCTGGGTGGTGCCGTTCACCTCCTGAGAATCACTGAAAGACTTAACGGCCCCGGCTACCAGTAAACCTGCCCCCACCACCGAAACGCCGGTGTTAATGAGCTTGTCTTTTTTGTAGCGGCGCAGCAGGGCCATACTGGAGGCATTGTCAGCCAGGGCTGTTTCCAAGTTGTCGTAGTTCATCACATAAAGCGGCCCCTGGTCTTTAGAGAAAAAGTAAATGCGCTTGCGGCTGGTGCGGGGCATGCCATAGCCGTAGCCATACGGGGAGTAGCCATAGCCACCACCGTCGTAATAGGTGCGGGTGGTGTAGAACTTGTCGATGCGGGGGCCGTCTGTCACGCGCTTTGCAAAGGAGTCGTAGCGGTTGCCGGCTTCCACGCGGGCAAAAAAGCCGTCCTCATTCTGGAACACGTTCACCATGCTCGGGTTTATCTTCAGGGAGTCGTTCACCAGGAAGTGGCTGGACTTGAAGAGCGGCGACTTATACTGCAGCCGGTTGGCATAGATGACGCGGCCATCCTGCATTTGTAAAAAGAAGCGGCCCTGGCCAATGCCGGTCTGCCCGAAGGTTGCGTAGCCCATCAGCAGGCAAACCGCCAGCGATAATAGGTTCTTTATCTTTGTCATTCCTAAATGTATAAAATATCGGGTTCTGCTAAAACAGGAAAAAGAGCATTATAACCATGCCCGTCAGCGCCAGGTATACCCAGCGCATCAGGTACGGGCGGTGCTTGCCCGGCACCGTGTTGCTGATTACCATTACCGCAACGAGCACGCAAAGCAGGTACAGAAGTATAAACGTAACTGCCTTTACCCAGTTGGGCACAATGGTATTTTCTGGCTGCATCTGGTTGCTCAAGCCCATGCCCGACAGGAGCCACTGCAGCCCGAAGAACACCACAAGCTCAAATGCGATAAAGTATGGGAGCCAACTTAGCCAATGGCGCTTGCCGTCGCTCATGGTTTCTCAGGTTTTAAATTGCTAAAGTATAAAGTGCCGCTGTAAAGATAGCAGAAGCTGCTGTTGCTCGTATATGCGTGGGCGCAGGTATTTTAGTTTTATGGTACTATATTGGTATATATTCTTTAATCTATGTTGGCCTGATCTTTGCACTGGAATTAGGCAGAACCCGTAGCTGTTTTTTTTCTATGTTAAAACGCTGTAGCAGTCAAATTCTTGCCTCAGTGGTTTAAATGGCTGTTTATCAGGTATGTTGTTTTAGAAAGAATCTAATTGCACCTTCAAGGATTTTGAAACAAAAAATAGGGGTTCTGCCGTTAAAGTACCAGGAGATTGTAGGGATATGAAGCTATTACGAAATATAACGTTGGATAATTATAAATTTTATGCGGGTGGTAAAACCAGAAAGATCTTTAGTGTAGCCTACGAAGACCTTACCACGCTGATTTATTATCGCGATAACGATAGTAAGTTTAAGCTGGTTGTGGCCAAAAAAGACGACCCGCCTATTATCATAGAAAAAGGCATAACGAGGGCTGAGGCCTTCCGATTGATGAACACCCGTCCGTAACCCGGACGGGTTTTTTTATCTCCTTGTAACTACTTTCTGGCACAACACTACCCTTGCACTTCCCCTTTCTCCGTATGCTTTGGGTATGGGTTCCTTTAACAAATACTACCGCATTGCGCTGTTTGGCGCCGCAGTAAGTCTTGCGCTGCAGCTGGTGCTGTTCTTTTCTGTTGATCCTTTCCTGGCCTCTGTTATCTCGCCGCTTTATCCTGTGTGGCTCATCCTGTTTGTGGTGGGCTGGCGAAAAGAGCTCCCCAGGCGCTAACCCATGCGCTGTGCAGGTTGCACTGAGCCATGCCAAAGTATAGGTAAAGTAAAGAATCTGCGCTTTGGAAACGGTAGTTTGCGTGCGGCGGGCACTTTTTGAGGCGTTTCATACTTATGTAGGTATAGCCAAAGTATAAGTATGGATAGAACTCAGGAAAACATAATGGCCGATGAGAACTATGTACAGCACATGTTCTTGCAAGTAGAGAACAGCGACATGAACTGTGTGCTCAATATTGCCGGCCATCCCTACCGCCTGCGCGAGTTGATTTTTTTGATGGTTGAGAGAGGGTGCCGCGTAAAGCAGACCGATTCAGATGGCTTTAATGCGTTTGAGTACGACCAGGAGACCGTAGAAGTGCACGATTACCTTACTTCTATCATCAAAGCAAAATTTGTGAAGTAGCCGCTAGGTGTGCGTGAAAATAAAAAAGGCTACCGTTTCGGTAGCCTTTCGTGCTTTATAGCTTTTTGATCTCTATTTCCCGGGGTTGCTGCGTGCCCTCAAAGTATGGGAGCTTCACCTGTAACTGGCCGTCCTCATGCACCGCCTCAATGCGGCTCAGGTCTACCTGCGGTGGAAGTATAAAAGTTCTGTTGAACATCGGGGCAGCCATCTCAGGGTTATCCGGGTGGTGCAGCACCGAGAACAAGGTAAGCTGGTTATTGTGCAGTACTACTTTAAAAAGCTCCGAGCTTACGCCGGCAGCCCATACGTTAATTACAGCGCCTTTTTTATACTTCTTGATATCTACGTAAGTCTCACTGATACCACCACCTAAGGTGTTCAGCAAATCAATTTGGTGTGCTATATTCTTTAAAAACTCTTTATCCTTTATCAATTTCATCTCTTTCTCCTTCTTAGTTTTTACACAAGGTGTATTGCAAAAGCGGTGCCATGTGTGTTTGGGGGTTTTGTGGAATGTTTAGGGGTGGTTTGTAAGACAAAATGGCTTAAATAGCTATTGTTTTAGTAATTTTAAATGCCACGATGTCATTGTTTCGGGGCACTCTGTTCTATGAACACAGCTGGCTATAAATGTTGGCCTGGCCCCGCCACATGCGCTCCCGACCTTTGTGTTAATATCATCTCTGCTTCATAGTTATTCCCAAATATGGAAATATAGTTAGCCTATTTTATTTGTATTCCTTATTTGGGAACAGGCGTAATTAAAACTAAAAATCGTTAAAATAATTTATCCTTTGCTTTGTATAATAATGCTAATGCCGTATCGTTATAACAGCTTGTGTAGTAATAATTTGCTTGTGCGCCCGTGAAGATCCTATGGCCTTTGTTATATTCTTTTAGAAGGCCATTTACGCGTTTGTAAGGCTGGCATACTTTTTCATTAACAATGCATGAACGACACAATGCACTTGTAATGAAACAACTTTACACCCTTATTCTTACCCTTATACTTTTCACACTTTCGGCGCAGGCACAAGAGGTGCTTCTAAAGGAAGATTTTACAAACGCTAGCCAGACAAACCTCACGCCCGCAGTGAGTGGCAACTGGACCGTAACGGGTGGGGCAATTTATACCCGCTCGCTTTCAGGCAACGAAGCTCAGGTTACAACTAAATTAAATGTTAACGGCAACTTTAGTAAGCTGGACGCAGATATTCGAATAAAATGGGCTGGCACGCGCAGTGCCAATGGCGGTGGAAGTCAGAGTTTTAATAGCCCAATATATCTGTGCTACCAGATCGGGTCTAACCCTGTGCAAAAGGTACCGGTAGATGCCGCAATCACGGTAGGAACAGCCGTGCAAAACAGGGTAGTTATCCCTCTATCGAACAATTATGATAACGTAAAGATCTATTTCGAAACTACTCTGAATAAGAATTACAGCTACTCTATAGATGACCTGGAGATAGTGGCCTTGCCAAACATGTTTAAGTGGAGCTCCAGGCCCGATGGTGAGCAGCCTTTTGTTGTCGCAGCCCCAGGCACCACAAGCCCATACCTGCTGAACGATGTGCCTATGTATTGGTCTATGACCAAAGGCGCGGGCGTGACTGTAGAGGCAGCCACTGTGAACAACACCCAGTTTCCCCGTTCGGGCAACAGCTTCTCTATTGTGCAGACGGGAGCCTCCGCTACAGAGGGTACCAACGTTAAAATCAAATTTGGAGAACTGCTGACAGACGTGTCGTTTATGCTCCTGGATATAGACAAAACAACCGCTACGAGTCAGTTTACAGATAAACTGGTGGTGACAGGGATAAACAGTGCCGGCAATGTGGTACTTGCCAGCCAGAGCTTTGTGAAAAATGCCGCTTATGCTCAGTTTGATGCTAAAAGTAGCACCTTCACCGGGGTGGCCGATGTAGACAATAGCCTGGAGTTAGGTAACGTGACGGTGGTTTTTACAGAAGCAGTAAAAGAAATCAACATCAGCTACTATAACCTGGGTGCTGACAGAGGAAGGCAAGGAATCGGGTTTGGCAACTTCAATGGCTATCGCACCATTGGCGCGCTGCCTGTGGAGCTGATGTTCTTTAGAGGTGCCATGCAAAGCGGCAATGCCAAATTAAGCTGGGCTACGGCACAGGAAGTGAACAACGATAAATTTGTTGTGGAGCGCAGCCAGGATGGCAAGAATTACAGCGCGATTGGCGAGGTGAAGGGCAATGGCAACAGCATCACACGCATTAACTACAGCTTTACCGACACGAACCCCGCCGAAGGTATAAACTACTACCGCCTGCGCCAGATAGATTTTGACGGCGCTGAAGAGATGTCTAACATCGTGGCGGTTCAGTACAAAGGGCAGCAGGTGTTTCAGGGCAACCTGGCAAAAGTATACCCCACCCTTGCAACTGATGAAGTGAACGTAAAACTGGCGCTTGATGCTGCCCAGATAACCGTGCTAGATGTGTCGGGCCGGCAGGTGGCGCAGTACAGCAGCACAGGCAGAGAGCTTACAATACCAGTGTCGCAGCTGCAGCGCGGCGTTTACCTGGTAAAGGTTTCCGGAAACAGCCAACAGCAGACCCTGCGCTTCGTGAAGCAGTAAATATCAGTTAAAGTATAGTTTCGTTCTTTACGAAGCCCCGCGCCAACTTCTGGTGCCGGGGCTTCGCTTTTTTGTACTATAATGGTGCCGTAGCAAGGTTTCAGGTCATGGGCGGGAGTAAACAAGGTGAGTCTTCGGGCTGATTTAGCACAAAAATAAAGGTGGCGGCGGAGGAGTTTTCCGAGCCTGCAGAAGCCATATCCAGAACTATTCGGTTGATGTACGTATAGTAGCTTATTACCTTAGTGCAAATTTTCTATTAGTATGATTTTTACTTATTTCCAGAGCCACGCCGTTACACTTACCTACGATGATGAGCTGCAATTGGGGACAGCCACCTGGAACGGTTTCTTAAGCAGTGATGATTTCAGAGCGGCTGTAGAAGTTTGCCTTCGCCTGGTAGAGGAGCACAAGCCACTGCGCTGGCTAGGAGACAACCGGAAGTTGCGGGCGATTCGGCAGGCGGACCAAGAGTGGTTCTCTGAGCACGTACTGCCCCATTTGGCCGCCAGTAGCATTTGCCGACACGCCACGGTTGTTTCGGAAGATATGTTTAACAGGATGGCTGTGGAGCAGCTTATCAAGCGCGCCAATAGCCTTGGCGACATGGTGATCAAAGAGTTTGATAACGCCGACGATGCCTTGGCTTGGCTAAAAGATCCTGTTGTGGCGAAGGGTCAACTGTAGTATCGGCTTAAAATAACGAGAGTAGAATGAGATGCATAAAGCTTCGGCTTTCTTGCACAGCACAGCGCTTATCTTTACTTTTAAAATCCCGTTTGATGATGGGCGTTTTAACTAATGAAGCTGTACTTTAAGAATAACTTTCTGGTTTTATCCTACAACAGAGAGACCAGACTTGGAAAAGCCCAGTGGCGAGGACAGCTACAAGGTGCCGAGCTGCGAGAAGCTTATTTACTGTGCCTGGAAATGGCAAATAGGTTTTCACTGGTGCGCTGGCTGGCCGATGACCGTAAAATGGGAGCAATTTGCCCGGCTGACCTGGAGTGGAGCTTACAAGAGTACATCCCGCGCGTAGCCCAAGGTTCACTGTTGCGTATGGCACGTCTCCCCTCTATTTTCGAAGAAAACCTTCAAGCAGTAGGTGTCATGGTTAGAAAAGGCCACACCTATGACCTAAACTTGGCCTTCCGCGACTTTAAAACGGAGGAAGAGGCCATGGCCTGGCTGATGGAGCCGCTGTAGAACTTTTGCTTCCGGATAGATTTCCCCTAAGCTAACCTGAACTGGTTTCCGCGCTGTACGGTGTAGCTCTAAAGCCGCTGCAGAAGTATACTTGCTTAGAAATATACTTTCTATACTTCCGTCGGCATGCACTCTTGCTATGGCAGTAGCGGCAATCCCTATTTTTTTACCACCACCAATTCAGTTGGTTGCTCATACTTTCCTTGCCGCAGCTATTAAGCCGTTGAGGGAGTATGGGCTTCGTGCTTTGATTAACTATACTTCCAGGTATAATTCCTGTCTGTACACGAGGCTTTTGAGAGCATCCTGGCAGAGAACACTTTGCCTCCCTCTGCTGCTGACTCTAAACTGTTAATGTCATGCTCCGTAGCAGTTAGTATGAAACTAAGTATACAAGCTATGAAAAAACACATGATATTGATGATCCTGGGCGTTGGCGCGATGAGTGCCTGCAACGACCCAAAGGGGACAGTGGAGAATGACTCACTTTCTGACGCTACAGCTGACACAGCTGTGATGTATGAGGATGAACGTGGACGAGTAGAGGCAGAAGGCGCCGAGATAAAAGATGTTGGAGAAGACTTTTGGGCCGGTATTGATTGGGACGCTCCGGTGGTAGATGACCCGGAGCTGAGAGGTTCTGAAGTAGAAATGCGCTCAGGTAACGATTACAACATTTACGCGATGGACGACCGTTTGCTGTTTGATACGGATAAGGCTCAAATCAGGGCAGAGGGTGAAGAGAAGCTACAGGAAATTGCTAATAAAATAAAAGACCTGCCTCAAAACGGCCAGATACGCGTGTTCGGCCATGCGGATGCCCGTGCAAGTAACGAGTATAACGAAGAACTTTCGGCAGAACGCGCAAACGCTGTAAAGGACTGGTTGCAGAACAAAGGTGACATTGATGCCCGCCGTTTATCAGTTGAGGCAATGGGTGAGACAGCACCTAGAGCAACAAACGAAACAGCCAAAGGACGCCAGCTTAACCGCCGGGTTGCGGTTGTGGTGGTAACGCGTGAGCAGTAAGTAAGATTAAACTTAAGCAAAGCAGCTGATGAGAAATCAGCTGCTTTTTTTTTCCTCCCTCTGCAGTGCCCGTGCGCGCTAAGGGTGGGAGTTGGTGGAGTTAGACGCTCGCGGGACCAGAAGCCTGTCCCGAAGCCTTTCGGGGCCCCCGCGAGGTCTGGTAGTCACTATAGTTCGTCTTCTTCTACAAGAGAGGCTATACTTGCGAAGTCGGCGGCGTTTTCATGGTGGAAACTTATGTACTCGTCTCTTCCGCCAAACCATTCCAGTACTTCGTCCCGCTGCAGGGCTGTTTTGCCCTTGGCAAGTATACTGTGGTAGGACGAAAAGTCCCAGTCACTGAAGTTGTCTATCAGGCCGTGGTGCTGCGGGTTGAAGTGGATATAAAAGGCAAGCCTGGTAAAGTAAGCTTCTGAGGTAATTTCTTTTCTGCCGAAGCGGTGCTGGAACAGGCGGCCCACCCGGTTATACTTCAGGTTGATGGCCTTGGCGTATGCGTTGAGCAGGTGGCCGAGTTGCCGGTTTATACTTACCAGCGACTTGTTATCTTCTATTTTATACTTCAGCTTCAAAGCATTCTCCTCTTTTACCCGCACCAGGAAGTGCACGTGGTTAGGCAGCAGGCAATAGGCAAAAGTATCGGCATAAGGTGCTACATACTTCCGGTAGAGCTGCAGGAAGTAGTGATAATTGTCGGGATGCCGGAAGAGCGTTTCCTTGTTGTTGCCGCGGGTATACAGATGGTAGAACTTCCCCGGCTCCAGCTGTATCATCTTTTGCATCTATACTTTTACGAAACAGCAGCAACGTCGGCCCAAAACGACCTCGCGGCTCAGAAAGACCTCGCGGTGTCCGGAGGTCCCGCGAGCGTCTGGTAGGAAGGCGGTTGCTTTGCTTCGTGGCTGCGGGAGTTGGTGGAGTTAGACGCTCGCGGGTCGTAAAGACACCGCGAGGTCTGGGGGTTTTTATAGTTAGTAAAACAAATAAGGGAGAACATTCAAGTCCTCCCTTATTTGTTTTTAAAAGCCTAATACACTTAGGATGAACGGTCCTACTGCGAAATAGTCAGATAAGTATTTTATCAAACTACTCATGAATTCTTTTCCGATTATGCCTAATATTAGCAGAAAAAGCGACCATGGGTAAGTTTTCTTTAGTAGCCCCCAACTCATTCCATGAGTGCTTATAAATGTAGGAGCTACTTTCAGTTTATCTTCCGACGTTAGTAAAAGCAAATCAGTAATAACTTTTACTTTTTGCTGAGTTGACATCCATAGTAGCTGGTGGCTTCCATCTTCATATGCCTTGGCTTCCAAATACCCAGGAATTGCATTGGCAGTTGCTATACCGTTGCGTTTAGCTAAAGATAATAATTTACCTTCTTCTGAGTTCTTCTCATACTTAGAAGTATACAGTTGCTCTATAAGAGCTGGCAAATCATATTTATTATTGTCAGCTATACTTGCTGGCTTACCTCCCAAGATTCTGTACCGAGCATTAATTGCTTCGAAACCATAAACTTGATTTCGCATTTTCCAGTGGACCCATTTATAGCCTTTATGCTTTCTAACAAACTTGTAGAATTCATTCAATGTATCCTTCTCAAGTCGATTTCTGGCAGCCTCGCTTAATCTATTTACATCTACTCCTTTGATTTGAGCAGATAAGTATATCGAAAAAGATTTAGTTTGTCCGGACTCTAAGTTATGTACAGCAATAGACGTAATTCTTGGGACTCTGTTCCGAAGGTTCAAAAAGGACTCACAGGAGTAATGCACTATAAGTACTTTACTCCTGATTCTTAAGATATATTTAAGTTGTTCTAGTCCTTTTGTTCTTTCTGCAGTTCGAGTTAGGGTCGACACTAAATTCCTTATTTACGATCCGCAAGCCTCGCAAGCGTCTGGGTTATCTAGCGAGCAACTCATGTCGCTGCGGTTCTGGTCTTGCTGGCTGTACACCGGCGAAAGGGTCTCGGCGGCTTGTTTCTCCACGGTAAACTTGATGGCGTCTACGGCAGACTTGGTGCGCAGGTAGTACATACCCGTCTTCAGGCCTTTCTTCCAGGCGTGGAAGTGCATCGAGGTCAGCTTACCGAAGTTCACGTTCTGCACGTGCAGGTTCAGCGATTGGCTCTGGCAGATGTAAGCACCACGGTCGGCACTCATATCGATCACGGCACGCTGGCTGATCTCCCATACTGTTTTGTACAGGTCTTTGATGTGCTGCGGAATAGCCGGGATGTCCTGAACAGAACCGTTGGCCGCGATGATGTCGTTCTTCATCTTGTCGTTCCAGATGCCCAGCGCGATCAGGTCCTTCAGCAGGTGCTTGTTCACCACCATAAATTCGCCACTCAGTACGCGGCGCAGGTAGATGTTAGAAGTATAAGGCTCAAACGACTCGTTGTTGCCCAGGATCTGCGCCGTAGAAGCCGTAGGCATTGGCGCTACCAGCAGCGAGTTACGCACGCCGTGCTTTACTACATCCTGGCGCAGGCTCTCCCAATCCCAACGGCCGCTCTCCGGCGTAACACCCCACATATCAAACTGGAACTTGCCTTCTGATAGCGGAGAACCTTTAAACGTTTCGTAAGGGCCTTGTTTCTTGGCAAGGTCTTTAGAAGCCGTCATAGCCGCAAAGTAGATCGTCTCGAAGATATCCTTGTTCAGCCCTTTTGCCTCTTCGCTCTCGAACGGCATGCGCAGGTGAATAAAAGTATCCGCCAGGCCCTGCACTCCTAAACCGATCGGGCGGTGGCGCATGTTAGAGTTCTGCGCCTCTGGCACAGGGTAATAGTTTATGTCGATCACCTTGTTCAGGTTAACCGTGGCATGGTAGGTTACATCAAACAGCTTCTGATGGTCGAAGGTCTTGTTGCCGTTGTCGTCTTCCTTCACAAAGCGCGGCAGCGCCAGCGAGGCCAGGTTACAAACAGCTACTTCATCTTCGCTAGTGTACTCCATGATCTCGGTACACAGGTTAGAGCTCTTTATGGTACCAAGGTTCTGCTGGTTAGACTTGCGGTTGGCGTGGTCCTTGTACAGCATGTACGGCGTGCCTGTCTCGATCTGCGACTCCAGCACATGGAACCACAGGTCCTGCGCCTTCACGGTTTTGCGGGCGCGGCCCTCACGCTCATACTTCTCGTACAGGCGCTCAAAGTCCTTGCCCCAGCAATCGCCCAGGCCAGGTGCTTCGTTCGGGCAGAAAAGGCTCCAGTCGCCGTTCTCCTCCACGCGCTTCATAAACAGGTCTGGCGTCCAGAGTGCGTAGAACAGGTCACGGGCGCGGTTTTCTTCCTTGCCGTGGTTTTTCTTCAGCTCCAGGAAGTCGAAGATATCAGCATGCCAAGGCTCCAGGTAAATCGCGAACGCGCCTTTGCGCTTGCCGCCGCCCTGGTCCACATAGCGGGCCGTGTCGTTAAACACCTTCAGCATCGGGATGATACCGTTGGAGGTGCCGTTGGTGCCTTTGATGTAAGAACCTGTGGCGCGTACGTTGTGGATGCTCAGGCCGATACCGCCGGCGCTCTGCGAGATCTGCGCGCACTGCTTCAGCGTGTCGTAGATGCCCGGTATGCTGTCGTCCCTCATGGTTAGCAGGAAGCACGAGGAGAGCTGCGGCTTAGGCGTGCCGGCGTTGAATAATGTTGGGGTGGCGTGCGTAAACCACTTCTCGGACATGAGATTATAAGTCTCAATGGCAGATTCGATGTCCTCCTTATGGATACCCACGGCCACACGCATCAACATATGCTGCGGGCGCTCCACAATCTTGCCATCCAGGCGAAGCAGGTAAGAGCGCTCCAGTGTCTTATAACCGAAGTAATCGTAGTTGTAGTCGCGGTCGTAGATGATGGTGGAATCCAGCAGGGCCGCGTTTTTACGGATGATCTCATACACATCCTTCGCGATCAGTGAGGCGTTCTCCCCTGTCTTCGGGTCTGTATAAGTATACAGGCGCTTCATGGTGTTGGAGAACGATTTGCTCGTTACCTTGTGCAGGTTCGAGATCGCCACACGGGCCGCCAGCACGGCGTAGTCCGGGTGCTTGGTGGTAAGCGATGCCGCTGTCTCGGCAGCCAGGTTGTCCAGCTCCACGGTGGTCACGCCGTCGTAAATGCCGTCAATCACCTTCTTGGCCACCTCAATCGGCGACACATAATCCATGTGCAAACCATAGCACAGTTTCTCGATGCGTGCGGTAATCTTGTCGAATTTGACGGACTCGCGTCTGCCGTCTCGTTTAACTACTAACATAGCGTATACAATTAGCGAGGTGGAAGGCCTCGGGTGGTTTAGTTAATAATACAGGTATATAAAGAGCCGCTGCCGCTGCAGCAGAGGTTATACTTACAGATACACAATCAGCCCATACGCAAGTGCAAGTATAAGCCGTTGTAGTACAATAGATTATGCGTAAAGCAAAATGCTTTTACTATATAGCAGGGTAGAGGTACCCTGGTAAGTGGCGGTGATGCCAGCTATAGTTCCGGTCGCGGTCCTGCGGTCGCCTCTGATGCTTCTACTGCCGCCCGGTAATCGGTATTAAGAGTAAGTTTAGGAAGGGGAGCTTTTCTTTCCCCTCCTAAACTTACAAAGGTTTCTCTAATCTTAAAAGTCTTCGTCCAGGCTGAACATCTTTTTATCTTTATCCCCTAGTACACCAGCCTTCTGGTACTCGCCTACGCGCTTCTCAAAGAAGTTGGTCTTGCCCTGCAGCGAGATCATCTCCATAAAGTCGAATGGATTGGCAGAGCCGTAGATCTTTTTGTAGCCCAGCTCGCCCAGCAGGCGGTCGGCCACAAACTCAATGTACTGGCTCATCAGTTTGGAGTTCATACCGATCAGGTCCACCGGCAGGGCATCGGTTACGAACTCCTGCTCTATACTTACCGCATCGCGGATAATGGCATGCACGCGCTCTTCCGGCAGCTTGTTCTGCAGCATAGAGTACAACAGGCAGGCAAAGTCGCAGTGCAGGCCTTCGTCGCGGCTGATCAGCTCATTAGAGAAGGTCAGGCCCGGCATCAGGCCGCGCTTCTTCAGCCAGAAAATAGAGCAGAAAGAGCCGGAGAAGAAAATACCCTCCACGGCCGCGAAAGCGATTAGGCGCTCGGTAAAGTTCTCGCTCTCGATCCACTTCAGCGCCCACTCGCCTTTGCGCTTCACGGCAGGCACGTTCTCCAGGGCGTTAAACAGGAAGTCTTTCTCCGACTGCTTCTTTACATAAGTATCTATAAGCAGCGAGTAGGTTTCGGCATGGATATTCTCCATCATGATCTGGAAGCCATAGAAGCAGCGCGCCTCCGGTATCTGTACCTCGTTCATGAAGTTGACGGCCAGGTTTTCGTTCACAATGCCGTCAGAGGCAGCGAAGAAAGCCAATACGTGGCTGATGAAGTGGCGTTCGCCGTCGTTCAGGTTCTCCCAGTCTTTCAGGTCCTGGCCCAGGTCAATTTCCTCGGCTGTCCAGAAGCTGGCTTCTGCCTTTTTATACATCTGCCACACCTCGTCATGCTGTATCGGGAACAGTACAAAGCGGTTAGGGTTCTCTTGCAGTATTGGCTCCATAATCTTGTAAATAAGCGTTTTATTGGTTGAAGGGGTAAGCCACACGGCTTAGAAAACACCCCGTTTTAATGTATTGCTTAGATGGATATGCGAACCGGCTTCCGGTTACATCCTGACTTCAAATATATAGAAATGAACTTGATTTCGGGGGCGAAAGTTGTTCAATTTATGCACATGCCGCTCTTGCCTCGTTTAGGCCGATTTTAAGTGTAACTAACATTGTTATCCACATTTATATTAACATATATAGTATGTATTAAATATTAGAATTTGTATATGATTAGAGTGTTAGATGCAATTTGGCTGCAAATTCAGGCATGTGCTGTATAAATAAGGTGTATAAAATGTAGAGAGGCCGCCCCGAGGTATACAGTTATAGGTGTAGCGGTGAGATCCGGGTAGATAAGTATTTGAATTGCTGTGGAAAAGTATTTAAAGCTAGGCTTCATGTAAGCCACTGGCATAAAACCGTTTATGCGGTTTGTAAGCAGCTTGTAAAAATGTCTATGTGGATATGCACATACTTTTCCACAGGTGTGTATAGGCAAAGTATAGATGGGGAACAATTTGTTATACAAGCCGTTGCAAATATGAAATAGATGCCGTACTTTTGCGGACTAAATCTTTAAACATACATTGAAGCTGATGTACGCAATTGTAGAAATCGCAGGTCAACAGACCAAAGTAGAGAGCGGTAAGTTCATCTACGCTAACAAGCTTTCCGGCAATGAAGGTGACGCCGTTGAGTTCGCCAATGTTCTTCTAACTGATGACAACGGTACAATCACTGTTGGCGCTCCTTTCGTGGATGGTATCAAAGTTACCGGTAAAATCCTGGGCGAGGCGAAGGCCGACAAGATACATGTTTTCAAGAAGAAGAGAAGAAAAGGGTATAGAAAGTCTCGCGGACACCGCCAGCAGTATACCAAAGTTCTGATCGAAAGCATTGGTTAAGCAGTAAGAAGAAATTAATCGTAGAACCTTTTGGGATTAGGCAACTAACCCAACTAAATAGTAAAACAACATGGCACACAAAAAAGGCGTTGGTAGTTCCAATAACGGCCGCGAATCGCATTCTAAACGACTGGGTGTTAAGATTTACGGTGGCCAGGACATTATTGCAGGTAACATCATTGTAAGACAAAGAGGTACTGCGCACCACCCAAGCGTAAACGTAGGTATGGGCAAAGACCACACCCTGTTTGCACTGGTTGATGGTACCGTACAGTTCAAGAAAGGTAAGAAAAACCGTTCTTACGTTTCTGTAGTTCCTAAAGTAGAGGCAGAAGCTTAATCCAAGCTTTACCTATGCAGTAAAGAGGGGTGCCAAACAGGCTCCCCTCTTTTTTTGCCCGCATTAACAAAGGCTACAACATCCCGCATTGGCTTGCGTATATACAAGCAAGGATCGGATTCGTGATTAAACGAAAAAGACCCTGAAGGAAAAGGACACATTTGTGTCCTTTTCTGTTTTTGAGCCCACAGTAACGATTTAGAGCCTACTAATTTCTTTTTTCCGCGTATAAATCTTTACTTTGCAAACTCTTATCAAGAAAGACTGAGGGATAGGGCCCGAAGACGTCTTAGCAACCATGTATAAAGCTTGGTGCTAACTCCCTCCTGGTGCATTGCCAGGGAAGATAAGATTGCTCCTGCCTTACCTCAGGTGTCCTTCTTGATAAGCTGCGTAGATGACTTATGAGAAGAAAGACACCAGCCATGACCAAAACACATCCGATCTATACATTGCTGCAAGAGCGCGTGCTCGTGCTGGACGGCGCGATGGGCACCATGATCCAGCGTTACCAGCTTACGGAAGCCGATTTCCGCGGCGAACGCTTCAAAGACCACCCCTCCGACCTGAAAGGCAACAACGACCTTCTGTCTATCACGCGCCCCGATATCATCAAAGCCATCCATAAAGAGTATTTAGAAGCCGGCGCCGACATCGTCGAGACCAACACCTTCAGCGGGACCAGCATCGCTATGACCGATTATAAGTTGGAGCACCTGGTGTACGAACTGAACTATGAGTCGGCCAGGATAGCGCGGGAGGCTGCGGATGAAGTGGAGGCAAAGAAACCATCACATAAACGCTTTGTGGCCGGCGCCATCGGCCCGACCAACCGCACGGCCTCCCTGTCTCCGGATGTGAACAACCCCGGCTACCGCGCCATTACCTTTGACCAGCTGGTGGAGGCATACTATGAGCAGGTGCGCGGGCTGGTGGACGGCGGTGCCGATCTGTTGCTGGTAGAAACAGTGTTCGATACCCTGAACTGTAAGGCTGCCCTTTTCGCTATTCAGGAATTTGTGAACAACGGCGGCAAAGAACTGCCGATCATGGTATCGGGTACCATTACCGACGCCAGCGGCCGTACTTTGTCTGGTCAGACAGTAGAGGCTTTCTGGAATTCCATCTCGCATGCGCCCATACTTAGCGTAGGCTTTAACTGTGCCCTGGGTGCGCGTCAGCTAAAAACACACATTCAGGAGCTGGCTCGTATCTCCGGCAGTTACATCAGCGCCTACCCCAATGCCGGCTTACCCAACGCTTTTGGCGGCTACGACGAAACAGCCGAGCAGATGGGTGCCATTGTGGAGGAATACCTGAAGGAGGGACTGGTGAATATACTAGGTGGTTGTTGTGGCACCACGCCCGTGCACACCAAAGTCATAGCAGACTTAGTGCAGAAGTATAAACCGCACATCCCCACTCCAGTCGCTCCCCTCCCACGCTACAGCGGCCTTGAGCCCCTCACCATCACCTCCGATACCCTTTTCGTGAATGTGGGCGAACGCACCAACGTAACCGGCTCCAAAAAATTTGCCCGACTTATAGTGGATAACAAGTATGAGGAGGCGCTTTCGGTGGCGCAGCAGCAGGTAGAGGGCGGTGCCCAAATCATCGACGTGAACATGGACGAAGGCATGCTGGACTCAGAGCAGGCCATGACAACTTTCCTCAACCTGATCGCCTCCGAGCCGGACATTGCCAAACTGCCGCTCATGATCGACTCCTCGAAGTGGAGCGTGATCGAGGCCGGTCTGAAATGCGTGCAAGGAAAGTCTATCGTTAACTCCATCTCGCTTAAAGAAGGCGAAGAAGCTTTTAAGAAACTGGCCCGCAAAGTACGCCAGTACGGTGCTGCCGTTGTAGTGATGGCGTTTGATGAAACCGGTCAAGCCGATACATTAGAGCGCAGAAAAGAGATCTGTGAGCGTTCTTACCGCATCCTAGCAGAAGAAGTCGGCTTCCCGCCGCAGGATATTATTTTCGACCCGAACATCCTGGCTATTGCCACCGGCATCGAAGAGCATAACAACTATGCGGTAGAATACATTGAGGCCGTAAAGTGGATTAAGGCCAACCTACCGCACGCACAGGTAAGCGGCGGGGTGAGCAACCTTTCCTTCTCGTTCCGAGGTAACGATGTGGTGCGCGAGGCTATGCACACCGTCTTCCTTTACCACGCCGTGAAAGCCGGTATGGACATGGGCATTGTGAACGCCGGTATGCTGGGCATTTACGAGGAAGTGCCGCAGGAACTGCGCGACCTGATCGAGGACGTGATCTTCAACCGCCACCCGGACGCGACCGAGAAGCTGGTGACCTATGCCGAAACCATCAAAGGCAAAGGTAAAACCGCTACCGCTGCCGATAACGCCTGGCGTGAGGCCCCGGTAGAAGAACGCCTGAAACACTCGCTGGTGAAAGGCATTGTTGAGTTTATAGAAGAGGATACCGAAGAAGCGCGCCAGAAGGCCGATAAAACGCTGGACGTGATCGAGGGACCGCTGATGGCCGGTATGTCGGTGGTGGGTGATTTGTTTGGTGCCGGTAAAATGTTCCTGCCGCAGGTGGTAAAAAGTGCCCGCGTGATGAAGAAGTCGGTAGCTTACCTGTTGCCGTTCATGGAAGCCGAAAAAGCAGGCTCATCGGCCTCTACACAAGGCAAGATATTGATGGCTACCGTGAAAGGCGACGTGCACGACATCGGCAAAAACATTGTGGGCGTAGTGCTGGCCTGCAACAACTACGAGGTGATCGACCTGGGCGTGATGGTGCCGCTGGACAAGATCCTGGCCGAGGCCGAAGCGCAAAAGGTGGACATCATTGGCCTGAGCGGTTTGATCACGCCGTCGCTGGACGAGATGGTGTACGTGGCGCAGGAAATGGAGCGCAGAGGTATGAAGATTCCGTTGCTGATCGGTGGCGCTACTACCTCACGCGTGCACACAGCTGTGAAGATCGCGCCGCAATATAGTGGTCCGGTAGTGCACGTGCACGATGCCTCCAGGAGTGTAACGGTGGTGAGTAGTCTATTGGGCAGCAACCGCTACAGCTATATTGCCGAGATTAAGGCAGAGTATGAAAAGCTGCGCGAAGACCATTTGGGCCGCACCAAAGAGCGTTCCTTTGCAAGTATAGAAGAGGCGCGCGCCAACAAGTATAAAGTAGATTGGGCAGCCACCGAAGTAACCAAGCCAAGCTCCCTGGGCAACAAAGTATATACCAACTATCCGCTGCAGGAGATCGTGCCATACATCGACTGGACGCCGTTCTTCCATGCCTGGGAACTCAAGCGGCAGTACCCGAAAATCCTGAACGACCCGGAGTTGGGCACGGAGGCCACCAAGCTATTTGCTGACGCGCAGGCCATGCTGCAGGAGATCGTGGACAAGCAGTTGCTGGAGGCGCGTGCGGTGGTAGGCTTCTACCCTGCCAATGTGCAGGCCGATGATACCATAGAAGTATACGCCGATGATGCACGTGAAAACGTGCTGACGGAATTCCATACCTTACGGCAGCAGGGCAAAAAAGGCGCGAACGTGCCGAACCTGGCTTTCTCTGACTTTTTGGCGCCAAAAGAAACCGGCGTCCAGGACTACATCGGCGGCTTTGTGGTTTCGGCTGGTTTTGGCATCGAGAAGTTGCTGGAGAAGTATGCAGCCGAGCACGACGACTATAAATCCATCATGGTGAAAGCGCTGGCCGATAGGTTAGCTGAAGCCTTTGCCGAACTGATGCACGCGAAAGTGCGCAAGGAGTTGTGGGGCTACGCACCGGAGGAGCAGCTTGATAACGAGGGGTTGATCAAAGAGCAGTATAAAGGCATACGTCCGGCGCCAGGCTATCCCGGCTGCCCGGACCATACTGAGAAGATCACGCTCTTTAACCTGTTGAACGCAGAAGAATCGGGTGTGATACTTACGGAGAACCTGGCCATGCACCCGGCAGCATCAGTAAGCGGTTTATACTTCTCGCATCCGGACTCACGCTACTTTGGCCTGGGCAAGATCGGCGAAGACCAGGTAGCCGACATCGCACAGCGCAAAGGTATGGGTAAAGAGGAGCTGGAACGCTGGCTGTCGCCGAACCTGAACTATGAGCCAAAGCCGGTAGCGCAGCAGGCGGTGTAGTTATCAAACCACCCCTCCTTAGCCAAGGAGGGGAACCTGCTATTACTGCTCCTGCTGTCATCTCAGTAGCTTTTGCTTCTTCTTTTTGTCATCCTGCCAAGGATCTTGGTAGAAGGCAGGCTAAGCAGAAGCTACGGGGACATCTTGTAAGCTGTAGCGGCGTAATTCCCCGCCTTAGACTACCGATAACGCGAGTTCGAAGGTAGCGAGCGTAGCTCTGAGGGGTTAGGGGTGGTTGGATCCGGCAGAGCAAACAACCATTTAACAATTTAGCCATCTAACAATTTACCATATAAATTGAAAGTAACAGACCACTTCCAAAACGCTAACGGCAAAACGCTGTTCACTTTTGAGATACTGCCCCCGCTGAAGGGCGAGAACATGAAAACCCTGTTCAGCCACATCGACCCGCTGATGGAGTTCAACCCGCCGTTTATTGACGTAACCTACCATCGCGAGGAGTATGTGTACAAGCAGCGGGAAAACGGCCTGTTGGAGAAGCGCACCACCCGCAAGCGTCCGGGCACAGTGGGCATTTGTGCGGCCATCCAAAACCATTATAAGGTTGATACGGTGCCTCACCTGATCTGCGGCGGCTTTAACAAAGAGGAGACTGAGAACGCTCTGATCGACCTGCACTTTCTGGGAATAGACAATGTGCTGGTGCTGCGGGGCGACTGCGTGAAGAGCGAGCAGCGCTTTGTGGCAGAGCCGGGCGGGCATAATTATGCCACAGAACTGATCGGGCAGGTAGTGGATATGAACAATGGCTGTTACCTGGATGACGAGCAGACCTTTCATAACCCTACAGACTTCTGCATTGGCGTGGCTGGCTATCCGGAAAAGCACTTCGAAGCACCTAACTTAAAATCGGACCTGCGCTGGCTGAAGAAAAAAGTAGAGTTGGGAGCGGAGTACATCGTGACGCAGATGTTCTTCGACAACCAGAAGTACTTCGATTTTGTGCACCGCTGCCGCGAAGAAGGTATCAACGTGCCTATTATTCCGGGCCTGAAACCGATGACAACCAAAACGCAGCTCACCCTGCTGCCAAGCCTGTTCCACATCGAGATTCCGTGTGAGCTGGCCGATGCGATTGAAGCCTGCCCGGATAACAAAGCTGCCGCACAGGTAGGTGTGGAGTGGGCCATACAGCAGTCCAGGGAGCTGATGGAGTTTGGCGTGCCTTGCCTGCACTACTACTCTATGGGCAAATCAGAGTCTGTGCGCAAAGTGGCCGAGGCCTTATTTTAGAAACTCACCTTTTACAAACTATACTTTACCTAACCGAGGCTGGGGCTATGGCTCCAGCCTTTTTTTGTAAAGTTTCTGCAAAATCCATAGTCCTAAATATCTAAATAATCGTATGCTTTCCTGTACAACTTAGGCGCTGGTAGTGTGCCTAAAACTTCTTCATTTGAACAAAAAGAAAATGTCAGGGCAAAAATACGATACAATTGTAGTGGGGGCCGGCTTAGTGGGCCTCTCCACAGTATACCACCTCAAAAAGAACAATCCGGACAGCCGCATACTGCTCATCGAAAAGGAAAAAACGGTGGCGCAGCACCAGTCGGGCCATAATAGCGGCGTTATCCACAGCGGGATTTACTACAAGCCGGGCAGCCTTAAAGCCAAAAACTGCATCGCGGGTTACCACTCCATTATTGAGTTTGCAGAGGAGCATAACATTGCCTACGACATCTGCGGAAAGGTCATTGTGGCGACCTCCGCCGCCGAGATTCCGAAGCTGAACGACATCTACGAGCGCGGCGTACAGAACGGGCTGCAAGACCTGAAAAGACTCAAAAGCCTGGAGGAGATTCGGGAGTATGAGCCGCATGTGGCCGGTGTAGAAGCCATACATGTGCCCCAGACCGGTATCATCGATTATCCCGGCGTGGCTATGGCCCTGTTGCGCCTGTTTCAGCAGAAGTATGGCGGCGAGGCTGTGTTTGGTGAGCAGGTGGTAAAGATCACCCCGGAGAAGAACAGCGTGCATGTGGAGACTACGAAGCATACTTATACTGCCGATAACCTGGTGAGCTGCGGCGGCCTGTTCTCTGACCGGGTGGCCAACCTGACGGAAAAGGAGAATGACCTGCGGATTATTCCGTTCCGGGGAGAGTACTACAAGCTGCGGGAGGAGAAGGAGTACCTGGTGCGGAACCTTATTTATCCGGTGCCGGACCCGAGCTTCCCGTTCCTGGGGGTGCATTTTACGCGCATGATCCAGGGCGGCATAGAGGCGGGGCCCAATGCGGTGCTGGCCTTTAAGCGCGAAGGCTACCGCTTCAGCGACTTCAACCTCAAAGACACGCAAGATACCTTTAGCTGGCCTGGCTTCTGGAAGATTGCCGCCAAGTATGGGCGCACAGGTTTAGGGGAGATGTACCGCTCGCTGTCGAAGGCGGCCTTTACCAAGGCGCTGCAAAAGCTGATGCCCGAGGTGCAGGAGCAAGACCTGGTGCCGGGCGGGGCGGGCGTACGGGCACAGGCCTGCGACAGAAACGGCAACTTGATCGACGACTTCGACATCCTGAACCGCCGCAACATCATCCATGTGCGCAACGCGCCTTCGCCGGCGGCAACGTCTTCGCTGGCTATTGGGCAGTACATCTGCAACCAACTGGTGGGTAGCAAGGATGCCGTTATCGGCTAAAACCTTACCGGCTCGGGGCTGCAGGCGCTAACGTATAAAGTATGGGTTTGCTGGGGCTGGCGTCTAGCTGTAGGCTAGCTATCTGCAGGT
Organism: Pontibacter mangrovi; assembly: GCF_006385705.1. Taxonomy (GTDB): domain Bacteria; phylum Bacteroidota; class Bacteroidia; order Cytophagales; family Hymenobacteraceae; genus Pontibacter; species Pontibacter mangrovi. Next base: position 433,261 of record NZ_VFRQ01000002.1, on the reverse strand, counting down.
TCAGCAAGTATAAACCGTCCGGAATATGGGCAGGGGCATAGATGAGCTCGGTGATGGTGGCGCCGCAGCGGGTGTTGTGTGGATATTGCCAGAACGCGTGGTGGCACAGCAGCTTTCCCTCGTCAGACTCTTTGTCCACAGAAGGCAGGTCCAGCAGCAAGTGCTGTATGCCTTGCTCGGCTAAATACTGCCCAATTGTATGCTCTAAGTATGGCGGGTTGGTGCCGGAGTAGTGGCGGGTAAGCTTTTCATCAGAGTTAGGCAGCGTACGAAGTATAACGGCTTCGGGTGTTATACTTTGCAGCTGCGCTTGCACGTCCTCCAGCATCACCACTTTATCCCCGTTCTCCCGCCGCTGCGGCTGCACGGTTATCAGCTGGGCTACAAACAGGAAGCGTTTCAGGCAGTTGTGGATGGTAGCGTTCTTATCGGCGGAGATGTGGCCGTAGCACTCGGTGTGGGTGCCGTTGCCGTGCGGCGTTACGTGCACGCGCTTGTAGTTGGTGCTGCCTCCCTCGGCCACAGAGCCCACAAAATCCCCTACCCTGATCACGTCAAACTGAACCGGCTCGGCCCAAAAGCACTCCGGCTGCGGCTGCCTGTCGTGCAGCGGCATCGAGATATCCAGCGGCTGGAGCGGGTTAAACGTATAGGTTTGGTCTTGGTAGGTGATGGTGGCTTCCATGTGCTGCGGGTTTTTAACAAGTATAAGCACTTTTTACGGCAATAAGAACAGGGCTATTGCCGTAAAGCCATCATTGAGAAAGTATGAAAAGGCTGAGAGAGGGGTCAGGACAGGAGCCACAGCAGGGCGTCTCTGTCGCTGGAAAAGTTCTTTACCTCAAAGTTCACGGAGCCCAGCGCCTCTGCCCTGGTCAGCACGGCCTCAAAGGAAAGTTTATTGAATACATTGTCCGGCAGCACCCGTGCCACCCGCTTTACGGCTGTATCAGAAAGGGATTTATAGTAGCTGGAGACAAGCCACTCCTTGGTTTCTGGATTAAGCTTGCAGCATTTCTGCGCATTCAGCAGCAATACCTCAGCTCTCGATGACTTGATGATGTCGTTGAGTTTGGCGGCAGTATTTACTACTTCCTCGTGGGATACAGTCCGCAGCCATTCGTTCCTGACCAATGCCTTATCGGGGTCTACCTCAACCTTAACGAAGTCGTTCTCTAAAACTGTATTAAATTTCACGGTTGAAGCAGGCATCTACTATAAAGTATAAATGAGTAAAATTATACTGTACCGCTGTAAACATACGTATTTAAATGATCATTACATCATATAGTGTTACTTTTATTATAAAGGGCATCCGCCGGCAGCTCCTCTGCCAGCAGGTCCAGCGTAATCTGGTCGGCGAGCAGTTTGCCTTTGTCTGTTAAGTATAAAACCTCGTTTTGCACAGTGGCCAGTTCCTTTTGCTGCAGCTCCTGCAGGTAAGCGGCGTGGGTTGCCGGCACATCATACTTATACTTATTGCGCAGCAAACCCATATCGCAGCCCCAGATGGTGCGCAGCGTGGTTAGCAGATAGTCGTTGGCCTGGTCGGCCAGGGTAAGCTCTTCTATTTCGGCAGGAATTATACTTTCTTCGATGGCAGCGGTATACTTGCGGTTGTTGGCCACGCTGTACTGCCGGCTGCTGCCGTTAAATGAGTGCGCGCTCGGCCCCACGCCCAGGTAATGCACGCCTCGCCAGTAGTTGCTGTTGTGCCTGGATTCGTGGCCGGGCTGGCAGAAGTTGGAAATCTCGTACTGCACATAGCCGTGTTGCTGCATCTGCTCCAGCAAGATCTCGAACTGCTGCGCCGTAAAGTCATCCTCAGAGGGCTTAAACTTACCTTTTTTGCTCCAGCGGCCCAAGGCCGTGTCGGGCTCTATGGTTAAGGCATAACACGAAACGTGCTGCACATTCAGCGAGAAAAGCGTTTGCAGGTCCTGTAGCCAGATCGTATGGTCCGGGGCTGGAATGCCGTAGATCAGGTCCACGGTGATGTTGTCGAAGCCGGCGGCCTGGGCATCCTTTACGCTCTGCAAGCTTTCGGTGGCGTTGTGGGCGCGGTTCATCAGCTGCAGGTGCGGCTCATGGAACGACTGCAGGCCTATACTCAGCCGGTTGATGCCTGCCGCCTTCAGCTCCCGCAGCTTCTCCGGCTTCAGGTCATCGGGGTTGGCCTCCAGCGTTATTTCTGCATCCTCCGAAACTATAAACAGCCTTTTGATGGTTTGAAGCAACAGTTCCAGCTCTGCTTGGCTCAGCAGCGAGGGCGTGCCGCCACCAAAGTAGATCGTTTGCACGGTTTGCCCCTGCAGGTAGCCTTGGCGCAGCTCCAGCTCGCGGGCAATGGCCGCTACGGTGGCCGCTTTATGCCCCATCGAGGTGCTGAAGTGGAAATCGCAGTAGTGGCAGGCCTGTTTGCAGAAAGGGATATGGAGGTAGATGCCGGACAAGATATTAATTGTTAAATTGTTGGAAGGTTAAATTGCTGATGTGTATGCTTGCTTGTGCCCCGTTGTAATTCAGCAACACCCAGTTACCTTTGCTAAACATAGTATGCGGGGCCATTGGTTTAAACTTTTAACAATTAAGCCATTTAACAATTCAACAATTCATACTACAAATGTACAAAATAGCTGCCTTCTTGTGTTGCCTGATGCTGTGCCTGGCACAGGTGCGTGCGCAAGTGGTGCAGCCGCAGGATACTGTAAAGCAGCAACAGGCCAAGCAGTCGGCGGCAAAACAAGCGACGAAACCAGAAAAACCGCCTACCAACAAAGTGCAGCTGTCGGTAAAGGCATTGGATGCCGGCGGGGCGCAGGTGCTGCGGCAGTATAACTTCCGGCAAGCCCTGCCCGACTCTGCCGAGGCAGTGGCGGAGGTGCGCGAACTGGTGTACCGGCTGCAGCAGGACGCTTTTCTGCTGGCTTCTGCCGATAGCGTATACTTTGGGCATGACACGCTCCACGTGAAACTTCATGTGGGGCAGCCTTTTGTGTGGGCAGCGCTGCGAAACGGCAACCTGGGTGAGGCGCTGCTGGTGGAGTCGGGCTTCCGCGAGAAGTTTTACCGGGACGTGCCCTTTAAGCCGGCGGAGTTTGTGCGGCTGCAGCAGCGCATCCTGAACTATGCCGAGCGGAACGGCTATCCCTTCGCCACCGTCTGGCTCGACTCAGTAAGTATAGATGATAGCAAAGTGGCTGCCACCCTGATGCTGGACAAAGCCTTTGCCGTGACCTATGATACGCTGGAAGTTGTGGGCAAGACCAAAACGCAGCCAAAGTTCCTGATGCGCTACCTGCAGCTGCAGCCCGGCCAGCTCTACAACCAGGACCAGATAAACGCTTTGCAGCGCATGCTTACGCAGCTGCCTTACATTAAAGCCACGCAGCCGCCGCAGGTGCGCTTTATACGGGATAAGGCCAAAGTATACGTTTACCTGGAGGATAGGCAGGCAAACCAGATAGACGGGGTGGCGGGCTTTCTGCCGGACCCTAACCGGCAAAACAAGCTGCTGATAACCGGCGAGGCTAACCTGAACATCCGCAACATCCGGGGTTCGGGCAAACAGCTAGGGCTGCAGTGGCGACGGGTAAGCGCGGGCTCGGTGGTGCTCAACGGCGAGTACCTGCACCCTAACCTGTTCGGCAGCCCTTTTGAGCTGGGCGCAAAGTTTAACCTCCTGAAGCAGGACTCCACCTTTATTACCGTGCAGCCGCGGCTGCAGCTGGGGTATTATACGTTAAAGTATGGCAAGTTCAGCGTGTTTACCGAGTGGCGCAACGCGCGCACCCTGTCGGAGGTAAGCCCACGCCGCCTGCAGGAGCTGGACCTGGCCGATGCCCGCACCACTACCTATGGCTTAAACTACCTCTGGAACAACCTGGATGACTTTTACTTTCCGCGCCGCGGGCGGCTGGTGGAGCTTCAGTTTTCTGCCGGAGCCAAGAAGCTGTTGCGCAGCACGGGCCTCGAAAAAAGCTTTTACGACACCCTGGACATGAGCACTTCGCAGCTAGGCCTTGGTGTGCGGGTGGAGAACTTCCTGCGGCTGGGCAAAAGCAGCGCCCTGCTTGCAAGGCTGCGCGGCGAGGCCCTGTTCAGCAATCGCATCTTCCTCAACGACATGTACCGGCTCGGCGGCCTCTCCTCGCTACGCGGCTTCGACGACTACTTCTTCTACGCCTCCAGCTACGCCGTAAGTACCCTGGAGTACCGCCTCTTCACCGCCGCCGACTCCTATGCCCTGCTCTTCTACGACCAAGGCTACTATCGCCGCGACCTCGACCGGCTTGCCAAGTATGATTTCCCTTTTGGAGTGGGGGCCGGTATCAGCTTCAGTACCGGCGCAGGTATCTTTCAGTTGATTTATTCGCTAGGCAAATCAGATGAGCAGCCGCTGTCGTTTAAGTATTCCAAGATACATTTTGGGATAAAGAGTAAATTTTAGGAAAAGCTTAACTTTTTTAGCCTTTTTGGGTATATACACTTGCATGGTAAACTTCTTAAGTATACTTTTGCATCATCATAACAGTGCGGGGTGGAGCAGTTGGTAGCTCGTTGGGCTCATAACCCAAAGGTCGCAAGTTCGAGTCTTGTCCCCGCTACCTCAGATTAAGGTCCTTTGCAGTCATCTGCAAAGGACCTTTTCGCTTATATACATTTCTTCTTACCTAGTAGCGCCCCTGCTACAAGGGAGGCAGCAAGTGAAACAACGGCTCCCCACCCCTGCCTTGCCTTCTCCTTTTGGTAATCCTAAAATTTGTGCCTGGGCTGTATAGCTTCGGGTAATACTGGTATCGAAGCTTATTTACAGTACGAAAGCATTCCCTCTTTCCCTAAAGAACTGCTGCCGAATGCAGTGCCCGCTGTGCTGCAAAACATTATTTAGGTGTCATTCATTGGCCTCTGATGCTGAGTGTTCTTTTTTGCTGAATGTTACTGCCTCCTGAAAAGAGAAAGTTCTGGTTTGCATTTTTTATAAAGCTGCTGTGTTGTATTTAATTAATAATGCAAGAAAAAGTTATAACATTCTTTGAGTCAGAATGGTATAAATAGAAAGCAGATTCGGAGTTAATTTTTAGTGTATGTGTTTGTTATATAGTCTCTTATAAGGTTATATAGTTGTAATTGTATGTTTTAGTTTGTAACTATTTTTCTGAGCTATGAAAAACTTAAACCTGTCTCTTTTCGCTCTGCTAATGCCCTTTTTTGTAATGGCACAGAGCGAAGCAACCGTTAACCAAACGGGAATAACCCATGTCGCACAAGTTGACCAGGTTGGTAGTAACATGGCCACCATTGAGCAGCGTGATAGAGGGCAAGTTGCCCAAGTGGTGCAGGCTGGAAGTGGCAACGCCGCTGAGTTGGACCAGGGAGGCGCCTTGAATGATGTGATGGTAATGCAGTCGGGTACCAACAACTTTACAATGCTGTTCCAGGGGACAGAGTCCAACAGCGCAAGCTTTATGCAGGCCGGGTCCGGTGGCTATGCTTACGTCGAGCAATTCGTTGGCAACGGTAACGTTGCAGAAGCAAGCCAGACGGCTACTTCTGTGGAAAGCGCCACAGAACTGTATCAGTACGGAAGTGCTAACACTGCTATAGTTGAACAGGCTGGCGCTATGGATTGGGCTTACATTGAACAGTATGGGGATGGGAATATGGCTGAGGCCTATCAAAATGCCGGAACGGAGAGTGGTTCCAGTGAGCAGTACCAGTGGGGGGATGGTAACTATGCGCTTGTAGACCAGCTTAATGGCGCAAACCAGGTAGCTTGGCAAGGCCAGTACGGTGATAATAACATTGCTTTATCACAGCAGCTTGGCGATAACCAGTGGGCTGTTCAGTACCAGGAAGGTTCTTTAAACTCCACTGAGATCAGCCAATTGGGCTCAGGCAACTGGGCGGAAATAGCGCAGTATGGCAACGGTAACAACAGCGTTGTTACCCAGACAGGCGACTACAACGTAATCAGCGTCGTGCAGAGATAACGGAGCGAACAGCTTTTCTGGAAGAGGCTATCTCGAAAGGGTAGCCCCTTTTTTGTTTTGGCCTGGTCGTTTTAGTAAAACACTGATAAAAATGCTCCCTGGGGCAGAATAATAAAGTTGGGTGCAGGCTACTTGAGGGGGATTGCCCAGGTACTGCTTCTCTTAAACCCTGTAAAACCAGCTCCGGCAAAAAAACATACTTCCCGGCAATTGTTCTGCTCGGATGTTTTCTGATATATCGGAATTATAGTATATTGTACGTTAGTTTTCAATTAAATCTGCAGAATCCTTTGCTTCTGAACGCTTCTGTTGCTGTTCGTGCAGCAATGCTTGTACTTTAGGCGTAGGCTCGGCAATTATCAACCACCCTTTTACAATCTTTTTATGAAACAACTTTACACTTTGTTCGCGCTCTTTATGTGCGCATTCTCTTCTTTTGCCCAAACAGACTCCCTGCAGCTGGAGATACAGGAAATCGAAAACTCCCTGAAGTACCAGTATGGCGAGATTTCGCTGGGCGATGGACTGGCAAAAGTTACGGTGCCCAAAGGCTTTAAGTACCTGGACCCGGAGCAGTCGGAGTATGTGCTGACGCAGCTTTGGGGGAACCCTGCCTCGGGCACGACCATGGGCATGCTTGTGCCCAAAGACAAAGGCGTGCTGGACGACGATGCCTGGGTGTTCGACATTGAGTTTGATGAGATCGGCTATGTGGAGGACAAAGACGCTGAAGACATTGACTATAACGAGCTGCTGGCGACGATGCAGGCAGATATGCAGGAGGCAAACCAAGAACGCGTAGCGAACGGCTACGAAGAGATTCAGCTGGTTGGCTGGGCATCTAAGCCATACTATGACGCAGACCACAAGATCCTGCACTGGGCCAAAGAGGCTAAGTTCGGGGAGGCAGAAACTAATACCCTGAACTATAACGTGCGCATACTGGGGCGTAAAGGCGTGCTGATGCTGAACGCCATTGCCAACATGGAAAGCCTGCCGGAGGTGAAGCAGAGCATCCCTGTAATTACCAGTAGCGTAGCTTTTGAGCAGGGGCACAGTTACTTCGACTTTGACCCGGACGTGGATGAGGTGGCCAGTTGGACCATTGGCGGTCTGGTGGCTGGAAAGGTGCTAACCAAAGTAGGCTTCTTTGCGCTGCTGCTCAAGTTCTGGAAAGTGTTGGCCGTGGGCGCAGCCAGCTTGGGCGGTGCCTTGTGGAAGCGCCTGAGAGGCAAGAAAGAAGAAGTAGCCGTAGTGGAAGACGCGCAGGAGGAAGCAGTGAGCTAACCATTTATTTTGCGGATACGCCGGAGCGCCTGATTCAGAAATGAGTCAGGCGCTCTTTTTATGTCGCCTTTGTGTAAGTATGGCACAGCTATAAAAGTATGCAATTTTCAGATACACAGTCCGTTATAATCTAAAGCATTGTAGAAATAAAAGAAGCCATGTAACCTTTTGCAGGCTTTGGCAATAGAGGTAAAGGGCGGCACGGCTGCAATTAGCTTCTATTCTGTACTCCTTTTTGCCCCTTGGGTATTACTCTTTTGTAGTTGGGGCGGATGCCGGGCTAACCGCTTGTGTATCTTTATATATATGATTTTCGTAATTCAACCTTGCTAAGCCTATAGACCACCCTTAACTCCTACCTTAATGCACCTTCTGTTACAAAGGCATTTGCTACTTGGTTTTTGTGTCCTGTTTCTGTTGCTGGCCAATGTGGCGTGGGCGCAGTGCCCCACAACGGTAACCGTGGAGGGGCGCACCGTGCTTTGCCAGGGCGAAACCACCACGCTGCGCGCACCTGCCGGATACGAGTACCAGTGGATTAAGGATGGGCAAGACTTGGCTGGCCAGACCGGTGAAACGCTTCAGGTGAGCGAGGCGGGTACCTACCAGGTGCGCGTATCGGGAGCTGCCTGTGCCACCAATACCTCCAGCGAGCGGGTGATTGCAGTAAACCCCAGCCCTACTACGCCGGGCTTTATCATCACCCCCACACCGCTGCCCAATAACCCCGTTTGCTCCGGCGACCAGCTCACTTTTTCGGTAAACGCCCCGCAGCCGGATGTAACCTATACCTGGCTTTTCGGGGATGGCGCCACCGCCCGTGGGGCAGAAGTTACCCATACCTACACTTCTTTGGGTGTGGGCGATGAAACGTTTGAGGTAAAAGCCTTTGCCACCAGTGCGCTGGGCTGTAACTCCGATACCGTAACGCAGGACGTGGTCATAAACAAGCTGCCCGAGGTAGCTTTCTCGGAAAAGGCGGAGTTTCAGGTGTGCCTGCCCGACACAGTGGAAGACGATGAGATAGAGGTTTTTGCAGAGATCACCAACGAGACGGTGGAGCCCTATCTTTCCGACATCCGCACCTATTTCGTGGATTGGGGCAACGGCGAAGCTGAGCAGCAGTATAGCCCCGGTGATTTCCCGATCTCCAACCCCACGGCCTACGACTCGGTTAAAACCTACCCTATTACCATTCGGGCCATAGCAGGCAACGGCTGCGAGGTGACGTTTGAGCAGGATTTTAATGTGAACAAAGAGCCCAAAGCCAACTTTAGCGTGGAGAAGAAAGAGCGGGTGGAAGAAGACCAGGTGCCACCCTGCGTGCCTGTCATCGTGACGCTGGCCGATAGTGCCACCGGTGGCGGCCTGAGCTATAAATGGTCGGTGCAGCCGGCCCAAGGCTGGTCCTTCGAAACGGGAGACTCTACCTCCGCGGAGCCAAGTATACGGTTTACGGAGTCTGGGGTGTATACGATAGAGCAGATCGTGACCAATGGCTGTGCCTCCGACACCACCTCGCAGGGCATTGTGGTGGGCTGGCCGCAGGTGCAGGTGCCACCGAGCATTACAACTTGCGGCCCCACTGAGATCGACTACAGCAGCAGTGGCCCCGGCGGCATGGGCAGTGGCTTGTTTGTGGATAAGAACCTGGGCGAGAACATCACCGTGACGATCTCCATCACCGGCCCGACCAGCGTTACCCGTACCTTCAATTCCGATACCTTTCAGTTTAAGTATAATTTTACCACGCCTGGCAAGTATACCGTGGCCGTGGAGGCCGTGAACGAGTGCGGTAGCTCCAACGCTATTTACCAGGGGCAGCCGGCGCCGGTGCAGGAGGTGGTGGTGCTGCAGCAGCCTGCTGCGCCTATCGTGCAGGCGCCCGGCGCAGCCTGCGTCGGCGACACTGTGCGCCTCACACCGTCAGGGCCCGGCCCGATCTACGCCTGGTTCGACACAAATGACCCAAATGCCACGCCTTTGCAAACCGGCGCGTCCTTCACCACTCCAACGCTAACCGGCGACGTGACCTACTATGTAGCCGCCATCGATACCGCCAACAGTGTGGTTTGTATCAGCCCGCTCACGCCCATTCCGATAAGTGTGGTCCCTGCTATTGATAACAACACCATCGAGGTGGAGGCGGAGCAGGTGCTAACGCTTTGCAAAGGCGATACGCCGCCAGTGCTCACGGGCAGCACACCAACCGGCGGAGACCCTGACGCCGCTCCCCGATACCGTTGGGAAATCAGCACGACCAGCCCAACGGCCGGCTTCGCGGCGGCACCGGGCACAAACAATACGCAAAACTATACACCGACGCAGCCTGTGTCCGGCAATACTTGGTTCAGGCGCATCGTGTACTCTGGCAGCTGCGCCGAGAACACCAGCAATGTGGTAGCGGTCGTGGCGGTGGACCCTGTGCCTGCCAGTGCCAACACCGTTACAGCCGAGGCAACCGAGATCTGCGAAGGCGACACGCCGCCAACCCTGATCGGCTCGGAGCCCTCAGGCGGTGGCGGCAGGCCCTATACTTTTTTGTGGGAGGTGAGCACACAGGGAGCAACCACAGGCTTTGCCAGCGCCCCCGGCACCAATAACGATGTAAACTATACCCTGGCGCCGGGGCAGCTAAGCTCTGGCGAAAACTGGTTCAGGAGAGCGGTTACTTCCGGCGGCTGTACCTCCTACTCCGAGCCTGTGAAGCTTACGCTTTACCCGGCGCTTGCCAACAACACCATCAGCACCGAAGATGCAAATGCCTGCATCGGCACAGCGCCTGCTATACTTACCGGCTCTGAGCCAACCGGAGGCAGCGGCAGTTATACTTATCTCTGGCAAAGCAGCACCACAGGTCCTGACGCGGGCTTCGGCGCGGCGACGGGCACAAACGCTGGGCAGAGCTATTCGCCTGGTAACTTAGGCCGCACCACCTGGTTCCGCCGTATTGTGCGCTCAGCCGCCTGTGGCGCCGATACTTCTGCCGTGCTGGAGATAAGCGTAAGTCCTGCGGTACGGAACAACAGCATCACGGCCAGGCAAAGCGAGGCATGTATGGGGCAGCAACCGGAAGAGATAACGGGCAGCACGCCAACTGCCGGTGCAGGTGGCTATGCCTACCTGTGGGAGAGCAGCACGATCGGGCCGGACGCAGGCTTTGTGCAGGCCGCGGGCACCAACACCGGACAGAGCTACACGCCTGCTGCCCTTAACCGCGATACCTGGTTCCGCCGCATTGTGTTTTCAGGTGGTTGTTCTGATACTTCTAACGTGGCAGCCGTTGCCGTGCTGCCAGTGCCGGAGCCGCCAACCATAGCCGCAAACAATGTTACAGCCTGCTTAAATGGCTCGGCCACGCTGGCGGTGGCAACTCCGGGAGGTATGGAGTACAGGTGGTATACAGCCTCTACGGGCGGCTCCCCTGTTTTTGTGGGGCCAGAGTTTGTGATCGATAACGTAACGGAAACGGTAACCTACTATGTGGAGACGGCAAACGACCAGGAGTGCGTCAGTGCTGCCCGAGCCCCGGCCACTGTCACAGTGGTAGTGCCGGAGGCCAATGCCGGCGAGGACGTGACCATTATACAGGGGCAGCCGGTGGAGTTACGCGGCTCCGGCGGCGCTACGTACCTGTGGGAGCCAGCGACGGGGCTAAACGACCCCACTTTGCAGAGCCCAATTGCCAGGCCCGACGAGACGATAACCTATACTTTAACCATCACGACGGCAGAGGGCTGCGTGGATACCGCCAGCGTAACAGTGGAGGTGATTCCGGCGATAGAGGTGCCCAATGCCTTCTCTCCGAACGGCGATAACGTGAACGAAGTATGGGAGATAAAGAACTACGAGGACTACCCAGACATGCGGGTGGAGGTGTTTAACAGGTGGGGAAACAAGATTTTCAGCTCGAAAGGGTACGGCGTGCCATGGGACGGCACCTATAACGGCAAAGAGCTGCCGGTTGCCACCTACTATTACCTGATCTACCTGCGCAGCACTAACGAGGAGCCGATTTCTGGCAACGTGACCATTATCCGATAGAACATGACCAAGCCGCTTATACTTATACTTTCGCTTTTAACGGTAGCCATGCAGGCAGTGGGGCAGCAACGGCCGCAGTACAGCCAATACATGCTCAACAACTTCCTGCTAAACCCGGCTATCGCAGGCATCGAAGACTATGCCGACATACGGTTAAGCCACAGGCGGCAGTGGGTAGGCCTCGACGGGGCGCCTAGCACCTACTACCTCTCGGCCCACACGCCGCTGAACAAAGGTGCGGCCAGCAACAAGTATCACAAGGCGCTGGCGCACCACGGCGTGGGCGCTACCATCCATACCGATAAAACAGGGCCTTTGCGCCGCACCGGCCTTAGCGTGTCCTATGCGTACCACCTGCCCCTTACCAACTGGCTAAACGTGTCGGCGGGCGTGGCCACGGGGCTTATCCGGAACTCTGTAAACGCCAGCGAGCTGGATTTTTCTAACGACAACGACCCGCTGGTGGGTGGCGGCAACATCAACAACACCGTGCTGGACCTGAACCTGGGGTTGTGGCTATACTCGCGCAACTTTTCGGTTGGGGTGGCAGGGGCGCAGCTCCTGGAGGATGCCGGTAGTCTGTCGGCCAATACGCGTGGCGAGGCTGGCTTGTCGCTGCAGCGGCACTACTTTATCACGGGTAGCTATCGCCTGGAGCCAACCGAAAGTATAGACGTGATTCCTTCGGTTATGGTAAAGCTGGCTGGTCCCAGCCCCGCCTCTATTGATGCCAGCCTGCGGGTAATGTATGCGGAGCGCTTCTGGGTGGGCGGGGCCTACCGCCACGAAGATGCCCTCTCGGCCATGGTGGGCGTTTACATCAGCCCGCTATTGGACCTCTCCTATTCTTACGACTTTACAACCTCTGAGCTGAACCAGGTGAGTGCCGGCACACACGAGATCGTGCTCGGCTTCAAGCTGCTTAACGATAGGCGCATTGTTTGCCCGCAGTGGGTGTGGTAGCCCCGGCCTAATCAGGATCTTTCCAAGAAAACGCCTTGCCCTTTGCTTTTGCAGAAGGCAAGGCGTTTTGTTTTTTTCCAATACGCCCGGCTCAAAAAAAAATAATATCGCCTGTATGTGATGTTACCTTGTTTGGGCTTGGTGGGCTGTATAGTATAAGTGCAAAATATTTAAACGGCTGCAATAGTATGTTCAGGGCTGATAATATTGAAGTTCAGTCTCTAATATAGAATTATTTCTATGTGTCTATGTTAATTGAGGGTGAAAATATTTAAATTTAATGGCAAAACTTGGATTGCACTAAAAATTGTGAAATTTTAGGTGTAATATAGAGAAGAAATGTAGGGTGCTGTTTTTAATAATTTTTCTATGTAACTTTTATCGTCTAATATTGCACCTGGAAAATTGACTCAATGGGTTAAGCCTGCTGGAAGTGGCTGGTTTAGTACAATGCGTTTGCATGGCTCGGCTCAATGTTTCACATAAAACCGAAGAAGTATATAAAGAATCTTTACCGTTGACTGAATGAGAAGCTGGTTAGAAAAAGTCATACTCTTGCTGGTATGCTTTTGCATGATGTCCGTTGGTGCCATGGCCCAACAGGCACCAACGCTTGGCGCTATGTACGAGTTTGGGGCTATTGCATCGCAAGCAGTTACCAACACCGGCAAAACCGTTGTGCAGGGCAAGGTAGGCGTAAGCAACGGCAACTTAACCGGTTTTACGCCGAATGGCGAAGGTGTGGCTGTGCGGGGTGTGCATAGAAACGAGGAGCCCGCCATTCAGGCTGCAAAAGATGCCTTGGCGGCGATGAACTACATGACCAGCCTGCCTGTAACCAGCACGCTCCCCAGCGGAGTTCTGGATGGCGCCACCATTACCCCCGGTGTTCATGTCATTAACGGCGACGCCACTTTGGGCAACGATGCCATACTTAAGTTTGACGGCGGCACCCAAAAAGGCGCGGTCTTCATCATCCACATAACAGGCAACCTTACCATTGGCAAAGTAAAAGAGTATGAGATGCTAGGCACTGCTGCCGGTATAAATGTGTACTGGGTGGTGGATGGCAACGTGCTGGTGGAGAGCTCCGGCGTGGCCAGGGGCAATATTTTTTCAAAAGGCAATATCGTGATGAACGATGCCGCTCAGCTACAAGGGCGGCTGGCAGCACCCACCACAACCGGCACTATACAGTTTAACAGAAACACCCTCACCCACCCGGCCGACCTCAGCATAACCATCACTACCGATAAGGATACCTACGCCTTCGGGGGGATCGTTACCTATACCATTACGGTGCAGAACCTGGGGCCCGTTAACGCCGAGCGCGTAACAGTGCCGCTGGGGCAGTTAGTTGGTGAGATTCAGTCGCAGAGCTCTTCGCTTCCCGACAGAACCACCCTGGAGTCCGGTAACCTCATTATCTCTAGGCTGGAGTACGGGGAAGAGGTCGTGCTGACGATACAGGCCAAGACAAACCAGGCAGGCCTGCTCTCCAGCTCGGCCCAGGTGTCTTGGCGCGGCGTAGATGAGATCCGTTCAAACAACACGGCGGTCGTAGGCTTTTGCGTGCTTCTCTCCGAGACAGGGGAGATCTTTGGAAACACGGAAGTCTGTAAAAACGGCACGTACCGCTACTATATTGAGGCTGTGGACGGCGCTACCAAGTACTACTGGAGCGTAACCGACGGCCTTGACTACATCCAGAACGGCGTTCCCGGAGAATCGCTTTCTATTGACGTGGTGGTGGGCACCGATGACATCAGCAACTTCAGCGTAACCGTAACCGCCGAGAACAGCTGTGGCAAAGGCCCAGCCAGAACACTTGATGTGGCGATACAAGCCGATGTGCCGGAAATGCCGGAGTCTGTTACAGGCCCGGATGCTATCTGCCGGGGCACTGCAGGTGTCACCTACAGCATCGCACCCGTGGCAAACGCCTCCTCCTATACCTGGGTGATTCCAAACGGATGGACCTTTGCCTCAGGCGAGGGAACCTCCATGACGGGCGAAAATCTGACAGAAGTGGTGGTGAACCCGGGCGACAACAGCGGCACGGTTACCGTTATCGCCTCCAACGCCTGCGGCGACAGCGACCCGCAGACAAAGTATACCCAAGTAGATGACGCGACGCCAGACGCCCCTACCAGCATTACCGGCACCCAGCAGGGCTGCGTGGATGCCGTGGTGCCTTACGAGGTAGATGAGGTGCCAACAGCGGTAGAGTATATATGGGAAGTTCCAACGGGTGGAGGCTGGAGCGTTGTGTCGGGCAACGGCACGCGAAACGTAATGATAAAAGTCGGCACGACGGCCGGAGAAATCACGGTGCGGGCAAAGAACGGCTGCGGCGTCAGTGAGCCCTTCTCTAAGCTTGTAGAGCCGGTTACCTCTCCCAGCCCTGCCCCCGGGCCAATCCAGGGCGATATTTATACTTGTATAGACCAAACCGGCCTGGAGTACGCTGTAGAGGAAGTGCCTACTGCGTTGTGGTACGAGTGGAGCCTGCCGGAAGGCTGGGTGATCGTGAGCGGCGAAAACACGAACAAGATCGTGGTGAACGCCAAAGCCAACGGCGGCGAGATATCAGTAGTAGCATGGAACGACTGCGGCAAGAGCGACGCGAGTACCCTGACCGTTATACCTACCGAGGATGTGCCGCAGCAGCTCGGCCCTATAGCGGGCGGAAAGTATGGCTGCGTGGGAAATACGGCTAACTATAGTATAGAGGAAGTTGCCGGGGCGAATTCATACTTCTGGGAGGTGCCGAAAGACGGCGGCTGGGAAATTTTATCAGGCCAGGGATCTTCTGCCATTGAGGTATTGGTAGGCTCTACTAGCGGCAACATAACCGTTGTCGCAGTGAACGGCTGTGGCAACGGCGCGATCAGCACGCTGGATGTTGTGCCGCAAACGGCCCCTCCGGCTGCCCCAGCGCCTATAACCGGCCCAACCGAGGTCTGCGAAGGCAGTGCGGGCTATGTATACAAGGTCGATCCTATTGTTGGCGTAAACTATTATGACTGGAATGTGCCGGAGGGATGGGCAATTACCGATGGCCTTGGAACGGCAAGCATAACCGTAACGGCCGGCTCAGTGGCTGGCGTCGTAACCGTAACAGGCCAAAACGACTGCGGTACCGGTACCGATGCCACACTGGACGTAACCGTGGTGCCGTCGCCGCCAGACCAACCGGGGCAAATAACAGGGCCGCCGTCTGTCTGCGTAGGGGAGCAAGGCCTGGAGTTTTCTATTGAGCCTGTAGCCTTTGCCTCTTCTTATGAGTGGTCTGTAGGCAAGGACAATGATTGGGAAATAGTGTCTGGCCAGGGCACTACCAAAATTGTGGTAAATGCCGGCTCAGAGCCTACCGTGATCAGTGTGAAAGCCATTAACGCCTGCGGCGTGACCGGCGAAACCCAGCTTACAACCATCATGACAAGTGAGGCGCCTGCCATGCCAGGGCCCATTACAGGCGAGACAGTGCCTTGTGCCGGCGACATTTACACTTTCAGCATTGACGCCGTGGAAACGGCCTACAAGTATAACTGGTACTTCCCGGAGAACTGGAGCGTAGTGGAGGACAACGGCACCTCCGTTACCGTTAGTACCAACGGGACTGGTGGCAAGGTAAGAGTATCGGCAGAAAATGGTTGCGGCCCGGGTGGCGAGCAGGTGCTGGATGTAAGCCCAAGCACTGCACCGCCGGCAGCACCGCTAGCCATACTTGGCGACCTGGATGTCTGCGCCGGCAACCAGGCCACCTTCTATGTAGAAGAGGTAAACGGGGCATCGTCCTATATTTGGAATCTCCCGCAAGGTTGGTCTTTCATATCCGGAGAGGGTACCGCACGCATTGTGGTGCAGGTAGGTACCACTGCCGGCGCCATTTCCGTAACCAGCAAAAACGGGTGCGGCGACGGTGGCCAGGTTTCGCGTGAGGTACAGCTAAACACGGGGCCGCCGGTTACGCCTGGCCCTATCGAAGGAGAGCCTTTGGTGTGTACTAGCAGTGTGTTTACCTATAGCATAGAGCCGGTAGACAATGCCTCCTCTTACTTCTGGCAGGTGCCAACAGGTTGGGAAATCCTCAACGGGCAGGGTACTACAAGTATAGAAGTGCAGGTTGGCACAAGTACAGGTAACGTAGGGCAGGTGTCAGTAGTAGCCCGTAACAGCTGCGACAGCAGCGGCGAGACCGTACTGCCTGTAACTGCCTCTGACGATACCCCCGTTACACCAGGAGCCATTACAGGTCCGTCCACAACTTTCTGCGAGAAGACAGAGGGACTGGTTTACAGCATCAGCCCGGTAGCAGGTGCCGTGTCTTATAATTGGGCCGTGCCGGAAGGCTGGAAGATTGAAGACGGTGACGGTACCTCCAGCATTACTGTAACAGCCGGAACAGGGACAGGGCAAGTAACCGTGACGGTTAAAAATGCCTGCGGAAGCGAAGGAAGCACTAGCCTGAGCGTAATGGCGCAAACCACACCGCTTACGCCTGAAATCTCACTTGGCTCCCTGAGCCCGTGTCAGGGCGAAACCACCACCTACAGCGTTACAGCCAGTGCCGATGGCAATGTGGATACTTACATCTGGCAACTGCCAGAAGGCTGGACTATCGTTTCCGGAGACGGAACAGCTACCATAGAGGTGCTTACCAATGGCAACGGGGGCAAAATCATGGTAACCGCTAAAAATAGCTGCCAAACCAGCGGCACAGCCGAGCTTAAGGTTACGCCGTCGCCGGCCATACCTGTGGCTCCCGGTGCCATTGTGGGGGGCGCGGGCATTTGTGCCGGCTCCACAACTACTTATACTATTGAGAACCCAAGCAGCGGCACAACCTATGACTGGAGCGTTCCGGAAGGCTGGGAGATTTTAGATGGCGACGGGACCCCAACAATTACTGTGTTGGCCGGCGAGGGCATAGGCACGATCACAGTGACAGGTGTCAACGGCTGCGGGGCTACGGAGCCGTCTGCGCTGGATGTGGCGGCCATGCCATCAGAAGGAGCCACCGAAATCAAAGATACCAGCACACCATGCGTTGGCCTGAGCTATGAGGTGGACCCGGTGCCGGGAGCTTCCGAGTATAACTGGCAAGTGCCGGGAGGCTGGACCATTACAACCGGGCAGGGTACGCCGAAGATCACGGTGACCCCAGGCATAGGCAACGGCGATATCTCCTTAACGGTAGGCAACGGCGGATGTACAGACGAGCCGCTTTATATCACGCCTGTGCCAACCAGAGCCAACAGCGATTTGAAATTCCCGAACGTGTTCTCGCCGAACGGCGACGGTACGCACGACCTGTGGGAGATCAGCAACATTGAGAACTATGCTGATAATGAAGTAACGATCATCAACCGGTGGGGCAATGAGGTATACCACAGCAAGTCCTACAAGAACAACTGGAGCGGCGACAACCTGAGTGAGGGAACATACTTCTACGTGGTGCGCGTGAAGCTCTGCGACGGTCAGGACAAGCTGTATAAAGGCTATGTAATGCTAGTAAGATAAGGAGATGAAAACGAACGTGAAGGCAATACAGAAACTACTTGTGTTGGTAGGCATAGTGCTTGCCCCGGCAGCTTTTGCCCAGCAGGCTCCGCAGTATAGCCAGTATATCTTTAATGAGCTGGTGGTAAACCCTGCTTATGCAGGCAGCAAAGAGATATTGACGATTAACGGTACCTACCGCACCCAATGGACCGGCCTGGAAGGTGCGCCTACCTCGCAGACGTTTAGCGTGGACGGGCCGACGGGCAACAGAAGCCTTGGATGGGGCCTGCACCTGGTCAACGACGAGATCGGGGCGCAGAGCCAGACCGCTGTTTACGGTGCCCTCTCTACCCGTATCCGGCTCAACCGCTACGCCGACCTAGCCCTGGGCGTTGCCGCAGGCGCATCGCAGTATGTGCTGGACGGCACCAAGCTAAACCCAGGTACCGAAATGCCTGACCAGGCCATACCTGAAGGGCGCGTGTCGCAGGTGCTGCCAGACTTAAAGATAGGAGCCTTCTTTAACACCGAGCGCTACTATGCAGGTCTTTCCATTGCCAACCTCATTCCCTTTAAAGACAGCAAGACTGATATTGCCACGCCACGCCGCCACTATTTCCTTTCCAGCGGCTACGTGTTCGACATTAACCGGAATGTGCGCCTGAAACCCAGCATCCTGATAAAAGAGGACTTCAGAAGCCCTACCGCTGTAGACGTGAACGCCTTTGTGCTGCTGTACAACCGCTTATGGTTAGGAGCCTCCTACCGCACGGCGGTGCCTATGTTCACGAACCAGCAGATGAAGCAGCTGGACAAGCGAAACGCGATTGCCTTAATCGCACAAGTTTATGCCACAAAAAAGCTGCGAATCGGATATTCTTACGATATTAGCCTCAACAAACTGAGAGATTACTCAAGCCACGAAGTATCGGTGGGGTACTACTTCCTGAAGAAGAAGTATGGCCGCATCCTGACACCAAGAAACCTATAGATTACACCGCCCTTATTATGAAGCGTACATTTACCCTTGCCCTGGTGCTGCTCTGTATGGCTGCCAGTGGTATCTTTCCTGTGCTGGCACAGGACATGAAACAAGCTGACAAGTACTTTAACAACTTTGAGTTCAGCCTGGCGCTGGATGCTTACAAGAAGGTACTGGAGAAAGAGGAGCCTAGCCTGCAGGTAGTGCAGCGTATTGCCGACAGCTACCGTATCCTGAATAACAGCAAAGAGGCTGAGTTCTGGTACGCCCAGGCCATCGCCTTCCCCAACGCAGACCCTGCCAACATTTACCTCTACGCCGAGTCGGCAAAGCGAAATGCCAACTACGCAAAGGCCAAGCAGCTTTTCCAGGAGTATAGCGAGAAGGTGCCGGCGCAGCGTGAGCTGGCAATGCGCATGGCTGCCTCCTGCGACACGGCTTTGAAATGGATGACATACCCAAAGCCGTATGAGATTGAGCAGCTGGAGGCGGTAAACTCGGAGGGGGCGGATTTTAGCCCGGTGCGGACAAAGGACGGTCTGTTCTTCTCGTCGGATAGGCTGGAGGCAAACAACAAGCGCCAGACGGACCGCAACAACTGGACCGGCAATGGCTATATCCAGATGTACTTTGCCATGAAGCAGACGGACAGCACCTGGACCAACCCGGAGCCGCTGCCGTCTTCCATCAACACCTCTTACCACAATGGCCCCGCCGATTACCTGGAAAAAGAGCAGACGCTATACTTTACCCGCACGCGCGTGGTGAAGAAAAGAGCCGCTTCCGGCAACAACTCCGACCCTACCAGCTGGTTTAAGGGCAGCGATAACGGTACCCATACCAACCGCCACGGCATTTACATGGCTACGTATAACGGCAAGAAGTGGGAGAAGAAAGTAGAGGAGTTCAAGTATAACAATACCGACGAGTTCTCTATCGGCCACCCGGCCATCACGCAGGATGGCAAAGTGCTATACTTTGTGTCGGATATGCCGGGAGGGTTCGGGGAAACAGACGTGTACTACAGTGAGCGCCAGCCTGACGGCTCCTGGGGCCAACCCATAAATGCCGGGCCAGTTATAAACACCAGCGGCCGCGAGAGCTTTGCAAGCCTGGGCGATGACGGCAACCTGTACTTTTCATCGGACGGGCACATGGGCATGGGCGGCCTGGATATCTTTAAAGCAATCGGGAAGCACCGGTCCTGGACAGCAGTGGAAAACATGAAGCACCCGATCAACACGTCGCAGGACGACTTCGGTATCCAGGTGGATAGCTCCGGCACCAAGGGCATGCTTTCCTCCAGCCGTTTCTCAGAGAATGGCTTTGATGATATCCTGACGTTTGAAGAGTATACCGTGCCGTGCGTGTTAGTAGGCATAGGCAAAACCGTGGAGAGAACCTCTAAGGAGGGCGCTGTGCAAACCGTTAAAGAGCCTATAGTGGGTGCTACCCTGCAGCTATACACCGACGGCAGCGAAGAGTACGAAGAGCAGACCTCGGATGAGAATGGCAACTTCAGCTTCCCGATTGTGGCGGGCACAAAGTATATCATAAAAGGCAGCAAGGACGGTTATCTCACGCAATCGGTAACCTTTACGCCGGAGTGCCTCTACAAAACCGACACGGTGCAGGTAGAGCTGGTGTTTGTGCGCGACACGCCAAACGTGCCGGTGCTGGTCGAGAACATTTACTACGACCTGGATAAGTTCGACATTAAGCCTGCCGCCGCCAAAGAGCTGAATAAGCTGGTGCGCATGCTGCAGGACAACCCGAGCATCAGAATAGAGCTTAGCTCCCACACCGACAGCCGTCAGACTGACGAGTATAACCAGGTGTTGTCGCAGCTGCGGGCGCAGTCGGCAGTAGATTACCTCGTATCCAAAGGAATAGACCGCAACAGGCTGGTGGCCAAAGGATATGGTGAGTCGAGGCTGATCAACAAGTGTGATGACGGCGTGTCCTGCACAGAGGAGCAGCACCAGCAAAACCGCCGCACCGAATTTAAGATCCTGCAATAGGCACAAACCAGTTAAAGCTTACAGCCAGGCGGGCGACAGGGAATACCCTGTCGCCCGCTTTTTTTGTATGGAGGCTGCAGGCAGTACAGCCTTACCTTCAAACTACTCTTTTATACCGATATCAGTTAGTTTGTGCGCAGTGCCTTTTACAGATTTACAGGCTGCTTCCCCTCCTCTGGACTAGCCAAAACGAGAGTTTTAAGCTAGCGAGCGCAGCTCTTAGGGGTAGGTTTTAGACTGTTAATAAACTGTGGGACCAATCCATGCGCATTCATCAATCAAGATTAGTATAAAGCTTCCTTTGCAAACACATCTAACAAGGGTCAGAGAAGCTATTTATAAATAAGTACGAAAAAATTCGTAAAAAGAATTTGTAATACGAAACTATTCGTATATAATTGTAGTAGAACAAACCGTAAGTATAACCTGCAGTAACGTATGACACTACACCTCAATACACCCAAACCAACCGAAGCCGAGCTGGAGATACTGCAAGTGCTGTGGCAGTATGGCCCCAGCACCGTGCGCTTTGTGCACGACGAGCTAACCAAGAGCAAAGAAGCAGGCTACACCACTACCTTAAAGATTATGCAGCTGATGACAGAGAAAGGCATGCTGCAGGCAGACAAGTCCAGCCGCTCGCACATCTTTAGCCCGGTGCTGCAGGAGGAAGACACGCAGCAGCAGCTGCTCTCCCGCTTTCTGGACACCGCCTTTCGGGGCTCGGCCAGCAAGCTGGTGATGCAGGCCCTCGGCAACAGCCGCACCTCAAAAGAGGAACTCGACGAGATAAGAAACTTACTAGATAAACTGGAAGGAGGAACAAAATGAACCTGATAGAAAAGCTGATGCCGGAAGGGCTGGTGAATGCCCTTGGCTGGACCCTGCTGCACGCCTTGTGGCAAGGTGCCCTGGTGGCCCTGCTCCTAAGTGTGGTATTGGTGCTGCTGCACAAGCAAAGCGCCAAATTGCGCTATACAGTAGGCACTGCAGCCATGCTGATACAACTGGCGCTCTCAGGTTTTACGTTTGCCTACTTTAGCTTACAGGAGCGTGGTGCGGCAGCGGCCGGCATTTCTGATGCAGGTGCCGTGGACGCGCCAGCTGTGGTAGCTGCCTCTCCTTTTTGGGCTGATCCTATGGGTGCCTTGCAAGTATACTTTGAGCAGCACCTGCCGCTGTTGGTAACTTTATGGTTGCTGGGCCTGTCGCTGATGGTGGTTAGGTTTATAGGCGGATTGGCCTATACGCAGCGCCTGCGGCATTACAAAGCAACAGCCGTAGCAGAGCAGTGGCAGCAGAAACTGGACGTGTTGCGCAGAAGGCTGGGAGTGCAGCGCGGGGTACAATTGGTGGAGTCGGCGCTGGTGCGGGTGCCAATGGCCATAGGCGTGGCAAAACCGATTATCCTGCTGCCGATCGGGGCGGTTACGGGCTTAACAGCGGCGCAGGTAGAGGCCATACTTGCCCACGAACTGGCGCACATCCTCCGCAAAGACTACCTGGTAAACCTGCTGCAGTCGGTGGTGGACATCTTATACTTTTACCATCCGGCCATGTGGTGGGTGTCGGGGGTGGTGCGTGCAGAGCGCGAGCACTGCTGCGATGACATAGCCGTGGCCCTGTGCGGCGACACCCTAACCTACGCCCATGCCCTGACCGAGTTAGAGGCCATGCGGATGCCGGCAGCGACAGGAATGGCCATGGCACTTTCTGGTAAGCGCGGCTCGCTGATAAAGCGTGTAAAACGGCTGGTGGGCCACCCGCTCAAACCAAACTTTGCAGAAAGCTTTTTTGCCGGGCTAGTATTGGTAGCAGGATTGTTGGCTGTGTCGTATGGGGCGGTGGCCGAACGACAGCCGCTGGAGGAAACAAAGTATGAAAAGCTTGCAGAAAGCCCTGAGGTGGCGACTCTGGAGGAGGCAAGTATGGAGGAGGACGCATCCGAAGCCAAAAGCTATACTGCCCAGGACTCGACAGGCAGAAGCCATGATGTGGTGGTAATCACAAACAAGAAAGGAAAAGTAAAAGAGCTTTATGTAGACGGAAAACGAATCCCGAAGCGTGACCAGGATCAGTATAAAAACCTGATAGACCAGCGCCTGCAGGCAACAGAAAACGCCCCGAAAGCCAGCAGGCAGGAGGTGGCGGTACGCCTGCGGGAAGAAAAAGCGGCCGTGGCCAGGGCTCAGCGCGAAGGAGACAGACACAGCCCACCGCCACCTGTGCCGCCTGTGCCTCCCCTGCCGCCGATGGCTCCAATGCCCGCCGCGCACCCAATGCCACCTGCACCCCCAGCCCCACCTGCCCCACCAGCAGGAGCCAGCAAAAAAGAGCAGAAGGCTTATGAGCGCGAGATGAAAAAGTATGAGCAAGAGATGGAGCGCTATGAGCAGGAGGTGGAGCAGGCCATGGATAAGTTTGAACAGAAAATCGTGGTAAGACGTATAGTGCAGGACAGCCTCCGACAGAACGATGCCATGATCAGAAACACAGAAAGAGCCGCAGAAATGAGGGCGCGCATGGAAGCCAAACGAGCAGAAATGGAGCTTCACAGGCAAAAGATGGACTCGCAGCGAGCCGAGATGGACGCCCGCAGGGCCGAAATGGACGCACGCCGCCAGGAGCAGGCCGAGAACCTGCGGCAGCTAAAGGAGGCGCTGGTGAAAGACGGCCTGATAGAGAGCGAGAGCAGCAACCTGAGCATCCAGATTAACAACGGCGAGCTGTTCATCAACGGCAAAAAGCAGCCGCAGCAGGTGTACGACAAGTATAAAAAGTGGCTGCAGCCCCGCACAGAGTAGCCGCCGGCAATATGCAAATTTCATAATAAAGCCTACCTTTGATGCAGAAAAGGTAGGCTTTGTCTTTTTTAAAATGCTGAGAAGCTATACTTTAAGGTAGCGGAACATATCCCTGAATGCAGTAAATTGCGTAAGTATGCAAAGCCCGCCCTGTGGCTAAGCAAACTTTTGTTGTATCACCTACACCCATACATTTTCCATGGTTAACCTGTATGCCTTTGTGCCGGCAAGTATGCGTGCCGTGCTCCTGCTGCTTCTCACCCTTGTTTCTTCACACGTGCTTGCTTCAGGCAATCCCCACATGATACCGATTCCGCTGCAGGAGCGGGTGCAGCAGGCAGCATACGTGGTAGAGGGGGAGGTAGTGCGGCAGGAGTCGTTTTGGGATGCGCGGCATGAGAACATCTATACTTCCAACATCATTAAAGTATACAAGTCGTTTAAAGGCGAGGTGCAGGCGGAGGAGATAGAGGTGATAACCGAGGGCGGCACAGTTGGCCTGCAAAAACACGTTTTCTCCACAGCCCTGAAGCTGCGCCCGGGCCAGCAAGGCATGTTTTTCCTGGCCCAGCAGCAGCTGGTGCAGCGCTCTCCGGGTAACATGCCCCTAAGTGCCCGCGCCTATGGCAGCGAGCAGGGTTTTGTGCAGTACGATACGCAGCGAAAAACCGCGCACGGCGTGTTTGATACCTATCCCAGCGTGCAGGAGCTGTATAACCGCGTGACGGAGCGGACCGGCCGCAAGTTTAGGGTAGTGGCCGCTAACCAGAAACTGCAGGCTACGGCAGTGCAGGAAGGGCAAAAGCGGGAGCAGGGTGTTGCCGCGGTGCCGTTGATCACGTCTTTTACGCCAACTACGGGCAGCGCTGGCACAGGCGCCATACTTACCATTAATGGCACGGGCTTTGGCAGCAGCCGTGGCAACGGCTCTGTAGAGTTCCTGAACGCCGACGACGGCGGGCAAACCTACATAAAGCCGCTGGCCTCCGAGTACATCTCCTGGTCCGACAGGCGCATCACCATGTACATCCCTTCGGTGTCGGAAGACGAGGGTACGCCGGGCGCAGGCCCCATCCGTGTCACCAACGATAGCGGCGAATCTACAATTTCTGCCACATCGCTGCAGATAACGTATGCTTACTCCAACATTGGGTTTGAGGGAGAGGCTTTTAAGCCCATCCTGACGGGCCCGAACGGAGAGGGCGGCTATTCCATACTTTTTGCCGAGAGTATGGATGATCGCCTGGCGGCGAAAGAAGGCTTCCGGCGCGCGGTTAACAGCTGGGTATGCGTATCGGGTATAAACTGGGTGCTGGGCGGGCCAACAAGTATAGATGCTTCCAAAGAAGACAAAGCCTCCGTTATCCGCTTTGCCTCTCAGTCGGTGGTAGGCGAGTCGGTGCTGGCGCGTACCATTAGCCGCTACCAGGGCTGCGGCAACGAAACCGACACCATTTTCTGGGTAACGGAGTTCGACATGGAGATCAACAATGCTATACAATGGCAGTATGGCCCCGGCGGCCCTAATCCGGAGCAGTTCGACTTTGAAACGGTGATGCTGCACGAGCTGGGCCACGCGCACCAGTTGGGACACGTTAACATCTCCCGGGCGGTTATGTTTTATGCCATAGAGTATGCCCAGTTGGAGCGCGACCTGAGCCCGCTGGACATAGAGGGAGCCAACCTGGTGATGGCCAACAGCGTGGCACAAGGCGCCACGCTGGATGATTACCGCTGCCGCATGCCAGAGCCCATGGTGCCGAGCAGCTCCTCTGAGTGCGACCTGGCGCCGGAGATCCTGACGCTGGAGGCGCGGTTCTCGAACACCAGCACGGTGCAGGTAAACTGGGTTACGCGCGGCGAAGAAAACATAGCGGATTTTGTGGTGCAACGCAGCCACGATGGGATTGAGTGGGAGGATGTGGCAACCGTGCCAGCCGAAGGGCCTGGAAACGGCCAGGACCTGGAGTATGCTTATGCCGATAACAACCCGCTGCGGGGCCAGTCATACTATCGTTTGGAAGTAGTTTACCGGGGCGGCGATTTGAGTTACTCGCCGCGGGTGGTTGTGGTAAACCCATCCGATTTGCAGGTGTTTCGCTATTACCCGAACCCGGTAGGCGGGGATGATACACAGCTGACGGTCAGTTACCTGGTTAGCCGCAGAACCACCATGCAGGCAAAGCTCTACAACACCAAAGGGCAGCTGGTGCGCAACTATGAACTGGAGTTTAGCAGCGGCAGCAGCGACTATGTACTTGACCTCGGCGACTTGCCTTCCGGCATGTACCTGCTAAAGTGGGAGGAAAGCAACAAAAGCGGAACAGAGCGCATCCTGAGGCTGTAAAAGTATAAAGAGCGAAAGAGGCCGCAGCGGATATAACGTTACCGCTGCGGCCTCTTTCGCTTTTCCTGTTTTAGTTACTCAATGTTGATGCGACGGTTTGCCCGCTCCTTCTCTTTGCTCTTGGGCACTGACACGTGCAGCACCCCATCCTGGTAGCGGGCTTTGATGTTCTCTTGCTTTACAGACTCTGGCAGGCGGAAAGACCTACTGAAGGAGCTGTAGTTATACTCGCGCCGCGTAAAGTTCTCCTGCTCATCCTTTTTCTCCTCTTCCCGCTGCGAGCTGATGGTGAGCATACCTTCGTTTACCTCAATGTTGAAGTCATCCTTCTTCATGCCTGGTGCGGCCACCTCTATACTATATTCCTTCTCGTTCTCGCGGATGTTGGTGGCCGGCACGTTGGCCATCATCTGGCGCCCCATGCGGGAAGGCATACCCCAGAAGTCGTTTTCGAAAAAGCGGTCCACATCGCTGAAGAAATCAGAAAAAACAGAGCGCACCGGGGCTCCTCCGTTTGTTCTCATTAAGTTTGCCATAGGTTGTTCCTCCTTTTTATAAGTTATACATCTTTAGTGCAGATAGATTAATCCTATCCATACTTGTTTGGTCACTATAATTTACGATAGCGGAAACAGGCTGTTGTGGGTTTAGCCGAATATTTGATGCCTTGGCGGCTTGGCTCAGAAGTATAAACTGGGAAAGTAAAAGGCAGGCCTTATACAGTTGGGGAGCCGTACAGGGCCTGCCTTTAAGTGGCAGTTGGCTAACATTTTGGCTTCACAAGGAAGGTAAAACGGCACACAGCCAGATAGGGTTTGTAGAGTAATTAAGGTTGTTCTAGCTTGGAAGGCGTTACTCTATATGCAAAATTGGCAAGCCGGGCGCTATAACACAAGGTATTTGAACAGCCTTTTGTAACATCAGAAAACAGCCCAACCGACACCTTTGCAGATGCGCAACCTTCGAATGCGATTTAGCTAGGCCGTTTTTACCTTTCTTTTGAGTCTCGGTTTGTAACATCGGTGTCTGGTGTTATGCCATTATTTTTTCCGGAGAAGGCACAGTTTGCCATGATGCTGGCATTGTTGTAGACAGAAAGCTATATTTGGAAAGGCAAACCTGCCCACAACTGCTATGGAAAAGAAAAGACGCAAGTTTACGCAGTGCCCCAACTGCGGCTATACGTTTGAGGAGGTAAACAACTTCTGCCCCAACTGCGGCCAGGAGAACCACGACCTGAACGTGCCGGTAAAGCACCTGATCGCCGAGTTCTTTGAGGGCACCATACACTTCGACACCAAGGCCTGGCACACGCTAAAGTACCTGATCACGAGGCCCGGGCTGCTCACCGAGAAGTTCAACATGGGGCAGCGCGCCTCTTACGTGCCGCCGTTCCGGCTGTACGTCTTTGTCAGCTTGATCTTCTTCACAGTGCTTGCCCTACGGTCTCATAGCAGCGTAACCGTCGCTACGGAGGAGGAGGCGCAAAAGAAGCTGGAGGAAGTGGACCCCACCATCGCTGCCGGTATCCGCACGGCAGACTCTTTGAGGTCAGTATCCGAAATCCGGTCAGCGGACTCCCTGGCGACTGCAGCGGCCACGCAGCTCTTGCCGGGTAATGAACAGGAGGGGTTTCGGAAAGAGCTCATGGCTAAATTCGCGAAGTTCACCAAAGACGAGGAGCACTCGAAGCAGAAGCTCCTGAAGAACGTCTCATTTATGATGTTTGTGCTGATGCCCTTCTTTGGGCTTATCCTGTACCTTTTTTACCGCAAACAGCGCCGCAACTATGTGGAGCACCTCATGTTCTCCATCCATTTCCATACTTTCTTTTTTATCGCGGTGATCCTGGGGCTGGCCGTGGAGTATTTCTACAGAAAATTTGATGTAGATGAATGGACATTCTGGGTCGCGCTTATCTACCTGTTCTTTGCCCTGCACCGCGTGTACAAACAGTCGTACCTGCGTACTTTTTTCATGCTAATCCCCATTAGCTTTGTGTACCTGATATCTGTGGCAGTGCTGATGCTTGCTACCGTCGGTATCAGTATCATGATGAGCTAAGCTTTTCACCCTTACGTTTCTATGACCTACGCTACCACCTGGGACAAACTAATCTCGAAAAAACGTTTCGAAAGCGCTGACAAAAAGTATACTTCGGATGAGTCGGTGCGCGGCGAATTTCAGCGCGACTACGACCGCATCGTGTTCTCCTCGGCCTTTAGGAGGCTGCAGAACAAGACGCAGGTGATGCCCATGCCGGAGAGCGATTTCGTGCACACCCGCCTCACCCACAGCCTGGAGGCCTCGGTGGTGGGGCGCTCGCTGGGGCGCATCGTGGGCAAAAGCATACTGGAGCGGTACCCGCGGCTGGCGCAGGAGAAGAACATACAGGAGGCTGATTTCGGGGATGTGGTGGCCGCCGCCTGCCTGGCCCACGACATCGGCAACCCACCTTTCGGCCACTCCGGCGAAGACGCTATCTCGGCCTATTTCCAGAGCGACGAGGCGCAGCCATACTTGCAAAACCTGACAGCGGCCGAAAAGGCTGACCTGTACAGCTACGAGGGCAACGCCGCCGGCTTTCGGGTGCTGACCTATACATACCCGGCGCACTGCAACCTGCCCGGCGGCCTCAGCCTGACCTATACCACGCTGGCCACCTTCACCAAATACCCCAAGGAGTCGCTGCCCAAGATAGCCGGCACCAAAAACACCAGCGAAAAGAAGTATGGCTTTTTCCAGACGGAGAAGGCCTGGTTCAACACCATTGCGCAGGAGCTGGGGCTGCTGCAGAAGGGGCAGCACGGGGAGGTGTTTTACCACCGTCACCCGCTGGCGTTCCTGGTAGAGGCCGCCGACGACATCTGCTACCGCATCATCGATTTTGAGGACGGCCTGAAACTGGGGCTGGTGCCGCAGGAGCAAGGGATGGATTTGCTCCGCCAGATCCTCAACGACGACCCGAACCGCAAATCCAGCCTCACTTTTTATGACTGGAAAGAGGAGATTGGCTACCTGCGCGCCCGCATCATCGGCAAGCTAATAGAGGAAACCACCGCTATTTTCCTGCAGCATGAGGAGGAGATCCTGGCCGGCACTTACGACAAGCCGCTGATAAACGAGGTAAGCTGCAAGCCGGTGCTGGATAAGATCAAAGACCTGTCGATAAAGCTGATCTACCAAAACCGCCCGGTGCTGGAGATTGAGGCTGCCGGTTTTGAGGTGCTGAGCGGCCTGCTGGACGCCGGGATAAAAGCCGTGTTCAGGCCGGAGTCCAGGCACCACCGCAAGCTGGGGGCGCTCATTCCGCCGCACTACCTGGATTTGCCGGACACGGCCACCGATTACGAGCGCATCCTCCACATCTGCGACTTCGTGACCAGCCTCACCGACCAGGCCGCGCTGGGGCTGTACCGTAAAATAAAGGGAATCGAGTTGCCAAGGATGTACTGATTTATACTTTTAAAGCGCAGCAGCGTATGAGAGAAAGTCTAACATCTGATGTATGTCTCAGTCGCTGTTCAACTTCAAGGCTTACAGGCCCCAGGATTGGCTCTCTGCGTACCGGCTGTTGGCTGTGCCGCTGCTGCTGTACACGCTGTTAAACCGGCAGCAAGCACAGTTTCTGGCGCTGCTTGCCCTCAGCCTGGCCACCGACGCTGCGGACGGCATGCTGGCCCGCTGGCAGCGCCAGGAAAGTATACGCGGGGCCAAGCTCGATACCTACGGCGACCTGCTCACGGTGCCGTTCATGCTGGCCAGTCTCTTTATTTTTAAAGCTGATTTCTTAGAGTCGCAGGTTGTGCTGCTGAGTGTGCTGGTGGGTTTGTACTTGCTGGAGTTGGGTGCCTCTTTGCTGCGCTACGGCAAGCCCAGCAGCTTCCATACTTACCTTGATAAAGCCTCCTTCATACTCCTGGGCATCTTTTACTTCAGCCTGTTCCTGTTCGGGTTTATAGACTGGCTTTTTTACCTGGCCATGGCGGTGGCCATACTAGGAGAGCTGGAGGAACTGGTGCTGGTAATGCGCCTGCCGCGTTGGCAAAATAACGTAAAAAGTATTTTCTGGCTTGTACAGGATAAGCAGTAAGCCCTGCTCCTATTCGTCTATAAAAACGCTGAGTTCATCTTTGTCCCTCTCTTATCTGTATAATGCGGCCCTTCGCCGCGTTGGCAAATTCGTTTCTTAGCGGCTTTTGAATTAATTTTAGACATTGTAGCACAGCTACAGCAGCGGGGCCGCGGCCCTACAAACCCTTTTTCTAACAAACAAAAACACATGAAAAGCAAGTTTATCGTATGCCTTCTGTGGTGCGTCACCTGCCTGTCGGCAATGGCGCAAACCAAGGGCAACAAGATTGAGTTTACGGAGTACACCCTCCCGAACGGCCTGCACGTGATCCTGCACCAGGATAATTCCACGCCAAACGTGGCGGTATCGGTGCTGTACCATGTAGGCTCTAAAAACGAGGTGGAAGGCCGCTCTGGCTTTGCCCACTTCTTTGAGCACCTGATGTTTGAGGGCACCGAGAACATCGGCCGCGGCGAGTACAGCTCGCTGGTGCAGAAAGCCGGTGGCGCCCTGAACGCCAACACTTCTTTCGACCGCACTTACTATTACGAGCTGCTGCCCTCTAACCAGGTGGAGCTGGGGCTGTGGTTGGAGGCCGAGCGCATGAAGCACGCCAAAGTTGACGAGGTAGGCGTGGAGACGCAGCGCAAAGTGGTGCAGGAGGAGAAGCGCGAGCGCATCGATAACCAGCCGTATGGCTCTATGGGCGAGAACGTGTTCTCTACAGCTTATACCACGCATCCGTACAAAACAATGCCGATCGGCTCTTTCGAGGATTTGAACGCAGCCAGCATCGAAGAGTTCCGCGACTTCTACAAGACCTTCTACGTGCCAAACAACGCCACCCTTTCCGTGGCCGGTGACATCAACATAGAAGACACCAAAAAAATGATCGAGGAGTACTTCGCCCCGATCCCGAAAGGCACCAAAGCGATTCCGCGCCCCGACGTGGAGGAGCCGAAGCAGACCGAGGAGCGCCGCAAAACAGTGTACGACAACATTCAGCTGCCAGCCGTGATCGAGGCCTACCACATTCCGGCCCAGGGCACCGACGACTATTATGCCCTGTCGATGCTGACGACGCTGCTGAGCGGCGGCGAGAGTGCGCGCCTACCAAAAGCGCTGGTAGACAAGCAGCAGAAAGCCGTGGCCGCCGCCTCCATCCCCTTCCCTACCGAAGACCCGGGCCTGTTCCTGACCTTTGCCATTGCCAACATGGGCGTGGAGGTGGATGACCTGGAGCAAGCCATGGACGCCGAGATTGAGCGCGTGAAAACAGAGCCGCTGTCGGACCGTGAGTTCCAGAAGCTGCGCAACCAGGTAGAGAGCAACTTTGTGCAGCAGAACCGCACCGTGGCGGGCCGTGCCGAGAGCCTGGCAAATTACTATGTATACTTTGGCGATGCTAATTTGATCAACACAGAGCTGCAGCGCTACCTGAACGTGACGAAGGAAGATATTCAGCGCGTGGCAAAGGAGTACCTGACGAAAGACAACCGCGTGGTGCTGCACTACCTGCCAAAGTCAGCTCAACCTAAATAGATATTAGATTTTAGACATTAGATGTTTGGCCCAAGATCGGACGCAGATCAAAAAAGCCTTGTGTCTGGCATCTTTATACTTGTGTCTTACAAAAAAGCAATCATGATAAAGAAACTATATAGTTCTGCACTGCTGGCACTGGCACTTATGTGCGTGATGCCGGCGCAGGCGCAGCAAACCACGCCTCCGCCACCGGGCCCCGCGCCTAAAATTGAGCTGGGCGAGTATCAGCACTTCACCCTGAAAAACGGCCTGAAAGTATACGTGGTGGAAAACCATAAGCTGCCGGTCGTGTCTATGTCGCTGGTGCTGGACCGCGACCCGATTCTGGAAGGCGACAAGGCTGGTTACGTACAGGCTGCCGGGCAAATGATGCGCACCGGCACCACCAACCGCACCAAAGACCAGTTCGACGAGCAGGTTGACTTCATTGGGGCCGACCTGGGCTTCTCTTCCACTGGTTTCAGCGCCTCGTCCATGAAAAAGCACCTGCCCACGCTGCTGGAGCTCACCACCGACGCCCTGCTGAACCCGAAGTTCACGCAGGAGGAGCTGGACAAGATTAAAAAGCAGATGAAGGCTGGCCTGGCGCAAGCCAAGGATAACCCCGACGCCATTGCCAGCCGCACCAGCAACATGGTACTGTACGGCAAAAACCACCCGTACGGGGAGCTGATGACCGAGCAGACGGTAGACAACTTCACGCTGCAGGACATCCAGAATTACTACAACACCTATTACAAGCCCAACATCGGGTACCTGGCCGTGGTAGGCGACGTGACGGAGAAGGAAGTGAAAAAGCTCCTGAAGAAGTCGTTGGGCAAGTGGAAGAAAGGCGACGTGCAGGACGTGAAGTATGACCTGCCGCAGCAGCCGGAGCAGACGCAGGTGGTGATCGTGGATCGCCCGAGCGCTGTGCAGAGCTCGCTGGTGCTAACCAACCCTGCCGCCCTGAAGCCTGGTGCTGAGGATGCCGTGGCTGCCTCGCTGATGAACAACATCCTGGGCGGAGGCATGGACTCGCGCCTGTTCCAGAACCTGCGCGAAACGCACGGCTATACGTACGGTGCTTACTCCTCCATAGACTCTGATGAAATACTGGGAAGCTTTAGCGCCAGCGCCAATGTGCGCAACGCCGTTACCGACAGTGCCGTGGCGGAGTTTATGAGCGAGCTGGACAAGATACGCAGCGAGCGCGTGAGCGACGAAGAGCTTCGCGATGCCAAGGCCTATGTTATGGGCAGCTTCGGCCGCGGCCTGGAGAACCCGGCTACGGTGGCGGTATACGCCATTAACACGGCGCGCTACGGCTTGCCAGAAGACTACTACCCGAACTACCTGAAGAAAGTAGAGGCCGTAACGGCCGAGGACGTGCAGCGCGTGGCACAGAAGTATGTGGCGCCGGAAAAAATGTATGTGCTGGCGGTGGGCAACGCCTCCGAAATCTCTGACAAGTTGAAGAAGTTCGACAAAGACGACAGCCAGATCACCTACTACAACGCGATGGGCGAGAAAGTGGATCGCAAAGCGATGGGCGTTCCGGCAGGCTTAACAGCAGAGCAGGTAATCAACAGCTATTTCAAGGCCATCGGAGGCAAGGAAAAAGTGGAAAGCCTGAAAGACATCAGCGTTACAAGCAACGCCACTATACAAGGCATGACGCTGGTGTTTAAGCAGCAGCAGAAGGGCAACGACAAGTTTCTGGTGCAGGTGCTGATGAACAACAACCCGATGCAGCGTGTAACGATCAACGGGGACAAAGGCAAGATTGAGGCCCCGATGCAGGGTGTAAACAAAGAAGTTTCCGGAGAGGACCTGCAAGCGCAGAAGCTGGAGGCAAACCTGTTCCCGGCCCTGCAGTACGACAAGCTGGGTATCAAAACCAAGCTGGCAGGCATGGAGGATGTGGACGGAACAGCCGCCTACGCCGTTGAAACGACCCGACCAAACGGCCAGAAAGCCACGCTATACTTTGCGAAAAACACCGGCCTGCTGCTGAAAGAGGTAAACAACCTGGAGACACCGCAGGGCGTTATCACCCAAACCAAAACCTACAGCAATTACAAAGAGGTGAACGGCGTGAAGTTTCCGCATGTAACTGAGACGGTGGTTGGCCCGCAGACCATTAAAGCGGAGGTGCAGAGCATAGAGGTGAACAAGAACCTGAGCGACGATACGTTTAAACTATAAAGTATAGTTGTTGTATAAGCAGAAGCGGCTGGCCTTATAGGTCAGCCGCTTTTTTGTTGGCGCTTTTCTGGTAAAGCTTCCCTGGCGCAAGCGTCCGCTTGTGCCTCTATAGCCTCCGCTTTCTGCAACTGGCGCTAAGTTGTCCTTTCTAGCTAGCTTTCATCCTCAGTCTTAAAATATGCTTGTTTCATCTCTGGCTTTGGTGCCCTTCAAGGTCGGGAGGCCTCGTCCTTGGGCATCGCGCTGTGTTCCCTTCTTGCTTCGCTATCGCTCGGCATGCCGCCACAGCGGCACCGGATCTCACAAGGCGCTCTTGTCGAGGGCCCCTACCCCCACCCAAGGACTGGGATCAGGTTCGATAGCCACTGCTTTTGCTATGCAACTTGAACCATGTCCCCCTTCGAAGGGGGCAGGGGGATGATGACACATGCGGAATTCCCCTCCTCTGGACTACCGAGAACGGGAGTTCGAAGGTAGCGAGCGTAGCTCTAAGGGGTGGGTTTACATCTGTAGGGACAGGCAGCGACCTGTCCACGCGATACCGGCAGCTATGAAACTTATGCTTCAGCAACAGTAACTACAGACTCCCCTCCTTAGCCAAGGAGGGGCAGGGGTGGTTGGACTAGGTGCTCGAGAAAGCTCCCTCTCCTGTTGTAGGATAAAGCTGGGTTGGGCTAGATTGCTTACCCACCAAGGAATGGCTTAAAACAATTCCCCCTGCACCGGCAGCGCATACTTCTTGGGCAGCTTTAAATCAAAACCGCATACTTTGTTTAGCCGCTCTATCAGGTAAGTAGCCAGTTCCGGGGCCAGCGTGTTGTCGGGCTCGTGCACGAAAAAGTATAGCTGCCGCAGCCCGTTGTCAAACCACTCTTTCAGGCGCTCTACCCAGGCATCGATGCGGGTGTAGTCTGTCGGGTGCAGGCCGTTGCCCACAAACCGGACCATGGCCGAGGGTGTTGTCAGGCGCATGTGCAGCACATCCCGGCGACCAGCCACATCGGTTAGCACGGTGCCTGCCTTATACTTCTCCAGCACCTCAAAAAGCTCCAGG
The DNA here is from genome assembly GCF_006385705.1 of Pontibacter mangrovi. Lineage (GTDB taxonomy): Bacteria > Bacteroidota > Bacteroidia > Cytophagales > Hymenobacteraceae > Pontibacter > Pontibacter mangrovi. Next base: position 398,451 of record NZ_VFRQ01000002.1, on the reverse strand, counting down.
CTGGCTACATTATCTGTAAACCAAGCTTCGTGGCGCAGCTCCACGTTAAGGGGTATACTCTCAGGGATAAACTGCAGAAACGCCTCCAGGTCGGGTAGCTGCGGCGGGGCAAAGTATGGCGGCAGCTGCAGAAACGTTTCTCCCAGCTTGTCCTCCAGGCCGGCAATGGACGCGCAGAAAGCGGCGGTCACATCCTGGGTGCTGCGCAGGGCGGCCTCGTGGCTGATGAGCTGCGGGAACTTGGGGCAGAACTTAAAGCCGCGCGGCACCATGTTTCGCCAGCGGTCGATGGTGTCGGGGCTGGGGATGTGGTAGTGCGTGCTGTTAAGCTCAATGGTGTTAAACTGTTTGCCGTACCACAGCAGCGACTCTTTTTCAGGCATGCCGGCCGGGTAGTACTTCCCTACCCATGCCTTATTTACCCACACCGGAAGGCCCACGTATACCTGCGGCTTCAGGTAGCTGCCGGAGCTTTGCAGGAGCGGCAGCGTGTCGGGGTGGTTCGGGGGCAGCGTAAAGTCTACGCGGCTGATGTCGGGCAGCTTTCCAAAATCCATAGTTTTATACTTTAAGTTACTATACGAGCCACGGCAAAACAAGCAGGAACAGCCAGGGCCGCGAAAGTAATTTTTGGCAAAATAGGTCTCAAAATGCTCCCGCCCCGACTTGCCAGACAATTTTTTTTTATTTATTTTTTATAGCTTATTTTCTATACCTATCTCCCATGAAAATATAGCCATACGTACTTTAAAAGGCGATTTCTGCATTATCTGGCACAAGGTTGATTTACCCCTCCTGCCCATATCCCCCTACACCCCAGGCGCAATAATGGCGCAAAAGGCTCCGTTTACAAACTAATTCCGTAATTTTGCGGCTTCACCAACTATTTTAGTTATGATAAACAATAGAAAGTGCTTCATTTTTTCATTAGTCATTTTTCTATTTGTCGGCATCAGCCAACCAACTTTTGCACAAAACAACAACGCGGGCCCAGCCAAAGTACAGCAGGGCGACGCATCGTGGTACGGTAGCCGTTACCACGGCAGAAAAACCAGCAGCGGCGAGCGCTACAACAAAAACGCCATGACAGCCGCGCACAAAACCCTTCCTTTCGGCACGAAGGTTAAGGTAACCAACCTCGACAACAACCAGTGGGTTATCCTGCGCATCAACGACAGAGGCCCGTTCGTGGGCGACCGCATCATTGATGTATCGGAGGCAGCTGCCCAAAAGCTCGATTTCCACAGCAAGGGCATTGGGCATGTAAAAATCGAAGTGCTGGACTCTAAAGCTGAGCTGGCCTCGGCCGTAGGCTTCTCCTTCGATGTGCCGTCTTATGCCGCTAACAAGATGGCCGATGGCATAGACACGGGCATGTTGCTAAGTATAAGATAACCGCCGGAAGGAACATAACCTTTACTTACTTTATAGTATAAACAAAAGCGCAAAGCCACCAGGCCTTGCGCTTTTGTTGTTTCCGGGCGTTTGGGTTGGTCGTGCTGAAGGGCAGGTTTATCCGGTAAAACAGCGGGTTAGGCTTTACTGCGGTCGTATGGCTTTGAGATGAGCGGTATAATCGCTATACTTAGATAGCAAAAGTAAATACTCAACCATACCTAAAAACCTACACCTTGAAACGAAGAAACTTTCTTGAGCTATCGGCGCTGGGCTTTGGGGGCCTGATGCTTCCGTCCGTTCCTGTGTTTGGCGACATTATCTCGCCGGAGCGGGCGCTGGAGCAGGTAGACCCTGCCCTGAAGAAGCGGCTGGCCGACGTGGCCCTGAACACCGCCAAATCCAAAGGAGCCTCTTACGCCGATGTGCGCATAGGCCGTTACCTGCAGCAGTACATTTTTACCCGCGAGAAGCAGGTGCAGAACATCGTGAACGCGGAGTCGTTTGGCGTGGGCGTGCGGGTGCTGGCCAACGGCACCTGGGGCTTTGCAGCTACCTCTGATGTAACGGACAAAGGCGTAGCCAATGCCGCAGAACAGGCCGTGGCCATTGCCAAAGCAAATGCCAGGCTGCAGAAGGAGCCGGTGCAGCTGGCTCCTGTAAAAGGCTATGGCGAAGTTAGCTGGAGAACGCCAATCGAAAAGAACGCTTTTGAAGTGCCGGTTGGCGAGAAAGCCGATCTGCTGTTAGCGGCCAACGCGGCAGCCATGAGCAACGGTGCCAATTTCGTGAACTCAGCCCTGTTTCAGGTAAACGAACAGAAATACTTTGCCTCTACCGACGGCTCCTACATCGACCAGGACATCCACCGCATCTGGCCAAACTTTACCGTAACGGCTGTAGACAAAGCATCCGGGAAGTATAAAACGCGTGAGGCCCTGAGTGCGCCAATGGGAATGGGCTACGAGTACATGATCCCGAAGGCATCCGAAAAGATAAAAGGACCGGAGGGCACCGGCTTGACCGGCTACCGCTATGCCTACGACATGCTGGAGGACGCCGCCCTGGCCGCCAAGCAGGCACGCGAGAAACTGACGGCAAAATCGGTAATGGCAGGTAAGTATGATTTGGTGCTGGATCCCAACCACCTGGGCCTCACCATCCACGAGTCGGTGGGCCACCCGCTGGAGCTGGACCGCGTGCTGGGCTACGAGGCCAACTACGCCGGCACCTCCTTCGCCACGCTGGACAAGTGGAAATCCAAGAACTTTAAGTATGGCTCTGATAAGGTGAGCATCTTTGCCGATAAAACCCAGAAAGGATCGCTTGGCCTGGTAGGCTGGGACGACGAGGGTGTGAAAACCAAGAAGTGGGATCTGATTAAGGACGGCGTGCTGGTGAACTACCAGGCAATCCGCGACCAGGCGCACATCATCAACGAGCCGGAGTCGCATGGCTGCTGCTACGCCGACAGCTGGAGCTCGGTGCAGTTCCAGCGCATGCCGAACGTGTCGTTGGCGCCGGGCAAGGAAAAGAAAAATGTGGATGAGTTGATAAGTGGTGTGGATAAAGGCATCTACATCGCCGGTCGCGGCTCCTACTCCATCGATCAGCAGCGCTACAACTTCCAGTTTGGCGGCACCGTGTTCTACGAGATCAAGAACGGTAAAATTGTGGGGCCGCTGGAGGATGTGGCCTACCAGAGCAACACGCAGGAATTCTGGAACTCCTGTGCCGGCTCCTGCGACGAGAGCGATTACCGCCTGTTCGGCTCGTTCTTCGACGGAAAAGGCCAGCCGAGCCAGATCAGCGCGGTATCGCACGGCTCTGCCCATACCCGCTTCAACGGCGTGAACGTGATCAACACAGCGCGCAAGATTTAGCGCGAGTCTCGAGTTCTGAATTCTGCGTCCTGAGTTATACTTTGAACGATGGCTGAAAGTATAGTTGCTACCAAGTCCTACAACTTTGCGCTGCGCATTATCAAGCTTTATAAACATCTGACGCGAGAGCAGCGTGAGTTTGTGCAGGCAAAGCAGGTTTTAAGAAGCGGCACCTCAATAGGAGCCAATGTGGAAGAAGCCCTGGGCGGTCAAAGCAAGGCTGATTTCAGACACAAGTTAAGTATAGCCCTGAAAGAGGCAAGAGAAACAAGCTATTGGCTGCGGCTGCTTAAAGATTCAGAGTACATAAAACCAGATGCTTTCAACAGCATCCTCAGCGAAAACAACTCGTGACTCAGAACTCAAGACTCAGAACTGATACAGCAATTGGTTTCAATTTTAGAAGACATCAAAAATGGCAATATTAAGTAAAGAAGAAGCTCAGGCGATACTGAAGAAGGCGCTGGGATTTTCGAAAGCCGATGAGTGTGAGATTACGCTCAGCGGCAACAACGGCGGCAACATCCGCTATGCCCGCAACGAGGTATCCACGAGCGGCGCAGAAGAGAACACGTCCATGTCGGTGGAGTCGCGGTTTGGCAAGCGCTCGGGCGTTGCCACCATCAACGAGTTCGACGATGCCTCGCTGGAGAAGGTGATCCGCCGCTCGGAGGAGATCGCGCGCCTGGCGCCCGAAAGCCCGGAGTATGTGGAGCTGCTGGGGCCGCAGGAATACATCACTACCAAAGCCCACTTCGACTCCACGGCTAAGATAGACCCTGCCTATAGGGCCGATGCAGCAGCCAAAAGTATAAAAGCCGCTACCGAGAAGGGCTTAACAGCCGCCGGCTTTCTGGAGCACTACACGCGGTTTACGGCCAAGATGAACAACAAAGGCCTGTTTGCCTACCATCCGTCTACCGTGGTGGATTTCTCCGTGACCATGCGTACCGAGGATGGCACCGGCTCGGGTTATGTAACGCAGGACTACTCGGATGTGAGCAAGTTGGACACGGGCAAAGCCTCGCAGATAGCCGCTGAAAAGGCCGCCAACTCGCGCAACGCCCGTGCCCTGGAGCCCGGCAAGTATACGGTTATCCTGGAGCCGGCCGCCTCAATAGATCTGCTGCAGAACATGTTCTACAACATGGACCAGCGGAATGCCGAAGAAGGCCGCAGTTTCCTGAGCAAGGCCGGCGGAAAGACAAAGATGGGCGAAAAGCTGGTGGATGAGCGCATTACTGTTTATTCCGACCCGGCCCATCCGGAGGTGCCTGCAGCGCCGTTTGCAGGCGATGGCCGGCCGCAGAAAAAGATCACCTGGATAGATAAAGGCGTGGTGAAGAACCTCTACAATAGCCGCTTCTGGGCATCCAACAAAGGGGCTGTCTCCGTGCCGCCGCCAGGCAACATGATCATGGAAGGCGGTAACCAGTCGCTGGAAGACATGATCAAGAGCACCAAGCGCGGCATCCTGGTAACGCGCCTGTGGTACATCCGCACCGTAGACCCGCAAACGCTGCTCTACACCGGCCTTACCCGCGACGGCACTTTTTATATTGAGAACGGCAAGATCATGTACCCGGTGAAGAACTTCCGCTTTAACGAAAGCCCAGTGATCATGCTCAACAACCTGGAGGCCCTGGGCAAGCCTCAGCGCATCAGCGGCAGCCTCGTGCCGCCCATGAAGGTCCGCGACTTCACGTTCACGAGCCTTTCGGATGCGGTGTAGTTGCTGATTTATACTTCGGATGCCGTATGCAGCAGCGCTGCGTGCGGCATTCATGTTAAAATAACGAAACCCGCCTCTAGCCCCTCCGAGGAGCAGGAGCGTTTTCACCACCCCTAACCCCTCCTAAAAACAGGAGGGCAACTCTCGTGTATGATTGTTCCCTTTAAAGGGGCAGGGGGATAATAATCGTTTCCAATTCCCCTCCTTAGGAGGGGCTAGGGGTGGGTTAATCTTATCAAGAAGTTACTCATAAATTTTAACTAACCTGTGCAACCCTTCACCTTTGTGCGCCTGCAATACCGCTCCGGCAACTGGGATACCGACCCGCGTATGCCGAGCAATTTGCTGCACTCGCTTATCCAGTACACCACGGTGCCGGTAAACGAGCAGGAGAAGGTGGTCTCGCTGGAGAGTGCGGAGCTGTTCAAGTACCCCTTCAGCTACCTGAGCGGGCATAAGCTGGTGCAGTTTAACCAGAAGGAGCGGCAGAATTTCGAGACCTATGTGCAGAACGGCGGCTTTGTGTTTGTAGACGACTGCAACCACGACATTGACGGGCTTTTTGCCAAGTCGTTTGAGGAGCAGATGCGGCAGATTTTTGGGGCAGGGGCGCTGAAGAAAATCCCGAACAATCACAAGCTCTACCGCAGCTTCTTCACGTTTGAGGAGGGCCCTCCTACCACCAGTTTTGAGCTAAATGGCTGGGGCGATGACCTGGTGCACGACTACCTGAAAGCGATAGAGGTAAACGGACGCATAGCGGTGCTCTACAGCAATAAAGACTACGGCTGCGAGTGGGACTATGAGTTTAGAAACAAACGCTGGCTGGCCGAGGATAATACCAAGTTCGGTGTGAACATCATCATGTATGCGCTAACGAGTTAAAACTACAGACCTCGCAGCGTGCGCAGCTCCTGCGAGCGTCTAACATAGATACTACCAAAGTCATCATAAAGTATAAAATGACTGAAAAAGATATACACCACCTGCTAAGCAAGCTGCCACAGCTAAAGCAGGAAATACAAAAAGTAATTGTGGGCCAGGAGGAGGTGCTGGACGAGGTGCTGATCACCATGATGGCCGGCGGGCATGGTTTGCTGGAAGGCGTGCCGGGCCTTGCCAAAACGCTGCTCGTACGCACCCTGAGCAACGCCATGGACCTAGGTTTTAGGAGAATCCAGTTCACCCCGGACCTGATGCCGACAGATATACTGGGTACAGAGGTGCTGGAGGAGGACCATGCCACGGGCAAGCGCTTTTTCAAATTCAACGAGGGGCCGATCTTCTCGAACATCGTGTTGGCCGACGAGATAAACCGCACGCCACCCAAAACGCAGGCCGCCCTGCTGGAGGCGATGCAGGAGCACGAGGTAACCTATGCCGGAAAAACATACTTCCTGCCGAAGCCTTTCTTTCTGCTGGCCACCCAAAACCCGATAGAGCAGGCCGGTACCTACCCGCTACCCGAAGCGCAGCTCGACCGATTCCTGCTCTACATCAAAATAAAATACCCCACCGAGCAGGAGGAGCTAAACATACTTTCCAGCACCACCGGCACACGGCAGGCACAGGTGCAGCCCATACTTAGCGGTGAGGAGGTGATGCTACTGCGGCAACTGGTACGCGAGGTAAGTATAAGTGACGAACTTCTGGGCTTTGTCAACCAACTCGTTCGTGCCACCCGCCCCGACAGTACTCCTATCGATTTTGTGAAACAGTATTGCCGCTGGGGCGCAGGCCCAAGAGCAGGGCAGGCACTTATACTTACCTCTAAAGCCAAAGCTTTGCTAAACGGTCGCTTTGCTGTAACGGTGGATGATATCAAAACGATGGCCTACCCCGTGCTGCGCCATCGCGTGCTGGTTAACTTTGCCGCCGAAGCAGAGCATATCACGCCGGATAAAGTTGTAGATGAGCTGCTGCAAAATATAAAGTTGCCAAAGGCGGTGCTGGTGTAAAATATCAAACCACCCCTGCCCCTCCTTGTCTAAGGAGGGGAATTAAAATGCCTGGCGCGGGTATCTAACCCGTGACGTAGGGTGAAAGCGAGTCTCCAGACTCGCTTGTTGTAGCAAACCAAAAGCAAAAACAGATGGAAGAGACAGCAACTGTAAAACTGACGGAGACGGGCACACAGCTCCTCAGGAAGATCGTGGGGGAGAGAATCTGTTACTTCTTTACAGACAGAGTAAAAGTAGAAGCAACCGGCGACAAAGTGCTGTACTGGGCTCCGGAGTTTGCGCTTGGCCTTAAAACCAACCGCGGCGACCTGACCTTCATCAACATCAGCGCCGACTATAAACTTACACCCGGATCGAGTACCACTTACTACGAGTTTGCCATCGAAGAAAGCAAAATGCCACTCCGCTGCGAAAAGCTGCTGCAGTCGGGACAATTCTCGGAGATAAAAGTGCTGTCGTCGCAGGTACTGATGCTGGAAGTATACCAGGACTGGAACCAGGAGTTCGACGAAACCATCCACTACGACGCTGCCATCGTGCTCTACACCGACTCCCGAAAGTATATGCTGAAAGTGCGTGAGGAGTTAGTTGGCGGCGTGGATATTATTTTGGATGAGAGCGCTATCGAGGCGGAACTGATTGATTTGAAGCTGAGGCAGAGTTTAGTGTAAGTAATTGTACATTAATTCGAAAAAGCAAGATGCATAAGTTTGATAAAGCTAACTTTTCCAATCACGCAAATGTGGTTTTGAGATTAGAAAAAAAGAGAAAGACTCTGCAGAATTTGTTAGTTTCATTAGTGTTTGATTATGCGAATAAAATCTCAGGCACTTATTCTAATGATGATTTTATTGAACTTAGGAACAGTATCACACTAAGACTTGAAAATATCTTTTACCATTATGATTTGCTTGCATCAATAAATGTAAGTGATGAGGAAATTATCACAAATGAAATAATATCTCCCTTAGTAACACCACAAATTGCTATCAAGCAGGACTTCTTGTTTGATAGTATTGTTTTTAATACTCTTTCATTATTTGATTACACCAGTTGTCTGATAAAGTACATCATTGAAACTAACAAGCAAAAGAAAAAACTACTTTGGACACAACTTATCAGAACAGCTCGTGGCACAAACAATTTTAAGGAAACATCCTTAGCTAAATTGTTAGTTGAGCTAGATAAAAAATGGGTATTTGTATTAGGTGAATATAGGGCTGAATTGATACACTATAATGATGATTTTGTTTCAGATGGTCTGAAGTACTATCCCGTTGAAAGCAAATACATAATACACATATCTGCTCCCTCTTCTCTAAAGAAGCATTTTAGGGAATTCAAACAAGTTGAAAACTCAGATGCTAATATCAATCAAGTGACTCTCTGGATAATAGAAAATTCAATTGAATGCATAATTGATATCATGGAAGAATTACGCACTTACTTTGATACAGTTAGGAAAGTTCCAGTAGGGAAGGAAGTATATACCTTTAGAAAAGGAAGCTAAACTCGTCCAATAGCATTAATTATAACTTATAATATTTGACAACCCACAAATTCATCGACCCGAAGGTACTGGCTACCATAAAAGACCTGCCGCTATTGGCTAAAACGGTGGTGGAAGGCTTTTTGGCGGGGCAGAACCAGAGTCTGCGGCGTGGGGCGGGGCTGGAGTTTAGCCAGTACCGCAGCTACCAGCCCGGCGACGATCTGCGCCAACTCGACTGGAAGATGTTTGCCCGCTCCGACCGCTATTACATCCGCGAGGCCGAGGTAGACACCAACATTACGGTGAGGTTTATACTGGATGGCAGCGCTTCGATGGCACATGAGGACGTGAACGGCATCAGCAAAATGGAATATGCGCGGTTTATGGTGGCGTCGCTGGCTTACCTGGCTACCACGCAGGGCGATGCGGTGGGGCTGTACGTGCTGCACGAGAACCAGCTCATCAACCTGACGCCCCGCTCCGACAACATGCACCTGCAGCGTTTCTGGCACCAGCTGGCGGAGGTAAAGCCACAGGGGAAGTTTCCGGGCATGGAGGTAGCCGCCAACCTGTTTGCCGACAGGCGGCAGAAAGAGCTTACTGTTTTATTATCTGATCTGTATGAGCACGAGCACGAGATAAAGGACCTGCTGTACAAGCTCGGCGCGCAGGGACACGAGCTGCTGCTGGCTCACCTGATGAGCCGCAACGAACTCGACTTTACCTACACCGGCACCCTCACCTTCGAGGACCTGGAGACCGGGCAAACGCTACAGGTAAACAGCGCCGCGCAAAAGCAAGCCTACTTAGCCAAACAGCAGGAGTGGCTGCAAAACACAGAAAAAGACATGCGCCACCGCCACATCGCTTACGACCGGTTTGTAACCGATGAACCGCTGGATAAGGCGCTGCGGGCTTTCCTGCAGAAACGGCTGCTTTACGGATAATTTTGAATGAGCGAACGAGTGATTGAGTGAATGGAATATGAAGAACCCACCCCTAACCCCTCCGAGGAGGGGAATGCCCGTGCATGATTGTCCCCTTTTGAAGGGGGTAGGGGGATGACAATCGTCCCCAATTCCCCTCCTCGGAGGGGCAGGGGTGGGTTAATCGACATGAGAACAATTTCTAATCTTTAATTTCTAACTCATAATTGACTTTAACAGCGCCATACTTCCTTTTTGCAGCGTCGGCTATACTTATTCCGATTGCCATTCACCTGTGGAACAAGCGGCAGGGGAAGACGGTGAAGGTGGGCAGCCTGCGCTGGCTGGAGGCGTCGGCGAGTAGCCGCTGGAGCAGTATAAAGCTGAACAACTTCTGGCTGCTGGTGCTGCGCTGCCTCATACTTATACTTCTGGCTGTGGCGCTGGCGCAGCCGGTGTGGGAGCATCAGGCGCAGGAGCAACGTGGCGCAAAGGCTATAGTGGTGGGCGAAGAGTTGCTTTATAAGTCCGCCTTAAAGCTCATCCAGCCAACCATCGACTCGCTGTTGCAGCGGGGTTATACCTTGCGCAAGTATACCCCAGGCCTGGCGCAGGTGCCGCAGGAGGCGTGGCAGCAGATCAGCCGCCGCACCACCGACAGCACTCTGCGCACCACGCAAAACTATTGGGCACTGCTGCCGCTGCTGGCTGGCAAGTATAAAAATCCGCAGGACAGCGTGTGGCTCTTCACCTCCGACCAAGCCCGTTACTTTGCCGGCGCCCGCCCCAAGACCATTCCCGAAAACATCCGTTGGATACCGGTTGCCACCGAGGGCACCGCTTACTGGCTGCAAGCCGCTGTGCATACTTCTCCGGATAGCCTGATGCTTATACTTGGCCAAAGCACCCGCCAGGCTATCATTTATAGCAAACACCCTATACCGGCATCAGCGCAAAGTATAGCGCTGCCCCACAACCAGCGGCTGCGGCTGCAGCGGCACAACGACTCGCTGCAGGCCAGCTACAAGGGCTATGTCAGTAAAGTAAGCGTGCAGGCAGCGCCGCTGCAGGTAAGCATTTTAGCCGAGGAGGCGCAGCAAGAGCAGGCGAAGCACGTGCAGGCGGCAGTGCAGGCCATCAGCAGGTATACCGGCTTTCCCATCGTCCTCAGCCCCGATACCCCTAAAACCGATTTTCTGTTCTGGCTGCACCGGCAGGAGCTGCCTCCAAGTATACTACAGCGTGTGCGGCAGGGGCTGCAGGTGTGGGTACCGCAGGGAGCAATACCTTCGGGGCTAAACGCAAGTACGAGTACTGTCCCGGAGGTGCAGGCGCAGCAGGTAGGCAAAGGCAATATTTATACTTTAAGAGACAGTGTTAGCCTTGCCTGGATGAAGGAGCGCGGCAGACTGCCGGAGCTTTTGCTGCCGTTGTTGTTGCCTCAGCCAAAAGTTGCCGCTGCGTATGATGTGCGGGCGCTGGACGAGCAACAGCTGATGCCTGAAAAACAAAGTGCTGTGGTGGCAGCCGCTGTGCCGCAAGCACGGCAGGAGCCGCTCCTGAGATGGCTGGTATTGGCGGCAGCTATACTATTTTTGATCGAGCGATTTATTGCCGGAAGGCGCAGCAACGTATAACCATGGCCGTAAAGCAAAGCATCCAGACCCTGAGCCGTATCCGCAGGCAGTATGTGCAGGCGAAGCTGTGGCTGTATGCGCTGCAGGCTTTGGCGGCTATACTTGTTGGCATGGCCATACTTTGGCGCTGGCGCCTGGAGCTCCCGCTTCTGGCCGGTGTGGCAGCGGCTATACTTTCGGGGGCAGTTTTATACTTTGCCTGGCAATGGAGGCGAGTCCGGAGAACTGAGCTGCGGCAGGTAGCGCGCCACCTGAACCGGCAGTACCCGCAGTTGGAGGACAGCACCGGGCTGTTGCTGCAGGAGCCGCAGAACCTGCTGCAGCGGCTGCAGCAGCAGAAAGTGGCAAGTATACTTCAGGAGCTGCCTCCGGAGCAGGTGTATACTATAAAAGGCGCACCGACGTATGTGGCGCTCGCACTGTCCCTGGTGCTTACTGCAGGCATTTTATACTTGCCGGCGGCTCCGCTCGCTACCTCTAAAGCAGAAAGTATAAAACTGGCCTTCCCGGATACAACTGCCGCAGGCGCAGACACCGCCGCGCAGATCAAAAGTATACACATTACCGTTGCGCCGCCGCGCTACACGGGCAAAAAAAACTACAAAGCGGAGAGCCCGAACCTGCGGGTGGAAGAGGGGGCAACCGTTACCTGGCGCATCCGCACAAACAAAACAACGGCACTGCAGCTGCAGCTGAACGAGCAGAAGCCACAGGCGTTTAAGCAAGATGGGGAAGTTTATACTTTCGCACGCAGCTTTACAGAAGCAGGCCTCTATACCATCAGCCTGAACGGGCAGAAATCCGCTTTTTATACCCTGGAGATTATCCCCGACGAAGCGCCTTTCATCCAAATAAGCAAGCCGGAAGAGTACACGGAGATCCGGCTGGGCGAGCAGCAACGGGTAACGCTACAGGCCAGCCTCACCGACGACTACGGCATCCGGAAAGCCAACATGGTAGCCACCGTGGCCAAAGGCAGCGGCGAGGCCGTGACGTTCCGGGAGGAGAAGATTAAAGTGAACCTGCGGGGCAACAGCCGGAGCTACCGCATCAACCAAACTCTGGACCTGCAGCAGCTGGGCATGAGCTTTGGCGATGAACTATACTTTTACCTGCAGGCTTGGGACAACCACCGCGGCTACACCCGCTCCGAAACATACTTTGTGCAGATCGAGGATACCACCATTGCAGAGGCAGACTTTGCCATGACCGCCGGCGTGAACCCGGTGCCGGAGTACTTCCGCAGCCAGCGGCAGATCATCATTGACACTGAGAAACTGCTGGAGGAGCAGAAAAGTATACCCCGTGCCGAGTTTGAGGAGCGCTCCAACAGCATTGGCGTGGACCAGAAACTGCTGCGCCTGCGCTACGGCAAGTTCTTGGGCGAGGAGTTCGAGAGCGGCATCGGTCCGGGAGGCGGCATACCCGAAGGGGCAGAGGGGCATGAGGAGGCGCAGCACTTCGAGGGCGACGGGCACGACCACCCGGAGTTTGAGAGCCAGAGCAGCCCCGAAGCCTTGCTGGACCCTTACCTGCACAAGCATGACATGGAGGAGGCCGCTACGCTGTTTGAGCCGGCCATAAAAGCCAAGTTAAAGGGGGCGCTGGCGCAGATGTGGGAGGCGGAGCTGCGGCTGCGCACTTTCAGGCCCAAAGAAGCCCTGCCATACGAATACAAGGCCCTGCGGATGCTGAAGGACGTGCAGCAGTCGCAGCGAGCGTATGTGGCCAAAACTGGCTTTGAGGCCCCGCCGCTAAAAGAGCCGGAGCTGCGCCTGACGGGCGAGCTGAATAAAATTACGCCGCTAAGCGAACGCCATACTATCGAACAGCACCAGAAGTGGCCACAGGTGCGTGCTGCGCTTGCCTGGTTGGCAACGTATAAACAGACGGGCAAGTATAAAAAAGCTGACACTGCTGTTCTGGAGAAAGCGGGGCAGGAGCTGGCACAGGAGGCGCTGGCCACATCCGGTAAAAACCTGCGCACCCTGCAAGACCTGCGGCAACTGATATCAGAAATGAAGGCCGGCAAAAAGCTTTGCGCCGCTTGCCTGCAGGCGGTGGAGCGGGCGCTTACAGCCGCGTTGCCCCCGGCAGCCCAAACGCCCCAGCCACAGCAGGCGGTGCGGGGCAGGCTGGCGCAGGAGTACATGGAACAACTGCTACGGGAATAGCCAGGGAGGGCAAATATGGGCGGTTTTTCGGGTAAGGGCACCCTTCTGTAATCATTTCTGTTGTATTGGCGTTATAAAGAGCAACACACGCCTGCAGGCAGGGCACAAGATACTGTATTGACTACATGAAGATATTCGGGGATAGTATAAAGACGAAGGTGGTGGTGGGTTTCATGCTTGCCTTAAGCATTGTGGCGGCCGCCATCTACCTTACCTATACCAGCTTTACCAAGCTGCTGGCCTCCGTGGAGGTGCTATCGCAGCCCAACGATAAACTGGTGGAGCTGCAGCAGACGCTCTCCACCATCGCCACCGCCGAAAGCGCCATCCGTGCCTATACCCTTACCACAAACGAAAAGCACTTCAAGGCCTACCTGAGCCACCTCGACACCATCCAGAGCCAAATAGACTCGCTGGAGTTTCTAATGCAGGACAGCCCTAGAGAATTGGCACAGGTAGACTCGGTGTCGAAGCTGCTGCAGGAGAAGCAGAAGAGCCTGGAACTGTACGTGGCGCTAAAGAAACAGCAGAAAGAGCATACTTACTCCGGCAAAGCCCTGCGGCAAATTGCCTCTACAGCTAAACAGAAGCCGCTTTCCACCACCATCAGGCAACGCACCACTACCACCATCTCCGACCGCCTCGACCTGAACGGCACCAACGACTCTATGCTGCCCCAGCAGACCCAGCCCCCGGCAGAAGAGGAGAAAGAAGATAAGCGGGGCTTCTTCGGCAAGCTGTTCTCTAAAAAAGAGAAGCCGCAGAAAGAGCTTCCGCCGCCGCCAAAAGTAATTGTGCCGCAGCTGCACGTAGAGCAGGAAGTGGAGATTGACACAAGCGCCGCGGCTGTGCCCGTGGCTCCTTTAAACCAGGTGCGCCGCATCCTGAACAACGTGCAGCGCGAGGCCGATGCGCAGGCCCAGCGGCTGGAGGCCAAAGAGCTGGCGCTGTTGCAGCAGGACAAGCAGATCATGGACCAGGTGCGGGCGATGATGCATGAGATGGAGCGCCATGAGCAGGAGCAGACCCAACGCAACTCTGCCGAGGCACGGCAGGTGGCCCAGGAGACCTCCACCATCATGCTGGTTATCGGCATAGCGGGCCTGGGGCTGGGCATAGCCTTTATCCTGATCATTCTCCGCGACATCACGCGCAGCAATAACTATAGATCCAGGCTGATACAGGCGCAGAAAGAAGCGGTAAAACTGGCGCGCGCCAAAGAGGCCTTCGTGGCCAACATGAGCCACGAGATGCGCACCCCGCTGAATGTGGTGCTGGGCTTTACGCAGCAGCTGCGCCACACCCCGTTGCAGCCGCAGCAGGATGAGCACCTGGAGGCCATAGACGGAGCCGGGCAGCACCTGCTCCATATCGTTAACGACGTGCTGGACCTGTCTAAAATGGAGGCTGGCAAACTACAGATAAACCGCTCCACCTTTAGCCTGCGGCAGCTGCTGCGGCAGGTAGAGCATGCCTTTGCCCTGAAAGCCTCCAGCAAGAGCATCAGGTTTAGTTACCGTGTGGATGAGGCTATACCTGACGCGCTTTGCGCCGATGCCCTACGGCTGAAGCAGGTGCTGTTTAACCTGGTGGACAATGCCATCAAGTTTACGCACCAGGGGCAGGTGCAGGTGGATGTGTGCCTGCGTAACCTGCGCCGCAGCCGTGTGGTGCTGCGCATTGCGGTGGCCGACACAGGCATTGGTATACCGCAGGAGCGTCTGCAGCATGTGTTCGGGGAGTTTAACCAGGCCGATGACTCTATTCTGCGCAAGTATGGCGGCACCGGGCTCGGGCTCTCGATCAGTAAAAAGCTGGTTGAAATGCAAGGCGGCACGCTAACGGTAAGCAGCGAGCATCAGGTGGGCACTACCTTTACGATTGTGCTGCCCATGCAGGTGTCTAAAGAGGAGGTGCCTGCGCCGCCGACCGAGGCGGTGCCAGTGGCAGCCGTCTTTACAGGGCTTAAAGCGCTGGTAGTGGATGACGATGCCTACAGCCGCACGCTTTGCCACCTGATCCTGAGCCGATGGGGTATGCAGGTATACCTGGCAAACGACGGGCAGGAGGCGCTGGAGCAGGTGCACCAGCATTCCTTTGATATTGTGCTGACGGATATTCAGTTGCCGGGTATGAGCGGCAAAACCGTGGCCCGCAACATCCGCAAGATAGATAAACAGGTGCCGATCATCGCCCTTACTGCCAACATCCTGAGCAACGACCCCGGATTTTTCAGCAACACCGCCATTACCGGTCATTTGCTGAAGCCGTTTACAGAGCAGGAGCTGCACCAGCGGCTGGTAGAGGCGCTACCATCGGATGTAATAGAAGCGGCATCCGTCGCACGGGTGCCGGCGAAAGAGGATGCCGGTGCAGAAAAAGCCGAAACGCCAGTTATGACGGAAGAAAAACTGTATGATCTAAGTGAGATGCGCCTTTTTACCGGAGACGACCATCAAGTGTTGGCTGACGTGCTGGAGGTGCTGGTGCAAGACCAGGAGCTAAACCTGCGGCAACTACAGGATGCCGCAGATGAGCAGGACTGGAGCAAGGCCGGCAATATGGCCCATAAAATGCTGACGGGCTTCCGGCACCTGAAAGCGCACACGGTAGTGCCGCATTTGCAACAGTTAGAGCAGGTGCTGCACACTAACCAGCACGACGAGGCTGCGCTGCAGCAGGCGGTAACACAAGTATACCCGCAAGTGCAGCAAGTGTTGCAGGCCCTGCAGGCGGAGCTGGAGCAAATCCAGGCAATGGCCGGCCAACCGGCGGAATAAAAGTGGGTTACGCCTCTATGTTGTAGAGCTTCAGTTTGTTGTAGAGTGTTTTGC
This sequence comes from Pontibacter mangrovi, assembly GCF_006385705.1. GTDB lineage: Bacteria > Bacteroidota > Bacteroidia > Cytophagales > Hymenobacteraceae > Pontibacter > Pontibacter mangrovi. The sequence goes on along the minus strand of NZ_VFRQ01000002.1, from coordinate 382,417 downwards.
GGTCGATGTTCAGCAGGCGCGCCGCTTTAGACTTGTTATACTTTACGCGCTCCAGCATCGTCAGGATCATTTCCCGCTCGGTGCGCTCGTTTATACTTTTCAAGTCCGTATCCATCGGGTTATCGGCGGAGAAGGAGGCTGTGGCGGGCTGCGGCGGAGCAGGCATGTAGTGGGTAATTTCGGAAGGGAGCTCCCGTAGCGTCACAAACTCCGATTTAGACAGCAGTACCGCCCGCTTCACCACATTCTTGAGCTCACGCAGGTTTCCGGGCCAGTTATACTTTAGCAGCGTGCTTTCTGCATCGGCGTCAAAGCCTTGCACCTGCTTCTCCAGTTCGTGGTTAGCCTGCTGCAGAAAATGGTTGGCAAACAGCAGTACATCCCCGTCGCGTTCGCGCAGGGCCGGTATGTTTATCTTAAACTCGTTCAGGCGGTGATACAGGTCTTCGCGGAACTGCCCGTTCGAAACAGCCTGCACCAGGTCCTCGTTGGTGGCCGCCAAAACGCGCACATCCACATCCTGATCGGCTGTGCTGCCTATTTTTCTTACTTTTCGCTCCTGCAGCGCGCGCAGCAGCTTTACCTGCACCTCGTAAGGCAGGTTACCGATTTCATCCAGAAACAAAGTGCCGCCGTTGGCCGCCTCAAACTGGCCCTCCTTGTCTTTCATGGCGCCCGTAAAGGCACCTTTCACGTAGCCAAACAACTCGCTGCCTGCCAGCTCCTTCGACAGGGCACCGCAGTCTATGGCCACAAAAGGCTTGTCCTGGCGCTTGCTCTGCTGGTGTATCATGCGGGCCACATACTCTTTGCCGGTGCCGCTCTCGCCCTCTATAATCACCGAAAGGTTAGTAGGGGCAACCAAGCTAATAAACTCCTCGATCTGCTCGGCCTGCTGGCTTTGCCCGCGCACAAACTGTAGGCTGCCAGCCTGTGCCGTAGTTGTTGCCGCTGGCTCCGGCTCATGCTTCCTGCTCAGGGCGTTCTGTATAACCAGCAGCGTCTCATCAGGGTTGATAGGCTTGGTGATGTATTCAAAGGCGCCCATCTTAATGGCTTTCACAGCTGTGCGGATGTCGGCGTAGGTGGTCATCAGGATAACAGGCACGTCCTGCGTCAGCACACGAATCTGGGACAGGAGCTCCAGCCCGTCCTTGTCGGGTAGGCGGAAGTCTGTCAGGATGAGGTCAAAGTCTGAGGCTTTAAGGTGGCGCAGGCCGTCGCCGGCAGTATAGGCAGTAGCTACCTCGTACTGCTGGCGCTGCAGAAAGCTCCTGAGCATCAGGCAAAAAGCTGGATCGTCATCTATCAGAAGTATCTTAGGCATAATGGAATCTCCGTGTTACTGCCTGCCGGGTGTGCGCAGGAAGCAACTACATAACGTTTTTAAACAGCTTATTGTTCTAGCTGGCTTAGTTTGCCCCAATTTACTCTTTTTTCGGCGCGCATAAAACACAACAGCCCCCGTAATGCTACGGGGGCTGTTGTGCAGTTTATAATATGTGCTTTACGTCGCCTATACGCTAACCCTCTACTTTCTTACCAGTCTCGTCGAAACGAACTACGGTAGGCTGTGCATTGGCATCCAAAAACTGTACTTCGTAAGTGGCTGGCGCACCGGCCTCAGTGGCCTCTACTTTGTGCACCTCCCCTACTGTCAGGTCTTTGTACGCATCACCGCTCACCGATTTTTTCACGGCATCCGGTAGTTCCTGTACAGTAATTTTCTGCTTGCCTTGTGCCTGCTCCTGCTGGGCAGCTTGTGGGTCTGGCTGTGTCGCCGTTTCCTGGGCTTGGGCTGTAAAGCCGGCAAATGCCAGCGCTACGGCTAAAACACTAACTTTTTTCATAGCTTATTTTGCTTTATGTCTATTGTTTGGGTTTAATTACTTCTGATTGCTTATTGCTCGGCACCGGCTTCCGCAGCCTGAGCTACTGGCTTACCAGTCTCGTCGAAACGGGCAACGGCCTGCTTCTGCTCGGCATTCGTAAAGTATACTTCGTAAGTTGGCTTTGCTTCAGCGCCTGCAGCTGCGTCAGGGGCAACTTTAAATACTTCGCTTACCTGCCAATCCTTCAGCGCATCGTTCTGCAGCGCCTGCTTCACACCCTCCGGAAGCTCTTCCTGGGTTATCTTCTGCTTGCCGGCATCCTGCTGGCCTTGCATCTGCTGGCCTTGCATTTGGCCCTGCTCCTGCTGCTGCGTAGCTGAGTTGTTCTGTGTCTGTGCTGTTGCTTCTGTTGATATAAGTCCGAACGCCGCGAAGGCGAATGCTAATACAGTTACTTTTTTCATGGTCTAGTTTAGTTTAGAATTTCATTCTGTTCTGCCATCCCTACTTGAGATAACTGTGCCAAAAGTGAAATTAGTTTATAACAGCTTGGTAATCAGTGTTAAGTAAAATTTATTAATCTCGCGCTTGCCTCGGCCTGCCTGTTGATACTTTCTACACTGTGAGGAACGGCGCCTGCAGGCTGTATCCGAACAGGGGCAGTGGCAGGCCAACCAAACCCGGCTGCTGCGGTTAAAGTATAAATCGCGGTGTTGGTGCGGGCGCTTTGCCGCGCATTAGCCCGAAATTGACTAAATTAGCCCCATGAGCGAACCACGAAAGAAACTTTTCCTGTTAGATGCCCTGGCACTGATCTACCGCGCCCACTTTGCCTTCAGCAAGAACCCGCGCATCAACTCCAAAGGCATGAACACAGGCGCTGCCCTCGGCTTTACCAACACGCTGGTGGAGGTGCTGCAAAAAGAGAAGCCCACGCACATCGGCGTAGCCTTCGACTCCGCGGCCAAAACCTTCCGCCACGATAACTTCGCCGACTATAAAGCCAACCGGCAGGCCCAGCCGGAGGATATCTCCATTGCCATACCTTACTGCAAAAAAATTGTAGAGGCCTTTAACATTCCGGTGCTGATCATGGATGGGTATGAGGCCGACGACATCATCGGTACGCTGGCGCAGAAAGCCGAGAAAGCAGGCTTTGATGTATACATGATGACGCCGGACAAGGACTACTGCCAGCTCGTAACGGACCACATCTTCCTCTACAAGCCCGCCTTTATGGGCAACGCCATCGACGTATGGGATGTGCAGAAGGTGCTGGAGAAGTGGGAAATTGAGCGCGTAGAGCAGGTAATTGATATACTTGGCCTGCAGGGCGACGCCGTGGACAACATTCCGGGCATCCCGGGCATCGGCGAGAAAACCGCTAAAAGCCTGATCCAGCGCTTTGGCTCTGTAGAGAACCTGCTGGCCAACACTGACCAGCTAAAGGGCAAGCAGAAGGAGAACGTGGAGAAGTTTGCCGACCAGGGGATGATGTCGAAAGAGCTGGCCACGATACACTGCAATGTGCCGATCGAGTTTAGCGAGAAAGGCCTGCACTACGACGGCCCCAACGAGGAGCAGGTAACTGAACTGTTCGCCGAGCTGGAGTTCCGGCAGCTGACGCAGCGTGTGCTGGGCAAGAGCCTGGGCGAGGCTGCTACAGCCGCCCCTGCTGCCAGAGGCGCTAAACGAGGCAAAGCCGCCGCTGCCAACCAGACATCGCTTTTTGGCGCTCCTGCCGCCACCGAAGAAGCTGTAGCCGCCGAAGAGGCCGTGCCGGCTACGATGCAAAGTATGAAAACCACGCTGCAGGACTACCACCTCATCAACACACCGGAGCTGCGCCAGAACCTGCTGCAGTATCTTTTAAAGCAGGATGAGATTTCCTGGGATACGGAAACGACGGGCATAGACCCGATCACCGCCAGGCTGGTGGGCATGTCGTTCTGCTACCGCCCCGGCGAGGCCTACTATGTGCCGGTGCCGCAGGATGATGTAAAGGAGGCGCAAAGTATAATCGATGAGTTCAGGCCGGTGCTGGAGAACCCGAACATTGCCAAGGTGGGCCAGAACATCAAGTATGACATCCTGGTGCTGAAGAAGTATAACCTGGAGGTGCAGGGGCCGATTTTTGATACGATGCTGGCGCACTACCTGCTGGAGCCCGAGATGCGCCACAACATGGACGTGCTGGCCGAAACCTACCTCAACTACAGCCCGGTGCCTATCACCGACCTGATCGGGCCGAGAGGCAAGAACCAGAAAACCATGGCCGACCTGGAGCCGGAGGAGGTAAAGGATTATGCCTGCGAGGATGCCGACATTACGCTGCGCCTGAAGCTATACTTTGAGCCGCTGCTGCAGGAGCAGGGCTTGATGAGGCTGTTCCGCGACATAGAGAACCCGCTGGTGCAGGTGCTGGCCGACGTGGAAAACGAAGGCGTCAGTATAGACACCGATGCCCTGGCTGATTACTCCGCTCAACTTGAGAGCGAGATCATCAACATAGAGAAACGCATTTTTGAAATAGCCGGTGTGCAGTTCAACATTGGCTCCCCAAAGCAGCTGGGTGAGGTTCTGTTCGATAAACTGGAGCTGCACGGCAAATCCAAGATCAAAAAAACAAAAACCGGGCAATATGCCACCGGCGAGGAAATATTGGCGAAGCTGGCGCCGGAGCACGAGATCGTGCGGCTTATACTGGACCACCGCCAACTCACTAAGCTGAAGTCTACGTACATCGATGCGCTGCCGCAGCTGGTGTGTGAGCTGGACGGGCGCGTGCATACGTCGTTTAACCAGGCCGTTACCGCCACCGGCCGCCTCAGCTCTACCAACCCGAACCTGCAGAACATCCCGATCCGGACGGAGCGCGGGCGAGAGATACGCAAGGCTTTTGTGGCCCGCGATAAAAAGCACCAGATCATCTCTGCCGATTATTCGCAGATAGAGCTGCGCATCATGGCTGATTTCAGCGGTGACCCCACCATGAAGGAAGCCTTTAAGAACGGGCTCGATATCCACGCCTCCACGGCCAGCAAAGTGTTTCATGTGCCGCTGGAGCAGGTGGACGGCGAGATGCGCCGCAAGGCCAAAACGGTGAACTTCGGTATCATCTACGGTATCTCGGCTTTTGGTTTGGCTGAGCGCCTGGGTATTCCGCGCCGCGAGGCCGCTGATATCATTGAGGCATACTTCCAGGAGTTTCCGGCGGTGAAGGAGTACATGGACAGCACCATTGAAAAGGCCCGTGAACTAGAGTACGCCGAAACAAAGCTGGGGCGCCGCCGCTACCTCCGCGACATTAACTCGCGCAACCAAACCATCCGCGCCTTTGCCGAGCGAAACGCCATCAACGCGCCTATTCAGGGCACCGCTGCCGATATCATCAAGATCGCGATGATCCACATACATGATTACCTGCGCCAGGAGAAGCTGCAGACCCGCATGATCCTGCAGGTGCATGACGAACTTTTGTTCGATGCCCCGAAGGAGGAGATAGAGATCGTGACGCCGAAGATCGTGGAGCTAATGACCAACGCGCTGCCGCTGAGCGTGCCGATGGAAGTTGGCCTCGGTGTTGGCGATAACTGGCTGGAGGCGCATTAAGGATCTACTAAAGAAAGACCTCGCAGTGTGCGCAGCTCCTGCGAATGTCTGATGCTGAAGAACTGCAGCCTTGCAGCGCAAATGTTTCTAGTAAAGGCACCTAAGATAGACCTACTCCACAAACAAAAAAGCACCTCTTGCGGGAGGTGCTTTTTTGTTGTTTTATACTTTAGCTAGCCTGTTACTGAAGGCCAGGGAAAAGTACGGCATTATACTTTGTCTCATCAACTGCAGGAATGGAAGCTCCATACTTTGCATTGATGTTACGAATAATCTCGTTTGCCACTATCGCATAACCACGCGGTGTCAGGTGCACGCCATCCAACGAGAACAGGTTGCCTGTGATGAATGCAGGCGTGTACGCAACGTTGTTCAGTGTAAGCTGCGGCATGTTGTCCTTCATCTTCACAGAGTTAAAGAAGGCGTTCATGTCTACAAAAGCCAGGTTATTTGCATCCGCAGCGGCTTTTAACTTGCCGTTGAAGGTAGCTATAGCATTCTGTGCAGCTGTTACCTCTTCGCCGTCCAGCACCTCGTTGTTCTTGAGCGGGTTGTAAGGGCTAAAGCCGTGAGGGACCGTCTGAGGACCAACCTGCTCTGGTGTGCCTACCGTAGAGGTAAGGAGCACGTAGTCTGTCGCAGCTGCTTCGCGTACCTGCCCGTTAGCAGCAGTTATATAAAGCTTTGTTCCTGCAGCGGCTGCCATCTGCATCAGGTTGGCCGTTGCTTTGGTTGTAAAGAAAGGTACACCCGTTACGTCAGGAATATTAATAACTACCCCTTCGGCCTCGCTATCCCCTACCAGCGCATTGATCATGGCATCCAGGTTCTCCTGAAACTTATCAGCATCTGAGATTGGGGCTACGCCGCCAGAAGTTGCAAACCCCAACACATCGTTGTTGCCTAGCCACATCGTGAAAAACGTAGGGTTTGTCGCATCCACATAGTTCACATAAGGCAACAATGCCCCTGAAGGAGTCAGGTCATCACCAATCAGGCGCTCATAGAATGGGTTGAAGCCAGCTGGGTTATTAAAGCCATACCCTGCGGTCTTAGCGTCTACCATTCTTATTCCCGGCACGCCTAGGTTGTTTACAGGCTCTTCATAAGCTGTGTAAAGCGGCGTTTTGCCATCTAGGCCCATGCCACGCACGGCCAGTTCCGTTGTAACGGGCTCTAAAATCGGTAAGCCGCTCGCATCAAAGCCTTTAAAGCTTAAATAGCCTGATCCGTTTTTCTGTGCCTCAGTAAAGAGCGGCTGTTTAAACTCTCCTCCGCCAACTTTGGCAAACTGCTCTGCAAGTATAGCGGGATAAGAGTTTAGCTGCCCAGAGCGGTATAAGCCACCATCGGCATAGCCAGCTGTAAGCGAGTTACCCACAGCAATGTATGTTGAAAAATCAGCTGTGCCCGCGCTAGACGAAGGGGTGTCGATATCAGGCTCGCAGCTGGCAAGGAGCGCACCAGCAAAAAGAGCCAGCGTACCGGTTTTATAGAACAAGTTTTTCATATTCGTCAGGAATTAGAAATTATAAGTTAAAGCAAGACCAGGGATGTAGGCCACCGCCTTATAAGTACCGGCGATACCTCCTGATTTGTCAGAAGCATCGGTACGCTCTTTTTTGTTGATGTACAGGAAGGAAGCATCCAGCTTGATGTTGTTGGATACGCTGTAGCCCAAGCCAACCGAAAGGCCGCGTGAGTCAGAGTCCGGCGTTTCTGGCGTCAGGTAGCCGTCCTGTACAGGAGAGCCGTCGTAGTAAGCACCGGCGCGAAGGGCCAGGGCCTCTGTAGCTTTATACTCTGCACCAATGCGGTAGATGTAAGCATCCTCGTAATTACGGTCGTTCTCCGAAAAATTGCTGCCATTTATAGCATCTGCGTAATCAAAGCGCAAGCTCTCGTAAGCGCTCCATTCCACGCGGCTCACATCAACAGCAAGCGTCAGGGCCTCTGTAGGCATAAAACCTAAACCAACCGACAGGGTGGCCGGCAAGGGCAGGGTAGCAGCGAACTTTGTATCCGGGAAGCGAGACTTCAGCGACGGAGCCACAGTGAAGGTCGCATCGCCTTCTTCCACATCCACGTCTACTCTAGAACGGTAGTTGATACCTAAGGACAGCTTCTCGGACGGCTTAATGTAAATGCCCAGGTTGTAGCCAACGCTTGTTCCGTCGCCGTCCAGTTCGGCACGGCCATAATTGCCGGCCTCGTCCTGCACCGGAATGCCGCGCTGCAGGTTTACCTGGCCTTTCACGTAGGTAAGACCGGCACCAATGCCAATCTTATCGGTGATGGCATAGCTCAAAGTAGGCTGGAAGTATATGGCAGAAAGCGACAGCTCCTCCAGGCCAAAGCGGCCACTCCACTCTTGGCCCCACTTGGCCGTGCTGCCAAACGGAGTATACACGCCCAGTCCGGCGGCCAGTTTATCGTTGATCTTGTATACAGCATAAACCTGGAAAGGTGTGCCCACAGGGTTGTCGGTTCTGGCGGTAACCTCGTTGCTCTCCGGCGCTGAATAAGCAATCTTAGAGAAAAGTGCGCTTGCACCTATCGTCACGCCGTTTTCCTGCAGGTAGCTCATGGCACCCGGGTTAAAGAAGATGCTGGATGTGCCCGTTTGGATACCAGTACCAGTGTGGCCCATACCTATCTGCCGCTGGCTGGCCAGGTTTACCTGGTAACCTCCGGCCATAGCCGACGCCGAAAGAAGCGTGCCACCGAGTAAGGCTAGAATTCTGCTTTTCATAAAGTCTAATTAGTTATTGTAGGGAGATAATTGCTCTAAACAAATATATGCTTATTACAGCGGCTGTCAATGTATTTTCAAATATTTTTAAAGATGAGTCGAAAAACAGTTGTGCCGTAGGCCAAGGCTACCTTACAGGCCGCTTTTTGGAGGCTGCTTCTGCTGATGTGGCATATAGTTTTTGCTGACAAAGTATAAGCCGGGGCCTATCCTATTTCGCGGACTTTCGTTAAAAAGCTCCTGAACTGAAAGTAAACTAAATGTACGATGTGATTATAATTGGCGGAGGCCCGGCTGGGCTAAACGCCGCCATGCTCCTGGGCCGCTCGCGGCGCAAAGTTATTGTGCTGGATAGCGGTAAGCCCCGCAACCGCTGGGCCCGGCAAATGAACGGTTTCCTATCCAGCGACGGCATGAACCCCCGCGAGTTTCTGGATAAAGGACGCGCAGAGCTGGATAAGTATGGCGTGGAGCTGGTAAACGTTGCGGTGAAGACCGCCACCTACACCAAAGGCGAATTTGTGGTAAACGATGAACACGAAAAAGTATACCGCTCGCGCAAGCTGCTGCTGGCCACCGGCCTAAAGGACACGCTTCCTGAGCTGGAGGGTATGGAGGAAATGTACGGCAAAAGTATACACCATTGTCCTTACTGCGATGGCTGGGAGAGCCGCGACAAAGCCATTGCCGTGTATGGCCCCGAGCGCAAAGGCATTGGCCAGGCACTGGCCATGAAAAACTGGAGCGATGACGTGACCCTGTATACTGATGGCACCGACAGCCTGCGCCGCGAAGACCTGGAGCAGCTAGAGCGTAACGGCGTAAAAGTGCAGAAAGAGAAGATCGTGCGCCTGGAGGGCGATGGAGACGGCATGCTGGAGTACATTGTGCTGCACAACGGCGAGAAGCGGCCGCAGCAGGCCATGTTCTTTTCGTTGGGCATGAGCCAGCAATCGGATCTGGGGCAGCAGCTGGGCTGCGAGTTTACCAGCAAGGGCGTTATCAAAACCAAACGGCTGCAGCACTCCAACATTCCGGGGCTTTTTGTGGCCGGCGATGCCGCCCGCGATATGCAAATGGTAGTGGTGGCCGCTGCGGAAGGCGCCAAGGCTGGCGTAGCCATCAACCTAGAGCTGCAGCAGGAAGAACGGAAGTAAAGGGAAAGGGAGTAGCCAGCCTAGCTTATACTTGATTTCTACTGCGGAAGTATAAAAAGTATGACTTGCGAGCCGACCAGGAGGCCAGTTTGTAGCTGGCCTTTTCCATGTTATAGCACTGCCCTCAAGCAGCATGGCGGTATGCTCAAAAAGAAGATTAGGATGCGGCAGCAAACCAGCTTTACACCACAGCTTTTCCCGGCTCCTGTGGCACTGCCTGGAAGATGCGCTCGCGCAGGCAGTAGCGGTAGCCGTGCACCAGCAAGTGCATTTTCAGGTTTTCTACGGCAATGGGCTCGTTTTCCTCTACCTCCCGGGTATTGCAGAAACGCATTTCGCTGGCATCAATAATGGTTACCACGCCCGGCCCGAACACCTCTACCTGGTCGCCCTCGTTTATGATGATGCCCGTTTCCTCGCTCAGGCCAATGCCTACATAATGCGGGTCGTGGGCTACGGCGTGGGCCAGGCGGCCAAAGCGGCCCCGCTCGGCAAAGTGCGTATCTATGTAAACATTTTGGATAAAGGCGCCGCCCTGGGTTGTTTTCATCTCGCCTTTTATCAGGGAGTAATGCCCGTAGCCGTCGTAAATCATGCTGTCAGACATGATGGCGGCGCCAGCGCTAGTACCCGATACAATAATGTTCTCGTTCTGGTAGCGGTAGCGCATCAGGCGCAGCAGCTCCGTGTCGCTCAGGAAACTGGCGAGCCGTACCTGGTCGCCGCCGGTAAAAAACACTACATCGGCCTGGCTGATGCGGGCAAGGTTTTCAGGGGAGTCGGTGGGGTGGCCTTCGTCTATGCGCATAAAGTGTGCGTTGCTGCAGCCCATCTCCTCAAAGGCTCTCTTGTAGGCCAAGCCCGACTTAATCGCATCCGAAGCCTCGGGTGTGGCCGTCGCGATCACTTCTATCCGCGAGGTTAAGCTGCAAACCTCCGATTTGATGAGCTTTATAAGGCTTTCGTCATCACCGCCCCCAAGTGCAATCAGCTTTCCTTTTACTGGTGTCATAGATACGTTTACACAATAATTACCTCCTTATACTTTAGAATGCGGAGGCGGGTTGATGCAGCGGCCATCGTTTGGCCTGGGCTGCAAAGTATACTTCCTTTTTTGATGATGAAGCGGAGCCCAGGTTTATACTTACCGGAGCGCTGTTTCAGGTTGTTTTTTAGGAGGAACAGCCGGGGCTGCACAGGCCGCTGAAAAAACTGTTCGGTGGCGTACACTTTGCTGTTCGGCACCGGACAGTTTTTTCTACATTATATAATGAGTTTTAGTATTTAAGTGATTGATAATCAGTACATTACATAATGTGGCACACAAAATGTATTAAGCCAATCAGAAATAAAAAAAATTATAGCTACCCCAAGCAACCATTTGTGTTAAGGCGCTATCTATTAGATCAGAAACGATAAGAAACTAATAACCAGCTTAAAACCTACTACTATGAAAATCGTGATCCTAATCCTCGCAATAATGACTGGCATGGGCGCTTCTATTAAGAAGTCGGCCACCGAGCAGAAAGAAGTTCAGAAACGCCTGGAGCTAAACGAGTATAAAAGCTATCCTAACCTGTTGCCAGAGGTAGAGATTATCGCTCCGGCCCTTTAAGTCTGATTCCGCACAAGAACCAAATATCCAATATCTAACAAAATAAAACCATGAAAATCGTACTCCTAATCTTCGTTATTCTTCTTGCCCTGGGCGCCACTATTAAAAAATCTGCCGCCGACATGGAGCAGGTAAGCGCCCGCCTGGAACTGAACCAGTACAAGAACCAGCCCAACCTGTTGCCAGTTGTAGAAGTAGTTGCCCCACGTGCCTGATCCTTGGTTTAAAGTATAATCTCAAAAACAAGTATAAGATGAAAACTGTGCTTCTGATAGTTGTTATGCTGATTGGCTTCTACCTGGCCTGCAAAGACATGTGGGAGAACCTAAAGCCTGCCGCTGAGGTGCCAGCCCTGGTGGCAGCACGGCAGCAGTGGCTGGCTACAGCACCCGCTACCGCCTCACAGCCTCAGCCTATACTTGCCAGTTAGGCTGAGGCCGGGGGCCACCCCCACCTGCGACCGGCATAGCAAAGCGGCCAACTAAAGTATAAACCATCAGTTATCCTTTTTCTTGAAGATGTCCAGAATGCGGGGTTTATCTGATTCTTTTGACTGACGCTTTCGCTTGTCCCTGTCGTTGCCGTCCGCTTTTTTACCGAAAGGCCACAGCCGTTTTTTCTCCTTTTTCTCTTTAAGTATAACATAGCGTATAGATACGCCGGAGGAAAGGTGCACCCAGTCGTCGTGGTTGATGTGGACGGCTGGCTTCACGTCGGCGGAGAGCAGGAACGGCAGCCCGTTAACTTTATACTCTATGCCCAGTATGGCGTCCACACCCGTAAAAACGCCGCTGTCTTTCAGGTTGCCGATATGCCCGCCGGCACCCAGGTAATAGTTAAAACGCTTGCCCAGGATGGGGCGGTGCCACTCATACAAGGCGGTGCCGCTGTACTCGCGGGCGCCAATCTGCACAATGCCTTCTATGGTGCCTTTCTCGTGTAACTTCTGCTGCAGGCTCAGGCCAAACCGGTCGCTCTCCAGGCGCACGCCCGCCGCCGTTCTATATTTTTGTGCCTGGGCAGTTATACTTAGTCCGCCGATCAAGAGCATCAGCAAGAGTAGTCTCTTCGTCATAAACAAGGGTGAATGGTTGGGTGGTGCCGCTGCAAATTTCTTACCTAACGCGGCAGCGGTGGCTGTAGTGCCTGCAATTTTAGTTAAAAATCGCCGCGGAAACCACGGCTGGCCTTTTTATCGGCCTGTTTTTTCTTGCCCTCCAGGCGGCGGCGCACACTGGCCCGCGTGGGCTTGGTGGCTTTGCGCTTTTTCTGGCGGGTTAGCGCCTGCCGCAGCAGCTCATAAAACCGCGCTACGCAGAGCTCCTTGTTCTGCAGCTGGCTGCGCTCGGTTTGGCACACCACCTGCAGGTAACCTTCGCTGTTTATGCGGCTGCCCAGCTTCTCCTGCACCAGCGCCTTCTCCTCCTCCGTCAGTAGCTCCGAGTTCTCCACCTGAAACCGCAGCTCTACCTTGGTGTTTACCTTATTCACGTTCTGCCCTCCGGCCCCGCCGCTCCGCGATGCCTGAAACTGCAGTTCCCGCTCCAAGCCACGATCATTAATATTGGCCATAATTTACAAAGTATCCTTCTAAAAGTTTAAATTTACACCGGCTGTAAAGCTAAAGCTACCTAATCTTTATAAGTATGAAAAAAACACTTCTGATGCTGCTGTTTATACTTGGCAGCCTTTTGCCCCAACTGGCCCAGGCGCAGCAGAAACACTTTTACTTTACTACCTCCGATAATGTGCAGCTGTACGTGCGTATTGCCGGCGAGGGTAAGCCTTGCCTGTTCATTCATGGCGGCCCTGGCTCCTGGCCCAAGTATTTTTACGCCCTTGGCGGCGATGTGGTGGAGCAGGACCTGCAGATGATCTACGTGGACCAGCGGGGCTGTGGCCGTTCGGGCGGCTCCGAGAAAGATGACTACTCGCTGGCCCGCATGGTGCAGGATTTTGAGGAGCTGCGCCAATACCTGGGTTACGATAAATGGCTGCTGATGCCGCACTCTTTTGGCGGCACGATGGCCACCGAGTATGCTTACCAGCACCCGCAGCAGGTGCAGGGGCTGATTTACGTCAACAGCACGCTCAACATCAACAACTCTCTGGAAAGCTATGTGAACGAAGGAGCGCGTGTACTGCAGGTGCCGGTGTCGGAGCTGCACAAGCCGGGCGAGCCGGTGGGGCAGGCGCTGGGCGGTGTGGTAAACAAACTGAACGAGCAGGGCCTGATGTATAAAATGATGTACCGCGACAAAGCCATGTTCGATGCGATGAACGCCGTGATGGACACGACCCTGAACTGGCAGTTTGGCTCTAAGGTGTGGGGCTACCAGGAGTATGCGCAGGACTTTACAGCTAAAACAGCCAGTATAAAGCTGCCCGTGCTGGTATTTGCAGGCAAGTATGATTACTCCGTCGGCCCGGAGCACTACAAATCCTTTAAGTTCCCGAAGGCTACTTACCGCGTGATGGAAACCGGCCACTGCCCCTACCAGGAGCAGCCGGAGCAGTTCCGAAAGTATGTAAAGGCCTTTGTCGCAAAGCTTGATTAAGCAAAGATAAAGTATAACCTGAAGGGGCCGGCTACGCCATGCGTAACCGGCCCCAACCATTTTAGCCAGCCCTAAACAATAGGCCTTTGCTATGCGTTAACTCCTTGAGAGCTAAAGTGTAAACAAATGAAATGGTCGCTGAACCTGGGTAAAATTGCTGGTATTAAGATACTGGTGCACTGGACGTTTGTGCTGCTGCTGGGGTGGGTGGCGCTATCGGAGGCGCAGCGCGGCAGCAACACGGGCACCATCCTGCTGGCGGTGGGCTTTATGCTATCTGTTTTCCTGTGTGTGGTGCTGCACGAGTTGGGGCATGCCTTAACGGCAAAGCACTACGGCATCACTACCAAAATGATTACCCTGCTGCCCATAGGCGGCGTTGCCAGCCTGGAGAAAATGCCGGAGAAGCCGAGCCAGGAGCTGCTGGTAGCCTTGGCCGGGCCGGCGGTAAACGTGGTCATTGCGCTGATACTTTGGCTGGCGCTGCCCACGCTGCAGGGGGCCGTAACAGAAGAGTTTTTTATGCGCATTACGCTAGCCAACTTTCCGTATCTGCTGCTTTTCGTAAACGTGGTGCTGGTGCTGTTCAATGCCATCCCGGCCTTCCCGATGGACGGTGGGCGCGTGCTGCGGGCGCTGCTGGCCTTTAAATTGGGGCGGGTGCGGGCCACCCAGATTGCAGCTAACCTGGGGCAGATGCTGGCCATCTTCTTCGTGTTCATCGGTTTCTTCTATAACCCCTTTCTTATCCTGATCGGCATCTTCGTGTTTTTTGGCGCATACTCCGAGAACATGGTGGTGCAGCACCTCGACTTTTTGCGCGGCCATACGGTGCGGGAGGGGATGATCACCCACTATGTTAGCCTTACCCCCACTACTACTGTGCGCGAGGCGGTGAGCAAGCTACTGACAGGCTCTGAGCATGAGTTTGTGGTGGAGGAAGACGGAGTGGTAGTGGGTACGCTTACCCGTTCGCAGTTAATCCAGGCGGTAAAAAACGAGCAGATGGATATGCCTGTGGTGCAGGTGATGACGGGGCAGGTGAAGACATTTAACGCAAACGACAAACTGGCAGACGCCTACACAGAGCTGCAGAAGTCGCGCGCGCCGCTTTATCCTGTGCTGGAGCAGGGGCGCCTGGCCGGCGTCATCAACTCCGATAATATCAATGAGTTTATCATGGTTAAATCAGCGCTGATGCACTAGCGCCGTTAGAGTTTCTCCTCCAGCCACAGAAAAGCGCTACTCAGCACAAACAGGATGAAAAACCAGGCGGGGTGCAGCGGAGAGGAAGTATAAGCTGTGGCGGCATCAACTGGCTTTGCCTGCTGCTGCGCGGCAAAAGCCAGGGAGGCAGCGCGGCGGGCTTTTATGCTTTCAAACTCCCAACCGGCCGTATCCTGCACAAAAAAGAAATAGGGGGCTGAGGCCTGCACTTTATGCCAGCCGCTGCGGGTTGGCCAGAACGTGGCGCTATACTTTTCAGGCTGATGCGGGTGCTGCGCCAGGGCCAGGCTTATACTTGTAGTGTCCTGGGCTATACTTGTAATGCTGGTCGACGGCGCTGTGGCGTTGTCGGAAGTATAATCGGTGTAAGTAAGTATAACGGGCTTGCCTGGCTGCGGCGCCTGTGGCTGCGTTACCTCCCAATACTGCTCCTGCACCTTTGCCCGCGCCACCTCCTGCAGCACATGGCTCCAATAACTGGCGTATACTTCAGGTTTTCCCTCCAGCTGCCACGGGTATGTTTGCGGCACCAGGCTAAGGGCAACTTTTCCCCATCCTGCGTTTTTGGCCCCGGCCAGCCATGCATTGCCGCTGCCGGTTACCAGCGGTTTTACGGCAGGGCTCTTTGTCAGCTCAAAAGAGGGAGCCTCTGTTATACTTGCCGCTGCGGCAGGCCACAAGGCGCGCGTGCTTTTGGAGGCGTTGCGACTGTACCGGAAGCCGGTAAAAAAGGCTGTGCTGCGCGTAGTAGCGGGCTCGAAGGCAACCGTTAGCACGCCCAAGCCATCGGCTGTCACGGCTTGCTGCAGTATATTTCGTTCCGAGGGGCTTAGCTGCTTGAGTGCTGCGGGCTCGGTTATCATGACATCAAACTGATGCAGTAAACTGGGGGTGAGGCGGTTCAGGTTGGTTCTGGCCATGTTCAGCCACTCGCTCTGGCTAACCTCTTTGCTGATTTGGGCGCGGAAGGCTACCCGGTGCTGCAGTCGGGCCAAATGGTTTTTAAGAAACTTGAATTCGAAAGCCGGAGAGGCGGCTAGGAACAGAATGCGCAGAGGCTGCGGCGGCTCTACCTGCACGGGAATCTGGCCTAAAGTATCTGCGGCAGCGCCTGCTTTCTGCAGCAAGGCATAGGTGTAGCGCCCGGCTACCTTTGGGGTGTAGCGCAGCAGAAAAGTATACGTGCTATCGGCAGGTATCTCAACAGAGTCTCGGAGTTGGCCCTGGGCAAGCAGGTATAGCTTGGCGGGTTGTGCCGCAGCGGCATAGGTGCCTTCTATTGCCACAGCTTTGCCTAAGGCGGTGCTTTGGGGCCAGCTAACAGCCTGCATGCCAGTGGGCCCGGGCGAAAGGTGCGGCAACACCTGCAGGCGCTGTAGCTGCTCTAGCTCGGCCTCGGCCAGGCCATACCCCAGCAGGTGGAGGCGTTGCAGCGCCGGCTGGCGCTGCTGTAGCTCCGCCAGGGAGCTTATTTTCTCCCCTTCTCCGGAAGAAACATTATAAGTATAAATAGTGGGTTTGGCCTTAGTGCGCTGCAGCAAGGCGTCTAAAGTATCTGTGCTGAAACCATCGGTTAAAAGCATGGCTGTGCCCGGGCTTACAGCCTGCCGGAAAGTTGGCGGAAACACCAGCAGCACCAGGCTAATGGCTGCCACAGCGCTGGCCAATAGCCTCCAGGCCAGCCGCTGCCGGTTGGGCCTGCGCCAGGCCAGCCACAGCAACAGCAGCACAAGCGGTAACGATAAAAGCCAGTAGAGTTGCAGCATGGGTATGGTTTAGCGAGGCGGTAGCCCCAGCATGGCCCGGAAGTTCTCTTTTCCTTCCGGTAGCTTTTTAAGATTCTCAATGAGGGTAACGGCGCGATCGGCGCGCAGGTGCGGGCTCTTCACTGCCGACACGTGGTTGAGCATGTAGCGCTGCATGCCGGGCTTGAGCTGCAGAAAACGCCGGTTGCCTTCCTCGTCCTGCCGCAGCAGCTCTTCCATTTCGGCGGGCACCTCTGTGCCATACGTGCTCTCGTCCTTCTCCAGCGCCACGCTTACAGTATCGTGCAGTTTTACCCCCAGCTCCTGCATGCGTTTCTTGCTGATGCTGATGTATGCCCGGCCCTCGCCCAAAGCCATTAAGCCGCACTGGAAGGTAAGCCGGCTATTTACAATGCAGTGCAAGCGGATGTTCAGGGTGCCCAATTCCTGCACTACCTCCTGCGGCACTTCCAGGTAGTGCATGCCGGGCAGGTGCTTTAGTAAGCCTATGTGCGTATCGAAACAAATCATGTTAAGGTGATGCTAGGTGTAGGTAAGATAAGGCTTTTATTCTGAATTTTACCACACCAATTGCTGAGAAACTGGCTCAAGAGCAGGAAATTAAAAAAGCGTGCAACGGCAATGTATACATGTTGCCGCTGCACGCTTTTTTGAAGAGCTATAAGATTTCTGACCGGATGCTTACCAGCTGCTGCTGGCACCGCCTCCTCCAAAGGAGCCGCCACCAAAGCCGCCGAAGCCTCCTCCTCCGCCGCCGCCACCAAACATGCCGCCGCCCGAACGGAAGGTGCCAAAGCCGCCAGGCACAATCACTGGGCCGCCAAAGGTGCGGGCATAGCGCCTGCCGCCACGGCCTCCCCGTCCGCCGCCGCCCATCCTCGAAAGTATAAACACCACCACCATTACTAGGATGATGACAAACAGCAGTGATGGTCCGCCGCCCTCGCCATCCTGGGAGGGCTCGGCCTGGTACGCGCCGCTGGCCAGCTCCATGATGAGGGTGGTGGCCTGGTCGATGCCCTGGTAAAACTGCCCCTGCGAGAAAGCCGGTTTCAGGGTGCGCTCCGTAAGGCGCTTGGCAATGGCATCCGGAATATACTCTTCCAGTCCGTACCCTGTCTGGATGGCTACCTTGCGCTCATCCTTGGCCACCAGTATGATAAGGCCGTTGTCATACTTGCCGGAGCCCACGCCCCAGCGCTCGCCTAACTCTGCGGCATACTGGTTCGGGTCGTAGCCCCCGATGGAGGTGAGGAGGACCACGGCAATCTGGGTAGAGGTCGTATCGGCGTAGTTCTCCAGCTTCTGCTCCAGTGCCTGCTCCTCCTGCGGGGTAAGCATATCAGCATAGTCGTTTACCAGGCGGTTAGGCTTGTCCGGGAAATCACTGTTTTGGGCAAAAGTTGCCAGGCTCAGAAAGCAGAAGAATAGGAAAAGGGATAGGTGCTTCATACGTTTGCTTATTCTCCGAAGGAGACGTCGTCGCTTAATTCATTCGTGTCGCCGTGGCGATCGTAAGGGAAGTGGGACTGCAGCTGCTCGCCGGCCATGCGCACGCCTTTTGCCAGCCCCTCGGCATACTTCTTATGCTTAAAGTGCTTTACCACCTCCGCCGTAATGTCTTCCCAGAAATGGTCGGGCACGGTGGCGTTGATGCCGGCATCGCCAAGCACGGCAAACTGGCGGTCTTCCAGGGAAACATAAAACAGCACGCCGTTGCGCAGCTCGGTCTGGTGCATGTTCAGCTCGGCAAACACCTCGGTGGCGCGGTCCAGCACGTCTTTGTCGCAGTTGCTCTCCACGTGCACCCGTATCTCGCCAGAGGTTTTCAGCTCTGCCTCCCGGATCGCCTCCGTTATCTTCTGCTCGTCTTCAGGCGTAATGATGTCTCTTGGCATAAAGCTCTATGGTTAAATTGTTGGATTGTTAAATTGCTGCACGTTATAAAGATCAACCATTTAACAATTAAGCCATGTAACAATTTAGGCTAAAACTCCACCGTAGGGGCTTGCTGGGCTGCGGCGTCGGCCTCGAAGTAGCCTTTCTTCTCGAAGTCGAACATGCCGGCGATGAGGTTGCGCGGGAAGGAGCGGATGTAGGAGTTGTAGTCCTGCACGCTCTCGTTAAACTTGCGCCGTTCCACCGAAATGCGGTTTTCGGTGCCCTCCAGCTGCGCCTGCAGCTCCAGGAAGTTCTGGTTGGCTTTCAGTTCGGGGTACCTTTCTACGGATACTAACAGCCGGCTTAGCGCACTGCTTAGCTCGCCCTGGGCCTGCTGGAAGCGCTGTATGTTTTCTGGCGTCAGGTTGTCGGGGCTGATGTTGACGCTGGTGGCCTTGGCGCGGGCCTCGATCACCTGGGTCAGCGTCTCCTTCTCGAAGTTGGCGGCCCCTTTCACGGTGTTTACCAGGTTAGGCACCAGGTCGGCGCGGCGCTGGTAGGCGTTCTGTACGTTGGCCCACTGGGCTTCCACGTTCTCATCTTTCTGCACCATCGTGTTGTAGCCGCACGACGACAGCGAGCTAATCATCAGGAAACCGATCAGGTAAAAAAACAGTCTTTTCATAATTTTCAGGATGTGTTACAATCTATACGCTTAAGTATACCTATAAGGCCATATCTGTACGAATTTAGCAAACTGATGTTAGGATGCATGAAAAAATTAACAGAAACCTATATTAAGGGGCCATTTCCGTGTTTATGCTCACAATTATACTGTAACTATAACGACCGTTAGCGGGTAGGTTTGTACAGGCCTTTGCAGAAGAAAAGGCTTTAATTTATACTTAAAAATCAATATATTGCAGAAAAAGTATAGTGTATGAAAGCAGTTATACCTGTAGCTGGCATTGGTTCAAAGCTTCGGCCGCACACGCATACGCAGCCTAAATCGCTGGTGCCTGTGGCCGACAATACTATTTTGGGCCATATCATCGATAAGCTGCTGGAGGCAGGTGTTAACGACTTTGTGTTTATTATCGGATACCTGGGCGAGAAAGTGGAGCGCTACGTGCGGCAGAAGTACCCGCAGCTGACGGCCGAGTTTGTGGTGCAGGAGCCGCGAGAGGGCCTGGGGCACGCGCTGTGGGTGGCACGCCATACGTTTGAACAGGAAGAAAGCGTGCTGATTATGCTGGGCGACGCCATTGTAGACGTAGACCTGAAAGCGATTATTGAGGCGCCCTACTCGGTGCTGGGCGTAAAAAAAGTGGCCAAACCCTCTCTCTTTGGCGTAACCGAGATGGGCAGCGACGAGTTTGTGGTGAAGGTGGTGGAGAAACCGAAGATCCCGAAGTCTAACTTTGCGCTGGTGGGCCTCTACAAGATCGTGAATCCCCAAAAGCTTGTGGCCTCGCTGCAGCACCTTATAACAGAGGATATCAGGACGCAGGGTGAGTACCACCTGACCGACGCGCTGATGCACATGATCAAAAGCGGCGAGAAAATGGTGCCCTGGAGCGTAGACCACTGGTTTGACTGCGGCCGCAAGGAAACGCTACTGGAAGCCAACGCCACCTTGCTGGCCCGCCCCCGCTTCCGCGACCGCGACTATAGCAGGCTGTGCCCCGGCTGCATCATCATCCCGCCGGTAAGTATAGGCGAGGGCTGCATCATCACCAACTCCATCATCGGCCCCAACGTGGCCATCGGCGATAACACTACCATTACCAACAGCATCCTGAGCAACTCCATCATCGGCTCCTACTCCGAACTGCGCTTTGCCGTCATGCACGATTCCATCATCGGCAGCGACGCCTCCTTCAAAGGCTTCAGCCACAGCCTCAACATCGGCGACAGCACCGAGATAAACTTCGGGCAGTAAGACCTCACAGTGTGCGCAGCTCCTGCGAGTGCCTGAGGAGTTGGAAAGCTAAAAAATATACTTTATAGCGCAAGCGTCCGCTTGTGCTGCTGCAGACATTGGTTTATTGCAGACGAGGCACAAGCGGACGCTTGAGCCAGGGAGGCTGGAGCAGCATAAATCCTGTCCATCCATTCATCCTAAAAATCCTGATTCAGACAGGTAAGACACTCGCGGGACCTTCGGACATCGCGAGGTCAAGTATCATTCCTACAAAAACGTCAGCTCGTTCAGTTGGTCCAGCATCCAGCCGGTGAGGCTGTAGCGGTGGCGGCTGGCGGCCAGCACTTCGTGCGGAATCATGTCGGCGCGGAAGCAGGCCAGGCGACCGGCGATGGGCAGAATGTCTATTTCTTCCTCCTCAGACCCATCCTCCTGCGGTAAGTATAAACGCAGGTTACCGCCGTGCTCGGGCCGCCAGTCTTCGTTCAGATAGCAGATAAAGGACAGGCGGCGGTGGTCGTTTTCCTTAAACTGGTCGATGTGGCGCTGGTACACGGTGCCGGGCGGGTAAACCGTAAAGTGGAACTCATAATCCTTCAGGCCCAGGAAGCAAGTGCGGTTAATGTAGCGCATCACCTCGTCCATGCGGTCCAGGAACACCTGTGTGGGCGGCAGCGCCTCCGAAGGCTCAATCCAGCGGATATAGTCGCCGCGCACTTCTTTATCAACCGTAAACTGATCGGCAGCGCCGATGCCGGCTTTCTTAAACGAGCCCTGGTGCTGATGGTGCGTCAGTACCTCCAGCAGGTCGCGCACCTCCTGCGGCTCCAGGAAGTTATCTATGATTGCATAACCCTTGTCCGAGAGCCTGTCGGCGATCTGCTCAAACTTGTATAGTAGTCTGTCTTCTAAAGCTTCTTCCATTATCTGTGTATCGCTATATTTGCCTATCCCTCAGGGAAAAAGCGTGCAAATGTAAGCGCAAAACAGATCGCTTGTATGCGCGGCTTCCGATAAATTTTCGGACGGAAAAGCGGCCAAACCGAAAGGCAGTGGCTGTGGCAGGAAAGGGGAAATATGGGTAAAATTTTATATCTTGTATGCCAACGGTTTTATACTGACCTCAAACAATTCTACTGGAAAAGCTCTTATGAAAAGAACAACAGTATTTCTGCTTGCCGGCGGCCTTACGGCTGTGTCGGCCTGCAAATCAACCCAAAAAGATACAACTGCCACTGGCATGACGACAGAAACGACGAATACCGCCACCGCGGCGGCAGAAGAAACCCAACTCAATTACCCTGATACCAAAAAAGTAGACCACGTAGACGATTACTTCGGCACGAAGGTGGCCGACCCCTACCGCTGGCAGGAAACCCACGACGAGGCGCTGGACGAGTGGATTGCGCAGGAGAACGAGGTAACGCAGGAGTACCTGAGCGACATCGACTTCCGAGATGAGATCAAGAACCGCCTGACCGAGATATGGAACTACCCGAAGTATGGCGCACCGTTTAAAGAGGGCGGCAAGTACTACTTCTTCAAGAACGATGGTCTGCAGAACCAGAGCGTGCTGTACGTGCAGGAGAGCCTGGAGGCGGAGCCAAAAGTATTCTTCGACCCGAACAAGCTGAGTAATGATGG
Organism: Pontibacter mangrovi; assembly: GCF_006385705.1. Classification (GTDB taxonomy): domain Bacteria; phylum Bacteroidota; class Bacteroidia; order Cytophagales; family Hymenobacteraceae; genus Pontibacter; species Pontibacter mangrovi. The sequence continues at coordinate 360,449 of NZ_VFRQ01000002.1, read as the reverse complement.
TACGGTGGCCCTGACGGCGCTTTCTTTCTCCAAAGACGGCAAGTACCTGGCCTACGGCACCTCCAGCGGCGGCTCCGACTGGAACACCTACCATGTGATGGAAACGGCCACGGGCAAGAAACTGGACGATCAGCTGGACTGGGTTAAGTTCTCTAGCCCGAGTTGGAGCGGCAACGGCTTCTTCTACAGCCGCTACGATGCCCCGACCGAGGGTAACAAGTTGGCCAACAAGAACGAGTACCACAAAGTATACTATCACCAGATCGGCACGCCACAGAGCCAGGATAAGCTGGTGTATGAGGATAAGAAGAACGCGCTGCGCAACTTCTACGGCCAGACGACTGACGACGAGCGCTTCCTGATCCTGAACGTGTCGGAAGGAGCGAGCGGGGCCAACGCGCTATACTATAAAGACCTGAAGGACCCGAAGTCTACGATCAAACCGATCGTGGATAACTTCGAGAGTGAGTACAATGTAGTGGATAACTTTGGCGATCAGCTGTTGGTGATGACGAACAAGAACGCGCCGCGCTACCGCCTGGTGATGATCGACCCGAAAAAACCGCAGGAGCAGAACTGGAAAACAGTGGTGCCGGAATCGGAGAACGTGATCCAAGGAGTGTCTGCCGTGGGTGGTCGCATCATCGTAACCTACATGAAGGATGCGACAAGCCAGGTGGTGGTATATGACCAGAGCGGCAAGCAGCTGAACACGGTGGAGCTGCCGACGCTGGGCACCGTAAGCGGCTTCAGCGGCAAGCAGCAGGATAAAGAAGTATTCTTCACCTTCACCTCCTTCACCTACCCGCCCACCATTTACCGCTACGACGTGCCGAACAACAAGGTCACGCAGTTCCGCAAAACAGAAGTGAATGTAAATACCGACGCCTTTGAGACAAAGCAGGTGTTTTATACTTCCAAGGATGGCACCAAGGTGCCGATGTTTATCGTGCACAAGAAAGGCCTGAAGCTGGACGGTACCAACCCGACATACCTGTACGCCTACGGCGGCTTTAACATCTCGATGACACCAAGCTTCAGCATCGCCAACATGCTGTGGCTGGAAAACGGCGGCGTGTACGCCATGCCAAACCTGCGCGGTGGCGGTGAGTACGGCGAAGACTGGCACAAAGCCGGCATGACGCCAAACAAGCAGAACGTGTTTGATGATTTCATTGCCGCAGCCGAGTACCTGATCGACCAGAAGTATACTTCCTCAGAGAAACTGGCTGTGGCCGGTGGCTCTAACGGAGGTTTGCTGGTAGGCGCTTTCATGACGCAGCGCCCGGAGCTGGCCAAAGTGGCTATACCTGCCGTGGGTGTGATGGACATGCTGCGCTTCCACAAGTTCACCATTGGTTGGGCATGGGTACCGGAGTATGGTTCTTCAGAGGATGAGGCGCAGTTCAAAAACCTGTATGCCTTCTCGCCGCTGCATAACATTAAGGAAGGCGTAAAATATCCGGCCACGCTGGTAAAAACCGCTGACCACGACGACCGTGTGGTGCCGGCGCACTCCTTCAAGTTCATCTCAGAGCTGCAGGATAAAGGTGCGCCGGGCAACCCATACCTGATCAGGGTGGATGTGCGTGCAGGCCATGGTGCCGGTAAGCCAACCTCGCTGGTGATCCAGGAGTATGCCGATACCTACGCCTTCATCTATAAGAACATGGGCGTTAATCCGTATCAGCAAAACCAATAGCAAGTATAAATCTGCCGATTATACTTCAGCCGCGCCGCCTGCCTCAGGTGGCGCGGCTTTTGTTTAGAGGCTTTCAAGAATCGGCTTCGGCACAAGTATAAACCCACCCCTTAGAGCTACGCTCGCTACCTTCGAACTCCCGTTCTCGGTAGTCCGGAGGAGGGGAATTCCCACAGGTGTAATCATCCCCCTGCCCCCTTCAAAGGGCAGGGCCGTTAAGTTCTAAGCTTTAGCCCTCGCATGGCGCTAGCGTCCACGCTCGTGATCTACTATTTCCTGGCCCTCCGGGCCAGTTGAGTCAGAGACTCAACCTCACATGTCAGTCACGAATCTGAAGATTCGCGCCAGAGGTGGAGAACTTAACGGCCCTGCCTTCAAAGGGGGACTTGGTTCAAGCTTCGTCAGCCGTGGCTATCGAACCTGATCCCAGTCCTTGGGTTGAGCGCCTTCTAGATTTCCGGTGCCGAAGGCATTGCGACTTTAGGAGCAAAGGAAATGTAGACAGCGCGATGCCCGAGGACGAGGCCTCCCGGCCTTGAGGGCACCAAAGTATGAAATGCAACTTTAGGTATGTAAGACTGAGGATGAACGGCAGCTAGAAAGGATAGCTTGTGTCCAGTTGAGGGAAGCCGTGGCTAAAGTATAAAGACATTCAGGTAGGGAAGTATAAAGTATAGCATAAGTTAAAAGTGTAGCTTTTCAAGCCAGTTGAGTTACAAACTCAACATCATAAAAGGACACAAGTATAAATACTTGCGCCAGAAGGTGCTAAAGTATAAAGACACAAGCGGACGCTTGCGCCAGCATGGGGGCACAAACCTAGCATAAGGTGTTTTTTTGCTCCCACTAAAATGAAACCACATGCTATCCGTTCCCGGTATATGATTCTCCGTATATTATGGAAGACGTATAAATACACCAAGTATAAACCTGCAGCATGAAACCGGAAGCACACTACAACACAGGCCCAAACGAGCTTTATCTGGACGTAAGGCTGCTCCAAAACCTTTCCGGCACGGCCAAATGGGGCAAGGTGCTGGCGGTGCTGGGGTTCATACTTTCGGGCTTTATACTGGTGTTCGGGCTGTTTATGCAGCAGATGCTGCAATCGCCGGGTAGGGCTGAGCGTGTGGCCGATGTGGGGCTGTCAGGGTTTACGATTGTGGTGTACGCTTTTGTGGCGCTGGTATACTTTTTCCCGTCGCTGTACCTCTACAATTTCGCCTCCGGCATGCAGCAGGGGGTGCAGGAGCGGAGCCGCCAGAAAGTAGGAAAGGCCATCGGTAAGCTCCGGGTCCTGTTCAAGTTCCTGGTGATCATGCTGCTCCTGTTTCTGGTGCTGTTTGCCATCTCGCTGGTCATGCTGGGCACCGGCCTCTCCGATTTCTCCCTGCAATAGCTAAGGCCAGTCATTTTTGTCCATATGGCCCTATAAAACAGCGCTTTCTTTTAGAGTATAGTAAATTTTTTATACTTTAAAGGATCGTTCACATTAACTATCACATGTATGGATTCAGAACTTTACGGCAATGCGCCCACCCCGGCGCCTTTCGGCATCACGCCACCCTCAGCCCACTACCTGCGTGAAATAGCCAAATGGGGCAAGTTTCTGGCAATTGTAGGCTTCGTTGGTGTCGGGATTATGGTGCTGGTGGGGCTTTTTGCGGGTGCTACCATGGGCATGTTCCTGCCAAAGGAGTCTATTAACAGCTCGGCAGGTATGATTAGCGGAGGCTTCTTCACTGTTTTTTACCTGCTGTTTGCGCTGCTGTACTTCTTCCCGGTGCTGTACCTGTACCGCTTCTCGGGCAAAATGCAGGAGGCCCTGCGCCTGCAGGACGAGGAACTGCTCACCACTTCCTTCAGCAACCTAAAGTCGCTGTTTAAGTTCATGGGCATCCTCACGATCATTATATTAGGTTTTTACGTCCTGAGCCTGGTGTTTGTGTTCCTGGGCGTAGGCATTGGCTCGATGATGTAAGTATACTTTAGGAGCGCCAACAGCAGAAGCACACCCAAAACAGGTGTGCTTTTGTTTTTGAGGTGGCAGCTGCGGCTATTCTTCCGTAACTTAGCAGCATATCAAGTATAAAACGCGATGAAATCATACCCGGGAGAAAGCACTTTTATCGTCCGCTCCGGCGAGATAGACTACCGGGGGCGGGCCACGCTGCCGGCCCTGGTGAGCTATATGCAAGAGGCCGCCTGGGCAAACACCCGCGATTTGGGCATTTCGATGTATGATTTGCTGGAGCGCGGGCTTACGTGGGTGCTGCAGCGCATGCGCGTGGAGATGTTCCGCTACCCCGGCCACAACGACAACATAACCATCGAGACCTGGGCCTCGGGCCGGGAGCGCGTGTTCCTGCACCGCGACTTCCGGATATACAACGAGGAGCGGGAGCTGCTGGGGCAGGCCACCAGCGTGTGGCTGGTAATGGATGTGGTGAAGCGGCAGCTGGTGTCGGTGCCCGACTTTATCATTGCCGTGGAGGTGGTGCCTGGCAGTGAGCCGCTGCCCTTTGCCAAAGGAAAGCTGCCGCAGCTGCAGGAGGCGCAGCAAGCGCAACAGATGCCCATACGCTGGCATGACATCGACCTGAACCGCCACGTAACCAACACCCGCTACCTGCAGTGGGCCCTGGACACGCTGCCGCTACAGGTGCTGGAGCAGAAGCAGCTGCGGCAGATCGACATCATCTTTAAAGCTGAAAGCATGCTGGGCGATACCGTGGTGTCTGCTGCGGCCGCAGCGGATGATAGCGGCCATGCCTACCTGCACAAGCTCACCAGCCAGGAAAGCGGCAAAGAACTGGTGCAGGCCAAAACAGTTTGGGAGCTAGAAAGTTAGAGAGTTAGAAAGTATGAGGGATGCGGAATCTTGCTAAACTATAAAATCTCCTTCATCACTGGTCAAACAATACAGCAATTCAACAATTAAAATGGATATACAGATAAGAAAAGGAACAATAGACGACCTGCCGCAGGTGTATGCGCTGGTAAAGGAGCTGGCCGAGTATGAGCGGGCGCCGCAGGAGGTAACCACCACGTTGCTGGAAATGGAGCGCGACGGATTTGGCGAGAACGCGATCTTTAAGTTTTTTGTGGCTGAGAATGAGGGAGGCGTGGTAGGCATAGCGCTATACTATACCGCTTACTCTACCTGGAAGGGGCGCATGCTTTTTCTGGAAGACCTGGTGGTAACCGAGAAGATGCGCCGCGCCGGCGTGGGCAAAAAGCTGTTTAAGGCCGTGGTGCAGGAGGCAAGAGACACAGGAGCCAAGCGGCTGAAGTGGCAGGTGCTGGAATGGAACGAGCCGGCCATAGCGTTCTACAAAAAGATAGGCGCCAACCTGGACGGCGAGTGGATAAACTGCAACATGACCGATGAGCAGATACAGCAGTATGTGGGCTAGCCGGTAAAAGTATAAGGGCAGCGGCTTTTGTAGCCGCTGCCCCTCGTGCTGCAAAAGCTATACTTTATTTGCGCTCCACATCGCGGGCCACTACCTCCAGCATCGAGCGGAAAACCACATACTTGCCCTGGTAGCGCTCGTGGTGGCGCAGGTCTATCTCAGAAGCATGCTCCCGCTGGTACTCCTCCAGGTCCTCTAGGCTGCGGCAGGTATATTGCACGGCATAGGTGGTGCCGTCGTTGGCCACCTCGTGCATCAGGCGGCTGATCTGGTTGCCTAAAAAATAGCCAGTGCCCATCACGGCAGGTATATGCACCTCCTTCATCCACTGCAGCCATTCTGCGGCCACGGTGTTGTCTACGCTTACGGTCTCGTTATACAATATCATACTCAAAAGTACGAAAAACTACGCGATAATGGCCAATAGCACAAAGAGCCGCCCAAACGTAGGCGGCTCCCAATTGTAGAAAAAGGTACAAAGGTTTACTTGCAGCTCCAGCGCCCTACGCTGCCGTCCAGGTAGCCGTCGGTTGCGTCGGGCTGGTAGGCCAGCACCAGCGGCTTGGCGTCTTCGCGGGGCAAAAGCTGTAGCCGCCCCTGGCTTAGCTGCAGAAAAATGTTTCCCTTGTTATCCACCACAGCCCGCAGGGTATTGGCTTTGTTATCAACCAAGTAGCTGTTGTTGCTGTTCAGGCCGGTGGCGGTAAGCTCGGTTATCCTGTACACTTTCTGGTGGGTGAGTGCTCCTGACTGGCCCAGCATGGCCTTCGGCTGGCCTTCCAGCTTTCCTCCAAACCACAGGTCTTCGCCCAGGCAGCTGGAGGTGTTGGCAATCAGGTCGAAATAAACCTCATCAGACTCGCTCTGGAAAGAAGCTACTGTAACGCTAGGCACCTCTTTAGGCGCTATGGTGGCCACAGTGTTCTCCTGTTGCGTTTGCTTCTCTGCGTCACGGTCTATGTGGGCAGAGCAGGCGCCCAAAATCAAAAGCGGCAGGGCAAGCACAACAAATCGGTTTAATCCGGAAATAACAGAAGTAAAAGTTTTATACATAGGCAGAATATTATTAAATATGATTTTATATATATTAATTTATACTATGTGCGTCGTAAAATAGTTGCAACAATGGCTGCATAGTTTAGAAATGTTGCGTTTGCAAGGCTGTATGGGCGTTGCGGTACCGAACTGATGGCGGAGCGGGTGCAGTAATCAGAAAATTGTAGTAGTTTGTGAGTACCAATTAAAGATGCGATGATGACTGAGCTTGGAAAAAAGTTGCAATTAAAAGCTGGGCAGCAGCTGCTGTTACTAAACGCCGTGGAGGAAGTGGCAAGCGCCCTGCGGCAAGAGGGCTTTACCTTTACCGGCACCGATGAGGCCCCAAGTATAGGCACTTATGCAGCGGTGGTGGTTTTTGTGGAGAAGGTGGCCGAGTTGGAGCGGCTGGCACCGGAGGCAGTGGCGGTGTTGCAGCCGCAAGGCCTGCTATGGGTCGCTTATCCTAAAAAAACATCCGGCATAAAAACAGACCTTACCCGCGACCACGGCTGGCAGGCAATGCAGCGCATGCAGTTTGGGCCGGTGCGGCAGGTAGCGCTAAGCGAGGCATGGTCGGCGCTGCGCTTTAAGCATGCTGAGGAGCGCAAGGAACCCACGAAGTTTGGGGTTGATCAGCCCGGCATCGACCGGGTGGCGAAAACCGTGGCCTTGCCAGACGACCTGCGGGAGGCGCTGCAACACGCAGACCTGCTGCAGGCGTTTGAAGGTATGGCCTTTACCCACCGGAAAGAGTATGTGCTGGCGGTGCTGGAGGCCAAAAAGCCGGAAACCCGCGCCCGCCGCATTGCCAAGGCCGTGGAGGCGGCCGGCAAAAAGAAAGTATAAACCTGCCGCTGAAGTATAAACGCTGGTGTGTAAAATCAAAAAAGGGGTGCGCTGCAAACGGCAGCGCACCCCTTTTTGTAAAAGCATTGGTTACGGCTTACTGTATCGAAACGTTAAACTTGCCTACAAAGTCAGTAGAGCCGATTGTCTCGTCGCTCACGTCTGGCTTCAGTCCCTCCTGGTGCTTCAGGGTAACTGTTAGTTCACCGGTCTCGCCAGAGTTGCCGGTCGTGATGCGCGCCTTCAGGCCAATTGGCAGGCCGTTGTCATCAAAATCGGTCTTCTGCACTATCATCAGGTCTTCACTAGCCTTGTAGAAGAGCTCGTGGTCTTCTGCCTCGGTGTTAATCTCAGCCTCAATGTTGTCATTAAAGGTAATGGTGGCATCGTAAGTGGCGTTTGGCGCCAGCTGCAGCGTTGGCGTTGTGCCAGTAGTATAAGTAGCTTCGGCAGGGTCGATGCCTTTGGTGGTAGACACGGGCTCCAGCGATATAGTCATAGAAGTGATGTTCTCGCTGTCTTCCACTGGTTTCGGATCGTCATCGTCGCAAGAGGCTGTGGAGATGAGTAAAGCGCCTAGTAAGAATGCAGTAAGGTACGGTCTAAACAGTTTTTTCATGATATAGGTGTTTAAGGAATGTACAAGGATACGAGTATATATCGATAAATGATACTTAAAATTAGGATTTGCTGAACTGGAGCGGCACCCGCAGGCGCAGCATCAGCATGCGGCCCGGCTCATCGGCATAGAAGCGCAACCTGTTCAGGTACTGGCGGTACGTAGTGTTCAGCAGATTGTTTCCGCTGATGCTCACCTCCACTGGCTGGCTTCCGAAGTGCAGCGTAGTGCCTGCCGATGCCTGCAGCAGGAAATAGCCATCCGGGGCAGGGGCATAATCCTGCTCGCCCTTTTCAGGCACCCGCTTCTGCTCGGCCACATACACCCCGCCTACTGACAGGAATGTGTCTGAAAAGCTGCCCCGCTGCCCCACTTCGTAGCGCAGGCTATTGTCGAAGCGGTTTGGCGGCATGTAGATCAGGTGGTCGTCGGTGTCGAGGTTGCGGGCATAAAGCAGCGATGTTTTGGAATCGAGCTGTAGCGCAGGCGTAAAGTTATAGCGCAGGCTTAGGTCTGCGCCCGTAAAGGTGGCATCGGCCTGGGTATACTTGTTTGCCGGAAAAGTGCCTTGTGGCAGCTCGGCAGGCTCTGGCTGCGGCGCGGCGTAAATAAAGTTGCGGATGTAGTTATGGTACAGGCTAAGCGAGCCGTTCAGCCGCTGGTTGCCAAAGTAATCCACCGATGCCTCAAAATTATACGCCTGTTCCGATGTCAGCCCCGGGTTGCCTTCCTCATAGGTGGCGGAGCTGTGGTGCACTCCTTTGCTAAAAAGCTCGTTGGCACCCGGTGCGCGCCAGGCAGAGGTGGCGCTCAGGCCAAACGTAAGGTGGTAGCCCACATCATACATAGCGGCTAATATCCCGGATACATTATTAAAGTCGTACGTAGGTTTGATCAGGGTGCGGTTACTTTCGGAGCCATCCTCAGCTTGCTCAAACTTCTTTACCTGCAGGTGCTTGTAGTCGTAGCGCAGCCCGCCCTCCAGGTGCAGGCGGCCTTTTTCCCATTTCTCCATCGAAAATACGCCTGCCGTAAGGCCGGTAAAGTATGGCAGGAAATCGCTGTACTGGTAGGTGTTTTTCTGGTAGATGGTGTTCACGCCTACGGAGCCCGAGAGGTTGCCGAGCGGCTTGTGCGCAAAAACGGCCTCGGTGGTGTGCGTGTTCAGGGTTAGCTGCATCGACGGCAGCGGGCTGCTGGTGCGGCGCACGTCATACTCTTCGCGCAGGTTGCGCTGCCAGCCATACACAAACTCCAGCTTGCCGGCCTCGCCCAACTGCCAGTAGCCTTTGGCTTTTAGCAGATCGTGCTGCACGTGCTGGTACGGCCGGTTTATAGTATAAGTAAACGTGGCATTGTCGGCGTTGCTGGGCCTGCCGCGCGCGATGGCATAGGCCAAATCCTCCGGGCTGCCAATGTGCGACTCGCGCAAAATGCCCAGATCAGTGCTGAAACGGCTATAGTATAACTCTGAGCCATAGGTCTCCTTCGAGTATCCTACTGCCGCTGAGAAGTTCTGCTCCCGCAGGCCCGTGTTCTCCAGGTAGTAATCCGGTGTTTTGGCATTTCCGGCTTTGCGCAGCGTGCCCTGCAGGCGCCAGCTCAGCGGCGGGGTTTTCTCAAAATTGCCCTCTACGGTGGCAGAAGTAGCTAGCTGGCGGTTGTTGGTGCTACCCAGCAGGTGCAGGTCGCCGCTGATGCCGGGCGCTTTTGGCAGCGCCTTAGGCTCCACCAGCACCACGCCGCCAATGGCATCGGCCCCGTAGCGCACGCCTGCAGCGCCCTTTATTACTTTCATCTCGGAGGCTACAAAAGGATCAATCTCGGGGGCGTGCTCTGTGCCCCACTGCTGCCCCTCCTGCCGCACGCCGTTGTTTAGCAGCAGCACGCGGTTGCTGTGCATGCCATGGATGACGGGTTTGGAGATAGTTGGACCAGTTTGCAGCGTAGTGACGCCGGCAATCCCTTTCAGCGCTTCGCCCAGCGCAAGGCCGCGTGTCTGCTCCAGCTCCTGCCCTGTTAGCTCCTGCTGGCTTTGTGCATGCGCGCGCAGGTGCTGGCCCGTTACCTCCACGGTGCGCAGCTCCCGGGCGTTAGTGTGCAGCTGCAGGTCGCGGGTGGCGGAGCCGGTCACTTTTACGGAGAACTGCTCTGCCTCGTAGCCGACATACGTGACGCGCAAGGTATAAGTGCCCTGGCAAAGCTGGTGGAAATGGTAGTTGCCGTACGCATCGGTAATGGCGGCCCTGTCCAGTTCGGGCAGGTATACGGTGGCGCCCACCAGCGCCTCGCGCGAGTCGTGGTCCAGCACCTTGCCCGAGAGGGTAAGGCCGCAGTCCTGCACCGCCTCGGTTTCTGCCGGGCCAGACAGCGACTGCGCCTGTATATCAGGCAGCGGCAAGATGAGCAGGCTCAGGGCAACATACAGGGTATTCTTGTTAGATAAGGTAGTTCTCAACACTTCTTCAGGTTTCAGCAGTAAAGAAAATAAAGGCAGCAGAAAAGATGGCCTCATGCCTCTGCAGCGGCTGCTGCCGTGCCAATGGCAAGCGCGGGCCGGAAGAGGCTTACAAATAAATAAAGGGATGCAGGTGCCGCAGCCATACTTGGTAAAGTATAACAGGCGGGCGCATGCGGGCGAGCTGAAAATCAGGCCACGGGAGGGCCGCGAAGAAAGTATGAAGTATGGCTGCTGCCTTGCCAGCTGTAAGTATAGGCGGCTGTATGGACAGGCCTCTGAGTGGGGGCGGCAAAAAACAGCAGAAGGTCTGTGCCCTGATAGGGCGTATTAAACACGTCCTCCACCTGGCAGTGCTTGTGCTTCAGGCCAATTTGTGCCTTGTGCGTGTCAGTGTGGTCGGTATGAACGGTGTGGGTATGCGGGTGCAGCTCCTGTATGAGTTCATCCGGAACCATGGCCCTGCTAAAAAGCAGGAGCAGAAAAATGGCGATATGTTGGATATAGCGGTGCACCCTCAGTGTCGGAACGAAACAAATATAGGTTAAATTCCACAATGTTGCATTTATAAGCAGCTTATGGTCATGCCTTTATTATGCGTATAAGTATAAAACCTGTGTTGTCGTGCTTGTTAGACAGAGATGCCGGGCTAAGGTTTAGCCAGTAGTTGAAAACCTGCCGCAGCGGTTGTTTTTTTCGACCTTCTCTGACAACCTGTCACGCCGGCAACGTCTGGAACAGGATTTGAAAGTATGGCTCAGAGCCTGTATGCATTTCGTTTTTGCAAGCGAAAATTGAATGGAAAAGGTTCTGGCGAAACGGTTGTTGAGCTTCATAGCAGCGCTATGGAGCGATAAAAGCGTGAAGTCAGGTTGCTTTACAGACGATTTGCAGCGCAAAAGATGAATTGTAAACATGCTCTTAAGTATAGAAATCAGCAAAAGATCAACTTTAACCTATAAAGTATAGACAATGGAAGAAAGAGGTAACATCTCCATCCACACCGAGAATATTTTCCCGATCATCAAGAAATTCCTGTACTCCGACCACGAGATTTTCCTGCGCGAGCTGGTGAGCAACGCCGTGGACGCCACGCAGAAGATCAAGCGCCTGTCGTCTATCGGCGAGTATAAAGGCGATTTGGGTGAGCTGAAGGTGACCGTGGCCGTTGACAAGGACGCCAAAACCATCACCATCTCCGACAACGGCATCGGTATGACGGCCGAGGAGATCAAGAAATACATCAACCAGATCGCGTTTTCGGGGGCCACTGAGTTTGTGGAGCGCTACAAGGAGACGGGCGGTGAAAAGGACCAGATCATCGGCCAGTTCGGCCTGGGCTTCTACTCTGCCTTTATGGTGGCCGAGCGCGTGGAGATCGTTACCAAGTCTTACAAAGAAGGCGCTGAGCCTGCCCACTGGACCTGCGACGGCAGCACCGAGTTTGCCATTGCCCCTGCCCACAAAGAAACGCGCGGCACCAACGTTATCCTGAACGTGGCCGCCGACTCAGAGGAGTTCCTGGAGCCGATGCGCATCCGAACCATACTTGACAAATACTGCAAGTTCCTGCCGGTGCCGGTGGAGTTCGAGGGAGAGATCATCAACAACCCGAACCCGATCTGGACCAAGCAGCCGTCGGAGCTGAAGGACGAGGACTACAAGGAGTTCTACAAAGAGCTGTACCCGATGTCGGAGCCGCCGCTGTTCTGGATCCACCTCAACGTGGACTACCCGTTCAACCTGACCGGTATTTTATACTTCCCGAAGATCAAGAACGAGTTTGAGCTGCAGCGCAACAAAATTCAGCTGTACTCGCGGCAGGTGTTCATTACCGACGAGGTGAAGGACGTGGTGCCGGAGTTCCTGATGCTGCTGCACGGTATCATCGACTCTCCGGACATTCCGCTGAACGTGAGCCGCTCATTCCTGCAGGCCGACTCCAGCGTAAAGAAGATCAACACTTACATCACCAAAAAGGTAGCAGACAAACTGGCCGAGATCTTCCGAAAAGACCGCACCGCCTTCGAAACCAACTGGGACGACATCAGTGTGTTTGTGAAGTATGGTATGCTGAGCGACGACAAGTTCTATGAAAAAGCCAAAGACTTTGTGCTGCTGCAGAACACCGCGGGCAAATATTATACTTTGGATGAGTATAAAGCGCAGGTAGAGGCCAACCAGAAAGACAAAAACGAGCAGCTGGTGCTGCTCTATACTACCGATGCCGACAAGCAGCACGCTTACGTGGAGGCGGCCGAGAACCGCGGCTACGATGTGCTGAAACTGGACACGGTGATTGACAGCCACTTCATCGGTATGTTGGAGCAGAAGCTGGAGAAAACCACCCTCAAGCGCGTAGACGCAGAGACCATCGATAAACTGATTGAGAAGGACGAGGCGAAGGAGAGCGTGCTGAACGATACTGAGAAGGAAGAGCTGAAGAAAGTGTACGAAGAGGCGATCAACAACCAGCACATGCAGGTGGAGGTAGCCCCCATGTCGCCGGACGATGCGCCGCTGGTGATCACGCTGCCGGAGTTTATGCGCCGCATGAAGGACATGAGCCGTGCCGGCGGTGGCGGTATGATGTTTATGGGCGATATGCCGGACACCTACAACGTCACCATCAACGCCAACCACCCGCTGAACCAGCACGTGCTGAAGGCTGAGGAGAAAGGCAAGCTGGCCCGCCAGGCCTTCGATCTGGCCCTGCTGTCGCAGAACATGCTGTCGGGTGCCGCCCTTACCAGCTTCGTGAAGCGCAGCTTCGACCTGATGACAAAAGAATAGTACCGATTAAATATACCTAACAGCTAAGGCAGCGCCCGTGTGGGCGCTGCCTTTTTTGCTTCTGAGGCCCTGCAACCTCTAAATGAAACTTACCGGCGGCAGGCGTAGTTATAGGGGCTCAGCCGCCAGTTGGCGCGTATACTTATATAATTATTGCTAAATTGCTTTATTGTTAGATTGTTGGTTTTCCTGCAGAAGGTTTAGGGTATACTAAGAACAACCGTTTAACAGTTTAACAATTTGACCATTAACAAGAGAACAGTTCAAAATTGAAAAGCTCGGTTTATACTTTGTTGATAAGCGTTGTGTTGCTAAGCCTGGGCAGCTGCGGCCAGCCCCAATGGAACAGCGACTATAACCTGGACATGGCGCGCCTGAAGGAAAACAGTAAAGTAGATGCCGGTGCGCTGGCCTCAGCCGATACTACGCAGCCTACCATCGAGACGAAGAACCCGCTGGAGGATGAGGTTGCCGAGAGAAAGAAGAAGCGCAAGGTAAAGCGCAGCAAGCGCGAGTTTTTGGGCTACAAAATAAAGCGGGGCTACACCAAAAGCGGCGGCCGCTACAAAGAAACCATCGAAACCTTTGGCTACCTGCCTGAGCACGAGGAGCCGAACGAATACGCCCCCTATAAATATTACTTCGACACGAAGAAGAAAAAGCTGGCTCGCTCCGGCTCTAACGTGGAGGATACCGACCGCTACAAAGTGCTGCACGGGCCTTACAAGAAAACGCTGGATGGCGAGGTGGTGGAAGAAGGTTACTTTTACGTGGGCACTAAGCACCTGCGCTGGGAGAAGTACCGCAACAACGAAGACCATACGTTGGTAGACAAGGAGCATTATGAAAAAGGCTTCCTGCGCGATGCGGTCGTTACCTTTTACGGCGACACGAAAAAGATAAAGGAAGTGATGCCTTACGAGTTTGGCGAAGTGCAGGGCACCTATTACCGGTTTTATGAGAACGGCGAGCTGGAGTGGAGCGGGCAGTACCAGAAAGGCCGCAAAGTAGGCGTCTGGATCAACTACTACGATTTCCGGAACCGCCGCCACTACGAGTACCAGTACCCCGAAACGGCCTACGACCCGCCGCACGAGCCCTACCTTATCAAGGAATATAACCGCCACGCCACCCTCATCTACGAGCGCGGCAAGTTCGATAAGCGCGAGCAGGAGAAAGATAAATAGTAGGAAGTACGGCTTTGCACAATCTCTTCCTTGGCTTTTCCCGCAGAGTTTCGCATTTGCCTTATCACTGAAGACCTCGCGGCGTCCGGAGGTCCCGCGAGCGTCTTTTTATCAGAATCAGGATTTACAGGATGGATAGATTTGCCTGCAGTTCCGGGCCAATCCACCTCTGCCCCCTTTAGAGGCTGAGGTGGGAAACTATCAGCACAAGTATAAGCCCACCCCTACCCCTCCTTGACTAAGGAGGGGAACTCTGTTCAAGCTCCGTGAGCCGCGGCTATCGAATCTGATCCCAGTCTTTCCGTTGAGCGCCTTCTAGATTTCTGGTGCCCGCAGGGCATTGCGACGCAGGAGCAAAGGAAATGTAGACAGCGCGATGCGGGAAGACGAGCCCTCCCGGGCTTGAGGGCACCAAAGCCAGAGGTGAAACTGTAGGTCTGTAAGACTGAGGATGAACTTAAGCTAGAAAGAACAGCTGGGGTCCAGTTACAGGAAGCGGCGGCTAAAGTATAACGGCACAAGCGGAAGCCACGAAATGCTCCGGGACTTTCAGGTTGCGCCAGATGAAGCCAATCAGAAACCCAACAGTACCAGCCAAGCTAAGATTTTATACCTTTAATAAAACGCATCCTCAATATGATGTATAGCCGGCGGCGAGGTAAGCGTTACCGAGATAATGTCAAACCTGACCTCATGCGGCCATTCCTCCTGAAGTATAAACTCCTCGGCTGCGCTGAGCAGCAGCGCCTCCTTGCGGGCATTAACCGCATCCTCCGGGTAACCATACCTGTCCGTAGACCTGGTTTTCACCTCCACAAACACCAGTAGCCTGTCTTTTTGCGCAATGATGTCTACCTCGGCGCGTTTATACCTGTAGTTTTGCCGAAGAATGACAAAGCCCTGCTGCTGCAGGTAAGCAGCGGCGAGTTGCTCGCCCGTTTGGCCGGTGCGGAGGTGCCTGCTTATTTGAGAAGCCATATAAAACTTGTACTTTGCAGGCATGTACGCAGCCTATCCGCCTAAGTATAAAAATGATGAAGCAACCTATGGGCAGGGCGCTGCCGGGGCTTTGCCTTTATTTATGGTTTTGGCCGGCTTGCATTTCGCAGGATAAGGCTGAACAAAGTTGGCCCGTATACAATTATATAGTAAAGAACCTGAAAGTAGATTTTTCTAAAGTATAACGTGCAGAAGAATACCGACATACAGTTTGAGCACCTGGGCCTGATCGACTACAAAGAGGCGTGGGATTACCAGGATAAGCTCTTTAACGCCACGCTGGATATAAAAGTACAAAACCGCGCCGCTGCGCCCGATGCCCAGTTGCCAACGCCTAATTACCTGCTTTTCTGCCAGCACCCGCATGTGTACACGCTGGGCAAAAGCGGCCACGAAGAGCACCTGCTGCTCAACCAGGAGGGCCTGAAGGCCAAAGGCGCCACTTACTATAAGATCAACCGCGGCGGCGATATCACCTACCACGGCCCCGGCCAGATTGTGGGCTACCCCATCCTGGACCTGGAGAACTACTTCACCGACATTCATAAGTACCTGCGCTTCCTGGAGGAGGCCATTATACTGACCCTGGCGGAGTATGGCGTGGAGGCCGGCCGCATAGAGGGTCTTACCGGCGTGTGGCTCGACCACGTGGAACAGCGCAACCCGCGCAAGATCTGCGCGATGGGCGTAAAGTGCAGCCGCTGGGTAACCATGCACGGCTTCGCCTTCAATATCAACACCGACCTCGACTACTTTAACAACATTGTGCCATGCGGAATTTCTGATAAAGCCGTAACTTCGCTGGCAAAAGAGCTGGGGCGTGAGGTGCCGCTGGCTGAGGTAGAAGAGAAACTGTTAAAGCACCTGGGCGCCTTGTTCGGGGCCAAAATTACAACTGCTGCGCATGAAGAAGGACATTGATTTCGGGACGGTAGAGGGCATTGCGGTGGCTGTTGCCAGAACGAAAAACGCCGCCACTGCCGGAGAGCCTGCCTGGAGCGTTTACCTGATCAACTACAATAACTTTCCGGTAGAGAACGTGCTGGTGGCCTCCAAAGGCTACGGCGTGGTAGACGGCGAGGAGGTAAAGACATCGGTGCTGCGCCACATGTTTGAGCGTGTGGAGGCCAAAAGCTTTGTGCAGGTTGAGCCGATCGACCCGGCCATCTTCCACATCAACAACGAGTATTGGGTAAGCTACTACATCGGCCGCCAGATCTACGACAAGCGCTTTGTCTTTGTGCCCGACTCTATTATAGAAGAGAATCTGATCGAGATAGGCATGCTGCAACTGGAGGGTGTGCTCCACTCGTAGGATGTCCCCAACAAGGTATAACGTATAACAGGTTGCTGCCGCTTTCCCCTGATAACACCATTTTGCCGTGCACAGAACGCTCCTGAAGTATAGCTTTCCCTTTCTTATACTTTTAATAGTATGGCTGGGCGCCTGCCTGACGCCTGTGCAGGGGCAGGTGTTGCCGCTGGAGCAGAAAAATACCATTACCAACAACTGGCTGGTGCAGCGCCCCGGCGGGGAAGAACTGGTGCCGTTTGTGGCCAGCGCCCACTCCGACTACAACGCCGTGCACCAGTGGCTGTCTATTGCGCAGGCGCAGCCGTTCCGGGTGGCCTTTGCCGCGCCCAAAGACCTGTGCCTTTTCCTGAACAACCGGCTCGTTTTTAAAGCCGACTCAGCGGCCAACTATACCCTGGACCTGGCGCAGTTTAGCCGCGGCACCAACCCGGTAGAGGGGAAGTACCTGCTCACGGTGTGGCACCCGGCGCAGCAGCCAAACGTAGGCAGCTTCCGGAATGCGCCGCTGGTGTCTGGCGAGAAGCCTGAAGCTGGCGAGCGGCCCTTTTCGGTGCAGGTGCGGGAGTATGTGAACCAGAACGCCTTTATCGTGTTCATGCTGCTGATAGGGCTGATCTACGGGCTGCTGCGGGCAAATTACCTCAGCGATTTCCACGACCAGTTCGACCCGAACCGCTTTCTGCGCTCTAACCACCAAGACAACCTCACTGCCGGCAAAGCCCTTGGCTCGGTGTCCAACATGCTGTTCGTGCTGGCCTTTTCGCTCTCGCTGGCGCTGCTCATCGCGGCCATTCATACCAACGTGCAGCACGTGCGCCTGTTCAACCGCCTGTTCCCGGTTTCGGAGGCCGACATCACCACCAAGATCCTGTTTTATACGTTGCTCATTTTTACGGTCGTGATGCTGAAGTATGTGCTCCTGAAGCTAATGGCGTTTGTGTTTGGGCTGGAGCGCCTGGTGCAGCTGCAGTATAGTGAGTTTCTAAGATCGCTGCTGTTTATGGGCCTGTTCCTGCCGCTCGTCATGCTGCTGTACCTCTCCCTGAACACTATAATGCCCGAGGCCGTGTTGCTCATTTCCACCCTATCGGTGTCTTTGGTCTTGGTTATCACGATCCTGCGCGTGTTTTATGCCGTAAATAAGAAAGCCTCCGTGATTGATTTGCATTTATTTTCGTACCTTTGCGCCACAGAAGTGATTCCGCTTGCCATTATGCTGGAGCTGATCGTATTCAATTTCTAGGCAGCGGGCATCGCAGGCGATCTTACAAGCATTATTCTATAATATGGCTGAAAGCAAAGCAAAGGGCTCTGCGAACCCTGAAAGACACAAGTTTCCGATCAAGAGTATACTGGTTACCCAACCACAGCCTACTACCGATAACTCTCCGTACCTCTCGATTGCGGAGAAGTATGGCATCAAGGTAGATTTCAGGGCGTTTATTGAAGTGGAGCCGGTTCCGTTCAAAGAGTTCCGCAAAGACAAAGTGGACATACTCGCGCATACGGCCGTTATCTTTACGAGCCGCAACGCAGTGGACCACTTCTTCCGCATCTGCCAGGAGAGCAAGATAGAGATGCCAGCCGACATGAAGTACTTCTGCATCTCTGACCAAACGGCCTACTACCTGCAGAAGTATATCACGCTGCGCAAGCGCAAGTTGTTTGTGGGCGAGAAAACGGCCAAGGACCTGTTTGAGGTGATCAAAAAGCACAAGAACGAGAAGTTCCTGTTCCCGTGCTCCAATATCCGCAAAGACGACATTCCGAACTTCCTGAAGGATAACAAGATAAAGCACACCGAGGCGATCATCTACAAAACCGTGGCCGCTGACCTCTCGGACCTGGACGACGTGACCTACGACTGCCTGGCCTTCTTCAGCCCGTCCGGCATTCATTCGCTGTTCATCAACTTTCCGGACTTTAAGCAGAATAATACCCGCATTGCCGCATTTGGCCCTACTACCGCCAAAGCCGTGCGCGACGCAGGCCTGGAGCTGGACATAGAGGCGCCGATGCCAAACGCACCATCCATGACCGGAGCCATAGAAGTATACATTCAGAACCAGATGCAGGAGGCAAAAAAGTAGGCTTTAGCGCAACTTTTACCCCTGATTTGCATACGTACTAAAACGCAAACGCCGGAGCTGCCCCATGTAGCGCGGCATTTGCGTTTTAGTGTTTAATAGCTATATTTGATAAAGCGATCTGTGCAAAACCGCTCATCTTAACCTTGCCTTCTTGCCACGGCCTATGAAAAAGCTTCTACCTGTATTGCTGTTGGTGCTCTTGGTGGCACCATTTGCCCAAGCGCAACAGCAGCCTCAGTTTACCCACTATGGGTTTAATGGCATGCAGCTAAGCCCTGCCTACGCAGGTATAACCAACCGGCCCGAGTTCACCTCTATCTACCGCTACCAATGGCTCGGTTATGATGCCTCCTTTGATGACGGCGGCTCCCCGCAGACCCTGTTCCTGTCGGCGCACACGCCCGTAAGGCTGCTGCACGGCGGCATTGGCGTTAACTTGATGCGCGACAAAATAGCCAACACCACAGTGCTGTCGGCGGCCCTCTCCTATTCTTTGCATATTAATATAGGAGAGACAGGCAAGTTGGGGCTGGGTATACAAGGCAACGCCAACAACTATAAGAAAGGCCGCTACCGCGCCATTGATGAAGGCGACCCGAATGTGCCGTTCAACAGCGAGGACTCAAAGTTCGACCTGGGGGCTGGCGTTTGGTATGAATCTGAGACGTTTTATGCAGGCGGCAGCATCACCAATCTTTTAAAGGCAGAGTACGAGTTCGCTGACTCCGCCAATACCGGAAAAGGAACATTGCTGGGCGAAAACCACATGTATCTTACAGCCGGTTACCACATGCCCCTCACCTCTGATGTCACGCTCACGCCTACCGTGCTTCTCAAGCACGACACCGAGACTTTTTCCTTCGATGTGGGCGGGCGGCTAACCTATCAAGAAAAATATTGGGCCGGAGTGAATTATCGGCATGAAGAAGCTGTTAGTGCCCTGGTGGGAGTGTCTCTGTTTCAGGACAATGCCCTACGGGTAGGCTATGCGCTGGATCTGACAACTTTTAACAAAGCGGCCAAGGCGCCCACCTCGCATGAGGTGATGGTAAACTATCGGCTGCCTGAGCCGGTGATCCGATTTAAGCCTCCTGTAAGGACCCCACGTTACTTTTTTACAAAATAAAATCGTTGCGAATTGTAACAGGTTTTTTACTTTTAGGGGCATTTCTTCAAAAAGTGCATAAAAATATACCTGTACAGTAGTATAATAATCAGCACCTTATGCCGTTAAAAAAATTAAAAAAGGTGTTGTAGTGAATTGTTTTTTATTTATTCCTAATTCTCATATATTTGCTACACTCGTAAAAGTGTGCTAAAATCTATTACAGAAAATTTTACTTTTTAACAGTCACATGAATAAACTACTTAAGCTGTCTTACTTCGCAATGGCGGTGGTACTGCTTGCAAGCTGTGGGATGAGACGCGGTCCGCAAGGCGATCTTGTCGGTGCCGAAGACAGGCCAGAGTACAATGCGCAGGAAGTGCCTTACGGCATGGTAGCCTGCCCTGGCGGTACGTTCCACATGGGCCAGGCCGACCAGGATATAGCAGCGTCTATGGCAAACTTAAATAAGCAGGTAACCATCGGTGGTTTCTACATGGATGAGACCGAGATCACGAACAATGAGTATCGCCAGTTTATCAACGTAATGATGGAAGACTCATTGGACGTTCTGGGCGAAGAGCACGTGATGAGCAACCTGTATCCGGACACAACTGTGTGGGTGAAAGACTATACTTACCACATGGGCGACCCGCTGATGGAGTACTACTTCTCTCACCCTGCCTTTGATGACTATCCGGTAGTGGGTGTGGATTGGTTTGCTGCAAAATATTTCAGCGAGTGGCGTACCAAGCATAAAAACCAGGCCAATGCAGAGGATGGCCGTGCGCCGATGCCGCAGTTCCGTCTGCCTTCTGAGGCTGAGTGGGAGTATGCAGCGCGTGGCGGTCGCGATATGGCGGTTTACCCTTGGGGTGGCCCCTACCTGCGCAACGCCAAAGGCTGCTTGCTGGCTAACTTTAAGCCAGGCCGTGGCGACTACTACAGCGATGGCTTTACTTATACTGCTCCGGTTGCCCAGTACTTCCCGAACGACTTCGGCCTGTACGATATGTCCGGCAACGTAGCTGAGTGGTGTGAAGATGCTTACTCAGACGCTACTGTTCCGATTACCTGGGACTTGAACCCGGTATACAACGACGACAACGAGCCTCGCAAAGTAGTAAGAGGCGGCTCCTGGAAAGATATTGCATATTTCCTGGAGACAGGCACTCGCAACTTCGAGTACCAGGATTCGGCCAGATCATACATCGGTTTCCGTAATGCCATGATCTACCTGGGCCGTTCTTCCGGAAGAGAGTTTTAATCAGGCTTATATAATAGCAGAACAATAATCACCAATCCCCCTAAATTTTTATTAATCAATCGTTCACTACTTTAATTAGAAAACAAAATGAGCAAAGCTAAAGGTCGCAATTTCTTGTACGACGTTTTGATGCCAAAAGTATATGGCCTCGGTGCTGCTGTCGTAATTGTGGGTGCGTTGTTTAAAATCCAGCACTGGGACTTTGCAAACGAGTTTTTGATTATCGGTCTCTTAACAGAGGCATTAATCTTTGCTCTTAGTGCGTTCCAGCCGCAACACGGCGAGCCGGACTGGTCCAGAGTATACCCGCAACTGGCTGAGGATTACAGCGGAGAAGCTGTAGTGCCAACTTCAGCTGCCGTAGCCGGAGGACCGTCTGTAACAGGAAAACTAGACGAAATGATGCGTAATGCCGACATTACGCCAGAAACAATTAACCAACTGGGCCTTGGCCTGAACCGCCTAAGCGAAACAGCTGCCAGCATGGCTGACATGAGCAATGCCGCTGCCGCCACTGAAGAGTACACGGTGCGTGTAAGAGCAGCTGCCGGCGAGTTGGATAAGATCAACAGCGCATACGCTTCTACAGCTGATGCTATTTCACAGATGGCCGTTTCTGCCACCGACGCAAAAGAGTACCACAGCCAGATTCAGGGTATGACCCGCAACCTGGGCGCTCTTAACGCAGTGTACGAGATGGAGCTTCAGGATGCAAATAACCACCTGAAGGCTATGAACAAGTTCTATGGCAACCTAAGCATGGCCATGGAAAACTTAACTGATGCCAGCAAAGACACAGAGCAGTTTAAAGAGGAAGTATCTCGCCTGACACAGAACCTGCACTCACTGAACACAGTGTATGGTAACATGCTGTCAGCGATGAAAGGTTAATCCTTGATTAAATTTGGTTCTAATCTTAAGAAAACACAGTTAATATAGTATAACATGGCTGGAGGAAAAGAGACACCAAGGCAGAAGATGATTGGCATGATGTACCTCGTGCTGACCGCGATGCTAGCCTTGAACGTGAGCTCGGCGATCCTGTTAAAGTTTCAGTTCCTGGACGAAAGTTTGAAGGAAGTGAACGACAAAACAGTGAATGACAACGCCGGGGTCGTATCGAATATCAGAGCTGCGATAGCAGAGAACAAAACCCCGTCTGCAAACGACCAGCGCGTGCTGAAAAGTGCAGAGGAGGTTCGCAAACAAACATCAGAAATGGTGACGTACATTCGCGGCTTGCGCGATGAGTTGATCCAGAAAACTGGTGGTAAGAATCAGGATGGTCCTGGCTATCTGAACCCGGAGGCAAATGATATCGTGGCCAACTACATGATCGGAGCGGCCAATAAGAACAACGGTAAAGCCTACGAGCTGAAGGACAAGCTGAATAATTATGCTAAGTTCCTGAAGGAGTATATGCCAAACGTGCCAGCCAAGCTTGCGCTGGACGGCTCAGAGGACCCAGTTGCTAAAAACGACCCGGACCAGAAGCGCAAGGACTTTGCGCAGCTGAACTTTGAGGAAACGCCGATGGTGGCCGCCCTGGCTGTGCTCTCTCAGAAAGAAGCAGAGGTGCTGAAGTATGAGGCGGACGCGCTGCAGAAGCTGGCGCAGCAGGTAGGTGCCGACATTATCAAGTTTGAGAAAATCTTTGCCATGGCGCGCGCGGAGTCTAAAACCGTAGCGGCAGGCACAAAATACTCAGCTGATATGTTCATCGCTGCCTCTTCTGACAACATCACACCTAAAATGTCTTTCCAGGGTAAGCCGGTGAAGGTAGAGAATGGCATGGGTAAAGTAGAGTTCGTGGCTTCTGCCTCTGACTACGATGCCGATGGCAACTCTAAGAAGACTTGGACGGGCCAGGTAACGATCAACCAAAACGGCAAAGACACGACCTTTACAGTAACGGAAGAGTATGTTGTAGCCAAGCCAGTGATTCAGGTACAGTCTGCATCCGTGCAGGCGCTGTACTTCCAGTGTGCTAACGAGCTGAACATCCAGGTACCTGCTTTGGGCGCTGTGTATGACCCAAGCTTTAGCGCTTCCGGTGGCTCTGCCATTAAAGGTTCCAAGAAAGGTGAAGTGACCATCATCCCGAACTCTACAGAAGTAACCATTAACGTAAGCAGCGGTGGCAATGCAATCGGTTCAGAGAAATTCAAGGTTCGCCCGATACCGAAGCCAGAGATTGTGGCGCTGGTAAACGGCAAACCGATAGACGTGAAGCGTGGCGTGCCGGCACAGTCATTCCGTGCAGTGGAGATACAGGCTGTAGCTGACGAAGGCTTTAAGCAATTATTACCGAACGAGGCTCGTTATAGAGTAACGAAGTGGAAGGCATACCTGGTGCGTAACAACCAGCCGGTAGACCAAGGCGAGTTTAACGGCCCAACGGCTAACCTGACAAGCTTTGCCGCCAAGGCAAACAAAGGTGACCGTGTGGTGATCGAGATCCTGGACGTGAAGCGCCTGAACTACAAAGGTAACGCAGTAGACGTGAACGTAGGTAGCCCGAACTTCAACGTTCCTTTAAATTAAAAATAGAAGCTTACAAGGAGTATGAAATTAGTTAAAGCAATAGGTGTAGCGGCCGGTCTGATGTTCTCTGTGGGTGCCATGGCACAGCAGGTGTCTAACACTACGGCAAGCAACCCATCGGCAAGGCCTATTCCGGAGTCTGATATCCTGTTCAAGAAAACGGTGTGGCGTAAGATTGACCTGCGCGAGAAGCAGAACAAGCCGCTGTTCTCAGAAAACAGAGAAATCACCAAGATCATCATCGAAGCTGTAAAAAGCGGCGAGTTGACTGCCTACAGAAGCGACTCTGTTAGTACACCGATCACCAGAGAGGAGTTTATCGAAAACATGACTCCAAAAGAATCTGGCGGTGGACTGAGTGAGGAAGAACTTGCTGCCGGCTTTGGCGAGGTGGAAGAGGAAGATGATGCTTGGGGAGAGGCATTAGGCGACGAGGCCGTAGCAACCGAAGCGGCTCCTGTAAGCAATGAGTACTTTCCAAAGCAGCTGTACCTGCTGGAGCTGAAGGAGAACGTGGTGTTCGACAAGAAGCGTTCGCGCATGTACCACGACATCCAGTCCATCAGCATTAAAGTGCCGGCTACGCTAAACCCGCTAGGGTTTGAGCAGAATGTAGCAAGCTTTAAGATGAGCGACCTGGTAACACTGTTCCGCAATAACCCGGAAACAGCTATCTGGTACAACGCTCAGAACGACGCGCAGCATAAAAACCTGGCTGACGCTTTCGATCTGTGGCTGTTCAGTTCTTACATCACCAAGATATCTAATCCAGGCGACCAAAGCCTGGCATCGATCTACGGTGGTGGCAAGAAAGGCCTGTTAGCGGCACAGGATGCGCTGGAAGCACTCATAGAGTATGAATACAGCCTGTGGAGCTACTAAGCACTGCAAGTTTATAGAAACAAAAAAGGAGGCCCGAAAGAGTCTCCTTTTTTGTTTAGCGATGTTTAGTAACTGAAACAGTTAGGTTGAGTGTACTAGCTTATACATTCCAAGCAGAAACCCTCCTTGGAAAAGTTAGGGGAGTGATTTTAGGATAAGTATACATCAGATATCCTTCAACTGGTGTGGGGATAAGTATAAATTATAAACCTATACTGATGAATGCAGGTGGTTGAAAAGCACTGTTGCCTTTGCTTTTCCTACCTCAGCAGTCAACTCCTCTAGGCTAAGCTCCCGTAGCTTTTTAACAGAGCGGTACTTTTTAAGCAATGCTTCGGATGTGGAAGGGCCAATGCCTTTGATATCGGTAAGCTCGGTTTTAAGCGTGCCGGCATCGCGTTTGCTGCGGTGGAAGGTGATGGCAAAGCGGTGCGCCTCATTGCGCAGGCGCTGTATCAGCTTAAGTGACTCAGACTTTTTGTCGATATACAGCGGCAAGGAATCGCCGGGATAGAAGATCTCCTCCAGGCGCTTGGCAATGCCTACCACGGCTACCTGACCATAAATCCCAAGATCGCGCATCGCTTTTACGGCCATACCTAATTGCCCTTTGCCACCATCTATAATAATAAGCTGTGGCAATGGCTGGTTCTCATCCAGCAAACGGCGGTAACGGCGCGTCACGATCTCATACATAGAGGCGAAATCATCCGGGCCGACCACGGTTTTGATGTTGAAGTGGCGGTAGTCTTTCTTGCTGGGCTTGCCATTCTTGAAGCACACCATAGAGGCCACCGGGTTGTCGCCCTGAAAGTTGGAGTTGTCGAAGCACTCGATCTGGCGCGGCAGCTCGGTCAGGCGCAGGTCTTTCTTCAGTGTCTCCAGCACCCGCAGCTCACGCTGCTCACCCAACTCCTTGTTCTTCTCCTGGCGTCCCTCTCGCTCTTTGCGCAAGTATAAAGCGTTCTTGAGAGACAGGCTCAGCAGCTTCTTTTTATCGCCAATCTGCGGATACGTAATGGTAATGTTATCCAGCGGCAGCCGCAGCTCGATGTTGGAAATAACTTCGCGGGATGTGCTTTCAAACTCCTGACGCAGCTGCACCACCACCGAGGCAAGTATGTCGGCGTCCTCCTCGTCCAGCTTCTTCTCCAACTCCAGCGACTGGGTAAGTATGATGGAGCCGTTCATCACCTTCAGGTAGTTGATAAAAGCGCACTGCTCGTTGCTGGTAATGGTAAAAACATCGATGTTGGTGAGCGTGTTGCTAACCACCGTAGACTTCGCCTGGAAATCTTCCAGCATGTCCAGCTTCTGTTTATACTTATGCGCCAGCTCGTACTGATAGTCTGCGGCAGCGGCGGCCATGTGTTCCTTAAAGTATGACTTAGCCACAGAGAGATTACCTGAAAGTATGTTTTTGATCTGCGAGATGTTGGCATTGTACTCTGTCTCATCTACCAGCGCCTCGCAAGGGCCTTTGCAGTTGCCGATGTGGTACTCCAGGCATACTTTAAACTTACCGGCAGCAATGTTCTCAGGAGAGAGGTTATAGGTGCAGGTGCGCAGCGGGTACAGCGTCCGGATGAGGTCGAGCACCACGTACATAGTCGTGACGCTGGGGTACGGGCCGAAGTAGCGGGAGCCGTCGTTCTTCTTGTTACGGGTGCTGATAACGCGCGGAAAACGCTCATTTACGATGCAAATGTACGGATAGGTCTTGCCGTCCTTGAGCAGGATGTTGTACTTGGGCTGGTACTGCTTGATAAGGTTGTTCTCCAGCAAAAAAGCGTCGGCCTCGGTGTCTACAATCGTAAACTCGATGTGCTTGATTTGAGAGACAAGCTTGAGCGTTTTCTTATTATGCTGGGCGGAGCGGTTGAAATAGGAGCTGACGCGCTTCCTGATATCAACCGCTTTGCCTACATAGATAATGCCATGGTCGTCGAAGAACTTGTAGATGCCGGGCTTATGCGGCAGGTGCACTATTTGTTCCTTCAGCTTATCGTTTGCTGGCATAGAATGTCGGAATTAGATTTCTGCGTCCAGGTTTATCTCAGATGGCAGGTTGAGGAACTCGTCCTGCTGGGCCGAATCGATCGGCATGCCCTGGTTATACTTTTCACAATCTAATTCTACAGATAAAGGCATAGAAGGTTTAGGGAAAGGCTCCTTAGAGACCTCCAGCGTCTTATCTTTATAAACTTTCTGCATAAATGAGCCATAGATCGGCATCGCCAGCTTGCCACCCTGCCCCAGCGCAATGGTTCTGAAGTGGATGGAGCGATCCTCGCCCCCTACCCAGGCTCCGGCTACCAAATCAGGGGTGATGCCCATGAACCATGCATCGGAGTAGTTTTGGGTAGTGCCGGTTTTGGCGCCAATCTCGTTCTTAAGCCCGTTGCGGAAGCGCAGGCCATAGTAGGCGGTGCCGCCTGGCTCTGCCGCCGCTTTCAGCATGTGCACCATCAGGTAGGCAGTCTCCTCGCTCAGGGCCTCCACTGTTTTCGGCACAAACTCAGCGATCACGTTGCCGTGCTTGTCCTCGATGCGGGTAATGTAAGTAGGCTGCACCCAGGTACCGCCATTCACAAACGTGCCGTAAGCGCCCACCATGTCATAAAGCGTCACGTCGCTGGTGCCAAGCACCAGGGAAGGAGTTTCGTCGAGGGGCGTGCTGATGCCCATGCGGCGGGCGGTTTGGGCTACAGCCGGAGCGCCCAACTTGTTTACAAGGAAGGCCGAGATGGAGTTTACAGACTCCGCCAACGCACGGCGTAAGGTATACTTCTCGCCGCTATACTTGTTATCCGCATTCTGCGGGCACCACATGTTGCCATCCGGCAGCGGAATGCAAGTCTGCGTATCCAGCACCTCGTAGCAAGGGTAATAGCCGTTCTCGATGGCAGTAGTATACAGGAAAGGCTTAAACGTGGAGCCTGGCTGGCGCGAGCCCTGTTTCACGTGGTCATACTTGAAGTGCTTGTAGTTGATGCCCCCCACCCAGGCCTTAATGTGGCCTGTCTGCGGCTCCATGGCCATAAAGCCGGTCTGCAGGAAGTGCTTGTAGTACTTAAGGGAGTCCATCGGGCTCATCTCCACCTCTTTTTCGCCATCCCAGCTGAAGATGGTCATCGGTATTTTTTTGTTGAGGTAGTAGTTGATCGAGTCGGTGTTGTCGCCGAAGCGGGCTTTGAGGCTGCGATAACGGTGGGTGCGCTTGATAGCCTGCTCCGGGAAGCCTTTGATCTCGCGCATGTGCTCATCTACCCACGGGCTGCGGCCTTTCCAATGCTCAAAAAAGGCTTTCTGACGGTCTTTCATGTGCTCAGCCACGGCATCCTCAGCATACTTCTGCATACGCGAGTCGATGGTGGTGAAAACACGAAGGCCATCGGCATAAAGGTCATACCCGTTTTCGCGGCACCAACGCAGCAGGAACTTACTGGCCTCGGTACGGAAGTATGGCGCCAAGCCAATGTTGTGGCTCTCCACGCGGTAGTTGAGGGCAATCTTCTCATCCTTCAGTTTATCGAACTCAGCTTGAGGCAAGTAGCCATACTTTACCATTTGGGCCAGCACCACGTTGCGGCGGCGCTTAGAGTTCTCGGGGTTAAACTTAGGGCTAAAGTTAGTGGGGGCTTTTAAGAGGCCCACCAGCACGGCCGACTCCTGCACTTCCAGTTCCTCGGGCTTTTTATTGAAGAAGGTTTTAGCCGCCACCTTTATGCCAAACGCGTTAGAGCCGAAATCCACGGTGTTCAGGTACATCGTCAGGATCTCACGCTTGGTGTAAGAGCGCTCCAGCTTCACGGCCATGATCCACTCCTTTGTCTTCAGAATGAGCATGCGCAAGCCGGGAATATCGTTCAATAGGCCACTGTTCAGCTCGTCGCTCCGTGTATCGAACAGGTTCTTGGCAACTTGCTGGGTAAGCGTACTGCCGCCACCCTTGCGGTCGCCGGAGACGATGCCTATTGCCACACGCACCATGGACTGCGGGTCGATGCCGGCATGTTCCTCAAAACGAGCGTCTTCGGTGGCCACCAGGGCGTTTATCAGGTTATTCGGGAGTTCCTCATACTCTACAGGGGAGCGGTTTTCCCGGAAGTACTTGCCCAGTAGCTCGTTGTCAGCGGAGAATAACTCAGATGCCAGCTCGCTCTTGGGGTTCTCCAGCGTGCGCAGGTTCGGCATCTCCCCAAACAGGTTAAGGAAGTTTATGCTGACAGCATACAGGTAAAGCACGAAGGCTGCAAAACCGCCAATAAACAGCAGCCATAAGGCTGAGATGATCTTCGGGTAGACGGTTTTTTTGGATGAAACGGTTTTTTGACGCGTAGCCATGTAATTAATAATTGTCTTTGAAAAAGGTCAGATACTCCTCAGCATCCTTCTTCTGTAAAAATTTCCTGTAGTTGGCGGATGAGATAACAAAGGTAATGAAATCTACGCCTCTAATTCTACCTATCGGGGCTTGCGGCGCCTTTTGTTTGATGTTATAGGAAAGCGCCAGTTTAGGGTCCTGAAAAGCCCGGGCCACCAGCATCTTTTTGCCCGCTCCGAAATCGGAGGAGCTCACCGCCAGCTGCTGGTTTCGGTAATAGGTGCTGTTATACTTGTTATACTTCTGCTCCACATCAGCAAAGGCCTTGGCATCCTCCGGGTAAATCAACACAAAATAATAAGCCGAATCTTCCTGCGCCTGATACGCCAGCGTGTCGGTGGCAGGAGCAGCCAACGTATCAGGCGCTGTTTCCTGCACGGTGTCAGGTGCCGGTGCGGCGCTGGCGGCGGGCGCAGGTGCGTCAGGCACAGGCGGTAAAGCAGGCGTTGGCTTGGCTGCTGATGCTGTAGCCCCAGCAATTTCTGTGCTACGATTCGGCGCGGCCGGTGCTTCGGGTGCTTTTTGTTGTTTAGGAGCCGGCGGGGCAGGGGCCTCGGTGCGGAGCTGCTTCTTTTGCTCCAGTTCCTGGTAAGTAGCCAATAGCTGGTCGGCCTGCTGCACCAGCGGGCTTCCCTTGTGCTCTTTCTTAAACCTGTTCAGCTTATCGCGCAGCACCTCCGGCTTCTGGGTGCGTGCGGCTACCATGGCATCCAAAAACATGACCTTGTCCTGTATGTCGTTGAGCGGGTACTGAGCGGTGATGTTGTTAAGCAGCTGCGTGGCCTGCGCATACTCCTGCTCCTCATAATGAACGTAGGCCGAGTCGTACAAAGCGTGTACTTTGCTGTTGTCGGCAGCATTTTTAGCCATAAACCCCTCGTCATCCAGGAGGCGGGCGTAGGTTGTAGCCGGGAACTGCTGCTTGATCTTTTTATAGTATACCTGCTGCCTTTCCTGGTTGCCGGTGCGGCCGTAGAGCAGGTATAAGCTATAGTATGATTCGGCGGCATGCCCCGTAAGCGGGAAACGCTGCAGCAGCTCTTCGTAAGTGGCGATGGCCTGCTCCGGCTCCTGCAGGTTTTGGGCATAGATAACGGCCAGGCGGAACAGGGCCTCCTCTACCATTTTCTCAGACTTTTGAAGGTCGGCGGTGCTTAGCGGCAGGTTTTGCTCATAAGCCTGCAGCTGTGCCTGCATGAGCTCCTCAGGTGTCTGCTCCGCCAGCTGCGTGGTGTCTGCCGCGGGGGCTGCTGCTACAGGGGCAGGCTGGGCACCTGTAGCCTCGCCACGCGCCCGGGTACGCCAGAAGTCCTGGTTAGGGCGGTCGCCCCAGCGGCGGGTAAACTCGGCGCGGGCCGTGGCCATGGCCGAAGGGTTGTCAAAATACCAGACGCCGCCGCTGTTGCCGGTGCCAAATGTCTCGTTGCTGTTGCTGCGCGATGTGCTTCGGCGGCTGGCCTGGGCCTGCTGCAGGGCCTCCTCCTGCTGCTGTGCCAACTGCGCCTGCCGCTCTTCCTCCTCACGCTGCGCCAGCTGCTGCAGAAACGCCATACGCTCCGTCTCCGGCATTTTGGCGATGCGCTGCAGGCTATCTTGGGTTTGGATGGTGGTATACTGCTGTGCAAAGTCGGCCAGCACATTTCTGCGCTCCACTACTGCTTCATATAGGGCTGCCTGCTGCGGGTATACCTGCACGGCGCTGTCGTAGTAGGCGGCGGCCATTTCATACTTGTTTAGCTTCTCAAAGTATATCTCGCCGGCGGCCACGTAGCTATAGGCGTTCTGGTTGGGCAGGGCGCCAGGCGTGCGCAGCGATTGGTTCAGGTACTCGAGCGCCTTCTCATAGTTCTGCTGCCGCAGCTCAAACTGCGCCATCTCATAGTATATCTTGTTGCGGTACTCCTTGTTCTTGTCGTCCTTCAGGAGTTTCTGGTAATAGCCTTCCACGCGCTCTTTATCCTGGCTGCCCGCCAGCTCTGTTACCTGCCCCAGGTTCAGGCGGCTGAAAAAGCCCAGGTCGAAGGGCGGGTTGTTGCGCAGCACTTTGCTGTACTGCTTGTTGGCCTCTTTGTCTTGCCCGGTTAGCTGGTAAAGCTGGCCCAACGTATACCTTACCCGCGACTCATCGTCTTTCTCCTCAAAGTTCGGCAGCGAGAGGGCCAGGTTTTCGATCACTTGCGCCGTGTCGCCCTGCAGGCGGTAGTAGTGCGCGCGCGTCAGGTAGAGTTCCCGGGCATTGTCCTTGTTCAGGCGCTCCTTGCGCAGGTACTCCGACACCTGTTGGGCATTCTCCATCTCGCCCAGCTTTATAAAAGAGCGCATTAGCCACACCAGCGCCTCGTGGCGCTCCGCCTTGCCTTTGCCATTGGCGTTCACATACTTAAAGGTGCGCACGGCCTCGTCAAAATTAAGACTGTAAAAGTTTGCCTGCCCTATCAGCACGTAGCTGTTGTCTACCCACTTGCTGTTCTGGTGATACTGTATCGGAAAAGAGGCCTTCTTCTTGATGTCCTCCAGGTCGGCGGCCAGGGCGTTGGCGGTAGCAGAGTCCAGGGGCGGGAAGATGGGCAGCACCTGGCTGTAGTCGTACACCGTTTGCTGCTGCAATTGCTCCTGCAGCAGGCGCATTTTCTCCTTGGCCAGGAAGTAGCCGTTGTAGCGGGCAGTGGTGTTGTGGTAGGCTTTGCTCAGCGGGTTGTTGCGCTCGGCAGAGCAGCCAGCCAGCAGCATTACAGCGATCACTAGAAATATGTGCAGCGGTTTCTTGTTCAAGGCTATGTGTGCAGCGGGTTTGGGCACTGTAGTATAATAAAGTATAAACGTTGAGGCGCGGGTATAAAGTATGGCAAAATGGCTGATGCGGGCGTTTTGCAGGCTCCAGCTGCGCCGGCCCTGCAGCGACTATCTACAAAAATACAATAATCATCGGATAGTTAAGCAAATAGCTTTTTAGGGCCTGCTATTGAACTATGCAAAAATGTAAATGGTTTCAGGCAGTGCAACCAGTGGCGGAGGGCACGTAAAAAGGAGTATCTTTGTAAAACTAGAATGTATGGAAAAGGCTCCGGAAGATAAAAACACGCCTGAACGGCGCAGGCAGGATAACATCAAGCCCTACGTGAAGTACTCGGGCATGGCGTTCCAGATGATCGGGGCGCTGGTGCTGGCCGCTTTTGCCGGGCAGTGGCTGGATGGGAAGCTGGGCAACGACAAACCCTGGTTTACCATAGCGCTGCTGCTGCTGGCCGTTATCTCCACCATGATTCTAACCATCACCTCCATTAATAAAAAGTAAATACGTGAAGTTCGTCCGAAACCTGGCCATACTTGCCGCCCTACTCTGTATAATAATAGGTGTTCTGCTGCAGTTTACAGGCAATGCGCTGTTGCACAGTTATATCTGGCACATGCTCATCTTCTTTGTCTTCATCACGGGGTTTACGTTTTACCTCACGCAGTTGGGCCACAAAAACGACCCGGAGAACTTCCAGGTGTACTATTTCGCCTCCATGGGCTTTCGGGTGGTGCTGAGCCTGGGGGTGGTGGCGCTGTACGTATGGTTCTACAAAGAGGGCCGTCTGCAGTTCGTTTTCAACTTCTTTGCGTTATATTTCCTGTTTACCGGGTTTGAAATTTACAGTTTGTTGGCTAACTTGCGCCCGCATTTGAGAAGGCAGGATTAACGGTAGGTTCTGTCTGATAAATTTTGCTCCTAAATCATTCTTAATGAAGAGGTTATTCGTTCTATTGTTTTCTTTCCTTACGCTAACTGCTTTTGCTGAGGCGCCAGAGGAAGGCGGTGAGTTTCAGCCGGGGGATATGATCACGCACCATATTGCGGATGATTATACCTGGCACTTTGCAGACGGTGCTGTGGTGTACCTGCCTGTGATACTGGTAGACAATGGTGAGTTTAAGGTCTTCTCTTCTCACAATTTCTACAACGAACACCATGAGACGGTGGCATACGATGGGTATGCGCTGGAGCATGGGCATATTGTAAAAGTTAACGAGGCTGGCGAGCCGCTGGAGGATCATGCAGGCCTGTATGACTTCTCTATTACTAAGAACGTGGCCTCCATGTTTGTTAGCGTGGCGCTGCTGCTAGGTATTTTCTTTGTGATCGCCGGCCGCTACAAAAGAAACCCTAAGGCTGCCCCGCGTGGCATCCAGTCCTTCTTTGAGCCCATCATCATCTTTATCCGCGACGAGATTGCCAAGGCGAACATCGGCCCGAAGTATGAGCGCTACATGCCATACCTGCTCACAGTGTTCTTCTTTATCTGGTTTAACAACCTGCTGGGCCTGATGCCAGGTGGCGCCAACCTGACGGGTAACATCGCGGTAACGCTGGTATTGGCGGCTATTACCCTTCTAATCACAGTGTTCAGCGGTAACAAGAGCTACTGGAAGCACATCTTCGCGACGCCAGGCGTTCCGACATGGCTGGCGCCGATCATGATCCCGGTGGAACTGATCGGTATCCTGACAAAGCCATTCTCGCTGATGGTTCGACTTTTTGCCAACATCACGGCCGGTCACATCATCATCCTGTCGCTGTTTAGCTTGATCTTTATCTTTAGAAGTGTGGCCGTTGGCCCGCTGAGCGTGGCGTTCGCCACCTTTATGAACTTCCTGGAGCTGTTCGTGGCCCTGCTGCAGGCGTACATCTTCACGCTGTTGTCGGCCATGTACTTTGGCGGCGCCGTTGAGGAGCATGACCATGCGGAGGATCACCATTAATCTGAATTTTATTTTTTAACTATATATTTCTATAACTATGTTGTTAGCAATTCTGCTTCAAGCTGTTTCTGAAGGCGCTGGTCTTGGTATCATGGGTGCCGGTATCGGTGCAGGTCTGGTTGCCCTTGGCGCTGGTCTTGGTATCGGTCGTATCGGTGGTTCCGCTATGGAGTCTATTGCTCGTCAGCCAGAGGCTGGTGGCAAAATCCAAACTGCCATGATCATCTCTTCTGCACTGATCGAGGGTGTAACCCTGTTTGGTGTGGTAGTGTGTCTTCTGATCGCTATTGCTTAATTACTTTTAGAGTAACAAGCTAACATTACCTGATCTCACGTCTGGGCGCATGGCCCAGACGATGAGGTCAAATGCATAGTTCTGATATAGTTAAAAGCGGCCAAAGCGGCTGTTTAAAAAGAACCTAATATTCAACCTTCATAAAAATGGATTTAGTAACCCCTGGTTTTGGTTTGATTTTCTGGCAGCTGGTAACGTTCCTGATCGTTCTGTTCCTGCTGGGTAAGTTTGCCTGGAAGCCGATTATGAACGCTCTGAACGAGCGTGAGGCTTCTATAGAGAATGCCCTGAGTGCGGCTGAGAAGGCGAAACTGGAGATGCAGGCGCTGAAAGCTGACAATGAAAAGCTGCTGGCAGAGGCTCGTATGGAGCGCGACAAAATTCTGAAGGAGGCTACCGAGGCTGCTAACAGCATTGTGGAGACTTCTAAGCAGAAGGCGAACGAGGAAGGAGCCCGCATGATTGAGCAGGCTCGTGAGGCGATCGAGAATGAGAAGCGCGCCGCCATTACGGAGGTAAAAAACATGGCTGCCACGCTTTCCCTGGAAATCGCAGAGCAGATCCTGAAAAGAGAACTGAGCGACAAAACTGCACAGCAGGCGCTGGCGCAGGAGTATATCAGAGAAGTATCGCTTTCCTAACAAAGATAAACGCAGGCTGCCCGTGCAGCCAGACGCAATAAAAAAGCACTATGTCAGATATTAGAGTTGCTTCCAGGTATGCGAAGTCGCTGATTGAGCTGGCGGCAGAGAAGAACGTGCTGGAGCAGGTGCATGCAGACATGCAGCTGTTCTCGCAAGTGGTTTCTCAAAGCCGTGACTTCAAGCTGCTGCTGCACAACCCCATCGTAAAGTCAGACAAGAAGCTGGCTGTGATAAACGCAGTGTTTAAAGGCAAGGTGCAGGAGATGACGCTGGCCTTCTTTAACCTGGTTGCCCGCAAAAACCGGGAAGCTATACTTGAGGGAGTTGCCACTTCTTTTCAGGAGCAGTACCGCACCCTGCAAGGCATCCAAACAGCAGAAGTGGTTTCTGCCGTGCCGCTTACACCAGCCCTTCGCGATGAACTGGGACAGAAGCTGGTAGCGCAAACTGGCAAACGCATAGAACTGGTAGAACGTGTAGACCCGGCCTTGATAGGCGGATTTGTGCTGCGCGTTGGTGACAAGCAGATTGACAGCTCTGTGAAGAACAGTCTTCGCAAGCTGAAAAACCAATTTAAAGAAAACCCATATATTAATAAACTATAATCATGGCAGAAGTAAGACCTGACGAAGTATCAGCCATATTAAGAGAACAGCTGTCTAACTTCCGTACCGAAGCGGAATTGGAAGAAGTAGGCACTGTGCTGCAAGTGGGTGACGGTGTCGCTCGTATCTATGGCCTTTCCAAGGCTCAGTCTGGTGAGCTTTTAGAGTTTGAGAATGGCCTGCAGGCGCTTGTTCTGAACTTGGAAGAGGACAACGTAGGTGCCGTATTGCTCGGCGACTACAGCGAGATCAAAGAGGGCGCCACTGTAAAAAGAACAGACCGTATTGCCTCTATTAAAGTAGGCGACGGTATTGTTGGCCGCGTGGTGAACACACTGGGCCAGCCAATCGACGGCAAAGGCCCTATCGCTGGTGAGATGTACGAGATGCCGCTGGAGCGTAAGGCGCCAGGCGTTATCTACCGCCAGCCGGTAAACGAGCCGATGCAAACTGGTATCAAGGCGATCGACTCCATGATTCCGATCGGCCGTGGCCAGCGTGAGCTGATCATCGGTGACCGCCAGACTGGTAAGACGGCGGTTGCAATCGATACTATCCTAAACCAGCGCGAGTTCTACGACAGAGGAGAGCCTGTTTTCTGTATCTACGTAGCTGTTGGACAGAAAGCCTCTACTGTAGCCCAGGTAGTTAAGGCCCTGCAAGAGGGTGGCG
Organism: Pontibacter mangrovi; assembly: GCF_006385705.1. Lineage (GTDB taxonomy): Bacteria > Bacteroidota > Bacteroidia > Cytophagales > Hymenobacteraceae > Pontibacter > Pontibacter mangrovi. The sequence continues at coordinate 324,842 of NZ_VFRQ01000002.1, read as the reverse complement.
CTATGGACTACACAGTGGTTGTATCCGCTTCTGCCGCTGACCCTGCGCCAATGCAGTTCTTCGCGCCATTTACAGGTGCTGCCATCGGTGAGTTCTTCCGTGACACTGGCCGCCCTGCACTGGTAGTTTATGACGACCTTTCGAAGCAAGCCGTGGCTTACCGTGAGGTATCCCTGCTGCTGCGTCGTCCGCCAGGACGTGAGGCTTACCCAGGTGACGTATTCTACCTGCACTCTCGCTTACTGGAGCGTGCCGCTAAGATCAACGCGTCGGATGAGATCGCTCAGAACATGAACGACTTGCCGGAGTCTATCAAGCATCTGGTGAAAGGTGGCGGTTCTTTGACTGCCCTACCGATCATCGAGACGCAGGCTGGTGACGTTTCCGCTTATATCCCGACAAACGTGATCTCTATCACGGACGGTCAGATCTTCCTGGAGACAAACCTGTTTAACGCGGGTGTTCGTCCGGCGATCAACGTGGGTATTTCGGTATCACGAGTGGGTGGTTCTGCCCAGATCAAGTCGATGAAGAAAGTAGCGGGTACCCTGAAGCTGGACCAGGCACAGTTCCGTGAACTGGAGGCTTTCGCTAAGTTCGGTTCCGACCTGGATGCCGCTACCAAGCTGACTATTGAGCGTGGCCGTCGTAACCTGGAGATCCTGAAGCAGGCGCAGTTCTCGCCGGTGCCGGTAGAGGAGCAGGTGGCTACCATCTATGCCGCTACAAACGGTCTGCTGGACAATGTGCCGGTAACAGAAGTTAGAAACTTCGAGAAAGACTTCCTGCGTAACATGCGCGCGCAGCATGCTGATGCCCTAAACGCACTGAGAGCTGGTAAGCTGGACGATGCAACAACAGCCGTTATCAAGCAGGTAGCGAAGGAGACTTCAGCGAAGTACAACAAATAATCTTAAAGTAACAGAACCAGGGTTAAGGCCACCAGTCTTAGCCCTGGTTTTTGCTCATAGAGAGAATATATGGCAAGTTTAAAAGAGGTTAGAAGCCGCATTACATCTGTTTCGTCTACCCAGCAGATCACCAAGGCCATGAAAATGGTTTCGGCTGCGAAACTGAGAAGAGCACAGGATAACATCCTGCGCATGCGGCCTTATGCGCAGCGCCTGAGCGGCATCCTGACAAATCTGTCGTCTATGGCAGAGGGTGCAGTGTCGAATCCGTACACGGAGAAGCGCGAGGTGAATAAAGTGCTGATCATTGCCGTAACCTCTGACCGTGGTCTGGCTGGTGCCTTCAACTCCAACATCATCAAAGGGGTGTCGGCGCTGATTGCTGAGAAGTATAAAAGCCAGTATGAGGCAGGCAACCTGACCATCCTGACCATCGGCCGAAAAGGGTATGACGCCTTCCGCAAGCGAGGCTACAACGTGATCGGAGACTACAGCAATACCTTCGCAAACCTTTCCTTTGATACGGTGCGTGTAGCCGCAGAGCATGCCATGGCGGGGTTTGTTGCCGGAGAGTTCGACCAGGTGGATCTTGTTTACAACGAGTTCAAAAACGTTGCAACACAGATCGTGCGCCAGGAGAAGTTCCTGCCAATCGAGGAGAAGTTGCCAGAAGAGGCCGATAACGAAATGGCGTTGATCGACTATACTTTTGAGCCTTCCAAAGAGGAGATCATTGAGGAGCTGATCCCTAAATCACTTAAGATACAGGTGTACAAAGCTGTGTTGGAGTCTAATGCCTCAGAGCACGGTGCTCGTATGACGGCCATGGACAAGGCCACAGAAAACGCTGGCGAGCTTCTAAAACAGCTGAAGCTAACCTACAACAGAACAAGGCAGGCTGCCATTACCAAAGAAATCCTCGAGATTGTGGGTGGTGCAGAGGCCTTGGCTGCAAAATAAGCAGGAGCATAAGAAAACAGTTGCAGCGCCCACCAACAAAAGTGGGCGCTGTTCATTTAGGGGCAGCTGCGTTAAGTATATGTTAATTAATGTATAAACTCACATTAGTGGTTGGAATACGGGAATATTAGGAGCATGTGGTTTATATTTGCAGGAACCGATCTATAGTATATGAGACACAAGACATTACTAAAGCGCCTGGTACAGGCAAATGCTGTAGCTGCAAGTATGCTGCTGCTTAGCGCCTGCGCCAGCACGGCACCCTCTGCCCCCCCTGTAAATGCCGCACCTGCCGCACAAAACGCAAAGCCAATCATGCAGCGCCCCAAACTGGTGGTGGGCATCGTGGTGGACCAAATGCGGTATGATTATTTGTACCGCTACTGGAGCAAGTATGGCAACGATGGCTTTAAGAAGCTTTTGACGCAGGGGTTTAACTTTAAGAACACCCAATACAGCTACGTGCCAACCTATACAGGTCCGGGCCACGCTTCCATCTACACAGGTAGCGTGCCGGCGCTAAACGGCATCATCGGGAACAACTGGTATGAACGTGGGCAGAAGGGAACGGTTTACTGCGTAGAAGATAAGACAGTGCAGACGGTGGGCAGTAGCTCCAATGCAGGAGAAATGTCGCCGGCGAACCTGAAGACCACTACCATTACAGATGAGCTGCGCCTGGCAACAAACAAAGAGGCCAAGGTGGTAGGAGTTGCCCTGAAGGACCGCGGATCTATACTTCCGGCTGGCCACTTAGCTAATGGCGCCTATTGGTTCGACTCAAAAAGCGGCAACTGGATTACGAGCACGTACTATACCCAGGAGCTGCCACAGTGGGTACAGGCCTTTAACAGTAAAAAGCTGGCGAATGAATACCTGAGCCAGCCATGGGAAACACTGCTTCCGATAGAACAGTATACCGAAAGCACCGCCGATGACATGCCATGGGAGCGGCCGCTGTCGGGAGAGAAGAAGCCAGTGTTCCCGCATGACTTGCCAGCTTTGCGAGGTGATAGCTACGACCTGATCCGCTCAGTGCCGGCAGGAAATACCATCACGAAGGACTTTGCCCTGGCTGCCCTGCGCGGCGAGGAGCTGGGTAAAGATGAGGTAACGGACTTCTTAACGGTCAGCTTTTCTTCTACAGACTACGTAGGACACTCTTTTGGCCCGAATTCTATTGAGGCGGAGGATATCTTCCTGCGCCTGGACAAGGAGATGGCCGAGCTGATCAGCACGATAGAAAATGAGGTAGGAAAAGGCGAAGTGCTCTTTTTCCTTACCGCCGACCACGGCGCCGCACATGTGCCTGCCTTTTTGAAGGGCCAAAAAGTGCCGGCTGGCGTAACATCTCCGAACAAGATACGCGACTCTGTGGATGCTTACCTGGATAAAACCTACGGCAAAGCAGACTGGGTAGAGCGCTTTATCAACCAGCACCTGTACCTGAACCACCAGGTAATGCAAAGCAAGAAGCTGGAGACAGCAGAAGTGCAGCAGCGTGTGGCCAATTACGTGCTCCGTTTCGACGGGGTGATGCGTGCCGTGCCAGCTACTGTGCTGCAAAGCAGCAACTGGGGAAGGGGCATGATGGCCCGCGTGGAGAATGGCTACAATACCAGGCGCTCCGGAGACGTGGTGCTGTTGCTGGAGCCAGGATGGCTGGAGGGGTATGGCAAGGAGCCGAAAGGCACAAGCCACGGGTCCTACTCGAACTATGATACCCACGTGCCGCTGGTTTGGTACGGCTGGAACGTGCCACACGGCGAAAGCGGTGCAGAGGCAGAAATAACAGATATTGCCGCCACCATCGCTTCCTGGCTTTATATACAGGAGCCAAACGGATGCGTGGGCAAACCATTGCAAGAATACATGAAATAAACCATAGCGCCTGAAGAAGAGGAATTATTGACGGCGCGCTTTAAACTAATGATGAATATGGAGAACACAGAGGACAAGAACAATCCATGGCATAGTGTGAGCTACGGCGAAATGGCGCCAGAAGTAGTAACAGCTATCATTGAAATACCGAAAGGATCGAAGGCGAAATACGAGTTGGATAAGGATAGCGGCATGCTGAAGCTGGACCGTGTACTGTTCTCGTCGGTTAACTACCCGGCTAACTACGGCTTTATCCCGCAAACTTACTGCGACGACAAAGACCCGCTGGATATACTGGTGATCTGCTCGATAGACGTGCAGCCAATGTGCCTGATAGACGCAAAGGTGATCGGCGTGATGCAGATGATCGACAACAACGAGGAAGACGACAAGATCATTGCCGTGGCTTACAACGACATGTCCGTGCGCCACATAAACGACATATCGGAGCTGCCGCCGCATACCCTGCTGGAGATGCGCCGCTTCTTTGAGGACTACAAAAAGCTGGAAAACAAAGAAGTGGTGGTAGAGCAGTTCCTGGGGCGCGAGCATGCCTACAAGATCATTCAGGACAGCATTGAGCTTTACAACACCACATTTGGTGAGCCAAAAAGGGAGAAAGCCCTTTAAGCAATTACTTTTCCTGTTAAAGCCTGGCGTAGGAACACCTGCGTCGGGCTTTATGCTTTTAAACAGGCCAGGTTGCCGCGTTTGATTGGCGACTAAATTGTTGCGTACTTGCATAAAAGTATGGAAGCGAAGAGACACACAGGCGGAATGGCGACAGTGGCAGTGCCGAGGCGGGCACTGGAGGCACTGTTGTATAGCAGCGTGTTTATCTCTGGCTGCGGCTTTGCGCTTACCATAGAAACGTATCAGCTGGCGAGACTGCCGGTGTCGTGGAGCATGGCCGTGTTCGTGTTTCTGGCAACGCTGTTTACCTACAACCTGAGCAGTGTGCAGAGCATGCTGCGCCGCCCCCGCCAAACTATAAATCCGCATGACCCCTCTTGGAGCCAGCGGCACAAAAGGGAGCTGGCGGGCATAGGCCTGTTGAGCCTGATCGGGGCAGTGACTTTATACTTCTGGGCAGGGTTCGAAATAAACTGGTGGTTTCTGCTGCACCTGGCCGTTATATCGGTAGGGTACACGGTGCCGGTGCTGTACAAGCGGCAGCGCGTGAAGCCGCTGCGCAGCGTGCCGCTCCTAAAGGTATTCCTGATTGCCTATGTATGGGCAGTGGTTACGGCGATGTTTCCGTTGCTGGATGCAGGCATGGAAGTATGGCAACAGGAAGCGCTCATGCTCTTTCTGCGGCGCTTTCTGTTTATACTTGCCCTGGCCCTTCTCTTCGACATCCGGGACCATGTATACGACCAACACACCAACACCCTTACCTTTCCGGGGTGGATGGGGGTGCGCCGTACCAAGCTGGTGTCGCTGGGGCTGCTGGTGCTGTATGCGCTGGTGCTTTTGAGCCAGGAAAAGGGGCTTATACTTTGGGCGCTGCTGGCTAGCACGCTCGTAGCGACGCTGATCGTCAGTATGTCTTCGGCAGAGCGGCCACGCATCTACTTTGCCATACTTGCCGACGGCGCCATGCTGCTGCACGCAGGCCTGGTGATCATGGCTACGGCATGGGCTGGGTAAGGTGCAGAAAAGCCCTGGGCAGGTGATCAATTACGTCAGAGGCTGTCATGGCAATTTCCCCAACAGTTTGCAGCGCCAGGTCGGCGGCAAGTCCGTGCACATACACTCCTAAACGGCAAGCCTCCTCCAGCGTGTACTGCTGCCCCACCAGCGCCGTTATTATTCCCGTCAGCACATCGCCGGTGCCGCCGGTAGCCATGCCCGGGTTACCTGTCGTGTTAAAGTATACTTTTCCCTCGGGCGTACCAATGGCCGTATGGCTGCCTTTCAGGGCGACATAGCACTTATACTCCATGCAGAACTCGCGCAGGTGCTGCAGGCGGTCGTAGTCGTTTTTCACCTTCCCTACCAGCCGCTCAAACTCTTTGGGGTGTGGCGTAAAGATGAGCTTCTTCTTATACAGCTGCGCTTTCAGTTTCTCGCTGGCAGCGATGAGGTTGATGGCGTCGGCGTCTATTACCAAAGGATGGGAGGAGGTAGCCAGCAGCTGCCCGATAGCGGTTTTCGTAACGCGCTCGGTGCCAATGCCCGGGCCCACCCCGATCACATCATACTTCTCCACCCCCTGCGGCAGCTCCGAGAGGTGCCTGCGGTTTTTATCGGTCAGGGTCATGGCCTCCGGAACGGCTGTCTGAAGTATGGAATAGCCGGCCTGCGGCACCTGCACCGTGAGCAGGCCAACCCCGCTGCGCAGGCAAGCGCGTGCAGCAAGCACGGCAGCCCCCATTTTACCGTAGCCACCGCAAAGCAAGAGCGCGTGGCCATACATGCCTTTGTGCGAGAACTTCCGGCGGGGCTTGAGCAGCTGCTGAATATCCTCCTGGGTGGTGCAGAAGAAATTAGTTGGCGCCCCAAGTATAAACTCTTCACTCAGGCCAATGGGCACCACATGCCACTCACCCACAAACTGCTCGTGCTGCGGCAGCAGAAAAGCCAGCTTGGGTAGCTCGAAAGTGGCTGTGCAATGTGCCCGGATAATAGCGCCCTCCTCAGGTGTCTGGCTGTCCGTGTACAGCCCGGAGGGGATGTCGACGGAGGCAATGGTGGCGCCGCTGCTGTTCAGGCTGTTGATTACCTGTGCATACAGCCCCGTTACCGGGCGGTTTAGCCCTGTGCCGAAGAGGGCGTCTACAATAAAAGCGCTTTTAGAAAGTGCGGGGATGGCGGCGGCGTCCTGCACACGGATTGGCTGCAGCTCCTGCGGCAGGCGCTTAAGGTTGGCATTAAAATCATCGGAGGCCTTGGAGAGATCTCCTACCAGGTATGGCTGTACCCGGTGGCCCCGCTCGTGCAGCAGCCGCGACACGGCCAGGCCGTCTCCGCCGTTGTTGCCGGGGCCGCAGAACACATGCACTTCCGTGCCAGACTGAAACTTATTCTCGAACCAGCCGGTAAAGGCTTTCGCGGCTCGCTCCATTAGGTCGGTAGAGCTAATGCCTTCTTCCTGTATGGTACAGGCATCGGCTTGGCGCGTCTGGGCAGCAGAAAGGATTTTCATGTGTTGCAGGTGTATCGTATGCCTACATATACTGCGTAGGGGGCGTTCGGTTGCAGCGCGAAATTTATGAAAGTCGGCACTAAAAGTATAGCACAAAAGTTATAGCTTGAAATTATGACAGTCCAAATCTCAGCATACTTGAAACAACTACGTTTGATTGCTTGCCTGCTATGGATAACGGCAGGAGCAGGCCCCGCGCTGGCACAGGCGCAGCAGCCGGAAGACCTATTGCCGGCTAAGGCAGATAGTCAGCTGCCGTCAGTTTTATCAGACTCGCTTAATAGCTATTATATTTCAGCCCAGGGCGATACGGTATATCCGGGCCAGAAGCACCCGTTCACGGAGGCGCAGCTGCGCGAGGGCGAGAACAAGCGTTACCTGAAGCGCGCGGTGCTTCCGGCCGCAGCCCTGATTGGCGCAGGAATTTACACGATACAGGGCAACGGCGTTTTCAGCAGCTTCGATGCCCGCGACGCCCGCGACCAGCATGCCCCGGAGTTCAGCACCAAGGTAGATGATTACATTTTCTTTCTGCCGGCGGCGTACCTGTACGGCTTTAACGCCTTCTCCTCCCAAAACCGCCACGACATCCGCCGCCAGACAGGGCTGCTGTTAGCGTCCGGTGCCCTGACGTCGGCGCTGGTGTGGCCAACCAAGAAACTCACCAACATTGATAGGCCAAACGGCGAGCCGACGGCTTTCCCCTCCGGCCACACGGCCTATGCCTTTACCATTGCCACGGTGGTAGATAAGGAGTTCCGGCACAAGAGCCCTTGGGTAAGTGTGGGCAGCTACACCATTGCCAGCGCCACCGGCGTGATGCGCGTACTCAACAACGAGCACTGGATGGCTGACGTGCTGGCCGGGGCCGGTGTAGGGATCATCTCGGTGAACACGGTGTACTGGCTGCACGACAAGTTTGCCAAGAACAAGGGCCTGAATACCATGCTGGTGCCCACCGTGCTGCCAAACGGGAGCCCGGGCATGGGCCTAAGCGTAACCTTTTAAGCCATACCTTACGAAGAGCGGAAGGCGCTGCAGGAGTAGCGCCTTTTCTTTTTATCTTTACCGGATGCCATACTTTCGCCACCTCCTACTTTTATACTTTTGCCTGCTAACCGGAACCGTGCTCGCACAGGTGCGGCAGGTGCAGGGCGTGGTGCGCGATGCAGCCACCGGCGAGCGCCTGCCTTTTGTAAGCATTGTGGTAAACGAGGGCGAGACCGGCACCACCACCAACCTGGAGGGAGAGTATCGCCTGCGCCACCGGCAGCCCATCCGTAGCCTGCGCTTCAGTTACGTGGGCTATCAGCCAAGTATAGTTTACCCGGATTCCGTGGAAAGTATAAACGTGCAGCTGCAGCCCACGGCGGCGCGGCTGCAAGAGGTGGTGGTATTGGGTACCGGTGAGAACCCGGCGCACCGCATCATCCGGCTGGCCACGCAGAACCGCGAGCGGCACCGCCTGCAGAACCTGGAGAGCTACACCTACCGCACCTACAACAAATTTATACTTTCCGCCACCGATGTGGGGGAGCAGGAGCTGCGCGACACGCTGCAGCTCTCCAAACGCGACTCGGCCTACTTAAAGATGCGCAAGCTGCTGGGCCAGCAGCACCTGTTCCTACTGGAGAGCGTGACGGACTATGCTTTTCTGCAGCCTAATCATACCAAAGAAACGATCCTGGCCACGCGCGTGTCGGGCCTGCAGCAGCCGAGCTTTGGCGTGGTGGCCGCCGAGGCCCGTGAGTTCTCGGTGTACGACGACCTGCCGGTATTCTTCGGGAAGCGCTACCTGAGCCCCATCAGCCCGAGCAGTACCCGCAAGTATAACTTTGTGCTGCAGGAGACGGTGGTGCAGGGGCAGGACAGCATTTTTGTCATTTCGTTTGAGCCGGAGCAGGGCAAGAACTTTGAGGGGCTGAAAGGATTGCTCTACATCAACAGCAGCGGCTGGGCGGTGCAGAACGTGTTGGCCGGCTCGGCTGGCGACGACAAGCGCAACATACAGCTGCAGCAGCGCTACGAGCGGGTGGGGGCGCAGCAGCAGTGGTTCCCCACGGAGCTGGACGTGGAACTCACCATCCCGCAGCTCAACCTGAACGGGCACCAGCCTTACGCGCACATGCGCACCTACATCACCAACATCAACCTAACCCCCAGCCTGCGCCGCTCTGACTTTGGCGTGGTGGCCCTGCAGCAGCAGCCAAACGCCAACCGCCGGCCCGACAGTTTCTTCCAGGTCTACCGTCCTGACTCGCTCACGCAGCTGGAGCAGCTTACCTATGAGCGCCTCGACAGCGTGGGCCGCGCCCAAAAGCTCGATCGCACCATCCGCACCCTGGAGTACCTGATGAGCAAGCAGGTTCCGATTGGCCCAATTAGCCTGGACCTGAAGCGCCTGTTCCGCGTGAGTGCTTTTGAAGGCCTGCGGCTGGGGATGGGCGCACACACGAATGACCTGTTTTCGGAGCGGTACAAAGTGGGCGGCTACTGGGGCTATGGTTTCAAGGATGAGGAGGCCAAGTATGGTGCCGATGCCTCGGTTATACTTTACCAGCCGCTGGAGCTACAGCTAAAGGCTGTATACTTTGAGGACGTGCTGGAAACCGGCGGACGCAGGCAGGCTTTTGAGGAGAGCCACGGCTTGCTGGGCAGCCTGCGGCGGGCCTTGCTCACGGACATGGATTATACCACGCACCAAAGTATAGCGCTGCAGGGGCGCGTGCTGCGCTACCTGCAGGCAAACGCGCAGCTGCGGCAGGAGGAGCGGCGGCCAACGCTGCTGCAGCCAACGCTGCTGCAGCCGGAGGGGCAGCCGCTGCCGGCCTTTAACCTGGCGGAGGCGGTGCTAAGCCTGCGCTATGCCCCCGGCGAGCAGTACATGCAGCAGTTCAACCGCCTGGTGCCGATGACGGATGAAGACCGGCCGGTGCTGTGGCTGCAGTATACCCGCGGGCTGGATGGTGTTTTGGACGGCGACTACGGCTATAACAAGTATGACCTGCGGCTGAAGGCCCTGCTGCGGCACCGCACCTTCGGCGAGAGCAGTTTTATACTTGCAGGCGGCCTGGTGGAGGGCAACGCCCCGCTCGTAACGCGCTACAACGGCTACGGCAGCAACAACCCCGATTATAAACTCTACACCGGCGAGGGCTTTGAGACGATGTATCCCTACGAGTTCTTCTCCGACAGGTATGCCGCGCTGTTCTTCTCCCAGAACTTCGGAAAGCGCCTGCTCAACACCCGCTTCTTCGCCCCTGACCTGGTGGCGGTCACGAACGTTGGCGTTGGAGGTATGGAGGAGCCGCTGCAGGAGCAGTATGCTGTTGCTTTCAGAAGTATGCGCAAGGGCTTCTTTGAATCTGGCTTGATGCTGAACAACATCATCAGCTCTCCGTTTAGTGGCGTGGGGGTAGGGGCCTTTTACCGGTATGGGCCATACTCACTGGCAAACAAAGGCGACAACCTGCGCATCAAGCTTACGGCTAGCCTGTTGTTTTAAGGTACTAAAGTGTATTTATTTTGCTAAATACTTAATGATTTAGTGCAGTAAGTATAAATTTAGTCAGGAAGTAGCGTGCTGGCAAACAAACTTGTAAAGAGTTGCGCAAGCTATGTCAGAAATATATAACTTTACAGGACCTTCTTATACTCAGCAAATAATACCATGACAGTTTCTAAAATGGCGCAGAACCTGATCGGCTCCGAGATTATTCGGGTAGCCGGCGAGGTGAACGCAATGATTGCCAAAGGCGAGCCTATCTGCAACCTCACCATCGGCGACTTTAACCCAAGCATTTACCCGATTCCGGAGGAGCTGCGCAAGGGCATCACCAAAGCCTACGAGCAGGGGCACACCAATTACCCGCCTGCCAACGGCGTGGCAGTGCTGCGCAAGGCGGTGGTAAACTTCACCAAAGAGCGCCTTGGCCTCACTTACCCGGAGAACGATATACTGGTGGCCGGCGGCTCCCGCCCGCTCATCTACGCCACCTACCTGGCCCTGGTAGACCCAGGCGATAAGGTGGTGTACCCAACGCCATCCTGGAACAACAACCACTACTGCCACCTTTCTGGCGCTACGCCGGTGGAGGTGAAGACGCGGCCGGAGAACAACTTTATGCCGACTGCCGCCGACGTGAAGCCGCACCTGAAGGGCGCTACCATGCTGGCCCTGTGCTCGCCCCTGAACCCTACGGGCACGATGTTCTCTAAAAAAGACCTGGAGGAAATCTGCGACCTGGTGCTGGAGGAGAACCGCAGCCGCGGCGAAGGCGAGAAGCCGCTGTACATGCTCTACGATCAGATCTACTGGATGCTGACCTTTGGCAATGCTGAACACTACGACCCGGTAAGCCTGCGCCCCGAGATGCGTGATTACACAGTATACATCGATGGTACCTCCAAGTGCTTTGCCGCCACAGGCGTGCGCGTAGGCTATGCCTTTGGCCCGACAGTGGTGATGGACAAAATGAAATCCATACTTGGCCATGTGGGTGCCTGGGCGCCTAAGGCGGAGCAAATGGCCATGGCCGAGTTTCTGCAGCAGCCCGAGGAGGTGAACGGCTTTATGGATGAGTTTAAGCCGAAGGTGCAGGAAAGCCTGAACGTGCTGTATAACGGCTTTCAGGAACTGAAGTCGGAGGGTTATGCCGTGGATGCCATTGAGCCGATGGGCGCCATCTACCTTTCTGCCAAAATGGACCTGGCGGGCAAGACCACGCCGGAAGGCAAAGTGCTGGAGACGAGCCAGGACATTACGTTTTACGTGCTGCACGAGGCAAAACTGGCCGTGGTACCGTTCTCTGCCTTCGGTTCCGGCAAAGACCTGAACTGGTTCAGGCTGTCGGTAGGAGGTGCCTCTCTGGAGGATATCAAAGCCTCGCTGGGCAGGCTGCGTGAGGCGCTGCAGAAGCTATACTAAAGGGTATGTTTCTTGTATCGCTTACCTATATAAAGCCGCTGGCTGAAGTAGAAAAACACCTGGCAGAGCACGTAGCCTTTCTGAATAAGTGCTATGCTGCCAAGAAGTTTGTGGTTTCGGGGAGGAAAGTGCCGCGTACCGGTGGTGTTATACTTGCCTACAACTGCAGCCTGGCGGAGCTGCAGGCGCTACTGCAGGAAGACCCTTTTCACAGGCACGCTATTGCGGCATATGAGATAACAGAGTTTGAGCCCTCCATGTCCGCACAGGCGTTTGAGGCCTTCGTTTCATAGATTTTACTTCCCTACGTTAAGCACATAAGCAAAGGCGCCACCTGTAGTACTGCAGGTGGCGCTTTTGTTATTCTATCTCAATCTGGCGGTTTATACTTTCCTCCAGTGAGATCAGCGTTTCGGTGCGCTGCACGCCCTCAATAGACTGTAGTTTCTCGTTCAGCACCTCGCGCAGGTGCTTGGTGTCGCGGCAAATGATCTTGGCGAACATACTGTAGGCGCCGGTGGTATAGTGCAGTTCCACAATTTCAGGGATAGCCCGCATCTTCTCCACAGTTTCTTTGTACTCCGAGCCCTTCTCCAGGAACACCCCGATAAACGCACAGATATCAAACCCCACTGCCGAAGGGTTGATCAGCAGCTGCGCCCCTTTTACCACGCCCATCTCCGTCAGCTTCTTCATCCGCACATGGATCGTGCCGCCCGAAACGTGCAGTTCTTTGGCAATGTCAGTATACGCACGCGTCACGTCCTGCATCAAGAGCCTTAAAATCTGCTTGTCCAGATTATCAATTTCATAATTCATATGGTCCTGTACTTGCTGTTATTAACAAAGTTTCAAAGATAAGATTCTAAAATTGAAAATCTATTAAATAGCTAAAATAAAGTTTAATAAATTTATAATTTAAGACAACATTTGTTAGCTTTGTGATGTAATAAAACTCATTTAGTTAACAAATTTTCAAAAAAATGACAGAATCAGTAACACTTACGGAACCGACGGTGCTAGATGCCACCGTGAGCCACCTGAGCCGGACATCGCTGCCCAAGATACTGAAAGTGCAGCAGGGCATCGTGCGGGCCACCCACGACTTTATGTACAAGAAAGGCCTGACGCAGCTCATGCCGCTCATGCTCTCGCCCATCACCGACCCGCTGAACCATGGCGTGGTAGACGCTTCCATTGGCTATGCCGACCAGCGCTGGAGCCTCACCAAATCCATGATCTTCCATAAGCAGCTGGCCCTGATGAACCCTGAGCTTAGCAGCATTTACATCGTGTCGCCGAACGTGCGCCTGGAGTTCTCCGACCGCGCCGACACGGGCCGCCACTTGTTCGAGTTTACGCAGGTTGATTTTGAGTTTAAGGGCAAGGACCGCTTTTACGTGATGGAGTTTATGGAGGAGCTGGTAAACTTCGTGTTCCGCCGCCTGAACGAGGAGATGCCGGAAACGATACTTGAGTTGCGCGGGGAGCTGCTGCCGCAGTACGAGAAGTGGGAGGTATGCCGCACCGAGAAACTGGAGGCTGCCATGGGCCCGGACTATGAGCACCTTAAATCGGCGGAGGCCACTGCGCCGTTCTGGCTGCTGAACCACAAGCGCGAGTTCTATGACAAAGAGGACCCAAAGAAGCCGGGCACCTACCTGAACTATGACGTGATTTGGCCGGAAGGCTTCGGCGAAGGCCTGTCGGGCGCGGAGCGGGAGCACGAGTACCACCAGATACGCAAGCGCATGGCGGAGGTAGGCACCAACGAAGAGGCTTTTGCCCATTACCTGGAGGTAGCCAAAGAAGGCGGCATCCCGAAAACTGCAGGTGGGGGATTTGGCGTGGAACGCATGACCCGTTTTATCTGCCGCCTGAAAGACGTGGACGAGGTAACCGTGTTTTCGCGTAAACCTTTTACTAAAGCGGTGTTTTAAAAGAGTAGGGGGTAGAACTTAAGTATAAATAAATGAGTAGAGAATTATGGATGACAATAGCGACAATGCGGATAATCCTGCGAATTATAAATTGATAAAGTGGTTTAAGATGATGTAAAGGCCTGCTGCTGAAATGCTGCAGGCCTTTTTGCTTGACTGACGGTATCGTTGTGTTGCTCCAGATAGAGCTCAGTTAGAGTTTCCAGAGAGGCTTGTCTTGAATGTATTTCAAGGGCGTGAACGTGTGGCTGCGGCACCGGGCCCAACCACCCTTGACCATCTCCCGAAACAAGTCCGGGATCTACGACTTGTCTAAGGAGGGGAATCTTGAGTTACCATTTCAGAAGTATAAGTTTCATGGTTGGTGTTGTCATCAGCAGAAGTATAAACCCACCCCTAGCCCCTCGGAGGAGGGGAATTAGGGGTGGGTTTATACTTCTGCCCCCTTCGAAGGGTGACTTGGTTTAAACTCCGTCAGCCGTGGCTATCGAACTGATCCCAGTCTTTGGGTGGGGGTAGGGGGCCTCGACAAGAGCGCCTTCTAGATTTCCGGTTTCGCCTTGGCGGCACTGCGACGCAGGAGCAAAGGAAGTGTAGACAGCGCGATGCCCGAAGGCGAGGCCCCCTGGCCTTGAGGGAGCCACAGCAAGAAATGCAAAGAGTCGCTTATAAGACTGAGGATCAGCAGAAGCTAGATAGGATAGCTGTGTCGAATTACAAAGACAGCGGCAAAGTATAAAGGCACAAGCGGACGCTTGCGCTAGGGAAGCTTGATCTTATAACCAAGGAGCCATAAAAAAGCCTGAGCCGAAACCGGCTCAGGCTGATGATTCATACTTGCTAAAACAGGCTTACCACTTATAGTAACCGTTTTCCTCATTATCATTCAGCACATCGCTGGCGGTGTTGGGGCTGCGGTGGATGTCGGCCAGTTTGCGCTCCTTCCATACCGCGGCAGACTCGCGTACCACCTCCAGGTGCGCATCCGACTTGATGCGCTCTTCCTCTCGCTTGGCATCTATTTCATACTCGCGGCGGGCCGTAAACTTTGCCTCAGCCACCTCCTGGCGGGTGTCGTACTGCTTCTGCCGCTCAGCCACGCGCTGCATCTCCTGCGTGGTGCGCTCGTGCTCTATCCCTTTCAGGATGTCGTCGTAAGGGCCTTTGCTGGAGATGAGCTTGGTAAAGATGGGGGCGGTTTCAAGGCAGATGAACAGCAGCGTGATAAAGAATACCGGCAGCCAAGGCAGCTCATCCAGCGCATTGATACGGGCCATCAGGCCATCGTAGTTCGAGAAACTCTCCTGCCCCTCCGCCACTGTCTCATCATACTTTGCCATGAGGTTGTTGATGCGTTGCTGGCGCTGGTTAATGCGCTCCTGGGCGTCGGCCTGCAGCAGTTTCAGCTCCTCGTCTACTTTATCATACTGGCGCTTTTTCTCCTCATATATCGGGCCGCGGCCCACCTTGCCCGTACCACCGGTACCATCGGCCTCAGCGGCCACGGCCTCGTAGAACTTGTTGCGCTCCTGCAGCTTGGCCTCCACCTCCTGGCGTATAGCGGCCATCTCAGCCTTTACAGAGTCTACCTCGGCAAACTGGCGCCCCACCAGTTGCTTGTGCTCTATGGCCAGCTCCGCCTGCTTCTCCTTCAGCACGGCCTGTATCTCCTTGTCAAAGATCTTCAGCTCCAGTGGTTTGGAGATAACAACGGCCAGCACCAAGGCCAGCAGGATACGCGGCGTTACCATCAGCAGCTCTTTCCAGAACCTACCCTCCTTGCGCAGCGTGGATACAATAAAGCGGTCGAGGTTGAAGATGACAGCGCCCCACAGCAGGCCAAAGGCAACCGCCATCGGTACGGAGTCAAAAACGGTGTAAAGGGCATAGCCGCCCGAGATGCTGGCCAGCAGGCCCGTGAAAAGCACGGTGGCGCCCACACCCGCATACTTTACGTGCTCCGATTTAGAGCACTTCTCAAGAATCGTATCGTCGGCGCCGGCACACCACCAAAAGAATTTCTTCATTTATACTTGATCAAAATGTGAAAGCATAGCAGCCATATGAAAGGTATACGCTAATAACGTAAGATGTAGCAGGTTTTATACTTCTGCGGCGATTTAATCGACTAATATCCAGATAGCTACTATAAAACAGGAAACGTGTGTGGCTAAAGATTTGGTTCAAGGGAGGAGTTGGAGTTGTGCAGCTTCTCGTAGAGCAGCAGCGAGGCCATGGCGCTGGCGAGCACCATGCGCGTATCGTCGGGGAGGTTGGGCTGCAGCCATACCTTGCCGTTATTGAGCACCTGCACCGCCCCCAGCAGCTCCTTGCCGGCCTTAAACTCATAGCCAACAATATCAGGCAGCGGCATACTTTTGCCTTCAAACTTGTACACAGGCGCCACGGTATAAACAGTGCTGCCGTTGGATAGCTCCCCCTCGAAGCGCTGGCGGTCCTGGTAATGGCCGGGGTCGGAAGTGAGCAGGTGCCACTGGCCGCTCTCGGGGGAGGTGAAGTAGCTGGCGTAGTACTCCAGGTTGGGCGAAAGCCGTATGCTGATGCCGTTGCTGGACTTCAGGTTCTTCTCGTGCAGGCGGCTGGCGCCGAACACGTACCATTCCGTGCCCTGTGCGCTCATCAGGCTAAACTCATGCTGTTGCTTTGCCTTGATGTTCTCGTAGCCGAAAAGGTTGAAGCCGCCGCTGTTCTTCCAGCCGCGGTGCACGTTGGCCACCGTATAGTCGCCGATGGTGAACTTGCCGTTCGGCTTGAGCACTTTGCGCCCCTCTACGGGCAACTCCTGCGCCTCCTGTTTAAAGGCAGACTCCAGGGCCATGTGCGGAACAGAGCAACCCTGCAGCGCCAGCACTCCCGCCAGCACTGCAGTCAGTAATGTATTTCTCATAGTTTTATAGGTATAGTAGCGTTGTTAGCCAATGTAGTAATGGCAAATATAGCCTTAGCATATATAGTGCCAGTTGCTGCGGAAGAGGCTGGGAAAGAGGGTAAAAGTATGGCTGGCGGTTCAGCGAGGGAGGTGAAAGTATAAACTGAGCAAGTATAAAGCTGTTTGTCCGGGGGCGGTCCATGAGCATAAACCATATGGGCGGGAAATAAAAAAGGCAGAAGCCGTAGCCCCTGCCTTTCATACTTGTGGTGGTTTATACTTTAGAAGCCCATGATCACCTCTTCAATGATGTCGCAGCACTCGTGCAGCTGATCCTCCGTCATTACCAGTGGTGGCGCAAAACGGATGATATCGCCGTGGGTTGGCTTGGCCAGCAGGCCTTTGTCTTTTAGCTCTACGCACACATCCCAGGCCGTGCGGCCATCTTCGGTAGGCTTGATTATGATAGCATTCAACAGGCCACGGCCGCGCACCAGCGTTACCAGCTCAGGGCGCTTCTCGATGAGGCGGCGCATGCGCTCGCGGAATACCTCTCCGAGCCTGTTCGCGTTTTCCGTTAGGTTCTCCTCCCGGATCACTTCCAACGCAGCAATGGCAACCATAGCCGCCAGCGGGTTGCCGCCAAAGGTAGAGCCGTGTTCGCCCGGCTGGATGCAGAGCATGATATCGTCGTTGGCCAGCACGCAGGAAACCGGCAGCACGCCGCCAGAGAGCGCCTTGCCAAGTATAAGTATGTCGGCTTTCACGTCGTCGTAGTAGCTGGCCAGCAGTTTGCCGGTGCGCCCGATGCCGGTCTGTATCTCGTCAGCCATCAGCAGCACGTCATACTCCTTGCACAGCGCCTGCGCCTTGGCCAGGTAACCCTCGTCCGGCACCACCACGCCAGCCTCGCCCTGTATCGGCTCCACCAGGAAACCGCACACGTTCGGGTTCTCCTTCAGGGCGCGCTCCAGCGCCTCCACATCATTATAAGGAATCACCTTGTAGCCCGGCATGTATGGTCCGAAGCCTTTGGTCGAGTCAGGGTCGGTGGAGAAGGAGATGATGCCGGTGGTGCGGCCGTGGAAGTTATGCTCCACCACGATGATCTCGGCATTGTGCGGCGCGATGCCCTTCTTCATATAGCCCCACTTGCGGGCCAGTTTGATGGCTGTCTCCACGGCCTCGGCTCCTGAGTTCATGTACAGCGACTTATCGTAGCCGAACAGCTCACAGATATACTTCTCGGCCAGGCCCAGCTTATCGTTGTAGAAGGCGCGGGAGGTAAGCGTCAGCTGCTGCGCCTGATCGGTTAGTGCCCCAACTATTTTGGGGTGGCAGTGGCCTTGGTTCACGGCGCTGTAAGCCGACAGGAAATCATAGTAGCGCTTTCCTTCTACGTCCCACAGGTACACGCCTTCGCCGCGGTTAAGCACCACGGGTAGCGGGTGGTAGTTATGGGCACCATACTTGTGCTCGGTGTCGATAGCCTGCTGGCTGGAGGTGATGGTTTGAGTGTTCATAGTTTTCGATTATCAGATTCTGGAGTGGCTGGTAGCCCGCGGCCACTCTCTTAATTACAGTAAATTGGGTTTAATGTTGTCAAAATTACACATTTCAGCCCCACATCAAAACATGGGCGCAGGGTAACAAGGCTGGGTAGCGCCGCCGCGGCCGGAAACGCGTTTGTGTAGCCGCAGCCCAAAAGGTGACAAGCTTGTAACGCATGTTTGCATGCCTTTATTTATTTGGCGAGCTTTGCAGGCTAAAAAGAGGAAGACTTGGCACAGAAGCTAACCGAAGGAGAAGACTTTTATTTTAACCAGCAAGGGCTGATGGTGCTCACGGCAAAGTACCTGCAGAAGCGCGGCTACTGCTGCAAAAACGCCTGTAAGCATTGCCCTTACGGCTTCCATGAGCAGGTGGCGGCAAAGCGGAAGGAAGTATAAAAGCTGTAACCGAAGCCCGCGCCGCGAAGCAGGTTCTACACAGGTAAAGTAAAATTTTAGCTAGGGGGTTGATATTCTGTTTCTTTTTATAGATATTTGCACCCCTATTGAAATAAACCAGAAAAGAATACAAGATGGCACGAGTTTGCGACTTAACAGGTAAAAGACCACAGGTAGGTAATAACGTTTCTCACGCTAACAACAAGACGAAGCGTAAGTTTTATCCAAACCTACAGAAGAAGCGCTTCTACATCCCGGAGGAGGATGCTTGGGTAACGCTGAAAGTTTCTACTTCTGCACTGAGAACCATCAACAAGAATGGTATCACTGCGGTGTTGAAGAAGGCTGTAGAGCAAGGTTACATCCTGTACTAGTAGTGCTGTAATCCGGCTGCGCCGCCTACGGTAGCCTTTGGCGCCAGGCTTGCCCCGGAAAAAGCCATCTGGTACTTTAAGATAAACATCGGCAACGGAGAGAAGCTGTAGATGCTTTCCCTCCGTTGCTCTTTTTTTGACCTTAGCCTTTTCTGCCGCGGCAGGAGGGGCCGCTTATCCTACAAGTGTAAATTGTGTGAAGTGCGGCAGCGTGCTTCTACAAGAAAATTTATACATTGTTTGTAATTAGAGATTTAAGCTTTTATATTTGCAGTCCTAAATAAAAAATTACTGTCGAGATGGCTAAAAAAGCAAAAGGTAATAGAATCCAGGTTATTATGGAGTGTACAGAGCACAAAGCTACTGGCATGCCTGGAACTTCAAGGTACATCACTACCAAAAACAGAAAGAATACTCCAGAGCGTCTTGAGCTGAAGAAGTATAACCCTGTGTTGAAAAAAGTAACTGTACATAAAGAAATTAAATAACCATGGCTAAGAAGGTAGTTGCAACCCTAAAGACCGCTACAGGTAAAGACTGGGCGAAAGTAATTAAGGCTGTGAAGTCCCCAAAAACTGGTGCTTACAGCTTTAAAGAGGAGATGGTACCTGTTGACAAAGTGCAGGAGTTCCTTTCTAAGAAATAAACAGCCTACTCTACATCGATAGATAGATAATACGAAGAAGTCCCTTTACCGGGACTTTTTTAGTATATTACCGTATCAGTGAGATAATATTCACCCTACATCGTAAACCGGCATGGGAATTTTTGACTTTTTCAGCAAAGAGAAGAAAAAAGAATCGCTGGACAAAGGCCTCGAGAAAACCAAGAGCAACTTTTTCGGTCAGCTAAGCAAAGCCGTTATGGGCAAATCCACCGTGGACGTGGAGGTGCTCGACGAACTGGAGGAGATTCTGGTGCATGCCGACGTAGGGGTGGACACGACGGTAAAAATCATTGACCGCATTGAGCAGCGCGTGGCCCGCGACAAGTACGTGAGCACCGATGAGCTGGACACTATCCTGCGCGAGGAGATTGCGGCGCTGCTGGAGGAGAACCGTGCCGGCGACGGCGCCAACTTCGACCTGCCAAAAGACATAAAGCCATACGTGATCATGGTGGTGGGTGTGAATGGCGTGGGCAAGACCACGACCATTGGCAAGCTGGCCGCGCAGTTCCATAAGGCCGGTAAAAAGGTAGTGCTGGGCGCTGCCGATACGTTCCGGGCCGCTGCCGTAGACCAGCTCATCATCTGGGGTGAGCGCGTGGGCGTGCCGGTTATTTCGCACGGCATGAACACCGACCCGGCCTCTGTGGCTTATGATGCCGTGAAGAAAGGCGTGGAAACAGGCGCCGATGTGGTGATCATCGATACGGCCGGACGACTGCACAACAAGGTGGGCCTGATGAACGAGCTGGCCAAGATCAAGCGCGTGATGCAGAAGATAACACCTGACACGCCGCACGAGGTGCTGCTGGTGCTGGATGGCAGCACAGGCCAAAACGCCCTGCTGCAGGCCCGCGAGTTTACCAAAGCGACCGACGTAACGGCGCTGGCCATTACCAAGCTGGATGGCACGGCCAAAGGCGGCGTGGTGATAGGAATCTCCGACGAGTTTAAGATCCCGGTAAAGTATATCGGGGTTGGCGAGAAAATTGAGGACCTGCAGCTGTTCGACAAGCACGAGTTTGTAGAGTCGTTCTTCTCACGCAAATAAAGTATAGCCATGGCTAAGTTCCTGCTGTTGCCGCTGGCGCTGCTGCTGTCGCAGTGCAACGGCGCCAACCAGACCCATCAAAACACACAAGAGCCGATGGAAAACCAGGAACAGGCAAAACAGGTGCAGGAGCAGCAAACTCCCGTAGCACAAGGTATACGCGGGCAGGTGCTGTGGGTATCGGGAAACCAGATGCCCTCACCGGACGCGCCGCCGAGCAAAGGCAGGGGCGTGCAGCGCACCCTATACATCTACGAACTCACCAACGCCAGCCAAGCCAAAACCACAGACGGTGTTTTTCACACCAACATTCAAACTAATTTAGTGACTCAGGTTGTTACAGATGCTAATGGCAACTTTGCGGTTAGCCTGAAGCCCGGCAGGTACAGCCTTTTCTCGAAGGAGGAGAAGGGCTTGTTTGCCAGTATCTTTGACGGAGAGATGAACATCAACCCGGTGGAGGTAGAGGAGGGGCAGGTAACCAGCGTGGAGTTTCTGATCAATTATAAAGCAAGTTATTAATCCGTGAAAGTAAGATCGCTCAAGAAAGATAAAGTAAACGTAGTTACATTGGGTTGCTCTAAAAACCTGGTGGACTCGGAAGTGTTGATGGGGCAGTTGCGCGCCAATGAGTTTGAGGTGGCGCACGAGTCTGAGAACGATGATTCCAACATCATCATCGTGAATACCTGTGGCTTTATCGATAACGCCAAGCAGGAGTCTATCGATACCATTCTGCGTTACGCCGAGGCTAAGGAGGCCGGCCAGATAGATAAATTATACGTTACAGGTTGCCTTTCGCAGCGCTACAAAGACTCGCTGGAGCAGGAGATTCCGCAGGTGGACGCCTACTTTGGTACGCTGGAGCTGCCGCAGTTGCTCAAGAAGCTGGAGGCCGATTACAAGCACGAGCTGATCGGGGAGCGTTTATTAACCACGCCATCGCACTTTGCATACTTTAAGATAGCCGAAGGCTGTAACCGCCCCTGCTCGTTCTGCGCCATCCCTTTGATGCGCGGCAAGCACGTAGACCGCCCGATTGAGGACCTGGTGCGCGAGGCGAAGCGCTTGGCAAGTATGGGCACGAAGGAATTGGTGCTGATTGCGCAGGACCTGACCTACTACGGCCTGCAGCACTACGGCGAGCGCAAGCTGGCTGATTTGCTGAGAAACCTGTCTGATGTAGACGGAATCGAGTGGATCAGGATGCAGTACGCCTACCCGTCGCAGTTCCCGATGGACGTGTTCGACGTGATGAACGAGCGCGAGAACATCTGCAAGTACCTCGACATGCCGCTGCAGCACATCTCCGATAACATGCTCAAAACCATGCGCCGCGGCATCAGCAAGCGCAGAACTATTGAGCTTGTAGACCAGATCCGCCAGCGCGTACCGGACATCGCCCTGCGAACCACCCTGATTGCCGGTCACCCGGGCGAGACAGACCAGGACTTCCAGGAGCTGTATGATTGGGTAGAGGAGACGCGCTTCGACCGCTTGGGCATCTTTACCTATTCGCACGAAGATAACACGCACTCCTATACTTTAGAAGACAGTGTGCCGGAGGAAGTGAAGCAGGAGCGTGCCGATGCCATCATGGAGTTGCAGCAGGGTATTTCGGTGGAGCTGAACGAGGAGAAGATCGGCAACACCTACAAAGTACTCTTCGACCGCAAAGAAAGCGGCTACTTCGTGGGTCGTACGCAGTACGACTCTCCGGAGGTAGACAACGAGGTGCTGGTGCCAGCCGACAATACATATGTAAGATTAGGTGATTTTGCCAACGTGAAGATCACAGATGCTTCTGATTTTGATTTGTATGGCGAGGTGATTCCTAATGGAGCTACACATTAAGCTTCAGCTATAAAAATATTCTTAAAAGCCCTGCAAGTATAGCTTGTGGGGCTTCTTGTTTTTATACTTTGAAGTTAGAGGCAATTCTCAGTGGAGCAACAATTCCCCTCCTCGGAGGGGTTAGGGGTGGGTTCTTACACCTACCGATGTTCCAGAACCCAAGCCTCAATCTGTCTGAGAACATTACCCAAATTTTGCTTCACCTCTTTATCGTCAAAGCGCAAGAAGCTCACGCCAAGGTTTTCGAGTGCTTGCTGCCTTGCCACATCCAATTCATAAGTATAGTCGTGGCTGTCTCCATCAATCTCTATACCCAACAATAACTCCTTGCAGTAGAAGTCTACAATATAGTTATCAAGCGGTTTTTGCCTGTCAAAATCGAGTCCCAGTAGCTGTTTGATCTTTAGCTCATTCCAAAGTATAACCTCAGAAAGTGTGCTGTTCTGACGGAGCTGCTTTGAGAGTTCATTTAAGTATGGCTTGTAAGGTATAATTTAGTGTTTCATCTGCAAATGGTTAACCCACCCCTAACCCCTTCTTGGATAAGGAGGGGTTAGGGGTGGTTGGACTTGGCAGGGGAGGTCACAACACATACTTACTCAGCACTCGATACGCCTCATTGATATTATCACCTTTCCGGAAATCCTGCTTTATCGTTGGTTCCGATTCCCCGGTGAGCCAGATCTTCAGTTCGGCGTCCAGGTCGGCGATGCCGGCGCTCTCTTTGGAAAACATCTTGATGCTGCCGTAAGGGATGCTTTGGTAATCGATCTTGGAGCCGGTGAGGCCCTGCTTGTTTACTAGGATGAGGCGCTTGTTCGTGAACACCAGCATGTCCCGGATCAGTTTGTAGGCGCGTTCGATGCGCTCATCATCGATTAGGATAGGCTGAAATTCTTTTGCCAGTTTTTCGATAGACACCTCGGAGGCGTGCCCCATCATGCCGCTTAGTAATCCCATAGGTATAGAAGTATAAGTTGATTTGCTACCCTGCTTTACGCTTGGCCGCGGAATAGTTTACATGCTTTTTTCGTGTAACCCGTGTAGGTACAGCAACAGCCCACCTCCCTCTTCCTGCTTTCTATCGTATCATCTGCAAAACCGAAAATAAAACCTTTACTTTGTGCTGAGGCGGCCAAGTATAAATTAGCTGCAACACATTTCGGGCTAAACTGTTTAAAGGGCTAAACCTACGGCTACAAAGCAGATGGAAGTACAAACCATGAAGATAACCAAGATAGACTACGCCGCCACCGGCGCCTTCTCCAAAACCATAACCGATTACCTTTGTTGTAGCGGGCAGCTGCAACCGTTCTACAACCACTTCCCGACCCTGGAAGCCTTCGGGGCACAGCTGAAGGAGAAAAGCTTTAGCCAAGAGCAACGCCAAACCCTGCACCAGGCGCTGCAGGAGCAGTATACTTCCCTCTCCGACATCAACCCAAAGGTGCAGCAGAACCTCGACCTGCTGCTGCAGCCCAACACCTACACCGTCACCACAGGCCACCAGCTCAACATCTTCACGGGGCCATTATACTTTGTCTACAAGATCATCACGGCCATCAACACCTGCAAACAGCTGCAGGAAAAATACCCCGACTATAACTTTGTGCCGGTGTATTGGATGGCCACCGAAGACCACGACTTTGCCGAGATCAACCACTTCAGCCTGTTTGGCAAGGCTTATACCTGGGAGACAGACCAGACCGGAGCCGTAGGCAGGTTCTCTACGGAAAGTATGGAGCCGCTGCTGAAGGAGCTGCCGGAGGCATACCCTGTTTTTGAGGAGGCTTACCGCAACAGCAAGAATCTGGCAGACGCCACGCGCGCCATTACACATGCATTGTTCGGGGAGTATGGCCTGGTAAGTATAGACGGCGACCACACAGAGCTGAAGAAGGCGCTGCTGCCGGTGGTGGAGCAGGAGCTAACCGGGCAGCTGTCGAACCGGCTGGTGGAGGAGACGAGCGCGCAACTGGAGGAGCTGGGCTACAAGCCGCAAGTATACTCCCGCGAGATCAACCTGTTTTACCTGACCGACACCTTGCGCGAGCGCATTGTGCAGGAAGATGGCAAGTATAAAGTGCTCAACACCGACCTAAGTTATACTTTGGAGGAGATGCTGCAGGAGGCGCAGGAGCACCCGGAACGCTTCAGCCCGAACGTGATCCTCAGGCCGCTGTACGAGGAGCTTATACTTCCGAACCTGGCCTACATTGGTGGTGGTGCCGAGGTGGCCTACTGGTTTCAGCTAAAGAAGCTTTTTGCAAAGTATGAGGTGGCTTTCCCGCTGCTGATGCTGCGCAACTCGGCGCTGTACATCAGCCGCAGCAATGCCAGCCGCATGCATAAACTGGAGCTCCAACCACAGGACCTGTTCCAGGACTACCAGGAGCTGAAAAAGCAGCTTTCGGGCCAGCTGCACGAGGAGGAGATAAGCCTGGAGGCGCAGGGAGAGGCTGTAGCCGCCGCCTTTGCCGAGGTGGAGAAGTTGGCCGAAAATATAGACCCGACGCTGGTGAAAGCCGTGGGGGCCGAGGCGCAGAAAGCAGCCAACTCGCTGCAGATGCTGGAGAAGAAGATATCCAAAGCCCGCGACAGCAAACACGAGCAAACCTTTAAGCAGCTGGAAAACCTGAAGGATAAATTGTTTCCGGGCGGTACCCTGCAGGAGCGAAAGGACAACCTGCTCACCTTCCAGACGAACAACCCAGACTTTATACCGGCGCTGGCAGAGGCTTTCGACCCGCTGGAATTTAAGTTTACCATACTGGAGGAGGAGGCGTAATGCAGAAGGCAGAGCTGCGCAAACACATGCTGCAGAAGCGGCGCAGCCTGCCGCAGGAGGAGGTGCAGCGGCGTAGCCTAAGTATAGCAGAGCTGTTCTTCCGGCATTTTCCGCTGCGGGCAGGGCAAACGGTGCACGTGTTTCTGCCTATCCTTAAAAACAACGAAGTAAACACCTGGCTGATCATTGAGCGGCTGCGGCAGGAGCACCCCGAGGTGCGCGTGGCCGTGCCGGTAACTGATGCCGTGCAAAACATCCTCACGCACCACCACCTCACCGACGAGGCCGTGCTGGTAGAGAATACCTGGGGCATCCCCGAGCCGCAAAACGCGCAAATCATACATGCCCGGGAGGTAGATGTGGTGCTGGTGCCGCTGCTGGCTTTCGATAAGGCTGGCCATCGCGTGGGTTATGGCAAAGGCTTCTACGACCGCTTTCTGGCCGACTGCCGCCCGGATGTGCTGAAGGTAGGCCTTTCGCTGGAGCCGCCCGTGGAATGTATAGCCGATCCGAACCCCTTTGATGTGCCGCTGGATGCGGTGGTGATGCCGGAGGGAGTGTGGCAAAAGAATAGTGTTTAATTCTGCTGCTTTGCCGCCTGGTGCTGCATAATCTTATCCCAAGCCTTTCTGGTAAGCATCACCAGGTCCCGTTTCTGGATATCCCAAATAGAAACAAAGTTATCCGAAAAAGTATAGTGTTGCTTCCAGTTGCTCATGTTTCCGTAAAGCAGCATCGTACAGATATCAGTCGGCGTCATATAGTCTCCTGTAGCTGGCAGGTGGGTATGAATAGTGGATACTTCTTCTGCCCCGTCCTCGGCGCAGTTTAGCGGGATGATGCTCTGATGTAGCCGTTGCTTGCTCCTGACTTTGTTGTTCTTGTCGAAAGAAAGAAGGTAATCGTTTCCTAATACTACCACGCCGTCCACCTGCGGGCCTGTCAGCACGTAAACCTTTTTCTCGTTGCCGTTAATTAAGGGTACTAAATTTAAGCTCGTGTTATTATAGGTCTTAAATAGAGTATCTGCATTGATTTCAGCTAACGCGGCTTTTCTTATCTGATAAAGGTCGTTTTCCAATTCAGTAAAAGGCCTCGTCTGCTCCAAAGCCTTTGCCTTCTGTACATTAAATGATTTATCGAATGTAAATGATACCAGGGATTGGGGGACATCTCCTTTGCTGAAGAAGATACACTTTACGCTATCATTGCTTTCATAGGAAAAGTATCCGCCGGCTTTCTCCCTCAGGTGCGGGTAGTTTTGCAAGAAAAGGTCTGTGCCGTGCCACGAGGCCAATTCTGACCTGTATAGCTTATAACCTTCATTTATTACTTGCGCCTCTGTTTTCTTATTCACCCTATTTTGGGCAGACACGGAGGCCGTCGCCATGAAGATTAGGAAGAGAAGTATATTTTGTTTCATAATTTGCGTTAGGCCCTGTATAAAGTATCAATATAGCCGATTTAAATTATAATGCTGCGCTAAACTTTGCAAACACTGCCGCCAGGGTATGGCAACAAGCAGTATAACAACAGGCAGATTTATCAGAAAAAACTATCGGTACAAACGTATCGTTTGTAAATACTTATTTTTTAAGTAGCTATATCGTACTTTTGTAATTCGCCCAAGCAGGTGCATGTAAATTTGCCTGAGCCTGCCATCCCGTTGCATATTCCGCTATACAGTAAGACCATGGCCAAGACCAAGAAAGAAATTATTTTAGACACCGCATTACACCTCTTTGCAGAAAAAGGGTACGATGCCACTCCCACTAGCCAGATTGCCAAAGCGGCTGGCGTATCAGAAGGACTGATCTTTAAGCACTACATCAGCAAGGAAAACCTGCTGGAGGCTGTCGTAAAGTCAGGCTACAGGCGAATTACCGAGAAAAGTAAGAAATCAGTAGAGGAGAACGACCCGGCCAAGCTGATCAGCAATGTGCTGGACATGCCGCAGAAACTGGTGGAGGACGAGCGGGATTTCTGGCGCATGCAGTTCCGGATGGTGGACGAGGAGGTGGCGCAGCGGCACCACCAGCGCTACCTGAATTCTGTGAAAAAGAAGCTGGTAGAGGCGTTTCAGAAGCTGGGGCACAAAGAGCCGGAGCTAGAAACCGAGATACTCATGCTGCTGGTAGAAAGCCTTTGGCGCGCTTACCTCACCAACGAGGATAAAACGCACTTCGCTAAGATGCTGGAGCTCACTAAATCTAAATTTATTGCAAAATAGGCAGCAGGTATAAACTGCCGTTCCGATAAACAAAAACGCCTCGCCGGGATTATCTTCGGCGAGGCGTTTTGCTTGGGTGCGTACAGGGGTTAGCCTTTGTACACCACGTTAAATTTCTTCAGCTCGTCTATTGGGCCAAAGTGCTGCTTCTCAATTGTTTTGCCGCGGCGCTTCAGGTGCACTTCCACTGGTGCCATGGTTCTGGTCATGTCGGAGTTTACCACCTTCACGTAGAATTTTCTGGCTTCTTCAGAGGCGCCCTTCTCAAAGGTGTGCTTCTGCTGGTTGCCATTTACCGGCAGGCCCGGAATTACCTGATAAGTAGTGCAAACCACTTCATACTTAGGGAGAAACGGCTTGATGATGCTAAAAGAGACTTTTCTAAGTAAGCTTTTCATATAATGAACGATTTGGGGATACCTGTTCTGTATTGCAATGTAGCGCTTTATTTCAAATTTCAAAGTATGGCGGCTGCAAAAAAGTGCAATTTAGCTTCTAACTATTTCATTGCAGCTTAAGTTCATCTTTGATCAGGACAAAATAGAAAATAATGTGCTGCAGCCCTTGCGGGCAATTGGATGCTGCTCTGAAGTATACTTTGGTAGAAGTGCAAGTATAACTATTTGGTTGTCAGTGTGTCTGGTTTTTTGCCTTCCTCCAGGGCCTCTTCCACACCTTCTTCTATAGTCTCCTTGGCCTCCTCGTGCGTGTCTTCGTCTGGGGCGGGCGCCACCTGCTCATACTTTTCGTCGGGCTCGTAACTGAGCTGCACATAAATCGGGAAATGGTCGGAGTTGATGTTGTCCAGGCGCTGTAGCTCCACGAGCTTAAAGTGGGTGGAGTGGAAGATATGGTCCAGCGGCCAGCGAAAGATAGGATATTGCGCGTGGTAAGTGCTGTAAAAGCCCCGGCCTATGCGCGGGTCCAGCAGGCGGCTCACCTCCTGGAAAAGCTTGGTGGTAGGCGACCAGGCCACGTCGTTAAAATCGCCGGCCACGATAACCGGGTACTTCGAGTCCACTACCTCCTTGCCTACTATGATGATCTCTGCGTCGCGTTTGCTGGAGCTCTTCTCCTCGGTGGGCACGGGCGGCTTGGGGTGCACGCCCCTGAACTCTATCCAGGCGCCGCTGCGCAGCTGCATGTAGGTTTTAATAGAGGGAATGTCGTTATCCAGTATATAGCTTACCTTCTTCTGGCGCAGGGGCAGTTTGCTGTACAGGTGCATGCCGTAGGTGTTAGCCAGGGGCACCTCTACGCGGTATGGATAGGCATCGGTAACCTCCCGCAGGGCCTCTTGCCAGGCAGAGTCCGTCTCCAGCGCCAGCAGTACATCCGGTTTGTAGCTCTCTATCGCCCCAATAAGTTTGTCGTAGGCCCTGTTGGACATCAGCACATTAGAAACCAGTATGCTAAGGTGCGTCGTGTCGGAAGGGTCGCGCTCAGACTTTATGGTTTGCACCGGCGCAAGGGCAGTGTAGGGGTAGATGTTGACGGCCTGGTAGATAACCGTGGCGGCCAGGATAAGCAGCTCCGCTTTATCGCGCCGGCGGTGCTTAAAGCCCAGCGCATTCAGCATCACCAGGCTGATAACAGCCATAAAGAACAGCTGTACCCTCGGAAAGTCGAACATGCGCACATACCATACTTCTGCCGGCAACAGGGGGACTAGCGTTCCGATAACAGCAATGGCTGCCACGGCCCGAAAAAGTATATTTAGTGCACGTTTCATAAGGGGTTGCTTTACGGTGATGCCGGGCACCACGTTTTAAAAAGCCTGCTTTGTAGCAGGTGTTAGCTGCCGGGGGGCAACGGCTTCAGGCCACGCGTCATCTCGCGCTTGCCCGGGGGGCCAGGCAGCGCCTCCACCACAAAGCCGGCAGCTTTCAGGCTGCGCTTAAACGAGCCTTTGGCGCAGTAAGTAACCAGGGTGCCGCCCGGCCGGATGGCCTTGTACAGTTTTTCGAACATGGCATCAGACCACAGCTCGGGCTGCTTCTCGGGGGCAAAGGCATCAAAGTATACCACGTCGTAGTAAGCGTTTGGCGCCACAAACTCCTCCAACGACTCATGCATCTTCTGCAGCGAAAAGTATGGAATCACCTCAACGGGCTCGTTCCAGGGCGCGGCGTGCAGCTTCAGGAAATACTCGTACAGCTCCGGGTTCAGGATGATGTTCTCGTAGTGCAGCTGCTGCACCACCTCCTCTGTTAGCGGGTACTTTTCCAGCGAGTCATACTGGATAAAGGCTTTTTTGGCCAGCGCGTACGGAAAGGTGAGGATGGCGTTCAGGCCGGTGCCGAAGCCGATCTCCAGCACTTTCAGGTCTTTTTTCTGCTCTAGGGCATGCTCCAGGCCATGCTTTATAAACACATGCTGCGACTCCTGCAGCGCCCCGTGCACCGAGTGGTAGTGCTCGTTCAGCTCGGGCACAAAAAGGGTGTTAGAACCGTCTTTTGTCTGTCGGATTTCGAGGTGCATGGTTTTTGTGTTACTTTGCAAAGGTACGCAATACTGCAATGCAGCCGCAATATACCAATACCAGAATTTAATAAAATTATAGAAAGCAGCAAACAAAGTATGCGTTTATACTTGCAGCTGCCCCATGCTATGGCACGAGTTAAAGTATATATCCCCAACCATACCCACTTTACGGCGCGCATTCCGGTGCGCGTAACCGACCTGAACTACGGCAACCACCTCGGCAACGACGCCCTGCTCTCCATTATGCACGAGGCGCGCATGCAGCTGCTCGGCCACTTCGGCTGGAGCGAGTTAAGTATAGGCGGGGCCAGTATGATCATGGCTGATGTGGCGATCGAGTACAAGGGAGAGGGCTTTTACGGCGATGTGCTAACTATAGAACTGGCCTTTGACGACCTGAGCAAGTATGGCTTCGACATCACCTACCACATCACGAACCAGAACGGCAAAGAAGTGGCCCGCGCCAAGACCGGCATGCTGTGCTTTAACTACCAGGAACGCAAACTAATGAGCCTGCCCGCCGAAGTAAAGGCAAAGATTGAAACTAAAGCCTGAGGATTTTTGTAATTTTGCAGTATGACTTTGATTGCAGATATAAACATCATTGATAAAAAGGATATCCGGAAGCTGACGCTGGACGACCTGAAGGCGTGGCTGGTGGAGAACGGGGAGAAGCCTTTCCGGGCTAAACAGGTATACGAGTGGCTCTGGAAGCACTCGGCCCAGTCGTTTGCGGAGATGAACAACGTGAGCCTGGCCCTGCGCGAGAAGCTGGAGCAAAACTTTTCCATTAACGCCGTGCAGGTGGCCACAGAACAGCTGAGCAACGACGGCACCATCAAATCTGCTTTCATACTATACGACAGCAATATTGTGGAGGGCGTGCTGATCCCGCACGACGAGCGCAAGACGGCCTGCGTGAGCAGCCAGGTGGGTTGCTCGCTTAGCTGCAAGTTCTGCGCCACCGGCTACATGGACCGCGTGCGCAACCTCGACGCCGCCGAGATCTACGACCAGGTAGTGCGCATCAACGAGCAGAGCCTGAAGCAGTACAATCAGCCGCTCACCAACATCGTGTACATGGGCATGGGCGAGCCGATGCTGAACTACGCCAACGTGATGAAGAGCATCGAGCGCATCACGGCGCACGATGGCCTGGGTATGGCGGCGCGCCGGATTACGGTAAGTACCGCCGGCATTGCCAAGATGATCAAGAAAATGGCCGATGACGGCGTGAAGGCAAACCTGGCGCTGTCGCTGCATGCGGCGAATGATGAGAAGCGCAACCAGATCATGCCGATAAACGAGACGAACTCCCTAGAGGCCCTGAAGGACGCGCTGAAGCACTACCACCAGATAACCGGTCGCAAGGTAACGTATGAGTACATCGTGTTCGACAACTTCAACGACACCCTGCAGGATGCTGAGGAGCTGCTGCGCTTCTCCAAGGTCATCCCTTGCAAGATCAACCTGATAGAGTATAACCCGATCGAGAACGCCGATTTCGTAAACACCGACGACGACCGCCTGCAAGCGTTTATCTATTACCTGGCCGACCGTGGCCTGCAGGTAAATGTGCGCCGTAGCCGTGGCAAGGATATCGACGCTGCCTGCGGTCAGCTTGCCGTGAAGGAGAAGCAGCCGGCGTAAGGTATAAAGCTAGAATATAAAGTATAAATGAGCGGCCTCTGCTAGTGTAGCAGGGGCTGTTTTGTTATAGATCAGGCTTTGGTTAATCCCTGGCGCAAGCGTCCGCTTGTGCCTTTATACTTTAGCCTCCGCCGGCGCGGGCTTGCAGCCTGTGGCTTTATATACTTTGGCCATACTTTATACTTACTTCTGTTTATACTTTTTCATAGTGACTGCTCCCTTCAACTGGAACCAAGCTATACTTCCATAGCCGCTGCTTCCTAAAGCTTGACACAAGCTATCCTTTCAAGCAACTGCTTATCCTCAGTCTTACGTGACTATAGTAGCATTTCATACTTGGCTCCCTCAAGGCCGGGAGGCCCCTACCCCCACCCAAGGACTGGGATCAGTTTTCGAT
The DNA here is from genome assembly GCF_006385705.1 of Pontibacter mangrovi. Taxonomy (GTDB): domain Bacteria; phylum Bacteroidota; class Bacteroidia; order Cytophagales; family Hymenobacteraceae; genus Pontibacter; species Pontibacter mangrovi. The sequence continues at coordinate 292,741 of NZ_VFRQ01000002.1, read as the reverse complement.
AGCCACCGCTATTGCTATGGAACAAGTATATTTCCCCTTTTTGGCTAAGGAGGGGAAGGGGTGGTTGGACCCGGTGCTGCAGACACTTGCGACAAGCCATTGAGCAACCAAAAATCAGCCTTTAAACCTGCCCTCGGCATGCGGCCTGCCGGTGCCCTCCAGGTCCTTGGGTTTGTCTTTAATTTCCCGCTCTTCCACAAACACGGCGTGCTCTTTTGGAGAAATGCGCTGCCCATACTTGCGGGCGTACTGCTGCGTAAACTCCGCCCCGAAAAACACGATCATGGAGGAATAGTAGATCCAGACAAGTATCAGGATGATGGAGCCCGCCGCACCGTAGGCAGAGCCGGGGTCGGAGGTGCCGATGTACCAGCTGATGAGGAATTTACCGACCGTGAAAAGTATGGCCGTGATGAGCGCCCCGATCAACGTGTCTTTCCAGCGGATGTAGGCATCGGGCAGGTACTTGAGGATGAGGGCGAACAGCAGCGTGATCAGGCCAACGGAGATGACAAAATCGAGTACCTTGATGAGCCAATAGCCTATTCCGGGTATCATGCCAGTGATGTAATCGCTCAGCACCGAGATGGCCGCACTGATGACAAACGAGATGAGCATGAGCAGCGAGATGCTCAGGATCAGACCGAAAGAAAAAACGCGCTCCTTGACCATGTACAGAATGTTGTTGGTTGGCTTTACCTTCAGGTTCCAGACGCTGTTGAGCGACTGCTGCAGCGTGGCGAAAAAGGTAGTGGAGGCGAAGATCAAGGTGCCGATACCCACCCACATGGCCCAGCCAGACGATTCGGTTGTGCTGGCATTCTGCACCATGGTTTGGATAGAGGAGGCAGCGTCTTGGCTAATGGCGGTGGATACCTGCTCCTCCAGCTTCCCCGACACGGCCTCTTCGCCAAAGAAAAAGCCTGCCGCCTTAATGATGATGAGCAGCAGCGGCGGGATGGAGAAGATGGCGTTGAACGCCAGTGCAGCCGCCAGCCGGAGCGAGTTGGCGTCCAGAAAGCCGTTTACGGAAGACTTTAGCAGCTGGAAAATTCCTTTAAGAGTATATCTGGCCATAGGGCATGTGTATCTGTTTCAGGTATGGTTCTAAACTACGCAGCGCCTCTGCAATGGGTTAAAACAGCCTTTGCCGGAGCACCTTGGCAGCATCCTGTGCAAGTATAAATCCGTACAACGCAACGCAACCAACACCAATGCCATGCCCCACCGACACCTGCTGAAACCATTGCTCCTGTGCCTGCTGCTGTTGCCGCTCGCCTGCGCACAATCCCCCGAAAATAAAGCTGAGCAAATAGCCCGCCGCGTGCTAGACAACATGGGCGGCGAAAAAGGCTGGGAAGATACCCGCTACCTTGCCTGGACCTTTAACGACCAGTACCAGGTGTGGGACAAGCAGCAGCACCGCTTCCGTTGGGAGATGGACAGCCTGGTGGCCGTGATGAACATCGACACCAAAAACGGGAAAGTATACGCCGATGGCCGGGAACTGCCGGACGGGGAGGAAAAGCAGAAGCTGCTGGAGCAGGCCTACGCCCTCTGGATAAACAACTCTTACTGGCTGGTGATGCCCTTTAAGCTGCTGGACCCCGGCGTGAACTTAACCTATTTGGGCGAAGAAAAAACAATGGACGGCGCCCCGGCCGATGTGCTGCAGATGACATTTGAGGAGGTGGGGCTGACGCCGCAGAACAAGTATAAAGTATGGGTGGACAAGGAGCAGGGGCTGGTAACGCAGTGGGCTTTCTTCCGGAACTACGAGGATGCGGAGCCGGCCTTTACCCGCCGCTGGAGCGACTACCGCGACTACGGAAGTATAAAACTGGCCAGCGACCGCAGCAACCCCCAAAGCGACTTTGAGCTGTTCCATATAGCCGCGCCCGCTAAAGTGCCGGAGAAAGTGTTTAACAGCCCCAAGCCGATTAAGAAGCTTTGATTATTGAGTTGACTCAGGCTGAAAAGTATAACATAACTGCTGTCATACTTGGCAGGCCTTCCTGTTGCTAAGAAGTCTTGAATCTTGTGTCTAATATCTTGCGTCCAAAGACTACAGCTTATCTACCGTAGCGGTTAGTGTGCCGCGGGCGTTTACAACGGCTTTTATGCCATCTTGGGTTAGGTAAAGGTTCTCGGGCGTGATGTCTTTTATACTTCCGCGCAGCAGCACCGACTTGTTTACCTGCCCCTGTTTGTCGAGCATGGCCTGCAGCATTTGGCGGGCATTTTCCAGCTCGTGCTGCACCGGTATACTTACCTGCTGCTGTATCATCTCCTCGAAGCGGTTTTGAGCCAGCCAGTTCGCGGCGCTCAGGATTTTATCTCTGGTGTCCAGGTCGTAAGCCACATCGCGCACCCGGATGGAGGCGGTTTCGGCATTGTAGTAGGGCGTGCCGCGCAGGTAGATCTTCCCGCTGATCTTCTTCGTAAAAATGCCTGCCTTTGTCTTGCCGTCTATGTCGAGCATCAGCACCAGTTGGTTGCCTGCCGGGGTAATGGCTGCCTCGCTTACAGTAATCTGGCTCTTTCCCTCCTCAAAAGTATAAGTCTGGTTAGCCACCTGCTCCTGCACCATCTTGCTGGCGTGTGCATACGGTATACTTGCCGTCAGCCCGATCTGGATATCGTCGGCCATGTGGCTGTCTATGATCAGTTTGGGCAGCGCCTTGTTTGCCTGTACCTGCGGCTTGCCGTTGGTGCTAACAGTGATGTAGGAGGTGAGGCCAAGGCGGGTGTTCAGGCTGCCGTTGTGGGCCAGCAGCGGGGCCATGCGTACTTCCTGTGGCGCCACGCTAAGCCAGGCGTTCAGGTTGTCGTCCAGCTTCAGGGGCTGCTGCAGCTGCTGCCAGGCCTCGGCAATATACTTTCTCACGTCCAGGCGGCTTTGCAGTTCCTTGTCCAGTTGTTTAGAGAGCGAGGTCATCTGTTGGCGCAGCGCAGGCTCCACAAAACGGGCCAGGCCAATGCGCAGCGGCCCCAGTTCCAGCACCGGTTTGGTATCGCCCCACACAAAGTTGCCGCTGGTAATGGTGTTGATTTTGTAGTCTTCCGTCAGCCCGATCCTGCTTTCTGTTTTAATGATGATGTCAAAGGCGGTGTCCTCGGTTTTATCGATAGAAGGGCATATTTTGCACGGATCCCACTTCCAGCGGCCTTTGGCGAACACGCGCAGCGGCACCGAGAAGTATACTTTGTCCTGCTCAGCACGCATGCTCAGGTGCCCGTTGCGGGCCACGGTTACGGCCAGGTTATCATCTGCCAGGTTGGTGTCCTGGTATAGGATGCCGGCTATCTCCTGGTTCAGTTTTTCTTCCAGGGCAGCCACCGATATAGAGACAGGCACGGTAACAGAAGAAAGGCGCGGGGTATAAGCCGGAATAGCTGCTGCGGCGGCGGTAGGCGCTGCCGTGTCCAGTTGCTCGGTGCCGGAGCAGCCGGGCAGGGCAAAGCCCGCTATTATTAGCAGGAGCAGCACGGGGAGTTTACGCAGGGTGTGTAGCGGCATAAGGTAGCTGTTTTAAAAAGCGGCGCAAGGTAGCACAGGTTTTTTGGTTAACAGCTACAGGGCAAAGGTCGTTCCTTAAAAAATGTTGCGTCAGGTGTACTGCAGCAGCTTTTGCAGCATATCGCGCAGTTCGGCCTCGGTGGCGGCTATGCCGCAGTCGGCTAGCAGGCCATTGCTGTAGGTGGCAAAGAAGGGCGTTCCCTTCAGCTTCACTTCGCGGCTCGAAACGGGGTTTTCCCTGGCTTCCATCTTCAGGAAAGCGATGGTTTGGTACGCAGGCTCTTCGGAGATTCCTTTATACTTCGGCTCCATTTCCTTGCAGATAGGGCAGGTCTCGTCTGTAAACTTCACGATTACCTTTTCTCGCTCAAATATTAATTTTCTTAGCTCGTTGTCGTTAGATTCTATTATCATTCTAGTTTAATATGATGGGTGATGCCACCTGTTACAGAAGTATAGACGCGCTTTTGAAAATATGGGTTAAGGCAAATATTTAAGACGGAGGCAGAAGTGAAGGGTGCATTATTTCTGTAAAGCCCACTTTTTATATGTTACCTCCGCCTGGTGCAGCGCCTGCGCCAGCTCGTCGTCATGCTTAAACTGCAGCTGTGGCAGCACCCGGTACTCTACCTGCACCTCAAACTGATTTTGCGCAAAAGGCCAGGGTTCCACGTGTACCGTTTCGTTCTGCAGCTGCTTTACAAAGTATACTTTCCCGCCCGGCCCCGCGGCTATTTCCAGCGACCGCTCATCGGCTGGCAGTTCGTTGCGGCAAAGTATAAGCGAGAGGCGGTCGCACCACTGCATGATGGCGTAGGCCTGCTCTGCCTGTTTTTGAGATAGCCTTAGGCTCTTGAGACAATTTTGCTGTAGCTCCCGCTGGTCATCCAGAAAGGTATCGGTGGCTTTGCTCTCGCCGCGGCGGCTCTCGTACAGGTAGCTCATGTGCAGGGAAGTGAGGAGTGCCACCCATCGCCCCTGAAACCGCACCGCATGCATCAGGGCCTTTGCCTGCTCCAGCGTGTTGGGCTGCAGCGTGAAATCGGCGGGAGCGCCGGCGGGAGTAAGGCCGTCTTTGCCGCGCCAGGTGCGCTGGCGGTTGTCGTGGTTGGCAATGGCTACCAAGGTCTCCACCCAGTGCGCGCACTGCAGCGCCGGTTGCAGCTGGTACGCCAGTTCTGCGGCCAGTATGCCGTGCGCCTGCTGGTAGATCACTTCCCAGCCTTCGGGTATCGGGTTTACGATCATAGATCAGGATGTACGGGGTTTGAGGATGAAGTATACTTATGTGCGGCTGGTGGTGTTGTGTAAACCAGGCAGTGGGCCTAAAGTTGTGATCTTTCCTCAGAGAAAAAATGTTTCTGCCACGGAGCCTTCCTGCCGCAAGTTACGCTATCGCTAAACTTGCGGCAGGTTAATGGTGAAGAATCCTGTTCATCCTGATCCAAAATAAAAAAAGGCGATGCTGCTGCACCGCCTTCTCCTGTGGTTTATACTTTGGGAACAGAATTTATACTGTTTGCTCCTGCTTCATCTTCTTCAGGTTCACCAGCATGTCTTCTGTCATGGCATCCAGGTCATACTGTGGCGTCCAGCCCCAATCCTGCTGCGCGGCGCTGTCGTCAATGCTTTGCGGCCACGAGTCGGCAATCTTCTGGCGCGAGTCCGGCTTGTAGACGATCTCAAAATCCGGGATGAACTTCTGGATAGAGGCCGCGATCTCTTTTGGCGAAAAGCTCATGGCGCTCAGGTTGTACGAGTCGCGCACTTTTATACTTTCTGCCGGGGCATGCATCAGGTCCAGGGTAGCTTTCAGGGCATCCGGCATGTACATCATCGGCAGGTAGGTATCTTCGCTCAGGAAGCACTCGAAGGTTTCGCCGGCCAGGGCTTTGTGGTAGATATCCACGGCATAATCAGTAGTGCCGCCGCCCGGCAGGGCTTTATAGCCGATCAAGCCAGGGTAGCGGAGGCTGCGCACGTCCAGGCCATACTTCTGGAAGTAGTATTCGCACCAGCGCTCACCAGCCTGCTTGCTGATGCCGTACACGGTGTTCGGGTCCATCACGGTTTGCTGCGGCGTGTGCCGGCGCGGCGTGCTTGGGCCGAAAACAGCGATAGAGCTTGGCCAGTATACTTTCTCCACTTTGTGCTCCAGGGCCAGGTCCAGCACGTTAAAGAGGCCATCCATGTTCAGCTTCCAGGCAAACTTCGGGTTCTTCTCACCGGTAGCCGAGAGCACGGCCGCCAGGTGGTAAATCTGCTTGAATTTATACTTGGAGGCCAACTCGGCCAGCACGTTAGTGTCCAGCACATCCACCTTCTCAAAAGGGCCCGAATCGCGCAGGTCGGCTTGCTTGGGCGGGGCAATGTCTGCCGCCACCACGTTTGCCTCCCCATACATTTTGCGCAGCTCCATTGTCAGCTCAGAGCCCAACTGCCCGCAGGCGCCAATCACCAATACCGTGTCACTTGTGTTTGCCATAGCGTATAAAAAAACTTTGCACAAAGTAACCGAATTCAAGGCAATCCAAAAAATATACTGCTGAAAGAAACAGGCGCCGGGCCTTGGGGGGATGAGCGAAAAAAGGGCCGCTCCCAAAGGTATGCGGCCCATTATCAACCTACTCTAATACTAACCTGCACAAAGGTAAACCTGCCGCAGGCCAGGGCAAAGGGCTGCGTGGAGGCTTAACGAAATGTTAACTCTGCGTAAAGTATAGGTAACCTGCCACAGGGCAGCAGGCGGATTTTCTTATATTTGTAGGCAAGCGGTGCAAAACAGCGTACAGGTAGTCGGTTTTAGCCCGAAACCTTAACTTGCATTGCCATTAAAGGCCTGAAGCATATGACATTTGAGGAGTTCCTGGTAAAAAAACGGATAGACAAAGCCGCATTTGAGGCTTCGGAGTCGGCGCGCTTTGCAGCGTGGCAGGAGATGTACGCCCAAATGCACCCCAACAGCTTTCTGGTGCAGGTAAAGATGGTGATCAACGACGTGCGCCTGCGTTACCACCTGGCTGAGGAGAACATTCCGAAACCAGCGCCAGCCGCTGCCCGTCCGGCCGCCGTACGCAGGGCTGTTGCGGCTAAGCCAGTGGCAGAAGAAACCGCTGCCCCCGCCGCCGCATCAGAAGAAAGCACCCCGAAACCAAGGCCAGTGGTAAAGCGCCCTGCCGCCATACAAAGGCCAGCAACGGGAGAGGCAACAGAAAAGCCGGCCGCTGCAGAAGAGGCCAAGCCTGCCGCTCGCCCAAGGCCAGTGGTGAAGCGCCCGGTAATACCAAAGCCGGCGGCAGAGGAGACAGCATCAGCAGAAAAAGCAGAGGGCACGGAGCCAGCCAAGCCAGCTGCCCGCCCGCGTCCGGTGATCAAGCGTCCGGCAGCGCTACAGAAACCGGAGGGAGAAAGCGCAGCCGCCACGGCATCAGAAGAAAGTATAAAACCAGCTGCCGGGGAAACGCCAGAAGCCAAGCCAGCCCGGCCAAGGCCGGTGATAAAACGCCCTGTAGCGTTGCAGCAGCCTAAACCGGAGGAAGAGCAGCAGGAACAGACTTCGGTAGAGGCCCCGTTGGAAAACACACCTAAGCCGCCAAGGCCACGCCCGGTTATCAAGCGGCCAACCGCCCTGCAGCAACCACAGGAGGAAGAGCCAAAGCCTGAAGAAGCGCCAGCGCAGCCAACAGAAGAGGCCGCTGCGAAACCGCCACGCCCAAGGCCGGTTATGAAACGGCCGGTGGCACTGCAGAAGCCAAAGGAGGAAGAGCCGCAGGAGGAGCAAAGTATACCGGAAGCACCTGCAGAAGCACCGGCGCCTGCCGCGGAAGATAAGCCAAAGCCTCCGCGACCGAGGCCCGTTATCAAGCGGCCGGTGGCTTTGCAAAAACCGCCTGCCGAGGCATCCGAAACAGAGAGTACAAGTATAAATCAGCCTGAAAAAGAGCCGGAGCAGCCACAGGAGCCGACAAAGCCGGAAGAAGAACAGCCGAAACCAAAGCCGCCACGGCCACGGCCCATTATGCGTCGGCCACCGCCAAAGCCGGACGAGACCGGCGATGTCACGGGCCAGTGATCATACTTAAAAAGAGAAAAACGAGCAACGTATAACGAATAACAAAACTATGTACGAGACTTTAAAACCAGACTTAGAACAGCAGCTTGCCGAGATCAAAGAGGCAGGCTTGTATAAACAAGAGCGCATCATCACCACCCCGCAGGGCGCTGACATCGACACCACGCAGATGCACCACGTGCTGAACTTCTGCGCCAACAACTACCTGGGCCTGTCGGCGCACCCGAAGGTGATCGAGGCGGCAAAGGAGGCGATCGACACGCACGGCTACGGCATGAGCTCGGTGCGCTTTATCTGCGGCACCCAGGACATCCACAAAGAGCTGGAGCGCAAGATATCAGAGTTCCTCGGCACCGAGGATACCATACTTTACGCCGCCGCTTTCGATGCCAACGGTGGTGTTTTTGAGCCATTGTTCGACGCTGAGTCTGCGATCATCTCTGATACCCTGAACCACGCCTCCATCATCGACGGCATCCGCCTGTGCAAAGCGCAGCGCTTCCGCTACAGCCACAACGACATGGCCGACCTGGAGGCGAAGCTGCAGGAGGCGCAGGGAGCGAAGCACCGCATCATCGTGACGGATGGCGCCTTCTCGATGGATGGCACCGTAGCGCAGCTCGATAAGATCGTGGAGCTGGCCGATAAGTATAAAGCGCTGATCATGGTGGACGATTGCCATAGCACAGGCTTTATGGGCAAGACCGGCCGCGGCACGCACGAGTACCACAACGTAATGGGCCAGATCGACATCATTACGGGCACGCTGGGCAAAGCGCTTGGCGGTGCGATGGGCGGCTTTACCTCCGGCAAGAAAGAGATCATCGATATGCTGCGCCAGCGCTCGCGCCCATACCTGTTCTCTAACTCACTGGCTCCGTCTATCGTGGGGGCCTCCATCGCCGTGCTGGACCTGCTGAGCTCCACCACCGAGCTGCGCGACAAGCTGGAGTGGAACACCAAGTATTTCCGTGAGCAGATCACGTTGGCCGGTTTCGATATTAAGCCGGGCGACCACCCGATTGTGCCGGTAATGCTGTACGATGCCCCGCTGGCGCAGGAGTTCGCTGCCCGCATGCTCGACAAAGGCATCTACGTGATCGGCTTCTACTACCCGGTGGTGCCAAAAGGGCAGGCCCGCATCCGGGTGCAGCTGTCCGCCGTGCACGACAAGGAGCACATCGACAAGTGCATCGCCGCCTTTGTGGAAGTAGGCAAAGAGCTGGGCGTGATCCAGTAAGTATAGATCCGCACCAAAGTATAGAAAAGCCACTCCTGCCATGGGAGTGGCTTTATTTTTTCCTAACTTGTATCAAACTCAGGATACATCAGAAGTATGAACAACATAAAGATAAAGCCGGGGCAGGTGTTGTTGGGTACGGTGCTGTCGTGGATGGTGATCTCGTTTCTGGCTTACACCACGGCGGATATGCGCAATGAACCAAACGTGGTGTACACGCTGCTGCAGATCACGTTCTACTTCTCGCTGCTGTTGTCGGTGGAGGCGTACCTGAGCCTGCTGCTGAACCCGCAGTGGACGCGCCTGCACTTTGGCACCATTCTGCTGCTCATAGCGCCGGCGCTGCTGTACCTGATATGGTTTTTAAGCGAAACCCTGTTCTAGCCCATGGAGCTGCTCGCACGTAACCCCGAAATCTTCCTGCTGGTCACGCTCAACTACCTGCTGGTGGCCATCGCCCTTATGCACCTCATTTTTAAGTCTGATTACCCTGTTGGCTCGCGCCTTATCTGGATGGCCATACTTTGGGTTATACCCGCGCTTGGCATTGCGGCTTACTGGCTGGTGTGGTATAGGCGGCAGGGAAGGCTGTAAAGTATGAGTAAAAGAGTTTAGGAGTTAGGCTAGAAGGTTAGAAAGTATAAGTGTAGAGCCCTAGCGCCGGTATCTGACCGGTGACGCGCAGTGGGCGGCGAGTCACCAGACGCGCTTGTGCTGCACCAGGACAAATTCCTAACCTCTTTGAAGCGTCTTCTTCAGAAGCTATAAAAGCGCGTTTCCGCGGGAGCTTTGAAGATTCCCCAAGTATAAATTCTGCAAAGTATAAATCTACGCCGCGCTAACGGATTTCTCTGAAACGGCGGCGGCTGGCTTCTGGTCGGTGTCGAACAGGAACTGGTTAAGCTTCACGCGCAGGTCGGCGGAGGAGAGGTTGCGGTAGGCCTCTCCGTTGCGCACCAGCGCGATCTGTCCTGTTTCCTCGGATACCACCAGCACAATACTGTCGGTAATCTCGGTCAGGCCGATGGCGGCGCGGTGGCGCAGGCCCATGGATGCCGGGATCTCCTGGTTTTCGGAAACCGGAAGTATGCAGCGGGCTGCCTTGATGCGGTTGCCGGAGATGATCACGGCGCCGTCGTGCAGCGGGCTGTGCTTGTTAAAGATAGACATGAGCAGGCGCTTCGAGATCACAGCGTCAATCAGATCGCCCGACTCGGCATAGTACTTCAGCTCAGAGCTTTTGGCAAACACGATAAGCGCCCCGGTGTTCTTGCCAGCCAGGGATTTTGCCGCTTCAATGAAAGGCGTCAGGCTCAGTTTTTCGCTCTGCTCGCGGCGCCACGGAAAGCCCCATAAACGATCGTGGTTAAGCGAGGTGGTTTTGCCGATGAGCAGCAGGAAACGCCGGATCTCGGGCTGGAAAAGTATGATGGCGGCCAACACGCCCACCCCCATAAACTGCCCCAGGATAATGGTAAGCAGCTCCATGCCCGCGGCACGCACCACCAGGTACAGCAGGTATACCGATAGCAGGCCCAGGAAAATCTTCAGCGCCACGCTGCCGGTCAGCAGCTTGTACAGCTGGTACAGCAGCACCGTCACGAGCAGGATATCGATAATCTCGATCCAACCTATTTCTAAAAAGCCTATGCTGAATAAAAAGATCAAAGTTTTGTTTTCTCTAAAAGTATAACGGTTTGCTTAGCTTCTTTTACGTCATGCACCCGCAAAATGCTGGCACCTTTCATCAACGCCACAGTGTTCACAGCTATTGTGCCCGTCAGGGCGTCGGCCTGGTGTATGCCCAGCAATTTATAGACCATGGACTTGCGCGACATGCCAGCCAGCAACGGCAGGCCTAAGATACGGAAATCTTCGAGGTGGCGCAGCAACTCAAAGTTTTGTTCCACGGTTTTGGCAAACCCAAAGCCAGGGTCCAGGATTACGTCCTTCACCCCAAGTTGCTGCAGCCTGGCCAGTTGCCCCTGCAGCTCGTCCAACACATCCACCACTAAATTATCATACTTGGTAAGGCTGGCCATGGTTTGCGGCGTGCCGCGCATGTGCATCAGTATGTATGGCACTTGCAGCCGCGCCACCGTCTCAAACATAGCCTCATCCAGCAGCCCGCCGCCCACATCGTTAATCATGTGAGCGCCGGCGGCTATACTTGCCTCGGCCACGCTGGCCCTAAACGTATCTACAGAAAGTATGGCTTCCGGAAAATGGGCGGCAATGGCCTCGATGGCCGGCAGAATGCGGTCCTGCTCCTCCTGCGCCGATACTTCCGCTGCGCCCGGGCGGGTGCTGTAACCGCCAATGTCCAGTATGTCGGCGCCGTCGGTCAGCATTTGGGCAGCCTTGCGCACGGCCTCTTCTGTAGAGCTTAGGCGGCTGCCAGGATAGAACGAATCGGGGGTTAGGTTGAGGATGCCCATTACCTGCGGCACCTCCAGCGAAAGAAGCTTTCCACGGCAGTTTAGTGTGGATTTTTTCTTAAAAAGCGTATCTTTCGAATCTAATGTTGGCATGCGGGTCAATTATTTTTAAAATTAAAGCTAAAAAGTTGATTAGTCAAACACTGCAGGAATATAATAGGGTAGTACAGCGCTGCAAGGATACCTTTGTGAAGAAAACCCGCGACTACGGCACCGCCTGGCGCGTGCTGCGGCTGCCTTCCATCACCGATCAGATCTTTATCAAAGCCCAGCGCATCCGCTCTATCCAGGAGAAGGGCAAGCAAATGGTGGCCGACGACATCAACGGTGAGTTCGTGGGCATCATCAACTACTGCGTGATAGCCCTGATGCAGCTGAACCTGCCGGCCGATGCTCCGCTGAGCCTGTCGGCGGAGGAGGTGGAGCGCGAGTATACCCGCCACATTGAGGAGAACATAGAGCTGCTGAACGCCAAGAACCACGATTACGGTGAGGCCTGGCGCGACATGCGCGTGAGCTCCATCACCGACATTATCCTGATGAAGCTCTACCGCACCAAGCAGATCGAGGACAACGAGGGGCAGACGCTGATCTCGGAGGGGGTGGAGGCCAACTACCGCGACATGATCAACTACGCTGTGTTCGCGCTGATTAAGTCTGGCTTTGCGGAAAAGGTAGACTAAGAATCGAGCTGCAAGCCCGCACCAGCGGAAGCTGCTTTTAATTCTCTAACTCCCAAACTTTTTAACTCTCTAACTTACAAGGTTAATGAAGTTCATAAGTAATCTTTTCTGGCTGTTTGTGGCTGTTTTGTTCATCTTCTCCGGCCTGATCAAGATAAACGACCCGGTGGGCACGGCCATCAAGTTGGAGGAATACTTCGAGGTGTTCTCCACAGACATTGCCCCCTTCTTTAAGAGCTTTGAGCCCTACTCGCTGTTTCTGTCCATCTTTCTGAGTGCGGCGGAGATTGTGCTGGGCGTGGCGCTGCTGGTGCGCTACCAACTCAAACTGGTGCTGTGGCTGCTGCTCATCATGATCGTGTTCTTCACCTTCCTCACCTTCTACTCGGCCTACTTTAACAAAGTAACCGATTGCGGCTGCTTCGGCGATGCCATCAAACTCACGCCCTGGGAGTCGTTTACAAAAGACGTGGTGCTACTGATAATGATCCTGGTGCTGCTGTTTACGCAGCAATACCTGCAGCCATTTATGCGGGCCTCTTCGGGTGCTATCATCACCATCATCACGGCGGCCCTGTCGGTGGCAGTAGGCTGGTTTGCCTATGAGCACCTGCCGTACATCGATTTCCGCTCATACAAGATAGGCAATAACATTCCTGCCCTGATGAAGCCGTCGGAGCCGCTACGCTACAAGTACATTATGACCAAAAACGGGCAGGACGAGGAGTTTGAGGAATACCCGACCGATACCACGTATACTTTTAAAGAGATGGTGGCCATAAACCCGGAGGCGGGGCCAAAGATCACCGACTTTAACGTATGGAACGACACAGCCGACCTAACCCAGGAGGTGCTAACGGGCAAAAAGCTCTTGATTATTGTGCAGAGTGTGGCCAAGGCCAAGCAGGATAACTTTGATAGTATAAACGCACTGGTGAAAGCCGCTGAAGCCGCAGGCATCACGCCGATGGTAGTAACCAGCAGCAGCGCCGCTGAATTTGAGGCCTTCCGGCACGAGGTAAACCTGGCAGTGCCCTACTACTTCGGCGACGGCACCGTGCTCAAGACCATCATCCGCTCCAACCCGGGCCTCGTGCTGCTGCAGGACGGCACCGTAAAAGGCAAATGGCACCACAACGACACGCCAAGTATAGAGGAGGTGCAGGAGCTGCTGACAGAGAATGAGGAGTAGGCTGCTTGTTGCGCTGTTTATACTTTCGTTGGCTTCCTGTAGAGAGGAGAGTACAACGTATGAAGGATGTGAGTACGAAACGAGCGACCCGCAGCTACAGGTATACAACGACCTGCTCGTTGAGCTGGTAGAAAACGAATTCTATTACCTGTACCTCGGAGAAAAGGCGGAAGCGCTGAAAGATGAGTTAGATAAACTTAATGACCCGGATTCTGTAGCTGCTTTTAATGCGAGTAATCCGACACTGCAGAAGCTGAAGCAAGAAGTGGCAAAAGATACGTCAGGGCATAAGACGATCTATATTAGCCACAAGAATCATAATAAGTATGTATTCGAGGATTTTATTGCCGCGCTTTGGGGAAGGCAGGGGACAGATAGCCCTATGAGGCAGATGCTGAGAAAGTATGATGCAGACAGTAGCACTGTGTTTTTACGTCTGTATGACTCTCAACTAAAATATAGCGCTTCCGATTTCCAGGCCTGTACTTTCAAAATCGGTTCTTTAGAGGGCGCTGAGTTGATTTGGGACCTGGAACCTGAGCAGCAACAGGATGCCATCGGCCAGGTCAGCTTTTCCGAAATCCAATGGAATAAGCAGCAGAACAAAGGAGTTTTGTACTACGAGTTCATCTGTGGCACAAAGTGCGGAAAGGGAGAGCTGATAGAGTTTGAGAACGTGAATGGCCGCTGGACGATAACTGAACGTACGATGCTATGGATCTCTTAAGAATAGCTTCTTTAACTTTCTAACTCTCTAACTCCTGATGCGAATCTTCCTGATAGGCATGATGGGCAGTGGCAAGACCACGCTGGGGCGGCAACTGGCAGCCAGGCTCGGCTATACCTTCGTGGACCTGGACGAGTACCTAGTGCAGCGGCAGGGACAAAGTATAGCGCAGATTTTTGAGCGGCAGGGGCAGGAGCACTTCCGGAGGCTGGAGCGGGAGGCGCTGGAGGAGGTGGTGCAAAAGTATACTAAGGCCGTGATCTCTACCGGCGGCGGGGCTCCCTGCTTTTTCGATAACATAGATTTTATCAACCAGCACGGCATCAGTTTATACTTAGAAGTGCCCGTAGTGCAGCTGGTGCAGAGGCTCTTAGCCCAAGGGCTGGCACAGCGCCCGCTGTTGGCAGGCAAAAGCCCCGAAGAATTAAATTCCTACCTTTCCGAAACATTAGTTCTCCGAAAGCAGTTTTACGAACGCGCTACCCATACCTGCCCCGCAGCAAACGCCTCTGCCGAAAGTCTGGTGCAGGTGGTTAAACAATAGCGCACGGGCCTCGTTAGTATGAGTGTGTGCACTGCAACTATGGCCCAACATCAAAATTTAAAGTAGTTTTGCATCGTTAACAGATACAGCAAAATCTAACTATGAAACCTAATCACAAAGGAACCGCACAGCTGTTCAAAAACCCGGTTCTGGAGAAGATGACCAGAACGCACATTGCCATTCCTATCGCTATTTTCTTAACAATAGCAGCAGGTCTGATCTACTATGGCATCACCCATAGCTTTATCAGCATACTGGAGGCGATAGGCTTCTTCTTCCTGGGGTGGTTCATCTTTACCCTGATCGAGTACCTGGCGCACCGCTACGTGTTCCACATGGGTACCGACACGCCCCTGAAGGCCCGCATGCAGTACTTGTTCCATGGCAACCACCACGAGTACCCGAAAGACAAGAAGCGCCTGGCCATGCCGCCGGTGGTAAGTATACTTTACGCCTCAGCCTTCTTCTTTATTTTTAAGGTGATTTTCGGCACGTTTGTGTTTGGTGTGGTGGCCGGTGTGCTGTTTGGCTACGCCATGTACCTGCTGGTGCACTACGTGGTGCATGCTTATCCGCCGCCAAAAAACATGCTGAAAGAGCTCTGGATCAACCACAGCATCCATCACTACAAAGACCCGGAGGCAGCGTTCGGCGTATCGTCGCCGCTGTGGGATTACATACTGGGCACTATGCCGAAGCGCGCCCGCAAATAAGGGAACAGCAAGTATAAAAAAGGAGCCTCTCGGGGCTCCTTTTTACTTTTCGTATACTTTTGCTTTATCTTCTGAACTTACGGAACAGCCAGGAGATGAGCACCACAATCAGCACGATGATGATGAGGGCGGTCCACATGCCGGCTTCAAAGATATCGCCTACCAGCTCGCAGCTACTCATGGTAAAGGTTAGCAGCACCAGCAGCGCCATCAGGTATGTTCTTATGTTTTTCATAGTTTTATCTTTTCGTTTGGTATTGCCCTAAGCTTTTATAAAGTATGGCAACCGTACAGCCTGGGTGTAATATGATAATATTGCCATTTATAGTTACTGCAATTGCCTGCAAAAGGTTAGCGGCTGCGGACGGGCAAGTCTAACCAGGAGGGTGGTTAAATGATCAGAGGCAGGAAGGCTACGCTGCTAGCGGGTCTGCGTTTTTGGCCTGGCGCGCGCGCAGGTATACTTTGCCCAGCTCGCTTACCAGCAGCGGCAACAGCCCCAGAAACAACACCGCCGCCCAACCCTGAGCATCCAGCATGCGCAGGTTAAAGGCATCGCGCATGGCAGGCACTAACACCACCGCCAACTGTAGCAGTAGCCCCAGCGCCACGGCCCCCAGCAGGAACAGGTTAGAGAACAGCCCCACCTGGAAGATCGACTTAAGCGGGTGGCGCATTGCCAGGGCATAGTATAGCTGGCAGGCCACCAAAGTCATAAAGGCCAGGGTGCGGGCGTTCTGTACCGTCTCCACGGGTACGGCATCGTCAAAAGGGCTGAGGCCGTGCTCATAGTACCCGAACCAAAAGGCAAAGATGGTGATGCCCCCGATCAGAAAGCCGCCTGCCACCGCGCGCCAGCCCGCTATGCCGTTAAAGAAGCTCTCCTGCGGGTCGCGCGGGCGCTCCTTCATAACGTCCGGGTCGCCGGGGTCCATGCCCAGGGCCACGGCAGGCAACGTGTCGGTCAGCAGGTTTATCCAAAGCAGCTGTGTGGCAATCAGCGGGGCCTGCCAGCCAGCCAGCAGCGTCAGGAACATGGCCACTACCTCGCCTAAGTTACAGGTTAGCAGGAACAGGACCGACTTACGGATATTGTTGTATATGTTGCGGCCCTGTTCAATGGCGGTTACAATGGTGGCAAAGTTGTCGTCGGTCAGGATCATGTCGGAGGCGCCTTTGGCTACGTCGGTGCCTGTAATGCCCATGGCCACGCCAATGTCGGCGGCGCTTAGAGAGGGCGCGTCGTTCACCCCGTCCCCCGTCATCGACACAATATTGCCATGCGATTTAAGGCCGCGGATAATGCGCACCTTATGCTCCGGCGACACCCGCGCAAACACCCGATAGCCCTGTACCCGCTGGTTAAACTCCTCCTCCGGCAGCTCGTCTATCTCCTGGCCGGTGGTAGCCTGGCGCATGTTGTCGGCTATGTTCAGCTCGCGGGCAATGGCAAAAGCTGTGTTCTTGTGGTCGCCGGTGATCATGATGGTGGTGATGCCTGCCATGCGGGCTTTCTGCACCGATGCCTTTACCTCCGCCCGGGGCGGGTCTATCATGCCTACCATGCCCAGCAGGATCAGGTCCTTCTCCATTTCCTCAGGTTCTATCACGGTGTCTACGGGCTTGTAGGCGGCCCCCAGGGTGCGCAGTGCCTGCCCCGACATACGCTCAGTGGCCTGGTTAAACTGTTGGCGGTGTTGTTCGGTAAGGGGCACCACCTGGCCGCTCTCCAGCACGTGCGTCGCTATCTTCAGCAGGTTGTCAATGGCGCCTTTGGTATATACTGTATACTTGTCGTCCTCCTCGTGCAGCGTCGACATCAGTTTGCGGTCCGAGTCGAAAGCGAACTCGCCCACGCGCCTGCTGTTGGCCTGCAGTGCCTGGCGGTCTATGCCCAGGTCGTCCGCCAGCAGGAGCAGGGCAATCTCGGTAGGGTCGCCGGTGCCCTCGTTATGCTCGTAGGTGGCGTCGGAGCAGAGCACCATCGCCTTGGCCAGCTTCTCAGCGCCTTCTGAGGCTTCGTTCTGGTTGCCATGGTTTACTTCTCTCTCGCCCTCCAGGCTAAAGTAGCGCACTACCGTCATTTTGTTCTGCGTAAGCGTGCCTGTTTTGTCGGAGCAGATGATGTTCACGGAGCCCAGCGTCTCCACGGCAGGCAGCCGCCGCACAATGGCGTTGCGCTTCGACATGCTGGTAACCCCGATAGAGAGCACAATGGCCACAATGGCTGCCAGGCCCTCAGGTATGGAGGCGACCGCCAGCGACACCGAGATCAGGAACATCTCTACCAGATCGCGGCCCTGCAGCAGCGCCACCACAAAAATGAGGGCACAGATGCCGATGGCCAACTTGCCAAGTGTTTTTCCCAGTTTTTCGAGCCGCGCTTCCAGCGGGGTGGTAACTTCTTCCTCGGTGTCGATGATGCTGGCAATCTTGCCTACCTCGGTTTGCATGCCGGTGGCCACTACCACGCCTACGCCGCGCCCATAGGTTACCAGCGTAGACATGTAAGCAGAGTTGTGGCGGTCGCCGATAGGGGTTTGCGGGTCTGGCAGCGTCTGGTCTGCATCTTTGGTGGCGGGCATCGACTCGCCGGTAAGCGCTGATTCCTCTATCTTCAGGTTCGCCGACTCGATCAGGCGTAGGTCTGCGGCAATAAAGCGGCCCGCATCCAGTATCAGAATATCACCGGGCACAACATCTTCGGAACGGATTTCTTTGGTGGTGCCCTCGCGGCGCACCAGTGCTTTGGGCGAGGCAATTTTCTGCAGCGCCTCAATGGCATTGCCCGCTTTCACCTCCTGTGCCACCCCCAGCACCGCATTCAGCAGAATAACCACAAGTATAATGATCGTGTCGGTATACTCGCCCATCAGCGCTGTAATCACCACAGCGGCAAGAAGCACATAAATGAGCCAGTCCTGCAACTGGGCGATAAAAAGCTGCAAGATGGTTTTCTTCTTTTTGCCCTTCAGGGCGTTGGGCCCATACTTCTGCAGCCGCGCCTGCGCCTCCGCCTCCGATAGCCCCTGTGCAGGACTCACCTCAAATGCAGCAAGACTTTCTTCTATAGATTTCGAAAACCACATATAGAAACAGGTTTAACGCGGAGCATGGTATGGCGTATGCTTTTGCTAAATTTCACGCTGCCGCCACACGGTGGGGCTGCACCTGCTAGGTACGTTTTTTTAAGTATAAAGTGTAGTTCACCTAACTGCTAGAAGCTGAGCAGGTATGGTTTTGGTGTTCCAGGCGTGCAGCTCCTTTTCTGAGGGCTATACTTCAACTAGCACGATATGGATGAGGTGCACGGGGACCACCTAGCATTATCTCTCTGTGCAGTTGATTGAGGATGCCATTCATCAGTATAGGATGGCTAGTTCAAACGCCGCGCATTGCGTCCCCTTCGTGCGATAGCGCTGGTACTATCAGATTACTTTGTGCTGCACAGTGGCTTCCGCTTCCCAGAGGCACAGGGTTTTTCCGTTCGGTAATGTATAGATCCGGGGGGTGTTGCCTTTGCCCAGGTCCTGGGTGGTATTCGTGTTTAACTCTTTGTATTTGATGTGGCCCTCTTCCTGCCATACAATGCTGGTATGGGTGCCGTCCTGCGTCAGGGCACAGCTTCTGCCGGTAGCTACTTTCTGCTCCGGCTGGTTTTCCTGGCAATAGAAAATCTCGCCTTTGCGCTGCCATACCGAACTTACCTGTCCTTTAGCGTTGAGAGCGATGCCGCCGCCGTCCATGGGGCAGCCTTCCAGTTTCCAGGTGCCCTGGCCAAATTTTTCAGGTGCCGTGAACGTGTTGTCCTTGTCTGTGGAAGAAGTATGGTAAATGTCGCGCGAGCCGTTAAGCCAGTTCCGGAAGGAGATGGTCAGCTTGTTGTGGTTAAAGGTGATGTTGGGTTTGCAGCACTCGCAGACCGATTCGTCAGGGGAGGCATACACCAGCTTGTTTGCTGCCCAAGCGGTTTTGCCGCCATGAAGGGAAGAGAAGTATACTTTGTTTTTCTTGTTTCCGCGGGTATCCAGCCACACGGCATAAAACCCGTCTTTGTCGTCGGCAGTGAGCGCCATCAGGCCTTCTGGTGCCGAGCCGTCCAGGTCATTGGCTTGGGCCACTGTGGTCCATTTACCTGTGCTGTGGTTTAGCTGGTAGGCGTGTATGTTGCCGGCTTTGTCCATGGCAGCAATAAGGCTGTAGTTTCTGGAGGACGCGATTTGCGGCCCCCGCGACATGCCCAGGTGCATATCCGGAAGGACGGCTACCTGCTCCGGTTCCGAAAAGTGTTGCCCGTTATCGGTAGAAACCATACAATAGATTCCGTCTCCCTGCCCAAACACCACCCGTACCGTGCCGTTGGGAGCGATCGCCGCATTGGGCTGTTTTCCGTTAACCACGGCACTGGCAGCGGTGGCCGTGATGATACAAAAGACTGCCCATACAAGGAGCAAGCAGGTTTTCAGGTATTGCTTCATGATAACACAGGGTTAGAGTATTCCAAGGCTTGACAGTAGCAGGCTTGTAGGTGATGAAACCAAAGATATACATTTAAGCAGCCGGGCGAAATTTTTCAGGCAGGATTTCAGGCGTCATCAGGCTTAGAGAAAAGCGCAAGTATACTTAGGCGCTTGCCGGAAGCTTGACATACACCGGGTGCAGCGCCAAAAGGCTACGTGGCGCAGCATCGATCTTCCCGGGTGCACCATGTATCGGATTCAGCATGTTTCGGATAGCTCATGGGAGGTTCCGGTGTGCCGAAGCGTATGTGTAACCTTCATCCTTTTATTTAGGTGTGTTTCCCATGTTCTTCATCATCTGCTGATAACAACTCTCATCCATCATCCCCTTTTGGCGCATCTGCCGCATCATGCCCTGCATCATCTGGCGGTGCTGGGTCATCATCTGCGCCATTTGGGTACAGTTAGCGGAGTCTTCGGCGCAGGCAGCTATCATCTGCTGCATCATCGTGCGCATGTTTTCACGGCTCATGCCACCCATCATGGCGGTGTCGCTCATCATCATACTTGTATCCCCCATCATGCGGCCCCGGCCCATCATGCCTTGTCCCATCATCATGCCGCCCTGCGGATGGTTGCGCATCGCCTGCATCATCTCCTGGCGCATTTCGGGGTTGTCCATAATGGTGGCGTATACTTCCTTGCGCTGCGCCTCGTTATCCATTACCTCCTGCACGGTTGCCTCCCTTTGGCAGCTGCTCGCTGTTAGTATAAGCAGGAAAATACTTGGTACTATTAATTTTTTCATAGCTGTAGGTTATTTAAAGTTTGTTAGTGATTTGTACGATTTGCATAAAGTATAGTATGAATTTTTCCCGCGGAAGTATAGCCGGGCTTACTTTATCTTCTTGCGCAGCAGCTGCGCGTTGATGGCCACGATCACGGTGCTCAGGCTCATCAGCGCAGCCCCCACAGCCGGCGAGATCATGATGCCTTGGTTATACAGGATACCCGCCGCCAGCGGCACGGCCACCACGTTGTAAGCCGTGGCCCAGATCAGGTTCTGTATCATCTTCTTATAAGTGGCCTTGCCGAAAAGTATAAGCGAAGCGATGTCCTGCGGATTGCTGTTCACCAGTATGATATCGGCTGTTTCGGCGGCCACGTCGGTACCCGAGCCAATGGCAATGCCCACGTCGGCCTGCGCCAGGGCAGGGGCGTCGTTCACGCCGTCGCCGGTCATAGCCACGAATTCACCTTTGGCCTGCAGCTCTTTTACCTTCTCCTGTTTCTGGTGCGGCAGCACGTTGGCCAGGTAACCGTCCATCTGCAGCTTGTCGCTCACGCTTTTGGCCACGCGCTCATTGTCGCCGGTGAGCAGCAGGTTTTTGATGCCGTTCTCTTTCAGCACCTGTATCGCCCCGGCAGACTCTTCCCGGATCTGGTCGCGCATGGTGATGTAGCCAACCGGTGCTCCATCTACTAAAGTATAAACCACTGTTTCCACACCCTCCTCGGCCTGGCTGGCAGGTACCTGTATGTTATACTCCTGCATATAGTTTGGCCCCACTACCTTCACGTCTTTTCCTTCCACCTTGCCCTCCAGCCCTTTACCTGGCAGGTAGTTAAAAGACTGGGACGGAGGGACAGGTATACCATCCGCTTTCACCTTCCTAAGTATGGCCTGTGCGATGTAATGCTCGGAGTTCTGTTCCACCCCGGCTGCCAGACGCAGCATTTCCTTTTTATCGATAGCATTCTCAAAAGTGACGACAGAAGCGATCTCATGGGAGCCCTGGGTGAGGGTACCGGTCTTGTCGAAGATGATGGTGGTGATCCTGCGGGAGTTCTCGAAGGCGGTGCGGTTGCGGATAAGCAGGCCGTTGTTGGCCGAAACGGCCGTAGAGATGGCCACCACCAGCGGCACAGCCAATCCCAGCGCATGCGGGCAGGAGATAACCATCACGGTTACCATGCGCTCCAGGGCAAAGGCAAAGTCCTGCCCAAGTATGAGCCACACAGCCAGCGTGCCGAAACCTGCGGTGAGGGCCACGTAAGTCAGCCACTTGGCGGCACGGTCGGCCAGGCGCTGCGTCTCCGACTTGGTTTTCTGCGCCTCCTGCACCAGGGTGATCACTTTGTTCAGGTAGCTCTCTTTGCCGGTATGCTCCACCTTCACCCGCAGCACCCCGTTGCCGTTAATGGATCCGCCGATTACTTTATCGCCTTTGCTCTTTTTAACGGGCTTGCTCTCGCCGGTCAGCATGCTTTCGTTCAGGTGGCTCTCGCCGTCCTCCACCACGCCGTCGGCCGGTACCTTCTCGCCGGGTTTCACCAGTATCAGATCATTTTTCTTCAGCTCCTCAATCCGCACTTTCACCGTCTCCCCACCGCGTATCAGCATGGCCTCGGCCGGCATCATACTTACCAACAGCTCCAGCGCCTTGGAGGCCCCGAGCACCGAGCGCATCTCGATCCAGTGGCCCAGCAGCATGATCACGATCAGCGTGGCCAGCTCCCAGAAAAAGTCCATCCCCTGCAGGCCAAAGACGGTGGCGGTGCTGTAGAGATAAGCCACCGTGATGGCTACCCCGATCAGCGTCATCATGCCCGGCGCCCCTTTCTTTACCTCTTCTACCAAGCCCGTCAGGAAAGGCCAGCCGCCGTAGAAATAAATGATGGAGGAGAGCGCAAAGGCAATGTACATGGCGTAAGGCACGTCCAGCGAGAAGCCCAGGATGTGCTGCACCATCGGGCTAAGTATGATCACAGGTATGGCTAAGACCAGTGATACCCAGAAGCGCTTCTTGAAGTCAGCGATCATCATGCGGTGGTGGTCGTGGCCGTGCTCCCCGTGCGCCGCATGGCCCATGTGCTCTTCATGCGGTGGGGGCGTGCCTTCTCCGTGCGGCATGGCTTCGTGGTGAGCGTGTAGCGTTTTCTCCTCCAGCTTTTGGGCTATGTTATTGGCTTCGTTTTCAGCCTGGCTCTTAGAACCATGATGGTGCTGGTGATGCTCGTGAGGATGCGTCATTTCATCAACTTATGGTGTTGTTCTAACTTATTGAACGACGTAGAGCTTTTAAATGATGCTGGTCATGTATTGCTGCGAAAATGTCGGGAGGCAAAGTATAAAATACGAAGGTGATAAATAAGCTGGCTACGCTTCAGGAGAGAGGGCTATACTTTCATCTGTAAAACCATTACGGCACAGGATGGGTAAACCTAAGGATGATGCCGGAGCTAATGCATTTTTGTGTTGCCCAGCTTGTTTAGTATCAGTTTGTTACTGCCGAATCGGTAAAGAAAGTATAAAATTTAGCACATACCTGTAATGGATAAGAAGCAAGATAAGCACAACGGTAATGGGCAGCACCAGAGCGGCGGCATGGGCATGCGCGGCGTAACCCGGCCCATGGCCGAGAAGCAAATGCGGGAGCATAACAAGGAAATGCACAAAGGCGAGGGAGATGGCGATAATGGCAAGAGCCACGAGATGAAGATGGACCCGGAGATGCGCCAGAAGATGCTGCACATGCACCACATGCAAACGCTCTGGGTTTACTGGATGATCGTTATACTTGGTTTTTGGGTGCTGATCTCTCCCTTCACCTTCGACTACGGGATTGGCACCGTGGAGCCCTCCGGCGGCCGGTCGGTGTGGCTCTCGCTGGAGCAGCGCATCCAGTTCATGAAGTGGAGCGACATCATCAGCGGTGCTTTGCTCATCTTCTTCGGGTGGCGCGGCCTTACGCCTAACCGCCCCATCAGCCTCTGGATCTGTTGCTTTGTGGGCATCTGGCTCACCATGGCGCCCATACTTTTCTGGTCGCCCTCGGCGGTGGCTTACCTCAACGATACGCTTGTAGGAGCCCTCATTATTGCGCTCACCATCCTTATTCCCGGGATGCCCAACATGATCATGTATATGAAAATGGGACCAACCGTGCCACCGGGCTGGAGCTACAACCCCAGCAGCTGGCCGCAGCGCTGGATCATGATGGTGCTGGGCTTCCTGGGCTGGATCGTGTCGCGCTACCTGGCCACTTTTCAGCTAGGGTATATGGATTCGGTATGGGATCCTTTTTTCGGGCCGCAGAGCGAACAGGTGCTCAATTCCAGCATGTCGCACTCGCTGCCCATTTCCGATGCAGGCCTGGGGGCCATTGCTTATACTTTTGAGTTCCTGATGGGGTGGATGGGCAGCCCTGCCCGCTGGCGCACGATGCCGTGGATGGTCGCTGTGTTCGGCATCCTGGTCATTCCGCTGGGGCTGGTGCACATCTTCCTGGTGATAAGTCAGCCGGTGATGGTAGGGGCCTGGTGTACCTTTTGCCTTTTGGCCGCCGCCATCATGCTGCCCATGATCCCGTTGGAGGTAGACGAGGTGGTTGCCATGATACAGTTCATGAAAAAGAAAATGGCGAAGGGCGAAGGCTTCTGGAAACTGTTCTGGGAAGGCGGCACGATAGAGGGCGGTGAGAAAGAGGAGCATGCACCGGAGCTGATGAAGTTTCCGGAAGAGCCGGGCAAGGTATACGCTGCCTCTGTTTGGGGGATGAGCTTTCCGTGGACGCTGCTGATTTCTACCTTGCTTGGGGTGGCGCTGGTGTTTGCGCCGGGTATGTTTGGCGTGCCGATACAGGATACTGTGGCGGATGTGCTGCACCTGACAGGCTCGCTGGTTGTGGTGGTGTCGGTGATCTGCATGGGGGAGCCGCTGCGCATAGGCCGCTACCTGAACGTGCTGCTGGGGCTTGCGGCGGCGGCGGCTCCGTGGTTCCTGGGTGGCCCAACGGCCCTTCATATCACGGGGCTAGTGCTGGGGCTGGCGGTGGCGGCACTGGCTATACCTCTCGGACCGAAAACACAGCGCTATGCAGGGTGGGATGCCTACATCAAGTAAAAGCGTGCAGCCTGCCGAGCAGCTGCTGTCGGACGAGGAACTGGTAAAACGAGTTCGCCACCTGCTGCACCGCAACATGATCAGCGGGGAGCGGGACGGCTTTGCCTACCACTTCACCAAGCCCTCCCCGGAAACTTACCCGTTCCAATTTTTTTGGGATACCTGCTTCCATGTGTTCACGCTTGCGGCTTTGGGCGAGGTGGACATGGCGAAGAAGCACATGCGCAGCCTGTTCCAGATGCAACGGCCCGACGGCTTTGTGGGGCACATGAGCTACTGGAAGCGCCTGTGGCCGGGGCGTATTACCGACCTGCTGCAGCTGCGCCCGGAGGACGTGCTGAAGCTCCATAAGCCGCACATGTCGGCGCTGGTGCAGCCGCCGCTGGCCGCACAGGCCGTGCTGCGCATCTACCAAGGCGACGAGGATCTAGGCTTTGTGAAGGAAATGCTGCCGCGGCTAAAGAAGTTCTACCGCTGGCTGGCCGCCAACCGCGACTTTGAAGGGGAGGGGCTGCTCTCCATCATCTCGCCCTTTGAGTCGGGGATGGACTGGAAAGCCAGCTACGACCCGGTGCTGGGCTACGACAGGGGCAAAGCCGGGCCGCTGCTGTTCTGGAAAGTGCTGCAGGTGGATGCCCATAACTTCCTCAAGAATTATAACCTGCCCGAGCTCTACAAAAGCAACAAATTTATTGTGAAGGATGTGGGGTTCAACACCGTCTATGCACAAAACCTGGAAGCGCTGGCGGAGCTATGCGCCATACTTGGCGATGAGGACGAAGCCCATTTCCGGGAACAGGCAAGTATAACCGGGCAGAGCATTTTGCAGCGCATGTTTGACGAAAAAGACGCGGCTTTTTACGACCTGCACGGGCATCATTTCGACAAACTAAAAGTACGCACAGGCACTCTCTTTTTCCCGGTGGTGCTCAAAGCTGTACCCAAGGAAGTATGCCAGCGCGTGCTGGAGCGGCACCTGCTGCATAAAGACGGTTTCCATGTGCCATTTCCAGTGCCTTCGCTTGCCATAGATGAACCCGCCTTTAACCCTAACGAGTCGCTGTACCTTTGGCGCGGCCCCACCTGGGTCATGTTTAACTGGTTCATACAGGAGCATCTGCTGGAGAAAGGCTATACCGAAGAGGCCGGTAACCTGTTGCAAAGCGTGAAGCAGCTTATCAGCAAGAGCGGTTTCAGGGAGTACTACGATCCCTTTACCGGCGCTGGCCACGGGGCAGAGGACTTTACCTGGTCGGGGCTGGTGGTGGACATGATGGAGCGGCAGCGGCAACACAATGCCTGAAGTTTATACTTTAGGGGCACGACGTTTAGTTTTCCGGCAGATTATGCTGGTTGTTATGCTTCCAGAAGATAGATCAGGGAGTTCGGCAAAGGGTCGGGAAAGTCATCATACTACCAAGAATGACAGTATTTAGGTGCTTATGTATGCAAATCGTATGCAAATAAAAAAGCCACTTAACGGTTTTACGCGTAAGTGGCTTTTCTTTAAGCTCCCCCTCCTGGGCTCGAACCAGGGACCCCCTGATTAACAGTCAGGTGCTCTAACCAACTGAGCTAAGGAGGAATGTTATGTTATCGTCGGCAACTGTCTCGCCGTTTGATGATGCAATATTACGGCAGTAAAGCTTAATACGCAAGTATGACTCTAAAAAAAACTTTCTGCCGTATTTAAGCTCTTGTAAATCAAAGTATAAATTTTAATTGGTGATATAGAGCGTAGAGGCCACCAAGGAGGTTCTGTATTGCCGCAAGGCCGAAATGGCCGGTCCGCCAATCACCTGGCCCTGCAAATTATACTGGGAACCGCAGCAGGGGTCAGTTATGTAGAGCCGCGATTGGTCTACCTCCAGCACACAGTCAGAGCTAGGGTCGTAGGTGCAGGTACGCTCAAAGGCAAGGTAGCTGCCGGCGTTCTGCCGCACCACAATAATGCCGTTGTAGCCATCTGGCAGGTAAGCATAGCCGCCATCCTGGAGCAGGTCGGGGTACAGCTGGCTGTTTACACTGATCTGCGCGTTTACCGGCACGTTGGGTATAACAGGGCTGTTGTTATTGCTGTTGTTGCACGAAAAGGCAAGTATGGACAGTATGAAAAGTATGAGCTTAGTTCGCATAAGTATAAAATCCTTGGCCCGACTTGCGGCCACAGTGCCCGGCATTCACCAGTTGCTGCTGTATATGGCTCGGCCTGAACCTGGCCTCATACTGAAAGGCCTCAAACATGGAGGTGGTTACGGAATAATTGGTATCCACGCCGATCAGGTCCATGAGCTCAAAAGGGCCCATTCTAAAGCCACTGGCCTGCATCAGCTTGTCAATGGTTTCTACGTCGGCCACGCCTTCCTCCAATAGTTTCAGGGCTTCTGTGTAATAAGGTCGCGCCACGCGGTTCACGATAAAGCCCGGCGAGTCCTTTGTCATCACGGCAGTCTTACCTAGCTTCCCTGCGAGTTCTTTTATAATGTGCGCTACTTCAGGAGAAGTGGCGGCACCGGAAATTACCTCCACCAGTTTCATGATGTGTGCCGGGTTAAAGAAGTGCATGCCCACCACGCGCTCCGGGTTAGGCACGGCTGCGGCAATCTGCGTTATCGGGATAGAGGACGTGTTAGAGGCAAGGATGGTAGCGGGCGTGTTGATATTGGCCAATTCCTGAAAGATGCTCTGCTTCACCTCCAGCCGCTCCACCACCGCCTCAATAACCACATCGCAGCGCAGCTGTAGCATGTCGCCGGTATAAGTCAGGTTTTTCAGGGCGGCTTCTTTATCAGCATTCGTTAGCTTCCCGCGCTCCATACCTTTATCCAGGTTCTGAAGGATACGTTGCCGCGCCTTCTCCAGCGCCTGTGCCTCAACATCAAAAACCATCGTTTTATACCCTGCCTGCGCGCATACCTGGGCAATGCCCTGGCCCATGGTGCCGGCACCGATTATGCCTATGGTTTTGATGTCCTCCAGTTGCATCTGTTTAATTGTTAAATGGTTGGATGGTTAAATTGTTGTTTCTGCAGCTGAGCAAAAGCTTTATACTTTTAGCAGGATCATACTCGCTTAAACGATGTTTATCCCAGAACGGCAACAGGTGAAAAGTTCTGGAAGGCCTTACTACCAGCGAAGCACAACAACTAACAATTTAACAACCAACAATTAAATAACCCCCTCAAACTGGCGCAGGAAACGCACGTCATTTTCGGTGAAGAGGCGCAAATCCTTTATCTGGTACTTGAGCATGGTAATGCGCTCAATGCCCATGCCGAAGGCAAAGCCGGAGTATACTTCCGGGTCGATGCCTGAGCTTTGCAGTACGGCAGGGTCTACCATACCAGAACCTCCGATCTCTACCCAGCCGCTGCCTTTGCAGATGTTACAACCCTCGCCTTTGCAGATGAAGCAGGTAATATCGATCTCGGCGCTTGGCTCCGTGAACGGGAAAAACGATGGCCGGAAACGGATCTGCGTGTTCTGCCCGAACATCTCTTTAGCGAAGTAGTACAGGGTCTCCTTCAGGTCCTTAAAGCTCACGCCCTTGTTTACGTATAATCCCTCTACCTGGTGGAAAACCATATGCGCTCGCGCTGAAATAGCCTCGTTGCGGTACACGCGGCCCGGCATAATGCTGCGCAGCGGCGGCTGGTTGTTCTCCATCAGGCGCACCTGCACGGTAGAGGTATGGGTACGGAGCAGTTTCTCCTTGTCTTCACTCAGGAAGAAGGTATCCTGCATCTCGCGGGCCGGGTGGTTCTCGGGGAAGTTCAGGGCAGAGAAGTTGTGCCAGTCGTCCTCCATCTCCGGCCCCTCGGCCACGTTAAAGCCGATGCGCTCAAAAATGCGCACGATCTCCTGGCGCACCAGCGAGAGCGGGTGGCGTGTGCCCAGCGTGTTCGGTACGGTTGGCAGTGTAAAGTCGAAGCCTGTGTCGCCGGCAGTATCAGCGGCGCTGGCCAGTTGCTCCTGTGCCTGGTCGAAACGCTCCTGGGCACGGTTCTTCAGGTTGTTCAGCTGCTGGCCCACCTCCCGGCGCTGCTCCGGCGCTACCGTTTTCAGGTTGTTAAACAGGTCGGCAATGCGGCCCTTGCGGCCAATATAGGCTATGCGGAATTGCTCCAGTTCGGCGGCGTTGCTAAGCGGTGCCGCTTCTATCTCTTGTGCTACTTGTTGTATGTTCTCCACCATAATATGCAAAGATAACAATTTGACGTGTTTTCCCTCTATTTAGGTAATGCTGAGTTAGTATGCAAACAGAGGAGTTTGGAGGGGGGAGCTGAGGCGCGGAATCAGAACCTGCTGTTCTGGACTTCTGGGTCCAGAACTTTCTCTGCTGCGGACATCCTGGTCTTCGTGGCTGCAGCGCCGGGTCCAACCACCCCTGCCCCTCCTTGTCTAAGGTGGGGAACTCTGTTCAAGCTCCGTCAGCCGCGGCTATCAAAAACTGATCCCAGCCTTTGGGTTGAGCGCCTTGTGAGATCCGGTGCCGCCTTAGCGGCAGCCGTAGCGCAGCGGAAAAGAGGGCCCCTACCCCCGGCAGGAGGGAACACAGCGCGATGCCCGAAGGCGAGGCCTCCCGGCCTTGGAGGGAGCCAAGTAGGAGATGCAACTTTAGATTTGTAAGACTGCGCATCAGCAGCGACTAGAAAGGATAGCTTGCCTCCAGTTGCAGGAAGCAATGGCTATAGAAGTTATAAATACACAGACAGGGGTTCTCAGCAGGAAGGTTCCGGACAGGGGTGTCCGAAACAGCAAGAGTATAGCTGTATCAAGTTGCAGAAAGCCGTAGCTAAAGTATAAAGGCACCCCGAAAGCCTTCGGAGCGCCAGTAATAGCAAAATATAAAACGCTAGAAACGTAATCTCTCAATGCCATCGGTAAATTGCGGAACCACTATATACTTTGTAGTTTACCGCCGCAAACCTGCAGCTTACCGACTAATGACCCGCCCCCGCCTATTAGCCCTGGACGCGTGGGCACAGAGGCAGTATCTTTACAGCATAAACTTAAAGAAAAGGACTATGGAAAACAGAAATCAAAACTTCGGAAACAACTGGCCGGAGCGCCGGGGGGGCACGGGCGGCAAAGTAATGGCTGGCCTGCTGCTGATAACAGTGGGCGTGGTGATACTAGCCTCCAAGCTGAACATTTTCTTCTTGCCCGGTTGGGTATTCTCCTGGCAGATGCTGCTGATTGTGCTGGGCCTGTTCATTGGCTTTAGGCATAACTTCCGGAAGTCGGGTTGGCTGGTGATGGTGCTGATAGGCACCGTGTTTCTCGTAAACGATCTAGTAGCGGGATTTAACCTGCGCATCTACTTCTGGCCTATCCTGCTAATAGGTATAGGTTTGTGGGTGATGCTGAAGCCGCGCCACCGGTACGACAGGCGGGTTAACCCAAATTCGCCCAGACCAGCTGAGCCAGCCGGTGACTATACTTACAACGACAGTGCGCCCGGCGCGGAGGAGGAGCCTGTTTACTCTGCCGAAGACATTGTGGACGCCACTGCCATACTTGGAGGCATCAAAAAGCATATCATCTCCAAGAACTTTCAGGGCGGCGAGGTAGTGAGCGTGTTTGGCGGCACAGAGCTGAACCTTACCCAGGCCGATATTCAGCACCCGGTTGTGCTGGAGGCCACGCAGATCTTTGGCGGAACCACGCTGATCATCCCGCCGCACTGGCAGGTAAAATCAGAGATGGTGGCCATACTTGGCGGCGTGGAAGACAAGCGCCCGGTGCTGCCCGACGGCTACGACCCCAACAAAGTGCTCATCCTGAAAGGCACCACCCTTTTCGGAGGCCTCAACATCAAGAGCTACTAAATAGATAATTGTTGATTGTTAATTGCTGTATGTTGTACTTGACAAACAGTGGCTGCTCATACTATAACCGAAGTACAAAAGCCGAATAAAACAATCAACAATCACCAACCAACAATTCATTGCCATGCCTCAGAGTCGGGTTATACTTGCTTACCTTGGGTGGGCGCTGCTGTGGGCGGCGGTGCAGGCGGTGCTGCTGTGGTCGGTGGGGTTTAGCGTGCAGGTGGCCGCTACCGATGCCCTGCTGACCAACCTGCTGCTGACCGTGGGCGGCTACGCCATGGGAACCGGGCTGCGCTACTACCAGCCAAGTATACGGGAGGCGGCTTACCTGTTGGGGTGGAGCATGGGACTGGGTGTTATTTGCATCATGCTGTTCTACTGGGCCGCCACCAGGCTCTTTGCCGGCGATGAAGTATACCTGGGTTTTGTGGAGGCCACGCTGGCCGTGCGCTTTGTGTTTACCTGGCTGATGGTGCTGCTGCTCCTGCTCCTGAGCTGGTTCTGGTTTTATACCTTGGAGCGCCAGCAGGACGAGCAGCGCAAGGCTGCCGCCGAGAAACTGGCCCGCGAGGCAGAGCTCCATACCTTGCGCCAGCAGCTACAGCCGCACTTCCTGTTCAACAGCCTCAACTCCATCTCGGCGCTGGTGGTGGCCCGGCCGGAGCAGGCGCGCACCATGATACAGCAGCTCTCAGACTTTTTGCGCGGCACCCTGCGCAAGGACGACCAGCAGCAGGTGAGCCTGGCCGATGAGCTGCAGCAGCTGGAACTGTACCTGGAGATAGAGAAAGTACGATTCGGGCACCGCCTGCAAACTGCCGTTGAAGTACAAAATGAAACAATGAACATGCGTCTGCCGGCCCTGCTGCTGCAGCCCGTGGTAGAGAACGCCATCAAGTTTGGGCTTTACGACACGGTGGGCGACACCGTGATAAGTATAAAAGCCACTGCCCAGGACCACCACCTGCTGCTGCAGGTGCAAAACCCCTACGACCCCGCCACGGCACGCCCGCAGCGCGGCACCGGCTTCGGGCTGAGCTCCGTGCAGCGCCGCCTGTACCTGCTCTACGCCCGGCAAGACCTGCTGCAGACGCGTCAGGAGGAGAACCAGTTTATCACCAGCATCAAAATCCCGCAGAAAAATGATGAAGTGTTTAGTTATAGACGATGAGCCGCTGGCCCGCAGCATTGTGGTGGAGTACCTGCAGAAGTACCCCGAGATAGAGGTGGTGCAGGAGTGCGGCGACGGGTTTGAAGGTATAAAAGCCATACAGCACCACCAGCCCGACCTGATTTTCCTGGACATACAGATGCCCAAGATTAACGGCTTTGAGATGCTGGAACTGGTGGAGCAGGCGCCGGGCGTGATCTTTACCACCGCTTTTGACGAGTATGCCCTGAAAGCCTTTGATGCCAACGCCATAGATTACCTGCTCAAGCCCTTTAGCCAGCAGCGCTTTGATGCGGCCCTGCAAAAGTGGCTGGAAAAGCGAAGTATAAGCAACCCGGAAAGTAAGCCCGACCTGAACGAAGTGCCCGCCAAGCAGCCCGAGGAGCAGCTGCGCATCGTGGTAAAGGCCGCCAACGACATCCGCATCATTCCGGTAAAGGATGTTTTGTACCTGGAGGCTTACGACGATTACGTGAAAATCCATACTTCAGAAGGGCTCTTCCTGAAGAAGAAAACCATGAGCTACTACGAGCGCGTGCTGGACCCGAAGCAGTTTGTGCGCGTGCACCGCTCCTACATCATTCCCCTCACCCAACTCACCCGCATTGAGCCCCTGGAGAAAGACAGCCATGTGGCCCTGCTGAAAAGCGGCGTGCGCATACCCCTGAGCCGGAGCGGCTACAGCAAGCTGCGCACCGTGCTGGGCATTTAAGGGTAAATTTTTTTTATAGGATTCCTGCTTTTTGGCAGCGGCAGGGCCTGGCGGCAGCAAAGTGCTTTTCGTCGGGTATAGGTATGGATTTGGAGCATAAAAGAGCCTCTTAGTCCGGAAAACACCTGGCCGGTGGGATGGTTATACTTTTGTAAGTATCCTATACAACAGGAAGATAGGCGGATGATATTTAGCATGGAAACTTTTGAAACAAAAAATGTTTCCATAGTTTTGCGGCATGAGCAACCAATGTATGGAAACGGAGGAGAAAACAGAAACGGAGCTGCGGATCTTAAAATCATCGTTCGAGCTGTTCCGAAAGCGTGGCTTTAAAAGCGTATCGATGGATGACATTGCGCAGCACCTGGCTATGTCCAAGAAAACGCTGTACAAGTGGTTCCGCAACAAGGACCAGGTAGTGCACGACGCCACCCAAAACTATTTGCAGAACGTGCAGAGCGAGTGCGAGTGCCAGCTAACGCAGGCCGGCAACGCCGTGGAGGAGCTGTTTCAGATCATGGCCCTAACTAAGCAGGTGTTCTCTGAGATGCACCCTTCCATTTTCTACGATCTTAGAAAGTACCACCCCGACAGCTGGGCGCTCTGGAAGCAGCACAAGAACAGCTTTATGCTGGGCAAAGTGAAAGCGAATATTGCGCGCGGCATGCGGGAGGGGCTGTTCCGCAACGACCTGGATGTTGAAGTGACCGCCCGCATGCGGCTGGCCCTGATCGAGCTTCCCTTTAACGCAGAAGTATACCCGCCCCACGAGTTTAATGTAAGGCAGGTGCAGCTGGCCGTGCTGGAGCACTACATGCTGGGCATGGCCACGCTAAAAGGCCACAAACTGATAAACAAGTATAAGCACATCACCGAGGAAGAATAGCACCATCTACTACCACACATAAAATTATGAAGAAACAGATTAGCCTGATAATTGCCCTGCTGGCCATACTTCACGCAGGCTTTGCGCAGGAACCCATGCGCCTGAGCCTGCAGGAAAGCATAACGTATGCACTGCAAAACCGCGCCAGCCTGCAGGCCACCCGCAACGAGGAACGCATTGCCGACGCAAGAGTGGGCGAGATCCGCGCCACTGGTCTGCCGCAGGTAGACGGTTCGGTGGAAGTTGGAAATAACTTTATCCAACAGAAAACGCTTGTTGACCCCAGTGCCTTCTCACCGGCGCAGCTCGACCCGTTCGTGATCACGCCGGAGCAGCTGGCATCGGGGCAGCCGATTACGCTGGAGCCCACTTACTCACGCCCGGAGCCTACAGAGGGCGGGCTGCAGGCCATTACCTTTGTGCAACCTTACAGCGGCACGGCCACCATCACCGGAAGCCAGCTGCTCTTCGACGGGTCCTACCTCATCGGCCTGAAAGCGGCTAAAACTTACACCGAACTTTCGCGCAAAGCCACCACCCAAAGCGAGATAGACGTGGCGGAGCAGGTAAGCAAGGCCTATTATGGCGTGCTGGTGAACGCGGAGCGCATGGAGCTGCTGCGGCAGAACCTCATCCGCCTGGATACTTTGCTGTTTCAGACACAGGTGATGTTTGAGAACGGCGTGGCCGAGAAACTGGATGTGGACCGCCTGCGCGTGCAGCGCAACAACCTGAAAGTGGAGGCCCAGAAAACAGATCGCCTGATGCAGCTGAGCGAGAACCTGCTCAAGTTCCAGATGGGGCTGCCCCAAAACCAGCCAATCGTGCTTACCGACGAGCTGGCCGAGGTAGACATTGATATGAGCCAGCTGCACCCGCAGGACTTTAACTACAGCAACCGCATCGAGTACTCCGTGCTGGAAACGCAACGCGACCTGGCCGAACTGGACCTGCGCAACCGGAGGTCCGGCTACCTGCCTAAGCTATACTTAAACGCCCGCTACGGCTACATGGGCGTAGGCAAATCATTCTCGGATGTGATGGATGTGCGGGCCGGAGCTAACAACACCACCAACCGCAACTGGTTCGACTTCGGGTATGTGGGGGCACAGCTGCAGGTGCCCATCTTCGACGGCCTGCGCAAGCACTACCAGGTGCAGCAGGCTAAGATTGCGGTTGAGAACACCAAGCTTGGCTTTGAGACGCTGCGCCAAAGTATAGACCTGGAGCTGAAACAGGCCTCCACGGAGCTGACCAATGCTCTGGATGTGCTGGATGCGCAGCAGGAAAACCTGGCGCTGGCCCAGGAAATCGCCCGTGTGGCTAAGATCAAGTTCCAGGAGGGCGTGGGCTCTAACCTGGAGGTGGTAAACGCCGAGACCGACCTGCGCGAGGCCCAGACCAACTACTACGGCGCCATGTACGATGCCCTGATTGCCAAGGTGAACCTGGCAAAGGCCACCGGCACCCTATACACAAAATAAAACGATCGAAAAACCAATCTATCCTACCAGACATGAACCGAATTATAGCCATAGCATTTTTTGCCTGTACCCTGAGCCTTGCCGCCTGCAACGGCAAAGAGGACAAGGAAGCCCAACTGGCCAAGCTGAAAGAGCAGCAGACGGACCTAAAGGAGCAGATAGCCGAGCTGGAGGCCGAACTGAAAGCCGAAGGCAAAACCGTGGCCGCACAGAAGAAGACTGTGCCGGTATCGGTGATGGCGCTGGAGCCGGACACATTTCGGCACTTCCTGGAGGTGCAGGGGCGCGTGGACTTTACGCAGAACGTGATGGTGAGCGCCAAAGTACCCGGCGTGCTCACCAGCGTGCGCGTGGAGCGCGGTGACCGCGTGTCGAAAGGACAGACCATGGCCACCATTGATGCGCAGGTGCTGGAGCAGAACATCGCTGAGCTGAAAACCCGCCTCGACCTGGCCAAGATAGCCTATGAGAAACAGAAAAACCTGTGGGACCAGCAGATAGGCACGGAGATGCAGTACCTCACGGCCAAGAACAACAAAGAGGCGCTGGAGCGTAGCCTGGCGGCCCTACAGCAGCAGCGCGACCAGTTCAACGTAAAGGCCCCGATCAGTGGCGTGGTGGACGAGGTGGTGCCAAATGCCGGAGAGGCCGTGGCCCCGGGCATGGGCATTATCCGGGTGGTAAACCTGCAGGACGGAAAGATAGTGGCCGAGGTGTCGGAGGCATACCAGAACAAGGTGAGCAAGGGCGACCAGGCCATAGTATACTTCCCGGACCTGGACAAGGAAATAGAAACGACCGTGGAAGTGGTGAGCAGCTTTATTAACCCGACCAGCCGCACGTTTACGGTAGAGCTTCGGCCTAAAAGCACCAGGGAAATAACGCTGCGCCCGAACATGGTGGCGGTGGTGCGCATCCAGGATTATAAGAACGATGGCGTGCTGATGTTGCCGGTGAACCTGGTGCAGAAAGACGAAAAGTCGGCCTATGTGTACGTGGCCGGAAAACAGGGAGACAAGTATGCGGCCACGCGGCGCGAGGTAACGACAGGCAGGAGCTACGGCGGCAACGTGGAAGTGCTTAAAGGCCTGGCTGCAGGCGATTTGGTGATTACGGCAGGCTACCAGAGCGTGAACGAGGGGCAGCCCGTGGTGTTCGCGGAAAACAGCCTGACGCAAAAGTAACCGCTAAAGTATAAAACTATGAAAGAGTTTAAGCCAACCAGCTGGTCTATCGACAACAAGACCAGCATCTATATCATCACCATCATCATTACGCTGGCAGGCATCTTCTCTTATGTAAACCTGCAGAAGGAGAACTTTCCGGACATCGTGATCCCGACCGTGATGGTGGCCACCATACATCCGGGCACCTCGCCGTCGGATATGGAAAACCTCATTACCAGGCCCATTGAAAAAGAGCTGAAGGCCATAAACGGCGTGAAGGAGATCACCTCCAACTCCATGCAGGACTTCTCCATCATTACCGTAGAGTTTAACACCGATGTGGAGGTGCCGGAGGCCAAGCAGCAGGTGCGCGATGCCGTGGACAAGGCGCGCGCCGACCTGCCCACCGACCTGGACCAGGAGCCGAACATCCAGGAGATCAACTTCTCGGAGTTCCCGATCATGTACGTAAACGTGGCGGGCAACTATAGCCTGGATCAACTGAAAACCTATGCCGAGGACCTGCAGGACCGCTTTGAGGCTTTCCCGGAGATAACTCGCGTAGACATGGTGGGCGCCCTGGACAAGGAGGTGCAGGTAAACGTGGACCTTTACAAGATGCAGGCCGCGCAGGTGACGTTCAGCGACATTGCCACAGCCATTGCCCGCGAGAACGTGACCATCTCCGGGGGCAACGTTACCGTGGGCGAGGCCAGGCGCTCGGTGCGCGTAACGGGCCAATACGTAAACCCTGAGAAGATAGGCGACATCGTGCTGAAGTCGCTGGGTGGGGCTAACATAAAGCTGCGCGACATTGCCGAGGTAAAAGAGGGCTTTGAGGAGCAGGAAAGCTACGCGCGTTTGGGCGATAAGCCTGTGATCACGCTGAACATCATCAAGCGCAGCGGCGAGAACCTGATCGAGGCCTCCGATAAGATACGGGAGACGATAGAGGAAATGCAAGGCGCTACGCTGCCCGCTGACCTGGACGTGACCATCACCGGCGACCAGTCCACTACCACGCGCCATACCCTGAACGACCTGATCAACACCATCATCATCGGCTTTGTGCTGGTAACCATCATCCTGATGTTCTTTATGGGTACCACTAACGCCATTTTTGTGGGCCTGTCGGTGCCGATCTCCATGTTCCTGGCGTTTATACTTATGCCTACCTTCGGCTTCTCGCTGAACATGATCGTGCTGTTCTCGTTCCTGCTGGCGCTGGGCATTGTGGTGGACGATGCCATTGTGGTGATTGAAAACACGCACCGCATCTACCATACTTCCAACCTCAGCATCGTGAAATCTGCGAAGGTGGCGGCCGGCGAGGTGTTTGTGCCGGTGCTGGCGGGTACGCTTACCACCGTGGCGCCGTTTCTGCCGCTGGCTTTCTGGCCGGGCATTGTAGGCAAGTTTATGTTCTTCCTGCCCATCACGCTCATCGTTACGCTCATGTCGTCGCTGCTGGTGGCCTTTATCATCAACCCGGTGTTTGCGGTGTCGTTTATGAAGCGCGATGCGGAAAACGTTAGTACGCCGCGCTCCCGCCGCATTTTCTGGATCGTGGCAAGTGTGGCTATCGTGGTGGCGGCCTTAGGCTACATCGTGGGCTGGTATGGCACTGCCAACCTGATCATGCTGTTTGTGGTGCTGGTGCTGCTAAACAAGTATGTTTTTGCCGGCTGGATAAAAGGCTTTCAGGAGCGCGTGCTGCCCCGCTTTATGTCGGGCTACGAGCGGCTGCTGCGCTGGATGCTGGTGGGCTGGCGCCCTGTCTGGGTGTTCTCAGGGATCATCGCGCTGTTATTCGTTTCGGTTGCCCTGACCATAATCCGCCCGCCTAAAGTGGAGTTCTTCCCGAGCAGCGATCCAAACTTTGTCTATACTTACATCAACATGCCGGTGGGTACCGACCAGGCCGTGACAGACTCTGTGACGAAGCTGGTGGAGAAGCGAGTCTACAGCGTGATCGGGCGGGATAACCCGGATGTGGAGTCGGTGATCTCAAACGTGGCCATCGGTGCCGGCGACCAGAACGACCGCTCTACCACCGCGCAATCGCATAAGGGCAAAATAACGGTTGCCTTCGTGGAGTATAAAGACCGCCAGACCGGCAAAAGCTCCGGCGCCTACCTGAACGAGATCCGGGAGGCGGTGAAAGGTATACCCGGCGCAGACATCACCGTGGATAAAGAGCAGAATGGCCCGCCGGTGGGCAAACCTATCAGCATAGAGGTGGCCGGAGAAGACTTTGAGGGCCTGATCAAACTATCGAAGCAGGTGGAGCAGTACATAGACCAGCAGAACATTGGCGGGATAGAGGAACTGCGCTCCGACCTGGAGGACAGCAAGCCCGAGATCGTTATCAACATAGACCGGGAGCGCGCCAACCGCGAGGGCATTAGCACAGGCCAGATAGGGCAGGAGATGCGCACCGCTATCTTTGGCATGGAAGCCTCCAAGTTTAAGCGCGACGAGGACGAGTACCCGATACAGGTGCGCTACGCCGAGCCGTACCGCGATAACATCGACGCCCTGCTGGACATGCGCATCACCTACCGCGACATGAACAGCGGCCTTATCCGCCAGATACCCCTCTCCTCAGTGGCAGACCTGGAGTACTCCACCTCTTATGGCGGCATTAAGCGCAAAGACCTGAAGCGCGTGGTTACCCTGGAGTCGAACGTGCTGAATGGCTACAACGCCAACGAGGTGGTGCAGCAGATCCAGGAGTCGCTGCAGAACTTTGATACGCCGGAGGGCTACGAGATAAGTATGGGCGGCGAGCAGGAAGAGCAGCAGGAGACAGGCCAGTTTCTGCTGGTGGCGCTGGTGGCTGCTTTCTGCATCATCTTCCTGATCCTGGTTACGCAGTTTAACTCGGTGTCCAAGCCGTTCATCATTCTGTCGGAGGTGCTGTTCTCGATCATCGGCGTGCTGCTGGGCTTCTCCATCTTTGGCATGGATGCCTCGGTGGTGATGACAGGCGTGGGCATTGTGGCGCTGGCGGGCATTGTGGTGAAGAACGGCATCCTGATCGTGGAATTTACGGACATTCTGCTGGACGAAGGGCGGGAGCTGAAAGAGGCGATTGTGGAGGCAGGCAAAACGCGCCTGAACCCGGTGCTGCTAACAGCCACAGCTACCATACTTGGCCTCATCCCGCTGGCGCTGGGCATAAACCTCAACTTTTATACTT
Organism: Pontibacter mangrovi; assembly: GCF_006385705.1. Classification (GTDB taxonomy): domain Bacteria; phylum Bacteroidota; class Bacteroidia; order Cytophagales; family Hymenobacteraceae; genus Pontibacter; species Pontibacter mangrovi. Next base: position 253,791 of record NZ_VFRQ01000002.1, on the reverse strand, counting down.
TGTTCACCGAGTTTAAGGCCGGGTTTTTTATGGGCGGAGATAGCGCCGCTTTTTGGGGACCTTTGGCCTGGACTATTATCTTTGGCCTCGGATTTGCTACCATCGTTACGCTGCTGATCGTGCCAGTGATGTATTTGCTGAACGAGAAGCTGAAAGACCGCGTGATAAGCAAAGAAAAGCGCGGCGCCCTGAAGCTAAAGCAGCAGGGGCAGCCCGTAAACGGAAAAGTTAGAGAATACACAGTTTAAACTACTATGATTGCTACGAACACTGCTATTGAGCGGGAGGTTATCCGCATCATTAGCAAAACAAAAGAGATAAAAGCCGACCGCCTGTGGGCCGACCGTCTGTTGCAAGACTTTGGCTTTGATATGGTGGATGTGGTGGATATCATTCTGGAGCTGGAGAAAAGCTTTCAGATCATCATTCCGGATGAGGTGCAGATAGACAAGGTGCGCGACTTTGTGGATGCCGTTGCGCTGCACGCCCTCAGCCCGGCAGAGTGACCTAACCAAGTATAACCCTCTAAAAGCAAAAGCGCTGCAGTTAGTTCTGCAGCGCTTTTTTGATGTTCTGTCCGTTTACTGCACCAATACCAGCTGGTCCGTGCGCACTCTCTTTCACTTATCTACAGGCAGATTCCCCTCCTGGTAGGCGTTAGGGTGAGGTTTAAGCTGTATAAATAAGGCATGCACATCAGCCAATAAGGCAGCACTATACTATGGAGCAGCAGCCGGGGCCGTTGCCAGTTTGTTATCATGCCGTAAGTATAACTCTATTTTGTAAAGTAGGGCAATAGGCAGTGCTTTAGAAGATGGAAATTCGGTAAGCCTTCAGTTTTTTGTCGAGGCCTTTGGCATCGCCGCACACCTTGTCCAGCAGCGACCAGAAGCGGGGGCCGTGGTTCTTCTCCACGGTGTGGGCCAGCTCGTGCAGGATCACGTAATCGCAGAGAGCGTCTGGCAGGCGCATCAGGTGCAGGTTCAGGTTGATGTTGTTGGTGTGCGAGCAGCTGCCCCAGCGGCTCTTGGCGTTCTTGATGAAGACGTTCTGGTAGCTAAACCCGAACTTTTCGGCAAAGTAGGCCACCCGCTGCGGCAGGTATTCCTTTGCCTCCTTGCGGTAAACCTCCTCAATGGATTTCCGGATAAACTTCTGCACATCCGGGTCGCCTACTTCCTTAAACGCGGGGTAAAACACGTCGATGTAGCCACTTTGGATAACGCAGCGCATATCGTAGCGGGCATGGGTAAGCAGGCGCAGCGTGTGGTTCCTGGTCCTGAACGCACTGTTGTGGTCGTAGGCGGTTACCTTTTGCTCCTGCTGCTGCATGCGCGCCTGGTGCTCCTTGATCCAGTCGGCTTTGGTATAGATAAGCTGCTCCGCTTTCTCGAAGCTGATGTGCGGCGGTACTGCCACCCGCACCCCTTTTAACGGGCGTACGCTGATGCTCAGTCGCTTAGCTTTGTCGCTCCGCTCAAACAGCACCTTGCCTATACCGTCGATATGCAAGTTGACGGATGTAAGACGTAAGAATGATGAAGACACTGGCTAAAAGTTAAAGTACAAAATTCTATGTCCCAAAGATAGGTATTAATTTAATTAAAAAAAGACTAAGGCAGAAGCTTTTATCTCTTTTAATTTAAATTAATGTATTTGTATTGTGATATATTTTAGGGAGTTAGGCAAAGGAATGCGGCGCAGAAAGGCCTCAGGTATGAATAGGGAAAGCTGAATAAAGTACAAGAAAAACAGCATCGGCAGAGGCGCTGTGGCCTGCCGATGCTGTGGTTTTAAAAGGTTTTTTACCGGACGTTGCCGCCGGTGGGTAAATCATCGTTCGGGTTTTTGGGCTCGCGGCTGCTGTCGGTGGTGGCGGCGCGCTCGCTGGCCTCATGCGTAGAGGTGGCAGTGCCTTCGCCGCTGGCGTGGTGCCCTTCGGAGGAATGCCAGTCGCGCGGCTGCTTTTGCTGCTTCTCGGGCTTTTTCTCCTGCTTCTTACTGTTCTCCTTGTTCGTTTCCATAGGTGCGTTTGCTTCGTTAAATGGTCGGGTTCGTGTTAGTTTGCACATCGCCGGCAGCGCGGTCGCTATACTTGGGCGTGCCGAAGGATATGTCTGCCTCGTGCTTTTCGGGGCTGGCGGCGGGCTCCTGGTCGTTTACCTTTATGGGGCGCGTGGCCTCCCACTCCTTAAACTTATCCAGCTCGGTTTTGATGCTGGCCATAAACCAGGCCAACAGGCTGGCGTCGTCCAGCAGGCCGATCACCGGAATCACGTCCGGGATCACGTCTATCGGCATCAGAAAATAAAGCAGCACGGCCACACCGCCTACCAGGGTAGCCGTAGGAATGCCTTTGTACTCGCCGGAGCTGGCTGCTTTTAGCATGCGCGTAAGCAGCTGCAGGTTTTCCCATACTTCGCCTGCAATGGCCCCCACGCCTTTTTTGGCCGTGGCCTTTTTCAGCGTTTCGCTTATTAGTTTGGCCACCTCTGACGGGTGCTTCAGGTAGCCTTCCGCTTTTTCCAGTATTTTCTTGAAGATGGCGCTTTGTGCCACTTTTTTGCCTTCCGGGCCTCTGTTCTCTGTCATGCTTCTGCTTGCTTGTTCGTGTGTTGCTTTTCCTGGGCTACTGCCAATTCAGGTGCAATTTGCTTAAACATACGGTAACCTTCCTATACTTGCTCCCTATAAAATTGTTATGGTTTGGGCATAAAAAGCTGGCAGGCAGCGGGCAACCAGCTCGCCATGCGTTGGCGGAACAGTGCTTGGCGTATAGCCTCGCGAAGGAAAGGCTTAATTTACCCTGCCGGCGGCAAAGTAGCGGTTGCGGAAGTATGGCTCAGAAAGAGAGCTAACCATTACGCCTTTGCTGGTAGCCGAGTGAATGAACTTATTGTTTTTCAGGTAGATGCCCACGTGGAACACGGGACCTTTGGGGCTGCGGCGGAAGAACACCAGGTCGCCGGTGCGTACGCTGTCTTTCCTGACGTGGGTGATGTTGCGGAACATGGAGTTGGAGCTGCGGTTCAGCCGAATGCCGTATACTTCGCGGTAGAGGCTGGTGACGAAGCCTGAGCAGTCGGTGCCGTGCTTGCTGCTGCTGCCGTAGCGGTAAGGGGTGCCAATCCATTTAGAGGCGGCCTCCACCAGTGCGCGGTAATCGGGGTTCCTGAACCGGAGGCCCAGTTTCTTTACGAAGTACTCCTCGGGCGGTGTAACCGGCTCTTCGTCCGGCTGCAGGGGGCTTGCCTCCAGCGCGCGCAGCATGTCATCCGGTGAGTTGATGGCATAGGGCGTAACGGCAACCGGCAGGGCAGCCTGCTCGGGCGCAGCAGGGGCTACTTCGTAAAAGTACGACAGTACCGTAGCCAAAACAGCCAACGCGCTAAGTATGATCGCCTTTTTCATAGAATGATATTTTGCCGAGCCGCCAGGGCAGCTTAAGGGGCAGGCTAAAGCTCCTGATTTTGGTGCAGTTAGCTTCCGCTGTCCGGTGCAAAATTACACCTTATCTGCTTAAGTGCCAAACAGTCTGATAGCTGCAAAGTATAAGCCAAGGCAATTTTAGGTGGCCGGGGGCAACATTGTGGCACTGCAGGCAAGTATAAGGGTGGTATAGGCAGTACTATTTTAGCTAGAGCTATGGAATATAAAGTTGTGGAGCGCTCGTTGTTTGCCCGCATTGCCCGCCTGGTGCTGAAGAGCAGCAACGTGGCGATGGTGCTGGGCAAAACGATTCACCTGAGCGGCGTGAGCCGGGAAGCCTTTCTGAAAGATGAGGGCTGGGTGGCGCATGAGCTGTGCCATATCCGGCAGTTCCGGGAGCATGGCTTTTTTCGGTTTCTGTGGCTATACCTGCAGGAGTCGTGGCGGGTGGGCTACTACAACAACAAGTATGAGGTGGAGGCGCGGCTGGAGGGCATGAAGCACCGCCGCCACCTGAACCCCTCACGCAAGGCCGCCAGCGCCATTACCCCCACAGAGGCCCCACTGCCCATCGACACAAAAAAGGTAGAATAGCGCAGCTATACTTTACTCCTCTCCGGTGCCAATCGTGCGCCCGCTCCTCGACCACTCGCTCCAGGAGCCGACGTATAGTTTGGGCATCTCCAGCCCGGCATAATCCATGGCCAGCAGCGTGTGGCAGGCGGTAACGCCGGAGCCGCAGTGCACCGTCACCTTCTCTGGCTTTCTGTTACCGAGGGCGTTTTCATACTTTGTGCGCAGCTCCTCCTGCGGCAGGTAAAAGCCTTTGCTGTCGAGGTTGGAAGTATAGGGGATGTTTACCGCACCCGGGATATGGCCGGCTACCAGGTCTATGGGCTCTACCTCGCCGCGGAAACGGGCGGCGGCGCGAACGTCTATCACCAGGTTGTCGGGGTTTTGGGCGGCCTGCTCTACTTCTTCTACGGTAGCCATGGGCAGCTGCCAGCCGTGTTGCGGGTAAGGCGGCTGCGGGTGGGGCTGCTCTGTTTGGCTGCTAACCGGCAGGCCGGCCTCTTTGGTTGCCTCATACCCGCCATCCAGCACCTGCACGTTTTGGTGGCCCAGGGCACGCAGCATCCACCAGAAACGGGCCGCGGCGTTGGCCCCGCTCATATCATCGTACACCACCACCCGGCTCTCAGGAGTTATCCCTAGCTGCCCTAGAAATGCTGCAAACTCCGCAGGGCTTGGCAGCGGGTGCCTGCCACCCACTGCAGGGTTATCCGTTGGCCTTGCCAGGTCTGTTTCCAGATCGGCAAAGAGGGCGCCCTGCAGGTGCTCGTTTTTATACTTGTCGCGGGCGGTGGGGCCGGAGCGGGCATCAATAAGTATAAGGTTTTCCTGCGGAAGGAGCGGCGCCAGTTCCTGTGGCTTGATGATGGGCTTCATAGTTTTATAGGCTTAGGTTTAAGAGCCAAGCTCCGGGACAAGTATAAACGCTGGCCCCGGAGTTTGAAATAGATGATTTACTCGCCTCCGGCAACTACCGTCCATTGGCGCACCTGCCACTCGCGTATCAGGCCGTTCTTTACATACGGGTCGTTTTGGGCAAAGGACTCGGCTGCCTGCGGGCTGTCGCCTTTAAAGATCAGCACGGCGCCGTCGGCTGGCTCTGCCAGGGCGCCGGCCATCACCAGCTCGCCTTTTTCGTGGGCCTTGTTGATCATGTCCAGGTGCTCGGGGCGGTATGCGCCGCGTTTTTCGAGGTAGTCTTCCGTGGTTTTGTAGAAAAGGATGTAGTACATATATAGGTATGGTTATTTTAAGTTGATCTCTTGTAAACGGCGCTGCAGTTTGCGCCTGCCTTTGTAGCTAAGCATGATTTAGTGGCTGGTCTACTGCCGTTGCCGTTGCAGAAACACCTTTTAATAGGGCTTACTGCCATCAATCGAGGACAGCACTTTTTCATAGGCTTTCCGGGGGCTTCCTCTAAAGTATACTTCGCCGCAGTACGTATAACCCGACTTTTCAAAAATTTTCAGCATCGGCACATTGTCAAAGTTCGTGTCTGCCTTAATGCTGTGTATACCTTTACTAGACGCCAGTTCCTCTATAAACTGAAGAAGCTTTTTGGCCAGGCCCTGCCCCAAATACTGTTCTGAAATAGCCACTCTGTGAAACACCACAAAGTCTGCGTTTGTCAGCCACTTGCCCCGGATGTTGTCATACTCGGGCTCGTCGTTAACCAGCACGGCCACGTAGCCCGCTATGTCCTCGTTGGCGGTTAGCACGTAGCCGGCATCCGTTTCTATGTCTTTCTGTATCACCTCCGGGTTAGGGTAGCCATCTTGCCACTGGTTGCTGCCGTCTGCTTTTCTGCGGGCGATGGCTGCCTGCAAAATAGCCCATATGTGAGGGATGTCAGAAATCGTGGCTTTTCTAAACTGATACTGCATGTGCCTGGCTCAGGTGTTTTGGTACGTACGGTTAACCGCCGTTGAAATATGTTGGCAAAGGCATGAAACCGGGAGCCATGCTTTGCGCTGCCTTCCGGTTTTAAGCGAGTGCGGTAGAAAAGTAGCGCATCAGCCATACTTTTGCAAGTTTTGTGGTAGCGGCTGGGAAAATTACCGGCTTATGGGGCGCTACTGGCGGCTGGGGTCTAGTTGGCGGATAACTTGGCAAGGGTTACCGGCGGCAAAAACATCTGCAGGAATGTCTTTGGTCACCACGCTGCCGGCACCTATCACGCTTCGGTCTCCTATCGATACGCCGGGGCAAATAACGGCGCTACCGCCTATCCATACATCCTCGCCAATTACGATAGGCTTTGCGTACTCGCGACCCGAGCTTCTTTCCACATGGTTCAGCGGGTGCGTGGCGGTGTATACTTGCACGTTTGGGCCAAACATGGTGCGGCTGCCGATCGTTACCGGCGCTACATCCAGCACAATGCAGTTAAAGTTAAAGAACACCCGTTCGCCAACGTGCATGTTATAGCCGTAGTCGCAGTAAAAGGGCGGCTGCAGCCACAGGTCTGGCGCTGCGTTAGGAACGAGCTCTCTCAGGATGCGGCTTCTTTCCGCTGTGTCGTCTTCCCGGCTATCGTTCAGGGCTTTTAGGAGCAGCCGCGCTTGCAGCCTGTCCTCTACCAGTTGCTTATCCAGTGGGTCATACATTTCGCCGGCAATCATTTTTTCTTTTTCTGTCGGTGTCATGCCGCTTTACATTCTTTAGGGTAAGTGTACGCGCCGCCTATACCAAAAGCCATGAGGCTAACTACAAAAACTTCTTTACTGCCGCCCTGTACTTCTTGTCTCCATGTTACCTGTTGCGATACCGTCTTTCAGGGTAAGGCGTATAACGTCTCGGCTACTAAAAGCGGCATGTTGGGAAGATGCATTTTCAGTTGAACCGGCTGTTTTTATGGAAATAACTGCAGGAAAATAGTTCTTTAAAAAGCCATTGTTGTGCGCTGGTTTTTCTCCTTCTCAGAAGTGTTTTTTAATAAATATGGTGAGTAATAAACAGATACCAATTATGGTAAGATTAATAACTGCTCGTACTAGCCATTTTTGCCTTGAAAAGTTATGATGGAACAATCTAGTTATTAGGACCGCTGCTCCCATAAACAAAAACCAGGTTGTAAAGAAAAAGGATGTTTTTCCTCGGACAAGAGTAGTGACAGCATCGTGTATGAGCCCGCAAAAGATAAAAGTTAAGAGAAAGGCAATTGTGACAGGAAAATATATTTTTAGCGGCTTGAAAATATATTTCCCTAAATAAAATCCGAAAATAGGATTCCAATGATTCCAAAAAGTGGAAAAATTTTTAGATCCAAGTGAGCGGTAAAGGTTATTCCTTAACGACCTTGAGTTTCCTATGGCTACTCCGTTTCTTTTTTTAATGTATTCAGTTAAGGTTATCTTCATCTATGGTTCTTAAGCTTGCGTGCTAGTGCAGCGAGTGTGTGAGACTTAGCCGAGTATGGAGCCTGTGCCGCAATATTTATGATCTCTACCTCTTAACTTGAAGTAGATTACAGACTATTCTCTCTCCTGTACTGAAGCATTTCTTCTCTGGACTTAAAGAATCTCACCGTGGAATTTGGCTTATTGATGTAGAACCTCTTATCACGGCTACTAAAGTTTGCCTTCTTCCTCAGGTCAGCTAAAGATTCCATTCCCAGCCTCGCACGCTCCTGGTTTTTTGCTTCCTCTGCCTCAGGACTAAACGGTAGCTCCTGTGTACCGCTTGCTGTTCCTCTCACTACCGTGGAACCAAATTTCGCTTTTTCAAAGTATTCCGCGTGGTAGGCGTAGATATGAGGGGATAATTCACCATTCTGAACAGCTGTCAGTAAAACAGGCAGTATATCTCTTCTTCCTCGCTGGACTGCATGCCGCAGCAGGATGTTATAGAAAACAGCTCCATCTGGCTTCGTGGCACCCACCAGATTCTCAGAAGGGAAGCCGTTCCTGGCAACCAGTCTCAAGAACGCGTCCGTGTTTCGATTGGTGATATAGTCAATGGAGTCAACATAAGCGGCAAGCAGCGCAGAGTCTGTCTTATTGGAGGCTAGCTCAGCCCTTATCCTGTAATAGTGTTGGTCAGAGGCCACCATGGCCAAGAGGGTGTCTCTGTAGCTCTGGTTGATTTTGTCAGTGCAGTTGCTAGCCGATCTTTGGTACTGCTTGGAAAACTTCTGCCATTCCTTTGTGCCCATTAGGGAGATGAACACTTGCTGCTCTTGAATTTCATCCAAGGCTATACCCTTGCACTTGAGTTTTCCCAAATAGGTGAAGGCGTCTTTGTTTTTGCCAGTCAATGTTGCACAGACAGCAGCATTGTAGTAGGCGTTGGCGGTTGCTGCGGGTTGAAGGCTAAAAGCCTGTTTGTACTTTACAAGCGCTTCTGCAAAAAGAGAATCAGTAACAAGTACTTCTGCCTCGTTAATTCTTGCATAGTAGGCGGTATTCGTTTGTGCATTCGCCTGAAGGGCAACCGCAAGTAAAAAAAAGACTAAAGTGATTTTGTGAAAAAGTCTGTTCATAGGTATATTTTTATTTGTGTTTATGATATGCAACGGTCAAGTATAAGCTTAGTGCGGGATTATTAGCACTTTCCTTTCGGTTTGACAGTATGCTATTAAAATTAAGTTAGTTTAAAATTAGCACTTACCCCCACATCATCGCTTATATAAAGTTGTATGTAGTTTACTTCCTTTAATGATATTACCATTCATATTTATAATCATTTTATCACCATTAAACTCAATTTTTAACTCATTGGTATAGGTTAGTTTCAAAAAATTACCCTCTTCAGCTAATAACTCATCATCTAAAAATAAGTGACCATTAACTTCTTGTAACAGAATTTTATCGCGTTTAATACCAAGATGTTTGGCGAGTTCTTCTTTATCGAAAATATAAGTTCCAATTTGACTCTTATATGAATCTGGATTAGCTAGTTCATCTTCAGATGGTAGTTTTACATCTATATTTCTGATAGTAAGATATAAATCACGTAATAATTGAAGTATAGGGGTGTTTCCCCAATTTGAAGTTATTCCTATGAAGTCTCCGGATTCTGGCATTCTAACAATTACACTCTTAGTACCATAACCACTACCTGCTGCAAAATGTAATTTTTCATTCCCAAAATATTTAATGCTCCATGCATAACCTTCAAATTCATTTTCGCCACTTTGTACATAAGATTGGAACATCATGTCTACATACTTTTTACTTAGAATTATATGGTCTTCCAACCCTTTAACAAACTGAAAAAGATCTGAGGGGCTAGAGTACAGTCCACCCCCAGCATTATCTCCATAATGCTTACTTCTTTGAGTAAATTCTAATCCATCCGAAGTTATTCGGTATGGTACTGCCAGATTTGAAATAACATTTCTGCCACTATAATAGCCTGTATTCCTCAAGTTTAACGGTTGTATAATATTTTTAGTAATAAATGTCTCGTAGCTCATGCCGCTTACATTTTCAATAATAGAACCCAATAAAATAATACCAGCGTTGGAATATTCGTATCGTTCTCCAGGGGTAAAAAGAAGCGTTTGTTTCTCAACAAGTTTGACTTGTTCCTTAAATGTCAATTCTTCATGTGATTGAATACCAGATTCTCTCGGAAGACCCGAAGTATGGGTCAATATATGATGTACTGTAATACTATCTGCCCAACTTGTTTTTAAACTAGGGATATATCGTGTAACTGGCGCATTTATATCAATCCTGCCCTCCTCGACTAAAATTAAAATTGCCGTAGCTGTAAATGTTTTTGAAATTGAATTTATCGAGAATCTTGTATCTGGTGTATTCTTGATTTCGAAGCTTCTGTTGGCAAACCCATAGCTTTTTTCAAAGGTATTATTATTGTCTATTACCACTTTAACTGTACCTGAAAAGTCATATACTTTTTCGTATGCTTCTATTGCTAAATTTAGCTTTTGATTCAAATTTTTATCCTGACAAAATCCAATATTTAAGTTTGCCAAAAGAAATATAATAATGATGATATGCTTCATAATTTATAGATTTTATACAACGTAGTTCGTGCAGCCGAAGCCCGTAGCGTAGCAAGGGTTAAGGCTGAACAGGGTTGAGTGTTGACTTTCTATAGGGCCTGCAAAGAAGAAGGTTAATTTACGCCTCTGCTATTTCTAGCACCTAAATAGTCATCAATCTCTCTTCCATAGTTGGTTTCTCTTTTGTCTTCTGTCATCAGACTGAATAGCTCAGCTGCTACTTCTTTCCCAAACTTTTCTTTATTCAAGTTCAAGAGATAAATGCCGAGGTATGACGTGTTTGGGTTATGCCGAATGAAGCCCAGAAGCTTATCATCTCCAGAGGATTTAAGGACTCTCTCAAAATCCTGTTGTGTTGCTGAGCCTGTTATCTTAGCCTTAAACAGACTTCCTTTTTCCCCTTCCAGCCTAACATCACTGTTCTCAAGCCAGAGCATTGCCGCATCTGATAGTTTATAACCTTTGAAAGTGCCATCGGCATCGTAGAATGGCTCTTTGAAACTAACCATAGTTTGCAGTACCTTATCTTTTAATTGGCCCCGAAACTCAAAGCGCTCCTCTTTGACAAGAGCTGAATCCAACAAAGGTGTTAGGCTGCTTCCCTCATTGTTTTTCAGGTATATCCAAGTACCATCTGCCACTCCCTTTACAGTGCCTAACATTTTATAGCTTCCCAAGGGGGAAGTATGCTTCCTGCCTGCACAGTAGCTTAATATTAACAGACCAAAAAAGAGGGCTGGTAGTAAAAGTTTGTTCATAGATTTCAAAAGTTGTTCATACTTTAGTTTACACTCAACTACCTGCTAAACGGAACCCTATTCCGTTTATCTGCCCTATGTGCGGAGGTGGTTTAGCACATCTCGCAAAAGGCATATACAATATAGTATAAAAGTACAAGAGCGGCAAAGCTTTGTTTTATCTTGATAAAGTATAGGCAATAAGGGCTTTGCAGCACTTTTACAAGCTTTAGAAGCTCTTTGCCTGGCCGCTGAAAGGGAGGTGGCGAGGGCCGGCTTTGGTTTTATTCGTTTATAAACGTTCATATCCGCATAGCCTGCGGCTATATGCAAAAGCCCCCGCCAGGAACTGTGGCAGGGACTGTAACTCATCTATCCTAACTTCACTAAATTCATACTTAACCTGCCACCGGGGCAGCGCCATACTTGGTCGGCTTTTTTGGCTTGCTCTTTTTGCGGAGTTTGTTAACCCAGATGAGCGTGCCAGTAATGGGCAGGCTGGTAGCCACCAGGCAGGCGATAAAGTATAAGATCTTGGAAAAAGTGCCGTAAACGTTGCCCACATGCAGCGGCTTTATCAGCGACACGATCTGCTCGTTCAGGGGCTTGTCAGCGAATTTCTCTACTTTCAGCGGCTCGGCGCTGTGCTTGTTCAGTTGTACTTTGTCGGAGGCGGCCAGGGCAAAGAAGCCGGTCTTGCTTTTCTGTGCTACCACGGCGGTGGTATCGTCGGTGGGCAGCGAGAGGCGCAGGTCGCCGGGGTAGGGCAGCAGTTGGTTGGCCTGGGCAAGGTATTCTTCCGGAGTGGCTGTGGTTGCTGTGGCGGCAATGGTCATCGGTTTTTCTTTGCGGCCCTTAAACACCTCGGCACCCATTACGCTGCCCAGCCCGTCGCGGTACCACCCAAACGACCAGCAAAGGCCGGTAAGCGCCATGATCAGCAACAGAACGGAAGAGTAGAAGCCCAGTGTGTTGTGCAGGTCGTGGTTCACGCGCTTCCATCTGGCGTTGGTTTTTATCCTGAAGCCCTGCTTCCAGTTCTTGCGCTTCACGGGGAACCACAGCACCAGGCCCGTCAGTACCAGAAGCGTAAAGATGATGGTAGAGGCCCCCACGATGATCTTGCCCACATTGCCTTCTATCAGCAGCCAGCGGTGCAGGCGCATCACAGTGCCGAAAAACTCAGAAGTGGCGCTTTCCGGGGTGCCCACTACCTGGCCGGTATAAGGGTTTACAAAGTAGGTGGCCGGTCTGCCGCCGCCTTTGCCTCCCGCAGCTTTCCTGCCAACTGCTTCAGCCGCCGGAGCAACGCCGATGCTGTAGGTGCTGGCTTTATCCGCAGGTATACTTATGCTGACAACCTTGCCCTGCAGCTCCTGCTCCAGTTGCTTTATAAGTGTGTTGGTGGCGATAGGCTGCGCATCAGTCGGCACTGCTACTGTATACTTCTCCGGAGCCATCAGCTGCTCTACCTCCTCCCGGAAAGTATAAATAGTGCCCGTAAGGCAAACCACAAACAGCACCAGGCCGCTGGCAATGCCCAGCCACAGGTGCACATCGTTAAACAGTTGTCGCAAAGTATACTTTTTCATGGTGCAGGGGTTGTGTAGGTGTAGGTATAAGGCAAAGCCGCCGACAGCAGACATCGGCGGCTTTAGCTTGCTATTTAAAATTTGTAAGTGACGATACCGGAGAAGTTGCGCGGCTGTATTCTGTCGATGAAGTTGGAGCGGTAGGCGTCATACCCTACCTCGTCGAACACGTTGTTGAACAGCGCCCGCACGCCCCAGTGCTTCTTAAACTCGTAGCCGATCTGGGCATTCACTAGGGTGTAAGCTTTGTTGTACCACGGCGCGGTATTCGGCTCGATGTCGTGGTACTGCACACCCTCCACAGTCCAGTCGTTGTAAGGGCGCTTGCCCAGGTAATAGGCGCCGGTGCCCAGGCTCAGGCCCTGCAACAGCCCGTTGCGGAAGGTGTAGTTGGCGTAGGCGTTAAAGGTATGCTTGGGCGTGTTGTTCGGCGCAGAGCCCGGCACAAAGGTGGTATGCTCTTTATACTGCGCATCAATGTAAGCATAGCCAGTCACGATCTCCAGGTTCTCCAGCACACGCCCCGTCAGCTCCACTTCCACGCCTTTGCGCTCGTCGTTGCCGCCTTTTATGTAGTAGCCGGTTTCCAGCACCGTGCCGTTCTCATCCACGGTAAAGGCCTTCAGGTTCATGTTTTTGTTGTTGATTTTGTAGAGCGTCAGGTTGAAGCGCAGGCGGTCGTTCAGCCACTCCGACTTGATGCCTGCCTCCAGCTGGTCAATGCGCTCGGCACCAAGCGGGTCGCCGTTTGCGTCTACCACGGCGGCAGAGCGCGGGTTGGTGCTGTTGGTGTAGGAGCCGAAGATGTTCAGCCCGTCGGTTACCGTAAACATCACCCCGGCCAGCGGGTTCCAGAACTCGGTGGTGGCGCTGGTTTCGCCTTTGCTCCTGGTTTTGTTGGTGCTGTAGCGCACGCCGCCGTATACCCTGGCCCAATCCGTCAGCTGGATCACATCCTGCAGCGTGGCGCCAAAGCGGTAGTCGTACGACTGCGTGCCGCCGGTGCGCTCAAAGGCCGGCAGGTTCTCCGGCAAGGTATGGCTGATGGTAGCCGGGTCGAACACGTTGATCTGGTCAATTGCGATGGAGTTGTAGGTTGGCTGGAACAGGTCGATGTAACGGTAGTCCACGCCCACCTGGAAAGTATGGTTGGTCTTGCCGGTCTCCAGTTTGCGGCCCACCAAATCCAGCTGCAGCACGGTGCTGTTATCCTCGCGGGTTGAGTTGTGGGCAATGGAGCGGCGGTACCAGTTGGCCTGGTCCACGTTAATGTTGTTCGCCTCGTCTGTCTTCAGCGCCGAAAGCCCGGTTTTAATGGCATCGGCGTTGTAATTGGAGTTGAAGAAGGCGGCGCGCAAGTATAAATTGCTGCTCAGGTTATAGTTGTAACGGGCAGTATAGGTGCTGTGCTGCACATCGGTTTTATCAGACTCAAAGCCGAAGTAGCGCTCCCGCGGCAGGTCATAAATGCGGTTCTCGGAGTTGTCCGCCGACAGGTTTACGGTGCCCGGGTCTATGTTCTGCGCCTCGTCAAAGTAGTCCATCTCCAGGGTTAAGGTGCTGCGGTTGTTTGGCCGCCACTCCAGGCTTGGGTTGATGTAGAACGACTCGTTGCTCATGTGGTCGCGGAACTTGCCGCCGTTCTCATAGGCCCCGTTCAGGCGCACGGCCACTTTATTGTCCTTGTCCAGCACCCGCTGCACGTCAAAGGTCGGTCTGATGAGCCCCCAGCTGCCGGCACGCAGCGACAGGCTGCCGGTGTTCTCGAACTTCGGTGTTTTAGTAACGATGTTCACGATGCCGCCCGGGCCGCCCAGATCGGTAGAGGCGCCCATGGTAACGGAGCTGGCGCCCTTTAGCACCTGCACGCTCTCCACGCCCTGCATATCCGTAGAGAAGCCCTGGCCACGGAAGTCGGTCATCACGCGCACCCCGTTCTTCAGCGTCGGGATGCCCCGGAAACCGCGCGAAGAAATGCTCTCCCTCACGCCGCCATAGGTAGCATAAGTATAAACCCCCGGCACGTTGCGCACGCCCTCTACCACCGTTAGCGCCCCCTGTTGCTCAATCAGTTTCTCGGAGATCACGGAAATGCTCTGGATCTGCTCGCTTGGCTTTAGCGGCAGGCGGGTAATAGCGTCCAGTTTTTCCGGCTGCTTGTCGCGCACGCCAAACACCTCCACCTCCGATACCTGCCGGGCATTAGGCGATAGCGTTAGCGTCACGGATTTTGCCTGGCCCTGGGCAAGCGTTACACTCTGTGCGTTACCCTCGAAACCCAGCAGCATGGCGCGCACCCGGTAGGTGCCGTCTGGCACATGGCTGATCTCAAAATAGCCCTCATCGTTTGTGGTGGTGCCGTAGCGGGTGTGCTCCAGCACTACGCTGGCTCCAGAAACTGCCGCCCCGTCTGCGCTCAGCACGCGGCCTTGTATGGTGTTTGATCTTTGCGCCCATGCCAGCTGGCACAGGGTGAGAAGTAACGCGAGTAAAGTATAGTTTTTCAGCATGTAACAGGTTTGTTAGCAGCGCTCCCCAGCCAATATTCTTTTAGCTTAGCAAACGCTATATTTATTTAGACTTATTATAAATAGTGGTACAAACTTAAGGTGCCAACATCAAACCCACAAGATAATTTTAGAAAATATTAGCGGAAGCTATTATAACAGGAGGGAGCGTTGCGGCACCGGGGCGTTAACAAAAGGCGCTTTTAACCGTTATCTACTTAAGAAATGTTTAACCACAAAAGACAAACTTAACAATGGCGAATAAATTAGAAGGAAAGAAGATAGCGATACTGGTAGAGGAAGGATTTGAGCAGGTGGAGCTGACAAAGCCGCTGCAGGCCCTGAAAGACGCGGGCGCCGAGGCGCATATCATCTCACCAAACAAAAACAACGAGATAAAGGCCTGGAACCACACCGACTGGGGCGACAAGTTTAAGGTAGACAAAAAGCTGAACGAGGTAAAAGCCGACGACTACAACGGTTTGCTGCTGCCGGGCGGCGTGATGAACCCGGACAACCTGCGCGCCAACAAGGAGGCTGTTAGTTTTGTGAACAAGTTCATGGAGAGCGGCAAGCCGGTAGCGGCCATCTGTCACGGCCCCTGGACGCTGATCGAGACGGGTAAGGTAAAAGGTAAGAAAATGACCAGCTACCATACCTTGCAGACCGACCTGAAGAACGCCGGCGCCGAATGGGTAGACCAGGAGGTGGTAGTGGACCAAGGCCTCGTAACGAGCCGCAACCCGGACGACATCCCGGCTTTCAACAAGAAAATGGTGGAAGAATTTGCCGAAGGAAAGCATAACCGCTAAGCCGGTTTATACTTTATAC
This sequence comes from Pontibacter mangrovi, assembly GCF_006385705.1. Classification (GTDB taxonomy): domain Bacteria; phylum Bacteroidota; class Bacteroidia; order Cytophagales; family Hymenobacteraceae; genus Pontibacter; species Pontibacter mangrovi. Next base: position 238,151 of record NZ_VFRQ01000002.1, on the reverse strand, counting down.
TTTGCCGCGAGCCGCACTTTATACTTAAGGTGCGGCTCGCTTTGTTTTTATACTTTGGCGTAGGCAGGGCAGCTGTAAAGTATAACCGGTCGAGGCGTATATTTTTTTCCAGGTTACTGCTGCACCAGCCTGAAAAATGGCTCTGTGTAGCCCTCCAACAGCACTACCAGCACCAGGTCCAGCACAAACAGGAAGGCGCCCTGCAGCAGCACCGATTGGCTCCAGCCCTGCAGCTGTTCGTTGCCGGTAGCCCAGCGCGCGCGCTCCTTCAGGTAGAGGCCCAGCAGGAGGTAAGCCACATCCAACCCCACGTTCAGGTAGAGCAGGCTTTTGTACAGTGTGTGCAGTTGCAGGCTGTCAGGTAGCGGCAGGCCGGCGCTGGGCCGGGAGAGTATAGCGTAGAGGGCGTAGCTGGCAATCAGCAGGTTTACGATGTTCCAGTACACGTTCATCTGATGAAAATACCGGCGGCTGCGGCTGGTTCTGGTAAGCTTAAAGCTACTGAACAGGATGTTGAGAATGGCCCATCCGCCCAAAACGAGCATACCTGCCTTTAAGGTGCCTGTTTGCGACTGGTTTAGCTGGGGCAGGCTTTGGGCACTGGCCGTCAGGCAAAAAAGCAGCAGAAGAGGGAGCAGGTATAAAACTTTTCTCATAAGTAAACGGTGGTTTATGAGTAGGAACGCACAAAAACAGGCTTTAGCATACACAGGGTGTAGTTTGTGCCGCTGCTAATGTCCGATCAGGGCTGCTTGGGCTTGGCCACCAGGTCCAACCCAATGTTCACCTCGTTGCGGATGGTCTGGTCGCCTAGCGATTTGTCGGAGCGGTAAACAAGGCCCCACTGCGTGCGGTCGATGTTGAAGTTGGCCTTGGCGCGCAGCAGGCTGTCTTCCAGCGTTACCCGTGCCGGAAAAGCCACGCTTTTAGTCTGGTTGCGGATGGTGAGGTTGCCGGTAATGCGGTGCGAGGGATGCTGCACGCGCAGTTCGCTGTACACCACCGCATCGCTGGTGCCGGCCTCGGAGCTGTCGTAAGGGGCGATTCCGGTCAGCTCGAACACGGCGGTAGGGTAGCGCTCTGTGTCAAAAAAATCGTCGGAGCGCAGGTGGTTTGTGAGTTTCTTGTTGCTGGCTTCGTCTATGGTTTTGTCGGCGGAGCGCACGGTGGTCATGCTAAGCACCACCTTGCCCCCGGTAATCAGGCTATCCGTCATGTAAAGCTCCCCTGTCTGGATGTCGATCAAACCGTTGTGGCGGCCGGTCATTTTGGCGCCGATCCAGGTTACCTTGCTCTGGGCGGTGTCCAGGGCAAAGGTGTCGGTGGGGGTAAGGGTGGTTTTCTTCACTACAGCCTCGCCAATCTCTGCCTCGTCGGTCTGCACAGTGGTGTCGCAGGCGCAAAGCATCAGGAGCGGCAAAGCCAGCAGTAAGGTCAGGTATCGGCGCGTTTTACGCATAAATTCAGGATTATATGGCAGTATGTACGTTATCTGGAAGCTAAAACGATACCAGGTATGCTTTAGCGTGTGCGGCGGCAGCTTTGCTTTTTTTAGAAGGAGATGCCGACGTATACCTGTATCACGCCGTTCTTAATGTCCTCGTCAAGGCTGTTGCCGTCGCTGTCCTCTTTGCGCAGGTCGGCAAAGCCGTGGGCATAGCGGGCGCCAACCCGGAAGCGGTCCAGTTGGCCTTCCAGCCCGGCGGCCAGGCCGTAATCAAAGGTGTTGTAGGGCTCCAGGTCTACTTCCTCGTCCTCTACCTTAGCCGATACCATCACCCCCACCTGCGGCCCCATGTGCACGCTAAAATTGTCGGAAATGTTAAAGACCGCCAGCACAGGCACCTCCAGGTAATCCATCCTGAAAACCGAATCCTGGCGCTCATAGCCTTTGCGCGAGTAAAGCAGCTCCGGCTGCAGCGAAAAGAAGCTGCCGAAGCCAAACTGCGCAAAAATACCCGCATGGAAAGAAGTATGGCTGTTGGACTCCCCAAATTTGTCTTTGTCGCCGCCATGGATGCTGGCAAAGTTTACGCCTCCTTTTATGCCTATGCCTGAGTTGGGCGAGCGGCTAAGCAGGTTGTGGTTCTGCATAATGTTGCTGGGCACATCGGTATTCTGGGCAAACACGGTAGCCGACCAAAGTGCCAGCAGCACAAGTAAACATGCTTTTTTCATAGTTTCTAGTTCTTTCTGAGCCTCCGCTGACGCCGGAGCGCTGTTTATATATGATTTATACTTTATTTCTGCGCTCAGGTTGTAGCAGTAGTTCCTGATGAGGCTAATTACGGCGGTTCAGTGCCTGTTGGGCTACTAGAGAAGACGCATAGTAGGAGAAAAGAACAGGGTCTTTAATTGTGATATTCCGATAATATGAAAATTAATATTAACAAGAGATGTGCATGTAGCAACATGTATGGCACCTGTGGATAAATTCCACACTATTTTATTTTTTAACTAAAATATCAGAAAATGAAGTTGCTTTTCCATAGGAATTCACAATGCTTGGTGGATAAACAAGGGTAATCAACAAAGTTATCCACATTTATGCGCTTAAAAATGCTGTGAAACTTAGCTCCAGCCAACGCTCATAATTAGTTTCGCAAGTTATCCACCAAGGCCTTTAAAGATCGGCTAAATTGCACTAATCTGGTGGAGGTGTGGCAGTAGAGCACTAATTGTTTTTTGTTGTTTTCGCAAACCAAGGCCTGCGTTATTTTGTTAGTTTTGTGCTATGCTGAAGATTGCCTGGTCCGAAATTTTTGCCCACAGCCTGCCCGAAGGCCACCGTTTCCCGATGGCCAAGTATGATTTGCTGCCCGAGCAGCTGCTGTACGAAGGCACCATTGCCCAAGAAAACCTGTTTGCCCCCGAGCCGCTGGCCGAGCAGTTTATACTAGATACCCACGACACAGAATACTGGCAGCGCCTCAGCAACCTGCAGCTCACGGCTTCTGAGATCCGGAAGACGGGTTTCCCGCTGTCGGAGCAGCTGGTGCAGCGCGAGGTAGTGATTATGAACGGCACGGTGCAGGCCAGTTTGTTTGCGCTGGAGTATGGCGTGGGGATGAACATTGCCGGCGGCACCCACCACGCCTTCACCGACCGTGGCGAGGGCTTCTGCCTGCTCAACGACATCGCCATTGCCGCCAATCACCTCCTCAAGTATAAAAGTATAAACAAGGTGCTGGTGGTAGACCTGGACGTGCACCAAGGGAACGGCACGGCGCAGATCTTTGAAAATGAGCCGCGCGTGTTCACCTTCAGCATGCACTGCGGCCACAACTATCCTTTCCATAAAGAGAAATCGGACCTGGATGTGCCGCTGGAGGCGGGGACGGATGACAAAACATACCTGAAGCTGCTGAACGACTACCTGCCGCGCCTGATCGATGAGGTGCAGCCGGAGTTCGTTTTTTTCCAGTCGGGGGTGGATGTGCTGGCGACGGATAAGCTGGGCAAACTGGGCATGAGCATAGACGGCTGCAAAGCCCGCGACCGCGCGGTGCTGGAGTTGTGCCGGAAAAACAACCTGCCGGTGACGGTAAGTATGGGCGGCGGCTACTCCCAAAAAATCGCGCACATTGTGGAGGCGCACGCCAACACGTTTAGGCTGGCGCAGCAGCTCTTTTTCTAGTTAGAAAGTTAAAAAGTTAGAGAGTGAAACCTGTACATAGGCAGGTTATACATGCGGTGGTAAAATCATACTAATACTCATGTCAATTAGTTCGTGCGCAGTACCTTTTACAAATCTATAGGCAGATTCCCCTCCTCTGGGCTAGCCAAGACGAGAGTTTTGTGCTAGCGAGCGCAGCTCTTAGGGGTGGGTTCTAGGCTGTTGGTAAACTGTGGGGCAAACCCATGCGCATTACTCAATCGATATTGATATAATCCCTCTAATCCATAAAATCACCGGCCTTAATCCCGCTCCCGCAGCTTGTCCTCGTCGTGCCTTTTAGTCGGAAAGATGAGGCGGAGGATGAGGTAGACGATCGGGGCAAGGGCCAGTGTGAGGATGACCATAAGGATTATCTTCAGCGCCTTGAAGAAGAGGGAAATGGCGATAGCCGAGAGAATAACGGAGACCGCAAAAAGTATCCAGAAGTTGATGGTTTGTTTGCGCATAATTGGTTCTTCTTTTTAGCCGTAGCCCTCCTTTATACTTAAAACATTTTTCGATTAACCCACCCCTGCCCCTCCAGGGAGGGGAATTTCTGCAAAAATAACTTATTCCCCTCCTCGGAGGGGCTAGGGGTGGGTTAGAGTTTTGATAACAGTTGTAGATCGCATTTTGCGTTTAACTTATACATTGTGCAGCAGCAACTGCCACCGGAACGCCCACATCCAGCGCAGCTCATACTTTTTTATGCCCGCCTGCCGCACCAACTCCTCGAGCTCCTGCCGCCGGAAGGCCCGCCACACCGAAAGCGGCGCATCGTTCTTTACGAGGTATGAGCGGGAGAAGGCCGCTGTAATATACTTGATGGAGTAGTAGGCTAGCCAGTGCCGGTGCAGGTCGTTGATGATGACGGCCATACTTGCCTGCCGGTGCAGTTGCCGGAACATGTGCACGAGCTGTGCATCGGTGAAGTGGTGGCAAAAGAGGCTGCAGACTGCCACATCATACTTTTGCAAAGCGAATTCCTCTGAGAACACATCGTGCTGCTGCACCTGCACTTCCGGGAAGTCGCTGCAGTGGCGGCGGGCGTACTGCACCATAAAATCGTTCGCATCCACACCCACCAGCTCTACATTTATACTTTTGCTACGCGCCCAGCGGGCAATGCTTTTCAGGGTGTCGCCGCCGCCGCAGCCAATGTCGGCGATGCGCAGGCGGGGCGGTTTATACTTGGCCACCAGTTCGTCCAGCGCATCCAGCACCACCTTATGCCCGCCCAGCCAGTTGTTGATCACCTCCAGCTCCGCCAGGTTCCGCCGCAGCTCCTCGCCTGTCAGCGTCAGGTCATCCATCAGCTCCGGCTCGTTAGACCGCTGCCTCAGCATGTGCATAGTGTACCTTCAGTAACATCGATTCGAGGGTAAGGCCGGGGCCGAAGGCGAAGCTTAGCACTGGCTCGTCCTTCTCTTGGGGCGTGAGCGTCTGCATCAGCTCCTTCAGCACAAACAGCACCGTGGCCGACGACATGTTGCCGAAATCGCGCAGCACCTGGTAGGCAAAGCGGTTGTCGTGGCGCGTCATGCCCAGTTCCTGTTCTATCACCTCCAGAATGCGGCGCCCGCCGGGGTGTATGGCAAAGAGCTTTATCTCGGAGATGGTAGTCTTCAGCCCCTGCAGCAGCCGCTCCGTCAGCTGTTTTATACCTTTCTTAATGAGGTCGGGCACGTAGGAGGAGAGCGTCATCTCGAAGCCGGTGTCGCCGATGTGCCAGGCCATGTCGCGCTTGCCCGCCGGGGCCAGGTCGCAGTGAAACGACTGCAGCTCCAGGCTCACCTGCTGGCAGGGCTGCCCCTGCATCAGCACCGCCGCCGCGCCGTCGCCAAACAGCGCGTTCGACACCAGGTGGTCCTGCTCCGGGTTTTTCTGGAAATGGATGGTGCAGATCTCAGTGCACACCAGCATCACCTTCGCCTCGGGGTTTGCCCTGCAAATGGAGTCGGCAATCTTGATGGCGTTAAAGGCGGCATAGCAACCCATAAAGTTCACCGAGGTCCGCTGCACGCACGGCGAAAGGTCCAGCCGCTCCACCAGCTCAATGTCCAGCCCCGGCGCATACATGCCCGTGCAGCTTACCGTAATCAGGTGCGTCAGCTCGCTTAGCTGCGTCGGCCCTGCCTGCTCCAAGCAATCACGTATGGCTTTTTCCGACAGGTCCACGGCATGGCGGCGGTACACATCCATGCGCTGCTGCACCGTGGGGAAAGGCTCCAGGGTAGGGGTGTTGGGGTAAAAGGAGAAGTGGCCGTTCTGGCGGGTGTAGTCTTCCAGCACACTGTAGCGCTGCCCAATGCCCGACACACGGTACAGTGCCTTCAGCTTGCGGGTATCCTGCTCGCCGAACTGCAGGGCGGCAGCCATAAAATCCGCCACCTGCATCTGCGGTATAACATGCGGAGGGTTAGCCGTGCCGATGGCGCAAATGTAGCTTTTCATGTATCGGGATATGTTTCGGTATAGTATGTTTCAGGAGAAAGTATGCCGATGATATGCCGCACACGGAAAACGAAACATGCACTTAAGTACGGAAGCAGCAGCTGATAAGATTTAAGCAGGGTCAGAAAGGGCGACCGTGCGTTCTCCGCATAATCAGCTGCACCGCGGGCGGCACCGCCTTCAGCAGCCCCACCGCCGCCTCCGACAGCAGCGGCCCGCCAAACAGCTGCTGCACCGTGCGGCCCAGGCGCAACCGGCCGGCAAACTGCTTCTTCCAGGCTAAAGTATACTGTTGCTCCAGCTCTTGCCGCGTGCGGCTCCCGCCAAAGTATAGCAGCACCTGGTCTGTCGCGATTTTGGCAGCATGTATGGCCATGGCCATGCCGTTGCCGCACAGCGGCGTGATCATGCCGGCCGCGTCGCCGCACATCAGCATGTGGTTCTCCAGGCAGGTTTTGGTGGCAAAAGAAATCTCGTTGATCACCTCGGGCTGCGGGTAAAGAAATTCGGCCTCGGAAAAGATGCGGCGCAGGTGCGGGTTGCGGTAAAGTATGGCCTGCTCCATAGCAGGTATGGAGCCATGCGCTTTCAGGTTGTCGCGGGTGGTGAGGTAGCAGAAGCAGTGCTTGCCGTCTTCGATGGCTGAAATGCCGGCATAGCCATTTTTAAAGTTGTGCAGGGCGATCAGGTCGCGCGGAAAGTCATGCCTGATGTGGTACTTGACACCGATGTAGGGCGAGCGCACCTGAAAGAAACTGCGCTGCAGCTGGCGGTCGAGGTTGGCGCGCTTGCCAAACGCACCGATGGCTACCTCTGCTTTTATACTTGTGCCGCTGCTTAGCTGCGCTGTAAACCGGTTATCAGCAAAACTTACTTGTTGCACCGTTTGCCCCAGCAAAAACGTTACGCCCTGAGCCTCTGCCAGTTTGTACAGGTAGTTGTCCAGTGTGTAGCGGCTAAGTCCAAACCCGCCTAAGTCCAGTTTTGCGTGCAGGCTGGCGCCGGTGGGGGAGGTGAGCATAAAGTTGTTGATGCGGGCCGGGTTAAGGGTACTGATTTGGGCACCTACCCGGCGCAGGTAAGGCAAAGCTTCATTGGAGACATACTCGCCACAAACCCGGTGAAAGGGGTATGCGCGCTTCTCGACAACTGCCACCTGCAAGCCGGCCCGGGCCAGGCCTAATGCACTTACCAAGCCCGCCAGCCCCCCGCCAATCACCACAACATCTTTTTTCATCTAACCTGCCTGTGCTGTATAAACTAAGATAAATTCAATTTGGAAGCCGCAAATTTGGTGAACAGCCCCTTTTTTAGGGGTATAATACAGGAACAAAAAACTGCCTCAAGCGTTTTATAAATGGAACGACTTTTGTCAGTAATAATTCGGATCACATTCCGGCGAATATTTAATATGAAGCAACTTTTACTTACCGTTTTTACATGTTTTACTGTGCTGTTTGTGCAGGCCCAGGCAAAACCTCCTGCACAGGTGCAGGCAACGCAGCAGGTGGAGAAAAACCCACTTGGCCTGGAGCAGGAAGAAAGCATTTCTATTTATCCTAACCCCAGCAATGGCGTGTTTACCATATCTGTTTCTAACCTGGAGGCAGAGCAGGTGGAACTCACGATCCTGAACGTAATTGGTAACGAGATTCACCGCGAAACGTTAAGGCGCAGCGAGCCAAAGCTTACCCGCACGATTAACCTGGATCGCTATGCCAAGGGGCTATACTACGTAAAACTGGAGGCAGATAATTACAGCGCCGTGCGGCGTGTGGTGATAAAATAATCTTGGTGTTTGCCAAACAAACGGCAGCTCTGGTCAGCAGGGCTGCCGTTTTTGTTTAATGGGAGTTTCTGTTATTTCTTTTGCTCCGGAAGTATGGTTTTAGGCACGTAGCCTACATACTGCACCGTATCCCGGCGGATGCGGGCTTTGGCAAATAAAGTATGAGTTGTGTCGAGCACCTGTATACTTTGTGACGTGTCGAAATAGGCTAGGGGGCTGGCCTTAAAATCCGGTTTGCTGTAGAGCTTTCCGTTGATCAGGGACTTGGTGCTATAAAGCACATCGGCGGGAAGGGGCATTGCTTGCCCTGTTTCGCTGGCAACGGTGGCCTTTTCCTGTTCCTGCAGCTCCCCGTTGTTACTGGAGCAGGCGCAGAATAAAAAGGCGGCAAACGTGAGGCATCGGGTGTATAGCATGGTGCGCCAGAAATGTAGTATAGTAGTATATATATGTAATCGTGCGCAGAATGTTACACACCTGCAAAACATTTGTAGCTTGGTGCTAGAGCGTTGCGTTTTTTAACTGTTTGTAGCACAAGCAAAGCGAGGGCATACTAGGTGCAGAGAAACCTGCATGAAGTATAAATCTTTGTTCAGGCTGGATGGATAGGGAAATGGCTGGGAAATTTTATCTGGGAAAGCAATGTTTTACGGCCAGGAGAGCGGTGTATAGTATGGCTTGGCGCGCAGTGTCAGCGGTTTTGTGGCCCTGCCAGGAATCGAACCTGGATCTAGAGTTTAGGAAACTCCTATTCTATCCATTGAACTACAGGGCCTTGGTCTTTAGCTGCGGCAGAAGCCACTGCTACAGCCTGAAAAATGTTGTACACCGGAATGTATACTTTGCATGGCAGGTTAGGGCATAATAAGCCATACTTTACCACGCGCACAAATATAAGACATTGGCAACATCATACAAGGCAGAACTACGAGTAAAGTTGGCCTCAGGTACAGTGGACATTGGAAAACAGTTGGCGCAAAGTTTACATATATATCAATAGATCTAAGGCTAACCCGATATCAAAGCAACAGTGAAGCATATCTCCAAAACAGTGTGGGTTTTGTCGCTGGTAAGCTTGTTTACCGATACAGCCAGCGAAATGCTCTACCCCATCATGCCAATTTACCTGAAGTCCATAGGCTTCTCTGTTGTGCTTATTGGTATACTTGAGGGTGTTGCCGAAGCCACTGCAGGACTGAGCAAAGGCTATTTCGGAAAGATGTCGGATGCCTCTGGCAGGCGGGTGCCGTTTGTGCAGGTGGGGTATGCCTTCAGCGCCGTGTCAAAACCGATGATGGCCATATTCGTGTTTCCCCTCTGGATTTTCCTTGCCAGAACCATCGACCGGTTCGGGAAAGGCATTAGAACAGGAGCCAGAGATGCTATCCTGTCGGATGAGGCGACGCCGCAAACAAAGGGCAAGATCTTCGGGTTTCACCGCTCCATGGATACCCTGGGGGCTGTTATCGGCCCGGCCCTGGCGTTGGTATACCTTCACTATCACCCGGAGCATTACAAAGCGCTTTTCTTTATAGCGTTTGTGCCGGGGCTGCTGGCCGTTGGCACTACCTTCCTGCTCAGAGAGAAGAGATCTCCTGCACCAGCAACCAAGGCGCCGACCTCGTTTTTCTCATTTCTGCATTACTGGCAAGAAAGCCCCGCAGCTTACAGAAAAGTAGTTGGCGGCCTGCTCCTCTTTACGCTGTTCAACAGTTCTGATGTGTTTCTGCTGCTGCAGGCAAAGGCGGCCGGGCTGGATGACACAACGGTGATCGGGGTCTATATCTTCTATAACCTTGTCTATGCCCTGTTTGCTTTCCCGGTAGGTGTGGTGGCAGATAAGGTCGGGCTCAAGACGATCTTCATCATTGGGCTAAGCTTGTTTGCAGCCGTATACTTCGGGATGGCGGTAAACACGAACCTGTACTTGTTTTACGGCCTGTTCCTGCTCTACGGTATCTACGCCGCCGCCACCGAGGGCATCTCCAAGGCATGGATTTCCAACATCACAAGTAGGAAAGACACCGCAACGGCGATCGGAACCTACGCCGGCTTCCAGAGCATCTGCACCATGCTGGCAAGCTCGCTGACGGGGCTTATCTGGTTTCAGTTTGGGGCTACGGCGGCCTTCTTAACCACGGCAACCGTTACGGTGCTGGTGATCCTCTATTTCCTTAGCCTTCCGCAGCCAGCCCAGGCAGTTAACTGACAAGGATTTTATACTATGATTGGCCTTCCTCTACAAACCCATACTTTAAGCTTTTGCCCCAAGAGCATTTATCTCTTGCTGTTTTGAAATATTCATCGTAATATTACGATGAAAAGATCGGGACAATGGGATTAACAAAAACGGAGCATTTTACGGCGGAGCAGAACAAGGTCGCCGTCCTGCTGAAAGCTTTGGGCCACCCGGCAAGAGTTGCCATTATCGGGCACCTGCTAAAGGCAAAATCCTGCGTGTGCGGCGATATAGTGGTTGAACTGCCGCTGGCGCAGGCAACTGTGTCGCAGCACCTGAAGGAGCTAAAGAAGGCCGGCATCATCAAAGGCACGGTAGCGGGCAGCGCTATCTGCTATTGCCTGGATGAGAAGGCATTCGACTACCTGAACCGCTATTTCTCTGCTTTGCTGTCCGGTGTCAGAGAGCAGGATACCACCTGTTGCTAACAAGTATATTCATTGTTGTAGTTAACCATACTTATCATGAAACTATCAGAAGTAAAACAAATACTGCAAACTGCGGAGGCGGTGGATTTTGAACTGGAGAACGGGGCAAAGGTGCCGGCGCACTTCCATGTAACGGAGGTAGGCGTGGTTGCCAAGCGCTTCATCGACTGCGGCGGCACGGTGCGCAGCGAGAAGGTGGCAAACTTTCAGCTATGGGATGCCAACGACTTTGAGCACAGGCTAAAGCCGCAGAAGCTGCTTCACATCATTGGCCTGTCCGAGAAAGCGCTGGATATGGAAGACCTGGAAATTGAGGTGGAGTACCAGGGGGATACCATCGGCAAGTATGGCCTTGGCTATAACGGAAAGAGCTTTGTGCTGCTTTCGAAAACCACCAACTGCCTGGCCCCCGATAAGTGCGGCATCCCGATGGAACAGCTTAAAGTAGTGGCAACAGGTAACGCCTGCACTCCCGGCGGTGGCTGCTGCTAAACTGCCGCTATACTTGCTAAATATAAGATAAGCAATGAGTAAGATAGCGCTCTTCAGCGACATCCACGCCAACCTGCCCGCGCTGGAGGCTTTCTTTGCGGATGTAGACAGCAGGAAGCCGGACTTTATCTACTGCCTCGGCGACCTGGTAGGCTACAACATCTGGCCGAATGAAGTGATCGACGAGATCAGGAGGCGCAACATCCCCACCATTGCCGGCAACTATGACTTTGGCGTTGGCAGGGAAAGCAGCGACTGCGGTTGTGCCTACAAAACGGAAGAAGAAAAGGCCAACGGCGCTATCTCCATCTCCTTCACCAACGAAACCATCAAGCCCGAGCAGCGCCGCTACCTCCGAACGCTCCCGGCCCACATCAGGGTAGAGTACCAGCTAAACAGCCACAAACTGAACCTGCTGCTTGTGCACGGCAGCCCCAGAAGGGTAAACGAGTACCTGTTCGAAGACCGCGAGGAGAAAAGCCTGCTGCGCCTGATGCAAAACGCCAATGCCGACATCCTGTGCTTCGGGCATACCCACAAGCCGTACCACCGGATACTGAGATCAGGAGAGGGGGAGAAGGACTGCTTTCGCCACGCCGTCAATATAGGCTCGGTGGGCAAGCCTAAGGATGGCGATAACCGCGGAGGCTATGTGATGCTTACCTTGGTTGAGAGCAGCTCCGTGCTGGACAAGGACAGTATACAGGTAGAGTTTATCCGGTTTAAGTATGACTACGAGAAAGCGGCCCGTGCCATAGAGGATAGCGCGCTGCCGAATGCCTTTGCCGATAACCTGCGCAAAGGCTGTTAAACAGCTACAGAAATGAGCGTAAACAACTGCATGCCTGCTGCCAGTCTTACCCGCTTTTTATGATTTTATACTTCCGGCAACTTCTGCGACGCCCTTCCAACTACAGCTTGTAACCGATGGAGCAGGGGAAAATCACAAAGTATAAAATTGCTTACTGATAGCGCATTTCTAGGGAGGAGACTATTTTCAGGAACTTATCAGACATCTCTCCCAACTCTGCCAAACCGGCGTGCGCCTGTTCAATCTGGCCGCTTTTGTATTTTTTTATCAACTCATCGGAAAGCACAGAGAAATCCCGGTGCAGCCGGTGTAGGTGCTGCATCTCCGGCTCCTTGCCATACTTTACTTGCCCGACGGAAGTAAACCACAGCGACACGGGGTTCTGGCTCTGAAAAAAGCTGCTGTCGTCGCCTGCCCCGTAAAGCACAGTCCGCACTTTAGACTTGCAGAAAATATGCTTTACCCTGAGTTGTTGGAAATCCAGGCGGGCTAACTCCATACGGCTTGTTCAGGTTTTACTGTGGTAGTATAGAAACGCAAAGTTTATTCTTCGTTTTTAGTGCTGCTGCGCTCTGCTAAATCGTAGCCGCAGACCATGATGCCAGTTACTTTCTGGTTCTCGTCGTAAATAGCCTGGTAGATAAAGGTGAGGTGCATCTGCTCGGGCTTGCCCGTGTTATAGCGGTCCACCATCACAGGAATGCCCTCTGCCACAAAGTCCTTACCGGTAGTATACACCTCGTCCAGCACCTTTACAAAGCCCTGCTCTGCTACCTCTGGCAAGGCCTCTGCAACAGTTTTGCCTATTAATTCTTTGTTGGGCATCAGCTGCTGGTACTTTTCGTTAAGCAGCCGGTAGCGGTGCTCCGGGCCATGAAGGATGCAGAAGAACACAGGCGCTTTCATGACGAGGCGCTCCAGCACTTTGCGCTCCGCCTCGGCTTTGGCATACGCCTGCTGCACCTGCTCCGAGAGCTCCACCATCTGCCCATGAGACTGCTCCAACTCCAGCACCAGCTGGCGTGTGGCATCGATGTCGACCGCGCTGCCTATCCACAGGAGTATATTGCCGTGCTTGTCTCGCATTGGGATGCTGCGCGACAGGAACCACCGGTAACGGCCGTTTTTGTCTTTGATCCTTACCTCAGCCTGAAACTCGGTGCCCTCCTGCATTGCCTTCTCCACTATCTGCTCCACTCTTAGCAAGTCCTCCAGATGAATTGACTCCTGCCAGCTATGCTGCTCCAGGGTTTCTGCGGAAGTGCCCGTGTAGTCGTACCAGCGCTGGTTATAAAAGGTGGCCTTGCCGTCGGGGGCAGCAGTATAAATCAGCTGCGGCAATGCGTTCATCATAAACTTATACTTAGACTCCTCTAGTTCGGCAGCCCGCTTGGCAACTTCCCTTTGCGTTACATCGCTGGTTTTCTGGATTACGTAAAGCACGTTGCCGTCGTCGCCCAAAACAGGTTTGTGCACCGCCTCCCAGTAGCGCTTCTCAAATCCGCCGCCCCGCGAGGCAGGAATAGGAATGTCGTAGCGAATGGTAGGGAGGTAGTCCGGCTTCTTGGTTTGTATCGCCCGCAGCAGCGACTCGCGCAGCAGCAGCATGTTCTTAGACTCCTGTTCGGTGGGGTTGTCCGGGAACATTTCCAGGAAGTCTTTCCCGATAAGCCCCTCCCGCGTCTGCATGGTTGTTTTCAGGTAATCGTCTGTGGCTTCCAGTACTTTCAGGTCCGGTGAAAGGAAAACCACTGTGTCTGGCAAGTTTACAAGTAGCTTATATGAGTCCATTGCTAGGCGATGTTGTGCAATTTATACTGTATCAAAGGTATGTTAAATAAACGGCACTAAACGTAAATTTCTTTACACGATGCTATACTACACGGTTAAGCGGCTTTTGTTTTCGGAGCGGTAAAAAAAATGCCTCCGTCCCTGCTTTTCCTGGTGCCGGTGCCGCCGGCATTGCGGTTCTTACCCGACAATACACCCCACAATGCAAGTATAAGTATGGGCCACCAGCCGCTGTTCCTGTTCTGTAGGGCGGTTCTTAACTTTCAGCTTTCTGGCCCACCTGTGCAAAGTAGGCTAAGTGCAACACCATCTGTTACAGCAGATGGCATGCCCCGAAAGTGGCAAGTATAATTAAGGTATATACTTTGAAATATTAGTGCATTTGGCTGTGGTGCCATATTTAATTTGCTTGCTATCTTTAAGAGTGGTAAATAAGCTAAGCTTTAGAGATGTTTCTTTACAGCGCTGTTTGGCATAAAGTATAAAGCAGCCCAAACGTAAAGCCGGGTGCCGGCTGCCTGTGCCCAAGGTCAAAAGCAATAAGTATACTTTGTAGTGATGGTAAGGAGACTCAAAATGTAGGACTATGCCCTGGAATGACGAGCGTGAAAACAATTTCTTTTTGGCCCTACTGGAAAACAGCACAGACCTGATCTCTATCATCGATGCAGAGGGGCGGTATAGCTTTGTGGGCGGTTCGGTGCTAAACATTCTGGGTTACCAGCCGCAAGAGATGGTGGGGCGGAGCGCCTTTGAGTACGTGCATGCAGAAGACATAGGCTTTACCACGCTGGCGCTGGCCGATGCCGTGACTAAAGCCAGCGCGCTGTTGCCCCCGTTCAGGTTCAGGGCCAAAAGCGGGGAGTGGCGCTGGATTGAGGCCTCTATCACAAACAAGACGGACGTAGATCAGATAAAGGGCTTTGTGACTAACTCGCGCGACGTGACAGACTACGTGATGGAGGAAAAGCTGAAAGACAGGAGCCAGGCACACTACGAGTCGCTGTTCTACAACCACCCCGACGCTGTGTTTGAGCTGAACGCAGAGGGCGTGTTTGTGCGCGTCAACAAAACGGTGTCGCAGGTGCTGCAGTACCCGGACGAGGAGATTCTGGGCTCGCATTTCCAGAAGTTTGTGCACAAAGACAACATGGCCACGGCTACGCAGGCTTTTATAAACACCATGGGCGGCAACTCAGAGTATCTGGAGCTGTCGGTGGTGCGGCCAAGCGGCGAGGTGGGCACCCTGGGCATTACCGTGTTTCCCGTGCTGATCGAGAGTCAGGTGGTAAGCCTGCAGGGCATCGCCAAAGACATCACGCTGCAGAAAAAGTATACCCTGCTGGTAACCGAGCAGGCTGAGCTGCTCAACAACATCATGGAGCGCATCCCGCAGTCCTTTTACTCCCTCGATAAAGATTGGAGCTATACTTACGTTAACTCCTACTACGCCTCCTATGTGGGCAAAAGCAAAGAGGAACTGATCGGCAGCTGTATCTGGGAGTTGTTCCCGGAGTGTATGGAGACCCAATTTTACCAGGAGTGCAATAAAGTGGCGCAAAGCGGGTTATCAGTGAGCTTCGAGGAAACGGTGGGCAAGCGAGACGATTCTGTCCTGAGTTTCCAGATATACCCGTTAGCCAAGGGCGTGTCGGTGCACTTTGAGGACATAACCGAGCGGAAGCGGGAAAGCGACAGGCTGGAGAAGCTGGCGCTGGTGGCCAGCAAAACCACCACGTGCGTGATGGTGATGGATGCCGCCTGCCGCATGGAGTGGGTGAACGAGGCTTTTGAAGACCTGACGGGGTTTACCTTGGCCGACTGCTTTGGCCGCGAGCCGCAGGAGCTGCTGGCCGGGGAAGAAACCTCTGCTAAAACCCTGAAAAAGCTTAAAAAGAAGCTTGGCAACGGGCAGGCGTTTAAAGGCGAGGTTCTGAATTATGCCAAGGATGGGCGCAAAATTTGGTTTTACCTGGAGATTACACCAATTTACAATAAAGCAGGGCAGGTGGAAAAGTTTATTGCCATCCGCACCGATATAACAGAGCGTAAACAGCGGGAGCAGGACCTGATGCGCCTGGCGCAGGACCTGTTTCAGCAGAACCGGGATCTGCAGCAGTTCAGCTACATGGTGTCGCATAACCTGCGAGCACCGGCGGCAAACCTCATCGGCCTGACCGATATTCTGCAGCTGGTGGGCAAAAACTCCATTATGTTTGATGAGGCGCTGCTGCGGGTGCGCGAGTCGGCCTTTAAGCTTGATCATGTGATCCGGGACATGAACCAGGTGCTGTCTGTTCGGGAGGGGAGCATGTCGTTGGACTTGGAGGAAGTGGACCTACGGCAGCTTTTTGATGAAGTGATCGCGGCCATGCAGCACAAGCTCTCCAAAATCAGGCATACCGTTGAATTGGAGGTGCGCAACCAGGCCGTGCTCCGGACAAACAAGGCATACTTGTTCGAGGTGCTGAAGCAGCTGATCTCCAACGCCATCAGGTTCCGGAAAGCACAGGAGCCGCTGCACCTGAAGCTCTCGGCTGTGAAGACCAAGAAGAAGGTGGAGCTGACGGTAACGGACAATGGCATCGGCATGGACATGGAGCTGGCCAAAGACCACATCTTTAAGCTGTACAAGAAGTTCCATAGGGGGTACAAAGGGCGCGGGGCGGGCCTGTATCTCGTAAAAACATACTTAGACGCCCTGCACGGAAGTATAAAAGTAGTTTCGGAGCCCGGCTGCGGCACTACATTCAGTATAAAATTTAAGTCAAATGCTAAAGAAAGCATACATCATTGACGACGACCAGATAACGCTGTACCTGACGCAGCTGGTTTTTACGCTGTCTACCCCGGAAACGGGGTTATCGGGCTTTGAAAGCACGCACGACGCGCTGGCGCAGCTGGAGGCGGACGTACTGGCAGGCAATTTGCCCGACCTGGTGTTGCTGGACCTGAACATGCCCTTTATGGGTGGTTGGGAGATGCTGCAAAAGCTGGAGAAGCACACCGCGGCTTTTCGGGCGCAAGGCTGCCGGTTATACGTGCTTTCCTCGTCGGTATGGGAGCAGGACCGTACCCACAGCACTACCTGCCCCCTGGTGGCTGGCATGCTGCAAAAGCCTTTCTCGCAGGAGCAGCTGGAGGCCATCGTAAAAGCTGCTGCGCCACAGGATAGTTACCAAAGTGACGGTGAGCCTATCTAGCCCGGCAACGTATGCAGCCACCGCTAACGCGTTGCGGCAGCTTGCGCTTCTATTTGCTGTATAACGTATGCTGCCAGTTTCTGCAAGGCTAGCTCATCGAGGCGCGAGAAGTCCCGGATCTTGGTATCGGCTACGCCCAGAGCGCCCACTCTAAGGCCGCCCGGCGAGACAAGGGGAGCTGCCGCATAAAAGGCCACGCCAAACTCCCCGTGGGCAAAGGGGCTCATAAAAAGGCACGGCTCTTCCCGTATATTCCTGAAAACAGTTACCTCATCCCGAAGTATGGCAAAACAGCAGAGGCTTTTCTCCCGGCTTACTTTCGTGAGGCCGGGCAAACCTATACTAGCCTGGGTCAGCACCTCCTCCTTCGCCACAAAGTTCAGGAAAGCAATGGGCATTTTAAAGATATGCGCCGCCATGCCTACCACATGGCTGTAGACTCCGCCTTTTTCTATACTTGGAATGCCTAAGTAGCGGTGCAGCTGCACGAGCCGCTGCGACTCAGGGTCTTGTGCTTCAGGTGTCATGGGAAGAAAAATGGCAGGTGTTTCTGTAAAAAGAGATTTGGCTGGCGAAAGCAGGTGTGGCCTGCCGCTACTGCCGTGGGCCGGGCAGGTAAATCAGGAATGTGGTGCCTTTCTCTACTTCGCTACTCACTTCTATGTGCCCGTCCATCGCCTCCAGGTGGCACTTTACCAGGTATAAGCCAATGCCGCTGCCCTCCTTGTTCCGGTGGAACCGCTTGTAAAGCTTAAACACATGCTCCCTGGCCTGGTCCATGTCAAAGCCGGAGCCGTTGTCGGAAAACGAGATGAGCGTGCCCTGCGCATTGTGGTAGATGCAGGAGATGGTTACCTGCAGCGGCCTTAGCGCCGACCTATACTTAATGGCATTGGAAAGCAGGTTATGGAATATGCTGTACAGGTATGCCCTGTTGGCCTCCACCACAACATCTTCGCCAAAGTCGCAGGTAACTTCTGCGGCACTCTGCAGCAGCAGCTCGTGCAGGGAGGCCTGTGCCTGATCGATCACCTCGCGCAGGCTAATCGGGCTAAGCTCCAGGTTGCCTTTGCTGTCGCGGATGCTCAAAATGGTGTTCATGTCCCGCAGCACTTCGTCCAGTTTGCGTGCGCTTTCCTTCAACTTGTCTATCGACGCATCAAACACAGGCGAGTCTTTCCCGATGGAGGCCAGGATGTTGGTGAAGCCAAGTATGTTTGCCACCGGCGAGCGCAGGTTGTGCGACACGATGTAGGAGAACTGCTGCAGGTCGCTGTTCTGCCGGTACAGGTCGCGGGCCAGCTTGCTTAGCTCCTGCTCCGATCTTTTCAGGTCAGTAATGTCCGTCTGGATGCCAACATACCTGGTCGCGGTGCCGTCAGTGTCCAGCACAGGGCTCACGTCAATGGAGAACCACCGCTCTTCGCCAGACTTGCGGTATACGAGTATCTCCTCTTTAATGGGCTGCTGGCTTGCCAGTTTCTCCACAATCCGGTTTAGGGTAGCCTGATCTGTGTGGGGGCCTTGCAAAAGCCTGAACGGTTTGTTGCCCAGCGCCTCGTCTAGCGTATAGCCCGTGAGGTGGCTGAAAGCCTCGTTTACCCATTCCATCTGCCCTTTCTCATTCATAATGATAACAGAGTTGGTGGTGCGGCTGGCCACCAGCGACAGCATGCTTATCTCCTCCTGCGACTTTACCCGCTCTGTAATGTCAGACTGAATGAAAACATAGCGGTCCACCTGGCCACTTTCATCCAAGATCGGGTTTACCTGCACCAAAAGCCAAAGGTCTTCCCCGCTTTTCTTGCTCCGCAGGATCTCAAACGACACCGGCTCGCCCTGCTGCATTTTGTGCATAACGGCCTGCAGAGAGCTTTGGTCGGCGGTGGGGTTATGCAGCAAGCTGAAGGGGGTTTGGCCGGCGGCTTCTTGCAGGCTGTAGCCGGTAAGGCTAACAAAGCCCTCGTTTACCCACTCAATCTTAAAGTCCTTGTTTAGGATGAGGACGCCATTGGTTGTTTTGCTGGCCACCAGCGACAGCTTCTCCAGTTCTTTTCGGGCTTCCACCTTCTCGGTGATGTCTGTGAAGTATACGGAAATGCCTTCTTCCGAAGGAAACGCCTTTACCTCCACCCACTTGTGCAGGTGCGGGTTGTATGCCTCAAAATGCACTGCCTTGCCGGTATCTGCCGCATACTGGTACTGCCGCTGAAACTCCCCGAAGATCTCCACCGGAAAAACGTGCCAGATGTTCTGGCCCAGCTGTACTTTTCTGTCCAGGTGCAGGAGCCGCTCTGCTTCGTGGTTGATGTAGGTAAAGCGCCAGTCTCTGTCCAGCGTAAAAAACGCGTCGGTGATGCTCTCGAAAATGGTGTTGAGTTTGTTTGCCTGCAGCTGTATGGTTTCGTAGGAGCGCACCATGGGGGTGATGTCCTTGGCAATGGTCTGCACAAAAGCCACTTTGCCCCCGATCATGACCGGCTGCTTCACGGCATCATACACGCGCCGCTCGGTTTGGGAGGAAGTATACAATACCAGCTCAAAGCTGCTGGAGATGCCCTGCAGCGCCTGGTGCAAGGCCGCCGCGCATACTTTGCCCATCTCAGGGGGAAGGTAAGGCTGCAGCTGCCGGTGCAGAATGGCCTCTGGGGCAAGTCCGAATGCCCTGTAAAAGCTCAGGTTGCCTTCCAGCACCTGCCCGTCGGCATCCTCCAGAAAAATAACATCGGGGTTGTTGTTGAACAGGGATTTATACTTCTGCTCGCTTACCTCCAGCCGGTGCTCATCCAGCTTATGGGCACTGATGTCGCGGAGGGTGCAAAACGCCAGCTCATCGCCCTCCGACCACACGGCAGACCAGCGCAGCGTTACCAGGTGCCCCGCTTTATGCACCATGCGGCTCTCGAAGGCAACAGCCTCGCCGCCGCCTGTAAGCTGCGCCATGTGCAGGGCCGTTGCCTCCAGGTCATCTGGGTACGTGAACTCGGAGTAGTGGCGGTCCGTCAGCTCTTCGCTGGTGTAGCCCAACGTGCTCACGCTGCCGTTGCTGGCATGCACAAAGCGGCCCGCTGCATCGATAGCACACATCAGGTCAGGAGAGAACGCGGCCATCTTCTCCAGCATCGTGTCATTAATTTTTGAACCCATGGCGATAACGTGCGTCTTATCGATGCCTTTTTTGCTACTAACTTATGAAATCACGGCGCTATCTAAGTATAAAACGGGTTATTTTTTTACGAACTGTGTTTGGCAGATGTCGGTACCGGGGGCAAGTATAAATCAGGCGCTGGTGATGGCGTACACAAAGCCAAGTACGGTAAGCACCAGCCCCAGCATAAAGATGGTATAGGAAATGCGCAGGATTTTATACTTGCGGCTAAGCACCTCGCCCAGGTAGTAAATGTCGGTGATCATGTTGTTGTAAAGCGACTTCTTATCGCGCATGATGTCGTGCATACCGTTCTGGAACTCCTCCAGGGGCAGGTTGGTGAAGTTGCCGAAAAAGAGCAGGTTCACTTTCCGGGTGTCGAGCTTTTGGTTGCGCTTCTTTTTAAACGTGAAGCTGGTTACCTCGGGCTGCGCCGAGATAATGGCAAACACCACCGAGCCGAGCGTGGTGAGCAGCAGCGTGCCGATCGGGATAAGGAATGTGCGGTGCGTAGTATAGTCGATGCCGATGGTGGAGGTTTTGGCGCTCAGGTAGGTAATAATCACCGAGATGATGATGGCGTTGAGGCTGATCATCATGTTGGCCTTGTTGTCGGCTATGGCGCTGAGGTTAAGGTGGGTGCGGTAGGTGTTGCGGAACATGGTTTCGATGCCCCGCTTGGGCTGCGCCAGCGTCTTGTTGTGCTTTTTCTCCTCCTTTTTCTTCTTCTCCAGCTCTTTGCTCAGGCGGCTGCGCTGCTCCTGTATGTTCAGGCCGAGCTGCGAGGCAAACTTGCGCTGCGCCTGGTTGGTATGGAAGGTGGTGGAAAGCAGGAAGTCCATCTGGAACTGCTCCCATTCGCTATCCGAAAAAAACTTGTCCCGGAAGATCTCCCACTCCACACGCAGCAACTCGGCGGTGGCAAAAAAGGTGTCCTTGCCTATGTTCGACATGTCGGCGTCTACCAGCAGCTCCTGCAGCAGGGTCTCGGGCTCGCGGCCATGCTGGGTGGCGCGTATGGTGTCGGCAATCAGCTCGATGCGCTCCTGCGGGTACTGCTTTTCCTGCAGCCACTCCGTCGCGATCTGCACGCTTTCCTCCTCGTGCCCATCATAGGTGTTTACATAGCCCGTGTCATGAAACCAGGCGGCCAGGGCCAGGTCCTGCAGCTGGTCTTCCGTGATGCGGCTCCGCTGGCCCAGGTCCTGGGCTTCGGCCACGGTTTCAAAGGTGTGCTTATAGTTGTGGTAAACAAGTTTCTTCGAGAGTCTGTCTTTATACAGCCTGAAGACATACTCCCCGGCTTGCTTTACAAGTGTCTGATCTTCCATAATCGGTTAAGTAGCTTGCCGACACAAGTATGGCTTTTGTCGGCGGCGTGCCAAATGTGAGGCATCTGGTAATCTGCGGTTACGGCAAAAAACAACAAATTGTTAGTGAAAAGAGTAACAGCGGGGGTGTCTGGCAGTATAATACTAGGTAACAACTAAAAGCCAAGCCAACTCGTTTATCAATTCCTGTTCTGCCACGCCCATGGCAAACGCCGTGTACGGATGAGGCGGCACAGTGCCGTTTAAGCAGCTGTGCGCCCCTGCATCACCCTTCCTTTGGCAAAGCCTGTATGTCACGGCAATGCCGGCAGGCTGGCATCCGCAGCGGCGTGCTATGTCAGGAGGCACCCTTAGCCAACAAACCACTATGATAAAAACGATGCAGAGTATACACCGGCCACTAAAACGCTACGGGTGGTGTGTGCTGTTAAGCCTCTTTCTCTCCGCTTGTATCTCCACAGAGCCGCACTACAGCAGCCAGGCCCTTAATTGGGAACAGAGTAAACCTGAGCCCGGCAACGATGTGCTTTATACGGTGTATCTGATCGGGGACGTGGGGGCGCCTATGCTGGATGGCGAGCCGTCGCTGAAGCTGATGCGCAAGATGATGATGGAAACCGGCGAAAGCAGCGCCACGATCTTTCTGGGTGACAATGTATACATGAACGGCCTGCCGCCGGAGGGCAGGTACGACAGAGAAGTATCGGAAGACCGCCTGACGGCACAGCTGGATATTTTAAGGGGCTACCCCGGCGAGAAGTACATGATCCCCGGCAACCACGACTGGAACCACAGCGGGCGCGGCGGCCTGGAGTTCGTGATGCGGGAGCAGCGCTTCGTGAACGAGTACCTGACCGACGAGAACATTGTGGTGGGCGGCGATTTTTACGTGCCCGGCGACGGCTGCCCCGGCCCCTATGAGGTGCGGCTGAGCGATGACCTGGTGATGATTGCCCTGGACTCGGAGTGGTGGCTGCACCCTTTTAACCGGCCCTACGGCGACAACAGCAACTGCGGCGCCGCCACAGAAGGAGAGATGCTGGTGCAACTGGAAGACATCATCGAGAAAAACAGCGGCAGCGACATTTTGGTGGTGGGGCACCACCCGCTCATGACCCGCGGCGAGCACGGCGGTTTCTTCACGCTCAAGGATCATCTCTTTCCGCTAACCATGCTGTACAACTGGGCTTACCTGCCTTTGCCGGTTATCGGCTCCATCTACCCGTTCGCGCGCAAGTATGGCGGTATTCTGCAGGACGTGCCGCACCCCCGCTATCAGGCCTATATCCAGGGCTTGCTCGATATCTTTAACAAGTATGACAACGTGGTGTATGCCGCCGGCCATGAGCATGCGCTGCAGTATTTTAAGTATAATGACCTGGCGCACATCATCAGCGGGGCCGGCTGCAAAACCGACTACGTAAAGCCTGGCGGCGGTGCCGACTATGCCCAGAAGATAAAGGGCTTCGTGAAGACGACTTACCACCAAAACGGCGAAGTGTGGGCCGAGTTCTGGGTGCCGGAAGGAGAAGGCGAAACGGGCAAAGTAACCTACCGCACGCTGCTTTATACCAAAAAGCCCCGCAAAGAGCGTGCACGCCCATCCGACGACACCAACTACGCCGACAGCACCATCACCCTGGCCGCCAACTCCGCCTACGAGGCCAGCGGGCTGCACCGGGCGCTGCTGGGCAAGCACTACCGCCGGGAGTGGAGCACGCCTATAGAGGTGCCCCTGCTGGACATGAAACAGGAAGAAGGCGGCCTGACGCCTTACCAGAAAGGCGGCGGCAAGCAGACAGCGGCCTTAAAGGTGCGCACGCCGGAGGCCAAGGAGTATAGCCTGCGCACCGTGGATAAAGACCCCACCATGTCGTTGCCGCCCTACCTGCGCGAAACGGCTGCCCGCACATTGTTGCAGGACCAGATATCGGCGCAGCACCCATACGGCGCCCTGATCATCCCGCCGCTGGCCGATGCCGCAGGCGTTTACCACACTAACCCCAAACTCGTCTACATCCCCAACACGCCTTACCTGCGGCAGTACCAGGATGAGTTTAGTAACACCTTGGCTTACCTGGAGGAAGACGCCGATGAGAACCACGAGGAAACAGCCAGCTTAGGCTATGCCAAAAACCTGGTGGGCACCGACAAGGTGCTGGAGGAACTGGAGCAGGACAACGACAACGAGGTGGACCAGCAGGAGTACGTGCGGGCGCGCCTCTTCGACATGCTCATCGGCGACTGGGACCGGCATGAGGGGCAGTGGCGCTGGGTGGAGGAGGACAAGCCCGGCAAAGGCAAGCTATACACCCCGGTGCCCGAGGACCGCGACCAGGCCTTTTTTAAAGCCGATGGCGTGCTGCCGTGGCTGGTTACGCGCAGGTGGGGCATCCGCAACATACAGAACTTCGGGTATGATTTCCCGGATGTGGTGGGGCTTAACCTGAGCAGCCTGACGCTGGACCGCACGCTCACATCAAAAGTGACCCGGGAAGAGTGGCTGCGCATAGCCGAAGACATCCGGCAAAGTATGACCGACGAGGTGATAGCGCAGGCAATGCAGCAGTGGCCCGAGTCCATACGCAAACTATCGGCGGCAGAGATAACGGAAAAGCTGCAGGCAAGGCGCGAGAAACTTCCGGAAGTAGCGGCGCAGTACTACGACTTTCTGGCTAAGTACGTGGACATTACGGGCAGCGACAAGCATGAGCGCTTCCTGATAAACCGCCTGAACGACCAGGAACTGCAGGTAATCGGCTACAAAACTTCCAAAGAGGGCGAGGTGCGGGAGGAGATCTTTAACCGCACCTTTTACACTGACCAGACAAAGGAAGTGCGCATTTACGGCATGGGCGGCCTGGACGAGTTTGTGCTGTCGGGGGATGTGGATAAGAGCATCCTGGTGCGCATCATTGGCGGAGACGATGAGGACGTGATCACGGACAGTTCCCATGTGCGTGGCCTGAAAAAGTATACCGTGGTGTACGACACGGAAGAAGGCAACCGCCTCAGCTTCGGCAGCGAAACAAAAGACAAAACAAGGGCCGATGAGGAAGTGAACCTCTATGACCGGGATAATTACCAACTGCCGTACATCGCGCCGCGCCTTTCAGCAGCCTATAACGTGGACGACGGGGCAGTGCCTGGCATCGGTGTGCTGTGGCGCACGCAAAAATTCCGCAAGAAGCCTTATGCGGCCGAGCACCTGCTGGAGGGCAAGTATGCCTTCCGGACCGACGCGTATGACCTGAAGTATGCCGGCAGTTTCCGGCAAGTGCTGGGCTACTGGCACCTGGCCCTGGACGCGCAGCTGCAAGGGCCGGAGTTCAGGCGTAACTTCTACGGGCTAGGCAACAAAACCGAGGAGGCAGCCGGCGCAGGCGATGATTTTTACAGCGTAAACTATGAGCGGCAAACGCTAGGGGCGGCGCTGGTGCGGGAGCCGGTGGCCTTTGTGGAATTTGGCTTGGGTCCAACCTACGACAGGTTCGAGGTAAAAACGCCTTCGGGGGAGAATTTCCTCCTGAGCCAGGGGCAGCAGGGGCTGCTGCAAGAGGGTACTTATGACGCTTTAACGCAGCAGTTTGAGCCGCTGCACTACCTGGGGGCAAAAGCCTTTGCCAACCTGGAGGTAATCGGTGGCGGCAGCACAGCAGCCAATCCCCGCATTGGCATGCGCTGGTACAATACCATCAGCTACAACCATCAGCTGGGCGGCCAAAAGCTGCACTTCACAAACATCAGTTCGGAGTTCCGCTTTTACATCACGCCTAACTTCCCGTTCAAGCTTACCTGGGCAGGCCGTTTAGGGGCCTCGCGCAACTACGGCGATTACCGGTTTTACCAGGCCAGCACCTTGGGCGGCACCGAGAACCTGCGCGGCTTTAGGCGCACCCGTTTTGCCGGCCGAAGCAGCGTGTATGCCAACGGCGAGGCGCGGCTGCACCTGATCGACTACAATGTATACTTTACACCTATCAGGTTTGGATTGCTGGGCCTGATGGATGTGGGGCGCGTGTACATGGACGGCGAGCCTGAGGGAGCCTTTTTCCGGAACATGCACGTAGGGTATGGCGGCGGCGTGTGGCTCGACCTGCTGAACCGCACGGTGCTGTCGCTGAGCTACACCAATGGGCACGAACAAAGCTACTGGATGCTCACCTCCGGCTTCTTTTTTTAACACAAACAGGTGCTTACAAGTATAAAGGGGCAAGCTGGAGCAACAGCTGCTGAATTTTTTACACGACAAGAAACTATGAAGAAGAATATTTTACTGTGCTTTATACTTGCCTTCAGCGGGTTTATACTTCCTGCGCAGGCGCAGGGGCCTGATGTAGAGGCAATTGAAGAATACGCGGCGCCGGGTGTGCGTGGCATGGGCAAGCCGCAGGGCGTAGTGGTTAGCTATGAGCGCCTGCCCAATTTCGATATAGACTCTGAGTCTGATGACCCGCGCGTGGGCAACGGCTCGGGGCACATCAAGCGTCATAACAAATTTCAGGTGCGTGCCTTTGCGCCTGTGCTAAACAAGCCCCAAAGCAAACTGATCGTTGGCTTTGACTATGAACTGGAGGAGTTTAACTTTGATGGCCTGACGAAAAACTCTTACGGGCTGTACCGCTACCTGGAAGACAAGAACCTGAAAAGCATTGGTTTGCAGGCGGCTTTCCTGCACTCCCTCAACGAGCGCAACTTCTACCTGGTCCGGATAAAAGGCGAGCTGAACGGAGACTACACCCGCGACGACATCAACATCTCCGATTACCTGAAAACCACGGTGGACCTTGGCTATGGCTGGAAGAAGTCGCCGGACTACGCCATTGGCGTGGGCCTGCAGTGGGGCTATACTTTTGGCCGGCAGCGCGTATACCCCGGTATCCTGTACAACCGCACCTTTAACCCGAAATGGGGCGTAGAGTCTATTTTTCCGGCTAACCTGCGGCTGCGCTACAATGCCAACGAAAAAACGCTTTTTTATGCCGGCTACCGGCTAGAGGGGGCCAGCTACAACATGTATGTGGATGAGGCCCCGCTATCGGAGTTCGTGGACCTGGAGCTGCGCCGCACCGACATAAAAGGCTTGGCGCGCATGGAGCGCGAGATTTACGACTTTCTGTGGTTTGCCGTGGAGGGCGGTTTTCGGCAGTACTACAGGCACCGTGTTTTTGATGAGGTAGGCTCTGTGGATGATCTTATTAAAAATGACCTGGCGGGCAGTGGCTACGTCCGGGTCGAGGTTTTCCTGGTGCCACCCAGAAGGTTCACTCAAAAGTAGCGGCGGCAGCTACAGCAAAAAGCCCCGGCCATACTTAGAAGTATAGCCGGGGCTTTTTTGTGGATGCGTGTTTCTCCGTTTCTACTCTTTGCAGGCAGGCGGCATGTCCTGTGGCACCAGCTCGCGCAGGTAATCATAGGTGGCATACTGCGCGCGCACGTTGGTAGCGGCGGCTGGCTTCACGTAGCTGTTGTCTACGGAGCGGGTTTTGGTGTCGTCCTGCAGCTGCAGGTCTATAATGTGCCGTACCTGCTCCACCAGGTCCTTCTGGTACAGCGGGAAACCCACTTCCACGCGTCGGTCCAGGTTACGGGTCATCCAGTCAGCGGAAGCTACGTATAGTTGCTCATCGCCGTTGTTATGGAAAAGGTATACCCGTGCATGCTCCAGGTAGCGGTCCACGATGCTGCGTACCTCAATGTTCTCGCTTATTCCCTCTATGCCCGGTGCCAGGCAGCAAATGCCGCGCACCAGCAGTTTCACCTTTACGCCAGCCTGGCTGGCCTGGTACAGCTTCTTGATCATGCGCGTATCCTGCAGGGCATTCATCTTCAGGGTCATACTTGCGGGCAGGCCTTTGCGGGCGTTTTTAATCTCTCGGTCAACAAACTTTATAAAGCTTTGGCGCATGTTGATGGGCGCTACCAGCAGGTGCTCAAATTTCTTGTCGGTTTGCCGGTCTATAAAGAAGTTGAAAACCTGCTCCACGTCTTTTGTCAGGCGTTTGTCTGAGGTAAAGAGGGCGTGGTCGGCGTAAATCTTGGAGGTAGCCTCGTTGTAGTTGCCGGTGCTCAGGTAGGCATAGTTTACCAGCTTCCCTTCCTCGTTGCGGGTGATGAGGCCTATCTTGGAGTGCACTTTCAGGTCTGGTACGCCGAAGATGACGTTAGCGCCAGCCTTCTGCAGCTTGCCCGCCCAGTATATGTTCGACTCCTCATCGAAGCGCGCCTTCAGCTCCACCACCACGGTTACCAGTTTTCCGTTTTTGGCGGCCTTTACCAGTGCCTTGGCAATTTTCGATTTGTCGGCTACGCGGTAAAGCGTGGCGCTCATGGCCGTAACTTTGGGGTCGTTGGCAGCCTCCTCAAACAGGCGCAGCACATAGCTAAATGACTGGTACGGGTAGTGCACCAGGTAGTCCTTCTTTTGCATGGCCGCAATTATACTTGGCTCTTTTTCCAGCTCGGGGTGTATGAGCGTGGGCTGCGGCTTATACTTCAGGTCGGGCAGGTTAAAGTCCGGGAAACCAAAAAAATCGCGGAAGTTGTGGTACTTGCTGCCCACGACCAGTTCCTCCTCCGTAATGCCAGTATGCGCCATCATGCGGTCCAGGAGGTCCTGCGGTGTTTCGGGGTCGTAGAGCAGGCGGGCCGGATAGCCGGTTTCGCGCTTTTTCAGGCTCTTCTGTATCTTGGCCATCAAGCTACCCGATACCTCTTCCTCAATATCCAGCTCCGCATCCCGCGATACCTTAACAGCATGGGCGGCAAAGGACTTATACTTTGGGAACAGCAGGGGCAGGCAGAACCGGATGGCATCATCAATGAACATGACGTAGCGCTGCTCGTCTACGGTAGGTAACTTAATAAAGCGTCCTCCGTGCTTCTTTGTCGGGATCTCCAGCATCGCGAAACGCTCCGGTTTGGCATCGGCCTCAGCCGCTTCCCACATCTTCACGCCCAGGTACACGGTTTGGTCGCGCAGGAACAGGTGCGTCTCCGTCTCATCGAGGTTGATGGGCAGCAGGAGCGGCTCCAGCGTTTCCTTAAAATAGTCTGTGATCCATTCCTTCTGCTCGGGGTTCAGGTTGTGCTCTGTTAGCATGTGGATGTCGTGCTCGCGCAGGGCCGGCAAGATGCCGTCGCGGTATACCTGGCCGAACTCCTCCTGCTGGCGGTGCACCTCCTGCAGTACCTGGCCCAGCGTCTCCTGGGGCTCTTCGTCCAGCTTGCTGCGGGTTTTGGGCTTCAGTTTGATCAGGCGCTTCAGGGTGGCTACGCGCACTTTAAAGTACTCGTCCAGGTTAGACGAGAATATTGCCATAAACTTAATGCGCTCTAGCAGGGGCACGTTCTTGTCTTTTGCCTCCTGCAGTACTCTATAGTTAAAAGCCAGCCAACTCAGCTCCCGGTTAATGTAAGGGGTAGCTGCGGTTGCCTTCAGGGCTTTTTCTTTCTCTTTTACCATGATGGGTTGCGTTCTTCTGCCACCGGAGGGGCGGCAAGGGTAATATTATTTATGGTTCTTGGGAAAGTCGAGGAACAGTTGCCTGGAGTTGTCCTTCGAGATGTCGTACCAGCTCTCGCAGTCGAACTCCAGCCCTACCACGCCTGCAGTGGGCAGGCTGCCAACAGGCTCCATCGAGAGCATATCGGCAAACTCCGAAATAGCCTCGTTGTGGCCCACCAGCATCAGGGTCTCGATGTCGGACGGGGCGCCCTGCACCACCTGTAGCAGGTCTTTTTTGCCAGCGCCGTATACGTCGGTGTTCACCTCAATGTCATCAGGGTCGTAGCCAAGCTCCCGGCCTACCAGCGTCGCTGTGCTGATGGCCCGTACCGCCGGGCTGGAGATGATCAGCTGCGGCTTTACGCCACGCGAGGCCAGCTCGTGCCCCATCAGCGGCGCGTCGTGGCGTCCCCGCTTGTTCAGGGGGCGGTCGTGGTCGCTGAGCTCATCGAACTTCCAACTGGATTTGGCGTGCCTAAGGATATAAAGCGTTTTCATACATTTTCTGTTTCTCAGGGCCAGCAAGGGCCTCCCAAGGCCACAGTTGTGGCTTTGCTACTTACTGAAAGTATGGCTAAATGGTTGTGTGTGTCTGGCTAAGTATGGCAGTGGCAATGGCAGCGCTCAAAGCAAAAGCCCGCCGCTGCGGGGCAGGGCGGGCTTCGAATAGAATAATGGGTGAGCCTGGCTACACGTTGTTTGGGTAGCGCTGGAAGTGGATCTCGGCCACACGGCGCTGCAGCTCTTCGCGCAGCGCCTCAATATTAAGCTTATCGGTGGCGGAGATAAACAGAGCCGGCGCGTGTTCTTTGGCCATGTAAGTTGCCTTCAGGTCCTCTACGGAAGGGCGCACGTGGTGGCCGCCTTCTTCGTTCATGCCCTGCTGCTCCTCCTGCAGTTCCTGCTCCCGCTTCTTCAGGTATTGGTCTAGCTTGTTAAACACCAGCAGCACCGGCTTGTCGGCAGAGTTGATGTCTTTCAGCGTTTGGTTCACCACGCCAATATGGTCCTCAAACGAAGGGTGCGATACATCCACGACGTGCACCAGCAGGTCGGCCTCGCGTATCTCATCCAGGGTAGACTTAAACGACTCGATGAGCTTGGTAGGCAGCTTGCGGATAAACCCTACTGTATCGGAGAGCAGAAAAGGTATGTTATCCAGCACGACTTTGCGCACGGTGGCATCCACGGTGGCAAACAGCTTGTTCTCGGCAAACACCTCGGACTTCGACAGCAGGTTCATCAGGGTTGATTTGCCCACGTTGGTATACCCCACTAGCGCCACGCGCACAATGCCCGCCCGCGCCTTGCGCTGTTCAAAATTCTGTTTCTCAAACTTGCGCAGGCGCTCACGCAGCAAGGATATTTTGTCGCGCACAATACGGCGGTCCGTCTCAATCTCTGTCTCACCCGGGCCTTTCATGCCAATACCACCCTTTTGCTTGGAAAGGTGCGTCCAGAGGTTGGTGAGGCGCGGCAGCAGGTACTGGTACTGGGCCATCTCTACCTGGGCGTGTGCCTGGGCGGTTTTGGCGCGCAGGGCGAAGATGTCAAGTATAAGCAGGCTCCGGTCCACGATCTTCACCTGTATCTCGCGCTCAATGTTGCGCACCTGCGAGGGGCTCAGGTCATCGTCAAAAATCACCATATCCACCTCGTGCTCCTTTACAAAAGCCTTTATCTCCTCTAGCTTGCCGCTTCCCACAAACGTGCGCACATCGGGCTTATCCAGTTTCTGCACAAAGCGTTTCAGCGTCTGCGCCCCGGCCGTTTCAGCCAGAAAAGCAAGCTCATCCAGGTATTCCTCCGTCTGCTCATCGGTTTGGCGATAGCTTGGCACCGCCACCAGCACGGCGGTTTCCTGTGGTTTGGAGGTTTCGTAATATTTCTTTTTAGCCATTCATTATTTCTTAAGCGTCATGGTATAGGCGGCCAAAGCTTCCACCTCTTCATCGGTCAGCTGGCTGCCAAAGGCCGGCATCAGGCCCCAGCCCTCTGCGATTACGTTTACCCGCTTGCTTTGGCTCAGGTTGCTTGCCTGCAGGTTAGTGGCGCCGCCAAGCCCTTTGGTGCCGTCGGCGCCGTGGCAGGTCTGGCAAAGCTGGGTATAGATTGCCTGCGCGTTTGCCAGCTGCGCCTCGCTCATAGACTCCACTATGGTCTGCTGCACCTCCTTCGACTCGCTCAGGCTGGCATCGCCCATTTCGGCGGAGTCTGTTTCGGGTGTGGCCGTTGCCTCCGTCGTGGAGCTGGCAGCGGTTGGTTTCATCTTCAGGCTTTTCGTTTCGGCTACCCCGTACAGGTACAGGAAGAGCAGCAGTGCGAGCACCGTTAGCGCTTTGTTCTCGCGTTTTATGCCTACAATACCCAGCGGGATGGCCGCTACTACCAGTACCACTTTGGTGATAAGCCAGGCGGGCAGATCTCCCTGGTAACGGAAGAGCAGGTAGCCGCCGGTAACAAGTATAAGCGTGCCAAAGATGATGTCCAGCACACGTGTTTGTTTACGCATTTTTGCCAGCGCCTTGTGCTTGTTAAGCAGGAGCAGTACCGCCTTTGCCCCAAACAGGAGCAGGAACAGCACCACGACCAGTACGTGCGTGTGCAGAAACGCAACAGTTGCTTGCATGTTTTATACTTTGGTTGAAAGAGCGTATGCAAATTACGTTAAAATTTCTGATGCTGCCCGCAAAATGGCTAACTTGCCGGCCATTAACGCCACTTTAGCCATATTAGATTACACAAGATGGATCACAAACTTTTCGGAATTGAGGGCCTAATAGAGTTTCAGCCGCGCATCTTCCGCGACGACCGGGGGTATTTTATGGAAACGTTCAGCATGAAGTGGTTTGAGCCGCTCGGCCTGAAACCGAACTTCGTGCAGGATAACCAGTCGATGTCGAAGAAAGGGGTGCTGCGCGGGCTGCACTTCCAGAAGCCGCCGCATGCGCAGGCAAAGCTGGTGCGGGTAAGCACGGGCAAGGCACTGGACGTAGCCGTGGATTTACGCCAGAACTCGCCTACTTACGGCCAACACGTTGCCTGCATACTCGACTCTGAAAAGCACAATGTATTTTACATACCGGAAGGCTTTGCGCATGGCTTTGTGGCGCTGGAGGATGATACCACCTTCCTTTACAAGTGCACCGACTTTTACGCGCCTGAAACGGAAGGCGGTATACTTTGGAACGACCCTGCTTTAGGTATAGATTGGGGCATAGCCGAGCCGCTGGTATCGCCGAAGGATGAGGTGCTGCCGACGCTGGAGCATTTCAGTTCACCTTTCTAGACCGGTGATGAAGGGGATTCGACTGATTTAACAGGATTTTAATTTACGAAGAAGAGGCAGCAGCTTTATAGTTGCTGCCTCTTCTGTTGAGGCCTGTTCGTTTTTCCTTTTGCAGATCCTGTAAACTCCCTCTGCTCTGTTTATCTGGGCTCAAAAAAATAGAGACGCAATACGTTGCGTCTCTACAAGGCTTTAAACTTATCAAGTCTTTATTGACACTAATCAGGCAAAATCAATTAAATCGCCTTCTTTACTGGTTTATAGCTCCTCCACCAGCGTCTCCAGTCCCATGCCGCGCGAGCCTTTGATCAGCACATAGCTATCGGCTACCGGGTTCTTGCGCAGCCAGGTTTGCAGCTCCGGCTTCGTCTCAAAGTATAAAAAGCTGTCCTTCACCCCGGCGGCGTATTGCATGTCCTTACCGCAAAGTATAACGGTGTCGAACGGCTGCTGGGCTACTACTTCTCCCAAGGCGCGGTGCTCAGCCTCGCTCTCTGCGCCCATCTCAAACATATCGCCAAGTATAACCGCTTTTTTGGGTGCGTTCATACTTCCGAAGTTGCGCACGGCGGCGGCCATGGAGGTGGGGTTGGCGTTGTAGGCGTCCAGGATGATGGTGTTGCTGCCCTTCTGCAGCACCTGCGAGCGGTTGTTGACCGGACTGTAGTTGGCGATGGCCTCGTTGGCTCTCTGCAGCGGCACGCCAAAGTACTTGCCGATGCAGACTGCGGCAGCCATGTTCTCGTAGTTGTAGCTGCCCACCAGCTGCGTGTGCACCACGTTGCCTTCCTCATCCTTGTACACCACATAAGGCGAAGCCTCCAGCAGTTCGCTATGATAAAAATCTCCTGGTGCCGGGTAAGTTACTTTGCTCTCGATGCGGCGGCTCATGCGCATCAGGTGCTCGTTGCCGGTGTTGATGAACACGGTGCCGCCATGCTCCAGCAGGTGCACGTACAGCTCACTCTTGCCGCGGGCCACACCCTCCAAACTGCCGAAGCCCTCTAAATGTGCTTTTCCGATGTTCGTGATCATGCCGTGCGTGGGCATCGCTATGGAAGACAGCAGCGCAATCTCGCCGATGTGGTTGGCACCCATCTCGATAATGGCCATCTCGTGCTCCGGGGTGAGGCGCAGCAGCGTGAGCGGCACCCCAATGTGGTTGTTCAGGTTGCCCTGCGTGTAAAGCGTGTTGAACTTCTGGCTCAGCACCGCATGTATGAGTTCTTTGGTAGTGGTTTTGCCGTTGGAGCCCGTGATGCCGATCACCGGTATACTTAGCTGCCGGCGATGGTGGCGGGCCAGGTCCTGCAGCGCTTGCAGCGTATCCTCCACTACAAATACATTATCCGAGGCCATACTTGGGTCATCCACCACGGCATACTTGGCACCTTTCTCCAGCGCCATCTGCGCAAACTTTGCTCCTTTAAAGTTGGGGCCGTTCAGGGCGAAAAACATACTTTGGTCCTGCGCGGCGCGGGAGTCGGTGCTGACGTGGCGGCACTCCAGGTATTTTTGGTATAGAAACTCGATCGTATTCTGCATGAAATGCTTTAATTTTAGCTTGATTCTGGTGTTTCCTGTAATAACAAGCGGCTAAACTAGTCGTGGCTTTGCCTGTTGGCAATATACATCCAATTAGACAAAAACGACAGTAGCGGTCCTCCCGTTCACCAAAATAGCACAAACCATACATCCACTAAGAAGAAGCTACCTGCATGAGAGTACCCTTTGCCCTTCTGATGGCCTTTTGCTGGGCCACGACTGCCCTGGCGCAGCAGCCGGAGCCGCTTCGCTTCCGCATCAGCCAAAGCATACCTGTCACGACGCCGGCCGGCCAACTGGCGAGCCCCTGGAGCGGCGGGCTCAACGCGCCGCAGTTCTCCACCATCGACCTGAACCAGGACGGGCAGGAGGATTTGTTTGCCTTTGACAGGCAGCTGCAGAAAGTGTTTACCTGGCTGGCGGTGCAGGAGGCAGGGCAGTGGAAGTATGCGTATGCGCCAGAGTATGAGGCTTTGTTTCCCGATGACCTAAGCGACTGGGTGCTGCTGCGCGACTATAACTGCGATGGCCTGAAAGACATCTTTACCAGCTCCTTGCTCGGCATCCGGGTGTTCGAGCAAAAGGAGGATATTGCGTTCGCGCTGGTGACGGAAGGCATCCATTATGGCAGCAGAAACGCCAACATACAGATGAACAGCGCCGATGTGCCCGCGATAACAGACACGGATAACGACGGAGACCTGGACATACTTGTGACCAACTTCTCGCAGGGTACAAAACTGGAGCTTTACCGCAACATGCAGGCAGAGCAGGAGGAGGCCTGCGGCACGTTAACTTTTAAGCTTCAGACAGATTGGTGGGGCGGCATAACCGAGTGCGAGGGCTGTAATGACTACAAATTCGGGGAGGCGTGCAGTAGTAACGAGGGCCATAGTGTAGCCAGCCCCATGCACTCCGGCCACGCCGGCTCCTCGCTTCTGCTGCTGGACCTGGACGGTGATGGCGACAAGGAACTGGTATCGGGTAGCGTGAGTTGCCCAAACCTGGTGCTGATGGAGAACAAGGGCAACGAAACAGATGCCCTGATGACGGATGTAAACCCGCTTTTCCCCGAAACGAAGCCCGCCGTGCTGAACATGTTCCCGGCCGCATACTACGAGGACGTTACGTTTGATGGCGTGCCGGACCTGCTGGTGACGTCGCAAGTGTCTCAGGAAACCCATAACATGGACTTTCAGCAGTCGGTTTGGGTGTATCAGAACAAAGGCACCGAAAACAGGCCAGCGTTTGATTTTGTGCAAGGCGATTTTCTGCAGAACCAGATGATTGACCTGGGGGAGGGAGCTTACCCGGCTTTTGCGGACTGGGACAACGACGGTGACCTGGATATGCTGGTGGGAAATGATGGCAGCCTACGGGATGGCGTGTACGGCGGCTCGCTGAGCTTATACAGCAACACCGGCACCGCCTCGGAGCCTGCCTTTACACTTGTTACAGATAACTACCTGCAGCTCCACGACCAGCAAGTATATCACATAAAACCCACCTTTGCCGATCTGAACGGAGACGGCGCTACAGACCTTGTACTTACCCTCAGCGGCGTGCAGCCAGGCTCCTCGCGCATCGTATGGCTCCAGAACCTGGCCGCCAAAGGCCAGCCGCTCAGCTACGACATGGCTTACCTGCAGGTGCTACAAAGAGTGGCAGAAGGCGATGCACCTGCCTTTACTGACCTGGACGGAGACGGCGACCTGGACCTGCTGCTTGGCAAAGCCGCCAGCAACCTGGAGTTTTACCGGAATACCGGCACTGCCACAGCGCCGGCTTATACTTTAGAGAACACAGAGTTTGGCGGCATAGGCTACGACTTTGAGCGCCGCTACCTGCATCCTTTTGTGTATGATGTGGACGGAGACGGTGCGCCGGACCTGCTGACTGTGGACGAAAGCGGCGAGCTGCGTAGTTACCGCAACATCATAAAAAGCCAAAACGCTGGACTTGATGCCGAAACCGAGGTGCTGGAGAATGAGCTTACCGCACAGGTACAGGCTACCCGGCTTGGGAACGGGCTAAGTATAACAGCTGCGCCTTTAGAAGGAGACAACACGCTGTACCTGGCGCTGGGCAGCAGGGGAGGTGGTTTATACTTGCTGCAGCAAACCGCAGGAAACGCAGCCGGCCCCGGCGAAAATGCCAGGCTGGCGCTGCAAGTATACCCTAACCCGCACGACCAAGCGCTGGCGGAGCCGGTAAAAGTGCAGGCTTCGGAGCCGGTGCAACTGGACGTATACAGCATCGTTGGCCAGCGTGTGTACCGCACACAGCGCGGTAAGTACAGCCGCAGCCATGCAGTGCCAACGCAGGAGCTGCAGGCGGGCATCTACATCATCAGGGCAAGTTCTGAGCGTGGAGCATCGGCCGCTGTTAAACTGATGGTGCGCTGATGCAGGCTTTTCTATACCTGGATCTAACGCAAAGCACCGCCTTCCATCAGCCCGTGGCAGAGCAGGTGCGCCAACGCTTTCCGCAGGTAACGGTGCTAGACCTGGATGCCCGCTCTGATGAGTTGCTGCAACACTACGCCCTGCGCCTGTTGCGCGAAAGCCACCGTGCGGTGGTATGTATAAAAGCGGATGGGGAGGCAACCGAGCTGGCAAGTATAATGCCGCTGCTGGAGGAGCTGTTCGAGGAAGAAAAACGGCGGCTAGTTATCCTGACTGGGCTGCAACCGCGCCTCCAGCGCATTTTCGCCGCCCGCCCGCATGTGGCGTTTAAAGTAGTGATAGAAGAGGAGGTAGTGGGGGAGGTGAAGCGCTTCTTAGAAGTGTAACTCGCTTCGACTAAAATCTGCCAGGCTGCCTTGGGGCTCCAGACCGATTTTATATCCACAGCTATACTTTAGTTATACTTTCTAAAGCTTCCTTAGCGCAAGCGTCCGCTTGTACCTCGCTATAGCCACCGCTTTCCGCAACTTTAACTAAGCCACCCTTACTATCTGCCGTTTCATCCTCAGTCTTACAAACCTAAAGTTGCATTTCATACTTGGTTCCCTCCAAGGCCGGGAGGCCTCGCCTTGGGGGTAGGGGCCCTCGATAAGGGTATCGCGCTGTCTACATTTCCTTTGCTCCTGCGTCGCAATGCCGCCAAGGCGGCACCGAAAATCTAGAAGGCACTCTTGGGGGAGACCCCCACCCAAAGGCTGGGATCATTTTTAGATAGCCACGGCTCGGGCTATGGAACAAGTATAATTCCCCTCCTTAGACAAGGAGGGGCAGGGGTGGTTGGACAGGGCTGGGGTGAGGTTAATTCCCCTCCTCTGGACTACCGAGAACGGGAGTTCGAAGGTAGCGAGCGTAGCTCTAAGGGGTGAGTTCATACTTTTGCAGAAATTTCCCCGCCTTAAACAATTCGCAGATCCCGCACTTGTTTCGGGAGAGAGCCAGGGGTGGTTTGACCCCGGCACCGCAAGCCACTTGCGCTAGGGGCCAACAAATCTTATCACTCTAAACTAAACCTGTCAGCATCCAGGTGCGCCGGGAAAGCCTCTTTGAAATCCTCCAGCTCCTTTTTACTTAGGGTTAACGTATGAATGCCTTCCACCTCGGCTGTTTCCAGTAGGGGGTAGCCTTTGGGGTGGATGATAGCCGAATCGCCGGAGTAGGGATAGCCGTTGCCGTCGGTGCCGACGCGGTTTACCCCCACTACATAGGCCAGGTTCTCGATGGCGCGGGCCTGCAGCAGCGTGCTCCAGGGCTGGCGGCGCACTTTGGGCCAGTTAGCCACATACAGCAGCAGGTCGTAGGCGTTGTCGGTGTTGCGGCTCCAAACCGGGAAGCGCAGGTCGTAGCATACCAGTGGGCATACTTTCCAGCCGTTCAACTCCACCACCAGCCGCTCTTTGCCGGCAGTATACGCATGGTGCTCCTTGGCCATCCGGAACAGGTGCTTTTTATCATAGCTGGCGTAGCTGCCGTCGGGGCGCACCCAGTACAGGCGGTTAAAGTATTGCGTGCCCACCCGCACCATCACGCTGCCCGTTAGCACCGCCGCGTGGCGCTGCGCCTCCTGTTGCATCCAGTGCAGCGTATCAGTCTCGGCTTGCTCCGCTACTTCTGTGGCGTTCATGCTAAACCCGGTGGTAAACATCTCGGGCAGCACGATCAGGTCGGTTTGTGGGGCAGCAGCGGCCAACTTCTCCGAAAACATACTTCTGTTTGCCGCCGGGTCCTGCCAGTGCAGCTCCGTTTGTACTATGCTAACGCGTAGGTCCATTATCGTAATTTGAGCAAATTAGAAATGAAAAGCAATAAGTTAATAATTAACCAATCAAGCAATAAAGCTTACAATTTAGCCAGCTTCTCTGCGGCTGTCCTTAATGTCTCCTCGCTTTTGGCAAAGCAGAAACGCAGGTACTTATGATCGGTTTTGTCATGGTAGAATGCCGACACCGGTATGGCGGCCACGCCTGTGCCGGTGGTCAGGCGCTTGGCAAACTCCAGGTCATAAGCGTCGGTGATGCCGCTATACTTTGCCAGCTGAAAATAGGTGCCCGCCGAAGGAACCGCCTCGAACCGTGTTTGCCGCAGCAGCTCCACAAAAAGGTCGCGTTTAGCCTGGTAGAAGTCCGGTAGCTGCAGGTAGTGTTGCGCTTCCTCTATAAAATCGGCGATAGCCAGCTGAAAGGGAGTAGCGGTGCAGAATGTGGTAAACTGGTGCACCCTGCGTAGCTCAGCGGTTAGCCGGGGCGGAGCAATGGCATAGCCTACCTTCCAGCCGGTGGTATGGTACGTTTTCCCGAACGACGATACGACAAAACTACGCTCGCGCAGCTGCGGGTGCTGCAACGCGCTGTAATGCTGCTGCCCGTCAAACACCATGTGCTCATACACTTCATCGCTTAGCACCAGTATATCGCTGCCGCTGGTTAGGCTGGCCAGCATGTCCATATCCTGCTTTGCTATAACGGCGCCGGTGGGGTTATGCGGTGTGTTGATGATGACCATGCGGGTGCGGGAGGAGATGCGCTTCTTTACCTGGTCCCAGTCCACGGAGAAGTTTGGCAAGGCCAGCGGCACGTAGATGGGGGAGCCGCCGCACAGCCGGATAACCGGTGCGTAACTGTCGTAGCATGGCTCCAGCAACACTACTTCATCGCCTGGCTTTACTACCGCCGTGATGGCCGCGTTCAGGGCCTCCGTGGCACCAGAGGTAACAGTTATTTCCGTGTCGGGGTCAGGCTGATAGCCATACATTCGCTCCGTTTTCTGGCCGATCTGGTGGCGCAGCTGCGGCATGCCGGCCATCGGCGCATATTGGTTAAAGCCCTCGCGCATATACTTCGTCACCAGGTCCATCAGCGGCTTGGGGCAATTAAAGTCCGGGAAGCCCTGCGAGAGGTTTATCGCTTTATGCTCGTTGGCCAGTGCCGACATTACCGTAAAAATGCTGGTGCCTACATCAGGCAGTTTGCTTGTGGGGTAGTTTATCATACCGTAGGCTGGCTTTGGGTGTACACAGCGCGCTGTGGCAGTTAAATGTACGCATATTTCTAGAGAATACGGTGCACCAGCTGCTGCACATAAGGTATAGCATCAGCCTCGAACCAAGGGTTGCGGCGCAGCCAGAACTGGTTGCGTGGCGAAGGGTGCGGCATGGGCATATACGTTGGCAGATACTCGTGCCAATTGGCTACTGTTTCGGTGAGGGTTGGCCTTGCCTGGCTACCCAGGAAATAGTCCTGGGCATACTTGCCGATGAGCAGCGTGAGCTGAATGTCGGGCAGGAGGGCGAGCAGCTGCTGGTGCCAGTGCCGGGCACACTCAGGGCGGGGCGGCAAGTCGCCGGATTTGCCTTTGCCGGGGTAGCAGAAGCCCATGGGAATGATGGCGACCTGGGAGGCGTCGTAAAACACCTCTGGCTCCAGCCGCAGCCACTGCCGCAGGCGCTTGCCGCTCTGGTCATCCCAGGGAATGCCGCTGGCGTGTACTTTGGTGCCCGGTGCCTGGCCTACTACCAATAACTTCGCTGTGCTTGCGGCGGCCAGCACGGGGCGTGGCCCCAACGGTAAACTATCTTCGCAGATGCGGCAGGCGCGCACCTGCTGCAGTAAACTCTCCAGTTGCTTCATCCCCACAAAATTACAAAAGTATAAACTTAGGCAAAAAGAAGGGCAGGCAGTGCAAGTATGGTATAAAAAGCGAAAGCCGGCTATACCGGCTTTTGTCATCTTTTCTGGTGTGTTCGGGCTAATCCTCGTAGTCTTGCCAGAAGCCATCGTAATGGCGGGTTTGCCTGCGGTTTGGATGTGGCATGAGCGGGTCTTCGAACCAACGGTCTTCCACGCGCTGGTTGCTGG
The DNA here is from genome assembly GCF_006385705.1 of Pontibacter mangrovi. Classification (GTDB taxonomy): domain Bacteria; phylum Bacteroidota; class Bacteroidia; order Cytophagales; family Hymenobacteraceae; genus Pontibacter; species Pontibacter mangrovi. The sequence goes on along the minus strand of NZ_VFRQ01000002.1, from coordinate 198,150 downwards.
GGTCGAAGTGTACGTCGCGCTGGCGCCAAATAGGGTGTGGCGGATACTGCTCTTCCATGCGGCGGAAATGCTCTGGGTGCGGCTGGTGGTGGCGCTGCTGCTCGGGTAGCCACTCTTCGCGGTGGAAGCGGCGGTCTGGCCTCATGCGCTCCTCCTCTGGCTGCCACTCCGGGTGGCCTGGGTAAATGGCCGGTACGGGCTCCCCCCAGCGGCTTCTGAAATCATGGAAGTGCTCCGGGCGCGGCGGGCGCGGCGGATGGTGCTCCCGGTGGTGCGGGTGTCTTGGGTCTTGCTCTTCGTGCTGCATGCTTGTTTCTCTTAAATGGTAAAAAAATGACCTGACAAACCACAGGTAATTTCAGTGTACGCTGTGATAGTCAGGAGGTTCCTTTTTAAGATAAGCATAATTTGGGAGAAATAAAAACAGGAGGGCCGGCTCAGCGCCAGCTCTCCTGCTCATTAACCAAATTAATCTACTTCCAAATCTACCTAATCAGGTATGCTTATACGGCCCTAGCGGCGGTACCGTTGGTCCCTGTCTATATCGTTATAGTAGTTGTCGTTGCCGGAGTCGGTTTCATCGGCCCAACGAGGCCCGCTCTCGTAGCCCCTGCTGTAGTAGCGGTCGCGGTAAGGCTCTGAGCCATAGCGCTTATGCGAGTCCACGCGGTCTGCGGGGCTGGGCTGGTGCTGGTGGCGCGGCTGGTAACGCGGGTCGTCCGAGTGCCAGATGTCATTCCAGGTGTCTTTTACCCGGTCCATAAAGCCGCGGTGCTCGCGTGGGTAAGGAGCTGTCTCGTCGCTGTCGGGGGTATAACGGCCCTCGCGGTACCAGTTGTGCGAGCCACTGCCGTAGCGGAAGTCATCGTCTTTGTAGCGGCTGCGGGTGCCGGGCCCCTCGCGCCAAGGCTCGTTGCGGCGTTCGTTCATGTCGCTGCGGTTGCTTTGCAAAGGTGCGCCGGGTGCTTCAGGGCGTTGCATGTAGTGGCCGCTGCGGTTGCCGTGGTTCAGGTAGTGCCCCTCTTCGCGGTAGGCGCTGCCGGGCTTGCTGCCGTAGTGGTCGGCTAAATGCGCGTTGCGCTCGCGGGCGTAGGTCGAGTGCTGGTCGTGCTGGTAGCTTTCGCCATACTTATGCTCTGGCTTGTCCTGGGCACCGCGCGGGTTTGGGCCGGTATGGAAGTAGTTTCCCTCACCCCACTGGCGGGTATCCTGGCCGCGGTAGCCGTAGCGCTGGGTATGCTGCTGCCCCTGCTGTTGCTGGTCTTTCTTATACAGGTCACGCCCGATCTCGTGGTTCTCGTTATTGTCCGGTGTCATTGGGTTGTTTGCCATAGCTGTATCTTTATTTAGATGTTTCACAATGTATTAGCCCACAAACTGTGGTACTTAGTTTACGGTAATGCTATGGCTATAGTTAACGGGCCGCATCGGCCATAAAAAAGCAGCGGCCCCCTTAGCTAGTAAGGGAGCCGCTGCCGTAGCCGGTTTAGCAACAGGTTAAAAGTACTCCTGCAAAATTTCGCGCACGTCGGCCTCCGCCAAGGGCTTGGAGTAATGCTTGCGCACATCCGGGAAAGCCTTGAGTTTCTCCAGGTCGTAGAAACTGGCCGAAGAGGTTAGCATCAGGAGCACGGTTTCGCCTTTCTGCTCTTCCGAGAACTTCTGGTACTCTTCCAAAAACTCAAACCCATCCATTACCGACATTTTGATGTCTACAAAAATAAGGTCGGGGCGAGGGTAGCCTTCCACACCGGCGAAGGCATGCTCCAGGTAGTCCAGCGCTTCTTCGCCATTCATCACTACCCTGATGTCGGGGGCTGCCTGCAGGCGGGCCAGCAAGCGGTGGTTCAGGTAGTTGGTTGTCTCGTCATCGTCTATCAGTAGAATCGTGTTCAGCTCTTTCATGGTGGCCACCTCGTGTAGGAATCTTTGGTCTGTTACTTAAAGTAGATAAGGGAAACTTTGTTCAAAGGTATTTGCGGCACTGCCGCAGAAAGTGGTGCTCCCGCAGGGTATAACGCCTCAAGTCGCACTTTTATTTAACCCATACGCACCTATGTGCACTGGGGATCGGTGAAGTATACACTGTCCAAGATAGTTTATATTTCTGGAAAGGCAAAACATCCCTCCATACAAGGCTATACGAAAATTTGCTGGTTTGAAGATAGACCGATGTTTAAAAGATTATACTTTGCCGCCGCACCAACAGCTACCGTCCCTGAAGCCAGCTATTTATGAGGATGCCCTGCCAAAGTATGACAGGGCATCTTAAACAGATTCATACTTCGGGTTTACTTTAGGCTGAGACCAGCGCTTTCACGCCAAGCCCCTCAAAAACTTCCTTGGCATCTTCTATACTTTGGATGTCCTCCACGATCACGATCAGCTTGTCCTTGGCTTCTTTCAGGCGCGAGCGGCGCGGGTGCTGCTGCACATACTTTAGGATGTTGCCGAAGGTATCAGACTGGAAATACTTGTCGTTGTTCTCGCTGGGCAGGTAGCCTTTCATTACTTCCTTCTTAATAGTGAGCTTCTCGAAGCCCAGCTGCTGCGCCTGCCAGCGTAGTTTCACGATCTCCACCAGCTGCTGCACCTGCTCCGGCATCGGCCCGAAACGGTCGGTTATACTTGCCGTGAGTTTCTCCAGCTCTTCCATACTTTTCACGCTGTCGAGTTTGCTGTAGAGGTTCAGGCGCTCCGAAATGTTGCTCACATAACTCTCCGGTATCAGCACCTCCATGTCGGTTTCGATGTTGCACTCCCGCACCGGCTCTACGAACTCGGCCAGGTTATCGCCCAGGAACAACTCCCGGAATTCAGTTTCTTTCAGCTCCTTGATAGCATCGTCGAGCACCTGGTGGTACATCTCAAAGCCCAGGTCGGTGATGAAGCCGCTCTGCTCGCCGCCCAACAGGTTGCCGGCCCCGCGGATGTCCAGGTCTCGCATCGCGATCTTAAAGCCTTCGCCCAGGTCGGAGAATTCTTCCAGGGTGCTCAACCGTTTGCGGGCGTCGCTTGGCAAACCGGCCACAGGTGGCGTAAGCAGGTAGCAATAAGCCTTTTTGTTGGATCTACCCACGCGCCCGCGCATCTGGTGCAGGTCCGAGAGGCCGAACATGTGTGCGCGGTTGATGATGATGGTGTTTGCGTTCTCGATGTCCAGGCCCGACTCGATGATGTTGGTACTTACCAGCACATCATACTCGCCGTTCACGAACTTCATCATGCGTTTTTCCAGCTTCTCCGGCTCCATCTGCCCGTGGGCGTAGGTTACCTTGGCGTCGGGCACATGGCGCAGGATCATGTCGGCAATCTCCTCTATGTCCTTGATGCGGTTGTGCACAAAGAAAACCTGCCCGCCGCGCTTCATCTCGCTTACCACGGCATCGCGTATCAGCCCCTCATCAAACACGTGCAGCTCGGTTTTTACCGGCTGGCGGTTGGGCGGCGGCGTGGCAATCACGCTCAGGTCGCGGGCGCCCATCAGCGAGAAGTGCAGCGTGCGCGGAATCGGCGTGGCGGTCAGCGTGAGGGTATCCACGTTCACCCTCATCTCCTTAAGTTTGTCCTTCGTCTTTACGCCAAATTTCTGTTCTTCGTCAATCACCAGCAGGCCCAGGTCTTTGAACTTCACGTCCTTGCTCACAATGCGGTGCGTACCGATGAGGATATCCACCTTACCTTCAGCCACACGTTTCAGCGTTTCCTTCGTGTCCTTGGCGGTTTTAAAGCGGTTGATGTAGTCTACGGTTATCGGGAACTGCTCCAGTCGGTCGCGGAAGGTGCGGAAGTGCTGCATGGCCAGGATGGTGGTGGGCACCAGCACGGCCACCTGTTTTCCGTCGCAAGCCGCTTTAAAGGCGGCACGAATGGCGATCTCTGTTTTACCAAAGCCCACATCGCCGCACACCAGGCGGTCCATCGGGTGCGGTTGCTCCATGTCGGCTTTCACGTCCTCAGTAGATTTCGCCTGGTCCGGGGTGTCCTCATAGATAAACGACGACTCCAGCTCGGCCTGCAAAAAGCCATCCTTGGAGAAAGCATAGCCCGGTGCGGCCTTGCGCTTGGCGTAAAGAGATATCAGCTCATGGGCAATGTCTTTTACCTTACTCTTTACCTTCTTCTTCCTGTTCTCCCACTCCGGCGAGCCCAGCTTGCTCATACTTGGCGGACCGCCCTCTTTGCCGCTATACTTGCTGATCTTGTGCAGCGAGTGGATGCTGACGTACAGCAAATCGTCGTCGCGGTATACCAGTCGGATAGCCTCCTGCAAACGTCCGCCCACTTCTACCTTCTCCAGGCCGGCAAAGCGGCCGATGCCGTAGTCTACGTGCGTAATGTAATCGCCGGGCTGCAGCGAGCGCAGCTCTTTCAGCGTCATGGCCTTGGTTTTGGAGTGCCCCTCCTTGGCCTTGTGCTGGTAAAAGCGGTCGAACAGCTGGTGGTCGGTGTAGCAGGTGATTTTAAGCGTTTGGTCGATGAAGCCCTCGCGCAGCGAAACCGGCAAATGCTGGAAGCGCACGTCGTGGTCCAGCTCATCGAAGATCATGGTGAGGCGGTTGATCTGGCGCGGCGAGTCTGTGGCGATCAGGTTTACAAAACCAGCGCCCTGGTGCTCGTGCAGGTCTTTTAACAGCCGGGTAAAATCTTTGTTAAAGGATGGCTGTGGCTTGGCCTGTAGCTGCAACACCTCTGCGAATTTGAAGTGAAAGCGCTTGCCGATCTCCACCACTGTAAAGTTATCCAGCAGCTTCTTGAACTGCTTCTGCGTCTGGAACAGCTGCTCCGGGTCCGACACGATCTGCGTGCCGCCGCTGCCGGCCATCATCTTCTCGAAGTTGTACGAAGCCTTGTCGAAATACTCGTCGATCACATCCAGCGTCAGGCGCACATCCTTAAACCAGATGTTGGTGTTTTTGGGCAGGAAGTCCAGGAAAGCCTCGCGGGTCTCCTGCAGCAGCTTCGTCTGCACGTTAGGTATGATGGAGATAGCCTTCTTCGTCTCCACCGACAGCTGCGTGTCCGGGTCGAAGGTTCTTATACTTTCAATCTCATCGCCGAAAAGCTCGATGCGGTACGGTAAGTCATTGGCATAGGAGAACACGTCGACGATGCCGCCGCGCACGGCGTACTGGCCTGCCTCGTACACAAACTCGGTGCGCTCAAAGCCATACTCGGCCAGCATCTCGCTCAGGAAACTTACGTCCAGCTTGGCACCTACTTTCGCGCCCAGCGTGTTCTCCACCAAAGATTTTTTGTTGATAACTTTCTCCGTCAGCGCCTCCGGGTAGGTTACGATCAGCTCACCTTTATCGGCTTTGCTGTTGAGACGGTTGAGCACCTCTGCCCGCATGAGGATGTTAGCGTTCTCGGTATCATCGAAGCTGTAGGGCCGCTTATAGGAAGTCGGGAAAAGCAGGATCTCCTTTTGGTCGCCGAGCAGGTTTTTGAGGTCGGTATAAAAATAAGCAGCCTCCTCTTTGTCGTGCATCACAAAGAGTTGGTGCTGCGGATTTAAAGTATAAACTGCCGACGCCATGACGGCGTCCAGGCTGCCTGCCATGCCCTTGAGCTGCAGGCGGTATGGCTCTTTGGCCTTGAGGCGTTCGGCAATGGTCTGCACCACGCTGTCGAGGCGGTACAGTTCTAAAAAATCAGTTACTTTCATTCAGGTCTATTACAAAACAGCAAAGGCAGAACACAGGACTTTTACCAAGTCGTGTTCTGCTATGTCTTCCTTACAAAGATACTACAAGTTAATGTCTTATCAGAACAGTGTGGAGGAGGAGAAGGTTGCGCAATTTTATCTGAATCAGGATGTACAGAATCAGGCTATACTTCATCAGCTGTTCTTGTTCCATCGCTCAGCCTTTCTCGCGGACAGGTCGCGACCTGTCCCTACAGAGGATTTCTGATTCAATCAGATGGAGATTGCTGCCGTATACTCATTTCATGAAATGGCCGGATCGGAAACGGAACAGGTTAAATGGGTTTGACTACAGCAGGGACGCGCTATACTTTATGACCTCCTGTGTAAAGGATAAAGCGTGTGTATTTGGTGAGGTGGTGAACGAAACAATGCAGCTAAATAAGTATGGCTGTATAGCAGAGCAGCAATGGACCTGGCTTAAGGAACAATATCCGTATGTGGTGCTTCATGCTTTTGTGGTAATGCCGAACCATGTGCATGGTATCCTGGAAATTGACCGTGATGCTGTAGGGACAGGTCGCGACCTGTCCGCGCTAGGACATGCAGCTGAAACAGAAACGCCTCTCTCCCTATCTCTCAAAAGCAAATCTCTGTCTCAACTAATAGGGGCCTACAAAACCACGACAACTAAACTAATAAGGGCAGCAGGTTTAACAGACTTCTCCTGGCAGCGCTCCTTCCACGATCACATTATCCGGAATGAAAGAGCTTATAATTAGATCAGAGATTATATTCTGAGCAATCCGGAGAAATGGCCTGAAGATGTATTCTATCAGTAAGTTTGTATAGCACCTACTTTCCCAGCCTGTCATTATTCACCTCGATCCAGTGCCCGTCCGGGTCCTGGAAGTAGATTTGCTTCACGCCGTCCACGCGCACGGTGGGGGCTTTGGCGGTGCCGGGCCAGTTGGTGTAAGCTACCTGGTGCTTGTCGAGGTTGGCGATGAAGTCCTCGATGGATGCCACGCTGAAGCAGAGGTGGTCGTTCTTATCGCGCGGAATGTTCTGGGCCGCTCCCTGTATGAGGTGCAGCTGACCGGCGTCTCCCAGAGAGAACCAGGTGTGAAGGCCGTCGTGGAAAGGCTCCGGGATTTGCTTTAGCTGGAGCACGTCTTCATAAAAGGCGGTACTCTGTCCCAGGTCGTGCACATACACAGCAATGTGGTTGAGCCGAAGCGTGATGGGGTTTGATTGCGCGCTCCCGGAGAAGCTGACCATACTTAGCAGGCAACAAAGACAGGCCGTAACAAACTGTTTCATACAAAGAGGAATAAGTTTATAAACTCGTTATGAGGAGCAAGCATGCCGGTGGCCGGAGTGGTCTTGCCTATGGGCATACTTTCCATGTTTTCTAAATTAAGGAAAAAAATAGAAGAGGCGATAGGGGACTGCCTAAATTCCTGTAAAGTATATCTGGAATTTTGCATATTTACACAGCGAAATTTATACTTCCAATTCCACTGCACAAAATGAAACTACTGAACACTATTAACTGCGCTATACTTGCGGCGGCGCTACTTGCAACCAGCTGCAACACCCCTGAAGCTCCTGTACAAGAAGAGCCAAAGGCAGATTTTACGCAGGTTATTCCCACATTGCAGGCGATTACAGCCGATTGGAATAAAGGTGATTTAGACGAGTTTATTACCGTTTATGACAGCGCGGCCACGTTTATGCTGCCGAAGGGGCCAATCGGGGTGAGCGAGATGAAAGGGTATTACCAGGAGGCTTTTACCGAGACCGGCACGCCTACCTCTACCTTAAGCTTCGACAGCCTGGAGATGCGGCCATTAGGCAACAGCCATGCGCTGGTAACCGGGCGTTATATCCTCACCAGCCAGGACTCGACGGAGCAAAGCGGCCGCTATACCCTGGTGCTGGAGCACTCCGACAGAGGCTGGAAAATACTGCACGACCACTCGAACTAATCCGTTTTATACTTTAATCAGGCCTCACAGCGTCTTGTTAGCTATAAAGCAGCGGCTATTCCTTCAGACGCTCAAAGATTTTGGAAACACTGTGAGGTCTTTTGAGCCGACTTTCTTACTTCAGCAGCACCCGGATCATCTGCGGATCATTCTGCAATGTGCGGAGGTTTTGCTTTAGCTGCTCCAGTTCCCGGTTCAGGTCTTCTCTGGCCGATTTAAACTTCTGGTCCATCTGCTTGGGAGTGCCGCCAAAGCGCGAGTAAAAACCTGCGTTAGGGCCGAATAAGAAATCCTGAAGCTCTGCCTTTAGCGCATCTACCTGGTCAGTCAGGATCTTGACGTAGTACTGCAGCTGCTCCTCGGGCAGTTGGTGCAGCGCCTGGCCCTGCTCCTGCATAAACTCCAGCTGCAGCCGCAGCAGCTCAAAAAAATCGTCGTGGCGGTAGGCCTGGGTTACCCGTTTCATGGCTTCTTCTTTCCAGGCACGTTTCGTTTCGTCCAGCTCCCTGTCGGGGTGCAGTTGCTTGGCTAGCTCGGTATACACGCGGCGGCTGGCCTTGCTGATGTTGCTGAGCTCGGCCTTTGCCTGGGCTTCTTTGGCTAGCTGCGCTTTTGTTTTGCGGCTTTTCTGGCGGTTCTGCTTCTCCTGCTCCCGTTGCGCCATCTCCCTGTCCAGATCAGCCTGTATGCGCTCGTAGTCATCCAGGCTCTCAAAATCATCTTCTGTTCCCGGCTCATCCTCCGCTATACTTTCATCCAGATCTGGCGCGTCTTCATCAGAATAAGTTGTTTTTTCTTTGTAAGTGGATTCCGCGTACCTGTCGTGCAGCTCGATCATGTCCCGTCGCTCATAGTTGGTTATCAGCTCAAAGGCGATATTCTCTATCAGGGCGGCCAGTTTTTCCTTTTCGCGGTAACTGAAAAGTGCCAGTGCGTAAGCTTCATCCAGCGTTCTTGCCAGCTCTACGCGCTTCTCCAGCTGTTGCTCTATAATAGGCCGCAACTCCTTTTCGATGCGTTTCTGAGCCAGGTTTATACTTTGGTGTTTAGCCGCAAGCTCCTGCTTCAGTTGGTCTATCAGCGCTGTCTTTTGGTTAAACTCCTGCTGCAGCTTGTTCAGCTCATGCTCGCCGGGAGAGGTGATTTGGGGCGTGATCTGGCGGGCAAGTTGATGGGATTGGGGCATTAGAGTATGGTGCAGTTAAACTTATGGATAGAAGCAAGGCGCTGTAGCTGGCAAGTTACTAATATCACTCCTTACTCCTGCGCATCGAAAGGTATAAAGCGGCCGTTTTGCAACACGTAGAGCGTGGTGCGGTTGTCTTGCAGCACCGAGATGCCGTCTGCTTTGAGGTTGGTGATTTTCTGCCGGCGCGGGTTGCGCACCAGCGAGTCTTGGGGGGCCAGTTTCAGCTGCAGGGAGCTGTAGCGGCGGCCGTTTAATTGCTGCGCCGGGTAAGTTGCCACCTTCACTTCCTGTGGCTTTTGGGTGTAATCCAGGAAGGCGAGAAGGTGGATAGAGTCGTTCTGCAGCACCTGCACCGCATAATCCGGGGTGCTGTTGCCGTTCAGGTTGCCGCGCAGGAATAGCGGGTTGTCTACCTGCAGGCGCTTGTTTGCCATCGCCTGATCGGTGAGCGTGGCTACTTCCGTTTCAGGCTGCCGCTGCTCCAGCAGGCTTACTAATGTGTCGGGTAGTGGCTGCAGAATGGTGCCCTCTTCGGCTGCCTGGGCTACACTGTCGATGGTGGCTTTGGTGCCGGTGTCTACCTGCTCTTCTATCAGGTCCTCATCGGCGGCGCGGTTATAGTTGCCGTCAGCGGAGTCGGAGCCGCAGGAGGCCAGGAAAAACAGGGCTGCAAGTATGATAAAGTATGTTTTCATAAGTGTCTGTTTTAAAGTATGATTTCATACCGCGCAGCCAGCGGGAAAGTTACAGTGAGCCACAACCATTACCTACGCCAGCCGCTTCTCGGAACTGCTCTTTAAAATAGTGCAGGCATGCCTGTTTTGCTGCAGGCGAGTATGATGGAGGCTAACCCCTGCAGCGTGCGCACCTGGCTTGTACCGGCAAGTATAAGCTAACATATAATCAGCCTACGAAGAGGCCTTGGGTTGTTCCAGAAGACTCAAACAGGTGAAGCCTAGGGGCTTTTAGCGCCCTGGTCTGAGAAGCCGCCGGCAGTTGGAACTCCTTCAGGGGTGATGAACTGCACTTGCTGCCGAGGGTATACCGGGATGATCTTGCCGCGGTATTCAGGTTTGGCCGTTTCTTTGGGCAGGCGCACCGATAGTTCGCTCTTCCATTTGCGGCGTTCGCGGGCTCCCACCAGGTAGCGGACGATGATGTTAGTCCAGGACTCCTCCAGTGAGATGAAGACCTGCGGCTTATCGGCGATGTTGTAATCCAGGCCGGCGCGTTTCAGAATGGCGGCATAGTTTCGGGCGGGCGCTACCATGTAGTTGCCAAGCAGCTCCTCGGCTACACCGCCTATCACCTCCACTGAGAGCGGAATGTCTGACTCGTTGGCCACGGCAAAAGCCAGCTCATCCCATACATAAGGAAAATCGCGCGTCAGGTTGATGACAGTGCCAGTCAGGATCTCGTTGTTGGGGAAGGTGACCAGGCGGCCGGTGGGCTGCTCGGCCTGCACGAAACCGGCTTGGTAGGGCGCCCCAATCTCCCACACGGTGGTGGTCAGAAAATCAATACGAAAAACATCCCCGAAAACATCGCCTACCCGCACCCGGTCGCCCACACGGTAATAGCCCTGGAAGGAGTTGAGGAGCCAGCCTGTAAAGCTCTCTATCGGCGTCTGCAGCGACCACGACAGCGCCAGGCCAATCAGGCCCAGTGAGCCTACCAGCGCCCGTATATCGCCGGCCACTACGCTAATGGCAATGCCTATGGCCAGCATCCATACCGCTATTGATAACAAGGAGATTATAGCATTGGAACGCTCCCAACGGCCCAGCGCCTTCTGAAGGAGCATCCGCAGCAACCGCACCGCACCCCAGGCCAGCAGCAAGGTGGCCAGCGCGATGAGCATTTTGGGCAGGTTATAGAAAAAACTGTCCCACATGCCCTGCAGCGCCCCGATGGCTTCGCCGGCCGCTTCCTTACCCGACAAGGCTGCAGTGGTGTCTTCTGCCGCTGCGTTTTGCGCTACGGAGTCTGTGGTGAGCAAGTCCTCCACGGCTACTTCCTCAATAATGGCCACGGTATCAACGGTATCCTGCCCGCTGCCCTGTGCCAGCCCTGCCTCGCCGGGCGCAAACAGCAGCATGATAAAGCCTGTAATGGCCACCGCCAGGATAGATGCCTGCTTAAAGTTCTTGAGCCTGTTCTTCGCGCCCTCTACCGCCGAGCCGCTTGTTGCTCTTCTCCTGAACCTGGTTTTGCGCCTGTTCCTAATGGTAGCCTGGGTGCGGCGGCCGGTGCCGTAGGTTTGTGCCGGCTCGGTGGTGTAGCGGGTTCGGCCGTACGTGTTTTTCAGGGGCTGCGTGTGCGAGTCTGCACCCGTGTTCCTGCTGTTGTAGGGGGATGATGGCATGGGCGTTTGTTTTTTGTGCTGTCGGGCTTCGGTTTATACTTTCTCTCCCTATACGGGAGAAAGCAACAGCAGAGGCCATGGCAGCGGTATAGAAGCCCGGGGTGCAGTGGCAGCTGCCTTGGCCTTGCGTTACTGTATATTTATACTTTCTGTTGATAATCAGAAATATACTTTATACCTGCGGTGGCTTTTTACGTATTCCTTCTTTGAACTTAAAGTATAAGGAGTATGAAAAAATCAAACTTTGTAAGCTTGTGCGTGATGTTATTCGGCATTCTGCTGTCGGTGGGAGCCTATGCCCAGGAAACAAAAGCCAGCCCTGCGGCCACCGCTACGGGTAAAATCGGCGAGGCAACCGTAACCGTTAACTACAGCAGCCCGGGTGTGAAAGGCCGCACGATTTGGGGCGAGCTGGTGCCTTACGGCGAAGTATGGCGTGCCGGGGCCAACGAGGCCACTACCGTTATGTTCGACAAGGATGTGCTGGTAGAGGGCGAGGCGCTGCCGGCGGGCACATACAGCTTCTACGCCATTCCCGGCGAAAAGGAGTGGACGGTAATCTTTAACAAGGTTACCAAGCAGTGGGGCACGGAGTATGACGAGAGCCAGGACGCCTTGCGGGTACAGGTTACGCCACGGGAATCTGCGCAGATGAACGAGCGGCTAAAGTATGAGGTAAAGGACGACGAACTTGTGCTGGGCTGGGAGAACCTGGAGGTTCCGATAAGTGTGCAGGCGCAGTAAGGGTTTTTCAAGCCTATAAGGAGCGGCAGTTGCAATAAAGCGGCTGCCGTTTTTTTATACTTTCATCATTACTTTTCTGGCCCAAGCGTCCGCTTGTGCCTTATAGGTTAGCCTCCGCTTGCGCGGGCTTGCAGCCAGTGTTTTTTATACTTTGGCGATACTTAATACTTACTTCTGTTTATACTTCTATAGCCACCGCTTTCTGCAATTTGAACCAGGCTATTCTTTATGGTTAACGTTCATCCTCAGTCTTACAAGCAAGCCTATCGTTTCACCTCATACTTTAGTGCCCTCCCAGGCCGGGAGGGCTCCCTGAAATGCTTCGGGGTAAACTCTCTCAGGCATCGCGCTGTCTACGTTTCCTTTGCTCCTGCGTCGCAATGCCTTCGTCACCGGAAATCTAGAAGGCGCTCTTGTCGAGGGCCCTTCCCCCACCCAAGGGCTGGGATCAGGTTCGATAGCCACTGCTGACGGAGCTTAAACAGAATTCCCCTCCTTGGACAAGGAGGGGCAGGGGTGGTTGGGCCCGGTACTGCAGGAGCGCGGACAAGGATGTCCGCAGCAGTTAAAGTTCCGGACTGGGAAGTCCGGAACAGCAGCGTGAGGCCGGAAAGATAGCCACGGCTAAGCTGTCATTTCGACCAGCGGGAGAAATCTAGGGCATAAATATGTGTTATACTCCCTCTCCTGTTTTGGGGTTAGGGGCCCTCGATAAAGGAGAGAGCTGGGGTGAGGTGAACTCCCCTCCTCTGGACTACCGAGAACGGGAGTTCGAAGGTAGCGAGCGTAGCTCTAAGGGGTGGGTTAATCGTCCGCAGAAATTCCCTCTTCTTAGCCAAGTCACGGGGCCGGGCTTGTTTCGGGAGGGGGTAGCGGTGGTTAGACCCAGTACTATAGCCAGACGCTGCCTACGTCCTCAACTCCTGCCGTCCATACTTCTGCAGCTCCTCCCGCCTGAACCTATCCAAAAAGCTTTGGGCATCTACGATGTTTGCCTCTTGCCAGGCCAGCATGCGTGCTAGAGTTTGCCAAAAGGCTTTGCTGCTGAGGCCGCTTTTGCGCATTTCGGTTAGCGAGAGCGAGTCGTGGGATTTGGAGAGCTTGCCGCCCTCGGGGTCTGCTACCAGCGGGTGGTGCACAAAATTTATACTTGTAAAGCCTTCTGCCTTGAGCAGCTGCGCCAGATACAGTTGCGCTGCCGTGGAACTTAGCAGGTCCTCGCCGCGCACAATGGTTTTAATACCCATTTCCAGGTCATCGGACAGCGAGGCGATCTGGTAGGCAGGGATGCCCTCTTTGCGGCGCACCACAAAATCCGGCATTTCTTCGGAAAGGTTTATCGTACACTTTTTCAGCAACTGGTCCTGAAAGGTGACTTGGGTGCCCGTGGGGATGCGGAGGCGCCAGGCGATGTCGGGCTGGTGCAGGGGCAGTTGTTCGTGGCGGCAGGTGTGCAGGTCGCAGGCGCTGGAGGGCAGGCTGGCCAACTGCTTGCGGGAGCAGGGGCAGGCGTAAACCACACCCTGCTCCACGAGCTGCTGCAGCAGCGCGTGGTAACGGGGCAGGCGCAGGTGCTGCGAGTATTGCTTTAGAAAGTCATCGGCATCGGCGGGCCCTTCATCATAATCCAAACCCATAAAGTGCAGCGTCTCGAAGATGTCGTGCAGGTACTCAGGCCGGAAGCGGGCATTGTCCAGGTCATCAATCCGAAGTATAACCGTGCCGTTCTGCTGCCTCGCCAGCGCCCACGTAATAGCAAACGAGAGCGCGTTGCCCAGGTGCAGATAGCCGCTGGGGGTAGGGGCGATGCGGGTTTTCAAGGGTGGCGTCATGGTTTAGACTCTTTGGCTGTAACTATGGCAGGGTGAGGCAGTAGCGGCGGCAACTTCTGTTGCCCGTAGCTTCTGCAGCTGTGTTATCTTTTAGTTGCCAGCCCCGCTTAAATAGGACTGGAGTATAAATTTACGTAAATTAGGCAATTATGCAGTGTTCGTTCTGGCGCAGCACTGCTTGTTTTACCATTTACCCGCCTTCTGTTTATGGAGATACTATTCAGTAAAATGCCCAACCCTTTTACTTACTTTGTGCCACTCTTCGCGCTGCTGATAGCCGGCGAGGCCTACATCAGCTACCGTGAGGACAAAGAGCTGTATAGCCTGAAAGACTCTGTGGCCAGCACGCTGGTGGGGTTGGGCGCCGCCGTGCTGAATACGCTTACCAAAGCTTACCAGATCGGGCTGTTCTTCCTGTTCTACAAGCTGTTTGAGCCGCTGCGCGTGGAGTTTCTGGGCTACGAAAACTTGGGCTGGGCCTGGTGGGTGTGGGTGCTCTGCCTCGTCGGCGACGACTTTAACTTTTACTGGCACCACCGCTTCTGCCATACCATCCGTATTTTTTGGGCCGCGCACCTGGTGCACCACTCCTCCGAGAAGTTTAACCTGGGTACGGCCTTCCGCAACGGCTGGACCATCTTCCTGTACAAACCTATTTACTGGATCTGGATGCCTATACTTGGCTTTAACCCGGTGATGATCGCGCTGTGCATGTCGTTTAACTCTATTTACCAGTTCTTCCTGCACTCCACACTGGTGCCCAGGATTCCGGTGTTCGGGCAAATATTTAACACGCCCTGGGTACACCAGGTGCACCACGCCCGCAACATCGAGTACCTCGACCGCAACCACGGCGGCATCCTCATCATCTGGGACAGGCTGTTCGGCACGTACCTGGACAAAAACAAGCACCTGAAGACGGAGTTCGGTGTGCTGCACCCGCCTACCAAGCACGACCCTATCACGCTAAACTTTCATGAGTTTAACGATATCTGGAAGGATGTGCGCAGCGTGAAATCGTGGAAGCACAAGTTTATGTATGTATTCGGCCCTCCGGGCTGGAGCCACGACGGCAGCCGCAAAACCTCTAAAATGCTGCAGCAGGAGTGGGAGCAGCAGCGGCAGCAACAGCAGACCACGGTAGCACCCGAAGAATCGCAGTTGGTGGCGTAGGGCTGCTTTTAGTATAAGCTGGCTAAGCGGAAAGTCCGGCAAAGTATAAAACCATACTTTGCCGGACTTTTTTATACTTAATAGTCTGCAAAAATATACTTATCCTTGCGCAGTTTTCGGAAGATGGAGCGGGCCAGGTGGTTGTTCAGCGTATCGAAACCTGCGAAGATGCCTGATACTGTAGAGTTAGCGTACCATACGGGCTCTAGCGAACCCAGGTCGATCAGGTAAGTATGGTAAGTGGCGTTAGGCTCTGTGTCGGCGGTGGTTGTGCTCACATACTCGTCGTGTACAGAGGTGTATGAATTGGTGGTAAGCCAGTAAGCGCTTTGCTTCACCAGCAGAATGCCATCTACACCGGTGGCGCGTATCTTTTGCAGGAACTCGCTGTAGCTCACATCGGTGTTTATCTCAAACACATCCGACGATTTTACCAGCCTTGCTTGTGTGGCGGGTGGCGCAATATTGCGGGCCAGCGTTCTTTCCATTTGCCTGCGGTGCCGGTGGTTCTCGAGGTTGTTGAACTTGCCCCGGATGTGCTGCTCGTAGGTGAGCGAGTCCAGCTGGCTGATTTCGGCCGTGGTGTTTACCACCACGACAGCATACCATTGTGTATTGCTGGGGCTTTTTAATTTGGGCTGTGGTAGTGTAGGTAGAGGCGCAGCCGGAGAGCAGCATAAAGCAGAGCGCGAGCAGAGGTAGTGTTGTTTTCATTATGGTTGGGAGGGCTTTGGTTTGAAAATATACCTTAAAATAGTATAATATTTCATCAGAAACAATCCGCTTTACTACTCCTTTGCTGTAAAGCCAACCGGAATGAGCAGTTCGCCTTCGTCATACATGTTCAGGTATAGGCTCAGGGTGTCGGTGCCGCCTTCCCAATACACTTTGTACAAGTCCAGCAAGCCGGCGTCACCCATCAGCCCGTTTGGGGTTTTAAATGTGCAGCAGCTGCCTTCGCGGTAATAACCTACAGCCTCGCCGTTAGGGCCCAACAAGGCGTTCAGGAAGCGTCTTTCGTTCATGGGACCGCTCTGATCGTGCACGCCGCCTACTTTTATCGCGTTCTGCTGCTCAAAGCCGTAAGTTTTGTCGTCTGCCTGGGCGGTTAGTTTATAGGTTCTGTCGTCCAGGTACTCCACGGCGGTGGTGCGGGTGTCGCCGGTGATCTGGTTGCTGCCAGTGGCTTGCTTTTGCGTGGCGCAGGCGGTAAGCACTGCCGCGGCACTAAGGGAGAGTATAAGTTTTTTCATGTGGGTAGGTGGTTAGGGTGATGTTTTTATACTTTATACTTTGGCCAGCGGCATCCGCATCTGGTACAGGTCGAAGCCCGGGGCCCAGAAGTCTTTTTCTGTCTTCTCCAGCGCAAAGCCTCCTTTCTCATAAAACCTGTACACCAACTGCGTCGTCCGGACAATGAGGGTGTGCATCCCTGGCTTACTTTGCACAACGCGTATCCGGTGCTGCAGCAGCTGCCGGCCAATGCCTTTGCCCTGGTGCGCCGGGTGAATCACATCCCAGGAAATGCGGGCCACCCCCTCCTCCGGGAAATAATTGATGCCTCCCCCGCCAATCAGCTCCCCGTTCTCCTCTACCACAAAATACTCCTCCCGGCGGGTATCCAGGTACTCGGCAAAGTCTGCCCCCTCGGCCTCGGCAAAGTAGGTGGGCGTGTTGAGGCGCAGCAAGGCCAAAAGCTTTGGCTTGTCTGCTGGTGAGTAAGGACGAATCATACCTTTATACTTTGTTGTGAGAGTTGGTTCTTCCTTTTTTTGCTCTTTTGGTTTTGAAAATGATGGGGAGGCATACGCCTTACACCGTAAGCGTGGCCGGGATCATTTTAGCGGCTGCTCTCCCATAGAGAATCAACAGAACGATAAAACTGACATTAGCCACCACAAGTAAAGCAACCGCTACGCGCTTTAGCGTTTTGTTCTCCAGTTTCTCTTTATCCTCTTCAAAATACTGATCAACAAAGCTTAAAAAATGTGCCGCAAAAGCATCGTAGTTGGCAATGCTCTCAGACGTTCTGCAAGGAACAATATCAATCTTCTTGCTATCCTTGAACTTGAGAATGAGGAAGTGGCGGCCTATCCCGGATGTTAATAAAGAGCCTTCCACTAGTTCATAATACGTTAGGTCATTGAAGCGGTGCTGCTTCCCATCAACGGTTAGCCTCGCGGTAACTTTGTCTAAGGCGACATCAGTGGTTTCCCAGAAGAGGTACTTTCTGTTATAGATCAAGAAAATAGGAGCTATTACCAGAGTTGCCAGGGGCAGCAGCGGGTCACGGTAAAGAAAGTCTGGAATGTGTGCGCGGAGTGCAGGGGTATACAGAAGTCCCATCAGAAAGAACGGTGCCAGCATCACCGCTATCGAGGACAATACTACTACCGTACGGCTTCTAAGAACGTCAAATGTATACTTCATCTATACTTGATCATGAGTTGGGGAGGGCTGGGTTTGGCGGTGTAGCGGTTATGGTAAAAGTGTGGTAGGCAAAGGGCACGCTTTACTTATGTGCTTGCTAGAAGAGCTTCTTGTCAAACCGGCCCTCCGTCACGCGGATGGTGTCACAGCCGGGCTTTGCCAGCGTGAACTCGAACGTGCCCGCAATGATGCCGTTGGTCAAGTCCAGCTTTGTGATCTCCAGTTTGCCGGTCCTGCTTATTTCCGAATTATTATTTCTATAATCACAAGCAGCTGATGCAAAGCCAGCAGCCCCCATTTCAGGATTGTTAAGGCTATAGGTTCCCTCATGGTCAAGCTGAGTCATAAAGAGCGATAGATACTCATCTGTTTCATGCTTATAGGCAATAATGTTTAAATCGCCTCCCTGATACTCAGGGTCATAGACTACATCTAAGCTCGACTGGTACAAGTTGGGCTTTCCCTTTGGCAGCCACACTTCCCCGTTCACCAGCGCCCCGAATGTGTTCTTGCCCTCCCTTGTGGCGGGCGGGAGCTGGGGCTCGTTTTTGTGCTTTTTACAGGATGAAAAAGAGAGAAGGGCCAGGAAGAATAACAGTGGTAAAATGTGTGTTTTCATACTTTTCTGCTTATGTTAGAAGTTTTATCTTATTATAAGAGAATCCCTAAGCCCAATTGCATAACGCGGTTGTGCGTCTGTACATCGCTGCTATTAACAATGCGGTTTATGCCGTTACTGTACCTGCCGAACACCATGAGGTTTTGGAATTGATATTCCGCCCCAAATGCAATGCTAAAGTCGACACGATTGTAGTTAAATACTGTCCCGTTCTCTCCATCTTCCGGAAGAGAGTCTTTATTCAGGAGGTAACTGAGTTGAGGTCCTGCTTGTAAATAAAGCCCTTTCCATAGCTTTAGCTCTGCAAGTAATGGCAGTTGAAGATAATTGAGGTCAACTTCTAGGTCAGCTGCGGAATTGTTATTGTTAAGTACATATCCTTGTTCAGAATAAAGTAGCTCGGATTGGACATTCCATTTGGCAGCTAAAGGCAGTTCACTTACAAGGCCCATATTATATGAGGTGCGGGTATCCTCCAGTGAGAAATCATTATAACCTCGGCCAGTATAATCAGAAACATTAATGCCGCCCTTCAACCCGAAACGCGGTTTTTCCTGTGCCTCGGCCATGCTTTGGATTAAAAATAAAGCTAAAAATAAGAAGTATAATTTCTTCATATCTATGGTCTTTGGTGGTTTCAAAAATAGAAGGGTGGTTGTTTTTTAGGTGTCGCACATCGGCTGGTGCAGCCGATGTGCGAGGCGATGCTAGGCATAAAGGCTGAATTGTGTTGGATAACGTTATTATTTCCTAACGAAGTTCAAGCTTTCTATATCACTATAGTCTTGTTCAGGTACGATTAACAGAATCCTCTTTCCAGTTCCACAGCCACAGGACTCACAGAGTGAATCTAATTCTGAATTGTTGTCAAACTCTACGTTTAACACACTAATCCCCTCATCTTCCAAGTATTTAGTGACCGCAAGAACTGTTTCCGTATTTGTGTTATTTTCGCCTGTTCCCCAAGGGTCTGAACACTTTGTTTGTTCCCAGTAAAATTGAGTAGAGCTTTCTTCTTTCTCACAGGAAATTGCCAGAACTGCGACTAACATAATAGTCACTTTACAAAAACAGCTTTTCAGACAAGTTTTCATTTTTATAATTTACTAAGTTATGCGGTCCAAAAATAGTGACTTAGACAGCCTCCGCCCCACTGCCCTACATACAGAAGTGATTTCACCTAACAGGCGCACTTTTTTGAGGAGCTAATTTCGAGAGCAGGAAGTAGGTAACAGCATACACTACACCCCATGAAGCCAGGTCAATGGCAAACTTGGCGTTCAGTACACCTTCCTCTACCAAATCATACTTAAACCCAGCCAGGTGGTGCACAACTTTTACCAGTAGGTAAGTTATAAATAGTGGTGCAAGTGCGGCTTGTGTAGTACCTATCCTCATGTTTGTTTTCTTAAAGAGCTACAGGGGCTTCTTTTGTAGATGATCTAATTATTAAGCTTTTACAATATAATAAACTCTGGATAAAATATAGCATCGATACCAAAGTTTATACTTTCAACTTTAATGGATGCCCCTCTAAACAAAACCAGCTGCCAAAGTATAAATACCCTTGGCAGCTGGTGTAAGTATAAATCCTGAAGTATAGTTACTCTTGCGTAAAGCAGCTTTGGTCGGTCATGAGGAGCTTCTCTACCGGAAAGCCTTTCTGGTCGGCCAGTTGCACGAGGCGCTCCAGCACGTCCTGGTCCAGGGTGGGAGTGCGGGAGAGGACCCAGAGGCTCTCGCGGTCGGGGGAGCCAACCAGGACATAGGCATAGTCAGGGTCCAGGTCTAAGATCCAGTAATCGCCCCGGAAAGGCCAGAAGAACTGCACGCGCAGTTTGCTGTTGCCGCTGCCCTCCACCGGAAAGCCTTTGCCCTGGGCGCTATCTTCCTTTCCGTTCGGCCCGCCTTTGCGGCAGGTGTTTTTTACCTCCACGTAGCCATCCGGGTTCAGGCTATACTCGGCGTACACACAGTGGCAGCCTTTCTCGAAGCGCTGGGGCAGGCGTGCGATCTCGTACCAACGGCCCATGTAGCGGTGCAGGTCTACGGTTGGCACCGTTTGCAGCGGAGCGTGTTGGCGGCTGCAGCTGCTAAGTATGGCCACACCAGCCAGCACGGCGCCGGCGGTAAGCAGTAGTTTTGTCTCTTTTTTCATAGTAGTAGGTTACAGCTGCCTGGCCATCAGGTAATGCGGAAAAGAGCCAAACAGCGGGTATATTTTCTCAATCATTTCATACCCGTTGCGGCGGTAAAAGTTTACGGCATTTTCGCGGGCCTGCAGCGTTATGCGTGTTGCGGCCAACTGCCGGGCGCGCTCCTGCAGGTACTGCAGCAGTACGTAGCTGAGGCGCTTGCCCTGGTTTAGGAGTTCAACTATAAACAATCAACAATTTAACCATGCAGCCATTTAACAATCCCACTAACCCAACAATCAACTATAAACAATCAGCAATTAAGCAATAACTTTGTCGGCTCAATTAAGTAAATCAATCTTTAAAGTATAAGCATAAAACTATGGCATCTTTCGACATTGTAAGCAAGGTAGACCCGCAAACCATGGATAACGCCGTGAACGTGGCCCGCAAGGAGATCCTGAACCGCTACGACTTTCGCGACACCAAAGGCAGCATCGACTACGACAAAAAGAACAACGTGGTGAACATCACGATGGAGAACGAAATGCGCGTGCAGCATACCGAGGACGTGCTCATCAGCAAAATGGTGAAGCAGGGCCTCGACGCCACCGCCCTCGACTTCTCCAAGGAGGCGTACCAGTCGGGTGCCATGCTGAAGAAGGACATCAAGGTGAAGGCCGGCATCGAGAAGGATACGTCCAAAAAGATCATGAAGATCATCAAAGACAGCAAGCTGAAAGTATCGGCTGCCATGATGGACGAGACCATCCGCGTGACCGGCAAAAAGATAGACGACCTGCAAGGTGTGATCGCCCTGCTGCGCGGCAACTCTGAAGAAATAGGCATGCCCCTGCAGTACGTGAACATGAAAAGTTAAGTATAGATTGCTAATTGTTTGTTGTTGATTGTTGGGTGCAAAACGTCAGTGTTGCCATTGATCAATAATATAGGATGAAGTGCAGAAGGTAAATTCATCTCATGATAAATAGGCTGCATACTGGCTACACAAACAAAACAATCAACAATAATCAATCAACAATAAACCAAAACTATGGAAATTTTCGCCAATCCGGATACCTGGATAAGCCTGCTCACCCTGACCTTTATGGAGGTGGTGCTGGGTATCGATAATATTGTGTTTATCTCGATTGTGGTGGGCCGCCTGCCGCACGACCAGCAGGCCAAAGGCCGTACCATCGGTTTGGCGCTGGCCCTGATCTTCCGCATCATCCTGCTGCTGTTTATCTCCTGGATCGTGAGCGCATCCGACCCGCTCTTCTCTATTAATCTGCCGTTTACGGCGGCGGATTTTGCCGTGTCGTGGCGCGATATCATCCTGTTTGCCGGTGGCTTGTTCCTGCTGGCCAAGTCTGTAACCGAGATCCACAACAAGCTGGAAGGCGAGGAAGAAGAGCACGGAGAGGCCAAAGTGCACGCTACCCTGGGCAAAATACTGGTGCAGATCGTGCTCATCGATATCGTCTTCTCCTTCGATTCCATCCTGACGGCGGTTGGCTTGGCCCAGGAGGTGATCGTGATGATCATTGCCGTGATCCTGGCCATGGGCATTATGCTGATCTTTGCCAAGTATGTGAGCGACTTCGTGAACAAGCACCCGACCGTAAAAATGCTGGCCCTGGCCTTCCTTATCCTCATCGGCTTTATGCTGGTGGTGGAGGCGCTGCACCAGCACATCCCGAAAGGTTATATTTACTTCGCGATGTTTTTCTCGCTGCTGGTGGAGATGCTGAACATGCGGCTGCGCAAGAAAACCATACCGGTGCACCTGCGGCAGAACGAGGTGCTGGAGCCTGAAGAAGAGGAGAAAGTGGCTTAAAGGCACAGCATTCAAGTATAAAATAAAAACAGCACCGGCGCCCCTGCTACAGGCGGTGCCGGTGCTGTTTTATGTGCAGATTTTAAGTATATTAGCTTCATTCTATACTGCCAAACCTATGCGCCAGCGTGCTTCTTTTGTTGCCCTTTTGTTCCTGCTCCTGCTGGTGGGGCTGTCGCTGGTGAGTTTGTGGCTGCTGCGGCCGCCGGCGCCTGTGCCGGCCAGTGCCCCTGCTTCGGAGTTTTCGGCGGAGCGGGCAATGCAGCATGTGCGGCAGATTGCCCGGCAGCCGCACGCCATGGGCACGGCCGCCCACGCCGAGGTAAGGCGCTACCTGCTGCAGGAGCTGGCGCAGCTGGGGCTAAACCCGCAAGTGCAGGAAAGCGCGGCTGTGTACCAGCAATCGGTAGGGCATGTTTATAATGTACTGGGCAGGCTGAAAGGCAGCGGTGCCGGTAGCAAGGCTATCCTGCTGATGGCCCACTACGACTCGCAGCCAAACACCCCCGGAGCCGCCGACGACGGTGCAGGCGTAGCCGCCATCCTGGAAACAGTACGTGCCCTGAAAGCCGCTGCCCCGATGCAACATGACGTGATCGTGCTGCTGACGGATGGCGAAGAGTATGGGCTGTTTGGCGCGACCGCTTTTCTGCAGCACCCGTGGGCGCAGGAGGTGGCACTGGTCCTGAACCTGGAGGGACGGGGCAATGCCGGGCCAAGTATGACTTTCGAGATGAGCCCTAAGAACGGGTGGCTTGTGAAGCAGTATGCAGCGGCGGCGCCTTATCCTTACTTCAGTTCGCTGGCTTACGAAATATACAGCCGCATGCCCAACAATACTGATTTCACAGTGTTTAAAGATGCTGGCTACGCGGGCCTGAACGCTGCTTTTATCGAGGGCTTTGCCCATTACCACAAATCCACCGACACTCCCCAAAACCTTAGCCTGCGCAGCCTGCAGCAGCACGGCAGCAACCTGCTGGCGCTTTCCCGCCACTTCGGGCGCACCTCCCTCAGCAGTACCAAAGCCAGGGACAGGGTGTTCTTTAATGCCATAGGTGGTTGGGTGGTCAACTATAAGTCCAGCCTGAATTTGCTTTGGGTGGCCTTCACCACGTTGCTGCTGTTTGTAACGGTGCGTGTGGCGCTACGGCAGGAGGTGGTAAGGGGCTGGGGCATTGTGTCGGGCGTAGGTTTATACTTGTTTACGCTGGTAGTCATCGTGCTGCTTTTTTACCCTCTAAACGAGGGCGTGTGGCAACAGCTGCCCTTTGCGCAGCGGCACAACGGCGTGTATGGCGAAAGCGGTTTTTTTGCTGCCTACCTGCTGCTAGCGCTGGGGCTTTTTCAGCTTTTAGGCTGGCTGTGGCTGCGGCGGGTGCGCCTGCTGTCGCTGGTGCTGGGCGTGTTCATCCTTCAGTTTGTGCTGCTGATAGCGGTATACCTGGTCGTGCCTAATGCCGCCTACCTGTTCCTGTTCCCGCTGCTGTTTAGCGTGGGGGCGCTGCTGGCGGTCATGCTTTCCGGCGGGCTGGAGCTGCAGCGCATGGCTCCCAAACATGTCTTTATACTTTTGATAGGCGCTGCGCCGGCTGTTCTGCTGTTGCTGCCCATAGCCGAGGTGGTGTTTATGGCTTTTGCGCTGCAACTGCCCTACGGTATGGTGGTGCTGGCACTGCTGCTGGCGGGGCTGCTACTGCCTTTGCTCGCCTTTATGGAGGCGGGGCTGCGCTGGAAAGGCGTGCCGTTGCTGCCGCTGTTGCTCCTGCTGGCTGGCGGTGGGTTGTTGGCTAATGCTGTGGCGGGCGAGCGCCCTTCTGCGGAGCGGCCGCTGCACAGCCACGTCAGCTATTTTCTTAATGCCGATGCGGGGAAGGCTTGGTGGGCCTCGCGCTTCCAGCGCACCGATGCCTGGAACCGCCAGTTTTTTACAGCACCAACCCAAGGCCCGTTGCGGCAGGTATACCCCAACGCGTCAATCCCATACATGCAGAGCCAGGCAAAGCCTCTGAACCTGCCAGCGCCAACAGCTACGGTGCTGCAAGACTCTGTTGCCGGAGAGGAGCGGCGGCTGCGCCTGCAGCTGCTGTCGGTGCGTGGGGCGGCGCATCTGGAGGTAGCGGTGCAGGTGCCGGACACTGCCTCGTTGCAAAGTATAAAACTGGCTGGGCAGCGGCTTTCGCTTACCCCTGCAGAAACCGCTGCAGGAAAAGTATACTTTACGCGTTACTACGGGTTGCCCGAGAGCAAGCAGGCGGTGCTAGAGCTGCGCCTTGCTGCAGGCGTGCCGCTCACCCTCTATCTCTACGACCAAAGCATAGGGCTGCCGCCGGAACTGGTGCCGTCGGCGCGGCCGGCCTACGTGGTTCCCGACCAGGGCCGCGACAGCAACCTAACGGTGGTGCGGAAAAGTTATACTTTCTGATGCGCTTCTGGTAATTGATCCAGCCAAATTTATACTTTATGATGAATCTTATGAGTAGCCCAACCAAAGCGGCGGCCTGTGCAGTATAGGGTATAACAATCCAGTACTTGCACCCTGACAACTCATGTTTTTAGATAAAGTTATCACCTTTACCCTCGGCACCGTTTTTTTATTGGTACTGGCCTGCCAAGGCCCCTCCGAAGAGCAGAAAACAGCTCTTCAATCGCGCAGGAACACTGGTTTGCTGCACCAGCCCGCCTTCTGGGACTATGCCGCCAGCAGCAATATGCTGCAGGTGGAGATTGCGAAAGTAGTGGCCGAGAAAGGCAGCACACAGCAGGCCAGAAGTATGGCTTTAGAGGCCGTGGCGTTTCATGGAAATGCGCTGAAGGAGCTGCAGCAGCTGGTACGGCATCATCAGAAAATTCAATTACCCGATAGCCTGGGCGGTGCCGACCTGGGGCTGGTGCTGGAGTTTAAGCTTTTGGAAGGGGAGGAACTGGATACGCACTACCAGGAATTTGTGCTGAGCACGCATCATGCCCAACTGAGCAGGTATGAAGAGGCGCTGCTAAAAGCAGAGGAGCCAAAAACGCGGGACTGGCTGATGAACATGCGCGCGCACCTGCAGGAGGAAACCAGCAACGTAGGCAGTTTGGCTACCACTGAAGACGTGGTGGAAGAGGTGTTATAGCAGAGAATTTTACCGCCAGAGTTCGGAGGCTTTGCGGGCCATCCGGAAGAAAAGCTCCCGCTCGAGCCCGGCCACCTGCCGCGCCTCGCAGTGGGAGTAGCCGTTTTCCACCGCGTTCAGGTAATCATAGTATAGTTGCGCCATCTCCAGCGAGTCGTCTTCAAAACAGCCTGTCTGCTCTTCGGCAGCCTGCTTCTCCGGCTCAAAAACTTTAGAAGGGTATAGCTTGTCGAGTTGGTAGATGAGGTATTTCTGGCGGGTTTTGTTTGGCTTGCCTCCGAACAGGTGCTCGATGGGCATCTCCTCGTCGTTCTCGTCATACTCTTCCAGCCCGTCCTCCACAGCCAGCGGCTCATACACAATAATGTCGTGGCCGGTAAGCTCCAGGTACTCCCCAAACTTCTCCTTCACCGGAATAAGCGTAGGCGAGTCGTAGGGCTTGTCCAGCACCTCGGCCAAATGCAGGGCCACCTCGCGGCCTTTGTCGCCGGCGGCAAACAGGATCTGGTTCAGCTGCCCGAAATCGCAGCCCAGGTAAACGAACTTATACTCGTCATCCAGCACCGTAAAGCACCAGAGGGTTATGAACTCCGTGTCATCTATCACTACCGTGTCGATGTACAGCTCGTTTATTTGTATGTAGCGAGGCGTGTAATCCTGAGCATCCATGGTGTTACGGCTTAAAGGTTTGGGCGCAGTTAGGCACTATTACTGCGTATACGGAGTTTATCTGCACATGGCAAATAATCTATATACAAATTTCACCTCAAATCTAGTCGTCGTGGCGCCGCAGGTAGTAAATCACGCCTCCTAAAACCGTTACCCCAATGCGGATGGCCCAGCTTGCGGTTTCGCCGAACTGGCTTAACCAATTGAGAACTATTAAGTTAGCGCCAGTAAACTCCAGCACCAGCGATACAAGGCCCGCTAACAGCAGAAACAGCCCGAGAAACTTCATGTAAATAGGATTTTTAGTGAAAGTATCTATTTAACAAGGCAAGACTGCGACAAATCGGCAATCTATACTTCTACCTTCACTAAATATAGAAATTTTAAAGTATAAACCAATCCTTTCTGATTTATACTTTGCGGACAGCCTGATAATATAAAAGGTTCTTGCATGGAAACCCGCCGCGGTTTTAGCGCCAGATGCGCTCGATAAAGTGTAGCGCGTTGCCATAAGCCAGCTGCTGCAGCTGCTCCTGCGGCAGCTGGGCTTTTAGGCGGTCCAGGAGGTAGGCGTAGCTGGTGCCGGCCTGCTCGTGGGCTTTGTAGTAGAAAGGGTAGCGGCTTTGGTCGGGCTCATCGGCAAAGTAAAAATAATCCGCCCCAAAGCAGATGGCGTTTTCCGCGCCGTGCGCAAAGCCATACCTTATGTGCTGCAGCAGTGCCTCCGGGTCCTCGGTGTTCACAAACTTGCGCAGAAAATTCATCCCGATCAGGCCTTGCCGGCGAACGATCTCCTGCGTTAGCTCGTCGGGCAGGTTGCGCTCGTGCGGCCACACCGGCCTGAAGTTAGAGTGGCTGGCGATAACAGGAATGTCCAGGTTCTCGGCGTCGATGTGCGTCAGGATGTCGAAAGCCAGGGCATCGCTGGTGTGGGAGAGGTCCACGGCAATGCGCCGGCCGTGCAGGTAGTCGAGCAGCATGCGCCCGTCGGTGGTGATGCCATGCGTGGGGGCAGAGGAGTTGCCGCCGCCAAAGCGGTTGGCGGTGTGGTGGGTAAAGCTGATGTAGAGGATGCGGCCGCATACTTCTATCATCTTTTCCAAGCGTTTAAAGCCCTCTTCCAGCGGCTCGTCTTCCTCGCAGAAGCCGGTAGCGTTCTCGATAGCGGCCACCATGCCGGTGCTTCCTGTCTGCTGCATAGCCTGCCGTAGCTGCGGCACGTCGGTAACGGCGGTGAGGCAGTTGTCGGCATCGGCCAGTTGCCGGAACATGTCGCGCTGCAGCCCGGCGTAGCGGGTGCTGCCGGGGCCCGTGGCCGAGTAGATGGCCATTACCTGCAGCTTCACGTTGCCCGCCACCAGCGAGGGCACGGCACAGCCGATCTCCTCTACATGGTTCATGTCGGAATTGGGCACATCGGTCAGGTATACCAGTAAATCGCAGTGCAAATCTATGATAGGGAGAGGAAAGGCTGTGGTCGGGTTCATCTGAATCTGGTTTTACAGCCTAAGATACGGCAAACTAGCCAGTGGTGGTGCAACAGGCAGTGCCAAAGTATAAAGAGCGGCTCAGGAAAAGGGTTTTACAGGCGGCTGGTCATGGGGGCTTCTTCCATGCGGGCCACGCCCTCCACCATCCAGCAGCCTTTGTAGGAGCCTTTGCGCTGCTTGGTAAGTATAAACATGAAGGCCTGCTGCTGTCCGTCTTTGCCTTCCAGCACCGCCAGTTGGTACGCATGCTTGCCATCCACCACAAGCTGCCCTGTTTTGTAACTTTTAAAGTTGATGATGGTACTGTAGGCAGGCTCGCGCACCATCAGCCGGAAATGGTTGAGGGAGCCGAGGTGCATGCGGTTGGTGGGCGAGGAGAAGTTGAACAAGGTGATCACGCCGCTGTCGGCAGGGTCGTTCTGCTGCAGGGCGCGCAGCTGTATGCTTACTACCTGGCGCGGCGAAAGCGCCTTGTCAGGCTTCATGTAGGTCCATTTGGAAGTATGAGCGATGTTGGGCCCGGCAGAAGTATAAGTGGTAAAGTAATGTTCCTCGGCAGTGGGTAGGGCCGGGAACCGCGCCCAGAACAATACCAGCAGGAGCGCCCCCAGCACCAGCATGATCTTATCAAACACATTGTCTCGCTCCTTCATAGTAAATATGTACTTTATTTAGGCCGTGAATGTTGTGGAAGACCTTGTTTTTAGGGTGGAGGTGTGGCAATTGCAGGCTAAGACCGGAAAAAGTAAAACAAAGGATACGGGCTGCGTATATGCTCATCAGGTCGTGCTTATGAAAAAAAACATACTTATAGACAAGGTAAGAAGTATAACCAGCGAGGTGCTGCGCCAACCTGCTGTGCAGCGCCTGTTGCAGCGCTACCCCAAACTGATCTCTTTTGTGGTAGCGCGGTTCGACCCGAACTATTTTATTGGGCTCCCGCTAACCCTGGTGCTGCTGGCCGGCGCGGTAAACGTGGCGCTGCTCTCTAACCTAACCGAAAGCGTGGTGGAGTCGGAGTGGATCGTGACGGTGGACAAGCACTTTACCGAGATGCTTTTCAGTGTACGGACGGAGTGGCTAAGCCAGGTGCTTTATACGATCTCCTGGCTCGGCGACAGGTTGGCGGTTTTCATAGTGGGCGCGCTTGCCTCCCTTCTGCTTTTGCTGCGCAGGCGGTGGGTGGGCTTGGTGGCTTTCTGGCTTGTGATGGGCGGCGTGGGGCTGGTGGTGCAGTATGGCAAGAAGATCATCAGTCGCAACCGCCCCGGCGCTGATTTTGCCTACTATGTCGTAGACCATTTTTCTTTCCCGAGCGGGCACGCTACCACGGCCATGGCGCTGTATGGCATGCTGGCTTACCTGCTGTATCGGCACCTAAATGTTGCCTGGCAGCGGCAACTGCTGGTTTGGGCAGCGCTGCTGTTTATCCTGCTGGTGGGCTTTAGCCGCATCTACCTGGGGGTGCATTACCTGTCGGATGTGCTGGCAGGGTACCTGCTGGGCGTGCTGTGGCTGCTGGTTGGGGCTAGCATCGTAGAGGTAGCCCAGTACCATAGGGCGAGGGAGCGCGAGCGACGGTAGTTGGCCTACTTTTTAGCTGTATCTCCGTATCAGGGAGGTATGAAACAGAGCATATATAGCTGGTCGCTGTGGCTGGCTTTGTTGGCACTTGCCCTGGTGCCCACCTCTCCTGCAAAAGCCTACGGCGTGCTGACGCACCAGGCCGTGATAGACGCCTCCTGGGAAACCAGCCTGAAGCCGCTGTTGCAGCGCCGCTACCCCTACGCCTCTGAGGCCGACCTGAAAAAGGCGCACGCCTATGCCTACGGCGGCTCCATTGTGCAGGACATGGGCTACTATCCTTTCGGCAACACGTTTTTTACAGACCTTACCCACTACGTGCGCAGCGGCGACTTTGTAGAGAGCCTGCTGCGACACGCTGATACGGTAGAGGAACTCGGGTTTGCGCTGGGTGCCATGGCGCACTTCTACTCCGACACATACGGCCATCCCATCGGCACAAACCGGGCAGTGCCATTGGTTTACCCTAAGGTCAGGCAGGAGTACGGCGACACCGTAACCTACGCCGATGATGCCATATCGCATGTAAAAACAGAATTTGGCTTTGATGTGCTGCAGGTGGCCCGAGGCAGCTACGCCCCGGAGGCCTACCAGGATTTTATAGGCTTTGAGGTGGCAGAGGAGCTGCTGGAGGAGGCATTTCTGGAAACCTATGGCCTGGAGCTGCAGGATGTGTTCACGAGCCTGAAGTTGGCTATCGGGAGCTACCGCTATACTATCCGGGGGCTGTTTCCGGAGCTGACGAAGGCGGCCTGGCAGGCCAAGAAAAGCAAAATCCAGGAGGAGGACGCCAGCATGACCCGCCGCAAGTTTGTATACCGCATGAGCAGGGCCAGCTACCATGCGCAGTGGGGGCAGGAGTATGAGCGCCCGCACTTTTTTGCGCGTGCCGTGGCCTGGGTGCTGCGCGTGCTGCCCAAGGTGGGGCCGTTGCGCCCGCTGGCTTTTGTGCCGCCACCACCGGCTGCCGAAGAGCTGTACCTAAACAGCTTCAACGTGACGGTGGATAACTACACTGCACAGGTAAAGCAGCTACGGCCTAACGCGCCGCAGTTGCACAACATTGAGCTGGACACAGGCAAGCCTTCACACCCAGATGCTTACCCGCTTACCGACGAAACGTACCACAAGCTGTTGAAGAAACTGGCGAAATCGGATTTTGAGCAGGTAAGGCCTCCGCTGCAGCAGCACATGTTGTCTTTTTTTGCACAGGCCAAAGCCCCGGCAGCGCAGGACGAGGACGATCAGAAGGAGTGGGAGGAAATACAGGAGTACCTGGTGCAGCTAGAGGGGCTTCAAGCCAACAGGTAAAAAATCCGGCTTTTGTGTTTTTTGTACTTGTTTGTGTAAGCGCCAAGACCTGGGGCGAAAGGTGCAAATAAGTTAGGCAAACCCGTTTTAGCGTAAAAATATAGCACTTAATGCAACTAAGCTCTGGATTTAACGATAAAATATACCTAAGACTTTGCTGATCGCCCTGCATGCAAGGCTGTGAAGGCACGGTCTAAATTGTATCATTTTTAAATTAGACATAAAAACTAGACCCATGGAAACAAACAAGAATAATAGCACAACCACGCAAACACAAGCGCAGGCTAAATCCAATACAACACCATCTAGCGGCACGCAGAGCAGCACAAATGCTACAACTGGCAGCACATCCTCTTCAAACAAGAGCAACAGCAGCCAGAACATGCAGGGCCGCAGCAACCAGCAGGCCACTACCGGACAGGGCGGCATGAAGAACATTCAGGACAAACTGTCGAATTTCGGTAGCTCTGCGGCCTCCACTATCAGCAACATGAGCACGAAGCAGAAAGCCATGGTAGGCGGTGCCGTTTTAGCGCTGGGCGCAGGATGGGTGGCCTTAAGCCAGAAAAACAAAAACAAGATTAAGAACCAGATCAGCTCGGCTGCATCTACTGCCAAAAATGCCATGCACGAGGCCAATGCCAAGCACCAGCAAAGCAGTAGCTCCAGCAACTCATCTGGTAACATGACTGCTAGCCGCTCTGGCTCATCTTCCGGCACAAACGCTCGCGTAAAGTAAGCTGAAGGCCTGAGGGCAATAAAGCCGGCTTCCTGATTCAGGAGGCCGGCTTTTTTATGCCGCAGAAAGTAGGAAACGGGCTAAGAAGCACGGCGGGACGATTGCCCATGCTTCAGGAGGTAATGCTGGTGGTGCTCCTCTGCCCTATAAAACGTATCGGCAGGCACGATCTCGGTTACAATCTGCCGCCCGCTAAACTCCGGCGACTGCTGCCAGTTCTCTTTCGTGGTTTCGGCCATCAGGCGCTGCTCGTTATCGTGGAAAAACACCACCGAGCGGTACTGCGAGCCAACGTCCGGCCCTTGCCGGTGAAACTGCGTGGGGTCGTGGGCCTGCCAGAATACCTGCAGCAGCTGATCGTAGCTTACCTGCTTCGGGTCGAACCTGACCTGTACCACTTCGGCATGGCCGGTGCGGCCGGAGCAGACGTCCTCATAAGTGGGGTTCGACGTGTGGCCGCCCATGTAGCCCACCTCTGTGCCTATTACGCCCGGCGTGTTCCGAAAGGCTTCTTCTATGCCCCAGAAGCACCCGGCGCCAAAGGTGGCCTTCTCTAATTGGTTTTTCTCTGATGATTCCATACTTCCTGAATGGTTATTTGTAGTGTTTGCGTTACATACGGAGGTAAGGGCTCGTACACAGCCATACCTACTATCTAAAAACTGCAGAATGAAAAAGAAGGTTATACTTCAGTTTGACCCTGCCCTGAGCCTGAGCCCGGGCGGCGACCATGTGCGCGACGGGCTCTCCACGGTACTTTGTACAGGCAACAACCTGTGGCTCAGCTGCGATGAGCGCACCACCATTGAGCGCCTTACCCTGCAGCCCGACGGCTCCTATGGCGACCACCAGTCTTTCGACCTGGAGAAGTTTATCGATCTGCCAGCCAAAGGGGACAGCGAGATAGACATCGAGGGCATGGGCATGGCCAACCACTACCTCTGGATCATGGGCTCGCACAGCCTGAAACGCAGCAAACCCAAGCGCCACCAGTCGGTGACAAAGCAGATGAAACGGCTGGCGCACGTAAAGAACGACCCGAACCGCTACCTCCTGGCACGCATCCCCATCCTGCAGGATGCCGGCACCGGCCTTTATACTTTATACCGTGAGGTGGAGAACCCCGATAGGGCAGGCCATACCTTAAGGGCAGCGCAACTGCACGGCGATAGCCACAGCAGCATCCTGACCGAGCTACTCGCCCACGACGAGCACATCGGTCCTTTTATGAGCATCCCCGGCAAGGATAACGGCTTTGATGTGGAAGGCCTGGCCATACATGGCGAGCGTATCTTTATAGGTTTGCGCGGGCCGGTGCTGCGCGGCTGGGCCATGGTGCTGGAGGTGGAGGCCGAAGAGGACAAGGAGGGGCAGCTGCACCTGAAGAAGCTGGAGAATGGCAAGCCTTACAAAAAGCACTTCCTGAACCTGCGCGGCAAAGGCATCCGGGAGCTTCGCTTCTTTGGCAAAGACTTATACTTGCTGGCAGGCCCCACCATGGACCTGGACGGCGTAATAGCCATTTACCGCTGGCCCAACGCGGTAGGGAAGCAGGAGCAGATGGTGCACAACAAGGAACTGGAGCGCCTGCAGGAGGTGCCCCACGGCACCGGCGAGAACAGCCGAAAAGACAAAGCCGAGGGCCTGGCCGTGCTGGACGAGCACCATGTGCTGGTGGTGTTCGATAGCCCCACAGACGAGCGCAAGGAAGGGGAAGATGCCGTTTGGGCCGATGTGCTGCGCGTGGTAACGTAACCTTAAGCCGGCAAAGCCCCTATACTTGTAAAAAGCCTGAAGCAGGCAATATAAACAGATAAGACTATGAACAACGCAATAAAAGCAGTGGCGGGCGGACTGGCAGGGGCCTGCGTCCTGACGCTGGTGCACGAAACGGTGCGCCGCCTGGTGCCCGATGCCCCACGCATGGATGTGCTGGGGATGCGTGCCATCTCCAAGCTAATGAAAATGTCGGGAGAGGAGCCCCCGCAGGATAAAGGGGAACTGCACAACTGGTCGCTGGTAGGCGATATCCTGTCGAACTCGGTATACTATAGCCTGGCCGGCACGGGCAAGGACGCCTGGTGGCGGGGAGCTGTGCTGGGCGCGGCTGCCGGAGCCGGAGCCGTGCTGCTGCCCGGGCCCTTAGGCTTGGGCAAGGAGCCAAGCAACCGCACCTCACAAACTCAAGCCATGACGATAGGCTACTACCTGTTGGGAGGTATGGTGGCGGCAGCCGTAGGCTATGCCCTCAGCGGCGACGAAGAAGCCGGAGAAGAAGTATAGCACATCAGCAAAAAAGAAACAGCAAAGGCAGGCGCTTAGTGGTGCCTGCCTTTGCTGTTCTAAAGTATAAAATACTCTGTATACTAATCTTGATTGATTATTGCGCATGGATTGGCTCCAAAGTTTGCCAACAGCCTAAAACCCGCCCCTAGCCCCTCCAAGGAGGGGAATCAGCCTGTAAATCTGTAAAGGCACTGCGCACGAACTAACTGATATTGGTATTATTGATTCATGTCGGTGCTGATGGTGTCGCCCATGGTTCCGCTGCCGGCGTTGTTCATGGTGTCGGCTGTTACTTCGTCCATGCGGGTGCTGTTGTCCATGTCCTCTGCCTGGGTGGCGCCGTCGGTGTCTACGCCGGTAGTGTTCTCGTTGCTGCAGCTCGTAAAGGCTGTGGCGGCCATCATGGCGGTGGCCATCACAAATGCATATTTACTTTTCATAGTTTCCGTTTTTGTTGATTAAGGTATCTTTTACGGAAGAAATCAAAATAAGTGGTAGCGGTGTTTACTCGGGCTGGTTGGCGCAGCTGCAAAGCACCTCGCGGGTAGGGTCGGCCAGTTCATAATCGGGCAGGGAGGGCTCCTTCATGTACACAACCTCCAACTGCCGGATGGGGTGCTGCGGGTGGGCCTCGTTCCAGCGGCGCATGAGGTAGTTGCAATAGTATGGCCGCATGTAGGCGTTGTGGATGAACAGGTAGTTCTCAGAGTACTTACGCCAGCGGTCGTTCTTGAACAGCGACACCACAGAAGCCGGTTTGGTGTAATCCACCTCTTTGCCTTGCTGGTTCAGGTCTATGCGGTTGCCGCCCGCTGTGTAGCCTTCCAGCACATACCAGCCATCATCCTTAAACACCACAGGCGCAAACATTCCCCAGTGCTGGTCCAGGCGCAGGAGGTAGCCAAACCAGCGGCTGCTGTCGGGGAGCTTGTAAAGCGACAGGTTAGTGGTGCTCAGGTTCCACCAGAGGCAGTAAAACAGCATGGCCGCCACCAAGCCGTTGCGCATGGGGGCCAGCAGGTGCCGGGGCAGGAGCGGCTTTCGCCAGTTAACCTGCACCTTTATACTTACTGGGCTGCTAAGCCTGCCGAAGATGTTTTTGAACTGCCCCAGCCCTGGCCTTCGGAAGGAGCCCAGCACGCGCCTGTCGAGCCAATCCATAACGGGAGCAGGCAGTAGGCCGGCCACTGAGGCAATGTTAATGAGGTAGAATAGCCCCACGAAAAGTGTCAGGCTGATGCCGATATGAAAGCCGGTGAGCACCAGCACCACCACTATCCGGAAGAAATTGTTGTAAAAAGGGATGAGCAGCAGGAAGGGCAGCAGCAGCTCGGTATACCAGGTGGTAAGGGTAAGCATGCGCAGCAGCTCGGGGTAAGGGTAAATAAGGCGCCCCAGCGGCATCAGAATCTGGTCCAGGCTGAGGGCATAGTATAAAGCGGTGCCATCGGTGTGCCATTCGGGGGAGTCTTTGAGCAGGGCGGTGCAGACGTATACCAGCCCCACCTGCACAATATACGCGATGGTGGCGGCGCTGAAGTAGGAGGTTTGCTGCGGAACCACGCCTTGTTGGCGCGCATGCACGGCATCAGCAGAATAGAACCTGCCCCAGGGCAGAAAGATACCCCAGAAAAGCAGCATCCGGAGGAGGTCGTCGCCGCCCTGCTCTATAAGCGGGTTACGGTTTTGCAGCGAGAGCAGCAGCAGCCAGGTAGCTATTGTTGAAAAGCGCGTCTTATACCCTAGCAGCAGGCTGATGGCGAAAGCGGCGGCAAGTATAAACAGGAGCGCCTGCACCTGCCAAAGGCCGCTAAGCGCGTGCAGCGAGAAGAACTGCGGCAGCCACAGGTGCTGGTGCAGCACGTGCAGCGGCAGCACGCCCATGTTGGAGTAATGGGCCTCCAGGTCGGTGGCCCGTATCGCCAGGTCCAGCAGCACAATGCCTGCTACCCAGATGCGCATCAGGGCAAGCGCCCGAAGGTCTACGGTAAAAACTTTTCGCAGGTATTGCTCCAGGTACTTCATAGGCGGCAGAGGATGCTGTTTAAAAGCGGAAAGGCAAATACCTGCCGGTGCCTGCCTTTCCTAAATATAACTGTGCGGCGTCAAGATGGCTACATGGTTGTAGTGCCTGTTGTCGTGCCCGTCGTTGTTCCTGTGGTAGTGCCGGTAGTTGTGCCGGTAGTGGTACCCGTTGTTGTACCGGTGGTAGTGCCAGTAGTCGTGCCGGTAGTCGTACCAGTAGTAGTTCCGGTTGTTGTACCAGTAGTGGTGCCGGTAGTAGTACCAGTCGTCATGCCCGTCGTTGTGCCGGATGTGGTGGTACCTGTAGTGGTGCCGGTCGTTGTGCCAGTGGTCGTACCTGTCGTTGTTCCCGTTGTTGTGCCGGTGGTGGTACCCGTTGTTGTACCGGTGGTTGTTCCGGTTGTGGTACCATAATCATCCTCGGTTGTGTCCATACCTTCGCTTTCGGTGGTGGTGCCGTCCGAGGTGGTGCAGCCTCCGATAGTTAGAGCAGCTACTGCAAAGGCAGTGGCACAAAATGTAATTAAGTTCTTTTTCATAGTCCTGAATGTTTGTTGTACAAAAGTTATATAACCATACTTTTACGCTCTATTCCGCAAAAGGTATAACAATGTGCTCCAATATGTGCGTAGTTTTAACCAGAAGGGCAGTTGAACATTTAGAATGTTGCAGGGTTGAACAGGGGTAAATGAACTATCGAGATATGAAAATAGAGAAACTATACTATGTGCAGGACGCCCTGTGCGGCTGGTGTTACGGCATGAGCCCGGTGATAGCGCGGCTGTACGAGGAGCACCGGCAGGACTATACTTTTGAGGTGCTGAGCGGCGGCATGATCCGGGGCAACAATGTGCGGCCTATCAGCGGCATGGCTGATTACATCAGGCAGGTAGAGCCAAGGCTGCAGGAGATAACCGGCGTAAAACTAACTGACACCTACCACCGCGAGGTGCTGGACAAAGGCACATACCTGACCAATTCGGAACCGCCCGCTGTGGCCATGGCCATACTTAAAGAGCAGTATCCGGAACTGCAGGTGCCGCTGGCGGCGGCCATACAGAAACTGCATTTTGAGGAAGGCAAGGACCTGAACGAAGTAGAGGCCTACATGACCGTGGTGCGCGCCTTTGGGGCCGACGAAGACGGTTTCAGGGAGAAGTTTAATGACAGCAATTACCTGGAAAAGGCACGGCGGGAGTTTGAGTTGGTGGAAAACTGGGGGATAAACGGGTTTCCGGCGGTAGTGTGCCAGGCGGGCGAAAAGCTATACCTGGTGGCGCGCGGCTACCAGCCTTACGACCAGCTTACGCAAACGCTGGAGCAGGTGCGACAGGAGGCCGCGGCGGCAGGCAAATAAGCTCTCTTATTCTAAAGAAGCGGACATCAGCCACTCGTAAGCGGAGGTAAGGTCTTCAAACACCTCAACCTCAAAGGGAAAGGGAACAACCTTCTCGTTATCTACAAAATAGCGCAGCTGCTTTTCGGCAATGGGGTCAAAGGAGTTGATAAAAGCAAAGCGCTTGAGCGGCAGCTTCCGGAAATCCGACAGGAACTCTCTCAGGGTCCAGCGCGTGTCCTCGATAGGGATGGGAGGCAGCAGGCGCCGGTCTGAAATAGCGTATGGCACACCCATAGAAGTAACCAGGTGCAGAAAGTGCCTGAGCGTGTCGCGGTATTCCTGGCTGGTGCACGCCCCATACCACTGGCTAACGATGACGTTATGGGTAGGGTAGTGCTCTATGTGGTGATAGGGAGTAGAGGATAGAACCATAGGCTACTGATTTAGAGCTACGTTTACGTTCCATAATTTTAACAAATTATCTACTGATATACAAGGAGTAAACTATAATAAAACAGTAAGATTTTAATATATAAACTCATGTCGTAACGCAGATAAAGGCTTTTAAAACCAATGCCCCAGCACGCAGCCGTTGCATTGGTTTTGTACTTTTTACAGCGCTTTACTTGGTGCGCAGGTTGTTGGCGTTGCTGCCGTCCAGCTCGCGGGTTACTTCCTCGTTTTTAGCCGCCACGTTGCCGCCTTCCTCCACGCCTTCCTGCTCTTTGTCCAGAATATCCACTCCCTCTTTCTTCACGCCGGTCAGCGGCTCGGGGTTCTCGTCTGGCAACTTTTTGCTTTCATCTGCATTGGTGATGATATCGTCTTCTTTCGGGTTTTTCATAGCTTTCTGTGTTCTGGTTATACTTGTATTAACTGCCAAAGCCGCCGCATTGTTGGCCTTTGCCGTAGGCTTTTCTGTAAAATAATCCGGCTCCGGGGCTTTTACTTTTGCGAGCCCCAACATTTTGCCTTAACTTTGGGCAATTTATACATACCGAACCATGCCTAAAGACACCTCTATTAAATCCGTTTTGATTATTGGCTCTGGTCCCATCATCATCGGCCAGGCTTGCGAATTCGATTACTCCGGCTCCCAGGCCGCCCGCTCTTTAAGGGAGGAAGGGATAGAAGTGATACTGATCAACTCCAACCCGGCCACCATCATGACTGACCCCGTTACGGCAGACCATGTGTACCTGAAGCCGCTGGAGAAGAAGTATATAATAGAGATCTTAGAGAAGCATAAGATTGACGCCGTGCTGCCTACCATGGGCGGACAAACAGCCCTGAACCTGGCCATCGACTGCGACAAGGCAGGCATCTGGAAGAAGTATGGCGTCAAGATCATCGGCGTAGACATCAAGGCCATCGAGACGACCGAGGACCGTGAGGAGTTCCGCCTGAAGATGCTGGAGCTCGGCGTAAACGTTTGTAAAGGCGAAACAGCTACCTCGTTTTTGGAAGGCAAGGAGATTGCCCAGGAAATAGGTTTCCCGTTGGTGATTCGTCCTTCGTTTACACTGGGCGGCTACGGTGGCGGTTTTGTGAACACACCCGAGGAGTTTGACACCGCCCTAACCCGCGGCCTGCACGCAAGCCCGGTGCACGAGGTGCTTATTGAGCAAAGTATACTTGGCTGGAAGGAGTATGAGCTGGAGCTGCTGCGCGACAACATCGGCAACGTGATCATCATCTGCTCCATCGAGAACTTCGACCCGATGGGCGTGCACACCGGCGACTCCATCACTGTGGCCCCGGCCATGACGCTGCCGGACACGGTATACCAGCACATGCGCGACCTGGCCATCAAAATGATGAACGGCATCGGGCAGTTTGCCGGCGGCTGTAACGTACAGTTCTCCGTTAACCCGGAAGACGACACCATCATTGCCATCGAGATCAACCCGCGCGTGTCGCGCTCTTCGGCCCTGGCCTCTAAAGCCACCGGTTACCCGATTGCCAAAATTGCCGCCAAGCTGGCCATCGGCTATAACCTGGACGAGCTGAAGAACGCCATCACCAAAACAACCTCTGCCTTCTTCGAGCCTGCCCTGGACTACGTGATCGTGAAGATCCCGCGCTGGAACTTCGACAAGTTCCCGGGCGTGAACCGCACCTTGGGCCTGCAGATGAAATCGGTGGGTGAGGTGATGGGCATCGGACGCACCTTCCAGGAGGCGCTGCAGAAGGCCTGTCAGAGTTTGGAGATCAAGCGCAACGGCATCGGTGCCGACGGAAAGGAGATGACAGACTACGATAAGCTGATTCACGGCCTGTCTAACCCAAGCTGGAACCGCCTGTTCAACATAAAAGATGCCATGCGCATCGGCATCCCGACCAGCACCATCCAGAAGCTGACAAAGGTAGACCCGTGGTTCCTGAACCAGATTGAGGAGCTGGACCAACTGGAGAAAGAGATTGAGAAGTATAACCTGAGCACGCTGCCGGCCGAGCTGCTGCGCGAAGCAAAGGAAAAAGGCTACGCCGACCGCCAGATTGCGCACCTGCTGCGCTGCCTGGAGAGCGAGGTGTTTAACGTGCGCCAGGAGTTGGGCATCCGCCGCGTTTATAAGATGGTGGATACCTGCGCCGCTGAGTTTGAGGCTCGCACGCCCTACTACTACAGCACGTTTGATGGCGAGAACGAGAGCATCGTATCTGACAAGAAAAAGGTAGTGGTGCTGGGCTCCGGCCCGAACCGCATCGGGCAGGGCATCGAGTTCGACTACAGCTGCGTGCACGGTGTGCTGGCGGCCAAGGAACTGGGCTACGAAACCATCATGATCAACTGCAACCCGGAAACGGTAAGTACAGACTTCGACATCTCGGACAAGCTATACTTTGAGCCGGTGTTCTGGGAGCATATCTACGAAATTATACTGCATGAGAAGCCGGAGGGCGTGATTGTGCAGCTGGGCGGGCAGACGGCCCTGAAGCTGGCCGAGAAACTGGACCGCTACGGCATTAAAGTAATGGGCACCAGCTACCAGGCCCTTGACCTGGCTGAGGATCGTGGTTCATTCTCTTCCCTGCTGCGCGACCTGGGCATACCTTACCCGCCGTTTGCCGTGATCGAGACTGCTGAGGAGGCGCTGGAGCTGAGCAAGGAGCTGAAATTCCCATTGCTGGTGCGCCCAAGCTACGTGCTGGGTGGCCAGAACATGAAGATCGTGATCAACGAGAAGGAGCTGGAAGCCCATGTGATCGACCTGCTGAAGGACCACCCGGGCAACAAAGTGCTGCTCGACCACTTCTTGGACAACGCCATCGAGGCCGAGGCCGACGCCATCTGCGACGGTGAGGACGTATACATCTGCGGCATTATGGAGCACATCGAGCCGGCCGGCATCCACTCCGGCGACTCGTACGCCGTGCTGCCTCCGTTCGACCTGAGCGAGAACGTGCTGAACCAGATCGAGGAGTACACCAAGAAGATTGCCGTGGCCCTGCAGACAGTGGGCGTGATCAACATTCAGTTTGCTATTAAGAACGAGACGGTGTACATCATCGAGGCCAACCCAAGAGCTTCCCGTACGTTCCCGTTCATTGCTAAGGCCTACCGCGAGCCATACATCAACTATGCTACCAGAATTATGCTGGGAGCAAACAAGGTGAAGGACTTCGACTTTAAGCCTTACAAGCACGGCTATGCCATTAAGGTGCCGGTGTTCTCTTACAACAAGTTCCCGGAAGTGAACAAGGAGCTCGGCCCGGAGATGAAATCAACGGGCGAGGCCATCTACTTCATTGACGACCTGTACGACGACTACTTCACCAAAGTATACTCCGAAAGGAATCTGTACCTGAGTAAGTAAGACCTCCCCCTGCCCCCTCCTAAAAACAGGAGGGGGTAAGTATAAAATCATGAAAGCCCTTTCCTGAAGAACAGGAAAGGGCTTTTTGTTTTTGCCTGAGTATCGTTTGGCTAAGTATGGCGCAAGCGGACGCTTGTGTCTCCCAAGAGAATAAATTCACTCCTGACCACTCAGCGTTATGGTCGCATTTACCTACAGACCTCGTGGTGTCCGAAGGTCCCGCGAGCGTCTAAAACGGTGTCTTAAACAGCACTGCCCTCTCCCGAAACAAGTTCGGGGTCTACAACTTGTCTAAGGAGGGGAGTCAGTAAATACTAATGCTGAAGTATAAATTTCAAGATTTTGTTTCTATCAGCAAAAGTAGGAACCCACCCCTCCCCCCAAGGCGAAGCCTCCCAGCCTTGAAGGGCACCAAAGCCTGAGATGCAACTATAGGTTTATAAGACTGAGCATGAACAGGAGATAGAGAGTATAGCTTGGTTCATGTTGCAGCAAACCGTAGCTAAAGTAAAGGCACAAGCGGACGCTTGCGCCAGAGATATAACCCGCAAGTATAAACCACACAACAAAAGTATAACGCACCATATCAAACAAGCCGGAACTAACCCGGAGAAACCTGCATTTCAGAACTATACTCCTTATCTTTGCACGGCACCGCCAAAAAGGCATACAACAAAAGTTTGGCAAAGGAGTTGTAAACATGTATAGGTACTGTTTTTGCAGTATACATTGCATACCTATTAAAGAGATTTCACGACGATGATCAAGTTCATATTTACCACGCTGCTCATTATTTTCTTTATCCGCATGGTGGCGCCTACACTTTTCAGGTGGCTGTTGGGGATGTTTATCCGGAAAAAGATGCGCGACGGGTCCTTTTATACCAATATGCACCAGCAGCAGCGCCAGGCGCAGCAGCAAAGCCAGAACAGCAACGGCCGTACAAAAGGCGGCGTCAAGATCGACTACATACCGGAGCAGCCAGAGCGCAAGACTTTCAACGGTGGCGAGTACGTGGATTATGAAGAAGTAAAATAAAACTGCTATCTTTCAAGCTCTATTCCGGGTTTTTGAAAGATTATGACAACTTCCTTCAACTTTAAGCGCGATGTGCTGCCACATGCCATCGCCGTACTAATTTTCCTTTTTCTAACGGCGGTGTACTTCTCGCCGGTCCTTTTCCAGGACAAAGGCCTTGCCCAGCACGATATTCTGCAGTTTAAGGGCGGCGCCAAAGAGATACAGGATTACCGCGAGCGCACCGGCGAGGAAGCGCTTTGGACCAACTCCATGTTCGGCGGCATGCCCGCTTACCTCATCCAGACGCACTTTCCCGGCGACTGGTCGGGCTACATACACAAAATCCTGACATTCGACCTGCCGGCGCTGGCAGGTAACATTTTTATCACGCTGATCTGCGCCTACATCCTGTTGGTGGCCATGGGCATGAGCTCGTGGCTGGCCATTATAGGCGCAGTGGCTTTCTCCTTCACCTCGTATAACCTCATCATCCTGGAGGCGGGGCACAACACCAAATCCCTGACCATTGCCTACATCCCGATGGTGCTGGCCGGCCTTATTTACGCGCTGCGCAAGAACCTGTGGGTGGGCGCAGCCCTGTTTGCCGTGGGCCTGACGATGAACCTGCACTTCAACCACCTGCAGATGACCTACTACATGCTGCTGTTGGTGCTGGTTTTTGCCGTGGTAGAGATCATCTACGCCGTAAAACATGGCACTGTGGCAGAGCTGCTGAAGCGCGGCGCGGTGCTGCTGGTGGCGGCCATACTAGCCGTAGGCGTAAACTTTGGCAGGTTGTATACTACCGCCGAGTATAGCGAGTACAGCATCCGGGGCAAATCGGAGCTGACGCAGCCAAATAGCGGCAACAATGTGGGCAGCGGCCTGGACCGCGACTATGCCTTTAACTGGAGCTACGGCGTGGGCGAAACGCTTACCATGCTGATCCCGGATATGTTTGGGGGCAGCAGCACTGCCTCGCTCGATACGGATTCTGAAACATACAACGCATTCCTTAAAATGG
The DNA here is from genome assembly GCF_006385705.1 of Pontibacter mangrovi. Lineage (GTDB taxonomy): Bacteria > Bacteroidota > Bacteroidia > Cytophagales > Hymenobacteraceae > Pontibacter > Pontibacter mangrovi. The sequence continues at coordinate 155,761 of NZ_VFRQ01000002.1, read as the reverse complement.
GGGCCGCACCGGCACAGGCAGAGCAGCTGGTAAAGCAGGGGCTGCCGATGTACTGGGGCGCGCAGCCCATGACGAGCGGGCCGGTTTATGTAGGTGCCATTGTGGTGTTCCTGTTTGTGCTGGGCCTCTTTATTGTGGATCGCCGCTGGACGAGCTGGCTGGTGGCCGGAACCATACTTTCCATTGTGCTGGCCTGGGGCAAGAACTTCGAAGCCTTTAACTACTTCATTTTCGATCATTTTCCGCTCTACAACAAGTTCAGGGCAGTGGCGTCGGCCTTGGTTATCGCGCAGATCACTATCCCGTTCCTGGCCATACTTGCCCTTTGGAAGCTGATAAACGAGCGCAGCGAGGTGAAGAACCTGGACAAAAAGCTGTTGATCTCGGGAGGTATAACGGCGGGCGTTTGCCTGCTGGTGGGGCTGTTTGCCGGCACTGCCAGCTTCATGTCCGACGCCGACCAGCAGCTGATTCAGGCGCAGTTCCCGATCGATGCCATCCGTGCCGACCGCGCAAGTATGATGCGCTCCGATGCCTTCCGCTCTTTGGTGTTTATACTTTTGGCCGCCGGGTTGCTATACTTCTACGTGAAGAACAAGCTGTCTGCCACAGTGGCTATAGCCGGCGTGGGCATACTGGTGCTGGTAGATCTGTGGTCGGTAGACCAGCGCTACCTGAACAACGGCGACTTTGAGCGCCGCGTGGAGGCCAACTTCTTCCAGCCAACCCCGGCCGACCAGATGATCCTGCAGGATACAGAAGACAAGGAAAGAGGCCTGAGCTACCGCGTCATCAACCTGCCGAATCCGTTTAACGATGCCCGCACGTCCTACTTCCATAAATCGGTGGGCGGTTACCACGGGGCTAAGCTGCGCCGCTACCAGGACCTGATCGACCGCCACATCTCGCAGAACAACCTGGAGGTGCTGCGCATGCTGAACACCCGCTACGCCATTACCGGAAATCCGAAGCAGCCGGTGCAGCGCGTGCCGGATGCTCTGGGCAACGCCTGGTTTGTGGAGGAGGTGAAGCCGGTACAGTCGCCGGACGAGGAACTGGAAGCCCTGACGATGTTTGATGCCGGTGCTACGGCGGTGGTAGACGTGAGCAAGTTCCCGATAGAGCGCCGCCACTTTAACCCGGACAGCGCCACTATTAAGCTGACGGCGTACGAACCAAACGACTTGAAATATGAGTATGAGGCAGCCAAAGAAGGTGTGGTGGTTTTCTCGGAGATCTATTACCCAGAAGGCTGGCAAGCATACTTAGACGGCGAGCCGGTGGATCATTTCCGGGCTGATTACGTGCTGCGCGCCATGGAGGTGCCGGCGGGCAAGCATACCATCGAGTTTAAGTTCGCGCCGAAGTCGTACTACACCGGCAATACCGTGTCGCTGATCTCTTCTATCCTACTGGTGTTGGTGGTGGCCGGAGCCATCTTCTACGCCGTAAAGAAAGAGCCGGTGGAGGAGCCGATTGTCGAGAAAGTGTAAATCGAGTTACGAGTGCTGAGTCACGAGTTCAGAGTTAAAAGAATATAAACAGAGCCTCAGCAATTGCTGGGGCTTCTTTTTTTGAAGTATAGAAGTATGGAAGAGGCACCGTTACAGAAACTGGAGGATGAGCTGCTACAGGAGAAGGGGGTGGAGCTATGGGTGAAGCGCGAGGACTTGCTGCACCCGCACATCTCGGGCAATAAGTGGCGCAAACTGAAGTATAACCTGCAGGAGGCGAAGCGGCAGGGGCACCATACGCTACTTACCTTCGGCGGGGCCTACTCTAACCACATCTCGGCCACGGCGGCGGCGGGTAAGGAGTATGGCTTCAAGACCATCGGCATCATCCGGGGCGAGGAGCATTTGCCGCTCAACCCCACCCTCCTCTTTGCCACCTCCTGCGGCATGCAGCTGCACTACATCTCCCGCGAAAAGTATAAATCTAAAGCCGAGCCGGATTTTCTGGAAGAGCTGCAGCAGCAGTTCGGCAACTTATACCTGCTGCCCGAGGGCGGCACCAACTTACTGGCTGTAAAGGGCTGCACCGAAATTGTGCAGGACATCGACCTGAAGTATGATTACCTCTGCTGCGCCATGGGCACCGGCGGCACGCTGGCAGGTATTGTGGCTGGTTTGGCAGGAGAGCGGCAAGTGCTGGGTTTCCCGGCGCTAAAAGGCGGTGAGTTTCTGAGGCGGGAGGTGGAGGAGTTGGTGCAGGCTTACAGCGGCCATGCGTACAGCAATTGGCAACTCATCACGGATTATCATTTCGGGGGCTATGCCAAAGTGAAGCCGGAGTTGCTGGCCTTTATGGAGGAGTTCAAGCAAAAGCATCATATCCCACTGGAGCCTATCTACACCGGCAAAATGATGTACGGCCTCTTCGATCTGATAGGGCAGGGATACTTTGCCCGGGGCAGCCGTGTGGTGGCGGTGCATACAGGCGGGCTGCAGGGCAACGCGGGCTTTAAAGAGCGGCTGGGGGTGCAGATTTTGTAGCATAATATTTGCATCCCCGTATCTGTACCTGAAATCATACTGGCATCCGATGCTTTTACTCCGTTTCCTTATCAAGATCTTACCCTGGGTTATACTTATCTCGCTCGGCATCTTCCTGTGGCGCACCGTGAGCGATTACTTCGATAAGCCGGAGGAAAAGAAGGAGCCGGAGGTGGTGGTGAACTTTAGTACGGTGCTGACCTCGGTGGAAGACCTGGGGCGCATGGAGTTGGTGCGCTATAACTTTAAGGATGTGGTGGAGTATGAGAAGAGCGTATCGCGGTGGGTGCCCAACTCCAAGGTGGTGCTGATCGTGACCGGTGAGGCTGTTGGCTGTGTGGATTTCACTAAAATAACGCAGGCCGATATACAGTTTCAAGGCGACTCGCTGGTGCAGGTGGCGCTGCCGGAGCCAGAGATCTGCTACTATAAGATAGACCACAGTAAGACCAAAGTCTTCAGCAAGGAAAACACCTATTTTCAGGATGCCGATCTGGTGCAGGAGAGCTACAAGTATGCCGAGGCCAACGTAAAAAAAGCCGCCCTGAACTCTGGTATACTGGACCAGACGAAGGTAAATGCTGAGAAGGTGCTCAAACCGATTTTAGAGGAAGTAACCGGCCGCCGCGTGGTGCTGGTGCCCCAGCGCAGAATCCAGAACCCGGAAATGGGGCCGAAGCGGTAGAGGATTAATTTGTAGCGGTCAAGTGTATGGAAAGTAAGCGATTTCGTAGCGCTTTCCTCACAAACCGAGATAAAGTTTGAGCGGCATAAAACCATTGGCTTAAACTATCACGCTTATTTTCTGTGCACATCGTTGTGCTTAGTACTTATTTTCTGAATGTCATTTTTAAAATTCTTTACCATTTTCCCAAAGGACTTTTCCTTCTTCCTTTTTTCTGCAACAGTAAGGTCAAAATGGTCTTTTTCTTTCTCTATCTTTAAGAAGTTATCATAAGATTTCCGATCTATCTCACCCCGCTCTACTGCTTCAATTACCGCACAACCAAGCTCGCTGGTGTGTGTGCAATCCGTGAATTTGCATTTCTGTGAAAAACTGGAAATTCTATCAAACGCAGTCTCTAACCCATCAGCGGAATCAACTACTCCAATTTCTCGCATACCAGGGTTATCAATGAGTATTCCTCCGTTTTCTATAACAGTTAACTCCCGGTGACTAGTTACATGCCTGCCTTTGTTTGTGCTTTTACTTATTGTATCTGTTTTCATCATGTTCTTGCCTGACAGGTTATTCATCAAGGTTGATTTACCTACACCCGAAGAGCCAAGCAAACAGTATGTCTTCCCTTTTTTGATTAATCCCTTAATGGAGGCGTAGCCGTCTTTCGTTTCATTGCTTATAGCAAAAATTGGAATATCCTTTATCCGTAATTTAATGTTTTCAATTATCTCTTTGAGCTTTTGAGGTTCGATCAAGTCAGTTTTGGTGAGAACGATGATTGGGCCTACTTTTGATGAATAGCAAATAGTCAAATACCGCTCAAGGCGGTTAATGTTAAAGTCTCTATCAACTGCCTGAACTAAAAGCGCAAAATCAATATTTGTTGCGATGATTTGTCTTTCAGCAAACTTTCCAACTGCTTGTCTTGAAAGAGTGGATAATCGGGGTAGGACGCTATGAATGATTGCAAGGTCAGAACCATAGTTTACCAAAGCTACCCAATCTCCAACAGCAGGAAAGTCTTCGCGGCTTTTGGCTGAAAATATGAGATTTCCTGTAATCTCAGCTTCAAATTCACCCTTTTCGCTCTTTACAATATATCTTTCCTTGTGTTCGGCTATTACTCGCCCAATTTCAAAATCCTCAAGATGATTTTCTTTTCTTAGCTGTTCGAAAGTGTCATTATATCCTAATTCTTCTAGTGTCACTTTATTTTCCATTTTGTACAGTGTGTTCTTGTACTAAGCACAACCATGAGCTAGACGGAAGCCTGTTCGGCTTATCTGCACTACATAGGTAGTACTTTATACAACTGTATAACGCTCAGCCAATAGCAAGAAGTTCTACTTCTCCTCCAGCCCCTTCAGCGCATCCTGAATGAGGTAATGTATAGGCCGAGAACTGGCACGAAAATGATAAGCACAAGCCAGGTAAGCTTTTAGAGGTGCTTTTGGATTTGCTTGGCTTGGGATCAATTAAGGCCCCAAGCCAGAGTGGCTAAAAAGATCATCAGTACAAGACAGGCTTGAAAATCATAATTTAGATAAAGTAGAATTGATTCTGACATATTTGAAGACACAAAAAATTATCTTCTTTTAAAAATAATTTCGGCCTCCTTATAGCCAGTCCAGTAGGCGGTAGGTTGGGTTACAGTAAGACCTGAAGAGGTAAGCGACTTAATAGTCCAGATGGCACCGCTGCCAAACTTTATCTTCGTGTCATCTTCAATCAGCTCATACGTGTCTTCCTGTTCTTGTGAGCCTGGTTCACAAACTTTACTTCCTTCTTTTAGATAGTATTTCTGGTCTTCTGTGAACTGGAACAAATTGTCTTTCTGACATTCCTCATAAATTGCAAAACTATCATGCACTCTTTCTCCTGATGGGCTAATTAAGTATTCCCCAGTCCGTACCCATGTGCCAACCAGAGTTCTGGGCCCATTTTTGTCTTTAGCACAAGAGGTAACGATTAAAAGTGTAACCAGGCAGAGAAGTATGTTTTTCATATTGTCGTATATATTATCTAAACAATATATAAAATAATACAATATGATTCATGTTCTGGAAGCTAATCTTTCTCCAGCCCCTTCAGCGCATCTTGTATTAAGTCATTTTCATAGCCTTTGCTCATGAGGAAGTAGGTCAGCTTTTGGCGGCGGGCGAAGGGGTTTTTCTCTTTTTCGGTGGCGTTTTTCTTCTCCAGCAGCTGTAACAGGTTCTGTTCATACACCTCAAAGTCAATTTCTTTCAGGCCTTGCTTAATGCAATAGTCGGAAATGCCCTTGCTTTTGAGGCCCTGCATGATTTTGCGGCGGCCCCACTTCTTCAGGCCATACTTGCCGCGCACGTAGCTTTGGGCGTAGCGCTCCTCATCAATCAACTTTTCCTGGCTCAGGCGTATGATCAGCTCCTCCACATCGTCGGGCTCCAGGCCGTAGGAGTAGAGCTTGTCGCGCACCTCCTGTTGGGTGCGGTCCTGGTAGGCGCAGTAGGCGGCGGCTTTTATCAGCGCCTCTTTGGGGGTATAGGTCTTCTTTTTCTTGTCGCGTTCCAAAAGTATAAATCAGCTTTTACTAAAGTATAAACAAAGATCTAAGTTAGAAAGTTGAGTTGGGATAGAAAGCTAGAAAGTTAAGAGAGTTTAAGAGTTAGAGAGTTGAAAAGTTTGGGAGTTAAAGTTTTATAGGGACAGTTCGCGACCTGCCCGAACTGCGCACACTTTCCTAATCCTGTGCATCCTTTCATCCTGCTAATCCTGATTCGGACAATCAACAATTTAACAATTAAGCCATCCAACAATTCAACTTACCTTTGCGGCGAGAGAGTACAATATGAAGCTATCAAAAGGAGTGATGTACATGCTGCTGTCGACGTTCTTTTTTGCGTTGATGCAGGTGTGCGTGAAGTGGGTGCCGCATATCCCGGCAGAGGAGATCATCGTGTTCCGGTCGCTGGTGTCGCTGGCGATAAGCTTGGTGTTTCTGCGCAGGGCGGGCGTGAGCGTGTGGGGCAACAACCGCAAATGGCTGTTCGCACGCGGGGCGTTCGGGGCAGTGGCTTTGATCCTGTTCTTCAACGTGCTGCAGAATATTCCGCTGGCCACGGCGGCCACGTTGCAGTACCTGTCGCCTATCTTTACGGCCATCATGGGTATCTTTATCGTGAAGGAGCGGGTGCGGCTGTGGCAGTGGTTCTTCTTTCTCATATCCTTTGCCGGCATACTTGTCATCGAGGGTGTGGAGACGAACGTGGACAGTTTATACTTGTGGCTGGGTGTGGTGAGTGCCGTGTTTACCGGCGTAGCCTACAGCATTGTGCGGCGGCTGAACGTGCAGGAGCATCCGCTGGTCATCATCTTCTATTTTCCGCTGGTAACGCTGCCGGTGGTGGGCATTTATACTATTTTCAACTGGGTGCAGCCCGAGGGCTGGGACTGGCTGGCGCTGTTGCTGGTGGGGCTGTTCACGCAGTTGGGGCAGTACTACATGACACTCTCGTACCAAAACGAGGAGATCTCCAAAGTAGCCAACCTGACCTATATCGGCATTATTTACGCGTTGCTGTTCGGCTTCTTTTTCTTCGGGGAGCTGCTGCACGTATGGACCTACGTGGGCATGGCGCTGGTGCTGCTGGGCGTGATCCTGAATGTGCAGTACAAAAATAAACTCAGTAAGAAAGCAACCCCGGCCGCTGAATCCGGCTCTAAGTAAATAGATACCTTCAACACGTATCATACGCAAGTTGTGGTTGACCCACCCCAGCCCCTCCGAGGAGGGGAATTTGGTAGTGTCCTATTCCCCTCTTGGGAGGGGTAGGGGTGGGTTTGCTCCGGCACGTCATTTATAAATGGCATCTTGATTAAAAGTATAAAAAGTATAGTTTATGCTGATGATTAAGCCTTTCCTGCGTATCTTTTTAGCCGATATGTCTGCTACTAACCCTTTAGCACATGCGCCATACCTACCTGCTACTGCTGCTGCTCTTTTCGCCTGCCCTAAGTATGGCGGGCATCCTGCGCGGCCGCGTCACCGATGAAAACAACAAAGGCCTGCCCTTTGCCAGCATCTACATCAAAGAAACGGCTAGCGGCACCGCCACCAACGACCAGGGCCTGTACCAGCTGCAGCTCAGCCCCGGCACCTATACCCTGGAGTTTAAGTACGTGGGCTACCGCGCCCATACCCAAACCGTAACCATAGGCGAGGCGGCCCAGGAACTGAACGTGCAGCTGCAGCCCGAGGTACTCAACCTGAAGGAGGTGGTGGTAAAAGCCTCCGACGAAGACCCCGCCTACGCCATCATGCGCAACGCCATCCGGCTGCGCAGGTACCACCGCGACGAAGTGAACGCCTGGAGCGCCCGCGTGTACATGAAAGGCGTGGCCCGTATGGATAAAGTGCCCTCTAAAATCTTGGGGGTAAAGATCGTGGATGTGGATACGGGCATCGTGTACTTGTCGGAGTCGGTGTCGGAGCTGGCGTTTAAGAAGCCGAACAAGATCCATGAGCGGATGATCTCGAGCAAGGTGAGCGGCCAGAAGAAAGGCTTCAGCTTTAACCAGGCCTCCGAGATGAACATCAGCTTTTATGACCCGCTGCTGAAGGTGGAGGGGCTGAGCGAACGCGGTTTTGTGTCGCCGCTGGCCAACAACGCCTTCATGTTCTACCGTTTCGAGTACCTGGGCACCTTCCAAGAGAACGGCCGCACCATCAACAAGATAAAAGTCATCCCCCGCCGCAAGCACGACCCGGTGTTTGCAGGCAGCATTTACATTGTAGACGGCAGCTGGCGCATCCACAGCACCGACCTAAAGCTCACCAAAGATGCCGGGATTGAGTTTGTGGACTGGATACGGGTGCGGCAGGTATACGCGCCGGTGGCCGAGGAAGTATGGATGCCGGTATCGCAGCGCTTCACCTTTGAGGCCGCCGGACTTGGTTTTAAGGGCGGCGGCTATGCCATGGGCGTGTACTCCAACTACAAAGTGCAGCCCGCTTACGCCCGTCCGCCCAAGGTGGAGGAGGTAGCGCCAGAGCCGACACCGGAAACAGAGGTAGCCGCAGCCAAACCAGCCAAAAAGCCAAAGTATAAGGTAGTAGAACCAGAAGAGGCAGCGCCGCCAGCGCAGCCCGTGGTAAGCGATGCGCTGTTCAGCAAGGAGGTGCTGCTGGTGGAGAAAGACGCCAACAAGCGCGACTCTGCCTATTGGGCCTCGGTGCGACCGGTGCCGCTGACGCAGGAGGAAGTAGTGGATTACCACGAAAAAGACAGCCTGGAGGTGATCCGAAATTCCCGGCCTTACCAGGACTCGCTGGATGCGGTGCGCAACAAGCCCTCCTTCGGTAGCTTCCTGCTGGGCGGCTATACTTACTCGAATACTTTTGAGCGCAAATACTACCAGTTCGACCCGCTGCTAAGCCTGACGGGCGGGCCAAGTATACTGCAGTACAACACCGTGGAAGGCGTGGCGGCCGATGTGCGGGTGAACTACCGGAAAAGCTTTGAGAATAGGACCTATTACCAAATTGAGCCCGGGGTGCGCTATGGCTTCAGCAACCAAAAGCTGAACGCCAAGCTGCTGCTGCGCTACCAGTACGACCCGATCAAGAACAGTACCATCAGTGTGGAAGGAGGCCGCTACGTAAGCCAGATCAATAACCTGGACCCGATCTCACCTTTCGTGAACACGCTCTATACCTTGCTGGCCGAGCGCAATTATATGAAACTCTACCAGCTGGACTTTGGCCACATAAGCTACCGCAGCGAGCTCTGGAATGGTCTTCGATTCAACACCTCAGTAGATTATGCCCACCGTATGCCGCTGGAGAACACCAATGATTTTAGCTTCCGGGACCGGGGCACCGACGAACCAAGCCGCTTTACCTCCAATGTGCCGGAGAATGCCGAGCTGGCAGATGCCTCTTTCTCACCGCACCAGGCCCTGACAGTAACTGCCGCGCTAAGTATAAAGCCGGGCATGCGCTACATCTCCCGCCCCGATAACAAAATTAACCTGGGCTCGAAGTACCCTGCCTTTACCCTGAGCTACCGTGGCGGCATCAAGGCTTTCGGCGGCGATGTAAAGTATGGCACGGCAGGCCTGGCTATCAGCGATGACGTGAGCTTTGGTCTGCTGGGCCGTAGCAAGTATAATGTGCTAGGAGCCACCTTTTGGGGCAAACAGAATATGCGCCTGATGGACTACAAGCACTTCAACGGCAACCGCACCCTCATCGCGGGCACCTATGAGGGCTTCCAGTTGCTCGACTATTACCGCTACAGCACCAAAAACCGTTACCTGGAGGCGCACTATGAGCATCATTTTAATGGATTCCTGTTCAACAAGATCCCGCTGTTCCGCAGGCTGAAGTGGCAGGAGGTGGTGAGCCTGAACTACCTGAACACGCAGGAGTCGCGGCATTACCTGGAGCTGGGGCTGGGCATCGAGCACATCTTTAAAGTGCTGCGCGTGGATTTCGTTACCTCGTTCCAGGAGGGCAACAAAGCCAGAACGGGTGTGCTGGTTGGTTTCGGGTTCTGAGGCAAAAGGTCGTCTGATTGCCGCTGTATAACCTAATTAGCACAGAGGCCGTTAGAAATAGCCGAAGAACTAATTAATCAAGAAACATGAAGACATCATATATATTAAAAACCGGCATGGCGCTGGCATTTGCGAGCGTTGTTAGCTTCGGTTGCAGCCAGAGTGCTGAGAATATGCAGGAAGAAAAAGACACTGGAACCTCTGAGGCAGTTGTGGAAGGTGACGAAGACGCTGCCAACCTGAGCAACCCACGTCCGGCACCTATCGGCGACACAGCCGTAACAGGTGAGCAAGCCGACCAGTTCGGCAATCTGCCTTCTAACGTAGACACCGCTGCCCGCGAGATGGAACAGCTGGATGAGCGGAAAGAAAAAGGCACCACCACGAATTAAATTATAAAATCACACATGAAGCGCCTCCCCAGTTAGGTTTGGGGAGGCGCTTTTGTTTGCGGGATGTGCTACCCCACCCCAGCCCTCCCTTAAAAACAGGGGAGGGATTCTGCAGTACCGGATCAAACCACCCCTACCCCTCCTTGTCCAAGGAGGGGAACTCTGTTCCAGTTGCATCAGCCGTGGCTATCGAATTTGATCCCAGCCTTTGGGTTGAGCGCCTTGTGCATGTTGCGGTGCCGCGCATGCGGCAGCCGGAGCAGAGCGGAGGCAGCTTCAGGCACACAGCGCGATGCCCGAAGGCGAGGCCTCCCGGCCTTGAGGGCACCAAACAGAAATGAAACAACAGCCCATGTAAGACTGCGGATGAACAGCAGCTAGAAAGTATAGCTTGTGTCAAAATGTAAGCAGCAGCGGCTATAGAAGTATAAAGGCACAAGCGGACGCTTGCGCAAGCATAATCCATGACAAACCTACTTCCCCACAGCCGTAGTCCCCACAGGCGGTATCACTAGTCCGTCGCCCCGTTTCTTGCGGCCTTTCAGGTTAAGGTTATAGATGATCACGGAGATAAAAATTAGGGCGTAGGCCGCTACCTTGGTACCAGTAGTATGCTCACCGAAGTATAAAAAGGCCATCACGAAGTTCAGGATCGGGTTGATGTACATCAGGATGCCGATGGTGCCAGAAGTAAGTTCTTTCAGGGAGAACAGGTTCAGGAACAGCGGCAGCACCGTAAAGCCGGCGCTCAGCAAACCCACCTGCAGGAAGAAGTGCGTGTCCAGCTGCGCATTGCCGCCGGTAAAGAAAGTATAAAACGGCCCGATGAAGGCAAAGGCAAGCAGCAGCTGCAGCTTCAGGAGCACGATCTTGTCGTAAGCTTTCAGGATGCGCTGTGTGATGAGGTAAAAGGCGTAGCTTAGGGCAATCAGTAAACTGAACAGCAGGCTGGTGATCTCGCCGCTTCCTACCAGCGCACAGCTCAGGGCGCTCAGTCCGATGGCCAGCCACTGATTCAGCCGCAATTCCTCCTTCAGCAAAAGAAAGCCTAAAACAGCCGTAAGGATAGGGCAGAGCAGGTAGGAGAAAGAGCCGGTCTGAATATCGATGTGATTGACCACATAAATGAACGTCAGCCAATTGGTGGTAAGCAGCGCCCCGCCCAGGAAAGTATAAAGTATAAACAGGCGCTTCTCGCGTGGTGCCGATGCCTTCAGTTGCTCCAGCGTGGCCAGCAGTTGCTTGCGCCGAAACAACAGCGAGATAACCAGCAGCAGCCCCACCGACAGCGCCACCCGAAAGTACAGAATCTGTCCGCTAGGGTAAGCCGCCAGCGCCTTCAGCGGAAACGGGATAAAGCCCCAGATTATAAACGCCGCCAGTCCCGCCGCGTAGTATGGTTTGGTGTTGGTAGTGCCCATGGTAAAGAACTGAAAAGTATAAAAGTGCGCAAAGGTAAGTTTAATTGTTGGATGCTAATGGTTGATTGTTGGATGGTTAAATTGTTAATTGTCTGAATGAGAGTTTGCCGGATGAAAGGATGCGCAGGATTGAAAGGATGCACGATTCGGACAGGTTGCGACCTGTCCCTACAAACAAAACTTTCTAACCTTCTAACTTTTTAACTTTCTAACTTCCCCGCCTATCTTTAGTGCCCGAAGTATAAAGTATAACGCATGCTCACGTTTCAGCAGCTACCAAGTATAACCCAAGGCAAACTGGTGCAGTTCACGCAGCCACTGCCTGTGGTGCACCTGCTCACCGACAGCCGTAAGCTCTCGCAGCCGGCGGGCTCAGTGTTTTTTGCCATCCGGGGCAAGTATAACGATGGGCATAAGTACCTGCCGCAGCTGTATGCGCAGGGTGTGCGGGCTTTTGTGCTGGAGCAGGGCGAGCCGGAGGAACTGAAGCGGCTATACCCGGAGGCAAACATCCTGCAGGTAGAAAGCAGCCTGGAGGCGCTGCAGCAGCTGGCGGCGTGGCACCGGGCGCAGTTTTCTATCCCGGTGATTGGTATAACGGGCAGCAACGGCAAAACCATTGTAAAGGAGTGGCTCTCGCAGCTGCTGAGCCCGGATGAACTGGTGGTGAAGAGCCCGCGCAGCTATAACTCGCAGTTGGGCGTGCCGCTGAGCGTGTGGCAACTGCAGCCGAATCATACCCTGGCTATTTTTGAGGCTGGCATCTCGCAGCCCGGCGAGATGGAGAAACTGCAGCCCATCATCCGCCCAACCATCGGCATCTTCACCAACATCGGCACCGCCCACGACGAAGGCTTTACCTCCCGTGAGCAGAAGGTGCAGGAAAAGCTGAAACTGTTTAAGGAGGTTGAGCTGCTGTTTTACTGCTCCGACTATGAACTGCTGCATCAGGCCGTGCAGGCGCAATGTATAAATTCCTTTACCTGGAGCCGACAAAACAAGGAAGCCGAACTATTCATCAGCGCCACCACGACGGCCGGCCATAAAACCATAGTGGTCTATACTTTTGATGGTGAGAAACAGCGTTTGGCTATTCCGTTTACCGACGAGGCCTCGGTTGAGAATGCGCTGCACTGCCTGGCTATACTGTTGCACCGCCGCCTGCCGCTTTCTGAGATTCAGGACCGGCTGGACCGCCTGCACCCCGTGGCCATGCGCCTGGAGATGAAGGAGGCTATCAACGGCTGCTACCTCATCGACGATACTTACAACTACGACCTGGCCGGCCTTGCCATCGCCTTGGACTTGCAGGCAAGTCAGCCGCAGCGGGGGCAGCATACGCTTATACTTTCGGATGTGCTGGAGTCGGGGCTGCCGGAGCAGCAGCTGTACCAGAAAGTGGCAGAGCTGGTGCAGGCGCACAGGGTGCAGCGGTTGCTCGGCATCGGGCCCACCATCAGCAAGTATAGCCACCTTTTCCCGCGGGCAGTATTTTATACTTCCACCGCTGATTTCCTGAAGGCGTTTAGCCCTGCTGAGTTCCGCAATGAGGTGATTTTGGTGAAGGGTGCGCGCGTGTTCGGGTTTGAGAAGATCGTGCAGGCCTTTCAGCAGAAGGTGCACGGCACGGTGCTGGAGGTGAACCTGGATGCGCTGGTGCACAACCTCAACTACTACCGCTCCAAACTCGCCCCGGACACCAAGCTGATGGTGATGGTAAAGGCCTTCGCCTACGGCAGCGGCAGTTTCGAGGTGGCCAACCTCTTGCAGTTCCACCGCGTGGATTACCTGGCCGTGGCATACGTGGATGAGGGCGTGGCGCTGCGCGAGAATGGTATCACGCTGCCGATCATGGTCATGAACCCCTCGCAGGATAGCTTTGTGAAGCTGCGGCAGTACAACCTGGAGCCGGAGATTTACTCGCTGGAGCAGCTGCAGGACTTTGTAAGTATACTGGAGCCAAACGCAAAGTATAAAATCCACCTGAAACTGGACACGGGCATGCACCGCCTGGGTTTTGTGCCGGAGGATTTCGAAGCGCTGTTTGCCTTGCTGGAACAGCACCCGCAGCTGCAGGTGGCCAGCGCTTTCAGCCACCTGGCCGGCGCCGATGAGGCCGTGCACAACGATTTCTCGCAGCTGCAGATCTCCAGGTTCAGAAGTATGGCCGCTGCGCTGGAAGAGCGCCTGAAGTATAAAGTCATCAAGCACATCCTCAACTCGGCGGGCATCGTGCGCTTTCCGGAGCACCAGCTGGACATGGTGCGCCTGGGCATCGGCATTTACGGCGTGGAAGCCACAGGAGCAGAGCAGGAGGCGCTGCGGCCGGTAAGTATACTTAAAACCACCGTATCGCAGGTGAAAGGTATAAAACAGGGCGAGACCGTAGGCTATAGTCGCAAGGGCATAGCTGATACCGACAAAACCACGGCCACCATCGCCATTGGCTATGCCGACGGCTACGACCGCCGCTTTAGCAACGGAGTGGGGCAGGTGCTCATCAACGGCCGCCGCTGCCCCATCATCGGCAACGTGTGCATGGATATGTGCATGGTGGATGTGACGGGCGTTCAGGTTAAAGCCGGCGACACGGCTGTTGTTTTCGGGCCGGAGTTGACGCTGACGGAGCTGGCGCAGCGCATCGGCACCATCCCTTACGAGCTGCTCACCAACGTCAGCACGCGGGTAAAGCGGGTGTTTTATTCGGAGTAAGTTTAATTGCTACATTGTTAAATGGCTAAACTGTTTAATTGTTGGTTGTTGATTGTTAATTGTTGAAAAGCAGACTGGAAATGCGTGCTTCTAGTTCCCCCTGTGTTTACAGTTGCGGAATAAGCTAGTAGTTCGAAATAGCAATTTAACAATTAAGCCACCCAACAATCAACGATTAACCACCACCACTAACAATCAGCAATCAACAATTAAACAATTTTGCAATTACTCCCGCCATTAAATCAAATCTTTTGCTTTAAAGTTGAACACCTTGTAACTTGCGATTGTTTATAAACAGTCTAAATAAAGAGAGGAAACAGGTGCAGCACATGGCAGAGAAGCACGAAGAGCGCAAATCGGTACGCGACATGAAGATAGGAGAGCGGGGCGTGATCTGCTGCCTGCAAGACCCTGAAATGGGCCTGAAACTGCTCGAAATGGGCTGTATTCCCGGTACGGAGATCAAGATGAACAGCCGTGCGCCGCTCGGCGACCCTATCACCATCATCGTGAACAACTACACCCTCTCCCTGCGCTTAGACGAAGCCGAGACTATTTTACTCAAGCAGTAGACTTTTTCATGACTGTAGCTACCCAACCCGAAATAAAACCGGCAGAGCGTACTTCTGCCAGGCCGGAGGAGGTGAAAATTGCCTTGATCGGCAACCCCAACTCTGGCAAAACATCGCTTTTTAACCAGCTTACCGGCCTCAACCAAAAGGTGGGCAATTTTCCGGGTGTTACAGTTGATAAGAAAACAGGTTACAGCCAGCTTACCCCGGCTATCCGGGCCGAGATCATCGACCTGCCGGGCACCTACAGCCTGTACCCAAAATCGTTGGATGAGCGCGTTATCACGGACCTGCTCTACGACCCTACCTCCAAGCACTTCCCGGACCTGGTTATTGTGACCGCCGACGCCTCTAACCTGAAGCGCAACCTGCTGCTGTTTACGCAGCTGGCCGACCTGCAGCTGCCGGTGGTGCTGGCCCTGAACATGGTGGATGTGGCCGAGCAGGAAGGGGTGAAGATTGACGTGGAGCTGCTGCAGCGCGAGCTGGGTGTGCCGGTTATCCCCATGAATGCCCGCAAAGGCGTTGGGGTGGCTGCCCTTAAAATTGTGATGACCCAGCAGCTGAACGCAGTGGAGCGGCCTTTCTTTACGATTCCCGCTGATTTGCAACCGCTGCTGCAAAGTATAAAAAGCCGCTTCAGCCTGAGCAACGATTACCTGGCCCTGCAGTTTGCCCACCAGTATAAAAGCCTCAAGTTCCTGAAAGAGGAGGACCTGGCCTGGCTGGGTGAGCAGTTGGAAGCTGCCGATTTTAAGTCTAACGCGCGGCAGGCCGATGAAACCATCGCCCGCTACACCCGCATCAACGAGCTGCTGCTGGATGCTGTGCGCGTGGAGAAGGCGGAGAAAGACGAGAAGTTCAGCAACCGCCTGGACCAGATCCTGACGCACCGGGTGTTTGGCTACCTCATTTTCTTTGCTATACTTTTTCTCATCTTCCAGGCTATCTTTGCCTGGGCCAGCTACCCCATGGATCTGATCGACGGCGGCATTGCCGCCCTGAACAGCCTGATCCAGGAGAACTTTAGCGGACCGTTGGTAAACCTTTTAACTGAAGGCGTGATTGCCGGCCTGGGTGGCGTGCTGGTGTTTGTGCCGCAGATTGCCATACTTTTCGCCTTTATCGCCATATTGGAGGAGACCGGCTACATGGCCCGCGTTACCTTTATGATGGATAAGATCATGCGCAAGTTCGGGTTGAACGGCAAAAGCGTGGTGCCGCTTATCTCGGGTGTGGCCTGTGCCGTGCCTGCCGTTATGTCGGCGCGTACCATCGAGAACTGGAAAGACCGGATGATCACGATCTTCGTGACGCCGCTCATGAGCTGCTCTGCCCGCATCCCGGTGTATACCGTGCTGATTGCGCTGGTGGTGCCCGATAAGTACTACCTTGGCTTCCTGAACCTGCAGGGCCTGGTGCTGATGGGCCTCTACCTGATCGGCTTCCTGGCAGCCATATTTTCGGCGCTGCTGCTCAAGGTTATCCTGAAGGCCCGCGAGCGCAGCTACTTCATCATGGAGTTCCCGACCTATAAGATGCCGCGCTGGAAAAACGTGGGCATTACGATTGTGGAGAAGGTAAAGGCATTCGTGTTTGAGGCCGGTAAAGTGATCGTGGCCATCTCGGTTATACTTTGGGTACTGGCCTCTTATGGTCCCGGCGATAATTTTGAGCAGGCCGAGCAGCGGGCGCTGCGCGAGGCAAAAACAGAAGGACTCACGGAAGTGCAGACCGAGAACAGAATCGCATCCCACCAACTGGAGTCTTCTTACGCAGGCATTGTGGGCCGTTCCATAGAGCCAGTCATCAGGCCGCTGGGCTACGACTGGAAGATTGGCATAGCGCTGCTTACCTCCTTTGCCGCCCGCGAGGTGTTTGTAGGCACTATCTCCACTATCTATAGTATAGGTGAGGAGGAGAACGTGACAACGATAAAGGAGAAGCTGATGGCGGAGAAAGACGCCAACGGCGACCCGTTCTTTACGCCGGCCCGTGGCTTCTCGCTCATGATCTTTTACCTGTTTGCCATGCAGTGCGCCAGTACGCTGGCTATTGTCCGCCGCGAGACGAAAAGCTGGATGTGGCCTGCCGCCCAACTGGTGTACATGAGTGGGTTAGCCTATGTTATGGCGTTTATAGTCTTTCAGTTATTTAGTTGATTTTATTTTAAATAAAAATAGTTATATATTAAACCAAAGAGCCCGGAAAGTAAGTCCGGGCTCTTTGGTTTTACAGCCATTCTTAACCTGCTCCAACCAGCAAATTGCTATCCTACAGCCACTTACTCTCTTAAGAATTAAATAAAACTGCAACCGCAGAAAGCTTAATATACGTATAAAACAAGTGTAACTATAATAACTAATAATTGTAATATATTGTCGGTTATTTATAGCAAAATGCTGATTATTAGTTTATTATGTGTTTTGCTGTGCGGAGTGCAACAGGAAGCATGAGAAGACTTTGTGAAGAGGTTGCACCAGTGTTATATTTAAATATTTATATTATTTAGGGGTTTCAGTTGTTTAGAGATGAACGTATGAAACAAACTTTACTTCTTTGTCTGGTGCCTTCTGTGCACCATGTGTAGTTATCTGCTTAGTATAAGTCTTCGCTGTAAAACTCTTATTACAAAAGACATACATGGTTAAGGTGCAGCCTTAGCGGGACAGCAGCCTTTATCCCTCTGTCGAAAACAGTATCTTTTTCACTTGCCCGAGTGCCGCATGGTGCGGCTACTGAGGTGCTTTTCTTCCCTTGGCACTTATGTGCCTCTGCGCTTACGTTGCGCCCAGACCTCCCCCTTGTCTTGTGCTGATTAGCTACTGATTTTTTACCGCCTTATCTAAACTACACTTTAATCTAAAACACAATGAAGAAAGTTCTATTCCTGAGTCTTTTGCTTGTGTCGGTCCTGCTGCATCAGGCCATGGCACAGGTTAGGACCATCACTGGTAGGGTAATGGATGCTACTACCAACCAACCGCTGCCTGGCGTAGCGGTGATCGTAAAGGGTACCACGGTGGGCTCTACAACCGGAGCCGAAGGGGAGTACTCTATCAATGTGCCGGAGGGAGGCAACACGCTGGTGTTCCGCTTTATCGGCTATCAGACTGTTGAGCGTGCCATTGGCAATGAAAACACAATTGATGTAACACTGGCCACTGACACAGAGCAACTGGAAGAGGTTGTGGTAACGGCCCTGGGTATCGAGCGAACCAGAAACGAGCTGGCATATTCGGCCCAGGAGGTTAGCGGAGACCAGGTAACCCGAACCAGAAGCAGCGATTTTGTGAACACGCTATCAGGCAAGGTGGCCGGCCTGGACATTCGGTCCAACAACACCATGGGCGGTTCCACCAACGTGATTATTCGGGGTTACTCCTCCATCACCGGTAATAACCAGGCCCTGTTCGTGATAGACGGCGTGCCGGTAAGTAACGCCAACAACAACACCGCTGACCAGCAAACAGGTAGGGCAGGTGCCGACTTCGGTAACGCCGCTGCCGACCTGAACCCGGACAATATTGAGTCGGTAAACGTGCTGAAAGGTGCGGCGGCAACAGCCCTCTACGGTTCGCGCGCAGCCAACGGTGTGATCATGATCACCACCAAAAAAGGCCGAAAGAACGATCTGAACATAACCGTGAACAGTGGCGTAACCTGGAGCCACATAGATGAGAGCACTTTTATCAGGTATCAGAAGGAGTATGGCGGTGGATATTTTCAGGGCTTCCGGGCACCCCAGGACTTAGGCAGCGGCGAGGCACCGGTAGTGCGCTTCCAGGATGATGCCTCTTACGGCCCCAGGTTCGACCCGAACCTGCAGGTGTACCAGTGGGATGCCATCGATCCGTTTCACCCGAACTTCGGTAAAACAAGGCCATGGGTAGCCGCCGACAATGACCCCAGTACTTTCTACGAAACAGGGGTTAACTCCAACCAGAGCATTATTGTGAGCGGCGGTGGCACCAACACCACCTTTAACGTTGGCTATACCCGCAACGACATTAAAGGCAACCTGCCAAACAGCACCATCGACAAGGACCTGTTCAACTTCAACGGCACGTTCGACGCTACCGAGAAGCTGGCCGTGAGTGCCTCCGCCAACTATACACGGGTAAAAGGTGTAGGCAGGTATGGTACCGGCTATAACGGACGTAACCCAAACCAGCAGTTCAGGCAGTGGTGGCAAACCAACGTGGACATTAAAGAGCAGGAAGAGGCTTATTTTAGGAACCGGCAGAACATTACCTGGAACTGGAATGCCAGCAACACCGGGCCTATCTATTCTGATAACCCCTACTGGTCTAGGTTCGAGAACTTCTCTAACGACAGCCGCGACAACTTCTACGGTTATGGTACTACTACCTATAAGTTTACCGATTGGTTTAACGTAATGGGGCGTGTTGCCATCAACACCACCACCGACTTTCAGGAAGAGCGTGTGGCGATAGGCAGTGCAGACTTGAGCGACTATACCCGGTTTAACAGAGATTTTAACGAAACGAACTTTGACCTCATGTTAAACTTCAAAAAGGATATCACCGAGGATATCAGCTTTACGGGTTTGCTGGGGGGAAACCTGCGCAGGGAGCGCATGAACTCTGTGAGGGCATCTACGAACGGTGGCCTTGCAGTGCCAGAGCTGTACTCGCTTTCGAACACAGTAAGCCCTATTGAGCCTCCTGTGGAAGACTCCTGGCGCAGAGGGGTTGACGGCATCTTTGCCAATGCGAACTTCGGCTACAAAGAGATGCTGTTCCTGGAGCTATCCGCTCGTCAGGATAAATCCACCACATTGCCGGAGGATAATAACTCATACTTCTACCCTGCTATTGCGGCCAACTATGTCTTCTCTAACGCGCTTGATGTAGACTGGCTGTCGCATGGCAAGGTGCGTGTAAACTATGCAGAGGTAGGCAACGATGCGCCTCCTTTGAGTATCCTGAGCGTGTACGACAAACCAACCGGCTTCGGCTCGGTGCCGCTGTTCTCTCTTCCTAACATTAAAAACAACCTGGAGCTGAAGCCTGAGCGGCAGAAAAGCTTTGAGGCTGGCGTGGAAGCAGAGTTCTTCAACAGCCTGTTTGGGTTTGATTTTACTTGGTACAAGTCTAATACCGTGGATCAGATCATACCTGTAAGCACTACCTCGGCAAGTGGTTATACACAACGATTCGTGAATGCCGGAGAGGTGGAGAATAGGGGCTTTGAGGTAACAGCTTTCGTCACTCCTTTTCAGGGCGACTTTACCTGGAACTTAAACCTGAACTTCTCGCGCAACAGAAACGAAGTGCTTAGTTTGTACCAGGACGTGCAGAACATATCGTTGACAACTTTATCTCTCCAGGGTGGCGTTTCGCTCAACGCGGCAGTAGGCGAGCCTTACGGCATCATCAGGGGCAACGACTTTGTTTACACCAACGGGCAGCGCACCGTTAACTCGGATGGCTACTACTTGGTTACTCCGGGCTCCAACGCGATCATCGGTGACCCTAACCCCGATTGGTTGGGCGGTATCAACAACACACTTAGCTACCGGGGCATTTCCCTTGGCTTCCTGATCGATATTCGCCAGGGCGGCGACATCTTCTCGCTGGACCAGTGGTACGGCGAGGCAACTGGCTTGTACCCCCATACGGCAGGTCTGAACGACAAAGGCAATCCTTCCAGGCTTCCTGTTGCAGAAGGCGGTGGTATACTTTTACCAGGTGTTAAAGAGGACGGCTCTCAGAACGACATCTATGCAGAGAACCAGAATGGCGACGGCCTGACTCCTTTCGGATACGCTGCTAATAACTATGTAGGCGCCCCAAGAGCCTGGTATGTATTTGATGGCAGCTTTGTAAAGCTACGCGAAGTGGCTCTGACATATTCGCTGCCTCAGTCGCTTCTCGAGAGCGTTGACTTTATAAAAGGTGTGGATCTGCAACTTATAGGCCGCAACCTGTGGATCATCCATAAGAACATGAAGTACTCTGACCCGGAAGAAGGCCTGAGCTCAGGCAACGCTGCCAGAGGCTACCAGAGTGGTGCTTATCCGGCTGTAAAAACTTATGGATTTAATGTTAGGTTAAATTTTTAAAGATCAGGAAATGAAGAAGTATCTAATATGTATATTCTCGCTGGTGCTGATATCATCATGCGTGGATAGCCTGGACGACTATAACGTAGACCCGAAGCGAGCCACCGAGGCGCCGCCGGCTACCTTGTTTACAAATGCTGTAAAGAACCTGACGGATGTGCTGACAACGCCCAACGTAAACACCAACAACTACAGGTTCTATGTGCAGCACTGGACCTCGACCCAGTACCTGGATGAGCCAAGGTATAACATGACCTCGCGCATTATCCCGCAGAACATGTGGCAGACCTTATACCGCGACGTGCTGGCAGACCTGAAAGAGGCCGAAAGAATACTGGCGGAGGATGAGCTACTTGCTCTTGCTGTTAAAAACAACCAGTTGGCCCAGATAGAGATCATGCAGGTGTATACTTGGTCTGTGCTGGTAACCACGTTCGGCGACGTGCCTTACTCACAAGCGCTGGACCCGGAAAATGCCCTGCCGGCGTATGATGATGCCCAGACCATATACAACGACATCCTGTCAAGGCTAGACACGGCTTTGGGGCTTATTGACCCCACTGTCCCCG
This sequence comes from Pontibacter mangrovi, assembly GCF_006385705.1. Taxonomy (GTDB): domain Bacteria; phylum Bacteroidota; class Bacteroidia; order Cytophagales; family Hymenobacteraceae; genus Pontibacter; species Pontibacter mangrovi. The sequence continues at coordinate 134,290 of NZ_VFRQ01000002.1, read as the reverse complement.
GGATTGATCAAGGGGATGTACTGTACGGTGGAAACATGGATCAGTGGGTGAAGTTTGGCAATTCGCTAAAGCTAAGGTTAGCGATGGTGATTGCGGATGTAGACCCGGGCAAAGCCCAGACGCTGGTGGAGGAGGCTGCACCAAATGTGTTTGAGTTTAATGAAGATAATGCCGCCTTCCCATACATGAGTGGTCCGCCAAACAACAACCCTGTTTCCGCGAACATAAACCCGATCTTTACTTCCAGGCAAGACTATGTAGCAGCCAGCACCCTAGTGGATGTGATGAATGAACTGGACGACCCCAGAAGACCGTATTACTTTACTACCGTAGACGGTGAGTATATAGGAGGCAGGTATGGCTACCCCAACTCATACTCTAGCTTCTCCACAGTGAGTGATCTTATCATAGAACCATCGTTTGAGGCTTTGCTATTGGACCTCTCAGAGGTTGAGTTCCTGCTGGCAGAGGCTGTGGAAAGAGGCTATAACGTGGAGGGCACTGCGGAAGAACACTACAATGCTGCCATTATAGCCTCTATAACCTATTGGGGAGCCTCAATGGCTGAGGCTGAGGCCTATTTGAACCAGCCTGGTGTGAACTACAACACTGCCCCCGGCGATTGGCGAGAGAAGATCGGCACGCAGAAGTGGATTGCGCTGTACAACCGCGGGTACGAAGCATGGCTGGAGTGGAGGAGGCTGGATGCCCCAGACCTGCAGCCACCGGTTATTGAAGGAGCTTCCCAATTAACGATACCCACCCGCATGATCTACCCCATAAACGAGCAAACGCTTAACCCGGAAAACCGTGAAGCAGCTGCATCAGCCATTGGCGGCGATGAAAGCAGCACGAAGCTGTTCTGGGATGTGAGGTAGGCGCTGAACCAGATGTCATTTAAAAATACGATTGAATACTAGGTAGTAGTCTTCTTCATTGGAAAAGGCTTCCGGGTTCCGGAAGCCTTTTCTTTTGCCTGTAGTTGGAGGAGCGTGTGCTGTGCTGGCCCGGCGCTGCGATTAGGGCAGAAGGGGAAAAGCCCCTAAAATAGGGTGGATGTGCTTCTAATAAGGAAGTTAGGTGTAAAAGTATGGGAATAATACGTCCCTTGTGTTGCTTAGCAACTTATTTCCCCTAGTTGCTGTATAAGCATAAATCAAAAAAAAATATGTTTTGTTCTGTATTGTTGCCACGCAAACCATATTGCTTCAATAAAATTATTATTGCCACTATCGGAGGTATAAAATGTTGGGATATAACGCATTGTGCTGGTTTATAGCCGATTGGCGTTAAAACATTAATATGCGACTATAAATAAATCTACGGATAAGCATTTGTTAATTTGAAGCCTTTTTGATAAACTTGTTGATAAGTCTCACCTTAAACAAACATTTTATGACAGAAGCTTTACTACTTGGGGCGCCCCTAGGGTGCTGTACACATCCCCCCTCTTTAACACCTATATCGTAACGGTTCGCTGCTTGCCAGGGTAATCCCTGCGCACGGGCAGTTATACCTGATGTTTGAAAGCATTGGCGTTGTTCCTGCTGGCTTTGCCGGCCAGGCAATACCCCGTTTTCGGACAGGGACAGGTATGCCTTATGCCTGCTGTTGCGACCGCTGAAGATTTGAACCTCCACTAAGGCTTAGCGCCTTGCTTAGAATTTTTAACCTAAACTCTCACTTTAAACTAACACACAATGAAGAAAATTCTATTTCTGAGTCTCTTGCTTGTGACTGCCCTGATACATCAGGCCATGGCACAGGTTAGGACCATCACTGGTAAAGTGACAGATGCTGCTACCAGCCAACCACTGCCAGGTGTTGCGGTAATCGTTAAGGGGACCACTGTGGGCACCACAACCGGTGTTGACGGTGCTTACTCCATTAACGTGCCACAAGGAAACAACACGCTGGTTTACCGCTTTATCGGCTACACAACTGTAGAGCGTGCCATCGGCAATGCGAACACAGTAGATGTGGCTCTCTCTACTGACACGGAGCAACTACAAGAGGTAGTAGTAACAGCTCTTGGTGTAGAAAGAGAAAAAAGAACAGTAACGTATGCTACGCAAGAGGTTCAGGCGCAGGACCTGAACATTACACAGAACGTAAACATCAAGGATGCACTTGCCGGTAAAGTAGCGGGTGTGCAGATCAACGGACAGGCCGGTTCTAAGCTGGGCGAGTTCGGTAAGATCCGTATCCGTGGTGCCATCTCCCTGACAAGCGACAAAGATCCGTTGTACATCGTTGACGGCGTGCCTTCTGACCCTAACCAGGTGGATATGGAGAACGTGGAGTCTGTGAACGTACTGAAAGGACCAAACGCGACTTCACTTTACGGCCAGCGCGCTGAGGCCGGTGTAGTAGTTATCACTACAAAGAAAGGCTCAGGCAACATATCTGTAGAAGTTGCCAGCTCTACTACGTGGGATAAAGTAGCTTACCTGCCTAAGTATCAGAACCAGTACGGTGGTGGTTACGATGGTGAGGCCTCTTTCGGTACATTCAACTATGGTGCCGGTGCGGAGGGCGAGCCTTACCCATCAGAGTGGCAGGTGTTTGACGGCAAGCGTTACCTACTTTGGGATAACAACTATGCTGACGAGAGCTGGGGACCAAAATTCGACGGCCAGGAGTATGTGCCATGGTATGCATGGTGGCCTGGAAGTGAGGAAAACCCGAACCCATACTTTGGCCAGACTGCTAAGTATGAGGCGCAGCCAGACAACATCAAGAACTTCTACGACACAGGTGTAACAAAGAAAAACACTATCTCTTTTGGTGGCGGTAACGACAAGTATAACGCTCGTCTGTCTTACACTAACCTGGATCAGCAGGGTATCACACCTTATACTGACCTGAAGAGACACTACATTACGACTAACTTCGGTTTCAACGCTACTGAAAAGCTGCGTGTAGATGCCAACATTCGCTACACAAACTCTATCGTTAGAGGCGACCAGGAAGACGGTTATGGTAACCAAACTTCCGGCTCATTTAACTCCTGGTTTAACCGTAGCGTAGACACTGATAAGCTGCGTGAGTTGAAAGACCTGCAGACCCCAGGTGGTTACTCTGCTTCTTGGAACTGGTGGGGACCAGACTACTATACTTACTATGGTGGTGGTTTCCAGAAGCCAGCTTTCTGGTTCAACCCATATACCTTCCTGGATCGTTATGACCAGAAGAAAACCCGTAACAACGTTACCGGTAACCTGACTGCAGCTTACAGCTTCAATGATAACTGGACCCTGTCTGCTTCAGCAGCTAGAACCTCTACAGAGTACCTGTCTGAGTTCTACTTCCCGTTCTCGCTGTCTAACTCAGCCGCGCCAGAACTGTACAACGCGTGGAGCAATGCTTTCGGCCGTACCGAAATTGCTGAGGCAGAAAACAACCTGAGCTCTAGCTTGCGCTATGAGAATGAGTTCGGCGACTTCGACGTGAGCGCTTTTGTAGGTGGTAACCTAAGAAAAGATACTCGTGATGATTTTTACGCTAACATGTCTCCAGGTGCTAAAACTGGTGGCCTGATCATCCCTGACACATATATCTTCTCGAACGCAGGTATTACGCCATCGCCGCAGACTTACCTTGAAGACAAAGAAGTACGAAGCATCTACGGTAGTGCCTCTATTGGTTTCAGAGACATGTTATATGTGGATGCAAGCTTAAGACAAGACTGGAGCTCTGCACTGCCAACAACCAAGAATGGCTACAATTATCCAGGTATCGGTGCCAGCTTTATCTTCACTGAGCTGATCGACGGCTTCGACGCCCTGTCATTCGGTAAGGTAAGAGCAGGTTGGGCACAGGTTGGTAGCGACGTAGATGCGTTACGTATCAACCCAGTTTATTCTCTTGGCGCTCAGCCTTGGGGTGGCTCTAACCTGTTAGCTTATGTGCCAACCCTGCTGGTTGATCCGAAAATCAGACCTGCGACAAACACCTCTTTTGAGGCTGGTTTTGATGTACGTTTCCTGAGCAACAGAATTGGCGGTAGCTTCACTTACTATGATGAAACTCGTGAAGATGAGATCATCCCTGTAAGTATCTCTACAACTACTGGTTACTCATATTACCTGACTAACGCCGGTGCTTCTTCCAGAAAAGGTGTTGAAGTTGCCATTGACGGTGACGTGTTTAAGTCTGACAACGGCTTTAACTGGAACATCCTCGTGAACTATGCCCGCAACAGAACTAGTGTAGATGAGTTGCCAGAAGGCTTGGACGCTATTTCTGCGCCAGGTGGTAGCGATGACTGGCAGTTTGTATCAGTTATACATGAGCTTGGTAACAACTGGGGCCAGCTAAGAGGTATTGGCTTTGCTACTGACGACAACGGCAACCGCATCGTGAACTCTAACGGCCTGTATGTAACGGAGTCTAACAAATACTTTGGTTCTGTACTGCCAGACTTTACTGGTGGTGTGCTGAACAGATTCAGCTACAAAGGCCTGTCGCTTACTGCGGCTATCGACTTCCAGAAAGGTGGCAAGTTCTTCTCGCTGTCTGAGCAGTGGGGTTACTACTCAGGTCTGTTTGAAGAAACAGCCAGCACAAACGACAAAGGCAACAACGTGCGTGACGCAGTTGCTGACGGTGGTGGTGTGCACGTAGTAGGTGTATCTCCAACTGGCGAAGCCGTGGATACTTATGTAGAAGGCCAGAGCTATTATCAGCAGTTTAACGCAAACTCTATCGCCGAGCCATTCATCCACGATGCCAGCTTCATTAAGCTGAGAGACATTAACCTGTCTTACGACCTGTCTAGCCTATTTAAGGACGGTGGCCTGAAGAACAACGTGATCAAAGGCGCTACCATTGGCGTAGTGGGCAGAAACCTGTGGCTGATGTCTGTATCTGACGACAACTATCACCGTTGGGATCCATCTGAGCTTTCTCAGACTTACGGTGAGAACGCGCAGCTGCCAGGTACAAAGAGCTATGGTGTAAACGTTAGACTGACATTCTAAAAATTACGAATAATGAAGAAAAGATTTATATACATGGCATTAGGGCTTGTGCTTGCGCAAGGTTTTAGTGCCTGCGAAACGGTAGACTTCGGAGATATCAACGAAAACCGTAACGGTGCTAGTGAGGCGTATCCGGCAGGTTTGCTGGCTGGTGCGATTCAGACATTCGCAACTCAAACTGGCCGCCAGGGTGTTCTGAACCCAACCCTTTATGTGCAGTACCAGTCTCAGGTAACGTATACAGACGAAATGCTGTATGCCGAGACTCCGGCTTCCTGGGCTACATACTATAACCGTATACTGCCAAACCTTACCACAGTAATTAACATTGCCCGTGATGAGGAGCAGCGTACGCCAGAGTTGGCCGCGCAGGGCGATCCGGACAACCAACTAGGTGTTGCCCTGATCTTCAGAGCGATGGTGCTGAAAAGGCTGACGGATAACTGGGGCGACGCTCCATTGTCTCAGGCACTGCTGGGCATAGAGAACCTGACGCCGGCGTACGATTCGCAGGAGCAGATCTACATGCAGCTGATCGCTGACCTGCAGGAAGGCCGCGATCTTATTAAAACAGGCGCCGATGCTCCGGTGGGAGATATCCTGTACGGCGGTGACATGGCTAACTGGCAGAAGCTGGCTAACTCTTTGCTGATGCAGGCTTCCCTGCAGCTTTCTGAGGTAGACGCAGAGTCTTCTATCGACGCGGTAGGTGTGTTTAACGATGCTTTGAATCACGAAGCTGGTGTGATAGACGAAGTAAGCGAGGAAGCATGGTTCAAGTATGAGGCACTTACTGCGTACCAGAACCCATTCAACCGCAACAGAGCGGCTGACTACTTCCTGGCAGACGAGTTTGTGGATGCCCTGCAAGGCGACCCAATGGGTGCGGAAGGTTCTCTGAACCCAACCTCTAACACTACCTTTGATGCCCGTATCTATGCTTACGCTACCGACGCTGAGTTGGAAGGTGTACCTTACGGCTACAACGATGAGACTGGTGCAGGCAGAGCGAAAGCATCAACTTACGTTTGGTCGGCAGAGGCTTCGCTTCCTGCAATGACGGCAGGTTATACTTACCTGAACAGAGCTGAGGCAGCACAAAGAGGCTGGACAAATGAGGTAGCTGCAGATATGCTTGTAAAGGGCATTGAGCTGTCTTTCCAGACTTGGGATGAAAGAACCGGCGAGGATATTGCCAGCGGTGCAGAAGCTTACGCTGTAGCCCGCGTAGCCGATGCTTTAACGGCTGAAGGTGGTATGCTGCAGGTAATTGCAGAAGAAAAGTGGAAGGCGCTGTTCCCGCAAGGCTTTGATGCCTGGGCAGAGTGGAGGAGAACAGGTTATCCTGAGCTGACTCCTGCTGCTGACGCGCTGAACGACGGTGCTATTGCCAGAAGATACGATTACCCAGTTGAAGAGACTACGCTGAACAACGCGAACCTTCAGGGTGGTATCTCCGGCCTGGCTCCGGCTGCAGACAAAAATACTTCCCGCGTTTGGTGGGACGTTGCTGAATAGTCTGCCAACGCATACTGTTTAAAACCATGAGAAATAAAGTAGATAGATTAGAATACTAGGTAGTAGTCTTCTTCATTGGATAAAGGCCTTCGGTTTCCGGAGGCCTTTTCTTTTTGCCCACAAAAAAGCCTTAGCTAACTTTATAGCTAAGGCTTTTTTATTTGCTTCAGCTCTCTTATCTATAAATCAAAAAGACAGTCGGTTGTTTATGGATGTCGGGCAGCTTGCCGCGCCACTGGCTTATACTTTTGGTTTGAATAAACTCATGCTCTGGGGAGGTGATGTTGGCGGCGATGCAGAGCTTGGTGTCGGGGTGGAGGGTGGCGAGCAGGTCATCGAGCAGCTTGTTGTTGCGGTAAGGCGTTTCCATGAAGATCTGGGTCTGGTTGCGCTGCTGCATTTCCTTCTCCAGTTGCCGCAGCGCCTGCAGCCGGTCGCGCTTATCAATGGGCAGGTAGCCGTGGAAGCAGAACTGCTGTCCGTTAAAGCCGCTGGCCATCAGGCTCAGCAATATGGCCGAAGGGCCGGCAAATGGCACTACTTTTATACTTTTCTGGTGCGCATGCTTCACTACCTCCGCGCCGGGGTCGGCCACGCCGGGGCAACCCGCCTCCGATATAACGCCGGCATCCATGCCTTGCTCCAACAATGGCTTTAGTGAGGCCTGCACCTGTGCCGCTGTGGCGTCTTTGTCTATCTGCACAAACTTCAGCTGCTCAATCACCAACTCCGGGCAAATGCTTTTTACGTAGCGGCGGGCGGTGCGCAGGTTCTCCACAATAAAGTAGGTCATTTGCTGCACCGTTTCCTTCACCTGCGGCGATATTACCTGGTCTTGCGTGTTGTCTGCCAGTACAGTGGGGATTAAGTATAAAGTGCCAGTTTTCTTCATGGGGCAAAGGTAGCTGTTAATTGTTGGTTTGTTTAATTGTCAAATTGTTGTGAACGCCAGCAACTGAAACTGCCACGGCTTTGGAGCAGTGGCAGTTTCATGTCTGAATACATATATAGGGGCCCTACCCCAAGGATTTACAGGTTTATAGGATGGACAGGATTGCCTGCTCATGACTCTCCGGCAAAAGTAGAGACGCATTATTTTGCGTCTGTCATGCTATAGGAATAGATGAATCAGTGTGAAATCAGGTTCTACAGTTTAATCCTATACATCTTTCTAATCCCTTTAATCACCGGGCCTAGTCGGCTTCCAGGAAAGTGGTAACAAGATCGTATACTTTGTCTGGCGCCTCGGCGTGAACCCAGTGGCCTGCCTCCGGTATGGTTTCTACCTCTACCAGCGTAAACAGGTGCTCAATACAGCCATAGATGTCCTCCTGCTTAATATAGCCAGACCTGCCGCCTTTAATAAACAGCGCATGCTTTTTAAACGGTACGTCAGCGGTGATGGCGGCGGCTATGTGCTCGTAATTCTTCTCCAGGGCATCAAGGTTCATGCGCCAGCCAAAGGTGCTGTCTTCCTTGCGGTACAGGTTTTTCATCAGGAACAGGCGCACTTCCTCCTCGCTTATACTTTTAGCCAGTTGGGCGTCTATCTCGCTGCGGCTGGTGGCAGTGCTCAGGTCCACCGACTGCAGCGCGTCGATGATCTCATCGTGGTGCGGCGGGTATGCCTTGGGGGCAATGTCTACTACAATCAGTCGGGTGAGGCGGGTGGGGTATTTAAGCGCATACTGCATGGCAACTTTACCGCCCATAGAGTGGCCCATAATAGCCGGTGTCGGAATGCCTAGCTCATCCACCAGTTGCAGCACGTCGTCGGCCATGACGTCATAGTTATGATCTTCGCTGTGCGGGGAGCGGCCGTGGTTGCGCAGGTCCACCAGAAAAACATTGTAATGCTCTGCCAGCCGTTTGGCCAGCGTTGCCCAGTTATCCAACGTGCCAAACAAACCATGCAATATCAGCAGCGGTTGGCCATGGCCCATTTCTTTATAGTGTAGTTTCATTTGTTCAGGTGCTATTTAACTTTAATAATTTAAGCCACAGGGTTTAGAGTAGGGTATAATTCTTTACCCACCCCTGGCCCCTCCAAGGAGGGGAATTTTCCTCATGATGTAATTCCCCTCCTTGGAGGGGCCAGGAGTGGGTTTTATCTTAAATGCCAAACCCCAGGGCATAATTCTAGGAAGTACGGAAGCAGGAGGCAGGGAGATATTGTTATACCACCCTTATCAACTTCTCTCCATTTTCCCGCTTCTTCAGCACACCCAGCGGCTGCAGTTGCAGGTTATACTTCTCAAAAACCGCCAGCACCTCATCCCTGCCAGCCGGGTCAACGGCTACCAGCAGGCCGCCGCTGGTTTGCGGGTCGCAGAGCAGGTGCTTCTGGTCCGGCGCAAGGTCGGCGAGTTTGTGGCCGTAGCTGTCGAAGTTGCGGTGGGTGCCGCCTGGTATGGCTTTTTGCGCCAGGTACTCCAATGCCTCTGGTATCACCGGCACTTTGTCAAAGTATACTTCGGCGCTCAGGTTGCTGCCTTCGCACATTTCCGAGAGGTGCCCCATCAAGCCGAAACCGGTTACGTCGGTCATGGCCTTTACCTGCGGCAGCTGGCCTAGTTCGGCGCCTATCTTGTTGAGCTGCATCATCTGCTGCGGCGCCAGTTGTACGTGCTCCGGTTTTAGGATGGCTTTTTTCTGTGCCGTAGAAAGTATGCCCACGCCCAGCGGCTTGGTTAAGTATAGCTCGCAGCCGGCGGTGGCAGTGTCGTTCTGCTTCAGGTTTTGGATGTTTACCATGCCCGTTACGGCCAAACCAAAAATTGGCTCAGGGCTGTCGATGCTGTGGCCGCCTGCTAAAGGTATGCCTGCCTCGTGGCAAATGCTGCGGCTGCCCTCAATCACGCGCTTGGCTACTTCCGGAGCGAGTTTATCGATAGGCCAGCCCAGCACGGCAATGGCCATCATGGGGGTGCCGCCCATGGCATACACATCCGAAATGGCGTTGGCCGAGGCAATTCTGCCGAAGTCGTAGGCATCGTCCACAATCGGCATAAAGAAGTCGGTGGTGCTGATAACGGCGCGGCCCTGGCCGATGTCGTACACGGCAGCGTCGTCGCGGGAGCTGTTGCCCACCAGCAGGTTCTTCTCCTCGGGGTAGCTGATGTCGGAGTGCAGGATGGCATCGAGCACTTTGGGGGATATTTTACAGCCGCAGCCGGCGCCGTGGCTGTATTGCGTAAGTTTTATACTTTCGGTGGATGTCTCTTCCATGGTTAAAGCAGGTTATGTTGTTTAGCAAAAGCCACCACCAGGGCAGCGTTTTCTTCCGGGTTCAGGCCGGGCAGTTCCAGCGGGAGCACCCGCTGCTTCCTGGCCAGTTCGTATGCGTAAGCTTTGTCGTAATAGGTCAGGGCAATTTCTACCATTTTCTCCATATCGCCATCCGAGATGGCCGACAGTGCCTCTTTGGTAGCCAGGCCGCCCAGGCGCTTCTTTATTTTGAGGATAGCGGTGGCAAGTATGGCCTCGCTGGTGTGGCAGTATTCCTGGGCCAGCTTTTGCACCCGCAGCCTGTGCGGCACCTGCAGCACAACTGTTGGCGCCTGCTGCATCTGGTCGAAGAGGGGCTTGGGCATGTGCACGCGGCCTATATTTATACTTTCGTCCTCCAGCCACAGCGGCAGCTTTTCATCTAAGTGTAACAACTGCATGCCCAGCAGGTTCTCAAAGTGCTCGGTGCTGGGTTGCGGGTCCATGCCAATGCTGCCGAAGGCGGAGCCTTTGTGGTTGGCAAGTCCTTCCAGGTCTATCGTTTGTTGCCGGAGCTGTTGCAGGTGCGGCAGCAGGTCGGTTTTGCCGCTGCCCGTCAGGCCGCCTAGTATGATGAGCTTGCGCGGCTTTTCAAACTCCTCGTGCATGCGGTTCCGGTAAGCCTTGTAACCTCCCTGCAGCAGATGCACTTTAAAGCCTGCAAAATCCAGCAGCCAGGCCATGGCCCCGCTACGCATGCCGCCGCGCCAACAGTGCACCAGCAGCTCCTTGTTTTTGGAAAGCTTGCCCGCCTCCTGCACAAAGCCCGCCATGCGCGGCCCAAACAGGTCCAGCCCGATCAGAACCGCCGGGTCGTGGCCCTGCTGCTTATAGGCGGTGCCCACCCTGGCGCGCTGCGCATCGTCAAAAATCGGGAACGACAGCGCCGTGGGCATGTGGCCTTCCGCATACTCTTTGGGGGCGCGCACATCCAGCACTGGCAGCTTTTCCGCCTTCTGCAGAAACTCGTTTATACTTATGCTGTTTACCATTACTTGAGCTGGCGCAGGTAAAGCTGAATCGTATTCTCCAGGCCAAGGTACAAGGCATCGCAGATAAGGGCGTGCCCGATGCTTACCTCCTTCAGGTTAGGCAGCGTGTCGTGCAGGTACTTGAGGTTATCCAGGTCCAGGTCGTGGCCGGCGTTTAGGCCCAAGCCATACTCCTGTGCTTTTAAAGCGGCTTTCAAGTATGGCGCGATGGCCTTCTCGCGGTCTGTATGGTAATTGCTGGCATAGGCTTCGGTGTACAGCTCCACGCGGTCGGTTTCTACCAGCGCAGCGCCTTCAATCATCCCTTCGTCCGGGTCCACAAAAATGGAGGTGCGGATGCCCAGCTCCTTCAGCTCCAGAATCACATCCGTCAGAAAGTCTTTGTGGCGGATGGTGTCCCAGCCGGCGTTGGAGGTGATGGCATCGGGCGCGTCGGGCACCAGCGTGGCCTGCTCCGGGCGCACCTCTTTTACAAGTTTCAGAAAGTCGGGTGTGGGATTTCCTTCGATGTTGAATTCTGTCGTTACCACCTCCTTCAGATCGTACACATCGCGGTAGCGGATGTGGCGCTCGTCGGGGCGCGGGTGCACGGTAATGCCCTGCGCGCCGAAGCGCTCGCAATCTTTGGCCGCCTGCACCACATTTGGCCTGTCGCCGCCGCGGGCGTTCCGCAGCGTGGCTATTTTGTTTATATTTACACTCAGTTTCGTCATGGCTCTGTTTTGCGGGCTGCAGCCCTGTCATCGTCTTACGTAATAGAATGACTAAATTAGTGGAATTTTGTTTAAGATGACAGTCTCTTGCGGTGGCCGCAAAAGCCTGCGGATGCGTAAGCAATAGCACCTCAACCAAATAAAAGTATAAACCAGAAAAACTATGACATTAAAACAACGCATTGATGCCGACATTAAACAAGCGATGTTGGCCAAAGATAAAGCCCGTTTGCAGGCGCTCAGAAGTATAAAATCGCTGATCATGCTGGCCGAGACGGAGAAGGGCGGCACAGAGGGCATCACCCAGGACACCGAACTGAAGCTCCTGACCAAGGCTGCCAAGCAGCGCCGCGAGTCGGCGGAGCTGTATGCCAAGCAGGGCCGCGCCGACCTGGAGCAGGTAGAGCTGGCGGAGCTGGCAGTGGTGGAGGAGTACCTGCCCAAGCAGCTGGACGAAGGCGATTTGCGCACCCGTCTGCTGGAGATCATCCAGCGTGTGGGCGCCACCGGCCCTTCGGATATGGGCAAGGTGATGGGCGTGGCTTCCAAAGAGCTGGCCGGGCAGGCCGACGGGCGCGCTATCTCGCAGGCCGTAGGCGACTTGCTGAGCAATACGGATTTTTAAAGTTATCTTTGCAGCTGCCGCCGCTGCTCTTCCAAAGCGGCGGCGGCTGTACCTTCACGCACAAGTATGGCCTGGCTGTGCTGGCGTGGTACGAAGTGTAGCAACTTCCACCTTTTTATAGATTATGAGTACGTTTGATATTTTTCTGGCTATCCCGATTGCCTACGGAGCTTTCATGGGCTTTCGGAAGGGGCTGCTGCTGGAACTGGTGTCGTTGGTGGCGCTGGTGCTGGCCATACTTGGCGGCCTGAAACTGCTGGACACGGCCCTGCCCCTGATGGCCGGTTTTATTGGCGACGCGCACGGGCTGCTGCCCTACGTTACCTTCCTGGTGGTGTTCGTGGGCATTATCCTGATCATCCATTTGGGCGGCCTCTTGCTCAAGAAGGTCATCGATTTCACACCTTTCGGCCTGTTCGATAATGTGCTGGGAAGTATACTGGGCGCCCTGAAGTGGTGCCTGGCCCTGAGCCTGCTGCTCTATGTGTCCGATATGGCCGGCATCAGTGTCTCGAAAGATACAGCCGATGCCTCGATGGTCTACCCGGTAGTAGTCAAGACAACGCCCTACGCCCTCGACATCCTGAGCTACGTGCTCCCGTTCATCAAAGCGCTCATCACCTCGCTGCGGCAACACTTTTAGGAGTTTAGGAGTGGGGGAGTTTGAGAGTTTAGGAGTTAGTTAAGTAAAAGTGGATTTGATCAGATAGCGAAGTTCGGCAGAGCGACCAGTTAAGTATAAACTCTTCTAAAAGGTATCACTCCTAAACTCCCAAACTCTATAACTCCCCAACTCCCATGCTTCTCCTGCTCGATAACTTCGACTCGTTTACCTATAACCTGGTAGACTACTTTGGTAGGCTGGGGGTGGAGGCGCAGGTGGTGCGTAACGATGTGCCGCTGCGGGAGCTGCAAAAGCTGCCGGTAGAGGCGGTGGTGCTTTCGCCGGGGCCGGGCACGCCGCAGGAGGCCGGAAGTATGATGGAGGTGATCAGCCACTATCACAGCCGCGTGCCGATGCTGGGCATTTGCCTGGGGCACCAGGCGCTGGGCGAGTTTTTCGGGGCTAAGCTGGAGAAGGGGCTGCGGCCGATGCACGGCAAGATCTCCGAGATCAATTGTGAGGAGGATCCGCTGTTTAAAGGCCTGCCAACAAGTATGGCTGTGGTGCGCTACCACTCGCTGGTGCTGCGGCACACGCCCGAAAGTATAAAGCCGCTGGCACACACGCAGGAGGGCGAACTCATGGCGTTCCGGCATAAAACGCTGCCGCTGTACGCCCTGCAGTTTCACCCGGAGGCGGCGCTCACCACTTATGGCCTGCAAATGCTTCAAAATTGGCTTACAATTGCTAATATTGCACAGGCAGCGGCCTGGTAGCGCCCGCCGCGCAGTGGCAGGCGCTTGAACATACAAGCCACGCTTTTGTTTTCTGAAGACAGGAACCGGTAACCGGCTGCACCTGGATAAAGTATAAGCAAAGGCGCAAACACGTTATTACATTTTTTTCGATTCATGGATTTACAAGTCAGACACGAAGGAGAATATCAGTATATTGATGAAGGTGAAGGAGAAGTACTGTTGCTGCTGCACGGGCTTTTTGGCGCGCTCAGCAACTGGAACGGCGTTGTAGACCATTTCTCGAAAAACTACCGTGTGGTTATCCCGCTGATGCCGATCTACGAAATGGCGCTGCACAAGGCCGGCGTGCCGGGGTTGTCAAACTTTGTGGAAGGCTTCGTGAAGTTTAAGCAACTAAAAGACCTGACGTTGCTGGGCAACTCGCTGGGCGGCCACGTGGGGCTGGTGTATACGTTGAATAACCCGGGCATGGTGAAGCGGCTGGTGCTTACCGGCAGCTCCGGACTGTTTGAGGACTCCATGGGCGGCTCTTTTCCGAAGCGCGGCAACTACGAGTACGTGGAGGAGCGCGTGGGCTATACGTTCTACGACCCGAAAACGGCCACCAAAGAGCTGGTAGACGAGGTGTTCTCCATCACCAACAGCAACGCCAAGTGCCTGCGCATTATCGCCATTGCCAAGTCGGCGCAGCGGCATAATATGGCCAAGGATATCACAAACATTAAGGTGCCGACGTTGTTAATCTGGGGACTGAACGATACCATCACGCCGCCGCTCGTGGCCTATGAGTTTAACAGGCTCATGGAGAACTCAGACCTATACTTTATAGATAAGTGCGGGCACGCCCCAATGATGGAACATCCGCAGAAGTTTAACAGTATCTTAGAGAAATATTTAGAAAAGACACCGATAACCGCCTCATCCGTATGATCGCAGAAGAGCTCATCAACCAAATGATTCCGCCGCTGAAGCTCTACGACACCGTAGACAAAGCTTTGCGTTGGATGGATGAGTTCCGCGTAAACGAGTTGCCGGTGGTAAGCAACCGCAAGTACATGGGCCTGGCCACCGAGCTGAGCCTGATCGAGCTGCCCGACCGCACCCGCCAGCTGAAGGAGCTGGAGCTGGAGTACAAGGAGGTGCACGTGCAGGGGCAGCAGCATTTCTACGATGTGATGGAGGCCGCCATCAAGAACAAGATACAAGTGGTGGCCGTGCTCGACGAGGAGCAGGACTACATGGGCGTGATCACGATAAACGACACGCTGGCGGCTTTCGGGCAGATGTCGGCCTTGCAGGGCTCGGGAAGTATACTGGTGCTCTCCATGCCCGAGCGCGATTACTCGCTGGCCCAGATCAGCCGCCTGATAGAGGAGGAGAACACCAAGATCCTGAGCGCCTACGTGTCGCCCGACGAGCTGGACCCCTACAAGATAAAGCTGACGCTGAAGCTCAACACCACCGACCTCAGCCGCATCATCGCTACTTTAGAGCGCTTCGAGTACCGCATCACCGCACAATTTAACGATAACACCGAGTACGACGTGGGCAAAGACCGCCTCGATATGCTATTTAAGTACCTCGATATCTAACGCTTGCGCCAATGCCGCTGCGAGCTTTCCTTTTTATACTTATACTTGTAACAGGCATTGAATCGCTGGCGAAGCCCTGCGAGGTGCCTGCCGTCGTGATCGACAGCATCAGCCTGACCGGCAACGAGAGCACCCGAAGCCAGGTAATGCTGCGCGAGCTCACCTTTGCCCCCGGCGACAGCATACCTGCCGAGGCGCTGGAGCCGCTGCTGCAGGAAAACCAGAAACGCCTGCTCAACCTCCGCCTGTTTCACTTTGTGAACTATACCTATACTTGTGCCAAGGGGCAGGTGCGGGTGCAGTTTGCGGTGCAGGAGCGCTACTATCTCTATCCCATTCCCATCTTTGACTTTGCTGACCGTAACTTTAATGCCTGGCTGGAGAAGAAGGACTGGAGCCGCATAGACTATGGCCTGAACCTGATTCGCCGTAACTTCAGGGGGCGCAACGAGGAGGTGCGCGTGCGGGTGCAGCGCGGCTTTAACAAGCGGCTGGAGCTGGGCTACCGCATTCCGTATGTGTGGCGCAAGTATAACTTAGGCGCTGATTTTCTGGTGGCCGATTACCGCAGCCGCACCATCAGCTACACCAACGTGAACAACAGGCAGCGCTTTTATGAGCAGGAGGAGGGCATGCCCATTAAACGGACCTCTGTGGCGGCGGCGCTGGTGCACCGGCAGGATGTGCAGCGGCAGGCGGGGCTGCGGCTGTCTTTCCACGATGAGGATATATCAGACTCGGTAACTTTGCTGAACCCGGAGTATTACCAGCGGGCCCTGCAGGAGCGGCAGTACATGCGCCTGGAGCTGTACAAGGCCATTAACCGGCGCAATAACTTTGCTTACCCCACGGCTGGCAGCTACCTGGAGGCGGGCGTGGCGCAAACTTTTTTCCTGCACCGTTCCGGTAGTCCTTTCACAACGCTGCGCGCGAAGTATGTAAAGTATGTGCCCCTATCCCAAAAGTATACCTACATGGCTGGCGGCGAGGGGCAGCTGCGCCTGGCGGGCAAGTATGCCTTTGCCGACAACATCGCCCTGGGCTACCGCTCCCTGGTGCGCGGCTACGAGCTATACGTGGTGGGGGGGCAGCATTACGCGCTCTTTAAGCAGGGTTTAACCCGCCAGCTGCTGGATATTAAAAGTATAAAGCTTAAATTTATAGATAACCCCAAGTTTAACAGTATACCTTTGTCGCTGTACCTGAACGGCTTTACAGACGCTGGCT
Source organism: Pontibacter mangrovi (assembly GCF_006385705.1). Classification (GTDB taxonomy): domain Bacteria; phylum Bacteroidota; class Bacteroidia; order Cytophagales; family Hymenobacteraceae; genus Pontibacter; species Pontibacter mangrovi. Next base: position 118,012 of record NZ_VFRQ01000002.1, on the reverse strand, counting down.
ATGTGGCAGACCATGCCTTTGAGAAGGGTAACCCGCTGACAAACCGGCTGTTGCTGGGCAGTGGACTGGGGCTGCACGCGGTAACCTTTTACGATATTGTGCTGCGGCTGGAGTATACTTTAAACCGGGAGGGCGACCGTGGCTTATACTTTAGCGCGCGCTTTCCGTTTTAACCTGACAGAATATGAAAATAGCGATACTTGGAAAACCTTTCACCGACAACATACAGCCCTTTATTCAGACGCTTTTTGATGAACTGCAGCGGCGCAAGGCGGCCCTGTGCCTGGTAGAGCATTTCGAGCTGTACCTGAAGAACACCATCAACCTGCCCACAGGCATAGAGACCTTCCGGCGGGGTGATGTGCTGCAGGGCGTGGATGTGGTGCTGAGCATAGGCGGCGACGGCACCCTGCTGGATACGGTGACGTATGTGGGGGCGCAGCAGATTCCTATACTGGGCATCAACACCGGCCGGCTCGGCTTTCTGGCCACCATCCCCTACGACAGCATCAACCTGGCCCTGGATGCGCTTTACAAAGGGCATTATACGTTAGACGACCGTGCGTTGATCCATGTAGACTCCGATCAGGAGGTATTTAACGGCATTAACTTTGGCCTGAATGAGTTTAGCATACTAAAGCGCGATACGTCGTCCATGATAGTGGTGAATACGTATATAGATGGTGAATATCTGAACTCATACTGGGGGGATGGCCTGGTGGTGGCAACGCCTACCGGGTCTACGGGGTACTCGCTTAGCTGCGGGGGGCCACTAGTGCTGCCGCAGACCAACAATTTTGTCATTTCACCCGTATGCCCGCATAACCTCAATGTGCGGCCCATGATTGTGTCTGATCGCAGCGTGATTTCTTTTGAAGTAGAGGGCCGCAGCAGCAGTTACCTGGCGGCTTTGGACTCCAGGTCTACCCCGGTAGACATGAACGTGCAGTTGGCGGTGCGGAGGGAGAGCTTTGTGGCCAGGCTGATAAAGCTTCACCATGTAAATTTCCTTTCGACCCTGAGAAACAAGCTGAACTGGGGGCTGGATAAGAGAAACACGCAGATAAAATAATATTAAATATACCTGTTATATTATTTTATTAACTCGTAAATCTGTTTATTTTTGTCTTCTATTAATTTGGGGTGAATGCTAGCCATTTGATACGCCACAACTTATACTTTTTCTATTATGAAGAAACTTTGTACCCTTGTTTTGTTGCTTACTTTTACCTCTATCCTGCTGGCGCCGGGTGCCGAAGCGCAGCGCTGGACCAATCGTAAGCAGTACGGTTCTGTTGGCGTAACCTTTGGCGCCATGAACTATTTCGGGGACATTGTGCCTCAGCCGGACTTTACGAGCTTCCGGTTTAAGTCCACCCGGCCAAACGTAGGGATCAGCTATACCTACCGTTTTGCCCCGCGCTTCTCTTACCGCGTAGGGTTTAACTGGGGCCGCATCACCGGCGACGATGCCCTGAGCGCGTCACAGAGTGAGGGTGAGAACGCTGGCCGTTATGCCAGAAATCTTTCTTTCCGGAATGATATTAAAGAACTGAGCGCCGTGGCGGTGGTGGACCTTTTCGAGAACCGCAGCACCTATCAGCGTCGCCCGGATTTTGTGCCGTATGCTTTTTTAGGCGTAGCTGTACTGCACCATAACCCTAAGGCTTACTATGAAAGCGGCTCCCGCCCTGATGTAAGTGACGGTGAATTGCCAACAGGTTGGTATGAATTGCAACCTTTAGGTACCGAAGGACAGTATGCTGCTGGAGGTGACTATCCCGATCCATACAAGCGTGTGCAGATTGCCATCCCGTTTGGCCTTGGTGTGCGCTATAAGATAGACCGCTACTGGGACCTGAGCCTGGAAGTGGGCTGGAGAAAGACCTTTACAGATTACCTGGATGACGTAAGCGGTAGCTATGCCTCTAAGAGAGCTATCTTAGACGGGGGCGGCGCTAACCCTGCAGCTGCAGCCATACTTTCGGATAGAAGTGCCGGCTCCGACCTGGCTACGGACAACCCGAGCAGTAAGTATTACCTGCGGAGCGATCCAGATCCGAGTGTGACTTACAAGTACTTAAGAGGCTATGGCACTGATGGGCAGCAGCGCGGCGAGTTGTCAGACGATGACTGGTACATCACCACAGGCCTAACATTAAGTTATATTTTATCACCACGCGTCCGAAGTCCGAAGTTTAGATAATAGAACGGGCAACGACTGCGTTGTTCAACTAAACTTTGACCAGAATACATGACGTTAGATATCTTTAAACAGGCACTCCTTATTTGTCTCTTTCTGCAAGTAGGGAGTGTTTTTTTGTGTAGCAACGCCAGTGCCCAGTCTAACATGCCCGTAAATACTTCCGAAATAGGCATAGGCATTGGCGGCGGAAACTACAAAGGCGAAATATCCCCTAATTATCGCTTTCTAAACAACCAGCCAGCCCTTACCATCTTTTATCGCCGCGATATGTCTAACGCCATAACGCTGCGCGCCGGGCTAATGGGTAGCCACCGCATCGCTGATAACAACACGTTCAGCGACGAGGCGTTTGATGATCGCCCGTTCCATGCGTACCGGCAGGCAGAGCTGCGCCTGAGCCTGCTAGAGCTGTCGGGCGTGGTAGAGTATAACTTCCTGGACTATTATGACCCCAAGCAGCACCCACGGTTCTCGCCTTATGTGTTTGCAGGCATAGCCGGTTTGCTATACAACAAAAAGCTTACCTCCGTGCACGATGAGCTTAACAGGGTGTTTGATACCGACATGACCGTGACCATACCTTTTGGAGTGGGCATAAAGTATGGCCTGAGCACCCACTGGAACCTGGGGCTGGAGTTTGGCGCCAGAAAAACGTTTACCGATAAGCTAGACCACCTGAGCACACCGGGGCAACCGGAAAACATGCTGAGCCCTCACGACAATGACTGGTATTTCTACAATGGTATCAGCATCTCCTACACTTTTTACCGCTATAACTGCCCGCCAGTCTATAAGAAGAAGCCTGGCCTGTTAGATTAAACTGCAATCATTCATGATTTTCTCTTGCTTTTTGTAACTTGCAAGGAAATTGTGGTTTAATGAATTTGAAGGACAAAGTAGACTTAGGCAATTTACCCAGACACATCGCCGTTATTATGGACGGTAATGGGCGTTGGGCAAAGAAGCGAGGCGGATTACGAATCTTTGGCCACCAGAATGCTATCAAAGCAGTACGTGATACGGTAGAGGCTTCTGCCGAGTTGGGTGTGGAGTACCTGACCTTATATGCCTTTTCCACCGAAAACTGGTCCAGGCCAGCGGAGGAGGTGTCGGCGCTGATGACGCTGCTGGTGTCAACTATTCGGAAGGAAACCGCCACACTCAACAAGAACAACATTCGCCTGCAAACAATCGGAAATACGGGAAGCTTACCAAAGGCTTGCCAGCGTGAGTTGATGGAGGCGATGGAGCTAACCAAGCACAATACCCGCATGACGCTGGTGCTGGCCCTGAGCTACAGTGGCCGCTGGGATATAACGCAGGCAGTGCAACGCCTAGCCGACGAGGTGGGTCATGGAAGTATAAGGGCAGAGGAAATAACTGAGGAGGCCATTGCCGCCCACCTTTCCACGGCAGGCATACCAGACCCGGAGCTGCTGATAAGAACCAGCGGCGAGCAGCGCATCAGCAATTTCCTGCTTTGGCAGCTGGCTTATACAGAACTATACATCACAGAGCTGCTCTGGCCCGATTTCAGAAAAGAACATCTCTACGAGGCAATAATGGCTTACCAGCGCCGGGAGCGCCGCTTCGGGAAGACAAGTGAACAAATAACCAAGTGATACAGACACGAATGACAAGATGCATCTGGGTGCTTGTGTTTCTGCTAACGGCAGGCACGGCCTCTTCACAAGTACTAAACAGACCTACCCAGTCGTCTACGATAGATTACCAGCAGCCGCGCCAGTACCGCATTGGGGGGATCGAGATCAGTGGCAACAAGATTCTGGATCCTATTGCGCTTGCCTCCCTTACCGGCCTGAAGGAAGGGGACATGATCACTGTGCCGGGAGAGGACATTAGCCGCGCCATCCAAAACCTGTGGGACCAGGGTATACTGGGCGATGTGGATGTGTCGGCACGCACAGAAGGCGAGGTGGTATACCTTACCTTCCACCTGACGGAGCGTCCGCGCCTTTCCAACTTCCGTTTCTCGGGCATAAACAAGTCGCAGGCCGAGGCCCTACGCGATAAAGTGACGCTGCAGAAAGGGCGTATTGTTACAGATGCCGTGCTCAACACCACCCGAAATGTGGTGCAGGAGTATTACATAGACAAAAGCTACCTGAACGTGAAGGTGAACATTACGCAGCGCCCTGACTCTGTGCTGCCAAACAGCGTGAACCTGAACATACATGTAGACAAAGGCGACAAAGTAAAAGTTGGCGACATTGAGTTTGTTGGCAACGAGGCCTTTAAAGACAAGAAGCTGCAACGCCAGCTGAAGAACACCAAAGAGAAGCGCTTCTATAAGATCTTCACCTCCTCTAAGTTTAACCGCGCTAAGTTTGAGGAAGACAAAGAGGCCCTGATCAGCTTCTACAACAGCCAGGGCTACCGCGACGCTACCATCGTGTCGGACTCAGTGTATAGCATCAGCGAAGACCGCCTGGGCATACAGATCACCGTGGACGAGGGCCAGCAGTATTTCTACCGCAATATCTCCTGGACGGGCAACTACCTGTATGATGATGACTACCTGGCCCGTGTGCTAGGCATAAGCAAAGGCGATGTGTATGACCAGGTAGAGCTGGAGAAACGCCTGACGTATAACCCGGTAGGCGTAGACGTATCAGCGCTGTACCAGAACGATGGCTACCTGTTCTCGAGCATTACACCGGTAGAAGTACGCGTGGAAGGTGACTCCATTGACCTGGAGATGCGTGTGACGGAGGGACCGCAGGCCACTATCAACAAGATCCTGATCTCCGGAAACGACAAGACCAGCGACCATGTGATTTTGCGCGAGATACGTACGCTGCCAGGCCAGAAGTATAGCCGCGAAGACTTGATCAGAACCAGAAACGAACTGGCCGGACTAGGCTATTTTGACCCTGAAACAATTGGCCTGAACCCGATACCGAACCCTGCTGACGGTACTGTGGATATCGCCTACAGCGTAACGGAGCGCCCGAACGACCAGATCAGCCTTTCGGGTGGTTGGGGCGGACCGATTGGTGCCGTTGGTACCGTCGGCCTGTCGCTTAACAACTTCTCCACACGTAAGCTTTTCGACTTTTCGGAGTGGAAGCCAATACCGACCGGAGACGGTCAGCGCCTGTCGTTGAACGTGCAGGCAAACGGTAAGTACTACCAGTCGTACTCGTTCTCGTTTACTGAGCCGTGGCTGGGCGGTCGTAAGCGAAATTCACTTACAGTTAGCCTCTTTAAAACAATTTACAGGCAGAACAACCTGGGTTACTACGGGTACTTGAATGAAAATGTGGATGAGAGCGAAGTGCGCCGGCTTAACGTGAACGGAGCCGCAGTTAGCTTAGGGCGCCAACTGAACTGGCCGGACAACTACTTCTACATGAGCCACTCGCTGTCTTACAACCGTTACAACCTGACGAACTATGCACTGGCTCCAGGCTTTAATAACGGTATTTCGAACAGTATTTCTATTGTGAACACCATCGGCCGCTCCAGCATAGACAACCCAACGTTCCCAAGACGCGGTTCTCAGTTTACGCTGAGCCTGAACATGACACCACCGTACTCATTGTTTAAGGATCAAAAAGAAGGCGACTACGAGTTCATCGAATTTAATAAATGGATGTTTGATGCCTCATACTTTATAAATGTGGCAGGAAATTTGGTGTTCAATACAAGAGCGCACTTTGGCTTCCTGGGTACGTATGGTTCTGGCAAGATCGGGCCGTTTGAGCGCTTTAAAGTAGGCGGTGCAGGCCTTGGTGGTGGCAACGTGTTTGTTGGTACCGAATACATTGGCTTGCGTGGCTATGATGATGAAAGCGTTGTAAACTCTATCTCCGATCCAGACTTGACTTACTCGGGCGGTATTGCCTATAACAAGTTTGTGTTTGAGGCACGCCAGCTGATTTCCCCGAACCCTGCCGCGACTATTTACGGCCTGGCGTTTTTGGAGGCAGGTAACAACTTCGGTAGCTATAAGAACTATAGTCCGTTTAAGCTGTACCGCTCGGCAGGTGTAGGTGCCCGTATCTATATGGCGGCCTTTGGCCTGCTAGGCTTCGACTACGGCTGGAGGCTGGATGATTTGCCTGGAGGTATGGATGAGAAGCGAGGCATGTTCCACTTCATCATCGGCCAGCAGATACGCTAAAACCTGATTTGAATTAGTATGCAAAAGTTTTTGTTCATCTTTTTAGCGGGCATTCTGCTAAGCACTGTTTCGCAAGCTCAGAAGATTGGCTATATTGACTCAAACTTCATTTTGAGCAAGATGCCAGCCTTTAACCAGGTGCAGCAGGAGATGGACAAATACGCTGAAAACTGGCAGCGGGAAATAGAGCAGCAACAACAGCAGGTTGATAAGCTGCAGCAGGAGTATAAAGCCGAAGAGGTGCTGCTAACAGACCAGATGAAGCAAAAGCGGCAGGCCGAAATCGCTAAAAAGGAAAAGGAGCTGCGCGAGTACCAGCAAAAGGTTTTCGGTTACGAAGGCATGATGTTTAAGCGCCGGCAGGAGCTGATGCGCCCCATTCAGGATGAAGTGTTTGAGGCCGTTGAGAAGGTTTCCAAATCGAAGGGCGTCCAGATTATGTTTGATAAGTCCGGAGACCTGGTGATGATCTATACTAACCCGGTGCATGATTACACCGAGTATGTGCTGGAGGAACTGGGGCTGGCTTCTGACAGGAGCAACACCCCGGGCCAACGCCCTGCAGATGCCATTGTGGATGACCCACAGAACCTGCCGGAGGTAGGAGAGGAGCAGCAGGAGCAACAGCAAGAAGTAGAGCAACCTGCCCGCAAACCAAATAAGAAGAAGTCTAACAACTAAACAACTAAATACTTATTAACCAACCAACCAATGATGAACAAGATTAAACTTTTAGTAGCAGCGTTCTTTCTGATCAGCTTTGCGTCTTTCGCACAGAGCAACGACCAGCCGCTTAAGATTGGTTATACAAACGTGGAATACATACTGCTGCAATTGCCGGAAAGCAAGCAAATAGAGTCTAACTTAAAAGACCATAGTACCCAACTGGAGAACCAGCTCAAAGGCAAGTATGCTGAATATGAGGCTAAGCTGCAGGCTTACGAGAAAGGTGCAGCCACCATGGACGCTACTATCCGTGAAGACAAAGAGAAAGAGCTGATGGGCCTGAACAATTCTATCCAGGAGTTCCAGCGTAGCGCACAGCAGTCGCTGCAGCAGAAAGAGAAGTCGCTGGTAGACCCGGTGATCGCCAAGATCGACAAAGCTATCAAAGATGTGGCTAAAGAGAACGGCTATACTTACGTTATCAGCAACCAGGCGCTTTTAGCCGGTCCGGAAGACGGAGACATTTCTCCGCTTGTGCTGAAGAAGCTTGGTGTAGACCCAGCCAAAGCGCAGCAGACTCCTGAGCCAGCCGCCGCTAAGCCAGCATCAAAACCAGCTACTCCTGCTAAAAACAACAAGAAGAAAAACTAAGTAAGTTCTTGCGATAGTATGGGAAAGCCGTTGTGTATACTTCGGCTTTCTTTTTTTTATACCATAAAGTATAACCGTGGTAGATTACACTGAAACAGAAAACTCCGAAGACTCAGACGAGCTGTATGAGCACCACCGCATTGTAGTGGATAAGGGGCAGGCCTTACTGCGCGTCGATAAGTTTTTGATGGACAGGCTGCCCAACGTAACCCGGAATAAGCTGCAGAGTGCCATTCGGTCTGAGTCGGTGCAGGTAAACCAGAAGCCGGTAAAGGTTAGCTACAAAGTTAAGCCACAGGATGTCATCACCGTAACGCTGGCTGAGCCTCCGCGTGAAACAGACATAGTGCCGGAAAATATCCCGCTGGACATCCTGTATGAGGATGAGGAACTGCTGCTGGTAAATAAAGCTGCGGGCATGGTGGTGCACCCGGCCTACAACAACTGGAGCGGTACTTTGGTAAACGCACTAACCTACCACCTGCAAAACCTGCCAACACACCATAATGGCGAGGGAAGGCCTGGCTTGGTGCACCGCATCGATAAAGATACTTCCGGCCTGCTGGTTATTGCTAAAACCGATTATAGTATGGCCTACCTGGCCAAGCAGTTCTTCGACCACAGCATTGAACGTACGTACTATGCACTGGTGTGGGGAGTGCCAAAAGAGCGCCAGGGAACAATTACAGGCCATGTAGGGCGCAGCGCCAAAGACAGAAAGGTGATGGCCGTATACCCTGCCGGAGATTACGGCAAGCACGCCGTTACACACTACAAGGTGCTGCGCAGCTTCAGGTATGTGTCGTTGGTGCAGTGTAACCTCGAGACAGGCCGAACACACCAGATACGGGCGCACATGAAACACATCGGGCATCCGCTTTTCTCTGACGCAACGTATGGCGGCGACAGGGTTTTATATGGCAGCCCCACCGGCAGCTATAAATCCTTTGTGGAGAATGCCTTTAAGCTGATGCCGCGGCAGGCGCTGCACGCTAAGTCGCTGGGCTTTCTGCACCCTTCTACAAAAGAGTTCATGCAGTTTAACTCTGACTTGCCCGAAGACTTCAGCAATGTGCTGGAGAAGTGGGAGCTGTATGAAGAGCCACTAGTATAAATGCTTTTGAAACTTTTTATAGTTTAACAGCCGCCAAAACCCACCCCTTACCCCTCTCAGGTAGCAGGGCCGTTCAGTTCTCCACTTTCTGGCGCTAATCTTCAGATTCGTGACGTGAGTCTCTGACTCAACGGCCCGGAGGGTTAGGAAATAGCTGGATATGAGCGCAGACGCTCGCGATCGATAGCGGTATAATTTCAGATAGTTGCTAAAAAGAGAAAGCCCGCTACAGCTGTAGCGGGCTTTCTCTTTTTATGAAATAAGTTTTGGTTATTTCTTTTTTCTCGGTGTTTTAGAAATCTCTTTTAGAGCGGCTTCTGCCTGTGGGTTGCTTGGGTCAAGGGTTCTAACCTCAGTCCAGTATTTCACGGCATTGTCGCGTTCGCCTTTCAGGTAGTAGTAGTAACCCAAGTATGAGTTGGCCTCAATCAGGTCACGCTTATACTTCTCTTTATCGCCTCCGGCTTTTTCAATGAACTGCTCATAGTATGGCTTGGCAAGGCCTTGCTCTGTTTCAGGGTCCTGGCTGGCGTTAGCACGGGCTCTCCACAGGTAACCATAGGCATAATCTGCGTTCGCTTCAATTACATTGGCGTACGTCTCATCAGCTTTCTTGAAGAACTCATTCGCTTTGGCTACCTCACCGTTTGCTGCGCTCTCTTCACCGGCCATCATGTAGATGTTACCCATGTAGTAGTAGTCAGCATTGCTTGGCTCTGCATTCTCGCGCTTGCGCTCATACACCTCAATGGCTTTGTCGTACTGGTTGTTCTTCGCATAAGCGTTGGCCAGCTCAGAATAAAGCTCAATGTTCTGGTTGTTCATCTGAAGCGCTTTCTCCAGGTTCTCTACCGCTTTGGCTGGCTGGTTGTTCTTCGCCAGGATACGGCCATAGTACTCGTAATCCTCTGCAATCAGCTTGTTCGAGTCAGCTTTCTGCATGTGCATTTCAATTGCCTCCAGCGCCTTCTCTGGCTGTCCTAGCTCCAAATAAGAGTATGCTCTCAGGCGGTTCATAACCATGTTGTCTGGCTGGGCCTGCAGTACCTGCTCTGCCGTTTGCAGAGCCTGGTCGTAATTCTTTGTCAGGAACAGGAATGACGCATACTTAGCTTTAGTGTCCGGCGTGTCTTCAGCCATGTCCACATACTTCTGGAACGTAGATAGGGCCTTGTCATACTGGCCTGCAAAGTAGTACAGCTCGCCCAGGTCGCGGTAAGCAGGGGCAAAGTTAGGGTCCAGCTCTATAGCCTTCTGGAATGCCTGCTCTGCCTCATTGTAGTTACGGGAGCTGGTGTACAGCTGGCCTCTCTTCAGGTAAGCCGTAGCATACTGGTCGTCTAACTGGATAGCTCTGTCGTAGTGCGTCATGGCCTGGCCACCCTGCTTCAGCGCAAGGTAGGCATCACCTAAAATTACGTTAGCCAGTGCGTTGTTGCTGTCGCGCTCCAGCGACTGCTTCAGGTAGTCTATACCTTTGTTGATCTGTGCTTCCGTGGCATTTGGCACGTTCACGTATGCTTCGCCAATCATGGCTAGTACATAAGAATCTTTTTTGCCTCTGCCTTTCAGGGCCTCAGAGAAATGCTGCTCTGCCTGAGCCTGGTTACCTTCCTCTAGCGCCATCTTGCCAAGACCTACATGGTTGATATAGGACTTCTTGTTATTGGCAATACCTTGGTTAAAGAAGTATGCTGCAGAGTCTGGTTTCTCTGTGCGCAGGTAGATATCACCAAGGGCGAAATAAGCGTTGTCAGCATTCTTGCCATTTAGCTGAGACTTATAGATAGACTTAGCTTCTTCGTAGCGCTCTAGGTCAACGGCTTTTCTGCCTGCGTCACCTGTTTGCGCAAATGCTGCAGTTGCAGGGAAGGCAGCCGCCATTAAAGCGATGTACTTCCAGTTATGTGTCATTGTTTAAAAGTTTAGTTGTTGTTGTTCTTTTTATTGGTCCAAGCTACCTAATCTCCTAGGCTGATTACCCTTACGGGCATGGTAGCCGGCACGAGACCGGACTTAAGTATAAGGCGTTGTCCTTTATCGCTCGCAACATAAGATGCAAAACCTGTGCCAAGACCTGCGCGGCCCTCTGTGCTAATGATGTAGAGGTAGCGGCGCAGTGGGTAAGCCTGCTGTGCGATATAGGCCTGGTATGGCTGATAATAACTTTCTGTAGACTGTGGTGCGGCCTCTGTGCTAATGCCCAAGACGTTTATCCGCTTCAGGAAGCCGACCGCTGTAGAATCATCAAAATCACTGATCCAGTTAACGCCGATCACGCCCAAGGCATTCTTGTTTTCTTCTACATAGTCTATCAATGCTTTGTGCGAGTTAGAAGCAAACGTGTTTTCCGGAAGTTTATTGCTAGCTAAAACTGAATCCTTTACGAATCTGGCTGTGCTGGAGTTGTTGTTGTCGAACACAATCGTGATATCGCCCAAGTCTGACCCCTCGCTTAGGTCTTTCCAGTTCTTGATGTCTCCCCTAAACACTTTCTTCAGTTCGTCCAGCGTAATGAGTGTGTCCGGGTTCTGCTTGTTTGTGATGAGCGCCACCGCATCAATCGCGATTTTAGTAACACGCGGAATACGGTTCTGCTTGTCGAACACAGCTTTCTCCTCAGGCGTAAGCTCCCGGGAGATAACTGCGATTCTGGTGCTGTCATTGAGCAGGTCTTTCACTACCTCCCCTTCAGCTTTATAGGCCGCCTCTACATTGGCATATTTATAGATGCCCTCAAAAGTGCTTATTTCAGATTCAATAACTGGCTTAAAGGACTCATCTACGCTGATGTTGATGTTTCCGGAGGTTGGCGTGTCCAGCTTCTCGCCTGAGTTGTTGCCGCAGCTGCTAAGAGCTGCCACAGCTGCAAAGGCTGCAATGCCTAGCGCTTTAATCTTCATATCTGTTTCGGTTGGAGCGTGTGCTGTTGTATACTCTCACAAATCTAACAATTCCATACAAGATGAGGATTCCCCCTAGCCCGTAGCGCATGCTGTTCGGTATGTCCAGGCTCAGTTTTTCGCTGGCAAACATGATAAAGATGCCCATAGCTATGTATAGCATCGTCATGGAGATGCCGAAGATGCGGGCAAACTGCGCAAACATGCTTTGCTTCGGCTTTTCATCTTCGTTTTTTGGTCTCAGCATATGTGTTTTCCTTGCCTGATTTCTTTTTAACCCTTAAAAATATACTTATTGCCTATAAAAAGAAAGCAGAAGCCTACAAAACTACATTTGTGCCTCTGCTTTCTTCCATCATTTATACTTGTTTATCTGATACTAAAGCGGATTGGGAGGGTAAATCGCACAGGTACGTTACGTCCGTTCTGCCTGCCGGGTTCCCAACGCGGCATTTGCTCTACCACGCGCTTGGCTTCTTCCTCTGTGCCGTAGCCCAGTCCCTTTATCACCTGCACATCGCTTATCTCGCCGTTTACACCAACCACAAAGGTTACCACCACGGTGCCCTCTACCCCGTTTCGCTCAGCCTCTCTCGGGTACCTCATCTTGCGGCTCAGGTATTCCATCAGCGCCTTTGTTCCGTTCTTAAACTGAGGCATCTGCTCCACATTATAGAATGGCTCATTGCTGGTACTAGGTTCTGTACCGGTGCCTTCTAAACCTGTAGGGGGAGCCTCTGTCAGCGATACGTTTGGAACATCAGGTATGGCGCCCTCTACTTTTTTCAGCCCTATATCCGCCTTGGCCAAAGCCTGCTGGTCCGGCATCGTTTCGGTTACCTTGGTGGCATCGTCTACCACCCTAGGTTCAACGAAGCGCTCTTGCGCCACTTTGGTCTTCTCAGGTGGGGCAGGAGGGGGCGCTACCGCTTTCTCTACTGGCTTTTTAGGCGGCGGAGGCAGTATGACGTCTATCGGCTTCATGACTTCATAAACAGGCTTCACATACTTTACGGGTTTGGCAAAGAACATGGCTTTAACCAATGGACCGACCAGCGCCCCTGAAAAAATGGCTGTGGCAAGTGTGGCTGCCAGTAGCACGTTCTTACTATAGGATTTCCGGAGTTTGTAAGCGCCGTAATCCTTGTTTCGCCCTCTAAACACAATGTTGTTGAAGGTCATGCTTAAGAAATAGCTCTTTTCCATGGGCTTTGGGGTTTATGGTTAAAAATGGTTTACATAGTTCTCGTTGAGTCTGCTTAGGGTTTTTCTATTGATTCTTTTTTAAGGTACGGAATTATCCTTAAATAGTATGCATGCTGAGTATATTTTGTGCATAAAAAAAGCCCAGCCTTTTAGGGCTGGGCTTTTAGCAGCTATGCGTGCTTATTTAATCGTGAATCGTACTGGAAGTGTGTAGCGAACAGGTACTGCTCTGCCGTTCTGCTTACCAGGAGTCCACTTTGGCATTGTTTTCACAACGCGTACGGCTTCTTCATCGGTACCAGCACCAAGGTTTTTCACAACCTGGATGTCGGAGATCTCTCCTGTTTTGCTTACTACGAACGAAAGCACTACCAGGCCTTCTACTCCGGCACGCTGTGCAGCAGCTGGGTAGCGGATGTTCTTGCCAAGATACTTCATCATCTCCATCTCACCACCCGGGAAGGTTGGCATCTGTTCAACGTAAGTATAAGGCTTATCCTCTACAACTTCGGCTACTATATCGCTTGTGCCGTCAATATCGCCTAAGTCAAGCGGTGCGTCTGGGTCACCTTCTACGGTTTCAATGCCCGCATCAATTTCCTCAAGCACTTCTACGTCCGGAATTTCTTCCTCTTTCTGTACCTCTTCGTCACGCTTCACTACCGGCGGCGTATACTTTACAGTAGCACGCACGGGTGGTGGTGGTGGTGGAAGATCTGGTGGCGGCGGCGGCGGCGGTGGCGGCGTTGCCTCATCCAGTGGTGGTGGTGGAGCCAGGTCTACTTCTGTTACAACTCGCTCTGTTGTCATTACCTCCTCTTCGTCTCCTTTGATCATCTTTGTAATTAGCGGTAAGCTAAGAAAAAGAAGAAACAACAAAGTGGCGGCTATGGCGGCAACAGTGATATGCTTGTTGTACAATCTGCGAAGTAGGTAGGCGCCATACGCTCGGTTTCGTCCTTCGAAGACGATATCGTCAAGCGATGCTTTTGCTAACTTACTTGCGTCCATATCTTAATTACCTAGTTGTTTTTGTACCAAATCTTTGTCTGCGTCAGCAATTTCTACCATGGCAAACTTTTTGGTATCCGTGATTTTTAATTCGTCCAGAATGTCCACCATGTTCTTATAGCGGGACTCTTCCATCGGCTTTATCAACACCGTCATCTTTTCGTTAGACTTCACACGTTGTGAAGTCAGCACTTTACGGATGCCGTCTGCTGCGTAGCTAGATTCAACCACTTCCGGCTCATCTTCTACAAGGCCGAAGTAATAGTAAAGCTCGTCATTATCGCCAAGAATAATAGTCATGGCGTTACTTGCTTTCAACGGCATCTGCTCTGATTCATCCTTAACCTTCTTAGGCATGTTAATCTCCATGGTTTGCGGCTTGTTGAAAGTCGTGGTAAGCATGAAGAATGTGATCAGAAGGGCGGCAAGGTCTACCAGCGGCGTCATGTCGATTTTGGTCGACGAGCGTTTGGCGCGTTTCTTACCACCTTTACCGGAGTCGGCTTTTTCCTGTATTTCTGCCATTATCTAATCTCCTTTCTAATTATAGGTTCCTCGGCATGGTTTCCATGTCGGTGATCAGGTTGAACCTGTCTACGTTCTTTTCTTGTAGGACATCAATGACACGCTTAACAGTTGGGTAGTCTGCATCGTTGTCGCCTTTGATGGCGATCACCACCTTAGGGTTTGTTAAACGTGTTTGCAGTACCCAGTCGCCAAGCTCATTGTGTACGGAGTCGATTGGTATACCCGGTTGGTTTACCTCCTTGCGTGCACTTGATTCCATCGAAAGGAAAGACTTAAGCTGGTTGATAGGAACTCCAAAGTTGCTTAGAAGCGAAAACGTTCGCTTCTCTTCCGGAGTAAATCCTACGCCATACTTGCCTCCGATTTTGTCAAGTAGTGCTTCCTTAGTTTGCTGCCCGTCTACGCCAAAGAACACTCTGCTGTCTTTGCCTACCGTAATGGTAATTACGTTTGTATCCGGGATTTTTATTTCAGACACCGATGATGGTGTGTCTACTACAATAGCTTCGTCAGGACGGGCCGTTGCAGTCAGCATAAAGAAAGTAACCAGCAAGAAGAATAAGTCCACCATTGGCGTCATGTCCAACGAGGGGTTTTTCCTTTTTACTTTTACTTTAGGCATCTTATCTGGTTAATACGGTTAAAATTAAACAGTTTGTGGTCTTGCAGCTGGCGTGTCGTGCTGAGCAGCGAACGTAGATACCATGCTGAAGCCAGCTTCGTCGATGCTGTAAGTAAGCACGTCGATCTTGCTTGTAAAGTAGTTGTAAGCGATGATCGCGATAGTAGAGCCTGTGATACCAAGGGCTGTGTTGATAAGGGCCTCAGAGATACCGTTTGCAAGGGCTACAGAGTCAGGAGCACCTGAAGTTGCAAGAGCCGAGAAGGCCTTGATCATACCAAGTACCGTACCGATCAGACCTACCAGTGTAGAGATAGAGGCGATAGTTGAGATAACCACCAGGTTTTTCTCCAGCATTGGCAGCTCCAGTGAAGTAGACTCTTCGATCTCTTTCTGGATAGCGGCAACTTTCTCTGCTTTCAGCAGCTCTGGCTCGTTCTGCATTTCTTTGTACTTCAGCAGGCCGGCTTTTACTACGTTTGCTACAGAGCCTTTCTGCGTGTCGCAAGATGCGATAGCGCCGTTGATGTCGCGCTGGTTCAGTTTAGCAGAGATAACGCGTACGAATTCTGCCACGCTCTTAGTACCTTTTGCTTTACCGATTGTCAGAGCACGCTCGATAGAGAAGATGAATACCATCAGGTTCAGAGACATCAGCACTGGTACTACCCAGCCACCTTTGTATACGATACCAAGGTAGTTGCCCGGAAGTGGGTGGTTGTTCGGATCATTGCCTTCGAAGTTGGCAGGGTTGCCAAGAACGAACATATAGATAAGCACACATGCTATAATGGCAACCGGAATTACGATGCTCGCAAATAGAGAGCCTACCGCGTTCGGCTTATTCTCTACATTAGCATTCTTGCTCACTACTGCAGTCTTTTTTTCCATTTTAATTAAAGTTTAAAGTTTAGCTGTTTGTGTTGTAATAAATAGTTTGTGTAATTATAAAATGTAATTGTTTCGCTTTTAGTTCTTTATTGAATTTGCAATTTCATACTTTTCTCTAATTTTCAAACCCTGCCGGCCCGAAAAATATTTGTTTAAAGGCTACAGCCAATGCTTCAGCTGCCTAAATTTAAGCCTTTGTCTTCCATAATTCCAAATTAAGGAAGCTGCAATATCGCAAATTATAAATAATTGCTTTTATTTCAAAGTATAAACAACGAGGCGCTTTGGGTGCCATCTATGGCTGACATGCAGCACTGCCGTGCCTCTGCCATCAGATAAAACCTTTGCAGTGGCGCTTCTTTCTGTATAGTTAAGAAAAGCGCAATAAATATAGGTAAATTATCGCTTTAAATGTATGCAGGCTTACAGTTTTTTTGCCTGGTTCCAGTAATAATCCATTTCTTGCAAGGTCATGTCCTGCAACGATTTTCCGTCTTTGGCCGCAGCCTCTTCTATATACTGGAAGCGCGATATGAATTTCAGGTTTGTACGTTCTAATGCCTCTTCGGGGTTTATGCCGGCAAAGCGCGCAAAGTTTATTAGCGAGAAAAGCAGGTCGCCGAACTCAGCGGAAGCCTTCTCCTGGTCGATAGATGCCGTGTCGGGCACATTAAACTCGCTGGCGAACTCTCCCAACTCCTCCTGCACCTTTGCCCATACCTGCGATTTGTCGTCCCAGTCGAAGCCGGCGCCGCGGGCTTTTTCCTGTATGCGCATGGCCTTTACCAAAGCAGGCAATGACTGTGGTACTCCTCCCAGCACAGATTTGTTGCCTTCCTTCAGTTTTAGCTTCTCCCAGTTCTGCTTTACCTCCTCCTCGCTGCTGGCAGTGGCGTCGCCGTAAATGTGCGGGTGCCGGAAAATAAGCTTCTCGCACTGGGCGTTCAGCACATCGGCTATGTCGAAGGCGCCTTTCTCTGAGGCTATCTTGGCGTAGAAAACCAGGTGCAGCATAATGTCGCCGATCTCCTTCTTCACCTCCTGCAGTTCTCCTTTCAGGATGGCGTCGGAAAGCTCATAGGTTTCTTCTATAGTAAGGTGGCGCAGGCTCTCCATGGTTTGCTTGCGGTCCCAGGGACATTTTTCGCGGAGGTCGTCCATCACGTCCAACAGGCGGCTAAAAGCCTCAAGCTGGCGTTGGCGGGCGCTGGTGTCGGTTTTAGAGGTAGTCATAAAGGCAAATATACTAAATATTTAGCGTTTGTAGCCTAGGCCGCAGAGGGCTTAACACTGTAATAACATTTCAGGCGGAGGTATGGCTGTGTTTCCTGCGTAAGTAAGTATATAAACTGGTTAAAGGGCCAGGCCACATTATTATCTACTATGTCATACTATAAGATGAAGAAGAAAAAGAATATCCAGAAAATTGCCGCTGTGCCAGCAGCCGTGCAGTCGCAGGTAGCGTTTGCCCGCATCGCCACTGCGCTGGCGGTGGTGAGCGTCGGGGCCATGGCTGTCGGGGCGCTTGCCATCGGCAGTCTGGCCATTAAAAGGCTGGCGCTACAGACGGGTGCAGTAGGCCGCCTCAAGATCAAAGACCTGGAGGTGGGGCGGCTGCGGGTGAAGGAGCTGATCACGGAGAACAAAGTATAAAGCCACGTGCCGGTATACCAGAAGGCAGCAGGCGCATATGCGGTACAGTGTGCCGCAGGCACTTGGGCTGGTTTTCTGTTGCCAGAATAGAACATAAACCGCTGGAAGTATAAGTAAAATTATTACTTTTGCCGGGCAACTAATATACGGATCAGTGGCTTTAATAAAATCAATTTCAGGAATACGTGGCACGATAGGCGGACAGGCTGGAGAAGGACTTACCCCTGTGGATGTGGTTAAGTTTTCCGCTGCTTTCGGAAGCTGGGTGTTGCAGAACACCGATAAGAAGACAATTGTAGTAGGCCGCGACGCGCGCCTTTCCGGCGACATGGTGAACAAGCTGGTGTGCGCCACGCTGCAGGGCTTGGGCATCGATGTGGTTGATGTAGGCCTTTCTACTACCCCAACCGTGGAGATGGCCGTGCCGGACATGCAGGCCGGCGGCGGTATTATACTTACTGCCAGCCATAACCCGAAACAGTGGAACGCCCTGAAGCTTTTGAACCACAAAGGCGAGTTTATCTCTGATACGGAGGGCAAGCTGGTGCTGAACATCGCCGAGAAAGAGGCTTTTGAGTTTGCGCAGGTAACAGAGCTAGGCAAGTATACCCAAGACAATGAAGTGCTAGGAAAGCACATCAAGGCCATACTTGACCTGCCGCTGGTAGACGTGGAGGCGATTAAAGCCAAGAACTTTAGCGTAGCGGTGGATGCCGTGAACTCGTGCGGCGGTTTTGCCGTGCCGATGCTGCTGGAGGCGCTGGGCGTCAACAAAATTGAGAAACTGTACTGCGAGCCGGATGGCAACTTTCCGCACAACCCGGAGCCGCTGCCAGAGAACCTGCGCGAGATCTCGCGTGTGATCGAGAAAGGCAAGTTTGACCTGGGCATCGTGGTAGACCCGGATGTAGACCGCCTGGCACTGATCAACGAGGACGGCAGCATGTTCGGCGAGGAGTATACCTTGGTAGCCGTAGCCGATTATATATTAAAGAACCAGGTAGGCAACACCGTTTCTAACCTTTCCTCTACCCGTGCGCTGCGCGACGTGACGGAGAAAGCCGGTGGCGAATATTACGCTGCCGCTGTGGGCGAGGTGAACGTGGTGAACATGATGAAGGAGCAGAACGCCATCATCGGCGGCGAGGGCAACGGCGGTATCATTTACCCGGAGCTGCACTACGGCCGCGACGCGCTGGTGGGCATTGCCCTGTTCCTGACGCACCTGGCCAAGTCCGGCATGAGCATGACGCGCCTGCGCGCCAGTTATCCGAACTACTACATCTCCAAAAACAAGATAGAGCTGACGCCGGAGGTGGACGTGGACGAGGTGCTGCGCCAGATGCAGGAGCGCTACGCCAAGCAGCCGATCAACACGATTGACGGGGTGAAGATTGAGTTCGACAAGGAGTGGGTGCACCTGCGCAAATCCAACACCGAGCCCATCATCCGCATCTACGCCGAGAGCGACAGCAACGCCACGGCCGAGCACCTGGCGAATAAAATTATTGCCGATATCAAAGAGATCATCTCTAAATAAAAACTAAAGTATGTGTTGTTGCTGCTGTCATAAAAAGCGAGGGTAACAAGCCGTGTTGCGCCACTGGTATGGGATTGTTCCTGCCGTTGGCGCAACTTTTTTTTATACTTTAGTGGTTGAGTAAAGAACAGAACAAGAAAAATATACCTTACAAGTATGCGTGTTTATTTAGATAATGCTGCCACCACCCCTCTCGATAAAGAGGTTTTTGACGCCATGGTCCCTTTTATGCTGGAGCACTTCGGTAACCCATCCTCTATCCACTCGCATGGGCGCGAGGTGCGGGCGGCTATTGAGCGGTCGCGTAAAACCGTGGCAGGCCTGCTGAACACGTCGCCTGCCGAGGTTTTCTTTACCTCGGGCGGTACCGAGGCCGATAACGCAGCCATTATCTGCACCTGTCGCTCGCTGGGCATCAAGCATGCTATCACTACCAAACTGGAGCACCACGCCGTGCTGCATACTATGGAGCTTCTGGAGAAGCAGCATGAGGTGCAACTGAGCTACCTGCGCCACGACGAGCGCGGTAACCTGGACCTGGAGCACCTGGAGGAGCTGCTGGCCAACCAGCCGCAGACGCTGGTATCCATCATGCACGCCAACAACGAGATCGGTACATTAAATAATATTGAGGCGATTGGGGAGATCTGCAGGAAGTATAACGCAGTGTTTCACTCGGACACGGTGCAGACCATGGGCCACTACAAGCACGACCTGCAGCAGCTGAAGGCTAACTTTATTGTTGGGTCGGCGCACAAGTTTCATGGTCCGAAAGGTGTGGGTTTTTTGTACTGCGATGCAGAGACCAAGATTCAGCCGCTGATTCAGGGTGGGGCGCAGGAGCGCAACATGCGCGGCGGCACCGAAAACGTGTACGGCATCATCGGCCTAGCCAAGGCGCTGGAGATCGCTTACCGCGACATGGAAGAGCACACCCGCTATATCCAAGGCCTGAAAGACCGCATGATCCACCAGCTGCGCGAGCAGATGGAGGACGTGAGCTTCAACGGTATGTCGGAGTTTGGCGACAAGAGCCTGTACACGGTGCTGAACGTGAGCTTGCCTGCCTCGGACATTAACGAAATGCTTCTCTTTAGCCTGGATATCGCCAAAATTTCGGCTTCGGGCGGTAGTGCCTGCAGCAGCGGCGCCAACGCCGGCTCGCATGTGCTGCGTGCGCTGGATGTGGACCCAAGCCGCGGCTCGGTGCGTTTCTCGTTCAGCAAGTATAACACGCCGGAGGAGATTGATTACGTGGCTGAGACAGTGGCTAAAATGTATAACAAGCAGCTGGCTTAAGTATACAGCAGCGTAAAGTATAAAAGGGCCCTGGCAAACAGCTGGGGCCTTCTTCGTTAAAAACTACAATGTATAAAGTATGAAAAGTATAGCCGTTTTCTGTGGCGCCAATGCCGGCAACAATCCTATGTATGCCGAGGCAGCCACCAAGCTGGGCCAGCTGATGGCCGCACAAAGTATGAGACTGGTGTTTGGCGGTGGTAAGGTAGGGCTGATGGGCACGATTGCCGATGCCATACTTGCCAAAGGCGGGGAAGCTGTGGGCGTGATTCCGCAGAGCCTGATAGACCGCGAGGTGGCGCACACCGGCCTGACAGAGCAGCACGTGGTAAAGACCATGCACGAGCGGAAAGCCCTGATGGCAGCTAAGTCGGATGCGTTTATCGCCATGCCCGGCGGCTTCGGCACCTTGGATGAGGTAAACGAGATCATCACCTGGAACCAACTGGGCATCATTAAAAAGCCGGTGGCCTTCTACAACGTGAACGGCTACTATGATAAGTTCATGTCCTTTCTCTCGGACTGTGTGCAGGAGGGGCTGATTAAGCCGGAGTACAAGAATAGCCTGATCGTGGAGAGCGACGCGGAGGTGCTGTTGCAGAAGCTGACCAAGTATGCCGCTGCCGTGTCGGAGGATTGGGTGGATTCGGAGCGGATTTAGCAACAGGCACATACATGATGCCATCTCAAAGTATAAAAGCAGTTGTAAAGTATAAACTGCTTTTGCTGCTAATGCTGCTGGTATTCTCTTCAGCGCAGGCGCAGGATATTTTCTCGGTTGGTCCGGCCCTACACTTTAATTTCGGGGACAAAAAGCCGAAGGTAAGCTGGGGCGTGGAGGCTTCGCTGTGGTGGTTCGAGGATCGGTTTCCGGTGAGCGGCAACCTGGGCTTCGACCGCAGGAAGGGCAGCACTGTTTTATATATGCAGGCTCAAACAGGCATCGGCATAGCGGGGTTATCCGCAGGTCCATACTTAGAGCTGAGGAAAGAAGAGAGTGCCGTGCTGGGGCTGCAGACCGATTACTGGGTAAATTACTTTGCCGGCCTCAACTACAGGGTAAGGTACAGCGGGGAAGGAACGCAGAAAGCGCTCGGCATTTACGTAAAGGCTCCTTTATCTTATGGCCTTGATGAGGAAGATGGGGAAGAAGACGATTGGGACTGGGACTGGGATTAGCCCGAAAGTATAAAAAGAGGCCGCTGATGCAGTTCCATTAGCGGCCTCTTTCTGTCTATGTGCTGTTAAGGCTAGTTCTTCAGAATAATCTGCTTTACGGCCTCCACCCAAGTATCGTTGGAGTTCAGGCTCTCTACCAGCTGCCACTTCTCGCCGCCGGCGTGCTCAAACATCTCCTTAAACTCTTCGCCGACCTCAATGGTCGTTTCCAGGCAGTCGGCTACGAAGGCAGGGCTGAAGGCCAGCACCTTTTTAATGCCTTTCTCCGGATAGGTTTTCAGCACCTCATCACTATACGGTTTCAGCCAAGGGTCTTTGCCCAACCGCGACTGGAACGCCACGGAATACTGGTCCTCGCGCAGGCCTAGCGCCGCAGCCAACTGGCGCGATGTCTCGAAGCAGGAGGCGCGGTAGCAGTACTGGTTGCGCTTGTTGTAGCTGTTGCAGCAGGAGCCGAGTTTACAGTAGCCGTGGTCGCTACCTTTCAGGATATGGCGCTCCGGCAAACCGTGGTAGCTGAACATCACGTGGTCGTAGTTATCCTCGGCCAGATACTTTCTGCCCAGCTCCGCGAATGATTCAATAAAGCCAGGGTCGTTGCAGAAGTTAGAGATAAAGTTGATGCTCGGTATGATCCACCAGTCCTTAATGATCTCCATGATCTTATCATGGGCGGAGCCGGTGCTGGCAGAGGCGTATTGCGGGAACAGTGGGAACACAATGATACGATCTACACTTTGCTCTCGTAGCTCTTCCAAGGCGCTTTTTATACTTGGCTTCTGGTAACGCATGCCAAAAGAAACGAAGTAGTCACTGCCGAGGCTTGCCTGCAGCTTCTCCTTCAGATCTATACCATGGTAAAGCAGGGGAGAGCCGCGCTCAGTCCAAAGCTGCTTGTACACCACCGCAGACTTTGGTGCACGGAAAGGCGCGATGACTCCATTTATAAGGAAAAAGCGACCAACTGGGTTTATGTCAATCACGCGCTTGTCTAACAAGAACTCGCGCAGGTACTTTCTAACATCAGGCGTTTCAGGTGTATCAGGCGTGCCAAGGTTTACCAGCAGCACACCGATTTTACCAGTGTTCTTTTTGCTCATGTAATGTATAAGTGCTTATCTGTTGCAAAGATACTAAGTATAATTCTTTCTGTTTCATGATAATTGTCAGTCTATCACAAGAGGTTCAACGAAGCGTAAAGCGATAAGTATGGCAGATTGTTCTGGAGTTAGAAAGTTAGAAGGTTAAAAAGTTAGAAAGTTGAAAGTCCTGGCGCAAGCGTCCGCTTGTGCCTTGCTATGGAACTTGTAACAAGAAGCACAAGCGGACGCTTACGTTAGGAGAGTCTGACGCTACGGAGCAACAGCCCATCCACCCAGACAGTCACTCGCAGGAGCTGCGCACACTGCGAGGTCTTTATAAAACCTAAATCTGCACATTTTCACGGGGTTTCGTAAAAAAGGAGTAATTTTGCAACCTCAAATTTAGAAGTATGGCCGAAACACCGCACAAAGCCGGTTTTGTAAGTATAGTGGGCAAACCGAATGTGGGTAAATCCACGCTGATGAACGCGCTGGTGGGCGAGAAACTCTCCATCATCACGTCCAAGGCACAGACCACGCGGCACCGCATCATGGGCATTTTGAACGGAGATGATTTCCAGATCGTTTACTCCGACACGCCCGGCATCATCAAGCCGCAGTATGCGCTGCACGAGTCGATGATGGGTTTTGTGCGCACCTCGCTGGAGGACGCCGACATCATCCTTTTCGTGACGGACATTTACGAGAAGCACGACGAAGACGATGTGATCAAGCGCCTTCAGCACGCCAAGGTGCCCATACTTCTGTTGATCAACAAGATAGACCAGGCCACTGAGGAGGAGGTGAACGAGAAGGTGGCTTACTGGAAGGAGCACATGAACCCGACCGAGATTCTGCCTATCTCCGCCTTGCATAAGTTCGGGCTGGAGCACCTGTTCGGGCGTTTGCTGCACTACCTGCCGCAGCACCCGCCGTTTTATCCGAAAGATGAACTGACCGACAAGCCCGAGCGTTTCTTTGTGTCCGAGATCATCCGCGAGAAGATCTTCCTCAACTATAAAAAGGAAATCCCTTACAGCACCGAGGTGGTGATAGAGGAATTTAAGGAGGAGGAGGACATCATCCGCATCCGGGCCGAGATTATTGTGGAGCGCAGAAGCCAGAAAGGCATCGTGATCGGCAACAAAGGCGAGGCGCTGAAAAAGGTAGGCACGCAGGCCCGCCTCGATATGGAGGACTTCTTCCAGAAAAAGATATTTCTTGATTTATACGTGCGCGTGAACGAGAACTGGCGGGCAGACCAGAAGCTGCTTCGGCGCTTCGGCTACCGCGAAGAGTAGCGCACCATAAAGCTTCGGGGCACGGTGCTCCGGGGGCACTTTAACACTTTTATTTGAGTTCGATGTCAACCAACATCATTGCTATTGTAGGCCGCCCCAACGTGGGCAAGTCTACGCTTTTTAACCGCCTGATTGGCCAGCGCAAGGCCATCATGGACAACGTGAGCGGCGTAACCCGCGACCGCAGCTACGGCCACGGCGACTGGTGCGGCAAGTATTTCACCGTGATAGACACGGGTGGCTACGTGCACGGCTCCGACGATATTTTTGAGGCCGAGATCAACCGACAGGTAGAACTGGCCATGAACGAGGCCGACGTGATCCTTTTTATGGTGGACGTGGACGCAGGCCTTACGGGCCTGGACGAGGAGTTTGCCAACGTGCTGCGCCGCACCGACAAGCCGGTGTACGTGGTGGCCAACAAAGCCGATACCAACGCGCGCATGCACCAGATGGGCGAGTTTTATTCTTTGGGTGTAGGCATCGATATTTACCCGATCTCCTCGCAGAGCGGTTCCGGCACCGGCGAGCTGCTGGACGAGGTGGTGAAGCACTTTAAGGATGAAGGCGTGGAAGACCCGGATGCCGGCATCCCGAAAATTGCCGTGCTGGGCCGTCCGAACGTTGGGAAGTCATCCTTTGTAAACCTGCTTTTGGGCCATGAGCGCAACATTGTAACCGATATTGCCGGCACTACCCGCGACGCCATCCATGCCCGCTACAATGCTTTTGGCAAGGAGTTTATCATTGTGGATACCGCCGGTCTGCGCCGTAAGAGCAAGGTGAACGAGGACATTGAGTTCTACTCGGTGCTGCGTTCGGTGCGTGCCCTGGAGGATGCCGATGTGTGTATTGTGATCCTGGATGCCACGCGCGGCATTGAGGCGCAGGACGTGAACATCATTGCCCTGGCCGAGAAGAACCGCAAAGGCATCGTGATACTGGTGAATAAGTGGGACCTGATCGAGAAGGACACCCATACCACCAAGCAATTTGAGGAGGAGATCTACAGCCGCATCGCGCCAATCGCTTATGTGCCGATTATCTTTACCTCGGTGGTGACGAAGCAGCGTATCCATAAAGCCATTGAGGTGGCTATGGAGGTATATGATAACAAGACGCGTAAGATCCCGACTTCCAAACTGAACGACCTGCTGCTGCCGGACATTGAGCGCTACCCGCCACCGGCCGTAAAGGGTAAGTTCATCAAGATCAAGTACATTACGCAGCTACCGACGCACAACCCTACGTTTGCATTTTTCTGTAACCTGCCGCAGTACGTGAAGGAGTCGTACACACGCTACCTGGAGAACCGGATGCGCGAGCACTTCGACTTTACAGGTGTGCCGATCAGGCTGTTATTCAAGAAAAAATAATTTTTCGGGTGTGTATTTGGAGGTTCGTATATAGTAGTATATTTGCGCCTCATTTATAAAAACATCAAACACCATGAAAAAAGTATTTGGTTTACTTTTCGTTGCTGGCCTGTTCGCTTTTGCATCTTGCAACAACACTGAAGAAACAGCCGCTGAGGTTGAAACTGTAGAAGAAACTACTGTTGAAGAGGCTCCGGTTGTAGAAGATTCTACTGCTGTTGAGGCTGACACAGCTGCTACTTCAGTTGACTCTGCTTCTGTAGAGTAATCAGCAACCAGAAAAACCACCCGGCGCATGGCCGGGACAACCGAAAGGCACCTCAAAAGGGTGCCTTTCGGCTTTTTCATATATTTTCATAACCATATTTAAGGCGCTCCGTATTGTTTGGCATGTTTCTGCGTCAGCCGTGTGCGCTGTGGCAGAGCGAATGGGGTATCCCTTATAACTAAACACACAAAACCATGAAAAAAGCACTGTATGTTATGGCCCTGACCAGCCTGGTAAGTTTTTCATCATGCGACTCGCCTGCAGAGGAAAGAGCCGAGGAGCAGGAAGAAGTGCAGGAGGAGATGGAAGACGCGGCTGAAGAGAGTGCCGACGAAATGGAGGACATGACCGAAGACGCCGATACAAGCGCCGTAATAGAATAACGCAATGCCTGTATTGGGGCGTACTTTTGTTAACTGATAAAATTTAAAAACTGAAAATATGAAAAAGCCATTATTTATGCTGTTGGCACTGGGCCTGTTTTCCTTTGCCTCATGCGACTCTAACACAGAAAATGCCGCTGAAAACGATGCTGACCGCGTTGAGGAAAGCGCAGAAGAAATGGGCAACGATATAGAAGAAGGTGCCGATGAGGCCGGTGATGAGCTGGAAGAAGGCGCTGACGAAGTAGAGGATGCTGTAGAATAGCATTTAATACACCACTATACCAAACAGGGAGGCCTGCACCAGCGGGCGCTCCCTGTTCGCTTTTTATACGTTATGCTATGGCCCCAGCCTCTTCTGGATCAGGCTGTTGATAAGGGCAAAAAGGCGTTTGGGGGTAAAGGTGCGCCAGTGGATCTCCTCTAGGTTGCCGCCGTAGTTGATGTAGTAATCCAGGTTGTAGTTCTTCATCTCGCTCAGCACAAAGTCCTGGAAACCGAGCGCCACCACCCAGCCGTCCTCCACATCCTCAAACCACTCCTCGTAGTAAGAGTCGTCGGAGCCGTGGAAGTTAAACACGTTCTCCCCGATAAGTATAAAGTGCTTGATGCCTTCCTCCACCATGGGGTCTATGATGTTGCGCTTTAGCTGCATGATGTCGTTGTTGAGCGCGTCGTTCCACTCGCCGATAAACTCTATCACGGCAAAGCCAAGCTCATAATCAGCGTATAAGATCTTCAGAAAGAGCGTTTCGGAGTCTATATCGTCCCACTGCGGGTGTATATAGTACCCGTAAATAGTATGGGTGTACTGCGAGAGGCTGTTTTCGGCCCCGTACAGTGGGGAGCGTGGATCCTCTGCGGCAGAGTATTTTTCTATCCAGTTATAGTATGGTTCTATGGTGTGCATAAGTATAAAGTATAGCTGCGGCTCCCGCTGGCAAAGATGTACTGCCGGCGCAACCGCAAAGTTGAGCGCGCCGGGTAGAATTTTACGCCTCAGGAGCCATAGTTTAACAAAAATAGTAGACAAAAAGTGGCTGCCATAGCCCGTAATAATTGTTTTGGCTTCGGGTTAAGAAACCGAAAAGCCGTAACCTCGGTATGAAAAGTATAGGCCGCCCCAGCAACAGGCTGGCGATCAGGCGCTCAACATCAAATCTAAATTTCTGCCATGCTATGGTTTCAATAATCGACTTTCCAGAGGAAGGCCTGGCGGGCTTTCTTGTGCAGCACTACTTGGATGAGGCTGGCCTGCGGGCTGTGGTGCAACAACTGGAGGAGAAGGCTGCCCATCACGACAAACTACAGGTATACTTTGAGTTCTCCTGCTTCGGCGGCTGGGACTGCGTGCAGTCGTTTTTTGATATGCTGAAGCTAAAGTTCAAAGGGCTGGAGGAGAAGATAGACAGGTATGCCATTGTAACAGACAAAGACTGGGTGAAGGGGCAGTGGCGGCTGGCAAGCTTTCTGAACCCGAGTGTTGAGGTGCATACTTTTGACATGGCCGAGAAAGAACAGGCGCTGGCCTGGCTGCGGCAGCCGGCAGCAACCGGCACTGTTTAACAGGTGCTGGCAATGAAATGCCGCTTTATGCGTTTTTCCCGAAAAGGCCGTAACTAAACCTAAATTCATCCTTTAAAAGATTAAGGGCATGGCAGCCATGCCCGCCGCTTCCTTTGCTTATGTTCAGAAAAACACCTTTGATGCTTTTGCTCTTTTGCCTGGCGCTTATGCCTTTTGCGCTGCGTGCCGGCGATGGGCCCAACTATACCGAAGTATATCACCCCAAAATAAACAAGGCAGAGCTGCTGGTGGTGGAGGGGCAGTATGAAGAAGCGCTGGAAGCCTATGAGCAGGCTTTTGACGCTGTGCCCTCGCCCTTCGCCCGCGACTACTACAACGCCGCCATTTGTGCCCTGCTGCAGGATAAAGAACGGAAAGCGTTTAACTACCTGGAGGAGCTCGTGCAGAAAGGCGTAAGCCTGGAGTACCTGCATGGGCAGCCGGTGCTGGACTCGCTGGAGGGCAGCAGGCGCTGGCGCAAGTTTGCCAAGAAATACCCTAAGCGCCGCACCAAGTATGAGCACACGTATAACCAGGAGCTGCGCGCCGACCTGGATGAGCTGTACGCCCGCGACCAGTACTTCAGGCAGGCCGAGGGAGGCATGCGTGTGCACGGCGACACTATCCGCAAAATAGAGGAGGCCAACACCAAACTTTTGCTGGGCTGGGTAAAGGAGTTCGGTTACCCGGGCGAGGATTTGATCGGGGTGGCGGACACGCTGGAGCAGCTGCCGCGCTTCAGCATTGTGATAGAGCGGCAAACCAAGATGCGCAAAGGCCATGATTTTACGGAAGTGCTTCTGGAGGCAGTGCAGCAGGGGCGGATGGCGCCGCAGCCCGCCGCTTACCTGCTAGACCAGCAGGCGGGGCGCAACAAGTATGGCTCACGCGCCTTCGTGAAAATTCACTGCCGTAGCTGCTCCGACGATGAAGAACTGGGGCAGCTGGATGACTACCTGGTGATGAAAGTAAGCGAAGAGGAGCAGCAGCTTATAGACAAGCGGCGGAAAGAACTGGGGCTGGAGCCGCTGGAGGACTACAAACGCAAAGTGCTGCACAGCACTACCGATGATAGGTTTAAGCTGAACTATACCTGGTCGGTGACCAATTACGTGGTGCCGAGCAAGGAGGCGGCGAAGGTGCTGCTAGAGGGGCTGACGCTGAACTAGGACCGGATTTAAAGTATAAAAAGCGAGCGCCGGAGTTATCTGCTCCGGCGCTCGCTGCTTTTTCTGGTTATAAAACCTGGTGTTGGTTTCCGTTGCGGTAAGCCTCCACAGCGGCCCGAACGCTGCCATACTTCTTCAGCAGGTCGCTGGCCTCGTCTCTTTCAATGTTCAGCTCCTCCATCACCATGCGGGTGCCGCGGTCAACCAGCTTCAGGTTAGATAGTTGCATATCCACCATCTTGTTGCCTTTTACGCGCCCCAGCTTAATCATGGTAGAGGTGGTGAGCATGTTCAGGGCCAGCTTTTGGCCGGTGCCGGCTTTCATGCGGGTGCTGCCGGTTACAAACTCTGGGCCGGTTACAACCTCCACAGGAAACTCCGCGGCGGCGGCTACGGCACTGTCGGCGTTGCAAACCACGCATCCGGTGGCAATGCCGCGCTCACGGCAGGCTTTCAGTCCACCGATTACGTATGGGGTGCGGCCCGAGGCGGCAATTCCCACCACAATGTCTTTTTCGTTGATGTTGTGCTCCTGCAGGTCTTTCCAGGCTTGCTCGGCGTCATCCTCGGCAAACTCTACCGCCTTGCGAATGGCAGAATCGCCGCCTGCCATAATGCCAACCACCATGCCGTGCGGCACGCCATAGGTAGGAGGGCACTCAGAGGCATCTACAACACCCAGGCGGCCGCTGGTGCCAGCCCCGATGTAGAACAGCCGGCCGCCCTGCTGCAGGCACTCTACAGTGGCGTTCACCAGTTTTTCTATCTGCGGAATGGCCTTTTCTACAGCCAGGGGAACGGTTTTGTCTTCGCGGTTAATATTTACAAGCAGCTCGTGCACACTCATGTGCTCCAGCCCGTCGTAGTTAGACGCTGTTTCGGTAGTAGACACAGTTTTAGGGATTAGGGATTGACAAGGTAATTAAATGAAGGCCCGTGGCAGGCACCACGGGCTTTGAAGTATTCGTTAGGCGTTCGGGGTGCCAAAAGTCTGCAACAGCTCCTGGTGGTACAGGATCAGCCCTTCGCTTGGGCTTTTGATGATCGTCTCCACGTGCAGGCCATACTTTTGGGCTACCTGCTTCAGCGTGTCGCCAAAGTGGTAGGCAATAGAGCCTACAAAGTTTACAGGCAGCGTTTCGTGGCCCTTATACTTTACCACATGGCGCTCAAAAAACTCCGAGAAGTTCTCATAGATCATACCATGGATAACCGGGTGCTTCTGCTTTTCGTGCACGAAGCGGGCAAACGTAGCCATGTAGCGGCTTGGCATCGAGGAGCTGTAGAGCGTATCCAAGATACCGTCTTTTGTCAGGTTATAGGTGTTTGTAAGCGATGTAGCCAGGTCTTCCGGCAGCTCGCGGTACAAGTATGCCTTAATCAGCAGCTTGCCCATGTAGGCGCCGCTGCCCTCATCGCCCAGCAAAAAGCCCAGCGACGGCACATTGTCTATGATATCGGCACCATCGTACAGGCAGGTGTTGGAGCCAGTGCCCAGAATACAGGCGATGCCTGGCTTGCGGCCGCAAAGCGCGCGCGCGGCGCCCAGCAGGTCGTGGTCTACGTGCAGTTCGGCCTCCGGAAAAATGCGGCGCAGCGCATCCTCTACGCGCTTGTTGCGGTCGGGGGAGCTGCAGCCGGCGCCGTAAAAGTAGATGGCCGTAGGAACCTGGTCGTTTAGCTGTGGCAACAGCACGTCATGCACTTCCTGGTATATCTCATCTGCATCCTGGTACATCGGGTTAAATCCGGCAGTCTGTGCCTGGCCCAGCACGGCATCACTGGTAACCAAGCGCCAGTCTGTTTTTGTTGAGCCGCTGTCAGCAATTAATATCATCTGGTATAAATTTGATTTATGTATAGTTACTTCTCGTAAAACCCCAATATACGATTTTATTTTGGGGTCTGTTAATCCGGCTTAGGCTGGTAGCGGGAGTTTTTTACACGCCCCACCGCTTCAAATTTATCAAAAACATTTGCATTATGCGGCGCGTCGGCCAGTTCTTCTGTCAGATCCTGGCCTGCCCAGTGCTCGTAGTGCCTGCCGTTGCGCCACAGCCTCGATTTTTTTACGTTGTAGATCACGCCCTGGTACGCCACCCATACTTCCTCGCGGTCCTGCCCGTTTCGCAGCGCCAGCTGCTGCAGCGTGTATTCTGGTAGGTTCATAGTTTTGGAGATGAGGAGATTTGAGGATTTGAAAATGATGCGCCAATTAGTGATTTATACTTTAGTTCAGGCCAAACATCTTTCAACGTTAACGCCTAAAAATTTGGAACATCTGCAAATCTCCAAATTTTCAAATCTCCAAGCTGATAAATTTTACCCAATCCTCGCCTGCGTCAGTATCCAGCGGTTGGGTACCTCGCCTTTGGTGGCTTGCAGGTAGTCTTCGTAGCTGCAGGGCACAACGCGGCTGCCTTTCTCAGGGCTCAGGGGCTCTACCTCCAGCCACCATTTCTCGCTGCTGCGGCTTTTGTAGAAGATCATGCGGTCGGGGTTGTCGTCGGCAAAGGCCACGGCATACTTGGTAAAGTGGCGGCCACTGAAGTCCGTTTCATTTTTTCGGTGGTAAAAGCCTTCTATAAAATACCAGATCATGGTGGCCACGGTCATGGCGGTCAGCTTACGCTCGTCCAGCGCAGGGTTATACTCATAGATGCCCAGTGAGGTGAGGTTGTCGTTCAGGCCGGCGTACCAGCACAGTTGGCAAGCCTCTTCGCCGGTCAGCCCAAAGGGGTTGGCCGGTTCATAGCCCGGCGCGTCCTGGTGGCGAATGGCCGAAATATCAAAAGTCAGCAGGTCGGCCACGCGCACTACCGGCTCCATTTCCTGCACGCTGCGGTGCACCTCGCCCACCCGGAAAGACTCGAAGTGCATTTTCTCGAACGTGGCCATCACCTCCGGCTCCACAAAGTATGACTGATACCCGATCTGGCTCAGGCTGAACAGGTAGTTAGGTTCGTGCATGAGGATCTGGCGCAGCTGCTTTCTGTTGGGTGCGGCCTCGGTGTCTTCGGTCATGTCCACGCTGCTGTCTACGGTTACCATGTTCACCACGCGCTCCAGGTGCTCATAGCCCATGTATTGGCCATACTCCAGGTCATGCGAGCCCCCGATGATTACCGGAATGGTGTTGTGCGAGATGAGTACCTCCACGATCTCCTTCAGGCGCAGGTGCGTGTCTTCCAGCGTAATGCCGGGGCGCAGGTTGCCCAGGTCCACCAGTTGGCAGCGGCCGGCGCCTTTGTTCAGGCTATACAGCTTTTTGCGCACCAGGCGTGCGGCGGACTGGTGGTGAATGTGGTCAGCCTCATTGTCCTCGTCGGTGTAGCGGCCGCGGGTTTCGTTTATGCCAAGTATAGCTATGTCGGCCGTGCGCCAGTCCGGAAACTTGCTTACGAAGCGGCTGATGTAGGAACCCAGCGTGCGGGGCTTATTTAGGGTGGCAAACACTTCCTCGCTCAGCGGCTCAAAAAATATCGACAGGTTCATAGGGGCGTTGTTGGGCTTGTCTCTTAAAAACGGCGTAGACGTATAGCATACAGGCCATGCCTGCGCCATAAGTATGGCCGTTATTCTAAAAGTATAAATATAACACATGGGAAATATTTATAAGAGCGGCCGTGGCAGAATTCAAAAAAAATAATTAAAATGCATCAATAACAGGCTGTTTTCAGAAACTTTGACCTGTTTACAAGCTAACTGATCAAAACACTGTAGTATAAGACATTCACTATGAACATAACCCGCACCTTCGATCTTTTGCCGCACCAGTTGCAGGCCTTCCCGAAGCCTGACTGCCTGGCGGCTAAGGTAAACGGCGACTGGCAGAAGTATACTACCCGCGATGTGCAGGATTACGCCAACCAGGTGAGCCTGGGCCTGCTGCAGCTGGGCCTTGGGAAAGGAGATAAGGTAGCCATCATCTCGTTTAACCGCCCGGAGTGGGTGCTGGTAGACTTCGGTATTCAGCAGATTGGGGCCATCAGCGTGCCCATGTACCCTACCATTACCGAGGAGGATTACCGCTACATTTTTAACGATGCCGAGGTGAAGGCCATATTTGTGGCCGACTCCAACTTATACAACAAGGTGGTGGCCGCTACCGAGGGCATGGAGGGCATTAAGGAGATCTATACGTTTGACGAGATACACGGCGCCAAGAACTGGAAAGAGGTGCTGGCCCTGGGCGAGAAGCAGGACGTGGAGCAGCTGGAACCGCTGAAAGCCGCCGTTACTGCAGATGATATCCTGACCATTATTTATACTTCGGGCACCACCGGCAACCCCAAAGGCGTCATGCTGACGCACGATAACCTGATGAGCAACGTGCGTGGCACCGTGCCCTACGTGCCGGTAGACCACAACCACCGCGCCCTGAGCTTTTTGCCGCTCTGCCACGTGTTTGAGCGCATGCTGCTGTACCTGTACTTCCGCATTGGGGTGTCTATTTACTACGCCGAGAGCATAGAAAAAGTAGCCGACAACCTGAAGGAAGTGAAGCCGCACCTGTTTACCACGGTGCCGCGCCTGCTGGAGAAAGTATACGATAAGATTGTGGCCACGGGCATGGAGCTGACCGGCGTAAAGCGCAAGCTGTTTTTCTGGGCGCTGGAGCTTGGCCTGAAGTATGACACGCAGAAAGACCAGGGCTGGTGGTATAACAAGCAGCTGGAACTGGCCAACAAAATTATCTTTAGCAAGTGGCGCGAGGCGCTGGGCGGTAACGTAAAAGTGATCGTGTCGGGTGGCGCCGCGCTGCAGCCGCGACTGGCCCGCGTGTTCTGGTCGGCTAATATCCGCGTGATGGAAGGATACGGCCTGACGGAAACCTCGCCGGTGATCTCCGTGAACCGCTATGAGCCGGAAAACAACATGATCGGCACCGTAGGTATGGCCATTGATGGCGTGGAAATAAAGATCGCCGAAGACGGAGAGATCCTAACCCGCGGCCCGCACGTGATGAAAGGCTACTACAAAAAGCCGGAGCTGACCGCCGAGGTGATCGATAAGGATAACTGGTTCCATACCGGCGACATAGGCGAGATGATACAGGGCAAGTACCTGAAAATAACCGACCGCAAGAAAGAGATGTTCAAGACCTCGGGCGGTAAGTATGTGGCGCCGCAGCCAATCGAGAACAAGCTGAAGGAGTCGGTGGTGATAGAGCAGGTGATGATTGTGGGCGATGGCCGCAAGTATGCCTCAGCGCTCATCGTGCCGTCTTTCCTGGGTCTGCAGGACTGGGCTGCCCACAAAGGCTTAGCTTATACTACCGATGAGGAGATGGTCAAGCATCCGGACGTTATCGCCAAGTTCAAGCGCGAAATAGACAAAGCCAACGAGGGGCTGGCGCAGTACGAAACCATCAAGAAGTTTGCCCTCATCCCGAACATGTGGACCGTAGAAAGCGGTGAGCTGACGCCAACCTTGAAAGTGAAGCGCAAGATCATCACCGCCAACTATAAGGATGTGATCGAGAGCTTGTATTAAAGTATAAAGTATGGCTGTGGCTGCCAATTTAGCTTCAGCCATACTTCATCAACCTGATTTGTCATCCTGAAAGGATCCTGGTCGGAGGAGTATAAGCCTCGGCTAAGGTTTTTTCAGGATGATTTTTTGTATACTATGCGTCCTATTTATATGCTGATTGGTCGATTTATACTTTTGTTCATGGTGGTGTTTTGCCTTACTTGTCAAAGCACCAAACAGACTGAAGCTATAGCTACAGAAGTAAAGGCAGAAGAAAATCAGGAGACGGAGAAGATTGAGTTTGACAAAATTACAATTACGGTAGTATGCGCTTGCCCCGGATGGAATACCAAAGATGTGGAGGTTCATAAGGATGGCACAATCTATTATAGATTAAGAAATTATGAAACAGTTGGCAAGAACTATAAAGGGCAACTGGGTTCTGTTGCGATGACACAAGTGTATACTTTGCTTAAATCACTTGACTTTAACAGCCTTAAGTCCGGCTTCCCTGAAGCGGAAGATGCTGCAGACCATTCTATACATGTTGAATTGCCGGATGGTCTGGTGCAAATGAGAGGAGATCTGGACGATAAAGGTGCTTTAGCTGTTCATATGTTTCTCCGCTTTCTAGACAATTATAAAATGGAAGTTAGCGATAACCGCAGTTTTAGTACAGAAAATGAGGTAAGGACTGCTCCTCCTGTTCGAGTGTCTGATAAATTTAATATGCAGGTTGATACTTTGCATCCTTAGTATGAAGCAAATTTTACTATTAGCTGCTGTTGTTATACTTGTGTCCTGTGGAGGGCAGCAGGAAAAAGCACCTGCCGTTGCTGATAATCCAGAACCGGTGAAAGCGGAAGAGAGAAGTGAGGCTCAATTTGAAACGATTACCTTTTCAATCTTTCCAGCGTTAGGTGAAGAAAACATATCTAAAGATGTAGAAATAACGGCAGATGGTAAATTTTTTTATCGGCTGCGGGAAGTGCATGAAGTAAGCATTAAGGCTAACTATACTGGAGAGCTAGACTCACTGGATTTAAATGAGGTTTATAATTTATACAGCTCCATTGACTTAAACCACCTTAAACAGGTTAGGTATGACGGCTTTGATATGGCTTTCTACTCCCTAAGAATCACTATGTATAACGGAGAGGTGCAAATGAAAACTACACTTAATGATGATATTGAAAAATGTGTACGAACCTTGCTAAAGCTTATAGAGAATCAGAACATGAAGAAAAGCAGTAATCATAAGTTTAGTACTGCTAAAGATGTTTTGCTTCCTCCACCCGGAGTTGTGTACACCGAAGCTGAACTCGATAGCTTATAATACCAAAGCCCTTCCCACCCCGGAAGGGCTTTTTTCTTGCCCCATCCATACTTTCTCAAACTAAAGCAAATCCCATCTGTTAGTTTATAGTATAACTATACCGGCAACCTTTATAATATTACCTCCAGCTGCTGCACCGGAAGCACAAAGAAATTTTTTCTAAAAAAGGTATGCAAGCATAACATATTTACTTATATTTGGTATACACCATTATAAATGATGAAGCCGGAAGAAACTGTAGACTATAACTTTAAAGTATGTTGGCACGCCATCTCGCGCATGTACAATGCCGAGGCGGTGCAGAACGATATTACCACCTCCATTGGCTTTGTGCTGCTCAACATAGATCAGGAACAAGGCACCCCCGCCACCAAAATCGCTCCCTTGCTTGGGCTGGAGGCGCGCAGCCTCACCCGCATCCTCAAAAGTATGGAGGAGAAGCAGCTTATCTATAAAGTGTCCGACCCGAACGACAAGCGCCTGGTGCGCATCTTCCTGACAGAGAAAGGGCTGGAGAAGAAGGAAGTGTCGCGTAAAACGGTGAAGCAGTTTAATAACAAGGTGCGCGAGCAGATACCGCAGGAGGACCTGGATGTTTTCTTTAACGTGTGCGGCCGCATACTTGGCATGATCGAGAATAAAGAAATCTTTTAACCCATAGACAACTATCGCCATTCTATGAAAAGAATAATTAAGAAAGTAGCCGTGCTTGGCTCCGGGGTGATGGGCTCCCGCATTGCCTGCCACTTCGCCAACATCGGGGTGCAGGTGCTGCTGCTCGACATTGTACCGAAGGAACTGACGCCGGAGGAAGAGAAAAAAGGCCTGTCGCTGGAAAGCAAAGCTGTGCGCAACCGCATCGTGGACAGCTCGCTGAAAGCAGCCATCAACTCTAACCCGGCTCCGCTGTACCGCAAGGCCGATGCACGCCTGATCCAAACGGGCAACTTTGAGGATAACATGAAGGACATCGCCACCGCCGACTGGACGATAGAAGTGGTGGTGGAGAACCTGAAGATAAAGAAAATTGTGTACGACCAGGTGGAGCAGTTCCGCAAGCCGGGCACGCTCATCTCGTCCAACACCTCGGGCATCCCGATCCACATGATGCTGGACGGCCGCTCCGATGATTTTAAGAAGCACTTCTGCGGCACGCACTTCTTTAACCCGCCGCGCTACCTCAAGCTTCTCGAGATCATCCCGACACCGGAAACGGACAAAGAGGTGGTGGATTTCCTGATGCACTACGGTGATTTATACTTGGGCAAAACTACCGTACTGGCCAAGGACACGCCTGCCTTTATTGCGAACCGTGTGGGCATTTACGCCATCATGCAGGGCCTGCAGGTGATGAACAAGCTCGGCCTGAACGTGGACGAGGTAGACCGCATCTCCGGCCCGATCATCGGTCGTCCGAAGTCGGCTACTTTCCGCACGCTGGACGTGGTTGGCCTGGATACTTTGGCAAACGTGGCCAACGGCCTGTACCAGACCGGCGAGAAGGACGAGTCGAGAGAGCTGTTTAAGCTGCCGGATTACCTGCAGAAGATGGTGGAGAACAAGTGGCTGGGCGATAAGACCGGCCAGGGTTTCTATAAGAAGACCAAAGACGCGAAAGGCAAAACAGAGATCCTGACGCTGGACCTGAACACGATGGAGTATGGGCCTAAGCAGCGTCCGAAGTTCCAGAGCCTGGAAGTGCTGAAGCCGATCGAGGACCTGAAGAAACGCGTCAAAGCTTTCTCTAAGCAGAATGATAAAGCAGCGCAATTCTTCAATGAGTCGCTGTTTGGGCTGTTCCAGTATGTGAGCAACCGTATTCCGGAGATATCTGACGAGCTATACAGAATAGACGATGCCATGCGAGCCGGCTTTGGCTGGGAGCTTGGTCCGTTTGAGTACTGGGATGCCATTGGAGCCCGCGAAGGGGTGCAGCGCATGACCGAAGCCGGTTACCAGCCTGCAGCCTGGGTAGAGGAGATGCTGGAGCACGGTAAGGAATCCTTCTACATCGTGGAGAACGGCCAGCGCCGCTACTATGACATCAACAGCAAGGAATACAAAGCCATACCGGGCGCCGAGAACTTCATCATACTGGATAACCTGCGCGGCAGCAAGCTGATCTGGAAAAACAGCGGTGCTTCGGTGATCGACCTTGGCGACGGCATCCTGAACGTGGAATTCCACTCGAAGATGAATACGCTGGGCGGCGACGTGATCCAGGGCCTGATGAAAGGCGTGGAACTGGCGGAGAAAGATTTCAGAGGCATGGTAGTGGGTAACCAGGGCGCGAACTTCTCGGCGGGTGCTAACCTGGGGCTGGTGTACATGTATGCGCTGGAGCAGGAGTACGACGAGATCAACTT
This sequence comes from Pontibacter mangrovi, assembly GCF_006385705.1. Lineage (GTDB taxonomy): Bacteria > Bacteroidota > Bacteroidia > Cytophagales > Hymenobacteraceae > Pontibacter > Pontibacter mangrovi. The sequence continues at coordinate 80,074 of NZ_VFRQ01000002.1, read as the reverse complement.
CATGATCAAGCAGTTCCAGGATGCCATGATGCGCATGCGCTATTCGGCCATACCTGTAGTGGGCGCGCCGCACGGCCTGACGCTGGGCGGTGGCTGCGAGCTGAACCTGCACTGCGACCACGTGCAGGCGGCCGCTGAGACCTACATGGGCTTGGTGGAGTTCGGAGTTGGCCTGATACCAGGCGGTGGCGGTACCAAAGAGATGACACTTCGCGCTGCCGATATGTATGCCGATGGCGACATTGAGTACAACGACCTGAAGAACGTGTTCCTGACGATTGGTATGGCCAAAGTATCTACATCAGCTAAAGAGGCGATTGATCTGGGCTATCTACGTAACTCCGACGCCATCACCATCAACAGCAACCGTTTGATAGCCGATGCCAAGGCGCAGGCTATACTTCTGGCCGAGGAGGGATACACCAAGCCGGTGCAGCGCACCAACGTGAAGGTGCAGGGCAAAGGTGCGTTGGGTATGTTCCTGACAGGTGCCAACGCCATGTACTCTGGCCGCTACATCTCAGAGCATGATAAGAAGATATCAGAGAAACTGGCCTACGTGATGTGCGGCGGCGACTTGTCGGCCCCAACCGAGGTAAGCGAACAGTACCTGCTGGACCTGGAGCGGGAGGCTTTCCTGTCCCTGACAGGCGAGCGCAAGACGCTGGAGCGCATCCAGAGCATCCTGACGACAGGCAAGCCGCTGAGAAATTAAGGCTTGATGGGCTAGAAAGTAGCCCTACGTTCTTTGTCATCCTGAAAGGATCTTGGTTGAAGGGAGGTTAAGCCAGTAAGCTCTTTCGGATTTGCAATCCGAAAGTATAATAGCCGCGGGTTTGTAATCCGCACTAGCAAAGGCAGTAGCTAATGGCAAGCAGATGGATTACAAATCCGCAGTTATCTGAATTCCGGATTACAAATCCGGAACAGCCCTATAACCCAGATTCTTTCAAGATGACAAAGAAGGGAAAGTATAAATATGTGCTTACTGTTGTTCTAAAGAGCTGTAAGTCTTGCGCTGCAAGCTCGCACCAGCGAACAACAATCAACCATTTAACAATTTAGCAATTCATAGATATGAACAATGCATATATCGTAGCCGGATTTCGTAGCGCCGTGGGGAAAGCGGGCCGTGGCGGGTTCCGGTTCACCAGACCCGATGACCTGGCCGCTGACGTCATCAAACACTTAATGGCCTCTGTGCCTGCCCTGGACCCGGAGCGCGTGGACGACCTGATTGTGGGTAACGCCGTGCCGGAGGCGGAGCAGGGCCTGCAGATCGGGCGCATGATCTCGCTTTTGGCTTTGCCGATGTCGGTAAGTGGCATGACGGTGAACCGCTACTGCGGCTCCGGCCTGGAGACCATTGCCATTGCCGCTAACCGTATTTCGGCAGGTATGGCCGACTGCATCGTGGCCGGGGGCACCGAATCGATGTCAATGGTACCGACGGCCGGCTGGAAGACAGCACCGAACTATAAAATAGCGCGGGAAAACCCGGACTGGTACCTGAGCATGGGCCTGACGGCAGAGGCGGTGGCCAACGATTACAATGTTTCACGTGAAGACCAGGATGAGTTTGCGCTGAAATCGCATCAAAAGGCAATCAATGCTATCCAAAACGGCTATTTTAAAGACCAGATTGTGCCGGTAACCGTGGAGGAAACGTACCTGGACGAGAACGGCAAAAAGAAGACCCGCAGCTATGTGGTAGACACTGACGAAGGCCCACGCGCCGACACCTCGATGGAGGCGCTGGCGCGCCTGAAGCCGGTGTTTGCGGCAGGCGGCTCAGTGACGGCCGGTAACTCTTCCCAAACCTCCGATGGCGCAGCCTTTGTGATTGTGATGAGCGAGCGCATGGTGAAAGAGCTGAACCTAGAGCCGATTGCGCGCCTGATCAGCTATGGCACCGGCGGCGTAGACCCGCGCATCATGGGTATGGGCCCGATCGCGGCAGTGCCGAAGGCGCTGAAGCAGGCTGGTATGACGCTGAACGACATCGACCTGATCGAGATGAACGAGGCTTTTGCGGCACAGTCCATCGCCGTGATGCGCCACCTCGATTTTGACCCGGACAAGCTGAACATCAATGGCGGCGCCATTGCACTCGGTCACCCGCTGGGTTGCACAGGCACCAAGCTATCGGTACAGCTTTTCAGCGACCTGCGCCGCACCGGCGGCAAGCACGGCCTCGTTACCGCCTGCGTGGGCGGTGGCCAGGGTGTAGCCGGCGTGTTTGAACTGCTCAAATAGATGCTAGATAGTAGATTTTAGATGTTAGACATACTTCATGCACAACTTTAAGGATTTAAAGATTTGGCAGCGCTCTATGGAACTAGCAAAAGTTGTCTATGAAACGACAGCTGCATTTCCGGGAAACGAAAAGTATGGACTTACATCTCAAATCAATCGTGCAGCTGTTTCAATACCATCAAATATAGCTGAAGGTGCTGGCAGAAGTTCATCAAAAGAATTCAGCCAGTTTTTAAGCATTGCTTTAGGTTCTGCATTTGAGTTAGAAACACAACTAATCCTCGCTAACTCTTTCGGACTAGTAAAAGAGGCGCAACTTAAACAGCTTTTGAGTCAACTAGAGCAGATTCAAAAAATGATAAATAGTTTTAAAAAAACAGTGAGTAAAAAATCTAATGTCTAGTATCTAAAATCTTACCGATATGGAAAATGTAACCGATAAACAAGCCGCCACGATCCAGGGCGGGGAGTTCCTGATAAAAGAAACCAATCCGCAGGATGTGTTTATACCTGCCGAGTTTAACGAGGAGCAGCGCATGATGGCGCAGACCTGTCGCGATTTTGTGCGCGAGGAGGTGTACCCGCTGCTGGACCGCCTCGACAACCACGAAGAAGGCCTGATGGAGGGCCTGATGAAAAAAGCCGGCGAGCTGGGCTTGTTCGCGGTGTCTATTCCGGAGCAATATGGTGGCCTGAACATGGACTTCAACACCTCGCTGCTGGTAACCGAGTCGGTAGGCGGTGGCCACTCGTTCCCGGTTGCCTTTGCGGCGCACACGGGTATCGGTACGCTGCCTATTTTATACTTTGGCACCGAGGAGCAGAAGAACAAGTATATCCCGAAGCTGGTAAACGGGGAGTGGATGTCGGCTTACTGTTTGACGGAACCGGGATCTGGATCGGATGCCTTGGCGGCTAAAACGAAGGCCGAGCTGAACGAGGCAGGCACACATTATATCCTGAACGGCCAGAAGATGTGGATCACAAACGCCGGTTTTGCCGATGTATTTGTGGTGTTCGCGCAGGTAGACGGCGACAAGTTCACGGGCTTTATCGTGGAGAAAGATTATCCGGGCCTGAGCCTGGGCAACGAGGAGCACAAGATGGGTATCAAGGGCTCTTCTACCCGCCAGGTGTTCTTCGAAGATTGCCAGGTGCCCAAGGAGAACGTGCTGGGTGAGATCGGCAAAGGCCACCTCATCGCCTTCAACATCCTGAACATCGGCCGTATTAAACTGGGTGCTGCTACCTTGGGCGCTGCTAAAAAAGTAGCAGACCTGTCGGTAAAGTATGCCAACGAGCGTCACCAGTTCAAGCTGCCAATCTCTAAGTTCGGCGCTATCAGGTATAAACTGGCGGAGCAAGCTATTCGCATTTATGGTATTGAGTCGGCGTTGTACCGCTGCGGTATGGATATTTACCGCAAGGAGCAGGAACTGATGGCCAACGGTGCCCACGAAAACGAGGCGCTGCTGGGCGCCGCCCGCGAGTTTGCCGTGGAGGCCGCTATGCTGAAAGTAGAAGGCTCCGAGGTGCTGGATTACGTGGTGGACGAGGGCGTGCAGATCTACGGTGGCTACGGCTTCTCCGCTGACTACCCAATGGACCGCGCCTACCGCGACTCCCGCATCAACCGCATCTTTGAGGGTACGAACGAGATCAACCGCATGCTGACCGTGGACATGATCCTGAAGAAAGCCCTGAAAGGCGAGCTGGATTTGATGGGCCCGGCACAGGCGGTGCAGCAGGAGCTGATGGCCATTCCGGATTTCAACACAGAGGAGGAGACGCTGTTCTCTGCGGAGCACAAGGCAATCAAAAACCTGAAGAAAGCGATTCTGATGACAGCGGGCACAGCGGTGCAGAAGTACATGAACTCGCTGGCGAAAGAGCAGGAGATCCTGATGAACATCGCTGACATGGCTATCAAAACCTACGTGGCGGAATCTACGCTGCTGCGCGTGGAGAAGCTGGTGGGCCAGAAAGGCGAGGAGGCCGTTGCCAACCAGATCGACATTGTGCGCGTGACCGTGAATGATGCCGTGGACACTGCCTTTAAAGCCGGTAAAGAGGCTATCGCCGCTATGGCGGAGGGTGATGAGCAGCGCCTGCTGTTCATGGGCCTGAAGCGCTTCACCAAGAAAGACCTCTACAACACCAAAGAGGCGCGCCGCCGCATAGCTGCCGCCCTGATAGAGGCAAATGAGTACGTATACTAATTTCTGACCATTTATAGTTAGGAAAAGGCTGTTACCCCAGGTAGCAGCCTTTCTTGCTTTTATGCCCCTATCAAGTATGAAAGTAAAATACCACTATCAGTTAGTTCGTGCGCAGTATCTTTTAAAATCTACAGGCGCATTCCCCTCCTTGGAGGGGCTAGAGGTGGTTTTTAGGCTGTTAGCAAACTGTGGAAGCAACCCATCGCATTATTCAAGGGATCCTAGTATAACTCCACTCACGTAATTTTTGGCATCAGCGGCAAAAGCACCTGCCGATTTTGCGTAATAGGTAATTGGCTTTGTAATAGTTTGTTATGCTATGGGAGTGACCTGCCTTATACCGTGTTTTAATGAGCGCGAGCGCATTGACGGGGTGCTGCATATAGTTGCTGGCGCAGCCCATATCTCGCAGGTTATTTGTGTGGATGATGGCTCTGCAGACGGAACGGCAGATTTTATACAGCAGCACTGGCCCGCGGTAGAGGTCGTGCGGCTGGCGCAGAACGTGGGTAAAACGGCCGCTATAAAGTTTGGCCTGCAGTTTGTGCGGCACGAGGTGCTGCTGATGATGGACGCTGACCTGCAGGACCTGCGGAAGTATGAGTTGGAGGCCGCCCTGCAAGCGTATCAAATCTATACTTCTGTGGATATGATCATCATGCGCCGCATCAATTCGCCGTGGTTTGTGAAGTGGTATCGCAGCGATGTGCTTTTATCCGGAGAGCGTATCCTGAAAACCGAGGACCTGCGGCAGGTGCTGAACCAAAAGCTGAAGTGCTACCAGCTGGAGGTGGCCATCAACCGCTACATGCTGCGCCACAAAAAAGTGGTGCGCTGGATGCCGTGGTCGGCCATGAACACCTACAAAGTGGATAAGCTGGGCGTGCTGGATGGCTCCCGCAAAGAGTTTAAAATGTACGTGGATATTGTGAATTATGTAGGCTTTTCGCACATGCTGCTGCAGCTTACCTCTTTTACCCGAAGTATGCGCGTAAAGCAAAAAAGCGAAGCACGGCGGCCTCGCTTTCTGCAGCAGTTAAAGCTGTAACTATCTTACCTCGATGCGGCTCAGCTGCAATTTGTCGGCTTTCTTGCCGCTGCGCAGTACGGTTACTATGTCTTTATCAGCCAGCCAGGTGGTATAATCCTTCACGTAAGCAGGCTTTCCGTCTTTCGGGATGTTGAGGCGCAGGCCCTGTGGGGCGGAGGCGCTGCCGCTGTTAGTGTTTATCTGGCGCAGGTATAAATCATACTTTCCGTTGAGCTCTTCCAGCGTGAGCAGGTTCAGGGTATTGCCGCTGAGGTAGGAGCTGTAGGAAATGCCGCTAAAACCCTCGGAGGCCGGCGCCTGCTGCTGTTTCATCAGCACCGAATTCCAGTCGAAGATCATATACTCGTCGTAGGCGAACAGGTGTAGCTCTTTGGCAAAGTATGGCGCACCCTCGCCGCCCTCGGTATACTTTTTCTCGGCAAGTATAAGCAGCTGCTTCTCCGGCGTCAGGATCAGGTCGGTCAGGTAGATGTCCTGCAGCTTATTGCTTTTGTTGGCCTTATCCAGCGCGTTTACCTGCTGCACATAGTCCGGCGTAAATTTATACTCTTCTGCGAAGCGCATGTCCTCCTGCTCAAAATCATACTTCACGGCTTTCAGGCTGTAGTAGCCGCCGCTCTTCTCGTCGGCCGTCAGCACGGCGCCATACATTTGCCCGTCCGGCATCAGCTCGAAACGTGTGTCGCGGATGTATACTTTCTTGCCGCCAAACACGCCGCCCACCAGCACCGACATCACCTTTACTTCTTTGCTGCCCGGCTTGTACTGGCGCACGCTCAGGCGGTTCATCTGGTCCGAGATCAGGTTCACGTACTGCTCGCCGCCGTTGCCAATCTTAATATCAGCCGTCAGGATGCCGCGCAAATCGCTCAGGTTATACTTCACTTCCTGCTGTTTCTGCAGAGCATCGTTGTACAGCGTGCCGCTGATCTGGAGGATGTTAAAGCTGTTATCGGTATGGAAGCGGTAGGCCAGCACCTGCGATCCGTCGGCAGACACAGCCACACCTGCCCTGCGACCTTTGGCCGGAGCCTGCAGCAGCTGCACCGGCTTCTCCAGCTGTCCGTTTTTCAGGTTGATGCGGTGCCCCTGCAGCAGCTGGTTCTGGCCCTCTTTGCGGTGCGTTACCACCAGCGCCGCCTCCTGGCTGGCTGTAAAGTTGTCCACTTCCTCGCCTGCAGCCATCAGTATCTCCGCCGCCCATTGCTTCTGCAGGTCTGCGTTATACTTCTCTACAGCATACTTGCCATTGGCCTGGCGCTGTAGAAGTATAAACTCGTTCTGCCCCACCGGTATGGACTTGTGCGGCAAACGCTGGTTGTAGTGGTCTGCCTCCGGGTTGGGCTGGTAGTTAAAGTCCACAGCTGCCCTTGTTTTGGACTGGGCAAGTATAGCCTGCGGCTGGCAAAGCAGGCACAGAAGTATAAAAAGTATGGAAAGCTTTTTCACGGGTGATATGGGTTTTGGTAGAGGTAAAACGGAGGCTTTGGGTGTTTGTTGTAGTATAGGGTGCTTGTGTAGCAGGGGCGTGAAGTACAACAAAGGCTTAACTTAAACTTTGCGAGTCGTTGATCTTCTCAGAAATATTAGCTGTATTGTAAAATGAACCAAGAATTATTAAACTGCTTATTAGCTAAGTCATTCTTCTTAATCCAAAAATAAAGTCTACCACAATCGCCCCACATCATTTCGTTTGCTTCATTACTATCAATCTGCAAGAGCAGTCGCCAATTCGCTGCGTTCGGTGCAAGTGCTTTTGCTCTGGGATCATTATAACCTGAAGGGTCGCCGCAATAAAGCCCATTGGTTACAAGCTCGCACTCTAATTCCATATCGTTTTGAATAGTGTCCGCATAACCTAAAAGTTTATTGATGTTTTCGTCATTATATATTTCTTCCCAGAACTTATCGCTTTCTTCCTCTGTAAAATCATTATACACTTCATGTTCATATGAAGGCAAACTTATCTCCTGTTGAATTGACACTGAACAAGCCTTAAACTTAGAGCCTTCAGGCATATTCTTGGGATAGTCAGCTCTTATTAGATCATTCGTGTTTCCGTCAAAGTAAAGAACTTGAAACTTGTTTCGGTCATGAAAGTCGAAACCCCAAGCTTCCTGTTCTGCAGAATAAAAGAAGTATAAGATTCCTTTATTTGGAAGTAGGTTTTCAGTATCAAATTGAGTTACCTGTGAAAGATTTATCTGAGCAATAAATGATAATGGCTTAGTAACCGTTTCCTCTTTTTTACTGCGAAAGATTAGAAACTTTTTTCAGTTGTTACAACCTTGTTAGTTTCTGTTGCCCAACTGATGTTCGGAGGTAAGTCTGGCCGCCCACCTATTTTAGTCTGTCCGATTTCTATTAGATTTTCGTCAGTTGCAGTTTGGTAGAGCCTGATTGTATTCCGTAAAAGAGGATTTAATTTGTCAAAGTACCTAGCAAGCCCATTAGTGGCAAGTTTGTCTTTTAGTTCTTCTAGTTTCATTCATTTTTTGGAATAAGAGCTCGTTAGTGTATCGCATTTAGCCAATCAACGGTAGGATGATAAACGCAACTGTGCTATTAATATAATAAATTTTACCACTCAAAGTATAACCAGCCACAATATTCACCCGCAGCTATTGTTTCGCGTGGAACCAAAGTATAAACTGCCCCAACTTTTTACTTTCTACCTTAACTGATCCTGCTCCAGTTTACCGTGTTGGCGCTCAGCGATTGGATATGACGGCGGATGTTGGTGTGCTCCGGCTGCTCCAGCTGCGGGTCCTGGTGCAGCACGCGTTGGGCGGCGGCTCGGGCCTCCTGAAGTATGGGCGCGTCTTTGGACAGGTCGGCGATGAGCAGGTCCAGCACGCCGCTTTGCTGTGTGCCCATCAGGTCACCGGGGCCGCGCAGTTTCAGATCGATGTCGGCGATTTCGAATCCGTTGTTCGTGCGCACCATCGTCTCCAATCTGGTTTTACTGTCTTTGCTCAGTTTGTAGCCCGTCATCAGGATGCAGTAACTCTGCTCAGCACCACGGCCCACGCGCCCACGCAGCTGGTGCAACTGCGACAAGCCGAAGCGCTCAGCACTCTCGATAATCATCACCGAAGCATTCGGCACGTTTACGCCTACCTCAATCACCGTCGTGGCCACCATGATCTGCGTCTCGTGGTTTACGAAGCGCTGCATTTCGTAGTCCTTGTCCTGCGGCTTCATTTTGCCGTGCACCATACTTACCTTATACTCCGGAAAGGCCCGCTGCACACTCTCAAAGCCGTCCATAAGGTCCTTGTAGTTCTCCATCTGCTCCGACTCCTCAATTAGCGGGTACACGATGTATACTTGCCGGCCCAGCTTGATTTGGTCGCGCACAAACTGGAACACGCGCAGGCGATGCGAGTCGAAGCGGTGCACGGTCACGATCTCCTTACGGCCGGCCGGTAGCTCGTCAATCACCGACACATCCAGGTCGCCGTATAGGGTCATGGCCAGGGTGCGGGGGATAGGCGTGGCCGTCATTACGAGCACGTGCGGGATGATGCGCGGGTTCTTGCGCCACAGCTTCGAGCGCTGCTCCACCCCAAAGCGGTGCTGCTCATCCACAATGCACAAGCCCAGGTTCTGGAACTGCACCACGTCCTCCAGCAAGGCGTGCGTGCCGACAATCATCTTCATCTCGCCGGAGCGTAGTTGCTCGTGCAGCACCTTACGGTCTTTGGCTTTGGTGGAGCCAGTGAGTTTGCCCAAATTTATACCTAAGCGGTCGGCAAAAGCTTTCAGGCCCACGTAATGCTGGTCGGCCAGAATCTCGGTTGGCGCCATCAGCACCGACTGCGCCCCGTTATCTGCCGCGATCAGCATGGTGATAAAAGCCACGATGGTTTTGCCCGAGCCCACATCGCCCTGCAGGAGGCGGTTCATCTGTTTTCCTGCCGTCAGATCGCCATAAATTTCCTTCACCACCCGCTTCTGCGCGCCTGTCAGGTCGAAGGTCATGTGGTTTTTGTAGAACTCGTTGAGGGTAGGCACATGGCTAAAGATCTGTCCCTTCAGGTCAGCCTTGCGCACCACCTTCTGGCGGAACAGGCGCAACTGTATGTAAAAAAGCTCCTCGAACTTGAGCCGGAACTTCGCCTTGTTATACTTGTCTGCCGTTTCCGGAAAATGGATGTTGGCATAGGCGCTGCGCTTGTCCATCAGCTTATAGGTCTCAATCAGCTCCGGCGACAGCGACTCCTGCACCTGCGGCAGCGCCACCTTCAGCAAGTGCTCCATCATCTTGCTGATCACTTTGCTGTCGATGCGGTGGGCCTTGAGCTTTTCGGTGGTGTTGTAGACTGGCTGCAGAAAGGAAGTAGTCTGCTTCTCCTCGGCAAGTTCCTCCAGCTCCGGGTGGGCCATGCTGAACCTGCCGTTGAACTCCGTAGGTTTGCCGAATACGATGTAGTCAGTATGGTTCTTCAGCGTTTTTTGCATCCATTTCACGCCTTTAAACCAAACCAGTTCCAACTGATCGCCGTTTTCGTCCGCCAGCGTAGCCGCCAGACGCTGTTTCCGGCCCTCGCCAATCACTTCTTTGCCCCGGATGCGGCCGCGCACCTGCACGTAGGGCATGCTCTCGTCCAACTCGGCCACTTTGTAAAACTGCGTGCGGTCGAGATAGCGGAAAGGGTAGTGCTGAATAAGGTCGCCGTAGGTGAAGATGCTGAGTTCTTTCTGCAACAGCTCCGCCCGCATCGGCCCCACGCCCTTCAGGAATTCTATTTTGGTGTTGAAGAAGTTACTCACGGTCTCTGGCTTGCTTCGGGTGAAAGTATGGCAAGTAGTATAAAGTACAAAAATACACAAAAGCCCCGACAGGTGTTAGTGCTGGCGGGGCTTTATACTTGGTGTTGTCAGTCTGAATCAGGATTTTTTGGATAAACGGATTTCTAAATATGGTTATTTATGGCGCAAGCGTCCGCTTGTGCCTCGCTATAGCCACTGCTTTCTGCAACTGGAGGCAAGCTATCCTTTTTAGCTGCCGTTCATCCTCAGTCTTATAACCCTACTGTTGCACCTCCTACTCTGGTGCCCTCCTAGGCCGGGAGGCCTCGTTTTCCCGCTCGGCGCTGGGAGCTTTTCCTGCCCTCGTGCCTCGGGCTGCCTCGCTATCGCTCGTCACCGGAAAAACTCGCATAGGCGCCTCACAGAAAAACTGGGAACAGGTTTGATAGCCATTGCTTTTGCGACTGTCCATTTGAGGGGACTACAGGGGTGACTGCATCTGCCAGACAATTCCCTTCCTCTGAGGGGGCAGGGGTGGGTTTATACTTCTGCTCATGCTACCCCAGTTGCCATGAAACTCATACTTTAGCCAAAGCAGTTACGGGGTTTCCCTCCTTAGCTAAGTTGCAGATCCCAGACTTGTTTCGGGAGAGGGGCAGGGGGGACCCGGTACTACCTCCAGACGCTCGCGGGACCTCCGGGCACCGCGAGGTCTTTAGACAATCAACAATCAACAACCAACAATCAATCCTCCTTCCACTCCAGCGTGTTCAGCAGGTGCACGATGTCCTTCTTCACAAACTCGATGACCGGGGCCAGGGAATCGTTTTGGGTGGCGGTTCTGAAGTATAAAGCGCCGCGCAGGAAGTGCTCTGTGGAGTCGGTTACGTAGAACTGGAACTGGCTGGGCACCTCGCCCTCCAGCTCAAACACGGCGGCTACATCGCCTGTCGGTATCTTGATCTCTGCCTCCTCGATGGCATAAGCCTTGATCTGGTGCTTAGCGGTAAGCTTGCGGGCGTCTTCTATCAGGTTGTTTAAGGCAGTTGGGTTGTTGTTCAGGTCTTTATACGTAAGCTGCACGTTGGCACCCAGGCTCGGGTAGATGATATTGATCCAGTGCGGCTGCGCAATACCGGAAGAGTCAGGGCGGATCTTGGCATGCGTTGAGTATTCGAAAGTATATGGGTGCTGCTCCTGCAGCTGCTGGTACGTCTGAGAGGGCAGGTCGATGCGGTTATAGCCCTTGGGCTTGGGCGTATACTCCTCCGACCCGCAGGCCGCCACACCGGCTGCCAGGCCTATCCACATAAACGCCTTCAGGCTAACCCACTTTATGGTACTGTTCTTTTTTGCTTGCGACATTGATCTTAACTCGTTTTACGCGCTTTGTGTCAGCCGACTCAATCGTGAAATGAAAGCGGCCATGTTGGGTAGTGTCGCCCACGCGCGGTATTTTGGAGAAGAGCACCAGCATCAGGCCGGCCACCGTTTCATTCTCGCCCTTTACCTCATCAAAAATATCAAACGGCACCTCTGTTATCTTGCAGAAGTCGTGCAGCGAGGTCTTGCCATCAAAGATAAAGGTATTTTCGTCGAGTTGAGAGTAAATAATGTCATCGTCGTCGTCAAACTCATCATTTATCTCACCTACAATCTCCTCCACAATGTCTTCCAGGGTAAGCAGGCCAATGGTGCTGCCGTACTCGTTCACCACAATGGCCATGTGCACGTGCTTGTCTTTAAAGTCCTGGAACAGGTCAGCGATGCGCTTATTTTCCGGCACGAAGAAAGGCGGGCGCACCAGCTGTTGCCACTTAAAGTCCGCGCCTTTGCTCAGGTGCGGCAGCAGGTCTTTCACGTAAAGTATACCTTCTATCTGATCGGTGCTCTCGGAGTACACCGGCACCCGCGAGTAGCCCCACTTCACGATTTCCGGCATCAGTTCCGGCAGCGTCATGGCAGTGTTAAAGGCAATAATATCCATGCGGGGGCGCATGATCTGCTTAACGGAAATGGCGCCGAAGTTCACCACGCCGCGCAAGATCTTACGCTCTTCCGGCGACGTGTCGGCATTGATCAAGGCTACGTCCAGGCTGTGGTGCAGCTCCTCTATAGTATGGTTGTAGCCCCGGATGATGTATTTGCGCTCGATGTGCTCGTTTATAAATATCAGGAGCCAGGAAAGCGGCCTTACCAGTAGCTTCAACTTGTCCAGCACGCCCGTCATGCGGCAGGCAAGTGGCAGGCGCTGCTTCTGCACGTATACTTTGGGCAACACTTCCCCGAAGAAGACGATGAAGAAAGTGCCTAGCAGCATACAGAGCGCCATAGCGCCAGCAGGTAGGGTGGCAGTGCCAAACAGCTGCCATGCCACATAGGCAAACAGCGTGATGATGGCTACATTGATGCCGTTGTTGAGGATAAGGATGGTGGTGAGCAGCTGACGCGGATTCTGCAGCAGTTCATAAACGCGTTGTTCAGCGTGGCGCTTGCTAGATTTGCAGCGCTCCAGCTCCTGCTCCGAAAGAGAGAAAAAAGCTGCCTCGGCACCTGAGGTCAGGGCCGAGAGCAGCAATAGTATAAAACCGCCGGCAATGGCGATCAGGTATTCCAGTCTAAGTTCTGTTACCGAACTCTGTAAAAGTTGAAGTAAGCTAAAACTTAGGGGGTCTCCGGGGTCTGTACTTTCCAAAACTGTTTAGTTTAGTGAAACATAGGTTAGAACGGCAGGTCGTCTGGCTCGTCGTTCTGGAAACCGCCAGCAGGGCTGCCGCCTTTGTTGGCCGTCGCGCCGCCGCCAAAGTTTCCGCCGCTTGCAGCAGCAGAGCCTTGGTAGTCGCCGCCGCCGCCGTTGTCGCTGCGGCCGCCCAGCATGGTCATGTTATCGGCCACGATCTCGGTGCTGTAGCGTTGGATGCCGTCTTTATCGGTGTAGTTGTTGCTGCGGATCTTGCCCTCGATGAACACAGAGTTGCCTTTGCGCAGGTATTTCTCGGCTACTTCGGCCAAGCCTCTCCACACAACGATATTGTGCCATTCGGTGCGTTCCTGCTTCTGTCCGCTTTTGTCCTTAAAGGTCTCAGAAGTAGCGATTGGGAAGCGGGCAACGGCTACACCGCCTTCCAGGTGACGAATTTCAGGGTCTTTGCCCAGGTTTCCGATCAGGATCACTTTGTTTACACTTGCCATGTCTTTTTTGTCTAAGTATTAAATTGAATTGGGCTACTCCAGCAACCAAGCTGGAGGCAAATATGGCTGTATTTTAAACTACTAGAATGCTTTTGTTTCCAGAAAAGTTTCAGCTTATAAATATACTAAAATCTTAGCATCTTTCAAATAGCTGCTAATTAAAACTGGTTTGGGTAAAGCCTCTATTTTTTCAACGTTATAAGGGGCTAATCTTGTTTCTGTCAGCACCTCATCTTTTAGTGGATACTTTAGCTTTATACGGTAAAAACGCGCTGTTATTTTCTGGTGGCTCAGCACGTGTTTGTAATCCTTGGCCGGGGGCTGCAGCTGCGCCTCCTGCACCGGGATGCCTGCTTCCTGCAGCTCCTGCAGCAGCTGCGCTTCGGGCAGGTCTTTGCTTTCGCTCTCGTAAAGGTAAAAGTCGTAGAGGCCCTGCCAAATATCGCCCTCCAACCGCTTGCGCAGGTAAAAGGAGCCGTTCAGCTCAAACACGATGTAGTGGAAAAAACGCGGCCGCGCCGCCTTGGCCTTCGATTTTACCGGCAGCTCCTGCACCATGCCGTGGTTAAAGGCAAAACAGCTTTGTTGCAGCGGGCAAAACAGGCAATCCGGCATCAGGGGCGTGCACTGTATGGCCCCAAACTCCATAATGGCCTGGTTGTAGGTGTCGGGCTCGTCGGCAGGCACCAACTCATCGGCCAGTTTCTGGAAGATCTTGCGTGAGGCCGGGACCGCAATATCATCCGAGATGCCAAACACGCGCGCCAGCACCCGGAACACGTTGCCGTCCAAAACCGCTACCTTCTCTTTAAAAGCAAAAGCCGCAATAGCCGCCGCCGTGTAGCTGCCCACGCCCTTCAGTTTGATCAGCTCCTCATACTTGTCCGGAAACTGGCCGCGATACTTCTCCGCCACCAGTTGGGCCGTATGGTGCATGTTGCGTGCCCTGGAGTAGTAGCCAAGCCCCTGCCACAGCCGCAGCACCTCATCCTGTGGGGCCGCCGCCAAATCCTGCACGGTAGGGTAAGCAGCCACAAAACGTTCATAGTATGGCTGGCCCTGCGCCACCCGCGTTTGCTGCAGAACTACTTCGGAAAGCCATATGTAGTATGGGTTTGTGGTATCGCGCCAGGGCAGGCTGCGCTTGTGGCGGCCATACCAGCTGATGAGCGTTTGCGCAAAATGGGCGTTTGCAGGAGTTGGCATTAATTGTGTTGTTTAGGGGTTGCAGAACAGGCAAGTTACGGCTTTGTTTGTGCCCGTAGCAAGTATAAAGTAATGGGTAAACATCGAAATATAAACAGCCGGCATCCGTTAGAGGGTGGTGAGCGTGGCATGGCTGTTGCCCATAGCGGAAGAAAGGGCCGGAAAGCGTAGCACTTTTTAAGCCTAATAATTTAGCACTAAAGCTTTTACTATTCGAAAAGTAAAACTACCTTTGTGCCCCGAAATTCGCCGCCGGATGGAACAGGCTGATTTCCAAAGATTAGAAAGTTAACATATTATTAATATCCTAAAAATCTAAGAAAGTGACTAAAGCAGAAGTAATATCAGAGATTGCTGATAAGACAGGGATTGATAAAGCAGATGTACAGTCTACAATCGAGGCTTTCTTCAAAGTAGTGAAAGACTCCATGGCTGATGGCAACAACATCTACGTGAGAGGTTTTGGTAGCTTTGTGAATAAGAAGCGCGCTAAGAAAGTAGCACGTAACATTTCTAAAAACACATCTATCATTATCGACGAGCACTTTATCCCAAGCTTCAAGCCATCCAAGACGTTCATTCAGAAGATCAAAAACAGCAAAAAGATTCAGGAGCTTACGCATTCTTAATTTTTTGTATCTTTGCTGATCTGAAAAAGAAATCTATAGCAGCATAATTAGGCAGGAAGAATGAAACGGTCTCAAATATTGATAGTTGTTGCAGCCATTGTATTGGTGGCCGTTCTGTTCTTTTTGCCTAAGGTTGTTGTTAACAACGAGGACAAAGACAACCTCGCCGAAAACCAAACCACTGCCGCCGTGCCCGAAGGGCACTCGGAAGACGATGGCCACGACCATGGGGCATCAGCGGAAGAGGCAGGGGTGGAGGCGCACCGGACTGCCACGCCAGAGCAGCTGATGGCGCTGACAACAGCCCGCGCCAAGTATAACAAAGCAACCGGTGAGCAAAGCCGCAGCCGCGTGGCCGTGGAGCTTGCCGAGGCCTATGCCAACGCTGCCAAGTATGACAGCGCTGGATATTACTACGAAATTGCCGCTAAGGCCCGTGGAGGTGAGAAGAGCTATAAAAAAGCCGGAGACGCCTACTATGAGGCCTTTACTTTTGCTGCCACGCAGGAACGCGCCAGTGAGCTGGGTGGCAAAGCCAGGAGCATGTATGAGCAGGTGCTGAAGAACAACCCTTCTGACCACGATGCCAAAACTAACGTAGCCATGACCTATATCGCGACCTCCAATCCGATGCAGGGTATCATGATGCTGCGTGAGGTGCTGGCGTCGGACCCCAACAACGAGAAGGCGCTGTTTAACCTTGGTATCCTGTCCATTCAGTCTAACCAGTATGAAAACGCTGTGGAGCGCTTTGAGAAGCTTGTTTCGGTAAACCCGCAGCACGTGGAAGGAACCTTCTACCTGGCTGTGGCGTTGGCAGAGACGGGGCAGAACGAAAGAGCCAAGGAGCTGTTTAACAAGGTGAAAGGCATGAGCGCTGACCCAGCCCTGAATGCCTCGGTAGACGAATACCTGGCAAAACTACAGTAAAGCATTTAACGAAATCATCCATAAAACAAAAACTACAAGATTATGCCTTGCGGAAAGAAAAGAAAAAGACATAAGATCGCTACACACAAAAGAAAGAAGCGCCTTAGAAAAAACAGACATAAGAAGAAGTAATTCTTCTGCGTTCACGAGGGCCCACTTTGCATAAGCTAAAGTGGGCTTTGGTCTTATACATCCAACATAACCATTTGAGAGAAATTGAGCAACGAGCTGATCATCAATTCTACTCAGGATGGGGATCGCATTGCGCTTTTACAGGATAAACGCCTGGTTGAATATCACTTCGAGTCGAAGGACACGGACTACATTGTAGGTGATATTTTTCTGGGGACTGTAAAAAAGGTAATGCCTGGACTGAACGCCGCCTTTATTGATATCGGTTACCAGAAGGATGCTTTCCTGCATTACCACGACCTGGGCGCCAACATCAAAACGCTGAACAAGTACGTAAAGGCGGCGCAAACACAGAAGAACGCAACACCCAAGCTAAACCAGGCAAAGTTTGAGCCTGAGATAGACAAACTCGGCAAGATAGCTGACGTGCTCAAGAAAGGGCAGCAGCTGTTGGTGCAGATCGTTAAAGAGCCTATCTCAACCAAAGGCCCACGCTTATCCTGCGAGCTTTCTCTTGCCGGGCGATACCTGGTGCTCGTGCCGTTCTCAAACACGGTAAGCGTATCCAAAAAGATCGTCAGCAAAGAGGAGCGGACCCGACTGAAACGCCTGATCACAAGTATAAAGCCGGAGAACTTCGGCGTGATTATCCGGACAGTGGCAGAAGGCCGCGATGTGGCAGAGCTCGACAGAGACCTGCGCAACATGCTAGCAAATTGGGAAGAGGGCTTTAAAACCCTCAGAATAGCAAAGCCAAACGATAAGATCATTGGCGAGCTCAATCGTTCTTCCTCCATCTTGAGGGATTTACTAAACGAGAGCTTTGACAACATAGTAGTGGATAACACCCAGCTCTATGATGAGATCAAGGCATACGTGCACAGTATAGCGCCTGAAAGGATCAAGATCCTGAAGCACTATACCGGCAAAACCAAGACCTTTGAACACTTCCACATCGAGAAACAGCTAAAGGCTGCTTTCGGAAAAACCGTGACGATACCAGGGGGCGGATACCTGGTGATAGAGCACACCGAGGCGCTGCATGTGATCGACGTGAACAGTGGGAATAAATCCAATACCGAAACCGATCAGGAGGCAACCGCACTGCACGTGAACATGATGGCCGCCAAAGAAGTGGCCCGTCAGCTGCGCCTCCGGGATATAGGTGGTATCATTGTAGTAGACTTCATCGATATGAAGTCGCCGGAAAACCGCCAGAAAGTATACGAGGTGGTGAAGGAGGAAATGAAGAAAGACCGTTCCAAGTCTACCATCCTTCCGATCTCGAAATTCGGCCTGATGCAGATCACGAGACAGCGCGTGAGGCCCGAGCAAAACATTGTTACCGGCGAAGTTTGCCCTACCTGCGGCGGCACCGGTAAAACATCTGCCAGTATTCTGGTAACGGACGAAATTGACGCAGCGGTAGACGACCTGCTGACGAGCCACAACCACAAGAGTCTGGAAGTATACTTACACCCGTTTGTGCACGCCTACTACACCAAGGGGCTATTCTCACGGCAGGTGAAGTGGTTCTTCAAGTACTTTAAGTGGGTAAGCCTGATAAAGGACACTTCCCTCGGCATCATGGAATTTAAAGTGATGGACAGTAGAGGCGAGGAAATAGAATTGCGTTCCGCCTTCAGCGACATGAATGGCGTGCAGGATAAAGAAGAGGAGTAAGCCCGGCTTACTTACACAAAAAAGCCGCTCCGGTAGTTATCGGGGCGGCTTTCTTCATTTTATAAAGTATGGCTTTTAGAACTTCAGGCCGAAGTCCAGCGATACGCCGTTGTTCTTCACAGAGATGTTCTTGTCATCGAACTTCTTTTCATAGTAGTCGTCTATGTCGGTAAGGCCGCGGCGGTAGGTAAGGCCGCCAAAGATTTTGGTGCTCTCTCCCATCTGAAACTCCACGCCGCCGCCAAGTATGGCATCCGCCTCAAAAATATTGAAGCGCTTGATCACCTTCTCGCTGTCGATCACTTTCTTGTCGTTTACCTGCGCGGCCACCTTGGTGTTCAATGAGCCACCCACCTGGAAGTATAAAATCGTGCCGGGGGCCACTTCGTTCGTAAACAGCTTCAGGGTTAGCGGCAACTCTACATACTGCACGCCAATGTCATCTTTCCCGCTGATGCTTTCAGTGGAGCCGTCGCCATTTTCGCGGGTGTAGTTGTAGGTAATCTCTGCCCCCTTGCTACGGTACATCAGGCCGGTGCTGAAGGCGTAGTTCTGAGCAAAGAAATAATCTACCACCACGCCCACGCCCAGGCGCAGCTTGTTGCTTTCTTTCTCGAAGTTATACCTGTCCTCGGCCACAAAGCGGTTGCCCGAAACAGTAGGGGATAATTGCAGGCCAATCTCGACCTGCGCCATAGATGTGAAACTGGCGCACAAAAACAGCAACAAAAGTGTAAATTTCTTCATTAGCTTAGCTTTTATTATACTTTGCGTTACCTATTACGAAGTAACCACTTATTTTTGTACAAAGATACGAAACAATGTATTACAGATTACTTATACTTGCCTTACTTGTATTTACCGTCGGCTGTGGCAAAGAAAGCTGCGAGCTGCCCGAAGAGGTGGCAAAGA
The DNA here is from genome assembly GCF_006385705.1 of Pontibacter mangrovi. Lineage (GTDB taxonomy): Bacteria > Bacteroidota > Bacteroidia > Cytophagales > Hymenobacteraceae > Pontibacter > Pontibacter mangrovi. Next base: position 61,109 of record NZ_VFRQ01000002.1, on the reverse strand, counting down.
TTCCGGTGGAGGTGAAGATAGAGCGCCTGGAAAAGCCTTTTTTTGAGATAGAGTCTAAAGCCGATGTGGCTGCCTTTGTAAAATCGCACCCGTACTTTGCAAGGCAGTACCTGCAGCAGAGCGAGTATCCTTCCGATTCGGCGTTTATAAACCCGCTTTACGACCTGGCCACCAATGCCTCCCTCGACTCGCTGGCGCAGCAGGCCATGAGCACCTTCCGCAACATGCAGGAGCAGGAGAAGCAGCTGGAGGGCGCATTTAAAGTGCTGAAGTATAACTACCCGCAGTTTGAGGTACCGCAGGTGAAAACCTTCGTGACCGGCCTGGGCACCCTGGGCAACGACCTGTACGTATCGGACAGCCTGATCGTGTTCGGCATCGACTACTTCATAGGGACGGAGGCAAAGTACCGCCCGCAGGCCTACGACTACATTCTGAAGCGCTACGAGCCGGACAAGATGGTGCCTGCCGCCATGCTGCTGCTCTCCAACCGCTATAACAAAACTAATTTTAAAGACCGCAACCTGCTGTCTGAGATGATTGGGATGGGCAAGGCCTATTATTTTGTGCAGTCGGTGCTGCCATGTGTGCCAGACTCCAAGATCATCTCTTATACAGACAAGGAAATAGCCGATGTAACCCACAACGAAGGCCGCATTTGGGCGCATTTTGTGGAGAAGGAACTGCTGTTTGACAAAACACCGTTTGTGGTGAACAAGTATATCGGCGAGCGCCCGAATACCCCGGAAATAGACGCTACAGCCCCTGGCCGCATCGGTACATGGGTAGGCTGGCAGATCGTGCGCAAGTACATGGAGCGCCACCCGGAGGTAACGCTGCCGGAACTCATGGCCGAGACAGACTACCGAAAAATATTTGACGAGTCGAAGTATAAGCCGGAGAAGAAACGGTAGCTGTAAATCGCTACATGGCTTCATTGTTAAATTGTTGATGTACGTCACGTGCCGATTCCGGTCATGCCTTTCAGCCATTTAGCAATCCAACAATTCAACAATCAAGAATGCACATTGCCCTTTTAAACCAGCATCACCACAACCCGGACTGCCCTGCCACTTGCCGCCATTACTCCTTTATGGAGGAGCTGGCGCAGCGGCACAGGGTTAGCCTGGTAACGGGCGATGGCTGGCGTAAAACCCGCATTACGCATAACTATAGCTGGGTGCCGGAGGGCGTGGAACTGCAAGAGGTTGTGGCGCCATACACAAACAAAATGGGGGTGCGCAAGCGCCTGAAGTCGTTTGCGGGCTTTGCCGGAAGTGCCTTTAAGCGCACCATGCAGCTGGACAAGCCCGATGTGCTGTGGGCTGTGTCTACGCCGCTGAGCACGCCGTGGGTGGCGGCGCAGGTGGCAAAGCTACGCGGTGTGCCGTGGGTATTCGAGGTGCAGGACCTGTGGCCTAGTTTCCCGATACAGATGGGCGCGGTGCAGAACAGCTGGCTGCAGCAGCGCCTCTTCAGCATGGAGCGCCGGCTTTACGAGAGCGCCAGCCACATCATCACCCTCTCTCCGGATATGACGGCGTATGTGGCCGGATTAGGTATTCCGCGGGAGAAGATCACCACCAACTACAACGGCACTGATTTAGACATGGCGGATGCTGTGGGAGAACAGGAGGTAGAAGCCCTGCGGCAAAAGTATAGCCTGCAGGGCAAGCGGGTGGTGCTTTACGCCGGCACCTACGGCCGCGCCAACAGCATGCCCACGCTCATGCAAACCATCCAAAGGATGGCCGCTGATACAAGTATAATGTTTGTGTTTACCGGCAACGGGTACTATGAGCCGCAGCTGAAGGAACTGGCGCAGCGAGCGCCTAATTTGCTCTTGCTGCCGCCGCAGCCTCGCCCTGAGGTGTTTAAGCTATTTAAGCTGGCGGATGTGTCGCTGGTGCCTTTTAATGATCTGCCGGTGCTGGCCAGCAACTCGCCGGCCAAGTTTTACGACAGCCTCGCCTGCGGCACGCCAGCCATCGTTACCAACCCGGGCTGGACCAAAACGTTTGTGGAGCAACACAGGTGCGGCTGGTATACGCCTGCAGAGCAGCCGGAGGCGCTGGCGCAAACGCTTCGGCAGGTGCTGGCACAGCCGCAGCAACTGCAACAAGCCTCCGCTAATGGGGCCGCCATTGCCCGCAAACTCTTCGACCGCAAGCAGCTAGTGCAGCAGGTAGAAGAGGTGCTGCTGCGTGCGGTGCAGTTGCCAGCCTATTAAAAATATTTTTCTGGTTTCATCCTGTTTTACAGGGTTTCCTTATACCTTTCACTGTTGATGATTAGTTGCCGCCGCCGTTGGTGCGTTTTGGCACGCCCTTTGGTAATGAAGAAGTAGCTGCAAAATCCCAACGTAGGTTTGGCAGCATCTATCTAACCGACTTAACCCGAACAAGATGAAAAAGAACCTGTTAGCACTGGCACTAGGCGTGCTGGTTATAGGAAGCACTGTAGCACCCGCAGTAGCACAAGACACTACAAAGCCTCGCCAGGAGGCAAGAATGCACAAACACAAAGGCGAGCGCAAATCTCCGGAAGAAAGAGCAGAGGCCAGAACAGAGCGCCTTACCAAGGAACTGGACCTGAACAAATCGCAGGCGAAAAAGGTAAAGGCGCTGCACCTGAAGGAGGCCAAAGAGCGAGAGGCCAAGCGAGCCAACTTTAAAAGAGGCGACAGAAAAGATGCGGCTAACCGAGAGCAGATGCGTTCCGAAATGATGGCTGCCCACCAGCGCCACAACGAGGAAATGAAAGACATCCTCAACAAAAAGCAGTATGCCAAGTATGAGGAAATGCAGGCCCAGAAGCGCGAGCAGATGAAAGCCAAGCACCACAAAAAAGGTGGCAAAGGCAAGCGCGGCCATCAGGAAAAAGGCAGAATGCAGCAATCCCGCTAAAAAGGTATAAAGTAAAACAGGCAAGCCGGTAAAGCTTGCCTGTTTTACTTTATAGGAAATTCTATTTTCTACACCCCACCCACCTTATTCTCCGGGTCGTCCGGGATGTTGGGGAAGTTTTTCTGGAAGAAGGCGCAGAAGTGGGTGAGGGGGCATTCCTCGCACTTGGGGCGGCGGGCCAGGCAAATGTAGCGGCCATGCAGTATAAGCCAATGATGCGCTTTAGAGATAAGCTCCTGCGGAATATTGGCGACCAGCTGCTTCTCCACCTCCAGGGGTGTTTTGGCGGTTTTAGTTACAAGCCCCAGGCGCTTGCTTACCCGGAACACGTGCGTATCCACGGCCATGGCCGGCTGGTTCCAGATGACCGACACAATGACGTTTGCTGTTTTGCGGCCCACGCCCGGCAGTTTCACAAGTTCCTCCACGGTGCTGGGTACTTCGCTGTTAAACTGCTCTACCAGCATCTTGCCTAATCCAGCCAAGTGCTTGGCCTTGTTGTTCGGATAGGAGATACTTCTGATCAGCGGGAAAATATCCTCAGGCGTGGCAGTAGCCAGTGCCTCTGCCGTGGGGTAAGCCTCAAAAAGAGCGGGCGTTACCATGTTCACGCGCTTGTCGGTGCACTGGGCGCTCAGCACCACAGCCAGGATCAGCTCATAGGGGTTGCTGTAAGCCAGTTCGGTCTCCGGCTCCGGAAAGTGTTGGGTAAAGTACTCAATCAGGAGCTTGTAGCGTTCCTTTTTCTGCATAAAAAAAGCTTGCAATCTGGTTAGGACTGCAAACTTAAGCTTTTTGAGTAATTTAATATGTTTTGTACCGAGCGTTCGCTGGGCGCTTTTGCGGCTCCGTCGAGGAGCTGCTGGAGCAGGAGAAGATCGGAGCAGCCCTCGGCCAGCTCTGTGTCTTGCATTAACGCTGATTCCAGCTGTGCGCAGGCGTCGTCGGCCAACTCATCATATACATACTGAATCAGTTCATTCTGAGTAGAGGTTTGTATCATACGCGATATTATTTTTTAGCATCTTTTTCCTGAGGTTGATCAGCGCATAGCGCATACGGCCCAGGGCAGTGTTGATGCTCACACCGGTAGCGTCGGCTATCTCCTGGAAGCTCATCTCTGCGTAGTGGCGCATCATCAGAACTTCGCGCTGCGACTGTGGCAGCGTCTGGATAAGCTCGCGTAAATGGGCATGCGTGTCCTCTTTAATCTGCTGCGACTCCGCGGAGTCCTCAGAGAAAGACATGTTATTGAACACGTTGCTGCCGTCTTCCAGCGTGATCACCGGGCTTCTCTTCTCTTTACGGAAATGGTCGATTGCCAGGTTGTGGGCAATGCGGCATATCCACGAAGAAAATTTGCCTTCCTCGTTGTAGCGTCCGCCCTTCATGGTATGGATGGCTTTTATAAACGCATCCTGCATGAGGTCCTCGGCCGTGTACGAGTCCTTTACGATCAATAAAATAGTAGTGTAGACTTTGTTTTTGTGCCTGTTTACAAGCTGTTCAAACGCACCTTCATTACCTGCGATGTAGAGTGACACCAATGCAGAGTCGCTCATCTGGGTAGTTGTATTCATCTTAAAGCTACATTAAGTTAACGTAGAGCTTTATATCATATTGTCGCGTTTACTTGTTTTAAACAGTTTTTTTCAGAAATGTAAATCAAATATATAGAACGCCTTTTGGATGTGCAAGCATTAATGCCGGTATTATTCAAAAAAAGAAGTTGGCCTTATACTTGCTGCCGCCAAAAAACGTTGCGCTGCAGAAGCCTAAAATGGTATATACGTAAGTAAAATGAAAGTTATAATGCGATGGGTTTAATTTAGTTTTCCACATATAGCAAAAAGCTATCTTTTATGGTGCAATTGCCTGAAAGTGTGTGGCTTAAAAACAGGTGAAAAATTTGGTGGACGGAGCCGAAAAGTACGTAAAGGCACCTGGGGTGGGCAGACAGCAGTTAGGTGGCAAGCCGGGGGAGGTGGAGCCCAAGAGCAGGCGCTGTGGTTGCAGAAGAATGCTAAAGAACCTAAAAAGGCAGTAGCTCCGCAGCTGCTGCCTTTCCAAGTATAAAGGGTATGGGTGTGTTATCAGGTTTCCTGGTCTAGTATGCTTAGCAGGCCCATGCGCATCTGAAAAATCCGGGCTATACTTTTGGCCTTGTGCTTGGCTTCCTCGGCCTTGGTGCCTTCAAAAAGCTTGTCTATGGTTTGGGTAAACAGCAACACCCACCTCGAGAAATGCTCCTGCTGTATGGGCAGGCGCAGGTGCTTCGGGAAAGGCTGCCCTTTGTAAGCCATGCTGCCAAAGATAAGCGAGCTCCAGAAGTTATACATAATGGGCAGGTGGTGCTGCCAGTTTACCTGTGCAAATCCGTTAAAAATTGGCGAGAGCAGCTCGTCCTCATTCACGCTGTCATAGAACGTGTCCACGAGCAGCTTCACGTCCTCCTCTGTGCTTATATCTCTCTTTGTGGCTGTAATATCCATGACCGGTTCTCTGTAAAATCACAAGTATACGTGCTACAGTGCAGCAAAAAAATGATCTTGGTCATGTATAGCCTATAGCAAGTGGGCAGACATAAAAAATCCTTCGAAAGAGCTGAGGAATCTTACGAAGGATGGTCAGAAAATTAGTACGGTGCCGTTGCGCTACTCCCGGCTATAGCCCTTCAGGCGGTTCAGGATGAGCAGCAGGCGGCGATTAATGTCGCGCTCCTCTACAGGGTTGCATTGCGCTGAGATGTTGCAGGGTTTCTTGAGCTTGGCCTCTACGGCTTTCAGGTGGTCCAGGTAGCACTCCAGCGTGGTGCATGAAACGTTTTTCAGCAGGTCTACTTCAGCCTCGTTTTCTTTTTTAGATTTTAAGTTGATGGCTTTCGCGATCTCTGTGTTTATTAGTTTCGTAACGTCCGCGTCAGTAGTGATTTCCTGCTGGTACACCTTCCGCTCGATGTTCTCCAACAAATTTCTGATGTCCAGTACTTGCATGGAATAGTGTTTATTAGGTTCTAAAATAATTATTAAACGTCTTATAGCCCCAAGGTACGAACCTGCGAGACTTGCGTTGTCTTAGAAAAGTATACTTTACAATTTGTAATGCTTCGCCTACCGCATAACACAGTGGCTATTGTGTTGTTCCTGTGGGCCATCTTTTACGTGCCGGTGGCGGCACCCGGAGAGCAGTGCCCAAATTAAAATAGGTAAATGTTTATACCTTTATCACTAAGCCATAGTTGCAGAAGTAGGAGTATTTTTAGCAAGATCATAACTTATTTAAATAAGAGTGCTTGATTATCAGGCTGAAACATACTTGTTAGGGTGTCAATGGATAAGGGCTAAAACAAGTCGACCAGGCAGCAGGTATGAAACCCTGGCCTGGCCGACGGCAGGAACATAGAGGTTAGGCTAAGAGCCGGATTCCTTTTCAGCAGGCTTCTCTTTTTGCTTATAGCCTTTGTGAGGGCGCCTTTTGCCAAAAGTGCCTTTGGTTATTTTCCCTCTTCTGGTTTTTTTATCGCCTTTTCCCATAGTATAAAAGTTGTTTTAAAATGACTGTACTACAGCGGTGCATGCACTGTGCCTGGCCAGTAGAATGAAGTATAGCGGTCTTATTCCAGCACCAGCCGCTGCTGCGTTACCTCCTGGCCGGCCTCAGCGGAAAGTATAAACACCCCTTGCAGCCCCTCTAACTGCTGCTGGGTTAGCTGTATGGGCGTATCGTCGTTCAGGAAGCTCTGCTCAAAAACTACTCGCCCTGTCAGGTCCCGGAGCTGCACCCGCACCGGTTGGTTGGCCTCTGCAGTAGAAATGTTCAGGGCACAGTCGCCGCTTTGGCAGGGGTTAGGCCATACTTCTACCTGCAAGGTGCCGCTGCGTTCCTGTGCTTTAACGCTTATAATTTTAGAAAACTCGTACTGCCCGTCAAAATCAACCTGGCGCAGCCTATAGTAGCTTAAGCCTGGCAGCGGGTGTTTATCTAAGTAAGTGTAGCGGATGGCGGTTATGGAGTTGCCGTGGCCTTCTACGCGGGCAAGCTGTTCAAACGCAACGCCGTCGGTGCTGCGCTCTACCTCAAAATGGCTGTTGTTCGTCTCACTGGCCGTTTCCCACTCCAGGCTGATGCCGCTTTGGGTTGCCTTGCCCGTAAAGGTTGCCAGTTCTACGGGAAGCGGGGTAATAGGCAGGCATGGGTCATCCGAGTCGAGGCGGGCCTGCATATCCACAATGTCGGTGGGAATAGGGAACTCAAAACCGATGAATGGCAGGCGGAAGTACTGGAAAGAAGCCACCACCACATCAGGGGTTGCCGTGAACAAGGCCCGGTTCACGGTCAGTTCTATAAAGTTGTCATTCTCCTCCAGGTCTTCGCGGGTAACCAGCGTAGGAAGGCCGCCAACGGGGCTCAGGATAAGGCCGTCGATCGTAGAGCACCGGCCGCTCTCGCCAAGAATAGCCGACATGACCACCAGCAGCTCAGTGGAAGTGGGGCTTTCTTCCTGAATAGCCACAAACTCAATAAAGAGGCAGTCATCTTCGTACCGACATACCCCCTCTTCCAGGCCTTGCGCCTGTAAGGCGGAAGGGGTAACTATAAGGAAAGCTAGGAGGGCAAAAAACGGCCCGAGCAGCGTAAAAGTGTTCTTCATGGTGGAGCAGCAAGTGGTTCAGGCACAAAGTGTAGCAGGAGGCATACCGCTTAGGGTAAACGAGGCGTAAAAGTGGAGCTGGCCTGCTGAAGTATTGCAAGAAACCAGTTCCACTAGATGTATTGTTATGTACGGGCCCGGCAAAAGCTGGCAAGCAGAACAGATAGGATTTTAGTGAAGTGGCGGATATTTCCAGTGAAACCAAGCACAATAGATAGAAGCGTTGAAAACTGCGGCAGGCAAAGCGCGGCTTAGGCGTACAGGGCGTTATGGCAGCTCCTGCAACAAAGCCCTTCTAAAAGCGGTTATCTATTCGTAACTTTACAGATTGAAAATTTGCTTAAAACAGCCTCAGAAACGGCAACTTATACTTGCCGCAGGGGCTAACGAATATATGGTAAACATAACCGAAGATAAACTGGACGAGCTGGATGCCCGTCAGAACATTATTATAAAAGGAGCACGGGTGCACAACCTCAAAAACCTGAGTGTGGCCCTGCCCCGCAATAAGTTCATCGTCATCACGGGCCTGTCCGGCTCCGGCAAGTCGTCGCTGGCCTTTGACACCTTGTATGCCGAGGGGCAGCGCATGTATGTGGAGAGCCTGAGCTCCTACGCGCGCCAGTTCCTGGGCCGCATGGATAAGCCGGACGTAGATTATATCCGCGGCATCAGCCCGGCCATCGCCATTGAGCAGAAGGTAAGTATAAAAAACAACCGCTCCACGGTGGGCACCAGCACCGAGATCTACGATTACCTGAAGCTGCTCTACGCCCGCATCGGCAAGACCTACTCACCTATCTCCGGGGAGGTGGTGCAGAAGGATACGGTAACCGATGTGGTGGACTTTATTTTCTCTTTGGAGGATGAGGCCCGTGTGATGATCCTGGCGCCGCTGCACCAGCACAAGGAGCGCACGCTGGCCAAGGAGCTGGACCTGCTGCTGCAGAAAGGCTACTCGCGCATCTACGCCAACGGACAAGTATACTTTATAGAGGAGCTGCTGGAGGAGAAGAAGCCAAAGCTAGGCAAAGAGGTATTTATACTTGTAGACCGGGCCGTGATCTACAAAAGCGACGAAGACCTGCAGTTCCGGATTGCTGACTCGGTGCAGACCGCCTTTTTCGAGGGCCACGGCGAGTGCCGCGTCAAGTATGGAAACGACGAGGAGCGCGTGTTCTCCGATAGGTTTGAGCTGGATGGGATGCTCTTTGAGGAGCCGTCGGTTAACTTCTTCAGCTTCAACAACCCCTACGGCGCCTGCCAAACCTGCGAGGGCTTCGGCAGCGTGCTGGGTATCGACCCGGACCTGGTGATCCCAGATAAGAGCCTGACGGTATACGAAGGAGCCATCGCGCCGTGGCGCACCGATAAGATGAACGAGTGGCTGCAGCCGCTGCTCAAGAACGGCATTCGCTTCGATTTCCCGATACACAGGCCATATAACGAGCTGACGGAGGCAGAGCAGGAGCTGCTCTGGACAGGCAACAAGTACTTCTCCGGCCTCAATGCCTTCTTTAAAGAGATACAGTCGCAGACGCACAAGATACAGTACCGCGTGATGCTCTCGCGCTACCGTGGCCGCACCACCTGCCCCGACTGCAAAGGCTCGCGCCTGCGCAAGGATGCCAGCTACGTGAAAGTAAGCGGCAAGAGTATAACCGACCTCGTGCTGATGCCGATCACGCAGGTGCTGCCGTTTTTCCGGAACCTGCAACTGACGGAGCACGAGCAGAACGTGGCTGAGCGCCTGGTAACGGAGGTGGCGAACCGCCTGGGGTACCTGGAGCGCGTGGGCTTGGGCTACCTCACCCTCAACCGTCTTTCCAACACCCTCTCCGGCGGTGAGAGCCAGCGCATCAACCTGGCCACCTCGCTGGGCAGTGCCTTGGTGGGATCGATGTACATTCTGGATGAGCCAAGTATAGGCCTGCACCCGAAAGACTCGGAGCAGCTGATTGGCGTGTTGCGCTCGCTGCAGCAGCTGGGCAACACGGTGATTGTGGTGGAGCATGAGGAGGAGATGATGCGCGCCGCAGACCAGCTAATCGACATTGGGCCGGAGGCAGGCTCCGGGGGCGGTAACCTGATGTTCCAGGGAACGCTGGATGAGCTGGCGAAGCAGGCGAACACCTATACCGCCAAATACCTGAGCGGCCGAATGGAGGTGCCGGTGCCGACGCAGCGGCGCAAGTGGCGCAATGCCATTGAACTGAACGGGGCGCGGGAGAACAACCTGAAGAACCTGAACGTGAAGGTTCCGCTGGGCGTGATGACGGTGGTGACGGGCGTGAGCGGCTCGGGTAAATCAACCCTGATCAAGAAGATACTGGCGCCGGCCATGCAGAAGCTGCACGGCTCTACCGCTGAGGCAACCGGTAAGTTCGACAAGTTGGCCGGTGACTATGGCAAGATTGAGCACGTGGAGTTTGTGGATCAGAACCCGATCGGTAAATCCTCGCGCTCTAACCCAGTAACGTACGTGAAGGCTTATGATGCCATCCGTACCTTGTATGCTGACCAGCCGCTGGCGAAATCGCGCGGATTCAAGCCGTCGCACTTCTCTTTCAACATCGAGGGCGGCCGCTGCGAAGTATGCCAGGGCGAGGGACAGGTGAAGATTGAGATGCAGTTTATGGCCGATATTTACCTGACTTGCGAGAGCTGCCACGGGCAACGCTTCAAACAGGACGTGCTCGACATCAAGTATAAAGACAAGAGCATCTCGGATGTGCTGGACATGACCATCGCCGACAGCATCGATTTCTTTGCCGACCAGCCGAAGATCATTGAGAAGCTGAGGCCGCTGAATGATGTGGGCCTTGGGTATATCCGGCTGGGGCAGTCGAGTAATACGCTTTCGGGTGGTGAGGCGCAGCGCGTGAAGCTGGCGTCGTTCCTGACCAAAGGTGCGCAGCCGCATCAGGAGAACCTCCTCTTCATCTTCGACGAGCCCAGCACTGGCCTGCACTTCCACGACATCAGCAAACTACTCACCTCTATCAATGCCCTGATCGAGAACGGCAACACCGTCGTCATCATCGAGCACAACATGGACATCATCAAATCCGCCGACTGGATCATAGACCTTGGCCCGGAAGGAGGTTTGAACGGTGGGCACCTGTTGTTTGAGGGTACGCCGGAGGAGATGGCGAAACTGGAGGATAACCACACCGCCAGGTTCCTGAAGGATAAGCTGTAAGCGAAGTACAAAAGTATAAAGTATAAAAAGCCGCTGCATTCACACTTGCAGCGGCTTTTTATACTTTATACCTAAAAGCGGCGGTTCGTTTATTCGTTAATCCAGGCCCAGGCCTGCGGCTGTTGGCTAAAGTCAAAATATTTCACTTCGGCGCTGGTAAAGGGTTTAGCCATTACCGTTAGCCAGTCTACCCACTTCTTGTCGCCCACAAGCGCCACCTTGCTGAAGTCGGTGGCGTGTTTTACGTCAAACTTTATGTCTTCCCACAGCGCTTTCAGCGAGTAGTCTTCCACGTCCTGTACCTCGGCGTACACGCGTATTTTGCCGTGCTGTTTGATGCGCTCCTGCAGCAGGGGGAGCATTACGTCATAGTCGTTCCGGTCCACGCTGCCGGAGATCCGAAGCGCCACCAGGCTATCTTTCGACTGTTCGAGTAGCTGTAACATAGGCATAGGATTATATTCAGGTTAGCTATACGTGCTTGGGGCACATACGTTAGGCTTTATTGCTGCTCCAACTCCTGCAGCTCCGCCAGCAGTACTTCCTGTGTGGTTTTAACAGTGCCGTCGGCAAAGCGGATCTGATACGGCTCGCCCGTTAAGCCCGAGTGGGAGGCCAGTTCCTTTATAAACCCTTGCGCTGTCTTTACCTCATCCCGGTGCTTCTCCCACTTAGACTCCAGGTGCTCTGCAGCTTCGCGGCAAGTATGGTCGCTGCCGTTGCGGATAAACGTGGCGCCGTCCATTTTAGCCACCAGCTGTATCAGGCGCTCTACTTTCTGCTCTTCTGATAATTTAGGAGTGCTCATGGTTGTGTTAGCCACAGCGTTTGCTTGTGCCATGGCCCCCTCTGCCGAAACAAGGCCGGCGCAAAGTGTAAAACCCATCAGCACGTATGCCTTCATCTTTGATTTCATACTAATTTTATGATTATAGCGTTATTATTAGCATCTTTAATGCACTTATACACCACCTTAAACGTTTAGTGGTTTCAGTTTGTGCGGCGGCTTTTTTGCTCCACCGCCCAAGACACGACGAGTTTATGAGAAAAATACTTTTAGCCCTACTAGCCCTTCTTGTTTGCCAGCAGGCAGTTTTTGCTCAACGCACCATCGAGACCCGCCTTGGGTATAGTTACAACGATGATTTCGAGTTTTCGGATGAATGGCAGTACCTTTCTACGGATATTTACCTTTTTAACGGCAATAAATTTACGCGCGTACTGAACGAGCTGGAGACAGGCAGGCGCAAGCCTAAGAAGAAGTATGGCAACGTGCTGGAGTACCTCATGATTACGGCGCAGCTGAAAAACATGAAGGTTTTCGGCAACGACGACATTGTATACCCGCTCTATAATTTTGCAGTGGAGCAGGACCGGAACGACTACAAAACCCAGGTAAGCGACCACCAGGAGGTAGTACGCATTATCGATAAAATGCCCCTTGGCTCTGCCAACAACAACATTGATGCGGTAATCAATGCCAAGGCCATTACCAACGGCCAAAGCGATCAGGTATTTAACCTAGTGGCAAACCAGCTGATGGCCATCTCCAAGCTTACCACGCCTTCGGGGGCTGTGCTGTCGTTGGTGGGGGAGTTCGGAAACCTGCTCAACGCCAGGGCCAGCCGCAAGGAGTATAAGTTCAGCTCCACCATCCGCCTCTACGAGGGCCAGGACTTTGACACGCGCCTGCACTCGGTGCGCATTTATGTATTTGTGCCGAACGATGTGAAGAAGGTGGACATAAAAACAGTAAAGCTTGCGGACTACCTGCAGAAGAACCCGAACAAGCTGGACCGCCGCCAGCTAGAGGAAATGACCGGCTACAAAGACTATCCTTACATGGTGGTGGCCAACTATAAGTCGCTGTACAAGATGGATGTGCTGACAGGCGACGAAATAACCCTGGACCTGATCGAGAAGCGGAAACAGAAGATACAGGCAGCCTATGAGCAGCAGCTGATAAACGACGAGACTTACCGGCAGGAGAAGCTCTTTATAGAGTATCTACGCTCTTTTGCCGATATGAAACAAAACCTGAACACCTACCGGCTGAACTACCGCAACAACAGCGCCGATATAAACGCCAAGAACCTGTTCGGGATTGTGCAGGAGTATAAGCGCCTGAAAGGCATTTTTGATGCCCGCCAAAAAGAGTTCGCCAAGAACAGCACCTACCAGAACATCTTCCGGAAAGAGTATGAGAACATACTTACCAACGCCGACTTATACCTAGAGGGAGACCATAACCTGAAAAACGGGAAAATGCTGGTGAACACGCTGCGCGAGCTGGAGAACGATCCGAAGTCCTGGAACACGCCGGAGAAACGCGAGGCTGCCCTGGCCAGGCTGCATGCCATCGAGTTGCCAAAGCCGGAAGTGCTAACCGCCTCGGTGGAGGGGGAAGCCATTGTGCGCCTTACCCAGAAGCTGGAAGAGCAGCAGTATGCCGAGGTGTTTCAGAAAGACGTGCAGCGCCTGGGCAGTACCGAGGCCAACGACGAAACCATGCCGCAGCGCAACGCCCTGCTGGAGAAAGCCAGTGCCAGCAAGTGCCAGGCCTGCCGCGAAAAGGTGCGCGAAGTGATTACCGACTACAACAAGCGCTACGACAGCTTTAAGCTAAAGCAGGCCCTGAAGAAAAAAGAAGAGCTCAACCAACATGCAGAGGCCACGGTGTTTAAGTTCCTCAAGCGCCAGCTGTGCATCGAGAACAACCTGCAAACGGCCTCGGCTACTACAGACGACGCGCTGGACCAGTACATCAGCCGTATGCACGAGAAAAACGCCGAGCTAGGCAAATCCATACAGATGCTGGACGCGATGAACAAAGTGGAGCTGAGCGAGGAGCGCCTGGACAAGGTGCTGGAGTATAATGCCCGCCTGCAGCACCAGGTGCAGGAGGTGGAGAAGAACTTCGAGGTGCTGTATACGCTGGATAAAGGCCTTTGCAGCTGCGACGAGGCCGGTTAGCAGCAGGTATAACCCTCCTCCGGTGGCCTGCGTTTTCAGAGCATGGGCGAGTATTTTGAGTTCATCTTCGGCATCCACGACAACACCCTTACCTGGTGGCAAATGTCTGCCAGGGCAGTGGGCGTTTTTTTCGCCGCCCTGTTCATCATTCGCATAGGCAACCACCGCATCTTCGGTAAAAACTCCGCCTTCGACATTGTGCTGGGCATTATCTATGGCTCCATTCTAAGCCGTGCCATTACCGGCAACGCCCCCTTCTGGCCCACCATAGCCGCCGCCTTTGTGCTAGTGATGCTGCATAAGCTGCTGGCCTCTTTCGCTTTTCATACTGATTTCGGGCTGGGTACTTTTATTAAAGGCAGATCCAAGGCACTTGTTAAAGACGGCGAGCTACAGAAGCAGGCCATGGAGGAAAGCAGCGTAACCCAAAACGACCTGAGAGAGGCTATCCGTAGCGCTGGCAGCCATGTTGGCACAGACCGCATCAAACATGCCTACTTGGAGCGCAGCGGCAAGATCAGCGTCATCCTTAAAAAGGACGATGAAGCGTAAACAGTAATCTGCTTTAGGTTGTTACTAAAGGTAGTGGGTTTGGGAAATATCCCTTTTCTTTGTACTTAGTTAATCCCTGCAAGCGTATGACACAAAGGGCAACATGGCTGGTACTGTTACTGCTGATAAGTATGGGCAGCTATGCGCAGGACGTGAAGCTGAAGGAGGTGGTGGTGCGGCCGAACCTGCGGAAGGAAGTGCTGGGCACAAAGCAAAAAAGAGCCGACTATGGCCACGGCGGCAGCAAGGATTACCCGCTTTACCAGACAGCCTACCATATTCCCGCCAACGGAAGAGAGGGCTTTATAGATAAAATAGGCGTTTACATCTACCACAAGCGTGCGGCGCCGGACCTATTCAGGAGACCCAATAAATTACAGGTATACCTTTACAGCGTAGACTCAGCCGGTTTGCCCGGCGTGCCGCTTCTGCCATCACCGCTGGAGTTTCGACCTAAGAATAATACTTACTGGCATTGGCTGGATATTTCAGCATATAACCTGGTGCTGCCTGAGCAAGGTGTTTTTGCGGCCGTGAGCTGGCCGCAATCTACCAGGCAAGACAGCGGGCCCTTTGTCGGAATGACGAATGAGTGCGACACCTGCCCGTTTTATGTATACCGTTTTATGACGGAAGACCCGGTTTGGATACAGCTTTACCCGCGAAAGGTAAAAGGCGAAAGCGAAGCGTTTTATCAGAACCTGATGGTGCGCCTAGAAGTATCGGTGAAGTAAGTTGCTGTTATTGTTGATATACAAAACGAAAAGCGGCTCCCTCTGCAGAAGGAGCCGCTTTTATACATTTATAGTTGCAGTATTGCTTAAGCCATCTGAGCTTCCAGCTTCTGAGACAGCACGTTTTTAGGCACTGCGCCTACCTGCTTGTCTACCACCTCGCCGTTTTTGAATACCAGCAGAGTTGGGATGCTGCGGATACCGAATTTAGCTGAGGTTTGTGGGTTAGCATCCACGTCTACTTTACCAATCACAGCTTTGCCTTCATACTCGCCGGCAAGCTCTTCTACAATCGGGCCTACCATGCGGCATGGACCGCACCACTCTGCCCAAAAGTCTACCAGTACTGGTTTATCAGAATTGATGATTTCATCAAAATTAGCGTCTGTGATTTCTATTGCTTTGTTAGCCATAAGATTATCGGTTTGTTGTGTTTATTTCAATGGTTAAATATAATAACAATAACAGGTCTGGCAAATTCGGCACCAAACTTCTGCAGCCTGCCAAGCTGTCGGGTTTAACACTAGCAACAACAGGAAACCCCTGCTTTTGTTATACTTACGACAGATACCCGCGTTAGATACTATACGTTTGTATAAACAAATGTTGTAAATAAAAGTTTCAGATGCAAATGTGGGCTAAGAAATGTAGGAGGAAATAGGTGTAAGCGGAGATACTGTAATGGAAGATGCTGAGGAGAAGGCAAGAAGAGGTATGGCAGTAAGAGCTAAGAAGGGCAGGAAAATCGAATCACTCTAACAGCTCCACCTGCAGCAGTCCGCAGTTTCCGGCGTAGTTGTTGGCCGAGCTGTAACGGTAATGCTCCGGCTCGTTCACCCACTCCGCCCGCACCGGGTTTTGATGTAGGTAATTTAGCTTTTGGTCTATAAAAGTGTTGCTGATGAGCTCTTTTGCCTCATTGCCATCCTGCCATACTTTGTAATGGCGTACTTTTGGGTTGAGCTTAGCATTAAACTCAAAGCGGTGCAATAGCCATTGCCTGCGGCTCTCCGGCTCATCCTGTATGGTAGCAACTATTTTGCGGCTGGTAAACTGCTTAAAGTCCCGCAGGATGTCAGAGAGATTTTTGTCCTCTACCGTTGATGCGATCAGGTGCAAATGGTTACTCATCAATATCCATGCATGAAGTCGCAGGCCTTTCTTCTCCTGGCAGAATTTAAGGGCATCCACAAGGATATGTTTGTAGACTGGACGAGTAAAGATATCAACCCAATCCACTACTGTCATTGTGAGAAAGTATAAACCGCCGGGTATGAGTCTGTTTTTGAGGCTCATAGCAGCTTTATACCTCAACAATTAATTTGCTCTTTCGGATCTGCTCTTTCGGACTAGGAAGTCCGAAAGAGCAGATCCGAAAGAGCAGAGTAAGTAAAGGCAAAACGAAAACGAGATATGCCACCACAGCAGCATACCTCGTCCTATACTTTAACAGATGAGCAGATGCATTTCCACATCTCCTCACCTCCAAATCTTCAAATTAAATCAGCTTACACTCACCCAATCCCATATCCTTAATCGAAGTCAGGAACAGCTTCGGGTCGATTCTATACTTGCGGGAGTAAGTTGGCAAGGCCAGTTTCTCCTCCGGCACGTGCAGCGTGATCTCCAGGCGTTTCTGGCCGGCGCTGGCTACAATAGCGCCTTCCAAGGCCTCAGCCAGGTTTGGCGTGAAGTGCTGCAGGTTGATGTTGAGTTGCACGCCCTGCGCCATTTTGTCCAGCACATCGCCGAGCAGCTGGATGTTCTGCGGTTTCAGTTCCCATTGGTCTTCCGATTTGTAGCGCAGCTGCACTTTGCCCCGGATGAACAGATACAAGCCCATCTTCAGGTAAGGCGAGAACTTCACGTAATCCTCCCCGAACAGCGCCATCTGCATAGATGTGTCGTAGTCTTCAATCGTGAATAGGGCAAACGGGTTACCGTTCTTGGCCGTGCGTATCACCACATCGGTCACGATACCCGCCACGTTCACATCACGGTTTTTATACTCTTCGATATTGGAAAGTCCGCAGGTGCAATAAGAATCTATCTCCAGCTTAAACTGATCCAGCGGGTGACCCGACATGTAGAAACCTACTACCTCCTTCTCACGGCGAAGCATCTCGGCCTGCGTCCATACCGGCACTTCCGGAATCTTTGGCAATGGAGCGGCCACCGCGGCACTACCGCCAAACAGCGACTGCTGTGCCGCCTGCTGCTCTGCCTGATAGCTGTTGCCATAGCGCACGGCCTTCTCCAGCACACTCATACTTTCGCCTTCCGGAATCTCGATCAACTGGGCACGGTGGTACAGCTCCCATGAGTCGAAGCAGCCGGCCAAAGCCATACTTTCGAAGGTCTTCTTGTTCACGGCACGCAGGTTAATGCGCTTGGCAAAGTCAAAGATATCCTGGTACAGCCCGTTCTTTTCTCTTTCGGAGATGATTGCCTCCACAGCAGCTTCACCGGTACCTTTTATCGCACCCAAACCGAAACGGATCTGCCCCTGGTCGTTCACGTTGAACTTGAGCAAGGATTCGTTCACGTCCGGCCCAAGTACTTCCACGCCTTGCTTGCGGGCCTCCTCAATAAAGAACGTCACCTTTTTGATGTCGTTCATGTTGTTAGTAAGCACCGCGGCCATGTACTCGGCAGGGTAGTGCGCCTTCAGGTAACCTGTTTGGTAGGCCACCACCGAATAAGCAGCGGAGTGGGAGCGGTTGAAGCCGTACTGGGCGAACTTCTCCATCACGTCGAACACCTCAGAGGCCTTCTTTGCAGGAATTTTATGAATCTCGGCGGCTCCGGCAATGAATTTCTCACGCTCCTCGGCCATCTTTTTCATGTCCTTCTTACCCATGGCGCGGCGCAGCAAGTCGGCACCACCCAGCGAGTAACCTGCCAGTATCTGGGCCGTCTGCATGATCTGCTCCTGGTACACCATGATGCCGTAAGAGTAGTTCAGGATCGGCTCCAGCAGCTCGTGCGGATATTCCACTTCCTCTTTCCCATGCTTCCGGTTAATGAAGTTCGGGATGAACTGCATCGGGCCCGGACGGTAAAGGGCGTTCATGGCGATCAGGTCTTCAATGTTGGTCGGCTGCAGGTCCTTGAGGTACATGCGCATACCCTCCGACTCAAACTGGAACGTTCCGATGGTGTCGCCGCGCTGGTAAAGCTGGTAGGTCTTCTCGTCGTCTATCGGAATGTTATCGATATCAATCTCAACGCCGTGGTTCTTTTTGATCAGTTCCATGGCGTCTTTGATGATGGTGAGAGTCTTCAGGCCCAGGAAGTCCATCTTCAGCATGCCCGCACTCTCGATCACCTTACCGTCAAACTGCGTTACCAGCAGGTCGGCGTCTTTAGAGGTTGATACCGGGATATAGTTGGTTATATCGTCCGGTGCGATGATGACACCCGCCGCGTGGATGCCGGTATTTCGCACCGAGCCCTCCAGCTTTTCTGCCAGCTTCAGTACGGCGGCACGATGGTCATCGCCCTCGCGGATGGCGGCCAGGTCCAGGTTTTCCATGAATGCCTTGGCCAAGGTTGTGCCCGGGGTATCCGGTACCATCTTCGCCAGTTCGTTGGCCTCGGCCAAAGGCAAGGAAGTCGAACGCGCCACGTCCTTGATAGACGATTTGGCAGCCATGGTACCGAAGGTGATGATCTGGGCCACCTGCGTTTTCCCGTACTTGTCCACCACGTAGTCGATCACGCGCTGGCGGTTTACGTCGTCAAAGTCAATATCAATATCGGGCATGGATACACGCTCCGGGTTCAGGAATCGCTCGAACAGCAGGTTATACTTGATCGGGTCGATGTTAGTGATTCCAATGCAGTAGGCCACCGCAGAACCAGCTGCCGAACCACGGCCCGGCCCCACAAACACACCCATGTCGCGGCCGCGGTTAATAAAGTCCTGCACGATCAAAAAATAACCGGCAAAGCCCATGGTCTCCACGATGCGCAGCTCATAGTCCAGGCGTTCCTCTATCTCCGGCGTAATCTCAGTATAGCGTTTCCTGGCTCCCTCATACGTGAGGTGGCGCAGGTAAGCATCCGGGCCGGCGTGCTCCGGCGGAATCGGGAAGTTAGGCAGCAGGATATCGCGCTTCAGCTTCGGCGGCGTGATCTTGTCTACAATTTCGTTCGTGTGGTCCACCGACTCCGGCACATCCTTGAACAGCTCGTTCATCTCGGCCTGCGTCTTAAAGTAGAACTGGTCGTTTGGGAAACCAAAACGCGTTTTCGGGCCCGCCTCGTCGATACGATTCAGCATCTGACGCACGCCTGATTGGTGGCCATACTTCTGACGCACGTTCTCTACGGTGTCGTAAATCACCTTCTGGTCATCTGACAGGAAGCGGTAATATTTTGTCGTAAAGTCACCAACCGGGGTAGATTGGTCCTCGCCGGTGTTTACGCAGAGCAATATGTCGTGGGCGTTCCAGTCATCCTGGTCTACGTAGTGGGAGTCGTTGGTGCAGATAACCTTTACGTTATACTTTGCTGCAAACTTCAGCAGTACCTGGTTCACGTCCTCCTGGCTCTTGCCGGTGCCGTCGATGTTCATCAGGCCGTGGCGCTGCAGCTCCACATAGTAGTCCTCGCCGAACACATCGAGCCACCACTTAAAGATCTCCTCAGCCTCTTCCTCGCTCTTCCAAAGTATGGCCTGCGGTACCTCGGCACCAATACAGCAGCTGGTGGCAATCAGGCCTTTACTATACTTCAGCAGCAGCTCCTTATCAATGCGCGGCCACTTGCTGTACATGCCCTCGATGTAGGACATGGAGCAAAGCTTGGCCAGGTTCTGATAGCCTTCCTGGTCTTTGGCCAGCAGCAGCTGGTGGTGACGCACATCCTTTACCTCCTTGCTGAAGGTTTTCTGATGGCGGTCCGTTACCAGGTAAAACTCGCAGCCCACGATCGGCTTCACGTTATACTTGTTGGCCTCGTTCACGAAATTGAAGGCGGCAAACATGTTTCCGTGGTCGGTCATGGCAACGGCGGGCATACCATCGGCCTGCGCTTTTTTCATGAGCGCGCTGATGCTGGCCTGGCCGTCGAGCAGCGAGTACTGTGTATGGGTGTGTAAATGCGAAAAAACAGGCAAATCTCTATGTATTAGAAATTGAAAATTATGAATTAAAAATGACTCTTAACCTGGAAATCAGCTCCAGGTGCTACTTTACCAATTTGACTTTTATAAACTTCCTAGCCTTTTGAAATTATTGAAAAGCATACTTACTTTCCACCTTAAAACACTAATCTATACTTTATAATTGGTGCAGCCCAAGTCATTTTCGGGATGTTAAAATTACAGAAAAACGGGCCAGCTCCCAAACCAAAAGCGGCCTCAGCTGTAACAAAAATAACACGGAATTAGTCCCCCGCTGCACCAAAGATTGGCAGCATGAAAGCGCTTTTGGACGGCGGGAGATCCCGTATCTAAAAATAACTCTTAAACTTGAAGCACACGTACGTATAAGCCTGTGCTGCGCAAAATGCAGCGGCAAGTATAAACTATGGCAGCAGTAGAGAAATTGAGTGGCATGTTTCGGGCGCTGAGCTCGCGTAACTATAGGTTGTTTTTTATAGGGCAGGGGATTTCGCTGATCGGCACCTGGATGCAGCAGATCGCCCTGAGCTGGCTGGTGTACCGCCTCACCGACTCTGTGTTCCTGCTGGGTGCCGTTACCTTCTCCAGCCAGATTCCTTCGTTTATACTTGGGCCGTTTGCCGGGGTACTGGCCGATAAGTTTAACCGCCACAAGGTGCTGATCGTCACGCAGACGCTCTCGATGGTGCAGGCTTCCACGCTGGCTGTGCTGGTGCTCACCGAAACCATAGAAATCTGGCATGTGCTGTCTTTGAGCGCTTTTCTGGGCGTCATCAACGGGTTTGATATTTCTACGCGGCAGGCCTTTGTGGTGGAGATGGTGGAAAAGCGGGAGAACCTGAGCAACGCCATCGCCCTGAATTCCTCTATGTTTAACATGGCGCGCCTGGTGGGCCCAACCATCGCCGGCCTCCTGATCGCAGCAGTGGGGGAGGGCATGTGCATTTTGATCAATGCCGTCAGCTATATTGCCGTTATTGGGTCGTTGCTGCTGATGCGGCTGAAGCCTTTTGAGCGGGTGCAGCAGGAGCGCAAAGTATGGCAGTCGTTGCAGGAAGGGTTTCAGTACGCATTTGGCTTTCCGCCCATCCGGGCCCTGATCATGATCGTGGCGCTGCTAAGCCTGTTCGGGATGCCGTTTACGGTGCTGCTGCCGGTTTTTGCCCGCGATATATTGCATGGTGGGGCCAATACGCTCGGCTACCTGATGGGGGCGTCGGGCTTGGGCGCCTTAAGCGGCGCATTGTTTCTGGCGCAACGCAAGTCGGTGCTTGGCCTGGGCAGGATAATCATTTTCACGATGTCGCTGTTCGGTCTGGCCCTGATCGCCTTTTCTTTTTCTGAGGTGTTGACACTCTCGCTGTTGCTGATGCTGTTTACCGGTTTTGGGATGATCGTGACCATGGCCTCGTGCAACACGCTGCTGCAAACGCTGGTGGAGGATGACAAACGCGGGCGGGTAATGAGCTTTTACTCTACGGCTTTTATGGGCATGGCCCCGGTGGGCAGTATGCTGGCAGGCTCCGTGGCAGAGCAGGTGGGGGTAGGGTATACCTTGGCAGGGTGCGGGTTCCTGTGTTGCCTGAGCATTATTCCCTTTGCCGTAAACTTGCCAAAGCTGCGGCGTATGGTGCAGCCCATTTACGAGCGCATGGGCATTGTGCCCGAAATTGCCACCGGCCTGCAGGCGGCCTCCGGTCTCACCACCGCCCAGGAAGAGCAGTAGGTGTGTATTGGCGCATAAAGTATAAAAGCCGGCTTTATGTGCGGCTTTTATACTTTATGCGTCTATGGCTGTCCGGTCAGTAGTTGCGGCTCCCTTCATACTTGCTTCCAACAACCAACAACCAAAATCACTTCTTCCGGATCTCCAGCTTTTCGCCCACGCTTACCGAGAAATCTGGCTTGTTGTTCCATTCCATAATGTCTTTGATGGTAACATTATACTTGCGCGAGATCTGGTACATGCTCTCGCCGGTAGCCACGGTGTGGTAGATGGTGCCGCCGGAGTTGTTGGTGCTTGCCTTCGTAGCCGGCCGAGGAGCGGTGGCAGGGGCCTTTACCCGCAACTCCTGACCTAGGCTCAGGCTGCTGCCTTGCAGGCTGTTCCACTGGCGCAACTGGTCCACCGATACATTATATGTTTTAGAGATCTGGTACAGCGTTTCGCCGGCGGCCACGGTATGGAACTCACTGCCGGTGCCTGGCGCTGTGGCAGGTGCTTCAGTTTCTTCAGGCTGCTGCAGCGGCTCGGCGATCAAGAGTTCCTGTCCTAGTTTCAGTGGCTCCTCTCCCAGCTTGTTCCAGTTCACCAGGTCATCTATAGTCACGGCATACATTCTGGAGATGCCATACAGCGTTTCGCCTTGCTTCACGACGTGCGTGGTAGGCTTTGCTGCGGGCAGCGTTGGCAGAACAGGCTCTTTGGCAGCGGTTGGCTCCTCGGCAGGTGCAGATGTCGCTACTGTTGCCGGGGCCTCTTCCGTCTCCGTTTCTTCTGTCACAAAAGGGTCTGTTTCTACGGCAGGGGCTTGCTCTAGCTCCGGCTCCTCTTCTGTCTGTTCCGCTATCTCTTCTGAAGGTGCTTCTACTGCTGCTGGCTCCGTTTTAGGTGTGCCAGGGTATAGGGTTGTGTTCTTTTCTGTGGTGCTTTCATTATCCGGAGCAGCTTCTGGCGCTGTCTCTTCCTCATAAACCACTTCTTCTGCAGGAGGTGCGGTGGCAACGGTTTCTTCCTCGGCCTCCTCGGCAGGGGCTTGCGTAGTGCCTTTTAGCTTGTTGATGAGGCGGGTGAAGAAGTTCTCTTTTTTAGGGGCCGGCGAGGCTTCTGCGGCCACGGGCTCATACTTGTTGCCGGCAGCTGCTATACTTGCTTTGTCCGGATCGCGCACTTCCACAGGCGTGTGGCTTGGGCGGCGTTTCTGCAGCCACAGCACACGGCCCGGCACGGGCACCTCGTTGCGCTTCATGCGGTTCTTGAACAGCAGCCAGCCCAGGCGCAGGCCATAGTGCTGCGAGATCATCTGCATGGTCTCACCGGGCTGCACCACGTGGAACTCAGCGTCGGCTGTAGTGCGCTTAGGCTCTATGTAGTAGGCAGTGCCCGGCTCAATCTTGTCGAAGCTGCGCATGTCGTTATACTTCAGGAACCTGCGGGTGGAGATGCCTGCCTGCAGCGCCAGTTTGTCTTTGGTATCGCCTTCGCGGGCCACCAGGGCGTTCAGGTTGTTACGCTTCACCAGGGCGGCAGCGACTTTGCTATTGTTGTTTTGGCGCGGCAGGGTCGGCTTGCTGTTTTTAACAGAGGCCATCAGGTTCTCATCGCTGCCGTTGCGCACCGGAATCAGCACATAATAATCTTTGTCGGAGGGAATGGAGTTTCCCAGCAGCCACTTGTTATACTTCTCCAGCTCGCTGTAATCGGTTTTGGTGGCCAGGGCAATTTCCGAGAGGCTTTGGCCCGGGGTAGCCCGCAGCTCGCGCAGCGACACCGCCGGCGGCGTAGTTTTGCCTACAAAGGCATCGTAGGCTACTTTATGCGCCAGAAACGTCAGCACGTACTCATTCGTCTTCTCCGTGATGTCCATTTTAGAGGTTCCGTTGTCGGAGGGCTTGGTATACGCCTTGGCGCCGGTATAGCCCAGGTAGTACGACAGCAGGGAGTTGAGCCAGTTATTATAATAGGTGTTGCTGCGCTTAAAGTACTTGGCCGCGCCACGGCTGGCCTCCACAATGTGGCGGCGCTCGTCCACCACGCGGTCCATGCGCAGGTTAAAGTCCAGGGCGGCCTCCCGCTTAAACTGCCAGTAGCCCACGGCGTTCGAGGTAGACACCGCATCGCCGATCAGTCCGCTTTCCTGCAGGGCCAGGTACTTAAAATCGTCTGGCACGCCTTCTTCCTTAAAAACGCGCTCAATCACCGGAAAGTAGGCATCGGCCAAATCCACCTTCATCTGAAAGTATAACTGGCTGCGCTGCAGGGCATCTACCTTTTTCTGTATCTCGGCCTGGGCCCTGTCAGAAACCTTCAGGTGGATATCGGCAAAATAAATGTTATTGGGCACTTTTACGGCCTGAGCCAGGGCAAGCATCGGCAGCAGCAGAAGGAGAAGAAGACTGGTAAAGGGTTTTCTCATGGCGAGAGACGCTTAAGTTTGATTAACTGTGAAAAGGAGGTTCTACTTTCTGTTGAGTTAACTATAGTTAAATGACTATATGTTAATGCGTTCAGAATCGAATATAGCTAATGCAAAATTAACGCAAAAAGCTTCGTATTCTAAAACGATACGCGAAGTTCCTGCATTATTTTTTAGGGAAAGAAAAGTGCAGAATTTTACCCAAAAGAGCAGGGGTGAAGGCTAAGCTGCAGAAGTATAGCGGGTTAGGGCAAGGCAAGAAAAAAGGAGAAGCTCCGGGCGGCGCCTCTCCTGATACTTTTATTTTTTTCGGGCGATCATCAGGCCGTCGCGCACCGGCAGCAGGAGGTTCTCTACGCGCTCATCCTGGTGCACGTGCAGGTTAAAGTCCATTACGGCCTTGGTGTCCTCATCCAGCTTTTTGCGGTACTTCTCCAGCACCTTGCCGCTCCAGAGCACGTTGTCGGCGATGATGTAGCCGCCGGGGCGCACTTTATCCACCACCATCTCATAGTAGCGGGTATAGTTGATCTTGTCGGCATCGATGAACACCAAGTCAAAGGCAACATCAAGGGTGGGCACGATTTCCAGCGCATTGCCGATGTACAGCTTCATCTGCTCACCGTAGCCGGATTCCTCGAAGTAGCCCCGCACGCGCTCCTCCAACTCCTCGTTTATATCCACGGTGTGCAGGGTGCCGCCCGGCTGCAGGCCCTCGGCCATGCACAGCGCCGAGTAGCCGGTGTAGGTGCCGATCTCCAGGATCTGCTTTGGCTGTATCATTTTAGAGTACATGCTCAGCAGCCGCCCCTGCAGGTGCCCCGACAGCATGCGCGGCTTCATCACGCTCAGGTGCGTCTGGCGGTTTATCTTGTGCAGTAGCTCACTCTCCGGCGACGTATGGTCCTCGGAGTAGCGCAGCAGTTCTTCGTCTATAAATTCCATAGTCTTAGATTGTTGATTGATGGTTGTTAATTGCTAATTGTTTCTTCAGCTAGAGCGGCTGCATAATAAAGGATAAGCTCCAAACTATAAACAATCAACAACAAACAATTTAACAATGCAGCAATTTAACCATTAACTCGGCACATAATTCAGGATGCTCAGGTTCTCCTCGCGCAGCACGTCGTTGGCGATATCCATCAGGTCGTGGGCCTCTATACTTTTGATCTTGTCGAAAATCTCGTTCAGCGACTCTGCCTTGCCCTGGTCCAGGACGCTTTTGCCCAGCATCATCATCAGGCCCATGTTGCTCTCCTCGGCCATGGCCAGCTGCCCCATTAGCTGTTCTTTGGCGGTGTGCAGTTGCAGCGAGCCGAGTTGTTTTTCGCGCAGCTTCTTCAGTTCCTTCATCACCAGCGAGGTGGTGCGCTTGAGCTGTTTCTTCTCCGTGCCGAAGTAGATGCTCAGCAGGCCGGTATCAATATAAGTGGCGTAGTTGGAGTCGATGGTATACACCAGCCCGTGCTTCTCGCGCACGGCCAGGTTCAGGCGGGAGTTCATGCCAGGGCCGCCCAGCAGGTTGTTCAGCATAAAAAACGGGATGCGGCGGTCGTCGGCCAGGGCATAGGCCGGGCAGCCGATGACGCAGTGCGCCTGCGAGATCGGTTTCTCGATGGTGACAGCCTTGGGCGTATAGCCGGTGAAAGGCACACGCTCGCGGTGCTTTTTTATACTTGGAATGTCGCTGAGGTACTTCTCGGCCAGCTTCACCACCTTCTCGAACGGCAGGTTGCTCACGGAGCAGAACACCAGTGCATCGGTGCTCAGGTTGCGGTCCAGAAAATCCAGGAAATCCTGCTTCTGGAAACCGGACACGCTTTCTTTGGTGCCTAGGATGTTGTTGCCCAGCGGGTGCCCGTCAAACACCACGGCGTCAAACTCATCCACAATGGCTTCCTCCGGCGTGTCCAGGTACATGGCCATCTCCTCCAGAATCACGCCGCGCTCTTTCTCGATCTCCTTCTCCGGGAAAACAGAACGGAACGTGATATCCGTGAGCAGCTCAAACGACTTCTCAAAGTGCTTATCCAGCACGGAGCTGTAGAAGCATATCTTCTCTTTAGTGGTATAGGCGTTCAGCTCGCCGCCCACTGTCTCCAGGCGATTCAGGATATGGAAGGATTTGCGCTTTTGGGTGCCTTTAAAGGCCATGTGCTCCCAGAAGTGGGCCAGGCCCTGCTCCTGCGGCAGCTCGTCGCGGCTGCCAATGTCCATCACAAAGCCGCTGTGCGCTATCTTGGTGTGCAGCACCTGCTTGTGTACAACCCGTATTCCGTTAGGTAAAGTATGAATATGATAATCAGGCATTCAAATCTAAAATTAGCCTGCAAAGGTACGCAAAAAGCAGCGGATTTTTGGAGGAATAGCAGTATAGTTCGCAATAGCCGGCTGCCTGATCCCTCCTCGGGTTATCGGAAGCATAGTATAAAATAAGGCGGGTATACCATATTTTACTATCTTGCCGTAAAGCAGCTGTGGCTGTTAAACCAAGCATATTGATCATCAACAAAGTATAAAACATGAGAAAGAAAATTGTCGCAGGCAACTGGAAAATGAATAAAACCGCCGAGGAGGCGCTGTCGCTGGTATCGGAGATTGATAATATGGTGAAGGACGAGGTGAGTGGCGAGGTGGCCGTGGTGGTGGCGCCGCCGTTCCCGTTCCTGCAAAGCGTGGGCAAACTGGTGCAGGGCAATGATAAAATGCACCTGGCCGCGCAGAACGTGAGCGAGCACGAGAGCGGTGCCTACACCGGCGAGGTGTCGGCTGCCATGCTGAAGTCTGTTGGCGTGGAGTACGTGATCATCGGGCACAGCGAGCGCCGCCTTTACCACCACGAAGATGCCCAGACGCTGTACCAGAAAATGAAAGCCACCATTGCCCACGGCATGAAGCCTATCTTCTGCTGCGGCGAGCCACTGGAGGAGCGCGATGCCGACCGCCACTTTGAGTATGTGGGCAAGCAGCTGCACGACAGCCTCTCTTACCTGAGCAACGAGGAGTTCGACCAGGTGGTGATCGCCTATGAGCCGATCTGGGCAATTGGCACGGGCCGCACCGCCAGCAGCCAGCAGGCGCAGGAAATGCACGAGTACATCCGCGAACAGCTGTCCCGTATGTTCGATGCCGAGGCAGCCTACAACTGCAGCATCCTGTACGGCGGCAGCTGCAACCCGAAAAACGCGCAGGAGCTGTTCTCGCAGGCCGACGTGGACGGAGGTTTGATCGGAGGAGCCTCCCTGAAATCAAGAGATTTTACGGATGTGATCAAATCCATCTAAAATACAATAAGAAATTGTTAAAGAGGTCGCTGGTCTGCTGGATTGGCGACCTTTTTTTGTATCTTGCCTATATTTTAACAAATTAATATGATGCAGGCGCTGTTTATACTTTGGATGTTGCTGTTGCCGTACGAGCACGCTGCTCCTGCTGCAGAAGTAGCGCGCAACCACTGCCAGGTATACGGGTCTGTTTACCTGGAGCGTAACCCCGTGTACAAGACAACTGCCTCGCGGGTAGTATACCTGGGCGAGGAGGAGGCCTTTGCCGATATGGTAGTGTACCGCGAGAGCAACAAGCTGTTTGCCGACGCGCCTGCCGTTTGGTACCTGACGCCGAACAAAGCCTTTGCCGACCATGTGCTGTATGTGACGGACCAGCGCTACTAAGCCGATTTTACCGTGCATTTTACCGATGCGCGCGCTTTTGCCACTTGCCGAGAATAATTTTTACCATGGATTTTATAGAAGTAACCTTAAAAGTAGACGCAGACTTTGCGGACATACTGACAGCCGAGCTGGGAGAGCTGGGTTTTGACGCCTTTGTAGAGACGGAAGACGGCTTTAGCGCCTACATCGAAGAAGACAAGTATAGCCAGCAGGAGCTGGAGGAGCTGTTTGCCCGCTACGCCGACTTTGTGCAGGTGGAGTATACGGTGCAGAAAATCGAGCGCCAGAACTGGAACGAGGAGTGGGAGCGCAACTTCGAGCCGCTGTTTATCGGCGGCGAGGTGTCTGTGCGTGCCTCTTTCCATGAAAAGCCTGAAAATGCCAAGTATAACGTCGTCATCAACCCGAAGATGTCGTTTGGCACGGGCCACCACGAAACCACTACGCTCATGATCGAGAACCAGCTGACGCTGGACCACCAGGGCAAGCGCGTGCTGGACATGGGCTGCGGCACCGGCATTCTGGCCATCATGGCCGGCGAGTTGGGGGCATCGGAGATCGTGGCGGTGGAGATTGAGGACTGGACCGTAGAGAACGCCCGCGAGAACGCTGAGCTGAACGGATACGCCAGTATAGACGTTCGACTCGGTGGCGCTGAGACAATTACGGGAGAAAAACCTTTCGATGTTATACTAGCCAACATCAACCGAAACGTTCTTTTAGAAGACATGCCCGCTTACAGGGCTGTGCTGAAACCGCAGGGCTGGCTGCTGCTAAGCGGCTTCTATACCGAGGACCTGCCCATGATACAGCAGCGCTGCGAGGAACTGGGCCTGACGTACGTGTCGCACCGGGTGAAGAACAACTGGGTTTCGGCCGTTTTCAGGGCGCAGTAAAGCATAAAAGTATATTATCCAATCATCCAACTGCCACCTTTTATGAAACAACTTTTACCCCTTCTCTTTTTTTTATCGGTTCTAACGGTGCAGGCGCAGCAGACCAAGCTTTCTGGTGAGCCTGAGAAGTTTTTGGAAGACGCGAAGGCCATGCTGCTGAATGGCAAGGCGGAGAATGCCGAAGCGCTCTCTGCCGACCTGGAAGAAGTATGGAACAGCGGAAAACTTACTGCCCGGCAGCAGAAGGAAGTCGTGGACATTGCCCAAAACATGTACCGCAAGCGCATGCGCACCAGCCCGCACTTCGTGGATTTCTTTACCACCCTCACGGCAGGCGTTAAAAAGCAGAGCCTGGCAGGCGCTAAGCTGGACAACCTGTTGGAGGTGACGGCCAAAACGGTGAAGCAGGAGGATACCAAAAGCCTGGAGCAGTTTCTGCGGACTACGAGTTTGTTTATGCAGCAGAACCAGCTGTTCCGGAACGCTTACTATAGCCTGCGTGCCAACGGAGGCAGCTACAGCTTTGCCTATGAAGGCGCCAGCAAAGCAGCAGAGGAGCCAGCGGAAGATGCCTGGGGCGGAGGAGCCTGGGGCGAGCAGGAAAGCAGCACCGAGACGACAGACGAGGCTTGGGTAGACGACGGCTGGGGAACCATTGCTCCGCAACCTAAAAAAGAAGATAAGCAGAAGAACGAGCAGAAGCGCAAGGAGAGCCTGAAGCGGCAGTTTATACCTGCCATGCCCAAGGTCTCCGGTCCGGTGCTGAAGCTGGAAAACGTGGCCTTAGTGTTCGTGACCCCCTGGGACTCGGCAGCCATCCAAAGCACCTCCGGGCAGCTGATGCTGACGCAGAACCTGTTAGTGGGCGAAGGCGGCAACTTTAACTGGGAAGTGAAGGGGGAGCCGGCAAAGGCTGAGCTTAACAAGTATAGCTTCAGCACGAGCTTTGCCGGGTTCAAGGCGCCGGACGTGAAAGTGTCGTATCCGGCCGTGCTGGCTGCGCCCGTAGACGGTGCCTTGGAGTGGATGAGCAGCAAGCGCAAAAACGGCAATTACCCTTACCCTAAATTTACCTCTTTTACCAGCGATGCCCGCCTCAACAACCTGGGCGCCGACATGGCCTACACTGGTGGCTTCTCGCTGACAGGTAACGTTATTGGCAGCCGCCCGCTGGATGGCAGCCTGTCGCAGCTGGTGGTGTCGCACCAGGGCAAGCGCCGGTTCCGTACCATGGCCCGCAACTATACTTTTGAGGACTCGCTGGTGCTGGCAAACCGCGCTACGGTAGCCATATACCAGGGGCAGGACTCGCTGACGCACCCGGCCATGCAGCTGCGCTACGCCCGCACGAACCAAAACCTGACTCTGACCAAGGATAAAGGGCCGTATGCCCGCACCCCGTTCTACGACTCTTACCATAACCTGGAAATTACCGCAGAGCGGATACACTGGAACCTGAACCAGCCGGAGATTGAGTTCTCCATCCTCAATACCAAGACCCTGATTCCGGTGCAGCTGGAGTCCACGGACTATTATTCTAACGTGCGCTACCAGCAGTTGGTGGGCATTGCGCCGTTCCACCCGCTGCAGGTGCTGATTGGGTATGCCGCCAAGGCGAAGTCCAGCTCGTTTTATGCCGCAGACGTGGCCCGTGCCACCCGCCTTAACGAGAAAGCCATCCGGGAGGCCGCCGAGGCTATGTCGTACCAAAGCTACCTGGACTATGACCCTGCCTCCGGGTACATCCAACTCAAGAACAAAGCCTGGCACTACGTGGGCGCCTCCCGCGACCAAAACGATTACGACCACATCGTCATTAAATCAGTGGTGCCGTCTGGCCGCAACGCCACGCTAAACCTGGACGATAACAAGCTGACGGTGCGCGGTGTAAACCGCATCACGTTTAACAACGATACTTCCAGCGTATACATCCTGCCGCGCCGCGAGGAGGTGCACATCCTGAAAAACCGCGACATTGAGTTTGACGGGCAAGTATACGCCAGCCGCCTAGCCCTGCGCGGCACAGAGTTCAGGTTTAACTACGATGAGTTTGCCATCGACCTGGCCAAGCTGGATACCATTGCGCTGGTGTCGGGGGGGCGCAGGGGCCGGCAGAACAAAGGCTCGGAGCAGTTGCTTACGAGCAACAAAGGTGGCAACTTGTCGGGCAAGCTTTACATCAACAAGCCCAACAATAAATCAGGGGAGAAGTACCTGGCCGAGTACCCTAAATTCGATGCCGTGGCCGGTGCGCAGATGGCCTTTGCCCGTCCGGATGTGGCGGGTGGGGCTTACGACAGCACCGTATACTTCGATATGCCGCCGTTTAAGCTCGACAGCCTGAGCTCAGGCAAGCAGGTGGTGTCTTTTGACGGCACCTTTAACTCAGGCGGTATTTTCCCACCTATAAAGGCAAAGCTGCAGATGATGCCTGATGAGACCCTGGGCTTCTACTACCAGCCGCCTGCCAATGGCTTGCCTGCTTACGGAGGCAAAGGTATGGTTCACGATACTATTATGATGAGTTCTGCGGGCATCCAAAGCAAAGGAAAGATAACCTACCTGTCGGCTACGCTGCAGGCGCCGGAGTATACGTTCTACAAAAACGGTGCTGTGGCCAAAGGAGGAACCGAAGTAACCATCGCAGAATCCACCGTGGGCGGAACCGCCTACCCGGTAGCCTCGCTCAAGAATTTTAACATGAACTGGCAGCCGCAGGCCGACACCATGTACTTGCAAACCACCGAGGAGCCGATGAAAGTATACAAAGAAGGCTATACGTTGAAAGGTGTGGCCAAGCTCTCGCCGGGAGGTTTATATGGCAGTGGTGTGCTGGATAACGAGGTGGCCAATGTAACTTCCCCGAAGTTCCGGTTTGGGCAGCGCAGCTTTAGCGGAAACAACGCCCAGATGCTTGTGAAGTCGGATGTGGAGGGAACCCCGGCGGTAAAAGCGCAGGACGTGGCCTTTACTTACGACATGACCACCGGCCTGGTAGACTTTGAGGCGGAGCAGACAGGCGCGGCAAGTATGGAGTTCCCGAAAACGCAGTACAAAACATCCATGAGCAGCGCCCGCTGGGACATGAACCAGAAAAAGGTAAGCCTGCAAGCCGACAAAAACGGCGGCAAGAACTGGTTCTACTCCATGAGCCCGGAGCAGGAAGGCCTGAAGTTTATGGCAGAGGGAGGCGAGTTTAGCCTGCAGGACAACACCCTGCACGCAACCGGGGTGCCGCACATTGCCGTGGCCGATACGTACATAGTGCCAGACAGCGGGAATGTGGCTATTATGGCGGGAGCCAGCATGCGCACCCTGCGCAATGCCACCATCCTGGCCGACTCTGTGCAGCAGTACCACAAGCTCTACAACGGCAACATCGAGGTCGAATCCCGGCTGGCGTTTAAAGGCGATGCCGTGCATGACTACTACAATGCCGCCGGCGACTCTTTCCAGCTGCGCTTTGCAGACTTTGTGTATGGCAATCCGCAGGAAAAAAAGAAGCCGGTCTATACTTTTGCCACAGCCAACATGGAGGAAGCAACGCCATTTTACATCTTCCCGCGCATACTTTACCGCGGCAAGGTGATGATGCAGGCACCGCTGGCTACCATGGACTTTGACGGGGAGGTGAAGCTTAACTTTACCGGCAACCCGGCCGACTCAGACTGGTTCCCTTACAAGAAAGACACGCTTGACCCGAACAATGTGCGCATCCCGATCCTGAAGCCCAAAGCCGCGGACGGTTCGCCGCTGCACACGGGCTTGCACGTGTCTACCGGATCCGGTAAGCTGTACAACACTTTCGTGTCGCGGAAGCAGGCGGAGGAAGACCTGGACTTGTTTACGGTGGATGGCCTGTTGTCTTACGACAAAGAGAGCGGCGAATTTAAGATGGGCCGCGAAGAGCGTGCCTACGGTGATGCCTACGAAGGAAACGTGCTGCGCTACAACGAGGCCTCCAACACCATCCATTTTGAAGGAAAGCTGAACCTGGTAAAGCCCGTGAAGGGCTTTGCGGTGGAGGCATCGGGCAGCGGCGACGCCAATGTGGACAGCAGCAGGTACAAGCTCAACACGTTTCTGGTACTGGATATGGACATGCCAACGAAAGCGCTAGAGGCGATGGCCGGCAACCTGCGGGGTAACGCCGTGGGCGTGTCGGGGATAAACAACTCAGATGAGAGCATGCTTTACAAACTGGGTGAGTTTATCGGAGACCGCGAAGTGCGCAGGTACAAAGAAATGGTTGCCGTAGAGCATGTGCCGCTTCCGGAGCTGTCTAAAAAGCTGCAGCGAAGCCTGGTGCTGAACAACGTGGACCTGCGCTGGTCTAACGAGCAGAAAGCCTGGTACAGTGTGGGCGGCCTGAGTTTGGCCAGCAGTATGAAAGAAGACATCAACTCGGTAATGGACGGTTACCTGGAGCTGAAGCAGGACATGAACGGCGAACCGGTGGTAAACCTGTACCTGCAGGCCGACCCGTATACCTGGTACTACTACAGCTTCTTTCAGAATGGCCTCAGCCTTACCTCTTCGGATGATAAGTTTAACAAAGAAGTGCGCTCCAAGTCTAAAGGCGGGCGCGGCTCCGGCGGCAGCTTTGGCATCTACGAGGCAGCCCCGATCGAGAAGAACGAGTTCCTGAACTATTTCCAGAATACCTACCTGGGCGGCAAGCAAGGCTTTCAGGCCGCAACCGAGCAGGTGGTGAACGAGCCGACCGGCAACTTCGACTTCATTTCTGACGAAGACGGCGGCAAAAAGGAGCGTAAGCGTAAGAAGAAGAAAAACGAAGAAGAGGAATCCGATATATACTGAGATAACCAGGAACCCTAAACAGTGCGTATAGGTTAAAGGAGCGCCCAAACACTATGCTGTGAATTAAGAATTAGCTATATTTGGGCTCGTTTTCGCTTCTCAAAACGGGTGCCGGTCGGCATTTGGGATGAGCTTGCGGAAGGAACACTCCCGGTTAAAACCATACAAGTATGAATATTTTGCTTATAGCTGTATTTGCCGTAGTGGCTTATCTGATCGGCTCTATTTGCTCCGCCGTTTGGATAGGAAAGGCATACTATGGCATTGACATTCGGCAGCATGGCAGCGGCAACTCCGGTGCCACCAACACCTTTCGGGTGCTGGGCAAGAAGCCGGGTACAGTGGTAATGCTGCTCGATATCTTTAAAGGCTGGACGGCCACCTCGCTGGCAGGTTTCTTAGTGATCTTCAATGCTATTGAGCCCGAGCAGCTGATCGTTTTCCAACTGATTTACGGAGCTATTGGCGTACTGGGGCATATTTTCCCGGTATACGAGAACTTTAAGGGCGGCAAAGGCGTGGCTACGCTGCTGGGCATGATGCTTGCCATTGAGCCGGTGGTGGCCCTGATGTGCATTGCCATTTTTGTGGTGGTGCTGTTCACGTCCAAGTATGTTTCGCTGGGCTCTATGATCGCGGCGCTGGCCTTTCCGATGCTGTTGCTGTTGGTGCCGCGTTTCCACCCCGAAAACCCGATCCTCATCATTTTCGGGTTTATACTTTTCGCGGTGGTGGTGCTCACGCACCGCAAGAACATTAACCGCCTGATTGCCGGCGAGGAAAGCAAGGCCAACATAAAGCTGGGCCGCAAACGATAAGTACAGCAAAGTATAAAAAATATGAGAAGAGCCATCCTGCACAGCAAGGGTGGCTTTTTTTTGTAACTTTAAGTCGAACCAGTGCTATACTATAAACTATGATCAACCAATATATCAACGACAACAAAGACCGCTTTGTAAACGAGCTGCTCGACATGCTGCGCATCCCTTCTGTAAGCGCCGACCCTAAGTTTAAGGGTGATGTGATGCGCAACGCCGAGTTCCTGAAAGAGCGCCTGCTGGAGGCCGGTGCCGATAACGTGGAGCTGGTGGAGACGGCAGGCAACCCGGTGGTGTACGGCGAGAAGATGGTGGACCCGAGCCTGCCGACGGTGCTGGTGTACGGCCACTACGATGTGCAGCCCGCCGACCCGTATGAGCTGTGGAACTCGCCTCCTTTCGAGCCTGTGATTAAAGACGGCAACATATATGCCCGCGGCGCCTGCGACGACAAAGGCCAGATGTACATGCACGTAAAGGCTTTTGAGACAATGGTGAAAACCGGTACGTTGGCCTGCAACGTGAAGTTTATGATTGAGGGGGAGGAGGAAGTAGGGTCCGTGAACCTGGCTACCTTTGTGCGCGAGAACAAAGACCGCCTCACCGGCGACGTGATCCTGATCTCGGACACCGGCATGCTGGGCAACGACACGCCATCTATTACCACCGGCCTGCGTGGCCTGAGCTATGTGGAGGTAGAGGTAACGGGCCCGAACCGCGACCTGCACTCCGGCCTGTACGGCGGCGCTGTGGCCAACCCGATCAACATCCTGTGCCAGATGATCGCCTCCATGCACGACGAGAACAACCACATCACCATCCCGGGCTTCTACGACAATGTGGAGGAGCTGAGCCAGGAGGAGCGCGCTGAGATGGCCCGTGCCCCATTTGACCTGGAGAAGTATAAAAAATCCATTGGCTTAGGCGACGTGCACGGCGAGGCAGGCTACGTAACCATGGAGCGCAACTCCATCCGCCCGACGCTGGACGTGAACGGCATATGGGGCGGCTATACCGGCGAGGGTGCCAAAACAGTGATCCCTTCCAAGGCCTACGCCAAGATCTCGATGCGCCTGGTGCCCAACCAAAGCTCGGAGGAGATCACCGAGAAGTTTAAGAAGCACTTTGAGAGCATAGCGCCGAAGAGTGTGAAGGTAGAGGTGAAGCCGCACCATGGCGGTGAGCCGGTGGTAACGCCAACCGATTCGCCTGCTTACCAGGCCGCCTCGAAGGCCTACGAGGAAACCTTCGGCGTGAAGCCGATACCGGTGCGCAGCGGTGGCTCTATCCCGATCGTGGCCATGTTCAAGTCGGAGCTCGGACTGGACTCTGTGCTGATGGGCTTTGGCCTGGACTCAGACGCCATCCACTCGCCGAATGAGCATTATGGCCTGTTTAACTACATGAAAGGCATCGAAACGATACCGCAGTTCTACAAATACTTTGCAGAGCTGAAGAAGTAGGCATCAGCCAAAGTATAAAGTATAAACAGCCCGGCTACCAACATAGCCGGGCTGTTTTGTTTTAGCCGAAAGTATAAAAGTATAAAGCCCGCCCCACCAATAGGCAGAACGGGCTCCGTATTACAGGAAAAGAAAATTATTGTCCGGCTGAGAAGTTCAGGCCCAGCGAAAGCATGATGGTGGAGTGGCGCGCGTCTCTAAAGTTTTCATCATCGAAATAATCTGTAGAGGACTTATCCATAAAGTCAGTGATGCTGCCGTTGTAGCGCACGCCTATACTTAGCATGCCGCTTGTAATACCCACGCCGGCGGCATAGCCAAACTCAAAGTCCTTCATGTCGCTTTTGTCGATCTCGGTGGTGGCCGAGTTCTGGCGCTCGTTGTTCAGGTACTCTTTGATGTTGTTGTTCACGCTCAGGAGGTAAGAGGCCTGCGGACCGGCTTCGAAATAAATCGGGCCGGCCTTGATGCGTGCCAGCACAGGCAGCTCCAGGTAGTTATAGTTCATGTTGCCCTCTCGGCGGAACACATCGTTTGTAACCGGAACGGTAAACTCGGTGTCTTCATACTTAAAGCCCTTGTTGGAGTACAGCAGCTCCGGCTGAATGGAGAAGAAATTACCCACTACAGGTATGTTGTAAGTAAGTCCGGCGTGGAAGCCGACCTTGTTTTCGTACTTAGACTCCTCTTTCAGGTCGCCGGAAAGGTTGGAGAAATTACCGCCGGCTCTGATGCCTACTCCGGACTGAGCCTGGGCAGCGCTAAAACCTGCCAGTGCAATGGCAATTGATAAAATTAGCTTCTTCATGGTTGTTCAAATTAAATGGTACGCGCATCTAACGTGCAGCATACAGGGTTTTGGTTGTTGAGGTTTACGTAAAGCCATAAAACTGGCGCAAGTCTTTGGGTCATATAGTATAAACTTTTACCCTTGGCAGTGCGCCCACATGTATGTAATGCTACAGCTTACAACAAGTGGGCCAAAACATAGCTTAAGGCTATATAGATTGGTTGTATCTATTGTTTTTTAATGGAAATGTTTGATAATGAGATATAAAAAATCCGGCGGTTAAGCCGGATTTTAGTTTTCCATAGTTCAGTTTTGTACTAACGGCATGGCCTAGCGGCCTGAGAGCATGTAAGCCAGCGTCAGCATAAACACGCTGTTCCTAAACTCAGGGGCATGGTCGTTATCGTTTAGCTGGGAGATGTCGCCGTTGTAGCGCACGCCCACGTTTAGGCCGAGCGTAGTGGCGGCCAGGCCAACTCCTGCTGCGTAGCCAAGGCTGGTGCGCTTAAACTGGTCAATGTCGTCATCATAGGTAGTGTTGCCTACCTCTGTCTCGCCTGCCACCCGGAACGACACCTGTGGGCCAGCCTCAAAGTAAATCGGGCCTGCGTTTATGTGCGCCAGCACCGGCACGTCAATGTAGCTTACCTTCAGCTTGTAGTTATCGTCCTTAGACTCCCCGCCTTTCTGCGAGAAAAGGATCTCTGGCTGCAGCGCGAAGAACTCATCCGAGGAGAGGAAGAACTTGGAGGTTAAACCCGCATGAAAGCGGAACAGCCTGTCCGTGGCGTCCATCTCGTCGCCGGTAAGGCCCGAGTAGTTAACGCCGGCACGGATGCCGATCTGTGCCTGCGCTTGTGCGGCAAAAATAGTTGCCAGCGTAAATGCGAAAAGTAAAAAAAGCTTTTTCATAGTCTAGTCAAGTTTAAGGGGAATAATACAACCCACGTCATACAAGCCTACTTTGCTTGTTAGTTGTATGCTATTACGCACGGTTTTAGGAAAAGTATGGTACCATAGCACAATCTTGGCGATGCAAAAGAACAATTTAGGGAGGGCCACTTACAAAAAAGGCAAAAAAAGAGCGGCAGCCAGGTATGGCTGCCGCTGAGGGTAATGATCTGTTTTATAGGATATTGTATAGTGTAAATTAGCCGGCCCAACCCTCTCTGTCCAGGCTGCGGTACTGGATGGCTTCTGCCAAATGCTCAATTTTAATTTCATCGCTTCCGGCCAGGTCGGCAATGGTGCGGCTCACTTTCAGGATGCGGTCGTAGGCGCGGGCCGAGAGGCCAAGGCGCTCCATGGCGGTTTTCAGCAGCGCCCGGCCTGCCTCGTTTATCTGGCATACTTCCTTCACCATCTGGGAGGGCATCATGGCATTGGAGTGAATCTGCGGCATGTCCTTGAACCGCTCTGTCTGCACTTCCCGCGCCTGCATCACACGCTCGCGCACCGAGGCACTGTCTTCGGCCTTGCGCGTGGCGGTCATCTCGTCAAACGTTACCGGCGTTACCTCCACGTGCAGGTCGATGCGGTCCAGCAGCGGGCCGCTTACTTTATTTAAGTATCTTTGCACCACGCCGGGGCCGCATACGCATTCTTTCTCAGGGTGATTGTAGTAGCCGCACGGGCACGGGTTCATGCTGGCCACCAGCATAAAGTTGGCCGGAAAATCAATCGTGGTCTTGGCGCGGGAGATGGTGACGCGGCGCTCCTCCAGCGGCTGGCGCATCACCTCCAGCACCGTGCGCTTAAACTCCGGCAGCTCATCCAGAAACAGCACCCCGTTATGCGACAGCGAGATCTCGCCGGGCTGCGGCACGCCTCCGCCACCCACCAGCGCCACATCCGAAATAGTATGGTGCGGCGAGCGGTACGGGCGCGTCGTCATCAGTGAGGCCGCTTCGCCCAGTTTGCCGGCCACAGAGTGTATTTTGGTTGTCTCCAGCGCCTCGTGCATCGAGAGGGGCGGCAGGATAGACGGTAGCCGCTTGGCCAGCATGGTCTTGCCGGCACCCGGCGGGCCGATCATGATGAGGTTATGGCCGCCGGCGGCGGCAATCTCCAGGGCGCGTTTGATGTTCTCCTGCCCCTGCACATCCGAGAAGTCGGCGGCGTACTGGTCGGCGGTGTTGCCGAAAAGCTCGCGGGTGTTTATCACCAGCGGCTCAATCTCACGGGCCCCGTCTAAAAACTCAATCGCCTCCAGAATGTTGTTCACCCCGATCACCTCCAGGTTATTCACGATGGCGGCCTCCTGCGCGTTCTGTGCCGGAAGTATAAATCCTTTAAAACCTTCTTTGCGGGCCTGTATGGCAATGGGCAAAACGCCCTTTATCGGCCGCAGCGAACCATCCAGCGAAAGCTCGCCCATGATCATGTACTGCGAGACCTTACTATCGGAGATTTGGCCGGAGGCCGCCAGGATGCCCATGGCAATGGTGAGGTCGTAAGAGGAGCCTTCTTTGCGGATATCGGCGGGGGCCAGGTTGATCACGATCTTCTGCCGCGGGATTTTGTAGCCGTACTGCTTCAGGGCAGACTCTATGCGCTGCTCGCTTTCCTTCACGGCGTTGTCCGGCAAGCCGACCATAAAATACTTTGTGCCGGCGCTAACGCTAACCTCTACGGTAATGGTGTAGGCATGCACGCCCTGCACGGCGCTGCCAAACGTCTTAATAAGCATGTTTCCTTCCAGGTAAGAAGTATAGGAGTATGAGTATTTTTGATGCGGAACACCCGCGGCCGCCAATTGATTCCTGTTTATACCCTAATAGTATAATTTAAGCCTGATAGGTACTATTGTCTGCCAATCCGCGTCATATCGGGGTGCAGGGGCAGGTACGCGTCGGTCATGCTTTCGCCTTTGGGGTGGATGGTGATGGCGGTGCAGGTGCTGTCCGGCAACGTCACCTCAAACGCGATGCCCTGCTGCCGGTCATCAAAAATGTATACTTGTTGCTGCTGCGCGTTTTGGTAGTATGCCAGTGGCTGCAACCCGCTATACGTGCGGCGTATTTCTGGCAGCGCCTTGCCTGTGCCTATGCCGTCTGCTGTCTTAAACGCCGGGGAGGTTACCTGCACCTGCTGCACTTTGGGCCGCTCATCCTTCCCCCCGAAATCTGCCACGGTGTAAAGCGCCACGTACTCTTGCCCATCTACCCAGAACAGCAGCGCCTTGCCCATGGCGGCATCCGTGCTGTCGGGCTCGCCGAGTATTTTGGCCAGATTGGTGCCGGGCATGCCCAGTTCTATCTTACCTATACTTTCTCCCGGCTTGATCAGGTAGGCAGGGTCTGGCGTGGGAGGGGGAGCGGGTTGGGCAACCGCAGCGGCGGTGTCCGGTGCTGGTGTGGTGACAGGAGTGGTCTGCTCGTTTTGGTTTTCCTGGTTTTGGCAGGAGAGCAGGGCGAGGCAAAGTATAACGTACAGCGTGTGCTTCATCCGGAGAAGTATAAATTTTATTTAAGAACCCAGTTGCGCTTAACCCATCCATACACGGTGCGGGTAAAGCGCAACCGGCGTTTATTATTTACGTGCATCATACCATAAATATACGCTGCTGCCTGAAAAACGAAAATCCGGGCAAGAGAGACTTGCCCTCCCGCCCGGATCATACATTATACTTTAAGCTATACTTATACCAGCTTCTGCTCCAGCAGCAGTATAAATATGTGGATTATCTTGATGTGGATTTCCTGCACGCGGTCAGCGTAGCCGAAGTGGGGCACGCGCACCTCCACGTCGCAGAGCGGGGCCAGTTTGCCGCCATCCTTGCCCGTAAGGCCTACTACTTTCATGCCCTTGGCTTTGGCTGTTTCGGCGGCTTTCAGCACGTTACCCGAGTTGCCGCTGGTGCTGATGGCCAGCAGCACATCGCCTTGGTTGCCCAGGGCCTCCAGGTAGCGCGAGAAAACATACTCGTAGCCGTAATCGTTGCCCACGCAGCTCATGTGGCTGGCGTCGGAGATGGAGATGGCCGGGATGGCTTTACGGTTGTCGCGGTAGCGGCCGGTAAGCTCTTCGGCAAAGTGCATGGCGTCGCACATGGAGCCGCCGTTGCCGCAGCTCAGTATTTTACCGCCGCTCTTGATGGATGCGGCCATGGTGTCGGCGGCTTTTTCTATGGCGGCGATATTTTCCGCATCAGACAGAAACGCTGCGAGCACTTCCTGTGCCTGCGTTAGTTCTGCAAGTATGGTGTTAGATGTCATGTAAGTTTTTAAGCAACCTCGGCCTGTTGTTCTTCGGCGTAGGTTTCTTTATAGTTGTTGCTCCTGAACGCCTGGCGCTTTTCGTAAAGGGTAGCCTTCAGGTTGTTGATTTTTAGTTCGGCCCGGTACTTTTCATGCTGTAAGTCAGCCACGTAGATGCTGCTCATCAACACGCGGGCCAGCATCACCACGCCACCCGTGGCTACCAGCGCGCGGTAAAGCGTCAGCACCTCGTCCTGGGCGTTCGTATCCAAAATAGTATTTTCGTCTATGGCCCCTGCCAGGAGCAGTACTGTGAAAATGATATAGCCAAACACAAGTACATCGAGTAGTGCTTTACAAGCTTTCATGCTTTTTAGCGATTTGGGTACAACAACTGTTTCGCTAAAATTAACAAAAAATTATTATTTGCAAATACTATGTACTTCTAAATTTGCTATTTAGGCTGTGCCAGTATTTTCGGAGTGCAAATTAATCCTAAACCGTCAGCTGCATTTGCGTTAGTTTGGCATACAAACCGGCGTGTTCCAGCAGTTCTTCGTGCGTGCCTTTTTCCACAATTTTGCCATGCTGCAGCACCAGTATCTCATCGGCATGCTGAATGGTACTTAACCTATGCGCTATAACAATGGAGGTGCGGTTCTTCATCAAATTTGTCAGCGCTTCCTGCACCAACTTCTCCGATTCTGTGTCCAGCGCCGAGGTGGCTTCGTCCAGAATAAGGATGGGCGGGTTCTGCAGGATGGCCCGGGCTATGCTTAAGCGCTGGCGCTGCCCGCCCGACAGTTTGCCGCCGCGGTCGCCGATCATGGTCTGGTAGCCGTTCTCGGCGTTGATGATGAACTCGTGCGCATTAGCAATTTTGGCGGCGGCAATCACTTCCTCCTCGGTGGCATCGGTCTTGTTAAAGGCGATGTTGTTGAAGATGGTGTCGTTGAACAGGATGGACTCCTGCGTTACCACGCCCATCTGCGCCCGCACCGACTCCATGGTATAGTCGCGGATGTCGTGGCCGTCGATGAGTATGGCGCCGCTGGTTGGGTCGTAGAAGCGCGGCAGCAGGTCTGCCAGCGTGGACTTGCCGCCACCTGAAGGGCCCACCAAAGCCACCGTCTTGCCTTTCTGGATGTGGAAGTTAATGTGCTGCAGCACCGGTTTATCGCCGTAGGCAAAGGCCACCTCCCTAAACTCGATCTCCTCTCTGAAAGCGGGCAGCACCTTGGCGTTGGGCTTGTTCACGATCTGCGGCTTGGTGTCGATCACCTGCAGCACCCGGTTGCCGGACACCAGGCCGCGCTGTATGTTGCTAAACGCCGCCGACATGGCCTTGGCCGGCACCAGCACCTGCGAGAAAAGGATGATGTAGGTGATAAACTCACTGGCTGTTAGGTTAGACTCCTGGTTGAGTACCAGCGTGCCGCCATACAGCAGCAGCCCCGCCACCACCGATACCCCCAGAAACTCCGACAGCGGGGAGGCCAGGTCGCGTTTGTTGGCAATGGAGCGCTGGATGCGGGCGTAACGGTCGTTTTGGTCGTGGAACTTGCTAAGTATAAAAGGCTCTGCGTTAAAGGCTTTTACCACGCGCATGCCGCTCAGCGTTTCATCAATAATAGTAAGTATAAAGCTGAGGGAGTTCTGCCCTTCCTTGGCCTTGCGCTTCAGGCGTTTGGAGATGCCGGCAATAATACCCCCGGACAGCGGCAGAAGTATGAGCGAGAATAGCGTCAGCTCCACTGACATGTTGAACAGAAGTATGAAGAAGGCGATGATAGAGATCGGCTCCCGGATCACCACCGTCAGAGTGCTCACCACCGAGCTTTCCACTTCCTGTATGTCCACGGTCAGGCGCGTCATCAGGTCGCCTTTGCGCTCGTTGCTGAAGTAACCCAGGTGCAGCTCTGTTACACGTTTGTAAATGGCGTGGCGCATGTTGCGTACCACGTGCGCCCGCAGCGCCCCCACAATCCGGAAAGCCAGGTAGCGGAACAGATTCGCCAGAAACACCGAGATGATAATGATGATGCAGACGAACAGCAACGCCCCCTCACGCCCTTGGTCAAGAATAACATGACCAAAATGGTAGTAGAAAAAGTCTTTGAAGAACTCCAGGTTTAGAGCAAATTCAGGTTTGTTGGCTACCATCTCCATAACTTTTTCTTGACCTACCTTACCAAACAACACATCTAGCAGCGGGATAAGGAGCGTGAAGTTGAACAGGCCGAAAATGATGCCCAGGAAAGTATAAAGTGAGTAAAGCGGCACAAACCTGCTATAAGGCTTGGCAAACTGAAGTATGCGAAGGTAAGTCTTCATGGTATGTCGGGTTGCCGGCTACCTCTTCTGCACGAGCCTTTCAGCGCGCCGGCAACAAGTATGGCCGCACTGCCGCAGCCACGTATCAAGGTTTAAAATGTTTATACTATGGCTGTTAAAGCGCAAGCCCCTAAGCCGCCGCAAAGATACTTAATAAAAGGTAGAAAGGTAGAAAAGTAAAAAGGTAGAAAGTTTCCCTTCTACCTTTCACCAGCTTAAGTATGTATGAATAGAGATAGAGCTGCCGTGACTTGAAAGTTGGCAGCTGGAGAAGTATAGCAGGTGAAGTATAAAAAATAACCCCCTCCTGTTTTTAGGAGGGGGCGGGAGGAGGTTAAAACTCGTGCAGCCTTTGCGGGATGTTCCAGCGGAAGGCAAACGTCGTGAGGGACGTGTTATAGTCCGGGGCCTCGCCCTCGGCCTGCACGCGGCGCACAATCTGCTTCAGGTCCAGGAAAACGTTGTGGCGCAGCTGGAAAGTGGCCGTCAGGTCGAGGTGCACCTGGTTGGTTTTTACGCCTTGCCCGATCTCGTTGCCGTAGGTGGATACCCTGTCGAGGTAGGAGAGGAGCACGTTGTTGCCGTAGTTCAGGGTGTCCGTGGCTGTTACGATGTCCTGGCCATACTGCGTGGCAATGGCTTTAGCCGTCAGGTTCAGGCGCGGGATAGGCTGGTACCGTACGATGCCCACCAGCTCCATCAGGTTTGCCCCGATTGGGTGCGCCAGCGGCTGGCGGTAGTGCTGGAAGTTTGAGAACTCGTCCTCGTACTGGTAAGTATAAGGCCGAATGGCATTCACCTCGCCCTGCAGGTCCAGGTTGCTTACGCCAAAGGCATCGATGTACTTCGCCCCGATCTGGCCGGCAAACTTGTTGCCCCACCAGCCGTTGCTATCCTTCACCATGTCCAGGATAAACTCATCTAGCAGCACCTGGCCGTAAAGCTGCACCCGGTTCCGGATGTTCCAGCGGAAATCGCCACCCAGCATGGCGTTGTCCGGGCTGCCCAGGC
This sequence comes from Pontibacter mangrovi, assembly GCF_006385705.1. GTDB lineage: Bacteria > Bacteroidota > Bacteroidia > Cytophagales > Hymenobacteraceae > Pontibacter > Pontibacter mangrovi. The sequence goes on along the minus strand of NZ_VFRQ01000002.1, from coordinate 16,824 downwards.
CGTGTTCCACGCTGCGGTAGAAGATAACTGGGTTCAGGTACTGCAGCTCAAAGCGGCCCTTGCCCCGTGCAAAAATGATCTGCTCAAACAGGCCGAAGTTAAAGTTGTCGGTCACGTTTACGCCCAGGCGGTGCAGTGCCATGTACTTCTTAGGGTACAGCTCATCCTTGCGGTTAAACACCGGGATCAGCTCCTGGAAGAGGTTCATGTAGTGCAGCTTCCATACTTTGGTGTTGAGCTTGAGGAAGAAAGCCGGCGGCGCGTAGTCGGAGTAAATGATGGAGCGGTAGCCGTCGCCGATGAAGTGGCGGTCGTGGCCCAGCTGTACCTCCACGTGCTTGCTCAGGGCGTAGTTCAGGTAACCGCGGGCGGTAATGTAATCGGCACCGTCGTTCTTAAAGTCTTTCCAGAAACCCTCGTGCGGCACCACGCCATCGCGGCGGATGCGGCGGTTCACATACTCCGGGTAGCGCGCCTGGTTCTCGCCCACAAAGGCATAAAAGCCAAAGCGCTCGTCTATCTGCCCCTCCAGCTGCACGCCGCGCGTGTTCACATAGCGCACCCCGTCCGACTCATTGTCCAGCCCCACCTCAAAATGGATGACCGGGTTCACGCGCAGCACAAAGTCCTCCGTGTCCACATGGTACAGGTCTGTTTTGTTGCGGTAGAAGTGCGTAAGAAAAGGCTTGCGGCTCTCGTTCTGCGCCTGGTCTGTGTAATTCCAGTTGTCGTTGAGCAGGTAGGCGGCATTGAACTCATCGGCACGGGAAACGGCGTTGCGGGCGCTGATCTCGGCCAGCTCAGCCACATCGGCCCGGCCATAGGGGCGCACAGCCGTGTGCATGTTGGGCACCTGGTCGCCGAACTTTATCTGGTAGCGGTCCACGAGGTGATAGGTATCGCGGTCGTAAGGCATATACACATCCTGCGCCTGAGCGGCAAAGGCGGCAAGCGAGAAGGCAAAAGCGCCAAGTATGCGTTTCATGTATAAGTCGTTAATAGGAAATCAATATGATAAAATGCGAATGTACAGTTTTTAAGGCTTACTGTAGCCGTAGCAACAGCGGAGTAAAGAGGTTTTTGAGGTAACATAACGAGTAATCGGGCAGGAGGGGTATGTTTGCGGCTGAAAATGTAGCGTGCGCAGGTTCGTGTAAAATAAAGGCGGCTTTTGCGAGAAGGCCGGCAGGTTGTGTATCTTTAAGGGCAAAACAGCTGTAGCGCATACTTATGGAACATAAGCAAGTACACATCCTGACCGACACTCCCTCGCTGGCAAACCATTTTGTGGCCGAACTGCGCGACGTGAACATACACCGCGACAGCCTGCGTTTCCGCCGGAATCTGGAGCGCCTGGGCGAGCTGCTGGCCTACGAGATATCGAAAACGCTGCCTTATAAAGAAGCGGAAATTACCACGCCGCTGGCCCAGACCCGCACGCAGCTGCTGGCCGAGCAGCCGGTGCTGGCTACCATCCTTCGGGCCGGTTTGCCGCTGTACCAGGGCATGCTCAACTACTTCGACAAGGCTTTCAGCACGTTTGTGGGCGCTTACCGGGTGGAGGAAGAAAATACGGCGCTGCAGATCAATATGGAGTACTTGGCTTCTACCGACCTGCACGACAAGATCCTGATCCTGGCTGACCCGATGCTGGCCACGGGCCGCTCGCTGGTGAAATCGTACCAGGGCATGCTGCGGCACGGCAAGCCGGTGCAGGTGCACATTGCCGCTGCCATTGCCGCGCCGGAGGGGCTGGCCTATGTGCAGGAGCAGGTGCCGGAGGCGCATATCTGGCTGGGCGCGCTGGATGACCATTTGAACGAAAAAGCCTATATTGTGCCGGGCCTTGGCGATGCCGGCGACCTGGCCTTTGGGCCTAAAATATAGGCATGAACTTAAGGCATGGGCAGCCTGTTATACCTGCGGCTGCGCAAAAACCTGGTAATTAGCGTTTTATTGAAGCGTGGTGTTGGAAAATTGATAGTATTTATTTTTGCAAATTGCGTATAAAGGAATATTCCAGCCTCTTGAAGTTTTATAATGCAATTTTTTAGTGTAGAGATCTGTGTGGGTTGAAGTAATAAAATACGTTTCCGTTTACCTGGTTAGCATGGTCAAGTTCTTTGGAGGGCCGCTTACCGGAGCATCGCTGGGATTGTCTTACGTAGAGACGGTGCTGCTGACAGTGGCCGGCATGATGACGAGTGTCGTGATCTTTTCGGTAGTGGGCAGGGCGGCTTCTAAGTGGTTCTCGGCGCGGCGACGCGCCCGCAGGCAACCAGTTTTTAATAAGAAGAGCCGGCGCATTGTGCAGGTATGGCAGCGTTTTGGCGTGCCCGGTGTAGCCTTTCTTACCCCCATTTTGCTCACGCCTATTTTTGGGACAATCGTAGCGGCTCTTTTCGGGGCTCCCCGCAAAAATATCTTTATCCACATGCTCTGGAGCGCTGTGTTCTGGAGCGCTATCCTGAACCTGATGGTTTTTGAGTTTGGACAGGTGGCGCAGAACATGCTCGTTAGTATAAAGCTGTGGTTCTGGTAGCCGCAAGAAGTATAAGCCTATAAACAAAAAAGCAGCCGGTTAGGCTGCTTTTTCTATTTTTTCCGGCTTCCTTTTTTCTTGGTCTTCTGCCAAAACGAGTTCTTCGGGTCGCCTTTGCCTTTCTTGCCTTTCGCGAAGTTAGACTTGTGCTTGCCTTTCTTCTCATGGAAAGCGCCTTTGAAGTCCGGGTTCTCGCGGCGCTTCTGGCGGTCAATCTCCATGGCCATCTCCTGCTGCTCCTCAAAAGGCGTCTCGAAAACCTTCACATCGGCCGGCATCGGCACCTCCGGTATTTGCATGCGGATGATCTTCTCGATTTTGTGCACGTGGTACATCTCGGCTTCGGTGGCGAAAGTGATGGCGGCGCCTTCGTTCTCGGCGCGGCCGGTGCGGCCAATGCGGTGCACGTAATCCTCGTAGATCAGCGGCACGTCAAAGTTGATCACATGGCTCACCATGGTCACGTCGATGCCGCGGGCTGCCACATCGGTCGCCACTAAAAAGCGCACCTCGCCGCCTTTAAAAGCCTCCATGGAGTTGATGCGCGTGTTCTGGCCTTTGTTGCCATGTATGGCGCGCACCTCGCCATAATCGCGGTGCTCCAGGAACTTCGACACGCTCTCGGCGTTCTTCTTGCTGCGCGTGAAGATGATGACGCGGTTAAACGTTTCGTTGTCCTGGATCAGGTGCTCCAGCAGCTCTATTTTGGTGCGCAGGTTGGGAACACGATATAAAGTTTGGCTCACGGTCTCCACGGGCGTGGCCTGCGGCGTTATCTCTACCCGCGTCGGGAACTCCAGAAACTCCTCCGACAGCTGCACTACCTTATCCGGCATGGTAGCTGAGAAAAGCAGGTTCTGGCGCTTGCGCGGAATCACCTCCAGCAGCTGGCGGATCTGCGGCATAAAGCCCATGTCCATCATCTTGTCGGCCTCGTCCAGTATCAGCGTTTTCAGGTCTTTCAGAATCAGGTCGCCTCTAAAGTATAGCTCCATCAGGCGTTTGGGCGTGGACACCAGGATATCAAGGCCTTTGCTGATGTTCTCGATCTGTGTTTTGGGGCCAAGTCCGCCGTAAATGGCCGTGTGGCGGATGTCGGTATACTTGGCCAGCAGCGTGATGTTCTCCTCGATCTGCATCACCAGCTCGCGGGTAGGCGCGATGATGAGCGCGCGCGGGTGCTGGCCCTGCGCATACTTCACCTTCATGAGCAGCGGCAGCAGGAAAGCGGCGGTTTTACCGGTTCCAGTCTGGGCGATTCCTAATATATCGTGGCCCGCCATGATCAGCGGGATGGCCTGCAGCTGTATAGGCGTGGGCTTTTCGTAGCCGGCCTCGGCAATGGCGTTCAGCAGCTGCTTGTTCAGCTTAAAATCCTCGAACGTGGTTATCTCTTTCTCTGCTTCTTCGGCCATGGCGGTATTTTATACTTGGTGTTGCTATGCAAAGGTACGGGATTTTTGCGGGAGGGAGGTAAACGGATTGGAATGCGTGGATTTAGTTTTATCTTAGGCTAAACTAAAATAAGCTCTATGCCTCGGTTATACTTTAATATGTTGCTCGTGGTAGCTTTTTCAATATTAACACTAGGATCAGTAAAGGGGCAGGAGGCAAAGTTTGATGTTTACGGTAAGGTTGAGCTAGCCCGGCAAGAGCTGGTAACAAGTAAAGTTGACACCTTTCTGATCTATACTACTGGTTGTGTGGGTTGCTACATCCTTTATGAAAAGGGGCAGGAGCCTCCTTGCGCCTGCGAAGGTGAAGGTGTAAATGCGAAAATCATATGGCAAAAAGATGGAAAAAGCTATTTAAAGCAAATCAGCTGCTGTTATGAAAATGTAATGGGTTTGAAGGAGCTTCCTGATGTGTTTTCGTTTTATGAGAACAACAAAGCCATATTGCAAAAGACTGAGATCGGCATTAGAAAGGTAAAAGCCGATGGGGCGATAATCATATCCGTGCCTGCAAGTATAAGTCACTACTCTTTTCAGGAAGTAGAGATGAGGCAAGGCACTTCAGAATATGAATTTGAATTAAAGGATTACCAAAAAGAAGGTGAGTATTCTAAAGCATGGAAGAGGTATGAATGGTTGGAAGCACAAATTAAATGGGTAGAGCTTATTGATGAGAAACTAACTTCAGCTAGTGAGTAAAACCAGAAATTCTTCACTCCTTATCTCTTCTCTCCGTATCTTAGCATCATGAAAAGTATCCTCATAAAGAACGCGCAACTCGTAAACGAAGGAAGTATAACCACTGCCGATGTGCTGGTGCAGAACGGTCGCATCGCGCAGATCGGACAAAGTATAACCGCCGAGGCTGACGAAACCATAGACGCTACCGGTTTGCATTTGCTGCCTGGCGTGATTGACGATCAGGTGCATTTCCGGGAGCCGGGGCTGACGCACAAGGCCGTTATTGAAACAGAGGCCCGTGCGGCTGTGGCAGGCGGAACCACCTCTTTTATGGAGATGCCGAACACCGTGCCGAACGCCACCACGCAGGAGCTGCTGGAAGACAAGTATAAAATTGCGGCCGAGACCTCGCTGGCGAACTATTCCTTTTACATGGGCGCCACCAACGATAACCTGGCTGAGGTGCTACTCACCAATCCCAACACCGTCTGCGGCATCAAGATCTTTATGGGCTCCTCTACCGGCAACATGTTGGTCGACAACGCCGAAACGCTGGAGGAGATATTTGCCAAAGCCAAACTGCCGATTGCAGTGCATTGCGAGGACGAGCAGACCATCCGCGACAACATGGCTTTATATGAGGAGAAGTATGGCGAGGACATTCCGGTAAAATGCCACCCCGAGATCCGCAACGAAACAGCCTGTTTTAAGTCGAGTTACCTGGCCGTGAAGCTGGCCGAGAAGCACAACACGCGCCTGCATATTCTGCATATTTCGACCGAGGAGGAACTGAAACTGTTTCGAAACGACATTCCGTTGGAGCAGAAGCGCATTACCGCTGAAGTATGCGTGCATCACCTGTGGTTTGATAAGGAGGATTACGATACCTATGGCACCCAGATCAAGTGCAACCCGGCTATCAAAGAGCATCGCCACAAAGAGGGTTTGCTGAAAGGCTTGCTGGAGGATAAACTGGATGTGATTGCCACAGACCACGCGCCGCATACCTGGGAAGAGAAGCAAAACAAGTATAAAAAAGCGCCGTCCGGGGTGCCGCTGGTGCAGCACTCGCTGCAGATGATGCTGGAGTTTGTGCGCGAAGGCAAACTGCCGCTGGAGAAGATGGTGGAGAAGATGAGCCATGCACCGGCCATACTTTTCAACGTGCGCGAGCGAGGCTATATTAGAGAAGGCTACTGGGCCGACCTGGTGCTGGTGGACCTGAACAAACCCTATACGGTTACGAAAGAAAATACCTACTACAAGTGCGGCTGGTCGCCATTCGAGGGCCATACCTTCAGCTCTTCCATTACACATACCATTGTTTCCGGGCACCTGGCTTTTGCCAACGGCACGTTTGACGAGAGCAAGAAAGGCGAGCGAATGCTGTTCGACAGGTAAAGTATGGAGCTGGAGAAGTTTAAAGAGCTGCACGCCCGCTTTTTCGGGAAGCAGCTGCCGGAGGAAGTCGTGCAGTCGGAGGAGTATGAGGCTTATGTGGATGCCATACATGAGGACGAGGCGTGCTATAACTGGGCTACTGCCGAAAAGCTAAAGAGCCAGGGCTTCGACTACGAAGGCTATTGCTGCCTGATGATGGCCGACAAAGTATACCAAAGCCTGGATGAGGAGGGAGAGCCAAAGTATGATGACCCGGACGTGATCATCAACAAATGGGACGAAGGGCTTTACGGGATACCGGTGCACAACGGCAGCGCCACGATGGTGGTGATCAACTACTGCCCGTGGTGCGGGAGTAAGCTGAGTCGGTAATGTCTACCATACCGCCAGTTTGAGCGTAGCGGTAACTGGTGGTAGGGTATGGCGGCAGTTTGTAACTGCCGAAAGTATGGTTTTGATATACGCCAGTTATAAACTGGCCTCATGTTAAGCCACAAGTTGCAAACTTGCGGCAAATAGGGCTCCTCTGAGGAGGGGATTTTTCCGTAGTACCTAACTCCCCTCTTGGGAGGGGCAGGTTTCACTTCAAAGTTTACTCTATGGCAACTGTCTTTGCTTTAATTGGTTAACTTTTTTAAGTGATGATGCTTAAGATTTTTTCTGCAAAAATGCGCTTAGAGTATTGCATTGTGTCATTTCCTGCGTATATTTGCACACTCAAATGAGACACGGTGGTTGTAGCTCAGTAGGTTAGAGCACCAGATTGTGATTCTGGGGGTCGTGGGTTCGAGCCCCATCTTCCACCCCAAGCCCTTGAAGCGAACCTTCAAGGGCTTTTTTCATTTTAATGGTTAAATTGCTTTATGGTTAAATTGTTGATCACGAGTACGAATCAGTAATACCATTCAACAATTAAACAATTTGACAAAAAACAATTAAAAGATATGAGCTTAGTAGTAGTAGGTTCGATGGCGTTTGATGCGCTGGAGACTCCCTTCGGAAAAACAGATAAGATCGTGGGCGGTGCGGCCACATATATTTCTTTGTCGTCTTCATACTTCGTGAAGCCGGTGAATGTGGTGTCGGTAGTGGGCGGCGATTTCGACCAGGACCACATGGCCCTGATGCACCAGCGCAGCATCAGCACCGAAGGTGTGCAGGTGAAGGAGAATGAAAAATCGTTCTTCTGGTCTGGCCGCTACTTTAACGACATGAACAGCCGCGAAACGCTGGCTACCGAGCTGAACGTGCTGGCTGATTTTGACCCGATCATCCCGGAGAGCTACCAGAACTGCGAATACCTGATGCTGGGCAATCTGGCGCCGCAGGTGCAGAAAACCGTGATCGAGCGCCTGAACAACCGCCCGAAGCTGATCGTGATGGACACCATGAACTTCTGGATGGACATTGCCCTGGAGGAGCTGAAGGAGACGATCAAACTCATAGATGTGCTTTCGATCAACGATGAGGAGGCGCGCCAGCTGAGCGGTGAGTACTCTTTGGTGAAAGCTGCCAAGAAGATCATGGCGATGGGGCCGAAGTTCCTGATCATCAAAAAAGGCGAGCACGGCGCTCTGTTGTTCCACGAGGAGAAAGTGTTCTTCGCGCCTGCCCTGCCGCTGGAGGAGGTGTTCGACCCAACCGGAGCCGGCGATACCTTCGCGGGTGGCTTTATCGGTTACCTGGCCAGCACCGACGATATCAGCTTTGAGAGTATGAAGCGCGCCGTAATTCATGGTTCAGCGATGGCCTCGTTCTGCGTGGAGAAGTTTGGTACGGAACGCCTGAAGAACCTGACGCAGGAGGAGATCGACAACCGCGTGCAGCAATTCGTGGACCTGGTGGCGTTTGACACCGTGCTGCAGTAAGTATAGCAACGTATAAAGTATAAAAAGGGAGGCCTCGGCTTCCCTTTTTTGTTTTAGATATTGTGCAATTTATATGCTTCTGAAGCGGCGTTGAATGCGTTTAAAAGGAGGATGTATATCATCTAAGTGCAACAAAGTATGGCCGAATGGGGTAAACTATACTAGACACTGTTAAGAATACAAGCTATGAGCATCAAGAACGAAAATAAAAAGACACAGGATGAGTTGAAGAAGAATAACCCGAACCAGGCCGACCCTAATAAGCCGATGGGTAGAATCGACGACAATCCGAACCGCAATGCACTGAACAAAGACGCAACCAAAGTGCAGAACCCGAACCGCAACCTTGCAAAGGGCGGTAACAATATGCCGTACGATAAAAAGTAAGGCATTCCACGCAAAATAAGCTATGAAAACTGTAGAAGAGGAAGCCCTATTGATAGGGCTTCCCTTTTTTATGTCCGGTTTGCGACGTTTGGCCGCTTCTGTTATCTTTAGCAGGCTTTACAACTCACCATGCACAAAACCGACATCTGCATACTTGGCGCCGGGCCTGCCGGAGCCACTGCTGCCCTGCACCTTGCCAACAAAGGCATTCCCTCGCTTCTGTTAGATAAAGCCACCTTTCCGCGCGACAAGATTTGCGGCGATGCCCTGAGCGGCAAAGTAGTGAACGAGCTGCGCCGCATCGCGCCGGAACTGCCCGCGCAACTCGGAGAGCAGCAGGAGGCGCTGCCCTCGTGGGGTATCCATTTTATATCGCCGGGTGGGCATAAGCTGAGCGTGCCGTTCATGTATAACTATAACCCGGAGCAGGATACGCCCGCGGGCTTCATCTCCAAACGCATTCATTTTGATGATTTTCTGATAGAGCAGGTGCGGCAACGACCGGAGATCGGCTTTCGGGAGAATGTAGACGTGGCCAAGTATGAACGCATGCCGGAAGGCGGATTTATACTTTCGGATAAGCAGGGGCAGGCGCTGGTGCAGGCAAAATTGCTACTCGTGGCCAACGGAGCGCAATCGGGTTTTACCAGGCATGTGGCGGGGCTGGAGCAGGAAGCGGAGCATTACTGCGCGGGCCTGCGGGCCTACTACAAAGGCGTGGCCGGTATGGATGCCGATAATTTTATAGAGCTCCATTTCTTCAAGGACTTTCTGCCAGGCTACTTCTGGATTTTCCCGCTGCCCAACGGCGAGGCTAACGTGGGGGTGGGCATGCTGAGCAGCGCAGTGAGCCGCAAAAAAGTGAACCTGAAAAAAGAGATGCAGCGCATGATTGCATCGCACTCCGAACTTAAAAAGCGCTTTGCCAACGCGGAGGTGGTGGACGATATCCGTGGCTTTGGTTTGCCACTGGGCTCTAGAAAAAGAATCATCTCCGGCGATAACTATATGCTCTTAGGCGATGCCGGTGCCTTGATAGATCCTTTTACCGGTGAAGGCATCAGCAATGCCATGATCAGTGGGCGCTGGGCGGCAGAGCAGGCGGCAAAGTGCCTGCAGCAGCAGGATTTCTCTGCACAATTCATGCAAGGTTACGATAAAGCCGTGTATAATCGCCTCTGGAAGGAACTGCGCCTGAGCCGCCACCTGCAAAAGCTGCTCCGTTACCCATGGCTTTTTGACGTGGTGGCCTCCAGGGCATCCAAAAGCCAAGCCCTCGCCGAAACCATCTCCTGCATGCTCAACGACGTCGACCTGCGGGAGCGATTCCGGCAGCCTTCATTTTACGCTAAGTTGCTGTTTAATTAAGGTTTTAGCAGCAAGTTTAAACCCACCCCTACTACCTCCGAGGAGGGGTGTCTATTAAGTTCTCCACTCTCTGGCGCAAATCTCCAGATTTGTGACTTACATGTAAGGTTGAGTCTCTGACTCAACTGGCCCGGAGGGCCAGGAAATAGGAGGTTCCGAGCATGGACACTCGCGCCAGCTAAGGACATCAGTAAAAGAAAGACCTGTCTAAAACGCCTGTTTCAGCCACAGCTTAAAGTTCTCCTTCTCCGCCTCTGTGGCATCCTGCCGTTTTTGTACAGTATACTTGCTGTAGAAGCTTTTCCCGTTCGGCTCCAGCCTTACCACGCGCAGCTGCCTTTCCCGGAACAGTGCCAACTCCACCTCCTGCGGCTCCAGCGCCAGCAGCTGTTGCAGGTTGTTCTCCAGCTTGCGCCCGTTCAGGGCCACCAGTTCATCATCTATACTTAGCAACTCGCTCGCCGGGGAACCGGGGGCAATGGCGGTTACTTTTATGCTCCCCTCTGAGGATACCTTAAAGCCATACTTACCCTCGTAAATGAGCGGGTTCTGGTGCTCCTTCAACTCACAACCCACATAACGCAGCGCCTCATCCAGTGCCGGTTCTATACTTTCGGTGCCGTTAATGTATTTGCTGAAGTATGACTGGAACGACTGCGCCGCCACCTCATCCACCAGCTGCGCATAATCCTGTTCGGTGTAGCCGATGTTCTTCTTGCCGAATCGCTCCCACAGCTCCCGCATCACCACATCCATACTTGCTTTGTTGCCAGTAGCTTTGCGCAGCTGCAGGTCTAGGAGCAGGGCCGTGAGGGCGCCTTTGATGTAGATAGATACCTTGCGGTCGGGAACGCCGGGTTTGTAGCCGTCCAGCCACAGGTCGAAAGAAGAGTCTGCCACGGAGAGGTTGTTACGGCTGTAGTCGGCAAAGTAACGCTGAAAGCTGGTGTTGAGCTCCTCAAAGTATGCCTCGGCGGTGAAGAAGCCGCTGCGGGCCAGCATGTAATCGCCGTAGTAGGTGGTGATGCCCTCAGCCACATAGCCGGTTTTAAAGTAGTTCTCCTGCGCAAAATTGTAGGGCAGCATCTCCTTAGGCCGTATTTTCTTGATGTTCCAGGTATGGAAAAGCTCATGCGAACTCACGCCCACAAACTCCTTGTACAGGCTGGGCGTCATCAGCAGCTCGCCGGGGCCAAGTGTGATAACAGTGGAGTGGCTATGCTCCACGCCGTGGTAGAAGCGGTAAGGCAAAATCTCGTTCAGGTAATGATATTCCTTCACCGGAAAATCGCCGAACACCTCCAGCTGCTCCTTCGTGAACCCGATGAAATCACGCTTCATTTTCTCCCAATCCGGCTGGCAGTCGCCTTGTAGCCAGATGTGGAACGTATAGCCGCTCTCCTCAAAAGTCTCCTGCTTCAGACTGCCGCTGGCGATAAAGGGACTATCGGCCAGTTCATCGAAATTGGCGGCCTCTAACGTATGTTTCTCCACCTCCGGTAAGCCGCAGGCGATCTGCCACTCTTCCGGTAGCTGCAGCTGCAGTTGGCAGGGCTCCTGCTCGCGGCCTTCCACCGCCATCAGGCAGTTGATCGGGTTCAGGTACAGCTGCTCCTCATCCAGCCACGAGCCGCCGGCGTCCATCTGTCGCGCAAAAAAGCTGTAGCTAATTTCAACCTCTCCGGCCCCGCCAGTCTGCACCAGCCACCGGTCTTTCGTTTGTTTCTCGATGGCTATACTTTCTCCGTTGGCTGTGGCCGAAACAGCGCGCAACTTCTGCGCGAAGTGCTGCAACTCATACCTGCCGGGCCGCCAAGCAGGCAGCTGCAAGTATAACTCCTGCTGCTGGTTGTTTTTTACAGTAATCTTGATATCAACAAAGTGCGTGAGCGGGTTTTGGTAGGAGAGGTGGTAATAAATCATAGTTTTTGATGCTGATGAATCAGGTTATACTTTGTAGAGTACGTTTGGTGGCGTAAAGGTAGTTTATACTTTAAGATTAGCTGCAGGTAGTCCAACCACTCCTGCCCCTCCTTGTCTAAGGAGGGGAACTCTGTGTTAGCTGCGTCAGCTGCGGCTATCGAAAACTGATCCCAGCCTTTGGGTGGGGGTAGGGGCCCTCGAAAAAGAGTGCCTTGTGCATGTTGCGGTGCCGCGGATGCGGCAGCCGGAGCAGAGCGGAGGCAGCTTCAGGCACTCAGTGCGATGCCCGAAGGCGAGGCCTCCCGGCCTCGGAGGGAGCCAAGTAAGCAATGCAACTGTAGGTATGTAAGACTGAGGATGAATGGCAGCTAAGAAGTATAGCTTAGTTCACGTTGCAGAAAGCAGCGGGTATAGCGAGGCACAAGCGGACGCTTGCGCCAGAAAAGCGTTCAGTAAGTATATCCGGATAGCTATACCCGCAACCAGCAAAAGCCACAACTTTATACTTCTGCAACAACTGTTTCAACAGCAATTCCTCACCACCCCGGTATCTTTTTGCAAAAAATATAAAGCAGACTTTGCTATTCTACAAAGCTTTACTAATTTTGCAGGCCATAATAAAACCATTGGCAGACGATGAAAAGAACATTCCAGCCTTCTCAGAGAAAAAGAAGAAATAAGCACGGTTTCAGATCTAGAATGGAAACCGCTAACGGTAGAAGAGTATTGGCCAGCAGAAGAGCCAAAGGCAGAAAGAGACTGACAGTTTCTAGCGAGAAAAGACATAAGGCAGCTTAATTCCTGATGCAGGGATTGGCTTCGCTATTGCATAGCCGCTAATGGATTCAGCAGCAGCTAACGAGCAGCCAGCCAGCCAGCCTAACAGTTATACATTTTCGAAAGAAGAACACTTGTGCAGCAAGCGGCATATTTCGCAGCTGTTCGCCAAGGGTTCTTCTTTTAATTTGTATCCGCTGCGGTTCGTGTACTGCACCCCGCAGGACCTGCCGCCTGGGCAAACCCAGGTGCTTATCTCCGTTTCCAAGCGTTACTTTAAGCGCGCCGTAGACCGCAACCGCCTCAAAAGGCAGATGCGGGAGGCGTACCGGCTTAACAAGCACCTCCTGTACCAGCACCCGGACCAGGCTCCCCGCCTGTTGGGTATCCTCTACATTGGCAAGGAAAAAAAATCCTTCCACTCTATTCAAAAAAAACTAATTTCAGGTTTGGAGCGTTGTCTAAACAGATAGACTGTCCCCGTCTCCTAAGCCTGATATTATGCAAAAGAAAACTATAACCGGCCTTGTTGTTGGCATTTTTGCCCTCGGCCTCTTCTCCTTTAAAACCGACTCTGAGCGTTACTTCGAAATAGCCAAGAACCTCGATGTTTTTGCGACGCTATTTAAAGAGGTAAATACCTATTACGTGGATGATGTGCCGCCCGCGCAAATGATGCGCACCGGCATCGACGCCATGCTCAAGTCGCTGGACCCTTATACTAATTATATTCCCGAAGACGATATTGAGGATTTCCGCACCATGACCACCGGGCAGTATGGCGGCATTGGCGCCATAATCGGCAGCCGTAACGGCAAAGTGATGGTGCAAATGCCTTACGAGAACTCGCCTGCGCACAAGGCAGGGCTGGCTATCGGCGACGAGATCCTGAAAGTGAACGGGGTAGACGTAAGGGGCAAATCTACGGAGGAGGTAAGCAAGCTGCTAAAGGGGCAGGCCAACACCGCCATAAAACTGGAAGTACGCAGCTATGGGCAGAGCAAGACCAGAACGGTGGATCTGCTGCGCGAAAACATCATGGTAGATAACGTGCCATACTATGGCATGCTTGACGGAGACATCGGCTACTTTCAGTTGTCAGGTTTTACCGTGGATGCCGGCAAAGAGGTGAAGACGGCGGTGCAGAAGCTGAAAGAAATGGGCGCCAAGAAGATCGTGTTCGACCTGCGCGACAACCCGGGCGGCCTGCTGCACGAGGCGGTGAACATCTCCAACGTTTTCGTGGACAAAGGCAAAGATATTGTGAGCACCAAAGGCAAGGTGGAGGAGTGGAACAAAACCTACAAGGCGCTGGATGAGCCCCTGGACCTGGACATGCCGCTTGTTATACTTACCAGTTCGCGCAGCGCTTCGGCCTCCGAGATTGTGGCCGGTGTAATGCAGGACTATGACCGCGCCGTGCTGGTGGGAGAGCGCACTTTTGGCAAAGGGCTGGTGCAGGTAACGCGCCCGCTGTCTTACAACTCACAGCTAAAAGTTACCACTGCCAAATACTACATCCCGAGCGGCCGCTGCATACAGGCCATCGATTACGCGCACCGCAACGAGGACGGCAGCGTGGGCAAAATTCCTGATTCGCTTCGTGTGGCCTTTAAAACCGCGGCAGGCCGTGTAGTATACGATGGCGGCGGCGTGAGCCCAGATGTGGAGGTGGAGCAGCCCGACTTCTCGGAGATCACCAGAACCATTGCCGGCAAAGGGTACTTCTTTGATTATGCCAACAAGTATAAACTAGACCACCCCAGCATTCCGTCGGCTAAAGAATTTAAGCTAACCGATGCCGAGTATAAGAAGTTCGTGTCTTACCTGGAGGATAAAGACCTATCATATACAACCGCCATCGAGAGCGAGCTGGAAGATGTAGCCGCGAAAGCAAAAGACGGCAAGCATTACGACGATATTCAGGCGGAGCTGGAGGCCATCAAAAAGAAAGTATCGCACAACAAAGCAAACGACCTAACGCGCTTCCGCTCCGAGATTCAGGAAATGCTGGAGGCTGAGATTGCCTCGCGCTACTATCTGCAGAAAGGATATATAGAGTCTTCTTTTGATGATGACCCGGATATTATGGCAGCCGTGCAGGTGCTGAACGATCCGGTGAAGTATGAAAGGTACCTGAAGGCCAACTAAACGTATAAAAACACACAGGCAGGGGAGGGAGGTGCAGCAAGCGCCTCCCTCTTTTGCTGTCTTAAAGCCATACTTTTGGAGCCCTCGTTAGCTTAGCTTAATTTTGCACCCATCTATAAACTGTAATTATACTTGCCCATGCCGCTGCTGCTCGCTCTCGAAACCTCCACTACTGTCTGTTCCATTGCTTTATATAAAGGTCAGCAGCTGCTGGGAGCATCCGAGCTACAGATCGAGAAATCGCATTCCTCGCACATCACCGTGATGGTATCGCAGTTGGTGGAGAATTGCGGCGCTACCCTGCAGGACTTAAGCGCAGTGGCCGTGTCGGGCGGACCAGGCTCTTACACCGGACTACGGATTGGCGTTTCTACGGCCAAAGGCCTGTGCTTTTCGCTCAACATCCCATTGCTAGAGGTGTCCACCTTGTACGGGCTGGCAGCCCAGGTCATCAGCATGACCCCGAATCCGGACCGCTACCTGTTTTGCCCGATGCTGGATGCCCGCCGCATGGAGGTGTATACTTGCCTGCTCACACACGAGCTGCAGGAGGTGGAGCCAATTGCGCCGGTTGTATTAGACGAGCATACCCTGGAGGCAAGGCTGCAGGGGCAGCCGATCATCTTCTTCGGAAGCGGCGCCGCCAAGTATAAAAGTATGGTAAACACAAAGGCCGAAGCCTTGTTTATAGATGGCGTGCTGCCAAACGCTAAAACAATAGGAGCACTGGCCTTGCCAAAGTATGAGGAGCAGGCATTCGAAGACGTAGCCTATTATGAACCCTTCTATCTGAAGGATGTTTATATAACAAGCCCAACCAAAAGCGTAAAGTAAACAGGAGGTACAATCATGTCAGAAGAGATAATAAACCGTGTGGCGCAGAGCGCGCTTGTAACGCTCAACCTGGAAGAACTGATTCATCCGGGCGAGCGGATTGTCTATGATATTAAGGAGAATCTTTTCCAGGGATTGATCCTGCGGGAAAAGGATTTTCGGACGTTTGTGAAAGAGCACGACTGGTCGCAGTATGCTGGGAAGAACATCGCCATTACCTGCACTGTAGATGCTATCGTACCAACATGGGCATACATGCTGCTGGCGGTTAAGCTACAGAACCACGCTAACTACTTTGTGTTCGGTGATCTGGAGGCGCTGGAGCAGGCGCTGTTTCAGGAAGCCATCGCGAAAGTAGATATGGAGGAGTACCGCGATGCGAAGGTGGTAGTGAAAGGCTGTGGCAGTGTGCCAGTACCAAACTATGCCTATGTAGAGGTAATGCGGAAGCTGTTGCCCGTGGCCGCAAGTATTATGTATGGCGAGCCATGCAGCACAGTGCCGCTATATAAAAAGCCTAAAAACGCATAATTAGTATTTAAAGGAATGGAAAAAGGGAGCATGATGAACTAAGTCATGCTCCCTTTTTGTTACTTCTAAGCGTCCGGAAGTATGATTTGCCAGCAGGGCAAGTATAAGCCGTAAAACTTTTCCCGCTCGTTTTCAGCCAGATGCGCTGTTGTAGCGGTTTTTTTCCTGGTGGGGTGTTGGAAGTCCGCTTCTTCTTCCTACTTTTGCATCCCCGTTCGGCAGGGACGGGAAACGAGAGGCTGGCCAAAGTGAGGACGATGCGTCCGGGCAGAGGCCGCCGGGAAAAAAGTTTTGCTCCGGTTGTTGCGGATACGGAAACTCTTCTTACCTTTGCAGCCCGCTTCGGCAGGAGGCGGCGAGGGGGAGGCGCTGGTAACACAGCCCGCAGGTTGTTTTAAGAAACGGTCTTCACCGAAAAAAAACTTCGCCGGCTTGCTTGGAAAACGGAAAGGGTTCCTTACCTTTGCAGCCGCTTCCACAGGGAAGCCTCTGAGCGAAACGAGCTCAGAAAAAAAAAGATTGAAAAAGTTTGCTGCGAAATAAGAAGGAGTTCTTACCTTTGCAGCCCGCCCCGAGGCGACAGGCCAAAGGGAAATAGAGAGAAAAAAAATACCGCAGATTGTTTGGAAGTTAGGTTTGGCTTTCGGACCTTTGCACCCCGCCAGAGAGCGAACGGCTCGGAAGGGGAATGAGAGACAACATCGTTGAGATGGCAAGCGAGGAGAGTAGCTCCTCGGAAAGTTCTTTGAGAGATTGCTTGAGACAGAAATTAAGATTAAGGTTCTCCCCTCTTTACAAGAGAGGGGAAAGGAGCCCGGGGTCGGACAGACACATTTGTGGTTTTTAATCACAGGAAATAATTCTTACAATGGAGAGTTTGATCCTGGCTCAGGATGAACGCTAGCGG
>NZ_VFRQ01000019.1 GCF_006385705.1 Pontibacter mangrovi | reverse complement strand
TCTTAGCTTACGGAAAATAGCTTGGTCAAATTGTACTGGCGGCTATGTTCCCAAAGATAGGAGTGATAGGGCTTTCTTTGACGTTTTGCGTAATTTCATGGATTAGATATGATATGAGACAAAAGTATGATTTTTGGTACATGAATCATAGCATATGTACCATAATGGTACACGTTCCTCTCTTCATGTCCCAACTTAGTACATGAGCAGTGTACAGCCTGATGGCAAGTGCCGCGAGAGCAGCTATATAAGGAGTATATTCTTTACTATTCCCTTATCATCACCAATATCTGATTAAAATAGCATCCTTCTCCATTTAATCAAAATATCCGCCCTACGAACTACAGGTTTGATTTGTCCTTGAAGTTCTGGGGGTAGATGTCTCTCAGGTCTTTGTGGGTGATGGACATGATGTGCCTGAGCCACTGATATGGATTCACCTCATGCTTCTTGCAGATGGCCAGGAAGGGGTAGATCATGCCGGCCCGCTTTGCCGCCTCATGGGAGCCGGCGAATAAATAGTTCTTCCAGGGGCCGGATGGCGTTCTCCACCCCGTTGTTGTCGATGCAGAGGCTGCCCTCATACAGGTAGGCCGAGAGGGCATCCCAACGGGCGTGGGCGTAGGCCATGGCCTTGCCGATCTGGCTCTTGGGCAGGGTGCCCTTGATCTCATGGAAGATCCACTTGCCCAGCTCGTTGAGCACGGGCAGTGATTCCGTGAGCCGCAGCTCCTTGATGGCCGCCGCCTCCAGCTTGTTCTCCTTGGTATTCCTCTCAACTGCATAGAGCTGCTGGATGTAGAGCAGGGCCAGGCTGGCGCGCTGTACAAAACCGGAAGAAGCCTGTTTCCTTTCCTACCTTCTGGATTCAGTAGAGGAACTGGGAGAGTTTTTGGTCCTATTCCTGGTAGAAGGCCCGCTGGCTCAGCCCGCTCTCTCCAAGTACCTCCACTACCTGGAGCATGTTTTCTTGATGGTCATCTTGCTTTTTTTGCCAACAAAACTAACCCCTACGCCTCAGGCTGGAAAGACGCACTTGGTCGGGCGGATACATTTGGAGCGTTGTGTCATGTCTTGTAAATTAAGTTTGGTATAAGCTAAGGTAGTAATGATACTACTTTATTATTATATATAATTTTAAACTTATAATAGTTGGTGGGTAAGCGTCCGGCCAAGTGCTTCTTGATGTGGAAATCGGGCTGAGGTAGCTTTGCTGAAAAACACATTGAAGATGAAGCGACCTACTTCCCCCGCCCAGATGCAGGCCCACGTGACGGCTTGGCAGCAAAGCGGACTTACGCAGAAAGAATACTGCCGTCAGCACCAGTTGACCGCTCACTTGTCACCACAAGCAGGGGCATCAGCACAGCTGTAGCCAGCTTCAAAAGCCGGTTTTAATAACGAACACGGAGAACCTGTAAACATGTAGTATTTATCCTATACAAGCCTTATAGCCTGCTACCATCCCTGCCTTACCTATAGATTAAAGGGTGTCAACTGAATTATTTACAGGGACATTTACAGGGACATTTACAGGGACATTTACAACTGTAGCATGTCCCTGTTTCTATTTTTTTAACTGTTCTTGTTGTTTAGAATAGCCTTCAGATCCTCTGTTGGCTCATAATGCCCCGATTTTGCCGGACCAATGAACTGGATCAGGTTCTTCTCCTTGAGAGCTTTTAAATCCCTTTGAGCCGTTTTTTCCGATACACCGACAAAGCCGGCTATGATAGAGGTGGTGGCTTTGGGGTTGTCCAGTATAAAGTCCAGCACTTTGGCAATTCTTTCGCCTACCTTGCTATTGTATTCGCCAAACAGATCCTTTGACGGTACTGCTTCCTTCTCTTCAGTCAGCTCATGGTCTAATGGAATCTCATTTCGGAAAACGTCGCCATCATGGAATACCGGTACCTTGCCATTGGAGTACAGAGGCAGGAACAGGTAGACGTTACGGACACCTGACCCCAGCTCATCCACCCTACCTAGTTGGATAAACAGCTTCGCTATGGCAGGATTCTTTGGAAACGGGGAAAATTGCTCAGGAATGAGCAGCCCGTGGTGATGCGGCCGGTTAGCGTTCTCTGTAATAACCTTATCCTTGTAGATTACCAAGGAAGCCGGCAAGGCGTTGGTATACTCACGGTGAACAATCAAATTGGCCACCACTTCACGAAATACCTTTGTTCTTAGGCTAACTCGGGAATCGCCTTCCAGATGGAATTTATCAGGTAGATGCTTGGCGATAAAGGCCATCAGCTGCTCATAGGCCTCGATCAGATTACTCTGTATATAGACTCTGTCATCATAACGATCCATGTTCTCACGGCGGACCAGGGCGTCTATCTTGTAATGTGGCAGAACCTGCTGAATCACCTCATCGCGCCCGAAAACAAGCACCGCCGCCAGTGTGTACCCTTCCTGGTTTGTAGCGAAATCGCGCCGGTAGAAGCCGGCAGTCTTTAGTAGCTGCTCATCATTAAGTGCCAGCCACGGGTGGTTAGGGTCCCGGCTATAAATGAGGTTTCTTACTTTTGGAAACAGCTCAGGCTTGAAATCTGAAAACTTCAGATAAGGATAGATAGTACTCTCTGAAAAATGAGCACGTTTCCTGTTGTACAGTTCGGCTACTTGACTGTGGTTGTTCAGGCGGTAATCTCCATCCTCGCTTCTGTCAAAAATGACGCTGTTGGTTTTGTGTACTTGTGAACTCTCAGGAACCTGGATATAAAGGATGCTTTTACCATCCAACACGTATTCCTCCGGGAAAAGAATAAACGGCGGTTCAAGTTTCTGGGCGTTATTGGATAAATTTACAAGATCTACCTTGAGTTGCCTCACGCTGGCCGGATCAATACCAAGCACAGCACCATCATCGTCCACGCCAAGCAAAATATTCCCACCGGCGCGGTTCAAGAAGGCACAGACAGTTTCAAACAGGTTTTTAGGCAAGCTTGTCGCGGCCTTCTTAAACTCTGTCCTTAACCCCTCTCCTTCTTTCAGTATCCGACGAATTCTATTGTCACTCATGTCTTGGCTCACATAGCTATTAATGCGTAAGTTATAAAATTGCCATCAATTGATGAAGATGGAATTTGCAAAGAAAGGTATCATGGCACTGATAGAAGCATCGTTGTATGAACTAGATCCGGGCTCCCATACAAAAGAAAGCATTCATCCTCGATTCGCGAATAGTAAATTGAGAAGCTGCCAAGAGAATTTGAAATGATTAAACCAGAGTGCGGGGCAGCCCACGCTATAGGCTAATCCGATGCGCACACATGGAAAAGCAGCTTAGCTAAGATGCATGGGTTATGGGGAAAAAAATACAGCCATGCAAACCAGCCATCCTTGCCATCGCGATCCAAACCTGCCCGGACAGGTCGAATGCGCCGGAAATTCCGTTAACCGCAATGCCAGGGCGGACACTGTTTTTCAGCGGCTGCTGAAACATCGGGACCTCTCCTATAGCAAGATACTTTGACCGTAAAGTAAGCTGTGGTTTACAAAGAAGCGGATTTTTGTAAACCACAGTTTGTGTTACGTCCCGTGATGATGAGTGCCTCGGCTGTCATCATCTCCCACAACCATCTCTCTGGCAACCTTAAGCCAAACCAGGCGGACCTGCAGTTCACCAAAAAAATGATACAGGAAGGGGAGCGGCTGGATATTGCCGTGCTGGCCCGCCTCTTCCTCACCAGCGAGGGCTACACTCACTTGCAGACGAGGGGCTTCTCTAGCCCTTCGTTTCAACTCTTGTCACCTATGTGCGTCATGCGCATAGGTGATCATTTGGGGCAGACAGGTAATTATGATCTCACCAAATGATGTAGCTAAATTTATAACCAGCAAAATAGAGCAGGGAGTTGACCATTCAGAAGTGATAGAAATCGTCGGACCAAAAAAGTACGCAAGCAACGATATAGCAAAGGAATTCAGCAAAGTGCTTGCAAAAGAAATCGTCACGCACGAGATCCCGCGACAGGAATGGCGTGCCGTGATGAAAGGAGTTGGCTATGCAGAGGATGCTACCAGGAATTTCATAAAAATGACAGAAACGGTTGCCAACGGCAAGGCCGAACCGGAAGGAAAAGGACCCAACCCAATAGCAATGGATTCAACCTTTGAAGAGTACTTCCATCGATTCTTAGGAAAATAAATGGGTCTGCGGATAAGGTTTTACAAGCCTGATGCGGGCAAAAGGGTTACATTTGAATGGATTGCACGTTAAGGATCATAGCGGCAAACCAAAAGCACAGTGCTAACTCGCTCCAGGCCTCTATGTAACCATGGGCAGTCATCGTAAAAAAAGCGCCACTTAATCAGATGAAAAATGAATAAAGACTTCAAACCAGCAGGCTACAATTCAGTCTCGCCGTATTTTATTGTCAACGGTGCTCAAAGGTTTATCGACTTGATGGCAGTAATTTTCAGTGCAAAGGAACTAAGAAGGTATGAAAAGCCAGACGGGACGATCATGCACGCCGAAATGCAGATTGACGATTCTGTCATCATGCTTAGTGATGCATCGGACAGGTTTGCTTCTGTTCCATTAGTCATGCATGTTTACGTTCCTGATGTAACGGAAACTTTTAACAAAGCCATTACAGCAGGCTGCCAAGTCATGGAACAGCCAAAAGAACGTGAAGGAGACCCTGACAGAAGAGCAACATTTAAAGACTTTGCAGGAAATATATGGTCAGTGGGAACGCAGTTGTAGCTTACAAAACACATGAGAAATAGACCGATAGCGAAAACAAGGCTGGCCATGGCGGCAGGCGCGCTGCTGGCCCTGTCCTCCTGCGGGGAGAGGCAATCCCAGACGGCCCAAAGCGAGCGCGCGGCTCCTCCCGTGGCGGCGGCGCCGGTAGAGTCCAAGGCACCCAACACTGCCTACCGGCCGGCCTTTCCAGGCCAGACCAGGGTGGCCGGCGTGAAATCCTCCACCGTCTACGAGGGAAAGGTGCTGACAGATGGCCTTGAGAGCCCATGGGGCCTGACCAGCATGCCCGACGGCAGGCTGCTGATCACCGAGAAAGCCGGCACCATGCGCATCGCCTCTTTAGCAGGGGAGCTGAGCGCCCCCATCACTGGCATCCCGAGCGTCAGTGCCGATGGGCAGGGCGGCCTGCTCGGCGTCCGGCTCGACCCGGACTTTGAGCAGAACAGGATGGTGTACTGGGTTTTCTCAGAGCCGCTCCCGGAGGGCACCCTTACTGCCGTGGCCAAGGGAAGGCTTTCGGCGGATGAAACCAAGATCGAGGGGGCACGGGTGATCTACCGCGCCACCCCGGCCTACGAAGGCACCCTGCACTACGGGGGAAGGATCCTCTTCGATGAAGGCGGCAACCTCCTTGTCAGCACCGGGGAGCGCTCCGACACACTCACCCGGCCGCAGGCGCAGCAGCTTAGCTCCGGTCTGGGGAAGATTGTCCGCATCACCAAGGAGGGAGAGCCCGCCCGGGGCAACCCATTTGAAGGGCAGGAAGGCGCCAGGCCTGAAATCTACTCCTACGGTCACCGGAACGTGCAGGGGCTTGCCTTCCATCCGGAGACGGGGGATCTGTGGGAGAACGAGTTCGGCCCCCGGGGTGGCGACGAGCTTAACAGGATCGAGGCCGGCAAGAACTACGGCTGGCCCACCATCACCTATGGGCTTGAGTACAGCGGTGAGAAAGTAGGGGAGGGCATCCAGCAGCAGGAAGGGCTTGAGCAGCCGGTCTATTACTGGGACCCCAGCGTCTCCCCCAGCGGGATGACCTTTTACAGCAGCGACAGTATCCCGGAATGGAAAAACAACCTGTTCATCGGCGGGCTTAGCGGCATGCACCTTGTCCGGCTCGTGCTCGAGGAGAGCAAGGTGGTGGGGGAGGAAAGGCTGCTGGCAGGTGAGAAGCAGCGCTTCCGCGATATCACCCAGGGCCAGGACGGCGCCTTGTATGCCATTACCGACCAAGGGAGGTTATACCGCGTGTATAAAAAATAAGATCATAGCATTCCCCTGCATGGCAGGCTGAAAAGAAGAGAGGCGCCTCATTTAAAGGAGCCTTTTTTCTTTTTCGGGGCTAAGAGTAAGCAGGGCCTGCTAGCGCTGATGATAACCTCAGGCATGCCCGTATTTATCAAAGCAGCGGCGGTTGCCTTGACAGCTCCCTAAGCCAACCAAGCCTGATAGGTTATGCTGCGCCCTGCGCACCTTTAAAGGCAAGTTCTTTCGCCTATGTGGCTTACGGAAAAATGCCAAAGAAAGCCCTCGCCCTCGGGGCAGTGGCCAGGGGAGGCCGCTTTGCTTTACGCGATCTTCGCATTTGCAACCCTATGTTCTACCCGGTCGCGCTGGCAGGCTGTTATCTTTGCTGCAGCAAGCAAGCGCCGGAAGAACCCGCGAGCCAAGTCAAGACCTACCGCTTCAAGCTAAAACCGACCAGGGGGCAGGCGCAGGTCGGTTTGAGCAGATGCTCGCGCACAAGGCCAGGTGGCGCGGCAGGGAAGCCCCCACCATACCCGTCAGGACTGCTCAGGATGCGGGTAACGAAACCCGGGCCTGCAACTCTCCGGCAGGTCCTGGACTTGCGCCAAGGGGCACACCCTCGACAGGGATGTGAACGCAGCCGTTACCATCAAAAAGAAGGCGGCCGGGCAGATTGTTTCCGCCTGGGAGAGATACAGCGGCAGGAGCCGGGTAGCCCAGGAATCCCGCTGCCTTCAGGCCTGGGAGAGGCAATAACCCTGCCTTGTCATAGGCTGCCTTGATCCAGCCGATCACTTCTTTGTCAATGCCATTTATGTCGGTAAGATTGATTTTGTGAGAGCACATGGCGTTGGGTTTTTCGGGCACTAATTTTCCAAGGGGTTCCTGCCCGCTGAGGTGAAGTCCGATGTCAAAGCGTGTTTTTGTCGCAGGTTTGAAAGTGGCAAACTGCTTTTTTCGCCTTACGCGCACATAGGAGTTCTTGGGTGTGATCTCTATGTCCTCCCCCAACTTAGTCACTTCATCTAGGAGTTTGTTGTAGCGTGGTTGTTCTTTTCCTGCATACTGCCTGCCTATCAATGCGTCTGGATTAGCCGCAGCGCCAGCGTCAGCGCCCTTGGACTTGTGTGCAACAAGGTTTGCATAACCGTGCGTCAACCCGTGCTCTTTTTTAGGTACCGGATGATCTCTGAGTGTTTTGCGATTTTTCCCTGGAAACAATTTCGGTCCATTGTGCTAAGGTCTTCCCTGTGTTTTTGTGCAGGTTTTCAATCATTGCCAGCCTTGCCTTGTCCATAGATGCAGCGTGTTTGGTCAGTTATATTTTGTCTGAAGAAATGCAATGGTGGATCGCATCAGCTTTTTGAGTGCTTCTTGATCGATATCTGCTAGTCTCTTTATGTAAATACAGGATTTCCCCATTTTAAATTTCCCTAGATCCTGCAACAGCTCCTCCTGGCCCGGGCCTCCTGTGTACACATAAAGGGAGATGGCGGCTTTTCTGGGGGAAAAGCCCACGAGAGGCCAATCGCCCTCCTGACGGCTTCTCTCTGACTTATAGTGGTATTGCCCAAAGCCGATGATGGCGTTTCCCCACATTTTCGGCGCATGCCCTGTAAGGTCCTGCATCAATTTTAGGATCTCAAAGCTGTCCTTTCGCTTTTGTTCAGTGTCTGCAAAAGAGGAAATGAAGGCGCCAACGTCTGCATCATGCTGTTTTGTTTTTAATTCGGCCATGTCAAGCATATTTATGGTTTGTCACTGTTACGGGCTCCATTACCCACGAGGGCTGAGCAGATGGGGTGTGCCGGGCGCAGGGGGAATACCCGCCGCACCATGGCTGAAGGGAAGGTGCTTTGCGCCAGAAAAAGCGGTCCGGTCGGATGAGAGGCTGACAGCCCGGTATGCCGCCTCCCTCCCTTCAGCTTTCAAGATAAGCATCTGCGGGAGAAATGCGGCAGCATGGCCATTATTTTGTGGCAGGCCTGCCGTGAGGGCAGGGGAGGCCCTTACGGCAAGGAAGTGGCTTTTTCAGTGGGCCACCTCCTTGGGGTAGCAGACAAAGTGCTTTTCGACCTTATAGCTCAGGGCGCGGATGTTAGGCAGGTCCGAGGCCTCGGCCACATCCACCACGTAGCCCGACTTGGTGAGCATGCCGATGGTCTGTCCCTCCACGTCGTAGGCGTTGTTGCCGATCTTGCCCGAGATCATCAGGTAGCGGATATCGTCTTCGGCCAGCTTGTACTTGTCCTGCACCAGTTCCTTGAGGCCCAGGAGCATGTCCGCTTCAATGGGTTTGGTTGAGATGTATACTTTAAACAGGCGGCGGCTCAGGATGCACTGGGCCAGGTAGGACAGGATAAAGTCCGGGTGGTGGGCCCACTCTTTGATGCCGCTCCAGATGTCGTGGTCGTCCAGGGAGACAAAGCGCTCCAGGATGCTTTTGTCCCGCCTGAAGTCCTCGAGCGTGAGGTCAGAGGACAGGAAATAGCGCAAAGTGGAGCTGGCCGGCACCTCCTGGCCCAGCTGCAGGAGCTCCCGGGCGCGCTGCACCACGCGCAGCACCATGTGCTCGGCGCTGATCACGGTCTTGTGCAGGTATACCTGCCAGTACATCAGGCGGCGGCTCACCAGAAAGTTCTCGATGCTGTAGATGGCCTTTTCCTCCACCACCAGCTTGTCGTTGGCCACGTCCAGCATCTTGATGATGCGGTCGGCGCCGATCTTGCCTTCGTACACCCCGGTATAGAAGCTGTCGCGGTTCAGGTAGTCCAGGCGGTCCACGTCGAGCTGGCTGGAAACGAGCTGGTGAAAGAAACGGCGCGGGTAGTTATCGGTGAAAATATCGATGGCCATGGCCAATCTTCCGCCGAACTGTTCGTTGAGCAGGTGCATGATGTGCAGCGAGAGGTGCTCGTGGTGCACGTTTTTGAAGATGGCCGTCTCCAGGGCATGGGAAAAAGGTCCGTGGCCCACGTCATGCAACAGGATGGCAATCAGCGAGGCCTCGTACTCGGTATCGGTAATTTCATTATTTTTACTGCGCAGCGTCTGCAGGGCCGTGTCCATCAGGTGCATGGCGCCCAGGGCATGGTGAAAACGGGTATGCAGCGCCCCGGGGTAGACCATCTCGGTGAGGCCCAGCTGCTTGATGCGGCGCAGGCGCTGGAAGTAGGGATGCTCGATGATATCGAATATTAGCTCAGTCGGGGCGGTGATAAAGCCGTATACCGGGTCGTTAAATATCTTTTTCTTGTTCACAGAAGCAAAGGTTTGGGTGTTTGACTGCCAGGTGGCCGGCCGGCGGGCAGCCTGCTAGCTTAAACTTGTCAGGGCGTTTAAGGTTTAAATGGATGCCCCTGTCTTCCCGGCGAGCGGCACGGTTTGTGCGCGGCACGTGGGGAGCGGGCTTAACAACTGGGGCGTTGTGCCGTTTAATAGTATTAGCCCCTGAACGTGGTGGCCATCAGGTCATCATGACAATAACAGGAATCATTAGCAAACAGCAACGAACGATAAACGATGCAAAGATACACCATTTTATGGGCCGATGACGAGATCGACCTACTCAAACCGCACATCCTGTTCCTCGAGGACCGGGGCTATGACATCACCCCGGTCAACAGCGGGGCGGACGCCATTGAGGAGTTCCGCGAGCGCAGCTTTGACGTGGTGTTTTTAGACGAGAACATGCCCGGCATCAGCGGTCTGGAGACCCTGAACGAGCTCAAGGCCCTGCGGCCTGCCGTGCCGGTGATCATGATCACCAAGAGCGAGGAGGAGCACATCATGGAAGAGGCCATCGGCTCGAAGATCACCGATTATTTGATCAAGCCGCTCAACCCCAACCAGATCCTGCTGTCGGTCAAAAAGGTGCTGGAAAACAAGCGCCTGGTAAGCGAGAAGACCAACATGAGCTACCAGCGCGACTTCCGCCAGCTGGGCATGGCCTTCGGCGAGCGGCTGAGCTCGCAGGAGTGGGCCGATATTTACAAGAAGCTGGTGTACTGGGAGCTGGAGATCGACGAGACCGAGAACAAGAGCATGGCCGATGTGATCAACATGCAGAAAGACGAGGCCAATACGAATTTCGCCCGCTTTATCATGGACAACTACGAGGACTGGATCAACGGCGATGACGACGAGGCCCCGCTCATGTCGCACCAGCTCTTCAAGCGGCGCGTGTTCCCGATGATGAAGGAAAGCGACCGCCCGGTCTACTTTGTGCTGATCGATAACCTGCGCTACGATCAGTGGAAGGTGCTCGAGCCGATCATCTCCGAGTACTTCTCGGTGGACTCCGAGGAGATGTTCTACTCTATTCTGCCCACTACCACGGCCTATGCGCGCAACGCCATTTTCTCGGGCTTGCTGCCCACCGAGATCCAGAAGAAGTACCCTAAGATGTGGGTGAGCGATGATGAGGACGAGGGCAAGAACCTGCACGAGGCGGATTTTTTGGACCTGCAGTTCCAGCAGAACCGCGTAACAGACAAGCACAGCTACCATAAGATCACCAACGTGCAGGCCGGCCGGGACCTGCTCAGCAAGTTCACCAACCTGGACAACAACAAGCTCAACGTGATCGTGTATAACTTTGTGGACATGCTCTCGCATGCCCGCACCGACAGCAACATGGTGCGCGAGCTGGCCCCGGACGAGTCTGCCTACCGCTCCATCACCAAATCCTGGTTCCTGCACTCGCCGCTGTTTGACACCCTGCGGCTGATCGCCGAAAAGAAAGGCCGGCTCGTGATCACCACCGACCACGGCACGATCCGCGTAAAAAGGCCCTTTAAGATCATCGGGGATAGAAACACGAACACCAACCTGCGCTACAAGCACGGTAAGAACCTGGGCTACACGGACAAAGACGTGTTCACGGTGCGCAAGCCGGAACGATTTTTCTTGCCAAAGGCCAATGTTTCCACTACGTTTGTATTTGCGATAGAAGATTACTTTTTTGCCTATCCAAACAACTATAACTACTACGTAAACTATTACAAGGACACCTTCCAGCACGGGGGCGTCTCGCTTGAGGAAATGATCATACCCTTTATCACACTTTCGCCCAAGAATGCCTAAGATTGGAGAGAAACCGACACTGGTGAGGATGTCGTCGTTGGCGGAGTTGCCAGCGGCGGCTTCTGTGCTTTTAGAGGAGGCCGCCTCGGAGCCTGTGATCCTGTTCGAGGGGCCCATGGGCGCGGGCAAAACCACGCTCATCAAGGAACTTTGCCGGCAGCTGGGTGTTCTGGAGAACGTAAGCAGCCCGACCTTTGCGCTGGTCAACGAGTACGAGGGGGAAAAGGGAAAGCTAATTTACCACTTCGACTTTTACCGGATCAACCACGAGCGGGAGGCCCTGGACATCGGGGCACCGGAGTATTTTGAGTCGGGGAACCTGTGTCTGATCGAGTGGCCCTCGATGATCCCGAGCCTTTTGCCCGAGCGTTACCTGCTGGTGGAAATCACCCCGGACGCCGAGGGAAAGGAGCGGGAGCTGCGCATTTCCCGGGTAGCAGGCTAAGTCTCCCTGCCAGGAAAAGAAAAGCGCGCAGAACCCGCCGGACGCGGTAGAAACGTTAGGTAAGGATGCTGAAGGCATCCATTGGCATAAACAACCAGGGGATCGCCCGACAAGCCTGCAGGGCTTGTCGGGCAGGACCCTTAACAGATGAAGTATGACGGAGAAGTTTGCCGTAGATTTAGGAAAGCTTGCCACCAGCCCGGCTTTGTACCCGAAAGAGTCCATGCTGGCTGTGGAGGAGCGCCGCCGCAGCCTGTTTATCGGCATTCCCAAGGAGTCTTCTTTCCAGGAGAACCGCATCGGCCTGACGCCGGACGCCGTGAAGCAGCTCACCGACCAGGGGCACCGCATCCGGATCGAGGCCGGGGCCGGCGGACCCTCCAAGTATTCAGACAACGAATACTCCGAGGCGGGCGCCAAGATCGTCTATGCCACCGAGGAAGTGTACGAGGCGGACGTGATCTTAAAGATCGCCCCGCCCACTTACGAGGAGATTGAGTACCTGCGGCCGGGGCAGACGCTGATCTCGGCCCTGCACTTTGGCAACCTCACCTCAGACTACATCAACGCGCTGCTGCGCAAAAAGATCAACGCCATTTCCTTTGAGCTTATCCGCGACAAGTCCGACGCCAAGCCCGTGGTACGGGCCATGAGCGAGATTGCCGGCAGCACGGTGATGATGGTGGCGGCCGAGTACCTGAGCAGCAGCAACGAGGGCAAGGGCATCATCCTGGGCGGCATCACCGGGGTGGCGCCCACGAAGGTGGTGATCCTGGGCGCGGGCTCCGTGGCCGAGTTTGCCGCCCGCGCCGCCCTGGGCCTGGGGGCGGAGGTGCGCGTGTTTGACAACCACATCTATAAACTCAGAAGACTCAAGCACAACGTCGGCGCGCAGATCTTCACCTCCACGCTGGACAAGGCTGTGATGTACAGCGAAATCAAGCAGGCCGACGTGGTGATCGGGGCCTTTGTGGCCGATGAGGGACAGATCACCTGCATGGTGGAAGAGAGCGTGGTGGCCCAGATGAACCCGGGCTCCATCATCATCGACGTGTGCATCGACCAGGGCGGCTGCTTTGAAACCTCGGAGATGACCTCGCACACCCGCCCGGTCTACCGCAAGTACGACATCATCCACTACTGCGTGCCCAACATCCCTTCGCGGGTGCCCCGCACAGCCTCGCAGGCGCTGAGCAATATCTTCACGCCCATCTTCAGTGAGTTCTCCAAATACGGCGGCATCAACGAGGTGCTGTTCATAAACGAGCACTACCGCAGCGGCGTCTACATCTACAAAGGCAGCCTCACCAACGCCCACATCGCCAAGAAATTCGGCATGCGCTACAAAGAACTGGGGCTGATGATTGCGGTGCGGAATTAAGAAGACTACTCTTTCTGATAATAATGTTTAGCTACCTTCTGTACTTTTGATAGTAGTAAAATATTGGCAAATTTGCGTCTTGTTTTAGACTAACAAACTTATGCTTTTCAACTCGTTTGAGTTCCTCGTCTTCTTTCCGACGGTGGTGGGGCTCTACTTCCTCTTGCCGCACCGCTTTAGGTGGATACTCCTTTTGATCGCTAGCTACACCTTTTACATGTTCTGGCGCGTGGACTACGCCATTATTCTGGTCATTTCTACACTGATTGACTACCTGTGCGGGCGCATGATGGACCGCTACAGTGAGGAAGAGCGCACAAAGCGTAAGCCCTGGCTGTGGCTGAGCCTTGTGTCTAACCTGGGTATCCTGTTCACCTTCAAGTACTACAATTTCTTCTCCACGGCAGCCGTGGACCTGGCGCACTTGCTGGGTGTGAACTATGCTGCGCCGGCCTTCGAGCTGCTCCTGCCCATGGGCATCTCCTTCTACACCTTCCAGACAATGAGCTATAGTATAGACGTCTACTACGGCAGAATAAAGGCAGAGAAGCACTTGGGCATCTTTGCCCTGTTCGTAACCTTCTTTCCACAACTTGTGGCAGGGCCCATCGAGCGGGCGGGTAATCTCCTGGGCCAACTGAAGGAGAGGCACGAGTTCAACTATGACCGGGTGACCAATGGACTTAAGCTCATGGCTTGGGGCTTGTTCAAGAAAGTAGTAATCGCCGACCGCCTGGCCGTGATGGTGAATCAGGTCTACAACAACCCCACCGACTATGAGGGAATTCCGCTGATCATGGCCACCGTGTTCTTTGCCTTTCAGATCTACTGCGACTTCTCGGGCTACTCTGACATCGCCATCGGCACGGCTCAGGTAATGGGCTTTCGCCTGATGGAGAACTTTAGAAGGCCCTACTTCTCCAAGTCCATCAAGGAGTTCTGGGGCCGCTGGCACATCTCCCTCTCCACTTGGTTCCGCGATTATTTATATATTCCGTTAGGGGGTAACCGTGTATTGAAGTGGCGCTGGTACTACAACTTGTTCGTGGTATTCCTGGTGAGCGGTCTCTGGCACGGAGCCAATTGGACCTTCATCGTGTGGGGGGCGCTGCACGGCTTCTATCAGGTGTTCGGCAACCTCACGGCCGGGCAACGGAATGCTGTGGTCGATCGCCTGGGGCTCAACAGCAACAGGACATTGTACAAGTTCATCCAGGTAGTCATCACCTTCTTTCTGGTGTGCATGGCCTGGGTGTTCTTCCGTGCCAACACCATTTCCGATGCTTGGTACATTACTACCCATATGTTTCAGAACATTGGGGTAAGCGCAATGGAGCTGTTAGTGCAGCTCGTGAATCCCAGATCCGCCCCAGTCCTGTGGCTGGACAGGAAAGAGTTTATCTTGTCTGTGCTGTTCATAGCGCTTATGGAAGGAATACATATCCTGCAACGAGGCCGGGAGCTGCGGATGCAAATCGCTTTCTCCAGACCAATTACCAGATGGACCGTGTACAGTTTGTATCTTTTCGTCCTGTTCTACTTTGGCATCTACAACTCAAGTGCCTTCATTTACTTCCAGTTCTAATGAAAAACTTTGCTCTTAAGGTAATCCTGCTGCTAGGCGTAGCGGCAATAGTTCTAGTGCCTGTCATGTGGAAGTTCGATACGGGCTATGTAGATCCGTTCTATACCCGTTTAACCACCGCACCAGCCCCTTCTCTGATTATCGGAACCTCAAGGGCTGCGCAAGGCCTCCAGCCACAGGCTTTCAAAAGCCTAGATCCGGAGATGCAGAACTTCGCTTTCACGCTATCCCATTCCCCGTTCGGTCCGGCTTATTTGGACTTAATAAAAGAGAAGGTCGACGAGGATGCAGAAGATGGGTTATTTATAGTGGCTGTCGATCCCTGGGCAGTTTCCTCCCTGACAAAAGAAGAGGAGAATACGGAGAACTTCCGCGAAAACGCTTCATTTGTTTCCAAGATAAACCTAGAGAACGTTAACCCAAATTATGAGTACATCTTTCGCTTCTACCCTAAGCCGCTCTACAGCGTGTTCGGTGGAGGGAAAAATGAGATGAGGCTTCACAAGGACGGATGGTTGGAGGTAAACATCAAAGTGGACTCAGCCATTGTAAAGAACAGAACAACAAGGAAGCTCAAAGACTATGAGGCATATGCCAGGGAAGGATCGTTGTCGCCGGTCCGGCTACAGTCGCTGAGTGAAACGATAAATTTTCTGGACAAACACGGGGAGGTGTACCTGGTGAGGCTGCCGACTTCTGCAGAGTTTGCCGCGCTAGAGAGAAGGTACTCTCCTGATTTTGACATAAAGATGAGAACTCTGGCCGCAAGCCATGGTGTGCATTACCTCAATTACATTAATGCTTCAGGCAAATACCAGACCACTGACGGAAATCACCTTTACAAAGAGGCCGGCAAACTACTCTCAGAGAAAGTAGCTTCAGACATTTTGCATATTAAAAAGCTAGTATCTGCTGATGCTGGTTAGCTGTAAATAAATATTGTAATCTCCAACTACAGCATTCCTTCAGAAAGACCGTTCACAGATTAAATTATATTATATGACCATTGAAAGCCTGCCTAAAAATAGCTTTAGGTATGACATAAATGCCCTTAGAGCTATTGCTGTACTAGGAGTCTTACTTTTTCACTACAAAGTCTCCTATTTAGAAGGTGGATTCACAGGTGTAGATATCTTCTTTGTCATCTCTGGCTACTTGATGACTAGGATAATCCTCGGATCGATCGGGAAGGGTGAATTTTCTTACAAAGACTACCTTATAAAAAGGTTAAAAAGAATTGTCCCTGCACTGTTATTTCTTGTCATTGTACTTACACTAGTAGGCTTCTTTGTTTATCTACCCGAAGACTACAGGCTAAATCAACGGAACGCTGCAGCTAGCCTGCTGTTTTACTCCAATATATTGTACTGGCAAAGTGCTGATTACTTTGCCCCTTCTTCCGATACCAATATCCTTCTGCACACTTGGTCTTTATCCGTTGAGTGGCAGTTTTACTTACTATACCCCGTCACTCTAGTTATATTAAAAAAGCTCTTAATAAAGCAAAAACCCTTTGTTGTATTCTTCACCGGTTCTACACTGTTCATACTTATTGCTTCCATTATTTATTCAAACTTCAACCCAACTTCCTCTTTCTACTTACTTCCCACAAGATCTTGGGAAATGCTTGCAGGCGGAGTTGCATTGTTTTCAGAAGGAGTACTAAAGAGCCACAGATGGAGGAAGGTTACAGCAATAGCAGGTTATTTATTAATCCTGCTGTCCCTGTTAATTCTCCATCCTTCCATGGTTTGGCCAGGAGTTTATACCACTATCCCTGTTCTAGCTACATTCTTAGTGATAATAGCAAACTTTAATGACTTCAGAATAGTGAGGCATGCAAGCGTCCAATTCATTGGCCGGATATCATACTCTCTGTACTTATGGCACTGGCCAATTTATGTTATAGCTCTTTATTTTGGAGTGGAAGCGGGTTGGATATCTATCCTTTTACTTACTCTTATAGCATTTTTTTTAGGGTATGTTTCATATACTTACATTGAATCCTATAAATTCAATAGCATTACACCGATTGTTGTCTGTATGTCCCTTCTCTTTATAGGCACTACAGCCCTTAGTTATTTTAGCACAAATCACGTTTTGTTTAAGCCTAAAACATTAGAAATTGCTAGCTACCGCTCAAGCCACCAGATTGAGATAGATAGTCTGATGAGCACTGGTGAATGCTTTTTGACATCAAAGCATACTGGAATAAGAGACTACCAAAAAAACGTCTGTTTACAACTGAATAAGAATAGGAAAAACTTCCTACTCATCGGCGATAGCCATGCAGCTCATCTTTCAGCATCTCTAAGAGAACATTTCGAAAGGAATGATAGCCGACTCTTTTTGATTGCATCAAGTGGAGGGTTCCCTACAGTTGAACCTTTTGGTAATAGTAGATTTAAGGAAGTGATGGATTATGCCTACAGAGACTTCATTCCTAACAATGCTGACAATATTGATGGGGTAATATTAAGTGCAAACTGGGTAAAAGCGATGAGTTCTGTCACTACCACTGAAAAACTTGTTAAATACATGGCTGAAACTCTAACTTATTTCAGGAAACATAACATAAACGTAATTATAATTGGCCAAACAGATGCCTACATTATACCCTACCCAACGATCATGGCTAGGGAGCACGAGTATGATCTGCAACTCAGGAACAGCTACATAAACAAAGGGATTTATCAAATAAATGAAATACTATGCAGCGAGTTCAAGAATAACTACATCACTGTTCTAGAGCCCAACTCTGCTCTACCTCTGTCTACCGGTGATACTCCTTATATATGGGATAACAGCCATATGACCAAAATTGGCGCTGACTTAGTTGTAAAGAAAATAATGGACAGCCAAATAGCTCATAGTTTTTTTAGTAATAGTTTCAAATCTATTGTTCATAAGTAATTCAAGTTGCGTGATAATGCACGCGGTGTTATAAAAAAAACTGTCCTGCCAGTGGCCGCGCTTACGGTTTAAAGTTTGCAGACTTAAACCGTAACAGCCAAGAGAGAACAGACCATTACCATATACTGCTTCATCGACATCTCTTCCATGCCGTTGACGGAAAAGATGACGCTCACTGCAAAATAATTGATGCCGAGCTGCTGAGCACGGCTCTGCGCTTGGCCCGCAACCTCCACCCGGCCTACTCCTACATGCAGGTTCACCACGGGGTGAGCCGCTCATGGTCTGTCTTTCTCTGGATCTGCTCCGGAAAGCGCATCGAAACCACCTTCTTCGGCATCTTGGGCTTCTTTCCCTAGAAATTACACGCTGTTACGCCAGAAGGCTTCATCCTCAAAGGCATCCTCAATACCGTCGCCTTTACCCTGGCTCAAGGCGTCTACTAGCGCGCAACTTGAGTTAAGTAACTATAGATTACCCTAATACCCAAAATTTATTGAGTTGTACGCCAGTTTTGTTTTAGGCGCATGGCACATTATGATTATCCAGCACTGATCAGAGAAGATTTCTCTGATTTGCTTCGAGTAGAGCAAGAGCAGCAGCGGGCCCTTCCCTGCAGCAGGTCGGGGAGCAGGTAGGCCTGGGGCGGAACAAGAACCAGCTGCTGTGGAAGCAGTACTGCCAGCAGGGGTTCAATTCCCTGCTGGTGACCCACTACACGGGCTGCTGGGCCAAGCTTGACAGCTGCCAGCAGGCACGCCTGCTCCAGCGTCTGGACGAGGACGGCATGCTCACGCAGAGCCAGATCAACACTTGGGTCCTGGCCGAGATGGGAATCACTTACTCCCAGAGCGGGCTTACTGCCTGCTCACCCGGCTGAAGGTAAAGCTCAAAACGGGCCGGCCGGTGCACGTGCATAAGGATGGGGCCGGAGAAGAGGCTTTTAAAAATTTCGAGTGGCTCAGGAGCGACTAGGGGCAGCGGGTTTACTTCACCGACGAGATGCGCTACGGCACCCGTACCCGTTCCCGCCGCAGCTGGAGCAGGTCCCGCTGCCCGGTGAAGCTGTGCTACGAGTGGTCCTACCTCTACGTGGCCCTGTGCCCCTTCACCGGGGACGTGTTCGCCATGCTGTTGGCCTAGACAAGGCCGGTTTACAGCTCTTCCTTCAGCAGCTGGAGCTTCACCTGGAGGAGAAGGGTTGCCGGTGCCCATTGCCCATCGGGGACGGGTTTCGGCGCACACGGCCTAGGACTGGGGGCGCAGCGGGCTGAAGTGGCAGCGACTGCCTACCGCCTGCCCCGAGCTTAACCCGGTGGAGCGCTGCTTCGAGGAGCTTCGCCAAGGGACAGCCAATAAGGTCTTTGCAGACATTGGCCAGATAGAGCAACTGCTCGAAAGTCTGGTCAAGGACTACATCCAGCAGCCACAGAAAGTAAAGCAGCTAACCCTGTTTCCCTACATGGAGCAAGGCGCATAAATGAATTGATACTAGTATAAGTTACAGGCTCGCATTTTTTATTACCTGATTTTCTGTTTTGTAAGCCAATCCTCCTATCGGACTAACTTACTTATTTTCTTTTGAAGTTTATGACTGGTTTAAATTAGACTATGAATCACTTGAAGCTTTCATTGTATGATGTATTGCATAATGTATAATATATGTGCTACAATCATACTATAAAAGTTGCAATATTAATATAAGACGCAATCAATAATGAAAGTTTGCTTCCTATACTAATCACGTCTTTTGTGTTGTTCATAATCACTCTTTGAAAAAATCTTTAATAATAACAACTAGACATGTTTTAAATTTGCTTAATAGTGCATATCTCATATGATAACTGTAGATTTGTGATTTAGCATCCGGCAGCTGGTACAAAATGGAACTTCCTAAAGTTTAAGCAAGCCTAGTTGGAGGGCATTGCATTAGTGTCGATCCATACAATCTGGCACAGGAGGTAGGGTATTACCTGGAAATAATATTAGTGGGTCGCCGCCTAAAAGATGGAGTGGGTGAATATGTGGCGCATGAGGTAGTGAAGCTGATTGTAAAGAAAGATATTTTGGTGAAGGACGCAAACGTGCTAATGCTCGGTATTACTTTCAAAGAGAACTGACCAGACGTACGTAATACTAAAGCCGTTGACATCCTACACACCCTGAAGAGCTACCACATAAATCTCTCAATATACGATTTTTAGGCTGAACCAGCGGGGCTGAAATATGAGTATGGTTGAGACTCTATAACTACCTTGGACAATTCTATTACCTATGAAGCCGTTATTCACGCAGTATTGCATAAGGAGTTTAAACAACTTGATTTGACTAAAATTTGTAACCTAATGCGGTAGTGTATGACGTGAAGGGAATGCAGCTAAAGGAATTGGCTGACGCTCTGTTGATGTTTTAGGTGCTCTTAAAATTTGTGTTTAAAAACGAGTTTAATATTTGTTGCTCGATAAACTACTATAATTTTACATGAATAATAAATCCCTTAAAGGGAAGGTGGTTACAGGTATTTTCTGGAATGCTATTCAATTAATCGTAAACCGCTCTTTTTCTTTTATTATCAAGCTTGTATTGGCAAAGCTTCTATTTCCAGAACAATTTGGTTTAGTTGGGATGGCGGCTGTTTTTACAAGCTTTGTTCAAGTTTTTAATGACTTAGGATTTGGAGCAGCTTTAGTGCAGCGGAAAGACGAAGATCTTCGGGAAGAGCACTATCACACATCCTTCTGGACAGGTGTTATTTGGTCAATTGCATTGTATATTACTATAGCTTTGATAGTAGCTCCTTTAGCTGCAGATTTTTACAAAGAACCTGTGATGAGGCAAATAATTCCAGTGATGAGTCTAGGTGTTCTAGCTAGCCCAATCAATCTGGTACATAGAGCTCAACTTACTAAAAGTCTTGATTTTAAAAGGTTAACATATATAAGTAATTTTAGTAGTATATTCTCTGGTATACTATCCTTAATACTAGCTTTTTCAGGTTTTGGGGTATGGGCGTTGGTTTTCAATTCTGTAGCAACGTTTGTAGTAGCAATGCCTATGTATTTCAAAGCTACAAAGTGGAAACCTAGATTGATTTGGGAGAACGAGGCTTTTAAAGAAATCTTTGGTTTTGGCGTTAACACTATGGGGACACAGGTTTTCAATAACCTAATCAGTAAATTCGATTATCTTATAATAGGTAAGCTTCTTTCCGCTTCGGCATTAGGTGTTTATACTTTAGCTTTTACTCTGACAGACACATTTAGAGGTCAATTAATGTCTGTTATGAATACTGTCATGTATCCCATTTACGGCAAGAAGCAAGATGATGTTAAATCCCTGGCTTTGTACTATCTAAAAGTAGTTGAATATAATGCGATCATAATTTATCCAATAATGATGTTGATGATGTTATTTGCTTCACCCATCATTCATGGATTCTTTGGTGAAAAGTGGGTGGATGCTATTATTCCAGTTCAAATTCTTTCTGTGTCCGTAGTTTTTCATCTTATGGTAAGTTCCAACACATCTCTTATTAGAGGAATGGGAAAGCCCGGATTAGAATTCAAGCTCCAACTCTTCAAATCATTGGTATTATATGTCCCTCTGATTTTCATAGGGACAAAACTCTATGGTACCGTAGGCGCAGCAACAGCGATATTAATAAATAAAATTTTAAGCGTTTTTATAGCACAATACTTTCTAAAGAAGCTTTTAAACATATCATTCCTGAAATTATTATCAGCCATAAAACCGAGTGGTATTGGGTTTGTTATCGGATCCATAGTTGGTTATATACTGCACTTTAAATTAAAAATTTTTTGGCCCTTAAGTGCAGTTATTTCTTTATCAATCTATTTATTGATAGTTTATTTTATGAT
The DNA here is from genome assembly GCF_006385705.1 of Pontibacter mangrovi. Lineage (GTDB taxonomy): Bacteria > Bacteroidota > Bacteroidia > Cytophagales > Hymenobacteraceae > Pontibacter > Pontibacter mangrovi. The sequence goes on along the minus strand of NZ_VFRQ01000019.1, from coordinate 38,822 downwards.
TGGTAAGGAAATATTATATCAAATTAACTCCTTTAGAAAGCAAAAAAAATCAGTAAGATGATTAAGAAGATTATAAAAAGATTTAAGGCATACCGGAAAAAAATCATAGACTACTACCTTCCAGAATTTTGCTATAAAAGCACATTCATGTCATCGATGTATTATTTTATCTTCTCACCAGCATTTAGAAGAGAAAATAAGGCAGTCTTAGCTGGGAAAGTCAAACATATGAAAGAAGCACAAGTGGAAAAAGCAAATTACTTTTTGCTTGTGCGGAATATTCATAGAATTGAAAAAGGATTACTGATGCGTCCAAGGCGTGATGTTTTTGCCAAAGACTATATCAAAGAAACAGTTGATTCATATATTGGTGTAATGGGTAATCAATCAGAAAGCCTTTCACAGTTAAGTTGGTTCACAGATGTCCTTAATTCTTATTTTGATACATCAGGAGAGGATAAGGTAATTGCTAAAGAAAAGATTCGCTACAAGGAATTTGTACAAGGGTTAGATGGCCAACTCTCTAATTTTCAGTGTACGAAGATCAAAATTCCGTACCATAGAAACGAAGAACTCAAGCCAAGGATTAGCTACGAAGACTTTCATAAATTAAGTAAATACAGAAGATCAGTTAGATGGTTCTTAGAGCAACCAGTTCCAAGAGAATTGATTGATAAAGCAATTCTAGTTGCTTCTCAAGCTCCTTCTGCATGTAATCGCCAACCATTTGAATATCATATTGTTGATAACCCTCAATTAGTTAAAGAAGCAGTTAAACTGCCTATGGGGACAACTGGATATGCTCGTAGTATACAGACGTTTATAGTTGTTGTTGGAAATTTAGATGCTTATTTTGACGAAAGAGACAGGCACTTAATATATATAGATGCTTCTTTAGCCAATATGTCTTTGATGTTAGCTTTAGAAACCTTAGGATTAGGTTCTGTATCAATAAATTGGCCTGATATTGAGGAAAGGGAAAGAAAGATGGATAGGTTTCTTGGTTTGAAGTCTTATCAAAGGCCAATAATGTGCATAGGAGTAGGTTATCCTGATCCCGAAGGAATGGTAGCGTTTTCAGAAAAAAGAGATTTAAATCAGATTAGAAAATTTCTATAGAATGGTTATAGAACTTAAAGGGATGGGTGTCCAGAATAAAGGGGCACATCTAATGCTAGAGGCAGTACAACAACAATTTGAGCAGCACAATGTAATCCTTGCCATATCTTGGGATTCAGGAGGAGTTGGATACAGAAGAGCGAAAGAGTTAGGGCTTTTCTACTTACCACCTAATTTAGGTAAGAAAGCTTTATTGTTTAAACTGATAAAACACCTACCTATGAATATACGCAGATCATTTAAAATTATTTTAGATGAAGAGGTAGATGTTATTTTAGATGGTTCTGGATTTGCATATGGAGATTTTTGGGGAGCTAATAAACCTTTGAAAAGATTTCAGAATGTATTAGCCGGAAAAACTCCTAAGTATGCTAAAAGTATTTTACTTCCTCAGGCTCTTGGCACTTTCAATGATGAAAAAGTAAAACACTCTTTCAAAAAGGTGCTTGATAAGTCTGATCTTGTATTCGTAAGAGATGAGCAGTCAATGGACTATATGATAGATGCATATGGTCAGCAAGAAAAGTTCATACTTGCTCCAGACTTTACCAATTTAGTTGATGCTGGGCCAGAGCAGAAGTACCCGGAAGGAGAGATATGCCTTATCCCAAATTATAAGATGTTTACACAAGATAAAGAAGCCTATATGGGCTTTTTAATCAATGTACGCACGTTCTTGAAAAATCAGGAGAAAAAAGTTTACTACTTGATACACGAGGGGGAAAGAGATAAACAGATTGCTAAAGATCTTAATAAAAGATTAGCGCTGAACGATCCGATTGTAGAAGAATTTGATCCAATTAAGATTAAGAATAGAATTAAATCAGCTGATTTGATCATTGTTTCGAGATTTCATGGACTTGTTAGTGCTTTGTCTCAAGGCGTGCCAGCTATTACAACATCTTGGTCTCATAAATACCAGATTTTGATGAAAGAGTATGGACAAGAAGATGCCTTGGTAGATATTCGCAACTATGAGTTTGAGAATGTAAAAGATCTTATTTCAGAACTTTTATCTAAAGGCAAAGCAGCTTTTCAAAATGAGCAATCAAATACTATACAGAAGCAAAAGGAACGGTCAAAATTAATGTGGGAGACGCTTAAGAACCACATCAGCATTTAAAATGAATTCATTTAAAGTATCAGTCATAATCCCTGTCTACAACGCAGAAAGGTTTCTTAGAAATGCTGTGGAGTCCGCTGTTCAACTTGAAGAGGTGGGAGAAGTAATTCTTGTTGAAGATAAATCTCCTGACAATGCATTAGAAATATGTAAGCAGTTGGTGAGGGAATATGATAAGGTAAAACTCTACAGGCATCCATATGAAGAAAATAAAGGGGCTGGTGCTAGCAGAAATTTAGGAATCCAAAAATCTAACTTCGAGTTTATTGCCTTCTTAGATGCTGATGATTGGTACCTTCCAAATAGATTTATAGTTGAAGCTAAAGTTTTAGCTACAGACAAAGATGTGGATGGAGTTTATGGTGCGACCGGATATTTCTATCATGATAAAAACTTGTTTACTAAAGACCTAACAACAATTAGTAAAAAGCATATCAGTAACAATTTACTTTATAATCTTACAACTAATAAAGGTGCATTTACTACAAATGCCATCACTTTAAGGAGAAGCCTACTAAATAAAACTGGCTTATTCGATACAGACTTAAAGTTGCATCAAGATACACATTTATGGTATAGAGTAGCTCACTTTGGAAACATTGTGCCAGGTATAACAGACAAGCCAGTAGCCTACCGAAGAGTTCACAGTGATAACAGAATAGCAAATCGTAATAGAAACTCTGCAAACCTCTTTGCGCTTAAAAATTACTCGACATTTAAGAACTATAAAAGAGTGGAGGCAAAGCCACTTTTTAATATCATTATTGAGTATGTACGGGCAAAGCATAGCAATATTATAATGAAGTATGCGATGACTATGGCTTTATCAATTTATCATTTTAAAAAATTCAAATTCTAGCCTCTTTTAGTTACCCAGTTGATTAATATTGATATATACCCACTTTAATAGATGAAGAAGAATAGAAAGACTCTAATGCAAAAAGATGATGCAGAATCTTTAAGGCCTAACAGAGGGCTATTTATTTCTCCTTATCAATCTCTTACAAACATTGGGTGGCAAAATATTCAACTAGCTACAATGAAAAACATTATAGATGCATATGCATTTAATAATGTGAAGGAACAAGATAATGTTTATAATCTGAATAGTTTATTGAATAGAACAATTCGTAGATTGTCACCATATATTAACGAAAATGTTGCTTATCCTCTAAAGCTTAAGCAAATCGTAAAGAGACATAAAATCAATTTTATTGCTTGTAATTTCTTAGATTTTGCGCTGAGATTTCACCAGTTTATTAGAACACAGGAGATCCCTTTTCTAATCTTCTGTCATGGAAGAGATATCATATGGGATTATATTGATCCAAAGTCTGGTCATATGCAGTATGACAAGGATTTTTTTAAGAAGTTAGATTTAATAAAACATCAAGCATATTTTATAGCTAATTCTAATTTTACAAAGTCACAGCTCGAAAAAGTAGGGGTCAAACCTGAGAGAATTTATATCAAATATTTCGGGCTTGAACACAAGGATATTAAAAAAGAGGAAAGAAAGAAAAGAAGTTTGAGGTTGCTCTTTGTAGGTAGGCTAATAGCTTGGAAAGGGCCTGTTGAAGTAATTTTAGCATTTATCATCGCAAAAGAGAAAGGTTTCAAAGGCACTTTGACTATAATTGGTGGTGGGTCATTAGAGAAAGAGTGCAGGAGAATATCCTATGCATCAAAGTATAACGATCAAATATTTATTTTAGGTTCCAAGCCACATCATGAAGTTATGGAATTGTACAAAGAGCATGATGCAGTGGTCGCACACCAAAGAACAGACCCTAAAACTAATCAAGTAGAAGCTCTTGGTGTAAGTTTGATAGAAGGCCTATCTTATGGACTTCCAGTCGTTACATGTGCCTCGGGTGGAGTGTCTGACATAATTTCTAATGGATACAACGGCTTCTTAACTCCTCAAAATGATATAAATGCACAAGCTCTAAAATTTATAGAATTAGAAAATAATTTGGACTTGTATAATCAAATGTCAAGAAACGCTATTGAAACTGTAAGAACAAAGTTTTCAAAAGATGTTGATAAGCAAAGGATATTAGACATATTGGAATATATATATTCAACTAAAGGGAAAGTCTAATATTAAAACCCCAAATACACTATTATATTTAACATTATGGAAGAACTAGTTTCTATTGTTATGCCAACTCACAACAGGGAAAGCATGTTAACTAGAGCTATTGAAAGTGTAGTAAATCAAACTTATAGTAACTGGGAATTATTAGTTGTTGATGACGCTTCGAATGATAACACGCAGCAACTAGTTGAAAGCTTTGTTAGTAAAAACAATCGGATAAAGTATTACAAGCTTAATGTAAATCAAGGCGCTTGTGTAGCGAGAAACAAAGGATTAACAGAATCTAAAGGTGATTATATCACTTTTTTAGATTCTGATGATGAGTATGTGGCTGATAAGGTAGCGCTTCAGGTTAATTGTTTTAAATCTAGCGGTATCGATGATTTAGGAGTTGTAAGTTGTGGAAGAATAGATTTCAGAGATGGTATTAAATATAACGAGTGGGTGCCAAAATTGAAGGGTAACATATTACAAGACTTGTTGCTTAAAAATAGAATTGGAGCTGGTACTCCTTTTTTAATGGTTAAAAGATCTGTAATAGAAGAGCACAACATTCAGTTCGATCCTAACATGCCTGCTGGCCAGGATTGGGATTTTCTTACTCAAGTCTGCCAATATACTAACTTTGATGTAGTTCCTAAGCCATTAGTTAAGGTGCATCACCATTCAGGAGAAAGAGTTTATAATCCTGAAAGAGCAGTTTTGGCTTTCGGCCGACAGTACGAAAAGTATAGGCACCTTTTACTGAAGAATGTTAAATTACATGATACTTTCGTATTAAAAATGGCAGTGCAATGCTATGTTTATGGGTATAATGAAAGAGCATTAGAATTATTAACACAAAAGATTTTCGACAGGAATATTAAAGTGGTCTTGTGGCAGAATTATATACAAGTGGCTACAGAAAGAAAGTCATTCCTCGCAAAGGCAACTTTTAAATTCCTCAAAAGAGCTACATTTCTATAATGCAAACTATTTTATTTATTATAGATACACTTCAAGTAGGTGGTGCTGAAAAAAGTATTATTGAGATAGCATCTAGATTAAAGACCTACCGACCTGTGATATGCACTTTGTTTTCGAAAAATGCTGATTTAAAACCTGTATGTATTTCTAAAGGCATTGAAGTAATAGAGTTGAACTTAACTGGTAGGCTTTGGCTGCTCAAGGGTATAAATAGAATTAGATCTGTTGTTGATAAGCTAGAACCTGCCTTGATCCATGCAAACTTATTCAAGGCAGAATTGTTAACGAGAATTGCTTTTTATAAGAAAAAAGATCTTCACATTGGATCATTTGTAAATGACTCTTATGCTGTAGAAAGATATCAACAACAGACAGCAACAGAAAACCTTAAGCTAAATATATATAGGCTGATAGATAGTTTAACGGCAAGGAGTGCTTCTCACTTTACCTCAATTACTAACAGTATCGCTGTCACAAATGCAAAAGCTCTTCATATTAATCTAAGTAAAATAACAGTAATCTATCGCGGAAGAAAAACTAGTAATTTCTCTATTAGTCATCCTGAAATCACAGAAGAACCTTTTATTTATCTTGCTGTAGCTAGACTTCTTAAGCGTAAAGGCTACTTAGAATTAATCAATGCTGCCAGTATTCTAAAGAAAGAAGGTAAGATAAGTTTTAAAATATTGGTAGCCGGTGATGGACCTGATAAGTCTTTGTTCATTCACAAAGTGAAAGAACTAGCCCTAGAAAAGCATTTTGAATTCTTAGGTACGAGAGAGGATGTGCCGGCGCTATTGCAAAAAGCGCATTGTTTCGTGTTTCCTTCGCACTATGAAGGGCAGGGAGGAGCATTAGTAGAAGCAATGTTTGCTGCAAAGCCAATTGTTGCTACAAATATCCCTGTAATAGAAGAACAGGTTGGCAATGGTGAATTAGCAAAATTATTTAAATTGTTTGATTTCACTGATCTGGCTAGTAAGATGCTCTGGATATATAATAATTATGATGAAGCAACTAGCATGGGGGTAAAAGCGCGCGAAGTAGCTATAAGTAAATTTAACATTGATGTAGTTGCATACCAGCATGAGCAACTATATTCGAAAATATTGAAAGAATCAAAGTAAATGAAAGTTCTACAGCTAGTACAAAAGCCTCAACTTAGAGGTGCCGAAATATTTGCGTCGCAACTTTCAAATCACTTACAGAAATCAGGTATAGATGTACACCTGATTTCTGTATTTAGTGGTACCTCTGAACTTCCCTTCACTGGAAAAGTGAGTCATTTTAATAGACCTTTAAATAAAAGGCTTTGGGACTTTAAAGCATGGAAGCTTTTTGCTGAATTAGTTAAGCGGGAACAACCTGATTTAATACAAGCAAATGCAGGTGATACATTAAAGTTCGCCATATTAAGCAAACTTATTTACAGGTGGAATACGCCTGTAGTTTTTAGGAATGCTAATAAGATGGGTGATTTCATAGATACAAAGCCAAAATACATATTAAATCGCTTTTTTGTGAACCAAGTTGAGGCAGTTATATCGGTAAGTCGGCTTTGCGAAAAGGACTTTATAAAGACTTTTAATTTTCCCTCGCTGAGAATTAAGACTATTCCAATTGGGGTGGAGGAACAAATAATTGCTCCGGAGCCTCCAGCAGATCTCATAAAAGTTTTTAAGAAATATAAAGTAATGGTTAACATTGGGAGCTTGGTTCCTGAGAAAAATCATGAAGCTCTTATAAACATTTTTGATGCTGTAGCCCAAACGGATTCATCGATCTTTCTAATCATTGTTGGGGACGGTAGGCTGCGGAAAGAATTGGAGGAAAGAGTTGCTAACTTATCTAGTAAAGATCGAATTTTGTTTGCGGGCTATCGTAATGATGTAATGCAGATTTTGATGCATGCCACAGCTTTTCTGATACCAAGTCTGATTGAGGGGCTGCCTGCAGTTATATTAGAGGCCATGTATTGCCAAACACCAGTTGTTGCGAATAATGTAGGAGGGATCAGTGAGATAGTTAATGATGAAACGGGGTGGTTGATTGATAAGGGAGATATACAAGGCTTCATTAATGCGGTTACTGAGGTATTAGTAGATGATGATAAAGTCAGGTACAAAGTTGCTAATGCTCATCAGCTAGTTACCGGAGAGTACATGAATTCTCAGGTAGCTGCAAGGTTCAAGGAAGCCTATAAGAGTGTGGTTGCAGGGGAAAATATATCCTGAGTTTAAATAAACCCCTAGCCCCACCGAGAAGGGAAATCTTACGAAAATAGTAAACAACAATACTTCGTGTTAAATTATAAAACTAGAGTTCTTCATCTAATCAAATCGCTGGGTAGAGGCGGAGCAGAAATGCTTCTACCAGAAACGCTCAAGGTGCATGATCGGGAACAATTCGATTTCCATTTTGCTTACTTTCTGCCTTGGAAGGACCAAATGGTGTCTGCCATTGAAGCGCTGGGAGCGAAGGCTGTTTGCTTCCAGGCCAATAATAACCTGCAAATGTTTCAGCGAGTGGGAGAAATCAGCCGCTATGTAAAGGAGCATCAGATCGATGTGATCCATAGCCATCTTCCCTGGGCAGGCGTGATTGCCAGGCTGGTGGGGAAGAAAACAGGTGTGCCGGTTGTTTATACTGAGCATAACAAATGGGAGCGTTATAACAAAATCACTTACTGGCTCAACAAACTCAGCTTTGGCTGGCAGGATGCTGCTGTGGCGGTATCGGATGATGTGCAGCAGTCTATTCGTAAGAACGCAGGAGCTAATTTCCGAGAGCTTACTTTGCCTGCTGTGCAAGAAACCAGGACAAGTCGGAGAGTACAGCAACCCTACCTGCTCAACATTTTAAATGGTGTGAACACAGCACATTTTGTGCGGGATGAACAGACTGGCTTTCAGATACGGCAGGATTTAGGCATACCGGCTAATGCCCCTGTAATCGGTACCGTGTCCGTGTTCCGCTTTCAAAAGCGTCTAGATGTGTGGATGGAGATCGCTGCTGATATCCTGAAAAAAGTACCTGAAGCACATTTCATTATTGTAGGAGATGGACCTCTGAAGGAAGAACTGCTGGCGAAAAGAAAGGCATTGGGCATAGAAGAGCGCTTGCATATGCCGGGCCTCAAAACCGATGTAAAACCATACTTCAGCGCCATGGACATCTACATGATGTCCTCCATTTTCGAAGGTTTGCCCATTGCCTTACTGGAAGCGATGAGCTGTGGGTGTGCTGTGATCAGCACCAAAGCTGGCGGTGTTGGCGAAGTGGTAGAAGATGGCACTAGCGGCCTGCTCTGCGAAGTAGATGATTATAGGAAACTAGCGGATTACGGCGAGCAGCTACTACAAAACCAGGAGCAGCGATTAGACCTAGCAGCAGGAGCCCGCTTCCGGGTGCAAGCTGATTTCAGCATAAATAAAATGGCAAAGCAGCTGGAAGAGCTATATTTGTATTTGAAAGAGGAGAGAGGGTAGACCGGGGCTAACTACCCCTAGCCCCTCAGAGCTACGCTTGCCACCTTCGAACTCACGTTCTCGGTAGTCTAGTGCGTGAAATTCTCCTCTTGCACGATTGTCATCCCCCTGCCCCTTTCAAAGGTGGACTTTTCTGCACGATAATTCCCCTCCTTGGAGGAGCAGGGTGGGTTCATATTTTTGAGTATATAACATGCAAATTAGAAAAGGAACAGAAGCCGATATACCAGCAATAGTAGAACTACTGAAGTCTTCCCTGGGTGAAGGGTTGATACAGAAGTCGGAGCGCTTGTGGAACTGGAAACATGTGGAGAATCCGCATGGGGCTTCACCGGTACTTGTGGCAGAAGCTGACGGAAAGGTGGTAGGGGTGCGTGCTTTTCTAAGATGGCAGTGGGTGTACAAGGGACAGGTACTGCAGGCTATAAGAGCTGTAGATACAGCTACGCATCCGGATTACCAGGGAAAGGGGATCTTTAAAAAGCTGACGCTGCAGGGGTTGGCCGATGCCAAAGAAGATGGTATACACCTAGTGTACAATACTCCCAATGAGAGCAGCAAGCCGGGTTACCTGAAGATGGGTTGGGTCGAGATGAGCCGGATGGCCTTAAAACTCAAGATAAATCCTTTTGCCTACAAGCGCCAGGCAGTGCCGCAGGCTCCTTCGCAGGATTGGCGAGCTTTGGCAACGCTGTTGCCAAAGCTCGCCAACCCGATTGCTACGACCGACCAGGTGCAGACCTTTTTAAGCCCGGCCTATTTACAGTGGCGCTACCAGGATAACCCGCTGTTTGATTATCATTTCCTTTCTGATTATAAATCATATGTGCTTTTTTACCGTATCAAATCTCACAGTTTTGGCCAGGAGATGCGGGTACTGGACCTACTGACTGATTCAAAAGTCTTTGATAAAAAAGCAAAAAGTGCATTAGCAGCTTCATTTAAGCAAATCAGCAATGCTTGCTTCCTGACATCTGCATCGGGAAGACATTTTGAGCTGGCAAGCTGTGTTTACTCAGGTATGGGCCTGCTGCCTGTTATGGATAAAGGTCCGATCGTAACCCTGCGCAATGTTAGCTTGCAGGAGGACTTGTTCAATAAATTGAGCAGGCAGCAGAACTGGGGTTATACATTAGGGGATATGGAATTGTTTTAGACAGAAATGATCGGTGCTATAATATTGTTTTTTTTTCTCTTGGTAATTAATCAAGCTATTCTTAAGAGCTATAAGAAGAAGTTTTCTTTCTTCTCTGTTTCTCTGATGAATAGGTTGTTTTTTTATCATATACTTTTTTGGGGAGTATACTATACATATACTCTTTTTAATAGATCGGATTCTATCAACTATTTTGAGAGATCAGCATCTGGATATTGGCACGGTGACTGGCTTTACTTATTAACTACCGGCTCAAACTTTATAAGATTTGTTGCTTATCCTTTTACAAATACTTTAAGTTTTAATTATGAGATGGCAATGCTTGTATTTGCTTGGTTTGGCTATATAGGTTTTGTTCATTTTTATATCTTCTTCCGAGAAAATATTAAGCTTAAACTGCAGGTATGGGGGTATGATATATTGTTGATTTTGCTCTTCCTACCTAATATGCACTTTTGGACTTCATCTTTGGGTAAAGGGTCACTTATTTTCCTTGGTATAAGCCTTTTTGCTTACGCAATGCCTTTTCCTATGAAACGGTGGTTTGCAATGTTGTTAGGTTCTACTATTGTTTTTATGATCCGCCCTCATATGTTTATGTTTTTAGGGATTGGAGCTATTATTGGTTATTTTACTGGTAGGGAAAAAGTGCCGCTTTATCGTAAGTTGTTTGTTTATGCTGCATTTATTGGTGCTGTATTAATTTTGTCTGATCAAATATTAGCTGTTGCTAATTTGAATGAAGATGATTTGACAGGGAGCTTTGATAGATTTGCTACGAAAAGAGCTGCGGGTCTAAGTAGTGCTGGCTCAGGAGTTGATATAAACAATTACCCTCTTCCTCTCAAGCTCTTTACATTTTGGTTTAGACCCTTATTTGTAGACGCACCTGGTGCACTAGGTTTATTTGTATCTTTTGAGAACCTAATTTATCTGTTACTAACATTTAAAATAATAGATAAAGATTTTATCCCCTTCTTGAAAAAATCTACCTCGTTAGTTAAAATGAGTTTAGTGATTTTTATCTCTTCTTCTATTGCTCTTTCTTTCGTGATGTCGAACTTAGGAATCGCGATGCGACAGAAAAGTATGGTAATGTACTTTTTATTTTTTGTTATTATATCATTTATGGAATATAAGCAGCGGAAGAATATGGAGTTTAGGGAGAACTTAAAGGCTGAGCCTTTACATAAAAAGCTACGTCTAATATAATGAAAAATAATCCTGCCTTTACCATCTCCCTGGACTTTGAACTGTACTGGGGGGTATTTGATAAAGTAGTACTGGAAAATAAACAGCAGAACTTTAGCCATACCCGCCGTATTATACCAAAGCTTCTGTCATTGTTTGCGCGGGAGGAAGTTCATGTAACTTGGGCTACCGTCGGGATGCTCTTTGCAAAGGATTGGCAAGATTGGCAGAATTTTGAGCCGGCACAGCATCCAACTTATACTAATAAGCAATTATCTGCTTACCGACTGCAGAAGCTGTATAGCCAGAATCTCGCACTTAATACTAATTTCTTTGCTCCCGAACTAGTGAAGCTTATAGCTAATACACCTTACCAGGAACTGGCGACGCATACCTACTGCCACTACTATTGCAAGGAGCAAGGGCAAACGCTGGAACAGTTCAGGGAGGACCTTAGGGCAGCAAAGCGTATAGCCAGAGCTAAAGGCTTGCCAGCACCAGCTTCACTAGTATTTCCGCGTAACCAGTTTAACCAGGAGTATCTGATAGTTTGCTTTGAAGAAGGGATTACCAGTGTGCGTTCCAACCCGAAAGACTGGTTCTGGAAAGATACTGTAGAGGATAAGTTTCTGAACAAAATTTTTCGTACCGGGGATGGTTATCTGCCCGTTGGGCAGCGAACATCTTTCCCGCTATCATCATTGCAGCAAGCAGAGGGGATGCCCCTATCTATTCCGGCTAGCAGGTTTCTGCGGCCAGTGAATGGCAGTAAGCCTTTGTTGAACAAACTCCGCCTTAAGCGCATATTGAACGAAATGTCGGAAGCTGCAAAACGGAAGGAATGCTATCATTTGTGGTGGCACCCACATAACTTTGGTAATCATCCGGAGCAAAGCATGGCAGACCTCAAGATTATTATAGATCATTTCAAGCATTTACAACATAAGTTTGGAATGGTAAGTATGTCAATGCAGGAGATACAGGCGTTTGTGTGTGAGGGGAAGTATAGTGCCATGGGGGCAAGGTCATAACACAACCTATCACCCAAAATGACTTCAGGGTCCGAGACTTATCATAGGATCAATGTTTTTAACCTGCTGCATTAATACTTAACTTTACCTAAACTAATATTCTTCTACTCTCCCTGCTTTAGGGAGCACAGGAGAGGAGTTAATATGCCAAAACTATTCCGCATCACAACCGTGCCACTTTCACTGCAGAAGCTTATCACGGGGCAGCTGCCTTACATGCGTGCCAAAGGCTTTGAGCCGCTGATGATCTCGGCAGATGGACCGGAGGCAAAGGCAGTGGTAGCAGAGCAAGAAAGCGAACTTATGCTGGTGCCGATGACGCGTAAGGTGACGCCGCTGCAGGACCTGAAGTCGCTGTGGGTCTTTTACAAACTCTGCAAAAAGCATAAACCAGAGATCATCCACTCGCACACGCCCAAGGCTGGCATCGTGGGAATGCTAGGGGGGATGCTGGCAGGCGTACCCATACGGTTGCATACCGTGGCAGGCTTGCCCTTAATGGAATCGAGTGGCGTTACGCGTCTTATCCTAAATGCAGTGGAGAAACTGACCTACGCCTGCGCCACGAAAGTATACCCGAACTCCACGGTGCTTAAAGACTTCATCTTGCAAAGTGGCTTTTGCGGACCTGAGAAGGTGCATGTAATTGGCAATGGCAGCAGCAATGGCATTAACACTGAATTCTTTAAGCAAGAAGCATTGGATCCTGAGCAGTTACAGAATTTATGGAGGGAATTGAGCATAACACAGGAAGACTTTGTCTTTGTGTTCATCGGTAGACTTGTAAAGGACAAGGGCGTGCAGGAATTGGTAGCGGCATTCAAGGCAGTGCAGTTAAGTCACCCGCATGCAAAGCTCATTCTGGTTGGCCCGCTGGAACAGGAACTGGACCCGCTTCCTCCGGAAACACTGCAGGAGATAGAACAGAATCCTGCCATACTATCTGTCGGTTTTCAGAACGACGTGCGGCCTTACCTAGCGGTTAGTCATGCGCTGGCTTTCCCGTCTTACCGCGAAGGCTTTCCAAATGTGCCCATGCAGGCTGGTTGCTTTGAATTGCCAAGCATTGTGACAGATATTAACGGCTGTAACGAGATTGTAGTGGAGGGCGAGAACGGGTTGATTATCCCACCCAAGCATACACAAAAACTACAGGAAGCCATGGAACGTTTGCTGACTGACCGGCCACTGTATGAGCACCTGACATCCAACGCGCGCCGCATGATCGTGGAGCGTTACGACCAGCAGCATTTCTGGGAGCTGTTGTACCAGGAGTACCTAGACCATCTAAAAAAACATGAACTGGCTTTACCGACATTTTCTTAAGCGCCTTTTTGATTTTATACTTAGCCTCACCGCTTTTATCGTCCTGCTGCCAGTTTTCATACTCGTGACAGTGCTGCTATACATGGCCAACCAGGGCAAGCCTTTCTTCCTGCAGCCTCGGCCGGGTAAGGGTGGAAAGATCTTCCGGGTGATCAAGTATAAAACGATGAACGACCAAAAGGATGCGCAGGGGAACCTGCTGCCCGACGAAGTGCGCCTGACGCCGGTAGGCAGGTTCGTGCGCAAGACATCGCTGGATGAGGTACCGCAGCTGTTGAACGTAATCAAAGGAGACATGAGCCTGATTGGGCCGAGGCCCTTGCTGGTAGAATACCTGCCGCTATACAATCAGGTGCAGCGCCGGAGGCACGAGGTAAGGCCGGGCATCACCGGGTGGGCACAGGTGAACGGTCGCAACGCCATCAGTTGGGATGCAAAGTTTACCTATGATGTATGGTATGTGGACCACATGGCGCCCTGGCTCGATGTAAAGATCATTTTCCTTACTATCTTTAAGATCTTTAAATCAGAAGGTATCAATGCCGAAGGCGTAGCGACCATGCCGAAGTTTCAAGGTAATGACCGGTGATTTGAATGATTTCAGAGACTATGTATGATTCGATTGGATAGGTAGCGACCTGTCCCTATAAAACAATTTCTCTCTAACTCTTTATCTCCTAAACTCTCTAACTTCAAAAATGTATCTATACGGAGCCAGCGGCCATGCCAAAGTCATCATCGATATGCTGCAAAGCGCAGGCATAACGGTGTCCGGTTTATTTGATGATAACCCGGACCTGCAGGAGCTGTGCGGTATAAAGGTGCTCGGAAAGCTGGAGGAAGGACAAGAACTAGACGAGCCGCTCATCATTAGCATTGGCAACAACCGCATCCGGGCCCGGCTTGCGCAGCAACTGCAGGTGGCGTTTGGGCAAGTCCTTGCTTCTACCGCAATCGTATCGCCAAGTGCCGTGATAGGTGAGGGAACTGTGGTAATGCAGGGTGCTATTTTGCAGGCGGGTGTACAGGTAGGGCGCCATGCCATTATTAATACCGGAGCCAAAGTAGATCATGAGTGTGGGGTGGGGGATTTTGCACATGTCTCGCCGGGTGCCGTACTTTGCGGCAACGTGTCGGTGGGCGAGGGGACCTGGATAGGGGCCGGAGCTGTGGTGATACCGGGCGTGCAAATAGGGAAGTGGTGCCAGATCGGTGCCGGAGCTGTGGTGATTCGCGATGTTCCAGACAAGGCTGTGGCGGTGGGCAACCCAAGTAAGGTTATAAAATACTGTTAACATGAACGATAAAATCTGGCTGTCTTCCCCGCACATGGGGGAGAGCGAGTTTGAAAATGTAAAAGAGGCTTTTGAGACGAATTGGATCGCGCCGTTAGGCCCGCACGTAGATGGCTTTGAGCGAGACCTGGCTTCCTTCCTGGGAGAAGGCGTGCATGTCGCGGCGCTGAGCTCAGGTACAGCTGCCCTTCACCTGGCCTTGATTTTATTGGGTGTTGGGGCGGGCGATGAGGTGATCTGCCAGTCGATGACCTTCTCTGCCTCAGCCAACCCAATTGCTTACCAAGGTGCAACGCCCGTGTTTGTGGACAGCGAGGAAGAGACGTGGAATATGTCGCCGGAGCACCTGGAGGCAGCCATTCAAGATCGCATGGCCAAGGGTAAAAAGCCTAAGGCAATTATTGTGGTGCACCTGTATGGTATGCCGGCACAGATGGACTGCATCATACCCATCGCTGATCGATATGAAATACCTGTAGTGGAGGATGCGGCAGAAGCGCTCGGCTCCTCCTATAAAGGGCAGAAGCTGGGGACCTTCGGGGCGATGAGCATCCTATCCTTCAACGGAAACAAGATCATCACCACGTCAGGTGGCGGCGCTTTAGTGTCTAAAAATGAAGAATGGATCCGGAAGTCCCGCTTTCTGGCGACACAGGCCCGCGATGCTGCCCCGCACTACCAGCACTCGCATATTGGCTATAACTACCGCATGAGCAATGTATGCGCCGGGATTGGCCGGGGCCAAATGGAGGTGTTGACGCAACGAGTGGCGAAGCGCCGCAGCAACTATACTTTCTACAAAGAAGCTTTTGCCAATATTGAGGCTATCCGTTTTGCCGATGAGCCCACAGAGGATTATTACTCGAACAGATGGCTGAGCACGGTGCTTATTGAAGGGGCCATAACAAGGGAAGACATCCGACTGCATCTGGAAAAGGATAATATCGAAACCCGGCCGCTCTGGAAGCCCATGCACCTGCAGCCCATATTCGCCGGAGTGCCCTTTTATGGAGACGGCACCAGCGAGCGCCTCTTTGAGAAAGGCCTCTGCCTGCCGTCGGGTTCTAACCTAGCTGAGGCTGACCTGGAGCGTGTGGCAGCGCAACTAAAGGGGCTGTTTCAGTAAAAATACAGATGCCAGCAATATAACAAAGGGCGTTGCCAATTCGCGGCAGCGCCCTTTGCTTTTTTTACAAGTTATTTGTTGTCTTTCTTGTTAGCAGCGCCCTGCCCATGTTGCTGACTGGCAGTGGGCTTCGTGCCGTGTTGTCCTTTATTAACGCCACCCTTAATGTTGGCTGTATTGGAATAATCTTTAGGATTTGGTTGGGCGTTGGCCTTGCTGGCTAAATCCCGTATTGTCTCCTGGGTTTTATCTTTCTTGTTTTCCATAATTACTTCCTGTTTGTTTTCATATTTCGTGTACCATGTCATACGACCCACAAATTCAGA
Source organism: Pontibacter mangrovi (assembly GCF_006385705.1). GTDB lineage: Bacteria > Bacteroidota > Bacteroidia > Cytophagales > Hymenobacteraceae > Pontibacter > Pontibacter mangrovi. The sequence continues at coordinate 22,574 of NZ_VFRQ01000019.1, read as the reverse complement.
AGTTCCCGGTTGCCTAATGTTCCAGCGCATTGCTATTTGAATTTTGTATTTAAAGTAGGCGATGACCAGGTAAGGCATACAAGTTATCGCTCAGCATTCCCATCCTAATACCGTAAGGGAACAGAAGTACAAGGTAAAATGATCGTTTTTTTAAGTGATGAAGGGATGTTTCAGATTATGAACAGCGTATTAATAGGTAGTAGTAGCCTGTTAAGTAAGTAAGCTGTTGGTAGTTAATTTTTTAATTGGTAAATGGACGTTAAAGCAAGTAGAGCGGGTTTCTTTATTTAAGCATCTTTTTCTACTTCCAGAAGAGATGAGGGTCTCATATTTATACCCTATATTTGCACTAAGTTTAGTAAATTATGTATTATGTTTTACTAATATTCTAACAGCTGATACTTGGAATCTGAGCGCAAAAAAAACGCAGTGGAAGAAAAAGAAGAAGTTTAAAACTTATCTCAGCCTCCTGCGTTGAAGGTACGTGTATTAGCATCGGTCGCTTTAACCGAACTACTAAAGTATAATAAAACGTAGTATAGTTGACGCAATGTTGTTAGTTTTGTGTAGTTGGAAATTGTTTGGCGTTTGAAGAATTTTACAAGAAATGCAGCTTTGCTGACCGTATATCTTGCCAGGTAATAGGAGGCGGAAAAGCTGTAAAAGTTTCTATATGAAAATATTTCTGAACAAGTCACTTCCGAAGTGGATAGTGCTATTGATCGACCAGATGATTATGAGCTGGTCGTTTGCCCTTTCCTTCTTTGTGATTAAACAGTTCGAGTTTGAGGAGATCATGCGCGGGCACTTCCTGGTGTATACCGGGTTGTTTGTACTGGTGTCGCTGATCACCTTCTACACCATGCGCATCCATACCGGCCTCATCCGGTACTCCAGCATTTACGACATCTACCGCATCTTTACCGCTGTGCTGATTGCCAGCCTTTCATATGGTGCGTTGATCGGGCTGTGGATCTCGCCGATGTACCACATCGACTCGGTAAACATTTACCTGGTGCTGCTCATCAGTTTCTTTATCTCCTCCACTTTACTGACCCTGGTACGCATGGGGGCAAAAGCGCTTTTCCTCTTCTTCCGGAGCGATTCTTCGGGTGTGCGCGAGCGGGTGCTGATCTATGGCGCCAACGGCTATTCGCTTCTGCTGAAGCAGGCCCTTGAAACCAGCGGCACCGGGCGTTTTCAGACCATGGGATTCCTGGATGAGAATCCCAATAAAGTAGACAAGCACATCCACCAAAAGCGTGTGTACCATATCGATGATATTGAGAAGCTGCAACAAAAGCTGAAAGTGGAGAAAGTGCTGGTATTTGCCGAAGATCTGCAGTCTGATAACCAGAAACTATTTGTAGAGCGCTGTGTGGAACTGGGCGTGAAGGTGCTAACCGTGCCGCCCACCGAGCAGTGGATGTCGGGCCAGCTAAGCCTGAACCAGATCCGTGACCTGAAGATCGAAGACCTGCTGCAGCGCCCGCCTATCGTGATTGAGAACGAGCGCATCAGCAGCGACTTGCGCGGCAAGCGCGTGCTGGTGACAGGAGCTGCGGGCTCTATCGGTTCCGAGATTGTGCGCCAGGTGATGAGTTATGAACCGGAACTCCTAGTGGTATGCGACCAGGCAGAATCGCCGCTGCACGAGCTGCAGCTGGAAATGGAGGAGAAGCACCCGAACGGGAAGATGGCCATCTTTATCGGAGATATTACCAACTCTAACCGCATGTACTCTATGTTTAAAGAGTATACGCCGGACCTGGTGTATCACGCGGCGGCTTACAAGCACGTGCCGATGATGGAGAACAATCCTTGCGAGGCCATTTTGACAAACGTTTTAGGCACACGCATCCTGGCTGATCTGTCGCTGACCTTTGAGGTAGAAAAGTTCGTGATGATCTCTACGGACAAGGCCGTGAATCCTACCAACATTATGGGTACTTCGAAGCGTATTGCCGAGATTTACATACAGTCGCTGAATAACCTGCACCACGGCAAGGTAAATGGTACCAAGCACCCTTACACGCAGGTGCCGCAGACACGCTTTATCACCACCCGCTTTGGCAATGTGTTAGGCTCAAATGGCTCGGTCATTCCGCGTTTCCGCCAGCAGATCGAAAAAGGCGGCCCTGTGACGGTGACGCACCCCGATATTACGCGCTATTTTATGACCATCCCAGAAGCCGTGCAATTGGTACTGGAAGCTGGAACTATGGGCAACGGCGGTGAGATCTTTATCTTTGACATGGGCGAGCCGGTGAAGATCGTGGACCTGGCGCGTAAAATGATCAAGCTGGCGGGACTGGTGCCGGAGGTGGATATTCCGATCACCTACACCGGTCTTAGGCCAGGGGAGAAGCTGTATGAAGAGCTGCTGAACGAGGAAGAAAAGACAATTCCTACGCACCACAGTAAGATCAGGATCTCGAAGGTGCGAAATTACAGCTACGATCAGGTGGTTTTAGATATCGACGAGCTGGTGCAGCTGAACAAGACCAAAGATGAGCTGCAGGTTGTTCGCAAGATGAAACAGATTGTACCGGAATATATCAGCAAAAACTCCCGATTCGAAGAACTGGACCTGCAGATAAATTAAGATTGCGTAACCTTTAAACCATACGGAGCCCGCCACACAAGCGGGCTCCGTATGGTTTAAGACACTTTTACATACCCTGCAACTTGTTTCCAAATTGTTAAGTGGGAACCTGGATGCAGATTAAAACATATCCATTCGTAAGCTATTATTCAGAAGATTTTAAGTGCTGTTAGCGTAACAGGGTGTTACCGGTACTTCCTGACTGCAGTTGTAGACTAACAGAAATTCATCCTAAAGCTTATTGCTTTTTTTCTGAAACATTCCCTTACGTTTCTTAAAAAAGGCAATATTATTTTTAAGTATAGTTTATATATTAATATTATTATATGTATTATTGTGCAAAGTTTTACTCTTTACATAGCCAGTATTGTTGTTTATGAAGCACAAACTCTACTTTATACTTGCCTCCGTTATTTTGCTAAGCCTCTCTGCCGTGCAGGTGCAGGCACAAAGAGGTTATAAGCCAAAGTTTCGCCAAAGCCAGTACCGTTACTTTAAGCGTGAGCCGAAGTTTGCCGTGGTGGCAGGTGCAGGCCTGGCTGTTATGAACAGCGATAACCGCTCAGGAGGACTGGGGGAGAAAAATATCATCCGCAACAACGGCCGTGGTGCCGCCTTGAATATTGGTGCTCTTTACCAATTGACACCAAGGGTAGCCGTAACCGGTACCGTAGACTTCACCAGGTTCAAAGGCTATGAAGATGATGTGAATACGCTGGGACACGACAAGTCTTTCAACGCGGAGTCTATCGGGGCTTCGGGTTCAGTGGTTGTCAACCTGATTAACAGCTATGGAGGGCGTGGCATTTACCGTCCGAAAAACCGCCGATTGATAGTACCTTACCTGAAAGCGGGTATCGGTTTTATCAACTACAAATCCTCTTCTTTCCTGAAAGCGACCGGCGAGAAGTTTGAACCGGAGGCAGATTATCCGACTATTGCCGCAGTCATACCGGTAGGCGCTGGGCTTAAGTTTTATTATTCTCCTCGTCTTAGCATCGCGCCAGAGTTTAACCTGAACTTTACCACCACCGACCACTTGGATAACATGGTAGATCCAGAAGGTTTACTGGGCAAAAACGATCATTTTATCACCGCTTCTGTCAAAGTGATGTACTATCCTAAATTTAGGGGAAGATAGAATAGTTAAGGTTAATAAGGGTAATTGGTTTGATTATACATTAGAGGCGCTCTTTATAAAGGGAGCGCCTCTTGCTTTAGAACAGATTTTATCATAGAAACAACTGGAGCAGTTTCTTCAGAGTTTCCTTATAAGTAAAAGGGCTTTCCAGGCAGCCTCGGTCTGCCCATCCTCCAGTAGTTTCTTGGCCAGTCCTTCCAGTTCCTGGTGCGCTTCTTCAGGATCGGCTTTATATTTATTCAGCAAGCGGTTAACTAATGGGTTGGTTATGAAAGCCTCTACCTCAGCTTCTGTAGGCATGGATTCAGTGTTGCCGAGCCTTGCCAAATTATTGCCTGTTAAAATCGAACTGGTTCGGATAAAGTCTGGCAATTGATCGATGCCCATGCCTTTGTTGCGAAGCGGCTTGGGCAGTTCAAAGATGCAGTCGCCATTGGCGCGGAGGTAGTAATTGCCGCCCATACGCGCTACTGCGTCTAGTTTAAAGGGGTCTACTTTACCAGCTTCATTAAGTATACTTTCGTTCACGTGCATCAGCACCACCTCGCAAATCACCAGGTTGCCGGCACCGCCCTCTGCTCCCAAACTTATGACCTCCTTTACCTTGCACTCAAAGGCCACGGGAGCTTCTGCCACGCGCGGCGGAGAGACTTTTAAAGAAGGTGTTGGCGTAAGACCGGCTTTGATAAATTCATTGATGCCGCGGTCGTACTCGGTACTGGCCAATGACATTTGCTCTACCAGTTCATAGTTGGCTATGTTGATCACTGCCTCCCTTGTTTCCAGTACGTTCTCCAGGGTGTGTTTAGCAGTATTGTCGCTTACCCGACGGGCAGGAGAGAATATCAAAATAGGAGGCTTGGCGCTGAAGACGTTAAAGAAGCTGAAAGGGCTTAGGTTCACATTCCCTTCTTTATCCGTAGTGCTCACAAAAGCAATGGGGCGCGGTGCGATAGCTCCTAAAAGCAGAGCGTGAACCTCCGCTGTTTTTGTAAGGTGAGGGTCGATCGTTATCATGTGCTGTAGCTACAATTTAAAGCGCAAGACTTTGTGGATGAAGATAAAGCCAGGCTGTTGCTGCAACTTACGAAATATCTTCTAAAATATAGTGTTAGAGGCAGCGAAGCACTGGTTTGAAAATTGGACAAGTTTGCCATCATAGAGGGATGCAATAAAGTATGAAAGTTAATCTTACGCCTCTGCACCAAACTAGCCGTGCTGCCATCGCTATGAAGGTATGAATATTATATGATTCGAATTTTTTTTGAACCAATTTTAATGCTTTAACAGGTTTAAGCCTTACATTTGCAAAATGAGCTAACTACGACAATCAGCGAAAAAGGTTTCGCTTTGATATCTTGCTACAGCTTATAAGTTAACGCTTTACCTTGAAATGAAATTTAACTTAATCTACCTTTTCGCTCTTCTTTTCATAAGCTCCTGCGGCCCCACCCGGAACCTAGCTTATTTTAGTGATCTGCAGGAGCAGGCAGTTTATAAAGAAGAGGTGACCAATGCCACTGAGCCTAAGATACAGGCTGACGACCTGCTGAGTATCTCCGTGACGAGCCTGAACCCGGAAGCGAACGCTGTATTTAATAAGGGAGTGATTCCACCAGCCGGCACTATAACCGATTTCAGCGCCTCCAACCGCGCCACCAATATCCACAGCGAAGGCTACCTAGTAGATAAGAACGGTAACATCGAATTTCCGGTGCTGGGAAAGGTGGCTATAGGCGGTCTCACCAAGGAAGAAGCAAAAGCCAAATTGGCCGCGGCGTTGGATGAATATTTAAAAGATCCCATCGTCAATATCCGGTACCTGAACTACCGTGTCACCGTGATTGGCGAAGTAAGCCGCCCGTCCACCTTCACGATTCCATCCGAAAAGATCAATATCTTGGAAGCTTTGGGTATGGCCGGCGACATGACTGCTTTCGGCAAACGGGAGAACGTGCTCATCATTCGGGAGGGAAACGGCGAGCGCACCATGGCCCGCGTGAACCTGAATAACAAGGAGATGCTCAACTCCCCTTACTTTTACCTGCAGCAGAACGATGTGGTGTATGTGGAGCCGGACCGCATGAAGCAGGTGCAGGCTAGCACCAATACCCGTACCCTCTCCATCATTACAGCAGTTACATCATTGGCCATTGTAGTCGCGTCTAGGTTATTTTAAGCATTATTTATTACATAGTATGTCTGAGAAAGAGGTCTTTCAATTTGAGTCTGAGGAAATAGACATCAAAAGCATCCTGCAGCGGTACCTGCGCTATTGGTACCTGTTTGTGCTGGGGGTGATCCTGTGCCTAGGCCTGGCTTTTGTGTACCTGCGCTACGCGACACCTGCTTACCAAATCAGTAGTACCCTCCTGATTAAAGACGATAAAAAAGGCCCGGACCTGAGCGGCAATGCCGTGTTCAGCGACCTGGATTTGTTCAAGACTACTAAAAACATCGATAACGAGATACAGGTACTCAAGTCCAAGAGCCTGATGCAGCGCGTGCTGTCGGAGCTCTCGCTCTATACTTCCTATTATGTAGAGGGCAATGTAAAAACATCAGAAGTGTACGGGCGCTCCCTACCGTTGCGTGTTATTGTGAGCAAACTAGACTCTGCGGCTTTTGGTCAGGAGCTGGTCTTGCAGCTGAAAGATAATAACAGCTTTGAACTTGCCGATGCCGAAGGACAGCAGCGTGCTTCTTACAAGTTCGGTCAGGAGATAAAGCATCCTTACGGAACTTTTACGGTAGTGGCGGCTGCCGGTGTGGCTCCGGAAGATAAACAACAGCTCATCATACGCTTCCACGACATCCGCAAACTGGCTGACTACTATAACAAAGAACTGACGGTGGCGCCGGTAAATAAAGAAGCAAGCGTGCTGACTATTAGCCTGGTGGACCCGGTGCCGGAGAAGGGCAAAGACATCATCAACAAACTGATAGAGGTATACAACAAGGAGGCCGTGGAGGATAAAAACCTGGTAGCCGCCAGCACTATTGAGTTTATTGATGAGCGCCTAAAGTTCCTGACAACGGAACTGACGGATGTGGAGAAGAATGTGGAGCAGTATAAGCGCCAGAATGAGCTGACAGATGTGAGTTCTGAAGCGCAGCTGTACCTGCAGCAGGCAAGTGAGTATAATAAGCAACTAGCCCAGTTCGAGATTCAGCTGGATGTGCTGAATTCCATTGAAAAATACCTGCGCCAGCAACAAGATGAGCAGTTTGAGGTAGTGCCCAGCACCCTTAATATTCAGGATCCGACCCTGCTGGGGCTGATCACGAAGTTTAATGAGTTGCAACTGGAGCGCCAGCGGATGCTGCGCACCACTAAGGCTAATAATCCGCTTGTCCAGAACATGACGGATCAGCTGGCCAATCTGAAGGTAAACATCTTGGAGAACCTGCAGAACATCAAAAAAGGATTAGAGATTACCCGTAATAACCTACAGGCAAGTTCTGCTCAGTTTGAGTCCAGGATACAGCAGGTGCCTGCGATGGAGCGTGAGTTGCTGGAGATTAACCGCCAACAAGGTATCAAAGAAGGACTGTACCTGTACCTGTTGCAGAAGCGGGAAGAATCTGCGCTTTCCCTGGCTGCCACAGTCTCTAACTCCCGTGTGATCGATCCGGCCATGGCCGGCGACCTGCCGGTGAAGCCTAAAAAGCAACTCATCTACCTGCTGGCTATTTTGTTAGGAATGGGTATGCCTTTTGCCTTTATTTATATAAAGGACCTGCTGAACGATAAGGTGGAGACGCTGCAGGAGGTGAAAAAAGCCACTGCAACGCCAATACTGGGAGAAATATCTCATAGTGAGCACCCTGAAAAGCTGGTGGTAAGGGAGAATAGCCGCAGTGCCGTGACAGAACTTTTCCGCCTGGCCCGTACCAATTTGCAGTTTTCTACGGTCGGCAAAGAGAACAAGGTGATCCTGGTTACCTCCAGTATGAGCGGTGAGGGTAAGACCTTCTTCAGCATTAACCTTGGTGCCAGCTTAGCCCTAACCGGTAAAAAAGTGGTGCTGGTAAATTTTGACCTGCGCAAGCCGCGCCTGATGCAGGACATGGGCCTCTCTAATGACTTAGGAATTACGAATTACTTGGTTTCTGAAAAAGTAGCCATTCAGGATATTGTCACCCCGGTACCCGAAATGTATGGCTTATACGCTATCGGCTCTGGCCCGGTACCACCTAACCCTGCAGAGCTGATGATGAGCCCTAAGGTGCAGCACCTGCTTGAAACGCTGAAGGAAACTTTTGATTATGTGCTGCTAGACACAGCCCCGGTGGGTCAGGTGGCGGACGCCTTTACCCTGGCACCTTATGCCGATTCCAGTGTGTTCATCATCCGCTACGACTACACTTACAAGTCGCAGATTGAGGTGATTGATGATATTTATAAGCAAAAGAAGCTAAAGCACCCGATGATCGTGCTGAACGATGCGAAGAAGGAAAATGGCTATGGCTACGGATATGCTTATGGCTATGGCTACGGCGAAAGTCAAAAGAAGGGGTGGAAGAAGTTTAAGGCGGGAGTTGGGGTCTGATGTAAAGCATTAGGGACTATTAAAAGATTTTTAAATTTTCTCTTTAAATATCGCCCTGCCTTTCCAAGTTAGAGAATTTTACTTGTACAATTATTTCCCTCTTGGGAGGGGCAGGGGTAGGTTATTTTAACAGTACCAAAAGCATAAAATAAATAAAAGTATGTCATCAGATATAGCAGTAGTAGAAAATGCTCGTATCGCTGTGATCGGATTGGGCTATGTTGGTTTACCACTAGCCGTAGAGTTTGCCAAGAAATATAAAACGTTTGGTTTCGACATCAACAAATCGAGGGTTCAGGAGTTAAATAACGGCCACGACCACACCTTGGAAGTAGCTGATGAACTCCTGAAAGAGGTGTTAACTCATGACTGCTCAAGCCCGAAAGGCTTATACTGCACTACTGAGTTGGAGAAAATTCAAAGCTGTAATTTCTTTATCATTACAGTTCCTACGCCGGTAGATAAGCACAACCGCCCGGACCTAACGCCACTTTATAAAGCCAGTGAAACTGTAGGGAAATTGCTGAAGATGGGGGATATTGTAGTATATGAATCTACGGTTTACCCAGGTGTAACAGAAGAGGAATGTGTGCCAGTGCTGGAGCGTGTATCTGGCTTGAATTTTAATAAGGACTTCTTTGCTGGTTATTCACCGGAGCGAATAAATCCAGGTGATAAGGAACATACGGTAGCCAAAATCTTAAAAATTACCTCAGGCTCAACGCCCGAGGCCGCTGAAAAAGTAGATCAGCTCTATAAGTCAGTTATCGTTGCCGGTACCCATAAAGCAACCTCCATTAAAGTAGCGGAAGCGGCCAAAGTGATCGAGAATGCACAGAGAGACATCAACATTGCCTTTGTAAACGAGCTGGCTAAGATTTTTAACCGCTTGAACATTGATACAGATGATGTATTGGCAGCAGCGGGCACGAAATGGAACTTCCTTAAATTTAAGCCAGGGCTGGTGGGTGGCCACTGTATCGGCGTAGACCCTTATTACCTTGCCCAGAAGGCGCAGGAGGTAGGCTATCACCCTGAGATCATCCTTGCTGGCCGACGTCTCAACGATGGTATGGGTGAATATGTAGCCCACGAGGTGGTGAAGCTAATGGTGAAAAAGGACATACCTGTGAAAGGTGCGAACATACTGGTGTTGGGCATTACTTTTAAAGAAAACTGCCCGGATGTTAGAAATACTAAGGTGGTAGACATTCTGCACACTCTGAAAGACTACAATACCAACATCACTATTTATGACCCGTGGGCTGATCCGGCAGAGGTTAAGCATGAATATGGTTGGAATTCTGTTAAAGAAATGAACAGTACAAGTAACTTCGATGCAGTAATATTGGCTGTTTCTCATGATAAGTTTCTGACACTTGATTTGAGCAAAATATGTAAAGAAAATGCTGTGATATATGATGTGAAATGTGCAATGCCAAAGAATTTGACTGATGCAAGGTTATAATGATAAGAAGTGGTGCGATGCGCAGTGCTGTTAGTCTTCATAAGTGCTGCACTAGTTGATGTAGTAGGGTTCAAATTATAATTCTGTGACAGCTTTTATGTATCAAGCAGAATTAGTCAAAGTATAGTTATAGGGGCTTTAAGCGGTAGAGTGTTAAACATAAATTTTTAGAAATTTTAAAAGAAACAAACAGTTGAGGAGCTAAAATGAAGAAGAAGATACTGATTATATTTGGAACCCGCCCGGAGGCTATTAAAATGGCTCCCTTAGTGAAAGATTTCCAACATTATACTGATCATTTTGAATCAAAAGTTTGTGTAACTGCGCAGCATCGTGAGATGTTAGATCAGGTACTTGAGTTTTTCAACATAAAGCCTGACTTTGATCTTGATCTAATGAAGCCAAATCAAAATCTTTCAAATCTTACAGCAGACATCATCATCCAATTAAAGAGTATTCTGGAAATTTTTGAGCCAGACTATGTTTTTGTACATGGAGATACCACAACAACTATGGCAGCAAGCATTGCTTCATACTATTCTGGAGCGAAAGTTTGCCATATAGAAGCGGGATTAAGGACTCAAAACAAATGGTCGCCATTTCCTGAAGAAATAAATAGGCAGGTAACTGGAAGAATTGCTGATTATCATTTCGCACCTACAAAAGCATCTAAAAATAACTTATTGAAAGAAAATATTGAAGAATCAACTATCGTGGTTACTGGTAATACTGTTATAGATGCTTTATTGCAAAGTATTGAGAAAGTAAAAGTTAATCCAAGCCCCACAGTGAAAATACTGTCTGAAAAGCTAAATGATAAAGAAGTTGTTTTGGTTACTGGACACAGAAGAGAAAATCATGGTGAGGGTTTTGAAAGAATCTGTAAGGCACTTAAAGACTTAGCATTACTTAAACCTAATATTTTAATTGTTTATCCAGTGCATCTGAATCCAAAAGTGCAGGAGCCAGTGAATAGGATTCTCCAAGAGGTACCAAATGTAATACTGGTCGAACCATTAGCATACCAAGATTTTATTTGGTTAATGAACCGTTCTAAAATTATCTTAACTGACAGTGGTGGAGTTCAGGAAGAGGCTCCTAGTCTTGGTAAACCTGTGCTAGTGATGAGAGATACAACAGAAAGGCCCGAGGCAGTTGAAGCTGGAACAGTCATACTAGTTGGAACAAATGAAAATTTAATAGTTTCTGAAACTATAGATCTGTTAGAAAATGAGCAACGCTATAATGCGATGTGTATGCTACATAATCCCTATGGTGACGGTAAGGCTACGAAGAGGATTATTGAATATATTTTAACTTTGTAAAGTTTTACCATTGTTACCGCAGAAGTTTCAAAATATCGCATGGCAGTTAGCTGGTGCATTTTTTAATAGAGGGGCTTTTTTTCTTGCAATGTTAATTCTTGCAGATAAGTTAGCGCTAGAGGAATATGGCCGCCTAGGATTATTGCTTCTGATCTCTAATTCTATTTCAGGAATAGTAGTACCTCCTTTAGGTCTTAATATAAGAAACGAATTAATAGAGATTGATTTTGAAAAAAGAAAGACTTATCTAAGCCAAAATATTGCTATCATTTTTGCTTTTGTAATTGCAGTATCAAGTATTCTATCCTTTTGGATTGTATTTGAGTTTGGAAGTACTGCATTGATATATCCAATCTTATTTTTCTTGCATACACTCTTCTTAACAATCTTTAATTTTCTCAACTACTTTTATTCAGGCATAGATGAATTCAAAGCATATAATAAGCGAACACTTTGGACAGGTGTTTTAATGATTCCCTTTATATTTTTCTTTCCAATAAAGTCTGCCATTTATCCTCTTATAATTTTTACTTCTGCTTATTTCGTATCCGTTCTTTATTTGTTGCAAAAGTTTAGATACAGAAATAGTGACTATTTTAGTATAGATTTTCTTTCATTAAAGGAATATATTAATTGTAGAAGAAGTATTTTGGTGCCGATTTTTCTTCAGTCCTTAGTTAATTTACCTGTTTTATCTACTGTTCAATTTATTATAGTTTCCTTCACTGCTAATTACAAACTAATAGGAATTATTACTTTTGCAACACAAATTACAAATTTAGTAAGCATAATTGTTAACCGCGTAAACTCGGTTACTATTCCTGCTTTAAATAAGATAAAAACTAAAAGAATTCTGTTTAGAAAGAAAGTAGTTACTGAAGCTTTATTCTTATTTGGCCTTTCCTTTACTGCATCTCTAGTAGTTTCCTTTTTGATCCCAACAATAATATCTTTTACAGATAATAAGATAATGGCTTATAGATATGAAATAGTTTTTTATGTAATAGCTAATCTTACCACCTATGCATACTGGTATGCTCAAGAAGTTAACATTATTATTAAGGAAAATTGGAAAGTATTTTATGCTAACTTGATTTGGGCTGCAATAGTTATTCTTACAACACTTTTAATAGCTTTACTGGGTCAGGATATTAGTTTAACTACTTATTCCATATTAGTTATAGGTTCTAGAGGATTAATAGTTTTATTCTTAATTAAGAATATTATTGAAATAACCAAATATGAAAAAAAGAGCGATAAAGTTTTTGTTTAGATCCATACGCTTGCCATTATGGTATATTTCTATGGAGAAATGCTCAAAATTTCAATTCTTTTGTCTAAAGGAAATGGGAGTAAAGTTTAATGGTAAACCAAGATATTTATCGGCTAAAGTTTGGTTTGATGGTACTGATTATTCTTTAATAAAAATAGGTAATAATGTTACAATTAGCAGTAATATAAGAATCCTAACTCATGACTGGGCTTTAGATACAATTTATCAAGGGTACTATGGAACTCGACAGGATAAACCTTTGGGTAGAACTAGGGCTGTGGAAATTGGAGACTCTTGCTTTATAGGTACAGGAAGTTTAATACTGCCAGGTACAAAACTTGGGAAATGTTGTATTGTTGGGGCTGGAGCAGTCGTAAGAGGTCATTTTCCTGATGGTTCAATCATTGTTGGAAATCCTGGTAAAGCGATTGAAATAAACAGCAAAGAATACCTAAACAAGTTTATTTAAAAAAGATTAAGATGATAAGACAGTTATTTTTCTTTTTTTCTACGGTAGCAATAATTATTGCTTCAGGTAGAAATCTTGAGCTGTCCCTTATTCTAGCTTCACTTTTTTGTGTATGGTATTTTATAATCAAATTTCAAATTAAATGGAATAATCTTCTTTTTCTGATTTTCGGATTTTGTTTCTTTTTAAAGTTTGTTTTTATACCTTTTATAATAAATATAAAATATATTGATACGAACTCCTTATTTACTTATTCTATAGACAACCTCATATTTAGTGTTTGTATCACATTATTTTTTTTAATAGCCTTTTTTTTAGGTCAAGTAACTACAGGGGAGGTAACGACAAAAAAAATAGTTGTTTCTGACTACCAAAACAAAAAGTATATAAAGCTTACCCTAAGTGTTTTTGTTCTTATTGGAATATTTATATCCTTTAATATTACTTCAATATTACAAAGTTCTGATAATCGAGTTTCAGCTGCAGAAGGAACAGGTTATTTGTTCTTCCTAGGGTATAGTGGGTATCTCTTAACAGGTTATTTCATAAATGAATATATTCATTATAAAAAAAGTATCACATCATTATGTGTCATAGCATTGGTGTGCGGACTATTTTTTTTATTTAGATTTCATAGGGGGGGCTTTCTCTATCCTTTAAGTTTTGTTATAATAACTTTCTCAGGCTTAAAATTCGGCTTCAAAAAAGTTTTTTGGATTTCTATTTTTTTAATTCCTTTGCTTTTTGAAATTAATATTGTTTCAAGTGCACTGCGCACTGAATTTTTAGGGACGGAGTTTAATTTTGATAGGGTACTCAGTCGTGTTGAATCATTAAATAAGGAAGTTACTATCCCACTTGCGTTTGGTCATATTGAACTACTTTCTGCATTACTATATAATGACATTCCTAGAATTTATCCCACTACCTTTTTCAGTTCTTTCTTGAATTGGGTTCCAAGATTTATTTTTGCAGATAAAGCTCTTACTACTGGGCCTGTATTAGCATTAACTATGTTTCCCGATACAAGGACCTATAATGGAGGGTATGATTCAAGCTTAACAACAGGTATATTAGTTGAATTATATTATAATTTTAAATTAATGTTCTTCATTCCAGCTTTCTTATTAGGCTTTATATATCAAAAGGTATATAATTATATCCTTAAACTTGAAGATATCAGCATCCTAATCATTTTTTTATGGTTGTTCGGCTTTGTTATATTTTTTGATGATTTAGGAGGTTGGATAAATAAAGTATTTATATGTTTTATTTTGGCTATGATGATTCAAATTATTAAAAAGATAAGAATTTAATGAGGGCTTTCAATTTTTATAAAAGTGATGATGTTTCTAACGTCAGGTTACAGAAATATTTTAGAATATTTTCTGATCATAGAGTTCCTTTTCGTCTGTATGGCTGGCAAAGAAGCGAAGAATCTTTAAAATTTGATTTTAACGAAAGCGCTCATTATTTAATCCGAGGGGGAGGATATGGTAATAAAAAGAAGTTAGTGATGAAGTATATAGGATTTACTGCTAATTTATTGCTGTTTATTATTAAAAATTATAAAAAAATACAAAATATAGAGAATATAGCAGTAAATTTTGACACTGCTTTGGTGTTTTTTGTAACAAAACCGTTTACAAAAGTTCCATATATTTATGAAGTACATGACTCTTTTGCTCTGAGTTACTCTATGCCATCATTTTTGAAAAAAATATTAATGAAAATTGATGCGCATATAATGAAGAATGCTAAATATGTGATACATGTTGACAAGAATAGAATTCTTGATCATAAACACAATAATATTATTATATATAATAGTCCCCAAGATTATTTTTCAGGTAAGTTTGAAAAGCGGGAGTTAAATCACTCTTTTGCAGTTATTGGCAATATATCTGAAGGAAGAGGCATTCTTTCAATATTAGCTTTTGCTAAAGATAATCCTCGTGTTAATTTTACTTTAATTGGGAAATTCTATAATTTATCCCTGAAGCAAGATTTTGTTAAGCTTAATAATATTACCTATTATGATTACCTTCCACAGGCCGAATTATTCAAAAAAATACTTCATTGTTGTGGGATTTTTTCTTTGTATGACCCAGCATTAGAAATAAACCGTCTAGCTGCCTCAAATAAAGTTTATGATGCAATGATGCTGGGAATCCCTGTAATTACTAATCCAGAAGTTCAGAACTCTAATTTTATTGTTTCAGAAGAAATTGGACTGACTGTTAACTATAATTATGACGAAAGTTGGGGAAGACTTAAATGTGATAGTTTTATTGAAGTAAGTAAAAGATTGGGAACGAATGGAAGGCGACTTTTCGAAAAAGAATTTGAATTTAAAAAAATGGTTGAAGTTAGTTTGTTAAATAATATTAAATGAAACAAATTATACAAGATCTTAAATCTGGGGACACAATATTAGAAGAAGTCCCTGCACCTATAGTCAAATCCGGGCAAGTACTTGTCCAAACAAGCCGTAGCCTAGTATCACTTGGTACAGAACGCATGCTGGTTGAATTTGGTAAAGCCAATTTTCTACAAAAAGCCCGCCAACAACCAGATAAGGTGAAGCAGGTGCTGGATAAGGTGAAAACGGATGGGCTAAAACCTACGATGGATGCTGTCTTCAACAAGCTAGGTCAGCCATTGCCATTAGGGTATTGTAATGTCGGTAAGGTTGTAGCTGTTGGGAAAGGGGTTAATGAATTTAAGGTTGGTGATCGAGTAGCGTCCAATGGGCATCATGCGGAGTACGTCTCTGTTCCTCAGAACCTGGCAGCTCGTATTCCGGATAATATATCAGACGAAGAAGCGGCGTTTACTGTAATTGGAGCTATAGGTTTACAGGGCATACGCTTAGTTAATCCGACCTTCGGTGAAACTGTTGTAGTAGTGGGACTTGGTCTTATTGGCTTGCTTACAGCGCAGATGCTGAAGGCTAACGGCTGCAGGGTGATAGGGTTCGATTTTGATGCTCGCAAGGTGAAGCTTGCCGAACAAGCTGGTATATTAGCTTACAATCCTGCCGAAGGTATTAACCAGGTAAAGTTGGTGCAGACAGTAACTAATGAGATTGGTGCTGATGCTGTGGTCATCACTGCTTCTAATAAAAGCAATGAGATTATCGCCCAGGCTGCTCAAATGTCCAGGAAGCGCGGGCGTATTGTGTTGATCGGTGTGATTGGGTTGGACATCAGCCGTGCCGATTTTTACGAAAAGGAACTTACCTTTCAGGTATCCTGCTCCTATGGCCCTGGCCGCTACGATGAAAGCTACGAGCAAAAAGGGAATGATTACCCGATTGGCTTTGTACGCTGGACCGAAAAGCGGAATTTTGAGGCTGTGTTGCACGCCATTAGCTCTGGTGTTTTGGATGTCACTCCTCTCATAACAGAACGTGTGCCGCTAGCTGAGTACGAGCAGATATATGGTAACATGTCCTCATCTGGTTCTATTGCTTCCATACTGGTATACGAAGATAAAAATCAGACACCAGAGAGAGTTGTCAATTTACTAACTAATTCCTTTTCTGACCAAAAGGGTGTTCTGGGTATAATTGGTGCAGGAAACTTTACCAGCGCCATGATTCTACCATCCTTGAAAAAGGCCAATGCCTCCATAAAGTATATTGCCAGTTCGGGAGGCTTATCTAGTACTACGCTTGCTAAAAAGTATGGTATTGCAAACACAACGACCGACTATAAACAGCTTCTGCTGGACCCGGAAGTAGATCTTGTGCTGGTAACTACACGGCATAATATGCATGCCTCTATGGTCGTGGAAGCACTACAGGCAGATAAGCATGTATTTGTTGAAAAGCCACTCGCGTTAAATGAGCAAGAACTTAGTGAAATCATTGGAGCTTATTCTTTAAAAAAGAAAACTATCAATGTTGGATTCAACAGGCGTTTCGCTCCTTTGGCAGCCAAAATGAAGAAGCTCGTTGGCAACAGTGATACCCCTATTAATATAGTAGCAACCATCAATGCCGGTTTTATTCCGGCAGATTCCTGGGTACAGGATATGGAAACTGGCGGTGGCCGAATCATCGGGGAAGCTTGCCATTTTATTGACCTTTGCTCTTATTTAGCAGGATCAATGGTCAAGTTAGTATGCATGAATGCTATGGGGGTAAACCCGGAAGAAAATACAGATAACGCCACCATCCTATTGCAATACGAGAATGGTACCAATGCTGTCATAAACTACTTTGCCAACGGTAGTAAGGCTTATGCAAAAGAGAGGGTAGAGGTATACAGTCAAGAGAAGACCCTGGTGCTGGATAACTGGAGAAGCTTGAAGGGGTACGGATTCAAAGGTTTCTCTTCAGCTTCATCTGGGCAAGACAAGGGACATGCCAACCAATTCAGTCTGCTTGTTGAGAATGTGAGAAATGGGGGAGAGGCAATTATTCCAATGGATGAAATTGTAAATACCACGCTTGCCAGCTTTGCAGCTATAGAAAGCCTGAAGACTGGGCAGTGGGTCAATGTTCAAAATAAGAAAACAGAACTTAAAAGTGAAGAGAAGGAGCTATACGTAGCTTCTGTTTAAACCCTTAATAATATGCTTGTTACTATTATTGCCGGTGCCCGCCCTAACTTCATGAAAATTGCCCCAATCATTGAGGCAATCAGAAATGCAGCACAACAGGGAAAAGATATGTCTTACCGACTGATCCATACCGGCCAGCATTATGATAAAAAAATGTCCGGTGACTTTTTTGAGCAGCTGGGCATTCCGGAGCCCGATGCAAACCTGGAGGCTGGAGGGGGCACGCAGGCAGAGCAAACGGCTGCCATTATGGTGCGTTTCGAAAAAGAGCTTCTGGAAAACCGACCTGAGCTTGTGCTGGTAGTAGGGGACGTAACCTCTACTATGGCCTGTGCCATTACAGCGCAAAAGCTACAGATACCAGTGGCCCACGTAGAGGCAGGTATCCGCTCTGGTGATTGGGCTATGCCTGAAGAAATCAACAGGCTAGTAACAGATAGCATCACAAACTACTTTTTTACAACTTCAGATATTGCCAATCAGAACCTGTTGAACAGCGGTATTGAGCAGGAGCGGATCTTCTTTGTGGGGAATACGATGATTGATACGCTGCTGAAGCAGATGCCAAAGTTTCAGCAACCACCGTTCTGGCAGGAGCTTGGCCTGAAGGAGAAAGAATACCTGGTGATGACGCTGCACCGGCCGTCTAACGTAGACGATGCCGAACAGTTGAAGAGCCTGTTAGATGTGCTGGAACAAGGGACAGAACAGCTCCCTATTATATTTCCGATGCACCCGCGTACACGGAATAACATCGAGAAGTTCGGTATCAAGCTAAACAATGTTAAGGTGGTGGACCCGCTGGGTTACCTAGAGTTTAATTACCTGGTGCAGCATGCCAAAGGCGTGGTAACGGATTCAGGTGGTATTACAGAAGAAACCACTGTGATGGGAGTACCTTGTATGACCCTGAGAACATCTACAGAAAGACCTGAGACCTGCACCATTGGTACAAATGAGTTAATTGGAACCAACCCCAAAGCGCTTGAGAAAGCATTGGAGGTACTCTTTGCCGGAAATTGGAAAAAAGGTGGCATTCCAAAACTTTGGGATGGCCATACGGCAGAACGAATTGTAGAACACTTATGCACAATCTTTGAAGTAAATGTTGTCGAAGGTTCTACAGCTGTATAACACGGTAAAACACCTTAAAGTTAAGCAGTTACGCTACCAGGTGCAGTACCGCTTAAACAAGCCGGGCAAACTAACAGCGTATGAGCAGGGTTATAAAGTGGATGATGTCCATTTTCTTCGTTTTGTAACCTTGCCCCCTGTATATCCTGCAGCTCGAGAAGATGGTACTTTCATCTTCTTGAATCAGACAGCAACCTTTGGAGAAGCCATCGATTGGTCGCTTAGCAAATACGGCAAATTGTGGAATTATAATTTGCAGTATGTAAACTACCTCCTGCAAGAGGATTTACCGTTAGCGAAACGAATCGGATGGCTGAAGTCATTACATGCTTGGCTAAGAGAAGGTCGGCTACCACTGGAGCCTTATCCTGCTTCGCTGAGAGCAATTAATACGATCCGACTGCTGAGTGCAAGAAAATTTCAGGATGATAGTATCTTATCGGCACTCCAGGGCGAGCTGAACTTCCTATACTGCCGTCCAGAATTCCATTTGCTGGGCAACCACTTATTAGAGAATGCATTTGCCCTAATGATGGGAGGAGCCTTTTTCTCGAACGGAAAATGGGTTTCAAAGGCACAACAACTGTTGCAGGAAGAACTAGAAGAACAGGTCTTATCAGACGGCGCTCATTTTGAGCTCAGTCCCATGTACCACCAAATCATCTTCTTCCGTTTATTGGAGCTGTTGGATTGGTATTCCACTTGGAAAGGTAAGGATCCGGCTTTTGAATCTTTTCTGCAGGAAAAGGCTGTGAAGATGTCTTCGTGGCTACAGCACATGACCTATTTAAATGGGGATATCCCGCATTTTAATGATAGCGCGAACGGTATCTCTTATAACAGCGCCTTTCTTCTGCAGTATGCTGCAGAGTTAGGTATAGTAGCCGATGAGGCGCTGAATCTATCTGATTCTGGTTATCGAAAGTATGGTTTTAAAAGTTACGAATGCATCGTGGATGTGGCGGCAATCGGACCCTCCTATCAGCCGGGACATGGGCACGCAGACGCCTTGTCTTTTGTAATGTACGCGGATAAAAAGCCCTTATTTGTGGAGGTGGGTACCTCAACCTATCAAACCGATAAACGCAGGGCGCTAGAACGTTCCTCAGCATCACATAATACAGTCGTTGTTAATGGGCGGAATCAATCTCAGGTTTGGAGTTCTTTTCGGGTAGGGAGCAGGGCGCAGGTAAAAATTGAAAAAGATGAGATAACTCAGCTACGAGCCTCACATGATGGCTATAAAAACATTGGGGTAACCCATACGCGTGAATTCATTTTTAGTGAAAAAGTTGTTATAAAGGACGAAGTGCAGGGCGAAGAGGCAACTGAAATAGTTGCTTATTTCCACATTCACCCGGATCGGGAAGTGCAGCAAAAGGGAAGTACTATCGTGGTTGATAATTATATCTCGCTCACATTCAACGAAGCACTCTCAGTGAATCTTTCACCATATCAAATGGCTGATGGATATAATTCTTATCTGGAGGGGCAGCGTGTTGCTGTCCGCTTTCATGATAAGCTAATTACTACGATCAGCTTTTTAAATTAGTATGAAAAACATCCTATACCTTTCCTTTTTTTTTGAGCCGGACTTAAGTGCCTGCTCTTTCCGTAACTCATCTTTGGCGGCAGAATTGGCTAAACAAGTTAAGGGCAAAGCAACAGTAGAGCTATTTACCACAAAACCTAACAGATACAGTAGCTTTAAAACTGCAGCTCCGGCTCAGGAAGTGCGTGACAACCTGCTGATTCATAGGTTAGATATACCTGTCCATAAAAATGGCTTTTCAGATCAAGTGAAGTCATTCTGGTCATATTTCTCGCAAGTAAGAAAACTTACCAAGAACAAGCAATACGATCTAGTTTTTGCCTCCTCTTCGAAGCTTTTTACAGCGTACTTAGGCTATACGATTGCCAAGAAGCAAAACATCCCTCTTTACCTGGACATACGCGACATCTTTATCGATACGATAGAAGATGTCGTGAAAAACATCGCTGTCCAGAAAACACTGGTGCCTGTCTTTCGAAGAGTGGAAAGAAAGGTCTTTTCTAATGCTACGCACATTAATCTGATCTCTGAGGGATTCAAAGGGTATTTTACGAAGTATGGAAAACCGTCCTACTCTTCTTACCCAAATGGCATTGATGATGTGTTTTTGAGCTTACCGCTTTCAGAGGAGAAGCCCGGCACCGTCAAGACCATTATGTATGCGGGTAATATTGGAGAGGGCCAGGGACTTCATAAAATAGTACCTCAAGCCGCTGCCAAGTTAGGGAAGGAATATAAGTTCGTGATCATCGGGGATGGGGGAGCCAAGCAGAAGCTCCTAGATGAAATAGTCGCCCATAAAGTTAATAATGTTGAGTTACGACAACCTGTTCAACGGAAAGAGCTAATTCAACTCTATGGAGAGGCTGATTTTTTGTTTATCCATTTAAACGACTACAAAGCATTTGAAAAAGTGTTGCCTTCTAAAGTTTTTGAACTAGGCACCTTTGATAAACCTGTTATTGCCGGAGTAGCCGGTTATGCAAGTAAATTTATCGATCAGTATTTGTCAAACAAGATACTATTTAAACCTTGTGATGTAGATAGCTTTGTGAAGCAATTAAAAGCGTATCGTTATAAAAATGAATACAGGAAGACATTCATTGAGAATTTTAAAAGAGAAACGATTAATAAAAAGTTGTCAGCTTCAATTACTTCCTATATTAAGTAATAAATATCTTTATATTTGTAGTTGAAATAGACTTATATTGTTTGCAATTTTCAGCTACAAATATAAAGATCAACTTTTTCTTGTGTTAGCTTAACAAGCGGCTTCTCATGATACAAATTTTTACATTTTTTCTTACCGCTTTTATTATCACTTATTTTGCTGTTCCCTCAGTAATCAAAGTGGCATCACTACGTAACTTGTTTGATGAGCCGAATGAACGAAAGCTGCACCACCAGACAATTCCTGCCCTAGGGGGCGTTGCCATTTTTGCGGGTATCTTTTTCTCTGTTCTCTTTTGGGCAGAGGGCTTCAACTTCAGTCTGCTCCGTTGGATCGTCCTCTCGCTGGTGATCATCTTCCTGCTGGGCCTGAAAGACGATATTGTAGCCATAGATCCGCTTAAAAAGCTGGTAGGGCTTCTGGTCGCCTCCGGTTTGGTTATTGTCTACGGAGACTTACGAATCCATAGCTTTTACGGCCTTTTAGGATTAAATGAGCTGCCTTATGTTATCAGTGTTCTCTTTACTCTGTTTGTCTTTGTCGTTATTATCAATGCCGTCAACCTAATCGATGGCATTAATGGATTGGCAGGAGGGGTTGGTACGATTGCCTCTGCGGCCTTCGGAGCGCTTTTCCTATACAACGGCAATGTCAACGCGGCGGCTATTGCTTTTGCCACGGCAGGGGCTTTGCTGGCTTTTCTGCGTTATAACTTTGCCAAAGCTAAGATATTCATGGGGGACGGGGGCGCTTTGGTTATTGGATTTGTACTTTCCGTTTTGTGTGTCCGGTTTTTAAATGCAGAGCTAATCATTGAACCTATTAGCCTACAGCCCATCTCCACACCCCTGGTAGCGCTGGCAATCCTAATCATTCCCCTGGTAGATACCCTGCGTGTTTTTACAATTCGTATTCTACAAAAACGCTCTCCTTTCAGTGCCGACCGCAACCACATCCACCACATGCTGCTTGACCTGGGCTATAGCCACAGAAGGTCAGCTGTAATTCTTTATGCAGCTAATCTCTACTTTATTTTGCTTACCCTTGTGTCACAAGAGCTGGGGCAGCATGTTGTGCTGTTTCTGATAGTGGTAACGGCTTTTGTATTTTGCCAACTGCCAGTGTTGATGCTGCGTAGCAAGAATGGTGCGTTAGAAAAGCAGCTAGCGTAGCGACCGTAATATTTCAATTTAACTTCTTACAATAGCTATCTCGGCCCCACGCGCCGCGAGTTCCTCTTTGCCGACGACCTGGCCGAGGCCTGCCTCTACCTGATGGAGCGCTACAGCGGCCGCGAGCTCGTCAACATCGGCA
>NZ_VFRQ01000018.1 GCF_006385705.1 Pontibacter mangrovi | reverse complement strand
ACGCATCGTCCTCACTTTGGCCAGCCTCTCGTTTCCCGTCCCTGCCGAACGGGGATGCAAAAGTAGGAAGAAGAAGCGGACTTCCAACACCCCGCGCCGAAAATAATCGCCCCCAAAGCGGAAACCGCTGAAAACGAGCGGGAAAAGTTTTATAGCTTATACTATACCAACTGCAGGGCCTGTACCAGCTCCAGCATTTCTGCTACATGCCGTCTTTTCCAGTGGCTCTTTTTGTAGGTGCCTTCATATATCGTTTCTGCTTTCCTGTACTCTACCCCTGCCGCTTTCGCATTTCTCTCTGCCAGCATTATGTCTCCTTGTAAGGTATACATATCGGCTTGGTTGATATGATCTGCAGCGAAGTACCTGTTTAATACCTGCCTTGCTTTACCTGCTTCCTGCAAAGCATCTTCTGTTTTGCCTTCTGTCAGTTTTAGCCGGCCTCTATTATAGTATAAGGAGGATAGCATGGGGTGAGTCCCTCCTACTGCCTCTTGGGTTATCTTTATTGCCTGCTCCAGCTTCTCGCCTGCTCCTTTATATTGGCCTTGCTCCATCTCTACCAGGGCTATACCCGAAAGCGCCTTTGCCTTTTGCACCTTATAATAGTCTTCTTGCGATCGTTCTAACACGGCCTTATATAAGGAGTCGGCAAAAGTATAGTGCTGCAAACTCAGGTTTACGTCGGCGATGTTTAGCAAAACTTCATCAGAGCTGGCAGATTTATACTCCGGGAACCACCTGGCAATAGCGTATGCCCTGGTAGCATGGGCTGCTGCCTGCGGCCGGTTGTCTAACTCATTTTCTATAACAGCCATCTGCGCCAGCACTTCAGCGACCTTGTTATTATCTCCCCACTGGCTTTCATAGCGGCGCAGCACTTTAGTTAGCTTCTCTTTTGCGGCATCATACTTTCCTAATTGCCTGTCTAACTGTGCTGCATCCAGTAATACTTTATAGTATAAGGCCGACTCAACACCGTGATCCCTTTCTGCTATCTCCAGCGCTTCCTGTAGATAGGCCTCAGCTTTGGTATAGTCTGCCAAAGCCATGTATGCACTAAACAATGCCTGCCTGATCACCACTTGGTTGCCACTGCCGGGCCTTTCCAGTTTAGTATAGCCAGCCATTGCTTCCTCAAACCGTAAAACAGCGCGTTTATACTTGTTGGTTTTCAGCTGCAGGTACCCATCATAATGCTGCAGCACATAATAGTTCAAGCTATCCTTGTGGGCAAGCTGCTTGCCTTTCTGCAGGTATAGAGCTGCTTTTTCATAATCTTCAGCCCTTAGCAGGTTTGCGATGAAGTGCTCATACATCTTCATGGTGCCTTTGTAGCTTCCCTCCCCTTCTTTATACTTGCTCTCAAACGGGACGAGCACCTGCTCCAGCACCTGGTTTGCCTCGTGTATGGCTCCTTGTGCCGATACACTCATACTTAAGCTTACGAACAAATCTGCCAGGCTCTCATCTAACTTGCCAACATCTGTTTTATACTTGTTTATTGCCAGAAGATATAAGGAGTCGGCCTTCTCGTAGGTGAGAAGCTTTGCGTGGCAGTCAGCCATATTCTTCCAGGACCATACTTTGCTGGAGTTCCAGGAGCTGTCAGCGCCTGCCAGGTCATCCAAAACAGAATCGGCCTCTATAAAAGTATGTAAGGCTTGCTGATAGTTTTCAGTATCATAGGCGGCCCAGCCTTTGCAGAGGTAAGCATTATACTGTGTTGCTAAGGCCCCACTTATTCCATAAAGTTCCTGCAGGCCATCTTCAGGCTTCCACTCCAGCCACAGTTCCCCCTCACGCCTTGCGGCATTGGCTGCCTTTATAGCGGCATCACACATTTGCTTATCCAGAAAGCTGACGGCCTTATCCCTTTCGTCAAACATGCGGAGGTTATGCAACAGGGACTCGTTTTGCTGGTTGAACGCCCACAGCACCTGCCGGTGCGCCCACGTGTTGATCGGGACAGAGGCGAACACAGTGGTAAGTACAGCCAGTACGGCAGACCGAATGAGCAGGGGCTGTAGATTTTTCCCAAACCATTGCTCTCCTTTACCGCGATAAGTATAGATAAGCAGAAACAGGAAAAGGCAGAGGTTCGGGAGCATGAACAGCAGCATCTTGAGCCAGTTCTGATCTGCCACAATACCCCACGGTAACATAAACGATGCAGCACCCATGGCGATTCCTGCAAGTATGGATAGCGCTTTGGGATACTTATACTTGCTGAATAACCAATAGCCGCCTATGGCAAACGTTATCCCGAAAGCCCACAGCACAAAGGTCAATAATGTGTTGCCGGTTACGCCGGTTAAGGCCAACACCGTAACAGCTGCCAGCAGCCCCCAAAAGAACTTCTCTAGATCTCGCACGGAGTACTTCTGTTAAAATGCCTCCTGCTTCTCCTTGTTGTTTGTGGCACTATCGGCATAATCCTGCAGATAGCTGTAAAGCGGCATCAGCTTACCATCTTTGGCAATGGTGCCCCGCTCCAGCATCTGGCCTTCATCGCCGTTAAAGAACTGCGGAAACACATTGTCTATCAGGTGGCGACCGAAATCGCGGGAGGCGTTGCGCGGCAACTCGCATGGCAGGTTGTCTACGGCCATCACCGTTATATTACCCGGTTTGGAGTATGGCGCTTCCAGTTCTCCTGTTGCAGGGTTGTAGTCGTAGGCGGGCTCTTCGATGGTGGTGGCATGCTTGGTGGTAGGTATGGAGCCATCCACGTCGCAGGTAATGTCGGCGATGGTGTCTATTTTGAAGTCTGGCTTGCGTGTGTCTTCTTCTGTAAAGAGCTTCGGGGCGTTGGGGTCCCAGTAGGCACAGGCCAGCAGCAGGTCGGTAACGCGGGTAAACTTGCGGAAAGTACTCTTATATAAATGTGGGTTAGCGTAGAAATCCGGCGAGTCCCATACTTCCACGTCGGGCCGGGCGTTGTAGTCGCCGGAGTGCAGCTGGGCGTAAACCGGCTCCGTGAACTGCTTGTACAGGTAATCAAACACGCTCACCTTTCTGATGCCCATCTTGTCCAGCACTTCCATGGCGCCGCCCGCCACGCGCCCGCCTCCGGTTACGGCAATCTTTATCGGCGGCAGCTTCACCTTAAAGTACTCCTCCTGCATGTCTTCCATCTCGTGGCACAGGTAGGCCGGCTTCAGGTCGAACAGCTGGTGCTTTTTGCCATAGGTAAGGATGCCGTTGTAGGCGCCTACTATGCCTGCGTAGCGGCCAAAGGCCACCACCCGCTGTCCCTCCGGCGTCTTCAGCAGCTCATAATCTATCAGGGTGATGTTTTTGTCCAGCACGGCGCGCAGCAGTTTGGCGTTGTGCGGCTGCTTCTTTATCGTATGGGAGAAGAAAAAGTATGTCTTGTTCGGGATCAGCTGGTCTATCGGCACCTCCTTCACTCCCATCAGCACGTCGCAATGGCTAAGGTCCTGCTGCAGCGGTATGCTCAGCTCCTGGTACTCGGCATCGGTAAAGCAGCGGATGTCGCTTGGCTGCACCGCAATCTCCATGTCCGGGAAGTCTTGCATGGCCTCTACGCACTTTTTAGGAGTGAGGGGAACACGCTTGTCAACCGGTATTTTACCCTCTTTGATAACGCCGATTTTTAATTTACCCATAGAACAGCCTTCTTGAATTGTTACGCTTATTTTTCTGTTAGCTCAAGTATAGTATAAGCCATTGCCTGACGCTTCTACCTCAGGAGGTTGCCCTGGCCCGAAGTATTTGGCTTTGATGCTTCAATATAATAAAGTATTACTACTTTTGTAGCAAAGTTTGGAACTGGCAGAAAGCCGGCTTCGGATGAAGCTGGAACCCCCAAACCCTGGATCTTAATATATCGCTGTTATGATTTTTAAAACGAAACCTGCTGATGTGTTTAAGGAGCGCCACAACGGCCCCGACAAAGAGCAAATGCAGGACATGCTGCGCACCATTGGCGCAGAAACACTGGACCAACTGATTGAGGAGACTGTACCAGCCGCCATCCGACTGAAGAAGCCACTCAACCTGCCTGCCGCCCTTTCTGAGCGGGACTTCCTGAACAAGTTCTCCCAGATTGCCAAGCAGAACAAAGTATACAAGTCGTACATCGGGCTGGGCTACAACGATACCATTATGCCGCCGGTTATCCTGCGCAACATTATGGAGAACCCGGGCTGGTACACGGCCTACACCCCTTACCAGGCTGAGATTGCGCAGGGCCGACTGGAGGCGCTGATCAACTACCAGACCATGGTGATAGACCTGACAGGCATGGAGATCGCCAACGCCTCGCTGCTTGACGAAGGAACCGCCGCCGCTGAGGCCATGAACATGTTCTACGCCCAGCGCAAAGGCTCCCGCAAAAACGCCAACCGCTTCTTCGTGTCAAACCAGGTGCTGCCCCAAACGATCGACATACTGACCACCCGCTCTACTCCGCTGGGCATTGAGCTGGTGATCGGCGACCACCGCGAGGCAAACCTCGAAGACGAGACACTGTTTGGCGCTATTGTGCAGTACCCTGCTGCCGATGGTGCCATTTTTGATTATGCTGACTTTATAGCGAAGGCGCACGCCCAGGATATGCTGGTGGCGGTGGCCGCCGACATACTGGCGCTCACGCTGCTAACCCCTCCGGGCGAAATGGGAGCCGATGCCGTGGTGGGCACGACCCAGCGCTTTGGCGTACCGATGGGCTATGGCGGACCGCACGCGGGCTATTTTGCTACCAAAGAGGCCTTCAAGCGTGTAATTCCGGGCCGCATTATCGGCATCTCGATGGATGCTGAGGGCAACCGGGCGTACCGCATGGCCCTGCAGACGCGCGAGCAGCACATCCGCCGCGAGAAAGCAACTTCTAACATCTGTACTGCCCAGGTACTGCTGGCCGTTATTGCCGGTATGTATGCCGTGTATCACGGCCCGCGCCGCCTGAAGTATATCGGCCTGAACACGCATGCGCTGGCGCAACAGCTGGAAAGCGGGCTGAAGGCGCTGGGCTTTGAGCAGCAGAACGAGCAGTACTTCGACACGCTGAAAATAGCTGTAGAGAGCGCTGACATGCAGCAGGCCATCCGCACAGAGGCTGAGGCGGCTGGCATTAACTTCCGCTACTTCGGTGAGAACAACATCGGCATCTCCCTGCACCAGAACACCGATCTGCAGGATGTAAAAGCCATACTTGCCGTTTTCGCGAAAGTGGCCGGAAAGGCTGCCGACGTGCTAAGTATAAACGAGCTTCCGGAAGAAACAGAAATCACCTGGCCGGAAAGCCTGATCCGTAAGAGCGACTACCTGACGCACGAGGTATTCAACGAGCATCACTCCGAGCACGAGATCCTGCGCTACATGAAGCGCCTGGAAAATAAGGATATTTCCTTGGTGCACTCCATGATCTCCCTGGGCTCTTGCACCATGAAACTGAACGCCACCGCCGAGATGATTCCGGTGACATGGCCGGAGATTGGGCAGCTGCACCCGTTTGCCCCAGCCAACCAGACACAAGGCTATAAGCAGATCTTCACAGACCTGGAGGCCTGGCTGTGCGAGGTAACTGGTTTTGACGGCGTATCGCTGCAGCCAAACTCGGGCGCACAGGGCGAATATGCCGGCTTGATGGTGATCCGTGCTTACCACGAGTCGCGCGGCGAAGGCCACCGCAAGATTGCCCTCATCCCGTCTTCTGCCCATGGCACCAACCCTGCCTCGGCGGTAATGGCCGGCATGAAAGTGGTAATCGTGAAGTGCGACGAGAAAGGCAACATCGACGTGGCCGACCTGCGCGCAAAAGCCGAGCAGTATAAAAACGAGCTGTCTTGCCTGATGGTGACCTACCCATCTACCCACGGGGTGTATGAGGAGAGCATCATCGAGATCTGCCAGATCATCCACGACAACGGCGGCCGCGTGTACATGGACGGGGCCAACATGAACGCCCAGGTTGGCCTGACTTCTCCGGCTACCATTGGCGCCGACGTTTGCCACCTGAACCTGCACAAAACCTTCTGCATCCCTCACGGCGGCGGCGGACCCGGCGTTGGCCCGATCGGTGTGGTGGCGGACCTGGTTCCGTTCCTGCCAGGCCACGCAGTAGTAGACTTAGAGCGTAAAAACGCGATCCATGCGGTTTCTGCGGCGCCTTGGGGCTCAGCCTCCATCCTGCCGATCTCCTATGCCTACATCGCCATGATGGGCGGCGAAGGTCTGACAGAGGCCACGAAAGTAGCTATCCTGAACGCTAACTATATTAAGTCCAGGCTGGAGAAGCACTACCCGGTGCTGTATGTTGGCAAGAACGGCCGTTGCGCCCACGAAATGATCCTGGATTGCCGTGAGTTCAAGAAGTATGGCGTAGAGGTAGAGGATATCGCCAAGCGTTTGATGGACTATGGTTTCCATGCGCCAACGGTATCGTTCCCGGTAGCGGGTACTTTAATGGTGGAGCCAACCGAGTCGGAGGCACAGGAAGAGCTGGACAGGTTCTGCGACGTGATGATCTCTATCCGTGAGGAAATCCGGGAGGTAGAGCAAGGCAAGGCCGGCCAGAAAAACAACGTGCTGAAGAACGCACCGCACACGGCCAAAGTAGTGATGGTAGAGAATTGGGACCGCCCTTACTCCCGTGAGAAAGCGGTGTTCCCGATGGCGTACCTGCGCGATAACAAAGTATGGCCAACCGTAAGCCGCATCGACAGCGCCTATGGCGACCGTAACCTGGTTTGCTCCTGCGCCCCGATTGAGGCCTACAACGAGAACGGGAATGAGATGGTAGCCATTGGCTAACCGCATCCTACTTATACTTGAAAGCCCGGCTGTTTAGGCCGGGCTTTTTTTGTGCTCCTACCCTTTCCCTTTCTACTTCTTTGTAACACCACCCAGCATAATTAATCGATTATAACATTATACTATTTGGCTTAAATATAAAAATTAAGTAATATAGTTTAATAAAAGTTACTACACTGATAATTATATCTATCTTTGCGAAAAGTTTATTTATATAAACTGATCCATATAAACTAGGATAAATTGCATTATTCATCCCCCAGCACCCTTACTATATGAAACAAGCATCCTATTTCTGCAGTTTTCTTATTTGCTTGCTATTATCTGCTGGCTGCTCACGAGTACCTATGGCAGATATAGAGATTGCCTACCCACAGACAACGGACTTCGACTCGTACAAGACCTTTAACTTGTACAGCGCTGAAGTGCCCAAGCCTCGCGTAGGTGGTTCGGGTCCTCAGTACAACAGCTTGCTGGACCAGTACGTGCGGCAATCTATTGGTGCGGAGATGAGGAAAAGCGGTTTCCAGCTTGATGTGGTAGCCCCTGACCTGCTGGTTGCTTATGACATAGCGGTTGATACGTCAAAGGCTTCATCTGCAGGCTACAAGTTTCCGCAAGGGTTTGGCTACGGGTACAGTTTCTGGTATGGCTACCGCTTCCGCTACGACACCTCGACGCTGTTTGATTTTAGGCCCATAGACGAGCTGCCTGCCGGAACGCTGGTGATAGACATCATCGACCCCGCCACCAACGAGCTGTTGTGGCGTTGCTATGCCGATGCGTACCTGGACCCTTCCACGCAGGATGAGGAGTATGTTAAGTTAGTAGTAGAGGATATTCTATCAGAGTTTCCTCCGGCCTCTTAAGGCTTTAATCTTCATAGTTTATACTTCAGCGCGAGGCCGCCGTAGTAGTTCCGGCCGGGTGCGGGCTGAAAGTAGCGTCCGCCAAAGGCATTAAGGTCGTTGCCGAGGCTATACTTCTCATCTGTCACGTTATCTGCCCCGCCAAAAACCTCCAGCCCAAAGCGCTGCCCCAACTGCCGCTTTATACCTACTCTGCCGCCCGCCACTATATAACTATCAGTATAAACTGCGTTTTCGTCGTTCAGCGGCGTTTTATCTGAATAGTTTGTAGTGAGGTGCAGGTATAGGCCAAAGCGGGTGCTCAGGTCTAAACCGGCTGTAGCGACATGCGGGGCCACCCCCGTTAGCTTATTGCCGGAGTAATTGTTTTCGTTCTGCTGGTACTCATCAAACCGGAAGTGGCTGAAGGTATAGCTGGCCCATACTTTCAGGAGGCTCAGCTGCTGCTCCGGATCGTCCAGCAACGTATACCCCATACTTGTTTCGATGCCCTTCTGATCGGTGCTGCCCACGTTCCGGAAAACCGCCACACTCGATACGTCCTGCCTGCTCACAATCGACTCCTTCAGCCTGAAATAATAGGCCACCACGTCAAAAGTAAGCCTGCTTTGCAAGGCAAAACCCCGGATACCTGCCTCGTAGCTGGTGCCTTTCTCTGCCTCCAACGCCTCGTTCAGCTGCCCATCCGATGTCAGTATCTCTTCTTCGGTAGGCGGTGAGAAGCCTGAGCTGACGCTGGCATGAATGCTGAGCTGGTCGGTCAGGCGCTTGAGCAAAGCCACCCGTGGCGACAGTACTGCTTTAAAATCCCGGTTATACGTGTAGTTGCCACTGCTGGCCTGGTGCAGGCGCGTTATTTCATACTTTGTGTCGTTTAGGCTCAGAGCCGCTGTCGCAATAACATCAGCCGGAAACTTAAACTCGGCCTGGGCAAAGGCAAAGCCAGTTTTGGCCACCACTTCATCATCAGTGCGGAGAGAATCGGGTTTGCCGCCGTTGTTGTCGTAGGTTCGGGATGCCTCGAAGCCGCGCTGGTACTCTGCTCCAGCCGTAAACGTGCCCTCTATACTCCCGAGTTGGGCCGTGTAGGCAAAGCTGGTGCGGCCGCCAACTTCCTGGTTTGTGTTTCTTTCATAGTCGGTGTTAAAGGGATGGTCGCGGAAGCGGTGCATGCCGTAGAGGGCGGTTGTATTCCGGAACCTGTCGCTGAAAGTATACTCCTGCTTCAGCCCTGCCACCATGCTCTTTTGGTTCATGGAGGCATTTTGCGCCACGCTGCCATACATGCCGCCCCGCGCCTGGTGCGGGTCCTGCTCATACTGCTCCTGCGTTAGCGCGCCCGGCAGCTCATAGTATAAATCAGAATAAAGTATGTTGGCAGACACTGTGCGCTTTTCTGAGGGGCTGAACTCTGAGCTGAGCAGCAGCACTTCCCTGTCCATAGCCGACTGCTGCCGGTGGCCCTCATACTCCTGCTTGGCGTACTGCACCAGCGTGCTGCTGTGCTTGCCCCCGATGCGCGCGGTAGCGGTGTATCGCCTTAAACCATAAGAACCCGTAGTGGCCCCCACTTCTACAGACTGCTCTCCGGCTGCTGCCCGTCGGGGCTCTAGGAGCACGGTGCCGCCGGTGCCGGCACCGTATATACTGCCGGTTGGCCCCTTCAGCACTTCTATGCTTTCTATGTTGGCTGCATCCATCAGGTTAAGGGCCGAGGTGCCGTTGGCTTCTGTAAAAGGGATGCCGTTATAGTATAGCTTCACGTTTCGGATGCCGTAGGGAGAGCGGAGGGAGCTTCCGCGGATAGAAATGCGGTAACTGGCCGGTGCCCGCTCCTCCATCCGCACACCCGGCACTGTGTTTACGGCCCGCACCACCGAGCTCTCATCAAACTGCCCGATCACCTCCCGGCCAACTATACCCACAGCCCCCGCCGTTTGCAGCAGCGGCCGGTTTGTTTCGTAGCCGCTTATCACCACTTCCTGCAGGCTGGCGGCGCTTGGCTGCAGCAGCACCCGCAGCTCCTGCCCCACCTTAGGGTTTGGCCGCACTTCCGTTTTGTAGCCCACGTAGCTAAACACCAGCCGCTGTGCCGCCGCGGCAGTAGCCAGGGTAAAGTAGCCTTGTTCGTTGCTGATCGTCTGCTCGCCAGTGTTGGCGGTTATGGTTACGCCCTGCAGCGGCTGCTCGGTATCGCGCTGCAGCACGTAGCCGCTGTACTGCCCTTGTGCCAGCAACTGCTGTGGCAGCAGCATCAGTAAAATAAACAGTAAAGTATAGGTGTAGCGGTATAGAGCCATAAATGAGTTAGGTAAACAATCAAACAACGACTTGAGCCGCCCAAAGTTTAGGCTGAAGTACTTTTGGCTATAAAGATAAAAGGCTCTACAGAAACTGCAGAGCCTTTCCAAACTATGAAAGCTAATGAGAATTTAAATCTTTAGTTCTTTTTGATAGTGAACTCGGTGCGCCGGTTCTGCTGGTGCATCTCCTCAGGGCACTGCACCCCATCGCCGCATTTGTTCACCAACCTTGTTTTGCCATAGCCCTTACCTGTCAGGCGGCTTCTGTCTATGCCTTTTGCCACCAGGTAATCTACAGCGGCCTGGGCTCTTTTCTCCGACAGCTGCTGGTTATACATAAAGCTCTCGCGGCTATCGGTGTGGGCGCCCAGTTCAATCTCAATCTCGGGGTTATTCTTCAGCAGCGTCACCAGCTTATCCAGTTCACGGGCCGCATCCGGGCGAATTTCCCACTTATCCAGGTCGTAGTAGATGTTCTCCAGCACAATAGCCTTCTCCACCTCATTCTTATCAAACACCAGGGCCACTTGCACGGTATCCGGCGCAGTAGCCGGCACCTCTATCCCCGTCTCCATTTTCAGGAAGCCCATCTTAGACCCGGTGAACGTATAGGTATTTCCGGCTCTGGCATCAATAAACCCATGTGCCTCCTCATCTGTAATAACCACCGCAGAATCGTTTGAGTTCTTTTGGCTCATCAGAATTCGCGTGTTCGGCAATGGGTCGCTCACTGTTTTCTTTTTATCGTTCTGGTAGCGGCCCAAAGTCGTGACGGCCAGTACTACCGGCTTCTGCAGCACCTCGAAGGCGTAGATGTCTTCGGTGCCGTTTTGGGAGTCGCGGTTAGAGGACAGCAGCCCCCGCGCCCCCGGCTCGGTGAACATAATGCCGTAGTCGTTTTTAGGCGAGTTGATAGGGTAGCCCAGGTTCCTTACAGCGCGCCAGTTGCCCAGCTCGCCTTCTGCTGAGAAAATATCCATGCCCCCCATACCTGCCTGCCCCTCCGAGGAGAAGTATAGCTTTCCGTTCGCATCCACATAAGGGAAGCTTTCGCGGCCGGTGGTGTTGATTACAGGGCCAGCGTTCACCGGCTCGCCCCAGCTACCGTCGGCTTGGCGCTGGCTGTAGAAGATATCTGTTTCGCCCAGGCTGCCCGGCATGTCAGAGGCAAAGAACAGCACCTCCCCGTCTGGCGACACCGCCGGGTGGCCCACAGAGTATTCCTCTACCTTGTTGTAAGAGAATGGCTGGATGTTGCCCCAGCTGCCGCCCTGCTTCTCTGCAGTATAAATCTCCAGGCGGTTTACCAGGTTCTGGTTTTCGCCTTTCTCCACCCAGCTGGTAGGGTCGGCGTTTGTGTTGCCCAGGGCAGGCACCATTTGGGTGCGGGTAAAGTATAGCTTGCCGCCGTCTTTTGCGGCAGAGGCCGTCGCGTT
The DNA here is from genome assembly GCF_006385705.1 of Pontibacter mangrovi. Lineage (GTDB taxonomy): Bacteria > Bacteroidota > Bacteroidia > Cytophagales > Hymenobacteraceae > Pontibacter > Pontibacter mangrovi. Next base: position 52,765 of record NZ_VFRQ01000018.1, on the reverse strand, counting down.
ATGGTAGTCTGTGTTTACAACAGCCTGCAGCGGCTCCGGTTGGCTGTAATCGCCCTGGCCGTTCTCATGCGCCAGAAATAGCTGCAAGTATGGCCGGCCTGTCCAGCCGTATACTTTGGCGTCTTTGCCTTCTTTCTGCACGCCTCTGTCGGAGGTGAAGATAACGCCGTTGCTGCCATACTGCACCGGGCTGAAGTCGGATACATTGCCTCGGCTGAGGGTGGTCAGCATGGTTACTTCTGCTACCGCAGGCTGCTTCATCAGGCGCACCGACTTATCGGTAGCCTCCATCAGCTGCTGGGCCCGTTCGGCGTTTTCGGGCATTTCCTCGCCCCACTTCATGTACTGCTCCTTGGCTTCGGCAAACTTGCCGTTGCTGCGCAACGCCTCGGCGTAGTAGTATAAGTTCATGGGCGGGCGGCCCGGCATCGACACCGCTTTGCCATACCATACTTCGGCTTCCTGGGTCTGGCGCGTGAGGCGGTAAGCAGTGGCGATGCGCTCCACCGTCTGCAGCTCCGGCTTGTGTTTTTGGATAGCTTCCTTGTAGGCAGGTATGGCCAGGGCAAACTCATAGTTGTCGTACAGTTTGTTGGCCTTGCGCAGCGACGACTGCCCCTGTGCCACAGGCGTGAGCCCCAGCACGGCGGCAACTGCTAAGTAAAAGGGTATATAGGTAAATTTCATATAGTATGCGGCTTTGGGTTAAAAGTACTGCGGCGTCATCATCTTGGTCTCCTTCTTACGGAAGAGGTAGTAGCCTACCGACACCTCGTGGGTGCTCTGGTTGCTGTATCCGTTCAGCATCTTGTCATAAGAATAGCCCAGGCGCAGCTGCTTCAGCACCTGCAGCTCGCCAATAAAGGCCACTGCCGTGCGCTTTTCCACATCACCGGTCTCTGCATCGTTGAAAACATTCATACTGGTGCGGTACGAGCTGCCCAGCCACAGGCGGTCTCCCAGTAGCACAAAGGCGTTCAGGTCCATACTTGTCGGGGCATGAAAGTCTTCCTTCACCAACACGCTTGGCTTCAGCTTTATGAAAGGCGACACATCCAGCACATAACCCGCCGTGAAGAAGTAGTGCCGCTCCGGCTCCACCTGCTCCATGTCCTTAAACTGCAGCAGATCAGTGCCCGAGAAACCGGCGTAGAAGCGCTTTGTGTGGAAGTAGGCGCCAATCTTTACATCAGGCTTAATGGCCGTTTCTTTGCCGGTTGGGATGCCGGGGTCATTGCCGATGCCGAACTCTGTGCCGTCTATCATGTGCTGCACCAGGCCCGGGGCCAGGCCAAGGCTGAAAATGGCGTTCTGGCTCACCTGCAGCTTTACGGCGAAGTTGGCGTAGGCACTGGTGGTGCTCTGCGCGCCCAGCTCATCGCGGGTTACGTTCAGGCCCAGGCCCAGCCGGTCGTTGGCTATCACCCCGTCCACTGCCAGCGACTGCGTGGTAGGGGCGCCCTCCACACCCGTCCACTGCGAGCGGTGGAAGGCGTTTATGTTCAGCACATTCTTGCTACCCGTATAGGCCGGGTTGATGGACATGCTGTTAAAAATATACTGTGAGTACTGCGGATTTTGCTGAGCACTTGCGGCCGTGGTAAGCAGCAAGGCCAGCAATAGGTAAAATATTCTCATTTTCATCTGAATTACTAGTATTAAAGCCTTGCTTACCTAAAGATGGTAGTGTATCCGGTAAACTCCTTCACTACGCCGTCACAAACTGTTACCCTTACTTTATAGAAGTAAGTGCCTTGCTCCAATCCCTTGCCAGACCAGTTGTTCTGGTAGTTTTTAGCCTTAAAAACCTCAGATCCCCAACGGTTAAAGATGATGATCTCGTTGTTCGGGAATTTCTCCAGGTTCTTGATTTCCCAGTTATCGTTGGTGCCGTCGCCGTTCGGGCTAAAGGCTTTCGGGAACTCCAGGTTGCCATCGGCCTTGGCTGCGTCTATCGGCGCGGAAGCCTCCATGCTGCTGCAAGGGCCGTTGATAGCCATTACTGTTACCGTTCCGGTTATGTCTGGCTTGTTTGCTTTTACGGTGATGGTGGTAGTGCCCTGCCCCGATACGATGGTGAAGCCCTGGCTAACGTTCCAGGTATAGGCGCTGGCTCCCTCCACCGGGTCAATCGTGAATATCAGGCCGTCGCACACGCTGCTGTTGTCGGTAATGGCACCTGGCGTTACAGGAGGCGCGAACACTACCGTTTGTAGCTGCCCACTTACAGTACCGCAGCCGTTGGCAGCTACCACCGAGATGGCCCCGCCGGCTGTGCCTGCATTCACCGTTACGCTAGTGCCGGTGTTGCTGCCCTCAAAGCTCCAGCCATCTGGCAGCGCCCAAGTATAAGTAGCGCCATCCTCCGGGTTAGAGATAGTATAAGTCAGCTGCTGGCTATACTCGCAAATGTCGGTGTTGCCTGTGATAACCGGGGCTGTTGGCGCCAGCACAGGGGCTACCTCCTTAGAGGCTACCGCGCCCAAGCCGCACTCATTTCTGATGGCAACCGTGATGGTGCCGCCTTCCTGGCCAACCGCCACCTCAATTCTGGAAGTACCCTGTCCTGTGATCTCTCCCCATGTTTCAGGCACGTTCCACTCGTAGGTGATGTTCTCTCCGTCCAGGGCAGGCACTTCGTACACCAGCGTGGTGCCGATGCAGGCGCCGTTCTCCCCTGTAATAACCGGGGCTTCCGGCACGTCGTTTACTGCCACATCTATAGCGGTTGCGTTCAGGCTGGCACCGCATTCCGTGTTGGCCTTTACGCTGATGCTGCTGTTCTCTTCACTTGCTTCGCCTACCAGCACGGTTACCTCACGGCCTGTCTCGTCGCCTACAAACGACCAGCCTTCTGGCAACTGCCAGGTATAATATGCGGCTCCGGTCACTTCTGCAGCTATATATGTCTGCTCCGTTCCGGCGCATACTTTTGCCGGGCCGGTTATACTTTCAGGGGCAGCAGGCAGCAGGTTTACGCCTACTGGTTTAGTAGCTGTTACCGTAAAGCAGCCGTTCGTTACTTTTAGCATCAGAACGCCTCCGTTGCCCCCGGCGCTTACCTCAACCGTTGAGGTGTTCTGGCCCGAGGTAATTTCCAAATCGCCGGTGGTGCTCCACTCATAGCTTACCTCGCCTTCATAAGTTGTGGCGGCGAACACGTTGCCTGAGCTGTTCTCGCATACTTTGTCGGAGCCGGTGATTGTCGGCTGGGTTAGCTGCGGCGTAACGGTTATCTCTGCTTCACTTGTGTAAGTGTTACCGCACAGGTCGGTCGCCAATACGATGACTTTGCCGTTGGCCGATGCCTCAACTGTAACAGTGTTTTCTGTTTCGGAAACCTTTGCAACCCCTCCTTCATACGAGAAGGTGTATTCCAGTCCCAGGTTTTCAGGCAGGGTGAAGGTTGTCTGCTGGCCTTCGCAAAGCGTTGTCTCGCCGCCGGTAAGCGCGATACCGTCTGTTAATATGTTACATGTTATTCCAATTGCAACCGTAGCGTTGTTGTTGTCCTGCACTTTGTCCGGCACGGTGGTGCTGCTGGTAGCCACTGTGGCCGTGTTGGCTATGCTACCGGTTAGGTTTGTGAGTTCGCCCACCCCTATAATTCTGGCTTTGATGGTGACAGTGGCTTTCTCTCCCTCGGCTAGCGCGGCCAGGGCAAATTCTCCTGTAAGCGGATCGTACCCCACCGGAGAGGCCGACACAAACACCAGCCCTTCCGGCAGTTTGTCTGTGATCGTGATCGCCTCAGCATCGTAAGGCCCGTTGTTTGTTACCTCAACCGTGTAAGTTACCTCATCGCCTAAAGTATAGGTCTCCTTGTCTGCAGTCTTGGTTATGCTCAGGTCAGCATTGAGCTCTGGCACATCGATCGGAAAGTCGGTCTCGTTGTCTTCGTCTTTATCGTCTGGTTCAGGGTATTTGCTGCCGATCACGGCAATGTTCCTGATATTAACTGTTCCGTCTTCTGCTACACCCTCATCCGTAATTTTGAAGGTGATCTTCAATGCTGTACTTCCCGCATAAGAAATGGCAGGAATGTTCCAGAAGATCTTTTTGTCTGTGGCCAACTGGCTCAGGTCTACCGTCGTTCCGTCCGGGCTCTCATGGCTAAGGTACTCCAACCCAAGGGGGACCAGGTCAGTCACCACTACTTCGTAGGCTACACCTTCGCTTTTGTTTATCGCTGTTAACGTATAAGTGATCTCATCGCCTATCTTATACTCTTTCTGCTCTGCTGTTTTGGTTACCTGCACATCCACGCGAATGTCCACAGGGGCCGATACCGTACTGTTTTCCAAGCTCACGGATCCTTCCAGAGAAATTACACGCGCTACAAAGCTTACCTTATCATGTATGGTGATATTGCCTTTGGCAAGTATAGTGCCCTGGAAGTCGGTGTTCGATCCTATGTTCACCTCATCCCTGACAACCCAATACACATTGTCCGGGCTAGTCTGCTCCAGCAGCAGCATGGCCGCGTTGGAGGCAAGCGTATTGATGCTTCCGTTCACAATAAACACAAACACACCGCCAGGGTTATTCTTGCTGGTCAGCTTTAGGGTTTTGCTTAAGGTAAAGTCGCCATCAATCACGTATACGCCTGGCTCAAAAGCTGTGGCATCAAGATTTGCCGGGGTAGCAGGCATAGCTTTTAGGCTATTGTAGGCCTCCAGCGCATCCTGGTAAGCAGCCTCGGCGGCGGGTGTGCCAATTTCAAATTCGCCATCAATGTTGGCTGTGCCATTAATCACACCTCCGGGACGGACACCAATATGCCCGTTAACGCCCGACGTGCCTGTAAGGGTGACCTCCGTGGCGGCAAGCACCGCGAAGTTTTTTGCCTGGCCCAAACTAACTTCGTTTGTCTGCGCCAGACTAAGGGTGATGCTGCCCATCAGCAATAGAAAGGTCAGCAGTAAATGTTTAATCATAAATTAAGATATAACTGTATAACGTCACTCAGATATTCATACATAGGGCTGTATCTATGCTACCTTCTTTTACTTAAAAAGAGGGAAATGGTTATACGCACCCAATTAAATATATGGATATTTATATTGATTTTTTGTTGTGTACTAACATAGCCTGACAGCCTGTGTTAGTGAATCAGGAAACCTTGAGGTATACCAGGAAAAAAATAGCTTCATAGAAGTGCAGTAAATTTGTTTCATAGGCTTGGGCAGTGGTTAATCGCTGTTAAAATTACATTTAACAACATTATTTTCAAATATATAAAAATATTTTTATCAAATAATTAGAAAAATGCAACATGATGGCACTCCTCCAAAAAAGACAAAAAAAATCCCCTGCTACCTATTTTGGCAGCAGGGGAAATCTTTTGTTAAAATTCTGGCGCTATACGTTTACATGTCGCTCCGCATGATATGAGGATCGTACTAAAGGACCGGATTCTACGTACTTTATACCTCTTTTCAGGCCTTCCTCGCGGTAATGATCAAACAGGTCCGGGTGGATAAACTCGGCCACTTCGATGTGCAGTTTTGTAGGCTGCAGGTACTGGCCCAGGGTTAGGATGTCGCAGCCGTTGGCCGCCAGGTCGTCCATGGCCTGGTATACCTGCTCGCGGGTTTCGCCGAGGCCCAGCATGATGCCGGTTTTGGTGCGCTGCCCATACTCCTTGGTGCGGCGGATCTGCTCCAGCGAGCGGTCATACTTGGCCTGCGGACGTACGCGGCGGTACAGCTCCTTCACCGTCTCCATGTTATGCGACACCACTTCTTGCCCTGCCGAGATCATCGTGATCAGGGCATCCCAGGTGCCTTTCACATCCGGGATAAGGGTTTCGATGGTTGTGGCAGGCGACAGCAGCTTTACCTGCTTCACCGTTTCGTGCCAGATGGCGGCGCCACGGTCTTTCAGTTCGTCGCGGTTTACGGAGGTGATTACGGCGTGCTTCACGCCCATTAATTGTATAGCCTCTGCCACACGGCGTGGCTCGTCTTCGTCGTACTCGTTGGGGCGGCCGGTGGCCACAGCGCAGAAAGAGCAGCTGCGGGTACACACATTACCAAGAATCATGAAAGTAGCGGTGCCTGCACCCCAGCACTCGCCCATGTTAGGGCAGTTGCCGCTCTCGCAAATGGTGTGCAGTTTATATTCGTCTACGATGCTTCGTACTTTGGCGTATTCCTTCCCAACCGGCAGTTTTACACGCAGCCAGTTTGGCTTGCGAGGCTGGCCCAGCGCATTAAGTCCCTCGGGCTTGGCGTTAGGCTGAATAACCGGAAGTGTCATCATTTCATCCATGCTGCAAAGATAAGGAAGTTATAGGTAAAGAGTTTAGCCACAGGCCAAAAATGTGGCGTTGGCAAGGTATGCCTCTTTAACAACAGGATGCGCAAAAGGTTTCCGTGGCTTACTTTCTGCTGCCGTAATACAGGTTCAGGTACACGGAGGTAAAGGTGTTGTTATTTTCGGCCAGGGGAATGATGACCGGCTTGCTCGGGAAGTACTCTACGGCCACCCCTACCTCAATGCCCGCTATACTTTCGCGGTAACGGCCGTACTCAAAGCTAAGGCCGGCCTTGGCATGCACGCCGGGCCTGAACTTGGTTTGCCCCAAGCCCCGGAAAACGGTTTCGCTGCCCAGGATGTAGTCGGAGTTGGTGTGCACGTTTTCGTCGTAGGGCACGCTGCGCACATCGTTGGTGGTGCCGTCGTAGCTGTATTTTATATAGTACGGCACCAGCAGCCCGATAGAGGGGCCAATGGCGCCAACGGCATTCACCTGCACCCCAGACTCAGCCGCCTTCCGGAACAGCACCAGCTCCCGGCCATAGTGCGGCCTCACCACAAAAAAGTAGTTCTTTTTGCCATACACAAACGGCTCGCCCACATAGTTCAGGTAGCGCTCTTCCTTGGGGTGCTTCACCTCCACTATCTCAATGCCGCCGAACTGGTACATCTTCTCGTTCATGTAGAACGAGGAGCGCACGAAAACGCCACCAATCAGCCCCCCGTTGGAGTTGAAGTTGATGCCGTAGCTCGTTTCCCGCTGGAAACTTTCATCTTCCTCAGACTGGGCGAAGGCTGGCATCGCCACCAGAAGAACTGCCGACAATATGCAAGTAAAGAGTTTTATCACGGGCCAGTGCGTTTCAGAATGTATAAATATACTTAAGCTTTAGGCATTTATCAAACAGTGTAGAATGTAGGCATGCGCTGTTTAACCGTCGCAGTAAAGTATACGTGGGCTGGCAGAAAGTGATGTGGCTAGAGTTGCTCCCTCAGCCCTCGCAGCTGCTAGGCCTTTATATGCTTTTTTATGGCATCCACGCTAATGCTCAGGTGCGAGGCATCGTAGGTGCACATCCCATCCTGCAACAGGAGCAGCTGCGGCGACTGATGCGTCACCTGCAGCACTTCCGCCACCTCGTTAGACACTGGCCGGTAGCGCAGCAGGTCCAGGTAATAAGGCTTCACGTGGTCGAGGCCGGCACCGGCCCACTGGCGCTCCAGGCGGCTTTTGGCGGTGGAGCTGATGGAGCAGGCCGTGCTATGCTTAAAAATCACCACCGGCGTCTCCTTCGACTCTTCTACAATTTCATCCAGCTGCTCTACGCTTGTAAGTGGGTGCCAATTCATATATGCTTGTTGTCTTATACTATCTTAATGTGATCTTTTCTTGTCGGCGCGCGTGTTATACTTTCTTTTCTTACCAAAAATCTTCAGCTTCCTGACAGGCTCACCGTTTACGTTGAACTGCATTTTGTCGCGCTCGTTGTTACGCACGCGCCTGCGCCCCGATGCCCCTTTCTTAAAAGTATAAGCGTCCGTGTTCAGGTGTGTCTCTTTAAACTTTGCATCTACTTTTTCCGCCTCCCGCAGCGATTTTCGCAGCTGCTGCTCATGCTTAGCCGACGCCTCGAAGCTGGTTTGCCCATAGCCCGGCAAAGTACCGGCCACGAAAAACAGCAGCAGGCCCAGGCCATACTTACAAGCTTTTTTAAAGCAGAAATCCGTAGCGCACACCTTCATCATGGTTTTTATACTGATTCTGTTTGAACTGGTTTCTAAAACAAGCCGCGTCGCTTCTTCACCATACCGTTTTTGTTCTTGTTCACTTTAATAGCTTCCAAGCCCTCGGCTCTGTCTCCCTGAATTTTGATGGTGCGCCTGCTGGTGGGCTTAGGGCAAGGTATGCCTTTGCGCTGGCACCCCGCACCGGCAACAAGTATCAGGCACAGCATCATAAATAGGTATGGGCGAAATAAACGCATGATGCAAATATATGAATTTAAAATTGTTATAGGCAGCTTAAACACAAAAACAGCACCGCATACTACAAAATTTTACCCGGTGCTGCCTTTCTAGTTTTAGTAATTCAGCATCGCTTCGGCTTTCTCGCGCAGGCGCTGCCTTGGCAGGAACTCCTGCTCCAGCGGCGGCGCAAAAGGCACGGCTGTGTCCAGGCTGGCCACGCGGGCCACCGGGGCATCCAGCAGCTCAAAGCAGTGCTCGCTTATCCAGGCAGCTATTTCACCGCCAATGCCACCGGTCATGTTGTCTTCATGCAGGATGATGACGCGGCCGGTTTTCTCCACGGCGGCACGTACGGCGTCCTTATCCCAAGGCAGCAGGGAACGCAGGTCCAGGATCTCTATACTGGCATCCGCTAGCTCCTGCTGCAGCTGCTTGGCCCAATGCACGCCCATGCCGTAGGTAATAATAGTCAGGTCATCGCCCTCGGCCACGGTTTTGGCTTTGCCGATCTCTATAGTATAATAATCGTCCGGAATCTCCTGCGAGATGGAGCGGTAGAGCAGTTTGTGCTCAAAATACATCACCGGGTTCGGGTCCTCGATGGCGGCGTTCAGCAAGCCTTTGGCATCGTAAGGCGAGGACGGGTACACGATCTTCAGGCCCGGCGTATGGAAGAACCAGGCCTCGTTGCTCTGCGAGTGGAACGGACCCGCCGCTGTGCCGGCACCTGTTGGCATGCGCACCACCACATCGGCGTGCTGGCCCCAGCGGTAGTGGCTCTTAGCCAGGTTGTTCACAATTTGGCTGAAGCCGGCGCTCACGAAATCGGCGAACTGCATCTCCACCATACTTTTCTGCCCGCGCACCGACAAGCCCAGGCCAACACCAAGTATAGCCGATTCGCAGAGCGGAGTGTTGCGAACCCTGTCTTTGCCGAACTTATCCACAAAACCCTCGGTGATCTTGAACACGCCGCCGTACTCGGCTATGTCCTGGCCCATCAGCACCAGCTCCGGGTAGCGCTCCATGCTTTGGCGGAGGCCGTCGGAGATGGCATCCACGAAGCGGCGCTCTGTTTTACCTTCACCGGCTGGTTGAATCACCTCCTGAGAGAAAGGCTTATACATATCGGCCAGTTCCTGCTCGCGGTTGGCGGTTGGCATCGGCTCGGCAAAGGCTGTCTGCAGCCCCTCCTCTATCTCGGCCTTCAGCTCCTCCTTTATACTTTCCATGGCTTTCTGCGTCAGCACCAGCTCATCCAGCAGGTAACGCTCAAAGTTTTCCACCGGGTCTTTCTTGGCCCATTTCTCGAACAGCTCCTGCGGCACATACTTGGTTCCGCTGGCTTCCTCATGGCCGCGCATCCTAAAGGTAATCGCCTCGATGAGCATCGGGCGCGGGTTCTTACGGATGCTGGCCGCCGCCTGGCGCACCGTGTCGTATACTTCCAGGATGTTGTTGCCGTCTATCTGCAGGGCATCGATGCCGTAGGCCGGGCCTTTGTCGATGAAGTGCTTGAACTTGAACTGCTCGTTGCTTGGCGTGGAAAGCCCATACCCGTTGTTCTCGATCAGGAAGATCACTGGCAAGCCCCACACCGCCGCCACGTTCAGCGCCTCATGGAAATCTCCCTCCGAGGCACCGCCATCGCCGCTGAACACCACCGTCACTTTCTCCTTGTTCTCCAGCAGGTCGGCCAGGGCAATGCCGTCAGCCACGGCCAGCTGCGGACCCAGGTGCGAGATCATGCCCACAATGTGGTGCTCGTTGGTGCCGAAGTGGAAAGAGCGGTCGCGGCCCTTGGTAAAGCCGTGGGTTTTGCCCTGGAACTGCGCAAACAGGCGGCCCAGGTCGATGCCCCGGCTCGTGAACACGCCCAGGTTGCGGTGCAGCGGCAGAATATACTCGTCAGGCTCCAGCGCCATGGCCGAGCCCACCGAGATGGCCTCCTGCCCAATGCCGGAGAACCACTTGCTCACGCGCCCCTGGCGCAGCAGCACCAGCATGCGCTCCTCAATCATGCGCGGCTTCAGCAGGGCGCGGTATAGTTGTATCAGCTCCTCTTCAGAATACTCTTTGCGGTTATAGTTCATCGCTTTTATGAAAACCTCGTTATAGTTTGTCGGGTTAAAGTATGGGCAAGGCACCTGTAAGGTATGCCATTAATTTATACTTTTGTTTAGTTGATCTTACACAGGCGCCAAATGGCAAGCTGCACTTGCCGTGCAAAAGCTACAGAAAAGCTGCAAAGGCTGCAAGCATAGACACAAAAGTCTCTATGTTCTATATCTGTAAAGTATAAACTATAGCCGCTGCCAACGTTAAAAGTATAACTGCCTATAGTATTGAAGGAGGCACCCGGTTAAGAGCTTTTAAACCGTACGCTAACAATTTAGCAACCCAACAATTGAGCAATTAAGAGATATGATAGAGTTCAAAGAATTTACCCTTGACAACGGCCTGCGCGTGATCGTGCATGAGGACCATACTTCGCCGATGGCGGTGCTGAACGTGCTGTACGACGTGGGCTCGCGCGATGAGGAGGAGGCGCACACCGGTTTTGCCCATTTGTTCGAACACCTGATGTTCAGCGGCTCCAAGAATATTCCGGTGTATGATGAGCCCCTGCAGCGCGTGGGTGGCGAGAACAACGCCTTCACCAGCCCCGACATCACGAACTACTACCTCTCGCTGCCGGCGCAGAACCTGGAAACGGGCTTTTGGCTGGAGTCGGACCGTATGCTGGAGCTGGCCTTTAGCGACCATGGCCTGGAAGTACAGCGCAAGGTGGTGGTAGAGGAGTTTAAGCAGAATTACCTGAACCAGCCCTACGGCGATGTGTGGCTGAAGCTACGCCCGCTGGCCTACAAGGAGCATTCCTACAAGTGGGCCACCATCGGCAAGGAGATTGCGCACATTGAGGAGGCGACGATGGATATCGTGAAGGCCTTCTTCCGCAAACATTACTCGCCGAACAATGCTGTACTGGTAGTGGCCGGCAACGTGACCTTTGCCCATGCCAAGGAGCTGACGGAGAAATGGTTCGGCCCTATACCTGCCGGCGAGAAGTATGAGCGCCAGCTGAAAGAGGAGCCGCGGCAGACGGAGGAGCGCGTGCTGGAGGTAAGTTCCGACGTGCCGCTCAGCGCCCTTTACAAAGCCTACCACATGCCGGGCCGCCAGCACCCCGATTACCACGCCGTAGACCTGATCAGTGACATTCTGGGCCGCGGCAAGTCGAGCCGCCTGTACGAGCAACTGGTGAAGGAGAAGAAGCTGTTCAACTCTATTTCGGCATCGGTAACCGGAAGCGTGGAGCCAGGCTTGCTCATCATACAGGGCAAGCTAAACGAGGGCGTAGATCTGCAGGAGGCGAATGCTGCCGTAGAGGCCATTGTGGAGGAACTCATCGATAACCGCGTGGACGAGGAGGAGTTGAACAAGGTGAAGAACCAGGCCGAGACCAGCATCGTGTTCTCGGAGATCGAGCTGCTGAACCGCGCCATGAACCTGGCCTACAGCAAACTGCTCGGCGACGCCAACTTTATTAACCAGGAAGGCGAGAAAGTACAGGCCGTCACGCCGGACGATATTCAGCGCTGCGCCCAGGAAGTACTGCGCAAGACCAACTGCTCTACCCTGCTTTATAAGGCGGAGAAGAAGGAGCAGCCGGTGGAGGCATAGTTTAGCGTTTTCTGAGAAAAAAGAAAGGCTGCCATACTTTGGTGGCCTTTCTTCTTTTTAGGTTTTGTCAGTATAGTTGCTGCTCAACCTCAGGTTATACTTGCTTCTTCCATCCTTTCATAGCTCCCCCTCTGGCTCTCCCTGGCGCAAGCGTCCGCTTGTGCCTTTATATTTTAGCTTCTGGCGCAAGTCTTCAGACTTGTGTCCTTTTATGATGTTGAATTCGTAACTCAACTGGCTTGAAAAGCCACATTTTTAACTTTGGCTATACTTTATACTTCCGTAACCGAATGTCTTTATAATTTAGCCGCTACTTTCTGCAACTGGAGCCAAGTTAATCTTTCTAGCTTCTGTTCATCCATGGCTTTACAAAGCTACTGTTGCATTTCATACTTTGGTGCCCTCCAGGTCGGGAGGCCTCGCCTTGGGGGTAGGGGTCCTCGATAAGGGCATCGCGCTACCTACATTTCCTTTGCTCCTGACGTCGCACTGCCCAGCCGGGCACCGGAAATCTAGCCGGAAACCTAGAAGGTGCTCCTTTTCGAGGGCTGGGGTGGAGTAACTCCCCTCCTTGGACAAGGAGGGGCAGGGGTGGTTGGACCTGGTAATGCAGACACGCGGACAAGGATGTCCGCAGCAGAGAAAGTCCCGGACGAGGAAGTCCGGAACAGCAACTTGAGGTTTGCCGAACTCCCTCCCCTGTTCATAGGGGAAAGGATAGTTAGTCCCGGCTCCACAAAACCACCCTATCTTCAGAATTGCTTCAGGTTTGCTCCAATATTGCTTCAGATTCAGGTTATAGCTTTGGCATATTGTTTAACCTTTAAAGCAATTACATCATGAAATCAACATTCTTTGCGCTTCTGTTTCTGAGCGGCTCTCTGTTTGCCTGCGATAAAAACAGCGATGACATAAAGCCCGGCGATGTGCCAGCCGCCGTGACAGAAACCTTCAGCAGCACTTTCCCGGATGCCCAAAACGTGGAGTGGGAGAAGAAAGGCGAAGACTACGAGGCCGAGTTTGACGTGGCCACCGTGGATTATGATGCGCTCTTCAGCGCCTCCGGCACGCTGCTAAAGCACAAGTATGATGTACCCGAGGCAGAGCTACCCGAAGAAGTAAAAGCGGGCATCAGCCAAAACTACGCCGGCTTCAGGGTTGATGACGCTGACGCGGTGGTGCAGGATGGCAACACCTATTACCAGGTAGAGTTGGAAAAGGATAACCAGGAGCAAAAGTATGTTTTCTCCTCCGACGGACAGCCGGCAGAGCAGCCCTACTGGGACTAGCCACAAGCGCTGAACTACCCTTTTCACAAAGCGTGGGGCACCTGCCTCACGCTTTGTTTTTATCCCGGCCATACCCGCCATGCGGCTCAGAACCTTTTCTTTCCATACTTGTATACACAAACAACAAACTATACTTTTGTACATCAAGCACAAAGTATGCGCATAGAAGAAGAAATACACCAGGGCGAGTTTAAGGACGACTACCGCCGGCTGATGGCCAACCTCCTGTTTACCAACAACTGGGTGAACCAGCAGCAGCTGCCGTTCTTTAAGGAGCTGGGCCTGACGCTGCAACAGCACAACGTGCTGTCTATTGTGCGCGGGCAGCACCCGGAGCCGGTGTGCTTCGGCGATATCCAGAACCGCATGGTAGACCGCAACTCCAACGTTACCCGCCTCATCGACAAGCTGATTGAGAAGGGCTACGTAACCCGCGACATCTGCCAGACCAACCGCCGCATGATTGAAGTGCGCCTTACCCAAAACGGCCTTAAAAAGCTGCAGGAGGTGGATGAGAAGTTTCCTTCCCTGTTCAAGCGGTTTCATAACCTCAGCCCCCAGGAAGCCGTGTTGGTAAGCAACCTGTTAGATAAGCTACGCGGGTAGCTTATTTTTTAACGCACACACTTGTATAAACAAATAATGTATAAACCCACAAACTATGAAGTATACCACAGTAAAAGACGTGAAGGTGCCGGCGCTTGGCTTCGGCACTTTTCAACTCGATAACAATACTGCTGACACCATGGTAAGAGCCGCCCTCGAAACCGGCTACCGCCATATAGATACGGCCCAGATGTACGGAAACGAAGAAGGCGTTGGCCGCGCCATCGCCGCCTCAGCCATTCCACGCGAAGACGTGTTTCTGACCACGAAGGTGCTGCCAGCCAACTTGGGCCGCAAAAGCTTTATGCCCTCGGTAGAGGAAAGCCTGCGCAAACTGAACACCGGGTATGTAGACCTGCTGCTGATCCATTGGCCTAATGCCGAGGTGCCGGTGGAAGAGTACATGGAGGAGCTGATGAAGGCGCAGCAGAAGGGCTATGCCAAGCATATTGGCGTCAGCAACCACACCACCGCCCTGCTCGACAAAGTGCTGGCCACCGGCGCCGACATCCTCACCAACCAGGTAGAGTATCACCCCTTCCTGAACCAGGACAAGCTATACCATTACCTGCGCCGGCACCACCTGTCGCTCACGGCCTATAGCCCCATTGCGCAGGGCAAGGTAATGGGCAACGAAACACTCAAAAGCATAGGCAGCAAGTATGATAAAACTGAAGTACAGGTAAGCTTGCGCTGGCTCTTGCAGCAGGATGGGGTGCTGGCCATTCCCAGAAGCTCCAGCGAAAAGCACATGAAATCCAACGCCGCTATTTTTGACTTTGAGCTGACGCAGGAGGAAATGCAGCAGATAAACCAGCTGACGCAGGAAAATACCCGCCTCGTAAATCCTGCCTGGGCACCGGCCTGGGACACTTTGTAGAAAAAGCAAGTATACTATAAACTGGCATAAGCCAACAACCTTACCCATGGTTTACCGGGAGCGCCTGCTATACTTTTAGCAGGCGCTTCTGTTGGCAGGGCTGCCGGGCTTTGCCTTGAGCACGCAAAAATCAGTGCTTAAAATAGCGCAAAATCGTAATTTTAGCTTAGATTTACCTTTTAAGCCCGCCATACGTTGGGCTTTACCCGTTTATACTTCGGATTACTAACTATGAAATTGAAAATAAGAACCGGCTTTGGCTACGACGTGCACCAGCTGCAGGAAGGGCTTGATTTCTGGCTCGGCGGCATTAAGATTCCGCACACGCACGGTGCCCTGGGCCATTCCGACGCCGATGTGCTGATCCACGTGATCTGCGATGCCCTGCTGGGCGCCGCCAACATGCGCGACATCGGCTTCCACTTCTCCGACAAAGACCCCAAGTATAAAGGCATCGACTCTAAGATACTGCTGAAGGAAGTGGTGCACCTGCTGGCCCGCGAAGGCTACGAGATCGGCAACATCGACTCTACGGTTTGCCTGCAGGAGCCAAAGGTAAACCCGCACATCCCCGCTATGAAAACCTGCCTGGCCGAAGTAATGGGTATTCCGGAGGAGGATATCTCTATTAAAGCCACCACCACCGAACAGTTGGGCTTTGTGGGCAAAAAAGAGGGCGTGGCGGCGTTTGCTACGGTGCTCATTTCGAAGGAGTAGGCAGCAGCAGATTAAACCTGCAGCTCCTGCACCCGTCTAAACCTGTACTTTATAACTGAACTAAACTATACCTAAACCATGAGGAGACACAATCTCTACGCTGCCTTGATGCTAGCCGCCGTAGGCTATGGCTGCGCCAAGGGCCCAAGCGCCAGTAACCCTACCACCGATGTGGCCAAACTGAGCGAGGCCGCACCAACGTACGCCGAAACCATTACGGCAGAAGACCTGTCTAAGCACCTGCACATCATCGCATCGGATGAGTATGAAGGCCGCAACACCGGCGATAAAGGTCAGAAAATGGCCGCCGAGTACATTGCCCGCGAGTTCCGCGAGGATGGCCTGATGGGACCGGTAAAGGCAAACACCGCCAACCCATACTACCAAACCTTTGACCTGGAGAAAAGCACCTGGGGCGAAGGCCACATCACCATTGGCAACGAGAAGTACCTGATGATGCAGGATTTCTTCCCGTTCGGCTCCTCTCCGTTCACCACAGAGCAGGCGGTGCAGGCAGTTTATGCCGCTGATGCAGACAAAGTAACAGCTGATGCCTCTGGCAAAATAGTGGTAACGCTGCTTGCCAGCCCAGACGAAATCCAGACAAAAATGCGCCCCTTCTCTGCCGCAGCCGAAAAGGCAGGCGCGAAAGGCGTTGCGTTTGTGCTGCCAGCCGATGCGTATCGCGCCATGGCTGAGCGTTTCTCGCACCGCCTAAAGCAGCCTTCTGTTTCTCAGAAAGGCAAAGGCAACCAGGGTTCGGCCACGCTCTTCACGACGCCAACCGTTGGCGCTGCTTTATTGGGCACAACGCCTGAGAAACTGCAGCAGACAGCACAGAACGCCTCCACTGCGTCTTTCACCCCTGCCTCCGATATTCGTATCCTGATGGGAAGAACCACAGAGCCGCTTTCTACGGAGAACGTACTGGGCTACATGGAAGGCACTGATAAGAAAGACGAGGTTGTAGTAGTTACCGCTCACTACGACCACGTAGGCATAGACGAAGAAGCGGAAGGCGGCGACAAGATCTACAACGGCGCCAACGACGATGGCTCCGGCACAGTAGCTGTTATTGAAATGGCCGAAGCGTTTGCCCAGGCTAAGAAAGCTGGCTACGGCCCGCGCCGCAGCGTGCTGTTCATGACTGTTACGGGCGAGGAAAAAGGCCTGCTGGGCTCTGAGTACTACTCCGAAAACCCGATCTTCCCGCTGGAGAACACGGTGGCTGACGTAAACATCGATATGATCGGCCGCATGGACTACGAGCACGAGAAGACCAACGACAGCAACTACATCTACGTGATCGGTGCCGATAAGCTTTCTTCGGAGCTGCACCAGATTAACGAGGAGATGAACGAGAAGTACGTGAACCTGAAGCTCGATTATACTTTTAACGACGAGAACGACCCGAACCGCTTCTACTACCGCTCCGACCATTACAACTTTGCCAAGCACGGCATTCCGATCGTGTTCTACTTTAACGGCGTGCACGACGATTACCACCAGCCGGGCGACGAGCCGGACAAAATCATCTACCCTTATGCTGAGAAAGTGGCTCGCCTGGCGTTCCACGTGGCATGGGAGCTGGCCAACCGCGAAAATAGAATTGTGGTAGACAGCAATAAGAAGTAAGACTTCTGAGTTAGAGAGTTAAAAAGTTAGAAGGTTAGAAAGTTAAGGAGTTAGAGTTGGTCTGAAGGTAAACTGTAGTTAATCAGAATTAATTATAGTCCTTTTAGTCGCCGATTCAAAAACTCACATACTTTCTAACCTTCTAACTTTTTAACTTTATACCTTTAGGGGTGTTTTTCTTTTTATAGGGCAGCCGCAGGTGCAGCCTTTGTCCCGGAAAAACGTAAGGGGAAAGCAGTATGAGTAAACTGAAACAGTTTCTGCAAGACGCGGAAACGAAAGCATTTGACCAGGGCCACCGCGCCACCATTAAGTTCAACATCGGCAAGTATAACGCCGCTGTGCAGCGGGGCCTTACCCAATACACCGACCATGAACTGGCCCGCGAGCGCGGCTCCTTCATAAAAACCCAGACGATCAACAACCTGGATAAGTACCTGATGGAGTTTGAGGCCAACTTTACCGCCCGTGGCGGCAAGGTGATCTGGGCCCGCGACGCAAAGGAGGCGCTGAAGGAGATTGGGGAGATTATGAAGCGCAAGCGTGCCCGCTCTATTGTAAAGTCCAAGTCGATGACGACGGAGGAGATACACCTGAACGACTACCTGGAGAAGAACGGCATCGAAGCGGTGGAGACGGACCTGGGCGAGTATATTGTGCAGCTGGCAGAGCAGCGGCCTTACCATATCGTTACCCCGGCCATGCACATGTCTAAGACTGATATCCGCGACCTGTTCGTGCGCAAGCTGGGCATCCCCCCGACCGATAACGCTGAGGAGTTGGTAGGCGTGGCCCGCCGGTTATTGCGCGAAAAGTATACTTCGGCGGAGGTAGGCATTACAGGCGGCAACTTCCTGATTGCGGATGTGGGCGGCGTGGCCATCACCGAAAACGAGGGCAATGCCCGCCTTTCCACCAGCTTCCCTAAAACGCATATTGCCATAGTGGGCATCGAGAAGATGATCCCATCCATCATGGACCTGGACCTGTTCTGGCCCCTGCTGAGCACCAGCGGCACCGGCCAGAACGTAACCGTATACAACACTATACTTACCGGCCCGCGCCAGCCGAAGGAGAAAGACGGCCCGGAGGAGATGTACGTGGTGCTGCTGGATAACGGCCGCACCGATCTGCTGGCCCTGCCCGAGAAGCGCGAGGCCCTGAACTGCATCCGCTGCGGCGCCTGCCTGAACGTGTGCCCGGTATACAAGAACATCGGCGGCCATACCTACGAAACCACCTACAGTGGCCCGATCGGTTCGGTGATATCGCCGCACTACAACGGCATGGCCGAGCACAAGCACCTGAGCTTTGCCAGCTCCCTTTGCGGCGCCTGTACCTCGGTGTGCCCTGTTAAGATCAACATACACAACCTGCTGCTGCTAAACCGCAAACAGAGCGTAGACGAGGGCATGGCCGATAGCCAGGAGAAAACCGCGATTAAACTATGGCTGAAGGCCATGAAAAGCCGGAGGCTGATGAACATGGCCCCGGCCAGCATCAAGAACTTTGTGCTGCGCTACGTGCAGAAAGATACCTGGAGCAAGCGCCGCGAACCGCTGCAAGCACCGAAAAAATCGTTTAACCAGCTCTGGAAGGAGCAACGGGGATAAAGTATAAAAGCCTGCTGATGAAGCAGGCTTTTTTTCTGAAACAGGATTTCCAGAATTAGAGGATGCACAGGATACCCAGCAATAATCAGCTTATTTCTGGCGCGAGTCTCCAGACTCGTGTCCTATTTATGGTGTGAAGTCTCCGACTTCACGGAGGCCGGAGGCATCAGGTTGAGTTCTGCAGTAGATTACCCACTCCTACCCCTCCCAAGAGGGGAATCTCACAGTACCGTACCTTATTCCCCTCCTCGGAGGGGCTAGGGGTGGGTTAAAGAAAAGTAAGGAGGGTGATGGGCAGGCTTATTCTGCAGTGCCGGGTCACCCCCCTTTATACCCTCCTTATCCAAGGCGGGGAGTCCGTAACTGCTTTGGCTGAAGTATAAGCTTCATAGCTACTGCCGTTGTAGGGACAGGTCGCGACCTGTCCCTACAACACCAATAACTAATAATAAACAACCTAACGCTACCTATCCACCTCGCCCAGCACGATATCCACAGAGCCGACGATGGCGATGAGGTCGGCTACCATACAGCCGCGGCTGATCTCGGGGAGCACCGAGAGGTTCACGAAGCTTGGGGCGCGGCCTTTGGCGCGGAAGGGTACATCGGAGCGATCGGTGGTGCGGAAGTAGTAGCCGAGTTCGCCGCGCGGGGTTTCGCCTCTAAAGTATAACTCCTGCGCTCCGGTCATGCGCATTTTCTTGGGGCAAGCCGCCTGTGGGTCGAAGTCCGGGGTGCGTTTGTGGTCGCCGGTAAGCTGGTCGAGGCACTGGCGGATGATCTTGACGGACTCGCGACACTCCAGGGCGCGCACGTAGTTGCGGTCCCAGCAGTCGCCGGTGGTGCCGGCAAGCCCCTGCCCTATCGGTACCTCAAAGTCCAGCTCAGGGTACACGCTGTAGCCATCCACACGGCGCAAATCATACTTCAGGCCGGAGCCGCGCAGCATCGGGCCGGAGCAGCCGTAGTTGATCGCTACATCCAGTGGAAGTATACCCACGTTGGCCGTGCGGTCTATAAAGATCTTGTTGCTCAGCAGTATGGTGTCCAGCTCGTCGAGCTTGGGCTGCAGGTAGTCTATAAACTCGCGGCAGCGCTCCTCAAAGCCGATGGGCAGATCATAGTATAAACCACCCACCCAGATGTAGTTGTACAGCATCCGCGCGCCCGAAACCCACTCCAGCAAACGCTGAATGTGCTCTCTATCGCGTAGCAGCCACAGGAACGGCGTAAAGGCCCCGATGTCGATGGCGTAGGTGCCGATGGCCACAAAGTGCGAGGCGATGCGGTTGAGCTCCGTTACCAGCACCCGGATGTACTCCACCCGCTTCGGAATCTGGTCGGTTATGCCCAGCAGCTTCTCCACGCCCATGCACCACACATGCTCCGAGTTCATGGCGGCCAGGTAGTCCATGCGGTCCACGTAAGGCAACGTCTGATTATAGGCCATACTTTCGGCGTGCTTCTCGAAACAGCGGTGCAGGTAACCGATGTGCGGCACCACCTCCTGTATGATCTCGCCGTCGGTGACCACCTCCAGGCGCAGTACACCGTGCGTGCTCGGGTGCTGCGGCCCCATGTTCACAATCATCTCGCCGGCCTTCAGCGCATCCTGGCTGAACTTGTTCGGCTCTGACTGCAGCAGGTAGTTTTTGTAGATAGACACAGGAGTTAGTGAGTTAGAGGGTTAAAGAGTCAGAGAGTTGCCTCTTCTGCAAAGTTCGGAAAAAAGGGGGATTTGTGCAGGGGTTTGTTGGGGAAGGGCTGACAAAAAGTAAAACAGAAATTTATATATTGCACTTATTATAGTAATACTTATATTTATACATTTGCCAGGATCATTTGTAACATCTTATAGTTGTGCATTTTCAATTTAGTAGCTTAAGAATATAACATGAATGTATAAGCTTCAAGAAATATTCAGTAATAGAGAGTTAGCCTTAATTGCTTGGACTCTTGTTGCTACTATCAGCATCCTGTTTGATCAATCAATACGGAAAGCTCTATATAAAGTCTTACGTGCTTTCTTTCAGCCTTCCATTCTAATTATTATCCTTCTTGCAATGCTATACTCAGTTGGAGTAGTTTATATTTTAAGAATGATTGATTTATGGAGTCAAACTCTTCTTAAAAATACATTGCTCTGGTTCTTCGGTTCAGGCGTCATTATTTTATTTTCACTGAATAAAGCTGAAAAAGAAAAAAACTTTTTCACTAAGCTACTCCTTGACAACTTAAAACTTTTATTAGTCTTCGAATTCATAATCAACCTTCACCAATTCAGCTTAACTACAGAACTTGTTATGTTACCAGTATTAGCCTTTCTGACAGGAATGAAGCTAATTGCTGAGCGTGAAGAGCGAACTCAAAAGGTTAAAGTTGGAATTGAATGGATATTAACAATTGGTGGATTAGCAATTATAGTAATTTCTTTGATAGACATATATAGCCATATAAACGACTTTGCTAATCCTTCAACTTTGACTACCTTCTTGCTACCAATAATCCTTTCAATTTCTTTCATACCTTGCGCTTATTTTATTGCTCTTTACATGGGTTATGAAATGCTTTATGTCAGATTAACTCTCTTTCTAAAGGATAAACAAGATTTGCAATTTGCTAAATGGCGAGTTCTTTGGAAGTGCAACTTTCATCTTTCAAAGCTTAAACAACTTTCACCTAAAATTAATGTCCTTAACAGTAGATCTACAAGACAAGAAATTAAGGAAATAATTAATTAGTTCTGATAGATACCTCCCACTAATCCTAGCATACATCTCATACTTCCCCTCCAAAGGCCATTCATAATCAACCTAACACAAAACCATGAACACAAAACTACTAATGACCATAAGTGCTGTTACCATGGGTATGGCAGGCTTGGTATTATCTTTTCTGCCGCAGGAAGTTGCCAGCGGTTTAGGGGTACCTGAAGCTGCTGCCGTCGTTTTGCAGGTGTTGGGAGCCTTATACTTTGGCTTTGCCATGATCAACTGGACAGCTAAAGCAAATCTGATAGGCGGAATTTACAGCAGGCCAGTTGCGCTTGGCAACCTGGCCCATTTTGTTATCGGGGCACTCGCATTGGCTAAGCTGGCAGTAAAGGATACAAGCCTGAGCTACTTATGGGTGGCAGCATTGATCTACTCAGTTTTTGCAATACTTTTTGCGTATGTTTTCTTCACTACACCTGATCTGAAAAGTAAGTATCGTTAGGATGATGTGGGCAGAGGGTAACAAGCAAGCTGCCGTCAATGCCGCATGTTTAGCGCCAGCGCAAATGTAGCGTACTTGATGCCAGTTTGTAACTGGCTTTACACTCACATCTATACTTTCGCCTTTACAAACTGGCTCCCCATACTTTTTACCGGCCAATCGGCTTTAAGGAAGTGAAAGATCAAAAGGTTTTCGGTATATTGCCTTTATAATATACTTATTATGAAATTCCCGTACGTCATTTTGCTCGGCCTGCTGCTCCTGGTCGATATTCTAACCTTTACAGAAATTGCTTCGCTGGTACGCCAGCCCTCCGACCTGCAGGTAGCTATCGGCTTAGGACTGCTGCTGGTGCTCGTCATCGCCAATTTCTTCGTTATCCGTCTTTCCATCAACAAACTTAAACCCTAACCATGAACAATGCCCGTCAGCTCCTAACCTGGAGCATCAGCTTCATACTTATTCTTGTGTTCTCCATTACCGCCATGAAATCCTGCACCCGCATTGATGCAGGCCATGAGGGCATTTTGGTGAAACTCTACGGCACTGATAAAGGCGTGCAGGACGTGAACCTGGTAACAGGACGCGTGTGGTTCAACCCTTTCACCGAGGAGGTGTTCCAGTTCCCGACCTTCGTGCAGACGGTGGATTACCCGGCCTTTACCGTAAACGCCAAAGACGGCTCCGTTTTCACGGTTGATCCGACCATCTCGTTTAGAGTGAGCCCCGGCGAGAGCCCGAAGATCTTCAGCAAGTACCGCAAAGATATTGAGCTGATCACCAAGACCACGCTGTTCAACTACACCCGCGACGCCTTCCGCATCCAGTTCAACAAGTATAGCACCGACAGCATCATCTCAAACCGCCAGAGCTTTGAAGACAAAGTGCAGATCGCGCTTGATAATGCCTTAAGAAAAGAGGGCTTTGAGCTGGAGCAGATGACCAGCGGCCTGCAGTACCCCGACGAGATCGTGCGTGCCGTGAACCTGAAGAACCGCGCCGTGCAGCAGGCCCTGCAGGTAGAGAACGAGCTGAAAGTAGCAGAAGCCCAGGCCCGCAAGAAAATAGTGGAAGCCGAAGCCGAAGCCCGCGCCAACGAACTACGCCAGCGCACGCTCACGCCGCTGCTCATACAGCAGCAGTTTATTGAGAAGTGGGACGGCAAAACTCCGCTCTACAGCAACTCGCCCACCTTCTTCAAGAACGTGCAGTAAAAGTATAACTGAGTATAAAAGAAGGGCCGCCGGAAGAACAACCGGCGGCCTTTTTTGTTTTCAGCATCTTGTTGTCCAACCACCCCTGCCCCTCCTTAGCTAAGGAGGGGAATCTTTAGCTACTTTGGCTGAAGTATAAGTTTTATAGTCGCTGCTGTCACTAGCTGAAGTATAAACCCACCCCTTGCCCCTCCGAGGAGGGGAATTTAGAAACTTTGAGCGCCCCTGCCAACTGATTCTGGCAGCGGCAGGCAGAGGCGGGCCGAAAGCTTTTTTTACTCTTCTTAACAAGGAGGTTTGAGTTCTACAGGTATGCTTCTTTATTTCCGGATCATCACTTTGCGGGTGTATACTTTAGCGCCGTGCTGCAGGCGCACCAGGTAGAGCCCGTTCGCCCGACCAGATAGATCGATCATGCCTTTGTACTGCCCGTTTATCTGCCGCACCGAAGCCGTATGCAACAGGTTTCCCAGCATATCTACTACCGTCAGCGTGAGGTCTTCGGGGGCAGTGGTTTCTACGGTGTAGTTAAATTTGCCGTCGCCGCTCGGGTTCGGGAAAACCACCAGTTCCGGCCCCACATCGCGAGTAGCGCTTTCCACCTCATACCTGTAAGCCAGCGACATCTGCGACACGCAGCCGTTTTTAAAGGCCATGACACTATACTGTCCGTTCAGGGTTGGGGTAAAGCGGCGGGCGTCTGCTCCCTCCAGCGGCAGGCCGTCCAGGTACCACTGGTTTCCCTCCGGCAGGCTCGACACCAGTTCCTTTCCTTCCCGGGTAATGCGCGGCTGCTCCAGCGGCACGCCTTCTTTCAGGGCCACGGCCACCCGCGGGCTTGGGCAGCCCAGGGCGCGCACTTTCAAGTCGTAGAAGTAGTAATAGTAGCCTGCCCATTCGGCACTGGCGGTGTTGCCACTGATCGTGAAAACCTGATCGACGCCAAAGGGGTAGCCTTTTACATTTTCATTGTCGCGGTAAATGGTGGCACCGCCCTCGTACGAAATAGCAATGTTATACATACCGGCCTGCGGAAGCTGCAGCCCCAGGTAGTATACCTGTCCCTCATCGTTTGGGTCGTCGGGTTGCACGCCCTCGCCGGGCTCGGTGCGCGTGGCTGTAACCGGAAGAGTACGGGATGAAACCGGTGCT
This sequence comes from Pontibacter mangrovi, assembly GCF_006385705.1. Classification (GTDB taxonomy): domain Bacteria; phylum Bacteroidota; class Bacteroidia; order Cytophagales; family Hymenobacteraceae; genus Pontibacter; species Pontibacter mangrovi. The sequence continues at coordinate 28,530 of NZ_VFRQ01000018.1, read as the reverse complement.
CCGTTGGTATCATATACTGTAAAGGTGATTTTTCCGCTGTGGCCAATGTATAGCCGTGCCTGCTCCAGCACCATTGGGGCGCTGGTAGTTATCTGCACATCCGGCGTAAACTGGTTATACCCTCCTCCGGCAAAAACATTCTTGTCCTTAGGACCAACCGTGGCCGAAAAATCATTAAAAGCTGCGAAAAGCGTGCTGCCAGCCTTATCGGCGGTCACCTGCGCCTGGTTGCCAGCCGCAATCGGGGTAGTGCCGCTAAGCGAAGTATACCAGTAAGGCGCGCCGCCTCCCTCTGCCGACAACGTATAAACCGGGCTGTCGCTGCACCGGAAGGCCGCTGCATCGGCGGGGGGCTCGTTTCCTGCTGCCACGGCAAAAGTATAGCTGCGCTGGTTGTTGCCCGCCACGGCATCTCCGGTAAGCTCTGAGGTAGCTAAAAGCTCGTAGGTGGCGCCTGCCTCAGTTGCAAACGGCTCCTCCAGCACCAGTTCCGCCTGTCCGAAAGGAGGCAGCGTTCCGGCAAAGGTTCCGGTGAGCGTTTGCTGCTCCTGCCCGTTTTTAAGCACCTTTACAGCCACCGGTATATTCTGTTGTGCCGAGGTGCCGCTGTTGCGCAGCGTTACCACTACTTTCTGGGCAGGGTTCGCACACAGGGCCGAACCTCCCGCAGGCTGTATACTTTCCAAAGCAATATCCCGCTGGGGCTTTATGAATTGCAGCAGATAATCCTGCGTTTCGCCGCGGGCATAGCTGCCGCAGGCACTAACAGCAGCGGCGTCAGCGGTTTCCTGCACCACCACCCGCATACGCACCTTGTCTCCGGCAGTCAGGTTGTCCGGCGCTTTTACGGTTGCCGCAAAGTTGCCGCTCACCGCTCCGGATGTAGCCACTGCCTCTCCCGCATCGCCGAAGCTGCCGTTCCCGTTCCAGTCGATGTATACTTTGGCCACGCTGGCCGTTGCCGTGCCGCAGCTGCCCAACTCCAACTGAAGCGGAATTGCCTGGCTCGGCTCCACAGCAAAAATGTTGGTCATCAGGTTACGGTAAGTGCTGCAGTCATCCGCCAGGGTCATACTTTTACCTCCAAAGCTAAACTTGCTGACGCGGGTGCCTTGGCTGGATGTGGGGGCGCTGGCGCAAACTGCCGTACCGCCCGCGCCGCTTACCAGCAAAGTATAGGCTTGCGGCCCTTCCTGCAGCGTTCCTTTATGTTTTACCTTGATCGTATACTTCGTGCCGGGCACGGCATCGGCAATCAGCACCTGCTCCACGTTATCCACCACGTTATCGCCTGGCTTGGCTGCCTCTGCTGGTGCAGCAGGGTCTAAAGCCCAGGGCAGATAGCTTTTGCCGTTGCCCGCCACGCGCAGGTCCAGGTCGTTTACCAGTCTGGGGCTGCGGTTGTTCAGCGGGTTGGCACCTTCGGCGGTTACTTTTCCTTTCGGGTCGGTCCAGGATATGGTAATTCGCAAGGGGCCTTTGCCGGAGGCGGTCACCTCTATGGTTTGTTCTTCGTTTTGTGCCAGCGTTTTTTCCTGCAGCAGGTGCGTTTGGTCGGAGTTGCTGATGAGCGTGGCGGCCCGTTCGGCGTTCAATAATCCCCAGCCATAGCGGTAGTCTGGCCCTGGTGCGTCGCCTGCCTCGTCTGCGGTATGGATCACCAAGCCCTTGAGGGTAGCGGCGCGCATAAACCGGCCCTGGTTGAGGCCGGAGAAGTGCTCCTGCAGCAACAGCAGCGTCCCCGACACGTTGGGGGCGGCCATAGAGGTGCCGCTCTGCACCTGGTAGCTTCTGTCGTTGGCGGAGGAGGTGGAGAGCACTTCCTGCCCATCGCCCACCAAATCCGGCTTAATGCGCCCATCATCCGTAGGCCCCCACGAGCTAAAGCCGGTCATCACCACGTCCTGCGTCTGGTTATACCCATCTGCAATGGCTTTTACAGCGCCTACGGTCAGTATATTCTTGGCCGTGCCCGTGGTCGTGATCACGTCATAGGCATCGTTGCTGCTCAGGGTTTGCGGGCGCGACTTTACCAGCTCAAACTTGCCGTTGCTGGTGCGCTGGTAGTATGGCTTGCCCACGGCAGGACCGGTTTCGCCCCGGTTATTGCCCGCCGACTTCACAATCAGGTAGTACGGGGCGTTAAACGCGATGTCGTCCCAGTTAGCGGCTTCGTCGTTGTAGTAGCCAAAGGTATAGTCTTCATTCTTGCTGATGCTGGTGTTGCCCCACCACTCCCAATAAGGGTCCTCGTCAGTGCCTTTGCGGTCGGAGTTAAAATGCCACCCCGCCAGGCTGCCGTAAGAGTGGTTGGAGAGGAGCAGATCTTTGGCGGCAGTGGCCATCTCTGCCCCATCTTTGTTAAAGTCATAGGCCAGCAGCGATTTATACCCAAAGGCCATGCCGCGCGCCAGGGGGTTAAGCCCGGTGGCTATCATGGTGCCGGCCACGTGGGTGGAGTGCTCGCTGGTTTGGGTGGGGTTATCGCGCTGGTCCACGCGGCCTGTCAGCTCCTGGTGCGATGCCAGCACCCGCCCCCCATCCCACAGGGCCAGTTTGTTCGCGACGCTGCTACTGCTGCCATTCAGGCTAAGGTCCAGGGTGCCGCCGCTCCAGAGTTGGTCTGTGCGTGTAGTGGCAGCCGCGCTGGAGTTGTTATACGTGATATAGTAAACCGGCTGCCCGGTGGCATCCAGGCCCTGCAAAGAGATTACGCGCCCGTCTTTACCTATTCTCTCGATGACCCAGCCATACTTCTCTGCCAGCTCCAGGGCCTTTTCCCGGTTTGCCCGGTACTTCGCTTCGGCAGACTTGGCAATGCGCTGCAGCGCCTGCGTGTTGGTATGATCAGGGGAGAAAGCAGGTTGCTGCGCAAATGCCGCTGAGCCTGTAGCCAGGCCAAGCGCAACAAGCCAAAGGCTCAACTTCTTCATATAGGTATGGCAGGGTAAATGTGTTCCTTTCTAAAGATACTATAAAAGCAAGATAAAGCCAAAGTGGTTCCTGGAGAGGGTGTGTTATGTATGAGTTTGTTAGATTTGATCCTGAAAGGTGTTGCTGAGCTTGTTTGCATCTTTCCTGCTGCCGAATCCTTCACTGGCGCAAGCGTCCGCTTGTGCCCCCATTAGCCACTGCTTCCTGCAGCAGGAACTAAGCTATACTTCTTAGCTGCCATTCATCCTCAGTCTTACATACCTACAGTTGCATTGCTTACTTGGCTCCCTCCGAGGCCGGGAGGCCTCGCCTTCGGGCATCGCGCTGTGTGCCTGAAGCTGCCTCCGCGCTGCTCCGGCTGCCGCATCCGCGGCACCGCAACATGCACAAGGCGCTCTTTTTCGAGGGCCCCTACCCCCACCCAAAGGCTGGGATCAGTTTTCGATAGCCGCAGCTGACGCAGCTAACACAGAGTTCCCCTCCTTAGACAAGGAGGGGTTAGGGGCAATGCCGTCAACTTAAGAAATATCTCGGGTTGCCTCCAGTATGACAGTCGCCCTTGCTGTGTCTTCTGACCAGCTAGTTGTTGGTGAGAACACGCAACAACGGCAAACTTAAACGCTTAAGTTGACGGCATTGGGGGTTAGGGGTGGGTTTATGCCTGCGAAACTCCTTCACCTTTTCTTAAAAGTGGGGTAACCCCTCCAAAACAAAAAAGCGCCCCGGCTATTGCCAGCGCGCTTTCTTACAGTATAAGTTTTATACTTGGTTATCGTCTCTGAAGCTCTGCGAACTCCTTTGCGAAGTATGTAAGAATGATGTCGGCGCCGGCGCGCTTTATACTTAGCAGGCTCTCCAGCATGGCCTTCTCGCCGTCAAGCCAGCCTTTTTGGGCAGCGGCTTTCACCATGGCATACTCCCCGCTCACGTTGTAAGCCGCAATAGGCAGGTGCGAGTTCTCGCGCAGCGACTTGATAATGTCGAGGTAAGCCAGGGCAGGTTTTACCATCAGGTAGTCTGCGCCTTCGGCAATGTCCAGTTCGGCCTCTAAAAGGGCTTCGCGGCTGTTGGCCGGGTTCATTTGGTAGGTTTTCTTGTCGCCTTTTTTAGGGGCGGAGCTCAGGGCATCGCGGAACGGGCCATAGAAGGCGCTGGCATACTTGGCGGTGTAGCTCATAATGCCTACTTTCTGGTAGCCGTTCTCGTCCAGCACGTGGCGCAGGTGCGCTACACGGCCATCCATCATATCCGACGGGGCCACCACATCGGCACCGGCCTGCGCCTGCGCCAAGGCCATTTTACCCAGCACCTCCAGGGTCTCATCGTTCAGGATCTCGCCGTTTTCCACAATGCCGTCGTGGCCGTCCGAGCTGTAGGGGTCCATGGCTACGTCTGAGAAAATCACTACGTCCGGGAAGTTCTTCTTGATCTCTCGGATGGCTCTGGCGTAGAGACCCTCTGAATTATGGCTCTCAGTGGCATACTTATCCTTGAGTTGGTCGGGTATACTTGGGAACGGCGCGAAGGCTTTAATCCCCAGGTCTACGCAAGAGGCGACCTCCTCTTGTAGGGTATCAATAGAAAAGCGGTTGATGCCTGGCATAGAGGCCACCTCTACCTTTTGGTTCTGCCCCTCGATAACGAAAAGCGGAAGTATAAAATCGTTTACGTCCAGTGTTGTTTCCTGCACCAGGTTACGTATGGCTTCCGTCTGGCGGTTGCGTCTTGGTCTTCTGATCATAACTATAAATTTTTACAGAAAAACGTTCTGTTTTGCATTCCTGCAAAGGTACGGCTTAAATGGCAGAAAAGCTGTTTGTTTGTGGGGATAGTACCGGTATCTGTCGGGAGGGGAATAAAAAGTATAATTGATTACCAGTAATGGCAGCCTGCAAAAAAAAAGAGACGCAAGGTATTGCGTCTCTACAGAATTAAAACCAGCTAAATCCCCTTCATCACTGGTTACTGGTCGTCCTCATCCGGCAGAATCTCCACGTCCTGCACCAGCACGAAGTTCTCTATCTCGCGGGCTTTCGGGGTGTTGGCCAGGCCTCCTTCGGCTGTCTCTTTATACTTGCGCTCCATGCTTTCGCCTACTTCGCCAAGGGCTGCCACGCATTGGTCTACCGGAATAACCGGGTCTACGCCGGCAATGGCAAGCTGTGCGGAGGAGAAGGCGATGGCGCTGGCGCTGGCGTTACGCACAATGCACGGTACTTCCACCAGTCCGGCCACCGGGTCGCACACCAGGCCCAGCATACACTGGATGGTAATAGCCACGGCATTAAACACCTGCGGCACATCACCGCCGAGGCAGTATACGATGGCACCGGCCGCCATGGCGGCCGCACTACCTGTTTCGGCCTGACAACCGCCTACGGCACCGGCCAGGGAGGCGTTCTGCTCTATAATCAGGGCGATGCCCGCAGCTATCAAGAGCCCTTCGTGTATCTTTCTGTCGTCGAGGTTGTGCAGCTCCTGCAGCGTGGTAAGCGTGCCCGGAAGTATACCCGATGCGCCGGCTGTAGGCGCAGCTACCACACGGCCCATGCAGGAGTTCACCTCCTTGGCCCCCAGCGCCCGCGACACCAGCAGCTTAAACTCCGGCGACAGCACCGTTACCGGCGACTTGGCCACTTTCTTGGCGCCGTTGTTCACCATGCCCGAGCGGGATTTCATGTCTTCGGTAAGGCCGGTTTTCACCGCGTCCTTCATCACGTCGTAAGCCTTGGCTATATTTTCCCAGATAAACTCCTCTGTGCGGCCCTTTTGCTCGATTTCGTACTCCAGCACGGGCTGGTATAATGGTTCGCCGGTTTCAGCGCAGTGCTTTTGCCAGCTCTTAAAATCAGTGAATAGTAATGACATTGCTCTTAATTCCTTCTGGTTATGTTGCGCAGGCCGGTTGCCCGGCCTCACGTACAAGTATACGTGTTTCAAAGATAACAAAAGCGCAGCCCGGAAATGTTCTGTATTTTAAAAGTATAAGCACGCTAACCTATGGCCGCCTCGCTCGTTTCTGAAAGCTACAGCCAGATTTATACTTGAACGATGGAAAACAACGGTAAAAAACGCGTCGCTATGCGCGTGCACGGCAAAGTGCAGGGGGTCTTTTTCAGGGCCAGCACAGAGGAAAAGGCGCAGGAACTCGGCCTTACCGGCTTTGTGCAGAACGAGCCGGACGGCACGGTATACTTAGAAGCAGAGGGAAGCCCCGAGGCGCTAAAGCAGCTGGAGCAATGGGCGCAAGACGGCCCGCGCCGCGCGCAGGTAAAGCAGGTGGAGGTAGAGGAGAAGGATAGCCTGGAGGGGTTTGAGAAGTTTGAGCAGCGGCGGTAGGGGAATCTTTCTTCCACGTGACACTAGCGCAAGCGTCCGCTTGTGCTTTTTTGTTGATAATGTGTAGGCTAAGGGAAACATTAGAATTTTAAAAAGTTATCATATAATGCTTATATTGGCTTCAAATAATCGCTATATGATTAACTTTCCACAATCTCTACATTTAATAGAGAGCTTTAAGAAATCTGATGATTATCTCCTTATTAAAGAGATTGAAAGCATTAGACGCTCCTTTAATATCTTTAGCGGCAACTACAAAGATTTAAGAAATGCTCTTGATGAACATAATCTAATGAGTTCTAACAATAGCTTATGGGAGAGTAAAGAGATACGTTGGGAAATTCAAGATAGGTTAACACGTTTGCTGTTTAACTTCTGCTCTGCTGCAGCGGCGTTAGTTCCTCACACAAGAAACCATAGGGATAAACTATACAATCAAGCAGATAAAATTTTTATCGAATATGAAGAGTTTCTAGATAAAGAATTCAGGAACAACCTCGAACATCATTTTATAATAGGGCTCAGGAACTTCATTAGTCATGATAAACTACCAGCTATTGTTTCGATAAAGAGGTTCCATGGCAAAATTACTACTACATCCTTCAATATAAAGAAGTCTTCATTAGAGTTCGAAGACAGTAACTGGAAGGCAAAAGCAAAAGATTTTATAAATGATCAACAGGAAAATATTGACGTTGAAAAATTAGTTGATCGGTACTTTTTACGTGTAGAAGAGCTACATAACTGGTATAGTCATCGGCAACTACAACATCATAAAGAAATTTATGCAAAAGTAATCCATGAGAAGAAAACCCTGTTGAGATCAGCTATTGAAGATAGGATTACAACAGCTTTGCCTTATGACCAAGAAGACATAGATAGGGAAGAGCAAGTACTTAATTCATTATAAACTCCATGCCCCTCCGCCCCCTCCTCCAGCAGATCCCACGCGGCCGCTTTGGAGGCGCGTTGGCAGAGGCAGGTGCAGCTAAACAGGCTTGATTTTTTGATACGGCAGGGGCAGGTGGAGCAGGGCTTATACTTTGTGGTAAGCGGTGCGCTGCGCATTTACTACCCGCTGCCCGACGAGGAGATTTGTGTGGGCTTTGGTTACCCAAACACGCTGCTGGTCTCCTTTCCCTCTTTTGTGGCCGGCAAACCCTCCGATTACTGCATACAGGCCCTTCGCAAAAGCGAGCTGCTGGGCATCAGCAAAACAAATTTTATGCAGCTGGTGGAGGAGCGCCCCAACATTAGAAGGTTTTGGTACGAGCAGCTGGAGAAAGCACTGGTAGGCAAGATAGAGCGTGAGGTAGATTTACTGCTGCCAGAGCCGGGGCAGCGGTTGCAGCGCGTCCTGCAGCGCAGTCCGCACCTGTTCCAGCACATCCCCAAAAAGTATATTGCCTCCTATCTGCGCATGTCGCCCGAAACGCTGAGCAGATTGAGGTTTATTTCTTGATCCCTGTCAAGGTTTTAGCGGTATAAGCTACTGTACCTTTGTGCTGTACCACCTAAAACTATGAAAGCCATGACAACGCTGGAACAACTCTCGCAAACCACCAGAGACCTCTGCAAAACCGTAGCGCAGGAATTTTCCTCTCTAAGCCTGGTAGACCTCAACTACAAACCTACTCCCGATAGCTGGAGCATGCTGGAGTGCCTGGAGCACCTGAACCGCTACAGCCGCTACTACAACCCCGCCCTGGCCAAGGCCATTGCGCAGAACCCATGCGAGAACTGTGTGCCAAGTATAACTTTTAGCTGGCTGGGCAAAAAATCGGTGGACATGGTGCGGCCGCAGAACATGAAGAAGCACAAAACCGTGAAGCATATGAACCCGAACGACAGCCACTTAAAACGCGCCACCACCGAGGAGTTTTTGCAGCACCAACAGGAGCTACTGCACATGCTGGAAGATGCAAAGCAGGCAAAACTGAACAAGAAGGCAGTGCCGGTGGAGTTTTTTAAGCTACTGAACATGCGGATTGGCGAAACATTGGCCTTTGTGGTGGCACACCAGGAGCGGCACGTGCAGCAGGCCTTGCGGGTGAAGCAGCAACTGACGCAGCAGGCCGCAGCCTAGCCTGGTTTATACGTTGGCAGGCGCAAAGCGCACCTGCACCTCCTGCTTCTCGCCAGAGTGTATATCCACTGTAAATAATTGGTGGCTGTTGGTGCTGGTTACCCAAAGCTGTCCGTTCAGGAAGATGATGTCGTTGGGCTCGTGGAAGCCGCTGGCAAGGGTGCGCACCCGCTGCCGCTGCATGTCCAGTACTTTTACCTTGCCGTTGTAGGTGTCCGCAATGTATACGTCGGTGTCTATTACCTCCAGGCCCACACAGTGCTGCAGCAGCGCATCGTCCGTGTCGCCGTCCACGTCGCCAAAGTCAAACAGCCCGCGGCCAAGCGGGGTAAGCACCATGCCGGTTTCCGTGTTTACGGTGCGGATAGCGCTGGCTTCGGCATCGGCCACATAAAGCACCGGTCCGTTAATGGCCAGGCCACTAGGCTGGTTAAAGGCTGCTTCGTGTAGCGGGCCATCGGTAAGTGCCTCGCGGCCACTGCCGGCAAAACGGTATACTTTCTCCGTAGCCAGGTCCAGGCGCAGAATCTGGTGGTTGCCGGCGCTGGCGATAAACAGGCTGCTGCCATAGATGTACAAATCCCAGGGGCTGTTCGGGATTACAGGCTCGTTCAGTTTATCATCCAGGAAGTAATAGCCTAACTCACCGGTGCCGGCTGCCGTGTATACCTGCTTTGCCTGCAGGTCTATTTTGCGGATGGCGTTGTTCTTGGCATCGGCCACATAAAGTATACTTTCATGCAGCGCCAGTCCGTGCGGCTCATAAAACGTGGCCTCTGCGTAGCTGCCGTTCCTGAAGCCCTGCGCCCCGCTGCCGATTACCTCCAGCACCTGCCCCTGTTGGTTTAGTTTCAGGATGCGGTTATGGCCGCTGTCGGAGAGGTAGACGTTGCCTTCGGCATCACTGATCAGCTTGGATGGGAAGTATAAACGCTCCTCCTGCGCCGGCGCATGCTCCACGTGGAAACGGATCGGCTCATGATTCAGCACCTCCTTATACTCTTCCTTCAGCTTCTGAATGTAGGGCCGCACCGTGTCATATACCTTTTCGCCGGCATGCTGCCCGATCACTTTGCCGTTCGGGTCTATCAGCACAGTGGTGGGCCAGGCGCGCACGCCGTACTGGTTCCATATTTTGTAGTCTGCGTCGTTTACCACCGGGTGCTCAATACCAAACTTCCGGATTGCCTGTAGGATGGTGTCACTCCGCTTCTCGGCATCAAACTTGGCAGAATGTATCCCTATCACCACCAGCACCTCAGCATACTCCTCCTCCAGCCGCTTCAGGTCGGGCACAATGTGCTGGCAGTTAATGCAGCCAAAGGTCCAAAAATCCAGCAGCACGATCTTCCCCTGAAAGTCTTTGATAGACCAGCTCCTGTCGGTGTTGAGCCAGCCATGTTCGGTGTTTATCTCTGGTGCGTTTACGCGTCCGGTAAGCATAATAAAAGTATGATTAGTGAGTACAGGGTGCTTTAATTGTTACAGGTTTAAGAGGCGTTTTGTTTACTCCGGTCAGGTCCTCCCCTAAGAACAGGAGCGGGAGGTTTGCAGTGTCGGGTCCAACCACCCCTGCCCCTCCGAGGAGGGGAATTGCTCGTTGACAATTCTCCTTCTAGCCCTTTCCAACCACCCCTAAGAACAGGGGAGGGAGCCAGGTTCAAGCTCCGTCAGCAGTGGCTATCTAAAAATGATCCCAGCCTTTGGGTTGAGCGCCTTGTGCATGTTGCGGTGCCGCGAACGCGGCAGCCGGAGCAGCGCGGAGGCAGCTTCAGGCACACAGCGCGATGCCCGAAGGCGAGGCCTCCCGGCCTTGGAGGGAGCCAAGTAAGCAATACAACGATAGCTATGTAAGACTGAGGATGAACAGCCGCTAGAAAGTATAGCTTGCCTCTAGTTGCAGAAAGCGGCGGCTATGGAAGTCTAAAAGCACAAGCGGACGCTTGCGCCAGGAGGTTGATAGGGTATTCAAACAATTTTATCGTAAATTTGCCTAAACAGCTGCAGCACAATGGCAGAAAACTATATCTCAGACTTCGGAACCATCCTGCTTTTTTTGGTAGGCGGGGCTATTTTTGTGGTGATCGGCTTACTTACAGCCAGGATTATCCGCCCCAGCCGCCCTAACCCGGAGAAGCTAACTACTTATGAGTCGGGTGAGGAGCCGATTGGGAACGCCTGGGTGCAGTTTAACCCGCGCTTTTACGTGGTGGCGCTCATTTTTATTATTTTTGATGTGGAGCTGGCCTTCCTGTTCCCGTGGGCCACGGTGTTTGGCCGCCGCGAATTAATAGAGGCCACAGACGGCGTGTGGGGATGGTTTTCGCTGGCAGAGATGTTCATCTTTATTGGGGTGCTGGTGCTGGGGCTGGCGTATGCCTGGGCCAAAGGGCATTTAGACTGGATAAAACCGAAGCCGGTGCTGCCGCAGAGCCGCTCTAACATACCGATGGACGTATACCAACGCGTGAACGAGCGAAAGTATGGCACTGCGGCAAAAGACACAGGGCAAAGGGCAAACGAAGTATAATTCTTGATTAGTCATTCATCATTCCTAATTCTAAAACGTGGATAAGACCGGAGAAGGCGGCATTGTAATCACCAAGCTGGACGACCTGCTTAACTGGGCGCGACTGACCTCGCTGTTCCCGATGGGCTTCGGCCTGGCATGCTGCGCCATCGAGATGATGGGCGCCTACGCCTCCGGCTACGACCTGGACCGCTTCGGCATCATACCCAGAGCCTCTCCGCGACAGTCGGATGTGATGATTGTGGCCGGCACGGTTACGTTTAAGATGGCCGACCGCGTGCGCCGCCTGTACGAGCAGATGCCGGAGCCGCGCTACGTAATATCCATGGGCAGCTGCTCTAACTGCGGGGGCCCCTACTGGGAGCATGGCTACCATGTGGTAAAAGGCGTGGACAGAATTATACCCGTGGATGTATACGTGCCGGGCTGCCCGCCAAGGCCGGAGGCGCTGATCGGCGGCTTTTTGAAGCTACAGGAGATCATCCGGAAAGAAACCATACGGGAGCCCCGAGCCGTGCAGCAGATCATGGCGAAGCGCGCGCAGCAGGAACAGCCCGTGGCAGATGCCGATAAGGGAGCAGTTTCCTAATTCACTCAATCGCTAATTCACTCAATCAGAATTATGAATTTCGGAGAGCTACAGGATTTTATACTTGATAAGTTTGGCGCAGAGGTTATACTGGAGGCCAAGGCTGATGCGCTGCAGCCCTACCTGGTGCTGCAAACCGAGCGCCTGCCCGAAGTATGCCTGGAGCTGCATGATAACGCGCAAACTTACTTCGACTTCCTCTCCTGCCTGACAGGTATGGACAACGGCCCCGAAGCTGGCACTATGGAGGTGACTTATACTTTATACTCTATCCCTTACGATCATCACCTGACGCTGAAAGTGCAGCTGCCGCGCAACAGTACGGCGGAGCAAGCTATCCCGCAGGTGCCTACCGTCAGCCACATCTGGCGCACCGCCGACTGGCACGAGCGCGAGGTGTTTGATATGCTCGGCATCTATTTTAAAGATCACCCCGACATGCGCCGCATCCTCTGCGCCGCCGACTGGGAGGGCCATCCGCTCCGCAAAGACTACCAACTGCAGGAGTACTATCACGGCATTAAAGTCCCTTTTGACCAGCACAACGAGCTGAATGGCTTTAAAGGCGAGCCGCAATGGCTGACCTCAGCGCCCACGCCTTTTTCGGATAAGCGGGAGAAGCCAGCATAAACTTTGCGCCTGCCTCGGCGGCACCTATTTTCATCCCTTCTTTAGCTTGCGCTGCAGTGTCAGGTAGTCGAGGTAGTAGAGCACCTTTACCGAGAACGTGCTGCTTTGCGGCGAACGTAGCGTGTGCGAGAAGTTATCGAAGTAAAACGGGCTTACCTCGTTTAGCTGCTCCTCAAAGGCATTTTTCCAGACAACGCTGATCTCGCTGCCCGGCGCAAACCACCACGAGTACACCATGTCCAGGTTAAAGGAGTTGTAATTCACATCCGGCGACTGCTCAGGCTCATACTGGTAGGCCTCCAGCCCCCCGTTGTGCTGCAGCCGGAAAAACTTGGTATGGTTAACCTTGCTCCAGTTGTGCCACACGCGCAGCCGCAGCGACATCCGGTTGTTAAACGTATAGCTCCCCGACAGGCTGTTGTACACCGAGCGCACCTCGCGCAGCCCGAAAACCACGTCCGGCTCTTTCCACTCAACGCCCTGCTCGTTTTTATACCGCAGCACCTTTACAAACCCCATGTCGTCGTAGCGGTTATTTGCCTCAAAGCCATAGTTAAAGCTCAGCTGGTTGTTAACCCTGAAGCGCGGGTACACGCCATAACTCAGGCTGTGGCGGTTGTGCTCGTCAAAGCTGCGGTAGGTCAGGCTTACGTCTGTGGCAAAGCGCTTGCGGTAGTCCGTAGATACCCAACCGCCCAAGGTATAGTTTACCGGGAAGGCGTATACCCTGCCATTCAGGCGCGGCTCAAAGAAATCATAGGTTACCACCGGCTCCAGGTTTACATTGATGCCCGCGCTCAGGAAGTTCTTAAACGTGCCGTTCACGTTGCCATACACCACCAGGTTCTGAAACTTGTTAGGCCGGAAGCGCCGCTCATGCACTGCCCCCACCGTCGTATACAGGTTCAGCATCTTCCAGAACGGATCGTAAATATTATAAGAGAAGCTGACCTCCTGCTCCGAGGAGTTGTTGGTAAACAGAATGCCCAGGTCGTTGGGGTTATACTTGTCGGAGTACAGCGTATGCGAGGCGCTGAACTGAAAGTTGCCGCTCACCTTGCCGGCCCCCACGCGGTACATGTAGCCGCGGTCCGTATCGCCGGGATGAAACTGCTGGCTCAAGGCCGCCTTGCCGTCAATCGCATACTTGTTCCCCTTGTTGGCCAGCCGGAAGAGGAGCCCCGTCAGGTTGGCATCGTAGGTGGAGCCCTGGCGCATTACGTTGGTATTTACCAGCGTTACGTAAGAGTTGTTTTTCAGGGATTGGTCGAACACGGCGATGTTGTAGTTGGTGAGCGGCTGCGTTTTCAGCTTTATCCGGTTGCCTTCTTTATCCTCCAGCTCCGCGTACTGCTCCCCCACCACCGCGTTAAAGATACCGATGCCTAGGCCCGACTCTGTGCGCCCCGACACCTTGGTTCCGTTGATCATCTTGGTCTCGCTGGGGCTCTCGGTCACGGTGTATCCCTCGTACGCGGCATCGTAAATGGCCCCGGCATTAACGGGCCCCCCCCCAATGCGGCGGGAGTAGAAGAAATCGCCTTTGTTGAACAGCTCCGTGCCTTCCAGAAAAAACGGGCGGTTCTCATCAAACTGCTGCTCAAAAGGCGACAGGTTCAGCACCCGGTTATCCGACTGCACCTGGCTAAAGTCCGGGATCAGGGTCATGTCCAGGGTAAAGGCGTCGTTGATGCCATACTTCACGTCCATCCCGCCGCCAAAGTTAAAGTTGTGCGCGTGTGATGTTTTGTCTGGGTTTTGCAGCTGCGTTGGGTAGCGCTCCAGGTAAGCCGAGATGTAAGGCGTGAACGACAGGCGCAGCGGAGCCTCAATGTTTCGCAGGCCCTCCAGCCGCCCCCACTGGTTGGCAAAGCCGTCCTTGGCCGGGTCTACGTAGTTCCAGAAAAAGCCTTCGCGCGTAGACTGCCGGTTACGCATAAAGTTCAGCCCCCATACCTGCTCCTGCTTGCTGCTAAACCGGATGGCCGAGTACGGGATCTTCATTTCGGCCACCCAACTGGTTTCGTTTAATTTGGTGCTGCTCTCCCATACCGCGTTCCAGCTCCAGTCCTCGCCGTTGGACGAGTAGCGGGCATCCAGCTGCACGCCAGCGGGCGTCACCACAAAGCCGAAGCCGTTTATCTCATCCAGGTAGGTATCCAGAAAAATGCCGAAGAAGTCGGTGTTGCCCAGGTCGTCGCGGCGGCCCAGCTCCTGGTAAATCGAGTCCTGCGACACATCGTGCATAATGGCGCCTACATAAATAGCGGCATCATCATAAAGTATACGCACCTCCGTCGGGTGCTTCTCCAGGGGCCCGGGGTTGGGCCTGTTCTTGATAAACTGCGTGGCTACGTCGGCTTGCTGCCAGATGGCCTCATCCAGCTCCCCGTCTATTTTTGGGGCCTCCTGCACCCGCAGCGCCTGCAGCGTTTTCTGGGGGTAGTTATACTTCTTCTGCTCCTGCTTCTCCGATTGGGCATACAGGCTGCTAAGGCAAGGCATACAGAAGAAAAGAGCCAGCAGTAGTTTTAGCTTCATAGTTTTATAGTAACATGGTATTGGTAGGCGATATCTAAGAAGATGAAGCTGCAGCGGCAAAGGTTGCTTAGGCGCAAAAATAATTTAAATGTCACGACATCCAGTTGGACTATAAGGTCACAAATATAGGTAAATCACTATATAATTAGAAAAAAAGAAGAGCCATACTAAGGTAAGTATGGCTCTTCTTTTTATGGGTGCTTCCTGGGCGCTACAGGTCCTCTTCGCGCACCAGCATCAGCACAGCCGACTGCGGCACGATAAAGTATTTCTCGCCGAGGTAGTTGATCTCGATGGCGTCGCGTTGCAGGTAGATGGCCAGGTCGCCCTCCTTTGCCTGCAGCGGGATGTAACGCACCTCCTCTTCCTCCTGCCCCCAGGCCTCCTCATCGTAGCCAAAGTCGGCGGGGATGGGGTAGCCGGGGCCTACGCGCATGATGTAGCCTTCCTGCACTTTCTCCTTTTCCTGCACGCCCGGCGGCAAGTATAAACCGCTTTTGGTCTGGTCGCGGGAGGTCTTAGGCTTTATCAGCACGCGGTCGCCCACAATGATGATCTTCTCTAACTTGTTATCTTCTGAAATTCTCATTTGTAATGTATCCATCTTATAAGGGATCTGCAGTTACTTTAAACCGCATGTCGGCTTTAATGGTGATGTCTTCCGCAACCGGCTTCGCGATCTCGGCCATGGTGCGGATAGTATAATTATTGCTTTTGATGTACTCGTCCAGCTTCGCGTTCGTCGACTTCAGCTTCAGGGTGGTAGCGCCTTCGGGCACTTCGTCCAGGTAAGCGATTTTCAGTTCCGGTTCGTTCTCGCTGGAGATGTACAGCTCGATCCGCTTCAGGAAATCAAAATTCTCTTCTTTCGGGTCGGTTATTGTCAGCTCCAGCCGGTTCAGGCTTACGTTCTTTACCAGCGCGGCGCGGGTCTTGTTGTTCTTAAACGTTTCCTCGGAGTTTGTGGTAACGGTAAAGGGCGTAGCGGGCACCAAAGCCCCCAGCGGAAAGCCCGAGTCAATGGTAAAGGTCTCCTCCTCGTTTACATAAAAGGTCAGCAGATCCTCTATCTTCTCGCAGGCTGAAGCCACCACCGCCAGCAGCAGCACCGCCATCAACATCATTCTTCTCATCAACTTTAAAGTATAAGGGTGAAAAACGTACGGCCGGAAAAACAGCAGCATACGCGCATACTATTCCGGCCGCAAGTTACGAAACATTAGGCAGTTTAGTCAAACATATCGCCTTTGCGCACTTTGCCGTCGCTGTCTTCGTTCCAGCTCATCGGGTAGTTTTCGTCCAGGTATGGCAGGGCGTCCACCGTCAGGTGCAGCGGCTTAAACGTGTCGATCATCACGGCATACTCCTCTGTTTCCTTCTTGCCAATGCTTGCCTCCACGGTGCCCGGGTGCGGCCCGTGCGGTATACCTCCGGGATGGATGGTGAACGAGCCGCGGTCCACACCTTTGCGGCTCATAAAGTTGCCCTCCACATAGTATAGCACCTCGTCGGAGTCCACGTTGGAGTGGTTGTAGGGCGCCGGGATGGACAGCGGGTGGTAGTCGAACAGGCGCGGCACAAAGGAGCAGATCACGAAGTTGTGCGCCTCGAAAGTCTGGTGCACGGGAGGCGGCTGGTGGATGCGGCCTGTTATCGGCTCAAAATCCCTGATGTTGAAAGCGTATGGATAGAAGTAGCCATCCCAACCCACGGCGTCGAACGGGCTGGACTTGTAGTAGAACTGGTGCAGCTCTCCCTCCTTTTTCACCTGCACCAGGTACTCACCTTTCTCGGTTTCGGTGATGAGTTCCACCGGCGGACGCATATCGCGCTCGCAGAACGGGGAGTGCTCCAGCAGCTGGCCGAAGTGGTTGCGGTAGCGGCGCGGCGTCTCCACAGGGCTGAATGATTCGATCACCAGCAGCCTCACCTGGCTCTCGCTCTTATCAAAACGGAACTTGTGGATGACCGTGCGCGGGATCACCAGGTAATCGCCGGGGCCAAATGGGATGCGGCCCATCTGGGTGAGCAAATCGCCGGTGCCGTCGTGCACGAACACCACCTCATCGGCCTGGCCGTTCTTGTAGTAGTAGTCCATCTCGGGCTCCGATGGGTTGCAGAGGCTGATGGCCACGTCGTTGTTGAAGAGCATGGTTTTGCGGGCGCTGAGGTAGTCGGGGCCGGTGGCGTTTACCTCCACGGTGCGCAGGTGCTGCGGCGCCAGCTTTACACCTTCTGCCCTTTTGGGCGCAAACGGCTTCGGCTCTCCGATGCGGCTGATCTGGGTAGGCGGGTTGATGTGGTAGAGCAGCGATGAGACGCCGCTGAAGCCCAGCGTGCCCACCAGCTGCTCGGCGTAGAGGCTGCCGTCAGGCTGCCGGAACTGTGTGTGGCGCTTGTGCGGGATCTCCCCGAGTTTATAGTAAAAAGCCATGTATGATTAGTTTTAAGGTATCGTTTGGTTCTACTCGTAGCACGTATCAGGTATCAGGACCTTCTTTTTTGTCTTTGTGACAAATGACTACTTAACGAAGGTTTTTTCGGATAAAGTGGTCACCTCCCACCCCTCCCGGAACAAGTTCGGGATTCCAAGCCTCAAAGGGGGACACTCAGGAAGGAGGGACTAAGGAGGGCAACCACTATCACTTATCTCTTCACCTTATTCGCCAAGTCCTTTGTCCAGAGGTCGTGCTCCTTAATACGTGCTACGCTAACGCTTACATACTGCCGGCGGCCAAACTCTGTGCCTGGCTAAAATGCCGCAAGGCTTCCTGAAACTCATCGTCGGCCTGGTGCAGCACCGGGAAGAAACCGTCGTTGCCGTAGACGCTGCGGGCGATAAAGGCCTTCAGGTTGTTGCGCAGCAGGTTCCGGGAGCGCTTAAACTGCGCCTCATTGTACTCCACACCGGCTGTCTGGGCCATCTGCACTACCTCCTGCAGCATCTTGTCTGTTACCTCAAAGTTCTTGTTAAACTTCTCGAAAGGCATTTTCTCCAGCTCCCGCTTGTGCTTCTGGTAATACGCCAGGCTATACTCCCGAATCATGTTCTTGTTATACAGCTGGCTCAGGTACTCCGACAGCTCGGTAGTATCGCGCGGCACGAACACATCCGGCATAATGCCGCCGCCGCCGTACACGTCGCGCCCGCTCAAGGTCTTATACTTTAGCGAATCGGCAAACAGGCTGCTGTCCGGGTGGAAGTACTCCCCGTTTTCGTAGCGGTGCAGGATGTCCATCTCGTATTCCTCTGCGTCTCCTCCGTAAGGCTTTTGTATGGAGCGGCCGCTTGGCGTGTAGTAGCGCGAGATGGTCAGGCGCAGCTCGGAGCCGTCGTTGAGCGGGATCGGCATCTGCACCAGGCCCTTGCCAAACGAGCGGCGTCCTACAATCAGGGCGCGGTCGTTATCCTGCAGGGCGCCGGCCACGATCTCGGAGGCGGAGGCGCTGCCTTCGTCCAGGAGCACTACCAGCGAGCCTTTTTCAAACACGCCTCTTTTCTCTGCAAAGGTCTTGGAGTCGTAGCGCTCGCCTTTGCCGTCAGTGTATACAATCAGCTTTTCATCGTTGATGAACTCATCGGCCATCCGGATGGCATGGTCCATGTACCCGCCGGGGTTGCCGCGCAGGTCCAGCAGCAACTGCTTCATGCCCTTGTCTTTCAACCCTGTGAGGGCCGCCATAAATTCTTCGTAGGTGTTGGAGGCAAATCGGCTTACTTTAATGTAGCCCGTTTTGCTGTCCACCATATAGCTCACGTCTACCGAGTGCGTCGGGATTTTGCTGCGCTCAATGGTAAACTGCAGCGGCTTTTTAACCGTGTTGCGCAGTATTGTGAGCTCCACCTCGGTGCCTTTGGGGCCGCGCAGGCGCTTAAACACCCCTTCGTTGTCGATGCCGGTACCGGCCACGTTCTCGCCGTTTACCTTGATGATCTTATCACCGGCCTGTATGCCTGCCGCCTCAGAGGGGCCTCCGCTCAGCGGCGTAATCACATAAATCGTGTCTTTAAAGATGTTGAACTCCACCCCGATTCCCTCAAAGTCGCCCTCCAGGTAAGAGCGGGCCATCGCCAGCTCCTCCGCCGGGATGTAGGCGGTGTGCGGGTCCAGCTTCTCCAGCATCTTGTCGATGGCGTAGTCGGTCAGCTCCTCCACGTTTACCGGGTCCACGTAATCGCGGTCTATGTAGCTCAGGATGTCGCGGAACTTAAGGTAGCTCTTGGCCGTGCCCTGCGGGTTGTTGATGGAAGGCGAAAAAGTGGTGGCCCCCAGCAGCACGCCCGCCACCAGCGCCAGGCTTATAAAAAGCGGTAACTTAATCTGAAACGGTGTGTTCCGGACTCTCCTGTTTTCCTCTCCATGCTCCATTTCGTCCATATGTTTAAAGTATAAAGTAGATAAAATGCCACAGTACAAGCACGGCAAAGTAGTACAAAAATTTACCTTAAATATACTGAGGTCCTCTCTATCTATACAAATACAAAATTGTTAAAGTTGCCTATCTCCTTCTGCGCCCGCAACTGCAGCTTTAGATCTACCCTGGCATCTATTTAAAATAATTCTAAATAACTCTTGGGTCTAATATAGAAGCTGCTTAGCTTTGCACCATTATTTAAACTAAGTCTAAATAAAACATACGACACTGCATGCTTAACTCAATCAAAAGACACACAGCCCTGGCCTTTGTAGGACTAGCCGCCTGCGTAGCTTTTACCTCCTGCTCCGATGACGATGAAGACGCACCGTCTTACAACGTGCCGTCTACTTACAACTTTGAGAACGTGAACTACGCTGGCCAGATCACCCGGATGGACATGCTGACGGAGCTAAGCAACTACATCAAAACCGGCCATGAAGGCGCTCAGCTTGATGCGCAGCTGATGAAGGACATGTATGCCAACGCTAACAGCCCCTTCTCGGACGCCAGCCTGAACGAGGCCACTACCAAGCAGCTGAAGAACAAGACCATACTAACAGCCCAGGAAACGTTTGAGGGTTATTTTGACGAGGTGGCACAGGCCAGCCTGCTGGGCACAACGCCTGCCATTAGCGGCAAAGCCGGTATCCTTACCTCCGCCGACGGCCAAAGAAGCTACCTGGTGAACGCAAACGGCGTGGAGCTGGCGCAGGTGATCCAGAAGGGCCTGATGGGGGCTGTTTTCTACTACCAGGCGGTGGACGGCTACCTGACCGAGGAGAAAATCGGTGCTGCCGTGGATAACACCACTGTTACCGAGGACGAAGGCACTGCGATGGAGCACCACTGGGATGAAGCCTTCGGTTATTTCGGCGCCCCAAAGGATTTCCCGGCCACTACCGACGGCGCACAGTTCTGGGCCAACTACAGCAACCAGGTAGACGCTGCGTTGGGTAGCAACAAGGCTATCATGGACGCCTTCCTGAAAGGCCGCGCCGCCATCTCTGCCAAAGACATGAAAGGCAAAGAGGAAGCTGCCGCCACCGTGCGCACCGAGTGGGAGCGCTTGGTAGCCGCCGCAGCCATACATGAGCTGAACGCCGCCAAGGAGAACGTAGCAGACCAGGCGAAGAAAAGCCACTACCTGTCTGAGGCAATGGGTTTTGTGATGGGCCTGCAGTACAAGTCTGACCGCAAACTGACAGACGACAAGTACCAGGAGGTGATGGACGCCATCGGCACCAACCTGTACGAGACAACAGCAGACGATATCAGCAACGCCATCAACACCCTGAGCACTGCTTATGGCATGGATAGCATTAAAGGCCAACTGTAGCGCCTACTACAATAGTTAGTGTTTTAGATAAGTGCAGCAGCTGAGGAGAGGCCATTCCCACAGCTGCTGCCTTTTCGCGTTTTAAAAGTATAAGTATGAAAGACTTGAAAAGATACTCGGTAATGGCGCTGGCCTGCCTGGCCCTGCTCAGTAGCTGCGGCTCCGACAGCGAGGACAGCAGCCCCGACAACGACTACGACCGCCAGGCCATGGTGGCAAACTATGCCGATAACCTGATCATGCCGGCCTATGGCAACTTCAAAGATAAAGTAGAGGCCATGGCCACTGCCGCCGATGCTTTTGTGGCTTCGCCGACGGCCGAAAGCCTGGCCGCGGCCCGCACGGCTTACCAGCAGGCCTACCTGGCCTGGCAGGACGTGAGCGTGTATGAGTTTGGCCCGGCAGACGAGCAGATGCTGCGTACCAACCTGAACACCTACCCTACCGCCACGAGCCAGATCGAGAGCAACATTTCCTCCGGCACTTACGATTTGCAGCTTACCGCCAACTACGCGGCCAAGGGCTTCCCGGCCCTGGATTACCTGCTGTATGGCGCCGGCACAGAGGCTGCCGTGGTAGAGCAGTATACTTCCGGCACCAACGCAGCTAACCGCAAAAAGTACCTGCAGGACGTTACCAACCTGGTTCAGCAGCGCGCGGAGGCCGTGTACAACGGCTGGACCAGCGGCGACTATGCCGCTACCTTTATGAAAGCACAAGGCACCGCCGTGGGCAGCGCTGTGGGCAACCTGGTAAATGGGCTTAACTCCGACATCGATGTGACCAAGAGGTATAAAGTCGGGCTGCCAGCCGGAAAGTCCACCTCAGGCACCGCACTGCCAGACAAAGTGGAAGCCTATTATAGCCAAACCTCGCTGGAGCTGCTGAAGCAGAGCATCCAGGCTGAAAAGGCCATCTTTATGGGCATGACGCCAAGCGGCGCCAACGGCCCTGGGCTGGATGACTACCTGGACCACGTACAGGCGCCTTACGAAAACGGGATGCTCTCTGATGCCATTGAGGCGCAGTTTGATGCCGCGCTGGCTGCCGCGAACGCTGTGCAAGGGCCGCTTTCTGAGGCGGTGACCACGCAGCAGCCGGCCGTGCTCAAGGTATACGACGAGCTGCAGAAGCTCATCGTGCTGACCAAAACCGACATGCCAGCCGCACTGGGCGTTACCATCTCATACACCGATAACGACGGCGATTAACCTTACCTCTTCCTGCGGCTATACTTACAGGTGTGACCGCAGGAAGTATAAAAATATACTTTAACCCATGCTCCAGAAGCTGAAGCCATACCTTACTGCTCCTGTTTCCGCAGCTCCGCTGGCGGCCTTCCGCGTTATTTTTGGCGGTATGATGCTGGCCAGTATCATACGCTTTATGGCTAAGGGTTGGGTAACGGAGCTGTACGTGCAGCCCAAGGTATACTTTACTTACTATGGCTTTGAGTGGGTGCGGCCGCTGGGCGAGGCAGGCATGTATGCGCTGTTTACCATGATGGCCGTGGCGGCGCTGGGCATGTTGCTCGGGCTGTTCTACCGCCTGTCGGCGCTACTGTTCTTCCTGAGCTTTACCTACGTCGAGCTCATCGACAAGACCAATTACCTCAACCACTACTACTTTGTCAGCGTGGTGGCGCTGCTGCTGGTGCTGGTGCCGGCTAACCGGCATTTTTCGCTGGATGTGCTGCGCAACCCGCATACCTGGGTAAGCCACGTGCCGCGCTGGACGGTGCTGATCTTTCAGCTGCAGCTGGGGCTGGTGTACTTCTATGCCGGCGTGGCCAAGCTCAACCCCGACTGGCTGCTGGAGGCCATGCCGCTGCGCTACTGGCTGCCGGCCCACACGCACCTGCCGCTCATCGGCCCGTGGCTCGACAAAGTATGGGTGGCCTACCTGTTCAGCTGGTTCGGCGCTTTTTATGACCTCACGATTCCATTTTTCCTGAGCTGGCGCAAGAGCCGGCCGTTGGCCTACCTTACGGTGATCGTGTTCCACGTGCTCACGGCGGTGCTGTTCCAGATCGGCATGTTCCCTTACATTATGATGGCCAGTACGCTGATCTTCTTCTCCGAGGGCTTCCATGAGCGGGTGCTGAATGGGCTTAGAAGTATGGCTAAGGTGCGAAAGCCTATTTTCCCGAAATTTGCGGAGGTATCGGCGCAGCCGCTGCTGCGTTTGGTGGCAGTATACTTTGTGCTGCAGGTGCTGGTGCCGTGGCGCTTTATACTTTACCCAGGCCCGCTTTTCTGGACCGAGCAGGGCTACCGCTTCTCGTGGCGCGTAATGCTGATGGAGAAAACCGGAACAGCCTTCTTCTATGTGCGCGACCCTAAGACCGGACGCGAAATAGAGATCAACAACCGCGATTACCTGACCGTCACGCAGGAAAAACAAGTAGCCACCCAACCCGACATGCTCCTGCAGTTTGCCCACATGCTGCAGCAGGACTTTGCCTCCCGCGGCATACCCGGTGCGCAGGTGCGTGCCGAAGTATACGTAGCGATGAATGGCCGCAGCAGCAGGCTTTTAATCGACCCAACCGTTAATTTAGCGGCCGAAAAAGACAGCTTCCTGCCCAAGCCCTGGATATTACCTTTAGAACAAGACGCTCCGCCGCAAGAGGCCTTGGGGCAGAAATAAAAGACAATGCGCGTAACGCTCACTATCGCTCTGGTGCTCTGCAGCTCGCTGGCTGCACTGGCCCAAACCTTCTCCATCGCTGGTAAAATTACCAGCACCGCCACACAGCAGCCGGTGCCGCAGGCCGAGGTGCTGCTTACCAACACCGGCTCTCTTTTTAAGGCAGATTCCAAAGGAAACTTTACCATAGCCGACCTGGCTCCCGGTGTTTATACCTTAACGGCCTACAGCGTGGGCTGGGGCTCGGCAACGCAGCAGGTGACCATCAGCAACAGCGACGTTATACTTGATTTCTCGCTGAAGCAGCTGGAGGGGCAACTGCGCGAGGTGAACGTGAAGGGCGAGCGCGAAAAGACTTTCGGTATTACCCGCCTGAACTCGGTGGAGGGCGCCGCCATTTACGAGGGCAAGAAGAGCGAGGTGGTGGTGCTCAGCGACATCACGGCCAACAAAGCCACCAACAACAGCCGCCAAGTTTTTGCCAAAGTGGCCGGCCTTAACATCTGGGAGAGCGACGGCGCCGGGCTGCAGCTGGGCATCGGGGGCCGTGGCCTCAGCCCGAACCGTACCTCCAACTTCAACACCCGCCAGAACGGCTACGACATTTCGGCCGATGCTCTGGGCTACCCGGAAAGCTATTACACCCCGCCCACCGAGGCAGTAGACCGCATAGAGGTGGTGCGCGGCGCGGCCTCTTTGCAGTACGGCACGCAGTTCGGCGGCATGATCAACTTTGTGATGAAGGAAGGCCCGGAGGACAAGCCGTTTGAGCTGACCACCCGCCAGACGGCAGGTTCGTGGGGATTGTTTAACTCCTTCAACAGCGTTGGCGGCAGCAAAGGCAAGTTCCACTACTACGGTTTTTACCAGTACAAGCGCGGCGACGGCTGGCGTGACAACTCCGGCTTTGATGCCCACACCGCCTTCAGCTCTGTGCACTACAAGCCTACCGAGAAACTGGAGATCGGCTTCGACTATACTTACATGGACTACCTGGCGCAGCAGCCCGGCGGCTTAAGCGATGTTGAGTTTGAGCGGGATGCCCGGCAATCTGTTCGCGACCGCAACTGGTTTAAGGTGAACTGGAACCTGATGGCCCTGACGCTGGACTACCGCCTGAGCGAGCGCACCAAGCTCAACATCCGCAACTTTGGTTTGCTGGCGCAGCGCGATGCCCTGGGCTTTATGGGCAAGATTAGCCGCCCGGACGACCTGTCGCAGCCGCGTACGCTTTTGCAGGACCAGTTCCGCAACTTCGGCAACGAAACGCGCCTCATCCATCGCTACGACCTAGGCAGCTCCTTCTCTACGCTGTTGGTGGGTGCCCGCTACTACCGCGGCTTCACCGACCAGAAGCAGGGCGACGGCTCCCTGGCGGCTGACGCTAACTTCAGCTTCTACTCCGAGACTGGGGCGCCTAACAAATCCAGCTACGACTACCTGAGCCGCAACGTGGCTCTTTTTGCCGAGAACATCTTCAACCTCACGCCAACGCTAAGTATAACCCCGGGCGTGCGCTACGAGTGGATCAACACGAACGCCGACGGCAGTTACCGCGATGTGAAGGCTGACCAGGCCGGGAATGTGGTACGCGACAAAGTGGTGCCCGAGGAGCGGGAAAGCTCCCGGAACGTGCTGTTGCTGGGCGTGGGCCTGAGCTATAAGCCGAGCGAACAGATGGAAGTATACGGCAACTTCTCCCAGAACTACCGCGCCATCAACTTCAACGACATGCGCGTGATCAACCCGAACCAATTCCCGGACCAGAACATGCAGGATGAAAGCGGCTACAGCACAGACCTTGGCTTAAGAGGCAACATCAGTGGTGTGCTAAACTACGACGCCAGCCTGTTTTATCTAGCCTACAAGGATCGGATCAACTTTTTGAGCAGGGCGAATGAGAATTATGTGATTGAGCGCATCCGCACCAATGTGGGAGACTCTTACCATTATGGCCTGGAAACTTTTGTGGAAGCCGACCTGCTGAAGCTATACTATGGCGCAGATCACCCAACCAGCCTCTCTGCTTTCTCCAACATTACGCTGGTGCATACGGTGTATGACTCGCCAGATAAATCGGTTGATGGAAACCAAGTGGAGATGGCGCCAGCCATCATAGCCAAAACAGGTCTTGCGTTCAAGCGAAACAACTTTAAGTTGGCCTACCAGTACAGCTACACTGCCAAACAGTACACGGACGCAGAAAACAGTAAGCTGGAGCCGACCGCCGTGGTGGGCATGATACCGGCTTACTGGGTAATGGACCTCTCGGGCAGCTATACCTACAGGCGCTTCACACTGGAGTCCGGCATTAACAACCTGACCGATAACCGCTACTTTACGCGCCGCGCCACCGGCTACCCCGGCCCCGGCATTATCCCGTCGGATGCCCGCAACTACTACGTTACCCTGGAGTTTAAGCTGTAACGTACAGCCCATTAATGCTGGCCCGCAGCCAGGTGGTTATCAATCATTAAAATCCGTACCTTTGCAGCCTAAAGGTATACTAATGGGCAGAATTCTGGCAATTGACTACGGAACCAAGCGTGTGGGGCTGGCAGCAACCGATGTGTTGCAGATCATTGCCAACCCATTAGAAACCGTTCATGCCAAAGATGTGTTAACCTATCTGAAGGACTATGTGCAGCGCGAGCCCGTGGAGGCCTTTGTGCTGGGCATGCCCAAGCGCCTGTCCGGCGAGGACACTGATGCGACGCAGCATGTGGTGGGTTTCCACAGGCAGTTGCAGAAAGCTTTTCCAGGCATTCCGGTGCATTTAATAGATGAGCGCTTTACCTCCAAAATAGCCCAGCAGGCAATGTTGAGCGGAGGCATGAAGAAGAAAGACCGTCAGGACAAAGGCAACGTAGACCGCATCAGCGCGGCCATTATTTTACAATCGTATTTAGAAAGCAGAAGTATATGATTTACCCAATTACCGCCTACGGAGACCCGGTACTGAAAGAGCCGGCGCAGGATATTCCGCAGGACTTCCCGGAGCTGAAAGAGCTCGTTGACGATATGTTCGCCACCATGTACCACGCCCACGGTGTTGGGTTGGCCGCCCCGCAGATCAGCAAGGGCATCCGCCTGTTCGTGATCGACTCGGAGCCGATGATGGACGATGAGGACAAGGGCAAAGGCGTGAAAAAGGCCTTTATTAACCCGGAGATTGTGGAGGAAGACGGCGAAGAGTGGGGCTTTGAGGAAGGCTGCCTGAGCATACCGGGTGTGCGCGAGGTGGTGTACCGCCCCGAGCGTATCGTGATCCGCTACTTCGATGAGGAGTGGAACGAGCACGAGGACACCTACGACGGCATGACCGCCCGCGTCATCCAGCACGAGTACGACCACATCGAAGGCATCCTGTTTACGGATTACCTCTCCGGCCTGAAAAAGCGCCTGATCAAGAACAAGCTCTCCAAGATCTCGAAGGGTGAGGTAGACGCAGATTACAAGATGAGCTTTCCGTCTATGACCAAAAAGCGTTAAGATTATACTTTGGAATCAAAGAAAAGCCGGCCTGCTACTTAACTGTGGCAGGCCGGTCTTTTTATACTTCAGGGTGTGTCTGTACTTAATGTTGCCGTATTTTGGTTATGGCCGCCTCTTTTAGAGATGACGTAGGCGAACTGAAGGCCTGCCGCCGGATAAAGCTGGCTATTCCGGTAGTTGAAATCTCTGGCATAGCCTATACCCAGGTGCAGGTTGTACAGGAACCGCTGCCCTAGCGGCCTCTGCATGCCCCAATGCACCTCGTTCAGGAGCGTCTTGTTCAAAGGCTCGTTAACAAAGCCCCAGTCGCTTCTTCCGAACACCCTGCTGGTGGCATACTTGGTTTGGAAAGCCACGTAATTGCCGGCGTTGTTTAGCACAGGCTTCCCCTTTTCGATTCTTTTTTGCCGGTTATAGGTGTACTTGAGTTCAGACCTGAAATAAGCTACCGGCTCGTTGAGAATGAACGTGCTGTGGAACCCGTTGGCATAGCTGTTCTTCTCAATAGAATATCCGCCGCCCAGGCCCGCGCTTAGGTTAACAGACCATTTGCTACTGAAAGGGAGTTCATACCCTACGCCAATGCCCTGGAGCCCGGCCTCAAGCTTCGTCATACTTACCAAACCCGTAGGCTGAACCGGCTCGTTTGACTGCGCAAGTGCCCCAAAGCCACACACTGACAAGGCTAAAAGTAGAAAGTTTGATTTCATGGTTATAGTTAAGGTTGGTGATAGCGATTTTAGGCAGCAGGTTGGCTAGGCAGAGCACGAAGTATACTTGCCGTCGGCGTTCATGCTTAGTTAGTTTTTCTTACTGCATTCTCTCAAAGCCTCTGCTAACCCACAACAGTATATGTATCAGCGCTGGTAAAAACACCCAGAACAAAGTAAAGTATAAACCCACTTTAAACATTTTGGGTCCGTATGTTTGTGACTTCTGATTCATTATTTCAGTTACCCAGCCGAGAGAGTAACCTAAGTTGCATAAAAAGCCAAACCCAACAATTGCAATTGGTTCTTGTAAATCCTCTCCAGGTCCCAGCTTAACCAGTAAGTGCATCACTGCCATACTTAATAGCCCACATACCAAAACAATAATATTATAGAGTGGCCTTCTTAGCTCCCACCATCCAATAATTTGAAGAGCATTTCTATCTTCATACCGAACATACAATAAGGAGTTAAGGAAGTTCATACTTTGAAGTTAAGGACAATGGCTCGTGTATACCTTGTATGAGGCATTAGCCACGCATAGAGTTTACATGAGGTTGGCCAAAGACTTTCCTTAGTTTATAATTTGCCAAAAGTCTCTTATCGTCCTCGCATGCCTTGCATCCACAGGTATCTCCCGCACCTCAAGCCTAAGTCCTTCAGCACCAACGCTCAACCTGTTCACCTGTGAGATTTCGAAGATTTTGGTCTTAATTACTTTTTCGAGGACTGATGCGGAGTTGTATTTTACTTTGTAGCCATCAACAAAAGCTTTGTGCCTGTATTCACCAGACAAGTTAAAGAAAATGTTCAGAAAGCCTCCCCCGCCTACCTTCAAGAACTTTTCACGGTCTATATCACCAGCATTTAGCTCCAGCTTTAGGACTTCAGAAAATATTCCCCTGTTGTTGACTGTGGTGAGCTCTCTTTTCCCATAGACGCTCAGCTGGTGCGAATTCACTTTCTGAGTCATTTCAAACTCTAAGATGTTGGCGTTGTAAGAGCCGCTTATTTTAGCACCTACTTCACCTGCTATCTTCTCCCATACTTTCCCCTTTTCTTCCATGATTTTATAAAAGGGAGAGTCATCATCATTCGCAACAGTTGGTGTTACAGCCATTTTCTTGTTCTTTTGTTTTTGGCCAACGGCTTGGCTATGGTGCATTTATGCACTATAGATTTTCCTATGTTTGAGTTTATATTCTAACTTGAGTTAAAAGAGAAGAAAGGAAGGAATAAGATTAATTAGGTTTTGTGGCCTTAAGAGCCAGT
>NZ_VFRQ01000017.1 GCF_006385705.1 Pontibacter mangrovi | reverse complement strand
CTGCACCTGAATACCGGCTCCGAGGGGCCTGCCCTCATCATTTGCACAGCACCAAAGAAGCACTCGTGTTCTTTGTTCGTGACACACCACCACCCTGCGTACGGGTCGCGTACAGGGCGGTTCGTCAAGGATAGCACAGCCGCTCTTTACACCGACCACGCCCTTGCCCTAGTTTGGGATAAGGCTAGCAAACTCTCGCGTTTGAACCTCCTTATCGGATTTCGGGCAACTTGACGTTTGGTCCTTCATCACCCTGTGAGGCCTCCGCAGTGCTTACGGCTCGTTTCCAGGTGACTACTATGACCGCTGCTGACTTCTCCCCCTGTACGCGACAGGACGAGACCTCCCCAGGTAAGACACTTATCCTTCCACCTAACCCTGCTGCATCTACACAGAGCCGTTTATTGGCCAGGGGCGTTGCAAAGATGTGCTTGCTTACCCACGACTCCCTGCCTCTTATGCAAGCACTGCGTGCGCTCTCTTCGCACTCCCGTGCTCGAGAGTATTCGTCAGTTCAGGTGTTTGCAGTCCCGCCCTGCGGGCGTCCCCTTCGCACTCCCGTGCTCGGGCATCTTCACTGCATACCTCGCGGTAAACCAGCTTGCGGCTTGCTAATCGGCTTCACCAACTTGCCGATAAGGGATTTGCACCCTCTGGATAATCTGAGTATATTCCTTTCGAAATATAACTCGTGCCATGCTGGGCACACACTAAACCTTTACGGTAGCTGCGCCACCGCAAAGCTCAGAACGTAAGTATATCATATTAAATTAAGAGAAGAATGACTTCGAAACCAATAGTCAAGACCGCATCTAAAGGCGTATTGTATAAACCGAAGGTTGTTGGAGCTATAGCGATATTGACAAACATACTTCCATCCTACTGGTCATACTTTTTCATTTTTACAATTCCTGTTGTTGTGTTAGGAGTGGCTTATATTTTCGTAAAACCAACAGAAAAACTTATTTATGAAATACCCGCAGGCATGTTGTTATCAGGAAGCCTTTTTGGAAGCATAATAACTTACTTCTGCATTATTGAAATGTTTGAACTTTGGTAGAAATATAAAACCACGTTGGCTAACCAAACCTGTAAGGTAGCTATGCCACCTCATAGCCCTGCCGTAGGTGGTAAGTGTAATTAACAAACTCTAAAGCGACACTAAAAAATGGTATGCATAAAGTTCGTAATTGCAGTTATATGCTTAGTGAAGTTTGCTTTAGAAGTGGCTGTTGCTCAACCTACGACCATTGCTGATACTACTGTATATTCCATTGTAGATACTTACCCAGTTCTTGTCACTAAAGAGAAAGAGTATAAATTTGACGAGACACAAAGCTTTATCGATAAACATCTAAAGTGGCCAGACCCAAGATTGGACTGTAACGGGAGCGTGATGATTTCATTGATAGTTGAAAAGGACGGCACAGTTAGTAACAGAAAATACTTAAAAGCTCTCTGCCCAAAGTTCGATGAAGAAGCAATGAGGGTAATAAATTTCATGAACGATTGGAAACCTGGGAGACTCAATGGTGATGCAGTAAGAACTGTAGTTGTTCTGCCAGTACGGTTTAAGCTCCATTGAAAAATACCTTCCACCGCCCCAATTCAGCCTTTATGCTCAGCTACGCCTCGCCCATCGGCTGCAAGAGTAACTTTTTGCCACATATCCCTTCATGAAAACTATACTAACCTTTGTATTGATCATTCTGACCTGGAATCTTGGCTTTTCTCAAGCGGCTAAGCTCGATTCCACTTGGGCAGTAGGTCAGCATACTTATCGCCTAACCCTTGAACTTGACGAGAACTCAAACAAAGACCTAAATACAAGTATGACTTTGTTCAGAGACGATGAACCAATACTAAAAGACTCGGTTTGGAGCAGTATGCTGGAGATCGAATTTAGGGACATTGATCGTGATGGCTTTCATGACCTGTTGGTTTACCAAGGCTCAGGGGCAAGAGCCAATGAAACATATAACCTGTTCTTGTTCAGAGAAGAGAATAACAGTTTTCAAAAGGTAGCGGGATTTAATGAATGGCCAAACATCAACACGACAGAGGTAAAAGGCGTCATAGCCGCTTGCATCCTGACAGGTGTAGCCGAGTATAGGTTTTTCAAACTCAATGACTCTGGAGAACTAATCGACCTGAACATATCGGTAATTGACAGTTTGCTTAATGGAAAAGCTTACAAAAGAGGACTTAGGAAAGCAAAGAAAAAAGTAGAATAAAGATACAGCACAGTGCAGCCTCACTTGGCAGTAGTGTTCAACGCCGGAACAAACTTAGCAAATGACGATAAAGAAAATACTGACGATAACAAAACACCGTCCCTGGAGGCTCCCTACTGGTAATTGGAAGTATTATCAAGAATGGAACGATGCGGTTTTTCTACATTGGCAGGTTAACTACCACGATTTAAAGCCGCTACTACCAGACGACTTAGAGATCGACTTGTTTGAAGGCAAGCCGTGGGTATCTTTAGTAGCTTTCACGATGGAAAAAATAAGGCCTAGAAACCTACCTTCTTTTCCTCCCTTATCTACCTTTGATGAAATCAATATTCGTACTTATGTAAAGTACAACAATAAAACGGGCGTGTATTTCCTGAGTATAGAAGGTGGGAAAAAACTATCCTGCCAAGTTGCGAAAAGCTTATCAGAGCTTCCTTATCGGTACTCAAAAATGAAGAGGGGCGAAAATTACTATTGCTCTGAGAACACAGAGTTTGGCGATAAACTCGAGTTGAAATATAAAATTGGGGCACCTGTAACTGCTAAGACTGAACTTGACAAGTGGCTGACCGAGAGATACGCGTTGTTTCAGAATACAAGCACCTGGATAAATGAGTTTGAGATTCATCATACCGAATGGCCAACATACCAAATAGAACTAAAAAGCATTGCTATTCGATATCCAAGGTTTGCAAAAATGTTGAGTAAAAACCCAGACTTGTGTCATTATTCTGCAGGAGTTAAGGTACTGGCTTGGGATAAAAAGAAGTATAGAAAACTGACTACAGCGAAGTAAAGGCACTGGAGTAAAAAACTTTAAAATAGAAAAGATTTTAAAACATATAGCTCGAGAGGCTCTTACCAGTTTAGCTGCTATCTACGTTGCATTGATAGCTTTTTTAAACTTATACCTGCATGGCGGCGGCATCACGGAAAGCACAAAAAGTTTAAGCAGCCTGATATTTGTCGCGCTTCTAATGGCTGTCGGGCTCAGACCGGTAAAGAAGCACGCATTTACAGCAGCCCTGATTATTCTTGCTGATGCTGTGTCAATACTATTATCAGTTAACACTATTATAGCATCTAGTTTTATTGAAACTATTAAGAACTCAGTTCTTGAACCAGGGGTAACGTTAACTATCATTTGTATTGCTATCTTACTGTGGGACTGGATCAGCCTTATTGGATTTCTAAAACTACTTGTATGCAACAAGACATAATAGAACCTCCCCCCACCGCTGGAGTTTTCACCAATCCATGCTTCAACAGCTTTTAATAGCCTTTCAACGATACTCACTAGTTTCAATCAGAAAGAACCCTGAATAGATGGCATCATTAAAATTTACAGAATCAATTACGATTCGGGAGGCAGCGGAAAAAGTGTTCGATTATACACAAGACTATGACAAACGCCTTTCATGGGATACTTTTTTAAAAAGGGCAGAGCTAACCAATGGAGCAGTAAAAGCAAAAAACGGTGTTAAAGCATACTGCGTCGCTCACAACGGCCTCGGCATGGAGACAGAGTATGTTTCTTTTAACAGGCCTAAAGTAACAGCAGTAAAAATGACAAAGGGGCCATTTATGTTTAGCTCTTTTCTGGGCTCATGGACATTCAAGAAAATTGATCAAAACGAAACAGAGGTGATCTTTTTGTATTCGTTCTCTTTGAGGTTTCCCTTTTCGATCGCGGGAAAATTTATTAAACCTAACTTGCAAAAAAATGTAAAGCAGCGGCTTTTAGATTTAAAGCACTGCCTTGAAAAGAAAAGTATGGAGGCATAGTAGCATCCCCCCACTACCGGCGTGCTCACCAAAACTCCTGCTTCAGCAGCTTTTATACTTGCTGGTGAGAATACACAGTAAGTGCGATCGTAGCAATGGTTTGCTTGCCCCCCTTCAACTTCAGACCACTCGCTAATTCACATCATCTCTCCCACATCCCTTCCATCACCACCTCCAGCAGGTGCTCGTCCGGGTCGCGGAAGTAGAAAGAGAGGTAGCCGCCGCCCCAGTCAAACTCCTGCTCTATGGCAATGCCCAGGTCCCGCACCTTTTGCTTCCAGGGGGCATACTGCTCCTTCTCCACCTCAAAGGCCAGGTGCAGCTGCCCTGAGCCGAAATGCGGCGGCAGGCTTTTGCTCACTTTGGAGGCCACGGGGTTAAAGCAAAGCAGTACCGAGGCACCCGCCCTGAAAAACACATGCCGCCCCGCTACCTCCCCGATCACCGGGAAGCCAAGTTTGTGGTGGTAAAAATCCTTGCTCCGCGCCAGGTCCTGCACATACAGGCAGGTCTCCTTTATCTTTTTTATCTCCATTTTTGCTGCTATAGTATGATGCGGGCTAACAAAAAGCCGCCTTTGCCTTAACGCGTCCCGCCGCTTCCCGTTTATAGTATGCACTGCACTACCAAAACCCGCATGAAACTAATGATGAAGATTTCAGTGATTTTTGTGGCCATCATAGGCCTGGCAACATACTTTTTCCGTGACATAATTTTTACGAAGGCACCCGTGGCTGCGGCCAACTTTGAGCGGCTGGCCAAGCTCCCCGATGAGGTTAGCGAGAGTTCCGGGGTGGCCGTGCTGGCGCCCGGTGAGTACCTGACGCACAACGATGCCGGCAACGGCCCCAACCTATACAAACTAAACGACAAAGGAAAGCTCCTCCAAACCATCCGGCTGCAGCTGCCCAACGTGGACTGGGAAGACCTGGCCCAAGACGCCGAAGGCAATATTTACATAGCCGATACCGGCAACAACGATAACAACCGCCATGAACTGGCCGTGTACAAAGTAAACCCAAGTCAGCCGGAGAAGCGTGCCGCTATCCGGTTTACCTATGAGGACCAGAAGGAGTATCCGCCCAAAAAGAAAGACCGCAACTTCGACGCGGAAGCACTGTTCTGGAGCAACGGCAAGCTATATATCATCTCCAAAGACCGGGGCCGCAGCCAAACGATCAAGGTATACCGACTCCCCGACCAGGCCGGCACCTACAAAGCCAAGCTTATCGGCAGCCACTCGCTAAAAACCCAGGTAACCGGCGCCGCCATCAGCCCGGACCAAAGCACTGTGGTGCTGATAAGCGAAGGGGCGCTACACCTTTTCCGGGAGTTTGCCAGCGTGGACAGATTTTATGAGGGCAAGTATGACAAGCGCACCCTGAAAGACGCTGGCCAGACCGAGGCCGTAGCTTTTGAAGGCAATGACAAGCTTATTATCACCAGCGAGGGCGGCAACCTGTACCGCTACACCTTGTAAAGCAGCTGAAAAAAGAATCCCCTTAGGCTTTGCAGCGCTAAGGGGATGATATTTATACTTTGCTCTCTTCTCTTTTCCTGCCGCCGGGCAGGGCAGGTTTGGGGTTGCGCCATACCATAAACAGGATGACCAGGCCGGCAAGAACCAGCGGGATGCTCAGCAGCTGGCCAATGTTCAGGGCCATGGTCGCCTCCTTGGCCACCTGATCTTCTTTCAGGAACTC
The DNA here is from genome assembly GCF_006385705.1 of Pontibacter mangrovi. Classification (GTDB taxonomy): domain Bacteria; phylum Bacteroidota; class Bacteroidia; order Cytophagales; family Hymenobacteraceae; genus Pontibacter; species Pontibacter mangrovi. Next base: position 71,071 of record NZ_VFRQ01000017.1, on the reverse strand, counting down.
CACAAAGAAACGGAAGGTAAACAGCGCCGTCACGAAAATGCCGAAAAGCAGGCCCTTTGGCAAGGCCCCTTTATACTTCTTCCAGAGCCAGTAGAGCAGCACAAACAGCAGGAACACGCTAAACGACTCGTAGAGCTGCGTAGGGTGCCGCGGCACATGCGAGTACTCGTTTTGCCGCATGAAAATAAAGCCCCACGGCAAGTCAGTTGGGTGGCCAAAGATCTCCGAGTTCATCAGGTTGCCCAGCCGGATAAGGGCGCCGCCGAGCGCCACCACGATCACTATGCGGTCCAGCACCCACATATAATCAAAGTTATACTTGCGGCTAAACAGCCAGAGCGACAGGAGGATGCCGATGGTGGCGCCGTGGCTAGCCAGGCCGCCTTCCCAAATCTTCAGTATCTCGATGGGGTTGCTCAGGTAATACTCCGGGGAGTAAAACAGCGTATGGCCCAGGCGGGCGCCTACCACTGTGCCGATGATCATGTAGATCGTGATCACGTCCACATCACCCTCGGTGCGGCCTTCGGCAACATAGATTTTAGTGAGGATGCGCTGCCCAATGATAAAGCCCAGGGCGAAGAGCAGGCCATACCAGCGGATGGTAAAGGGACCTATGCTGAAAATGTCAGGGTCAACATTCCAGGTAATATAGTTTAGTAAGTTCATAAGGGATAGGATGCTAATCCTACAAAGTTAAGATAAATCAGCCACCGAAAAAACGAAAGGCGCTGCCTGTTGTGGCAACGCCTCTCTGATGGTGAGTTATACTTTACTTTGCCTGCACCCGCTGCAATTCTTCTTTAAAGCCGCCGCTCAGGATCGGGAAGCGCAGCCAGCTGCGTGGGTCCACGTTGTAATCATCCAGGTGGAAGGCCGGTGCGTAGCGCTCACGTTTCCATTGGTTGCGGCTCCAGAGGCTGTAAAACTTCGTAATCCATGCCTTCAGCAACTCCGGCGTGGCCACTTGCTGCTCCAGCAGGATGCTGTATACCTCTTCCGGCGAGTAACGGTCGTGAAAGGCCAGCCGCTCTATCTGGTTCAGCACCTCGTAGGGCATCAGGTCCTTTTCATCGGTTTGCGCCTGCTCCAGCGGCCGCAGTTCCGCGCTTGGCTGCAGGTTGTTCACGTATTGCAAGCCTGTGTAGCCTAGCTCCTGCTGCACCCACAGCAGCAACTGCCGGATAAAAGCCTTATCAATGCCTGCAATCGGGGAGATACTGCCGGCAGTGTCGCCATCCATGGTGGCATAGCCCACAGAGGCCTCACTGCGGTTGGAGGTAGCCAGCAGCAGCGCATACTTAATGTTTGCCAGCATCCAGATAGCCGGGGCGCGCACGCGGGCCTGTATGTTTTGCAGCGTTACGTCGTCGTGCTGCCAGGTGAGCGCGCGCCCAAGGGCATGCTCAATTTTGGAAGTATAGCCCCGCACCTCTTCGTCAATCGTCCAGTTGTAGAAGGTGGCCCCGATGGAGTCGGCCAGTTCTTTTGCCGAAGTATAGGTATCGTCAGAGGAGTTTATGGTGCCTTGGTAGGCGCAAGTCAATATCTTGCCCACCATGACCTTTTGCGCCTCCGCCTGCGGCAGCTGCCGCCACTGCGCCTTCTCTTCTCCCGAAAACAGCAGCGCTTTTTCCATAAATGCCTCCACGCCAATGCTTTCCACACCGCGGCGCACCATCTCTGCCACGGCCACCGCGCACAGCGAGGAATCCGCGCCGCCGCTCAAAGACAGCACAAAGCCACGGCTGCGGCTCTTGCGCATGTAGTCGAACAGGGCCAGGCTCAGCGCAGCCATCACCTCTTTGTTCTCGTCTATCGGGGGCAGGTACTCTATCACTTCCGCAATCTCCGGCTTCTCCGAGAAACATACTTCGGCGCACTCCATGTCCACATCCTTAAAGCACAGCAGCTCATTTCTGCGGATCAGTTTCCCGTTCTGCGCAATCAGCACCTCGCCATCGTAGATCATCTTGCCCGCCTCGTTGCCCAGCAGGTTGGCATACATGTAGGCGCACTGGTACTTTTTAGATGCGTCTACTACCAATCTATAGCGCACATCGGTTTTGCTCAGGGCAAAGTGGCTGGCGCTTGGGTTAAGTATAAGTTGCACGCCTTTGGGCATGTGCCGCTCAGCAGGGCGGTTTGGCCGCCACGCATCCTCGCAAATCTCAAAGGCATACTTTACGCCCTGCTCCTCATAAATAATATCACCAATTTTATACTTCTGCCCCAGCATCTCAAACTCCTGCACCTCGTTGGCGGGCCAGGGCGTAAACCAACGCGGCTCGTAATGCACCCCATCGTTGGCCAGAAACTGCTTGGCCGTAAAACCGATTATCTCTTTATTCTTGATGACGCAGGCCGTGTTATACACGCTCTTGTTCAGAAAAACAGGCAACCCGACAGCCACCGTGATGCCGTCGCACCACTCCTTTACCTGCAGCAGGTGCTCAAAAGCCTCCTCCGATAGCCAGGGGCTCAGGAACATATCCTCGCAGCCGTAGCCGGTGATGCAAAGCTCTGGCAGAAGTAAAATGTGCGTATTGTTCTTTTTTGCCTCCGAAATGGCAGTCTGGATGTTCTGCAGGTTACCGGCCCAATCCATAGGCGTCTGGTTCAGGGCGGCCGCTGCCAACTGTAGTCTCGTCTCTTTCATAGTGGTTTATAACGCATGTATGCAGAGGCAAGTTAGTTCATCTAGCTAATTGTTCAATTGCTGCATTGTTAAATTGTTGCGGGAGGCTAGCTGTGGCCCCAGAATTGTCAGGTATACATACTTCCTAAAAGCTGCAACTAAGTATAATTACATGCCGCTATTGGCTCGCAAAGGTATAAACCAAAAAAGGCCGTAAAGTATACTTCACAGCCAAAAGCGGATACTATATTACAAGTCTCTAGGTAATCTTCAGGAAGTCGAGCCCCTTCTCGGCGGCAGCCTGATCTGCTTTTTTCTTGGAGAGGCCTACGCCGATGGCAATCGGCTTGTCATCAATGTATACTTCGGAGGTGAACTCAGTGGTGTTGCCCTGCTGCTTCCGCTTGATGATGTCGAAACGTATCTCCAGGTTCTGGCTCTGCGCCCACTCTATTAGCTTGCTTTTGAAGTTGGCCGTGGTATTTACCAGTTGGTGCAGGTCCACGTGCGGCTTTACCAGCTTGCCAAGGATGAAATGGCGGGTGGTGTTATAGCCTTTGTCCAGGTAAATAGCGCCCACCAGTGCCTCCAGCGCGTTGCCGTTCACCGATTTGTGCCGCATGCTGTGGTTCGAGCTATCCACCTTCACCAGCAGGTTTAACCCAATCTTCAGGGCAATGTGGTTCAGCGACTCCCGGTTCACGATGCGTGAGCGTATTTCGGTCAGGAAGCCTTCGTCTTCGTAGGGAAATTTCTTGAACAGCAGTTCAGCTACCACGGCACCCAGCACCGCATCTCCCAGAAACTCCAGGCGCTCATTGGTCTCGTGCTTGCCGGCAGCGGTCTGCCGGGCAAAGGACGTGTGCGTCAGGGCGAGCTTGTACAGTCGCAGGTTATCCGGGGTACTGCCAATAATGCCAGCGATGGCGCGTACTAAGACTTTGTCTTTATTAAATATACGGTGGTAAGCGCGCCGAACTGGTTTAAAAGGCCCAAACACTAATCGTTCAATTGACGGAATATAACAGAGGTATTGTGGCCACCAAACCCAAAGGTATTGCTCAGGGCAACCTTCACCTCCCGCTCCTGCGCCTTGTTAAACGTAAAGTTCAGGCGGTTGTCGATGTTCTCATCATCGGTGAAGTGGTTAATGGTTGGCGGCACGATGTTGTTGCGCACAGCCATGATAGAAGCGATGGCTTCTATGGCACCGGCGGCACCCAGCAGGTGGCCTGTCATAGACTTGGTAGAGCTGATGTTCAGCTTGTAAGCGTGCTCTCCAAACACAGACTCAATCGCTTTCACCTCGCTGATGTCGCCAAGCGGCGTGGAGGTACCGTGTACGTTGATGTAGTCTACTTCCTCCGGCTTGATATTGGCGTCGCGCAGCACGTTTTTCATCACGTTCAGGGCGCCAAGGCCTTCCGGATGCGGGGCCGTCATGTGGTAAGCGTCGGCAGACATGCCGCCGCCTATAATTTCGGCGTAGATTTTAGCGCCACGCGCTTTGGCGTGCTCATACTCTTCCAGAATAAGAGCGCCGGCACCCTCGCCCAGCACAAAACCGTCGCGGTCAGCGTCGAACGGGCGGGAAGCGGTCTCCGGAGAGTCGTTGCGCTCTGAAAGGGCTTTCAGGGCGTTAAAGCCTCCGATACCAGCCTCTGTTACGGCAGCCTCAGAACCGCCCGTCACGATCGCATCGGCCATACCCAGGCGGATATAGTTAAACGAGTCGATGATGGCGTTTGTAGCGGACGCGCACGCAGAAACGGTAACGAAGTTAGGCCCGCGGAAGCCATACTTCATGGAGATGTGGCCGGCACTGATGTCGGCGATCATCTTCGGGATAAAGAAAGGGTTAAAACGGGGCGTGCCGTCGCCATGGGCAAAGTTCACGCACTCTTCCTGGAAGGTACGAAGCCCTCCAATGCCAGAGCCCCATATTACCCCAATACGGTCAGGGCTATACCCTCCTTCAGTTAAGTTTGCATCGGTAACGGCTTCTTCGGCAGCCACCATGGCAAATTGGGAGAAGAGGTCCATCTTGCGGGCCTCTTTTCTCTCAAAGTATTTTTCCGGATCGTACCCTTTTACTTCGCAGGCAAACTGCGTTTTAAACTTACTCGCATCAAAGCGCGTGATAGGTGCAGCGCCACTCACGCCATTGATCAGACCGTTCCAATATTCCGAAACGGTATTTCCAAGTGGCGTGAGTGCGCCTAGCCCAGTAACTACGACTCTCTTAAGCTCCATAAGCTGTTAGTAGAGGGATAGATAGTAGAATTTCTTGATAAACTAAAGGAAGGGGTATATTACTTCGCGTGCTCTTCCAGGTAGCTAACAGCTTGACCTACAGTAGAAATGTTTTCAGCCTGATCATCTGGAATAGACACGTTGAACTCTTTCTCGAATTCCATGATAAGCTCAACTGTATCCAGTGAATCAGCGCCCAGGTCATTTGTGAAGCTAGCCTCAGGAGTAACCTCTGACTCTTCAACACCAAGCTTATCGATGATGATAGCTTTTACTTTTTCTGCGATTTCTGACATTTTTCTTATAGTTAATTAAAACACTGTGCAAAGAAATAGCTTTTAACAGACAATGTCAAAAAAAATTACTCTATTCGCAGCATAACAAAAGTTTTATACCTTACGCTCCGAATTACAGGCAGAGGTTCTTATTTTAGCATTTCGATCTGAAACATGAAAACGCACCGCCTGCAAATAGAGTACGACTATAGCTTTGACGTTTATGGCTTGGTTACGTCTGTTAAAGATTATAAGTTAGCCTGGGCGCTCAATCGGCTGCTGGACCTGCGCCTTTCGCGGCAGCGGGACCTTTGCTACGACCTGGCAGGCCGGGACCGCCTGCTGATCGCTAATTTCCAGCACATCAGCGAGCATAGCGAGGTGCGGCTCTTCCGCAACAGAGCACTTGGCAGCCCAACGCTAAAGAAACCTTTTTTGCTGCCAGACATTAAAGAATATGATTACGTGCTGCAGATAACCGGGGCTTTGCAGCAGCTACACCCGCACGAACTCAGCAGGAAACTGCTGCAGTCGCCGCTGGTGCAGTACGTAAAACAGTTTGACCCGCTCACATTAAAATTTAAGGAGAACCTGATTTTCTAAGTATGGATATTATTTTTAACAAGACCAAAGTTCTGGCCACTGTAGGGCCAGCCTCTGACTCCTATGAGCGCCTGCTGGCCCTCGTGCAGGAGGGTGTGAATGCATTCCGTCTCAACTTCTCGCATGGTGCCTACGAGGCGCACAAGAAGGTAATAGACAACGTGCGCGAGATTAACCGCCAACACAACACCAACATCTGCCTGGTGCAGGACCTCCAGGGTCCGAAAATAAGGCTGGGCGAGGTGGAGAACGGCAGCGTAGAGATTGTAGAGGGACAACGCATTAAACTGGTTTGCGACGGCTCTGTCAGCACCGCCGACAGGCTTTCCACCATTTACACCGGTCTGGCTAAAGATGTGAAAGCGGGTGACTCTATTCTGCTGGACGACGGTAAGCTGGAGCTTAAAGTGATCTCTACGGACAGGGAACTGGAGGTGGAGACAGAAGTGATCTACGGCGGCATCGTGAAGCCCCGCAAAGGCATCAACCTGCCGCACTCCAAGGTGTCCGCCCCATCGCTTACCGAGAAAGACGTTGAAGACCTGCACTTTGGCCTGGACAACGACGTGGAGTGGGTAGCCCTCTCGTTTGTACGCAAAGTTGAGGACATCCACGAGATTAAGCGCATTATAAAAGAGCGCGGCAAAGACACCCGCGTGATCGCTAAGATAGAGAAGCCGGAGGCCATCGAGAATATTGACGAGATCATTGCAGCCACAGACGCTATTATGGTGGCCCGCGGCGACCTGGGCGTGGAAGTGGGCATGGAGCGTGTGCCGATGATCCAGAAGATGCTGGTTGAGAAGTGCAACCAGGCAGCCAAGCCGGTTATTGTGGCCACGCAGATGATGGAGAGCATGATCGTGAACCCGCGCCCTACCCGCGCCGAGACAAACGACGTAGCCAACGCGGTGCTGGACGGTGCTCACTGCCTGATGCTGAGCGCTGAGACGGCTGTTGGCGCCTACCCCGTGGAAACGATCCGCTCCATGACGCTTACCATCCGCATGGTGGAGGAGCACGCCAATGTATTTCACAGAACGTTCCAGCCAAACCCGGACTCCGAAACGTTCCTGAGCGACAGCCTGGTAGCCAATGCCTGCAGCCTGGCCCGCGATACCAACGCCAAAGCCATCATCGGCATGACCAAGTCGGGTTACACAGCGTTTCAGCTGGCCAAGTACCGCCCACAAGCTGACATCTTCATCTTTACCGGAAACCACCGCCTGCTGAACACCCTGAACCTGGTGTGGGGCGTGCGCGGCTTCTACTATGATAAGTTAGTGTCTACGGACCAAACGATCAACGACATCAAGCAGACCCTGCTGGATGGCGCTTACCTGAAGAAAGGCGATGTGTTCATCAACACGGCCAGCATGCCTATAAACGAGCAGAAGCGTACCAACATGATCAAACTAAGCGTGGCCTAACCACTTTTAGTCCACTAAATTTAAAAGCGCCTGGAGCCGAAGCTCCAGGCGCTTTTCTTGCTGCTGGTTTATAGCAATATCGATTGAATAATGCGTATGGATTGGAAACACAGTTTACCAACAGCCTAGAACCCACCCCTAACCCCTCCGAGGAGGGGAATCTGCCTATAGATTTGTAAAAGATACTGCGCACGAACTAATTGACATGGGTATTATACTTGCGCAGGGTGCACGAGGCGACCCAGAGGCCTCCCCCGCAATTTATACTTTAAAAACAGGCACAAACACAAAAGCCCTGCACATGGTAGTGCAGGGCTCCCGTAAATATAGTTCCGCTAAAAACTAGGCAGCGATGGTGTTAACAAACTTAGCCAGTTTAGACTTGTTGTTAGCCGCTTTGTTTTTGTGGATGATGTTTTTCTTAGCCAAACGGTCAATCATAGAAGAAACCGTCTTATACAGTTCCTGCGCCTCGGCCTTGTCAGTTGTGGTTTTCAGCTTCTTGATGAAAGTACGAGTAGTTTTCGCCTGGTATCTGTTACGAAGACGTTTAGCGTTGTTCGCTCTGATTCTCTTAAGTGCCGACTTGTGGTTAGCCATGTTATTCTATAGTATTAAATCTTCTGATGCTTTTTCTGAATGAGTTTGCAAAGGTAAACCCTTTGCAACTAATTTCCAAAACACTGCAGGCAAAAAATTACACCCGGGTTTAACTACAAAGGTAATGATTTCAGTGGGTTTACCTAACAATCGGGCAAAGTATGGGCGCACCAAAAGCTCCAAAAATAAAAAAGCCGCTGCAGATCTAACTGCAGCGGCTTTTCAGCTTTAAAGCCTCAAGCTTATTCGTTATCCTTCTTCACGTCTACATCAACGTCTACATCGTCAATATCGCCCAGGCGCTCCTGCACCTTGTTCTCAAACTCGTTCCACTCTGCCTTCGTGTTCTCCCAAGCCTGGCGGGTTTCATCATCCCAGTCAGCAGACTCGGCCTCCATCTCGGCTTCGCGACGCTTATACTCGGCGCGCATCTCACGGTACTCATCGGCTGTCACGGTTTCAGCACGCTCGGTATTGGTGTTTACCCACGCCTCAAAGTCGTTGTAAGAGTTGTCCATCTCGTTGTTCATCTCATCGTTAGCCTCGTTCATCTCTGCCTGGGCCTCGTTTACCTCTTCGTTCGTCTCATTCTGCGCCTCCTGGTTACAGGCAAACATAAACGTGCCCAATGCAAGCGCTAAACCTATCGTTTTAATTTTTGATCCAATTTCCATAGTTCTAATGTTATTGTTAGTTTAGCCTCTTATACGGGCTAAAATACAATATTGATATATACCCTGCCCCTAATGGCCCTTTTTCCTGATTTTATCGTATTTATAAATAACCAAGTATAAGTTCTTTACCGCTATGCCACTTCTATCATCCAAGCATAGGGCGCCTTTTTACTTGTTTAACGGGCACCTGCAGACCATCATCCCCAGCCTTTTCAGGCAAGTGGAAGGTGTGCTGTACGAGCGGGAGCGTCTTTTCACCCCCGATGATGACTTTATAGATATAGACTGGTCGCGGGTAGGCTCCGACTCGCTGCTGGTGCTCTCGCACGGACTGGAGGGCGACACGGGCAGGCCATACATAACGGGCATGGTAAAGGCCTTTAACGCGGAGGGCGTGGACGCGCTGGCCTGGAACTACCGCAGCTGCAGCGGCGAGCCCAACAAGCTGCTCCGCTCCTATCATCTTGGCGCCACTGATGACCTGGATTTCGTGCTGCGTCACGCCTTGGCGACAGGGTTGTATAAAAATGTGTACCTGGTGGGCTTTAGCGCCGGCGGCAACATCACCCTTAAATACCTGGGTGAGGACCCGCAACTGGTGCCGGTGCAGGTAAAGCGCGCGGTAGCTTTCTCTACACCCGTAGACTTGAAGGGCTCTGCACAGAAGATTTCCCGCATTTACACGCAGCGCTTCCTAAAAACTCTAGGCGAGAAGCTGGAGCAGAAGCGCCAGATGTTCCCCGACGAGTTGGACCTGACGGACTACAGTGTGTCCTGGAGCTTCCCTGAGTTTGACGACCGCTTTACCGCCCCTATCCATGGCTTTAAAAATGCGGAGGAATACTACACCCGCGTCAGCTCCAGGCAGTTTCTGGAAAGTATACAGGTGCCAACGCTACTGGTAAACGCCGAGAACGACCCCTTCCTTTCCAAGGAGTGCTACCCTGTGCAGGAGGCGGAGAAAAACCCATACTTTTACATGGAGATGCCCGAGGAAGGCGGGCACGTTGGCTTTGCCGAGGACTTCAGGAAAGACCGCTACTACTCCGAAGAGCGGGCGCTGCGGTTTATTCTGGAGGGGAAGTGATTTTAATTGTTGATTGCTTCCTATTGATTGTTATAGATCGAATTAGCCAGGCTTACTTCAGTAGCCTATTCTAGCGTAAGCTGTAAGTCCTAGAGCAATTCGGGGCGCCTTTTATACTTTAGCCGAACCTTCTGCCTTCGCTGGCGCCCCGAAGGCTTTCGGGGTGCCTTTATACTTCGTAGCCGCTGCTTCCCACAACTAGGCTTTCCTTACTAGCTACCGTTCCTCCTTAGTTTTACTAGCTCATAGTTTCATTTCAAGCTTTGGTGCCCTCAAGGCCGGGAGGTCTCGCCTTGGGGTAGGGGCCCTCGATAAAAGGAGAGACTTGACGCGGGGTAAGTTTCCCCTCCTCTGGACTATCGAGAACGGGAGTTCGAAGGTAGCGAGCGTAGCTCTAAGGGGTGGGATTATACTTCTGCTGTAAACTCACCCGCAGATCCCGAATCTATTTCGGGAGAAAGGCAGTTGGCCCCGCCGCTGCAAGATTACATCCTCAAATTAATTAGGTAAACACCTAAAACACCTTACTTCCTCAGCGGCACGTATACCACCTTCTTCGTCTCAAAGAAATCTTCGTTAAAATAATCTTGCAGGTCAAAGGTTTTAGTGATGAGGCCGGACTCCGCCAGCTCTTCCTGCAGGTCACCGCCTTTCAGATAGTACAGCCCTTCCTGCTCCAGCCCCGTCTTCTTGAAGCTGTTCATCACCCAGGGCCAAAAATTAGCCAGGCGGGTAACGGCGCGGCTCACAACGAAATCATACTTGTCGCGCACCTGCTCGGCGCGAGTATGGCTGGCCGTCACGTTCTGCAGGTGCAGCTCGCGGGCAATCTCGTTTACCACGTGTATCTTCTTGCCAATGGAGTCCACCAGGTGGAACTTCACCTCCGGGAACATCACCGCCAATGGCAAACCCGGCAAACCGCCTCCAGTGCCCACGTCCATCACCGAAGTATGCTCCGGAAAAGCTACCACCTTGGCAATGCCCAGCGAGTGCAGGATGTGGTGCAGGCCGATCTGGTCCATGTCCTTGCGCGAGATCACGTTTATTTTCTGGTTCCACTCCTGGTACAGCTCGCCCATGTGCTCATACTTCTGCAACTGGTCTTCGGTAAGCTCCGGAAAGTAACCGGAAAGCAGGGTACGGATGGCGGTCATATGATCTTATTTCTAATTTTGAATGATTAACGATGCATGGGCTACTTGGCCACAAAGTATAAAACAGCCGCAACTATGGCTACCACAACAACTACGGCCAGGGCCATCAGCAGGTCGAAGAGCAGCACCAGGCCGGCGTTGCGGTAGCGCCCCTCATACTTTACCCGTAGCTCGCGCTGCACCTTTTCGGGGTGGCGCAAACGCCAGTGCAGGTATAGCTTGCCCATCTTTTCCAGCAGCCTGTCGCCCGAAGTCGCTTTCATCTGAAGTATAACGTATGCAGTGCAAAAGTATAAAATAAGTACGGGATGTGCCGCAAAAGAACGAAGCCCCTGCTGCTTACGGGCAACAGGGGCTTCTAACGTAATCAATATATTAACCTTAATTTAATCACTTGTTTATTGTTAGTTGCTGATTGTTGGGCTGCAAACTCACGAAGCTGCGGTTCCCCATCTTGACTATTTAACAATCAACTATCCAACATTTAAATGAGGTGCTTCTTGTTCTTCACCATGTCATAGAGCAGCTCGCGGGCGCGGTGCAGCTGTGCTTTTACCGTGCCGAGCGGGGCGTTCAGCTCCGTGGCGATCTCCTCGTAGCTTAGCTCGTTAAAGTAGCGCAGCGTAACCAGGCGCTGGTACTTCTCGGGCAGTTTGGCCACCACGTACTGCATGATCTCGATCTTCTGGTTCTTGATCGCCTCCTCCTGCGGGTTCAGGTTCTTGTCCTTAAAGTCGATCGTGATCTCGTCGCCATTGTCGATTTTAATGGCCGAGTCGATCGACATGGTCTTGATCCTGTTCTTGCGGATAAAGTCGATGCAGTTGTTGGTGGCGATACGGAACAGCCAGGTACTAAAAGCGTACTCGGGGTTAAACTTGTGCAGGTTTTTAAATGCCTTGGCAAAAGCCTCTATTGTCAGGTCCTCCGCGTCGTCGGCGTTGCGCACCATTTTAAGCACCACGTGGTACACAGGCTTCTTGTAGATGCTCATGAGCTCGGCATAGGCCTTCTCATCGTTCTCTTCTACCGCTGCCTGAATTAATTTAAAGTCGTGCTTTGCTTTCGCAGAGAATTGTTTGTTTACTTCCATCTGATTTTTTTATACAGTACCACGGATATCCCAAGGAACAAGTAGTTTACAAAGTAAACCAGGTCCAGCACGGGCATCAGCAGCAAGGATATCTTTTCGTCGAGCCTGCGGGCGGCCGCCAGATACACCGGAAAGACCGTTAGGTAACGAACGCCTGCAAGCGCTCCTAATATAGCGAAATGGCTATTTAGAACAAGAAGAATAAAGAAAAGTATGTAAAAAAGTACATTCGCTCCTACAAAAGCCCCAATCCTTCTTCTGTCTGCTGCCCTATAGCGCCCCCCGACTGATAAATGCCTTCTTTTCTGAACGACCCACTCCCGAAACGTCTTTTTGGGAATGCTGGCAGTCTGCGCCTCCTTGTCGATAACAATACTAACTTCACTATTGTTGGCGGCATCGCGGACAAAAAGATCATCGTCGCCGCCTGTTAACTTGATATGAGATGCAAACCCTTTGTTTTTAAAGAAACAACTCTTGGTGTAAGATAAGTTTCGGCCAACGCCCATATACGCGCGACCCGCGTTTGCTTGAGACAAATACTGAATTCCGGTCAGTAAGGTTTCATAGCGGATAAGGTGATTTAGAAATCCTTTTAATTGTGCATACGGAGAATAACCTAGTACCACTTCTGCCCCGTTTTTATAGCCTGCCTGCATTTTCTTTATCCAGATGGGGCTGCAGGGGCGGCAGTCGGCATCGGTAAAAAGCAGGTGCTCATACTTAGCCGCGCGTATGCCCAGCGCCAGCGCATACTTCTTCGGGTTCAGGTACTCGGGCGTCTTTTTTACGGTTACTACCCTAAAGTTCGGGTACTGCCGCTCCAGCTCAAACGTGTAAAACTCCGTGTCGTCATCAGAGCGGTCGTTTACCAGCACCACCTCAAACTCTGGGTAGTCCTGGTCCAGCAGCTGGGGCAGCAGCTCAAACAGGTTGTCCTGCTCGTTATGCGCGGCCACAATCACCGACACCGGCCTAGGCACGTCAGGCTCCGGGTCCTGGTGCTTGCTCAGGGGCAGAAATCTAAAAAAAGAGAAGTATAACTGCACCAGCACACAAAGCGCCAGTGCACCAAGGAGTATAAGTGTTACCAAATTTAATTACTGATTGTTGGGTGGCTCAATACCGCAAAGCATTCCCGCACCCGGTTTCCCTTTCAAAATTAGGCAAACTACAGCCATTAAGGAAGCATGTGCGGCTTTTAAAGTATGATAATATTCGGCTTTGCGCTAGAAATGCTGCCAGCCCAGTTTAAGCATGCACAAATTGCACCGCAAAGTATGATTTTTAGCCTTACGCTGCCCGAAGGCTATGGTTTGTGCGGGCGTAGTTCGTATCTTTGCCGGTTAAGTATAGATTCTACAGAACTAAAAGAAACAGAAGCTCTTAAAGGGCGGGCCGGCATTTGGTGTTGTTTTTGCAAGATGATGCGCCGGCAACCATACAACCATGCAGTTTAACCTAGTAGCCACAGACCCACAGTCCAAAGCCCGCGCCGGGGTGGTGCAAACCGACCACGGTGCCATCGAAACGCCCATCTTTATGCCCGTGGGCACGGCCGGCACCGTAAAGGCAGTGCACCAGCGCGAGCTGAAAGAAGACGTAAAAGCCGAGATCATACTTGGCAATACCTACCATTTGTACCTGCGCCCGGGCCTGGAGGTGCTGGAGCAGGCAGGCGGCCTGCACAAGTTCAACGGCTGGGACCGGCCCATACTGACCGACAGCGGCGGCTACCAGGTTTTCTCGCTGGCCGGCACGCGCAAGATCAAGGAGGAGGGCGTAAAGTTCAAGTCGCACATCGACGGCTCCACGCTTAACTTCACTCCGGAGAACGTGATGGACACGCAGCGCATTATTGGCGCCGACATCATCATGGCCTTCGACGAGTGCACCCCCTACCCTTGCGACCACACTTACGCCAAGCACTCCATGGAGCGCACGCACCGCTGGCTGCAGCGCTGCGTAGACCGCTTCGATAGCACCGAGCCAAAGTATGGCTACAGCCAAACGCTCTTCCCGATCGTGCAGGGCAGCACCTACAAAGACCTTCGCATACAGTCGGCGGAGACCATCGCCAGCTTCGGCCGCGAGGGCAACGCCATCGGCGGCCTCTCGGTAGGCGAGCCGGCGGAGATGATGTATGAGATGACCGACATCGTGTGCGACATCCTGCCCAAGGACAAGCCGCGTTACCTGATGGGCGTGGGCACGCCAGCCAATATTCTGGAAAACATCGCCTTGGGTGTGGATATGTTCGACTGCGTGCTGCCGACGCGCAATGCCCGCAACGGCATGCTGTTCACCACGCAGGGCATCATCAACATCAAAAACAAGAAGTGGGCCGATGACTTCAGCCCGATAGACGCGGAACTGGGCGGCTACGTGAGCACTTTTTATACCAAGGCCTACCTACGCCACCTCATCCACAGCGGCGAGTACCTGGCCGGCCAGATTGCCAGCGTGCATAACCTCACGTTTTTCCTGTGGCTGGTAAAGCAGGCCCGCCAGCACATCCTCAACGGAACTTTCCGCGACTGGAAAGATGTGATGGTAAAGAAATTGATGACACGTTTGTAGAGTCAGAGAGTTGTGGAGTTTGGGAGTTAGAGAGTTAAATTCTCTGTAGGTTCCAACTCTTAAACTCTTTAACTCCTAAACTCTTAAACTAACTCAAGTTGAAGCTCCTCGACAAGTACATACTTAAGAAATTCCTGAGCGCCTACGTGTTCACGGTGCTGATCCTGGTGGCCGTTATTCTGGTGATTGACTTCACGGAGAAGAACGACGACTTCATCAAGACAAACCCAAGCGTGCACGAGATCATATTCGATTATTTTCTCAACCTGGTGCCTTTTTACGCCAACATGCTTAGCCCGATCACGGTGTTTATCGCCACGGTTTTCGTTACGGCCAAGCTGGCCTCGCATACCGAGATTGTAGCCATCCTGAGCAGCGGCGTTAGCTTCCGGCGGTTTCTGGTGCCTTACATCATGGGCTCCTCGCTTATCGGGGCTATGATCTTTGTGCTGATCGGGTGGGTAAACCCCCTGGCGAACAAGGAGCGGGTGGCTTTTGAGGTAAAGTATATCAAGAGCCCCTTCACCTACGACAGCCGCAACATCCACATCAAGATCGGGCCGGAGACTTATGTGTACATGGAGAGCTACAACAACTCGGCACACATAGGCTACAACTTTGCCCTGGAGAAAATAACAGACACGGACCTAAGCCAGAAGCTGAGCGCCAGCAGCATCTCCTGGGACGATGAGAAAGAGAAGTGGCACATCAACCAGTACACGCTACGCACCTTCGACGGCGAAAAGGAAACTATTTACAAGGGCGCTAACCTGGATACCACGCTTAACCTGTGGCCAAAGGACTTTGAGAGCACCTACAAGTTGGAGCAGACCCTGACGCTGCCGCAGCTCAACGATTATATCAAAGAGAAGGTATCGCGCGGCGCCGATGACATCGAGATTTACCTGATAGAGAAGTATGAGCGCTTCAGCTACCCGTTTGCCATCGTTATACTTACCGTGATCGGCGTGATCGTGAGCGCCCGCAAGGCGCGCGGTGGCGTGGGCTTCCAGATCGCGCTGGGCTTTTTGCTGGCCTTCATCTTTATCATTTTCGTGATCACGAGCCGGAGCCTGGCACAGGTGGGCGATATTGCGCCCCAGATTGCCGCCTGGATTCCGACCATCGTATTTACAGGCATAGGTTTTTTATTGTACCGTTACGTACCGCGCTAGATGCCACGTTTCAAAGACTTTCTGGAGCTCCACTTCGTTATTTTCCTGTGGGGATTTACGGCCATACTTGGCAAACTCATCACCATTCCGGCAGTGGAACTGGTGGCGCTGCGCACTCTTATTACAGCGCTGGCCCTGGCCGCCATTGTGTACCGCCGCGGCGCACCGCTCTGGATGGGCCGTAAAATAGCCCTGCAACTCGTGCTGATCGGTTTTGTGATTGCAGCGCACTGGATCCTGTTCTTTGCGGCGGCCCGGGTGGCATCAGTGTCTATCACCTTGGTGGGCCTGGCTACCTGCAGCCTCTGGACAGCCTTTCTGGAGCCTCTCTTTAACAAGGGTAAAATTAAGCCACACGAGATTTTCCTGGCCCTGCTCGTGATCATGGGCCTGTACATCATCTTCCAGCACGAAACCAGCTTCGACAGCGTGCTGGGCATCAGCATGGCCATTGGGGCGGCGCTGCTCGGCTCCATCTTCACCATCCTGAACGCCAACCTGGTAAAGAAGATACCCTCCACTACCATCACCATGTACGAGATGGCCGGCGCCTGCCTGGGCACGGTGCTGTTCTTTCCGGTTTATACTGCTTACCTGGCAGAGGGCGGCAGCCTGAACTTTGCCCTTACAAGTATGGATTGGGTGTACCTGCTGGTGCTGGCGCTGGCTTGTACCGTGTATGCCTACACTGCCTCTGTGCGCCTGATGCAGCGCATCTCGGCCTATACTGTAAACCTGACCGTGAACCTGGAGCCGGTGTATGGCATTGTGCTGGCCTGGTTTATCTTTAATGAGGGCGAGCAGATGTCGCGCGGTTTTTACGTGGGGGCCGCCGTTATCCTGCTCAGCGTGTTTATTTACCCCGTGCTGGAAACGCTGGACAAACGCCGCAGAAAACGCCTACAGCAGCCCCTGCCAGACAGCGTAGTGAGCGGGAAAGACTAAGCCAGCGGGCGCTTCTTTAAAAATGCCGTACACCGCCGAGCCTGAGCCCGTCATGGAGGCATAGGCGGCACCTGACCCATATAGCTTTTCCTTTAGCTGCGGCAGCTCCGGGTACTTCGGAAAAAGGGCCTCCTCAAAATCATTCTTCAGCACCTCGCGCCATACTTCCACGTCCTGTTTCAGCAGCATGGGCATGTCGCAGGTTGCTTTTTGAGGCTTTATACTTCCGTAGGCCTCGGCGGTGGTAATATGGAGGCCCGGGTACACCACCACACAAGTATAACCGCTCAGGTTCAGGTCGATCTGCTCGAACACGTCGCCGCGCTCCGTAGCGATAACCGGCTTGTTCTGCACAAAAAAAGCGCAGTCAGAGCCCAGTTGGCGGGCATAACTTTCCAACGTATCGGCAGGCAGGTTCAGCTCAAACAACTGGCTTAAAAGGCGAAGCGTGAAAGAGGCATCCGAAGAGCCTCCGCCCAGGCCGGCGCCCATGGGTATCACCTTGTGCAGGTGCAGGTGCACCGGCGGCAGGTTGTAGTCCTGCTGCAGCAGGTTGTACGCCTTTAGGCACAGGTTTGAGTCCGGGTTGCCCGGCACCGGCAGACCGGTCATGCCAAACTGCAGTTTCTCTGCTGGCACCACCTCCAGCGCATCGCACCAGCGCACCGGGTAAAAGCACGACTGCAGGTTATGAAAGCCGTCTGGCCGCTTTTCGGTAATGTACAGGCCCAGGTTTATTTTGGCGTTCGGGAAGTCTAGCATCGTCTGACAGGTTGCGTTTAAAGGTTGCAATCTATGAATTTACGCTGAAAAGGCTGCAGCAGCGCCGGCCTTTCTGAAAAAGTATAGGACAAAACTGTTATTCTTTGTAGAAAACCTGTATATTAATCCACAGGAACACAGTGCCTTTTAGAGCTTGTTTAAATTTCGTTTTTGTAAGCGAAAATTGTTCAAGATGGGTTCTGGCGAAGTGTTTTTTGAGCCGCATAGCAGCGCTACGTGGCGAGAAAAATCAGGAAGCCGGGTTCCGTTTTGAGCGATTTTCAGCACAAAGGATGAACTTTAAACATGCTCTTAGAAGCAGAGGCAGCCTAAAAAGCGGCTGTTCCGTATGATAGCATCTGAATCCGGGGACCTGCAGCCACAGCGCCCCCACCTCACCAACACGAATATGATTTACAGGCCTGGACGTATCTTCCTTTCGGTGCCGCACATGGGCGGGCACGAGAAAAACTATGCTTTAAAAGCGATTGAGGATAATTGGGTAACCACCGCCGGCCCTAACCTGGCTGGCTTTGAACACGACATCTGCCAGCACACCAACGCCCGCCACGCCGTGGCCCTTAGCTCCGGCACCGCCGCGCTGCACCTGGCCCTGCAGGTGGTAGGCGTAAAACCCGGCGACGAGGTGCTGTGCTCTACCTTTACCTTTGTGGCCTCTGCCAACCCCATTTTATACTTAGGCGCGACTCCTGTGTTTGTGGAGAGTGAGCCGGAAACCTGGAACATGAGCCCCGAGGCCCTGCACGAGGCCATTACCGACCGCCTGCGCCTGGGCAAGCGCCCCGCAGCCATTATGCTGGTGCACCTCTACGGCATGCCTGCCAAAATGAAGGAGATCATGAACATTGCGGAGGAGCATGGCATACCGGTAGTGGAGGACGCCGCCGAAGCCCTGGGCTCGCGCTACAGTGGCCATCAGGTGGGTACCTTTGGGCGTGTGGGCGTTTTCTCCTTCAACGGCAACAAGATCATCACGACCTCCGGGGGCGGCGCGCTTATTTCGGAGGAGGAGCAGCTGGTGGAGCAGGCGCGGTTCCTGTCTACGCAGGCCAAAGACCCGGCCCCCTACTATCAGCACTCCCAAATGGGCTATAACTACCGCATGAGCAACATCAGCGCCGGCATTGGGCGCGGCCAAATGGAGGTGCTGGAGAAGCGCATGAAGCAGCGCCGCGACATATTTCAGGTTTACAGGCAGCAGCTGGGGCATATCGAGGGGCTGGAGTTTGTGGCTGAGCCGAAAGCCTGCTTCGCGAACCGCTGGCTTACCACCGTGCTGCTGCCCGATCCGCACACGCCGGAAAGTATACGCCTGGCCCTGGAGGAGGAAAACATCGAAACGCGCGCGCTCTGGAAGCCCATGCACCTGCAGCCGCTTTTCGAGCACCACCCTTACGTGGGCAACAACCTCAGCGGAAGGCTCTTTGAACGGGGCCTCTGCCTACCCAGCGGCAGCAGCCTGACAGAGGAAGACCTGGATAAAGTAGTGAAGCACCTGAAGCGACTGCTGGAGCCGAGCTAAGGCTGGCGCTGCAGGGCAAAGGCTTTGGGATTATAGCCTGTCCACTTCCGAAACGCTTTCCTGAACGCGCTGCAATCGCTGTAGCCGAGCATACCCGCCACTTCCGATACGTTGTAGCGGTTTGCCTGTATGAGCCGCTGCGCCACCTGTTTTTTCTGCGCCTCCACCTCCTTCTGAAAGCTGGTGCCCTGCTGGCTCAGCCTCCGCTGCAGCGACCGCACCGAAAGGCAAAGCGCATCGGCCACAGGCACAATCGTGCAGGGGCCGTTCTCCCGGATCCGTTCCTGCAGTTCTCTTCGCAGTACCTCTATAAAACTGGTGACATCATAATTTGGCTGCAGCATATCATCCAGTAGTTTTTTGGCCAGGCTATACATGGCGGCGCTGTAGCCCGCTAAAGGCCTCCTAACCTCATGTGGCTTAAAATGGATGCTGCAGACATCGGTACCAAACTTTAGCGGGCATTTCAGGCGCGACTCATACTGCCAGGGCTGGGGCGGTTTAGGGAAGCTTATCGTTACCAGCTGCGGGCTTACCGGCTGCTTCAGCTGCGCCGAGGCAAAGTGCAGGGCTGCCGCCAGATTGAGCTCCACCACCTGCCTGCACGATACTGGGTACATTTCCTGCCAGTCCGGCTCCGGCTGCAGTTCCAGCACAACACAGCCATTCCTCTCACTCAGCCTAAACATGATGGAGTGGGAAAAGCACCGGTGGTACTGGCAAAGCCCTTCAAAAGCGACCTCCAGGGTCGGGCTGACTTGCATCAGCCAGCCCACTATATCCCAGAGCGGCACGCTGGCTTTCTGCCCGCACACTAGCCCTACGCACTCCTCCCCCGCCTGCCGCTGCGCCGCCTTCAGTAGCTGCTCTGCCGTTTCAGGCGCGAGCTGGCCCGAAGGCATATGCAGGACCTCCGGCTTCAGGCGCGCCACTTTCAGTAACTTCCGCAGTTCTTCTTCTGTTTTGCAGACGCTGAACAACACCTCCCGTACCCAACCGCTGTAGATAGTATACCTGTTCATCTGGCATCAACCTCCTCTTTTTTCTCATGGATTAACCCCCACACATGTTGCCAAAAAAGTTACTTTGCTAAGTATTATTTTACTTATTTATGTACCAAACGAGCGCTGTGTTAACTATGAAAAAACTTATCCTTACCATCTTTTCGTTGTCGGTGCTGGTGTTTTCCGGCTGCGTAGACGACGATGACTTTGACATGACGACCACCAGGTATGGCCAGCGGGTTAGCTTTGGCGGCGGCTATGCGCAAAGTTACGCCGAAGTATCGGGCAGCAGGCTTATCTCGCTGGGTATTGCCATATCGGAGGATGCCATGAAGTCGTTGCCAAACGAAATGCAGGATGTTATTTTACCGCTGCCGGCTTCGGTGCCTGCCATGCCAACCAAACTAATTATGCTGGACTACATGCCGGAGGGGCATGAGCCGCCAGGCATTTATGATGTGCCGCACTTCGACTTCCACTTTTATAAGATCACCAACCAGGAACGGCTGGCGATTCTGCCGGAGAATACAGAAGAGTTCAACAATTTTCCGGACCCTGCCTACCTGCCTGCAGGATACGTGCCAGCCGGAGCCGTGCCTTTTATGGGCATGCATTGGGTAGACAGCGCCAGCCCCGAGCTACACGGGCAGCCTTTTACGCACACCTTCATCTATGGGTCTTATGATGGAAAGGTAACGTTTTATGAGCCTATGGTTGCCTTGAGCTTCTTTACGGAGAATGTGGATATGACGGCCCCTATTAAACAGCCGCAGCGCTGGGACCCGCCGGGAGTATACCCCAACTTTTACAGCATCTACCACGACACTGACAAAAACCTGTACAAGGTAGAGCTAAGTGGCTTTAGGAAACGCTAAAAGGCATTGGAGGCAGGGGCTACAAGTGGTTGTGTAGCCTCTGCAGCCAATATTTTATACTTGTGCCAGCGCCGTTTCCAGCTCTGCTATCAGCTCCTCAGGCTCCTCTATCCCCACCGAAAACCGGATAACGCCCACCGTTATGCCCAGCTTTTGCTGCTGCTGCGCCGTAAGGGAGCGGTGGGAAGTACCCAGCGGGTGGGAAATAGAAGTGTTCACGCCTGCCAAAGACGGGGCGAATGGTATACTTGGCAGCGCCCGCATAAAGCGGTTCACAGCCTCTGTCTCGTCTTTTATCCGAAAGCTGAGCATGCCGCCGAACAGCCCCTGCCCTTGCTGCTTTGCCAGTTCGTGCTGCGGGTGCTCCTCCAGGCCCGGATACCATACTTTCTCCACCTTCGGGTGCTGCTGCAGGTACTGGGCTAGTTGCAGGGCATTGCTGCTGTGCTGCTTCATGCGCAGGCGCAGCGTCTTCAGGCCGCGCGCTGCCAGCCAGCCTTCAAAAGGGCTTAGGTTGAGGCCATACACCATCATGACCTTCTGCACCCGCTGCAGCTCCTCCTGCTCCCTGCAAACCACCACGCCAGCCGTCACGTCGCTGTGCCCGGAAAGGTACTTTGTCACGCTGTGGATCACGATGTCGGCACCCAACGTGAGCGGCTTGGTAAGTATAGGCGAGGCAAAGGTATTGTCGATGACGAGCTTTATACTTTGGCGCTTTGTTTCCTGCGCCAGCCTGGCTATGTCGAGCACCTGCAGCAGCGGGTTGCTCATGGTTTCGGCCAGCAGCAGGCGAGTGTTGGGCTGCACGTGGTTATCCAAAGTATACATCTCCGCCGAAGGCACAAACGCCACCTCCATGCCTATGCGCGTCAGCTCCTGCGCCAGCAGCGTAGACGAGCCGCCGTATATCTCCTCGGCACACAGCACATGGTCGCCGGCCTTGCAAACAGTAAGTATAGCCGCCAGTATCGCCGACATGCCCGAGGAGGTAACCACTGCCCCTGCCCCGTTTTCCAGCTTGTTCACTTCCTGCGCCAGCTCATCGGAGTTGGGGTTGCCGTAGCGGGTATACATATAGCTCTGGCCGGGCTGCCCAAAGTATAGCTCCAGCTCGTTCAGGTCATCAAAGGTAAATACAGAAGTCTGGTAGATCGGCGTGGTTTTCGGGTGGATGTTCGGCATGATGCAAAAGTATAAGTATGGCTAAAAGTAAGGAGGAATTCTTATATTGTAAAGATTGAGTGGGAGGTCTTGGTTTTATATCGAACCTTGATGGGGTTTTAATACAGAAAAAGTGAGTGATTCAAAAAATATTTGCCTGTCTTGTGGTTTCTGCTGCGACGGCACCGTGATCGGGTTTGTGCAGATCGGTCGTGAGGAGTTGCCTGTACTGAAAGAATTAATTGAAATAGAGAATACAAATGGTGAGGGCGTTTTTCTTCAACCCTGTACCAACTATAATTTTTGTGAAGGCTGCAGTATTTACTCCAGGAGACCAAAACAGTGCGCCAACTTCAAGTGCGGTCTTTTAATATCCCAGGAACAAGAGGAATTGGATTTTGATTCGGCTATTGAAATAATCGAGGTGGTTAAGCAAAAAAAGCTTGCCCTGGAAAAGAAGCTAGCGATGCTACCGCTAGAACTAAAATCTAAGTCTTTTTACTTTAAAATGGCCGAATTGAAAAACATGCTTCAGAAAAACAAGCTTGAGTCATCATTCACGCAAAGCCAACAAGATTTAATGGCGGACCTTGAGGAGCTCAACAGTCTGCTGTCAAATAAATTTGGAGTCTCAATATTTTAGAAGTGAAGGATTGTTAACTGCACAAACGCATGAGTGGGTCAGGTTAGTCTCATACGTATACTTCTAAAACACCAAGGCCTCCTGCTCACGAAGAACAGGAGGCCTTGGTTTATACTTTGTTACGGACTATTACTCTGTTACAGACTCAGCCAGTACAATAATCTTGTTGTTGAGCACTTCTACCACACCACCGTCCACGGTAAAGAACTCCTGCCCTTTGTTGGTAGTGATACGGATGCTTCCTTTGTCAAGGGTGCTGATGAGCGGGGCGTGGGAGTCCAGCACCTCGAACGAGCCGTTGGCTCCCGGGAACTGAGCGGCCTCTACCTCACCGGCATAAACCTTCTTGTCAGGTGTGATTATCTCTAAATACATTTTTATTAGTTATGAGTTTAGAGTTTCGAGTTCCGGGTTATGAGCCGCATAAAGCCAACTCGAAACCCGGAATTCGTAACTCGTAACTAATTTCAACTTATTTTGCTTCAGCCATCATCTTCTCACCTTTGGCCACAGCGTCTTCAATGGTACCTACCAGGTTGAAGGCTGACTCCGGAAGGTGGTCATACTTACCGTCCATGATCTCGTTGAAGCCTCTGATGGTGTCTTTGATGTCTACCAGTACACCTTTCAGGCCTGTGAACTGCTCTGCTACGTGGAATGGCTGAGAAAGGAAACGCTGCACGCGGCGCGCTCTGTGTACAACCAGTTTATCCTCGTCAGAAAGCTCGTCCATACCAAGGATGGCGATGATATCCTGAAGTTCTTTGTAGCGCTGCAGGATCTCTTTCACGCGCTGCGCGGTGTTGTAGTGCTCATCGCCTACCACGTCCGGCGTCAGAATACGCGACGTAGAGTCCAGAGGGTCTACCGCAGGGTAGATACCAAGCTCAGAGATCTTACGGGAAAGTACAGTAGTCGCGTCCAGGTGGGCAAACGTTGTAGCCGGAGCCGGGTCAGTTAAGTCGTCGGCAGGTACGTAAACGGCCTGTACAGAGGTAATGGAACCGCGCTTTGTTGACGTGATACGCTCCTGCATGGCCCCCATCTCCGTTGCCAGCGTTGGCTGGTAACCTACCGCAGATGGCATACGACCCAAAAGGGCCGACACCTCAGAACCCGCCTGCGTAAAGCGGAAGATGTTATCCACGAAGAACAGGATGTCGCGGCCTGAGTCGCTGGATCCCGGCTCACCATCGCGGTAGTACTCCGCCATCGTCAGACCAGAAAGCGCCACACGTGCACGCGCCCCAGGAGGCTCGTTCATCTGGCCGAACACGAAGGTAGCCTTAGACTCCTTCAGCTCATCCATGTTTACTTTAGAAAGATCCCAGCCGCCGTGCTCCAGCGACTCCAGGAACTCAGCACCGTAGCGCACGATACCCGCCTCGATCATTTCACGCAGCAGGTCGTTACCCTCACGCGTACGCTCGCCCACACCGGCAAATACAGAAAGACCGCCGTGTGCTTTCGCGATGTTGTTGATCAGCTCCTGGATCAATACGGTTTTACCTACACCGGCACCACCGAACAAACCGATCTTACCGCCTTTTGCATAAGGCTCGATCAGGTCGATTACTTTGATACCTGTATAAAGCACTTCAGAAGAAGTAGCCAGGTCCTCGAAGCGAGGGGCAGCTCTGTGAATAGGCAGACCACCTGTGCTAACAGGCTGCGGAATACCGTCAATGGCTTCGCCGATTACATTGAAAAGACGGCCTTTGATGCCTTCGCCTGTCGGCATTTTGATTGGGCCACCCAGGTCAACTACCTCAGCGCCACGGGTAAGGCCTTCTGTAGAGTCCATCGCGATGGTACGTACACGGTCTTCCCCAAGGTGATTCTGCACTTCCAGTACTACTACCTGGCCGTTGTCTTTCGTCACCTGAAGGGCATCCAAAATATTTGGTAGCTTTGAGTTTTCACCCATAAAGCTAACGTCCACAACCGGACCGATAACCTGGGTTATTCTGCCAATATTCGCCATTTGACTTTTTATATTGATTAACTAGTATAACGGAGTTATTTCAGGGTGCAAAACTAATGGATAAATCTCTTATATCCATGCCGGGGTTTAAAAAGTTTTGCGCCACTGTTTCAGGCAGGTATAGCCAGCCGGGCCCTTTCATAAAAAGAGCCGGCACAGAAAGAAGGAATTGTGCGCACCCGTTTCCTTTTTAAGCAACAGGCAGGCAAAGCACTTAACCAATAAATTGCCGCTCAGGCTGCTACAGGTTCTTCAGCATCTCTATCTGCTCGTCGTTCAGCAGAATGTAGCGGTTGTTAAAGGGGTTGGCATAAAACTTTTCAGCTATAATATACTCTCCGCTCTTTAGCTTGTGGATGTTGTAGCTAAACAAGCTGTTAGAGCGCTCGATCACCAACTCTGTACTACTCAGGTCCAGTTCTCGGCCGCACGTTGTTACTATCAAATCAGGATTTGCGATGGTGGTCATAAGCTGACGATAAAAGAAGAAGGAAAAGCTATTGCGGATTTCTTTACGCATAAATCCTGATGAAGTGACGATTTAAAGGCACAAAAATATATATATTTCTAACTGTCCCTCATAATGCAAACTCACCGCATTTTAATCCATTATAAAGTATAATAATACTGAATGCGTTACCGTCCTACTGAAAAAGCCGCTGTTTATGCTTGTGCTCTTATAGTATAAGTTCCTACTTTTGCTTATCCGTTACATAAGCCTGACATACAGTGGAACAACAACTCACTACCGTAGAAACCGCCCAGAAGCTTGGCCTTCTGGAAGAGGAGTTTGAACGCATCAAGCAAATCCTGGGGCGCACCCCGAACTTCACAGAACTCAGTATCTTCTCCGTGATGTGGTCGGAGCACTGCTCCTACAAGAACTCCATTGTCTGGCTGAAAACCCTGCCCAAAGACTCGCCACGCATGTTGGCCAAGGCCGGTGAAGAGAACGCTGGCCTCGTGGACATTGGCGACGGCTATGCCTGCAGCTTCAAGATCGAATCGCACAACCACCCTTCTGCTATCGAGCCATATCAGGGCGCAGCCACCGGCGTGGGCGGTATAAACCGGGATATTTTTACGATGGGCGCCCGCCCGATCGCGCAGCTTAACTCGCTCCGCTTCGGCAACCCACGTTCCGAGAAAACACAGCGCCTGCTTAGAGGCGTGGTAAAAGGCATTGGCGATTATGGCAATGCCTTTGGTATTCCAACGGTAGGCGGCGAGCTGTTTTTCGACGAGTGCTACAACATAAACCCGCTGGTAAACGCCTTCTCAGCCGGCATCGTGAAAGTGGGCGAAACTGCCTCTGCTACCTCGTATGGCGTGGGCAACCCTGTGTTCATCGTAGGCTCTGCCACGGGCAAGGATGGCATCCACGGCGCTGCTTTTGCGTCTAAAGACATCACCGAAGACTCCGCCAAAGACCTTCCGTCGGTGCAGGTAGGCGACCCGTTCCAGGAGAAACTGCTGCTGGAGGCTACGCTGGAGATCATCCAGTCGGGCCACGTAATCGGCATGCAGGACATGGGCGCGGCCGGTATTACCTGCTCTACCTCCGAGATGAGCGCCAAAGGCGAGCACGGCATGGACATCTGGCTGGATAAGGTGCCTACGCGCCAGGCCAACATGGTGCCGTTCGAGATCCTGCTTTCCGAGAGCCAGGAGCGCATGCTCATCGTAATGAAGAAAGGATACGAGCAGACCATTAAAGACATATGCAACAAGTGGGATCTGTACTGCGAGCAGATAGGCGTGGTAACGGAAGGCGGCATGCTGCGCTATTACCAGAACGATGAACTGGTAGCCGAGGTACCTGCCGATGACCTGGTGCTGGGCGGTGGCGCGCCGGTGTACCACCGCGAGTGGCGCGAGCCGGCCTACTTTGCCGAAAGCAAGAAGTTCAACATAGACCAGGTGCAGGAGCCGGAGGATTACCAGGCCGTAGCCGAGTTCCTGACCACGCACCCGAACATCGCCTCAAAGCGCTGGGTGTACCGCCAGTACGACTCCATGGTGGGCACGGCCAACATGAGCACCAACGCGCCTTCGGATGCCGCCATCGTGAAGGTAAAAGGCACCGACAAATCAATTGCCGTAACCGTGGACTGCAACAGCCGCTACGTATACGCCGACCCGGAAGAGGGCTGTGCCATTGCGGTGGCGGAGGCTGCCCGCAATATAGTATGCTCCGGTGCCGAGCCGGTGGCCATCACCAACTGCCTTAACTTCGGCAACCCGTATGTGCCGGAAGTATACTGGCACTTTGTGGGCGCCATCAAAGGCATGGGCAAGGCCTGCACGGCCTTTGGCACGCCGGTAACAGGCGGCAACGTGAGCTTCTACAACCAGTCATCCGACGAAGGGCCTGTGTTCCCGACCCCAACCATCGGCATGCTGGGCATCCTGGAAGACAAGGACAACAAGATGACGCTGGCTTTCCAGAACGCCGGTGACGCGATCTATATGATCGGTGAGGCCAAGAACGACATTGCCTCTTCGGAGTACCTGTACTCGTACCACAACGTAAAGCTCTCCCCTGCGCCATACTTTAACATGGACGAGGAGCTGAAGCTGCAGGCGGCGGTAAAAGAAGTGATCAAGCAGAAGCTTGTAAACTCTGCGCACGATGTGGCAGATGGCGGCTTATACATTACGCTACTGGAGGCTGCCATGCCGAAAGAGCTGGGCTTTGACATCGAGACAGATAAAAATTTCAGAAAAGACGCCTACCTGTTCGGTGAGAGCCAGAGCCGCGTGGTGGTTTCTGTCGCCCCCGCTAAACAGGGCGACTTTGAGAATGCGTTGCAAAATAAAGGTGTGGCTTTCACGAAATTAGGAAAAGTTACCGCCCACGACTGCCACATAGACGGCGACCTTTTCGGAGGCATCACAGCGGCCAAAAAGCACTATGACACGGCGCTGGAGCAGATTTTAGACTAATTTTTTCGATTTTTTTACGGCAATTGTTTGCAGTTTAAAATCGTGTCTCTATCTTTGCATCACCAAACGACAAAGGGACGAAAGTTCTAGAGTTTAGTAGGAAGCTTGTCCGATGGTGTAACTGGCAACACGTCTGATTTTGGTTCAGAAGAGTCCAGGTTCGAGCCCTGGTCGGACAACTTAAAAAAGAACAACACGCTGATGGGTGTTGTTCTTTTTTTGCTTTAAAGGCAACCGTAACTGGTTAAAAATCAGAAATATTTAATGGCTCCCATCAGTATTTTTGGTAGCTTTGCGGGCATAATCAACTAAACCCAAACAAACCGTTATTTAGTTTTAGCACCGTTATGCCACAAGTTAAAATCTTCTCTGGTTCAGAATCCCGTTACCTGGCTGAGAAAATAGCTGCCTCCTACGGCACTAAGCTCGGCGACCTTACCATCTCCCGCTTTAGCGACGGGGAGATCGGCGTACATTACAATGAGTCAGTTCGTGGCGCAGAGGTGTTTATCGTACTTTCTACGTTTCCGCCTGCTGATAACCTGATGGAGCTGATGCTGCTGGTGGATGCCGCCAAGCGCGCCTCGGCCCATAAAGTAATTGTGGTAATGCCATACTATGGCTATGCCCGCCAGGACAGAAAAGACAAGCCGCGCGTGGCCATTGGCTCTAAAGTGGTGGCCAACGCCATACAATCAGTTGGCGCAGACCGCCTGATGACCTGCGATTTGCACGCGGGCCAGATACAGGGCTTCTTCGACATTCCGGTAGACCACCTGGATGGCTCAGCTATTTTTGTGCCTTACCTGCGCAGCCTAAACCTGGGCGAGAACCTGATCTTTGCATCGCCTGACGTAGGGGGTGTGGTAAGAACAAGAGCCTTTGCCAAGAACTTTGGCGCCGAAATGGTTGTTTGCGACAAACACCGCAAACGGGCCAACGAAATTGCCTCGATGCAGGTGATCGGCGACGTGGACGGTATGGACGTGGTGCTGGTGGACGACATGGTGGACACGGCAGGTACTATCACCAAGGCAGCGGAGCTGCTGAAAGAGAAAGGAGCGAGATCGGTACGCGCTATTGCCACGCACCCGGTACTGTCCGGCCCGGCATACGAGCGCATCGATAACTCAGTGCTGGAAGAGCTGGTGGTTTCGGACACGATTCCGCTGCGCCAGGAAAGCTCTAAAATCAAGGTACTGTCTTTCGCAGACCTTTTTGCCAGAGCGATCAACAACGTGGTAACCCACGAGTCGATCAGTTCCTTATTCATTTAATTGTTGATTGATGATTGTTGATTTTTTATACTCTATACGAACAACAATCAATCATTTAACAATTTAACAATCAAACAAGGCTATACTTTTGTAGCAATATATTTTAAAAAAACATTTTTATGAAAACGTTAGAGATTATAGGGTTTAAAAGAGCAAATCTCGGCAAGCAGCAATCCAAAGAACTGCGTAATGACTCTTTTGTACCAGGCGTTCTATACGGTGGTGGCGAGCAGGTTCATTTCTATGCCCCTGTTATCCTGTTCCGTGACCTGATTTACACGCCAGAGGTACACGAGGTAGACCTGAACATTGAAGGTACGCACTACAGAGCCGTTCTGCAGGATGCTCAGTTCCACCCAGTGAACGAGATGCTGCTGCACGTTGACTTCCTGGAGCTGCAGGACGACAAGCCAGTGAAAATTGACGTTCCGGTTAAGTTCGTTGGTGTTTCTCCTGGTGTGTTGGCCGGTGGTAAGCTGGTTACTAAGCTGCGCGCTATCAAGATCAAGGCGCTTCCTGCCAACCTGCCAGACTTCGTAGAGGTAAACATCTCTGACCTGGAACTTGGCAAGTCTATCAAGGTTTCTAAAATCCAGCCGGATAACTACGAAATCCTGACAAACCCAAGCGCTCCAATCGCTACAGTAACTATTCCGCGTGCCCTTAAGAGCGCGCAGGCTGAAGAAGCTCGTGGTGGTAAAAAGTAATTTTTTGAGCCACAGCTCAGAATATTCTCAAAAGTCCTGTCCTGCCGCGAGCGGGGCAGGATTTTTTGTTTTAATGAATGGTTAAACTGTTTAATGGTTAAATTGCCGTTTTAATGGTTGGTTGTTAGTTGCTGATTGTTGCATAATATCCGTTCCAAACAATCAACAGTAAATAATCAGCAATCAAGACCTTGAGCCATTCAACAATTAACAAGATAAAAAAGTGGCTGGGCCTTGCTCCTGCATCGCCCGCTACCACCGAAGATACAAGTATGAAATACCTGATCGTGGGCCTTGGCAACATCGGCCCTGAATACGCTGACACCCGCCACAACATCGGCTTTATGGTACTGGACTACCTGGCAAAAAAACACGACGCCAGCTTCGACTCCGGTCGCCACGCCTTTGTAGCCGAGATAAAAAGCAAGGGCCGCACCTTTGTGCTGGTAAAGCCCACCACCTACATGAACCTGAGCGGCAAAGCCGTAGGCCACTGGCTAAACTCGCTGAAGCTGACGCCGGAGCAGATGATGGTGATCACAGATGACATTGCCATCCCTTTTGGCAAGCTGCGCATACGTGCCAAGGGCAGCGCCGGCGGGCACAATGGCCTGAAGCACATCGAGCAGACGCTGGGCCACAACAACTACCCGCGCCTGCGCTTCGGCGTCGGCGACAATTACCACAAAGGCAAGCAGGTGGATTATGTGCTGAGCAAGTTCAGCGAGAATGAGCAGCCGGAACTGCAAACGCTGATAGAGAAAGCCGCCGACTCCGTGATCTCCTTCGGTACCATCGGGCTGGAGCGCACCATGAACCAGTTTAATACGAAGTAAGAACGTAGAGACGCAATACCTTGCGTCTCTTTTTGCATCTGGAATTCCGTATATCTTAATATGGATAAGTATAAGAAGAAGTACAGAATCCCATCATCGCGTTTGGTGATCTGGGACTAAGGTTCTCCTGGCTTATACTTTGTAACCATTTGCACAAAGGAGAAAGAGCATTACTTTGGAGGCATCAGTTATCCTTACCTGGCAAGCAAAGAGATGCAAGGTATTGCGTCTCTCCCAAAGCCCCTCCCAACTTATACTTGTGAGGGGCTTTTACTTTTATGTGAGCAGCAACAGAAATATCCGCCTGAAAGTATACATTTGCCTTTTCGCCAGCCATACCTCTGGGCACAGCCATGAAACGTATTCTCCTGCTCTACCGCAACGCCTTCGGAGGCCTCTCCCGCCCGGCCTGGATGATGTCGCTGGTGATGCTGATTAACCGCAGCGGCGCCATGGTGACGCCCTTCCTGAGCGTGTATCTGACAGAGGAGTTAGGCTTTACGTTAAAAGAGGCCGGGGTGGTACTGAGTATGTATGGGCTTGGCGCGGTCTGCGGCGCGTTTCTGGGAGGTTGGCTTACAGATAAGGTGGGGCATTTTAAGGTGCAGTTCCTGAGCCTAACGTTGGGCGGCAGTTTATACTTTATGCTGCTGAGCCTACGCCAGCTCGAGGCCTTGATGGGTGGCGTGTTTATACTCAGCCTGGTAAACGACATGCTGCGCCCTGCTAACTCCTCCTCCATCGCCTCCTACGCCCGCCCAGAGAACGTAACGCGCGCTTTCTCCCTCAACCGCATGGCCCTGAACCTGGGCTTTTCTATCGGCCCTGCGCTGGGCGGCCTGCTGGCAGCCGTTTCGTACCGCTGGCTGTTTATTGCTGACGGGCTGACTTGCATTATGGCCGGGCTGTTCTTCTATTTCTACTTCCGGAACCTGCAGGGGCACCAGCCTGCACAGCAGCCAAATGAAACTACTCCCGCAACAGCGCCAACCCGCTCTCCTTATCGGGACGGTTACTTTCTGCTGTTTGCTGTACTTTGCAGCCTCTTCGCCATGGTGTTTTTTCAGCTGCTCTCCACGCTGCCGCTGTACTACCGTCAGGTTTATACTTTGCCGGAAGGCAAAATCGGCCTTTTGCTCGCTTTAAATGGGCTAATTGTGTTCCTGCTGGAGATGATCGTGGTGTACCTGATAGGCGAGCGGGCGCGCAAGGCTTGGATCATTACAGGCGGCGTTTTGGTATTGGGAGTGTCTTACGTGCTGCTCAACCTGACGCACCACCCAAGCATTCTTTTTCTAGCGATGCTGCTGCTCAGTATAGCCGAGATTCTGGCCATGCCTTTTATGGCTACCATCACTGTGGAGCGCTCCGGCCCCGCCAACCGCGGCGCATACATGGGGCTGTACACCATATCTTATGCTGCGGCACACGTTGTAGCTCCTTACCTGGGCACCACGCTTGCCGCTAAGTATGGCTTTGCTACGCTTTGGTGGTGCACGGGAGCTTTGGCAACCATAACAGCCGTGGGTTTATACTTTGTGGTGCAGCACATCGAGCGGGAGCGGGTCGCAAAGCAGGTTACAACTGCTGCTACAGTATAGAGGCGCAATGCCATATTTAAAAAAACCCTCACCTGCCATACAGACAAGTGAGGGTTTATACTTTATTATGATTTATACTTTTAACTTACCGTTCCGCCGTTTTTGATCTCCTTGCTTGGCTGAACGAAGGCCAACGAGCCGTCCGCATTCTCAGCCATCAGGATCATGCCTTGGCTGGTGATGCCCTTTATCTCGCGCGGGGCCAGGTTTACCAGGATGCTTACCTGCTGCCCCACAATTTCCTCCGGCTTAAAGAACTCGGCGATGCCGCTGACCACGGTGCGCTGATCAATACCGGTGTCGATCTTCAGCTTCAGGAGCTTTTTGGTCTTGGCTACTTTCTCTGCCTCTATAATGGTGCCGATGCGGACGTCCATTTTGGTGAAGTCCTCGAAGGTGATGTCCTCTTTGGCTGGCTCTACCACGGCGTTTGCCGCTTCGTTGGCTTTTTTCGTGTCCAGCAGCTTCTGTACCTGCGCATCCACGGCAGCGTCTTCTACCTTCTCGAACAGCAGCTCCGGCTTGCCAATCACGTGGCCTTCTTTTAGAAGATCTGCGGCACCGGCGGCAGACCAACTGTTGCCCAAAGCCATGTTCAGCATAGTACGCAGCTTGGCGGCAGACTCCGGCAGGAACGGTTCCATCAGGATAGCCAGGCTACCGGATATCTGCAGCGCGATGTTCATGATCGTCTTCACGCGCTCGGCATCCGTCTTGATGAGCTTCCAAGGCTCCGTATCGGCCAGGTACTTGTTACCCAGGCGCGCCAGGTTCATCAGCTCAGCCAGGGCATCACGGAAGCGGTAGCGCTCGATGTAGGTCGAGATCACCAGCGGTATTCCCTGCAGGTCCTCCAGCACGGTTTTGTCGTAGTCGGTCAGCTCGCTACGGGCAGGCACAGCGCCGTCGTAGTACTTCTGCGTGAGCACCACGGCACGGTTGATGAAGTTGCCAAGTATGGCCAGCAGCTCGTTGTTGTTGCGGGCCTGGTAGTCTTTCCAGGTAAAGTCGTTGTCTTTTGTCTCAGGAGCATTGGCAGCCAGCACGTAGCGCAGCACATCAGCCTTGCCCGGAAACTCCTCCAGGTACTCGTGCAGCCACACGGCCCAGTTACGCGAGGTCGAGATCTTGTCGCCCTCCAGGTTCAGGAACTCGTTGGCCGGCACATTGTCCGGCAAAATATAGTCGCCGTGAGCCTTGAGCATGCTCGGGAAGATGATGCAGTGGAACACGATGTTATCCTTGCCGATGAAGTGCACCAGCTTCGTCTCCTCGTCTTTCCAGTACTTCTCCCAGTCATCCGTTAGCGCTTTAGTGGCAGAGATGTAGCCGATCGGCGCATCGAACCATACATACAGCACCTTGCCCTCGGCACCGGCTACCGGCACCGGCACGCCCCAGTCCAGGTCGCGGGTAACGGCGCGCGGCTGCAGGCCCTGGTCTATCCAGGATTTGCACTGGCCGTACACGTTCGGCTTCCAGTCGCCTTTGTGGCCTTCCACGATCCACTCGCGCAGCCACGGCTCATACTCGTTCAGGGGCAGGTACCAGTGCTTTGTCTCGCGCATTACCGGCACAGCGCCGCTCAACGTGCTTTTCGGGTTGATCAGGTCGGTGGCGTTGAGGGAGGTGCCGCAGGCTTCGCACTGGTCGCCGTAGGCGTTCTCGTTGCCGCACTTCGGGCAGGTGCCCACAATGTAGCGGTCGGCCAGGAACTGCTGCGCCTTCTCGTCGTAGTACTGCTGCGTGGTCTGCTCTATGAATTTACCGTCCTCGTACAGCTTCTTGAAAAAGCCCCCGGCCGTCTCGGCGTGGATCTTGGAGGAGGTGCGGTCGTAGATGTCGAAGGAGATGTTGAAATTCTCGAACGACTCCTTGATCAGTTTATGATACTTGTCTACCACCTGCTGCGGGGTGATACCCTCTTTCTTGGCGCGGATGGTGATCGGCACGCCGTGCTCGTCGGAGCCGCAGATAAACTTCACATCGCGGTTTTGCAGGCGCAGGTAGCGCACGTAAATATCGGCAGGTAAGTATACACCTGCCAGGTGGCCAATGTGCACCGGGCCATTGGCGTACGGCAAGGCAGCCGTTACGGTATATCTTTTGGGGTTCTCTGTCATCTTGGTTATTTCAGAAAGCAAATATACAAATACCCGACGGAATGTTGTGCCGCCGCCGCTTGTGCTATACGAACCGACACAGCCAATTACCGTCGTTTTCCGTAAAACATGGCAAACACCGACAAGAGCAGGGGCTCATGCGGCCCTGCCTACGGGCTTTGGCCACGCTATTGAAACCATAATCCTCCTATCCATGAACAACAAAGATAACTTCAGAACCTCCCGGCAGGAAGGCGACAACCTGGGCGAGCGCGACAGCAAAGAAAAGCTAAGCAAAAATCCTGCACCACCCGGCACCCCCAAAGACAGAGAGTCCAGGAACACACCGCCTGAAAACGAGGTGTACGTGAACCTGGAGCCAGACGAGCTGCACCTGAGCGATGAGGAGAAACCGGAAGACACCACGCCTCAAAAGAAGAAGAAATAAAAGCAAACGCTACATCAAAGCGCCGCCTATACGTTAAGTGTAGGCGGCGCTTTGATTTTTAATTCTCCTCTACGGGTTGGGGCTCCACCTGCGTTGGCCACACTTGGTTTAAATTATGCTTAGAGGTATCCTGGGGTGCGTGCGGCAGCTCCTGCGGCCGAAGGGGGTTGGGCGTCATGGCGGGTTTGTTTTGGTCGAACTGCTCAATGTTGCGCTTGCGGTTTATCTCGCTGGCCTGTTCATCCATACGCTGCCGCACGGCGGCGTTGGGATTCTGCTCCAGCCTTACCCGCTCCTCTGCAGGCGCGGGAGGCGGCATGCCCTCCTGCCCTTCGCTGAGCGAGGTGCAGGCAGCTAAACCGGCCATTGCCATACTTATACTATACGTTATACTTCTATATGATTTCATAGCTCCTGTTTATACTTCTCCTGTTTAAAACAGATTATACTTTAAGTATACGCAGCCAATACTGCTGGTTATCAGAAACTATGGCTATACTTCCAGGTAAGATAGAGTCGGCCTAACCTCAACTTGGCGCAAAAAAAGAGACGCATGAAGATGCGCCTCTACTTATTTCTTTCTTTTAGAAGCTGTTAGGCTTACTTATCGCCCCATACATGCTCGTGGCCTACCTGCGTCAGCATCAGCCCGTCGGGTGCTGGGTTTACGTAGCCTTCCTTTGTCAGGTGATGCTCTGCCTCTTTCTGCACATCCTTGTAGTGCGGGTAGCGCTCCTGCAGGTAAGGGTACAGCTGCTGGTAGTGCAGCACGCTTCCTTCGCGCACCTCAAACTTCTTAAAGGCCTCTATAATGCACTGTGCCGTGTTCTCTATATTATCAGCTTCTGAATGTAGCTCTGCCATAGTTTTGTTCTGTTTGGTTTAGGATTTAAGTACGGCAGCGGGTGTTTGTTAGTTAATAGATATTAACTGTTGAAAGGCTAAATCGCTGAATTGTTAAACAGACATTTAAACTACAGTTTCTACAGGTCCGGGTATTCAAAAACCAATTAACCTCACTTCTGCTCTTTAAAGGTGAGCGCCGCCGAGTTGAGGCAGTAGCGCAGGCCGGTTGGTTTGGGGCCGTCGTTAAACACGTGGCCGATGTGGGAGCCGCAGCGGGCGCACTCTACCTCGGTGCGTACCTCTCCCGGAAACGACCTGTCCTCCACTTCCTTTACCTGCTTTTTAGAGATGGGCGCGTAAAAGCTGGGCCAGCCAGTGCCGGACTCGAACTT
This sequence comes from Pontibacter mangrovi, assembly GCF_006385705.1. Lineage (GTDB taxonomy): Bacteria > Bacteroidota > Bacteroidia > Cytophagales > Hymenobacteraceae > Pontibacter > Pontibacter mangrovi. The sequence continues at coordinate 35,431 of NZ_VFRQ01000017.1, read as the reverse complement.
GGTGCGGGAGCTGAACATGGGGTTGCCGCAGGCGGCGCAATAATAGACACCCTTCTTTTTATTGCTGTTATACTTGTTCTTGAACGGCGGCTCCGTGCCCTCCTTCCGCAGCACGTAGTACTGCTCGGGCGTCAGCTGCTTGCGCCACTCCGCCTCCGTCTTCACCACCGTATCCTGTAGGGCTGGGTCATTCAGCTCAGCTATCAGTTCCTCGCTCAGCGGCTCCTCGCCTGTGGCGGCGGTGGAGGCATTCAGCGCTGTTGTCTTACTCTCCTCTGCACATGCCGAGAAGCTCAGCAGCAGAACCATGCAAATTATCTGTGTCAGTCTCATACGCATACTTACGGGCCGTAAGCTTGGGCGGCTTTCGGCACTTTTAAATTTATAACCACCTAGGAAACAAACTTTAACAAAGTAATGTTTGCTTCATAACCTGTGCCAAAAGTGCATCTGGGGTAAATTAAAGTAATCATAACCTGTTTATTTCGAGACAACTAGTAAAAGTCTAAAGCCTTTTTAGTACTTTTGCGGCTCGAAAAACCAATTCAATGCAAAATATCCGGAATATTGCGATCATCGCACACGTAGACCACGGCAAGACCACGCTCGTGGATAAAATCATCCATGCCTCTAAGCTGTTCGCAGAGCACCAGCAGTTCGACGACCTGATCCTGGACAACAACGACCTGGAGCGCGAGCGCGGCATCACGATCGTTTCAAAGAACGTGTCGGTTCGCTACAAAGACGTAAAAATCAACATCATCGACACGCCTGGCCACGCCGACTTCGGGGGTGAGGTAGAGCGTGTACTGAAGATGGCCGACGGTGTGCTGCTGCTGGTAGACGCATTTGAAGGGGCCATGCCGCAGACGCGTTTCGTACTGAGCAAAGCCATCCAGCTTGGCCTAAAGCCGATTGTGGTGGTAAACAAAGTAGATAAAGAGAACTGCCGCCCTGACGAGGTGCACGAGCAGGTGTTCGACCTGATGTTTAACCTGGACGCGACAGAAGACCAGTTGGACTTCACGACGCTGTACGGTTCTTCCAAGCAGGGCTGGATGAGCACCGACTGGACGCAGCCGACGGACAACATCACGCCTCTTCTGGATGCCATCATTGATGTGATTCCTGCTGCCCCATACCGTGAAGGCTCCCCGCAGATGCAGATCACGTCGCTTGACTATTCTTCTTTCGTGGGTCGTATCGCGATTGGCCGTGTGCACCGCGGAACACTGAAAGAAGGTATGCCGATCTCGCTTTGCAAAGCAGACGGTACTATGAAAAAAGGCAAGATCGCCGAGCTTCAGGTGTTTGAAGGACTTGGCAAAAAAACGGTACAGGAAGTATCAGCTGGTGAGATCTGCGCTGTAACAGGTATCGAGGGCTTTGATATTGGCGACACAATTGCTGATGCGGAGAATCCGGAGCCTTTGGCACGTATTGCTATCGATGAGCCAACCATGAACATGCTGTTCACGATCAACAACTCTCCTTTCTTCGGCAAAGAGGGTAAGTTCGTGACATCACGCCACCTGCGCGATCGTTTGTTCAAGGAAACAGAGAAAAACCTGGCCCTGCGCGTGCAGGAAACCGACCGTGAGGATACCTTCCTGGTGTTCGGACGCGGTATCCTGCACTTGTCTGTACTGATCGAGACCATGCGCCGCGAGGGGTATGAGCTGCAGGTTGGCCAGCCACAGGTAATCTATAAAGAAATTGACGGTGTGCGTCATGAGCCAATCGAGCACATGGTGGTGGACGTTCCGGAGGAGACTGCCGGTAAGGTAATCGAGCTGGTAACGCAGCGTAAAGGCGAACTGACGATCATGGAGCCAAAAGGCGACCTGCAGCACCTGGAGTTCAACATCCCGGCGCGTGGCCTGATCGGCCTGCGTAACAACGTACTGACAGCTACTGCCGGTGAGGCGATCATGAACCACCGTTTCCTGGCTTACGAGCCGCACAAAGGAAATATCCCTAGCCGTAACAACGGTTCTATCATCTCGATGGAACAGGGCCCTGGTACAGCTTACTCTATCGACAAGCTGCAGGACCGTGGCGTGTTCTTCGTAGATCCGGGCGTGGATGTGTACATGGGCCAGGTAATTGGCGAGCACAGCCGTCAGAACGACATCACGGTAAACATTCAGAAAGGCAAGAAGCTGACAAACATGCGTGCTTCCGGCTCTGACAACAACGTGAAGATCGCGCCGGCCAAGAAGTTCTCCCTGGAAGAAGCCATGGAATACATCCAGAAGGATGAGTTGCTGGAGGTAACACCAAAGAGCATCCGCATGCGCAAGATCTACCTCGATGAGAACGAGCGTAACCGTATGTCCAGAGCTGATAACGCGTAAGCTTACCTGCATACAAGTATAAATAATTCCCATAAAGCCCCGGTTGGTTAACTCCAGCTGGGGCTTTTGCTTTTATACTTCTTATACTTTCGCCCTACCTTTGCTCCTCCCAAACATTACAATCCGTTCCGCTTACACCTGCCCAAACTGCCGCCTCACCCTCTACTTTATACTTTCCACTAAAGAGCGGCTTTAATTCGTTTCTCAAAACATACAATTTTATACTTTAAAAATATTAATTTATACTTTTAGGTTTTTAAAACCTATTGCTATGAAGAAAAAAGTATTGATGCATGCCTTCGCCTTTCTGTTGGCTCTCTGTGTGGTTCCTGCCCATGCCCAGTTCAACATCGGCAACAAGATCAAGAATAAGCTGAACCAGAAGATGGATCAGAAGATCGACAAGACGATTGACGACACCCTGGATGGCAAGAAGAAAAACGGCGCGGCCGCTACAGCCTCAGAAGAAACTCCCAGCGGTGGCGGTGGAGGCAGTGCCGCGGTGGCAGAAGCAGGCAGTATGAAAGCCTGGACGAAGTATGATTTTGTGCCTGGCGAGAAGATCATTTTTGCAGATAACCTGGCCGGTGAGGAAGTTGGCGAATTTCCGTCGCGCTGGGACCTGAACCATGGCAACGCAGAGATAGCCATGTTTGGAGATGAGAAAGTCATTAACCTGGTGCAGACGGGCACAGACGTGGAGCCGCTGGTAAAAGGCGAGCGCTGGCTACCCGAAACTTTTACCATAGAAATGGACCTGTACTTTGAGACTGATAACGGCAACGTAGCCTACAACATCTTCCTGTTGAATGATGCAGACCAGTATGAAGAGGCCCTAGACGGTGATTTCTGGAACGCTCTCGACATTCGGGCAAACATGGCGCGCTTTAAAACCTTTGGCTCCGAGTCGGAGGAACTGGCGGCGAAGGGCGTGAAGAACCAGTGGCGGCATGTGGCTATCTCGTTTAACAAGCGCAGCATGAAAGTATACCTGGACGAGCAGCGCCTCATCAACATCCCGAACGTGAGCGGCAAACCATCGGGCCTGCGCATAGAGGTAGACAAACGCATTGAGGCCACGACCATGGTGAAAAACGTGATGATAGCCCAGGGCGGCAAGAAACTGTACGACCAGGTGATGGCCGACGGCAAGATCGTGACCTACGGCATTAAGTTCGACGTGAACCAGGCTACCATCCGTCCCGAGTCGGTGGGTACGCTGGCAGGCATAGCACAACTGCTGCAGGAGCAGCCATCGCTTAAGTTTTCGGTAGAGGGCCACACCGACAGCGACGGCGATGATAACTCGAATATAAAACTGAGCCAGCAACGCGCCGAGGCCGTGAAGGCATACCTGGTGGAGCAGGGCATCGCTGCGGAGCGCTTGGCCGCCAAAGGACTGGGAGAGTCTAAACCGATAGACAAAAACAATACGCCGGAGGCCAAATCTAATAACCGGCGCGTGGAATTTGTGAAGTTGTAACCACCCCGGCAGGTCCTGGCCAGGAGCTGCCATCCTTTTAATCTATACTCTGAAAACCGTGCCTGCCGCGTCCTGTGGCAGGCACGGCTGTTTTTAGCCTTTTTTATACTTCTGCCGCATACTTATTTAGAATAATTTTAAATAATACTTGCCAGCTTCAGGAATAGCTTCTACTTTTGCCTTATCTATAATCAGTCTAAATAAAAAATCAACATACATGCAAAAGTATCTACTCCTGATCGTGTGGCTTTTTGCCTTGTCTGCTGGGCAGGCGCAAAGCCAGAATGCCAGCATCAGCGGCAAAGTAAGCTCTGAGAATGGGCAGGCGCTGGAGTTGCTGACAGTAGCCTTGGAGGGCACCGTGCTGGGCACCAACACCAACAACGCCGGAGAGTTTACCATCAGCAACATCAAGCCCGGCAGCTATACCTTGCGTGTGGGGGGAGTAGGCTACAAGTCGGTAAGGCAGCCGGTAACCCTGAACGCTGGCGATAACCTGAACCTGAGCTTTACGCTGCAGCCAAGCGCCAGCACCCTGGATGAGGTGGTGGTGTCGGCGAGCCGCACAGTGGAAACGCTGGACGAGACGCCAGCCTCGGTACACGTGCTGGATTCCCGCACCCTGCAGGTGCAGTCGCAGATCAGCACCGACCTGGGCAACATCATGGCCAACACGGTGCCGGGTCTGGCTATGAACAGCAACACCACCAGCAACGTGGGCCAGACGCTGCGCGGCCGCAACGCCCTGATCATGGTAGACGGCATTCCGCAGTCTACGCCCCTGCGCAACGGCAGCCGCGATGTGCGCACCATCGACCCTAGTGCCATTGAGCGCGTGGAGATCGTGAAAGGCGCCACTGCCGTGTATGGCAACGGTGCCGACGGCGGTCTGATCAACTACATCACCAAGCAACCGAACACTAGCAAGCCTTTAAGCGCCTATACTTCTATCACCGGCACAGGTAACCTTTTCCATTCGGATGAGACGCTGGGTGGCCGCATTTCGCAGCAGTTCACCGGAAAAATAAAAGACTTCGACTACGTGGCCAGCGGCACTTACGAGAAAACAGGTGTGCTGCGCGATGGCGAGGGCGAGGTGATCTCCCCGGTGTATGGCCTAGGCGAGACGAAAATGTACAACGGCTTTGCCAAGGCTGGCTATAACTTCAGCTCCGACCACCGTGTGGAGGCCATGTATAACTACTTCGGCAGCCGCCAGAACTCTGACTATGTACTACAGGAAGGTGAGTATGGCATTACCCCCTCCATCGGTGTGAAAGGTGAGGTACAGGGCGAGCCGGAGGGCACCAAGTATAATCACAACGCACAGGTGCGTTACATCGGCAAAAACCTGTTCCTAAACAGCAATGTGGAGCTGAGCGCCTACCTGCAGGACTTTTATACTGTCTACGGCTACACGCCATACTTTGAGAAGGGCGGGCAGTCTACCATCAAATCGGCTAAAAACGGAGTACGCCTCAACCTGAACACGCCTTTCAGAATCAACAACGAAGTAGAAGGAAGTATAATTTATGGCGCCGATTACCTGAACGACGTAACTTCGCAGCCGCTGGTGGATGGCCGCACCTGGGTACCGGAGATAGACCTGAAGAACCTGGCGCCTTACGCGCAGCTGCAACTCAACATCCTGCAGGACCTGAACTTTAAAGCCGGCTACCGCTTCGACAACGTGTCTATCGACGTGGATGATTTTACACAGCTGATGGTGCAAGACAGCAAGAATAAAGGCGCTTATATTGGCGGCGACGCCGTGCAGGGCGGCAACCTGAAGTTTAACGCCAACACCTTTAACGTTGGACTGCGTTACTCTGCGCTGGAGTACTTTAAGCCATTCGTAAGTTACTCGCAGGGTTTCTCTATGATCGATGTGGGCCGCTATGTGCGCAGCGCCAAAGAGGACTTTATCTCGCAGATGGACCTGGAGCCGGTGATCGTGAACAACTACGAGGCGGGCTTCCACAGCCAGATCGGCATTGCCTCTTTCAGCGGTGCCTACTTCGTCAGCACTTCCAAACTGGGCGCCAACCTGATTGCCAACGAGGCCGGCGTGTACGAGATTGAGCGTGCGCCGGAGCGCGTGGCAGGTTTCGAAGCCTTGGTGGACCTGTTCATCTCCGATAAAATCACGCTGGGGGCCAACGCCTCTTACAGCGAAGGCAAGGCTGATATTGACAGAGACGGCGACTATAACGACAGCGAGGACAAATACCTGACTAGCCTGCGCATCCCGCCGTTTAAGTTCACATCTTACCTCAACCTGAAGCCTGTAAACAACCTGAGCGTGAACCTGCAGTGGGTTTACTCCGGTGAGCGTGAGCGCTTTGCCCTTAATGCCAACGGAGGATATGCTTCTGGCCAGGGTCCGGTGAAGGCATTTGATGTGTTTAATGTGGCGGCCTCTTACCAGGCAACCGAGAAACTGAGCCTGAACCTGGGTGTGGAGAACCTGTTGGACAAGGCGTACTACCTGCCGCAGGCCTACTGGTATGGCCGCGACGACAACTTTACAAGAGCCAACGGCGCCAGAGTACAGCTAGGGGCAGCTTATAAGTGGTAATATTTTGAAGAAACGCATAAAACGGAGCTTTTCCATTCACCATTGGTGCGGGCTGATAGCCGGGATGTTCGTTCTGGTTATCAGCCTTTCTGGCGTTATACTTGTCTTTGATGATGAGATAGATGATGCGATGTTCGCCAGCCACTCCCGATTGGAAACGCCTGCCACGGCCCTGCACATCGATAAATCAATTAGTTGGGTAAGGGCCGAGAACCCGGGCTGGGACATACGCGTGCCTGCTTTGCCGGCCTCGCCAAGCGAGGCCTTGCTGTACGAGTTGCGGCAGGGGCAGCTGCGCAGGTGGCTGTTCGTGCATCCCGAAACCGGCGAGAAACTTGCTACCGTGGGGCAGGCACACAATCGCTTTGCTTACGTGGTGCTTAACATCCATTACAACCTGCTCTCGGGCACACCTGGCAAAATCGTGGTACTGCTGGTGGGGGTGGCGCTGCTTTTCCTCACCATCACCGGGTTTATACTTTACCGCCGCTCTATTCTGAAAGTGCTCACCTTCCGGCAGAAGATCAGCTTTAGTAGCCGCAGAAGTATGTTCTCCAGCCTGCACCGGGTGGTGGGTGTGTGGGCGCTGGCCTTTAACCTGCTGATGTGCGTCACTGGTTTATCGCTGGCCATAACGGTGGTAAACGCGGCTCTCAAAGGCGGGCCAAAGGAAATTGCCGTGCCGCAGATCACCACCTCGGTGGATGCTGCCATGGCGGAGGCTAACGCTGCTTATCCCGAATTTGAGATCACCTACCTCCGCTTCCCGGTGAATGAAGAGGGCAAGATACAGTTGCTAGGCCGCCTGCACTCCGACCCCTCCTACTACGGCAGGTTCTACAGCAAACTGCAGGCAGACTATACCACCGGCGAGCTGGGTACGCCATACTTTGTCCGCGATCAGTCCCTGCTCGACCGCTTCCTCACCTCGCTGCACCCCATCCACTTCGGCGACTTTGCCGGACTTCTCGTGCAGCTGCTCTACGCTTTCTTTGGCTTGATGCCCGGCATACTTTCTATCTCCGGCTTCGTCATCTGGTACTACCGCCAGCAGCCGCAACCTACCCGAAAGCCTCGCCCAATCGCAAAGGCTGTGAGGTAACTAAACTAGGTTTGGCTTATACTTTAGGCACCTTCCCTAAAATTCATACTTCGTTCACCTGAAACTTTATCCCTGCATTACGTTAATAGCAGTTAAAAAAGCTTTAGGAATATATGAAGTTTAAAGCATGGCAAACCATACTTGCCCTTATTCTGATTACTTCTGCCGGCTGTGCCAGGAAAAACTTCTACGCGGAGACACCCGTGGTAGAGGAAGAAGTATATAAACAGCTAAAAAATGCGCCCACCTCAGTGGATAGCGTAACGGTAAAAGCCGGCGCGCACTACAAGCGAGGGTTTCTGCACCGCCTCTTCTGGGGGCAGCACTACCGCCCGCTCTGGAATGCACCTGTTACCATGCCCGTGTTTGAGATGGACACCACCTGGGGCGGCCTGAAAATAGAGAAGATCGGTGGCGGCTTCCAGACAACCAGCTTTACCATGGTAGGCCCCGGCGAAAAAACCTACGCCCTCCGCTCCCTCGACAAGGAGCCTTCCGAGGTACTGCCCAAAGTATGGCGCAAGACCTTCGTGGCAAACATTCTCCGTGACCAGATCTCAGCTGCTAACCCCTACGGCGCACTCATCATTCCGCCCATGGCGCAGGCAGCCCATATTCCGCATTCCTCGCCGCAGCTGGTTTACGTGCGCCCGCAGGATGCAGACTTCGGAGAGTATGAGGAGATTGCCAGCGACAAAGTATACATGCTGGAGGAGAAGTATAACGACGAGCGCATGGTGGACGAAGTATCAGGCAACGCCACCGACATTGTAGGAAGCGGCAAAATGCTGTCTAAGCGCTTTGAGAAGGACAATCATTTCATAAACCAGCTAGCCTTTGCCCGCGCCCGCCTCTTCGACCTGTTCATCAACGACTGGGACCGCCATGAGGGCCAGTGGGAATGGGCAGAGTATGAGCATAACGGCAACCACTACTACAACCCCATCCCGAAGGACCGCGACAATGCCTTCTACCGCTTCCAGGACGGCATTATTCCCTGGATCTTCAGCCGCAACTGGGCCATCCGCAAGTTTGAGTCTTTTGATGAGGATTTTAACGATGTGAAGGCGCTTACCATCAACTCTACCTTTATAGACCAACGCGCCCTGTCGCAGGTAACACGCCAGCAGTTCGACTCGCTGGCCGTGGAGCTGCAGCAAAGTATAACCAACCCGGTGATAGAGCAGGCAGTGCAGCAGTTTCCGAAAGAAGTATATAAACTGGAGGGAGAGCGCACCCGCAACAAACTCATCAGCCGCCGCGACCAACTGCGCGAAGCCGCCGCTGAGTTCTATGAGATTCTGGCAAAGGAGGTATTGGTGGTAGGCACCGACCAGGAGGACGAATTTGAGGTAAAGCGCCTGAACGACGAGGAGACAGAGGTAACCGTGCGGCGCAAGTCAGATGAAGCCGTTATCTACCACCGTGTTTTCAAGCGCTCCGAAACAGAGCTGATCACCCTACATGGGCTGGACGAGGACGATACCTTTAAAATAACCGGAAAGGTAAAAAAGGGCATCAAGGTAAAGATAGTGGGCGGCCTTGGCGAAGATGAGATAGAGGATGAGTCGGAGGTAGGCGGCTGGGGCAAGAAAACCTGGGTATATGATACCAAGCGAGGCACAGAACTGAAAGAAGGGCCGGAAACAAAAGACAAACGCACCAGCGATGTACGCGTACACGCCTTTGACCGCGAAGGCTTTTAAGCTCACCACTCGCTACGAAAACACTAGCTGCTCATAGTTATTGCATCACCCTACTCAAGCTCATGTCATTCCTCAGGCCCGTTTATATCTTTTTCTCAGTGCTGATACTCAGTGGCGCAGCGGCCTGCAGCGGCCGCTTTACGCATAGCGTGCAGCAGGTCCCCAAGCCGCAGCGCACCTCTCCCATCGCCCCGGACTACAGAGACAGCACCATTACGCTGGCCGCAGGGCCGCACTATGACCGCAGCCGCCTGTATACTTTCTTTTTTGGCAAGCACTACCGCAAGGTATGGGCCGCCCCCGTAGAAGTGCCCGTACTGGACATCGGCACCGCCTACGGCGGGCTGGAGCCGCTGCAGATGGGCGGCAGCCGCCAAACCATAAACATGCGCCTGCAAGACAGCACCGGCACCGAGTACGTGGTGCGGTCGCTGGACAAGGAGCCGGCCAGTGCGCTGCCCGAGCGCCTGCAGCAAAGCCTTCTGGCAGATTTTATCCGGGATGCCACCTCCGCCACCAACCCCTATGCCCCGCTCGCGCTCCCTGCCATGGAAAAAGCCATCGGTATAAATTACCTCGAGCCGCAGCTGGTGTATGTGCCCCACGACCCGCGTTTGGGAGAGTTTGTGGATGAAATAGGCGGCGCCATGGCCCTGATGGAGCGCCGCCCCACCGACGACCAGTCCGACTACCGGCCGATGGGCAAAGCGCCTGACGTAAAAAGCTCCCGCTCGGCCATTACCGAGCGCCTCACCGACAACGACTCATACTTTGATGCCCGCCTGTTTCTGCGTTCCCGCCTTTTTGATATGCTAATCGGGGACTGGAGCCGCCACGAGGACAACTGGCGCTGGGGCGAGAAAGCGTATGCCGAAAAGGCGTACGTCTACGAGGCCATCCCCCGCGACCGCGACAACATCTTCTACAACATTGACGACGGGCCTGTGCTTTGGCTGCTGCAACGCTTTGGCGTCAAGCCGCACTTCCAGTCGTTTAAGCGCAGCATTAGCGCCAGCCGCCTCGAAAAACTTAACCGCAGCGGCCGCAACCTGGATGAACTCATACTTGCCAAATTGGAGTGGCAGGACTGGCAGGAGATTGCCGACAGCGTGCAGCATGCCCTGACCGACGAGGTAATTGAACAGGGATTCACTGCGCTGCCCGACACCATTGCCGCCCTCTCCGCCGCCCCTACCATCCGTAAGCTAAAAGCCCGCCGCGATGACTTGCCGCAGATGGCCCGCAACTATTATAAAGCGCTGGCCCAAAAGGTGCAGGTTGTGGGCACCGATAAGCACGAGCGCTTTGAGGTAACCTCTCAGCCAAACGGCGACGTGCTGGTGCGGATGTATAAGATCCTGAAAGAAGGCGACGTGCAGCAGCTGCTCTATGAGCGTACCGTTCGTGCTTCCGAAACCGGGGTGCTGGAGCTTTACGGCCTCAACGGCGACGACATTTTCCTGTTTAGCGGCAGTGCTAAGCCAAAGCTTAAGATCAAAGTATGGGGAGGCGCCGGCGAAGACACCTATGAAGCGCAGGATACCGGCATAGCCGCTCGCCTGCACCTCCACGACTCGGAGTACCGCAACACGCTGCACGTTGGCAAAAAAGCTGATGTAGACCTGGATAATGACCAGCAGGCGCAAACCTTTGATGCCGAAGGCTGGCTGTTGCGCTATTACCTGGATTAGGTAGAGTTTCTACTGCTTCGGCGATAAAAAAATCCCCGCCTTCTGCGTTTTATACTTCAGAAGGCGGGGATTTTACTTTTATACTTTGCGAGCGCTTACTGCTGTTCTTTCACCACCAGCGTAGCCGATGCCTGGGCCGAAGGCAGCACCAGCACCTCCGCCAGGTTTACGTGGGCAGGCCGCGTTACGATAAAGGCGATCAGTTCGGCTATGTCCTGGGCCTGCAGCGGCTCGTAGCCCTGGTATACGGTGGCGGCACGCTCGGTGTCGCCCTTAAAGCGTACCTCCGAGAACTCCGTCTCTACCAGCCCCGGGTTCACTTCCGATACCTTTATACCATGCTGCACCAAATCAACGCGCATGGCTTTGGAAAGTGCGTCTACGGCGTGTTTGGAGGCGCAGTATACGTTGCCGTTCGGGTATACCTCTTTGCCTGCGATGGAGCCAATGTTGATGATGTGCCCTCTGCCCCGCTCCTGCATCAGCGGCAGCACCGCCTTGGTTACATACAGCAGGCCCTTCACGTTAATGTCGATCATGGCGTCCCAATCGTCCACAGCGCCATCTTGTATAGGTGCCAGCCCGTGGGCGTTGCCGGCGTTGTTTACCAGCACGTCTACCTGCCGCCAGTTATCCGGCAGCGCGGCCACGGCCTCCATCACGGCCACTTTGTCGCGCACGTCAAACACCAGTGGATATACGTTGTCCTCGCCCAGCTTCTGCCGCAGCTCCTGCAGGCGCTCCTGTCGGCGGCCGGTGGCTATGATGCGGTATCCTTTGTGGGCGAGCTCAAGGGCTGTGGCAAGGCCTATACCGGAGGTGGCCCCGGTTACAAGTGCTATTCTGTTCATTTCGTTACTCAAAGAAGAATATAAGTGAAACGTTGTGGTGAGTCAGCTTTTGGATGTAGCCGCTGTAGATGCTGCTGGCCACCGGCTTGTGCTGGTTTATCAAACCGTGCGAGAAGCGCAGCTCCGGGGCAAACTTAAAGTATGGGTAGAAGATATCGATGCCGATGCCATACTCCAGCGCCAGGTCATACTTCTCAACTTCCAGGGCCAGCTCGTCGTTGGCTCCGGTGTTTCCCTTGCCCAAATCTATACTTGGCTTGATGCCTGCCACAATGTAGGGCCTGATGTTAGAGCGGCGCTTGGCTTTATACTTCAACAGCAACGGCAGCTCCACCATCGTGTTAGGGACGGTTTCGCTCATCACCTCGGCTGTCTCCACGTTGGTGGGCACGTTCTTAAACTCGATGGTGCGGCCATAGAAGCCAACGCCCGGCACAAAACGGCCATCCAGGTAATCGGCCAGGCGCACGTTCAGCACCAGGCCGGTATAAAACCCGATCTCGTTTTTAGTCCTGATAGACATGTCGCTGCCGCCGTTCAGCTGGTCGGCATAGGCCTGGGAGTGGTGCAGGTTATACTTGGTGAGCGGCATGGCCAGGTAAAAGCCATAGTGCACGGGCCGCTCGTCGTAGCCGGGCTTGTTCAGGGCTTTTATCTTTTGGGCCTGCGCTACAGGGCCCGTTAGCAGGAAAAGTATGAATAGGCAGGCAAGGGTTACTTTTTGCCTGTGTAGATAGAGCTTATGCCAAATGTGAGTGAATGCCATTTCGTGTTTCTAAATCCGACTTTATGGTAAATGTCCAGGAACTGCTGACCATCCGGGAACGCCTGCACCGACTCCGGCAGGTAGGTATAGGCAGCGTTGTCCTTAGAAACGAGTTTACCCACCACTGGTAGTATATTCTTAAAATAAAATTGGTAGAGCTGCTTCATCGGGAAACTGCGCGGCTTGGAAAACTCCAGCACCACGGCCATGCCGCCCGGCTTCAGCACCCGGTGCATCTCCGACAGGCCCTTCTCCAGGTTCTCGAAGTTGCGCACGCCAAAGGCTACCGTTATAGCGTCAAAGGTATTGTCGGCAAAAGGCAGGTCTTCCGAGTCGCCATACTTCAGTTCTATTTTATTCGTGAGGCCGCGCTTGGCCAGCTTCTCCCGTCCTACGGCTAACATGCCCTCCGAGATGTCTACCCCCGTGATTTTATCCGGGTTCAGGCGCAGCGTCTCGATGGCAAAGTCGGCGGTGCCGGTGGCAATGTCCAGCACCTGCTTCGGCTTTTCGGGGGCCAGCAGGCTCACAGCTTTCTTTCTCCAGATAATATCGATGCCAGCGCTCAGAAAATGGTTCAGGAAATCATACTTGCCGGCGATGTTGTTAAACATCGTGGCCACCTGCGACTTTTTGTTCTGGTTCTGGTCTTTATAAGGTACTACCGCCATGGGTTGGAATGTAATGTGTAACGGGGCAAAAATACTCTACCTAAAACTATAATCCGCAGAATATGTTCCGAAATATAAAAAAAGCAGGCCGGGCTAGTGCCCGGCCTGCTCTGGAGTATAGTTCTCTCGGCACTTAGGCCATGCTTCTTACTGCTCTAGTTCCTGTCCGCCCTGAATCTCCTCGCGCTCCAGCACTCTGAACATGGTTCTGCGGTTCAGCTGCATGTTGTCGGCAGAGGTGTTCGGCACGGCTGGGCGGCTCTCGCCGTAGCTTACCGTCACCATGCGCTTCGCGGAAATGCCCTGGCTCACCAGGTAATCGAAGGCGGCATCGGCGCGGTTCTGGCCAAGCGTCATGTTGTAGTCGTCGCTAGCACGCGAGTCGGTGTGGCCTTCTATGCTGATGTTCAGCATAGGGTTAGCCTTCATGATCTCGGCGATGCGGTTCAGCTCCTCCATTGCCTCTGGGCGCAGGTCATACTTGTCGGTGGCAAAGTAGATGTTCTCCATCTCATACTCTCCGGCAGGTGCACGGCCAGCGATGCGCGCTGCGGTAGAGTCATCCAGGGTAACGAAGAAGTCTTTTCTAATAGTGGTAGTATCGTCCAGCACAACCGGCACCTCAAACTCCTGCGTCTCCAGCACACGGCCGTCCATCGACAGCTGCACCTGGTAGTTACGGCCCGAAAGCACGCTTACGTTATACGTGGCAGAATCCGGCTTGCTCACATCACGGTAAGAAATAGGGCGGTTATCCGCCTGCAGGCCGTTAAACATCAGCTCTACACCCGGCAGCGTCAGGCTGCTGTCGCCCTGCACCAGCACGCGGCCTTTCACCGTAGCGTTTTTGATGTAGTTGATGGTGTAGATATCCTTCTCGCCGTAGCCGCCGATGCGGTAAGACGACAGGTAAGCGTAGCTTCCGTCCGGAGCCAGGCGATAGTACGTATCGTCATCCGGTGTGTTGATCGGAGAGCCAAGGTTTACCGGGCGCGCCCAACGGCGTGCCACAGAGTCATACTTAGCCGAGAAGATGTCGTAGCCGCCCATGCTGTTATGGCCACGTGACGCGAAGTATAATGTTCCGTCTGATGCCAAGTAAGGGCTGTCCTCGTCATAGTTGGTGTTGATGGTTCTGCCCAGGCTTTTAGGGTTGCCCCAAGAGCCGTTGTTGTTGCGCTGCACCATGTAGATGTCCAGGTCACCGTTCTCAGAGAAGTGGCTGGTAGAGTAGAACAGCGTGGTGCCGTCCGGCGTGATGTACGCGTCAGACTCAAAATCACGGGTGTTCACTTTGTCGCTGATGCTCTTTGGCGCGCCCCAGCTTCCGTCCGGCTGGCGCTCCGATACCATGATATCGCCGTTGTTGGCAGATTGGTACAGCAGCAGCTTCGTGTCGTTGTCGAAAAGCTGGATCGAGGCGTCGTGGCCCGGGCTGTTCAGGGCGCCTGGCACTACGCGCGGCTCCTCCCAGTTGTCTTCGTCAATGCGGCTTGTCTCAAAGATATCCTCAAAGTACTCGCCGTCTTCCGCAGCCTTGCCACCGGTGGCGTCCTCAGAGCGCGACGTGTAGAGCAGGTAGTTGTAATCGGAGGAGATCACCGGGCTGTGCTCCGAGAACGCCGTGTTCACGTGGCCCCCCAGGTTCTTCACGAACACGTCTTTCGGGTTAGCAACCTCGTTCTTCGCGTTTTTAGCGTACTGGATCAGCTGCGCCACCTCATCCTTGCGCTCTACGTTGCGCTTGCTGATGTTCTTCTGATAGTTCTCGAAGTGCTCGATGGCGCTATCGAAGCGGTAGTTAATATGGTCTGCACGGCCCAGCCAGTACTCCATCTCTTTGTCCAGGTTCGGCTTCAGCTCATAGGCGCGGGATAGATAATCACCAGCCTTCTCCTTATCAAAGGTAAGGTAGCTGATACCGGCATAGTAAAGGGCTTTGGCGTTGTTTGGGTCCGCTGCCAATACCTGGTCGTAGTAAGGCAGGGCGGCACGGTAGTTTTCCTTTTTGAAAAACTTATTGCCAGTGCGCATTTGTTTTCGGGTGCTTTGTGCCGAGGCAGAGGCAGCCAGAAGGCACACCAGCACCAGCAGCATTGCTCCCCGAGAGAACGATTTGGCTAAATTGTGGTTCATGTGTAAAGGGGTTTGTTATACTTCCTAACGTTTGTGGTAATAAAAAAACAGGACACAGCATGCTTCGTGTAGAACGTACAGGCCATCTCCAGCTACTATACGAGATATATTAATTAAAGTATATCTCTAAATGCATATTCTTTACCGGACTTTGGGCTTGCATACGTCTGGCCTGCAGTAAAAGGTTATCTTTTACAAGCTTTCGCTTTTACTGCTAAGTATAAAGTAATTTACAAATAATTGAATTGGCAAATATATGCAAATATTAATATTTACAAATAATAATATTCCTTTGCCTGAAAGTTCATATCGCGGCTGCTGCCGTCTTTAGCCAATACGCCGCCCCTGCCGCCGCCCCAAGTATACTGCTTTCGGGCTTTGGGCGTTATAAGAAAAGCCATGGCGAATTAATTTGCTATCTTTGGGGTTTATCAGAAGGGCCGCTAACCCGCAGAAGCCGGCCCCGGCGCTAGTTTATACTTTAGCGGCGCCAAACCAAAAACGA
This sequence comes from Pontibacter mangrovi, assembly GCF_006385705.1. Classification (GTDB taxonomy): domain Bacteria; phylum Bacteroidota; class Bacteroidia; order Cytophagales; family Hymenobacteraceae; genus Pontibacter; species Pontibacter mangrovi. The sequence goes on along the minus strand of NZ_VFRQ01000017.1, from coordinate 19,585 downwards.
TATCAGCATGGTAATAAAAGAAGCCAAGTTCTTGATGAGCAACACAAAGGTGGAGGCCTGCCCCACGCCAGACAAGCCGGAGTACGCCTTTATCGGGCGCTCAAACGTGGGCAAGTCATCGCTCATCAACATGCTTACAGAACAGAAAAAGCTGGCCAAAACGTCGGGGCAGCCGGGCAAAACCCAGCTCATCAACCATTTTCTCATCAACGAGGAGTGGTACCTGGTAGACTTACCGGGCTACGGCTATGCCAAGGTGAGCAAAAGCTCGCGCGAGGAGTGGCGCCGCATGATTAACTTTTACCTGCAGAAGCGCGAGAACCTGACCTGCGTTTTTGTGCTGATAGACAGCCGCCACGAGCCTATGGCCCAGGACCTGGACTTTATAAACCACCTTGGCACCATAGGTGTGCCCTTCGTGATTGCGTTTACAAAGCTGGACAAGCAGTCCTCTATCAAGACAGACTCAACCATAGCAGCCTGGAAGCGTAAACTGCGTGAAACATGGGAAGAGCTGCCACAGATGTTCCGCACCTCCTCAGAAAAGCAGATCGGCCGCGACGAGATCCTCAACTTTATTGAAGGGGTGAACGCGCAGGTGCAGCATCCGCAATAAGGTGCCGTGTGGTTTACGTTTAATTTGTGTGGAGGCAACGCCCGTGATGTAGGAAATTTTAAATGTTTACCCTTATGAGAACCAGAATTTCATTTTTGTTTATTTTATTTGCCTTTGCGGCCATAACGGCAAAAGCCCAGGACGGCAGCAAAGCTACAGCGCAGGCAACGGCAGAAGAAGTAACCTGGATGCCGGACAAGGCGCTGCCGGTAGCGGAGTTTTACGAGGGCGGCCAGGAGGCCATGTATAAGGCCATTTACAAAGAGCTGCAGTACCCGATGCTGGCCAAGCGCAACCGCGTGCAGGGCGACTGCATCATCAGCTTTACCATTAACCCGGATGGCTCTACCTCTAACTTTAAGGTGCTCCGCAACGCGGGTGCCGGCACCGGCGAGGAGGCGCTGCGGGTAGTGAAGCTCCTGAGGTTTAAATCGCCTGGCTATGGCGTAGACGCCAGCATACCGATCGTATTTAAATTATAAACGAAACAGACATATTACCTATGCCTATTGATCTAAGACAAGTTGCAGCAGTATCTGGCCAGAGCGGCCTGTACCGTGTAGTTAAACCAACACGCACTGGTGTGATTATGGAGAGCCTGGAGGAAACTCCGAAGACGCTGGTAGCGCAGGCGCGCCACCGCATGTCGCTTCTGGACGAGATTTCGATCTACACTACCGACGAGGAAGGCACTGTGCCGCTGGCCGAGGTGTTTGACCGCGTTAACCAGAAGTATGGCGACAAGCTGCCGCTGGGCGACAAGCCAAGCAACGAGGATTACAAGGCTTTTATGGCCGACGTGTTGCCAAACTACGATGAGGACCGCGTGTATGTGTCAGACATGAAGAAGCTGGCCAACTGGTATGCCATAGTGAAGCAGTATGTTGGTTTTACAGAGCCTGCCAAGTCTGAGACAAAGGCTGAGGCCAAGGAAGGCGCTGAAAAGAAAGCCCCTGCCGAGAAAAAGGCTTCTAAGAAGAAAACTGAAAAAGAAGCCTAAGTATGAAAAGCCCTCCCTCGCCGGAGGGCTTTTTATTTGCAGATACTTCCATACTTTTATACTTGCGCACAGGTATAAAAGTATAAACCTTTGCTACTGCCGTTTTATACCTGCAGCGGCCCAGTTACCAAGTATAAACTTTTGCCAGATGCCTTACTCCCCTGCCATACTTACCGGCACCACCAACCACCTGCAGCGAATTTTTGAGGTAGAGAAGCTGCCCTCCGCCGACCTTGAGGCACTGGAGTACAAGATTGCCCACCTGGTGCAGCAGTTGCTGCGCCACGACTTTAACCGCCTGCTGCATATCCTCTACCGCATAGATGTGGATGAGCGCAAAGTAAAAGAGGCTATGATAGATGCCGACGAGGAGATCATCGCTACCCGCATCGCCCGCCTCATACTCAAACGGGAAATCCAGAAAACGGAGATACGGCTGCGCTACAGCAGCTAAGCCACAAGTGTAATACCCCTATCAGCTAGTTCGTGCGCAGTACCTTTTACAGATCTACAGGCAGATTCCCCTCCTCGGAGGGGCTAGGGGTGGGTCCTAGGCTGTTAGAAAACTGTTGAGCTGGTCCATACGCATTATTCAGTCGATATTGGTATAAGTACGGCACATAAAAAAGGCAGAAGGCGCTAACGGCCCTCTGCCTTTGATGCTTTTTTGCTAGTTAATTCCAGATTTTGGTTGGGTGCGGGCTTAGTTTACTTCTACCTCAGCCTTCAGGTATTCTTCCACTTTCTCCACCATTTCGGTAGAGCCGATAAACAGCGGGCAGCGCTGGTGCAGCTCGGTTGGCACCAGCTCCATGATGCGCCGCGAGCCATTGGTTGCCTTGCCTCCCGCCTGCTCCACAATAAAGGCCAGCGCGTTGCACTCATACATCAGGCGCAGCTTGCCGTTGGGAGCTTTGGCCGTTTGCGGGTACATGTAAATGCCGCCCTTCAGCAGGTTGCGGTGGAAGTCTGCCACCAGCGAGCCAATGTAGCGGGCCGAGTAGCTGTTGTCTTTGCAGTAGTTCACGTACTGCTTCACGCCCTCCGGAAACGAGTTAAAGCTACCCTCGTTGATGGAGTAGATGTTACCTGTTTTAGGGGTGCAGATATTCGGGTGCGACAGGAAGAACTCGCCCAGCGTCAGGTCGTAGGTAAAGCCGTTTACCCCGTTGCCCGTCGTATACACCATCATGGTAGACGAGCCGTAGATGACATAACCCGCCGCCACCTGGCGCGTACCGCTTTGCAGGCAGTCGTCCATGGTGCCGTCGGTGCAGTTATCCGACACACGGCGGTAAATCGAGAAGATCGTGCCGATCGACACGTTCACATCGATGTTGGAGGAGCCGTCCAGCGGGTCGATGGCCACGATGTACTTGCCTTTGGTGTTGCCCGTTTGGATCACGTCGTCTTCCTCTTCCGAAACGATGGTGCAAACCTCGCCCCCATTGCGCAGGGCACGTATAAAGCGGATGTTTGCGATCACGTCCAGTTTCTGCTGGTCCTCGCCCTGCACGTTTTGCTGGCCGTAGGCACCGGTTACATCCAGCAGGCCGGCCCGGTTAATTTCGCGGTTTACGATCTTGGCCGCCAAGGCAATGTCGCGCAGCAGCTGAGACAGCTCTCCTGTGGCAAAGGGGAAGTCTTCCTGCTTTCTCATGATAAACCTGTCCAGCGTAGTGCCTACAGGCAGTCCGAGTTTGTCGTTCATAAAGATGAGTTTAACCTAGTATTAGTTTAGTTTATTACAAAAATATCGTTTTTAGGCTATATTCCGAATGATGCCTAATTTTACCAACGTATGAGTACAGAAAGGATAAAAGTTTTCAAGTTTGGCGGCGCCTCCGTTAAAAGCGCCGAAGCGTTCCGCAACCTTGCCCGCATCGTTCAAACGCATGGTGGCCGGCAGCGGTTACTGGTGGTGGTATCTGCCATGGGCAAAACCACCAACGCGCTGGAGGCCCTGCTGGGGCAGGCATACCAACAGCAGGATGTGGCCCCCGGCCTTGCTGAACTGAAAGAATACCACCTGCAGGTGCTGCAAGAGCTGTTTCCGGAGCAAGAGCACCCTGTGCACCAGCGGCTGGAGCATTTGTTTGAGCTGCTGCGCCACCAGCTGCAGCGCATTGCCTCCGGCAGCAATTTTGATAAGGTATACGATCAAACGGTAAGTTTTGGCGAACTTTTTTCTTCTGCCATTCTGCACCATTTTCTGGCAGACCAAGGGCTGGTTAACCATCTGATAGACAGCAGGAAATATATACAAACGGACAACAACTGGCGCGAGGGCCGCGTGGACTGGACCTGGACGGAGCGGCTGGTCCGGCGCGACCTGCCCCAGCTGCTGCAGGAGGGGCTGGTGATAACGCAGGGTTTTCTGGGGGGTACCAACAACGGCCTCACCACCACGCTGGGCCGAGAGGGCTCCGATTACAGCGCTGCCATCTTTGCCTACTGCCTCGACGCCGAAAGCATGAGCATCTGGAAGGATGTGGAGGGCCTCCTCAACGCCGACCCCAAATACTTCCCCGACACAGTGCGCTACCCGGAGATCTCTTACCAGGAAACGATCGAGATGGCCTACTACGGCGCTTCGGTCATCCACCCTAAAACCCTAAAGCCGCTGGCCACCAAAAAGATCCCGCTCTACGTAAAGTCGTTTCTGAACCCGGAGGGAGAGGGCACCCAGATCTGCGACTGCCGCTTTGTGGTAACGGCTCCGGCCTATATCATTAAAGAGCGGCAGTGCCTGGTGTCGTTCGGGGTAAAGGACTTCACGTTTATCTCGGAGAAGAACCTGGGCACTATTTTTAACGCCCTGTCGGAGCTGCGGATAAAGATCAACCTGATGCAGAACTCGGCCATCTCCTTTTCCATCTGCACCGACGACAACCCCGAAAAGCTCCAGCTGCTCATCCAGACGCTGCGCGACCAGTTTGTGATACACTACAACACGGAACTGCGCCTGTACACCGTTAAGAACTACGATGCCGCAAGTATAAACCGCATACTGCAGGGCAAGCGGGTGCTACTGGAGCAGCGCACCCGCACCACCTTCCAGCTAGTATGCCGGAGCCAGGATGTATGACCTCAGTGCTAGCTTGCGGCTGCCTGCGCTATATAACGCCAACTCCAAACTTTCTAACCTTCTAACTTTTTAACTTTCTAACTTCCTTCTATCTTTGCAGGAACTTTTCCTAGTTAAGAAACATTCTTATCTGGTATGCAGCAAAACCTGACACGAGACGAATTGCGACAGCGCCTGTTGGAGGGTGGCCTCAAAGCCACGCACCAGCGCATTGTTGTGTTCGAGTCGGTGATGGGGCTGCATGGGCACCACCCTACCGCCGAGGATGTGTACCAGCGCCTGAAGCCGGCCAACCCAAGTATATCCTTGGGCACGGTTTACAAAACGCTGGATACCTTTGTGGAGAGGGGCCTGATCAAAAGGGCGCTCTCAGAGGAGGGCGGCAAGCGCTACGACGCCAACACGCACGTGCACAACCACATTTTCTGCAGCAAAACTAAGGAGATCGTCGATTTTGAGGATGCGGAGCTGGAGCAGCTGCTGACAGAGTTCTTCAGCAAACGCAAGCTGGAGAACTTCGAGATAAAAGGCGTTTCGGTGCAGCTGACGGGGAACAAGGTGGAGCCCGACAAACAAATCAGCATTACACGAGTTTCAAAATAGATTTTTCAAAAACTAAAAACTAAATAACACATGGCAGTATTAGTAGGTAAAAAAGCACCTTCTTTTAAAGCAACAGCCGTTGAAAACGGAGAATTTGTAGAGAACTTTTCACTGGAGCAGTACATTGGCAAGAAGCACGTACTTTTCTACTTCTATCCAATGGACTTCACGTTTGTATGCCCAACAGAAATCATCGCCTTCCAGGACAGAATGGAAGAGTTTGAGCGCAAAGGTGTAGCCGTAGTAGGCTGCTCTACCGACACGCACTTCTCTCACTTCGCATGGCTGAACACGCCGCGCAACCAGGGCGGCATCGAGGGTGTTAACTACCCACTTGTAGCAGACGCGTCTAAGACCATCGCCCAGAACTACGACGTGCTGGCTGGTCATTATGACTACAACGAAGAAGGTGAGGTTACTTTCATAGGTGAGCCGGTTGCTTACCGCGGTCTGTTCCTGATCGACAAAGAAGGCGTAGTTCGTCACCAGGTTGTAAACGACCTGCCGCTTGGCCGCTCTATCGACGAGGCCCTGCGTATGGTAGACGCCCTGCAGTATTTCGAAGAGAAAGGCGAAGTTTGCCCAGCCAACTGGTCTGAAGGCAAAGAGGCGATGCAGGCTACGAAAGAAGGCGTTTCTAGCTACCTTGCAAAGCACTAAGCTTAAAAAGCTTGATTATAGAAAAGCCCCGGCATAAGTCGGGGCTTTTTGTTTTTATGATTCAAGTGATAATTGCCTGCCCCTACGCAGGTGTAAACCCACCCCTACCCCTCCGAGGAGGGGAATTTCTCTCGCTGGCGCGGGTTTGCAACCCGTGTCCTACCAATGATGTCGAGTCTGTGACTCGACTGGCTCAACGAGTCATACTTTATACTTTGGCGATACTTTTATACTAGTTTATTTCTGGCGCAAGCGTCCGCTTGTGCCTCGCTTCACCAAACTTTGCTGTTTCGGACGTCCCTGTCCGAAACCAAGTTTGCAGCGGACTTCTTAGTCCGCGTTCTACAGCAACACGGGGATTAGGAAATCCTCGGCAGTCTGCTTCCGGACAAGGATGTCCGGAAGAGCATTTACTAAAGGTTTTGGCCCTATCCCGGCACCTCCCGGAAAAACTAGGATATTTATTCTCGTTTATAGCTGGTAACCTCACACACTTTATATTCATACATATTTTCACTATACTTATGTGTGAAAAAAGTCCTCCTCCTGCTCGCCTTTTGCTGTGCCGCCTCATGGGCAACCGCCCAAACCAGGCACACTATAAATTTTGAATTAATGGGCAAAAGCATAGCTGGAGCGGCTGTACTCTATGAGCGTAACCCGAATGCAGATAGAACACTGAGTCTGCACTATGGTGCGGGCATAGGTGCTGTACTGGGCACCAATGATGATTGGCTTCCCTCACTGCCCTTGTTCGTCGGGGCCAACCTGGGCCGCAGCAACAATAAGTTTGAGTTTGGCTTAGCTGGTTTTATCACTACAAAAGAGTATTTCAGTAACAGGCTAAATAACTGTTTTGACTGCGAAGGGGACTTCTCTACAATAGTTCCTTTCACGCTTTACCTTGGTTTTAAGCATTACCCTAAAGACGGCAACGGGTTTTTCTACCACATCAACACGCAGCCTATACTTATCACAAACTCCTACCTGCCGGTTTTGCCATGGATAGGAGCAGGTGTCGGCTATAGTTTCCTGAAGCAATAGTTACAGGTAAAGGATCGAGATTTAAATCTTCTGAAAAAGTATAGCAAGTATGCGCGGTATACCTGTGCGGTCGTTTTCGTCGAAGTACTCGTTCAGGTCTACCAGCTTCAGGCCGTGCTGTTTGGCGGCCTGCACAAAGTCCGAGACGTGGTGGGCGTAGCACTCCACCTCCTGCCTCCCCTCCTCCGTATCGAAGCGGGCTTTAGTGCCAACGTACTGCTTAAAAGGGTGTAGCTCGCCGATGTAGACATGCCCGCCATGGTTCAGCATCTCCGCCGCCTGTTTAAAAGTATGATCCAGATCGGCGATGTGCTCCAGCACCAGGCTAAAGCTTACCAGGTCGTAGGGCTGCGTTACAAAGTTCCAATCTTTGGTGATATCGGCAAGTATAAACTCCGCCTTGTTGGAGCTTACCTTCTTTCGGGCCCGCTCCAGCATCTCCCCCGAAAGGTCCACGGCGGTAACGTGCAGCGCCTTGCGCACCAGCCACTCGGTATTTTTGCCTGTGCCGCAGCCGATCTCCAGGCAAGTCTCGAAAGGTATACTTGCCAGCGTGGTACGTAGGGCCACGGCCTCCAGGTCGCGGGTGCGGTTCTTGTTGGTGTCGTACTGCGGGGCCCAACGGTTGTAGGCTTGTTCTATGCTCATAGTTCTTTCAGCATCCAGATGGTGCAGGCGTAGTGGCCGGAGTTGCCGAGCGCATGCGGCAAGGGCCGGAAACCTGCTTTCTCATACATAGATACGGCTCTGGCCAGTTCGGGGAACGATTCCAGGTATAACTGCTTATAGCCAAGTTCCTGGGCCACTTTTATACTTTGCTCCATCAGTCTGTTACCAATGCCTTTGCCCCGGGCATCGGCAGCGAGGTAAAACTTAACCAGCTCCGCACAGCCTTCAGGCAGACCTTCGGTAGGATACATGCCGCAACCTCCTAATAGCACACCATCTTCTTCAGCAACAAAGTAGGCGCTGGCTGGGTTTTGGAACAGCTGGTACAAAGCATCGGTGGTCGGGTCGGTGTACACCGTGCCAGGTTTGTCGATCTTGAACTCCCGGAAAACCGTGCGGATCAGCGATGCCAGTGGCTCGTTGTCGGTGGGCTGGATGGGACGGGTGGTGAGGGGCATGGCTTTTATACTTTGAGGGAGTAAGCTACTCAAAATTGCTTTTGTTTGATATTCCGCTGAACTCCTTTTTATACTTATACACGAATCAGCCTCGCAGCAAAGGCAAACTGCAGCACCTGAACGAGCCGCCAGTGGCCGGGGCCGCATCAAAGGTAATCTCTGTTACCTCTATACCTGCCTTCCGGATTTCCGCATTGATGGGCTTGCACAGCGGATGATCGCGGCTGATGACCCGGTCCTGCGATAGGGAAAGAATGTTGGTGGCCAGCTCCCGCTGCTGCTCCTTGTTCACCCGGATCAGGTCGTAGTTATCCAGAATCTCACGTGGAACCTGCTTGAAGCCTTCCTCATAGATAAGCGCCGCCTTGCCTCCCACGGGGTTGAACATGCAGTCCAGGTGCAGCACGTTCTCGCCTTCTGCCAAGGTTCGCGCCTCTACCGGCACTACGTTAAAATCACTGCCAAACTGCTCCTCCAGAAAAGCCACGCCCTCCTGGTTCGTGCGCTGCGACACGGCCACAAAGATATTCCCTTTGTCAACCAGTATGTCGCCGCCCTCTATAAAACAGGTGGGTGAGTCGGGGATGATGATGTTGGCCTCGTGACCGGGAATGTCGTGCAGGTAGCGAAAAATGCCTGCGCTTTCGTAGCGGCGGCTCCTTTTTACCATGTTGCAGAGCAAAAACTTCTCGCCTATTACCATGCCCAGGTCGCGCGGCGTGAGTTGGTCGTACACGAACTTGCCCACGTAATCCGGCACCAGCACCTCCACGCCTGCCTCGGTCAGCACCTGCCGGAAAGTGTCGAACTCCTCCTTCAGCTGCTCCTTTGGCGGCAATCCGTTCTTCTGATCCTCGTTCACCAGCTCCACATAAGCCGGCGCCTCGCTGTAATTTTCGTACCTCCCGATAATGACTTTCTGCAGCGTATCGGTTTCGCTGTACTGCTTTATACTCTTGCTCAATTCTATACTATCTTAGGGTGCTTTCTGCGCTGCAAAAATAAGGACAGGAGTTGGATTTGTTATAATTTAGAATTGTGAAAGGTGGGTGGCTTAATGTTGTAGATTTTTTGTTGAGTGGCTGTGCGTATTGTATGAGAGGCTTTTGAACAACGTACTTGGCTTTGCGGTGGCGTAGCTGGCTTATGGGTGTGGTTATGTAAAGCTTTACTCATGCTTCACAAGCTTAAAGTCACTATTGTCAAGTATGATGATAGCATCACCACCGATCGAGTTCAAACCTCCTTTGATTTCTCCATCGTTATAAAGCAACACAATCGGGTCGATAAATGTGTATGAAATAGCATCGTAATTGTCATTGTATAGTCCGTCTTTACTAACTGGATAGCTCTTAAACATTTCCTTATTATATGCTGGCTGCATGGCTTTTATTAGAGCCTTTTCAGCATCAAGAAATACTTTTTCTTGATGAGGGTAATTTTCACCAAGCAAAGCAGCAACCATAGCTTTCGCATCAGCTCCATCTCCGAATGATTGAAATTGCAAATTGTTTTGGAACTCAAAAGGAAGGATTACAATTTCATTTGCTGGTAATTGTTTTTCAGTAACAGGTGATTCTAATGAAAGAATATCTTGAAATGTTGAATGTCCTGTCAGGCGTCTTAGTATGCTTTGCTTAGTTGCTTTTCCAACATAATGCACCTTGTATTGTATAAAGGATTGCCAATCCCCCTCAATTTCACAATCTATACTTCCTTTCCACCAGTTCTGGAGAAGCTTTTCTGGGGAAAACCAAATAATAAACTCTTTTCCTTCTTGCCTGTGCTTAACTAAGGAGAAGCCATGAATATTTTTGAACAGTAGTTTATCCTGTTTAGTCGAATTTTCTAAATAATTAAATGCCACATCAACAACATTGTCCTCCATCAACCCAAATACTTCTTGGTCAAATGGCAACTTACATTTCAATATGTTGGGATTGTTTCTTTGATGAATTTCAAAGTTTAATTGATATATGGCTGTGTCAGGAATAAAATTCTCAAAAGTAATAACAGGTCTTTGCCCAATTAGATATAGGCTTGCTTTTTCAAGTGCTCTTTCAACCAATTTATCGTCCTTGACTATAGCGAATTCGTATGCTGTCAAAGGAGCGTAGGCTAATTCAAGTTGGTTTAATAGGCTTTTGCGGTTCATAAAATTACACCTAACGGACTGGGCTTTGCCATGGCGTAGCTATGGTAAAGGTGTGGTTAGCAAATTTCATTTTTAATCACAATCTTCATCATCACCACACCCGATTTGTACACATTTGATTACTGGTTTATCTACCAATTCTATTTTTCCTTTTTTATGGTTAAGTCGATAAGCGTGTAATATCTTGGGCTTATCTTCAGTATATCTATCTACGATAGTAAAGTAAGAAAATTCTGATTCCTTGCACATTGTATTCAGACTGTAGTTCATCTGATTATCAGCCCAGTTAGAGATAGATAAGGCATCTATAATTTTCCAATTTGGTCGTGGATTCGTTGTAGAAGTCTCTACAGTTTCTTCTAATATTAGATAGTATCTTGTAGAGTCTTTTTTGTCTGCAAAGATTCCATAGCCGTAGGCAAATCCTTCTCTAAAAGGCTGTTCTTCCTGTATCGAGGTTGCTGTTACTACACTTAAATTTGTAAGGGAATCAATGTAGATGTTAACAAGTTCTTTGGCATCATTTATTGATAACTGTTGAGAGAGAGAACCAGGAGCTATAGATGGATATTCATTTACTATTTCTTCTGTTTTAGATTCTGCACTTGTACAACTATGAAGTATCACAATTGACGAGGCTATAATAAACATCCACTTCTTCATGATTTTTATACTTGGTAACTAACTGCTAAACGTTACAACATACGTTTTTCTAACCAAATATAGCAGATAACAGTAACTCACCAAGTAATCACACCTCCCTTACCAACTATCCCTACGCAAAGCGCTATATTTGCAGCAGAACCAGACGCTCACAGCGTCTTCTAGACCTGTGAGCGTCTCAACCTAGTATAAATTTTGAAGCTACTCTACGACATCGGCCTGAAGGCTTACAGAACCGCCATTGCCCTGGTAGCGCCTTTTAACGAGAAGGCCAGGCTGATGCGGCAGGGGCGCGAGCGGCAGTTTGAGCGGCTGCAGGAGGCGCTGCAGCAGAACCAGGCGCCGCTGGTGTGGTTCCATTGCGCCTCGCTGGGCGAGTTTGAGCAGGGCCGGCCGGTGATCGAGGCGTTCCGGGAGGCATTTCCGAAGTATAAAGTGCTGCTCACCTTCTTCTCCCCTTCCGGCTACGAAGTGCGCAAAAATTACGCGGGTGCCGATTATATTTTCTACCTGCCACTGGATAGCGCCGGCAACGCCAGACGCTTCCTAGAGATTACCCAGCCGAAGCTGGCCGTGTTCGTGAAGTATGAGTTCTGGCATTATTACCTGCAGGAGCTGGAGCTGCGAAGTATACCTGTACTTTCTATCTCGGCCATTTTCCGGCCGGAGCAAATGTTCTTTAAGGGCTACGGCTATTTTTACCGCAACATCCTGCGCCGCTTCACGCACATTTACACCCAGAACCAAAGCTCGCTGGAGCTGCTGCAAAGTATAAATATCACTAACGCCAGCATCGCCGGCGACACGCGTTTTGACAGGGTGCTGCAGACAGCCGCAAGTATAAAAACTATACCGTTGGTGGAGGCCTTTGCCGCCGGGCAGGAGGTGTTTATGGTGGGCAGCAGCTGGCCTGCCGATGTGGAAGTGCTGCTCCCGCTGATCCAAAAGTATAAACCAAGTATAAAGTTCATCATCGCGCCGCATGAGGTGAACGAGGCAAGTATAAACGTGGTAATGCAAAGCTTGGGCGAGGGAGCCGTGCGCTTCTCGCAGACCTCTGAAACAGACGCGGCCAAGTATAACGTGCTGGTGATCGACAACATCGGCATGCTCTCCTCGCTTTACAGCTACGGCACCTACGCCTACATCGGCGGCGCCTTTGGCAAAGGGCTGCACAACACGCTGGAAGCTGCCGTGTTCGGGCTGCCGCTGTTCTTCGGCCCGAAGTATGATAAGTTTCAGGAGGCAAAGGATTTGGTGGCGCTGAGCTGTGCTTTTCCGGTGCAGAGCGCGGAGGAGCTGCTGCAGGCATTTGAGCGGGTGCACACCACGCCGGGGCTGCGCCAAAGTATAACCGACAAGGAAAAAGAATACGTACAAGAGCAGGCGGGCGCCACGGCTAAGATCATGGCCGACGTAACCCAATTGCTGAAATAGACGGAATGAAAGGAGTAGTAGTAAAATCGACGGGATCGTGGTATTTGGTGCGCGACGAGGATGGCAAATTGCACCGGGCACGCCTGCGCGGCAAGTTCAAGATAAAAGGCCTGAAGGTAAGCAACCCACTGGCCGTTGGCGACCGCGTGGAGTTTGAAGTAGAAACCACCGGCGAGGACACAGCCGTGATCTACAAGATCGAGGACCGCGAGAACTACATCATCCGTCAGAGCACGCACAAATCCGCCCACTCCCATATCATCGCCGCCAACCTGGACCTGGCCCTGCTCATCGTCACGCTGGTGTCGCCGCGCACCTCCTTTGGCTTTATAGACCGCTTCCTGGTTACGGCTGAGGCCTACGATATCCCGGCCATGCTCATCTTCAACAAAACAGATTTGTATGATGAGGATGTAAAGGAATACCAGCGCCAGATCAGCTACATGTATGAGAAGATCGGCTACCTGAGCCTGGCGGTGTCGGCCCTGAACAACGAGGGTATAGACGAGATAAAGGCGCTGCTGCACGGTAAAACCACCCTCCTCTCCGGCCACTCCGGCGTAGGCAAATCCTCGCTCATCAACCTCATCGTGCCCGACCTGGAACTGAAAACCTCCGAGATCTCCGGCTTCTCCGACAAAGGCGTGCACACCACCACCTTCGCCGAAATGTTTGAGATCGATCCGGAAACCTTCGTCATCGACACGCCGGGCATCAAAGAGCTGGGCATTGTGGACATTCCGCCGGCGGAGCTGAGTCACTTTTTCCCGGAGATGCGCGAGCGCCTGAACCAGTGTCGCTTCAACAACTGCACCCACTTCAACGAGCCCGGCTGCGCCATCATCGAGGCCGTCCGCCAGAACGAAATCTCCTTAAGCCGCTACGAAAGCTACCTGAGCATGCTGCACGGCCAGGACAACCGGAAGTAGTTTGGGAGTTAGAGAGGTAGAGAGTTTGGGAGTTAGAAAGTTATACTTGTAGAGGCGCAATACTTTGCGCCTTTTTCTTTTGCTACCAGATCTATGGCTTTTACCGAGGCCAACCACCCCTATCCCGAAACAAGTCTGGGATCAGCGACTTAGCTAAGGAGGGGAATCTGAAATTCCTGTTGCTGAAGTATAAATCCATGGCTTCACTTATAGCGCGTGCAGGTGTAAACCCACCCCTAGCCCCTCCGAGGAGGGGAATTTACCTCACCCCAACCCTGTCAAACCACCCCTGCCCCTCCTTAGCCAAGGAGAGAAATTCTGTTTAAGCTGCGTCAGCGGTGGCTATCGGATCTGATCCCAGCCTTTGGGTTGAGCGCCTTGTGCATGTTGCGGTGCCGCGGTTGCGGCAGCCGGAGCAGAGCGAAGGCAGCTTCAGGCACACAGCGCGATGCGGGAAGACGAGGCCCCCGGCCTGGGAGGGCAGAAAGTATGAGATGAAACAAAAGGCAAATGAGTCTGGAGGATGAACGGGAGCTAGTAAGGATAGCTTGATTGAAGCTGCAGGAAAAGTGGCTATGAAAGTGTAAAATCACAATTAAAAGTATAGCCAAAGTATAAGCTATGGCTATACTATTCAATTGAGTTACCCTGCCCCGAAGCATTTCAGGGAAACTCAACATCGTGATAAGACACAAGTATAAATACTTGCACCAGATGAACCCACTAACCAATCCCTCACCCGCTCCGTTACAAGGATTTATACTTCAGAACCAAAGAATCATACTATGAAACTCGAAAACGCGAATATCCTGATCACGGGCGGCACGTTGGGCATTGGCCATGCCACAGCAAAGCTATTGATAGAGAAAGGAGCCAACGTGGCCATTACCGGCCGAGACGAGAAACGCACGAACAAGGCTGCCCGCGACCTGGGCGCCATGCCCATCACCGCCGACGTGGCCAACCCCGACGATGTGAAGCGCACGTTCAAAGCTTTCCTGAACGAGTACGGCAAACTGGATGTGCTGATCAACAATGCGGGTATCGGGGTTTCTAAACCGGTGGAGGAACTGACGGTGGAGGATTTCCAGCGCATCTACAGCGTGAATGTGTTTGGGGCGGCCATGATGGCGGGCCGTGCTGCGGAGATCTTCAAGAAACAGAACTACGGCAACATCATCAACATCGGCTCTACGGCTGCACTAAAAGGGTATGAAGGCGGCTCTGTGTATGCCTCCTCCAAGGCGGCGCTCAGAAGTATGACGCAAAGCTGGCAGGCGGAGCTGCGCAAGTATAACGTGCGCGTGATGCTGATAAACCCCAGCGAGGTAACTACCGCCTTTGGCCAGCCGGACCGGCAGGAGCGCGAGAGCCAACACAACAAGCTGCGCGGCGAGGAGATTGCCTGGGCCATCAAAAGTGCGCTGCAGATGGATAACCGCGGCTTTATACCGGAGCATTCTGTGTGGGCCACTAATCCTTTTTAAAAAAACCCCAAAAACAGAAGCGGCCTGTGCAGCCAACCGCTACGGTAGCTGCACAGGCCGCTTTTACAGGTTACCAGTTTGGTTACATTTTCTCTTCCGTCAGCACTTTCTCCACTATATGGATCACGCCATTCTGGCTCATGGCATCTGCCTGCACCACTTTAGCGCCGTTCACCATAATGTCATCGCCTTTCGCTGTTACGTTTAGCTGCTGCCCTCCAAGTGTTTTCAGGGTGGTGCCTTCCGTCAGGTCTGCAGCGGTAAGTTTGCCGGCCACCACATGGTTTTTAAGCAGCGCTGCCAGTTGGTCTTTGTTACTGGCCTCCATCAGTTTCTCCAGTTCATCTTCCGGCATAGCCTTAAAGGCATCATTAGTTGGCGCAAATATGGTGTAGGGGCCACTCCCGTTTAACGTGTTTACCAAGCCAGCCTGCCGCAGGGCTGCGGCCAGGGTTTGCAGGTTGCTGTCGGAACTGATGTTCTGCACGATGTTTTTAGAAGGCACCATTTCTTGGCCGCCCACCTGTACGCCTGTCATGGAAGCGTCTACCGGATCGCCGCCCAACTCGCCCTCTCCTGCCTGTTTGCCCGGCGTGTTCGGGTTGGTCATTTTCGCTTCTTCCTGCCCTCCTGGGTTAGGCTTGGTTTCTTCCTGTAGCTCGTTTGCTGCGTTGTCGTCGCGTGTGCCGCAGCTTACCATGGCGGCGCTGCCGCACAGCGCCACGGCCAGCGCTAAATGCTTAAGTGTTTTCATAGTCGTAGTTGTCGCGTTTGTAATTGCTTGCAGCCTTGCGTAAGGTCTGCTTATTGTTCTCTTAAACTATAAATTGCGTACTTTTGTTATCTGGTACAATATGTAAACTAAATCAAAACCATACATGAAAACCGCAGACATCCATACCGCCAAAGGAGTAATGAAAGTTGAGTTCTACGAGAAAGACGCTCCAAAAACGGTAGAAAACTTTATAAAACTGGCCAAAGAAGGCTTCTACGACGGCCTTACCTTCCACCGCGTTATTCCTGACTTTGTGATACAAGGCGGCTGCCCGAACACCCGCGAGGGCGCTAAAGGCGTGCCTGGCACCGGCGGCCCCGGCTATAAGATCGATTGTGAGCTGACAGGCGAGAACCAGTACCACGACCGCGGCGTGTTGAGCATGGCTCACGCTGGCCGTAACACAGGTGGCTCTCAGTTCTTTATCTGTCACAGCCGCAAAAACACGGCCCACCTCGACCGCAACCATACCGTGTTCGGCAAAGTAGTGGAAGGCGAAGACGTGATCGACCAGATCCGTGCCAACGATCGTATCGAAAAGATTGTGGTGAACGAAGCCTAGTGCTGCGCTAAATTAGAACATTAAGGCAAGGCCTTCTCTGCAGTTGCAGAGAAGGCCTTGCTAGTTTTAGCGCCCCTGGCACCCTGGCCTTGTCGCACACGCAGGATTAAATCAATTTTATTCGGGATATTTTCGGTACAAGCTGCGCTTACTGGCTAATTATGCTTATTTTTACCTAACAGCCGTTTGGCTTCTAAAGCATAACCTAGCCGTTTCGCCTGCTTCACTAAGGCAAGGGTTGGATTTGATCACTAACTAACTGTGCGATAGGCCGCTACTACTGCGGCAAACGTACTGCCCGCTTAACCACGTATGAAGAAACTAGCACTACACTGGCAAATTCTGATAGGCATGACCTTAGGCGTGCTTTGGGGGATGCTCGCCAGTTCCCTGGGTCTCGTCGAGTTTACCCTAGACTGGATCAGCCCTTTCGGCACTATCTTTATCAACCTGCTTAAGCTGATTGCCGTGCCGCTGGTGCTGGTGTCGCTGATCACGGGCGTTACCAGCCTCAGCGATATTAGCAGGCTCTCGCGCATCGGCTCCAAAACCATTGCCCTCTACCTGACCACTACAGTGATAGCAGTGGTACTGGGACTGGTGCTGGTAAACGCTTTTGAGCCGGGCAAGGCTTTCTCCCCGGAAAAGCGCGAAGAGTTTAAGCAGCAGTTTGCCTCTACCACCAGCCAAAAGTCAACGGATGCGGCCTCTGTGGAACAGCAGGGCCCGCTGCAGCCACTCATAGATATCGTTCCGAGCAACATCTTCAACTCCATGACCGACAATGGCAGCATGCTGCAGGTTATTTTCTTTGCCCTGCTCTTCGGCATCTCCCTCATCCTGATCCCTCCGGACAAGGCCCAGCCCGTAAACGACTTCTTTGAGGGCGTGAACATGGCCATCCTGAAAATTGTGGACATTATTATGATGGCGGCCCCGTACGGCGTGTTTGCCCTTTTGGGAGGTCTGGTAGTGGAGTTTGCCGGCGACGACCCCAGCGCTGCGCTGGAGCTGCTGCTGGTGCTGGGCTATTACTGCCTGGTAGTGGCTATTGGCCTGGGCCTGATGATCTTTGTGGTGTACCCGGTTTTGGTCGTGACGATCGGCAAAACAAAGTATGGCCACTTCCTGAAAGGGATTTTTCCAGCCCAGATGCTGGCCTTCTCTACTTCCTCCAGTGCGGCCACATTGCCTGTAACCATGGAGTGTGCCGAGAAGAACCTGGGCATCAACAAGGAGATCAGCAGCTTTGTGCTGCCCCTTGGCGCCACCATCAACATGGACGGCACCAGCCTTTACCAATCAGTGGCGGCTGTGTTTATAGCCCAGGCCTATGGCATAGACCTGAGCCTGACGGCACAGTTAGGCATTGTGATGACCGCTACCCTGGCCTCTATCGGGGCTGCCGCTGTGCCTGGCGCCGGTACTGTTATGCTGGTGATCGTGCTGCAGCAGGCCGGTATTCCGGTAGAGGGCATCGCACTTATACTTGCCCCCGACAGGCTGCTGGACATGCTGCGGACCACCGTAAACGTAACCGGCGACGCTACCGTGTCGATGCTGGTGGCACGCACCGAGGGCCAGTTGCACCCACCTACAGAGATAACAGTAAAGTAGCATACAAACCTGCCCCGAGCGCGAAGGCCCAGTAGCGGCTTTCGCGCTCCTCGGGCAGTTCTTCCTTCAGCACGTTCATAATCACGCCCCCGCCCACGAAGGCCATCACCAACACCACCAGCGCCTCGGGCAGCTCTACCACATACCCAACGCCCCAGCCTGCCACCAGCGCAGCCACCAATACCCAGCGGCCCATGCGTCTGTAACTGTCATGATGGTGCTCCTGCAGGCCAAAATCGTTTACTATAAAGTGCAGGGCCATGGCGATGGAGAATAACATCAGGTTCTGCAAAGAGCCCTCCTCCCGCTGAAAAAGAATATACCCGATGAGGGCATTATAGATGGCAAAGGAGCCGATGTGCAGCCAGAAAACGCCCTGCTGATGAGGGGGCTCCTGCGTACCCTCTTTCCGTTGCTTATACTTTTCTTCTACCACAATCCGCTCCAGGCCATAAAACACGGCCAACCCTATCAGCGCCATCAGGTACACGTGGTGGCTCAAAAACTTCTCTGCCCAGTTAAGCTTAGAAACCTGCTCCTGCCCCTCGCTTAGCTCCGGAAACAAGTGCAGAAAAACATACGCCACCGACACGCCGCCAGCTATGGAAAGCCATACGCTGCGCGGCACGCCCGCCAAAAACCGAAGCCTGGTCCCGAAGAAGTGAATGATTGCCAGCACCAGCACCGGCCAGATAGATACATGATGTTCCATAGCCATAAGCTACTTTGTTTAAGAGTATAATGTTTTTGAGAGCGGCTGCAGCGGAAGTATATACAATATTTACTATATTGTGTTTTAATGTTCCTCTATCACTTTTACAACACAACCTGACTTTTATGGAGAAACCTGCCATACAAGAAACCAGCCTCTCCGTTATCTGGGGCTTCTTTGCCCTGAGCTTTATCTTTTCGTGGCTGGTGTGGGGCGCCATGCTGGCACTGCCGCTCCCCGAGAACCTGATGTTGCCGCTGCTGATCCTCGGTGCATTCGGGCCTTCGCTTTCGGCCATTTACCTGGTGCAGCGCTACGGCAACGCAGCCGCTAAACGTGACTTCTGGAGCCGGGTATTCAGCGTGAAACGTGTCGGTATCGTGTGGTGGCTGGTTATCCTGCTGATCATGCCCGCTATCTACCTGCTGGGCTACTACATGTATACTTTCTTCGGAGGCGTGCAGCCGCCGGTGGCCAGCCTGTTCAGCGGCCTTGATTCGCCTTCGGCTATACTTCTGTTTGCCTTCGTGATGCTTGTGGCTGGGCCGGTATCGGAGGAATTGGGCTGGCGCGGCTACGTGCTGGACCCGCTGCAGCAAAAGTATGGCCCCACAGTTGGCAGCTTTATACTTGGCGTTGTCTGGATACTGTGGCACCTGCCGCTGTTCTTTATCGAGGGCACGTCGCAGCACGCCAAAGGCTTCGGTTACCAGTTCTGGTCCTGGTCTTTCCAACTCATCACGCTTTCCTTCATCTTCACCTGGGTATACAACAACACCAACCGAAGTATACTTGGCGCTATCCTCCTGCACCTGCTCGCCAACATGGCCTACCCCACCAACCTGGAGCCAACCGGCGAGTTGATCTTCACCATTGTGCGCGCGCTGGTGGTGCTGGCCATTGTGCTGGCATGGAAACGGAAGGAAAGTATGAAGGAGGAGTTGGTGATGGTGTAGGGAAAGTAAAAATCAGTAGTTTCGCATGTAGTGCAGGTAAGCATTTGTTGACGTTTATCTACTAGTATCGATATTGGATACCCAATGTTTGGTGCATAATAACTATGTGCATGCATAGCCGAATTTCTAGGGGAACAGTTTCTATAAAGACAAG
>NZ_VFRQ01000016.1 GCF_006385705.1 Pontibacter mangrovi | reverse complement strand
CCGCTCGGCGCCCTTGTTCCAGGTCGTGATCACTCCTTCGGTGTCCATGGCGAAGATGGCATACTCTCTGACCTGGTCAATGAAGATGGAGGCAATTTTTTGATGTAAAAATGCGGCAGTCATGGTTTGGTTCCGGTTTGAAGGTTATGCAGCAATTACCTCTACAAGCTTTGCAGTCATGCCTGAAAAGGGGCGAGCAGCAGGCCAGGGCTTTGTGTGGAGTAACGCAACCTGGCAGGGCAGGTTCGGAATTACTGCACATCCATCTGCCCTGTCATGGCTCCGGCGTGCGCTGTCGGTGTGCTTGCCCGTTTAAATAGGCGGGGTGTCGCCACTGCCGGTTTAAGCCTTTTTCAAGGCTCCTCCAAGAGCCACTTGGTGGCCTGCTTGCTGTCAGTGAAGCTCTTTAAGGCAAAGGGCAGGGACAGAGCCTGGCGGATGTACTCCAGGTTGGCCTGGGCTATCTCCTCTACCGCTTCGTTTGGGGAAGAGACCCTGGCCACGCGCCGGACCCTGGTCTGCGCCAGCCCCGCGGCCAGGTAGGCGGCCACCTGCTGGCTTGCCGGGCCGCTCACGAAGACGTGCGTGGAGCTGGAGTTCAGCAAGACCCGCTTGATATCATAGTGCTTGACTGTTTCCACCAGCTTATCCATGTAAAAAGTGATTTCGGAGAGGTGGGACGCATGCAGGTCCGGGTAAGCTGCCTCGAGCAGATCGGTGACAGGGTCGTAGCTTATGGTGATAATGCTGTTATCAAACAGAATCATGGCAGTTTCGGTAAAAGTGTGGCGCAGGCAGGGCGAGCAGGGAGGCCGCTGCACGTATCATAAGCGCTTGTAGCTGGTGTATGGTATCGGACATTCTCCTGTGCTTACTTCCTGCACCTGGACAGGGTTCCGCCATGGCCACCCAAAGGCAGGTATTCCTGGAAAATACATGGGATTCCTCAATAAAATCAGGGAATTGGACGATAGCAGCTGGTTTCTTTGCCCAGGACGGGGCTGGTCTGGCCGGGGGCAAGCGCGGCTAACGAGGCACGCTGCATGTTGGCGGTTTTTTTGTCAGCAGGACCATGGCGCAAGGGATGGAGTAGGCACCCGCTATGAGACCAGGCAGGGGTATGGGAGCGGCTGCGGATTGTGGTCAGGGCACGATAATAGAAAAACAACCTGGCGCCGTCCTGCACGCCCCGGGGGCAAGCGTCGGAAGAGGCCAAGGTCCCGCTGGACGCTTGGCATTTATTTTCGTAGACAGTAGGTAGCAGCCGTTTTTGTGCCTACCTTCCCTATCCACAGCCATGACTGATGAAACCCAAGGAGCCAACGTATTATTGCGACTTAACGCTGGATGTGGTCAACTACTCACGTCTGCATGAGGTGGGCTTGTTTCTGGCCTAGGCAACTGCCCTTGCGGAAACCATAGGCTGGGTTGACAACAGCCCTAAATGTCTTATGTTTTTCGCTGCGTTGTAGTCAGCGTTCTCGCTGTGCCCACAGTCCTTGCAAACGAAATCAGACTGGCTCTTCCTGTTAGCCTTGTCACTGCACCCACACTCTGAACACGTTCTGGACGTGTAGGCTGGATTGATAAGGATAAGGGAAACACCCTGCTTCTTTGCCTTGTAGTGGAGGAACGAGCGAAGCTCGTAGAACCCCCAGGAACTGCGCTTGGCTCGCTGCGCTTTCTTAACCTTAGTCCCTTTGCGTATGCCTGAAAGGTCTTCAAGCACGATCGCTCTGTTCGTGTATTTAGCGTTTTGAACCAGTTCCTTCGAGATTCGGTGGTTTCTTTTTCACCACATGGAGTGGTTCAAAAGAAAGTCAAATTCATCCCACGGCTAAAGCCCCAGGT
The DNA here is from genome assembly GCF_006385705.1 of Pontibacter mangrovi. GTDB lineage: Bacteria > Bacteroidota > Bacteroidia > Cytophagales > Hymenobacteraceae > Pontibacter > Pontibacter mangrovi. The sequence goes on along the minus strand of NZ_VFRQ01000016.1, from coordinate 76,990 downwards.
GCAAGGGCTTTCTTTGACGTTTCTCGTAAAAAGTGCTGGCCAAGCCCTGGGCCAACTCGGCACTGTGCAAGCTGGTGCAGGTGCTCTGAGGAAAAAGACGGAGGCAATATGAGACAGATAAAAAGATGCCTGGGCATCATCCGTCGGATACACTTTCACTTGCTTGGCCTGAAAATTTTATGGTCACCAGGGTGCCTTTGCCTACCTTCGCCTCCAGCCGAATATGTCCGCCGATGGCATCCAGGTATGTCTTTGCCAGAAACAGGCCCAGTCCTCGTCCCTCATACCCTTTGTGAAACTTCTTATACAGGCGAAAAAGGTCATGCTTGACTGCCGCTACGTCCAAGCCAATGCCGTTGTCCTGGAGTTGGAGCTCCGTTTTCTTATGGTTTTTCGTGAGCCTGACTCGCACCCACAGGGGCACGGTGTCCTTACGGAATTTGATACTGTTGGACAGGATGTTTTTGAGCGCCTCATACAGGTATACCCTGTTGGCGTACACCCTGAAGCGATCGGTGCCCACGGCTACCACCTCATATTTGAAGCCGTGGGCAGAAAAGCGTAAGCTGGCGAACAGCTCCTCGAGCAGGAGCTGTACATCCACTTCCTCCTTGAGAAGATCCGGGCCCCGCTCCCGCACCGAGAGGATTTGGTTCATGTCCCGGATAACATTGTCGAGCTGGTTTGCAGACTCTTGCACCCGTTTCATGGTCTGATGGAACAGGTGCGGGTCCTTTTCCACGAGTCCCAGCAGGTTGGAAAGCCCGAGTAAATTGGCCGCGGGTGCCCGCAGGTTATGTGACACCATGTAGCTAAACTGTTTCAGGTCCTGGTTCTGGTGGTACAGGTCACGCGTGACCTGTACCAGCTCTTCTTCCCGCTCTTTACGTTCGGTAATGTCAGTGCGGATGGAGACGAACTTGCTAACCTTCCCATGGTAATCGAAAACAGGGGTCGTCTGCATAAAAAACCATATTTTGCGCCCGTACTTCGTATAACTGAGTATTTCCCCCTGGAATGGCTTCCCGGCTTCCATTTTCCGGATCATGCGCTTTACGGTACGCTCATCGGTTTGCGGACCCGCCAGGAACTCGGGGTTGATCTGCCCATAGCAGTCTTGTAAAGTATAGCCCGTGGCGTGCTCAAAGGCATTGTTTACCCATTCTATCCTTCTTTGGGCATCTTTGATCATCACGCTGGTCGTGGAGCTGCTGGCCACCAGTGCCAGTTTTTCCAGCCTATCCTGTTCCATACGCCGCTCCGTCACATCGACAAAATGCACGGCGATGCCTCTTGCCGTCGGGAACAGCTGAAAGTTAATAATGGAGTTATCCCTGTAAGGCACCATTTCCTCGAAACTGGCGGGTAAACCTGTCTGGGCTATCCGCAGGCACTCCTGGTGAAACCGGGTGGCCCTGGCTTGTGGAAATAAATCCCAGATGACCTTGCCCAAAAGTTCATCTTTGGGCTTGCCCATATAGGAAGCATAATATTCATTTACATAGGTATAGCGCCAGCCATGGTCCAGGAAATAGAATGATTCTGCAATACGCTCCATGATACTGTGGAGGATTTCAGACTGCTCGTGGTGAGATTCCTCCATTCTCCTCTGGAGGGTAATGTCCTTGCCGATTCCCTGCAGGCTAACGACTTCATCGGCGATGACGACCGGGAACACGGTGATGCCGAGCAGGCCGACCTGCCCGCTTCCGCGCACAATGCTTAGCTCCAGATACCCAGGTTTCCCCTGCAAGGTGTTGACAAAGGCATTTGTAGCGGCGGGCATAAAGTCCTGGTGGACAAACCGGCCGAAATGGGACCCGATTATCTCATCCTCGGGGTATTCCAAAACTTTTGCAACGGATTTGTTTACCCGGATGAATACCCCTTCCCGGTTCAGCTCGAACACAGCGTCCGGATGGTTATAAAACAAGGACTCATAATGGGCCTGACTCTTTTTTTTCTTCTCTGCCTCCTGCACCTGCTGGGTGATGATCCGGGAATTGGTGACATAGCCCTGGATCTCGGCATTGGACACCATGTTTACGACACTGCATTCTATCCACTGGTAAGTGCCGTCTTTAACCCTATGCCGGAACGGAGGCAAAAGTGAAACCCGGTGCTGTACAGCTGTCTTGAGGAAGGCTGCAAGGATAACCTGATCATCAGGGTGGATGTAACCAAAGGCATCTGTCCCGACTATTTCCTCGGGCATGTAGCCCAGCAGCGGCATGACCGCACCGGTGACAAAGCGGTAGTTTCCGTCCGGGTCAATAATAGAAATCAAGTCTGTGCTATTTTCCAGGATGGAGAGAAAAAAGCGGTTGGAGTTATTTCCGGCTGGCTCTAATGTCTTCATAATAAGATCCCATTAGTTATGGTTTGGTTCTTTTGTCCCAGGACAGGACTCTGTTTCCAGCCCTATATTGTAAAAGCAGGATAAGACCTGTACGCCTTGATGGAAGTCAGGTCTGCTTAAAGAAATTAAGATAACAAATTCAGCCGGCAAAGTTTAGGCTAAGACAAGAAAGGTTCTATTATTTTTTAGCGCTTGTCCCAAGATGAAGGCAGGCGCAGGCGCTTACCTTTGTCGCTGACCTGTATTCGGGGTGGCCAAATGCTACCCAAATGCGTTCTGTCCCGCCTATGGTGTGTGCTAGGCGCCCCCCTGGGCTGCCGGTAAGCGCTTTGCATCCGCACAAAGCCAAAGCATCCCCGGCCCACCGCCTTGCATTCGCATACACCTGGCACCGCCCGAGAAGCGCAAGCCTTCCTCTGTGCATATACAGGGGGATGGCAAATACCCGCCTCTCTTCCCCATACGCTGGCGTAGGGCGGCTTTTTTGAAGAAGGCAGACACAGGCTTTTCCATAACAGCCAAACAGGACTTTCCGTGAAGCTGCCCATCATGCTGTCGCCCATTAAAGGAAATACGTCCACTGACTTAAAACCATCTGGAGCAAGGCAGCGAACAGGTCCAAAAGCCATAAGTGAAGACGCCATGGCAAACCCCCTTGGGGGACTGGAGCATGGGGGCAGCATGCCTTTGTGAGTTACTGCCAGACTAAGCACCCCGCTGCCAAAAAAAGTTTGAGAGTGCCTACATTCAGGAGCTCCACTGCAGTTCCGGCAATAGGATGAATAAGACAGGACGCTGCTGCAGGTTTCCTTCTAGACCTAGTAAAAGAAGTGGGGCTGATCGGGACACGACCAACGCACACCTGATGCAGTGCCGGTACTTTTCCGTTGGGGTACCCTTTTTTCCTGAACCAGAAGGTTACGTTCCCCAATGGGATGAGCGCAGGTACTTCCACCGGGGGCGATTAGGTCGGGGAATGCCTGACCGGAGTTGATGCCGACCCCGATGGCAACGGCTATGGGCAGCTCAAGGCGCCTGTCTTTGATATTTCCAAAAAGGAAGCATGTCGGTACCTAAGCCCGGAGCCTTTGTTATTCAGCCTGAACCCGTATCTTTGTCATCCGCTTTCCTTGTTTTGCCCATGTCCCTTATCCCAAAAGAAATCGTTGACCAGGTCATTGCCCAAGCCGATATCACAGAGGTTGTGGGCGATTTTGTGTCGCTGAAGAAAAAGGGGCAGAACATGTGGGCCTGTTGCCCTTTCCACCACGAGAAGTCGCCTTCTTTCTCTGTTTCACCGGCCAAGGGCATTTACAAGTGCTTTGGCTGCGGAAAGGCGGGTAACTCGGTGCAGTTCATCATGGACATTGAGGGCACGGGCTTTCCTGAGGCGATCAAGTATTTGGCCAAGAAGTATGGCATCGAGATACCTGAAGAGCAGCACGACCCGGAGTATGCCCGGGAGCAGAGCGAGCGCGACAGCCTGTTTATCGTGTCGGACTTTGCCGCCAAGCATTACGTGCAGCGCCTGCACCACCATGAGCAGGGGAGTATCGGCCAATCCTACTTAAAGCAGCGGGGCCTCAGCGCCAATACAATCAAGAAATTTGAGCTGGGCTATAGTCTGGATGAGTGGACAGACCTGACCGACACGGCCCTGAAGGCAGGGTACAAGCAGCAGTACCTGGAGGCTACCGGCCTGACGATTGTGAAGGAAGAGGGCAAGAAGTATGACCGCTTCCGGGGCCGCGTGATGTTCCCGATCCACAACATATCGGGTCGCGTGGTGGGCTTTGGTGCCCGAACGCTGAAGTCCAACGACAAGAAAAGCCCCAAGTACCTCAACTCCCCGGAGTCTGACATATACCACAAAAGCCATGTGCTCTACGGCTTGTTCCAGGCCAAGCAGGCGATGCGCCTGCAGGACATGTGCTATATGGTGGAGGGTTACCTGGACGTGCTCTCGCTCTTCCAGGGCGGCATCGAGAACGTGGTTGCCTCGTCGGGCACTTCGCTCACCGAAGGGCAGATCAAGCTCATCTCGCGCTATACCCAGAACATCACCGTGCTTTACGACGGCGATGCGGCAGGCATCAAAGCCTCCCTGCGCGGCATCGACCTCATCCTGGAGCTGGGCCTGAACGTGAACGTGGTCACCTTTCCGGAAGGGGAGGACCCGGACTCCTATATCCAGAAGGTAGGCGACACGGCCTTTAAAACTTACCTGAAGGAGCACGCGCAGGATTTTATATCCTTTAAAACCAGCCTTTACGCCAAGGAGGCGGCGGGAAACCCGGTCAAAAAGGCAGAGGCGATCAAAGAAGTGGTGGCCTCGATTGCCAAAATCCCGGACGCTATCAAGCGCACGGTGTTCTTCCGCAGCTGCAGCCTGATTTTCGATATCGATGAGCAGGTACTGATATCGGAGTACAATAAAATGCACCTGCAGGGGCGACAGCAGCAGTTCAAGTCCGGCAGCCCGGAGCCGGAATATGCGCCGCTGATGCCGGAAGAGGAGGAGGAAGCCCCCGCTTCGGATGCCGACGTGCTGCAGCGCTATGAGCGGGAGATCGTGCGCATGCTGCTCAACTACCCGGACCGCGTGCTGGACGAGGGCCTGACCACCTGCCAATACATGCTTGAGCAGCTGGAAGACATTGAGTTCCGCTCGCCGCTGTACGCCCGCTTCGTGGCGCTGGTTACTGAGAAGCTTAACCAGGGGGTGGTGCCCGTGGCAGACGATTTTATCAATTATCCCGACGAGGCCATCCGCACCGAGGCCATCCATTTGTTGTCGGACCCCTACGAGCTCAGTCCCAACTGGGCCACGCACCAGATCTTTGTTCCCCATGAAACAGACATGCTGCCCTACGGAACCGAGCGCGCCGTGCTGCGCCTCAAGTTCGTGTACCTGAAGCTGATGATTGACGAGGAGGCGCTCAAGCTCAAGATCGTGACCGACCCGCAGGAGCAGCTCAATCGCCTGGTGGCGGTGATGAACCTCAAAAAGCTGCACAAGCAGATTGGGGACATGCTCGGGATCGTGGTGTTCTAAACATCCCGCGCTTTAAGCCGCTGCAGCGAGAGGGAGGGGGCCTGGCACGGGGCGGCTGCCTGAAATCCCTGCCTGCCTCAACTAATCTCCTTCCAAAACTGTTATGCAATAAAATAAGGGGATTGCGGTATAATCTTTCTAATTTTGTGCCGCTTTACAAAAGATCAACTAGCCCTGCTGCCCTAGGCAGGCGGGCATAAAGTAAAATGTATGGAAACCAATACAACTGGTGATATCCGGCCGCTGGACAGCATCGAGGCTGCCATCGAAGACATACGCCAAGGCAAGGTCGTGATTGTGGTGGACGATGACGACCGCGAGAACGAGGGCGACTTTGTGTGCGCCGCCGAAAAAATCACGCCCGAGATCGTCAACTTCATGGCCACGCACGGGCGCGGCCTGATCTGCGCTCCCCTGACCGAGGAGCGCTGCGAGGAGCTGGGACTGGAGCTGATGGTGGGCCGTAACACGGCCCTGCACGCCACGCCCTTTACCGTGTCAGTAGACCTGATCGGACATGGCTGCACGACCGGCATCTCTGCTTCTGACCGTGCTAAAACGATCTATGCGCTGGTAGACCCTGAAACAGACCCGCATGCACTGGGCAAGCCGGGGCATATTTTCCCGCTCAAGGCCAAGAAAGAGGGTGTCCTGCGTCGTGCCGGTCATACCGAAGCCTCCGTGGATCTGGCGCGCTTGGCTGGTTTGGCGCCGGCAGGTGTGCTGGTGGAGATCATGAACGAGGACGGCACCATGGCCCGCCTGCCGGATTTGGTGAAGGTAGCCGAGCGTTTTGATTTGAAACTGATCTCCATCAAGGACCTGATTGCCTACCGCCTGCAGAAAGAAAGCCTGATTGACCGGGAAATTGTGGTGCAGCTGCCCACGGACTACGGCGTGTTTGACCTGTATGCCTTCACCCAGCGCAGCAACGGCGCCAAGCACCTGGCCCTGGTAAAAGGCACCTGGGAGGAAGGAGAGCCGGTGATGGTGCGCGTGCACTCCTCCTGCGTGACAGGTGATATTTTCGGCTCCTGCCGCTGCGACTGCGGCCCGCAACTGCACGAGGCCATGCGCATGATCGAGCGCGAAGGCAAAGGCGTGGTGGTGTACATGAACCAGGAGGGCCGTGGTATTGGCCTGCTCAACAAGTTGAAGGCCTACAAACTGCAGGAGCAGGGGCTGGATACGGTGGAGGCGAACCTGGAGCTGGGTTTTGGCATGGATGAGCGGGATTACGGCGTAGGCGCCCAGATCCTGCGTGACCTGGGGGTAACCAAGATGCGGCTCATTTCCAACAACCCCCGTAAGCGCACCGGCCTGATGGGCTATGGCCTGGAGGTAGTGGAGCGCGTGCCGATAGAGGTGGCGCCCAATGAGCACAACCAGAAGTACCTGACAACCAAGCGCGACAAGCTCGGTCACATGATTCTGAAAGACTTGACAATCAACAAATAAGTATACGTTTATACTTGATTTTAAAACCTGCATGGGAAGCTTCGCGCGACCTGTGCAGGTTTTTTTAGTTTGAGGGGGCAGAAGTTTAGCCAAGCATAAAACTTTTCCGGCTGGAAATCATACAAAATATGTAAGGCGCTGACTATGAGTATTTAAAGAGGGGTTGGTGCAGTGTGAAGTGGAATAAGTTGTACTCAAATGTTTCGTTAAAACTATGAAAAATTATATCGTCAACATACGCTGGCACTTGCTGCCGCTGTTTTTGCTGGGCATCTGGCCGGCTGCCGCCCTGGCGCAGTACCGCCCCAGTATCGATGTGCAGGAATGGCCATCGGGTAAAGTTGTACTCCTTTCCGGCGATACGATTTATGGCCCCCTGACCTTTTACCGGTCACAGGAGGTGGTGAGCGTGCTGAACAAGGACGGGACCAAGAGCAGCTTTTCTCCTGTAAATGTGCAATACTTCGTGGCACGGGAAGAGCCGAGCGGCAGGCCCTACACCTTCCGCTCGCTGCCCTGGAACATGGGGCGCGGCTACACGAGCTTTAAGAAGCCTACTTTCTTTGAGGAGCTCACCCAGGGCCCTTACGGGCTGATGATGCGCGAGTCCTACATGCAAAAAGACGCTTCGGGCAATGAGCCGCTGTTTGTGCAGAACAGCACCTCGCTGTCCGAGTACTACATCCCGGGCAGCGAGTGGGCTAATCTGATCAAGCCTCTGTACTATGTGCTGCTGCCTAACGGCGAGGTGGCTACTTTGCGGAATGTGCGCAAGGACCTCTACCGGCTGTTTGGCGATAAAGCCAGGCAGGTGAAAAAGTTTGTGCGGGAGCGAAACCTGAGCTTTGAGAAACCCCACCAACTCATGGCCATCATCAACTACTACAACGCCCTGGAGTAGCCGCGTCTCCCTCTAAGTTGGGGCTAGTCGGGGAAAGGTGTACCTTTGCGGCTGTACCGACAAACTTACCCATGCTACCAACTTCTTACGACGGGCTGATCTTTGACCTGGACGGCACCCTGTGGGATTCCACCCAAACCATCGCCGATGCCTGGAATACAGCCATCGGGCAGTTCGATTTCCTAAACCTCACCTTAAGCCAGCAGGACATTAGAAACATTGCAGGCATGCCCTACGATGCGATTTATGATAAGCTTTTTCCGGGGCTGGGCACCGAGGAGCGCCAGCAACTGCAGCAAAGGGCCGCCAAGCTGGAACTGGCCTACCTGCAGGAAAAGGGCGGGGAACTCTACGAGGGGCTGCAGGAAACCCTGGAGGTACTGCAGACCAGGTATCGCCTGTTCATCGTGAGCAACTGCCAGAGCGGCTACATTGAGACCTTTCTGCAGTTTTACGACCTGCAAAATTACTTTACCGACATCGCCTGCTACGGCGACCAACGTCTGCCCAAGGGCGAGAACATCCGAAGCATTGTGCAGCGCCACGACCTGCAGCAGCCCGTGTACATTGGCGATACGCAAGGTGACTATGAGGCCAGCCAGCAGGCCAGCGTGCCTTTTATACTGGCCAGGTATGGCTTTGGTAAGGTGCAGGCAAAGGTGCCGGAAATCAATCGTTTTAGCGACCTGCAGGCGCTCATTTCCCCCAATAGCTAACATGCAGCGCGGGCAGTATACTAAAACGGAGGTGACCCTGACGGCAGCCCAGGCAAATGCGCAGGCGCTGAAGTTTATGCTGCCCATGCTCTTGCTCTACCTGGTACCCTACACCCTGCTCTGGCCGGGGCAACTCAGTTTCACGGCTGTGGAGCGCTTTGTGCTGACGCACGGGGTGTATACGTTGTTTTATCCCTTCCTGATGCTGCTGGTATTTGTGGCCGGAGCGGTGGTGCACGAGCTGCTGCATGGGCTTACATGGGCTGTTTTCTGCCAGCAGGGGCTGAAGTCCATCACGTATGGGGTGCACTGGCGCTACCTGACGCCCTATTGCCACTGTGGCGAGGTGCTGCCGCTGCGGCCATACCTGCTGGGCGGCATGATGCCCGGTTTGGTGATGGGTCTGCTGCCGGCGCTGGCAGGCCTGGCTACCGGTCAGCTGCTGCTTTTCCTCTTTGGGCTGATCTTCTCGCTGGCAGCCTCCGGCGATCTGCTGGTGCTGTGGATGCTGCGCCGCGCCCGAAAAACAGACCTGGTGCAGGACCATCCGGAGAAAATCGGCTGTATCCTGCTGCGGAAGAAATCCTGATAATGGGAATAGGGGCGCCCGCGCAAATAGACTGGCATTTCGCAGACTACCCCCTCCTGCACCGCTTTTGAGATGGAAGGAGGCCAATAGGGAATGGTGGCCGGAGCCTTTTATGCCGGTGCCATGGTTAGCACGTCTTTTCCTTGATCAATAAAGAGTAAATTCCTCCCCCTGGTCGGAAGCTTTGACTCAAAACCTAATCCCCGGCTGTAAAAGCAGTGGAAAAAGGGAAAAAGGAAAGGAAATCAACTTAGCAGTAATAACCAGTGTTCCTGCAAAGGGGGAGTACTACATTCTTTAGCTCTATCTTTTGAATGGGAATTATCGTATGTATGATCGTTGTTGTTATTATTGGTACTGGTATTGCTTGTAGTGTACAAATAACTATCTTTGCTAACGTCATTGATGACAACTATTTGAGTTGTAGCAGCATTCGCTATGATCACTTTATTAAAGGAAAGACCATGAAACTAAGAGACCGTTACCCAAAGCTGAAGGATGAGGCATTCGTGCGCTCGATGGTAGTAAAGTCGGTGCACGGCTCTATGATGCTGGAGAATCAAGGCGTGAGCAAGGACCGCCTGGAGAAGCTATACACTGAGGTGAAGCAGGAGAGGCAGCTTACAAAGGCTTAAGCTGCGCCCTAATCATCTGCTCCAATTCTGAGAAATCATATGTATCTGCAAGCTTCACGGCTTGCAGATATTTTTTTCTCCCGTCCCCTTCCCGTTGGTACAGCTCCACACTCTGATAGCCATGCATGTAGGCCAGTAGGTCTGTGATCAGACGCGCCGAGCGGCCATTTCCGTTCACAAACGGGTGTATGTGCACCGTCCTGTGATGGGCCCAGGCCAGCTCTTTCACCAATGCATTTGTGTCATTGCTATTTAGGTTCTGTAACCGGTAATTGAGGTCATAGATAAATTCTGACATTAGGCGGGGGACATCAAAGAATTTTGGTGGCGTATAGAATCCTACCTGAAGATCCTTATTCCGCCACTTTCCCGCCCACTCATAAATTTCACCGAATGCAGTTCTGTGGATATCTAAAATGAGGCTGGTGGAGATTTTGACTGGAAAGTCCAGGTCTAGCATAAACTCTTCTGCCCTCAGGACCCCTTTCGCCTCCAGTTCATTGAGCTGTGCCTTGTCGCTTATGCCCAATAGGTTATCATCTGCCGCAGTTGTATATTCTCCCATGGTGTAGCTTTATACAAAGATGGCAAATTTATGCCACATAAGGGCAGTAGCAACAATAGCACTGGTCACACTCACTGTATGAATACAAGCAATTGGCCCGGTACAAGGTATCCGCCCTATGAACTACAGGTTTGATTTTTCCTTGAAGTTCTGCGGGTAGAGGTCTTTTAGATTTTTGTGGTTGATGGACATGGTGTTCTCCAGGGTGTGCCTGAGCCACTGGTACGGATTGACCTCATGCTTCTTGCAGATGGCCAGGAAGGAGTAGATCATGCCGGCACGCTTTGCCGCTTCGTGGGAGCCGGCAAATTTCTCCTACTTGTTTTGGATTTATATTTACGCAACAGCATGTTGCACAATTACCCTGGGCGTTACTGCAAGAACCAATCAACAGCGCGTATAGCAGCTCCTTTTTTTATCATTTTGAGTGTAAAACCCCTATCCCTTTAGGGTATGGGATGTAAGCGAACACTACCACGCTCAGGTTTGCCCTGTTCTTCACTGTACTTTTGGATCGTTTCGGTGCTTGCCTTACCCGTTGAACAGACGAAGTAGCCATCAGACCCCAGTGTATTTTCTTTCCAGAAGTGCTTTTTCAGGTAGTTGCGGTGCTTGTTGTATATCCTGTACGTGCTGATTTGTTTTAGCTGGTGTGCCACATCCAATGCGGAAACCTGCATCTCCACAACTGCAACAATGGGCGCGGTTTTGTTTCCTCATCTGCCAACAAGCTCTCAGAGGGTATCCAGGGCAAGGCAGGCGCCCGCTATAATACTTTGCGCAACTCCTCTTGCATAGCAGGCCGACGTGGGAACTGTGCCATCAGGCTGCGGGCAATATGCTGGATTTGCTCCTTCCCCTGGGGGATATCCTGCATTGCTTTTTTCATATAGCGCGCCAAGGTGGCGTACTCGCTGCGCCCGTTTGCCTCCTGCCCATACTGCTCAAAGGCTGGCAGGTATAAGGCCAGGTACTCGGTAGGGAAGCGCTTGGCTAAATAGGCGTGGTAGCCTAAGGTTGTTCCCAGCTTGTTCTCCTTTTGCACCAGCTCCAGTAGCCTGTCCCAGTACTGCTCTTGTGTATAAATTGGCGCCAGCTTTTCCAGTAAGGGCGGATAGTCCGGGCGCCAGTAGTTGTTCTTTTGCTTTTTCCAGTTTCGGGTAATTTCTTCTATCGTTTCCTGGATGTAATTCTCTATCACAGCCTGCCATTCTTCTGCCGGATACGTAGCTTTCCATTGCTTGTAATAGTCCCTGTGGAACCAGTTTGAGAAGGCAAATTGCCGGGTGTAGAGGCGTATCGTCGGAATGTCTTTCTCCAGTACGGCCAGTTCCAGGAGCTGCGTTTCCCATTGATGTACGGTGCCCGGGTGATCTTTGCTTTCGGCTACCCTGATGCCTTCCTTTATCAGGCTTTTGGCCGCTTCATAGTCTTTGTTCTGAAGGGCTTTGGCTACCTGGCTCTGCCGGATCCCCACTACATCGATGTTTTCCCAGATCAGGTCAGCCGCTTCCTGCTTCCTGCCGATCGCCTCTAAAAACGCCATCTTGTGTTGCAGGAAGAACTCTTTGTCATAGTCGTTATAGGGCCCGGCGCTCCCGGCAATCAGGGTGTCAATAAAGTGCAGGTAGGTGTCAGTTTTGCTTAGCTGCAAAGCCAGGTCGTGGTATATGTCAAACAGCATATAGCCAATGTCGCCAAATTCAAAGTAGACGCGATCTTTCAGCGCCTTCTCCAGGTAGGCAAGCAGCTGCTCCTTGAGTTCGAGGGCCGCCCGCCCGGCGTGGGCGATTTGGTCCAAAAGCTCCCCGATGCTGTAAAGCGTCGAGCCAATGTTGCCGGCAGAATCGTCGCTGTACTGTACGGCCTCCATCATAACCTCCAGGGCGGCTGTGGCCAAGGCAAAGGCATCCCGGAAATTATGCCTGGTTACCAGGTCCTGGGCGTGCCCCAGCTGCTGGTCCATCTCATTGGTGAAGCGAAAGGATGTCCGGTAGTCGATATAGCCCCTGTCGCTGTATTTTCGGAGGAGTTTTTTAAATAGCTCTTTATACTTTTCAGCCACGTCTATCCGGTCATCCTTGTCGGCAAAGTGCAGCTCAAAATCGGTTTTAAAATCTTTGTGTATGGCAGCATAATGGCGCAGGAAATGCTGCAGCTCCTCTAACGTGGTAGCCTGCAGGAGATGCTCCATGCTATCGTTTTTAACCTTCTTCTGCCGTGTTTTGCTGCCTTTTTTTTCTTTCTTCCTGAAGGTATCCTGCAGGGTAAGCAGTACGGCTACGATGTGCTTGCACATGTCCCCGTCATAGGGGCAGTTACAGGCAAAAGAAGTAATCTCCCCGCTATCTGCCAAGGTGACGGATACTTCATACGGCTCAGTGCCTTCAACTTCCGCTTCCCAAACGTTTTCTTCACTTTCCTCTAACCAGATTACCGCCAGTTGCTTGTAATACTGTTTTCCCCGTTCCAGAATAGTCGGGTTCACCTGTTGCTCGAAGTTTTGGAGTGTTAGCATCTGTGTTTGAAAGGAAGCTCGTTTATAATTTGGAAGGAAGTTGTTAAATGTTTTGGAAATAATCAATTGTGTGGCGAAGGACTCATGGAAGGCTGGCAGAGGCAGGAGCATGACAGCGGGTGCTACGCCCCGCCTTCAACTGCATTAAATTACACGGGCATTTATCCTATTTTTGCTATATTGTAGCTTCTGGCTGCCTTTTCTGGCAAGGCAGATATTTTTTGCGTCTATAGTATACCCCTTTTGAAAATGAGAAAGCTCCTGGCCTTGTGCCTGTTTCTAGCCATCGTAGTGCTTCCAGCCGCGGCACAGCGCCGCACCCTTGCCCCTGACTCCACGGTCACGACCAAACACCAGGTAACGATTAAAGGGCAGCGGGTGCCTTACGCAGCCACCACGGGCACGCAGCCGGTCTGGGATGAAGACGGCAAGGTAATCGCCGGACTTTTCTATACGTATTATGAACGATCTGATGTAAAAGACCGTGCTTCGCGCCCGCTCGTTATCTCTTTTAACGGCGGCCCTGGGTCTGCCTCGGTATGGATGCATATTGCCTATACCGGTCCGCGCCTGCTCAATATCGACGAGGAGGGCTATCCCGTGCAGCCCTACGGCTACCGCGAAAACCCCGAGTCCATCCTGGACATAGCAGATATTGTGTTTGTGAACCCTGTGAACACAGGCTACTCGCGCATGGCCGACGGGGTGGACAAAGACAAGCTAAAGGAAACGTTTTTTGGTGTGAATGCCGACGTGAAGTACTTGGCCGAGTGGCTTAACACCTTTGTGACGCGCAAAGGCCGCTGGGCCTCACCAAAGTACCTGATCGGGGAGAGCTACGGCACGACCCGCGTGTCAGGGCTGGCGCTGGAGCTGCAGAATGCCCAATGGATGTACCTGAACGGGGTGGTGCTGGTGTCGCCCACAGACCTGGGCATCGACAGGAGCGGCCCGGTGGAGGCAGCCCTGCGCCTGCCATACTATGCGGCCACGGCCTGGTACCACCAGCAGCTGCCAGCGGACCTGCAGCAGAAAGACCTGGCGGACGTATTGCCCGAGGTAGAGGCCTTTACCCTAAACGAGCTGATCCCGGCCATGTCGAAGGGTGGCTTTATAGAGGAGGCGCAGAAAAAACAGGTGGCAGCTACCATGGCGCGCTATGCCGGCATCTCGGAAGAGAGTGTGCTGCAGCACAACCTCGATGTGCCTCTTAATTTCTTTTGGAAAGAGCTGCTGCGCCAGCAAGGGTATACCGTGGGCCGGCTCGACTCACGCTATAAAGGCATCGATAGGCAAGCGGCTGGGGTGCGCCCTGATTTTAACGCGGAGCTTACCGCATGGCTGCATGCCTTTACGCCTGCCATCAACATGTACCTGCGCGATGAGCTAAAGTATAAGACTGATGTGAAGTATAACATGTTCGGCCCGGTGCATCCGTGGAACAGCGACAACGACCATACGGGTGAAAACCTGCGCCAGGCCATGGCCCAGAATCCTTACCTGCACGTTATGATCCAGTCCGGCTACTACGACGGCGCCTGCGATTACTTTAATGCCAAGTATAGCATGTGGCAGCTGGACCCAAGCGGCAGGTTGAAAGACCGCCTGAACTGGAAAGGGTACCGCAGCGGGCACATGATGTATTTGCGAAAAGAGGATCTGGTAAAAGGCAACGAAGATCTGCGCGAGTTTATCCGGGCATCGCTCCCGAAAAAGGGACAGCCCGCGATGTATTAAGCCTGGTCCCAGTGCTGCAACAGCGGCCCGTCTTTTCCGGCCACCGGGTCGGTTTTAGGCATGGGCACGCGGGCAATGTTACTGCGCTTGGCTTCCACATCGTCGGCTTCGGTGCAGATGTCATAGGCTTCCTGGCCTGCCGGGTAGGCGCCCACCACTTTAAAGCCGGAAGAGGCTGCTTGCAGGCAGTGGCCGGTGCCCGCGGGTAGTACCAGCAGGTCGCCAGCGTTTACTTGGCAGGTCATGCCGCCCGGTCCACCCAGCATAAGTATGGCTGAACCGGCTGCCACGCCAAGTGCTTCGTGCGAGTGGCTGTGGTAGTGATGATAGGAAAAAACACCGTTTACCCAGCTGCCGCGCCAGTTGTTTCGGGCAAAAGCGTCTTTAAAAGCGCTGGTCAAGTTATCGCTGGCCTGCAATGCCTGCGGGTATACCAGCACCGGTAGCTGCTGGTTATTGGGGATGTTGCCGTGCGGGGGAAGCAGATAGGTGTGTGGGTTTTGCATGCTCATCGTACTTGTATTTATGCTTTAGTAGGTACGCAGCTATTAGGTAAGCGTAGCAAGGTTTTAGCCATACCCTGAACCCATAGGCTCCGGGCCAGCTTTACTTGCGTGGTAAGGCCGTGGCTAGGGACAATTATAAACGGTAGAATAAGTAGCCATTAAGATAAAGCGATATGAAAAAACAATCCAGAAGATCCTTCCTTGGGGCAGGTACTATACTGTCGGTTGCCGGTGCGCTGGCTGCCTTGCCTTTGCTGGGCAGTGCCTTTAAAAAGCCGAAAGGCAATTTTGTGCACCATGTATACTTTTGGCTCCACAACCCGGACTCCGAAGCAGACAAAGCCAAACTGATTGAAGGACTGCAAACCCTGAAGAAGATAAAGGAGATACGCCTGGCGCGCATCGGGCAACCGGCCAGCACCAACCGCGATGTGATCGAGCGGGGCTATGCGGTGTCGTGGCTGCTGTTTTTTGATAACCTGGACGAGCAGGAAGTATACCAGAAGCACCCTATTCACCTGAAGTTTGTGGAGAACTACTCGCACCTGTGGTCGAAGGTGATTGTGTATGATTCGGTGGATGTGTAGTTAGGTATAAGTTTAATACTTGTCCGTAACTTCTGGCACTCATGGCGCAAGCGTCCGCTTGTGACTACACTTTTGCTTTAAAAACAAAGCCTCTGCATACTTGTGAAAAACTTCCTTTTATACTTCTTGCCTTTCCTGATAATGGCCTGCCATGCCAAAAAGGAGGAGCCAACAGCGCAGGAGAGGCAGTTGCAGGAGCAGCTGATTGGGGATTGGGTGCCGGCTGGTTTTGTGAGCAACACAGAAAATGTAGAGTCTTATGATCGTAATCCATTTCGTAGCATCTTAATTGAAAGAGGGTATTCCTTTTATCCCAATGGTGAGGTGGATTCAAAGCAAGGGTACTACAGAAGAACTGTAGTTGGCGAAGATGAATGGGATAATAGGCAATTCTATTTCCTGGGAAGCAAAACAAAATATAAAATCGCTGGTGATTCGCTTCTGATATTCATGCCTTATGACTCAGTTTGGGCTCATTTTCCTATTGCACGGCTAACCAAAGATACCTTATCATTTAAAGAGAAACGGGGAGTTAATAACTATAGGAGAGTCAAATACAATCTAAAGGAAGCACCAACCCTCGATGCTATTGTGCTGTCAACTTCAGGCTGTTTCGGCACATGCCCTATCTCCAATACCCTTATCACGGCCGATGGGCAGGTCGTTTTCTTTGGTGAGGAATTTACTACAAGCGAAGGGTTTTATACCGGCACGATCACCCAGGATGTATACAAACAGTTGCAGGATAACTACCGAAAGGCCGGTATAGATACGATTTCTGCAGAGTTCTCTGAAGCGGCAACTGATCTGGAAAAAGTTTCCGTGACCTTTCTAAAAGATGGGAAGATCTTCAAGACCGTCAGTGATTATGGGAATGCAGGTCCTGTGGAGTTAATATGGGCACATGTACCTCTGCGCTACCTCTATCAAAGTATAAATCTCAATAAGCTTAAGGAAGAGGAGTTGCCAGTTTACTTAAAACATCACTTTCTGACCTTTGCCAAGGGAGATAAAACGCTGGAACTGACACAGTCGGAGGGGTTTCTTTTGTGGAACTACCTGCGCCAGGGGCAAAGAAGTTTAGGAAAGTATAAGCCCAGGTTCAGCATGCACTTTAGAGAAAACTACTTGTGGGTTCCTCGCGGAGCAAAGAAGTATGCCGACAAAGAACATATTAAATCCATAGAAACAGACGGGCAATTCTATACTTTCTATCTGCAAGGGCAGGAGCCTTTTACCATTAACATTGGCTTCAACTTCTTCGATGTAAATTTCAATGAGGCCGCCTTTACAAAGAAAGATAAGTATGGACGGCCTGTGGAATAGCCTTAAAGTATAATGTATATAGCCTTTGATTCTTCTTTTACAGGAAAGCTCAACTTAGTAAGGTGGGGGCTTCCTGCCAACATTTTAAGGATAGGACGTTTTTGCATGTCAAGTATTTTGCGCAAAATACTTGACAAATAGCTGTGCAGTATTATCTTTGCTTCTGTGAAGTAATGTGTTGTTAATCAATGAACATAACAGCGAAAATAGAATACGAGATCAACAAGTTACAGGAAGGAACCACGTTTAAATACCAGCAGCTTGGTATTGACCGGGGAAAATATAATGCCGCTGCCAAAGCTATTGAAAGGTTTATCAAGAAGGGTGTCATCAAGAGATTAACTACCGGAGTATTCTACAAACCCAAACAATCTGTATTCGGTGAACTGAGGCCAAGGGAAGAAGAATTACTGAAACCATATCTATTCCAGGGTAAAAAACGCATTGCATACATTACCGGAGGATCATTATACAATCGTATGGGGCTGACAACGCAGGTTCCTCAAGCCATTAAAGTGGCCAGCAAAGCAAAACGTGTGACAACCAAAATTGGGAAAATTCAGGTAAAGCCGGTCAAAAGTTATGTAGATGTTAACAACGAGAACTACTACCTGCTTGAAATATTAGATGCACTCAAGGATTTTAAGACCATACCTGATTTGGACAGAAAATCGGCTATCATTTTACTAAAGAATGAAGTAAGTAAACTTACGGATAATGACCGCTCAAAGACAGTCCAGTATGCTTTACAATATCCGCCTAGAGTACAAGCGTTGCTAGGTGCTATACTTGAGTTTTCCGGGGAAAGGAACAGCGCTGAGATTTTGAAAAATAGTCTAAATCCACTTACCTCCTATAAACTCGGAATCAAAGAAGTAATTTTGCCAACTGCACCGAATTGGAATATATATTAACATGAACCTGCACAGCAACAAGGAACTATTACAGGATGCTATCCTTGCCACGGCAGCGTATCTTGACATGCGGGAGGTCTATGTGGAGAAGGATTATTGGGTAACATTTGCATTATATGAAATATTTCATTCGAGTATAGCCGGTCAGGCAGTTTTCAAAGGTGGCACTGCACTTTCAAAATGTCATAAGCTGATAGAGCGGTTTTCGGAGGATATCAATATGGTGGTACTGCGTCATGCAGATGATAATGATAACCAGTTGAAAAGGAAAATTCGGGCAATCAGTAAGGTGGTAGATAGTGAGATTCCCGAAATAGAGGTAGAAGGGTTAACCAACAAGAGGGGAAACATTCGGAAAACTGTTCACCGATACGATAGGATCTTTGATGGAAACCTCGGGCAGGTAAGGGAGCACATAGTCGTGGAAGCTACTTGGTTAGGGAATTTTGAACCATTCTCTGAAATGCCGGTCAGCTCCTATATCTATGAAATGATGAAAGCCAAAGGACAGGAAGAGCTGATCGAAAAGTATAACATGGCTCCATTTACCGTCCAGGTATTGAGTAAGCTGAGAACATTGTGTGAGAAGATCATGAGCTTAGTCAGGTTTTCCAGATCAGAAGATCTAATAGCAGATTTAAGGAATAAAATCCGTCATGTATACGACATCCACCAGATGCTGAAAGATGACGAGTTACGGCGATTCTTCAGAAGAGTGAGTTTGGTGAAATGCTAGTAAAAGTCGGTCAGGATGACATGATTGGCTACAAGAACAATAATGCCTGGCTATCAGAACATCCTGCCACAGCATTAATTTTTGATGAACCTGAAAAAACATGGAAACAACTGAGGAATGAATACAATGGCAAATTTAAAGAATTAGTAACGGGTGTACTTCCAGCAGAAGGAGCATTAATTGACACAATACATGAGGTAGCAAATCACCTTAAAGAAATAGCATGGCACATCAAAGGAGCGTAAGGCCTTTTAGCTATCAACTATGCATTAAGACTTGCAGCTAGTGCCAGAGAATGTCTGCTTACGTTCAGACTATTGCACACTAGCCCTTCATTTAAAACCCTTAAATTGCCCCATAACCCATACTTTATAAATCACCCTCCTATGAAAAAAGCACTTTTGCTCCTTTTGGCCGCCTGCTGCTGGGCCTGCACTGCTTCGGAAGAAACCGAACAGAACGTGTTGCCGATGGACGAGCTGGCTGAGCGCTACGTGAAGACCCTGCTTCGGCTGGGGCAGTACGACAGCGATGTGGTGGATGCCTATTATGGCCCCGAGGAATGGAAGCCCACCGAAGCGCCTGCTGACTCGCTGCCGGCCGATGCGCTGCTGTCAGAGTTTCAACTGATTCAGGATAACCTGCAGGCGCAGCCCACTGATACGCTTTCCGAACTGGAGAAGCGCCGGCTGCTGATGTTTCAAAAGCAGGTGCGGGCCGCCATCACGAAAGTAGAGATGATGCAGGGTGAAAAGTATGATTTTGACGAGGAGGCCAAACTGCTCTACGACGCCGAGCCGCCGCACTACCCACAGGCTTACTTCGACTCGCTGCTGGCCGCCATCGACGCCGACCTGCCGGGCACAGGAAGTATAGCCGACCGCTGGGCCGCCTACCAGGCAAAGTTTGAGATACCCAAAGAAAAGCTGGACACGGTTTTCCAGGCGTCCATCACCGAGGCCCGGAAGCGTACCAAGGCGCATTACCAGCTACCTGCCAACGAGAGCTTTAAAGTAGAGTTCGTAACGGATAAGCCCTGGTCGGGCTACAACTATTTCCAGGGCAATGGCTATAGCCTGATCCAGATCAACACGGATTTTCCGATTTACATAGAGCGCGCCATCGACCTGGCAGGCCACGAAGGATACCCGGGGCACCACGTGTTCAACACGCTGCTCGAGCAGCACCTGGTCAATGAACTGGGCTGGAAGGAGTATGCGATCTACCCGCTGTTCAGCCCGCAGTCACTGATTGCCGAGGGTAGCGCCAACTTTGGCGTAGAAGTGGCTTTCCCGGCACACGAGCGCGTTGATTTTGAGAAGGCGGTGCTCTTCCCGCTGGCCGGCCTGAATCCGGCCGAGGCAGAGCGTTACTACAGCATCCTGGCCAAAATTAACAAGCTTAATTTTGCCGGCAACGAGGCGGCACGGCGCTACCTGAACGGTGAGATTACCCGGGAAGAGGCCGCCGACTGGCTGGTAAAGTATAACTTTTATGAAAAAGGAAAAGCCCTGCAGCGCACCCGCTTCATAGACCGCTACCGTAGCTATGTGATCAACTATAACCTGGGGCAGGAGCTGGTGCGGCAATATGTAGAGGCGCAGGGCGGTACTGCCGATCAGCCTGAAAAGCGCTGGGAGGTGTTCGGCCAGCTGCTTTCTACCCCCAACACGGCCTCTATGCTGCAGGAGTAGGCATAGCAATTTGTTTAACTCATACACGAAGCGACATGAAAATACAACTCTACCAGGTAGATGCGTTTACCGATAAGGTGTTTGGCGGAAACCCTGCTGCCGTATGCCTGCTGGAAAACTGGCTGGATAATGACGTCCTGCAAAAGATTGCTGCCGAGAACAACCTGGCTGAAACTGCTTTTGTGGTGCCGAAAGGGGAGGCATACGAAATCACGTGGTTTACGCCGACCGTGGAGGTGGACCTGTGCGGCCATGCCACGCTGGCGGCAGCTTACGTGCTCTTCACTTACAGCGGCCATGCTTCCGAGCTGATCCGCTTCCACTCGCGCCGCAGCGGCATCCTCACGGTCGAGAAAAACGGAGAGGCCCTCACGATGGACTTTCCGGCGGATGAGCTAACTTTTGCCGAAACCCCGGATGCGCTGGTGACAGCGCTGGGCAAAGCTCCCCTGGAAGCCTATAAAGGCAAAACCGATTACCTGCTGCTGTATGCTTCTCAGGCAGAGGTAGAAGGTTTTCAGCCGGATATTGCCTTGCTCAACACCGTGCCGGCCCGTGGTGTTATCGTGTCAGCCCCCGGCGATACGGTGGATTTTGTCTCCCGCTTCTTCTGCCCGCAGGTTGGCATTCCCGAGGATCCGGTGACAGGATCGGCCCATACGACGCTCACACCTTACTGGAGCAAGAGGTTAGGCAAAAAAGTGCTGCAGGCCAGGCAGCTCTCAAAGCGACAGGGTGCGCTGCAATGTGAGTTTCTGGGCGATCGGGTAAAGATAACTGGCAAAGCCGTTACCTACCTGAAAGGGGAAATTGAAGTATAACACAAATTGTAGCCCTTCGGTTATGCAGCATTTAAAATTTGCTCATCAGAACCTCGATACTCGTCTTAGATGTTAGTATTTTTGCATGTCATTACGATAAAATCTTTCAGAGACAAGGAAAAAAAAGATATGGTATCAGGTCGAAGAAAATGCCAAAGGAGATCCGGCACATAGGCAGACGGAAATTGAGGTGCTTCATAACTCACAGGATTTACCTTTGCTTAAGGTTCTGCCATCAGCACTAATGGTCTAGCCTACATAGGAAAATAAGTACCCTCGCCCTGCGTACATTACTTTTGGTCGGGCATGTGCTTACTGGAATCTAACTTCCACTAAGTAAATCCAGAACTGTGTGATATAACCATAAGAGCACACGAGCCGGAAGGATACAACATAGCTGTTGCTTTCCAAGCCTACCACACTGTCTTTCAAGGAAAAGAACAGAATTAAAGAGTGCTTCTGGCGCATTAATTGTGGGTCCAAGTTAAGTTCTTCCCAGAAGATTAGGCTTACTATTCATATCCTCTGCTGATATGCCTGGTACCAGTGAACTACCGCTACCCTAAAGGGATAGCGGCTTCGTAAGCAACGTATAGTCTACTGACTTGCGTTAACGCTTGCGGGTTGGTTCCTCCACCCAAATGTTTTTATATTTCTCGCTGCATTTACATCTCTGTCGTGAGTGGTTGCGCATTTAACGCACGTCCACTCACGATGATGTAATTTCAACTCTTTGTTGATAGTACCACAATTCGAACATATCTTGCTACTTGGCTCGAACCTACCGATGTAGATGATGTTATTTCCGTACCATTCAGCCTTGTAGTTGAGCATCATCTCGAACTTGTGCCACCCGACTTCACCGATAGCCAGCGCCAGCTTGCGGTTCTTCATCATACCAGCAATATTCAGGTCTTCCAACACAACCGTATCATATCGCCTGATGAACTCAGTTGAAACTTTGTGTAGGTAGTCCTCTCGCTGATTGCTGACACGCTCGTGCAACCTGGCTACCACCATCCTCTGTTTGTAGTAGTTCTTAGACTGCTCTTTCACGCCTTTCCTGAACCTACGATTCAGTATGCGCTGCTCAACCCTCAGTCTTTTCAGGTTCGTCCTGAGTGTCCTGATGTTGGCAAACGAAGCACCATCCGACAACGTGGCAAAGGTTTTGACACCCATATCCACCCCAATGGCTGTCTGTTCGGTTATCGCTTTCTTCGCTGGTATACTTGCTTGGTTCTCGACAAGTATACTCACAAAGTACTTACCTGTTTTGGTCTTGCTGACCGTAACGGTTTTGATTACACCCTCAAACTTTCGGTGGAGTACCACCGATACGTTTTTGAGTTTAGGCAGAAAGACGGTCTGGTTCTCAAAGTTTACCCTCACGCCTTGCGGAAACTGAATAGACTGTTTAGAGTACCTGTTCTTGAACCTGGGGAAACCACCGCCTTTGAAAAAGGATGTGTAGGCGTTATCCAGATTCCTGAGCGACATCTGCAAGGTCTGCGAAGGGCATTCCGACAGCCACGTAGCATCGGTATCCTTTAACTCCTTCATCTGGTTTGCAAGCTCAATACAAGTCAGGTTCTTTTTGGCTTGTACCCATGCTGCAATCTTTGTCTCTAATCCTAAATTGAATACAAACCTACAGCTACCAAAGAACCGTTGGAGTTGTTCTTGCTGGGCAGGCGTGGGGAGCAGGGCGTATTTGTAGGACTTTAACATAGCTACACAAATATACGTTTCCTTACAAAAACAATATATCTCCTGTAAGGTATATCTTAGCTTGTTGCACGGAAACAGGCTGCCACTCGAAGAACCATTCAAAGAAGAACCATTCAAAGTTTACATTTCGTGTTTGCCCTCACGTATCGAAAGAAGCTACTGAACGGTTCTTTCAAGGACGACCTATGGCAGATTATCTATCAGGTTTGCCAGCAGAAAGGTTATCGGGTTGACCCTATGCAGAGCGATGGTGACCACCTGCACATTCTTGTTGACATAGACGCATTGGATGTGGCACACCAGCTAAAACAAATCAGCACGTACAAGATATACAACAAGCACCGCAACTACCTGAAAAAGCACTTCTGGAAAGAAAATACACTGGGGTCTGATGGCTACTTCGTCTGTTCAACGGGTAAGGCAAGCACCGAAACGAACCAAAAGTGCAGTGAAGAACAGGGCTAACCTGAGCGTGGTAGTGTTCGCTTACATCCCCTACCCTAAAGGGATAGGGGTTTTACACTCAAAATGATAAAAGAAGGCTTCAGGATTTGATTTCTTCAATTTATTGAGCTTTGTGTCAAAGGGCTCCCCGATGATACAATTTTTTACCTGCATGGGCTCTCCGCTGTATTTGCTTAGTTCCTTTGCCCCCGCCTTTACGGCAGAGGCCAAATAGGCTGCCTTTGAAGCGCATGTAATCGCTCTTTCTACATGATATGGTTCTGAGAATATAAAGTGCTTAATTTGGTTTATTCCTGACATGAGAGCCGCGTAATTACCGGTGCCGCTTTGCCCGCGTGTGCAGATTGTCAAAGCCGTTCCGAAGATATCATCTAGCACGTCAACTGGCGTTTTCTCTAGCTTCCTATAGCCTAGTTCTGTTTTGGCGAAGGCGTTAAATGTAGAGCAGACCACTTCCCCGTCCTCGGCAAAGGTGCACAGGCACCCTATGTCATACAGCTGCTTGATGATCTCCATGGCTCTGCTATGCCCATTCTTCTCATAAGGAATACCTGTTGTATCCGGAGCGAAGGCAGTCAGCTTATCTCCTAAAATATCCTCAAAAGAAGGCACCCGCACCAGTAGTGGTTCCCCAACCTGGCGCACAAAAGAAGAGTCTATAGGAATGAATTTAATAACTTTATAGGCAGGCTCCTCAAAAAGTATATCCAGTAGGATGTACTCTTGGGTTTGCCTGGTTTTATGGCTTGCCGCATAAAAGAATTTGTAATGCGCTTTTTCTATTCTGGAGCCATGGCTTCTCTCCTGCAGTTCAAAGTGGGTAAACCCTTTCGCTCTCACTATAGTCTCGAAGGCCTGAGCCAGTTCTCGTTTCTCTGGCAAGATGATGTCAATATCAATGGAGAGCCTTTTGGTGCTTTCCATCATCAGCATCAGCGAAGTGCCTCCCTTAAACACGAAAGGCAAATCCGCCTCGACAAGACCCTCTAGCAAAAGCAGCGCGCGCACAACCTTTTCCACTAGAATCTTGTCGGCCTTCCTGTGCCTGTTTGATACTTCTATAAGCCAGCTTATGTCTAAGGATTCTTTAGAAATCATGCTATCAGCTTAATGTCAGAATGCCGCCAAGTTACAACCTTTAAGGAAGCAGAGTAACTCCTCTTTTTTCTGCTTTCTGTCGGCGTATCTCAGCAGCTTGCTCTGGTTCACCGTGTACGTCAGAAAGGCGTTCTTGAAAATGTACGTCATTTCATATCCCTTCAGGAAATTAAATTCGCTCTCGGTAAATACATCAACTAGCAGTTTCTCAATAGTAATGGTGTTTATTTTGTTCACCTTTTGTGTTGGCGCCTCGGTGACAAGGGGCCTGACGAGGATGGCACTGTACTTTTCTTGGGCATTAGTTTTACTAAATTCTTTATCGGGCTTGTGAAGCACATGCTTGTATTTCTCAGTTAGCAGATGGTAGACAGACTCCGTTGAGTCCCTTTCGACTTCAACAAGGATAAGGTTTATGTTTGGAATATGCTGGGCAAACTCCTTCATCGCATCAAGGCTCCAGACGCAGCACTCCAGGAAAGGCAGGTCCCGTTTTAGCTGCCTGTAGATGCTAGCCTCTTTCTTGCTCACCTCTGGCTCAAAGCTCACCCCTTTGCCTATTTTGAACACCCCTCTTCCAATCCTTTGGATTACTCCCTTGCGGACAAGGTGATAAACTCTCCAGTTGATCGTGCTCTGCGGAATCTCATCCCCATACCGTAGGTAAAAGTCTGAAATATCGGAAGTGGTGAAGGAGCTCGCTTTTTCAAATTTTTTCACCAGTTCGGCAGTATACAGTTTATTTTCGATAAATTTATTTTTTTTACAAAGGAACCAAATTATCGGCAGTAATTCCAGTTTACTGCCGATAATTTGATTTTCGGACTCTTAGGATTCAGCTATTAAGAGGCAAAAGCCTCCCTACATGGTTGGGAAGCGCTATTCAGGGAGGTTGGGTAGCCAACAGATTTTCCATTTAGCCTAACGGAACCTTATGGGCCAAGCAAGCCTCCGAAATATAACGTATGGCTTTCTTATTTCAGGATCACGCCATCGGCTACAAAGCGCAACTCCTCGCGCGGTTCTGTAATGGCCGCTATCTCCTCGGCTGACTTCCCGGCGTCCTGGGCAAAGTGGCGCAGGTCTTCCACCGATACCAGCTCGCGTTTGGCCGTGCCGGTAAATACCACTTGCCGACCCGCCAGGTCCTGGGTGGGCACAAAGAAGCCGTAGTCGCGGAAGGTCACCTTCATGTTGCCCTCATCGCCCAGCTTCACATCCATCCAGCATCCTTTTGACTGGCAACTCTCCTTAATCTCTGCCGCTACTGTGGCTTGTAAAGAATCTTGCCCGGCGACGGCCTTTACGAGCTCTGTGGCCGAAAGGACATTTTCCTCGGCAAAGGAGGCACCGAACGTGGAGTCAGGTGCAGCAGACTGGGTCTCTGAAGTAGCCTCGGCTTGGGTGGCAGGCTGGTGTTGGTTGCACGCAAAGGTAATGGCGGCTAAGCACAGCAGGAGCGTCGCTTTTTTCATGGAAGTAGCTTTAAGTGAAAGTTCTACACAAATATACCCATTCAGCGCGCAGCTGCAAGCCGCCTTTCCAAGTATAAAAGCCGCTGCCTTCTGCTCAAACGGTGTATCTCCTTGTTTCATCTACGCTTCAGTCAGTCTCCGGTGAGCAATAGCGGGTTCAACTAAAAAAAAAGCCACCCCGAAGGGTGGCTTTCCTACTGCTTGGCAAATGATTCCTTACAGCGGCAGTTTCACGTCCTGCATCAGGCGGCCCACCGGGTACATCATGTGGGTATACTCATAGTGCGGCGTGTTCTTATAGACAAAATCAAGCTGGGCGCGGGCGCTTTTGGCAAACTCCGGATCCTGCTTTTTGCGCTCCTCCAGCTTCTTACGAAGCGTCGGATCCTTGCGGAGGTACTCAGCAGCCAGGTCCTCAAACACATAGCTCGAGAAGTACTCTTTCTGCATCAGGATGCCATCAAAGAAGTTCCAGGCAAAGTATGAGTCTACGGCCTGCGGCTCCAGCACCTCCACTAAAAAGCGGTTAGCCGGCTGGTTGAGGTATACCACGTAGTCACCTTTAAAGAACTGGCGCGGCATGTGGCGTGTCTCCACTTGCACGCCCGAATGCAGGTAATGCCCCTCATAGGCGCGCGGGCTGGTCTTGTAGTCGGTAATGTAGTAAGTATCCAGGGTGAGCGTAGTATCGCGCTGCAGCTGCTGCAACTGCACCCCGTCCGTTTTTAAGCGCTCAATTACCTCGCGCCAGGCCTGCGGAATGATGTAGGCCACGGGTTTTTCTACCGTTACAGTGGGTGTGAACTCATCGTAGTACTTGATCTTTTTGCTGTAGGGCGACTTGCGGTCATAGTAAAGGCGCTCCAAACCGCTCACCTCGCTCGGTTTATACCTGGCCTCATAGCCTAGCAAAGGAATCTGCGCCACCTTGGTCGTATCCAGTTGCCAGTCAAGCGGGAATTTCTGCTGCGCGAGCGTTTCCCGCTTGGCCTGCTGGCGCAGTCTGCCGATCTCGTCGGCGTCGCGGTGAATGGTTTCGATCATGTTCTCCATCAGTTTATAGGTGGCGTCCACCCGCTGATGAAAGGGCTTGAGCATGTGGGTTTCCGGCACAAAGCCGATGGTGTTATACAGGGTGGTATAGCCCGTAGCGTAGCGCGGCGACTCCATAAAGCCTATGATGCCGCTTTCCGGCGTCTCGGCCGGGTGGTTCATATAGGGCACCATCGGGAACTTGTCCTTTTTCATCTCCGCATAGAGCGTGGGCACCATCTTGCCGCTCAGGTAGCTGGCCAGCGTGGGGTTGAGTTTGTTGTGCTGCGTGGCGATGAGTGTCATCACGTGCTGGTAGTCGGCTCCGTTAGAGGTATGGTTGTCCATGAACACGTCCGGGTCCCACTCGCGGAAGATCTGGTGGAAGGTCTGGGCGTTGCGCGAGTCGGTCTTGATGTAGTCGCGGTTCAAATCCAGGTTGCGGGCGTTGCCCCGGAAGCCATACTCTTCCGGGCCGTTCTGGTTCGTGCGCGTATGGCTGTTGCGGTTCAGCGCCCCGCCGATGTTGTAGACCGGAATGATGGCCAGCACCACGTTGTCGAGCTGTTTGCGCAGCTTTTTATCTTGCAGGTAATCGCGTACGAGCATCATCGTCGCATCTATGCCCTCCGGCTCTCCGGGATGGATACCGTTCTGGATCAAAAGGATGCGCTTGTTCTTCTGATGGATGGAGGCCGGGTCAAAGTCCTTGTCCGTGGAAACGATCACCAGGTGCAGCGGCCGCCCCACATCAGTCATGCCGACCGGCGTCATCTGCACCTCCTCATAGGCCTCATCAAGTTTCTGGTACCAGGCAATAGCCTCCTGATAGGTAGCAGTCTGGTTGCCGTTGCCCTGTTCGTAGGGCGTTTTCAGGTCAGGCTTCTCTTTGGCGGGCGCGGCGGTATGCAGCAGGGCAGCGAGTAATACAGTCTTTAGCATGGTTTCGTTTTGTGAAAGATCAGAAAACAATGATAAGCATTTCTGTGAAAAAACGCGTGCTCAGGGCGCCTCCGATTTGCCTGCGGCATGCTTGCCCGGGGTTTCCTTAGAAGGGGTGAGCGACGAGTGCTGGCAGTTTTAATAAAGCGGTACCAGGGCTTCCGTTTGGCGGAAGGTGGTTTTACAGGCTTTAGGGCTGAATTCTAACCGGTTAGTGCTGAATCACTTTTTATATAGAAAAAATGGTGAGTTTTGTTTGATTGTTGTTTTGTTTCGTTTACTTTTATATTCGAAAGTATAAAAAATAAAAAAGTAAACTTAAATACGTTTTGGGAAACGAAAAGAAATATACTGGGTTTCCGTTTAGCCGTCCGGCACAACTGCAGGCGCTGGAGCAGGAGAACCAGGTATGGGATGTAGTGGTGATAGGAGGCGGCGCAACGGGATTAGGTGTTGCCGTGGATGCAGCTTCCAGGGGATACCGCACGCTGCTGCTCGAGCAGGCGGACTTTGCGAAAGGCACCTCGAGCAGGAGCACCAAGCTGGTGCACGGCGGCGTGCGCTATCTGGCGCAGGGCGACATCAGCCTGGTGTACGAGGCCCTGCACGAGCGGGGGCTGCTCATTCAGAACGCGCCGCACCTGGTGCGTTTGCAGTCTTTTGTGATTCCGAGCTACAGCCTGTGGAACAAGATGTTTTATGGCGTGGGCCTGAAAGTATACGATTGGATGGCGGGCCGTTACCGGATACACAAGACCACCCTGCTGAGCAGGAAAAAAGTGAGTCGCCTGTTGCCAAACGTTAAAAAAAGCGGCTTGGTAGGCGGCATTGAGTACTACGACGGGCAGTTTGACGATGCCCGCCTGGCCGTGAACATGGCCCAGACCTGCGCAGAGCAGGGCGGCGTGGTGCTCAACTACATGAAAGTGACGGGCCTGCTGAAAAAAGAGGGCGGGCAGATCGCCGGGGTGCAGGCCCAGGACCTGGAAAGCGGCCGCAGCTATGACCTGCCGGCCAAGGTGGTGATCAACGCCACGGGCGTGTTTGTGAACGATGTGCTGCAAATGGACAGGCCCGGCGAAAAGCCGCTGGTACGGCCAAGCCAGGGCGTGCACGTGGTGCTCGATCAGTCTTTTCTGAAAGGCCAGAACGCGCTCATGCTCCCCAAAACGCCGGACGGGCGCGTGCTTTTTGCCGTGCCGTGGCACGGGCATGTGCTGCTGGGCACAACCGATACGCCCCTGAACGACCCGAGCCTGGAGCCGACGGCGCTGGAAAGCGAGATCGACTTTATCCTGGAGACGGCCGGGCAGTACCTGGAAAAGAAACCGACACGCCAAGACGTGCTAAGCGTTTTTGCCGGACTGCGTCCGCTGGCAGCGCCCACCAAAAATGCAGGCAGCACAAAAGAGATCTCCAGAAGCCACAAGCTGATCGTTTCCCCATCGGGGCTGGTGACCATAACAGGTGGTAAATGGACAACTTACCGCAAGATGGCCGAGGACACGATGGACAAGGCCATCACGGTGGCGGGGCTGCCGGTGCACCCCTGTAACACTGCCGAACTGAAAATACATGGGGCAGGAAACGAAAAAAATAATATATTAGAGGTTCTGAAAATCTATGGAACGGATGCAGACGGCATCACGGCCCTTCTTTCTTCTCATCCCGCCCTCGGTCAAAAGCTGCACCAGGGCATGCCGCACCTGCAGGCAGAGGTCGTGTGGGCCGTTCGAAACGAAATGGCCCGCACCGTGGAGGATGTGCTGGCCAGGAGGTTGCGGGTGTTGTTCCTCAACGCCAGGGCAGCCATCGACATGGCTCCGAAGGTGGCGCAGCTGATGGCCACGGAGCTCGGGATGGACACAGCATGGCAGCAGCGGCAGGTAGCAGAGTTCACGGCCCTTGCCAACCATTACCTGCTCGAGCCTTACCGGAAGGAGGCCACCGAAACAGTAAACCAGGCTTAAAAACCAGCGTCTATGCAGAAATATATACTTGCTTTTGATCAGGGTACCACCAGTTCCAGGGCCATTGTTTTTGACCAGCAGGGCGGCATCAAGGCCATCGCCCAGAAGGAGTTCAAGCAATATTACCCGCAGCCCGGCTGGGTTGAGCACGACCCGAACGAGATATGGTCCACGCAGATTGGCGTGGCGGCCGAGGCCATTTTAAAAGCAGGGCTGCAGGCCCGGGATGTGCAGGCGATCGGCATTACCAACCAGCGCGAGACCACCGTGGTGTGGGACCGGCGCACGGGCAAAGTGGTGCACCAGGCCATTGTCTGGCAGGACCGCCGCACCTCAGCTTACTGCGACAGTTTAAAGGAGCAGGGGCACGAGCAGCTGATCCGGGAGAAGACAGGGCTGGTGATCGATGCCTACTTCTCGGCCACCAAGATCAGGTGGATCCTGGACAATGTGCCCGGCGCCAGGGAAAAGGCCCAGGCCGGCCATTTGGCCTTCGGCACGATCGACACCTGGCTTATCTGGAAGATGACGGACGGCAAAACCCACGTGACGGATGTCACCAATGCCTCCCGCACCCTGCTTTATAATATCCATACCCTGTCCTGGGATGAGGAGCTACTTGCCCTTTTCGATATCCCTGCCAGCCTTTTACCGGACGTCAAAGCCTCCAGCGAGGTCGTAGCCCATACTTCCGGCTCCCTTTTCTCCACGCAAATTCCCATTGCAGGCATTGCCGGCGACCAGCAGGCAGCCCTTTTCGGGCAGATGTGCACCAAGCCGGGTATGGTCAAGAATACCTACGGCACCGGCTGCTTCATGCTCATGAACATCGGCCAGACACCGATCGTCTCGCAGCACAGGCTGGTGACCACCATTGCCTGGAAGCTAAACGGACAGGTGCACTACGCCCTGGAGGGAAGCATCTTTATTGCCGGCGCTGTGGTGCAGTGGCTGCGCGATGGGCTGGGCATCATCTCTTCCTCGGCCGAGGTAGAGCAGCTGGCCCGCCGGGTAGAAGGCAGCGACGGGGTATACCTGGTGCCTGCTTTTGTAGGCATGGGCGCCCCGCACTGGGACCAGCACGCCCGCGGCACCATGGTGGGCATGACCAGGGGCACGACGAGCGCACACATTGCCCGGGCCGCTTTGGAAAGTATTGCCTACCAGACCTATGAGGTGCTCAAAGCCATGGAAGCGGACGCGGGCATTACCATCAAAGAACTGCGCGCCGACGGCGGGGCAACGGCCAATGACCTGCTCATGCAGTTTCAGGCAGACATCCTGGGGGCAAGCGTGGTAAAACCCGAGGTAACGGAAGTAACGGCCATTGGGGCAGCCTACCTGGCCGGCCTGGCGACGGGCTTCTGGAACAGCGTGGAGGATATACAACAGCAATGGAGCGTCAGCAGGCGCTTTGAGCCGGATGAAAACCTGCCGGCAGAGGACCTGCTGCAAGGCTGGCACAAAGCAGTAAAGGCGGCAAAAGCCTGGGTATAGTCAATCTAAAAGCGAAAGATAAAGAAAAGCGATGTCAGCGTTTACAGCAGAATTCATCGGTACCATGCTCCTGATCCTGTTAGGCAACGGGGTGGTGGCCAACGTGGTGCTCAAAGGTACCAAGGGCAGCAATGGTGGCTGGATTGTCATTACCACGGGCTGGGCCCTGTCGGTTTTCAGCGGCGTGGTGATTGCCGGGCCCTACAGCGGGGCGCACCTGAACCCGGCCGTCACGCTGGCCCTGGCCTTGGCCGGCAAGTTTGGCTGGGAGGGGGTGGGCAGCTATATCCTGGCGCAGATGCTCGGGGCTATGACCGGCGCCCTGCTGGTATGGCTCATGTACAGGCCGCACTTCGATGCCACGGAAGACGGGGAGGCAAAGCTGGCCTGCTTTTGTACGGGCCCTGCCATCCGGCACCGGGCCTCCAACGTCTTCAGCGAGGCGCTGGGCACCTTTGTGCTGATTTTTGTGATATTTTATTTTACCAACCCGGAGCTGGGAAATGAGAAAACCCCGATCGGGATGGGCTCGCTGGGCGCTATTCCGGTGGCGTTTCTGGTATGGGCCATTGGCCTGTCACTGGGCGGCACCACAGGCTATGCCATCAACCCGGCCCGCGACCTGGGCCCCCGGCTGGTACATGCCCTCATGCCCATCAAAAACAAGTGCCACAGCGACTGGTCGTATGCCTGGGTGCCGCTGGTAGGCCCCGTGGCAGGCGCAGCAGTGGCGGCAGGGCTCTTTATATTACTAAAAGGTTAAGCTTCTGCGGAAGCCGGTGCCTTTCTATATAGTTTTTTAGTTTTGCGTTCGGTCAGCGAATCTGATGAACTGTGAAACGAAGCAAAATAAATCGAAAAAGCGTGGGGCAGCTAAAACGAATCAAGGCGCGCCAACCCGCTTTCTTCATAGGAAACACCTGACGGAAGTATATTTACGAATTTTATGAAACTTATCTCACCTGCACAGCATGCCGAACGCCTGCCGCTAGAGCGGATAGACCCCGAGTACAAACGCTTGCGACTACAAGTGTTTCTGGGCATTTTTATCGGGTATGCTGGCTATTACCTGGTCCGAAAGAACTTCTCGCTCGTCATGCCTGACCTGATCGAGCAAGGCTACTCCAAATCTGACCTCGGCATTGCCCTATCCGGCGTGTCGGTGGCTTACGGGCTCAGTAAATTTTTGATGGGCAACGTGTCCGACAGAAGCAATGCCCGGATATTTCTGAGCCTGGGGCTGTTGCTCTCGGCCCTTACCATGATCGGCATGGGTGTGTTTCCCATCGCCACCAGCTCTATCGCCATTATGTTTACCCTGCTTTTCCTCAACGGTTGGTTCCAGGGAATGGGATGGCCTCCCTGTGGCCGGGTGATGGTGCACTGGTTCTCCACCAAGGAGCGTGGCACCAAAATGTCGATCTGGAACATTGCCCACAACGTGGGCGGCGGACTGGTGGGGCCGCTTGCCATTGCCGCGGTTGCCCTGTTTGGCACCTGGGAGAGTAAGTTATACTTTCCGGGCCTGATCGCGGTGCTCTCGGCCATGATTGCCTACATGCTGGTGCGCGACACGCCGCAGTCCTGTGGCCTGCCCACGATCGAAGAGTATAAAAACGACTACCCGAGCAATTATACCGAGGACCACGAGAAGGAGCTATCGGCCAAGCAGATCCTGTTTGACTACGTGCTCACCAGCCGCGTGCTCTGGTATATTGCCTTTGCCAATGCCTTTGTGTACCTGGTGCGCTACGGCATCCTGGACTGGGCGCCTACTTACCTGGAAGAGGCCAAAGGCTTCTCGGTGAAAGAGACCGGCTGGGCCTATTTTGCCTATGAGTACGCCGGCATTCCGGGCACCCTGCTTTGCGGTTGGATCAGCGATAAGGTGTTCCGTGGGCGCCGTGCCCCTGCCACCATCATTTACATGGTGCTGGTGCTGGTGGCCGTGCTGGTATACTGGAAGAACCCTGCCGGAAACATCTGGGTGGATAACGCGGCCCTGATCGCCATTGGCTTCCTGATCTACGGGCCGGTGATGCTGATTGGCGTGCAGGCGCTGGACCTGGTCCCTAAGAAGGCGGCCGGTACCGCGGCGGGCCTCACCGGCCTGTTCGGCTACATGGGCGGTGCCCTGTTTGCCAACATCGCGATGGGCTTTGTGGTGGATGCCTGGGGCTGGGACGGGGGCTTTATCGTGCTGGTTGCGGCCTGCGTGCTGGCGATTTTCTTCACGGCCCTCACCTGGAACAAAGAAACGAAACATTACAACCTAAATAAGATCACCTAATTAAGCTCTTTATCAAATGAAAAAAAATCTACCACTATCCCCAAAAGGTAGGCACAGGATCAGCCGGGCAGCCATGCTCTCCCTGTGCCTCTGTTTGGCAGGGCCAAGCCTAGCTGAGCTGTCGGCAGCTCCCCTGTCTGAAAAGCTTGCCCAGGGCGAGCAGGTTGCCGTAAGCGGAACCGTGACGGACAAAAACGATGGCATTCCCTTGCCAGGTGTTTCCATTGCCGCCAATGGAAAGCCCATCGGCGTGACTAACCAGGACGGCAAGTTTGAGTTGAACGTAGAAAAAGGCGCTGTGCTGTCTTTCACGTTCATCGGCTACAAGGCGGGCAGCGTGACGGTGAACCAGCCGCAAACGAACCTGGCCGTGGAACTGCAGATAGACAACCAGCAGCTCTCGGAGGTAGTGGTAACCGCGCTCGGCATCGAGCGGGAGAAAAAAGCACTGGGATATGCTGTGACGGAGGTAACCGGGGAGGAAATCAGCGCGGCCCGCTCCAACAACTTTGCCAGCGCCCTGTCGGGCAAGGTAGCAGGCCTTAGCCTGACGCCTACCGGCGGCGGCCCGCTGAACTCTTCCGTGATCAAGCTGCGCGGCGATAACTCGCTCGACCCAACCAAAAACAAGGCGCTCATCATCCTGGACGGCGTGCCGATGAACAGCGGCATGGAGAGCTCCGGGGTGGGCAATGCCTACCAGGCCGGCTCGGGCAGCGATGTGCCGATCGACTTTGGTAACGGCATCGCCGACATCAACCCCGACGACATTGAGTCTGTGACGGTGCTGAAAGGTGCTGCGGCGGCTGCCCTGTATGGCTACCGTGCCGCGAACGGCGCCCTGATCATCACCACCAAATCCGGGCGCAAGCGCAAAGGGCTTGGCGTGACGGTCAACTCCAACATCAGTTTTAACGACATCCTGAAGTGGCCGGACATGCAGTATGAGTATGGCCAGGGCAACAACTATAGAAACAAGGACGGCGAGCTGTACTATTCTTACGGGGCGTCCGAGGACGGTTCCAACACGGGTAGCACCAGTAGTGCTTTCGGCCCGAAGTTCGACGGGCAGTACTTCTACCAGTATGACCCGACGCTGGAAGGCCAGTCAGCAGAGCGCCAGTTGTGGAGACCCTACAAAGACAACGTAAAGGGCTTCTTCCGTACCGGCCACACGGTGGCAAACAGCGTGGCTGTGGAAGGCGGTGGTGAGAACGGCTCGGCGCGTGCCTCCATTACGCATACCAAAAACGAGTGGATCATGCCTAATACGGGCTTTGAGCGCCTGAACACAGCCCTGAGCGTGAACCAGAAACTAACCAACAGGCTTAGATTGACCTCAAAGATCAACTTCTCGCACAAGCACAGCGACAACCTGCCGGCCACAGGCTATAACAACCAGTCGATCTCTTACTTCATGATCTTTCAGAACCCGAACGTAGATTTGGCCTGGTATAAGCCAAGATGGCAAAAAGGGCAGGAGCAGATCTCACAGATCCATCCCTTCAGCTCGTACATAGACAACCCCTACTTGATTGCCTACGAGATGCTTAATGGCGTGGATAGCTACAATACCACCGGTAACCTCACGGCCAATTATGAGCTATCCTCTAAATTTGACTTGATGGTGCGGGCCGCCATAGACATGACGAACGAGGAGCGCACGACGCGCCGGCCATGGGATACCAAGAACTTCAGCAAAGGCTACTATAAAGAGCAGAACATCAACGACAGGGAGACGAATACCGACTTTTTGTTGACCTACAAAGACAAGTTCTCCAGTGACTTTGACTTCAGGGCATCGGTGGGTGGCAACATCATGAAATCCTACCTGAACAGAACCAATGCCTCCATTGAGGGCCTGAACGTGGCGGGAACCTATACGCTGTCTAACGGCATCAACCCGATCATGACGAATAACCGCCGCTACAACAGAGAAGTAGAAAGTGTGTATGGCCTGGCCTCCCTTTCTTACCTGGACAAGATCTTTGTGGATGTGACGGCGCGTAACGACTGGAGCTCCGCGTTGCCGGTAAAAAACAACTCGTTCTTTTACCCCTCTATCAGCACCAGCTTTATCCTGAGTGACCTGTTCACGCTGCCGCGCCAGGTATCTTACGCCAAGCTGCGGCTTTCTGTGGCAGAAGTAGGATCGGACTCGAACCCTTACCTGACCCGTAAATACTACAACTCAAGCTATTTCCCAGGCTCGGCTTCTATCCCGACTACGCGCTTTAACCCGGACTTTATGCCGGAGAATACCCGCAGCTACGAAGCAGGCCTGGAGTACCAGCTCTTCGGCGGCCGTTTGGGCATGGACTTGGCAATCTACCAGACCGTGACGGATAACCAGATCCTGGCTATCCAGCTGGACCCGACCACGGGCTACAACGACGCCATCATCAATGCAGGTAGAGTGCAGAACAGGGGCGTGGAGCTGTCCTTGACAGGTCGCCCGATTGAAACTGAGAACTTCAAGTGGAATACCACCATTACCTGGTCTAAAAACGACAACGAGATCCTGGAGCTGTCAGAAGGCTTTGAGGAGGACGAGGAGTATATCCTGGCGCAGGGCGGTAACGCCTATATCATCGCCAAAAAGGGCGGTTCTACCGGTGATATGTACGGCTACGGCTTTGTGCGCAACGAGGCCGGGGAGATCATTTACGAAGATGGCCTGCCTATCCGTCCAAAAGAAATCTCTTACCGCGGCAATGCCTATGCCGATTGGAGAGGCGGCTTCCTGAACGAGGTAACCTACAAGAACTTCCGCTTCAGCGCCTTGGTGGACGGACAGTACGGCGGGATGGTGTACTCGCAGACACACCACAAGATGAGTGAGCAGGGCAAGCTGGAGCACACGCTGCGCGGCCGTGAAGAAGGCTATATCATTGGCGACGGCGTGGTAGACAACGGCGACGGCACTTACTCTCCAAACGAGGAGAAAGTGGAGAACCTGGCCGCTTACTACAAAGAGTACTACCGCCGTGCCAACGTGGAGGCCAACTCATTTGACGCCTCTTACCTGAAGCTGCGCGAGGTGCGCCTGGAGTATAACCTGCCCAAAGCTATCCTGAGCCGTGTAGACTTCCTGCAGGGAGCAAGCCTGGCGCTGTATGGCCGTGACCTGGCCATGATCACCAACTTCCCGATGTTTGATCCGGAGGCTTCCGCCCTGAATGGTAACGTGCAGATGCCAGGTGTGGAAATGGGCCAGTTGCCAACGCCAAGAACATTTGGCCTGAACGTGAAACTGCAGTTCTAATAACGGCACAAACGAAATTATAAAGTATAAACGCTGCCGGCAAGTATAACACTTACTGCCGGCGGCCTTTACCAGAAGAAAGCCATGACAAAATATAACCGAATACTGTTGTTGTTCCTGGGTTTGAGCTGCATGGGGGTGGCCACCACTTCCTGCAACGACCACCTGGAGGAGCTTAACATTGACCCTAACCGCGTTGACAAGATCAACCCCGGGACCCTGCTTAACCCCATTATCTACGAGATGAGCACCTTTGGCACATCCCGTGCCAATGCCTTTACCTTTGAGATCATGCAGGTGCGCGTGCCTTTCCCGAGTGCTGC
This sequence comes from Pontibacter mangrovi, assembly GCF_006385705.1. GTDB lineage: Bacteria > Bacteroidota > Bacteroidia > Cytophagales > Hymenobacteraceae > Pontibacter > Pontibacter mangrovi. The sequence continues at coordinate 39,785 of NZ_VFRQ01000016.1, read as the reverse complement.
CGGTGGCGAGCACCGCTACGTGATCACCCAAGGGGCCGGTAACTCTACCTGGAACGCCTCTTACCGCTGGCTGCTGAACGTGAAGGAAATGGAGCAGGCCGCCATTGAGGCCGAGGCGCCAAACTACCAGGCCATCGCCCTGACGCTGAAAGCCTGGATCTATTCGAACCTGACCGATGCCTTCGGGGACGTGCCGATGAGAGAGGCCGTGAGTGCGGAAGCGGGTATCCTGAGACCGGCCTTTGACACGCAGGAGGATATTTATAAAACCCTGCTGGCGGACCTGGAGAAAGCCAATAGCCTCTACGATGAGGAGCAGCCGATGGCCTACGGTACGGACCTGCTGTACGGCAATGACATCAGCAACTGGCAGCGCTTCACTAACTCGCTGCGCCTGCGCCTTTTGCTGCGCGTGTCCAAGCGTGCGGAGATGAACTCGTTTGAGCGTATGGCCGCCATCATCAACAACCCGGAGGAAAGCCCGGTGTTCACCTCTAATAGCCAGGCTGCTATCCTGCAAATCACGGGTGTGGACCCAAATATGTCTCCGTGGGGCCGTCCCAGCGACTTTACCCTCAACACCGTCGGCTCGGAGTTCTTTATCGATAACCTGAACGAGATGAACGACCCGCGGGTCGAGAAGTTCTATACCGAGGCCAAGACCAATGACGGGAATGCCATGGGCTACAAAGGCGTGCCGAGCGGCTATGACCCGGCCCAGCAGTTTGATTACGTGCCTTCCGGCATGAACACAAAACTGGTGACTGCTCCGATGATCTCGGTGATCATGAGCTATGCCGAGGTGGAGTTCATCAAAGCAGAGCTGGCGCAGAAAGGCGTGATCAGCGACGATGCCCAGGCGCATTACCAGGCCGGCGTAGAGGCTGCCATCGAGCAGTGGGGTGCTGAGGTACCGGCAGACTATTTTGAGAACCCGGCTGCCGCCTACGACGGCACGTTCGAGCGCATCATGCTGCAAAAGTACCTGGCCCTGGTCTTCAACGACTACCAGCAGTGGTATGAGTACCGCCGTACCGGCCTGCCGGTGCTTCCGAAAACAACGGCCATGGAAAATGACCAGCAGGTGCCAGTGCGCTTCCTCTACCCGGAAGAGGTGAAAATCTACAACCGCGACAACTACGAAGCAGCCGTGAACCGCATGGGCGGGGACGACATCAACACCAAAGGCTGGTGGGAAAAAGATTAAGCAGTTTAGTTTAAGGTGAATATGGCAGGCAGGGCATAAAAGCCCTGCCTGATGTTGAACAGGTAAGGCTGCCTTCCTGGGGCAGCCTTACACAATTTCTTGCTATGCATTATTTAAAGACGTTCCTTTTCATTTCCCTTCTTGCCTTTGTCTCTGCCTGTGGCGGCGGGTCCGAAGACAGCCCGGCAACGCCGAAAGAAGAAGTCAGTACAGAACTGGTGCCCTACCAGGGTACTTTTCCACAGGCGATGTTTACAAGCCCTGCCGCCGTGGCCGGAGGGTCTTACTCGACAGAGATAATGGATAACCTGGTGGCCCTCATAGATGCCACGCCGGATGACGCCACCCTGTACATGTCTATTTACCTGTTTGATTACAAGGACCTGGTGGAGGCGCTGGAGCGGGCGGCCGCGCGGGGCGTGGAGCTGCACCTGATGCTGGACCTGAGCCGGGAAGACAGCCAAAAAACCAATCCCTATACGATAGATCAACTGAAAACAAAACTACCCGAGAACACCGACCTGGTGATTGTAGACAGCGATGCCAGCGCTACGGCCATCAACCACAATAAATTTGTGCTTTTCTCCAAACTTACCACGCAGGCAGGCAGTGCCACGAATGTGGTGCTGCAAACCTCCCATAACTTTGTGCTTTCCGGCACCCGAAAAATGCAGGACGGGGTGGTGCTGAGCCATGAAGGCCTTTACCAGGCTTTTAAAAGTTATTGGGAAGACATGAAAAAAGGGGCCAAGCAGGGGATGAAAAATTTCTCTTACAGGGAGTTCCATGATGAGGCCGCCGGTGTCTCAGCCTATTTCCTGCCCAAACGCCAGAATGGCGAAGCTTACGGGGAAGACGCCGTCATAGAGCTGCTGGACAGGATCACTGACCCGGCCACAGCCACAGTCCGCATCGGCATGTCAGACTGGACAGCCACGCGCATCAATGTGGTAGAGAAGCTGGGCGAACTGCACGAGCAGGGCGCCACCATCGAACTGGTTGTGAAAAGCAGCATCGACGCCGACGTGCTGCGCGGGCTGCGCACCCTGGAGGAGAAAGGCGTCTACCTGAAAGTATACAACATGACCGAATCAGGGCAGGCAAAGGTGAACATCCACTCTAAGTTTATGCTGATTGAAGGCGAGTGGGAGGGCGAGCAGGCGCAGGTGCTGGTGACAGGCTCGCACAATTTCACCCTAAATGCGCTCCGCAACAACAACGAGACCATCCTGCTGCTCAAAAACAGTGCGCTCTACAACGACTACATCGCTTATTATACAGCCCTGAAAGCCGCCCCCGGCTTATAATACCTAACCGCTTACGATTATGAAGAGAAGAGATTTCATCAACCATGTATTACTGCTGTCAGGTGGCCTGGTGCTCAGCGGCCGCGCAGCCTTCGGGTTTGGCACCCCTGCCAAAAACAAGCTCAAGGGCACGGTGCGGGCAGCAGGAAAAAGGCTTGCCCATGTGGCCGTGTCGGATGGCTACAGCGTGGTGCAGACCGACAGGAAAGGCCGCTTTAAGCTGCCTGTACATGCAGAGGCGACGTCTGTGTTCGTTTCTATTCCGGCCGGTTACGCCATTCCGCACGAGAAGGGCATTGCCCGGCACTATCACCTGATCACGGCAGACCGGGAAAAGTATGATTTTGAGCTGACGCCCCTGACGCAGGACGACACCAACCATACCTTTATCGTATGGGCAGACCCGCAGGTGCGCACCAAAGGCGATGTGCGGCAAATGGTCAACCAGGCCGTGCCGGATGTGCAGCAGCTGGTGCAGTCGCTGGGAGCAGGCACCTTGGTGCACGGCATGACCGTGGGCGACATCGTATGGGACAAGCACGAGCTGTTTACTGATTATGACAAGGCGGTGGCCGGCACCGGCATCCCGTTTTTCCAGGCGCTGGGCAACCACGACATGGACTATAACCAGGGCGGGGATGAGGCGTCGGATGATACGTTCCAGCGCCTTTACGGCCCTACCTATTACTCTTTTAACCGCGGTAAGGTGCACTACGTGGTGCTGGATGACGTGCGCTACCTGGGCACTGACCGGAACTACGACGGCCATCTGACCCCGGCGCAGCTCAGCTGGCTTAAAGCCGACCTGGCGCTGGTACCGAAAGAGCACCTGATTGTCATCGGGCTGCATATTCCGGTGCACAATGCCGTGGAGAACAATGCGGAGCTCTATGCTATCCTGGCTGAGCGCAAAGTGCACATCATGTCGGGCCATACACACTATAACCGCAACGTGATCAAAGACAATGTGTATGAGCACGTGCACGGCACCCTGTGCGGCGCCTGGTGGACGGGCCCGATGTGCGGCGACGGCACCCCGAGAGGCTACGGCGTGTACGAGGTGGAAGGCAACGAGCTGAAGTGGTACTTCAAGTCTACCGGCTATGGCAAGGAGCACCAGTTGCGCCTGCACGTAGTGGAGGATGAGGGCCAGAAGCAGTTGTTTGCCAATGTATGGAACTGGGACCCCGAGTGGAAGGTAAGCTGGTGGGCCGACGGCAAGGCCATGGGCGAGTTGAAAAACACCGTCACCTATGACCCGGAGGCCTTTGCCCTGTACAAGGGCAAGGACAAGCCCGAGACGCGGGGTTTTGCCGAGCCAACCGAGACGGATCACCTGTTTGTAACCTCCCTGGCCGAAGGCATGAAAACGGTTCGGGTGGAAGCCATAGACCGCTTCGGAAACAAGTATGACCAGACGATTTCTACAGAAATCTCCTAACGTATCGATGACCACAAGATGAAGAAGCTTTTAAGTATTGCCGCTCTCGGGCTGACGCTTTTTGCCGGCTGCAAGAGTAGTCAGACGCCATTGCAGGAAAAGCAGGTGCCCTTACCTGCCTTTGATACCGAGGCGCACAGGGGCGGGCGCGGCCTGATGCCGGAGAACACCATTCCCGCCATGCTCCATGCCCTGACGCTGGGGGTAACGACCCTGGAAATGGACTGCCACATCACCCAGGACGGAAAAGTCGTTGTGACGCATGACCCGCACATCAACCACCTGTACGCCCTGACGCCGGAAGGCAAGGAGTTCACAAAAGAAGAAAGCCAGCAGTATGCGGTGTATCAGCTGGACTATGACCGGGTGCATGCCTTTGACGTGGGCTCCAAGCCCTATACACTGTATCCGCACCAGCAGAAAATGGAGGCGCACATTCCGCTGCTAGCTGACCTGATTGACTCGGTGCAGACCTACCTGAAGCAAAACGACCTGCCGCAGGTATTTTATAACATCGAGGTGAAGTCCAAGGCAGAACATGACGGCAAGTTGCACCCTGTTCCGGAGAAGTTCGCCGCGCAGGTAGTGGACGTGGTGGAGCAGAAGGGGATTACGCCCTGGGTCATCATTCAGTCTTTCGACAAAAGGGCGCTGCAGGCGCTGCACCGCCAGTACCCGCACATCAGGGCCTCCCTGCTGGTCAGCAACAAAGACTCTTTCGAGGAAAACATCGCCCAGCTCGGCTTTACCCCTGCTGTGTATAGCCCCAACGCCAAGCTCGTTACAAAAGAGCTGGTGGACAAATGCCACAGCCGCGACATCAAGGTTGTTCCCTGGACGGTGAACACGGCCGAAGAGATCGCCCGCCTGAAGGCCATGGGCGTAGATGGCATCATCTCTGATTACCCGAATCTGTTTAACGCGCAGTAGCGGGTTTTTATACTTTATAGAACAAAAAAGAGAAGCATAAACATGAGGTTACGAAAGCGCATTGGATGGGGCTTACTGGGCCTGTTATCAGGCATGCTGATGCTGCCCGAAGCGGCCCTGGCACAGGAAGAAGCCGCCTGGGACAGCACCTATCGGCCTTCTACTTACCAGGTGCAGGTGGACCAGTTCCGCGCCTATCCCAACTCACGCAAAGACATTATCTTCCTGGGCAACAGCATTACGGCCCACCCCGACTGGAGCGAGCTGCTGGGAAATAAGCACGCGCGCAACCGGGGCATTTCCGGGGACATTACCTATGGCGTGCTGGAGCGCCTGGACGAAGTGACGGAAGGCAAGCCGGACAAGATTTTCCTGCTTATTGGCATCAACGATATTTCCCGGAACATCCCTGACAGCCTGATTCTGGAAAACTATAAGAAGATTGTGCGCAGGATTAAGGCAGAGACGCCTTCCACGGAGCTATACCTGCAGACGATGCTGCCCACCAACAACACCTTCACCAAATTTAAGCGGCACTACAACCGCGAAAAAAATGTAGCCTGGCTGAATAATGAGCTGAAAAAGCTGGCGGCTGCCGAGAAGGTAACCCTGATAGACCTGCACCCGCACTTTGCTGACAGCGAGGGCCGCCTGGTGGAGGCCTATACCCACGACGGGCTGCACCTGACCTACAAGGGCTACGAGAAATGGGTGGAGATCCTCAAAGAAGGCAAGTACCTCAAATAGGATGTCATACGTTAGAAAGCAAGGGCAGGCCTTTACAGCGCCTGCCCTTGCTGTTTAGACGATAGTGACTTTAATGCCCATGCCCTCCAGCGTCCTGACCACGTAGTCCGACACGCCTTTGTCGGTGATGATCTGGTCGATGTCCTCAAAGCCGCAGATCTTGCCGAAGCCCCTTTTGCCAAACTTGGTGGAGTCGGCAAGCACAATGGTTTTCTGCGCCACCTTGATCATCTGCCGGTTTAAGTGCGCTTCCATCACGTTGGTGGTGGTCAGGCCGAACTCCATGTCGATGCCATCTACGCCCAGGAACAGCTTGCTGAAAGAAAAATCAGCCAGAATGCCCTCGGCATAAGGCCCCGTTACCGAGGAGGAGCTTTTCCGGACAAGGCCGCCGAGCTGAATGACCTCCACCTCGGGGTGGCGGATGAGCTCCAGCGCCACGTTCAGGGCAGAAGTGATGACGCTGAGGCTGCCTTTAGGCTGGATGTTCTTGGCCAGCGCCAGCACGGTAGTGCCCGAGGCGATAAGAATAGAATCGTTTGGCTCCAGCAATTTAGCTGCCGCAGTCCCGATCAGCATTTTCTCTGCCGACTGGATTTTTTCTTTCTCGTTTACCGAGCGGTCGGTGGTATAAGGGTTATGGAGGGTGGCCCCGCCATGGGTTCTGAACAGGAGGCCTTTGTCCTCGAGTAGCTTCAGGTCTTTGCGGATGGTAACCGAGGAGACGTCCATGTCGGTGCAAAGGTCGGCTACGTTTACTTTTCCCTCCTGCTGTAGTCTGCTGATGATTTTTTGGTGCCTTTCAGCGATGCTAATCATAAATTCTTGTGGCGCTTTTATGAAAGTTGGCACTGCCATCAGGCCTTCGGAATGAGCGCTCCGGACCTGAAACCGATGCCGTATGGTTCTAGGCGAAGATAGTTAAATTATGGGATTATTTTATAGCCTGCGACAGCTAAAGCCAATTAAAAAGACCCAAATTTCGTGCTCGAAGCATACAATTAATTTTAGGTAAATAATAAAGATTTCCCAAGCCTGTTATCAGGAACCAAAAACTGTACTATTTTTGTATTGCCTGCTTATTAGATTATTGTTTTTTATTTCAAGCCAAATGATTCTGTTTGAAAACAGCATTGTCGTCTTAGCGTATAGCCCGGCAACGGATATCGTAGAAATCAAGTATCCTGACCTGCACGGCTACCTGTTGCCAGAGATTAAGCACACGATCCGCAACATGGTGCAGGTAATTAAAAATTATGATGTAAAGCGTGTCTTGCTGGATTCTACCAGAACCCACGTTTCAGTTAGCGATGAAGAAAGCCGGGAGGTGGCTACTTTTCTGGCGACAGAACTGGCTAAGACGCGGGTGGAGCGTGTGGCGCGACTAAAATCGGCAAGCGACCGTGTAGAGAAACTGGCTGTGGCAAACATGGGGGTGATCAAGTTGTCGGGCAGCATCCCCTTTCTTCTGGAGAATTTCACGACGAAAGAAGAGGCCATGGCCTGGCTCACAGGAATCCCTAAGCTGGAAACGCTGTAAAACACACAGACGCTTGTGGCAAACAGGGCGGGAGAAGCCTATACCTGCCGTTGGCAGAGACGAAACAAGGATGATACTTTTTAGCAATGGACTGATCACGCTGGATTATAATCCGGCTACGGATATTATGACCGTGGGCTTGCCCGATATCCGGACGTTTAGCGCGGTGGAGGTGGAGCGTGCCCTGCAAGTGGTCGTAGAGACCATCACCAGCTATGACATTAAAAAGCTGTTGATAGACTCCAGCCAAGCCGTTGTGGAAGTAGACGATGCGACCTACCGGCTGATTATCCTCGGCTTTAGCCAGGCCCTGGCCAAAACCCGCTTGCAATATGTGGCGCGGGTAGAAAGCGCCCGGCAGCAGCAGGAAGACCGGGCGGCCCGGGTTACCGAGGAGGCAAAAAGGAAGGGTGCTCTTTCCATTACGCACCGCAACTTTCCCAATGCCGCAGAGGCGCTGGAGTGGCTGCAGGCGCAGTAAGCGTGATCATGGAAGTATAAATAAAAAAGGGATGCCCCCCGTCTGGGAGGCATCCCTTTTTTGTAGGGTCAGCCAGGCTTAGTAATTTCTGAAAATCTGGCCTGCCAGCGCATTGGTGTTGCCGGAAGGCGGGAAGGCGAAGCCACGGATTACCAGTGTGTAGGCTCTGCCAGCCTCAAAGCTTGCCTTGGGCACTGTCAGCAGTTCTTCGTCTGAGCCTGCGGCTTTCACTTCCAGGTCGTATCTGCCGGCGTCAAACTCATGGAAGAGCGTGATGTCTTTAAAGGCCAGGTCACTAGAGAAAGGAACTTCTTTGTCGCCGATGGCCACGACGTCCACTGCTTCCGCATCCGGCGACAGGTGCACCACACGCAGGGCGGCTTTGCCGTCGGCAGGCGTTTTCACGCTGTCCTGCACCACCAGCAGCTCCATATCGTCCAGGGTGTTGATGGCAAACAAAGAGAAGGCCTGTCCCTGCTTAAGATTCAGCGTTGTGTCCAGGTAAGCATTGGACGCGTTGGAGGGCGTAAACTTAAAGTTCGTGCTGCCGGTGTTGAGCGTGACATAACCGGTATAGGTAGAATACGGAAGCGACTGGTTAAAAACAACCTGGCTGTTCACCTGCACATCCATGGCAGGGGCATCCGGAGAGCCATGATAAAAGGAAGTATACGCCACCGGCGTCGGCTCCGGCATGTCTGGCTCGTTATCCATGCATCCGGTCAGGGACACAGAGGCAAGGCAAAGTAAAGACAGGGTAACTTTGTTTAAGAGGGATCTTTTAAAAAGATGTAGCATAGGGGTATAGATTAGATAAAAGGTTATGTTGCCGGATTTCGGTACAGAGAAGACCCGGAAAGCCCTCCTGTAGTTGCAAGCCCGCAAACTTTATTTATGTTTTAACGCTGATGCGGCTTTAATCGGATGTGCTTTTATACTTTTTCTGCCTGAACACGCTGCCTTTTATGGCTAGGGCGCTTTAGGGCAGGCTTGCATCAGGCGCTCCACTTCCTGCATGGTATAGCGCTCATTTTTATTGCCAAAATTGGTCTGTATGTAGTTGAGCAGGTTGGTGATGTGGTCTTCCCGCAGGCTTTCCACGCCGGGCATCTCCTTGTTATACTCCACGCCATTCACCACAATGGAGCCAGCCATGCCCTGGCGGATCAGGCAGGGCAGTTCGTCGCGGTGCGTTTGCAGGTAATCGGCCTTGGCCAGGGGCGGGATCAGCCCTTTCAGGCCGCTGCCGTCTTCCATGTGGCAGCTTTGGCAGTGGGTTTCATACAGGTGCTTGCCCTCGTCTTTTTTCTTTGTGAAGCACTGCGTCAGGCTGGTGAGGGCAAAAGCCCCCAGCGCCAGCGCCACAAGTTTATTTTTTCTCATCCTTTTTCTCGTTCAGCAGCAGCGGGATGTCATCAATCAGCTTATCCACCGACTCGGGTTTGGTGCCGTCATAAATGCCGCGTATGCGTCGCTGCCCATCCATCAGTATAAAGTGGCCGCCATGGGTAAAGCCGCCTTCCGCGCCGCCGTCTGCCTGGGCGGGCACCAGGTACTGCATGGCCATGTCGTAGATGCTGTCTTTGTCGCCGGTAAGCAGGTGCCATTTCTGCGTCTCTATGCCCAGCCTGTCGGCGTAGTCGCGCAGCACGGCCACCGTGTCGTGGGTCGGGTCTATGGAGTGGGAGAGCAACAGCACGTCCGGGTTCTCTTTATAGGCCTCGTACACGCGCAGCATCTGGCTTTTCATCTTTGGGCAGATGGTAGGGCAGGTGGTGAAGAAGAAATCCGTCACGTAGATTTTGCCCGCCACCGTCTCCTGCGTCACGCGCTGGCTGTCCTGGTCCACGAAAGCGAAATCCGGAATCTGGTGGTAAATGGTATCTGTTACGGTCTTGCCATCCACGGTGCGCTCCACGGGCTCCCGCTCGCCGTAAATGGGCAAGGTATTGGCGGAGGATCCTCCCTGGCTGTCGCAGCCGTAAAAGGAGGTGGCAACCAGGGCGAAGGCGGCCACGGCAAAGCCTGACTTCAGGCTTAGTTTATTTCTCTTGTTCATACTTGTTTAATGTGGACTGGGCAGCTTCCAGGGTGCTGTCCATAAGGGTTTGTACACGCTCTATTTTCTGTAGCTGGTCCTGCAGGTAATCCATGGCCTGCTCATGTTCTAAGGAGTCAGGGGCCTGGTACTGGTGCATCCACGCCATCATGGCTTCATCGGCCTTTTCCAGCCCGCTAAGCTCCTGTGCCAACGGCTGCAGCGTCGCCGTGTCGGCCTGCGCTGTCTGCAGCGAGTCCTGTAGGCTGCGCAGGGCGCGGCGCAGTTTGTGGGTGTCATCCATCCTGGCCATGGCCTCGTCGTGCACGGCCATCACTTTGTCTTGTAGCGCTGTTTTTTCCTCGTCACCCGACGAGCCTTCCTGGCAGGCTGACAGCAGGGCCAGCGGCAGGGCAAGAAGTAGGAGTTGCTTTTTCATGGGATAGGGTAGGGCCCAAAGCCTTGGTCCCTGACGCTTGTTTATTATAAAGTTACGCTTAAAATCTCGGAAGTCCTGCCCTTTTTGGCAGGACGGGTGGCAGGAAAGCCTTAAAAGGGAACGCCACATGCTCCCCCAGAGCCTGTTTTGCCAAGGCCTAAGGCCCAGCCCAGCCTGTTTATTTGGGAAGGCTGCCAGAACAGAAGGGAATGCCGCTTGGAAAAGCACGGCAGGGGCAAGGCAGCTACCGGTTGCCAGAAGACTGACAACCCTGTCGGTAAGGCCGGTAATGCCGCTTCGCCACATGGTGCAAAGGTATGGGGGAGGGCTGGCAACTGCAAGTTAAAGCTATAAACACCGCGCAGGACCAGCTAAACTGCGCCTGCGCGGTGTCGGGGTGCTCCTGTTTCTAAGCCGGTACGGTAATCTCCGAGTGAAGCGCCTGGGCAATCTGCCGGTACTGGCCTTCGGAAATGTGGTCGCGCAGGAAAGACATGACATCCTGAAAAGCATAGAAAGCATGGTCCAGCGTCGGGAAGTCAGCCTGGTCAGCGCCCGAGTCTTTTGTCCGGATAAACTCCAGCCATTCGTCCTCGTGCCGGATGCGCACCGGCTCATGCATCGAGAAGCCGTCGTAATAAATGCCTTTCCAGATGATGGGCAGCTGAGCGCCAAAATGGATCGCCTCGCCAGTGGGGATGCGGTCGCGGATAGCGTGCAGCACGGCCCTGAAGATGCGGGCGGCTTTTAGATCATCGTCTATACCCAGGTAGGTGCATAGCTCGTGCAGCCATGTCTTACCGTCTTTCAGATACGTCTCAAAGTTCATTGCCATAGTTTGTCTTCGTTTTTAGATGGAACATACATCCTTAGAAAACGAAGCCCCGGCGGCAGGGTTATAGTGCCGGGCTGCCAGGTATGGCCTTATGCTACCATTTTTTGAAGACGAAGAACACCGCGGCCAGGATCAGCACAAAGCCCACGATGTAGTTCCACTTCACTTCCTCGCGCAGGTACAGCACCGAAAAGCCGATGAACACCACCAGCGTGATCACCTCCTGTATCGTCTTCAGCTGAAAGGCCGTGAACTGCCCGTGCCCGATGCGATTGGCCGGCACCTGAAAGCAGTACTCGAAAAAGGCGATGAGCCAGCTGAACAGGATCACCTTCCAGAGGGCAACCTCTTTAAAGCGCAGGTGGCCATACCAGGCAAAGGTCATGAAGATGTTGGAGACGAGTAGCAGCAGTACTGTTTTCATACGTCGTTTTTTACCGCAAATGTGTGTATTTTAAAGATGCGAAAGTATAGTTGGCGGCAGGAAAATAGGTAGCGGGATTTTATACATTGAGAAGCCGGATTGACCCGTTTTCCCTGTACAGGATTTTGCCCCTCCCTGCATCAAGGCTGCAGCGTTGCAGAGCATCGTTGTTTTTGTGTTTTTTAGAGGGAGAAACAGGTGTTTAAGGCACTAATGGTAAGCGTAATTTGTTAAATTTTAGTAACTTATACGTTGGTGGCGGGGCAGGTGCAGCCTCTGGTTGCGCCTAAGCTCTTGCACTGGGCTTAAAAGTATAGTTTAAACGAAATAAAAGTGGTAATTTTACCTATTCAATCTACCCTGATACACAAATGAGTGAAGTAGAAGAAAAATCATTAGCAAACGATTATTCAGCAAATAGCATTCAGGTACTGGAGGGGCTCGAAGCAGTTCGGAAGCGCCCGGCCATGTACATCGGCGACATTGGCATCAAAGGCCTGCACCACCTGGTGTGGGAGGTGGTGGATAACTCCATCGACGAAGCCCTGGCCGGCCACTGCGACGAGATCTCTGTCACCATTAACACGGATAACTCCATCACTGTCTCGGACAACGGCCGTGGCATCCCGACGGACTTTCACCAGAAGGAAGGCCGCTCTGCCCTGGAGGTAGTTATGACGGTGCTGCACGCCGGTGGTAAATTCGACAAGGACACCTACAAAGTTTCCGGCGGTCTGCACGGGGTGGGGGTGAGCTGCGTGAACGCGCTCTCCACGGACCTGCACGTTACGGTACACCGCAAAGGCAAGATATACGAGCAGCACTATAACATCGGGGTACCGGCCTACCCGGTGCGCGAGATCGGCGAGACCGACAGAACCGGCACCACGGTTACCTTCCAGCCGGACGCCTCTATCTTTACGGCCACCGAGTACAAGTATGATACGATCGCCAGCCGCCTCCGGGAACTGGCCTTCCTGAACAAGGGCATCCGCATCAACCTCAAAGACCTGCGCGAGGTGAACGAGCAGGGCGAGCCGCTGTCAGACTCTTTCCTCTCGGAGGGTGGCTTGAAGGAGTTTGTGACCTACCTGGACGAGACGCGCGAGAACCTGATCCCGGAGCCGATCCACGTGGAAAGCGAGAAAAACGGCGTGCCGGTGGAGATCGCCCTGCAGTACAACACGTCTTATACCGAGAACATTTTCTCGTATGTCAACAACATCAACACCATTGAGGGCGGTACGCACGTGGCCGGTTTCCGCCGCGCCCTGACCCGTACCCTGAAAACCTATGCCGAGAAATCGGGCATGCTGGACAAGGTGAAGGTGGATATCAATGGCGACGACTTCCGCGAAGGCCTGACAGCGGTTATCTCCGTGAAAGTGGCCGAGCCGCAGTTTGAGGGCCAGACCAAAACCAAGCTGGGCAACTCCGAGGTATCCGGCGCGGTGGATACGGCCGTGGGCGAAATGCTCAATGCCTACCTGGAGGAGAACCCAAGAGAGGCCCGCACGATTGTAAACAAGGTTATACTTGCCGCCCAGGCCCGCTTTGCCGCCCGCAAGGCCCGCGAGATGGTACAGCGCAAGAACGTGCTCTCCAGCACCAGCCTGCCGGGCAAACTGGCCGACTGTTCGGACAACAACCCGGAGAACTGCGAGATTTACCTGGTGGAGGGTGACTCGGCGGGTGGATCTGCCAAGCAGGGCCGCGACCGTAAGTTCCAGGCCATCCTGCCGCTGCGCGGTAAGATCCTGAACGTGGAGAAGGCGCAGGAGCACCGCATCTACGAAAACGAAGAGATCAAGAACATGATCACGGCCCTGGGCGTGAGCTTCGGCACGGCCGAGGATGACAAGGCCCTGAACATGGAGAAGCTGCGTTACCACAAGGTGATCGTGATGACGGATGCTGACGTGGACGGATCGCACATCCGTACGCTGATCCTGACCTTCTTCTTCCGCTACATGCGCGATTTGGTGGAGAAAGGCTATATCTACATTGCCCTGCCGCCGCTGTACCTGGTGAAGAAAGGCAAGGAGGAGCGCTACTGCTGGAGTGAGCAGGACCGCCTGGAGGCGATACAGGAGCTGGGCAAAGGCAAGGAGGAAAGCGTAGGCGTGCAGCGCTACAAAGGTCTGGGGGAGATGAACCCCGAGCAGCTCTGGAACACCACCATGGACCCGGGCACCCGCAGCCTCAAGCAGGTTACCATCGAGTCTGCCGCCGAGGCCGACCACCTGTTCTCGATGCTGATGGGCGACGAGGTAGGCCCGCGCCGCGACTTTATCGAGCGCAACGCCAAGTACGCCCGCGTAGACGTGTAACGGTTTTTAATAGGATACTTTTGAAAGCGGCGGCTATACTTTAAAGTATGGCTGCCGCTTTTTTTATGCCCTGCCCAGCGAAGGCGTTGGCAAGCCTTTCTGGCCCGGAGTGACAATTGCTTTCAAATTTTATGATGCAGGTCATCCATTCACAAGCAAAGCTGTGTTACCTTTGCCCTTGAGATGAGACTGACAGTGGCTACGATATTGCTCTTGCTGATGACGTTCCAGGTACTATACAAGGGAATCGTCCTATCGTCTTATTTTGCGAACAAGGCCTATATTGCAGCGGTGCTCTGCGAGAACAAAGACAAGCCTGAGATGCACTGCGAGGGGAAATGCTACCTGAAAAAGCAACTTCAAAAAGCGGAAAGCCCTGAAAGCGACAACGCGGGCTTTACCCTAAAGCTGGAGGTGAGTCCCTTTACAGCGCCGGGCTCTGCCTGGAGAGGCGCCATAGGGGCTGTGGCCACCACGGCCGCGCCTCGTCCCTTTCTTAAAAGCAATTACCGCTATTCCTTCTATACCGCCTGCTTTCACCCGCCGCGGGCCTAGCGCACCAGTTCCCAGCCTGCTTTCATGCCATCCAGAAGTGCTGTCGTCAGCGCCCTGGTTCACTGTGCCTGGCTTGCCGGCCTAAAGCCCTGAGATGACAAGCAATGCGGGGGCGGTTGACATACCCAGCCCAACGCGCAAACAGCCATGGCTATACTTTTGGAAAGTATGGTGGGGCCACGCTTTGCCCATTTTTTCAAGACAAATTTCTTTGGCAAGGGGATGCAGCATAAGCCTTTTGCCATCCGTTATACTTACAGACAACAATACCATGAAAAATAATACCTGGCTCATCCTTTGGGCCCTTTTCGCGACAACGTTCCTGACCACCAGCTGCGATACAGAAGAAGACACGCCCGAACCGGCCACAGCCTACGAAAAAATAGCCGAAGGCCAGACTGAAACCGCTCACCTGAAAGTGGAGGTATACGCTACTGCTGCGCTCACAACAGGCTACAACCCGCTCTACATCGCCCTCTATGATGAAGCAGGAAAGCGCGTGGAGCAGGCAGACATCCGTTTGATGCCCCTGATGGAGATGACAGACAAGAAGCACGCGGCACCCGCGGAGAGCCCTTCGTCGGAGAAGGCGGTGGCAGGCTATTTTCCGGGGGCGGTGGTGTTCACCATGCCTTCGGGAGACATGGGAACCTGGAGCCTGACTGTGCAGGTGCAGGCAAACGGGCAGACTGACAAAGTCACGCTGCCGGTAACGGTGCAGGAGCCCGCCACCCCCCGCCTGAAGTCTTTTGTGTTGGCGACAGACGGCAGCAAGTACTTTGTGGCCTACCTGCAGCCGCAGGAGCCCAAAGTGGGCGTGAACGATATGGAAGTGGCTGTGTACCGCATGGCCTCGATGATGGATTTTCCGGCAGCAACAGACCTGACCCTGGAACTGGCGCCTGAAATGCCCACCATGGGCCATGGCTCGCCTAACAACGTGAGCCCGGTGCACACCGGCCAGGGACACTACAAAGGGCAGGTAAACTTCACCATGACCGGGCTGTGGTACCTGCACCTGACGCTGCGCGATACGAGCGGCGAGGCGGGGAACCTATACTTTGAAGTAAATTTTTAAGGCTAAAGCTTGTGCCCCGGTGTAGTTCCGGGGCACAAGGCCTAATGATCATACGTTAAATGGCAAAGGACATGAAAACGCCTTTCCTAATGGGGAGCCTGGCGCTGGGCATGTGGCCGGCGCTGGCCCAGCAACAAGCAGTGCCCGCTGACTCTGTTCGCACGATTGTGCTGCAGGAAGTGGCTGTTACGACCAAAAGCCACAGCCAGCAGCAGCACCTGCAGGAGTTCTACCAGGCCAACCGGTCGGCGACCACGGAAGAACTGATAGCGCGCATGCCCGAGGTGTCGTTTATCCGGCGCGGCAGTTACGGCATGGAACCCACCATCCGTGCCTACAGCCCCGGGCAGGTGAGCGTGATGCTGGACGGCATGCGCCTGCAAGGGGCCTGTACCGATAAAATGGACCCGGCCACCATCTACATTGAGCCACTCAACCTGCAGGGGATAGAAGTGCAGACAGCAGGCGCGGGCAGCATGCAGGCAGCGGCCATCGGCGGCAGCCTTAACATGAAGCTGGCCGAAGCAGAGCTGGCCGGCGCGCCCGCCTTGTCCGGCTCGGTGAGCAGCGGCTACCAGTCTGCGGCGCAGGCAGTGCTGGAGGCGCTGCGGCTAAACTACGCCACCCCCACCTGGGGGCTCCGGGCATCGGGCACCTACCGCAAGAGCCAGAATTACCGCAACGGCAAGGGTGAAAAAGTGCTGTACTCGCCGTATGAAAAAGCCAACATCGCCCTGAACGCCAAGTACCTGCTGGAAGAGGACCTGGTGCTGAAGGCTGATTTTATTGCAGATGAGGGGTGGAACATCGGCTTTCCGGCCTTGCCCATGGATGTAGGGGAGGCCAGCGCCCGCATCGGGTCGGTCACGCTGCTGCGCGAAAACGAAAGCAGGCGCTGGAGCCGCCTGGAGGCCCGCCTCTACGCCAACCGCATCGCCCACGCCATGGACGACAGCGCCCGCCCGGACCTGCCTGTGCGCATGGACATGCCCGGTCTGAGCCGCACCAGCGGCCTGTATGTGGAAGGCAGTATGGCGCCGGCCCCTAACCAGCAGCTGACCCTGCGTGCCGACGCCTCCTCCTCTTACCTGGAGGCCTCTATGACGATGTATCAGCCCGGCCAAGCGCCGATGTACATGCTGACCTGGCCCAACAACCGGGAGCTGCAGTCGGGGGTGGCGGCGCAGTATACGCTGCAAGCCGGCGCTAAAACCCAGCTGCAGCTAAACAGCCGCCTTCAGGTATCCCGCTTTTCGGTTACCTCAGCCGCAGGGCGCGATCAGCTGTCGGTTTTCGGCTACGGGCAAACCCGGCAGCAGTTTGTCATTCCGTCTGTATCGGTGCAGGCAAGCCGCGTGCTGTATAAAAAGCTGAAAGGTACGCTCTCCGGCAGCTTTAACGGGCGCACGCCTTCTGCCAGCGAGCTCTATGGCTTTTACCTGTTCAGCCGCTTTGATGGCTATGATTATATCGGCAACCCGGCGCTGAAGCCGGAGCAAAGCCTGCAGGGGGAGCTCACGCTGTCGTGGCAGGAGCCCCGGCTGCGCGTGCAGCTGACAGGCTATGCGTCCCGGGTAGCCAACTACATCGTGGGAGCTTATGAGGCGGAACTGAGCGCCATGACGATAGGGGCCCATGGCGTGAAAGTATACCAAAACGAAGCCTATGCCTTGCTTGCCGGCGCCGAGGCCAGTGCCGTGTATAACATCACGGCCTATACGCAACTGGTCAGCACGCTCCGCTACGGCTATGGCCGCAGCGCGGGCGGCGACCCGCTCCCGATGGTCGCGCCGCTGCGCAGTGTAAGCTCGCTGCGGAGGTACTTTGGAGACAGGCTGTGGGTGCAAGGCGAAACGGAGATGGCCGCTGCCCAGCACCGCACCAGTGCGCGCTTCCAGGAAAAACCGACCGAGGCCTTTATGCTCTGGCACCTGCGCGCAGGCTACCGGCTGGAGACAGAGAAGAAAGTATGGGAGCTGAACGGCGGGGTGGAAAACCTCTTCGATGCAGCCTACCGCGAGCACCTGGATTGGGGGCAGGTGCTGCGCCCGGGCCGCAACATCTTTTTTCAGGCAAGTATGGCCTTCTAAAGCAAAAGGGCAGGTATGGAAAAGATGCCTGCCCTCTTGCTTTCTTGTCCCTGTACCTATCGTGCTCCTCCCGATCCTTTCCCCGGTGCATTGCAGCACGCTGATTTTAAGCAGGCTCGTTCATTGAGTTTAGCGGAGCCCGGGGGCTAAGCACCCTTACGGACATTGACAGGCTGGTTCACGGAAGATTCCGGTTGGTTGGCCAATAGCTGCGCCTGCATGCTGCTTTTTGGCACGGCCTCCCTTAGGAAAGCAACCATAACGTATAAATCAAGGTACAGCTAAGGCAGAAGCAAATCAAAAACCTTGCGCTGGCATGTAAGGGCCGGCGCTGAAAATGCACAACGGATGAAGCTTTTTATACTTGCTGTAGGGGCCTGCCTGTTGCTGGCGGGCTGTGAGGGTAACTTTCCCAAGGACCCCGAGCGTACCCTGGAGAAGGCCAAACAAGACCAACTGGTGGTAGGCTACTCGGAAAACCCGCCGTGGGTCGTGAAAGGAGATACGGCCCCGACAGGCATTGAGCCGGACCTGGTGCGGGCCTTTGCCTCTTCTATTGGTGCCCGGGTCAGGTGGCAAAACGACACGGAGCAAAAGCTGTTTGAGGACCTGGAGGAAAAAAAGGTGCACCTGGTCATTGCGGGCATCACGCAGAAAACCCCCTGGAAAAAGAAAGTGGCCCTCACCAGGCCCTACCTCAAGCAGGGGAAGGAGAAGCATGTGATGGCGGCTATTCGGGGAGAGAATGCATTTATCGTTGCGCTGGAGCGCTTCCTGCACGCACAGGAGCCGCAGCTGAAACAGACACTGGGCCATGAAACAGATAGATAACTTTGAGTATCCCCAGGGGCTCCGGGACGACTTTAAGAAAGCAAAGAAGCTGGAGTGGATCACGATCGGCTACCTGATCACCACCGCCCTGGCCATGTACCTGACCATGGGCAATTCGCAGGCCATGAAAACCGCCTGGTTTGAGGACCTGCTCAGCCTGACGCCCTCGGTCTCCTTCCTGATCGCCTCCAGGATCTTCTTTAAATCGCCAAACAGGGACTTCCCGTTCGGGTACCATCGGGTGGTGAGCATTGCGTACTTGTGTAGCGCGCTGGCCCTGTTTTCTATCGGTACCTTTCTGGTGATCGACTCTGTGATTACCCTGGCCATGCGGGAGCACGCTACCATCGGTACGGTGGTGGTGCTGGGCCACCAGGTATGGCTGGGCTATTTGATGATAGCAGCCTTGCTATGGGGAACCTTCCCGGCCATCATCCTGGGCAAGAAGAAACTGCCGATCGCTGAGAAGCTGCATGAAAAAAACCTGTACACGGACGCCAAGATGAACAAGGCCGACTGGATGACGGCTGCGGCGGCTATTTTCGGTGTGTTGGGCATCGGCATGGGCTGGTGGTGGGCTGATTCAGTGGCGGCTTTGGTGATATCGGTGGATATTGTGCACGACGGCTTTAATAACCTGAGGCAGGCGGTGTACGATTTGATGGACCAGGTACCCATGACCGTGGATAACCAAAAGCGCGATCCGCTGATCGAGAAGGTAAAAGAGACACTGGCTGGGCAGAGTTGGGTGAAGGATTGCAACATACGCCTGCGCGAGGAAGGCCACATTTACCTGGGCGAGGGCTTTGTTATTCCTGCCCGGGAAGATAACCTGACACAGCTCATTGAAGAGGCCTCCCGGGAGGTGCGGCAACTGGACTGGCGGATTCAGGAGTTCGTGATCATGCCGGTGGAGAAGTTGCCTAAGGAGGAAAAAGCCTGAAAAGCGCAGCACAGGCAGCCGGTTTCTAAGCCGGTGCCGTACACAAAACCTAAGGTATACTTGGCTATGAAATCAATGCAACTAAACGAAGCGAACGCCACCCTGCGCCTGGAGGGAAGCGAGGCCACCAGAAGTATGGACATCAAGGAAGTGCTGGTCGACACCTGGCCTTCGTCAGGCGGCCTGCACCTGACCGTGCTGGATGAAAAAAACATCCCCATCTACCACCAGGTACTGGAGCGGTCACAGAGTGCCATCCCGGTCGAAAGGCGTTTTGTATTTTACGACCACCTGGCAGTACACGTGCAGGCAGAGAAGCCAGGGGAGAGGTTTGCCCTTACGCTGCGCTTTACCTGATAAAACAGGGCCGGTTGTCGCGCAAAAAGCGGTAAAGGGATCACTGCGTCAAAAGCAAAAGCAGCATAAACAGTTCAGGCTTCAGCCTTAAGCGAAGGAGCTGAAGCGCCCGTTGCTTCTGGGTCTTCACCGTATTGACCGAGATCCCCAGTTCCTGGGCCACTTCCTGGTTCTTCATGCCTTCCAGGTAACACATCCTGGAAATCTGCTGGCAGTGCGCCGGCAGGGTGCTTAGCGCCTGGTGTAACTGCGCCAGCACCTCGGCCTGCAGCAGCGCCTTCTCCAGGCTTTCCTCCATCGTTTTTTGGTCACGCATGGCGGCAACATAACTGTCCTTTACCTGCTGGTGCCGCGCCAGGTTCAGGCTGGCGTGCTTCACGGAAGCATACAGGTAGCTTTTTATCGCCTGCTCCTGCGGGGCGACCGTATCGCGCTGGTTCCAGTATTTGATAAAGGCTTCCTGCACAACGTCCTCTGCCGTTTCCTTACACCCCACCACCTGTGCTGCGAAATAAACAAGGCGGGCATAGTACCTGTCAAACAACTGCTTTAAGGCTGCTTCAGCATCATGTATCGCCATGTCCTCACTCATCGGCTGCAAAATTTACTGGCATGTCGTCTTTACCCCGGGAATACAGCATGCCCTCAAGGCGGGTCCTGCTTCTGCTGCGGGTACGCCCCATGCGTGGAAGATAATTTTCTATGCTAAACATACAAAGAAAGATAGGATAATCAAACATAACAAATCGGAAGTTTTTTTTGAAAGTAAGCGCTCGCTCAGAAGACGCTGCCGCCGCTGTGGCGCAAGCATACGTTTGTCGCAGCGCGCATTCGCCCTTCTTTCTTGTTGCCGCTGCCCCATAGCCTAAGCTGGGCCAAAGCTATTTTAAAAGAAGGAGCCCTGCACTTATCCCGGGTTAAGTTACTGTTACCTTTCCCTAAAGGCGCTTTTAACGGGTCCTGCCTGACGGTTACACGCCTGCCAAATGCTTATCTGCCAGCCCCAGGCAAGGAGCCGGGAGGGGCAGATGAAAAAAAATGCCGCCGCCTTTCACCCCTTTTACTCCCTTGCGTGTCTTTGCTATAACAGAACCGATATGGAGAACAACGAGGAACAATTCAGGAAGGCCAGCCTGCTGCTGCGCTACCTCAGGGGAGAGTTAAGCCCTGAAGAGGAAGCGGAATTGGAAGGGTGGATGCAGGAAAAGGAGGAGCACCAGCGCTTTGTGGATAAGCTCAGGGATGAGCAGAGGTTGGAGGAGGAACTGCAGTTCTTTTCGTCGATCGACACAGACAAAGCCTGGCAGCGCATCGCTTCCCGGACCATCGATCAAAAGCCGGTGAGAAGCCTCTGGAAAAGCCCCGCTCTGTGGAAGTATGCCGCCGTGCTGGCGCTGGTGGCATCCGCGGCCCTGTTCTTTTATCAGACACAGCTAAAGCCAAAACGTGCGCCGGAAGCAGTGGCGGTTGCTACGCAGCGCCAGGAGGCACTGAAAATACAGCCGGGCGGCGACAAGGCAAAGCTCATGGTGAGCGATGGGGCTGTTTTTGTGCTGGAGGACATGGCCAATGGCACCGTGCGGGAGGAGAACGGTATGAAGGTTTCGAAGCAGGACGGCATGATCCGCTTTGAGCTAGCCGGGCAGGAGCAGGGCCAGGTCCTGTACAACACGATTTCCACGCCGGTAGGGGGGCAGTACCAGGTGGTGTTGCCCGATGGGAGCAAGGTATGGCTGAACTCAGCCTCCACGCTGCGCTTCCCTTCGGCCTTTGTGGGAAGCGAGCGTACCGTGGCCCTGACAGGCGAAGGGTACTTTGAAGTTGCTAAAAACAAGGCACAGCCTTTTAAGGTGCAGGTAAACGCAGCGACCGTGGAGGTGCTGGGCACGCACTTTAACATCATGGCCTACGTCAATGAGCAGCGGATCACCACCACCCTGCTGGAGGGTTCTGTGAAAGTTGGCAACGGCAGCAAGAGTAAGCTGATGGTGCCCGGGCAACAGGCGGTGATCGGGGAAGACATCGCCTTGCAGGAGGTGGACGTGGAGGAGGCCGTTGCCTGGAAAAACGGGCTTTTCTACTTCAACAACGAAGACATCGCCACGGTGATGCGGCAGTTGGAACGGTGGTATGACGTGGAGGTGGCCTACAGCGGAAAGATGACCTCCAAGCATTTCTCCGGCATTATCTCCCGGGACACCGAGCTGGACAAGGTGCTGGAGATGCTGGCGCTGACAGGCTCGGTGCGCTTTGAGACGGAAGGCAGGAAGGTCATCGTCAACACCATGTAGCGACTGCTCCAGACAGGCATTAAAAGAATACAAGTATAAACTGATTGCTAACAGACTATACCCTTTATCCAAACCCCCTTCTTTTATGAAACCAATTCTACTTCTCAACAGCAGCAGGAGGCTGGGCCGCGTGCTATCGAAGCTGCCGCTTGCCAAGCGCCTGTTGGCCTGTGCCTTATTGGCGACCTGCCTGCACGTGCATGCCTACGGCTATGCGCAGGGCATTTCCATCTCAGAGCGCAACGCCCCGCTCAAAAATGTTTTCAAGGCCATCAGCAAGCAGAGCGGCTACCTGTTTCTTTACAACGATGAGCTCCTACAACAAGCCAGGCCCGTTACCCTGGACCTTAAAAACGCGCCGCTGGAGCGCGTGCTGGCTATTTGCTTTCAGGGCCAGCCGCTCACTTACAGCCTGGTGGAGAACACGATCGTGGTAAAGCCGGCCGAGGGGCCCGTCAGGCGCCAGACGGGCGTGACGGTAAGCGGAAAGGTAACCGATAAAACAGGCCTGGGCCTGCCAGGGGTAACCGTGGTGCTGAAAGGCACCAGCAAAGCAACACCCACAGGCAGCGACGGCAGCTTTTCTATAAATGTGCCGGACGGCAGCGGGACCTTGGTATTTTCCTACATAGGCTTCCAGACCCAGGAGGTAGAAATCAATGATCGGGCAAGTATCAACGTGGTGCTGGCAGAAGACACCAAGTCGCTGGAGGAAGTTGTGATCGTGGGCTATGGCACGCAGAAGAAAGCCAACCTGACGGGCGCTGTGGAGCAGGTGAACGCAGAAGACATCGCCCTGCGCCCTTCAGCCGACATTTCCAGTTCCTTGCAGGGACTGATGCCGGGTTTGAACATCCAGGTAAACTCGGGTGACCCGACGGCCACGCCCGACATCAACATCCGGGGCTTTAACTCCATCAACGGAGGAGGGCCGCTGGTGCTCATCGATGGCATCGAGGGAGACATCACCCGGGTTAACCCGCAGGACATCGAGAACGTGACGGTACTCAAAGACGCTGCCTCGGCCGCCATCTATGGTGCCAGGGGTGCTTTCGGAGTGATCCTGATCACCACGAAAACGGGCAAGGCCGGCGAGATGGTGGTTAACTATTCCAACAACTTCGGCTGGACCACGCCCACGACCAGAACCGACTTCATCTCCGATCCCTATGTGTATGGCAAGACCGTGGACGCGGCCCTGTTTGGGTACAACGGCACGAGCTACACGGGCTACAACGACCTGGACTGGGAAACCATTCGCATGGTAGCCAACGGCGAGATCGAGCCTTTCCATGAGCTGCAGCCCAACGGCACGTATAAGTTTTTCTACAAGACCAACTGGTATGATTACCTGTTTAAGGAATACCAGTACTCCAAGATGCATAATCTCTCTGTTTCCGGCGGAAGCGAGAAACTAAAGGGCTATCTGTCAGGCCGTGTGTTCGACCGTGAAGACATCAACAACATTGCAGGCGGGGGCATGGACAGGTATAACCTGAAGGCCAACGTCAGCTTTAAGCCTAACAAATGGCTGGAGCTGTCAAACAACATTCTCTTTAACCAGGAACAGGACGAGCAGTTCGGAGGCTACCGCAACGGCTACGGCGGCATGTGGAGCACCACCACCTGGTATTACCTGTACCCTTTCCAGCCCAACATGGTGGACGGCATGCCGGTAGACGTGTATGGCCAGGGCGGTCCGGCCGCGATGGAGTATGCCCAAAACTGGGAGCGCGTGAATATCGAAGAACTGACAAACACTTTCCGGGCCAAGGCCACCCCGCTTAAAGACCTGGAGCTAAACTTCAACTACAGCAACCGCTTTACGAACCAAAACAGCTCTACCCGCCTCAACGAGTTTGAGTACCTGACCGGGGCACGCCTGGATGAGCAGACGGTGGGGGTAAACCGCCTCAACGAGTGGCGCTGGAAAGATAACTACAAAGCCTTGAACGCGTTTGGTACCTATTCGCGAAGCCTGGGCAAGAGCCATAACTTTAAACTGATGGGCGGCTTTAACCAGGAAGAGTTTGACCGCGACCGCGTGTTTGCCCAGCAGGGCGGACTGCTGATCCGGGACCTGGAGAACCTGGCGCTCGGCACCGAAATCATGGCTGCGCTTGGCTCGGCAGAGGTGTGGGCCGTGCAGGGGTACTTCGGCCGCTTTAACTATGATTACGACGGCAAATACCTCCTGGAGGTGAATGCGCGTTACGACGGTTCCTCCCGCTTCCCGAAAGAGAGCCGGTGGGGCTGGTTCCCCTCTGTGTCCGTGGGCTGGCAGGTAAACCAGGAAAATTTCTGGAAGCCGCTTGAAGACGCGGTTAGCTTCTTTAAACTACGGGCCTCCTATGGCTCGCTGGGCAACCAGAACATCAGCACCAACACGTTTCAGCAGACAATGAGCGTCGGCAGCTCGGACTGGCTGGACAACGGACAGCGCATTATCTATGCCGGCGCGCCCAGCCCGCTGCCAAAGGTGGTGAGCTGGGAGACCACCAGCACCGTGAACTTCGGGGCAGACCTGGGCTTTCTGCGCAACAGGCTGATGGCCTCCATCGATTTGTATGAGAAAAAGACAGAGGATATGTACCTGCCCGGCACGCCCTTGCCAGGCGTGTTCGGCGCGGCCGAGCCAAGAGAGAACCTGGCCTCGCTGCGTAACCGGGGCTTTGACTTTAGCCTGCGCTACAACAACAGCTTTGAGGTAGGCGGTTCGCCGCTATCGGTTTCTGCCACGGCCAGCGTGTCTAACTTTAAAGGAGAGATCACCAAGTTTGACAACCCGAACGGGCTGATGAGCACCTATTGGGAAGGGCAGGAGCTGGGTCAGATCTGGGGCTACCACGTAGACGGGCAGTTCCAGTCGGATGAGGAGGCGCAGGCTTACCAGAACTCCTTTACCAACCCGGGAAACAGCCTGGGCAACGTGTACAACTATATCCTTAATGTGGTGCAGAACAAGGAGTGGGGCAAGTTGCGCGCCGGCGACATCAAGTACGTGGACGTGGACGGGGACGGCCGGATTGACAGGGGCAACTATACCCTGGAGGACCACGGCGACCTGCAGCCTATCGGCAATGCCATGCCCAAGTTCCCTTTTGGCTTTAACGTAGGCGCCAGCTGGAAAGGCTTTGATTTGTCTGTGGCCGGAGCCGGCGTAGGCAAGCAGAACTGGTATCCGACCGGGGATATTTACTGGGGCACTTACCAGCGCCCCTACCTGTCCTTCCTCAGAAAAGACCTCGTGGAAAATGCCTGGACGCCGGAGCAGCCGGGCAAGTACCCGCAGATAGAGCGAGGGTATGCCGCACTGGGCAGCGGCCGCTCCCTGTATGAGATGAACGACTACTATTTGGAGAACATCGGCTACCTGCGCGTCAAGAACCTGACCCTGGGCTATACCCTGCCGGAAGCGCTAACTTCGAAGGTGAGCGTGAAAAAGCTGCGGGTATACTTCAGCGGGGAGAACCTGTTTACCTGGCGCTTCGGTGGCCTGAGCAAGTACATCGATCCAGAGCAGGCAGGCTCGGCCATCAACTACTCTAACCCGGGCAGCGCTGTGGGCAGAGCCGATCTGCGCTCCTACCCGATGGGCAAAACCTATTCCCTGGGCGTCAACCTGACCTTGTAATTCACCCTGATGACTGCATATACAAAGATGAAAAGCACATACCTTACTTCCGTTTTCGCTTTAATAGCTCTCCTGCTTTCAGGTTGTGAGAAAGACTTCCTGGACCGTCCGCCCAAAGATGTGGTGGACGCCGATTACTTCTTCAACACAGCCACCGACCTGGAGGTGGCCACGAATGATTTCTATTCCATGTTGCCCACCACCTCGGTGTACACAGACGATGCCGCCTCGGATAACATCGTGCCTTTGATCGCGGCGGAAAGGGTACGGGGCGGCCGCATCGTGCCGACCACGCGCGGGAGCGGGGGCTGGTCCTGGGGCAGGCTCCGGGATATTAACTTTTTCCTGCAGAACTACCACCGCGTGCCCGACGAGGCGGCCAAGCGCAAGTATAGCGGCATTGCCCGGTTTTTCAGGGCCTTCTTTTACTTTGAGAAGGTGCAGCGCTTTGGCGACGTGCCTTGGTATGGCAAAGTGCTGGAAGCCGGTGACCCGGACCTCTACAAAGCGCGCGACTCCCGCAAACTGGTGATCGACTCGGTGATGGCCGACATTGACTATGCCATCGAGCATATTCCGGCAGAGGTAAAGCTTAACCGCATCACCAAGTATACGGCCCTGCTGCTCAAAGCCAGAATTGCGCTGTATGAGGGCACGTTTAGAAAGTACCACGGGCTGGGAGATTACGAAGAGCTGCTGCAGCAAGCGGCTTCTGCCTCCGAGGAGTTGATCAATTCTGGCGCTTACAGGCTCTTCACGGCCGGTGGCCCAAGCGAAGCCTACCGCGAGCTGTTTGCCCGCAACAACCAGGATCCCACCGAAACCATCCTTGCGCGGGACTTTGACTCAGAACTGGGCCAGCACAATTTGGGCTACCTGATGACTTCGCCGACGCAGGGTGCCTGGGGCATTACCAAGGACGTGATCAACAGCTACCTGATGAAAGACGGCAGCAGGTTCACAGACAAGCCTGGGTATGAGACGATGGAGTTTTACGAGGAAATGCAAAACCGTGACCCGCGCCTGACGCAGACCACGGCCGGCCCTGACTTTAAAGTATACGGCGAGGACAGCCCCGAGCCCGTGAACCTGAACGGCACGACCACCGGCTACCGCGTGATCAAGGCGCTTCCGTCGAGAGACCAGTGGAGCGCCGCCTATTTTGACATCATTATTTTCCGCTACGCAGAGGCCCTGTTGATCTATGCCGAGGCCAAGGCGGAAATGGGAACGCTCTCGCAGCAGGACCTGGACATAAGCATCAACAAGTTAAGAGACAGGGTCGGTATGCCGCACCTTGACCTGGCCCAGGCCAATGCCAACCCTGACCCTTACCTGGCCGGCATGTATCCAAGCGTGGACCAGGGGGCCAACAAGGGCGTGATCCTGGAAATCCGCCGGGAGCGCAGACTCGAACTGTTCAACGAAGGGCACCGCTGGGATGACTTGATGCGCTGGAAGGAGGGCAAGAAGCTGGAGCAGCCCATGCTGGGCATTTATTTCTCGCGCCTCGGTGCCCACGACTTCAACAACGACGGCACCCCGGATGTGTACCTGCACGATGGCAATGCCTCCGGCGCCCCGAAAGAAGTGTCCACTATCATCAACGTGCAGCAACGGCCGCTGACCAACGGCGATTCAGGTAACCTGAACCCTTTCCAGCTGGGCGGCTATTTCGATGAGAGCCGTGACTACTACTACCCGATTCCGATCGAGGACCTGAAACTAAACGAGAACCTGGAACAAAACCCTAACTGGGAATAGAAAAGCACATCGTATGAAAAACGCCATGATCTATACCATACTTCTTTCCTGCCTGCTGAGCGTTGCCTGCTCCTCTGGCAAGGACGAGCCAACGCCCCAGGAGCCAGACAAGGAAAAGCCGGTGGCGCCCCTGAAAGTCGGCTATGCGCTGGCCATTAGCAAGTTCACGCCTGAAAAGCTCAGCTACGCCGAGTCTGTGGGGGTGAGTTACGTGGAGGCTTCGGGCATGACGCTGTTTGTAAACGAGGAGCGTGCCTTTAAGCTGTCGGATGAGCAGGTGATCGCCAAACTGACCGAGGCCAAGAACGCAGCGGACGCTGCCGGCATTAAGATTTGGTCGGTGCACATGCCCTTTAGCCAAAGCATTGATATCTCGACTGTCAACGAGGAGGACCGCCAGCAAGTGGTGGCCATGCACAAAAAGCTGATCTCGTTCCTGGAAATTCTCAAGCCCGAAGTCATCCTCTTCCACCCAAGTTATTACCTGGGGCTCAACGAGCGGGACATGCGCAAAAGCCAGCTCATCAAATCAGCCACAGAGCTGGACGAGGCGGTGCAGGCCATTAACGCCACCATGGTGCTGGAGAACATGCTGGGGCCGGAGCTGCAGGCAAGCGGCGGCCGCGAAAGGCCCCTGATGCGCACGGTGGAAGAGACCAAAGAGATCTTTGCCCGGCTCCCGCAGTCTATCCGATCGGCCATCGACATGAACCATATCAAGAACCCCGAGAACCTGATCAGGGCCATGGGCAGCCGGCTGAAAACGGTGCACATAGCCGACGGGACGGGAGCTGCAGAGAACCACTACTACCCGTGTTCGGGGGAGGGCAAAAACGACTGGTCTGCCATCCTGGGAGCCCTGGATGAGGTGGGCTACAAAGGCCCGTTCATGTATGAGAGCGCCTATGACGATGAGAAAGACCTGGCCCCGTGCTACCAGTCGCTCTACGAAAATTATATCAACAGCAAATAGCCAACGAATTTACCATGGATAGAATACCCTACTTTCATGTGATCACCAGGTGCCTGTTTGGCGTGCTTCTGCTCGTAAACCTGGTAAGCTGCCAAAAAGATGAGAAAAGTTTTGAACCGAAGCTGTTTCTAGAGAACGAGACCTTCTCGGTAGCCAACACGAGCAGCTCCCACAACCTTGTTTTCCTGACAAACCAGGCGTGGCAGGCCAAGGCCGATGCCGACTGGATTGTGCTGGAGAGCGAAAGCGGGGAGAAAGGCAAAGTGAGGCTGAGCTTTGAGGTGCTGGAAAACGAGGACGACGAGCGAACCGCAAAGATCACGATCCTGACAAACGGCGTGGAGGAGAAAGAAATCACTGTGGTGCAGGAAGCCGGCAACCGGGATGATATCTACGTGCGGGTAGGCGCCAGCGGGGAAGGTTACTCCTGGGAGGATGCCACCAGTTTGGAAAACGCCCTGGCCATTGCCGTGAGCGGCAACACAGTGCACATCGCCGAAGGCACCTATACCCCCAGCGTGACGGTAACGGGCGGTGATGCGGCAGATGCCGGTGATGTGACCTTTGAGATCAGCAAGTACATCCGCTTGAAAGGCGGCTACCCTGCCGATGCCGCGGAAGGCAGTGAGGCAAACCCGCAAGAGCATGCCACCATCCTTTCGGGTGGCGGCGCGGCCTACCATGTGGTCACGGTGTCTGCCCCAAAAATAGAGGGCCAGAAAGTAGTGCTCGAAGGCCTGAGGATTACGGATGGCAAAGCGGGGGCGGCCACCTCTTCTGCCGAGATCAACGGCCTGGCCTTCCGCCGGGACTATGGCGGCGGCATCACCATCGGCAATGCCGTGGTGGATATCCTCAGCACGGAGATCGTGGACAACAAATCCGATAAAAACGTGGCGGGCCTCTATGCTTTCGGCGGTTCGGTGGTCACTGTGAAAAACAGCAAGATCAACCGCAACCTGTCTTCGGGCAATGCCGGGGGCGTGTGGATCAGCGAGTCTGAGGCGCACTTCTTTGACTCCGAGGTACGGGAGAACGAAAGCGGCACGGCAGCCGGGGTGCATGGCTACCCGGACGCTACCGTCAATATGTATAACTCTGTGATCGCCGACAACAAAGGCAAGTCGTACGGGGCCGCCTATTACATCCGGCAGAACTCCAAAGGCCTGTTGGTCAATTGCCTGATCAGCGGAAACACCAGCACTTCGGCAAACGGCGGGGGCGGTGTGATGATGTATAACAACAACGAGGCCACGATCATCAACACGACCATCACCGGAAATAGCATTGCCGGCCCGGGGGGCGGTATCTACAGACGGTCTGGCGTGAACACGGTTCGCATCTACAACTCCATTGTAGCGGGAAACACGCAGAAAAATGACGGGCCTGATGTGGATGTGTACGAGGCGGACGCGCCGGCTCCGCTTGTGCAGGCCTCGGTGCTGGGAAGCGCAGCCTATGATGCCGGCGGGCAAGCTATAGAGGGCGCCACCTTCGATGCCAATTCGATGCTAAGCGAGGCCTATCTGCCGGTAGGGGCTAACAATCCTGCCCTGGAGCACGGCATGAGCGTAGATAACCTGACGCAGCTTGGCAGCAGCCAGAACCCCGCGGTGGAAAGCTCCATTATAGCAGCTGACTTGCGGCACAACAGCCGCTCGGGGCTGCGCACCATGGGCGCGCTGGTTAGCGAGTAACTGAAAAGTGGGGCCAAAGCGATGTTTTTGTGCTTTGGTCCCACTTTTATACTTTTAGCGTGCGGTGGGGGACCTGCCGTTTTAACAGGGGCCTCCCTTTTTGTAAAGACTATTCACTTCGTATGAAAACCAAAACGTTTCTGCCTGTAGCGCTGCTATTTTTGAGCATGTGTATGCTGCAGGCTTTTGGGCAGCACAAGCCTGCAGCTAACCAAAACGGCATGCTCATCCTGGGCTCTGCCGACATGAAAACCCTGGTAGAAAGGGTGGAGGTAGGCTATAAGCTGTATGCCTCTTCTGTTCCTTTCGATTATATCATTGTGTCTGGGGGCTGTGCCGCGCATGCCTCTGCCATTTGCGAGGCCTCTGAAATGGCCTCCCGGCTCATCGCCAAAGGCGTGCCGGCGGAGATAATTTTTAAAGAGGAGAAGTCGAAAACCACGGTGCAGAACTATGCCTACAGCAGAGCGCTGCGGAAACCGGATGGAACAAAGGTGATCAGCCCGGGCGATACCCTGTACGTGGTGTCCAACCACTGGCATGCCATCGCGGTGGCGGCGCGCTTCACGGCAAACGACAGCGTGACGGCACGTTACCATATCGAAGGCGGCATTCTCCCAAAAAACACCGATAAGGTGAACTACACCAATATTTATGACCCCCAGGTAAGCAGCGAGGATTTTTCGGCGAAGGCGCTCTGGCCTATCGTAGAAGCCAGTTTTACGGTAGAGAAGGGGAAAAAACAGCAGGCCAGCTACCGCTTTGTGGATGGGGCAGTGTATACGCAAAGCCCCGCCAACGGCCCGGAAGCAAAAGCAGTGGAATTGGCCCAGGCCCTGCCGGCCATACCCGCTGACTGGGCAGGTGCCCTGGACGCGGCCTTTTACAACAGCCGGGAAAAGAAAGTATACCTCTTTAAAGGGGGACAGTACGCGCGTTTCACTCCTCAGGCCAAAACACTCGACGCAGGCTATCCCAAGCCGCTGTCAGCCCTGGCCAAGGGGCTGCCCGAGAACTGGCAGCAAGGCTACCTCGACGCAGCTTTTTTCAACCCTTCAGCAAAGGAGATCTTTTTGTTTAAAGGGAGTGAATACCTGCAGGTTCCGCTGAAAGGCAAAGGCGATGCCCTTGTGCCTAAGCAAATAAAGACGCTGGTGGCGGACTGGCCTTTTTCCTGGGGAAGCGGCGATCTGGATGCGGCTGACTATAGTAGCCAGGAAAACAAAGTATACCTGTACAGGGGGCAGGAGTATGTGGTGATCTCGCTGGAGGGAAGTATGAACGTAGCTCCCGGCTATCCGAAGAAAACAGAAGTGGCCAGGCCTGTGCCTGAAAAGAAGTAACCGCTGCACCGTTTTAGCAAAAGTATACCCCCTACATAAAGTGGCATGCAAAAGCTTTCAGTCCTATTCCTGCCACTGCCTGGGTCCGCAACCGCGGCGTTGTGAACCATCCCAGTGATAAGAAGAAGTTTGACCACGAGGGCGAGCACGGAGTTGCTACCGTGCTGGCTTTTGTGGAGAACTAGCAGCATGAAGAAATATAGAGGAGGAGAGCAGGTATGGGAGATATTAAGCTCATGCGGTGGGGCACCGTAAATGAATCATTACCTAACAGTATACCCAAAGAATGAAAAAATTAGTAATTATAGGCATACAGGCAGTGCTTTGTGTAGCCATGGTGCGTCTTTCTTATGCGCAAACTCCTGTATACAGGCCAGCCACTGATTTTACATTGGTAGGGAAAATATTGCCTACCCCACAGGTGTACCACAGAGTAGACACCACGCAACACCCCGGTATGCCTCGGGCTGTCAAGAGGTTGGTAACGAATTCAGCAGGCCTTGCCATTGCCTTTAAAACAAACAGTACTGCTATAGCGGCCAAGTGGTGCACCGGCAGCCGCAAGACCCTACCTAACATGACGGCCATTGCGTATGAGGGTCTTGATCTTTACATTAAAAAGGATGGCCGCTGGCAGTTCGCAGGCGTAGGGAGGCCCAACGGAGACTGTACAGAGTATACCTTGGTGCAAAACATGGCGGAAGGGGAGAAAGAGTGCCTGCTCTACCTCCCCTTGTATGACGAGACAGTAAGCCTGGAAATTGGCGTTGATGCGGGTGCTATGATACAGTCTTCGCCCGACCCTTTTCAGAAGCGCATCCTGATGTATGGCTCGAGCATTCTGCAGGGAGCCTCCGCCAGCAGGCCAGGTATGGCGTATCCTGCTCGCCTGAGCCGGGACACAGGTCTGAACTTTCTGAACCTTGGCCTGAGTGGCAGCGCCAAAATGGAAAAGGCCGTGGCCGATATGATTGCCACTGTCTCAGCTGACGCCTTCGTGCTGGACTGTGTGCCAAACTCTTCCCCGGAAGAGATCCGTGATCGAACAGCCTACCTGGTAAATACCATCAGGCAACATCACCCGAAGGTGCCCATTCTGGTAATTCCAAGGACTGTCCGTGAGCACGGAGCTTTTGACCAGGAAGTGGGGAGTTGGGTGAAAGCGCAAAACGAGCAGATAGAGCAGGAGATTTCAAAGCTGCTGCGCAGCGGGGTGAAAGATTTATACCTGCTCTCATACGACGAGGGACTCGGTGATGACCATGAAGGCACGATCGACGGCGGCCATCCCAATGATCTGGGCTTTGACCGCATGCTGCAGCAGCTCCGGCCTCAGTTCCTGTCTATCCTTAAAAAGTATGGTCTGCTGCCTGACGGCCATTCCCCTTTAGCCCCAGCACGCGTAGAGCAGCGGTAACGGTGCGCTTCCCCCATGGCCAGGAGAAGGCAGGCACAGGCCAATACAGGCTTGGTTGGATTCCCGTCTATAGCCAGCGCCCAAAGGACGGTGATGATCAGCTCGCCGATGGCGCCCATGCACATGGGCTCCTCTTTTTTGCCCGGTATATATAGGTAATTAGCTACAAAACAGTATATTGCCAATAGGCAGTCATGTAGGGTGCGAAATTTTAAATGCAGATGCTTTTTAGCTTGCATCCGGAATGGCTTTCATCTTACTGTGCAACTTGAATTTATACCGCAAAAAAAGCTACCATGTCAAAAATCATTTCCCCACAGGTTGAGTTTTCTCACCTGCTTCACCAAGTGAAACAGGTAACACCCGAAATATTTGATCAGGATGGCAATTACCTAAACCTCCTGGAGGGGCATTGGCAGGAGCCCGGCACTCCGCGGGATTTTATATCCCCTATTGACGGTTCCGTAATCGGCAGGCTCCCCATGTTGAACCGACCCGTCGCTCAGCGTGCCATACAAGGTGCCCGCCGTGAAACAGCTGCATGGGGCCGCATAGATCTGGATGAGCGAAAGCGACGGGTACAGGATTGCCTCGACCAACTGCGCACGAATGTAGAGCTGATCGGAAAGCTTTTGATGTGGGAAATCGGCAAGACCTATAAGCTGGGCTTTACCGATATTGACCGTTGTATTGACGGTGTGCAGTGGTATGTAGACAACATCGAGGAAATGCTCGGCAGACGGGAACCTTTGGGTGTTGTGTCTAACATTGCCTCCTGGAACTACCCGATGTCGGTACTCCTGCACGCGGTGCTGGTACAGGTACTGTGTGGCAATGTAGCCGTGGCTAAAACACCTACTGACGGAGGGTTTATATCGCTGAGCCTTGCCTTTGCTATTGCCCGCCGCTGCGGATTGCCTGTTACGCTGGTAAGCGGCTCAGGAGGGGAATTGAGTGATAATCTGGTAAAGGATCAGGCCATTGACTGCCTTTCTTTCGTGGGGGGGCGCTATAACGGGCGTAATATTGCCGATGCGCTCACCTCGGTTCACAAACGGTACATGCTGGAGATGGAAGGTGTTAACACCTACGGAATCTGGAATTACTCAGATTGGGACAGCTTTGGTGCGCAGCTCAAGAAAGGCTACGACTACGGCAAGCAACGGTGTACGGCTTACGTGCGCTTCGTGGTGGAGCGCCGTTCCTTTCCGAAGTTTCTGGAAACCTACTGGGAGGCGATTAGCAGCCTGAAGATAGGCAACCCAACTTTGGTGGATAAGCCGGAGGACCCGTTGCCTGACCTTGCCTTTGGCCCCGTTATCAACAGCCGCCAGGCCCATGACCTTGACCGCCTTTATGCGGATGCACTTAAAACCGGAGCCATTCCTTTTTATGAAGGCAAATTAGACGATTCCCTGTTTTTGCCTGGTCAGGATCGTTCGGCTTATCGGGCCCCCCGGGCTTTAGTGAACCTGCCCCGGCAGAGCGAACTCTACTTTAAGGAGCCGTTCGGGCCGATTGACTCTGTTGTGCTTGTTGACCGTGTGGAAGAGTTGGTTGGGGAAATGAATATTTCCAACGGCGCCTTGGTCGCCGCTGTTGCCTCCGACGATGTGAAGTGGGCACAGCGCACGGCTAGGGAGATACGGGCTTTCAAGGTTGGCATCAACAAGCTCCGCTCCCGAGGCGACAGGGACGAGGTCTTCGGAGGCCTGGGCGAGTCTTGGAAAGGTGCCTTCGTAGGTGGTAAGCTGCTGGTGGAGGCCGTGACGCAAGGTGCACCTTCCGAACCTGTGCTCGGTAACTACGAAGACGCCACCCTGCTTCCGGAAAAAATATAGATCGTTTCTGTGACGCTATTTGCGGCAGCTGACTGATTTGTCTTTCTTATGGCAAGCGGATCATCCTGGAGCATGTGAAATAGCTGAACCTGGGATGAAGGAATAGGTATAAGAAGAAACTACAGAAGGCGGCTTGTTATGCTTATTTTACCTGCAGCAAATCGGCGAGGCGGGTGGTATAGCAGGGCGAGATATGATCTTTTTTCATAGCCCATACTTTGCCGGTGCCCTGCACGCCATAGCCGACGCAGGTATGGCCGAACCGCTCCCGCAGCGCGTCCAGTGTGCCCATCAGCCTGGCATCCCGCTCCCTGTTGCCGCTGTCTAGCAGGCTGAGCTGCACCTGGTTGGCGGGCACGATGTCCTGCAGGATGATGCCGGTTTTCTTGTAACGGTACCCGGGGCGGTAAATGCTCCTGAGGGCCATGAGCGCGCAGCGCAGCAGCTCCAGCTCGCTGGAGGTGGCACTGGCAAGGCTGAGGGTGCGGCTATTGTAGTATAACTGCCCTTCCCCGGCAAAGCGGCTCGTTTCCAGAAAAACCGTGAGCGCTCCGGCGCAGCTTTTCTGTTTGCGCAGCTTGGTGGCGCAGCGCACCGCGTGGCTGGTAAGCGCCTGCTCAATGTCCTGCAGTTCGGTAAGCCGGCGGGCAAAGCTGCGGGAGGTGCAGATGTTCTGCTTGGAGGGCGGCACCAACTCCAGGTCCAGGCAAGCCTCGCCCCTTAGCTCCCGGACGGTGCGAAGCCCCACTACGGTGAAATGCTTTTTGGCAAACGCGTCGGTTACGTTGCGTAAGTCCCAGGCCGTGTGCACACCGAAAGCGGCCAGCTTTTTGGCGTAGCGCCGGCCAACTCCCCATACATCGCTTATATCCGTCCTTTTCAGGGCTTCGGTGATGTGGCGCTCGTCGGTAAGCACCAATACGCCGCCAGCCTTGGCAGATTTCTTGGAAAGCCGGTTGGCGATTTTGGCCAGGGTTTTGGTAGGCGCCACACCCACTGCCACGGGGATGCCCGTCCACTGCTGCACGGTGGCCTTAATAGAGTGGGCGTATGCCCCAAGGTCCACCCCCCTTAAGTTGCCCAGGTCCAGAAAGCTTTCGTCTATGCTGTATACTTCCAGGTTGGGCGTAAACTGCCGCAGGGTCTCTACCACGCGTCGCGACATATCTCCATAAAGCTCGTAGTTGGAGCTGAACACCTGCACCTCCTGGGTTTTAACAAGTGCCGCCATCTCAAAGGCCGGCACGCCCATTTTTATGCCCAGTGCCTTGGCCTCGTTGCTCCGGGCTATCACGCAGCCGTCGTTGTTGGACAGGACCACGACAGGCTTCCCGATGAGCGAGGGGTTGAAGGCACGCTCACAGGAGGCGTAGAAGTTGTTGCAGTCGACAAGTGCGAAAAGAGAGGTCATGACCGGCGGGATAAGCGATGCGCCAAACCAACCACCACACCCCAGATGATACAGTCATCAGGCGCCTTTATTTCCTGGTAGTTTGGGTTATCCGGTACTAAGTA
This sequence comes from Pontibacter mangrovi, assembly GCF_006385705.1. Taxonomy (GTDB): domain Bacteria; phylum Bacteroidota; class Bacteroidia; order Cytophagales; family Hymenobacteraceae; genus Pontibacter; species Pontibacter mangrovi. Next base: position 3,737 of record NZ_VFRQ01000016.1, on the reverse strand, counting down.
TGCCCCATCTTGCCTGATGTCCAGCCACTTTACGGTAAAATCGCCCCACACGTAGGCTAGTACCATGTGCCCGCTTTTGGCAGCTACGGCCTTATCGACTACTGCCAGCGAGCCAGGCACCACATGCGCTCCAATCATACTATCGCCTGTCACCTCCACCAGAAACGTAGCGGTCGGGTTGTCGCTCAGGTAGCGGTTCAAATCTATTGGTTCTGCCCCATAATCAGTGGCCGGACTGGGAAACCCCGCCCGTACCGTAGCCGTGGCCAGAAGCAGGGTATGGCTACTATAGGCCTGTATGTTTCTAAAAGGCAGTGCTTTATGTATTTTCATGACTTTCGCTTCCATGTTCGTGTTTATGAATTACGAACAATATTAGCAAAAGCTATATTAAATACTAAAATATTTAGCAATTAATATGCCTTAGGAGTCATTCTTTGGCCGCAGTGGCTGGCTGTTGGTAAGGGTAAGCCAGGAAGTCGCAGGCGTCTTCCTGGCAAAGCAGCGCCTGTAGTTCAGGGTCTTGCAGCACCTGGCTGTAGTCTAACCATTTGCTGCCCACTTTCATGCGTCGGTAAACCAGGCGTATGCCATGGCTGTAGTCCACGTACCAGTTCACATGGCCTGTGTACAAGGGTTGTATGGGCTTGCCGCCGGGTAAGTGCCAGCCGTAAATGGCTACCCGGTCCGGTCTGGCGTCGCGGCTGATTTTCCCGCTGATGACAATGTCTTTCTTGATGCCGGCAATGAGTCCTTTTCGTCCCTGCCGTTGCCCCTCGATCATGAGGTGGTGCTGGTAAAAGGTCGGGGTGCTGTCGCGGAGCGCATACAAGGGGAGGGGCTCGAGCTTGACGGCGGCGTGGCGGTAAACAGCATCCACCAGTTTGCGGGTCGGAAGAAAGCAGTCCAGGTTATCGGCTACCTGCTGGGCGGCCATGGGGGTAAGCGGTATGCGCGCCCAGTCCTGGTCGGACCCGAGGCTAAGGTAATCGGGACTGACGTACACAGTGGCTTTTATAGGTTTGCCAGAGGCGCTGACGGCAGTGAGGGGGACGGCGACAAAGCGGCTAAGAAAGGCGGGCATGTTGCCGGCCAGTAGCTCCCGTACTGCCAGCGAGTCGCGCTGTTGCCAGGTATAGGCGGCCGCTTGTTTGTAGAAGGCAGACGCGGGTAAGGCTGCGGCAGGTCGGGCGGGCACAGGTATTCGTTTATGGCCGCCGGCGCAGGAGCAGAAGAAGAGGAGCAGTAGGTAGAAAAGGTGCTTCATGGGCTGAACGTGTTACTGGAAAATTGAAAATAAAAATCATACTTAGCAAGAATACTTACCTGCTGTTTTTTGCTGATAGGCCGTCCCGCACTTTGCCGGTATAGCATCATGTTACCTTCCTGCCCGAACCGATGGAAAGGGAAAGACACAGGTATGTTCCTGGGAGCGGTGCAGCTAGCATGCCGTTATACTTTTAACCTGCCTCGCCTCCGGCCCCTTGCCCCGCAAAACAGGTGCTAGTATAGATGAGAGGGTCCGGATGCTTCAGCTTTTGATGAGATTGGGCAGAGGCCTATTCCATGACCTTGCCCCTCCTCAACAGGTGCAACCCTGAAGCGATACAATTACTGTAAACAAAAAACCGAGTTGTTTGTGTAGTATAAAATGCTCATAATGAGGTATTAAAAGTCCCATGATTGCAGACATTCGTCTAGTGTATTTCGCCTTGAAGCAAGGTAACTTTGTACTGCGCTTAAGTATATAGAATAAAACTATGATGAAAGATTGGGGTTCAATTGTCCAAATCAGCCAGGGTGCAGAGTGGTGTGCATCGTGTAGGGAGGATAAACAGCGTGTAAGGTTGCTGTAGCTTGAAAGAGTGATCTGCGAACGAAATCGGAAGTATACAGCACCTGTTAAACTTCTTCCTCAACATCAGATGCGTATTCCCTCTGACGAAGCGGCGTGCAAAAGCGATACCCGGGAAACACTGGCAAGTGATTTCTGGCAGGTAGGTATCCCGTGCAGGCTGCCGCATGCGCTTATCGATTAGCCAAAGGATAGTGTTCACATTAAAACCTAGGGTGGCGTGGCCTCAGGCACTCCCCGTAGGGATTGATTATGCCCAACGTATGACTTTCAGTACAGATTTCCCTATTTACAAGGTCGATAGCTTTACCCAGGCCTCCATTACCGGAAACCGGTTTTACCTGAGCAGCTTCGAAGACCACATCAAGGTGCACACCTTTTTGGAGAAGCCGCACAGGCACGATTTCTATACCATCATTCTCTTTACGCAGGGGTGCGGGGAGTATACCATTGACTTTAAGAAGTACCCCATTTCCAAGGGGACGGTGTTCTTTCTGAGCCCGGGCCAGCTGCACAAGTGGCAGGTAGAGGAAGAGGTGAAGGGATTTATTATCTTTTTTAACCCGGACTTTTACCTGCTCGAGCACCCGAACTCCAAGCTCTACAGCTTCCCGTTCTTCAACGCGCTCTCCAACGACCCTTTGATCCCGCTTTCAGAGACAGGGCTGGAGCAGGCCCTGGATGTGGTGCGGCTGATGGAGCGCGAGTACCAGATGCAGGCTTACAAGCAGGATGAGGTGATCGGTGACTTCCTGGATGTGCTGCTGATCCTGCTGGCCAGGTCTTACAAGGGCCGGACGATGCCCGAGAAAACATCCACCCGCCTGCTCTCGCAGATCCGCTTGCTGGAGAGCCTGGTGGAAGAGCACTTTACCGAGCATCAGCCGGTCACCTTCTATGCCGAGCGGCTGCACGTCACGCCCAAGCATCTTAACACTATCTGTAAGGCTGCCACCGGAAGGACGACCGTGGAGCTGGTGCAGCAGCGGACGGTGCTGGAGGCAAAGCGTTTGCTGGCCCACTCCAACTACACGGTAAGCGAGATTGCGTCCAAGCTGGGCTATACGGATAACTCTTACTTTTCCAGGTTCTTTAAAAAGCATGCCCGGGAGACGCCGGAGCAGTTCAGGAAGAGCTGCCTCTTCTGACACACCCTGCTCTTGCCGTGCGTTTTCCCAGCCTTTAACATACCCCAAGCATGCTTTACCTGAAATCAGAGTACATCACCATAGAGTACTTTGCCACCGACGAGCTGGTAAAGACCAAGTGGCTGGAATATGCCCCCAGCGCGGAATACAGGAAAATCCTGCGCACCTTTCTGCGGATGCAGAAGAAGCATCGGATAAAGAAGTGGCTGGCTGATTATTCTGATGCCAAGGTGGTACGGCCGGTAGACCAGAAGTGGACAGTGGAGGAGTGGGGGCCGAAGTTCTTTAGCTCGCTGCACCTGCGGTGCGTGGCCATTGTCAACCCCGCCGACGTGTTCGGAAGGATGAGTGTGAACTTCATCATGAGCCAGATAAACATGCAGGAGCTCCCGGTAGAGGTCTGTTTTTTTGACAAGCCGGAGGAAGCCATTGCCTGGCTGGCGCTGCAGGGAAGCCGGAGGTAAGGCATTTTACCGCCAGGGCGGGGAGTAGTCGGAAAAGCATGCTGGCCAACCCTATACCTGTGCAGCTATGCCGAAGTCGGTAAAAGGATGTGCTGAAGGCCAAGGTGAAGGAAATAAGTGCTGTTCCCGGTAAAGGGCTACGGCGATCATATGATGAAAGCTGGTTTCTGCAAGTTCTTACGCAAAACGTCAAAGAAAGCCCTATCACTCCTATCTTTGGGAACATAGCCGCCAGTACAATTTGACCAAGCTATTTTCCGTAAGCTAAGA
>NZ_VFRQ01000015.1 GCF_006385705.1 Pontibacter mangrovi | reverse complement strand
TTAATAAGTAAGAATTAATAAGTAAGAATTAATAAGTAAGAATTAATAAGTAAGAATTAATAAGTAAGAATTAATAAGTAAGAATTAATAAGTCTTAACTGTTAAATATTAAGCTTTATGTTATAAATAAAAAATAATAACTATTAACTAAAATGTAATAGTTTAAAATTGTTAAATAATATATAGTAGCTTTTATGCAAAAGTTATTATTTGTTATATTTTTGAAGCGTTAATGAGTGGGCTATGATCGTGAAAATCCTTTCTGCCGCTGCCGGGTTCAATGGCGTTGTTTACAATGAAGAGAAAAGAGCACAGGGTGCAGCTCAGCTGCTCAAGGCTGAGAACTTCGGTTTCTTGAACCTGGCTGCGGGAAGCCTGAAGCAGGAGGATTACATCAGGTACATGACGTTGGTGGCAAACACAAACGAGTCAGTGCTAAAGTCCCAGTTCCATGCCATTATTTCCTGTAAGGGAAGGGAGAAGAGTGCGGAGGAACTCCTGGAAATCGCGGAGGAATACCTCCAGCGCATGGGGTACCATGACAACCCCTACCTTATCTACTTTCATTCAGATACTGCGCACAACCATGTACACATGGTGTCTACCAGGGTAAGCAAAGAGGGGAAGAAGGTAAACGACAAGTATGAAAACGTAAGGTCTCAGAAAGTGATGCAGGAGATTCTGATGCAGGATGTGGCATACGAGGTAAAAGCATACTTGACTAAAACGCTGGCATATGGATTTTCCTCTGAAGCTCAGTTTAAGTTACTGCTCGAAAGGGAAGGCGTGAAGGTCACGGAGAAGGAGGGGCAGTACCAGTTCATTAAGTACGGTTCAATGGTGCATGCCTTTGCAAGGAAAGAAGTTGCTGACAGGATAGCAAAGTATAAAGCACCAAATGCGCGTGTAGGGCAGCTGAAAGCCATATTCCGCAAGTATAAACGAGGCCTAACGGTGGAGCAGTTCTCCGGGCTATTAAAGGAAAAGTTCGGGATAGAGCTGGTGGTGCACCAGGCAAAGGGGAAGAGCACTCCCTATGGCTACACGATTCTCGACCATGCCAGCAAACAGGTGCTAAAGGGTTCCCAGGTGATGAAGCTCGATGAGCTGCTTTCTGGTGTTAACAGAGAAGATAAAATACAGGCTGGACGGGAGCTTATAGCCAAGCTTTCTGCAGACAGGGGGCTGTGCTACACCGGCTTCAAGAGACAGCTGGAGGCAACTGGGCTCCTGATCAACAAAAAGGGAGAGATCCGCATCAAGGGAGATGAAGAAGGCAGCATCCCTGTTCTGATGCTTGATAAGGCCCGTGTCAGGGAGCTGCTTTACCAGGAAAGGCTGCAGGAGGCACGGCAGTACACCGTGGCGAGCGATAAGGATATAAAGCTGCTTTCCAGGCTGTTTTTTGTAAAGCAGTCGGATCTGTCGGTTGCGAAGGCTTCTGACCCTCTGGAGAAGGAGGTGGTGGCCGCCAAGCTGCACAGCGGCCTTGCCAGCGGCAGGCCGCTGCAGGAAATCCTGGACAGTTGCGGCTGGAGCATCGCTCATTCAGACGGAAAGCACTTCCTGGTTGATCATCAGCAGAAACAGGTATATGCCTGGGTAGATCTGACAAAAGAGAGGCCTGAATTTCATGCTGTGAAGGTTGTTGAGCTCGATAAGGGTAGTGATCGGGCGAGAGAGGAAAGGCTGCAGGACGCATGGACCCAGTCTTCCGGGGCCATCGGTCAACTGGCAGCTTCTATGCTTTACCTTATGGAGTCGAACCTCGGACCTGATCAGGGAGAGAATAGGAAGAGAAAGAATCAACGAAAACGATAATATACATAGACGATTAATACATGAAAATTGTAGTAGCAAACCAAAAAGGAGGGGTAGGCAAGTCCACCACCTGTATACTGCTGGCTAACTATCTGGCCTTGGAGAAAAAGGACAATGTAATCATCCTGGATATGGACTTTCAGGACTCCATCTACTCCAGATGGGAGAAGGAGAAGGAGCTGTATGCCAATGACCCACTGTACGAGGTTATCAAGATGGAGGTAGAGGAGTACCCGAAATACAAGGTGCATATTGACAGTCTGCAAGGGGGGCATGTTATTATGGACATGCCTGGCAGGCTGGACACGAACGAGCTTATTGCTGTATACCAGGATGCTGAAGTAATCGTCTGTCCGTTTTCCTATGAAAAAATGACTTTTGAGTCCACCATGTTCTTTGTTCAGGTGGCCAAGCACGTTAACCCGCAGGTAAGGATTGTGTTCCTGCCAAACCGCCTGAAGTCCTCCGTGAACTATGAATTGAAAGCTGCCGTGGATGAGCAGCTGGCGCAGTTCGGCACTGTGGCTCCGGCGCTGCCAGACCGTGTAGGATTTCAACGCATAGATACCGTATCGATCTCTTCGGATATTCGAGGGGTGCTCGATAATTCTTTTGGGTATATATATAATGAGTATTTAGAGACAATATAGAAGATTCTTTAAATAAAATTTATATTAATATTCAATAATTGAAACATTTTAATTAAATAACGTATATTATTCATGGCTACAGCAGGTAACAAAGGGTTTGACATCAAGAGCTTTAAGCAAAGCATAGGACAGGCTCCTCAGCAGAAAAACGCAGAAGAGAAAGCTGTTCAACCAGTTCCTGAGGAAAAAGAAGAGATGGCGCCCGCAGTTTCAAAATCGGGCAAAAAAGGTGAAAAGCCTAAGGCTTCTTCTACCGCTACAGCAGGCAAAAAGCAGGAGGCGCCTTCCTCGAAAAAGACAGCTGCAAAGGCTTCGGGTAAAGCAGCGTCAGGTTTGAGCTTTGAACAACTGCTTGCTGAGCTCGATAGTGCGAAGGATGAGTTTACCTTTACCTCCAAAACAGTTTATGTGGACGTGCATATACACGAAGTGCTAGACCTGCTGAAGAAAAAAGGAGGGATCAAAATCAATGTGCTGGCAAGCTACCTGTTTGCCAAATTTATTGAAGAGCATAAAGAGGAGATCCAAAGGCTCCGAGATAGAACGGATAACAAGTTCTTGAACTAAGCTGAATCTATAACATTAGGTAAAAAAGTATATAAATAAATAATCTAATCTTAAAATATACGTATAAGTATAAAACCGTATTTCATATCGATTATATATTTAAAGTAGGAATGTCTAGTTTGTAAATTGATGTTTTAACTTAAATTATATAGCTATGTCTTGGGGCGTTTTCTTTGCTACGGTAGCAGTACTCTATGTGCTTTATTATGCAGGTAACCTGTTATTTGACCTGTACCTTCGAAATGCAAAAGGCGTAGCCGCAGATATGGTGGCGCAGTACAGTGTTTCAGATTTAGTAGACACTACAGAGGCACCCCAAGACATTGTGGACGAGGATTACCTGGAGGAAGAATTCGAGGAGGATTATGAGGATTACGAGCAGGAGGAGCAACCCTTGGATAGCGGTCTCCAAGAATATCCTGTTACAGCCGACGGGCATGCCTTTGCGCACCAGACGGCCTCTGAGAATAGTGTCGCCATGCCCGTGATAGGGCAGGGGATACCCCTAGAGGAGTTCCTTCAGAACGCCAGGCGACTTTCAAACGCAATACCTTTTTCTTCATAAATTTTTAACTCAATGACAGAGATTATGAAAAAGTTACTTGCTATGCTCGTATTGGTAGTCCTCGCTGTCCCATCTTCCTTTGCTCAAGGGGCCGGAGGCATTGATGCCGGAGCCTCTGAACTCCAAACTTACATTGACCCTGTAGGCAACCTAATCCTGGTCATCGGAGCTATTGTTGGCCTGATTGGGGGAGTTAGGGTGTACATCAAGTGGAACTCCGGAGACCAGGACACACAAAAGGCTGTCATGGGGTGGATGGGGTCCTGTGTATTCCTGATGGTGGTGGGGGTGGTGATCAAAGCCTTCTTCGGCTTGTAAGCCGTGGCTCCTGAAGCTAACAGAGGATTTAATGTCTACAAGGGGCTGCAAAAACCCCTTGTATTTAAGTCCTTGAAAGGTAGATATATCTACTGGGGCCTGGCCTCCGTTCTAACTGGCTTCTTTGCGGCAGTTGTCTTATCTGTTTCGCTCAACTTCTTTTCAGGTCTGGTAGCCTTGGTGGTCGTGACTTTCGGCGGTATGGGGTTTACGGCTATGCAGCAGAAGAAAGGGTTGCATCATAAAACGAAGTCCAAAGGGGTATACATCATGCCCGCACAATGGAGGCGCTCTGCACGAAGATAGGAGTCTGGCCCTGGCAGCACAATTTTAACGTCATCACTTTTCTTAGCCATGAAAAAGCAGCGGTTTGGTCTGCCATACATTGGCATAGACCGTCATGCCCATGATATTCTATATCATGAGCGCGGAGACTATTCGGTTATCATCAAAGTACAAAATCCAGCCCTGCAGTACTGTGCAGACGTGGAGGCATACTATCTCTTCCACCAGACCTTTGCCAACATCGTTAAAATTCTAGGCGCAGGCTACACCCTTCAGAAAACGGACATACTAGCCAGGAAGCGCTATGTGCCGAAGCAAACGGATGATCTCCTGAGTCAGAAATTTCAGGAGGCATTTGCAGGAAGAGAGTACCTGGATGTTTCTACATACCTGACTATAACAAGGGACGTGCGGCGCTCCAGCTTCTTTACATATGACGAGAAAGACTTCAAAGCATTCCAGCGGAACGTTGCCAAAGTGCTGGACATACTGGAGAGCAGGTCTTTCAAGCCCTATGCTCTGAAAGAGATAGAGGTGAAGAAGTTTATTTCCCGCATTCTTGCCTTCAACTTTTCCGATGAGGTTTATGCGCTCAATAACCTCCTTGCCTCAGAGGAAGGCCTGCAAGTTGGTGACAGCGTTATCCGATGTATCTCGCTTGTGGACATAGATGAGATCAACTTTCCGTCCAATCTTAAGCCAAACACAGCGCTTCACATAGGGTACAGCCTCCCGGTAGACCTGATGCATTTTCTGCACCAGGTGCCAGGTTGTGACTGCCTGGTGTACAACCAGGTGATCCAAATCCCTGATCAGCGCCATGAATTGGCCAGGCTGCAGGCCAAAAGAAAGAAACACCTCTCCATGCCTGACCCGGCCAATGATCTGAGTGTGCAGGATATTGATCAGGTGATGGCCGATATCGCCAAGGATAACCAGCTGCTCGTGTACGGACACTACAGCGTGCTGCTTTCAGCCAGAGAAAAGGAGATAGACCGTGCCGCTAACTATCTGGAAAGCGCTTTGTTTTCCATTGGTATTATTCCCTCCCGAAACGCATATAACCAACTCGAACTATTCCGGTGTGCCTTGCCCGGCAATAGTTCGGAGCTTAAAGTATATGATAAATTTTTGACTACTTCAGACGCGGCCTTATGTCTGCTTTTTAAAGAACGTTTGCTGCAAAGTGAGTCATCCAGCTTTCAGGTATACTTCACGGACCGACAGGGGATTCCTATCACGATTGACACAAGTGATGCGCCCATCTTCTCAGGCCGGATGAATAACCGTAACAAGTTCGTGTTGGGGCCTTCGGGAGCGGGGAAGTCATTTTTCATGAACCACCTGATCCGGCAGTATGCCCTGCAGGACACAGATGTTATTTTGGTGGATACCGGGCACAGTTATTCTGGGCTGTGTGCCTACTACAGGGGCCGCTACATTACCTACTCCGAAGAGCAGCCTATTACGATGAACCCCTTCCGGATCTCTGCTGCCGAATTCAACGAGGAGAAGCGGGAGTTTCTCAAGTCATTGGTGGGCCTGCTCTGGAAAGGTGCCGAGGGCACTGTCAGCCAAATTGAGGACAGTGTCCTCTCTTCCGTTATCACTTCCTATTACCAATACTACTTTGAAAACGGCTTGGAGAGCAGCTATCTTTCCTTCCAGTCCTTCTATGACTTCTCCATCAGAAAGATCGACGAGATCACGCAAAAAGAGTCCATTGACTTTGACCTGACCAGTTATCGCTTTATCCTCAAGAAGTTCTGCAAAGGGGAGGCGTATGGGCAGATCCTGAACAACGAGATGGATACCACCCTGTTCGATGAACCCTTCATTGTCTTTGAAATAGATGCCATCAAGGAGCATAAGATTCTTTTCCCGATCACCACCCTGATTATCATGGATGTGTTCCTTCAGAAGATGCGCCACAAGAAGAACCGTAAGGCGCTCATCATTGAGGAGGCCTGGAAGGCCATTGCCTCTCCGCTGATGGCCGGCTATATCCTCTACGTCTATAAAACGGTTCGCAAATTCTGGGGAGAGGCCGTGGTCGTGACACAGGAGCTGGATGATATCATCGGCAATGTTGTGGTTAAGAACTCCGTCATCAACAACTCCGATACCATCTGCCTGTTGGACCAGACCAAGTTCAAGGACAATTTCGATGAGATCGCCGCGCTGCTCTCTATCAATGAGGTGGAGCGCAAGAAGATATTTACCATCAACAGCCTCGACAACAAAGAGGGGCGGGGCCGCTTCAAGGAAGTCTACATCAAGCGCGGGGCTTCCGGTGAGGTGTACGGCGTGGAGGTGTCGCTGGAAGAGTACCTGACCTTCACCACCGAGCGCCAGGAAAAAGAGGCCATGCAAGTGTACCTGAGCAAGTATGGGGATTTCAGGGAAGCCCTGGAAAGGTTTGTCGCAGACTTCAGGGCCTCGGGGCTCAAGCTAAATGAATTTGTTCAACTGATTTTGCAACGCAGCTATGAAAAAGTACCTCTACACGCTTAGCTTCATGAGCCTGCTAACAGGTCATGTACTAGCCCAGCAGGTTGTTTTTGACCCGGCGGTCGTCTCCACACTTGTTGTGAATCATACGGCCCAGCAGGCGGCCTTAAACGACATTAAGGAAAACGAAGGAAAGATTGCGGCCCTGCAGACGACCATCAGCCTGAAGATGACGCAGATCAAAGAGCTGGAGGAAAAGATGTACAACTCTCTCAAATCCGTTCAATCCATTATCGGGCAGAGTAAAAATATTATTTATGCCTCCCAAATTGCCGCAGACATAGGCCACTACCAAAACCAAATGATGGAACTGGCGCGCGGTGATAACGAGTTGCTCCTGATTGCCGCCAAGACAGAGCTGGAGCTGCTCAACCGTACATCCGATCTGTTTACCTATATCTACCAGGTGGCTGTCATCGGCACGGATGTGAACCTGATGAACAATGCCGACAGGCTCACCCTTATCCGCCACGTGGTGGACGAGCTGCGGGTGATGCGGGGCCTAGCCTATTCCATTACCCGAAAGATGCGTGTGGCCAAGTACGCGGGACTTTTGAAGACCATGAACCCGATGGGACTTGCCTATCCTGACAACAGCCAGGCGATCATCCGCTCCCTGATGGATGAGTACAAGGCAATCAAGAAGTAAATTATCTCTATGGCTATGAATTCAATAATTGTACCCACTTTATGCCTGGCCCTGCTTCCTGGCCTCTTTACAGATGCTCTAGGGCAAGGCGTGCAGCCAGTTAATAGTAAAAACACAAGGTACCAACTGGAGCGGGAGGTTGTTACTCGTTGGGGAAAGTTCAACCCGAAATGGTACTTTATTCTGTTTCATAACAAGTACAGGAAAGGGCCTGACAGGCGGAACATGCTGCAGCTTGCCCCTACCATGGCTTTGCTGAACCAGAACAGGGTGAAGGCCCAGGCGCAGGAGGAAGCAATAAGCCAGGTATATGAGCAGGAGATGTTCAAGTTTGCCGACAGGTCCCTGAATAAGGGATACCACCTCCTTTATAAAAAGAAGATTGATGAACTTAACACAGCCCTATTGGGGATGAATGCTGAGGCGGTGCAGGCCGGGGTGCAGGCAGATTATATTTTGGCCATCCATGCCGAGCGGGATAGAATCAACGCCGACATCGAGATAATCCTGGACGCTTACCTGGACGATGCCAAAAAGGGGGAGCAGCTGCGGGTATACATCGGGGAGCTTACAGCATTGAGGAATGATTTCAGGCGGCTCATTTCTCTCTTTAAAACGAGTCAGGACCTAACCGACTGATGCCATGCGTGAATTGATCGATAAAGCCATATTTGACCTGTTCGACGGGCTCTTTCTCAATATACAGGATTTGGTGAGTGTTTTCCTGTATGATGCGCAGGCGCTTTGCGCCATCAGCATGCTGCTGTACTTCGGCCTGGAGGCTTACAAAATGATGGCCGGGGATGAAACGCTTCGCATCATGCCTTTGCTGCGTCCTTTCGCCCTGACACTGGTGATTGTTTTCTGGCCAGGATTTATCGACGCGGTGAACCTGCCGCTGCAGCTAGTCAATGATCAGGCAAAAGGCATGTACGGCGCGCAAGTAGACCAGGTGGAGGATTTGCACAGGGAACGCCTCGCGCTGGTGGACAGTGTGGCCCGGAAGCTCTCTGAGAGCAGCGCCGAGTTTGAGCGTATTGAGAGTGAGGCCAGTGACGCGAGCTGGTACGAAACGATGGGGATTGACCTGCAACCCCTGTTTAACAAAATGAAAGGCTATTACCTGATGCTGATGGCCAAGCTGCACTTTACGGCGATGATGGTGGTGGAGTGGATTGTGATCAGCATCTTTCAGGTATGCTCCTACATTATCTATTTCCTGCAGATCATCTTTGCAGGCATTCTGGTGATCCTGGGCCCCTTCTCCTTTGCCCTTAGCGTGCTGCCGGGCTTTCGGGACTCCTACCTGGCCTGGATTGCCCGCTATATTTCCGTAGGGCTGTACTCGGGACTGGGCTATATCATTATGTCCATCTCCTTTGTACTGGTCAAGTATGGGTTGATGAAGGAAATAGATATCCTGAAGGCAGTACTGGGCAACGAAGAGATGTTCATTGCCTACGTTTCCTTCCCCTCGGGCGGCATCAGTTTCTACATCGTCTCCTTGATTGTGGGAGGATTGGCCATGCTGACCATTCCCATTATTTCCACCTGGATCGTGCACACCACGGGTGTGGGTAATGCCATTGGTACAATGGCAGGAGGAGCTGCGAAGGCGGCCGGAGGAATTTTAAAATAAACTAAAAAGCGCTTGCTATGATAAACAACCTCGAAAAGAAAATGAAGCTGGCATTTGCCGTGAGTATCGGCAGCTTTATCTCCTCCATCATTATAGTAGGTACGGTTTGCGCCTTTGCCTTTCGTTATGCCGAGGAGCAGAGGAAGAAGATTTATGTGATTGACCACTCGGTGCCGCTCTTGGTGGAGCAGACCGAGCTGGGGGTAAACCGGACAGTAGAGTACAAGTCGCACGTGAACATGTTTCACCTGCTCTTCTTCACGCTACCTCCAGATGACGCCTACATCAAGAATAACATCTCCAAGGCCATGTACCTGGTGGATGAGTCCGGTCTGGCACAATACAACAACCTGAAGGAGAAGGGCTATTACAACCAGATCCTGGCGAGCTCTGCGGTTTTGACGATCAAAACCGATAGCGTTAAAGTGGACGAAAACAGGCACTTTACCTACTACGCCACACAGCGCATTGAGCGGGAGACCTCTGTGATGAAAAGACTTCTTGTCACAGAGGGGGATCTTGAGGAAGTGCCGCGCACAGAGAACAACCCCCATGGACTTTTGATAAAGAACTGGAAAACGGTCATGAACAAGGACTTGGAGTATGTCGAGAAGAAATCCTTTTAGCGGTAACATAAAGCAAAGGCTTTCATACCTCAAGGAAAGTGTCAGGGACTACTGTGCCTCGAATCCTAAAGCAGTGGTGCTGGCCATGCTAGTTTTACTGTCTGTGGCTGTCATGGGGCTATTAGTCGTCCGGCACCTGCACCAGGGAACCTATGCCGTGTCGGCTGGCAAGCTGTACAGGCAGCTTGATACTTCTGGCGACAAGATGACTATAGGCAGGTCGAGTACCGCAGATATGCTGGAGCTGATAAAGCTCTACAACACGGCCAGGCAGTTAAACCCTGACAGCCTGCGTGCCCAAGACAGTGTTTTTCTCAAAGATATTGATCAGCGTTTAAACCGAATCATCCATGAAGAGAATTAACTTTCGGCATCCCAGGTATGCCATCCCGCTCATCATACTCCCTTTCCTTGTACTGCTTAATTACCTGTGGCTGGACATGACACCGGCGGCCACCGCCGCACAAACGAAAGTGGAACTCACCGAGACAACAGCCCTGAATACCTCCCTTCCGGATGCCAACCTGAGAAAGCGGGAAATGAAGGATAAGTTCTCGGCTTTTCGGGACGAGTTTAAGTATAGGACCGACTACTCGGCCATGCAGGAAATCGGGGAGGATAGGGTAGACCCCAGGGACATGGCCTATGGCAGCGTGTACACGGAGGAGGAGCGGCGGATGCTCGACAGTCTCAATAACCGTATCCTATCGGATCAGCAGCCGGAGGAGTTTATGGAGCGGGTAAGCCAGCGGCAGCGCCTCAGCTCAGAGCGCTATGCGTCTGCTACTGCCTCTGTGCCTGTACGGTCAACCCGCCCTATGCGAAAAGTTGAATCGGCATATGAAGAGGAGATGCGGCTATTCCGAGAGCAGATGATGTTTATTGACAGCCTGAGCCGGATAGGAGAGGAACCTGTGCCTTCTCGTACGGGGCCACAGCCGATGAAAGCCCATGCACCGGCTTCCGAGAAGCAAGAGCCGACACCGTTACCCGTGACCAAAAGCAGGAATACGAATAAAGCCTTTTTCAATACCATTACAGCCGACGGTGAGGAGCAGTTTATCAGAGCTATTCTGGACGAAGGGTTGAAGGTGATGCAAGGCGGCAGGATCAGGATTCGCTTGCTGGATGACATCTATGTGCGGGACTACGAAATAAAGAAAGGCAGCTACCTCTACGGCACTGTTTCCGGTTTCAGTGCCCAACGAATTGAGATAGCCATCCGCTCTATACTCTACGGCAACCAAATCATCCCGGTAGACCTGAGTATCTACGACAACGACGGCTTGGCTGGGCTATATGTCCCGGAATCACAGTTCAGGGACTTTACAAAAGAGCTTGCCGGGAATGTGAGCAGTGGTCAGTCATTTACTTTTGAGGATTCACCTGACAATGGCAGCCAAATGCTTTATTCTATGCTGGAAAGGGTTTCGCAGACCACCACCCGCGCTGCAGGCAAAGCCATCCGGAAGAACAAAGCTAAGTTGAAGTACAACACCATTGTTTATTTGATAGATAACAAAGCCCTGTAATATGAAAAAGCTATTCCTTCTATATGTGTTGTTTGCCCTGCTGTTTTCCGCCTCGGCACAGGATTCCCTTCAGGTAGTGCACGTGCATGAAAGCATCTCCACGCATATTGTGAGCCCTGAGCCGATACAGTATGTAGATATCTCCACAGATGATGTAGCCGGGGATATACCTGTCGCCAACATCCTTCGGGTCAAACCCAAGCACGGTGGCGCAAAACCGGGTGTTATCACCATCGTTGGGGAACGCTTCCTTGTGCAGTATAAGCTAGCCTACAGCCGAGCGGATCGGGCAGACACGGAGGTGCGTATAGACCCTACCCAGGTAGATGATTACCTGAACCCAGCTGTGGCCATGAGCCGGGAGGACATGGCACGGTTTGCGCTGCTGGCCCTCCAGCGAAAACCCCGGTTCAACAGTGTGACTACGAAAGGGCAGGGGATGCGGGCAAGGCTAAACAACATCTATACGGTGGGGGACTATTTCTTTATTGATCTCTCCCTTAGAAATGACACCAACATTCCCTATACGGTCGATCAAATACGGTTTAAGATTGAGGATAAAAAGGTCGTGAAGGCCACTAACTTTCAGCAGGTGGAGCTACAGCCCAGTTTCCAGCTTTATGACACGGGTCACTTCAAGCGCCAGTACCGGAACGTGTTTGTGTTCAGGAAGTTTACTTTCCCAGAGGAAAAGGTGTTCAATATTGAGGTGGCCGAGGAGCAGATTTCTGGGCGCACCATCTCCCTTAAAATTGACTATTCCGACATTCTTCATGCAGACACCTTATGAGAAAGCCGTTACTCCTTTCCTTACTGCTCTTAATTGTGCTGCCGTGCCGAGCGCAGGAGGGCTACACCCACCTGAACCTGGCAGGCGGCTGGATGTACAAGGATGCCTTAACTGCCAACCTTGCCCTGGAGTTCAGCAAACGCCACTATAATTCCTATGAGATCTTCGGTGATGCCTATAAGAGCAACGTGGACGACAGCAAAAACTGGTTAGTGGGGGCTGCTTACAAACCCATGCTTACCCGTTCCAGAAACACGTTTCTCAAGCTGCGCCTGGGAGCGGGCATTGGCTCTAACACCGAGCACTTCATAGGAGCCCTGCAGGCAGGCCTGGAGCTGGGCTATGTGCTGCCAGGAAATGTAGTGTTGATGCTCCAACAGAAAAATGAGGGCGTGCTTCGGGTAAACCACAACTTCAGGACTGGCTTACTGGCAGGCATCAAAATTCCGCTCTGATTTGGCGCTGACTAATCGAAGGGCATTTGCTTGAGAAGCAAGATCTCTATAGGCCTGTCTTATTTACTTTAAAGTGTTAGACATTCTTTACCAACAGCGTCATGGAAGAATCCAGCGAAATTAAAAAACTTTACTCCTTTCTGCAGGGACTTATCTACTTCACTATTGTGGTGGAGATAGCTGTTTTCCTCTTTATGGATTCGGGCAGTATGTATCAGCTGCAGCCTATACTGCGGAAAGTAAAGCGCATGGCTATTTATGAACACATCTACTTCTCCAAAGCTTTCACCTTCGGTTTGATTCTGATCGTGAGCATTGGCACAAAGGCCAGGAAGAACCTGGACCTCGACCCGCTCCGGCATATCTTCCTTCCCTTGCTTATCGGCTGCGCCTTTTTCTTTGGCTCGGGTTTCTTTTATTTCTTTGAAAGCAGCCGTATTCTTTTCTGGGATGTGTCCCTGTCTGATGCGGCTTACATCCTGCTCTCCTTCTTAGGTGCGATGATGATTCATATAGCCTTGGATAATATCTCCAAGCATATACAGCACCGATTGATGAAAGACAAATTCAACGTGGAAAATGAGTCCTTTGAGCAGTCCAGGAAACCGGTGCATACGCCATACTCGGTGAATATCCCGATGCTTTACTATTACCAAAAGCGGGTACAGCGCGGGTGGCTAAATGTAGTGAACCCCTTTCGAGCAACACTGCTGATAGGTACACCCGGCTCAGGAAAGTCTTTCTCGGTGGTGTTGCCTTTTATCAAGCAGCTTCTGGGGAAAGGCTTCTCTATGATGGTCTACGACTTCAAGTTTCCAGACCTGGCCAGAACGACTTATTACCATTACCTGGTCAATAGAAAGAGAGGGATATTGAAAAACCACAGGTTCCATGTCATCAATTTTAATAGCGTAGAGCACAGCAGGAGGTTTAACCCTTTAAAGCCGGAGTACTTGCCTACCCTGGCTGATGCCACCGAAACAGCTGAGGCGCTGCTGGAGGCGCTGCGGAAAGGAGACAGGGACTCTGGGACTGCGCAATTCTTCAACCAGTCAGCCGTTAATTTCCTGGCTAGCTGCATCTACTTTCTGAGCCGGCACGAAGGGGGGCGGTATTCTTCTTTTCCGCATGTACTTTCCTTCATTAACCTTAGCTATGATCAGATTTTCGAGGTGCTCTTTTCCGAACCTGAGCTGGAGAGTCTGCTTTCGCCTTTTGCCACAGCCTATAAGAACAGAGCCTTTGAGCAGCTGGAAGGGCAGATTGGCACCTTAAAGATTAATATTGGCCGACTGGCCACAAAAGAAACATTCTGGGTACTATCAGGAGACGACTTCAATTTAAAGATAACGGACCCGGAAAACCCTTCTATATTGGTGATTGCAAATGACCCTGCCACACAGAGCATTAACAGCGCCTGCAATGCGCTTATCCTCAATCGCATGACACGCCTGATCAATACAAAGGGGAACTTGCCCTGTGGGCTGATCGTGGATGAGTCTCCTACGCTTTACATACACCGGGTGGAGAACCTGATCGCTACTGCCAGGAGTAATAAGATAGCTGTGCTGCTGGGCCTGCAGGAACTACCGCAGCTGCGGCAGCAATATGGCAGGGAAACAGCCGACACCATTTGCTCTGTAGCGGCCAATGTACTCTCGGGCTCTGCCCGTAATAAAGAGACGCTTGACTGGCTGGAAAAACTGTTTGGTAGGGTGAGGCAGCTAAAGGAGGGGCTTAGTGTGGACCGTAACCGTACCTCAGTGAACATGAACGAGGAAATGGGGCCGCTCATTCCGGCATCCAAAATAGCCAATTTGCAGGCCGGTGAGCTGGTAGGACAGGTGGCTTCCGATAGCGAAGCGTATAGCGGGAAGTATGTTGCCAGTACCTACCACTGTAAAATTAATCTTGACCTTGATAACATACAACAGGAAGAAAAGCAGTATCTTAACCTGCCAAAATTTTATAACTTTGGCACCCCTGACCAAAAAGACCAAATCCTGAGAGCAAACTACAATAAAATTAGAAATGAGGTTAAGACACTAATCACAGCGTTACAGGTATGAGCGTGAGCATACAGGAGTTAGGCCAAAGGCTAAAGCTGCTGCGAAAGCGGCTTGATTTATCGCAGGAGAGCCTGGCAGAGTCCATGGGGGTGAACCAGAACCAGATATCCCGGCTGGAGAACGGGGTGGGAGGGACGATCGAACTGCTTTTACTTCTGTTCAGCTTCTACAGCAAGCACTTTCACGTGGACCTTCTTTTTTCCGACAATTTTGACATCCTGGAAAAGCACGAAAAGCTATCCAACAGCCACAGCCTCAACAGTATTGCCGTTGAAAAGCTGAAGCTGGCTCAAAGTGAGCTTTCCTCGCAGATTGAGGAGGTGATACGGTTATTAGATGTTTCTTAAGCAGCTATCTAAGTCACAGGACAATTAATAAAAGCTATGAGTTACAGGCTCTTTTGAAAGCATCTTTTCGTTAACTTCCAAATGGGCTCAAGGATGAGTATAGGCTAGTATCGCTGTTAGGTGAAACAGTGTGAAAGCTGTCTCTAGACCTGCTCTGAATCACTATCTTCTAAAAGGTGACTGTAGCACCTATTCCGGTTAAATTGTATCCAAGTTGAGGTACAACCTGCACCTGCAGCCTTTGTTTGCGGACTCTGAGCCTATGGTCTGCCCAATCATACAAATAGCTTACGCCTTTTGAGCTCAGGTAGCCTACTGCTGCGCCTGCCAGTACATCTGATCCCCAGTGTGCGTTATCGTGTATGCGCGAAAGGCCGACAAGAGTCGCAACACCGTAGGCGATTGGCGGTATAAATTTATGGTCGGCATAAACAGTTGCTACCGAGGTAGCGACGGCAAAGGCCGTGGAAGTATGCGAGGAAGGCAGCGAGCTATGTGGACTATGACTGAAGGGGTTGAAAGTAGCATCGAATACCTCATTCTCTGAGGTCTCACTAGGCCTATACCTGCCGATAGCGTTCTTTAGGGCACTGGTGAGTGTGGCGTTAACAACCACGCTTCCAAATGAAACCAGTGCCACCTTCCTTAGCTTCTGGTCTTTTGCCAGGAGGCCGCCAACAAACACAGCCCCGGCAGCGGGTACCCAGTACCTTTGCCTTCCTAGTGGCTCTACGACTTGCGCGAGGCTACTGCTTACCTTGTCCTGATGGCGCTGCGCGTACTGCTGGAGGGGCTCATCTGTCAATACAAATGCAGCTGTCCATAAGGCGGCTGTGCCTGCGACATAAAGCGTATTTCTTAAATAGGTAGTCTGATGCGAATCTTCTGTTATAACAGTGTCAGGAAGGGTATACTGCGCCTGATACCCCGTGTGAGGTACTACCATGGTACCCTGTCCCTGTAGGGGCGTGCGGGGGGAGAGCAGCAGAATTAAAAAGCTTAGCCAAGCGCCTCGCATCAAGTATTTTGGTGTAGCCAAGTATGCTGACATAGCCGTTATATTTTTAAGGTATAGGATAGCCTATGCACTCATACAGGGTAGGCCTGTACTGAATTCTTGTCAAGAATAATAGCTAAATCTGGAGCAATCCTGGAGAAATTCTTTCGCTGGCTGTAATACGCGCGGGAAGGTTTTCGACAGGCATCGACGTAGTGAGAGCATAGGTGCCTAGACTGAGTGTCGGTTTCTTTTCTGGTGCAGGAGGAGGAATTCCAGAAGAGATAGCGCCACCATCACCCACAGGCTGCCCAACAGATAACCGCCTGCCACATCAGTCAGAAAATGCACCCCCAGGTAAATGCGGCTAAACCCAATTAGTAGGATGTAAAGAAACCCCAGCCACAGCCATGCAGACGCAGCCTTTATTTGATCCCGCTCCTGGTATATTAAGACACAAAGCATGCCTACCAAAGCTACGGATCCCGCAGCGTGGCCACTGGGGAAGGAAAACGTGCTTAGGTCATAATACCCGACATCCATGGGGCGCTCGCGGTGAAAGTAAGCCTTCGTAAAATAAATGGAGATACCGCTGCCTAGTACTGATACCAAAAGAGCCACGCCATGATGCCATTTCCCCTTTAGGAGAAGCACACCCATGGCCGTGACAAAGGTAAAGCCTACCCCGTACACCGAACCCAACTGGGTAAAGTAGTAAATAGCGCTGCTGAGAAGATCGGTTCGAAGGTTAAAGAAGAACATGGTAACCGAAGTATCCACGGCTTTCATGCCCGGGGAGTTTACGATGTGCTCCGATAGCTCCGACAGCACAGCAAAGTTAACGAACACGGCTATCAGTAGTGTGGTAAAGGGCAAGCCGAAGAAACCCTGTACTCCCAAACGGTCGTGGAGGAAGCCAACGAATTTGGGGTGCTTTCTTTCCAGCTCTTTTATCATGGGCAGCTCAAACAACTTATCGACCTGCGAGGATATAAGGGTAAAGGGTTTCTTGAACATACGGGGTTTGCTATTCCTTTAGGTCTTATTTGAATGTTGAAGAAGCTTAATTTCGTGTTCCAGGTTCAGCTTTTTCTGAGCGTCGAAGGTTTTCCGGGCAAAAGCTGTGAAATAGCTGTGCTCGGACAGAAACTGCACGTTTTGACGGTGCCAGGCAGCGTCAGAAAATTCTTCGCCTGTGAAAACTTCGATTTCCTTTCGTAGCAAATCAGAGGAACTTGCATAACTCGTTTGGCCTAGGTGGCACATGTCGGCGTCGCACAGGATTTTCTCTAGCAGGCTTTTGGGGGCTTGCGGTTGTTTGGTTGCTGCAATGCAGGCGATTACTTGCCCAAGAAGAAGGTCGTCCGCATTCTGTTCACGAAGAAACTCCTTGGCCAGAGCGCAACTCTCTTGCTCATGGCCTTTATACTTGTAGGCATAACCGGTATCATGGAACCAGGCGGCCACCTGCAGCACCTGGAGGCTTTGCGGCGGCAGCCCGCAGCCCAACCCTATTGCCACAGCGGCTTCTGCTACTGCCTGGGTATGTAGTATGTTGTGGTAAAAGAGGCCAGGAGGCAGTTTGTGTTGGAGCAGGTGCGAACAGTAGACTTTCGCCTGCGCTGACAGCTTCTCCTTGGCATCGCATTTCACCATATTTTTACGCTTTAAGCTCTTCACGCAGTTGCACCATTCTATTTTTGCCATAAAATGATGTAAGAACTTGGAGAAAACCTGGATACGGATCATGCATAACGCTTAATACTGACTATTTGATTAAGTGCCGAAAGTAGCCACTTAAAAAAGTATTAATAGGATATGGGTATTGTCTTCAGCCTGATACTGCACTTGCCAACCATACAGGTTACAGACAGAGCGCACAATGGCTAAGCCCAAGCCCAGGGAAGAGGAGGAAGGGTTGGCTTTATGGAAGCGCTCGAACAGCTTAGCGGGTGATCCTTTTAGCGGCACGCCGCTATTTTTGACGGTGAGGGAGCGGGCCGTCACCATAACCTCTATAAATCCTTTTCTGACGTTGTGCCTGATGGCGTTGCTTAACAGGTTGGAGATAAGCATATCAACCAAAGCGGGATTAGATAGCACGGTTAATGTGCCTTGTTGGTTCACATGTACCTGCAACCCTTTGTCCCTCACAAAGTCATCCAGCTGGCTGATTTGCCTGCCTATCAAATCATTGATATTGATTAACTCAGTGTTTTTGAACTGCTGGTTTTCAATTTTGGTGAGTAGTAGTAGCGTTTGGTTTAGTTTAGACAATCTTTGGGCGGCTACATAAGCTGATTGTATGTGGTTGGCCTGCTGCTCGCTGAGCGCCGGATCCTGCAGCAGTTCGTCCAGTCTGGCCTGTATGATAGCCAAGGGGGTTTGTGTCTCATGAGAGGCATTCTCGGAGAACTCCTTGAGCGCCCTGAAATCTGAGCGTGCCTTCTCTGTCAGCTTTCCAATAGCTGCATTCAGCTCTGAGAATTCAAGTATAGAGCTGTCTTCGAGCTTGAGTGGCGTGTTTTGATGAACTGAAAATCCTTTTAGGGTCGCAAGGCTTCGATAAAAAGCGCTCCAGAGCTGATGAAAGAAGATCCTGTTCATCAATACCGTGAACATAAGCAGGAGCACCATGACGATAGCCATGGAGAGACCAATGGTAGACATGTATTCTACCGGCTCTACGATCATCTGCCTCAACACGATACGGTACGAGCTCCCGCTTATGTTTCGGACAGAGGACACCTGGAGAAAAGCTTCCAGTTCGTTCTCAACGTTATCGAAGGCCACCGTGTCCTTTACTGTTATACTTTCCTGTATAGGTCGGTTTAGCTTACTAACCTCCAACACCGGTGGAAGATTGATGATATGCTGACCGTGTCGCAGCTGCTCGGCAATGCGGCGCTCATTGCCGAGCAGCTGTTCGGTGGCCTCTTTCTCAATGATTTCCGTCAGAAGCCCATAGAGTAACCCCCCCGCAATCAGGAACAGGAGCGAAGTAAACAGTATATAAGAGCGCGTGGCTTTTTGTAGCAGCCTCATATGGAGGAGAATTTATAACCAACGCCATAAACCGTGTGGAGGTAGTCTGTACCCCCTGCCTGCACAATTTTTCGGCGCAGGTTTTTGATGTGTGAGTAGATATAGTCAAAGTTATCCGCTGAGTCTGCGTGGTCTCCCCAACTGTGCTCTGCGATGG
The DNA here is from genome assembly GCF_006385705.1 of Pontibacter mangrovi. Classification (GTDB taxonomy): domain Bacteria; phylum Bacteroidota; class Bacteroidia; order Cytophagales; family Hymenobacteraceae; genus Pontibacter; species Pontibacter mangrovi. Next base: position 73,585 of record NZ_VFRQ01000015.1, on the reverse strand, counting down.
CCTCCCTGGTGAGCACACGGTTTTTGTTTGTGACAAAGTAGAGAAGCAGGTCGTACTCCTTTTTGGTTAGCTCCAGCAGATTCCCGTTTACTTTCACCTGCATAGCATCAGGTAGCACCTCTATTTCGTTGAACTGGACTGTACAGTTGCCGCTAAACTGCCTGCGGCGGATAATGGCATTGATACGGGAGTTTAATTCGGCAAGAAAAAAAGGCTTGGTGATGTAATCATCAGCTCCCAGGTCGAGGCCTGTCAGCCGGTCATCCAGGGAGTTCCTGGCCGAGACAATCAAAACGCCTGTGTCAGGATAAAGCGCTTTTAATTTATGCAATAAGTCCAGCCCATTTCCATCGGGGAGTGTCAGGTCTAAAATCACGACATCGTATTGATGCGTGGCTATCTTGTCCTCGGCAGCCAGGTAGGATGGGGCCTCCTCGCATAAGTAGCCCTCTTTGCGCAAATAATCGGAGGTGGTATTAAGAAGATTTACCTCGTCCTCTACAAGCAGTATTTTCATTGGGAAGAATTTGAGCGTGAAGTTCTGTACTAAATCTGGAGAAATTCTGCCGCGACCAAGTACAGCCCTGCTTAAATAGTTTTCATCCTAAATGACCAGCCAATTCAGGGTTTCTCCAGATTTGCCTTTTACTTTCACCTGTTACGCAAGGCACCAGTAATGTGAGCACCATTCCAAAGATACATGCTGCCAATGACATGCCAAGACTTAATCTGTTTGAGTAAATTATGCTGTGTTTAAATCATCTGAGAGTAATTCAACTGTTATTTGTGTGGTTACTCCTACAGAGTTGCGGCCCACGCTTTAGTCATACGGTGCAGCAAGTGCCGTTGGTCGCTACACCTGCGAGTGCTTCGCCGCACTTTACGGATAGTACGATCACCCTGGCGGCAGGCAAGCGGTATGCCCGTAGCGGCTTGCATGAATGGCTCTATGGAAAACACTACCGCACGGCTTGGACAACACCGGTGCCAGTACAGGTGCTCGACCTGGGCAAAGCGAAAGGCGGGCTCAGCGCTTTGGAGATGGGCGGAAGCCGGCAAACCATTAACCTGCACCTTGCCGATTCAGCAGGAAACGAGTATGTGCTTCGCTCCATTGATAAGGAACCGGCCAGCTCCTTGCCGCAAAAATGGCAGCAGTCCTATCTGGCAGATATCGTTCGGGATGCCACCTCCGCCACGCATCCCTACGCGGCTCTTACGATTCCAGCCATGGCCAAAGCCATAGGCATATATTACCTGGAGCCGGAGCTGGTGTATGTGCCCCATGACCCTCGGTTGGGGAAGTACCTGGATAAAGTAGGCGGGATGATGGCGCTGCTGGAGAAACACCCTTCCGGTAACCAGCGCCGGGAGCCGGGCATGGGTTATGCGCCGGAAGTGGAAAATACGCGCCATATGCTGAAAGATCGCCTGGAAGACAACGACACCCGTATCGACGCCATGCATTTCCTGCGCAGCCGCCTGTTTGACATGCTGCTTGGGGATTGGAGCCGGCACGAGGATAACTGGCGCTGGGCCGAGTATGACGAAGGGAAGGGCAAAACCTATAGGGGCATTCCCCGCGACCGCGACAATGTATTCTACAAGCTCAACGACGGCCCCGTCCCATGGCTACTGACCAGTCTCGGACTAAAGCCCCACTTCCAGACCTACCGGGAGGAAATCTCCCCTGCCCAGGTCGTGAAGTTGAACAGGAGCGGCCGCAACCTGGACGAACTGATACTGGTAAGGCTGGAAGAGCGGGACTGGCTGCGGGTGGCTGACACGGTGCAGCTGCTCCTGACAGACGAAGTGATCCACCAGGCCTTCCGGGCTATGCCGGATACTGTATACAGCTTAACCGCCGGCCCCTTGATGGCCAAGCTAAAAGCGCGCAGGCAGGCGCTGCCGCAAATAGCCACTGCTTATTACAAAGAGTTGATGCAGGAGGTGACCCTGGTTGGGAGTGACAAGCACGAGCGGTTTGAGCTGCATAGTGTAAGCCCGGACGAGCTACAGGTAAAGATTTACAAGACTAGTAAGGAAGGTAAGGTTGACAAACTGTTGCTGGAGCGCACCTTTTTCTCACACGAAACAAAGCAGATTGACTTTTATGGCTTAGATGGCAACGACCACTTCCTTGTTACGGGAGAGCACCAGCCGGCCATCAAGCTGAAGGTTTGGGGCGGTGCTGGCGAGGATATTTACCATGTCCAAAGCAATGGGAGCAAGCTGGGGAAGTCCGTTTATGTCAATGACTCGCAGTATAGAAACACCTATGATCTAGATAAACATACAAGGCTAACCATTGATAATGAAGTGCCAGCGAATAAGTTTGATGCCGCAGGGTGGCTGCTTCGCTACTATCTTGACTGATTTTTATTAAGCCGACTGCTTTACATATAGCAGCATCACTTCTTTCCTCCAAACTTTCTCCAGAATCTGGCCGTTCTTTTATTTTTTAACCCTATTTGGAAATAGTTAGACTTTACAAGGTATAGTGGATGGGACATAAGCACAAAATTCTGGTGACGGGGAGCGCAGGCTTTATAGGGCATCACCTGATGCTGGCGCTCCGTAGTCTTGGTGGCAGCATTGTTGGCTTAGACTTACTTAACGAGTATTATGACCCTGCGCTGAAGTACGGCCGGCTGGCGCTTCAAGGCTTCAGCAAATCCCAGATCAAATACAATACCTTGGTGCACAGCTGTGAGGATGAAGCAATGCATTTTATACAACTCGACCTGGTGGATGAGACTGCCTTAAATGACTTGTTTCGGGAGCAGCAGTTTGACATCGTAGTAAACCTGGCCGCACAGGCGGGCGTCCGCTACAGTTTAGAACACCCGCAGTCCTACGTGGCCAGTAACCTGGTGGGGTTCGCCAATCTGCTGGAGGCATGCCGCAAATATCCAATTAAGCATTTTCTATTCGCCTCCTCCAGTTCGGTTTATGGTCTCAACCAAGAGGTGCCGTTTGCAACGAAGCATAACACTAACTTACCTGTTTCGTTTTACGCTGCCACCAAGAAAGCGAATGAGGTAATGGCCCATAGTTATTCCCACCTGTATAATTTACCTGTCTCCGGGCTTCGCTTCTTTACGGTATATGGCCCCTGGGGCCGGCCGGACATGGCTTATTTCAGCTTTGCCCGGGCTATTATGGAAGGCACCCCAATCAGGATATTCAACAACGGGGAGATGTACCGCGACTTTACCTTTATTTCGGATGTGGTGGAAGGCATCGTGCGCCTACTGTTTGTGGCACCAAAAGCCGGAACCACAGCTGGAAGTACAGCCCCGTATACGATATACAACATTGGCAACAGCAGCCCAGAGCACCTGCTGGAGATGGTGGCCATACTGGAGCGCCTCTTACACAAAAAAGGGACGCTGGATCTGCAGCCCATGCAGCCAGGGGATGTGCCCATCACCTTTGCCGATACCCAGGAGTTGACGGCCACGACAGGGTTCAAACCCTCCATTGCTCTGGAAGATGGGCTGTCTCATTTTGTAGATTGGTTTAAGACCTATTACCAGGAGCAGTATCAGTATGCAAAAGCTTAAAAAAAGTGCTGGGATAGCAGGGACCGGAAGTTCAGCAACCTAAAAGAAATAAGCATCAACACACATAAAATGAGAGAAGAGCTTACCATTATCGTACCTGTCTATAACGAAGAAGGCTGCCTGATGCGGCTTTGCGAGGCCATGGACGCCTTTCTACGGCAATCGCCCATGCCCACCCAGGTGCTGTTCGTGAATGACGGCTCCACGGACAGCAGCCTGCCCCAGATACGCGAGATCTGCTCCAGCAGACCCGGCTACAGTTTCATTTCTTTAGACCGCAACCGCGGGCTGAGCACCGCCATAAAAGCAGGCATCGACCATATACAGAGCTCCTATATCGGCTACATTGACTCCGACCTGCAGACTTCTCCTTTGGATTTCCTGCTGTTCTTCGAGTTTCTGCCGGAGTACCAGATGGTAAACGGCATCCGGGCCAGGCGCAAGGATACGTTCGTCAAGAAGATGTCCTCTAAAATAGCCAACGGCTTCCGGAGGTATATGATCAACGACGGCATCCAGGACACCGGCTGCCCGCTCAAGATCGTGGATGCCGCGTACGCCAAGCGCGTTCCTTTCTTTGACGGAATGCACCGCTTCCTGCCCGCGCTCATACAGCTGCAGGGCGGCAAGGTGAAGCAGTTGCCCGTGCAGCACTTCGAACGCTTTGCCGGCTACTCCAAATACCACCTGTTCAACCGCCTGTGGGGCCCACTGAACGATACCTTTGCCTTTAGGTGGATGCGCAAGCGCTATATACGGTACCAAATTGCCGAGGAGTTCGAAAATCAGCCTGTCACGAATGGACGTATCTGAACTCTCCATATACGGTGTTGGGCTACTGGCACAGGCGCTGTTCTCGGCGCGAATTCTCATCCAGTGGATTACATCCGAGAAAGCGGGCAGGGTGCTTTCCCCCGCTTCCTTCTGGACCACTAGTATAATCGCCTCCATGCTGCTGATGGCCTATGGGGCGCTCCGCAATGACATCGTGATCGTGGGTGGGCAGCTTGTCTCTTACTTTATCTACCTGCGCAACATTAAACTCAAGAACGTGTGGGAAGAGCTGGCCTGGCCTTTTCGGTGGGGGGCATTGATGTTCCCGTTTGCCGCTACTGGCTGGCTGCTCTGGAGTGATACTTACAGCTTCAGTTATATCCTGGAGCACAGTAAAATCTCGGGTGCCCTCATTGCCTGGGGCGGAGCCGGGCAAGTAGTGTTCACGCTGCGCTTTGTGTACCAGTGGTGGCATTCGGAGCGCGTGCAGGAGTCCGTAATCCCAATCGGTTTTTGGGTCATTAGTCTGGTGGGCAGCCTCATGATCATCTCCTACGCTGTACTTCGCCTGGACCCGGTGCTTTTCCTGGGGCAGATGTTCGGAGTAGTGGCCTACAGCCGGAACTTTATACTTGGGCTGCGTGAACAACGGTCAGCCCGGAAAACCAGTCCGTACCACACCTGATATGCTGAAAGAAGAACACCTGTACGGCACCTACGCAGCTTTGATATTACTGTCAGCCTTTCTCATGGTGCTCCTCTATAACCTGGGGGGCTGGGGCGTGCTTGAGACGAGCGAGGCCCGCTATGCTGAGATTAGCCGCGAAATGCTCCTAAGCAAGGACTGGCTTCACCCACGGCTGCTGGGCATTCAGCACTTCCATAAACCCCCGCTCACCTATATGCTCACTGCGGCAGGTATGGCCCTATTTGGCATAGAGGAGTTCGGTGCCCGCTTCTTTCTGCAGGTATCGCTGGTGCTGCAGGCTTTTCTGGTGTACCAGACTGCCCTTGAGCTGTATAAAGAGAAACGGATGGCTTTCACAGCCATGGTCATTTACATTACCATCCCGGCCGTACTCCTGTCTGCACGCAACCTCACCACCGACTCGTTCCTGACAACGTTTGAGCTGCTGGCGATCTGGGCATGGATCCGATATACTGTAGCCCCGAAAGCGGGTTGGCTATACCTTTTCTATACTTCCCTGGCGCTCTCCTTTCTGACGAAAGGGCCTGTAGGGCTCATTTTCCCGCTACTCCTGGTAGTTGGCTATAAGGCACAGGGACATTTCACTTCCAAATCAAACATTCCGCACCATGTGGCGGCTTTGCTATTATTTTTAATACTGGGTGCTTCCTGGTATGGATACCTGATGTGGCAGGATAAGCAGTTTGTGGATTACTTCCTGTTTAAGCACACGGTGCAGCGCTACGCAAACCCGGCAACCTTTGGCCGCTCCCAGCCGTGGTGGTTTTACCTGGTGCTGGCCCCTGCACTAAGCCTGCCCTGGTCCGCCGTTGTTTTACTCAACCTGAGAAGGCTGAAAACCCTGCCCGGTCAGTTGCGGCGCCTGTTTATATGCTGGCTGCTGGTGCCATTGCTGTTTTTCTCCCTCTCAGGCTCCAAGCTCATTCTTTACATCCTGCCTTTATTTTCCGGTCTGGCCCTGCTGGTAACGTGGGTGCTGCACACGTTGCCATCCCATGCGGTGCGCCGTGTATTCATTGCCTTCTTTGCTTACTTTGGAGTCTTAGCTGTGGTATTAACCTTGGCACCCCTGTTGCCTTTTGGTTTAAATCTTCCGGTTTGGGTACTTGCTTTCCCTTTGCTCACCCTTGGCAGCCTTTTTATAATTTGGCGCCGGAGAAGGACAGGTGAGCTTACTTGGTTGCAGTTTATGCCTTTGATATTCACAGTGTTTTTGGTGCTATATGCCACACACCTGATGGGCGCTAACCCTGGCTTGGTAAACAGTACCGCTAACTTAGCAGGCGTATTGAAGGAAGAGCGGATACGAGGGAAAAACGTGGTGGTATACGATCAGCTGCTTCCCTCCCTTGCATTTGCTCTTAACCGGAGCCTTATCACCATCCACGACGACAACAAAAGCCTGGAGCGGGAAACACAGTTCGAAGCTGACGAGGCATGGCGAGATAATTTGTTGCAGCTAAGCAGGCCCGAGGATCTGGCCAGGCTGCCTCACATACTGAATGGCAACACCGTGTTGGTTGTGAAAGGTGCGTTGCCGGCAGAAAAATCCTGGCTGAAAGAGGGCTTTGAGCATAGCATGGAGGTTGGGAAGTGGGTCTTGTACTATTAAAGCACATGGCATGGCGCTGCAAGCTAAGTTCTCGATAAGCAATTTGGCTGTAAGCCGCCGCTGGTTTCAGCATACCCATACACAGTTGCTGTTGCTGTTTCTACTTGTGGGGCTTACCTATTTTCCCCAACTGGGGAAGCCAGGGCCAGGCCTGATGGAGGCTCGGAATTTTATATCTGCCCGCGAAATGGTGGAGGATGGGAACTGGCTGGTGCCCACCCTGAACGGAGAGGTGCGACTGGCCAAACCGCCACTCCCTACCTGGCTGACGGCGGTTTCAGGCATAGCAGCCGGCGATATAGGAAACCTGGTGGCGCTGCGTTTCCCGGCTGCCGTCATGTCGGCTCTTATGGTTTTTTTCCTTTATTTTCTTGGGCGCCAGTTGACCCGCGATAAGTTAACTCCCTTTCTGGCGGCGGCGGTTTTAGCCAGTTCGCTCGGGCTGTTTAACATTGGGCGTGAAGGCTCCTGGGATGTGTACTGCCATAGTTTCATGCTGGGTGCGCTCTGGCTTCTGGTAAAGGGGCTGCGAAAAGAGGGGGGCAGTTATGGCACGTTCGCCCTTTGCGGCCTGCTGATGGGCTGCTCCTTTCTGAGCAAAGGGCCCGTGGCATTTTATGCCATGCTGCTTCCTTTTTTAGTGAGCTACCTCTATTGTTTCGGTCGAGGTGATTTTTGGTTGAAGCGGGAAGAACTTGGACTAGCCTTTGGCGTTGCCTTACTTTTGAGTTTAGCCTGGCCTGTTTTTATTTTCATGGTTGAGCCGGAGGCACTCGCCAGAAACGTGTCCAACGAGAGCACAGCCTGGGTGAACAGGCACGTAAAGCCGTTCTGGTATTACTGGGGGTTTTGGTCTCAAACCGGCGCCTGGGCATTATTTACGCTAGCCGCCCTGTCTGTGCCTTACGCCCGTAAACGCATCAATAGGTATGTAGGCAGTTACACGTTTATACTAGTATGGTTGGCGGTTGCCGTGCTGCTTCTATCTGTCATCCCCGAGAAAAAAGAGCGTTACCTGCTGCCTGCGATCGTTCCGATGGCCTTGCTTACGGGTGGGTATGTGCGCTACCTTTTGTCCGGCGTTTGGCGAAGCGTAAAGGACAATTGGGCTAAACGCCTTTTGTTATTTAACACAGGCCTGATGCTTGTGGCAGCCATTGGATTTCCGGTCGCAGCATACATACTCGCGTATCAAACCGGCATCATCACCTTATCGTATCAACTCTGCCTCACTGTAAGCAGTCTTATACTTGCTTCATCCCTCTTGTTTGCCCTGCTGAAACAGACGGCTGCACTCGCTATTGTTACTGTCCTGCTGCTCAACTGCCTTGTGCTGGTGTCGGGCTTTCCGCTTTATGAGAAAATCAGGCACCCGGTCGGCAGTTACAGGAGCCTTGTTCATGTCAGGCATGAAAAGGAAGTTAGCAGTTACCCCTTCTATGCGGTTGATGGTTTACCGATCGTACACCTCTGGGAGGTAGGTAAGCAGGTGGACACACTCCGCATCCAAAACCAGCGACTCCAACTACCCAACGAGCTTCCTGCCGTGGTTTTTTCACCGGTAACGCTTACCCAGGCACATATGGCCGACACCACGGTGTTTGTCAATAAAGTGGATACCTACCATGTTAACAGGAACAATCCTGAAGAGGTGTACCACATTTATGTGCTAAGTGTAAAAAAGCCATCGAATTGAATAGTATACCCTAAGCTTAGCATAAAAAACAAGGGAAGTAAAGAGGCTTGCCTATAAAGCCAACTATGCGGCGTCATTATTTGGGTAGTATGATTACTATTAAGTGGGTAATCTTCTGAACTCCAGAATTACTACAAATTGAGGAGCTTTATTGTGTTTTGCGGTCAGGTGTTCATAAAACTGCTGAGGCATTTAGGGGTGAGATGTGCAATCCCTTAAATCGATCCCTAATATAACAGGAGGTACAAAATAAAGGAAATGTATGTATGGGCCAAAAGGTAAAAGGTATAATAAAGCGGCACGCTGGATAAGTCTGTCTCTGTTGCTAAGCGGCTGCGTGAGTACCTCTGAGTTCGACAGGACCTACATCAACCAGAACATTGAAGCGCAAGCCAGCTTCAATGTTGGGCAACCCACTGCGCCCGGTCAACTCACCCTACCCCAAACGGTGAACATGCAGGATGGCCTTTCGCAGGCTGAGGCAGTTTCCACGGCCTTGTTCAACAACGCGCAGTTTCAGGCAGATTTAATGAATATTTCCATTGCCCAGGCCGACCTTATCGATGCCGGGCAGTTGCCCAACCCGCTGCTCAATGTTATCTTCCCGACGGGCACCGATGTGCTGAAAGGCACGCTTAACTTTTCGATGGATGTGCTCTGGCAGCGGCCCAATCGTATAAAAGCCAGCCGCCTCGAAACGGAGCGCACCGCCGAAAACCTGGTGGCGCTGGGGCTGCGGCTGATCCGGGACGTGAGCCTGGCCTATATAGAGTATACCTTTGCGCAGCAGCGTGCTGTGGTATGAGCCGAGAGTAGCCGCTTACGCAGCGAAATGGCCAGCATTACCCGCAAAAGCTACCTGGCCGGCGACCTCAGCCAAATGGAATCCGCTATTGCCAACGCCGATTCTCTACGTGCTTTTGATGACCGGCTGCAGTTTGCCATGCAGGAGCAACTCCGTAAAGCCCGATTATACTACCTCATGGGGGTAGATAGTATCAACAGCATGCAATTACAGCCCTTACCTGCCTCAACGTATCCAAGAATGCAGCTAAGTGAACTGATGCCGGTAGCCTTAAGCGCACGGCCTGAAGTGCGCGCCGCTGCCCTTGCCATTGAGTCGAAAGCCAAAAGTTTAGGCTGGGAGAAAGCCAAGGTGATCAGTTTTATCGGGATACTGAACGCGCGGCGGGAGCATGACGGCAAGCTGGCGCTGGGGCCGGGATTCCAGATGCCCCTCCCTGTGTTCAACTTCAACCGGGGCCGCATTATGCGTGCCCGCGCCGAAATGGAGCAGGCCGCCTACCTGTATGTGGAGGCGAAACGACAGGTGCAACTGGAAGTACAGGAGGCGCTGGCCCAGTACCAGGCCGCCCGGCAAACTGCCGACCTGTGGCAGCTGAACAGGCAACCCATACTCAACACGGCTGACCAGGCGCGGAAGGCTTTTGAAGCTGGGGAGATCTCCTATTTTTTCTACCTCCAGACGGTGCTGCAGGTAACCGACGTGCAGCTGCGGATAGTGGATGCCGACGCCGCCCTGCGCCGCGCCGCCGTGCAACTGAATTATGCTTTAGGACGACAAATGCTCTGATTATGAGATATACGCCACAATTTATACTGCTGCCCTGCCTGCTTTTCGCTTGCAGTAAAGCGCCCGAAGCAGAGAAAAAAGCGGCTGCAGCGGTATCTTCACCGGTAAAAGAATCCGCACTGACTACGGTTACGCTCACCCCGGAAGCGGAGAAAAACCTCGGCATCCGGACGGTTACGGTGGGCAGTCAGGAGGTGACGGGCACATTGGAAATGGGTGGCGATGTGCAAGCCGAGCCTGGGCAGGCCGCTTCTATTACCGCCCCCATGAAAGGCATACTGGCTTTGCAGAAAGGCAGCCCAATACCCCAAACCGGCCGCACGGTAAAGAAGGGCGAGGTGTTATACCGCCTCACCATACTTCCCGCGGAAGGCGACCTTGCCAATAATAACCAGGAGCTTGAGATGCGCCGGGTGCAGCTGGAAACGGCCCGCAACAAAGCCAATCGCATGCGGCAATTGCTGAAAGACGGAGCTGTAAGCGAGCGGGCGAAACAAGAGGCTGAGGCCGAGCTGGCCATGGCACAGAAAGCCTACCAGGATGCCGTTGGCAAGCGGGAGCTGCTGCAGGGCGGCACCGGGCAATCCGCTAACCAATCGGTATTCGTCATCAAAGCGCCGCTGGATGGTGTGATACAGCGGGTCTATGCGGGGCAGTCCCAAACAGTGGCCGCTGGCGCCCCCTTATTGGATATTGCGGGCCTGAACCCGGTTTGGGTACGGGTACCGGTATACATGGGCGACCTGGAGAGAATCAACCTAAACCAACCGGCACAGGTGCGCACCCTTGCAGCGACTGGAAGACAGGCGGTTAGCGAGGCCATGCCCGTGTCCACGCCCGTGGCCAGCGGTTCCACAGCGGCCCTAACCGATATTTTCTACGAAATCAAAAACACAGACAAATCATTTTACCCCGGTCAAAAGGTGATGGTATCTCTGCCAACCAAGGGGAAAGCGGATGGTATGGTGGTGCCCTACGCCGCCATTGTGTATGATATAAACGGAGGGGAATGGGTATATGTCCAAACCGGTCCGCAGGTATACCAAAGGCAGCGTGTACAGGTACAATCCATACTTAGGCAGCAGGCCGTTATCTCTAAGGGTGTGGAGGCAGGTATGAGAGTGGTAACCGATGGCGCGGCTGAGCTGTTCGGAACCGAGTTTGGAGGTGGCAAATGATGCGCTGGCTGGTTTCCACGTCCCTGCAGCTCCGCGTGATTGTGGTATCGCTGATGTTTGTGCTGCTGTATGTAGGGTATAACAGGCTCAGCAATACGCCCATGGATGTATTCCCGGAGTTTGCGCCGCCCTATGTGGAGGTGCAGACCGAAGCGCCCGGCTTGTCTACGCCGGAGGTGGAAGCGCTGGTAACCATACCCCTGGAAAATGCCCTGAACGGCACGCCGCAAATGCAGAAACTGCGCTCCAAATCGGTGCTGGGGCTCTCGTCTGTAGTACTGTACTTTGAGAAGGGGGTTGATGTGATGGAGGCGCGGCAACATGTGCAGGAGCGCCTTTCTCGTGTAGCGGTTACCCTTCCGGCAGTGGCCCGCCCACCCGTGATGCTCTCGCCTTTGTCTTCTACCAGCCGCATTCTGAAAGTGGGCGTTTCCTCGGAGAAGCTCTCGCAGATGGAGATGACCACCCTTATCCGCTGGAATGTGCGGCCGCGCCTGATGGCCATTCCCGGTGTGGCCAACGTGGCCATCTGGGGCCAGCGCGACAAGCAATACCAGATTCTGATAAATCCAGAGCGGCTGCGGCTTCATAATATTACGATGGCCGAAGTGCAGCAGGCGGCATCGGGGGCGCTGCAACTGGCCGGCGGCGGCTTCATGGATACGCCTAACCAGCGCCTGGCCATCGCCAATACCCAAAGTATAAACGAGGTGTCGGAACTGGCGCGCGTGCCTGTCTCTACTAAAGGCGGAAACATCATCCGTCTAGGCGATGTGGCGGATATTACCATCGGCAACCAGCCGCCCATTGGCGATGCCATCATCAACGACGGGCCTGGCCTGCTGCTAATCGTGGAGAAACAGCCGGGTGCCAACACGCTGGAAGTTACCCACAGCGTAGAGGCTGCGCTGGAAGCCATGAAGCCCGGCCTGCCTGATATGGAACTGGACTCCACTATTTTCCGACCTGCCAGCTTTATCGAAATGTCTCTAGCGCATTTGAATGCCGCGTTACTGCTCGGCTGCCTGCTGGTGGTGTTGGTGTTGGCCTTTTTCCTCTACGACTGGCGCACGGCCCTTATCAGCGTAACGGCGCTGCCCTGTTCCTTGGTAGGTGCTGCATTGGTGCTGCATTATACCGGCAAAACACTGGATACCATGGTGCTGGCTGGGCTCATCATTGCGCTGGGTGAGGTCGTGGACGATGCCATCATCGATGTAGAGAATATTGCCCGCAGGTTGCGCCTGAACAGGATGTCTGCCGCACCGGAGTCGGCTTTTAAAGTAGTGTTGGATGCCTCATTGGAGGTGCGGAGTGCGGTGATCTACGGAAGTATGATTGTGGCGCTGGTGCTGCTGCCGGTGTTTATGCTGCCGGGACTGGCAGGCTCCTTCTTTCAGCCGCTGGCACTGTCCTACATCGTGGCGATACTTGTGTCGCTGCTGATCGCCCTGACCCTTACCCCAGCGCTTTCTTTGCTGCTGCTGCCTAATGCACCGCTGCGAGAAAAAGAGCCGCCTGCCGCCAAATGGCTCAAGACAAAGTATAGAAACTTCCTACCGGCCGTGCTGGCGCATCCGAAGCGTATTGTCGCTACGCTGGCCATTACGTTAGGTGCCTCTGCGATGGTGGTGCCATTTCTGGGAGAGGAGTTTCTGCCGCATTTCAAAGAGTATGATTTCCTGATGCACTGGGTAGAAAAGCCGGGTACCTCGCTGGAGGCCATGAAGCGCATTACCGTGAAGGTGAGCAAGGACCTCAGGGCGATAGAGGGCGTACGGAACTTTGGGGCGCATATTGGCCGCGCCGAGGTAGCCGACGAGGTAGTGGGGCCTAACTTCACGGAACTCTGGATCAGTGTGGACCCGAACGTGCCGGACTATGATGCCACCGTGGCCGAGATTCAGCATACCATCGATGGCTACCCCGGTTTGTTCCGGGATGTGCTTACCTACCTTCGTGAGCGCATCAAAGAGGTGCTCACGGGCACCAGCGCTTCCATCGTGGTGCGCCTCTACGGCCCGGACCTGGATAAATTGTATGCCAAAGCCACCGAGATAGGCAACGAGGTACAGGGCATTGATGGCGTAGTGGACCTGAAAGTGCAGCAGCAAACGCTGGTGCCCCAGATACAGGTGAGATTCAAGCCTGCCGCCGCGCTGCAGTTTGGCATGTCGCCGGGCGATGTAACCCGTGCGGTGTCTACCCTGATGCGGGGAACCAAGGTGGGTGAAGTATACCAGGAGCAAAAGGTATTTGATGTGGTAGTATGGGGCGAAGCCGCTATCCGCAACGATATAAACGCCTTTAGAAATTTACTGGTGGATGTGCCGAACGGGGCAAAGCTGCCGCTGCGCGATTTGGCAGACATCCAAATAGTGCCGGCGCCCAACGAGATTACCCGCGAGAACTCCTCCCGCAAAATAGACGTGACCTGCAACGTGAAAGGCCGCGACCTAGGCAGCGTGGCCCGCGACATTGAAGCGAAGATTGCAACAATGGATTTTGAGCAGGGCTACCACCCCGAGCTGCTGGGCGAGTACGCCGAGCAGCGCGAATCCTCGAACACCATTCTCAGCATTTCGCTTATTTCCCTGATCGGTGTCTTCCTGGTGCTGTATGCCGATTTTAAATCATTCAGGTTGGCCGGGCTGGTGATGGGCAGTTTATTGTTTGCGCTTACCGGTTGCGTTATCTCGGTTCTGCTGAGCGGAGCCGTTTTGTCGCTGGGCTCGATTGTGGGCTTTGTAACGGTGCTAGGCATTGCGGCCCGAAACACCATTATGCTCATCAGCCATTACCGCCACCTGGAGCTGAAAGAAGACATGCCGTTTGGCGAGGAACTGATTTTGCAGGGAGCACAGGAGCGCATCATGCCCATCATCATGACCGCGCTGACTTCGGTACTGGCATTGATGCCGATTATACTTACCGGTAACCGTTCCGGGCAGGAGATCGAGTTCCCGATGGCCGTGGTGATTGTGGGTGGGATCCTGACCTCCGCCATCCTTAACCTGCTGTTTATGCCTGCGTTATACTTCCATTGGGGCCGGAAATAGCGGCCTCAATTATAAGTTGTTTGCGTACCTGTACTAACTAAATCGCCATGTGGAAATACTATGCCTTGCTATCGGCCTTTTTTGCAGCCCTTACTGCCATACTTGCCAAAGTCGGCGTGAAAGGAATTGACGGAAACGCTGCCACAGCTATCCGCACGGTAGTTGTTCTGATCGTAGCCTGGGGGATAGTAGCGGCAACGGGAGATCTGAAAGCTATAAAAGAACTGAACCGGACAAACCTTCTTTTCCTTATACTCTCGGGAATTGCCACCGGCCTGTCGTGGATATTCTACTTTAAAGCGCTCGAAACCGGTGACGTATCCAAAGTAGCGCCCATCGATAAGCTAAGTGTAGCCATTGCCATTGGTATGGCTTTCCTATTTCTGAACGAACCTATTGAGCCAAAGGTCATATTGGGGGCCACATTTATCACGGCAGGTGCTATTGTGATTATAATTTAATCAACTTCATATCTAAGTCATATTTTTGGAGCTTCCGCACTTATTAAACCATTCGTTTCGAACTCCCAGAGCGTCTTGCTCAAGTACTCGTTAGGTTAAAAGTATAAATTCGTGTAAAAACATCTACACTTTGAAATAACATGAATTTTATATAATTATATAAATTTTTTATAAAAATACATATTTTATACAAAATTTGCATAGAATAATTTTAAATTGCTATATTTTATATACCTGTACATTGTTTTAACGTATTTTTAAAAAAGCATATCCATGATCTGAATAAATTATGAACTTCGATATTAAAGATCTGCCTTATGGTCAGTTTGAGCGTCTTGGAATGAATAAGAAAGACGTACTCTCCATGAAGTCTGAGGATTTGGTTAGCCTGTTGACGGGCAGGCGCACGAGCCTGAATACCTTTACTATCAAGGACGCCAGTCTGGAACCCCTTACCGTGGATGCAAAATTGAGCCTGAAGATGAATCCAGACAGCACTCTATCACTGCTGATCCACCCCATACGGAGGGAGATACAGAATGAGATTGGCGCCAGTAAGCAGGAGTTGGAGAAACTGCAAAACGGGGAGTTACTGGTAAAGCCATTTAAATCGCTTAATGGGGAGAAAGAGCTGTATGTTTTCCAGCTGGATAAGGAGACCAACGAGATTCTAAGGGTGAGGGTGCGGGATATCCAAGTGCCCAGTGCTATCAAGGATATAGTTTTGAGTACTGATCAGAAAGAGCACCTGCGGCAAGGAGGTACTCTGGAGCTTTATTCCAAAGCAAAGGATCAGCTGATCTCGGCCCGCCTGGATCTGAATGATCCTAAAGGACTAAAGATAGTGGAGGGACAGGTCTCAGTTAAAGAAAGCCACACCTTGGCAGTGAAGGAAACCCCTGTTATGTCTATCAAACGTTAACTTGCCTATGACCTTTCAGGAATACAGAGAGCAGGTGTCGATCATTCAGGTCGCCGAATCGCTAGGCTATGTATTCGATCCCTTGAAGGGGAGAAAGAGCCCTGAGTTCAAGCACCCTGACGGAGACAGAATCATTATCAACAACCCAGGCGACAGCTCCCGGCAGATGTACTTCAACCGGGATGGAAGCAACGACAAGGGGTCGGTGATAGATTTTGTGGCCAACCGGCTGCACCGCTTCCAGGGAAGTTTTCGCAATGAGATCGACGGAATCAATAAGGTGCTGTCTAAATATGCTTATGCCTCTCAACCCAAAGCTTCTGCCTACGCCGTTACGGAAGCAAAGCCTTTTGATCAAAGCAGGTTTGTCGAATCCGAGGCCTCTGTTTTTAAGCTGCATTACCTGATCAAGGAACGTGGTCTCTCTAACGAGACGGTGCAGCTGTTCCTGCCTTATATTAGGCTGGTACGGGACGCAGAGAAGGATAACGCCTACACCAATATCGCCTTCCCGCTGCAAAGGCCAGCTAGCGGCGAAACGATAGGCTACGACCTTAGAAATTATGGCTTTAAGGGCGTGGCAGCGGGCAGCGACCGCAAGCACGGTGTCTGGGTAGCCGACTTTGCGCAGAATCCGGTTCTTACACGCCATGTCTACTTTGCGGAGAACCCTATAGATGCCATGAGCTTCTATCAGCTGGAGAAGGATAAGCGGGACTTCAGCAACTCAGTGTTCGTCTCGTTTGGCGGGGGAATGTCGAGAATGCAGGTGGAGCTTTCCCTGCAGGCGTGGCCGCATGCTCAAAAGCATACCATTTTCGATAACGATTACCAGGGAAAGATCTATGATATCTATCTGGCCACGGCGATAGCAGGTAAGCCCTACACCTTTACAAAGAATGCCGACAGTATTACCTTCAGCTTGGATGAAAAGAAATTTGATATTCCTGTAGACAAGCTGAGCCTTTTTGCCTTTGAGAAGAACTCCGGTATTCGTTCCGGACTTCAGGTGCATAAGCCCCTTGGCCATAAAGACTATAACGACATCATACATCCCAAAAACGACCAGGAAAATCGTATCCCTATGAAAGTGAAGTTATGATCTGGAATCTAGTATAGGAGTCAGACTTTAGGAGATGAAATGCAGTTTCTGTGTCTCGCCTGGCTGTTGCGGTTAATTACGTCTCTGTAGAAAACATTTTTCACCTAACTATAAACCATTTAATTTTTAGGCTATGAAAAAGCTATCTATCTTCTCCCTTCTGTTATGCATGGTTCTATTTTTTGCTGGTTGTGATGACCAAGGCGAGGGCCCGGTCCTGCCTGATACTGCTACCTATCGGGTCGATTACAGCCAGTCTGGGGATTATGAGAAATTCATTAAGATTATTACTATTGGAGGTGGCGATTTCAAAGTGAGGGGTACTGGCGAAGCTATGCCGCCCGTGTTATTTGACGGCAACCTTTCGGAGACGTCCTATTCTTTTGAAGCGGATAATGTAAGGGAACTTACCATTCATGCTGCCAA
This sequence comes from Pontibacter mangrovi, assembly GCF_006385705.1. Lineage (GTDB taxonomy): Bacteria > Bacteroidota > Bacteroidia > Cytophagales > Hymenobacteraceae > Pontibacter > Pontibacter mangrovi. The sequence continues at coordinate 56,486 of NZ_VFRQ01000015.1, read as the reverse complement.
TGAGTTTAGTGCCGTAGAGGATGGTCCTGCTTCCATGCAGATGCGCTTTGTTATTTACAAGAACGGTAAGCAGATTGATGAGAAGACTTTTAATTACAATGAGGCTTCAGGAGAGAAAAATGAATACCTGAATTATAAGGCCAATGACTAAGGTAAGATTTTAGGTATCCCTTTAATACTCTAGCAGATAAAAGATGTTAAGCATGAAGCGAACTTCAGCGCCAACATCAAATAAGGAAAGTATTTAACTTATTACACCTAGCCTTTCGCTATTTTTAGGTACTCTTCGTAGTCCTGCGGGTCCATATTAAGGCGAATATACTCCTCCATTCCCACATCATTTTTTTCCATTACATAGCGTGTGAATGATAGTATGCTTTTACAATTCTCGAAACCTTGTTCTTCCATTCCTTTGCGCACATTATCGGGCAGACCCTCAAGCCATTCCTGATAATCAATCATATTAGGAGAATAGTCCTTAGCTTCGTGGTGGTAACGATAAGAAATATTACCTACCGTAAATGTCAGCTCGTGAAAGCGGCGCTCCTCGCTAGGACAGGTGGCCATAAATTTTTCCTGACTTGCATTACACTCCTCTACGGGATGTTTTATCTTTATCATTTGGTTTCCTTCCTTTGTTAATTAAATCCACCCATTTCAAGTTTCTATTGAAGCCCCAGCGCCTCAAGCTGATACCAAAACTCATGCCCTCGGATACTATCGGCAAGCTCTTTGTCAACGATAAAGAATTTTAAGGCTTCTACATGAGGATGCTCCTCCAGGCATTCTGAGATTTCATAGAAGTCTTCTGAACCAGCACCAGGCCCTAAATCTTGCTCATAAGAAACAGACACAGGTATATCCTCAACACTAGTATCAGACTCAAGATCATCTACAAAGACATCAAGAATGAAAATTTCCATCTGTTCTTTATTCACTGCGACTGCTGCTTTGTCTTTATTCCATTCTATAAATTTTATTGCCTCTTTAAATTTCATGTACATTTTAAGTTTAACCATTATCGAATTTAGCACATCTAATTTGATATACAAGATAGCTATCCTTTGCTGGAGCGTTATCGCACTTTCAGGACATCTTCTATTCTTGTGGTGTAGCATGGAGGAGAGAATTCAGCTTTAGGCTCCCAAATATGGCTCACCCCCTCAGCAGCTACCTTTACCGTGCCCTTTCCCATAGACCTGTTAAGTTGATCCAACGTGAGCATGAGGCTTGCATGCTTACTCCGATCCACCCTGTCAAAGATATTCATCTGTGCGCCGTCTGCCGGTCCAATCTCCGTGATGTACACGCCGGCTTTCTTGTAGACAAACCCGTCCCGGTAGATGTGTTCCAGTGCCATGGTAGCGTACTGAACTAATTCTATAGTGGAGGAGGAAGAAACGGGCAGGTAGATGGTTTTGGTGTTGTAGTATTGCGGCTCCTGTTCCCGGAATGGATTGGTATGAATGAACACGGTTACCACGCGGCAAGCGCTTTTTTGCTGCCGTAGCTTGTAGGCGCATCGGGAGGCGTAGATAGCCACTGCTTCCTTTAGGTCGTTGAGCGAGGTTACTGGTTGCCCGAATGAGCGAGAGGAGCAGATCCCTTTTTTTGCCGGAGGCTCGATCTCTAAGTCAGTGCATGGCTCCCCACGCAACTCTTTCACCAGCCGCAGCCCCACCACCGTTAAATGTTTTTTAGCAAAAGCATCCGTGACATTGGCTAGCTGCCAGGCATTGTTTATGCCGAAGCTGTGGAGTTTTGTGGCATAGCGGGAGCCAATGCCCCATACGTCACCGACGTCGGTTCTTTTTAGTGCTACCTCCAAATGCTTAGCTTCCGTCAGCACCAGCACACCGTTGGCCTTCTCAGACTTTTTGGCAATCCGGTTCGCAAGCTTCGCCAGGGTTTTCGTGGGCGCGACACCTATACTGACGGGTATGCCTATCCACTTTTTGACGGTGTTTCGGATGGTGCGTGCATAATCCGGTATATCTATTCCTTTAAAGCCACCTAGGTCCAAAAAAGCCTCGTCAATGGAGTAAATCTCCATATTGGGAGTGAAGCGGGCCAAGGTACTGTGCACCCTGGCAGACATATCACCTATAAGCGTATAGTTAGAGCTAAAGTAGACTACATTATATTTGTCTATAGTTGACTTGGCTTCGAAAAAGGGCTGCCCCATCTGCAGGCCCAGTGCTTTGGCCTCATTGCTTCTAGCGATGATCGAGCCGTCGTTGTTAGAAAGCACTACCACAGGCACATTGTTTAGCTCGGGGTGAAAGACGCGCATCACAGAGCAGTAAAAGTTATTGCAGTCTACAAGGGCAAACAAATTAGTCATTGGCGTATCCTCCTGGCTACACCCCGCACTACGCCCCAGACCAAAAACTCCAAATCCTCCGTGATCTCTACAGGGTTGTACTTTTTATTGCCGGGGAGAAGCCGGACTCCAGTTTCTGTTATCTCCAGCTTCTTTACTGTATATTCGCTGTTGACATTGGCCAGCACGATGTCGCCGCTGCGCACGTGCAGTGAACGGTCTACGACGAGCAGGTCGCCCTCCAGCAGGTTGTAGTCTATCATAGAATCCCCCTCTAGCTGCACGTAAAAAGTAGCGTCGGGATGTCCATTTAAATAAGATGATAGACTAATTCTGTCCTCAATGTGCTCTTCTGCCGGACTGGGAAAGCCAGCAGGGACACGTGCCGCGAAGAGCGGGTGCTTTGTTTCTGTGTCACGACCTAGCAGAATAAAGCTTACTGTTTCTGAGGGTAATAATATCTTTGTATTCATGTTGCATGTGTGCTAAAAATATTAGCTATTACGCAACTTTAGAGAAATATTTTAACTTTATAAAATATGAAAGCTAAAATATTTAGTATTTATAACGCCTTATTATTTCTCAATCTTCAAGTGTTCCTATTGTATAGGATTGTCAACCAATATATTGCCATAATTAAGGATTGTTTTATAATAGATGATAGTTATATATACATAGTCTTATAATTTACCTTATGTTAAACAGGTGTGATTTAGGTAGCCAAAGTAATCTCAAAGATGAGGGCAGCAGTTCGTTCTCATCCTTAAAAGTCTTCCTTGCCCGCTTAACAATGCCTGCTCTTATATGCCTACAGCGGTATTTGAACAGTTGTGCAATAGTCATATTTTTAATTATAATCCTCGGCAGCACTATTGCCGCCGAGTCCAACTCAGTTTTATTTTTGTAAATATAGACTTTAGGCTCCACCTCTTCGAAGCTCCTTCACTCTGATCAATCCTGTTTTCAAATATGTCTACATCAGCTTCTAACTTATCCTCTGAATAGAAATCAGCTTTATTCTCCCTATCAACGTTTCTCCCAACAGCAATCTCTTTGTTGGTCCAATCCCTACACCGCTCTATTTTGTTTTGAGTAATAAAGTAGTGGGATCTGCACTCAAAGTTCCAATTACCTATGGAAGGCCTCAAGGTGACACTTTTCCCATTGAATGTTAGTGACCAATCCGTTGGGGAGAATGGCGTAACAACCTCATTGCCACAGCCACACACACATTTGTGTATGGCTGTGCAATAATTTAAGGAAATGTACAGCACCCCCTCGTCTAAATGATCAGGTATGAACTCAACAAAATTATGCTGTACGGTCTTCATTGAAAATTTTAGAGACGTTAATTGAATATGCACTGTGGTGCTCCTCGATCAAGTCTTGATAAAAGCCGCACATCTTCTTCCATTTGATGACCGCCAAAGACGCATTAAGCGAATTTAGGTCAGCAATCTGAATATTTGTCGAGTACTCATTATTCTCATCATCCACCTCAGAAACTCTGTCCTTGAGATGATCATTCTTGGAAGGTGTACCCGCAGTTACCCTAGTGGTCCCGATCAACTTGTCATCAACGACATTAACGCCCAAGCCCACATCTATAAAAGGGATGCCTTTGTGCAGTAAATAATCCATAATGCCTTTCCTAACTCTATTTTTATCAACGCATAGGAAAACATAGTCCATTTGATCAAGTTCGTGATAATTGGAGCCATCCACATAGTAGGGATGAGGAGTTATACCATTGTGCATTTTAGAGTAGATATCTGCAAAATATTTAGCTTTCATCCACTTTTCATCTAAATCTTCAACGGATGCTGCACCAGGTGAGCGAAATGAATTATGTTGTAAGAAGTGATCTCCATCGAATATATGTACTTCCTGCACTGGCGTTTTAGCAACCAAGTCTAAAACATAAGCTCCAGTACCTCCAATACCTATGATGGCAACCTTTTGCCCCTTAAACTTTGAGTTAATTATGTCAATGTTTGCCCTACTAGAGTTTGTGTCAATGTATTTAAACACTGACTCCTCATTCCTGGAGGGTATTACCTTGAAAGTTTTCTCCGTAAGATCAGGATGCAAGTACTTCGCAGGAGCAGAGATCACCTCAGCATACCTCTTAAATTTCTCGTAGTAGTTCGGGTAACCGCCTTGAGGCTTGTTGGAAAACGAATAATTAACAGTAATGCCTTCCCTAAGTGCTCTAGTAGTACTTACATATTGTATCGCTGAAATAACCGTTCCACCAACGTTGCAGGGGTTTTCACCTATGAAGTGAATCACATGATCTTTGGGTTTGTCAACTGTAGTATTGTTTATCAATACTAGGTCGCTCACCAATGTCCCGCGCTTAACCTCACCAATATCATTAAGATAGGGTACTTGGTGGATAAGTAAATATCCACCAAGTACTTCTACTTCATAGCCTTCGTCTCTAAGACGCTTTAGGTCAGGACTATGATTTATCAGTTGCTGAGACATTGAAAACCATTTTGTTTTTAACTTCAACAACTGAGCCCTTCACCATAGTACCTTCAGGCTTTGATACTGGCCCTTCACTAAAGGTAACGGTGTACACCTTATTCGGGCTATTATCAAAAGATCCGAAGGCCAATATAACGACTTGTTCAAAGGTGACTGTTTTATCGGCCCAATCCTTTGGTCTGCCATTGATGATAATAACCTTAACAGATTGCTCCTTAGAGAAGAAGTGTTCTTTACCAGGTCTGGCTAGATCAATCACGGTATCATCCTGAATAAGGGTATTCACATAGGGCTCCTTGATGTCAAGATAAATCTCATGTTCAGCTGGAATATTACCCAACTCTCTGATCTGTTTGCCAGAGATAAACTGGCTAAACCACACAAAAGGCTCTTTATTTATGGTGAGCTTCAGCTTTTGTTTTACAAAGAAGCGCTCTATTTCAGGCCTTGCCAAGTTAACCTTGGTGTCATTACCTATCAACTCGTCTTCGTAAGGCTCTTTAATTGACAGAAAAAGCTCTACTCCTTGGGGAATACCTCTGAGTTGTTTTAACTCGGCTCCCGTTTTATACTGATCTAATGTTTCAAAAGGCTCCCCTTCGATCATAAATTTCAGAGCCTTTTTGTTTTTTTGCGTTTGCGGCGCCCCGTTGGCTAAAGTCATTTCTTTAACTTTGATATTCAACAAATAATACTGTTTGCCACATATCATTTCTGCAGCAGCTGGGGCTCTACCCAGTATGCGATTACAAGCACGTGCTTTTATAAAATCTTAAAATTGAACATGCAGGCCCACCTATGTTTTGTCATAGGTAGTTTATAATCACCAGTAAGCTTGCGGATTTCAGTTAAAGGAGGTAACTTTGAAGTGCGAAATCAATAGAACCCCAAAAGCTTAGCAGGCTTTTGTCTTCCTTAACCGGAATCTACAAGCCAGGTATCAATGCCTGGCTTTTTTCTTTATTATTCTTCTATAATATATTTCTCTAGAAATACTGAATCATCTCTTTTAATTGTGAAGAATCAATTTTAACTCCCATTGCTACAAGTTCCTGTAGCAGGCTGTCAACAAACCATTCTTGATTGTAGACCTTCAGGTTCAATTCGCCTCTAGCAACATCTCCTAATAGCTCATCTTCGCTGATCACCTTCATGTTTCCCTCGTGCGCATAAACAAGTGCTGATATAGTCTTAACAACAAACTTGGGCTTATATTCACTGTACAGTTTTGCTACTTGCTTCATCTGGATCTCAGTTAGTTCTACAACTTTTAGAAAGCCTTGTTCTTCCATCCGTTTAGCAAGCATTTTGTTATTGTATAAAGTTAACACATCATGGCTACCTTTATGGTTATAACAGATGTCTGTTATATGTATGCTCAGGTTGTTGCTGTTAAAGTATTTCAACAGGCCCAACCTGTACAGCGTTGCTGCTGTGTTGATCTCTGTTATAACTATCGGGCCCATCTCAAAACTCTAATTGTTGCTGGCTATAAATTTTTCTTAGCTCGGCCTCATCTCTTCTGGCCAATCTTGCAGCTTTGTCAAAACCAATTTTTCGTTCACTTAAACAACGGTACAGCATCTGTTCAAACCTTTGTGGCTCCTCTGTACCACTAAACTGCCCATAGTCAAAATCAGAGAAGTCAGATTGCTTCCACTTGTTATAGGCATCCCATGATATCAGCTTGGTTACAGAAGCTCGGACCATGATTGCAGCAACAGATATTCCGTATAGCTCTTTAATCCTCTTGAGTTCAGGCATCGTAATAGCTGTTCTGTTCTTCCCGAACTCTTGGATTAATATTTCAACTGGAAGCAGCACAGCCCCTGCAAAAGCGTCACAAATTCTTTCAATAGCGATCTCGTCCACATTCTCAGCCATTACCAATAAGAGATGACCCAGCTCATGAAGAATTGTAAACCTCATTCGGGACAAGTCTTGCTGTCTAGAATTAAGGACAATTACTGGAACTTTCTTATCTTCAGCCCAACCGGACAAGCCTTCGTGAGTGTAAAAAAAGTCAAAGTCACACTTAATGATTCTCACACCCTTTCTCTCCAGAAGACCAGTAATATTAGATATAGGACCCTCTCCTAATTTCCACCTCTTTCTAAGTTGCTTTGCAGCTTTCTCAGCATCTGAAGTACTGCTAATCACAAGATCTTCAAGGGGGTTCTGAAAAACAACGAGTTCTTTTGCAATGGCTTCTAGTTCTAAATAGTCACTTAATAATGAGCTTGTTTCGTCTTCTACATCCTGCTTTTGTTTAGAATCAAGGCCGAAGCCTTGTCTGTAACTAATGTTATGTAAGCTAAATTTTACACTACTATCACTATAAAAATAATCTAACTCTAAATCTAAAGCATCACCTATAGCTAGTAAGGTTTTGCTATCAGGATACCTCACACCATTCTCATAATGACTTATAGCTTGCTTCGAACAATTAATCTTGCCAGCTAATTGATCCATCGTTAAACCTCTGAATTGCCTGGCTCGTGTAAGATTGATTGCAACTATGTTTTCCATTTTTCCGACCTTTCGTATACAAATGTATGTTTTTAATTTTTGTATACGGTGCATTTTTCAAAAAAATATCTCTATATAGAGTATTTTGTTTACTAATTAATACACCTTCTTGTTTTAATACAATCAAGTAAGCCGTAATAACCTATAAAGTAGAATCAAGCTTGGTCCTGATAGGCGAATCTGCTACACGTTATATAATGCCTGAGGCTGTAGTCCAAAACATTGCCAAGTATGATGCAGCATAAAAGGAGAAAAACGCTTGGAGGATTTAAGAAGCTCCTTTTAAAGTTTTTTTTGTCATTTGTCAAGTTTAATAACAAAAAAACTTGACAAATGATAGGCAAGCTACTACCTTTATAGAACCATTAGGCTAAACTAGTGCACAACTTAGAAAGGAAACAATGAGCATCATGCAGCAAGTCCGGGAAAGAATTGATCAGGCCCAGCCCGGTCAGCTACTAACTTACGCTGATTTTCAGGTAAACGACAGCCAGCTGGAGGCCCTGGCGGCGGCGCTCAGCCGCCTGGCCAAGCAAGGGGTAATTAACCGGCTGGCAAAAGGCCGCTACTATAAGCAAAAGGAAACTGTTTTCGGAAAAGTAAAACCATCCGAAAAAGAGATCATCAAGAGCCTGAGCACCTCCAAAGGCGAAGTCAAAGGGTACGAGAGCGGTTTGGGGCTTTACAACCAGCTAGGTCTGACCACGCAGGTTCCCCAGGAGGTGACGCTAATGACACGCAAGCAGCGCCGGGTAGCGAATGTAGGGAAAACCAAAGTCCGTTATGTTCAAAGCCCCACCAACTTCAAGGAGTCTGACATTGACAAGCTTCAGATCCTGGACGCTCTGCGCGGTTACAAGAAGATTCCGGACCGCAACAGCGAAAAGACGATCCTTATTCTGCTTAAGTATATCAAAGAGCTAGCTGAACGCGACAAGGATCGGCTCATGGAGCTGGCGCTGGACTATAACCCCGCTACCCGCGCCCTGCTGGGAGCCCTGCTGGAGCGTCTGGGCTTTACAGAGGAGGCAGACAGACTAAGGCAGTCATTGAACCCGCTGACAAAATACAAACTGGGCATTAGCGAGAGCATACTGCCTAACAGAAAGGACTGGAATATTATATGAACCTGCACCAAAACCCGGAGGTGTTTCGGGATGCCATTACGGCTACGGCAGAGGCCCTGCAGATCAGGGATGTGTACGTGGAGAAGGACTACTGGGTGACACTGGTGCTTTACCGCCTGGCCCACTCCCCCTACGTGGAGCAGGCCATTTTCAAAGGCGGCACCTCCCTGTCCAAAGCCTACAACCTGATCGAGCGCTTTTCAGAGGACATCGACCTGGCCATCAACGCTGACGAGGGCATGACTAACAACCAGGTCATGCAGCTGATCCGCAAAATCTCAAAAGAGATCACAAAGGACATGGTGGAGGTAGATGATCCGCTCCGGACCAGCAAGGGTTCCCGCTTCCGCAAAACGCTGCACGACTATGGAGCCTCCGTGCAGGGGGACTATGGCCAGGCAACCGACAAGATTCTGGTGGAAATCAACTCCTTTGCCAGCCCCAACCCGCACCAGCTGATGCCAATCAAGACCTACATCAGCCAGTTTATGGCTCAACGTGGGTTGCTGGACATGATCCGCCAGTACGCACTAGAGCCTTTTGAGGTAAATGTGGTAAGTCTGGAGCGCACCTTCACAGAGAAAGTGCTCGCCCTGGTGCGGGCTTCTTATGCCGAAAACCCGGTAGATGAATTAGGTAGCAAGATCCGCCACATATATGACCTGCACGCCATGCTGAAAGCACCTGCAGTGACCGCATTTCTGCACAGCGAGGACTTCTTTGAGATGATTCAGGCCGTGCAGGCTGATGATGCCCGCAACAGCGAGTTTCAGGGCGACTGGGCCATGCAGCCGCTGGATGCCTGCCTGCTGTTCGCCGACGTGAGAGGAGTCTGGAATTCTTTAGAGACGGCCTACCAGCAGGAATTCCGCTCCCTCGTGTATGGTACGCTGCCTGACCCGGAAGAGGTGATTACTATTTTAGAAATAATCTCCGCACGTATCAAAGCGCAAAAGATTAACCTTTAGTACATAAGAAGGGATATTACGATAAAAGAAAAGGCTCTTCGGAATGAGGAGCCTTCCCTTGTTTATAACGAACCATTCCGGCTATTACTGATTTAAATAGGTTGTGCCTTAAAGCCAGCCTTCTCTACAGTGGCGATGACCTCACTGGCAGAGAGAGAGTCTGTTTTCACGGTAAGCACTTTGTCTTTGTTGGCTGTATCCACAGTCCATTCGCAAACACCTTCGGCGGCGTTGAGTACTGGGGTTACTTTAGAAACACAGCCGCCGCAGTTTATGTTGGTTTTAAACTTTAAGTCTTTCATGTTTTTATGCTTTTAGAAGTTATACTTAGTTTGGATTTTACAAAGATAGATCCCATCAAGACCTTTCTTATTACACAATATTTATTATTTATTATATAATTATTCACCACGGTTACAGTTTCTGCGCCTTCAGCCTTAAACTGTTCGTAACTACAGACACAGAGCTCAGAGCCATGGCCGCACCTGCAATCATGGGATCCAGCAGGAAGCCGTACAGCGGGTAAAGCACACCTGCAGCAATAGGAATACCTATCAGGTTATAGATAAAGGCCCAGAACAGGTTTTGCTTAATGGCCCGCACCGTTTGCTTCGATAGCTTCAGTGCCTTAGGAACCTGCTGCAGATCCGAGGAAATGAGGGTCATTTTGGCGACATCAATGGCTATGTCAGAGCCCTTGCCCATGGCTACACTGACATCAGCCTGTGCCAGGGCGTGCGAATCGTTGATGCCATCCCCCACCATGGCTACTACCTTGCCTTGAGCTTGCAACTCTTTTACAAAAGCGGCTTTATCCGAAGGCAAAACCTCTGCTTTATGATTCCTTATGCCTACCTGTGCTGCCACACTGGCAGCGGTTTGTTGATTATCGCCAGTAAGCATGTACACCTCAATATCCTGCTCTTGCAATGTTCGGATGGCTGCCGCCGAACTTTGCTTGATTTGGTCTGCAATGGCTACTAAAGCTACAGCACTACTATTCTCTGTAAAGAAGATAACAGTTTTGGTCTCATCTCTTAAAGAGCTGGCTAGCTGTGTCAGCTTCGGATCAACATGTACGCCTTCCTCTTCTAATAATCTATGATTACCTGCTAAATACCGGTTTCCGTGCAAGGAAGCTTTCACCCCGCGCCCGGTTACACTATCAAACGTGTCCAGCTCAAGTGACCTTACCTCCTGGTCTTTCAGGTAGCGGACCACTGCTTCAGCCAACGGGTGCTCTGACTGCAGTTCCAATGACAGCAGTATGGTTTGCAGGGTTTGTTTTCGGGCTTCCGCTCCACCAGCCCAAATTATATCCGTTAATACAGGTTTGCCCTCCGTTATGGTGCCCGTCTTATCAAGAATAACAGCATTCACTTTATGGGCCTGCTCCAGACTTTCGGCGTCTTTAATCAAGATGCCGTTCTCAGCACCTTTGCCCACACCCACCATGATAGCGGTTGGGGTTGCCAGGCCAAGGGCACATGGGCAGGCAATCACAAGTACGGTGACCAAGGCTAGCAGCCCTTGCGTCAGTGCATTGTCACCGCCAAGCATCAACCAAGTCGTAAAGCTTACTAGCGCGATCAATAGCACGACTGGCACGAAAATACCCGCGATCTTGTCCACGAGTTTCTGTACCGGTGCCTTGGAGCCCTGCGCTTCCTGCACCATTTTAATAATTTGGGCCAACATGGTCTCACTGCCTACCTTCTCGGCCACAAATCGGAAGCTGCCTTTCTGGTTGATGGTGCCTGCATACACTTTGTCTCCTTTCTGCTTGGCCACCGGTACGGGTTCCCCCGAAATCATCGACTCGTCTACATAGGAAGTGCCCTGCGCCACCTCTCCGTCCACAGGTATCTTTTCGCCGGCACGCACCAGCAGCAGGTCGCCTTTCTGCACCTGTGAAATTGGCACCTCCCGCTCGTGGTCCCCCTCTACCAGCCAAACGGTTTTAGGCTGCAGGCCGATCAGCTTCTTAATGGCTGTGGAGGTATTCGATTTAGCCCTTTCCTCCAGCAGCTTACCCAGCATGATGAACACGATCACGACGGCCGCGGCCTCGAAGTACACGTGCGGGTGCAGCCCGCGTGTGAGCCAAAACTCCGGAAAGAAGGTGTTAAACACACTGAAGCCAAAGGCGATGCCTGTACTCAATGACACCAGCGTGTCCATATTTGCCTTTCCGTTTCTGGCTTGCTTAAAGGCATTGATAAAGAAGCTTCGGCCAAAGTAAAACAGCACCGGGGCGCTCAGCACCATCATGATCCAGTTCCCGTAAGGCATATCCATAAAAAACATCCCGATGATAAACACCGGCAGGGTAAGAATGGCTGCTGCGATAGTCCTCTTCTTCAGCGTCTGGTAACGGTTATGCTGCTCTTCTTCCTGCTTCTCCTGGGCGTTTTCCTCATCAACGATCAAGTCAAAACCTATCTCCTGCACATTTCGCTGTATCTCGGCAAGGGTGATTTTATCAGGGCTATAAGACACCTGGAGTGTCTGGGAGGCAAAGTTCACCGCTGCCTGCGACACTCCAGGCTGGGCTCCTACCATGGATTCCACGCTGAGGGCGCAGGAGGCGCAGCTCATACCTGTAACCGGTAAAGACACTCTCTGCTCCTGTGCAGTGGGCTGACCTACAGCCTTATCAGGGGTTAGTACTTTATTCTCCATTTTGCCACTCATTTAGTCGTTCTTGATAACACAAAGGTACATCCTGACCCAGCGCTTGCTATTACAAAATTCTAGCAAAGAGTTACAGATTTACTCTGATAGCATGCTGTAGACAGTAGGAGCCGTTGAAATACAACAGACCGGTTTTGGCTAACTGTCACCCACAGCCACAGTGCCTATTTTATTTACGGGAGCATACGTAACTTAAGGCTGAACAAAAGGGAGCTGAAAGTCGTTTGTTAGACCCTTAAAGTGGGGCGTAAAGCTACTCTCTGTGCTTTATAGCCTATATAGCTGCATGACCTAGTCAAGAGAGTCCAATAAATATGTAAAATAAAATGCTAATTATGTAACAGTGCCAGCTGCTTCTATTGTAACTTTGTGGCAAAATCATCTTATGAGAGTGCTTCACCGGATCATACTGCTAACGCTTGCACTGCTAGTGCTTGTCTCCTCGACAGGCATATCGGTAGGCATGCATTTATGTGCCGGAGAGATACGCGACCTGAATTTGTACGGGCAGGCAGATGAATGTCCCATGGAGCAGATGAAAGAAAAGCTGCCTCCTTGCCACGCCCCTGAGGAAGAGCCTAAGGAGAGAAGCTGCTGCGAAGATCACCGGTTGACCATAGAGCGCCTGGATATAACCACGGATGCGAAGGCGCTTACGCCCACTAAAACGCTGGATCTTAAGTTCATTGCCGCTGTAAAAGTGGTGATACTGCAGCTTTTTGCCCCTCAGGAGGAACTTAAACCTGCTTACGCGCTTTACACCTCCCCTCCCATTGCCCGGGACATACCTGTTCTGGTGCAGTCCTTTCTTATTTAACCTTACAGTCTTACATGTGCCTCTCTGGACGAGTGTGCTGGTGTAGCCTAGCCACACTATTGGCTGTCCGTTGGCACTATGTCCGTCTCTGTCATTTCCTGTGGCTGCCAGTCATTTCCTGTTAAGGTTATTCATTTATTCCCATGATCGAAAAGCTAATTTCCTTTTCGCTCCGCAACCGTGTAATGGTGCTGCTCATCGCTGCATCGCTGTTTGGCTGGGGCGTCTATTCCGTGCAGACAAACAAGGTAGATGCCATTCCGGATTTGTCTGAAAACCAAGTCATCGTCTTTACCGAATGGATGGGCCGCAGCCCGCAGCTCGTGGAAGACCAGATTACCTATCCGCTCGTGACGAACCTGCAGGGCCTACCCGAAGTGAAATATGTGCGGGGAACGTCCATGTTCGGCATGAGCTTTATCTATATCATCTTTGAGGATGAGACGGACGTGTACTGGGCCCGCACCCGCGTGCTGGAGCGTCTGAACTCTGTTGGCAACATGTTGCCTGAAGACGCAACCCCTACCCTGGGCCCTGACGGTACCGGTGTCGGCCACATCCTGTGGTATACCCTGGATGCCCCTGGCATGGATCTGGGTGAGCAGCGCGCCGTACAGGACTGGTATGTGAAGTTTGCGCTGCAGAACGTGGAGGGTGTGAGCGAGGTGGCATCCTTCGGGGGCTTTCAGAAGCAGTACCAGCTCACCCTTGACCCCAACAAGCTTACTTATTATAACCTCTCCGTTCCGCAGGTGATTCAGGCGGTGCGGGCCAACAACAATGAGGCGGGAGGTCGCAAGTTTGAGCTTTCGGATATTGGCTACATCATCAAAACAACCGGTTATTTAGAGTCTGCCGAAGAGATTGAGAATATACCCATCACTACCAGCAACACCATCCCGGTACGGGTAAGGGATGTGGCCTCGGTGCAGATGACAGGTGAGAGCCGCCTGGGCATCTTCGACTTGAACGGCGAAGGCGAGGCCGTGGGCGGCATCGTCGTGATGCGCTACGGGGAGAATGCGGAAGAGGTGATCGCAAACGTGAAGGTGAAGATGAAGGAAGTCGCCAAAGGTCTGCCCGAAGGCATGAAGTTCAACATCGTCTACGACCGTAGCGGCCTCATCAACGAAAGCATAGACTCAATCAAAGGCACCCTGATCGAGGAAATGATTGTGGCCTCGTTGGTAGTGCTCCTCTTTCTCTTCCATTGGCGTAGTGCCCTGGTGATCATGATCCAGCTACCCCTTTCGGTCGCTATCGGTTTTATCCTGCTCAATGCCTTTGGCATCTCCTCCAATATCATGTCCCTCACAGGCATAGCCCTTTCCATCGGCGTGATCGTGGATGATGCCATCGTGATGGTAGAGAATGCTTACCGGCACCTGGCCGACGCGACCAAGGGTAAACCTTGGGAGGACTAACCGAAATCTTTCAAAAGACAGAGAACATGAAATTATCGAAAGAAGATAGATTCAGAATAATTGAAAGGGCCAGCAAGCAGGTGGGTCCCAGCGTATTCTGGAGTACCGTGATTATCATCGCCTCCTTTTTGCCTGTGTTTCTGCTCACCGGGCAGGAAGGCAAGCTCTTCGGCCCACTCGCCTGGACAAAGACATTCATCCTGATAGTGGATGCTGTTATAGCCATAACCCTCACGCCTGTGCTGATCTCTTTCCTCCTAAAAGGAAAGTTCAAGGAGGAGAGCGCCAACCCAATCAACAGAGCGCTGGAGAAAGTGTATGGGCCTGTGCTGAGGTGGTGCCTGAAGTGGCGCAAAACCACACTAGGCATAAACATCCTGGCGCTGGTGATCTCTATTCCCATGCTCTTTAGCCTGGGCACAGAGTTCATGCCGCCGCTGGATGAAAGGTCCATCCTTTTCATGCCCGTCACGCTGCCCGACATTTCTAACGCAGAGGCCAAGCGCATCCTGCAGGTACAGGACAAAATCATTAAGTCGGTGCCCGAGGTGGAGAGCGTGTTGGGCAAGGCCGGCCGTGCCAGCACCGCCACCGACAACTCCCCTATCAGCATGATTGAGACAATCATCATGCTGAAACCGGAGTCAGCGTGGCGCGAGGGAGTTACCAAGCAGGACATTATCCAGGAACTGGATGCCAAGCTGCAGATACCAGGGGTGGTCAACGGCTGGACCCAGCCCATTATCAACCGTATCAACATGCTGGCCACCGGTATCCGCACCGACGTGGGCGTGAAGGTATACGGCCAGAACCTGGATTCCATAGCGGCTGTGTCTGAAAAGGTAAGAACGGCGCTGAACGGAGTACCGGGTGTGAAGGACTTGTACGTGGAGCCCATTACAGGTGGCAAGTACCTGGAGATTGACATCAACCGGGAAGCCTTGGGGCGCTATGGCCTGACGGTGGACGATGTGAACATGATCGTGGAGTCGGCCTTGGGCGGCACGCCTATCGGAAACACCGTTGAGGGGCGCGAGCGCTTTTCCATTAACGTGCGGCTGGCACAGGAGTACCGTAACAGCGTAGAGCGCATCCGGCGCATCCCGATCCAGACTTCCTCGGCTGGCACGGTGCCTTTATCCTCCGTGGCCACCGTCCGATTTACTGACGGACCGCCCATGATCAACTCGGAGAACGCGCAGCTGCGCGGGGCGGTGCTGTTTAATGTTCGGGACCGTGACTTGGGCAGCACCGTGCAGGAGGCCATCGAAAAGATCAACATGGAAGTGACAGGCATACCGGAGGGCTATTATCTGGAGTGGAGCGGGCAGTGGGAAAACCAGGTACGCGCCAATAACACACTCAAAATCATCATCCCGCTGGTGCTGGTGATTATCCTCTTCATCCTGTACTTCTCCTTTAAGTCCCTGAAAGAAGCACTCATCAACCTGGGTACTATTCCCTTCGCCTTGATCGGGGGTGTGTACATTGTGTACTTCTATGGCGTTAACTTGTCGGTGGCCGTGGCCGTGGGCTTTATTGCCTTGTTTGGCCTGGCCATGGAGACAAGTATGCTGATGATCGTGTACCTGAATGAGGCGATGAAAGAGCTGGTGGCCACGAAAGGCAACTCCCGTGACACGATCACGAAGCAGGATATCCGCGACTATGTCTTTAAAGGTGCGGCCAAGCGCCTTCGCCCAAAGATCATGACGGTGTCAGTGTCCCTGTTTGGCTTAGTTCCTGTATTGTGGGCCACCGGAGTAGGATCGGACATCATGCTACCGATTGTGCTTCCGCTGATCGGGGGGGTATTTACCTCTTCGGTTCACATCCTGCTGGTAACGCCGGTGGTGTTTGAGATGACAAAAGAGTATGAGTTAAAGAAACACGGCAAATTGGAAATTTACGATGTTAAGCATTAAGAAATACAAGTGTTTTGTTTGGTTGTTTGTGATGCTGCTGGCCAGCGCTCCGGCGCTGGCCCAGCAACAGATCATGAACCTGGACAGCGTACTGCAGCGCATCAGCAGCAGTAACCCGATGCTTCAGGAATATGACTACCGGGCCAGGGCCATGGATGCCTATGCAGAAGGGGCAAGAAGCTGGATGGCACCCATGGTGGGTGGCGGCGTGTTTATGATGCCCTACTCCCGCCAAAGCGTAGAGCGTGATGAGCGGGAAGGGTCTTACATGCTCTCAGCGGAGCAGGCTATCCCAAACCCTGCCAAGCTGCGCGCCAAGGAGAAGTATTTAAAGTCCAGAGCGGCTATCGAGACCGCAGGCAGGGATGTTACCTTCAATCAGCTGCGGGCACAGGCGAAAGCCGCCTACTACAGCTGGGTGGTGCTCGAAAAAAAGATGGATGTGCTGCAAGATAGCGAGCACATTATGGAGTACATGCTAAAATTGGCTAAAATCCGCTACCCTTACAGCCAGGGAAGCTTGGGAAGCGTGTACAAAGCAGAAGGGCGCCTGCATGAAGTGCAGAACATGCAGCTGATGACGGCCAGCCAGATGGAGCAGCAAAACGTGCAGCTGAATATACTGATGAACCTGCCTAAAGAGCAGCGGTACCGCATCGACACCGCAGTAATGATGCCGGAGCCAGCACTCCTTGCCGTGGATACCAGCAGCCTTATCAACGTCCGAAGCGATTTGCGCCAGCTGGACAAAACGGTTCAGTCCATGCGGCTGAACGTGGAGTTGGAGCAGCTGGAGCGTAAGCCCGACTTCCGTATCCGCTTTGATCACATGTACCCGCGTAACAGCATGATGCCGCAACAGTTCACGGCTATGGGCATGGTCTCTATCCCGATCGCCCCGTGGTCTTCCAAAATGTACAAAGCCAACACCAAGGCCATGAACCTGGAGATAGAGGCCATGCAGCAGGAAAGGGAATCTATTGTAAACGAGGCCCAGGGCATGATACGGAACATGGCTTTGGAACTGAACACCCTGTGGGCACAGACGGAGAATTATCAAAAAAAGATCATTCCCGCCCTAAAGAAAAACTACGATGTGACAATGCTGGCCTACGAGCAGAACACCGCGCAGCTGCCCGAGGCGATTGATGCGTGGGAGGCGCTGAACATGGCGCAGATGGAATATCTGAACAGGCTGCAGGAGCTGTACTTAATGGTTGTGAATTATGAGAAGGAAATTGAAAAATAGCATTCTTTATTTGCTGGCCCTTCTGGTGGTGATTACCCTGGGAGCCTGTAGCCATGACGAAACGGAGCATGCGGGAGGTGATACAGAATATACCTGCCCCATGCACCCGCAAATCGTGCAGAACGAGCCGGGCACCTGCCCGATCTGCGGCATGGACCTGGTGCCCAAGTCTGGGCATGGCACAGAGATCGAAATCACAGAGGATCTAGCGTTCTTGTTGAGGCCTACAAACAGTACCGTCGTTTCCTCGGTTGCCACTACAAAGCCCCAGGAAAAAACGGTGCAGGCTACGGTGCAAATGGAAGGCATCATCACCTACGATCCTCGTCGGATTTATACTGTGCCTGCCCGCGTGGGAGGAAGAATTGAGAAGCTGTATGTAAAGTATAACTTCCAGTCCATCCGCAAAGGGCAGAAGCTGATGGAGGTTTACAGCCCGGAGCTGATTACGGCGCAGAAAGAGCTGGTCTACCTGGCACAGTCGGCTCCCGAGGACAAACAACTGATTGAGGCGGCAAAGCAGAAGCTGCGCCTGCTGGGTGCCACCGATGCACAAATAACCCGCCTCCTACGAACCGGGGAAGAGAGCTATACTTTTGCCCTCTACAGTCCTTATGATGGCTATGTAATTGGCCTGAACACCGCAGCCCCATCCGCTACACCAAGTACGGCGGCGGGCGCTGCAGTAAGTGCAGGCGGTGGCATGGGTGCCATGGGAGGCGGCAATGGCGCGGGCGCAGGAGCTAGCGCTTCGCCTACTCCTACCGCTGCGGCTGAAGCTATCCAGCTAAGGGAGGGCATGTATGTGAGCACCGGACAGCCGCTCTTGCGGGTAGTAAACCCCAACCAGTTGTGGGCGGAGTTTAATGTGCCTACCGCACAGGTGAGCGCACTGGCCAAAGGAGCTCCGGTGCAGGTCACCTTTCCGCAGCTACCCGGCGAGCGCCTGGAGGCGAGTGTAGACTTTCTCCAGCCTTTTTATGAGGAAGGGGAGAGCTTTGCCAAGGTGCGGGTGTACCTGCCGGGGCAGCAAAAGCTGGCGATGGTGGGGCAACTGGTAACTGCCCGCGCCAGCTATACCACGGATCCTGCCCTCTGGGTGCCTAAAGCTGCCGTGTTGGACATGGGCACCAGGTCTGTGGCCTTTAAGAAAGTAAACGGTGTGTTTGAGCCAGTGCCTGTTACGGCGGGCATAACGGAAGGAAATCAGATACAGGTCGTGGAAGGGCTACAGCAGAACGATGTGGTGGCCGCTAATGCGCAGTTCCTGGTGGACAGCGAGAGCTTTATCAAAGTAAATAAGTAAGCGCATGATGAGAAGAGCAAGAAATTACACCCTATACCTGCTGGCCTTCCTGATGGTAATTACCCTGGGGGCCTGCAGCCATGAGGAGGCAGCCCATACAGAGGGCGACGCAACCACCTATACTTGCCCGATGCACCCGCAGATCGTGCAGAACGAGCCCGGCACCTGCCCTATCTGCTTCATGGACCTGGTGCCGGTGTCGCAGGCAGGCCAAAATGAGGGGGAGCTGATGCTGAGCGACAGCCAGATCGCGCTGGGGAACATCGCTGTGAA
The DNA here is from genome assembly GCF_006385705.1 of Pontibacter mangrovi. Lineage (GTDB taxonomy): Bacteria > Bacteroidota > Bacteroidia > Cytophagales > Hymenobacteraceae > Pontibacter > Pontibacter mangrovi. Next base: position 37,358 of record NZ_VFRQ01000015.1, on the reverse strand, counting down.
ACGGGTAAAGTATGGCGACGTGGGCAGCAGTACCATCCTGACCGGGCAACTCGTGCTGGACGAGACACAAACCGATGTGGTTAGCAGCCGTGCCGCAGGGCGCATTGAGAGGCTCTACATCAAAGAAACCGGACAGCGTGTTCAGAAAGGGCAGCCGCTCTACGAATTGTACTCGGAGGAGCTCCTGACCCAGCAACGCGAGTACCTGCTGGCCCTCAGGCAGAACCAGGAACTGGGACAGGAGAACCCGCGCTTTGCTTCTTTTCTGGAAGCTGCCAAAAAGAAACTCCTGCTCTATGGCCTGACGGAGGCACAGATCAGAAGACTGGCCAGTACGGATCAACTGAATGCCAGAGTCACTTTTGTAGCTCCAAGCGCAGGCGTAATAACAGAAGTTGCCGCCGCCGAAGGGCAGTACGTAGCCGAAGGCGGCGTGCTCTACAGGCTGGGCAAGCTGGGCAGCATCTGGGTGGAGGCCGAGCTCTACCCGCAGGAGGTGGCCCAAGTGCAGGTGGGGGATCCGGTTCAGGTGTCAGTACAAGGCTTTACCGAAGGGGCTGTTCCAGCCAAGGTTACCTTCCTGAACCCGGAGTATAGGGCCGGGAGCCAGGTAGCTGTCATGCGTGCTGAGTTAAAAAACAATGAGGGGCAGTACTTGCCGGGTATGCAGGCCAACGTGACGCTCCCCGGCAAGAGCGGCGAGAGCCTGACTGTACCAACTGATGCGGTTATCCGGGATGAGCGTGGCAGCCATGTGTGGGTGCAGACAGGAAAAGGAACCTTTCAGGCACGCATGGTGACGCTCGGTGAGGAAAGCTTTAACAATGTAGCCATACTCTCGGGAATAAAAGAGAATGATAAAGTCGTGACCTCAGGGGCCTACCTGCTTTACAGCGAGTTTGTGCTGAAGAAGGGCGGCGACCCGATGGCAGGCCATAACCATTAAAACCAATGAAAGACTGCTGCAGGATAGCGCCCGACGAACCGAAAGAACCAAACAGTAAGAAATGGCTGAGATGTGGGCCGTTAACCTTATCGTAAGCGCTTTAGTCGCCTTTGTACTAGTAAATCAAATTAATCACTAACACTAAATAAATTAAAAAATGAATCTAAGACCAATTCAAAGAATCGCATTTGCCGGGGCCGTAATGGGTGCCTTTACCTTTACTGCCTGTGCCGAAAAGCAGCAGGAAACAACGGAGGCAGCTCAGGATCAACACGAAGGTATGGACCATAGCACTATGGACCACGGACAAATGACAACGCAGGAGGTGATAGAGACTCCTGACTATACTTCGGTTGGCGGGCCTGTAAAGGCACAAGTGGCAGCTTTGGTAGACAATTACCTAAAGTTGAAGGACGCGCTCGTTGCTTCCAACGCGCAAACAGCGAAGGCAGCGGCTGAATCTGTACTTGCCGCCGCCGAAAAAATAGACCTAGCTAAGCTGGAGGGCGAGCAGAAAGCCTTTGCCGAAGAGAAGGTGGAGGAAGTAAAGCAAAGTGCCACCAAAATTGCTGAGGCAGGTGAGGTGAGCGCACAGCGTGAAAGCCTGGAGCTACTCTCAGAGGCTACGTTCTCGCTTACCAAGGCATTCGGCGCGACGGACCAGAAGCTCTACTACCAGCATTGCCCGATGGCAAACAACAACCAAGGCGCCTACTGGCTGAGCGCTAACCAGGAAATCCGCAACCCATACTTCGGCGAGCAGATGCTCAAGTGCGGCGGCACGGAGGAAGTGCTGAACTAAAACTAACCATGCGTGAGTCTGCCAGGGACTCACGCATGCATCTATAGCTGTATTCCCACCACAGGTGTTACTGAACCTTGGAGCGACTGGCTGAGAAGCTTTTTCCCCGAATATTCAGTATTAGTGGAGGCGTATCTTGCTTAAGTACAGTGCAACCCTGTATTTTATTGTTTTTTCTATATATTTACACTGTGCGAAGGTTAAGGGGCTGCCGCACAAAGGCCTTACTTCATGAGAAGAACCAGACATAACAAGAACTTAAACTTTACGGGGCTGCTTCTATTGGCAGTCTTCGTGAGCCTGTACCTTGTTCAGCTGGTTTGCAACCTGCCGCACCTGGCTGAGCGGCTCCAACCTGTAGCTTCCACTCCAGCACAACACCACAGCGCAGAGCATGGTGGGCATAGCCATAAACATGAAACCTCTTCGGAACATCACGGTAAGGAGCACGCACACCATGAGGAGAAGCATCCTGCGTCGTCAACGGAGGATAGTAGCTGTTGCTCTGATTTAGCTTACGCCCCTTTTTTAAAGAGCGCTCCTCCCGTGGAGCTGCCGTCGCTTGTAAAGGCATCGTATACCTTCATGGATAGCCTTTATCAGGCTGTATTACGCGCTTTTTATAAGAACTGTGTTACAGCGGTGTCGCACGCTCCCCCTGATCCCCCTGTTCCTAAAATACCTGACATCATAATATTCCTGCACTCTTTAGTCATTTGATGCACAAGCTGCTCCTGACCGCATCATGGAAGAGCTATGCTTTTCCGTCTCTGATGTGCGTGACCTTCTGTGCCTTTCACCTGCGCCGCTCTTCCTGGCTTGCAGTAAGGCATGTAACGCGCTGAATGTGTTTGTAACATCAAATGAAGCGGTAGTTCGCTTTTAAAGCAAGCTAGCCGCTAACATACTATTGGTTTAAATGAGTGAAGAGAATCAGCACCAAAGGGTGCTTCGCATTAAAAATATGGTGTGCCCCCGCTGTATTATGGTTGTGCGGGAAGAACTGGAAAAGCTGGGCCTGCCTGTTCTGGAGGTAGAGCTGGGTACAGCCGTTATCGGTGAAAACGAAGCGGTGGATGAAACGGCCATAGAAGCGGCCATGGCTCAGAAAGGGTTTGAGCTGCTCCACGATAAGCGAGAAGAGCTTGTAGAGAGTATCAAAGTAGCCGTCATTAATTTAGTTTATAGTGATGAGATTTCATCCCTTGCCACGAACCTGTCTACTTATCTGGCCGAGAAGCTAAACAAAGACTACTCCACCATCAGCACGGCTTTCAAAGCATCTGAGGGTATAGCCCTGAATAGGTACATTGTGCTACAAAAAATAGAGCGCAGCAAAGAGCTGCTCACTTACGACGAGCTTCCTCTTACTGCTATTGCAACCAAGCTCGGCTATAAAAGCCTGCAGCACCTTTCCAGGCAGTTTAAGGAAGTTACTGGCACCACCCTCAATCAATACAAGCGGCAGGGTGGCTCAGACCGTCATACTATCGATAACCTGTATTGATACTAAGGTTTCTCCACAGATATATAACGCTGCTCCATAAATTTATAAAACTGCCTTCGTCTCGCTCGAGTACTCTAAGTGTGTTCAAAGGCAACGCACCTGCTTAGCACTTTTGTGTGCAATCAGTGGCTGCTAATTTTAATATTATTGTGAGTAGTTAGGTATTGTGGAGGTTTAGTGTAAATCATAATACGCCCACTTAACTAACGCTTTATAAGAATGAAAAACACCTGTTTTTTACTACTCCTAATGTTGTTTTTATCTGTAATTAGTACCCAAACACTTTACGCACACGGAGGCGAGAAACACGGGAAGGCTGCCGCAAAGCAAGAGAAGCCGCAGATAGTAGATACCGCTGCCGTAGTGCAACCCGCAGTAGCTCCCGAAGCGCATGCCGCCCACCAGCAAGAACCGGAGAGTGCCCACGCCAGACCGGATGACTTCCCTAACATGCACCCTCTGCTTGTGCATTTCCCCATCGTGCTGCTGTTGGTAGCCGCCGCCGTGCAGCTCTGCAACATCCTTTTTCTGCGCAGAGAGCTGGACTGGATCACCACCATAGCCACCCTAATAAGCTTTGGCATGGCCTACTATGTTACTAAAATCGCGCATCCGCATACCAGCGGACTCACAGAACATGCAAAGCTTGTACTCGCCCAGCACGACTACTACGCCGACTGGACCATTTACTTAGCGGGAATAGGCCTAACGGCACAGCTGCTGAGTCAGTTCCTGTTTAAGGGCCAGCGCTGGAGCGTGCTGGTCGTAGCCTTTGTTCTTACCGGTGCCGCTTACAGCGTGGCCATGGCAGGACATTATGGTGCGCAGCTCGTACACATAGAGGGAGTCGGCCCCCAAGGCAAGTACCTGGACACAGGGCACCATCATTAATTTAAAGGCGCAGCCCCATAGCTGCGCCTTTGCTTTTTAGCTGTGCGCGTAGATTCTAAATGTATGAAACTTAAAGCTGACAAGGATGAACAAGTACCACTACGAAACCATAGTCGAGGCGCTCCATGACTTAAAGAAGCGGGGCTATGTGGAGGACTTTAACTTACGCCCGTACTGTCTGGAGTGCCCCCGTTTACAACTGGAGTTAGGGGCGGGGGAGTTTGACATCAATGAGGTACATCGGTTTGAAGGAGCTAGCAACCCTGACGATAACTCGGTTGTGTACGCGATCTCCTCCGATCAGGGCGTAAAAGGTGTACTGATAGATGCTTATGGAACGTATGCCGATTCTGTTACGCCTGAAATGGCCCAAAAATTAAGAGTTGATTATCAATCTTAGAAGCTACTATCATGAATCATGACCATCAACACCACCAGGGGAAAAGTCAGCGCCAGCAGGCAAAGGATCAGAAAAACCAGGTAACAGAGCGGCTGGAGGAAAAGACACTGCACGCCCACCACAAGGCCATGCCGCATGGAGAAGGCACGCCCCCACCGCACGAAGAGCACATAGGCCACGCGGAACACGGGGAGCATGAGGGCCACCACGACCACCACCGCATGATGATCGAGGACTTTAAGAAACGCTTCTGGGTTTCACTTGCATTATCGGTTCCGGTTATCATCATCAGCCCTATGATCCAGGATATTCTGGGCTACTCTTTGAATATCCCCTACAACATGATGATTTCCTTTGTGCTTTCCAGCATCATCTACTTTTATGGGGGTTGGCCATTTCTAACAGGCCTTGCCGAGGAGGTTAAGAAAAAGGCCCCGGGCATGATGACGCTGATTGGCGTAGCCATTACCGTGGCCTATGTATACAGCACGGCAGTGGCCTTCGGGATAAAAGGCATGGACTTTTTCTGGGAACTTGCCACCCTGATTGTGGTAATGCTGCTGGGCCACTGGATTGAGATGCGATCTGTGTTAGGTGCCTCCAAAGCCCTTGAGTTACTGGTGAGCATGATGCCAGCCGAGGCTGCGCTTATCAAAGATGGACAAACCATAAAAGTGAAGGTAGAGGAGCTAAAAGCAGATGATCTTATTCTAATAAAGCCCGGTGAGAAAGTGCCTGCCGATGGCGAAGTGGTACAGGGAGATAGCTACCTGAACGAAAGCATGCTGACTGGTGAGAGCAAACCGGTGCAGAAAAAACCAGGCGATAAGGTAATTGGTGGCTCCATAAACGGCAACGGCTCGCTACAGGTGCGTGTGCAAAGCACCGGAAAAGACAGTTACCTGAACAAGGTAATTACCTTGGTACAGGAGGCTCAGAAAACAAAATCAGATACGCAACGGCTTGCCGACAAGGCTGCCAAATGGCTCACCTACATTGCCCTTACTGCCGGTACTTTAACCTTAGTCGCGTGGCTAATTGCCGGTGCTGAGTTTGGCTTTGCCTTGGAGCGGATGGTTACCGTTATGGTTATTTCTTGTCCGCATGCGCTGGGTTTGGCTATACCGTTGGTAGTGGCTATTTCTACAGCTGTATCTGCAAACAATGGGCTCCTGATCCGTAACCGTACTGCTTTTGAGAACTCACGCAACATCACCACCATCATCTTCGACAAAACAGGTACCCTAACCCAAGGCTCGCATGAGGTGGCACGGGTTGTATCGCTGAACCCGGCCTACACAGAGCAGGAATTGCTAAGGTTGGCAGCCGGAGTCGAGCAAAACTCAGAGCACTACATATCGCAGGGCGTGTTGCGCAAGGTTGAGACAGAAGGCATTACCATACCCGCTTCCTCTGACTTTCACTACCTGCCCGGCAAGGGCTTGGAGGGAACCGTGGAAGGAAAGGATGTGAAGGTAGTAGGGCCAAACTACATTAAAGAGTTCAACATACAAGTACCCGAAAACGATGCCGAAGATGGTGTAGAAACCGTGGTCTATATTATGATAGACCAACAGGTGGCAGGCTTTATCACGTTGAAAGACCAAATACGACCTGAGTCAGAGGAAGCCATAAAGATACTGAAAGAGAACGGCATTAAGAACTTATTGCTAACCGGTGACAATGAGCGTGTAGCCAAGAGCGTAAGCGACAAACTGGGCATGGATGGCTACCTGGCCAATGTGCTGCCGCACCAGAAGCAGGAGAAAGTAAAAGAGCTACAGCAAAATGGTGAGTTTGTGGCCATGACGGGCGACGGCGTGAACGACGCCCCTGCCCTGGCGCAGGCCGACGTGGGCATTGCCGTGGGCTCGGGCACCGATGTGGCCGCCGAGACTGCCGACATCATCCTGGTCAACAGCAATCCGCAGGACATTGCCTCGCTCATACTATTTGGTAAGGCAACTTACCGGAAAATGATCCAGAACCTGATCTGGGCAACGGGCTATAACGTGGTGGCGCTACCGCTGGCTGCCGGTGTGCTGTATCAGCAGGGTATCATGGTGTCTCCTGCTGTTGGGGCGGCGCTCATGAGCCTGAGCACCGTGATTGTGGCTATTAACGCGCAGCTGCTGCGTAGGCAGCTAAAGTAGCAGGTGGAGGTTATAGATCTTGCCGAGATCAGAGTCGGAAGGCAAGTTACGCCTCGTGTGGTGCTGGGTGTGGGAGCCAGCGCTACCAGTTGGTGCAGATGAATATTTGCGTCTGTTCCCAAAGTTATATTGCCTTCTATCGTTAAATCTATAAGGAGGTGTCAGAGCGCGTTTGCCACCTCCTTATGCTTTGATTACGAGTTAGATCTAACTGGCACCGTTAGTCCAACTTTATCCCAGGCAATAAGAATGTCGCCTTCTGAGCTATTTTTCCCAAGTATCTCATACTTCAATCTTTCCTGGTGTTGTTTCAGTTCCTCTGGCTTCACCTGCACTCGCAGCACATCCTTTTTCTGATCGTACTTGTCGGCCAGGTGCTGCTGCCAGTCCCTATTGAAGATCACCGTCCACTCATTTTTTCCCGGTATGGTAAATAAAGCATACTTACCGGCAGGTAATTCCTTGCCATCAATTATCAAGGCTTTATCAGTTTCAAAAGAGGTGGCCATGTGTGCTCCTGTTACCCATACCTGGTTGTACGGCACCAAACCTCCCCAAATAATTCGCCCTTTTACGCCCGGTGCATGGTAGTTTATTTTAATGTCTGCGTTGCCTATACTTCCTGTGGCTTCGGATGGGATGCTGCCTTTAATCGTGTCTGGCTGTGACTCCTGTGGCTCTGGGGTTTCTGCTATTTCTACAGAGGAAACCTGCTCCTGCTGGCTCTCCTCTGTGGTACTGGTGCAACTTGTTGTGATTGCTGCCGCTACGGTCGCAGCTCCTAAAAGGAATGTCTTCTTTTTCACGTTGAATTTATACTTTAGATAAGGGTTTATTAAGATGATGCGCTATACTTTCTGCACCCGCTTCTTTACTTTTCTTACCGACGGTGACGACATATAATACAGCACAAAGCCGGAAAGTATAGTAAGCAAGCCAAAGATAGAGAACGCTTTTAACAACACGTTTCCGAAATTGTCTCTGCCGGCGTAGTCCATGGTGTGCAGCATCCAGAGGAAATCGAATACGCGCCATTGGTCGTGGCGTATAGCCTGGAATGTACCTAACTCTGCTGAAACGTACACCGTACATTTGTCCGGCTTGCTAAAGGTTACGGCCCATGCTGGCAACGGTTTTTCGCGGTACTCGTGGTGCGAACTAACTTCTGTCAGGTACTCCACTTTATCCACTTTTATCGGATCCGCCATTTGCCGTTTGGCAACTACCACGGCCATATCTTCAGAAAGCGGTGAGACAAACGCACCGGTTTCGGCATTGGCCAGCTGCACTTTTACATTGGAAGTATGGCTCGGCATGTGCCCCTCAGCTTCATGCTGTGCGTGATCCATGGCACCCGAAAAGTAGCGCACCTGGTAAGTAGGCACACCCGCAATTTCGATCAGCTGCACCGACTGCACAGAGTCTATCGCCTTATTTACTTTTAGCTGCTCCAGCACTACCTGTGGCGATACCATTTGCATAGACGCCGGGAAATATTTCTTCCCGCTCCTGAGGTGGTCCCCGTGTACCTTATCAATATTATTCCAGCTGAAGTATAACCCACCAAGTGTCCAGAAGAAGAATTGAACGCCTAACACAAGGCCAAGATAGCGGTGAGATTTGCGGATATAATATTGCTTACTTTTTAACTTCATCAGGCTAATATAACACCAAATCCACAACCGGTTCAAAACTGGGCGCTAAAGTCTAAAATTACCTACTCCAGGGAACGCAGAAACTACATCAGAAGCGCACCGTTAGGCCACCGCCCGCTCCGAAGCGGTTGTCGTAGCTGCCCATCAGCGAAAAACTCTTCGACATCAGGTACTCCAGCCCCACATTCCAGGTGGTCTCGCTTCGGTAACTATCCACTTTACCCGTGCCTTCCTCCGGCTCAAAGTCGTTAACCCAACCAAAGTCCGCCTGGTACTCATACTCGCCAAACAGAAACGTACGCGGAAAAATGAGAACTTCCCGGCCCAGGCTGATCTGAGGGCGCAGTTTGTTATCCATGCGCAGGTCCAGATTGAACATATAAGGTGTCAGCCACCTAATGCCGGTAATGGCGGTGGTCTCAACCTCATCCATACTATCCTCTTGCTCGTTTTCCACATTCACCCCCACAAACACGTTCAGGTAATCGTACAGGAACCTGCCGTAGGTAAGCTCTGCCTCCAGGTTCTTGTTCCATCCGTACTCTGCTGTTAAGGTAAACTGGTTGCGCAGATTCGATAGCACCATCCTTGTCTCGCTCATGTGGGAGGCGGCATCCACGGCACCCCAGAAGAAGAAGTGGTTGCTTTTGTTTGTCAGGATGTTGAGCGGGTAGCCTTTCAGGCGCGGGTCGCGGGGAGTGTCATAACTGAAGATGCGGGCCATACCGGCATCGAGGTGGTAGAGGATGTGGCAATGGAAAAACCAGTCGCCGTACTCGTTGGCATCAAACTCAATCACCACTTTCTGCATCGGTGCCACGTTTACGGTGTGCTTGAGCGGCGAGTACTCCCCGTGCTCGTTTATCACCCGAAAGAAATGCCCATGCAGGTGCATAGGGTGGTGCATCATGGTCAGGTTGTTGAGCGTGATGCGGGTAACTTCGCCCTGGTTAATTTTTATTTTGTCAGCTTCTTTTAGTGGCACGCCGTTCATACTCCAAATATAGCGCACCATGTTGCCGGTCAGGTTGAGGAGTATCTCCCGCACAGGTTTGTCTTCTGCAAAGTCGGTTGACTCGGGCGCCTTCAGGTAGTCGTAGTTGTATTCAGCAAACATCTCCATACCGGGCATTCCCTCGTGCTGCATTCCGATGCTTTTGCGCTCTTTAATGGAGTTGGCTTTGGCTGTGTCAACATCTTGCTCGTGCATACGGTGGTTCATCTTCGCGTGGTCCATTTCCATGGCAACGGCGGAGTCTTGCCGCATTTCCCTGCTGTGCATGGTATGGTTCATTTTGGTGTGATCCATACCCTTTGCAGCGGTGGTGTCTTTTGGCATTCTCTGGTGCTCCATTTTGGAGTGGTCTATCTTTTTAGCGCCTGTTGTGTCCTGCTTCATCTCCATGTTGTGCTGCATGGGCTTCTGCTTCTTTTCCGGCTGTTTCATGTCCATCTGGTCCATACTTTTGCCGTGCTCCATGTGCATGCCTTCCCCCATCTGCATCTCATCATCCATCTGCATGCCCCACTCCTTCATCATCTCGTAAGGCTCCTCCTCGCTGGGGTTGAACTTGGTGGCCGGAGCTCCCATTTTCATGCTCATGGCTGCCATCTGCTGCATCATCGCAATCTTATCCGGTCGGGGCACATCGGGTGCGGGTATAACAGGCCCCTGGCCAAGCAAGGCAGAGGTGTGGCCGGAGCCGTCCTGCACGGTGGCCTTCATCTCCAGCTTCCCGTTCTGCGGAATGGTCACAATAAAATCGTAGGTCTCGGCTACCGCGATAAAGGTTTTGTCACGCTTAACGGGTACCACATCGGGGCCATCGGCGGCAACCAACAGGGGCGTGTCTCCGCCAAAGGTGAGCCAGAACTGGCTGGATGCGGCTGCGTTGATCACCCGCAGCCTTACCTTTTGCCCCGGCTTATACTCTGGGTACTCCCGCACAGGCTGCCCGTTTGTCAGGAAGGCGGGGTAGTATATGTCGGCGATGTCGGCTCCCTCCATGCGCTGTTTCCAAAAATTTAGCTGCGCCCCCAATGCTCCCCTGGCTATTACCATACTTAGCGGTATGGAAGTGCCCTTCTGGATGTCATAGATTTCCAAGCCTCGCTTCAGCGTCTTCAGTACGTTTGTAGGTTTTTCGTAGGTCCAGTCCGACAGCACCACCACCAGGTCCGAGTCATAGTCCAGCTTCTGTTCCCGGTCCTCAACCACAATGGAGCCATACACCCCCATCTGCTCCTGCAAACCGGTGTGGGAGTGATACCAGTAGGTGCCGGTATGCTTAAGCTCAAATTCATAGGTAAAGGTAGTGCCCGGCTCAACGGGCGGTGTGGTAAGGTAAGGAACCCCGTCAAAGAAGTTGGGCAGTAGGATGCCGTGCCAATGGATAGAAGTTTCCTTAGGCATCTTGTTGGTCACACGGATCACCGCATAGTCGCCGATCTTAAACCGCAGGGTCGGGCCGGGGATGGAGCCGTTGATGGTCATGCCCATACTTTTTTTGCCGGCTATCTTCACCTGCTGCTGGTCAATGGTCAGGTTGTAAACAATAGTGTCGGTTTGGGCAGCGGCCTCTTTTTGGGTAAGCGCAAGGTGTATTATCATGAAAATCACTAACGCTGCATAATTTCTACTATTCAGGATACTTTGCATAAGTATGGGAAATTTAATATACTTTGACTGGCTGATTTGCCCTACAGCCAAAGAGAAACTCTGCTCCGGCTTCCTATCCACTCAACTGACACAGCCTTTCAGTTAATTCTGTAAGCTTGAAGCTGGCGGTAATTCTGCTTTAGCTTTAAATAGTAAACCCCCACCACCGGAGCGACTGCAAAAATCTCCGACAGCAGGGGGATATTTCTATTGTACTTTTTTATGGCTCAAGTAACTATACATCAGTTTAGTTGTACGGTATTATCACCGGTTTCACTGGCTACTTAGTAGTTGCTCTTTGTACTTGCCACATCATTTTATACTAGTGTGGCAAACAATTTGGCTTTCAGTAAACCAGCTACCATACTTAAGCCTGATTTATGAAGCACTCATGTACTGCTCACAGGCCTGCACTAACTTGGCGCAAGAGTCAGCACATTCCTGGCAATGCTGCATATCGTGTTTCTTGCATTCTTCTTGGCAGGCTTTGGTAATTTTGATACACTCCTGTACAAGATCTTTCGCGTAGCGGGAGTCACGCGATACATAGTCTAATGTAGCTCTACAAATAGCAGCGCAGTCCAGATCCAGCCGGATGCAGGGCACCATTTTTTTTATATCGTCTTCCTGGAGGCAAGAAATAGCACAATGGTTGCAAGATACCTCACATGCTGCTAAGGCTTTTATTAAGTCTTTGTTCATAGTTATACAAATTAGTTCAACACATTTCTGTTATACTCTCCGTGTAGCAGCACCGTTTTACATATTTTGAGTCAATTTTTATATATACTTAGAAAAAAACCGCCTTGAATTATCAATCGGCAAGAGGTAAAGGTTAAAACAATTTGTAGGCATGTTGTTTAACTGCACCGGCTAGCGAATTACAAAAAGTGCTGCAAATCCATTCTTCTATATATTCGTTAAGAAGCATATTTAGTGCAAACCATGCTATTTTATGAATATCCTATACCTCTGCCTTGGAGCCTTCCTTTTTGCCATCACCGTACTTGATATCATTAAAACCACGCTTTCGTCCAACGGAGGAGGAAAAATCACCAATCTTGTGTCCAGGTCCGTCTGGAAAGTGTTCTTTCTTGCTGCAGGCAGAAAAGGAAAATCAAAACTGCTACAGTATGCCGGCCCATCTGTACTGGTCTCTATCCTGCTGGTGTGGGTAGTCGGGCTTTGGCTGGGGCTGTTCCTGCTGCTGCTGTCAGATCCCGACGCTGTTCAGAAGAGCAGTACGCTGGCTCCTGCCGATGCCTGGGAGAAGCTGTATTATGCCGGTTTTACCCTCTCCACGCTGGGTGTGGGCGACTATGTGGTAACCAATGACTTCTGGCGGATTGTAACCAGTGTCGCGGCTTTCTCCGGCCTGGCTTTCATCACTACTTCCATCACGTATTTCATCCCGGTGCTGTCTGCCGTGGGCGTGCAAAGCAAGCTCAGCCTTTACATCAGCAGTATGGGTAAAACGCCGCAGCAGGTACTAACCAACAGCTGGAACGGGCAAGAACTCTCTTCTTTCTTCGATACTACTTCGGATCTGTGTCAAATGCTGCTGCAGCACACCGTTAACCATCAGTCTTACCCTGTCATTCACTATTTTCATGACAGTAAGCCTGAACAGGCTATCACACCTGCTGTTGTGCTGCTGGCTGAAACGCACCTGATGCTGGCGCAAACGGTATCACCACAGGCGGGAGTAGATCAGCTGAAAATGAGTATGCTGCAGAAAGCGCTGGACTCGTACCTAAATATGGTAAAAGGCAGCTTCTTGACAAGTGCCTCCCCTAAAGAGGGCGCCCCAGTTCCTGATCTTTCGGAGCTGGAGGAGAAAGGGATACCACTCCAGCATAAGCCACTTTTTAGCCATGAGGTACAGGAACACAGAAAACTGCTTACGGCATTACTGGAAATGGACGGCTGGACCTGGGATGTGGTACATAAAACTAATGGCTGATAGCTGGCTGTAGTATTTTAGCAACTTTCTGTCATTTCGAACACTCTTAACGCGAGAGTCTAAGAGAGCGAGTATAGCTTTGGAAAATCTGAATTATTGCACAAAGCATTACAGATTTCTCCCTTTGGTAGAAATGACAACACACAATTGAGTATAAGGTAAAAAGCAACAGCCCTGCCTTTCTTAGAGAGGCAGGGCTGTTACTTTTTGGTGTAGTTAATCGAGATTAGAGATACTTACCCTCTGGCGCTAAACCCAATTTACACCTCATGTGTGTAGCGCCTCAAGACTGTTTAATCCGACCAATCTTCAATAATTGCATGTTTAGAGCAGGTGCTATTCTTTATCCAGGCGCTCTAACATTGCTTTCATCTCACTAATCTCTTTTCTCTGCGCTTTAATTATTTCTTCCGACAGTTTCTTTACCTCAGGATCTTTAATGTCAGCACGCTCGCTGGCTAATATGGCAATAGAATGGTGCGGGATCATGGCTTTCATCCAAAGCACATCGCCGATTGGTTCTTGTGCGCGAACAAGAGATAAAGCACTTATAAACAAGAGAATACTTCCTGCAATAATTGCCATGTTCTTTGTTCTGTTCTTGTACATTTTTCTCATGAACAAAAACATGATCACGGCCATTGCCGAAATACCCAGGCAGGACATGTAAAAGCGTGTCATGCTAAAATACACATGGTCAAACTGATACGTGTTCATGTACATGGTGATGTACATCGCAACAAAAGAGAAGGCCAGCATCAATACAAACTTTGTGTAGCTTCCTTTCATATTACTATTTTGGTTAGCGTGTTCCATTTTATGGTTTTATAGTTGTTGAAGTAAAGTATATAGAAACGTGAATATTTAAGCAGAGTTGGATTTCTTTAACTCTTACAACCTGAAGGGAATTTTATTTTATTCCGCCGCTTACCCGCAAGCGGCACACCGAAAGAAGGCAGTAATCAGTTGGTCCTGCTAACTCAACGCACAAAAGAGTGTTGCATACAAATGACCGAGATGCTGAAGCAGGCATGTATAAAAAGCTAAGTATTACCCTTTTTAAACCTGCCTGCTTTAATCTGGGCATAGTTGATGGCTGCTACTAAGATCACGCCACCGAGTATGTTGCCGATAAGCGTGGGCAGGATATAATTCCCCAGCACATCGAACCAGGAAACCTGTTGTGTGGCAGCAAGCGTAAAGGTTTCGACAGCACCTGCCACAACATGGCTAAAATGGCCAATTCCTACTATGTATGTAATAATTATAATTACCCAAACCCGGGCGGCATCAGCATAAGGTAAGAGCCATACCATCAGGGCGATAAGCCAGCCAGCAAACACCGCCCGCAACAGGGTAGTGCCAAAACCCGGCTCCATTGCCTTCTTCCCTATCGCCTCAAAAGCCTTCATCACATGCGGCTCGAAGATAGAGGTATAGGCGATTGCCCTAGCGATAATTAAAGCGCTCAGCAGGTTGGCGAAAAGCACTATCCCCCAAAGACGCCCGACATTCAAGAACGTAGCCATGTTTTTACGGTGCAGCAGCGGCAGTATTGGTGTGAGCGTGTTCTCGGTGAATAGTTGCTGCTTGCCCAGAACCACGATCAGAAAGCCCATGCTATACCCAAAGGTAGATACTAAAATACTCCATTCTGCATCCGGTAGATAAGCCTTCAGCAATCCCTCCGAGATCATGGAAAAACCCATCGAAAGCCCAGCCGCCAAACCAGACCATAATAAAGCTGGTGAAGACCGCTTCAGTTCGGATTCAGCCTCCTCAAAAACTATTGCGTGGATATTTCTGGCAGAGGGCGAGCGGTCTAAAACAACCTCCTGTGGATTTGTCTCCAAGTGTTTATCTTCTATCATAGATATTAAATAATCGCCTTTAGATTCAAAACTGCACATATTAAACAACTTGGCACAGCCGTATGTAATAGCTTATCATTTATGTTTTTATAATGGTTACCATTCTTACAACTAATTAATCCTATATACTTTCCCTGTCTTGCCGGTTGGGCCTTCCTCGTCGCTCCCCAGAATGTACACCTCCCCGCTGTTGTCCTGTCCAAAGCCTAGCACGTAGTGCCCAAATGCACTGCCCGGCTTGTCACGAAAGTAAAGCTTCCTGTAGCTCCAGGGCCCCTGCTCGCCAGCCATCTTTGCTGCAAAAACGGCCCCGTCCGGTTTGCCGTGGTGCTGGGTCCAGACTCCAAAAAGGTAGTCCCCATTCAGGGCTGCACGTTTGTTTCCTCTGTACACGTAGCCACCAACACTCACTATACCCAATCCTTCGTCCGGGTAGGTCATGCTGTTTTTGAATTCTATGACAGGGTTCACAAACTTGTTCCCCAGGCTGTCCTGGTCAGGGCAGTCAGGCAGCGGGTTTTTGTTGTCGGCAGCATTAAAGCACAGCGTGCCTTCTTTCACGTTCCAGCCGTAGTTCGCTCCTTTCCGGATAACATTGATCTCCTCGCGCAGCACCTGCCCCGCGTCAGCAGCGATGATCATACCCGTTTTGTTGTCGATGGAAAAGCGGTAGGGGTTACGCAGACCATGGGCATAGATTTCCTTCATGCCGTCCTGATTGCCAGCGAAGGGGTTATCCGAAGGAATACCATAAGGGGAACCGCTGTTGACGTCGATGCGCAAAATACTGCCCAATAGGTTCTGTTTCACGTCCTGGCCGTTGCCACCGTCATTTTTGTTATACCAATCCGTGACGTGCCCTTCCCCGATGTCATTTTTGTTGCCACCGTCGCCTAAACTGATGTATAGATATCCATCGGGGCCGAACATGAGCGTGCCGGCATTATGGTTATCCTGCGGCTGGTTCACATTAATCAGCACTTTCTCTGAGTTGGGGTCGGCTTTTTCGCGGTTGTTTCCTGTCGCCATGTATTCTGCCACCACGCTGGTATGATCAAAGCCACTAGGGGCATCCGGTCTTAGCGGGGCGCTATAGTATACAAAGAGCCTTCCGTTGCTTTTAAACTCCGGATGGAAGGCTAAGCCCAGCAGCCCCCTTTCTTCATGTTTACTTTTAAGCTTGATAATCTTGCTCTGCAGATCCAGAAATGGCTCCGGTTGTAGCTGGCCGTCTTTCACCACTCTAATCACACCTACCTGGTCTACCACAAAAAGCCGCTCGTCGTTAGGTGGTTGCGTCAGGAACACCGGGGAGACCAGATCAGCGGCAATCATTTGGAGGCTTACCGAGTCCACAGGTTGTGCTTCTTGTGAAGCCGTTGCATCTGCGACGTCAGAAGAGGGTGTTGAAGTACAAGCGTAATTCAGCAATAGTGGAAGTGTTAAGACAAACAAGTACAGCTTTTTCATAGTTTTAGATATTGATTGGTCTTCATTTATAAACGGTAATCAAGTGCAGTTGCTTTTATGCTGCGCCTGCTGCTATCAAGGCTGTTTTCAATTTATTTTATTCCCACGCCCACACTTTATTTTTTATGTTAGGCTCACAAATCTCCGCCACTAATGCCCATTACACGTATAATTTCAGCCTTATACCCGGCCTCTTCTACTGCGCTCTCAACTACCTGAGGGTCCAGCCCCGTGCCTGACACGCTCAGCACCTTTTCTGCGCTTTCCGTGTCGAGGCTCCACTTGCTTATCCTTTCTTCTTTATCTAAAAGTGGTGCCACTTTGGACAAGGCTTCCTCATCCACGACGTTTGTCTTAAACTTTATTATTTCCATATCAGTTTGAGTTTTCCATTTGCTGTAAAACTATTTATAACGGTCAGTTAGGGTACGTGCTGATGCTGTGCAGGCTTCAGGGCCTCCTCAACTTCTCTTTTTTATGTTCCTCCCGCACCTGCACTTTTACCGCGTCAGTCGGTAGTGCCTTACTTGATGTACTCGTCCCCACTCGGCATAAACTTCTGTTTTAGGCCCTAAGGGTACAGCCAGGGCAGCCACTTCCAAACCAAGCAGTGCCCCGCTGATGATGTCGCTCCATTTCATAAAAGCGACCCGCTCTTCCATACTCAGCCACACTTCGCTTCCGCCGCTGGGCTCGGTCACCGCCCTCCCATAGTCGAAGGTCAGCGGAGACAGCAGCACCCATACCCCCAGGATGATGATCATCCAGTAAACCCACAGCGTTTGCATGTGGTGCATGTGCAGCATCTTTTGGCGCATCTCGGGGTTCATTTCCATGTCATGGTCCTTGCCTTTACCGTCACCACCTCCGCCTTCGTGCATTTACTTGTTATGTTCGCGCAGCTGCCTTTCGGCCATGGGCCGGGTTACGCCGCGCATCCCCGCCACCCTGATGCTTGCCGTTGTTATGTGTGTTATGTTGACTGTTATCCATGCTGGTAGTGCTATCTTACATGTAGTTAATTGCAAAGGAGCTAATAAGCTGTACCGCCACAACAGTTCCTTGCAAGGAGTGCACAGCACCAGTTGCACCTTTGCTGTTCCTGTTTTACAAGTCATTTCAGATTACGGTTTTATATATTACTGAACTGCTTTTATATATTTTATGCAAAAAAATGGGTGAGCTCCTGCAAAAGCGGTGATAGGCACTTGCGCCATAGTACTATTTTTATCGTGCGCTTATCTCCCGAAACCTTGCTATCTTTACCTTTTTGTAGCAAACCCAGAAACCACCCTTACCTGATGCCTACGCTCCACTGGATTGGAAAAGAAAAAGTAGTGAACCACCACCGCGACGTGCCCTTCAGGGTGCTGGAGCCTGCCTATACTTTCACCACCGAACAGCATACTGCACCCGCCGCAGCCGCAAACAAGATCATACACGGTGATAACCTGGAGGCGCTAAAGGCGCTGCTGCCGGAGTATGAGGGCAAGGTGAAATGCATTTACATCGACCCGCCTTACAATACCGGCAACGAGAGCTGGGTGTACAACGACAATGTAAACGACCCTAAAATACAGCGGTGGCTGCAGCAAGTGGTGGGCAAAGAGGGCGAGGACCTGACCCGCCACGACAAATGGCTCTGCATGATGTACCCGCGCCTGAAGTTGCTGCACAAGTTGCTGTCAAGTGATGGTGCCATTTTCATCTCAATAGATGATAATGCACAAGGATTTCTAAGACCTCTAGTGGACGAAGTATTTGGCGTAGGTAATTTCGTTACTAACATCATATGGGAGAAAGCAGACTCTCCCCGCAATTCGGCTCGACAGTTCTCTACTGACCATGACTATATCATGGTTTATTCTAAAAGTACTGATTGGGTACCGAACAAACTCCCAAGGAATGAGGTATCCAATTCTATTTATTCTAATCCAGACAAAGATCCAAGGGGGCCTTGGTTGCCAGGTGATCCATATGCTAACAAGCCTTACTCAAAGGGCTTGTATACCATTGAGGGACCGACTGGTAGGTCTTTTTCTCCTCCGCAAGGAAGGTTCTGGCGTATCTCGGAAGAGAAGTTGCGTGATTTAGATAAAGATGGTAGGATATGGTGGGGGCCAAACGGAAGTGCTAGACCAAGCATAAAGCGTTATCTTTCTGAGGTGTCGGATCTTGTGCCGCGTACTTTATGGAAGAAAGACGAGGTAGGAAGCAACAGAACCTCAAAGAATGAAATCAATCTTCTATTTCCTGAGTCAGCTTCGTTTGACACTCCTAAGCCTAGCCTGTTAGTAGAACGAGTTCTTAGACTTGCTACCGAGAAAGACTCTATTATCCTAGATAGCTTCGCGGGCTCCGGCACCACCGCCCATGCCGTGCTGAACCTGAACAAAGAGGATGGCGGGAACCGCAGGTTTATACTGGTAGAGATGGAAGACTATGCCGAAAGTATAACCGCCGAGCGTGTGAAGCGTGTGATGCAGGGTTATGGCGAAGGCAGTAAAGCAGTAGCAGGCACAGGCGGCGACTTTACCTATTATACATTAGGCCCGTGCCTGTTTGATGAGGAGCACAACCTGAACGAGGCAGTGGGCCTGGAGCGTATGCGGCAATACATCTGGTATTCCGAAACCCGCAGCCCCTACCCTGCCCCTGTCGCTGGCTCCGATGCTTACTTTTTGGGCAGCCTGCACCACACCGCCTACTATTTTGTGTACGAGCCAGACCAAATCACAAACCTTGACTACGATTTCCTGGCCACCGTCACGCACAAGGCAGAGCAGTATGTGATGTATGCCGACAACTGCCTGCTTCCCAAAGAGCTGTTGCAGAAGTATAACATCGTTTTCAAAAAGATACCGAGAGATATTTCAAGGTTTTAAGATATGCCAGCACAGCAAAACCCGCCGGAATCAACTATCTTCTTCTATACTACCCCCGATCATCAGATAAAAGAGGGTGTATACTTTCTGGATAAACCGGCAACTATTAGAAAAATTTGAACAATTCAGTAAGAGGAAGTCGCCAGTTAAGCCGATTCCGATAAAGAAGTAGAAAAGCTAAACGCCAGTTCTAAAAAAACCAACAGACGAACGGGAGCCTAAATGGAGTTAAAAACATATCAGCAGCAGGTAATACAGGACCTCGAAACATTTCTGGAGTATACCCAGCAGCACAAGCTGGTTGGGGAGGCTTTCAGTAAGTATTGGGAGGACAAAATAGGCCCTTACAACCCGCTAACGGGCGAGGGCATGCGCCCCTACAAAAACAATGTGCCGGGGGCAGCCAGCATCTGCATTAAAGTACCCACCGCTGGTGGCAAAACCTTTATTGCCTGCAATGCCCTGAGCACCATTTTCAGGGCCTTCCCGGTAGAAAAGCCCAAGGCCGTGGTATGGCTGGTGCCGTGGAGTAACCTGCTGGACCAGACGGTAAAGAACCTGAGCGACCCAAATCACCCTTACCGCCAGAAGCTGGATGCCCTCTTCAACCACCGCGTAGAAGTATACCGGAAAGACGATCTGCTGCAGGGGGCTAACTTCAACCCAACGGTGGTGCAGGAGCAGCTCACCATCATCGTCATGAGCTTTGCCAGCCTGCGTGCCCGCCGCAAGGAAGACCGCAAAGTATACCAGGAAAACGGGCAACTGGCGCAGTTCGCACAACACTATAAAGACACCTCTCACCTGCTGGACAATACAGACGAGACGGCGCTGATCAACGTGATCCGTAGCCTGAACCCTGTGGTAGTGGTAGATGAAAGCCACAATGCCGAAAGCGACCTGAGTGTGGACATGCTGCAGGCCCTGAATCCGTCTTTCCTGCTGGACCTTACCGCCACGCCAAAGGAGAACAGCAATATCATCAGCCTGGTGCCTGCCATTGAGCTGAAGAAAGAGCACATGGTAAAGCTGCCTGTAATCGTGTATAACCACCACGACAAAACGGAGGTGGTGAACAGCGCTCTGCACCTGCAACAGAACCTGGAGCAGCTGGCCAAGGCCCAACACAAAAACGGAGGCCGCTATATACGCCCGATCGTGCTGTTTCAGGCGCAGCCACGCACCGGCGAAGACAATACCACCTTCGACAAGCTGAAGCAGCAACTGCTTAAACTGGGCATTCCGGAGGAGCAGATCAAGATAAAAACAGCAAACAAAGACGAGCTGAAGGGCGTGGATCTAATGTCGGAGAAATGCCCGGTCCGCTTCATCATTACGATAAACGCCCTGAAAGAAGGCTGGGACTGCCCCTTTGCCTACATACTGGCATCCCTGGCCGACAAGTCCTCGGCCGTGGATGTGGAGCAGATACTGGGTCGGGTGCTGCGCCAGCCCTATGTGATGAAACACAGCCACCCCTTGCTGAACGTGTCCTACGTGCTCACAGCCTCAGCCAAGTTTAATGAAACGCTGCAGAATATTGTAAAAGGGCTGCAGGCATCCGGTTTCAGCAGCAAAGACTACCGCCATAAGGATGCACTGCCGGAGGCACCAAAGCCAGAGGAAACGCCTCAGCAATCGCTGAACAAGGCATTCTTCCCAGAGGAGTACCCGGAGACACCCAATGAGGACGAGATCGACACCGGTCGCATTAGCTATAGCCTTGATACTCCTTTACCTCCTACTGCCTCCTCTTCCGTCATTTCACAGATCGAGCAAATGGCTGTGCAGCAGGTTGCTGAAACAGAGCAGCGGATAAAGGAACAAGAGAAATCGAATACTGACAACATCTTTTCTGAAATGGGTGAAAAAGTACAGCGTTACCAGATGCGGGATGCCTTTGCAGAAACGGCACAGCAGATAGTCTTGCCGCAGTTTTTCCTGGAAGTACCCACCAGCTCTATTTTCGATATGGAAACAGGTGCTGCCCTACTTAATCAGGAGGTGCTGTTAAAAGGTTTCCGGCTTTCCGATGAGGATACTAAAGTAGCGTTTGACAGCATCTCATCGGATATGTACAAGGTGGATCTGCATGAGGCCAAGAAGGATGACTTCACACCGTCTTTCGCGAAGATTGAGCAGCAACAGGTAAAGGATCCCATTGCCGAGTACATTCTGGCAAAGCCTAAGGAGAGCCAGGTAAAAGACATTGGTCACCAGATCATGCAGCTTATCGGCAACATGTACCCTATCGCTGAACAGGAGGTAAAAATCTACGTGGAGCGGATTCTTTCCAAGCTAACAACCGAACAGCTTCGGGATTTCCTGTCGCGCAAGTATAGCTACACCGATAAGATAAAGAAGAAGATCCGATCACTGGCTGACGCCTATGCAGAACAGCGCTTTAATGAGCAGCTGAAGATTGGAAAAATTACAGCAGCTGCAAACTGGAAGTTTCCTGTGACTTTGGTGCCCGGTGCACTGGGTGCGCCGGTTGCCAGCTCACTTTATGAGCGCGAGGGAAGTATGAACAATTTTGAACAGAGCAGCATTATGGAGCTTTCAGGCCTGCCAAATGTACTGTTCTGGCATCGTAACCTGGGCCGTGGCAAGGGCTTTGCCATAAACGGGTTCAAGTCTAACCATTACCCTGATTTCATACTTTACACGAAGTCTGGAAGGGTAATACTTTTGGAAACGAAGGGAGATGATCGGGATAATTCAGACAGCGAAGCAAAATGCCGTTTAGGCAATCAGTGGGCACAACTGGCTGGTTCTGGCTATAACTATTTTATGGTTTTTGAGAGTAAAGCTATAGAGGGAGCTTACAACCTGAATAAGGCTAAGGAGCTGATAGGGCAGCTGTAATTATAGCTCAACCAAGAGCTGGCCTTCTCATCGACTGCTGTTATCTTAGAAAGACAACTTACATAGTTATACACCATTTGCTGTTGGGGAACCCCCAATAGCTTTTCACTAATCTAATACAATTTTAGCCATGTGGCAGCCAACTGATTTACCTGTTCCTGTTGAAGTAGAGACAAAAGCCGTTTTAAAACAGGCGACGACAGCCCACCGCTATCTGGCCGAGCTGAAAGGAGTGGCCGCAACTATTCCCAATGAACAGATATTGATCAGCACGCTTACGCTGCAGGAAGCGCGGGACAGTTCGGCCATTGAGAACATCATCACCACCCAGGATGAGTTGTTCAAAGCCGAACTGCAGGCAGGTTACGCCCTAAGCACTGCCACTAAGGAGGTGCAGAACTATGCCACTGCCTTACGAGAAGGATTTGAAGCGGTGCGTAAGAATAAGATTCTGAGCTTAAGCCATATTCTTAGGATTCAACAGGAACTTGAGCAGAACAACGCTGGCCTGCGTAAGCTGCCAGGCACGGCATTGAAAAATGCCAAAACGGGTGAAACGGTTTACACACCGCCGCAGCACCCTGACCAGATAGAACACCTCATGCATAACCTCGTCCAATATATTAATGATGACGAGGTATCGGATGTCGACCCGCTGATCAAGATGGCCATCATCCACCACCAATTTGAGAGTATACATCCTTTCTATGACGGGAATGGCCGCACAGGACGTATCATCAACATCCTGTACCTGGTGTGCAAAGACCTGCTGCAACTACCTGTGCTATACCTCAGTCGCTATGTGGTGGAAAATAAGGCAGACTATTACCGCCTACTGCAGCAGGTACGCGACTCAGGTGACTGGGAGGCATGGCTCCTGTTCATGTTGAAGGGAGTGGAAGAAACTGCCAAGCAGACCATCGAGATGGTGAAAAGCATAAACCTCCTCATGCAGCAGTACAAAAAAAGAATTCGTACGGACCTGCCAAAAATATACAGTCAGGATCTGCTCAACAACCTGTTCAAGCACCCCTACACCAAGATTGAGTTTGTGATGAAGGACCTCATGCTGGAGCGAAAAGCCGCTGCCAGATATTTAAATGCACTTGCTGATTTAGGACTGCTACAAAAAGAAAAGGTAGGCACGAGCAATTATTACCTGAACCTCCCCCTGATCGAGGTCTTTGTGAATGCCAAAGAGCAGTACACCTCCACCACGCCTGTTATAGGCACGCAAGATTCTTAATATGTACCAGGAATGCTGATTTTAGGGACATATAGCGGAAGGTGTGTACCAAGAATGTTAATTTCTGGTACATATAAAGTCAATGTGTACCAAGAAGACCTCGTATAAGTACACAAGGGTAAACTGTGGTATCCAAAATGCTACGGCACCTTTCTCAAACTTTCCCCTATCTTACTGCTGCCCCGACAGGCAAGCACCTCTTCCCCTGTCTTTAATGGATGGACGGTCCTTAGATTACACATCCCCTTTTGACCTGTTGGTTCTCTAAAATTTATAGCAAAGCAAAGACATTTTACATATTTGTGTATCTATAACATTTTATAAACGTCCGTTTGTAAAATGTTATAACTAACTTTGACCCGAGTTTCACCTATATAATAAGGAGTAGCGAAGATGAAGTACGTGGCTTACTACCGGGTCTCCACAAAGAAGCAAGGCCAGAGTGGGCTGGGTCTGGAGTCACAGCGCGAGATGGTGAAGGGTTTCCTCAAGCCCGGCGACACACTACTTGCCGAGCACATTGAGGTGGAGAGCGGCAAGCGCAACGACCGTCCGGAACTGGAGGCGGCCATCGCCCTGGCCAAGCGGGAGCAGGCCCAATTGCTGATTGCCAAACTGGATCGTCTCAGTCGTAACGCCGGGTTTATCTTTAAGCTGCGTGACAGCCACGTGGACTTTCTTGCCGTGGACATGCCCGATGCCAATACCCTGACCATCGGAATCTTCGCCGTATTGGCCCAGCATGAGCGGGAGTTAATCAGCTCCAGGACCAGAGCCGCGCTCCAGCAAAAGAAACTACAGGGTTTTGCCTTGGGTACGCCTGAGAACCTGACCCAGGGAGCCAGGACAAAAGGACTTCAGATACGGCAGGAGAACGCAGCATCGCACAAAGCCAACCGACAGGCCACGGAACTGATCCAGATGTATCGGGAAAAGGATATGACCTATCAGCAAATTGCTGACCGGCTTAACAGCCATGGCTTCACCACCCGCAGGGGGAAGAAATTCTTTGCCATCACCGTTCAGCGGCTTCACATCCGACAAGGGCAGCTTCAAACGGATGCCCTCACCAGCGTAGTTTAGGCTTACTATATTTATATTGAAAGTGCTTCATCTTTTGTATCTTATGTGGCATAAGAGTTATCACTCTATACTCCTCCTATGCAACATGTACATATTTTTCTGGATGAATTCGGAAACGCCAGCCTAAACCTGGATAAAGCCGGTACCTTCTCCCATTTTGTTCTGACAGCTGTTCTCCTGGATGAGAAAAAGCTGGAGCAGGCCCAGTTGCTAAGGGATACGATCAGCCAACGCTTCTTCCAAGGCCAACCCATCAAGTCCAGCCGTATCCCCAATGATGAGAAGGGCTTCCGGAAAAGATTGGAGGTATTAAGGGAGCTGCGCCAGTTGGACTTCGTGGTGCTGGGGATGGTCATCAACAAGAGCAAGCTGGAGGGAGCAGGTTTTGATCATAATGATGTGTTCTATAAATACTTCAACAGAATCTTTCTCAAGCAGTTTCCCAAAAACTTCACTGCTTTCTCGATTCATGCCGATCAGCTTGGCTGGCCAGAGTTTCGGCGCAGCCTGCACCATTACATTGAAACTAAGGTTATCCAGCGGGATCTGTTTACGCCGGAGCGCTCTTACCGCCTGGTGGAGGATAAGGCAGAGGAGCCCCTGGTGCAGCTGGCAGATTTTCTTTCTGGCTGCCTGGGCAAGATTTACTGCACCAGTCACAGCCACGAAAAGGCATCCGCCCTGTTCGATCTGCTGCACGACCGTACGTTCATTGATTTTTTCCCTTTTGAAAGAACAGACTATCTCCTCTCCCCTACACCCGAAGACCGGCAGAAGAACCACCTTATACGAAGAATAGCCTCGGAGTCCGCACAAGAGGCACTCTCTGGCAGAAACAGCCTTTCGGAGGAGGCGCTTGCCGTGTTGCAGTACCTGTACCTGATGTTCCGCACCGCTCCTGACCGCCTCATCGAGAAACGGGAAATCATCGAAAAGATGAAAAAGAGATTTCCGGCCTTTTCGGAGCAGCAGCTGCGGGTTTGTGTCCAACACCTGCGCGACAACGGGGTGCTAATCGCAAGTATCCAAGGTAAGTCAGGCTATAAGCTTCCTGACGGCGTGGAAGATATTGCTGGCTTCTATAACCGCTACCTCAACAGCATTGTTCCGATGCTTAACCGCATCAATATCTGTAACCGCAAGTTGATGGTGAACAGTGTGCAGGAGGTGGACCTGCTTCAAACTAACACCGCTTATTCACTTTTGCATGAGTTGATCAAAACACTGGATAAGGAGAAGCATGCTTCATCGATAGAAGCTTAGCGAACTCTTTCGTTTAGATAAGGCTCATATAATATAATTACTTATGTTCAGTGACTATCATCCAGATTAGAGACTAACCACATAATTAACATTTAATACGTAATGAATAATAATTATTATGTATTAGCTATTAAATGTTAACTCTTATATTATAAGTATTGTTTATTTCTGTTATTCAGATACTTGACTATAATGTATAATGCCATTGGCATAATAATACATTAAGATTTATTGGTGCAATGATTTCCTCCTGTTATGAGAAAGACTTTCTTCGCCTTATTTCTGGAAGCTGTGCGGTTTGACAAAAAGGCTTAGCTATCAAGTCTGACAGCCTTTTAATGACTGTATCAAGCAATTTTATTAGTATGAACTCAATAAACGCTATTTTAAAGTTAGTCTGGCGGACCCACAGAACATTGATCAACTCTTTGGGTATGTGATTTTATAGTTCCTTGAGAAAAAAAGTGTCTCCCTATAGTATCCTGGCAAAAACGCAAGGGCGCTATTATGCAGTGGTAGATTTTATTGCTTTGAATTAAGGGACACACTAACGATCATAAACCTCCCTTGGAAATATTTCTTACTTCCCTTGCACTGTGATGCTGCTGTTCACAGCCTCCCACCTCAGCACGTGCCAAGCGGAATCGAAGTCTTCATCGCTTATAGTTAATAATGAACTGTAACTTCCATTAAATGGCCCTCTGATGAACAGCTGCTCTTTTGCAAGATACTCCCCTTCTTTCCAGATAGCCTCTACGTCATTTATCCATACCAGCCACTTGACATGCTGTCCATCTTTGGGTAAGGTACTTTTGTCTAGCGCTATCTCTGGCATATCCCGTATCACAGAACTTTGGTGCCACAATACGGACAATAGCTATGTATAAAAATTGATTTCTGATGTCGTTCTAACTCCTTAAGCTGAACGTGCAACTCTGAGAAAGTCACCGCCTTGACTTCTTGTGCCCCTCTCTGATTCTCACATATGAGAAGTTCCGTTGGCACTGTCACCCTCACAACTTTCTTGCCTTTCATAGTAAGTTCCCGCTCTACCTGCTCTTTGATTTCCCTAATGCAATTACAGTTCATGGTATCACTGTTAGATTTAACAACAGAATAATATACCGCTATCTTTAGCTTACATCAACTTTTTTACATAACCATGGAGCCTCTTTTGATGAACTGCTTCTTGCCATAGATGACTTTGGATCTAGATATGTTGGTGATTAACGGTTTTGTGATAATATAGGAGGAAACAGAAGAAAAGCTAGTTTTTATTAGCAAATGTAACGATATATTGTTACATTTGCTAAGCCTATTTCGTATACCAATACAGGCATTACCTTGAGACAGCATGAACAGAGTAAAAGGCATTTTACAGAACGGGACCACGATCATACTGGAAAACTATGACCAGAGCAACGTGGACGATATGTACTTCATCAAAGCCATAGAAGCCACGAACCAACGCAATCACAGAACTATAGCTGAGTACTTCAACGGACTGATCAGAAGTCTGGAGACAGTGCAGCAGGAGGTCAGGGAGCAGAAAGTACAGCAGCTTTTATCTCAGTACAGAGACAGGCCTGTGGTATCGGAAATGGTTCGCCAGGAACGGAGAGAGCAACTCGGGCAGACAAACCACATAGCTGCCTGCGAGGGCTACGAGGAGGAGGAGCTCAACAAGGTGCTGGACGAACTGTATATCAACGGGCAAATCACGCCTGAGGAGATGACTCAGGTATTCAACTTAAAGTATCTGTAATGAACGACAGGTACTGCTATCCCGGCACCAGTGTGCTGATCAATCATTTTGACATCAGGGACGCAGCTAAGCTAAGCAAATTAGAGCTTACCCACTGGAGACATAACGTGCTGGCTTTGCCTGATGAACTGCCCAGCCAGCTAAAGTTTGATTTAACGCTTTGGCAGCTGATCCACAAGGAAACATTTGGCTCCGTCTACCCTTGGGCAGGGGAGCTCCGGAGTGTGATGATCTCCAAAGGCAATGCCGTACATGCCGCGCCACGTATGATTGAGCCCTATGCCAACCACTTACTCCAGGAGCTGAAGGCAGCGGGGTATTTAAAGGGACTGGCCAGGGAGCAGTTCCTATTGAAGGGATCTTATTTTTTTGAGGAGCTGAATGCCATTCACCCCTTCCGTGAGGGAAACACCAGAACACTAAAGGTTTTCTTTTCCCTTTTGTCCCGACAGGCGGGGTATGAAATAGACTGGCTCAAGGTTTCGGCGCAGCAGTACCAACAGGCTGAGCAAGCTTCTTTTGCTGCAGGAAACAAAGGTCCCTCCCCTTTTTACCCGCTGTTTAAGGAGGCCCTTGAGCCTGTTGAGTTATCAAATAAGCAATTTATCAGGTTCAAACTATGAGTGAGAACAACCAAGGCGAGACATGCGCAGCGTGTGATCCTAAGACCCACATCAGCGCAGAGGTGAAGGCTATGTTTAAGGAGACAAACCTAACCTGGGAGAAGTTGGCCGAGCTGGATGAAGGCGTTGGCCGTGGGAAGGGAAGCTATAGGCAAACCTTCCTGGCCAGGCTTATCAAGGCTCAGGAAACGCTCCAGAAAATTGGGTACAGTGTCCGCATTGAAAAAGATTGACACTATAAATCTATTATATTATGTACATTGTAGGCTTTATAAAGCTAAGTCACCCGAGGATTATCATTAACCCAGTTTCCTGTAAAGACGAGGGAGAGCTGTACCAATGGCTAAGAGGCTTCCTGAATGAGAAGGATTTTAGACTAAGCACTCCTGTATCAAAGGAGAGCCTGGGGCAGGCACTGGCCTCAGGGAGGCCCACTCTTATTAACTTTGATGGGCATGAGGTTGCCTTGCTTTTGGGATCTGCTGCGGTTGTGAAGGAGGCTACCGACCGTTCCGTGCATGTGCCTTTAAATATGTAATCTATGCAACACGAGAACAAACCCTCTGAGACCTTTTTAAGCGATCCAACCTACTTCCTGAGTAGGATTGACAGGAGCGTAGCCGATAACATCAGAGACATTGAGAAGTCTTTTGATGAGGATGCCGGTATTGTGAAAGATTTCATCGTCTTCATTTCGAGGAAGATGAAAAAGGATCTTTTCGGGTTCACGAGGTTCACGCTTTCAGAGTTCTGCAAAGAGACTGGGCGTAACAAGCAGACCTTATGTGAGGTGCACCCCAAGTTCAAAAATAACCCCAAAGCGGAAGTGCCGGAATATTTCGGTCACAGGTTTGAGACAACCTTTGACTATGCCCTATTCCACATGCTGAGCAATAACATCATCTTCTCTCGCTCCTACGAATATAAGCATCAGGATAAGGTGATAGAGCTAAAGAACTTTGCCATTCTCAAGGATATCAAGGTTAGTATCGACAGACATACCAACACCATCAAGATTTACGATGTCCGAATATCGGATGAGTTGATGGAAGGGTTTTTTCGCAGGTACTATACCATTGACACCAACGGCTACAAGCATGTAGGAAAAGGGCGCGGCGGCGACGGGCGTAAGAGCCTGTACATTTTCCTTTACAAGACGCGTCACCAGCTGCTTAGTTCGGGTAAACGCATCACAAAGTTGCCTATAGATCTGTTGGCCTCGGTTGCCCATATTGAGTCAGAGGAACCTCGGTTCAAGAAGAAAAGTGTGAAGAGGGTGCTGGACTACATTCGGGAGAAGGGAAAGCTGCCTTTCGACTATACCTTTGTTCAGGGGGATCCAACGAAAAAGTACCAAGAGCTCTACTGGGTTAGTCTGGACTTCTCCGTATACCACGAGGTGATGGAGGCGAAGGAGGATCATAACTTTTACATTGCTCTGCTGGAGCGTATGCGGGATCTTTTCCACCATACATATGGGAATCATGTCCAGATCACAGGAGAGAAAGATACTTTTCAGCGTTGGCTGACTAATTCGGACGCAGACCTGACGCACAAGGCAAATGAGCTTTGTAAAGCATACTTTAAGGTGCACAACAAGGATATCACACTGGCAATGGCGAAAAAGCTTATTCGGGGAGGTCTGTTCTCCGACGATAATTAGAACGCTATTCAAGTATTGCCACGCATACAAGACATAAAGAGCCAATCTAATATATGGATGAGATATGACTTTTGCAAAATACAAACTTGGAGAAGATGTAGAAGTAAGCGGTACGTTCACAGGATTAGGTGACCAAAAAGGTAGAGTCACCGAAATAGTGTATGACAAGCTGAGCAGCCAATTCTTCTATAACGTGCAATGTGGAGAGGATCGACATTATGCGCAGGAACGATTTGTCTCTACTGTACAGAAACTTAACGAAGGCACTTGAATAAAGCTAGAAACTCCTAGCGGATGTCTCCAGCATGCCACAAGCGTTCTTTCTGAGGGTCTCTTGACAGGTTGCGTTACTGCAAGCCATATGAAGCGGCAGGTTTAATGTATCGCATCGATATTTTCCCTTATGGATGCCTTCTTGAGCCAAGAGGATATTTGCTATTCAAGTATTGCCTCACTCTGTCAGAGCCGTTCATGTATTGCCTCAGTAGCCGGAGCCGTTCAAGTACTGCCACAATCCATTCAAGTATTGTCTCAAGTCGTTCAAGTATCGCCACAAATTGGCTATTCCCCTCAACAATAGCTGTTTTACCTACTCAAGTATTGCCTCAAGCCATTCAAGTATTGCCACGCTTCTCCAAAGCTGTTCAAGTATTGCCTCAGTAGCAATAGGTCATTCAAGTATTGCCACACCCACAATGCACCCCATTGGCTCTATTCCGTACAGCCGTTCAAGTATTGCCACTAAATATATATACTTCTATATACTTCCTTATAAATAGTAAATTGAAATGTCGGAGGGGTTCGTGAACAATAAAGATTTAACAAAAGGGAAGAGAAAGAGACTTGCGCTGCGAAAATTACACAACTTCTTCACAAAAACAGCTAAAATATGACCAGTGCTTTAATAACTAGCTATGAAGTCTAAAGATTCCTATACAGGGCCGGGAAAAATAAGATAAAAGCATAAAAATAATACATACATAATGTAACTTTTTATATACGCATCGTATATATCAATATATCTTTTATATTAACCCCTTTAAATTTTGTGTGTATGGAACAGACTTCAACAACCGTCAGCCAGATTGCAGAGGTAAAGCTCAGCTACCATCCCCAGGTGAAGCCCTCCGAGCGCCCGCAGATTACGAGTTCTAAAGACAGTTACACTTTCTTCCTACAGCTATGGGATGAGGGCAGCATACAGTTCCGCGAGCAATTTAAGGTTATGTTATTAAGCAGGGCAAACAAAGTGCTGGGAATATTTGAGGTTTCTACCGGTGGCGTGGCCGGTACGGTGGCAGATCCCAAACTTATCTTTGTTGCTGCGCTCAAAGCCAATGCCAGTGGGATCGTTTTAGCTCATAATCACCCATCGGGCAACTTAAAGCCTAGCAGTGCAGATATTAGCCTTACTAAAAAGGTGAAGGAGGGCGGTAACTTACTTGATATTGCTGTTCTGGATCACATCATCCTTACCAATGAGGGTTATTATTCTTTTGCAGACGAGGGACTTTTATAAAAGTCCCTTACTCCTTCAAATCTCGGCTGTAAACCAACCGTAGCGGCCCGCCTGACGGCGGGTTTTCTTTTTTTCTTTCTGTAGTAATGCCTGTTCTACAATACCACACAAGCAATTTAGCGCTAACATAAGGGGAAATAAAAGCTCTATTTTGCGGATAAATTAAATATACTAAATGTAACTAAATGTATACATTACGTATATATTGATATAAGTTTTGTTTAACCTTCTAAAGCTAAAAGTTATGAACGCTTATCAAAAATTCATTCAACTGGCAGATCAGGTAACAAATGAGGTCATCGAGCAATTAGAACAAGGCCAGGTATTCTGGAGAAAGCCATGGACATCTTACGGATTGCCTAAAAACTATGTATCTGGCCGCTATTATGAAGGCTTCAATGCTT
The DNA here is from genome assembly GCF_006385705.1 of Pontibacter mangrovi. GTDB lineage: Bacteria > Bacteroidota > Bacteroidia > Cytophagales > Hymenobacteraceae > Pontibacter > Pontibacter mangrovi. The sequence goes on along the minus strand of NZ_VFRQ01000015.1, from coordinate 5,722 downwards.
TCTTTCTGAACTACCTGACTGATAAAAAAAGCTTTAGGACGCCCTATTTTCTTACCTATAAACAGGCTAAAGAGCTGGGGGGATATGTAAAGAAGGGAGAGAAAGGAACGCAGATCATCTACTGGAAAGTTTACGCCAAAAGTGATACTAGGGAGGGTAATGGCACTGCAGGAGAGACAGAGGAGGTGTATCAGAGAAGGTTTGTCCCTTTTATTTGGACTGTATTTAACATTGATCAGGTGGAAGGAATAGAGTTTACCCTCCCTTCTGTTCATGAGCGTACCGATCTGCAGGTAATAGAGGCTTGTCAGGAGGTGGTGGATCAATACCCTATGCCACGCCCGAACGTTCTGCACGGCGGCTCCCAGGCCTACTATGCGCCTTTTAATGATACGGTACAGATGCCGGAGCTGAGCAGCTTTGTTTCCTCTCAGGCTTATCACGCGACTTTGTTTCACGAACTGATTCACTCTACAGGCCATCAAACCAGGCTTAACCGTTTCGCCGATGAAGCGAAGGCGGCCCGGTTTGGGGACATAAATTACTCTAAGGAGGAGCTGATAGCCGAGATGGGAGCAAGTTTCCTCAACGCCTTTGCAGGTATCAAAGCGGAGGTTTTTGAGAACTCGGTGGCCTACCTGCAGGGATGGGCGAAGAAATTCAAAGATGACAAGACCATGATTATCTATGCAAGCACAAAGGCTTTTAAAGCGGCCAGCTATATCCTGAACCTACAGGCAGATAGTAACCTGGGGGCAGAAGCAACAACTATGGCAGCATAGTCCTTTGAAAGATCTTGTCTGGTAACATCAGGCAAGATCTTTCATTTTAATACTGATGGGGTTAACTGGGGAGATTTGAAAGTCGAAATTCTGCCATGGCGACCCGCCTTCGGCGGGGTTCTTTTGGTGTATTAACTTTAGGTGAAGTGTAATGATGTGTTCAGGTAACTACTAATTCTAGAGCTGCTACATTTAATATTTCTTAGAAGTTATCTTTTTTAACATATAAGCAGTTATGAGAGAAAGTGCCTTGGTTGGGCAGAACAGAGGCCTAAAAATTGAGCGAATTATATGGCTTTTTTGGGAATGCCAGGGTTTACGGCTTCTCCACCGGAAAGCAACTCACCGGGGTGTGTTATTTGAACCTATCGGCTGCAAAGGTCAGCAGCAGCTCTTGTTCTGCTGGATGGGCGGGCACGCCACTGTGCCATAAGAGCAGTACACGCAGCAGTCTCCTGACTTGGGTTTCAGTACGGTGCGGCATTGCTCGCACTCGTAGAAATACTGGCAGGCATCCGTTGGCATCTGCTCCTCTTTCCTGTGCCCGCACTCCGGGCAAGTAAGCACGGAGGCTGTCTTCGTCTTATCCATCATGGCTTCTTATCCTCTATGGCCACAGTGTAGCCTGTTTTCTTCGCCGCCTGCAGGATCTGCATGGGCTTTACCTTTGTGCTGTCATATTTGATAATGGCATTGCCTTTCTCGTAGGAGGTGCTCACGCTGAAGACACCTGCCAGCTTACCTATTTCCTGGTTCACATGCGCCTCACAGCCCGTACAGGTCATGCCCTTAACCTGCAGCTTTACCGACTGCGTGAAGTCCGTCTGCACGCTGGCAGCTTTGGCAACGGGTTGTTGCCTGTAGAAGGCTCCCGCATACTCAGGGAAGGCCAGCAGGAGCAGTGCCACGCAGCTTACGGCCAGCAGGAATTTGTTTGATTTCCAAAAAGTAGGGCTCGCCTCCCCCTCACATGCACAGGCAGCAGCTGATTTTCCTGCCTTTAGCCGCTGGTACCAGGCCAAAGCCAGCACGGCCACGGTAACGCCTGCCAGGTAAGGCCTGAAAGGCTCCACCCATCCAAAGGCGGAGATGGCACCGGTGACGCCGCCTACCAGGGCCAGTAAGGGAGCGATGCAGCAGAGCGATGCAAGAAGGGCCGTCAGCAGGCCGGTTCCTAACAGTCTTGTCGGGGATGTTCTCATGATAGGGATTATGCTTGTTCTAACTTACTGCTAATATGCTTGAAAAGGGGCTTTACGATTTCCAGGTGTTCCTGCTTCAGGGAGTAAAAGATCGTTTGCCCCACTTTTTTGCTCTGGATGATGCCGCCGTCCTTAAGCTTGCGCAGCTGCTGCGACACGGCGGGCATGGTCATCTGCAGCACGTCGCTTAGGTCGCACACGCACAGCTCCCCCTCCTCCTCCAGCAGGTAGAGGATCCTCAGCCTCGTCTCGCTGCCAGCCAGACTCAGCACCTGGCTCAGCGTCTGAATCATGGTCCCTGCAGAATCCAGCTTCTCAGCGCACAGCTTCAGCCGGTGCTCATCGGCATATACCCGGATACATGTTTTATCTTCTCTCATTTCAAATATTTATACAACAAAATTACAAACATAAAAGTATTTAAGCAAATACTTAAATAATACTTGACAATACGAACTTGCTATGAAATACGATGTGTTTGTGATCGGTGCCGGGATGGCCGGTGCCGCTGTGGCCAAAAAGTGCGCGAAAGCTGGGCTGAAGACCGCCATCTCCGACCTCCGTCCTTATGGAGGAACCTGCGCTCTGCGGGGCTGTGACCCTAAAAAAGTCCTCATTGACGGTGCCAGCCTGCAGGAGCAGGTGCAGTTGCATCTTGGCAAAGGCCTCTCCGGAGAGGTGAAAATAGACTGGGGCGAGCTGATGGCCTTCAAGGACACTTTCACAGACCCTGTGCCGGAGAACATGGAGAAGGGTTTTGAGAAAGCAGGCATAGACACCTACCATGCCCCTGTCTCCTTTTTGGATGAAGCTACCCTGCAGGTTGGCCAGCAGGCTATTGCCGCTGAAAAGATAGTGGTGGTTACCGGTGCACGCCCAAGGGAGCTGGACATGCCGGGGGCAGCGCATGCCATCACCAGCGACGATTTCTTCAACCTTACACAACTGCCAAAGCACATCACCTTTTTGGGCGGCGGCTACATCTCTTTTGAGTTTGCCCACCTTGCCGCACGCGCCGGGGCCAGCGTCACCATCATAGAGCACGGCCCCCGCCCCCTGAAGCACTTTGAGCAGGACATGGTGGACGAGCTGGTGCGTGTGTCCAGAGAGGCAGGCATTGACATAAGGCTTAACTGCCAGGCAAAGCGCATCACGCAGCAGGGCAGCGAGTATGAAGTCAGTTTGGAAGGCGAGGCAGGCAGGGGAACGCTTGAAACAGGGCTGGTGGTAAGCACCATTGGCCGTGTGCCGGAGGTGGGCCAGCTGAACCTGGAGAAGGGTAATGTAGTGCACGGCAGGAAGGGCATTGAGGTGAACGAGTACTTGCAAAGCACCTCTAATCCCCGCGTGTACGCGGCTGGAGACGTGGCCGACACAGAAGGCTTGCCCTTAACGCCAGTGGCTGTCTACGAGGGGCACTTTCTGGCAGCGAACATCATCAAGGGCAACAGCAAAAAAGTAAACTACCCGGAGATTCCCACGGTGGTCTTCACCATTCCGTCACTGGCATCGGTGGGGTTTACTGAAAAGCAGGCGGAGGAACAGGGGCTGGATTACAGCGTAAACTCCCTGGACGCCAGGAAGTGGTTTAACGGGAGGAGGCACCGCGCCCCTGCCTATGCCTATAAGGTGCTGGTTAGTAAGAGTGACGGAAGCATACTTGGTGCGCACTTGGTGGGTCCGCTCGCGGAGGAGACGATCAATATTTTTGCTTTGGCTATGAAAGCAGGGATGAAGGCAAGAGACCTGAAAAGCTTTCTTTTCAGTTACCCTACCATGGCGTCAGATGTAAGCTACATGGCATAGCACTCTTTCATCTTTATTGAACATAAAGCAGCTTAGAGAATCTGTACCTTTACTCTATCTAAATATGCTTGTTTTTCTGTGCCCCAATGCTCCGATCTTATCAATGACTTGACGGACACTGCAGCTACTTTCTGAAAGCACTTGTAGCTTGCAAAAACATCAAATCTTCCTCCCTCCTACTACTGTTGTCTTTATTGCTCTTGAGGAACAAGTACAAGAAGAATAGACGATAAACTTATCAAATACTTTTAGTATCAAATTGTATATGTTACGTATATATTTGTAGGCATCTATCCTTAGATGTTTTATCTTAAAATAAACCACTAGTATTCGTTAGTTATAGGACAATGCAAATTGAAGATAAGAGCCCTAAGTTTGAGTTAGGTAAGCGTATGCTCGAGAATGAGCAGCTGACTTCCCTTTCTGAGCTGTTTGATATCGTGCCATATACTCCCGTGGCCAAAGCACTAGGTGTAAACAACCAGCGACTGCGAAACAAGATTGACGATCCCCGTTCCTTCCGCGTAAGTGAGGTGCTGGACCTGGCGGTACTACTGGATGTAGATGCGATCAAGCTCTTTGCCTTACTTCACGAAACGATCAAGAAATCGGTACCTGCTGAAGGATAACTAAATGATAGCTTCACAAAGCACAAGATGCTAAGCTTTACATTGCCTTCTATTCTTTTAATCAACTTCTAGCTTGTTCTCCTATGAATCTATATGAGTTCAATAGTATTCTTTCACTTAATGACAGGGCACAGGCGGTATGGGATGAGGGGCAGTTTCTTTCAAACCGCCTTGATGGAGAGTACAAGGTATGCCTATACTACATGGGTGATTTTTTTGCAGAGGTTTGGATAAGTTCATGTAATAGCGATAGTAGTATTTGCCACGTGCGGGCTTTTAAGAGCCGAAGGCTTCTGGAACCTTACCTCTCCCCTATTGACCTGTCTACCCTTCTCTGACTCTTTCTGCTTTTCGTCTCAAACCATTAACTTGGCTATTAAGCTGCTTGCCTTAAAATGACAAATATTAATAGCCGTAAATAATAATTATTATTGCTTATTAAATTTTAAATAACATACAATAGTTAATAAGTGTTTTGCCGCTGAATTTAGCACCTGGTGCTTTTTCTTGTAGTGAGTAGTTATCATCCATGCACCCCTGCTTCTTTCCAGCTTAACCAATGCTCCATCTTTGGAATCCTATCCCTTCCTAGCCCCTTCTCCTTGTATTATTTGCCTAGAATTCTTTCTTTTGGTGTGTGGTGGGCTTTGTATTGCAAGATGTGTTTTGAGTCCCTCAAAACCTCTTGCCTTGCTTTCAGCGTAGCTATCAGCAAGGGGGAAATCCACTCGCAACTCGTGTCTTTTATTGAGCAAAGAATGTATGGAAGATATTAAGAAAGCAAAGGGAGGGCGTCCAAAACTATCGCCTGAATTAAAGAGAGCCAGGCAAGTAAAGCTGACCTTTTCCGATAGCGAATACAGGCGACTGGAGGCTGAGATGACGGCTGCAGGGCATGAATCATTGTCTGTTTACCTGCGGAAGAAGGCGCTGGCGCAGCCTGACGATTTTATTGCTAATCCTAAAGAGTTAATCGCGGTGTTGGATAGGCTCGGCCCAGAGATCAGCAGGGTCGGTAACAATATCAATCAGGTAGCCAGGTATGTCAATTACCTGAAGGCAAACAATATGATAAACATGCAGTTTCTTGCCGATTTTAACAGACACATGATAGAGTTTAGTATCATAGAAAAAGAATTGGTCAAGGCGCTTCGCTCTTTTCTTCGGATTGCTGCTGCAAGGTTCAAGAAGTTTAAATAATATTTATTATTTAATAAGTAAGAATTAATAAGTAAGAATTAATAAGTAAGAATTAATAAGTAAGAATTAATAAGTAAGAATTAATAAGTAAGAATTAATAAGT
>NZ_VFRQ01000014.1 GCF_006385705.1 Pontibacter mangrovi | reverse complement strand
TCGAGTTACCCACAAGTCCACAGCAGTAATAATAGTAATATCTAAAGATTAAATCAACAGGTAAAAATGTAGCGAATCTATTGAACCTTCACATGTAATTTTACTTATACCATTCTTCCGGTATAAGCTTCCTGCCATCCCGCCAAATTTCCTTTACGTGTTTTCTGAATTTATCCCCCTTCAGATAAGCGTGGTCTGTTATTATTACCTGAAAATTTGGTGATAAAGCTGAAGTAGTTTCAATAATAAAATCAAACATTTTTCTTACAGCAATCTCGTCAGCACTTTCCTTAATTTCTCCTTTTAATTCTTCATCTTTTTCTGGTGGATAGTAAACTTGTGAAGGCTGATCAATTATAAGAAACCTAGGTACTGGTCTTTGGCTTTGGATAAAATGCTGATGTAAAGCAAAATGAATTAATAGATGATATGAAACCCAATTAGCTCCACTACCCATTTGATGTAAAGGAATAGCCTTATTGATTGTATCAGCAAATATTGTTAACTTATTTAGATCAAACCTAATTGAAACGTCAGTATACTCTACATCTAGGTTATTAACCCATTTACTCATTTGTAAGTTGATCTTGCTTAAGATAGAAATGAGATTCTCTTCCTTCGTTTCTCTATCAACTTGATCTTGCAAATATTTAATTTCCTGCTTTAAGTTCTCTATTTTAGCACTTAAAGTTTTATCTTCTGTAAAATCAACGCTTTCAAGAAAAAGGCTAATTCTTCCAATTACCTTGCCTCTTCGAATATTTAAGTCTCTTAAGGTTCTTGCTTTTTCTTGTTGGTTATAAAGTGCTGTGATGCTTTTCTCTGCCTTTTCTATTTCAGTTTTAAGAATTTCTTTTTGTTGATTTAGTTTTGCCAAATATTCATTTAATCTAGGGCTTTCTTTGGTTGTGGATTCTAAGTTTTTGTTTAGAGATTCTAAAGACTTGTGTATAGCTTCTATCGAAGGAATTTCAACATTCAATTCACTATCACATAGTGGGCAATGTTGATTATCTCCTTCATTAGCTACATTGTATAATTTGACACTTTCTAATCTTATTTGTTGCTGCCTTATTTCTTCTGTATATGAGAAGTTATTCTTGATAAAATTACTTGTAGCGCTAATGTTGTCTTCAAGTTTCCCAAGATCATGCTTTAACTCAGATCTTGTTTTTACTAAATCTTTTAATGCGGAATTTTCACCAGTTGTTTCAATATTTACAGGATTAGAATCCCAGTCCTTAAGTTTTATTAATAATTTTAATGACTCTTCTACTGATGCAGCCGTTGTGCTGTCTGATAAAATACCTATAGCTTTTGCTTCCTCAATAAGAGAAAAGGCTTTACTAACTCCTTCTGATTTAATTTTTTCTGCTTCGCCATTTTCCCTAAGTAGCTTATTTAATTCTCTCCTTTTCTGACTAATCTCTTGTTCGACTTTCAAGCTGTCTTCTCTAATTGCTCCTAGGAAGTAAGGTAAGCTATCTTTAATCGCTTGAGGAACAAATGGTTCTGTTTGATTGTAAAATAAATAGTCTCTTTGAGCAATTAAACCCTGAGGTTGATAGCAAAAAATACGAGCATGTTTGAAATTAACTTCTAAAGGATCTCTAGTATTACCTTCCGCAATTTGTAAGTTCTCTGCAATACTCAGCTTTCTAGATAAAAAATCCTTTAAGTAGCCGATGTTTGAATTCGGAATGATTTGATCAAAGTCAGGAGGACTTTCAAAATGACCTCCTTCAATGTATATCTCAGAAATTGATTGTATTCCTTTAGTATTTGGGTTTTGTCTAGCAATAAAGTATTCTTCATTTTGATTGAATACTATAGTTATTGCAAACCAATAGACATTATCTTTTATAACACCCTCTGCAATCTTACAGTCTCTGCTTCCCAAGCAGTAGTCTACAATATCGATTAGAGCAGTTTTGCCAGATTTTGATTCACCAGTGATGATATTTACAGTACCTAAGTCAAAAGGTAAAACTCGTATTTGAGTTTTATTTTTATATAGAATAATATTCTTTATCTGCATGCTAAGGTCTGATTTTTAAAAACATGAATATGGTCTGCTGATTTCCCGTAAGGCTCATCCACTTACCTAAAAGCTCCGCCTTGCGAAATATTTCTTTTACTTCCTCTGTACCACTCCCAGTAAGAGATTTTCTGCGATATGGAGCTACTTCTATACTACCATTATCATTAATTGCAGCTGAACCGTGATTCAGTAAGAACATTAAGGCTTCCTTAGTGTATGGTTTTAAACTGATCAATCTCTGCGGGAACTCTAAAAGCAGGTGCTCATTTTCCTCAACCCATGAGTGAAAGTAAGTAGTAGATCGGAGGGGCATTTTTTCTCTCGTACCTTTATGAAGGACTAGCGGCAAAATTAAATAAGCAAGTGCGAAAGGAAATTTATTAGAACTTTTAAGGTTATAGCTTTCGATTGTTCTTCGTAATACTTCTCCGCAAAAAGCAGGATTAAGAAGATTAGCTGTTATTACGGATCGGTCTTGCCAAGCTCTAAGTTGATCTAACATATTTCATCAAAATTAGGATGCCAACCTATTTTCTTTCTATCAGCTAAGATCTGACAACTACCTCGAGTCATATATTCTGACTGGAACTTTTCTCTAATTTTGATTGAAGGAACACTATCCACATAATATTTCCGGTAAAAATCTTTACCAATACTTACCAACTGTTCTTCTGTAAATCCATCGCAGTCATCTTTCATTGCTGAAAAAATATTATTCCAGTGATCATATAACCTGCTTTCGTATAAATCTTCCTCAGATGGATTTATTAACTCTTCTCTGATCCATCTAGATCGTTGCTCATAAGCTCTTCTAAAATCATTTATAGCATTTTTGAGTTGATTAGATTTGATAGCAATTGCTTTTAGTTGCTTGATAAAAACTCGATGTTCATAATTCTCAATAGCCTCCTCCTCTATACTCAGAGGATCTGAAAAATCATCAGGTAGATTATCAGATTGAAATGAGTCCCTTATGTCATCAATTTTTAGTTGCAGTTCTTTGCCAGCAATATGATCTATATTATTTGTTAGCAGATGTATACACTTTTGAAACCACCAACCTTCAATCCTTTCTATCATTGAGTCAAGTTTTTGTGGAACCGTCGCATATTTTAATTCTAGCTTGATTGATTCTAAAGCAGTTTCAATAGAAATTGCAGAATCTATAATATAAATATTATTTATCAACTTAGTTTGTTGATCTGAAGTTAAAGCAAGAAATGCTGCGTATCCTTTAGCATTAGTTTGGCTAGTAGACTGACTAATAGCTTCCAACATTGCATCTCTAATTGTGTTAGAATTACGTTCACCATCACTTCTTAGATTTTCAAGGAATGACTCTTCAGAAATTTTTGCTGTTGTAACTAATGTGAATATTGTGTTGTCTACATCAACCAACCCGTTAGCAATGTTTTCAGACCATACCCTAATAGTTTTCCAAAAGTCAGAGCTTAAGTTTGACAAGTTGGCAATGCTATTTATATGAAGTTTGGTCTGATAGAGGTTTACTGAGTTGATATCTACTATCTCTACATCATCTAAATTTTCAATTCTAATAATAGGATTTATTTTTTCTCTGTTGCTTAGCAGCAAATAAAGACTAAACCTCAGTTGGTAATAGTATCCTAATGATGGTTCTTGGGCAGAAAAATCTGTTAAACCTCTACTCATTCTATATTACAAGCTTCTTATCTTAATAATTATAAGATGTAAGGGCAATATATGAGTTATTTAATATAAAGGGAAATTTTTTGTTGTTGAATGGTTTGGGGCGTTATTCAGTACGGTCTTTTGTCATTCAAAGAAGTATTACATTCATTGTGTAACTTTGTAAGTAATTTATTCTTGAGCTTTATTATATATTCCCCTTGCCCTTCAACCCATTTACCATAGACTTACCCGTTCCGGAAATCATACCAGCCGTTAGGGAGCACCTGGCGGCCCAGAACACGCTGATCGTAAACGCCCCTCCCGGGGCCGGTAAAAGCACCTTGCTGCCGCTGGCTTTGCTGGGCGAGGCCTGGCTGAAAGATCAGAAGATCATCATGCTGGAGCCCCGGCGCCTGGCGGCCAAAACCATTGCCGAGCGCCTGGCGCAGCTGCTGGGCGAGGAGGTAGGCCAGACCGTCGGCTACCGCATCCGTTTCGAGACGCGCATCTCCGAGCGAACCCGCATCGAGGTCGTAACCGAAGGCATCCTCACCCGCATGATCCACAGCGACCGCGCGCTGGCAGGCATCGGCATCGTGATCTTTGACGAGTTTCATGAGCGCAGCATCCACGCCGACGTGGCCATGGCCCTGAGCCGGGAGGCGCAGCACACGCTTCGCCCGGACCTGCGCATTATGGTGATGTCGGCCACCCTGGATATGCCCCAGCTTACCAAACTGCTGCAGGCCCCCGTGGCGCAAAGTATGGGGCGGCAGTACCCCATCGAAACCATTTACACCGGCGATGCCGACGACCGCATGCTGCCCGAAATGACGGCCAAAGTAGTGCAGCAGGCCGCCAAAGAGCAGGAAGGGGATATCCTTGTGTTCCTGCCCGGCGAAAACGACATCCGGAAAGTAGAAATCCTACTTCGCAAGCAAATGCGCGGCGTGCAGATACACCCGCTGTTCGGTATGCTGCCCTTCGGCAAGCAGTACGCCGCCATCATGCCCGACCGCCAGGGCAGGCGCAAAGTGGTGCTGGCCACCAGCATCGCCGAGACCAGCTTAACCATAGAAGGCATTTCGGTGGTGGTGGATACGGGCTTCGGCAAAACCTCCCGCTTCGATCCGAAGTCCGGTTTGTCGCGCCTCGAAACCGCACGCATCTCCAAGGACGCCGCCGATCAGCGTGCCGGCAGGGCAGGGCGTTTGGGTCTGGGTACGGCTTACCGCATGTGGAGCAAAGCCACGCAGGAGCGCATGGCCCCGCACCGCACCCCCGAGATCCTGGAAGTAGACCTGGCCTCGCTGGTGCTGGACATGGCGCAATGGGGCATTACCGATATCCGGGGCCTTACCTGGCTGAACCCGCCGCCGCGCGCCGCCCTGCAATCGGCCACCGACATGCTGCACCAGTTGCAGGCGCTGGAGCATGGCCGCATTACCGAGCACGGCAAAAGCATGCACCGCCTGCCATGCCACCCGCGTATCGCGCACATGCTGCTCAAAGCCGAGGAAACAGACCAGGTGCCACTGGCAAGCGATATTGCCGCCGTACTGGAAGAGCGCGACCCGCTAGACCGCAACGTCGGCATAGACATTAATTTAAGAATAGAAGCGCTGCGCAGGTATAGAGCCGAGCAGGGGCAGGGCAAGCGTTTCGGCAAGATAGAGAAGATTGCCCGCTCGTACCGCCAGCTGTTCAGCGTGGAGCCTGAAAACGGCACTTTTGACGAGTATGAAACCGGTGTGCTGCTGGCGCATTGCTACCCCGAGCGCATTGCCTACGCCCGCCCCGGCAACAACGCGCAGTTCCAGCTGGCCAGCGGGCAGTATGCCTCTGCGGGTCATAGAGACGACCTGGCGCACGAGCCCTGGCTGTCCGTGGCGCACCTGCACGCCGGCACCGGCGACAACCCGGGCCGCATTTTCCTGGCCTCACCGCTCAACCCGAGAGACCTGGCTCCGCTGTTAAAGCAGCAGGAAGTATACCATTGGGATGTAAACGACGGCGAATTGACCGCCTCGCTGGATACCCGCATTGGCAGTATCGTTTTGCAAAGCAAGCCGCTGCCCGCGCCCGACGAGAAGCACCGCGTACCGGCTATGTCGGAGGCCATTAAAGTAGAAGGAAAGCACCTGCTGGACTTCAACCACGAGCTAACGCAATGGCAGAACCGCGTGATGAGCCTGCGTAAATGGCGCCCCTCCGAGTCCTGGCCCGACGTCAGCACCAGCACCCTGCTCCTAACCAACCTGGAATGGCTCAAGCCCTACCTCTACGACATCGAGCATCCCGACGACTTGATGGAACTGGAGCTACTGCCGATACTGGAAAAGAAGTACCTGAACGAGACGCAGCGGGCGAGGCTGGACGTGCTGGCCCCACAAAGTATAAAGTTGCCCGATGGATCAGGTATAGAACTGGCGTATAAACCCGATGGCGCACAGCCAAAGCTGGAGATACGTTTGCAGGATGTGCTGGCATGGGAGGAGAGCCCGACAGTAGATGAAGGCGAGATGACGGTAGAGCTGGCCTTGCTAACCCCGGAGCTCAAGCCGATTACGACAGTATCCGATCTGGCAAGTTTCTGGAAAGGCAATTACCGCGTGATCAAACGGCAGCTGGAGGTGGTGTTTCCGGAGGTGGAGTGGGACCGGTGATTAAGGAGATTAAAAGGATTAGAGGGATTGGGAGGTTATTTAGACCTCGCGGTGTGCGCAGCTCCCGCGAGCGTCTGGCTAGCTACGGAGCAATAGCTGCTGGTATCACACGCACGCGGGTCATGAAGACCCCTCTGTAGCCAGGGTTGGGATACATTATATTCCTGCCGCAACATGGCATCTTGTGGCCTTGCATGAGGCAAGCTTTCAGCTTGCGGAAGTATAAATTCGATGGTCAAGGGTTTACGCGGCTACGTCTGGATATGTCCCGGCAGGTGTAAAACCCACCCCTAACCCCTCCGAGGAGGCGAATTTACCCCACCCCAGCCCTCCCTTAAAAACAGGGGAGGGTGTTTTATGCAGGACCGGGCCCAACCACCCCTGCCCCTCCTTAGCTAAGGAGGGGAATTCGGTAGCTACCACTTCAGAGGAAGAAGCTTTGTTGCTTGGGCTATTCAGGGTCATCCCCCTGTCACACTTCGAAGTGGATCTGCGCGAAAGGCGTATGCTATCGAAAACAGATCCCAGTCTTTCCGTGGGGGTAGGGGCCCTCGAAAAAGAGCGCCTTCTAGATTTCCGGTGCCGAAGGCATTGCGACGCAGGAGCAAAGGAAATGTAGACAGCGCGATGCGGGAAGGCGAGGCCTCCCGGCCTCGGAGGGAGCCAAATATGAACTGCAACGATAGGTATGTAAGACTGAGGATGAACGGGAGACAGAAAGAATAGCTTGGCTCCAGTTACAGAAAGCGGCATAGTGAGGCACAAGCGGACGCCCCGAAATACTCCGGAACATTCAACCTGTGCCAGAAAGAGACAATTAGTCTGCAGAAAACAGCGGCCGTAAAAGTAACTTCAGAACCCTCTAAATCCTTAGCTTTCCCAATCCCCCAACAACCTTCTCATCAGCACCACCTGGCCGAGGTGGTAAGCGGTGTGCTCGCCTACAAGTATGGCTTCGCGGAGGAGGGTTTGGCCGTCGCCGTGGGGGATAGGCTTGTACAGGTCATGAGCCGGGTCCTGCACCAGCTGCACCATTTCTTCCATACTTTTGTGCAGCGCCTGTATGCTTTTATCCAGCGCTTGCTGGCTGGCAGGAGCCTTGGTGGTAGGCCAGTAATCGTCGGGCCAGTTCGGTTCTTTATACTTGGGGTTGTGAACAAACTCCAGAATATCCTCTACAGTAAAGCGCATGTGGTCCACGAGCTGCCAGATGGTGTAAGGCAGATGCGGGATGGTTTTGCCTGCGGTTTCAGCCGTAAGGCCCTGCAGCAGCGTACCCACCGGCTGAAAAGCCTGACTGCCCCGAATTAACTTTACCAAATGGTCGCGAAGCGCTTTGTCCTGATCCATAGCCTTTGATCGTTTTTTAGCTGCTTACGCAAGCGACGGCAGGAGGTAGCGCCAAAGTTGTGAGAGATGAAAAACACTGGCTACAAGTATAAAAAAACGAGACGCAGGGCCTGCGTCTCGTTGAGTGCTTTGCGCGAAGCAAAGTATAAATCCAGTAGGTTAAGCTGTCTGCAGTTCCTTGTCCTCCTGCGCATCTTTTCGATCCTGCATCTTCTTGTCCCACACGTCGGCGTTTTCAATCCCCAGTTTTTTCGCGTCGAACACAGGGTCTAAGCCGGCGTCTTTTTGGGCCTGGTAGTCTTTTAGGGCGCGCAGGGCAGGCTTATGAAGCAGGATAATGGCGACAACGTTCAGCCAGGCCATCACACCCACGCCAATATCACCCAGCATCCAGGCCGACTCAGCGGTTTTAACAGAACCGTAAAACGTGGCTCCGAGCAGCAGAAAACGCAGTACCCAGATCGCCCATTTGTTGCCTTTGGTGTTCAGATAGCTCAGGTTTGTCTCAGCGATGTAGTAGTAGGCCATGATGGTGGTAAAGGCGAAGAAGAACAGCGAAACCGCTACAAACCCGCTTCCCAGGGTTGGGAAGTGCGTGTTGACGGCTGCCTGCGTAAACTCCGGCCCGAAAGTTACGCCCGGGATGTTCTCTACAATAAAGCCTCCTTCCGGGTTCACCACATTATACTGCCCGGTAAACAGGATCATAAAGGCGGTGGCGGTGCAAACAAAAAGCGTATCCACGTAAACCGAGAACGCCTGCACCAGTCCCTGCTTGGCCGGATGGCTTACCTCTGCCGCCGCCGCAGCGTGTGGGGCAGTGCCCTGGCCCGCCTCGTTGGAATAAATGCCGCGCTTCACGCCCCAGGAGATAGCCATACCGAAAATACCGGCAAATGCGGGCTCAATATCAAAAGCAGAACTAAAGATCAGGTTCAGGATGGCGGGCACCTCCGAAATATTCATAAAGATGATCACCACCGACATCAGGATATAGGCACCTGCCATGAACGGCACCACGACTTCGGCCACCTTACCGATGCGCTTCACACCGCCGATGATAATGAGGGCAAGCAGCAGGGTAACAAGTCCGCCGGTATACTCCACCGGAACCTCAAACGCATTGCTGATGCCGGAGGCGATGCTGTTGCTCTGCACGCCCGGCAGGAACAGAGCCATGCTTATGATGGTGGCAACGGCAAAAAGCACGGCGTACCACTTCATCCCCAGTCCTTTCTCGATGTAATAAGCTGGCCCGCCACGGTACTGCCCGTCTTTTACCTGCTTGTAGATCTGGCCCAGCGTGGCTTCTATAAACGCCGAGGCACTCCCCAGAAAGGCAATAGCCCACATCCAGAAAATAGCGCCGGGGCCGCCCATGGCAATGGCCGTAGCCACACCTGCAATGTTGCCGGTGCCCACGCGGCCGGCAATGGCCACCGTAAACGCCTGAAACGAACTGATGCCCTTCTGGGACGACTCTCCCTTGAACAGCAAGTTAACCATCTCGCGGAGGTAGCGCACCTGCAGAAACTTGGTGACGAATGAGAAATAGATACCCGCGCCAAGGCAAAGTATGATAAGTGCGTTGCTCCAGACGATGTCGTTTACCGAGCTGATAATGTTTTCCATAAGGGAGAGAAAGCTGTTAGTTTTTTCTGTGATAGACTATACTTTGCCCCGGAAAGAGGAAGCCGTCCCTAAAATTAAGGGAAATTTTCGGGATTGGCGCAATAAATCGGGTGGTTTGGGCAAAGCCCGGAGAGAGGAGGGGCAGCGGAGAAGTATTGTTTATGCGGGGAGGAAGTATACTTTTCTGCACGCGCCTGAAGTATAAGCCCGTGCAGAAAAGTATGGGAATCGTTAGTTTTTCAAGCTTTCGATGTACTGTATCAGCGCTCTCAGCTCGTCTTGGTTCTCAAAGTTTACTTTGTTAGCCTTGATGTACTGGTTCGCAGCGCTTTTGGCGTGCGGGTATAGCTTAAAGATATTGCGCTTGCTGGCCTCATAGTAGTGGTCGTTCAGGTCAGCCAGGTAGTACGAGGTCTTCACCTTGAACTTGTAATTGTCAGCAGACTTGAGGTTGTACGTCTGCGACTTATCAGTATACTGGGTGGCGCTGGTGGCCGCAATTGAGCTTGGCGTGGAGCCCAGGGCGCCCTTGCTTTTAATATCAGCCACCTCATACTTCTCCTTCACAAGGAGCTTCGCAGATTTATACTTCTCCAGTTGCTGCAGCAGGCTTTTGCTATCCTCGTCGTAGAAGTACAGGTCGTCGCCGATGGAGATGGAAGCGATGGTAAACAGGTTATCCACCGCCAAAGTATCCTTGCCTTTCACAAACTCCACCTCACCCGAGAAAACGTTGTAGTTCAGGTTGGCTGTCGTAGTTGTGCCGTTCTTAAATGTCACTTTTCCCTCTATAAACTCCGGATAGCGGTATGATTTGTTGTGTATCACCCCGGAGCCATTGCCGTTGGTCGGTGCCACTTCTATGCTTTCGTGGTTTTGGGCCGATAGCTCTAAAGGGGAGACCAGTAGAGAACTCATAAATAGCGTCAGGGCGCTTACGTAAAGGGGTTGAATTTTCATAAGCTTCGTTCGTTTAAGGTGAGATTCAGAAAAAGCCATATACTTATGGCTAAAGTCAATCTAATATGGGAAAATTTAAAACGAATTCCAATTTTAAGTCCGTTTTTAATATAAGTACCCACCTGGGAGGCTGGCCGCGCCTGTATACCGCACGAACAGAACTATACAAATAAAGCTTCTCCGGCTACTGTGGCCGCTTTTTGGTGCCGCGTGTAGGCGGCGCAGAAAGCGGGTCCTCCGGCCAGTGGTGTTTGGGGTAACGACCGCGCAAATCCTTACGCACCTCAAAGTAGCCGTTGTGCCAGAAGCTGCGCAGGTCACGGGTTACCTGTACCGGGCGAGAGGCCGGGGAGAGCAGGTGCAGCAGCAGCGGTACTTTGCCGCCCCCGATGTGCGGTGTGTCCAGCAACCCGAACACTTCCTGCAGGCGCACGGCCAGCACAGGCGCGGCGGCATCGGCATAATCTAGGGCAATGCGGGAGCCGCTCGGCACCTGCAGATGGGTAGGGGCGAGCCGGTCCATTTCCTGCCGTTGCTCCCAGCTCAGCTGCGACAGCAGTAGCTCCTTAAAATCCAGCCGCGCCACCTGGTCCAGCGAGCGCAGGCCGAACAGGTGCGGCGCCAGCCACTCGTCCATACTTTGTGCCAGGGCTTCATCTGCCATACTTGGCCATTCAGCGGGCGAGAGATGGTGCAGGAAGGCTAACCGCTGGCGTGTGCGCAAGGCCTCCTCCGTCCAGGGCAGGCGCTCTATTCCTTTCTCCTGTAGAGCCTGCAGCAGTGCCTGCGCCACCAAGTCTGGGTCGGGTTTGGCAACAGGAGCCTCGTGCAGCACCAGGGCGCCCAGCCGCTTTAGGGTGCGGGCTCTCACCTGCTGCGACGCCTCCTCCCAGCGCACCTCCTGCAGTGTCTCGGCTTGGTCCTCAAAATGCTCCAGCAGCTCTGTTTTAGAGAGAGGGGCAGCCAGCAGGATGCGGGGTTGCTTTCCTAAGTCGAGGTGGGCGATGCTGTAGAACTCCGCCTCTCCGAGCAGCTCGGTAGGCAAACTGGCGCGTTGCCCGCTTACCAGCCGCACCCGCCCCGAAGCCTCGCGCTGTGCCAGGCGGTCGGGGTAGGCGAGGGCTGTTAGCAGCCCCGCCAGGTCGGGTTGTATGTGTTTGCCTGGTTCTCGTAGGCGCTGCCGCAGGTGCTGGGCATGCTCTTTTACCCGCCGCAGGGCGTTTTCATCGGTCGTATAGCCGGGAGTGGGAGGACGTTGCCCCGCCAGCATCTCCAGGCGCAGGGGCAGGTCAGGCAAGCCGTCGCCCCAGGTTAGTTGCACCGGCTTCAGGATATCGCGCTCTGCCAGGAGGGCCGCCAGGGCGCAGGCCGTGCTGCCCTGCCCCAGTTCATGGCCGCGCACCACCAGGTGCCCCAGCCGCGGATGTATGCCCAGCGAGGCCAGCGCTTTGCCATGTGCCGTGGGGTTGCCGGCGCTGTCGATCGCCTGCAGGCGCAGAAGAAGGTCTCGGGCCAGCGCAGCTGCCGCAGCCGGAGGGGTATCGAGCCAGTGCAGGTCCTCAGGATTCTTGATGCCCCAAAGTGCCAGCTCCAGCACCAGCCCGGTCAGGTCGGCGTCGAAGATCTCGGGGGCCTGGCGCGGGGGCAGCTGCAACTGGTCTGCTTCAGACCAAAGCCTGTAGCAGATGCCCGGACCCAAGCGGCCGGCGCGGCCGCGCCGTTGATCCGCGCTGGCCTGCGACACAGGAACGGTAACAAGGGTGGTGAGGCCCGTGCGGGGCACAAACCGGGGTACGCGTGAGAATCCCCCGTCTATCACAATCCGAACGCCTTCGATGGTCAGGCTGGTATCGGCGATGCTGGTGGCCAGCACTACTTTTCTTTTGTTGGCGGAAGGCTGTATGGCGGCAATCTGTTTGGAGAGTGGCAAGTCGCCGTGCAGCACGTGCAGCGCTATATTATCCGCCAATTTGTTCTCCAGCTGTTGCGCCACTTTCCGTATTTCCCCCATGCCCGGCAGGAAAACAAGTATGTCGCCTTCTGCTTCCTCTGTTAAGGCTTTGCGGATGGCCTTCGGCACCAGGGCCGTCATGCGCTGGGCAGGGTAGTTGCCAGCAGCGGCCACCTCGGCAGGGCTAAGGTAGTGGGTTTGCACCGGAAACAGGCGCCCCTGGCTACGGACCACCGGCGCTTGCAGCCAATTGCTGATAGTGGCGGCATCAAGGGTTGCCGACATCACTAGGATGCGCAGGTCCGGGCGAAGCACGTTTTGGGCATCCAGCGCCAGCGCCAGCCCCAGGTCGGCCTGCAGGTTACGTTCGTGGTATTCATCAAAGATGATGGCGGCGACCCCTTCCAGCGCCGGGTCCTCCTGCAGCATGCGGGTCAGGATACCCTCGGTCACTACCTCCACGCGCGTATTTTTGGATACCACATGATCCATCCGTACCCAATAGCCCACTGTTTGCCCCACAGGCTCACCCAGCAGCTCGGCCATGCGCTCGGCGGCGGCCCTGGTGGCCAGGCGGCGCGGCTCCAGCACCAGGATTTTCCCGTCGTGTCGCCAGGCAGCCTGCAGCAGGGCCAGCGGAACGAGTGTAGTTTTACCGGCTCCCGGAGGCGCTTCCAGCACGGCGCGGTTATGGGTTTCCAGTTCCTGCAGCAGCTGGGGCAAAGCCTCTTTCACGGGCAGGTCAGGGAGTAGGGGCAATATATCAGAGGTCGGTATCACCTCCCAAAGTTCGGGATTGTTTTTGAGAAAGTATAAATGGCTGTTGAGGTCAGCTCAGAAGTTATACTTTCCCCATGCTGTCTTCCCGAACGCAAGGAGGGATCTATCGGGAATTTTGTATAGATCTCTCACTTCGTTTGAGATGACAGCATTTGGGATAACAGAAAGTGTATTAACTACCCTGCACCCATTAGCGTAGCTTAACAATTATGGGCTCGCATAACTATTTCGTCTACATCACGACCAACCCGAAAAGAACTACACTTTACACAGGAGTTACCAATGATTTGCCCCGTAGGCTAAAGGAGCATTTCTTGAATTCTGGCAACCCTGCTTCATTTGCGGGTAAATACTTTTGCTATAACCTCGTTTATTACGAGCGTCATACACAGGTAGGGCATGCCATTGCGCGGGAGAAGGAAATTAAGGGATGGAGCAGGAGTAAGAAGGAGGCTCTCATCAATAAATTTAACCCATTTTGGAAGTTCCTGAATCTGGAAGTGCAGGATGAGTAAGTATAGGGAATGTCATCTCGAACGCAGTGAGAGATCTATTTAGAATTCCAGATAGATCTCTCACTGCGTTCGAGATGACAAAAGGAAATGAAAGTATGGTGAAGAATGGCCTACCCCTCCAGCACCAACTGCGAGACTCCTTTGGAAGGCAAATCAGACTTACCCATCAGGTAGGTGTCGATAGCCCGGGCTGACTCGCGCCCGTCTGAAATGGCCCAAACCACCAACGACTGTCCACGGCAGGCGTCTCCGGCAGCGAAAATCCCGGGCACGGAGGTCTGCCATTCCTGCAGCTTAAAGTTGCCGCGCTTGTCGGTATCAAACGTGTAGCTGGCGCTGAAGGCCTCGTGCATAGGGCGCTCATACCCTATGGCTACCAGGGCCAGGTCGCAGGGGAGAAGCTTTTCGCTGCCGGGCTTCTCGGTATACTCGCTGCCGCTCTTCCACGCCAGCTCCACTACTTTCAGCCCTTTCACAAAGCCGTTCTCATCTGCCACAAACTCTTTAGTGAGCCAGCCCCAGCTACGCTCGCAGCCTTCCTCATGCGAGCTGGAGGAAGTATACATCATGGGTGTTTCAGGCCAGGGGTTGTCCGTAGCGCGGGTACTGGATGGCATCTGGCGGTACTGCAGCTGTGTAATGGACTTGGCAAACTGGCGGTTGGCCGTGCCCACGCAGTCGGAACCGGTATCGCCGCCGCCAATCACCAGCACGTGCTTGTCGTTGGCAAGTATGTCCTTTTCATCAGGCATGGCTTCGCCGGCTACCCGCCGGTTGTGCAGCGTCAGGTAATCCATGGCAAAGTGGATGCCCTTCAGGTGGTTGCCTGGTATGTTGAGCACACGGGGTTTGCTGGAGCCAATGGTTAGCAGCACAGCGTCATACTTGCGGTGCAGTTTCTTTAGCGTAATGTCTTTTCCGATCTCCTTATTCAGCTTAAACTGAATACCCTCTGCCTCCAGCAGCGCCAGGCGGCGGTCAATTGTCCACTTCTCCAGCTTAAAATCCGGAATGCCGTACCGCAGCAGCCCACCTGCCTTATCATCTTTCTCGTAAATGTGCACCTCGTGCCCTGCCTGGTTGAGCTGTGCCGCGGCAGCCAGCCCGGCCGGTCCGGAGCCCACGATGGCCACGCGCTTGCCTGTGCGGTGCTTCGGTGGGTTTGGCTTTACCAGCCCCAGCTCAAAAGATTTCTCGGCTATAGTTTTCTCAATATGCTCAATGGCTACCGCCGGTTTGTTGATCGACAGTACGCAGCTCGACTCGCAGGGGGCGGGGCAAATGCGGCCGGTAAACTCCGGAAAGTTGTTGGTGCTGTACAGGATCTGCGCCGCGCGCTCCCACTCGCCCTCATACACGGCATCGTTAAAATCCGGAATCTGGTTGCCCAGGGGGCAGCCGTTGTGGCAAAAGGGCACGCCGCAGTCCATGCACCGGCTGGCTTGTTGGCGGGTCTTTTCTTCCGGAAAGGAAGTATAGATTTCGTTTGAGTCGTGGATGCGTTCTTTGGGGTCGCGGGTAGCGGGCAGTTCACGCTCATACTTTAAGAATCCGTCAGCTTTTCCCATTAGGCAGTTAGTTTTATTGTTTCACCATCTCTTTTTTGCAGGGCCTTCTTCAGGTCGTGCGGCATTACTTTCCGGAAGAACTTCTGGTGGGCATGCCATCCCTGCAGCAGCTCCTGGGCCTGCTTGCTGCCGGTATAGGCGGCGTGCTCTTTCAGTTTCTGCTCTATCCAGGCAAGGTCTGCACCGTCTGGCTGTTCCAGGTCCACCATATCCAGGTTGCACTGTTCGGGGCAGGCGTTGGCAGGGTCGTAAATAAAGGCCATGCCGCCGCTCATGCCTGCTGCAAAGTTTTTCCCCACGCTGCCTAAAACCAGCACCTTTCCGCCCGTCATATACTCACAGCCGTGGTCGCCGATGCCCTCTACCACCGCCTCGGCCCCTGAGTTTCGCACACAGAAGCGCTCACCGGCCATACCGTTGAGGTATACCTTGCCCGAGGTAGCGCCATACAGGGCCACATTGCCCGTGATGATATTTTCGTGGGCCGCATAGGTGGAGCCTTCAAAGGGCTGCAGGATCAGCTTGCCGCCCGACAGGCCCTTGCCCAGGTAGTCGTTTGCCTCCCCGATAAGGTGGAAGGTAAGGCCAGGAGCCAGGAAGCCGCCAAACGTCTGGCCGGCAGAGCCGTGGAAGGTGGCGTAGAAGCTATCTTCGGGTAATCCCGCTTTGCCATACTTGGCCGATACCTCATAGGAAAGCATGGCACCCACTGAGCGGTTCACATTGATGATGCGGTATGGCTGGTTCGGCTTTTTACCTTTTTGAAAGTCGCGGATAAGCTTTTGGTCCAGCACGTTTTCGAGTTCGTGCTCCTGGTGTATCTGGTTATAGATGCCCACGTTGTTTGGCACCACCTCCTGGTGCAGGATAGGATCAAAACTGAGGTTCTTCAGCTTCCAGTGGTGCAGGTCGTTGCGCACTTTGAGCACCTGCGGCTGCCCCACCATCTCGTTTATACTTCTAAAGCCCAGCATCGCCATGATCTCGCGCAGTTCCTCGGCCATAAAGCGGAAGAGGTTTACCACGTAGTCCGGGTCGCCGGTAAAGAGCTGGCGCAGTTCCGGGTTTTGTGTGGCGATGCCCACGGGGCAGGTATTTTGGTGGCATTTTCGCATCATCACGCAGCCTTCTGCAATCAGGGCGGCGGTGGCTACGCCATACTCTTCGGCACCTAGCAGCGTGGCGATGGCCAGGTCGTAGCCTGTCATCAGCTTACCGTCTGTCTGCAGCACCACGCGGCTCCGCAGGTTGTTTTTTACAAGCGTCTGATGCGCCTCGGCCAGGCCAATCTCCCAGGGCAAACCGGTGTGCCGGATAGAGCTTAGCGGGCTGGCGCCTGTGCCGCCGTCGGCGCCGGAGATCATAATGGCATCGGCCTTGGCCTTGGCCACGCCTGCCGCAATCGTGCCCACGCCTGCCTCTGCCACCAGCTTCACGTTAATGCGCGCGTTGGGGTTGGCGTTCTTCAGGTCGTATATCAGCTGTTTTAAGTCCTCGATGGAATAAATGTCGTGGTGCGGCGGCGGCGAGATTAAGCCAACGCCTGGGGTGGAGTGGCGTACGCGGGCAATCCAACCGTCCACCTTGTGCCCCGGCAGCTGGCCGCCCTCACCCGGCTTGGCCCCCTGCGCAATTTTAATCTGGATCTCATCGGCGTTTGCCAGGTAATGGCTCGTTACCCCAAATCGGCCGGAGGCCACCTGCTTAATGGCGGAGCGTTCGGAGTCGCCGTTTTCTTTCAGGATGTAGCGCGCTTCGTCTTCGCCGCCCTCGCCGCTGTTGCTCTTGCCCCCGATGCGGTTCATGGCAATGGCCAGGGTGCTGTGCGCCTCATGCGAGATGGAGCCAAACGACATGGCGCCCGTGGCAAATCGCTTCAGTATACTTTCTATGGGCTCCACCTCCTCCAGCGGCACCGGCTGGCGTTTGCGGAACTCCAACAGGTGGCGCACGGTAATGGCCGATGGCTGGTGCTCGCGCAGGAGTTTGCTGTATTCCTTGTACAGGCGGTAATCGTTTAGTTTCGTTGATTTCTGCAACAAGTGGATCACCTCGGGGCGCAACAGGTGTTCCTCGCCACGGCGGCGCCACTGGAAGAATCCGCCGGTCTCCAGCAAGGGCTGCTCGCCCAGGTAAGCGGATTGGTGCTTGATGAGCGCCTCCTGCTCCAGGTCCTCAAAGTTCAGTCCTTCCAGCCTGCTCACGGTACCTTTAAAGCATTTCTGAATCACTTCCTGCCCGAAACCAAGGCACTCAAAAATCTGCGCGCTCTGGTACGACTGCAACGTGCTGATGCCCATTTTTGAAAGGATCTTCAGGAGGCCGTTCCCGACAGCATGTATAAAGTTATTGGCATAGTAGGAGAACGGATGCGTGTTATCCAGTTTTTCCTGCTCCATCAGGTGCTGGATGGTATCATATACCATGTATGGGTACACACAGCTGGCCCCGTAGCCGATAATGGTGGCAAAATGGTGCGTTTCCCAGGCATCCCCGGCCTCTACCACTAACCCGACTTTGGTGCGGATACGCTTGTGGATGAGGTGGTGGTGTATGGCGCCCACGGCCAGCAGAGAAGGTATGGCGGCCCGCGTAGCCGCTACGGCACGGTTCGAGATAATGAGGATCTTCTTTCCGTCCCCCACGGCGGCCTCTGCCACGGCGCAGATGGCATCCAGCGCCTGTTGCAGCGCGCCCTTTTCGGTAGTCGGAAAAGTAGCGTTTATTGTATAGTGCTCAAAGCCCTCAGACTTCAGGTTAATGATCTTGTTAAAGTCGCTGTGGCTCAGCACGGGGTGCGAGATGTGTACCTGGCGGGTGTGGGCCGGTGTCTCATCCAGCACGTTTAGCGACTCGCCCAGGCGCGTGAACAGCGACATCACCAGGCGCTCGCGGATCGGGTCGATGGGTGGGTTGCTGACCTGCGCAAAATGCTGCTTAAAGTAGTTGGCCACATGCTGGCTCTGCCGCGACAGCACCGCCAGCGGCGCATCAGAACCCATACTTCCCAGAGGCTCTTTCCCCGTTACTGCCATAGGCTGTAGGATGAGTTTCAGATCCTCCGAAGTATAACCATAGGCTTTCTGCTTCAGCCGCAGCTCTTCCGCCGATACCGTGCTCAGGCAGAATGATGGGTCAGGGCGCTGGTGCAGCTTAATGCGGTTCTGCTGTATCCACTCAAAGTATGGCTTGTCGTTGCAAACCAGCTGCTTTATCTCCTCGTCCTCATAGATCTTGTTCTCCTCCAGGTTGGCCAGCAGCATCTTGCCCGGCTGCAGGCGTCCGCGGCGCACCACGTCCTTAGGGTTTACGGGCAAGGCGCCTGCTTCAGAGGCCATCACCAGCCGTCCCTGTTTTGTGACGCAAAACCGAACCGGGCGCAGGCCGTTGCGGTCCAGGGTGGCGCCTACCTGTTTTCCGTCTGTAAAGAAAAGGGCCGCAGGGCCATCCCAGGGCTCCATCAGGGCTGCGTGGTATTTGTAGAAGGCCTTGCGGTACGGGTCCATAAACGGATTGTCCTGCCAGGCCTCGGGCACCAGCATCATCATCACGTGGGGGAGGGGTCGCCCCGCCAGCGTCAGCAGTTCCACCATGGCATCCAGGTTGGCGGAGTCGGAGTTGGCCGGGTTTGTGATAGGCAGTAGCCACTTCAGTTCCTCCTCCGTGAACAGCGGGGAGGACATCAGCGCCTCCTTCGACTTCATCTTGTTCAGGTTGCCGCGTATGGTGTTTATCTCGCCGTTGTGGGCGATAAAGCGGAAAGGCTGTGCCAGCTTCCAATTGGGGAACGTGTTGGTGGAGAAGCGGGAGTGCACCACCGCCAGCGCCGACTTAAACTCCGGGTGTCGCAGGTCGTGGTAATACTTTTCCACCTGGTCGGTTTTGAGTTGCCCTTTGTAGATAATCGTGCGGGAGGAGAAGCTGGCTATGAAGAACGTGCCGTTCTCGCCACGCACGTTTTTGTTGATCTCGTGGGTGATGAGGCTGCGCAGCACAAATAGCTTCCGCTCCAATTCCCCTTCGTTTATACTTGCATCAGAGGGCTGCACAAACACCTGTTCTATGTATGGCTCCACAGCCTTGGCCTCGTGCCCTGGCACGCGTCCGTTTACCGGCACCAGGCGGTAGCCAAGCAGGGTAAAGCCCATCTGCCGGATGCACTGGTTCATGATCTGCCGGCATTTGTCCCGCACCTCATATACTGTCGGGAAGAACACCATGCCCACGCCGTAGCCCCCTTCTTTTGGTAGCCGGACGGCGAACTCGCGGAGCTGCTTCTTTAGAAAACTGTGGGGGAGTTGCACCAGTATGCCGGCCCCGTCGCCGGTTTTCGGGTCGCTGCCGGTGGCTCCCCGGTGCTCCATGTTTGTGAGCATGGTCAGCGCATCTTTCACGATGCTGTGAGACTTTTTCCCATCAAGATTTACGACACAGCCTACGCCGCATGCGTCGTGCTCAAACTCGGTTCTGTACAAACTTTTGTGCATGGTATCTTGATGTGTCATACTGCTCGGTTTAAAGATGTGATAAGGTTTTGTTGATGCGGGGAATCCCTAAATTAGGATAAATAATAATGATATGCAATAGATGGGTGTTGTAAAAATGATCGCAATTTTATTTTACAGTTGTGAAGTTGATAAAGTTTAGTCTCTATAGTTAATGATTATTGTATGGATTGGCGGTTTGCTTAAAGGGTTAGAAGTGGGTGCGGATTTGTGATATACCGTGCTGGCTTGGCTTTGGAATAGTGCGTAAATCTAAAATATACTTTATATGTATAAGTGAGTGTTCACTTTTGAATGTTTGAAAAGTTATAAATTATGGTTAGTTGTGTAAACAGGGTGCCTGGTGTTACAGGTATGATGCCAAATAGGCAAAGGGTGCCTTTAGTAGGTAACTACCGTTTTATTTCACGCAAAGTATTTGTTATTTGAGCTCCAGAAACCGGTTCTGACCACACCTTATACTATGAGTAAGCACTTGACATTGGGCGTTGACATAGGCGGTACCCATGTAACCGCCGCAGTTGTTGACCTCGAAGCCCAGGTACTTTTACCTGCCACCATTGTTCGGGAGCACCTGGATGCCAGCGGCTCTATGCCAGCGGTGACTTCTGCCTGGGCCGGGGCCATGCAAGCAGCGTGCGGCAAGTGCGGCACCGTGGTAGAAAAAATAGGAATAGCCATGCCAGGCCCCTTTGATTATGAAAATGGTATTGCGCTCATGAAAGGGCAGGGGAAGTATGATGCGCTGTATGGGCAGGATGTGATAGCCGTGGTGGCAGAAAAGCTCCAGTTGCCTAAAGCCAGCATCCGGCTGCTGAACGATGCGGCTTGTTTTCTGCAGGGCGAAGTGTTTGGCGGCGCTGCGAAAGGGTATAGCAGAGCAATAGGCCTTACCTTGGGCACAGGGCTCGGCACGGCCAGCTACCGGGATGGCCTGGCGGCAGACGCCGATCTGTGGAAAATGCCCTTTAACGATAGTATAGCCGAAGAATACCTTAGCTCCCGGTGGTTCGTGAAGCGGTTCTATGCGCTTACCGGCAGGCAGGAAGCAAACGTAAAAGCCATTGTAGACCTGCTTTCCGCGGAGCCCCGGGTGCTGCAGCTTTTTCAGGAGTTTGGCGCGAACCTGGCTGCGTTCTTAGTCCCTTTTATCCGCGAGGCTGATCCTGAGGTCATCGTATTGGGAGGCAACATCAGCAAAGCCTACACGCTGTTTGCCCCGGCCCTGCGCGCGGGGCTGGCGCAGGAACAGAGCCTGCTGCCCATTAAAACAGCCACGCTCGGCGAAGAGGCCGCCCTGATCGGGGCGGCTAGCTTGTGGAACGGCCAGGCCATGTAGTAGGTGCTTCACCGTTATGTTACAGGCCTTCTAAGCCGACTGCCTCAACTGTACATGCCTGCAATCAGGCTTTTATACTTATCTGATATTACTTTTCGCTTGAGCTTGAGGGTTGGCGTAAGCTCGCCGCCGGCTATGGTCCAGGGCTGCGGGAGCAGTACGAAGTTCTTTACCTGCTCGACCGGGTTAAAGAACTGGTTATAAAAATCCACGGCCTCTTTTACCAGCGCCTGCACGCGCTTGTCTGCTATGGCGGCTACATCGCCTGGGTAGGAGGCTCCCTGGCGGGTAAACCAATCTTTTATAGTATGGAAAGCGGGCACGATCAGCGCCCCCACATACTTTTGCGTTTCGCCCACCACCATTATCTGCTCTATCCAGCTGCTTTCCACCATCTTGTTCTCGATAGGTTGCGGGGCCACATACTTGCCGCCACTGGTTTTGAAGAGTTCTTTTTTGCGGTCGGTGATCTTCAGGAACTTGCCATCAATTAGGGTGCCGATGTCGCCGGTGTGCAGCCATTTTCCTTCCATGACCTCGTGCGTCAGGTCGGGCCGCTTGTAGTAGCCCATCATGATGTTTGGGCCTTTGGCCAGAATCTCCCCGTCGTCGGCTATTTTCACCTCAACGCCCTCCAGCAGCGGGCCCACGGTGCCAAACATTCTGTTCGGCTCGCTGTAGCGGTTGCCGCTGATAATAGGCGAGGCCTCCGTAAGGCCGTAGCCTTCCTGAATCACGATGCCGGCCGCCGTGAAAACTTTAAGCAGCCGCACCTGGCAGGCGGCAGCGCCTGTAATCACCGCTTTCAGCTCCCCGCCCAGCGCCTCGCGCCATTTACTGAAGATCAGTTTGTCGGCCAGCGCCAGCTGCATGCGGTAATTTATACTTTGCGGTTGGTTGATCTCGAACTGCTCAGCCAGGTCCAGCGCCCAGAAAAACAGTTTCCGTTTAAGGCCGGTCAGTTGGTTGCCTTTGTTCAGGATGCCTTCGTATACTTTTTCCAGCAGGCGGGGCACCGTGGTAAACAGCGCCGGCTTCACTTCCTTCAGGTTGTCGCCTATCCTTTCCATCCGCTCGGCATAGTAAATGGAGACGCCGCTGTAGATAAGGCAGTAGGTGGCCATCCGCTCGAAGGCATGGTTAAGGGGCAGAAAACTCAGCGCCCGCTTGCCGCCCACGCCTATCTCCTGAATTATCTTGGCGCTGCCAAACACATTGCTCACGATGTTGCGGTGCGAAAGCATTACACCTTTGGGCGTGCCGGTGGTGCCGGAAGTATAAAGTATGGTAGCCAGGTCCTCAGGCTGCACGGCCGCACTGCTTTGGTTTACCAGGGCTAAAGTTTCCGGGTTTAAGGGCCGCAGTAGCTCCCGCCAGGCTCTTGCCCCGGGCACGGGGGCGAAGGTATAAACTGCCTGCAGTGCGGGCAGCTCCTGCACTATGCGTTGGATCTTCTGATAAAGGGCGGCGTCACCGGCGAAAACGAGCTTTACATCAGCATCGGCAAGTATAAACTTTAACTCGTTATCGTTGATGTTGGGGTATACCGGTACCGACACCGCTCCGGCCTGCTGTATGGCCATGTCCAGCAGCATCCATTCCGGGCAGTTGTGGCTGATGATGCAGATCTTGTCACGCCCTTGCGTGGTGCCGTCTTCCCGCGAAATGCCCTGCTCCAGCAAGCCCAGCGTGAGTTGATTTACCAGTTCACCGACTTCGCGGGTGCTATACGTTCGCCATTCATCGTCTTCTTTGGCCGCCAGCATGTCCTCCAGCGGGAAGTGCTCCAACTGGTAGGCAAGGCAGTCAAATAGCCGCTTAGGTTGGTTTGCCTGTGCTGTGTTTTCTCTTTCCATTTTCTTCTGCACTTACATAAACCACATATCCTCCTGCGCCACAGAAATATGCACTGGGTCACACGGCTGATGGCGGGGCTCGGCTAAACGCACTTTCACCAGGTCGTCGGGCAGTTGCACCTCCAACTCGTAGAAGCTCCCGAAATAGCCTATGCTTTTTACTTTACCGGCCAGCGCCTTGTTGCCGTTTGTCTCCAGCTTCACCTTTTCGGGGCGCACCAGCACGCTTTTCCCGTTTGGGTGGAGGTTGTGGAGCGCCGCGAGGGCGGCCGTGCCAGCCGTGCTGAGGAGGTTATAGCTGCCGAAAAGGGCGGCAGTATACATGTTGGCCGGGTGCCGGTAAATCTGCTGTGGCGTGCCTTGCTGCACCAGCCTGCCCTCCTGCAAGACCAGTAGCTCATCGGCCCAGGAGAGGGTATCATGCGGGTCGTGGGAGATGAGCGTGCAGGTGATCTCCAGCTCGTCCGAAATGTCGCGGATAACAGACTTCAATATATTTTTGTGGGCCGTGTCGAGGTTGGAGTAGGGCTCATCGAGCAAGAGCAGGCGCGGGGCAGTGCTAAGCATGCGGGCCAGGGCAATGCGCTGCCGCTCGCCACCGGAAAGCTGGTTTGTCTTCCGGTCCAGCAGGTGCTCCACACGGCATATTTCGTACAGAAAGCCTGCCTCTTCGGCTGAGAGGGCATTGGCGTAGCGCAGCACCTGCTCCACGCGCAGCGAGTGGGGCAACTCAAAATGCTGCGACAAGTAAGCGATGCCCGGATGCCCCGGCACCAGCTTGTCTACCGGACCGATCACTTTCTCGCCATCAAATACTACGGAACCCTCGCTTGGCTGCGCCAGGCCGGCTACTACTTTAAGCAGCGTGCTTTTACCGGAGCCTGTCTCTCCGGCAACGGCTATTTTCTGAAATTCCTGCTGCTTAAAGCTAATGCGCTGCAGTATGGTTTTGCCTGCCTCCTCTACACAGACTCCGTCAACTTCTAATAAATTCATGTTTTCTCCTGGGCAGGGGCGGTTGTAAATGCGCCCTTAGGTGATGCTGCTGCCAGCCTTCGCCCATAACTTGTAAAAGCTCAGCAGCACTGCAAAAGTACGGCAAAGCCGCCAGCTTTCCGCTTTAAGAAGCACGAATAGCTCGCCAGGTATACTTTTTGGTGAAACGCGCCTATTCCCCCAGCCACGAAGCCAAGATCTCTCTCTGAAGCGGCGTTGGGTTAGGCAAGGACGTAATGTTATACAGCTTTGTTCTCTGCCTGCCTACCGTTACCTTCACAGGGCGCTGGCGGCCCTCCTCAGCGATGAGCAGCTGTAAAGTATCGCCGGGCTTTGCCTTGCTCATTTGGCTGGCAAGTAGTTCTTTCGAGGCTTTCTCACCGTTGATCTTCAGTACCTGCTCCGTTCGCCGCAGGCCAGCTTGCCAGGCAGGGGAGTTGTAGGCTACGTTGGAGATAAACAGGGTGTCGCCTTTTTGCCGCGTGTCCAGCCCGGCGTAGGCATCGGGTAGCGTGGTCGTGGCCGTGTCGATCTCAAGCCCGGCATACCGGAAATACTTTTGATAGTCGATCGGCTGCACCGTGGAAGTATAATCTCTGATTTCGTCCAGTTTAGTTCCTGCCATACTTTCGCTGGCTTGCCAGAACTCCTCCTCGGTATAGCCGCGGCCCTTTTTCTGATAATACTCGCGGTACAGGAAGCGCATCACATCATCCAATGACTTTTTGTTGCCGGACTCGTGCCGGATTTTAAAGTCGAGCAGCAGGTTCATGATCGGGCCTTTGTCATACACCGAAACGGTTTTGTTGATCTCGTCGCCGGTGCGCCCGAAAGGACCGTCGGACCAAGTGTTATAGCTGGCCTGCGTGACAGACTGGTACAGCCTGCCCGGCTGGTTCTCGTAGGCCATCAGGTGTCCGCGCAATGCATCCAGCATCTCCTGGGTGCTCATCAGCCCTGCCCGTTTCAAGATGAGGTACTCGTAGTAGGAGGTGCCCCCTTCGGCTACCCAAAGCATGTTGGTGCGGTTTTCCCGGTCATAGTCGAATGGCCCCAGCTCCACAGGCCGGATGCGCTTGGCGTTGTAGTGGTGGAAATACTCGTGCGCCAGAAAACTTAACAGCCGTAGCCGGCCTTGCCTGCTGCCGTATTCTTCTCCGCTAAAGCTAACAGTGGTGGAGTTCAGGTGCTCAATGCCGCCTCTGCCGGGTCCAATGCCGATAAAGGTATAGTGCTCGTAGGGAATGTCGCCGACCAGGCCACTGGCCGTTTCCACAACCTTTTGCAGATCCTGCCAAAACTGCTCACGGTCAAATTCACCCAGCTGGTACCCCACAAACCGGTGCGGCTTTCCGTCTACATAAAACGGTGTCAGGCGCTCCAGATTCCCAATCAGGAAAGGGCTGTCGTACAGTACATCAAAGTCAGGGGCTGTAAACTGGTTCTGTTTACCTGGCAAGGAGTCCAGGCCGGTCACCACGTCCTTCCAGGCTTTGTAGGGGTTGATGGTTACCGTAACCGGCTGGTTAAGCTGATCCTTTACGTGTAAAAACGTGCCTGCCGGAACGATATAGCCGCGGGTTGCATCCAGGTAGTTCTTGGCCACAAAAGCCGTACTTGCTTTCACGTCGTAGGCCAGCTGGATGTCAGAATTAGAGGCCGTGTACACCCGCCAGGTATTTTTATCGACCTTCTGCCATCGCAGCTTTTTACTGCCTTTGGCCGTGGCCTGAAAGTTATCCAGGTTTTGGGCGTAGTGCAGCAGCTGGTAGTAGCCCGGCGACCAGGCCGGCATCTTGAAATCCACAGAGTCTTGTGGCGCTCCCCGATACGACAAGCTCACATGAAACACAGAGGAGGCTGGCTTTTCCATCGTCACGGTGTACGCCATCTCTGAAGCATGGCCCTGGCCAAACGCTACTGCAGAAAGTAGGAATAGCAGAAGGAGGCACATGGATAAAGGTTTAGCGCATTTCCGGATCATCGTGATTTACTTGTATGGTTGCTAGGCCTGAGTAAGTTAAGTATAAAGTATTAGAAAAAAACTATGGCTACAGCAGCAAAGTTTGGATTTAGGATTCGTGTTGCAGGAAAAGGCTGCTCAAGATCCTATCTATATAAATGTTCTCTATGGGTTTTTTGTAGGTGTTATAGCTTTTGTCTATATCTCATCAGTTTTAAGTATGAAAATTATTAGTAATCAGGCCTTTAAATAAGTATATTTATTTCTGGTAAGCTAATATCAACTAAAACCTTAAACTCTTAATACTAAACCATGGAACATAAGAAAGACAGGCATGTGGCCACCAACACCCCGGTATGGGACACCAACGAGTCGAGAAGATGCCCTTTTATGGGTGGATCCGTGCACTACACAGCAGGTAGCGGCAGGTCTAACCGCGATTGGTGGCCTGACATGCTGAACCTTCGGATACTGCACCAGCACTCTTCCAAATCGAACCCGATGGGGGAGGACTTTAACTATGCAGAGGAGTTTAATAGCCTGGACCTGCAGGCGGTAAAACAGGACCTGCACAACCTGATGACCGATTCTCAGGAGTGGTGGCCGGCAGACTACGGGCACTATGGCCCCTTGTTCATCCGGATGGCGTGGCACAGTGCGGGTACATACCGTATTGCCGACGGGCGCGGCGGCGCCAGCTCCGGCTCCCAGCGCTTTGCCCCCCTCAACAGCTGGCCCGACAATGCCAACCTCGACAAGGCACGGCAACTGCTTTGGCCTATCAAGCAGAAGTATGGCCGGAAAATTTCATGGGCAGACCTGATGATACTGGCCGGCAACTGCGCCCTGGAGTCGATGGGACTGAAGCCCTTTGGCTTTGGCGGTGGCCGCGAGGATGTGTGGGAGCCAGAGGAAGACATTTACTGGGGAGCGGAAGGTGAGTGGCTGGGTAACAAAGAGCGCCATGCAGGGGGAGTGCTCGAAAACCCATTGGCCGCTTCGCACATGGGCCTGATCTATGTAAACCCGGAAGGCCCGAATGGGGAGCCTGACCCGGTAGAGGCGGCCCACCACATACGGGAAACTTTTGGGCGCATGGCCATGGACGACTACGAAACGGTAGCGCTGATAGCCGGCGGCCATACGTTTGGCAAGACCCACGGTGCCGGAGACCCGCGCGAGTATGTAGGCGCTGAGCCTGCTGGTGCCAGCATAGAGGAAATGGGCCTTGGCTGGAAAAACACCTACGGAACCGGCAATGCCGGCTATACCATCACCAGCGGCCTGGAAGGCGCCTGGACCACCAGCCCAACCAAGTGGAGCAACAACTTCTTCGAAAACCTGTTCGGTTACGAATGGGAGCTTTCCAAGAGCCCGGCGGGTGCCCACCAATGGAAGCCGAAGGGAAACGCGGGCGAAGGCCTGGTGCCGGATGCGCACGACCCGGCAAAAAAGCATGCCCCTTTTATGCTTACCACCGACCTTTCCCTGAAAATGGACCCTGCGTATGAGAAGATCTCGCGGCACTTTTACGAGAACCCCGAAGAATTTGCGGATGCCTTTGCCCGTGCTTGGTTTAAGCTGACGCACCGGGACATGGGGCCTCTATCGCGCTACCTTGGCCCCGAGGTGCCTGAGGAGGAGTTGCTGTGGCAGGACCCTATCCCGGCTGTGACGCATGAACTGGTGAACGAGGAGGATATTCGTACGCTGAAGACAAAGATCTTAGACTCAGGTCTTTCGATTCCGCTGTTGGTTGGCACCGCCTGGGCATCGGCGTCTACCTACCGTGGCTCTGATAAGCGCGGAGGCGCCAACGGCGGCCGTATCCGACTTGCTCCGCAAAGGAACTGGGAGGTAAATGAACCGCAGGAACTGAAGGTGGTGCTGGAGACATATGAGCGAATTCAGCAGGAGTTTAACCAGGCGCAAAGCGGAAATAAGCAGGTTTCTATGGCCGACCTGATCGTGCTGGGCGGCTGTGCCGCTATCGAGAAGGCTGCCAAAAACGCTGGCCATGACATAGAGGTGCCTTTTACGCCTGGCCGAGGGGATGCCACGCAGGAGCAAACCGAGGAAGAGCTGTTCTCTATCCTGGAGCCAAACGCAGACGGATTCCGCAATTACTACAGAAACCGCGACAACATATCAGCGTCAGCCGAGGAAATGCTG
Source organism: Pontibacter mangrovi (assembly GCF_006385705.1). GTDB lineage: Bacteria > Bacteroidota > Bacteroidia > Cytophagales > Hymenobacteraceae > Pontibacter > Pontibacter mangrovi. Next base: position 69,997 of record NZ_VFRQ01000014.1, on the reverse strand, counting down.
GTAGACCGTGCGCAGCTGATGACCCTGACCGCTCCCGAGATGACTGTGCTGATGGGAGGCATGCGGGTGCTGCACACCAACTTCGACCGGTCTAAGCGCGGCGTTTTCACGAAACATCCGGATACCCTTTCCAACGACTTTTTCGTGAACCTGCTGGATGTGAACACTGTTTGGAAGCCCATCTCAGAAAAGGCTTACGAGTTTGAGGGCCGCGACCGTAAGACGGGCGAGCTGAAGTGGATGGCTACGCGGGTTGACCTGATTTTCGGTTCTAACTCAGAGCTGCGGGCCGTTGCAGAAGTATACGCCTCAGCCGATGCGCAGGAGCGTTTCCTGAATGACTTTGTGAAGGCGTGGGACAAGGTGATGAACCTGGACCGCTTCGACTTGAAGTAAAAGAAGGAACGGCTGAAAGCCTGGCTTCAGCTTTTTTAAGTATAAACCTGAGTCATCCTGTTCTTAAACGATGGGATGGCTCAGGTTTATTTTTGCAGTACATTGTGATGTTAAGCTAGTCTATTTGGTAGCGGATACTGGCTTAGGAGCCACTTCTTGAGGGGTGAAAAGCTTGTTGAGGTGTGCCTCATAGCGTTGAATATCGCGCTGGATATCGGCGTTTTTCTCCACATCATGAAAGTGTATACCTTCGAGGGGTTGCATACCGGTGAAGGCATTCATCCGGTGGAAGCCAAACAAGGGCCCTTCGTCCACGGATTTTTGCATGAAGAACTCCCCAGGCAAGGTAAATGCTGTTTCCGGGGCGTTCCAGGAAGTGGTTAGCATATACTTTTTGCCTTGCAGCATGCCTCCTGTACCGTAGTTGATGGCAGGGTTTTCCGGTGACCGGCCGTCGCTGTGGTAAATGCCGCGCCGGTGCCCGGCTGTAAACACCTCGTCGATATACTTTTTAAAGCCATGCGGAAGCTGAAACCACCACACCGGCGTGTGGTAAATCACCACATCAGCCCACTTATACTTAGCTACCTCTTCTGCCGGGTCGTAGGCCTGGTTGATGTCGGTTGCCTGTACTTCGTAGCCGCCTCTGTCGCTGAAAAACCGAAGCGTTAAAGCAGCAATGGTGGCGTTAAAACGGCCACCTGAGTGCCCAAAAACTTGCCCGCCGTTAATCACGAATATCTTTTTCATCTGTCTCTTTGTTTGTGTGCTGCAAAATTACGGGAGGTGATACTATTTATAAAATAGTATAAATCATATCTTTGTATCAGTATTATAATAGTTGAGAGCATGGTTAATTTGGAATGGTTCAGGACCTTTAAAGCTATATATGAGACAGGTACGCTGACAGGTGCGGCAGATGCGCTTTATATTTCGCAGCCAGGGGTAAGCCTGCACCTGGGCTCTTTGGAGGCTTATGTCGGGTACAAACTATTTGACCGTACCTCCCGCAAAATGGTGCCCACCGAACGCGGGAAGGTGCTTTATAATTATGTGCTGGAGGCGCTAACTAAACTGGAGGCAGCCGAGGAGTTGTTTCATAAAAGCACGGAGAAGGAGCGCCCTACGATCAGTGTGGGGATGTGCTTCGAAACGTTCCAGTTCACGTTGGAGCCATACCTGTCCACGCTGCCGTTTAATGTCATCATCAAGTTTGGGGATTACCCTCAGATGCTGGCAGACCTGGACAGCGGTATTTTGGACCTTATCGTGACGCCGCAGAAGGGCGATTACCGAAACCTGGCGTTCAAACCCTTCTCCAAGGAGCGGATCGTGCTGGTAGCCGGCGGGAAGACACCTACACAGGATTTTGAAGAAGTTCTCAGGCTCCAGGACCATGCAGCCATGCAAGATTGGCTAAGGCAGCAAACCTGGTACGGCACTACGGCCGACATGGAGCACCTGAGGCGGTTCTGGAAACAGAACTTCGGCAAGCGCCCCGACTTCAAACCTAACTATATCGTGCCCAACCTGAGCTCCATTATCCGCTGTATCAGTGGTGGCCAAGGCATTGCTGTTATACCGGACTTTCTCTCTAAAAAAGAACTAAGCAGCGGCAGCATCAAACTGCTTTGGCAAGGGCACAGCATCATAGAGAACACCTTACACTTTGGCATGCGCAAAAAGACCACCTATGCCCAAGAGATCAGCATGATAGAGGAGATACTGGTAAAAGAAATGAGCGCCATCGTTTAGGTAGACCTAACTTGTTTCTGGCTTGTGAGCATGGAAGCTAAGGTGATTTATGTAGGCTGATGACCCTTTAGCCATACTTGGTTGAGCGGGTTTTTAGTAGCAACCTTGCTGTAGGAGACATCCCTTAGGAAGCATTTATATATAAATTAGTATATTAATGCTTCACCCAGCCAGGCTATGACCAAACAACTTATACTTGCTTTCGTGCTTTTGCTTTGCACCTTCTGTTGTGCCGCCCAGACCAAAGTAGAACAGTCCCGCACCGGCAGTCCTTACACATACATTTTCAGGATCTCAGACAAAGAGGCGAAAGCCATGTACGAGCAGAGCACAGCGGTGGTAGGCCCGTCCTACTTCCATACTCCCGTAGACTCGTTTGCGACCAATGCCAACTACAGCGGGCAGCTGCCTTATGGCCACTACCTGTACGTGCACAGCAGCGAGGCAGAGTTGGTTTACAGCCTGCAAACGGTAGCCCCGGTGGCAGTGAAGCTGCTACAGGTTAAACCGGCGCTCGCAATCCTGGTGCACGACAGCCTCGGAAATACCTTGCCCGATGCAGCAGTTCAGGTAAATGGCAAAAAAGCGGCCTTCGACGTGAAAACTAAAACCTACCGCCTCCGGCACAACCCAAAGAAGGGATTGGTTGCGGTAAATTGGAATGGAAGTATGCTTTACCAAACGTTTGAGCAGGAGGAGCTGTACTACAGGCGCGGCTTTATCAGCAAGGTGACGCACTTTGCCCCTATTTATTATATCTGGCGGCCGTTCTATGATGTTTACAAGTCGGTGCGCTGGCTGCAGCCGCAGGGCTGGGTCAGGCGCGTGTTCGCAGTGTTTGATCCCCAGTACAGAAGGTCTGGTAACGGAGAAAAGTACAGAGGCTACCTGGTCACGAACAAGCCCATGTACCAGCCCGGCGATACAGTAATGTATAAGGCCTTCGTGGTAGATAAAAACGGGAAGCCGGTACATGGCAAGGCGCAACTGAAACTGTATGGCTACAACGTCTCCACTAAAACGATAGCCGAGGTGGCACCCTACAAGGCGGGCGCTTACGAGGGCTTTTTTATACTTCACGACAGCCTAAAGCTAAGCCTGGACCGGCAGTACAGCATCAGCTTATACAAAGTCGGGAAGCAGGAGGAAGAGTACCTCAGCGGATCGTTCAGGTATGAGGATTATGAGCTGAATGAAAATGAGTATACCCTGGCCCTGGAGCGGGAAGAGCACCAGACCGGGCAGGCAAACAGTGTAAAAGTGCGCGGCACCAACGCCAACGGCCTGAACATTCTGGATGCCAGGGTAGAGCTGGTCGTGACAACGTCCCGGGTGCTGCAAAGCAAACAGTCGCAGGTATTTGTGCCTGATACGCTTTGGAGGCACCGGCAGCCGCTGGACGCAGTAGGGGAAACCAACATCATACTACCAGACAGCATCTTCCCGGAAGCAAGTATAAACTACCAGGTGCAGGCCACTTTCTTAAATAGCGTCAACGAGCGCACGCAAAAGTCTCAGAACGCCATGTATAACCACACGAGCGGGAGCCTGAAAATAACCTTGCTGCAGGACAGTTTGCTGGTGCAGTACCTGGAAGGCAGCACCTTAAAGACGAAAGATGCAGCACTGACGGCCTACAATGCCGCCTATGATGCCATTACCACCCAGCAACTGTCGCTGCCGGCGCGCGTGCCGCTGAACCCTTACGCCAGCGGTTACGAGGTGGAGGCAGGTGACTTATTCGATGATGTGGATCTGGAGCAGGAAGAGGCTCAACTCAACCTGCAAACACTCCGGACCACCGACTCGCTTTATGTCGCCGTGCAGAACCCGCGGAAGCTTCCGTATTGGTACTTTGTGTACCGTGGCGATAAACTCGTGGCGCGCGGCGAAGGCAAGGAAGAAAGCTTTACGCTCAGGCAGAAGGCAAATGGCACCAAGCCATACTTTGTAGCGGTGCAGTATGTATGGGCCAGCGCGGTGCATAAAAAAGAGGAAACTTTGCCCCTGCGCAAGCATCAGCTTACCATAGACCTGCAGACGCCACAGGTAGTGTACCCGGGGCAGGAGGCAAACCTGAAAATTGCCGTAACGGATAACGAGGGAAATCCGGTTGAAAAAGTAGACCTGACGGCCTATGCCATCACCTCTAAGTTTAAGGAGCCGAACACGCCCAACCTGCCTTCGTGGGACAAGTATAAACTCCAGAAGCCCGTCCGCCGCGTTAGGGCGGGCGAAGACAATCTCAAAGGTAAAAAGCCGCTCGACTGGACCTACTGGAGCCAGCGCATGGGGCTGGACAGCATCGCATACTATCACTTTTTATATCCTAAAACCGGTCTTTTTACCGAGTATGCTTTTAATGCCGACAGCATCACGCAGGTTTCCCCGTTTGTGGTAGACTCGGGCAGGGTGGTGCCGGTGCATGTGATTTACCAGGACGAGGTGCCGGTATACTTTTCCAAAACCGACGCATTAAACGCCTATGCCTTTGCAGCCGATAGCGGTTATCATACCCTTAAACTTCGCACCGCCGATAAACTGATCACGCTGGACAGCCTTTACCTGCAGCATAAAAAGCGCCTGGTCGTGAGCGCCGACATCACGGCAGCCACGAACACGTTTGCCCAGCCAGCTAACAAGCTTGCCTTGACCTCAGATGAACAGCGAAGGCTTTTCAGGTACCTCTTTTTCGTGGAGAAAGCCTATGATGAGCCTACGTCTTACCTAAAGCAGGACAGCAGAATCCAGTTGCTCGAAAGCAATCCCCGGCAGACCTATTATTACCAAAGAGGCGAGCAAAGGTTGATGGTCGGGCCTTTCAGCCCGGACTGGATGCAGTATGTGCGGCTAAACAGCTTCAGGACCAATTTTATGATGGAGCCGGGCTATAGTTACCGTTTTGAGCCTAGCTTGCTAAAGATGCGGGAGCAGCCTTTACCCCTGAATTTGGAAATTTTGCCTTCTTGGAACAAGTCTGACCACAACGCTGTGCTGCTGCACCAGCAGGTGCTAACCGAGCACAAAATAAGTGAAGTATGGGAAGCCACGCAGCACCAGTACTACCTCAACAAGGTCTATGAGCAGAACAGAAAGTATGCGATAGCCGCAGGCAAAGGGAGAATAGGCTGGCAACTCGATGATGAGATAGCGCCACGGGTAAAATTCGTTTTCCTGCACCCACCCGGAAAGCCTGACTCGCTGCAAGTATACGCGCCCGAAAACAGTGTTTTGTATAGCCTGAAACCCGCCAGATATACCTTAACTCTAGCTTTTGCAAACGGATACTTCGCTGCGACAGATGTTGCCGTGAAACCAAACGGGCAGGTGCAGCTATACTTTGGTAGTGCTGATGTGAAAAGAGCATCTCCTGAAAGCGAGTACCTCCGGCAACTGGTGGAGAACAAAGTCGACTCGCTCAGGAAAACGGCGAAACAAACAGCCAAGGAACTGCAGCAACAGCTGCAGACCGCCAACGCCACCACGTATACCTATACCAATGGGTTAGAGCAGTTCACACACGCCATCTCGGGCGTAGTTACCGATAAGGAATCCGGGGAGCCGCTGCCTGGCGTTACTGTCGTCGTGAAGGGCTCTAATGTAGGCACCTCCACCGACGAGAGAGGCTACTACAAGTTGTATGTACCTGCGCAGGGCACCCTTTCCTTCCAATTTATTGGCTACACCACGCTGGAGGAAAAAATTCACCGCCAGTCCAGGATTAATGTTGCCTTGCCCGCTGACATGAAGCAGCTGCAGGAGGTGGTTGTGACGGGCTATGGGGTGCAGCAAAGCAGGCATACGGTGGCTAATTCTGTGGCTACTTCCTTACAGGGAACCGCAGCAGGTGTGCAGATTCGTGGTGTTTCAAGTATAAGTATGAAAGCGGAGGATGCCAAGCCGCTGATTATTGTGGACGGGGTGCCATACAGCGGTTCTCAGGGGGATATTGCAGGCATCACGAGCACAAAAGTATTGAAAGGGGAGGAGGCGACTGCCCTGTATGGAGCGGTTGCCAGAGCCGGCGTCATTATCATCACCACCGCCAAAGGCAACTTAACCGCAGACGCGCCCCTGGATGCCAACCTGGACCAACCAACACAAGCCAACGCCATCCGAAACAACTTCTCCGACTATGCCATCTGGCAGCCCCGCCTGGTAACAAACAAGCAGGGCGAGGTTTCCTTTACGGCCAAATTCCCGGATGACATCACCAGCTGGAACACCTATGTGCTGGCCATGGATCACCGCAGAAACAGCGGCATCTACTCTACCAACATCAAATCGTTTAAGGCGATGATGGCCACGCTACACTTGCCGCGCTTTTTGGTGGAGGGCGATAAGGCCTATGTGGTGGGCAAGGCGCTCAACTACCTCCCGGACTCAGCCACCGTGACCACGAGGTTTGAGATAGGAGGCAATAAAGCGAAAGAAGCGACAGGAACCTTGACAAGAAGCTTGACAGATACCTTAATGATAACAGCCCCTGCGTTGGCGCCGGACTCTGTGGAGGTGCTGTACAGCCTGCAGCAGCAAGGCGGTATGGCCGACGGCGAACGGCGCTATGTCAGCATCTTTCCGAAGGGCGTGGAAGAAACCGTCGGACAGTTCCTGCCACTTTACGCCGACACAGCTTTTACTCTGAACTTCGACCCTGCGTTGGGGCCGGTAACCCTGCGCACCCAAAGCGACTTGCTGGAGGTGATGCTGGACGAAATTGACCACCTGCACAAGTATGAATATTGGTGCAGCGAGCAGGCCGCCTCTAAGCTGATGGCCCTGTTGCTGGAGCAGCGCATCCGTAAGCAGCTGGGGCAGGAGTTTGAGCACGGGCGCATGGTGAAGAAACTGGTGCGGCATCTGGAGAAAACGCAGCTCCACAACGGCGCCTGGACCTGGTGGGAGCAAGGCCCGGCTTATACCTGGATCACGAGCCATGCCAGCCAGGCGCTGTTGATGGCCAGGCAAGAAGGATTCGAACCAAAGTATAAAGAGGAACAACTGAAAGACTACCTGGTGTACGTACTGGAAGGAAATCATACGTTTGAGAAACTGACGGCCCTGGAAACGCTGCATCAGCTTAAAGCCGAAGTAGATTACCCGCGCTACCTTAACGAGCTGAGCAAACAGAAGCGCCTGAGCCTGGAAGAAAGGCTACGCCTGATCTTGCTGCAGCAACAGCACCACCTGCCAGTGCAACTGGACACGCTGCAAAAGTATAAACAGCGAACCATGCTAGGCGGCTTATACTGGGGTGATAAAAAGCGGAGCCTTTTTAACAACAACATCTCCAATACGCTGCTGGCTTACAAGATCCTGCGCAACCAGGGCAACCACGAGCGCGAGCTGGCGCAAATCAGGGCATACTTGCTAAGCGAGCGCGGCAGTGGCCATTGGCGCAACACCTATGAGTCGGCGCGTGTGCTTGAAACCCTGCTGCCCGACTTGCTGCAGGCCTCCGCTGAGGAGCCAGCCCTTGCGGCAAATAAGCTCAGTTTCTCCGGAGCCGTTTCATTTGAGGCAAAGAGTCACCGCACAGATACCACCTTTGTAGCCTCTGCGCCACTGGCCGTAGAAAAGCAAGGGAAGCTGCCTGTATTCTTCACAGCCTACCAAACCACCTGGAACAGCGAACCAAAGGCCGTAGCCAAGGATTTTGTAGTAAGGACATCCCTAAAAGGCATAAAGGAAAGCGCGCCGCTGAAAGCCGGTGTGCCGGTGGAAATGCTGGTAGAGGTGGAAGTAAGGGCCGATGCGGAGTATGTGATGGTGGAGGTGCCCATACCTGCCAGCTGTTCTTATGGCGAGAAAACAGGAAGAGGCGCCTACGAGGTGCACCGGGAGTACCGAAGAAACAAAGTAAGCATCTTCTGTGATAAGTTGCCCAAAGGCAAGTATACCTACACTATCAAACTGCTGCCGCGCTACAGCGGAGTTTATACTATAAACCCGGCCAAGGCAGCGCTCATGTACTTCCCGACCTTCTTTGGCAGAACGGGGCTGAAGCAAGTAAAAGTTGAGTAAGTATAAGTTGAGTAGGTATAAGTTGAGTAAGTATAAAGTATAACAAAGACTGAAACCAACCGCTTTGAATTAAGCTGGTCCGTTCTATCGTCTGAGAGTATGTTCAACTTCTTTAGAGAACTCGACAAAGGCCATGAGAAAACACCTGATACTGACTTAAGCTGGGGCTTTCGCCAGAGCCGGCAGGTAGTACTAACCCATATTAGCTCGGCACAGAAAAATAAAATTGAACATGCTCTTGAGGCTATAGTCTTTATTAGGCAGATGCGGAAAATTCTGTTTCATGTATGGCTGCATAACACAACCTGTATAGGTAGCTAATGGGTTGTGCCTCCAGTGCGAAAGGCAACAGCATATGATTTGCCCGGTTTTTAAGTATTATAGGTTAAGATATCCGCCTATTTCCAGGATGGTAAAACTTAATCGAAGTTCAATTGTATATTTACCCAACCAGAGAAGTCCGTTACCTCTGGTTACCCCTAAGGCCTTACACCATGAACGAGGAACTACCATTGAACTTTGAACTGCTTTTTAATACCATACCGGGGAGTTTTCTAGTTTTAAAGCCGAATCCACCCCTGTACACGATTCTAGCCATCAGTGACGAACTCCTGCAGAGTACCGGAAAGCAAAGAGCGGATGTGATGGGCAGAGGCGTGTTTGAGGTGTATCCTGAGAACCCAAAGGCCATCACGGCCACCGGCCCCGCCAGCCTAAGAACATCCCTGCAGAACGTTGTGGAGAACAAGGTGCCGGACCAGATGCCCACGGTGCGTTACGACGTGCCGACACCAGCCGGAGGGTTTGAGGTGCGCTACTGGTCTGCAAATAGCAGGCCTGTGGCAGACGGTCGCGGCGAGTTGCACTACATTCTGCACACCACGGACGATATCACCGAGAAAATCTTGGCAGATAAAAGGGAGACCGATCTTAGGGCGATAGAGGAGAAATACAGCCTTTTTTTGCAGGCCCCTTTGGCAGTGTGCATCATGACCGGCCCCGAGAATCTTATCGAGCTGATTAACGATGACATGCTCCGGTTCTACAGTAAGTCAAAGGACATTATCGGGCAGCCTCTTTTTGAGGCGATACCGGAGGCCAAGGACCAGGGGTTCGCCGATATGCTGGACCAGGTACGCAAAACCGGTCAGACTCTTTCCGTGTTGGAGCATCCCACGAAGCTGACGGTTGAAGGGAATGAGTCGGTTTACTACTATAACATTGTTTGCCAGCCCTACTACAAGGAAACTGATGACAGTGAGCCGTGCGGGGTGTTCAGCATCGCCCAAGACGTAACCGCACAGGTTCTGGCGAAAAAGCGTGTGGAGGAGAGCGAGGCCCGGCTGCAGGCCATTATCGAGGCGACACCGGAGTGCATCAAAATCGTGTCGCCGGGTGGCAGGCTGGAGTACATGAACCCGTGCGGCCTAACTATGATAGAGGGCGATGAAGAGTTGCTTGGTAAAGCTAGCGTGTTAGACGTGATAGCCCCGGAGTACCGCACAGCCTGGAAAAAGCATCACCTTTCCGTCTGCGCAGGAAACAGCCTGAGCTGGGAGTTTGATATCATCGGGCTAAAAGGCACGCGCCGCAGGATGGAAACCCACGCTGTACCGCTTCCAGGGCAAGGCGGCGGATCGCACCTGGCCGTTACACGCGACATTACCAGGCGCAAAGAATCCGAGGCCGCCCTTCGGGAAAGCGAGGAGCAGTTTCGGATCTTTGCCAATAACATAGAAAACCTAGCCTGGATGGCTAATCCTGAGGGTAATATTTACTGGTACAACGAGCGCTGGTTTAAGTATACCGGTGCCACGGAGGATGAGATGCTTGGGTGGGGCTGGGAGAAAGTGCATCATCCGGATCACGTGGAGCGTGTGGTGGCCTTTGTGCAGCGCGCCTGGCAGGCAGGGGAGACCTGGGAGCTGACTTTCCCGCTAAGAGGGGCAGACGGGGAATACCGATGGTTTCTGACCCGGGCTTACGCGGTAAAGGACGAAAAGGGCAACGTCCGTCGCTGGGTCGGAACCAATACCAATATTGATAACCAGAAGAAGGCAGAGGCTTCCCTGGAGGCCAAGAACACGGAACTGGTTCGAATCAACAATGACCTGGATAACTTTATCTACACAGCATCACATGATTTAAAAGCACCCATCTCCAATATTGAAGGACTTATCGGGCTTTTGTCTGAGGAACTAGCGGAAGGGGAGTTTCAGGAAGCTGACGTCAGGCATATTATCGGTATGATGGAGCGCTCCGTGGAGCGATTCAAGCGCACCATCACTAGCCTTACTGATCTGGTGAAGCTGCAGCAGGAAAATGCCGGCCCGGCTAACCGAGTGAACCTGCGCGAGCTGATCGGCGAGATCCTGTTAGACCTGGAGCCTCACCTGAAAGCATCGGCCGCCAGGATTGAGATAGAGGTTGACGATTGTACATCAATTTATTTTTCAGAGAAAAACCTGCGGAGTGTGGTGCTGAACCTTGTCTCTAATGCGCTGAAGTATGCTTCCGAGGAACGGGCTCCGGTTATCAGTATTAGCTGCCAAGAGCAGCCAGACTATCACGTTTTAACTGTTAAGGACAATGGATTAGGGTTGTCTCCTAAAAACCAGGAACAGTTGTTCACCATGTTCAAGCGGTTTCATGATCATGTGGAGGGGACAGGTATCGGGCTGTACATGGTGAAAAAAATAGTGGAGGGGGCCGGAGGCTACATCACCTTGTCTAGTAAAGAGGGGCGTGGGAGCGAATTCATGGTCTTTATAAGAAAGAACGACAAAGCATCAGAGTAAATTAAAAGCACTTACATTGAGAAAAAACGCCAGTATCCTGTTGATAGACGACGACGCGGTTACCAACTTTGTAAACAGAAAGCTGTTGGAGAAGATAGATGCCGTTGAGAAAGTGCAAATCGCCAACAACGGCAAAATCGCCCTTCAGCTTTTGGAGCAGCAATCCCAATCCGACGCCATCCCAGATCTTATCCTGCTGGACATCAACATGCCGGTAATGGGAGGGGTGGAGTTTATGACAGCTTTTCAGGAACTTGAGCTGGAGCAAAAGGAATCTATAAAGGTCGTTATCCTGACAACGTCCAACCATCCACGCGACCTCCAATGCTTTGCCGACTTGCCAGTTGCCGGCTTTCTAAACAAACCCCTGACAACGCAGAAAATAACCAGTCTGCTGGAGCAGCACTTTCCGTCGTGAGGTAGGTGCCGTCTCGTTTTCACCACTGCAGGAATGAAACGAAGGAATGACTGCATACTGTCAGTGTAACAAGCGGGCATCCATCTGTTGCGCGTAACGTATGCTGTATGCTGTTTTGGGTGAATTAACTACAGAGTGTAGGGTAAATTTTTTTGATATTGTCCTGCAGCTTCGTGAGGTAGTTACTTATGCCAATATCAGTTGATCCATGCGCTTTAAAATTTTTAAATCTGCAGGCAAATTCCCCTCCTTGGAGGGGGTAGGGGTGGGTTTAGGCTAGAGGTAAATTTAATAATAAACCAGTGCGCACTCTTCATTTAATAATGGTATTATTCACTATTTCGCCTTATCTGTAGCAGAGCATTACCTACCTCTGCACCGAACCAATATTAAAACCGAAAGCCTGCAAAAGTTCGCTTTGCAGGCTTTCGGTTTTTAAATTAAACTGGAATAAATCAGTTCGCGCACGGTGAATAACGCCCGTGGCAGTAGCTTTGGCTAACGCTTTAGTATCAGTTTGAGGGTTTTGCTGCCGGCAGGGCTAACGATGCGGGCAAGGTACATACCTTCCTTCATGTTACCTGCAGCAACCTCAATGGTCACCTGCTCATTGGCCATAGCCGTGCCTGTGCTAAGCTGCTTTACAAGGATGCCCTGGGTATCATATAGATTGACCGTATACTCTCCGGCGTCCTGCAGCGTGAACTGAATTGTTGCTTTGTCGCTGAAGGTAGTAGGATAAGCTAGCGCCTGGAGCGCCTCTTGCTGCTGCGCATTTTGGCATGGGATGGCTACCTCTTTCTCCACCCTAAACTTGACGTCATCTATTGCACTGGAGCCGGCAAAGTAGCCTGAGCCGTCCCTGCCATCCAGTACCACCTTCATTTTTGTGACGCCTCTTGTATTGCCCAGGTCAACTGTCTGCCTGCTATTGTTACCCAATGTTTTCAGGTGTACTTTATGTAGCTCGTTTCCTGCCTCGTCATACAAGTATACCCACGACATGTCCTCGTAAAGGTCCATGTCTAGCACGCCTATAGATTCCAAGGTTACTGGGCCAATAGCTGAGAAATCCAGGATCAATTCTCCGCCCCACTGGTTATCGTCCGGCACATCGGATAGGTTTGTGTTGATTATCAGCACCTGGCCCCAGTCCGTTGTGTAGAGGTCAGCGTCATCTCCGGTAGGTGCCTGAGAGTCGAATATGGCTGCGTGGTTCTCTGGCGCAAAGGTCTCTGTGCTCCCCGGGTTGCGCTTTCTGCCCATTATACTTACCGTGCCCGCCTCAGTCTCTATACTTGAGATCAGGCCTTTTTTCGCGCTGTTGAAGTCGATAAGGTATTCTTTAGCTGTAAGCTCCGAAGAGGCTGGTGTCACGGCAACCATGGTGGAGGCGCTGCAGCCGCTCTGCGGGTCTGTCACAGTAAACGTATAATCGCCGGCCATCTTAACTATAGGATTTTGCTCGCTGGATGTATAGCCGTCCGGACCGGTCCAGGAGTAGCTTACTCCTTCAGTATCAGATGAGCCTGTAAGCTGTATGGAACCGCTTAGGCAATCCAGTTTGCCGCCGGTAGCGCTAATAGACGGCCCCTCCTCGCGGGTTACTTTTACAGTGTATTCCACTGGGCATCCTTTTGGGTGCTGGAGCCTTAAAGTATAAGTGCCAGTTGCGTCAACGACCGGATTTAGTGTTCTATAACCAGAAACGAAATGGCCACCATCACTGGCAAGCCATATAGGTTCGCCGAAATCATTTGTGATGGATCCTTCCAGCGTTACGGTAGGATTAGCGCACGTGAGTGTTTTATCGGGGCCTGCACTACCTTCCGGAAAGCGCATTTGCGTTACACCTTTTGTCGCGGATGAAGTTAATCCTGTAGCATTATGCTTAACCTCAAGCGTATACATGCCCGGCTCATTAACTTCAGCATTTGGTGCATCCGACGTGTAATCATTTGGGCCAGTCCATCTGTACGTGATACCCTCCTTCACCTCATTGCCATTTAGTGTCACGTATGAATCTAGCAAAATGGGTTCTCCATCACAATCAATTTCGGGTATTCCATTGGTTATCCGTGCTATAAAAACATCTTCCGCTTCGGTGACTACCATGGTGTCTTGCATGGTACACCCATTTCGCCTTCCGGTTAAGGTGATAGTATATGTGCCGGGTGCGTCTACTATCGGGTTGAGGGTGTTCCCTCCTGAAACAATGTTGCCCCCGTTGCTAGCCTCCCAGGAGATATCGTAAAAGCCATGTGAGTAACCCTGTAGTTTAACTGTTTTAGTAGAAGGATGAACATTTAAATCGGGTCCGGCAAACCTCTTAGGGTAATTGTACCCTAGTATCTCGATAGAGTTTTGGCCAGTTAAGCCATTGGTGGTTTTTGCAATTAATTTATAGATGCCTGGCTTTGTAACAACTATATCTTTTTTATCGGAGCTAAAGCCATCCGGCCCAGTCCATTGGTAGGTCGCTCCCTCATCAAGGTTTACACCGCCTTTATGAACAGTAGATACGATTGTTATTTCGTTGGTATAACAATCCAAAATAGACCCTGACCCTGGCGTAGTCAGCCAGATAATCGCCTCGTCTTCTGCTAGTTCACCGGTACCTGTTTGGGCACTAGCATGAATGCTTAGCACAGGATTTAGAAGAAAGCACAAAAGGCTAAAGGCAAAAAGATACCACAGCCGGGAGGAGGTATGATAATTTTGATTTACATCATTTGTGTAAGCGTAATGTTTTTTCATAGCATGTTATATAATAAATTTAAATTAATCAAGACAAAGCGTGGCCATGCAGATGAATCTATGGCTTCATCGCTTTCAGATAATAAACTTTTGAAAATATTGATTTTAGCTGATGCTTTTGAATCTGGGGAGAAACGTGTGCATCATGCCAGTGTGGGTTAAGTAAATTTTTGCATAGGCTTATATTAAGTTTATGTTGATCATAGAATTTGGAGTTGTACTACTGGAATTCTGTATACAGTAAATTATTGTACTTTAATATTACAATACCTCCTTACGAAGTTAGATTAATTTAAGGTAGGTAGCTTTGTGGTTTTCTTAGATAGAGGTGCAATATTGTGGGTGAATGGCTAGTCATAGTGGGTGAACAGTTGTTTATTCCCAGTTAAGAGTAACTTATAACAAGGTGACGATGTATGTTAAGACTTTCGTAGTCTAAATGAATTTGTTTTTCTCTTTGTACTGTTTTGAGAGCATTAGCCACTCCTGATTTTAACCTTAGCCAGAAAACAAGTATGCGAGCTGGAAGTAACAGCTTCCTTTATCCTTCGAATTTTTTAATCTACTTTAGAAAGACTTTAAAATCATACTTCCCATAGGGGAAGCAGCCTTAGAGGACATTGATTCCTCCCTGCTTAATAACACTTTATAAAAGGCAAACTGCTGCAAGTGCTAGGGCGTTAAACATAAAGTTGTATAGCCCTATTAGGGCCAAGTTTTAGGCTGAAGAAGAGGGGGGTATGTTTCTGCAGCGACCGAAGCGCAAAAAAAAAGCCACTCCAGTTTTACCTGAAGCGGCTTTTGTAGCCCGTAGGGGAATCGAACCCCTGTTACCAGAATGAAAATCTGGCGTCCTAACCCCTAGACGAACGGGCCGTTCTGTCTGATTGTGGTGCAAATATAGCGGGTGTTTTTTTAACTGCAATAGCATCGGTAAAACTTTTTGATTGGTTAAAGCAATACCGTTGACAATCAGAGGGAAAAAATTTGCGGAGGCCAGCATTGGCAAATGTTAACAAATAAAAGCTTCTTGCGTTAGTATAAACCCATTTACCACTACCAAACGAACAGGAAGTATGGCAAAAAACCTACAGTACGAAGGAGTAAAACCTGAAGCCTTTGAGCAGCTAAAAACTAAGTTGCAGACCTATGGTATCAGCCTGCAGGCAAACAACGGGAGCTTCAGCGAAAAGGGCGTGTCAGGGCGCTATAACTACGACGCGGCCACAGAGCAGCTGCGGCTGGAAGACCTAAAAGTGGGGTTCCCGGCAAGTATGATGGTAAGCGAAGACACCCTGCAGACGCGCCTGGACGAGTTGCTAGTGCAGCATGGCGGTAAAGCGCTTCACTAAGCAGGCTATACACTTTTTAGGCCGGGGACGTATACTTCAGTAATCAAAAAATTAAAACCTTGTAAAACTATGGAAAATAATACCTCGCAAAATCAGAATAACAATAATACAAATAAGAATAACCAACAAAACAAAAGCCAGAAGGGCCAGGAAGGGAATGTCCTGCAGATGCTGCAGCCGCACGATATGTCTAAAACGGTAGAGTCGGCCATGCACGTTTTTCAGGGGAGGCACGACAAACTGCCGGATCTGATGCAGGACATGGGCCACATCATCCTGAAGGCCAGCCGACGATTTACCACGACACAGCTTATTCTGGCTGCCGGCGCGCTTACGGTGGGCGCCATCCTGATCTCGCGCTACAGTTCTTCTGATGATGAGGAGTATGACTATGAAGAGGCCTAAAACAGGCTTCCTGCAAAATAAAGAAAGCCCTTTGCCATGCCCGGCAAAGGGCTTTTGCATGTATTTATACTTGTGGCACGGGGTTTGTTTAGGCTGCCTGTATATAGTAATACGCTATATTTACGTTAATCTTAAAATTTCTAATCCTACTACTATGAAGAAGATGAATCTAGTGCTCCTGTGTATGTTTTTCCTGTCTGCCTTTGCCGTGCAGGCGCAGCAGGGGCAGTCGCTGCCGCCCTTGGTGAGTGTGTCGGGCACCGGGGAGGTGCGGGTGCAGCCAAACGAGGTGGTCGTGAACCTTGGCGTGGAGACCCGCGGTAAAACGCTGGATGAGGCACGAAAGGAAACCGACAAGAAAGCCGCAGCCATTATCAGTTACTTGAAAAAGAAAGGCGTGGATGACCGTCATATCCAGACATCTTATGTTACGCTCAACCCCGTTTACCCTGGCGGAGAGTATGGCCGCACGAATCCGGAGTTCTACATGGCTCAGAAGAGCATGACAGTGGTGGTAAAGAAGATGGACAAATTCGACGAGCTGCTGTCGGGCTTGTATGAGGCAGGCGCCAACCGCGTAGACGGGGTGCAGTTTCAGGTATCGGATGTAGAGAAGTATAAAGCGGAAGCCCGCAAAAAAGCCGTGGCCAACGCCAAAGATAAAGCCTCTATGTTAACATCAGAGTTAGGCGCCAAGCTTGGCCGGGTGTATGCCATTAACGAGGGCAGCAGCAACGGGGGAGGCCCCAGACCTATGTATAAAATGGCGATGATGGAGTCGGCTGCCTATGACAGCGCCGGCGGACCTACCATAGCCGGAGGAGAGCTGGTGATAACCTCTACCGTGGACGTGAGTTTTGTAATTGAATAACCTCAGAAGTATAAAACAGAAGCGGCGGCATCCAAGTTATGGGTGCCGCCGCTTCTGTTTTATACCTTGGGGGAGTTAGGCCGGCTTTACAAAATGCTCCATCGGTTTATACTTGTTGTGCTCGTCCAGCAGGAAGCTAAGTGGCTGGTGCGGGTTCTGCAGAATTTGCTGCTCCCTTATGTCCCAGGGCTTCAGCATCTCCTCCAGCATGTGGGCATAGGCCGTCATTTCCCAAGGGTTGAAGATCTCGTTCGTCACATCGTCAATTAGCGTGTCCAGCACCAGGTGGTCATCTTCAGGCTTCACAGGGCGGATAAAATACTCGGGCACCACGCTGAAAATGTAGGCGGCGTAAAATATCCGCGCCTTAAACTCCGCCAGTTGGATGGGGTGCAGCTGTTGGCCTTCTGTTACCTGGTACAGCCTCCCCAGCGCCTTTTTGATGATGCCGTTATCCAGCAACGTGCAGACGATGGCCACCGAACCCAATTTTATACTAAAGGCCATGGTGGTCAGCTCATCCTGGTACTCAAACGGGAGTGTGTCCTCGGTTGGGCTTACCTCCAGCAGGAAAAGGGAGCAAGGTAGAAAATCGGCGAACTGCATGGGCACCCGCAGCGACTGCAGCACCTGGAAGAAGGATCGGAACTTGCCCAGCATTTTAGGGTCTTCGCTTACGGCATACTGCGGCATCACCAGCGGGTCAGTTTCTTTGATAAGCTCGGTTACGAGGGTGCCATAGTACATTTTCCCGATCCACTGGAACAGGCGCTGCGGCGGCAAAGCACGCAAACCCTCCATGCCTTTTTCGGCGGCCTGTGCTACTTCGTGCTCCAGCGGCATCAGGTGGTGTGTGTGGCAGCGGTCGCAGCAGGGGATCGTCAGTTGGCTGAAGGTGGTGACGCTTTTATCCAGCATCAGCAGCTCCTTGTGCTGCAGGTTATACTTGTGCTGCAGCCACTCGGCAAACACAGGGGCACGGTGCTCTTTGGTAATAATAGTGCCGCACAAGAAGCAGTTGGTATCGGTAAACTGCATTTTCTCGAACGGGTCATATAAAGTAAGGTCTATCATATCTAGCATAGTTACTGAAGTGCAAAGATACACAAGCTAAGTTTAGTTATTCGTTGTCGATTATTTGTTAATCGCCTATCGTTCTTCTACCTTTCTACTTCTCTGCCTTTTTACCTTCAAAACTTGGGTTGAATGGCAGCCGGAAAAGTACTACTTTTGCTGTGCGATGCCACTCTCTATCACATCCCTAAATTCCGGAAGCAACGGTAACTGCTACTACATCGGAAACGAGCGCGAAGCCGTGCTGGTGGATGTGGGCATTTCGTGCCGTGAAGTGGAAAGGCGCATGAAGCGGCTGGGGTTACAGATGAGCAGGGTGAAGGCCATCTTTGTCTCGCATGAGCACAGCGACCATATAAAAGGTATTCCGGTGCTGGCGCGCAAGTATAACCTGCCGGTTTATATCACGCCGGGCACCTTGCATAACGCCCGCCTCGACTTCTCGGGGTTGCAGCTGCTAGCTTTTCAGGCGCATGAGCCGGTGCAGGTAGGGCGACTCGCAGTAACGGCTTTTCCCAAATACCATGATGCCCGCGACCCGCACAGCTTTATAGTGTCCGGGCAGGAGGTAACGGTGGGCGTGTTTACCGATATCGGCGCTCCCTGCCAAAACGTTATTTCATACTTCCAGAAATGCCACGCAGCCTTTCTGGAGGCGAACTATGACGAGGGCATGCTGGAGCAGGGCCGCTATCCATACTACCTCAAAAACCGCATCCGGGGCGGTAGTGGGCATTTATCTAACCGGCAGGCGCTGGCGCTCTTTACGGCCTACAAGCCCGAATTTATGAGCCACCTGCTGCTGGCCCACCTCTCCAAGGACAATAACTCCCCAAAGCTGGTGCAGGATATCTTCTCGCTGCACGCAGAGGGCACAGAAGTGGTGGTGGCCTCGCGCTTTGAAGAGACGCCGGTCTTCGCCATTAGCCAGCATCACCAACCAGGCGTGGCCAAGTCAGTTGGCCAGCAGATGAGCCTTTTTGAGGAGGTAATAGCGCTGTAGAGCCGACTGTCTAATAAAAAAGCAATATCTTTATAGAAATTCTTTCGTTACGGAGGTAGGCCTTGGGTCACTTTTTAAGGATAGCTTTTACATCACCTCAACAACATACTTAATCAGAACAATATGAAAAAGACGCTTGCACTTGCTTTTATGGCGCTTTTAGCTTGGCGTGCGGAAGCACAGCAGAAAGCCCCGGTTCCTGCCGCAGAGGCTCAGATTAAAGCCGCTGTGCTGGCTGCCCCAGCCGATAAACGAGAGGGCGCCACAGTGTATGGGTACAACAAAGCCGGAGAACTGGTAACGCTGCGGAAAGGCAGCAACGAGCTGATTTGCCTGGCAGACGACCCGGCACAGGAGGGGTTCTCGGCGGCCTGCTACCACAAAGACCTGGAGCCGTTTATGGCCCGTGGGCGCGAGCTGCGCAAAGCCGGCAAAGACCACAAGGCGATATTTGAAACCCGTGAAGAGGAGGCCAAGAGCGGCAAACTGAAAATGCCAAAGCAGCCCACCACGCTCTTCGTGTACACAGCCCCCGCAGAAGGCTTTAATGCCAACACCGGCGAGGTGAAGGACGGTTACCTGCGCTATGTGGTGTACATCCCGTACGCCACTGCCGAAAGCACGGGTTTGCCTCTGAAGCCGGAAGGGCCCGCTATGCCCTGGATCATGTACCCCGGCACACACGGCGCCCATATCATGATCAACCCGCCCCGCGAGTAAAGTATAAATTTAAGCTCAGCCCGACTGGGCGGTTATAAAACAAGAAAGGCGATGCATTACTGCACCGCCTTTCTTTATACTTGCCTGTAAGCTTCTATAGCTTTTTCAGGCCTTTCAATTCATCCTTACTAACTTCTTTCACGCTCACAGCCACACCGCCGCCTGGGGCAATGTACTGCTTCAGCTTGCTTTTGGAGTCTACCCGTACCTTTCGGATCGTATACTTCTGTGGGTTCTTGTTCCAGCTGGCGTCTTTGGCATCGGCATAGATGGTAGCCACAAAGTTCTTGCCCTTTGGCAGGAACTTAAAGTTGATGGTTGCCGTGCGGGAGTTCTCATCGGTGATGCCGCCTACGTACCACTCGTTCTTTCCTTTAGCCTTGCGCGCGATGGTCACATAGTCGCCGGGCTCTGCCTCCTGCACCCAAGTATTGTCCCAATCTACGGCCACGTCTTTGATAAACTGGAAAGCGTCCGGGAAGCGCTCGTAGTTCTCCGGCAGGTCAGCGGCCATCTGTAGCGGGCTATACATGGTCACGTAGTAGGCCAGCTGCTTTACCAGCGTGGTGTTTACGCGCTGGTTGCCGCCATAGATCGACATATCCGTCTGGAAGATACCCGGAGTGTAGTCCATCGGGCCACCCATCAGGCGTGTGAAGGGCAGAATTGTGGTATGGTCCGGGGCAAGACCACCCATGGCCTCAAACTCCGTTCCGCGGGCAGACTCCTGCGCAATCCAGTTGGGGTAGGTGCGGTGCAAGCCGGTCGGGCGCACGGCCTCGTGGCTGTTCACCATGATTTTATACTTGGCGGCCTTGTTGGCTACATAAATATAGTGGTTCACCATCCACTGGCCGTCGTGCTGCTCACCGCGCGGAATGATCTTGCCCACGTAACCGGTCTTCACGGCATCGTAGCCATACTTGTTCATAAAGGTAAAGGCCTCGTCCAGGCGGCGCTCATAGTTCACTACCGAGGAGGACGTTTCGTGGTGCATCATCAACTTAACGCCTTTGGAGTGCGCGTAGTCGTTCAGCGCCTTCACGTCGAAGTCAGGGTATGGCGTCACAAAATCGAACACGTTTTCTTTCCAGTTACCGAACCAGTCTTCCCAGCCTATGTTCCAGCCTTCCACCAACACGGCGTCAAACCCGTTCTCGGCTGCAAAATCGATGTAGCGGCGCACGTTCTCGTTGTTGGCGCCGTGGCGGCCATTCGGGGTGAACTTCGTGAAGTCGTCTGTCAGTTTTACGTTTGTCTCGGTGCTGTAGGCCCAGGAGCTTTTGCCGTTCACAAAATACTCCCACCACACGCCAATGTACTTCGTCGGCTTAATCCACGACACGTCCTCATACTTGGTAGGCTCGTTCAGGTTCAGGATCAGGCGCGAGGCCAGAATGTCGGTGGCTTTGTCGCTCACCACAATGGTGCGCCACGGCGACTGTGTTTCCGTTTGCATATAGCCTTTGTTGCCCACGGCGTCCGGGGTCAGGTGCGAGCTCATCCGGAAGTTTACCGGGTCCACGTTCAGGTGCATGGCTGGGTAGTTTACCAGCGCCGCCTCATGTATGTTGATGTACAGGCCATCGTCGGTCTTCATCATCGAGGGCGTTTGCACCGATAGCGTATCGATCGGGTTTTGAGCGTGCACATCGATGGTGGCCTTCTCGATCAGGTTCGGGATCTGCGAGATTTTGGAAGTGGTATAGGCATACTCGTTGGTGTTGTAGTCGCCCCGAATCCAGAAGATCTTGTGGTCTCCGGTCAGGTTAAACTCCGTATGCTCTTCTTCAATTACAAAGTAATTGAGGTTCTCCTGCTGCGGAAACTCATAGCGGAAACCAAGGCCATCGTTAAACAAGCGGAAGCGGATGTTTATGTGGCGCGCCTTCGGCTCCGACTGCTCCAGCGTTACCAAGAGTTCGTTGTAGTGGTTGCGGATCATTTTCTGCTCTCCCATAACAGGCTCCCAGGTTTCGTCCACTGTATTCTGCTTGGTATCTACCACTTTAAAGCCTTCCAGCATGGAGGGTACATCCTGCGTGGCAATTCCCATCTTGCTTTGCTTAATGACAGGCTTCTTTTTAAAGGTAAGTTGATAGGTGGGCTCGCCTTTTGCCGTCAATTCGAACTTCATGCTGAGGTTCTTGTCGGGGGAGGTGATAACCTGCGCGTTTACCAGGGTGGTAAAGGCACAGAAAAACAGAAACAGGGCAATTCTGTGTGCCTTCTGTCTAAACTGATCTGTACTCATAGAGACGTTTGTTGTGAATCGTTGAATGTTTGTCGTTAAAGATAACGCGGCATTCATAGTGCAGCCGCCATTAAGTATAGCAGGCAGCGGGGCGTTTTATCCCTTGGCAACTAAACTTTCGTTTGCTGCAGTTAAAATTTGACCTGCGAGGGGTAACGTAGGAGTGGCTGCAGCCTTACTGCCGGAAGTATACGCTGAATGTGGAGCCAACGCCTTCCTCGCTCTCCACTTTAATGGAGCCGCCCGCGTTCTCCACTATCCGCTTCACAATGTAAAGCCCTACACCGGAGCCCTCCACATGGTCGTGCAGGCGCTTGAACATGGAGAAGATCTTGTTTTCCTTCTGCATGTTAAGGCCGAGGCCGTTATCCTGCACCGAGAAGACCGTGTGCTGCGGCGTTTTTATAGTGGTAATGCGCAGGTGTAGCTGCCGGTCCGGAGACCTATACTTTATGGCGTTACTGATGAGGTTGTACACCACGCTGCGAATGTTCTTGCCGGAGAAATGCACGGTAAGCGTATCGTCCAAATTCTTTTCCACAGTGGCGTTTGTTTCCTGCAGCTGCATGTCAAAATCAAGGAGCACCTCGTTTACTACCTCGCTCAGCCTGATACTGCCTACGTCATCGCCGGCTTGTCGCTGAATACGGGTTACATCGGTCAGGTCGGTCACAGCGCGTTTAAACCTGTTCAAGGAGTTCAGAATATAATCCGTTATTCGCTTTACAGGGGCAGAATTAAGGGTTTCTTCCGGAAGGTATTCAAGCAGAGCCTCCATCAACCCCTCAATGTTAGAGATTGGGGCTTTCAGGTCGTGAGAGGCAGAGTATACAAAGTTATCGAGGTCGGCATTGGTGGCCATCAACTCATTATTTAGCTCCTCCACCGACTGCCTGTACTTCACCTGCTCGCTTATGTCTATGGCTACGGCAATGACGCCGGCGATAAAGCCCTGCGGGTCATACATGGGGTGGTACAGAAAGTTGAGGTATACCTTTTCCATTTTTCCATTGCGCTCCAGTTGCAAAGGCAGTTCTGTGGCTACAAAGGGTTCCCCTGTGTTTACTACCTTGTCCAGCAGCTCAATAATGCCCTGTTCGGCTACCTCCGGCAAGGCTTCTATCACAGGTTTGTGCAGAACTTCTACCGGTTTGCGGCCCCAGATCTCGCACACGCCGGGGTTTGCCAGGTCTATGATGTGCTGCGGGCCACGCAGAATGCATATACCCACCGGAGCTTGTAAAAATACTTCCTGGAGGTAGGCCTGCTGCCGCGCCAGCTCTTCCCGGGCCTGCACGCTTGTAACCGTGGTTCCGATGTGGTTGGCAATTAACGTCAGGAAACCTTTATACTTGTTGTCAAACTCCAGCCACGGGCTTATGCCCGCCACTAAAAAACCAATTACCTGATTCTGGCCGGGCCGAATGATCGGGAGAACCGCTGCCTGTATCAGCTTTTCAGAATTGCCTTCCTGTGTTGCCAGCAGGTGTAACGGCGCACAGTCTACCAGTTGCATGGTTTTAGAGCTCAATGCTTCTGCCAGGGGCCAGGGTGCACCGGGTTTGGTTAGCGATAGCGTTTGAGGGGCATACGCTTCCGTAATGCATCCTGCCATACCTATTCGTGTAGCGCTGGTGGCGGTATTGTTCAGGAGGTATACCAGGCTGAAAGGGAGGTCCTTGCTGTTCCTAAGCAAAATATCGCAGGAAAACTGGCTTGCCTGCTTCATGGTATGGATTTGGGTATATACTTCGGATATTTCCTTCAGCGTTTTTAGCCGCCGCTCGCTCAAGACAGTGGAAGTTACTTCGTGACAAGCGCAGAAAATACCGTTCACGGCTCCGTTGCTGTCGAAGGCAGGGCTATAGGAAAATGTCCAGTAGGTTTCTTCTGCAAACCCTTTTCGCTCCAGCATCAGCATCAGCGCCTCCGCATAAAAAGGGGTGCCGCCTTCCAGTATACCGTCTACCACCTTGCCCAGGTCACCCCAGATCTCACGCCACATTTCGCGTGCGCTCGCGCCCAGGGCTTTGGGGTGTTTGTTACCCAAGGCTGGCAAGTAAGCATCATTGTGGAACATGTACAGGTCGTTTGTCCACCAGATAAACATCGGAAAACTGGAGTTGAGCAGCAGGCGGATATTTGTTTTCAGGCTTTCAGGCCATTTCTGAGGGCTGCCAAGCGGATGGTTTTCCCAGTCGAAAGACCTCATCAACTGCCCCATTTCTCCTCCTCCTCGAAGGAAGTCGTAAGAACTGTTCGTAGAGTCTTCTATTTTATTGTCAAGCATACAGGTTGTTCTAATCGAAGTATGTTTTCGGCGCTAGTTTGGCCGACGGTGAAGCGTGTACGGCCACAGGGCTGCATTGTGATTTATACGTTTTGCTAAGTTAAGTATAATATTTCCTCTATGCTTTTATTTTTTCCGGCAATTTTTCTACACTAAGATGCGATAATCTTGATATATTGAGGCTTTATCCGTCAGTTGCTACTGCGGAAAGACCCTGCCAACGGAGCGCGGCAGAAAGCATTTTACCCTCACAAAAGCAATGAATAAGCTTAAAGAAAACACTGGGAACCTAGAAAAAAGCCCGGTTATCCAACACACGAAACAGCACTTTGTTATCCTCGATGGGTTAAGGGGCGTAGCGGCTTTGGCCGTTGTGGTCTTTCATTTCATGGAGTGGATTTACGCCCCAGATTCCGGGAAGAATTTCATCGGGCACGGCTTCCTGGCCGTGGACTTCTTTTTCTGCCTGTCCGGGTTTGTTATCGGGTACGCCTATGACGACCGCTTGGGTAAAATGGGAATCATGGGGTTCTTTAAGGCCAGGCTGATCAGGCTGCACCCCTTGGTTATGCTTGGCTCGGTGCTGGGCTTGTTGGCCTTGCTCTTTGATCCGTTTGCCCCCTACGCCGGGCAATACGGCACGGGCAAGCTAATCCTGCTGTTTGTGTGCTCCGCTCTGCTCATACCTTTTCCGGTGATGGAAGACCGTGGTTTTAACCTGTTCGGCCTCAATGCCCCTTCGTGGTCCTTGTTTTGGGAATACGTCGCTAACATTGTTTACGCCCTTGTGCTCTGCAAACTCTCCCGCCGCTATTTAATCGTGCTGACCGTGTTGGCAGCCGCTACTCTTTGCTTTGTCAGTTATCGCGCCGGGAACCTGTTGGGGGGCTGGGCAGGGGAGAACTTCTGGGATGGCGGTGCCCGTATCGCCTACTCCTTCTCCGCCGGACTGTTGATCTATCGCTCCAACTGGATAATTAAAAACAGGCTCGGGTTCGTTGGCCTGGCCGCTTTGCTGTCGCTGGCTTTTGTGATGCCCCATTTTGAATGGAATTGGGTGGCAGAGGCCCTGGTGGTGCTGTTTTATTTTCCTTTGCTTGTTGCCTTGGGAGCCGGTTCCAGCCTCTCACCAAAGCTGAAAAAACTGTGCGTGTTCTCCGGAAAGATCTCATACCCCCTGTACATGACCCATTACGCCGCTATCTGGATGTTTGGCAACTATTTCCTGAGCAGCAAGCCCGGCACAACCGAGCTGTACCTTGTCGTGTCGGTAGGGACGGCTATATTGATAGGTTTTGCCTATCTCGTAATGGTGGGGTATGATATCCCTGTCAGGAGGTACCTGAGCAGCAAATGGCGGCAGCGGCAGGAGTAGGAGCCATGGTTATACTTTAGAATACTGATCTTAAATAAATCAGTGAGAGAGTATAAACTGAACCGGCTGTATTAGCCGAGATGTTGTAGAAATCAGCTCTAGTTTTACCTGAAACAGATTTTTATAGTGTCTTACCTGCTACATATTCAGCCAATCCTTAAAATCCGGAGCTTTGCTGCTGCTAATGATAATGTCTTTTTCAGTGGCAGGGTGTAACAGCACGGAGAGTCTGCCTTTAAAGTAGGGTCGTACTTCCTGCACAGCATCGATATGCAAAATAAGCTGCCTGTTTGCCCGAAAGAAGATAGCGCGGTCGAGTTGCTCTTCTAGCTGGTCCAGGGTATAGTTAATGATAAAGCGTTTGTTTTGCTTTGTCACAAGAAACACGACCCCTTCTTCTGCCCAGAAGTAGGATACTTCTTCCACGGGAATGGTTTTAATGGCCTGGCCCAGCTTTACCAGGAACCTTGATTTTGCTTGCTTTAGCTGTTGTGACTGCAAGAGATGTTGCAGCTGGCTCAAATCCTGCGGTAAGGGACGCTGTTGGCTTTCATACTTTTTCAGGGCATGGGCAACATCTTCTGCCTTGATAGGCTTAAGTATGTAATCTATACTGTTTACTTTAAAAGCCTCTAGTGCATACTGGTTATAAGCAGTCGTGAAGATGACCGGGCAGCTAATGGCTACCTGCCTGAAGATCTCAAAACTGCTACCATCAGAAAGGTGGATGTCGCAGAAGACGAGATCTGGTGCCTGGTGCAGGTTAAACCACTGCACAGCCTCTTCCACCGATCCGATCTTGGATAGAATTTCTGTCTGCGGCCGAAGCCTTTTCACGATCGCAGCCAAGGCATCGGCCGCCAGTTGCTCATCCTCAACTATAACTACTTTCATATCGGGTTACATCAAGTAAAGGTAAAGCTACGGTAAAAGTCTGCTCATTTTGCGCGACCTCCACTTTCTCATGGGTAAAATAATTATACCTGCTGCTGATGTTCTGCAGCCCAACCTTGGTGGAGGTTACCCCCTCCAGCCGGGGCTGCAGGTTATTTTCCACCACCAGCTTATCCTCAGAAGTATAAATTCTGATCTGCAGCGGCTTGTTTGCCGTGGATCCATTGTGTTTGATGGCGTTTTCCAGCAGCATCTGCAACGAAGTAGGGGGGAGTTGCAGGTGTAGGCAAGCGGGCGGAACATCCACCTGGAACTGCACATTGTCGCCAAAGCGCGTTTGCATGAGGTAGATGTAGGCGTTTGCCAGGTGCAGCTCCTCCTCAAGCGGTACCAGTTGCTTGTCGCCGCTGTCGAGCAGCGCGCGGTATACTTCAGCCAATTGGCTCAGGAAGGTGGCGGCTTTGTCCGGATCTACATAGATCAGCGAGTTGAGCACGTTCAGGCTGTTGAACAGGAAGTGTGGGTTCACCTGGTTTTTCAGCGACTCCAGCTGCGCCCGAAAGTTCTCTTTCTGCAGCTGCTCGGCACGCAGGTGCTCGGCCTGAAGCTGTTTTATGTTGCGCTGGCGCTCCACGAAGTAGTAGAAGAAAAGCGACGCCACACTGCTGATGACATAGGCCAACCGTACCCGTTCGGGCAACAGTTCTACTTCTGTATCTGCCAGGTAATAGATGACCCTGTAGGGAACATAGTAAAGCACGAAACAAAGTATAACACTACTGATGACCACCGTAATGCCTTCTAAAACTGCTTTCCAGCTACCTGAAAGGCGGCTGAAATATCCTGATGTATAGGCTTTGGAAATAAAGCTGTTCGACACGAAGATAGCCAGCAGGAAGAAAAAGGCAATTACCAACTCCACCAGTATGCCCGTGTTAAAGAGCCAGATGGTGCCTTGGTGTACAAACACCAAGGCATAGTATAAAAGTACCGTCGTGAGCGCGGCGGTAGCAACCTGTTTCAGGAAGGGTTTATACTTCACGCGCATCTTACACATTACAAAAGGTCAAAAACATGCTATCGGGAGGGGATTAGGTTACGGCTCATCTTCGGATCGAATTAAATCTATTTGCAAGTCAAAAGCAAACAGGAGGTTTGGCGGTGAACTTATACTATGGTGACCGCTTCATTACCTTAAACGGCTTTTTCATCCGGAAGGCATTCCAATTCATCTCACCCAAATCCGGGTTCATTCCCCTCAGATCCCGGTTCATCAGCATCAGATTTCTTAGGCTCTTAGGGCTTAACATCTTTGTCATACCTCAGCAACAGAGCTGAAGGAAAAACGGATGTAAAACTTAAAAAATAAAACTATGAAACGTTATCTATTCCTGATTTTCCTGGCCCTCTCCGTAATCGGTTCAGAGGCCATCGCACAAGGTATACTTTCTGGTACTGTGCAGGATGGACAGGGCCAGCCGCTCGGCTTTGTGAATGTCGCGGTGCTGAAGGCAACAGACGAAGCGGTGGTGACCGGTACGATTGCCGACATGGAAGGCGGATTCCAGATCGTGACGCCTGCCGCCGGAAAGTATAAACTGAAGCTAAGTATGGTGGGCTATACTTCCACGGAGACTGCCCCGTTCGAAGTGACGGGCAGCGATTTCAGCAAAGATTTTGGGGCGATAACTCTAAAGGAGGATGCCCAGCTGCTGCGCGAGGTAACCGTACAGGCCATGCGCCCGACCGTAGTAACGCATGCCGATAAAACAGTGGTGAACGTGGAGGGAACGGCCATGGCTGCAGGTGCGACAGCCTTTGAGGTGCTTACCAAGTCGCCGGGTGTGTGGGTGGACCAGGACGGCAATATCCAGCTGAACGGCAAAGCCGGCGTGCAGATCATGATCGATGGCAGACGAGCGTACCTTTCCGGTAAAGAACTGCAGAACCTGCTGCAGAGTATGTCTTCCGACAACATCAAGGACCTGGAGATTGTCACCAACCCTTCCGCAAAGTATGAGGCAGAGGGTGCTTCCGGTATCATCAACATCAACCTGAAAAAGAACACAACCGGCGGCATGAACGGGAGTGTGTATGCCGGGTATCAGTACTGCGAACTTCATGGCTACACCGCCGGTACGGATTTGAACTATAAGCAGGGCAAGTGGAGCTCGTTTGTGAACCTGGATCTGGCCGAACGTACCAACTACCGCACCAATGACATGCAGCGTATTTACCTGGAGAAGCAGGGGCTAACACTCAATCAGAATGTAGTGGAGAAAGGCACCCGCTTTATACCTGCCTTGCGCTTAGGCGCAGACTATACTTTGAACAGCAAGC
Organism: Pontibacter mangrovi; assembly: GCF_006385705.1. Classification (GTDB taxonomy): domain Bacteria; phylum Bacteroidota; class Bacteroidia; order Cytophagales; family Hymenobacteraceae; genus Pontibacter; species Pontibacter mangrovi. Next base: position 41,271 of record NZ_VFRQ01000014.1, on the reverse strand, counting down.
AAAGCGTCGGGTTTCTGGCAAACGCTTCTTTTTACAACACAGAAGACAGGGTCAACACAAACGCCTACCTGCGCGACAGCCAGCCGGAGAACGACCTGTATATAAAGGCAGACAACCACTCAAAGACTGACTATGGCAACACTACCCTTAACCTGCACTACCTGGGCAAACTGGACTCGCTCGGCACGTCACTTTCAGCCGACCTGGATTACGTGAGACTAACGAGCGAAGATGAGTCGCGTTTTCTGAACAAGTATGACAGCCTGGGTAATAACTCACCTGTTTTGACGGACTTGCTTACCTCCGAGAATCCGAGCAACTATGATATCTACGCCGCCAGAGCCGACTTTGCCAAGCCGCTCGGGAAAGGCCGCAAACTGGAACTAGGCGCCAAGGCAAGCCGCGTGGTGTCTGACAACGAACTCAGGTTTTACCAAACAGCAGACGGTAAGAACGTACTCGATAGCAGCAGAAGCAACCACTTTATCTACAAAGAGAACATCTACGCTGCTTATGCAAACTATTCTGCGAGCCTGGGTGAAAAATGGAATCTGCAAGGAGGCCTGCGCGCCGAGCAAACCTTCACAAACGGGAAATCAGTAACGCTGAACGAGCGCACCAAAAAGTCTTACCTGGACCTGTTCCCAAGCCTGTTCCTGCAGCAAAATGTGAGTGAGAACTACCAGATCAGCTACAACTACAGTCGCCGCATCAGTAGGCCAAGGTATAGTGCGCTGAACCCGTTCGTGTTTTACCTGGATCCATACTCTGTGGTGCTTGGAAATCCTGACCTGAAGCCACAGTACACGCATTCGTTCTCCGTTACCCAAACGCTGCAGCAGCGCTACAACCTGGTGTTGGACTACGCGGTTACCAAGGATTTTATCGTAGAGGTTCCTGCCAAAACATCATCAGACGAGGTAACCTTATTTCAGCAGCAGAACGTGGATGACATGCAGAGCGCGAGTGCTACCTTGGTGGCCCCGATGCGGGTATCTGCCAAGTGGGAAATGAACAACAGCGCCACCTTGCTTTACCAGAACTTTGCCCAAAGGAGGGGCGACCAGGTGCTGGAGAACAAGCAGGTAACGTTTATGGCCCAGTCGAACCACAACGTGCAACTGCCGGCAAGCGTGCGCCTGGAAGTTAACGCCGGTTACCGCGGCCCAATGGCCTATGGCCTATACGAGCTTCATGGGAACTGGTGGGTAGATGCCGGCCTGAAGCGCTCCTTCCTGAACGACAAGCTGGACCTGAGCCTGAACGTGACAGACATTTTCCGCAGCAAAATGTTGGAGGGAGTGACACAGGTAGAAGGTTACGCCATCAGCGCAGAGCAGTACCAGGGCACCCAGAGCTTCCGCTTTAATTTGCGTTACCGCTTTAACAAAGGCGAGAAAGTAAACATGAAGAAGCGCAATGTCAACCTGGACGAAGTGAACAGAGCAGGTGGAAATTAAACCTTAACCATTAAGTTTTAGGCTGGTTTCAAGTTGGTAGGTTGGCGCATCATATTCATAGAGCAATAAGGTATGAGGTTATGTGTCAATACGCTGTGTGTCATAGAGATGCGAATCTAATGTCATCAAAATCTAGGGCAATAGCAGGAACGAGAAGGAAGCGTTTGCATTTCTAGCAGAAAGTATAAAACTGGATAATATCTTTCCTAGAGTGTGAGACTGTTCCCCGTAAGTTTAACCTGTGTAGATCAAAAGTATGCCCCACTCCGTGAAGGAAGTGGGGCAGTTTGTTATGCATAAAATAGTAAGGGGAGGTAACCAACGTATGGCCGTGTTTTAGAAGCATCCGGTTGGGATACTCTCCAGAAAATGGTGTTAGTTACCTCTGTAGGTGGCGTAACCGTAAGGAGACAGCGTGATGGGAACGTGGTAGTGGTTGTTGTCCTTGATTTGGAACACTACCTCAATAAAAGGGTAGAAGCTTTCCGTTTTTTGGCTTTTGAAATAGTCAGCGATTATAAAACGGAGTCTGTAAATGCCTTTATTATCTTTTTTAGAGGGCAGAAACTCCTTAATGCGTCCGTCCTTATCCGTTATCTTCTCATCAATCTGATTCCACGACTGGGTCTTCTCATCCAGCTTCTCTAACCTGACCGGTACGCCTGGGGCAGGGGTGCCGGTAGACACATCCAGAATATGACTGGATAACTGGTAGGTATTGGTCTGTGCAAAGGCAACGCTTGCTGCCAGCGCAAATACCAGGCATAAAATTAATTTTCTCATAGTGAAAGTATAAAGTTTAATGTATAAGTATGGCTGCCTCTTCTATAGCCGCAGCTTTGGCAATGTTGTGATCATTTTCAGGACCGCCGCCTCCGGCTACGCCAATTCCTCCGATAATTTGTCCGTTGTACCAGATGGGGCAACCGCCGCCCAGCAGTAGCAGCTCCGGAAGGTTAGCCAGGTTTTCGGTATCGGCGTTGGCTTTGGCGTTGCGTGCCAGCTGCAGGGTAGGCGTTTTGGTGGAGAGCGAGGTATAGGCTTTTCTTCTGGCCGCTTCGGTATTGTGTGGGCCCACACCATTGCCCCGCGTGAGCATGATCACCTGCCCCGAGGCATCCACAATGGCAATGCTCACATCCTTGTTCAACGATTTGGCCGCAGCCCGGGCACGGTTTGTCAGCTCCGAGGCTGCCTCCAGGGTGAGTTGGTGCGCGTCGGCTGTGTATTTTGTCTTTGCCTGCTTTTCAGTTTGCCCCTGATGAGTACTGGTCTGTGCCAGCGATACCACCGGGATGAGCAGGAGTAACAGTAACTTTAGTAAATGAGTAATATATCAATTTTTTACAAAATTACCCGCGCTTCTTGTGAAAAGCATTGCCCTAGGTCAACGTTTTCAAAGCCTGGCTTTTATCCTGCTTAGGGTAGAAGGGGAGAGGCCCAGGTAAGAGGCGGCCATTTTATTGGAGACGCGAGTCAATAGGTTTGGCTGGTGCTGGACAAGCCATTTTACTTTTTCCATTGCATCAAACCCCTGAAAACCGTAGATACGCTTTTGGGCAGTGATAAAACCCAGTTCCAGAATCTGCCTGTAGATGAATGCGAACTGAGGCACGGTGTCAACTAAGCGATAGAAGTCAGTTCTGGAGATTCTGAGCAGCTCTGATTTTTCTATGGTCTGCATGTATTCGCGTGCGGGCGTCTGATCAATCAGGCTGGGCAGGGCTGTCCCAAACCCTCCTTCAAAGGCGAAGAACCGCGTTGTTTCAATTCCCTCCTTGTTAATGGTGTAAAGCCGAATGCTCCCTTTGTTCACAAAATAATAGTGCTGGCATGTATCGCTGTAGTTGAGCAAAAGCTCGTTTCGTTTAGCTTTTACCAGCGCAAAGTGAGAGCAGATTGAATCCAGGGAGGCGTCATCTATACTTGTTCTGCTTTTTATAAAAGCTTTCAAAAGGCTATACATGGTATCCGTAGTCGTACTTTTCTGAAATTAATAGGTGGCTAGCAGCGTGATCTCAGTCTGAGCTTGGAGATAAACCGCTCGCAGGCAGCAAAGTTTTTTAAATTCTTGTGCCGCATAGAGATATGTAAGCTGTGACTTGCTAGCAGTGTGCGAGCGGTAAGACCAAAGCTGTTGCAGGGCGCGTCTAGAGCCTACTTATAGCTTCACAGACAGCGGTTTATCATATAGACAAAAGCTAACTAAACTATAGCTCGGTTTTCTGTTGCCGTAACAGGTACAGTAGTATTAGGGAGAAAGAGGTGCCGCATTCGCCTATGGCCTGTTTGCAAGTGTAACGTATTGCAATGGTCTGGCGCTCAGCTCTAGGGGGAGTCTACTTCTACGATTTGTGATGCTGAAGTACATCAAAAAAGCCGCTCCAGTTTTACCTGAAGCGGCTTTCAGTAGCCCGTAGGGGAATCGAACCCCTGTTACCAGAATGAAAATCTGGCGTCCTAACCCCTAGACGAACGGGCCGAATGTTTACTATAACGTGTCGTTCTTGTTGATTGACGGTGCAAATATAGCTTGTGTTTCCAGATATACAATATCTCTGCGAAAATATTTTTTGGTTTTATACGTAAGCCTTTCAAGATGAGGTGATAAAAAAATATTGGCTTTACACTATGCTAAATCGTAACTTAGCAACATTAAAAAACTCTCAATAACTAGATACCATGTCTAAAATTAAAGTTGCAATTAACGGTTTCGGCCGTATCGGCAGGCTTACGTTTAAGGCCCTGCTTCAGAAAGAAAATGTAGAGGTGGTTGCGATCAACGACCTGACAGATACAAAAACGCTGGCACACTTGCTAAAGTATGACTCTGTGCATGGCAAGTTCAATGGCACGGTGGAGGCTTCTGAAGGTGGCATCATCGTGAACGGAAATGAAATTAAGATCACTGCGGAGCGCGAGCCGAAGAACCTGCCTTGGGGCAAATTGGGCGTAGACGTCGTGCTGGAGTCTACAGGACGCTTTGTGGATGAGCAGGGCGCTAGCGGCCACCTGGAAGCCGGTGCCAAAAAAGTAGTGATCTCTGCTCCGGCCAAAGGCAACATTAAAACAGTTGTGCTGGGCGTGAACGAGGACGTGCTGACTGGCGACGAGACCATCGTTTCGAACGCATCCTGTACGACCAACTGCCTTGCGCCTATGGCGAAGGTGCTGGATGATGCTTTCGGCATCGAGAAAGGCTATATCACCACAGTGCACGCTTACACGGCTGACCAGAACCTGCAGGACGGTCCGCACAAAGACCTGCGCCGTGCCCGTGCCGCCGCTTACTCTATTGTGCCAACCTCTACAGGTGCCGCTAAGGCCGTAGGACTGGTGCTGCCTCACCTGAAAGGCAAACTGGACGGCGTGGCCATGCGCGTGCCAATTCCAGATGGCTCCCTGACTGACCTTACCTGCATCCTGAAAAAGCCGGTAACGAAAGAGGAGATCAATGCTGCCATGAAAAAGGCCGCGGAAGGCGATCTGAAAGGTATACTAGAGTATACTGAAGACCCGATCGTTTCTATCGACATCGTGGGTAACACCAGCTCTTGTATTTTTGACGCCGAGATGACTTCTGCCAACGAAACGCTGGTAAAAGTGGTGGGCTGGTACGATAACGAGACTGGCTACTCAAACCGTGCTGCGGACCTGATCACGCGCATTGGTTAATTAAACAGTTTCTTATGGAAGTATAACGGGCCGGCCTCCAGGGGTTGGCCCGTTGTTTTTGCGGCCTATGCAAACAAGTCCTTTCTTATAATAGTATAAAATGACGTAGATCATCGTGTATATTATAAAAGGACTATACTTTTGCGTAACTTATAGCACTGAAGTATGCGCTATGGATTTGCCGGTTATACTTTCAGCTGCGTATCACAACAGGAAACATACATCCATCTAAACCGCACAAAACATGAGAAGGATTTTAGTACCCACTGATTTTTCGGAAGAGGCGCGCAATGCCTACGAAGTAGCCATCTCGATTGCCCGCCGCACGGGGGCTGCCATAAAGCTGCTGCACGTAGTGGAGGCGCCTTATTACTCCTCTAACTTCAGCGCCACCGGCGACACCATGGTTGGCTCTGATAGTATGGAGCAGCTGTTTATGGTGCAGCTATTGGAAACAACTAAAAACCAGATGAACGAGCTGTTGCGTACCGTGCCGCACGACGGCGTGGATGTCGTGCAGGAGGTGGATGTAGACAGGCCGATCAACAAAATCAAAAGAACGATAAAAGAGGACCATGTGGACCTGGTGGTGATGGGCTCCAAGGGCTCCAGCGGCCTGGACGAGTTTTTAATAGGCTCTAACACCGAGAAAGTGGTGCGCTCTGCTGATTGCCCGGTGCTTACCGTAAAGCACCGCAACCCGGATTTTGACGTGCAGGAGATTGTGCTGGCCTCAGACTTCAAGCGCGAGATCAGCACTGCCATGAACGAGTTTAAGAAGTTTCAGCAGCTGTTCGATGCCCGCCTGCACCTGGTTTACATCAACACGCCCGGCGCTTTTGAGTCGAGTTCTAACCTGCGCCAGAAGCTGCAGCACACCGCCGACAAGTATGGCCTGCAGAATTATACTATAAACGTGTACAACGATGTGTTGGAAGAAGACGGCATCCTGCACTTTGCCAACGACATACGCGCTGACCTGATCATGATGGCGACCCACGGCAGAACCGGCCTGTCGCACCTGCTGAGCGGAAGCATCGCCGAAGACCTGGTAAACCATACCCGCGTGCCGGTGCTCACGGTTCACCTGAAATAGCCTAATCAAATAAATAACTTCAAGCCTGATGCCTGTACAAGCGTCAGGCTTTTTTTATTAACGCCCGAAAAAAGGTATTTTTGTGCTACAGGCAACGCCGAAGATATGAGCAAGCGCACGAAAGTCAGGTTTATCATCAACCCAACATCCGGACCCAAGAGCCGCGTGGATGTGACTGCCCGCATACAACAGCACCTGAACCACCAGAAGTTTGAGTATGAGCTGGTGTATACGGAGTATGCCGGCCATGCACCAAAACTGGCCCGCGAGGCAGCCAATGCCGGCGTGGAGGTGGTGGTGGCCGTCGGTGGTGACGGAACCGTGAACGAAGTAGCCCGCGGGCTGTTAAACACGGACACGGCGCTGGCCATACTTCCCAAAGGCTCGGGCAACGGGCTGGCGCGCCACCTCAAGGTACCCATGAACATAGACGGGGCGCTGCGGGTGCTCAACCAAGAGAACATCACGACCATAGACAGCGGCGAGATAAACGGGCTTCCCTTCTTTACCACTGCCGGTATCGGTTTCGACGCCTACATCAGCTCGGTGTTTGCCGGTAACCAAAAGCGCGGCCTGCAGACCTATGTAGAGTTGGTGATGAAGGAGGTGCGCAACTATACCCATTTGCCCGTAAAAGCAAGTATAAACGGCAACTCCCTGGAAACCGACTGTTACGTCATGGCTTTTGCCAACGCGGCGCAGTATGGCAACAATGCTTACATAGCGCCCTTGGCCGATATCCGGGATGGCTTGTTGGATGTGTGCCTGGTGCGCCGGATGGACCTAGTTAAGGCGCTGGATATTAGCTACTGCATGCTCACGAAGCAATTGGCCAATGCCAGTAGTGCAGAGTACTTTAAAACGGCGGAGCAGGTAACGGTTGAGACAGAGGAGGAGATGATGTTTCATGTAGACGGTGACTACATGGGCAAAGCGCGCAAGTTTGAAGTACGCATGCGGCCGCTGTCGCTGAGGGTGCTGGTGCCTTAGTATCATTACGAACGAGTTATGATGAGTTAGGGATAAATGCACATTATAATAACAGGATTTTCAATCAGCCCTTACGCATCAACGATCATTAATTAAAAAACGATGGGAGATAAGAATAAGAAAGGCCGGCAGGGGGTAGTGTATTCTACTAACCAGAATTTCAATTACGACTATGAGCAGGAGCAGGACCAGGAAACGCTGCCGCCACAGCAGCAGAACCTGAAAGTAATGCTCGACAAGAAAGCCCGTGGCGGCAAGCAGGTAACGCTGGTCACTGGCTTTGTGGGAACGGATGAGGACCTGAAGGAACTGGGTAAAATGCTGAAGAGCAAGTGCGGCGTAGGCGGCTCCGCCAAAGACGGCGAGATCCTGATCCAGGGCGACTTCCGCGACAAAGCGGTGCAGGTGCTGCAGGCCGCCGGCTACAAAGCCAAGAAAGCGGGAGGGTGATTTGAGTTGGGGAGTGAGAGAGTTTGAAGATTCTGTGCTGCCTCTCTTCTGCCGCGGGTTTGCAATTGGTGGACTAACTTGATATTGAGTTTGCAACTCAACCGGACTCGGAGAGGCCAATCTTTAGGGCTTGCCCACAAGGCTTTCAGGTATACTTTTCTGCACCGCAGAAAGCAAGTTGAAAACTTACTAGATGGGAAGCCATAAGTTATACGCTCCACAAAATTGCGGCAGTATAAAGGCTTTAACTTACTTACTATCTCTAACTCCTCAACTCCAAAACTCATTAGCCCGCTAACTTCTCCAGGTATTTCTTCGGGCCTTCAAGTATCCAGAAGTTCGTTGTCTTTTGTACAAATACTTTTCCGGCCATGGCCGAGGCTTTAGGAGGAACGGGCTTGTATACCTGGTCCTGGGCTTTAGTGAACCCGATTTCCTCCAATCGCTGCTGCAGCTGCTTGGAAGTATACTTCTGCAGGGGCACCCGCACTTCTATGCGGCGGTACAACACCAGCATGGTGATACTAAACAGGAGCGAAAACAAAGCTGCGTTGAAAGCGATCTCCTGCAGCAGCTGTGCTGAGCCCTCCTCTGCAAAACGCCCATTTAAGCCATACCAGGCTGCCGTTAAGAGACAGTACATCACAAAAAAGTATAAATTAAGCCGCACGAAGCGAAGCAACGTATAGTTCCGCATTTTAATTGGTAAAGGCTAAGGGGGAGTAATCAATGATTAAGTTGCTTTGAGCCAGTGCTATAACTGTACAAATGATAGGTTTGTCTTTAATTGACTCAAGCCACTTCCTAACTCCTCCAAGTAGGGGGATTACCTACTCTTCTGAGAAATTCCCCTCCATGGAGGGGTTAGGGGTGGGTTCACACCTGCACTGTATTAGTAAATCGCTACTGAGGTTAATTAATCACTCCTCATCAACAATTATTCACTGCCCGCTCCAGGTCTTCCGGGGTATCGATGCCGATGGTTTCGTGGTGGGTAAGGGCCGTGGTGATGCGGAAGCCGTTCTCCAGCCAGCGCAATTGCTCCAGCGACTCCGCCAGCTCCAGCGTCGAAGGCGGCAGTTGCGTGATCTGCTCCAGAATATCCGCCCGATACCCGTAAATGCCGATGTGCTTGTAGTAGGTATGCTGTTTGTGCCAGATGTCGTTGGGCACGTTGCGGCAGTAGGGTATAGGCTGCCGGCTAAAGTATAGGGCCTCGCCTGAAGTGCTCAGCACCACTTTAGGTGAGTTCACGTTAAACAGCTCCTCGGCTGTCTCCACTTTCTTTACCAGGGTGGCCAGCTGCGTCTGCGGCTTTTCGAAACACTTTGCCACCAGCTCGATCTGCTCCGGATGAATAAATGGCTCGTCGCCCTGTATGTTGATGATGTACTCGTAGGGCTGGTTGTGCAGTTTGTACGCCTCGAAGCAGCGGTCGGTGCCGCTTTGGTGCTCGCTGCCCGTTAAAACAGCCTTGCCCCCGAAAGCCTGCACGTGCTCCAGTATACGGTTGTCGTCGGTGGCCACGAGCACTTCTGCCAACCCAGACTGGCTGGCCTGCTCGTATACCCGCTGAATCATACTTTTGCCTTTGATGTCGGTAAGGGGTTTGCCGGGGAAACGGGTGCTGGCGTAGCGCGCCGGTATAATGCCGAGTACTTCCATATCAAAACAGGGTTTGGAGTGAGTACCAAAGTTAAGCAAGTGCGGGCACTAATCCAGCGGCTAAGCGGCTTAACTTATCGGCTTAAGCCAGGTGGCGCCTATTCCAGGTCTTTTCGGCTTCTGGAGGTGATCTGCACCAGGTTCTGAAGTATGGTCAGGCTGAGGTAGAGGTACTTTCGCATAGGAACGGCATAGGGCTCTACTTTACAGAGCCAGCTTTGCGCTAAATGGTTGCAGACCCCAGGGAATTATCGCTTTCTGAGCTCCAGTACTTTTACTTTATTTATGTCTAAGGCTGACCTGCAGTACCTGCCAAGGGTATGATAGTTTACGATCTTGGCTTCTACCTCAACAGGCGTGTTGTCTTTGAAGGAATCAGGGATAAAGTCATCGTTGATCACTTTATGGGTGGTGTTGCCGATCTCTAATGTAAAGCCGCAGCCATCCACAGCAAATTCGCCCGTCCAATGCAGCGTAGCATCCACGGTTTCGATGTTAGGGTTATCCGATGCCTCTTTTTTACAGCCGGCGCATAGAAATACGATGCTTGCCAGTAGCGGTAGGAATAAATGCCTCATACGGTTTCTTCTTTATGGAGAAGAGCCTTACGGAACGTCAAAGGTTGCATAGGTGGGCGAGTGGGAGTAATTTAAAGCGAAAGCCGTTCCTGCTGCAAGTGTAAAGTATAGTCGGCTCATACGTTTGGCTCAATCTTCTTCACCCGCAGGGCAAAGGTACTCTGGTCTATCACCTGCACCGTATCGCCTTTTTCGATGAAGCCGTCGCGGGCCTGGGCATCGTAGAGGGTATCGTCGATCAGCACGCGGCCGGAAGGGGCCATGCGGGTGTGGGCTGTGCCGGTTTTCCCTACCAAATGCTCGGCACTGTTGGCAGAGCGGTAACCCTCACGGCTATGGAACGTGTTCTGCAGCACCACGCGCTGCATAGAGCGGCTGTGCAGCAGCCGGTTCCAGGTAATGGCGATCACCACGGCAGCCCCTGCCATGCCTGCCACCACTGCTATCATACTTTTCATCAGGTTTTCAGAGGGCACAAAGGTAAAATCGAACAGCTGGTTGTTCACCATCACCAGCACCAGCGAAACCACCGTCAGCACAATGCCGCTAATGCCCGTAATGCCGAAGCCCGGCACCACAAACAGTTCCAGCAGAATAAGTATGATACCGGCCACAAACATCAGGATCTCCCAGTTCTCGGCCAGCCCATTTAGGTAGTATGGCACCAGGTACAGCACCCCGGCCACAATAGCGGCCAAAAGCGGAAAACCAACGCCCGGCGTCTGCAGCTCAAAGTATAAGCCACCGACAATCACGAGTAACAGGATGCCGCTGATAAAAGGGTTCAGGAAAAAGGAAATGATGCGGTCGGCAGAGCTGAGTTGGTAACGGACGATCTGGGCGTCCTGTAGCTGCAGCTTCTCCAGCACCTCGTCCACGTTTGTTGCCGCGCCTTCGCAAAAGCCATACTTTATAGCCTCTGATGTGGTGAGGGTCAGCACTTGTCCGGCAGAAAGGGTGCTGTCTACGCTTGCCTCCACCATGGCCTCTGCCAAATGCGGGTTGCGGCCGTTGGCCTCTGCCGTGGAGCGCATGATGGAGCGCATGTAGCTCTGGTATTTGCCGGGAGCGGCCTGCCCGTCTGCGCCTACCACCGTGGCGGCCCCGATGTTGGCGCCCGGAGCCATGTAAATGCTGTCGCAGGCAAGCGAGATAAGGGCACCTGCCGAGGCGGCGTTCTTGTTGATGAACACATACACCGGCTTGGGGTACTCCAGCAGGCGCGTCCGGATCTCATCGGCATCGTTCAGGGCCCCTCCAAAGGTATCCAGCACCAGCAGCACGTGGTCGGCCTCTTGCGCAGTAGCCTCTTGCAGCGCCAGCTCCACATACCGGTTCGTGCGCGGGTCAATTTCCGATTTTACCTCCATCAACAGTACTTTGTCCTGGCGCTTTTGCGCCACAGCCAGCAGAGGCAGCAGGCAAAGCAGCAGAAAGGGCAGGGGCAAATGCCGGAGCTTTAAACGGATTTCCATAGATTTGTATTGGGTTTTAGCCTGGTTCAGCAGATAATATAGTAAAAACTCTACGCATATCATACCTCCATCCTTTACATACGATTTTAAGGCCCCAGTGTGGCGCCTGCGCCTGGACAGCAACACAGGCTGCCTGGCCGTAGAAGTACGCGACCCCGACCTTTTGCTGGCGCGATTTTATACGATCAACACGCTAAGCGGCACGGTGCAGCAACTGGCGCTGCCGGAGGCGAAGGCCTGGTGGCAGGGGCTGGAGGATGCCGGGCAGGGGCTGGTGTATTTGCATGGCTACGGAAACCGGCAACTGGGCCAGCACAAGGGTATTTTTGCATTTTCTGGTACAGGCGCGGGTAAGGTATGGGAAGTGCCCAAATTGGCATTTTACGGTATGGCCCAACCTGGGCTGCTGGCCTATGATCCTGAACAGCCCGAAGCGCCTTTCCAGGTTTTGGAGCCTGCCACGGGCAGGGCCACAGGGGAACTGCTAAGCCAGCAGGAGGCTGCGGAGGCTGCGGCACGCTACAACCAAGTGCGGTTCCGGGATTGTCTGTACCCCATGCTCTACCACGAAGGAACGCTTTATTTTAACCAGGTAAAGGCTTTTTTGCAGGAACAGCTGCAAGTGCAGCCTGTGCAGGCGGTGGAGTATGCCGAAACCGAGACATGCCTTGTTATCAGTTATTACCTGCCACAGCCAGACGGCAAGCTGGATAACGTGCTTGCTGTTTTTAGCCTGAGCGGAAAATTGCACCAAAATGTTAAAATTGGTAGCCAGCTTAGTGCTATTGGTTCAGATACTTTTTTTATCTTTAAGCACAATTTATATTTCATCCTGAATAAAGATACCTTACAGGTTTTTCGACTTTTAGCCTAGCCAATTATGTTACGATCCTTACTACTATCTCTTGTGGCCGTGCCTGTACTTTCTTTTTCGGCTAATGCTTTAGATTTTTCCGCCATGCCCGATTCGGTTGGCGTAACGCGAAAGAGCGGAAAGCTGTTCGTGCAGCACAAGGTAGAACCGAAAGAGACGCTGTACGCTCTCTCCCGAAAGTATGGCGTGCCTGTCGCAAAAATTGTGGAAGCAAACCCAAGCGTGCAAACAACTATAAAAATTGGTGAAATTGTTCTGATACCGCGCGGCTACGTGTCTACAGCTGCCACTGCTGTCTCTAACGCTGCGCCGGCAGCCAGCAACCGCACCTATACTGTAAACAGCATCGGCAACAAAATGCACACTGTGGCGCCGCAGCAAACGCTTTACTCCGTGTCGCGGATGTACAATGTGTCGGTGGAGAACCTGAAATTCTGGAACAAGCTGCAGGGGAACACCATTGAGATAGGGCAGCAGCTGATTGTGGGCACCGGAGAGCCTGCCCCGACTCAGAAACCGGTATACGTGCCGGAACCAGACGATGAAATGGCCAAAGCATCCGGCGACAACGCCGTGGCTTCTGCAGCACCTGCCGAGCCAACGCCTATCACACCCACACCTGTTTCCACAACCATTAACGAGCGGGCAGAAGTGGTGCTGGAGGAAGAAAATACCGGCGACGTGGTGAAAAAGAGGATCGAGGCTGGCCTGGCCGAAATGATCGACCCAAAGACAAACGATACAAACAAATACCTGGCGCTGCACAGAACTGCCCCAGTAGGCACCATTATGCAGGTGAAGAACGCCATGAACGGCGAGGTAGTTTACGTGCGCGTGATCGGGAAGCTGCCGGAAACGGGTGAGAACGACAAAATTGTCGTTCGCCTATCTAAAAAGGCTTACCAGAAACTGGGTGCCGTGGATTCCCGCTTCCGTGTGGAGCTGTCTTACATGCCATAAGCTCTAACTGCAGCCTATAAGCTACAGTAGTATAAAAACAAAAAGCGGCGATCTGGAGAAATCCGGCTCGCCGCTTTTGCTTATAGTTGCCTATCGATGAACTGTAATTGGCTGTGACGGACGTATTAACCTATATTGCCATACTTACTTAAAACAGACAGGGGCGGCTCCTTTAAAGAAGCCGCCCCTGTTATTTATACTTGTGCGGGTGTTACTTCGAATCGTAAGCCCACTTCAGGTAAATAGCGCCCCAGGTAAAGCCGCCGCCGAAGGCTGCCAGAATCACGTTGTCGCCTTTCTTTAGTTGCTTTTCATACTCCCACAGGCACAGCGGAATGGTGCCGCTGGTGGTGTTGCCATACTTGTGGATGTTCAGCATCACCTTCTCGTTGCTGAGGCCCATGCGGTTGGCCGTAGCCTCTATGATACGCTTGTTTGCCTGGTGTGGCACCAGCCAGGCCACGTCGTCGCCGGTCAGGTGGTTGCGCTCCATAATCTCTGCCGATACATCAGCCATGCCCTTAACAGCGAATTTAAAGACCTGCTGGCCCTCTTGGTAAGCATAGTGCTCACGCGCCTGTACTGTCTCGATAGTGGCGGGTTTGCGGCTGCCACCGGCCTTCATGTGCAGGAACGGAGCCCCGGTGCCGTCAGACTTCAGGATAGCGTCCTGTATGCCTAGACCTTCTGTATTTGGCTCCAGCATTACGGCACCGCCGCCGTCGCCGAAGATGATGCAGGTAGCGCGGTCGGTATAATCGACGATGGAAGACATCTTGTCGGCACCCACCACGATCACTTTCTTATACTGGCCTGACTCCACAAACTTAGCTCCAGTGGCCAGCGCGAACAGGAAGCCCGAGCAGGCCGCCTGCAGGTCGTAGCCAAAGGCATTCACAGCGCCCACCTCAGCTGTAATCAAGTTAGCCGTTGCCGGGAAAACCATGTCTGGGGTGGTGGTGGCGCAGATCAGCAGGTCTACGTCCTCGGGTTTGGTGTTCGTCTTTTTGAGAAGATCACGCACTGCCGGCACAGCAATGTGGGAGGTTCCCTTGCCTTCACCTTTCAGAATACGCCTCTCTTTGATGCCTGTCCGCGAAGTGATCCACTCATCGTTGGTCTCCACCATGGTCTCAAGCTCTTTGTTGGTGAGCACGTATTCTGGTACATAGCCACTAACTCCTGTAATGGCGGCAGTAATCTTACTCATTTGTTAATTCTGTTAAGGTGATAAAGATTAAGGAAGGCAATTTAATAAAAAAAACTTGGCATAACCTGTCAGTTTCTTTAAAAAGAATCTTAAACAGGGGATGCCAAGTTTAAAGTACGTTTGCCGTAAACGGCCGCAGTGCTATTCGTTATAGTTCTTCTTGAAGCGTTCCCAAATTTTGGAGGAGACCATCTTCTGAGCCTGCAGCACCATGTTCTTAACCGCAGTAGGGCTAGACACGCCATGCCCTATCACTACGTTTCCGTTTACCCCCAGGATCGGGCTTCCGCCCTCTGCCTCGTAGTTAAACTTATCGAAGAAGGGATCGCTGATGCCTTTCTCGTGCAGCACGTCGTAGAGCGACTCTGCCATCTTCAGGATGATGTTGCCGGTATAGCCGTCACACACAATTACGTCGGCCTTGTCGTTGAAGAGGTCGCGCCCCTCAATGTTTCCGATGAAATTGATGTTGCCGTTGGCCTTCAGGCGTTGGTAGGCGGCCTGCACCACTACAGTGCCTTTGCCTTCTTCCTCGCCCAGGTTCATCAGGCCAACCTTTGGGTTGTCTATGCCCAGCACATACTTGGCATAGATAGAGCCCAGTTCGCCAAACTGTTCCAGTACCTCCGGTTTGCACTCGGCATTAGCGCCTACGTCCAGTATAACACCATATCCACCTTTCAACTTCGGAACGAAGTTGGCGATAGACGGACGCAGGATACCCTCGATTGCTTTTACGCTGAACATGGCTCCAACCAACATGGCTCCGGTGTTGCCGGCGCTGCAGAAGGCATCAGCTTGCTGCATTTTCAGTAGCCCAAAGCCAATGGCAATGCTGGAGTCAGTTTTATGGGTCAGGGCTTTGGTGGGGTGCTCACCCATCTCAATTACCTGCGTGGCGTTTACAACGGCAATTTTGTTGCCTGTGTAACCATATTCCTTGAGCAGACTGTTGACCACATCTTCTTTGCCGATGAGCAAAAGCGATGTAGCCTCGTCTATCTCCCGGGCAGCCATAATAGCACCTTTCACAATTGCGTCGGGTGCAAAATCACCGCCCATGGCGTCTAAAGCGATTCTCATCTAAAGGGGGTGTTAAAATTATACAGAACTAAAACTAAAGCAGGCTAGTGCTTACTGGGCGTTCGTTGTATAATTTTTGATAGCCAGTTTGCCTTTGTGGTACAGGTCGCCGTCTACCACGTAAGCGTGGTGGTACAGGTGCGGCGTGTCCGTGTTAGGGCAAATTGCAATGGCTTTCTCAGAGAGGCCCTGATGAGTTCTTCTCTTATCTCTTCTGGTCTTCGAAATCTTACGTTTAGGATGTGCCATTTTTAGTTAATGATTTACTTGCGTTTTTATTTTATACTTCTGAAATTCTGTTAGTTCAGGCTTCGGAGGGCGTCCCAGCGCGGGTCCGTGTCATCCTCGTCGTCCTCATCCTCGTCCGTGTCGGAGTCATCGCGGGAGCTGTAGATCAGGATGTCCCGCTCATCGTCCTCGTCCTCTTCTTCCTCCACAAAACGTGGGTGCAGCTTCTTCATCGGCAGCGACAGCCCGATATAATCGTACAGGTGCTGCGCAATGTTGATCGACTGCGTGTTCGGCGTTATCTGCCACAGGTCATCGTCCAGCTCGGCGTTCTCATCTCCATACTTGATGCGGAACGTCTCCTGCAGGTCCACCGGGTAGTCAAACTCCTCCAGGCTTCTGTCGCAGGTAAGGCGAACGTGTCCTTTAATGTCGAAGTGGAAGGTAAGCAGCGACTCTGTCTTATCCAGCTCCACGTCGGCTTTCAGCTTGCCGCCAAGTATAATATCCTTTCCGAACTCCTCAAAAAAGGCGTCGTTCAGCTCAAATTCATACTTATGCGTTCTGTTGCTGAGCTTGGCAATGCCGATTTCGTAATCTCTAAGCTTCTTCACACCAATCGACTCTTTATTGCAAGGTTGCAAAATTAGAATATAATTCTGATAAATAAAATACCCCGCCTTAATTAAACAGCATGCTTTGTCTCCAGCTGTCGCTTGCGTACAATGTCACAGGCCAGAAACAGCGCCTCTCTAAAAGAGGTTTCATTGGCAACATGTTGGGCTGCAATGTCATAGGCTGTGCCATGGTCGGGCGATGTGCGCACGATGGACAGGCCGGCGGTATAGTTCACGCCGCTCTCAAAAGCCAGCGTTTTAAACGGAATAAGGCCCTGGTCGTGGTACATAGCCAAAACGGCGTCTACATGGCGGTACTGCTGCATGCCAAAAAAGCCATCGGCAGGGTAGGGGCCGAACACCAGGTGGCCGCGCTCTTTCATCTGCATAATGGTGGGGCGGATGATCTCAGCTTCCTCAGTGCCCAGTAGGCCCTGTTCGCCGGCATGCGGGTTAAGCCCCAGCACGGCAATGCGCGGCTTCAGTATGCCAAAGTCGTTGCGCAGGGACTGCTGCAGGATAGTGAGCTTGCGGATAAGCAGCTGTTCGGTAAGCTTGCCCGGAACATCCTTCAGGGGCAGGTGACCGGTTACGGTCGCCACGCGCAGGTCGCCGCTCACCAGCAGCATCAGGCTCTCCGGGGCGTCAAAGTAGGAGGTCAGGAACTCGGTGTGGCCCGGGAATTTAAACTCCTCGCCCTGTATGTTGTCTTTATTGATTGGGGCGGTAACCAGCCCGTCCAAAAAGCCGGCCTTTAAATCGCGGGAAGCAGCCAGCAGCGAGTCCAGCGAAGCCTTGCCTGATTCCGGAGTGGGAATGCCGGGCTGATATTCCGGGTCCTGTTCCCAGCAGGAGACCAGGTTTACCTTTCGCGGAGCCAGCGCCTGCGCCGAATCTGCCTGCTGGTAATTAAAATGTTCCGCGTGCAGCGCCTTGCGCACTTTATTAAGTATTCCCGCCGAGCCGTAGATGACCGGTGTGCAGTAGTTGAGGATGCGGTTATCAGACAGCGTTTTCACGATTACCTCCGGGCCAATGCCGTTGGTGTCGCCGATGCTGATGCCGAGTTTTATTTTATACTTGTTGTCCATTTTGGGTTATCGTGCCAAAGCGCTAAGGAAGTTGTAAACAAGGCGCACACCGGTGCCGGTGGCGTTTTTGCCGCGGTAGGCGTCTTCGCCCTGCAAAAAGGCGGTGCCGGCAATATCGAAGTGCACCCACGGGTAGCTGGTGAACGCCTCCAGGAACTTGCCAGCCGTAATGGCTCCGGCGTCAGCGCCGCCTATGTTCTTCATGTCGGCCACGTCAGAGTCCAGCTGCTTTTTATACTCATCCCACAGCGGGAACTCCACCATGCGCTCGTGCACCGCTTCACCGGCTTTTTTCAGGTTGTTCATGATCGCATCGCCGGCCGTGCCCATGGCCACCGAGGCCTCTTTGCCGATGGCGCGCATGGCGGCGCCGGTAAGGGTGGCAAAGTCGAGCACCAGCTCGGGGTTATACTTTTTGGCAAAGCTGAGCGCGTCGGCCAGTATGAGCCGGCCTTCGGCGTCAGTGTTCATCACCTCCACCGTCGTGCCGTTAAACATCGTGATCACGTCGCCGGGGGCCACGGCCTGTCCGCCGGGGCGGTTGTCGGTTGCGGGCACCAAACCGATCACGTGCAGGGGCAGCTTGTTTTTGGCCACCGCATACAGTATACCTGCCACGGCAGCAGCGCCTGCCATATCCGATTTCATCAGATCCATCGAGTTGGGCGTTGGCTTCAGGCTCAGTCCGCCGGTGTCGTATACCACGCCCTTGCCTACCAGCACATAGGGTTTGCTGTTCTTGGCGTTCTCCGGCTTCCACTCCATAATAGTAAAGGTGGCCGGCTCCTCGCTGCCCTGGTTCACGGCCAGCAGGCCGCCCATCTTCAGCGACTGAATCTGCAGTTCGTCCAGCACCTCGGTTTTAAAACCAGCCTCCTGGCCCAGTTCCTCCAGGTGCATGCTAAACTGCGTGGCCGACTGATGGCTATGCGGCTCATTTACCAGGTCTCGCGTTTGGGTTACGGCCTCCAGCACATTGGCCAGCTCCTGCACCTGCTGCTCCGTTACCTGGGCATCGGCCACAGTTATACTTTGCAGCGGGCTTGCTTTGGCATCCTTGGTTTTATGCTTGAGGAACGTATAGTTGCTCAGGAAAATGCCCTCGGCTAAGTATAAGCTGGCGCCGCTTTCTGTCTTATCAAGTATGGAGATGTGCTCCACTTTGTCCGTCTTCAGCTGCTTTAGCAAGGTAAAGCCGGCCTGGCGGATAGCTTCGTTGCGCAGCGCTTCTGTTTTGGCTTCGGGTGCCACCACCACGTATACGCGGTGCGTGTAGCGGTTCAGGGAGATGAGTTTAGCCTCCTGCTCTGCCTGTTGCTGCGCATACTCTTGCTCCTCGGGCTGCAGCTCAGTTAGCTGCGCCACCTTGCCGGCCTCTGCAATCAGGGCCAGATTGGTGTTTTTCGTTAAGCTTGTGTCGTATTTAAGTTGTGTTGGCATCTCTGGTTCGTATCTTTGGGCTGCAATATAGCAAGTATAAAACGGAATGCGAAAAACAGGCGCTGCCGCAACAGTGCCCTAAAATCGCGTACTAGTAAAGTATAACGGTTTTGGGCAGAAAAGTATACTTTGCGCCCGCAAAACCATAAGCAACACAACGTGAGCAACGTAAGACCCAAGAAGCATCTGGGCCAGCACTTCCTGGTAGACCAGAACATTGCGATGAAGATAGTGGAGCAACTCACGCTGCCGGGCGGCGTGCAGGACGTGCTGGAAATCGGCCCGGGCATGGGCGTGCTTACGCAGTACCTGTTGCAGCACAAGGAGTACCGCACCACGGTCGTGGACATAGACCGCGAGTCTATAGCCTACCTGCAGGCGCACTTTCCGCAGCTCGGCGACCGCATCATTTCCGCCGATTTCCTGAAAACAGACCTGAGCACGCTGTTTCCTGGCAAATTTGCTGTCATCGGCAATTTTCCTTATAATATATCGAGCCAGATATTTTTTAAAGTGCTGGAGCACCGCGATGTGGTGCCGGAGGTGGTTTGCATGATACAGAAGGAAGTGGCCGAGCGGCTGGCCTCGCCACCGGGCTCTAAGGCTTATGGCATCCTTAGCGTGCTGCTGCAGGCATTTTATACGATAGATTACAAGTTCACGGTAGGCGAAAAGGTGTTTAACCCGCCGCCCAAAGTAAAGTCGGCGGTGATAAGCCTGGTGCGCAACAACGTGGAGCGGCTGGCTTGCGACGAGAAGCTTTTCCAGAAGGTAGTGAAATTAAGTTTCGGAACCCGCCGCAAGACGCTGCGTAACTCCCTGCGGAGTTATAACTTGCCGCCCGAAGTGCAGGCACTGCCTGTTTTTGATAAGCGCGCCGAGCAGCTGTCGGTGCAGGATTTTGTAGAGTTGACCCAACTGATAGAGCAGAACTTAAAGGAATAGTATGCAGGTAGAGATCACACGTGAGTATATTGAGCAGGTAGAGGAAGCCGTTGAACGCCGGGACCGGGAGTTTATCCTGAGTACCATGGAGGAGATGCACCCCGCTGATATTATCACAGTGCTTTACGAGCTGGATGCGAACGAATCGCGCTACGTGCTGGATCAGCTGCCCGCCGAGGTGGGCGCCGAGATCCTGAGCGACCTGGACGAAGACATTCGCAACGAGTTTCTGGATAAGTTCACCAGTGAGGAGATTGCCCGCTACCTGAGCCTGATGCACTCCGACGACGCGGTGGACATACTCAACGATCAGTCGGTGCAGACGCGGGAGGAGGTAATTGCCCACATCGATAATGAAGAACAGGCCGCCGCCATTCTGGACCTGCTGCATTATGAAGAGGACTGCGCCGGCGGTTTAATGGCAAAGGAGCTGATAAAGGTGAACCTGAACTGGCGCGTGAGGCAGTGTATAGAAGAGGTGAGGCGGCAAGCAGAGCGGGTGGCGCGCATTTATACTGTGTATGTAGTAGATGACCGCGACAAGCTGCTAGGCCGCGTGAGCGTGAAGCGCCTGCTGCTCTCCAAAGACGACACGCAGGTAAAGGATATTTACAGCGAGGACGTCATCTCTATAGAGTCTTACAAGGACGAGGGCGAGGTGGTGAGCGTGATGCAGCGTTACGACCTGGAAGCAATCCCGGTGGTAAACATTCAGGGGCGGTTGCTGGGCCGCATCACCATCGACGACGTGGTGGACGTGATGCAGGAGCAGGCTGAACTGAGCCGCCAGCTCATGACCGGTATTTCTGAGAATGTGGAAGAAGACGACAGCGTGCTGCGCATCTCCCGCGCCCGTCTGCCCTGGCTGATCATCGGCATGGTGGGAGGGCTGCTGGCGGCGCAGTTCATGGGCTTTTACGAAAACGACATTGCTTTGCTGCCGGCTATCGCGCTGTTCGTGCCGCTCATTACGGCAACGGGCGGCAACGTGGGCATACAGTCTTCCTCTATCATCATCCAGACGCTATCCTCCAACGAGGTGATGTTCGACAATATTCTGCAACGACTGGTAAAAGTGCTGCTGGTGGCGCTGCTCAATGCCCTGATCATTTCGGTGCTGGTGTTCTCCTTTACCTATCTCTTTAAAAGGGAGCTCACGTTGTCGATGGTGGTGTCGGCGGCGCTGTTCTCGGTGGTTATGCTGGCCTCTCTGATGGGCACTATCACCCCGATGATCCTGGATAAGTTCGGCATCAACCCTGCCGTGGCAGCCGGACCGTTTATTACCACCGCCAACGACCTCCTGGGCCTTACCATTTACTTTGGTATTGCGCACATGCTGTATAGCTTGTAGTTGGCAGTAGGTGGAGTTATGAATTTGAAAAACGTTCTGCTGTGCCTGGTTTTGATTTCATGTAAACCTTCTGTAGGGATGAAGCAGAATAATAATTTTGGTATCACCAAGCTCGATTTCTATACTCCATATAGACAGTTTTACATTATTGATAGGAATCCATCAGGCTCAACAGATAGCGAAAACTTTTGGACTGATGCAGCCTCTAACAGAAGGCTGGCTGTTGAAGATGGAGTATTGGGTGTAGGCACCGAGTGCTATGGACCTGTAGAAGGAGAAATAGAATTTCTTAACATCTCACCAAATGTTAACGACTTTGCTAAGTATGATCATGTAGTTGAAGGAGACCTTGAAGTAAGGTCAGGCGTACTTCAGATTATAGACTGTCCTACGGGTGCCGTTAAATTTGAGAAAATAGTTAAACCAGGTAATTACAGAGTTCGAGTATATTCGATAAACTTAGACAGTGTAGATAGCGAAGATGAAGGTGACGATTACTACAGGATAGAAGTCTGGCAGGGAAAGCCTGAAGGAGTAAAACTCTACAAAGAGTATAATGATCAAATGCCATAACCCAATGCAGCCTTAAGCTTCAACTGACGCCTTGCCAAAGCCTGCACCATTCCGGTAGAAAACATGGAAGCTTTATTTCAGACGCGGGAGTTTATAAAACGCGGCGAGAAGCCTGATCTGACACCGTATTTCATCATACTTCTACTTTGCGGTTTGATTTTGCAGCAGCTGTGGCCCGAGGATTGGTACGCGCTTATACTTATGCTCCCGGCTGCCGCACTAAGTATATTCCAGCGGTACTACCTCGATAGCGGAAAGCAGAAGCGCTACGGATCGCTTGGCCGGTTTCTGAACCTCGAGAAGGAAGGTATAAGGGCCAGAGGCAAGCTGTATAGCTTCGGTGAGATAGAAGGGCTTGTAGTGAATGTGAAAGACTACGACGGCATGAAAAAAGTATCTACCTATGCTGTGTCAGAAGAAAGGGGAGTGGACAACTTTATAGCTTTTACCTATCAGAACGAAACTTATAAGTTTTCTTTTTATCTGAAATCTGCCGAGCATCAAAAACAGTTAAGGGCAGTGCTGGATGCTTTAGTTGTCTCGGGCATCAGCATGGAAACATACTTTAAAAACAAGCGGTCAACTATTTTCTAACAAGCTCACAACCATGCCAACTCCTGTTACAAAAGTTCTGATCATCGACGAGATCCACCCGAGCATTTTCCCGATGCTGGAGCGTATAGGCGTAGAGGCAGATTATCGGCCAGGTATAAAACCAGAAGAGGTGCGGGAGGCGCTGCAGGAGTTTGACGGGCTGATCGTGCGCAGCAAGATGCGCATTACGGCCGAAACGCTGGAGCTGGCCCACAAGCTAAAATTCGTGGCCAGGGCAGGGGCCGGCGTGGATAATATTGACCAGGAGGCGCTGCGGGAGCAGGGTGTCGTGCTTATTGCTGCGAACGAGGGCAATGCGCAGGCAGTAGGCGAGTTTACTGTTGGCCTGATGCTATCGCTGCTGCGCAACATCTCGCGCTGCCACAGCCAGGTGCAACAGAAAGTATGGCTGCGCGAAGAGAACCGGGGCGAGGAAATCAGCGGCAAAACGGTGGGGATCATCGGCTTCGGAAACATGGGCCAAAGCCTGGCGCGCACGCTTACAGGTTTTGGCTGCCGCTTGCTGGCCTACGACCGCTTTGCCCCAGAAAAGATTCACCTGCCTGTGGAGCGGGTGCCGCTGGAGCAGTTACAGGCCGAGGCCGACATCGTGAGCCTGCACATTCCGTTTATACCTGAAAACCTTTCATTTGCTGACGATACTTTTTTCAGTAGCTTCCGCAAGCCTTTCTGGTTCCTGAACACCTCGCGCGGCGAAGTGGTGGACCAGCAGGCGCTGGTGCGTCACATCAAAGCGGGAAGTATAAAGGGCGCTGCCCTGGATGTGCTGGAGAACGAGAAGCTGAGTATCCTCACAGCGCAACAGCAGCAGGAGTTCGAGTATCTGGCTTCAGCTCCCAACGTTATCCTGACCCCGCACATTGCCGGCTGGACACACGAATCATACGTGAAAATTAACGAGGTGCTGGTGCAGAAAATCGAACGTTTGCTGACTGCTAGCTAGCACTTCGGTGGCTTTGGCTTTATCCCTTTTACCGCCAAATTCGTAGTAAAATAGGCCTGAAAATAAATTGGGCAAATTGTCATTTATATTTTTATCTTTGCCATAGACACGCATCCGGGGAGGAGCCCCTGCATGCATAGAAAAGCAACATTCAGGCTTATGCTAAACGTAGTGGCAGCTTAAAGTATAAAGCAGCCCTACTTCAATAGAATAAAATAAATTAACATATTTGGCAAAAAGAACGGTTATGCAGGCCATAACCGTTCTTTTTGTTTTTGTGTTTTAAAACGTGAAAACCTAACTATGAGCAAGATTAATTATTACACCGCTGAAGGGCTGCAAAAGCTGAAGGATGAGCTGGCGGAGCTCAAGACGAAGGGCCGTGCTGAGGTGGCGCGGCAGTTGGCTGAGGCTCGCGATAAAGGTGACCTGAGCGAGAACGCCGAGTATGACGCCGCAAAGGACGCACAGGGACACCTGGAGCTAAAAATAGCCAAGCTAGAGGAAGTTGTAGGGAACGCCCGCC
Organism: Pontibacter mangrovi; assembly: GCF_006385705.1. Classification (GTDB taxonomy): domain Bacteria; phylum Bacteroidota; class Bacteroidia; order Cytophagales; family Hymenobacteraceae; genus Pontibacter; species Pontibacter mangrovi. The sequence goes on along the minus strand of NZ_VFRQ01000014.1, from coordinate 17,423 downwards.
TCATCGACGAGTCTAACCTGGACACAAGCAAGGCGCTGATCCTGTCTAAAGTGAAGATCAAGAACCTGAAGAACAACATGGTCGTTGACTATACTCTGGTGGCTGAGGAAGAGGCAGACCTGGCTTCAGGCAAGATCTCCGTGAAGTCGCCGATAGGCAAAGGCCTGCTGGGCAAATCTGTAGGTGATAAGGCCGAGATCACGGTGCCTGCCGGTAAAATAGAGTTCGAGATTTTAGAAATTAGCCGATAAAGTATGGAAGCTTCGATATTCACCAAGATCGTAAACGGAGATATACCTGCCTACAAAGTGGCGGAAGATGATCGTTTTCTAGCCTTTCTGGACGTGTTCCCGACAGCCAAGGGCCATACGCTGGTAATACCGAAGCAACAGATCGACTATATCTTTGACCTGGACGATGAACTGTACCTGGGCCTGATGGCATTCGCCAAAAAAGTGGCCGCAGCCGTAGAGAAAGCTGTTTCATGCAAACGCGTCGGGGTTGCCGTGGTTGGTCTGGAGGTGCCGCACGCCCATGTGCACCTTATACCGCTCAACAGCATGCAGGATATGAACTTTGCAAACAAAAAGCAGTTTAGCAAAGAAGTGTTCGAAGAAGTAGCCGAAAAAATAAGAAGCGCCTATAACGCTTCATAGCAACATCTGGAGAAAGAAATTTATAAGAGCCGGTACTATAGCAGTATCGGCTCTTTTGTTTTTGCTGGTTCTGGCGGTGATATAGCTGTACCGGGTCTGACCACCCCTACCGCTTTTCCGAAACAGGTTCGGGATCTGTGATTTAGCTTGGGAGGGGATTTCTGAAGACGATTAACCCACCCCTACCCCCGGCAGGAGGGAACACAGCGCGATGCCCTTATCGAGGGCCCCTACCCCCAGGACGAGCCCTCGCGGGCTTGGAGCGCACCAAAGTATGAAATGCAACTTTAGGCATGTAAGACTCAGGATGAACGGCAGCTAGAAAGAATAGCTTGTTTCAAATTACTGAAAGCCGTGGCTAAGGTATAGAGGCACCCCGAAAGCCTTCGGGGCGTCAGAGAAGTATACAAGTATAGCCAAAGTATAAGTATGGCTCCGCGAGCCAGTCTAGTTACCAACTCGATACCATGGTAGGGCACAAGCGGATGCTTGCGCCAGGTGAGAGGCAAATGCACAGGCACCCGCTTGCACAAGAAAGAACTTATAAAAAGAGTTAACTCCTACTTCCCCGCCAACCTGTCCGGGTTATCCGCCAGAAAGCTCTTCCACGACTTACCGCCCTGCTTGGCGTTGTTTCCTTTTTGGTAGTGGTGGCAGAGCGCCACGCCCAGCGCGTCGGTGGCATCCAGCAGCTTGGGTACTTCCTGGATCTTCAGGATCTGCATCAGCATGGCCGCTACCTGCTCTTTGGAGGCGTTTCCGTTGCCGGTAATGGACTGCTTTATCTTCTTAGGGGCATACTCTACGTATGGTATGTCGCGGGAGAGGGCGGCGGCGATGGCCACACCCTGCGCACGACCCAGTTTGAGCATACTTTGCACGTTGGTGCCGTAGAAAGGAGACTCGATGGCCAGCTCGTCGGGAAGGTACTCATCAATGAGCTGTATCATCCTGTCAAAGATTTTCTTTAACTTGATGGCGTGGTTGCTGTAGCTCTTTAGGTGGATAACACCAAACTGCAATACCTGCACCTTCGAGCCAGTAACTTCAATCAGGCCATAGCCCATCACTTGCGTGCCGGGGTCGATGCCAAGAATGAGTTTGTTGGGTGGGAGTGCAGTAGAGTAAGCCATAGGGTGCAAAATTAAGACAATATCTTGAACATCAAGCGGCATAAAAAAATCCTTTTGGCGCTGGCAAAACTGCTGGTCGTGGGCCTGACACTGTTCCTGTTTTACCAGGCCGTCTTCACGGCACCCGATACCTTCCTGAGCTGGGGCGGAATTCTGAGGCAGGCGGGGCAAAGTCCGCTCCGGTACCTGCTTCTGCTTACAGCCATACTCATACCCGTAAACTGGGGCTTCGAAGCCAAAAAGTGGCAACTGCTGGGACAGAAGCTGGAGCCGATGTCGTTCTGGCAGGCTTACCGCGCCGTGATGGTCGGGCTTTCGCTCGGCTTTATCACCCCCAACCGCCTCGGCGATTATGCCGGACGGGTGCTGGAGCTCAAGAGCCGGCAGCGGCTGGAGGCGATCGGGGCGATCTTCATCGGCCGGTTCTGCCAACTGGTGGCCACGGTGCTGGTAGGTTCGGCGGGTTTGCTATACTTTATACTTGCTTTCGGCTGGCAGCGCTACCCGGGCGTGTCGCTGAGCCTGTTTATACTGCTGCTGGCGCTATGCACGGCCATGCTGCTGTTGCTCTACAACGCAAAAGCCATGGTGGTGGCGGTGGCTGCCATAAAGCCGCTGCGCCACTTCGTGCCTTACCTGTCCATCATGGGAACTTATACTTCCCCTGAGATGTCGCGGCTGCTGTGGCTCTCACTGGCCCGTTATGCCGTGTTCCTGATGCAATTCATATTTCTGCTCATACTTTACGGGGTGCGCCTCAGTCCGCTGCAATACGTAAGCGGCGTGTCTGGCACTTTCTTCCTTAAGTCGGTGGTGCCGTCGGTAAGCCTGCTGTCGGACCTGGGGGTGCGGGAACTGTCGGCCATGTACCTGTTCGGGTTGCTGGGGCAGGCGAGGCTGCAGGTGCTCAGTGCCAGCCTCAGCCTTTGGCTGCTCAACATCGCAGCACCCAGCGTAGTGGGTTTATACTTTGTGCTGCGCCTGCGGTTGGCTAGGAAAGGAGTGGTGGCATGAGGTGGATGCTCTTCCTTTCGCTTCTCTGGTATAGTTGGATTATTTTAAGGAGGTGGCTGGCCTGGCGGCGGATGCCGCATGCAGCCTTGCCCGCTGCTTTTGTACCCCGAACCAGGATCTCCGTGATCATACCTGTGCGCAATGAGGCGGCTAATATCCTGCACCTGCTGCAGGACCTGGAGCGGCAGGACTACCCAGCCGAGCTGCTGGAGGTGCTGGTAGTGGACGACCATTCCGATGACAATACTGCTGCTTTGGCAGAGCGATTCCAGAACTCCTCCAGGTTAGAGATAAGATGCCTTCAGTTGAGTAATTATGTTAAAAAGAGTGGCAAGAAAGCAGCCGTGCAAGTGGGGGTAGAGCAGGCGGCAGGAGAGCTGCTGGTCTTTACCGATGGCGACTGCAGGGTAGGACCTGAGTGGCTCCGCAGCTACGCCCACCTCTACGAAACTGAGGCGCCCTACTTCATCAGTGGGCCTGTCTCGTTCCACCATAGCCCATCGCATTTTGAGCGGATGCAATTGCTGGAGTTTGCCAGCCTGATCGGTATCGGGGGAGCTTCAATTGCCTTGGGGCAGCCGAATATGTGCAATGGCGCCAACCTGGCGTATACCAAGTATGTTTTTGAGCAGATGCAAGGCTTTTCCGGCAACGAGCACATAGCCAGCGGCGACGATGAGTTCCTGCTCCATAAGGTGGATAAAGCCTTTCCGGGGCGGGTAAGATTTTTAAAAAATACTGAAGCAGTGGTTTATACGGATGCGTCTAAGTCGCTGATTCAATTTGTAATGCAGCGGGTGAGGTGGGCCAGCAAGTGGAAATCCTACCAAAGCGTACAGGTGCAGCTGGTGGCGCTGTGTGTTTTCCTGGTGAACCTGCTTCTTTTCGCGGCGCTGTTCATGCTGCTGGCCGGAGCCTTGCCGTGGTGGGTGTTTTTGACCGCATACACTACCAAATTTGCAGTAGATTATCTATTTTTAAAGGAAATAACCGGCTTTTTGCGGGCGCAGAAATACCTGTGGTACATACTCCCGCTGCAGTTCGTATACATCCCTTACGTGGTTCTTACTGCGTTTTTAGGCCTGTGGGGGCGCTACAGCTGGAAGGGCCGAACAATTAAAACCTATGAGCGACAACGAATTTGACATCCTGGACGAGCTATACTTCGTCACCTCGTACCCTGACCTGCGAAGTACTCTTTCTTTAAGTGATGAGGAGCTTTGCGCTGCCTTACAGTTTCTTATAAGAAAAGGTTATATTAAAATCCTTTATCCTGACCCGGATACGGAGCACCCTTACAACGAGGACACCTTTGGCCAGCACTGCCAGCAGTATTTCTTCCTGGCTACCAAGGCGGGTTTGGTGGTGCATAACTCTATTTGAGCATTTTGAAGCAAATAGCTTCTTTTTCGACGCACCTGCCGGGCATTTACGAAAGCGCAGGATTTTATAAGCGTGAAACATATTTTGTGATAAAGCTATTTTGATGAGATGGTTAGGGGTGTATTGTTTAATAATAAGTTAGTAAGTATATACCTATAGACTTGATTATAAAGTATGTATTTGCTTAATTTAATGGATGGAAACGCCGTTTTCTGTAGGTAAATTAAATATGGCGGATAAGTACACTTAAAACTTGCAAGGCTCTCAAACGAGGCGCGTCTGGAGCACGTAAAGGGCAATATTGCCTGTGCTGTAACCGGCTGTATAAGGCTCGGCAACGGCGATTGCCAAAAGGTGCTTTTTAAACATGGCGGGTGAAGGTTTTAAGCCTTTCGCTGCTATGGAAAGGCATTTTTTTATACTTTTGTCTACAAAGTCCCGAGCTGAGAAAAGCGGGAGCACCGAGTCCGCCTAAAAATGATCGGTTACAAATTACCCGATACCTTAACATCGAATTTTAATGTCCGAAATATCTGTACAGAACCAACAGCAGGAGCTTAACCTGAAGAAGCTGGAGCTAGCGGCATTGCTGGAAATTACGCAGGCAATCAACGCTAACCTGCCGGAGTCAGCACTGTACAAGATCTACAGATTTACCCTGCTTGCCCAGCTGAAAATTGCCCGCCTGACCCTTTACGTGCATGACGAGGAATGGCAGTGCAAAGTATGCGCCGGCACCGACCAGGACTTTACCAAAGTGCCGCTGCCGGATGAGATACTGGAGGTGAAGGAGATTACTAAAATGTCGAAGTTGAGCGTGGAGAAGAAGTGGCGCTGCTTCGATATCGTGATCCCGATTTTGCACAATGGCAAGGTGCTGGCCTTTATACTTGTCGGTAAAATAGACAAGTACTCCAGCAACCTCGATGCCCTGAACTTCCTGCAGACGATCAGTAATATCATGCTTGTGGCCATCGAGAACCACCGCATGGCCAGGCAGCGACTGGCACAGGAATCGATCAGAAGAGAGATAGAGATTGCCCGCGAGGTACAGTCGATGCTCTTCCCGAAGAGCCTGCCCAACGATAAGGATGTAACCATACATGCCAGCTACATTCCGCACTCTTCCATCGGCGGCGACTACTACGATTTCATAGAAATTGATGCAGACAATTTCCTGTTTTGCGTGGCCGATGTGTCGGGTAAGGGCGTGCCGGCTTCGTTGCTGATGTCTAACTTTCAGGCGGGCCTGCGTACCATGTTGCGCCAGAACGCCGACCTGAATACGGTGGTGTCGGAGCTCAACAACCTGATCTACCGCAACGCCATCGCCGAGAAGTTCATTACCACCTTTGTGGCCATCTATAACAGGAGCACCCGTGAGCTGAGCTATGTAAATGCCGGCCACAATGCGCCTATTTTGCTATATGAGGATAACACGCACACGCTCCTGAACGACGGCTGCACCATGCTGGGCGTGTTTGACGTGCTGCCGTTTATGAACGTGGGCAAAGTATATGTGCCGGAGAAATCCATCGTGCTGGCCTACACCGACGGTTTAACCGAGGTTTTTGACGAAGATGAGGCAGAGTTTGGCATTGAGGGCACGATCGACTTCCTGCAGCGGAACCGCTACCTGAGCTCAAAGATGCTGCACCTGCAGCTGCTCCGCGAGATTAACCTCTACAACGAGGAAGCCAATTTTAACGACGACATCACCCTGCTTTCCTGCCGGTTTAAGTAGTGAAAATTGTTAAATTGCTGTATTGCTAAATTGTTGGATGTCATGCGCAGAGTATACTTGGGTTCTCACATTCAACAATTAAACAATTTAACCTTCAACAATTAAATTGCTCCGCCTCTACAAAACGCCCTGGTTGCTGAAGAAGCTGATGCCTGGTTATACCTGGCACCGCGAGGTGCAGGGCAAGGTACTGTACCTGACCTTTGACGACGGCCCGATTCCGGAGGTGACGCCCTGGGTGCTGGAGGTGCTGGAGAAGTATAACGCCAAGGCTACTTTTTTTTGTGTGGGCGATAACGTGGCCAAACACCCGGAGGTGGCGCGGCAGGTGCTGGCCCAGGGGCACCGGCTGGCAAACCATACCTACAACCACCTCAAAGGCTGGCAAACGCCGCTGCAGCAGTACCTGGAAAACACCAAAATGTGCCAGCAGGAGGTGGAGAAGCTGCAGCCTCATGCCCCTAAGCTGTTTCGGCCACCCTACGGGCGCATAACCGGCAAACAGGCGCAGAAGCTGCGCGAGGAGTATGAACTGGTGATGTGGGATGTGCTCACCAACGACTACGACCAAAACCTTTCGCCGGAAGCGTGCCTGCGCCAAAGTATAAAAAGTACCCAAAGTGGCAGCATCATCGTATTCCACGACAGCCTGAAGGCCAAACAGAACCTGATGTACGCCCTGCCGCGTTATGTAGCGCATTTAACCAGCCTGGGCTATACCTTCGACACTTTATGATCGTATCGATAGCCTATTTTATACTTTACTTCTCCCTATTTCTGGTCCTGCTGGCGCTGCAGGTGTTTAACCGCAGGCGCTATACCTTAAAACTGCAGGAGCAGCCCCGTATCAGCATCCTTATTGCCGCCCGAAACGAGGAGCACACCATCCTGCGCTGCCTGCGCGCCATTGAGGCGCTGGATTACCCCAAAGCTAAGATCGAGGTGCTCATCGGTGACGATGCCTCCACCGACAATACCCGCGCGGTGATAGACGAGTTCATAGGTGACAAGCCCAATTATACTTGCATCCCCATCGCCCATACCTTAGGCAAGGCCAGAGGCAAAGCCAACGTGCTGGCACATTTGGCTAAGTTGGCCACCTCCGATTACTATTTCTATACCGATGCCGATATCGAAGTACCGAAGGAGTGGGCGCAGGCCATGCTTTCGGAGATGACGGAAGGCGTGGGCGTGGTGACGGGCATTACCACGACAGAAGGGAACAGCTTTTTTGCCCGTCTGCAAAGCATGGACTGGCTGTATGCGCTGGGGCTGATGCAGGTGGTCTCGGACCTGGGGCTGCGGGTAACCACCATGGGCAACAACATGCTGCTGCGGCGGCAGGCGTACGAGGAGGTGGGCGGCTACGAAAGTATAAACTTCTCGATCACGGAGGATATCGCCATTTTTAACGAGGTACTGAAGCGCGGCTGGGGTTTCCGGAACATCTACAATCCGCATGTGCTGGCGCTCTCCACACCGGCCCCCACGTTTTACGACTACCTGCAGCAGCGCCGCCGCTGGATGCGCGGCTCCATGCACCTGCCGCTCTACATGGCCGTTATTTTTATACTGCACTCGGCTTACTACCCGGTGCTGCTGCCATTCTTCGCCTATACTTCGGTGAGCGTGGCGGTGGCTATCTTCGCTTTTAAGCTGCTGCTGCAGAGCCTGTACCTGCACCTCTGCCTCCGTCGCCTCGGCCGCAGCGCCCGCTGGTACATGTACTTTTTCTTTGAGCTATACCTGGTTATCTCGTCCGTTATCCTCATCGTCTATTTCTTCCTGCCGCTCAAGATCCGATGGAAAGGGAGAAAGTATTAGGAGTTTAGGAGTTAGAGAGTTAAAGAGTTTGGGAGTTGTTGAGACGCAATACGTTGCGTCTTTTTAGTTAGAAGGTTAGAAGTTAAAAATTAGAAGGTAGAAAAAGTGAGCAACCCCAATCTGTAGAGGCAAGGGATGAATATCCCAATAATTTAACAATGCAGCCATCCAGCAATGTAATCCTGCAGCCATCCTACAATTTAACATTACAGCCATTTAGCCTTTCAAGCCTCAAATCCCTACCTTGCAAGTATAAAACAGAAGTAGCACTTACATTGATTGCTGATCAATGTTAACGGATAACGGATACATGAATTTAGTTGATTCGCACGCGCATATTTATTCCGAGAAGTTTGATGCTAACAGGGCCGGGGCTGTGGAGCGGTCGGGGCAGGAGGGAGTGAGCAAGATCTACATGCCTAACATCGACCATACCTCCATCGACCCCATGCTGGAAGCCGAGGAGAAGTACAAAGGTGTATGCATCCCGATGATGGGCCTGCACCCCACCTCAGTGGACAAGGATTTTGAGCGGGAGCTATACCTAGTGGAGGAGTGGCTGGGCAAGCGGCCTTTTGCCGCGGTAGGCGAGTGCGGCATCGACCTGTACTGGGACAAAACCTTCCTGCCACAGCAGCAGGAAGCCCTTAAGGTGCAGGTGGAGCTGACCAAAAAGTATAAACTGCCCATCGTGCTGCACACCCGCGACTCGTTCAACGAAACATACGAGATCATTTCCGCTGCCCAGGACGGCAGCCTGAAAGGCATTTTCCATTGCTTTAGCGGCACCGTGGAGGAGGCGGAGAAGGTGAAGGAACTGGGCTTCTTGATGGGAATCGGCGGGGTGGCTACTTTTAAGAACGGCGGCCTGGATAAGGTGCTGCCGCATGTGCAACTGGAGGACCTGGTGCTGGAAACCGATTGCCCGTACCTGGCCCCAACCCCGCACCGTGGCAAGCGAAACGAGCCGGTATACCTGCCCCTGATCGCGCAGCGCGTGGCCGAACTGTTGCAGAAGCCGCTAGAGGAGGTGGCGGAGAAAACCACGGCTAACGCCCTGAACCTTTTCAAGCTATAGTATGCAGGTAGTAAAAGTAGACATAGACACCGCCGCGCCGCTCCACCCGGAGGCCTCTATCCTGATCATCTATACCGGCGGCACGGTGGGGATGGTGTTTGATGAGAAGGAGCAGCACCTGGTGCCCTTTAATTTCTCCCAGATCACGGAGCACGTGCCGGAGCTGCGGCAGTTCAATTACCTGCTCACGGTGCTAAGTATAGAGCCCGCCATCGACTCGTCTAACGTATCGGTGAAGGACTGGCTGATGCTGGCCCGTTTGATTGAGGAGAACTACGAGCTGTATGACGGCTTTGTGGTGCTGCATGGCACCGATACCATGGCCTATTCGGCCTCTGCTGTAAGTTATTTGCTGGAGAACCTGCAGAAGCCCGTCATTTTTACCGGAGCGCAGGTGCCTATCGGGCGCATCCGCACCGATGCCCGCGAAAACCTGATCACGGCCCTGCAGATAGCTGCCACTAAAAAGGACGGGAGAAGCGTGGTGCCCGAAGTCTGCATTTATTTCCGGAACCTGCTGCTGCGCGGCAACCGCTCCAAAAAAGTAGAGAGCAGCCACTTCGATGCCTTTAAATCCGATAACTACCCGCCGCTGGCAGAAACCGGTATCGACATTGAGTACAGCTACGAGCATATCCTGCAGCACCCGCAGCAGCCTTTTAAAGTGCATCATGCCTTAAATGATAATGTGGTCATACTCCGGCTATTTCCGGGCATCACCCCGCAGGTGGTGCAAAGTATACTGCAGGCCTCCGGGCTGCAGGGGGTGGTGCTGGAAACGTTTGGTTCGGGCAACGCACCTACCGTGCCCTGGTTCCTGGACCTGCTGCAGGAAGCCGTAAGCCGTGGCATACTTATCCTGAATGTGTCGCAGTGCGATGAGGGCCGTGTGGACCAGGGGCGCTACGAAACAAGCAAGCACCTGCTGAACATGGGCATTATTGGAGGAGTTGACATTACAACTGAAGCGGCTATCTCTAAACTGATGTATGTGCTGGCGCAACAGGAACTTAGCCATCTGGAGCGGATGAGTTTGCTGCAGCAGAACCTGCGGGGCGAGATCAGTTTGTAAAACTATACAGGAACTATACTTGCAGATGTGCTTTTTCTTGGCGTATATTTGCATCTCTATTCAGAGAGCTGTCCGAGTGGTCGAAGGAGCACGCCTGGAAAGTGTGTATACCCCAAAAGGGTATCAAGGGTTCGAATCCCTTGCTCTCTGCTGGTAGGAATACCAAAATCAGCTAAAAGCCTGCAAATGAAGAATTTGCAGGCTTTTTTGTTTTTACCAGGCTCTTAAATTTTACACCTTTTCAGGAATTTTAGGTGAGTTGTCCGGTGAGTTCCTCAAACGCCTCCAATGACTCACTGAATATAGGTTTAACTTATTGATTACCAATGTGTAATGAGGTTGCGTATATTGACTGCGGTTGACTGCAAGGCTACATTTATTTAACTTTTTAAGTCACTGTTATGAGCATCAATTTCAGTCTTCTCTTCTACCTAAATAAACCGAAGAACTACCAAACAGGCCCCGTGCCGGTCTACCTGCGTGTCACGGTGGCTGGCAAGCGCGCAGAATTAACCACAAGCCGGTCTGTTGAGCCAGAGAGGTGGATATCCTCTGCGGGTTTAGCAAAGGGTACGAAGGCAGCAGCCAAGTCTTTGAACACTTACCTGGACAACCTGCAGGCGAAGGTGTACGAGGCACACCGCCAGCTAGTGGAGGCAGGGCTGCCGCTGACGGCGGAAGCCATCAAGAACAAGTTTCTGGGGAAAGAGGAGAAGGGCAGGACGCTGGTGGAGGTCTTCTCCGAGCACAACAGCAAAGTGGCAGCCCTGGTGGGGGATGAGTTGCCTGCGGGGTTTACATTTGATCAAAAATACCATCGGACCCCATGCAGCAGACTTACCATACCGCTCCCGTTCTGTACCTCAACTCGCTCGAGCATGAGGGGAAGCAGTTCATCCGCCTATGGTACAAGCCGGATCACCGCATTACAAAACTATTGAAAGGCGCCGAAATGGTTAAGTATAGCAAGACGTATAAGTGTTATGTGACGCACAAAACGCCGGAGGCAATTGAGCTGCTGCACAGGCACTTTCAGGGGGTGGCGATGGTGGACACGCGTTATCTAAACAGGCCCAAACGAATTCGCCCAGCAATGGGCGCAGTGGTCACATCCGGCAGCCTGCAGTCTGATCCGCTGGCCAAGCTGCCTGAGCTCCCCATCATCCGCCTGCAGCCGCTGGAGCATGAGGGCAAATCACTCATCCAAATTTCATTCCCTTATAATGAGTTGATTTATAAAACACTGCGATGCAGCTCCTGTTGCCAGTGGCTGCAGGAGCCGAGGTGCTTTGCCCTAAGCACCGATGCTACGAACCTGCACCAGCTGCTAGACGATGTGCAGGGCACGGCGCAGGTGTGGCTCGCGGGCACAATGAAGGTAAATGACATGACCATCCTGCGCAGGCTCTGGGAGCAGACCTATAGGAAGGCGGCCGGCTATATCACCTGCCCGCTGCCCTACCTGGAGAAGCTGTACCTGCTTAACTACTCCGTAAACACGATCCGCACTTACCACTCGCTTCTGCTGCGCTTTCTTAACGGACACAGCGTGCAGGGACTGGAGACAATCAACACTTTTTCTGTGAATGAAATCAACGCTTACCACCGGCAGATGGTGCAGAGCCGGCAGTACTCCTACTCTTTCGTAAACCAGAGCATTAATGCCGTGAAATTTTACGCTGGGCCGGCACACCATGGACCTGAGCCAGGTGGAGCGGCCCGAGAAGGCCGACAGGCTGCCCACCGTGCTCAGCAAGCAGGAAGTGCAGCGGATTCTCTCCGCTACCGCCAACCTAAAGCACCGCTGCCTGCTGCAGCTGCTCTACGCCGGTGGGCTGCGGATTGGGGAGGTCATCAACCTAAAGATCACGGACGTGCAGTCAGAGAGAAACCTGCTGCTCATACGCGGGGGCAAGGGCAAGAAGGACCGCACCACGCTGCTCTCGCAGAAACTGCTCGAGAGCCTGAGGGCCTACTACAGGGAGTACAGGCCGAAAGTGTGGCTGTTTGAAGGGCAGTACGGCGGGCAGTATACCACCGACAGCATCCGCAACGTATTTAAGGGCTGTGTGCAAAAGGCGGGGCTGCAGAAGAAGGTGACGCCCCACTCGCTGCGCCACTCCTTTGCCACGCACTTGCTGGAGCAGGGCACAAACCTGCGCTACATTCAGTCGCTGCTGGGGCACAAGAGCAGCAAGACCACCGAGATTTACACCCACATCACCAGCCACGGACTGGAAAGTATCGTCAGTCCGCTTGATAATTTATAGGAATGTTCTATATTTAGCTTTGAAATGTATAGAAGATGAAACCGAAACCGACACCCTGCCAAAACATGCCTGGATGTAGTAAAGAAAATGCTTCGAACACTCCAGCTAAAGGGCCAATAACCGGAATAACTCCTTATACACTATAGTTAGTCTTAATTCAAATTATGAATAGAAATGCATCTATAGCGATCGCTTCTTTGAATGTCTTGATTAGCGTGGCATTTCTTGTTGCTTATTTAGTTGAGACATTTTGGTATGAAGGAACAATCTCTGCTTTGTGGGTTTGGGTCGGCTACCTATACATTTATTCCCTTGTATTTTTTGTTGCGCCGAGCCTGCTAGTTTGGGCAATAATTTTGTTAGCAAGAGTCAAGCGCATAAAGAAGAATTCTGTTTGGGCGTTCTCAGCTAAACTCTTTGGCTTTACCATTATCTTTCATTTGATAATATTCTATTCATTCAGAGTACATTCCAACAAGGTAGAACTTGCTTTTTCAAATTACTCAGAGCTCCCAGTTACAGAACTTGAAGTTGAAGCTAGGAATAATGAATCATTTAGACTCTCTAAACTAGAACCTGGCGATAAGGAAACTTTCCATTGTTACTGTGCCCGCATTGAGTACCCTTACGATACAGGCATAAAGCTTAAATTCAAAGTCAATGGAAAGAATATTGAAGGTTTTATTTCAGGACGATATTCACCGATCCATAATAAAGAAATAGAAATTAGGATACTAAATGATTCTGCTTTCTACCAAAGCTATGACTACAGCTCTGGGAACGAATGGACTGACTTTAACAAGTATACAAGTACTGTTAAAAAGTGGCAAGAAATCATAAAAAAGAAATCAGACTAACCACACCTAAACTTTAGCTACGCCACAGTTTAGCCAAGTACGTTATGCTAAATTTTTAATAAATGGAAGAATCAGAATTGATTATTGAACAGGAGCAACTGCATGACTCAATAGTAAAAGACATTCTGATTGACAGGAAAAAAGAATCTGTAGTAATAAGAATAACAACGGCAGAACTTTACTTTCCAGAAACAGAAGCTATTTCTATTATAGCTGAACAAGTAAGTTCCTTCACATGCCCAATGAAAAGCCCTTGGGGAAGAAGTTGCTCAATAAATGAAGTTGTAAAGAAGGGGAACAGACTTGAAGTAGAAATGCAGAGTGGTGATACTATATCGATTGAAGCAGAGTCATTCAAGATTGTAAAAGAATAACTTAGCATAACCCTGCACATAAACCAATCTGCGGTTACACCTTGCTCGCTTTATGTACGCGGCCCGTTGTACTTCATAGAAATTAATAGAAAGTATGGTAGATGAGAAAACAAGTATAACTTCAATGCTGACTCTCTTCCCTGCTTTCAAAAGCCAGTATGAAGAACATGTTAAATTCTGGAAAAGGGAAAATCCTTTTGGAATGGACATGGCTGAATTTTCCCATTTTGCCCTTGATGTTATAGCAAAAGGCACAGATGAAGAAATTGAAAAACTCGTGAATTTTGCTGAACAAATGATAACAGAAGGGAATGACGATGTAAATTATGCCATCAAATTCTTCTTCTTGGAAAATATTACGAACAGAAGTGGAGACAGGAAAATAACTTTGACCAGATTTACATCCAGACTAAAGCCGAAGTCTTATGAGTTCTGCCGAGAGCTGGACAAGTTCTGGGGCAGTAAAACGGAAGGAATAGATTAAAACTACGAAGTACAACACAATGCTTAAGTTACCTTGCTAGCGCTTCGGCATCTTAAGCACGCGGCCGTTGGGCGTAAATTCAATTATGAAAGTAGGTTATTTAGTTGTTTGCGCCTCTTTGCTTTTCTTGAGCTGTAGTAGCGAAAAGAAAAACGATGATGATAAGATTAGTTCTAAGCTTATTGAGTATGGCAGTGAAGAAAGGAAACAAAGAAGAATCGAAGAGCAGGACCGAATATGGGAGTTGGGTAAAAAGATGTATCCTTCTTCGACTTACGATTTGCTTCCAATAGCTGAGGACACACTGATTGCCGCAACACAGTACAATGGATTGGTATTGACAACAGATGCTGGAAAGACATGGAAAGAAATAGAATCTCCTGGACGTATAAACGAACTAACTCTTGACAACACAGGGCAATTATGGGGACTAAAGAGCTGGATGGGCATTCATGAAGCTGACTTTTGCTTTCTTTACCTCTCAAGTAATTTAGGGAAAAGCTGGACTAAATTTGAATTAGACACCAGGAACGTTTTCCCTAAGACCTTTTACTCACAGCCAAAACAGCCACTAAGCATTGTTGATTATGAAGGAAAAGTGTTTCAACTAAAAGATGTTAACCCAACGCTGAGCTGGACACCTATAGATTCTGTGAGCCTAGGCAAAGAAAACAGCAGCACCCCACCTTCAAGAACAACAGTAGTGACTGACTCACAAGAAAGGAAATGGGCATACAATAGGCAAGGAATTTTCCTCATTGGCAATGATACGACCAAAGTATACTAAACAAATCAGCGCCCAACACTACCTATAGTGCATAAACGCACCATAGCAAAACCGTTGTGGGTAATGTAAAATGAAAACCGAGACAAGAAACATATTGCTAGAATTTGACGAGCAAGATCGATTTGAAACACCGTCAAAATTCGACTATGAAACCTTAGTGAACCGAGTTGCTAAAATGACAAATGAACTCGAACAGTACTTTGGACTGACTTTTAAAATCGACAACCAAGTTCAAGATGCAAGTTTCTATTGTGACATTCGAATTCCTCATGAATTAGTTCTGAAACCTAGGCCTAATCTCGGTTACTCAGTTCGAATCAGCAACTTTGGTGGACTCGCGACAATTAACTTTGAAGAAGAGTATTCAGCCGAAACTATTTCGACTATCAAGGAGATTCTCGAACGACACACCTTCATTTATGTAAGCTATGACGATCTTGACAAGGAATATGACGGACAATTCGAAGATATACCTACTTGGCAAATTCGGTATTTCGACTATTTATGACAGAAGAAAAAATAAAAAACACTACCCACAACAAAGCATATAGCTTATGGCGGGTTGACGGCTACCAGCAAGGTTTCCGCTCCGTAGCAAGCTTTGGTTTCGGTGGACTAGAAAGTGCTTCGAAACCGCCACAAGCCATATGCAAACCGTTCTGTGTAATTTGAAGTATGAAAAATGAAAAGTTAAGTATAGAATTTGGTATACCAGAACATGGTTGGCTACCTGTTAAAATAGCTTTCAATAGTTTCAGGTTAGAATTTAATGCTTCTGGCGTTCCCGCAAATCCGATAGACCAATTGATTTCATCTTTGAGAAGTGTAATCCAAGGAATAAAAGCAGAAGTGTGGTGGCATTTAGAGCCTGAAGGTTACTATTTTGAATTTGAAAAATTTAGTGGCGAGTACACATTGAACATATCTTTTGC
Organism: Pontibacter mangrovi; assembly: GCF_006385705.1. Taxonomy (GTDB): domain Bacteria; phylum Bacteroidota; class Bacteroidia; order Cytophagales; family Hymenobacteraceae; genus Pontibacter; species Pontibacter mangrovi. The sequence goes on along the minus strand of NZ_VFRQ01000014.1, from coordinate 1,815 downwards.
GAAGTCAGAAAACTCTGACAGGGAAATAGTATTTAAAACAAACGGAAGTTTCGAATCTCTGATTTCGCCAGTTTATCGTGCGATTAAAAAATTTGCTGATAATCAATATGTTTCGCAGAACTGGCCTATAGCAGATAAAACAGAATTAGAGAAATTAACTGAGTTAGTAAATGAAGCAAAACTTCACAGAACAACACCTAAACTTTAGCTACGCCACAGTTTAGGCCAGTACGTTACCTTTAATACCAACCATAAAATGAAAAACATACTTTTAGTTTTTGTCTTGCTGTTTTCCCTCGACTGTTATGCAATAAAACCAGTTAGGGAATATGTAGCCACGCCAGACAGCTTAGGGATGAACTATGAACAGCAGGTGATAAAAACTGCGGATGGGTATTTAATCAATACTTGGGTAATTAAGCCAGCTGCGGGGAAAGACAAAAAGACAACCTTGGTGCTGACTTATGCTGACAGCGGCAACATGTCCTATTGGCTCTACCATATCAAAGCTCTATCAGATAATGGTTTCACTGTGATTGCCTACGACTATAGGGGCTTTGGGAAAAGCTCAGATTTTGAAATTAACCCGCTTAACCTCTACTACAATGAGTTTGCCACTGACCTTCAGTCTGTGTTGGGGTGGACGAAAAAAAACATCAAGGGAAACAGAACTGGTGTGCTGGCATTCTCTATGGGCACTATCGTTGCTACCCTTGCCCTGCAACATGAGAAAGCGGACTTCCTGATAGGAGAAGGGTATGTTTATGACCCTCCTGCCTATGTGGCAAAGATAAAGGTGTTAAAGGATAGAGATATTGTCTTGCCAAAAGTCGCTGGCAACTATACCTCGCAATTGAAAAGAATAAAGTGCGACATGCTCCTTGTGTCAGGTGAGAAAGACGAGTTTACGACAGTAGAAGAAAGCGAGAAAATTGCTCAGCAAAGGAGTAACAGAGAAACTTTGAAACATAGCGGCAACCACACCGAAGGCTTTATGGCAATGACCAAAGATAGCTTTGGAGACATGTATGTGAAAGAATTACTAAGATTCACCCACAGGTAAAAGCACTAAAAGGTAACCACACCCATAAGCCAGCTACGCCGCCTTATGGCCAAGTACGTTGGCAAAAATGTAATAGATGAATGAAACAGATAATTGCAGCAGTTTTAGTCATGCTAACTTTGGTTGGATGTACAGAAGAAGAATCTCTTGTAGAATCTGATAAGTATTATCAGGAAGAATTAAGGGCTTACAATGATGTGTTTAATGAAATTGCGGACACTACATTCTACTATAAAAAGTTAAGGGAGCAAAATGCTGAGCAGGCTGTCTTCTTTCTTTATAAGAATTTGGAGGCTATAGATAACAGCGGAAAGGAGGAAGAGCCTTTAGAAGAGTTCGTCACAGTAGCGTTAGAAGAGCGACCGCACTATATTACAAGGTTAGAAGATTTCCCCAAGTATAGATTTACCCCTGCGGCAGAAGAGAAGCTACAGCAGCCCATCCGCTTGGACCTGCAAGAAGGTGAAGAGTGTATGTATAAATGGTTCACGCTATCGAGAGTTCTCTTTAATTCAAAATTTACCGAAGATATACTTTACTACAGAAAGTGGTCTGGAGACATGGCGTCTGATGGTGGGACGCTAAGAATAACAAAAGTGAAGGGGAAATGGGTGGTGCCAGAAAAGATACTTGCTCCTGTCGCTTAAAAAACAATTGTGCCAACATGAACTCTGTTAAAAGTCAAGCGAATTGAGGAGAAGTTTTAGAGAACTCAGCCTGATACGGAATACCGGATTTAACAATGGCAAAAG
>NZ_VFRQ01000013.1 GCF_006385705.1 Pontibacter mangrovi | reverse complement strand
CGTAGGGCATACGCTGTCAGCTTGGGAGTCAGACACCGATGGTGTCCAATACAACGGCAATGGTCGGGTAGCCCAAGAATCCCACAGTCTTTAAACGTGGGAGTGTCAAGTTCTCAGGCATACGCTCGGTGCAGACACTGCCAGCTACAGGAGTAACGAGTGTTCACTTTAAGAACGAAGGAATGAAGATTTTCGAAGATTACCTGATGTACATACTGATAGAGAAGCACCGCATGCTTTACAACAGGTGGCTACGGCCGGTAAGCAGTGGCGAGCTCAAAAAAGGGGCCGAGCTGGTACTTCGCCTGATGGCGGAAAGGCAGGTGGAGCTGTGGCTGCTGGATGCCTCGTGTTGCAATACCCCCGGGCGCGATGACCAGGAGTGGGTTGTGGGCAGGATCGGGAAACTGCTAACAGGAAAAAGAGCCCGGCTCAGGAAACTAGCGCTGGTCAAGTCCAATGACGTGTTTTACGGAGTGGTTGCCGAGTGGATGCGGGAGAAACTTCACAAGCTGCATGGGGGCAGCCTACGCATGCAGTGCTTCGACAGCATGACAGATGCGCACAGCTGGCTACAGGAGGGGGCGGCGGCCTCCACAGCAACAAACGCTTTGACCACGGACGGCGAGCTGGGTCACGAAAGGGAGGTGTAACGTATAAATGCTGTTAGCCTGAAGATTTCCGCTACCCGGTTCAGCAAGGCGCATTAAGCGCATCCTGCCTCCGCATGAAGCAGGAAACATCGGCCCTTGATTACAACGATACGCCAGGAGCAAAGTGAGGTAGCCGCTGAGGGGCCAGGAGTTAGGCCGGATGATTTACGGTGCGTTTGCGCATGTTAACTACGGCCTGAAATTTCATCCGCGTTGAATCAGCGCTACCCATGCAATCCATTTTCTTCAAGTAATGCCTTCCCCCGGTGCTGCCAGGCACTGCAAGCAGTGGGGAAAGCGCCTTCTTTTAGCACGGGCTCTTTAATTGAGCACCAATAACTTAGTCCTGCATCCGCTTTTCCACAGAAGGTTTTCTCTAAGGAAATCCGTCAAGAGATGTTTGAGCCACAACAAGCTGTAGGCGTTAAGATCGCGTATTGGAAGCGGCTGAGCGGATAGGTTTCGTTGCTGCGACAAATGCGTGTGGCATCCCGTGCTTTTACGCATTTGGCAGGGGAGTTGCAGCCTTCTGCGGGCTTTGCCGTAAATAGACTCCTGTAAAAAGAGTACAACTTTTAGCCCATGCTCTTTTTAGCGAAGTATAGTTTCAATAAGGGATGTTGTGTGCATTGACAACTTGCGCAGAATTGTAGAGGTCCTTTGCCCCTAAGCAGTTGAAGCGGGAGGGGTGGTGGGCAGGCTTAAGAAATAGCCTACGACCTGATAGCAAGGGTTGCTAGCTAGCAAAAGCCCAGCGTAATTATATATCAACAATAAAGGTAGACGAGGCATGGCAAAACAGCATATCGTTTCAGATAAACCCAAGCACCACAAGCATGCTCCTGAGCCGAAAGGGTGCTTACTGGCCATCGGAGGTCATGAGAGCAAGAGCACGGGGGAAGCTGATAAAACAGAAGACCAAAAGCGAAACGTAGAGTTTGAAGACGAGCAGATCCTGAAGTTCTTTGTATCCAAGCTGAAGGGAAATAGCCCTTCCGTGGCGCTGATCCCTACCGCCTCTACTGTGCCGGACCAGATGATCAAGGAATACCAAAAGGTGTTTAGGGAGTTAGGTGTCAAAAAGCTGGAGGTACTTGACATTCGTGACAGAGGGGACGCGGTGGGGGATGAGTACTTTAAAGCAATAGAAAGCGCAGACGGGATCTTTTTCACCGGGGGCGACCAGTTACGCCTGACCTCTATTTTGGGCGGCACCCGCTTGCTGCAACTCATGAAGGAACGCTACACCTACGATGATATTTTGGTTGCCGGCACCAGTGCCGGGGCTGTGGCACTCTCCACGCCCATGATCTACGAGGTGATGACCCAGGGGGGATTTGTGAAGGGCGATGTGCGCATCACCACCGGCCTGGAGTTTATCAAGAACGTAGCCTTCGACACGCACTTTATTCAGCGGGGGCGGATGGTGCGGATGGCCCAGTGCATTGTGACCAACCCCGGCTGCGTCGGCATAGGGCTGGAAGAGGACACGGCCGTTTACATTACCAAAGGGCGGGAAATGGAAGTGTTCGGGAGCGGCCTGATTACGGTGGTAGACGGCAGGAAAATCAGCTGCACGGACATCTACGAGATAGGCACCGGTCACCCCTTCTCTGTCCGCGACCTGCGCATTCACCTGCTGGCCGACGGGCAGAAGTATACGCTGCCTTTTTATGATCATCTGCACATCTAAAGCCAAACAAAGCTGTGGCTTCGCCTGAACTAAAATGCCCCGGCAGAAGCGTTGCTAATCCTGCTCTGGAAGCCTAAAACGGGAAAGCCTACCGAAGGAGCCAGCAAGGAGGAAATTAATCGCTCCATCGGCCTTGCCACGGGCGGCACCGCTAATGCCTGGTGGGGCAGTCGTTGAAGAGAATGATGCGCTTCATCCTGTCTTCGCGACGGCTTGCACGCAGCGCGGTCAGAAACGAATAAAAGTACCATCCGTTTTAAGGACTAACGCAAGACCTAAAAGTAAAACGATGAGAACGATATGGAAGGGATCCCTGGGCTTTGGCCTGGTGAATATTCCCATCAAAATGTACAGTGCCACCAAGCAGCGCCGCCTTGACTTTGATTTGTTGGACAGGCGCAACCATGCCCGCGTGCGCAACAAGCGTGTAAACGAGAAAACCGTCGAGGAGGTGCCCTACAAAGAGATCATCAAAGCCTACAAGTATAACGGCAAGTATGTGGAAGTGACGGAAGAGGATTTTGAGAAAGCCGAGGAGGAAAAGAACCAGATCATCCAGCTCAACTCCTTTGTGGATGAGGAAGAGATAGACGAGCTATACTTTAAAAAGCCCTACTACCTGGCACCGGAAAAAGGAAACAAAACCGGCTACGGTCTGCTGCGCGACGCCATGCGCAAAACGGGCAAAGTGGGCATTGCCACCATCGTGATGCGCAGCAAGGAGGACCTGGCCGTAATCCGGCCGGTGGGGGATGCGCTGGTGCTGCAGAAGCTGCGCTTTGGTGAGGAGGTGAAGGATGTGGACGAATTGGCGCTGCCGCATAAGGTAGATATTGGCGGCCAGCAGCTGGACATGGCAGTGGAACTGATCAACCAGTTCTCGACCGAGTTCGACATCCGCGACTATAAAGACACCTACACCGAAAAGCTTTTAAAAACGATAGAGGCCAAGGCGAAAGGCAAGAAGAAACCTGCTCCGAAGAAGATGGAAGTCGTGCCGACCAAAACCAAAGACCTGATGGCGCAGCTTAAGGCCAGCCTCAGCTCCGGCCAACCCCGCATGCGGGCATCTTAAGATCGTTGATAGATGGTGTTCTGTTCTACGAAATCAAAGCGTATGGCAGCCTTCATACTTTGTAGAGCACCACACAACGACCTCACCTAACGAAAACAAACCATGGGACTAGAAGAATATAACCAAAAGCGCGACTTCAGCCAGACACCTGAACCTGCCGGCAAAGTGGCCAAGCATGGCAGCAAGCTTCGCTTTGTGGTGCAGCGGCATTTAGCTTCTAAGCTGCACTATGATTTCAGGCTGGAGATGGACGGGGTGCTCAAGAGCTGGGCCGTACCCAAGGGCCCAAGTATGAATCCGGCGGATAAACGCCTGGCCGTGGAGGTGGAGGATCACCCGATCTCCTATGGCTCTTTTGAGGGCGATATACCTGAAGGCCACTACGGTGCCGGCCATGTTGATATTTGGGACGAGGGCACCTACCATGCCGCAGAAACCGATGACCCGGAGGAAGGAGAGCAACTGCTCTTGCAGGGCCTGGAGGAAGGAAGTATAAAGTTTGTGCTGGAAGGAGGAAAACTGCAGGGAGAGTTTACGCTGGTGAAGATGAAGGGCCGGCAGAAGGATGCCTGGCTGCTGATCAAAAAGATGGATGAGGATGCGGTGGAGGATCATTATGACAGTGAGGAGCACCTGGAGGGGATAGAGCAGAAAACACCAAAAAAGCCGGCCAGCAAAACCACATCCGCCGCAGAAAAAGCCAAAGCAAGTAAAAAGGCCGCTGCAAAAGAGGCTAACATGCCGCACCACATCAAGCCCATGATGGCCAAACTCACCGACGGTCCTTTTGATGGCGAAGACTGGCTGTTTGAGATAAAGTGGGACGGCTACCGGGCCATAGCCGAGGTAAAGGGCGGGCAGGTGGAGCTGTACTCGCGCAGCGGAAAATCCTACAAAGACAAGTATAAACCCATCATTGAAGGACTGCAGCAGCTGGGCCAGGAGGCGGTGCTGGACGGGGAGATCGTGGTGCTGAACGACGAGGGCTACGCCACTTTTCAGCAGCTGCAGAACTATCAGAACACCCCTTCGGAGCATCTATACTTTTACGTGTTCGATTTGCTATACCTCAACGGCGAGGACCTGCGCGACCTGCCTTTGCTGGAGCGGAAACAGCGGCTACAGGAGCTGCTCTCCGAGGAACTACCGGCGGTACGTTATTCCGATCATGTGGTGGCGCGTGGCAAGGAATTTTTCCGAGAGGCGCAGCGCAAGCAGATAGAGGGCATCATGGCCAAGAAAGCCGACAGCCCCTACCGCACCGGCAAGCGCAGCAGCGAGTGGCTCAAGATCAAAACGCACCTGCGCCAGGAGGCGGTGATCGGCGGTTTCACCGAACCCAAAGGCAAGCGCAAGCACATCGGGGCGCTGGTGCTGGGCGTGTATGAAAACGGAAAGCTCACCTATGTGGGGCAGAGCGGCAGCGGCTTCAACACCAAATCCTTAGAAGCGCTAAAAGCAAAGCTGGAGCCGCTGGAACAGGAGAAGTCTCCGTTTGCAGGGAAGGTAAAACCCAACGCGCCCGCCACTTGGGTGAAGCCGGAGCTCGTGGCCGAGATCACCTTTGCCGAATGGACTTCCGACGGGCTGATGCGACAGGCAATTTACGAGGGACTACGGGAAGATAAGAAAGCCAAAGAGGTGGTACGTGAAACAGCCCTGCACACGGATGAAGCCGTGCACGAGGCGGAAGATGCGCCGAAGGCAAAAAAGGCTTCGAAGGCAGAAAAAAAGAGCAGCGACAAGAACAGAACCGAACGAAAAATAGAAGGGCAGGAGGTATCGCTCAGCAGCCTGGATAAACTATACTGGCCAGACGAGCACATCACCAAAGGCGACCTGATCGACTATTACCAAAGCATAGCCGATGTGCTGATCCCTTACCTGCAGGACAGGCCGCAGTCACTTTTCCGCTACCCCAATGGCATCACCAAGCCCGGCTTTGTGCAGAAGGATATCCCACACACCCCGGAGTGGGTGCGCACGGTCAAGCTAAAAGCAGAATCTACGGGCGAGGAGGTAGCGTACCTGGTGGTGGATAACAAAGCCACGCTGGCCTACATGAACAACCTGGGCTGCATTCAGCTCAACCCCTGGAACTCGCGCATCGCCAGCCTGGAGAAGCCAGACTACATGGTGCTGGACCTGGACCCGGGGGAGAATACCTACGATGAGGTGGTAGAAGTGGCGCTGGCGGCAAAAGAGGTGCTCGACAGGGCCGGGGCCACCGCTTACGTGAAGACATCCGGGGCCACGGGCATGCACATTTTTGTGCCGCTGGCAGCTAAGTACAGCTTCGATCAGGCAAGGCAGTTTGCGCACATTGTGGCGCAGCTGGTGCATAAAAAGCTTCCCAAGCTTACCAGCCTTGCCCGCAACCCAAAGGAAAGGCAGGAGAAAGTATACCTGGACTTCCTGCAGAACGCCATCGGGCAAACCATCGCATCCGCGTATTCGGCACGTCCCAAGCCCGGTGCCACCGTCTCCACGCCGCTGGATTGGCGTGAGGTAAAGCCGGGGCTGTCGCCGGAAGCCTTCACCATCAAAAACGTGCCAGCGCGTATAGCCCAAAAAGGCGATCTTTTTAAGGGCGTCCTGGGCAAAGGGGTAGACCTCCTGCAGTGCCTGGACAGTTTGGGTGAAGCGCACTAATCCAGCCGTGTCACTGGCTGTTTGTCAGCTCCCGCGCCAAGCGCTGTGGCAAGCCAATGGCTCCTTAGGGACGTGATAAGCACCCTCCTGTATAGGGCTAAAACCGGCTGCCCAGGTGCTGAGCAAGCAGAACCTAGGGAAAATCCTTTCTGCCACGGATAACCTGAAGCACCGCTACATGCTCCAGCTGCTGTATGCGGGTGGGCTGCGTATTGGCGAAGTGATCAACCTAAAGCTGACGGACGTGCAGTCGGACCGTAACCTCTTGTTTATCAGAGGAGGCAAGGGCAAGCAGGACTGCACTACGCTGCTCTCGCAAAAGCTGCTGGAGAGCCTCAGGGCGTATTACAGGCAGTACAGACCCAAGGTGTGGCTGTTCGAGGGGCAGGCGGGCGGGCAGTACACGGTGGAAAGCATCCGCAGTGTGTTTCGGTCCAGCAAGGAGAAGGCGGGGGTGAAAGCACCTGCCACGCCGCACACGCTGCGCCACTCCTTTGCCACCCACTTGCTGGAGCAAGGCACGGATCTGCGTTACATCCAGGTGCTGCTGGGCCATCGGTCCAGCAAGACCACGGAGATCTATACTCATATCACCTCCCATGCGCTGGATAAAATTGTCAGTCCGTTGGATAATCTTGAGTAACCAGCTATATTGGCTTTATTATATAGACACACATGCGCACTTCAACTACAGGAACCAAGTTTAGGCAGCAAACAAGAGCGAAAGCACGCCGCAGCAACTACGGCCATAGTGCAGATAAGCGTATGTTTACGCATAGCCAGTAGTTGGCAATAATTTAAAGCATACCTACCAAAAGTGAATAAAAGACAACAATTTTTATCCTCGTTCTTAGGCGCCCTTGGGGCAGAGGAAATAAAATGGACTGAAATTACAGACAAAATAGTAGCGGGAACTGCCATTTACGATAAAACTGATCCTGAGGAACTGCAGGATTTTAAATGGCAAATGACCGAGTCAAAATCTCCAGATGATAAAACGCAGATTTTAATAGATCATATTTTTGAAGAGAACTTGCTGGATATTGACCGACTAAAAAAACCGATTAGCGAAATACAGGTCCCTGGTCTTACGGATCAAGAAAAGGATTCGGCTTTTGATAAATTATTCAAAGTCCGGGTAAAAATGATTGATGAGGGTGAAGAAACAGATTTTTACTTTATTCATCAATAAACTATTGCCAACAAAGGCTATCCAAAAATGGCTTTTTTGAGAACTATTTCCCTACATTTATTCACATAACAAACTGCCGGTTCGACTGAAAGTGATTTCTTCCCTACACGCCACTTTTGATAGCCGGGACGTTGGGCAACACATTAAGTACAGAAAATAAATAGATGCGTAACCATTCTGCAACGTTCAGAAGTCATAGAAGGTGCTGTTAATGAGCATTTAAGTTAATGAGGAAAGAAAGGAGCTACGGAAGATACATTCCTATAATATTCATTGCAGCAGGGGGCGTATTCTTGCTTAGTAAGATATATGAGAAGGACAAAAGGGTTGAATACTACTCGTCAGGAAGTATAAAACAGGAGTACTATGCCAATAGAGAGGAGGAGGCAGATGGTAGGCTGACAGAGTACTTCGAAGATGGGAGCATTTCATCCCTTGTTGATTTCAAGGATGGAAAGCAACACGGATGGTCACAGTTCTTCCGCAAGAATGGATCAATGCGCAAGAAAACCTATTTCGAAAATGGTGTCCAGCAGGACACGCTTCTGACTTTCTATAGTGACGGTGACGTGGAATCAGCTTTCTCCATCAAAGATGGGAGCAAGCACGGCAGCTATGCCTATTACTTCGGGAACGGGAAGAAAAAAGAAGAGGGTTCGTACTTAAATGACCAGTTGGAGGGAGAGGTTATCTCCTACAGCAACAGGGGGCAAGTAGCGGCAAGGGGATTCTATGACTCAGGCGCTCGATACGCATTGATAAGGTACACCAACGGACAGCAAGAGTATATCAGTTTCCCCGCAGGCTTCGAAATAACCATTCCTTCAAGCTTTAAGCTTGACTCGATTAGCTCTAGTACCTTTGCTTCATTCAAGAACAAGAAGGAAGGTATAAGTTTGATGGTAGGGGCAAATGTAAGTTCGCAGCCGCTGCGTGATGAAGTGAAAAAGCAGGTAAAAGAGTCAACATCAGCAAGCGATCTAAAAGAAGTTACCACGGAAGAAATGGTGATCGATGGCGTGAAGGCGCAGTCTGTTGTGCTGTTAGACAATGCTTCAAATGAGTACCTGAACCTGTTCTTTTTTAAAGTAAATGACGCTTTAATCAACGTCTACTTCTTTGTGCCAGCCTCTAAATTGGCAGAGCATAAAAGTAGCATACAGGAGATCATAAATAGTATTTCAGTAGAGGCAACATAATAGCGCATTCTAACTTAAGAACTTAAAAAATGCAATGCCCAATAACTAAGGCTTCGTTGGGTACGGAGTGCCCACAATGAAGCCGTGGTTGCACTAACCGTGCGACGCGTTATGGGTTTTAAGTCGGAAGAGGCTTGCCCCTGAATTACTTGTTTGGGCTTTCAGGTAGCTGACTGGCCCATTGGAGGTGAGCCTGAAAGGGTAATAGTAGATACTTTCTGCTGTTTCCGGTGGAGAATTCCCGCTCTTTTCAAGGCATTATCTGCCTAATGGGCATAGCTGCGCCAGGCCACCTTCTCAGGTGGCTTTTTTTATATCCTTACTCGAACTCCTGGTAGCGGCGCTGTGTCCTCAGCCCCTGCGGCGGCCCCCGCTTGGCCAGCACCTGCAGGGTGACCATCGTCTCCTTTTTGCAGCAAGGGCAGAGCAACAAAGGATTGTACTCTTCGAGCTGGCGCACCTCTACTTTTCGCCTTTTCCCCTCCGGCAGCTGCTGGCGGATCGCGGGTATGGCCACCGCCTTGCTGGTGGCGCTGGGTATGACGTAGTGGAGGACAAAGCCCCTAGGCCAGGCAACGGGAGAAAATCGCACTTGCGAGAGTACCTGGCTTTGTGAAGCTGCGCTTTGGAAGTAGTGCATACAAAAACCTCCTGTCTTTAGGGATACATTGACTATATCTCTAAAACAGGAGGTTTCCTTTTTCATCCCAGCCCTAGATGCCAGGATAACTCATTTCTGTTGCATTAAGCTTTAACTAGAGCACCATCTTTTTTTTGCCAGCCTTTCTCTTTTGCACCTTTTCCTTAAGACTTTCAGCGGGCAGGGTTGCCTGTTGTTGCTTTTCCAACTCAACAGTCTGGTCCTGTCGCTGAATGGTCTCGCGCATCATGGCTTGGCGCTGCTCGTTGAACACATTGATGGTTTTATACCGAGGACATGCCTCAATATAGCATTTGGCCTCAGTGCCGTTTTCCAGCGCTATGACTGCTGGCTGGTTGCCTTTGCGAAGAGCATAGAGCAGCAGCTCTTTTTGCTGGGCATCCTGCAGTTCCTTTATCTGAAACGCTTGCAGCGTTTTCTCCAGGTCATAGCCATAGTTTTCGTGGTACTGGTTGATTTTGTAGTTTCCAGAAGGTTCTGGCATTTTCAGGTCCAGTTGCAGCCAGGCTTTATAGAGCTGGTTCTGTGCATTGAGCAGTTCCTTATACACAGCACGGCCTTGCAGCAGGTTATAGGCTTCCTTGGTGGTAATGCTTCCCTGCCGATTGATGTAAAAGGTCTGCCTTCTGTCCTCCTTCAATTCCGGGGAAGTGAGAGTTGCCTCGTACTTGTTAAAATAGTACCGGTCTGTCTGGTCTGACCGACGGAAATGCAGAGTGTAGTGGACTGTTCCATCCAGGTAGGAGAGCGGTAAGTGGAGCTGAAACTGCTGCTCATTCCGCTGGAGCTGCTGTTCTAAATCGCCGTAAAGCTGCTCACCGAATCCGGTGTACTTCAGCTCGTTTTTCAGGTAATCAAAATTTTCTGTGTTCATGGTTTTATTATTTATTGTTAATGTTCGACTAAATGCCCAAAGGCCTGCTTTCTAAGGCAGAGACCGGGATAACACCTAACTGGCAGCGCCAGGCGGCGGGATCCAGGTCACACGAAGTGTCCTCCATCTCTTGTGTTTGGTCTGGGAGTAGACTGGGCGCCGGGCAGCTTTTGTCTCTGTACACTCCCCGAATGCCTTGGCGAACCCGACCCTGCGCGTAGTGCTTGGCATTCTGCGAGAACTGGTCTGGGCGGGGGCGCATTCGCTCCCATGCAGCACCTGCTGCTGTGCCAGTCCCTGTAAAAGTCGATCCGCTTGCTTTTTCATATAAGGTGGTATGTGGCTCGGGGTACCGGCACCTTGGCCGGAGAAAGTCTGTCTCCAAGCCTGCCTTGGCCTTCCAAAAGAGGTATGGAATCGAGGACCGGAGGTTAGAAATTTTAGATGAACCAGTCCCCGGGGAAATAGTTGTTTTTTTAAACTATTGTAATTCAGCTAGTTAAAAATAGCCTGTGACCTGAATATTTGATAAACGTGTTGCGAGGAGCAGCATATTCTTCCTGTTTCCAGAATAGGTTTAGTATATAAATATTGCTATATTAAACCTGCTCCATTTTACCACACTGTGATGACTATGTACAAACTTTACCCCGGGCTACTCCTGCGTACGCCTGCCTTCCCTCACACAGCTTACAGCACCACTGACCTGCATGCATTAATAAGAGACCCCTCTTTTCAGGCTGCCTTGCAGCTGGCAAGTCCTTCGCTCTTCAAGACCCTGGAAACATCGGCATTTGACTATGAGGCCATAGGCCCCAAAGCCAAAGCCAGTCTTCAGCGATACCTGAACAGGATGTGCTTTCGGCCCACGCCTTTTGGACTCTTTTCCGGTTTCTCCCTTGCCTTGTGGGGAGCGGTGGAAGAGCCGCCCCTGCAGTTAAGGGAGCAGGCATCACAGGTGCACCTGGCCTTGACATTTGGCAATACCCTGCATTTGGCCCGCCAGCTCCTGGCAGAGGAGCTGGCGGGCTACCAGCGCTACAGGCCAAACCACTCGCTTTACAAGGTGCACGGAGGCTATCGCTACATCCGCTTTGAAGAAGACAGGCAGCGCAAGCGGCGGGAATTCTTTCTGACCGACCTGCAAACAGACCCGTTGCTCGAGGCTGTATTGACCTATTGCCGGGAAGGGTGCTTGCGGCAGGATATTGTCGCTTATATCAGGACACAGGCGGCTGTGGAGGCTGAGGAGAGCCGGGACTATGTAGAGCAGCTGGTGGCCAGGCAGGTGCTGGTCTCCGATTTGGAGGCGAATATCACCGGGGAAGACTACCTGCCGGGCCTGCTCGAGCTGTGCGGCGCGCAGGGTGTCAGCACGTCCCGGACGCGAGGCCTGCAGCAACTGCTGGCCGGGCTGAAGGCTGAAAAAAAGCCAGGAGCGGACCTGCTTGACAAGCTTCGTCTAGCTTCATGCATGCAGGAGCTGGGTAGCCAAGGGGTTTACGCCAACCTGGAAAAGGGAATGCACCAAAAAAAGCTGCGTTCCTTTTACCAGGAGGCACTGCTGGCGGCGTTAACCTGCCTGCAGCGCCTGGTGCCACAGCCTGATTCTGCGGGACTGCAGAAATTTGCCCGAGACTTCCAGAAAAAATTTGAGGGGCGCGCTGTGCCTTTGCTGCGAGCCCTTGATCCGGAGCTGGGGGTGGGGTACGGTAAGTTAGCCATTCCCCCCAGGGGGGCGAAGTTGTTGGAGGGAATGGTATGGGATAGGGTAGAGGCGGGGGAACAAATGGCGGCGTGGTCGCCGGTTCATGCCCTGCTGTTGGAAAAATGGCATGCTGCCGGTCCTTTTCCAGCGGCCGTGCATTTGACCGAGCAGGAGGTGGCGCGTCTACCCGAAGTAGATATAAATAAAGCCTTGCCACCCAGTATTGCGGTACTTTTCAGGGTAGTGGGGGAGGAGGTGTTCATGGAGCAGGCAGGTGGGGCCAGTGCCACGGCCCTGCTGGGGCGGTTTACGCCTCACCATCCGGAGGTGCTGGCCATGGCAAGAGCGATAGCACAGGCGGAGGAAAGTGCTAACCCGGGGGTGGTGTTTGCCGAGATTGCCCATGTCTGCGAGTCACACACTGCCAATATCGACAGGCGTGCTGCGGTTCGGTCCTATGAGATTCCGGTGCTCGTGCAGTCAGCGCTTCCTGCCGAGCAGCAGATTCACCTCTCTGAGCTGTGGGTGCAGGTAAAAAACGGAACGATTGTGCTTTGGTCAGAACGCCTGCAACAAGTAGTCGTGCCGCGGTTAAGTTCTGCCTTCAACTTTGTACGGGATGACCTGGCCGTGTTCCGTTTCCTGTGCGAGCTGCAGTACCAGGGGCTGCAAAGCAACCTTTGTTTGGACCTGCGGCATTTTTTCCCAAGGCTGCCCTATTATCCCCGGGTAGTCTACCAAGGTGCTGTCCTGCAACTGGCGAGCTGGCACCTGGGGCAGGAGCAGCTCAAGAAGCTGGCGCAGGGAAAGGGGGCGGTGCAGCAAGCGTGTCTAAGGCAACTGGCAAGGGAAATGAGGTGGCCGCGCTGGATAGCGCTGACGCGGCACGACCAGCAGGTTGTGTTTGATCTGGAGCGGGAGGACGATTGCCGGCTCCTCCTGGAGAGCCTGCGGGGAAAGGAGGCGGTGGAGCTCCGGGAGTTTCCCTTCACGGCACAGCAGGCCGCTATGGTGCGGGACAGTGCGCAACAGCCCTATGTGCACGAGTTCCTGGGAGCCGTGCTAAACGGACAGGCGGTTTACAGTCCGCAGCCTTTCCCTTCTCTTTGCACGGCCCAAACGCCGCTGAAAGAGCGCTTGCTATCTCCCGGGGAGGGCTGGCTTTACGTAAAACTTTATTGCCACCCTTCCGCTGCCAATGCACTTTTAGCACAGACGCTACAGCCCTGGCTCACCCGCCTTGAGCAGGAGGGGCAGCTCACCCAGTGGTTCTTTGTGCGTTACCGTGACCCGGACTACCACCTGCGCCTACGGCTGTGCCTGCCAACAGAGAGCGGGGCGGGGCACCTTCTGGAATGCGTGAGCGAGCGGCTGGCAGGAGCTGTGCGTAGGGGCACTATCCGGGATTGGCAGGTGGCTGTCTACGAGCGGGAGCTTGAGCGGTACCACCCTGCCCTGATCGAAGCCGTGGAAGAGGTGTTCTGCGCTAGCAGTGCGCTTCTTGCCGCTTTCCTAAGGCATTCGCCCTGCACGGAGGAGGATGAGGGCTACTATGCCCCGGGCTTCAGCGGACTGGATGCCATTGGCAGTGCCTTTGGCCTGGACGTGGCAGGCAAAGAAGCCTTGGTAGGTGAGCTGTATGCGTCGTTTTACAGGGAGTTCGGCGGGACCAAGCGACTAGAGGTGCAACTCGCACAAAAATTCAGGGAGTTTAGCAGGCTTTTCGCTGTAGGCACAACAGCCGGACAGCCCGACAAACTCCGGCGCCGTTTCGAGGAGGCGCTGGCGCAGGTGGCACAGCGGGCCGCCTTTCTTTCCCCGGCCAGGGAAAAGCAGCTTATAGCAGACCTGATGCACATGCACCTGAACCGGCTGTTCACCGACCGTCCCCGCGAGCAGGAACTGGTGCTGTATTATTGTCTCTGGAAGCATTACCGCGCTGTGCGGGCCCGCCAGAAACAGGCAGGCAAGTGCCCACAGCCTGGCAGGGCTCGGTGACGGGCACAGGCTGCCTGCCACCAAGCCCTGCCGGTCAGGGCAGGCGGCGGCTTTTCCACAGCCGCGCATGCACCCGGGCCAGCACCCCATCCCGGTAATTGGCTCCCAAGGGGAGAGTCTCCTGGTTTGTCAGGATGATCTGGTTGCCCTCCACCTCCTGAATAAAGGAGATATGGACAATGAAGGATCGGTGCACCCGAAGAAAGCGCTGCGCGGGCAGGTACCGTTCCATTTCTTTCAGGGTCAGGTAGGTAATATGCTCGCCCCGCAGGGTATGGATGCTGATGTAGTTCTGTGCGGCCTCAATGTAGCGCACTTCCTGCAGGTCTATCCGGGGAAATTTGCCCTTGATGCCGCTTTTAATAAAGAAATAATCTTCCGCGCTCAGGTCAGGACCGGCTGGGGCCGAAGGCTGTAAGCGTTGCACTGACTTTAAGAAGCGCTCATAGGTAATAGGCTTGAGGAGGTAGTCCACTGCGTTCTTGTCAAAAGCCTGCAGGGCGTAGGCCTCATAGGCGGTGGTAAACACCACCTTCGTTAAAGGGGGCAGAAGTCCCGCCAGCTCTATGCCCGAGAGCTGGGGCATATCCACGTCCGCAAATACCAGGTGGGGGCTTACCTGTCCGGTGCTGATTGCCTGGAGGGCAAGCAAAGGGTTTTCCTGTGATCCCAGTAGGGTTAGCCCGGGCGTTTGTTCCACATAGCGCGCCAGGACCTGGATGGCATGAGCCTCGTCGTCGATAATGTAAGCAGTGATCATATGGCTTGGATTTGAAGGTGTACCGTGTAGTAATGCTCATCTTGCTGAATGTTCAGGCATTGGCGGTCAGGGCCGTAGGCATTGAGCAGCCGGGTTCTCGCATTTTGCAGGCCCAGCCGGTGTCCTCCCGGGACGCAGGATGTCCTTTTCTTATTCCTGGTTTGGAAGGAGAGGGTGCCCTCCTCGAGCCAGAGTCGGACGCTGGCCGGGAAGGCCGGGTCCGTTAGGTCACCATGGCGGAACATGTTCTCCACCAGGGTGAGCAGGAGCAGGGGAGGAAGGCGCAGGTCCTTGAGTGCCCCCTCTGCCTGCAGGGAGAGTTGGAGCGGGTACTGAAAGCGGAGCTGGTTCAGGGCAATGTAGTTCCGGATGTGGTCCAGTTCCCGGGAGGCCTCTGCCTTGCCATCCTCATGCAGCTGTGCCAGGGCATGGCGCATGACCTCGGAAAGAAGGAAAATGCCTTCCGAAGCCTTAGGGGAAATATCGATTACCTGGTTGTAGAGAAAGTTTAGGGTGTTGAAAAGGAAGTGCGGGTTGATTTGGGCCTGTAGGTAGGCGTTCTGGGACTTGACCAGGTTTTTTTCCAGCTCTGCTTTCTCCTTCTGGCTCTGAAGCTGCTGTACCTGCAGCTGGCTGATCGTCTTGGCGTTGGCTATCGCGTGACGCGCGGCGGAGTAGGCGCCACTGAGCCCAATAAAGTAGAGACCGCGCCACACATAGCTAAGGATGAACTTGTATTGAAAGGAGAGAAGCTTGGGCGTCGGGCGGAACAGGTTGTAAAGCAGCTCGAGCCCGTATTGCAACACGATGTACAGACCCAGTTCCAGGGGGAGTAGCCACAGCAGCCACAGCCACAGGGGCCTGTGGAGCCGGATGCTGTCGGCAGACACAAGGGAGGCGTTGAAATAGAAGAGCAGGATGTTGAGTAGGTAAAAGCCCAGGTATTCCCACCAGAACACACGCTGCGGGGCGGCGGTGATAAAGAGAATGGAAATCTCATAGGTGATAAAGGCTGCCCAGGCCAGCGCATGCCTTCCAACCCGGTGGTAAGGGAAATGTGCCATAGTGGTGTCTCTTAGCGTGGATCAGGGATGTCCGCGTTTAAAACTCAATATAATAATATTTTAATCTATAGAAAACCCTTGTTTATCTAAATTTTTTCGGCTTTAGCACAGAGGCTTATAGGTTTGCCTTAAACCAACTATACCGACCGTTATGAAGAAAAAAGACAACAAACTTAGCGTCAGGACCCGCCCGCTGTTTGTCTTCAGGCAACAGCGCCCTAGTGAAAACTTCTCGTCCACGGACCCTACGACGACCTTGGTGACCCTGACCACGTCGGCACCCACGGGGTTGGGAGCTGTGGGCAAGCGGGATTGGAATTAAGGTGCAAAGCAATGGATGTCAAAGACCTGGTGCAGGCCCTGATCCAGGGGCCTGCACCCTATGCTCTGCAAGATGGCCAGGCACGCGAGCAGCTGGAAGACTTTCTGGCAGTGCGGCTGGCTCGCAGTCCCTTTCCCCACCGGCAGTTGCTGCTTAGTGCCGGGCAGCTGCCCGACTACCTGTACTACGTGGAGAAGGGCTTGATACGGGGCTATTTTTACGATGATGCCTCCGGTCGCCCGGTTACCCTCTTTTTGTGGGATGAAGTCTCCTGGGCCGTGCCACTGCAGGGGTTCTTTCACAGGCAACCTTCGGATATCTACCTGGAAGTGATGCCCGAAAGCGTACTGCTGTCCCTTTCCCGTGGACAGGTAAATGAGCTGGTAGAATGTCTGCCTGCCGCCGAGACACTGCTCAGGGGGCTGCTCCTGCGCTACTGTGCCTTTCACAAAAAACGCACAAAGGACCTGCTCACGCGCTCAGCCTGGGAGCGCTACCTGGACCTGCTGCAGACCCATCCCCATATTGAGCAGAAAGTATCCAAGGAGGTAATCGCCTCTTACCTGGGCGTGACGCCCCAGTCGCTGAGCAGGCTCCTCCGCGAAAACGGTCACCCCTGATCCTTAGTTATCTCATTTCCTATCTTTTCATAATCCCTTTCCTCACATAGGGTAATCAACTTTCTGTGCCCAACCCGCTAACTTTATCTTGGCTTTCAGATGGCAGGCAGCATGTTGAAAAGACAGTTTAGCGGCTGTGCCCAGGAAGGAAAGCATCACGACAAGGAGGAAAGCACATGCAACAAACCAATCGCTATCTGCTGGGAAGCAGGCTGGCCTTGATCACGCTGGGGGTATACGCTGCTGTGAGCAAGCTGCAGGACACCACAGTGTTTGCCGCGCAATTACGCAGTCAGCCCTTGGCCCCCTGGTTTAGCAAGCCGCTGGTATGGGCCCTGCCAGCCGGCGAGCTGGCGGCGGCAGGCCTGCTGATTTTCCGGCGGAGTAAGTGGGTAGGGCGCTGGCTTTCTTTCGGGCTCCTGCTGCTGTTTTCAGGGTGCGTTGGGCAGGCGGTGCTGGGTACCTAGGAAAAGATGCCCTGTGCCTGCGGAGGGGGTTACGCCAGCTGGGCTGGGGGGAGCACCTGGTGTTTAACCTGCTTTTCACCTTGCTGGTAGCTTATGGCTTATGTCTCTTTAAGAAAACAACGTGAGGCGGAAGGTTCGGGAGAGCCCCTGCTTCAGGTGAGGTGCCCTGCCAAAATGGGCGCACATAAACATTTTTTCATTTTAAATTTTTCCAAGCATGAAAAGACTTAAAGTTAATTTTCTCGCACTAGCCGCCGTGGTGGTGGCAGCCGGTACCATGGCCTTTGCCGCGCCGGTGAACCAGGAATGGGTATTTACCGGGGACAGCCAATCACAAATCCTGGATGCTTCTTTTTACAGCCTTTCCGAGCCGCTGCCGACCGGCTGTGATGCTAACGCGAACCTGCCTTGCAGCATCCGCGTGGAAGCACAGGATGAGCAGGAACTGCAGGATTACCTGGACAGCAAGACGAGCGGCCAGATTATGAACGAGGCCACCGGCCACCGGGACTGATACTTGACGTAGTTTAAAAAGGAAAGGGAGAGGCCAGAAGCTTCTCCCTTTTTGCTTGCGGCTACCGGGGGTTTTGCTGCATGCCGGACAGCTCAATTACGTCTTCGGGCAGGGGCAGGGCAAAGCGCAGGTCGCCAGGGGGAAGGGTGTATACCTGGTCGCCCAGTACACGGGTCAGGGTTATAGCGGCCCCCTCCCGGTTGAGGCGCTTGATGTCCATCCAGCGCAGCGAGCGCATAAGCAGTTCCTTGCGCCGCTCCTGCAGTACCAGGTTTAGGGCCTCGTCGGCGGTAGCGGCGGTGTAAGGGGAAAAGGTACCGGTGCGCCAGCGGGTCACCAGCAAGCGGTTAAGGCTTTCCATGGCCCCTTCCGTATTTCCGGCACGGGCGCGGCTTTCGGCCTGCATTAGGTATACCTCATCTGTGGCAATCCCGCCGAACAGGGCAGCGCTGCCCTCGTAGTTGCCGCGAAAGCTATGCGAACCGTCAGGGTTCTGCTGAAAAAAGAGGGTTTTGCGCAGGTCATCCTCTGCGTACTGTCGGAAGAGCGCAGTATCGATTCGGGACACGTTGTGCTGGAGGGGTTGCGGGGTGCTTACCGCACTCTCGTGCAGCACTTCCACGTTAAAGCGTTCGAAGGGGTAGGCCGCCGCCGGGTCAAGCGTGTTGTAATCCAGCAGGCGGTCGTAGAGCGCCAGGCTGCTATCCGCATAAGCACCCGCCTCGGCGTAGCGTCCCATGGAAAGAAAAGTGCGGGCCAGCATTGCGTAGGCGGCAGGGCGGGAGGGACGCATCACATGCACGGGCGTAGTGGGCAAGAGCCGGGCTGCCTGCTGCAGATCGGAAATAATCTGGGTATAGGTCTCTTCCAGGCTGGCACGTACGGAAGGAAGGTTAAAGTCTATGCCCAGGCGCAAGGGCATGCCCGGGGTGTCAGGGGCCGAGCCGGCCTCATACGCCAACGTCCAGGTAAAGGCGCCGTTCAGGAAGGCCTGTCCCCGGTGAAAATGGGCCTGCCCCTTCACACGGTCCCATTCCGCGGCGTTGGAGGTGTTACGAGGGATGCCCTCGATGTACTCTAGCACAACATTAGCAGGATATACCCGGTTGAACAGGTTGTTCCAATCATTGGGATAGTAGTCGATATGAAAGAGGTTGTCAGGCGCCCAGATATACTTGCGTTGCTCACTCTCGTTGCTCAGTGCCGCCCAGTCCTCATATGTCAGGTAATAGTTGTCGGCACTGGTCTCGGCCGCACCCACCGGACTAAGTTGGTTCATGGTGATGTAGTTGTCCAGTAGGGCCTGCAGGTCGGCCAGCGTGGACGGGATCACCAGCTGTTTATCCGGTTTTTCATCTAAAAAGCTCTCGCAGGCTGTCAACAGAGGCAGGCCAATTAGCAAAAGGAGGCTGAAAAGGTATATTCTTGCTTTAAAGTAGCGCATTTTCTTAACTGTTAAAAAGTGGAAAGAGAATTACAGGCTGGCTTTGAGGCCCAGCGATAGGGCGGGAGGCGTTGGCAAGGCATTAAGGCCGTAAGCATCCGGGTCCAGGCCCCGGTCATTGGCGCGCCAGAGCAGGCCCGGGTTGCTGAGGTTTAGCTGCAGCTGCAGGCTCTTAAGCCTCCCCTGTGGCCGGGCCGGCAGTTGGTAAGCCAGGTTGAGGTACTGCACGCGCACGTGATCGCCTTTCTCGACGAGCACCTCAGAGCCACTGTAAAAGGTGTCGCGACGCGAGTTATTAGGGTAGACAAGCGAGGGCACCTGCGTGTGGGCCTCGTCACCCGGCTGCTGCCAGCGTTTGGCAAAGTCTGCATGTCCTCCCCAGTTGGAAAACAACGTACTATAGTTTAGGGAAGTGGCCCGGAAGTAGTATCCCAGTTTCCAGGAGAGGCGGGCTGTGAGCGAGAAGCCTTTCCAGGAAAAAGTATTGCCCAATGAGCCGAAAAAGGTGGGGAGGGCCGAGCCATGGTAGGCCAGGTCTTCTACCTGGGTTTCGGGGCCTGTGAGGGCCGTGTAGTCGGAACTTGGCTCCCCGTCCACATAGCCTCTGGGATCCCCCGTAGCCGGATCCAGTCCCGCCCAGCGGTAGGAGTACACGGCGTAGACAGGCTTGCCAGTTATCCCGGACACCCGCAGGTTTGATGTAACAAAGCGACTTCCCTGGCGGGAGGAGAGGAAATAATCGCTTATCTCGTCCCGGTAATGACTCGCGTTAAGGTCTGTTGTCCAACTGAAGGCACCTGCCAGGTTGCGGGTGCGAAGCACCAGGTCCAGGCCGCGCCCGCGCATGGCGGCCACGTTCTTAATCACCTGCTCGCCCACGCCTGCCGTATAGTCCATCGGGGCAGTGCCAAACAGGTCATGGCCCCGCTTCTGGTAATACTCCAGGCTACCACGAAGGCGATCGCCCTTGGAGGCAAAGTCGAGGCCCAGGTTCCACATGCCCACCGTCTCCCAGCGCAGTTCGGAATTGGCATAGGTGGAAAAGCGGGCATAAGGGCTTTGCGTATAGGGCGACGTGAACACATAATCCATCGTGGTGACCGCCGTCATGGCGGGATTGGTGTTGCCGCTGTAACCATAGGTCGAGCGCAGCTTCAGATAGGGGAGGAAGGCCAGCGTGTAAAAGTTTTCCCCGGACAGCTCCCAGCTCAGGCCCACGGACCACAACGGATTCCACAGGTCGTTGGTGCGCAGGCCAAAGAGGTTGGAGGCGTCCCGCCGTGCACTCGCCGAGAGGGTGTAGCGCTGGCGATAGGTGTACGCGGCGTTGGCATAGTGGGAGGCAAAGCGGGAAAGGCCTTCGCTGACACCACTGTTGTCCGGAATATAGGCCGCCCGGTTCGTGATCAGGTTCGGGTAAGGTGTGGTAAGGTCCACTTGCCCGAATGTGAGAATGTCCGGGTCAAAGCCAAAGCGGCGCTGCCGGAAGTCTGTGTTCCGGGCATGGCGCAGTTCCCCGCCGGCCATGGCTGTCAGGCTATGCCCCCCCCAGGCCTTATCGAAGTTGAGCTGGCCGCGGACATTGTGAGAGGTTAGCAGGATACTGGCAAAGTCCTGTATCCCGCCCGTCGGAATCGGGCGGGTGAGGCTACCGGTGGACGGGTCCAGCTGGGAAAAGGTGTTGATCAGGTTACGCGCAAAGTAACTATCCTTCCCGTACAGCAGCTCGCCGTTTGTCTGCTGCCGCTCGTACTGATAGCGCAGGTCGGCGCTCAGCCCCTGGGGCAGCGCATAGGTGAGCCCCAGGTTAGCTGTCAGGTCCTGCACCCCGCTGCTGCGCTTGGTATGCCTGTCATCGGTCAGGGGGTAATAGTTCCAGTCCAGTAGCTTGCCGCCGCCCACCGTATCCAGATAAGCCTGCCGGTAGTCGTTCACGACGGACAGGGGGTTTCCTGCTGCATCAGCCAGACGGGTATAGGGCAGCACATACTTGCCACTTTTACCCGTAGTGCCAAAGCTGGGCCGCCCGCCGGTACTCCTGCTTTCGGTATAAAGGGCGGAAGTGGTGAGGGTGAGTTGGCGGGTGGGGCGCAGGCTGTTGTGCAGGCGCAGGTTCAGGCGGTTGTAGCCCGCAGCCAATGGGTCGAGGTTGCGGTCGTATCCGGCCGATAGGTTCCAGGCCAGCACTTCAGAGCCGCTTTTCAGTTGGAGGGCATACTGCTGGCGGGTGCCACGCTGGTAAAATCGGCGGGCATATTCGTCCCGTATATCCACCTGGCGCAGGGCATTTAATTGTGCTTCGGCCTCCGCGGCAGTCAGCTGCCCCTTGTCCCTTCGGTCCAGCAGCTCCACCACAGGCGAAACGACCGTACGGCTTGTAGGGCGCAGCTTACTGGCATAGTAGCCCTTCTCGTATAGAAACAGTTCCACGTCAATAAAATCAGAAGCTGCCATGAACTGTAAGTAGTCCAGGTTGGGCTTCCCGGTTAGGGTGAGGTTGGCTGTCAGATCGGCCGAGAGAGGCTGGTTGTACCTGCCTTTTTTGGTGGTGATCACCACGACTCCGTTGCCGGCCCGGGTCCCCCAGATGGAGGCTGCGGCGGCGTCTTTCAAAATGGTGATGCTTTCTACGTCATTGGGGTTGATGTTGGCAATGTCGCCTTCGTAGGGGAAGTTGTCTACCACGATCAGCGGTTCGCGGGGACCCTGAATGGTGCTGAGGCCCCGGATCATGAGGCGGCCTGTCAGCCCGGTGCTTTGGTCTACTGTAACGCCACTGGCCACAGCCTCCAGGCGGCTGAGCACGTCTGTCCCAGCCTGCTCCTGCAGGGTTTGCGCATCCACGTAGCTAAAGGAGCCGGTGGCCCGTTCGCGGGGGAGGCGTTGATAGCCGGTTGAAATCTCCACTTCCTGCAGGTGCTGGCTGTCTTCTGCCAGCGCAATGCGGAGTGGTCGGTTGAGGGGGAGCTGCAGGGGCACCTCCTGCGGCATGAAGCCCAGGTAGGACACGACAAGCATCGCCCCTTCCGGCACGGGCAGTTCAAAAGCGCCCTCTTCGTCGGTGCGCACGGCCATGGCTGTGTCTTTTACCCGCACGGTTGCACCCGGTAGGGGCGTGTTGTCGGTGACGGATACCACGGTGCCGCGTACCGTATGCTGGGCTGCTGCCGGCCAGGCCAGACAGAAGAGGGTGAGGAAAAGTAAAAGCTTTTTCATGATTTATAGTTGATTGGTAAAAGGATAGGTTTCAGGTTCAATTGCCGGGTTTGTCACGTATCACGAGCACCTCTATCTCGCGCTCGGCCGCTACCAGCTCCAGCCGGTAACGGCGCAGCTCGCGTCGCAGGGCAGGCAAGTCATCGAGCGCTGCATTGATGTCCAGGTCCACCGGTCCGTCGTAGCCGGTCTCGTCGAGCACCGGGTAGGGAATGGCCGGCTGGCTAAGCAAGTGCTTGACCAGGACGAGCAGCGGTTTGTGGCGCAGCCGCTTGGTACCCGGCCGGGAGAGGGTGCTTTCGGTTTTGCCACCCTGGCTCTGCAGCTTGTTGGGGCGCCCGGTGAGACGAAGCACCAGGCAGGTCATGCGGCGCTTTTCAATGCTGCCGGTAAAGGGAGAAAAGTGGTTCAGCTCTGCGAGCATGCGCTCATAGAACTCGGAAGGGGGAACGGGAGGACCTGCCTGGTCGTAACTATACAAGTGACGGCGCTTCCATTCATCTGAAGAGAGGGCGGAAGCTTCGGGCAGCAGGGAGCCCCGGTCCCGCACTTCCAGAACCAGGCGCGTGCGGTTGTAGTCAGGCAGGCGCTGCAGGGCCACCATCTCATACAGGTCCAAGAGGGGCTTGTTGATGGCTACACGCCCGGTGATGCGGTCCTCCTCCGGGCGCAGGCGTCCCCCGCTGGACAGGCCCTCAATGCGGCCCTGCAGCAGGATGGAATAATGCCGTAGTTGATCGGTGGGCAGCTCGGGACTGGAGAAGAGCGGGCGCTGCAGGTCCACGTCCTTTTTCAGATGGGCGGGCATGGTGCCTTTCAGGGCAAGGCGGATGTTCTCGGCGGTGACTTCCTTGTGGGAAGTAATGGCCCCGACCCGGCCGTCTGGACTGATCCAGGCAAAGTGGGGCACCAGGCGGTGGGGGAAAAATTGAACCAGGGTGGTGTCGCCCACCACACTGGGGAGCAGGTAAGGGTCGCCGGGTTTCATCCAGCGCTTGTAAAAGGCCTGCACTTTTTGGGCGTTGTCCTTATTGCGGGGAGAGCTGACCAGCAGGACCTGCAGCTCTTCGCCGAAGGCAGCCTGCAGTTCCTGCAGCTTGGGCATGCTACCCAGACAGGTGCCGCACCAGGTAGCATAAAAGTCCAGGAGCAGGAGTTTGCCCTTAAAGTCAGACAAGCGGGCGGCGGGAGAAGTGGCATGCAGCACCTGCCCCAGTACTACATCCGGTACCGTATCCCCGATATGTAAGGCCTGCACCGGTTCTGGTACCTTTGCCTGTGCCTGTGCGCGGGTAGTAGCAACCAGAAAGCCGGGCAAAAGCTGCAGCAGCAGGACGAGCAGGAGGAAAAGTAAAGGCATTAAGAGGCTGTGAAGCCATATAAATGGTCTCATTATGGTATGCATTAGGATTAAACATTAATTTACCCGGTGTTAGGGGCAAGTTAAAAGGCGTGAAAGCCACATTTACTGGCCTTATTCCGGGGGGCTGATTAGCAAAGTCCAAGACTGGGGCATGCGATGGTGGAGCGTATCCAGGGCCTGGGAGATAGCGCCTGCGTGAGCTGCTGAATCGGGATGAAGCATTGTCGATGCTTGCTGCCTTAGCGCTTCCTGCGCTCCTTTTCCGCGTAGGTCATGAAATTGATATACAGCCGAAATAAGTTCTTTAAGGTTTTCATAGAAGGTAATCAAGTTAATGGTACGGTCAGAGGAGAGACCATCGTAGTTTTGCTGCAGCGAGCAGACAAACCAGCGGCAGAGTTCTTGCTGGGCCTCTTCCTTGGTATAAGCCTGGCGGAATGCCCTGAGCCCGGATATCGGTTCCGGAAGCGAACGCGTGGGCGATGAAGTAGGTGTTTCCATTAGATTAGTTTTAAGGTTAGCGAAATAGATCTTCTGAATGCCTGACTAGAGGCAAACAGGAGATAAGGTTGATAGGGTGAAAGTCAGTACGACTATTGTTAGGGGCGGTAGGGGAAGTGCAGGATATTTACCCAACAGGTGCAATGAGGAGCATCCATAACCTGTTTAACCGTGGGCAGCTGTTGCTTTGGTGCTTTGGTATCGGGCAAAGGAGCGGGGGCTTTGGGCCTAGGTCGGTTGTAAGTAAGGTTAAGATCTGTTGCTTTGTGTTTTCATAGGCAGTGGTGTGTTTGCTGGGAAAGAAGCATGTAGGACAGCAAAGGCCAACTGGCTGAGCCAGGGAAGGGCACAATTGAATGCAAAATGGGAGATATACCCGGAAAAGATATGGCAGCCAGGAAGAAGTATGCGTATTCTTTTTCATGAAAATCATTCGTAGCGTCACTTCACTTTCGGCAAACTTCATTTGTCTGCTGACTATAGGCTGCTTCCCTTTGCTTGCCAGGGAAACAGCCTATAGAACGGAAGTATGATGTTTGAAAGCTGTATATTAGCATCGGGTACAGCTTGATTCTAACACGAAGATGCAGGAATGGGTACTTGTATAAAATGTGGTATTCTTGTATATAACAATTATGAAGTTGTTAAATACAATTTTATAAAATGGTATTTATTAGGTGTTATTTGTGGTATATTCCTAAGGAGACAGCAGCCTGAAGGAGGCTGATCCACCTGTGTCTCGTACAGAAAAAACCTGACAGATTTGAGTGTTAGCCCTGTTTGTGCTTTACAGTCTTTTGCTGTTAGTCCTGAATAAACTTTAAAGGCGACTTGTCCTGCAAGGATATCAAAAAAATCAATCATAACTACTACCACTATCGCGGCTGTGGGAATGTGGTAAACTCGTGGGAGTTTTCCATATTTCCACAGCCTTACTGGGCCGGCTCTTCGACTGCTACGGCCTTTCTGCTTCTTCTGTAATGCTTCCACCTTTTCTGGATCGCGCCCTGCCACTGATGGGCCTGGTCGGGCGTCATAGACTCAATGCTTACATGCGGCCGCTGCTGCTTACAGGTGGCTACGCTTTGGGTAATGTGCTTTTTGGCCTCCTGGTACGGTAGCGCTTGTCGGGGCAGAACTCGTTCTTGATGATGCCGTTTACCCGCTCGGCCAGGGCATGGTCATAGGGGCTGCCGCGCTGGGTCATGCTGATGGAAACCCCCTCCTCCCGTAGCAGGTCCGTATATTCTGTGCAGCAGTAAGCACGCCCCTGTCAGAGTGGTGGATCAGGTCGAAGGGCATCTCTTTCCTTCTTAAGGCCAGTGCCATCCTGAGGGCGGCCACACAGCCATCTGCCTCCAGGGTGGGATGCAGGGCGAAGCCCACGATTTTGCGGGAGTAGGCGTCGGTGATCAGGCTCAGATAACTGAAGCCCGGTATGGTACGGATATAGGTGATATCCGCCCCCCCCCAGCTGCTCGGGTCCTGTGATCAGCAAGCCTTTGATCAGGTTGGGGTAGCGCCTGAACCAGTGGTTGGAGTCGGTGGTGCGCTGCAGGCACTTTCTCCTCCTTATCAACAGCCCGTGAAAACGCAGCAGGTCAAAAAGCTGGTCCCTGCCCATCTTGATGCCATGCGCCTGGAAAGCAGGTGAGAGCAGGTGTAGCAGCTTCCTGCCCCCCAGCAGGGGCATGCTGCCCCTCGCTTCGCTGACTAAGCTGAGCACGATCATGTGAGCAATGGAGGTCGCGCGCTCCTGTTCTGCCGCTTCATAGAAGGCCCAGGCGGGTTAAACCAAACAGTGCACAGACTCTGCCGGGACTGCTGCCTCATCCTCTTGACTGTTTGGTACCAGGCTTTTTTCGGATCTTGATCTTTAACTCCTCCTCACTTACCTCAATCAACGTCTCCAGGGAGGAGATCTTGAGCTTTGCTTTTTCCAGTTCCCGGGTCAGGTCTGTGCCTGTTTGGCCAGCATTTTGGTGCTGGCCCCTTGTTTGCCGTTGGCCCTGACTTCTTTCGCTATTTGTAGGGGCTGCAAGTTAAGGTAACACAGCTCGGTTACCCAGGCATCAATCGTTTTCCGGTTCAGGCCATATTTTTTTGCCGCCGCACTGTGGCTGAGCAAGCCGGAATTTACTTCCTTAACAATTTTACGCTTCACCTACGCGTCGTAGGAGCGGCCGCTTTTCTGCACTTTACCCGGAGAGGGCGCCTTTTTTTCTTTCATCCTGTTGCTTGTAATGTAAAACTATTTCTGTACAAGACACGGGCGGATGGCGTTCTCCACCACGTTGTTGTCGATGCAGAGGCTGCCGTCGTAAAGGTAGGCCGAGAGGGCGTCCCAGCGGGCGTAGGCGTAGGCCATGGCCTTGCCGATCTGGCTCTTGAGCAAAGTGCTCTTGATCTCCTGGAAGATCCAGCTTCCCAGCTAGTCAGCATGGCTATGGCACTGGAAAGGGAACACATCTATGCTTTTTCAGGCTCTTTGTTTATGCTCACATTCAACTGCAACTAATAAGGCCATAGCGGGAGTATTTTTTCTGGTGCAAAGAATAAGAGATAGCAATAGTGAGAATGAGTTGTGCAACAGCCACGGCCGTTTCATGCTATGCACTACTTTCAGTGCTAGACACTGCTTTGCACTTTCAAGCAGTTGGCAATACAGCAAGCATGGCTGCCAGAAAATACCTCCGATAAAATATTGCAATTCCAGTTATTTGTTTTATTGCTTGATTCGCAATCTTCTCAATATTTTTTTATCTATTGCTTATTGCATACACCGTGTTCTCTACGTATCTCACCACCGTAGCCATCAAGTTGCTACGGTTATTTGCTTTTTCTTCAAACGTATCCAAGGCAGGCCTGTCTAACCTTCTGCCCTTTATAAACACCGTCTGGGGCTTCCTTAGGATGGCAAGATCTACCAAGGGATTATCGTTTACAAGGAGTAGGTTGGCTGTCTTACCGGTTTCGATCGTCCCCATATGGTGCATGATCTGATGAGTTTTTGAGGCGTTTACCGTGGCTGTTTTCAGGGCTTCATAGTTAGAAAGGCCGGCTTCTTTGTACAAGCTTAACTCCTGATGGATCGAAAAGCCGGGAACCGTGACGCCGATGCCGGCATCTGTGCCACAGATAATGTTCACGCCTGCATCGTTCAGTTTTTTTATGGCATAGAGGTGAAAGTCATGCTGCTTTTTTGTTCGGTCTACAACGGCGGGGTTTTCTTTCTTTGCTGCACGCCAACGGTCAAATTGGGCTTTGCTATCCAACTTCCTTATAGCCGGGTTCATGAACCGGACCGGCTCCGAAGACAGTATGTTATCATCTGCAAGCATACGACATATGTTGTAGAAAGCCATTAAGGTGGGGCAGAAGGAAGTGTGTGGCGACTCTGAAAATTCCTTCACCACCTGTGCCAGCTTTAACGAGTCGAGCTCGTAGTGCAGCGGCTGCTGCACGATGTCCTCAGCATGCTCGATAGAGGCAATCTGCGGATTGAAATGATAGGCATAAGGTACTTTTTGGGAGGGGTGTGCGACAATGTCCATCCCGGAAAGCTTTGCCTGCACTATCACGGCATCAAAAATATCCTTAGGCAAACCGTAGTATGTTTTTATAAAATCGTACCCGCGTGCTTTATAAGAACGCACCTTGTCTCTGGCTTCTTGCGGGCTGAACAGCTGCAGGTTATCATCGCCGATAAACTCCGGGCCGGTAAGTTTGGGGCCGGTGGTGTAAAGCAAGGGCGACAAAATCTTGTCGTTGTTGATTTCCTTTTTTAGTCTCAAATGCATGGGCATACCCCATACGTTTCGGACAGCCGTGACGCCATTGGATAAATAAAGCCCTAGTTCATACTTATCCCAAAGGTGAACGTGCATGTCAATGAGCCCGGGCAGTAAATACTTATTCCTTCCGTCAATCACTTCCACACCCTGAACCTCCATGCTGTCGGCAATCGCATGAATGATACCGTTCTTGATGTACACCGCCTTGTCCCTTAAAACCGTGTCTTCTGTCATCGGCACCACATTCACATGGGTGAAAAGATAGGAGTCATCCATCGCCAGCTCGTTGTCCATAATGTTCAGATATCCTGTTTTTAGCCCATCAACTCCCAGTATGGCAAGGAGGCTTACAAGAAGCAACCCGGTGAAAATGAGGGCAATCTTGATTATTCGTCGCAGTAATTTCATGGAGCTAACGGTTAGATACAAGTTTAAAGGAATTCCGACCGAATGCCTCAACAGCTTCTACACATTGATGATCACATTTCCTGTTTTCTCTCCAGAGATAACATATTCGTAGGCATCGGATATGTTATCCAGTGCATACTCCCGGTCAATAAGCGGATGGAATGTGCCCTTTTCCAGAAGATCGTGGATGTAGGGCAGCGTTTTCTGAACTCCATAAGGTATAGGGAAGACCACCCTCTTGCTGCTTCGAGCAGAAGTAAACATCGCCAGGAACACGTTTTGTGCGTAAGGGCCTAGCTCTGAGGATATATAAACGCCGCCTCTCTTTAGCAGGGGCTTGCATTTGCCAAAAGTACTTTTGCCTACAGTATCAAAAATGAAGTCATATGTTTCATTGCCCTTTGTGAAGTCTTCCTTTGTGTAGTCATACACTTTGTCAGCACCTAAGGACTTGATCAACGCTATATCTTTTGTACGGCAGGTAGCCGTTATATGAACCTTAAACTGCTTAAGAAACTGTAAGAGCGCGGACCCGATTCCGCCGGTAGCGCCATTCACCAAAACATTTTGCTGAGGCTGCATGGTTACTTTATGGAGGAAGGAATATGCGTAATGCGCGCCTTCCAGACTTGCGGCAGCGCATTTGTAATCGATACCCTCCGGTATAGCTAAAACATTTCCCTTTGGCTTTAGGGCCATGTATTCAGCCTGTGATGCTAATCCTGTATCGGTAAAGCCAAAAACCCTGTCTTTTACGTTAAAAAGATTGACATCTTTTCCGGTTGCCACTACTTCCCCGGCAAAGTCAGTTCCCAAAATAACTTTCCTCGGCCTGAAGAACCCGAGGACAAACCGCATAATAAATGGCTGCGCTGTAAGGTTCGCGCAGTCCGTTCTGTTAACGGTTGTGGCATGGACCCGAACCAAAACTTCATCATTCCCTAGGCTTGGCGTAGCTATATTCTCTATCTGAATCTGTTGCGGTGAACCATAAGTCCTGCGTATGGCGGCTTTCATCATTCCAGCATTTTCTCCAACTTTTATTATTCTTCCCGGCATGAGGATTTAAGGTTTTCTACACGCTTTATTAATTCATCAATGTCCAGATCATGCTCATCTAAAAACCTGAAAATAATGACTTTGCTTGGCAGAAACACCACATAGTTCTCTCCAAAACCCAGCATGTAGGTTGCCTTTGTTTTACACTTCCTCGTGTCTATCTCTTTAGACCAAAAGGAGTGTTGATAGTTACTCCCTCTATAGTCGTTGCCCGTACTGTAGCCTTTCCATTTCGATTCTCCAAAGGCTTCTTTCACCCTCTCTCTGTTTAAGATCTGATGCCCCTCATAGCTTCCTTCGTTGGCAAACAGCAAGGCTATCTTGGCTGCTTCGTCTATGGTCGGCAAGGCCCCGTAGGCCAGGATGGGTATGGCTTGGGCCTCATCCGTTTCGATCGTATGCAGCAAAGTGAAATGCCCTGCTCCAATCGGCACCAGCACGTGCTCCCGCACCAGGTCCCAGTAATGCACGTTTTTGCCTTCTTTCTCTTCCACATACTGCTGCAGGGCATAGGACAGCACAAAAAGATTGGTAGAAGCGTAATTGAATTTTTCACCCGGCGCTTCCGGGGCATCCCCTAGGCGGGCGATCCTGTTGATGGCTTCCTCAGCCGACTCGGCACTTACCAGGGTGCTGAAAAGAAGATCCGGACTTTCGCCTCCTACGTTTCCCGTCACCATGTTGAGCGTTTGGGAGAAGTTGACTCCCTGCCAGCCCTTGTGATCGGCTAAGGCTGGTACATAGTCTGTTATTTTTGCTTCGAATACACTGCCCTTGTACCGTTCCTCTAAATACATCAACGCCAAAGCTCCGGCCATACTTTTAGTCACAGAGTATAAACCGTGGCGCATGTTATCGGGATAAGGATAGAGGCCGTGGCGGGTTTTGGGCGGATGTACGTAAAGCTTGCCATTCATCCAGACAGCCCCCAGGCTTGTGGGAGCATTTGTGTGGATCATTTTATCAAAGTAGCCGGCTACTTCTTTGTTTGCATCAATCTCACGCAGAGGGCGTGTGGGAAGCCTTCGTGCTTCTTCCAGGTCCTGCTGTTCAACTATTTGATCTGCATCAGCAAACTGTTTCGCCTGATAGGTAGCCGGCAACAGTCCACTGATGTTGCCCAACTGCTTGTCATCTATATCGGCTGTTTCCTGGCTGCACTGCAGGCAAACATTGCTGACAGCATCAGTTTTATAAACGAAGGTGGCTACGCAATTCCTGGCTTGCCCTACCCACCTGTCTGTTAAGGTGAGAGGAAAAGAGGCACGGCTCCATGCTCCGTCTTCTTTTTCATGCCATACTTTCCCTGTCCCAACTACCACATCCCAGTAGCTCTTGCTCTGGTGCCTGGTGGAGATTCTCTCTTTCAGCAGCGGGATCAGTTCGCCACGGTGTGAAATGAAATCCAGTTCTAGTTTCGGGAAAATGTTTTCGCCAGGGTAATAATCCTTTTCCTTCGGGAAACTCAGTTCGGTGTCCTGCAGGAGCAAAGTGCCGGAGAAGGGAGTTGTTGCCTGCGTTCCCCAGTTGGGTTTGGCAAAGTAGCTCATGTCTATCAGCGGTTGCGTTTCGCCTTCCACTAGTTCTGCAACTGTCAGGTGGTTGCGGGGTTGCCCCAGGACCGGGCCGTTCCATTGCGATGGCCTGCTCTGGCAGGAATAAACCAGGAAAACCAGTAATAAATATTTTGCGACCTTTTTCAAAACAAAGTAAAATTATGGAGAACAAACACGTTTATTATAAGCTATAACTTTAAGGCTCCTTTCTGTTACAGCCTCGTGAAAAAAATCACAGCGGTTAAGTCGTAAGCAACCCCTTCACTTCCAGCGATTCTTTCAGCTTGGCGTGATCTACCCAAAAATGGGCATTGATCTTTTCCATTACCTTTTTAAACCCCGGATGGCTTTTCAATGGCTGAATGATCGGGTCCAGCTCAAGAAAAAGCAAGATCCAGTATTGGTAGTTATCTTGTGCCGCAAATAGGTTAAGCTGCTCAATAGCCAGGTCGGGTTTCCCCTCATATGCATATTTTACAGCCATACTGGCGCTTTTGTAAATGGACTCGTCGTTGTCGCAATAATTGGCGTAAGCCCTGAAAAAATCGGCGGCTTGCGCCGTATAGCCCATTTGTTTATAAACCATGCCTATCTTCACATCGTCGTGCGCGTAAATATCCAGCCCTCTGGATTCCCTGGCCTTCACGAACTTCTGATAGTAGTAGAAGGCACTGTCGTACTTTTCCTGAAAGTAAAACGTCTTTGCCACTTCCTGCAGAATGTCCAGGCGGGTGGTATCTTTTTGCCAGACCTTCTCCAGGGCCCGCTGGGTACGCGCGATGTCCTTGTGCTTTGCATACAGGATCAGGGGCTTTACATAGGGCGCATATTCGTTTTGCGGGTTGTAGTCGAGTGACAGGTCAATGTATTTGATCGATTCATCTACAAAACCGGCCTGTATGAGGGCGTTGCTCAGGTGCAGGTAAGTATAGCTTTTGGTAGTGGAATCACTGCCCCCGGCATCCAGCTGAATCCCCTTCAGGGCGTACTCCAGGTACTTGGCGGTATTCGGAGTGATGCGGGCGTAAAAGTCAGAGAGCATCTGCACCACAAACGAGGAGTTGGGGTTATACTCCAGGGCTTTCTCAAGGTAAGGCAAGGCTAAGCGGAACTCCTTGCGGTGCATGTAATAAAAGGCCTTAGCAGTGAGGCTTTCGGCAGATTTGGCATCATACAGCAGTGCCTTGTCCGCATAGTTGCTGATTTGCCCGGTATACTGCTTGTTCACCTGGTAGATGTCGAGAAAGTAATAAGAAATGGCAAGACCGGCATAGGCAAGGGCGAACTCAGGATCATGCTCGATGGCCTTCTCAAACAGCGGAATGGCTCTTTCTAACCCTTCATGGGTTCTGGTTAAGAAAGGGTCGAGTGCCTGGAGGTAGTAATCATATGCCACCATGTTTTCCGTGGGCTTCCTTTCAATTCGCTCGAGTTCCGCAGGTGTCACGATCACTTTAATCGCATCTGCAATTTCCCTGGCAACTTCGTTTTGCAAAGCAAAAACATCAACCACTTTACGGCTGTATTGCTTCGCCCAAATAGGCTGATCCCTCGATGCGTCAATCAATTGAATGTTGAGTAAAACCCGGTCGCCCACCCGCTGGCCGCTGCCTTCCACGATGTAGCTAACATGCAGTGTCTCTGCAATTTCGGGAATAGGCGTGTTTGTGTCTCTGAACTGTTCTACAGAGGTTCGGCTTACAACCCTCAGATCTTTGATCTTCTGCAGGTTGCTTAATGCAGCTTCCATTAGGCCATTGACAAAATAGAGGTTGGAAGAATCGCTGCTCTCATTTTTGAAAGGCAAAACAGCTACTGATTTTTCAGGTTCGACACCGGAAGAAGATAGTTTCTTGAAGAACAAATACGAGGCGATGAGCAATACTGTCGATACGGCTATTATCGCCGACCATCGGTATGGCTTCAGGCTATGGACATTCACGCTGGTTTCAGCAGTTCCCTTTCGTGCTTCACCCGGGGCATTGCCAAAACGTTCCCGATAGCATTTGATGAAGTAGGAGGTACTCCCAAAACCTACTTGGTAGGAAACTTCAGAAACCGTCAGGGAGGTTTGCTCTAACAACTCCATGCCTTTTTTCAGGCGCACCTGCCGAATAAACTGGCTGGCAGAAAGGTTCGTGTGTTTCTTTATTTTCCGGAGCAGGTTAGAGCGGCTCATGCTCATCGCCTCCGCCAGTTCAGAGACACCAAACTGCTCGCTGGAGACATTATCCAGAATAACGGCTTCTACCTCTTCCAGAAATTCTTCCCCTCTAGTTGATGCATCGGCCATGATGTTTTATGAAAGGTTGAGACTACTAAATATAACGGCAAGCCGCACTATCGGAAAAAGGGCTTTAAAGCAGTAAGAATCGCATAATGCGTCATAGTTTATACTCTTGCGCCATAGTTTTTATGCCTTCCGAAAACTTAATGTCTTTTGCTGCATAGCTCATAAGCCTGGTTTTGAAAGACTCCCGATCTTTGTGAGGACATAAATTAATAAACTAAAAACTAAAAATCAAGGATCATGGAAACGCAAAAAGTAAACATTAGAAAGAGTTTATATTATATATTATTCGTGCTTATTTTCCTGCCCGCCTGCGCGCAATCGGATCAGAACACAGCAGCCGACACAGGAGCAGAAGTGCCGGAAATAGATATGCAGGCCGCTGTAATAGCCGGCAACCTGGATGTGGTAAAACAGCACATCGAAGCAGGAACTGATATAGATAAAACAGAGCCGATGAGTGGTTCCACTCCTTTGATCACCGCGATCACGTTCGGGAAAACCGATATTGCGAAAGCTCTGATCGATGCGGGTGCGGATCTTTCCATTAAAAATAATGACGGCTCAACAGCATTGCATGTTGCGGCTTTCTTCTGCCGGGTAGAGCTTGTGCAAATGCTGCTTGATGCAAACGCTGACAAGACCCTGCGCAACAACTTTGGCGCTACAGCAAGAGAATCAGTTACGGGCGATTTTTCTCAGATGAAGCCGGTGTACGGGATGATGCAGGAACAGCTAGGGCCACTGGGCCTGCAACTGGATATGGAGGAGCTGGAAAAAACGCGTCCGGTCATTGCCATGATGTTACAGTAACTTAAACAATAATCCGATGATGCCAGAAAGAAGATATGATATTGATTGGCTGCGCGTGATTGCGATTGGCCTACTGTTGATCTATCACATAGCCATTGTCTTCCAGCCTTGGGCCATGTTCATTGGCTTTGTGAAGAGTGATGAGCTAATGCCGGATTTATGGACCCCGATGACCATGCTGAATGTGTGGCGCATTCCGCTGCTGTTCTTTGTTTCGGGTATGGGCGTTTATTTTGCCACCCGAAAGCGGAACTGGCGGGCCTTACTGCTCGAGCGAGCCAAACGAATACTGGTGCCATTCCTTTTCGGAATGGTGGCCATAAGCCCCTTGCACATCTTCCTTTTTCAGCGCTATTACCACATGCCGCTGCAGTATATGGCACATCCCTCGCATCTGTGGTTTCTAGGGAATATTTTTGTCTATGTGCTGTTGCTGTCACCCCTCTTCTTCTATCTAAAGAAAGAAGCGGGAGGGCGATTCATGAAGAGCTTGTCGGCAGTGCTGGGCAACCCCTTTGGCCCGCTGCTGATAACGGTGTTTTTTGTGCTGGAGGCCCTGCTCCTAAAACCTGCTATTTTCGAGATGTATGTGCAAACATGGCACGGCTTTTTCCTGGGGCTTTTGGCCTTCTTCTTCGGTTTCCTTTTCGTATACAGCGGAAAGCCATTCTGGCAAACTGTCCTAAAATGGCGGTGGCTTTACCTGGCTTTAGCTGTCTCCCTTTATGCCATCCGGTTTCTGGTTCTCAATTTGAACGCGCCTGGCTACCTCATGGCTGTAGAGTCAAACTGCTGGATACTGGCGGTTTTCGGATTTGGTTACAAACATCTCAACAAGCCGGGCGCTGCGTTGAGCTACCTAAGCCAGGCAGCCTACCCGGTATATATCATTCACATGTTCGTACTGTATGCGGGAGCGACCCTCATTTTGCCCTTAGAGCTGCCAGTAGTCCTGAAATTCGTAACGATTGTAGCCTTTACCGCTGCAGGCTGCTACCTGTTGTATGAATTCGTTATCAGGAGGGTAAGTTTCCTAGGCCCCTTGTTTGGGTTGAAATGGACATACAAGAAAAAAGCAAAGGCCAAAGTTGCCGCAGAAGACATGGTGCTGAAGAGCTTGTGTGATGATTCGCAAAAAGGCGGATTAAATTCTGCAGGTATGCATCCATGAATCATTAACAAGTAGCTTACTATTCTATTCTATTCCTGAGGGGCAAGCTCTTCTAGACGATTTTGTGAGGCCTGTAAGTTCTGAAATAATCAGGCGCTTCGATAAGCCGAACGTTGGCTGAACGTGTGCAGTGAGCAAAGCCAGGCTTTGAAATTTGATACTGATGAATGCACTCGAGCACTGGGTGCAAAGAGGACGCACGGAGTTCTTGCAAAGAGCAATGTCGAGCCGCGGCCGGTCGCCGATAACCTGCGCAAGCACTTTGACCAGTCAGGCCAGTTCATGAACGGCTATTGTCTATGAAAGGGCTGTTCTATTCATGAATGGAACTCAAACGGCAGTTACGCCATACAGTGCGAAAGCCATGAAACGGAGCGGCGCATCTATAGACTATAGACAAGCGCCGCAAAAACAGGAGTGTAGGCCGGGTGTTTAGGTCACCTGTAAAGGCTCAACAGATTCGCTACAGGTAATGCTATAAAGCCAAGCCAATAAGCGTTAAGGATGGAAGTTGTGGATTTGGGGATAACGCACCTGAACTAACCACAAATCCACATTTTTTGCAGCCACTATCATGCTGGGAAAGTTACAGCTGGAAGCCAAAGTGCCCGGTGAGGCTACTGGCCACCTGCCCGGTTAAGTTCTTCTAGCTTATGACGGGGACTTTGTGCCTTAAACCCCTGGCCCCGTTGGAAGCTGTAGCGCAGCTGCAGCTTCAGGCTCCGTGCCATAAAGTAGTTCTCAAACCGGAAGCCGTCGCCGTTGTAGCTGGCGTCGCCCCGCATTTTCCTTGTCCGGAAGATATCCGTAGCTCCCAGGCTCAGGTCCAGTTTGTCCCGCAGCAGGGACTTTTCCAGGCCAGCATCCAGCCACCACTGCTGCCTGAAAGTATACATGCCGTAGGTAGAGGGGGATTGATAGGCGGCCGTTGCCTGGAGCTGTAGGCCTCCCGGCAGTAAGACCTGGTGAACAGCCTGCAGGGACCCGAAAAACTGCCTGTTTTCCAGGAGCCTGTCCTGCAGCAACATCCTGTTCCGTCCGTAGCCTGCCTCCAGGTGGTGGCTCACCTCCCAGCCTGCTGCCACCCGAACAGGTACAAGGAAGGTAGCGCTGTAGTGCTCTGCCATGTCCACGTTACGCTCCTGGTACACGGTGGTGTTGTCTGCCGCACGCTGCTCGGGCACTTCGGCAAAAAAGTCCCTGGTGCGGGAGTAACCCAGCAGCACATGATAGCTTTGGTGCAGGGTCTGCGCCACCTGGAAGGAGCTGGTGTACTGCGGGCGCAGGTCCGGGTTGCCTTCTGCCCAGCTGTAAGGGTCCTGGTAAAAAATAAAGGGGTTAAGGGAGCGATAGTTTGGCCGGTCGATGCGGCGGTTGTAGCTATAGCTGATGCGATAGTTTTCGCTCACCTGCTGGCTCAGGGAAAAGGTGGGGAACAGATCCGTATACTTTCGGCGGGAGAGCGGCTGACGGCCCTGTGTTTGGCCTTTTCCGGCAGTACCCTCAGCGCGTAAGCCTGCCTGGAGGTTCCAGGCCTTGCCCAGTGCGGCACGGAAGCTAACATAGCCTGCCAGGATCCGCTCGGTGTAGCGGTAGTCGTTACTGCGCCGGGTATCGCGGACCTCCCGTCCCTCTTCCACTACATAAAACCGGAGTGCATTGCCCGATACGACATGGCTGGCCTTCACCCCTGCCTCCAGAGTGGCCTTTGGGGAAAGCGGCTGGCTATAATCTGCCTTGGCCGCGTAGATATGGTAGGAGCCGGGGTTGTCGCTGCGCAGCAGCTCGCGCAGGGACGTGCCGCTCTCCCGGTTATGGCGTAGGTTGTCATAAAGCGCCCGGGCCTCGTTGTCGAGCTGCACATAATCCAGACTCGCCGAAAGCGTGCTGCCTGCCGTGTCGAGCCTGCCCTCGTAGTACAGGTTAACTGAGGCGTTCTGTTGCCGGTTATCGTTAAAGTTTCCCGCCTCTATGAACGTATGCGTCCCGCGCTTGCGGTCTTGCAGGTCCGTGCCTGAGTAAAAGGCGCGGTCCATCGAATTCCGGCCCAGGTGCAGGACCGTGCCCAGCCGGTGGTGCGGGGTCAGTTCCCTTTCCGTGCCCAAGCGAAGGGCGGGGCTAAGCATGGTCAGCGTCTCGTCGCGCCCTTGGCGGAAGGTGGCATCGGCTCCGCCCGCATGAAATTCCCGTACCATGACCCCTTCGCGCAGGCGTGGCCGTCGGGCCATGTCTGCCGCCAGAAAAGAACTCCAGCGCCCTTTTTTATAGTTCAAGTTCAGGCCGGAGTTGTAACCTGATGCCCCGTTGTACTGGTAGCCGGCGTGCAGGCTGCCGCTCATGCCCCGCTGTGTATTTTGTTTCAGCGTGATGTTAATAAGGCCGGCGCTGCCTGCGGCATCGTAGCGGGCCGAGGGGTTTGCCATCACTTCAATCGTCTGTACGTTTTCTGCGGACACGGCCTCAAGCAAGTGCTGCAGCTCCTTGCCTGACAGGTAGGTGCGCCTGCCGTCCAGTAGCACGTCTACGCCGGTTCTCCCGTGAAGCTGGATGTTTCCGTTAGGGTCAACCAGCACCCCGGGCACTTTTCCCAGCACTTCATAGGCCGTGCCGCCGGCTGCCAGGGGTGTCTGCGCGACGCGCACCACGAGCTTGTCTGCCTCCAAGGTCATGGCCGCCTGCAGGGCCGTGACCGACACCTCTTGCAGCGCGTGGGCATGCGCCTGCAGGGTAAGGGTGCCGAAGTCTTTGCAGAAGGCACCACTGCCGACTGTAAAGGAGCCGGTGTGCTGGATCCCATAGCCGACCATGCTGACGCGCAGGGTATAGGTGCCGGAGGCAGGGGGCGGGATGGAAAATGAGCCGTCTTGGGCAGTCAGGGTACCCGAGACTCCGGTTGAATCCGGAAGTTGCAGAAGGTTCACGGAGGCGTAAGACAGGGCGTTTCCGCCCTGGTCCTGCAGCGAACCGGTGAGTTGGGCAAAGGCCCGGCAGGCCAGCAGGCAGCACAGGCCTGTGGCAAACAACAATTTCATAGTTTCAGGAGTTTAGGTCAGCAAAGGCCCCCCGCGCTAGGCAGAGGGTGTCGGGCATAACGGTTACTTTAAGGCTGGGATAGGGTTTGGGTCACGATCCTGGCCATGTCCAGCAGGTAGGCATGGGGCGTGCGCTTGAGCAGGCGGAAGTCATCGGTGTTGAACTGTATGGCCAGGGCCAGGTCCAGGTCAGGGAAGTACTCGGCATCAGTCAGGTAACCGGGAAACCAGCCGCTGTGCCCGTAGCCCATGCCTGCCGTCCCGCCGGGCCTGAGTTGCATGCCCAGCCCATACCGGTGGTCTTTGCCGGTGTTGGCGGGCACCCCCTGGCGCATCTGCTCCCTGGCTTCTGCCGGAACGCCGGGCAGGAGGTAGTAGGTCTTTGCCCACGAGGCTAGGTCGGCCACACTGGACACAAAACCCCCGCCGGTCCACTCAAACTGCGGACTAAAGACCGTCCGGCCGTCCTTGACAAAGGCACCTTCTACCGGGAAAGGCCCGCCTGCCCGGGCGTAGCCAACGGCCAGGAGAGGATAGGCCCGATGGACCGATGGCACAGTGGCCGTGAGGCGGTAAGGGCTGAGCACGTACTGCCGCGCCAGCTCATACATGTTCCGGCCGGTGATCTTCTCCAGGATGTAGCCAAACAGGATAAAGTTGGTATCGGCGTAACTGAAACCCTGCCCCGCTGCAAACAGGGGCTCCCGGTCAAACACGTAGGCCAGAAGCTCTACCGGTGTCCAGGTACGGGCGGGGTTCTCTTTGAGTTGTTGCATAAAGTCCCCGAGCTCATAGTATTCCATGATGCCTGAGGTGTGGTTGAGGAGCATGCGCATGGTGATCGCCCGTGCGTTGGGGATGCGGTTGAACCATTGCTCCTGCCCAATGTAGGTTTTGATGCTGTCATCCAGGTGAAAGGCGCCCTGCGCCTGCAGCGCCATGGCGGCGGCGACAAACAGGGTTTTGCCGTTACTGCCCGAAAACATCCTGCTGTCAGGGCGCATGGGCTGGCGGCTGGCAGAGTCAGCTGTGCCGGTGGCCAGGCTAAGCTGCCGGCCATCCGGCAGGACGACGCTAAAGGTAGCCCCGGGAAAACCGTTTGCTTGCCAGAGCGAATCGAGGTGGGCCTGCAAGCGCTCTTGGAGCTGTGTTGTTGGGGCTGCCGATTGTGCCAGGGCGGGCAGGCAGAGGCTGCTGAGGAACACCAGAAGGAAAGCGGCTAAGTACTTATTCATCGTTTTTTCTTTTAATGTGAGGGAGGGGTCTGCTGCAGCACGCGCTTGATCCAGGCGTCCGTTTCGGTGATCAGGGCGGTGTTGAAATGGCTGCGGTTATAATCCGGGTCGCGTTTTTTCATCTGGGCTACGCCTTGGGCCATGCCATCTACCTTGATCAGGGAGTGGTTTGTCCCGGGCATCGCCAGGAAGGTTCCGTGACCCGGGTGGTAGTGGTTGACTACTTCAACAATGCGCTTATGGTCTTCGTCGTTGACGATCTCAAAGTCATACTCTCCCCAGATCGAGAGCACGTGCGCTTCGGTCTCAGCCCAGGCCCTGGTCAGGTTGAGTTCGTCAATTTGCTGCCAATACCGGTAATCCCGGGACCAGAACTGGTCGCCTCCCTGGTGCTGGAACGCCTCCTGCAGGATCTTCCGATAGGCAGGGTCGGCGGCGGCAATGGTGTCAGGGTGCTGGGCCAGCACAAAGAAGCGGTACATGACATGGTAGAGGGTGCGCATGGTTGCTTCGTGCGCTACGTAATCGGTGCCGGCTATGGGGGCCTGGAAACGGAACATTTCAGTCGCAAACTCAAACCAGGGCCGGTAAGGACTTCCGTAGACCATGACCCCCCGGAGCCGGTGCTTCTGGCTGAGCATGGGGGCGATAATGCCCCCCATCGAATGGCCGAAGAGAAACACTTTTTCCGGGTCTACCTGCTCGTACCCCTTTAGCTGCACAAGACCCTGCTCGAAGGCCTCGATCTCGGTGCGCAGGTCTATTTCCATACAGTCGGGCGTGTTGACGTTGTCGCCCAGACCGGGCTTTTCCACCAGCATCACCACATAGCCCCGTTCACTCCAGCCCCTGATCAGCTGGCCGTAGGCTGAGGCGCCGTAGTCATCAATGGACTGACAGGGAAAGCCCGGAATAAAGAGAATGGCCGGATGCCTGC
Source organism: Pontibacter mangrovi (assembly GCF_006385705.1). GTDB lineage: Bacteria > Bacteroidota > Bacteroidia > Cytophagales > Hymenobacteraceae > Pontibacter > Pontibacter mangrovi. Next base: position 66,027 of record NZ_VFRQ01000013.1, on the reverse strand, counting down.
CCGCTTGGCGGGGGCTATAGGTAATGGTGCGGAGCAAACCGCCGCGGAAGGCTACCTGGCCATAGCGCACCTGTGCGTTGGAAGAATGCTCCAGGGGCCTTGGCTGCATCTTGCCCTGCAGCCTTATCTTTTTGCCCTTGCGCAGCAGCCGCACGTCCAGGTCCTGCCCCAGCTGCATGGACTGGTTCAGCTCATATAGCTCAACAGGTGCGGTAAGTTGCTTTTTGTTAATCGACAGGAGGATATCGCCTTGCCGTATGCCCAGGGCATCGGCAGTGGAAGCGGGCAGCGTGCCGGTGGCCAGCAGGCCGCTGCGGAGGCGGTGCTCCCTGGCCAGGGAGTCAGGCAGGGAACTTACCCGCAGGCCCAGGTCTGCGCGGCGCTTGAGCTCCTGCGCGCCAGCCTCGCGGGCCATGGCAACGCCTGACAGAAGCAGCATCATACACACCATACGGCGTAAAGCATTTATTTTCATTTGTGGGAAAGATAGCGTTTGGCTGGCAAGTAAATAAATGTTGGGCAGGAGGGGGTTGTAAAATCCTGCCAATTCTTGTGTCAGCGGACATAGGCATGGCATTCCTCTGCTAAATTTTACATAAATTAAAGCCTCATGAAGCACTCTATGAATCCCACGCCAGCCAACAGCGCCGCATCTGCCGGCGCCTATGCCTGCAGCTGCGAGGTGGTGCACGTAAACAACAGCACCTACCGCAGCTACAAAGGCCGCAAATCCGAAAACCGGATCATGACTGCGCGCCTTTCCTCGCTGGAAGACGTCATCAAGCCCCGGGGCCTGGGGCTCAAGTACGTGGCGGAGGGACAGGAGACCTATTGGGTACAGGGAAAGCGACACAGCCTGAGGAAAGGTCATTTTCTGTTGGTTAACGACACGGTCGGCTCCTTTGACGTACAGATAGGTGATACGCCAACCCATAGCGTGTGCATTGATATGGATGTAACGCTGGTCAATGAGCAGTTGCGGGAGTTGCTGCGGCCCGATGAACTGGATGACGGTGACCACTGCAGCCGCTTTCTGTTCACGTCGGATTTGCTGGTGCACGGCGCCCCTGCGAGCATGCCCCTGCAGCAGGGGCTTCATCGGGTGATGCTGTCCTCAAGGGGGCAAGTAGGCGCGCAGCCGGGGGTAGAGCTCCTTTATGAAATCGCGGCGCTGCTGGTCAGGGAGAACCAAGGGTATATCCAGTCTTACTACAACTTGCAGACGGCCAAGCGTTCCACCCGCCAGGAATTATACCGCCGGCTGCTAAAGGGCAAAGAAGTGCTGGATTCTAACCTGGAGGCAGATATAAGCATGCAGCAGGTGGCCAAGGAGTGCTGCCTGTCGGAATCCCGTTTTTTCCGGCTCTTCAGGCAGTGCTTCGGCGAGAGCCCTTACCATTACCTGCTTGGCAGGCGGGTAGACTACAGTGTGCAGCTAAAACAGAAAGGCCATACCTGGGCTGACATCGCCACGCTGCTGAACTTTACCGACCTGGCCGCTTTTAGCAACTGCTTTAAGAAAATTAAAGGGGTTCCGCCTTCTAAAGCCCCGGAATTATTTCAATAAAAAGGCAGCGGCTGGGCAATGACGCTTGGTTAAAAATAAAAAACCACCGGCAATAGCTCATCTACGTAAATGAGCGGCGTCCGGGGCGCCGCTCATGGATAAAGCAGGTACTTCTGGCGCATCTCTTTGAAGGCGGCGAGCCCCGGCTGCCAGGTCTCCCTGATCTGGGCTTCTGTCCAGCCCTGGGCCACCTGCTTCCTGAAGTCCCCTACGCCCACCAGGCGTTCAATCACCCCCATCTGATTGCTGTAGGAGGAATCAAAAAAACGCGCTTTGTCGGGATAGGCCTGGTAGAGCTCCAGGAGCCAGGACAGGTTGAGCTGGCGCCTCTTTCGGAGTTGCTCCACATCGTATGAACGCAGATCCAATCCGTAGCAAACCTGGCCCATGTGCAGTGGTGTCTCGCTCATGCCCGGAATGCTCACCGGCGTAAAGGAAAAGTCGTAGGTGCCTTTCAGGGCCGGGGCACCCAGAATTGTAAAGGGGAACTGTGTCCCACGGCCATGGTTCAGGATAGTGCCTTCAAACAGGCAGGTACTGGGATAAAGCATCACGCTTTGGGCTGTATTCAGGTTCGGCGAGGGCTTGACGGGCAGCTCATAGGGCATGTCGTGGCGGTAATTGGCCACCGGGATGATGGGAACCGTGTCCAGCCTGAGGCCGTCGGCCATCCAGCCCTCCCCGTTGATCATGCGTGCGAACTCGCCCACGGTCATGCCATGGGCAATGGGAATGGGGAACTGGCCAATGCCTGATTTGTACTGCATGTCCAGCACCGGGCCGTCGATCAGGTACCCGTGCGGGTTGGGCCGGTCGAGCAGAAGAAACGCCACCTGGTGCTCGGCTGCGGCCTCCATCACATCACGCAGCGTGTTGATGTTGGTGTAGAAGCGAACCCCCACGTCCTGGATGTCATAGAGGAGGAGGTCCACATCGGCCAGGTCCGCTTTGCTGGGCTTGCGCTTGGCGCCATACAGGGAGATAATGGGCAGGCCCGTCTGGGCGTCCACTTCGTCGGCTACCTTGGCCCCGTTGCTGGCGTTGCCCCGAAACCCGTGTTCCGGGCCGAAGATCTTCACCACGTTCACTCCCAGGGCCAGGAGGCTATCCACGCTGGGTGTATTGCCGATGATGGAGGTGGGGTTCACGACAAGCGCCACACGCTTGCCCTTTAGCAAGGGCAGGTACTTTTCTACCTGGTCTGCGCCGGTCACCAGCTCCTGATTTCTCTGGGTAGCGTGCTGCTGGGTGTAGCCCTTATTTTCAGCGGAGGCACTTGTTGTCTCTGTACACGAGGAGCTCGCCAGCAAGAACAACAGCAGGCCACAGGTAAGGCAGGAAAGAAGCATTTTGGACATTGGTGCAGTCATAGGAGGTTGAAAAAGATATGCAAAAGTAAATATAGGGTAAAATTCTAACAAATAAGTACTTATGTTAATGTTGCTTGGTGCTGTCGCGCAGGGCGGTAGGTAGGGGAAAACGTGGCCAATAGCGCTGCGGTGGGTGTGCCTGGTGACCGTAAGTCAGAGAAAGTGAGGTAACCCCCGGCGTTAGGGTTACAACCTGGGCCATAGAAAGTACTTCACCATTAAAAGGCTATCATGTCAGGAACCTCTTTAGTCCTTGACGCAAGTAAAGGTCATTTTCAAAGGAGAGGGTTGGCATCTGCGCCGGGTGGTGTCGATCCGGATGTCAGGCTTGTGAAATGTAATGGAAAAAATGAGGCAGGAAATAGGTTTATGACCGGAAGGTAAAAAGCAAAGGCCGGAGTCAAACAATGTTACTCCGGCCTTTGTCTTAGAACCAATGCTTAGCGCTGCTTGATTAGCTTGGTGGTTGCGTCGATGCCAGCGCCCTTTACTTTTAAAAAGTAGAGGCCTGCAGCCAGGTCGCGTGTCGGCAGCTCTAAAGTGGTGTACCTTTCTGCAACCTGAAACTGTTGCTCCAGGATCACGCGTCCCTGCCCGTCCAGCACCAGCGCCAGGGCCGGCCCGGTTTCTTCGCTTGTCAGCTCCAGGCGGACAAAATCAGTGAATGGATTCGGGAATGCCTTAACCGAAACGGCCGTGGACTTGATATGGACGAACACTGTCTTGCTGTATTCATAGGTGCCGTCATGGTCCACCTGGCGCAAACGGTAATAATTAACGCCCGTGCCGGGGTTGCGGTCCCGGAAAAGGTAGGCGTTGGGCTGAATGGTCGTTCCCTTGCCCTGTACACTGCCAATCCTGGAAAAGCTCCGTCCATCCTGGCTGCGCTCCACTTCAAAGCGGTCGTTGTTGAGCTCCGAGGCGGTGCGCCAGTTGAGTACTACCTGGTTCTGCTGGGCTTTGGCGCTAAAGGAGGCAAGCTCTACGGGAAGCGGGGTAATGATCGGGGTGCCCCATTTCAGGTCGTGTATCCCGATGCCCTGGTTGCCGCTGGCCTCGGCGTTCCGGTAGTTGATCACCACCCGGTCAACCGCTTGCCGGAAAGTAACCGTCACATTTCCTTCGCCCGAGTCAGAGGCCACATCATTGTAATCCGTCAGGCTTGTTATCCTGCCTCCTGTGAAGTCCTGGTGGGAGGTATGGATGACGTTCTTTTTATCCAGGGAAACCGGGGCGCCGGCATTATAGCCCAGGATCTCGAGATCGTCCCGGAACTGTCCCTGCTGCCTGTCTACGTCCAGAATGGAAAAGGTCAGGTCCTGGACCGGGCTGCTCAAGTCCAGGGAAATAACGGTCTTGTTGTCCTGGTCATTAGCGCCTGTCTGCACGATGGCCAGAACTGGCGTGGACTGGTACTGGCTGCTGGTCACTTTCCTGACCGAGGGGGCCGTATTCAGCGTTTCAATCGACCAGGTGAGCGCCACCCCGTCCACGGTGTACTCTTCCGGGTATTGTTCCGATATGACGAAGGGGTCTTCTCCCTCCGGGCGGCTGCTCCAACTAAAGGTATTCAAGCCGCTTGTGGGGGTGCCGATGACGGTGATGTCATCCACTGCGTAATATGCCGCCCCGACCGGGTGGTTGGCCACCTCCCAACGCAGCATAAGGCTGGCGGCGTCCGAGGCTTCTGCCGGGAGCGTGATGTAGTTGCCGTTATTGGCCCATGTCCAGGAGGTGCTCAGGTTGTTGGTCCAACCCGAGACCCTGCGCCAGGTACTGCCGTTGTCGGTGCTGAACGAAAGGCTTGGCCTCCGGTCAGGCTGGTCTTCAAAGGTGCTGCGGTGGGACCAGATGACGCCAATCTGCTCATAGCCTTTCGTCGAGAGGGCGTCATCGAGGGTAAGAGACCTGGTGGAGGCGCCGGAGGAGGCACTGGTTCTGATATAGTGCCTGCCGGATGCCTGTGCCGCGGTACTATTTCCAGGTGCATCCAGTACGGGCTTGAGATCCCACTGCCCGCCTCCTGCGCCCATGCCAGGCGCATTGCCTGAGTAACCGCTAAAATTTTCGTGAAACAGTATCACGTTAGACCCCAGGTTGCCGGTAAACGAAGCCGGGGTGATGGTGGCCGTTACCGGGGTTCTGGTGCTCTCGCAGTCCGTGGTAAGGATCGAGACATAGTACGTGGTGGTGGTGCTGACAACCGGGGTATACAGGCCACCGCTTACGTCGCTGATCGGGGAGCCGCCCGACGGCTGGGTATACCAGCGATAGCTCCCGCCTGCCGGGGCGCCAGCTGCGAACAACTCCACCGGGCCGGCGTCTGTCCGCGAGCCTCCGCGCGTCGTGGGGCCTACGGAAGCCGTGACGGCCCGCCGGATGCTTTCACACCCGTTGGCGTTGACGGCAGCTACGTAGAAGGTGGTGTTCGTGGTGATCATAGTTTGGAATTCGGCGCCGGAGGCGACTGGCGCCCCCCCGGCCATGGCCTCATACCACCTGTAGCTCCCGGTAGAGCCGCTGGCCGTCAGGGTGACCATTCCCTCGCCGCAGTGGGACGCGCCGCTCGTTGTGGGCGGTGCGGGGGTAGGGCTGACCAGGACCTGAGTCACGGGGCTAGTCTCCGTAGTCCAGCTAGACCAACCAAAAAACCAGTACCTATATTCATATTGTGCCCTGTAGCTGTACCCGTTATTAGCCTGGCTGGCGATGACGGTGTAGTCGTTGAGCGTGGCACCTTTGATGTCTTCCCAGCTTTCCCCATCGGTACTAACCTGCCACTGCAAATTACGCTGTTCTTCAAATATAGTAGGCTGGGGCACAGCCAAGGGAACGCTTTCCCCGGCGCAGTAGGTATTGGGCGGGCTGGCCGGCAGCACGGTCGCAGTGACGGCAACCCGGGAGCTTTCACAGCCCTGGGCATTGAGGGAGGCGACATAGTAAGTGGTCGTCGAAGAAAGGGTGGGCGTAGTATAGCTGTCGCCGGTAGCCCCGTTGATAAGCGTCCCGTCGGAAAGGAACCAGCGGTAACTTCCGCCTGCAGGGGCGCCGGCGGCTCTGAGCGTGACAGGGCCTGGCCCGGTGCGGGCGTTGTCATTGGCTGTCGGACTGGCAGGAAGCTGGCTGATAGTGACAGGCACGGCAGTGCGGGCGCTGGTGCCGCAGGCATTCTCGGCAGCCACGTAATAGGTGTCCGGGCTGCTCAGGGCTGGCGTGGTGAAGGATGTTCCCGTATGCACCGAACCTCCCCCGTTAGGGGCCGTGTACCAGCGGTAGGTAAAGCTGTTGTCAGGAGAGGTCACCAGCAGCGTCGTGCTACTGCCGGGGCAGGCCGGTGCTGCACTTACCAGCGGACCGGCAGGGGGCGCGGTGGCAACCGCTAACTGGAAGGTCGAAATAGTGATCCAGTTACGGCCAGAGCGGTACTGGGCTCGATAGCGTCTGCCGTCCAGGTTTGGGGCGGCAGTTACGGTGCAGGTCATGGTCCTGTTAGGCCCAAATGAAGTGCCGCTTGTGACGTTAGACCAGTTGTTGCCATTGGTGCTGGACTGCCAGCGTGTGTTGTTACTGCTTCCTGTATAGGTGGCGGTAAAGGTTTCTTGTTTTCCGGCACATGCGCTGCGGAGTGTCTGTCCCGTTGCCGTGCTAATGAAACATACCAGGAAGCTAAAGAGGGCTAATGCCAGCTTGGTGTGCAGCCTGAGACTTTTCTTCAGGGACAAGAGACTGTAAAAGGAAGGGCGAAATGTCTCCTCCGGATACAAGGTCACAGGAGCTCCTGAAGACACAGCAGATGGTAAGGGTAAACGTCGGTGCATAAGCAGTTAGGTTAGGGGATATTGATTGCGGTTTAAGTACAATTCAATGTTGCTGTTTCAACATCAATAAATATTTAATTGGAACTATATAGGAGAAAATTGTGCCAGTTTTAGAATTTTCGTTGGAATGAACTGCCAGGCTAGAGCCAAGTTTGATTCTAAATTGCTAATATTGAAGGTGGTAGATTAAATGTTATTTTTTTGACCAAAAAAAAGAACAATGACATTATTTTATATAGCAAAATGTATTAATTCCATTTTTGGGATGAATTATTCTATGCGTGGGAATACATTCCATGTTATAGATGGATTAGTATTCTTAAAATAAATATATAAATAGTGAAGCGTAAAATGTGCTGCTCCTGGGAGAGTTGAGAGGAGGTTGAAGGTGCAATGCCGTCAACTTAAGCGTTTAAGTTTGCCGTTGTTGCGTGTTCTCACCAACAACTAGCTGGTCAGAAGACACAGCAAGGGCGACTGTCATACTGGAGGCAACCCGAGATATTTCTTAAGTTGACGGCATTGGGTTGAAGGTGGGGAACCTGTTCCAGTGCCAGCCTTTTGGGTTGATATGTACTACCCGCAGGTTTGAGAAGCTTGCATGGCTGCTGATGGGGTCTACATAATTATTTGCCAGACTTGTACATTAATCACTTAATATGCCTGAGGCAGCATGCCAGATGGGTGATGAAAAGCCACTCAGGTTAGTTTAAATGAAAACAAGGTGGGGCAGCTGCGCGCGTGTTCGCCATGAAAGCCTTTGCGGTCGGTTCTGTTTATTCTTTTAGTTTTTCCCAGCCTCCAGGCTGTTCCACTTCAAAACGAATTATTACCTTTAGCAAGGTATCAGAGAAGGAGGCCGGCATCACATGCTTCCAGGGGCTTGTGATAGTAGCGCGAATCGCTTCACAACAGAAGGCGTCACACATAGTATGATTCACAGCTGAAACAGGAAGCGCACTGACCACACCCTGAGGGGGCTGCACCTGCTATATGACGAAGAAAAATTTTCAGCAATAAAAACGCACTTAACAATGAAGAAAGTAACAGGTATAGGAGGCATTTTTTTTAAGTGCAAAGACCCGAATGCCGTGAAGGAATGGTACAAGACTAACCTTGGCCTTAACACCAATCCCTATGGGGCGGTGTTCGAATGGTACCAGGGTGCCGATAATACCAAAAAAGGATTTACGAACTGGAGTCCCTTCGGAGAAAGTACCCAATACTTTGAGCCATCTGCAAAGGAGTTTATGATAAACTACAGGGTGGAGAACCTGGAGGCGCTCGTGGAGGAATTGGCAAATAACGGTGTCACTGTGCTCGATCCGATAGAAACATATGACTATGGAAAATTTGTGCACATCCTGGACTTAGAAGGGAATAAGGTCGAGCTTTGGGAGCCCAATGACCTTGCCTATGAAAAACTCGGCGAGCAGCTTAACGGGCAGACAACAAAGTAACCGGTTTTGTGGAGAAATCAGTCTAGAAAGAAATCTTTCCCGTAAGGAAGACAATGCTGCCGCAGCAGGTCTGAAGTTCTGTATTGTGAAGGGCAATTATAATAGGAGCATTGGGTGACGAGGCGTTTAAACGGCCGGTACCCAACGCGCCTCCTTTGCATTATGTAGGAGGGCTGGTTTGCTCCGTTCAGTAAGGTCTTAACTAGTTTAACAATAGATGTGCCCCGAAGGTGCAGCTAAACGTATTGCACTTATGCTTCTTTTCGAGTCTGAGTATCTTGAAATTCATTAGATGCCGGAATGCAAGCTGGTGGAGACGAAATGGTTGTCTTATGCTCCAAACAAAGCCTACCGGAAGGGGTTGGCGCAGTACCTGAGCACCGTGCGGCAGTATGACGTGAGGCTTTGGTTGGCTGATTACCGGCTGGCTAAAGTAGTGCGGATGGTGGACCAGGAGTGGACAGCCAGGGAGTGGCTCCCTCAGTTTTTGACCTTCTCTGCGGATATCAAACGGATGGCCCGTGTCCAGGCAGAGGATGTGTTCAGCCAAATGAGCTCAGACAGCATGAAACGCAAGCTGGATATCGGGGGACTGCCCTTTGAGTTCAGTGAGTTTCGGTTTTACGACGATGCCAGGTCCTGGCTCTTAAGCGTAGACTCGTCCGACAGTGCTTGAAAATGCCAACGGGAAACCAACCAGGCATTCAATCCCTGGTTTTAATGATAAGCGCTGCATGCTGTGTGCGGCGGCATGCTCACCTTCACAAAGCTCCAGGCTCACTGGCCTTGCCCTACATCGCCACCGGCATGAGTGGTAACATACCATCTACGGTAACGTACCATCTTCTTCGTGTTCCTTTGCCTGAAAACCCATGTGGAAACTGCGCTTAGACTTGTTTCACATCAAGAGGCCTGTATGCCTGCCCTGGCACCATGCCAGCGGGGGGGCTTAACCCTTCGGCCATCTCTCTTACTCCCTGTCTCTTCTCCTGCACGCTTCCACCGTCTCACCTGCGGAGCTATTGACTAGCTAGCTTAGAAACAGTTGCTTAGCTGCAGATCCTAGCTGAGTGAAACTTAAGAATGACTTGTCCTAATATCGTTTTATGGAACAATTTAAGTGTCTTGTATAAATAATTGAATGACATGGTGTAAGCTGTTGTTTACTAGGAATTTCGCTCTACTTTTGTGGGAAAAAGTGAATTATATAGTTTAACTTCTACCAACCCAACCTTTTATGAACCATGATGCTTTTACCTCTGGGGGAGAGGTAAAGGGCATGCTGTGCGCGCCACGCAGGTTAAACCTGAAGCGGCTATGGGCATGCCTTATCCTTTTGTGGGGAGTTCTCCTCTCCTTTCAGCTGCAAGCGCAGCAAACCTATGACTTTTCCTCTCCGGCCGCTTTAAGCGGAAAGTCCTCCTCCTGGCCCTGGAACACCACGGCGACCGTACAAATAGGGGGCGTGAGCTACACGCTCACCTCAGGCGGAAACGGCTCCTTTACCAACCTTGCTTCCGGAGGAAACGGAAGTTCTGCAGCCCTGCGGAAGGACGGCTCCGGCGGTGACAGTTTCACCCTCAAACGAACAGACGGTGGCCGTTTCCAGTTCTTCGGGCTGTGGCTGAAGCAGTCAAGCATGAGTCCCTATCCCGGTGTGCCGCCCATCTACACGGTCAGCCTGCAGGATGAGGGCATGACGGTTAAAACCTACACGGTCAACGATGCGAACACCACCATCAATTATGCTGAAAATGTAGGGGTGACATCCGTTACCTTTAACTTCAAAGCCCTCCTATATTATATCGTGGATGATATTAAAGTAGGGCCGGCGGCCATCAATTTGGCTTCGCTTACAACCAGTGCGGCTACAGGTGTGGGGGGGACCTTTGCAACCGTGCCGGCTAGTATCACGGGTACTGGCGGAGGCGCCATTACAGAACGTGGCATTGTTTGGTCTACTTCCCAGAACCCTACCACGGTTAATTCGAAGATGGTTGCGGGGAGTGGCTCAGGAAGCTTTTCCGCTAAACTCACGGGCCTAAACACGACGACCACTTATTATGTGCGTGCCTATGCTGTTAACGCAGCCGGTACGGCGTATGGGAACCAGGTGTCCTTCACTACTTCGAACGTAGCAGGACCTACCATTTGGAATGGGCCGAAGATTACTTTTACAAAAGCAAATAATGCTGATTACACCCAGGCTGCCAACCAGGACAGGCTGACGGATCAAACCTGGTTGACCCGTAAAAATGTAGAAGGGCTGTTCAATAGCAAGCAGGAGCCTGGATATAATTTTGCTAATTCGCCAGCTAACACAGAATGGGCATACGGTACCCTTGACAATTATGCTACATTGACCTATAGGGATTGGACGGATTTTAACGGTTGGGCACCGCCAAGTATGATAGGCAAGGACGCTGTCCTGCATTTGATCGCAGAAGATATTTACATTGGAATTAAATTCCTCTCCTGGTCTTCGGGGGGGAGCGGAGGTGGTTATTCCTACGAAAGAACAACCGCCGGAGCGCCAGCTCTTTCTTCCAACGCCAACCTGTCAGGTCTAACACTGTCCTCGGGGATACTTTCGCCGGCTTTTGGAGCAGCGACAACCTCTTACACAGCGGCTGTTCCGACAGCCACTACTTCTGTGACGCTTAGGCCGGTTATGGCAGATGCGAATGCCACGGTAACCGTGAATGGTGCTGCCGTTGTCAGCGGTCATGCATCTCAGGAGATCTCCCTGAAAGTAGGGACCAATACCATTTCGACACTTGTCACCGCACAGGATGGCAGCACCAAAACCTACACGGTTACAGTCTCACGTGCCGGGATAGGCAATATTTTATACCTGACAGATAACGTTTCAGGGGCTCCCGCGCTTGCCTATGAGACTTACCTGAATAATATGGGTTATGCCGTGATGCTGGTCAATATGGCTGGCCTTACTGCTGCCGACCTGGCCAGCGCTGATGTGGCCGTAATGGGGTATGAGGCTTATGCCGGTCTGGATGCGACGAAGGCCCAGCTGCTGAAAGCTTCAGGCAAGCCGCTCATAGGGGTCACCTACAGTGCCATGAAGTATGCTTCCGCCATCGGTGGGTACTATACTAAATCAGGAGGCAGCATGGGAGATACCCAGGATGTAGGCTACAAGGCTAGGAGCAGCGCCGTCTTTAACCAGCCGAACCTGATCACAGCGGACATCATCCAAGTGCTTCAAAACCCGGAATCTGTGGAGGCTTATTACATGGGCAGGATGACGGATAGCCAATATGCCAATGTTGTCAGCTGGTTAGGTCTTAACAGTGGTCAGTCCCATAGCCTGCTTTACAGAGAGGGCAAAGAGCTTTTTTACTGGGGATTCCGGCAGGCCCCGGACAAATGGACCGAAACCGGTAAAAAGCTGTTTGTCAACCTGATTGAATATGCCAGGGCAGGTGAAAAGGACGAGCATATCCTGAGCTTCCCTGCGCTTGCCACAAAGCAGGCCTCAGACCCGGCCTTTACGCTGACGGCAAGCGCCACCAGCAGAGTGGCCTTAACGTACGCAAGCTCGAATACGGCGGTAGCCAGCGTGTCAGGCAATACCGTGACCCTAAACGGAGATGGAACAACAACTATCACAGCAACGGCGCCTGTTACCGAAGTATACCGCGAAACGACAGCCACACAGAGCCTGCAGGTTGTCAAATCCTCGAATGCGAACCTTGCCAGTATCAGCCTGAGCGCAGGAAGCTTAGCCCCTGCCTTTGACCAGGGAACGGCAGGCTACACGGTTGCCGTTGCCCATGATGTCGCTTCTATTGCGATCACGCCTTCCCTTGCCGATACAAAGGCTACCGTGACAGTAGACGGATCCGTGGTGGCAAGCGGCAGCGCAAAAACGATTGCGTTAACTGCCGGAAATACAAAACATGTTCCAATAGTTGTAACCGCGCAAGACGGCACCACCAAGACGTATGCGCTGGATATTGCACGTTCTTTCCCTCCGCTCTCGGTTATTATTTCCTCTAGCGAAAACGTGAGCTGTAACGGAGGATCTAACGGGTCGGCCACGGTAAGCGCCTCCGGGGGAGCCGGTCCATACACCTACAGCTGGTCACCGTCTGGCGGTGCGGGTGCTACCGCCTCAGGCCTTTCGGCAGGGTATTATGCAGCAACTGTAACCGATGCAAACGGGCAGGAGGCAAGTGTGCAGGTTCTCATCTCGCAGCCAGCCGCGCTTTACGCCTCGGTTTCCTCGCAGACGAACGTCGCCTGCAACGGCGGCACCAATGGCGCCGCCACAGTTACGGCTGCAGGCGGCACCGCCCCCTACAAGTATAGCTGGAGCAACGGCGCCAGCACGCCGTCGGCAACCGGCCTTTTGGCCGGTAACTACACTGTTACCATTACAGATGCCAACAATTGTGTTGCCACGGCCTCTGTCACCATTACCCAGCCGGCCGCGCTTTATGCCTCTGTTGCTACCACTTCTGTGACCACTGTGGGCGGTCGTGACGGGGAGGCCACGGTGACGGCGACGGGCGGAACGGGTGCCTATACCTACCGCTGGTCACCGTCTGGAGGTGTGGGGGCTACAGCCTCCGGCTTAACTGCCGGCACTTACTCAGTGACCGTTACGGATGCAAATGATTGCGCCGTCACCCAAACAGTCACCATCCAGGAGCCTACTGTAACCAAGGTGGTTTCGGTTACCCCGACGGCTGCTTCCCCAACCAATGCCGCTGCCGTGAACTTCAGCGTGGTGTTTGATCAGCCTGTCTCAGGCGTGAGCGCCGGCAACTTCTCGCTGACCGCTTCCGGCGTGAGCGGGGCTAATATAACGGGCGTGACCCCGGTAAACAGCACTACCTACCTGGTAACACTTCACACGGGCACGGTTAGTGGCGAGCTAAGCCTTAGCTTTAATAACGATGCAGGCCTGTCGCTAGAGGTGGAGAACCTTCCGTTTACCGGCAGTGAAAAGTACGTGGTTGACAAAGACAAGCCGCTCGTGACCGGTGTCATGGACAAGGGCTTCTACAACAGCACGGTGACTATCGGCTTTAACGAGGGCACGGCCCAACTAAACGGCAGCGCCTTTGCAAGCGGCACTATGCTAAGCGCAGAGGGCGCTTACACGCTGGTCGTGACCGATGCCGCCGCCAATGCCACCACCCTAAGCTTCACGATCGACAGGACAAACCCTGTAGTAAACGGTGTAGCGGACAGGGGAACCTATAACACAGACAGAACCATCGGCTTTGACGAGGGCACAGCAACCTTGAACGGTGTGTCCTTTACGAAGGGAACGGTGGTGCGTGAAGAAGGGGCGTATACTTTGACTGTGAGGGATGCGGCCACCAATACCACTACCGTTACCTTTGAAATAGACAAGACCAGCCCAACCGGTGCGCTGGCCATCAACAACGGGGGCGGCTTCACAAACACGCTAGCAGTAACCCTGCAGATCACGGCCGCCGACGCGGGCGGCACAGGCGTTACGGAGATGCGCATCTTTAACAGCGGCGGCACGCCGGGTGCATGGGAGCCGGTATCCGCCACCAAGGCATGGACGCTGAGCAGTGGGGAAGGTGCTAAAACCGTGCAGGCCGAGCTCAAAGACGCTGCCGGTAACATCGCCCTGCTGGCTAGCCAAATCACTTACGACGCTACCCGTCCGAGAGTGGCTGTCTCTAGCGAGGTATCGGCTGCTACCAATGCTGCCTTTGGCGTTACCTTCACCTTCAGCGAAGGCGTTGACGGGTTTGCAGTTGAAGACATTAGGGTTGAGAACGGAGTAGCGTCAGCCTTTACTAAGGTGAGCGGCGAGGTTTATACTGCGTTCATCTCACCTGCCGCAGAAGGGGTAGTGAAAGTAAGCATAGCCGCCGATAAAGCGGTAGACCCTGCTTTAAATGGCAACGCTGCCTCTAATGAGGTAACGGCTGTCTATGACCTTACCAAACCAGGCATAGCGCTACACGCAATTGCAGCAGAGCATGTAAATGCGCCATTTACCATGACCTTCGGTTTTTCTGAGCCGGTAACAGGATTCACGCTTGCCGATATCGTTGTGACAAACGGTGCGGCTGCCTATTTGGAGAGCGCGAATGGACAAGAGTACACGGCTGTGATCACGCCTGCTGAAGACGGCGCAGTGCAAGTCGCTGTTGCTGCCGGGGCAGCGTTTGATGCTGCAGCCAATGGCAATGAGGCTTCCGCTGTCTTATCACGCCTGTATGATGCTACCAAGCCAACGGTAACGGTGGCCACCACGGCAGCAGATCCGACTAACGCTCCGTTCACGGCTACTTTCAGCTTCAGCGAGGAAGTGCTCGGGTTCGAGCTGGGAGATATCACAGTTACGAACGGCGCGGCCTCCGAATTTATAAAAGTGGACGGGCAGACCTATACAGTGCTTGTCACGCCTGCCGCTGACGGGGAGGTAGGGGTAGCGCTGGCTGCCGGTGTGGCCCGTGACGAGGCGACCAACCCGAGCCAGGCCTCTGAAGCACTACGCAGACGCTACGACGCGACGGCCCCAGCGGGGTATGCGGTTAGCTTCCACACAAGCCGCGTGGATATCACCAACGTAACAGCCACCGACCTGAGCATAACAGGTGCCGAGGTTGGAACAAGCTACACTTATGCCATCTCCAGCGAAAACGGCGGCACCCCGGTAACGGGAACAGCGCAGGTTAGCGAGGCGAGCTTTGAGCTGCGGGCGCTCGACCTGAGCGGCCTGAACGACGGTACCCTGAATGTTACGCTCTACCTGGTGGATCCTGCCGGTAACAGGGGCGCAGACGCAAGGGCACAGGTAGTCAAAATCACGCGCGATATCGTGGCCGTGACCGCCCCGGCGCTTGTTAAAGTTCCGATCAGAACCACGTATGCCAACGTTCCGCTGCCGGCAAAAGTGGCGGTAACCTATGCCACGGGCGAAAAAGAGGAACTGCCTGTTACCTGGAGCCAGGGCGACTATAACGGCCTGGTGGCCGGTGCCTACGCATTGACCGGTGAGCTCGTCCTTGCCCCGATGACCACCAACTTGAGCAGCCGCACGGCGGGAATAACCGTCGAGGTACAGCCGAATAAAGTGCCTACAGCCCTATCCTTCAGCACTGCTTCCTTTAAGCCCGAGGCGACCGCGGCGGAGGCGATCGGCAGCTTCACCACCACCGATGCAGATGATGATACGTTCAGCTATGCGCTGGTGGAGGGTGAAGGCAGCGAGGACAACGGGTTGTTCGAGCTCAGAGGCGAGGAGCTGTACCTGAAGTCAAACAAGGGCCTGTCAGGTATCACGCAGCTATCGATCAGGGTCCGCAGCACCGACCCATACGAGAACACGATCGAAAAGAGCTTTACGCTCAGCAAGAGGCTTTACGCCAAGCCGCAGGATGAGCTCAAGATCGTAAACGCCTTCTCGCCGGACGGCGACGGCATCAACGACACGTGGTTTATTCCCGAGCTGCGGTTCTATAACCAGGTCGAGATCGAGGTGTTTGACCGCTCGGGCGTGCGCCTGTTCCACACCACCAACCCCGAAGAGGGCTGGAACGGAAAGGATGCCAACGGACAGGTGCGCAAAGGGGCCTTTTTATTTATCGTACAGGTGGGCGACATCAACCTGGTGAAGAAGGGCGTCGTGACAATTCTTAAGAAGTAATTAACATGAAAAAGTATATCATTGCAATTGCCGCTTTCCTGTCAGCCTGGGGTGCCCAGGCCCAGACGAGAAAGCACATCGCCAATTTCTCGCTGTTTCAGCAGTACTACAACCCGGCCCTGACGGGCTACGAGGGATCGATGCTGAAGACGTTTTACCGCAACCAGTGGACGGGCTTTGAAGACGCCCCCAAGACGATCTTCGCCTCAGCCGAGCTGGACCTGGCGGACCTGAGGTCCTGGAAGCAGGACAATGTGCTTCTGGGCAAGGGGGAGGACACCTATGACCGGCAGGCAGGGGCCAGGCATGCCTTCGGGCTGGCTGTGCTCAGCGACCGGTTCGGCGCCTTCACTGAAAGCCAGCTCCTGCTCAGCTATGGCGCGCGCGTACGCCTGAGCGAGAAACTGAGCCTGCGCTGGGGCACGGCCCTGACTTACGGCGCCCAGCGCCTGGACGGCAGCAGACTTACCCCGGACGAGGAGAACGACCCGCAGTACCAGGATGTGCTGGGGCAGCGCAACCGGCTGAGCAAGCTGGACCTGAACCTGGGCCTGATGCTTACGCACGACCGCTACTATGTCGGCTATGCGATGCAGGACGTGGGGGAGGGCGGCCTGCTGACTGCGGGAGACGATTTCCTCAAGGGCCTGTACACGCGCAAACACGTTGCTCAGGCAGGCTACCGTACGCCCATCACCGAGCAGCTGGGCCTGGTGCTCAACGGCATTTATCAGTACGACACCAGGGTGAAGGGCACGGCCGAGCTGCAGGCTAAGGGTGTATACCAAAACACATTTTGGGCAGGAGGCGGCTACCGGCAGGACCTGGCCTACACGCTGAACGCGGGCGTGAGGCTCGAGCAGGTGAAGATCGGGTATGTGTACGAGTCGCCCACGCGTGATGCCCGGGCGATCGGCAAAAGCACAAACGAAATCATGCTGACCTTCAACCTGCTGCCGGCAAAGCACCCCAAGTATAGCAAGCGCGTGAACATCTGGTAACCTGAACTGACATGAAGAAAATAATATATACCCTAGCGGTCTGCACCATGGGAGGGCTTTCAGTGCAGGCGCAAACTCCTATCAAGGAAACGCGTGAGGAGCTGATGGACGTGGCACTGATCAACGACAGTCTCCTGATCTACACAAAAAAGGAAAAAGAGGGCCAGTTCCTATATACCGAGCTGCAGGATGCTCCGGGGTCTGCCCAGAAAGCGGCACCGCTCAATGCCGGGACCGTGAACATGCTGGTAGGCCACAACCCTGCCACGGGCGAGGTGTATGTCTACCAGCGCCGGGGGCGCCGGGACGAGGTAATTGCCTTCTATGCCTACAGCGGCGGCGGGTTCACCAAGACAGGCGAGAAGCAGCTTCCGCGGTTGCGGAATAACTCACGCAACCTGGGCCTTTTCCTGACACCGGACAAAAACACGCTGCTCATCTCAGCCGAGCTGGGTCGCACGCAGGGCTATGATGACCTTTACCGTAGCACATGGGAGGGAGGGCGCTGGAGCAAGCCCCGGAACCTGGGCAAGGCCGTAAATTCGCGCCAGGCCGAATTCGCCCCGTTCCTGACGCAGGACAGCCTGTATTTCTCCCGCAAGGAAGGGGACGTGGCCTATGTGTACGCCGTGCCGCTCCAGGACGGCCTGCCTGCGGAGGCAGTGCCGGCAAGGCTTTCGGGGAAGGTGAACCGGGAAGGGGCCTTCAATGCCTATTACAAGCGGCAAGGCACCCGGGAGCTGTGGTTCACGGCAGAGGCCACCGGTGCCCGCACAGCCTACGTCAGTGGGGCGGAAGCGGCAACAGCGCCCGCCCCTGCCGCAGCGGAGGAAGCCCGGCCGGCGCCCCTGGCTGAAGGCCAGCCAACTCCCATGCCCCTGCCTGCCGCCGTTGCCAGGCCGGCAGACCTGCAGCTGCCCTACCGCTTTAACAGCCTGTACCTGGACAAGGCGGCTGCCAAGGAGCTGCATGCTTTCCTGCAAAGGCAGCCCCAGGGCGCCCGGCTTCATGTGACGGGCTTTTCAGATGCCAGGGGCACCGAGGAGGCCAGGCGAGAGGTGAGCCGCAAAAGGGCCGCCTTTGTGGCCTGGTATGCTCAAAGGATGCTGCCCGGAAAGCATTTTGCCATTTCCACCGACCACCAAGTCGTGGAGGAGGAGGGGGCGGCCTACCGGAAAGTGGAAATCCGCCTTGGCGAGTAAGCCGCCTCAGGCCGCATGTAGTCCGTAAGGCACCGTGTCGCAGGGCAGCCAGGACAGTCTGTTTTAAGCGTCACTGCCAATCGTGCAATGTTTTCTTTGCAAAGCTGCTCTAAGGAGAATTTCCTAAGGGCAGCTTTGCCTGTTTAAGCGGCCAGGACATTGCCCATCGATAACTATTCGGGAATCTAGGGTACAGTACCTGTTGCCAAAGCCCTTAGAGGTGGGATCTAACGGCTACAAGTCAAGTTATGTGGGGCACTGACGAGGCTGGCAAGCATCCTATAGGCAGCTTTGATGCCAACCACCCTTCATACATTCACGTGCTTAATTTCTTGATAGGTTTGGGGAAAAAGCGGCAAGTATCGGTAATTTCCAGTAGGGCTAGTACCTACACGGGGACAGCCAAAAGGGCAACAAGGTTGGTAACAACTGCATGCTTGTCAAGGTCGGTGGTCTGTATACCTGACAGCCTTTCAACGATTATTTAAGCGAAGGTCATGCGTGTGAAGACAAGAGACTACTTGTATTCCATCCAGGACTTATTTAGTAGTACTGCCTTTTGCCCCAAGGTGTCGCAGCGATTTTTAAGCTGAGGTCTAGTTAGGGCATGGGTCATACCCTGAACTGGCGCAGGTGATGGTCAAGGTGCTTATAAAACATATTGCTCCATTCCTGGGCAGTAAGGGGACCAAAGGAGTGGGAATCCCTGCCTTCGAAATGTGCAGGGCCCAGTGCCTGGGTCTTTCTGATGTAGTGGGTGAGGCGCTCTTTTTCTGCTTGAAAATCTTTGTCATGGGATACTTTAAAGGCAGGGGTTGTGGGGCTGCCCTGCTTATAAGGTTTCTCTCCAACCACGATGTTTTTGACAAACAGACGGAGGATGTATCGCTTCAAGGCTCCTGGCTTTGGGTGCCTGTCCTCATAAACCATTTCATAAGCCACATTGCAATGGGCTAGCATCTGGGGTGCGCTCATCTTACCCCAGGCAGGTTTTAGGTCAGGGCGAAGCTTGTCAAGGCGGGAGAGGAGCTCTTCTGTCGTTCCGGGTTCAAATACGTTTTTCATATAGATTTTCGTGTGGGGTGAACTACCCCTTGCCTAAAGGCGAAGGGGCTTCGGAGGTCAGCACTCCTACCAACGTAGGCAGTTCGCTCCGACTTTTCAGTCTGCGTCCCACAGACAGTTAAACTTTATCTCGCAAGGCGAAAGTCTTTATGTTCTCAGCAGCGTTCACGTCCCTGTCCAGCGTGTGCCCGTTAGCACAAGTCCACTCTCTGTCTTGCAGGGTCAGGTCTTTGTTGACCACGCCACAAATCGAGCAGGTCTTGGATGATGGGTCGAACCTGCCGATGCGGAGGATATTGACACCGTACCACTCAGCCTTGTATTCGAGCATCGTGACGAACATTCCCAAACCCGCATCACTAATGGATTGTGCAAGGCTATGGTTCTTGACCATACCTGAGATGTTAAGGTCTTCGATAGCGATAGATTGGTTCTCTCTAATCAGCTTGGTCGAAGCCTTATGCAAGAAGTCCTTGCGTTGGTTAGCCACCTTCTCGTGCAGTATTGCCAACCTGTGCTTTGTCTTTTTACCTTTGTGTTTGCTGTACCTGCGCTGCACGAACTTCAAGCGTGACATCGCTGTACGCAAGTACTTGGGGTTTGAAAACGTCTCTCCGTTGGAGGCGACAAGGAAGGACTTGATACCCAAGTCCACACCAACCGTTGACTTCTCTTTTATTTCAGGTTTTGATTTGTTTGTTTCTCCTGTCTCGCACAGGATGGACACGAAGTACTTCCCTGTTGGCGACTTGGAAATCGTGGCTTGCCTAATAGTCCCTTTCAGGAGTCTGTGTAGCTTAACCTCAATACCCTTCTTGAATTTTGGAATTATGAGTTTGCAATCTTCCACCCTGACGTTCTGCGGAATCTGAAACGACTGCCTTGCTGTTCGTTTCTTGAAGTTCGGGAAGTCAGCCTGCCCTTTGAAGAACTTGGTGAAGGCGGTGTCGAGGTTGTTGATGGCTTGTTGTAGAGATTGACTGTTGACTTCCTTCAACCACACACACTCTTTCTTCAACTCAGGGAGTTGCTTCACGAGGTCAAAGCAGGTCAGGTTCGTTTTGAACCCTGCGTAGGCTGTTTGTTTCGTCTCCAAAGCGAGGTTATAGACGAACCTACAACTGCCGATGTGCTTGTTCAGCAGCGTTGCCTGTTCCTCTGTCGGGTAGAGACGATATTTAAAAGCCTTTAGCATCTACACAAAGACACGTTATTTTTATAGAAACTGTATGCTTTTTTTAAAAATAGTTTGTGGTAACCTGAGCGTGGTAGTGTTCGCTTACATCCCCTTGCCTAAAGGCGAAGAGGTTTTTCGCTCATTCCGATAAATTAAGCCTTTTTTCTGTTATTTTTCATAAATCAACACCTACTTTTCTGTATATCCTGTCAGAAGGCTACGCGGGTAACCAGTAGGTGGGTTAAGTGCCAAAGGTTGGTCCGGCAAGCCTTTGATTGAGTATCACTTAAGAAAGAAGCTGCAATGAGGCTTAGCACCTTGTAATGTTTCTAAAGAACAGCTTGAACAAAAGCAGGGAGATGAGCGGAAGTGGCAAGGGACGTATTAGTATTAATACCCCAGGTACGGTGTTGAGGGTATCTTTGTCCTGATCGGGCTATTCAGGAGGTTAAGCCGTAAAAGAAAGAAAGGAGGATGCCGTATGAAAGTAGCCATATTCAGTACCCAGTCCTATGACCGTCTGTACCTGGACCGTTATAAGGAGGGTTCCCAACTGGAACTCACCTATTTCGATGCGGCGCTGGATGAGCACACGGCAGGTCTGACACAGGGCTTTGAAGCGGTCTGTATTTTTGTCAATGACAGGGTTGACCTGGAAACGGCTAACATAATTTCTGCCAATGGGGTCAGGGCCGTGGTGCTCCGTTGCGCCGGCTTTAACAATGTAGACGTGGCTGCAGCCCATGAAAGGGGAGTAAAAGTTCTGCGTGTTCCTGCTTATTCCCCGCAGGCCGTAGCCGAGCATACTGTCGCCCTGATTCTGACGCTGAACAGGAAAACGCACAAAGCATACAACAGGGTTCGGGAACACAATTTTTCGCTCGAGAGGATGATGGGCTTCAACCTGTATGGCAAAACTGTCGGAGTGATCGGAACAGGTCAGATTGGTGCCGCTTTTTGCCGCATCATGCTGGGGTTCGGCTGCACCGTGATCGCTTACGACCCGCTACCATCACCTGCGCTAAAGGTGCAGGGCGTCACCTATGTACCGTTAGAGGAGCTCCTGCGTACATCAGACATCATTTCATTGCACTGCCCCTTGACTCCTGCCACGCACCATCTCATTAATAAGGAGGGGTTTGATATGATGAAAAACGGCGTCATGCTCATTAATACCAGCAGGGGCGCCGTGATTCAAACCCGAGATGCAGTCCAGGCACTCAAGAGCGAGAAGCTGGGTTATCTCGGTATTGATGTCTATGAACAGGAGGAAAACCTGTTTTTCAGAGACTTGTCCGAGCGCATCGTGCCAGACGACCTGATTGCCCGCCTGATGGCCTTTCCTAACGTGTTGATCACAGCCCACCAGGGCTTTTTTACCAAAGAGGCCCTGCAACAAATAGCGGTTACTACAATAAAGAACTTAAATGACGTTGCCCTTGGCACGACTTCACAAAACGAGATCCTGCCAGAAAGCAAGGTATATAGATGACGGCCAGTGGCTAGAGCCGGATTTTTCCATACCGGTGGTAATGAAAAAGCCGGGAGGCATAGGGTGTCGGCTCCCCGGTTGTAGAACCGTTTCGGAGCAGAGGATATAAAAAAAATTAACTTCACTTCTACCACCACTACTAGGGGTGTTCCTTGTGGGTACCCCTGGAGGGGTTATTTACTGTGAACTGCTGGGGGCAAATGATTTCCTTTTCATAAGCAAAATTCAGCGTTACGGGGCTATCTCTACATGAAAGCGATGCTGTCTTCTGGGAGCTGACAGTACCTGTTCCCCGATGAGAAAAGAAAGCTGAAGCTCGAGCAGCGGATAAAGAAAAACATGCTAAATTAGATCTTAAGCCTGAAGCATTAGGCTTTGTAACGGCCTGATCAATAAACGTTAGCCGGGTTTTAAAGCATCGCATCCAATGGCAAGAAAAGCAATGATCTTAACAGGGATTATCATCTTGAAATTCCTTTTGCAGTACATTCTGATAAGCCCTGAGTATGATTTGCAACGTGATGAATTCCTGCACCTTGACCAGGCAAACCATCTGGCGTGGGGTTATTTATCTATACCTCCCATGACTGCCTGGATCTCCTTCCTCATCAAGCTGCTGGGCAATGGCCTGTTCTGGGTTAAGTTTTTTCCTGCCCTGTTTGGAGCCTTAACCATTTTTGTTGTTTGGAAAGCAATCGAAGAACTGAATGGGAACATTTTCGCTTTGGTGTTAGGAGCTACCGGCGTTTTGTTTTCCGCCATGCTAAGGCTCAATACCCTCTATCAACCAAACTCTTTAGACGTGCTGTGCTGGACAACGCTTTACTTCGTTGTCATAAAGTACATCCGTACAGAAAAGCCAAAGTGGCTTTACCTAGGAGCCATTGTATTTGCTATCGGGTTTTTGAATAAGTATAATATCGTCTTCCTGCTGATAGGCCTTTTTCCGGCCATCTTGTTGACAGAACAACGGGTGGTACTAGCCAAGAAGCACCTTTACCTGTCCTTGCTCTTGGGGCTGCTGCTCATCCTGCCAAACCTTTTATGGCAATACCGTACCGGGTTTCCGGTTGTGCATCATCTAAAGGTATTGGCTGAGACCCAACTGGTAAATGTAGACAGGTGGGGATTTTTGAAATCGCAGCTGCTATTTTATTTGGGCGCTTTGTTTGTCATCATTTCCGCTCTTTATGCCTTGTTATTTTACAAACCCTTCCGTAAGTATAGAGCCTTTTTCTGGGCTATCATTTTTACGCTTGCAGTTTTTGTTTATTTCAAGGCAAAGGATTATTACGCCATGGGGCTCTATCCCATTTATATCGCTTTCGGGGCTGTTTATCTTGCCGACCTATTGAAAACCGGTTGGAAGCGATATTTACAACCCATGGCCATTGCCATTCCGGTTCTGTTCTTTATTCCGATGTACAATGTTGCTTTTCCTAACAAAAGCCCGGAATACATCCTGCAGCATCAAAGGCTGTACAAGGACCTGGGAATGCTTCGGTGGGAAGACGGTAAAGACCATGCATTGCCACAAGACTACGCCGATATGCTCGGCTGGAAAGAGCTGGCCTACAAAGTGGATAAAATTTATTCGGCTCTTCCTGACCCAGCCAAAACACTGGTGCTCTGTGATAACTACGGCCAGGCCGGGGCCATTAATTACTATACCAAGAAGAAGATCAGGGCGGTCTCTTTCAATGCCGACTATGTCAACTGGTTTAAACTCGACCAACCGTATGATCATCTAATAAGGGTCAAAAGCAATTCTGACAGGGACAGCGAATTAGACGAAACCAGTCCCTATTTCCATATTGCATTCCTGTCGGACTCGATCACGAACCCCTTCTCAAGGGAATACCAAACCTCCATTTACACTTTTATAGGGGCTAAAGTAAACATCAATAAAAGAATACAGGAAGAAATTGACGAAACAAAAAACTACCGCTGACCGCCTTTAGGAGAAGCTAAATCGAAAGCGTTGTATTCAGGGCATCTATATAAAACCGACAATAAAGGTTTTTAAGTTGCTCATATACGCAGGCCCCCATTACAGATTTAGAAAATTAAAAGCTTTTGAAGTAGCTGTTTACAAGCAATAAAATCACTGCCGAGGCTTCGCTGGGTACAGAGTGCCTACAGGGAATAACCGTATGGGGTTCAAATCGGGAGAGGCTTGCCCCTGTCTGGGGTTATCTGGTGGCCGGCTTGCCGATCTAATGCGGGCCTGGAGGGGGGCGGAAGACAGCAAAAGGGAAACCCGCTCTTTTAGTGCATATGTTGTCGCAGGGGCATCGCTGCGTCAGGATACCTGCTCGGATGACTTTTTTATTTCCTTACGCAGATCTTTCTCGGTTGCGATGCTGGGTCCTTTGACCTTGTGGCTGTCTTAGCAGCCACACTTCTTGCTTTCCATATCTCAATAGGTGACTGAAGGGATGGGCTGATTTGAGCAACTACCCAAGAAAGGACAAGTGCAATATTATTAAGATATATTTTTATATTTAAAAGCTAAATACCTGCTGTTGCAGAAGGACAGCCTATCGTTGCCACTAGAGCTTAAGACACAATACATGAAAATGAACATCAACATTGCCATTGCTGTAAGTACTCTGTTACTAACGGCATCTCTTCCTGCTCAGGCGCAGTCAAGAAAGCCTTCCTACTATGTCACATGGCAGGGCGACACAGTGCAGGCAGCTATTTTGCGGGCCAGCGATAAAAAGAACAGTCACCTCTTTTATTTCAAAGGTGACCGGCAGGGGGACGTGCGGCAGGAACTACGGCCAGAGAATGTGAAAGTGGTGGTGTACGGCAATGAACGTTTTGTGTCAGACTCCCTGCCAACGGCAGCTTCGGGCAAGCAGGTGTTTTTAAAGCATTTGATAGAGAGCGAAGTGAGCCTGTATAAATTTACGGATGAGGCTGGCAAGGCTCATTTCCTGTTTCAGAAAAAGGGAGGCGAACTGCAGCCTATGCAGCTACGAACGTACAGCGGCGCGCTGAAAGTCGCTCTTACCGGTTGCCCTTCCTTCAACTTCAACGACCCTGACTTCATAAAGCAATATAGCTACAGCGTCAGGGGGCTGTCGCGGTTCTTTATCGCCTACAACACCTGCGCCACGCCCGATGTGCCTGTTGTGGAGCACCGCAACAAAACGCAGTTATACTTTACAAAAGGGGTAACGGCAGGTGTAGCGAGCAGTGCTGTGGATCTTGACGTTCTGGTAGCCAAACCGGGCAACTACGGAACATACATCAACCCTACTATCGGGGTGTTTGGGGAGTTCCACGTGGGCAGGCACCTGTCATCTGTGCTCGAATTGCAGTACCACCGCTACGAGGGGGAGCTTCTTACGCAGGACGCCTTTTACCCTGATGAGATTCGTATTGCCATGAAATATGTCCGGGTACCGCTCCTGTTCAAGTACACGACCACTGGAAAAGGCAAGTTCTTTTTAAATGCCGGTCCACATGCTAATTACCGGTTAGCACAGAGCGGCAACCGAAAGTATAGCAGCCTGGCGTTTAACTACCTACCCGACATCAACAAAATGGCCGTGGGGTGGAGCGGCGGTGCGGGCCTGGCGCTCTCGCCGTTTGCAAACAAAAGCGAGCTGAAGCTGGAAGGGCGCTACAACCACACCACCCTGTATACCGGTGTGAACGCCTGTGGCACCCTGATCTCAAGTCAGCTGCTGGCCAGCATCAGCTTTTAAGCGAGAAGGCCTCTTTAGGCGTTTATTGCCCGTTACCACCCCATCACCTGGCCCAAAATGCCCCAGCAGGGGCGGAAGGTACATGTGTTGCTGGCTGCCCAGGCAAAGAAGTACTTCCAGAATAAGGGCAATAAATAGGAAAGTGTCGTTGATAGAAAATGATAAAGCGTTAATTTAAAAGTTGGTGGCTTTTGTGCGACACCCAGAACGAATGAAGTATAGAGAAACAACACCGTGTAAAGAATTATCCTCCTTTATTCATTCCTATTGGGAATTGAAAGGAGACGAATTTGATAGACAATGGGAGCGAATTTTTCCTGATGGTTGTGCAGGCTTCGTAATGAATTTGGGCAATACTTGCTTGACAGACAATGGCTCAGTTTCTTTAGAATTTGGGAAAACTTATGTGGTTGGTGCAATGACTTCATTTAAAGATAGTTTTATTGAAAGCAAAACACATTTGTTAGGGGTTTGCCTCAAACCTGCAACTTTTGCTAACTTCTATAACTATGTTTCACAAAATGAATTGATTAACCATACTGTCGAATTTGAGAAATCCAATTCATTTAATGTTAATAAAATCCTTGAAAACCCATCCCATTATTTGAACCAATTTTTTTGCGACAGAAAAAAAGGCCAAAACAATTCATTACAATCTGTTATCAATGATATACATACAAAAAAAGGGCATATTAGCATTGACGAACTTTCAAAACGAAATTCTATAACTGTAAGACAACTTGAGCGAAACTTTAAAAAGCACATAGGAATTTCTCCAAAAGAATATTCAAATATTATTCGCTTTCAAAATACTTTGAGCATCATCAAAAATTCAGGCGAAAACCAAAGCTTCTTAGAAATAGCCTTTGAATGTGGCTATTATGACCATTCGCATCTTGCCAATGAAATCAAGCGTTATACAGGGCTTTCTCCATCACTACTTTAATTTGTCGCATTTTTACAAAGTGCAAGTGGTTGTACAACGTAATTTTGCAGAAACACTAAAACTCAAAGCAAATGCGGGATATATCACTTTTCATTGCAACAAGTTTAGACGGCTACATAGCAAAACCTAATGACGACCTTAGTTTCTTAAAATTGGTTGAAAAGGAAGGAGAAGACTATGGTTATGCGGAATTTACAGACACAATTGACACAATTATTATTGGTAGGAAAACCTATGATTATGTGCTGAAAGAAATTGGCCCGTCTCATTACGATAACGGACAACGGGATGTTTATGTCATAACAAGTAAGGAAAGACCGCAAGTAGGGAGAACGAATTTCTATACAGGAGACCTGACCCAACTAGTTGAACGGTTAAAGTCTAAAAAAGGGAAAAATATTTATTGTGATGGTGGTGCAGAAGTTATAAATGAACTATTGCAACATGACTTAGTAGATGAGTTTATAATTTCGGTTATCCCAATTTTACTAGGTAACGGAACCAGACTTTTTAAGGACGGAAGACCTGAGCAAACACTTGAATTTATTACAGCAATAACGTTTGATACGGGATTGACACAACTGCATTACAAGCGAAAAAAGTAAGCAAAGAACTGCCTGCCTTGTAAAAGCGTAACCCCGGCTAAGTAGCAAAAAAATGAGCTTTTGCTTCTAAGAAACTTTGTGGTAGGTTGGAAGCTAGTCGCTCCGAAACCCGCTTTACACTTATTCTTGACCGTTAGCGGGCGTTGTGTAAAACGACAGCTTTGACAAATCAAGAAATAGAGTATGAGCAAAATAATTTTTGACGGTGGAATATCTCTTAACGGTTATTTCGCAGGAGATAACAGAAGTTCTAATAATCCAATAGGTGGTGTTTCAGGACTAATTCATTAATGGATGTTTAATCAAAAAGCTTTTTGGGAATACCTATGTAGGCTTTTCAGACCATTCTAAGTGCTGCGGCCAGGCTTTTACAGAAAGCCTGACTCAACTTGGTTCCACTCTTTTCGCGCCAGCAGGTGCAGCAGCACGGTGAGGTGGGAAACGTAGTTTTTGATTATTTGCCTTTTTGTAAGGGAATAACCAGCGGCTGCTCTATCAGAAAGGGCTGATGCCCGTCCATGGCGGCTGCAGGTTCAAAAAAGGAATTCCCGGCCTTCGTGCCGGCTGTTCTCTTCCACCTGCGGGGCACCTTCCTGACCCCGATAGGATAGAGGGTGATTTCCTGCTCGGTGATGTGCAGGCGCAGGAAGTTCTTGTGGTCCTGGTGGCGAAGGGCAGAGAAGGCCTCACTGTCATGCACCTTTAAAAGCAGGTTCATCAAAATCAGGTAAATACCGGTGAGGAGTCCCCCCAGAAGGGTGCCGGCGACGAGAAGCAGCAACACGATTCCTGCCTTGCCGAGCATATATTCCAATAAGGTAAAGGTGCTGTTCCCCCCGGGCGAAACAGAGGCCAGCAGGTAGCCACCGGGCCAGATGAGCGCCAATGCCAGCAGGGCATGGAGAAGGCCATGCATGCCGCCCAGCATAGCTAAGGCTGTGGGGTAACGGGAGGCTTTCCGATCGGCAAAAAGACCAAAGCCTATGCCTAAGAGCGCGATGAAAAAGAACGTGGAAGGACTACCGGCAAGTGCCTGCAACAGAAGCAGGGGCGAGGGCCACAGATCTTTCAGCCCGGGCCAATCCATTTGCCAGAGGCGGCCATGGTCGCTGTAAAGCTGCCAGCCCATGAGCAGGTAAAACAGGCCAAGCAACAGGCAGAAATACGGATTCTTGAGCGGAAACAGGAGGTTTTGGAAAAGTAAGCCCCGGGATACTTGCCTGGGAGGAAAGCATTCCTCCAGCACAAACCGCTCGTTTTTGCCGCTGTGCTTGTCGGGCCAGGTCAGCGCGTCCTTCAGATGGTGGGTCGGGTGCAGGAAGGTGCCGCCTCCCCCGGCCGTCAGGTAAGGCGTATCGGCCTTGCCCTCCGCCACGTGAGTATGGCGGGCGTAATGGTGCAGGTCCCCCGCCAGCACAAGCACAAGCCTAAGAGACCGGTGCCTGGTAGTATCCCTATGATGGTCCCGGTAGATGATATCCTCCAGGCAGTGCTTCCTGAAAAAGGCCAGTTTCTCGTACCGCTCCTTTGCCAGGGCTTTCTCGCAGTGTACCCAGGCGGGTTCTGCCGTGCACAGGATGACCTGGTCACCCTCTTGCATGCGCTCGGTGGCCACCTCCCGAAAGTAGTCGAGCTGAGGCTTGTCGATGTCGGCATTAAGGGAGATGTCAATCCCCCACAGCCAACAGGTGGAGGTCAATCGCAGGGCAAAGTAGCTGCGCTCCTGCCGGGTGGACCAGCCGCCGATCTGACGCTCCTGGCAGAACTGCTTGAGGAAACTGCTGAGCCCGTCATACCAGTCGTGGTTACCGGGGATGGCAAAAAGGTGAGGCTCCGGTGCGGTGCAGCCTGGCGGCGCGGCCTGTTTGGGGAAGGCGCACTCGTAGGGTCCCCACAGCCGGTCATGATACTCTGTGCGGGCCGGGGTCGGGTATACCTGGTCCCCGCCCATTACCAGCAGGTCCCCGCGCCGGGTAACCGTGCTACCGAAGGGCAGCTCTTTCCGCGCCAGCAGGTAGGCGGTGTAGTAGGTGGGGTTCCAGCCGTCGCCGACATCGGCAATGTAGTCCAGCCACAGTTCCTTGCGGCCGCTGTAGTCGTAGGAAGACGCCTTGCGAGTCGTGGCAAACGACTCCCGCTTGTCGGCATAGGTGCTGAACACAGAGGAGACTGTTACCCGAACCGCCGTATCCAGCAGCTGCAGCGGGTTGAACCAGCGCACCATGGGCTTTCGCCTGAAAGCCACTTTTCCGATATTCACGCTGGACTTATCGCTGGCCATGGTGGTAGGGGGTAGGAGTAGAGCGCATTGCCTTTGGTTCTTCGTGTAAATAGCATGCCTAAGATAAGCGATACGCGCTTCGGTTACAAGCTATCAGGCATCCCCTTCAGAAAAACGGGCACAGGCTGCTGCTTCTGTTAGCAATAGGCAGGAGTTTAACGTTGAACTGTATGTTGCCTTACCTAACCAGGAAGTGCCTACTAGCACCGTTTTGATAACTATCCTCCTTACGGTTAATTCTAATGGCAAAGGGTATGAGGGCTTTCCAGACAAAAGTAGAAGCAGCTGGCTTGAAAGGTATGAATAAAAGTATGCATTGATGAAGCTTCCTTTTACAAGTAATAAAGATTGTACCTTACTAAGGTGGGGCTGTTGTAACGTGGAAGTTGGCTTACCTCTTGCGCATGCCCAGGCAAGTGGAAGGACAACAGGATACTGAAGCCAAGCTACCAGCCTGGGGCATGCGCTTTCCGGACCGGCCCTTTGCCTCAAGGTGTGCTGGTGGGAAGGGGGATAATAGGCTGTTATTTTGCGATAATCACTTTTATCCCGCGTTCTTCCAATGCGTCAACCACACTTGGCTGCACACCACTATCTGTGACAATATAATGTACCTGATCCAGGCTGCAGACCTTTCCAAGGCCTCGTCTGCCAAACTTGGTGC
Organism: Pontibacter mangrovi; assembly: GCF_006385705.1. Lineage (GTDB taxonomy): Bacteria > Bacteroidota > Bacteroidia > Cytophagales > Hymenobacteraceae > Pontibacter > Pontibacter mangrovi. Next base: position 35,997 of record NZ_VFRQ01000013.1, on the reverse strand, counting down.
TGTCTGCCAACACCGCCAGTTTCTGTGCCGACTCAATCATTTTTTCGTTGAGACTTGCCTCTGCCAGGTTCGTAATTGATAAGCCAAAGTCCAGGTCAATGCCGTCTACTCCCAAAAAGAGGATCCCGCAGGATATACCCTCCAGGGTGCGCTCAGCCTGCGAGCCTGCTACAGAGGAAGAATTGGGCCGGATAAGTCCCCCTAGCTGAAGGACTTCCACATTGGGTCTGGTGGAAAGCTCCAGTGTTACCTTAACAGCAGGTGTAATGACGGTGAGATGCGAAGCGGGGTGCAGGCAACGGGCCAGTTGAAAGACAGTTGTGCCAGAGCCAATGATAATGGAGTCGTTGTCTCTGATCAAGGTGAGGGCAGCCTTTGCGATCTTTTGCTTCTCATCTGCATGGATGAGCTCTTTTTCATTTATAGGGCGCTCAATCGTATAAGGGTTGTGGATAGAGGCGCCTCCCCTTGTTCGGAATAAAAGGTTCTTATCCTCAAGTAACTTTAGGTCCTTTCGGATGGTGACACCTGATACCTCCAGCATATCGCTTAATTCCTGAATGCTAACGCGGCCTTCCTCCTGCAGTCTTTGCAGTATCAGCTGATGTCTTTCCGTTATGTTTATCATCTTATTCGGGATTATCTTCAGATTAAGAGTCTCTCTATCTATTAATATTTTCTTAATAGCAACTATCGCAAAGTTAAAAAAAGCATTTAATACTTTTGAGGTAAAGAGTATGAAAGGTAAGTAAATCATGATTTAACCCTTGTTTCACACAAAATATGATTCTATGGGTGCTGTTAAGCTTGAATTATGGTTTCAAAAGATTTAAAATAATTTAAATTACCTTTTATTTTGTTTATTTAATTTAAAGTTATTTTCTTTGATACAGCGGTGGAGAGTAATTCCTCACTTTCAGATTAAGCAACCAAAATCCGGTTGCTCGGGCTGGCTAAGTTAAATAGATAACCCCTGTGTTGGCTAGGTCAATGGGTGCAGGTGGAAAAGCGGCTTTTGGCCTGTGTGGTTCGAGGATAGCGGGTTGTGCGGTAGGAGAGGTGTAGCCCAGGCAGGGGGTGAGAAGATGTAGGGAATGTTCCGGTGAATTAAGATTAAACATACGCTAACATTAATACTATTCCATATGATAAAGAGGATCTACATCATGTTGCTGATCTGCCTGCTGTCAGCAGGCAGTGCCTTGGCCCAACAGCAAATTCAGCTATCTGGAAAGGTTGTTGATGATTTGGGTGACCCGCTCCCCGGGGTTGCTGTCGTTGTAAAAGGGGGCGCAGGTCATGCGATCACCAATGAGCAGGGCGTGTACACCTTCGAGCAGGTGCCTTCGGACGCCACGCTGGTCTTTACTTATCTGGGTATGAAAAACCAGGAAATAAAGATCGGGAACAGGGCTTCCATCGACGTGGTGCTGGAGAGCGAGTCATTTGCCCTGGGGGAGGTTGTCGCCATCGGCTACGGTGTGGCAAAGAAAAAGGATGTTACCGGCGCCATCGCTACACTTGATGGGGAGGAGGTGTCCAAGCGCAATGCAACGCAGCTTACCCAGGCGCTTCAGGGGACCATGCCCGGGGTTATGGTAACCAGGTCAAACAGTGAACCGGGTGCCTCGGCTACTGTGCGGGTGCGGGGGATCACGACCATTGGGGATAGTGACCCTTTGGTGATTGTGGACGGCGTGCCGGTGAGTAGCATGAATGATGTGAATGCCGCCGATATAGAGGATATCTCGGTGCTGAAAGATGCCGCTTCCGCCTCCATCTACGGTGCCAGGGCCGCGGCCGGTGTGGTGCTGATTACCACCAAGCGGGCCAAGTCAAACAAGACGAACCTGGAGTACAGGGCGACCTTTGGCTTTGACAGACCCACTGCTTTCCCTCAGACCGTGGGGCCTCAGCGCTACCTGGAAATGATCAATGAGTTTACCTGGAATGATGCCGGCAACAAGCCGGGGGAAGAGTATAGCCTTTACCCAAAAGACGATGTGGAGAACTGGTTGGCCTATAACCGGGACAACCCGGACCAATACCCGGTGACAGACTGGGTGGGTATGATTGTCAAAGACTATGCGCCTCGTAGCAGCCATAGCCTGACATTATCGGGAGGCACCGGTAAGATCAAGTCACTGGCCTCGCTAAACTATGAAAAAGTGGAAGCGCTTTACGATCATAAATCGTTTGAGCGGGTGATGGCGCGGGTCAACAACGGCATCGAGTTTTCAGATCAGCTTCGGGCAAATATTGATTTTTCCTACAACTATAACCTGAAGAAGGCCCCTGTCGTCAACCCCATCTGGGATGCGCAGCGTTATCCGGCTGTCTTTGCGGCCCAATGGAATGACGGTAGAATCGCAGAAGGGCAGAACGGGAGCAACGTGTATGCGGCCCTGCATCACGGGGGATTTGAGAATACCTGGGTGAACAAGATGAATGGCAGGGTTTCCCTGGAGTATGAGCCGATCGAGAACCTGATCTTTACAGGGGTGGTGTCTCCTTCCATCTATGCGACAAAGGGAAAGGAATTTAGAAAACAGATTCCGTATTATGCCGCCGAGGACCCGACGCTGCAGGCGGGCTATATTTCAGGCTATACCGCTACTTCCCTGTATGAGGGGAGGCAAGACGGCAAGACAGTCACAAAGCAGTTGCTGGCGAATTACAAAAAGCAGCTTAGTGACCATTCTTTTAATCTGCTGGCAGGTTACGAGGACTTTTACGCCTTCAATGAGGTGCTCAACGCACAGGCTGAGAACTACACCCTCTCAAACTTCCCTTACCTGGACCTGGGCCCGCTTGACTACATGAAAAACACGGGTAATGCCTGGGAGACAGCCTACCGCTCCTATTTTGGCCGTATGCTCTATGATTACAAGGATAAGTACCTGCTACAGGCTAACCTTCGCTACGACGGCTCTTCCCGCCTGCACCCGGACTACCGCTGGGGGGCTTTCCCTTCTGTTTCCGCCGGTTGGGTCGTGACAGAAGAATCCTTCATGCCCAAAGGCGCTGTGCTGTCATACCTGAAGCTCAGAGGCTCATGGGGGCAACTGGGGAACGAGCGCATCGGTAACTACCCTTATCAGGCTTCCATCGGCTACTCCAACTCGCTTTTTTACCGCGGCGATGCGGTAGTCTCGGCTACCACAGCCGCCCAGTATGCCTACGCTATTCAGGATATTACCTGGGAGACGACGGAAACCGTTGACGTCGGATTTGACGCCTACTTCTTTAACAACAGGCTGACGCTTACAGGAGACTACTTTGAAAAGCGCACCAAGGACATGCTGCTGGAACTGGAGATTCCAGACTACATGGGGTTTGAGAACCCGCAGCAGAACACGGGCATTATGACGACCAAAGGCTGGGATGCCCAGCTAACCTGGCGCGATAATATCGGAGAGCTGGGGTACTCTGCCTCGCTTAACCTGTCTGACGCCAGGTCTACGATGGGGGATCTGGGAGGCATCGTGTTTGACGGCTCGCAGGTGACAAGAGAGGGAAGCCAGTACAAAGAGTGGTATGGTTATCTCTCAGACGGGCTTTACCAATCGGAGGAAGATGTAAGAAACTCCCCCAAGCTTTATAACTCTGTCAAGCCCGGTGATGTGAAGTATGTGGACATCAGCGGACCCGACGGAGAGCCCGACGGCAAGATAACGCCAGACTACGACCGGGTGCTGCTGGGAGGCTCATTGCCTCGCTACCTGTATGGCGGGAACCTGAGTGCCAACTACAAGGGGTTTGACCTGTTGGTGGCTTTTCAAGGGGTGGGAAAGCAGAAGAGCAGGCTGACTGAGCAGATGGTCAAGCCGTTCTTCTCGGCCTGGACCAATCCGCCTGCCTTGATCGATGGCAATTACTGGAGCCACTATAACACGGATGAGGAGAACCTGAAGGCCCGTTACCCGAGGCTGTCTTATACCGGTGCTGAAAACAATAACTACGAAATGTCTGATTATTGGCTTTTTGACGGGGGATATTTCCGCCTGAAAAACATCATGCTGGGTTATACGCTTCCTGGTGCCCTGACGTCAAGAGTGAAAATGGAGCAGGTGCGGGTATTTGCCTCTGCCTCTGACCTGTTCTCTATCAGTGACTACCCGAAAGGGTGGGACCCGGAAGTGTCCTACAACACCTACATCAGCCAGACTTTCAACTTCGGAGTATCTGTTAAATTCTAAAAAAAATCAGATGAAAAAGCTTATAGCTGTGATCGCACTTCTGCCGCTTCTGCTCGGGTGTGCAAAACTGGACGTAAATCCCCTGTCCGAAGGCTCTTCAGAGAATTGGTATGCGGATGAAACAGAAATCACCCTGGCCCTGAATGACTTGTATAGAACCTACCTCTGGGACTTTGAGACCAACTACACCACAGAGCGTATGAGTGACAACTGGACCCAGCGCCAGGCAATCGACGCTTTCCCGGCGGGATCCATCAACAGTGAGTGGTCCAGGTCAGAGGATCTGTGGCTCAGCACGTACAAGGGGATCACCAGGGCCAACACCATTATCAATAGCCTGGACAAGGCAGCGGGGAAGGTTTCAGAGGCGAAAATAAAACAGCTGGCAGGGGAAGCCCACTTTATGCGCGCCGTGTTTTACTCCCGCCTGATTTTCTATTATGGTGATGTACCGTTTTATACCGGTTACCTTGACATTGAGGAGGCCTTTAAGCTGGGGCGCACGGATAAAGAGGTGATCTTGCGCCAGGCCTACCAGGACTTTGACCTGGCAATCGAAAGTCTGCCGGTCAGCTATGGCAGCAGCGACCTGAAGCGTGCCACCAAAGGAGCGGCCATGGCCTTTAAGGCAAGGGCTGCCCTGTACATGGGGGACTGGGGTGTTGCCCGAGATGCTGCCAAGGCCTGTATGGACCTGCAGGTGTATACGCTTCACCCGAAGTACGATGAGTACTTCCTCTCCAAAACAAGAAACTCCCCGGAGACCATCTTCGCGCTGCCGCGCTCCTTTGAGCTGGGTTCCTCCTGGACAGCTAAAAACTTCTACACCCGTACCCCGGGCGGTAGTTCTGTGGCGCAGCCTTCCTGGGATCTTTTCTGTGCATACCCCTGCACCGATGGCTTGCCGATAGATGAATCGCCGCTGTTTGACCCGCGGGAGCCATTTAAAAACCGGGACCCCCGCTGTGCCATGACCATTGTGGAGTTTGGCACCGAGCACCTGGGGGTAATCTATGATCCAAACCCCTACGCTACAAAAGTGCTGAATGTGGAGACGGGCAAGAAGGTGACAAACAAAGATACCAGAAGCGTGGATACCTATGCCTCCTATAACGGGCTGACACTGAAGAAGGGAGTGGACAAAGACTGGTCTGATAACAACGAGACCGACTTCGATATCAGGATCATGCGTTATGCGGATGTGCTGTTGATGTATGCCGAGGCCAAGATTGAGCTTGATGAAATCGATGGCTCTGTGCTGGATGCCATCAATGCGGTAAGGGCCAGGGCATATGAAGTGGACGTGACCAATACGGCGGCTTATCCGGCACTGACCACGACTAGCCCAGAGCAGCTGAGAAAGGAGCTGCGCAATGAAAGGCGGATTGAGTTTGCCTGGGAGAACAGGAGGTTTGATGACCTGCTGCGATGGCGCCTGGCAGAGAAGGCCCTGACACGCCCCATTTACGGGGTATTGGATCCGAATGATCTAAAGGACAGGGTAGTGGACCAGGACCTTTGGTTCTATTCACAGGCCCCTGAAGTAGATGAGAACTGGCTGCCGGACTTTTCCGCCTTGCACAGTGCGGGTACAGTAAAGGTGCTGGTAGAGCGCAATTTCGACAAAGACCGGCAGTACCTGTTCCCGATCCCTTCGAAAGAGATTATCATCAATGAGAACCTAAAGCAGAACCCGAACTATTAAGCATGCGCAGTTTTCTCCTAACTTATCATCAGTGTCGTCAGAACCTGAGGAGGGGAGTTGGAAGTGCATTCCTGCTCCTGCTTCTCGCTTTTTCAGGCTTTGCCCAGGGAGTGGAAGCGTTCCGCCAGCCAGCCTTGGCCTCAGAGGCATCCTATACGATGGTTATTTTGCCGGATTTGCAGAACTATGTGAAGTTTGAGCGCAATCAGCCCCTATTGGACGTGATGATGAACTGGGTGGTGGCACGCAAGGACAGCCTCCATATTGGGATGGTGCTATGCACTGGTGATTTGGTGGAGCATGACGATATTATCAACCCGGACGGCAGAAAGATGGATCAGACGGGCAGACAGCAGTGGGAGTATGTGTCAGGCGCCTTCCAGAAGCTGGATGGCGTGCTGCCCTACGTGACGGCGACCGGGAATCATGACTATAACATTTTTAGTTATACCCATAAGCCTAAAACCACGCACTTCCCCGACTACTTTTACGCCGAGAAAAACAGGGAGAACAAGAAGCTGCTGCGCGAGGTGTTTACCAATGTGTATGGTGAGCATAGCCTTGAAAACGCGGCTTACGAATGGGTGGCCCCCACCGGGAAGAAGTTTCTGTTCCTGTCGCTGGAATTTGCGCCACGCGATACGGTCCTGTCCTGGGCTGGCGAAGTAGTGGCAAAGGATGCCTATAAAAGCCATACCGTGGTGCTGCTGACGCATGCTTACCTGAATTACAAAAATCAGCACATCGAAAGCATGTCCTACGACCTGGAAGATGCTAATCCCGGTCAGGCAGTGTGGGAAAAGCTTGTAAAGGGCTCTAAAAACATCGAGTTGGTTATATCCGGTCACATTGGGGGGAAGGACAATGCCCGTAAGCACGTCGCCTACCGCACCGATAAAAACGCGGCCGGGAAAACAGTGCACCAGATGACCTTTAACGCACAGGCGATGGGGGGCGGGCATTATGGCAACGGCGGCGACGGCTGGCTGCGCATCCTGGAGTTCCTGCCCGATGGAAAGACAGTGGCGGTAAAGACGTTTTCCCCTTTCTTTGCCCTCTCCCCCTCCACACAGCACCTAGCCTGGCGGAACGCCGACTATGATGCGTTTACCTTTCAATTTGATTAGGCAGCAAGGCGCTTCCAGCCAAAGACCCGTTACAGTTGCGTTTCACGCGGCAAGTTTCCTTTTACTATAACCATGTTACCATGAAAAACCTTTCGCGCTTCCCGTTCCAAAGTAAAATACAAGCCGGTGTAAGGATCGTGTTCTACCCCCTGTGTTTCGCCCTTGCCCTGACAGCCTGTAAAAAAGACACCGAGGGTGCCCCGGATTCGCAGGCAGTGCAGGAGGAGCAGGAGCAGGAAGGGGAAGCGTTCTTTTCCATTGCCGTGCTGCCCGATACGCAGTACTACACTTCCCTGAAGCACGGCGGCACGATGGAAATGTTTTCACAGCAGATTCAGTGGATACGCGATAACAGGGAAACAGAGAAAATTGCCTATGTGGTGCACCTGGGTGACTTAGTAGACCATGGGGATGATGATAATGCGGTAGAGTGGGAGCGGGCGAAAACACAGATGTACAAACTGGAGACAGATACCATACCGTATGGGGTGGCTGTTGGCAATCACGACCAGACACCTTTGGGGAATCCAGCCTCACCCGGCACCAACAGTGGCTACGGCGTGTACTTTGGCCGAAACCACATGCAGCAATTCCCCTGGTATGGCGGTGCCTATGGCTCGTCTAATAACAGTGATAACCACTATGACCTGTTTACGGCAAACGGCCAGGACTACCTTGTGTTGTATATAGAGTTTAATTCTCCGGGCCAGGAAGAGTACAGTGCCTCGATTGAGAGCGCCGTGATGGACTGGGCAGACGGGGTACTCACTAGCTATGCAGACCGCAAAGCCATTGTCGTAAGTCACAGTATCCTGAACAGGCCTAGCGGCTCTACGAGTAATGTAAAACCAGGCCAGGGGGATAATAGCCTGACCCCGGCGTTCACCAATCATGGGGAGGTGATCTATGAGCGCATGAAGCTGCACAGCAATGTGTTCCTGATGTTGAGCGGGCATATATCCGGTGAAGCCTTTCGGCGTGATACCTACAACGGCCATGTCATCAAGTCTTACCTGGCCGATTACCAGTCGCGCGAAAACCCTCCTTATGACGGCACGAACCGGAACGGCGGAAATGGCCTGATGCGCGTGATGAAATTCAATACCGCGCAGCAGACCTTGCAGGTTCGCACCTTCGCCCCACGCGCAGATGGCAGCCATGTGACAGAGGTGGATGGGGATAGCCAATTCACCGAGCCGCTGTTTGACTAATCCGAAGGTTCACCTGGGGGTTGTCCGGCTCTGTAATAAAGCCAGGCTTCCTCTTTTAAGCAAGAGGGTATGCAGCTGCCTTGGTACGCTTCTTTTAGGCCTCTCCCGTTTGATGGTGCAGTTGAAGGGAGGGCATGGGTGATAAAAGCATTTGGTTTCTGTGTTATCGGAACGAATTTAGTTTAAAAAGCTTTCAATATCTTTAATTAAATTAAATTTTAGCTTAAGTTATTGTTAATAAAGTTTAAATTTGTTTACATTAGTAAAATAAAGGCAGGCAAGGCAGGATGCCAAAAGTGCTACGAAAGCGTGCGTCTCTTCATTTTGCAGCGTGTAGGTAGAGCAGAGCGGCGCAGCACCAGGGGGAGAACAGGAGTGGCTGTCTTTCCCTGCAAGCCTTTCAGTAGATTCACCATTAACAGCTTACCACGCTATGAACAGTACCGATCTTGTCGTTTTAGTTATTTACCTGGCCGGGTTGCTGGTAATGGGCAGTATCTTTTCCCGGCTAAAAACCACGCAGGAGATGTTTGCTGCCGGCGGGCAGTCACCGTGGTGGCTTTCCGGTCTGTCTGCTTTTATGACCACCTTCTCTGCGGGTACTTTCGTGGTTTGGGGGGGGATTGCCTATCAACATGGCATGGTTGGCGTGTCTATCCTTGCCGTGATCGGTATTGCCTCTATGCTGGTGGGATGGGTGCTGGCCGCCCGCTGGAAAAGCTTCGGTTATGACTCCGCTGCTGCTTTCCTGGATGCCCGCTTTGGCCGCTCTATCGTGCAGTTCTATACCTGGCTGCAAGGTACCGTGGGTGTCTTCACCATGGGGGGCGCGATCTACGCGCTGGCCGTTATTGTGACCGCCCTTATTCCATTGCCTGCCGATCACTTCCTGGCTGATCCTGAGACGGGCCGTTTCTCTGTGACCGTCGCCTCCCTGCTGATCTCCGTGCTGGTTATTTTGATCACCTCCAGTGGCGGTCTGTGGGCTGTATTGATGACCGATGCGCTTCAGTTTATTATTCTCACCGTCTCAGTGCTCGTGGTCGTGCCGCTCATCCTGCTGCGGGTAGGCGGCCCGGAGGACTTTGTGTCCAATGCGCCGGAAGGATTCTTTTCGCTTGTTTCCGGAGAATTCACCTGGTGGTTTCTGGCCGGGTGGAGCCTTGTGTTCTTCTTCAAAATGGGAGGGGAATGGGCCTATATTCAGCGGTTTGTTTGCGTGCCCTCTCAGAAAGATGCCCGTAAATCATCTTACCTGTTCGGCATCCTGTATTTGGTGAGCCCGCTGATCTGGATGCTGCCGCCCATGGCCTACCGGCTGATTAATCCTGCTGCCGATCCCGAGCAGGCTTATATTCTGGCCTGTCAGGTCGTGCTGCCAGCCGGCATGCTGGGCCTGATGATCGCGGCGATGTGCTCTGCTACGGCAAGCATGGTCACCACCCAGCTGAATGTGTTCGCCGGGGCATTCACAACAGAATTTTACCAGCGACTGTTGCGTCCGGAAGCAGATGAGAAAGAATTGGTGGTGGTAGGACGCGTCATTACGCTGCTGTTAGGGGGTATTGCGATCGCCGGGGCCCTCATTATCCCGCGCATGGGGACCTATACAGGCTATATTCTGGCTTCTGTGGCTATTCTGACCGGCCCGTTGGTGTTGCCCACGATCTGGGGGCTCTTCTCCCGGAAAATCGGCTTGGGCACGGCCTGGACCGTGACCCTGCTGAGCATTGCCGTTGGCCTGCTGGTGAAGGGAGGCTTGCAGCGAGGGGGGTGGTTTGTGGAGATCCCCTTTTTAGCCTCTGTCACAGAGCTGGCGCAGCTTAATGAACGCATGACCGAGATTGTGATAGGCACGGCCTTTCCGCTGTTGCTGCTGGTCATCGCAGAGGGCACCATCAAGGAAACGCATGCTGGTTGGGAGCGCATTCTTGCCAGCCGTGCCCGGCACCATAAAGCCTTGCCTGTAAGCCCTTCTCCTCTTCCGGCCCGTTTGTGCGGGTGGTCCACCATGATCATAGGCATTCTCATGCTTTTATTGGCCTTCACTGACAGGGAGGACACCCTGATTTTAGGAGGTTTTGCGGTGGTACTGCTTATCGTCGGGGGAGGTATCCTGCTTGTGACGAAAAGACTGGAGCGTAGCGCGGCAAAGCAAGTAGCTGCCCCCCAAGACAGGGAGCTCGTCAACAACGGCTGATAGGTTTAAGGAAAAGTAAAAGAACGATAATTGATAAAGACTTATTAACTCAAAATTGATGATGGTAAATAATAAGATTTCTATACCTGCAAGAGAGGTGTCTGTGCGAAAAGAGGTGGATGTGTTGGTCGTAGGCGGTGGACCTTCGGGTATCATGGCGGCACAGGCGGCGGCGGAAGATGGGCTAAAGGTGGCGCTTATTGAGAGCAGGAGCTTTGTGGGCGGCAATATGACCATCGGTCTGCCCATACTCGGGTTTCTGGGCCAGAAAGGCAACCAAATCATAAAAGGCCTTCCGCAGAAGTTTATCGACAGGCTGGCTGCGCAGCAGGCTGCCAGTGAGCATCGCCCGTGCCCCTTGCATATGAGCATTACGCTGGTAGAGCCGGAGGCCGTAAAGGCTGTTGCCCTGGAAGTACTGGTGGAGAGTGGCGTGGATGTGCTCCTGTATGCCTTCTGTGTAGATGTGATCATGGAGGGGGATGCGCTGCGTGGCGTGGTGATTGAGAGCAAAGCCGGCCGGGAGGTCATTCTCGCCAAAGTTGTCATTGACACTACGGGCGATGCCGACGTGGCGTATCGCGCCGGCGTGCCCACCGAGCAGGGAAACGAAAAGGGAGGCATGCAGCCTCCTACCATGATGTTCTGCCTGGGTGGCGTTGACACGGAAAAACTTCGCCATAGCATCACCGAGGAGCCAAGAACCTACTTGACAGACTTTATACCCAATGAGTATTTCGGGCAGAATCAGCAGTTTATCGTGGTGGGACTGCGCAACCTGATGCAGCAGGCGAAAGCAGAGGGGTATAAGCTTCCCACGGAACGCACCATTGTCATCACCGGGCTCAGACAGGGGGAAGTGTGGGTGAACATGTCAAGCGTACAGGGCGTGAACGGCGTGGACCCGCAGAGCTTGTCTCACGGCGAGATCAAAGGACGTGAGCAGATCAAGGAAATTCATCGTTATTTGATGCATTATGTGCCAGGCTTCGAGGAATCGTACTTCAGCAAAACGGCTCCTTTCCTGGGAATTCGCGAAACACGGCGCATTGTGGGCCAGTACGTGATGAACCGGGACGATATCATGGGCTGTGGCAGGTTTGAAGACGCCATTGCCGTGGCCAGCTACCCGCTGGATCTGCACCATCCGGAAGGGGGAGGCTGCACGCTGGAATGGTGCGGTGACTGCTACGATATCCCTTACCGCTCCCTGGTACCCCTTCAGGTGGAAAACCTGCTGGTGGCAGGGCGCTGCATCTCAACGACGCATGAGGCCATGTCCGCTATCCGGGTTATGGCGCCTTGCATGGCCATGGGCGAGGCAGCGGGCCGTGCGGCTAAACTGGCCGTCAGAGACGGCGTGCGCCCTTCCAAACTGGATGTGCAAAAGCTACGGGCTGAACTGCTGGAGACGGGCGCCTACCTCAATGCCCCGGCGCTGACAGCCTCCGCGACTTCATAACTTCTTGCCGAGCCATGTCATCGAAACCTATTTTCTCGAGAAGAGGCTTTGTGAAAAGCATGGGAGTGGCGCTCGCTCTTCCCATGCTGCCGCAGGCGCTCTATGCCCACGCGCCTGCCCCGATAGGAAAGGCGGGTGCTGCACACAAAGTGCTGACTTGTAACATCCGTGTGGCGCTGCCTGCCGATGAAGCCAAGGGCTTCGGGTGGGGTGAGCGCAAAAAACTATGCTTACACGTGATTGGCGCGCAGCAGGCCGACATTATTTGCCTGCAGGAAGTCCTCCGGGTGCAGAACGAAGATATAAAGCGGGCTTTTCCTGACTTCTTTTCCTATGGTTTCGAAGGGCCGGAAATGGATGCACACCAGGAAGGCTATCACGGTATAGCGAAAAACCCTATTTTCTTTTCCAAAAAGCGTTATGCGCTTGTCTCGGCCGGCAATTACTGGTTATCTGACACGCCGCACATCGGCGGCAGCATGTCCTGGGACACGGCCCGGGCAAGGCATGTCAACTGGGTACGCCTGAAAGACAGGAGATCCGGCCTCGACTTCAGGGTGGTGAACCTGCACCTGGACCATGAGAGCCAGCATGCTCGGGAGATGCAGATCAGGATGGTGATGGAAGAGATTAAGCAATACAGCCCCGGCTATGTGCAGCTCCTGGCCGGGGACTTCAATGTGGGGATTGACAACCCGGTGTACCAGATTATCCGCCAGGAGGGGTGGACAGACTCGTACGCGGCTGTCCATGGGGAGGAAGAAGCCGGTTTTACGGTACACTCGTTTCAGGGTGAGAACCATCCCAAAAAGGACAAACGCAAAAAAATAGATTTCATTTTCTTCCGTGGTGGCGGTACCGCCCGCTCGGCTGAGATCATCAAAGACCACAAAGGGGACCAGTATCCCAGTGACCATTACTTTGTTTCAGCGGATTTAATGCTGGAAACTGAAAAGTAGTCGTGACCGCTACCTATAGCGGTAAGCCACTGGGCTGACTACATGAAAAGGAGCACACAAGGGACGTGTTGCAGGCTTGCTCCGCTTCAGGTTTAGTACTATCAAATGTTCATTCATAGGTCCATAACCAGAAAAGGAATCAGCTATGCCAAGACTTCTCAAAATGTGTAACGTGTTGGCCGACAAGGCCGGTATCCCTATTCGTTTGGGCTGGGGGTATGTAGGTATTCTGATCTTTATGATGGGGGATGGCCTGGAGCAGGGCTGGCTCAGTCCTTACTTACTGGAGCACGGGCTTTCGATGCAGCAATCTGCTTTGCTATTTACCAGCTATGGCGTTACCATCGCCATCTCCTCCTGGTTTTCTGGCGTGCTGGCGCAGGGGTATGGGGCAAAACGAACGATGGCCCTAGGCCTGGTGCTGTATGTAGTGGGTACGGTTGGCTTTATTGGTTATGGCATGACCGGTTTAAATTACCCGGTTATGCTAGTAACGTATGCTGTCCGCGGCTTCGGCTATCCGTTGTTTGCTTATTCTTTCCTGGTATGGATCACCTATCGCTGCCCAGCACAGAAATTGGGCAGGGCGGTGGGCTGGTTCTGGTTCGTGTTTACCGGCGGGCTAAACGTGCTGGGTGCCTACTACTCCAGCTGGGCTATTGTGACATTAGGGTATCTGAACACCATGTGGAGCTCCCTTTTTTGGGTAGGGGTGGGGGCCTTTTTCGCGCTTGGGCTCAACAAAGACAAGTTTGCGCCGCGTGTGCGGGAAAGTGCCGGTGCCAGGGCAAAGGAGCTCGTAAAGGGCCTGACTATCGTAGGCCAGGAGCCAAAGGTACTGCTGGGCGGCATCGTGCGCGTCATCAATACCACGGCGCAGTTTGCCTTCCCCGTTTTTCTTCCCTCTTATATGGCCATCCATGGCTTTTCAACCACCGAATGGCTGCAGATATGGGGGACTATTTTCACGGCAAACATCCTGTTCAACCTGATCTTCGGCTTTGTGGGGGATCGGCTAGGTTGGCGCAACACGATCATGTGGTTTGGTGGCGTTGGCTGTGGTTTAGCTACGCTTGCCTTTTTTTACAGCCCACAATGGGGGGGAGGAAACTACTGGTATGTGCTGGCGGCAGGGGTGCTGTGGGGGGCCTTGCTAGCAGGTTATGTGCCGCTGTCGGCGCTGGTACCTTCGCTTGTAAGCAAGGACAAGGGCGCAGCCATGGCCATCCTGAACCTGGGGGCGGGTCTTCCGGTGTTTTTAGGTCCGGCCCTGGTGGGCCTCTTGATCGGTACCATCGGCGGGGAAGGGCTTATATGGGTCCTGGCTGGATTGTATTTTTTAAGTGCTGTGCTCACACGCTTTATTTCACTTCCCCAAACCCAACCAGCGCAGCCCATTGCTCAGAACACGTCCATACGCACTGTGGCAGAAATATATTGAAGGGCATGCAGTGCAGGCCTTAAGGATGGGTGCCTGGCATGGGACCTTCAGGAAAGCATTTTACAAGATTACTAACGAAAGAGAAAGATGAGGATTTTAATCACAGCGCCTTACCATGAAAAAGCGCTACAGCAACTGCAGGAGACTTTTGGAGAAGTTATATATAAACCCTGGAAGCCGCATGGCCGTGCCTACAATGAGCAGGAGCTCACGGCCCTGCTGGCGCAAACCAAAGCCGAGGCACTCATCACAGAGCACGATCAGGTCACAGAACAGGTCATTACGACCTACCCCGACCTGCAGTTTATCGGTGTCTGCCGTGGCACGCCCTCCAATGTAGCGGTTGCCACGGCCACGGCATTAGACATTCCCGTTTTCAATACGCCGGCCCGTAACGCACAGGCCGTGGCCGAAATGTTCGTGGCCAATGTGATTACCTTTTTGCGTCATACCATGGCGGGGTGTGCATGGCTGGAGGGGGAAAACTGGGAAGCCGGCGCTCACACGTCCTACCTGCAGTTCAAAGGGAATGAACTGGCCGGGAAAACCATCGGAATGGTGGGTTTCGGGGCGATCGGGCAGCGCATTGCCGAGATGGTGCGCTGTTACCCATGCGCTATCCAATTCTACGATCCCTACCTGGACTCACCGGATCCGGATTACAGGAAGACCACCTTGGAAGAGCTTTTCGAGACAAGTGATATCGTTTCCATTCACCTGCCTGTCACAGCGCAGACGACCCACATGATAGATGCCTCGCTTATAGCGCGCATGAAGCCGGAAGCCATTTTTGTCAATACGGCGCGCGCGGCCGTCGTGAAACGGGAGGACCTGCTGGACGCGCTGGAGAACAAGCGGATCCGGGGCGCCATCCTGGATGTGTTTGACCATGAACCACCGGATGAGACGGATTACAAAATCATTCATATGCCGCACGTGCTGGCCACACCGCACATAGCAGGGGCAACCTTCGAAGTGGAGGATCACCATGCCGATATCATGAACGGTGCCCTTCAGAAGTGGTTTGTGGAAGGCAAGAAAGACCTCAGGCAGTTAGTTAATAGATCTATACTGACACTCCAAAGCTAAGCAACATGGCAACACAAGAAGCATACCTCATCCTAGACATCGGTACAGGCAACGTGCGCGTGGCGGTGGCTACCCCCCAGGGCAAGGTGCTCTGTGTGGAGCGGGACAGTGTTCGCTACGAGACAGATACCCGGTACCCCGATGCACTTTGGTTCGACCCGGCCATGTTGTGGGAGCAGATCCTTGCGCTGGCTGTACGCGCGTTGCAGCAGCTTCCAGGTTGGTCTATAAAGGCCATAACGGCATCCAGCCAGCGTGAGGGCGTGGTTTTATTAGCAGAAGACGGAGGGGCGCTCATCGGCTTCCCAAACCACGACCACAGGGGGCGCGAGTGGGAAAGCATGCTCACCGACAAGGAACGCATCTATCAGCTGACGGGCCGTTACCCCTCTTCTCTTTTTTCCGCCCTGAAAGTAGTGGGCCTTCGGGAGCGGCAGCCGGAATTATTCAACGCCTGCAAGACCATGCTGAGCATTAGCGATTGGGCGCAGTTCCAGCTGAGCGGCGTAAAGAGTTATGAGCACTCACAGGCCTCAGAGACCCAGTTGTATGATGTGGCCAGTAAGAGCTGGTCAGAAGAACTCTGCACCGCTTTTGGCCTTGACAGCCGGATATTGCCCGAGCTGCGCGCTTCGGGTACGATTCTGGGTAAAGTATTGCCCGCATATGCCCGGAGGCTGCAAATTTCACCTGAGACAGTCGTCGTGGTCGGGGGGGCAGACACACAGCTGGCCATTAAGAGCACGCGCCCTTCCGTTGATGACATTGTGATCGTCTCTGGTACGACTACGCCTGTCACCAAAATTATGACCGCCTACAGAGTGGATGCGCAGGAGCGCACCTGGACAAACCGTCATGTGGAAAAAGACCGCTTCATACTGGAGACAAACGCCGGGGTAACCGGACTGAACTATCAGCGGCTGAAAGAAATATTTTACCCCAACGAGAGTTATGAGGTGATTGAGCGTGAGCTCGCCGCAGTACCTGCTTCCCAATGCGTTGCCTCGCTGGGTTCATTGATCGCAGACGAGAAAGTGCCGGTCATCCGTGGCGGGTTTTCCTTTAATGTTCCCGTGTCGCATGAGCTGACACGTGCCTGTTTTGTGCGTGCCGCCCTTTGGGACATCGCCTGCTGCATCAAAGCCAACTATGATGCCCTGTGTCAGGTAACGGACCATACACTGGATTACGTGTGGGCCTGTGGGGGCGGGATGCAGAGTCCGATGCTGCGGCAGTTTATGGCCACCTTGTTAAATAAAAAAGTGCTGCTGCGCGAAGGCTTTGAGCAGGCCTCTGTGGTAGGCGGCGCCTTGGTCTGCAACCAGGCCATCGGCAGGAAGGAAGGGCACACGGCTGTAGCTGAGACGGTATACCCTGCACAGCAGGAGTATGATCCACAGCTAGAAGAGTGGCGAAAGACACGCCGTAGTTTCAGGCGCGGGGTTTTAGAAGAGGAGGTGGTATGAAAGCACCTTATTTTTTAGGAATAGACATCGGGACGCAGGGGGCCCGTGTCGTGCTTCTGGATGTGGAAGGTAGTATGCTGGGAAGCAGCGAGGAAGCTTTTGCCCTTAGCAGCCAATCCAGAGAGGAGCAATCGCCTCAAATGTGGTGGGACTCCTGCTTGCGCTCCTTACGCGCGCTCCTGGAGCATACCGCTAAGACGATAAACTTACAAGACGTAAAGGCGGTATCGGTCACTTCAACCTCCGGCACGGTTATTCCGCTCGACACCCACCATGCCCCCCTGCACAATGCCATCATGTACAGTGACAAGCGCTCTGCCAGGGAGGGAGAGATTTGCCGTGAACTTGCCTTACAGTATATGCCCAACGGCTATACTGGTTTTAATGCCTCCAGCGGGCTTTCTAAAATGGTGTGGTACGTACAGCATTATCCTGAGCAGGCACAAAAGCTGGCGCTATGGGTGCATGCGGCTGACTACATCATTGGCAAACTTTGCGGCCGCTTTGATATAACTGACGCAACAAACGCACTCAAATCAGGCTATGATGTCAAGCACCACCAGTGGCCGGACTACCTTTGCGAGCAGCTGCCGCTGAAACGGGAGTGGTTGCAAAAAGTAGTTCCATCAGGAACGCCTATTGGCCTTATACTTCCCGCGCTGGCCCGTAAGCTGGGCCTGCCTCAGCACGTGCAGGTGGTGGCCGGCATGACCGACGGCTGCGCCTCGCAAATTGCCTCCGGAGCGGTGAAACTGGGTGATTGGAATACAACCATCGGTACCACCTTGGTTGTGAAAGGCGTCACAAAGGAGGAAGTCATAGATCCGGAGGGCCGGTTATACAGCCACCGCCATCCCGAAGGGTGGTGGATGCCCGGAGGGGCTAGTAACACGGGTGCCGATTGGGTATCGGCTGAGTTTTCCTCCCGCCTGGAGGAACTCAACCGAAAGGCGGCAGGTCTGATACCGTCCGGGCACCTTTCCTGGCCACTGCGGCAGTCAGGGGAACGTTTTCCCTTTCTGGCACCAACAGCCAGGGGCTTTGAGCCGGAGGGGCTGAGCGAGGAGATGCGTTTTACGGCAAACCTGGAGGGTGTCGCCTACCTTGAACGGCTTGCCTTTGAGCTCATTGAACGGTTATCTTCCGAAAAAGTGAAGGCTGTGTATACGGCCGGAGGAGCCAGCAACAGTGATGTGTGGCTAAAAATCCGCTGTAATGTACTGGGCAGGCCCATTTATAAGATGCGCCATGTCACCGGCGCTGTGGGGGCTGCCATACTGGCTGCCTCCAAAACGCATTTCTCTTCCCTTACGGAGGCTACCGGTGCCCTTACCCAGGTAGACAAAGAAGTACACCCTACCGAGGAAATGAAAGAACGCTATGAAACGGGTTACAAAAGCTTTCTGGGGCTTTTGCAGGAAAAAGGATACTTAAAGACAGCTAATCATTATGCTTAATGTTTACTTATTGCGCCATGGGCAAACGGCCTGGAATGCCGATGGCAACAGGTATTGCGGGCGCACAGATTTACCCTTGACAGCCACAGGCCTGGCCCAGGCAGAAGCCGTAAGCCAGCAGTTGAAAACCGTCCCTTTTGTAGCTGTTTATGCCTCCCCGCTGCAGCGAGCCAGCCAAACGGCGCACCTGGCCAGCGGTGGGAAAGAGGTGGTGACAGATGCGCGCTTGATTGAAGTGGATTTTGGCACTTGGGAAGGTAAAACAAAAGAAGCGTTTATGGCCGAAAACGAGCGGCTATGGTCCGAGTGGATGAAGGACCCGGGCCAGAGCCGCGCCGGGGGAAGCGGTGAAACCGGTTGGGCTGTCGTAAACCGTGTCGATGCGTTTTTCAGGGAACTGGTTCAACGGCACCCTGATGGGAATGTGCTGGTAGTGGCGCATAATGGCGTAAACCGTTTGTATCTGGCACATAAGCTCGGAATGCCGCTAAGGCACTATAGAAAGCTGGAACTGGATAACTCCTCGGTGACGCATTTTACCTTGGATAGCCTGGGAGAGCTGACCTTAAAGCGGCTTAATAGTTATTTGTAGGCCTACCCAAAGGAGATAGATGATGCAACTGAGACCTTCCTGGCTGTTGATAGGGATTTGCCTTGCGTTTTTTTCCTGCGCTGCTTCTAAAGTTGACAGAAGCCCGCAGCTGAACACGCTGCGAGTGAAGAGCAGTGGTGCGCTGCGGGAGTTCTTCCACTTTTCCGGGCAGGGCGTGCCTCTGATCAGCGGGCACCGTGGCGGGACAGAGGGGTATCCGGAAAACAGCCTCGCCACTTTCAAAAACACATTGCGCCATACACCTGCCTTTTTTGAAGTGGATCCGCGTTTAACAAAAGACAGCGTTATCGTGCTGATGCACGATGCCACGCTAGACCGTACAACGACAGGCAGCGGGAAGGTGTCGGACTATACCTGGGCTGAATTACAGCAACTGCGCCTCAAAGACCGTGAGGGGAATATAACCGAACACCGTATCCCCACCTTAGAGGAGGTGATCGCGTGGAGCAGGGGAAAGACTATCCTGAACCTGGACAAGAAAGACGTGCCCCTGGAGATGACAGCGGCCCTTCTTGAGAAACACAAGGCAGCGGGACATGTGATGGTGACGGTTCACAACGCCGCTCAAGCCAAATTCTATTTTCAGCGAAACCCCGAGTTAATGTTTTCTGCCTTCGTCAAAACGAAGGAGGCACTGCAAGAGTATGAGCGGGCAGGCGTGCCATGGAGTCACATGATTGCTTATATCGGGCCAGAGAACAAGCCTGAAAACAAGGAAATGTATGACTTGCTGCACGCACGGGGCGTCATGTGCATGATTTCTGCCGCCTCCACCTATGATAGGCTTTCCAATCCAGTGGAGCGCCGAAAGGCTTATCAGGAAATCTTCACAGGGGGCGCCGACATCCTTGAAACTGATTTACCAGTGGAGGCTGCTGCAAGTGTCAAGGCGCTCGTGCCGGCAACGAGTGCTAAACATAAGTTTTTTAAATTTTATTGATATGGCGGGCACCATAGTGCCTGCAGCGCCGCTTTTGTGCCCGTAGAAGCGGCCGTTTAACAAACAAGTACATGAGAAATTCTCTTCAGGCAGCCGGAATGGCGCTATTGCTGTTGACGGCCTGCCGTTCACAGCAGCCAGTGGCCGGCCTGCCGTCCCCACCCCAAAACCAATCTTCCTATACCGACAGGCCCAAGCTGGTCGTAGGGATCATCATTGACCAGTTCCGGCCCGATTACCTGCAGCGCTTTTACGCGCAGTTCGGCGCGGGAGGCTTCCGGCGGCTGATGACAAAGGGATATTACAACCGCAACACCCACTACAACTACGTACCCACCGTGACAGGGCCGGGCCACGCTTCGGTGTATGCCGGCACGACGCCTGCCGTGCACGGCATCGTGGCCAACTCCTGGTACAGCCGGGAGCTGGGCCGGGCCTTGTACTGCGCTGAGGACACGCTGGTGAAGCCAGTGGGAAGTGAGACGGGCGCCGGCAAGAGGTCGCCCCGGAACCTGCTGGCCACCAATATCTCGGACGCGCTCAAGCTGTCCACCAACGGCCAGGGCAAGGTGGTGGGCGTTGCCGTCAAAGACCGCGGCGCCATCATGCCCGCAGGGCATCTGGCAGACGGTGCCTACTGGTTTGACAGCAAAGAGGGCCGCTTCATCAGCAGCACCTATTACATGGAGGCGCTGCCTGAGTGGGTGAACCATTTTAATGCGCGCCAGCTGCCCCAGCAGTACATGGACAGCACCTGGCATACGCTGTTGCCGCTGACAGCCTATGAAGGCCCTGACGAGACGCCCTATGAGCGGGTGTTTCAGGGAAAGCAGTCCGCTGTTTTTCCCTATGACCTCAGGGAACTGGGGAAGGCGAACGGGGGCTATGGCCTGCTGACCTACACTCCCTACGCCAACACCATGGTGACGGAGCTGGCAATGGCCGCCGTGGCCGGCGAAGGGATGGGGCAGGACGAGGTGCCGGACCTCCTGGCGCTGAGCTACTCCTCCACTGATATCCTGGGGCATAGCTTCGGTCCCCGTTCAGTGGAGGTTCAGGACATGTACCTGCGGCTGGACCGCGACCTGGAGCACCTGCTCGCCTACCTGGACCACACGGTGGGACAGGGAGCCTACGCCGTGTTCCTGACGGCTGACCATGCGGCGGCAGAGGTGCCCCGCTACCTGACTGACAGGAAGGTGCCGGCAGGTTATTTCAGCCAGAAAGGCATGAGGGGGCCTGCGGAGGATTTTCTACGGAAAGCCTACGGCGTAGAGGGCCTGGTGGCATATGTAACGAACCAGCAGGTATACCTCAACCGTGCTGTTGTACGGGAAAACGGCCTGGATTTACACGAGGTACAGCAGAAGCTTGCCGGCTTCCTGCGGGAGATGGACGGGGTGATGGCCGTGTACACAGGCGGGGAGCTGCAGCAGCGGGGCTACCCTGCGGGAAACCCTCGCCTGCTGCAGAAGGGGTACCACTACAAAAGGTCCGGCGATGTCTTCCTGGTGCTGGAGCCAGGCTGGCTGGACGGCGGCAAGGTAGGCACTACCCACGGCACGGGCTATAACTATGACACGCATGTTCCCCTGCTATGGTACGGGTGGCGCATAAAGCCCGGCTCCTCTGCCCGGAAACAAAGCATCACCGACATTGCCCCCACGCTTTCATTCATGCTCGATATCATGCTGCCCAGCGGAGCTGACGGGGAGCCGATCCTGGAAGTGCTGCCCTGAGACAATGGGGGATGGAGCTTTCGTCAGGGGGAGCAGCGTACCGGTAGGTTGGGGGCAAATCCCGGCTCAGTCGCACGGTGCCTCGGGCAACACAGCGCTTCTCCAGCGGAGAGATGCTATGTGCTCGGGTTTCACCTCAGCGCCTTATTTCACTGTAGGGGGATAGGCTTCCTGATTACTGTTTAGATGCCGAGCCCCTGCCAAGTTCATGCATGACACGGTCACAGAATGTGCGGGAGCTACAAAATTACCGCCATATCCGGCGTCACCACGTTTTCCTCGGCCGAGGACGCGGTGACCGGCATACAGGACAGGGTGCTGGAAGTTGGCAGCCTGCACGGCGGTACCTTATGTGTGCTGGCGGTGGAGACGCCGAAAGACTACCCGTGATAAAGTCAGAATGGTGTTGGGACGGCCCGGTTCCAATGCTTTGAAAGCCTACTATTGCGAAGGCGCCCTGGCATGTACCAGCGGCGCCTTCTTTAGGTTCAGCCCTCCTTGCTTGGTGGTGGGTGCAGCCGTAAACATGCGACGCTCGCTTAAGGGGAAAGCCGCTATATCTTTTAAACAGCGGGCAAGGGAACAGGGGCGCCGGGTTTCGCTGTAGATAGAACTATTTTTATGAATGGCAGACGGTGATGCCATGTACCTGGTCAGGTTTTTTTGATTTAATTACCTCGTGGCTTTGCATTTGCGTGGCTTTTGCTGTATTATAAATTCTTCAAACGTCATTTAAGAGTAGAATACCTATGAGTACAGCGATGCCTGGGGCTGAAGAGGTA
Organism: Pontibacter mangrovi; assembly: GCF_006385705.1. Taxonomy (GTDB): domain Bacteria; phylum Bacteroidota; class Bacteroidia; order Cytophagales; family Hymenobacteraceae; genus Pontibacter; species Pontibacter mangrovi. Next base: position 13,607 of record NZ_VFRQ01000013.1, on the reverse strand, counting down.
AGGCAGCTGAAAATATTGCCTTGGGAAGACCTGAAAGGGTTTGAAGGCTTTTACAAGGAGCATTTTGTTAAAATGGTGATTTTCTGCGAAGGCATCACGCAGGACAAAGACCTGGCCGGGCAGTTGGTGCAGGAGGCGTTTTGCAAAATCTGGGAGAATCGCCACGCGCTGCTACATGTCACCGCCCCCTCAGCCTATTTATATCAGACTGTCCGTCACACGGCACTGGACTATATCAGAAAGTACAGGCAGGAGCTGCACACACCCGAGCTGCACGATGCGCAGGAGGAGGAGGAGCGTACCTTGTCCGAGCAGCTAACCCCGATGGTCAAAAAGGCTGCTGCCAAACTGCCTGCCAAGTGCCGCCAGATCTTTGAGATGAGTTACCTGGAGGGCTACAGCAAGGAGGACATTGCCGCATACCTTCAAATTTCTCCCCTGACAGTAAAAAAGCAGCGGGTGATCGCGCTCCGGAAGATCCGGGAAGAGCTCTTGCCGCTGGTTGAAAAGCTGCTTCTGCTCGTCTGGTTGCTTAAATAATTTTCGTTTACATTCCCCCCTTAACCGCCTCGGTTTCTTAAGAAAGCTGGTTTTTTTGTCTATTTAGCTCCCCCACGCCTGGGGGTGAAAAAAAAGCAAAACTTTTTTACTCCGCTTTGCGTAGGCGCGCGTCTATTATGTGAAACCCTTATACATTGGACCTAAACACTCATATACCTGAAGAAGAGAGGTGGCCTGCTTACCTGGAAGCCTGGTTTTCCGGAGAAGCGGATGCTGAAACCTTGGCGGCCCTGCAGGCCTGGCGGAAGGCCTCGCCTGCGAACGAACGCCTGTTTCAAGCGTATCAGCGCGCCCTGTCGCCGCATCCGCCGGTGTGGGCGCAGCAGATTGATGTCAACCGCTCCTGGGAAGAGCTCCTTCCGCGACTGACAAGAAAGGAAGCGCCGGCAAAAAGCAGTCGCATAACATGGCGTGTACCTGCCTTTGCAGCCGCTGCTGTGTTGGCCCTGCTCCTGGTGGGCTGGTGGCTGATGGCTCCAAAGGTACACCGCGTGCAGGTGGCGGATGGAAAAGAAACGATTTGGTTGCCCGATAGCTCACAGGTGCTGCTCAACGCGCATAGTACCCTTACCTATAAGGAAGGCTTTGGCAAGGAGCATCGGAGCGTGACGCTGGAGGGCCAGGGCTTTTTTCAGGTCCGCCCCGACAAGCGGCTTCCTTTTCGGATTGAAAGCAAGGCTGCAGTCACGCAGGTGGTCGGGACGAGCTTTGACCTGCAGGCTTATCCCGGGCAAGGGCAGGAGAGCCTGGCTGTCGTGACCGGGACTGTACAGTATCAGCCCCTTTCGCCGGAGGGAGAGCCGCTGGGCGCCCCTGCCATCGTGCAGGCCGGGCACAGTATCACGTTTAAAAAACAAGCTGAAGAAATCACACTTAACGCCCTGATGCCGCACGATCAGCTCGTCTGGAGCGGCCGCCTGGTGTTTGAGCAGACGCGGCTAGACCAGGTGCTGCGGGTGCTGCGCAAGCACTATAAGCGGGAAATTGTGTTGCAGGACCCCAAAGCCGGCCAATGCCTGTTGACAGCCTCCTTTCAGGAGGAAAAACTGACGGATGTGCTGGATGTGATCGCCCTGTCGCTGCGCATGACCTGGCAGGCAAGTGGGGATAGCTATATACTTAGTGGTAACGGATGTAATGAAGACATATGATGAAACGTCTACTCTTAACATGGATGCTTGGGTGTTCCCTGAGTGTAACGGCCGTGCAGGGACAAAGCCATTTGAGCCAACCCATTTACCTGGACATGGGCAACGTGAGCCTGGAGGAGCTACTGGCTGCGCTGGAAGAACAGTATGGGGTTGATTTTGCCTATAGCCCAAGCCTTTTGCCGCTTGATACCCAGGTGTCCACGCAATACCAGGGGCAGCCCCTGGCGCTGATCCTTGACGAGCTGTTCGGCTCGCTCCATATCACCTACCAATTAAAAGGGAACCGCATCATCCTGACCAAGCCAGCCAAGGAAAAGCAGGTAGAAAGAACGGTTAGCGGGCAGGTGTACGCCGAGGAGGACAACGTGCCCCTGATCGGGGTGACCGTGGCCGTGAAAGGAACCGGTAAGGGAACGGTGACAGATGAAGAGGGCCGCTACAGGCTTGCCATCTCCTCAGAGGATGCCGTGCTGGTCTTCTCCTACATGGGAAAGCTGCCGCAGCAGGTGCCTGTAAAGGCCCGTAAAGAAATCAATGTGCAGTTGCGGGACGATCTGGTGCAGTTGCAGTCCGTCGTGGTGACCGGCTATGGAACGCAGCAACGAAAAGAGGATTTGGTGGGCAGCGTGGAGTTTGTGACAGCCGAGAAGCTTAAATACCGGCCGGCAGACCGGGTGGACCAGCTCCTGGAAGGGGTGGTGCCGGGCCTGCGGTTTGAGGTCCAGAGTGATGACGCGAGCAGTGCCCGTCCCCGCTACCAGACCCGTATTCGGGGGGCAGCCTCCTTTAGCGCCTCCAACGAGCCGCTTTGGATCGTGGACGGGGTGCCGGTGTACACGGGGGGGAGCACCAACCTGATTCCCGGTGTGAGCGCGAGCGTGAGCCCCCTTTCTTACCTGAATCCCAGTGACATTGAGTCGGTCACCGTGCTGAAAGACGCCGCGGCCACCTCCATTTACGGCGCCAACGGGGCCAACGGGGTGGTCTTGATCACTACCAAGCGGGGCAAGAGCGGAGAGGACCGTTTAAGTGTGCGTGTGCGCAAGGGCATAAACCATATCAGTGATACAAAGTTTCAGGTGCTGTCCGGCGATGAGTTCCGGGAGCTGGCGCGCGAGGCCTATGCCAACAGCGGGCTGGACCCGGCGGCCTATCCCTATGGGGGAGAGGTCGACACGGTGAACACTTCCTGGTATGATGCCTTTTTCCGTACCGGGCAGACCTCAGACTACAACCTCTCGCTGACCGGGGGGAATGAGCGGACCAAGTACTTTATCTCCTCAGGTTACTACAAGGAAGATAAAACGATGCTGGCCAACAGCACCCAGCGTCTCTCTACCCGCATTAACCTGGACCAGCGGATCGGCAAGCGGCTCAACCTGAACTTTCGCATGGGGGGCTCCTATAACAAGAACAAGCTGTTCACGCCGGGGGACTACTACTATACCACGCGACCTAATATCAATCCCTATCAGGCCAACGGTGATTTTGCCCTGCGTGATGCGGTGACAGGCAACAAGCTGTTTAACAAGCTGGCTGAGGCGGCCCAGAACGATCACAACCAGCACACGTTTGCCGTGAACGGCAACATGGGCGCTGTGCTGGTCATCGCAGAGGGGCTGGACTTTACGTCCCGTAACGGGATTGATTTTTACAGTATCCGCGAAGATCAGTATGCCTCGCGCAAGAACTGGTCGGGCAGGGACCTGGAAGGAAACCCGATGGGCTACGCCGACAGGGCGCAGACGACTTTTTTGAAGTGGATCAGCATTAACCGGCTCAACTACAGCAAGTCCTTTGGCAAACACCAAGTGGATGCACTCTTGGGCACGGAGGCCTCGGACGGCCAGCGCACCTCCCTGTCAGGCTCAGGCTATAACTTTGCCAACGACCAGATCAAGGAAATTACCTATACGCCCTATGAGACGCAGCGGGCCAACAGCAGTGCCGAGGAGGAGAGCGCCCTTTCCATGTTCTCCAACCTGACCTACAACTGGGACCGCCGGTATTACGTGACGGTGAATTTCCGGCGGGACGGCAACTCCCGCTTCGGGAATGACGTGCGCTGGGCCAACTTCGCCTCGGCGGGGGCTTCGTGGAACCTCCACCATGAGCCCTTCTGGAAAAGCAAAACGGTGAACTTCCTCAAGCTCAAAGCCAGCTACGGCACAAACGGTAATTCGCGCATCGGCAACTATGCGGCCAAGGGGCTCTATAGCTTTGGAGCCAATTATGCTTATGACAACAGCCCGGGGGCTGTGATCTCCACCGGGGAAAATCCTGATTTTAGCTGGGAGACCACCTACATGCTCAATACCGGCGTGCGGATCGGCTTCTGGGACAGAATATACCTGGAAGGGGAGGTGTATAGCAACGTCACAGAGAACCTGATTGACAAGGTGGACGTGACCAGGGCGTCAGGGCAGACCCGTATCTACCGCAACGTTGGAAAGGTGCGCAACGCGGGTGTGGAGTTTACCCTCTCCACGGTCAACATCAATTACAGAGACCTGCAGTGGACCACGGATGTGAACCTGGCGCATAACCGCAACAAGATCCTGGCGCTCTACAACGGGAATGACAAGTCCTTTGGGACGAGCATCCGCCAGGTGGGCCGGGATGCCAGCACCTTGTACCTGGTGCGCTGGGCAGGCGTGGACCCCAGGGACGGCGCCCCCCTTTGGTACGATGCGGCCGGTAACCTGACCCGGGTGTATGATGTCAACAACCGGGTACCGGTGGGCTCTGCCAACCCGGATTTCTTCGGCGGTATTACCAACCGGGTCAGCTATAAGAATTTTTCGCTCAGTGTGCTGCTCAATTACACGGTAGGTGGCTATGCTTTCAGCAGCCTGCGGCGCAATGCCGAGTCCGATGGGCTCTACTATATGGATGACAATCAGTCTAAGAACCAGCTGGACCGCTGGCAGCGGCCGGGGGACATGGCCACTACCCCAAAACTCATTTGGGGCGTTAGCCAGTCCTCGATGCGCAACTCCACGCGTTTTGTCCATGAAAAGACTAACCTCCGGCTGCAGAACATCAGCCTGGCCTACAGCCTGCCGTCGGACCTTGCCGGGAAGTTTTTCATGCAGCAGGCCAGTGCCTTTGTGCAGCTGGATAACGCCGGCTTCTGGACGCCTTATAAGAACAGGTCAGACCGGAATACCTATAAAAACTCCTTCTCGCCTTACCCTGTGGAGCGGGTTATATCAGTCGGGATCAATTTAGGAATATAACCTTATGAAGAACTTATACAGAAGCCTGTGCGCAGGACTGCTGCTCTTGCTGAGCGCCGGGTGCACCAAAGAATTTCTGGAGAAAGAGCCTATCGGCAGGGTCGGCAAAGAGATCCTGCTGCAGGACATGGACGGTGCCCGGGCCGCCCTGGCCGGAGCCTACAACCGAATGGCCTATTATTATAGCCGGGAGTTTTTGATGTACCCCGACATTGCCAGCGATGATGTGCGCCTGAAGGTGACGGGCAACAGCTCCGATGGGCAACTGATTCTGTTTAACGAACATAATTTTCAAAGCAACCCCGAAGACGATGAGCTGGCCGTGGGGCACATCTGGCTCAACATCTTTGAGGCCCTGGATAATGTGAACAGCCTGCTCAATGCCATTCCCCAACTCAAGACGCTTGAGCCTTCTTACGTGCAGGAACTCGAGTCCATACAGGGGCAGGCACTGATCATGCGGGCCCTGTGCCACTATGACCTCAGCCGTGTGTATGCCCAGCACTATACCTTCACGTCCGATGCCCAGCACTGGGGAGTCCCCATCCTGTTGAAGACGCCCGGGCCGGACGTGCAGGTCAGGCGTGCCACAATGAAGGATACCTACGCGCAGGTCATCAAAGACCTGCAGGAGGGGGCGGCGCTGCTGGAGGGCAGCCCTGTTTTAAACCAGTATAAAGCTTCCCACTACAGTGCCTGGGCCCTGCTTTCACGCGTCTACCTGTACATGGAAGATTGGCAGAACGCCCAGGTATACGCAGACAAGGTGATCGAGGCATCCCGCTACACCCTTACGGACAGTGCCGGCTACAAGGCCATGTACCTGGAGCAGCAGCCGGCTTCCGAGGTCATATGGCAGTTGTATAGCAGAGACTACAGTGCCAGTACCGTTGCAGCGGTGTACTCAACCCCCTCTTTTCGGGCCTATGCCTCAGACCAGCTGTGGGCTTTGTATGATACGACCGATGTGCGTCGTGCGGTCTATGGGGAAAGCGGGGGGAGGCACTACTCCTTAAAATACGGAAAGGCTGAGGACCTGCAGGAGGATGAGTGGCCGGTAGACCCCAAAGTGGTGCGCCTTTCCGAGGTCCTTTTAAACAGGGCAGAAGCCGCCTGGCACCTGGGGCAGTATGAGGCGGCGCTCGCTGACCTGCAGCGCATCCGGCAGCGGGCCATGCCTTCGGCCGCCGCGCCGGGGGAGCTGACAGCCGAGCAGCTCTACCTGGCCCTTAAGGTAGAGCGCCGAAAGGAGCTGGCCTTTGAGGGACACAGGCTTTTTGACCTGACCAGGCGGCGGGAGGATCTGGTCAGAGGCGAGGACTGTGGCGCTGCGGTCTGTTTTCTGGAATACCCCAGCGTCCGCTTTATTTTACCGATTCCATCCCTGGAGCTGGATGCCAACAAGGCCATGCAACCCAACCCTGTAATCAATTAACCGATGAGAAATTTGCTGAAGACCGTGCTGGTAGCCTTCCTGCCCCTGCTGATAGCGGCCTGTAACAAAGAGGAAGTAGAGCCCTTTGATCACCCTTTCTTTCATATCCATGTCGATAACCAGGACACGGTGGAGGTGCGCTATAACCGGCGGGACACGGTGTCTTACCACATTTACCTGAGTGCCAAGCGTCAGTTTGACCCGATAGAGGTGACCTATTCCATCACCCCGGGCAGCGGGCTGCAGGAGGGGCGGGACTACCGGGTGCTCAACAGCGGCAGTACCCTGCTTTTTCGGCCCGGGGTTTTTGAGGTGCCGGTCAAGGTGGCCTGGCTGGAAAATGACCTGGACCCTGCCCTGGACAACAGCCTGTCTATCAAGATCGAATCTAACTCCGAGGGCTATACCCTCGGTTTACCCGGACCTGACCACCTCCAACAGCAGCTTGTGCTAATCAAGAAGAAATAACATACCTATGACATCATACCGAAGTAAATTACTAGTACTCCTGGCAGTACTATGGACCTGTATTGCCTCTGCGCAGGAACTACCACAGGATCCCAACCTGGTGAAGGGCACGCTGCGCAACGGCTTGACCTATTATATCTACCCGCATGCAGAGCCCAAGCAGCAGGCCATTGTGCGTCTTTACCTCAAGGCCGGCTCTATTCTGGAAGAAGAGGACCAGCAGGGGCTGGCGCACTTCCTTGAGCACATGGCCTTCAACGGAACCACTCACTTTGAGAAGAATGAGCTGATTACTTTTCTTGAGGCACAGGGCGTCAAGTTCGGGTCTGACCTGAACGCCCACACCAGCTTTGACGAAACGGTATACAAGCTCCAGGTACCGCTGGAAAATGAGCAGGTGCTGGAAAAGACCATGACCATCATGGCTGACTGGGCAGGGGGCGTGTTGAACGACAGCCTGGAGATTGAAAAGGAGCGGGGCGTTGTCCTGGAAGAGTGGCGCAAGGGGCAAGGAGCCTCTGACCGCATGCGAAAGGCATACCTGCCTGTCCTGCTGAATAACTCCCGCTATGCCGAGCGTCTGCCTATCGGCAAGACGGAGGTGCTCAAAACGTTCCCACGGGAGCGCATCGTCTCCTTTTACCAGGACTGGTACCGGCCTGACCTGATGGCGGTGGCCGTCGTGGGGGATGTGGATGTGAAAAACGTTGAGAAGCTCATCCGCAAGAACTTTAAAAAGCTCCGGAATCCAAAGCAAGCCCCCAAGCGCCTGTATTATGACGTGCCCGGACACCGGGATACCCTAACGGCCATTGTGACGGATGCAGAGGCGACCAGCCTGGAGTTCAGCTTTTTCAAGAAGATGGAGGGCATGGCGGCCATCACGACGGAACAAACCTACCAGGCCTATGTAATGCGGGTGCTTTTTGACCGTCTTTCCGCTGAGCGCTTCAGAAGAGTGTCTGAAGGGGATACGCCCTTCCGTAGCGGCAGCCTATCGGTCAGCAACCTGCTGGGCACCACCGATGCACTGGCCGGGGGTGTTTCCCTTTACCGGGAAAAGATCGCCGAGGGCATCAAAGGCTATGTGGTGGAGAAAGAGCGCATCATGCGTTACGGGTTTACACCCAGCGAAATAGAGAAAGTGCGTAAAAATTACATGATGCAGCTGATCCAGTCCGCCGAAGGGGAGGATAAAAGCGATGCCGGGACCTTTTTAAGCGATATCAAGTCCAACTTTTACGATGGCCATGCCATGGTAAGCCGCCAGGCGGAACTGGCGCTGGCGCGGGCCGCCGTGCCCCAGGTGGACTCACTTGCTGTCATGCGCTACATTGCGTCGCTGCAGGGCGAGGAAAACGTGGTGCTGCTGCTGACGGCTCCTAAGAATGACAGCATCCAGGTCCCCGGCGAGCAGGAGCTTAAAAGCTGGATCGGCCAGGCCAGGGCCCAGCGGGTGCTGCCCTGGGAAAACGCCGAGGCCATCCCGGACCGGTTGCTGCCAACGCTTCCAACTCCTGGCAAAGTCATAGCAGAGCAGCGCATCGAAGCGATAGACGCAACGGTATGGCAGCTCTCGAATGGTGCGCGCGTGGTGCTTAAACCAACTCATTTTGACCATGACCGCATCATCTTGTCGGGTTTCCGGCAAGGGGGGCTCTATGCGCTGGACTCTGCCAGGTACGTAACAGGCATGTTTGCCAAGTCTGTCATTGGCTTAAGCGGGGCCGGGGCCTTTAGCCGCAGTGGCTTGAGCCGTTTTCTGGCCGGCAACACGGCCTCTGCGACCATGGTGATTGCCCAGAGCCGGGAGGGGCTCGCCGCCAGCGCCGACACACGGGACACAGAATCCATGTTCCAGCTTCTGTACCTGAAGTGGATGGCCCCGAATGCTGATTCCACCACCTTTGTGACGACGAAACAGCGGGCGATTGAGTCGATTGAGAATTCCCTCCTTAGCCCCTCCTATGCCTATGGCCGGGCGCTGACCACGCTGCTCAACGGCGAGAGCTATGTGACAGCTGCGCTCACGCCGGAGCGGGTGCGGCAGCAGCTGCGCTACGAGGATGTGGTGGCGGTATACAAGGAGCGCTTTGGCTCAGCCAGGGGCTTTACCTTTATCATACTGGGCAATGTCAAGCCTGAACAGATCAAACCTTTTGTCGAGCAGTACCTGGCCTCTTTGCCTGCCAAGGAAGTACGCACCGATTATGTGTACCAGGGCCCGGAGGTAAGGCAGGAAGAGGCTTCGCTCGTGGAGCATGCCGGCGAGGCCCAAAAAAGCCAGGTAAACATCTTTTACCAGGGAAATGACTTTGAGTTCACCTATCCTTACATGCTGCGCCAGCAGCTGCTTGAGGAAGTCCTGAAAGCCAAGCTGCGCGTGAACCTGCGCGAGGAAAACGGCGGGGTATACGGGGTGGGCGTGGCCTCCTCCTCGACTGTGAAGCCCGCTCCGCTCTACCGCGTTCGCATAGCCTTCACCTGCGCCCCGGAGAATGTGGAGTTTCTCGTAGGGCAGGTGGAAAAGGAAATCGCCCGGGCCGCCGCGGATCCGGCCTATTTTGAAGAGGAGCTCGTGCGGATTAAAAAGCAGCTTCTCGAAGAGCGCAAAAAGGACATTAACCGCAACACCTTCTGGAGCGGCGAGCTTCGCCGCCACTTCTACTATGATCTTGCGGGCTGGGAATACTTCACTGACTATGAGCAGCTGCTCAACAAAATCACGGCTGCCGACCTGGCCCGGGATGTGCAAAAATACCTGGTCCAGCAGCCCAAGATCAAAGCGATCCTGATGCCAAAAGAATCATCTAACCTTTAAAAAAATACGAATGAAAAACCTTTTCAAATTAAGCAGCCTGATGGCGCTGCTATTGTTAGTGCTCGCCTCCTCGTGTAAAGACAAAGAGGATGTGAAACCCAATGCGGCGAAGGAATTTGCCTCCTTCAGCCTGTCAGCAAGCCTTAACGAGGGTGTAGAGGAGGATGTGGAAGGCGTGATCTCAGGGGACAAGATCGTGCTGAAGGCGCCCAATACAGCGATACTTTCGGCATTGGTGCCCTCCTTTGAGACGAGCTCAGAGCGTTCCATCGTGACCATTGGCAACCAAGTGCAGGTCAGTGGCGAAAGCGTGGTGGACTTGACCGCACCGGTTACCTATACCATCACGGCGGAAGACAACACGACCAAGAACTACACGGTCGAGGTGGTGCGTTCGGCAGCCATCATTTCCTATGGGTTTTATGCAGCGGATAACCCGGGTGTGCTCTTCCACGATTACGAGGGTACGGTGAACGGCACGGCTATTTCCGTGGAGGTGCCTGCTGACGCGCAGATCACCGGGCTGGTGGCCCGTTATGAAACCACTGCAGGCGCTACGGTGCAGGTGAATGGCGTGGCGCAGACAAGCGGCGAGGCAAGCAACGACTTTACCAGCCCTGTCGCCTATACGGTGGTGGACGGAGAGGACTCCGATGTGTTTACCGTAACGGTGGGACGCCTGACAGCGCCCGTATGGTCGGTAATCGGCAATGAGGGCTTCCTGGTTCCCAGAACAGACGGCCTGGTGATGGCCATTAACCCCGCCACCCACTTGCCGTATCTGGCCTTCCAGATTGACGGCACGATCAACGGGGAGTCTGTGCCAAGCGAGGATGAAAAAATCGCTGTGGTGGCTTTTAACGGCGCTGCCTGGGACTATCTGGGGGCCAGCACTGGTTTCTCCGAGGAGAAGGCAGAAGAAATTTCCCTGGCCTTCGACAAGGACGGCAAGCCCTATGTCGCTTACAAAGACTATGTGGATGGCAAGCAGGCCGTGACGGTGCAGGCCTACAGCGGTAGTAACTGGACGACAGTAGGTAGCCCGCAATTCAGTGAAGGGCGTTCGGACTATGTTTCCCTCGGCCTGGCTGAGGATAACACGCCTTATGTCGCTTTTAGTGACAGATCACAGGTGACCCTGCCTTCCAGAGGGCTAAACATTTACGGGTACAGCGGAAGCTGGGTATCGAATCCGCCTGCCGGCGTACTGACCTCTGCGACAAAGTTTGTGCGCAAGAACGGAGCCTTGTACCTGGCCATCATGGAGCGTACCGGGGAAGCCAACAAGCCATCGGTTTACAAACTGGATAATGGGGCCTGGGCAGCTGTAGGGACAACGCAGTTCAGTGCCAACGGGGAGAATGGCTATATCAGCGTAGACATGGACGTAGCCCCTGACGGGACTGTCTATGCGGCTTACCAGGAGTATGCCGCCAACGGGCGCATCAACTATGTAATGAAGTATGACGGCGGGAGCTGGAGCGCGATCGGGGAGCCGGTGAACGTAGGCAGCGAGCGCGACAACTTTAACATTGCTGTCCACCCGGACGGGCGCCTGTTTTTTGCCTACGTGGACGATGCGGGACTGAATATAAGAACCTTCAACGAGGCGACCAACAACTGGAATGCCAGTCAGGTCCTCATCAGTGGTGGCGTCGGGGAATATGACTTACAGATCTCAGCTGTGGGCATACCGTACGTAGCCGCCGTTTTGGACGACTCAGACCAGACCAGGGTCATGAAGTATGATATCCCCTAATTGCGTAAAGCCGGGTTTAGCCCGGCTTTACTTCATTCAATTGAACCAGTAGCCGCCAGGCTAACCGTGAAATTGTTGTTTGTGTTAAGGTGAATGGGGTGGCACCTGTGGCTGCCCCAGCCTTAGCTATTGAACTGAAATTGCGTTTACCTGCAGTCTACTGCGCCGCTGACAGGAAAAAGAAACGCTCTTCTTTGGCTACATAAAATGCTTGTGGCCTGACATTCCTCCTCGCATTATGATAGGGTTTTCAGAGGATGCGCTCGGTACCGAGTACCATACTTTCCCAAACTACTTCGCCAGGGCAGGGGGCAGCGTCAGAAATGCAGCTTTGTAATTCTAAGTTTATCTTTCTGTTGCCTCATACGTTGTAGAAAGTAAACCGAAAATATACCAACATGCTGGACATTGTGATTGAAGCCCGTAAAGCAGCGCTCGCGCCCGGTATGGACGTGCGGCGCATACTTCCCTTTCGCCTGCGCCGGATGGTTGGCCCCTTCATTTTCATGGATCACGCCGGTCCGGTAGACCATAAGCCAGACCCCAGCCATACCCTGGATGTGCTGCCGCATCCCCACATCGGCTTATCGACGGTAAGTTATTTGTTTGGTGGCCAGGTAACGCACCGCGATAGCCTGGGAGTAGAGCAGATCATTCGTCCCGGCGAGGTGAATTGGATGACGGCCGGTAGCGGCATTGCCCACTCGGAACGTTTCGAGGACCCGGCTGCCCTGGCCGGTGGCAACCTGGAGATGATACAGACCTGGGTGGCCCTGCCGGAGAAAGACGAAGAAACAGCCCCCTCTTTTGAAAACTATAAACCGGAGCGGCTGCCCGTTTATACGGATACCGGCGTTTGGATGCGGTTAATTGCCGGAGATGCTTATGGGCTGCGGAGTGATGTGAAGACCCTCTCTCCGCTGTTTTACCTGCATGTGGTGCTGGAAAAAGGCGCCCGCTTCGGCTTGCCCAAAGAGCATGCAGAGCGTGGCGTATATGTGGCACGAGGAAGTATAGAGGTCGCCTCCCGAACATATGTTGTTGGGCAGATGCTTGTGTTCAACAACGGCGCTGATCCCGTGATAACGGCAAAAGAGCCTGCCACGCTGATGCTGCTCGGAGGGGAGCCGTTGGGGGAGCGGTTTATCTGGTGGAATTTCGTGTCATCGAGAAAAGAACGGATAGAGCAGGCCAAAGCAGACTGGAAGGAGGGAAGGATCCTGTTGCCTCCAACGGATAACCTGGAGTTCGTGCCGCTTCCCGCCGACCGCTCCAAACCCGCCGGCGGGCCGGCACCCCAGGCACTTTCCTAGCCTTTTGTCTGCCTGAGGCAGTCCGATCGGAAGCTGTGATGAACATGACCGTAGCAGAGGCTATTAAATCCTCAGAAATTGAAGTCGAGTTCTTCAGCCGACAGGATATTGTTTCCTCTATCCGCATTAACTTCGACATGAACCATCCCGTTGAGGCTACAAGAGATAAAATGGCGCAAGGGGCAGCCATGAGGAACCGATGCAGGTTGTGTTTTGCGCCTTTGGTAAGGATAAGGTGATTTCAAGGCAGCTCCTTCTTCCCACATGAGGTTGAGATAAGCGAGTTGATTCAATGGTTTAACCAGACAATGCCGGGGGCAGGCAAAGCAATGGCAGGCCACTTTGAATAAGTCGTAACAGCTAAACTAGTTTTGAGGCCTGCTGCTTAGAATGAGTTTTTTTGCCTAAAATGGGGCAGCGGCAAAAGCCGATTACATAGTTGTGAAGATATGAGTATCAGTACTTTCAGCCTCGTTAATCGTGCTCTTGTTGCCATGAACTAGAGGAATGAGAAAGAAAAAACTTGCGCTTGGCCTTGCATAGTGAAATATAACTCCTACCTTTGCATCCCCTTAGAGAAACACCTCAGAAAGGTTTTAAAATTAGATTATAAGAATATTCGTGGTAACACGGTCAAGCGGGAGAGAAATGCTCTTTCGGTAAGTTCTTTGAGAGATTAGTTGAGACAGAAAATTTAAGGTAATCCAAACGCAGGAATTATACTGCGTCAATCACTCCTCTGCAAAGAGGGTGAGATTTTAGGAAAGCCGGGGTCGGACAGACACATTTGTGTTTTTAAAACACAGGAAATAATTCTTACAATGGAGAGTTTGATCCTGGCTCAGGATGAACGCTAGCGG
>NZ_VFRQ01000012.1 GCF_006385705.1 Pontibacter mangrovi | reverse complement strand
CGTAGGGCATACGCTGTCAGCTTGGGAGTCAGACACCGATGGTGTCCAATACAACGGCAATGGTCGGGTAGCCCAAGAATCCCACAGTCTTTAGACGTGGGAGTGTCAATGATCTGTTTCCGGCACCGGAAGTATGACTTTGAGGCTCTTGGGGTGCATTTCCACTTCAATTTTCTCCGCCGTCTCCACCGGCTCGCCGTCAATGTGCATCACCTCGCGGTCCGGGTTGTAAATAGTGGCTTTCCGGCACTTCAGAATTTTAGTATACACGCTGGTATCGATGCTATCAGTGTAGAGTTTGTAAAGGATGCCCAGGCTGGCGGCTTTGGGGAACGGCTCTATGAGGCAAATCTCAAACCTGCCGTCGTTCAGGATGCCGTCGGGGTTGATGCTGGCGTTGGAGCCCCAGGCATTGGCATTGGCCACCGTCACCATAAAGGCTTTTCCCTCAAAGGTGTCGGCGTCGGTTTCAATGCGGTAGTGTTTTGGCTCGTAGCCCAGGTACTCCTGCAGGGCAATCCAGGCATAAGAGCCGGAGCCACGGGTATCGCCTTCGCTAAAGCGCTTTACCACCAAGGCATTGAATCCCAGGTCGCTGAGGTGTATGGAGCGCTTGCCGTTCAGGGTAATGGTATCGATGCTGCGGACCACGTGGTGGGCGATCAGCTGCATTGCCTCCTCAGTGTCCTGCGGGATGTCCAGGTCTTTTGACAACCCGTTGCCGGAGCCTAGCGGGATAATGCCCAGCGGCGTGTCTGTTCCGATCAGCACTGAGGCCACCAGGCTAACCGTGCCGTCTCCACCGATAGCGTACACGGCATCGTACTTTTTTTGCCGGAGGCGCCTTTCCAGTTCCTGCTTGTCGTTTTCTCCGGTAGTCGTAAAAATCTCGTAGTTGATGGTATGCTCCGAGCAGATACCGTCAATATCTTCTTTCAAATCTTCTTTCTCAATATCGCCTGCAATTGGGTTTAACACAAAAAGCAGGTTGTTGTGCCGGTTCGGGTCCATGTACTTTCTTACTGTTGCGTTTGTCATGATGTGCCGGTGCCTTGGTGGTAGCCAGCTTTTAATGGGTTAAGCCCTCGGGCAGCCCTTTGGGGTATTCTTGCTCTATAGCCGCCTCTATTTTAGCGATGCGGTTGCCGGGGTTGGGGTGCGTCTGCAGAAAGTCTGGCCCGCGGCTGCTGCCTCCGCTGGCCTCTTCCAGTATCTCCATCACCCGGATCATGGACCGGGGGTCATACCCAGCAGCCCCGGTTAACTGCACCGCCAGCTTATCCGACTCCAGCTCGTCTTCGCGGCCATAGTTCATGTTTACCAACTGTCCGATCATGGCCGCCACCGCCGCCCCGGACTGGCTGGCTGGGTTATCGGGGTCGTAGGTAGCGATGGCTGCCGCGCCGGTAAGGCCTTGCGTTAGCTTGGCCTTGGCCAGCTGCTGCGCCGAGTGCCGCGCCACCACATGTCCAATCTCATGCGCCAGCACCCCCGCCAGCTGCCCCTCCGACTCTAGCCTGCCCAACAGGCCTGCGGTAATAAAGACTTGCCCGCCCGGCAGGGCAAAGGCGTTTACGGTTTGCTCATCGGCCAGTAAATGGAAGTCGAACTGATAGGGTGTGTCGCTTACGCGGGTATGCTGCACCAGCCGCTGCCCAATGGCCTTTACCTCCTGGGCCGCCTGCTGGTCGGGGTGCAGGCCGCCGTACTGTTCTGCCATTTGGGGCGCCGCCTGCAGCCCCAGGGCTATTTCCTGCTCCACGGTCATGTCCACGCGCTGCTCCTCCCCGGTAAAGTCGTTGGTTTCGGAGCTGCACCAGTAGGTAACCAGCGATACAGCAGCCACCAGCAGGGCTATGATAAATTTAATGACTCCTCTCATGTTAAAATAAGCTATTGTGGTCCTGCTGCTTAGGTTGCGCCGCAGTACATGGGAAACGTGGAAGCAGCCTTGCTGGTTGTGCCTGTGCCGCAGCCCTACACGCAGGCTTTGCGGCACAGGCACTTGGGAAAAGATATATTCCTGAAAATTTATACTTTATTGCGCGGCTCCCGTAAAAACACCTGCTGCGGCACAAGCCCCGGCAAAGTATAACTAACTTAAAGAACTATGAACCAGAAAAGAACATTTGGCACCATCCTGACTGTACTGGGTATAGCGGGTATCATTTGGGGTGCCTATGCCTTTGTTATGGGAGGAGATGGCGGCGTAGTGGGTAAGTATACCTCTGCCGTTCCGTTTGTGGTAGGCCTCATCTTTTTCTTTGCAGGCATCAACCTGATTAAAACCACAAAAGACCAAGCTTAAATTGCACAAGTATAAAAAAGAAAACGCCCCCTGCTTTGCTTAAAGCAGGGGGCGTTTTTATGGTAAGGCTCAGGCCAGACTAGATAGAAACAGCGTCTGCCCCGGCTTGGGCGGCATAAAACTCTATGGCCTTGGTATTGTTCAGGTAACGGGAAGTATACTTGCGGTCGTTGCCGTGAATATAGAGCACGGTTTTATCTTTTATTGCCTCAATCACATCCTTGGATATCTCCTTTGGCACCGACGGGCAGCCCAGGCTACGACCAAGCCGGCCGTACTGCTTCACAAACGCATCACTCACATAGTCGGCGCCGTGCACCACAATGGCGCGCTCCATAGCATTCGTGTTAAACCCCTCGTCCATGCCGTTTAGGCGCAGCGACAGCCCGTGCTTGCCGTAATAGGTGGCATCGGTCAGGTAAAAGCCCAGGCTGCTCATGTAAGAGCCCGACGAGTTGGAGAACTGCATGGCTTTGTCCTGTCCTGTGTTACGGCCATGGGCTACCAGCGAGTTGAAGAGCACTTTTTTAGCGTTCAGATCGATCACCCAGAGGCGCTTCTTGGAGCTGGATTTTGTGAAATCCACGATAGAGAGGATAGATTTATCGGAAGAGGCCAGGTGCAGGCGCTGGAAGTTCTGGAAACCGATCACAGCCTTCTCAAAGACATCGTAGGACAAGCCTTTGGCCTTTAAGCCGGCGGCAGTATAGAGCTGCTGCACGTGGTTATCGAAGGCGGCTTCTTTTAGCGCCGCGACTTCCGCTGCATCCACAACGGTTGCCGCTGCGGCAGGCTTTGCTGCTGT
Source organism: Pontibacter mangrovi (assembly GCF_006385705.1). Lineage (GTDB taxonomy): Bacteria > Bacteroidota > Bacteroidia > Cytophagales > Hymenobacteraceae > Pontibacter > Pontibacter mangrovi. The sequence goes on along the minus strand of NZ_VFRQ01000012.1, from coordinate 110,124 downwards.
GGCAGGCGCTGTTTCCGGAGTAGCTATAGTGAATGAAAGGATTCCGAGGGTTAGGGCAGTTAAAAACACTCTTACCATAAGTTTTGATTAAGCTTTCTGTTAATGAGTTCGGTAAGGCAACACATGTTTTGGCGTTAATTGTTCCAATGGTGCCGCATCTCCCCTTGCCATACCCGCCTAATTTTGCAGCGCAGCAAACAGCTACAGCTCCTTAAGTCACACGTTTTTCAGGGATCATTTAGTATACTTTAAAGTATAAATTTATTCTTTTTGGCGCTTTGCCTTGTGTAACAAAAGTTCTTGCTGCAATTTTATGTTATCGATACAAGAGTTATGCTAAAACTGAACATATTGGCCCCCGTGGCCGGACTGCTACTCCTGGGCGCCTGCACCCCCGACAGCCTGAAAGACTTTGACAGCGACACCTGGAAAGACGACCGCTTCGGCTGCGACAGCAAACGCGCCGAACTGGTGAGCGATTTTGAGAAGATCCGGAAGGAAATGTATGGCAAAAAGGAGTACGTGGTGCGCAATGTGCTGGGCAAGCCCGATAGCGAGGAGTTGATGGAGCGGAGCCAGCGTATCTACTTTTACTACATAGAGCCGGGAACGCAGTGCCAGAACCGCAAGCAACTCTCGGAGGCAAACCGCGTGCAGGTACGGATAAACTCTTTGGGTAAAGTATCGGAAATCACCTATTACAAACCCGTAGAAACAGCAAATCCCGAGTAAGCTACCCGGGATTTACCTAAAAAATTTTATTCGATCTATTCGCCCTTTTCCGTGATTAGGTGCAGGTGCGTGTGGCCCTCCAGGGCCTGGTAGTTTTGCAGTTGCTCCGGCGTCAGCACGTTTTTAAGGTTTTCGTCGGTTTTAAGGTGGATATGCCGGAATTCCTGGGTGCGCTGGGCAGGGTTGGCAGCAAAGCTTTGCTCGGCCTCACGCAGCTGCGCGTAGCGGCTCTCGTTTAGTTGCGCCACCACCACATACTGCTCCTCAGACAGGTTAAGCTCCCGCTTCATCTCCATACTGGCCATAGCCGGCCCGTCCAACTCCACCGACAACACCACCGCATCCAGCCCGTCGTCTGCCTTGTGCGTACGTTGGGCAAAGGTGGTGGCCCCAAGCAGCATCATGGCAAGCAGAAGTACATGTTTTTTCATGATTGTATTGTAAAAGTAAATATACTGCGTATGTAAAAAAGACTTGTGTTATTTGGTATTGCTGTCTTTAACGTACCATTCATCCTGAGGTTCTGGAAATCTTCTTAAATATTAAACTTTTCTACTATTTTATTAGACTAATTAATATATATAGTAAATATTATATAAATTAAGAACACTCCTTTCGTGCATTAACTAAATAATGCTGTGCTTTTGCAACTATACCTACCTAATAAGGTATACCATAAACATAGTTTCCTATATAGGATATTTTACAAGTATAACCTTGGAGAAATGTCACATACCGACACTCCAATTTAACTTTATCAATATGAGGACGAGGTTTTACAACCCCAGTAAACTGGAGGTAAGTTTTGCAAGAGCCGTACATGACCTGACACAGCAGTTAGAAACAAAGCTAGACGATGGCGAGCGGGTAATCAATACAGAATCAATCCACGACACCGATAACCCCATGGTTATCTTTAAGTTAGAGGACAAAGAAGGAGACCGCCACGAGGTAGTGGTGCAGATCATCCAGCGACCGGACAGCTTCGTAAAGTAAGCACTGTTACGGCATAAAAGCGAAAGCGGCGGTTATAGGTTAACCGCCGCTTTCGCTTTTATGCTTGTGTAGAACTTATGTCGATTGGTGAATCAGGGCGCGCCGGGCACCTTGTGTTGCCGCTGCTTAAACCACTGCATGGCAATAAACGAGGTCATAAAGCCAGAGATCACGCCCTCCAGCATCAGCACCGAGAAAATAACCACGCCGGGCGTTTCCTCAATCCTGTCGCCAAAGTAACGCTCGGCCGATAGCGCCTCCACCAGTTCCTTTCCACCGGTTTTCACGTAAATCAGCATAAAAGCCGAGAAAACAACAGTACCCACCACGGCAGTAATAAAGCCTGTGACGAGGCCTTTAAAGTAAGAGATGTTGCCCTGCACCAGTTCCTTGTAAGCCTTAATGGCCAGCACCACCCCCACCGCCATGATGACGCCGTTCAGGAAGCGCAGCTCGATTATGTGCGTCAGCCCCAGCAGTTTCATCAGCAGGAAGTAGGCAATAAGCCCCGCCGCCGTAAGCAGCCCATATTTCAGGCCGATCTTTTCCATCATATTGGTTCCTTTTTATAGTTTGAGTCTGCAGCGCCGCGCCTTATACGTTCTCCTGCATAGTATGGTCCGGTTGCTTAAACCACTGCATGGCAATAAAGCCGATGATAAAGCCCGGCCAGGTGCCGTGGCCTATCGTTACCCAGAACATGGTAAGCACCGAAAGTCCTTCGGGGAAGAAACCGCTGGCACTCAGCGATTCCAGATAGGTCCTGTCAAACACAGTGACATAAATGACCAGGAACACCGCCAGGATCAGCGAAGACACAAAGGCAGTAATTACACCAATACCCAGCCCATCGAAATACCTTAGCGCCCGGCGGTTTAGGCTCTTATACTTGGAGAGTGCCACCACAATTCCGATTATCAGGAAAATGCCGCTCAAATACGACAGCTCTATCACTTGGGTGAGGTTGAGCAGGCGCATCAGCAAAAAGTAAAGGATGTGCGCCACCCCAACAAGCAGCCCATACTTTATGGCAATATTTTGAAAGGAGACTTTAGCAGGAGCCATGTTAATGTTGTTTATGTTGTGTTTACAATCAAATGTCTTCATAATGAACAGATTGGCACTGTTTATGGTTATACAACAGCGCCCTGCACCGGCCATCGCGCAATTTCTAAAGTGCAACGGTGCCTTATATTATTGAAATTATATACTAAACTTTGCAGCGCTACGTTGTGGTTTGCGCATGTTTTTTTAGCCGTTAGCGCCTAAATCAACTGGTTTTTAGCTACTTGCACCTAAACCACGGCTACTACACGGCCTAAATCCCTTACAGTAGGGGCACCCAAAACCACATTTAATTTTCGTAGCTTTGCATGCAGAACTACCATCATACTTATACCTAAGCTTTTATGATTAGTACGAACAATGTCAGCCTGTCTTATGGCAAGCGCACATTATTTGAAGATGTAACCATCAAATTCACGCCCGGCAACTGTTACGGCCTTATCGGCGCAAACGGTGCAGGCAAGTCCACTTTCCTCAAAATCCTCTCCGGTGATATAGACCCCAATACCGGCACCGTGGAGATACCGGCCAATGCCCGCCTGGCCGTACTGAAGCAGAACCACTTCGAGTACGACGAATACCCGGCCCTGCAGACCGTGATCATGGGCCACAAGCGCCTTTGGAGCATCATGGAGGAAAAAGACGCCATTTATGCCAAGCCCGACTTTAACGAAGAAGACGGCCTGCGCGCCGCCGAACTGGAAGGCGAGTTTGCCGACCTGGAAGGCTGGAACGCCGAGTATGAGGCAGCAGAGCTCCTGAGCGGCCTGGGCATTACCGAAGACCTGCATCACTCCCTGATGAAGGATTTGAGCGGCAGCGAGAAGGTACGCGTGCTCCTGGCACAGGCCCTGTTCGGTAACCCCGATATCCTGCTGCTTGATGAGCCTACCAACCACCTGGACGCTGAGTCGATCATGTGGCTGGAGAACTTCCTGGATAACTTTGCCAACACCGTAATTGTGGTATCGCACGACCGCCACTTCCTGGACGCCGTGTGTACGCACGTGGCCGACATCGACTTCGGAAAAATCAAGATGTATGCCGGTAACTACAGCTTCTGGTACGAGTCAAGCCAGCTGGCCCTGAAGCAGCGCTCTGACGCGAACAAGAAAACCGAAGACAAGCGCAAGGAACTGGAGGAGTTTATCCGCCGCTTCAGCGCCAACGCCTCGAAGTCCAAGCAGGCGACCTCGCGTGCCAAGTTGCTGGAGAAACTTACCGTGGAGGATATTCAACCTTCGTCGCGCAAGTACCCTTACATTGCCTTTAAGCCAGAGCGCGAGGCAGGCAACCAGATCCTGAACGTGGAGAACCTGAGCAAGTATGTGGACGGCCAGCCGATCTTCACCGATATCAGCTTTATGGTGGATAAGGGTGATAAGATTGCCGTGATCGGACGGAACGACATTGCTGCCTCTACGTTCTTCAAGATCCTGTTTGACGAGGAACAGGCCGATAGCGGCGAGTTTAAGTGGGGCACGACCATCACCTCCTCTTTCTTCCCGAAAGACAACCAGGAGTTCTTCGATACGGACCTAAACCTGGTGGATTGGCTGCGCCAGTTCTCTGTAGAGAAAGACGAGAGTTTTATCCGTGGCTTCCTGGGCCGCATGCTGTTCTCCGGCGAGGAGTCGCTGAAGAAGGCCAACGTGCTGTCTGGTGGTGAGAAGGTGCGCTGCATGTTCTCCCGCATGATGCTGCAGTCGGGTAACGTACTGGTGTTCGATGAGCCTACGAACCACCTGGACCTGGAGTCGATTCAGGCGCTGAACAACTCGCTCCGCGACTTTGACGGCACCATCCTGTTCTCGTCCCATGACTTGCAGTTTGTGGATACCATTGCCAACCGTATTATAGAGCTAACGCCAAACGGCATTATTGATAAGCGCATGACCTATGAGGAGTACCTGTCGGATGAGGCGATAAAGGAACTGCGCAAAAAGATGTATGCCACGGCCGTCGTTTAAGTATAACCTTTAACGCTGACTTACCTATGCTGAAGCCATTGCGCCTCCTTGCTCCTCTTGTACTGCTGCTATGGCTGCTTTCCGGCCCAGTGGCGGTCGCTCAGGTAGTACCCGACACGACCTACCGTAAGCCTGAACTGCCCACCGGGCCGCCGGCTCCCGTGGAGCCCACAGCCCCACGCCCGCAGCCACGCGTTGTGGAGCAGCCGGAACCAAAAGAGGAAGCACCAGAAGCGCAGTTAGAGGAACAGCTTCGGTTTGTAGATAAGTTATACTTTGGAGGAAACTTTGGCTTGCAGTTTGGCACCTTTACCAACATATCGCTGCTGCCAACCTTGAACTATGCCGTTACGCCAAAGTTTTATACCGGCGTGGGTGGTGTTTACCACTTCCAGAGCGGCGGCGGCGGGCACAGTCTGCACCACTATGGTGGCCGGGGCTTCTTGCAGTTGGAGATGTTTAACATCGGCGACGGCACCGTGCTTGCCCATGGCGAGGTAGAGGCGCTCAATATAGCCAGGGCTGACCTTGGCCGCACAACGCTCTCCATCCCGATGGTTGGCCTGGGCTACCGGCAGCGCTTTTCCAAAGGCTTTTTCGACCTGCTGGTGCTCTACAACGGCAACAGCGACTTTTACAACCCTTACAACAACCCGGTCATCAGGGCGGGCTTTAACATTCCGTTTACCAGCCGGTAATAGCTTAGGCATAAAAAAAGGGCTGCCAGTGGGGCAGCCCTTTTTATTTTCAGTTGTACCTTATCAGCCCCGTATCAGGCGTAGCAGAACAACGATGATGGCGATTACAAGCAATATGTGTATCAGACCACCTACTGCGTCAGGGAATCCGAGGAAACCGATGAGCCAGATGATCACGAGTACGACAGCTATTATATACAATAAATTTCCCATAGTTTAGTCGGTTTATAGTGTTTGAGTTGATTTTTTTCTTCTTAACGAAAATGCTCGCTGTTGGTTAGGCACTCCTGATGAGGCGCAACACGACTGCAATCACAGCCAGCACCAACAGCACATGAATTATTCCTCCAACAGCATCCGGGAACCCTAGGAACCCGATCAGCCAGAAAATCACCAGCACAACGGCGATGATATATAGTAAATTTCCCATAGTTTAGTAATTGTTCTCGTATGGCATGGCCGGCAGCCCCAGTGGCTCCCTCACCAACCATGTGTTTTGTGTTTTCAATTTTTAGCTTTTACGGGCCTTTATAGCAAAGGATTTATATTTAACGATAATTTTCTATTCAATAAGGTATTTTCTTCTATATATAGATTTTCACGCATCTTCTTAACAAGGTATATATCAGTTTATTAAACACATAAAAGCTAATAAAACTCACGAAAGAGCTTCTTTCTTTTTGCATATTAATTTCACCAACCCCATGCTTATTCAAGGTCGCACCACCCCTTCATCAGTATAAGTATTTAAAGATTACCCACCCCTATTCTTAAGTATAAGTATAATCTTGCTAGTTTTGTATGAATCAATAACGGATACATACAGATTATATACCTATGAAGAAAGTAGCAGTAATAGGCTCCGGCACCATGGGCAACGGCATCGCGCACGTTTTCGCTCAGAACGGTTTTGCGGTTTCGCTGGTAGATATTTCGGAAGAGGCGCTGCAGAAGGCCATGGGCACCATCTCCAAAAACCTGGACCGCATCATCGCCAAAGGCAACCTTTCCGAGGAGCAGAAGCAGCAGACGCTGGGTAACATCACTACTTTTACAAACATGCAGGAAGGCGTGAGCGACGCCGACCTGGTAGTGGAGGCCGCCACCGAAAACGTAGACCTGAAGCTGAAGATCTTCCGCGACCTGGACAGCTTTACCAAGCCTGAGGCTATACTTGCCTCCAACACCTCCTCTATCTCTATCACTAAGATCGCCTCAATCACTAACCGCCCAACGCAGGTAATCGGGATGCACTTTATGAACCCGGTGCCCGTGATGAAGCTAGTGGAAGTGATCCGTGGCTACTCTACCACCGATGAGGTAACGCAGCAGATCATGGAGCTGTCGAAGCAATTAGGCAAGGTACCCGCCGAGGCTAACGATTATCCTGGCTTTGTGGCCAACCGCATCCTGATGCCGATGATCAACGAGGCGATCTACAGCCTGTACGAAGGCGTGGCCGGCGTGGAGGAAATTGACACGATTATGAGGCTGGGAATGGCGCACCCGATGGGCCCGCTGCAGCTGGCCGATTTTATCGGTCTGGATGTTTGCCTCTCTATATTAAACGTGCTGCACGATGGCTTCGGCAACCCCAAGTATGCCCCTTGCCCGCTACTGGTAAACATGGTGCAGGCCGGCCATAAAGGCGTTAAGTCAGGCCAGGGCTTTTATTCCTGGACGCACGGCACCAAAGAACTGGTGGTGGCCGATAGGTTCAGGAAATAGCCGCAAACAACCTGGCTTTATCAGGTAAACGCGTAACATGTATAAATAAATGCCACATGGGCTTTTCTGTTAAAGCCTGTGCAGCTTAACAGAGCAGCCCCTCCTGAGCGTTCAGGAGGGGCTGCTCTGTTATAAGACTTCCTTTCTCCACTATATCCCTCCTATCCTCTAGCCGGCTTGCCTCCACTCTACTGTTCAACTTCAAAAATATAATGGGCCAATTTACCACTTAAAACAACAGATAATATATAATTAATATAAAACAACCTGTTAAAACTTCTCGCGTATTGTAATTATCTGATTAAATATTAAACTATACCTAATGATAGTCTAAATTTTTATAAGCCCATAACAGTAATTGTATCACCCTAACTATTGATGAATGGAACTGCGTTCTTTACTAAAAATTTGTTTTCTCGTGATCATACCTGTACTGTTTTCTGGCTGTGCCAACACAAGAAACGCAGTATACTTTAGCGATACAAAAAGCACGGAGTACAACAGTTCGATGGAAAGCCTGGAGCCTGTTGTTCAAAAGAATGACCTGCTGAGCATTACTGTCAACAGCCTTAACCCCGAGGCATCAGAAATATTCAACGCCTTTAACACGAGCAATGTGCGCAGCGTCAGCGCCTCCAACACGGTTTCACCGGCAACAGGCTACCTGGTGGACCAGGACGGTTACATACAGTTCCCGATGCTAGGCCGTGTAAAAGCCGCCGGGCTTAGCAAGAAGGCACTAAAAAACCATATTGAGCAAGAGCTGCTCGACAGGAAGCTGCTGCTCTCTCCCCTGGTAGACATCCGCTACCTTAACTACAAGGTATCCATACTTGGGGAAGTTGGGCGCCCCTCGGTGCTCACGGTGCCCAACGAGAAACTGACGCTGCTGGAGGCACTTGGGCTGGCAGGGGATCTAACCATCTACGCCAACCGCAACAACGTGCTGCTGATCAGGGAAGAGGAAGGCAAAAAGAAACTCGTCCGCCTCGACCTGACATCAGATGAAATCTTCACTTCACCTTACTACTACCTCAAGTCTAACGACATTATCTACGTGGAGCCGAACAAGACGAAGATCGCCTCAGCTGGTGCTGCCAGGCAATGGCTGCCATTGGTCCTTAGCTCGCTGACGTTGGTGGTGGTAAGTATAGATCGTTTAACAAGATAACAGGATTAGAGCTATGGATAAGAATAAGTCTACAAAAGAAGATAACCTGTTCGGAGCCATCGTGTTCAGGTTTCTTCCTTTCTGGCCCTTGTTTGTGGTGCTGATAGGAGTATGCTTGGCCGGTGCCTGGGCTTACCTGCATTACGTGGCCACGCCTACCTATTCTACGTCAGCTTCTCTTATTGTAAAGGACGAGAAAAAAGGCGTGAACGCCTCTAAAATAGAAGAGTCCATAGACGCTTTTAACGCAAACAAGACCGTAGAAAACGAACTGAACGTGCTGCGCTCGTATGCCCTGATGAGCCAGGTGGTGCGTGAGCTGCACCTGTATGCGCCCATCTTTGAGGAAAGCAGGTTCCGGACCGTTTCGGCTTATACTTCATCCCCCATCAAAGTTATCCTCAAGTCCTTCGATAAAGTACAGGAGCAGCCGGCGGTATACTTTACTTATGACGAGGCTAAAAAGCAGGTCATAATTGATAACAAGCCCTACAACCTCAACACCTGGGCAAAGACCCCTTACGGCGAACTGCAGTTTATCGAGAACCCGCAATTTAGCTGGGCCGCCACGGGCCGCCTGTTCTTCTCCATAAAAGACCCCCGGAAGGCTGCCCGGCAGCTGGCTAGCAGCATCCAGATAGAAACGCCCGGCAAACTCTCCAGTGTGGTGAACCTTTATATAGAGGACCAGACCCCGGAGCGCGGGGAAGATATTCTGAACTCCCTGATAAAGGCTTACCAGCAGGCCGCCCTGAACGAGCGGAACCAGGCGGTGGCCCAGACCCTGGCATTTGTGGAAAGCCGCATCCAGCTACTGGAAAAGGAGCTCCAGGGCCTGGAGGAGAAGATCGTAGAGTTCAGGTCCACCAAAGGGGCCGTGAACCTGAACGAGCAGGGACGCATGTTTTTGCAGAACGTGGGCGAGAACGACAGAAGGCTGGGCGAGATTAACCTGCAACTGGCCGTGCTGGACAATGTGGAAAGCTATGTAAAAGCCAAAAACAACACTGCCGGCATTGTGCCTGCCACGCTCGGTGTGAACGACCCGGTGCTCTCGCAGCTGCTGCAGAAGCTGTATGACGCTGAGATCCAGTACCAGCAGCTCCGCAAGACAACCGCCGAGAACAACCCGCTGCTGCTCTCGCTGCGGGAGGAGATCGAAAGTATACGCCCCGGCATTTTAGAGAACATCCGCAACCAGCGCGACAACCTGCTGGCCAGCCGGTCTAAGCTTAACTCCACCAACAGCATGTACAGCAACGTGCTGCAAAGCATTCCGGAGAAAGAGCGGGAGCTGCTGGACATCAGCCGCGAGCAGACCATTAAAAACAACACCTACAGTTTCCTGCTGCAGAAACGCGAGGAAACCATGCTCTCCTATGCCCCTTCGGCAGAGGAGATCAGGATAGTGGATATGGCCAACTCCTCCCGAGACCCGATCAGCCCAAAGCCGCTGTACATCTATATTTCGGCGATTGTGCTGGCTTTTGGGGCAGGCATTGCCCTGGTCACCAGCAAAGAGATGCTGCACAACAAGCTTTTGTTCCGGTCCGAGATTGAGGAATGCCTGAATGCGCCTATCGTGGCAGAACTGTCCAGCGTGAAGTTTCAGGGAGATAACCCTTTGAAGGAGCCCGCCGAGGTAGCGCAAATAGAGCAGTTCCGGCAGCTCCGCGTGACCATGGGCTTGTATGGCCGCACCTTTACCCGGCGCAAAATAGTGGTTACCTCCAGCATACCTGGGGAGGGAAAAAGCTTTGTCAGCTCTAACTTGGCGCTCAGCCTGGCCTCGTCCGGCAAAAAGGTGGTGATGGTCGACTTTGACCTGCGCAACCCCAACGCCTCGGTTATGTTTGAGCGCACAGAGGAAGAAGGCATCATCGAGTACCTCTCCGGAGACTTGGCACCTGGGGCTATCATCAGGCCGACAGACACGGAAAGCCTAAGCTTTGTTCCGGCGGGCATTGCCATCGGAGACCATACAGAACTCCTCCTGATGAGCGATAAAATGGAAAAGCTGTTTGAATACCTGGGCGAGATGTTCGACTACGTGGTGATCGACACGCCCCCTATAGACCTGGTTTCGGACGCTTACCTGCTGTCGGAGTACTGCGATATAACATTGCTCGTCATACGACACGCCTACACGCCCAAGAGCCTGGTGCAGCGCCTTGCCCAAAGCAACAAGCTGAGCACGCTCCAGAATGTAGCCATCGTATTTAACGGTGTGAAGCCAAGAGGCTTTGTGAAGGGCCAGTTTGGCTACGGCTACGGCTACGGCTATGAAAACAAGTATACCGACAAAACCTACAGGGCCAAACGGCTTGCTACCAAGTAGCAGCCGCTACAGGCCTGCACCTATTGTATAGCATAGTTAAGGTTATATATCCTATTGCCTTAGAAAATAACTCCCGGCCACTGCCTGTGACTGAGGTAGGCGAAGCCTTAGCTTAAACTGAAATAAACCCTAAAAAGAGATATGGAGATGGAAGCAAAGTGGTATGCAGTTTATACAAAACCCCGATGGGAGAAAAAGGTGGCACAGGCGCTTAGCCAGCAGCAGCTGGAGAACTACTGCCCCCTGAACAAAGTTACCCGCCAGTGGAGCGACAGAAAAAAGATAGTACAGGAGCCTCTCTTCACGTCCTATGTGTTTGTGCATGTAACGGAAAAGCAGCACACCCAACTCCGGCAAGTGAACGGCATTCTCAACCTTGTCATGTGGCTTGGGAAACCGGCCGTAATCAGGGATGAGGAAATCGAAGCTATCAGGAGGTTCTTGAAAGATCACACCAACGTGAAGCTGGAGCGCGCCAGGGTGAAGGTGCATGACCAGATAAACATTACCTCGGGACCCTTGATGAACCAGACGGGAACCGTGGTGGCCGTTAAAAACCAATCGGCTGTGGTGGCGCTGCCCACGCTGGGCTATATCCTGTATGCAGAACTGGAAAAAACGCATGTGGAGGTAATTAACAACTGACGACCGCACCAACGTAAACTTAGCTTTTTTTACTCCTTACCCTACGCTGCCATGGCGACAATGACACAGTCCTCGATTAAAGATGCGCGAAGCCCTGTTTTAAAAGACATGGAAGGCCGGGAGACGCTGCTGGTAACCTTTGGGGGCATTAATCAGGGCTTAGGGTTGCCGGTTTTTGAGTTCTTCAACTCCCTTAGCTCACTTTCCTGCGATAAACTGTTCATCAGGGACTTCCAGCAGGCATGGTACCACAGGGGCCTGGACCAGGAAACATCAGACCTAAGCCAACTCCTCGGGCTTCTGGGGGAAACCATAAAGGCGCATCACTATCAGAAAGTATGTTTTATCGGCAACTCGATGGGCGGGTATGCCGCCATCCTGCTGGGCACCCTCTTAAACGTGGACAAGGTCATCAGCTTTGCGCCCCAGACTTTTATAGGCAGGTGGCAGCGGCTACAGCACCTGGATTTCAGGTGGAGAAAGCAGATTGCCGGCATTTACCAAAGCCCGCAGTGCCAGCCACAGTTCTTCGACTTAAAAAAAGCGCTCAGTAAAAGAAGCTATACTACGGATGTGATGGTTTTCTATAGCCCAAAACACAGGCTGGACAGATGCCATGCCGAGCGGCTACAGGGTTTGGCCAACGTGTCGCTTATTCCGATAGAAAGTGGCGGCCACAATATTGTAAAACAGGTGCGCGCCAGCGGTGAGTTGCACCGCCTGCTGCAAGCGTGCCTTATGGATACCCACCGTTAAGCCTCCTACTATGATGACAAAGCCTCACCCGGTTACAAGTATGAATGCGTGCTTGCAAACGCTGTTGTCCTACTTGCACAAGTATAAAGTCCGGTATTTTCTCTTAACCGACTTTGAGGCAGATTTTGCTGCCGGTGATATAGACCTGTTCGTGCAGGATAACTCCAAAGCACAGTTTGAGGCCTTGCTTAAAGACTTTGGGTGGTATAAAAGAAAGGAAGCAACCTATCACCGCAACCACCACTTTTACTACTCACCGGACCTGCAAGTATACCTGGATGTCAAGTATAGCCTGTCCTTCGCCTCCGGCCCGGACACATGCTATACCTATACCTTGGAGCGGGAGGCCTTGGAGCGGGCCGTGCTAAATAGTGCCGGTGTGTACCGGCCGGCAGGATTAGATGCTATGCTGCTTTACGCCGCGCACCTGGCTTATAAAGAGAGAGGAAAACTGGAGCCAAAACACCAGGCGTACCTGCGCCAATACCTCCATCAGTACCGGCACGAGCTCGCCGGCCCGGGAAGCAATTTACAGGAAGCGTTGGAACAATGGCTAGCGTATGGCTCTCCGAGCAGTACAGAAAAGCTACAGCAGATCATAGCCCCTTACTTTGTGCGCCACCATCGGCAGATGGTGCGCCGAAACAAGCTGCCCAAGTATGGCTATGGGCTGAAAATACTTTTCCTGGGTACAGACGGCGCCGGGAAAACGACCTTGATAAAGGCGGTAGAGGAGAAAATCAACTTTAAGGCAAAGTGCCTGTACCTGGGCATGGGCGAAAACGGCTGGACCACCCCCATTACCAAAAAGCTCTTCCATTACCGGGCGGGCACCGGCCTTCTGAACAAGGCGTTTAATCTGGTGAAGCACCTGGTGCTGCTGCCCTCCGAGTTCCTGCTACGGATTGCGCCGGTTAAATCCAGGTCGCGGTTTCATGTTGTGCTGATCGACCGGTTTCCGGGAACGGTTTTCGTGGAGAAAAAGCCTTTGAGCCGCCTTTTGTATCGGGCTATACTTCCAAAGCCCGACCTGGTGTTTTTTCTGCATGCCTCCCCCGAGGTGCTGGTGCAACGAAAGCCGCAGGAGCTTACCCTGGAGCGCAGCCAAGCCGACCTGTTAAAGTTCCGCCAGGTAGCCGAGCGCGTGTCCGGAGGCAAGTATATCAGCATCGACACCACCAGCATATCTGTAGACGAAGCGAGAGACAAGATCCTGGCCGAGATCTACAAAAACCCAAAACTACACCACAACCTGCTTAGCATAAGCTATAACTAAACAGCCATGGCCGTTGCCAGTATCAAAACAAAAGTCCTATCCGGGTTAAAGTGGAACACGCTGAGCGTGCTGGCTACCCGCGGCACCGACTTTGGCGTGAAGCTGCTGCTTGCCCGGCTGCTGCTGCCCGAAGCCTTCGGCCTGGTAGGCATGGCCATGATCATCACCAGCTTTCTGGAGGTAGTGTCTGACATGGGGCTGTTTAACGCGCTGGTGCAGCGGAAGGAGGACGAACAGACACAGCTGCGCTACTCCAGTGCTTTCTGGTTCCTGTTTAGCCTGGCCAGTGCCTTTGTGTTGGCCTTCTTTCTTTTTGTATCGCCGGCAGGCGCGGCCTTTTACAACGAGCCGCAGCTGGTGCCCGTGCTCAACGCGCTAAGCCTCTACCTGTTCTTCAACATCCTGACCATTGTGCCGCGCGTCATACTTACAAAAGAGCTGAATTTTAAGGCGCTGGTGCAGACTACCTACACTGGCACGGTGGTAAGCTCCATTGTTGCGGTGGCCATGGCCCTGACTGGTTTCGGGGTGTGGAGCCTGGTGGCCAAATCCATTGTGGGCGCGGGTATTTTGTTCCTTTCTTTCTGGATAAGAGTAAAGTGGCGACCCGACTTTCGCTTTAGCGCCCGCACGCTCAAAGAGCTGTCTGGGTATAGCACCTTCTCCCAGCTTAGCGGTATTCTATACTTCTTTCGAAACAACGTAGACTACCTGCTCATCGGCAAGCTGGCCGGCGCCACGGCCCTGGGCGCCTATACCCTGGCCTTTACGCTCAGCGAAGTGCTGCGGGCGCAGCTGTACTCTATCCTGAACAAAGTGCTCTTCCCGGTCTACAGCACGATGCAGGACGATTTGCCGCAGATCAGGAAATACTACCTCACGGTGATGCGGTTTACAGCCATTATCACGTTCCCGATCGCAGTGTTCTTTCTTGGTTTGGCAGACGAGTTCATCAACACATTTTTTGGCCACTCCTGGGCCGCCGCCGCAGCCCCGCTGCGCATCCTTTCGGTAGCAACCATGATCGTGGTCATCTCCGGCACGCCGGCTGAAGTATTGAAGGGCATCGGAAAACCGGCGGTCAGTTTTTACATCAGCCTGCTGAACACCGGGCTGGTGGCCGTACCGCTGATCTACCTTGGACAAAAGTACTTTGGCTTAACCGGTGTAGCCTATGCCGTGTGCCTGCATTATACTACCTCGCGGCTGCTCTTCCACCACTACATGAAAAAGTATATCCACATCACCGACCAGGATATTCTAAGAGAGCTGCGAAAGCCTGTTGTGGCCTCGGCCGTGATGCTGGCGCTCATTTACCTGACTACGCTGCTTGGCTTGCCCGAGCTGCACACGCTTCTGCTGGCCGGCACGGCTGGCTCGGCAGCTTACGCCAGCTTCTTTCTAAAAGACTTTAAACAAGCCACCACCTTACTAAAACGACGTTAATGTGCAACTACTACAAGCAACTTCTCGCTTTTTCTTATCCTACACCTACATTATGCACGTTGGGGGGAAAACGTATAAAATGTTCTCTCCCTGGGGAGAGACATCGCGGCAGGCCGAGTTGCAGGCGAACCAAAGCGCGCTGAGCTCCGGCTTCTGGAGCGACAGCGTTGTGCCAGTTTCTCCCCGGTCTTTCTGCCTGAGCATGCCCAAGGGCAAAGGCCTGGGGGAAGCGCACCATGCCCTGGCCAACCAGTTTATGCATGATGGCCTGCAGCGGTGCCTTGCGTACCCCCGGCGGCCCGTTAACTCCTTTTTTGACCTGTGCAGGCTGCAGCAGCTGGAGCGTTATGGCCTGCGCAAGCACCTGATCATGCAGGCTGTCGCGCTTTTATCGGATACAAAGTTGCCGGCCACCAGTGCCCACGGCGATCTGCACATCGGCAACATGGTGCTGCTGCACGAGCAAATCAGGCTCATTGATTGGGCCATGTACAACAGCAAGGGCAGCTTCATCACCGACTATATCCACTACTACAACTACCAGGTGGCCGTGCAGCAAAAACAAAGCTGGACTGTGGCCATACAGGGAGAGTGCGGCTATCTGCTCAGGCTGTCCCAACTGCTCCATGTCAAGGTAAACCTGCTCAGGCTGGCCTATGCCATCAGCCGCATCTACGGCGAAGTATGGCAACAGCAGAAGCCCCACCTGGTTCCTGCGATGCAGATACAGAAATATAACATGGTGCTGGACAAGCTCATCAAGAAGAACGACCAACAATGTTTAGCATTATCATACCCTTATATAACAAGGAAGCAAGCATAGGTGCCACCCTGCGCACGGTGCTCGGCCAGACGTTCCCGCACTTTGAGGTGCTCGTGGTAAACGATGGCTCTACGGACAGCAGCCTTTCCGTGGTCGCCTCCTTTTCCGATCCCCGGATCCGGGTGCTGTCCAAGCCCAACGGGGGGGTATCGCATGCGCGCAACTATGGCATCGAACGGGCGCAGCACGAGTACATTGCCTTTCTGGACGCAGACGACCTCTGGGAACCGAACTACCTCGAGGAGATGAACAGGCTCATCCAGAAATACCCGGACTGCGGCATGTATAGCTGCGCCTACAAGTGCATCAAGCAGGACAAGGTGCTGATCGAGCGCCCCAATATCCCGGAGGGAAAGCTGGACGACTATTTCAAGGCCATACTTATCAACAGCAAAATCTCCTGGACATCGGCCACCGTCATCCGCAAAGAGGCTTTTGAGAAGGCCGGTATGTTTCCGGTGGGCATGGTGAGCGGCGAGGACTCCTATATGTGGTGCAAAACGGCCATCCACTACCCGGTAGCCTTCTCCAATAAAATACTGGCCACCTATAACCTGAGCATGAGCCAAACCCACTTCCGGGTGGCCGCCCCCGACCATTGCCAGGAGTCGTGGTACGACCTGTACAGCGAGGGGGAGCAGTACCGCAACCAGTTTATAGCCTCCAAAGCCATCGAGAACGGCCTGCGCCACGCTTGGGGAGGCCACCGGAAAAGAAGCCGCCTTATTGAGCAGCAGTTCTGGTTCGCCCGAAAATTCAATGACAAGAATCTGCAAAAGCGCCTGAAGCAGCTTTACTACCTTAACCGCCTGCCCCGCATTGCCGTCAGGTTTCTGCTGGTGTACAAAAGGCTTGTCACCATTTACTCTTACAAGTATAAATAAGGCCCCTGCCATACCCTGCTTATGATACTTTTTGCACTTAGCTTTCTACTGATACTTGTCTTTATGTTCTACCAGCGCTACTTCATCTTTGCGCTGATGCTGTTCTTTGCGCTGTTTGATATGTTCGACGGGTTTTACAAGGACGAGAAGGTCTTTGCGGCTATCCGGTATGCTGTGCCCCTTTCGCTCACGGTGGTGTACATTTTCCGCTACAACGTGCTCCGGAGCCGGGACCAGCTGCTGCTGCTGCTCTTTGTGTACCTCCTCATCCTATTGATCTACACCCCCGGCGACCTGGTGCTGTCGGCCAAAATCACGACGTCCATTATACTGACGCTGCTGATGATACCCATTGGCAGGCAGCTTGGCGCAGAGATAGACTTTGCCAAAGCCTTTGAGAGGTTTAACCGTTTTCTGCTCATCGCCATTCCGGTCTATGTTATCAGCGCCAACGTCTTCCACTTCGGGGAGTCTTACTCGGATGATTTCTCTACGGGTTTCCTCATCACTTCCAGGATGTACCTGGCGCCGATTGTCATCTTTCTAGCGGTGCACTATGTGATCACCAACAAGGAGAATAGCCTGCTGCTAAAGCTGGTAGACATGGCGTTTATACTTATCAATATCTGCCTGATCATCATTGTGACCCGGCGCACCTCTATGGGCATGCTGGCGGTTTCGTTGGCGGTGTACACGCTCTTTAACAGGCAGCTTTTCTTCAGGATGGCACTGATGCTCGTGATACTGGGCGCGGCGCTGGTCTTCAGTTACCCACTGTATGAGCAGCGGCTGAACGCGCAGCTGGAGCAGCGCGAGCGCATACAGAACATCGACACCTACGAGGAAGAGGGCCGCTACCTGGAAACTCTTTTCCTGATGGATTTTCTAGAAAACAGGGCTCGCACCACCCAAGTGCTCTTCGGCGACAGGCCTTTTGACACGCTGCGCTTCGGCAACTGGTACTTTGGCTACGACCGCGCCATCCACAGCGATATCAACATGATCCTCTACAGCACGGGCGTGGTGGGGCTGCTGCTTTTTGCGGCGGTGTTCTTCCGGTACTTTGTCGCGGGCATCGGCGGCATACCGCCCGAAGACAAAAAGCTATACTACCCGCTGCTGCTCATGTTCCTGATCGTGCTGCTGCCCGGCCGCTTTATCGGTACCCTGACGTTTGCCCCGCTGCTCATGCTCCTGCTCTCATCAGCCAAATACCACACCGCCGAAGAGGAACTGCCGGAGCCGGAGCCCGAACCCACCCCTTCCAACGAACAAGCTTACTATAATTCATACTTACCGAAACGAACAACTATATGAAAGTACTATTTGTGTGTAGTGGAAACTCCACAAACTTCAAGGTAGCCCCTTTTATCAAAGCCCAAGGCGACTCCCTGGAAGCGCTTGGCGTGACAGTAGCGTATTTTCCCGTTCACGGAAAAGGAATCAGCGGCTATCTAAAGGCCGGCCTCCGTCTCCGACACCACCTGAAGCATAACGCCTACGATTTAATACATGCACATTTCTCTTTATCGGGATGGGCGGCCGTGCTAGGCGCTGCGGGCGGCAACACGCCAGTTATCCTGTCGCTGATGGGGGACGATGCCCAGGGCGATTACATTGGCGTGAACAAGATCCGGTTTAGCAGCCGCTTCTTTATGCTCTCTTCGCTGCTCATACAGCCTTTCGTAAAAGCCGTGATCTCGAAAGCGCCAAACCTGGAGCGCTTCGTGTACCTCAAGCACAAATCCTATGTGATCCCCAACGGCGTGGACCTGCATACGTTCAAACCTTCGGAGGAAGACCACCGGCAGGAACTGGGGCTGCACCCGGATAAGCAGTATGTGCTGTTTTTGGGCAGCAGGGAACGGATAGGTAAGAACTACCCGCTGGCCGCGCAAGCCGTGGCCAGCCTGCAGGCAGCAGATGTGGAGTTGATCAACCCCTTCCCGGTTGCGCACCAGGACATACCCAAATACTTAAACGCCGCCTCGGTGCTGGTAGTGCCTTCGTTTATGGAGGGCTCCCCTAATGTGGTAAAAGAAGCCATGGCCTGCAACTGCCCGATTGTAGCCACCAATGTAGGCGACATCAGCTGGGTGATAGGAAATACCGAAGGCTGCTACCTGGCCTCGCACAGCCCTGAAGACTTTTCCGCTAAACTACAGCAGGCGCTGGCCTTTGCATCGCAGCGCGGCAGAACCGACGGAGAGCGGCGCATAAGACAGCTGGGCCTGGACGCCGAGTCGGTGGCGCAACAGGTGCTGCAGGTTTACCAGCAGTGCACTTCCTCTCCCTGGCATAGGCCGCAGTACGGCCACACGCCCCAGTTGCAGGAGGCATAAGCGCAGCAACTATACTTCCAATTAGTCTTGTTTCATCAAAATGCCCGATCGAGATGAAGATCCTCATAGATATCAACCACCCGGCACACGTACACTACTTCCGCCACTTTGCGCGCATCATGCAGTCCTATGGCCACGAAACCCTGTTCGTATCCAGAAACAAGGAGATGGCGCAGCGGCTGCTGGCCCTCTATAACATCCCTTACATGGACCGGGGCAAGGGCCGGGATTCCCGGCTGGGCAAGCTGATGTACCTGATCTACGCTGATTACCAGCTCTTCAAGATATCGGCGGCCTTTAACCCCGACCTGTACCTAAACTTTCTGCACCCCTACCCCTCGCAGGTGGCGGCTCTGCTGGGCAAGCCCTCCCTGGTTTTCAGCGACACCGAGCATGCCAGCCTGCACCACAAGCTTACCGTGCCCTTTGCCACCAAAGTATACACGCCAGCCTGCTATAAGCTGGACCTGGGGCAAAAGCACGTGCGGTTCAACAGCTTTATGGAGCTATCCTACCTGCACCCCAACTACTTTACCCCTAACCCGGCCATATTGGATGTGCTGGGGGTGCAGCCTGGCGAGAAGTATGCCATCGTGCGGTTTGTGTCCTGGGCGGCGGCGCATGATTTTGACCACACCGGCATGTCGGCCGCAAACAAGCTGAAGGCCGTGCAAACGCTTGCTGGGCACGCCAAGGTCTTCATCACCTCGGAGGGAGCGCTGCCAACGGCCCTCGAAAAGTATAGAATCAGCATACCGGTAGACAAGATGCACGATGCCATCTACTACAGTAGCTTGGTTTTCGGGGAGAGTGCCACCATGGCCTCAGAGGCTGCGGTGCTTGGCACACCGGCCATTTTTATCGACAACGACGGCAGAGGCTATACTGATGAGGAGGAGCGCAAGTATGGCCTGGTGTTCAACTTTACGGAAAGCAACGCCGATCAGCTCCGGGCCATCGACAAGGCCGAAGCCATACTCTCAGACAAAGACGCTCCGCAGAAGTATAAGCACCTGCGCGAAACGCTCCTGGCCGACTGCATAGACACCACACAGTTTATGGTAAACCAGGCCCTGCAGTTTAGTACTGCCCATCCTGATCCAGTAATGCCTGTTAACAGCTAAAGCACATTCGACGATGGTATCAGCTATTACCCAAAAAGAGATTCATACGCTCAGAATATCCGAAAGAATGGATTTCCTGATCGGAGAAGAAGTATTTGACATACTTGCTGATGATCGTTTTAAGCAGGGCTGGGACACGCTTTACCATAACTGCCCCTGGGCCACCGCCTTCCAGAGCCGGGGCTTTGTGTGCGCCTGGTACCGGGTGTTTCGCGATAGCCATCTGCCTCTTGTGGTAAGGGCTTATGAAGGCGATCGGCTGACGGGGCTGCTGACCATGGCCATACCTTATCCGGGCAATAGTAGAAGCAACTTAGAGAACGGAAGCGTGCAAGTGATGGGAGCCGGGGAGTTTGAGGCAGAATACCACTGCTGGCTCGCTGGGCCAGAGAACGGGGAGAAGTTCATCACAGCCGCCTTGCGCCAGATACTCTCGCGCCTGCCCAAAGCCAGGATCCAGTTCCGGTTTATACCTGCCGGGGCGCCGCTAGCCTGGCTCCGGCAACAGCCTGAGTGGCACAAAAAATATGTGTTGCAGCCCTACCACCGGCCCTTGCTAAATTTAAAGGCACCTGGCGTAGAACATACCATCAAGCTGCGACATCAATACAAAACAAAGTATAACCGGCTGCAGCGCCTGGGCGAGGTTCAGTTCCACAAGATCACAACCGAGGAGGCGTTTAAAGCGGCGCTGCAGGAGCTAAGCGTGCAGTATGATTTTCGGTTGGGTGCCCTGTACAACAAAAACCCGTTCCGCAACAAGCCGCTCAAGTTCGAGCTGATGGTGGAGCTGTTCCGCCAAGGCATGCTGCACGTGACCGTGCTCAAACTGGACGAGCATTACCTGGCCTCTCTGGTGGCCGTGGCAGACAGGGGCTGGGTGCACCTGCAGGGTTTAAACTCCCACTCCCCCTTCTTTGCCAAGTACTCTCCCGGAATGCTGCATTTTCTGAGCCTGGGAAACTACCTGCACCGGGAAGGCAAAGCCGTTTTTGACCTGACGCCCGGTGATGACAGTTATAAAGAGCGTTTTGCCAACGTCCACGACCAGGTCCATACCTTGGTGATATCCCATAACCCTGCATTTCTGCTTAAAAAGAAGCTAAAGAAGATCTTTCATACGTGGTTACTGGAAAAAGGCAAGCGCCCTATGTCGGTGGAGCTTGCCCTCCAAAAAAAGAAATACCAGCTAAAGCATACGCTACAGGCCGGGCTGAAAAATATGGCCCGACAGCAGCTGCAACGCCTGAAGCCACCAAAGCCAGAGGCACTTTTTCTCAAAACCGGGCCTTCTGCTACCCCGGTACCTGCTGTTGCTGTTAAACAGGATAGCCTGAGCGACCTTCTCCTTTACCAGGCAACTAAAGGTAACCTCAGCCGCTGGGAATTTACGGAAAAGGCCATGAGGCTTTATGAAAACGGCGCGCACGCTTATACCTGGACTGCCCACCAAAAACTGTTGGCATGTGCCTGGGTGGGAGGTGAGTTGCCAGACGGGGAGGCAGAGCAGGCTATCGCTGTTCATACTATCTATGTGCACCCGGAGGCCAAAGCAGAACTGGCCGCCTTTCTAGCCGCCGTTGCCGATGCCGTACTACAGGAAGATCCCGACAAAAAACTGATAGCCTTATGCCCGAGCGCGCGCGCAACGATAACGCATGCGCTGCACAAAACCGGTTTTACAGCCCTTACCCAAAATCTTTAATGCTTGCTATATGATCACATCGCTACCTATACCCGAACCGCTGCCGCCTGACTTGCACCAGCAAACAAAGCCTGTGCAGCTACTGCAGGGCCTGCAAGTGCTGCAGCTTTGCGCCGATGCCGAATTTTTGAACCATTGGGAGCACCTCTACCAGCACTGCCCCTGGGCCACTGTATTTCAAAGCCCGGCCTTTGCTTGCACCTGGTACAGGCACTACCACACTGCCTACCAGCCTATCCTGGTCCTGGCCACACAGGATGAACAGTTGACAGGCCTGCTGGCGCTGGCGCAAGACAAACGGGGAAACCTGGTGGCAGCCGGGGCAAGCCAGGCAGAGTACCAGGTATGGCTTTCTTCGGAAGAACATGCAGAAAGCTTTATCAACGAAGCCCTCACAACCCTGCGGCAGGCCTTTCCGCACCAGGACATCCACCTGGAGTATGTGCCCGCAGGCACCCCCCTTGCCTGGGCGCAGGACCCAAACGGCTGGGGCGCCTATTGCATCAGCAAAACGGCCAGGCAGCCGCTCATGCGCCTGGACCAGGAAAAAATAGCCAAAGAGCTTAAAAAGAAGAACCGGCGCGAAAAAATTAACCGCCTGAAAAGAGCCGGCAACCTGAGCTTTGAGAAAATCACCACAGGCCATACGTTCCGAAACGTGCTGGATGAGCTGGCCGTGCAAAGTGACTTCCGCAAGGGAGCCATGTATAATAAATGCGTTTTTCAGGAAGACCCGAACCGCAAAACCTTTCTGCAGGACCTCTTCCGGCAGGGCCTGCTGCATGCCACCCTGCTGAAAGTAGACCAGCACATTGTTGCCTCCAACGTGGGCGTGATTGGAAATAACTGGTTGCACCTGCAGGGCCTCAACACCCACTCCCCTTTCTTTGCAAAGCACTCCCCCGGCATCCTGCACTTTTTGATGCTCAGCAGCATGCTGGCCGAGGAAGGCATGGCGGTGTTTGACCTGACGCCCGGCGCTAACCCCTACAAAGATTTACTGGCCACGGATTATACCGAAGCCACTACGCTCACCATTTACAGTGAAAAGCGCCTTCGCAAGGCAAAGCTAAAGTATAAAGTGAATACGATCCTAAAGCAGCAGCTGCCGAAAATTGGCCTGGAGAAGCATACCATCGGCGGCTACAAGCAGCAGGCACAGATGCTGAAAGAAAAAGCGCTTATCCTGCAAAAAACCGGGGCTGCCCCGCTCCTGCAATTAGCCAGGCAAAGTATACAGGCTCCTTACAAGTATAAACACTACGCCCTGCCCCTGCCACCAGCAGCCGCTGCGTCACCTGTCGAACTGCAGCGAGACAGCCTGGCCGACCTGTTGCGGTATACCCCCGGCAACTCGCTGACCTGCAGGTGGGAGTTCCTGATGGAAGCCATGAAGCGCTTTGAACTGGGGCAGCACTGCTATACCTGGACCGCTAATGACCGCTTGCTCGGCTGGGCCTGGCTGGCCGACGCGAAGGCCCTGCAGGCAGAAGGCATACCGGGGGCAGCCATTCTGGAAAACGGTGTGGCGCTTCACAGTGTGCAGGTGCCATCTTCTGCTGCCGCCGCGCTATCTGATTTTATACGCGCCGTGGCAGCGGAGGCGGGCAAAGACAGCCCATCGCAGGCGTGCCTTTTTATCAGCCAGAACAGACAACAGGAGAAAGCCCTTTTACAGCTTGGGGCCAGTAAACTGCGACAAGTATAACAACACCTTCCCTAACCCTAAAACAGTACGACTATGTGTGGAATTGCAGGTATTATCCGGTATGACGAAAGCTCACCCCAAGAAAGAACGCTGCGCACCATGATGCAGCAGATGAAGCACCGTGGCCCCGACGATGAGGGCGTGTTTATAGAAGACGCCGCCGGCCTGGGCTTCGTGCGCCTCAGCATTATAGACCTGTCTCCGGATGGGCACCAGCCCATGCTGTCAGCTGATGGGCGCTATGCGATGGTCTTTAACGGGGAGATATTTAACTATGTGGAGCTGCGCGAGGAGCTACAGCAGCAAGGCATCACGTTCAGGACCAAAACCGACACCGAGGTGCTGCTGCAGGCCTACCTGCACTGGGGCCAGGCGTGCATGCACCGCTTTAACGGCATGTGGGCCTTTGCCATTTACGACCGGCAGGAGAAAAGCCTTTTCGCCTGCCGCGACCGCTTCGGCATCAAGCCGTTTTATTATACCCACCAAGCTGAGTTTTTTGGGTTCTGCTCCGAGATACCACCCCTGCTGGGCCTGCTGCCCGAAAAGCCTGCCGCCAATTATCAAAGTATCTTCGACTACCTGGCCTTTAACCGCACCGACCAGACCGACAGCACGTTCTTTCAGGAAGTGAAAAAACTGCCGCACGGCCATCAGCTTTCGATCAAGGACGGCACGGTGCGCATCAGCAAGTGGTATGACCTGCGGGAGCGGGTGGCGCAGGCAAAGCCCTTTACAAGTCCGCGGGAGTACAAGGAGCTGCTCACCTCGGCTATTGGGCTGCGGCTGCGCAGCGACGTGCCGGTGGGCGTGTGCCTGAGCGGCGGCCTCGACTCGTCCACTATTGTGGCGACGCTGCTGAAGGATTTCAACAAAACCGACCTCAACACCTTTTCGGCCGTGTACAAACAGGGGCAGACGGGCGATGAGAAGGAGTATATAGCCGAGTTCAGCCCTTACCTGCAGCACATGCACTATACCCACCCCGATGCCGACACCCTGGAAAACGACCTGCTGGAGTTTATTAAAGCGCATGCCGAGCCCATCCCCTCCACCTCGCCCTACGCGCAGTACAAGGTCATGGAGCTGGCCAAGGACAAAGTGGTGGTGACGCTGGATGGACAGGGGGCCGACGAGGAGCTGGCGGGCTACCACTACTTCTTCGGTTTCTTCTTTAAAGATTTGCTGCGGTCGGCGCGGCTCGGAAAGCTGGGAGGTGAAATGCTTCAGTACCTGAACAATCACCGCAGCCTGTACGGGGTGAAGTCCTTTGCCTACTTTTTGCTGCCCGAACAGCTGAAGACCTCGCTCCGGGTGGGTGAGAAAGGCTACCTGATGGCCCCTTTTGTAGCCCAGTACAGCACCACCAACGCCATAGCCGGCAAGCTCTACGGCTCCAACACCTTGAAAGACGCCCTGCTGGACCATTTTGAAAACAAGCTCGAGCACCTGCTCAAGTGGGAAGACATGAACTCGATGCACTTCTCGCTGGAGGCGCGCGTGCCCTTCCTGGATTACCGGCTGGTGGAGCGCACACTGGCCAGCGCAGACACCTGGGCCATCAGAAAAGGGATCACCAAGTATATTCTGCGGGAGGCCATGAAAGGCGTGCTGCCCGAAAAGATCAGACTCCGCATGGACAAGATCGGCTTTGGCACCCCGCAGGACGAGTGGTTCCGGGAGCCGCGCTGGCAGGCCCTGGTAAAAGGCATTCTCAAGAGTAGATCCTTTAAGAGCCGTAAGCTGATAGACCCGGAAATCGCGCTTCAAAAGTATGAACAGCACCTCTCCGGTGAAGCCAACATTGCGAAGGAAATATGGAAGTGGGTGCACCTGGAGCTGTGGTTCAGGACCTTTATTGACAAAGCCGAAAAGCCTGCTGAAGAAGCCGCCGTAGCCGAAAATGTATACTAACCTTTCTACCTGCAGCCGCTGTGGCCATTAACCAGCTAAAGGCGGGGGCGCTTTTGTCTTACGCCTCCATCGGCATGAGCAACATCATCGGGCTGCTCTACACCCCATTTATGCTGCGCATGCTGGGCAAGGCGGAGTTTGGGCTTTACGCGCTCATTGCCTCGGTGGTGGCCTACCTTACGGTGCTCGACTTTGGGCTGGGCAATGCGGTTGTGCGCTATACCGCCCGCTACCGCACCCAGGAGCTGGCGGAGGAGCAGTACGCGCTATTCGGGATGTTCTTTGCGCTGTACAGCGCCATCAGTTTGCTCGTGCTGGGCGCGGGTGTTTACCTTTACCATCACGTGGAGGTACTCTTCGGCAGCGCTCTTGCGCCCCCCGAAATGGCCCGTGCCCGCACCATGATCGTGCTGCTGATCCTGAACCTATCGCTTACCTTTCCGCTTAGCATTTTCGGCTCCATCATCTCGGCCTACGAGCGGTACGTGTTTCTGAAACTGGTGAACCTAGGCCGCATCATCCTTACTCCCTGCCTGATTATACCGCTGCTGCTGATGGGCTACAAGGCAGTGGGCATGGTCACCATCATCACGACGCTGAACATCCTCAGCCTGCTTATCAACTGCTGGTTCTGCCTTGCCAGGCTAAAGGTAAAGATCCGGTTCAGGGGGTTTGAGTGGGGCCTTTTAAAAGAGGTGTCAGGTTACTCGTTCTTTATTTTTCTGGGCGTGATCGTGGATAAAGTATACTGGAGCTCCGGCCAGTTTATACTTGGCATCGTGGCCGGCACTGCGGTGGTGGCTGTATATGCCATCGCCATTCAGCTCCAAATGTATTACATGACGCTTTCTACGGCTTTATCTGGAGTTTTTCTTCCTAAGGTAACTGCCATGGTTACCCGCAACACCGCCGACCAGGCGCTCTCAGACCTGTTCATTAAAACCGGGCGTGTGCAGTTTATGGTGATGGCTTTTGTGCTCTCCGCTTTTCTGCTTTTCGGCAAGTCCTTTATCACGTTCTGGGCCGGCACCGACTATGCCGATGCCTACCTGATCGCGGTGCTGCTGATGGTGCCGCTCACCGTGCCGCTCATCCAGACGCTGGGCATCACTATCCTGCAGGCCCGCAACCAGCACAAGTTCAGGTCCATCGTCTACATTATAGTGGCTCTTTCGAGCCTGGCGATCAGCATTCCGCTGGCCAGAGTGTATGGGGGGCTGGGCTGCGCCGTGGGCACTTCCCTCTCCCTTATTGTCGGCAACATCGTCGTCATGAATATTTATTACCACCGGAAGATCAGGATCAACATCCCCAGGTTCTGGAAAGAGATCCTGCGGATGGCGCTTCCGGCTGCGGCTGCCGCTGCCGTGGGTTACCTCATCGACCTGCTCTACCCCAGCGCATCGCTTTACTTCCTGTTAACCAAAGTAGCCCTGTATTTTTTGGTATACACCATGCTGATGTGGTGGAAAGGCCTGAACAAGTATGAAAAAGACCTGCTTGCCTGGCCTGCCAAAAAGCT
The DNA here is from genome assembly GCF_006385705.1 of Pontibacter mangrovi. GTDB lineage: Bacteria > Bacteroidota > Bacteroidia > Cytophagales > Hymenobacteraceae > Pontibacter > Pontibacter mangrovi. Next base: position 83,281 of record NZ_VFRQ01000012.1, on the reverse strand, counting down.
GCTTTCCAGGGTGAGGCTGCTTACCAGCAGCTAAGCCATTGCCTTCTTGAACGGACGACATCTTAGACACCATGAAAAAAATAATCTTTGAGGGATACTATGGTTACAAAAACACGGGCGATGACGCTTTTGTAGAAGTAGCTGCCTGGGGCGCTGCCAAATACTGGCAATGCAGCAACAATTTCTTTGTGGGCCAGCACCTGCCCGAAACAGTGCACGAGGCCGCCGGCCTGAGAAACCAGGTTTTTCCGGGGCAGCACAAGCTGGAAAGTATGTACCGGCTAAGCAGCGCCGACGCCGTGGTCTCGGCGGGGGGCTCTACGTTCGAGAAAATACAGAACAGGTCGCACTTCCGCTCAGTGTCCGCCCTCAAGAAAAGGTACTCCTCGGGATTTAAGTTAGGGGCCATTGGAGTGTCGTTGGGGCCCTACAAAAGTATAGCACACGAAAAGTCTATCGTAGAGTACCTCAAGCGTCTGGATTTTTTGGCCCTGCGGGATGTATACTCTTATGAGCTGGCGTTGAGCTATCACTTGCCTTACAAGCCCATCAACGCGTTTGACCTGGCCGCCCTGTTGCCTCGTATCTACAACGGTAGTATACCGCCTGTACAGCAGGGCCAGCAGAAGGTTATCGGCATCAGCGTCTGTTATTTTGAGCGCTACCGGGATATCACCAAACTAAGCAACGAGGATAGAAGAACGCAGTACCTGCTGCGGCTCCTGCATTCGCTTGCCAAAAATCTGAACGTAACGCTACGGTTCATCGAGTTCAACGGGAACGCTTCCAAAGGCGACACCCAGCTGACGCTGTCTGTGATCTCGCACCTGAGGAGCCAGGGAGTAGAAAACGTGGAGTTTGTGCCTTACAACCCCAACACCAGCTGCATGTACAGGCAGTTGGTGTCCTGCGACGTGGTGTTGTCTGTTCGGTTGCATGCCTCCATTTTTGCCTGCTTTGCCGGGGTGCCGTTCTTCCTGGTTGAGTACCACCGCAAGTGCAAAGATTTTCTGGATAGCGTCGGCTACCACGAAGCCTACCGCTTAGGAGATGGCACCCAAGATATCAGGAAGACCACAGAACAAATAGCAGCGGTGTTAGACGGCAGCGGCCCTTACCTGCAGCCCACGCTCATGGCGGACTGCCAGGCACGGTCAGAGAGAAATTTCACGGAAGTGATCGTATAAGAGCGCCCTCGATTTACAGCCAAAAGTATAGCTGTTGCCCTGAGCCATACTTAGCTTACCTTTTGAAAGCCTATTTCCTGCAAGGTATGCTGCAAGGGCTTATCGCTGTCGCTCACCGTGGCGTAGAGGCCTGCGTCTCCAGCCTGGGGCAGGACTTCTTTGCATACCGCTGCTAGAAAACCAGGAAAGCCGGCCTTACTATCCGGATGAAAGTAGGAGCTGCAAAGCACGGACGCCAACGCAGGTATAGTTGCATCAAGCACCTGTTTGGCTTTGCCCGCCTCAGGTTGGCTTCTCACCCAGGCGCAGGCCTTCAGTTGCCCATTTTCCTCCCAGGTAAAGGCACGCTCGCCATTCTCCAGTCGCCTCATCGCATCCTCCAGAAACTCCCAGCGCGTTTGTTTCCCGCCTGCCACATGGTAGTTTAACAGGTCGGCCAGGTTGTTCTGCTTCAGGCTTAACCAAGGCTCCGGCTGCACGCGCAGTGCCCCTAGCACAAACGTATGGCTAACCGTTTCTTTTGCGCCGCCTTCCCTGATCACCTCAAGCCCGTTGAGCTTTGCCAGTTTCACCTTCTCCTTTGCCAGGCTGATGTTTCTCTCGAACTGCCCGCGCAACGCTTTGGGGTTGATGCCCGCCCGCGATAAGCCGTACATGCTGGCCTTTTTGAGGTAATCGTAGAAAAGCCTGCCCGCAAAGGCCTTTTGCCAATCGGTGATGGTGAGCTCATACAACTGGTCGTGCCCGGTGGCAAGGCGGTCTTTATAGGCGTGCCCCCCCGGCGTGAGATCGAAAGCGAAATAACCTTCGCCGTGCAGCTGCTGCCCCAGCATGGTCATGATCACATAGCCCGGTGAGTGCCTGCCAAACTCCGGGGAGTGTGTGTTGATGCCGGCCCCATGCAGCCATTGCCCTTTGCCCTCGGTGGCAACCAGCGAAGCTATAATCTTTTCGTCAATTTTAAGAAGCGTTACATGCAGCAGGTTCTGCTTAAACAGCCCCAATAGGAAATCTTTCTTGGCCGGGCAGCTTCTGAAAGGCAGTTTGTTTAAGGTGGCTCCTTTCCTGAAATCATACTGCACGGCCAACTCATCAATTACAGCGATAAACGTTTCTAAGTCCTTTACCTGTTCGTAGCGCAGTTCCCCCAGCCGGGCCAGGCGGTTGCGGCACTCCCGGAACTGCTTTTTGCGGAACAGCTGCTGCACCTCCGGGTTCGTGAACTCCATCACGGGTCTTTTAAAAGGCCGGATGACATAGCGGCGGCGCCAGAACGCATCGGTATGTAGCCAGGAAAGCGGCGTGTTCGGGGGAATATACTTAAACATGACCTTTTGCCCCGGGAAACGCTTCCGCACCGCTGCCAGGGCACTCCGTATAAAGCGGTCTTGATCGTTCTCGGTGACGAGCCAGGTATGGTAATAGGCATCCCAGCCCCCGGCAGCCGTTATCCCAAGCTTTTCCACGCCGCGGGCAAGGGTCAGCAGACCAGTTAACTGCCCATTCTCCTCTCGCTTCACGATGACCGGCTCGTACAAATTGCCGAAGCTGTTGTACCAGGTTTCAACGAAGGCGCTGCTCTGGAAAACCGTGGCCCAGTCGCATTGCTCGTATAGCTCATTCCAGGCTGTGATAAAATCCTCGTCTGCAAAAAGCGCCAGTGCTTTAGCGCCAACATAAACCTCTGTTTTGGCTAGCGTTTGTGGTGATAAGGTATAGGTCTGCTGCATAATAATCTATGAAATCAGGGTGAACAAACATAGGGAGAAACTAAATGGTAGCGACAGCCTCTGGCTCGGGCTTGTCTATACTATAGCCGTCTGGCGATGCCGCTGATTTCCTGGCCGGTTTCCTCCTGCTGGGGCGCTTGAGACTAAGCATCAGGGGCTTCCAAAGCCCGACCATCCGGCAGATATTCTCTGCCATAGAGGCTCCCTCTACTAAACCGAAGCGCGGCAGGGCATAGTTGTTGGCCAGGCATTCCTTGGTCAGGAACCGGGGCTCGCAGGTAAAGGCCATCTTGTAGCGCAAGTCCGACAGCACCCCAATCTCGCGTTTGCCGTAGTCTCCGTTGGGATAGGCAAAATATTTTACGCGCTTTCCCGTCCAGGTTTCCAGCTTTTCCTTGGAAGTCTTCAACTCCGAAAACAACTCTGATGTAGTACAGTTTACCAGTATGGGATGGGTATGCGTGTGGCCGCCGATGGTGACGTATTTAGAGTTGGCCACTTTGCTTACCTGCTGAATAGTCATGGCTTCCCGGGGAAGGGGCACTTGCTCACGGATGCTTTTGAGCATTTCCATGCGCTCGGCATTCGCCACTTTTTTAAGGGATGCCTTTAGCGGCAGCTTAAGGTTTAGCTCTTCCGCCCTGTCCAGGTAACTCCACCAATACACGCCCTGCTCTACCGGCTCCGAAGAAACAAAAATAGTGATCGGCACCTGGTATTCCTCGGCCAGCTCTATCACGTTCGCCTCGTTGGTCTGCCAGCCATCGTCGAGGGTAAGCAGCACGCCCCCCTTTGGCAGGGGCAGGTCCTGTAGCCTTATCTCGTCCAGGTCAGCCATACTCAGGAACACAAAGCCGTTCTTTTTCAGCCACTTCACACAACTCTTAAACTCATTTCTGGTGGGGTTATGAAAGTATAAAACGATCATGCGGTCGCCGCTTAGCGCTTTTTTCTTGGCACGTTTCACGAAGCCTAACAGGATGAGGATATAAGCAAAAGCACATGTTAATAAGTTTCTAACGTTCCAGTCCATAAAGTTTAAGTTGCAGGCTGTTTAACAGATATAAGGTTAGGTATGGTTATAGAGGATACCTGAAAAGCAAGGTGAACCATTTTATTAAAAACATATTTTATCTACGCATATTTACATTAAATAGCTGCCAAATTTTTGATTAAATAAATAAAAAGCTAAACTATTTTAGGGAAGGCACTTTATGATCTTGATCTGCTTTTGCTGTATAAATAGCCGTATCGCTTATCAGGATGTTATCAAAGAAAAGCACACGTTTTGCCGCTGCGGTTTTGCCGTTGTTCCAGCTGGCTTTGTAAATTCCGACCTTCCAGTAAGGCAGCCTCATGGCATACATGTTGCCTCCGCGACGTTGCAGCAGCTTTTTGCCGTTACACCATACTTCCAGCAAGCCCTCCGGCCCCGCCGAGTGGATGAAGTGAAAGACAAAGACCTGCCATGTGTTCTTTTGCAGTCGTCCTATGTCCACTTCTTCCAGTGAGTCGGGGTGCGCCCCTGTCCGAAGTATAAGCCGGTCGTTCAGCACCCTAAGCGAGGTAGCCTGCGTGCTACGTGAAGTTTGCCACCACTGGCTGATGACGTCGCTGGCCGTGTCGGGGGCATAGCCGGTGGCGGGTGCGTACAAGGCAAAGCGATACCACCTTTCGTCTCCTGACGGCCTGCCGTGCACAATCAGCTCGGCGCGGGTGCCGTGCTGCACTTGCGGGTCTCCATACCTTAACTCAAACCTGCCGGACTTATCGCCGCTAAAAACAGTGTCGGTCTCCAGCCTAAAGGCATAGGGCGTGGCAACCTGTAGCTGCTCGTCGCTAAAAGGAGGTTCCTCCTCAAAAGTTATTTCATCAGGCACCTCCTGCTGGTTGTAGCCAGCCTGCATGGGGGCGAAATGCGCGGAGGCCTTGGCAAGCAATGGCTCCAAAACAGAACACCCTGGAAGGTCTTTTTCGGGTACAGCGGCTAAGGCCAGCAAAAGAAGAACAAGGGTAAGTAATCTGCTAAAATCGCCCCTGCCCATACTTCACTCCCCTGGCTCCTGGTGATACCTGTAAATCGCTGTTTCTGCGGCCATACTTAAAAGGCACTTTTATGGGTATCTTTCCCAAAGATGGTTCGGTAAATGATTTTGAGATCGAGCCACAGCGACCAGTTCTCCATGTACCACAGGTCGTGCAGGGTGCGCTGGCTTTTCTGCTCTTTGGTTTCTGTAGGCCCTCGCCAGCCGTTTACCTGGGCCCAGCCGGTTATACCGGGCTTAAAGTAGTGCCTGATCATATACTTGTCTTCGGAGGCTTGCAGCTGCTGGTTCAGGAAACTGCGGTGCGGGCGTGGCCCCACCACGCTCATGTCGCCCAAAAGCACATTCACAAACTGCGGCAGCTCATCCAGGCTATACTTCCTAAGCACTTTGCCCAGCCGGGTAATCCTGTCATCGTCCTTTCTGGTGGAGAGGATGCCTGCGTCGGGGTTGTCGTTTACCCGCATACTCCTGAACTTGATCACTTTAAAGGGCTTGCCTCCTTTTCCGATGCGCGTTGGGTAGTAAAACACAGGCCCCGGCGAGTCCAGCTTTATCAGCACGGCCAGCAACACAAACAACGGGAACAGAAACACGAGGGCAGCGCTGGAGAAGACCTTATCGAAGGTGTTCTTCATAAAGAAGGAGAAGGTCTCGTCCAGCGGCATTTGCCGCACGTTCACCACATCCAGCCCGCCGTACCGGATCACCTTGTAGTTGTTCCCGAACAAGTCCTGGTAATCGGGGATGTACTTTACGCGCACGCCGTAGTAATCGGCTGCCGCCACAATGCTTCTGATCTTCTTCGTTTTTTTGGCAGGCAGGGCTATCACGATTTCATCCACCTGGTTATACTTCAGGTAGTCCTGGATGTGGTCCAGGTCGCTCACAATCTTTTCTTGCGGCACCAGGCAGTCTCGCCTTCTTCTGCAGTTTATAAACCCTTTCACCACACGCCCTGGCTCGCTGTAGGCAAGCAGCTGTTTCTCAACCGCCTCCGCTGTGCCCCCTATGCCGGCAACCAGTGTAAAGTGCTGGTTGCGGTTCTGCGCCTTCAGGTAGTTCACGTAGTTCAGTACCAGCATGTTAACGGCTATACCCAGCACCGGAAAAGCAATGGCAAAGGCCACCATGGTGGGCAGGTTTGTAATAGGAACCGGCGAGATGGTGTAGAACAGAAAACAAATAGCTATGAGTATAGCATAGGCTTTTACAAAGTGCAGGACCCTGGTGCTTAAATCGTTGAGGTTGATGGCGTAGAGGTTTCTCCAGTGCACGATAAGGAACCACAGAAGTATGACACCTGAAAATAGTCCCCAGTCCAGTTCCTTAAAGGTGCTGTCGTTAAAAAAATAGATGGAGATAAAAAAAGCTATGGTTAACGTGAACAAGTCTCCTCCAAGGTAGTAGGAAGGCTCTATGTGTCGATGGTTATTCATACTATACCCCTTAATTGGTGTGCTAATCGTTTTCCCTCAATTCTGCTTTCTCACTGTTCTCCTCCTCATTCAATCCTTCGGCTACGCAACCTGATGCCTGCTATACTTTATGGCGCTGCGCCAAAACTTATACCCTATGTTATACTTAGTCCTCTTAACCCTGTCGGGCCCACAAACTGCGACGCACCTGCTGCGTCTGCACGCTTTGCTCCTAACGAACAGCAATGGTAGTCCTGGCCGGTTTTTTAAGGCTAGTGCTTGTTCCTGGAGACATTGGGTAATGCGCTATTTTGTTTATAGTTTTTTATGAAATATTCATAAACATTATACTTAAATTGTTCATATTAGATTCAATTTTGGACTTAAATTAGGTAAAATAATAATAAGAGGGGTGAAAGGCTTTAAAAGCAGGATGAGTGTATTGATTATGCGTGTTAAGTGATTACAGCCCTGAAGTATTAGGAATACACTATGGTTTTAAGATGCAACTAAAAGCTTATTTGCGGAGAAGAGGTTAAGGCACGGGTGCAATATAACACAAGACACATTAAAGCATGAGGTTGACAAGGCCGACAGGCAAATACCACCATACCAAACTGACAGTCAACGCATTGGCAATAAAAAAAGCAGCTAAAATTAATTTAGCTGCTTTTTCAGGTATCTCAGACGGGTTGTCTGGTTATACTAGCTTTGCAAATACTAGCAAGTAAGGCTTGAGATTAACGTCTGCTAGAAGACTTCCAGGAAGAATGGCTGTAATCGCCTCTGCTCTGTCTGTATTCTCTTCTGTCTCTTCTCTCGTGGTTACCAGAAGGAGTAGTTTCTCTTACCGGCTCCTCTACCACTGGCTCAGATGGCGCAGGCTCTTCAGTCGCTGGCTCCTCAACTACAGGCTCCTCTGTTGCAGGTTCTTCTACTGCTGGCTCCTCGGTTGCTGGCTCTTCTACCACTGGGGCTTCTGTTGCCGGCTCTTCTGTAGCTGGCTCTTCAACTACCGGGGCTTCTGTTGCCGGCTCCTCAACTACTGGCTCAGACGGGGCTGGGGCGTCAGAAGTAGAGGTTGTCATGTCAGCAAGGCTGGCATTCTCGTTTCCTACACGAATGTTGTCGTAGTAAAGCACGCGCTTAGAAGTCTCGGTCTCGCCGTTGTTCCAGCTGGCCTTGTACACACCAATTTTCCAGTTAGGCATCTTGTCATTGTACATGTTGCCACCTGTGTGCTCCAGAATCTTAGTGCCGTTTCTCCAGACCTCGATCAGACCGTCGCTACCGTTAGAGTGCACAAAGTGGAACACATACTCCTGCCAGTTGTCTTTAGAGATCTGGCCCAGGTCGATTTCCTTCAGTGAGCTGGAGTTGTTACCAGTTCTCAGGATCAGCCTGTCTTTGCGTACGCGCAGTGAAGTGGCCTGCGTGCTGCCTGAAGTTTGCCACCACTGGCTAATCACTTCGCTTCCAGAGTCATAAGCATAGTCTTTAGACGGGAAGTATACAGCAAAGCTATACCATCTGTTTTTGTTTGTTGCCGGGTCAGCTACAATCACCTCCGCTCTTGTGCCGTTGGCTACTTCCTGGTCTGAGCTGCGCAGCTCAAAACGGCCAGACTTAGAACCGCTGTACACAGGGTTGTCCACCATCTGGAAAGAGTAAGAAGAACCGAACTGCGTGTGACGGCCACTGAAAGCAGAAGATCCTTCGAATGTCTCCTGGAAAATGTAGTTAGCTGACGTAGCGTTTGCTGTTGTTTCGGCGTTGAAACCGCCGTTTGGTGTCACCTCATCAAGGTCTTTTTGCTCGCAAGAAAATGTAACGGCGCCCACCAGTAGGGGCATAAGGATATATTTGAATCTTGAATTCATTTTGTTTTGGCTAATAAAATTGAAAATTGGCTTAATTAATTTGATTTTTGTCAGAACAAATAGGATGTTCTACTAAAAACAAGTTGTAATTTTAAAGTTTAAGTGATTTACGGTTCTTAGTTATACTTATTTACTACCACCTAAAAGTCTAATCATACGCACCGAAATAATATAACAGTTAAACATAAAACTTAAAGACTTAACCAACCTTACAGGTTCGTTATTTATTGTACATTTTATCTTAATGTCTGTGACAAAGGTAAAGCACCTGTTTTTACATTTGAAAGCCATTCACCCAAATTTTTGAAAAGTTCTTTAATAAAAGCAATAAATAACTTTTATTAACACAAAAATAGGCTTGTTTTATACACAACTTTATATATACAAAAACAGCAGTACAATCCCATGAATGTAACTTTTTTAAGCATACACTCTAAGAATAACTGTGATAACGCTGATTGTAAACTATGAGAGGCGGCGGAACAAAAGTGCAAATCTCAATTTAGAGAAAATTTAAGATATTCATATTATTTAAATATAAATTATCATAAAACCTAAAACCGGCACGTCACTTTGCCGTAGTTGCACTTTTCAGAATTAATAACGGGAGGGAAAATCAATTATTACGCGCGGTTTAAAAACCTATACACATATAGCCATAATACATTGTAAAACAAACACTTATATCCTAAAAAACTTTTATCAATAAAAGGAGTATGCTAACAGATTGCACGGATAATGAAGAGGCAGGGCACGAGAAGAGAAAGCCGAAAAGGCTCCCTGCAACATACCTCGCCCGCAACTAATGATGACAAAATCAGGCGTTGCCTGATCAAAGGGAAAAAGAGCTGCGTAAACAAATAGCTTAGAAAGGCCCTAGGAGCGTACTTTAAAATCAATTTTAAACGTACTTTAAACAGAGAAAACATCAGCTTTTAACACTGCTTATACTTCTGCATTAGCCACAAGCTAATGAGCGGAAGCAACATACGCTGGAGCCGCTGATTGAAACCATAGGAAGCAGCAGGAAAAGCTGACCAGCAGGTACTCTGCGCTTGTGATGCCTGCCTAAATTTGCTACAGCCAAAAGCTTGTATTTATGGGGCAGGCCAATACATTTCAGTAACCAGAATAGCTGTCAACGCATGAGGCTAGGAATATCAGTTGTCATCTGCTCTTATAACGGCGCCGCCCTGCTGCCCGACACGCTACGCCATGTGGCACAACAGCAGGTGCAGCCGGGGATAGACTGGGAAGTAGTTGTGATAGACAATGCCTCTACCGACGCCACCTCCGAAGTAGCCCTGGCAGAGTGGGCAACGTATGGCACTACGACCCCGCTTCATGTATTTTTTGAGCCGAAACAAGGATTAACGCACGCCCGCGAACTGGCCTTCAAAAAGTCTAAGTATGAGTTTGTGCTCTTCTGCGACGACGACAACTGGCTGCACCCAGCATACATAGCCACTGCCTACCATATCATGGCGCAGCACCCAAACATAGGTATACTTGGCGGCCACGGCACCCTCATTTTTGAAGAACAGCCGCCGGCCTGGGCCTTAGGGCATGGCTTTTATGCAAACGGGGCACAGGCGCCAGCATCTGGCAAAGTGCCCTCCTATTATGTATATGGGGCAGGCTGCGTTGCCAGAAGGTCGGCCTATAACAAACTTATGCATTGCGGTTTCAGGCCCATGCTTACCGACAGGGCAGGCGGCAGACTCAGTTCGGGCGGTGACTATGAGCTGTGCTATGCCTTTGCCCTGGCCGGTTACGACATGTGGTACGATAGCCGCCTTACCTTCCAGCACTTTATGCCAGCTGTGCGCACAAAATGGGCCTACCTGCAGCAGTTTATTAAGGAAGGGCCCCAGTGCTATGAGGTCATCATGCCCTACCGGATCCGTATAAGCAGGGGTGCCCACACCCACCTTACCTTCTATCTGGGCGTGTTTTATATCCTTTTATCGTACACGGCCAAAGCCCTTGGGCTTTACTTAAGGAGGCTCCATACGCCTAAGCGTTCTGACGAGAGCAAACGCCTTAGCCTAAAGCTCACGTCGCTCACGTATAAAATCCTTGCCTTCAGAGGCCACAGGGTGATGTACCGTAACTTTGGCACCGTCCTACAGCTCGAACAGCGGCTCCTTAAGGCAAATGAAAAGCCCTCCGCCAGCAGGTTTTTGAAAAAAGCCGGGATAGAGTTTCCCCTATAACGGAACCAGCCGAAATCAGACAGCCACCCTTCCTTCATAGTCCTGATACCTGTCTGATTTTCTCGTCAGGAGGCCTTTATCTGTTCACTCTCGCCAAAGATGACCTGACTAAGAAATTGCTCTCATTCGACTTGTTTTGGTTCTATTCATACAACTTTAATTACAGAATAGCATATTATCAAGTTACAATTGAGTCATTACCCTAACCTTCTCAACCCCGGGAGGGATGCATGCTAGCGCTGTTGGACCACTTATTTTATACTTTCTATTCTTAAGCGGGAAACCGCCCCCTGTTCCAAACTCATAATCCCAAACCAGCTATGAAACACATTACAACTACACTCATTTTTTTTGTTTTCTTGGCTACCACAGCTGTAGCGCAGCAGGTTATCGTACCGTTTAACGCCGCGTGGAAGTACCTGGACAACGGCTCTGACCAAGGCACAGCCTGGCGGCAGCCCGCCTTCGACGACACAGGCTGGAAAAGCGGCGATGCCAAACTCGGCTACGGTATCCCGGATGCCGCCACTGTGGTCAGCTATGGCTCTAGTTCTTCGAGCAAGTACATAACGACCTACTTCCGAAAGACTTTCTCCGTCACAGACGCTGCGGCATTTTCGGAGCTGCAGGGGCAGGTAAAGCGCGATGACGGCGTGATCGTGTACCTGAACGGGCAGGAAGTATACCGCAACAACATGCCCACCGGAACGGTGACCTACACCACCCGCGCCTCCGGCACCTCCGGCGGAGACGATGGGGCCACGCCCATTCCCTTTTCCGTGCCTGTGAGCGCCCTTGCCAGCGGCAGCAATACGTTGGCCGTGGAGATACACCAAGCCAGCCCTTCCAGCTCCGACATCGCCTTTGATCTGCAGCTGACTGGCCAGGCAACCCAAACGCCGCCGCCTACCGAGAACCAGGCCCCCACAGTAAGCATCACCAGCCCTACGGCTAACTCAAGCCATACGTTGGGCCAGGCTGTCAGCATCAGCGCTTCGGCCTCCGATCCGGAGGGAGCTCTGGAGAAGGTGGAGTTTCTGGTAAACGGCGCTTCCGTTGGCCAAGATGCCACGAGCCCCTACTCCCTCTCCTGGACCCCGGCATCTGAAGGAAATTATACTTTAACCGCCACTGCCACAGACGCTGCAGGCTCCACTGCCACATCGGAGCCTGTTGCCGTTACAGTAACAGCCCCAAGCCAGGAGCCTCCGCAGGATTCTAACCCGCCGACAGTGGCAAGCATCAACCGCCAGTCCCCTTCCGGCCAAAGCACAACCGCCACCAGCGTTACCTTCCGCACCACTTTTTCAGAGCCCGTCACCGGCGTGGATGCCTCAGACTTTATGACCACTACAGTATCAGGGAACGTTAGCGGTAGCATTGCCTCCGGCGCCTTAACATCTGTGGGCAGCCAGGGTACTGCGTTTGACGTAGCCGTAAGCGGCATCAGCGGCACCGGCACCTTGCGTCTCGACCTGAAAGGCTCAGGAACAGCCATAAATGACACTGCGGGGAACGCCATACAGGGAGGGTATGCTTCAGGGCAAACGTATATTATTGAAGCGGAGGCCGTTCCCGAGCCGGAGTTGGTATCAGAGGGTTTCCGAGAAATCACGAAGCTTAGCCCTGTGTCCATCTCTACTAACACTGGAGAGAAACCGCAGTCTAAAGTATGGAAGTATGATGGCAAGCATTGGGCCGTGCTACCTAACGCATCCGGCACGTTCCTCTGGCGCCTCGACGGCACCTCCTGGACAAACGTGCTGAAGCTGTCTACCAAAACCACCTCGAAGGCCGATTGCAGAATGGTGGGCAACATTGCGCACATACTTCTTTACCAGGGCAGGTCCTCCCAAATAGTCTCCGTCGAGTACAACGCCGCCCAAGGCACCTACGAGCTATGGTCTAAGCGTACCTCAACCGTGGGCCTGTCGTTTGACAGCGGCGTAGAGACCGCCACCATCGACATAGACGGCAATGGCCGGATGTGGCTGGCCTCTGATGGCAGCAACACCATTAACGTGCGGTGGAGCGATTCTCCCTACAAAAACTGGAGCAGCCCGATTACGATTGCCTCGGGTGTTTCCTCTGACGATATCTGCGCTGTAATTGCCATGAAAGGAAAAATTGGCGTGCTGTGGTCTGACCAGGTGGCGAAACGCTTTGGCTTTAAGACACACGCAGACGGTGATTCGCCTTCCTCCTGGTCAAATAACGAGGTGCCAGCCTCGCAGTCGGCGCTAAACGTGGGCGGCGGTATGGCCGACGACCACCTGAACCTGGCTTTGGGCAGCGACGGCACGCTCTATTGTGCCGCTAAAACCAGCTATGACACCAAGAATTATCCTGAAGTGGTCCTTCTCGTTCGTCGGTCGTCCGGCAGTTGGGATAATGCGTATGATGTTGCTCCCGTGGGCACCAGGCCTGTGGTGATCCTGAACGAGGCAGAAAACAAAATTCGGGTAGTTTATACTTCAGGCGATAGCGGCGGAAACATACTTTACCGCGAGTCCGCTTTCTCTCCTATTAAGTTCGGCTCCCAGCTTACCCTGATGAGCGGTGGCTCCTACAACAACACCACCAGCACCAAGGATAACTTTACCGATGACATTGTGATACTTGCCTCCAGTAGCTCGGAGGCAGTGGGGGTACTGGCTACGGACGCCACTACCGGAATGCCTTCTGTTCCGGCCGCGCCTACGCTTGCCTCGCCGGCTAACCAGGCCACCAACCTTGCCCTCTCCCCCACCCTAAGCTGGAACGCCGTTTCGGGTGCAGATTCGTACCAGGTGCAGGTTTCCACTTCCTCCGGCTTTTCCTCTACGGTGCTCAACAAAAGCAACCTTACCGGCACCTCGGTTACGGCATCAAACCTAGCGGAGAGCACTACTTATTATTGGAGAGCACGGGCAACAAACGGTGCCGGCACAGGCAGTTGGTCGTCGGTGTGGAGCTTTACAACCGGCAGCAGCAATACAGAAACCCCACCCCCAACCAGCGGAGACCTGGTGGCACACTGGCAGATGGACGAGGGAAGCGGCACGAGCTTATCCGACGCATCAGGCAAGGGCAACCATGCCCAAACCGTGGGCAACCCGGGCTGGGTTAGCGGCAAAAGCGGCACGGCCCTTCTCCTGAACGGCAGCAGCCAGTACGCCACCGCCCCCGACAATGCCTCCTTAGACCTGACCAACGCCATCACCCTTGCTGCCTGGATTAAGCCGTCGCGACAGACCACACAGTATATCATCAAGAAGGCCCTGAACAACGAGACGAACGGCTATGAGCTGGGCCTTGCCAGCGGCGGCAACGCGTTCTTCCGCATGAACCAGGCTTCCTCCAGAGACACCTACCGCGTTAACGCCAGCGCTACGTACCCCAGCGACGGAAACACCTGGATGCATGTGGCCGCCACCTATGACGGCAGCACTGTCAAGATCTACATAAACGGGCAGGAGAACGCCTCTAAAACCTTTAGCGGTGCACCAGCCATCGCTACCAACAACCTGCCGCTACACCTGGGGGCACAGGATAACGGCATCTATAAGTTTAACGGCGCCCTCGACGAGGTCAGGATTTACAACAAAGCCCTAAACGCCTCGGAGATAAACCAACTCGCCAGTGGTAGCGCCTCCCTTGCTGCTTCTGCCGCCTCCGAAGTAAAAACTGTTTCTGACCTTGAACACCAGCCCCTGCAAGTATACCCTAACCCTTTCTCCGCTTCCGCCACCATCACCTTTGCCATTCCGGAGAGCGGGCCGTATACATTAACGTTATATGACAGCAAGGGAGCGCTTGTGAACATACTGCAGCGCGGCAACGCCATACTTGAAGAGCGTAAGACAGCCGAGGTGGACGGAGCCAATTTAGCCAGAGGCTTATACTTTGTACGGCTGCAGACAGCCAGTAAGAGTTTCTCTCAAAAGCTTCTGCTGGATAAATAATTGATCTTCTGACCCGCCCTGCCAGCATGGGTCCGGCAGGACGGCACCTGACCTGCTTTTGCAGGCACAACACGGAAAGCAGGCATTCGACCGCACTGACATTGGAACAGCAAGCCACAAAAGAACACGCAACACATGCCATACACCATCTCCCTCCCCCTCGCATTTCTGGTGAGCTTACTCGCCTCTCTCCTGCAACCTCAGAAAACAGCGCTGGAGGAGCCGGCCCCGGTAGAGCCGCTGTACGTTACAGAGCGCGTGCAATACGACTCTGAGGATGCGGCCATCTGGATAAACCAGGCAAACCCCGAAGAAAGCCTCCTACTTGGTACCGACAAAGAAGCCGACGGGGCCTTGTATGTCTTTAACCTGCGCGGCGAGATCATAGAGGATAAGGTAGTGCGCGGGCTGGCGCGCCCAAACAACGTGGATGTAGCCTATGGCCTGGAACTGCAGGGCACCAAACGCGATATTGCCGTCCTTACCGAGCGATTTGCGCATAAACTTAGGATTTACGCCCTGCCGGAGATGGAGCCCATCGATAATGGCGGTATAGAGGTTTTTGCAGGAGAAGAACCTGAAAACGAGCCGATGGGCATTGCCCTGTACACCAGTTCGTCGGATAGCAGTATTTACGCCATTGTGAGCCGCAAGAGCGGGCCTACCGACGGCACGTACCTCTGGCAATACCTGCTGCAGGACGACGGGCAAGGCAACGTGCAGGGCACGCTTGTCCGGAAGTTTGGCAACTACAGCGGCAAGCAGGAAATAGAGGCCGTGGCCGTAGACAACGAGCTTGGCTATGTATACTATTCAGACGAGCGCGTCGGTGTCAGGAAATACTATGCAGACCCCGACAGCTCTTCCGACGAATTGGCCTTGTTTGGCACCTCTAGCTTTGCCGGCGATCAGGAGGGCATCGCGCTGTACAAGGCTACGGACTCCACAGGGTTTATACTTGTATCAGACCAGCAGGCTAACCAGTTGCACGTTTACCCCCGGGAAGGCACATCCTCTAACCCACACGAGCACCCCTTGCTAAGGGAAATTCCGATAGCCGCTAACGCCACCGACGGCCTGGAAGCCACCAGCATAGCGCTGCCACCGGACTTTCTGCAGGGGGCCGTGGTGGCGATGTCAGAGGAAGAAACTTACCACTTTTACCGCTGGCAAGACATCTGGGGCGATGCGCAGCCACCGCAGGACACCGCCTTTACAGCCCAGGAAATCATCCCCTTCAACGCGACGTGGAAGTACCTGGACAACGGCTCGGATCAGGACACTGCCTGGCGGCAGCCTGCCTTTGACGACACGGGCTGGAGCAGTGGCGCGGGCAAGTTTGGCTACGGCATCCCGGATGCCAACTCGCAGCTAACCTATGGAAAGAACAAAAGCAAGAAGTATATCACCACCTACTTCCGTAAAACCTTTGAGCTACCGGATGCAGCAGCCATAGACTCTTTTCAGGGGCAGGTAAAGCGCGACGATGGCGTAATTGTGTACCTGAACGGCCAGGAAGTATACCGGGATAATATGCCTTCGGGATCGGTGACCTACACCACCCGCGCCGCCGGCACCTCCGGCGGAGACGACGGGGCCACGGCCGTTCCCTTCTCGGTGCCGCCAAATGCTTTTGTCAGCGGCAGCAACACCCTGGCCGTGGAGATACACCAGGCCAGCCCCTCGAGCTCCGATATTGCTTTTGATTTGCAGCTCCTGGGCTATACTGCAACCCCGGGCATAGGCGATACCCTAAACAGCGACTCTACTTTGCTAGGCTTTGGCTTAAGTGCAACATCAGCGGCATTTGACAAGCTGGAAGCCTACCCCAACCCATTTTCTCAGAACATCACGGTAAATTTTAAGACGAAGGAAAGCACCGCTTACGAACTTTGGCTGGCGGACAGCAGCGGCAAACGGGTTGGCAACCTCCGGAGCGGAACGGCCCTGAAAGGGGAAAACCAGCACATAACACTGAAAGCGACAGGGCTAATGCCGGGTTTATACTTTGTCATCGTCCAGACAGAGCAGGGCAGCTTTGCCGTCCGGGTGCTTCATACAAAGTAGAAGCCTACTTCAGGGGCTGATCCTGAAGCCATGCCGCGTGGCACAACTTTCTTTTATAACTGCCTAAACCCCTACTCACCAGCAATGGCATGCAACGGTGCAGGCACACGCGTATAGGTCAGCAACCACCTCTAGAGCCTTTCAGTAATATTTTTAAAAAATTTTGAACAAAACCCACAACAAAATATAAAATTAAGCATATAAGCAACATAGGTATCTTTATAGATGGTTATCTATAAATGATATTTATACCTCCCCGTGTACCTATAGCACATTGTTCTTGAAATGGAAAACAGGATTTGCTCTGATAGGTGATTTGAGATGGCAAGGTGCGTCACCCTAAAATTTTATGACAATGGTATGATTAAAAAATTTACCCTCACTCTCCTGGCTTGCTTTACAGCCATCCAGCTGATGGCTCAGGACAAGGCTGGTTTTTCTTCTGTTACAGAGCTTACTCCCATCCCTATCACCAAGAGCACCGAAGGGAAATCTCAGTCTAAAGTATGGGAGTTTGCCTGCACACAATGGGCCGTTTTACCAGACCGCGAAGGAACGCACCTGTGGCGCCTGGATAGCAATAAGTGGAAAAAAATGCTGAACCTCTCCCAGAACGCCTACCTTGCCGATTGCAAAGTAGACGGCAACCTGGTGCATGTGCTGCTGTTCACGAACAAGGGAAAAAGCCTGCTGACCTCGCTGGAGTTTGATGCCGCCACCAACAGCTATGTTCCCTGGACAAGCCGCCCAACCCCCTCCAAAGTAGCGCTCTCCCGCCACGCCGAAGAAGGCACCATTGACATTGACAGTACCGGCCGCATGTGGCTTGCCTCGGACGACAGCACCAGCATTACCGTGCGCTGGAGCGACAGCCCCTACACAGACTGGAGCGAACCTATTACACTGGCCACTGGCATCGACTCAACGGACATGGGCGCCGTGATAGCCATGCCGGGCAAAATCGGGGTGATGTGGACAAACCTCCTGACGCAGCGATTCGGGTTTAGAACCCACGTAGACGGTGCCCCGCCAACTGAGTGGTCGGCAGATGAGGTGCCTGCCTCTCAATCGGCACTGGATATTTACCTGGGTATGGCCGACGACCACCTGAACCTGGCCCTGGGCAGCGACGGCACGCTCTATTGTGCCGTAAAAACAGAGTATGACACGCCCGGCTTGCCGAAAATAGCCTTGCTGATCCGGCGCCCAAGCGGCACCTGGGACGACCTCTACGGTGTTGCTGAAAAAGGCACCCGCCCGGTAGTAGTGCTTAACGAAGAAGAGGAGAAGCTAAGGATAATTTATACCAGAAAGGACGTAGGCAGTGACATCGTATACAAGGAGACCAGCACCCGGAACATTGCTTTTTCAGATGAGCTCCAGTTGCTGAAAGGCAAGTTTAATGATGTAACCAGCTCCAAGGCCAACTTCAGCTCCAGCGTGGTGGTGCTGGCTTCCGATGCCAATTACGCAGCAGGTGTGCTGGCCACTGATGGGCCACAGCCGGAAAGCTGCACCGCGGCCATTCACTGGAAACTGTATCCTAACCCATTCTCCACCACCACCAAACTATACTTTAGCCTACCGCATGGGGGCAGGTATGCGGCGGTGCTATACGATACCCGTGGGGCCAAAA
The DNA here is from genome assembly GCF_006385705.1 of Pontibacter mangrovi. Lineage (GTDB taxonomy): Bacteria > Bacteroidota > Bacteroidia > Cytophagales > Hymenobacteraceae > Pontibacter > Pontibacter mangrovi. The sequence continues at coordinate 65,158 of NZ_VFRQ01000012.1, read as the reverse complement.
TCACTTCCTTAAAACAAGGCACCACAGCGGCTGGCGAATGGAACAGCATCCCGATTGACGGGGCGAACCTGGCAACAGGCATGTACCTGATCCGGGTGCAAACCGATGACGTGACCGAAAGTATGAAAGTAGTGCTCTCGCGTTAAGCGCATCCACAGGAAACTATAAAAAGCCGCGCCCCCGCCTGATTGATCTGGCGGGGGCGCGGCTTTTCGTAATTGCGTATGGATCGCATTATACTGCTACCGCATGGTCGCGCAGCACGTCGTTCAGAGAGGTTTTGAGGTCCGTGCTTTCCTTGCGCTGCCCGATGATGAGGGCGCATGGCACCTGGTACTCCCCGGCCGGAAACTTCTTCGTGTAAGAGCCCGGAATCACGACAGAGCGTGGCGGCACGTAGCCTTTATACTCTTTCGGCTCGCTTCCCGTCACGTCGATGATTTTTGAGCTGCCCGTAATCGTGACACCGGCCCCGATCACGGCCTCTTTGCCAATGCGGCAGCCTTCCACCAGTATACTTCTGGACCCGATAAAGGCACCGTCTTCTACAATGACAGGGGCCGCCTGCACCGGCTCCAGCACGCCGCCCAGGCCCACGCCACCGCTCAGGTGCACGTATTTGCCCACCTGCGCGCAGCTACCCACCGTAGCCCAGGTGTCTACCATGGTTCCGGAATCCACGTAAGCGCCGATGTTCACGTAAGAGGGCATCATCACAACGCCCTTTGCCAGGAACGAGCCGTAACGGGCCACCGCATGCGGCACCACGCGCACCCCCAGCTGGGCATAGTTGCGCTTCAGCGTGATCTTATCATGAAACTCAAAGGGGCCTACCTCAATCGTCTTCATCTGCTGTATCGGGAAGTACAGCAGCACCGCCTTCTTTACCCATTCGTTCACGGTCCACTCCCCATCCCCAGGCTCCGCCACACGAATCAAGCCACGGTCCAGGTCGTCTATCACAGAACGTATCGCCTCCACCGTTGCCGACTCTTTCAGGAGTTCGCGGTTGTCCCAGGCCTGTTCTATCGTTTCTCTTAGTTCCATTATCAAAAAATGCTTTGTACCTATTATTTCGTAAAAGTAAGTATTTTTGATGGATGTCTGAAACCAGAATCCTGCTTGCCTCGCTGCTAAAGCCCTTGAACGACACCCGTATGTATGAAAAGCTGGGCCTGTCGTTGTGCAAGCTGCCAGAAACCCAGGTTCACCTGGCTGGTTTTCAAGCGCCGCTGCCTGAGGCAAGTCCCGCTAACCTGCACTTTCACCCCATCTTTCGCTTCAGCCGCCTGAGCGCCGGCCGGTTTTTGGCACAGCAGAAGTATGAGCGCCTGCTGCACACGCTAAAGCCGGACCTGGTCATTGCCTGCACGCACGAGCTGCTGCAAGCCAGCCTGCGCTATTGCCGCCAGTATGGCGCAAAGCTGGTGTACGATGTACAGGAAAATTATACGTTGAACCTGACCTCGCAGCGGCACTACCCGCCCCTGCTCCGGCAGCTGCTGGCCCGCTGGGTAGGGAGCACAGAGCAAAGGGCATCGCCGGCTGTAGCACATTTTCTGCTGGCCGAGGAAAGTTATGCGCAGGAGCTGCCGTTTCTGAGGCCAGGGTGCTTCACCGTGATCGGCAACAAGTATAAACCTGCGGCAAACTATACCTTGCCCGCTACCCCGGTAGGCTTAGGCAATGCGCCGCTGCGCCTGCTCTACTCCGGCACCATCGCCGAGCTGTACGGGGTGTTTGAGGCGGTGGACCTGGCGGAGGCCCTGCATGACCTGGCACCGTCTACTACGCTCACCATCATTGGCTACTGCGCGCACCGCCAGACCCTGCAAAAGCTGCAGCAGCGCCTGCAGGGTAAAAGCTACATCACGCTCATCGGCGGCGACAGGCTGGTGCCGCACCAACAGATACTGCAGCACATACAAGCCTGTAACCTGGGCCTGCTGCCGTACCGCCCCAACCCCAGCACCGAGCGCTGCATGCCCACCAAACTATACGAGTACATGGCCTACGCCCTGCCCGTGCTGGTGCCCGAAAACCCGCTGTGGCAGAACGTGGTCGTAGCTGCCGGGGCAGGTCTGGCGATAGATTTCCGGCAGGTTAGCCCCTTAGAACTGCTGGCACGTATACAGCAGGGGCTATTTTATACTTCAGGCGTGCCGCAGGACGTGTACTGGGAAACAGAGGAAAAAAAGCTTTTAGGAGTGATCAGCAAGATCATCGACAGCCATTAAGAACATTTAAATATATTTTTAGATAACCCTAAATTAAAAATTAGTCATTATATTTGTCACTAAATACAACACGAATAGTATGCGTAACTCTAAAATTGCAGGTGTAGGCCACTACGTGCCGGAAAACGTGGTAACGAACAAGGACCTGGAAAAGCTGATGGACACTTCGGACGAGTGGATTCGGGAACGGACAGGCATTGTGGAGCGCCGCTATTTTCAGGAAGGCGTAGACACCACGGCCAATATGGGAGCCGCCGCTGCCCGCAAAGCCATCCAGATGGCTGGCCTGGAGCCCAAGGACATCGATTTTATTGTATTTGCCACCCTAAGCCCTGACTATGTTTTCCCTGGCTCGGGCGTGCTGTTGCAGCGGGAGCTGGGCCTGAAGGAGATTCCGGCGCTGGACGTGCGCAACCAGTGCTCCGGCTTTATCTATGCCCTCTCTGTGGGTGACCAGTTCATCAAGACAGGCATGTATAACAACGTGCTGGTGGTAGGGTCTGAGATCCACTCTACCGGCCTGGACTTTACAACCCGCGGCCGCGGCGTATCGGTTATTTTTGGTGACGGCGCCGGTGCCGTGGTACTGACCCCTTCTGAAAGCAATGACAAAGGCATCCTGTCTACGCACCTGCATGCCGACGGCGAGTTTGCCGAAGAACTGGCCGTAACGGCCCCTAACAGCAACAAAAAAGAGCGCCTGACGCACGAAATGATCGATGATGGCAGCGTTTATCCATACATGAACGGAAACATGGTGTTCAAGCATGCCGTTACCCGTTTCCCGGAGGTGATTGAGGAGGCCCTGCGCAAGAACGGCTATACCCCGCAGGACATCGACCTGCTGGTGCCGCACCAGGCTAACCTGCGCATTACCTCCTTTATCCAGCAGAAGATGGGCTTGCCGGCAGAGAAGGTGATGAGCAACATCCAGAAGTATGGCAACACGACGGCAGCCTCCGTGCCCATCGCCCTGAGCGAAGCCTATGAGGAAGGCCGTATTAAAGAAGGCGACCTGGTGTGCCTGGCAGCCTTTGGCAGCGGCTTTACCTGGGCCTCGGCGCTTATCCGCTGGTAAATACAGTTTTGAGTGAGTGAATGTGTGCATGAGCGAATTACATTACTCACACATTCACTCATTCGCTCATTCAAAATTAAAACAAAGTGTCACACAGCTACACAGAGGAGAACTACATTAAAGCTATTTTCAAGCTTTCGGCCAACGGCACGCAGGAAGTTAGCACCAATGCCATCGCCGAAGTGCTGGAGACCAAAGCGGCCTCGGTGACCGATATGCTCCGGAAGCTGAGCTCAAAGGACATTGTTAACTATGTAAAGTATAAAGGCGTTTCGCTGACACCCCAGGGCGAGCGCGTGGCGCTGCAGATCATCCGCAAGCACCGCCTTTGGGAAACCTTTCTCGTAGAAAAGCTAAAATTTAACTGGGATGAGGTGCACGAGGTGGCCGAGGAGTTGGAGCACATCTCCTCCAGCCTGCTCACCAACCGCCTGGATGAGTACCTGGGCTACCCCAGGTTTGACCCGCACGGCGACCCGATTCCAACGGAAGACGGGGAAATGAAGCTGAAAAAGCAGCAGCTGCTAGGCGAGCTGGAAACAGGCAGCGAAGGCAAGGTGGTGGGCGTGAGCGACTCGCAGCCGCTCTTTCTGCAGTACCTCGATAAACTGGGCATCGGCCTGGGCGCTCATATTCGGGTAAAAGATAAAATCCCCTACGATAACTCGCTGGAAGTAGAGCTGAACGGCGAAAAGCAGCTGCTCCTGTCCAGTGAGGTATGCCGCAACATCTACCTTTCCGCCTAACTCTTACCACCTTTATACTGCATCCGACTATGCTACAGGAAACGTACTCCGGCAAATCCCTCGAAGAGGTACACGCCTCTATCGACACCACCAAATCCACCAGCTTCTGGAGACGGCTGTTCGCATTCCTGGGCCCGGCCTACATGGTGAGCGTGGGCTACATGGATCCCGGCAACTGGGCCACCGACATTGCCGGCGGCAGCCAGTTTGGCTATAAGCTGGTGTGGGTGCTGCTCATGTCGAACCTGATGGCTATCCTGCTGCAAAGCCTGAGCGCCCGCTTGGGCGTGGTGCGCGGCAAAGACCTGGCCCAGGCCTCCCGCGAGAGTTATCCGGCATTTATCAACATTCCGCTGTATGTGCTGGCCGAGATTGCCATTGCCGCCTGCGACCTGGCTGAAGTGTTGGGTATGGCCATTGGCCTGCAGCTGCTTTTTGGCATGCCGCTGGTTTGGGGCGTCAGCCTCACCGTGCTGGACACCTTCCTGCTGCTTTTCCTGATCAACAAAGGGATGCGCAAAATGGAGGCTTTTGTGCTGGCGCTGGTGTCGATTATTGGTGTGGCCTTTGTGCTGGAGATGGTGTTTGCCAAACCGGACGTGGGCGAGTTGGTGGCCGGCTTTGTCCCTTCCATCCCGAACAACGATGCCCTTTACATTGCCATCGGTATCATCGGGGCCACCGTAATGCCGCACAACCTGTACCTGCACTCTTCCCTGGTGCAGTCGCGGAAGATAGAGCGCACGCCACAGGGCATCTGGCGCGCCATCAAGTATAACTTCGTGGACTCGGCCGTGGCCCTGAACCTGGCTTTGTTCGTTAACGCGGCCATACTTATACTTGCCGCCGCGGCCTTTTACCGCAACGGCATCCATACCGTCACCGAGATACAGGACGCGCATAAGTTTCTCGCTCCGCTGCTGGGCACGCAGTGGGCCCCTATCCTGTTTGCCGTCGCCCTGATTGCCGCCGGCCAAAGCTCCACGCTTACCGGCACGCTGGCTGGGCAGATCGTGATGGAAGGCTACCTGAACCTGCGCATTCAGCCCTGGCTTCGCCGCATGATCACGCGCCTGCTGGCCGTGGGCCCTGCCCTGTTCGTTATTTTATACTTTGGGGAAGATGAGACAGGTGAGCTGCTGGTGCTGAGCCAGGTGGTGCTGAGCTTACAACTGGGCTTTGCCGTGATTCCCCTGATTCACTTTGTGAGCAACAAAGCGCGCATGGGCGAGTTTGCTATCGGCCCCTGGCTTAAAACCGCTGCCTGGCTTATCGCCTCTACCATTGTGGTGCTGAACGCCAAACTGGTGGTGGACCAGATCGCAGAGTGGCTACAGGTAAGCGAAAACCCTGTGCTGATCTGGCTGTTGGTGGTGCCTGTGGCGGTGGCCTGCGGTTTGCTGCTGCTTTACATCACGTTTCAGCCACTGATTGCCGGCTCTTCGACCCGCTCTCTTACAGCTACCGGGCACCATAAGCCTGTTGCCTATGAGCCCGCGCAAAAGCCCGTTTACAAAAAGATTGCCATCACCGTGGATTTCTCTGACACAGATAAGCGCGTGCTCGACAGCGCCATTGCCATCGGCACCCCTGCTGCCGAGTACCTGCTCATCCACATCGTGGAAACAGCTGGCGCGCTGGTACTGGGCCAGGAGATAAAGGACATGGAAACCACCTCGGACTGGGACAACCTGCAGCGCTACGCCAACGACTTGCGCAGCCGCGGCTATAACGTAACGGCCCAACTGGGCTTTGGCAGCCCGAAACAGCACATCCCTAAAATTGTGCATACTTTTGAGGCAGACCTGCTGGTAATGGGCTCCCATGGGCACCGGATCATGAAGGACCTTATCCTGGGCACCACCATCAATGCTGTGCGCCACGCCGTCAAGATCCCGATGCTGATCGTATAGCACTGAACTATACGGGCACACTAGCGCGTTTTGGCTAAAAGTATACTATAGCATGAAAAACCCTGGAAAAACATACCTAGCCATACTTGGTCTTGCCTTTTTGCTGGCCGGCTGCAACAAAAGCACCGCACCTGCCGCTTCCAACAGCACCACTGAGACAGCCGCTGTAGCCCAGGCGCCCACTGCAGCAAATACTCCGGCACCAGCTAAAGAGGCTGATAGAATTGAATGGCTGACGATAGAGGAAGCCGCGGCACGCATGGAGCAAGAGCCCCGCAAGGTGGTCATAGACGTGTATACAGACTGGTGCGGCTGGTGCAAGAAAATGGACAAGGAAACCTTTACGGACCCGAAGGTAAGGGAGCTTGTGAAGGAGCACTTTTACGCTGTAAAGCTTAATGCCGAAGGAAAAGAACCCATCACGCTGAAAGGCCAGACATTTACCTATAAAGACGAGTACCGCTCGCATGAGCTGGCGGTGGCCCTGCTGCAGGGGCAGTTGAGCTTTCCGACCACCGTATACCTGGACGAGCAGATGAACATGCTGGCTCCTGTTCCCGGCTACCTGGATGCAGATAACTTCTCTAAGATTCTGCGTTATTTCGGGGAGAACCACCACAAGCAGATGAGCTTTCAGGAGTATGAAAAAAGCCTGTAGCCACCTCCCAAGGTATAAGCAAGGATGCTTATACTGAATAAACCCCTACCTTTGCAGTGCCATTAACTATTACCTGCTTTGACGAACCATTTCCATACGAACGACACAATTGTAGCAGTAGCCACTGCCCCCGGCGTGGGTGCCATTGCCGTGATCAGGCTTTCCGGTCCGGAGGCCATTAACATCACTAACAGTGTGTTTAAAGGTAAAGACCTTGCCAGCCAGGCCAGCCACACGATCCACTTCGGCACCATACGCGACGAAGGCAAGGTGCTGGACGAAGTGTTGGTGTCACTGTTTGTGGCGCCGCACTCCTACACCAAGGAAAACGTGGTGGAGATTTCGTGCCACGGCTCCGATTTTATTGTACAGCAGATCGTGAAGCTGCTCCTCCAAAAGGGTGCTCGCTTGGCCAACGCGGGAGAGTTTACAAAGCGCGCTTTCCTGAACGGGCAGTTCGACCTGGCGCAGGCCGAGGCCGTTGCAGATCTTATCTCTTCCGACTCTGCCCTCTCGCATGAGGTGGCCATGAAGCAGATGCGCGGCGGCTTTTCGCAGGAGATAAAGCGCCTGCGCGCCGAGCTGGTGCACTTTGCCTCTATGATAGAACTGGAACTGGATTTTGGCGAAGAGGATGTGGAGTTTGCTGACCGGGACCAGCTGCGCACACTCATAGGCAACATCCAAAGTATAATCCGCGAACTGCTGAAGTCGTTTGAGCTGGGCAACGTGATCAAGAACGGCGTACCGACTGTGATTGTGGGCAAACCCAATGCAGGTAAATCCACTTTGCTAAACAAGCTGCTGAACGAAGAGAAAGCCATTGTTTCGGACGTTCCGGGCACCACGCGCGACTTTATAGAGGATGAGATTAACATGGAAGGCATCACCTTCCGCTTTATCGACACGGCGGGTCTCCGCGAAACGACAGACAAGGTAGAGGCCATTGGCGTGGAGCGCACCATGCAGAAGCTCAGCCAGTCCTCGCTTATCATTTACCTGTTTGACATTACGGAGGTAACCGCCGCGGAGGTGCAGGCAGAACTGGACAGGCTGAACCCCCAGAAATTGCCGCTGGTAGCCGTTGCCAACAAGATAGACCAGGCATCCGCTGCGAAGTTAGATGCTTTTGCAAGTATAGATGGGCTGGTGCAGATTTCAGCGGCTGAGGGTGCCAACCTGGATGCCTTGAAACAGGCTTTGGTAGAGAAGGTTAACCTGGGGAAACTGAATACGCAAAGCCAAACCATCGTCACCAACCTGCGCCACGTAGACAGCCTGAACAAAACCTACTCGGCCCTGGATGATGTGCTTAACGGCATAGGCTTGGGTATGAGCGGTGACCTGGTAGCGGCCGATATCCGCAGGGCACTTTACAGCCTGGGCGAGATCACAGGGGAGATCACCACAGATGACTTGCTGGATAATATTTTTACGAAGTTCTGCATCGGCAAATAGAGTCACAAAATAAGTCAATAACACATTAGACCAAAAGCCTGATTATTCCTGATAATCAGGCTTTTTTGTATCCACATCTTTTTGACAATCAAAAGCATTATTCTTAAATTCATATTATTGTTGTACCTCGACTGTACCTAAATATCAGTATTTGTACCTCAGTACTGAAAACGGGGGAGATTATTTGACTTATTTAACTCTAACGATACTTAATTAACTCTATCTGCACTTAAAAGCAATGAGTTCAAACATCAGAATCCAGCGTATATGCCAGCAATGCGGGCAAGAGTTCACTGCCCGGACCACCGTCACCCAGTACTGCGGCGACAATTGCGCCAAGCGGGCTTACAAAGCCAGAAAAAAGGCATCGAAGGTGGAAGCCAGTAACCGGGAGACCGACCGTATGCGGAACAAACCCGTGGAGGAGATCAAGGCAAAAGAGTTCCTGACTATCCGAGATACCGCCCTCCTCATCAACTGCAGCAGACAGACAGTATATAACCTCATCAAAAGCAATGTCCTGCCTGCCGTTCAGTTGTCCGACCGCAAAACCATCGTCAAACGCTCTGACATAGATAAACTGTTTCAGCTTACCCCTACAACGCCAATACCTGAACAGCCTACCCCTCCCCCGTTTGACCAGGAGGCTTGCTATACCCTGAAGCAGGTGCAGCAACGGTACAGGATTTCGGAAAAGGCACTTTATGAGCTTATCAGACGCCAAAGCATCCCCCAGTACAGGCGAGGCATTCACGTCTTTGTTCCCAAAAAAGAAATTGACGTCCTATTAGGCCCCATTTTGTGAGATAAGAAAAACGCCCCGAGTTATGACAAAAGTAACCTTACGCCATAAACCCATCTCCAAGGAAAGACTGACCCTTTACTTGGACTTTTATCCCCCCATCCCCCACCCCGATACCGGGAAGCTGACGCGTCGGGAGTTTCTGGGCCTTTATCTGTTTGAAAAACCAAAATCGCAGCTGGACAGGCACCACAACAAGGAAACACTCGCTTTGGCTGAAAATATCCGGGCACAGCGGCAGCTGGACATCCAGAACCTACGGTTCGGCTTCCTCTCCAGAATAAAACAAAACACGACACTGCTCGACTTTTATAAGAAAGAAGTAGCCAGGCGCCATGGTTCTAACAGACAAATCTGGCAGAGTTCTCTGCTTTACCTGCAGGGCTTCTTCTCTGAAGGGGTAAAGCTCTACGATCTGACTGTTACTGCCTGCAACGAGTACAAAGACTTCCTACTCCACGCCAATGGCCGGCGGAGCAAAAGAAAGGTAAAAATATCCCGCAATACCGCCCTCTCCTATTTCAATAAATTTAGGGCGATACTCAAACAAGCCTATAAAGAGGACCTCCTGAAAACAGACCTGAACGCTAAAATTTCCTCCATCAAAGCAGCGGAGACAAAGCGCGAGTTCCTCACACAGGAAGAGCTGCAAGCCTTATACAGCACGGATTGTCCCTTGCCCGTACTGAAGCGGGCTGCTCTTTTCTCTGCCCTTACCGGCCTCCGCTTTTCAGACATTAAAAAGCTTCTATGGAGCGAAGTGCAGCAAAGCCAGGCCGAAGGATTTTACCTGCGGTTCACGCAGCAGAAAACACAGGGAGTGGAGGTGCTGCCTATCTCGGAACAGGCCCTGCTTCTTTTAGGCGATAGGGGAACGCCTCAAGACCTTGTCTTTGCAGATTTAGCGTACTCTTCCCAAAACAACAATCTATTACGGGACTGGGTAAAGGCAGCAGGCATCACTAAACACATCACGTTCCACTGTTTCAGGCACACTTATGCCACACTGCAGCTTTCACACGGAACGGACATACACCGTCTCAAAGCTGTTAGGACACCGTGAACTAAAAACAACGCAGCTCTATGTCAAGGTTATAGATAGTTCCAAGCGGGAAGCGGCTAACCGCATCAAACTAAAGCTTGAGTAGACCTGCAGGTAGATAGGAGACTAATTGTCTAACACCATTCTATAATGTGCTTTATTCATCACTTCTAAAAAATTTAGTTATGGAAAATTTAACGTTTGAAAAGCTTCCACAAGCTGTGAGCGAACTGCATGACAAGGTAAGCCGCATTGAGCAACTTCTTCTAGAAAGGCAGGTTGCGGAGAAGGAGGAGGAAATGTTCACCGTCGCGCAGGCGGCAGCGTTTCTCAAGCTTTCCGTGGGTACAGTGTACCTGAAAGTAAGCAACAGGGAAATTCCTGTTAACAAAAAAGGCAATCGCCTCTACTTTTATAAGTCTGAGCTAGAGAAGTGGATCAAAGGCGGGCGCAAGAAAACAGTTTCTGAAATACAACAAGAAACACAAACGTATGGGCGAAGGAAGCGGGTATATGGGATATAAAGTGTTGCAGGTGTATATTATTCGATTTCCCTACGGGCTACAAAAGCCGCTTCAGGTAAAACTGGAGCGGCTTTTGTATGCTCATCGGACACTTAACAACCAAAAATTTTCTGATTCTCTTCTATCAGCCTGCCTCTTTCAGGTCTGCTCCCATAAAATAAGGCAGTTGTTGAATAGTCTTTGTGGCAGGTTGCTTTTCTCCTGCAATATATGAGTACTACCAATAGCTAATTCCTTGTAAGCGTTGCTAATCCCCCATCTCTCCTACACATCACATAAATCCAATCCCCAATTCGTTTATGAGATGGCTAAATGAGAAGTTTGGAAACTCCTAAAGCCATATTCAGACCAATGAATGATTTGCCCCAGCAAAAGGCCGCTTTACGGGATGCTGTAAAGCAATGAATCATACTATCGCCCTACTCCAGCAGCATTGTTTTAGGTAAAGAAGCCTGCTGTCTAAAGGCACAAATTCACTATGACCTCCCACCGGGTTCAACAATTAAAACAGCTACTCTTATGTAACTTTGTTATATATATCGGTATATTATACTTTTATAGTCCATCTCGCTTTTTAATTGTTATATCTTTAACACTTTCAACACAATCCTACCCCCCATGGAAAGAACATGGCAGTTTGTGAGACCATCCGTGAAATATGCCTTCGTCCTGGTGCTGGGCCTGTGGCTTGCTTCGTCCTGTACCGAGGAGGGGGAGCCGGCAAGTCCTACAACGCAAGAGCAGGTGAAAATCGAGAAAACAGACCTTCTCTTGGGCGGTAGCATTGGCAGCATTGACTCTTTTGAGGTCCAGTACGAGGGAAACTGGGCCCTTGCTGTCGTTCCCGCCTCCGCTTCCTGGTTAGAGCCAAGCTCGCTCAGCGGGAAGGGCAATAAAAAAGTGTATGTGATCATCAAAGAGGCTAACAGCAGCGGTGCTGAGCGCGCAGCCACCATTGAGGTGACGGCCGAGGGAACTGCGGCCAAACCGGTGCGGGTTACTGCCAAGCAGTCCAAGCTAAAGGAGTGGCGCCAGGCCGCCGCCTTCCCGGGCCCTGGCAGGAGAAACGCTACCTGCTTCGCCATCGGAGACAAACTCTATGTTGGGTTGGGCAGCGGCCCTAAAGATAACAAAGAGCAGGGCCTGGATGACTTTTATGAATACGACCTGGCGCGCAATACTTGGACGCAGAAGAAGGCGTTCCCTGGAGGCCCGAGGTCTTTTTCACAAGGGTTCACCATCAAAGGAAAGGGGTATGTGGCAATGGGCTACGCCACGAACTGCAAATCCGCCGGTTGCCCACCATTTGAACGCAATGATTTTTGGGAGTATGACCCTTCGGACGATTCATGGAGAATGGTGGCCGCGTTTAGTGAGCTGAATCCAAACCAGACGATGAGCACCAAAGCCTTTGTCGTGAATGAGAAGGTGTACCTGTTTTCAGGCCGTGATCTGTGGGAGTTCGACCCTGCAGCCATGGCCTTAACCGCCAAGGCCCCTTTCCCTGTTGCCTCACAGTTCCCGGTAGTATTTTCCATTGCAGACAAAGGCTATGCGCTGGCTGGCGGGCTGGACGGAGGAGGCTTCAGCAAAGCGTTTTATGAGTATGACCCGGCAACAGACAGGTGGGCTAAGAAAGCGGACTTCGGGGGAGTGGGAAGAAGATTCGCCGTGGGCTATTCACTGGACGGGAAAGGATTCATAGCATGTGGGGAAGGGTGGGAGGCGACATCCCCCAACACCTGGATAACTGTCAGCCTGAATGACGTGTGGGAGTATGACCCTTCAACAAATACGTGGGGTAGAATAGCAGACTACCCAGGAGCAAAGCCGTTCGGCGCCGTGGGAGCAGCTGTCGGTGGGAAGGCCATGGTGGGCACCGGTAAGAACTACCCTCATTACCAGTCTCTCAAGGAATTTTGGATATACTGATGCTTGGCAGGCAATGATGGTCTTATAAACCGCCTGATGCTGCTATTCTGGCAAGCATTGGCATGGCAGCCCCAAGCCTCAATAGGCTGCCGCAGCAGAAAGCTGCAGAACCATGCTCTATTGCACAGCGCTTTCTGCCAGTGTCAACCCTTGACAAGCCTTCTCTAAAGATTTAATTTCTGAAATAATGAATGAAAACAATACTTCAAACTAAATTTATTGGCAAACACTAATTTATTTAGTATTATTGCTTTATCTACATCAACAGCATAGATCTATGAAACTAATCGAAAAGCTTCTGAAGGAAATCCAGGAAGAAGGGCAGAAAACCCGCAACATGCTAAGCATCGTGCCAGACGATAAATACGATTGGCGGCCTCACCCCAAAAGCATGCCTGTTAAAGATCTCGCACTGCACATTGCTGACTTGCCCACCTGGATCACCTTAGCTGTTACTACCGATGAGCTCGACTTTGCTGCCAGCCCTTACAATCCTGGCAATGTAAATAACACGGATGAGCTCTTAACGCTGTTCGAGAAAAACCTGGCAAAGGCCAAAGCAGATTTGGAGCAGGCGACAGAAGAGCAACTGGAAGAGCCCTGGACGTTGCGCAACGATACTGTTGTTTACATGACCCTTTCGAAGTATGAAACTATCCGCCATGCGCTGGCGCAAACAATCCATCACAGGGCGCAGCTTGGCTTATACCTGCGGTTGCTGAACATTCCTATTCCCGGTAGCTACGGTCCAAGTGCCGACGAGCAGGGCTTGTAGGCAACAGCGCAGGAGCTGTCTCGAAACGGCAGCTCCTACTCTGCTGCTTCAAACATAAGACAATATACCAGTTCAGCTACTTGCTTGACATAAGTGGGTTTATAAGGCCGGCTCCCATAAACAGGAGCCGGCCTTGTTAATAGTTACACTTGTTGTACCTGAATCTCATAAAAACCATCCTTATTTGAAATAGTGCAGAATGATTTGCATTGGTTTGCATACAGTATCGCAGGGCTATAATGTTATAAAGTACTTACATTAACTCAAGTACTGCTAGCAAATCCCTGTGGATATGGTTCGATAATTCCTTCCTATGGTCTACTACATCAAGAAAGCCGCTCCACGTCAAATGGGGCGGCTTTTTGGGTTCGGTATCTTTAACCGAAAGGGAGAATTATCGGACTTTTTAGGTAACAATCAACTACACGAGCAACAGTTTCTAGCTTTTCTCTACATTCTATATATCTCGGAACTTCTTATTATGGGTTTTAATATTTTTAAGTTGAATGCTTTAGAGTGTAATAATTTGTTTATTTGCTCTCATGTCAACAAGCCAGGTCCTTCTTATACTGCTCAGCAGTTTAGGTGTCCTTCACGGGTTCTTTTTAGCTGCTTTTCTTTGGGTCCACCCGAAGGGACTGAGTACTTCCAATAAGATCCTGAGCATACTATTGCTGATACTCTCTTTCCGCATTGGGAAATCTGTTTTTCTGGAGTTTGTGGATGAGTTTTACTTGCAGTTGATTTTTGCGGGTCTTGCCGCACTTCTGCTAATTGGTCCCCTCTTCCACTTCTACACCAGATCAGTTCTGGAAAAATCATTCCGATTCACCACTGCTTTACTGTTACATTTTATTCCTTTTCTTGCGGGAATAGCCTTTAGTCTTTGGACTAACAGGGAAAATGTAAAAACTACTCCGGTAAGTGTGTTTGTTTTTCTTTTCTGCCTCTATTACGGCCACTACTTGGTTTATCTACTCTACAGTTACCGGCAGATACAAAAGCACAAAGACTCTTCGGAAGGAGTTGCAGCCACGGTACAGTGGCTGCAACTCCTTTTTTATGCGTTGGCAGCGCTGTGGGTGGTGTATGTGTTAAACTTACTGGAGGACAGAGTTCCCTACATTCTTGGACCTCTTCTTTATTCTTTCATTGCTTATGGAGTCAGTCTGATTGCCATTAAAAAGGGCTACATCAATAGGCTTGATGTGGCAAAGTATAAAACGACACCATTATCAGAAACTGAAATAAACCAGATTTACGAGCATGTAAAGGAACTCCTAACAGAAGAGGAGCTATACAAAGACCCTGACCTTGCCTTAAGCACATTCAGCAAGGCCTTAAAAGTGAGCCCACAAAAGATTTCGTTGGCAATCAATAGCAGGTCTGGATCGAATTTTAACGGTTTTGTTAATCAATACCGTATTAAGCATGCGCAGGCCTTATTGGAAGGGAGCAAATCCAATGAACTTACAATTGCAGCTATTGCTTACGAGGTCGGGTTTAATAGCCTTACAAGCTTTAATACCGCCTTTAAAAAACAAACGCAGAAAACTCCATCAGCGTATCGTAAAGAGATGACACAAGCGTAGAGACTCCATACCCTGCCGGCTAACTCCTATCTTCATGCGAATTCCTTCCCCAGAACTGCCGGAAAGTAAAAACTGGCTATAAAATCATTATTTACTATAGGCAAATGATCATTTTGGAAGAATCTGACACCTGCTAGCTCGTCATTTGTGTCGAAACTAAACTAAATGATCATGTTAAAACTTCTCATCACTGCAGTATTACTGGCTACTGCCATCACCGTTTCTGCACAGGTACAATCCTTCCAATTCGAGGGGGTTAAGAGAAAGTTCCTCTTGTACCTTCCTGCCTCCTATCAATCCAACCCCAACCACTCCTATCCTTTAGTATTTAACTTCCATGGCGGAGGCATGAGCATAGCTGAACAAATGCTCTACACCAGAATGAATGAGGCTGCTGATAAACACAATTTTATAGTGGTATACCCCTCCGGAATAAAGCAGGATTGGAACGTAGGCTTTGAAATGTCTTACCAAAAAGGCACCAATGATGTTGGGTTTGTCAAAGCCATACTCGACAGCCTGAAGCAAACGTACCGTATAGATGAAAAGGCCATCTTTGCAACAGGCTTATCACGAGGCGGTTTTTTCTGTCATCGACTGGCTGCTGAAATGCCGGATGACTTTGCCGCCATTGCTTCCATTGGCGGGCCTTTGCCTGACTCGGTAAAATATTATCACCAAGGTGATAAAAAAGTGAGCGTGATGCAGGTGCACGGCACGGCCGATGAGGTGGTAAAGTATGATGGAAAAACAAATGCTTATGCGTCGGCTTCAGATACCTATAGTTACTGGGCAATACGCAATGGGCTAGCAGGCCGGAAAGAAAGTATGAAAGTTGTTAATGCTGATAAAAAGGATGACACCTCTGTTACGATTCAGGAAGTATCGGATGGAAACATTGCAGTATCGCTCATTACTGTCGAGAACGGTGGCCATACCTGGCCGGGTGGTGTTGCCTATAACATCGGCTACCCTTTGGGTTATACAACCAGGGACATAGACATCAATGAGATCATGTGGCGTTTCTTCAGTAAAAATAGAAAGCACTGAAAAGACATGTGCCATCCACTTGTTTGAACACTGCCAGGGGAAATTGGTTTTCCAAACTTGGTTTCAGAGTAGCGTTGTCATAAAGTACTTAAAATAGGTTATCAGGTAGAGCACTTGTTGCTGATAATGTAAGCTAAATACTACTCCTTCTCTCGTCCTAAGTAATCAAACACAGCTACTAATTACCTGAAGAAATAGTTCAATAATTCCTTCCTTTGGCCTACCAGAGCATCAGCCGAAAGTGGAGGGCGTCCAAAAAAAACTACAGGTTTGAGAGTTCGTCCTGTTTGTGATTTAGGGTCTTTCGCTGTTTGTCCTGCATAAACTTTACAGACGGCTTGTCCTGCAAGTACATCAATAAAATCAATCATAACCGCTACCACTATCGGGGCTGTGGAAATATGAAAAACTCAGGGGGAGTTTTTCATATTTCCACAGCCTTACTAGGCCCGGTCTTCGACTGCTACGGCCTTTGTGCTTCTTTTGTAGCGCTTCCTCCTTTTGGGGATCGTCCCCCTGCCGCCGGAGGGCCTGCTCGGGCGGCATAGAGTCGATACTGGCGTGAGGCCGCTGCCTTCCGGTCGGCCAGGTCCAGCACAGCCGCCCGGGTAGAGCCAGCCTTCTGCCGTACAGATATAGGTCAGATCCGACACCCACTTCTGGGCCGGTTTTGTTGCTGTGAAGTCCCGGTTCAGGTGATTCTCTGCCACCGTGAGGCCATGGTTGGAGTCAGTGGTCTGGACCCGGTATTTTTCCGGACAATGCTCTGTATCTGATACTTTCGCATCAGCCGGGCGATGCGGGGGCGGGAGGCCCGGATGCCCTGCTCCTTTAGCTCAAAGCTGATGCGGGGGCTGCCGTAGCGGCCCTTGCTCTGCTAGTGGACCTGCCTGATCTTGGTTACCAGTTGCGCCTCTTTGCGCGCTCGCTGGCTCTGGGGGTGCTGGAGCCAGTAGTAGAATCCGCCGGTGCTCACCTTCAGCACCCGGCACATCTTCTCTGCAGGATATTGGTTCCGGTGCTCTTTTAGGAAGCCCACGTTTACCGCCCGTCTCCCCTGGAGAATCGGGGATCCCGAACTCGTTTCGGGAGATGCTTACGGCCTTTTTTAAGGTATCACGCTCCAGCTGCGCCTCCCTGAGTTCCTTCTGCAGCCGTTTGATCTCCTTTTGCTCCTCTGTCAATCCTTCGGCAAAGCGTATGGGGGTACCTTCCTTCTCACCGCCACTTGCTCAGTCTACCGGGATCTATACCCAGTTCCAGAGCCACTTCTTTTACCGACCCCCTAGCGTAGGACAGGTCAATGGCCATCCGCTTGAAGGAGGCGTCATACGCTCTTTTTTCCATATTCATCAAATGTAAATATTTCAGAGAAGCTGCCCATCAAGAAGCCCCCAGTCAAAGGTAGCAAGTTCACACAGCGCTTATTGCAAGAAGGGACAACCGGCAGCGCCTGCTTTAGCTGCTTCCAGCCATTTTGGCTCATATCACTTGGATAACTATTCCTTTTTTGCTTCTTTTGAAGGGTGCTCACCGAGGTTTTGGTTAGTTGGTCGTTCAACTATCTTACCCAAAGTGGGCCCTACTTTTATTCCCCTACAATACATTTTAAAACAGCTTCTGAGGCTTTTGGGCTCTTGTGCTCACGCTCAGATGCGCTACCATCCAGCGGTTTATGCTATCTTCGCTTAGGACTTGCATGGAATAAGGGTAAAAATGTCTTTTCAAACACTTTTACCAGCTTAATTCTTTAGAGGTTCCTTCCATTCTAAACAGCTTTTTTTAAAGTAATATGAGAAAAGTAATTTTACCCCTGATTTTAATACTTATGGTTCAGAGTTGTCAGAATGGGTCGAAAGAAACCAAGGAAAAAGCGATTTTCGAAAGTGTCAGCGCTGTATCAGACAGTGTAGTTGTCGGCGACATGGTTATCCACAATACTTTTAAGCACCAGATCCTGGCTCATAAGGATTCTGGATTCGATAGCCTGACTATCTTAAACAAAGTTTACCTCCCGAATAAAAACACTTTCGATAACTGTCTTGGGATGATATTTGGTGATGAAAATGCCATAAAGTTCAGGCCAAAGGGGTTATACGAATGGAACAGGAAATTAATCCGTGACAATAAAGCGATGATAGAATCGAAATTAGCTGTTCTGGATTCAGTAGACGTAAATCAGCTTTTTCGGAACCATTTAACTGCTGTTCAGGAAATTACAGGGCAAAAGGGAAAAGGGAAATGGATGATTTACTTTGGTCCGAAAGATTTCCAGATTTCCGGCGGCTGTGATAAAAGCACAATGGTGTTGGATATGTTTGGCGATGCCTGGAGTACAACAGCGATCAATGGGCTATTTGCCCATGAAATCGAGCATCTTGTCTTTGAACCAACACTTCAGGATGACCAACATGGGCATACCGGCTTAGGTATCACGCTGGACGAAGGATTAGCCGTTTACTATACTTATAAATACTTGCACCAAGATGTAAGCGAGGCGCTGTATGGCGAGCAGAATAAGGTGTTGTTTGAGAGGGAAAAAGAGATATTCAATGCGCTAGAGCCGTACTTGCTTAAAACAGAAGAAGAAGGTTGCCCCATATACAGGCATTGTGGAAGAAGTGGTGAATGTGAACCCATCCTCCAAAATATTCCAGAAAACATAGAAGATGAATTATGTTATTTTTTAGGCTTCCGCATCATAGAGAGTTACGTTAAACAACACGGAGAAGGCTCTTGGAAGGATATTTACAGGATACCACTCATTGAATTCTATGAAAATAGTGGTTACAAAGAATACATTCAGGCTATAGAATGACATTTTGCCATGACGAGCTATAAAATAAGGGAATAATTTTTTAGCAAGTAATCCCGGAGTTTGATAAGGGGCTAAAAAGGCAAACAGGCGTCTCTGGAGTATACCGGGGCGCCTTTTTCATGCTGTCACCTCTTTTTTCAGCTACTCAGAAGGGCAAAATGGCTTCATGCCTGAATAAAAGCGGCATATTTGATCTCTTTGAGGTTGAGTACATGCTCTGATGAGCCGCTGGCAACAACCTCAAAACAGCCATTAAATCCTCATTGGGCTCCATTTTAGCCTCAAAACAGGCTTATTAAAAGTTTGGGATGAGTCATGTTTCGGAGGGTGGACAAGTCCCGGCAACTCATGGGAGGCCTGTCGCCCCCTCGAGTTCACTTCCGGCACCAGTATCAGGGGCAGGGTAAAGATCTCCGAGAGGAAAGGAGACTTTATCAGGAGCGAGCTGTTTAGGTGCAGCTTCTCGGCTAAGAAATCAAATGCCGCCTGCAAAGCGCGCTACGACCGCTTCCTGGTAGAGGTAAGATCAGGGTGCTGGCGCTTGTCGCTGTGCCCGACAGGCCTTTGCCATCTTTAGCCGGGCATACCTTATCAGGCTGATTTTGTTAGATTTAAAACCGTGGAAACCTGGTTTTTACTCCGTTCATGTTTTCGCTCCTAGAGAAGTTGCCAGTAATTATTAAAATGCCTTTCATTAAAAAAACCTTCAAGGTGTGATTTTTTCAAAGCCTGATACACTAATAGGGGGAAGTTTAAATTCTAAATGAACAAAAAAGAGCATTTTACAAGAGCCATTGAAGAGAATGAAGGCCTGATTTACAAGGTGACCCTGCTATATACAGACAGCCTTCAGGACAGAGAAGATCTTTACCAGGAGATCGTTTTTCAACTTTGGAAATCTTACGACAGCTTTGATGAATTTTCAAAATTAAGCACCTGGATGTACCGTGTGGCAATGAATACCGCCATCTATAATTTGAAAAAGAATAATAGAAAAGTAGGAACTACTACGATCGATCCTATGGTGGAAAGAATTGCCGAGCACAAGGATCATTCAGAAGACGAAAAGCTGAAATTGCTTCATGATCAAATTCAAAAATTAAATCTTCTAGAGAAGGGTATTATTCTACTTTATCTGGAAGGAAAGAGTCATGATGAAATCGCAGAAATAATTGGAATAACTACAAGTAACGTTGGGACTAAGATTTCAAGGATCAAGAAAAAATTGAAATCCCAAATAAATAAGAACTAAGAAATTATGGAATTGGATGAAATGAAAAACTTATGGGAGGGAATGAGCAACAAAGTAGAAAAACAAGAGCTGCTCACGAAAGATCTCATCGAAAAGGTGACTGAAGAAAAGTACCATTCGAAATTGAATAAGATCAGATACTCTGAAATGATAGGGGCAATTATCTGTTATTCGGGTGCTATCTATTTAATCCTGAATTACATGAAAATTGAGCCTGTAGCCGAAAAAATCTTTGCGGTCATTGCTATCGGTTTACTCTTAACGCTACCGGTAATTTCCTTAAGGAGTTTGAAGGGAATGCAAAAATTAACGATCTCATCTAAACCCTACTTAGATACTTTAAATGATTTCGGAAAACGTAAGGTCAAATTTCAAAGGTTTCAAAAATTAAATGTGTCACTGGGACTATTCTTAATTTTAATAGCCATTCCCGTGCTTTCAGCTATTAAGGGTGTTAACCTTAGTGAAAGCGAATATTTTTGGACCTTAACATTTCCTATTTCAGTCATTGCTTTCTTAGGGTTTGCGCTGTGGGTATTGAAATCCTACCATAAGTCGTTAGAAGCCACTGAGAAATTACTCTCCGAAATCAACAACTAAAAAACCTTATAAATATTCCTGTTTCTATCAGCTGAAAATTCAGCAGAAGGATAGTCATGCCCTAAACTAATTATAATCATGAAAATATTTACAATCACGCTCCTGTTAATCTTATGTGTCAATGTCAATAACCTGTTTGCGCAGCATATTGAAGGAACCTGGCAGGGAAACCTGGAAGTACAGCCTGGGAAATCCATGCTGTTTATCTTTGAAATATCTAAAAGTAAAGAAGACCTCATTGCCAAGTTAGCTATCCCCAGCCAGGGGTTAACGGAACTTCAGCCAGCCTCGACCACATTCATCGAAAATAAGCTAAGCATCGACGCATCAAACCTGGGATTCAAATTCAATGGAAAGTGGGATGTAGAATCGGGTAAAATCAACGGCACCTTCCAGGAAGGCTTAAATAGTGTTCCCTTGATCCTTACTAAAGAAGAGCTGATAAAGCGGGTAGAGACTCCCAAAAGACCTCAGGAACCTGCCAAACCATATCCGTATTTGGTTGAAGAGGTAAAAATATATAATTCTGAAGATGACATTAGCCTGGCAGGAACACTTACCTTACCCAGGGCATTTAACCGAAATACCCCTGTGGTAGTATTAATTTCCGGTAGCGGTCCACAAGATAGAGATGAATCATATATGGGACATAAGCCCTTTCTTGTGCTGTCAGACTATCTAACGCGACAAGGAATCGCTGTTTTGAGATATGATGATAGAGGGGTAGGGGAATCGACTGGAAATTTTGAAAAAGCAACTACCGCCGACTTTTCGAAGGATGTATTGAGTGTGCTAGCATTCTTAAAAAGCAGAACTGATATCGGGGGGCATAAAATAGGTTTGATAGGCCATAGCGAAGGCGCCATTATTGCTCCTAAAGTGGCCAATAGCTCAAAGGATGTGTCATTCATAATTATGTTAGCGGGTACCGGGGTCTTGGGGAAACAGGTCTCTCTGCAGCAAGCGCTAGATTACAGGAATTTTCCCGTGGAGGACGAGAAAAGATATAAAGCGTATATAGAAAAAGCGATTGCTATCGCGGCTTCTGATAAGGAGACGACGATCGTAAAAGAGGAATTGAGATCTTTCTATCAGAATTCTGAAGTATTAACTTCCATTCTCCCCCCAACCATAAATAAAGCTGAATTTATTGATAACCTGGTTAAGAGTAGAACTGGTCCATGGATCCGATATTTCTACCATTACAACCCCGCGGAAGAAATCACAAAAATAGACATTCCGGCTTTGGCTTTGTATGGAAGCAATGATACGCAGGTACCTCCAAAATATAACATGAAGCCAGTCAAAGAAGCTTTACAAAAAAGTAAGTCTGGAAATTACGAAGTTGTGTTGATGCCTGATTTAAACCACTTGTTCCAGGAGAGCACAACAGGACAAATTTCTGAATACCCAAAGATCGAACAAACGATGAGTCCGAAGGTCCTTGAAAAAATAAGCAGGTGGATTCTAAAAGAAATATGATGATGCGCACATGAGCCTATTGCTAGGCTCAGATGTGTCTTATATATCTAAAAACAAACTAGAAAATGTAAGGGTTGGCAACAACGGTTGATTGTAGATAGGCGGTGTATAAGAAAAAATTTATCAACTTTAGTGCCTGTTGCACAACTGGTTGAAAATTGAATCAAACTATAAAAAGAGCTAGTGCCAAATCTATAATAGGATGTAGGGCAGAAAAACTTTCGAAGACGAGCGGGAGCTGCGCTTCTCGCTCTCGGCGCACGTGCCGGCGCACAACTTCTACCAGCGGCTCAAGGACAGGCTGGACCTGGAGTTTCACTATGAGCTGACGGCACTCTACTACGGGCGCTGCGGCCAGCACTCGATCGACCCGGTCGTCTTCTTCAAGCTCTGCCTGGTAGCTCACCTGGAGAACATAGCCTCCGACCACCGCCTAATCGAGCACCGCAGCCTGCGGCTGGACCTGCGCCTGGTCCAGGCCCGCCACCGCAAATGGCGCTGGGAGCAGACCTTCGTTCCAGGGGGCACAACAAGTGCCTCCTCTACACTTCCAACACCACCCACTACTCGCCGACTAACCAGGCCACCAATCTTGCCCTCTCCCCCACCCTAAGCTGGAACGCCGTTTCGGGGGCAGACACCTATCAGGTGCAGGTCTTCACTTCCTCCGGCTTCTCCTCCACGGTGCTTAACAAAAGTAACCTTACCGGCACCTCGGTTACGGCATCAACCCTAGCGGAAAGCATTACTCAAACGGTGCCGGCAAAGGCTGCTCCCGGCTCTACCGCACCACGCGCCAGAGCTACCAGGACTGCCCCCTGAAAGCCGCTAGCTGCGGTAAGAAGCTCGAAAAGACCATCACCTCTTACCTCGCCAAATATGAGCGGGTTATCGCCCGGATTAGCAGCCGCTGGGGCCGGCGGATGAAACGGCTCCGGTAGGCCACGGTGGAGCCGGTACTGGGTACACTGCTAAACCACATGTGCCTGCGCAAGGTCAACACCCGCGGCCTGAAGCTGGCCCCAAAGGAATGCTGATGTCCGACGCGGCCTACAACCTGCAGAAACTGCTGCACTACACCCCCAGAAGGGGCCAGACAGCCACCGTGGCTCTGCCCAAGCCTAAGCAGGTGGGTGGTTTTCATCTCTATTTTCGGTCAGACTTTGAACTGGCCATGGGAAAGGGATGGTAAGGGCTTCATACTCAGGAGTTGTGCAACAGGCACTTGAGTTAGATAGAATAGCAGGAACGTTACCCAATAGAGCACATGCTTTAGTCCTGGAGTGGGCGTCTTTACATAAAGAGGAGTTACTGGCAAAATGAGAGAAAGCTCAAGTACCTGCAAGCTTAGATAAAATTGAACTGTTAAGATAATAGAAAGCTATGAATGAAATAGTTGAATTTGAAATCCTAAGCAATTATCACATTTGGTAAAGGGTTCACAAAAGAGTTGTAAGAAGATAACCATTTTAGCAAAGTAACAATTGAGCCAGGAGGTGGACTTGAATGGCTTAAAGGATATGATATCTATCCCAACTTCTTATGTGATATGCAAGAAGAGAAGAAGCGGGTGGCATAACCATGTACAGGCTCTATACTCGGCAACGCCTTGCTTGAAGCCTGTATACATCCGTTGTATAAAAAAAGTCCAACCGTCATTCATTTTGGGGCAAAGGTAGCCTTCAGGGCCGGACACGGGAGCAAGGTTGTCCGGACAAAATGGGTATCCACGGGCCGCGGACCCTCCGCATTTTCTCCGCCTCCACCTTGCCCTTAGTCCGTCGCCGAAGGCGGCGGGGGCACCATAATCAATTTCCTCTAACTAAAAATCAGATGATTATGGAAAAGACTGTCAACACATCCGCCTTCCACAAAGTAGCCGAAGTCAAGCTCTCCTACCGCAACCGCGTCAAGCCCAGCGAAAGGCCGCAGGTCACCAGCTCCACCGACTCTTACCGCGTCCTCAAAGAGGGCTGGGATCAGGGCAAACTCGAGTTTGTCGAGCAGTTCAAGGTGCTGCTCTTAAACCGCGCCAACCGGGTGCTGGGCGTCTACGAGCTCTCCACCGGCGGCGTGGCCGGCACTGTGGCAGACCCAAAGCTCGTCTTCGTGGCCGCCCTCAAAGCCTGCGCCTCCGGCATCATCCTCTCCCACAACCACCCCTCGGGCAACCTCAAGCCCAGCCAGGCGGACCTGCAGCTCACCAAAAAGCTCAAGCAGGGCGGGGAGCTGCTCGACATCGCCGTCCTGGACCATATCATCCTCACCAGCGAGGGCTACTACTCACTTGCAGACGAGGGGCTCCTGTAGCCCCTCTCCTCCTTTTAGAAGCAAAGCGCCTTCAATTGATTATTCAACTACCTTAAATTTTACTACTATGAATGCATACCAGAAATTCAACCAGCTTGCCCAGCAAGTGACAGATGAGGTGATCGCTGAGCTCCAGAAAGGAAAGGTCCTCTGGCAAAAGCCCTGGGGCTCCTACGGCCTGCCCAGAAACTACGCATCCGCCCGCCCCTACGAGGGCTTCAACGCCTTCTACCTGCATTACATCTCAGAGAAGAACAACTACAAGGCGCCCTACTTCCTCACCTTCCGGCAGGCCCGCGAGCTGGGCGGCCGCGTCCGCAGGGGCCAGAAAGGTACCCGTATCGTCTACTGGAAAGTGTATAAAGGCAAAGAGAACGGAAAGGCAGAGGAGCAGCAGGATGTAATGGAAAATGACAAGAGCAGAAGATGCATCCCATTTCTTTGGACCGTGTTCAACATCGACCAGGTGGAGGGTGTGGACTTCCACCTGCCGGAAGTGCGGGTGCGAAGCGGGCAGCAGGTCATCGAGAGCTGCCAGCAAGTAGTGGAAGGTTTCCCATCCCCCCGCCCCAGGATCAGGCACGGGGCAGACGCCTGTATGCCCCGGCGCCCGACATCGTGCAGGTACCCGAGCCCAAGCGCTTCGTCACCGCTGAGGCCTACCACGCCACGCTCTTTCACGAGCTCATCCACGCCACCGGTCACCCCATGCGCCTTACCCGCTTCTCAGAAGAGGAGAAGGCCCGCTTCGGGGATGAAAGCTACAGCAAAGAGGAGCTTGTGGCCGAGATGGGCGCCAGCTTCCTCTGCGCCTTTACCGGCATCCGGGAGCAGGTCTTCCCCAACTCGGTGGCCTACCTGCAGGGCTGGGTCAGCAAGTTCAAAGACGACAAAACGATGCTTCTCTACGCAGCCGCCAGGGCCTTCAAGGCAGCCAGCTTTATCCTGGGCCTGAAGACCAAAGAGCAGCAAGAAGTTCCGCCCCAAGTAAAAGCGGCCGCTTAAAGAACCCAAAGGGGCTGCCTGGAAATCAGGCAGCCCCTTTATTACTTTTAAAATGCCTGTTCGTCGTTAACAAGACTGTAGCTCGTGCTCCTTCCCCCGGCAGCATCCTTCCGGAGAATACCTTTGCCAATTAAATCCTGTATATCACGGCCCGCCGTATCCTGGGAGCATTTGGCGATCTTTGCCCACTTTGAAGAAGTGAGTTTTCCGACGAACCCGTCCTGCAGCTTCCGTATCAGTAGGCGCTGCCGTTCGTTTAGCGGTGTCTCCGCGTGCAAATCCCAGAAACGGGCTTTCTGTAATACCGCCTCCAGTTTCTCCTCTGCCGCATGCAGCGCACTGATCAGACAGAAAAGAAACCACTCCAGCCACGGGGTTATATCAAGCGTGCCCTTCTGCGTTTTCTCCAAGATATGATAGTAGGCGTTTCGCTCCTGCCGTATCTGGGCGGACATACTGTAATACCGCTGTCCGCCTTTCTCAGCGCGCGCCAGCTGCATGTCCGTGATCGCGCGCGCCACACGGCCGTTCCCATCATCAAACGGATGCAAGGTAACAAACCAGAGATGGGCAACGCCAGCCTTCAACACCGGGTCCAGCACCGACTCTCCGTTGAACCAGTCCAGGAACTTTTCCATCTCACGCTCCAGCCGGGGCGCGTCAGGAGCCTCAAAGTGCACCCTCTCCCTTCCAAGTGGACCTGATATTACCTGCATGGGCCCTTTTTCATTGTCCCGCCAGGCCCCGATGATGATCTTGTACATGCCGCTTCTACCTGTCGGAAACAGAGAGGACTGCCAATTGCACAAGCGCTCTTTTGTTAAGGGCTCCTGATAGTTCTGCGTGGCATCCAGCATCATCTCCACCACCCCTTCCACATCCCTATCCGATGGAATGAGCCCGGCAATATCCATACCCAGTCTCCTGGCGATGGATGACCGCACCTGATCAGGCTCCAGTAACTCGCCTTCAATTTCGGTAGACTTTAACACGTCCTGCGTCAGAGTCTGCAGCATGGTCTCTTCTCTGACGGAAAATCCGAGTCCTTCCATACGCCCTGCCGATCGCCCTTGCACATAACGCACTTCCCCTAAGAGCCTGGAGAGTGAATGCTCATCCCAAGTAAACTGCGGCCACGCCGGTTGCTGGTATATGTAGAAACTCATGATGGTGATAAACTGCGGAGATTACGTTTGCTAATCTCCGTAAATGTGCGGAGATTAGCAAACGTAATCTCCGCACAAGCCCAAAACACTTTACTTACAACGCTGAATTTAAAAAAAGAGAATTGTGTTATTGACCATGACACTAATAGCAGGGGCGGGTAGTGCACGCAATGCCAGGTTTATAGGTTATAAAACCAGATATCATAGTGTGGTTGCTTGGCTGAAGCGGCTTTCCTGAAAAAGGACTTCCCCCTCCTTTAGTCATAGCTCTCTAAAATGGCAGGACGAATGACTTTTAGCCTGCGCATGCAGCTACTATTTCTGTACTACCGGATAGGGCGTTCCGTCGTTGAAGCCGATCCGAAACAAAGCTCTCCTACCGCAACTGCGTAAAGCCCCTTAGAAGATGACAGAATGATGCTTCTCCACGCCGCTTGAACTTTCAAAGCTTCAAGCTATACCTTTAGCCTTCTGGCTAAGGAGCACCGAGAAGCGTCACTCACAGAAAAGCACCCACTAACTTGGATGTTCTGAGATACCTCTTACTTCAGATAGGCTTCATTAAAAAGATTAGATTGACTGTAAAACAATTAAAACACACCTTCTTTTACTGTAAAATATGTAGACACTCAGATAACTAACCATATAATTAGTCGCCGAACTAGTAACTATGTCGATCGCTCAACTCTTGATGTACTGGCGCTGGAGAGCGAGGCGGTGGACCCGAGGCTGTAGAGAAACTCTGTGTAAACATGAATCGCCATCCATTGCAACTCTCTACTTTCTTGTTGCAATGGATGGGTTTTATAACGCTGTATCTCCCTTTACTTGCCGGCTGCCCTCCTCAGGGTAGTAAAGACCCGGAAGGCCTAAAGCTCTTTTTTTTGAGAAGGCTTAAAGACTTACCAGCTTTCTGCTATCTTTAAAGCTGGTAAACCTGGGAAAATTTACCTGAACCTGCTCTCTTTTAGATGATGCTTTCCCAGGAGTTCTGCTGTTACTAGTTTCTTATATGTCCGACACACTTGTTTACCAGTACAAGCAACCATCGCTGCTCAATAAAGCACATGGCCTTGATGAACTGTTCCTGGCCCAATACAGTGAAGTTCAGAAGAAAGACACCGCCTGCTTCTTTTGGGGAAGGCTCACCAACCCCTATATCACGGCGCGGTGCCTGGTCACACTTTCTAACGTTGTACAGTCCAGCTTTAACCTCTCCCCTTTCCAGTTAGCCTTACTCAAAGATCCTATCGTGACGGCGGGTAACAACAAGATCCGGTTTGAGGGCTTTTCCCACTGCGCCGGTGTTTATGCGCGTGTGGATGTGTTGCCGGATGGCCATGATGGAGAGTTCCTGGCAAATGGCACAACCAACGTGGACTTTAACCAGCCCATGCTCGCAGCACTTAGCGGCATCGGCAAAAGCGATAAGGTGATGCTTTCGGTAGGGAAACAAGAAGTCACCCTTCAGAAAGAAGAGGCCAAAATAGTGGAACGAAAGGTGCCCCTGCCCACCAAATGGATCAAGGGCCTCACCACAGTGCAGCTGTTCCTGGCCCAGGCTGAAAAGACGTTTACGTTCAACCGCATGCAGGCGCTGCAGCTCTTTCGCAGTATTCCGAACGGCAAACCTAAAACTGATTACTACCTGACTGTTCGTGGCAATAAGGCAGCTTTCTCACCGGTAAAGTCCTCCGCTGCCATCTGTGTCGGAGGTATACACCGCTTGCGCCTCCTGGAGCCGCTCTTGCCTTTGGCAGACGAACTACGGGTCTTCCCACACCCTGCCATGCAGTCCACCACCTGGCAGCTATACTTCGGCAACGTGCGCTTCAGCCTTTCCCTTTCCCGCGACGCGTGGCGTGGTTTCTCAGGCGAGGGAGCCGCATTGGAGGCATTGCTGGAGGATGTGCCGGAAGAATGGATCGACCTGGTGGACAAGTACAGCTATGCCAACCAGGAGTTTAACCCGACACTGTTAGCCATACAGGAAGGACTTGACCTGAAGAAAGTAGATAATATTACAGGGAGGCTCTCGGCCATGGGCCTGCTGGGCTTTGACCTGGATGAGAACCACTTCTTTTACAGAAGCCTGCCTTTCAAGTTAAACCGGATCCTGAGCCTGAACCCGCGCATGAAGGAGGCAGAAAAGCTGCTGGAGGCCGGAAAGGTGGAGTTGGTGGTTCAGACGGACACGAAAGTCGAAGCACGGGTGGAAGGCAGCGGTGTGCGCCATGTGGTCATGCTCGAAGGCGACAAGGAACGCTGTACCTGTACCTGGTACAGCAGGCACCAGGGAGAAAGAGGGGCCTGCAAACACATACTGGCTGTCAAAAAGAAACTGATCGGTTAACCTACGTGCATATGACTATCCAAGAGCAGCTTACCGGCATCATTGCAAAACAAAAAGAAGAAGCCCTGCTTCTGTTCCTGCGGTCACTGGACGCGAAGCAAAAGAAAAGCCTTGTACCTCACGTCAAAAAACTGAACAAGGAGTACTTGGAGTACAAACCCGTTACGAAAGGCGGCTCCACCACCTTTACAAGCAAGGCCACACCCGTTCAACGGCAGATGCTCGGAATCGCCTCCTTTGTACTCTTCAACCTCTCCGATTTTGATAAGTCGCTGGCCGCTGCACAGGTACTGGAAAGAGGGGTACTGGCCCGGGTCATTCACTGGTACTGCCCAACCTGGTTTAGTGATTTCATAAACAAGTACGGAAATGCCGAGTATGTCCCGTTGTTTATCAGCTATGAGTGGGTCATGGAGCTGACTGAGCAGGGCTACCTGACACCTGGGGAACATTTACTCGCTAAGCTTTTGCCTGAGCTTATCTATGAGCGAACCGGCAGCGAGTGGAACTTCAGGCCTGAAAAACTGCTGCAGCGGGAAATAACGCTCCGGGAGCACATCTGGTACGTCTTTGAAAAGGAGACCGGGATTAACTGGAGCGACAGGTACTTACAATTTACCAAAGCCTCTGCTTCCCAGCAAACCGGCTGGATAGCGGCCTTCACCACGCTCTCAGATGAAGGAAAGATCAATAGGGTCCGACTTCTGAAAGAAGCGCTGGCTGCCACGAACCGGAACTTCAACAAAATATTGTCCGGCTGGTTTGCCAACCTCTTCACCAGCCTGCAACCCACAAAGGAGGAGCTGCTGATGCTGCAAAAGGAGTTGTTGCAGGTGGTCAGTTCTCCCCACAGCAAGGTAGTGAACATGGCCCTGAAATACATCAAGGCACTGGCGGCAGAGAAAGGTTTTTACCTGGAGGATTTTCTGGAAAACGGGCCTTTGTTGCTGGCCTCTGAGACAAAGGCCGTGGTTACATCCACGCTGATGGTGCTGGACACACTAGCCAGGAAGCACAAGGACAAGGCGGGCGCTATCACCCAGCTGGCGTGCCAGGCTTTGCTCCATCCCGATGACTCCCTGCAAACCCGGGTTGCCAAACTGGTGGTGAAGTACGGGAAGGCCGCTGACCCCGCCTTGCGGGAAGCGGTAACAACGTACCACGACTCGCTTTTCGTCCATACCCGCAACCTGCTTCAGGATTTTGTCGCCACACCTGAGCGCATAGGAGCATCCCTGCAGGAGCTTCCAGGGAGCTTTTCTGAAGAGCCAACCCTGCAACTGGAAAACAAGATAGAGCCGGTCGGTACGTTCGATGAACTGGTGTACCTGGCAAGCCAAGCATTTGACAACAACCAACCCTACCACTTTGATCTTCTTGCCGCGGCACTGATAGACCTGCAGCAGGAAACCCAGGGAGAGAACATCCCGAAGCTGGAGCCAGCCTTTCAGAGAGCCTATAAGCTCCTGCTCAATGACTGGCAGAGCACGATGGGATACCTGGACCACCTGCTTGCCACCTTCTTTGTGAGCTATGCTTACCTGTTGCACGAAAAGTTCCCGAAAGCTACAGCGTCCATAACCGATATTCACAACAGATACGTGCAGCAGGATCGGGAAAATAAGAAGCGCTGGTCTTTTTACAACCTGAGGATAGGCAGCCTGGAGAGCTGGAAAACGCATACAGAGAATCCAGCCTATGAACCTTACAAGCAAATCCTGCTGACGGTAAAGGAAAAACTAAGGCAAGAAGACAGGTTACCTTTGCTGTCCACACCAACACACGCCCCGGGCTGGATTGACCCGGCCATTCTGGTGAAGCGCTTGTCGCAATACACAGCCTCCGGTGTGAAGCCCGATAGCATGGACCTGCAGATCGCTATGTCCCGTTGTGCACTGGAAGCACCCGAAGAAGCCCTTGCTGCAGCGAAGGAGTTGCCCGGGGAGTACGGTCACCTGGTTTGTTTTTTACTGCAGCCCGATGCCTCCCCAAGGCCTCCTTTCACCACACCAGCAGCCTGGATGGCCGCAGCATTAGCCAAGACACCCAAGCAGGTTTACCCGGAATTCTCCCCTTTTTCCGGCACCATGTTACCCCATCATTACCTGACAGGACAGTTTGAATGGCAGGCGCTGCTGGAGGCATACACCTATAAGAAGTATGACTATCAGAAACGGCAAGAGCTTAAGGTGCATGATACCAGAAAGATACTACGCGTGCGGATAAAGAAGCAAGGCATAGCAAATCCGCTATCCGGCATCAAAAATAATCTAAGAAAACTGCTCCCGCTCCAGAAAAAAGGGGTGACGCTGCTATATGAGTACCTGACCCTGAAGACGAAGTACCTCGATGCAGAGCCTAACGATATTCAGCGTTTGCTCATGCTTGTCCCCAATAACCCGGAGCTTCTCCTGGCCCAGGTAATCGGCCAGTGCCTCACCTATCCAACCTTCTGGAGTGAGGCCGACAGGAAAATGGTGACAGCCACGATCCGCACGTTACAGGAAATATGGAAGGACTTTGGTGCAACCGCCCATCTGTTTGTAGCCACCTGTATGTTGAGCAGCGATAAAACCATCCGTGCCTTCGCCGCCGAGATATGGATCAGGGGAGTAAGCAGTGACTCCATCAAAAGCGGTTTAGTCGGTGAAATCATTGGTCTGCAGGAACAGGTTGAGTTTGCCCCGCTGAAACGGCTGACGGATCTGATCATCAGCAACATGCTTCAGGTTTCAGGCAGGCATAACGTGCAGTTGGAAGAAATGCTTACCGCTCTTCTACAGCAGCTACCAGATGAACCGATCAAAAACCTGAAAAAACTGCTGGAAATTTACATGGAGGTCCTTGCCCTGAACAAGTCGGCGGCAGAGAAAGATCTCACGCCGAAGCTGGAGGCATGGCAGCATGCACCTAGCCTGAGTAAAACGATCAGCAGGATTAGGCAACTATCCCCTGTTGGAGAAAATATACTTACAAAAGCTTAGCCTTTGTTAAATGATGAGACGCGAAAGGTGTGGTCGGTAAAATATGTCAGGGATTCCCTGCCGAAGCCTAAGGTGCATTTCCCAACACCAATCCAGCATGCTACAATGCGGATGGAGCGGACTGCCCGGGCTCCTGATGGGCCACCAGAGAGCTTGTAACAGTAGCGCATACTCCTGTCTTAGGATTGCTATTCATCTACTAGTTGACTGCTTATGCGCTCTACTCCTTCTACCCCATACCATGCATCGCGATAAGTCCAGCGTGAACATCGGGAAAGTGGTTTTCAGGCGAAAGCCCATGGTGCGCTGGTTCAACCCGCTGCAGCTGCTGGATACGGCGGTCCGGGTGATGGTCTCCTTTGTGTTCAGCACCTATGCCGACAAGCGGGAGTCGTTTGCCACTACCCGCAAAGCGCCTTCCTACGACTACAGCGGCCGTGAGGAGCTGTGGCTGAACTACATCGCCGATGTCGGGGACGGCTGGAACCCCACCTGATTACCATCTCCGGCAACCACGACTGGTATGACGGGCTCAGCAGTGTCCTAAAGCAGTTCTGCCAGGAACGTAGTATCGGCGGCTGGACCACACGCCAGGAGCGGTACGAGAAACTGGCCTTCTTCAGGAAGCACTGCTTAGAAAGCATCACTTACAGTGTCAAGCGGGAGGGCGCCTGCCTGGAGACAAGGCGCAGGTCCCTTGAGCTTGTGCTGGCGCTGGCGGGGGACCTACACCATTACGCCCGCCATAACCATGTGACTGAAGGCAGTCCGGATACGCCCTACCTGACGGCCGGGGGAGGCGGCACCTTCCTACACCCGACCCACCATCTGAAGGAGGCTTTGACGTGGCCCGACAAGCACAGCGGCAAAAACGAGCGGTTTGTGCTGGAGGAATGCTTTCCTCCCAGGCGGGTATTCCGGGGGTTTACTTTCCGAAACCTCCTGTTCCCGCTAAAGAATCCTTATTTCAGCCTGTTGCTGGGCCTGGTTTACCTGCTCATGGGTTGGCAGCTTTACAGTGACCATGCCCGACTCTGGGAAAAATGGCCGGGAACACACGGATAAACCGTGCTGTGCCACTCGTTTCGGGCTGTATGAAGGTCGGAATGGCAAACGCCGCAGTACAATATCTCAATCTCCACATCATGTGGTGTGGGGTTTCTTCTTTGGATGTTCAATTGCTCCAAAGCTGCATCGGCTGCTTCGGTGCCGAACGCTTTCACTTCTTTTGCTTTCACGGGGATTGCTCCATCTGCTGTTGCTTTTACTCTTTCCATATTTAAATACTGTCTTAAGTCAGTTACGAGTTATATTTTACTGTTTTAATTCGCTACTGTTATAAATTTCCTTCAAAGAACGACTCCAACTTTTCAAAAGGAATAATATCAGTCTGATCGTACAGATCCACATGGTCTGTATTGGGTACAATCACCGGTTCCTTCGGCTCAGAGGCCATCTTATAAACATCTTCAGAATAATAGCGTGAGTGGGCGTATTCACCGGCTACCAATAGTATTGGACGAGGCGAAATCATCTCAATGTTGGCTGCCATCGGAAAGCTAAAGAAAGCCATGGGGTTGTAGCCGTCTAAGCGGTTGTGGAGTTGATAGACCTTTGATGGAAGCCACGTTTTGTCCGGTAATAATTAAAGAAAGATGCTAGAACCGGATCAGGATTCACCGGCAGCGTTTTGGGAAGCACCCGATCCCCTTTTACAAGATCACCCGACGGTGTTGGTGGTTCTCTGTTTTAGAGGAGGCTTGCAAAGTCAGTGGATAGCGCTTCATAACTGCTTTGAACAGCAGAACTGCAGCTGATCAAGTTGTAGTGGCGGAGGCCCGATCAGGCTATGTTGAGTAGGTGTATGAGAAGGTGCATAATGGACTGGAGTACACAACAGGCAGCACGCTCTTTATGCCCGGTTTCTTTCAGCCATTGAACAATTGAGCATCTCCAGCCGCTCCAGGTAGTAGTTCCTGTACACATCCTTCATATTCTCCCGCAGGAAGGAGTGCTTAATTAGCTTATGGACGGTGGCGTGGTCCTGCCGGAAAATATGTAGTATTCCGGCCAAACGCTTTTCCTGCAGACCAATCCAGAGCCCAAACTCATAGATATCGTCATAGGCGTAAAAACCCTTAGCCAGTAAGCTCTCTGTTTCATAGTCACCCGAGAAGAGCGCGCCTTTCAGGGCGAAGTACGAATCCTCCACGTGCAAGCAGGTGCAGATCAGATCATATGCCGGGCTCAGTACGTAATCGCCGTAGGCTGTGTCAATGAGGGAGAAATTCTTCAGGTGCGCATCGCCGTTCGAGAAGAGGTAGTTAAACACGATCAGGGAAAACAGCTTTTCCAGTTCCACCCGGTAGGCAGGCACTGTGGATTCAATGATACGGGCGATCTCCTCATAGCTCCCCTCATATTTGAAGTCACTGCCGGCCGTGTGCCTGGTGCGGCCGGCAAGCGAAGCCATATCCTCCTGCCCATGCCTCATCCCGTCAGGCTTCACATCAAAGCGCCTGGTGATGTAGGCAGGTTCCCCGCTCCGAAAGAAAATCAGGGATGGGGTGACAGTGCTTCTTACACCCATAGCAATAACCTGCTTTCCTTGTTCTGCTTCACCCTCACCAGGCTTCCGATAGAGGCAAACGGATACTTTTCTCCTATGGCTCTTCCCTCCTGCAATAGCCAAGCTACGATTTGAATTTCACAAGGGAGGTGTCAGTGGGACGCTTCGTGGTTTGCCGCGTACTGGCATTTAAGAACTCTACCAGCCCTTCTCGCTGCATCTGCTCAAAGGCCGCCAGGTAATTGGCAAGGCAGTAGGCAGTGCCCGGGTTATCGAGCTCATAAATCTTTTCAACCGACTTGTACTTGTACTGTCCTGCTTTATCTGTTAACCTTTTTATCAGGTTCACGATTGTGAAGGCTGGCTCCTGTCCAAACAAGGAGAATTGTGCCTGCACAAATTTATGCGCTGCCCATTCGGGAACACCGTCCTCTCGCGAAACGCTGTATGCCATCATGTACTCTTTCAAGCCCCTGTAGACCTTTAGATCAGGCGACGCAAAAAGCAGGTAAAATGCAGCCTGCTCACATTTTGGCAGATTGATTTTGTAAAGCAGGGAAGCATATCCTTTGCTCTGCAACACGCATTCAAACTGCTCCAGGATAAACTGCTGGCGCTTTCCCTTATCCTTCTCCAGTCGGCAGAAGCGCTGTACCTGTGGCAGCTGCTCGGCAAACAACCGGGCCAGTATCTCCGGCTGTTTCTTACCTGCCATGGTTTTGGTAAGGTTGTCAGGGCTTATGAGCATAAAAAGGTCCGAACGCCATTCTAACAGGGCTTTTTTGGCTACCTTGTGTGCGAGAACGCTCGCAAACGGATCCGCAAAGACCAGGGAGGCATGACCTGCTCCAGCCAATTCTCCTGGCAGGACTTTAATTTCAGGTGCAGCAAGGCTTTTGGGCGGGTTCTGCAGTTCTGCACAGTAAGCACAGCCTGACAGCTGTTGTTGAACCTGTTCCAGCACCTCTTTGTATTGGCTGTAATAAAACGAATGAGCCTGTTGGTTTAGCTCCGGTCTCGACAGGATACTCTTAAGTAAAGTGGTGTTGGTATCAGGAACAGCGTCCTGCTTGCTTTCGGCATGTAGGTCCGCATAAAAGATGCCTTGAATGGTCTGCTCTTTGATCCTGTTTACCTGCATACAGCACCAGACATCAAAAAAAGGCAGTAGCAGCTCCTGTTTGATTTCTGTAATGCTGCGCCGCTGGCTAAAGAAGTTGTTTGGTGCTACTGTGGGCATAGGAAAAACACAGCACGATGGGCTGCTGCAATTTTGAAACTGGCCACTAAATTAATTAGTTACACCATGTTTATACTAATTAATTTAGTATTTTATTTACCAACACAAGCTCTTAGACTTTTAAATTATTGAGGATCAACACCCTTATATAGGCGTCATAGCTCTCTGAGCACAAACCAAATACGTTTAGTAGTGCCTACAGATAAAACCATGGAACATTGGGGCCGTGACCTAAAGGTGTATATCCAGCGACTACCTGCTCATGGAAGCTAAAAGAATTTGTTTGTTGGCTTAACGGCCTGCTCCGCTGAGCAGGCCGTTAACGATGGTTTTAAACCCATTCAATAGGAAGCAACACGGGGATAAGGGCGATCAGCAGTTACACCCTCAACAACGCAGGCACAGCCGCAACACATAGTACCAAAGCCGCAAAGAGCGCCTCCTGCTAACGCTTTCTTCCCGCCAGTTCAAATACCTTTCCCAAGGTATAAGTATGCACACCCGGTTGTGCGGCAATCCCGGCGTTGACCATGGCCTGCGCCACTACCCTGTCTACGTAGGGTCTGTACTTGCCCGCCAGGCCCACTTTATCCAGCAGGTGCAGCACCTTGTAAGCAGCCTCCTCACCAAAACGGCTTTGTTCGCGGTTAACATGCAGCAAGCCTGGCTGAATTAAGCACAAAGATAGGCACGCCGGCTATCACCTCATAGCGCAGGCCGAGAAAATGCCGTCCCCCTTATCGTTTCCTGCCCGCTTCCACTTAGCGTGAAAGGCGCTGGAAACTGTCTTGCACCATGACCTGTGCAAGCCTGATAGCTGGCATGGAGATAGCACTGCCTACTCCTTTTCGAGGTGGAAGGGACCAGGGAAGCCATAGAAGAAGCAACGCTTGCTTCGATAGGATTCTGACTGGGGCAGGTGCGCGTGTGATATGGAGGTTGTCGCACACCGTACGGGGAAGAAGTCGATCTGGTAAGCACAGGCGGTGCCAGCGCTCTTTGATGCTCCGAGCCAGGGCAGCAACAGGCCAAATAGTAGCAGCACCAGGTTAAGCTTCTTCTGTACGCTTCATAGCTAACGCGCCCCCCGCTGTATTGCTGCGCTCATACCAGGTTTTTTTTGTGAATTGCCGGCGTTCAGCGATTGAAGCTACACGGTGCCCCCTGCGCCTACCCAATGGCATTATTGACAAGGTCACAGCTGAGCAGGCCTCCATTCTTCTGCCGCAACTCCAGGCGCGTGCTGTAGAGAGCGATGTTGTATTTTCTATTTTTTTGGGAGTAGCCGTTTAAAGGCGCCGGTGCGGGCTTGGCGCCAGGATAGGGCTTCGCGCTCCTATGCCCATGCCTCCGAGCAAGCTGTCGCCCCGCTAC
Organism: Pontibacter mangrovi; assembly: GCF_006385705.1. Lineage (GTDB taxonomy): Bacteria > Bacteroidota > Bacteroidia > Cytophagales > Hymenobacteraceae > Pontibacter > Pontibacter mangrovi. The sequence continues at coordinate 28,198 of NZ_VFRQ01000012.1, read as the reverse complement.
TAATCGTGATCACAGCACAGCGCGCTGCCCTTTTCAACAGACAGCAGCTAGCGAACAAACCCTTGAAAAAACCAAAAATGCAGCAGGGCTACCAAAATCCAGAAGCACGAACCATACAGGATTCCGCGCGCCGTGCCTTTCCGGCACTTCCTATAGATAAGGAAAAGAAGCACCTGTACAACCGGGGTGAGGTAAAGGATCCCGATGACCGTATTTACCTGTCGAACGCCTGTTTCGTAGCTGTCCGCTTTGGAAAAGGTTGCCAGCACATAAACCAGGTACACACCCAGCAAGATGGCCGGCATTAAGAAAGCGTAATAAAAGGCAGCTCACTTCATGTTCAAGCGTTAAGTAAAGAATACAATCACAACGTTCACTACTTCGGCCGGCTTCTCACCTAAGTGTCCTCTGGCAGCCCCCCTTTTTCCGGGAGAACCTGCGGGCCGTAAAAACCCTTGAATGCCCGGGCACCCGGGCCTGCTTATGCCGGTACCAGGGCAGCTAGTTGCCGGTCAACCTCGGCAAACAAGACCGTGTTGCCTTCCTGCCTGTATGCCTGCAGCCGGTCGCGGAATCGCTCCACGTCATAGAGGAAGGCTTTGAGCCCGTCGGCACTGAAGCAGTCAAAGTGGCGGCCGTAGCCCATCTTCTCCACATAGGCGGCATTGACAAACTGCTCAAACTGCCCGGCGATTGGTACCGAGCAGATCGGCTTTCGCAGGTACACGGCCTCGCTGAGCAGGGAAAAGCCGCCGTTGGCTACCACCGCCCTGGCCGAGGCCAGGTCCCGGATGAAGCCCGCCTCGCTAAAGGCCTTGAGTTGCACGTTGCCGTGCGTTTCCTCCTTGTTAAAGCCATAGACGCGGAACTCCTCTGTCGGCAGCTGTCGCAGTGTCTCCACCAGGTTGGCCTGGCTGGTGCTCGTCTGGTACACCAGCACGTGTCTCCCCACGGAAGGGACCGCCTGCAGGATCTCGCGCCGGATGATGGGCGGCACTAGGCTCGTGCGCTCCTTGCAGACCGGCGCGTCAAAGAACGAGGAGATGAGGTAATAGTCCGAGCGCGGCACCTTGGAGCGCACGATATTTCTGGCGATGGCGTAGCTGCCACGCTCCTGCCTCGGCACTGGGATGTCGAGCGTGCACCGGCTCATCACCTGCATGTTGTCGATGCTGATCAAAGGCAGGCCGTGTTGCTTGGCAAAGAAATAGGTAAAGGACTCAAAGTCCGAGATCACCGCCTCCGGGGAAAAGCTGGCAAGCAGCTGGCGGTAGCGCTCATAGTTGCGGTGCAGGTTCTCGGGGGCTGATTTAAGTGTCAGCAGGGCCGTTCCCAGCTTGGAGACCGCCGCCTGGCGGTAAGCCAGGTGAAAGCCCTTGATCTCGTGCACCAGGCCCGGGAAGGCCTGGTTTAAAAACTGATATGCCCTGGCACTGGAGACCACCTCGACCTGGTGTCCCTGCTCGAGCAGGTGGGTAATGATGACCTTGCTGCGCGTAGCATGGCCCATGCCCTCTCCGGGCACTCCGTAAAGTATCTTCATGATCAATTAGTTTCAGGTTTGGTTAAGGCAAATACCCGGGGCAGCAGACCCGTGAGCGAGAGCAGGTAGGCCAGCACCAGGCCGGCAGCGGCGCCCAGGCTCACGTCCAGTTCCGAATGCACGCCCAGCGCCACGCGCGACAGGCACACGAGCAGGGCCCAGCCCAGGGGCAGCAGGCACCAGCCCCGCCTACGGGCCGGCAACTGCCCGCACAGCCAGAAGGCCAGCATAGTGGCCAGTAAAAAAGCGTTTTGAGAGTGGCCGGAGGGAAAGGAGTAGCCGCTCTCAGCCACCCAGTGCGCCAGTACCAGCGGGGAGATACCGGCATACTGACCGGCATTCTCCTGGAGGTAATGCTCCAGGTATGCCTGTCGCTCGGGCACCGGCTTGCGGTAAAACTCAGCTAAAAGCGGGCTCTGCGCCTCTCCCAGGAGAAACACGTGACTGGGCCGGGCCTGGTGCAGGAGCGGCTTTACGCCGTACTCGTTCAGGGCGGCGGTACTCCCCAGCAGGAGTAGCAGAAAGCCGAAGCCAACAGCAAAGGCTCTTGCCCGGTGACGGCTGCGCGCCTGCTGCCAGGCTGCCGCCAGGCAAAGCGTCACGGCCAGTGCCGCCGTGCCATACACGCCTCCTGACTCAGAGACAGCGTACCAGAAAACCGTGTCCAGGTCACTTTCCAGGTAGCCGCTGAAGGCAACCGGCAGCCCCCATAGGCACAGCACCAGCATCAGCCAGGTACCCAGGGCGCAGCGGAGCGCCAGTTTGTTTTCTTTGTAGTGCGTTCTCAAAGGGGATTTCTTTCAAGCCAGGCACAGTATCGGTGCCCGTTGGCTGTTGTCACCGTTCACAAGACCAGGTTGCGAGTATACCAAATATATTCTATATTCGATAATTCATCCAGCAAAAGGGTGTGAAGTGCGCTTTTCGGCCGTGCCCCGTGCCAAAGGCAAAGCGCCTCATCCACCCGAGCAAGAAAACAAACGACAATGACCAAGCCCCTTCTTACCGCGGTGCGGCAGCACCCGGTGGCGCATCCCGGCGACCGGGTGCTGTTCAACTGGCAGAAAACCGCCTGGCTGTACCTGTTCCTGTTTCCCAGCATCGCCTTCACCTGGGAGGCAGCCTCCTGGACGCTTAGCCTGGCTTCAGCTCTCCTCACCTTCTTTATCGTGGGCATCGGCCATTCGGTCGGCCTGCATCGCGGCATTATTCACCGCAGCTACCAGTGCAGCCGGGCTTTCCGTAACCTGACGGCTTACCTGTTTGTGCTAACAGGCCTGGGTAGCCCCCTCTCCTGGCTAAAGCTCCATTACATCCGGGACTACTGGCAGAACCGGAAGGACACGCCCCGCTACTTTCAGTACCACCACTCGCTCTGGAAAGACTACTGGTGGTACCTGCACGTGAGCTACCTGCCCGGCAATTTGGAACGCTACGCCATTCCTGCCGATGACCTGGAAGATCCCTGGCTCATCTGGCTGGATAAGACCTGGTACCTGCATGTGCTCGGGGCCTGCGGACTTGTCTGGCTGCTCTTTGGTTGGCAGGCCCTGGTCGTGACCATGGCGCTGCGCATCAGCCTCACCATGCTGGGCCACTGGTTTGTGGGTTTTGTTACCCACACCTACGGCTACAGCCAGTACAGCATTGCGCAGGCAGACGTGAGCGGTAAGAACACCTGGTTTCTGGGCCTGATAAGCTTCGGCGAGGGTTTTCACAACAACCACCATGCCCATCCGTCCAGTGCCCGCTTTGGCCTGAAATGGTATGAGATTGACTTCAGCTGGTACATGATCCGGCTTTTCCAGAACCTGGGCCTGGTATGGGCGGTACAGGAGGCGGGAAAAGACCAGACCCTAAAGCAACGCGCCACCCCGCACCTGACCCGGTGGAGCTGGCCCTGGCAGGAGAGTGATAAGCAGCGGCCTGTCCGGAAGCAGTGTTAATACGAACATGGGTATGAAACGAGCTTTAATCAAAAGTACTCTCCTCCTACTTTTCCTGGCCCTTTCCTTCGACTGTTATGCGATAAAGCCTGCGCAGGAGTACGTGGCCACGCCCGACAGCTTAGGGATGCGCTATGAACAGCAGGTGCTGAGTACCCCCGATGGTTATGGACTGAACACATGGCTCATCCAGCCCTCCCCGGAGAAGGACAAAAAGACCACGCTGGTGCTTTCTTATGCAGACAGTGGCAACATGTCCTACTGGCTCCACCACATCAAGGCGCTGTCCGAAGCCGGGTACACCGTAGTGGCCTTCGACTACCGGGGCTTCGGAAAAAGCTCAGAGTTTGAGATTGACCCGCTCCACCTCTACTACAACGAGTTCGCCACCGACCTTGCCACCGTGCTCAGGTGGACGAAGCAGAACGCGCGGGGGAACAGAACAGGCGTGCTGGCCTTCTCTATGGGCACCATCGTGGCCACGATCGCCCTGCAGCTGGAGAAAGCGGACTTCCTGATTGGCGAAGGTTTCGTGCACGCCCCCAGCGCCTACGTGGCAAGGATAAAGGAAATCAAGGGCCGGGACATTGCCCTGCCTGCGGGTGCCGACACCTATGCCTCCAAGCTCAGGAAGCTAAAGTGCCCCATGCTGCTGGTGGCTGGCGAGCAGGACAAGTTCACCACGGTCGCGGACAGCGAGCAGATCGCCCGGCAACGGGGCAACAGGGAGGTCCTCAGGCACAGCGGCAACCACACCGAGGGCTTCATGACCCTGACCAAGAAAAGTTTCGGGGACTTGTATGTCAAAGCCCTGATGCACTTTACCCAAAAGCTAAAAGGATGAGAAAGGCCCTTATACTCTTCCACCTTTCTTGGCTAGTTATGTTTCAGGCCAGGCCACAGGCCCGCCAGCCGGAGGACTTCGGTTTCAGGCACCTGCAGACGCGCTTCCAAAAGGACACCGTCGACATTCTGGTGCTCTCCAGGCAAGGGGAGGAAAAGGTAAAAAAGCCGCTGTTCCTTTTTATACAAGGCTCGCTGCCCAAGCCCCTTATCCTTATCAATGAGAACGGGAAGCCATACATGGTTTTCCCCTTTAATGCGGACATCCTGCTGGAAGACTACCATCTTGCCATCATCGGCAAGCCATACGTGCCGCTCATCCGCGCGGCCAGCACGCTGCGCAGGGACATGGCCTACCTAGACCCGCAGACGGGCACTTTCCCACAGGAGTACATACAGCGGGACAACCTAAGCTACTACGCCCATAGAAACAAGGCTGCGGTAAAGTACCTGAAGCGGCAGGATTGGGTTGGGGATAAAGTGGTCGTTGCCGGTCACTCCGAGGGGGCTGCCGTGGCCGCCAAGCTTGCAGAGGTGTCCAAAGACGTGACGCACCTGATATTTTCCAGTACCAATCCGCTGGGCAGGATGGCCACCACCCTCTCCCAGATAAGGCAACAGGACGACTCGCTGGGGACGGCAGCAGAGGAGCAGTTCCGGTTTTGGGAAGAGTTGGTGCGCGACCACGGGAACAACGAAGTGAAGGGCGAGGTCACCTACAAATCCATCTACAGCTTCTCACAGCCGCCCATGGCCTCTCTGCTGAAGCTGAGCATACCTGTGCTGGTGGCCTACGGCACCGAGGACACCGCTGCGCCCTTCTTCGACTACCTGCGCCTGGAGGTTATGCGCGAGAAAAAGGATAACTTCACCTTCACCCCCTACGTGGGCCGAGAGCACAACTTCTTCGGCATGGGCCGTAACGACGAGGTGAACTATGATGACTTCGGCTGGGACATGGTGGCCGCGGATTGGAGAGCGTGGCTTGAAAAAGAGTAGTCTTTTCCTTCCTATGTTTTATGGACTACACCTCGTATGAAAAGATGTAAAAAGAAACCTAAGACAATGGGAGCAGAATCATACCTGATGGAAGTGAAGTTTAAGCACCCCATCCCACAAGCGGAGCTAATCAGCATGCTGGAGAGCTGCGGAGCCACATACATGGCTGGCGGTCCTAGCCCTAGCTCAAGTACAGGTTGGGGAAGCTATCGCTTTGAAATTAGGAGTGAGCTTGGCTTGACTGAGCTGCGTGCCGACTTGGCTCCGGGTGAGCGGGAAGTGCCTCGCCTCTTCCTCCGGTTCTCCATCCTCAGCCCCCGCACCGTCATCGGCCAGTCCTTTGCATTCCTGCGGGAGTTGAGGGCAAAACGAGCCGTAGCGGTTTATCCAGCCACCGGGGCAGAAGACGAAGCGGAGCTTGAACTCGATGAGGAGAGGTTCCTGCTGAGCGCAAAGCAGGACAGGGTGCTGGCGACCATCCTTGGCAATGAGCAGGGGCTTATCATAGAGGGAGGGGAAACGACCATACACTACATCTATGATAACGAGCTGGTCAGTCAGGTGTGGGGCAGCACCTCTCCCAGGACCAAGCAGAAATGGTGGCAGAAGCTTTGGCGCAGCCAGTGATGCTCCTTGCAGCTGACCTGATGCAGCTATGTAATATCCGCAATGTTCAGGCCTCGCGCTGGACCAGTCAGTATAACTTTCAACCAGAGCGACTACACTCACGCACGGGTGCCATACTAAGTATGCTATGACGATATTAAAGACCTTCCTATACATAAGAGCCGTGGCTTTACTAAGTATCGCTATATTGGCCACTCAGCCCCTGCACGCCCAGAGCCATGAAGAGGACAAGTACTTCAGCAGCGAGCAGGAGGCCTACTACGACTCGCTGCATCACCCGTCTCTGGAGCCTGCCAGCAGGGAGGAGATACTATCGTTTCGCCTGCCGCACATACACATAAAGGAGTTAAGGTCTTTTACCCCCTTTAAGGATATCTACAGCATGAGTCCGGAGCAAAAGCAGGAACTCAAAGAGTTTTATGAAGCTCAGCAAGTTCCAAACATGGTCCAGAACGGCATCCTGCCGCAGGAGGGTACGAGTGGAGTAAGCAAACTACATATCATCAAGAAAGGCAGCCTGAATGGCGGGCAAGCTATTTTGTTTACAGATGATAGGTTCGATGAATCCCGAGAAGGCATATGGGTGGCTCTCTATGATGAGTCGAAACAGTGGAAGTGCTACTATACTGGACTGGCCCAGGGTAAGCCACTCTTCCTCAAGTGGGACTCTAGACTCCCATTACTAAAGGACAGCGGCCGCCTGCAGATCGAGGCGGCTTTCCTGCGGGAGTTTTATTCACCCAAGCACTTTTTTCCAATCCACGATGCGGTAAAGGACGGTGTAACGGTTGAAATTGACTTAAAAGCTATCATCGCTGACACTGACGGGGACGGGCTCTCGGATGTCACAGAGGCGAAACTGGGGCTTGACCCTTCCCTAAGGGATACGGACCGAGACGGTATCATCGACAGCCTTGACCCCAACCCAAGGTTTAACCTGCCTAGAACAGATTTCTCAGTCATATACCAGGCCTTACTATCCGATACCTATATTCCTCCTACAAATGGGTACAGCAGGGTGCCTTATATGGCCAACTACAAGATGCTCCTCATAGAGCCCAAGGCTACTAGGCTCATTGTCAGTGACAGCAGGCATGTGCAGAGCATTACCTTATCAGACGAAAGAGTTATTATCCTGACAGATAAAGCGTATAAGCAGCACAGGGCAACCTACCCAAGTACCCTAAAACAATACTACCTCAGCCCCCTGTTCAAGGTAGATGGCATGCCGGACACCTACCGGCTTCGTGTCTCATTCGGTCTAGGTGGCACCGAGTACCTCATCAGGAAAGGGAGGGGCGGCTGGGAATACAAGATGCTCTCCACGTGGATTGAGTGATGCAAGTATAAGCCAACATTCCCAGTGCCAGAGCGTACATGGGACCTACCAGACTCCTTACTCAGTACGGATGATGAACAAAATCTTGCTCCCTTCTCTCCTTCTGCTACCCCTAATGCCCCCGTCGTGCCGGGACCGGAAAGCTATCTCAGCTGATAACCAGGAGCGGACACCGGCTACGGTTCGGATAGTCCCTGAGCTGCACCGGGAGCTGGTGACCGATAATCCAACCTTGGACTCCGTCACCTATGAGATGCTGTTGAACGCTGGCTTCTCCGGGCCGGAGGTTGCGCGTGCCGCTTACGCTGGCTCCAAGGTCACTTATGCCGTGGTCGGGGACACAAGCTTATCCACCGATGAACTTCGGTTTGCCGAGGCACGGCTTGGCGGGGACACCCTCTTCCTCTACATCAAACCCGCCTCCTCGCTCTCGGAGACATTCGGGGGCTGGGGCATAGCCGTCACCGTGGTAGGCGACAAGGCAAGCTCTCACTACTACGAATGGTCTGACATTGCCCCTTACGGGGCAACTGTCGCTGAGGAGTACAGCAGGCTGACGCTGAGCAAAGGCACCTACGAGCAAGGTGACACTGTTGCGGGAGAGCTGTTCACAAGGCTGAAGGGTGACCGTTACGCAGCCGGTTACTTCCGGGCTATCATTGAGTGAGGAAAACAACTAGTAAACCTTAACCTCCCAGCCCTCTTGGACCTGATTAACACCGCCCCATTAAATAAAAAGGCCAGTCGCACCTCGTCCTATAAGAATCAACCGGAAGCACTCAAGCGCCATGCTGAAGATGCACTATGCCATATTCATTCTTGCGGATTCAACTTTTGAATCTTATCATGGTGATTTTTTTTGGATTATCTGCGGGTTTTGAATATCATACTGAGGCTTTACTAACCTTCTATATAGACCATTTCCATGGTGTTCCGCCGGAATAAGAATGACATCTCCATTGAGCTAAAGGAAAACCACCTCACCTACAGCCTTAAGGATGAGACAACCAACCAAACCAAGAAGGTGCCCATTTACTTTAATCCGAATTAGAAACTTTCCTTTAGTGTGGTAAAGTGAGACAGTATGTCCAGCTTCTTCCCCAGGAGCAGCAAAGACTTCAAAATAACTCATGTAGTACGCATGCACCTCGCCCACCTTTTCATCAACTTGAATAGACACCAATGGGGGTTACCTTTTCAATCAAAGTAGATGCTGGTTTTCAAGCTATCGGACCTTTCATCAAGTATAAGACCGCGCTAATGGTCCGTCGTAACTTTGATGCGGCGTCTTTTCCCTTTAAACTGGCTGTATTTATCTTCCAGGTATTGCCTGGTGGGAACCGAAAAGTAATGCAGATGGTCTTTCTCTGAAATGGTGTCGCCTTTATGGTTGTTGCAGAAGTAGCAGGCCAGCACGCAATTATCTTCTGTATATAAGTTTAAGCGCGTGTCTCTTCGCTCCAATTCCAATGACCTGCCCCGCCCCCTTTTCGTTTCGAGCGCGCCCGTATCAAACAACTCCTCCAACTTATATTCCTCGATGTTGCAGCAGGCACAGATTCTTGGCTGTCTTTGGTACCATTCAAAAAAAGCCCTTTTGCCTGCGCGTTCAAAGGCAGCAAACGCCGGGTTACCCTTCCTGCTTGTATACAGTGTATTTGCCCTTCTGATCTTTGTTCTGAATTCAGTACCGGTAGCCCACCATGCCTGTAGTATAGAAAGACTCAATTCCCTGTTTTCCTGTAGAAGGAGAGGATAGCTTTTATCTTCGATCAGGTGCTGGATCAAGAATTCCTCCTGGGTCATACCATAATAACTTTTTACTTAAAAGTTTAGCCATCTACGCTCAGAGCATGTAGATGGGACTGGGGGCTGGGACCCAGCCCAAACAATAGGTTTAGTTGTTGGTCTTTTGTGACAAACCCTTGTTTATTCCACCGACAGCTGCCTTCCTTCAGCGGCAGCCTTCTTGTCCAGGCTTGTGCCTACCCCAAGGCCCATAGCCAGCCCAATGGGCAGCCCTATACCCATGAGGCCATAATTCCCAAGCGCTGTAGCAAACAGCATCCCCAGCGGCAAACCGAAAGCTGCCATGCCCAAGGCCATCCATAGATTGCGGTGATAATTGCGGGGTACCAGCTGCAGCTCCTTTTCCACAAGTTTCAGAACCCCTTTATAGGCTTCCTCTACTTGCTTAGCCAGCGCATCCCCACTTTCAGCACTGGTATTTACCTCACGGACTAACGCATTTACGCCAGCTTCTGTGTCGGCTGGGATATTCCTGGCGCTGAGCTCACTAAGCAGGGACCGCAGCTTCTCATAAGCTGCCTGGAGTTTCTCTGGCCTGTTTGACGCGTCTTCTTCCTGCAATTTTTCTATCATGTGTCTTCGTATTAAATAGTCTTTAATGCTCCACCCTCTAGGTTTCCCATCCTCATGAACCTCTCCCGAATGCTGTCAATAAGCATATTCCCTAAGAATAGCATAAAATAGATTTCTTAAAGGTTCAAAAGATAGAAAAACCAAGCCCCTGCTGCAAGTCTGAACGCGGGTTTAGCTCTGGCTTCAAGTTTCCCACTGGAGTAGATTCACATAAAGATAGAAATAAGCCATCATAGGGCATGGCAAGAGCTACTGCATACAAGGAGGCCGTAACGGCCCTACTTCAGGAGTTTCAGCAGACGCACGAGGCGCAGGAGCTAATCGACGGGCTCCGGCAGTTGGAGGAGGCTGCCGGAGAGGGAGAGCGTTGGCTTCGCTTCTTCGAGGGCGACACGGGCGCTACTTCTATCGGTGACCTGGAGCATCACCTGGCGGCTCCCTCCCAACCGAACTACCGCTCTGTGCTGGAAAGTATGGACATCTCCCTGGAGCAAGGTGGGCTGCAGGTGCGCTTTTCATGATTTAGCTTTGCAAGCGGCTTTGCCAAGATTGTTTTTTTAACAGCCCTATTCTTCTAACAATCAAACCAACTGTAGTTGCTGCATATATGAGCTCCCCACAGGTACCTCATTGCCTCTGATCGTTAGCTGGTGGCGCTCGATCTTCTCTACCTTGTCCTTGGCCACAATGTAAGAGCGGTGTACGCGTACAAACTTATCGGCTGGCAAGCTGTCGGTGGCTTCGCTGATGGTCATGCGGGTGAGCAGTTTTTTTTCCTCCAGCACAAAGGTCACGTAGTTGCCCGCTGCCTCCAGGAACAGAATCTCTTCATAGTAAACCCTTACCTGCTCATAGCCCGTTTTCAGGAACACATAGTCTTTGACAGGTGCCGGCGCAGCGCTACGAAGCTGCAGCAGTTCCTGTGCTTTGTTGCAGGCTTTCATGAACCGGGGCAGTGAAAAGGGCTTCAGCAGGTAGTCTATGGCGTCAAGTTCAAAACTGGTCACAGCGTGCTCAGAATAAGCTGTAGTGAAAATGACCATGGGCTTTACCTGCAAGCTTGCAAAGAAATCAAGGCCCGAGATATCGGGCATTTTGATGTCCAAAAACAGCAGGTCTATAGGCTCCTCCTGCAGGTGCTCCAGCGCTTTGAAGGCATCGGTATAGCAGCTGACCAGTTCCAGAAAAGGCACTTTGGCAGCATGAGACCGTACCACCTCCAGCGCCATCGGTTCGTCATCAATCGCTATAGCCTTCATATTTGATTCTCTACTTTACCCATGAATATACGCACATTTTACTTACAGCTCCAGCGTAAGGTGGACAAAGAACTCCTCAGGCGTCTGTCGGGTGATCAGCTCGTGCCTTTGCGGATAGAGCAGCTCCAAGCGCTGTTTCACGTTCTGTAACCCGATGCCGGATGCATGCTTCTCCGGGTCCTGCTCCTGCTTTTTATGGGTGCTGTTGTATACATCGAAGTACAGCCTGTGCGCGTCGCAGTGTAGGGATATCCTGACCCAGGACTTATGCTGCAGGCTGATGCCATGCTTGAAGGCATTCTCCACAAAGGGTATCAGCAGCATGGGCGCTATATACTTCTGGTCCAGGACCTCCTCAATGTTTGTTTCAATCAGGATGCCCGGTGAGGCAGAGGTACGGAGCATCTGCAGCTTCACGTAGTTTTCAAGGTATTCTGTTTCGCGTGAGAGCAAGATTTTTTGCTGCAGGTTCTCATGAAGCATAAAGCGCATCATATCGCCCAGCATCTGGATACCTTGAGCTGTACGCTCGCTGTTCTCTTGCAGGGCCGTGCCGTACAGCGTGTTCAGGGCGTTGAAGAGAAAGTGAGGGTTGATCTGCGAGCGCAGGAAATCCAGGTTAGCGGCAGAATTGCCCAGCTCTCTCTGCAGCACGTACACTTCCTCCCTTCCTTTTTGCTGGCGCCTATGCAACACCCAGGTAGCTGGCGCTGTAACAACCAGCTGAAACAAGGCATTGAAGAAGCTGATCCCAAACGCCGTGTCCCCATCATGCAGCATGGGCAGTAACAGTAAGGCTACCGGCAAAAAGGAAAGCGCAAGCACCAACAGGACCCTTACCTCATAATACAGGAAAGGGCGCCGTGCAGCTAGCGATTTAGGGATGAGCGCGTAAAAGGAAAAGAAGTATAGTAGGATCGCACTGAGCGAGACAATAGTCCAGATCGCGGTTAATTCCTCTCCGACATCAAATACAGCCAGGATGAACACGCTCACCAGCCATGCCATAAAGACGGTGATCACGTCCTGTGTCACCATACGGTACTTGGACTGAATGGCAGAGGAGTTGGAGAGCAGGTAAAGGCCCAAATATTTGATAAACGTGTAGAAACCGAACAGGAGCAACAGCCGCAGGGTATCCTGGAAGCTTCTTTGGAAGGTGTAATTCCAGAAGCCTTGCAAGGTGTCGAACCGGGTCTGCAGGTAAGCTTTGAAGTACGTGTCTGCGATACCAGTGACCACTCCGACAGCTACAAAGACGGCTATCATGAGCAGAATGTCCTGCCAGATGGCTTCTTTCCGCATCAGCCTGGGCGCCACCTTAAAGTTAAGAAGCAGGAAGGCCAGGTAAATGATCGTGAAGCGCACCAACTGCGGCCAGAAGAAATGCTCATAGTAGTGGTAAACCACGTTCGCATTCCTGAAATAGAACTCGTTCGGGCTGTAGTCGATGGAAAGTGAAAACAGCGCAAACACGAAAATAGTGGAAGCGGCCCAGAACTCTACCTTGTTCCGTTGGATAGGTTCGGCCACGATGTTTTTTATTGCCAGGTCATTCATGGATCAATGATAACAGAAAGCCTTATCGATGCCCAAAAAAAGTGATGAAGCGCCTAAAGTTTGTGATGAATAAGCCGTTTTTTTATCAACTGTGCTGCGGCGCCGTTCATAAGTAAATTTTTAGGCCATTTTGCCTGTTGCCCCATCCCCGGGATCTAAGGTGACTGGAATCTAGTGTTCATGAAGCTGACGCGTCCAAAATCAAAAAGAGCCGCTGAACTATGCTCAGTGGCTCTCTTACACATACTAAACTAACTTAATTATTTCTGTTCCTTTAGCAGCCTTTCCAGTAGCTCCACTTTCTCCCGCTCGATTTGTAAAAGGCGTTCATATAATTTCTTATTCTCTTCAATTGCTTCCATCAAGCTATCAATAGGATTAAAGTTAAATGTAGACTTAAAAGCTACAGAGGTAGAATTGTCATGACTATTAAAAGTAGTAGAAACAATATTAATAGCAGCTTCCTCATCAAAATTTTTAATTGCCTCAGCAGAGACACCAAGAGCCTTACCAATCTTTTCCAAGGTCACATCATCCACCTCCTCTTCCTGCTCGATGCGGGAGATGTTCTGCTGGGTAGTGCCCAGTTCGCTGGCTAAGGCGGATTGCTTCACTCCCAAAGCGGTCCGCATTCTTCTCACGTGGTCGCCCAGGTGAAGTGGTCGTCTTCTGGCTGCTGTTTCCATAGAAATAAGTTAGGAATAATATTTAATAAATCCAATTTTTATTTACTTGTATTTCACACGTTGCCAGTTGTTTAATACAAGCGTACCACATTTCATACAAGTGCCCATTCCTGCATCTTCGTGCTAGAGTAAGGCTGTACCCGATGCTAATATACAGCTTTCACACATAATACTTTCTGAATATTTACACCTGTTGCATTTCTCCTGCTCGCGCAGCTAACAGAGTACAGAAAAAAAGCCAAACCTGAAACCAGCCTCCCAGGAGGCGGAACTTAAAAAAATGGACGCAATCACATCGCATTCTTCCTGGCCAGTACGCCCGGCATGGACCAGAAGGTCAGGGAATACTTATGTGCCTGATGCGCAGCGTCTGATCCGCAAAGGAAGGAAAAAAGGTGCTGCTGCCCTACTCCTCGCCCTCTATGACATCTTTTATTTCCGAACCACTAAACCGCTTACCCTCTATGAAAACGCTTCAAAAGCTCTTCCGGCTCTACACACGCTACCTGACCTACCCAGAAAGAAGCAGCCGCTCCCACTATCGGAACAGGCCCTAACCACCCATAGTACCCTGGTACTTTGCCGATCCTGGATGCTCCTCATCTCCCCTCCGGAGTAAGCCTCACCCCTTCTCCACGTGTCGCCCTAACACCAGCTATACGAAGTATTTCAGGCGGGCAACCGCTTTGACTCCCTGACCTTCCCTCAGCCCCTACCAAGGGTTGACAGGAACCCTATTGCTCAACTAAAACTCAGATTACCTATGGCAAACGCATTTGAAAGCCCCAACACGCTGGCACCTTTGGACATCCTACAGGCCTTCTGCGCCCGCCACCCGGAAGAGGAGGTGCAGCTGGAGATCAGGCGCTGGTTTATCCTGGCCCTGAAGGCAAACTACGACGGCCTCTCCACCGTCCGCACCACTAGGCTCATCTCGTTCTACGAGCAGCTACGTACCGTAATCTCAGCGCTGTACCGGCTGGAAGATGATACCGCCACGCCTCCCTCCCTGGCCCTGGCACTCGAGGAGCTGAGCCTATACCTGACGCCCAACTGGACGCTGCTCGTGGCGCCTCCTGAATAAGCCATATCCAGACTCATGACGCTTACACATCAATTCCATCACTCACTTTTAAACCACTGATCATGAAACATTCCGTAGGATCATTCCATCCTCCAAAGACCATACTTTGCCTGTCCCTGCTCTGGCTCGTGCAGCTTTTCCTCGAGCCGGGCAAGGCCATTGCCCAGGCTCTTCCCACCCCTTCCGGACTTGCCGTAGGCGATCCGGTGCCGGATGTGAGCCTAACGAACATCCACAACGCCTCCTTCACAGAGGCCAGCCTTTCAGATTATAAAGGAAAGCTGCTCCTATTAGATTTCTGGGCTACCTGGTGCGCCCCCTGCGTCAAGTCTCTCCATAAGCTTGACTCCCTGCAGCAGCAATTTGGGGAGGACCTGGTGGTGTTACCTGTCACGGACGAGCCGCTGAGCAAAGTCGCTCCCTTCTGGCAGAAGCGTGGTTGGCGCCTGCCCACCGTTACCTCAGATACCGTGCTGCGCCGCCTCTTTCCACACCAGGCCATCCCCCACCAGGTATGGATCCGGGACGGCCGCGTACTGGCGATTACGGGAGGAGAATATGCCACAGCCGGGAACATCCGCGCTGCCCTTGCCGGCACCGGCTTTCAGTTCAAAACAAAACAGGAAGTCCGGCTGGAGAAGGACAAGCCGCTTTTTGTCAACGGCAACGGTGGCCCGGGCGAGCAACTTCTCTACCAATCGGCCCTCTCTTCCCGCCTGCCGGCTGACATTGGCGGCACCTCCCGCCGAAAGGACCGCATTTTGGCTTACAACGTTGCGCTGCCGGACCTGTACTTCGAAGCCTTCAGCGAGGTCTTCCGCTTTCACGACCAACACAACCGCCTGCTGCTGGAAGTATCCGACTCCATCCGCCAGCGCATCGTATGGGAGGGCTCCCCTACCTTAACAGGGGATTATGCTACCGATGCCCCTTTCTTGAACTGGATGGATGAGAACATGTACTGCTATAGCCTGGTCCTTCCGCAGGAACAGCCACGGGAAACGCTTAACGCCATCATGCTGGAGGACCTTAACCGCCTGTTCAGCCAGTACCTGGGCATCCGGGGCTCCCTGCAGCGCCGCAAGGTGGACTGCCTGGTGCTCGTGCGCACTTCCCGCAAAGACTTTCTCGCCAGCAAAGGAGGCAGCGAACAGCGTAGCGTTGATGCGCAAAAGTTTGAGCTATTAAACAAACCCTTCCGCCACCTGGTGAGCGCCCTGCAGTACGAGAACAAGCTGCAGCCCCTGCCTATCGTGGACGAGACCGGCTACACCGGCAACATCGACATCCGCCTGCCCCAGCCCCTCAGCGACCTGGACCAGGTACGGGAGGCCCTGCAAGACTATGGCCTGG
Organism: Pontibacter mangrovi; assembly: GCF_006385705.1. Lineage (GTDB taxonomy): Bacteria > Bacteroidota > Bacteroidia > Cytophagales > Hymenobacteraceae > Pontibacter > Pontibacter mangrovi. The sequence continues at coordinate 12,577 of NZ_VFRQ01000012.1, read as the reverse complement.
ACCTTCGCCCGGCGCGTCGCAAGCTCGACATGCTGGTGATCTCGGAGGTGGAACAGAAGTTCCATTCAAAATAGCCTTACCCTAAGGCCAGGCTAGGTCGATGGCTGAATGAAGCAATACCATTTCTAACCTTTATAAACTATAAAATCTGATGAAACGAAGTTTACCATTGTTGCTGCTGGCGCCAGCCTGCCTGTATGCGCAGCAGCGCCTGGAGGGCACGGTGCGCGCAGACAAAGACGGCATCCCTCTCGAAGGAGTCACCGTCCTGCTTAAAAGCGGGCGTGCCGGTACCACCACGGATGTGGGCGGCAATTTCTCGCTGCCTATCACCAGCCTGCCCGACACGCTGCTGGTAACTCTCCTGGGATTTGAACCGCGGGAGATGCCACTGCAGCGGCTTCCGGCCTCGCCCCTACAGCTGACCCTCGCCGAGCGCAACACCAACTTGCGGGAAGTGACCGTGGTCTCCACCGGCTACCAGGATATCCCGCAGGAAAGGGCCACCGGCTCCTTTACCCAGGTGGATCGGGAGCTGCTCACCCGAAGCACCGGCCAGGACGTCATCAGCCGCCTCGAAGGGGTGGCTAATAGTCTGGCCTTTGACCGCCGCGGCCTATACAGCGAACGCACCGACAGCAAGCCCGAGCTGCGCGTGCGGGGCCTGAGCACCCTCTACGCCAATACTGCGCCGCTGCTTGTCGTGGACAACTTCCCCTACGAAGGGGACATCGCCAACATCAACCCTAATGATGTGGAAAGTGTGACCATTTTAAAAGATGCCGCGGCCGCCTCTATCTGGGGGGCACGTGCCGGAAACGGGGTGATCGTCATCACCACCAAACGGGGACGCTATCACCAGACGCCGCAGGTATCCTTCCAAACCAATGTGCAACTTACGGAGAAGCCAGACCTGCACTACAACCGCAGCTTCCTGCCCGCCACCGACTTCATAGACATTGAGCGCATACTCTTTGAGCGGGGCTTCTACCCGGAGAATGATCGCAAGACGCTCTCTCCAGCTGTTGAAACCTGGATACAGGAGCGGGATGGGCAGCTCTCGGCAGCGGAAGCCAGCGCCCGCATCAACGCCATGCGCCAGGTAGACGTACGCGATGAGGCGCTCGAGCACCTCTACCGTCCGGCCCTGCACCAGCAGTATGCCCTCAACCTGAACGGCGGAAGCGACACATATCGCTATTACCTCTCCGCCGGCTATGACCGCGGGCTCTCCAGCCTGATTGGCAACGAAGACCGCCGTGTGACGCTCACAAGCCAAAACACCATACGTCCCCTGCCCAGACTGGAACTGACTGCCGGCCTGACCTACACCGGCCGTGAGGCAGAAGAGAACGGATTGGGCATCAGCGGGCTGAGCACCGCCGGCTGGACCAACATTTACCCCTATGCCCAACTGGCCGACGCCGAAGGCAATGCCCTGCCCATTGTGCGGGACTACCGCAACGCCTACATTAGCCGCGCAGCGGAAATAGGCCTGTTGGACTGGCAGTTCCGCCCCCTGGAGGAGATCCGGCTGCGGGACAAAACCAATACAGCGACGGAAACACGCCTGAACGGAAGCCTTGCCTATGCGCTATTACCGGGCCTGAAAGCCCGCGCCCTCTACCAATACCAGCACCAGAGCAACAGCACCACTGATTTGAATACTGTCGAGACCTATTACGCCCGCAACCTGATCAACCGTTTTACGCAACCCGATGGTACCCGCATCATTCCCCTAGGCGGCATTCTTTCCGAGTGGTCCGGCAGTCAGGCAGCTCATTCCGGGCGCTTGCAGCTCGATTATACGCATGAAGTGGGCAGGCAGGGCTACCTAAGCGCTTTGGGCGGCGCCGAAGTACGGCAGACACGCCAGATCAGCTACCCGGGCGCTATCCTCTATGGCTATAACCCGGAGGTGGCGCAGGGGCAGACCATGCTGGACTTTCGCTCCTTTCATAAGACCCTTCCCAGCTCCGGGGCCCGCATTCCCGCTCCCAGTACCCAGCGCAAGGAATTAACCGACCGTTTTCTTTCCTACTATGCCAACGCCTCTTATGTCTTCCGTGACCGCTATACCCTTTCAGCCAGCAGCCGCTGGGACGCTTCCAACCTCTATGGGGTGAAGACCAACCAGAAAGGCGTGCCGCTGTGGTCAGCGGGCCTGAGCTGGCTCATGAGCGAAGAGAACTTCCTGCAGCAGGACTGGCTCTCCCAACTCAAGCTGCGCGCCACCTACGGCCTGGCCGGCAACACCAATAAAAGCGTGACAGCCTATCCCACGATTTCCTACGTATCGGCAGATCCGCTAAGTCGCCTGCCTTTCGCCATCCTGCGCAGCGCGGGCAACCCGCAGCTGCGCTGGGAGAAGACCGCCACGCTCAATACGGGCATTGACTTTGGGTTCTTTCGCGACCGCATTACAGGCAGCCTGGAATACTACCGCAAGCAGGGCACAGACCTGCTCGGAGACGTGTTTATCGACCCGACCTCAGGCATTATCTCCGGGCCTAACGGCTTTGTGCGGAACCGGATCAATTATGCCGACGTGCTAACCACCGGCTGGGACCTGGCGCTCCGCTCCGACAACCTCAGCGGTGCCTTCGGCTGGCAAACGCACGTGCTGGCAAGCCACGTGCAGAGCCAAGTCACCGGCTATGAGGAAAGACAGCTCCCTGCCGTCAGCACCAACACCTATTTCTTTGCCAGCCCGCCCCCTATCGTGGGCAAACCTATTGCAGCCGTATACAGCTACCCCTGGCATGGTCTTTCCCCCGAGTCAGGCGACCCCCTTGTACCTGTTGACGGGCAGCTGGGCACCAATTACAGCGCCTACCAGCAGAGCCTGACGCCAGGGGACCTTGTCTACCATGGCAGCGCTATGCCTACCTGGTTTGGCAGCCTGCGCAACACCTTTACCTGGAAAGGCTTCTCGCTGAGCGCCAACCTGACATGGAAGGCAGGTTATTTTTTCCGCCGCAGCAGCATCGACTACAGCCAGCTGATTAATAGTGGAGTAGCCCATGTGGACTATCGGGATCGCTGGCAGCAGCTCGGGGACGAGGCCCGCACTCAGGTACCCTCCCTGCCAGTCTCCCTTAACTATAGCCGGGAGAGCTACCATACCTACAGCGAGATGCTCGTGGAGAAGGGAGACCATGTGCGGCTGCAGGACGTGAACCTCGCCTACACCTTTGCTGCACGGCAGCAAAAAGCCCTGCCCTTCCAGCAGCTGAAACTGTTTCTCTATGCCCGGGACCTGGGCATCCTCTGGCGGGCCAACGGCTATGGCCTGGACCCGGATTATGTGAATACTACCTATCCGCCGGCACGCAGCCTGTCTGCCGGCCTACAGTTAACCTTTTAGATCAAAAAAATGAAAAATAGAAATTTATGTACCTGGGTCTTATGCCTGCTGACCTTGGCTGCACTACCCTCCTGCGAAAAGGAGTTCCTCGAGCTCAAGCCCGATAAGACCCTGGTGGTGCCTACCACCCTGGAAGACCTGCAGGCCTTGCTGGACCACGGCGCTGTGATGAACACCGGCACCTCGCATGCGCTCGCTGAGTTCGGCTCCGATGACTACTACGTCTCTACGGCTACCTGGCAGCTGCTGCCCCGGCCCGAGGAGAAGAACGGTTACATCTGGGCTAAGGAGGTATATGAAGGCCAGCCGGTGAATGACTGGGACTATGCCTACCGCCGCATTCTCTACGCCAACACCGTGCTGGAGGGATTGGAGAAGCTCCAGCCCTCGCCCGCGCAGCAGGCGGCCTGGAGTCAGGCGAAAGGCATGGCCCTCTTCCACCGTGGCTGGGCATTTTTCCAGCTGGCGCAGCTCTTTGCCAAACCCTACGATGCAGCTACCGCAGCGCAGGATCCGGGCATCCCGCTCCGTCTCTCTGCCGACGTAGGAGCCGTGCCGACACGTCAGTCTGTGGCCGAGACCTACCGCCAGATCCTGGAGGACCTGCAAGCAGCCGAGGCCCTGCTGCCGGAACACGCCATCGTGCCACAGCGCCCGGGCAAGGCAGCCGCCCGCCAGGTGCTTGCCCGCACCTACCTGCAGCTGGGAGATTACCAGCAGGCGCTGACCTCCACGGAAGGTGCCCTACAGCTAAGCAGCACCCTGCTCGATTACAACACCCTGGACACCAGCGCCGCCTTCCCCTTCCCCACTCAGGGAGTTGGGAATCCGGAGATTGTCTTTTACAGCAACCAGTATGCGCTAGAGATCCTCTTTGCCGGACGCGTGCAGGTAGACTCGGTGCTGTACCAATCCTACGACACGCTGGACCTGCGCCGGCAGGCTTTCTTCTACTACGAAGGGGATAAACTCACCTTCAAGGGATCCTATGAGGGCTTTTATAGTTTATCCACGGCCCTTACCACCGGGGAACTGTATCTGACCAAAGCTGAGTGCCTGGCCCGGCTCGGCCAGCCCGAAGAGGCCCTGCATACGCTCAACCAGCTGCTTGCACGCCGCTATGAGGCGGGTGCTTTCGAGCCTCTCACTACGGATAACACCCCGGACGTGCTGGGCCGCATCCTGGAGGAGCGCAGGAAAGAGCTGCTTTTCCGGGGAGTGCGCTGGCAGGACCTGCGCCGCCTCAACAAAGACCCCCGCTTTGCCAAAACCCTGGTGCGTCACATAGACGGCAAGCGTTATGAATTGCCGCCCAACGACCCGCGCTATGTGTGGCCCATCCCGGACAATGTCGTGCAGGCCAGCGGTCTGCCTCAGAACCCCCGTTAACCTTTCACTTTTAGCCTATGCCTACTTTAAAAATTGTTTTTCCCCTTCTGTGCTGGCTGCTTCTTTCCGGAAGCATCCAGGCGCAAGGCCTCCAGCCGGTGCAGTGGACATTTCAGGCTGAACGCGTAGCGCCCCAAACTTATCAGGTCCTGCTCACAGCAACGATGGACAGCCCCTGGGCGATCTACTCACAGTATACCGCGAAGGGAGGCCTCCTGCCTACCACCATCACGTTTCATCCCAACCCCATGGTGCTGCCGCTGGGCAGCGCTGTGGAAAAGGGAATGGGCCAACTGAAGCAGGACAAGACCTTCGGCGTGGAGGTACACTACTACCGCCACACGGTCACGTTCGAGCAAAAAGTCCGGCTACGCAGCCCTGTCACGACAGCCCTTTCGGGCACGGTGGAATTTATGGCATGTGATACGACGCGCTGCCTTCCGCCCCAAACCATAGCGTTCACCATACCACTGGACTAAGATGCTGACCTGGATCTCTAAACCAATGCTCCCCCTCTTCCGGAAAAAGGGACTGCTCCTCCTGCTCTTTAGCCTCAGCCTGGTGACTGCCTCGGCCCAAAGCCCGGTGCAGTGGCAGGTATCAGCAGCAAAGCAGCCAGACAATAGTTACCTCCTGACCCTGCGCGGCACGATCCAGCCGGGCTGGCATCTGTACGCTGAAAGGGATGCAGCTCTGGGCCTGGAGGGCCCGCGCCTCACGACTGAGGACCCGCTTCTTACTCTGGAAACCCCGATCTCCTTGGTGCCGCCCGTGCGCCTGCAGGACCCGCTCCTGGAAAACAAATGGGTGAAGGTGTACCGCGATACCTTGGCGCTGGAGCAGCGCCTTTGCATACAGGGGCCCGTACCGACTTCCCTTTCCCTGACCCTCATCGGCTTTGCTGCCACGAAGGGTAGCTTCCTGCCGCTGCGGGAGGAGCTGCGCGTGACACTTCCGGATGGGCAGGAGCATAGCGCAGTCCTCTCGGGCAGTCTGCAGCTGGCTTCCCTGGACCTGTCGCGGGCTTCGGCCTGCGGGGAAACGGCTAGCAGCGACGGCTCAGTCCCTACCGTTTTTTTGCTAGGCTTCCTGGGAGGACTGCTGGCCCTGCTCACACCTTGTGTCTTTCCCATGGTGCCGCTGACCGTGACTTTCTTTACCAGCCGTTCCGAAGGCAGCCGGCAGGCACTCCGTCACGGTATGCTCTTTGGCCTCTGCATCCTGGTGATCTACCTGGCCTGCAGCCTCCCCTTTCACGTGCTTAATAGCGTGGAGCCGGGCATCCTCAACAGCCTCTCGACCAATGTGTGGGTGAACCTGCTTTTCTTTGCCGTCTTTGTGGGATTTGCCCTGTCGTTTTTCGGCGCATTTGAGCTCACGCTTCCAGGCAGGCTGACAAACAGGGCAGACGCCCAAGCAGGTCTGGGCAGCCTGGGCGGCATCTTTTTCCTGGCGCTCACCCTCGTGATGGTCTCCTTCTCCTGCACCGGACCGATCCTGGGCACCCTGCTGGTAGGCTCCCTTTCCTCGGACAGTGGCGCCTGGCAGCTGACCGCGGGCATGGCCGGATTCGGGCTGGCGCTCGCTTTGCCCTTTGCCTTGCTGGCCCTCTTTCCCGGATGGCTGCAGCGCCTGCCCCGCAGCGGGGGTTGGCTCAGCACAATGAAGAAATCGCTGGCCTTTGTGGAGCTAGCCCTGGCACTCAAGTTCCTGAGCAATGCAGACCTGGTAGCCCAATGGGGACTGCTTAAGCGCGAAGTTTTTCTCGGGCTATGGCTTCTGCTGGCGGTGGGACTTGGTCTTTACCTGCTAGGAATCCTGCGCATTCCCGGTGAGCCGCGCGGGCAGGGGATTGAGCGGATGCGACGGTTCGTCGGAGTGCTGGCCCTGCTCTTCGCGCTCTACCTGGCCCCGGGCCTGGGCAATATACCCCAAGGCAGCCTGCACCTGCTGAGTGGGTTTCTCCCGCCCTGGAGTTACAGCCTCTATAGTCGTGGAGGTTTCCAGGCGAACATGCATGGGACTGTTCAAACGCAGGTAGTGAACGACCTCTACGGGGCCCTCCAATTGGCCAGGGAGCAGCACAAGCCGCTGCTGCTCGACTTCACCGGCTATGCCTGCGTGAACTGCCGCAAGATGGAGGAGCAGGTGTGGACAGCGCCCGCCGTAGCACGGCTGCTCCGGGAGGAGGTGATCCTTGTGTCCCTCTATGTAGACGACCGCCAGTCACTGCCGCTCACGGAGCGCTTCCCCTATACAGGCCCCGATGGGAGCACGAAGGAAATTCGCACCGTGGGAGACAAGTGGGCTACCTTCCAGGCTATTAATTTCGGGCAGGTGACCCAGCCCCTCTACGTGCTTCTAAGCCCGGACATGCAGCTGCTCAACCAGCCTATCGGGTATACCCCTGAGGAGGATGCGTATGCCGACTGGCTGCGCTGCGGCTTGTCCGCCCTGGACAGGCAGGCCGCTGAGACCAGCCTGCAACAACATGATGAGGAACCGGCGCCCGCTGCCCTGTTCCCATGAAATAAAAATGTGTTGGTGTTTGTGTTGGCTGCGGAGGCTGGTCTGGTACTGGCCTCCCTGCTTTCCCCTTCACCAGCCCTGTAAGAAAGTTTAAGGTGAGTTTGGTTGTTAAGGCGTCCTGGTTTTGCCGGGGCGCCTTTTCCATGCCCACGCTTCTGATAAGCTTTGTCTCCAAAGCAAAACAGGTACTCCAGAGAGTAGCGTCTACTGCCCAAAGTACCTGCCTGTTGACCGGTTTAGCCCTTAGAACTGTCGATGGGCTTTGGCTATCACCTGATCATTGGCCTCTGCCTCGGAGACCGTCTGCGGGATTGGCTCATTTTCATCCAGCTGCAGCTGCACCATGCACAGCCTGTTGGTGTAGAGCGTGCTGCAATCCCCGCCAGGGCCTGAAGTCGGGCTGCCAATGGCGTCCCCTTCTACCAGGTACCATCCGGACTGAAGCGTGGCTGGTGCACTGAAGGCCATTGTGCCGGCGGCCATCAAGACAGCGGCCAGCGCCAGGAAATTTACTTTTAGCTTTTTCATAATGCGAAAAATTAAAATTGAGAAATTAATTTATTGGCCGCCACTTTGGTAGGCCGCCGCACCTGAAGAGGCAGCTCTCCCGATCCCCCCCCTTCTTCTTTGCTTCTTGCACAGGTACAGTCCACAAACCGCCAACGCGGTGAACAGCAGGTTGAACACCAGGTGCTCTCCCCACCCCAGCTGGCTGAGCACTCCCCCGCAGGCGCAAGGCAGCTCCTGCCATACGCCCAGCACGGCCAGGCCCACATAGCACGAAAACAGAAGCAGCAGCCCCAGCGAAAGCCAAAGGCCTGCTGCCTGCGATGGCCGGAAAACCAGCAGGCCCGCAGCAATAAGTTCCATGGCGGGTAGTGCCCATACCAGGTAGGGTGCGAGCCAGACAGGCAGAGGCTGGCGTAGTAACTGCATGTAGAACACCTCTACTTCCTGCAGCTTGCTCACGGCCGCGTATACCCACAGCAGCAGCAAAGCCAGCCTGATCCACCTCAGGTAAGATTTCGTTCGCTTCATAAGTTACCTGCTAAGAGTTTTTTTTTGACAGCTCCCAAGGCGCTATAGCAGCATTGGTGCATCCCTTGCTACAACGCCGACTAGTTGAAAGCTTTATATAAAGGTAGCGGGTAAGGTGGGCTAAATACTTTACCTTATGTTAGGAAATGAATGATGAAAGGATAGGAAAAGACTGAACCTAGGATGTGCCTTGCAGCAGCTTATGGGTGACCATTTTAGCGGAGGAGCCTGCTCAGCGACTGGGGCGTCACGCCCAGGCACGAGGCGATCACCTCCTTGGATACTTTCTGTTCAATGCGCGGATGTGTCTGCAGCAGGTCCAGGTAGCGCTCCCAGGCTGAGCGCGTGAACAGGTCCTTATGAAAAAGGCGCAATATTGGAGTACCAGCCACCGCAGCAGGGTTTCTAGGGCGGGCTGTTGCTCAGCCAGCACTGTCAATTGTTGGTAAGGTAAGGAAACGATAGGAGCTCGCTCCCGGGCCTGACCTCCAGGTATAGGTCAAATGGCTGCCGGAAGAAGAGGAGTAGTGGTGGTAGTAGAAGTGATTTTCATTTTTGACCTCCCCCCGGAAAACCGAACCGTTATAAAGTAGAGAAAACGGGCAATTTGTCGTATTAAAACAAAACGAATTGCCATGAAAAGATCAAAATTTACGGAGGCGCAGATCATCTTCGCCATCAAGCAGTCAGAGACAGGTGTTTCTGTCGCAGAAGTGTGCCGCAAGATGGGCGTATCAGAGGCCACCTTCTACAACTGGAAGAAGAAATACGGTGGTTTAGGAGTGTCAGAGCTCAGGAAACTGCGGCAACTGGAGGAGGAAAACCGGCACCTAAAGCAGCTGGTGGCAGACCTGAGCCTGGACAAGCAAATGCTGCAGGACGTACTGAAAAAAAAGGTACTGTCTTAAAAGTCAAGCATTTTAGTTGATTTTTTCTTATCTTTCCCTTACCTGAAAGAGAGCTCCCGGGCCGACAGGTACTGGATGCTTATCTTGTGTAGCCCTGGCCACTGCCGGGGCTACTGTGCTTCTGTCAGCTGCGCTGACACCTGAAAGAGAGGCTCCGGCCTCCAGGCTTTGGATGCCCTCTTCTGTTTGCTGCTGGTATCTGTCCTCCTGCCAAGCCTCATCTCTCTTCCACAAAGTATAGATGAGAGCCAACAGCTTTTTCTGCACGGCCACGTAAGCCACCATCTTCTTTTTCCCCTTCCCCGTCAGGCGCTCATAAAGCGCACGGCAAACCGGCACGTTTCGGCTCACCGCATTGAAGGCGGGCATGTGCAGTATCCTCCTGATATGGCTGTTGCCCTGCTTGGAGATCTTGGTCTTGCCGCTCCGTTTCCCCGACTGGTTCTCCACCACGTCATATCCGGCGTAGCTGGTGAGCTGCTTCTGGCTGGTGAAGAGGGCAAAGCCATTGGTCTCGGCGATGACGGTGGCCGCCGTCAGCAGCCCCACTCCCTTGATGGTGGTGACCTTCCCTACTTTGGCCTTGAGCAAAGCATCACTCTCAATGGTGGCCCTTATTTCCTGCTGGATAACCTGTAGCTGTGCCTCATACAGCTGGAGTGTCTTCCGGAGCCTTTTTACGGTACTCTTGCTCTCCAGCATGGAATGCGACTCGGCATGGAGGCGGTTGTTAGCCTCGGTGCGCATCTGCTGGACCTGCTCATGTTCCCGCGTGAGCTTACGCAACAAAAAGAGCTGCCGGCTCATGGGCTGCCAGGGCTCCAGTTGTCTTTCAGCGCCCATATGGGCCAGGGCTCTGGCGTCTAGCTTATCGTTCTTGGACTTGTGGCCCAGGCTCTGGGTATACTGCTTGGCTCTGTTTGGCAGCACTACCACCACTTTCCGGCCCGCCTGATACAGACTCCAAGCCAGGTTCTCATAGTATACCCCGGTAGCCTCCATGACCACGGCCAACTCCACTTGGAGATTCTCCCACTTGCTCACCCACCTGCCAAACTCAGCAAAGCCTTTTGAGGTGTTAGCGAACTTGCGAGTGGCTTTCACCACCACCCGGTGCTCGGAGGTGAGCACCGAGAAGCAGGCGTCAAACTTGTCTTTGGCGATGTCGGCGCTTACTGATTGCTTGATGATCTTCATGGCCTGTGATGTTAAGAGATGTAAAAAAGACTTGAAACCGATGCTCTTCCCAAAACTTTTCTCATGGTCTTATGCAAGATCATCCCTTGAGGCGAGATGTCTGTAAGTACTGTTCAGCTTCAGGGAAGCAGCAGGCAGGTGGAACTCCCTTTTTTTCAGTATCACCCATGGTGTACTTGCTCTGAGGTATTTTTGCCATCCTGCCTGTGGTTCCTTACCTGTTTTACTTGTATTCTTTCTGAATGATTCTAAGATATGAGTTCTGAGGCCAGCCCAGCTCAAGGCGCTGGCCGTGACGTTGCTGACTGATTACCGGGTTTCCATCCACCGGGCTTGCCGTGTGGTGATGTTCCACCGCTCAGGCTGGTACTATAAGGCACAAGGGAAAGAAAGGGACTTGGTGTTGCGGGCGCGCATGCGCCAGATCGCCCAGACGAGGGTGCGCTACGGCATGTGGCGGATTTACACGCTGCTGCGCCGGGAAGGCTGGCCGGACAACCACAAGCGCGTCCACCGGCTCTATAAGCTGGAAGGGCTAAACCTGAGAAGCCTGCGGCCCCGACGCTGCCGGGCCGCTGCCCACCGGTTGGAACAAGTCCCCGCCACGAATCTGCCTGCTGGAGCATGGACTTCGTGGCTGACCAGCTCTTCGACGGCCGCAAATTCCGCGGCTTAACTGTAGTCGATAATTATAGCCGCCAATGCCTGGCCATCGAGGTGGACCAGGGCATCAAAGGGGAGCAGGTGGTGGCCGTGATGGAGCGGCTGAAGCAACAACACGGCAGGGTGCCGGAGCGTATCAAAGTGGATAACGGCAGCGAGTTTATCTCCAAGGCACTGGACCGGTGGGCTTATGACAACAAAGTAACTTTGGACTTCTCCAGGCCCGGCAAACCGACGGATAACGCCTTTATCGAGTCCTTCAATGGCAGCTTTCGGGATGAGTGCCTGAACGTGAACTGGTTCCTCTCACTGGAAGACGCAAGGGGGAAAATCGAGGCTTGGCGGCAGGAGTATAACTGTTTCCGCCCCCACAGTTCATTGGGTGACAAAACGCCGGAAGAGTGGATAAAAGAGAATATAGAGAAACCCGAATCCTCTACTTTAGCGCTGTCCTAAAATTGGGAGGGGCTCATTTTGTTGAAAACTCAACTTCCAAACGGTTCTAAAGCTGGGGAGCCGACAGAGGCACCAGCCGAAGTATACCTTATGTGCCGTGTTGGGGAGAGCTTTTCTTATTTTAGTTTATTCACGTGAACTTCTAAAAACCCAATGCCAGTATCTTCCACTTCTTCCAAATACCCTTTTCTGATAATGAAAGAGGTTTGGGTTATGTATCCACTCTGCTTTGGACTGTCGGTGGCAATTATAAAGAGAGTATCTGATTTCAGTTCGTAAGTACCAGATGATTTCACTTCTCTGAATCCACCTATTTCAAAAGTATTGTCTTCATAAAGCTTCAATAGGATTCCACCGATTGGCGCTTCTCTGGAAGCAACTAAAACTTCTTCTTTATTTCTAAAATTGTAAGAGAAGAATAGTTCTTCAACTACTAACAGTAAGCCTAATGATAAGACTGCTGTAGCAAAAGAGATAGCTGCATTTCTTAATCGTGCTTTTCTTCTTTTTATCAAATAGCCCACTAAAAAGACAACAGTGAGTAAAAGGCAAACAGCCATTATTAACACTGCAATTATTGAAGCGATTTCCATACTTTAAGTTTACCCCAACTATAGTATATAAGACAACATACGTTTATCTGCACTATGGTCGTAGTTGCTGCGGCGTGCTTTCGCTCTTCTTTGCAGCCTGGACTTGGTTCCTGGGATTGAAGTGCGCAGGTGTTTATATATTTAAGCTAATATAGGTGATTGCTATATATTATTCAACAGGCTGACGATTTTATCCAATACGTGGGAGGTGATGTGGGTGTAGATCTCCATGGTCTTGCTGGACCGATGGCCTAGCAGTACCTGGATGTAACGCAGATCCGTGCCTGCTCCAAAAGATGCGCGCTAAAGGGTGTAAAAAAGAAAGGGCCCCTTTCCGCGTGGGAAGGGGCCCTTCTTGTTGGGGTTGGCGGCCACCTACTCTCCCGGGTGTGACCCCAGTACCATCGGCGCGCCCGGGCTTAACTGCTCTGTTCGGA
>NZ_VFRQ01000011.1 GCF_006385705.1 Pontibacter mangrovi | reverse complement strand
CGTGAAGGTTGGATAATAGGAGCCGTGTAAGGCGAGAGTCTTACGCACGGTTCTGTGAGGGCGTAAGGGGGAGGTTCCCTTGCGCTACTCGACGGAGAGCCTCACCGTGAGCAATTTTGCTCACGGCAGGCTACTCGATTGGGGCGGTTTATCTTTTTCTTTGTGCACTCTCTTTTTAAAAACGGAAGTATATCATTAAGACCTTTCCTACTAACCAGATTTGAACAGTTAAAAGAAGTGCAAGAACTGCTACTTTAAGAATTTTCTTGGATTTTCTCTCTTTATTTAATTCAGACCATTCAGAAGAAGTCCAGTAAACTAAGCTGCTGAACGAAGCTATTCCATAAACTGCCAGAAGAAATAAAATTAATGTAAATATAGCTTCAGGTAATAATAGTCTGTTGAAGCTTATACCTATGAAGAAAAAGGTAATAAATACTGAAATCACCACACTCCTGCCCAATTGAAGATATTCTTTTAAAATGTGAATCATATATTTATTCTTTACTTTAAATGCTCCCCAACTATTAGCTAATCCAAACCCTACTCTGTTTACCCCACTATTGGCGGAGCCTTAAAGATAAACTTAATTCATTCAAACCCACACTTTCTCTACAACTCCCTATCCACCAGCGCCAGCGTTTCCGGGTGCAAAGTATGGCCGCCCTCAAAAGTATAAACCTGCGGCTGGATGCGCAGTTGATGCATGAGCTGCTGCTTGCGCTGCAGGGCCTCGGGCGTGATAAACTCGTCCTGGGTGCCGTAGACCACGGCCACAGGCAGGTTGGCGAAAGCGGTTTTCCCGGTGGCAAAGTCGATGTCTTCGGGGAAGGAGGCGGCCCAGAGGATGAGCCGGTGCACAGGCACGTTTTGCGTAGCCAGCCAGCGGCTAACAGTAGCGCCGCCCTGCGAGAAGCCCAGTACTGTGATGCGCACCTCCTGCGGCAGTTGGCGCAATTGCTCCTGCAGTAGCAGGTTCAGGTAATTGGCCTGGTCGTCTATTTCGGAGAGGCGGTCTTCCTTGGTCATCCAGGTGGCGCCCACGCGGCCAGAGAACTTCTCCAGGTAAAACCGCGACAAGGCCTCCGGTGCCGCCACCAGCGTCTGCCCGTTATCCAGCACAGCGAAGTGCCGCAGAAAGAAGCGCGCCAATTGCCCGTAGCCGTGGCACACAATCCAGAGGTCGGTTATACTTTCGGAGGGCGTGCCCAAGGTATAGTAGCGGGCGGTGCGGGGCACGGTAAGGCTGTGTTCGGTCATGATGAAAGGTAGTGTATTTTATACTTCAGCTACCCTTGGATTGAGAACGAAGTATAAAGCATATCTAGCAGCACACCTGTAAATTACAAATTCCACTAGCAAATAGGTTAGAAAGCTGTGGTAAGCCCAAGCTTTTTAACCTTCTAACTCCAAAGACGCAAGGTATTGCGTCTCTACAACTCTCTAACTCCCAAACTCCCTACAGGTTGTCGGGCGTGAATTGGAAGGGCAGCAGGTCTGCTACAGAGTGGAAGCGGTAAAACTTGCCATTGGCAGCCTGCAGGAGTACCGGAATCGGCTCGTGCTGCTTGTACTCATACTCGGCCATTACCTGACGGCAGGCGCCGCAGGGCATGGCGGGCAGGAACTGCTGCTCCTGCCGGCGGCGGGCGGTTACAGCCAGCAGCTTTATTTTGGCATTGGGGTGATTGGCACTTAAGGCAAAAAGGGCGGTGCGCTCGGCGCATAACCCGGAGGGGTATGCCGCATTCTCCTGGTTGCTTCCCTTAAACAGGGTGCCATCCTCCAGCAGTAGGGCAGCGCCCACCAAAAAGTTAGAATAAGGAGCGTAAGCGTCGTTTGCAGCCTCCTGAGCAAGTTGCATGGCCTTCTGCTCCTCCGGCGTCAGTTCCTGAGGCTCCAGCACATCCACGCTTATTTCAACATTCAGTTTACTTGCCATCCAGCATAAATAAGTTTAAAAATTAGAAAAGGGCTATAAATTTAATCTATTTATCTGATAAAACCATACTTAGTCTTGGGCATACACCAGGTAATTTCTAACTTATGGCAAAACCCGATAACCCACCTATGAAAAAGATCCTGCTACTGGGCGCCGGCCGCTCGGCCTCCTCGCTTATCCGATACCTGTTTGACCACGCCACCGCCGAAGACTGGCACATTACCATCGGCGATATTTCGGTAACGCACCTGGAGCCGATTGTAGGCCCCATTTCCTTTGCCGAAACCATCACCTTTAACGTGCACGATACAAAGCAGCGCGCGGCGGAGGTGGCCAAAGCAGACCTGGTGATCTCGCTGCTGCCGGCCGTTTTCCATATTGAGGTGGCGCGGGAGTGCCTGAAGCAGGAAAAGCACCTGATCACGGCCAGTTACGTGTCGCCGGAGTTTCTGGCGCTGCACGCCGAGGCGCAGAAGAAAAACCTGACGGTTATGATGGAGTCGGGGCTGGACCCGGGCATAGACCACATGTCGGCCATGCGCGTGATACGGAGCGTAAAAGATGCGGGCGGCAAGCTTACATCCTTCAAGTCATACACGGGCGGGCTGGTGGCACCGGAGTCGGACAACAACCCCTGGAACTACAAGTTTACCTGGAACCCGCGCAATGTGGTGCTGGCAGGGCAGGGCACGGCCAAGTATATCAAGCAAGGGCAGTACAAGTACATCCCGTACCACAAGCTGTTTCAGCGCACCGATGACTTTTACGTGGAGGGCTACGGCCACTTTGAGGGTTATGCCAACCGCGACTCCCTAAGCTACCGAGAGCCCTATGGCCTGCTCGACATCCCCACTATGCTGCGCGGCACCCTGCGCCGTAAAGGCTATTGCGAGGCATGGAACGTGTTTGTGCAGCTCGGCCTCACCGACGACAGTTATACCTTGGACGGATCGGAGCGCATGAGCTACCGCACGTTTGTAGAGTCCTTTTTGCCGCCTGCCGCTTTTCCGGAGCAAAGTATGGCCGAGCGCCTGAGTTTATACTTGGGTTTGCCTGTGGATGGCGAGGTGATGCGAAAGCTGGAATGGCTGGGCCTGTTTGAAGAGACGCCTGTTGGGCTAGAGGGAGCCACGCCGGCACAAATCCTGGAAAAGATACTGAAAGAAAAGCTGAGCCTGGCGCCCGGCGACAAAGACATGATCGTGATGCAGCACCAGTTTGGGTATGAGCTGGGCGGCGAGCAGCGCGAAATAACCTCTACCTTGGTCGTGCTCGGCGAAGACGAGGTGCAGACGGCCATGGCCAAAACAGTGGGCTTGCCGGTGGGCATACTGGCCAGGCTGCTGCTGCAGGGCAAAATAACGCACCGCGGTGTGGTCATCCCGATTTACCCGGAGCTGTACGAGCCGGTGCTGGCCGAGCTGGAGGACTACGGCATCCGGTTTGAGGAGACGGAGCGGGTACTTTAACAGCGTTAACCCTATGCTAAGCGAGACACAGAAGCGGCAAATAATTGAAAGCTACATCAACGCCTATAACTCCTTTGATGTGGCAGGTATGGTGCAGCACCTGCACCCGGATATCGTTTTCGAGAACATTAGTGAAGGCGTAACAAACCATAAGATCCTGGGCATTTCCGGGTTCAGGCACCAGGCAGAGCAGGCGGCGTCATACTTTCGGGAGCGGGAGCAGCGGGTAAAAAGTATAAACGTTGAAGATGATGTGGCCGAAGTGGAGCTTGACTACAGCGGTGTAGTGGCGGTAGACCTGCCAAACGGCTTGATGGCCGGCGAAACGATCAGTATGGAAGGAAAGTCTGTTTTTTACTTCGAAGGTGACAAGATCATTAAGCTGCAGGACATCAGCTAGAAAAACCTCGCAGTATCCGAACTTGTCCCGAAGCGTTTCGGGAGGTCCTGCGAGCGTCTGAGACTAAAAAGCCAGGTAATACGGCTGCAGTAAATCGGTAAACTCAGAAGTATAAGTTACTTTGTCCTCCTCCCGGATGTAGAAATCCTTCGTTACAGGAGCTGCAGCAGGCGCAAAAGTATAGGTTTGGATATGGCGGATGCACTTGCCGCCGTAGTACGTATACACCTGCAGCACCTCCTGCAAGTATAAATCGGAGGCTTTGGACAGCTTGGCAAAGTATAAAGCCTCGGCGGGCGGCAACAGCAGGTATAATTTTCCGTGCTCCGTCAGGTGCTGCTGTGCAAAGTATAAAATATCCTCAAAAAGAAGCTCCCCGGCGTGCTTGGCCGTATTCTTCGCCGCGTCCGGCGATTTGAGCGAGCTCAGGAAAAAGGGCGGGTTGGAAAGTATAAGATCATACTTCGGGCGCTGCTGTTTGGCAAACCCCTGCAGGCTGTGCGGGTGCAGGTGCAACCGGCTAGCCCAGGGACTGGCCGAGAAGTTTTCCTGCGCTTGCCACTGCGCTTCCTGGTTAATTTCCACGGCATCTATACTTGCCCCGCTGCGCTGCGCCACCATCAGCGAGAGCAGCCCCGTGCCGGTGCCGATGTCCAGTATCCGCTGCGCCTCCCCAACCTCCACATACGCCCCAAACACGCAGGAGTCGGTGCATACTTTCATGGCGCACCTGTCCTGCTCCACCCGGAACTGTTTGAACTGGAAGTAGGTGTTGGGCATGGGAGGTTAATTTTGAATGAGTGGATGAGTGACTCAGGCTGCGATTAATCCACCCCTGCAATGCATTTGTAGATAACAACTTAGGTTAATTAATCCAATAACTTCTGGAAGATCTGAATGTATGCGGTAGCGCTCATTTCCCTAAACTAAGGATGCTATTCGTTAAGATGTGTCAGTTTCTGAATGCTGCCTAGAATGACACTTACTCATTAAACATCAGCTCGGCTGATAGGCGCCGGACTCAAATCCCTGGTCCACGAGGAGGTTAGGGGAGAGGGCGCTGTTCACGGCCAGCACATCGCAGCGTTCGTTTTCGGGGTGGCCGGCGTGGCCGCGTACCCACACAAACTTTACCTTGTGCTTGGGGTATATGCGCAGGAAGCGGCTCCAGAGGTCGGAGTTGGCTTTGCCTTTAAAGCCTTTCTTTTGCCAGCCAAACACCCAGCCTTTCTCCACGGCGTCCACAACGTATTTAGAGTCGGAGTAAACGGTAACGGGCATGCCCGGCTTGGTAATCGCCTCCAGCCCCTTGATCACGGCCAGCAGCTCCATGCGGTTGTTCGTGGTCTTCCGGAAGCCCTCTGTCAACTCCTTCTCATGCTGCTTCCAGCGCAAAATAGCGCCGTAGCCACCCGGTCCCGGGTTCCCGCGCGAGGCTCCGTCTGTATAAAGTTCGATCATAGTATAAATGGTGAATGAGCGACTGAGTGAATGAGCGAATGTTTAGAGATTCACACATTCACTCTATCACTCATTCAAAATTAAAGATTCGTTTTAAAGAGTTTTATGGCGATGGCCAGTAGGATGATGCCGAACACTTTGCGCAGCACGTTGGCGCCGTCTTTGCCCAGTTTGCGCTCAATCCAGCTGCTGGCCTTCAACACGATGTACACGAAGATCAGGTTGAGCACGATGCCTACCAGCACGTTGGGCAGCGAGTAGGCGGCGCGCAGCGAGAGCAGCGTGGTCATGGTGCCGGCCCCCACAATAAGCGGGAACGCCAGCGGCACAATGGAGCCGCTTTTCGTTTCCGGGTCGGTGTGGAAGAAGTCTTTGCCCAGGATCATCTCCAGGCCGATCAGGAAAATAATGATGGCACCGGCCATGGCAAACGACTCGAAATCGATGCCGAAGAGGCTCAGGATGGACTGCCCCAGGAACAGGAATGCGATCATCAGGATACCCGAAATAATTGTGGCCTTCTCCGACTCTATCTTTCCCTCGCGCTTGCGCAGGTCCAGAATGATCGGGATAGAGCCGATGATGTCTATCACGGCAAACAGCGTGAGCGTAACCGATGCGATCTCTTTGATGCTAAACACAGTGAGTTAGAAATTTAAAAAGTTAGAGAGTTAAAAAGTTAATTATGGTTCAGAAGCCTGCACTTGGTTAATACAAAGGAACTCCTAAACTCTCTAACTCCCAAACTCTTTAACCCCGATCAGGCGTAATAGTGCAGGAAAAAGCGCTTCAGCTCCTCGTACTCCTCATCCAGTATGGCCGGAAAATTGGCGATGCGGAACGTGTTGCGGGCCCAGGGGCCGTAGCCGTTGCCCAGGCGGATGTTGTGGTGCAGCGCGCGTTTCTTGGCGTCCTCCACCAGCTTCTCGTTGCCTGCAAGTGTGATCACCGTTTTAGAGCGCACCTCCTCGTTCTCTACCAGCGGCCTGAAATCGGCGAACTGCTCAAAGAAAGTATACAGGTCCTGCGCACGGTCAGTCAGGTCCTGCTCTATGCCTTTAATAAAGGGACGGTCTTCCAGCATGCGCTTGAGCAGGTAAATGTTCAGTTCGTTAGGCGTATGGGTGGTCTGGTAGTTCAGCATTTTCTCATACATCGGCACCAGGCTGTTGTAGTGGCTGCGCTCGGCCATTTTCTTCGCCCTAAAAATGGCGCGCGGCGAGCAGGCCATCACCGCCAGCCCCGGCGGCAGGCCAAAGCATTTCTGCACCGAGGCAAACCAGATATCCGCCTTGATCAGCTTCAGGTTCAGTCCGGCCATCGAGGAGGTCGCGTCCACGGCGGTCAGGGTGTCGCGGAAGCGGTTGTGCAGGTTCAGTATGGTGGTAGGGCCCACCTGGGTGCCGTTGGAGGTCTCGTTCTGCGTAAAGCAGATCAGCTCGGTGTCGGGGCTGATGTGCAGGTCGCTCACCGGCATCGGCTCGTTTAAGTCGAACTGAAAGCCCTCTGCCTGCGGCCGCAGCTTTTTGGCGTACTCAAACCACTTCTCCCCAAAAGAGCCGTTGTAGATGTGGTAGCTTTTGTGCCTGGTCAGGCTCTGGATCAGGATTTCCCAGCACTCGGTGGCCGAGGAGGCGAAGAAAATGTAGTAATCCTGTGGGATGTTGAGCTTACGCTTGATAGAGTTTACCACCGCCCGCGACATCTGCACAAACTGCTCACCCCGATGCGGCGTGTTCATGATCCCTTCATCGTACGCATCTACCAGGTAGGTCCGTACTTCAGGGTATACTTTGGAGGGGCCGGGATAGAAGTTGAGCATGGGCAGTGGGTTTATATAGTTTTTATACTATATTATAAGAATTGTATTTAACGAACCTATAACGGCGCAGGTTGCAGATTTTATACAGTAAAGCCGATCTGTTTTGGCTTTAGCCGCTCAAAATACTGCAGGGCAAGCCGGTAGCTCTCCAGTCCAAGGCCGCTGATGCTGCCCTTGCAGTAAGGGGCGATCATGCTTTTCTGCCGCCAGGCCTCGCGGGCGTATACATTGGTGATGTGCACCTCCACTACCGGCGCCTCAATGGCCTTTATCGCATCCGAAAGGGCCACCGACGTATGGGTATAGGCACCGGCGTTGAACACGATGCCTTTGTAGGTGAAGCCCACCTCGTGCAGCTTGTCAATCAGCACGCCCTCGGTGTTCGACTGGAAGTAAGACAGCTCCAACGCCGGAAATGCCTCCTTCAGCTCCTCAAAATAATCTTCGAACGAGCGGGTGCCATACACCGACTTCTCGCGCACACCTAACAGGTTCAGGTTCGGGCCGTTCAGGATGAGTATTTTCATAGTTTAAAGTAAACAAATTTCCAAAGCTACAAAGGTAAGGATTAACTATCTTTGCTTAATAAAAATTGTTTAATTGTTGGATCAGGATTAAAAAGGAGGGGAGGGATATACAGGGTTTTCTTCCATATGGATTTTATACCTTAAGTTTTCAACCTCTACCTTTATTCATACATTCAAGATTCTCTAATTCCCAAACTCTTAAACGCTCTAACTAAAGACGCAACGTATGGCGTCTCTACAACCTTCTAACTTTCTAACTCCCAATCGTGAACTGGCGCATCTGTTTAAAGCAATTTGAGGAATACCTGAAACTGGAGAAGTCGCTCTCGCGGCACTCGGTGGAGGCGTATGGGCGCGATGTGCGCAAATTGGTTGATTTCCTGGATGCGCAGGGGCTGCAGGTATCCCCTGAAAACATAACGCCGGCCATCCTGCGCGATTTCCTGGAGTGGATAAACGAGCTGGGCATGACACCGCACTCGCAGGCCCGCACCCTGTCCGGCATCCGGGCTTTTTACAAGTTCCTCATCATGGAGGACATGATGCAGACCGACCCCACCGAGACCATAGAGGCCCCAAAACTCAGCCGCAAACTGCCCGACACCCTCGACTTCCATGAGATAGAGCAGCTGCTGTCCGCCATCGACCTGTCTACGCCCGAGGGTACCCGCAACCGCGCTATGCTGGAGACGCTCTACAGCTCCGGCCTGCGCGTATCCGAGCTGCTGGACCTGCGCATCAGTAATTTGTATGCCGATGCCGGTTTTTTGAAAATTGCCGGCAAGGGGGAGAAGGAGCGCCTGGTGCCGATCGGCCGCGACGCGCTGAAGCATATCCAGCTGTACCGCGAGGGCATCCGCTGCCACCTCAACATCAAAAAAGGGCACGAGGATATCCTGTTCCTCAACCGCCGTGGCGCCAAAATGACGCGCGTCATGGTCTTCACCATCATTAAGGATTTGGCTGCCAAAGCCGGAATACAGAAAACGGTGAGCCCCCATACCTTCAGGCATTCCTTTGCCACGCACCTGATAGAGGGCGGTGCCGACCTGCGGGCGGTGCAGGAAATGCTTGGCCACGAGTCCATCACCACCACCGAAATTTATACTCACCTGGACCGCGATTACCTGAAGCAGGTGATCAAAGACTTCCACCCGAGAAGCTGATTTTGCGTTAAATAAGCTTAAAGCTCGTACTGC
Organism: Pontibacter mangrovi; assembly: GCF_006385705.1. Classification (GTDB taxonomy): domain Bacteria; phylum Bacteroidota; class Bacteroidia; order Cytophagales; family Hymenobacteraceae; genus Pontibacter; species Pontibacter mangrovi. The sequence continues at coordinate 131,472 of NZ_VFRQ01000011.1, read as the reverse complement.
CATGGAAGAACCACACGGAAAAAGCGGCTCAGGATTGTTCAGCAAAGAGTTTCTGCCCGAGTTTGTGTACGGCGGTATCGATGGGGCTATCACCACGTTTGCCGTAGTGGCAGGCGCTACGGGCGCTAACTTGGATATTCCGGTGGTCATCATACTTGGTTTCGCCAACCTGATCGCCGATGGCTTCTCCATGTCTGTCGGTAACTTTTTCTCTACCAAGGCCAGCCACGATACCTATGAGCGGCACAAAGCCACTGAGCACTGGGAAATTGAGAACCTGCGAGAGACGGAGGTAGAGGAGATCCGGGAGATTTACCGTAAGAAGGGCTTTGAGGGGGCGCTGCTGGAGCAGGTGGTGCAGGTGATCACCTCCAACAAAGAAGTATGGGTGGATACCATGATGAAGGAAGAACTGGAGATGGCCAAAGACCAGACATCCGCTTATCAAACGGCAGGTATGACGTTCATCTCTTTCCTGCTGATCGGGTTTATACCTTTAGTTGCCTACGTTTTTGCCCTCATCTTTAAGACCAGCACCGAAAACCTCTTTATCTACTCCTGTATCCTGACCGGCGTGGCCATGTGCATCATCGGCACGCTGAAGAGCATCGTGAACAACAAGAACATGCTGCAGGGCATCGCCGAAACCTTGTTTTTGGGAGGGGTGGCCGCCGTGCTGTCTTACTATGTGGGGGCGGTGCTGGAGGGCTTGTTCCGGTAAGCGTTTCCTGTTTCTAAACTTGTTCCTACCCACGGCAGCGTGTATCGCAGCCTTGCCTATAAATTTTTACAGATGAAGTATTTTTTAAATATGTAACATGTTATATATTTAGGTTGAAAAATCTGCAACTCTAAAAAACAAGTTATGGAACAAACTTCTACTGTACTGGAAACGCCTGTTTCCGCACCAACGCTTTCTTTCAAAGGAAAAGGCTCTGAGCTTTTCGGCATCCAAATCGTGAACATCGCCTTGATGCTCGTGACCCTGGGCCTGTACTACCCTTGGGCAAAAGCCAAAAACCTGCAGTACATCTACCGCAAAACCGAGCTGGCCGGCAGTCCCTTCACCTTCCACGGCACCGGCAAAGAGATGTTCATCGGCTTTATAAAGGGTATGGGCATTTTTATAGCGCTTTACGGTGTGTTAATTTATGGCTCTTTACATATTGAAACGGATCCAGGTTTATACTTTATCTGCCTGGGTATTTTCTTTGCCGGGTTATCGGCCTTGGTGCCATTGGCCATACATGGCATGATGCGTTACCGTACTTCCCGCACCAGCTGGCGCGGCATACACATGGGCTACCGTGGCACGTTGGGTGCTATGTACAAGGTATTCCTCAAAAACCTGTTCTTCACGGTTATCACACTCGGCTTCTACACGCCTTGGTTCACGGCCAATTTGCGCAAAGAGATTTTCGGGCACCTGCGCTTTGGCAATGCCCGATTCAGCTACGAAGGAGAAGGTACCGAACTTTTCATGATCAACATAAAAGGTTATTTCCTGAGCATATTTACATTAGGTATCTATTCTTTCTGGTGGGCGAAAGACCTGATCAAATTTTATATAGACAACATTCTGATAGAGCAGGACGGAAAGTATAGCCGCCTCGACTCTTCCCTTACCGGCATGCAGTACCTGAAGCTGGCGCTTGGCAACATGTTCATCATGGTGTTTACGCTGGGCCTGGGCTACTCGTGGGTTGTTACGCGTACTTTAGCTGTGCTAATAAACAACTGCGAGATTATTGGGGAGTTTAACCCGGATGCACTGGCACAAACAGAAGAAGAGTATAAAAACGCTACGTTTGAAGACATGGCCGACATGATGGATATCGGTATCATCTAACTATGTTTGAAGGAAAATACTATAACGGGCGTACCTCTAAGGGTATGCCCGCTTTCATTATACTGGAGCCCCACTACATCCGCATAAATTGGCAAACAGACAGTGATAACGGCACTGAGGTCTGGCATCTTTCAGAGATGCACAAAACAGAATTTAACGATGCCACTACCGTGCTGGAGTATGGCACTTTCCCGCGCCAAAGTATAGCTGTTTTTGAACAGGGCTTTCAGCAGGCGCTGGAGCATAAGTATAAAGGAGCCACTTTCCTGAAGTCGGGTTACAGCTCGTTTGCGAAAACGGGTGTAAAAGGCTTGTTGATAGGCGGATTAGGCCTGTTGTTGGTGGCGGTAGCGCTGTTTTTCTGGGGCGTGCCGGCGCTGGCCGAACAAGTGGCCGCCCATTTCCCGAAGGAGTATGAGCATGCGATGGGCGAGAAGCTGTACGAGCAGATGCTGGAAGGCTATACCGTGGACTCCGCTAAAACTGTGGCGCTGCAAAAGTATCTGGACGCCTTGGAGGTAAAGTCTGATTTTCCGATACGGGCCACGGTGGTGGAGAACGAGGCGGTGAACGCCTTTGCCATGCCGGGCGGATTTATACTTGTGCACGATGCTTTGCTGGATAAAATGGAGCACCATGAGGAACTGGCCGGTCTGCTGGGCCACGAGATCGGGCACGTGCAGATGCGGCACTCCACCAAAGCCATGGCGCGCAGCCTCTCGCACTACATGCTGCTCTCGGTGCTGTTTGGCGATGTGAGCGGTGTTGCTGCTGTGATAGTAGACAATGCCTCCTCGATGTACAGCCTGGAGTATAGCCGCAAGGCCGAAACAGCATCTGACAAGGCAGGCCTGGCGCTGCTAGCCCAGAACAACCTGAACCCTAAGGGCATGGTATGGCTGATGGAGCGCCTGAACTCGAACGAGCCGGAGTTCCTGAAATTCATCAGTACCCACCCCCGCACCGCAGATAGAATCGATGAACTGAACATGCTGATAGAGGAGAGCAAGTATAAAACAGCTCCGAACCCAGCCCTGGAAACTGCCTGGGAAGAGCTGAAGGGGGAGTAGCTTAGAAAACCGGATAGACCTCGCAGTGTGCGTAGCTCCTGCGAGCGTCTTGCAGCAGTAAATCAAATGAAAAATAGAAAATCCTATCAAGAAGAGGTAGATAGGCTATTTAAAGCCATTGATCTCTCCATTGAGGCATACACCAAATATCTACCAGAGGGCTGGACAGGTGGGGTGTTGAAAATGGTGATATCAAACTTAGAAGATCAAAAGAAAAGAATACTTGGAGCAGAAAAGAAATTCAGGACAATTGCTTCGCTTAAGTATGAGATAGAAGCCGTTTTTACCTACTTTCAGGAGGCAAGTGGGGAAGCGGTTGAATATTTCTGGAAAAGAATTAATGAGGAAGGCTTGGCCTATGAAAGAGAAAATAAGCTCGAGAAGATATTAAAAAGAGGAAAGATTAGAGGCCGAATAGAGTATGATTATGTAAATGATATCATTGTAGTTGCAGAACAAACTGGGTTGACTACAATAGATGAAACAAGGCAGCTAAGCCAAATGCTTGGAGAATATGAAGCAAAAAAGAAAAAATAACTTTAAGTAAATAAGTTAAGCCTTTCTGTTCAGCTGTGCCTTACCTATTAACTGCACTCGCGGGTCTGGCAGACACCGCGAGGTCGTAAGTAAAAAATCCGCTTCACCCCACAATCATTAAATCCTAATCCTATCTTTGCAGGCAAGTATAACCTAACCCGATACGCCGTGTACAAAAGCCTGTTGCGCCCGCTGCTGTTCCAGCTCGACCCCGAGAAAGTGCATTACCTGACCACCGACGCTCTGCGTGCTTCCATGAAGCTGCCTTTTGCCAAAAGCATCACAGAAAGTATGTTTAAGGTGGAGGACCCGCGGCTGGAGCGCGAGCTGTTTGGCCTCAAATTCCCGAACCCGGTGGGGCTGGCCGCAGGCTTTGACAAGGACGCCAAACTGGTGGACGAACTGGCGGAGCTGGGCTTTGGCTTTGTGGAGATCGGTACGCTGACGCCGAAGCCGCAGCCGGGTAACGAGAAGCCGCGCCTGTTCCGTTTGCCGCAGGACCAGGCCATCATCAACCGCATGGGCTTCAACAACGAGGGCGTGGATGCCGCCGTTCGGAGGCTGGAGAAGCGCAAGAGCAACATCATTGTAGGCGGCAACATCGGCAAGAATAAGGTGACGCCGAACGAGGAGGCCTTAAACGACTATTTATACTGCTTCCGGGCGCTGTTCCATGTGGTAGACTACTTTGTAGTGAACGTGAGCTCGCCGAATACGCCGGATTTGCGCGCCTTGCAGGACAAGGAGCCGCTGCAAAAGCTGCTAGTATCGCTGCAGGAGGAGAACCAGAAAATGGGTACGCCCAAGCCGCTGCTGCTCAAAATCGCCCCGGACCTGAACCTGGACCAGCTCAACGACATCATCGAGATTGCACAGGAAGCCAAACTGAGCGGCATCATCGCCACGAACACCACTGTTAGCCGTGCCGGGCTGCACACGCCGGAGGCGCGGGTGCAGGAGATAGGCATGGGCGGCCTGAGCGGAAAACCCCTGACGATACACTCCACACAAATAATACAGCACCTACGTACCTACCTGCCGCCTGAAATTCGTTTGATCGGCGTGGGCGGCATTATGACGGCGCAAGACGCGGTGGATAAAATGAACGCCGGCGCCGACCTGGTGCAGCTTTACACCGGCTTCATCTACGAGGGGCCTTCGTTGATAAGCCAAATCAATAAAAAATTACGCTCCAGATAAGCCAGATTCGGGTGCAAAGGCTAAGGCATTGCCACGAAAAAGTGTAAATTTGGGATTATAACGATAGCTGAGGGTATGGCCAAGAACACTTACAGAGACGACACGCTGAAAGCAGGGCGGAAGAATGAGGTGCGTGGTAAGAATGAGCCACGTGGGGCAAATGTGCCGAAGGGGCAGAAGCCAAAGAAAGAAAAGAAAAAATGGTCGTTCCGGATTCCAACACCCCGGATTAATCTAAGAATCGGGTTTCTGCACGACCGCCGGTTCAAACTGACGGTGGGCTTCACGTTCCTCCTTTTTTCTTTTTTCCTGACCATCGCCTTTGTATCCTACCTGTTCACGGGCAACGCCGACCAGAGCGTGGTGGAAACCGTGAGCGGCACCGGCCTGAAAGAGTCGGGGCAGGAGGCGGAGAACTGGCTGGGGCTGTTTGGGGCCTGGCTGTCGCACTTCTTTATTAACGACCTGGTGGGCATCGGGGCCTTCTTCTTTATACCTGTGCTATTCTTCACGGGGTCTAAGATCGTGTTTAAAAAGGTAAATGTTTCGCTGAGCTATGTGCTGGGGCTGTGCAGCTTCTGTATGCTGTGGCTGAGCCTGGCGATGGGCTATATTATGTTCTCTGCAGATCTTATTGGCCCATACGGTTTTCTGGGTGGCGCCGTGGGCGTGGATTCGGCCATCTGGCTGAACAGCCTGATCGGGTGGGGCTCCTGGCTGCTGCTGGGCTTCCTGCTGCTGGTGTTCGTGGTGAGCTATTTTAACATCACAAGTATAAACTGGGGCGCTGCCAAACCTGCTACCCTTGCCACCGAAACTGCGGGCGATGAAAGGAACTACGCCGAGAGCCTGGGCGACGTGCTGGGCGCCAAAACAAACAGCATCAACCACAACGCGGATCCTACGGCCTCTCTGGAGTATGAAGAAGAGGAACAAGTACCGTTTGACGAGGACGACGAGGAAATAAACCGGGCGCTGGAAATGGAGCTAAGCTCGCTGCAGCAACAGAAAAAGGCCGATCCGCCTGCTCCTCCAAAGAATGATTCCCCGTCGCTGGAGCTGGATATCAATCTGCCGGAGGAGCTGGAACTGGACGATGCCGTGGAAGACGATGAACCGGAAATGGCGCTGCACATAGAGGAGACGCCGGAGGAGGAAACCATCATCGGGGATATGGAAAACTATGACCCGACGCTGGACTTGGCCCGCTACCAATACCCGAACATCGAACTGCTCAACGACTATGGCGCCAATAAAATCCAGGTAACCAAAGAGGAGCTGGAAGCCAACAAAGATAAGATCGTGGAGACGCTGGCCAACTACAACATCAGCATCGCCAGCATCAAAGCCACCATCGGCCCTACCGTTACGCTCTATGAGATTGTGCCGGACGCCGGGGTGCGTATCTCCAAGATCAAAAACCTGGAGGACGACATCGCCCTGAGCCTGGCGGCCCTGGGTATCCGTATCATCGCCCCGATTCCGGGTAAGGGTACCATCGGTATCGAGGTGCCGAACACGAAAAAAGAGATGGTTTCGATTCGCTCTATACTTTCCACAGAGAAGTTCATGAAGAGCGACATGGACCTGCCGATCGCCTTCGGTAAGACCATTACTAACGAAGTATTTGTGACGGACCTGGCTAAAATGCCGCACCTGCTCATGGCGGGTGCCACGGGGCAGGGTAAGTCGGTTGGCCTGAACACCATCCTGACCTCATTGCTCTACAAACGCCACCCGTCGCAGCTTAAATTTGTGCTCGTGGACCCGAAGAAGGTGGAACTCTCGCTTTTCAACAAGATCGAGCGCCACTTCCTGGCCAAGCTGCCGGATAGCGAGGAGGCCATCATCACCGACACCAAAAAGGTAGTGAATACGCTCAACTCGCTGTGTATGGAAATGGACATGCGCTACGATTTGCTGAAGGATGCCGGTTGCCGCAACCTGAAGGAGTATAACCGCAAGTTTGTGGAGCGCAAGCTGAACCCGCAGAAGGGCCACCGCTTTATGCCCTACATCGTGCTGGTGATTGACGAGCTCGCCGACCTGATGATGACCGCCGGTAAAGAGGTGGAGACACCGATTGCCCGTCTGGCGCAGCTGGCCCGAGCCATTGGTATACACCTGGTGGTAGCCACGCAACGTCCGTCGGTAAACGTGATCACGGGTATCATCAAGGCCAACTTTCCAGCGCGTATCTCCTTTAAAGTGACTTCCAAGATTGACTCCAGAACTATCTTGGATGCCGGTGGTGCCGACCAACTGATCGGCCAGGGGGATATGCTCTTCTCCATCGGTTCGGATATGATCCGTATCCAGTGTGCCTTTGTGGATACGCCGGAAGTGGACCGTATCTGCGACCACATCGGCGAGCAGCAGGGCTACAGCGATGCCTATCTGTTGCCAGAGTTTGTGGGCGATGAAGGCGGAAACGATAAAGCTGATTTCGACCCGAGTAACCGCGATCCGTTGTTTGAGGAGGCTGCCCGCGTAATTGTGCAGCACCAGCAGGGAAGTACCTCGCTGCTGCAGCGCCGCCTGAAGCTGGGCTACAACCGCGCCGGCCGCCTGATAGACCAACTGGAGAGCGCTGGAGTGGTAGGTCCGTTTGAGGGAAGCAAGGCCCGCGAAGTTTTAATTCCGGATGAGTACAGTTTGGAACAGTTATTGAACACACTTGGATAGAAATCGAAACAAGTAAGTACTTTTACAAAGACATGAAGAAATTATTCTCTCTACTGCTGGTTGTGCTGATGTTTGTATCTGTGGCCGAGGCGCAGCAAGACCCCGAGGCGGCCAAAATTCTGAACACCATGAGCCAGAAGTACCGCTCCATGAAAGCTTTTAAAGCCGATTTTGCCCAGACCCTGGAGAACCCATCGGCCAAGGTGAAGGAAACCATGAACGGCAGCATTACCGTGAGCGGCGACAAGTATAGGCTGGGCGTGAGCGGCCAGGAAATCATCAGCGACGGCAAAACCATGTATACTTTCCTGAAGGATGTGAACGAGGTAACGATTACCGAAGCCGATGAAGAAGCCGAGGCGATGGCCCCGAGCAAGATCTTTGACATGTATAAGAAAGGCTACAAGTATGCCTACGCCGGCACCGAAACGCAGGGCGGCGTAAAGTATGATGTGGTGGAGCTTTCGCCGGAAGACCGTAAGAATCCGATCTACAAAGTGCGCCTCTATATCAGCCAGAAAGATAAGACGCTGAAGAGCTGGCAGATGTTCCGCAACAACGGCAACCGCTATACTTATACTATCAGCAACTTTCAGGCAAACCCAACGCTTGCCTCTGATGCCTTTACGTTTAACAAAGCCAAGTATAAAGGCGTGAGCGTGGTAGACTTAAGATAAACCCAACCAATTTATGATACTAAAAAAGGCTGCTCCTGTTTGGGGTAGCCTTTTTGCTTTTTATACTTAGGAGTCGTCATCTGGTGTCATAGAAGCATTTCTGCCGCGGGTTTTCAACTCGTGGTTTCCCATGATGCAATCTTGCGGCAGGAACAGATGGAGAATTATTTGTTGTCCCTTTCAAACGTGACTTTCCCATATTTACCCGCCAACTGCCTTCCCTTCATACCATCAGTTAATAAACCGCGAAATCAAGGCGCGGGTTGAAAGTGGTTACCACGTCCTCGTCCACACGCACCGGGTTAATGCCGCCTTGGCCGTCGGTGCTATTAGCGAAAAGCTTTCCGTCATTCAGGATGAACACGGAGTAGGTGCCAGGGCTAAGTTTGGCCTGATAAAATCCTTCTGCATCGCTCTCTACCGTTAACACAGGCAGGGCGTCAATTTTATAGTATACATGCTCAGTCTGCTCAGCCTCCTGCAGGGTAGTGTAGGGGTAGACAACCACCGTGCGCTTTACAGGATATTCTTTGCAGGTGCTGTTTGGCCCGATGATCGGCATGCAGTTGCCTTCTTTTAAGGTAAGCGTACCGGTAATACCCTGGGTGATGGTTATTTTTTGCTTGTTCTGTTGGGTAAGCTCTTCCGTGTTGTTCACCCACTGGCCAGGCACAGCTTCGTCAGCTTCTTTGCTGCACCCGCACACAAAGAATAAAGATAACGTGAGGCTAAGTATGGAAAGTGCTGTTTTCATGTCGTTTGCTATACTATAAGGACCCTTTTGCAGGAAGATAGGTTGCAATAACAGAAACAAACCCGAAAGTTTCGCCTGCTGCAGCAAATTCATACTTTTGTAGAAACCAACCATCCCCGCCTTAGCCATGACAAGAGAGCAGCTTTTCGAGCAGATTCTGAACAAGAAATCATACCTGTGCATCGGCCTCGACTCCGACCCGCTGAAGCTACCGCAGCACTTGCTGGACCTGGAGGACCCGGTGTTTGAGTTTAACCGCCAGATTATCGAGGCTACCGCCGATCTGTGCGTGGCCTACAAGCCTAATATTGCTTTTTATGAGGCGCAGGGGCCGCAGGGCTGGATCAGTTTGCAGCGCACGCTGGAGGTGATTCCGGAGAACATCTTTACCATTGCCGATGCCAAGCGCGGCGATATCGGCAATACCTCCGAACTCTACGCCCGCGCCTTTTTCGAGAACATGGATTTCGACTCCATTACGGTGGCCCCGTACATGGGCGCCGACTCCGTAAAGCCTTTCCTGAAACAAGATGGCAAGTGGGTGATTCTGCTGGCCCTCACCTCCAACGCTGGCAGCCAGGATTTCCAGATGCTGCGCCTGGAGGACGGCAACGAGGAATACCTGTTTGAGCAGGTGCTGAGAACCAGCCAGGACTGGGGCACACCTGATAACATGATGTACGTAGTGGGCGCCACACAGGCCGACTATGTGCAGCGCGTGCGCCAGCTCGTGCCGGATAGTTTCCTGCTGGTGCCGGGTGTGGGCGCGCAGGGCGGTAGCTTGGAGGAGATCTCCCGCATGGGCATGAACCGCCAGTGCGGTCTGCTGGTAAACTCAGCCCGCGCCATTATCTACGCCTCCTCGGGCTATGATTTTGCTGAAAGAGCGAGAGAAGCCGCCTTTGCCGTGCAGCGTGAGATGGAGGTGCTGCTAGAGGAGTTGCTGGTGGGGTAAGGATTGAGGCTTAATTTATATTTTAGTTGGGTTCCGTATATCTGTTGGATTTGGGGGTATAAATGGAGTAATTTCTTATACACTGTAGTTGTAGCACATTAGTAATCATGAATGGGAAAAAGTAAAAGCTCAACAATGTACTGGCTCTTCGGTGGAATCATACTTACTATCACAGGATTACTGGCTTTTACAAATCTTGAAGAATGGTATGTGATTAGTATCTTAGGCAGAACAGCAGGTTATCCATTTGGCGGAGAAGGACCAACGGCATACTACTATAAAACTCCAGAACTGTATGCTTTAGTTAGCTTAACCTGGGGACTGATATTTACTGGAACGTTTGCTTTTACCCTTGTGACTATCATCAAGAAAAAGAAAGAAAGAATGGTTGCTGCATTTGGAACAACAGTTTTTCTTTTGGCAGTTCTGTTCATTCACGGACTAATTGAATAAAGAATAACGTGCTACAACACAATGCATGCTCAACCTTTGCTACGCTTCAGGCTCAGCATGCACCCGTCCGTTATGGCCAATTTAAAATTATGAATGTTGAAGACTAAAAAATACCTAATTAGTCAAAAGCAGCTTTTGGGGCTTATAACACTTTTTTTGCTACCACTTTATAGTTATGCAGAAGGTGGGAAACTTATCGGGAACGCCTTAGAGCTGTTTGCCTTTCTGATTTGGTTTCTGGCTTTAGTCTCTTTGATTATGTCTTTGATCTGGGGAAAGAAGCATTCTGTAGCAAGAGTTATTGTCTACTTAATTTGTGGGTTTTCATTATTAACTTGGTTATTTAGTTCATTCTTATTTGGTAGAGCACTAAGTACATCGTACAATTTAGCTAATATATTCTCAATTGGAATAATGGTGATGACAGGAGTTAGAAAAGAGAGAAAAGCGCCTCCTAAACATACCTAAAAGTAATGTGGCGCTCTTTAGTCCATAGCGTTAGAGAATACAACAATCAAATTAGTAGAATTGGAGTTTAAAGAAGAAATAGAAAACGCTAACCTAATACTCAATCACTTTGGGTATTGGCCTTCTTTTCATGACTCTGAAATCATATCCTTGAAGTTTGAAAGGAATTTAGAAGAAGGAAAACCGACTGTAGAGATGAAGGTCTACGCTTTTGAAATGACTGACAAAGTAGTAAACCGATACTTTAAGCGGTTTAAACATTGCATCATCGACTTTAAGTTTGTGGACTTGCAGAAAAGTGAGATGGATGGTTTCAACCATCAAAATGCAGTAGATGGACTGAATTTTGAGAAAGATGGAGACAACCTAATTTGCGAAATCAATGCAGCATATGGAGTTGATGGTCTATTGTCTGCTAAGACAATACAAGTGGTAAAATTAGAGCCTGTAGAAAAATAACTATTCCCTAAGAAAGTTCAGCCTTAACCCTCCCTACGCTTTGGGCTTCGGCTGCACCAGCACGTTAATTAAATGAGTGACATAATTATCAGGAGCAAGTTTTCTAAAGAAGAAACTATTAGAAAACTCAAGCAGATATTTTCTAATGGGAATGAATTCGACGTAAAACTACAGGTTCTTCACGGAGAGTATTATTTGTCATCAGAACATCAAGATAGTGTCCTTCATAAAAGAACAACAGACTCTTTTTTCGTTCAGTTTCGGGTGAAAGTAGATTTAGGGCAAGTAAGTATTCATTTGACTCCCCAGTCCCAGGCACTTTCCATTGCAATAGGAACAATGATCTTATCTCTATTATGGATTATGCTGTTTGCTATATCAGTTGCAGAAAAAAGGTGGTTAGGAATAGAAGCTTATGGAATAGGAGTGGGAGTTACGCTTGTTCTCTTTCTTTCTTTAAAGCTTGGGAAAAGGAAAGAAAAATCAGTTATAGATAGAATTAGGGAGGAGTTTGAGGCTGCTGAATAATAGCCCAAACATTACAAGCTAAATAACAAAAATCAAATACCACGATGTCAGAAGAAATGAAACAGTGCCCCAAATGTAACTCACCTTATGGTTACGCAATGGGTGCAGATACCTATGCTTGTCCGGAGTGTGGAAACGAGTGGAACCCAAGTGAGGTGGAGGAAGAGGCAGGACTGAAAGTAGTAGATGCGAACGGAAACGTACTTCAGGATGGGGATTCTGTTGTCGTGATCAAGGATTTACCGGTAAAAGGCGCTCCAAAACCCGTGAAGGCCGGCACAAAAGTAAAAAACATCCGCCTGACGGAAGGAGACCATAACATCGACTGCAAAATAGATGGCTTCGGCTCCATGGCGCTGAAGTCTGAGTTTGTGAGAAAGGCGTAATATACCGGTGAGCTTCGGGAAATGCCTTTAGTACTACAGTTAACGTGCGTAACAGGTAAGCCGTATCTTTGCAGCTAAACCAGGAAGTATAAACACAAATAACATAGCCGGAACACTGGCTTCATCAAAGTTAACTAATGACCAACAACGACATACTCCGCCGCATCCGCTATACGTTTGATTTCGGTGACGATAAAATGATTGCGCTTTTCGGCTCGGGCGGAAAAGAGGTAACGCGCGCCGAGGTAAGCGACTGGCTGAAGAAAGAGGACGACCCGGAGTACAAGGCGCTGAACGATGAGCAACTGGCGGCTTTCCTCAACGGCTTTATCAACGAGAAGCGCGGCCAAAAAGAAGGGCTGCAACCAGCGCCGGAGAAGAAGCTGAACAACAATATCATCCTGCGCAAGCTCAAAATCGCCCTGAACCTGAAAGACGAGGACATGCTGGAGATCCTGGAGCTGGCCAACTTCCGCCTGAGCAAGCACGAGCTCAGCGCCTTCTTCCGCAAGCCCGACCACCAGCACTACCGCCCGCTAAAAGACCAGATCCTGCGCAATTTCCTGCACGGCATGCAGCTAAGGTACCGCGGCGAAGGCAGCTAAGTATAACTACAGCAAAGTATAAACGCCTGTTCCGTAAGTTCGGAACAGGCGTTTTAGTTTGAGCTTGATTTTTTACTATACTTTCCGCATCTTGATGTATAAACCCGACTCATGAAAGAGGATTTCCTGCATTATATCTGGCAGCATCAGTACTTCGACAAAACCGCCTTGGCTACCACTGATGGCGAGCCGCTGCAGGTGCTGCGGGTGGGGTTCTACAACACCGATGCCGGTCCGGATTTCAGGGAAGCCATACTTCGGGTGGGGGAGGTGGAGTGGTCGGGGAGCGTGGAAGTGCACCTGCAGGCCTCGGACTGGCACCGCCACCACCACCAGCACGACCCCAAGTATGACCAGGTGGTGCTGCACGTGGTCTGGCAGGCGGATGTGCCCGTATTAAGAACCGATGGAACCCTGGTGCCGGTGCTGGAGCTGCAAGACCGCGTAGATCTGCGCCTGTTGCATACCTATGAGCAGCTGCAGAAATCAAGAAATGAAGTTCCTTGCGCCGCCTTCTGGCCGGAGGTGCCGGAGATCGCCAAAACGCTGATGCTGGAACGGGCGCTGGTAGAGCGGCTGGAGGAGAAGGGCGAGGAGGTGCTGCAAGTATACCGCAGCTACGGAAACGATTGGGAGCAGGCTGCTTACCATACATTGCTGCGCGGCTTCGGCTTTAAGATCAACCAGCAGGCATTTGAACAGCTGGCCAGAACATTGCCGTTCCACGTGGTGCGGCGGCAGCAGCACAACTTACCGCAACTGGAGGCGCTGCTGCTGGGGCAGGCTGGTTTTTTGGCCGATGCCGATGATGGCTATGCTGCGCAGCTGCAGCGGGAGTATATCTTTTTGCAGCACAAGTATAAACTGCAGCCCCTGCCACGCCACCAGTGGAACTTCCTGCGCATGCGCCCCGCCAACTTCCCGACGGTGCGGCTGGCGCAACTGGCGGCGGCGCTGCATCAGCATGCATCCCTTTTCACTAAAATCTTAGAATCGGACTCTGGTAAGAAGTATGAGCAGCTGTTTCAGGCGCCGGTGTCGGCATACTGGCAGAAGCACTATATGTTTGGCCGCGAAAGCAAGGCTGTGGCGAAAGGAATGGGCAAAGGCAGCGCCCAGAATTTGGTGATTAACGTAGCCGTGCCTATACTTGCCGCCTACGCCAGCCACAGCGGCGACCGCACCCTGCTGGAGAAAGCCATCACGTTGCTGGAGCAGCTGAAGGAGGAGAGCAACAAGTATACCCGCCTCTACGAGGAACTGGGCTGGCAGGCAAAATCCGCAGCCGATAACCAGGCGGCTCTAGGGCTTTATAAGCGCTATTGCCACCCCATAAACTGCATGCGCTGCGCTGTGGGCAATAAGATCATGAAACAGAACAAAGCTGCCCTGTGAGCATACTTTTCGTTTACCTCATCAACCTGTTGCTACTGGTCGGGCTTGTCTGGTGGCTATCCCGGCAGGCGTGGGCGCAGCACCTAAAGCCATACTTTTGGCCAGCACTGGGTTTAAAAGTGGTTATTGCCCTGGGCTTTGCCGTGTTTCGCTATACCTTAGCCGGCCCCAGCGATACCCATGTATACCATGAAGCAGCCCTGAAGCTGCTGGCCTATGCGCACCAGCATCCGCAGGATTACCTGAAGCTACTGTTCCTGAACCAGTTCGAAAGCGCGGCTTTCAGGGCGTCGCTGCCCTTCACCCAGTTTCCCGATTTTACCAACTCTTTCTTCTTTATCAAGCTAGTAAGTGTGCTGAACCTGGTTACTGCCGGGCAATACTACCTGAACAACCTGTGGTTGTCGCTTTTTGGTTTTTGGGGAGGAGCCTGGCTGGTGGCGGTGCTGGCGCGGGTGTATCCGAAGTATAAACCGGCGGTGGTGGTGGCTTTTTTGTTTTTCCCGTCGGTGGTGCTGTGGAGCTCGGGGGTGATGAAAGAGCCGGTGATGTTTGGCAGCATGTGCTGGCTAGTAGGAACGGCATTGGCGCTGGCGCACGGTTACAGGCAAAGTATTTGGACTTGGCTGCTGTTGCCGCTGCAGGTATACCTGTTCATCAAAATAAAGCTGTTTTACGCTGCTTTGCTGCTGCCGCTGTTGCTGGCCTACCTGCTGGTGCAGCGCCTTAAAGTCTACCTAAAGGCACTGGCCCCGCTCAAAGCACAGCTCCTGTTGTTGCTGGTGCTGGCAGGTATGGCAGTGCTGGTGGTGATGTGGCAGAAAAGTGTTTTTAAGCCGGATTTTATACTTTGGAACCTGGAGAGCAACTATACCTCGCTGCTGCGGCGGTCTCAGCACGTCCCGCACATTGATTTAGGTAAGCTGCAGCCAACGCTGCAAAGTATGGCGGTGCATTACCCTGAGGCGGCCCTCAGTTCCATCTACCGCCCGTTCATCGGGGAGTCCTGGAAGCCGTTATACTTGCTGGCCGGGCTGGAGAACCTGCTGCTGCTGCTGCTAACAGGTATGGCCGTGGCCGCGGCGTTCAGGAGAGGTGCAAGTATAAAAGTAGAGTTGCTGCACATCGTGCTGCTGGTGTTTATACTTTTGATGGCCGGGATTATCGGCTTGTCTACGCCAAACTTCGGTACCCTGAGCCGCTACCGCATCGTGTACCTGCCCTTTTTAGTGTACCTGCTGCTGCAAAACGCCTATGCACAGCGCCTGCTGCAGCGGTTGCGCCTCTCATAGCCACACTTTCAAAATCACGCCCTTTTTTGTACCTTTGCGCCTTATTTAAGAGAGGTTTATGCAAAATCCGGTAATCATAGTAGGCGCCCAAAAACTGGGTACCACCGCATTAGATATCTTTAACAGCAACAACGTGATGGTGTACTGCTTCCTGGACGACAGCCAGGAGCTGCAGCAGCAGGAGGTGAACAATGTGGCGGTGATGGGTAAAACCGAAGACAGCGAGTTCCTGAAGCTGGTAGGCAAAACGTGCGACGTGTTTGTAGCCGTGGAAGACTCGGCGGCCCGCAAAGGCCTGATCAAAATGCTGAAGGAAGACTACAAGGCTGTGCCGGTAAATGCCATTCATCGCTTTAGCGCCGTGTCGGAATACGCTTGGCTGGGCCATGGCAACATGGTGGGGGCAGGAGCTATCATCAGCAACAACGCCAAGGTGGGCGATTACAACCTGATCCATGCCCGTGCACTGGTGGATACCAAAGCCCAGGTAGGCAGCAATGTAGAGATCGGGGCAGGAGCCATCATCAACGCAGAGGCTGTGGTAGAAGACGGGGCTTTTATCGGCACGGGTGCTGTTGTTGTGTCCGGTGTGAAGATCGGCAAGAACGCCCGCATTGGCGCCGGTTCTGTGGTAGTGGCCGACGTGCCAGCCAAAGCCACGGTGTTCGGCAACCCGGCCGCGCCCGTAAAGTAAACTTTTATACTTGCCCCGGCTGTTACAGAACTGACAAAAGTCATTTTGCCGCAGCACGGCAGTTTATACTTTTGTGGCTTATATGGTTTAATGGCTAAACTGTTGAATTGTTGAGAGACCGATAAAACTGCAGTGCAGCCAAATAACAATTAAACAGTAGCTCCGAAGGAGCAAACAATTCAACAATCAATTTTAACACTTAGCGAGAAACTAAGCAGTTATGAACAAACCCTACAGCATATTACTGTACTATTGCTACACGCCGATCGAGGATCCGGAGGCGTTTCGTGAGCAGCATCATTTACTGTGCCTGGAGCTGAATCTGCTCGGCCGCATTATTATTTCCAAAGAGGGCCTGAACGGCACCGTGTCCGGCCTGAAAGAAGACTGCGACAAGTATATGGCGGCCCTGCACGCCGACCCGCGCTTCGCCAAGATCGACTTTAAGGTGGACGAGTCGGACAAGCACGCGTTTGCCAAGCTGCATGTGCGCATCAAAGCCGAGATCGTGCACTCCGGCTTACTGCACCTCGACCCGAACGTGCGCACTGGCAAGCACCTGGCCCCGAAGGAGTTCAGGGAAATGAAAGACCGCGAGGACGTGGTGGTAGTGGATATGCGCTCCGACTATGAGTACACCGTGGGCCGCTTCAAGAACGCCGTCACGCTGGATATCGAGAACTTCCGGGAGTTTCCGGAGAAGATCGATGAGCTGAAGGAGAAGTTCAAGGACAAGAAGATACTGACCTACTGCACCGGCGGCATCAAGTGCGAGAAGGCAAGCGCCTTTTTGCTGGAGCAAGGTTTTGAGGACGTGTACCAGCTGCACGGCGGCATTATAAAGTATGGCAAAGAGGCCGGCGGCGAGGATTTTGAGGGCAAGTGCTACGTGTTTGATAACCGCGTGGCCGTAGACGTGAACAGCGTGAACCCGACCGTAATCTCTACCTGCCACGTATGCGGCACCCCGAACGACCGTATGGTGAACTGCGCCAACCCGGTGTGCAACCTGCACGTGGCCATCTGCGAGAAGTGCGGCTGGGAACTGGACGGCGCCTGCTCTACGGAGTGCAAGGAGCACCCGGAGAAACGCCCCTACGACGGCACTGGCTACTACCAGAAAGAGATGAACGGCTACAATCCGCTCAAAGGGTTCAACCGCAAAAAGAAAACTGACGTACAAGTGTAAGTATTCTCTAAAGCTCAGAAAAGCGTGTGCTCAAACAGCCACGCTTTTCGTGTTTTTAATAATCTGGATGTTAGATTTTAGATGCTAGATAATAGATTACGTTTTCTATTTATCACTTCAGGAGTCTAAAATCTAATGTCTAGAGTCTATCATCTATAGAAATGGCAATCCCAGAATCAGAACTGATCATAAACCCGAACGGCACGGTATACCACCTCAACCTGCTGCCCGAGCACATTTCCGACACCATTATAACCGTAGGCGACCCGGAGCGCGTGGCTAAGGTGAGCAAGTATTTTGATGAGATGGAAGTGCAGGTGGCCAAGCGCGAGTTCGTGACCCACACCGGCTACTACAAAGGCAAGCGCCTCACGGTGATCTCCACAGGTATGGGCACCGACAACATTGATATTCTGATGAACGAGCTGGACGCGCTGGTGAACATCGACTTCCGCAGCCGCGAGGTAAACGAGGAGAAGATCAAGCTGAGCATCGTGCGTATTGGTACCTCCGGCTCGTTGCAGGAAACAGTGCCGCTGGGCAGCCACCTGGCCTCGCACACAAGTATAGGCCTGGATACGCTGATGCAGTTCTACCCGCTGGAGCAGACGGAGGAGGAGCAAATCATCACGGCTAAGCTGCAGCAGGAGCTAGGGCTGGGCTTTCGGCCATACTGCGTTTCAGGCGCACAACGCCTCATCCAAAAGATCGCTTATGACATGGTGCCCGGCAATACCCTGACTTGCCCCGGCTTTTACGCGCCGCAGGGCCGCGTGCTGCGCGGCGGCCTGCGCAACCAAGCTTTGCTGCAGACCTACCAGGATTTCCGCCACAATGCGTACATGCTCACCAACTTTGAGATGGAGACAGCCGGTTACTACAGCATGGGCCGCATCCTGGGCCACGACATGTTATCCCTCAACGCCATTGTGGCCAACCGCGTCACGCAGCAGTTCGCCGAAAATGCGGAGGAGGTGATCGATAGCCTCATCGTAAAAGTGCTGGACCGGATATAAGCCTTATAGCATTGCCCTAAAACAAAAACAGCTTGCTCAGGTGGTCTGGGCAAGCTGTTATACTTTATACTTAATAAAATGTATCCGGGGCGATGGTTTGGGTTTCATATACTAACAGTAATTGATCTCAAGAATCGACCTGATCGGCAAGAACATACCTGATCGTAGCAGTACAAAGTCTTTGTCGAGGCCCCACAGCGCTGCTTCTACGCGCTTCAGCTCACCGGTATCCGTCTTAAACGTGATCATGGACTTCGTGCGGAAGGTGTTGCTCAGGATAGTGGCGCGGTTGGCGGCGTAATAGCGTCGGCTTTTGGCATCAGGGTCCTGCAGCACGTCTGTTTTGCTGAATTTAAGGGTGGCAATACGTTCTTTGTTAATGAGTTGGGTGTTTTTCTTTAGTTCTTGCATATTGTGTATTAGTTGGTTCTGTATATATAGTGCATATATTATGCCAAAAATGCTGTTTAAACACAGGTGAGGCATGGGGATAAAAAAAGCAAGTAGAGTATACTTACCTGCAAAAGGAGGGTGGCTTTTTAGAAAAACTCTATGCCGATAATGGAGGTAACGGGTATGGCGCAGCCGGCCTTCAGGGTCATGTATTTGTCGTCTACGGCCCAAACGGTGGTATCCACGCGGTGCAGCTCGCCATCAGCTGTCTGGAAGGTGATTTCTACTTTGCCGTGGTACACGTTGCCCAGGGAGGTGGCGCGGTTCAGGTCCCACATGCGTTTCTTGCGGGCTTCGGGGTCTGTGAGTACGTCAGTTTGCCCGAAGCGGAGAGTCGGAATCTGCTCCTTCTCCATCATCGGGATAGTGTTGATATAAGTTTCCATGTGCGGTTGGTTTATTTAACTAAGACCTAATATAGGAAACCGCTATCTAAAATGCAATGTTTTAACGCTGGTTTTTAAGGAACTACAGGCGCTGCAGAAAAGCCAGCGTGTCCACGCCGTCAGCATAGTCCCATACCATCGGGCGCTGAGCCTCGCCGAAAGGTATACTTCCCTCCAGCCAGCCGTGCGCCGACACCACCACCTGCGTCTTGTCCTTCACCTCGTGCAGCTTGTGGCGCAGGTCTGCCAGCGAGGTAAAGGTGTCGTAGAACAGCACCGAGATAGGGGACACTAGCTTCTCGCTCTGCTGCACCAGCATAAAGCCGTTGTCAAAGTGCGGCACGCGGTTTACCAAAAGTATAGATTTGTTGTAGTCGTAGTTGTTCTGGTACTTGTGGTGATCCAGTATGTTGGCGCGGTGCTGGTTGGCTTCAAAAAACTTATCGAATGTATACCCTACGGGCACAAATACCTTAGACACGTTGCGGCAGCCCAGGCCGTAGTAGCGGAAAATGTCCTCGCCTAAAGCGCGCAGGTCGTCCGGCTCCTCGTGGCCAGTCAGTATACCGATGCTTGTGCGGTTCTTGCGGATGATGTGCGGGCGCTTGGCAAAGTAGTACTCAAAGTAGCGGGCCGTGTTGTCGGAGCCGGTGGCGATAATGGCGTCTGCCTCCTTCAGCAAATCAACAAACTCGATGCGGTTGCCGAAGGCTGGCTCTATGGCAATGAGCATGTTGGCAATGCGCTTCATCAGCATATCGTCGCTGGAGCTGAGCTTGCCCAGCAGGAAGTGCCCGCTGATCAGCACCGACAGGAAATCGTGGAAACCCACCATCGGAATATTGCCCGCCATCACTACGCCAACCTTCTTTGGTGTAACCTGTTTGAGGTGGTAGGGGTAAAGCCACTCACGGAGGTATTGCTCCTGCAACATGACAATGATGCCATCCAGAGCACTGGATACGTTTTCCTCTGTAAACCAAGGGTTACGCGAGGCTGCCGAGAAGGCCCAGGCCTGTCGCTCATCCGGCGTCAGGTGCTGCAGCTGTTTCCCCAGTTCTACAAAGGCTTCTATCCTGTTCTCTAATGTCATGGCAAATTGCGTGGCTCGTAAAAAATAACTTGATAGGGATACTGTTTGTTCCTAATTTTGTTCGTTTAAAAAAAGAAACAGAAGTACAAAAGTATAAAAAATATACAGGAGATACGACTATGGCTATAATGATAACCGATGAGTGTATAAACTGCGGAGCCTGCGAACCAGAGTGCCCGAACACCGCTATTTACGAAGGCGGCGCGGAGTGGACCTGGGGCGGTGGCACGGCGCTGAAAGAGGTGGAGATTGACGGTGGCGAGGTTGTGCCTGGCGATGCCCCGCAGACCCCTATTTCAGATGAGTTTTACTACATCGTTTCTGATAAGTGTACCGAGTGCATGGGCTTCCATGAGGAGCCGCAGTGCGCCGCCGTTTGCCCCGTGGATTGCTGCGTAGACGACCCCGACTACCGCGAGACAGAGGAAGAGCTGCTGGCCAAGAAAAGCTGGCTGCACCAGGAGGCGTAAGTATAAAGCAACATCAAAGTATAAAACCTGCCCCGCAAAGGCAGGTTTTTTTGTTACCAGCATCAGGATTTACAAGATTTTAGGAGGGACGGGATGCTTTGTTTATACTTTAACAACTATGAAGATTCAGGATGGAGAAGATTATGAGAGTGGTGGAAGGCGATACCTACTGTAGAGACGCAATACCTTGCGTCTCCAACTTTGCCACGGGCAATCCCGTGCATCCTGAAATCCAGAAAATCCTGATCCTGACAACAATCTGCAATTCGCAATTAACAATCAGCAAAATTCCCTAATTTTGCGAATTAAGCTTACACAGTAGCCTAACTAAGTACAAGATGTCGATTTCAACGAAATATAACCCCAAGGAAGTAGAGAAGAAGTGGTACGACAGCTGGATGCAGCGCGGCTTCTTCCACTCAGAGCCTAACCCGAGCAAAGAGCCATACACCATCGTGATTCCGCCGCCAAACGTAACCGGCGTGCTGCACATGGGCCACATGCTCAACAACACCATCCAGGATGTGCTCATCCGCCGTGCGCGCATGCAGGGCAAGGAGGCTTGCTGGGTGCCGGGCACCGACCACGCCTCAATCGCCACGGAGGCCAAGGTGGTGGCCATGCTCAAGGAAAAAGGCATCAACAAAAAAGACCTTACCCGCGAGGAGTTCCTCAAGTATGCCTGGGAGTGGAAAGAGAAGTATGGCGGCATTATTCTGGAGCAGCTCAAAAAGCTGGGCGCCTCCTGCGATTGGGACCGCACCCGCTTTACCATGGAAGACGACATGAGCGCCGCCGTGATCGAGGTGTTCGTGGACCTGTACCGCAAAGGCCAAATTTACCGCGGTATTCGTATGGTAAACTGGGACCCGCAGGGCAAAACGGCTCTCTCTGACGAGGAGGTGGTGCCGAAAGACACCATGGCCAAAATGTACCACCTGAACTACGAAGTAGTGGCGGATGGTGCAGCAGAGCCAACCTATATTACCGTAGCCACTTCGCGCCCGGAAACCATTATGGCCGACGTGGCCGTAGCCGTGAACCCGAACGACGAGCGCTATACCCACCTACACGGAAAATCGGTGCGCATTCCGTTGCTGGGCAAAGTAATTCCGATCATCCTGGATGAGTATGTAAGTATAGATTTTGGTACGGGTGCGCTGAAAGTAACGCCGGCCCACGACCTGAACGACTACGAACTGGGCCAGAAGCACAAGCTGCCGACCATCGACATCCTGAACGACGACGGCTCCCTGAACGAGCAGGCGCAGCTGTACGTGGGGCAGGATCGCTTTGAGGCCCGCCGCAATATTGTGAAGGACCTGAAAGAAGCCGGCCTGCTGGTGAAGGTGGAGGAGTATGCCTCTGTGCTGCAGACCTCGGAGCGTACCGGCGCCGTTATTGAGCCGCGCCTGTCGATGCAGTGGTTCTGCAAGATGGACAAGATGGCCAAGCCCGCGCTGGAGGCCGTGATGAACGATGAGATCCGCCTGCACCCGCCCAAGTTCAAGAACATGTACCGCTCCTGGATGGAGAACGTGCGCGACTGGTGCGTATCGCGCCAGCTGTGGTGGGGCCAGCAGATACCTGCCTACTATTTGCCAGACGGCTCCTTTGTGGTGGCTACTACGGCAGAGGAAGCGCTGAAACTGGCCCGCAAAGAAAGCGGCAACGAAAACCTTCAGCCTGAGGACCTGCGCCAGGACGAGGACGTGCTGGATACCTGGTTCTCTTCGTGGCTGTGGCCAATCTCGGTGTTTGATGGCTTTAAGGACCCGGACAACAAGGACATCTTATACTATTACCCGACCAACGACCTGGTAACTGCCCCTGAGATCCTGTTTTTCTGGGTGGCGCGTATGATCATGGCCGGTTACGAGTTCCGCAACGAGCTGCCGTTCAAAAACGTGTACCTGACTGGTATCGTGCGCGACGCGCAGGGCCGTAAAATGTCGAAGTCCTTGGGCAACTCGCCTGATCCGCTGGACCTGATTGACCAGTACGGTGCCGACGGTGTGCGTGCGGGTATGCTTTTCAGCTCACCGGCCGGCAACGACTTGCTGTTCGACGAGAAACTGGTGGAGCAGGGCCGTAACTTCAGCAACAAGATCTGGAATGCCTATCGCCTGATAAAAGGATGGGAGGTGGACGAGAGCCTACCGTTCCCGAACGAAACGGCGGTGAAGTGGTTCGACTCGCGCTTTAACGAGGCCTTTGTGCAGATAGAGGACCACTTCAGCAAGTTCCGTATTTCGGATGCGCTGCTGGCGGTGTACAAGCTGGTATGGGACGACTTCTGCTCTAACTACCTGGAGATGATCAAGCCGGCCTACCAGCAGCCGATCGACAAGCAGACGCTGGACAAGACAGTGAAACTCCTGGAGAAGGTACTGAAGGTGCTGCATCCGTTCATGCCGTTCATTACCGAAGAGATCTGGCAAGACCTGAAGGTGCGCAAGGATAAGGAATTCCTGATCGTGGCGCCGTGGCCTAAGAAGGATAAGTTCGATAAGCAGATCATCGAGACGATGGAGGTGGTGCTGAACGTGGTGGGTTCTGTCCGCAACATCCGTAACTCCAAGAATATCCCGAACAACAAGCAGCTGGACCTGTATATCAAGGTGATGAAGCACGACCATTACCAACCGTTTTTAGGCGTGATGCGCAAGCTGGCTAACCTGAATGAGGTTCAGTTTGTGAAGGAAAGTATAGACGGCGCGATCAGCTTTATCGTGGCAGGCGATGAGTTCTTCATCCCAATGGAAGGCAACATTGACGTGGCCGCCGAGCGCGAGCGCCTGACCAAGGAGCTGGAGTACACCAAAGGCTTCCTGGCCTCAGTGGATAAAAAGCTGAGCAACGAGCGTTTCGTGAGCGGTGCCCCGGAAGCCGTGATCGCCAACGAGCGTAAGAAAAAAGCCGATGCCGAGGCGAAGATACATGCCATCGAGCAAAGTTTGGCAGCGCTTTAACACGCCTTTAAAAGTATAAAACAGCGGCGGCTGCTCTTGCAAAGGGGCAGCCGCCGCTGTTTTTGCGCCTGGTTTTTCGTCGACTAAAGTATAAAAATCAGAAGCCGTGCAACCCTTGGCCGTGCTTTTGGGCTCTGCAAAGTATAACCCCTATAACTATGGCGAATTATTTCCTGTCTATTTTGATGCTCTTGGCCCTCGGGCAGTGCCACGATGAAATACTGCCAGAACTGGTGCCGCAGAAACCTGCTTACGGCAAACCCTTTACCATGGAGCCGGATGAGCGGGTAGAACTGATAAACGGCGATAGCCTGTACCTGGAGCTGGAGCGGGTGGAGGATTCGCGCTGCCCGCAGGATGTTGTCTGTGTATGGATGGGCAATGCCTCGGTTGAGCTGCGGGTGGGCCAAATAGGGCGCAAAGGGCAAAAGCTAAACTTCTGCATCGGCGACTGCCGCCCCGAGCCTGCCAGAAGTAAACACCCGATTGAGGTGCTGGTGGACGGGAAAGCGTATGAGGTTACGCTGCTGGAAGTACTGCCATATCCCTCCGAGGCAAACACGGATACCGAGAAGCAGGTGAAACTGATCGTCACTAAAAAATAATATACATGCTTTATTCGCTGATCCTCGCCCTGAACCTGTTGCTGATGTCCGAAGCCCCTCTGCAACGGCAGGTGCCGGTTGGGCAAACCTTTACCATAAGCCTGCACGAGCAGGTGCAGGTAGTAGACAGCCTGTCCGGAAGTATAGCTACCATCACGCTGACCGAGCTGAACGATAGCCGCTGCCCCAAAGATGTGCTTTGTGTGCAGGCAGGAGAGGTAACGCTGCAACTGGAGGCAAGTATGGCAGGAAACGCTGCGCCAACAGCCTGGCGGCTGACCAAACCCGCCATGCCCTCCGAAGCGACAGCTACCACAACGCAACCTAGCAAATTGACGCTCTTCGCGCCAGCCATTGCCTTCGGAGACAAGTATAAGCTGTTTTTTCTGCAGGCCCTGCCTTATCCTGAGGCTGAAAAACAAATCTCGGCCAACCTGGTGGAACTGCGGATCGAGCGAACGGAAAACAAATCTTAAAGACTTAAACCCTCCTACAAATGAAGCAAACTTTCACAGTCATACTTCTACTGCTCTCTCTGCTGGCAGAGGCGCAGCACTTAAACCTGCAGGGAACTGTGCTGTCCAGCAGCAGCGAGCCTTTGCCATACGTCAACATCGGCATCCGGAACAAAAACGTCGGGACGGCCTCGGATGAGCACGGTAAGTTTACACTGGAGCTGCCGGCCACCCACGCCACAGACACGCTAACCTTTTCCGCCATTGGCTACCAGGAGCGCAGCGTGCCCGTGTCGGAACTGGTAGGGATGCAGCCGCTGGAGGTGAAGCTACAGGAAAAGACGGAGCGACTGCAGGAGGTGGTGGTGCAAAGCCGCAAGCTAAAAACCAGAAAGCTGGGAGTAACCGGCCGCCTGCCCATGGTGTGGGGCAACCCCGACCAGAGAGAAAGCAAAGACATCTATGAGTTTGCCAACTTCATTCAGGTAAAGGACAGGCCCACCGAGCTGCTTTCCGCACACTTTTACCTGACCAGTTCCAAACTTGACTCCGCCTTGTTCCGCATCAACCTGTACCGCAACCGCGACGGCAAGCCGGGAGAGCGCCTGTTGGAGGAGAGAGTGGTGCAGCGGCTGTCTACCAGCGAGGGGTGGGTAAGTATAGATTTGCAGCCTTTCGCGGTTTATACGGACGAAGACTTTTTCCTGGGCATTGAGTACCTGCCGGCCACAGGGGCCGACAGACGGTCCATTATGCTAGGCGCAAAGCTCGGAGGAAGTAGCTTTTCACGCAAAGCCAGCCTAGGCAACTGGGAAGAGTTTGTGGGGGCAAGCCTGAGCGGCTATGTTTTGGTGCGGCAGTAAAAAATATTCTACCTGAAAGTCAGTGGCTTGAGCGTGTGGAGAGCCCAGTCATACTTTAGAAGAAAAATATCCGGCCGTAGAGGTGTTGCAAATAAGAATATGCGTTGTATATTTGCAGTACCAATCCTTGACCGCGGTTGAGGGGAAATGCGCAAGTGGCGAAATTGGTAGACGCGCTGTCTTCAGGCGGCAGTTCCGTAAGGTGTGAAGGTTCGAGTCCTTTCTTGCGCACCAAAAGAGGCTATCCGGAAACGGGTTGCCTCTTTTTTTATGTAGCCATACCTTTCAGGTATAAATTAAAAGTCCCCTTCTGCCGCACACGGAAGGGGACTTTTAATTTAGAGTAACCAGCTTTACACCAGCTCAGTTTCCCTGTTATCCGCCTCTTGTTGCGGTGCTAGTTCCGGGATAGACGTTTCTACCAGCCCTGTTTCCGGCTGTGGGTTAAATTCACCCTCCCAACGCGCCACCACGGCGGTGGCCAGGCAGTTGCCCGTCACGTTGATAGAGGTGCGGGCCATGTCCATCAGCTCATCTATGCCTAAAATGGCGAAAACAGGCCATACCGGCAAGTTAAATGAGGCCACCGTTCCCAGAAGTATAACCAGTGAGGCACGCGGCACGCCGGCCACGCCTTTAGAGGTGAGCATCAGCGTGAACACCATGACCAGCTGCTGTTTCCAGGAAAGGTCGATGCCGGCGGCCTGGGCCACAAATACCGACGCCAGCGCCAGGTATAAGGTGGTGCCGTCCAGGTTAAAGCTGTAGCCGGTGGGCATCACGAAGGCCACGATGCGCCGCGGCACGCCCAGCTTCTCCATCTCCTCCATGGCGCGGGGCAGCGCGGCCTCCGAGCTGGTGGTGGCAAAGGCGATGGAAACAGGCCCGGAAACGGCCTGCAGAAAGCGCCTTACCGGCACCCGCGCCACCAGGGCCACGGGCAGCAGCACCAGCAGCGAGAAGAGCAGCAGCGCCACATAAAGCGTAGCCAACAGCTGGAACAGGTTGACCAGGATGCCAAAGCCCATGTGCCCCACCGTGTAGGCAATGGCAGCGCCCACGCCCACCGGGGCGAAGTACATGATGATGTTGGTGAACTTGAACATCGTTTCGGAGAGGCTCTCGCAGAAGTCGAGCATGGGCTTGCGCTTCTTCTCGCTCACCATGGCCAGGCCAATGGCAAACAGCACGCTGAACACCACGATCTGCAGCACCTGCCCCTCCGCCACGGACTTGGCGATGTTCTCTGGGAAAACGTGCAGGATGATGTCGGCGGTTGACTGCGGGGGCATGGCCTGTATCTCTTCGTGCGCCTGCGCCAGCCCTGCGTCAATTCCCTCGCCTGCCTTGGTAAAGTTGATAACAGCCAACCCGATGAACAGCGCCAGCGTGGTCACCACCTCAAAGTACACGAGCGCCTTCCAGCCCATGCTGCCCACCTGCTTTAGGTTGGCGTGTCCGGCAATGCCCACCACCAGGGTGGCAAAAATAAGCGGGGCGATGATGGTTTTGATGAGCTTGAGGAACACCTTGCTCAGTACGCTCAGCTCCACCGCAAAGCCCGGGAAGTCGTAGCCGATCTCGGCGCCCAGCACCATGCTTATCAGAATCCAGGCGGTGAGGGAGCGCTTCTGCAGGCCGTAGAGCAGCAGGCTGCCGATGCAGGCCCAGCGAACGGCCGTCAGCACCTCCGCCGGCAGCGCCACGATGCCGTACTGCTGCAGCACGGTGAGAATGGCAGCCACCGTAATGCCCAGCAGCGTGACCAGCGGCAAAAAAGATTTTTTCATATAGAAATTCACAACATGTATGGCCGCAGCCGGTAAAACAAAAAGCCTTGAAGTGAATGCGGCTGAAAAGTCCCTAATGACGTTATTTGCTGACAGGGCACACCTACAAAAGCTTAGCAAATATATACTCTGGAAGCAAAGCTGCAAACACTTGGTGCTGCGGCTGTAAACTATTTTTTCGTGTCCTATTTTTAAGGTAACCGTGTGCTGCCAGCGCAGCAGGTATTGGCTAAATGCGGATAAAAATGCAATTTTAGAACTACAGAAGATAAAGCTAACGCACCCTATGTTAAAATGGCAAATAGAAGTACTGCACCTGAAGCTAAAGCGCTCCTCGGTTAGTGCGCCCGGTACCCAGGCTACAAAGGTTAATTTCCTGGTGCAGGTGTCGGATGGCACGTTCAGTGGCTTTGGAGAGGCTGCCCCCAACCTGCGCTATGGCGAAACGCCGGAACTGCTGCTGCAGCAGTATAAAGTGCTGCTGATGGCGGGGCTGCCGCATGTGCCAAGTATGGAAGAGCTGCTGCAGCTGCTGGAGCAGCACCCACCTATCAACGCCCTGCGCTTTGCCATCGAGGCGGCCTACCTTCACTACTTCTGCCAGCACAAAGGCATACCCGTGCACCAGCTGCTTGGCCAGCCGGCGCCAGAGCCGCAGGCAACCTGTTATACCCTGGCGGTGACCGACCCGGCGCAGGTGGAGGAGTACCTGAGGCAGGAGCGGCTGGAGCGCTTCCGGTATCTAAAATTGAGGGTTAGCCCGGAGCAGGGCGATGAACTGGTGCGGGAAGTGCAGCGTTACACAGACCAGCCACTGGTGCTGGAGGGGCACGAAAGCTGGCAGAACCCGGAGGAGCTGCTGCGCTTTTTGCATGGCCTGGAGCGGGAGCAGGTGCTGTTTATGGAGCAGCCTTTGCCAGCATCTAAAGCCGCCATGTATGCCCAGATCAAAAACATTAGCCCCGTGCCGCTTGTTGCGGATGAGTCGGTAACCGACCTGGCCGACTTTGAGCTGCTGCGCACGCAGTTTCATGGGGTAAGCATCACGCCGATGAAGGCGGGCGGCTACCTGAACACGGTAAGGTTGCTGCAGGAAGCCAAAAAGGCCGGAATGATCACTGTACTGGGCTCAGGACTCGAGACCAGCCTTGGCGCCTGGAGCTCAATGCAACTTAGCAGCGCCTTCAACTTTTTAGCCCTGGATGGGTTTCTAATGCTGGAAGAAGAGCCTTTTGGGCTGGTGCTGGAGCAGGAGGGAATGCTATTCCTGAAATAAAGCCATCAAACACAAAACCCTGCTTACCTGTTTTTTAAAGTATAATCATCTGCAAAAGAAACTTTTTAGAATTATTTCTGTTGATGTGTTTGTACATTAAATGTATGTACATATATTTGTACCAACTTAAGAGGACCAAAGGCAACCATGAAGATAGAAGAAGAGATAAAGCAGAGCGTTTTCAAGAGCGAGTACCAGAAAGCCTACATCAATGTGGTGTATACTTCGGGTTATCTGCAACAGGCACAGTCGACGCTTTTTAAGCCTTTCGGCGTTACGCTCCCGCAGTATAATATCCTGCGCATCCTGCGCGGGCAGTACCCGAAGCCGGCCACCATCAGCCTGTTGATCGAGCGCATGCTGGACAAAACCTCCAATGCCTCGCGCATTGTGGACAAGCTGGAAGCCAAAGGCCTTGTAACGCGCAAGCAGTGCCCCTCCGACCGCCGCACCGTGGATGTGCTGATAACAGAAAAAGGGCTGCAGCTGCTGGAGCAGATGGATAGCCTGGAAGGCGGGAAAGGCACCGGCATCACCAATCTATCGGAAGATGAGGCTGCCCAGCTTAACCTTCTGCTGGATAAGATCAGAAATAAGTAATTCCAAAAATAGAAGCCTAATCCAATAAACCAGATGAAAAAGTACGTTATTCTTGCCTCGCTTGCCAGTGCGCTGCTATTTACAGCCCAGGCCGGCAACACCGACAAAGTGGCTGCTGCAAACGCTACTGAAGTAGCCGCTCCTGCCAAGGCGCGTGCTTACAAAGTAGACGTGGCCAAAAGCAACCTGAAGTGGCACGCCAAAAAAGTTACCGGAGAGCATTTCGGCGACATCCAGCTGCAAAGCGGGGAACTGCAGGTAAACAGCAACAAGATCGTGGGCGGCACCTTCGTGATCGACATGAACAGCATCTCCAACACCGACATCAAAGACGAAGGCTATAACGCCAAACTGGTGAACCACCTGAAGTCGGATGATTTCTTTGGCGTGGAGAAGCACCCCACCGCTACTTTTAAGATCAGCAGCGTGAAGCCTCTTGCCAACGCGGCAGCCGGCCAGCCAAACGCCACCGTTACCGGCGACCTGACCATCAAAGGCATCACCAACCAGGTATCCTTCCCGGCTACTGTATCGGTTAAAAACGGCGTGGCCTCTGCCAAAGCGGAAGTTACCGTGGACCGCTCCAAGTATGACGTGCGCTACGGCTCTAAAAGCTTCTTCGATAACCTGGGCGATAAAGTGATCTATGATGACTTCGTGGTAACGCTGGACGTGACGGCCAAGCAGTAAGCTTCGGTTTATACTTTACTTCCCCGGGATAAACGGGGACCTAATTTTTGTAATCAACTTTTTCATACATAATTAATTACCCATGAAAAGAACAGCCATTTATGCCTCATTTGTAGCCGCCATGTTTTTGGCAGCGTGCAGCAGCGAAGCCGAAAACACCGCTGAAGAGACAACCACGGTAACCTCCGAGGCTGCCGCAGCAACCGGTGAGGGAGAAATCTACCAGATAGCGCAGGAAGAAAGCAGCGTGAAGTGGCACGGCACCAAAGTTACCGGAGAGCACCGTGGAGAGATTAAAGTGCAGAGCGGCGAGCTTACCGTAAACGGTGACCAACTGACCGGCGGCACGATCGTGATCGACATGAACTCGCTTACCAACACTGACCTGGAGGCGGAAGAAGACAATGCCAAGCTAGTAGGACACCTGAAGTCCGACGACTTCTTTGGCGTGGAGAAATTTCCTACGGCCACATTTGAGATCACAGGGGCTTCGCCGATTGCGGACGCGGCTGCCGGTGAGGAGAATTACAACGTAGAGGGCAACCTGACGATAAAGGAGAAGACGGAGAAGGTAAGCTTCCCGGCCACCGTAAACGTGAACGAGGGTACCGTAACGGCTAAAGCCGACATGGTGGTAGACCGCTCTAAGTTTGACGTGCGCTACGGTTCCGAGACGTTTTTCGGTAACCTGGGCGACAAAGCCATCCACGATGAGTTTACCGTTTCTTTTGACGTGACCGCAAAGAAGTAAGCCACAGCGCTGGCAATTATACAAACCGCTCTGGCTCCGGCCGGGGCGGTTTTTCGTTTTATACTTGCCTGCCAATTTTATACCTTTGGAAGCATAACGATGACCTGCCGCATGAAAAACCATACTTATACTTTTGCCTGGCTGTTGGGGCTGCTGTTGCTTGTAACCGCCTGCACCGAAAGTAAAACCCCGGATTCTGAGGCGCAGGAAATTGTGGATGCGGCACTGGCCGCGCACGGCGCGGACAACCTGGACAGAAGCGTGGTGAGTTTCCGGTTCCGGGAGATGCAGTACCGGGCGCTGCGCGACAACGGCGCCTTTGTATACAGCCGCACCTTTACCGACTCTACTGGCCGGCGCGTGCACGATGTGCTGAGCAACAGCGGCTTTAAGCGCACCCTAAACGATGCAGAAGAGCAGCTGGCGGAGGAGGAGCAGCAAAAGTATAGTGCCTCGGTAAACGGCGTTATCTATTTTGCGCTGCTGCCATACTTCCTCAACGATGCTGCCGTGCAGAAAACATACCTAGGCGAGGCCACTGTAAAAGGAGAGCCTTACCACAAAGTGAAAGTAACCTTTGCGCAGGAGGGAGGCGGCGATGATTTTAAGGATGAGTATGTGTACTGGTTTCACAAAGACCGCCATACCATGGATTACCTGGCCTATAACTTCGAGGAGAATGGCGGCGGCTCCCGCTTCCGGGAGGCCATTAACCCCAGAACGGTGGGCAACTTCCGCTTCCAGGACTACAACAACTATAAAATATCAGACAAGGACTTCCCGATAGACAACTATGACAGGGCTTTTGAGGCTGGCAAACTAGAGAAGGTCTCTGAGATCAACCTGGAGGAGGTGCAGGTAGGAACGCTGGAGGAGGAGTAGCGTAGCGCTGATTACGTGGAATTTATACTTGCAGGGGCTGCCGAAAAAGGCAGCCCCTGTCTTTTAGACGCGGGTAAGGTTAGCTTTAGCCGCCATTGTTCCCCCTAAATGCTCTACCTCTTCCTGTATTCCCGTGGCTTAACGTGGCGATAGAGCTACTTCAAGAAACTGTAAGGTTGATGAGGGCAAGCAAGCTTTTAACTCACCCATTCACTCATTCAGAATTGAGCACTACTCTATCTCAAACTCCTGTGGCAAAGCCACAGTCAGGTGCTTTGGGCGGCTGTGGATCTGCTGCAGAAAATCGTCTAGCTCCTGCTTATACTCCAGGTGGTAGTCTTCGTGCAGCTTTTTCTGGATAAGTTGGATAGTGCGCAGCAGCAGGCGGGCGGTGGCAGTATAAAACCCTTTGTAGTAGCTGTCGAACTGGCCGGTAAAGTTTTCGAAGATCAGGCGCAGCGTGTACAGGTGCAGGTCAATCTCGGCCTTTGGCTCTTTGGTGATGCGTTTGAAGCGCGCGATCTCCTTCATGGCCTTGCGCAGCGCTTTGGTAAGGGCCTTGCTCAGGCTGCGGCCGCTGGCGTTTATCAGCAGCTCGTGTATTTTGTCGGCGGCCTCCTCGTATACTTCCTCCAGCGTTACCTCTTCCAATAGCTCATACCGCAGGATGTCGTACAGTTCGGCGTCGCGCCGGGCGGCTTTCAGGATGATGGCTTCTTTCTCTTTATCGCCCAGGTTTTTTACTGCTTGGCGGAAGGCTGGTGAAATGGCAGGCATAAACGCTAAAGTATAAATCTGTTACAAAGGTACGCAATTCAGCGGTTTAGGCTACGGCAACAGCCAGGACAGGCACAAAAAAGGCGCTGAGGGTGTCAGCGCCTTTTCCGGGAAGTATAGCTTGGTGTTTGCTACAGGTAATCCTCAAAGTACTGCGTTACCTTGCGCATCAGGTGCACCCGGTCTTTGCCCCGTACGTTGTGTGGGTGGCCCGGGTAAACAAAGTAGTCCAGTTGTATGCCTTCGTCCACGGCTTTCTTCAGAAACTGCAGGCTGTGCTGCCACACCACCACATCATCCACCGTGCCGTGTATCAGCAGCAGCTTGCCTTTCAGGTCCTGCACATGGTTCAGCAGGCTGGCATCTTCGTAGCCTTTCGGGTTCTGCTCCGGCGAGTCCATGTAGCGCTCGGTGTACATCACCTCGTAATATTTCCAGTCGATAACCGGGCCGCCAGCCACACCTACTTTAAACACGCCCGGATGACGCGTCATCAGGGAGGTGGTCATAAAGCCGCCGAAGCTCCAGCCATGCACGCCCAGGCGGTTGGAATCTACGTAAGACAATGACTTTAGGTACTCCACACCACGCAGCTGGTCCTGCATCTCCACGTTGCCTAGCTGGCGGAAGGTGGCCTGCTCAAATGCCAGGCCCCGGTTACCAGAGCCGCGCGAGTCTACCGTGAACATGATGTAGCCTTGCTGCGCCATCAGGTGCATCCAGAGGTTGGCGCCGCCCAGCCAGCTGTTGGTTACCAGCTGCACGTGCG
The DNA here is from genome assembly GCF_006385705.1 of Pontibacter mangrovi. GTDB lineage: Bacteria > Bacteroidota > Bacteroidia > Cytophagales > Hymenobacteraceae > Pontibacter > Pontibacter mangrovi. Next base: position 98,428 of record NZ_VFRQ01000011.1, on the reverse strand, counting down.
GGCCGCCGTACACATACACCACCACCGGGTATTTCTTGCTCTTGTCCATGTTCGGTGGCGTGATCATGCGGGCATACAGGTCGGTGCCGTCCTCTGCCTTTATCGGAAAGATGGTCGTTTCGCCCAGGCTGTACTCCGTCAGCGGGTTTTTAGCCGTTAACAGCGTGTGCAGCACCTTGCCGTTGGGGTTCAATACCCAAATCTTGCGCGGCGTTACCTGGCTGCTGTAGTTATCGATGATATACCTGCTGTCGGGGCTTAGCATGGCGTTGTGCGTGCCGCTGCCCTGCGAGATACGGCGGGTCTTGCCATGGCGCAGGCTCACGGCGTAAATGTGGCGCTCCAGCGGACTCTCTGCCGTAGACATATAGTATACTTCGTCTCCCTTTCTGCTGAAGCCCAGAATATCGGTCACCATCCAGTCACCGCTGGTTAGCTGGCGCAGCTGCTTGCCGCTGGTGTTGTACAGGTACAGGTGGTCGAAGCCGGTGCGCTCGCTTACCCACACAAACTGGTCGGGCTTGCCCGGCACAAAGTATAAGCCATGCTCCGGCTCCACATACTTCTCCTGCTTTTCCTCAAACAGGGTTTGCTCAAACTCCCCCGTCGTGGCATTGTAGCGGTTCAGCTTCATGTGGTTTTGGTCACGGTTCAGCACGGCGATGTAGAGGTGCTTTTCGTCGGGGCTCCAGGTCACGTTGGTGAGGTACTGCTCGGCTGGCTCGCCGGTTTTCAGATAAACCGTTTCACCGGATTTTACATCATACACGCCTACGGTAACGTGGTGACTCTTGCCGCCGGCCATGGGGTACTTAATGTTGTTCTGCTGTGCCGGCAGGGGGGCAATATCTACCAGCGGGTAGTCGGTCACCATGGTCTGGTCCATGCGGTAAAAGGCCAGCTTCGTTCCCTTCGGCGACCAGAACGTGCCCTTGGTGATGCCGAACTCCGAGCGGTGGGCCGCCTGCCCGTTTACAATGGCCTCGTTCGGTTCTTTGGTGATGGCCTTTTCGTCCTCGCCGGGCTGCGCCAAGTATAAATTGTTGCCTTTGGTGTAGGCCAGGCGCTGCAGGGTCGGGTCCAGCTCCTTGTTCTCCGCCTCATCGGCATAGTCCATTATCACACGGGCCTTACCCGATTTCAGGTCATAGCCCAGGATTTTTCCCTGCGCATCCATCAGGAAGTTGCTGCCATCGCGCCAGTACAAGGCCGGAAAGCCACCGAGCTTCTCGGCGCCTGCCGCCTCTACCGCTGCGCTCAGCTGCTCCAGCGTCAGGATGCCGTGCTGCCTGCCGGAGGTGGCGGTGCCGCGCACCAGGTTTTGGCTGCCGTTATCGTCCCTTAAAAAGACAAAATCGTTGGTATTGGCTATCCATTGCAGCTGCCGCAGGTCTTCGGGTTGCAGGTTTGGGTTTAGGATAGCATCCTCCATGGTCAGAAGCTTGTTCTGAGCCTGTAGGGGCAGCACAAAAACAAGTAGCAAAAGCAGCGGGGTCAGCTGCCTCTTAATAAGTTCGAGGGTCATTTTTATAGAAGTATAATTCCAGAAATTGATACTACTGCAAGAAACGCTTTATATTCTGATTTAGCAAAATCCCGCTTTCAGGGCGGCGGCAGTAAACTTCGGGGCGGGGAATCATACCTTGCCGGGGATTGTTAAAAACCATACGGCCGTTGGGTTTGCAGCCGTGCCGGAGGCGGCGTTTATACTTTGTGCAAACTTCGTTTAGTGCTTATATTTTAGTAAATTTGCAGTATGAATTGGGATACAGATATTTTTCATAAAGAGGAAGTTGACGTTGAGTTGCTGGAAGAAACCACTGACCTGCGCCACCTTGTAGTGTACAATGATGACGTAAACACCTTTGACCATGTGATAGACACGCTGATCAAGGTTTGCGGCCACACCTCGGAGCAGGCAGAGCAGTGCACGCTCCTCATTCACTACAAAGGCAAGTGCACCGTTAAGGTAGGGGCTTTTGAGGAACTGAAGGGCATGTGCACGGCCCTGCACGACAAAGAGCTGTCAGCCAACATAGAGTAGGGGGAGACGCAATTTGATGAATTTTCCGTCGAAACTGATTGAGAACGCCGTAGAGGAGCTGGCGAAGCTGCCTGGCGTTGGCAGAAAAACTGCGCTCCGGCTGGCGCTGCACATGCTCAAGCAGGAGTCAGAAGACACCTTGTCGCTGGCAGAGGCGCTGGTGAAGATGCGCACCGAGGTGAAGCACTGCAAAGAGTGCCATAACATATCCGATACGGAAGTATGCTCTATCTGCGCCAATCCGCTGCGCGACCGCAGCATGCTGTGCATCGTGAGCGACATCCGTGACGTGATTGCCATTGAGAACACCTCGCAATACAAGGGCCTGTACCACGTGCTGGGGGGCGTTATCTCCCCGATAGAGGGAATCGGCCCGTCGGATTTGCACATTGAGTCGCTGTTGGAGCGCCTGCCGGCATCCGAGGTAAAGGAGATCCTGCTGGCCATCAGCCCCACCATGGAGGGAGACACCACTGCGTTCTACCTGACCCGCAAGCTCCGCGACTTTGATGTTCGGATTACCACCATTGCCCGTGGCGTGCCCGTGGGCGGCGAACTGGAATATACCGACGAAGTAACGCTGGGCAGAAGTATCGTGGAGAGAACTGCTTACGGGAAAGTATAAAATTTAACCAGCGTATACAACCAAGAGGCTTCAGTATCTACTGAAGCCTCTTTTGTGTTTATACTATCTCTTATTTTGTTTGTTTTTAATTATAAATTGAATCAATTTAATTTTTAGTGTAACTAAAAATAAGAAAAGTAGTAATGATTGATTGTGTTTTGATTAATTGCTGCTGCCTATGCATGCATCATTTTTAGCGTTTAGCTGGCAAAAGTACGTACTGTTATCTTTTGTGCACCTTATTTTCTCTTTCATCTATGCTTTAACAGCTGTGCCGGCTTTTAGCCAGGGGACGGGCAGTTCAACTTATGCCACCCAAAGTACCGCTTGCAGCGCCGCTCCCAAACCTAAAATCACGTTAAACGGGCCAGCCACCATCTGTGCCGGTGGCAGCGTATTGCTTACCGCCTCAGAAGGTAAAAGCTACCAATGGAGCAACGGAGCCACCGCCAGGTCCATCACTGTTACCCAGTCTGGCTTGTATGCCGTGGAGGTGACCTATGCGGATGGCTGTGTAAGTAAGTCGGATGAGGTGGAGATACAGGTGGCAGGCAAGTTGAAAGCACCTAAAATTGAGTATACAGACCCCTTGGTGGTATGCGGAGAGGGAAGTATAAAAATGTGGGTGCAGGAGCAGGAGGGGGCGGCCTATGTCTGGAAGAAAGACGGCAAACTGGTCTATGACAGGTCGAACGAGTACACAGCCACCGAGCCTGGGGTATATACCGTGGAGCTTTCCAACTTCTGCGGCTACGTCAGGAGCTCTAATAAGGTGGATTTTCGGGTGCAGCAGCCGATCCCGGACTTTCAGGTGGAGGCAAAGGGGGCGCTGGAGTTTTGCAAAGGCGGCAGTGTGCAGCTGTCGGTTCCGGAGTATAGGGATGTTACTTACGCTTGGTTCCGCGACGGGCATTCAGTTGCAGGCAGCGGCCATACTTTGAGCGCGGAAGAAGCTGGTACTTATACAGCTACTATCACCAGCGAGTGCGGCACTTTTAAAAGCAGTGCCGGCCAAACCGTAGAGTTGTTGAGCCTGCCTTCGCCCCCCACGGTAGTCGATGCCGTAGGCTGCAACAAAGCCTCCCTGACGCTGGAGGCATCCGGGGGGAAGCCGGGTATGTACAGGTGGTACACCAAGGCAAAGGGCGGCGCGGCCATTTCCGGCGCCAGCAACTCTACCTTTACCACGCCCATGCTTACAGGCTCGGCTACCTATTATGTGGCTGTCACGAATGGGCAGTGCGAGAGCGAACGCGTGCCTGTAAAGGCGATTATTCAGTCGCTGCCGCCTGTGCCCACTGTTGCCAGTGCCGGAGAGCTGTCTTTTTGCGAGGGCGGGGCTGTGGAGATCAGTGCCACAGCGTACGCAGATGTAGAGTATGTGTGGCTGCGGGATGGGCAGGAGTTTGCCAGCGGGGCCAACATGGTGCAGGCCACCGAAAGTGGCACCTATACGCTAAAGCTCCAAAATAACTGCGGCAGTACGCTCTCATCCAACAGTATCACTGTTAAAGTATGGCCTTTGCCGCAGGCCCCGGTGGCGCAGCACGGCAGCTCCTGCGGGCCCGGCGAGATTATACTTTCTGCTACCGGCGGAGTGGAGGGCGAGTACCGTTGGTATAGCGATGGCAGCACTCTTAGCCCTATCGCAGGGGCAACAGACAGTTCCTTTAAAACCCCGCACCTAAAAGATTCTCGGAACTACTACGTGTCGCTGGTACGGAATGGCTGCGAGACGGAGCGCGTGCCTGTGGAGGCACAGGTATACGCGGTGCCCCTTGCCTCGGCTACTGTGGAGGGCATGGAGATTGACGCCGGGGAGAGCACAGTGCTGCACGGCAGCGGCGGCGCCTACTTCAGCTGGAGCCCCGCGCAGGGCCTGGACGACCCAACAAGCGCCAACCCGGTGGCCACACCCGCGCAAACTACCCGCTATACCCTTACCGTCACGAACGAGGAGGGCTGCCAGGACACCGCCAGCGTAGTGGTGGAAGTGCGGCAGCTGCTGGAAATCCCGAACGCTTTCTCGCCAAACGGAGACGGCCTTAACGACACCTGGCAGATACGGAACATCGAGTACTTCCCGGAGGCGAAAGTAGCGGTATACAACCGCTGGGGCAGCCTTGTGTATGAGCAGGCAAACTACCGCGGCGACTGGAACGGCACGTACCGTGGCGCCGCATTACCTGTCAGCACCTACTTCTATGTCGTTTCCATACCGGGCAAGGAGACCTACACCGGTTACCTGAACATTGTGAACTAAGCTTAACCTGCCTCGCCTATGAAACTACTTCTACCGCTCCTTTCTCTGCTCATGGTCCCGTTCCTGGCGCTGGCGCAGCAAAAACCGCAGTACAGTCAGTACTCCATCAACAACTATCTTCTAAACCCAGCCATAGCAGGCATAGAGCGCTATGCGGATGTAAAACTGGGCAGCAGGTCGGCCATGTCGGGGGTGGAGGGCGAGCCGACCACTTTTTACCTCAGCGCCCATGCTCCTCTTGGCTATGGGGCAGGTGGTAACAGAGGCCGGTACAGTAAAAATGCACCGTCGTTTGGCGGCAGCGACCGGGGAGGCAGGCAGAGTGAGCGGTTCAGGGCGCACCACGGCCTTGGCTTGCTGGTGGTGCACGACAGGCTGGGAGCCTTTGCCCGGACGGAGGCAAGTATGGCCTATGCCTATCACCTGGCCTTGTCGGGGGAGGTGCGCTTATCGGGTGGCGTAAGCGGGGGATTGATACAACAGCGGCTACGGCCCGAAGAGCTGACGTTCGCTGACCCTGGCGATGCGGCCGGCTCTAGCTGGAGCATGGTGAAACCGAACTTGTCGGCGGGCCTGTGGCTGTACGGCAGCCAGTTTTATTTTGGAGCCTCGGCTACGCAGCTCCTGGGCAACAGCGTAAGCTTCGATAACTCTGTGGAGGACCATAGCCTGCTGTATGAGCACTACTTCCTAACAGGAGCCGTTAAGCTTAACGTGACCGAGGAGGTCAGCCTGGTGCCTTCTATTATGCTGATGTGGCTGCATCCGCTGCCCGGCTCCGTAGACTTTAACCTTCGCGCTGTGTACCAGAACCGCCTGTGGGTAGGGGGCTCCTACCGCCAGAACGGCAATTACGCCCTGCTGGCCGGCGTGACGATAAACCACATCTTCGACCTGGGCTACGCCTACGACAGAGGGGTGCCCGCTAACTACGGCATGGGCAACGGGAACCACGAAGTAGTGCTTGGCATGCGCGTGTTTAACAAAGCCAAAGTGCTATGCCCTAGTAACCTGTGGTAGCGGCCGGGTATAGCTTGGGCAAAGTATGAGCAGGCCATTTAAAGCTTGCGGCAGTAGCCAGTGCCATAAACCCTGTGCAGGTAAAATCCAAAGGCTGATAAACCCCAGCAACTACTGGAAAGTCTGTGGCTTTATAAGTAACTTGCCAGCTTAACCTTAAGCCCATGCAAGATACAGAACAAGTAAAAGCTACCCTCTCTGACAGAATCCTCACCCTGGCGGAGTCGCAGACAATTGCCATGGCCAAAAAAGCACGCGAGCTGGCTGCGCAAGGCTATGATGTGATCAACTTGAGCTTTGGAGAACCTGATTTCCAGACCCCTCAATATATAAAAGACGCTGCAAAACGCGCTATAGACGAAGGGTATACCTTCTATACCCCGGTGCCCGGCTATCCGGAGCTGCGCCAGGAGATCGTGAAAAAATTTAAGCGCGACAACAACCTGGACTTTACGCCCGACCAGATCGTGGTATCTACGGGCGCCAAGCAAAGTATAGCCAACGCGGTGCTTTGCCTGGTAAACCCCGGCGACGAGGTAATTATCTTTTCCCCATACTGGGTTTCTTACGAGGAGATCGTGAAGCTGGCCGAGGGCGTGCCGGTGCCGGTAATGGGTCGCCTGGAGAACGATTACAAGGTAACGGCAGAGCAGTTGGAGAAAGCCATCACCAGCAACACCAAACTCGTGATGTATTCATCGCCGTGCAACCCCACCGGAGCCGTGTTTGACGAGGAGGAGCTGGAGGCCATCGCGCGCGTGCTGGAGAAGCATCCGCAGGTATACATCATAGCCGATGAGATCTACGAGTACATCAACTTTGGCGACAAACACCATAGTATGGCTAGCTTCGATTTCATACGCGACCGGGTGATTACCGTGAACGGCTTCTCGAAAGGCTATGCCATGACGGGCTGGCGCGTAGGCTACCTGGCCGCCAGCCGCGAAATTGCCGCTGCCTGCGACAAAATGCAAAGCCAGATCACGTCCGGCACCTGCTCTATCTCTCAGAAAGCAGCCACTGCTGCCTTGCAGGGCGGCAATGCCAGCGCCCTGGAGATGACCGAGGCCTACCGCCGCCGCCGCGACCTGGTGCTTAGCCTGATGAACGGGATACCGGGCTTTAGAACATACTTGCCGCACGGCGCTTTCTACATCTTCCCGGACATCAGCGCCTATTTCGGGAAGCAGTATGAAGGCAAAACGATAGAGAGTGCATTGGACCTGAGCATGTTTATACTTAGCGATGCCCATGTGGCCGTGGTAAGCGGTGAGGCGTTCGGGGCGCCGCAGTGCATTCGCTTCTCTTTTGCCACCTCCGACGATAAACTGACCGAGGCGCTGGACCGCATTAAAAACAGCCTGGCTAAACTGCAGTAATGAAGCACTATACAAGCCTGGAGGAGATCTTCGGGGCCTTTAGCAACCTGAAAGTGCTGGTGGTGGGCGATGTGATGATAGACTCCTACCTGTGGGGCAAAACCTCGCGTATATCGCCGGAGGCGCCGGTGCCTATTGTAAACGTAGTAAAGCGCGAGAAGCGCCTGGGCGGGGCTGCCAACGTGGCCCTGAACGTGCAGGCGATGGGCGCAACGCCGTTGCTATGCTCTGTTATCGGCGATGACCAGGATGGGGCCGATTATTTGCGCCTGATGGAGGAGAAAGGCCTGCCGACAGAAGGCATTGTGCAAAGCCCGGAGCGCGTAACCACCATCAAGCACCGCATTATTGCCGGGGCACAGCAGCTGCTGCGCGTAGATTCCGAGATTGAGCACAACCTAACGGATTATGAGGAGCGCCACCTGGAAGAGCGCTTTGTGCAGCTGCTGGAGCAGGCCGACGTGGTGATCTTTGAGGACTATGACAAAGGCGTTTTTTCGGAGAGGAACATCAGGCGCTTTCTGGGTCTGGCCAATGCGCGCCAGGTGCCAAGTGTCATCGACCCGAAGAAGAAGAATTTCCTGAGCTATGTAGGCTGCACGCTGTTTAAACCCAACCTGAAGGAGCTGAAAGAAGGGCTGAAAGCTGACTTTGCAGACGAGAACCTGCCTGCCTTTGAGGATGCGGTGGAGGAACTGCAGGAGCGCCTGCAGGTAAAGCAGGTGCTGGTCACGCTGTCGGAGCGGGGGGTGTTTGTAGCCAACGGCCGAGAGAAAACTTATATTGAGGCACACCGCCGCGCTATTTCCGACGTGTCGGGAGCCGGCGACACGGTGATAAGTATAGCGGCTCTGTGCATGGCACTGGGCACGTCGGTAGCTTTTATGGCTGGCCTCAGCAACCTGGGCGGCGGCCTGGTGTGCGAGCAGGTAGGCGTGGTGCCCGTGGATAAGGAGCGGCTTCTGGAAGAGGCTGGCCGCCTCCGGCTGTATGGCCTGCAAGAAAATAAAGTAGCCTAAGCTATAGTGCGTTAGGCCCTCGCGGGCAGCAGGTGCAGGCCTTAAAGTGGCGGGCTTCGTATGCACAACGTTGAAACCGCGCGTGGCTATACTTCAGAATAAATTACAACTTAGCAGCACAGGGTAAACCTGATAATTTGCATGAACACAGAATCGCTGAACAGGTTTTTGTACGATAGTAAACTGAGAGCCTACAGTATCATGCGCCGAACGACGTATGTGCTGACCCTTACGGCCATTGCACTGCTTGTGCTGGGGCACGGAGTGGTGAAAGACCCGGTGATGCTGCGCATGCTCTTCCGCGCTATCGACGGCATCTTCTCTATCTTCGTTCTGATCTACCTGCTGCGCATACTTTATACTTTTGAGCGTCGCAAGTTTCTCCGGCGGACCTGGTTTGAGGGTGTTCTGATGCTGATCGTGTTCATTAACCAGGTCTTTACCTATGGCCTGGACATCCCGATCATCTATGATCTTTTCGATAGGATAGGGATCCCGCTGTCCGTGGAGTGGTACCGGGTGCTGGTGTCTATGTTCATGCTGGTGTTTCTGGTAGTGGAGCTGCTCGAAACGCGGGTACACCTGCTTACGCTGCAGCTAAAGCCTGCGCTTACCTTCCTGCTGAGCTTTGTGCTGCTGGTGCTGCTGGGTTCGGGCCTGCTCATGCTGCCCAAAATGACCAACTCACCGGATGGTATGCGGTTCATAGATGCGCTGTTTATGGCCACGAGCGCCTCCTGCGTAACAGGTTTGGCGGTTGTGGACCCAGGCTCATACTTTACGCTGGCAGGACAGGTAGTGCTGTTGCTGCTTATCCAGATGGGCGGCTTGGGCATTCTTACGTTTGCCTCTTTCTTTGCCTCGCTGATGCGGCAGGGCGTGGGGGTAAAGCAGCACGTAGCCTTGCACGAGTTGCTGGAAAGCGAGTCGCTGTTTACGGCCAAAAGCCTGCTCCGAAATCTCATTCTGCTCACCCTTACCATAGAGGCAATCGGTGCTGTCATGGTTTTTCTGACCTGGGGGCCAGATGTGCGCTTTACAGATTTGGGTAGCAAGATTTTCTATTCTCTTTTTCATGCCGTCTCAGCCTTTTGTAATGCCGGGTTCTCTCTGTATCCGCAAGGGCTTTACACAGAGCCGGTGCGGTTCTCCTACTTACTGCACCTAACGCTGTCACTGCTCATTATCTTTGGGGGCCTGGGCTTTCCGGCCATTATCGACCTGTTTTCGCCGCAGGCCATGCGCAGCCGCATGAGGGCACCCTGGCGTAACTGGAAAATGCTGACGCGGGTTACAGTTTATACTACCGCCACTTTGCTGGCAGTGGGCACCATAGGCTTTTTTCTGCTGGAGTACTTTAACACCCTCTCGCAAATGAACTTTGCCGAGGCCTTGGTCACGTCGTTCTTTCAGTCTGTAACCACGCGTACGGCAGGTTTCAACACCGTAGATATCTCAGCGCTGACAGTACCCACACTGATGATGTTTATCTTCCTGATGTTTATCGGCGGCTCGCCGGGTTCAACGGCTGGAGGCATCAAGACTACCACTTTTGCAGTTATACTTATTGCGGTTTCGGCCACGGTGCGCAACAAGCGCAACATGGAGATCGGGCGCCGCACCATACCGCACTCTGTGGCTTACAAAGCTTTTTCGGTGTTCACTTTTGCCGCGGTGCTCAACATCATTTTCATCTTCATACTTTCCATCTCCGATTCGCAGTTCGACATCATGAAACTGGCCTTTGAGCAGGTGTCGGCCTTTGCCACGGTTGGCCTTAGCACAGGCATTACGGCCGGTTTATCGGATGTGGGCAAATCAGTCATCATCCTATCGATGTACCTGGGCAGGGTGGGTACTCTGACCCTTGCACTGGCCCTGAGTACCCGTGCCAGTTCTGTGGCATACAAGTACCCTGCCACGCACCTGGTGGTGGGGTAAGAGAAATATGGAAGTTATACAGTCCTTCTGAAAAGCAAAAAGGTCCGGTTGTGTTCTACAGCCGGACCTTTCTTTTTTGATATGGGTAAGTATAAAGTCAAAAATTATACTTCACTTTCTAATTTTTAACCCTCTATGATCGGGCTGAACTCCTTCACCGTCTGCACAAAGCATTTCACTTTCTCCGGGTCGGTGTCGGGGTAAACGCCGTGGCCCAGGTTGGCGATGTGGCGCTGCGGGCCAAACTCCTTCAGCATTTTAATTGTCTCCTCCTGGATGGTCTCAAAAGAGCTGTAGAGCAGGCATGGGTCCATGTTGCCCTGCAAGGTTTTGTTCGGGCCAACCTGCTGGCGGGCCTTGCCCACCTCCATGTTCCAGTCCAGGCCAATGGTTTCGCAGTTGAGCTTGCTGAAATCCTCCAGGGCAAAAAATGCGCCTTTGGCAAACACCGTTACCGGCACGTTGCGGATGGCGTTGCAGATCTCTGAGATGTAGGGCAGCGCAAACTCACGGTAGTGCGCCGGCGAAAGTATGCCCGCCCACGAGTCAAACACCTGGATGAGGTTGGCACCTGCCTCCACCTGCGCCTTCAGGTAAGCAATGGTGGTGTCGGTGATCATGCGGAGCAGCTGATGCGCCAGCTTAGGGTTGGTATACAGCATGCCACGTGCATGCGAGAACGTTTTGGAGCCGCTGCCTTCCACCATGTAGGCCAGGATTGTCCAGGGGGCGCCGGCAAAACCGATGAGCGGCACACGGCCGTTCAGGGCTCTTTTGGTCACCTTGATGGCATCCAGCACATAGTGCAGGTGCTCGTGCGGGTCGGCCACGCGCAGCTTCTTCAGATCCTCTTCGGTGCGCACCGTTTTCGGGAAGATGGGGCCGCGCTTCTCTATCATTTCATAGGTGCAGCCCATGGCCTCGGGCACTACCAGAATATCCGAGAAAATAATGGCGGCGTCCACGTCCAGAATGTCCACGGGCTGTATGGTCACCTCGGCGGCTAGCTCCGGTGTCTCTACCAGTTCCTTAAAGCCGCTCAGGCTCTCGCGCACGGCGCGGTATTCCGGCAAAATGCGGCCAGCCTGGCGCATCAGCCAAACAGGGGTTCGCTCCACGGCTTCACCCCGCGCAGCTCTCAAAAGCAGGTCGTTCTTCAGTTGCATGGCACAAAGATACGTTAAAAATACCGACTCCCGGAAGATGATTGTTATCATCAACAAGGCAGCGGTTAAAGTTGTAAATGGCGTTAAAGGACTTGTACTGTGCTTTGCGCTATGTGGTTGGGTTTGGCATGGAAGGCACCTGGCATTGCGAAGCAAGAGCGTATACCTTACCTGCCTCCGAAAAACAAGGCAAGAATCCCCGTGCTCACAAAATTTACCCCGATGGAAAGTACGATAAAGCCCATGATGCGCGAAAGCGCCGAAAGACCGGCTTTGCCCAGGTAACTCACCAGTTGGTGCGAAAAAACAAGTATGACAAAGGTAACCCCTGCTACCAGGGAGATAGAGGCAAGTATAAGGCTGATATCGGAGTAGGAGAGGGCAGAGGTGAACATGCCGATACTGACGGCAATGGAGCCCGGACCCGAGAGCATGGGCATCGCCAGCGGCGTGAAAGAGATGTCATCCTTCTCCAGCCCCTCTTTCAGTACCCCTTTGGATACTTTCTTGCCCCGGTGCGCTTTGCTGGTGAGCAACCCGAAGCCCGCCCGCATGATCATCAAGCCACCGGCAATGCGAATGTCTGCCAGGCCTATCCCGAAGAAGTTGAGCACGTACTGCCCCGCCAGGAAAAAGACTGAAAGGATAAGCGCCATGTAGATGCAGGCCCGCAAAGCCTGCTGATTCCGGTTGCCGGCCGAGTCGTCCTGGGTGAGGGTGATAAACACAGGCATCGCGCCAAAGGGATTCACGACCGTGAAAAGCGCTGTAAAAGTAGCCAGTACCAATTCCATAGGTTGCTGTAGTAGTGGCCACAAAAGTACAGGGCAAAGATTACCGCAGCGTTACAGCTATGTTGTATATAGGTTAAGAGGGGGAACTACAGCCTGAGGTAAAGCTGCTGCACCTCAGGCCATTTTTATACTTTCAGCTTTGCTCAGCCTTTTTCCGGGGCGGCCTCTGCAGCGGTTTTTTTGCGGGCGGGGCGGCGGCGCTTTTCCTTTCGCTTGATGTAAACGGCTGAGCGGCCCTTGTCTTCTTCTTTGCGGATGGTGAAAATCTCCTTGTAGGCGTTGATGAGCTGCAGCAGCTGCCCATAGCCAAAGGTGCGCGGGTCGAAGCTGGGGTCCAGCTGGCGCAGGTTGCTGCCCATCAGGCCTAAATGTGCCCATCCATCCTCATCAGCCGACATGGCAAAGGCTTCTTTAAGCAGCGGCAGGGGGTTGGGGCGCTGATGACTGCTGCCGTTTTCGCCGGATTTCTCTGCCTGGTCTATTTTTTCGTCTATGTCGTCGGTCAGGTTCTCAGTGAAGATGAACACGTTGCAGGCGTTTACAAAAGGCTTGGGCGTTTTGCGCTGGCCAATGCCCATCACAAAAATACCCTCTTCCCGGATGCGGGTGGCCAGGCGGGTGTAGTCGCTGTCGGAGGAGACGATGCAGAAGCCATCCACCAGGCCGGAGTGGAGCAGGTCCATGGCGTCGATGATAAGGGCGCTGTCGGTGGCGTTTTTCCCGACGGTGTAGCGGAACTGCTGGATGGGCTGTATGGCGTGGTTGTTCAGGCAGTCTTTCCAGCCGTTCATTTGCGGGGTAGTCCAGTCGCCGTAGATGCGGCGGATGGTGGGGGCACCATACTTGCCGGCTTCGGCCATCAGCTTCACAATCAGGCTGGGCTGCGCGTTGTCGCCGTCAATGAGCATGGCCATTTTCTCAATCTTATTGTTCTTTGGTAAATTCTTCATGTATAAAAAAGGGTTAAAAGCGGCGGGCAGTTGCATCCGCAGAAGGTAAGCGTGGCTTCATACATAGTTATACTACTATTCTTTACGGAAGTTGTGGCGGAAGAAAGTCGGCGCCTAAACGTATAAAAAGCTATATTTGCTTTAGGCTGATTATCAGGCTGGAGCGTGCCGCTTAGGAAGTAGGTTTAATCGCCTCCTGCCAATAGGCCGTTGCCAGTGCAAACGCATATTCGACAACTAAAGTATAAAGCTGCATGAAGAAGTATAAAATCACACTTTTAACAATGGGACTATCCTTACTGGCGGCATTAGGCCCGGCCAAGGCACAGGTTTTTAAAGCTGAGGAGCCGCTGGCGCATACTTACTCTATTGTAGCCCTCGACCCAAAAACCGGTGAGATGGCGGTTGGCGTGCAGAGCCACTGGTTCTCGGTGGGAACGGCGGTGCCATGGGCAGAGGCAGGCGTGGGCGTGGTGGCTACCCAGTCGTTCACGAACAAATCGTTTGGCCCGCGCGGGCTGGCGCTGTTAAAAGAAGGCAAAAGCCCGGAAGAGGCGCTGAAGATACTACTGGCGGAAGATGAGGCCCGGGAGATGCGGCAGGTAGCGATACTGGATGCCAAAGGCAACGTGGCCACCCATACCGGCGACAAGTGCATCCGCTACGCTGGGCATATTACCGGCAAAAACTTTTCGGTGCAGGCCAACATGATGCTGACCGACAAAGTATGGCCGGCCATGGCCAAAGCCTTTGAAAAGAGCGAGGGGCAGCCGCTGGCCGAGCGGGTACTGCTGGCCCTGAAGGCCGCTGAGCGCGAGGGCGGCGATATACGGGGGCGGCAGTCGGCGGCGCTGGTAGTGGTGCCGGGGCAGAAAACAGAGCCCTGGGAGGGCAGAACAATAGACCTACGCGTAGACGACAGCGAGCAGCCGCTGGAGGAACTGGAGCGCCTGCTAAAGGTTTTTCGGGCATACGAGCACATGAACGCCGGTGACCTGGCCATCGAGAAAGGGCAGATGCAGCAGGCGATGGAAGAGTATGGCAAGGCAGAGGCTATGTTCCCGAACAACCTGGAGATGAAGTACTGGCACGCCATTGGGCTGGCCAACAGCGGCAAAACCGACGAAGCTGCCAAAATCCTGAGTGAAGTATACAAGAAAGACCCGAACTGGCGCGAGCTCACCAGCCGCCTACCAGAGGTTGGCCTACTGGATGTAAGCAAGCAGCAGATGCAAAAGCTGCTGAAGTAAGTCTCTTCACCACTCAAATTAAGTTTGATGTCTGTAATTTTGCGGCTAAAGCACTGGCAGGTCTTTCTTATTCTGTTGTTTATCCAGCTTCTGAATAACTTTTCCTACACGGATAACCCTGCCGTGACCCAGGCATGTGTGACAGCAGGATATCTGCTGTTTTTATCGATGCTGCTTCTCTATGGCCACCAGCTCTATGATTACCTCCCTCGGAAAGTAGAATTAAGTTATACTCTGTTTGTGCTTAACTGCTTCTTGTTGGCCGCGGTTGCTTTGGTTGCCCTGGTGCTAACAGGTAAACCGGATGTTCATTTTACAGGGATTTACGCGTTGCCAGCTCTATACTTGTTGTATGCGATGGTACACGTTGTCGCTTTTCCCGCTAAGGTGCTGTGCTCCGCTGAGCTAAAAAGAGAGGCAAAAGCTGCAGAATATGTTGGTACCTTCTTTATGATTGTCTTTTGGCCTTTCTGTATCTGGGTTCTCCAGCCAAGAGTCAATAAGTTAGTTTATTATAGCCAGCCGGTGCTTGAGTAAAGTTTATGCTACAGCAAGACGCTGATGAAGTAAAGCTGATCGAAGTATAAAGAGAAAGGAGCAATGGCAGAAAAGCTGTTGCTCCTTTTTGTTGAATAGTAGTACTGGTCGAGGGGAATTAACTCCTACTCAGCCCTGTCAAACCACCCCTGGCCCCTCCTTGCCTAAGGAGGCAAATTTCTGAAGACGATTAACCCACCCCTACCCCTCCGAGGAGGGGAATTATACTCTGTCATCTCGAGCAGCGCGAGAGATCTATCGGGGATACTAAGAAATCTCTCCTGAAGGTCGAGATGATAAAACGGTAGCTATCGAACCTGATCCCAGCCTTTCCGTGGGGGTAGGGGCCCTCGAAAAAGAGCGCCTTCTAGATTTCCGGTGCCGAAGGCATTGCGACGCAGGAGCAAAGGAAATGTAGACAGCGCGATGCGGGAAGACGAGGCCTCCCGGCCTTGGAGGGAGCCGAGTATGAGATGAAACTTTAGATTTGTAAGACTATGGATGAACAGCGGCCAGAAAAGATAGCTTGGCTCTAGTTGCAGGAAGCGGCGGCAAAGCACAAGCGGACGCTTGCGCTAGAGAAGGTTATCTGTTACGCCTTAACCAAGCATCTCTGAAATAAAATCCTTAAATTAAAGCCCGCTAACTATACCTTATTTCACCTAAGTTATAAAGATGTTTAACACAAGGAACTTACGCTGCCTGCTAACGGCGGCGGCTGCAGCGCTTACCCTGCCGGCCATGGCCCAGCAGCAGTATGCGCAAGACTCAGCCACTATCAAAAAGATTTACGACAACGCTCTCACCAGCTTCGAGAGCTATGAGAACCTGCGCTACCTGACCAAGCAGATAGGCGCTCGCCTGAGCGGATCACCGCAGGCCGCGGCAGCCGTGGAGTGGAGCCGCCAGCTGATGGAGAAAATGGACCTGGACACGGTATACCTGCAGGAGGTGATGGTGCCGCATTGGGTGCGTGGCGAGAAAGAGATCGGCCGCGTTACCAACTCCAGGCTTCTGGGCAACGTGGACATGCACATTGTGGCCCTGGGTGGCTCGGTGGGCACAGGCAAGCAGGGCCTTAGCGCAGAAGTGGTAGAAGTAAAGAGCTTTGAAGAGCTGGAGAAGCTGGGCAAGAAAAAGGTGAAGGGCAAGATCGTGTTCTTCAACCGGCCTTTTGATAATACCCTGATCCAGACAGGATCTGCGTATGGCGGGGCTGTGGACCAGCGTGGCGGCGGCCCGGTGGCAGCGGCTAAGCTGGGTGCGGTGGGTGTACTGGTGCGCTCCATGACGAACGATTACCAGACAATAGCCCACACGGGCAGCACCCGCTACCAGGATGACGTGGAAAAGATACCGGCGGCGGCCATCAGTACGGTAGATGCAGAACAGCTAAGCAGCCTGCTGAAGGAAGATTCTGAGCTGAAGTTCTACATGCGCATGACATCCGAAACCCTGCCGGACGTGCTTTCTTACAACGTGATCGGCGAAATTAAAGGCTCTGAAAAGCCCGACGAAATTGTGGTAGTGGGTGGCCACCTGGATTCCTGGGATTTAGGCGAGGGCGCACACGACGACGGCACAGGCTGTATGCAGTCGGTGGAGGTGCTGCGGCTGTTTAACGAGCTGGGCATAAAGCCGAAGCGCACGGTGCGCGCTGTTTTGTTTATGAACGAGGAGAACGGCTTGCGCGGCGGAACGAAGTATGCAGAGCTGGCCAAAGCCAGAGGCGAGAAACACGTTGCCGCCATTGAGTCTGATGCCGGTGGGTTCACGCCGCGCGGCTTCGGGCTGGATGGCTCTAAAGAGCAGCTGCAGGCAGTGCTTGCCTGGAAGCCGCTGCTGGCGCCCTACGGCCTGCACGAGATCGGTCCGGGCTATGGAGGCGCCGATATTGGTCCGCTGAAAGGCCAGGGCTCTGTTGCCCTGATCGGCTTTAAGCCAGACTCACAGCGCTACTTCGACTACCACCACACTGAAATTGATACATTTGAGCAGGTGAACCGCCGTGAGATGCAGCTGGGTGCCGCTTCTATCGCCTCATTGGTATATCTGCTGACAGAGCATGGACTGGATGGCGGAGGAGCAAAGGCTTCCAAATAAAAATTTTGGCAAGCGGTTCGCGCAGCTATATCAAGTATAAAAAGAAAGGCCTCCGCAACCGGAGGCCTTTCTTTTTATAGTTATGCTAGGGCAGCAATAGCGAACTGTCGCCGTAGCTCAGGAAGCGGTAATCGTGAGCCAGGGCGTGCTGGTATACGTTGCGCCAGTTCTCCCCGATCAGGGCTGAGACCAGCAAAAGCAGCGTGCTTTCCGGCTGGTGAAAATTGGTTACCAGTCCCTGGCACATCCTGAAAGTATAACCTGGCGCAATGATGATTTGCGTGGAGGCGTGCAGGTGGTCGGTGTTCATGTTGTCCATAAACTGCAATAGCGCTTGCAGGGCCTCTGCGGCAGCCGGCGGATTTATACTTTCATACGCTTGCCACTGGCTTACGTGCAGCTCCTGCAAGGGCAGGTCCGGGTGGGCCAGTACTTTCGCGCCCAGCCAGTAAATGCTCTCCAGACTGCGCATGCTGGTGGTGCCAACCGGTATTACCGGGTCGCCTTGCTGCTGCAAAAGCCTCTCCAGTACACTTCTGGTGATGTACAGCTGCTCGGCGTGCATTTCGTGCGCCTCCATGGTGTCGGCTTTTACCGGTTTAAAGGTGCCGGCGCCTACGTGCAGCGTCAGGTAAGCGGTATCTATACTTTGTGCCTTCAGTGCTTCCATCACGCGGTCGGTAAAGTGCAGGCCAGCAGTTGGGGCGGCCACAGCGCCTTTCTGGTTGGCGTAGATGGTCTGGTAGCGGGTATGGTCGTCGGGGGTGAGGTCGCGGTTGAGGTAAGGGGGCAGGGGCAGGCGACCGCAGCGCTCCAGCACCTCGGCAAAGGTCAGCCCGGCAGGCTCCCACGTGAAACGTATCAGAAAATGGCCTTCCTGCTGCGCCTCGCGCTCTGCCTGCAGCATGCCGCCTTCAAAGTATAGTTTTACCGGACCGCTCTTCCAACGCTTATTGTTGCCTACCAGGCATTTCCAGGTGCTGCAGCCGGTCTGCTGCATGGCTAGCTGCACCTCGCGGTGCGGCGCCACAGGCTCCAGGCAAAAGATCTCTACCAGGCCGCCTGTCTCTTTCTGCATCAGCAGCCTTGCCTGCACCACCTTGGTATCGTTAAAAACCAGCAGCGTGTGCGGGGGCAGCAGCTGCGGCAGTTCGGTAAACGTATGATCCGCTATCTGGCCATGGCGGTAGAGCAGCAGTTGAGACTGGTCGCGCTCCGGCAGCGGAAACTTGGCAATGCGCTCCTCGGGCAGGTCATACACAAAATCCTTTATCGCCAGCTTCTTCGGGTCGGTCATGTAATCAGGTAAGGGTTAAGAGTGATGAGTAGTTGCAGGTGATGGTTTGCCGGGCGCTACTTTTCTGCTGTTCCCTGCAAATCGTTTAGCTCCAGTTCCAGCGCCTTCACCGAGATCTGTATCTCGCGGATGGCCAGCGCCAGGGAAATCAGCATCATGATCAGGCTGAAGGCAAAAACATACTTGCCGGCCTCGGTATAATCAGCAAAAAGAAGAAACATACAAAGTACGCACCCAAACATGCTCAGGCTGCCGAATATCTGCATGTTCCGGATCAGGAGCAGGCGCTCGCGCAGGTTCTCTATCTGGCCGTATACCTGCTGATTTGGGTAACTGGCATAGCGGTCCTTGAGGCTGCGGATAAGTGTGGCTAGCCCCAGAAAACGGTTGGTGAAGGCCAGCAACAGCAGCGAGAGCGCCGGGAACAGCAGGGCAGGCGTCGTCAGGGTGATTTCCATACTTTATACTTCTGTCACAGGTTCTTCAGAAACTCCTCGTCCAGCGGCTCTTCGTCATCGTCGTCTTCCTGGTTGTGCGGCGCGTCCCAGTCTACCTCGTGCAGCAGCTCCAGTCCGTCCAGTATCAGCTCGTCCAGCTCCTCTTTGGTGCCGGCGTCCAGGGTCTGCTCAAACAAGTGCAGGATCTCCTCGCGCTGCGGGTTCACAAAAATCTCGTGGTACAGGTTATCGAACGTGGCGATGCGCTTTTGCACGATCTTATCGATTTCGCGGGTGTTCTTTGCCTGCACGGCTTCCTGCAGCACCTCCAGCACCTCTTTGCTTTTCTCGTTGTCGGCCAGGCGCAGAAAAGCCTTTACAAACGCAATGGCCACCCCCAGGCGCAGGCGCTCAAACCGGTAGCTCAGCTGCTCGCGGGCAGGGCCGTTGGAGAATTTTGCCTCGCGCAGGGCGCGTTCCAGGTCGGTGTACACGGTAGTGGCTCCTTCCGCAAACACTTCCGGCGAAGGGCTATCGAAGGCGGTCTCTAGTAACAGTTCAAAGCTTCTGGCACTCATGTATAGTATGGTTTAGCATCCGCAAGTATACCTGCAAAGGTAATGGTTTATACTTTCTTACACTACGCCTGGTTAAGCTCAGTGTGCTGCAACTAAAGCAGTCTGGTTATAATTGTACTTTGGCCTAGCCAAAAAAGGAGGGATGAAAGCTGTGAAACGCAAGGCAGAGTAGAGGTGGACGAGAGGCTTGTTAGCGTAAGTTGCCTGCCAGGTTCGGAAAGTGACAGCGAAGGGATATTGAATTTTGCTAAGTGTCTTTTTAGTAGAAGGAACGCGCTTTGCCTGTTGTTGCGCAAAATCAATTATCAGAAAAGTTATAGTTACGTTTAGGTGCAGTTTTGGATTGCAACAAACTTAGTAATTGCATTGCTTGCTAAGGCAATTACCGCTTACTTTGATTCTGCAAGTATAAAACGTCAATAATATTGCATTGTTGCTGTTGCTTTGATTTTTATTTTTGGATTGGCTTTTGGCTTACCAGGTGAGCTTTATGCCAAATTAGTTTCCTTAAGTGCTTGATAAGTTCAAATGATTTAGGAATGTGGGTGCTGCGATGGGCTTTGGGTTGTGTGGTGGAAGAATAGTATAAAAAGCCATTAAGCTAATTGAAAGTCAAGTGCCGCAAAGCCTGGGGTTACGAGGCATTAGACCAGAGTGAACAGCGCTTATCCCGCTAATTGCCAATGTGATGTAGCCAGCGGAGCTAAAGAAAAACAAAGGCAAAAATAGAAATAAAGTGACTTTGCAAGTGCCAGCTATAGCAATTGAAATAGTTTTAACCGGTAGTGTATGCGCATAACCTTTACCCGAAAGATCTCCCTAGCATTTGCCATTTCCCCAACAGGGCTGCTGCAGCGTGTGGCATCCCTTTCACGCGTTTGCGGAAAATAAACAGCTTCTCCGCTTTATAAAATCTCAACTCCACCCTACTAGCTACTATATGAATAGACTTTTATCCACTCTCACAATCTTCTTCCTTTTATCCTTGTATTGCTCCAAAGCATTGGGGCAGGATATAAACTGGGTAGAAACCGCAGGAGGTGTCAGCAACGACCATGGGCGGGCGATACAGACGGACGGAGCAGGTAACCTATACGTGCTCGGTCATTTTTCAGCTCCATCGGCCACATTCGGCTCTACTAGCCTGACGACCGCTGGCACAGGTACCTACCTTGCCAAGTATAGCAATACCGGTAAGGTTTTGTGGGTGAACAAGATATCTGACACGAATGTGCTGGATGCGGGTGACCTGAAAATCGATGCATCCGGTAACAGCTATGTTGTTACAACCTTTGCAGGAACTACTGCCTTGGGCGGGAAAAGCCTGACAAGCAGTGGCGCGAGCGATATTGTAGTAGCTAAGTATAATACGAACGGCGGAGTAGTATGGGCTACGCTCGCGGGAGGAGCCGCCTCCGAAACAGGTTTTGGGATAGCCATAGACGCAGCAGGTAACAGCTTTATAACAGGCAGCTTTTCAGGGGCCTCCTCGTTTGGCAGTGCCAACCTGAGCAGTGCCGGAAGCACAGACGGCTTCGTGGCGAAGTTGAACGCAGACGGCAGCTTTGCCTGGGCCAAAAACGTGGGCGGCAGCGGTGAGGATAATGGGAGAAGTATCGTAGCCGATGCAAGCGGCACGGTATACGTGGCAGGCAACTTCAACGGTGATTTTTCGCTGGGCACTACTACGCTCACGCATTCCGGCAAACAAGACATCTTTCTGGTAGCTTACAGCAGCGCCGGTGTGCTGCGCTGGGCAAAAAAGGCGGGCGATAGCAACGCAGACGAAGTAACCAGCCTGGCGATAGACGGAGCCGGCAATTTATACTTAGGCGGTAACTTTACCAGGTCAACCTCTTTTGGAGGTATCTCTATTTCAGGCAATGGTAATAGCCAGGACATCTTTTTGGCAAAGTATACCAGCACGGGCACAAGTGTTTGGGCCAAGGCGGCAGGTGGCAAGAACCTTGACGAGTTAGGCGATATACATGCCGACACCAATGGGAATTTATACCTGACAGGAAGCTACAGCGGAGCAGTTACGCTTGCAGGGATGCCTTTAAAAGAATTCGGAGGGCTCGATATTTTCGCAGCGCATTATTTAAGCGACGGCACCGCGCAATGGGCGATAGGTGCAGGAAGCGCCGTAGACGACCGCGGGCTAGGCATTTCGTCGGATGCAGGCCGGAATGTATACGTAACGGGCTATTTTCAGGGAAACACGACCAATTTTGGTGGCATCGTCATCCCGAACAGGGGCGGAGAGGAGATTTTTGTCTCCAAGTTAATACCGGCTTTGGTAACCACAAATGTTACTCCAGGGCCATATTGCGCAGGACAAGCCATTACGGTTAGCTATAAGGCCTCGCAAAATTTTAACACTTACTCCGTTCAATTGTCTGATGCAAACGGAAGCTTTGCCAACCCGGTGCCCATAGGCGCAACGGTTAGCAATAACACGACCGGCACTATCGCGGCCACAATTCCTGCCGATACCCCGGCGGGCAGCAAGTACCGTATCCGTGTGGTGGCATCCGCATATGGCCTTGCCGGCACCGACAACGGCACCGACCTAACCGTAAACCCGGTGCCTGCGCCACCTGTGGTTTCCGCGAGCAGCCCTGGCGTAGGAGGAAACCTTTTTCTGACAGCATCGGGCGTTCCCGGTGCCACCTACAGTTGGACAGGCCCGAACGGGTTTACCTCGAACGAGCAGAACCCTACCCGCCCTGGCATGACCGCTGGTGATGCGGGCACTTATACCGTCACCATGAGTGTGAACGGCTGCACCAGCACTGCCTCCGTAACGGTTGTGCTGGCGGATGTGCCGACCTTTGATGTGGACCTCCGGGGTAACCCGAATGGCTTTTGGGACTCGCCTGCGGTAAAAAGGGCCGGATCGGTGTGCGGAGACGACAACTGCGTTGTGTTTAACGTGCTTCTGGATCCCGCTTCAGCCGGTTTGGAACTAGAGATTCCCGATGGTTCTATTCCTCCAGGCTCTATGTTCTATGAGATCAACTGTGATATGCAGGCACCGGTAGGTGAGCCTATTTGTATCGAAAACACCGGCATTATTCAGCTCTCGCTCTGCAAGCCCGGTAACAATAAGAATGTTTTCCGCATCAAATCCATCTCTCCTTATGATCCGCAGGGCGATATTTCGGTA
Organism: Pontibacter mangrovi; assembly: GCF_006385705.1. Classification (GTDB taxonomy): domain Bacteria; phylum Bacteroidota; class Bacteroidia; order Cytophagales; family Hymenobacteraceae; genus Pontibacter; species Pontibacter mangrovi. The sequence goes on along the minus strand of NZ_VFRQ01000011.1, from coordinate 75,856 downwards.
ACGGCAGGGTGCTCCGCTTCTTTAACGGCCCCGCTGGCTTTCAATGAAGCATCCATTGTATGGAAAGATGTAACAGGCGGAGGGGAGTACCTGAAGTACCTGGATTATACTTCCGGCAAACGGACTGTAACGGTAAGCCCCGACGATAACGCCCCAGCCTATGTAGACTACGCCGTTTCAGGCACTTCTATGCAGTCGCCTTGCTCCAGCACACCTTACGAAGATACCATCAGGGTGTACTTCTATCCGCCGCCAACCATTACCATCGGGCCTGAGCCCGCCATTCTTTGTCCGGATGGTAGCGGTGTAACGCTGGTGAGCGAAGTGACCGGCGGCGACGGCAACTGGGACTACATCTGGACGGACCCTTTTGGCAATGTAGTAGGCACCCAACCTGATTACACGGCCACGAATGTTGGTACTTATAAGCTGGAAGTCAGAAATTCAAACTACCCTAACTGTCGGGAGTTTTCGGCTTCGGTAGAAGTGGTGTCAAACCTGGCGGCAGATGCCGGTCCGGACCAATTGGTGTGCTCCCAAAATGGGGTGCAGCTAAACGGAGTGGTAACTGCTGCGCTGGGCGGTGTGTGGAGTGGGGGAGGCGGCTCCTTTAGCCCAAGCAATACCGACCTGAACGCGGTTTATACCCCAACGGCGGCAGAGCTTGCCGCAGGCTCTGTGAACCTGACCCTTACCTCTACCGGCAACGGCTCGTGTTCGGCTGTGTTAGATGATGTGCTCATCACCTTCTATCCGATAGATGTGGAACTGACCGGAACGCCTGTGATCTGTAGCGGCACGCTGGGCACGGTTACCGCAAATGTTACTGGCGGAAACGGCACCATCTCCTATAAATGGAGCTCCGGCGAAACAACCCCGACCATTACTGGCAAGGCAGCCGGTACCTATACTGTAAGCATTACGGATGGGCAGAGCTGCGCTGTGGAAAAATCATTTACCGTAACAGAAGTAACAGGTCCTAGTGGCTTTACCGCTGCGGCTGCCTCTTCTACCTGCGGCGCCAGCAACGGCAGCGTATCCGTCAGCAGCATCACTGATGGCACCGCGCCTTATACCTATAGTATAGACGGAGCTACCTATCAAGCCCAAGCCACTCTTTCTGGCCTGGCCGCAGGCAATTATACTGTTTATGTAAAAGATGCCAACGGCTGTAGTGTTGCCCAGAGCGTTACCATAACCGACATCGCCGGACCAACAGCAGTGGCGGCCACTTCGGTAGCTGCATCCTGCGCCAACAACGACGGCAGCATTACGGTCGGAACTGTAACGGGTGGCACTTCAAGCTATACCTATAGTATAAACGGCACCAGCTTCCAGAGCGCCGCCAGCTTTACCGGGCTGGCCGCCGGAACGTATACTTTAACTGCCAAGGATGCCAACGGCTGTACCGTTACCACATCTGTAACAGTTAGCCAAAACGTACTTTCCAGCTTTGCCAGCACCACCGCCCCCTCTACCTGCGGCAGCGACAACGGCAGCGTTACCCTCGGGAAAGTGACGGGCGGTTTCGCTCCCTATACCTACAGCAGGGACGGCGTGAACTTCCAGGCCTCTGCCACGCTCACGGGCTTTGTGGCCGGCTCCCACACTATCACGGTGAAGGATGCCAAAGGCTGTACTTTCTCCAAATCGATCACGATAACGGATGTGGCTGGCCCTACGGATCTGGCGGCCACAGCCAAGGCCTCAACCTGCGGTGATAGCAACGCTGAAATTACAGTAACAGGCGTAACCGGAGGCACAGGTACTTATACTTATAGTATAGACGGCACAGCATTTCAGAGCTCGGCTACCTTTACAGGCCTTGCTGCCGGCAACTATACCGTTTACGTGCAAGACGGCAACGGCTGTACCTACTCAGAAGTCATCCGTGTAACCAACATTGCCGGCCCTGCATTTACGGCGACAGCCCAGGCCTCTACCTGCGGCGCGAGCAACGGAAACATAACCGTGAACAGCCCAACTGCCGGCACGGCTCCATTTAAGTATAGCAAGGATGGCTCCACTTTCCAGGATGCAGCTACCTTTACTAATTTGGCAGCCGGCACTTACAACATCACGGTAAAAGATGCCAATGGCTGCACGCTGACCCAAGCTGTGGAGGTTACGGACATTGAAGGTCCAAGCGATGTTGCTTTAACGTCTGAGTCCTCTACCTGTGGCGCGAGCAATGCAAGTATAACCGTAGGTGCCGTAACAGGAGGAACACCTACCTATACTTATAGTATAGATGGCAAAACCTTTCAGGCATCAGCTTCTTTTGGCTCACTTGCCGCAGGCGATTACACCATCACGGTAAAGGATGCCAACAGCTGTACTTTCTCCAAAACCATCACGGTAACAGATATTGCCGGGCCGACTGACTTGACAGCCACCACTCAGGCCACCACCTGCGGCAGCAATAACGGCGAGATTACCATAACAGGCGTGACTGGAGGAACAGGAGACTATACTTACAGCAAGGACGGCGTGAACTTCCAGGCAACTGCCACGCTCACGGGTTTTGTAGCCGGCTCCCACATGATCTTTGTGAAGGACGCCAACGGCTGTACTTTCTCGAAAAGCTTCACCGTTGCTGACATTGCCGGACCGACGGCGGTGGCGGCTACCTCGCAACCGGCCAGCTGTAACAACAATGATGGCTCCATATCAGTTGGAAAAGTAACGGGTGGCACTTCAGGCTATACTTACTCGATTGACGGCACCAACTTCCAGAGCGGCACCAGCTTTACAGGACTTGCCTCCGGAAACTACACCGTAACGGCCAAGGACGCCAACGGCTGTGCTGTCACTACTTCTGTAACGGTTACAAAACAAACCCTCACGAGCTTTAACCTTACGGCGCAGCCTTCTACCTGCGGCGCGAGCAACGCAAGTATAACTGTGAGCAATGTGTTGGGTGGTTTCGCTCCTTATACTTATAGTACAGACGGGGTGAACTTCCAGGCTTCAGGCACACTTTCCGGCCTGGCTGCCGGGGCGCACACGGTTACCGTGAAAGACGCCAGAGGCTGTACCTTAACCAAGAACATCATTATAAGCAACATTCCGGGGCCAGCGGATCTGCGGGTAACAACCAAAGCTTCTACTTGTGGCGCGAGCAACGCTGAAATCACTGTAGCGAACGTAACCGGAGGGTCAGGCGCTTATACTTATAGTATAGACGGTGTTAATTTCCAGGCTTCAGCCAGCTTTACCGGCTTGGCCGCAGGCAACTATACCGTGTCTGTAAAAGACGGAAACGGCTGCGTATACGCAGAAGCAGTTGACCTGACCAACATCGCCGGGCCTGAATTTACGGCTACGGCCACGGCCTCTACCTGCGGCGCCAGCAATGGCAGCATCAGCGTGAACGACATAACGGGCGGCACGGCACCTTATACCTATAGTGTAGACGGCTCAACATATCAGACATCAAATACTTTCGGTCAGCTGCTTGCCGGCACTTACAACATCACGGTAAAAGACGCGAATGGCTGTACCTTGGTAAAAGCCGTAACCGTGTCTGATGTGGCGGGGCCAAGCGACGTTGCGCTCACAAGCCAGTCCTCTACCTGCGGCGATAGCAACGGCAGCATTTCGGTAGGAGCGGTAACAGGCGGAACATCCACTTATACTTATAGTATAGATGGCAAAGCCTTCCAAACCTCATCCACCTTCGGGAACCTTCTTGCAGGAGACTACACTGTAACAGTGAAAGATGCGAATGGGTGTACGATCACCAAAACGATTGCTGTAACAGATGTGGCTGGGCCATCAAGCCTCACTGCAAATGCTACGTCCTCTACCTGCGGCGCCAGCAACGGCGAGTTGACCGTAACCGGCGTAACCGGCGGCACGGCGCCTTATACCTATAGCAAGGATGGTACTGCCTTCTCCGCCTCAGTTACGCTAACTGGCTTTGCGGCGGGTACGCATACGATCTATGCCAAGGATGCCAACGGCTGTGTGGTGTCAGGTGCGTTTACCGTTACTGATATTGCCGGACCAACGGCTGTAGCGGCTACTTCGCAGCCTGCCAGCTGTAACGACAATGATGGCTCCATATTAGTTGGAAAAGTAACAGGTGGCACCTCAGCGTATACTTATAGTATAGACGGCGCCAGCTTCCAGAGCGCGACCAGCTTTACCGGGCTGGCCGCCGGAACGTATACTTTAACAGCCAAGGACGCGAACGGATGTACGGTTACGACTACCGTCACGGTCAGAACCAACAAACCAACAAACTTTGCCAGCACCACCGCCCCCTCTACCTGCGGCAGCGACAATGGCAGCGTTACCCTCGGGAAAGTGACGGGCGGTTTTGCGCCTTATACTTACAGCAGGGACGGCGTAAACTTTCAGGCCTCAGCCACGCTCACAGGCTTTGTGGCCGGCACGCACACCATCACGGTGAAGGATGCTAAAGGCTGTACTTTCTCCAAAGCGATTACGGTAACGGACATCGCTGGCCCTTCTGATCTGGCAACAGCTGCCACGGCCTCTACCTGCGGCAACAGCAACGGTGAGTTTAAGGTGAGCGGCGTAACAGGAGGCACTATGCCTTACGCCTATAGTATAGACGGCACGAACTTCCAGGAATCCGATACCTTCGCGGCACTGGGTGAAGGCATTTACATAGTTACCGTAAAAGACGCCAACGGCTGTACTTACGCTGAGGAGGTGGCCGTGAGCAACATTGCAGGTCCATCGTTTACACTTTCTGCCCAGGCCTCCACCTGCGGCGCCAGCAACGGAAGTATAACCGTGAACAGCCCAACCGGCGGCACGGCTCCTTATAGCTACGCCATTAACAACGGCAGTTTTCAGAGCTCCGCTACCTTCTCCGGCTTGGTTGCAGATGATTACAACATCACGGTAAAAGACGCTAACGGCTGCACGCTGACCCAAGCTGTGGCGGTAACGGACATTGCCGGCCCGAGCGGGCTGGAGCTGGCCAGTGCTTCCTCTACCTGCGGCGCTGCCAACGGTAGCATCACAGTAGGAAAAGTAACCGGCGGCACGGCTCCTTATACATACAGTTTAGCGGGGGCTGCCTTCCAGAGCTCCCAGGAATTTGAGAACGTGCTGGCCGGAACCTATACTATAACAGTGAAAGACGCCAACGGCTGTACCTTCTCGGCAAGTATAACGGTTACAGACATCGCCGGGCCAACTGACTTGACAGCTACATCGCGGGCCTCTACCTGTGGTAGCAACAACGGCGAACTGACGGTTTCCGGGGTTACTGGCGGTGTGGCTCCTTATACTTACAGCAAGGACGGCGTGAACTATCAAGCCTCTGCCACCCTAACTGGTTTTGTAGCCGGCTCGCACACGATCTTCGTGAAGGACGCCAACGGCTGTACCTTCTCGAAAAGCTTCACGGTGACGGATATTGCCGGACCTACGGCGGTGGCGGCCACTTCTCAGCCAGCCAGCTGTCAGGACAACGACGGCAGCATCACGGTAGGAGCTGTGACGGGCGGAACATCAGGCTATACTTACTCCATCAACGGCACAGATTTCCAGAGCGCGACCAGCTTTACTGGACTGGCATCCGGAACGTATACTTTAACGTCCAAAGATGCCAATGGCTGTATTATCACTACTTCTGTAAAAGTAAACCAGAACGTGCCGAAAGCCTTCGCCAGCACTTCGGTGGCGGCAACTTGCGGTCGTCCGGATGGTGAGCTGACAATTGGCAACGTGACAGGCGGAACCGCTCCTTATACTTATAGTATAAATGGCGGCAGCTTCCAGGTTTCGGCAACCTTTACCGACCTGGCTGCCGGGTCTTACAGCATCACCGTAAAAGATGCCAAAGGCTGTACGTTTACCGATGAGGTGGGCGTAAGCAACGTGGCCGGTCCTGTTATCACAGCCAAAACCGTGGCTTCTACCTGTAGCGCCGCCAATGGCAGCATCCGGGTGAGCAACACAAGCGGTGGCGTTTCGCCTTATACTTATAGTATAGACGGAGAGAACTTCCAGTCATCTACCACATTTGCAAACCTGCAGGCAGGCACTTACACGGTTACCGTAAAAGATGCGAATGGCTGTGCAGGCACCGTTTCTGTAGTGCTAGAAGACATTGCCGGCCCAAGTGATTTCGCGCTGGCCGGAGCCTCTTCTACCTGTGGCGCGAGCAACGCGACTATATCAGTAAGCGATGTAGATGGTGGCACGGCTCCTTATACTTACAGCAAGGATGGATCAAACTTCCAGAGTTCGGCCACTTTCGCTAGCCTGGCAGCCGGAGAATATACCATCACGGTGAAGGACGCCAACGGCTGTACTATTACCAAAGACATTGAGGTTGAAGATATCGCTGGTCCGGATAACCTGGCTTTAGCATCTACAGCCTCTACCTGCGGCGACAGCAACGGTAAGATTGAAGTTGCCGGCGTTACCGGTGGCACGGCTCCTTATGTGTTTAGCCTGGATGGCGGCAGCTTCCAGAGCGAACTTGCCTTTGAAAATGTGCTGGCCGGGGAGTATACCGTTACGGTGAAAGATGCCAACAGCTGTACCTTCGCGACAAGTATAACAGTAGGCAACCTTCCAGGGCCAACCAGTCTTACCGCCAGCGCCACCGCCTCTACCTGCGGCGCCGCAAACGGCACCCTGACAATTACAGAAATTTCCGGGGGACAAGGCCCTTATACGTACGCACTGGATGGCGGTAATTTCGGGGAGGAGTTGGTGTTTGAGTACCTGATGGCCGGAAGCCACACCATCACCGTAAAAGATGTGAATGGCTGTGTGCTCTCCAAATCCTTCACGGTGACGGACATTGCCGGCCCTTCAGCGGTGGCGGCTACCTCGCAACCGGCCAGCTGCCAGAACAACGACGGCTCTATCTCAGTTGGCAAAGTAACCGGCGGAACATCAGCTTATACCTACTCCATCAACGGCACTACGTTCCAAAGCTCAACCAGCTTTACAGGTCTGGCTTCCGGGGATTACACCGTAACGGTGAAGGATGCGAACGGCTGTACCGTGACCACCTCTGTAAAAGTTAACCAGAACGTACCAACGAACTTTGCCAGCACCACGGTAGCCTCTACCTGCGGCGCGAGCAATGCAAGTATAACGGTAGGTTCTGTAACGGGTGGCACAGCACCTTATACGTACAGCACCGACGGTAAGAACTTTCAGGCATCCGCCACACTCGATAACCTGGCGGCTGGTACGCACCGGATCACGGTAAAAGATGCCAAAGGCTGTACCTTCAGCAAAGAGGTGTCGGTAGAGGATATCGCCGGACCATCTGCACTGGCACTGGCTGGCAAGGCCTCTACCTGCGGAAGCACCAACGCCACCATCACGGTAAGCGGCGTAACCGGCGGCACGGCTCCTTATACTTTCAGCATCGATGGCTCGAACTTCCAGAGCGGCACCAGCTTCGGCTCGCTGCTGGCCGGAGACTATACCGTGACGGTGAAAGACGCGAACGGCTGTACTTATGTGCAAGCTATTACTTTAGAAGATATCCCGGGTCCATCTGCTTTCACTGCCTCAGCCACAGCCTCCAGCTGCGGTCGCGCGAACGGAAGTATAACCGTAACTGCCGTGACCGACGGCACCGCTCCGTATACGTACAGCGCAGACGGTACGAACTTCCAGGAAGCCTCCACACTGACCGGTCTGCTGGCCGGCGAGCACATCATCACGGTGAAAGACGCCAACGGCTGTACCGTAACAATGGCGGTGACTGTTGAAGACGTGGCCGGACCTTCAGGACTAGAGCTGGCAAGTACGGCCTCTACCTGCGGTGCGGCTAATGGCAGCATCACAGTGGGCAAGGTAACGGGTGGTACGGCTCCTTATACCTATAGTATGGATGGATCAGCTTTCCAGAGCGGGCTTGCCTTTAGCGAGGTGCTGGCCGGAGAGTATACCGTAACGGTGAAAGATACCAACGGCTGTACATTCTCAGCCAAGGTCACGGTAGAAGACATCGCCGGACCAACGAACCTGACTGCCTCCACTACTTCTACTACCTGCGGTGCCAGCAACGGCGCGATAAGTATAACCGGTGTAACCGGAGGAACAGCGCCTTATACCTATAGTATAGACGGCACAAACTTCCAGGCTGCCGCTGCCTTTGCAGAACTGGCTGCCGGTACGCACAACATCACCGTAAAAGATGCCAACGGTTGTACCTATGTTAAAGCCATCGAGGTAACGAACCTGGAAGGCCCAAGTGCCATAGCGGCTACCACCAGAGCGGCCAGCTGCGCCGACAACGACGGCAGCATCACGGTAGGTAACATCACCGGCGGCACGGCTCCTTATACTTACAGCATCAACGGAAAAGACTTCCAGAGCGCAACCAGCTTTACAGGTCTGGCCTCCGGAGAGTATACTATCACCGTAAAAGATGCCAACGGCTGCGAGACGACAGAAACTATGAAGGTGAGCAAGGAGGGTCCGGCAGACTTTGCCGCCTCTACCGCTGCCTCTACCTGCGGTGGCGAGAACGGACGTATCTCGGTGGTGTCTGTGGAGGGTGGCGTCGCTCCTTATACCTATAGTATAAACGGCGGCAGCTTCCAGAGCTCAGCCAGCTTCGTTTCACTACTTGCCGGTACTTACAGCATTACGGTTAAAGACGCCAACGGCTGTACTTACACCGATGAGGTGGAGCTGACGAACATCGAAGGCCCGTCTGACCTGACAGCCTCTGCCACTACGGCGACCTGCGGCAACAGCAATGGCCAGATCAACGTGTCTGCTGTAACCGGCGGCACGGCTCCTTATACCTACAGTAAGGATGGTGTAAACTTCCAGGCCTCTGCCACTATCTCTGGTCTTGCCGCCGGCGAGTACCAGGTAACGGTGAAAGATGCCAACGGCTGTACGGTGGTGAAAGCGGTAACAGTGGCCAACGCCTCCGGTCCGGAAGGATTTACGGTGGCAGGCAAAGCTACTACTTGCGGTGCTGCTAACGGCGAGGCTACGGTAAGCGCAGTAGTGGGAGGTAAGACGCCTTATACATACAGCAAGGACGGCACAAACTTCCAGCCGGAAACTACACTGACAGGATTAGCCGCCGGCTCCCACACCATCACGGTAAAAGATGCCAACGGCTGTACTTTCATCAAACAAGTAGTCATAGAGAACATCGCCGGACCAGCCAACTACGAACTGGCTACTGTGGCCACTACCTGCGGCGCGGCCAACGGTTCTATCACGGTAAGCAACGTAAGCGGCGGCACGGCTCCTTATTCTTACGCCCTGAACGAGGGTAGCTTCCAGACTTCAGCTGCCTTTGCAGAAGTAAGTGCCGGCGAGCATACCATCACGGTAAAGGATGCCAATGGCTGTACCTTGGTGAAGCAAGTGACGGTAACCGATGTCGCTGGTCCTGCTGAGATTGCGGCGGCTACCACGCCAACTGCCTGCACGGCCAATAACGGTACTATTACCGTGAACGGCGTAACGGGCGGCACGGCACCTTACTCTTACTCATTGGATGGCAACAGCTATCAGGCAGCGGCCAACTTTGGCTCGCTGGCGGCAGGGGAGTACGAGGTATACGTGAAGGATGCGAACGGCTGCAGCTTTTCAATAAAAGTAACGGTAGGCGTGAAAGGTCCGAAAGAGGCGGCCGTGGCTGCCACAGACGCTACCTGCGGCGAGGAGAACGGTTCGATCACCATCACATCGGTAACGGACGGCACCAAGCCACTGGCCTATAGTATAGACGGCACCACCTATCAGGCTTCGGCTACTTTTGCCAGCCTGGCGGCAGGTGTATACACCATCACGGTGAAAGATGCCGAGGGATGTACGCTGGAAGTAACGCAGGAAATAAGCAACAGCGGCGGTGCCACCTTTGTCGCAACCGGCACCGATGCCAGCTGCGGAACTACAAACGGCCGCATCGTGATCAGCGACGTGAGTGGCAGCGTGAGCCCTTATACGTACAGCGTGGACGGAATCACCTTCCAGAACTCGCCTGAGTTTACTGGCCTGGCCGAGGGCGAGTACCAGGTAACGGTGAAAGATGCCGCCGGCTGCATGAACTTCGAAGCAGTAACCATCGGCAACACACCGCCCATCACCGATCTGAAGGCTACAGTTTCCGCACCAACATGCGACCAGCCAAGCGGCCAGATTAAGGTTGATGAAGTAGTGGGCGGCACGGCTCCTTATACTTATAGTATAGACGGCACCAACTTTACAGCCTCCACTACCCTGGCCGATGTAGCGCCGGGCGCTTATACCCTGACCGTGAAAGACGCTAGCGGCTGTACTTATAGTATAGAGGTGCAGGTGGAAGAGGGCGTGAGCAGCGAACTGGACTACGTGCATCACCTGGCTTGCTCCGGCGGCAACACCGGCGAGATCGCCTTCAAATCTACAGGCGCCAACGACCAGACGCAGTACAGCATCGACAACGGCAAGACTTTCCAGAAAGACGCTGTGTTCAAAGAACTGGCGGCCGGCACATACCAACTCATTGCCAAATTCTCGGCCTCGTGCACCATTCAGGTGGGCACAGTAGAGGTGAAAGAGGCAGAGCAGATGGATGTGGAGGTAATGCCGCTCACCAAAGCGATCGGTTTTGAGAAGTCAGGCAGCGCAGCCGTAACGAAGATCAGCGGCGGCGTTGGGCCTTATACTTACTCCCTGGATGGCGGCAGTTTCTCTTCCGACTCTGTGTTCACGAACCTGGGTGCCCAGGAGTATACGGTGCGGGTAAGAGACAGCAGAGGCTGCGAAGCAGAAGCCACCTTCGTGATAGAAGGCATAGACGACATCGACATCCCGAACGGCTTTACGCCAAACGGCGACGGCAGAAACGATACCTGGGTGCTCAAGAACCTGGCGAGGCTATACCCTAACTGCAGCGTGTCGGTGTACAACCGCTGGGGCAGCCCGGTGTTCACTTCCAAAGGCTACGCCAAACCATGGGACGGCACCTACAACGGCAAGCGCCTGCCCGATGGCACCTACTACTGCATCATTGAGTTGGGCGACGGTTCTGCGCCAATTAAATCATCTATTACCATTATGCGATAATCGCCCAATTGCCTAACAAAGAGCGTTATGAAGAATTACATCCTGATATTTTGCTTTATGCTTGTAGGTTCGGTAGCTGTGGCGCAGCAGAAGGCGCTTTACAGCCAATACATGACGAACTACTTTCTCCTGAACCCGGCGGTGGCCGGGGCAGAGAAAGACCTGAACGTGAAGGCGGGTTACCGTAACCAGTGGACCGGCTTTGAAGGGGCGCCCAAAACCTACTACCTGAGTGCCGAAATGGCCCTGGACCGGGGACCGTCGCGCAGCCGCAGGCTGAGAGCTTACCATGGCGGCGGCGGCTACGTCTACAGCGACCAGGTGGGGCCTATTACACAAACCGGGCTGCAGCTGTCGTATGCCTATCACGTGCCGATAAACAGGAGCATGTACCTGTCGTCGGGTATTTTTGCGGGTGTGCAGCAGTACCGTTTCGATGAGAACAAGATACACCTGGCAGATGGCACCAACGACGAAGACCCGGTGACGCAACAGGGAAGCTACAATGCCTTTCTGCCTGACCTGAGCGTGGGCAGCTACCTGCACTCAGAGGAGTTTTTTGTGGGCGCCTCGCTGTTTCAGGTGCTGGGTAACAAGATCAACAAAAACAGAAACAAAGACATTGATGACCCGGCGCGGCTGTCGCGGCACTTGTTCGTGTCGGGCGGGTATAATGTTGATGTGAACAGGAACATCACGGTTACGCCTTCGGTGCTGATAAAGTATGTAAGCCCTGCCCCGATACAAGCAGATTTCAACGTGCGGGGCGAGTACCACTTTACCAATCGCCGGAAAAACGCAAACGACGACATGGTATGGGCGGGCCTTTCCTACAGAACGCAAGACGCCATCGTTGGCCTGGTGGGTGTACAGTTTAAAGAGCAGTACCGCCTGAGCTATACGTATGACATTACCGTTTCGCCGATGCGCCACTACAGCGCCGGCTCCCACGAGATCGTGCTGGGCTTCCGGATACCCTAGCCACTCTTTAGAAGATATAGCCTACCAAGAGCCAGTGCAAATAGCGCTGGCTCTTTTTGTTTATGCCTAATATGATACCATATTGTACAGAGGCAAGTCTGCGTTTCAGATGCCGGTCCCGAAAGTATGGCATCCTCAAAGGAAAGGGCTAAAAACCAGTGAAATTATGTAAGTGCCTGATAAGTGTTGTTTTGTATGCTGTGTTACGCTCGCTGCGTTTTTTAGTGCTTTCACCACAGTTAGAAACACGAAAGCAAGATATATGGGTGCAAGTTTATAACTTTATATATAATTAATTTTGTTTTTATAGTGCTGTGAGTGTAACAAATCCAATTAATAGTTGTATAAGTTCTTTAAATAGTAAAATTTAAGACTTAACCTACAACTGTTATGCCTGCAATAGCTTCTGTTTATTCCAGTTACGGGGGGCCGTAAGGATTTTTGCCGCCGTTGTAGCCCTATCACCTGCATTTCTGGCGCCTCTTTCTAGCCACAAGTAAGCGATAATTATACTTTAAATCGTCTGCAATATGGTTTTAGCTGTAAAAAAACGGCTTTTACCTATTGCCCAGCCTTGTATTGCCCTACCGCAAAGCCCTGCGCTTTTTTCTACTGACACTCTGAACCCAAGGCCAACGCAACGCAGCCTTAAACCCAAACCTTATCCATTCATTCTATGAACCAACGTTTTACCCATCTTATTGCCAGGGCTGTTAATGCCCGCTTAAGCAAAGCTTACCTGTCCTACTGGCTCTTTTTCCTTTTCCTGATAATAGGAAATGTAGCCTGGGGGCAGACAATATCTACTATAAGTCCTCAGTGTAGAACTGCAGGTGGAGGCGAGTTTGTATTAACAGTTACTGGATCAGAATTTAACGGAAGCTCGGCAATTTGGATAAATGGAACTCCGATCGCAACATCTAGAAATGGTAACACACTGACTGCAACTGTACCGGCCAGCTTTACTGCAAGTATAGGAGTGCTGAGCGTGCAATCATCATCAAGTAATAAGCCCTCTGCAGCATCAATACCTCTTGTTGTAATAGGAGCACCTTCAGTGGCTCAGACAAGTGGCCCAGCATGCGGACCAGGACAGGTAACTTTAACGGCTTCTGGAGCTCCTGCCGGAGCAAGTTACAGATGGTATACTGCTGCCTCAGGCGGTACAGCAATAAGCGGTACTTCTGGTGCAACTTATTCACCAATCATCACGACAACTACAGACTATTGGGTGTCAATGGCAGCGCCAGGAGGGTGTGAGAGTGAAAGAGTGAGAGTGACGGCTACAATTAACGCTATTCCTGCGCCACCAACTACCACAACAACAACATTTCAACGATGCGGCCCTGGCGAGGTGACAGTAAGTGTTGAAGGAGCCCCAAGTGGCGGCAGCTACCGCTGGTACACACAACAATCAGGGGGGACAGCCATAGCTGGTGCAACAGGGCCAAGTTATACAACAAGTGTAACTAATAGTACTACCTTCTTTGTGAGTGCGGTAAGCCCGGCAGGATGCGAGAGTACATCCAGAACTACTGTTAGGGTAACTGTAAATAATATTCCAAACACGCCGACTGTTACTCCCGGGTCAAGTTGTGATGCGGGCCCGGTTACATTAAGTGCTACACCTGGTACAGGTGCAAACATTGTTAATTGGTATGCCGCTGCTTCAGGAGGTGACCCCATTGAGACAGGCTTAACCTTTACAACACCAGCCATCACCGCTACTACAACATACTATGTAGCAAGCTACAGTACAGCAACTACCTGTGAGAGTGAAAGGGTGCCCGTGACAGCCACTATCATCCAGACTCCCACTGCCTCTATCTCCACCTCAACCCCAACAACAGTTTGCGAGGGCGGGTCGGTTCTTTTGACTGCTGTAGCCACCCCGGCTACCCCTGCAGTTGGCAGTTATACTTACCAGTGGTACGATGGCGGCCAAGCCATTGTGAACGCAACAGCCTCTACCTACACAGCTTCAGCCACTGGTAACTATACCGTGGTTATCACAAACACGGCCGGGCCGTGCGTGAGTGCTGCCTCTGCGCCGGTTGCTGTTACTGTTAATCCTTTCCCGGTAGCTGAGGTAACCGCAGCAACGGAGACGGAGCTATGCGAGGGTGAGTCGGTTATTCTGAACGTAACACCTGTGGAGGGAGCTACCTACCAGTGGCAGTTAAACGGTGCAGACATCACAGGCGAGACAGGAACATCCTTTACTGCAGACGCACCAGGAAGCTACACCGTAGTGGTAACGACCAACAGCTGCCCCACTACCTCTAATGCCATCGCGGTATCTGTTAATCCAATGCCTGTGGCAGTTATTACGCAAGGCCCCGAGGCATTGCTCTGCGAAGGCGGACAAGTTACCCTAACTGCGCAAACAGGGGCAGGTTATTCCTATCAGTGGTACCTGGATGGAAGCCCGATAGCCACGGCAACTGAAAGCGCCTATAACGCGACAGAGGCAGGTGCATACACCGTGGAGGTAACGCTGGGAAACTGTACTGCAAGCTCTGAAGCAACCACTGTTACAGAGCAGCTGTTGCCAACCGTAGCTATTCTGGCCTCGCCAGACGAGCCTGTTTGCGCCGGCGAATCGGTGGTGCTGACCGCCAGTATAAACCCGGAAACACCGGCTACTGGCAGCTATACCTACAGGTGGTTTGAGGCAGGAGCGCCTGCCACCACACTAGGTACAGATGCTACTTTTGCGGCATTTGCCTCAGGAGTGTATAATGTAGAGGTTACGGTGAACACTTGTAGCGTAACGGCTATAAGCCCGGTAACAGTAACCGTTAACCAACGGCCTGCAGCTAACATTACAGCAACAGGGCCATTAGACTTTTGTGAAGGAGGGTCTGTTACCTTGAACGTGTCTGATGCGGTGCCGGTAGGCGATTCGTATACCTATGAATGGTTTAACGGCAGCACCAGCCTGGGCAATAACAGCCCGAGCCTGAACGTGACGGCATCCGGTACATACACGGTAAGCATCACCAACAGCGCAGGCTGCACCAACACCGCTGAGGCTGTGATTGTTCGGGTAGGCACCATTGAGGAGGCTGCCATAACCTACTCAGAGCCAACCGAATTTTGTGAGGGCAGCAGCATTGTGCTGGAAGCAACGCAGGCCCCGGCCGGGCAAACCTATACATATCAGTGGTTATCGGGTGGAGTTGAAATAGAAGGTGCCACTGACCGCACGTATACCGCCACTGCCACAGGTAACTACAGTGTGCTGGTAAGCAACAACGGCTGCTCTAAATCCTCGGCGGAAGTGTTTGTAAATGTGTTGCCGCAGCCATCTGCCGCCATTGAGGGCGGTAACCAGGAGACCTGCTTTGTGCCAGGTAGCACCGCAAGTTTTAGCCTGGAAGCTACATTTACAGGAGAAACAGCAGCGTGGAGTTCATCAAACCCAAATTTTGCCATCACCAACCCTGTTTATGATGTTGAGAACGGACGTGCCACTGCAACGGTAATCGTGACGGGCACCGGAAACGCCACTATTACCCTTACTTCTTCTAGCGCAGTGGCAGCATGCGGCATTGGCACCAGTTCAGTAGTGCTGCTCGTGAAGCCACTGCCTGAAACAACCATAACACCTGGCGGGCCTGTTGCTTTCTGCCAGGGAGATGAAGTTGTGTTGAACGCGCCGGAAGGCACTGGCTATACATACCAATGGCTGCTGAACGGGGAGAGCCTGAACGCTGTAGGAAGAAGCTATACTGCCAGCGTAGCCGGTGATTACACGGTTATCGTTACCAACAACGAGTGCTCTGCCGTGTCAGCGCCTGTCACTGTTACCGTTAACCCGCTTCCTTCAGCCGAAATCATTCCATCCGGATCAACTGTGTTTTGCGAGGGAGGCTCGGTTACGCTTACGGCAAGTTCCGATCTGGGCACCAGCTTTACCTGGTTCAGGGATGGCGTTCAGGTAGGAGAAGGGGAGACCTATACCGCATCAACAGCTGGTAGTTATACGCTGCAGGCTTTGGCTGAAGGCACAGGCTGTATCAACACGTCAGACCCCACGGTGGTGGTTGTAAACACAGCCCCAACGGTATCCATCCAAACCAGCGGATCTACCACTATCTGCCAGGGCAGCTCGGTTACGCTAACCGCTCAGGCTACGCCGGCAGGGGCAAGCTATACTTATCAGTGGTTTAGAGGCACCACCCCGGTTGCCACAACGCAGCAGTTCACCGCCAGCCAAGCCGGAGACTATAGCGTGCGCGTAACAAATACCGCCACGAACTGCGCTACTACTTCTAACGTCACTGTTACCGTTACGCCGAATCCGGTGGCTGATGCCGGCGGAAACAAAACCGTGTGCTCGGGCCAGCCTGTTGTTTTAGGTGCGCCTGCAGTTGCCGGTTATACGTATAGTTGGAGCCCATCCACCGGCTTGACCAGCGCAACAGCTGCGCAGCCTACGGCTACTATCACCAATACGGGTACCAGCAGCATAACCCGCACCTATATATTAACTGTTACTGCCAATGGTTGCACCTCTACCAGCAGTGCTATTGTAACGGTTACGCCAGCCATTGCCCAAAATACGATCTCAACCACTACAACTACTGCCTGCGCCGGAACTACTCTTAGTGCCATCACAGGCAGTACGCCGGTTGG
The DNA here is from genome assembly GCF_006385705.1 of Pontibacter mangrovi. Classification (GTDB taxonomy): domain Bacteria; phylum Bacteroidota; class Bacteroidia; order Cytophagales; family Hymenobacteraceae; genus Pontibacter; species Pontibacter mangrovi. The sequence goes on along the minus strand of NZ_VFRQ01000011.1, from coordinate 59,200 downwards.
TGGCAATGGCCCGTATGCGTATAAGTGGGAGAGCAGCATTACTTCAGCAACGGCTGGTTTTAGTGCGGCTACAGGAAGTAACGCTGGGCAGAGCTATAACCCCGGCACACGAAGCCAGACAACGTGGTTCCGCAGATTGGTGACTTCAGGTGGCTGTGCCGTGAGTGTAAGTAATGTGGTGCAGGTAACGGTAACCCCAACTACCACTTATACGCTGGTGCTCACAGCTAATCCGTTCCCGGTTTGCCCCGGCCAGAATACCACCTATACCGCTACAGTGCTGGCAAACGTAACTTCTGTGAACTATCCCGCTAACCCGCGCTACGAGCAAATTACCTGGGAAGGTGGAACAGATGTGACGAGCCAATTTGAGTTTGACTGGTGGAAAAATGATAACAACGACCGATCGGAAGGCCAAACCGGCCCAACCATTAGCCTGGCCGGCCTGTCTTCTACCGACTACTACACGGTTCGGGCCAAGCCGAAGAGCGGCGTTAATTTGTCTTGCCCGGTTTATGCAAACCCGCCATCGCTTACACCACCTACTAACCCCGACGGTGCTGTGCTGTTCTCCAACCGCATTTACCTCGGCAGGCCTAGCGATTACGGCGTTTCCATTAGCAGAACACCTATAGGCTCTATTTGCCCAGGTACGCCGGTTACGTTTACAGCTACACCCAATGCGGAGTATGTAAACCTTACCATAGAGTGGATCGTGAGGAACAGTGCCGGAAACATTGTAGCGAGCAGGCCAATGAATGCGAGCAGGACCTTTACCAGCAACACCTTGCAAAACGGGGATGTGGTGAGCCTGAACTTTACATCGGATGAAAACAAATGCTCGCCGGTAGCCTCTAGTAACGCTATTACCATGGTGGTAGTAGTTGACCAGCAGCTAACAGGCGGAGGCGCTTACTGCGTAGGCAGCACCTCCAATGTACCAGTGGGGCTTGCAGGTTCTCAGGTTGGGGTATCATACCAGCTAAGACGCAACGGAAGCGACATTGTCAGGACTGTGGAAGGCACAGGCGGCCCTATCAGTTTCGGTCCTCAACAGGCTGGCATGTATACCGTGTTGCCTGTTTCTGCAAACGGTTCCTGTACTCAGTATCCTGGCGCTGTAACCATTTACGAAACTCCGCTACCAGTTACCAGCTACGAGGTGACGGTTACAAATAACGGGCAGTACTGCGAAGGCGGCGCAGGGGTAACAGTAGGGCTAAATGGCTCGCAAGCGGGCGTACGGTATCAACTGGTAAAAGACGGGGTGCTGCAAACAGGTTCAGGGGCCATAGTAGATGGCACAGGAGGAGCAATTAGCTTCGGCACCAGAACAGCAGGCACCTATACTGTCAGGGCCACTACCATCCAAGGCGGCACCGCTGCCTCCTGCTCGCAGGATATAACAAATGGTAAAACAGTGGTTATGAACCCGCTTCCGTTGGCCCAGAGCGTAGAAGGCACCTCTTACTGTACAAACCAACCTGGGGCACAGCTGAGTTTGGCTGCCAGCCAGGCAGGGGTAACGTATGCGCTCTACAGCGGCGGAACTAAACTGGCAGACGGCGCTAACGTAAACGGCACGATTACTTTTGATTATGCCGCAGTGGCTGGCACCTCGTACTACATTGTTGCAACCAACACTACTACAGGTTGTTCCAGTCAGTTTAATGTGCCAGCGATCAGCACAGAGACACCTCAGCCGCAGTTTGTGGAGATAAGCATTGACCCTAACCCGCTTGAGTTCGGGAAGCCGGCCAAGTTCACGGCGCTGCCTACTAACTCCGGCAGTTCTCCAACTTTCCAGTGGTACAAGTATAACTTCGAAACGTTTGAGTTTGAGGCTGTGGAAGGAGCGACTGGCAGTGTGTATGCGGTAGATAACCTGCAGGACGACCCGATTAAGATGCGTGTGGAGGTGACGGCCAGCGCCGATGCTTGTGTAACAAACGCGGTGGCCTTGGCCGAGACCGGTACGCTTGATCCGCTGCCTGTGGAGATCATGTACTTCAGGGCTGTTCGTCAGGGCAACGACGCGGTGCTGGAGTGGGCCACGGCGATGGAGGAGCGCAACTCGGGCTTCGAGGTGCAGGTGTCCGAGGACGGCTTCAGCTTCCGCAAGCTGGCCTTCGTGCCGACGCAGAACGGCAACACGGTGCTCAAGCAGGTGTACCGCTACACCGACCGCGAGAACGGCAAGCGGGGCACGCGCTACTACCGCCTCAAGCAGGTGGACGAGGATGGCGCCTTCGAGTACTTCACCACCAAGGCCCTGAACTACGGCGAAGTGGCCAGCCAGGTAAAGGCGTTCCCGAACCCATTTACCACACAGATTACGCTGGACATTGCTGCCGAGCAAAGCGGCATGGCGCAGGTGGCGATGTACAATGCAGTTGGCCGGCAGCTACTAGAGCGTACCATAGAAGTAGAGGCTGGGTTTAACACAGCAGTGCTGCAGGTTAGCCCGGATCTACCACATGGGGTATATTTTGTGCGGGTGCTGCTAGAGGGTAACGTGTACAACCTGAAGCTACTAAAAGAATAATAAAGGAAATTAATAGGGTTTAAAGCTGAAAGAGCCGGGTATTTTATCCGGCTCTTTTGCATTAAAGCTAAAATATTTTAGTGCAATATAACATAGGATGTTTAAACATATATAGGTAACGTAATATTTGCTAAGGCTTTGATGCTACGTTAGTTGCTGTAAATTGTTGTATAATATTTAAAATTATTGTTTAGTGATGTTTTAGTGCAATTATACTTAGGGTATTGTTAAAATATGCTTTCTAGTATATATAAAGTGTCACAATTTTAATTTATACTTGTGTTGTTGAATTGGCTGTTTCTTTAAATAAAGATAAAATTTTTTAGGAGCCTGGAGATGGGGAGCCATCGAAGATGAAAATCAGTAGGATGAAAAAAGCATCCTATTGCATACGTGGCTGTCATTAATTTTAAATCCTATAACTATTCCACTTTAAAAACTACGCTTTAGAGCGTGGGCGGAATTCTATTGCCCGAATAATCTGATTACGAACGCTTAACCTATAAACCCTACCCTTATGAAACGAAGTTTTACTAGAACTACTTACCTACTCTTGGTTATGTTGCTTTTGGTATTTTTTTCAAAAAATAGCTGGGCCCAACAGAGCCCGTCAATTGCAGTTACAAATAGTTGTGCTAATCAAGGTACGGCATTTACATTAAATATAAGCGGGAGTGGCTTTATTAATGGAAATAATAAGAATACGCTTCAGGTTTCAACGACAAATACATTTGGAGAGATTATATTTAGTGATACAAATTTAAACCCAGGCAAAAATGATGGTAGTTTTGTTGATTATGCTATAACTTTCACCAGTACCTCTGTTGTTGTAAGTAGCATTAGGACATTATACGTTCGAGTTGTTAAAGGAATTTCGCCTAATACAGATCCCTCTTCTAACATAGTACCTTTATACATTATTGGGCAGCCTACTGTCCAAACGCCCCAAACAGGATGTGGTTCACTAGCACTAACAGCCTCCGGAGCGCCAACAGATTTCACCTATAATTGGTATACAGCAGCTACTGGAGGATCACTTTTAGGCACAGGAGCAAACTATACTGCATCTACTTCAGGCACGTATTACGTTTCTATGACTGCACCAAGTGGTTGCGCAAGTGCAAGAGTTCCTGTAACAGCAACTGTTAATCCATACTTAACATCCAATAACACGATTAATGTACCAGCTGATATTGAAATAGGTAAGCCTTCAACGATAACACTTAGCTCAGAGGCAGTAGACAGAGGAGATGCAGAGGCATATACTTGGGAGATGCTTGTTGATGGAGCTAGCGCAGGCACGGTTGAAAAAACAACTGTACCTGAACTTACTATAGATGAGGTGCCTAATGGAGAACTTGTCTTTAAATGTACAATAACTCCCAAGGCTGGTACTTGCTATGAATCATATTCATTATCAGCAACCACTGAAACCATCACCCCCCTCCCCGTAGAGATCATGTATTTCAGGGCGGTTCGTCAGGGCAACGACGCGGTGCTGGAGTGGGCCACGGCGATGGAGGAGCGCAACGCGGGCTTCGAGGTGCAGGTGTCCGAGGACGGCTTCAGCTTCCGCAAGCTGGCCTTCGTGCCGACGCAGAACGGCAACACAGTGCTCAAGCAGGTGTACCGCTACACCGACCGCGAGAACGGCAAGCGGGGCACGCGCTACTACCGCCTCAAGCAGGTGGACGAGGAAGGCGCCTTCGAGTACTTCACCACCAAGGCCCTGAACTACGGCGAGGTAAACAGCTATAGCCTGCAAGCCTATCCTAACCCTTTTGAGGGCGAGGTGAGCATGGAGCTGCACGCCGACCAGGATGGCCAACTGAACGTGCAGGTGCTGGATGCTATGGGCAGGCCCGTGCTGACAAAGCAGTTTACCGTTAGCCGCGGCCACTCCGCCGAGAAACTGCAGCTGCAGCAGTCGCTGGCCAGGGGCGTATACTTTGTGCGCACCGAAATGAACGGCGAAGTCAGCAACTTTAAATTATTGAAAAAATAGAGTAATAGGGTTTATCCAAAAGAGCCGGGCATATTGTCCGGCTTTTTTGCGTCTATGCGGGTTGGTGAGATTATTTGTAGGGGCAGATCGCGGCCTATCCGTGCGGCAGGCTTATCTATACTTCGTGGACTTGCGCCTAAAGTATAAAACTAGCTTTGGCTGTTGTGGCCATAGGCAAATGTGCAGGCGTTCTTTTCCTGCATTTTGAAGTGCCGGGTCCATCCAGTTTACCCCTCACAGCTATGCTCGGTCTTGCCTTCTCAGTAGGCCAAGGAGGAAATTCTGTAGCTGCCATTTCAGAAGTATAGGTTTCATAGCAGCTGGTATAGCGCGGACAAGTCGGGACCTGCCCCTACAGGTAAACACTTCAGATTTATACTTTAAAAAAGAGCCCGCTGCGGCTCAGGCGCAGCGGGCTCATACTTTATGCTTATCAAGTATACGTTACAGCACCTTCACCTTCAGGCTGGTGGGCTGCTGCGGCGAGTGGTATACTTTATGGGTGGCCTTGATGAAATCCTCCTCGTTGGCCTCAAAGATGTTGTCCACGTACTTCTGCGGGTTGCGGTCTACGAGCGGGAACCAGGTGCTTTGGATCTGCACCATCACGCGGTGGCCCTTCTTAAACGTATATAGCACGTCCTGCAGCTCCACGTTTACCGGCGTTACCTGGTTTGGCGTAAAAGGCTCCGGCTTCTCAAAGCTGTTGCGGAAACGGCCACGAAACACCTCGCTGCGCACCATGGCCTGGTAGCCGCCCATCGGTTTGTTCGGCTGGTGCGGGTTCGCCTGCGCTGAGTCTGGGTATACATCAATCAGTTTTACAACCCAGTCGGCGTCGGAGCCGGTGGTGGCCACTTTCAGCTGCGCCAGTATCTCGCCTGCCAAAGTCAGGTCCTCCGTCAGCACATCCGTCTGGAACGTCAGCACATCCGGGCGGCGGCTGGCGAAGCGCTGGTCGTCAGCCATGTACTCGCGCGTCATGCCAAGGGCTACCTCTTCCGTAAAAGGCACTGGTTTGGCGGGGTCAGAGATATACGCGCTGGCTTCTGCCTCGCCGGCTGCAGGCGCTTCAAAATTCAGCTTACCGTTCTCGTGGAAGTATAGCGTTTTCTCCTGCGCCTGCTTCGGCGGCCATACTTCAAACTCACGCCAAGTGTTGTTGCCTCCCTCAAACATGACAGCCTCCGGCAGTTTTACCGGCGTTTTGGCACCTTCTTTCAGGTAATGGTTAAAGAACCTGGCCTCCACTTCCTGCTGGTACCACGGCGAGTTTTTCTGGCCAAAGTATACCCCGCTCAGGTTGGAGCCGTCGGTGCGGGCCCAGCCACCGTGTACCCAGGGGCCCATCACAATCATGTTCGTCAGCTTCGGGTTGTTCTTTTCAATGGTCTGGTAAATCTTCAGCGGGCCGTACAGGTCCTCGGCGTCGTACCAGCCGCCTACGGTCATCACGGCCGGGCCTTTAATGTTTTTGAGGTGAGGGAGCAGGTTGCGCTTCTGCCAGAACTCGTCGTAGTTCGGGTGCGCTACTATGTCGTTCCAGAAAGGCACCTTGCCCTTCAGGTACTTCTCGTTGGCGTTTTTCAGCGGACCCATCCGCAGAAAGAATTCGTAGCCATCGGGCGTGCCGTGGTCGAAGCGCGGGTTGCGTTGCGTGGTGGGCTCGGGGCGCGGCAGGCCAAAGCTGGACAGGAAGTTAAAGGCGTGCGGCAGGAAAAAGGCGCCGTTGTGGTGGAAATCGTCCCAGAACCAGTCGGCAATAGGGGCCTGCGGCGATACCGCCTTCAGGGCAGGGTGGTTGCTCATGAGGCCGGCGGCGGCATAGAAGCCGGGGTAGGAGATGCCCCACTGGCCCACGTTGCCGTTGTCGTTATCCAGCTTTTTCACCAGCCAGTCCACGGTATCGTAGGTATCGGTGCTCTCGTCAATGTCTTTTTTGCCTTTCTTTTTGTCCAGGTGCGGCGTCATGTTCACAAACTCACCTTCCGACATGTAGGTGCCACGCACATCCTGGTACACAAAAATGTAGCCCTCGCGCAGCAGGGTAGGGCTGGGGCCGAGGCTGGTCTTGTAGCCTTCGCCGTAAGGGCCCACCGAGTAAGGCGTGCGGTTCATCAGGATGGGGTACTTCTTGCTCTTATCCTTGGGCGAGTATACTACCGTGAACAGCTTTTTGCCGTCGCGCATCGGTATCTGGTACTCTGCCTTCTCGTAGTTTTGCCGGATGTAGAGCGAGTCCTGGTTTACCTGCTGCGCCATACTTTGGGCCGCGTACAGGCAGAGCGCCAGCAGCAGCACAAGTGGCCGGAGCAGGTCTTTTGATAGGGTCATAGGTTTAGTTTAGAGGTGATAGGTTAAGGTTTAAACCCTGAAGGTAAGCATTCTAGACGATATGTAGTAGGGCAGCGGCGGCAGTATAAACCGAAAGTATAAATCTGTACTTATATAGTATAAGCGTAATGCTTTCTAAGGAGTTATTGTTATATTGAAGGGAGTTTAAAGTCTAATATCAATCATCTATGAAAACAAAAGTTTTTTTGATCAAGCTGATCGGAGTGAGTGCAGTGATAGTAATATTAGCGTCAGTCTATCTCACTGGCGAAAAGTTCGGCCGCTTTTTGGCTGGGCTACAGGGGAAGCCCGAAATATCAGCTACTGATACAGCTTTTAATATCGGTTACAGCCTTGGCTACCTTGCCATCCCGACCGTGACGCTTCTGGCGCTGTACACGGCTTACCGTTATACCCAGAAGCGTAATAAGAAGCACGCCTAAGGTTTATATTAATCCACATGAGAAACTTAAAACCACACCTGCGCAAGGCACTATACTTTGCGCTGGGCTTTATGCTAATGGCCTTTTTTATAGAAGGCTGGCCTGAGATAAAACACGGATTATTAGACGGATATTTTATACGCTAGCACATGAAAAGATATGGAATAACCGCCCGCGATGTATAGTCTTCTTGCTAGGAGCCATTACACTGTTTGCCCTTGAGGTAGCAACGGATTGGGAGGCGCATCAACAGGCTTTCCTGGACGAGTACGAGTCGGCGAGAACAAACTAAATACAACTAGAAAATTGAATCTCATCACATGAAAACAAGAAAGAAAACGAACCTGCGCTACCTGCTGCTAGGGGCTGCTGTGGCTTTTGCCGCTTACCTTATCTCGGGTTGGGATGATGTGGTACGGGGTTTCAACGATGCGCAGGAAGGAAAGCCATATCAGTATGAGGAAACGAAGTAACGTATAAATCCTGCCGATGCCGGTGGTGCTAACTCTGTTTTATACTTCGCCGTTAAAGCAAAGCACACCAAGCATGAAAACAAATGGAACAGGAACAAACTACGTTACTAAAAGACTACCCGATACAGGAGAAAGGCGCCTACTTTTGCGTGCTCGCCACCATGGCCTCTGCCGACGGAAACGCCTCGGATGAGGAGCTGGAGTTTCTGGATATGATGGGGGAGGCGGCCGAACTGCCCGAGAACCTGCGGCAGGAGGTGGAGCAGGTGGCAAAGAACCCCTCGCAGATCAGCTTGCAGAAGTGCATGGATGTGCTTAAGAACAGCACCCTCCGTTTCTCGCTCGTCACCGACATCATCAGCTTTGCCAAATCCGACGGAAAGTATACGCAGGAAGAGCAGCAGCGCATTGAAGAAATTGCCACTTACCTGGGCGTAGACCACAAGCAATACAGCCTGCTGGAGGAGTATGTGAACAAAGCCGGGGAGGCGCAGCAGCAGGGCGAAGACCCTACCTCACAAAGTTTCCTGAACAAGAACGGTTTTGGCGATATGTTTAAGAATGCCGGTATCTCCCCGCAGATGGTGCAGGGCATGCTGGGTATACTGGCGCCCATTGTGCTGGCCAAAATGATGGGCGGCCGCAGAAGAAGCCGGTATGGCGGTGGCATGATGGGTGGTTTGCTGGGCGGATTGCTTGGTGGCGGTATGATGGGCGGCGGCATGATGGGCAGAAGTACCGGTGGCCTGGGCTCTATCGTATCTATACTTGGCGGGCTGAACGGACGCAGGGGCTACAGCAGCATGGGGTCCGGCGGACTAGGCAGTTTGCTGGGCGGTATCCTGGGTGGCGGTAAGCGCCGTGGCGGCTGGTAAACACTCAAGAACTGAAGCATCAAGCTAACTGCTCAGCAGTAACAGTAGCTTGCCCCTTCCCTCTAGCGGCAGCAAAAATTGGCAGTTGAATTCTACCTTGATGCTGTTAACTAAAAGCTAGAGCTATCTTTGCTAACATCACAAGAAATCTATCCGAAACATCCTGAAAAGGGCTCTCCCAAAGGGCTGGTTGACAGAATAGCGCACCAACGAAAGTATAAAAAAGCGGCTGCCCCATCGCTGGAGCAGCCGCTTTTTTTATACTTAGTATGCAGGTTTATTGGCGGCAAACGCAGTGTTCGCCGGCAATGCCTTGCAGGCGGGTATCGGTGCCTTCGTGCCAATCAAAAGCAGAGGCATACTTGTTGTTCTCCCACCAGAAGTTGCCCGGTTTCTTATCGTAGTTGCCAAGCTCGGTCATGGTGGCGGCATCATACAGGCGGCCGTTGATCATGGTATACTTTACCTGCTCCGAGTTACGGATGTTCTCCAGCGGGTTAGCGTCCAGCACAATCAGGTCGGCTAGCTTGCCTGCTTCCAGAGAGCCTATTTCAGTGCCCATGCCCAGGTATTCCGCACCGTTCAGCGTGGCGGCCCGCAGCGCCTCGTGGTTGGTCATGCCGCCTTGCTGCAGCATCCACAGCTCCCAGTGCGCTCCCAGTCCCTGTAGCTGGCCATGTGCCCCCAGGTTCACTTTCACGCCGTTGTCGGTTAGGACTTTGGCTGCCTTGGAGGTGGCGATATGGCCATTCTCATACTCTTCGTCGGGCACCAGCGTTACGCGGCGGGATCTGCCATCTATAACAGAGCGTGGCGTAAACTTCAGCAGGCGCTCTTTCTCCCATACTTTGCTCTTCTGGTACCAGTAGTACTCGCCTGAGTTGCCGCCGTAGTTCACGATCAGGGTAGGGGTGTAGCCAACCTTAGAGGCTTTCCATACTTCCTGCACATCTTTGTAAAGCGGGGCCACCGGCAGGTTGTGCTCCACGCCAGAGTGCCCGTCCAGCACCATCGTCATGTTATGGAAGAAGGTAGAGCCTCCCTCCGGGTACACGCTCATGTCCAGTTCGCGGGCGGCCTCAATTACCTGCTGGCGCTGCTCACGGCGCGGCTGGTTATAGCTCTTCACCGAGAAACCGCCCACCGCTTTCAGGCGGCGCAGGTGCGAGCGGGCATCGTCCAGGCTGTTGATCACGGCCTTAAAGTTACCGTCGGCGCCATACAGGATGGTACCCGTAGAGAAAATGCGCGGCCCCACCATCGCTCCTGACCTCACGGCCTCCGACTGGCTGAACACCATTTCGGTAGTGGAAGACGGGTCGTGGGTGGTGGTAACGCCGTAGGCCAGGTTGGCAAAGTATGACCACTGCTTCTGCGGGCTCATACCCAACCGGAAAGTGCCTAGGTGCGCATGCACATCCACAATGCCTGGCATAATGGTTTTACCGGCTGCATCCACCACTTTGGCGTCTTTCGGCACGTTCACGTCCTTGCCTACAGCCACAATGCGGTTGCCTTCCACTACAATCGTGCCTCCTTCAATCACCTCATCGCCTTTCATGGTGATGATGCGGGCGTTGGTGAAGGCTACTTTGCCCTCCGGCACATCCGTTTTCAGCTCCAGCCCGATCTTAGTGCCTGTCGTGTCTACGGCCGGAAGCTCTTCCGGGGCACCCGGAACAAAGGCAAAGCGGTCTTTCAGGTCGTTGGAGAAGTACTCGTCGCCCAGCACCCAATGCACCTTCTTGCTATCGGCTGACCAGTGGATGCTGGTGCCGGCGTCACGGGTAAAGCGGGCCACCGGAACTGCTTTGGTGTCGGCGCTCAGGTCCAGGCCGGAGCCGTTGGCGGTAAACGGAGCGATGTAGCCATTGAACAATTCCACAAAGCCGATCCACTTGTTGTCCGGGCTTGGGTAAAACTGATCGGTATACTTGGAAGTATAATGCGTCTGCTCATTCTTGCCGTTCAGGTCTACGCTCTTAAACGCATACTTGCCGCCTTCATAGCCGGTATAGAAAATGCGGTCGGAGGTAGCGTTGAACAGGGGAGACGCGCCATGCTCCTGCACCAGCGTTGCCTTGCCTCCGCTGGCCGGCATATAGTAAATGCCCTGGTGCTTGCCGTGCACATAGCCCATGTGGTTGTTGCCGCCCTCTTTGGTGTACACAATATACTTGCCGTCCGGCGAGAACTTTGGCTCTGTGTAAAAGCCTTTCTCTGTCGTCAGCTTTGTCGGTTTGGGGTTTTTCCTGCGGATGTCGAGCTTGTAGAGCGCCCCGAAGTTATCATCGTTCCAGGTGGAATAGACAATTGACTTGCCATCCGGCGAGAAGGAAGGATAGAACTCAAAGTCCCGGCCTTGTGTAATGCGCTCCGGCTTGCCGTTCGGCAAATCCTTTTTATAGATGTAGCCGGCCGCGTTAAATACCAGCGTTTTACCGTCCGGCGAGGTAACGGCATGGCGTATGGCTTTGGCCGTGAAGGCTTTTGGCGCAATGCCTCCGTCTTTGCTGTGGTCGTGGCGCACGGCTTCGGTCAGGTAGTGTGTGGCAGTGGCCTCAAACGGAATGTTGGCCACTTCTCGCGTCGCCACATTCACTTTGTTGATCTTGCCACCAGCCCAGAACACGATGTTCTTGTTGTCAGGCGTCCAGGAAAAGTATGGATAGACGCCGAAAATGGCCCAGGCCTCCTGCTGGTCGTGGTTCAGTTCGTCGTAAATCGGCCACTCCTCGCCGGTGCTCAGGTCGTGCACAAACAGCACCGACTTGGTACGCACCCGGCGCACAAAAGCCACATACTTGCCGTCGTGGCTCAGCACAGGGCGCACCGAGCCGCCGTTGCCGGTAATCACGTTGTCAATCTCCCCGGTGTGGCGGTCCACGCGGCGGATGACGTAGATCTGGCCGTTAGGGTCTTTGTTATACTCAAACGTAGAGCCGCCACTCATGTCCTCCGAGAAGTATACATACTTGCCGTCCGGCGAGGCAAAGGGCTCCCCGGCGTCTTGCTGGTCGTTTTTGCGCTTGGTTAGCTGCACGCCGGTGCCGCCGGTGCGGTGGTACATCCACATCTCGCCGGCGCCCAGAGAGCGGGTGTTGGTATAGTGCTTGCGCGCAATTAGGTATTCCCCGTCCGGTGTCCAGACGGCGTTGTTCAGGAGGCGGAAATTCTCGTTGGTGATCTGCTTGGCCTCTGAGCCATCGCGCTTCATCACCCAGATATTGTCGCCGCCGCCGGCATCCGACGTGAAGGAGATATACTTGCCGTCGGGGCTGAAGCGCGGCTGTACCTCGTAGGGGCGGCCACTGCGCAACACTTTAGCCTTGCCACCCGAGATAGGCATGATAAAGATGTCGCCGAGCATGTCAAAAACGATCTCTTTGCCGTCCGGGCTTACGTCCACGCTCATCCAGGTGCCTTCGTCGGTGGTAAAGGTGATTTCTTTCTGAGGACCGTGGGCGGCATTTACCTGCCACTTTTCGTCTTCTTTCTTTTTTTCCTGAGCATGTGCCGCGCCGAAAGGGAGCAATAGCGCAGCGGCCAGTACCATACTCAGATAGGTACGTTTCGTCATCAGTAGGTTGGAAATTAGTTAGTTTACGCCTCTAATTTACACACTAGCCGGCACAGTAGAAAGCACTGAGGCTAATGATAAAAGTATAAGCTGGGCAATAAACGAACTATAGCGTAGGGAATTTCGGCGGCAGCTCGGCGTCCCTTAGCTGTTTCAGCGCCTCGGCGGCCGTATGCACCGGCAACTGACAGGTTTTGTTATAGCACACGTACACGGTGGTTTTTCCGTTGATGGCGGGCCTGTCGTGCAGCAGCGGCAGCCTGCTTTGGGTGGCCTCGGTGGCGCCGGCCAGCACAACGTTGGGCAGGTAAAAGGAGGTAAGCTCTGCGCGCATTTCCGGGGCTTTGGGACCCACAATCACTACCTCGGCGGTGGGCGTTAGCTTCTGGAAGTATAAAGAGGCCCAGTTGCTCAGGTGAGACGGCTCTTTTAGTAACAGCTCCTTTACCCGCGCCAGCATCTCATCAGAAAGCAACGCGTAGCGGCCTTCATCAAAGTATAAACCTAACAGGTGCAGGTTGGTGGCCATAACCGAGTTGGAGGAGGGAACAACGTTGTCGAAGATCTCTTTTTTGCGGGCTACCAGTTTGCCGGCGTTCTTATCGGTGAAGAAGAAGAGCCGCTCCGCCTCATCCAGAAAATTATCCAAGGTATAATCCGCCAGCTGTTTGGCCTCCAGGAGCCATTTCTCGTCAAACGTTACTTCATACAGGCGTAGCAGCGCCCGGATCAGCAGCGCATAGTCTTCCAGGAAGCCCGTTATTGTGGCCTTGCCCTGTTTGTAGTTGTGGTAGAGCCTGTCGCCTTTCTTTAGGTTGTCAAGTATAAAAGCCGCGTTTTTCAGGGCCAGCTCTAAGAAATGCTTGTTCCCGAACGTATAATAAGCATCCGCCAGCCCCTTTAGCATCAGCGCGTTCCAGGAGGTCAGGATCTTGTCGTCGAGGGCCGGGCGGGTGCGTTGGGCGCGTACCTGCATGAGCTTTTGTTTCCAGTCGCGCACCATCTCCTCCAGCACGTCCTGCTCCAGCTCGTTTTCCTCGGCAAACTTTTCGTCCGGGATGCGGCGGTGCAGGATGTTGCGGCCATGCTCAAAGTTGCCGGTGGCGGTGGCGTGGTAATATTTTGAGAATAGGGGCTCCTCGTCACCTAAAACAGTGTGCAGTTCATCTTTGGTATAGGTATAAAATTTGCCTTCCTCGCCCTCGCTGTCTGCATCCAGCGAGGAGTAGAAGCCTCCTTCGGGGCTCATCAGTTCCCGCTCCACAAAGGCTATGGTTTCAAACACCACATCATGGTACAGCGCCTCGTGCGTGGCCTGGTAAGCCTCCGCGTACAGACTTACCAGTTGACCATTGTCGTACAGCATTTTCTCGAAATGCGGCACCAGCCACTGCTCATCCACAGAGTAGCGCGCAAAGCCTCCGCCTATCTGGTCGTAAATGCCGCCGTAGGCCATTTCCCGCAGCGTCAGGTTGATGTGGTTTTGGATCGTTTGGTCTTGGGTGTGGTGAAGGTAGCGCAGCAGGAACAGGTAGTTGGAGGGCATCGGGAATTTAGGCGCCTGGCCCATGCCCCCGTACCGCTTGTCAAAGTTCCGGCTGATGTTGTGCCCGATCAGCTTGAAATCGTCCTCCAGCACATGGTAGTTCGGCTGCTTTAAACCATACTTCTCCAGCTCGCTCAGGTTCAGGTGTGCCACAAACTGCTCGGCAGAGGCGTCGAGGTCTGCTCTGTTTTTCTGGTAAGCCTCGGCTATGCTGGTAAGTAGCGCCTCCCACTGCTTCGGCGGAAAGTAGGTGCCGCCGTAAAAGGGCTTGGCTTCGGGCGTCAGGAAAACATTGAGCGGCCAGCCGCCCTGTATGCCCATGGCCGCCAGCGTGTCCATATAAATCGCGTCCACGTCGGGGCGCTCTTCGCGGTCTACTTTGATGCACACAAAATGCCGGTTCATCGCCTGGGCGATTTTGGTGTTCTCAAACGCCTCCCGTTCCATGACATGGCACCAGTGGCAGGCGGCGTAGCCAATGCTTACCAGTATGGGTTTGTCCTGCTGCTTTGCCTTCTGTAGCGCCTCGTCGCCCCAAGCGTGCCAGTCTACAGGGTTGTAGGCGTGCTGCAACAGGTAAGGGCTGCTTTCATGTATAAGCCTGTTCGGTTCTCTGTTCTTCTCTGCCATAGCGTCAAGTGGTTAACAACGGCCATACTTGCAGGATTTAAAAGTATAAACCTTCGTCTGCAAGTATAACCACGGTGCCATTTGTAGGTTTGTGTGGTTTGGTTTACGCACCAGCCAGGCAAAAGTGTTTTAGGCGGGCTACGGCTTGGGCAGCAGCTGCTGCCGGAGGGATTCTTTTTCCTGGGTTGCCTTGATGTTATACTTCTGTTCCAGTGCCTGTAGCTGCTGCAGCGTGCGCTGCACAAACTGCTGGTGCGCCTCGGCCTCGGGGTGGAAAGGCCTGTGCGCCACGGCTCGCTGCAGTTTCTCCCATTCTTGCATAAATTGCCGGAAAGCAGGCGCGTAGCAGGCGTCTACAAACTTCTGCCAAATGTAGTCTTCGGCCAGGGCGGAAGGGTGCAGCATGTCTTCTTTGTAAAAGCGGTAGTCGCGCAGGTCGTCCATCATGATTTCGTACGCCGGAAAGTATAAAACCTCCTCGTGCGCCTGCTGCAGCTGGTGGCACAGCACCCGTAAACTGGCCTTGCTCACGCTGTTCAGCTCTATCGTTTCCTTTATATGCCGCACCGGGCTCACGGTCAGGATCACTTTCAGCGAAGGGTTCGCCTGCTTCAGATGGTCCAGCATTTGCTCAAAGGCAGTTTGCATTTCCCCGATGGGCAGCAGCACACGCTCAAAGAGGCTGGCGGGTAGCTTGTGGCAGTTAGCTACTACCTCGCCGGTTTGCCGTAGCCGGTAAGCGATGGCGGTGCCTAGTGTGATGACCAGGAGGGAGCTCTGCTGCAGCTGCGCTTTTGTTTCCTGCATCCGGCTTTGCACTAACTGCAGCAGCTCTTCTTTATGTGGGCTGGAGAGGGATGAGTGCAGGTCATACGCGTACCAAATGCCGTCGCGCTGCACCAACTCCGGACTATACTTGCCGGTATCTTTCGCCGCCGCCGATAACAGCGAGCAGACAGAAAGTGGGTTAAACAAAGTGCCGAAGGGGTTTACCAGAGCATCCACCTTGTGCTGCTGCAGTTTATCGCCTATCACAGTGGCAAAGCACGAACCAACGGTCAGCACCTTGTCCTGCAGGCTCAGGTCGAGGTCGGTTTGCGCCACTTTAACTTCTGTCCGGAACATAGCTTCTGCTGTTATACTTGTTGTATACGGTGCAATATGGCAAAAAAAAGCGTCCTGCCGGTGGGGCAGGACGCTTTGGTAGTAGTCTTTTCAGAATGACTATTCAGCCACCACGTTAAACTTAACCTGGTGCTTCACTTCTTTGTGCAGGTTCAGGGTAGCGGTATACTCGCCAGCAGTTTTCACGTCCTGGTCAAAAGAGATACGCTTACGGTCTACGTCAAATCCTTTTGCTTTCAGGGCGTCAGAAAGCTGCAGGGTGGTTACTGAACCGAAGATCTTGCCAGTCTCACCCACTTTAGCAGGAAGCTCCAGTGTGATGTCGCCGATGCTGTTAGCCAGCTCCTGCGCGTCGTTCTTGATCTTCTCAGCTTTGTGCGCAGCCTGACGGATGTTCTCAGCTACTACTTTTCTGCTTGATTTGTCAGCGATAACTGCCAGCCCCTGCGGGATCAGGTAGTTACGGCCGTATCCTGGTTTTACCTCAACAATATCGTTCTTGTAGCCGAGGCCTTTAACGTCGTCTTTAAGTATTACTTCCATCGTTCGACCTCCTTATTTTAAAGAATCCGTTACATAAGGTAAAATGGCAAGGTGTCTTGCACGGGCCACAGCCTGAGACACTTTGCGCTGGAACTTCAGGCTAGTACCTGTCAGTCTTCTAGGAAGGATCTTGCCCTGCTCGTTCACGAACTTCAGCAGGAAGTTGCCATCCTTGTAGTCGATATACTTGATACCGCTCTTCTTGAAACGACAGTATTTCTGACGGTTCTCTTGTTTGTGTACTCTTTCGTTAACTAAGCTCATTATCCTTTAACCTCCTCTTTTTTAGCTTGTGATTTGAACTCGCCGTTTCTTCTGCGCTCGTTGTAAGCCACAGCGTGCTTGTCAAGGGCAGTTGTCAAGAAACGAACTACTTTTTCATCACGGCGATAAGCCAGCTCAAGCGCGTCTACTACGTTAGTAGGTGCCTTAAACTCGATCAGGTGATAGAAACCTGTAGACTTCTTCTGGATTGGATAAGCCAATTTGCGAAGACCCCAGTTTTCTTCGTGGATAACGTCGGCGCCATTTTCCTTTAGCACCTCTCTGAACTTCTCGACCGTTTCCTGCATCTGAGTCTCGTTGAGCAACGGAGTCAGGATGAAGACAGTTTCGTAATTTCTCAATTCCATCGGTTCGATTTATGGTTATAAATTTAGCCTGCAAAGGTATGTTGTTTCTTTCTCAATAGCAATACTTTGCTGCAGTAAAAAGAGTGAATGGAGCTGAATAGGTAGCGCAAGCAGTCACTATACATGATCATGGGCCGGGTGATAGGCAAGGGCAGGGCGCTATACTTATATATATAGGTACAAAGAAGGGCGGGTGGTGCCGCTCAGGTGACAGGCAAAAAAGGAGCTTAGAAAGTCCTCAAGATTAGGGAGAATAGCACTGATAATATGCAGCAAGACAATGCTGAATATATGGTGCGATAACAGGAGTAATTGTAACTTTTCCTGTTTGGGTAAAATTGCTGAAAAGCAGCTTTTATTTAGAATGAATATAAATAAATGCGCCATAAAACCATCGGGAAGGGCATTATTGGGTGTTAAAGAGTAGAGTAGGAGAGGGAGTGCCGGGAGGGGGAAATAATAAACTTATTATGTTTGATTAATGGATTTCGCATAGTAGATTTGTGCCCGTAAAGTAAATTCTCCATATCATATACTAAACACACGTAATCTTGGCTATGATTAGCTGTATACTCAAAACTCAATCAAGATTTTTCTGCGCCTTCCTGTTGTCCCTGGTGGTGTCATTTGGTGCTCTTGCTCAAGAGGGAGCCAGTGAGCAGGCGGATGTGGCTACAAAAGGGGTTGACCCGGGAGCTACTGCTGGTGCGGAGGCTTCGACGGGAGACCCTGCGGTAATTTCGGCAGGAGAGTCTCTGTTCAAAAACAACTGTGCTGTTTGCCACTCGGCAGGGTCTGATGTGATTGTTGGTCCTGGTTTGCAGGGTGTGACAGAAAGACGCAGCGAGGCATGGCTGCTCAAGTGGGTGAAAAATTCACAGGCGCTTATCCAGTCTGGCGATGCCGACGCGGTAGCGATTTATAACGAGTTCAACAAGCAGGCGATGCCTTCTTTTGCTTTCTCTGATGACGAGATCAAGTCTATTCTGGCTTATATCTCCTCTGGTCAGGGTGTGACATCTGCTCCGGCAGCTGGCCCCGAAGGAGTAACGGCAGGCGAGAGCGTTGGAACAGAGGCGGTTGGCGCAGCTAGCGCTATCGGCGGATACCTGGATATCGTGCTGGTGGTGCTGATTATTGTGCTGATCGTGCTGGTGGTGACGCTGTTGCTGATCACATCGCTTCTGAAAAACTACCTGAACAAGAACCGCACGCTGAACGAGTATGACACAGAGGTGGTGAACCAGCGCTTTGACTTCTCTAAAGTATACAAGTCTAAGGCTGTTCGCGCACTGGTGCTGCTGATCTTTGTGGTGGTGCTGGTTGATTTAAGTATAGATAAAGTAATGGGTATCGGTATTCAGCAAGGGTACCAGCCAAAGCAGCCGATCGCTTTCTCTCATAAGCTGCATGCCGGCGATCACCAGATCGACTGTAACTACTGCCACTCTACTGTGTACAAGAGCAGAAGCGCCAGCATTCCTTCAGCTAACATCTGTATGAACTGCCATAGCCAGATTAAAACTGAGTCTGCTGAGATCCAGAAGATTTACAAGGCTATAGAGCGTAATGAGCCGATCCAGTGGGTGCGTATCCATAACCTGCCGGACCTGGCATACTTTAACCACTCACAGCACACCAAAGTGGGTGGCATTGAGTGCCAGACCTGTCACGGACCTATCCAGGAGATGGAGGTAGTATACCAGTACTCTCCGCTTACCATGGGCTGGTGTATTGACTGTCACCGCGAAACTCCTCTGAATACGGAAGGCAATGAGTACTATGATAAGTTAGTAGAGCTTCATGACGCCTCTTCTAAAGGAGCATTTACCGTGGCTTCCAATGGTGGTACAGAGTGTTCTAAGTGCCACTACTAATAACCCTTTTTCAAATAAGTAGTCGAGTTTTCTAGATATAATATGCAAGACAGAATAAAATACTGGAAAGGAATTGAGGAGCTGGAGAACGCTCCGGAATTCGCAAAGCATGCTCACAATGAGTTTCCAGAATTCCTGCCGGTTAATGAAGTGGAAGGGGGAGAGTCGTCTTCAAATGGCAAAACTCACCGCCGCGACTTCCTTAAATTATTAGGCTTTAGTATGGCTGCCGTGTCATTGGCCTCTTGCGAAGCGCCAGTGAGAAAGGCTATCCCATACCTGAACAAGCCGGTAGACGTAGAGCCAGGCACTGCAAACTGGTATGCTTCTACTTTTTTCCTAAACGGTGATTACAACAGCATTCTGGTAAAAACACGTGAAGGAAGACCTATTAAAATCGAGCCAAACCCAAGCTCATCGCTAACCCCGCTGGGCACAAGCTCAAAAGCACAAGGCTCTCTGCTGGGGCTGTATGACATCAACCGTCTGCGCTACCCACTGGCTGCCGAGAAAGAGGCGAAATGGGAGGACGTGGATAAGCAGATCAAGTCTCGCTTAGCCAATGTGAACGGCAAAGTGGCCTTTGTTTCTACAACTATCATCAGCCCATCCACCAAGAAGCTGATCGACGAGTTCGGAAGCCGTTTCTCTAACTTTGAGCACGTAACGTATGACCCGAACTCTGCCTCAGGACTGCTGCAGGCAAACGGCGGCGTTATACCAGGGTATGACTTCAGTAAAGCAAATGTTATTGTGGGCATCAACGCCGACTTCCTGGGCACATGGGTTGCTCCGGTTCCGTTTGCTAAGCAGTACATCCAGACAAGAAAATTAAATCCGGATAGCCCGGCTATGTCGCGTCACTATCAGTTTGAGACCATGCTGTCGCTGACTGGTTCAAACGCAGACGTACGTGTGCCTATCAAGCCTTCTGAGGAGGCTGACCTGGTGAAGGCGCTGTACAATGCCATCACGGGCGGCGGAGCGGCCTCTGGCCCTGGAGCCAGTGCGAAAGCGTTGGCTGCAGCTGTAAAGGAGCTGAAAGCGAATAACGGCAAAGCGCTGGTGGTGTCAGGGTCAAACGACCCAGGCATACAGGCGATGGTAAAAGCGATTAACAGCGCCTTGGGTGCTGAAGGCTCTACAATCGATACCGCTGCGCCATACTATGTGAAGCAGGGAAGTGATGCGGATATGATCCGCCTGGTGAACGAGATGAACGCAGGTTCTGTAGGGGCCGTGTTCTTCTACAATGCCAACCCGGTTTACAACCACCCGCTGTCTGCTAAAATCGTGAGCGGCCTGAAGAAAGTTGGCCTGAAAGTATCTTTCGCTGACAGAGTGGAGGAAACTTCTAAACTGGCTGACTTCATTACACCAGACAGCCACTACCTGGAGTCCTGGAACGACTTTGAACCTAAGAAAGGCTTCCTGAGCCTGGCGCAGCCAGCCATCAGCCCGATCTTCACTACACGCCAGATGCAGGACAGTCTGCTGGTGTGGAGCGATCAGAAGACTGACTTCTATGAGTATATTCGTAGCAACTGGAGATCAGTGGCAAGCGGCGACTTCAACAAGTTCTGGGAGAAAGCGGTGCACGACGGCGTGCTTGAGAACGGTACGAGCCTGTTGAAGGTGAAATCCAGCACTGCAGCTGCAAGCACAGCTTCTGTTAAGAAAATTCAGCCAAGCGCTATTGAGGCCGTTCTTTATGAGAAAGTGAGCATTGGAGCGGGTGAGTTCTCGAACAACCCATGGCTGCAGGAGCTGCCAGATCCGGTTTCTAAGGCTACGTGGGGTAACTATGTTGCCATGCCTCGCCAGATGGCAGAGGAAATGAGTGTAGTGCAGGGTGATGTGCTGAAGGTAACATTTGCCAACAACGAAAGCATTGAGCTGCCAGCCCTGGTACAGCCAGGCCAAGCGCCAGGCACTGTGGCTATCGCCATGGGCTACGGCCGCGAACTGGACACTATGCCGGTGGCAAAAGGATTAGGTGCAAATGCTTTCCCTATTGCAACGGTAGCAGATGATGTGGTATTGTATACCAGCGGTGTAAAGCTGGAGAAAACAAATGCTACTTCTCCTATCGCCCAAACGCAGACGCACCACACGATCATGGACCGTATCGTGGTGCAAGAGAACACACTAGCGAAGTATAAAGAGAATCCTAAGGAAGTAACGGAGTATGTAAGGCTGGCTACCCATGAGGGGCCTGCCAAGCCTGCCACTATCTCTCTTTGGGACGATTACGAGTATAAGAACCACCACTGGGGAATGGTGATCGACCTGAACTCATGTATAGGCTGCGGTGCCTGTACCATGAGCTGTAACGTCGAAAACAACATTCCTGTAGTTGGTAAAGCTGAGATCTTGAACCGTCGTGAAATGCACTGGATGCGTATCGATAGATACTACAGCGCAAGAGAGCACGAGGAGAAAGACTACGCGACAATGGAGCATCCGGCAGATAACCCGTCTGTGATCTTCCAGCCGATGCTTTGCCAGCACTGTAACCACGCTCCGTGCGAAACGGTTTGTCCGGTGGCTGCAACCATGCACAGCTCCGAAGGCCTGAACCAGATGGCGTACAACCGTTGCGTTGGTACACGTTACTGCGCAAACAACTGCCCTTACAAAGTGCGTCGCTTTAACTGGTTCGCTTACGCGAACAACGACAAGTTCGGGTTTAACGAGCCGATGAACAATGACCTTGGTAAGATGGTGCTGAACCCAGACGTGACCGTACGTGCCAGAGGTGTGATGGAGAAATGCTCTTTCTGTGTGCAGCGTGTGCAGCTTGGTAAGCTGGAGGCGAAGCGTGAGAACAGAAGACCGAAAGATGGAGAGATCGTAACAGCCTGTGCACAGTCTTGCCCGACAGAGGCCATTGTGTTCGGTGACATGAAGGATCCGGAAAGCCGTATCTCTAAGGTTCTTGCGCGTCAGCAGGGTGAGCGCGCCTTCCACGTACTGGAAGAGCTTAACACCCAGCCAAACGTAACGTACCTGACTAAAATTAGAAACTTAGCTTAACTTTAAATACTGAGAGCAATATGCAGCATGTATCTCCGATAAGAGAGCCTCTTGTAACGGGGGGGAAAACTTACCACGACATCACTGAAGATGTCTGCAGACAAGTGGAGGCGAAGCCCAACGCACGTTGGGCAGCTGCCCTTGCCGTTGCACTGGTTGGCTTAGCTATATTTATCTACTCAGTATACCGCACACTTTGGTTCGGTATCGGGGAGTGGGGCCTTAACAAAACAGTAGGCTGGGCATGGGACATCACCAACTTCGTGTGGTGGGTAGGTATCGGTCACGCCGGTACACTGATCTCGGCTATCCTCCTGCTGTTCCGCCAGAAGTGGAGAACTTCCATTAACCGTGCAGCTGAGGCGATGACGATCTTCGCCGTAATTTGCGCCGCGATGTTCCCGGTACTGCACATGGGCCGCCCTTGGCTGGCTTACTGGGTACTGCCTTTGCCAAACACATTCGGCTCGCTTTGGGTAAACTTTAACTCGCCGCTTCTTTGGGACGTATTCGCGATCTCCACATACTTCTCCGTATCACTGGTTTTCTGGTACATCGGTTTGGTTCCAGACTTTGCGACCATCCGCGACAGAGCAACCGGACCAATTGCCAGAAGAGCGTACGCTGTGCTTTCTATGGGTTGGACTGGCTCGGCTAAAGCCTGGTCACGTTACGAAACGGTATCGCTGATTCTGGCTGGTTTGGCAACGCCACTGGTACTTTCAGTACACACCATTGTATCCATGGACTTTGCAACGTCCGTAATCCCAGGCTGGCACACCACGATCTTCCCTCCATACTTTGTGGCAGGTGCGATCTTCTCCGGCTTCGCCATGGTACTGACGCTGATGATTATTACCAGAAAGGTTTTCTTCCTGGAAAATTACATCACGCTGGAGCACGTGGAGTCGATGAACAAGGTAATCATCCTGACAGGCTCTATCGTGGGTATCGCCTATACGACAGAGTTTTTCATTGCCTGGTACTCAGGCGTAGAGTATGAGCAGTATGCCTTCATCAACCGTGCCTTCGGTCCTTACTGGTGGGCCTACTGGTCCATGATGACGTGTAACGTGATTACGCCACAGCTGTTCTGGATCAGAAAGATCAGAAGAAGCTTAACGGCAACGTTCATCATCTCCATTTTCGTGAACATTGGTATGTGGTTCGAGCGATTCGTGATTATCGTAACCTCGCTTCACAGAGACTACCTGCCTTCTTCGTGGGCCATGTTCTCTCCAACCATTATCGACATCGGTGTATATGTTGGCACAATAGGATTGTTCTTTACCCTGTTCCTGTTGTTCTGTAAATTTTTCCCAGTAATAAACATGGCCGAAGTGAAAGCAATTCTGAAGTCTTCTTCAGAAGTGAAGCACCACGGGCATGCTGCTACAATGCACGCTACTGAAAAGGGTTTGAACACTAATAGACATCACAATGAATAAGAAGTTTGTTCTAGGTATTTATGATGATGAAGATGTGCTGTTAACAGCCATCGAGAATATCCGCGCAGCCGGTACCAAAATTTACGATGTATTTTCTCCATACCCTGTGCACGGAATTGATGATGTGTTAGGTATAAAGCGTTCAAGACTTCCTATAGTTGCTTTCTTCGGTGGCCTCTTCGGTATGTCGTTCGCCTTATGGATGCAGATTTGGATGCTAGGCTTTGACTGGCCGATGATCATTGGCGGTAAGCCGCACATTGCCATACCGTCTTTTATTCCGGTAACATTTGAGCTGACCGTACTCTGCAGTGCCTTCAGCATGGTAATTACGTTCTTTATCGTGTCCAGGCTAAAGCCTTCGCTGAAAGTGAACGTGTTCGACAAACGCTCTACAGACGATAAATTCGTGATGGCGATAGAAGTGAAAGACGGAGTAACCAACATGGATGCTCTTAATGACCTGCTTCGCTCTAACGGTGCCATAGAAGTTAATGAGAAGGAGGTAGTAAAATAATGAAAAGACTTACTAAAATAGGCTTTAAAGCCTCTGCTATACTTTTCTCAGCTGCAGCGCTTATCTCCTGTAGCAATGAGCAGGATCCTGGGTTGGAATATGCTCCGGATATGTACCATTCCATTCCGCTGGATCCATATTCTCAAATAAAAGAGAACAAGTTTAACCCGGCAGGTATGAACCTGCGCGAGCCTGCAAAAGGAACAGTGGCCCGAAACAAAATGGGGTACAACCTTTACTTATCAGAGAACACCGCTGAAGCGGCTGGACAGGAACTGAAAAACCCTCTGCAACTGACAGAGGCGAACCTTACAGAAGGTAAAGTGCTCTTCACCCGTTTCTGCTCTCCTTGCCACGGTGCTGAAGGAGACGGACAAGGACTGGTAGGGCAGAAGTTCAAAGGTGTTCCATCTTATACTTCCGGCCGTGTGGCTGAGTTGCCGGCTGGTCACATCTTCCACGTGATTACTTACGGAAGAGGACGTATGATGCCGCACGGCTCACAGGTTAACCCGGAGGAACGCTGGAAAATTGTGATGTATGTGCAACAGCTGCAGAAAGGCGAGACAGGGACAGCCGTTTCAACGGATGCTTCTGAGGAAGCCGCACAGGATGCTGCAGAGGCCGGAACAGAGAACCCTGTAACCGGAACCCCAAATAATTAAGACGAAGGCATAATATAAAAGGATAATGACAGAAGAAAGACTCATCATTTCCAGAAAAACGAATAATAAGTTTTTCCTGATGATAGCTGTAGGTGTTGTTTTACTTATAGCAGGTATCATTTTTATGGCCGCAGGCGGGGGAGCAGAGCATCATGCAGAAGGACACGGTGAGGCTGCCGCCGCAGGGCATGAGGCTGCCTCCTGGACGAAGCGCCTGTTTGTCAACCTATGGCTGAATAACGTATACTTTACAGGCATCGCCCTGATTGGTACGTTCTTCGTTGCTGTACAGTATGTAGCTTATGCAGGCTGGTCTGCACTGGTAAAAAGAATACCGGAGGCAATGGCTTCCTATTTGCCGATCGGTGGTATCGTGATGCTGTTGGTGTTCCTGTTCGGTGGCCACGACATCTTCCATTGGACGCACGAGTACCTGTACGATGTTAACGACCCACGCTACGACCCAATCATCGCCGGTAAGTCAGGTTATCTGAATACAGTGTTCTTCCTGATCCGCATGGTGGTATACTTTGGTCTGTGGATTCTGTTTACCAAGTGGCTCAGAAACCAATCGCTTAGCGAAGACCTGAACGGCGGCACATCATACTACCACAAGAGCATTCGCATCTCAGCCATGTTCCTGGTAGTATTCGGTATCACTTCCTCTACGTCTGCCTGGGACTGGGTGCTGTCAATCGACACACACTGGTTCTCGACCATGTTCGGATGGTACGTGTTTGCCAGCTGGTGGGTATCAGGTTTGGCTGCGATCACGCTTACAGTAATCATCCTGAAGCAGAACGGCTATTTGAAAATGGTTAATGCTAATCACATACATGACTTAGGCAAGTTTGTGTTTGCGTTCTCTATTTTCTGGACCTACATCTGGTTCTCTCAGTTCCTGCTTTACTGGTATGCCAACATTCCGGAAGAGTCAATCTATTTCATCGACAGATTAGGTGGAAACGAAGGCCATTTTGCCTGGATCTTCTTCTTTAATCTTGTTATAAACTTTGTATTCCCATTCCTTGTTCTGATGACAAGAGATGCGAAACGCCAGATGATCATGCTGAAGATAGTAACTATTGCTATTCTGATTGGCCACTGGTTTGACTTCTACCTGATGATGATGCCAGGCACGTTGCGCACAGATGCGGGCATTGGCTTCATCGAGATTGGTACTACGCTGGTGTTCCTGGGCGTGTTCCTGCTAACTTTCACCAAAGGACTTGCCAAAGCGTCTCTGGTGCCTGTTAACCACCCGTTCCTGGAGGAGAGTGTTCATCATCATGTTTAGAGACAATACTAAAAGCGTTATATAATGATTACGATCGCCATTGGTTTATCCATTATACTTCTACTGGTCATCCTGTTCCTGCTTTTCAGGATTGGGACTCTAACCTCCATCTTCCGGGGTTCAACGGAGCGTGCGGCCGGTACAACTAAAACAAGTAACCGTGTAAACAGCGTCATGCTGTTGCTTTTCCTGATCGTTGGTGGAGGAGCTTTCGCATGGTCTTTTGCTGACGCATGGGATGACATGACTCTTCCGCTTGCTTCAGTACATGGGGCCTGGACAGACAACCTGTTCTGGACAACCATGATCATCATCGGTGTTGTGTTTGTCATCACGCAAGTGCTGCTTTTCTTCTACTCGTACAAGTACCAGCACAAAGACGACAAGCGTGCCTACTACTACCCGCACAACAACAAGTTGGAGATTATCTGGACGATAATTCCGGCAGTTGTGATGGCAGTGTTAGTATTTGGTGGCTGGAAGACATGGACCAAAATCACAAGTGCTGCCCCAGAGGATGCCGTTGTGATCGAGATCATGGGTAAGCAGTTTAACTGGATGGTACGTTACCCTGGTCCCGACGGCAAGCTTGGCGTAGCCCGCCATACCCTGATTGACGCTACAAATGAGCTTGGAGTAGATTTCAGTGATCCTGCTTCTAGAGACGACATCATTAACCCGCTTCAGATTCACGTTCCGAAAGGAAAGCCGGTACTGCTGAAGATCCGTTCCCGCGACGTGATCCACAGTGTGTACATGCCGCACTTCCGACTGAAGATGGACGCAGTGCCAGGTATGCCAACCAAGTTCTGGTTCGTGCCAAGCAAATCAACCAACGAAATGGCCAATGAGACAGGTAACCCTGACTTCAAGTATGAGCTGGCTTGTACGGAGGTTTGCGGTCGTGGTCACTTTGCTATGCGTTACGTGATCGTGGTAGACGAGCCGGAAGATTACGAAGCGTGGCTCGAGCAGCAGACTCCGTTTGTGGAGCAGAACCCGCAGGTGTTGGCTAAATTCACTTCTGAGAACGCTGAGCAAGCAGTTGCTGAGGCCCCACAGGTGGAGAAGGCAGAAGAAGTAAAAACTGAGTTGTAGCATTTAAATCCTATTGATCATGTCTAGTACAGATATTTCTATAAACCAGGATGTGCATCACGTTCATGAGGAACATGATCATCATCACGATCAAAACTTTTTTCAGAAGTACATCTTCAGCCTAGACCATAAGGTTATTGCCAAGCAGTTCCTGTTCATGGGTATATTGTGGGCCTTTATCGGAGGTTTCCTATCTATCCTGTTCCGACTGCAGCTGGGCTGGCCGGAAGCTACTTTCACGTTTCTGGAGCCAATCCTGGGCGGTTGGGTTGAAAACGGCAAGCTGAACCCAGAGTTTTACCTGGCGCTGGTAACGATGCACGGAACCATCATGGTATTCTTCGTGCTGACAGCAGGCCTAAGCGGTACATTCTCAAACTTCCTGATTCCATTGCAGATCGGTGCCCGCGATATGGCCTCCGGTTTTATGAACATGCTCTCTTTCTGGATCTTTTTCATCTCCAGCATTATCATGTTCTTCTCCTTGTTCCTTTCGACAGGCCCTGCCGCTGGTGGCTGGACGGTATATCCGCCGCTAAGCGCCTTGCCTGAGGCTATTCAGGGTTCTGGCAGCGGTATGACCATGTGGCTTATCTCTATGGCGCTGTTCATTGTTTCTCAGCTACTGGGTGGTGTTAACTACATCACCACTGTTATCAACCTGAGAACAAAAGGTATGTCGATGACAAAGCTGCCACTGACAATCTGGGCGTTTTTCCTGACTGCCATTGTAGGTCTTTTGGCCTTCCCAGTGCTGTTCTCAGCTGCCTTGTTGCTGATCTTTGATCGTAGCTTTGGAACAAGCTTCTTCTTGTCTGACATCTATATCGCCGGACAGGCGCTAACCAACACAGGCGGTAGCCCGATCCTGTTCCAGCACTTGTTCTGGTTCCTGGGCCACCCGGAGGTATACATCGTGATTATGCCAGCCATGGGTCTGGTATCAGAAGTTATTGCTACCAACTCACGTAAGCCAATTTTCGGTTACCGAGCCATGATCGGCTCCCTGTTCGGTATTACAGTGCTGTCCTTCGTTGTATGGGCGCACCACATGTTCGTAACAGGTATGAACCCTTTCCTGGGATCGGTCTTCATGTTCCTGACACTGATTATTGCGGTGCCATCGGCGGTGAAGGTATTTAACTGGCTGGCCACGATCTGGCGCGGTAACATAAGATTTACTTCTGCCATGATGTTTGCCATCGGATTTGTGTCCCTGTTTATCTCTGGTGGTTTGACTGGTATTATCCTGGGTAACTCTGCCATTGACATCCAGCTGCACGATACATACTTTGTGGTAGCACACTTTCACCTGGTAATGGGTGCGGCGGCCTTCTTCGGTATGTTCTGCGGCGTTTACCACTGGTTCCCGAAGATGTTTGGACGTATGCTGGATGAGAAGCTTGGTTTCGTACACTTCTGGGCAACGTTTATAGCGGTTTACCTGGTGTTTATGCCAATGCACTACATCGGTATCGCTGGTTTCCCTAGAAGATACTACAACTGGACAGGTTTTGAAACCTTCAATATTTTTACTGACCTGAACACGTTCATCAGTATCGCAGCTATCCTGGGCTTCTCTGCGCAGTTTGTTTTCCTGTTCAACTTTATCTATAGCATCTTCCGTGGTAGAAGAGCTACTGAGAACCCATGGCATTCTAACACACTAGAGTGGACTACGCCTGTGCTTCCAGGTCACGGAAACTGGCCGGGAGAGGTGCCAACTGTTTACAGATGGCCATATGATTACAGCAAGCCTGGTGCCGCTGAAGATTATATTCCACAGACAGTTCCTTTTTCACAGACGCAGTCATCAAACCTGCCAAGTGAGAGAGACTTTGAGTAACGTTTTTAATGGCTAACAAATCTTTTCACAGAAGATTTAAAAAGGTTGGAGTATTAACAGTATTCACTGTTTACTTCCTGATATTAGTCGGAGGGATCGTCCGGAGTACGGGGTCAGGCATGGGCTGTCCAGACTGGCCAAAGTGTTTCGGCAATTGGGTTCCTCCGACTGATGTTAGCCAATTACCGGATGATTATCTGGAGGTATACAAACAGAAGCGGATAGAGAAAAATCAAAAGTTGGCTGGCTATCTGGATAATATGGGCTTTACAGAGCTTTCCAACACTATTTTCTCTCATCCCACCCAATACCTGGAGACTGAATTCAATGTGACCAAAACCTGGATCGAGTACCTGAACCGGTTGGTAGGAGTGCTTACCGGAATTCTGATCTTCCTGACGTTGGTATATGCAGTGCCTTTTCTGAAAGAAGATAAGCCAGTGTTTTTTCTGGCGCTGATAAGTTTTATACTTGTCGGGGTGCAAGGGTGGCTGGGGTCTATTGTGGTATCAACCAACCTTCTGCCGGTTACAATTACCATACACATGGCGCTCGCGCTGGTTATTGTGGCAATTTTACAGTATGCGGTAGCACGTGCCGAAAAGCAGTCTTTCCGCTCCACGATCAAGTATGATGCGAAGCTGAACCTCGTAATGTGGACGCTGGCCATACTAACGTTTGGACAAATACTGTTAGGCACGCAAGTGCGCGAGGAGATAGATTTGGTGGCATTTATGATGGGAGGGATGCAGCGTGAAACGTGGATTGACAAACTCGGGATGAGTTTCTACTTACACCGGTCGTTCTCAATTGTGTTGGTTGCCCTGCATGTTTATGCCGCCATCCTGCTGTACAAGCTTAACAACGAGCGTCTGCACAATCTAACACACCTAATGCTGTTTTTTATTGGGGCAGAAGTGGTGATAGGCATACTAATGGCGTATTTTGCGATTCCGCCCGTTTTGCAGCCGCTCCATCTTACCCTAGCGTCGCTTCTGTTTGGTGTGCATTTTCAGCTTTTGATTATTTACTATTACGCCTCTAAAAAGGCAACAAACCCGCAAGTAGTTGTTTATAACTAATGTTTACAGCAAAGTCTGAGGCACTACTGCAATACTCTACCATGGCTCAAAAAGCATCGGCATATTTTCAGCTGTTAAAGTTCCGGCTAAGTTTAACTGTTGCTTTCTCTAGTGCCATAGGTTTTATTTTAGCAGACCCTAATGGCAGGTGGTATGAAATAGCGCTTGTCATGCTCGGCGGGCTCCTGGTAACAGGCTCGGCTAACATCATCAATCAGATACTGGAAAAAGATCTGGACAAGATGATGAAACGCACGGCGAAGCGACCGCTGCCAACAGGGCGACTGTCGGTGTCTGAAGCGGTCATCTACGGCGTGTTCTTAGCAGTGGCAGGAACGCTGCTGTTAAGCTGGTACTTTAACCCACTGACAGCTGCGCTCTCGCTTCTTTCCATGGTCTTGTATGGCTTCATCTATACACCGTTAAAGAGAATCAGCCCGATTTGCGTGTTTGTAGGAGCGATACCAGGCGCCATGCCCCCGTTGATAGGATGGGTCGCTGCTTCTGGTGCTATTGAAGTAGAAGCTATTATACTGTTTGGCATTCAGTTTTTCTGGCAGTTCCCGCACTTTTGGGCAATTGCTTGGGTGCTGGATGATGACTATAAGAAAGCAGGCTTTAAGATGCTGCCCATGGAAGGCGGAAAAAACTTAAAGACTGCGATTCAGATCATGAGCTATACCTTAGTGCTGATCCCGTTGAGCCTGCTGCCCCTGCAGTTTGGCATGACAGGTACAACCTCAGCAATGATAGCTGTTGTATGCGGGGTGTTGTTTTTAGCTCAGACTTTTTATTTGATGCGCACTTGCTCTAAAAAGGCTGCGATGAGCATCATGTTTGGTTCTTTTTTATATCTGCCGATTGTGCAGATAGCCTTTGTATTAGATAAAGTTTAAAAAATGGCAATGGCTAACTTTCAAATAAACGATCAGGACAGCAGAACGGGCTTACATCCGCTGAAGTTTTCGCTGTGGTTGATAATCATAAGTATAATCATGATGTTTGCGGCCTTTACAAGCGCTTACATTGTTAGAAGGGAAGAAGGGAATTGGCTTGAGTTTGAGCTTCCGACCATACTTCTCGTAAATACAATTGTGATCGTGCTCAGCTCTGTTACCATGCAGTTGGCGCATAATGCCGCGAAGAACAATAACCTTGGCCTGCTAAAGGTATTGCTGCTCCTGACCTTAGGGTTAGGCACAGCGTTTCTGATAGGCCAATGGTACGGATGGGTAGACCTCGTGCAGAATAATATCTATTTTGGAGGTACAGGAAGTAACCCTTCCGGTTCATTTCTGTATGTTTTAACCGGAGTACACGGCTTTCACCTGATTACAGGGCTGGTATTTGTGGCAATTGTTTATTTTAGCAGCCTGAAGTATAAAGTACATTCTAAAAATATGCTGCGTATACAATTGTGTACAGTATACTGGCACTTTTTAGGCGGACTTTGGGTATATTTGTACATCTTCTTAAGAATAAATCACTAAACACGTTTTTCATTATATAAACTATGTCTACTTCAACTACGCTGGAAGCACCTAACACAGGTACATGGGACGGTGGCAATGAACCGATGAAAGCGAGCTATGGTAAACTCATGATGTGGTTTTTCCTGCTCTCTGACGCCTTTACCTTCGGTGCCTTTCTTATTACTTACGGACTAGCTCGCCATGCACACAAGCCCTACACGGGAGAGGCAGAGGCTTTCACTTTCTCAACAGAGTGGTGGCCAATCCCGGAGAAAGTATTCAACGCTTTCCCTGGTTTCCACGGAGTAGACCTGCCGCTGGCCTTCGTAGCGCTCATGACCATGATCCTGATCCTAAGCTCCGTGACGATGGTACTTGCCGTGGAGGCAGGCCATAGAATGGATAAGAATGACGTGCAGAAGTGGCTGCTGTGGACAATCCTGTTTGGTGCAACTTTCCTGGGTTGCCAGGCTTGGGAGTGGTCTCACTTTATAGCCGGTACTGATCAGGGCATGCTATTGGCTGACGGAACGCGTGTATTTGGTGCGAACCTTACAGTAAACCAGTATGGCCCGCCCTTGTTCGCTGATCTGTTCTTTTTCATCACGGGCTTCCACGGCACGCACGTTTTCACAGGTTGGATACTGCTCTTAATTGCCTTTATCAGCACTGTGAACGGCGTATACCAGAAGCGCGGCCATTACGAAATGGTGGAGAAGATTGGCTTGTACTGGCACTTTGTAGACCTTGTATGGGTATTCGTTTTCACATTCTTCTATCTGATCTAATCAATTAGCAAAATATAACGGTGCTGCCCATGAAGGTGGGCACGCATCTAAAAAATACATCACTGGATATGGCACACCATCATACAGAAGACAATTTTCACCAGACAGGTGAGATTCCAAAACCGCAGACAAAGGCGATCTGGAGAACTTTCGTAATACTTGTAGCTATCACAGCGCTAGAGTTCCTTATTGCCTTTACCATGGATGCAGGCACAGCGCGTAATGCTATCTTCATTATCCTCACCATCTTCAAGGCGTTCTACATTGTAGCAGAATTTATGCACATGAAGCACGAGACAAAGACGTTGATGTGGTCTATACTGATACCCTTGGCACTTGTAGTATGGCTGATGGTAGCTCTGTTGGCAGAGGGAAGCTATTACTACGAGTCGATAACGAACTACTTCAGATAAGTTTAGAGCATTGATGAAACCTGTTAAGGCACTAATACTAGGATTCCTATTATTAGTGCCTATTCTTGTTTTTATATTTATCAGTGTCTTTGGCACGCATCATTTTTCTCTAAACACCTTTTACCCGAAGATGGACGATGCCGGTAAGGTCGTATACAACGCTGCCGGCGACACCGTTTTTCAAACAGTTCCCTTCTTTAGCCTGACAGGGCAGGAGGGCCAAAAGGTTACACAAGCAGATCTTGCCGAGCGCATTACAGTAGTGAGTTTTTTTGCACTGCCTTGTGCCGATTCGTGCCAGCGGGTTTTCTCCCAGCTAGTAAGAGTGCAGGAAGCTTACGAGAACAATCCTCAGATCAACCTTGTTTCCTTTGGAATAGCGGCGCCAGAGCAAAATCAAGCTGTAGCGGAATTAGCCAGGGAGTTTGGCGTGCAGAAAGAAAAGTGGTTCCTACTTACCGGCGACAGCTCTACACTAGCTGCGTTTGCCGCAGAGGGGTATCATGAGCCATTCCAAAAGCAGGGGGATCGAATAGAGGCCAGTACCAAGCTGGTGCTGGTGGATAAAGAAAAGA
Organism: Pontibacter mangrovi; assembly: GCF_006385705.1. Taxonomy (GTDB): domain Bacteria; phylum Bacteroidota; class Bacteroidia; order Cytophagales; family Hymenobacteraceae; genus Pontibacter; species Pontibacter mangrovi. The sequence continues at coordinate 26,355 of NZ_VFRQ01000011.1, read as the reverse complement.
AAATCCGGGGCGTGTATGATGGTACGGACGCGGAAGAAGTAGATCGATTGGTATTAGAAATTAACGTCTTGTTGGATGAATACAGCAAACGAAAATAAGCTCACAAGTAATAAGGATAAACGGATACTCTCACTGATAGCAGTGCTGTCGGTGGTGATACCGGTAGTGGTGGCGGTGCTTTTCTTTATGCCGAAGGCTCACACACCCGGAATAGATGTGTCGTATCTGCCAGGCTTCCACGCCATCCTGAATTCCCTTACGGCTATAACCCTCGTGATTGGGTATGTAAACGTTAAAAAGGGCAATACCAAAGCGCACCGTGCCGCAATGCTAACAGCTTTTGGTCTTTCTGCTATTTTCCTGGTATCTTACGTGACATACCACTTTTTAGGGCAGCGTACCGTGTATGGCGGCGATGGAATACTGAAGTATATCTACTATTTTATACTTCTGACACACATTGTTTTAGCTGTGGTTATTGTCCCGCTTGTGTTGCTGTCAGTTTACTTTGGCATTACGAACCAACTGAAGCGCCACCGCCGTATCTCTAAATGGACGTTTCCGACTTGGTTATACGTAGCAATAACCGGTGTGCTGGTTTATATATTGATATCACCATACTACGCATAGTTTTTTATTACCATTATAGTTAGAGGAGTGATGAGACAGAAAATAAGCAAAATTTTAGCGGCAACAGCCATGGCCTTTATGCTGCTGATTGCCACAACAGATGCCTACAGCCAGTGCGCCATGTGCCGTGCCACAGTAGAGTCTAACGCGGGAACCGGTAGAGGAGAGGCCGATAATGAAGTAGGCATGGGCTTGAACACAGGTATACTTTACCTGATGGCCATTCCATACTTGCTGATTGGTACCGTAGGCTTCCTGTGGTACAAGAACAGCCGCAAAAAAGAGGCTAAAAACTAATTTTATATCGCAGCGGCCTCCTGCAGTTCATGCAAACTGAGGGTGCCGCTGCGATGTTTTTTCTCCAAAGCTGTTACGCTAATTCCCTGCCTTTTCCTCTCAAAGGCAAAGCAGCTCCCTCTCATTCCTTATCAGGTAATTCCTCTCAGTCACTTACAAGGGCAGGCGATAAACTAGCGACCCTTAGCATGATTCTTGATACATTAGCGCTTATGCCGCGTATTATGTAAATTCGTGGATAAACTGCGCTGTTTTGAACCGGAAAGTCACCTCATTTCTTTTTCTACTGGTATCGCTCTTAAGCTTTGCGGCTATTGCAGCGCTGCACTATAACATCCTATTTTCCGGAGCCGCCCCTGAAGGCCATGCAGAAGAGATAAAAAAAATATCCCAACGGGTACAGCAATGCCTGGACAATGCCGATGCACAAACCAGGGAGCTAGGAGCAGTATTGGGCGACAACACCGTTTCCTTCTCGGAGCTACTGGAGAAAAGCCATTATCCTGTTTTCATTTTCCGCGCTGGAAAAATTGTTTTCTGGTCTGACCATACCATAACGCCGCAACCTGACGTGCCTGAAAATTTAGATGGCGCAATGGCCGTCGACAATGAATATGGCCGGTTTATCGTGCAGCGGCGCCAGGTGCGGCAGTATAAGGTGGATGTATACATACCGTTGCAGATCAACTACCGCATCCGCAATGAGTTTCTGACCCCGAAACTTGATGAACAGGTTTTTGGGCAGGCGAATTTGCAGCTTGTGCTAGACCCGGATGCACCGTTGCCGCAGGTACGCACCCGGAGCGGGAAGTTTTTATTTGCCTTAGATTTTGAGCTGTCCCATAAAACGGAAGGGTACAAAACCATACAGGTAGGCCTGTTTATACTTGCGATCATCTTTTTTGTGCTGTTCGCGCTTTCGTTGAGTGATACTTTTCTGCAGCAGCGCAAGTATAGCCAGGGCATACTGCTGCTTCTGATGCTGCTTACCGGCATGCGCATTGCCTTACTGCTACTAAACTTGCCCTTCTCGGTAGTAGACCTGGAGCTGTTTGACCCAAGGCTGTACGCCGCCTCTTTCTGGTCGCCCTCGGTAGGGGATTTGTTGTTGAACGTGCTGCTGCTGACAACAGTGGCAAGTGCCGGCATCTACCTCTTTAAAAAGAACCGGGTGGCCGCACAAATGGCCGCCATGCCGCAACAACGAGGGCGGGTACTGCTGGTGGTATGTATGGTGGCGTTCTTTTTCCTGCTTCTGCTGCTCTTTAAGTTCTATTACGATATCTTCTACAACACCCCCTTGGTGCTGGATATTACCCACTCGCTGAGCCTGAGCAAGTATAAAGTGGTGATGTACGGCATCATGCTGCTGCACACGGTGGCTCTTTGCATGTTCTCCTACATACTGGCAACAGCTGTTTCGGTGCTGGTGCCGAAGGAGCCGTGGTCGTGGCCCTATAAAACACTGCTGGTGTTGGCCAGCCTGCTTTTGCTGGTTACTGTTCTTTTTGCTGCCGAGCTGTTTTTAGTTGTGCTGCTCGGGGCCGTGTTCTGGGCAGTGGTTGTACTGGCAGCACAGCAGCAGCATGCCGTTAGCCTGGCCTACCGCACCTATCTGCTTTTTTTCCTGGTAGCCATTGTGAGCGCCGTGACAGGGGCGCTGGCGCAGTATGCACAGTATCACAACGACCTAAAGACCTATAAGCAGAACCTGGCTTTTAACATTCTGCAGGAGAATGACGTGCTGGGGGAGTACCAGCTGAACCAGGTGGCGCAGCGCATTGCCGAGGATGAGCTTATCCGCATGAAGATGATGGGGCCGTACGTAGACGCTTCTTTCATCGAGAGGAAAATAGTGCGCCAGTACCTGAGCGACTATTTTGATAAGTATGAGATACAGGTGTTGCTGTTTGATGGGCGCGGGAGAACGCTGGAGACTGCAGACACAGCGGTGGCAACCCTGCAGGAGCTCCGGCAGCGTTTCGACCAACCCCAATCGCGCACCGAGCATAAGGAGCTGTACCTGCTGAAAGACCCTGCCCGCTACAATGCCCGTACGTACTTAAAGATTATTCATGTGCCGATCAGCCGCGGCATGTATGGCACCATCGCCCTGAAGCTAACCCTGAAGAAACTGCTGCCCAACAGCGTGGTGCCTCAGCTATTGGTAGACCAAAAGTATAACCAGCCGCTCGGGCTGGATAAATTAAGCTATGCCATCTACAGCCGCGGGAAGCTGCTCTACAGCGAGGGAGAGTATGACTATGCCATCAACTTTAACCGCCGCTTGTTGCGTAACCCGGAGCTTTACCGGCAGGGACTAGCACAGAACGACTCCCACCACTTTGGCGTTCGCACCGACAATGGGCGTATCCTTGTTATCACCACCGATAAGTATGGCGGGCGGGAGGTGCTGTCAAATTTCTCTTTCCTTTTCCTGATTTTTGTGGCCGGGCTGATTCTGCTTGGCCTGCTGTACCTGCTGTTGCAACGGCGCAGGTTAAGAGAGTTCAGCCCTAACCTGAGCACCAAGATCCAGCTGTTCCTGAACTTCGGGATCCTGCTGCCCATGCTGCTGGTAAGTATAACGACCGCCGGTCTGGTAACGGGCTCCTATAAAAAAGACCTGATGCAGCGCTATGAGCAGCGAGGGGAGGCCATACAGGAGCATCTGTCGGAACAGCTGAGCAGGAGGCTGCTGCAAGGGAAACTGCGGCAAAGTATAACGGAGGTTGCAGCCATCGCCGAAACCGACGTGAATGTGTATGACCGCAACGGAAAGCTGCTTGTTACAAGCCAGCCGCTCATCTTTGAGGCAGGGCTACAGTCGAGGCTGGTGAACCCGGCGGCTTTTGCGGCTATATCGGAGCGGCAGGCCCTGCGGGTGCTGCTGCAGGAGCAGGCCGGCAACCTGAGCTTCAACGCTATCTACCTGCCGCTGCGCGACGAGGAGCACCCGGCGGAACTGTCGGGCTTTATCGGCATACCTTTCTTTGATTCTGAGCGCGAGCTGGACCTGAAGCTGATCGACCTGATCACCACCACTATGAACATCTTTTCGGTGATGTTTATCCTGTTCATGGTGCTCACTTTCTTCGCCTCCCGCGCCCTGACAGTGCCGCTCAGACTGCTGGCCGAAAAGCTAAAGCGCACCACCCTGACCGGTAAAAACGAGATGCTGGCCTACGAGGGCGCCGACGAAATCGGGATGCTGGTAAATGAGTACAACCGCATGCTGCTGACCTTGGAGCAGAACAAGCAGGATTTGGCCATGCAGGAAAAAGAGGCCGCATGGCGGGAGATGGCCAGGCAGGTGGCGCATGAGATCAAAAACCCGCTTACCCCCATGAAGCTCTCGCTGCAGTACCTGCAGAAAGCCATTGCCGAGAAACGCCCGAACGCCGACCAGCTGATAGCGAAGATCTCTGATACGCTCATCACGCAGATAAATATCCTAAACGACATCGCCTCTTCGTTTTCCAGCTTCACCTCTATGCCAGAGCCAAAGGCGGCCCCGATGGATGTGGCGGCAGCTTTACGCAAGGCAGTGGACCTGCACAACGACCCGGCCACAGCTATTGTAAGCAGGCAGGTGCCGGACCAGGAGGTTATCGTGAAAGCCGATGAAAGCCTGATGGTACGTACCTTTAATAACCTGTTGCTAAACGCGATACAGGCCGTGCCGACCAGCAGAAAACCACAGATCAAGGTGACGCTGGAACTACAGGACAGCCGAGAGGTGTTGATTTCCATCCAAGACAATGGCAGCGGCATTCCGGAAGAGATCCGGGGCAAGGTATTTATTCCGAACTTCAGCACCAAGTATACTGGCTCGGGCATTGGCCTGGCTGTTGCGAAAAGGGGCATCGAAAACGCTGGCGGTAAAATATGGTTTGAGACGCAGGATGGCACTGGTACCACGTTTTTTATTCAGCTTCCGTTGGCCGATGGGCGCTAAGAGCTGGTGCTTGCTGCTGGTGCTGTGGCTGCTAAGTGCACCGCTGCTTGCCCAGGTGCCCCTCAATAACAAGCGCTGCAAATGGGTGCCGGTAACCAACAGGCCCCAGCAACTAGACACGCTCACGCTGCTGCCGGAGTCCATTACGCTGCAACATCCCCAAAAAGAGCTGTTTAAGTATACTTACAGCTATACCTCCAACGAGTTTACTTTTACAGACTTTCCCGCCCCCGACTCCGTAGCTATTGATACCTTAGGTACGATGAAGCCGCTGCCGGACTCGGTGCTGGTTTGTTTCCGGGTATTGCCCCTGAACATCACCAAGACAACTTTTAAGCGAGGCATAGACCAGCTGGAGATTGGCGCGCGTCGAGGGGTGCCGTACCAGGAGGAGGTCAGCACGAAAGAAGAGATCTTCCGGACGCCAGGGCTGAACAAGACCGGCAGCATCTCCAGGGGCGTGTCGTTTGGCAATACGCAAAATGTGTTTGTGAACTCAGCCCTGAACCTGCAGCTCGACGGAAAGCTAACCGACGACATAAGTATAACGGCGGCCATCACCGACCAGAACATCCCGTTTCAGCCGGAGGGCAACACGCAGCAGCTGCAGGAGTTCGATAAAGTATACATCACGCTGCAGCACCGGCTGTGGCAGCTAACGGCCGGCGATGTGGTGCTCAAGAGCAAGCCCTCCTACTTTATGCAGTTTTACAAAAACGTGCAGGGCGGCGCATTTAGCTACATTACCGGAAAGGAGCCGGAGCGGCAGGGGGTAACCACAGTGGCCGCCTCCGTCTCAAAGGGCAAGTTCGCTTCCCAGACCGTTACGCCGCAGGAAGGGGTGCTGGGGCCCTACCGTTTGCGCGGGCCCAACAACGAGCTGTACATTATCGTGCTGGCTAACTCGGAGCGGGTATACCTGGATGGCGTGCTGCTGCAGCGAGGCTATGACTACGACTATGTGATCGACTATAACCAGGCTGAAATCACCTTCACCACCCGCCGTGTCATCACCAAAAACTCTCGTATACGGGTTGATTTTGAATACTCCGACCAAAACTACAGCCGGGGCATCTATCACCTGAACCATTACCAGAACCTGGGCAAGCTGAAAGTATACGGCAATTACTACAACGAGAGCGACAACCCCAATAGCCTCCTTAACCTGACGCTGAATAACGAGCAAAAGCGCCTGCTGGCAAGTATAGGCGACAGCCTGAACCAAGCGGTTTCCTCGGGTGCCGACAGTGTGGCCTTTGACCCGGGGCAGGTGCTGTATGCCCGCCGCGACACATCCTATAATAATGGCCAGAACCTGGACCGCATTTATGTATACTCCACCAACCCCGACTCGGCGCACTACAGCGTGAGCTTTACCAACGTTGGTCTTGGCAACGGCGATTATGTGGCCGTGACCGGTGCCGTAAACGGACGCGCCTACCGCTGGGTAGCGCCTGTTAATGGCAGAAAGCAGGGCAGCTATGCGCCGGTGCGGGTGCTGCCCACGCCGCGCAAGAAGCAGCTTATAAACTTTGGCGGTAGCTACGAACTGCAGAAGGGGATCAGTTTTTTTGCCGAGGGGGCCGCCTCTGAGTATGACTTGAACCGCTTTTCGGAGAAGGACGCGCAGGATGATAGCGGAAAAGGCTTGCGGGTAGGGTATGTGGTGCAGGAGAAGCCTGTCTCCTTTCTGGGCAAGTATAAACTCAACAGTACGCTGAACTATGAGTATACAGATGCGTTTTTTGAGCCGATAGACCGCTACCGCCCCATAGAGTTCGACCGCGACTGGAGTTTATCGAACACAGCGAAAACGGAGGACCATATTTTTAACTTCTCGGTAGGCGCAGCGCAGGACCCGGCCAACCTGGTGAACTACCGCATTAGCCGGCGCCACCGCGAAGGGCAGCTGGACGGCGTGCAGCACCACCTGGACCTGATGAAGAAGCTGGGGAAGCTGGAGCTTCGCAACCGCTTTTTTATACTGAACAGCACGCAGCAGGAGCGGGAGTCGCAGTGGTACCGTGGCGATATGAATTTGGAGTATAGCATCGGAAAAGTCTCGCCCGGTTATACTTATAGCTTTGATAAAAACCGACTAACGGCTCTCAACACGGATTCTGTGGTTGGCTCTGCGCAGTATTTTGAACAGCATCAGTTTTACCTCGAAAGCGGCGATACGGCAACAACAAAGTTCAGGCTAGACTATGCCCACCGCCGCGACAGGTTTCCGACGGGCAACGGCACCATGGGAAACCTGGAGGTGGGGCAGACCTATAACGCCATACTTCAGAAACGGATAGACCAAAGCCAGCTGTTGGAGGTGCAGGCCACCTACCGCAAGCTAAACCTAAGCAAAGGCAAAAACGAGGAAACGATACAGTCGCGGGTAGACTATAACGGCACTTTTGTGGATGGGGCCTTTCGGTCGGAGCTGAGTTATGCCACCGGCACCGGGCGGGAGCTGAAGCGGATTTATGTTTTTCAGGAGACGCTGCCGGGGCAGGGAACCCACTACCTGCGCGATGGCGGCGACCCTAACAACCTCAATGACTACCTGGAGGCCCAGACCGTGGACCAGCGCCTCTACATTAAAATTTACCTGCCCACCGACGAGTACATCAACGCTTACACCAACACCTTTACCTATCGCCTCACTACCTCCACGCCCCGCAGCTGGCGCACAGAGCCGGGCATAAAGGCGTCGCTTTCCAAATTCTCGATGCTGAGCTTTGTGAGCGTGGATAAAAAGACAACAGACAACGACCTGAGCCAGCGCTTCAGCCCCTTTAGCCAGGAGGTAGAGGACCAGTTCCTGATCTCGCTGGTGAAGCAGCTACGCCATACGGTATACTTTAACCGCAGCAGCCCCAGGTATGGCCTGGAGTACACGGTGCAGCAGAACGAGCAGAAGCAGTTGCTGACGAACGGCACCGAAACCCGCAACGTGCTAAACCACCTCGTAACCGGAAGGTTGAACCTGAATGAGGTGCTGAGCTCGCAGCTGACGGTGGGGTATAACGTGCGCGAGAATCAGTCTAATTTTCTGAGCTCCAAAAACTTTAAGATACAGTCGCGGGAGCTGTCGCCGGAGCTGGCGTACCAGCCTAACGCCAAACTGCGCTTTACAGGCAAGTACCAGCTGTCGCTGAAGCAGGACGTGCTGGAGGCTGCAGAAGTGGAGCAGGAGGGTACTTTCCATGAGCTGGGGCTGGAGACGAAGCTAAGTCAGGTGGGCAAGCGCACTGTAACCGGCAACATCAAATACGTGAACATTGACTTTGACGGGGATGAGGCCTCTTACGCGGGCTACGAGATCCTGAATGCCCTGCGCCCCGGCAACAACATGACCTGGTCGTTGGTGATGCAGCAGCGCCTGAGCAACGGCCTCAATATCTCCCTGAACTATGACGGCCGCAAAGCCAATGGGGTAGGGGCGGTGCATACCGGCAGAACGCAGGTGTCGGTGCTGTTTTAAGACGCGCGCTTGCTTTTCAAAAGCTTGGCGTTGATCATCTCAAGGAATGCCGTCCGGTAACTGCGGCCCAGCGAAACCGTGTTTTCATCCGTCAGCATAATCAGGTTCCCCTCCACAGACCTTACTTTTGCGTTACTCACAATAAAAGACTTATGCACTCTGGTAAATTCTGCTGCCGGCAGGTGCTCCTCAATTTCTTTCATGCTTAGGTAGGTAGTCAGCTTTTCGGAAGGGGTTTGAATGCGCACGTAGTTTTGCATTGCTTCCACATAGATGATATCCGCCAGGCTTACCTTCACATACTTTCCTTTCACATCCGCCTTGATATAAAAATACTCATCGTTCTGTTCTTCGGCCGGTGCTGTTTGCTTTCGCTTCAAAGCTTCTTTCACCTTGGCAATGGCACGTAGAAAACGCTCATAGGAGATCGGCTTGAGCAGGTAGTCTACTGCATCCTTATCAAAAGCCTGGTAGGCATAATCAGGGTATGCCGTCGTAAATACGACGGTGGTACAACCGTTAATGAGTCCAGCCAGGTCTATGCCTGAAAGCTGCGGCATGTCAACATCCAGAAACGTTATGTCTGCCGATGCTTTGCCCGAGGTAATAGCGTTTAGGGCGTGCAGCGGGTTATCTTCTGCTCCCTTTAGTTCGAGGCCAGGCGTGTTCTGTATGTAACGTGAAAGCACATCAATGGCGTGCTGCTCATCGTCCACTATGTAGCAAGTTGTCATGTAAGTTTGATTTTTAGGCAAACGCTGTGCTGCTGTTCGTCTTCCTGTATCGCTAGGGTATACTTGTCTTCGCTGTAAAATTCGTCGAGCCTGGTTTTGGCGTTTTGTATGCCGATGCCATACCCACGTCCGGGCCGATGCTTCCGCTTTTTATTCTTAGTGCTAAAATGGAGCTGGTTCTGGTTATATGAAAGTATAATGCTGGCAGCCTGAGAAGGGTCGGTCAGGTCGCCGTGCTTGAAAATGTTCTCCACAAAAGTCAGCAGGATTAGTGGTGGAATCCTGCCCTGTAATTGGCCGGAGCACTTGAGCTGCAGATGTAGCGGGTAACTGAACCGAAGCTGGTTGAGCTCAATGTATCGTTCAATATGCTCTATCTCGTGCTGGAGGTCGGTTTTACCGTCTTCATGCACCCGCTGCAGCGCATAATGCATGACTTCAGAAAGCAGTAACACACCCTTAGATGCTTTCGGAGACACATCTTGCACGGAGTTGTAAATAAAGTTTAGCGTGTTAAAAAGCAGGTGCGGACTGATCTGGGCTTGGAGCAGCGCGTTCTGAGAGCGGGCCAGCCCTTTGGTGAGTTCTGCCTTGTCCTGCTCGGCCTGCAGGCGCTGCAGCTTCATGTGATTGATGTGCTTGGTATTACGGATTGTTTGGCGGGTGAACCAGTAAGCTGTGCTAAATCCGAGAAAGTAGATGCACCTCCAGGTAGAGCGCAGTAAAAACACCTTGTTTAGGGTAAAAGACTTGGGTGTTTCGCGAAACAGGTTGATAACATCCTCCATGCCTACTTGAATGGTAATATACCCGGCTATAATTGCCGGAACCAACAGCGGTAATAACAAAAGTTGTTTATGCTTGACGGTATACTGCAGCACCACATGAGCAAAGAAGTAAAACAGGCAGATATTAACCGTATACCAACAGGCCCACTCCCACCAGGCGGTCTTGGTGGGGCTAATAAGCTCGACCAGCAGAACTTCGTAGGTAATAAATACAGCCCAGGCAAGTATGTGGTAAAGAATGGTGCGGTATGAAGTGCTATTAGGCATGCATAAAACAACACATTCCTTAGGTAAGTCGCAACACATTTCGTCTACAGCAAACACCTGTTCGTGTAAAATTTTTCACAGATGATGATGAGCTTTCTACCTTAACACTGTGAGTTTTGGAGAAAGTGATTCAAGGGAAACAAGTAACAGCCTTCCGTAACAACTTACACTGACCTTTGCCCCCAAGCGCTGATTGAGAATAAACTTAAGATAAGGCCGTTACTTGTTTCCTTTTTTAATTGCCCGCATAAGGTGGCTAACGATAAACTGAAAATGATTTTAAAGCTGTGAAATGTCTTTTGCTTTTATTTCCCCTCGCCTTCTTTACCGTACTATCTGTTCATGGGCAGGAGCCAGACTCCAGCCAGTCTTTGCCCAAGGTAGAGAGGAAGCTCTTTGTCGGGGTGGAGGCAAACTCGGTATCCTATATGCTCATGTTCAACAGCAAGACAGGTGGAAGCATAGAGCCTATCGTAACGCCACACATAGGGTATAAAATTAACCAAAGGCTGAGCGTACAGTTAGGGCTAGGGTATGGCAAAGACAAGTTAGACTTTGGGGGCACATACTATGCAAATGAAGAAGATCAGCAGAAGCATGTGCTGACTTTTGAAAATAGAAAAAACACTACTTCGGGATGGGTTGTACCCGTTAATTTTCAGTTTACCCCCTTCAACCCGAACAGACGCATCCAACTCTATGCAACAGCCAGTCTCGTGCCCACTTATGGCGAAACAGATTGGACATTCACACGGAAGAGAGCAGAGGCTACAACCGTGTTGGAGCAAAGGCACGGCTCTGGCTTCAATAGTTTTTTTATAGGAGGATTGCTTCTAAAGTACAAGTGGGGCAGTAGGTTGGAGGCTAACGCGAAAGTTAACCTGCTTTACCGCCATCTTGGCAAGTTTAGTGAATATGCGGAGTCCAAACCTTTGTCGTTGGGTATAGGAATTGATTATAGACTATAGGCCACTCTGAAGAGGCTAAAAGAAACATAGGTCACAGAGCCCATCTGCCTAAATGAAAACGGATGGGAGCTAGATTCTATGGCAAGTGCTGCAAAGTCTACCGTCTATGGCTTTGCTTTCTCTATCTTACGATGCGTTTCCAGGTATACCGGCAGCGCGGCGGAACCATACCAGGGGTAAAGCTCTACTTCAAAGATCTTTGCCTGAACGGCCGGGTCCGTCTCTACCAGCTTTTGCGCTTCTTCTACTGTCTTGGCATCCAGTATAAAAATGCCGCGGTAGTTTTTCTCGTTTTTGCCCAGCGGACCTGCCACGATTAACTTTCCCTCTTTGGCCAGCCTGCCGATGTTCTCCATGTGGCCGCGGAAATAGGCACTCAACTTTTCTTTGTCGGTAGTCGTGTTCGGGCCGGTTTTAAGTATGGCCAGCACATAGGATTTCATGCCATAATCATCGGCGCCTAAAGAGTCGGCCAGGGCTTTGTTATAGCTAGGGTTTTGCGCCTGGGCGACAAAGGCAAGGCAGCAAAGTATGGTCAGGGCGAGAAAGTGCTTCATCTAGTATAGGTAAAGTATGGACTCCTGAAGATACGGCATCTAAACAAAAGAGCAAGTATAACCTAAAGCCATACTTGCCCTCATAAAATCATTCCAGGAAATCATAGGAATCCTTATAATCCGCTTAATCACTTAGGGCCGTTTCATTCTAAAAAAAATACCCAATTATTACTGTCATTCTGTAAAGGATCTTGGTAGAAAGTTTGATAAGCTGTTGCTATTGGCTCACAAGATCCTTTCAGGATGACAAAAAAGAGAGAATGAAACGGCCCTGCCTTAATCACCGGTCTAGTAATACCTCCCCTCCATCAGGTAGTTCTGCACGTAATCCTTCACGCCTTCCTCTAAAGTATAAAACGGCTTTTCATAACCAATGGAGCGCAGCTTGCTCATGTTGGCCTCCGTGAAGTACTGGTAGTTGTCGCGCAGGTTCTCCGGGGTGTCCATGAAGTCGATGTTGGCCTCTACGCCCATGGCCTCGAAGGTATTCAGGGCCAGCGCCATAAAGGTACGGGCCTCGCCGGAGCCGAGGTTGTAGATGCCGGAGTTCTTGCGGTGGTGCATCAGGAACATGCACACGTCCACCACATCCTTCACGTACACGAAATCGCGCATCTGCTCGCCGTCGGCGTAGTCCGGGTTGTGCGAGCGGAACAGCTTCATGCTGCCTTTCTCCTTGATCTGGTTATAGGCATGGAAAATAACCGAGGCCATTTTGCCCTTGTGGTACTCGTTGGGACCGTATACGTTAAAGAACTTGAGACCGGCCCAGTAGAAAGGCTTGGCTGTTTGCTGCAGCGCCCAGATATCGAAATCGTTCTTCGACTCGCCATACGGGTTCAGCGGCTTCAGCAGCGGAATGGTCGCCTCGTTGTCGTCGTAGCCCAGCGTGCCGGAGCCGTAGGTAGCCGCAGAGGAGGCATATACCAGCGGGATCTGGTACTCGGCGCAGGCGTTCCACATCTGCTTGGAGTAGTTCAGGTTCAGCAAATCGAATACGTCCTTGTTAAACTCGGTGGTGTCGGTACGGGCGCCCAGGTGGAAGATGAACTCCACGTCCTCATAATGCTCGTCGAGCCACTCAAAAAAGTTCTCGCGGTCCACGTACTCCTTAATCTTCTTGCCCTTCAGGTTATTTTCTTTTTTGGCAACGGAGAAGTTGTCCACCACCACAATGTCGTTGAAATTGTCCTGGTTCAGCCTGCTGACGAGGCAGCTGGCGATAAATCCGGCGGCACCTGTTACTACTATCATGTTTCCTGTATCTAAAATTGCGTTAAATTTACAAAAATAAACCGAGCCGCCTGCCCCGTGTCAGGCATCTATACTTTGAGACAAGCCAGATTTATACTTCCTGCTATACTTTGCCTGCTGCTGTTTGGGTGCAACCAAAGGCAGAAACAGGCAAAAGAGACGCTGGTGCTGAAAGATGACCTGGGGCGGGAGCTTATACTTCAGAAAAAGCCGGAGCGCGTGTTCTCCTTCGCCTCCTCTCTTACCGAAATGCTCTACGCCGTGCTCGACACCAGCACCATCATCGCCCGCACCCCCACCGACGACTACCCTGCAGCCGTTTACCGGAAGCCGCTGGTAAGCAACTACCCGGTGGATTATGAGCAGGTGCTGGCCCTGAAACCGGACCTAATTTTTACCGTGGAGGGTATTACGCCGCTGGAGGTGGCCGAGCGCCTGCAGCAGCTGGGTGTGCCGGTATACTATCAGAAGTATAGAACTGTTGAGGACATTTTTACAGGCCTGGAAGATATTGGCCGCATCATGGGCCGGAAGCAGGAGGCAAAGCAGCTGACGGACTCACTGCGGCAGGAGGTGGCGCAGCTCAGACAAAAGTATAAACAGCGCGAAAATCCGCTGCAGGTGCTGGCCATTACCTGGAGCGACCCGATTTATGTATACGGGCAGAACACGATACTTTCCGATAAGCTGCGCATACTGGGCGCGGAGAACGCCGTGCAGGAAGTGTTTGAGCAGCCGTACCCGGCCCTGACGCGGGAGTATGTGCTGAAGCTGAACCCGGATGTGCTGCTGGGGGGCACGAAGGAGGAGCTGGAGGAGAGCTTCTTTAGCCTATACCCGGAGCTGCGGCGCATCAAAGCGTATCAGAATAACCGCATCTATAAACCAAACGATAACCTGATGTCGCGGCCCAGCCCGCGGGTGGTGGAGTCGCTGCGGGAGCTGGAGGGCTTCCTGTACCCATGATGCGGCGCGGTTTATACGTTATACTTGCCCTGCTGCTGATTCTGGTGGTGATGCTGCTGGGGCTGCAGGTCGGCTCCTTCGATACGGGGGCGGGTACTATTTTCGACGCCATCTTTCACTATAACCCCGATAACACCACACATTTTGCCATACTTCACCTGCGCCTGCCGCGGCTTATACTTGCCTTGGTGGTGGGGGCCTCGCTGGCTTTCTGCGGCTATCTGATGCAGGCGATGGTGAACAACGGGCTGGCTGATCCATACTTGCTGGGCACGGCTTCCGGTGCATCGCTGGGTGCCGTGATCGTGTTCTTTGGCTTTGTGCCGATGACCGTAGCCGGTGTATACTTGCCGCCGGTGTTTGCGCTGGTCGGCGCCTTTGTGGTAACGCTGGTGGTGGTGATGCTGGGCTACCGCAAACGGCAGATCATCCCGGCGCAGCTGTTGCTGGCGGGCATCGCGCTCAGTTCCTTGGTAACGGCTATGGTTGGTCTGCTTACCTTCCTGTCTGACTCCGAAGGCAAGCTGCGGTCGGTGGTGTTTTGGTCCATGGGGAGCTTTGAGCGGGCCAGTTGGGAGATGGTGCCCTACCCGGCGGCGGCGCTGCTGGTGGCCTTGCTGCTCTTTGCCTTTTATCAGAAACAGCTCAATATACTTTTGCTGGGGGAGGAGCGGGCGCAGGCGCTGGGCATACAAGTCGCGCAAACGCGCTGGGTGATTCTGGCCACGGTGTCGGTGGTGACGGGCTTTGCCGTGGCTACCTCCGGGCCTATTGGTTTTGTCGGGCTGATCATTCCGCACGTAACCCGCGGGTTGCTGGGAGCCACAGGCCGGGGCAACCTGCTGCTGTGCGCTTTTATCGGCGGCTTGTTCATGCTGCTCTGTGATCTGCTCTCCCGCATAATTTATCCGCCCGCCGGGCTGCCAATCGGAATTATTACATCGTTCTTTGGTGTTCCTTTCTTTGTATATTTGCTGTTCAAAAAGAATTACAATTTTAGAGGATAAATGATTTACGTTAGCAGGTTAGAGCACTTTAACGCGGCTCATAAGCTTTTCAACCCGAACTGGTCGTTGGCTAAGAATAAAGAGGTTTTCGGGCCATGCGCCAACACCAACTGGCATGGGCATAATTACGAGCTGATCGTGACGGTAAAGGGCAAGCCCGACCCGGACACAGGCTTTGTGATCGACCTGAAAAAGCTCAGCACCCTCATCCGCACGCACATCATCCAGAAGGTAGACCACAAGAACCTGAACCTGGACGTGGCCTTTATGGAAGACAAATTGGCCAGCACCGAGAACCTGGTGGTGGAGTTCTGGAAAATCCTAGAGCCGCGCGTAAAGGAGATCTCCAACAACAACGCCACCCTGCACAGCCTGAAACTTTACGAAACCCCACGCAACTACGTGGAGTATTTTGGAGAATAATTTAGTGAGCGGCTTATACTTTACAGCCGCTATACTTATTTTACCAGCTCCAAAAGAAACCCTTACCCCATGAAGTACTACATTATTGCCGGGGAGCGATCCGGCGACCTGCACGCCTCCAACCTCATCAAACAGCTCCGCAAGCAAGACCCGGAGGCGCAGATAAGGGGCTGGGGCGGTGATATGATGCAGGCTGCCGGCATGGACCTGGTGCGCCACTACCAGGAGATGGCTTTTATGGGTTTTGCCGAGGTGTTCAAGAGCCTGCGCAAGATCCTGGGCTTCCTGAGCGAGGCGAAGGCGGATATCAAAAAGTATCAGCCGGATGTGGTGATACTGGTGGACTATGCCGGCTTTAACATGCGCATCGCCCGGTTTGCCAAGAAGCAGGGGCTGAAGGTGTTCTACTACATCTCCCCAAAGATCTGGGCCTGGAACCAGGGGCGCGTGCACGGCATCAAAAAAGTTGTGGACCGCATGTTCGTGATCATGCCTTTTGAGGAGGACTTTTACGGCAGGTTCGACTATAAAGTGGATTACGTAGGCAACCCCGTGAACGACTCTGTGTCAGACCATGTGCCGACGGATGATTTCAGGGCCAAAAACAAACTCTACAACAACAAGCCCATCATTGCCATACTTCCGGGCAGCCGGCGGCAGGAGATAGAGAACATGTTGCACGTGATGCTAAGTGTGCTGCCCAACTTCCGCGATTTTCAGTTTGTGGTGGCGGGCGTAAGTAACTTCTCGAAAGAGTATTACGAGCAGTACAACAAGGATTCCAACATCAAGATCATCTACGACCAGACCTATGACCTGCTCTCGCAGGCCAAGGCGGCGCTGGTAACATCGGGCACAGCTACTTTAGAGACGGCTTTGTTCGGGGTGCCGCAGGTGGTGTGCTACAAAACCAGCCCAATTTCTTACAGCATTGGCAAAATGGTGATCAAGGTGCCCTACATCTCTTTGGTAAACCTGATTGCAAATAAGCCGGTGGTAACGGAGCTGATACAGGAGAACTTTACGGCCAAGCAGATCACGGCGGAGCTGAAGCGGGTGCTGTTCGACCAGCATTTCCTGAAGCAGCAGCAGGAGGGGTATGCCCTGGTACGGAAGAAGATCGGCGACTACAGAACCGCCGAGCGCGCCGCCGAGCTGATGGTAAAGTACCTGCAGGAGGAGAAAGTATAGAATAGTATTCTTACGCAATCGCCAACCTGTCTTCAGTTTCTTCCCGTATAGAGTTATACTTTAAAATTACTGTTTCACGTGGAGGCAGGGGTATACTCTATAAACATTTAAGCAAGAGACTATGAAATCAATATTTATTGCGTTAGGGCTAACAGGCGTAGCTATCTCCTTTTTAATTATCGGTGCAGGTGCTGCTCCTTTCCTGGAGGAGGCGGAGCTAGAGTCGCCAGGCTTACAGTAATACCGGTAGCCTGGCATAGCTCGCAATTGGGCGCATATCCTATAAAATGAGAGCTTTGTAAGCCTTTCTAGGAGAATCAGAATCCCTGTGCAAACTAAAAATCAAAAACTATGAAATCGCTATTTATCGCCTTGGGCTTGACTGGTCTAATGATATCTGTTCTTTTGATTCGAGCCTCATCTACAGGGCCGCTTGCGCTGGATGACAGGGAGGAGGAAGACGATCTGCTGGGTTAGGGGCAGCGGAGAACCGTAAAATGTAAAAAGGAGAGGGGCTAACCTGTAGCAGGCTAGCCCCTCTTTTGTAAGTATACGTTATACTTGCCTTAAGCCACTTTCAGCTGCTTGAGGTTCGATTTTTCAAATTTCTCGCGGGCATAGTCACCGGTAATCACCAGTTCCTTAGTGCCTTCCTCTGACGGCAACTCAAACATCGCGTCAGTCATGATGCCCTCGCAGATGGAGCGCAGGCCGCGGGCACCGAGTTTATACTCTGCCGCTTTCTCCACAATGTACTCCAGGGCGCTATCATCAAAGCTCAGGTTGATGTTCTCCATCTCAAACAGGCGCTTATACTGCTTCACGATCGAGTTCTTCGGCTCCAGCAAGATCAGGCGCAGCGTTTCCTTGTCCAGCGGGTTCAGGTGCGTGGCAACCGGCAGTCGGCCGATCAACTCCGGTATCAGGCCAAAGTTCTTCAGGTCCTGCGCTGTCAGGTACCTCAGGAAGTTCTCGCTCTCCTCGGCCTCATCCATTTTAGACTTCGAAAAGCCGATAGGGCGGGTGTTCAGGCGGTTTTTGATGATGCGGTCGATGCCCACGAAGGCACCACCACAGATGAACAGGATGTTCTCGGTGTTCACCGTGATCATCTTCTGCTCCGGGTGCTTGCGGCCTCCTTGCGGCGGCACGTTTACTGTCGTGCCTTCCAGCAGCTTCAGCAGGGCCTGCTGCACACCCTCGCCACTCACGTCGCGGGTAATAGATGGGTTGTCGCTCTTACGGGCAATTTTGTCAATCTCGTCGATGTATACGATGCCGCGCTCAGCTGCTTCCACGTTATAGTCGGCAGCCTGCAGCAGGCGGGTAAGTATGCTTTCCACGTCTTCGCCTACATAGCCGGCTTCAGTCAGCA
The DNA here is from genome assembly GCF_006385705.1 of Pontibacter mangrovi. GTDB lineage: Bacteria > Bacteroidota > Bacteroidia > Cytophagales > Hymenobacteraceae > Pontibacter > Pontibacter mangrovi. The sequence continues at coordinate 8,462 of NZ_VFRQ01000011.1, read as the reverse complement.
CGGTAGCGTCGGCAATACAGAACGGCACCTGCAGGATTCCGGCCATCATGCGGGCAAGGTAAGTTTTGCCTGTACCGGTTTCACCCACCATGATGATATTTGACTTCTCGATCACCACGTCGTCTTCGGTGGGCTGCTGCATCAGGCGCTTGTAATGGTTATACACCGCCACCGACATCACCTTCTTCGCTTCGTCCTGCCCCACCACAAACTGATCCAGGTAAGTCTTCATCTCCTTCGGCTTCATCAGGTTAAACTTCGGAGTACGGCTGCTTGCGCGAATCTTGTTCTCCTCGTTCAATATCTGCTGAGCCTGCCCGATACAACGGTCACAGATATGCGCGTTGATACCGGAGATCATTACCGATACATCCTTCTTGTTTTTGCCGCAAAATGAGCACGTAATTTCTGCCATAAGAAACGATTGGTCCAGTGTAGTTTACGCATCTTTTACAAATGCATAAAGCAAAGGTACAAAATTGCATACTTATACAAGAATAAAAATTTCAATGCAAAGCCCAACACACTGTTAAAACACAAGTATAAATTTTAAAATAAGTATTTTTATATTTTTTTATAAGTCGTTGATTATTAATTAACTATCTGTTTAAGATGTGCACAGTTGGGTGTGGATAATTTTTTTGCAAAATCCTAAAATCCCTTCTCCGGAAATGCCTGAACACGGCTAAGTAACCTAAAAAGTATACAAATAAAAACCCGACCAGCGCACCAGTCGGGTTTTTCATATATTGTAAAAGATAGATGCTTAAGCGTTCTTGCGGATAAGCACTTCGTCTATCAAGCCATACTCCTTCGCCTCTTCGGCGCGCATCCAGTAGTCACGGTCTGAGTTGTCGTATACTTCCTGATAAGATTTGCCAGAGTGCTCGGCCAAGATCTCATACAATTCCTTCTTCAGCTTCAGGATCTCACGGGCCGTGATCTCGATATCAGAGGCCTGGCCTTGTGCGCCACCCATTGGCTGGTGAATCATGATACGGGCGTGCGGCAGGGCAGAGCGCTTGTTCTTGGCGCCACCGGCCAACAGCACAGCACCCATAGAGGCAGCCAAACCTGTACAGATCGTGGCAACATCCGGGCTAACATACTGCATGGTATCATAAATGCCGAGGCCGGCGTATACCGAGCCGCCCGGGCTGTTGATGTACAGCAGGATGTCCTTCTTCGCGTCAGCAGACTCCAGGAACAGGAGCTGCGCCGTGATGATGTTGGCGATAAAGTCGTCTACCTGCGTGCCCAGGAAGATAATGCGGTCCATGATCAGGCGCGAGAACACGTCGATCTCACGGAAGTTGGTAGGGCGTTCCTCAATCACCGAGCGAGTCATGCTCTCGATGGTGTGCATGGCGCGGCCTTCTACGTGGTTAATATATTGGTCTACGCCCAGGCTGCTCATGCCCTGGCCTTTTACGGCAAACTTGCGGAACTCGTCTTTGTTAAACATCATGTTGTTTAGGTTTACGGTTTTGTCAAAAATAAAAAAGTCCTTCGGTTTTAGAAGGACTTTTTTATAAAGTTATATATGTGCGTTCTGCTTAGAACGACATATTTCTGAAGTCCTCTGATGTGATTGTCTTCTCCACAACAGTCATCTTCTCCTTAAGTTTAGCGAGCACCTTCTCGGCCAGCAGTTGCTCGTACTCGTTGATGTAGTTACGGCCATTCTCCTGCTGCAGATACTGCTGGGCATAATTGTTCATGCTTTCCATCAGTTCCTCAGGCACCTCCGGCATGTTAAACTGCGCCAGCATCTTCTCCTTCGTCGCTTCCACTACCTCATCGTTCGTCACCTTCAGGTCGTTCTCCTCTACCACCTTGTTCTTGATCATAGACCACTTCAGCTCACGAACATACTTGTCGAAGTTCTCCTCGATCTGCTCAGTAGTCAGTTTGCCTTCGTTGGTTATCTGAATCCAGCGCTTGAAGAACTCTGTTGGCAGTTCCACCTCTACGTTATCGATCAGGGTATCCATGATGTTGCGGTAAAGCACGTTGTCTGCCTCACGCTCATAGTTCTCCAGGATCGTCTCGCGGATCTTGGCGTCAAACTCTTCCTCCGTCTTTACTTCGTCTTTACCGAAAAGCTTGTCGAAAAGTTCTTGGTTCAGCTCGGCAGGCTCTGTGCGGTTGATCTTCTCCACGATGAACTCAAACTCACCGTTCAGGTCAGCGGCAACTTCTTTGCTCAGGCCGGTAACGTGCGCCAGGGCAGCGTTGTCGTCGCCAAAAGTCTTGCGGATATCGAAACGGATCACGTCATCCACTTTAGCGCCCACAAACTTGTCTGCACCTTCTACAATGCGGCTAGTCGGGATAAGCGTCTTAGACTGGAACTCGCCGTCTACCTGCTTCAGCTCACCGGAGATAAAATCGCCTTGCTCTGCTGTGTCAGGGTTAGTGGTTTTGCCGAACTGGCGCTTCAGGTTCTCGTAAGCCTCGTCTATCGTTTTCTGGTCCAGCTCAACTTTGACACCCTCTACGCTTTTATCCAGCGGAAGGTTGAAGTCTGGCAGCAGGCCAACCTCGTAGTTAAACTCAAATGTTTTCTGGTTGTCCCAGTCTATTTCTTGCTGGTCTTCAGCCGGGAGTGGCTCGCCCAGCAGCTTCACGTCGTTCTCACGGATGTACTTCGAGATCTCCTCCTGCAGCGTTTTGTTGATCTGCTCCACCAGGATGCTCTTGCCGTACATTTTCTTTACAAGCCCTGCAGGCACTTTGCCAGGTCTGAAACCCTTAATCTGGGCTTTTTTGCTGTACTCCTTTACCTGCTGGTCTACTTTTGGTGCGTAGTCCGCCTCTTCCAGTACCACCTTCAGTTGCGCATTGGTGCTGTCGGTTTGGTTTAATGTAATATTCAAGGCTTATAAATTTTAAAGATTTTAGAAATACCTACTAAAAACAAACCCCCAACAAGGTATGTTGAGGGTTCGTGATGTTAGTGCGGATGGAGGGACTCGAACCCCCATGCCTCGCAGCGCTAGATCCTAAGTCTAGTGCGTCTACCAATTTCGCCACATCCGCTTGATTGTGCTTCTTTTTAGTGTTGCAAAGGTAAACAACGTTTTTTTAAATGCAATACGCCAATTTAATTTTTGTGAAATAATTTTTGCGGCAGCCAAACCCGCTCCGCATGCCCCAGGTGTTGGTTGCATCTTATAATCAGTTATATTTGAAACTTATAAAGCAGCCAGCTTATTTATACTTATAGAGAGGGCGCTACCAGCAAACTGGCCGCGCCGCTATCATAGTTGTAAAACATGATCGATTTAGAAGCAGAACGCAAAGAGATACTCAGGCACTACAGGAGGCTACTCAGGTATGCCAAGCCTTTTCTGAAGGACAACGACGCCAAGATTATCAAGAAGGCTTTTAACACCTCGCTGGAAGCGCACAAAGACATGCGCCGCAAGTCCGGGGAGCCTTATATTTTGCACCCACTGGCTGTGGCACAGATTGCCGTGGAGGAAATTGGCCTGGGCACCACCTCTATTGTGGCGGCCTTGCTGCACGATGTGGTGGAGGATACCGACCTGGAGATCTCGGATATCGAGCGTGACTTCGGCCCGAGCGTGGCGCGTATCATTGAGGGGCTTACCAAAATCTCCGGCGTGTTCGACTACGGCAGCTCACAGCAGGCCGAGAACTTCCGCAAAATGCTGCTCACCCTGAGCGACGACGTGCGCGTTATACTTATAAAGCTGGCCGACCGCCTGCACAACATGCGTACGCTGGACAGTATGCCGCGCCACAAGCAGCTCAAGATCGCCTCCGAAACGATGTACCTGTACGCCCCGCTGGCGCACCGCCTGGGCCTCTACGCCATCAAGTCGGAGTTGGAAGACCTGTACCTGAAGTATACCGACACCGATACCTACAAGGATATATCGAACAAGATCCGGCAGACGCGCAGCGCCCGTAACAAGTTCATCAAAGACTTTATACACCCGATAGAGGACGAGCTGCGCAAGTATGGCTTCAAGTTCAATATCAAGGGCAGGCCGAAGTCAATCTACTCTATCCTAAAGAAGATAAAGAAGCAGAACATCACCTTTGATGAGATTTACGACCTGTTTGCCATCCGGATTATACTGGACGTGCCGCTGGAGAACGAGAAGGCCGCCTGCTGGCAGGTATACTCTATTATAACAGACTTCTACCAGCCCAACCCCGACCGCCTGCGCGACTGGGTGAACACGCCCAAGGCCAACGGCTACGAATCGCTGCACACAACCGTGATGAGTAAGTCGGGGCAGTGGGTGGAGGTACAGATCCGCACCCGGCGAATGGACGAGATTGCCGAGCGCGGTTACGCGGCCCACTGGAAGTATAAAACAGAAGGCGCGGCCTCGGCGGAGTCGGGGCTGGAACAGTGGATAAACAAGGTGCGCGACATGCTGGAGAACAACACGGCCAACGCGCTTGAGTTTATGGATGAGTTCCGCAAAAACCTTTTCGTGGAGGAGGTGTTTGTATTTACGCCGAAAGGCGAGCTCATCATACTTCCGGACAAGTCCACCGCCCTGGATTTTGCCTTTGAGATCCACTCGCAGATTGGCCTGCACTGCCTCGGGGCTAAGGTAAACCAGAAGCTGGTGCCGCTGAGCTACAAACTGAAGAACGGCGACCAGGTGGAGATCCTGACCTCGCAGAAGCAGAAGCCGAACGAGGAGTGGCTGCAGTATGTGGTTACCTCCAGGGCCCGTACCCGCATTAAGGATGCCCTGCGCGAGGAGCGCAAGAACAAGGCCGAGCAGGGTAAAGCGATGCTGGATGCCAGGTTGCAGCACATTGGCATAGCCGAGAATCAGCAGAACCTGAACAAGCTGCAGGCCTTCTTTAATGTGCCAACGGTACAGGACCTATACTATAGAATAGCCACCGGCCACATCGAGATAAAGAACATTAAGGAAGTGATCTTTACCGCTGCCACAGACAAGGCCGGCTCGATGCTGGAGCCAAAGTCCTTTGACATGGAGGTGCAGAAGATCAGGGGCGTGAATTCGGATATGCTGGTGGTAGGGGAGAAGACCGCCAACTGGAATTACCAGATGTCGAAGTGCTGCAACCCGATCCCCGGCGACGATGTGTTTGGCTTTCAGACGGAGGAAGACGGCATAGAGATACACCGCACCAACTGCAAGCGAGGCATAGAGCTGATGTCGAACTACGGCAACCGCATCATCAAAGCCAAGTGGACGGAGCAGAAAGAGCTGGCCTTTCTGGCAGGCATCCGCATTAAAGGCACCGACCGCGTGGGCCTGGTAAACGACCTTACCAAAGTGATCTCGACCAGCTTAAAGGTGAACATGCGCTCCATCACCATCGACTCCAACGACGGCATCTTTGAAGGGAACATTATGGTGTTTGTGAATGACACAGGCCACCTGGACAAGCTGATGCAGCGCATGAGCAAGGTAAACGGCATACTTACTGTGGAGCGCTTCGATTAATAAAGTGGCCTGGATTTATACTTTAGAAGAAGAAAATGGCATTAGATAAAAAGAAGTTCGAAGAAGTAAAGAAGATATTTACAGCCTACCTGGAGAGTAAAGGCCTGCGCAAAACGCCTGAGCGCTATGCGATTCTGGAAGAGATCTACTCCAGCGACGGGCACTTTGATGTGGAGTCGCTCTACATTAACATGAAGAATAAAAACTACCGCGTGAGCAGGGCCACCGTATACAACACCCTGGACCTGCTGGTGGAGAATGACCTGGTGAGCAAGCACCAGTTCGGGCGCAACCTGGCGCAGTACGAAAAGTCTTACGGTTACCGGCAGCACGACCACGTGATCTGCACTGAGTGCCATAAGGTAGTGGAGTTCTGCGACCCGCGGGTGCATCAGATACAAACTATGGTGGGCGAACTGTTAAATTTTCATATCTTGCACCACTCCCTGAACTTATACGGTATTTGCGGCGATTGCCGCGCTAGAAAAGCGACAGAGGAACAAAAACATGAAGTATCAGACAGAGCAGAAGGATGACATCCTGTTTATACGGATGGAAGGCGACCTGATTGCAGGCAAAGACACGCAGCAGATGATTGACAGCGTGGATGGGCTGCAGGAGGGTAATTTGCAGCTTTGCGCCGTGGATCTGTCGAACGTACGGTTTATGGATAGCAGTGGCATGGGCGTGCTGGTGTCGCTACTCACCAAGTTCCGCAACCGTGGCGGAGAGCTGGTGCTCATCAAGCCATCCGACCACATCCGCAAGTTGCTTATAGTAACAAAGCTGAACGCGATATTTACGATAGCTGAGAACGACGACTTCGCAGCGCAATTCTTAAAGGAATCAACATACTAAACACTTAAATGGCAGTTGACATTTTAATAGGTCTGCAGTGGGGCGACGAAGGCAAAGGAAAGATTGTAGACGTACTTGCCCCGACCTATGACATTGTAGCCCGTTTCCAGGGAGGCCCGAACGCGGGCCATACATTAGAGTTTGAAGGCACTAAGCACGTGCTGCACCAGATCCCGTCCGGCATTTTCCACTCGGAAATCAAAAACATCATCGGCAACGGCGTAGTGCTGGACCCGATAGTTTTCCGCACGGAGATGCAAAAGCTGCAGGACAGGGGCGTGGACGCTGCCAAAAACCTGTTTATCTCCAAAAAAGCCTCGCTTATACTTCCATCGCACAAGGTGCTGGACCGTGTTTCGGAAGAGGCGCTGGGAAGCGGTAAGATCGGCTCGACCCTGAAAGGCATTGGCCCAACTTACCAGGACAAGATTGGCCGAGTTGGTTTGAGAGTAGGCGATATACTGGCGGATGATTTTAGAGACCGCTACAATAAACTGGTGGAGCGCCACCGCAAAACGGTAGAGTTCTATGGCCAGGAGCTGGAGCTAGGTGAGCAGGAGCAAATTTTCTTTGAGGCTGTGGATTACCTGCGTTCCCTGCAGCTGGTGGATTCCGAGTACATGATCAATGAGGCGCTGCAGAGTGGCAAGCGTATTCTGGCGGAAGGTGCACAAGGAGCACTACTGGATGTTGACTTTGGAACCTATCCCTTTGTCACTTCCTCAAGCACCATCGTGGCTGGCGCCTGCACTGGCCTGGGCGTTGCGCCGAGGCACATCGGCGAAGTATACGGTATCTTTAAAGCGTACTGTACCCGTGTGGGCAGCGGCCCTTTCCCGACAGAGCTTCTGGATGAAGTAGGGGAGGATATTCGTCAGGCCGGACGTGAGTTCGGATCGACTACGGGCCGTCCGCGCCGCTGTGGCTGGGTAGATTTGCCAAGCCTGAAGTATAGCATCATGCTGAATGGCGTTACGCAGCTGAACATGATGAAGGCCGACGTGCTGACGGAATTCGATACCATACAAGTATGTACACACTATAAGTTACCATCTGGTGAGATAACAGATAAGGTGCCGCACTCTATGGAAGCTGGAGAACTGGAGCCGGTTTACGAATCACTGCCAGGCTGGAAAGTAGACCTTAATAAGGTAGAGGCTGTAGAAGATCTGCCTGAGGCATTCAATAACTACCTTACTTTCCTGGAGAAGCATCTGCAGGTGCCTATTACAATAGTATCCGTAGGACCAGACAGGAAAAGCACCCTCAAAAGAGAGGCAGTAAGTGCATAAAGTATAAAGCTAGAAATAATAGCTATAATTCCAGAGAAGCCCCAGCCTATAGCCGGGGCTTTTTTGATGCCCCATAGGGAAGGTAGGGAACAGGCGCAGGTGCTGCTTATAAGCAACCGGAATAGTAGAGAGAAGAAAGTATAAAACTTTTGCCGCTCTCTATCAGCGGATTCCGGTGTTTCCACATCTTTTTTGAGGGGTGCCCCTTGCAGAAATTAAAACTTTTCGGACCTTTGCACTCCCAACACGGACAAACGGTCTGGAGGGAAAAGAAAAGAGGCAGCCGGCAGGGCGGCCACCGGTGCGGAAATCGCAAGATAAAACATCGGGAAGAGGAGAATGAAAAAAAGTTTTGCAAAGTTGTTGCCACTTCAAAAACTCTTCTTACCTTTGCAGCCCGCTTCGGCAGGAGGCGGCAAGGGGGAGGCGCTGGTAACACAGCCCGCAGGTTGCTTTTGAGGCGGCCGGCCCCGGGAAAAAAAACTTCGCCGGGTTGCTTGGAAAACGGAAAGGGTTCCTTACCTTTGCAGCCGCTTCCTGAGGGAGGCGCTTCGGGGAAGGCCCGGAGCGAAAAAAAAGACTGAAAAGTTTGCCGCGGATCGGAAAGAAGTTCTTACCTTTGCAGCCCGCCCCGAGGCGACAGGCCGAAGGGAAACAGAGAGAAAAAAATACCGCAGATTGTTTGGAAGTTAGGTTTGGCTTTCGGACCTTTGCACCCCGCCAGAGAGCGAACGGCTCGCAGGGGGAGTGAGAGACAACATCGTTGAGATGGCAAGCGAGGAGAGTAGCTCCTCGGAAAGTTCTTTGAGAGATTGCTTGAGACAGAAATTAAGATTAAGGT
>NZ_VFRQ01000010.1 GCF_006385705.1 Pontibacter mangrovi | reverse complement strand
GTAAATACAAGAAAAAGGAGAGGCCTGCCAAAAATTAGAAATGTCTAACTTCTGGCAGGCCTCTAACTGTAGCGTATCTATAGAACCACTACATATGAGTAACTGGTATGTTATGGCTAGAATAACTTACTGAGGCTTTAACCAACTGTAAGTGTTTTTTACTATCATTAAATCGTGACCTACTCTACTATAATAGCTTAAGTCTCCTGGATCATCAAACCACTTCCTGAAGACCTGAATAACCATTGACTTAATTTCTTCTTCTGTGCCACATTGAGAAAGCTTCGTCAAAATATCTGATACTTCTGCGTCATATTCTTCTGGTCCACACCAGTCGATAAGCCCCATAGGATCTATACTATTTACAACCAGCCTTACTTGTCGGAAAGCATTTTGATATTCTTCTTTACGAGCTTTCTTCATGCTCTTTAACTTGTGCGCAAAGTATAAACCTAAGGCAGCGGCTGCAGGTGCTTTAGCTGCGAAAGCGGGCTTTCTTTGTCGTAGCGGCTGTAGGCCACGAACTCAGGCACGCAAAGCTGGCTGAGCTGGGCAAAGTCGCCGGCAAAGAAGTTGATATCCACGGCGGAGTTGATGCCCGCGATAGAGCCACGATCGGTAAACTGCCAGAACATCCAGCTGTCGGTGTGGTGGGTGTCGGGGGCAACGTCGCTGTAGCGGGCAATCCAGAAATGATACTCCGGAAAATAGCCTTTCAGGTAGCGGCGGTAGTAGTTTTGGCCAGTGTAGATGATCGGGCGCACGCCATAGTAGGCCGTAACGGCCTCCAGCCAGGCGCGCACATCCTTGCGCAGCTGCTCAGGGCTTACCGAGCGGTCGGTTACCTCCAGGTCCAGCACCGGCGGCAAATCGCCTGACTCCAGCGTAACGGTGCTGGTAAAAAGTTTCACCTGTTCTTCCACAGGCGTTTCGGGTTTGTAGAAATGATAGGCACCGCGCTTGATGCCATGGCGCCGGGTTTCCTCCCAATTGCGCGCAAAGAAAGGGTCTAGCCGGTAATCGCCTTCGGTGGCTTTGATAAAGGCAAACGAAACCTGCGCCTCGCTTACCTGCGCCCAGTCTACCTCTTTTTGCCACCTCGACACGTCCACGCCCCGTACTACCGAAACGGCATCACTGGTAGCGTTGGTTTTAGTGTCGTTGGATGAGGAAGCTGCTTTGGTGTTGTTGCCACCGCCGCCCTCTGTGCCGCCTGTTGCGGCTGCAGCCACGCCGCTGTACAGCAGCATGCCCGCAAGGGCAAACCTCCGGCAGGCCGAAAGAAGTAAAGGTAAGGTCATAAGTAAGTAGGTTGTAGATTGTAAGCGTGTTTTAAATTAAATATTTATCTCACGCCAGGCAAGCCCTGGTAATAAGGATTATATAGTTTGTTGAATTTATTTTAATAGAAATCTTCTAATATTTAGCCGGCACCCTCGGGAAGCAGGCTAACTGGCATGGCCGTTGCAGGAAGCCGGCTTTATGCGTAATTTAGCCACGATGATACTGAGAGCAGAACACCTGATAAAGAAGTATAAATCCCGCACCGTTGTAAATGATGTGAGCGTGGAGGTAAACCAAGGCGAGATTGTTGGTCTGTTAGGGCCAAATGGCGCCGGGAAAACCACTTCTTTTTACATGATTGTGGGGCTGGTGAAGCCAAACTCCGGCAAAATATACCTTGATAGCGAAGACATAACCGCCCTGCCCATGTACCAGCGCGCCAAGCGCGGCGTAGGCTACCTGGCACAGGAGGCATCGGTGTTCCGGCAGCTGACGGTGGAGGAGAACATCCTCTCGGTGCTGGAGATGACCAAGCTGCCCAAGAAAGCGCAGCACGAGAAGGTGGAGGAGCTGCTGGAGGAGTTCTCGCTGACGCACGTGCGCAAGAACAAAGGCATTGTGCTGAGCGGTGGCGAGCGCCGGCGCACCGAAATTGCCCGTGCCCTGGCCGTAGACCCCAAGTTCGTGCTACTCGATGAGCCCTTCGCGGGGGTAGACCCCATTGCCGTGGAGGAGATCCAGAGCATCGTGGCCAAGCTCAAGAACAAAAACATCGGCATCCTCATCACCGACCACAACGTAAACGAAACCCTTTCCATCACCGACCGCGCCTACCTGCTGTTTGAGGGCAAGATCCTGAAGGCCGGCACCGCCGAAGAACTGGCCGCCGACGAGCAGGTGCGACGCGTATACCTGGGCAAACACTTCGAGCTGAAGAGGAAGATTTAAATTGCTGGTTGTTAATTGTTGATTGTTTTTCTCGTAGAGTGAAACTATGAATGAGAAAAAGCATCTTCAATTAAATGATTTGGAGGCTTATAAAGTAGCTTTTAACCTGAGCAACTATGTTTGGTCGAGAGTAAGTTTGTGGAGCCACTTTGCAAAAAGTACAGTGGGCATGCAATTTACCACAGCCGTTGATAGTGTTTCGGCTAACCTTGCAGAAGGCTTTGGAAGGTATAATAAGAAAGATAAAATCAAGTTTTATAGGTACGCCAGAGGCTCTGTATATGAGTGCCTGGACAGGAATGAGAAAAGCCGAGTCAGAGAGCTGTTAAATCGTGAAGAGTACGAGCAAGTATTTGCAGTATTACAGAAATTACCCAAATTGATAAATGGTTTGATAAAGCTAACGAACGATAATCTGAAGGATTAGCTTTCAAACAATCAACAATTAACAACCAGCAACTAGCACTTGGAAATCATAAATTCAATTTTAACGTGGGTGATGAAGAAGCGGATCCATGACATCGATCTGTTTCGGAAGTACCCGCATGAAGTGCAGCTAGAGCTTTTCCAGAACCTGATTAGCACGGCTAAGAACACGGAGTGGGGCAAAAAGTATGGCTACGGCGATAGCCTGAGTGTGCGGGAGTTTCAGGAGCGGGTGCCCATCAGCACCTACGAAGAGCTGTACCCGTTTTTTGAGCGCGTGATGAAAGGGGAGCAGAACCTGCTGTGGCCCTCGAAAGTGGACTGGTTTGCCAAATCGTCGGGCACCACCAACGCCCGCAGCAAGTTTATACCTGTCAGCCCGGAGTCGTTGGAGGACTGCCACTACAAGGGCGGCAAGGACATGCTCTCCATCTACGTGAACCTATACCCCGAAACCAAGCTCTTTACCGGCAAAGGCCTCTCCATTGGCGGCAGCCACCACCCCAGCGAGCTGAATGAAAAAGTAAGCTGTGGCGACGTGTCGGCGGTGATCATGCAGAACCTGCCGGTCTGGGCCGAGGCCATCCGTACGCCTCCCCTTAAAATTGCCCTGATGGACAAATGGGAGGAGAAGATAGAGAAGATGGTGGAGGTGACGGTGAAGGAGAACGTGACGAGCCTGAGCGGCGTGCCCACCTGGACCTACGTGCTGCTGAAACGCATCCTGGCCGAGACAGGCAAAAGCAACATTCTGGAAGTATGGCCAAACCTGGAGCTGTTCACGCACGGTGCCGTGGCCTTTGGGCCGTACCGGCAGCTGTTCCGCGAGATCATCCCTTCGGATAAGATGCGCTATTTGGAAGTATACAATGCCTCCGAAGGATTTTTTGGGATTCAGGACCAGGCTGGCACAGAGGACGAAATGCTGCTGATGCTGGACTACGGTGTATACTATGAGTTCATCCCGATGGACCAGTTGGAGGAGGAGCACCCCAAAACGCTGACGCTGGACGAGGTGGAGCTGGGCAAGAACTACGCGCTGGTTATCTCGACCAACGCCGGCCTGTGGCGCTATAAGATCGGCGATACCATACGCTTTACAAGTATAGATCCGTACCGCATCAAGATTTCGGGCCGCACCAAGCACTTTATAAATGCCTTTGGCGAGGAGGTGATCGTGGAGAATGCCGAGGAGGCCATCACCGCAGCCTGCAGCGCTACCGAGGCCGTTATCTCCAACTTCACGGCGGCGCCTATTTACCTGGAGAGCGACAAACGCGGCGGGCACGAATGGTTGATCGAGTTTGAGAAAGAGCCAAGCGAGCTGAAACGATTCACGCAGGTGCTGGACGAGAAGCTGCGCGAGATTAACTCTGACTATGACGCCAAGCGCCAGAACGACATCGCGCTGCAGGAGCCTTTGGTGCACGCCGCGCCTAAAGGCACTTTCCTGAACTGGCTCAGCCACAAAGGCAAGCTGGGCGGCCAAAACAAAGTACCCCGCCTCAGCAACACCCGAGAGTACCTGGAGGAGATCATGCAGGTGAATGGGCTGTAGGGAGTTAGAGAGTTTGGGAGTTAGAAAGTTAAAGAGTTAGAAGGTTAGAAGGTGATTTAGTCATCCTTTTGCCTCTCCCTCGAAACAGGTCCGAGACCTGAGGTTAAGTTAAGCAAGGCTTGCTATACAACAAGTATAATTCCCCTCCTAGGAGGGGTTAGGGGTGGGTTTGTACTTTGTAGGGACAGGTCTCGACCTGTCCGCGTGAAGGCTTCAGCAATGGAACTTATACTTTTGAAATAGTAGTAAACAGATTCCCCTCCTTAGACAAGGAGGGGCAGGGGTGGTTGGACCCGGTATTGCAGAAACGCGGACAAAGATGTCCGCAGCAGCCAAAGTTCCGGACTAGGAAGTCCGGAACAGCAGATGGGCCTCTGGCCCCGGCAGCACAAAGTATAAAAACATCAGCCCCGGCAAGTATAAACCTGCCGGGGCTGATGTTTTTATGAGCTATACTATGGATACAACCTACGCATAATTGCTAATTTTTAATTTATTATCGGGAGCAAAGCGACCTACTACTCCAGAAAGCTGCTCATAAAGCCACCTTCCTTATTGGCGTTCTCGCCGCGCGGCATCAGCGCCTCGATCAGCTTCTTCACCGGCATCGACTGCAGCCATACTTTGCCCGTGCCGCGTAGGGTAGCCAGGAACAAACCTTCCCCGCCAAAGATCATCGACTTTAATCCTCCGGCACGCTGCACGCTGAAATCAATACCATCTTCAAAGGCCACTACGCAGCCAGTATCTACGCGCAGTGTTTCATTATTAAGTTGCTTCTCCACAATGGTACCGCCGGCGTGCACGAAGGCAAGGCCATCGCCCTGCATCTTCTGAAGTATAAAACCCTCCCCGCCGAAGAAGCCGGAACCGAGTTTCTGGTTAAAGTGGATGCTGAGCTTCGTGCCCAGGGCCGCTGCCAGAAAAGCGTCTTTCTGCGTGATGAGCGTGTTATTGCGGGTGGCGCTGAGGTCAATCGGCAGGATGGTGCCAGGGTAGGGGGCCGAGAAAGCCACGCGGCTCTTGCCGTGGCCACGGTGCGTAAAGTGCGTCATAAACAGCGACTCGCCCGTAATCAGGCGGCTACCCGCCGATACCAGCTTACCGAAGAAGCCCTGGCTGGGGTTAGAGCCGTCGCCCATCTTGGTCTCAAAGTCGATGCCCTCTTCCATGTATACCATGGCACCGGCCTCGGCAATAACCGTTTCCTGTGGGTCCAGCTCAATCTCCAGTACCTGGATGTCGTTGCCAAAAATCTTGTAGTCGATCTCGTGTGAGTTTCTCATAGTTGTAGTAGATGTTTGTGATGGTAGAAAGATAACCGGTTTTTAGAAGTGTGACAAACAAAGCCGGTGCTTATACTTAAAACACCGGCTTTGTTATACTTTACACTATCGTTTGATCTCAGAAGAATCGGCGGCCGTTAGTCCTCTTCGTCCTCATCCTCGTCTTCTTCGCCTTTCTTGCGGCGGCGGGCTTTGGGCAGGTTCTTATCGTCTTCCTCATCCGACACGGCGTTGGTGTTGCGCACAAAATCCTCATCGGTCTCCTCGGCCTCCTCATTTTCCTCCACATGGAAAGCCTCTTCTTCCTCCCGCTTCGCCTTCTCGGCGGCATCGCGCTTCATCAGCTTTTTATCGTCCACGTTGCGGTTCAGGAACTCATTTATCTTATCGATGCTGTAGTTGGAGATGATCTCGCCGTGCTCATTCACCTTTATCTCAAAGCCCTCCAAATCCTTATGCACCCGCGACTTCTTCTTCTCGCTCTTACTCTCTTTTTTATTCTTAGCCATGATATTTCTCCTGTGGTTATACTTAGTTGTATAAGCGAGGTAAGTATAAATGGTTGCGGATCGGGGGCAAAGGCAACAGAAAAGGCCAGCCACAGGGCCAGCCTTCTTTATGCAAGTATGGTTTTATACTTTATGCGGATGCGTAATTGCTCAATTTGCTGATGGCGGCTTCGATGCGCTGGATGGTCTCCTCACGGCCGATCACCTCGATGATTTCCATCAGGTCCGGACCCGCCTCGGCGCCGGTTACCGCCAGGCGCAGCGCCTGCATCACCTGCCCGATCTTCATGCCGTGGCGCTCCAGTATACTTATCAAAAGCTCCTTCACAGTGCTGGCGTTGAAATCCTGCAGCGACGGCAGCTCGTTCTTGAAGTCTTCGAACACAGCCACCGACTGGCTGTTCCACTTTTTAGAGGCTACTTTCTCGCTATACTCTTCCGGGGCCACAAAGAAGTATTTTGCCTCCTGCCAGAAATCTTGCGGGAACGACACGCGCTCCTTCATCAGGCCGGCAATTTTCTCGGCTTTCTCCGGTGTGGTGGTAAGGTTGTGCTCCTCCAGCGCCTTCATCAGGTAACCTGCCAGTTCGCTGTCTGGCTTGGCGCGCAGGTATTGCTCGTTAAACCAGCGGGCCTTCTGAATATCGAAGCGGGTACCGGACTTACCGATACGCTCTACCGTAAACTCATTGGCCAGCTCCTCCATGGAGAAAATCTCCTGGCTAGTGCCCGGGTTCCAGCCTAAAAAGGCCAGGAAGTTAACAAAAGCCTCCGGCAGATAGCCGCTCTCACGGTAACCTGAGGATACCTCGCCCGTGTTCGGATCAGTCCAGCGCAGCGGGAACACCGGGAAGCCCAGCTTATCGCCGTCGCGCTTGCTCAGCTTGCCGTTTCCGTCCGGCTTCAGCAGCAGCGGCAAGTGGGCAAACTCCGGCATGGTGTCTTCCCAGCCCAGGTAGCGGTACAGCAGCACGTGCAGCGGCGCCGACGGCAACCACTCCTCCCCACGGATCACATGGGTAATTTCCATCAGGTGGTCGTCCACGATGTTGGCCAGGTGGTAGGTCGGCATGCCGTCCGACTTCATCAGTACCTTGTCATCAATAGAAGAAGAGTGCACCATTACCCAACCGCGGATCATATCTTTTAACCGGATCTCCTCCTTGCGCGGCACCTTCAGGCGGATCACGTAAGGCTCACCGCTCTCTAGTTTCTGCTTCACCTCATCCTCTGGCAGGGTGAGGGAGTTTTTCATCGTCATGCGGGTGATGGCGTTATACTGTGGCGTGGCCACTTTGGCAGCTTTCAGGCGCTCGCGCATTTCCTCCAACTCCTCGGCCGTGTCAAAAGCGTAGTAGGCATGGCCGGCATCTATCAGCTGCTGGGCATACTGCATGTACATCGGCTTGCGCTCCGACTGGCGGTAAGGCGCGTACGGGCCGCCTTTCCAAGGGCTCTCGTCCAGCTCAATGCCGCACCACTCCAGCGACTCGCGGATGTAATCCTCAGCGCCCGGCACAAAGCGGTTCTGGTCCGTGTCCTCGATGCGCAGGATCATTTTACCGCCGGTTTTGCGGGCCAGCAGGTAGTTGTACAAGGCAGTGCGCACACCACCGATATGGAGAGGCCCGGTCGGGCTGGGGGCAAAGCGTACTCTAACTTCTCTTTCCATGTATGGTTGTCTGATTCAGATCGTTCAAATTCGCTGCAAAGGTACGAAATAATGTGTCGTTTCGGTAACGGTTAAATGCTGCGCGCGTTGCAAAAAGCATCGCCTGCCCCTCTCCGGAAAGTATAGTATAAACATAAAGCCCCGAATGCGTATCAGCAAGTATGTAAAAGCCGCAAAAGATGGTAAAAAAACGCGCATGGCTGATCTGGTGCCTGCTAAAAGAAGCCTCCCTTGAGTTTATCGACAACAACTCTTTCCAGAAAGGGGCTGCGCTGGCATACTATACTATCTTCGCGCTGCCGCCCATGCTCATCATCATCATCAGCGCAGCGGGCTATTTTTTTGGGGAGCAGGCCGTGTCGGGGGAGGTATACTACCGCATAAAAGAGCTGATCGGTACGGAAGGCGCTTACTCGGTGCAGAAGATGGTGGAGAACGTGAACGAGTTCGGAGACTTTAACCTGGCGGCCATTGTGGGTACCATTGCCCTGTTTATTGCCGCCACCGGCGTTTTTATCTCTCTCCAGGACTCGCTGAACGAGATATGGCAGGTAAAGCCGGTACCCAAGCGCGGGTATGTAAAGTTGGTGCTCGACCGCATCCTTTCTTTCGGCATGATCCTGACCATTGCCATTGTGCTGCTGCTCTCGCTACTGGCCAACACTATATTGGTGGCTATCGGCGATTTCCTGACGGCGCGCTTCTCGGGCTGGATCGTGTACGTGCTGCACTTCGCCAACTTCGCCTCGGCCTTCCTGCTGATGTCGTTTTTATTTGCCTGCATCTATAAATTCCTGCCTGACGCCAAAATAAAATGGCGCGACGTGGGGGTGGGGGCGCTGGTAACTTCGCTCTTGTTCGTCGTGTTCCGCGGGCTGATCGGGTTTTACCTGGGCAAAAACGACGTGGGCTCGGTGTACGGGGCAGCCGGCTCAGTGGTGGTTATCCTTACCTGGGTTTTCTTTACCTCACAGATCATCTTTTACGGGGCGGTGTTCACGTTTGTGTACTCGCGCAAGTATGGCCACAACATCTATCCGGCAGAATATGCCGTGCGGGTGATACGGCAGGAAGTGGAGGTAGGCAACTCAGCCGTGAACGCAGAGCCCGGCAAGCACGAGCGCGAAGTATACGGTGAGCCGGAGGAGAAAGAGCTAACCAGCGATACCGACGCCGCCAAGGGAGCGAACATATAAGAGTGAGAGAGTTGGGGAGTTTAGGAGTTAGAGAGTATGGGTGTCGGCCGTGTCTGGCGCAAGCGTCCGCTTGTGCCTTTACCTGCTTTAGCTACTGCTGACCCACCGCCTTGCAATCTGCTCGTTTCACCTCTGGCTTTGGCTCGCTTAAGCCCGCGAGGGCTCGTCCTCGGGCATCGCGCGGTGTACATTTCCTTTGCTCCTGCGTCGCAATGCCTTCGGCACCGGAAATCTACAAGGCGCTCAACCCAAGGACTGGGATTAGATTCGATAGCCACCGCTGACAGAGCTTCTGCAGAGTCCCCTTTTGAAGGGGGCAGGGGGATGATTACACCTGCGGAAAATTCCCCTCTAAGGAGGGATTGTGGTGGGTTTATACTTTGTAGGGACAGGTCGCGACCTGTCCGCGCGAGAACAGCTGCTATAAAACTTATACCTTAGCTGCAGCAGTGACAGGCTCTCCCTCCCTAGCTAAGTTGCAAATCCCGGACTTGTTTTGGGTGAGGGGCAGGGGTGGTTGGACCCGGTATAAATACACAAAAGACAGAGAAGCTATACTTACTTCCCTGTCTTTCGCAAAAAAGTTCTTTTACACCAAGCGCTACTTCGCTGCGATGCACGAAATCTCCACGTTCACATCCTTCGGCAGGCGGCTCACCTCCACGGTTTCGCGGGCAGGAGGGTTGCTGGTGAAGTAGCTGCCGTAGGTCTCGTTTATCTTTCCGAAGTTGTTCAGGTCCTTCACGAAGATGGTGCACTTAAGCACGTTGCTGAAGTCCATGCCGGCCTCGGCAAGTATGGCTTGTAGGTTCTGCATGACCTGGTGCGTCTCGTTCTCAATGCTGTCGTTTACCAGGTTGCCGCTCTCCGCGTTGAGCGCAATTTGGCCTGAAACGTATAAGGTACCATTCGCCAGCGTGGCCTGGCTGTAAGGTCCAATAGGGGCAGGGGCTTTGGTAGAGTTGATGATAGTATGTGCCATAGCGGTTTAGGTTAAATATGTAACGTTCGTATCAAAAGTACAGAAAATATGCACATCGTTGTTTTGTCTGGCCCCGAAATGGCCGCCGAGTTCAAGCAAAAGTTCCAGGAGGAGCGCGAAGGCGTAAGTTATACTTTTCTGCACAGCCACACATTGCTGGACGAGCAGCTGCGCCCCGCCGACGTGGTGTTCGACTTTCTGCTGCACGAGCAGCCGGAGCGCCTGAGTATGTATGCGCCGGAGCAGGTGGTGTGCTGCAACGCGGCTACCATGCAGCTGGCCGCGCTGGCAAAGCAGGCAAACCTGGAGCATCAGCCCTGCGCGCTTATCGGCTTTAATGGGCTGCCAACGCTGTTTAACCGCCCGGTGCTGGAGGTAAGTGTGCTGCATGGGGGCTGTGAGGAAAAGCTGCAGGAAGTATGCCAGGCGCTGGGCACCGAGTACCTGCTGGTGCACGACCGCGTGGGCATGGTTACGCCCCGCATCATCTGCATGATCATCAACGAGGCCTGTTATACTTTACAGGAGAGAACGGCAAGTATAGTTGATATAGACCAGGGCATGAAACTCGGCACTAACTACCCGCAGGGGCCTTTTGAGTGGGCCAACCAGATCGGCGTGAAAAACGTGTATGAGGTACTGCAGGCGGTGTACGAAGATACCAAAGACGAGCGCTACAAAGTATGCCCGCTCCTGAAAACAATGTATCTGAAAGGCGAGAGCTTCTAACGCATACACCTGCATAGTGAGCAATAAAAAAGGGAGTCATAAATAACTCCCTTTTCTGTTTTTATACTTTATGCGGATTACTCCACGGTAACAGACTTAGCCAGGTTACGGGGCTGGTCTACGTTACAGCCGCGCATCACCGCGATGTGGTAAGACAGCAGCTGCAGCGGGATAACAGATAGCAGCGGCACCAGGTGCTCGCTCGTCTCCGGAATCTCGATCACGTGGTCGGCCATGGCCGGGATGGTTGTGTCACCCTCGGTTACTACGGCGATAATCTTACCCTTACGCGCCTTCACCTCCTGCACATTCGACACGATCTTCTCATAAGAGCTATCCTTGGTGGCAATTACCACCACCGGCATCTGCTCGTCTATCAGCGCGATCGGGCCGTGCTTCATTTCGGCGGCTGGGTAGCCCTCTGCGTGGATATAGGAAATTTCCTTCAGCTTGAGAGCACCCTCCAGAGCAACCGGGAAGTTGTAGCCGCGGCCCAGGTAAATACAGTTAGAGGCATCTTTATACTGTTCGGCAATCTCCACGATCTGCTCGTTAAGCTTCAGCGTTTCCTCTACTTTGGCCGGGATGGTTTCCAGCTCCACCATCAGCTCGTGCAGCTTGGTAGTTTCCAGGGTGCCGCGTCTGCTGCCGATGATCATGGCAATCAGTGTGAGCACGGTTACCTGGGCGGTAAAGGCCTTGGTGCTGGCCACGCCAATCTCTGGGCCGGCGTGTGTGTAAGCGCCCGCATCGGTGGCACGGGCAATAGAAGAGCCCACCACGTTACAGATGCCGAAAATGGTAGCGCCTTTCGATTTTGCCAGCTCCAGCGCCGCCAGCGTGTCCGCCGTTTCACCAGACTGCGAGATCGCGATCACAATGTCCTTTTCGTTAATGATCGGGTTGCGGTAGCGGAACTCAGAGGCATACTCCACTTCTACCGGTATGCGCGCCAGGTCCTCGATCAGGTACTCGGCCACCAGGCCGGCATGCCACGAGGTGCCGCAGGCCACAATAATGATGCGGTTGGCGTTCGCAAACTTGTTCTCAAACTCTCGGATGCCCGCCATCATCAGGTGGTTGCTCTCGGCAATCATGCGGCCGCGCATGCTGTCCAGGATAGAGCGTGGCTGCTCAAAGATCTCCTTCAGCATGAAGTGCTCGTAACCGCCCTTCTCAATCGACTCCAGCTCCATCTCCAGCGTCTGCACGTAAGGTGTCTGCTTCACGTCCTCTTTGGTGCGGATGTCCAGCTCTCCGTTGTTGATGATCGCCAGCTCGTAGTCGTTCAGGTATACTACCTCGTTGGTGTACTCGATGATCGGCGTAGCGTCTGAGGCCAGAAAATATTCTCCCTCACCGATGCCTACTACCAGCGGGCTACCCTTGCGGGCGGCAATCAACTGGTTCGGGCTGTCTGTCGCCAACACCACAATCGCGTAGGCACCCACCACCTCATGCATGGCCAGGCGCACGGCCTCCGGCAGGCTGCAGTTGTTGTTGGTGCGGATGTCCTCGATCAGGTTGATGAACACCTCCGAGTCGGTATCGGACTGGAACGTATGGCCTTTCTCGAGCAGGAGCTTCTTCAGCGAAGCGTAGTTCTCGATGATGCCGTTGTGGATGATGGCAATGTTACGCGAAGTAGAATAGTGCGGGTGCGCGTTCACGTCGTTGGGCTCACCGTGCGTGGCCCAGCGGGTGTGGCCCATGCCAATGTTACCGTGCGTGTCCTGCGCGGCGATAAACGCCTCCAGGTCGGCTACCTTTCCTTTTCTCTTGTAAACATTGAGTCCTCCGTTCATCAGCGCAATGCCGGCACTGTCATAACCGCGGTACTCTAGCCTTTTCAGGCCTTTAATAATAATTGGGCTCGCTTCCCGATGCCCAACGTAAGCAACAATTCCACACATAATTTTTCTCTTTTCTCTTATAGGAACACATAGGTAACTGCAAAAATACCTATTTCTTGCGTATCTCTATAACTTCTACGCTTTAGCGTTGTGCTTTGGGTAGGCATTTGGCCATAACATTTTTCATGTCAGCGGGTTATGGGCAAAATAAAAAGCTGCCACTCTATTACTTTATGTAATATAAGCGGCAGCTTCTTGTAATATTATACTATGCTGTTCCTGTAGCCCTTTCCGTTGTGCTTTTATACTTTAAGCAAAGTACAAAAAGGGGGGAGGCTGTGGCTTACTTGCTCAGCTCGTTGTACAGGTTATAGTAGTTGTCCAGCAAGGTGTCGTCGGCGCACACGGTGCTGATGGTCTTCTTCTTCATGAAGTCAGCAAACATGGCGTTGATGTTCTCGCTGAAGTCCTCGTTTGTCTTAATCACGGCGTCGGCGTACTCCATGCCGCACTTGATAAAGGCATTCGTGTCAGCCGACTCCAGGTGCGTGAGCATGCTGTCGTCAATATCCAGCATCTTCACTTTCTCCAGCAGGTCATCGCTGAACTTGTGGCTATAGCTGTTGTTGTACACCGTAAACATCGATTTAGAGTCCTTAAAGATAGGGTCCTTCTTGTACGTGGTCTTCAGGTACATCGGGATCAGGCCTGTCATCCAGTCGTTGCAGTGCACAATGTCCGGCGCCCAGCCCAGTTTCTTCACGGTTTCCAGCACACCCTTGCAGAAGAAGATAGCGCGCTCGTCGTTGTCCTGGTGGAATTTGTTGTTTTTGTCAACGAAAACTGATTTTCTATGGAAATAATCTTCGTTATCAATAAAATAAACCTGTAGCTTCGCGTTCGGTATGGAAGCCACTTTAATTACCAAAGGTTTTTCATCATCACCCACAGCGATGTTGATGCCCGAAAGGCGTACCACCTCATGCAAACGGTTCTTGCGCTCGTTTATCAGGCCGAACCGCGGAACGAAGATCCGGATCTCCATCCCTCGCTCTTGCATACCCTGCGGCAGCGTTTGTAAAAACTCTGCTACTTTAGAGGTTTGTAAGAAAGGATTGATCTCGGTGGCGGCGTATAGGATTCGCAATTTTGACATGGGTATGAAATTAAGATTTTAATAAGCAACAGTATAGGGTCGTGCAAAATTAGTATTTTTTATTCTGATTTTCAATTTAAAACGCTGTAACTTACTTTTGCCGGCTTTACGGGCGTATCACAAGACACATCACCGACATGGAAGTTATCGAGCGGGTTAGTATCATCCGGGGCCGCATGGAAGCCCTGCGCTGCAGCGGCAAACGCATAGGCTTTGTGCCCACCATGGGCGCCCTGCACGAGGGGCACCTGCAGCTGCTGCGCGCTTCGGTGCAGGAGAACGACGTTACCGTTTGCAGTATTTTCGTCAATCCCACACAGTTTAACAACCCGGAAGATTACAAGATGTATCCCCGCACCATGGAGCAGGACGCTGAGCTGCTGAGGTCAGTAGGCTGCGACATTCTGTTTGCCCCGCATGCTGAGGAGATATATGTACAACAGTCGCTGCTGCAGTTTAGTTTCGGGCCGCTGGAGGCCGTGATGGAAGGCGAGCACCGCCCGGGCCATTTTAACGGCGTGGCCACCATCGTAGGCAAGCTTTTCCATTATGTGCAGCCGCACCGCGCCTATTTCGGGCAGAAGGACCTGCAGCAGGTGGCGATTGTGAAGCAGCTGGTGCAGGGGCTGAGCTATGATGTGGAGGTGGTGCGCTACCCCACCATCCGTGAGGCCGACGGACTGGCCATGTCGTCGAGGAACAAGCGCCTGGATGCGGAGCAGCGGCAGACGGCCACCATACTTTACAGCGCGCTGCAGCTGGCCAGGCAGCAGCTCCCGGAGAAACCGACTTATAGTATAAAAGCAGCCGTGGAGGCATACTTAACCGGTGCATACGGCGTAGCGCTGGAGTACTTCGAAATAGCCGACCCGAACACGCTGCAGCCGCTGGCCCAGGTGCGGCCGGGGCAGGAGGTGGCGCTCTGCATTGCCGCCCATGTGGGCCCTGTTCGCCTCATCGACAACATTCTGGTGAATCTAAACGAAGTATAGATTGTTTAGGTTAACAGATAAGGAAAGCCGCTGTTAGTGTTGGTAGTTATTATGCAGCCAATTATCTAACTTTGCGCTCCATTACAAATTACACCATGTATATTGAGGTTTTAAAATCCAAAATCCACCGTTGTAAGGTTACGCAGGCCGAGCTGCACTATGTAGGCAGCATTACTGTAGACGAAGACCTGATGGACGCGGCCAACATCGTGGAGAACGAGAAAGTACAGATCGTGAACATCAACAACGGGGAGCGCTTCGAGACCTACGTAATAAAGGGCGAGCGCGGTACCGGCACCATTTGCCTCAATGGCCCGGCGGCCCGCAAGGTGCAGGTGGGCGATGTGGTCATCATCATCTCGTACTGCAGCATCAAGTTCGAAGACGCTAAAAGCCATACGCCAACGCTGGTGTTCCCGGACCAGCACAACCGCCTGGTATAACCCTCCTGCATGCGAAAACTCCTCTCTTTTCTGAAGTATGTCCTGCTGCTGAGCGTTTCCGCGTTTCTGATGTGGTACGCGCTGAAGGAACTGGACTTTCAGAAAATGTGGGAGGAATTCCGGAGCGCCGACTACGGCTGGGTAATGGTGTCGGTGGCGATGGGGGTGCTAGCTTACCTGAGCCGCGCGCTGCGCTGGCAGATGCAGATAGAGCCCACGGGCCACAAGCCGCCGCTCCGCAATACCTACAACGCCATGATGGTGGGCTACCTGGCTAACCTGGTGCTGCCGCGCATGGGCGAGGTGGTGCGCTGCAGCATGCTGCGCCGCTCCGATAACCTGCCCATCAACACGGGCTTCGGCACCGTCATCGCCGAGCGCATCATCGATATGGTGATGCTGCTGGCCGTTATTGGCCTCACCTTTCTTGTAGAGTTTGGCCGTATCCGCGACTTTTTCCTCGACCTTTTCTCTGATAAGTATACCAGCCTCGAACATGCCATCAGCTCTCTTTATTGGGCCTTCTGGGTGGTGTTGGGCTCCGTGGCAGTGCTGTTGTTTTTAGGGATACGTTACCTGAGCCTGCTGCGCCAGAATGCGTTTTTCCGGAAGGCGGTGCGCTTTGCCCGGGGCATGCTGCAGGGCGTGTTCAGCATCACCAAGCTAAATAACCCATGGGCTTTCTGGGGCCATACTTTGTTCGTGTGGCTGATGTACTACGGCATGAGCCTAACCGTGTTCTACGCTTTGCCGGCCACCTCCGACCTGGGCTGGGGAGCTGCTTTGTCTATACTTCTGGTGGGCACACTGGGGATGGCGGCGCCGGTGCAAGGCGGCATTGGGGTGTACCACCTGCTGGTGCAGGCCACGCTGCTGCTCTATGGGGTGCCCAAAGAGGCGGGCATGGCCTATGCGCTGCTAGGCCATACGTCGCAAACACTTTTGGTAGTTGTGATGGGAGTTGCTAGCTTTATGGACAGCATGCTGCGCCGCGCCAGGCCGGCTAAAAGGCATGCCCATACTTCTTCCAAGGCACATGAACTCAAAAGATAAAATTTATACCCTGCCGCAACTGCTGGGGCAGGTGCAGAACTGGCGTAGCCAAGGGCAAAGAATCGTGTTCACCAACGGCTGCTTCGACCTGCTGCACCTGGGCCACGTCGATTACCTGGAGAAAGCAAAACATCTGGGCGATAAACTTGTTCTGGGGCTAAATACCGATGCCTCCATCAGCCGTATTAAAGGGCCAAGCCGGCCGCTTCAGGACGAAATGTCACGCGCGCGCGTTATGGCATCCCTTTTGTTTGTGGATGCAGTAGTGCTCTTTGGCGAAGACACGCCCCTGGAACTGATAAAAGCCGTGCAACCGGACATATTGGTAAAAGGCGACGACTATGCCGTGGAGCAGATTGTGGGGCACGAAGTGGTGCAGGCCCATGGCGGAGAAGTGAAAACAGTGCCGCTGGTAAAAGGCTATTCCACGACCAACATCGTAAAAAAGATAGAGAATAACATTAACCCTTAACATAAGACTATGCTCGGAATATATTTTATAGGTATCGTGTTCATGCTGATCAGTATGGCGGTGAGCGCCACGCTGAAGAGCAAGTTCAAGAAATACTCCCAGACGCCGCTGAGCTCTGGCCTTAGCGGCCGCGAGGTAGCGGAGATGATGCTGCGCGACAACGGCATCACGGACGTGAAGGTGATGTCGGTGGCGGGCCGCCTGACAGACCACTACAACCCTGCTGACAAAACCGTGAACCTAAGCGAGTATGTGTACGAGGCGCGCAGTGCCGCCGCCGCCGCCGTAGCGGCCCACGAATGTGGCCACGCAGTGCAGCACGCCAAAGCATACGCGTTCCTGAAGTTCCGCTCCGCCATGGTGCCGGCGCTGAGCATTGCCTCGCGTTACATGCAGTGGATCATCCTGATCGGTATACTTATGATACAGACAACGCCTATTCCGTTAGCCATCGGGGTGGCGCTGTTCGGCCTAACCACTATCTTCAGCTTTGTTACACTGCCCGTGGAGTTTGACGCCAGCAAGCGCGCCCTTGCCTGGATAGACCGCCGCGGCATAGTAACCACACAGGAGCACGCCATGGCAAAAGACGCCCTGAAATGGGCCGCCCTGACCTACGTGGTGGCTGCGCTTGGCTCACTGGCTACGCTGTTGTACTATGTGTCGCTACTGATGGGACGCCGCGACTAGGAAATATTAAATATGCCTGACAGTACAAGCGCCGCCTTTGCTTTTGCATTGGCGGCGCTGTGTTTTTGTGCTTCTCCTGCAGCTTCTGAAATAAAATTATACATAAACTATGGAGGATTCACAACAATTATTAGTATACCAGGTTGAATAAATGCAACTTAATTTCATAGTTTTGTACCGGAATTAAAACTAGTTAAAATTTATCCTTTAGATAACGCATATGAACTTTCAACTTACAGAGGAGCACTTGGCAGTGCAAGCTGCCGCCCGTGAGTTTGCGCAAGCCGAGCTTTTGCCCGGCGTAATTGAGCGCGACGAGGAGCAGAAGTTCCCGGCAGAGCAGATCAAGAAAATGGGTGAGCTTGGCTTTTTAGGCATGATGGTGGACCCTAAGTATGGCGGAGGCGGCATGGACACGATCTCCTATGTGCTGGCGATGGAGGAAATCTCTAAGGTAGATGCCTCTGCGTCTGTGGTAATGTCGGTAAACAACTCACTGGTGTGCTGGGGCCTGGAGAAGTTCGGGAATGAGGAGCAGAAGCAGAAATACCTGCCAAAGCTGACTTCCGGCGAGATGATCGGCGCTTTCTGCCTGTCAGAGCCAGAGGCCGGTTCTGACGCCACCTCACAGCGCACCACCGCCGAAGACATGGGCGACTACTACCTGCTGAATGGTACTAAGAACTGGATCACCAATGGCAGCACCGCTTCCGTTTACCTTGTAATTGCACAAACTTACCCTGAAAAAGGGCATCGTGGCATCAATGCGCTGATCGTAGAGCGCGGAATGGAAGGATTTGTAGTTGGACCAAAAGAAAATAAATTAGGAATTCGTGGCTCAGATACCCACTCTTTAATGTTTTCTGACGTAAAAGTACCAAAAGAGAATAGGATAGGAGAGGATGGCTTCGGATTTAAGTTTGCGATGCAAACACTGGCTGGAGGACGAATCGGCATTGCCTCGCAGGCTTTAGGCATTGCTTCCGGAGCTATGGAACTGGCCTTGAAGTACTCTAAAGAACGCAAGGCCTTTGGCGTAGAGATTTCAAAACATCAGGCCATACAGTTTAAACTGGCTGATATGGCAACGAACATCGAGGCGGCGCGCCTGTTATGCCTTCAGGCCGCTTATGACAAAGATACACACAGCGATTATGGCAAATCAGGCGCAATGGCCAAGTTATTTGCCTCTAAAGTGGCTATGGAAACAACTGTGGAAGCAGTGCAAATTCACGGTGGTTACGGTTTCGTGAAAGAATACCATGTGGAGCGTTTGATGCGTGATGCGAAGATCACACAAATTTATGAAGGTACCTCCGAAATACAGAAAATAGTAATTTCGAGAGAAATGCTTAAGTAAAAAAACGCACAAAAGGCTGTTTCCATGTGATTTGAGCTATAGATAGTCTTTATCGAATTAAAATAAATTTTAATATTAGTTTTGAATTTTATAAAGATTAGTCTTAGCTTTAGGCCAAAATTAAAGGGTTTATAGTATAAAAGTTAGTTGGTAACACACATGGAAGATTACAATAAGATTATTGAGTCGCTTGGGGTGCGATTCATTAAAGCGAAAAATCTGGTGTTGCAGCAGCCGTTTACGGTGCGCAACTACTATGATGTAGGTAACAATCTGATCCTGCTGCACAAAGGCAGTATCGGTTTCGGTGATGAGGAGCATGTAGTAGAGGAAGGGGAACTTCTATTCATACCTGGTGGCCGAAGCACAAAGGTTACTTACGGACCGGCTGGCGAAGGCAAGTCTATCACCAACGATGACCTGATCACGAACAGAGAGAAGTTCTTTAGAAGCAACAACGACCTGGACCTGATCGGAGACGCGGAGGAAAGCCACAGCTACGTGAGCTTTGAGGCGAAGGTATTCGACTCGGTAAACTTCTTCGCATCGCTGGACCTGCCTGCGTTCCTGATCTCTAACAACACGAAGCTTGCCAACCTGGTGATCAAAGTGGTGGAGGAGAGCATGCAGGAACTGCCGGGCAAAGAGCGCCTGATCAATCTGTACACAGAGCAGATTGTGGTGGAGATTGTGCGCCACATCCTGAAGAACAG
The DNA here is from genome assembly GCF_006385705.1 of Pontibacter mangrovi. Taxonomy (GTDB): domain Bacteria; phylum Bacteroidota; class Bacteroidia; order Cytophagales; family Hymenobacteraceae; genus Pontibacter; species Pontibacter mangrovi. The sequence goes on along the minus strand of NZ_VFRQ01000010.1, from coordinate 123,643 downwards.
GATGTTTGTGGAGCAGCTGGCAACGAACAGCACCTACTTTAAAGACCCTCGCCTGATTGACCTGTTCAACTACATCAAGGAGAACCTGGGCGGCGACTTGTCTAACAAAGTGCTTTCTAACGTGGCCAATGTGTCTGAGGATTATGTAGGGCAGTACTTCAAAATGCTGACCGGCATCAACCCGCAGGACTACATTGAGTACCAGCGTATGGAGCGTGCCGTGTTCCTGCTGCGCACTACCAAGAAGAGCATCCGCGAGATCGGCAAAGAAGTTGGTTACAAAGACACCGCATACTTCTGCCGCCGCTTTAAAATGATGTTTGGTATACCTGCCGGCAAGATGCGCCGTCGCGAATCAGCGATGAACATCTAAGGCAACGTTATACGAAGCAACAAGAGAAGAGACCTCGGCCAAAAAGCCGGGGTTTTTTTCTATGTGGTTGCCAACCACCACCACGTCGGCACCGGCATTAAGTATGGCAGCGGCCTTTTGGGTAGTGTCAATGCCGCCGCCAACTATAATTGGCAACTCCACGGCTTGGCGCACGGCGGCCACCATCTCCGCAGAAACCGGCTGCATAGCGCCGCTGCCGCCATCCAGGAAAATATACTGCAGGCCCAGCAGCTCGCCGGCCATTGCCGTGCTGGCGGCAATAGCGGGTTTGTCGTAAGGTATAGGCGCAGTGCCACTCATGTAAGACGCGGTGGTTTGGCGGCCGGTGTCTATCAGCATATAACCGGTGGGGTATACTTGCAGTCCGCTGGCTTTTAGTGTAGGGGCCGAGATGACGTGCTGCCCGATCAGGAAATCCGGGTTGCGGCCCGAGATGAGGGAAAGCAGCAGGATGCCGTCAGCCTGGGTGTCGATGTGCTGGCTGCTGCTCGGGAAAAGTATAACCGGCACGCTGCTGTGCTGCTTCAGGAGGCGGATAAGGCCGGACTGGTTTTGGGAGGTAATGAGGCTGCCGCCGACAAAGAAAAAGTCCACGGCATGGGTCTCGCTCAGGGCAATGAGGTGCAGGCAGGAAGCCTCCGTCAGGTTGTCGGGGTCGAGCAGCACGGCAAAGTGCTTCCTGCCTGTGGTAAGGTTTTGTTTTGGGCGGTTTTGGTTAAATGGCATCCTTTTCCGGAACGATATACTCAGTTGTCTCTATCTCAGTAACCTCCACCACCGGCTCGGGGGCAGCAGGTTTAGCCGCAATATCGTTATTTTCAGAGACACTCTGCAGGTATTCTTCCAGCTTTTTGGCGCCGTAGGCCAGCAACAGCAATAGCAGCTGTTGCTGTATCATTTTAGCCGCCCTGGAGTTCAGGAAGCTCTCACCGGGCTTTTTTTTTACGTCGGCCGTGTGGCTGGCATGTGGCATCCGCTCCGACGACAACGTGTAATCGTCTTCTTGCTCATGCACGTAAGAGTTGTAGTCTATGAGCGGGGTAGAAGTATGCGTTGGGTAGGCAGCGGCCACAAAGGTGCCTTGCGGCGTGCCTTTGCTTTTCTTGCGCTTCTTTGCCTTTTTTTTGCCGCCCCCGGAGATCATGCGCTTCACCAGCCAGCCGGCCAGCAGCAGGCCCCCGGCAATGGCGGCTTTGCGGCCAATCTCCTGCCCCTGCGACTTGATCTGGTCAACGTCGCCCATCAGCGCGTTTTTATATTCTTCTTTCTGCCGCTCCAGAAACTCGCGCTCGTTGTCAAACAACGGGTTGTTCAGTTCGCTCATATGTGTTTTTCTCGTTTATCAGATTTATAGATGGTGTTGTCGAAAGCTTTGTCGGCCACGCCTTGAAACACTTTTTTATCCAGCCCTACCACAAGTATAGCTAAAAGTATGATGTAGAACAGGGCCACGATGCCAAAGCCCCAGAAGCTGCTGTCGAGCAGGTGGTTTAGCAGCAGGCCCAGGAAAATGCTAAGGAAAATAACGACCATAAACGCGATAAACCCCAGCAGCACGGCATGGATAGCGCTTACAAAAGTTGTCTTCAGTTTCTCCTGTATCTCCAGCCGAATAATGTCGATGCGTGTGTCTATGTACCCCATCAGGTTTTCCATCAGATGGGGGTTGCGTTCCCGGGTTCCGTTATCTTGTAGAGCCATGTTGTTTTCAAGTTTTTTTAACACTTGTTCTGTATACGAGGGTAGACTAAAAAATTTACGTAAAGTATAATTGAATAAAACTGCAGCGGTGATTTTGAGGTTAATCGTGCAGATTTAGTTAAATTTAAGACTAGGCTTTTACTATAGAGGAACACCTGCTTGAACCAAACGCATTATCAGGTATTAGGTATAAGTGCCACGGCCCCGGCCCAGGAGGTGAAGGCGGCGTACAAGCGGTTGGCCATTAAGTACCACCCAGACAAGAACCCCGGCAACCTGCTGGCCGAGGAGCTCTTTAAGCGGGTGAACGAGGCCTACCAAACGCTGTCTAACCCTAACAAGCGCGCTCTTTACGACCTTCGGCTGCAGTACCAGCGCGAGCAGCAGCACCGTGCCGTGATGCAGCACCAGCCCCGGCGGTACGAGCCCCGCCACTACACCACCCGCGAGCCCGCCGGCGTGCACGAGCGGCACTACAAGAAGCGCCAACCCAAAAGCAGCAAGTTCTCGCGCAAAGACTGGTACATAACGGCGGCCTTTGTGGGAGGGCTCCTGCTGTTCAGCCTGCTGCTAAAAACCGTGATGGACCACATTACGGGGGAAGACAAGTATAAAACAGCCATGACCTATATCGCCGACGGCAAGTACAGCAGCGCCCATCGCCTGCTAACGGATGCCATCAACTTTATACCTGATAAAGCGGCAGCGTACGAGGCGCGCGCCATGATTGAGCTGGATGTGTATGAGAACTACAACTCTGCGCTGGAGGACCTGAACAAGACCATCTCCCTGCAGGAGCGCCCCTCGGCGGAGGTATACTACATGCGCGGGCGCAGCTACCAGCAGCTGGCCAGGTACAGGCAGGCGGAGCAGGACCTGACAAGGGCCTTGCAACTGAACCCGAAGCTGTGGCAGGCTTACCTGAAGCGCGGCGAGGTGCGCCTGTTTTACCTGCGGGAGTACGCGCCTGCCATTGCCGACCTTAGCACGTTCTTGCAGCACAGCGGCGCCAGGGCAGGGCGGGTGGATGCGCTTACCTTTCGGGGGTTTGCTTACTACAAGCAGGGCCAGTGGGAGCGCTCCAAGCAGGACTACCGCCTCGGGCTGGCAAACGACAAAGAAAACGGGCGCCTGTATTACCTGCTGGCCCGCACGCAGCTGGAGCAGCAGCAGCCCGACTCGGCATGCTTTCACTTTTACAGGGCCTACGAGCTGGGCTACAGCGCCGCCCTGCTGGAGCTGCGCGCTAACTGTCAGCCTTAATTCAGCTGCAGCACCTTCTCCTTAAACGCCTCGCTGGCCCACTCCTGAGCGCCTATGTATACAGCTGCAACGTCGCCTTCTCCATCCAAAAGGTAGGTGGTGGGGTAGAGGGTAAGCGATTGGGTGGCTAGTGGCTTGGTGGCGCGGAGGTAAGTAAACGTATATGCCTTCTTCTCACGGAACTTCAGCAGCTTCCCTGCCTCCTCATCCGACACCGTAAGTATAGAGATCTTGCCTGGCATACTTTGCTGCAACGCCTCCATGGCCGGCATCTCTTTAAGGCAAGGCTTGCACCAGGTGGCCCATACGTTTACCAGCACCGGCTTTCCGCGATAGTCCTCCAGGCTTACCGGCTCTCCTTTCAGGTTAGTGAGCTCCAGCGCCTGCCAGTTTACCTGCCGCGGCACCATGCTGTTTAGCATGCTAAAGGCAAACACGGCAATAAGGGCGGCTACTGTAAAGCCCACGGCATAGGCAGCCCAAAATGTCCCTCTCCTCGTCATGGTGGCTAAAACTGTATAGGTTGGATGAACAAAAGGTAAATTAGCGAGAGCAGCAGCACCGTGCCAATGCCGGCCGACATGCCTGCAAAGATGGCGCTCCAGTATACTTTGTTCCTCATGGCGGAATAAGGTTTAGTGTGGTTCTGAGACGAAAAGTATAAAAACCGTGGCAGAAGGCATAACGCCAGTTTTATAACTGCAGGGTCGGAAACAAAGTATAGCAAGTGCCGGTTAGGGTAGGGTATAAAAGCAAAAAACCCTCACGGTTTAGCGTGAGGGTTTCGTGGTGATGAGTGGAATCGAACCACCGACACAAGGATTTTCAGTCCTTTGCTCTACCAACTGAGCTACATCACCAGCTCTTGTTGTGTCCCCTTGTTCCGAAAGGGTATGCAAAAGTAGTAACCAATTTTTAAGTAGCAAACATTACGCAGAAAAATATTTTAAAAAAGTGCGCAGGCGTACATCTTTCTCAATATCCTGCTATCTTTATCTACTAATTAGTATGTATAACGAATAATTGCCGTGATAGGAATCGAGAACATTGTCTTTTTACTGGTAGCTGCCGTTGGCATCGGCCTGTTTGTGTGGCAGATCCGCAAGATCCGCAAGAACGTTTTGATGGGCCGTGACACGGATTTGGCTGACAACCCCTCCGAGCGCCTGAACAAAATGCTGCTGGTGGCTTTTGGCCAGCAGAAAATGTTTAAGCGCCCGCTGCCCGCTGTGCTGCACCTGTTCGTGTATGTAGGCTTTCTGGTGATCAACATCGAGGTGCTGGAGATCCTGATCGACGGTATCTTTGGCACCCACCGCATTCTGGGCTTCGCAGGCATACTTTATAGCGGCCTGATGGCCGTAAATGAGATACTGGCAGCGCTGGTGATTATTGCCTGTGCCATCTTCCTGTGGCGCCGTAACGTAACGCACGTGCCGCGGCTGGCTAATGGCGTGGAGATGCGCGCCTGGCCAAAGCTGGACGCCAACCTTATCCTGATCACGGAGATCGTGCTAATGCTGGCGCTGTTCGCTTTCAATATCTCTGACCTGAAGCTGGCTGAGCTGCGCGGCACCCACATAGCCGGCGCTTTCCCGATCAGCTCTATGTTTGTAAACGCGCTGGGCAGCGACCCGGACACGCTGCACATCATTGGCCGCGTAGGCTGGTGGTTCCACATCCTGGGCATACTTGCCTTCATGAACTACCTGCCAAGCTCCAAGCACTTCCACATCATCATGGCCTTCCCGAACGTGTACTACTCCAAGCTGCTGCCAAAGGGTAAGTTCACCACCAATGCGGCCATCACCAACGAGATCAAAGCCATGCTGGACCCGAGCTACCAGCCGCCCGCCCCGGAGGTAGACGCCGAGGGCAACCCGGTGATCCAGCGCTTCGGGGCCAAAGACGTGGAAGACCTGACCTGGAAACAGCTGATGGACTCCTATACTTGTACCGAGTGCGGCCGCTGCACGTCTGTTTGTCCGGCCAATATTACGGGCAAACTGCTCTCTCCGCGCAAGATCGTGATGGACACCCGCGACCGCATGGAGGAAAAGGGCGAGCACCCGGCTATCTTCAAGCCTAACCACTACAAAGAGATGGGCGTGGAGCGTGTGGAGGTGACCGAGGAGAAAACGCTGCTGCGGGGCTACATTACGCCGGAAGAACTGTGGGCTTGTACGTCGTGCAACGCCTGTGTGGAGGCCTGCCCGGTAAACATCGACCAACTGTCCACCATCATGGACCTGCGCCGCTACCTGGTGCTGGAGGAGTCTGCCGCGCCAGCCTCGCTGAACGCCATGTTCACCAACATCGAGAACAACGGCGCACCGTGGGCCTTCCCGGCCTCCGACCGCTTTAACTGGGCCGACGAGCTGTATGTGCCTTCTAAAAATTAATTGTTGATTGCTTATTGTTAATTGCTTTATAGTTGCGCGTTGACCAGAGGATTTGTGGAAGTATAGCAATCATCGATCAACAACCAACAATCAAATAATCAGATGGAAGAGAATAAAAGATTAGTGAAAGTGCCCACTATGGCACAGATGGCTGCCAATGGCGAGGAACCTGAAATCCTGTTTTGGGTAGGCTGTGCCGGCGCTTTCGACGACCGCTATAAAAGAGTAACCCGCGCTTTTGTGCAGATACTGGAGCACGTGGGCGTGAAGTATGCCGTGCTGGGCACCGAGGAGAGCTGCACCGGCGACCCGGCCAAGCGTGCCGGCAACGAGTTCCTGTTCCAGATGCAGGCGCTGACCAACATTGAGGTGCTGAATGCTTACAACGTGAAGAAGATCGTGACGGCCTGCCCACACTGCTTCAATACCATCAAAAACGAGTACCCTGACCTGGGCGGCAACTATGAGGTGATCCACCACTCCACGTTCCTGCAGCAGCTGATAAACGAGGGCAAGGTGCATGTAAAAGGCGGAGAGGCGTTCAAAGGCAAGCGCATTACCTATCACGATTCCTGCTACCTGGGCCGCGCCAACGATATTTACGAAGCGCCCCGCGACGTGCTGGCTGCCCTGGATGCCGACCTGGTGGAGATGAAGCGCAGCCGCGCCAATGGCCTGTGCTGCGGTGCCGGCGGTGCCCAAATGTTTAAAGAGCCGGAGCCAGGCAAAAAAGACGTCAACATCGAAAGAACAGAAGAGGCCCTGGCCACGCTGGGAGACGGCAACGGCGTGATCGCCACAGCCTGCCCGTTTTGTATGGTGATGATGAATGACGGCGTAAAGAACAAGGAGCAGGAGGAAAGCGTAAAAGTGTTCGATATCGCCGAGCTGATTGCCCAGGCCGAAGGGCTTTCGAAGTAATTGTTGATTGCTGATTGTTAATTGCTGTGGAGTCTATACTTCATGGAGCAATTAATGAGCAACAATCAACAACTAACAATCCAACAATTAAAATTATGTATATTCCGTTTGATCAACTGCCCCCGCAGGCGCGTATTTGGGTTTACCAGGCTAGCAGGCCGCTTACCGAAGCGGAGCAGGCTGAAGTAAGCCCGGTGCTGGAGCGTTTTGCTACGGAGTGGAGCAGCCACGGCAAAGGCTTGCAGTCCTCAGCAACGTTGCTGCACGGGCGCTTTCTGGTGCTGGCCAACAACGAGGACGCCACTGCCGCCAGCGGTTGCTCTATTGATGCCTCGGTAAGGTTTGTGCGGGAGCTGGAGCAGCGCCTCGGGCTGTCGTTTATGGACCGCACGCAGCTGGCTTTCCAGAGAGAGGGGGAGGTAGAGCTGGTAAGTATGCCAGAGCTGAAGAGCAAAGTGGCCGCCGGCGACATAGACAAGAATACTTTATACTTTGATACGCTTATAACCACGTACGGGGATCTGCAGCAGGCATGGCCACGGCCGGCCGGCAACAGCTGGCTCTCCCGCTATTTCTGAACCTGAACAGGCTAACCTTAACCATACTTGCTCATGCATACCATGCTCCCCACAAAGTCCCTGGCAAAACAACTGCAACAGCTTGGCTTTCTGTTTCTGCTATTGCTGATGCTCAGCGGCTGCGGCGCCAGCCATTACCTGAGCAAAGGCGATAAGCGATTTGGCCAGGAAGAGTATGAGCGGGCCCTTGAGTACTACAAGCAGGCACTCGGAAAAGCCGCCAATGCCGGAGAGGTAAACTACAAAATAGCCGAGGCTTATCGTCTTTCTAACCGACTGGCCGAGGCGGAGCCATACTATAAAGCCGCGCTGGATGCCAATTATCGCAAAGAAGACGCTTACTACTACTATCCGCTGGCCCTGAAGGCAAACGGCAAGTATGAGGAGGCTCTGCACCGGATGGGGCAGTATGCGCAGGTGGCTACCAGCCCGCAGCTGAAATCGATGGCGGTGCGGGAACTGGAGAACCTGCAGCAGCTGGATGAGCTGATGGACCTGGGCGGCCGCTACAAAGTAGAGAACGCAGAGGCGCTGAACACGGATGCCTCCGAGTTTGCCCCTTATGTGCTGGGCAACGAGCTGATCTTCTCCTCTACGCGCGGGCCGGGCAAAGAATACCTGGGCAACGGCGAAGGCTTCCTCGACATCTACTATACCACCCTAACCGACTCTGCTGCAGAGATGGGCGGCGCCGTGCACAAGTATGAGAACATCAACGACGAAGAGCTGCACGAGGCTTTTGCCACCTTTACCAACGACGGCGCCACCATGGTGTTTGCCCGCGGCAACGAGGGCACCAAAAAGGGCCGCCGCAACGTGGACCTGTTTGTGTCGCAGCGCCGGGCCAACGGCTGGACTGAGCCGAAGCTGCTAAGTATAAACGACCGCGAGGCTTGGGACTCGTCGCCTGCCTTTACGCCGGATGGCAAAACCTTATACTTCTCCTCCAGCCGCAAAGGTGGCCTGGGAGGCACAGACATCTATAAGTCTACGCTGGATGATAACGGCCGCTTTACGGCACCGGAGAACCTGGGGCCGGGCATCAACACAGCCGGTAACGAGAGCTTCGTGTCCGTAGGGCCGGACGGCACAGTGTACATTGCCTCTGATGGCTTGCCCGGCCTGGGCAACCTCGACCTGTTCCGCATTGAGAACGGTAAGCCAGTGAACCTGGGCCGGCCGGTAAACTCTCCGGGCGATGATTTCGGGATGTACTTCGTGAATGAGCAGTTCGGGTTTTTCTCGTCGAACCGTGAGGGCGGCAAAGGCGGTGACGACCTGTATAGCTTTGTAAGGACCGACCGAAAACTGGTGAAGTTCTTTGTAGATGGTACTTTATACCAGCTGCGCGAAGGAGCCCGTCAGCGCACGCCGGTGCCCAACAATACCGTGGCCCTGCGGGATGAGGCTGGCAAACAGGTAGCTATGGCCAGTACCGATGCCGATGGCAAGTTCTCCTTCCCCCTCGACTCAGCCTCTACTTACTCCTTGATTGCGGAGAAGCCGGGCTTCTTTACGGCTCGCATGCGCATCAGCACAAAAGGTAAAATGCCGCCACAGAGCGAACTGAAAGACCCGGTAAACGAGGTGCGCCTAACGGCAAACCTGGTGCTGAACGAGATCGTGAAAGAGAAGGCGATTGTGCTGGAGAACATTTTCTACGACTTTGACAAAGCCGATATTCGTCCGGATGCAGCCGTGGAGCTGGACAAACTGGTGCAGATACTGCAGGACAACCCTGGCATCTCCATTGAGCTCAGCTCCCACACCGATGCCCGCGGCTCGGATGTCTATAACGAGGACCTGTCGCAGCGCCGTGCCGAGTCTGCCGTGGAGTACATCATCTCCAAAGGCATCGATCGCTCGCGCATCACGGCCAAAGGTTACGGCGAGAGTCGGCCGGTGGTGAAAAATGCCAAAACTGAGGCAGAGCACCAGCGCAACCGCCGCACCGAATTTAAAGTGGTACGTATACAGGAGTAATCAGTGTAGCGCTACAAGGGCAAGGGCCGCATAAGTTTATACTTGTGCGGCCCTTGGTTTGTCTGGATCAGGGTTTGCAGGAGTGTGGATGTGCGGGATGTTTACCCAATCGCCCCTAAGTACAGGGGAGGGAGTTTTGCTGACGATTAACCCACCCCTGGCCCATCCGAGGAGGGGAATTTACTCCAGCCCTCACCAACCACCCCTAACCCCTCCTTGGCTAAGGAGGGGAATTGTACTTGCTGCTTTCTCTGTCATCTCGAGTACTCTTGAGGCGAGAGCCGAAAAGAGCCAGCGTAGCTGTGAGAGTTGTATCGGGAACTCTGAAGAGATCTCTCCCGAAGGTCGAGATGACAAAACGGTAGCTATCGAACCTGATCCCAATCTTTCCGTTGAGCGCCTTGTGAGATTCCGGTGCCCTGTAAGGGCATTGCGACGTCAGGAGCAAAGGAAGGGAACACAGCGCGATGCGGGAAGATGAGGCCTCCCGGCCTCGGAGGGCACCAAAGTAGGAGATGCAACTTTAGGTTCGTAAAACTGAGGATGAACGGCAGCTAGAGAAGATAGCTTGGCTCCAGTTGCAGGAAGCGGCGGCAAGGCACCCCCAAAACCTTCGGGGCGCCAGGGAGCTATAGAAAAGGAGACAGCTCTTGCATAACCTTTGCAACCCGCTAGTTTAAAGTATAATAAATGGCCGCTGCTGTCGCGAATGCCGTTCTGTTTGTTAAATTTGTAGGCAAATCATCCTGAAACTATGGAAAACAGATATTTGCGTCGCGGCGTATCCGCCTCTAAGGAGGATGTGCACAACGCCATCAAAAACATCGACAAAGGACTATTCCCGAAAGCTTTCTGCAAGATCATCCCCGATATTCTGACGGGAGACGAAGACTACTGCGCCATTATGCACGCCGACGGGGCCGGCACCAAATCCTCGTTGGCGTACATGTACTGGAAAGAGACCGGCGACCTGAGCGTGTGGAAAGGCATTGCCCAGGATGCCGTGGTGATGAACACCGACGACCTGCTATGCGTGGGCGCTACCGATAGAATCCTGCTTTCCTCTACCATTGGCCGCAACAAGAACCTGATCCCGGGCGAGGTGATTGCCGCTATCATCAACGGCACCGAGGAGGTGCTGCAGATGCTGCGCGACAACGGCGTGGGCATTTACAGCACCGGCGGCGAGACAGCCGACGTGGGCGACCTGGTGCGCACCATCATCGTGGACAGCACCGTAACCGCCCGCATGCGCCGCGACGAGGTGATTTCGAACCACACCATACAGCCCGGCGACGTGATCGTAGGTTTTGCCTCTTACGGGCAAGCCACTTACGAGACAGAGTATAACGGCGGCATGGGCAGCAACGGCCTCACCTCGGCCCGCCACGACGTGTTCCATAAATACCTGGCTGCCTCTTACCCCGAGAGCTACGATCCAGAATTGCCGATAGACCTGGTGTACTCCGGTAACCTGCGCCTGACAGATGTAGACCCTGAGACAGGTGTGGAGATAGGCAAACTGGTGCTCTCGCCAACGCGTACCTATGCGCCCATCGTGATGGCGATTCTGAAGCAGCACCGCCCGCACATCCACGGCATGGTGCACTGCAGCGGAGGCGCCCAGACCAAAGTGCTGCACTTTACCGAGAAAGTGCATATTATTAAAGACAACCTGCTGCCGGTGCCGCCGCTGTTCCGCATTATACAGGAGCAGAGCCACACCGACTGGAAAGAGATGTACAAAGTCTTTAACATGGGCCACCGCCTGGAAATTTACCTGCCGGAGGAGCATGCGCAGAGCCTGATCGACATCTCGAAGAGCTTTGGTGTGGAGGCTCAGATCATTGGCCGCGTAGAAGAGAGCAAAACTAATGAGCTCACCATCCGCAGCCCGTACGGTGAGTTCTACTACGAAGGCTAAAGCAAACTTCATTTATACTTCTGAAGCGCCACAGGTACAGCACCTGTGGCGCTTCTGTTTTTTGGGGCTGATGTTGCCAAGAGGCTGAGGCAATTGCCTTGTACTTATACTTCAATATAGATATATTTATAGAGCTAAGTATTTGCGTTCCTATAAACATACCTCAAATGAAAACACTCTTTTTATCACTTATGCTGCTTACCTCGTTTGCGGCTAAGGCCCAGCTAGTGGTCTATAAAGACACCGCAAGAGCCAAACAGCTTTACATAGGCGCTAATGCTCTTGTTATAGGATATGACTTAAAATACAGCCAGCAGCCAAAGGGTGGAAATATTCAGCCTTACGCCTCTATGTATATGGGCTATAAGCTTAATAAAAGGGTAAGGTTGCAAACTGGAATATGGTATGGTACCGACAATCAGGATTGGAGTTATACTTATGTAGAGTCTGAAGACAATCTTATCCATTATAATGAAACATCTAAAACGCGAGGCGTGGGGGTGCCGATTACAATGGAGTATATGTTATTCTACCCTCTAAAGCGGCTACAGTTCTATGGTACAGGGATGTTTACGCCGATGTATAGCACTACGCAAGCAGCAAAGACAGAACAAGAAGGTGGGATAGAAACGGTAATCTATAACGAGAAAACCTCTGGTTTGAATGCCTACTTAACAGGTGGTTTTGGGCTTGGCTACAACATAAATAGTCGTCTGGACGCTTACTTCAACTACTACATGATCAGCCGGAGCTTTAGGCGGAAGTTAGCTCCAAGAGACGAGTATCCATACCCTGGCTCTTTAGCCATCGGCCTCAACTACAACCTTAACCTGAAGCGGGAGAAGTAAAACTGCGATTAATAACCAAACTGGCACAATAATTGGCTAAGAGCAAGTATAAGCAAAAACCTATACTTGCCATGAGAAAGCTTCTACTACCGTTCCTGTTTGTGCTGCTGGCGCTGCCGGTTTGGGCACAAAGCTCCATCCTTACTTTCACTGCCGAGCGCGGCGAGCTATTTCAGGTTGAAATAGACGGACGTTTGGCGAACCGGGCAGCTACCAACTATGTGCGCCTGAACCACGTGCGTCCGGGCGAGCATTATGTGGAGTTGCGCGTGCGCAGCCGGCACGGCATGTACAAAATGGGGCAGAGGGTGTTTGTGCCGCACGGGGTAGAGGCAAACTATGGCGTGCGCACGTTGGGCAGGAGCGGCAAAGCCTATCTTAAACTCCTGAGCGAGATCCCGTTGGCACCTGTTGTAGTGCCTAGACCGCCGCTGCCCCCTTACCCGGACCACCACCGCCACGACGACCACTGCGGCCACGACCGTTATGACGATCGATACGATGACCGCTATCGCGACGATTACTACGGCAACTGCCGCAACCTGCTTTCGGGGCGTGAGTTGGACCGCGCCATAGAGGCTATTCGCCGCCGAGACTTCGAGAGTTCCAAACTAAGCATAGCCCGCGAGGCGCTGCGTGGCAACAGTATCATGGCCGACGATCTGAAGCGCCTGCTGCGGCAGTTCGACCACGAAAGCACCCGCGTAGAGTTCGCCAAATACGCCTACGACAACCTCTGCGACCGCGAGCACTTCTACTACATCTTCGACCTGTTCCGGTTCGATAGCAGCGTGCGAGAGCTGGAGGAATACGCCAGGCGGAGAAGATAAAGTGAGTTTAGAAACGAGAAAGGAAAAAGTTTAAGGTTTAGTGTGATATAAAGTGAGCGCAGCACGGAGGATACCTGTGCTGCGCTTTTTTTATCTGATAGTAGAGAGCTCGGTAGTGCAGGATCCAATGGCCCCTGCGCCTCCTGGGTTAAGGAGGGGAGTTTACCCCTCCCCAGCCCTCCCCTAAGAACAGGGGAGGGAGTTTTTGAGAACGATTGTCATCCCCCTGCCCCCTTTGAAGGGGACTTGGTTCAAGTTGCATAGCTTTGGCTAAAGCAGGAGAAGACACCCCGAAAGCCTTCGGGGCGCCATGGAAAGTATAAAGTATAGCACAAGTATAAACACAAGCGGCAGGCCAAAACTGCTCCTGAACTTACAGCTTGTGCCACAGAGGCAGCAGATAAGTATAGCTGAAAACGTCGCCTCCAGCCACAAAAAAAGGCGGGTGCCGCCGAAGCAACACCCGCCTTATCTGTTTTGTACTTTGCGGCTTACTATCGCAGCCTGTCCACCGACCTTACCAGGTCCTCGTCGCGTTTGATGAAGCGGTTGGCCAGGGAATTGAGCACCAGCGCCAGTAATGGCATGTAAAAGCCAGCCTCGTACGTGCCTTTGCCCTCCACCTGGATCAGGTCGTTGCCCACAAAATAGGCATAGTAGAGCATCGCGCCCAGCGTTGCCATAATCAGCAACGTGTTCAGCAGGCCGAGCTTCATCTGGTTTAGGCGGCTCTTGTACTGGAAAATCTCATACACGGCAAGTACGGCGGCGGCAATGGCCAGCATGCCAATGGCAATGGTGCCCTGCTGTGCAATGGTGCCAACCTTGCCCGGCTCGCCTGCCTCTGTCAGGAAATAAGATTTGAGGTTCCAGGCCGACAGCACCAGCGTTTCGCCAGTGGCAGGGTCTGTTTTAGACCAAAGCGGCAGAAACAGCATGGAGATCAGGGCAATGGCCATAAGCGCCAGAAACACAGTTTGGATTCGTTGTATCATAAGATGGTATAATTATCTGCTTAAGAACCGCAAAATTAGCCAAACCCCTGTAAAAACTAAAATTAAGATTGTGGCGAAGGGATATTTATGAGAAAGGCGGCATGCCAGCCAAGAACGCTCGTGCGGAAAAGTATGATTAGACCTGCCTTTGCCCTGTAAAGCAGGTGCGGTTGCACCTTTTGTCCTGTGTCTTTTGTTCCAAAATCATACCTTTGCCTTATGCGGTATTTTTTAGAGATAGCTTACGACGGAACCCGGTTTCATGGGTGGCAGGTGCAGCCAAACGCGCTGTCGGTGCAGGAGGTGTTGGAGGATAGCCTGAGCAAGGTGCTGCGCGAGCCGATTAGTACCACCGGCAGCGGCCGCACCGATACCGGGGTGCATGCCAGCCAGCAATTCGTGCACTTTAACGCTCAGCAGGAGCTGGACCCGCAGCACGTCGTTTATCGCCTCAACCGCATCCTCCCGGAGGATATCGCCGCCGTGAACTTATACCCCGTGCAGGCCGAGGCGCACGCCCGCTACGATGCCTTTGCCCGCACCTACCATTACCATATCACGCTCCGCAAAAACCCGTTTAAACGCTACCACGCCTGGTACCACAGCCGCCCTTTGGATATGGGTAAAATGAACGAGGCCGCCGCCATACTAATAAAGTATGAGGATTTTACTACCTTCAGCAAAGTAAAAGGCGATACCAAACATTACCGTTGCAACATGTATGAGGCCGTGTGGCAACAGGAGGGGGAGGAGCTGCAATTCACCATCCGGGCCAACCGCTTTCTGAGAGGCATGGTGCGCCTGGTGGTGGGCACACTGGTAGACGTGGGCCGCGGAAAGCTGACAGTGGCGGAGTTTGAGCAGATTATCGCCAGCCAGGACAGGAGCCGGTCCAGCGGCGCAGCACCGTCGGAAGGGCTGTATTTGGCTAAAGTAGAGTATCCACCTGAACTATTTATACCTTAAAACTAATCAACCTTAACCCAAAACTAACCTGATTATGCAACTGGAAGAGGACCATCTGGGGCCGCACTTAAACGGAAAGCACGTGCGGCCGGAGAGTTTAATGATGAGCTACGGGTACAACCCCGAGTGGTCGGAAATGGCCGTGAAAGCTCCGATTTACCAAACATCCACCTTTGTTTTTAAGAGTGCCGAAGAGGGCAAAGCATTTTTTGAGCTGGCCTACGGCCTGCGCGAGAAGAACGCCGAGGAGCAGCTGGGCCTGATCTATAGCCGCCTCAACAACCCCGACCTGGAGATACTGGAGAACCGCCTCCGCTTCTGGGACGCCGCCGAGGAAGCCGCGGTGTTTGCCAGCGGGATGGCGGCTATCAGCACCACACTGCTGGCCCTGCTAAAACCCGGCGACGTGATCCTGCACAGCGAGCCCATCTACGGCGGCTCCGACTACTACATCAAGAACATCCTGCCCAAGTTCGGCATCCAAAGTATAGGCTTTAACGCCTGCGCCACCCCGGAGCAGATCGCCCAGCAGCTGGAGGAATCCGGTGTGGCCGATAAGCTAGCGATGGTGTATGTGGAAACGCCTGCCAACCCCACAAACCACCTGGTGGACATTGAGGAGTGCGTGGCCTTGGCGAGAAAGCACTCCACCGCAGATAAAAAAGTAGTGGTAGCCGTGGACAATACCTTCCTGGGGCCGGTGTTCTCGCACCCGCTCAAGCACGGCGCTGACTTGGTTTTATACTCTGCCACCAAGTATATCGGCGGCCACTCCGACCTGATTGCCGGGGCCTGTGCCGGTTCTTCTGAGCTGATGAAGCAGGTGAAGGGCATGCGCACGTTTGCCGGCTCCATGGCCAGTCCCTGGACCGGCTGGATGCTGATGCGCAGCCTGGAAACGCTGAAAATACGCATGGAGGCGCAGGCTCGCGGTGCAGAAACCGTGGCTAACTACCTGAAGCAGCACCCGAAAGTGGAAAAGATTTACTACCTCGGCGACCTGCAGGACAATCCGCGGCAGCAGGCTATTTACCAGAAGCAATGCACCGCCGCCGGCTCCATGATCTCCTTCGACCTGAAAGGTGGCGAGAAAGAGGCTTTTAAATTCCTGAACAGCCTGCGGCTGATAAAACTGGCGGTAAGCCTGGGCGGCACCGAGTCGCTGGCAGAGCATCCCGCCTCTATGACCCACTCCGACATTTCCCCAGCCGACCGTGCCAAGATGGGCATAGGAGAGGGGATGGTGCGTATCTCAGTGGGCGTGGAGCACCCGGATGATATTATTTCCGATATTGAGCAGGCGCTGGCAAAAGTAGCGGTTGCTGTAGAGGCCTAAGCCTAAAGCATAGATTTTAAAGTATAGGAAAGGCTGGGGCTGTTGTGGCTTCGGCCTTTTCTGGTTTAAGCCTGATCAAACCACCCCTGCCCCTCCTTAGCTAAGGAGGGGAATTCTGCGGCTATAAAAGTATAGAGGCACAAGCGGACGCTACCGCCAGAGAGGCAATCAACAATCACCAACTAACAATCAACATCCCCTAAACCTGAAAATCCTGATCCAAAACCATTAACTTTACAATCGGTTAAACAGTAGCGCTCGTACAGAGGAGACAGTGCAGCAATGATAACCATACTTTAGCAGAAGCATACTTTTGGAAGATACACCTAAACAAAGCGGTAAAGTATTCGACTCAGACGTGATCAAGCGGCTTTATACGTTTGTGAAGCCCTACGTCAGGATCTTCTACTTTATCGTGTTCCTAACCTTTGCCTCGGCCGTGCTGGCCGCCGTGCGCCCCTTCCTCATTCAGTACACCGTAGACCACGAGATCCTGAACAACGATTGGGAGGGCCTGAACCGCATGTTCTTGATTTTGGGCGTGCTGCTGGTGGTGCATGCCATTGTGCAGTACCTGCACACTTATTTTGCCGGTTGGCTGGGCCAGCACGTGGTCCGCGACATCCGGATTGTACTCTACCGCCACATCCTGAACCTGCGCCTCAAGTTCTTCGACCGCACCCCGATTGGAACCCTCGTAACCCGCAACGTGTCGGACGTGGAGACGCTGTCGGATGTGTTCAGCGAGGGCTTGGCCGCCATGATCGGCGATATCCTGCAGCTGGTCTTCATCCTCGGCTTCATGTTCTACATCGATTGGGAGCTGGCGCTGGTGAGTTTGTCCACGTTCCCGCTCATGCTCATCAGTACCTATATTTTCAAGGAGAAGATAAAGAACACCTTTCAGGAGGTGCGTACAGCGGTGGCGCGGCTCAACTCCTTTGTGCAGGAGCATATCACAGGCATGAGCATCGTGCAGATCTTCACGAACGAGAAGCGCGAGATGGAGAAGTTTAAGGAGATCAACAAGGAGCATACCCGCGCCAACGTTCGCTCGGTCTTATACTATAGCATTTACTTTCCGGTGGCCGAGATCATCGGCGCGGCGGGCCTGGGCCTGCTGGTATGGTACGGCGCTTACGGGGTGATAGAAAATGACATTACGCTGGGTACGCTGATGGCGTTTATATTGTACATCCAGATGTTCTTCCGCCCGATCCGCATGATCGCCGACCGCTTTAACACGCTGCAGCTGGGCGTGGTTAGCACCGAGCGGCTCATGCGCCTGCTCGACAGCAAGGAGATGATCCCGGACAACGGCAGCTATGCCCCGGAAAAGATTAAAGGCAACGTGACGTTTGAGCATGTATGGTTTGCCTACAAAGACGAAGACTGGGTGCTGCGCGACCTTTCGTTTGAGGTAAAGGCAGGCGAAACAGTGGCTTTTGTGGGGGCCACAGGTGCCGGCAAGACCTCTGTCATCAACTTGCTCAACCGCTTCTACGAGATCAACAAAGGGCATATTGTGGTGGATGGCCACGACCTGCAGGAGTATGACCTGAGCGTGCTGCGCCACCACATCGGCGTGGTGCTGCAGGATGTGTTCCTTTTCTCCGGAAGTATAGCCGACAACATCAGTTTGGGCAACAAAAGTATAACCGAGGAGCAGATGTGGCACGCCGCCGACCTGGTGGGGGCACGCAAGTTTATTGAGCGATTGCCGGGCGGGCTGCACTACCAGGTGATGGAGCGCGGCGCTACCTTATCCGTAGGCCAGCGCCAGCTCATCTCTTTTGTTAGAGCCATGGTTTACAACCCGGAAATCATCATCCTGGACGAGGCCACCTCCAGCGTAGACTCCGAAACCGAGGAGCTGATCCAGTACGCCATTGACCAGCTGATGCACGGCCGCACTTCCATTGTCATCGCGCACCGCCTCAGCACCATCCAAAAAGCAGATAAAATTATTGTGCTGGACCGCGGCGAGCTGAAGGAGATGGGCAACCACGAAGAGCTGCTGGAGAAAAACGGCTATTACGCGCAGCTGTACCAGATGCAGTACAAGAACATGATCGACCAATAATGAACAAGAAGATTTTTTACGTGCTGGCAGGTGTTGCCACCATCCTGCTGGTGTTTTATACTTACCTGGGCGGTTTTACAGCGCCGGACGTCACCCTTACCTCTTCTGAAACCATGTATGTAGCCGGCCAGCCCTTTGAGGGCGCTGTGGAGGACAAGGCCATGGGCGAGGCCTTTCAGCGGGTGTCGCAGGTACTGCAGGAGAAAGAGCTGCAGGGCTACCCGGGCAACATCTACTACAACGACCCCGACAAGAGCGGCGACAGCATCCGCGCCTTCATCGGCATCATCATCCCGGACTCTACTGCCAAGCTGCCGGAGGGCTATGTGTTGCGCACTGTGCCGGGTGGCCGTCAGGTAGTCCGGGCCGAGGCCACGGCAAGTATAGCCCTGCTGCCCAAAAAGCTATACGCCGCCGTGTTCGACTATGCCAAGGAGGAGAAGCTGAAGCTGGAGGAGTTTTACGTGGAGTGGTTCCCGGAGGATGACAAAGGCGTGCTGGAGGTGCCGGTAAAGGAGTAGCCCTATACTTGCAAGTATAGATTTATACTTTAACTTTGGGAGGAGCGGGTTTATACTTCATCAACCCCTTATCACCACAGCATTTATACTTTGGGCAAGAAAGCAGAGGCTAAAAAGGAGCTGATCTTAGAGGCAGCCAAAAGCGTGTTTGGCAGGTTGGGCTACAGCAAGGCCACCCTCGACGACATCGCTGCGGCCATCGGCATGAAAAAGCCCTCGCTGTACTACTACTACAAAAGCAAGGAGCTGCTCTACATCGAGGCGTTCTCGCAGGAGTGGAAGGCGCGCCTCTCACACATCAAGCAGCTGGCCGAGCACGAGCCCAACCCGCACAAGCGCCTGCTGTTATACATCCAGTCCTCGCTGCGCTACTACCAGGAAATCGTGTCGGAGCATACCATCTCCATCAAAGTGCTCATCGAGACGCGGGCCATGTTCCAGGAGCTGTTCCGGGAGTCGCGGGGGAAGGAGGCCAACTATTACGCCACGGTGATAAAGGAAGGGGTCGCCAAAGGTATATTCATGTCCTGCGATGCTGAGCGCGTGGGCTATTCTATGATGACGGTGAAGGACCTGATCCAGTTCGAGGAGTTCCAGCGCGCCGATTTCCACCGGCTGCCTTCCATTGATTTCGCGAAAATTGAGCGGGATGTGCTCTATACGGTCAACCTTATCCTTAACGGGATTACCGTACGGGGCGAAGAGGTATGAGGAGTTTGCGCATTTTAACATACGCATTGTCTTTAGTCGTCCCCTTCACAGGGTGCAGGTCATACTATCCTAACGCTGCGCATCCCGGCGCTTACAGCACCAACACCGGCCTTGAGTACGGCTCAAATGGCAACTATACTCCGTACGATAATTACAAAGGCTTTCAGGATAGTAAGCTCATCAGGCGCGGAAGTATAAAGCAGGTTGATACGTTGCAGCTATCAAAGCAGGAAAAGAAAGCGCAAACTACAGCTCAGTGGGCTGCTATGGGACAAATTTTAGGCGATACAGCTCTTGCAGGCATTACCGGGAGCCCACCGGGTGCCGTCTACATTCATTCGCTGCAGCTTTACGCCGATGAGGTAGAGGTGACAAACCTGCACTGGCAGGAGTTCCTTTTTTATATCCAGCGGGATTCATCTGTTTTATACTATCATCGCCAACTGCCCGACACAACTGTAATCAGGCTTAGGCAAGCAGACTACTATTATGCTAAAGATGCAGTGGGGGACAAAATAGATGAGATTGCACCCGTCACGTCTTATCAATACCATCCGGAGTACTTGTTTTACCCTGTGGTGGGGGTGAGTTACGAGCAGGCGGTGGAGTACTGCAAGTGGCGCTCAGCTGTGGTGACAGCCTTTTACAACAGTAACCCCAAAAATGAGCAAAAGCTGAAATTTACCTTTAGGTTGCCAACAGAGCAGGAGTGGGAAACCATTGCAGCCGCCGGGCTAGATAAGTATAAGTTTCCATACGGAGGCGCAACCGGAGCGACGGCAAAGTATAAAGTTAACCCTAAAGCCGCAGCATACATAGCCAGGAAGATCAGCTCGCCTAAACCTGTAGCGCAAGTTAGACAGGACCTGGAGCAGACGGAGGTACATGATTTATACTTTAACCTGAAGCGGCCACTGCCATACTTTTTGCAATTTAGCACACCGGCCTACGTCTACAGTGGCTTCACGCAGGGTTACGGCCTGTTCCATATGATAGGGAATGTGGCCGAAATGGTGGCTGAGAAGGGAGTAGCCAAAGGGGGCAGTTGGGAAGATGGACTGGAAAGCTCCAGAATCACAGATCGCCAGCTTTATACTTTGCCATCAGAGAAAGTCGGCTTCAGGTGCGTTTGCGATATAGAGCGGCTGGAGGAGTAAGTATAAAACTCAAGTATAAAGTATAAAAAAGAAGCGGCACTTACTGTGCCGCCCGCAATTGGTCTAGTTTAGCCTTTAGGGCATCTACATCCGGTTTATGGCCCTTGGCGATCTCCGCCGCTTCCAGCTCAATCAGCATGTCCTTCATCTGCTTCAGGTAGGCAGTTTTATCTTTCTTCAGGCAGTCTTTCTTGTTGGGCTCATGGCAATGCCCGTTCTCATCCATGGGTTTAAACATACTGCCCTCGCCGTAAATCAGCCATTGCGGGTTCAGGTCTGCAAAGTTCTTTACAATAGCCACCAGCTCATCCATCACAATGTTGCGGCCATGAATAATGTTGCTAAGGGTTTCTTCGTCGCTGCCGGTCATGGATTTCAGATCGTCCATTTCCAGTTCTTTCAGGTTTGTATAAAATCTGAACCTTTTGCCGATTTGCTGTAAGTCGATAGCCATATACAGGATGTTTAGAGGGTTTTAAGGTGATAGTAAAACTGCTATACGTATGCATAACAGTTTCAGGGCTAAAAAAATCCCACTACCTGCTTTTGATGTCCCAAGGAAGTATGAGAAATGGCTAAAGGCGTCTAAAAATCAGTAAACTTTACACGTCTTCCTGCTGCAGCTGGCGCTCATATAGTTGCTTGTAGAGCCCCTCCTGGTTTATCAGCTCCTCGTGCGTGCCGTGTTGCACAATCTCCCCGTCGTCCAGCACCAGTATGCGGTCGGCCAATTTTACCGATGACACCCGGTGCGAGATGATGATGCTCGTGCGGTTCTGCATGATGCGGCGCAGGCTGTTGAGGATGGCGTTCTCGGTCTTCGTGTCCACAGCCGAAAGCGAGTCGTCGAGGATGAGGATGCTGGGTTCCCGCACCAGCGCCCGCGCAATGGACACCCGCTGCTTCTGGCCGCCGGATAAGGTAATGCCGCGCTCACCCAGCTTGGTGTTAAACCCTTCCGGGAAACGCGCGATGTTCTCATACACGTCGGCATCCTTGGCGGCCTGCACCATCTGCTCCTCGGTTATACTTGGCAGGCCAAACCCGATGTTGTTGCGGATAGAGTCGGAGAACAGGAACACATCCTGCGGCACATAGCCGATCTGGCTGCGCAGGCTGTCGAGGTTGTAGTCGCGCACGTCCATGCCGTCGATGAGGATACGCCCGCCCGTCACGTCATACATGCGCGGCAGCAGGTTGGCGATGGTGCTCTTGCCCGAGCCGGTGTTGCCGATCACGGCCAGCGTTTCGCCGTGCCTGATGTCGAACGACACGTCCTTCAGGGCATGGATGCCGGTGTCGGGGTACACGAAGTCCACGTGCTCAAAGCAGATGTCGCCCTTGAGCTCTTTGCTGATGTTTTCACGGGGAACAATGTTGTTTTTGGTGTGTAGAAACTCGTTGATGCGCTCCTGCGAGGCGGCGGCGCGCTGCACCAAGCTGGCCGTCCAGCCCAGCGAGGTCACCGGCCAGGTCAGCATGTTCACGTAGATGATAAATTCGGCGATGTTACCGGTGGTGATGCTGCCGTTGATCACCTCCTGGCCGCCGATGTACACGGTGATGATCGTGCTCAGGCCCACCAGAAACAGCACGAGCGGAAAAAACAGCGAGTTCACGAAGTTCAGCTCCAGCGACTTGTCCTTATAAGTGTTGCTGGCCGTGGTGAAGTTGTTATGCGAGTCGTCCTCCCGCACAAAGGATTTGATGACCCGGATGCCTGAGAACGCCTCCTGCACAAAGGTGGTGATGCCCGAGAGGCTGCGCTGTATCTCATCGGACTTGCGCTGGATGATGTTGTTGACGTAGTAAATGCTGATGGCCAGTATCGGCAGCGGGATCAATGTATACAGCGTCAGCTTCACGTTTACCGACAGCATGTAGGGGATCACCATCAGGAAAAGGATGACGAGGTTGATGCCATACATGATGGCCGGGCCAACGTACATGCGCACGCGGCTCACGTCCTCCGAGATGCGCGCCATCAAATCGCCGGTGTTGTTGCGGCGGTAGAAGCTGAGCGGCAGGCTCTGGTAGTGCTCGTAAATCTCGTTCTTCAGGTCGTTCTCGATCAGGCGGCTCATCACGATGATGGTCTGGCGCACGAAAAACAGGAACACGCCCCGCAGCAGCGCCATCAGAAGTATGATCACGCCATACACCAGGATGCTTCTGGAGAAGATATCGTACACCACCTCCTGCTGTGCCATGCCCCCGAAAAGGCCATGCAGGTTAATGCCCTCCTTTATCAGGTTGAAGGCATGCCGCACCACCTGCGCCGGCAAAATCTGAAAGAAGTTGGATATGATGGTGAACAGCAGCCCCAGGAGCAGCCGGTACTTATACTTTAGGAGGTATTTATTTAGATAACGTAACGATTTCACAGTCAGAACTTGATGCCTTTGCGCTTTTACGTAGAGTTAGCGAGAGCAAATTGAAATAACCAAAAAAAGATTTAATTTTGCAGCGCGAAAAGGGTGGGTGATCTCTCACCTCCCTGTTTCACAAAGATAGAACAACCCCTAATCAAAACTATCAATGGTGGAATTAAAAGAAGTTGAAGTGAAAAAAGACAAATCAGTCTTTGATCAGATATCAGAACACAATCACGAGAAAGTTGTTTTCTGCCACGACAAAGAAACTGGTTTGAAAGCCATCATCGGCATTCATAACACCGTACTGGGGCCGGCGCTGGGCGGTACCCGTATGTGGTCTTACGCTTCTGAGGCAGAAGCTCTTGATGACGTTCTCCGTCTTTCAAGGGGTATGACCTACAAGGCGGCCATCTCCGGTCTGAACCTGGGTGGCGGTAAAGCCGTGATCATCGGCGATGCTAAAAAAGACAAGAGCGAGGCGTTTATGCGCAGATACGGCCGTTTTGTGAAGAACCTGAACGGTGCTTATATTACCGCTGAAGACGTAGGCACTACTACCAAAGACATGGAGTACATCCGCATGGAGACCGAGCACGTGGCCGGCCTGCCGGAGTCTATGGGCGGTAGCGGAGACCCGTCTCCGGTTACGGCTTACGGTACGTACATGGGCATGAAGGCCGCTGCCAAAAAAGCGTTCGGCTCCGACTCGCTGGAGGGCAAGAAGATATCCGTGCAGGGGGTTGGCCACGTGGGCGGCTACCTGGTGGAGCTGTTGGCTAAAGAGAACGCCCAGATTTTCATCACCGATATTTACGAAGACCGCCTGCGCGAGGTATCCGAGAAGTATGGCGCCAAAGTAGTGGGCATGGATGAGATCTACGACCTGGACGTGGACATCTACTCTCCGTGCGCGCTGGGCGGCACTGTAAACGATGATACCCTGAACCGCCTGAAGTGCCAGGTGATCGCCGGCTCTGCCAACAACCAGCTGCGCGACGAGAAACTGCACGGCCCGGCCCTGATCGAGAAAGGCATCGTGTACGCCCCGGACTTCCTCATCAACGCCGGCGGCCTGATCAACGTGTACTCTGAGCTGATCGGCTACAACCGCGAGAGCGCCTATGCCCAGACGGAGCGCATCTACGGCTATACCCTGGATATCTTTGAGCTCGCCGAGAAAGAGGGCATCCACAACCAGGCTGCCGCCATGAAAATGGCCAAGAAACGCATCGAAAGCATCGGCAAGGTACGCTCTACCTACTAAGCTACAGCAGATGACCTGATTCTGTAAAAGACAAAAGTGCTGCATTAACTTGTGGCACTTTTGTTTTTACCGGTTACCTTTGCGGAACTATAGCCTGCTACTTCCGCTTTTACACAGTAGGCAAACAGATTACCCGGGCTACGGCCCACCTTATACATTACCAAACAACACGCTCTTTAAAATAAAAATATGCTCAACCGCAGAACACTACGAATCAAGGCAATGCAGGCCATCTACGCGTATCAGCAAGCCGTCGGTTCAGACTATCTGCTGGCCCTGGACCAGATAAGCGAAGATTTCGCGCCCAACCTTAACTCAATGGAGGTGCAGGACAAAAAACTGCTGGAAGGCAAAAAACAAATGGCCACCCTGATGTTTAAGGAGTGGCACGAGAAGCAGGAGTACGATGCAGAGGGCGCCGACAAGGAAGCCATTGATGCGGTTAACAGAGCGATTGCCTTTTACAACAACGCCACCAAGAAAGACTTTAAGTACTACGGCAACCAGATGCTGAGCGCCGTGGAGCGCATCTACGACCATTACCTGGGCACGCTGCAGATTCTGGAGGTGATTGTGAGCCTGATAGAGGAAGAGGAGGAGAAGAAAGCCAACCGCTACACCGCCGCCGAAGGCCCCGATACCACCGGTTTCCTGCGCAACAAGGTGGTGCAGCGCCTGCTGCAGAGCCCGTCTTACCAGGAGAGCATCATCCGCCGCAACATCAGCTGGGGCTCCGACATCAGCGAGATTCGCGCCGTTTACAAGAACATCCTGAAGAAGGACGACGTGTTTCTGGACTATGTGAAGCAGCCCGAGCATACCCTGGAAGAGGACGTAGAGGTGGTGAAACATATTTTCAAAAACATTATCTTTAAAGAAAAAAACTTACAATCTTTGTTTGAGGAGCAGGACTTGAACTGGGTGGAGAACAAGTCCATCGTGAGAAGCCTGGTGAACAAAACCGTGAAGATTTTCGGTGAGGAAGCCGAGGAAGACAAGCAGCTCCTGGACCTGTCGGCCAACTGGGAAGACGATAAGGCCTTCTTTGAGGATTTATACTTCCAGACGGTAGAGCAGGACGAGAAATATGAGGCCATGATAGCAGCCAGCGTGAAGAACTGGGACGTGGAGCGCGTGGCCCTGCTCGATAAAATTATCCTGAAGATGGCCCTCTGTGAGATGCACATCTTCCGCAGCATCCCGGTTAAGGTAACCATCAACGAGTACATCGAGATCTCGAAGCTGTACAGCACCCCTAAGAGCAAGCAGTTTATCAACGGTGTGCTGGATAAGATGGCACAGGAGCTTAGCGCCAAAGGCGATATCCGTAAATCGGGCCGCGGCTTGATAGACAACAAATAAGCTTGCAAAAACCAGCAACGGCCTTTGCAGCGTTTTCTCCGTAGAAGAGGAAAAGTTTGTACCCGAGATTATAAAGCATAAAAAGAGACTATGAGTAAAAAGACAAGTGCGCTACTGGCTTTCGTTTCCGGCGCCGCTGTAGGAGCTGCGGCCGGCCTGCTTTTCGCCCCGGAGAAAGGCCGCGAAACAAGAAACTGGCTGAGCTATAGACTGGAAAAATACCGCGACACCCTTTCGGACCTGCTGGAGCAGCTGATCGCCAAAGGCGAGAACATGCCCACCACAGCCAAGTCGGAGGGGCAGCGCGTGATACAGGACGCGAAAGAGAAAGCCGAGAAGCTGCTTGGCGACGTAGACTCGCTCATCAACGAAATTAATAGCAGGAAAGAACTGTAAACTTTACCATGAGACAAGTAACCCTTATCCCCGGCGACGGGATTGGACCTGAGATAACCGAAGCTGTAAAAGCCATCTTTAGCGCAGCAAACGTTCCCGTAACCTGGGAAGAAGAGAACGCAGGCCAGACTACCTTTGATGCCATCGGCGAGCTGATACCAGAAACGCTGATCGCTTCTCTTAAGAAAAACAAAGTGGCCCTGAAAGGCCCTATTACCACGCCGGTTGGCAAAGGCTTTAAAAGTATAAATGTGCAGCTGCGCCAGATGTTCGACCTCTACTCTAACGTGAGGCCGGCCAAGACGACCAAAGGCGTAGAAACCCGCTTCGACAACGTAAACTCAGTGCTGTTCCGCGAGAACACCGAAGGCCTGTATTCTGGCCTGGAGATGTTCGACGAGCGCCTGCAGATCTCCGACTCTGTGGCCCGCCTGACGCGCGTAGGCTGCCGCAAAATCGTGAGAGCCGCGTTTGCCTATGCCGACAAGCATGGCTGCAAGAAGGTAACCGCTGTGCACAAGGCGAATATCCTGAAAAGCGCCGGCGCCCTGTTCCTGGATGAGTTCAGAGCCGCTGCGAAAGACTACCCGCACATCCAGGCTGACGACAAGATCATCGACAACATGTGCATGCAGCTGGTGGCCAAGCCAGAGCAGTTTGACGTGATCGTGACGACAAACCTGTTTGGCGATATTCTGTCTGACCTGTGCGCAGGCCTGGTAGGCGGACTGGGCGTGGTGGCCGGCGCCAACATCGGCGACGAGATGGCCATCTTTGAGGCCGTGCACGGCTCAGCCCCGGACATTGCCGGCAAAGGCATTGCCAACCCAACTGCCCTGCTGCGCTCTGCCATCATGATGCTGCACCACCTGGACCTGAAGGACGAGGCAAACCGCATAGAGTCTGCGCTGGAAGCCACTTTGGCGAACAAAGAGGAGTGCACCGGCGACCTGGGCGGCAAGGCAGGCACCATGGAGTTTGCTCAAAACATCATCGCGAAACTTTAACCATAGTAGCCCTAAAGTATTATGAAAAAGAACCTGTTTTTGGTAGCGGGCCTGGCAGTAGCCATGTTCGCTACAAGCTGTGACAACAACAGCACCACCGGCAACGAAGCCGTGGCAGAGAACACCGCAACTGAGGCAACGGCCCAGCCAATCGAGAACCCGAATGTGGCGCCTGCCGCCACAGAAGACCAGGCTGCCCCTTCTGAGAACGCGCCTGTCATGTCGTTCGAGGAAACAGAGTATGACTTTGGCTCTATTAAGCAGGGTGAGTCAATAGAGCATACTTTTATGTTCACCAACACCGGCAAAACGCCGCTGATCATCGAAAGCGCCTCGGCCACCTGCGGCTGTACGGTACCTGACTGGCCTAAAGAGCCTATTGCACCAGGCGAGACTGGCAAAGTAGCCGTTAAGTTTAACAGCACCGGCAAAATGGGCCAGCAGCAGCCAACCGTTACCATCCGTGCCAACACCCAGCCTAACATTGTGCGCGTGGCCCTGAAAGGCAATGTGGAAAGCAGCAGCATTCCGGCAGCTGGCGCCAGTGGCCCGGTTCGCCGCAACTAGTTTTTGCTTAGCTAATAAGAGAATACACCAAAGATGAACAATATACTTCTTCAGACGCCGGACGGCGGCATGCTGCCTCAGCTGCTCATGTTCGGAGCCATTATACTTGTGTTTTACTTCTTCATGATCCGCCCACAGCAGAAAAAAGTGCGCGACCAGAAGAAGTTCCGCGAGGAGCTGACCAAGGGCATGACCATCATTACGATTGGCGGCATGCACGGCAAGCTGATTGCAATAGACGACGATACCATTACGTTAGAAGTGGACAAAGGCGTACGCCTGACATTCGATAAAACAGCCGTGTCCATGGAAGCTACCATGCGCGTGCAAAAACCAGCCTAACATTGGCTTTAGAGGGAGTAAAAAATATAGCCTTATGGTTTATGAGGCCATTTCAGCCACGAACAAAGCACTACTGGCGAATAGTACTGCTTTGTTTTGTGGCGGCCTCTACCTTTTGGCTCCTTAACGCCCTGAACAAAAGCTACAGTACGCAAACCTCTTATCCTATCCGGTTTGTGTATAACGATAGGCAGCTGGTGCCCATAAAGCCGCTGCCACAGGAGGTGGATATCAACGTGACCGGCAAAGGCTGGAAGCTGCTGCGCAAGAGCCTGCGGCTGGATGTGCAGCCCGCCGAAATCTATATCCGCGACCTGCCCCGCAACAACTACCTGCTTGGCTCTGCCCTGCGCCCTTCGCTGGTCAATGCCCTCGATGGCCTCCAACTTAACTTTGTGGTTACGGACACCATCTACTTCGACTTCGACCCCAAGGTGCAGAAGCGCATGGCGCTACGCCTGGACCCAAGCCAGAGGCTGACTGATAACCTGCATACCATTGTGGGACCCGTGCGCATTAACCCCGACAGCATTACTTTTACCGGCCCCGCCTCACTCATAGACAGCCTGCCGAACCCTTTCCTGCTGCGCTTGCCTGAGCAAAGCCTGGTGGAGCCCACAGAGGTGTCTGTGCCGGTAAACTATGACTATCAGTCATTGGTGGAGGCTGATGTAGAGGAGGCGCAGGTGAGCGTAAACGTAAAGGGCCTGGTGCCGGAGGAGCGGCAGCTGCTGCCTGAGTTGGTAAACGTGCCGGAGGGGGCAAAGCTCAGCCTGCGCCCGTCCATTGTGGTGGTGCGTTACCAGGTGCTGCAAGATTCTGTGCCAGCGCTAAACCGCACCGCTTTCAAGGCCGTGCTGGACTACAGCAGGTTTAACCCCATCGACTCTACCCTGGTGCCGGAGCTCGTGCAGCAGCCACGCGGCATACGCAATGTGCAGGTGTGGCCTAACCGCATAAAAGTTTCCAGGCGCAAGTAATGCTGAAGATCGGAATAACCGGGGGCATAGGCACGGGCAAAACCATCGTGAGCCGAATGTTTGCCTTGCTAGGCGTGCCGGTGTATGATGCCGATACCCGTGCCAAATGGGTGATGCACCACGACCGGGAACTGCGGCAGGAGCTGCAGGAGGCTTTCGGCGGTGCCACCTTTACCGCTGCCGGGGAGTTGGATAGAGCCTACCTGGCCAGCGTGGTGTTTAACAACCCGCCGCAACTGGAGCGGCTGAACGCCCTGGTGCACCCGCACGTGGGCAAAGACTTTGAAGCCTGGGCTGCCTTGCATGCCCACAAGCCGTACGTGCTAAAAGAGGCTGCGCTCATGTATGAGTCGGACTCGTGGCGGCAACTGGACCAGGTCATTGTGGTTTCCGCACCGCTGCACCTTCGCATGAAGCGCCTGCTAAAGCGCGACACCCACCGCACAGAGGCCGACATCAAGGCCATCATTGCCCGGCAAATGAGCGAGGAAGAGAAGCTGCGCCGCGCCCAGCACATCATCTACAACGACGACGAGCACCTCATCATCCCGCAGGTGCTGGCGTTGCACGAGCTGTTTTCTAGGGCGCAGGCCTAGCAAGTATAAACCGATAATTTCCTGAAGAAGCTTACAACTGCCGGAGCGGCAGGGGGAGAGATATACTATGCCCGGGGCAAAGCCGTTGGTAAGGTATAGGCTATGCTGCGCGTTGGCCTGCGGGGGCAGAAATAGAAAAGTATAGATATAAAAAAAGGACAACTTTGCAGTTGTCCTTTTGTGGGGCGTACTGGATTCGAACCAGTGACCCCCTGCTTGTAAGGCAGGTGCTCTGAACCAGCTGAGCTAACACCCCTTTTTTCTTTTTTAAAGACCTTTTGTCCCCGTTTGATGATGCAAATATGGAGGTTATTTTTGAGACTGCAAAACATTTGCGAAAAATTTCTGAAATATTTTTTCAACGGCAATGTGCTATTGTTCGCGTGTTATTACTGCACTACCTTTAGGTTTTGTAAGGTGCTAAAAATCTGAACTTTCGATAGGTGGAAATTGGAGCGGTAAAAAAAGTGCTATTTTATGGCGTCGCTATTTTTGTGGCAGCCCTTGCTTTGGCGTTGGCGCTGGTATACACCTATCAGGATAAAATAATCGGGCTTTTTGTGGCCGAGGCCAACAAGCACATCAAAACAAAGGTGGATGTGCGGCAGATTTCGCTCTCGCTCTTCGACAAGTTTCCGCAGGTAGCTGTTTCGCTGGACGAGGTGAACGTGCACGAGGGGCTGCCGGAGAGCGAGGAGTCGCTGGCGCGGGCCGAGAAGCTATACTTTACCTTTAGCCTTTGGGATGTGCTGCGCGGCGAGTATAGCGTGAAAGAGTTTTACATGGAACAGGGCGAAGTATACGTGAAGGTGCTGCCCGACGGGCAGGTGAACTACCAGATCATCGCCACCGACACTACTTCCTCCAGCAGCGACTTTTCCTTTGATCTGGAAAGTATAAACCTGCGCGAAGTGGCCGTGCATTACATCGACCAGCAGCTCAAGCAGACCTACGAGGTGGAGGCGCACCAGCTGGCTGCCGCCCTGGCCATTTCCCCCGAAACCATAGACATCGAGGCGGACGGGCAGGCTACGATCCATACTATAAAAGTAGGCACGGGCGAGTATTTTAAAGGAAAGAAGGTGAACCTTGCCTCGGCGCTAAGTATAAACCGGCAGGCGCAGACCATTGCGTTGCGGCCCTCAGTGGTGCAGGTAGGGGAGGCGGCCTACGAGGTGGGCGGAGCGATCGCTTATAGTGGCGTGACGGAGCTGGACCTGCAGGTGGAAGGCAAGAACACCAACGTGCAGTCGCTGCTCTCGCTGCTGCCCCAAAGTATGACCGAGGAGTTTAGCCAGTACCGCAGCGAGGGCGAAGTATACTTTAACGGCACCGTGAAGGGACAGGCCTCTGGCAAGCACATGCCAAGTATAAATATAAACTTCGGCGCGCGCGATGCTTCCTTTTTCCACCCCGATGTGCAGCAGCGTGTGGAAAAGATCTACCTGACAGGCAGTTTTACGAACGGCGAGCAACATAAGGCAGCCACATCGGTGCTGGAGCTGAGGGAGCTGAAGGGCATGCTGAACGGCAGGCCGTTTAAAGGCAACCTGAAGTATAGCAACTTCGACAACCCCTACATCGCGTTTGATGTGCAGGGCATGCTGGATGTGGGCTATGTGCTGGGGCTGGCCAAAATAGAGCAGGTGCGCAGCGGGAGCGGGCTAGCAGACGTGCGCATCGCCTTCTCCGGCAACCTGAACGAGTTTAAGGCCCGCCCAGGCAACAGCACGCTCAACACCACCGGCGACATCACGCTGCACAACGTGTCGCTGACACTGCAGGAGATGCCGCTGCCAATGCGCAGCCTGAACGGCAACTTTATGTTTAAGCGCAACGACGTGGCTGTGTCTGATTTTAAAGGCCAATTGGGCGAGTCTGACTTTACCATCAACGGGATGTTTAAGAACGTGATGGCCTGGCTTATACTGGACAAGCAGCGCCTGCTGGTGGAGGCCGATTTCAAGAGCCAGTACCTGAATTTCGATCAGCTGCTGAGCGAGGAGCAGAACACACCGGAGGCGGCCCGCACCGGCGAGGAGTATAAATTCCTTATCTCGCCAGACATCGCCTTCGACCTGAGCGCCTCCATCGACCGGATGCGGTTCCGGAGGTTCAGGGGAAAGAACATTGAGGGGCAGGTAAAGCTGCGCAACCAGGTGGTGTCGTCGCCGAACATTTCTTTTCAGGCCATAGGCGGAGACTTTGCCGTGCGCGGAAACCTGGATGCCCGCACCCGCGACCACATTAAGGTGAGCACCGCCGCAAAGCTCAACAACATGAGCGTAGACAGTCTCTTCTATGTATTCGAGAATTTCCACCAGAACTTTATAGAGGAGCGCCACCTGCGCGGCCTCCTCACGGCCAACATCATCTCAGATGTATACTTCGATAGCCAGCTCAGCCCTAAAACCGACCTGCTGCAGGCAGAGATACAGGCTACCGTGCGCAACGGGCAGCTCATCAACTTCCCGCCTATGCAGAAGATGTCGGCGTTTGTGAAGCGCTCTGAGCTGGCTAATATGCGCTTTGCCGAACTGCACAACTCCTTTTGGATACAGCAGGGCACGATCTACATTCCGGAGATGGACATCCGCTCCAACCTGTCGGCCGCGCCGGTGGTGTCGGTGTCTGGCACCCATACCTTCGACCAAAAGATGGACTATAAGATAAAGCTGCCGCTCTTTAGCAACCGCAAGCCCGATAAGGACGCCCGCTTCGGTACAGTGGCCGAAGACCCTGACGCAGGCAATAGCAACCTGTTCCTGACGCTGAAAGGCAGCGAGAGCGACTTTAAGATAGCTTATGACAATGTGCGGGTGCGGGAGAAGATAAAGACAGACCTGAAGCAGGAAGGGCAGGAGCTACGCGACCTGCTGCGCGGCAAGAAGCCCAAGCAGCAGGAGAAGGAAGTAGAGCTGCAGGAGGGCGAGTATTTTGACTTCGACTAAGCAGGAATAATAGCGTTTAATAGCTCAAGTGCGCGTTGCCGGGAAAAAGTTACATCGCTTTACTTGTAAATAGGGGCAGTTTACCCGAAAATAAAGGCCATACATCGGAAATGTTATACTTTGTGTGTAACAGAGGGGGAAGCATCCCGTTAAAGAGAGCAAATCAGCAACAAACAGGTTGCTAGGAGAAGAGGAAGGATAGGCACCGCCGCACAGGCAAGTGCCAAGGAAACACGAAATTCATAAGGAAATAAGATATAAGGGTGAAAAAAAAGCCGGAGCTTCTCCGGCTTTTTTATTTGTGGCTACTCCAGGTCAGAGCTGCCAAAGTATGGTT
Organism: Pontibacter mangrovi; assembly: GCF_006385705.1. Taxonomy (GTDB): domain Bacteria; phylum Bacteroidota; class Bacteroidia; order Cytophagales; family Hymenobacteraceae; genus Pontibacter; species Pontibacter mangrovi. The sequence goes on along the minus strand of NZ_VFRQ01000010.1, from coordinate 90,853 downwards.
TCTGTGCAGGGGGCACTGGCTTGGCTTCAGGCTTTTGCAGGTACACCGTCTGGGTCGGGAAGGCAAACTCGGCGCCGTGGCTCTCCACAATCTCCACAATCTTATAGTTGATCTCTTCTTTGATGTCGATGAACTCGTTCCAGTCCATCGTGTCTACGTAATACTGCACCATCACATCCTTGGAGTGAGGCCCCAGGTTCAGGAAGCGCACGCGCCCGTCCTGGTTGGTGCGCGGGTGCTGGTCCAGGTAGGCCTGTATGTCGCGGGTGATGGCCCTGAGTTGGGCGGAAGAGGTATCGTAGGTAAGCGTCACGTCGAACTTGGCGCGGCGGAAGGTGCGCAGCGTCAGGTTGTCCAGCGGCTTGTCGATCATGAGCTTGTTAGGCACTGTTACAAAGCTTTTCTCCAGCGTGCGGATGCGCGTGCTCCGGAACCCCACTTTCTCTACAACGCCTATCAGGTCGCCCACCTGCACCAGGTCTCCGGCCATAAAAGGCTTATCCAGAAAAATGGTGAAAGAGGCTAACAGGTTCTCCAGGCTCTCTTTGGCGGCAAAGGCAACAGCCAAACCGCCTACGCCAAGGCCGGCCACCAAACCTGTCACGTTCACGCCAAACACTGAGCCCAGCATCACCAGGAAAGAGAAGATCACGACTATCACCTTCGTGAAGTCCTTGAAGAAAGGCACCAGCTGATCGTCTAGCTTAGAAGCGGTTTTTTGGGTGCGGTAGGTAAACACCAGCCCCACAAAGTCTATAAAGCGCAGCAGCACCCACGTTAGCGCCACGATGATGAACACCTGGTACGTGCGGAACAGGAACGTCTTCAGGAACGGGTCGCCCTCCTGCAGGTCGTCGGGCTTTACCGGATAATCCAGCACCTGGAAAGCCAGGTATAAAAACACCAGAAACAGCAGCACCTCCAGTGGCTGAATAAGCAGGCGCCGAAACTCTGCCAGGTCCGCCTCCTGCCAAAATCTATTACCCAGCTTGTACACCAGCCCCGAGATCAATCTAGAGAAAAGTGTTTTGAAGATGTAGCCAAAAAGCAGGATGGCCGCCGTGAGCAGGTATTCGCCCACGGTGTTACCCAAAAATTCCTGGCGGAGCCAACCGCTCTGTATAAAAGCCTCCCAGTTCATCGGTACTAATTTTAAAGCAGCTGGCTTAGGGCTATCTCGAAGCTTGTCTTGGCAATCTCGGTTTTCTGCACCCGCTTCTCATGCGATTTCTCCAAGGCAGTACGGATAATGTCGGAAGTGTCGCTGAAGATGGCCTCGTCCGTTATCTCCACATCGCTTTCCATTAGGTAGGCAAACACGCGCGCCATGCCGCAGTTGGCGATAAAGTCAGGGATGACGGATAGGTTGCGGTCGGCAAACTCACCGGTTGGTCCAAAGAAGATCTCCGGGTCCTGGAACGGCACGTTGGCGCCGCAGGAGATCACCTCCATGCCGCTCTGCACCATGCGCTCCACCTGCTCGCGCGTTACCAGCCTGGAGGCGGCGGCAGGTATAAAAATCTCAGCCGGAAGGTCCCAGATGCGGCTGTTCGCGTCCTCAAACGAAAGTATGCCTGCCGTGTTAGGGCTGAGCGCGTTGCCTTGGCGGTTCAGGAACAGGTCCGTGATCTCCTCAAAAGTATAGCCTTTGTCGTTGATAAGGCCGCCGGCCCTGTCGATGATACCTACTATTTTAACGCCTTTAGAGGCAAGGTAAAAAGCCGCCGCGGCCCCTACGTTGCCCCAGCCCTGTATAATAGCGCGCTTGCCCTCAAAGGCTCCGCCCCAGATGCTGTAGTAGTGGCGCACGGCCTCGGCCACGCCATAGCCCGTGATCATGTCGGCAATCGTGTACTTGCGGGCGGTGGAAGGGGAGAAGTGCGGGTCCTCAATCACCTTTACCACGCCCTGGCGCAGCTGCCCTATCTTGTTTATCTTCTGCGGCTCGGTGGCGTTAAAGTGCCCGTTTACCACGCCCTCCTGCGGGTGCCACAGGCCATAGTCCTCCGTAATCGGGATTACCTCGTGTATCTCATCCACGTTCAGGTCGCCGCCGGTGCCGTAGTAGCTTTTCAGGAGCGGGATAACAGCCTTGTACCAGCGCTCCAGCACGCCGCGCTTGCGCGGGTCGGCCGGGTCGAAGTTGATGCCGGACTTGGCGCCGCCAATGGCCGGGCCGGATACCGTGAATTTCACTTCCATGGTCTTGGCCAGAGACTCCACTTCACGCTTATCCAGGCCTTTGCGCATACGTGTGCCCCCGCCTGCCGCACCGCCGCGCAGCGAGTTGATCACTACCCAGCCTTCAGCCTCTGTATCAGGGTCTTTCCACTCAAATACTATCTCAGGTCTCTTGTTCTCGAATTTCTCAAGTAAGTCTTTCATTCCAGTTTATAGGTTGTGTTTTGGGTTGAGCAAAGGTACAAAACTTAAAACAGGTAAATGGCGCCGCCAATGTTGTCGCGGCTGGCCCCCGTAACGCTACTGAGGCAATTGTGTTCGCCGCGCCAGCGCAGCACCCCCAGAAAGGCAAAGATCAGCGCCTCCTTAAACGACACTACCTCCGGGGCCGGCACCTCCACGTTATACTTTGACCCCAGCTGTTGCTGTATCTGCTCCACCAGGTAGCCGTTAAACGCGCCGCCGCCGGTGAGCAGTACATGGTGCTGCCCCTCGTGCAGCTGTGGCAGTGCCTGGCGCAGCTGTTGGGCTATGTGGTGGCAAACCGTGTGCAGCTTGTCGGCCACGGAGGCTGCGCTCTCCTCTATGCTCTTCAGGCTGTGCTCCAGTATCCACTCCTTGCCCAGCGACTTGGGCGCCGGGTCCAGGAAGTATGCCGGTCTGTTCAGGGCCTCCAGCAGCTGTGGCGCCAGCATACCGGAGCGGGCCAGCTCGCCGTTGTTATCATAGGGCTTGCCCACGCTGTTGGCCAGCGTGTTCAGCAGCATATTGCAGGCGCTTGTGTCGAAAGCCAGCCGCTTGCCGTTATGGGAGTAAGAAACATTGGCTATGCCTCCCAGGTTTATGCAGTAGTCATACTTGCCGAACAGCAGCGCATCGCCGATGGGCACCAGCGGAGCGCCCTGCCCGCCCAAGGCTATGTCGAGGGTGCGGAAGTCCGAGACAACCGGCAGCTGTGCGTGGGCGGCCAGGTAGGCGCCGTGGCCCAGCTGCAGCGAGATGTGTTTGCCGGGCTGGTGGAAAATGGTGTGGCCGTGGGAGGCAACAAAATCAGGGCGGATTCCGTGTTGTTGTACAAACTCATGAACCTGTTGGCCCATGAACCTGCCGAAGGCATGGTCCAGCTCCACCAGTTCCAGACCGCTGGCAGTCTCGGCATCCCGGAGGGAGTCAATTAGTTCATTAGTATATGTTAATGTAGTAGTATTCAGTATCTCATATATCCAATTATGAGATTTGTACGTAAATCTACAGTGTGCTATATCCAAGCCGTCGAGCGACGTCCCGGACATTAGCCCGATTACATGATAAGAAGTGTCCATTGGCCAAAAATACTAAAAGCACGGCAATGATATTCAGCCAAATAGTGCAGGCTTCGTATATATCTTATTATGAATAGGATTGAATAAATGAATTGTAGAAACTGTTAGGTATATTTTTAATTATGAAAAGTTTGTTGTCAAGAGTTGAATCGAAGAAGATAGATAAGGCGGCAGCCATGCTGAAGGTACTGGCACACCCCAAAAGACTGGCGATCGTGGATTTGCTTGGGAAGGAGGATAAATTAACTGTTACAGAGATTTATAAGCAGTTAGACCTGCCCCAGGCCATTGCATCGCAACACCTGATTACGCTGAAAGACAAGGGCGTGCTCTCGTCTTTTAAAGTGGGAACAAAGATTTATTATTCGCTGGCTATCCCGAAACTGATTGATGTAATCGACTGCCTGGAAGAGTGCTGTATTGATATATAAGCACGAGCCTGCACCCAAGTGCAGTATCAGGTTGCCAGTGGAAGAAACGGCTGAGGCCCCCGTTTGTCTCTAAAAGCAGAGATTTGCGGAGGCCTCAGCCGTTTTTTCACTAAATAAATTGTACTGTTTACTCAGATTTTTGGCCAGCCTCTTCCGGCTGATTCTCCAGGTTAAACAGGTCGTTGAGTAGGTCGATGAGTGTTTCAGCCTCACCGCGCTTGCAGGCAGCCTTTAGTTGCAGCACCGGCAGCTTTATAATTTTTTGCATCATTGATTTGGTGATGCTGTCTACCAACTTCGTTTCTTTCGGTCCCAGCTTCTTCATATAGCGGGCCATTTCCTCCTGGCGTATCGTCTCCAATGCGTTCTTCAGGCGGTGGATCGTCGGTGACACCATCATCTCCTTCGACCAGTCGTTGAACTGCTCTATAGACTCGGCAATAATCTCCTTTACCTTCGGTACTGAATTGATGCGGCGCTGCAAGGCCTCGGAAGCTTTGTTCTGGATGGTGTCGATGTTATACACCAGCACGCCCGGTATACTTTCCACTTCCGGCTCCACGCTGCGCGGCACCGATAAATCGATAAAGAACTTGAACGTGAGCACATCCAGCCGCTTCACCATCTCCTTGGTAAAGAAAGGCGTTTCGCGGGCTACGGAAGAAATAATCACATCGGCCTCCTTCATCCCCTGCACGATCCTCTCAAACGGCAGCACCTCCATCTGGCACTCCTCGGCCAGTGCTTTGGCTTTTGCCTGCGTGCGGTTAGAGATCTTTACGTTCTTAAAGCCTTGATCTTTCAGGTTGCGGCACACATCGGCCCCAATCTCGCCGAGGCCAACAACAAGTATACTTGGGTCTGTGATGTCGGCGGTAAGCTCCTCGATCAGCTCGATGGCGGCATACGAGGTAGAGGCGGCGCCATCTCTAAAAGAAGTCTCCTGCACCACGCGCTTGTTGGTGAAGAAGATGGTGTGCATCAGGCGGTGCAGGAACGGGCCGGCAGTCTCGTTGTCGGCGCTCCACTGGTAAGCCGTCTTCACCTGGTTCGAGATCTGCATATCGCCCACCACCTGCGACTCCAGCCCCATCGACACATCGAACAGGTGCTGCACGGCATCGTCGTGCTCTGTCAGGATAGTGAAGAAATCGAAATACTGAGAAATGTTCTCGATGCCCTTGGTGATACCCAAAAGCTTTACGATCTCAGCGCTGTGGTCTGTATCGGAATTATAGTATACTTCGGTGCGGTTGCAGGTAGATAGAACAAGAATATCAGAAGCCTGAATAAAGTTCTTGAGCGTTTGCAGGAAAAGCCTGCAGGAAGGTTCATCTAAGGCAATCAGCTCCCTGATATCCAGCGGCGCTTTCTTATACGACAGGCTGATTGCTTTAAAGTTCTGAAGCATAATAACGTGGGTTCTACTAAGGCGCAAAGTTAAAGCTCTAATTTTTAAAATGAAACTTACTTGCCCTCTATGTTTAATTTATACTAATTTCAAATAAATTACGTGTTTACTGCATGATTCCCATCTACTCCCAAAAGAACAGAATAAAGCTTGTTGTTGTTATCATTGCCCTCATCATCGGCGCCGCCACCATTACCTATACCAATATACTTGTAAGCAAGCTGTCGGAGCGGGAGCAGGAGCTGGTGCAGCTCTACGCCAAGGGCCTCCGCTACATGATCAACGCCCCCAGCGACGACAATATCGTGTTCATCGAGGAGGAGATCCTGTCATCCAACACTACTGTTCCTGTTATACTTACGGATGAGAAGGAAAACATACTTGATTCAAAGAACATCAATATCCCGGAAAACATTTCGGATAAGCCGGATAAAATAAACGAATACCTGCAGGGCGAGATAGAGAAGATGAAAGAGCAGCACGAGCCCATTGTGGTGCCGTGGGCGGAGGGCTCGGTGAACTATGTTTTTTACAAGGACTCTGAGCTGCTCTCGCAGCTGCGCTACTACCCGTACGTGCAGCTGATCGTGATCTCGTGCTTTGCGCTGGTGGCCTACTTCGCCTTCAGCTACTCGCGCCGCGCCGAGCAGAACCGGGTATGGGTGGGACTGGCCAAGGAAACGGCGCACCAGCTCGGCACGCCGCTCTCCTCACTAATGGCCTGGTATGAGTACATCAAGGCTAACCCCAAGTTCGAGAACGAGCCGATTTTGGAGGAGCTTGGCAAGGACGTGCGGCGGCTGGAGATCATCACGGAGCGTTTCTCTAACATTGGTTCGGTACCTACGCTGCGCGACGAGAACATCCTGCAGATCACGCAAAACGCCATCAATTACCTGCAGAACCGTATCTCGCGTAAAGTGGCCTTCAGCGTGGAGTCCACGTTCTCGCCGGACATTACGGCCAAGGTGAATGTCTCGCTCTACGACTGGGTGATCGAGAACATCTGTAAAAACGCCGTGGATGCCATGGAGGGCCGTGGAAGTATAGATATACAGCTGGTGCTGCTGGGCAAGAGCAGCATCGCCGTGGATATTACCGATACCGGCAAGGGCATCCCGAAAAGCAAGGTCGACTCGGTTTTCCTGCCGGGCTTCACTACCAAGAAACGCGGTTGGGGCCTCGGTCTGGCGCTGGCCAAGCGCATCATCGACAACTACCACGACGGCCGCCTCTACGTGAAATGGTCGGAGGTAGGCAAAGGCACCACTTTCCGGATCGTGCTGAATCGTTGATCAGAGTTAGAAAGTTAAAGAGGTTGGAGTCATGCCTAATCCAAGGTGCAGACAGAAATCATACTTAATCAGAAAAATCCCCTTAATCACTGGTCTGTGGAGGTTGTAAAGTATAGCGCAAAGTATAAACAGGCTTGGGATGCGTTTGTGCGGGCGTCGAAGAACGGCACCTTTCTGCTGCTGCGCGATTACATGGAGTATCATGCCGACAGGTTTACGGACCACTCGCTGCTGTTTTACCACAAAGGCAAGCTGGTGGCGTTGCTGCCTGTAAACGAGGTGGGGCTGGAGGTGCAGAGCCATGGTGGCCTGAGCTATGGCGGCTTCATTACAGACAAGCGCATGAAGGCGACGCTGATGCTGGAGGCGGTGCAGGCCATGAAATTATACTTCCGGGAGTTGGGCTTTAGAAGTATACTTTACAAAGCTATTCCGCACATCTATCACCAACTGCCTGCCGAGGAAGACCTGTACGCGCTGTTCCGAAACGGCGCCATGCTTTACCGCCGCGATGCCAGTGCTGTGGTGGAGATGGGAGGGGCTGTAAAGTATAGCAAAGACAGGAGATGGCGTTTATCGCAGGGGAAAAGAGCCACTTTGCAAGCTGGGCAATCAGAAAAGTATGCTGATTTTTTTGAGCTGGAAAAAGAGCTGCTCCAGGAAAAGTATGGCGCGGTGCCAACGCACACGGCGGAAGAGATGCAACTGCTGGCCTCGCGCTTTCCGGAAAATATCAAGCTTTACACTGCCACGGATGCTGGTGAATTGCTGGCCGGGGTGCTGGTTTACGAAACCCCTACCGTGGCACACGCACAGTACATCGCCACTTCTGCGCGCGGGCGCCACTTGCACGCGCTGGATGTGCTGCTAGACTGGCTGCTGACGGAAGTATACCCACATAAAAAGTACTTTAGCTTTGGCATCTCCACAGAAGAGCAAGGGCATTACCTGAACGAGGGGCTTATCCGGAACAAGGAGAGCTACGGTGCCCGCACCATTGTGCATGACTTTTACGAGCTTACGTTTTAGGCAAGTATAACCTACTCCATCTCCAACTGCCGCCCCTCTGTGGCGGCTTTATTATCCAGGTGCGTGCCAATGGCAATGCCAATGCCCATACCGATCGGGATACCGATGCCGAACAAGCCCATATTGTCCAGGAGAGAAGCGTAAGCGGCCCCAAAAGGCAGGCCAAGCCCAATGCCAATCGGCATCCACTGCTTCAGGTAATGCTTCTGCGGTACCAGTTTCAGCTCCTTCTCCACCAGCTTTAGTATAGCACCGGTTGTCTGCTCCACAGTGGTTGCAAAGTTCCCTGCCGCTCCGTCAGGCTCGTTTAGCCCCTCAACCAGCCGGGTAATTCTTTTAGCTGTCTCCTCGGGGATGTCTTTCGTGTTAAGGGCGTCGATCAGCTGCTGCAGCCGGTGCAAGGCGCTGGCGGCTTTCGGGGGCTGCAGCGAGCCGCTCTGTATCTCTGGAGTAGGGATCATTTTATTAATCTAAAACAGACGCTGTTGCAGGTACTGGCGCCTCCTCGTTCTTCTTGCCTAATACCCTGATGACGCCCCAAAGTATGGCGGCACCGATGCCGTATACCAGTGCCCAATGCACGCCCAGGGCCGACAGGTTGGTGCACACCAGGTTGCATACCAGCGCCACGGTTAGGGCGTACGGCAGCTGCGTCTTCACGTGGTCTATGTGGTTGCAACCGGAGGCCAGGGAGCTCAGGATGGTGGTGTCGGAGATAGGGGAGCAGTGGTCGCCGAAAACCGCGCCGGCCAGCACCACCGATATCACATTGTACATGATCGGCATAGTTTCTTCTACGCTGAAGCCCTGTTGCTGGCAAACATACCAGGCGGCCGGCATCATGAGGGGGTACAGGATGGCCATGGTGCCCCAGCTAGAACCGGTAGAGAACGCAATGGCTGCAGCCAGGAAGAAAGTGATCTCTGGCAGAAAGTAGGGCGACACGTTGCCAGACAGCAGCGAGGTAAGGTACTCTGCGGTGTACAGCTCCTGCGTAACAGCCGCCAGCGACCAGGCCAGCACAAGTATAAGTATGGCCGGCAGCATGGTTTTAAAGCCCACTACCAAAGATTCCATCGTTTCGCTGAGGCGCATGATGCCCTGGCTAATGGTGAGGGCTATGGCAACAATAACGCCGCCCAGAGAGGCCCAGATAAGCGCTGTGTAAGAGTTGGAGTCACCGATGGTGATGGAGAGCTTGCGAAGGAAGCCAATGCTGGCGTCAGCCCATACGTCGGGGCTGTAGCCGGTATAAAGCAGGCCCACGAGTGTGCCGCCAATAACGGTAAGCACGGGCAGCAGCGCGTTAACGGCGCGGGTGCGGGTGGCATCTATCGGCTCGAACTCTGCCATTTCCTGCTCTTGTTTCTGCTGCCCGGCGCGGTCCAGGCTGGCTGCGGTCACGGCACCGGTTTCGCGGGCCCTCACCTCGGCGTGGTGCATCGCGGCATAATCCCGGTTCATCAGAATCAGCATCAGCATAAAAATTAGCGTCAGCACTGGGTAATACGCATACTCCAGCGAGTGGAAGAAGAGGGAATACGCCCCCTCCTGAATGCCGAGCTTAACGGCGGCATCTTTTATGTAGCCCAATTCTGCGCCTATCCAGGTCGTTACAAAGGCAATGGCGGCAACGGGCGCGGCAGTGCTGTCCACCAGGTAAGCCAGTTTTTCGCGCGATACCCGGTGCCCGTCTGTAACAGGGCGCATGGTGTTGCCCACGATCAGGGTGTTGGCATAGTCATCGAAAAAGATGGCCACGCCCAGCACCCACGTTACCAGCTGAGAGCTTTTGGCTGATTTAGCATAGCGCGAGAGTAGGTTTACCACCCCGGCCATGCCTCCGTTTTTGGAGATGATGGCCACCATGCCCCCGATCAGCATCGAGAAAATAATAACGGAAACGTGGTCGCTGTCGGTGAGGGCCTCCATCAGAAAGGTATCGCCGACGGCGAGCAGGCCCGTGAACAGCGACTTTGCCGAAAGCCCGTAGATGACGAAGCCGCCTACCCAGATGCCGGCGAAAAGCGCCAGCAGCACCTCCCGGAAAATAAGCGCCAGCACGATGGCGATCAGCGGCGGAAGGATGGATAGCCACATCGGGAACTCCTCCACCCCGCGCTGCTCTTCCGGGTTCAGTTGGTAGAGGCGGGCAAGGGTATGGGTGCCGAGGTTAGCGCTCACCTGCACCAGCTCGGCCCTTTCGGCCAGCGAGAAAACGGTCTCGCCCTCGGTAAAGGAGGCATCTTGGAGCTCGCCGTTTATGCGTAGGGGCATGGTGCCGCTATACTTTATCAGGTTGCCGGCTTCGGTTACAGTGCGCAGGGTAAAGGCAGTGTCGTTAATGGCCTGTAGCTGCAGTTCTTCTATCTCGTTTTTGGAAACCAGGTCTTGCGCCATGGCTTGTGCAGAAAACAGGAGGAGCAGCAGTAGGCTCAGGAGGGGCTTGTAAAGCTTCATTCAGATTGTTCGCGGGTTTTTGAAACTCCCTAAGATAGAAAAGAATCAGGAAACATAGAAATGTTTGTATGCTGCAGCGCCAGCCAAAAGCCGAAAACAGGCGTGGCAGGCGTAGGGCTTTGCGCTTGCTGCAGGGTTACCTGGCCCGGTTTACGATAAACACGCCCAACAGGATAACCACCATGCCTACGTAATGCCACAGGTGTATGGTTTCACCGTCGAGTACGCCCCACATCAGCGCCACAACGGGTATGAGGTAGGTGGTGGAGCTGGCAAAGAGGGTGGTGGAAATGTGGATGAGCTTGTTGAAAAGCACCAAGGCAATAGCGGTGCTGAACACGGCCAGTATGGCGATGTACATCAGCGCCTCCCAGGCCCCCGGCTCATGCTGCAATTTGAAGAAAAAGTCGGTGGTGAGCAGGTAGGCCAGCGCAATTGGCCCCACCGTAAGCAGCGCCAGGCTGGAGATGGCAATGGCCTTCATGCTGTGCAGGCGGTGCTTGATGATGTTGGCGCTGATGCCGTAGAAAATGGTGGCCAGCACAATGTACAGGCCATAGTACATGTTGTTGAGTTCGGCGTTGCCGTTGCCGGTGAAGATAAGTATGACTGTGCCCGCAATACCGATCACGATGCCGAGCATGCGCATCCAGGTAATGGACTGGCTGAAAAGTAAGGCGCCCATAACAAGCGTAAACAGTGCCGTAAGCGAGTTAAGCACACCCGCCAGTCCGCTGGCCAGGCGCGTTTCGGCAATGGCAAACAGGAAAGCGGGGAAGAAGTTGCCCAGCAGGCCGCTGCCCATCAGGAATTTCCAGCGGCTGGGCTCTACCTTGCGCAGGTTCCGGATGGCAAACGGCAGCAGCGCGGCGCTGGCAATCACCATCCGCAGCGCCCCCAGCTCATCCGAAGAATAAACTACCAGCCCCTTTTTGATAAGTATGAACGAGGTGCCCCAGATCAGGGCAAGTATAACCACCAGCACCCAGGCCAACGCCGGGGTAGCGGTTTCTTGTGCAGCGGGGGTAGTAGTGGTTTTGATGAGTTAGGGGATTTAGGAGTTGAAGAGTTTGAAAGTTTCTGCAAAAATAAAGAGTTGGAACGTCAGATTTGTTTATCTAATGCTCCAACTCCTGAAATTATTTTGTCGCTGCCGCAAGTATAAAAACGCAAAGTATTGCGTCTCTACAACCCCGTCTTTTCTACCTTTCTACTTCTTTACCTTTCTACCTCCTCATAGCTCATCGTCTGAGCGATCTCATCCAGCGTGTCGTAGATTTCCTGGATGTCTTCGGACTGCACCAGTTTCATGCGCAGCGGCTTGAAGTGCGGCAGGCCGCGGAAGTAGTTGGTGTAGTGGCGGCGCATCTCGAAAATACCCAGCTTATCGCCCTTCCACTCCAGCGAGTGGGTAAAGTGCTGGCGGCATACTTCCACGCGCTCCTCCAAGGTTGGCCCCGGCAACACCTCACCGGTTTTCATATAATGTTTGATCTCGTTGAAGATCCACGGGTAGCCGATGCTGGCGCGGCCGATCATGATGCCGTCCACGCCATACTTGTTGCGGTACTCCAGCGCCTTCTGCGGCGAGTCGATATCGCCGTTGCCGAAGATCGGGATGTGCATGCGCGGGTTGTTCTTCACCTCCGCGATCAGGCTCCAGTCGGCCTCGCCTTTATACATCTGCACGCGCGTGCGGCCATGTATGCTCAGAGCTTTTATGCCGATGTCCTGCAGGCGCTCGGCCGTCTCCACGATATACTTGGTGTCTTCGTCCCAACCGAGGCGGGTTTTCACGGTAACCGGCAGGTCGGTGGCCTTCACAATCTCCTCGGTCATCTTTACCATCTTCGGGATATCGCGCAGCAGGGCCGCGCCCGCTCCCTTGCAGGCCACGTTCTTCACCGGGCAGCCATAGTTGATGTCGATCAGGTCCGGGCCGGCCTGGGCCGACACGATGGCCGCCTCGCGCATCGACTCAATATCAGAGCCGAAGATCTGGATGCCGATAGGGCGCTCGTAATCGAAAATGTCGAGTTTTTGCACACTTTTGGCGGCGTCACGTATCAAACCCTCAGAGGAGATAAATTCTGTGTACATCAGGTCGGCACCGTTGGCCTTGCATACTTTGCGGAACGGCGGATCACTCACGTCCTCCATCGGTGCCAGCAGCAACGGAAACTCCCCTAACGCTATGTTAGCAATCTTTACCAAAGCAAAATTTAATTATTCGCGTAAATTTACGCCAATTAAACCTAATTCTCCCTATGAAAGGTTTCATCTCGAAAGATCTGCACCCAAGTTGGGTATTGCTACTGCTGATAGTGTACATGGCGGGCGGCTATTTTGTGGCCATGTTTGTGGTAGGCCTGCTGGCTAATTGGATCTTTGGCGTAGGGCTGATAGAGCTGGCGAATGTGGCCGCCAACCCCGCCGCCCACCCGCAAGGGCCTGGCGTGATGCTGCTGCTGCAGGGCGTGCTGCAGTTCTTCGCTTTTATTGTGGCCCCGGCCATTCTGCTGCGCTCGCTCAACTATAGGCTGGATGAGTACCTGAACTGGAAAGTGCCGTCTCCGTGGCTGCTGGTGCTGCTCAGCGGCCTGCTGGTCGTGGCGATCATGCCGGCCAACTCCGTTATCATCAGCTGGAACGCCAACATGAACTTCCCCGACTTTATGAACGGCTTTGAGCAATGGGCGCGGGCGCAGGAGGAGCAGCTGGCCGAGCTCACAAAGCTTATCACGCAGTTTGGCACGGTGCCGGAGCTGCTGGTGGGGCTGGTGGTGTTTGCGCTGATCCCGGCGGTAGGCGAGGAACTGGTGTTCCGGGGCATTGCGCAGCGGCAGATCTTCCGCTGGTTCGGCAACATACACGTAGCCATCTGGGTGACGGGTATCATCTTTGCCGCCATCCACGTGCAGTTCTTCGGGTTTTTGCCAAGGGCCATACTTGGAGCGCTGTTCGGATATTTATACTTTTGGTCTGGCCGCCTGATCGTGCCCATCGTGGCGCACTTCGTGAACAACGGCTTTACGGTGTTTATGCTGTACCTGCAGCAAACAGGCTCCATCAACGCCGACATTGAGAGCACTGAGGCCATGCCGTGGTACAGTATTTTGCTGTCGGTGGTGATAAGCGCAGCCATTTTATACTTTTTGCACCAGGCCTTTGCTCGCCAACCACTGCGGCAGCAACTTGTGGCCGATGAAGTAGAAGAGCAACTGTAAACAGACCCTTAAACCCTAACACCCGTCGCCCTATCCGGCGCAAGCCCACTGCATGAGTAACAAACTATCAACGCTGAGTAATTTAAACCAACGGATTATTGTAGGGGTGCTGGGCGCCGCCGTGTTTATTGGCGGCATCTGGTTTAGCGAGTGGACATACTTTCTGCTGTTCCTGGGGCTCACGCTGCTGGGGATCTCCGAGTTTTATACCCTGGTAGGCGTGCAGGGCATGCGCCCTAACCGGCCGCTGGGGCTTATCCTTGGCGCGGTGTTTTATACTTCTATGTTTTTGGTGCAGAAAAGGATGGCGGCCAGTGAGCTGCTGTACCTGTCGCTGCCGCTGCCGTTTGTGGTGATCATAGCGGAGATGTACCGCAAAAAGCCCCAGCCTTTCACCAACATCGCCTTTACCATCTTGGGCGCCCTGTACATTGCCGGGCCTTTTGGCATGCTGCACCTGCTGGGCTACTTTGGCGAGGAGTATAGCTGGCAACCCATACTTGGGCTGATGCTGCTGATCTGGGCTTCCGACACAGGGGCGTACATTTTCGGGAAGAACTTTGGCAAGCACAAGCTGTTCGAGCGTATCTCGCCGGGCAAGACCTGGGAGGGCTGGGCAGGCGGCGCGCTGCTAACCATACTTGTCGGCTACGGCCTGTCTTACCTGTTCCCGGACCTGGAGGCCTACCAATGGATAGGCATTGCGGTGATCGTGGGCGTGGTAGGGGTGCTGGGCGATTTGTCGGAGTCGCTGCTGAAGCGCAGCCTGGGCGTAAAAGACTCGGGTACACTGCTTCCGGGGCACGGCGGCCTGCTCGACCGTTTCGACAGCCTTTTAATGGTTATTCCGTTTGTGGTTGCCTTTCTTCAGATCTTCTAAAAAAATTGTAGCCTGCCCGTAGGAGGTTGTAACTATAATTCTCAACTTTGCCGCGAAATATATCACTGATTGATTACTCACCAATAAATTTAAGAGTAGATGATGTTATACAAAGAGCCAGCTCCGATCAAGGATAAGGAAAACCCTTTCGAGTCGATGATGTCGCGTTTCAATATTGCGGCGGAGGTGCTGGGGTTGGATGAGGAAGTATACAACGTGCTGAAGTCTCCAACGCGTCAGGTAATCGTGAACGTGCCCGTGACCATGGACGACGGTAAGGTGCGTGTGTTCGAGGGATACCGCGTAATTCACTCCACTATCCTGGGCCCGTCTAAGGGTGGTGTACGCTACGCTCCGGATGTGTTTCTGGACGAGGTGAAGGCCCTGGCCGCCTGGATGACCTGGAAGTGCGCCGTGGTGGATATACCGTACGGTGGTGCCAAGGGCGGCATCATCTGCGACCCATATTCTATGTCGGCCGGTGAGATAGAACGCTTGACGAGGGCCTATACTTCCTCACTGGTGGATATCTTCGGCCCGGACCGCGACATTCCGGCACCGGACATGGGCACCGGACCGCGCGAGATGGCCTGGCTGATGGACGAATACTCTAAGACAAAAGGCTCTACAGAGCATGCCGTGGTAACAGGCAAGCCGCTGGTGCTGGGCGGCTCGCTGGGCCGCGTAGAGGCAACAGGCCGTGGCGTAATGGTATCGGCGATGGCTGCGATGGAAAAACTGGGCATGGACCCGTCTAAGTCTACAGCCGCGGTGCAGGGCTTTGGCAACGTGGGTGCCTGGGCAGCCAAGCTAATGGCAGAGCGCGGCGTGAAGATACTGGGCGTAAGCGACGTGAGCGGCGCTTACTGGAACGACAACGGCATCGACATTGAAGAGGCCATTGAGTATAAAAACGCGCACAACGGCCGCCTGGAAGGCTTCAAAGGCGCTGAGCTGATGGACGACCCAAGCGAGCTGCTAACCTCTAAAGTGGATGTGCTGGTGCCAGCTGCCGTAGAGGACGTGATCACGATCCACAACGTGGATAAGATCCAGGCCCGCCTGATTGTGGAAGGTGCCAACGGCCCGACTTCTTACAAAGCCGATAATATCATCAACGAAAAAGGCATCATGGTGGTGCCGGACATCCTGGCCAACTCGGGAGGCGTAACGGTGTCATACTTTGAGTGGGTGCAAAACCGCATGGGCTTTAAATGGACGCTGGAGCGCGTAAACGAGCGTGCCGAGCGCATCATGAACGAAGCCTTCGAGCGTGTGTATGCCGCTTCGCAGAAGTATAACGTGCCGATGCGTATTGCCGCCTACATCGTGGCCATCGACAAAGTAGCCATGACGTATAAGTACCGCGGTGGCTTCTAAGAGATAAGTTTTTTAGAAGAATAACCGAAAGTTTACATATTTTTGAAGCAGGTTTAGCCCATCCACGTAACTGGATGGGCTTTTATGAGTTTAAAGTACCTGCGGCAAACACAAAACAGAATGAAGATTCACAAGGAAGGACGGAAGATATTATTTTTTACATTGCTAGCGCTTGTAGTGCTGAACCTGTTGCTCTACAACTTTAATGCAGAGAATAGTACCTTTAACAAAATTTTCTCAGCTGTATCAGCCGTTCTTTTTTTGTTGATCCTGCAGTTTTTCCGGAGCCCTTACCGCACGCTGCTGCTGCACGATGACCTGGTGATTGCCCCGGCCGACGGCAAGGTGGTGGTGATTGAGGAAGTGGAGGAGCCGGAGTACTTCAAGGACAAGCGCAAGCAGATCTCCATCTTCATGTCGCCGATAAACGTGCACATCACGCGCAACCCCGTGTCCGGCATTGTAAAGTATTTCAAGTATCACCCGGGCAATTATTTTGTGGCCTGGCACCCTAAGTCGAGCACGCAGAACGAGCGCACGACCGTGGTGGTGGAGTCTACGGCTGGCCCGGAGGTGCTTTTCCGCCAGATTGCCGGCGCCATGGCGCGCCGCATTGTGTGGTATGTAAACGAAGGCGATGAAGTGAGCCAGGGCGAGGAGTTTGGCTTTATCAAATTCGGCTC
The DNA here is from genome assembly GCF_006385705.1 of Pontibacter mangrovi. GTDB lineage: Bacteria > Bacteroidota > Bacteroidia > Cytophagales > Hymenobacteraceae > Pontibacter > Pontibacter mangrovi. The sequence continues at coordinate 74,554 of NZ_VFRQ01000010.1, read as the reverse complement.
GCGCGTTGATATTTTTGTGCCACTGGATACAGAAATAAAGGTCGAGCTTGGGCAGAAGACAAAAGGCGGGCAAACTGTTATCGCCCAGCTAAAAACGCCACCGCCGACCTTGTTTGGGTAAGTTTTTGAAGATGCTAGATTCTAGACTTTAGATATTAGACAATAGAAACGAAAAGGCCGCTGCAATTTATACTTGCAGCGGCCTTTTTGTCTAAATCAGGATTTGTAGAGACGCAATACGTTGCGTCTCTTTTGGCCTGCTGCAAGTTTAGCGAAGCGTAAATGTGGCTAAGTATGGCAGTAGTTTTCAACTGCTTTGCTTTAAAAAGCAAGTTTAAAAGGCTCCGGCTATACTTTATCCTCTGGCAATAGTCTGCAAAGTATAAATCTGCTAACGTATACTTTTCTGCTCACGCATAAAGCAAATTACAAACTTGCCCCATGTATAGCCACATTTACGCTTCGCTAAACTTGCGGCAGGAATACTGATAACGAAATCAAAACCAGCTCTCCACCAGCTTCATCAGCTGCTCCAGGTACTTTTGGTCCACCTCGTCGAAGTCATTCAGTTTGTCGCTGTCCACGTCCAGTACCAGTTTTACCTCGCCGTCTTTCATAGCTGGCAGTACGATCTCCGACTTAGAGTCGCTGCTGCAGGCGATGTGGCCCGGGAAGGCCTCCACGTCCGGCACAAGTATGGTTTTTTGCTGGGTGTAGCAGGCGCCGCAAACGCCCTTGTGGTACGGGATGCGTGTGCAGGCAATCGGCCCCTGGAACGGACCCAGCACCAGCTGCCCCTCCTTGTTAAAGTATACGCCAACCCAAAAGAAGCCCATACCCTGACGCAACGCGGCCACCAGGTTCGAGATGTTCGCGATCAGGTCGGTTTCGCCGGCAGTCAGAGCTTCTATCTGCGGCAGCAGCGCTTTATACTTTTCTTCTTTGCTGAGGTCTGTATCTATGATTAAGGATTCGGCCATGTTTTTATTTTGAATGAGTGAATGTGCTAATTGTTTAATATGCTAACGCTGATGCATGAATGTATTCAAACGAATAACCATTAACGAACAACTAACGCCGGTAGTGCAACAGCTGGTCTGCGCATAAGGTTTGTATACTTTGCAGCTGTCCGTATGCCATACCGGGCGCTTTAATGCCGGCCGGAAGTGTTTTATGCAGATTCTTGAACACCAGAGCCTCATCCCAGAGGTTGGCCTGCAGCAGGCTCTCCAGCAGAAACGTGCCCCCCTCCACCATTACCGACAGCACGTTGCGGCGGTGCAGGTCCTCCATGATCTGCGGAAGTATGGGTTCGTCCTCCCGTAGCTGCACAAAGTATAAATTGTCCCGATCTTCCTGATGCTTGTAAGTATAAACCACCGTTGGCTGGCTTCCGTCGAAGAGGTGCAGGTGCGGGGGCAGCAGCAGTTGCTTGTCTATTACCAGGCGCAGCGGGTTTTGGCCGCTCCACAGGCGCGTGTTCAGGCGCGGGTTATCATACAAAGCGGTGCGGCTACCCACCAGTATAGCTTGCTCCTCAGAGCGCCACTTGTGCACCAGCCGCTGCGCCAGCTTTCCGCTGATCTGCTCCTGTTGGTAATTGGCCGCCGCTATAAAACCGTCTGCCGTCTCGGCCCACTTTAAAAGTATGAACGGCCGCTTTCTAGTATGAAACGTGAAGAAACGCTTGTTCAGCTCCAGCCCTTCCTCCTCCAGCACACCCACCTTTACCTGGGCTCCGGTTTCAAAAAGTTTTTTGATGCCACGGCCAGCCACGAGCGGGTTCGGATCGGTGTTGCAGATCACCACATCCTTCACACCATGGCTGATGAGCAGGTCGGCGCAGGGCGGGGTTTTGCCGTAGTGCGAGCAGGGCTCCAGCGTTACGTACACACGGCTTTGGGGCAGCAGGCGCTTGTCCTCCACGGCGGCAATGGCATTCACTTCGGCATGCGGGCCGCCATACTTCTGGTGCCAGCCCTCGCCGATAATCTGCCCCTCGTGCACCACCACACAGCCCACCATCGGGTTCGGGGAAGTATAGCCGCTGCCTAGCCGGGCCAGCTCCAGTGCGCGTCGCATGTATCGTTCGTCAGACATGGTCAGAGTTAGAGAGTTTAGGAGTTAGAGCGTTTAAGAGTTGTAGAGCTGCAATACTTTGCGGCTTACATAGTTAGAAGGTTAGAAAGTTGATGTGATGCTAAACTGGGAGGCAAACTCATCTTCACATCTCCAAATTTCCACATCTTCAAATCTTAAACCTTACTTTTGCAAAGATACCGAAATCAACAGAAAATATAGACGTGGCAACCATACAGCAAGTGCAGCAGCACATCCGGGAAAGTATAAAAGCGGCTTACCCCGAGCCCGAGGCGGGAAGTATAGCCCAACTGGTGCTGGAGCACGTGCTGCAGAAAAACCGCATGCATCTCATGCTGGCGCAGCAGGAGGAGGTAAGCCCGGCGCAGGAGGCGCAGCTAGCGCAGATGGTGCAGCGGCTACAGCGGCAGGAACCGGTGCAGTATGTGCTGGGCGTGGCGCACTTTTATGGCCTGGAGCTGCAGGTGGATGAGCGGGTGCTGATTCCGAGGCCGGAGACAGAGGAGCTGGTGGACCTGGTGCTGCGGGAGCACAAAGAGCAGCAGGGGCTGCAGGTGCTGGACATTTGCGCCGGGAGCGGCTGCATTCCGCTGGCGCTGGCGGCCAATTTGCCAAACGCTCAAGTCTACGGGCTGGAGGTGTCGGAGGGGGCGCTGGAGGTGGCGCGGGCCAACGCGGCCAAGTATAAACTGCCGGTGGAGTGGCTGCAGGCGGATATTTTTGAGCCGGTGCCAAGTATAAAACCCGCTTCACTGGACATCATCACGAGCAACCCGCCTTATGTGCTGGAGGAGGAAAAGCGGCAGATGCGGGAGAACGTGCTGCAGTATGAGCCGCACCTGGCCCTGTTCGTACCCGATCAGGACCCGCTGAAATACTACAGAAGAATAACCGAGGTGGCGCTGCAGCTACTGAAAAAAGGCGGCAAAGTATACTTCGAGATAAACGAGCGCTACGGGCAGGAGGTAAAGGAGCTGTTGCTGCAAACAGGCTTTGCCGAGGCGCAGGTCGTGGCGGATCTTTTCGGGAAAAACCGCATCGTGTGCGGCAAGAAGTAAGGTAGATGTTAAAATCAGCCTAAATTATCCGAAGTTAATGTTAAAATTGTACTTTTGTGGTAAATTTGGCTAAATGCGATTCCGCTGCTTTCCAAAAGAACAAGGAAGTGCAATGGAAAGTATAAATTGCCGTTTTGTTGTCAAAATGGCTGACTTAGCTATACTTGTAAAAACTGTAACAGATTTAAACTATACATATCGTGTACCAGGAAATACTCAACAAAGAAGCCAAACTTGCCGTGATTGGCTTAGGCTACGTAGGACTGCCTATTGCCCTTGCCTTCGCTAAAAAAGTAAAAGTGATCGGGTTCGATATCAACTCGAAGCGTGTGGAGATGATGCGCAATAACATCGACCCGAGCGGGGAGTTGGAGAGCAGCGAGTTTGAGGGTGCTGACATCGAGTTTACCGACAGTCTGGACGTGTTGCGCGAGGCAAAGTTCTTTATTGTGGCCGTGCCAACGCCAATAGATAACCACGCCCAGCCGGACCTGAAGCCGCTACTTTCTGCCTCTACCACGGTAGGTAAGGTGCTGAAGAAAGGTGATTTTGTGGTGTTTGAATCGACAGTATATCCTGGCTGCACGGAGGAGGATTGCGTGCCGGTGCTGGAGCGCGAGTCGGGCCTAAAGTTCGGCGTGGACTTTAAAGTAGGTTACTCTCCGGAGCGTATCAACCCAGGCGATAAGGAGCATACTCTGGCCAAGATCGTAAAGGTGGTTTCTGGCAGCGATGCGGAGTCGGCGGAGGAGATTGCGAAAGTATACGAGCTGGTGATTGATGCCGGCGTACACCGTGCTTCTTCCATTAAAGTGGCTGAGGCGGCAAAAGTAATCGAGAACACGCAGCGCGACCTCAACATCGCCCTGATGAACGAGCTGTCCATCATTTTCGACAGGATGAACATTAACACCTACGAAGTGCTGGAAGCTGCCGGTACCAAGTGGAACTTCCTGCGCTTCTCCCCGGGCCTGGTAGGCGGCCACTGCATCGGCGTGGACCCCTACTACCTGACCTACAAAGCAAAGGCGCTGGGCTACGATGCCAAAGTGATCCTGAGCGGCCGCACCACCAACGACACCATGGGCGCGCACATCGCCAACAAGCTGGTGAAGATGATGATCATGCGCGGCAAGAACATCTCGCAGACAAAGGTGCTGGTGATGGGCGCTACGTTTAAGGAGAACGTGGAGGACATCCGTAACTCGAAAGTAGTAGACGTGATCCGGGAGCTGCAGAGCTTTGGCGTGAACGTGGAGGTGGTAGACCCTTACGCTAACTCAGAGGAGCTGCAGCACGAGTATGGCTTTGGCCTGGTAGAGGAAGCCGGCAAAGACTACGACGCCGTGGTGGTGGCCGTGCCGCACAAAGCCTACATGGAGCTGGACGAGAGCTACTTCAAGTCGATCATGAACGGCAGCCCGATTCTGGTGGACCTGAAAGGCATCTTCCGCAGCAAAATTAAGGACATAGAATATACAAGCTTATAAACCTGTAGACAATTGGCAAAGGAAAAGATACTGGTAACCGGAGGCGCCGGCTACATCGGCTCCCACACCGTAGTGGAGCTGGTGGAGGCGGGCTATGAGCCGGTGATCATCGACAACTTCTCTAACTCCGAAGAGAGCGCACTGGAGGGTATCGCCGCCATACTTGGCCGCGAAATCCCGTGCCACCGCATCGACTGCACAGATACTGAGGCCCTGCGCCAGGTGTTTGAGCAGGAACAGAATGTTAAAGGCGTCATTCATTTTGCGGCCTATAAGGCGGTGGGCGAGTCGGTGTCGGAGCCGCTGAAATACTACCATAACAACGTGGGTTCGCTGGTGGCGCTGCTGCAGGTGATGGAGGAGTGTAAGGTGCCGAACCTGGTATTTTCCTCGTCGTGCACCGTGTATGGCATTCCGGACCAGCTGCCCGTAACCGAAGAAACACCGGTGCAGAAGGCGAACTCGCCGTACGGCAACACCAAAAAAGTATGCGAGGAGATCCTGACGGACCTAGCTAACAGCGGCAACAGCCACATCAAAGCCACAGCCCTGCGCTACTTTAACCCGATCGGGGCACACCCGACTGCCAAAATCGGAGAGCTGCCGCTGGGCGTGCCGAACAACCTGGTGCCATTCATTACTCAAACGGCCGCTGGCATACGTAAAGAGCTTACCGTGTTTGGCGATGACTATGACACGCCTGACGGCACCTGCATCCGCGATTACATCCATGTGGTGGACCTGGCCAAAGCCCATGTGGTGGCGGTAGAGCGTCTGCTGCAGGGTAAAGCTCAAAGTATAGAATTCTTTAACGTAGGCACTGGTACAGGTAATACCGTGTTAGAAGCCATTAAAGCTTTTGAAAAAGCATCCGGGCAGAAGCTGAACTATAAAGTAGGGCCGCGCCGCGCCGGTGATGTGCCAAAGATCTATGCCGACGTGACCAAATCAACCCAGGAACTGGGTTTTAAAACCACCAGTACCCTGGAGGAGGCCATGAAAAGCGCTTGGGATTGGCAAGTATCGCTTCAGAAAGAAAAAGTATAAGTATGAAAATATTGATTACGGGCGGAGCGGGCTTCATCGGCTCGCATGTGGTGCGCCTGTTCGTTACCAAATACCCGGAGTACCAGATCTACAACCTCGACAAGCTGACCTACGCGGGCAACCTGCAGAACCTGTCGGACATCGAGGACAAGGAGAACTATACTTTCCTGAAGGGCGACATCGTGGACGCGGGCTTCCTGGAGGAGATCTTCTCGGAGTATAAATTCGATGCCGTGATCCACCTGGCGGCCGAGTCGCACGTGGACCGCTCCATATCCGACCCGCTGGCTTTCGTGCAGACGAACGTCATCGGCACGGTGAACCTGCTGAATGCGGCCCGCAAGCATTGGGCGGAGGACCTGGGCAGGCACCTGTTCTACCACATCTCCACCGATGAGGTGTACGGCTCGCTGGGCGAGGACGGCCTGTTTACCGAGGAGACGGCCTACGACCCGCGTTCCCCATACTCTGCCTCCAAGGCCTCTTCGGACCATTTCGTGCGCGCCTGGTACCATACTTACGGGCTGCCGATCAAGATCTCCAACTGCTCGAACAACTACGGCCCGAACCACTTCCCTGAGAAGCTGATTCCGCTGGCGATCAACAATATCAAGAACGAGCGTCCGGTGCCCGTGTATGGCAAGGGTGAGAATGTGCGCGACTGGCTCTACGTGCTGGACCACGCCCGGGCCATCGACGTGATCTTCCATGAGGGCAGGGTGGGCGACACCTACAACATCGGCGGCGTGAACGAGTGGAAGAACCTGGACCTGATCCACTTGCTCTGCGACCAGATGGACGAGAAGCTGGGACGTGAGAAGGGGCATTCCAGAAAGCTCATCACCTTTGTGAAGGACCGCGCCGGCCACGACCTGCGCTACGCCATTGACTCCTCTAAGCTGATGGACGAACTGGGCTGGAAGCCGTCGGTGACATTTGAGCAGGGCCTGAGCAAGACTATAGACTGGTACCTGGAGAACCCGGAGTGGCTCGAGAACGTAACATCGGGCAACTACCAAAGTTATTACGAGCAACAGTACACGCATCGGTAAGTATAGATTCAGCAACAATATGTATGATTCCCCATTTCACGAACAGCCCCTCGACGGGCTGTCGTTTTTAGTAACAGGCGGTGCCGGCTTTATCGGCTCTAACCTGGTGGAGTACCTTCTGAAGTATAAGGCAGGCAAAGTGCGCGTGCTGGACAACTTCTCCAACGGCTACCGCAAGAATATTGAGGAGTTCCTGGATAACCCGGCTTTCGAGCTGGTGGAGGGCGACATCCGCAACGTGCAGACTTGCATGGACGCCTGCCAGGGTATGGACGTGGTGCTGCACCAGGCGGCGCTGGGCTCGGTGCCTAGAAGCATCAACGACCCGATCACGAGCAACGACGTGAACGTGGGCGGCTTTGTGAACATGCTCACCGCGGCCAAAGAGAATAACATCAAGCGCTTTGTATACGCGGCTTCTTCCTCTACCTACGGAGACAGCAAGGAGCTGCCGAAGGTGGAGGACCGCATCGGAAAGCCGCTCTCGCCTTACGCCGTGACCAAGTACGCCAATGAGCTGTACGCCGATGTGTTCGGCAAGACCTACGGCATGGAGATCATCGGGCTGCGCTACTTCAACATCTTCGGCCCAAAGCAGGACCCGAACGGTGCCTATGCGGCCGTGATACCTTTGTTCATCGACGCGCTGATCCACAACCGCCCGCCGAAAATCAACGGCGACGGGGGGCAGACGCGTGACTTCACCTTTGTGGAGAACTGCGTAGAGGCCAATATTAGAGCAGCGCTGGTGGAGAACCCGGAGGCGGTGAACCAGGTCTACAACATTGCCGTGGGCGACCGCACCTCGCTGCTGCAGATGTATAACATCCTGAAAGAGACCGCCGGGGCTGACGTGGAGCCGGTGCATGGTCCCGACCGCGCAGGCGACATTCGCGACAGCCTGGCCGATATCTCCAAGGCGCAGCGCCTCCTCAAGTATGATCCGCAGGTACGAATAGAGGAGGGGTTGCAGCGCACCTTCGACTGGTTCAAGAACAACCAAGAGTTTATCTACAGAGACACCAAAGCCGCCACGGCGGAGTAACAAAAGTATAAAAGGAGATGAAGGGAATCATATTGGCCGGGGGCTCGGGCACCCGGCTGCACCCGCTGACGCTGGCGGTGAGCAAGCAGCTCATGCCGGTCTACGACAAGCCGATGATCTACTACCCGCTGTCCACGCTGATGCTGGCCGGCATTAGGGAGATCCTCATCATCTCCACGCCGCACGACCTGCCCATGTTCGAGCGCCTGCTAGGCGACGGCTCCCGCATCGGCTGCAGGTTCAGCTACAAGGTGCAGGAAGAGCCCAACGGGCTGGCGCAGGCCTTCGTGATCGGGGAGGAGTTCATCGGAGAGGACAAGGTGGCCCTGGTATTGGGCGACAACATCTTCTACGGCTCGGGCATGAGCAAGCTCCTGCAGGCCAACAGTGACCCCGACGGCGGGGTGATCTACGCCTACCACGTGCACGACCCGGAGCGCTACGGGGTGGTGGAGTTCGACCGGGAGATGAAGGCCGTCTCCATCGAGGAGAAGCCCGCAGAGCCCAAGTCGAGCTACGCCGTGCCGGGGCTGTACTTCTACGACAACGACGTGGTGAGTATAGCCAAGAGCCTGCAGCCCAGCGAGAGGGGCGAGTACGAGATCACGGACGTGAACAAAGAGTACCTGCGCAGGGGCAAGCTGAAGGTGGGTGTGCTCAACCGCGGCACCGCCTGGCTCGATACGGGCACGATCCAGTCGCTGATGCAGGCGGCCACGTTTGTGCAGGTGGTGGAGGAGCGGCAGGGCCTGAAGATCGGCTGCATCGAGGAAGTGGCCTGGCGCATGGGCTTCATCAACGATGAGCAATTAAGGCAAGCCGCTGAGCCACTGAGGAAAAGCGGCTACGGCGAGTACCTGCTCCGCATGCTAAAAGAGAAACGATAGAGTATAAGAGGCTGCCGTAAGGTGGCCTTTTTTATTGGTATCCTACACCACAAACCCCAGCAGAAGCCCGGAAAGGATGAGCACAGGCGCCGGGATGCGGGTAAACATGAGCAGGCTAAAGGTGGCTATCACGATACTGAAGTTTAGCAAGGTGCTCTCGATGGGGTGAAAGAGAAGTATGGCCGCGGCCACCACCATGCCGGAACTCACAGCACTGATGCCCTCGAGCGAGGCGCGGATAACGCGGTATTTTTTCAGCTCATCCCAAAACCGGATGACAAAGAAGATAAGGAACGTGCCCGGCAAAAAGATGCCTACGGTGGCTACAAACGACCCTAAAAACTGACCGGCAATGCCGTAATCGCGCATGGCCAGGTTGCCTACAAAAGAAGTAAAAGAAAAGGTTGGCCCCGGCAGCGCCTGTGCGATGGCGTAGCCGGAAAGAAATTCCTCCCCTGTTAAATACTTTTTAAAGTCCACAAACTCGGTGTAAAGCAGCGGGATGAGCACCTGGCCCCCACCAAACACCAGGCTGCCGTTACGGTAGAAGTTCTCGAAAAGGCGCACCGGCAACGACGAAGTATAAGCACCCAGCAAGGCCGCCGTAATCAGCACAGCCACAAAAAGTATAAAGTTGGCCCACTCTATGTGCAGGTGCTTGTCCTTCTCGCGGGGGTGCTGCTTAAACCGCAGCGCGGTAACGGCGCCCCCGGCTATCAGCAGGGCCGGGAACACCCAAGGCGAGTGGAAGAAGTAAGCAAGTATGGCTGAGACCACCATCAGGGAGACAGCGGTTTTTGTGTGCACTACTTTAGAGCTGATCATATAAGCGGCATAGGCTACAAAGCCCACCGCCATGGGCTGCACAATCCGGAGGAAGCCAAGCGAGATGCCTTGCCCTTGCAAATAGGAGATAGTGACAGCGGCAATGCCCATAATGGTGGCGGCCGGCGTTATCCAGACGAGCAGGGTGAGGTAGGCCAGGTTAGGCCCCCCGATCTTAAACCCGATGGCTGTAAGCGTTTGCGTGGAGGTAGGGCCGGGAAGGATGGAGCAAAGCGCGTTCAGCTCTATCAGCTCCTGCTCGGTAAGGTAGCGCCGCTTCTCCACCAGCAGCTTAAACATCATGGCAATATGCGCCTGTGGCCCGCCAAAAGCGGTAAGGGCCAGTAGCAATACGTCTTTCAGAAAGATGTAGTAGCGCAAGCTCATGATGGCATAAAAATAAAAAAAGAGAGACAGCAAAAAAGCCATCTCTCTATCTATGTTTACTTATCCAGCATTACAGGTTCCGGTTTAAGCCTTTTTCAGGCCTAGCTCTACCAGGCGCTCGTTCAGGTACTCACCAGCGGTGGCATCTGGGTACGCCTTTGGGTTCTGCTCGTCTATGCAGCTCTCCAGACAGGTCAGGTCCATTTCGGAGCGTGGGTGCATAAAGAACGGGATAGAGAAGCGGGAAGTATGCATCAGCTCGCGCGGCGGGTTTACCACACGGTGGATGGTAGACTTTAGCTTATTGTTTGTCAGGCGGGCCAGCATGTCGCCTACATTCACCACCACCTGTTCCGGCAGGGCCGTAATCGGAATCCACTGGCCATCGCGGCGAAGCACTTGTAGGCCGTCGGCGCTGGCGCCCATCAGCAGCGTGATCAGGTTAATGTCGCCGTGCTCGGCAGCGCGAACCGCGTCGGCAGGCACGCTGTCCGGGTTCTCGATCGGGAAGTAGTGGATAGGGCGCAGAATGCTGTTGCCATACTTTACCTTCTCGTCGAAGTAATCTTCCTGCAGCCCCAGGTGGATAGCGATGGCGCGCAGCACCTGCTTGCCGGCTGCCTCCAGCTTTCGGTAAGCCTCCAGGGTAGCCTCTTTAAAGGCCGGCACTTCCTCCGGGAAAATGTTCTCCGGGTATTCTTCTTTAATCGGGTCTGAGTCCGGGATGTCGCTCAGCTCCTGCCCCACATGGAAAAACTCCTTCAGGTCGCCGGTGTTAAATCCTTTTGCTTTTTCTTTTCCCTTGCCCACATAGCCACGCTGGCCGGCAAGTTCAGGGTTTTCATACTTTTGTTTTACCTCGTCGGGCAAGGCAAAAAAATCTTTGGTGGCAGCGTAAAGCTTTTGGGTAAGCTCGTCGCTAAGGCCATGATTACGCAAGGCAATAAAGCCGATGTTCTGATAGGCCTCACCTAGCTTTTGTACAAACTGAGCCTTTCTTGCCGCATCTCCAGATGTGAAATCCGCTAAGTCTAAAGAAGGGATTTCATCAAATAAAATCTCGCTCATATATAATTTTTCGCGTATACTTTATCGTGATATTCACGTACTTCGCAATATACAAAGAATTATTACTAAATTAGCTTCATTGCTAACCTAACGAAAGATACATGAAAAAAACGTACCTATTGCTGGCTTCAACCCTTATGCTAGGCTTTACGGCCTGTGATACAGCACGCCAGACACAGGAAGCAGAAAACCAAACGCCTGCCGAATCGACTGTAGTGGGTGGGCCAACCCCTGCAGGGGCTGTGATGACGAAGAATGGCCTGAGTGTGTATGCCTTCGATAACTCACAGAAATACCCTGAGTCGCAGCTGCGCCTGAACACGCCGCCGGCCGGAGGCGTGGTGGAGCCGGGCCCGGTTCAGTTCGACTACTCGCTGTCTAACTTTGAGCTGACGCGCATGACGCCGCACTCTAACGCCGAGCACATGGCCAACTCGCAGCAAGGGCAGCACATCCATAACATTGTTGATAACCAGCCATACACGGCTCATTACGAAACGGAGTTCACCAAAGACATTCCGGAGGGCGAGCACGTGATCCTGTCGTTCATTTCTCGTTCTTACCACGAGAGCCTGAAGCACAAAGGCGCCTACGACTTGCGCAAAATTACAGTGGGCCGCCCCACCGAGTCGCTGGACTTTGACCTGAACGCGCCGCACATGTTCTACAGCCGTCCGAAAGGCGAGTATGTAGGCCCGAACGAGACTGGCAAGGTGATGCTGGACTTCTACCTGGTGAACACGGACCTGTCGCCGAGCGGCAACAAAGTACGCGCCACCATCAACGGCACCGAGTTTATGCTCGATCGCTGGATGCCATACATCATGGAAGGCTTGCCGATGGGGGAGAACAAAATTAAACTGGAGCTGATAGACAACAGCGGCAACGTAATTCCGGGGCCATACAACACCGTGGAGAGAACGTTTACGCTGAAAGCGCAATAAGCCGTTTCTTGGTAAAGTATAAAGTCCCGCCCCGGCATAGCAGAGGCGGGACTTTTAGTTTCTTGCTGAAGAAGAAAGTATAAATGCCGTTTTGTGCAATCGTTTGAAGTATGGAAAAGTAAAGGATAAGCCATGGATGTGAAATCAACAGGAATTCTTTTGCTACTGCTCTTGATAGCTGCCGGCTGCGCTACAAAGAGCCCTCTTAATACTTCTAAAGGCAAAGAAGTGCTGATGGAGCAGCGCGATGTGAGTCTCTACCGTAGAACACCTAAAGTATGGCCGGCAAAGGGAAAGGTTATCGCTACGTCAGATGAGCTGATTTTTGTTCCCTCACCATACTTTGGAGGGCTATACATTAACGGGAAAGACAGCACCCACATCAGCTTAAGCGAAATAAAAGATTTTCGGAAGGAAGGCTGGATGCTGCTGTTCCCGTTCGGCGCAAAGCTGATAACCGATGCCGATACAACGTATGATTTCATTAGCGTGAGGCGTAACGAGCTCATCCAAAGTATAAACCAGGCAAAGGTGAGCAAGTAAAGCAATTATACCATCATCAAATCAGCCGTGCGTATCCATTAGTAGTGCCCTCGTCCCGGATCCCTTCGGGATGTGATTTGTAACGAGGCTACCAGCCATGTTACGCAAGTATAAAAGTCTAATTACCGGCGGACAGAGGCCGTGGGGATGTTTACAAGCTCCATTGCTTTGATTTTTTGTAACAGGGATTAACTCAACAAGATGTAGTTGTAATTCATGTAGATAACTTAAAGGAGATAACTATGGCACAATCCGTTTTGCTAAAAAGCTTTCTGCTGTTATACATGCTGTTGTTGGCCGCAACAGGCTTTGCCGCCGACCCCAAGCCGCTGGAGATAGGGGCACCGGCGCCTGATTTCAGTCTGCCGGGCACAGACGGTAAAACCTACACGCTGAAGAGCTTTGCCGACGCCAAGGTGCTTGCCATTATATTCACCTGCAACCACTGCCCCACAGCGCAGGCGTACGAGGACCGTATCATTGCCTTAGCCAAAGATTACAAAGACAAAGGAGTTGCCGTGGTAGCGGTATCGCCCAACGACCCGGAGGCCGTGAGCCTCGACGAACTGGGCTACAGCGATATGGGCGACAGCTTTGAGGAGATGAAAGTGCGGGCAAAGGAAAAAGGGTATAACTTCCCATACCTGTATGATGGCGAAACGCAGAAAATGTCGTTGGCGTACGGGCCGGCTGCCACGCCGCACGTGTTCCTTTTCGACCAGCAGCGCAAGCTGCAGTACAACGGCAGGCTCGACGGCTCCGAGAAACCGGGCTCTGCCAATGCCGAGGATACGCGTAAAGCGCTGGATGCCCTGCTCGCGGGTAAGCCGGTGCCTGTTGCCAAAACAAAGACGTTTGGATGCTCTATAAAATGGGCTGATAAAAGAGTGCTGGCCGAGCGGGCAAGGGAGCAGTGGGCGAAAGAAGAGGTGACACTGGAGCTGATTGACGAACCGGCCCTAAAGGCCCTGCTGCAAAACGACACGGATAAAGTGCGCCTGGTAAACGTATGGGCTACCTGGTGCGGCCCCTGCGTGCAGGAGCTGCCAGACTTTGTCGCCATCAACCGGATGTACCGCAACCGCGATTTCGAGTTCATCACCATCAGCGCCGACAAGCCCGACAAAAAGGACAAGGCGCTGGAGGCCCTGAAAAAACTGGAGGCCTCCAACAAAAACTACCTCTTTAACTCCGAAGACAAGTATAAGCTAATCGAAGCCATCGACCCGGAGTGGCAGGGCGCCTTGCCCTACACGCTGCTGATAGAGCCAGGGGGCAAGGTGCTCTACCGCAAACAAGGCTCCATTGTGCCATCCGAGATGAAGAAGATTATCGTGGAGAAAATCGGGCGGTACTATTAAGCTTTTCTAAGAAATTAACCTTGAGAAAGGGCTATAAAGCTACATCATACATCAAGAACAAAACCTCACAAGCACTATTATAAAGCAACTGCGGCCGCTCCAAAGTATGAAGCGGCCGCAGCTGTTGAAGTATAGATCTAATCTTACTCTTTCGGTCGGTTAGGAGCGTTGCTGCCGCCCTGGTTGGGGTTGGCGATGTTGTTGCGCATATCAGTGTCAGACTGGATGTTCTGCATACGGTAATAGTCCATAATGCCGAGGTTGCCGCTACGGAAAGCCGCCGCGATGGCCTGTGGCACCTCTACCTCCGCCTGAATCACGTTGGCGCGGGCTTCCTGGGCCTTGGCTTTCATTTCCTGCTCCACGGCCACGGCCATGGCGCGGCGCTCTTCGGCCTTCGCCTCAGCCACTTTCAGGTCAGCGTTGGCCTGGTCTATCTGCAGCTTGGCACCGATGTTCTCGCCCACATCCACATCGGCAATGTCAATGGAAAGGATCTCGTAGGCAGTGCCGGCATCCAGGCCTTTCTGCAGCACCAGTTTCGAGATGATGTCGGGGTTCTCAAGCACCACTTTATGTGAGCCAGACGAGCCGATGGAGGTTACGATACCCTCGCCAACACGGGCAAGTATGGTTTCCTCGCCGGCACCACCCACCAACTGCATAATGTTGGCACGCACGGTAACACGGGCCTTGGCGATGAGCTGAATACCGTCCTGCGCCACGGCAGCCACGTTCGGGGTGTTGATCACTTTAGGGTTAACCGAAGTGGTTACAGCCTCGAACACGTTACGGCCGGCCAGGTCGATGGCCGTGGCCTGCTTAAACGAGAGCGGGATGTTGGCTTTGTCGGCAGAGATAAGCGCCTTGATCACGTTGGGCACGTTGCCACCGGCCAGGTAGTGCGTCTCCAGCTCGGTAGTGGTTACGTCTATGCCCGCTTTGGTAGCGTTGATCATCGAGTTAACGATAAGGCTTGGCGGCACCTTCCGGATACGCATGAACACCAGCTCCAGCAGGCCCACGCGCACGCCAGAGAACAGGGCCGTGATCCAGAGGCTGATCGGCACGAAGTATAAAAAGATGATGAGCAGGATAATACCGCCTGCTATCAGGAAAATAGGGGTAAGGTTTTCCATCTGGTTTTTAAGGTTAGGAGATTGCTTCTACGATGATTTTATTCTGTGTAAGCTTGATGATGCGCACGGGAGTGCTGGGAGCCAGGAACTCGCCCTGCGTCTGCACCTCGTGGTGCAGGTCGTTAAAGAGGGCCGTGCCTTGCGGCCGCAGCGCCGAAACAGTTCGCCCTTCCTGGCCCACTGCCAGCGTATGCTGATACTCTTCGTTCACATGGCTTTTGTTCTGCTCTTTCAGGGCAAAGCGCGCCCAGCTGTCGGAGCGAAAGCTGTAAAAGAACGCCACTCCGCCTATTAGCACCGTGGCAGCCAGTATGATGTGGCCGGTAGCGGTGCCCAGCGCCGCATAGCCTATCCAAATGCCAATGGCCGTAAGTATAAACCCTGCGACACCCACCACGGTAGTGCCCGGCACAAAAATCAGCTCCACAATAATCAGCAGCAGGCCAATACCGATGAGCGCTAAAACAGTAATCCAATCCAGAAGCATAGGGCGAGGCGTTATAGTGTACAATATAGCAAAATCTTCATGATTAGTAAGTATTGTTGCCGGAACAAAGTATAAGCCTGCCCAAAACAAGAGCGCCACCTCCGGTCAGGGAAGTGGCGCTCTTGAAAGTATAGCCGTTGCCGCAGGGTACGAATAACCGCTAACGGGCAACGAGAAGCGAGGTATTAGTACGCCTTGGCAAAGTATACGCGGCGCTTGCTTGGCTTGCCGGTCAGCATGTCCACGCCGTCTTCCTCTGGCGTGTTCAGGGCGATGCAGCGGATCGTGGCCTTGGTCTCCTCTTTTATGCGCTCCTCCGTTTCCGGGGTGCCGTCCCAGTGGGCAAGCACAAAGCCGCCTTTGGTCTCCAGCACCTCTTTAAACTCCTCGTAAGAGTCTACCTTGGTGGTGTTCTCCTCCCGGAACGTCAGGGCCTTGTTGTAGATATTCTCCTGGATCTCGTTGAGCAGGGCCGGAATGTAATCTGCCAGCGTGGCGAACTGCTGCGTGCTTTTCTCCTTGGTGTCGCGGCGGGCCACCTCGGCGGTGCCGTTCTCCAGGTCGCGGGCACCGATGGCGATGCGCACCGGCACACCCTTCAGCTCCCACTCGGCAAACTTAAAGCCAGGGCGCTCGGTGTCGCGGTTGTCAAACTTCACGCTGATGCCTTTGGCCAGCAGCTCGCGCTTCAGCTGATTCACTTTCTCCGTGATTTGTGCCAGCTGCTCCTCGCCTTTGTAGATCGGTACGATCACCACCTGGATAGGAGCCAGCTTTGGAGGCAGTACCAGGCCTTCGTCATCAGAGTGGGCCATCACCAGCGCACCCATCAAACGCGTGCTTACGCCCCAGGAGGTGCCCCATACGTGCTCCAGTCCGCCATCTTTGGTCGCATACTTCACATCAAAGGCCTTGGCAAAGTTCTGCCCTAAAAAGTGCGAAGTGCCGGCCTGCAGGGCCTTTCCGTCCTGCATCAAGCCTTCTATGCAGTAGGTCTCCAGGGCGCCGGCGAAGCGCTCGTTTGGTGTTTTAAGGCCACGGATCACCGGCAGAGCCAGGTATTGCTCGGCAAAGGTGGCGTATACTTCCAGCATCTGCTCGGTTTCGGCAACAGCCTCCTCAGCGGTGGCGTGCGCGGTATGGCCTTCCTGCCACAGGAACTCCGCTGTGCGCAGGAACAGGCGCGTACGCATCTCCCAGCGCACCACATTGGCCCACTGGTTTATCAGCAAAGGCAGGTCGCGGTAGCTCTGTATCCAGTTTTTGTAGGTGTTCCAGATCACGGCCTCCGAGGTGGGGCGTACGATCAGTTCCTCCTCCAGCCTGGCGCTCGGGTCCACGCGCAGCTTGCCGGCCTTATCCGGGTCGGTTTGCAGGCGGTAGTGGGTTACCACGGCACACTCTTTGGCAAAGCCCTCGGCGTTCTGCTCCTCGGCCTCAAACAAGCTTTTGGGCACAAACAGCGGGAAGTATGCGTTCTCGTGGCCTGTTGCCTTAAACATGTCGTCCAGCACGCGCTGCATCTTCTCCCAGATAGCGAACCCGTACGGCTTGATCACCATGCACCCGCGCACGGCTGAGTTCTCCGCCAGGCCCGCCTTCTTCACCAGCTCGTTATACCACAGCGAGTAATCGTCGCTTCTTTTTGGTAACCCTTTGCTCATTTTTAAATTGTTTATCTTTTATATCTGATTTAAATTATTTTGGAACAGATTTTGTTGCCATTATACTTGAGTACCGGACATCGTTCCGGCTCAAAATTACGTTAATATTATAAACTATAGATAAGGTTTTGCCCCAATTGTGCTTATCTTTGATATAGAAGAAGTTAATACCCACCGCACATCAGCAGAAGGCCATGAAAAAATATACTTTACTAACCGCTGTTCCCGTGCTGGCCCTGTTGGCGGCTGGCTGTAGCAGCTCTACGGCTTTGCAGTCGTCGGAGTACGATGATATGTACTACAGCGGCTCTGATCAAACCGTGTACGTAGAGCCTGCCCCGGCGCAACAGCAGCCGGCACAGCAGCAGGCTTACCAGCAATACGAGAGCAATACCGAGGAGGCCCTTGCCGAAGGCGAGGTGCTGAACCCGGAATACTCCGAAAGCAACGTGACGCAGAACTATACCGGCGACGAGTACTACGACGGCCGCTCGTATGACGAGCGCGACAACTGGTACCGCCCGAACTACTCGTATGTAGACCCTTACTGGGGATCGGCTTATGTGCCGCGCCGCACCAGCTACGCGTTCTATGACCCTTTCTACGACCCGTTCTATAATGATCCGTTTTACTACGACCCTTTCTGGAACGACGCCCGCTTCAGAACCGGCGTAACCATCAGCTTTAGCTACGGCTGGGGCAATGCCTATTACGGGCACCCATACTATGGCTACAGCAACTGGTGGCCAGGCAGCTATGGGCATGGGTATTACAACGGCTACTACAGAGGCTTCTATAACGGCTATTATGCCAGCAACCCATATGGGCACTACGGCTGGTACAACGACAGACCGGTGGTGATAGGCAAGGCCTCCAGGGTGCAGTATGGCCCACGCGACAGCCGCAGTACGCAGGTGAACGGCAGTCCTGCCGGCAGGCCATCCAGAGACGGCGTGTACCGCAGCGAGAGCACCGGCCAGCAGCAAGGCCGTAACACTGTGGGCCGCCAGTCGCGCAGCAGCCGCAGCACGGTAGCGCCATCCGGCACAACCAAGCAGGAGCTTCCGGCAAGGCCAAGCCGCCGCTCTAGCCGCAGCACCACAGTGCAGCCGCAGCAGCAAAACGCACAGCCTGCCCCTGCACCTAGCAGCACCCGCAGCCGCCGTACCCGTGAGTATACGCCAACGCCAGCGCCAGCGCCGAGTCGCTCTACAGAGCGCCGCGAAGTGCGTACCCGCACCATTGAGCGCCGCCAGCCCACACGCACCATAGAGCGTAGCCAGCCGAGCCGCACCATAGAGCGGAGCCGCCCAAGCAGATCATCTTACGATAACAACAACAGCTCGTACACACCTTCGCCAAGCTACGAACGCAGCACCCGAAGCAGCGGCAGCAGTAGCAGTAGCAGTAGCAGCAGCTCTTCCTCAAGCGGCAGAGGCGGGCGCTCTTCACGAGGAAACAACTAATACGATCGCACTAAAACGATAGACAGATGAAGAAGACACTATTGGCTAGCCTGGCGCTGATGCTGGGCTGGGGCGGTGCTGCCTTTGCCCAAACCGAAGTAGACGTACTGCGCTACTCACAGTTGGGCGTGTCGGGCACTGCGCGTATACAAGGCATAGGCGGGGCACAAACAGCACTGGGTGCCGATATCTCCAGCCTCTCCGGCAACCCGGCCGGCTTAGGTATGTTCCGCCGCTCCGAGTTCACCATCACACCGGGCGTGCAATCTGTTACCACCAACACTTCCATAAATCTCATGGATGGTACGCTTGAGAGGTCAACAGGCAGCAACAGCAATTTTGTTTTTCCGCAGCTGGGTGTGGTTGTCTCTAACCGCAAAGGCGACAGTGAGGCAGGCGACTGGCGCGGCGTCACCTTCGGGGTCGGCTTTACCAGGCTCAATAACTTTAACGAGCATTATACATCGTACCGCACCCAATCCGGCGACGTTGACCCAACTCTGGTGGAGTACCTGACGGACCTGGCGGCACAGAACAACCGCAGCCGCGAAAGCCTGGACAATGAGTATGACAGCGGCATCACTACGCTAGAGGGCTTGGGTTATGGCGCCTTTTTATATGATGTAGATGTAAATGATGACGGAGAAAATGAGTATTTTCCGGTAGATCGTTTTGGCTCCATTACGCAACGTGAGGAAATTATACGGGAGGGCTCGCAAAGCCAGATTGATATTGGTGTGGGCACCAGCTATAAAGACAGGCTATACCTGGGCGCCTCGCTGGGCATTGTTACTGTGGATTTCTCGCAGCGCAACATTTACACAGAGGCGGAGGGCGACGCTGCCACCTCGTTCACCAGCCTGGAGTATACCGATGAGTTTTCGACGGCCGGCGCCGGCGTAAACCTGAAATTGGGCCTGATCGCCCGCCCGGTAGATGCACTGCGCCTGGGCCTGAGCATCCAGACACCCACTGCCTATACCTTCGACGACGACTACCAGCGCCGCATGGTCACTACCTTCGACGATGGCGTGGAGTCGGCGGAGGAAGCGCCGGGGCAGTTCTCTTACCGTATGGTAACGCCTTTCAGGGCAACGGGAGGCGTGGCCTTTTTTGCCGGCAA
The DNA here is from genome assembly GCF_006385705.1 of Pontibacter mangrovi. GTDB lineage: Bacteria > Bacteroidota > Bacteroidia > Cytophagales > Hymenobacteraceae > Pontibacter > Pontibacter mangrovi. The sequence continues at coordinate 54,868 of NZ_VFRQ01000010.1, read as the reverse complement.
GTATGGCTTTATCTCCGGCGATGTGGAGTTTGTGAACTACGGCAGCGCCAAGTACAGAGAGGATGACGACTTCTCTTCGGGCGGCTTCTTCGACGACATAAACGAGGGAATCAAGAACAACAACAACTCTGTGGTGAATTACCGCATCGGGGCCGAGGGCCGCTACGAGGTGTTCAGGCTGCGGGCGGGCTACGCCTACAACGCCGACCCTGAGAATGGCTCCAGCTACGATTCCGGTTTTATCAACTACAAGTATGGCCCTACGCAAAACTATACTTTGGGAGCAGGCATCAGGCTGCAGAACTTTTACGTGGATGCGGCTTATGTGCACACGCTGCAGGATGTAAACTATGCTCCGTTTGTAAGCGGCACGTCTTACTCGCCGTACGAACTGAAGACCACTGCCGAGCCTCAGTTCAACATCGACAAAAAGCAGAACTCGGTGCTCGTGACGCTGGGCTTCAACTTCTAAAAGTATAAGTATGAAATAGCGCTAACGGCAGCTCTGAAAGGGGCTGCCGTTTTTGTTTTATTAGGCCCCTGAAACAGGGGAGAGGGGCAATGCAGGTGTAAACCCACCCCTGCCCCTCCGAGGAGGGGAATTCACCCCACCCCGACCCTCGGTTCAAGCTTCTCTTCCTGTCATCTTGAGCTGGGCGAGAGATCTATCGGGAATTCTAAAGAGACCTCTCGCCTCAAGAGTGGTCGAGATGACAAAGTAGCAGGAGCTAATGGAATCTGATCCCAATCTTTCCGTTGAGCGCCTTGTGAGATTCCGGTGCCGCCTTGGCGGCATTGAGCAAAGGAAGGGAACACAGCGCGATGCGGAAAGACGAGGCCTCCCGGCCTGGGAGGGCAGCAAGCTAAAGGTGCAACTTTTGGTTCGTAAGACTGAGGATGAACGGCGGTTAACAAGAATAGCTTGGTTCCAACTGCAGGAAGCGGCGGCAAGGCACAAGCGGACGCTTGCGCCAGTGAAGTATAAAGTATAAAAGACACAGACATATGCCCCGGAATACTCCGGAATTTTCAACTTGCGCCAGAGATACAGCTAACAAGTATAGCCAACATGTACAAACCCCTCCTGAAACCACTCCAGGTATGGTTTTAGCTGCGGAAGTATGGCTAAACCATATTATTCTCCTAACTTAGAGGGGCTAAACTATAACTAAACCTAAAAGCATGCATATCAACCTTAAACCAACCTTTTTGGCTGCCTTGCTCCTGTGCTTTGCCCTGGTGGCGCAGGCGCAGCAGAAAAAAGACATTACCCTGGAGGACGTGTACCAGAAAGGCACTTTCCGTGCTAAATCGGTGTATGGCGTAAACTGGATGAACGACGGGCGCTACTATAGCTCGCAGGTGCCTGACGAGAAAAACAAAGTATACGACATTGTAAAGTATGACGTAACCACCGGCCAGCCGGTAAGCACGATCATAGAAGGCGAAAACCTGGTGCCAGCCGGCGGAAGCCAGCCCATCCAGTACGACGATTATTCCTTCTCTTCGGACGAGAAGAAAGTGTTGTTCTCTACAGAAACAGAGCGCATCTACCGTCGCTCTTCCAAAGCAGAGTTCTACATCTACGACATCGCCTCTAAAAAACTGACCAAACTGAGCGACGGCGGCAAGCAACTGTACGCCACTTTCTCGGCGGATGGCACAAAAGTGGCCTTTGCCCGTGATAACAACATGTTCGTGACCGACCTGTCCGGCATGAAGGAGACGCAGATTACCTCCAACGGCAAGTTCAACTCCATCATCAACGGCTACTCCGACTGGGTGTACGAGGAGGAGTTTAGCTTTGCGAAGGGCTTCCATTGGTCGCCGGACGGCAAAAAGATAGCGTTTTATACTTTCGACGAAACCAACGTGCCGGAGTATAACATGCAGATGTGGGGCGAGCTGTACCCGCAGGATTACAAGTTTAAATACCCGAAAGCTGGCGAGGCCAACTCCGTAATTACCATTTCGGTGTATGACGTGAACAGCGGCAAAACCGTGAAGATGGACACTGGCAGCGAAACAGACATCTACATCCCGCGCATCAAGTGGACCAACAACCCGAACCTGCTGTCTATCCAAAAGATGAACCGCCTGCAGAACACCCTGGAGATACTGCATGCCAACGCGACGACCGGTAAAGCTGATGTGGTGCTGAAGGAAACCGACAAAGCCTATATCGACGTGACCGATGACCTGACGTACCTGAAAGACGGCAAGCACTTCATCCACTCTTCAGAGGTAGAAGGTTTTAACCACCTGTACCTGTACAACATGAGCGGAAAGCTGGTGCGCCAGATCACCAAAGGCGACTGGGAAGTAAGCCAGTTTGTGGGCTACGACGAAAAGAACGACCGCCTGTACTACATGTCTACAGAGGTTTCGCCGCTGGAGCGCCACTTGTACAGCATCAGCAGCAAAGGCAAGAAAAAGAACCGCCTGACGCAGCAAGCAGGTACGCACCGCGTGAACATGAGCAACGACTTTAAGTACTACCTGGATTATTACTCTGCTGCCAACGAGGTGCCAACCGTAAGCCTGCACACGGCCAAAGACGGCAAGCTGATAAAGGTGCTGGAGGATAACTCGGAGCTGAAGAACACGCTGGCGCAGTACGACATAGCCAAGCAGGAATTCTTTACCATGAACACGCCGGACGGTACGAAACTGAACGGCTGGATGATCAAGCCAACGGATTTTGACCCGAACAAAAAGTACCCGGTGCTGATGTTTGTGTACGGTGGCCCAGGCTCGCAGACAGTAACCGATAGCTGGGGCGGCAGCAACTACCTGTGGTACCAGGTGCTGGCCGACAAAGGCTTGATTGTGGTGAGCGTGGATAACCGTGGTACCGGTGCCCGTGGCGCTGCGTTCAAGAAATCTACTTACGCTAACCTGGGCAAGTATGAGATTCAGGACCAGATTGACGCGGCGAAGTGGCTGGGCAATCAGTCTTATGTAGATAAGAACCGCATTGGCATCTGGGGCCATAGCTTTGGCGGCTACATGACGCTGCTGGGCCTTACCAAAGGCAATGGTGTGTTCCGTGCGGGTATTTCCGTGGCTCCGGTTACCAACTGGAGATACTACGACAGCATCTACACCGAGCGCTTCCTGAAGACGCCGCAGGAGAACGCTGCCGGCTACGACGACAACTCACCGCTTAACTTTGCCGATAAGCTGCAAGGCGATTTGCTGTTGATCCACGGCACAGGCGACGATAACGTGCACTTCCAGAATGCGGTGGCCATGCAGGATGCCCTGATCAGCGCCAATAAGCAGTTCGAGAGCTTCTACTACCCGAATCGCAACCACGGCATAGGCGGAGGCGTAACGTCCATCCACCGTTTTAAAATGATGACAGACTTTTTGCAGCGCAAGCTGATCAACCCGGCTGAGGTGAACCAGTAGGCGACGCATAAGTATAGTATAAAAGGCCTGCCGGAAACGGTGGGCCTTTTCTTTTTTAGCGGGGATGTCGTGCTTGTAAGGCGCTGGCAATGCTTCGGTAGAGCTGCTGCCGCTCCGCTTTTTTCAGGGGCAGGCCCGTGATGTATGACTGAAGCTGTTGCAGTGTGTACTGCTGGTGCCCAACGCTTGGGTCAGAAGGCAACTCCCCTAAGGCATGCGCCAAAGTATGGATAAGCGAGGCTAAGTTATCGGCTTGGCTGGTAAGCTTGTTCAGGAGCTGTAGCAGGCGGTCGAGCTGGGGGTTGTTAACGCGGAAAGGATACCGGATCGTGTGGTCGATCTCGCTCCAGCCTTCCTCAAAAACAGTGCGTAGCTGCACCTCGGCGTAATAGCGCTGCCTGGCGGGCTGGGTCTCAATTACAAAATGGATGGCTTTATAAGCCTGCGGGTGGGCGAATAGCTGGCAACCCAGGCGGGCAAGGCTGTGCAGGTGCTGTTCGTTTTCGCCTCCGCCAACGTAAGCGTAGGGCGGGCGCTTTAGCGGCCACATCCGCTGCACATAGCGGCTGGTGTGCAGCCACGACTCGCGGTACAGGTGCAGCGCCCGCACCCCCACCAGGTCGTTTATCAGGCTAAGGTATGTATGCTGGTTGAAGTTGCGCTCGGGGTACTCCCTTTTTTTTCGGATGATCTTGTGGAGCAGGTGCAGCGGGTCCTTGATGCGGTACTGCACGCTGTGCACCTCGCTCTGCCCGGCAAGCATGCCCGCTACCAGGGCGCCGATGCGTTGCAGCTCCGGCTGGCGCTCGCGGTAATCGTGGTAGATGTGCAGCAGGGCCTGCGGGTCCAGCTCCAGGTCGTGCAAGGCTCTCTCGCTGGTGCCAAGCCGGCCAAGTATAGCCGAAAGTGTATTGCCGGTTCTTCTGCGGTGCCGCTCCATCTCCTGCCTGATTTATACTACGGGTATGTAGTTTCATACGCTGGCAGCAGCCAAAAGCACAGGCCAGAGGCCAAAAAACTTATTCCTTTACGCCCAGCTGCGCATTAATGAGCGGGGTTTTAGGAGCCAGAAAAAAGCCGGTAAGGCTGGCGAAGATGATCGGCACAAACTGATGGAAGCCCGTCATGGTGGCTAGCAGGATGGCTGTGCTGATGGGAGTGCGGGTAACGCAGGCATTGATGGCGGCCATGCAGCTCACCATGATCAGCGGCAGGTTCTGGCCCGGGAACAGGTTATGCACCACCAGTCCCACGGTGGCGCCCAAAAAGAACAGCGGAATAATAAAGCCGCCGCGCCAGCCGGAAGTAACCGTAAACGCGATCGCCAGGATCTTGGCCGCCACCAACAGCAACAGAAACTGCAGCGTGAACTCCTCTTGCAGCAGCACGTTCAGCTCGTTGTGGCTAAAGTAGCGCGACAGCGGCACAAAGTAAGCGATGGTGCCTATCAGAAGTCCGCCAATGGCCATGCGCACGTAAATCGGCAGTTTTACAGCCTCGAAAAGGCTACGCGACTTGCGCACCGTAAAGATAAAGATCCAGCCTGCCGCCGTGCCAGCCAGGGCATACAGCATGGCATAAAAGAAGTCGTTAAGCGCCGGCGTAGCATACATCGGGAACACCCAGGTGGGGCCAATGCCGATATGCGTGATGAAGATGAAAATAGCGTAACCAGAGCAGCTGGCAACCAGCGCGGGTATTAGTGCCTGGTAGTACTCGCTGATGTGCTTGTGGTGCTGAATTTCGAGGGCGAAGAGGCTGCCGCCCAGCGGGGCTCCGAACAGGGCCGTAAACGCAGAGGCCATACCGGCTATACTTAGCGAGCGGAGGTCCTCGCCGCGCAGCTTCAGCTTTTTGGCTATCCAGGTGCCCGTAGAGCCCACCACCTGCACCAGCGGCGCCTCGGGCCCCGCACTGCCGCCGCTGGCAATGCACAGCCACGACGACAGAATCATGGAAGGGTTGTTTTTGGGCTCCAGCCTGCCGCCTTTAAAGCGAATGTTGTTCACGATCAGGTCCATCTCGCCGGGGTCGCCGAGGAAATGGATGACCAGGCCCGCCAGCAGGCCGGCTACAGTCATAAGCGGAATAACCGTGAGGCCTTGGAAATGAGAGAGGTAGTGCAGCAGCTCCTCCAGCACAGTCCAGTAAAAGCTGGCGATAACGCCGCCCACAATGCCTACCGCTACCCACAGCAGGAACAGCTTGCTAAATACAAACGGGTTGAACTGCAGCGGATAGTTTATTTGGTTCCGCAACGCTACCGCTAGTCTTTTTCTCTTAAAGTCCATCGGGCAAAAGTACGGATAATTGTGCAAAGAGGTAAGACGGGAAGTATGGGGCAGGGGGGGCAGTTTTGTGTAGCAGTAAAAGTACAGTATGGGAGGGTGCGGCAGTTGCAAACTTGCGGCAGCGAAGATGTTAAAAAGTATACTTTACCGCTGGCATCCCATTCTTTTCTCCTGTCATTCTGGAAGAATTTTGGAGGCAAGGGAAGTTAGGCTGTTGCGGCTTGCTCGTGGCGGCAGGTGAAAGTTGTATCACAGAAATACCGCCAGTTTAAGCGCAGCGGTAACTGGTGGTTCAGCATGGCAGCCAGCTTGTAAAGGCGGAAGTATGATTGCAAAATGGCAGTTACAAACTGCCATCATGTGCAGCCACAAGTTGCGCTGGCGCTAAACTTGCGGCATGTGTGGGAGGAAGTTACAGCCTTTCTTCAGACTCAAACTCTTTTAACGTAATGCCGCTGGGAAGTTTCCACTCTAGTAAGCCGTTCGCATTTCTACCCATCACCATTACAGCAGCTGTTGATGGACTACTGAATATGCTGTCCTCCGAAAACTCATAAACCTCGCTATCGCTATTATGAACGAGTATGCCATCCTCGATTAGCTGCTTTCTATACTTGGCAAAAGAGGGAGAGATGGAGTTGACTGTAGATAAAGTAGCTTTGGAACCTTTAAAAACGACAAACCCCTCTGTGGTCGGTTCTCCTTGTGCCTCAGCGCCTCTTGCACCTTTTAAGAAGAAAGTTGGCTGCTGCTGTTCGCTGCTACTTTTTACTTCTCGTTTCTCTTCAAAAACTTTATGGCCTAATGTGTTTACAAGAAGCTTAATGTTAGAGATAAATTCTTCCATTTCTGCTCGATCAGGTTCAGATATGGAAGATTGAGTGGGTATTACGTTATTCTCGACTAAATAACGTCCAGCCTCATTTGCCAGGAAATGCAATCTGTTTTCAATGTATTTGATGTGTGCCTTATTCAGGTTTTCATCTTTACTGATAAAAGTAATTGCTTCGTTCCAAAAATCCTTCTGGGCTAATTGCTGCTGCAGTCGCTTTAGAACTTCCTCGGCTTCGCCAATATATACTTTGTCTTGGCCATTGTCTCCTTTGCCAAAAAGTAAATAGATGCCGGTGTTGTTGAGTTCTACTCTATCAGTACATTCCTTAATTTTTACCCTCGGAATTTTATAGGCTTTTCCTGTCCAATTAGACAATTCACATGTCATGCGTCCATTAGGGTCGCCATCAATAAGGAATATTCTGATAGTTTTGCCGAATCTCATACTTGGTAATTTTTTACAGCTTCACACAAACATTCTGCGGCTCGGTAAAGAAGCGCAGCGCCTCAAAACCGCCCTCACGCCCCACACCTGAGTTCTTCATGCCGCCAAAAGGCGTGCGGAGGTCGCGTAGGAGCCAGGTGTTGATCCAGATGATGCCGGAGTGCAGTTGGTGTGCCACGCGGTGGGCGCGGGTGAGGTGCTGTGTCCAGATGGTGGCGGAGAGGCCGTAGTCGGTGCAGTTGGCGTATCGGATCACCTCTTCTTCGGTATCAAAAGGTATGAGCGTGACCACCAGGCCGAAGATCTCCTCGGTATTGGTGCGACAGTAAGGCGAGAGTCCTTCGATGATGGTGGGAGCGATGAACCAGCCGTTTTGGCAGCGACCCTCTACCTGCACCTGGTGCCCGCCGGTGAGTATAGTTCCTCCCTCCTGCTTGGCCAGCTCGATGTAAGATAGCACCTTCTGCATGTGCTGCTCCGATACCACCGCACCTAGTTTGGAGCTTTCTTCCATCGGGTCGCCTACGGTCATGGCGTTTACCTTCTCCACAAAAGCATCCCGAAACTTCTCGTACAGCGGCCGCTCGATAAAAATGCGGGAGCCGCAGAGGCAGATCTGGCCCTGGTTGGCAAACGAGGAGTGGATGGAAGTATGGAGCGCGTTGTTAAAGTCGCAGTCGGCGAAGATGATATTGGGGTTTTTGCCGCCCAACTCCAGCGACAGTTTTTTGAACATCGGGGCCGCTGTGGCCGCAATAGAACGTCCGGTTTTAGTGCCGCCGGTAAAGGAAATCACCGGCACCTTTGGGTGCGCTACAATGGCAGCGCCCACTTTATGGCCGTAGCCGTGCACGATGTTCAGGACACCGGCTGGTAGTCCGGCCTCTATGCATAGTTCCGAAAACAGGTAGGCCGTCATGGGTGTTACTTCGGAGGGTTTGGCCACCACGCAGTTTCCGGCCGCCAGGGCAGGGGCTATTTTCCAGGTGAACAAGTATAAAGGCAGGTTCCAGGGGGAGATGCAGCCGGCCACGCCATGTGGGTGGCGCACGGTGTAGTTGATGGCCTCTGTGCCCTCCATGTAATGCGCCTCCGAGGCAAAGTGCTGTATGGCTGTGCCGTAAAAACGCATGTTGCTGCTGGCCCGTGGTATGTCCACCGCCTTCGCCAGCTTCAGCGGCTTGCCGTTGTCTACAGATTCCGCCTCCGCCAACCGGTCCAGGTTTTGGTCGATCAGATCTGCAATGCGCATCAGGATTTGCCCCCGCTTCTCGGCCGGCGTTTTAGACCAGGCCGGGAAAGCCGCCTGCGCCGCCTGCACCGCCTGCTCCACGTCCTGCTCATCCGAGTCAGGAATCAAAGAGTATACCTCACCCAGCGCCGGGTTATAGTTATCGATGTACTGCCCTGCTGCTGGTGCTACTAACTGGCCGTTGATGTAGTTCTGGATGTGCTGCATTTGGTTGCACTAAGTATGCATGAGAAACAAAATCTGACTAGGTTAAGATTTTTTGCTCCTGAACCTATTTACAAATATGGTGAGACCCTTTAACAGTTTTTTTCTGAAAGGTTCAGCCAAGATATGTACTGCCACGAGAGCTACAAAAAACTTCGTAGGCATTGGGTAATCTGGCGCTATTTCAAAATGCTTGCTCATATACAGCACCAACACCACAAGGTTCAGGCACAGTAAATGAAACAAATAATCCTCTACCTTTAGCTTATACCAGTTTGATAAGCGCGACAAAGCCGCAGCAAACCCGAGGTTCAATAGCAACACAACCAGAAACACGTTCATCAGCGCTCACTTACAAACACCCCGTCCTGCCGCCATCCACGGGCACGTTTATGCCATTGATGTAAGCCGCGGCGGGCGTAGCCAGAAAGGCAGCGGCGGCAGCCACTTCTTCGGGCTCTGCAAAGCGGCGGGCTGGTATCTCGGCCATCATACTTTCTTCTATCGCATCTACAGCTTTATCTGTTTTCTTTGCCTTGTTCTCGATGATGGACTCCAGGCGGCCGGTGCGGGTGGCGCCGGGAAGCACGTTGTTTACCGTAATGCCGAACTGCCCCAGCTCGTTGGCCATGGTCTTGGCCCAACTGGCCACGGCCCCGCGTATGGTGTTCGACACGCCCAAGCCCTGCAGCGGCTGCTTTACCGACGTGCTGATCACGTTGATGATGCGGCCATACTTTGCGTCCTTCATGTACGGAATCACGGCCTTGGCCAGCAGGTGGTTGGCAATCAGGTGCTGGTTAAAGGCGCTGACGAACTCATCGCTGATGGCTTCTGTGATAGGGCCGCCCGCCGGGCCGCCGGTATTGTTTACCAGGATATGCACCTCGCGCTGCTCCTTCAGGTAGGCCTGTACCTGTATGTTCAGGTCGTAGGGGTCCGAAAAGTCGGCGATGATGTAATCGTGCTGCTGCCCCTGCTGCGTGTCCAGTTCCCCGGCCACCTGCTGCAGCTTCTCTTCGTTGCGGGATATCAGCGTTATACTAGCGCCTAACTGTGCAAGTTCTACGGCTATGGCTCTGCCAATGCCCTGCGTGCTGCCACACACCAAGGCGCGTTTGTTCCTGAGATTTAAATCCATAGGCTCAATGTACAAAAATATACAGAAAGAAGCATAGCCATACGCACGCGCGGGCTACCATGTTTGCCGGAAATTGCGTACTTTCAAAATATCAACTACAAAACTAAAACTATGGCCATAGCAAGACCCTTCAACTTTAAGCAATGGATTGACGAGCACCGCCACCTGCTCAAGCCGCCTGTGGGCAACCAGCAGGTGTTTAAGGGCAACGACGACTTTATTGTGATGGTGGTGGGCGGCCCCAACGCACGCAAAGATTACCACTACGACGAAGGCGAGGAGTTCTTCTACCAGTTGGAGGGCGACATTGTGCTGAAGATCATTGAGGACGGAAAGCCGGTGGACATTCCGATAAAAGAAGGAGAGATTTTCCTGCTGCCGCCGCGTGTGCCGCACTCGCCGCAGCGCCCGGCCAACACGGTGGGTTTGGTGATGGAGCGCTACCGCAAGCCCGGCGAGAAAGACGGTTTCCTGTGGTTTTGTGAGAATTGCGGCAACAAGCTGTACGAGGAGTACGCCGACGTGACCGACATTGTAGGGCAGCTGCCGGTGATCATGAGCCACTTCTGGGACAGCCTGGAACACCGAACCTGCAACAACTGCGGCACCGTAATGGAGCCACCGGCCAAGCCAGCTTAAAACGTCGGTTTAAACACGAGTATAAAGGCAATAGGCGCTATCTGATTTTTGAAGTACAAGTTCGCTTCTGCTGCCCTGGGGCGGGAGCAGGTTATATACTTTGGCAAATCATCCCATACTAGCTTCTACCACATCAACAGAAAAAGTCTCCGGTTTTTATACTTGCTGCCTGTGTCCAAATAAATGTGTATCTTGATGGATTGCCCTATACAGCCAACGTGCGTATAGACTTATACTTCGCCCTTTAAGCCATGCAAGAGAAGAAGCCTATACTTACTGCCGATAACCTGCTCAAGGTCGACATCCATACGCACATTCTGCCCGCCACATGGCCCAACCTGCGCGAGCGCTACGGCTATGGCGGCTTTATCCGGCTGGAGCACCACAAGCCCTGCTGTGCCCGCATGATGATGGACGACAAGTTCTTCCGCGAGATACAGGACAACTGCTGGGACCCTAAGGTGCGCATGCACGAGTGCAGCCAGCATAGGGTAGGGGTGCAGGTGCTGAGTACGGTGCCGGTGATGTTCAGCTATTGGGCAAAGCCGGCGCACACGCACGACCTGTCGCAGCTGCTGAACGACCACATAGCCGGTATTGTGGCCGACTACCCTGACCGCTTTGTAGGGCTAGGCACTTTGCCCATGCAGGCCCCCGACCTGGCCATAAAAGAGCTGGAACGCTGCATGAAGGAGTTAGGCATGGCCGGCATTCAGATTGGCACGCACATAAACGACTGGAACCTGGAGGCACCTGAACTGTTCCCAATTTTTGAGGCGGCAGAGGAACTGGGCGCGGCGGTTTTTGTGCACCCCTGGGATATGTACGGCAAAAAGAAAATGAGCAAGTATTGGCTGCCCTGGCTGGTAGGCATGCCCGCCGAAACAAGTATGGCCATCTGCTCCATGATCTTCGGAGGCGTGCTGGAGCGGCTCCCCCGGCTGCGAGTGGCTTTTGCTCATGGCGGAGGCTCTTTTCCGGCTACCATTGGCCGCATTGCCCACGGTTTTGAGGTGCGCCCCGACCTTTGCGCCGTAGACAACAACGTGAATCCGCGTGAGTACCTGGATAAGTTTTATGTAGACTCGTTGGTGCACGACCCGCTGGCCCTGGAGTACCTGGTAAACCTGATGGGCGCAGACCGCATCGCCCTAGGCTCCGATTACCCTTTCCCCTTAGGTGAGCTAGAGCCGGGCAAACTCATCGAGTCGATGCCATACGACATGACTACAAAAGAACGCATGCTGAGCGGCACCGCCCTGGAGTGGCTAAACCTGACCCGCGAGCAGTTTGTAAAAGGCAGCTCTGCCGTAAATTTTTCAAAGGATCAGAAAGTATAGCTTGACAGTATCAGGGTTTGCTGCATGTTAAGAGAGGTATAAGTTTTAGGGAAGTATAAGTTTCAAGTTGCAGTTGCCGGAGAGGTTATGGTCTGTTCCTGTGGAAGTATAAACCCACCCCTAGAGAGCTGCGCTCGCTAGCTCAAAACTCGCGTTTTGGCTAGTCCAGAGGAGGGGAATTTACCTCACCCCAGCCCTCCCCTGTTATCGAGGGCCCCTACCACCAAAACAGGGGAGGGAGCACGGTTCAAATTGCATAGCCGTGGCTATCTTTCCGGCCTCACGCTGCTGTTCCGGACTTCCTAGTCCGGAACTTTAACTGCTGCGGACATCCTTGTCCGCGCTCCTGCAGTACCGGGTCCAACCACCCCTGCCCCTCCTTAGCTAAGGAGGGGAATTCTGTTCAAGCTCCGTCAGAGGTGGCTATCGAAATGATTTCCAGCCTTTGGGTGGGGGTTGGGGCCCTCGACAAGAGCGCCTTGCGAGATCCGGTGCCGCCTTGGCGGCAGCCGTAGCGCAGCGGAAAAGAGGGCCCCTACCCCCGGCAGGAGGGAACACAGCGCGATGCCCGAAGGCGAGGCCACCCGGCCTAGGAGGGCAGAAAGTATGAGATGCAACAATAAAAGTTGTAGAGCCAGAGGGGTGAACCGTAGCTAGAGAGTATAACTTGGTTCTAGTTGCAGAAAGCAGCTGCTAAAGGCACAAGCGGACGCTTGCGCCAGAGAAAGCTGAGAAGTATAAAAGGTATAAGACGCCCCGGAATGCGCAGGGCCTTTCAGCTTGCGCCGGGCAGGCTAAAGAAGAAGTATGGCTAAAGAACATCAATCGCTATTCCGGCAAAACCATACTATACTTGCATCATCAGAAGAAACTATAAATACTATGGCTTTGCCTGTTTTATTTTATACTTTGGCTAAATATTTGCTCGTTCTAAGTGTATAAAATTCAACCTTTTATTATGCGTAAATTACTCTTTAGCATACTTTTAATGGGGGCTTTTGCCACAGCCGCTCATGCCCAGAAAGAGTTTGCCAATATAGAGCTGCCCATGAACCGCGCCGAGGACCTTGTGTCTGTGGCAGATGACGAGGGTTATGTGGTGGTTTATTACTATCAGAGCGGGAAACTAAACTTTGCCATGCTCTCCCCGAATGGCGAAAAGCTGGCGCAGCACGAGATTCCGTACCGCTATGCGCAGGACCCGCAGGTCATGGGCACCCGTGTTACCGACGACGAGTTTATCTTCTATAGCCGTTACACGACCGGCCGCCGCGAGTTTGTGCGTCCTTTTGCCATTAACCGCCATACCGGGGCTTTCCAGAGCTTGCAGGATGTGCAGCTGAAACTGCCGCGCAACGTTACGTTTGTGGGCGGCTTTGGGGATGAGGATCACTTTTACATGCTCTACACCGACCGCGACCATAACCTGCACCTGTTCCGCGACTCCGATGTGCGTGTGTCTACCATGGATTACAAGCTGTTTAAGTCTGAGCAAATGCCCCGCACCCGCGACCGCTATGCCCGCGAGTCGGGTATGATCTATGTGCACCCTGACCTGGAGCGGAACGTGTTTACCGGCCACCATCGCAGCAAAATCTACTCGCGCGGCGATAAACTGTACATGATCTTTGACGGCTACCAACTGCGCGGCAAGAGCTCCAAGGAAACCACTACCGAGATCCTGTCGCTGGACTGGGACACGGGACAGACAACGTACCGCACCCTGCCGGCCATTGCGCAGCGCAATGCGCCCAGCTTTAACTCTTTCCTGTATCAGGACAAGCTTTTCCGGGTTAATATAGAGAAAGACAAATTTAAGATGGCCGTATACGACTTTAACACGCTGCAGCCCCTGAAGGAATATGCCTACGCCGATGACGAGGACATTGCGCTGCGCTCTACGCCGGTGCGCCAGCGAGGCGCGGGCGGCTTGTTTTCGTCGGAGTATGAAGTGATTGAGAAGCAGGACAAGGTGATGAAGAACCTGGCCAACGGCATACCGGCCATCACGGTGGATACCTACAGCGATAGCACCCTGCAGCTTACAATTGGCTCTTACAAGGCGCCCTCCGACCGGGACAACCGCAACGACCGCAGTCGCATGGTGCGCACCCCCGACCGCTATGTGCGCACGTCGCGGGGCCTGATGGTGATCCCCGGCCGCTGGACGCCCGCCTACAACATCCCGAGCTATTACCTGAACTCGCCCTACTATAGCCGCTACTTTTACGACCCGTTTGGCCAGGGCAGCGACGCTCCGACAGGGCCAGGCGTTAGTACCTACTTCCATACGGTGTTAGATGCCGGCAGCCTTGCCAAAGTAGAGCAGCAGGGAGATGTGGAGGTGCTGCAGGAGCGTGTGGAAGAGTATGAGCGTAACCTGAAGCCAGAGCCGGAGTTCCAGACGGTGTACCGCTACGGCGACAAGCTGCACTACGGTTACTACGACCGCAAGGCACGCGCCTTCCGGATTGTGGAGTTTGCCCACGGCCAGGAGCAGCCTGCCAGCCCGGAGCAGAAATAACAAACGGCTTATACTTAAAAGCCCCGCCAGCAAAGCAGCTGGCGGGGCTTTTTTATACTTGTTAAGGTAGTTTTAATCTTGCTTGGTCTGCATCAGTTGGTTAACGCGCTGTTGCAAAGCCTGGTCCTGGCGGTAGGCCAGCATAATCTGCTCATACTTCTCCAGCGACATGCCGTCTTTCTGTATGGCAGCCTTAATGTCGGCCTCAAACGTAGGCTGTATGGCCATAATACGCTCTGCGGCTTTGTTGAAGGCTGCTTTTTCCTCTGTGGTGGCTTCTACTTCGTCCAGTTTCTGCTGCTGGTGGGCCTGCGCCATCGCGTTAAATTTATCCACGCTCAGCTTTTCTTCCTCCAGTATGCTCATCATAGTTGCCTCGCCTTCCTGCTGCACGGCCATCAGGCGTGTGCTGGCGTCGGCAAACTGCTGTAGGTCTGCATCGGAGAAGTTCTGCGGCTGGGCCTGCTGGGTTGGTGGGGTTGCTTGTTGTGCCGTAGCGGCAGGTGCTACCAGGGCAGCACCAAGTATAAATGCGGCAAAAGCTGCACCTTTAAGTTTCTGCTTAATTTTCATAATTGGGGAGGGGAAATAAGGAGGTGAATAATGATTTAGGGCCAGCGGAAGCGCTGGTATTATCTGCTTTATACCCTCAGAAAGCAGAATTTGTTTTAGGGCCGCAGGCCTGGGCCTTTCAAAAAGTGCGTCAGCATCAGCCTGTTTTAAGTAAAGTATACTTTAAAAGCGGGTGGATGGACGGCTTATTGTGCAGGCGCGAAGCTTACTGCTCACCAGGTAGCATTGCAACAGCCTTAGGGCTGCGCCACAATAAGGCAATTGATAGAAGGGACTGCTACAGACTCTCCTCTGTTTTATACTTTTTCAGCTTCTCCTTCTTCACAAGCTGTTTCTCCAGCAGCCGCTGCACTTCCGGCTTATGGTAATCTTCTATACTTTGGATGTGCTTCATCACCTTCCGCATAATCTTGTCCTGTTTGCGGCCGGTTTCCAGGGCATAGGAGTAAGGCAGGTCCGAGAAGGTGACCATAGAGTAGAGCGTGCTCCAGCGATCGGGGTACTGCTCCGTGATTTTGGCCTCTATCTTCTTGCGCAGCAGGAAGCGCGGATCGGCCACCTTGTCGCGCATCTCAATAAAGTTAAGCACGGCCAGCTCGGCGATGGCGTCGGCATCTGGTTTGCGGCGGCGCTCAAAAGCCTCGAACAGCGCCTCCCAATCGTCACCCTCAAAGCTATCCAGCATCTGGTTCAGCACGGAAATGTCTTCGAAGCCAGCGTTCATGCCCTGGCCATAAAACGGCACCACCGCGTGGCAGGCATCACCAATCAGCAGCGATTTGCCCCCATAGCTCCACGGAAAGCACTTAATGGTTACCAAAGACCCCACCGGGTTCTCGAAGTATTCTTTTGCGAGCTCAGGCATCAGCGGCACCGCATCCGGAAACACCTCCCCGAAAAAGCGCAGCAGGTCGTTTTCGGTTTTGATGGCGGCAAAAGAGCGCTCGCCCTCGTAGGGGAAGAACAGCGTGCAGGTAAAGCTGCCATCTATGTTGGGCAGGGCGATCATCATGTAGTTGCCGCGCGGCCAAATGTGCAGCGCGTTTTTCTCGATGGCCCAGCCGCCTCCGGGCGCAGCCGGTATACTTAGTTCTTTGTAGCCATACTCCAGGTAACTCTGCTCATAGTTAAAGCGCTCGGTTTTCTGCATGGCCCCGCGCACCACCGAAAAAGCTCCGTCGGCCCCGAAGAGCAGGTCCGGCTGTATGGTTTCGGTGCCCTGGGTATCCAGGTTTAGCAGCTGCACCTGGTTGGTGCGCAGGTTTACGTCGGTGGCCTGCCGGTTAAAGTGGTAGGTGATGTTGGGGTCAGGTTCCGAAACATCCATCAGCGCCGCATTTAAGCCACCCCTGGACACTGAGAAAATAGACTGCCCCTCCTTGCCGTAAGGCTGAAAAGTAAGTTTGCCCTGCTCATCGTGCATCATGCGGCCATGCATGGGAATGGCCACCTGCCGCACCTGTTCTTCTATGCCGATGCCTTTTAGGGCGCGCCAACCCCGGTCGCTGAGGGCCAGGTTGATGGAGCGGCCGCCGTCTACGGTATTTCTGCGCAAGTCCGGGCGGCGCTCATACAGGTCTACCTTGTGGCCGCGCTTGGCCAGGTACAACGACAGCAGCGAGCCGACCAGGCCGGCACCCATAATGGCAATGTTCTTTTTTTCGGTCATATTCTGTCAGGGGCAGCGCCACTTGTTTATGTAAATTAACATTTTCCGAACCGCTTTGGCAAACTTATACCCACATCAATTGAAAGATGCGCCTGTATCATTCCTGCAGTTTACCTACAGCTTAAAGACCCACCCCTAACCCCTCCGGGGAGGGGAATCTGCCTATAGATGTATAAGAAGCAGAGCGCATGAACCAATCGATATCGGAAACTTATCTGCCGTTTACATACCGGAAGGTAAGGTTGATGCGGGGCGGCACCGCTTTGGCTGTTTTGGGGAGGTGGTGCAGCCAGTGGTGCTGCGTAGGGCCCTGCATCAGCAGCAGGCTGCCGTGGGTAAGCGTAAGCGTTACGGGTTTCAGGTCTTTGCGGGTGCGGTGCTTCAGGCTGAACCGGCGTTCGCCGCCGAAGCTCAGGCTGGCTATTCTTGGCTGCTGCCCTAGTTCCGGCTCATCGTCGGTGTGCCAGCCCATACTATCCTGACCGGTGCGGTAGAGGTTCAGTAGCACGCTGTTATACTTCTGGCCGCTGGCCTGCTCTACCTTCTCTTTTAGCTCCAGCAGCATCGGTAACCAGGGTTGCGGCTCGTTGTGTAGCCCCGAGTAGGTATAGCCTTTATCGCCGTACCAGGCCGTGAGGCGGGGCATCGGCAGGCTGCGGCCAAACATCGTTATACTTTGCTGCTGCCAGTTTACCTCGTTCATCAGTTTTTGGAAGTATGCGTTGGCTGCGGGGGCAAGTATAAAATCCGGGGCAAAGTATACTTCGGCATCCGGGAGGGGCAGCAGGGGCAGGTTGTTGTGCATCTGTTTAAGGCAATGTTAGAAGATCTCCTCCGGCGTCTGGTCGGGGGCAGGGATGGGGCGGCCCCGCTTTTTGCGCTCGCGGTCCAGCATCTGGATGGCTTTGGTAGCGGTAAGGCCGTGCAGCACGATCGACACCATCACAATAAACGCCACCATAGACCACAGCTCGTTTGCCTCGGCAAAGTCCACCTCATCCAGCGCAAAGGAAAGGTAAAAAAACGAGCCGATGCCGCGGATGCCAAAAAAGCAGACAGCCAGCCGCTCTTTATAGGTGGAGAAGGTGCCCAGCATGCTTGGCAGCGCCGTGAGCGGGCGAATGATGAACAAAAACACAAGTCCTATCAGGGCGCTTGTCCAGGTAAGGCTATCCAGGATGCCGGTAACGAGGCTGCCCCCGAACAAGGTGAGCAGCACCACCATGATAATGCGCTCCACCTGGTTCACGAAGTCGTGCATCTCGATGTTGTACTCGCTTTCCTCCTCCACACTGCTCATGGTTAGCCCGGCCACAAACACCGCAATAAAGCCGTAGCCATGCAGCAGCTCCGTAATGCCATACGTCACCAGCGTAGCCGACAATGCCAGAAACCCGTGCTGGGCCTCCGGAAAGCTCGATTTTTTGGGCAGTTTATAGACCAGGTAGGCCAGGCCCTGGCCGATGAGGTAGCCTGCGCCTATGCCCACGGCAATGCGGTACAGCAGGTCGCGCAGCAGCCAGTCTTGCAGCCACTCGCCCCCGGAAGAGGCGGAGACAGCCAGCAGCACTGCCAGCCAGGTAAACGGAAAGGCGGAGCCGTCGTTCAGGCCGGCCTCAGCCGTCAGCGAGAAGCGCACCACGTCCTCCTCCTTGTCGTCGGGAGGGCCAACCTGCACCTGCTCTGCCAGCACCGGGTCGGTGGGGGCCAGCACTGCGCCGAGCAGTACCGCCCCCGCCACCGTAAAGCCAAGGATCGTCCAGCCCAGCAGGGCCAGGGCCGCAATGCTCAGCAGCATGGTAATACTTATCAGGCGCAGCGGTATGCGCCAGCGCTTCAGGCCGAACTTGCGCCGTATCTTCAGCCCTGTGCCCATCAGCGACACGATAACGCTAAGTTCCGTGAGCCGCACCACATAGTCCTCGCGCCAGAGCGGGTCGGGGGTGGGCAGGCCCAGGGGCAGCAGGTAAATTACCACCCCCAACAGCAGGTACACGATGGGATACGAGACAAACGTGCGCGCCATCAGCTTCGGAACCCAGGTCATAGAGAGTGCTGCCAGCCCTATAACTGTTATGGTCACTATATAATTATCCATCAGAAATGTTAACTTTAAGGTTACAGCCGGGCGTGCCGTGTAGCGCATACTGCAAGAGGGCGTCAGCTGTAGGCATACTTACGTTGTTTCTGAAGTGTTGCCTGTTATTATACTTCGAACTTACTTTACACTGGTTTTTTGAAAGCATTAGAAGAATTTCTGGTAGCGTTTAGTAATGCTGCCTGGGGCCTGCCGCTGTTGCTGCTGCTTATGGGCGGGGGCTTTTACTTTATGTTCTACTCCGGGTTTCTGCCTTTCCGGTACCTGGGCCATGCCATTAATGTGCTGCGCGGCAAGTATGATGATCCCGACGACCCGGGCGACATCAACCACTTTGAGGCGCTTTCGAGCGCGCTGGCGGCCACTGTGGGCATGGGCAATATCAGCGGTGTGGCGGTGGCCATTGCCACAGGCGGGCCGGGGGTGCTGTTCTGGATGTGGGTAAGCGCATTTGTGGGGATGGCTACGAAATTCTTTACCTGCACGCTGGCCATCATGTACCGGGGCCGCGACTCTAAAGGCCACATTGAAGGCGGGCCCATGTATGTGATAAGGGAGGGATTGGGCAAAAAGTGGAAGCCGCTGGCTGTGTTCTTCTCGCTGGCAGGTTTGTTCGGCACACTGCCCATTTTTCAGGCAAACCAGCTGACGCAGGTAATCCGGGAGGTGGTGCTGATGCCGAACGGCATTGCCACTGAAAACCCGTTTTACTGGAACCTGGGTATCGGGCTTACGCTGGTAGCGGTTACCTCGCTGGTAATTTTTGGGGGGATTAAACGCATCGGGCATGTGGCCGGCAAAATGGTGCCAAGCATGGTGCTACTATACATGGCAGCCGTCTTTTACATTATGTTTGCTCATATCGACATGGTGCCCGATGCCTTTGCCATGATATTTGAGGATGCTTTTTCGGCCAGAGCCGTGCTGGGCGGGGCTGTAGGAGCCATCATTATAGCAGGTGCGCGCAGAGCCGCTTTCTCTAACGAGGCAGGCATAGGAACGGCGGCCATGATGCACGGCGCCGCTAAAACCGACGAGCCTATCCGGGAGGGGCTGGTGGCCATGCTGGGCCCGTTTATCGACACGCTGGTGGTATGTACCCTCACAGGCCTGGCCATTATCGTGACCGGCACCTGGCAAACCTCCGACGGCAACGGCGTTACCATGACGGCCTCAGCCTTTGGCTCCTCGCTGCCCGGCGGCATCGGCAGCTATGTACTGGTGCTGTGCGTGCTGATCTTTGCCTTTACGTCGCTTTTCTCCTACTCCTATTACGGCACCAAGTGCTTCAGCTTCCTGTTCGGGGCCAAGTATAAGCACCTGTATAACTACTTTTATGTAACTACCATCGTGTTCGGCGCCACGGCTACCATCACCGCTGTCATCGCCCTGATAGACGGCATGTACGCCATGATGGCCATCCCGACCATGGTCTCGGCGCTTATACTTTCGCCCAGGGTGATGGCCGCTGCCCGGGAGTATTTTAAAAGGATGCGGGAGTTTAAAGCAGAGCTACAGGAGCGGGAGGTGAAAGAAGTGAAGCGGTAAGGGCAGGTTACTTCGCCCTGGCTACCGGATCATCCACGCCGATTACAGTATAGACAGGTATACAGTAAGCGGCGTGGATGATCGTGGCTTTCGGCTTTATACATTAAGCATTTTTATTCTTGTTTTGTGCTTGTTTCAGCGTCTTTTCAATCCTTGGGTCCGGTACTATCCAAACAAGGGCTACGCCTAAATATACCGCCAGACTGATCATCGGCTGAAAAAAAGTGAAGGCTATACCTGCTAAATAGAGCAACAGCGACACATTCATTCTGGTATCCCTACTATACACTTTGCCTAGGCTGGAATCTTTTCCTTCGTTTTTTATTACACAGTAGATAAGAACTTTAAATGCTAGGGCGGCCATAAATAGTATCACGCCATACAGTGCAACCGGGTTTGTCTTAAAGTGGTTTTCTCCCATCCAGCCTGTAACGAACGGAAAGAGCGAAAGCCAAAATAACAGATTTAGATTAGCCCATAATATTTTCCCGTTTACGTCATTTATCGCCTGAAACAAGTGGTGGTGATTATTCCAGTAAATCCCTAAATAAACAAAGCTGAGCACATAGGTCAGAAAGACCGGGAGGATTGGTTTTAGCGCGTCAAAACTAATTCCTTCCGGCACTTTCATCTCCAATACCATGATAGTGATGATAATGGCCAGCACCCCGTCACTAAAGGCTTCCAATCTACCTGTTTTCATACTTTAATCCTCCAAGTACCCGAATTTACCATTGTTAAAATCCTTAAAAGCCTCCAGCAGCTCCTCTTTGGTGTTCATGACAAATGGCCCATGTGCCGCGATAGGCTCATTAATGGGCTCGCCACTCATTAACAAGGCAACCGCATCCTCAGTTGCTTCGATTTCAAAAGTGTCGCCATCATTTGCCATCAATGCCAAATGGTCTGTGGGGATTTCTACCTTGCCGTTTATCACAATATTGCCTTCCAGAACAAGCAGGGCAGTGTTGTAGTGGGCAGGAAGCTCTAACACTGCTTTGCCCCCTTTATTTAATCTGGCATTGAACAAGTGGATAGGCGTAAAAGTTGAAGCGGCGCCTTTTATTCCTTTGTGTTCGCCTGCAATTACTTCTACAAACCCTGCTTTGCCTTCCAGTTCATAGCGCTTGATGTCCTGGTTCTTGATGGCTTGGTATTTAGGAGTGCTCATTTTGTCCTTTTTTGGCAAATTGACCCAAAGCTGCACCATCTGGAAATCGCCGCCTTTTTTGCTCCATTCTTCTTCGTGGTATTCTTTGTGCAGCACACCCCGGGCAGCTGTCATCCACTGGACGTCGCCTTCGCCAATTACGCCCCCGCCGCCACTGCTGTCGTGGTGCTGCACTTTTCCTTTGTAAGCAATAGTTACAGTTTCGAAGCCACGGTGTGGATGTACCCCTACGCCTTTTGGCTTGTGAGTCGGTGGGAAGTTATAGGTGGAATTATAGTCCAGCATAAGGAACGGGTTCATTCGCTGCATGTCCATCCTATAGCCACCAGGAATAAAGTTGTGAACCCGGAAACCATCGCCAACAAAGTGGGGTGCCCCCGGACTTGCTACTAATTCTACAGTTCTTGTTTTCATGACTATCAAATTTTATAGCACAAAATTAGTCTCCGGGGGGCTTACGCGCATTGATGTATGGTAAGAAACCAACCTCAAAAATTTTTTCGTGCCAGTTCCTTTCTAACCCGGCTTAGGCTTTCCGGTGTAATGCCCAAATAGGAAGCAACCATGGTTTGAGGTACCCGCAGCAATATGTCGGGATACATTTTTACAAACTGTAAATACCGGTCTTCAGCAGATGTGCTTAACAGTAGGTTAATTCTGTTCTGTAAATGCCTGATGTGATTGTGAAGCAAATGATTGTTGAATTCTGTGAAAGCGGGAAACTTTCGGGAAAGCAAATGCATGAAGTCCTCATCCATTAGCACCACCTCACTGTCCTCCAATGCCTGAATGTAATAAGCTGATGGCTGATTGAAATATGCACTTTCCCTATCGGTAACGAACCAATTTTCAGGGGCAAAGGAAAGGATATGCTCCTTCCCTTTTTCATCGATCGAAAACAGGCGCAGAAGTCCGCTTTCAACGAAGAAAATACGGTTACAATGTTCGTCTTTGCGAAGCAGAAATTGCCCTTTTCTAAATGTCTCTTTGGTGCAGTTTTCAACTATGGATGAGATCCCGTTTTCATCGATTTCAAGGTTTGAAATCAGATATGTTTTCAGGTTAAAGCCTTTCATATTTATTCAGAATGTCAATCTCCATTACCACATCACCTCTGTCTTCAAGATCTTTATGTTGTCTATCATCTATAGTTTGTATTTAGATTGCCCCTACGCGTTATTCGTGCAGCTGGTGGGTGAAGCGTAGCTGAGCATTAAAGCTGCACCTTGTTACCTGCTTTTGTTTTCTACTTCTTCGTAGAGTCAAGTAAGTCTGCCATCTGCTGATACCACTCAAGGTATGCTCCGTCAGGCTGGAACTTGTTTTTAAATTCCTTAAAGTATACCTCTGCTTTTTCGCTTCCTGAAGCTGCTGCAAGCATCAGGCTATTCGCCAGTTTCATTTTTCCCTCCGTGTACTCTATGGTCGCTTCATTCTGTTTTTGCCATTGTGTAGATTCATACTCTTGTAGCGACTGGTCAATTTGGCTTTGCCTATACTTTACTTTCGGGTTCAGCTTCTTCTCTCTCAGAAGGCTCCCATTTTCATAGTAGAAGCTCTCTGTCAGCCACTTCACTTTCACTAAATCCCGATGGTCGCCCATAGCGAGAAGTTCTAATTTTTGTAGCTGTAGTGTGTCCTGCACAAACACCAATTCATACTCTTCTACTGCGCTCCAAAAGCCGATGATGCTGTCATTTCCGCACACTGATAGCACGAATTCAGAATAGATATTTTTCCCATCCTTTTTTTCGGAGTAGCCACAGATAAGGAGCTTACTGCCGTTGGAAAAAATGAAAGCTGTGTCGGGCTTTGGTCCTGCAAACTCAGAAGCCGCACATTTATCACAGCCAGCCTCAGGCGCACCTATTTCACCTACTTCTTCTGATCCCGCAATTAGCTCTACTTCCTGCTGCTGCTTAGGAGCACAACCAGCTATAAGTAGATAAAGAAGTAAGTATGGATTCCTCATAATATAAATCACGCTAAACCTGCTTTGCCCTGTTGTGAAGTATGCCTCCAGCCGGGCATAGTCGCTGTGGTTAGTGGAGTAACTGTAATCCATTGTTCCCAGCGTGCCGCCGCCCGGCATGGTGTAAGCACCGTGTTATATCAACGAGTCTTTAGCTGCCGGCGTTAGCTCAGGAGCATGCTCCAGCGTAAGTGTTTTGAATACCTCCTCTGTCGTTTGCCCCAGCGACAGCTGTGCAACTAAGAAAAGGAGGGTAATGATCAGAAGGGCTTGTTTCATTGGGAGGTGATGGGTGGGTGTGTACTACTTGCAAGGCTTTAGCAAAAGAGTATATCTAGGGTTAGCCAAGGTAGTTCTTCATTATGTTTGCAATTCTGTTCCTTGCCTGATTATACCAAACAAGGTAAACTAAGACCATTATTAATATTACTCCGAAGCTGCTGCTGACTAACCCTAGCATCATTGCTATACTACCAAGGTTAACTGTAAATATGAACGTTACCAAAGATATCACCATTAAAGCTACAGGTGTTATTTTTAGAACCGGAATTTTGTTAGTTATAAAATAAGATATTCCACCTAAAATAAAGAGCGATATTGAATCGTAAATGATTATCAAATAATGAAGTCCTGCCTCAGTAGTATAAATAAAGAGCGAAAGAGATGTTATTAATGCTGCTATTAGTAAAATAACCGTTATCAAGATCATTCTACTTTCTCCCATTTTATACTTATCTACATTGACCAAAGTGCTTGGCAGCTGCAACTTCTATCAATGTACTTTTACGTTTGTTAAAATTCTTATTTCAGATTCGCCAGTCTTAACGTATACTTTCGATGTTGAGCTGTCTAACCAGCCAGTCTTGTGGTCAAACAAATAGGTTGTTAAGTTTACCATATCCTGGTAGTTGGTCTTGTCTTTACCCGCCTCTTGTATACTATCACCCAATATTTCGTTTAGGGATTCATGTATTTTAATATTTAACTCAATCTCTTGAACATCTCCAGTTGTAGATTTTGAGTGGTAAGTCAGAGTGGCTGGGAGTTCTTCCCCCGTTTTAGGGTTAGGCATAGTAATCGCCTCAACTATGTCCCCATTGATAGGATTCTGAATATTGTATACAGACAGAAGCTCTGAGGATTCTTTCGCTATGAGAGCTTGAAGCTGAACACTAATTGCTTCTTGGTTTTGAGTTAGCATTTGAAGAGAGGCCATTTCTTCATCATTTACCTGCCTTGTGCCTTTGGCAAGCTTAACTTTTTCCAGAAACGCCTTTAGATAAATGTCAAAGTCGACGATGTCAATTACTTCTCCGTTTTCAGAAACCTTTACTTTGTAAGGAATTCTAAGTTTGCTGAGATCTTTTAAAACATCTTTTGCATTATCCAACCCGGTCAAGATGTCTTCCAACGAGTCAACTGATGTCGACATAGATAAATCGCCTGTCGGTTGATGTGCTATTTTAACTATATAATCTTGTCCGACTTTTTCGGTTATTGTCACCTTTACATTTTTCTCATATGCTGCATTCATAATCGTATCAGAGCCAGTCTTCACGAACAACGATCCTTTTTCATTGAAAACTTTTGAGTCGCCAGTCCTCCATTTAGGTTTTATTATTTCCTCTTTCATGTACTCTTTACTACAACCAATTGCCGAAATCAAAAGCACTATGAGTAAGATTCGTATCATTTTTGAGTTGTCTGTAATGCTGTGGCTGCCAACGTTAGTCGTGCAGCCGATGGGGGAGGGGTAGCTGGGCATAAAGGCTGAACTATGTTTTCGTGGTACAACCCCTTGTGCTTACTATTCCCATGTGTCGTTATTATATTCTCTGTTAATGCTAATGGTGTGACTATAGCAAGTGTGAGGTTTCAATGTAGATTACATTAATGTAATAGATTTATTTCTGGCACTCAGAGCACATTAAATTTAAAATTGATGTTGCACGCATATTCCTACTTAAACTCTTCTGCGAAGGAATCGTCCCACTTGAATGCATTTACAATCCAACCGTTATTGTTTTTGTAATAAGTAAATATTAGTCGTATGGCTGTATTTTCATACCTTATTAAAAAGGTTTCTCTTATAGCAATATCGGAAATAGTTTCGTTCTTAACTTTTAATGTTCCAATTGGTTTGCCAAAACGCTCTTCAATTAGATTTAAATATTTTATTGTTTTTTCTTCGATTGGATCAAGTTCATTTTGAGGCATTGGCCAATAGGGAGTCAGTTGGGCAAAAGATTCAGCTATTTTATTTGACTTAAATAAATCAACGACCTTTTCAGATAATTCATGAGTCTCATTTACATTTTTTAAAAACTTGTCTTGTGCAGATAGGCTCAGGCTGATCAGTGATAGTGTTAATGCAGTAAATAGCTTTTTCATATTCATATTTTTGACTTTGTACAAATTTGGTATAAACATAAATTCCACCATTTATCTTCCCAAATCAGGCTGCTAAACGGAGTTGGACTATCGGTTATACTATATAGCAAAGTATAAATAAATCAGCTGTTAAAAAAAAAGCGGCTGACCTTAGTAGAGCCAGCCGCTAAAAAATACGATTTAAATAATGCTTAATGCGCCTGCAGACACTCGTGCAGGATCTCAGAGAAGCGGTATACTTCCTCGAAGCTGTTGTAGAGCGGGGTAGGGGCCACGCGGATCACGTTCGGTTCACGGTAATCCACGATAATGCCTGCGTCCATCAGCATGTTAAACAGCTTGCGGGCATCTTTCTTCACCAGCAAGGAGATCTGGCAACCACGGGCCTGCGGGTCGCTGGGGGTGATCATCTCCATCACGTCCTGGCCGGCGTGCACATCATCGATCAGGTATTCCAGGTAGCCGGTTAGTTTTTCGCTTTTCGCGCGCAGGTTGTCCATGCCGGCTTCATCAAACAGCTCCAGCGAGGCGCGGTGTATGGCAAAGGGTATGATCTGGCCGTTGCTCAGTTGCCAGCCTTCGGCGCCTTGCATCGGTATAAAGCCTTTCTTCATCTGGAAGCGCGCCTCGGCATCGTGCCCCCACCAGCCGGCGAAGCGCGGCAGGTCCGGGTTGTTGCCGTGGCGCTCGTGCACAAACACGCCAGACGTACCGCCCGGCCCGGAGTTCAGGTATTTGTAAGTACACCACACGGCAAAGTCTACATTCCAGTCGTGCAGCTTAACAGGCACGTTGCCGGCAGCATGCGCCAGGTCGAAACCAACCACAGCTCCCACTTCGTGGCCCGCTTTGGTGATGGCCTCCATGTCGAATATTTGGCCGGTGTAGTAGTTAATGCCACCCATCATTACCAGCGCCAGCTCCTCGCCGTGCTCCCTTATACTTACCAGAATATCCTCGGTGCGCAGCGTGTGCTCGCCCTCCCGCGGAAACAGCTCCACCACGGCCTCATCCGGGTTGTACCCATGAAAACGAGTCTGCGACTCCAACGCATACTGGTCCGACGGAAATGCCCCGCCCTCGGTAATGATCTTGAAGCGCTTGCCCTCTGGGCGGTAAAACGATACCAGCATCAGGTGCAGGTTCACGGTCAGCTGGTTCATGATCACGACCTCGCTCTCTTTGGCGCCTACCACGCGGGCAGCACCAGGGGCTAATAGCTCATGGTAGTTAAACCAAGGCTCCTGTCCTTTAAAGTGGCCTTCTACCGCCAGGTTAGCCCATTTATACATCTCGTTGTCGATGTACATCTGCGCCGATTTTGGCTGTATGCCCAGCGAGTTGCCACAGAAATAGATGGCGTCGCGGCCGTTTACCTGCGGAAAATGAAAGCGCTCTCTGAAATGAAAAAGCGGGTCTTGCCGGTCCTGCTCCTGCGCAAAGGCAAGCGTGTTCTGATAGTTCATACTGTTGTGCGGATGTCTTTATACTTTCAGCTGCCGGGGCAGCTATTGTTTCTTCTTGTCGCTAAGTTAAGCATTTGGGGAGGATTATGCGTGGCTAGGGAATTGGAATGAACTTACAAGCATTAATCTCTCCTGCTGAGGCAAACCCCTAATGAAACCTGGAAAACCTGGTTCTTAATTTTGCCCCCTTCCTCGCTTAGGTTAAACAGGCCAACCTGATGTCGGGCACTGATAGTCAATTTGCCTTCATTGCCAACAGAAAGGCCATAGGCAAAGCCGAAATCTTGCCCGTTGCCGTTGTACTGGGCTGGGTAACTATCAGTTTCTACTTTGTCGGCAAGCAAGAAAGCGGCATAAGGGCCTGCCTGTATACTAAAGCTTGGTGCGGGGAAAACCTTCAGCATGACAGGTACTACTACATAGTGCATGCGCAGGTGCCCGTTCCGGAGCGCCGCACCTTGTGCTGAGTATTGAATCTCTGGCTGTACGCCAAAGCTCTGCGACTCCATGTACAAAGCGTACAAGCCACCATGGAAGCCTGTTTGCATCGAAGTGCCTTCTGCGTCACCGGTGAAGCGGGTAAAATTAGCTCCAGCCTTCACTCCGATATACCTGTTTGGCGGTTCATCTGCATTGGAGCTCTGAGAGAATCCTTTCCCCGATAAAAGTAGAAGGGGGAGTAAAATTGTGTAAAGTTTGTTCATTGGCGTTTTTTAAAGTGTAGGTACGTAAATAGCAGATGTTGTTTCTCGCACAAAAAAGCCCGACCAATGATGGCCGGGCTCTCTTGCAAGTATAAATCTCGCTTAAAACTCTGCGTTCTGCGGGGTTCTCGGGAAAGGGATTACGTCGCGGATGTTGCCCATGCCGGTTACGAACTGCACCATGCGCTCGAAGCCAAGGCCGAAGCCTGCGTGCGGACAGCCCCCGAAACGGCGGGTGTCCAGGTACCACCACAGGGCCTCCTCCTCAATGCCCACGCCTTTCATGCGCTCCACAAGTATGTCCATACGCTCCTCACGCTGCGAGCCGCCCACAATCTCGCCAATGCCCGGGGCAAGTATGTCCATGGCGGCTACGGTTTTGCCGTCGTCGTTCAGGCGCATGTAGAAGGCCTTGATATCTTTTGGATAATCCGTCACGATCACCGGCTTCTTGAAGTGCTTCTCCACTAGGTAGCGCTCGTGCTCGCTCTGCAGGTCAATGCCCCACTTCACGTCGTACTGGAACTTCTTTTTCTTGTAGTGGTTCGAGTTCAGCAGGATGTCGATGGCATCGGTATAGGTTACGCGCTCAAAGTCGTTGTTCACCACAAATTCCAGCTTCTCCAGTAGCGTCATCTCCTGGCGCTCGTTTTGCGGCTTGCTCTTGTCTTCCTCTGCCAAACGCTGGCCCAGGAACTCGATGTCCTCGCGGTTGTTTTCCAGCGCGTAGCGGATGATGTACTTGATAAACTCCTCGGCCAGGTCGGCGTTCATCTTCAGGTCGTAGAAAGCCATCTCCGGCTCGATCATCCAGAACTCAGCCAGGTGGCGCGTGGTGTTGGAGTTCTCGGCACGGAAAGTAGGTCCGAAAGTATAAATGTCACTGAAAGCCATGGCCGCCAGCTCGCCCTCCAACTGTCCCGATACCGTCAGGTTGGTGGCTCTTCCGAAAAAATCCTCCTCGTAGTTTACCTGCCCGTTCTCTGTCAGCGGCGGGTTGATCGGATCCAGTGTGGTGACGCGGAACATCTCGCCGGCACCCTCTGCGTCTGATGCCGTGATGATCGGCGTGTGCATGTACACAAAGCCCTTCTCGTTGAAGAACCTGTGCACGGCAAAAGCCAGCGAGTTACGCACGCGGAACACAGCCCCGAAGGTGTTGGTGCGGAAGCGCAGGTGCGCGATTTCGCGCAAAAACTCCAGCGAGTGCGCCTTCTTCTGCAGCGGGTAAGTCTCCGGGTCGGCTTTGCCCAGCACTTCTATACTTGTCGCCTGAATCTCGTAGACCTGTCCTTTGCCCTGCGAGGCCACCAGTTCACCGGTAACAGCTATGGCAGCGCCGGTGGTTACGTCCTTCAGCGATTCTTCGCTAAATTTCTCGGCATCAGCTACTACCTGTACATTGTTTATCGTGGAGCCGTCGTTAACGGCAATAAAGCTCACATACTTGTTTCCGCGCTTCGTGCGCACCCAGCCTTTCAGCAATACCTCTTTGCCTACCTCGGCCCCCTGTAGCAGATCTTTAACTTTTGTGCGTTGCATGTGTATGGTTGTTGTTACCCTGAAGGTACGGTTTATCCTCTAGAATATAAATTTAAAATGATGCAGTTTGCGCCTTCCCGGTTCCTGCGTCTCCGGAGCAGCCAGGCTATACTTTAATGCAAAGCTTTGCCGTTATCCGGATGTATGGCCGCCCCGGCAGCAAACTTTGAGCCAGACAGGAGCGCAGCCATACTTGTAAAAGCATTGGCCTTAGGCCCTGTAACTTGCGTTTTTCTAAAAATCCCTCAAAGTAACGATATTTTAACCTTTTTTGTAAATGCGAGTAAAATTATCCTAAATTTGAGATAGCGCAGATGGGCGCAGATTTTTTCTTTATAAACTATGCAGCGACTCGATTTAAGACAACTCTTATCACAGAAGTTATCGCCGCAGCAGATACAATTTATCAAGCTGCTGCAGATACCTACTGCTGAGTTGGAGATGCGCATAAAAGAGGAGCTGGAGATAAACCCTGCGCTGGAGGAAGGCCGTGAGGAGCCAGCCGAAGAGTATAGCGAAACATCGGAGGAGTATGAGGAGGAGTACAGCAAGGATGATGACATCGACCTGAACGATTACCTGAACGACGACGAGATAAGCGGCTACAAAATGCAGGGCGACCGCGGAGGCGACGAAGAAGACAAGGAAATGCCGATTGCCATGGCCTCCACGCTAACTGACTCGCTGCTGGACCAACTGGGCTTTCTGGACCTCGACGACAGGCAGTATAACATCGGCATGCAGCTCATCGGCAGCATCGACCACGATGGCTACATCCGCCGCGATTTGAGCTCCATTGCCAACGACCTGGCCTTTTCGCAGAACATCGAGACGACTGAGGAGGAGATAGAGCAGGTGCTGCACCTGGTCCAAACCTTCGACCCGGCCGGCATCGCTGCCCGCGACTTGCCCGAGTGCCTTTTGCTGCAGCTGGAGCGCCGCGAGCAGGATGAAATCACGCTGCTGGCCGAGCGCATCATCCGTCAGGCGTTCGATGAGTTCACCAAAAAGCATTACCAGAAGATCATCTCCAGGTTTAATGTAACGGAGGAGGAGCTGAAGAAGGCCATCGATGTGATCACCAGGCTAAACCCGAAACCAGGCGGTGCCGGTGCCAGCATGACGCGCGTGCAGTACATCATCCCCGATTTTATACTTACGAACAACAACGGGCAGCTGGAGCTGTCGCTTAACTCGCGCAACGCCCCGGACCTGCGCATCAGTCGCTCCTACGCCGATATGTTCGACGCCTATGACAAATCGGACAAAAAGGACAAGAAGCTGAAGGAAACCGTGGCCTTTGTGAAGCAGAAGCTGGATGCGGCCAAGTGGTTTATCGATGCCATCCGCCAGCGGCAGAACACGCTGCTGCGCACCATGGAGGCCATCATCAAATACCAGCACGACTTTTTCCTGGAAGGCGATGAGAGCGAGCTGCGCCCGATGATCCTGAAGGACATTGCCGAGGAGATCGGGATGGACATCAGCACCGTGAGCCGCGTGGCCAACAGCAAGGCCGTGCAGACGGAGTTCGGCATTTACCCGCTCAAGTATTTCTTCTCCGAGGGCATTGCCACCGACTCCGGCGAGGACGCCAGCAGCCGCGAGGTGAAGCATATCCTTAAGGAGATCATCGACAATGAGAACAAGCGCAAGCCGCTTTCTGACGAGAAGATAGAGAAGCTCCTGAACGAGAAAGGCTACAACATTGCCCGCCGCACCGTGGCCAAGTATAGAGAGCAGCTGAACATTCCGGTGGCCCGCCTGCGTAAAGAGCTTTAAATTGATTGTTGAATTGTTGGATGGTTAAATTGTTGATTTAGGTGCAGGATTCATACGGCTTGCAGTTTGTCGCTATTTTACTGTCTAACTTCCCAACTTTCTAACTCTTAAACTTTCTAACTCTCTAACTCTCAAACTGCTCTGTGAACCGTTCGCTCGCGAAAGTCCTGTCTGTAGTGTTTCACCCGCTGCTGCTGCCCACGTACCTTTTCGCTGTTATACTTTATTATATGCCTGTCGCCACGCTTACGCTGCCCCTGCATGTGCGCTGGGTAGTGCTGGCCATGATCTTCTTTTCCACGTTTGTGATACCGGCTGTGGCAGCCCTGGCCATGGTGCGCCTCGGCTACCTGGACTCGCTGGAGATGGACAGGCGGGAGCAGCGTGGTTTTCCGTTGCTGTTCACGGCCGTATGCTATGCCGCCACGGCATACCTGTTTCACCGCGAGCCCGCTTACGATGCTATTTTCTACTTTGTGATGGGCATTGTCGCGGCAGCGGTCTTCCTGGCATTTTTCATCTCGCAGTTCTGGAAGATCAGTGCCCACAGTATAGGGATGGGCGGTGCGCTGGGGCTGTTGCTGGTGCTGCATGCGCTTGCCCCCGAAGCCAGGCTCCTGTACCCGATCGCAATGGCAGCCGTACTGGCCGGTGCCGTGATGTCGGCGCGGCTGGCCTTGCAGGCGCATACCCCGGCCGAAGTATACGCCGGTTTTGGCAGCGGCCTGCTCCTGGCCCTGGCCGCTTCGGTGGCGCTGCAGTAATAAACAATCGCCCACGCTCCCGAAACTAAAATCAGCGAAAGTATACTTTAGAGCACAGTTTGCAGGCATTGCTTTTTTATGGCAGGAGTGGCAGCAAATAGCCGGCTATACTTTACGCCAATTCATTACCCCAATTGTAAATCGTAACGTATAAAATATTTTATAAATAACTTGTTTTAATTTATTTTATATGCTTATGCCGCGCAAGATATTACTCCTGCTTTTGTGTTGCCTGCTGCTTGTGGCAACGCCTATGTATGCTCAGACCAACTGCGCTGATTACCAGTTGCTGCGCGAAAACGCTGCCTACGAGCTGCTAACCTATAACCAGAAAGACAAGCAGACGGGCCGGGTGACCTACCAGGTGAAAGACATTAACCGCAACGACGGAAAAGTGGAAGCCACCATTCAAAGCCAGGTGTATGACGAGAAAGGCGAAATGGCAACCGAAGGTGAGTTCAGGATAGGCTGCGATAACGGCAGCATCTGGATGGACATGCAGCCGATGATGAACCAAACCCCAATGGGCGACCAGCAGAGTATGGACATGACCATGGAAGGCGATAAGATGTTGTACCCCAGCAACCTGCAGGCTGGGCAAAAGCTAGAGGATGGCACCATGACGATGGAGATGAAAGGCCAGGGCAGTGCGCAAAGTATGATGACCATGGTGATGAAAATCACGAACCGCACTGTAGAGGCAAAGGAAAAGGTACAAGTGCCCGCCGGCTCCTTCGATAGCTACAAGATCCGGTATAACACAGAAATGGAAAACCGCGCCATGGGCATGAAGATGCCGGGGATGCGCATGGAAACAGTAGAGTATTATGTGCCTGAGATAGGAGTGGTGCGCTCCGAGAACTACCGAAATGGCAAGCTGATGTCTTACTCCGTGCTCAGCAAGATCAAGTAAACGGCCCAGTCCGTCGTTCGCGTGACAGCACCGTTGCCATTTGCCTGGGTAGCGGTGCTGTTTTGCGTTATCAGAAAGAGTAGCCCAGCGACACGTTGAGCTGTGGCGACGGAACCACAAAAATGGCAGAGTTGTCTTCGGCTATCAGCGTATGGCCAATAATGTGGTCAGGCAACAGCTCGTCGGCGCCTTTGGCCAGGGCATACTTCAGGCGGGCCCCCAGCGCCCCAGACACTTCCAGGGTTATCTTTCTGCCTAACAGAAACTGCCCGCCCAACTGGTAGTTCAGTTCCAGCGTGTTCTGGTACAGGCGGCCCACAAAGCGGTAATCCGGGTCGGCGGGGTCCTGAAAAGGACGGTCGAACGCGTTCTTCTCGAATACCATGAAGCGGTACCCGAACAGCGGACCGTGAAAGAAGCCGAAAGGCACGGCATCGTGTTTCTTAGAAGTATAATAACGCTGCGCCATACGCACATGAACGCCGCCTACGCTCACGGCCTCGGGCAGAAAATCATCGCTCTTAAAGTATGCCTGGTACACGTAGCTCAGGCCAAACTCGTTCGAAACCCTGTCGGTGCGCATTTTTTCATAAGAGAAATATACCTCGCCGATCTGCAGCGGGTGCAGCTTCAGCACGCGGTCATGGGCCGGGTCAGCGGTGGCTTCTTCGGTATCCTGGGCCATAACTCGGCTATACGGCAGCAGCATCAGCAGGCAAAGGAGGGCAAAGGCAGAACAGGCATTTTTCATAGTTTTTTTCTTTGAGGCGGATGCGGAGAGGTAAAAAGGTTGTCTCCAGTACTTTACACTAACGATGGGATTTTGTTGCAGCCTACGTCGGCTTTTGAATGCCGCAACAGGCTATTAGATAACTCCAGCGAGTGGTAGGCGTATAAATATGCTGCAGAAATATTTACACTAATTTTAACAAAATAAAGCTATGAAAAAAGTTATTTCAACAGGTATGATGGCAGCCGCTGTGTTGTTTGCTGTGGCTTGTAACCAGGAGAAGGGAGCAGTAGAAGAAGCCCAGGAAACAAATGAGCAGATGGTTGAAGAAACCTCCATGGAAGACCAAATGACCGAGATGTCTGACTTTATGACGAAAGCAGCCAGCGGCGGCATGATGGAGGTGGAACTGGGTAAGATGGCGCAGGAGAAGGGCCAGCATGCCGACGTAAAAAGCTTTGGGCAGATGATGGTAACAGACCACACGAAAGCAAACGATGAACTGAAGCAACTAGCCAGCCAGAAGAATGTTACCCTGCCCGACAGCATGGGTGAAAAGCACATGGACCATGTGAAGGAGCTGCAGGAGAAAACCGGCGCTGAGTTCGACAAAGCTTACATGAGCCTGATGGTAGACGACCACGAAGAGGACGTGAAAATGTTTGAGGATGCCGCCGAGAACATGCAAGACGCGGATGTGAAAGCATTTGCCAGCAAAACAGTTACCACGCTGCGCCAGCACCTGGACCGGGCGCAACAGATAGATAGTACCCTGCAGGCGCAGAAGTAGCAGCTGTGCCGGCAGATGGTTTTTATAAAGCATCTGTAAGTCTTATCTTGCAGGTGCTTTATACATTATAAGCCAAATTCAACATGAGAAAAAGTATACCAAGTGTATTTGCCCTGATAGCCCTGCTATTTGCCACTGCCTGCAGCTCCGACGACAGTATAGAGCAGGCTGCAGAGCAAAGTGTGCAGCAGTTTAAAGAGGCTGGGGTGCAGGAAGATATGCGCAACGACGCTATTTTTGTAGCAGAGGCGGCAAGTGCCAGCATGCTGCAGGTGCAGCTAGGCGAGGCAGCCGCCGGCATGGCCGTAAGCCCCGAAGTAAAAGGCCTGGCGCAGGAGATGGTGCAGGCGCACCAAAATATGCTGAACGACCTACGCAACGTGGCCGACGAGAATAACTTTGTGCTGCCCACTACTTTAGGCGAGGCGCATCACGAAGTATACCAGACGGTAACCGAAAAGTCAGGCATCTCTTTCGACCTGAGCTACCTGAAGCACATTGTGGAGCAGAACGAAAAGCTGGTAGACCGCTACGACGACATGGCCAGCCACGCGCAGGTAATGGCCCTGAAGCAGTACGCCAGCAAGCAGCTGCCCCTCCTCAGAGAGCATCAGCAGATACTGGAGAGACTGGAAAACTCGCTGGATAACCTATAAAAGTATAAATCCCGCTGCCAGGTTACGGTAGCGGGATTTATACTTATAGACGGTAGCAGCTTTATTCGGCGGCCTCCTGTTCGTTATTTTCGCGGTAATGGCTGGTGGCCAGCTCCTCCTTCAGGAAACGCGAGGTATAGCCTTTCTTAACCTTGGCCACCTCTTCCGGCGTGCCCTGCGCCACAATCGTGCCGCCACCTTCGCCACCTTCCGGGCCAATATCAATTATCCAGTCGGCTATTTTTATCAGGTCCAGGTTGTGCTCGATGATGAGGACCGTGTTGCCCTTGTCTGTTAATTTATGCAGCACATCGGATAGGTGCTTGATGTCCTGAAAGTGCAGGCCTGTGGTTGGTTCATCCAGAATGTACAGCGTTTTGCCCGTGTCTTTCTTTGATAGCTCCGTGGCCAGTTTCACGCGCTGCGCCTCACCGCCGGATAAAGTCGTGGCCTGCTGGCCCAGGGTAATGTAGCCAAGGCCCACATCGTTCAGCGTCTTTATCTTGCGCAGGATGCGCGGCTGGCTCTCAAAGAACTCCACAGCCTGCTCCACGGTCATGTCCAGCACGTCGGTAATGCTTTTGCCTTTAAAGCGCACCTCCAGCGTTTCGCGGTTATAGCGCTTGCCTTTGCACACCTCACACGGCACGTATACGTCCGGCAAAAAGTTCATCTCGATGGTGCGCATACCCGCGCCTTCACACGCTTCGCAGCGGCCGCCCTTCACGTTAAATGAGAAACGGCCCGGCGAATAGCCCCTGATCTTAGCCTCCGGCAGCTGCGCAAACAAGGTGCGGATATCCGTAAACACGCCGGTATACGTGGCTGGGTTAGAGCGCGGCGTGCGGCCAATCGGCGACTGGTCCACCTCAATCACTTTGTCCAGGTGCTCCAGACCATTTATACTTTTATAGGCCAGCGGCTCGCGCTTGGCCCTGAAAAAGTGCGTGTTCAGGATCGGGTACAGCGTATCGTGGATCAAGGATGATTTACCTGAGCCCGAAACACCCGTTACGCAGATCATCTTGCCCAGCGGCAGTTCCAGCGTCACGTTTTTCAGGTTGTGGCCGGTGGCGCCTTTCAGTATAAGTTTCTCACCGTTGCCGGGGCGTTTTACGCG
This sequence comes from Pontibacter mangrovi, assembly GCF_006385705.1. Classification (GTDB taxonomy): domain Bacteria; phylum Bacteroidota; class Bacteroidia; order Cytophagales; family Hymenobacteraceae; genus Pontibacter; species Pontibacter mangrovi. Next base: position 18,895 of record NZ_VFRQ01000010.1, on the reverse strand, counting down.
CGGCACCTCAATGCCACGGCGGTTGCTCAGGAACTCGGCGGTAGTGGTGCCGGCCTGCATCATTTGCTCCGGCGTGCCGGCCGTTACTACCTGGCCGCCGTGTATACCGGCGCCCGGGCCAATATCCACCACGTAGTCCGACTGCAGGATCATGTCCTTGTCGTGCTCCACCACAATGATGGAGTTGCCCAGGTCGCGCAGGTCTTTCAGGGCATTGATGAGGCGCTCGTTGTCGCGCTGGTGCAGGCCTATACTTGGCTCATCCATGATGTACAGAACACCCACCAGCTGCGTGCCGATCTGCGTGGCCAGACGGATGCGTTGGCTCTCGCCACCCGAAAGTGTTTTTACCGGGCGGTGCAGGCTCAGGTAATCCAGACCCACATCCAGCAAAAAGCCGATACGCTTGCGTATTTCTTTCAGCAGCTCACGGGCAATCACGTTCTGGCGCTCGCTCATCCGGTCCTCCAGCCCCTCGAACCAGGCAGCCAGCTTGTTAATATCCAGCACCGAAAGCTCCCCGATGTTCTTGTTGTCGATCTTGAAGTGCAGCGATTCTTTTTTGAGCCTGTAGCCGTTGCACTCGGGGCAGGTGGTGGTTTGGGCAAAATCCTCTACCCAGCTGCGGATATTATCCGAGTCGGACTCCATCTGGTTTTTAAGGAAATTGATGATGCCCTCAAACTCCACAATGTAATTGCCCTTCTTCGTTTTAACCTCCAGGTCCTCCTCCAGGCCATAGAGCAGCACCTTCAGCACCTCCTCCGGCAAATCCTTTATCGGGGTGGCCACCGATACCTTAAAGTGCTTGAACAGCGCCTCGATCTGCTTAAAGATCCAGATGTCGCGGTACTCGCCCAGCGGGGCAATGCCGCCGCGGCGTATACTTAGGTCCCTGTCGGGTATAACAGACTCCTCCGTAATCTCCTGTATCTCTCCCAAACCGTTACACACCGGGCAGGCGCCGTAAGGCGAGTTAAACGAGAAGGAGTTCGGGGCCGGGTCGTCGTAGGCGATGCCGGTGGCGGGGTCCATGAGGTGGCGCGAGAAGAAGTGCGTCTTGTCGGCGTCCACGTCCAGTATAAGTGCGGTGCCTTTGCCGTGCGTCAGCGCGTTCTGGATAGAGCTGGACAAACGGTAGCGGTCCTCCTCCTTCACCACGATCTTGTCGATCACGATCTCGATGTCGTGGATCTTATACCTGTCCACCTGCATTTTCGGGGTAATTTCTACCAACTCCCCATCCACGCGGGCGCGAATAAAGCCCATTTTGCGGATCTGCTGGAACAGCTCGCGATAATGGCCCTTACGGCCTTTTACCACCGGTGCCAGCACGATAATGCGCTTGCCGTCGAAGTTCTCCAGTATATGGTTTACGATCTGGTCATCGCTCTGGCGCACCATTTTCTCACCGGTCACGTAGCTGTAGGCCTCGGCCGTACGCGCCCAAAGCAAACGCATAAAGTCGTAGATCTCGGTGATGGTGCCTACTGTGGAACGTGGGTTGCGGCTGGTGGTTTTTTGCTCAATGGAGATTACCGGCGACAGGCCCTCTATCTTATCCACGTCCGGTCGCTCCAGGCCGCCCATAAACGAGCGGGCGTAGGCCGAGAAGGTCTCCATATAGCGGCGCTGCCCCTCGGCATAAATGGTATCGAAGGCCAGCGACGACTTTCCAGAGCCACTAATGCCGGTAAACACGACCAGCTTGTAGCGCGGCAACTTGATGGAAATATTCTTGAGGTTATGTTCGCGGGCACCGTATACTTCGATCTGCTGCGTTTCGCCGTTGTCGGAGAAGGCAGGGGTGGTGCCGGTTGTAGTTTCTTGCGCTTGGTTAAAAGCCATTCAGGAATGCTTGATTTTAAATAGCAAAGGTATAAAATTATCAGCGCTTTGCCGTAGCTGTGCGCCAACCTATCTTAACAGAAATCAGCGGGAATAGGTTTAGCCGGGGCATCATGAAATAAAGGTTCAGTCTTCGTTTCCGTATTCTGAAGCTTGCTTCTCGTTAAGCTCCGCATGTTTGTGGCTGGTGTGGGTATACTCCTCGCGCCGGCGCTTAATAAGTTTCTGCTTCTGAAAGTAGCGGTACAGGCTATAGGCAATCAAGCATAGCCCAATTATCATCAGCACAATGCCCAAAAGCTCCATATAAGCGTGTTGCGACAGTTTAAGGGCAGCAAAACCGCCACCTGTAATGGTAAGTGCGGTGCGCAGGTAAGCCATCAGGGTACGCTCGTTCGCAAAAATGGTGCGCTCCATGGCCATCTGGTCCCGAATCTCTGAGTTCTTGCGCTCCTGCTGCTTTAGCTTTTTCCGAAGCTTCTTTAGCTCCTTTTTTTCATCGTTCTCCGTGCCCGCTGTCATAGCTGCTATGCATAGGTGTATCTGAGATATCCTGCTTTTGATTGGCCACGGCAGCGTGTACGTGGCTGGTTGGCGTGTAAGCCTCGGTATGGCGGGCTACCTCCCGTTTTTTACGGGAAAAGCGGTAATATCCAAAGCCGGCCACGGCCAAACCAGCCGGAATAAACGCAATGCCGATGGCAATGTACAGAGGGGCGTTTTCGAACACTTTGATAAAGGTGAGGCCGGCCAGTACCATGGCCATAGACGTGCGCCCATAGGCCATAAACGTACGCTCGTTGGCCAGTTTGGTGCGTTCCATGGCCAGGCTGTCGCGTATCTCCAGGTTCTGCTTCTCAGTAGCCTTTAGCTCCTGCTTTAGTTTTTGGGAGGAGCTTCCGTTCAGGGGTCTTTTCACTTCCATGCTCGTTTATACGGAAGGGAGGTACAGAGGTGCAGAAGACATGACTTTACCGCCGGAAGTATAAATTCTTCTGGATTCCGCAGCAGGTGGCGGGGCGATTTTGGCGCAGGGTAGTTTACTCCTCTCGGGGTATACTTGTGCTAGTGGATGGAGCCAGGATACAAAAAAGCGGGCACTGCACCAGCGCCCGCTTCCATGTAAGTATAAATACGGTTTCTCCTAGAAGTTCGGAGACAGCAGGTACTTGCTGTAGAAGTCGTCGATGATCTTGACGGCCTCAGAGGCATCGTCCACGATGTGCACCAGGTCCAGGTCCTCGGCGCTGATGTTGGTTTCCATGTTCAGCATCACGTCCTCGATCCACTTAAACAGGCCCTCCCAGTAGGCGCGGCCCACCAGCACAATCGGAAACGCCCCGATCTTCTTCGTCTGGATCAGCGTGATCGCCTCAAACAACTCATCCAGCGTGCCGAAGCCGCCCGGCATCACCACAAACCCTTGGGCATACTTCACGAACATCACCTTGCGCACAAAAAAGTAGTCGAAGTTGATGAGCTTGTCAGAGTCGATGTAGATGTTGTTGAACTGTTCGAAGGGCAGCTGTATGTTCAGGCCCACCGACTTGCCGCCCTCGGAGTGCGCGCCTTTGTTGCCGGCCTCCATAATACCCGGGCCACCGCCCGTGATCACGCCGTAGCCGTGGCGCACCAGCTTGGCGGCAATCTCCTCGGCCATGATGTAGTACTTGTTATCAGGCTTGGTGCGGGCCGAGCCGAACACAGATACGCAGGGGCCGATTTTGGCCAGCTTCTCAAAGCCATCCACAAATTCGGCCATCACTTTAAAGATCTGCCACGAGTCGGCGATCTTGATCTCGTTCCAGTCCTTGTCTACAAAGGCCTGGCGTATTTTCTTGTCCTCTTCGGAGGCAGGCGGGGCCGTAGACTGGCCGCTCTCGCGCAGGTCGGTTACCGATCTGGCTTTATTGTCGTTTACATCCGGTTTCAGAATGGTTTGGCCGCTGCCGGTGTTCACCGACTCGTCGTGCAGCTTGGTTTTGCTTGTCTTTCTAAGCTTTGTCATAATTTCTCGTCATCTTCAGCGGGGCAGTAGCCCGTGGTGCCTGTTTGGGTAAGGCACGCGTCATCACATATTAAAAATAAAAATTTGGCCCGGCAGCGCTTGTGAGGGAAAAACCGCCGGGGCAAACATGTAAATATAGCTTTATTTTGAGCGGATAGCAATCACCGGGTCTAAGTTAGAGGCCAGTACGGCAGGTATAATACCCGACAGCATGCCGATAACGGCCGATACGCCGAGCCCAAGTATAATGTTGCCCACCGAGAGCGTGATCTTCATCATGTCCTGGGGGATGAGCGTGAGCAGGAACACCAGCATGATGCCAATGCCGCCGCCTAACAGGCTGAGAAACACCGCCTCGAACAGGAACTGGAAAAGTATGAAGTAGTTTTTAGCGCCCAAGGATTTTTGTATGCCGATGATGTTGGTGCGCTCCTTCACCGACACAAACATGATGTTGGCAATACCGAAGCCGCCCACAAGTATGGCAAAGCCGCCGATTACCCACCCTGCCAGGCCCACCACGTTAAAAAAGCTGCCAATGGCCTCTGTGGCCATTTCGGGGCGGTTCATGGCAAAACTATCCTCGTCGCGGGGGCGCAGGCCGCGTATGTTGCGCATCAGGCCTCGGGTTTCATACTCCAGCTCCATCAGGCCCGGGTCCTCGTCCCGGCCTTTCAGAGCGATGGTGGAGCCCAGGCCGTTCGGGCCCACGTCATACATCTTAGAGAAGGTGCTGTACGGGATCATGCCTATCTGGTCCATATTCGGCATCCCGAAGATGTTCTCGCCCTGCTTCTCTATTACCCCGATCACGGCAAATTTCTGCCCGGCCACCTTCAGCGTTTGCCCAATAGGGTTGCCGTAAGGGAAGAGCGTGCTGGCTATCTCGTCGCCGATAACAATTACGTTGCGCGCTGCGTCGGCTTCTTGCGGCGTAAAATAGCGCCCGGTAACAATAGGCACCTCGCTCACCTTTGGGTAGTCATAGGAAATGCCCATCAGCTCGCCGTCGGAGTAGCTGTTGTTGGCATACTTATACGTGTTGCCGCCCTTGCTCGAAAAAATGGCCACGCCATTGCTGGTGGTAATGTAGCGCTGCAGTTGCCGGAACTCACGCTCCGTCGGCTCTGGGCGCTGAAAATACTTCCACCACGGGTAGCTGCCGCCAAAGGCCCAGGGCCATTTCTGCACGTAAATCACTTTCTCGCCGATAAAGCTCATGCTGTCGCGCACGTTCCGCTCCAGCGAGTCTACCAGCGTAAAAACCGAGATAATGGCGAAGATGCCGATCGTTACCCCCAGCAGCGACAGAATAGTGCGCAGCAGGTTGGCACGCAGCGCTTGCCACGCAAAACGAAAGCTTTCTGCTATCAGGCGGAGGTAAATCATAGTCTTCTTTTGGTTACGGGTAGAACAGTGGCAAGTAATTTTGTTAAAAGTAAGAATAATTCGGGCAAACCGAGTAAATTTGCGGTTCGATTTTTTGTTTTTTAGTACACGGTTGATTATGAACCTCAGCGGGAGGTTCTGCTGTTGTGTACCCGGAGATACTCCACAAGTATAAGAACCAAATACCGTAATATTTGATATATGAAATTATCCGAATTTAAGTTTGAGCTTCCTGAAAGCTACCTTGCCACACACCCTTCTGAAAACCGCGACGAATCTCGCATGATGGTGGTGCACCGCGACACCGGCAAAATCGAGCACCGCATCTTTAAAGACATCCTGGAGTATTTTGACGAAGGCGACGTGATGGTGGTAAACGACACCAAAGTGTTTCCGGCGCGCCTGTATGGCAACAAGGAGAAAACAGGGGCCAAGATTGAAGTATTCCTGCTGCGTGAGCTGAACAAAGAGATCCACCTGTGGGATGTGCTGGTAGACCCGGCCCGCAAGATCCGCGTGGGCAACAAACTATACTTTGGCGACAGCGACCTGGTAGCCGAAGTAATCGACAATACCACCTCCCGTGGCCGTACCATCAAGTTCCTGTTCGACGGCACTGATGAGGAGTTCTACAAGACTATCAACGACCTGGGCGAGACGCCGCTGCCGAAGTATATCAAGCGCGAGGCAGAGCCGGAGGACCGTGAGCGCTACCAGACGGTGTATGCGAAAAACGTGGGTGCCGTGGCTGCCCCAACCGCCGGCCTGCACTTTACAAAAGAGGTAATGAAGCGCCTGGAGATTAAAGGCGTGGATGTAGAGCCAATCACGCTGCACGTTGGCCTGGGCACTTTCCGTCCGGTGGATGTGGAAGACCTGACCAAGCACAAGATGGACTCAGAAAACTTTATGGTACCGGCCGGCACTGCCGACCGTGTAAACCAGGCCCTGGACAGCAAGAGACGCGTGTGCGCCATCGGTACCACTACCATGCGTGCCCTGGAGTCGTCGGTTTCGGCCAGCAGCCGCCTGAAAGCCAACGAAGGCTGGACAGACCGCTTCATCTTTCCTCCGTACGAGTTCAAGATCGCCAATAGCCTGCTTACCAACTTCCACATGCCGGAGAGCACGCTGCTGATGATGGCCGCCGCTTTTGGAGGCTACGAGCTGATCATGAAAGCTTACGAGGAGGCCGTGAAAGAGAACTACCGCTTCTTCAGCTACGGAGACGTAATGCTGATCCTGTAAGTATAAAGCACTACCAAAGTATAAAGCCCCGGCCCACAAGCCGGGGTTTTTTTATTAACCGTGAGTCTTTCTGAAGCTAAGTATGGCGTCGCTATTCTGTATTTCCACAACTCCTAAACTTTCTAACTCTTTAACTCTCTAACTTTCTAACTTTGCCCCATGGCACAAACTCCGGAATACGCGATAATCGTGGCTGGCGGCAGCGGCAGCCGCATGCAGCACGACCTGCCCAAACAGTTTATTGAGGTGGCGGGCAAACCGATCCTGATGCACACTATAGCGCGGTTTTACAAGTATAACCCTGCCGTGAGGCTGGTGGTGGTGCTGCCGCAGGAGCAGCTAAACACTTGGCGTGAGCTGTGCCGCAAACATGCTTTCAAGCTGTTCCACATGACGGTGGCGGGCGGCGCCACGCGGTTTAAGTCGGTGAAGAACGGCTTGGGTGCAGTGATGGGAGAAGGCTTGGTGGCCGTGCATGATGGTGTGCGCCCCTTTGTGGAGGTGGAGACCATACGCGCCGCTTACGAGGCTACAGCCAAGTATGGCAGTGCCGTGGTGGCTGTGTCGCCCAAAGACTCTATCCGGGAGCTGACCGAGGAGGGGAGCCGAGCAGTACCACGCGCAAAGTATAAACTGGTGCAAACGCCGCAGGTTTTCCAGGCAAGTATACTGCAGAAGGCTTACGAGCAGCCGGAGCAGGAGCACTTTACAGACGATGCCTCGGTGGTGGAAAGTATAGGCGAAACGATTACGCTCGTAGAGGGCAGCTACCGCAACATCAAAATCACCACACCCGAAGACCTTATACTTGCCGAGGCGTTTGCGAAAGAGGGGAGCCTGTAGCTGCTTTGGCTAAAGTATAAGTGGTATTGCAACCGGTATGGCGCGGACAGGGCGCGACTTGGGCCTACAAGTATAAACCTACCCCTAGCCCCTCCTTAGCTAAGGAGGGGAATTGACCTCACCCCAACCCTCTCCTAAGAACAGGAGAGGGAGAGCTCTGCAGACGATTGTCACCCCCCTGACCAACCACCCCTACCCCTCCTTGGCTAAGGAGGGGAATTCTGTTCAAGCTCCGTCAGCTGAGGCGATCAAACCAGTTCCCAGTTTTCTGTGAGGCGCCGGGGGTAGGGGCCCTCCTATGCGAGTTTTTCCGGTAGCGAGCGATAGCGAGGCAGCCCGAGGCACGAGAAGAGGGCCCCTACCCCCGGCAGGAAAAGCTCCCAGCGCCGAGCGGGAAAACGAGCCCTCGCGGGCTTGGAGCGCACCAAAGTATGAAATGCAACTGTAGCCTTTGTAAGACTGAGGATGAACAGCAGCTAGTAAGGATAGCTTGTATCAAACTGAAGGAAGCATCGGCTAGAGGCTAAAAAGGCACAAGCGGACGCTTGCGCCAGGAAAGGCCAGTGAGGCTATGAAAGTATGGCCGAAGTATAAACTATAACCACGCTGCAATGTCTCAACCCTCTACAGCACCGGCTGCCGCCCCGCCTCCAGAAAGGCCTGGTTCTCCTGCACGGTTTGCGGGGAAATAGGCTCCAGCTGGGGGTGTGGCTTGGAGAGGTTGAGGAGGTAGCCCTGCATGGGCAGCAAATTATGCAGGTCGTGGGTAATGCAAAGTACGGTCTTGCCGCGCTGCTGCACCCAACGCTGCAGCAGCTCAAACACTTTGTTCTTATAGTATACGTCCAGCTGCTGCGTGGGCTCGTCCAGCAGGTTTATGCTGGCGTCCTGCAGCATGAGCTGCGCCAGCCATACCAGCTGCTGCTCGCCCCCCGAGAGTGTGGTGAACTCATGGTCCAACAGGTGGGAGAGCTGCAGCTGTTCCAGCGTTTGTGCGGCCAAAGTATAATCCTCTGAGGTATAGTTCTCGAAAAAGCGCTTCTTCCGGAACAGGCCCATCACCACCAAGTCGTGCACTTTAATAGGAAAGTTGACAACTGCCTTCTGCGGGAGGTAGGCCAAAAGCCCTTTGCCGGACGGGTTGGAAAGGTGGCGCAGGTCGTGGTTGTGCACCAGCAGCTGGCCCTCGTACTCTACGTTGCCCTGAAAGGCCCGAAAGAGCGTAGTTTTGCCGGCACCGTTATGGCCAATAATAGCCAAAAAGGCAGGGGAGGGGATAGAAAAAGAAAGGTTGCGGATCAGGACCCGTTGGCCATAACCCGCAACCAAATTTTTTACTGTGACGATCAAAGTCAGATTAATTAAAAATCAGAAATTCAAAAATAGAAATGCAAGTGCCTTTCGGGCGCAATTTCTAATTTCTAAACTATAATTTCCAATTAGCCTTAGTACTCGTCTTCGTTAAACATGAAATCCTCTTTGGTAGGATAGTCAGGCCAGATCTCCTCAATGTTCTCGTAAGGCTGTCCGTCGTCCTCCAGGGCCTGCAGGTTTTCTACTACCTCCATAGGGGCGCCAGAGCGGATTGAGAAGTCGATCAGCTCATCTTTCGTGGCTGGCCAGGGTGCATCCTCCAGGTATGAAGCTAATTCAAGTGTCCAGTACATAGTATTTTCTCCTTTAACTTATTGGCTTGTGTAAAATAGTTCGCAAAAGTATAAATAAAAACAAGAACAAAAATTTAAACTAAAAAATTATTGCTTTTTTGTCTGTTTTTAACAACACAACGCAAATAAAACACAAATGTTCAAAAAGCAGGGAATAAATTTTACCGCGTTTACGCCTCTTCTAACATAAGTTGTACGCGAGTGCCCGGAAAGCAAAAAAAGCGCTACTGCAGGTGCAGCAAGCGCTTTTTTTTGAATATACTGGAGCCGTGGCCTAGCGCGAAATGGCGCTCAGCTGGCTTTGGAACATCTCTATCAGGGCTGTCTTGGTGCCTATCTTGCGGTTAAAGTTGCGGATCTTGCCTTTCAGCATGTTGCGGAAAGCATCGTTGCTCGGCGAGTCGTTTAGCTTGCCCAGGTTTGTCTCCAGCACCTCCAGCTCGCTCCTGTCTGACTTGATAAAGTCCCGGAGGGCGTTGATGCGGGCCAGCAGGCCATCGGTCTCTGAGAAGGTCTCGTTGCTGGCCTGCTGGCGCTTTCGGATGTAGTGCTCCAGGCTGCTCATCTCAAACACGCGGTCGCAGGCTTTAATAAAGCGCTCCCAAATGGCGTCCGACACGTCCGGGCGCACCGGGCCCACCTTCTTCCACTCAGCCTGCAGCTCTTTGGCACGCTTTACGGCCTCGCCTAAGCTATAATCCTGCAGCAGCTGCTCTGCCTGTATGGCCAACTCCTGCTTGCGCTCATAGTTCTGCTCGTAGAACTGCTCTCTGGAGGCGTTCTTCTCTTTCTGTATCTTGCGCTTGAGGCGCTCGAAAAAGTGGTTGTGTGCCTTCCGGAAGTTGTTCCAGAGGTTGGTCATGGTTTTGCGCGGCAGGTTGCCGCCCACTTCCTTCCATTCGTTCTGCAGCTGCTTGAGCTTGGCGGTCGTTTCCTCCCACTCCTCTGAGTTGGCCAGGTGGTACGACTGGTTGATCAGGTCTCTGTAGCGCTCGTAAGCGCGGTTCTGCATGCGCTTTTTATCCTCAAAGAAGTTCTTCTTGCGTTCAAAGAAAGCCTCTACCGCGTTGCGAAAGCGTTCCTCTATCTCATCGGTCAGCTCTTTCTCCACCGGGCCGGTCTTAATCCAGGCGGTGCGCAGGTCCTTCAGCTTTTCAGTGGCCTCTTTCCAGTCGATGCTCTGGCTGTGCGCCTCTGCCTCCTGTACCAGAGCCATTTTGATGCTAAGGTTCTTCTCGCGGTTCTGCTTAATGGTCTCGTTTATCTCCTCTTCAGCCTTGCTTAGGGTATGGTAGAGCTGCTCAAAGTCGCCCAAGGCATCGTAGCTGCCCACCTGTTCCTTCATGTGCAGCACTTTCATCAGGAAAGAGCCTTTGTTGTCAGAGGCCTCGATGCGCTCCAGCAGGTTGTTCACCTTCTCGCGGAACATCTCGAAACGCTTGGCGAAATACACCAGCGAGTCGTCTTCCGATTCTTTCACCTCGCCAACCTGCCTTGCAGGGTAGTTCATAAAGGGTTTTAGCCATACTTGCTGGTCTTGGGTATAACCATACTCTTTGGCTACTTCCAATAGGTTGTTGTTTTCCATTTTACTGGATTAGGTTTTGCGTCGTACGTAATTCAGGGTAAGGTATCCGGGATAAACTAAATTTAGCATACGCAGGCATGGCGGCAGCGTTGGCAAAACCAGCTGCCGGCCGGTTGCTAAAAACAGTAAGTACGTACCTTACCCATACAGTTTTTACAAGTTTAGTGATTTCAGCGCACTTTTGTGAAGTGCAAAGACATGATTTTTTGCGATATTTGTGATTCCTTACGTTAATAACAATCAGGCGGATAGCTAAATACAGCCCGTGGCCGCTTGCCGTGGGTATAAACATATCAGTACTTAAACCATACTATACAGCATGAGCAACGAAACTATTATTTTTTCGATGGCCGGGGTCAGCAAGATCTACCCTCCAAAGAAACAAGTACTTAAGAATATCTACCTCTCCTTCTTCTACGGTGCCAAAATTGGCGTGCTGGGCCTGAACGGCTCGGGTAAATCCAGCTTGCTGAAGATCATTGCCGGCGTAGACAAAGAATACCAGGGCGAGGTGGTGTGGTCGCCGGGCTACACCGTGGGCTACCTGGAGCAGGAACCGCAGCTAGACCCGACCAAAACCGTGCGCGAGGTGGTAGAGGAAGGCGTGAGCGAGGTGGTGGGCCTGCTGAAGGAGTTCGACGAGATCAACATGAAGTTTGCCGAGGAGATGACCGACGATGAGATGAACAAGCTCATTGAGCGCCAGGGTGAGGTGCAGGAGAAACTGGACCAGCTGAACGCCTGGGAACTGGACAACCGCCTGGAGCGCGCCATGGATGCGCTGCGCACGCCGCCGGAGGACGCCATCATCGGTAACCTGTCGGGTGGTGAGAAGCGCCGCGTGGCCCTTTGCCGCCTGCTGTTGCAGGAGCCGGACGTGCTGTTGCTCGACGAGCCTACCAACCACCTCGACGCTGAGTCGGTGGACTGGCTGGAGCAGCACCTGCAGCAGTACAAAGGCACCGTGATCGCCGTTACCCACGACCGTTACTTCCTGGACAACGTGGCCGGCTGGATCCTGGAGCTGGACCGTGGCGAAGGCATTCCGTGGAAAGGCAACTACAGCAGCTGGCTGGAGCAGAAGTCTACCCGCTTGGCGGCAGAGGAGAAAACTGAGAGCAAGCGCCAGAAAACCCTGCAGCGCGAGCTGGAGTGGGTGAAGATGGCCCCGAAAGCCCGCCACGCCAAATCAAAAGCGCGTATCAGCCAGTATGATAAACTGGCCGGCGAGGATGTGAAGCAGAAAGAGGAGAAACTGGAGCTATTCATTCCGGACGGTCCGCGTTTGGGCGCGCAGGTGATCGAGGCGCACAACATCAGCAAGGCCTATGGCGATAAACTGCTGTTCGAGAACCTGAGCTTTGCGTTGCCGCAGGGTGGCATTGTGGGGGTTATCGGGCCGAACGGTGCGGGTAAAACCACCCTTTTTAAACTGATAACAGGCCAGGAGAAGCCAGACAGCGGCGACTTTACCGTGGGGTCAACAGTACAGATTTCGTATGTAGACCAGGAGCACGTTAACCTGGACCCGAACAAGTCGGTGTTTGAGGTGATCTCAGGCGGAACGGAGCACATGATGATGGCCGGACGACAGGTGGTGTCGCGCGCCTACGTGAGCAAGTTCAACTTCTCGGGCGCCGACCAGGAGAAGAAAGTGGAGAAGCTGTCGGGTGGGGAGCGCAACCGCGTGCACCTGGCCATGACGCTGAAAGAAGGCGGTAACCTGCTGCTGCTCGACGAACCTACAAACGACCTGGACGTGAACGCGATCCGTGCGCTGGAAGACGCGCTGGAGAACTTTGCCGGCTGCGCCGTGATCATCTCCCACGACCGCTGGTTCCTGGACCGTATTTGTACCCATATCCTTGCCTTTGAAGGAGACTCGCAGGTATATTGGTTTGAGGGCAACTATACCGAGTACGAGGAGAACAAGAAGAAGCGCATGGGCGACGTGGAGCCGAAGCGCATCCGCTATAAGAAGCTGGTTTAGAACCGCAGATAATACCAACACCAAGCCTCCGTTGCCGCCAAGGCAGCGGAGGCTTTTTTATTCGATGTTATGCGTGTAATGTGTTGATATACTGCTTTTTACGACTAAAAAGAAATTTTTTCAATTTATTTTTATTGCACTTTCTATAGTTAGTGTAGGCTTATAGGATATGTTACGCCTGAAGCATTGGAATATTTAGAGGCTCTCGATTGTGGGTAAAGTATAAGAGATACTGTATAACATTCAAAAATTTGGTTATTATAATTTATCTATATTACTTTGCATCAGATAATTAAAACGGTTGTACTATTATTTTATGCAATTGTTCTTTGCGCTGCATCTCACTTTAAATAAATAATAAACCTAAAAACTAATCAAAAAAGTCATGAAAAAAGTTGTACTGAGAAATTCACTGGTAAACGTACTTATCGCTACTTACTTTATTGTTGGTGGTGCCATTAGTCACTTGGTAGTGATGGCCTAAGTTTACTGACAGTACTACATACAGCGGGGCTGCTCTCTACTTGAGGGCAGCCCCGCTGCTTTTATAGAAGTTTGCCTAAGCCAGGAAGACCTAAATTTTGATTAAATTTGTCCTAGCGCTGCCGTGCTAACGTGGCAGGCGAGCCAAAACCAGGAGCAACGGATTATGATAAAGTACCTCCGCCACGAGGAGATAGACAAGCACACATGGGATGCCTGCATAGCGGCCTCTGAAAATAATATGGTGTGCGCGCTCTCGTGGTTCCTGGATGTGGTATCGCCGGGGTGGCAGGCTTATGTTGAGGAACAGGGGGGGGCATACGCTACTGTAATGCCGCTGCCAGGCACCCTGAAGATGGGCTTCCCCTACCTTAGCCAGCCATTGCATGCCCAAATGCTGGGTATATTTACCACGGTCCGCAGCAGCCCCGCGGTGCGGGAGCAAATGCTGGAGCTAACTATCAAACGCTTTAAGTTCATCAACGGGTACCGCTTTAATGCCGGCGACACGCCTTGCCTGGAGAAGCTGCAGAACACCTATGACCTGGTGCCCCGCTATACCCGCCTGCTGGCGTTAAGCAAGCCATACCCGGAGCTGTACAAAGGCTATACGCGCGACCGCACAATGAACCTGAAACGGGCGCAGCGGGCTAACCTACGTATGTTTGAGAGCGACGACATTGAGCCGCTGATCGAGCATTTTAAGAAGCACATTGCCCATAAAGTGGTGGGTGGGGTGTCGGAGGTGGCGTACAAGATGCTGCGCGAGCTGTTTGCGGCGGCTAAGAAACATGGCATGGCGCAGCTGATGTATACCACCGCTGGCGGAGAGGTAAACGCGGGCTGCCTGTTCATCAAGTATAACAACACCATCAGCTATACCTTTAACTCTGCCGACAGCGAGGGCCGCGCCGCCAACGGGCGCACCCTGGTGCTCGACGAGATCATCAGGCAGCATGCCGGCTCGGATTATGTGCTGGACTTCGAGAGCCCTATGATACAGCAGATAGAGCACTTCTACGCCAGCTTTGGCTCGCAGCGGGTAAAGTACTTCGCGCTACGGCAGAACGCGCTGCCACTGTACGTCAAAGTAATCCGAAACGTCCGCATGAAGCTGTACCGTGCCTTCTTTGCAACGGGGGTGGCTGAGGAAGTATAGCCGACGCGTGCCGCAGCTACTCCAACATAGCGAGATCAACAAAACTGCCTGGGATGCCTGCGTAGAGGCCTCCGCGCAGCGGCAGGTGTATGCGCTGTCGTGGTACCTGGATGTGGTGTCGCCGGGGTGGCAGGCGGTGGTGGAGCAGGAAAGCGGTATTTATACTTGCGTGATGCCGCTGCCCGTGCGCCGTAAGTTTGGCGTTTTATACTTGCAGCAGCCGCTCTTCTGCCAGCAGTTGGGCATCTACGCCAGGCAGGCGCTGCGGCCGGAGCAGGCGGCGGCCTTTCTGAGCATTGTGCGGCGGCATTTCAAGTATACTTCCGGCTACGCTTTCTGCACCGGCAACGCCGCCACGCTGCAAGGTATAGCGCAGGAACAGCTGCAGCCGCAGCACACCCTTTACCTCCAGCTAAACCAGTCTTACCAACAGCTCTGGAAAGGCTACAACCGCGACCGCAAGTATAACCTGAACAAGGCTCGCCGGGAGCGCCTGCGCATTGCCCACAGCCAGGACATAGAGCCGCTCATCCGCCTGTTCCGGCAAAACATAGCGCACAAAGTATACGGCGGGGTGGATGAGGCAGCTTACCAAATGCTGCGCCGGTTATACACAGCCTGTGTGGAAAAGGGGATAACGGAGCTGGTTTATACCTTGGCGGAAGACGGAAGCATTACGGCGGGCGGGCTGTTCCTGTACTATGGCGGCTACATCATCTACATTTTTAACGCTGCCGACAGCAGCGGGCGCAAAAGCAACGGCCGCACCCTCCTCCTCGACGACATCATCCGCCGCAACGCCGGCACCCCGCAGGTACTGGACTTCGAGAGCCCAATGATAGAAAGTATAGCCGGGTTTTACCAGAGCTTCGGTTCTGTGCCTGCGCCTTTCTATGAGTGGAAGTATAACTGCCTGCCCCTGCCACTGCAAGTGCTTAAGAAGGTGCGCCAGCAGGTGCTGCTGAGCCTGCTGCCTGTGAAGTAAAAAGAGCCTTTCGCAAACAAGAGCCGTGTAGCCTTTAAGCTAAAGCAAATCAGCTGGTTGTGGCTTAACTTTTGTCTATGCAGGACGTATACATTAATAGGTCGATATAAACTATCGGATTTATAATGTTATATTTTTACTTCTTATTGCCATGAAAAATATCTACAAAGACGATGATTCTTTAGCTTACCTGATCATTACTGCATACTTTGCAGTGGCTACCACACTGGCAGTGCTGGTAAGCTACTAACGACGCACCACTCAAAAGTATAAAAGGCCGTACGCAAGTACGGCCTTTTATACTTTATGGCAGGCTGAAGCCCCTATTTAACCTTCTCAAACTCCAGCTCGCTAAAGTGGAAGTCGGGGTTGTCGGAGTCGAGACGCATTTGGCTGATGCTGCCGTCCTGGCCGGCCCAGAAGCGCACGTTGGTGGGGTGCAACAGGGCGAAGTCGTTTTTCCAGTCCAGGTTAAAGATGTCGTGCTGCCAGAAAGTAAGCGTGCCGCTAAGCGCCGGCGCCGGCTCCAGCTGCAGGTAAAGCTTGCCGTCTTTCAGCGATACGGTGGCGTTGCCATAGAGCTGGCTATGGTAAGTGCCGGTGTATTCTTCCAGGCTGCGGGTCGGCTTGCTCTTTTTCTTCTTCTTTTTTTCCTGGGGCTCTTTAGCAGATGCCTCCGCTTCAGCCTTGCGGGCCGCTGCCGCTCTGTCGAGGTAAAACTGGCTCCAGTCGCGGCCTTCTTTTACCTGCAGAAACTGGTCTACGGTGTAGTTGGCGAGCGGTGCCATAATGCTGCTCATGCTGTTGGTTAGGATCACGATGCCCAGGCCCTCTTCCGGTAGCAGCACAGTGCGGCTGTTCATGCCTTCATGGCCGCCGCTGTGATACACCATTTTGCGCCCTTCGTAGTCGCTCAGGAACCAGCCCAGGCCGGCGCCCGAAAAGTGTGTGGAAGGTGTGATCTCCTCCGCCTCTTTCGAAACGGCAAACGGGTTGTGCACGGTCCACATGTTGCGGCTGGCTTCCTCACTGAAAATCTTTTTGCCATTGTACGTGCCGTGGTTCAGCTGCAGGCGCATCCACTGAGCCTGCTGGTTTACGCTGGTAAAAATGCCGGCAGCAGGGTTCCAACTGTCCCAGGCGGTGAAGGTGGTGGCGTAAGGCTTCTTGTTTTCGTCAAAGCCATGCGGCGAGGCCACGTTCTGCACGCCTTTCAGGTCGTTTACCGAAGTATAGGAGCGGTTCATGCCGAGCGGGCGGAAGAACGTTTGCTGGATATAGTCTTCCCATTTCTGGCCGCTCACTTTCTCGATCACCTCCCCGGCCGTGATAAACATGAGGTTAGAGTAGCCGTAGCCGTCTCGGAAGCCATACACGGGCTCCAGGTAGCGCATGCGCTCGATAATCTCGGGGCGGCTGTAGGTGGTGTTGTACCAGAGCAGGTCGCCGCTGAAGGTCTTAAAGCCGACGCGGTGGCAGAGCAGGTCCTCTATCGTCAGGTTCTCCGTCACGAACGGATCGTAGAGCTGCAGGTAGGGCACGTACGTTTTTACCTTGTCTTCCCATTTTATCTTGCCTTGGTCTACCAGCGTGGCCAGGGCGGCGGCAGTGTAGGCTTTGGAGTTGGAGGCAATGCCGAAAAGCGTGTTGGCGTCTACCTGCCCGCCTTTCTTATTGTCGAGCACGCCGTAGCCTTTGGCAAAGATTACGGAGTCGTTTTTCACGATGGCGATGGCCATGCCGGGCACGTCCCAATCCTTTAAAGCTTTTTGGTAATAGGCGTCCAGTTTCTGGAGAGTGGCGGCGTTTTGCTGCGCCTGTGCCTGCGGCAGCACCAGCAGGGCCACCAGCAGCAGCGCCAGGCGCAGGAGGCCAGCGGGCGAAGTATAGGTTCTGTTCATCAATATAGTAGCATGTTAACTCGGGAATATAGGCATTTTTGCAGAAGCCACGAAATGGCGGGGCAGGGCTTACCCGTCGCCTTCCTCGCGGGGGATGTGGTTGCCTTGCTCATACTCCTTTTTCTCCATCTCCAGTTGCTGCAGCTCGGCTTCGGAGAGGTCGGCGAGCTGGCGCAGGTCAGGCTGACCGGCATCTACCCAGGCAGTGTACCAGTAGCTGGCAACCGTTTGGATGGCCAGGCGCATTTGCCGCTCCACCTGCCCATTCAGGCGCTTGCTGTAGGCTTCCGAAAAGGCGCGGGAGTACACGCGGGTGGTCAGGTTGTTGCGCAGTTCAAAGCCATACTTTTTCTCCTCGTCAAACTCCTGTGTCAGTTCCCGCTCCAGGTATAAAACCGAGTCGAGGGCAGTATGGGCGCTGGCCACCAGGCTCCAGGCTTTGAGTTGGGGCTGCTCTATGTAGCTGGATTGGCCCACAAAAAAGTCATAGTTGTCAGAAAACAGCTCGGGCAACCGTGACTCCCAAAAGCCATGGATGCCGCGTTGCCCGGTTAGCTGTCCGTTGTAGTTTTGGGTGGTGTGCAGCGGCACACAGGCATCGGCCACATAATGCCCTATTTCGGTGCTCAGGCGCAGGATGCGGTCTACGTTCCGGTCTTTAAAGGCCTGCGTGAGCTGGTATTTCATGCGGTTGATGTGCCAGGGCACTATGCCGTAGGCCATCAGCGTGTCTTCGGTATACTTGTCCACGGCCTCCTGCCAGAAGCGGGGCATGTTGTACAGGGCGCTGTCGCCGTACACGTCCAGGTCTATGTAGTGGCGGGGTGCCTCGCCTTCCACGGCATAGCGGCGCTTGTCGGGGTTCACAGCGTTCTCGGTGATGTAGCGGATATGCTTTTTGTAAAAGCCGATCATCTCGGGCGGCAGCGCGAACACCGCCAGCCGATTGATGCGCTGGTGCGCAAAGAAGCCCCAGGTATAGCCGTTGAGCGGCAACAACAGGGTGAGCAACAGAAGTATAGCCTTGTACTTGTTAGCCATATTGGCGGTGTACGAAGGTGTGTAGGTAAGGGGTTGTTTCCTTTAAGAAGACATAGCGAGAAATATTTTATATTGGTTATTTTATATAGTATATTCGGTAGTCCAATACCGTATAGCCGCTGGATTTGGGCGTATAAACGGAATAACTCCCTTATGCATTATAATTGGGCAAAAGCTGAACTACAGAAGAATAAAATTATAAATCTGAGATTTGCTTTAAGGATGAACACTTTTATATGAACTCAAGAGCTATAGAACAAATGAAAAGATTAATATTAACA
The DNA here is from genome assembly GCF_006385705.1 of Pontibacter mangrovi. Taxonomy (GTDB): domain Bacteria; phylum Bacteroidota; class Bacteroidia; order Cytophagales; family Hymenobacteraceae; genus Pontibacter; species Pontibacter mangrovi. Next base: position 464 of record NZ_VFRQ01000010.1, on the reverse strand, counting down.
GCAGCACCCCTTATCTTATGTATGGCTGGTGCTTATGCTCAGACTGCCGAACAGCAAACAAAGCCGTTCCCACCAATCGAGAAGAAGAAGCTTGATTTGAAATATCTTAGGAGTGATTCTTCCTCTGTCTTGGAACGTATCAGAAAGAAAGGTGTGACGAGCAGATACCTGCAGAAGCATAAAGAAGCAAATGTGTACCAAGAGAAGGCGGAGAAGCTGAAACCTGAAATGCCCATAATGCAGCCAGACTCCTCAACCCAGCTTCATATTCTTGCTGTCATACCAGATTCTACCATCCTTTTCCACATGCGGGTTAAGAAGCCAGAGTAACTTATAAAACCAGAGCTGAGAAAGAAAAAGAAATCCTTTGCCCAACATGAACTCTGTTAAAAGTCAAGCGAATTGAGGAGAAGTTTTAGAGAACTCAGCCTGATACGGAATACCGGATTTAACAATGGCAAAAG
>NZ_VFRQ01000001.1 GCF_006385705.1 Pontibacter mangrovi | reverse complement strand
GCTAACAGGCTTCACCAACTCGCCTGTAAGGGACTTTCACCCTCTGGAATAATTTGATACCTTTAGTATCAAGTGCCCATACTGGGCGCACACAAGGCACATAAGTCATACTTCGGCTACGCCTCGTTCGCCTTCTGTACAAGCCGTTGGTGGTAGTTTAAAATATGAAGAAGTATAAATTGGTAGAAATCAAGGAATATGAAAAAATGCTTGAAGAGATTTCTGAATCTAAGAGCATCGACCTGGATAACTATGATTTACTTCTATACGGTGGGGGTGGGCAGAGTAAAAGCTTTTACAGAAATCTTCAGCAAAACTCAAATTGTCAAGTTCTTTGGACTGGTTGGGCGGGACCAAAATGGTCTTCCATATTTTCTTTCATACCTGGACAAGCTGGGCTTATCAAAATTTTAAATCAGCAAGCCTTTAAAGAGCTATACTATGAACTGGCAGCTTATAGTGTTTCAGAAGTATTATATGTTCCTAAATTCCTTACACCTGAGATATTAAATGAAGTAAGAAAAAAGACTTGGAAAACTAAGTTTGAATTGTTCATCGACAAGGCTCCTGAATCATTCCTGTTAACTTCAGAAGCAGATGAAGCTGTTGACGAAAAGGGGAAAGGGGTGTACTTCATTGACTATTTCTTAGGTGAAAAAGCCAGCAAAGTGTTAAAAGATATAGTAGAGAGAAAAACAAACACATAACAAGACCTATAGTGCATAAACGCACCATAGCAAAGCCGTGCATGTGAAAGTATAGAATGGAAAAAAAGAACTCCCACATATTAGCTGAAACTAACCAACTCCTGTTACTTCACGAGTGGGAAACCGCATCACTAATAAATAAGGAAAATGACTCTATTCTGTGGCAAGAAAAGTATATTGGAGACCCAACATGCGGTCTAATCGACAAGAGCAATGAATGGGCTGTTGTTGGTGGTGACCACCTGACAATTTGGATTCAAGGGAAAACATGGATTGTAAATGAACTTTCAGACATACATTCATTAAGAATAGAAAATGCTGATACTATAGAAGTTCTGATTGACCCGTGGAGTTCTAAATCAGCGGTATGGAAAGTAAATGTAAATACTCTGGAAAAATCAAAGATTAGAGATTTCAGGGAGTATAGAGACAAACCTTACACAGAAAAAGTGCACTGGTAAAAACACGTAACGCCAACAAGGTTTATACCTTATGCTTCGGCTAAAAGCCTCGCACAGAGTATACACGAACACGTTGGCATATATAGAAATGACAGAGAAAACAGGAAAAGGTCTATCAAACCCTTGGACATTCGACAATGCTGACGAGCACATGTTTTCTCTTGATAAGCAGAATAGGATTGAATATAGTGAGTTGTTAGAACTCGCAATGGGAAGCCCTTTGGCTGGGAAGTGTTACTGGTGTGGTAGCAACAAAAGAAGGTATAAGATAGGCAGTTTATGTGGAGGTCCACCAATATGGAATCCCGAAGGAAATATGGTTGCTATACCGGTTTGGAATAGGACACTCTTCAAAGGCACCATTCAGCAGCTTGTTGTAATTGATGTGATTAAATGTGAGTGGACGCTGTACAAAAGGTCTTTCCGTGTACTTGACCTAAGAAGTTTTCAGAATGAAATCATTAGCGGATATGACAGTCCAATCTATGATACTACTTCATTGCACTTCGACATCAACAGGGAAGAGATAGAGATAAGAAAGAAAATCTAAGGCTACAGGTGCCAACACAGCATAGGAAGCATGTTCTGCTAATGCCTCACCCGTTGCTTGTACGAGCCCGTAAACAATTTTTAACCATACCACAGAAGGTTAACTTTATTCTACTAAATACTATGAAAAAGTTTTTGTTACTAATTGCCGTAGCTCTTGTCGTAAGTTGTTCTACCGATGAGGAAGATTGTTGTACAATAATCGACACAGGAGTCTCAATAAAATATCTTAATGGCCAGGGAGAGAATTTGTTGGAAGTGGATGGCGGCATAGACGTTGCCGACATAAATATCTACCACAAAATAAATAACGATTGGGTAAAGTACTTTAGAGGGAATCTGGATTATCCAAAGGGATTTTATACAGTTGAACGAGAAAACGGCACTTATCTAGTTGTTTTTCCAAGTACAACTATTGGAGAAAGCGGTTATTCAGAGACAAAAATTGAATTTTCGGAAACTGATTTCGATATTCTCAAGACGGAAGTGCAGAAAAAAAATTCAAGCGAGATTGTAACTATGGTATGGTACAATGATGAATTAAAATGGGAAGGGAATCAATCAGAGAGATTAATTGAAGTCGTGAAATAGAAAACTGTTTACAATATTGCATAAAAACAATGCTCCAAACCTGCCTCAATTCGATAGTCCATTCTCGCTTGCTGCGCCTGATTGTCTTGCGGACAATCTAGCTCGCAGTGTTTTTATACGTGAGTTGCACATAAGCTAAAAAGCATCATTCCTTGAATTAGTAACTAAATGAATATTAAAAAAGATGTTGTTGTACTAACAGGAGCCGGGCAAATAGGAATGGCTATTGCCAGGCGAATGGGTTATGGAAGGAGAATTTTTGTAGCCGATTGGAAAATGGAAAATGCCGAAGCCATCGTAAAAACAATGGTAGAAGCGGGGTTTGATGCAGTTCCGATCAAGGTTGATATCTCGGATAAACAATCTGTACTACACCTAATTGACGTAGTGCGAAAAGAAGGTGAAATTTCTATGCTCATCAATGCCGCTGGTGTTTCACCAAGCCAAGCATCAATAGAGCAAATCTTTAAAGTTGATTTATATGGCACAGCACTTCTGTTGGAAGAGTTTGGGAAAGTAATAAAACAAGGAGGCACAGCAGTTACCATCTCAAGTCAATCAGGACACAGAATGCCGGCTCTGACACCTGAAGAAGACATACTTTTAGCCGTAACACCCGCTGATGATTTATTGAATTTAGAAATCTTAGAACCTCAAAAAATAAAGGACACATTGCACGCCTACCAAATGGCAAAACGCTGCAACGTAAAACGTGTGATGGCAGAATCGGTAAAATGGGGGAAAATAGGAGCAAGGGTTAACTCAATTTCACCAGGAATCATTATGACACCTTTGGCCTTAGATGAGATCAATGGGCCAAGAGGTGACTTCTACAAAAACATGTTTGCCAAAAGTCCTGCAGGACGGCCAGGGACAGCCGATGAAGTGGCAAACCTAGCAGAACTACTACTATCCGAAAAAGGGGCATTCATCACAGGTGCAGATTTTCTGATTGATGGTGGTGCAACCGCTTCTTTCTTTTACGGAGAGCTTCAACCGTAATAATGTGAGTTTTATGAGTGACGCCAGAAAGCCAGTGCATAACCTTGCAGAAGCATAATGCGGGCAAAATAGCAATAAACCGTGCTTTCTTGCTCCACTGGAAATTGAGGGCAGACAGTGAGTCGCTCCGAATCCCGCACGATGCTTATACTAGACCATTAGTAGTAAATCCGATGAGAAAAGTATGCATACTAATTACAGTACTCTTGCTCTCAGGCTGTGGCTGGATCCAAAGCAAACTCAACGAAAGAATTTTCGATTCTGAAGAGTATAAGCAGGAAGAAGCTCTGGCTTATGTTCACTTGCTTGAGCAGATAAGTGAACCATCGAGGTACTATAAAGACGATAAGCCCCGAAGGTTTTTGTTTTTCGTCAGGAAGGACAGTTTGGATGGTTTCGAAAAGACCAACGACGGCGAAGGTTACCTCTATGGAAAACTAAAAGCAAGAAAGCTCGACCTGCATGAAATCAATAAAAATGAAAACTTGAAGGTCTTAGTGGGGCCAGATACCTCAGCGACTAATAAAAATAATGAGCAGGAAGACCTGTACTGGAAATACAGGAAAGACTTTACACCAACCATCGATGTCTCCTCGCTCTCAAGAATAGCCTTTAATAAATCTTATACTAAAGGTGTATTGAGCTATTGGTATAGCTGTGGGTCATTGTGCGGGGAAGGCTGCATCTTGTACATAAAGAAAGTCAAAGGGAGGTGGGTGATAGATAAGAAAGAGTGGTGCATAAGGGCATAACAGCAAGCGGCTGTTACATATCAATTGCTAAAGGAAAGAGGCGCTTGTATGTGAGAAACTTTTTATACTTCTGAGTGACACCTCCAGCACCCTAAGCTATTCATTTCTTGCCTGATGCATTTGAATTATACTTATATTGTGGCAAAAACATATAGTCTATGAAACAACTTATACTCTTCTCACTCACTTTTTTTACATCCTCTCTTTCGTTTGCACAGATCAATTTAGAAGACTCCACAGTTCAGGTAATTGGATACTGGGATAAAAACGAAACGCAGACTTACGCTATTACAAACGAAAAGTACCGGGTTTCTGGCTCTGATACCACTAAGCGAGAGTTTGTGACCTATGAAGTAGACGTAACCATAAAAGACTCAACTGCCAACTCTTATACTATTGAGTGGCTGTATCGCCACATTGACTTAGATACTGATAATCCCTTAATTAGGAAGCTGGCTGGTATATCAGAAAACATGAAGATCCTGATAAAGACAGATGAGATGGGTGCTTTAGAAACTGTTATTAATTGGGAGGAAATACGAGACGAGGTTAAAAAGTCGACAGCAGTTTTGCGCAACGAATTTAAGCATATCCCTCAAATAGACGCGGTGGTTGATAAAGTAGATGGTATGTTTTCGACAAGGGAAGCTATCGAAGCATTGGCGATTAAAGATATCCGGCAGTTCTATACGTACCATGGTGGGAAGTATACTTTAGCGGAAGAAATCAATGGCCAATTACCGGTACCTAACAATTTGGGTGGAGATCCCTTCAACTCGGATGTAACCATTAGGCTAGACGAGATCAATGCAGAAGATAACAATTCAGTTATCTGGATGTGGCAAACAATAGACCCTGAAGCGCTGACCGACGCAACGTATGCATACCTGAAGCAAAATGCAGGGGAGACAGCTACTTTTCCTGCAAGAGCAGATTTTCCTGAAGTGCAAACCGAAATCACAACTGCAGCCCGCATACATGGCTCTGGTTGGGTAATGTATAGCAGAGAGACAAAAGAAGTGACTGCAGATGGTTCTCTTGCTTTTGAAGAGCGTACTATCGAGATAAAATAAAGTGTATAATTTTCATAAACGTGTATACAAAGGTTATTCAACATGAAAAAACGTAAACTCTTCCTCATCCTTTTCCTCCTCTCCATGCTATCCACCGATTTTGCCTTTGCACAGGACTGGGCCCAACTCAGCAAGTATAAAGCCGAAAACGCGAAGCTTAAAGCGCCGGTCCCCGGCGAGCAGCGTGTGGTGTTTATGGGCAACTCAATAACCGAGGGCTGGAGCAACCACAATCCTGAGTTCTTCGAGGGCAAGCCCTATATCAACCGCGGCATCAGCGGGCAAACAACGCCGCAGATGCTCGTGCGCTTCCGGCCCGACGTGATAGACCTGAAGCCGGCCGTGGTGGTGATATTGGCAGGCACCAACGATATTGCCGGCAACACCGGCCCCATGACGCTGGAGGAGATTATGGGCAATATTGTGTCGATGGCAGAGCTGGCCAAAGCCAATGGTATAAAAGTGGTGCTGTCGTCGGTGCTGCCGGCCTATGACTACAAGTGGAGCCCAGGCAAAGACCCGGTTACGAAAATCGCCACGCTAAACGGTATGCTGAAAAGCTACGCAGCGAAAAACAACCTGGTGTACCTGGATTACTACAGCGCCATGGCAGACGACAGAAAAGGGATGCAGGAAAAGTATACCTATGATGGCGTGCACCCGAACAAGGACGGGTATCTGGTGATGGGGCCGATGGCCGATGCTGCCATTGCCAAGGCGCTGGCGCAGGAGTAGGCGAAAGTATAAACAAGCAAAAAAGGCAGGCTAGAAATGGTTTCTAACCTGCCTTTGCAGTACTTTAAGCTTTGTCTTTTTCATCATCTTCAGACTTTTCTCTTTCTTCAGGAGGAGTGTCGGAAATGTTACCAAACTCATCCACGTAGGCGATCATGGCATCCAGGCTACCTCCGGAGGAGTTTTCCTGGCGTTCCTGCTTACGCTGCATCTTATCCTCTTTTTTCTTCTGTTTTTTCTTTTCGCGTTGTTTCTTAAGAAAGGTGTTTTGGGATCTGGCCATATATATCTTTTAAAGTTGAACAATACGCCTACGGTGCTATTACCGCCGGCACAGTATCTAATACGCAAATACCATACCGTAAGACGCTAAAAAAACAGCTACTGCAGTGTGCCAGGCAGTTTAGTTCGCCGCTCAAATGCTTAAGCCACAATAGCTGCTATAAGTATAAATCCTGATAAAAAATGGTTTCTGACGGTGCCGCAGGAAGGGAGTTACCAAGAAGCGGCAGCAGGCGAAGCTCAGAGATGAAACCAGGACGTACTGATACTGCAAAGATAGTAAAATACGGGGAGATTTGCAGGCCTGGCAGCAAGTTTCTCCGTAGCGGCAGGGCTTGGGCACCTTTCCTATGCCAGGGCCACACATATATAAAAAAGCTGTATATTTAAGCCGGCACCCCACATGGGGGCCAACATACAAAATAAACCGTATGAAGACTACTATTGCACTCATTGCGCACAATCAGCGCAAAACCGAACTCCTGAACTGGGCCAAGGTACACCGTGATGAACTCGTGAAGCACCACCTGATCGGCACGAGTAACACCTCCAAGCTGCTCAACGACATGCTGGAACTGGACGTAGAGCCCTTCGGTCACGGCCCCAGCGGCGGCGACATTCTGCTGGCTGCCAGAATTCTGCAGCACGAGGTACACAAGGTCATCTTCTTTATCGATGCCGAAACGCCGCACGGCCACGAGCACGACATCCAGACGCTGATCCGCACGGCTGTGATCAACAACATCCCGATCGCGCTGAACAGGGCCTCAGCCGACCTCATCATCATGCAAACCCCTGACGAAGTATAAATTATACTTGTTCTCCGGCCTTTCCAAAGCTGACTGCGCCTGAGCAAGTATGGCCTTTAAAAGATGCGGCCTCCCACCGGTATTAAGTAACCAGCGGGAGGCCGCATCTTTTAAATATACGCATATTTATACCCTGATGTAGATGCGGTTGCGGTCCATGATATAGCCCATCAGCCAGTGCACCAGCATGTAAGCCAGGGCAAACATCAACGAGGCAAATGCGCCCTTACCCCAACTCAGGAACCAGTTTTCGTAGATCCAGCGGCTCAGGCGCGTGTCCTCATCTACCTGGATAAAGCTAAGGGTTTTAATGATGAGGATGGACATGGAGTAGATAAAGAGCGGATTCTTACCGAATACCTCGAAAAAGTAAGTCCATTTTCTATACTTGGCTACCTCGATGATAAGCATCAGCGTGCCCAGCACAATCATCACCAGGCCAATGGTATGCAGGGTGTAAGAGCTGGTCCAGAGAGCCTTGTTTATCGGGAAAACAGTGTCCCACACCAGCGCCACTACGATCAGGGCGGCCCCGGTCAAATTCAGCTTAAACACCGTGCCCAGGTTGTTGCCGCTCTTTTGTATAAACCAACCGGCCAGGTAGCCGGCAATTACGTTTACGGCCGCCGGAAGCGTACTCAGTAGCCCCTCAGGGTCAAATGGGATGCCGTAGCCTTTGTACAGCACCTCCGGCGAGAAGAACAGCAGGTCAAACTTCAGGGCAGCGTTGCCTTCCAGCGTGTACGGGTCGGGCTTGTCGCCGAAGGCATACAGCACAGCCCAGTAGCCCAGCAGCACCACAGCACTAAAAATGATGGACCCTTTCACCTTCAGGTAGTGCACCACCAGGGAGCCGATCAGGTAAGCCAGCGCGATGCGCTGCAGCACGCCCATGATGCGGATAGTGGAAAAGTCAAACGCCTCAAGGCCGCCGCCCTCGGCGTGGGCCACAAACGGAAAAGCCCGCAGCACCAGCCCTATCAGGAAAATAATGGCCGTGCGCTTGAAAACTTTGGTCAGGAACACACGCTCCGGCTGCAGCTCGAACTTGCGCATGCTAAAGCTCATGGCATTGCCCACCGCAAATAGAAAGGCCGGGAACACCAGGTCGGTGACCGTAAAGCCGTGCCAGGGCGCGTGCCGGAGGGGCGGGTAAATCGTGCTCCAGCTACCGGGAGTGTTTACAATCACCATTAAGGCTACCGTAAGCCCCCGTAGCACATCCAGCGAGAGGTAGCGCTCGGTGGTTTTGCGGGTTAAGGGGGATGTTGCTGCGACTGCGTTTGCCATACGTGTAAGGTTTGTGGTTAGGTATAGTTTTGCACCATAAGATATAGATAAAGCGCGATATGTTAAAGTCTACACGCTAATCATTGCTAAAAAAGAAAAAGCGGCAGCCGGTTTTCGTCGGCTGCCGCTTTTGATGATGGTTTATACCTGCTCTGGCAGGCTGTGATTTGCGTTTTAAAAACCTAGTTTCTGGCGCACACGCTCCAGTACCGGGCCGGCAATGGCTTTGGCTTTCGCGGCGCCTTCCAAAAGCTTTTTGTCGAGTTCGGGCAGGTTGTTCATGTAGTAGTTAAACACTTCGCGCTCTTTGGCATACTTACCGATGATGAGCTCGTACAGCGCCTGCTTGGCGTGGCCGTAGCCGTAGCCGCCCGCCAGGTAGTTTTGCCGCATGGTTTCCACTTCCTCCGGTGATGCCAGCAGGCTGTACAGCTTAAAGGTGGTATCCTCATCCGGGTTTTTGGGTTCTTCCAGTGCCGTGCTGTCCGTCACGATGCTCATGATGGTTTTGCGCAGCGGCTTGTCGGCCTCAAATATATCGATGATGTTGCCGTAGGACTTGCTCATCTTCTCGCCGTTCACGCCCGGCACCGTCATCACCGTTTCATCTGTTTTGGCCTCCGGCAGCACAAAGGTTTCACCGTACTGATGGTTAAAGGAGCTGGCAATGTCGCGCGCGATCTCCAGGTGCTGGATCTGGTCTTTGCCCACCGGCACAAAGTTGGCGTCGTACATCAGTATGTCTGCGGCCATCAGCACCGGATAGGTAAACAGGCCGGCATTTACATCCGACAGCCCGCGGCGGGCAGATTTGTCTTTGAACGAGTGGGCGTTCGCCAGCATCGGGAACGGCGTAAAGCAGTTCAGGTACCAGGTCAACTCCGTCACCATCGGAACATCCGACTGGCGGTAGAAAATATGTTTATCGGTATCAAAGCCGAAAGCCAGCCACGAGGCGGCCACGGAGTAGGTGTTGTGCCGCAGCGTTTCCGCATCGCGGATGGTGGTCAGGGAGTGCAGGTCAGCAATAAAGTATAGCGCCTCCTGGTCAGACGTCTCAGAAAACTTGATAGCCGGAATGATGGCCCCGAGCAGGTTGCCCAAATGCGGTCTGCCTGTAGCCTGAATGCCGGTAAGGTAGCGTGCCATATAGTTGTGATAATGTTTACAACTGCAAAATAACGCTTTTTACGGAAAACACGCCTCCCCGGGCCAAAGCAAATCCAGCGGTAAGCTTAAAGTTTGCGCAGCGAGTAGTTGCCCGAGCCACCGATATCCTCCTGCCGGTTGTTCAGCAGCCTGAGTTCTCCCTCGCTCACCTGCTGGAGGTACATCAGGTCCAGGTCGCCGTTAGTAGGTATGAGTTGCAGCACCACCGCGTTAGGGTCTTGTTTGTTGCCTTTGGCCAAGAACCACTTGCCGCTGCCGGTAACGGTGCTCTTCTCTGCAGGCTTGCCTACATGGAAGAGTTTGATGGTGAAGGCGCGGCTCGGGTCTTTGGGAGAGCCCGTTAGCACCAGCTCGGTTCGGGTGCCCTTGCAGTCGGGGCAGTGCAACACGCCCCTGAACGTGCCGCTCGGCGGGGCCATGGCAACGGCTTTTGTACCCGGTTTGGCCGCGGTGGCTTTGCCTTTGGCCGGCGCTTTGGCAGAAGCGGTTTTGCTGCCGCGCCGGTTTTCTTTGATCCACTCCTTGTAGCTTTTGCCGGACTGCGCCAGTGTCTGCTGCGCGCCGAAGGTGAGGGAGAAAAGTATAAATAGTGCGAGTAATGCTTTCATAAAATGATAGGTTTATGCCTCAAGTGCAAGTAGAACATGCCATGGTGGGCCTGAAGCCAGTAATACTGTAACTGTGCGCAACGGGTAAATATTGCACACTACCATACCTTATGTAGCACAGGTTACGAATTTGGGTAGGAGAGGGGGTGAAATAAATGGTAGCAAAAATGCGCTATTTAGCGGAGGGGCAGGCTTGAAAACAGAAATGGTCAGGTAGCTTGCGTGAAGCGAGCCCTGACCATCCTGCAATTAACCATCAACAATATGTTAGGCAGCAGCGTACTGCTGTTTCTTTTTTTGCCTCAGAGAATGAAAGTTCGATAAGACGATAGCTCCCAGGATCAGTCCGACGCCAACCCACTGCACCGCCCAAACTTCCTCCTGCAGCACCAGGCTCGACATGAGCACGGCCACCGGCAATTCAGCCGCGCTAAGTATGGCGCTCAGCCCCAAACCTGTTTTCGGGATGCCGTAGGCGTAGAAAAGCGGGGGAATAACCGTGCCGAAAAGCGCCAGCAGCAGGCCCCACTTCAGCAGGCCTCCTGTAAGCGCCCCATTTACCAGGAACACCGGCGGAAACACGCTCAGCACCAACACGCAGGCACCTGTCAGGATAAGGGCGCTTTTCATAGTGGGGTGCAGGTGGTTGCCCACCGAACCATTGATCATCAAAAAGAACGTATAGCACAGGGCAGCTAGCAGGCCAAACCCAATGCCTGTTAAATTAAAGTCAGGGAGTTGTTGCGAGAAAAGACGTCCCGCCATTGCGGTACCTAGCAATACCAGCACCACCATACCCACCTGCGCGAGCGTAGGCAACTTTCGTTTCATCACGGCGTCCAGCAGCAGGCTCATCCAGGTAAACTGCATCAGCAAAAGTATGGCAATGGAGGCCGGAACCAACTGCACACACTTATAGTAGAAAATGCTGACAAGGCCGGTGCTGGTGCCCATGGCCACCAGTTTCAGGGCTTCCCTGAACGACGTGCCGTTGCTCTTGCTGCCCAGCAGCTGTCGCAACAACACGATGGTCCAAAGAATAATCAACCCAAAAAAGACCTGGGTGCCCGTTACCTCACCCAAGCCAAAACCTTCTTTATAGGCTAGCTTAACAAACGTAGAAAGTACCCCGAAACTGCACGCGCCCAAAAAAACTAAGGCCACACCTCTGAACATAACTGTCCCTCCAGTCTAAAAAATCAATCAACCAAAAAATAGCAAAGGAGGGGCCGATGCAGCCCCAAAAGAGAATGGGGAGCTGTTACAGGTCGTGTAGCTCGTAGCCTGTGATAAAAATCTGGGTATGTGCTAAATGTGCAGGCATTTTCTGTTTTGCAAGACTACAAAGATAGGGGAGGGGCAAGTATAAATGCAAGTAAAAATATTGTTGCAACTTTAAGTAACTGATTTAGAAGTAAAAACTTTATACTTCGCTTTCGTGCGCGGCTTCTTCTATCTGCCATTTGGCCTGCTGCTGCCCCAGGTAGCGGTCTATAAGGGCGTGGGCCACATAGAGCAGCGGCGTGAGCAGGATAGCGATGCAGAACTTATAGATGTAGTTGATGGCAGCCACCGACAGCACCTGGTTCATGCTCCAGTTGCCAAACAGGAAAAAGGCGATGAACAGCACCACAAACGAGTCGATGAGCTGCGAGACGAGGGTAGAGCCGGTGGCGCGCAGCCAGATTTTGCGGCTGCCGGTAAAGTGGCGCAGCCAGTGGAAAACCGTGGCATCCAGGAACTGGGAAAGCAGGAAAGCAGCCACGGAGCCGATGATAATGCCCAAACCCTGCCGGTATACGCTGTTGTAGGCAAAGTTAATGTCGAAGGGCCTGCCCTGCGCATCGGTGCTGTTCACGTCGAGCCAGAACTGCGCGGGGGGCAGCCCGGTAACGGCAGAGATAACCAGAAAGGCGTAAAGTATAAGTATAACCGTTATGATGCTTACTTTCTTAACGCCGGCCTTGCCAAAGTACTCGTTTATGATGTCGGTGGTGATGAACACGACCGGCCAGATGATGACGCCGGCAGTCAGGTTAAAATCAAGGCGCTGCCCGGCTATGGGAATTTGGGCCCCAGGCAAGCCCAGCAGTGCCTCCCCCGAAAAGATCTTTACGCCGATGAGCTCGGCCAGCAACGCGTTGGCAATAAAGATTCCGCTCAGCACCAAAAACAGGTTCATGCGCTTTCTCTCAAGTTTTTGCTGCGGAAGCTGCTCGGCCATATACTTGTGGGGTGATGTAAAAAGGTCCTGGGAGAACAAATCCCAGGACCGGGGTTATTACTTTTTAACGGACCTGAACCAGGTAAGCAGCTTCTCTTTTTCCTGGGCTGTCAGCTTGCCCTCTGGGTGCAGCAACGTATAAGAGGTAAGTGGCATTTCGCCTTCCTCAACCATTTCTATACATTCTTCGAGTTTGTGGTTGGCTTTCTTGGCCGTATAGTCGCCCCAAACCGAGAAGTTAAGGTGCTCCCGACCCTCATCAATGTGGCTCTTCAGAAACCAGGAAGCAGGCGCTACATTCGAGTACCACGGGTAAAGCGTTTCGTTGGAGTGGCAGTCGTAGCATGATTCCTTTAAGATAAGGGCTACATCTGCTGGCGGGTTGACAAGTGCTGCGAACTCTTTGGAGGGCTCTACAGGCGGATTGGTCTTATCGATGCGGATAAACTGCATCAGCACCAGGAGTACCAGTATGCCCACCAGGATGCCTTTGGCGGTAAAAGCTTTCTTCTTGCTCATGTAGGTTTAGGTTTATAGATGTAGCCGCCACAGCAGTAGGCCCTGTGGCAAAAACTAGGTTAAATATAGTAAAACTATAGTTTTATTGCCCAAACAAATCACTAATCCTCCCGCACACTAAAAATGCTGCCTTCCGTGGCCAGGTCGGTGCGCTCAAACACTTCCTGTGCCTCGTGCAGCAAAGGGCTTAGGTCTTTGTAGCGAACCGAGAAATGGCCGATAAGCAGGTGGCGAACGGCGGCACTGGCGGCAAGTTCAGCGGCCTGGCGCGCTGTGCTGTGAAAGGTATAGGCAGCGCGCTCCCGCAGGTCGTCCGTAAAGGTGGCCTCGTGGTAAAGCAGGTCCACGTGCTGCAAGTAGGGCAGTAGCTCTGGCTTGTAGCGGCTGTCGGCGCAGTAGGCATAGCTGCGGCTGCGCTTGGGCTCCAGCGTTACGTCTGCGTTGCGAACCAGCAGGGTGCCGTTTTCATCCAGGATGTCCTCGCCCCATTTCAGGCGCACGAGCTGCGGCGGGCGCAGAAAGGCGGGCAACTTATTTTTGATGAGCGGGCGTGGCTTTTGCTTTTCCCGGAACAGGAAGCCGCAGCATGGCACCCGGTGCGTCATGGGGATGGTATGCACGGTAATGCCTTTGTCTTCGAAGATCTTTTTGTAGCCGGAGGTGTCGAGCTCGTGGAAGACAAGCTTAAAGTTAAGGTTGGTGCCGGAGTACTTAAACTGTAGACTGAGTATTTCGGAGAGGCCGGGAGGGCCGAAGAGGTGCAGCGGCGCCTGGCGGCCCTGCAAGTGCATGGTAGAGAGCAAGCCTGCCAGCCCAAAGTAGTGGTCGCCGTGCAGGTGGCTGATGTAGATGTTACAAATGCGCTGATGCTTTATCTTGTAAAGCATCAGCTGCATTTGTGTTCCTTCACCGCAATCAATCAGGTGGTGCTGATTGCCAATGGTTAAAACCTGGGCGGTATGGTGTCTGTTTGCCGAGGGTGTGGCCGACGAACTACCCAGAATTCTGAGTTCAAAATCCACTGGCCGCCTCGGTGCTTAGTCTTCTTTGTTCGTCAGGTCCTGCTCAATCTCGTGCAGGAAAACGCGGTCGATGGCTTCTTCTACTGTAGGCAGAATGTTCAGCACCGACTCCAGCTTTGAGATAGAGATGAGCTTCATCACGTGGTCCTGCAACCCGGTCAGGATCAGAAGGCCGCTGGATGAGTTGCAAAGGCGGTTAGCGATCAAGATGGAGCTAAGCCCGGAGGAGTCTGTATATTTAACCTCGTTCAGGTCAAGAATCAGGTTGTTGATCCCTTCGGCATTCAATTTCACGAACTCAGACTTCAGGTCCGGTGCGATTGAAGTATCCAACTTCTTTTCATCTATCGTGATAATCGTGTAGTTTTCTTTCTTATCTATCGTGTACTTCATAGTCTACCAGTAAAGGATTTAAATGCGAATGTACCAAAATCTACTTTAACAAACTTAATTTTTGGCAGTAAAAATATTGTCAGTAATGTGTTGCTCTATGCGTTTGAGCACAGAGTCGTAAGGCTCTTTTTCAAATTTATGGCCTGTAAATACCTCGTACAGCTCTATATACCGTTCCGATATATTGTTCACCACTGCGTCCGTCATCTGGGGCACCTGCTGGCCTTCTTTTCCCTGAAACCCATGCTCGATAAGCCACTGGCGCACAAATTCTTTAGATAACTGGCGCTGCGGCTCACCTTTCTGCTGGCGCTCCTGATAGCCTTCGCTGTAGAAGTAACGCGATGAATCCGGCGTGTGTATTTCATCGATCAGGAAAACCTCACCGTTATACTTGCCGAACTCATACTTGGTGTCTACCAGGATGAGGCCGCGCTCCCGCGCCAGCTCCGTGCCCCGCTCATAAAGGGCTCTGGTATAATGCTCTAAATTAATATAATCTTGCTCAGATACAAGGCCTTTCGCTAAAATATCCTCCCTCGAAATGTCTTCATCGTGTCCCTCGTCGGCTTTGGTCGTGGGCGTGATGATGGGTGATGGCAGTTTATCGTTTTCACGCAGGCCATCAGGCAGGCTAACGCCGCATAAGGTGCGTTTGCCTGCCTTGTACTCGCGCCAGGCGTGCCCGGCCAGGTAACCGCGAATCACCATCTCTACTTTAAAAGGCTCGCAGCGATACCCGATGGTTACGTTCGGGTCCGGCGTGCTCAGCACCCAGTTGGGCACCACATCCGCGGTTGCCTTTAAGTTCAGGCCGGCAATCTGGTTCAGCACCTGGCCCTTGTAAGGTATGGCGCGCGGCAGTACCACATCAAACGCCGAGATGCGGTCGGTCGCCACAACTGCTATGCGGTCATCGAAGTAATAGACATCGCGAACTTTGCCCCTGTAAAAGCCGGTTTGCCCGGCAAAAGAGAAGTTGGTTTCTTTAATGGCCTCCATCAGGTTTAGTGTCGTTATAGGTAAGCAAAGTTAACTATATTTTAGAGGGCAGGAAAAAAAACTAAGCGTTGCCAAAAACATGGATGAATGCCGAAATATATATGCTGTAAAAGATATTGAAGTATACTAAGGGTAGGGCTTTTGGTTTTATACTATAAAACCTATAGTTTGTATCTTTACCAGATAATGTCGCTTTGCCGCTTTGCATGGCTATTGGAACAGCTAACGTGGAGCAGGGCGCTCGGCAGGAGTAAAACTGAAAAATAGAAATTGTATGGACAAGTTTTTAGAAGCCGCCTTGGAAGAGGCTCGGAAAGGCTACGCAGAGGGAGGAATACCGATAGGGTCGGTGCTGGTGCACAAGGGCCAGATTATAGGGCGCGGGCACAACAAGCGGGTGCAGCAGGGCAGCGTGGTGCTGCACGGCGAAATGGACGCCCTGGAGAATGCGGGCCGCCAGCCTGCCTCCGTTTACAGGGAGTGCGTGCTCTACACCACGCTTTCGCCCTGCCCCATGTGCTCGGGCACTATCCTGCTCTACGGCATCCCCAAAGTAGTGATAGGCGAGAACAAGACCTTTATGGGCGAAGAGCAGCTGCTGCGAGACCGCGGGGTGGAGGTGGAAGTGGCCGACAGCCAGGAGTGCATAGAACTCATGCAGCGCTTTATAAGCGAAAAGCCGGCGCTTTGGAATGAGGATATCGGCGTGTAGCGCCTGCCTACTCCGGTGTGTAGCCTAAGCGGCGGGCGCGCTTCACCCAGTTCTGGCGCGCCCACTGCTGCAGGTCCGCCACCTGGTCCAGTTCATCTATAATCTCCATGCCCAGCAGGGTCTCAATAATGTCTTCCATGCTGATCAGGCCTGCGGTGCCGCCATACTCGTCTACTACCAGCGCAATCTGCTCCTGCTGCTCCAGTAGCTTGTTAAACAGGGTGGGGATGGGCATGTGCTCGGTCACCACCTGTATTTTGCGGGCAATGGATTTCAGGGGTTTATCGCCTTCGTTGTTGATGATCTTGTAAAGCACTTCCTCCTTCAGCACAAAGCCTTTCACGTCGTCCAGGTTCTGCGAGTAGACGGGGATGCGGGAAAAGCGCAGGTCCGGGAAATCACGGAAGAAGTCTGCCATGGTCATGTCCTCCTGGGCACTCACGATCACGGTGCGTGGCGTCATGATGTGGCGCACCAGGATGTTGTTGAAGCGAAGTATGTTCTGGATGATCTGCGACTCTCCTTTTTTAAAGATACCCTGCTTGATGCCCATCTCGGCCATCGCGGTAAAATCCGCGCGACTCAGCACACTGCGCTCCTTATCGGTTTTCAGGCGCTTGGTAATGAACTGCGAAAGTATAATAATGGGGTACAGCGGCGAGTAGATCAGGATCTTGAGCGTGCGAACGGTAAAAGGCGTAAGGGCTTTCCAATAGTTGGCGCCCAGCGTTTTAGGTATGATCTCCGTGAGAATCAGGATGATGACCGTCAGCACCACCGACACCACCGTCAGGTACTCCTCGCCCCACAGCCGCTGCGCCTGCGCACCCACTCCGGCCGCCCCGATGGTGTGGGCAAAGGTATTCAGGGTAAGTATGGCGGCCAGCGGGCGGTCAATGTTGTCTTTGTAGTGTTGCAGCTCTTTTCCAAGCTCTGGTTTCTCCTTGCTCACGATGCTGACGTGGGAGGGTGTGATACTGAGCAGGGAGGCTTCGAGCAGCGAGCACAGGAAAGAAAAGAACAGGGCAATGAATAAGTATAAAAGGAGTAAACCCATGTAGTGTTTATAGTTTAGAATGATGCTGAAGTATGGCAGTGCACCTGGCGAGCGCAGCGGTTAATGCACCACACGCAGCACCGGCTCCGGCAACGGCTGGTGTGTTTCCAGGTCGGTGGTAAAGTAGCCCACCATACTTGGGCCGTAGCCCAAATTTACTTCAATAAACTTATCTTTCTCGGGTAACATCTGCACTATTTCCTGCCGTAGTTCCTCCAGGCGCTGCACCATCTCCTGCAGTTGCCCTTCCGATACCTCCGGTGTTTGGGTTGGGGTAGTGGCCGTATTCTCGGCTGCTTGCTTTACAGGCCCCTTTTGCTTTGTCAGCAGCGCTACTTCCGTTTTCCGGATGTCCTTCTCCAGGTTCAGGTATGCTTTGACTTTCTCTTCCAGCGGAACGAGCGACTCGTCCAGGTATTGTATCAGGTTTTCCATCGTATAGTTGCTTTTAGGCTTTGCAGCTGGTTTCACCCTCCCTGAAACGCATACCGGGGGCAGTAGGTTAGCGGCGCTACAGCCAATCGAACAATCTGCGCAGCGCAGGCAACCGCTTGCCGTAAGGCGGGTAGCGCAGCGGCAGGTCCAGCCAGGTGCCCCGTTTTACCACGCTTTTCTGCTGCGAAAACAGCTTAAAGCTGCTCTCGCCGTGGTAGCTGCCCATGCCGCTCTGGCCCACGCCGCCAAAGGGTAGGTTTGGGTTGATCAAATGGGAAATGGTATCGTTGATGCAGCCGCCCCCGAAGAAGCCATGCCTCAGCACCATTTCCTGTTTCTGGCTATCGGACGAGAAGAAGTATAAGGCCAGCGGCTTTTCGTGCTGCTGCACCATGTGTATGGCCTCCTGGGTGCTGCTCACGGAAATAACCGGAAGTATGGGGCCAAAGATCTCTTCCTGCATGATGGGGTGCTGCCATGTTACCTGGTCCAGCAGGGTAGGGGCAATGTAGCGTTGGCTTGGATCTGTGGTGCCGCCCGTACGAATCAGCCCGTCTTTCAGAAAATCGCTGAGGCGGTTAAAGTGCCTGTCGTTTACAATGCGCGCGTAGTCGGGGCTCTGGCTGGGGTCGGCGCCGTAGAAATTTTCAATATAGTGGCCGATAAGCTGGATCAGCTCCTCTTTTACCTGCTCGTGCACCAGCAGGTAGTCAGGGGCCACGCAGGTTTGGCCGGCATTCATAAACTTCCCCCAGGCAATGCGCCGCGCCGCCAGGCCCACGTCGGCATCTTCAGCCACAATAGCCGGGCTTTTGCCGCCTAGCTCCAGCGTAACCGGTGTCAGGTGCTCGGCAGCGGCTTTCATCACCATTTTTCCTACCTGGGTGCTGCCCGTAAAGAAAATATAGTCGAAGCGCTGGCGCAGCAGGCGTTGCGAGGTGTCCGCCCCTCCCTCCACAACTGCAATGTATTCCTCGCTGAAGTGCTCCCGGATCAGGCTCGAAACCACTGCCGAGGTGTTGGGGGTAAGCTCAGAGGGTTTGATCACGGCGCAGTTGCCGGCGGCAATGGCCCCGATAAGCGGGTTGATGAGCAGCTGAAAAGGGTAGTTCCAGGGGCCGATGATGAGCACGACGCCATAGGGGTCGGAGTAGATGTAGCTGCGGGCCGGGAAGTTAAGCAGGGTCTCCTTTACCCGCTGCGGCTTTGCCCACCTGTACAGCTTTTTCAGAGCCAGCTTCAGTTCCAACTCCACAAAGCCGATCTCGGTGGTATAGGCCTCCATCTCCGGTTTATGGAAGTCGGTGTACATGGCATCCAGCAGGTCCTGCTCATACTTGCGGATGGCATACTGCAGCTCCCGCAGCTGCTCTTTCCGGAAACGGATGTCTAAGGTATGGCCGGAGCCGAAGAACCGCCTTTGTTTTTGCAGGATCTCCTGCACCCGCCGCTCTCCTGTCTCGGGCTGTGAAGCGGCTGTATCGGTAGGGTTAACGGTGGGCATAGCGATGCGTTAAGAAGTGTGAGGGTTACCTGGAACAGCCTCCGGAGCAGGGCGCCCTGCAAAGTGGTCCATAGAGGTGTATACGTTAAAGCCGCGTCCTACGATCTTATCGAAGAGCCGGGTTGGTAAAAGGCCGCGAAGTAGGGGTAGCAGGTGCACAATGGAGGGGCTACGAAGTATGATGCCGTTTTTTTCAACGGCATCCAGTATGCTTTTAACAATTTTTTCGGGCTTTAGAATGGGAGTGAGAAATGGCGCCGTAACGCCGGCAAACATACCGGTATCGATGTAGCTCGGGGTAACGGTGGTAACGTGCAGGTCCTTGTGCAAGTCCTCCAGCTCCAGCCGCAGGCTCTCCGACCAGCCCAGCACTGCCCATTTGCTGGCAGCGTACACGCTCATGCGCGGGTTGGGCAGCAGGCCGGCAGCCGAGGAGATATTGACGATGTGCCCGCTCCCCCGCGCGATCATGCCGGGTAAAAAAGCCTTGGCTACAGCCATGACGCCCAGGGTGTTCACGTTCAGGGTTCGCCGGATTTCTTCGTAGCTGTGCTCCTCAAAGCGCTTGCCTACTACTACGCCGGCATTGTTGAACAGAATGTGCGGCACGCCCGACTGACCGATCACCTCCTGCGCCGCCGCCTCCACCTCCGCCGTGTCAGACACGTCTACGGCCATGCCTGTCGCCCGATAGCCGGCTTGCTGCAGCGCTTGTGTAACCTCCTGCAGGGCTTTAGAGTTATTGTCCCAGATGATGAGGTGGCTGGCCCCGCGCTGCAGGCAGCCTTCTGCCATCAGCTTTCCGATGCCGGAGGCGCCCCCTGTTACCAAAACAATAGCTTGGCGGATGTGTGTCATGTGCTGTGGAGGTTGTTGTAACGGTAAAAAGGCTCCATAAAATGTATCTGATTTAAAGTATAAATCAAAGTAGAGGCAACATTTTTTTAGTGAACGCATAGCTGTACCTTTGAGTAAACCTGCTTTTAACTATCACCTGTCTATGAAAATTATTGAATGTCCCCGCGATGCAATGCAAGGCATACAGGCGTTTATCCCAACCGATGTAAAGGCGAAGTATATCAACCAACTGCTGCAGGTCGGCTTCGACACGATCGACTTCGGCAGCTTTGTATCGCCAAAAGCCATCCCCCAGATGCGCGACACGGCAGAGGTGCTGGAGCGGCTGGAGTTGGAGCACTCAGCCTCTAAACTGCTCGCCATTATCGCTAACTCGCGCGGGGCCGAGGATGCGGCCAAGTATGCGCAGATAGATTACCTGGGCTTCCCGCTGTCGGTGTCGGAGACGTTTCAGCAGCGCAACACCAACAAAAGTATAGCCCAGGCTTTGCAGCAGCTGGCCGAGATCCAGAACACGTGCCAGAAGTATGATAAAACGCTTGTCACCTACATTTCCATGGGCTTTGGCAATCCGTATAACGACCCCTGGGATGTGGAAACAGTGATCCGGTTTGTAGAGGAGCTGGACAAACTGCAGGTAAAGATCGTCTCGCTGTCGGATACGGTGGGGGTGGCCACGCCGGAGAACATCACCTACCTGTTCAGCCACCTGATCCCGGCTTTCGAGCAGATAGAATTTGGGGCGCACCTGCACACCACGCCCACTACCTGGCAGGAAAAAGTAGAGGCCGCATACCAGGCGGGCTGCCGCCGCTACGACGGTGCCCTGCGCGGCTATGGCGGTTGCCCCATGGCCAAAGATGAGCTGGTTGGCAATATGCCTACTGAAAATTTGGTGAGCTTCTTCGAAAATAAAGGCTTAAATTTGGGCCTCAACAAAGACGCCCTGCAAGCCGCGATGGCCGAGTCGGGAGCTGTTTTTCTATAGTTTATGGCAAGCAGAACAATAGTAAATATATTCGTGCCGTGCTTCGTGGACCAGCTCTTTCCGGATACGGCCATGAACATGGTGAAGGTGCTGGAGAAGGTAGGCTGCGAAGTGCGCTACAACCCCAACCAGACCTGCTGCGGACAGCCCGCCTTTAACGCCGGTTTTTTTAACGAGGCGCGTGAGGTGGCCGATAAGTTTCTGGATGATTTCTCCAACGAAACCTCCCACTACATTGTGGCCCCTTCTGCCTCCTGTGTGGGTATGGTGCGCAACGCCTACCAGGATATTTTTGTGAAGTCGTCGAAGCTGGTAAAGTACAGGGCCATGCAAAAGAAGGTGTATGAGCTGACGGAGTTTTTGACCGATGTGCTGGGCATTACACGAATTGAAGGCGCCTCGCTGCCGGGCAAGTTTACCTACCACGACTCCTGCAGCGCCCTGCGCGAGTGCGGCATCAAGGCCGGGCCCAGGGAATTGCTGAGCCATGTGCAGGGCCTGGAGCTGGTGGAAATGGAGGATAGTGAAACCTGCTGCGGCTTTGGGGGCACCTTTGCCGTGAAGTTCGAGGCGATCTCCTCGGCCATGGCCGAACAGAAGGTGGACAATGCCCTCGCCACCGGCGCCAACTACATCGTCTCCACCGACAGCAGCTGCCTGATGCACCTGGATGCCTACATTAAAAAGCAGAACAAGCCGATCAAAACCATGCACATTGCCGACGTGCTGGCCAGCGGCTGGTAAGTATACAGCATACTTAGAAAGTATAAAGGCCTGCGCAAACTATACTTGCGCAGGCCTTTTTTGTGGGTGTTATACTTGCTTAGCGGCTGATGAAGTAGCTTAGCCCAAAGTTCAAAGAGCTGCTGTTTAGATTCAGTCCGAACTCAGAGTTTTTATAATCTGTATTCTGTTCAAGTTTAAGTTCAGTCTTGTTTTGAGTATAGCCCAAGAAACCAAAGGAGGCAGACAACCCAAACTTGGAAGTGGGAAAGAAAGAGATTCCCGGCGACACTCCTGTCCTAAAGGTGCTGTTGATACTCTCACGATTTTGTGTATCGCCTTCATACTCGGATATAGTTTTCGACTTGCCGAATCCAATAGAGCCGCTCCCTGTAAAAAATATTTTCTCAGTTAAGCTGAAGTATTTTGTGATAAATGGATTTACGTGATACCCGTTCGTAGTGGATTCAACATTAAATGGGAAAGAGTAAGGCCCGCCAGGGTGATTTCCATAATAAATTTCTGTTGATTCGGAAGTTTCCCGCGAATACCTCAGCCCCCATTCCTACAGCTAAGTTATCCTTTATAAAGTAACCTATTGATGGACCAATGTTAAAACTGTTGCTTTTTTGATTAATGTTGTCATCCCTGCTAGTACTGTTGAAACCAAGTGAACCGGATAACTTAACTGTTCCCTGAGACGTCTGCGCAAAGGCACCTGTGCCAAGCAGTGTGAATACTGCGGCAGCTAAAAGTTTCTTCATGTTTGTTTTCATTAAAGTTAGTAATCATAAAAGTATATAAATATTTATATCTAACAAAGTAAATTAGCCTTCCCCATACTTCTGTCCAATCATAAACCATAATATAAGCAGCCCCAATTGCCACAAAGCCGTATAAGCCTCAAAATATTCAGGAGTGGCGGGCATAAGTCATAAACAGAAGGTAACGAGCAATAACCGGCCGCTGCGGCAGTCGCTGAAGGAGTATGCGCGAGGCATTACAGGCGGCCTGCTGTTCAGTTTTCCGCTGCTGTATACGATGGAAGTATGGTGGGCCGGGTTTACGGCCTCACCGCAGCAGCTGCTGCTCTTAGTGGCCGTTACCTACCTGCTGTTGCTGGGCTATAACCGTTTTGCCGGCATGCGGCCCGATGTGTCGTGGCGCAGCGTGATGGTGGACTCGGTGGAGGAGATGGGGATTGGCCTGCTACTCTCGTTTGCCGTGTTGCTCATGCTCAACCAAATCGAGTTCGGGCAGATGTCTACGGATGAGTTGATGGGAAAGGTGATCATTGAGGCCATGGCTGTGTCCATTGGCGTGTCGGTGGGCACGGCCCAGTTGGGCGCAAACGAGGGCGACACAGATGCAGACCAGCTCACAGAGCAGCGGCAGAAGGAGCAGGCGGAGCGGGAGCATAAGGACTCCCTTTACAGGTCGAGGTTGGGCAGCGCGGTGCTGGCACTCTGCGGGGCCATTTTGGTAGGAGGCAACGTTGCGCCAACCGAGGAGGTGATTCAAATTGCCTTAGACTCCACGGCGGGCAATATCCTGACGATGGCGCTGGTGTCCCTGACGCTCAGTGCCGTCATTCTATACTTTAGCGATATCAAAGGCAAAGCCACGGAGAATACCACCGGGCAGCTCTACAACTTCATCTTCGACACTTGCATCAGTTACCTGGTGGGGTTGATGGCGGCGGCTTTCATGCTGTGGTTTTTCGGCAAGTTTACAGGCGTAAGTTTCTGGGTGGGCTTTAGCCAAAGTATAACGTTGGGCGTACTTACCTCGCTGGGGGCCTCCGCAGGTCGGCTGCTTATCAAATAAAGCTGTTTTTATGGGTGATCAAAAACAAGAAGAGGACATTAACGATATCAAAGACCGTAAAAACTGGTTTGAGTGGCTGGTGTTTAGCGTGGGCTTGCTGTTGGTGCTCAGTATCATCGGGTACCTGGTGTACCAGACCTATCACCGTAAAACCTCCTCCCCGGACTTGGTAGCTGAGAGCTACCCGGATCCCAGCCGGTACGCGCCTTACCGTTACCGCGTGGTGCTGCACAACAAAGGCGGTGAGACCGCAGAGCAGGTTAAGCTGGAGGTGGAGGTGCAGGTAGGAGGGGAAGCCATTGAGACGGCTGACCTGGACTTTCCGTTTGCTCCGCAGGAGTCGATGCGGGAGGGGTGGGTGAATTTTGACAAAGACCCCACATTGGCAGACACGGTGAAAGTAAAGGTGGTGAGCTATAAGCGGCCTTAAGTATATTTTGCCTCAGTAAACGCTTAACAATGGGAGGGAGGTCTACAGACAAATATCCGCCTTGTATGGGCAAGGGTGCAGGAGGAGATATGGATCATTGGAAGTATCGAACCATATCCTCCTAAAAAAGAAAAAGGCGCTACCGCAGCAGCGCCTTTTCCCGAAGTATAAAATCCGAAGTATAAACTACGCCTCCGGCATAATGCGCACCACCAGCCCGTCCAGGTCGGGGTTTACGCGTAGCTGGCACGAAAGCCGGCTGGCGTCAGTAGCGTGTGGCAGCGTTTCGAGCATGTAGGCTTCATCGTCGTTCATCTCGGGCAGCTCGCCGCTGGCGCCGCTTTGCAGTACCTCTACATGGCAGGTGGCGCAAATGGCCATCCCGCCGCAAACCGCCTGTATCGGAAACTCGTTTGCTTTCAGCACTTCCATGACCGATAGGTTCATGTCCAGCGGGGCCTCCAGCTCCACGCGCTCGCCGTTTTCCTGCTCTACATATATATTAATTGCGTCTTTCATTTCTGTTACTGTAGTTCCTGTATACCGTTAACGGTGGTATACTTCAATACAAATTTTTTATCCGGGTAAATGATGTTGTAGGCGCTCTGGGCCATCAGGGCAGACTCGTGGAAGCCGCAAAGGATAAGCTTGAGCTTGCCAGGATAGGTGTTGATGTCGCCGATGGCGTATACGCCCGGTATGTTAGTGGAGTAGTCCTCTGTGTTTACCACGATGGCGTTCTTGTCCAGCTCCAGGCCCCAGTTCTCGATCGGGCCTAGCTTTGGCACCAGACCGAAGAGCGGGATAAAATAGTCGGTGTCGATGCGGTAAGGCTCCTTGTTGTCTACCATCACGGTAACTGCCTCCAGCGCTTCTTCGCCTTGCACCTCTGATACGTTCGATTTCAGGATGAGCTTGATCTGGCCTTCTTCTGCCATACTGACCACCTTGGCCGCCGACTCGGGCGCGCCCCGGAATGAAGTGCCGCGGTGCACCAGTGTGAGCTCTTTGCACAAGCCAGCCAGGTATATCGTCCAGTCGAGGGCAGAGTCGCCGCCGCCGGCCAGCACCACGCGCTTGTCCCGGAAAACCTCGGGGTCGCGCACCATGTACTCCACGCCTTTCTTCTCATACTTCTCCAGGCGCTCGATAGCAGGCTTGCGCGGCTCAAATGAGCCAAGCCCGCCAGCTATCACCACCACCTTACAGGCTATCTCGGTGCCCTCCACCGTACGGACGATAAAAGAGCCGTCCTCCTGTTTCTCCAGGTCCTCCACGCGCTCACCCAGCGTAAAGGTTGGGTGAAATGGTGCAATCTGCTGCTCCAGGTTCTTTACCAGGTCGCCGGCCAGCACTTCCGGGAAACCGGGTATATCATAGATCGGTTTTTTAGGGTATATCTCAGACAGCTGCCCGCCAACGGCAGGAAGCGCGTCTACCACGTGGCAACGCATCTTGAGAAGGCCTGCCTCAAACACGGCAAACAGCCCCACCGGGCCCGCGCCCACAATGCATATATCCGTTGTTATGTTATCCATGGTTTTTAGTTGGATTAATGTTAAACTACTGGGGTAAAGGTAGCCACCATGCGGCAGCTTCCATAAGTTTTTATAAGGTTTTTAAGTGAAAAAAGTGCCATTCTAGCACCGGGCTTTATATTTGTTTTGCCTGCACAAGCTCCTGCAGCCGCAGGGCGTTGAAAGCGGCGTAGCCCAGCTGATCGTTGTCGAAGTAAAGGTATACTTGCAAGCCCTTCCGCTGCCACCCTAGGCACTGCTGCGCCCACCACTGCAGTGCCTCCTCCGAATAGGAGCCGGCATACTTTCCGTTAGGACCGTGCAGGCGCACATACACAAAATCTGCGGTAACGTGCAGCGGCGACATGTGCCCGTCCAGTTCATAAATACAAAAAGCGGCATTATGTTTTCGGAGCATGTCTAAAACTTCCGGCATGTACCAGCTGGCGTGCCTGAATTCAAAAGTATACTTGAAGTAGGGTGGCAGGTGAGCCAGAAAATCGCGCAGCCGTGCACCGTTAACTTTCCACCCCGGTGGCAGTTGAAAAAGTATAGGTCCCAACGTATGCTCCAGCGCGTTGGCCGCTTCGAAGAATCGAAGGAGGGGCTCCTGCGGGTCCAGCAGCTTTTCATGTGTGTGATGTAGCGGCTGGCCTTTACCGAAAAGATATAATCCGGAGGCACGGACTTGCGCCAGTTGGCAAAAGTGGAACGG
The DNA here is from genome assembly GCF_006385705.1 of Pontibacter mangrovi. Classification (GTDB taxonomy): domain Bacteria; phylum Bacteroidota; class Bacteroidia; order Cytophagales; family Hymenobacteraceae; genus Pontibacter; species Pontibacter mangrovi. Next base: position 786,300 of record NZ_VFRQ01000001.1, on the reverse strand, counting down.
AGAGGGTAATTTATCAATTTGAGCTTAAAACCCCGATCCCTTTCAAGACACCCTCATGTAAACGAACACTACCACGTTCAGCCACCCCCTGACTTTTGGATAATCTCGTTGCTGGCCTCACCAGCTGAGCAGCCGATTTACCATCAGACCACAGTGTGTTCTTTCCAGAAATGATTTTTCAGGTAGCTTCGGTACTTCTTGTAAATCCTGTACGTGCTGATTTGTTTTAGCTGGTGAGATACATCCAACGCTGAAACCATGGGGCCAATGTCAAAGCATAACATGCAGGTGGTTACCATCGCGCTGCATAGCGTCAACGCGATAGCCTTTCTGCTGGCTTGCCTCCTGGATATTCTGCCACGGGTCGTCAGGGATAGAACCGTTCAACAGCTTCTTTCGGTACCTGACCACACATGCGAAAAGTAGCTTCATCATGAACTTAGAATGGTTTTGGGAGAGGGAGGCCTTTTTCCTGCCACCGTACAATAAACGTGCTTGTAGACAGCCTGTTGTAACTCTAAATAGCGTATCTTTGTGCACACATGCTGAGGTCCTACAAATACGCAATGCTGCCTACGCCTGAGCAGCAGGAACAGCTCCAAAGGTTCTTTGGCAGCTGCCGCTTCGTGTATAACCTGGGACTGGAAACAAAGATAGCGGCTTGGCTGCAAGCCAGGAAAAACCTGAGCTGCATCGACCTTGTAAATCAGTTGAAGGAGTTGAAAGACACCGATGCCTCGTGGCTGACTGAATGCCCTTCGCAGACCTTGCAGATGTCACTCAGGAACCTTGACAAGGCCTACTCCTCTTTCTTTAAGGGCGGTGGCTTTCCCAGGTTCAAGAACAGGTACAGCAAACAATCCATTCAGTTTCCGCAAGGCGTGAGGGTAGACTTCGAGCACAACACCGTCTTCCTCCCTAAACTCAAAAACGTATCTGCGGTACTGCACCGAAAGTTTGAGGGCCAGATTAAAACCGTTACGGTCAGCAAGACCAACACGGGCAGGTACTTCGTGAGCATCCTTGTCGAGAACCAAGCGAGCATGCCGGCGAAGAAACCAGTGAACGAAGAGACAACGGTTGGAGTGGATATGGGCGTAAGGTCCTTTGCCACGCTATCTGCTGGCTCCTCTTTCGAGAATATCAGAACGCTGAGAACCAACCTGAAAAGGTTAAGAACCGAACAACGCACCCTGAGCCGTAGGTTCAGGAAAGGCGTCAAAGCGCAATCCAGTAACTACCACAAACAGAAGCTGGTCGTTGCCAGGCTGCACGAGCGCATAGCCAACCAGCGTGAGGACTACCTGCACAAAGTATCCACACAGTTAATCAAGCAGTATGATACGGTGGTTTTGGAAGACCTCAACATTGCCGGTATGATGAAGAACCGCAAGCTGGCGCTGGCTATCGGTGAGGTCGGGTGGCACAAGTTCGAGACAATGCTGAACTACAAGGCTGAGTGGTATGGTAAGAATATTAAGTACATCGGTAGATTCGAACCAAGTAGCAAGTTATGCTCTGCCTGCGGTGCTATCCAGCAGGAGTTGAAGCTGCATCATCGTGAGTGGACGTGCGTTAAATGCGCAACCACTCACGACAGGGATGTGAATGCAGCGATAAATATAAAGGCATTCGGGTTGAGGAACCAACCTGCAAGCGTTAACGTGAGTCAATAGACTGAGCGTTGCTTACCAAGCCGCGACCCCTTCAAGGTAGCGGTAGTTCACAGAACGAGTTGTTGATTTCCACCGTACGGAACAAGCGCGTGTAGTACCCGGTAAACTCCCGCTGCGAGGTTCCTGCCGGGTAAAAGGTGCCCACCCAGTGTTTGTAATGCCAGCCGGATGTGTCAATGTGAATCTGATACTCCATTAACTTTTTAGTTGAAGTATACCCCAGGCACAAGATGATGGTTCACAGCAGGCAGAACGTAAAATCGCTGCAATCTTTATCTGCTTTTAATAGAAGCATAGCAGCAAAAAGATCCTATAGCATACGTAAATAGAGCGCTACGCGATCAATATAGGGAATATATATAGATTGAATACTAAAAAAATAAGGGTAGAATGCCCAAATTAAAGAGTAAGTAGCAGAACAAGCTGCCGTATAGGACGTTTAAAAGAGTAGGTAGAACTTATAATTGCGCATCCACATGGACTCAAACTATTCAAATCAGAGCAAGGCTTTTGGGGGGCAAAGTGCCAGTAAACCAGCGCCTACATCCTTAAGGGAAAAAGAAGACTGGCCGCTATACTATGGCCGTGACCACGGCAGTATGCGAGGTAACGACTACTATGGCACCCAGAGCTTCGCCAACGACTATGCCCGTGGGCAGTTTAGCGCTTCTACCTTTGGAGGTGGCGGCAAGGAAAAAAGGCAGAATGCCAGCCGGGAAGTAGAGTACGAGGAGTTCCCCGACTACAGCAACCGCCCTACATACGGCAGCTTTGCCGGCAGCCGCGCTTACACCAACTTTATGGATTATAACTACGGCTATGCCCGCGAAGGCAAAGGCGCGGCAACCTACAACACCCGCGACAAAGACAGAGCGAGCAATGTGCTTGGTAGCAGGCCCGCGCTCCAGGAAGAGCGGCCCCGGTTCAGGTCGCCAAACCAAAGGATGTACAGCGAAAACGATGGCCGCCGGCGCTAAGGTTAGTGCCGCAAAAAAGAACTCAAGAAGGCCCGCCATTCGGCGGGCCTTCTGTTTATACATCTTCTATCAGGATAACCGCCGCTTCGGAACTTCGTTAAAAAGCGAAGCAATGTATGAATTTAACGTAAAAAGCTATGAGAGACGAACAAGAAGATAAATATTATCATGGTGGCCTGGGAGCCGCCAACTTTAGAAGAGATTTTGACCGCGACACCCGCGACGGCGACTTTGGGCGAGACTATCAGAACCGCTACCGTAACGGAAACAACGCGCAGGACTTCCGCGACAGGCGCGACTTTGATACCCACCGGTTCGAAAATTACCCAAGCCGTGACCATGACATGGAAGACAACTATTACAGCCACTCGCGCCGCCGCAGCCACGACTTAGATGATATCAGGCAAGGGTATGGCTATAGCAGCTTTGGCAGCTCCGCAGGCCCTGAGCACCACAGGAGAGAGGGCATGGAGCGGGAACGACGCGCGCAGCAAGGATATGGCACCGGCAGAATGGGCGGCTACAGCGGCTCGGCCTTTGGAGGCGCGAACTACAGTGCCCACGGCAGTTTTGGAGGGGCTCCGGAGTATGGGGCCATGAGCGGGGGCGGCGGAAATGCCCGGCACGATGTCTCCTCTTCGGGATACGGCGGTGGCCACAGCAACGCATCTATGCACCCCGACAGAAGCACCCACACCGACCGGGGCGAGCCAAACTACCTGGGCAACGACCGAAACCCACGCGAGCGGCAAAGCTACTGGGGCCGGGGGAGCGGCCGTACCGACAGGGGCGGCTACAGAAATGAAGACCCCAACTGGTAACAAAACAGCGCAGCACCTGGCATTCAGCAGGTGCTGCGCTGTTTTTACAGCAACTACAAACTTCCGGTTCCGGATCCTGTTTATATTTGTATAACCAGACCTACAATGAAAAACAGAACAGTAGCCCGCCAGCTTTTCGCCGAGACCATTGATATGGATGGGATGCCGGTGCGGCAGCCTTTCCCGACGCAGCTGGTAGACCAGGTGGACCCGTTCCTGCTGCTGCACCACCACCTAGCCAACATGCCCGAGCACGTGGTACCCCACAAAACAGGCGTGGCGCCGCATCCGCACCGGGGCTTTTCGCCGGTTACGTTCGTGTACCGTGGCGGGGTGCACCACCGCGACTCCAGGGGCAATAACAGCGTAGTATATGAGGGCGGCACCCAATGGATGAACGCGGGGCGGGGTATTGTGCACAGCGAGCGGCCCCCAAAGGATATCCTGGAGCGGGGAGGGGTGCAGGAGATCGTGCAGCTTTGGGTAAACACGCCCGCAGCTCATAAAATGGACCAGCCGGAGTACTTTCCGCTTACGGCCGCTGACACGCCCACCGTAACTGCCGAAGGGGTGGGAATACAAGTGGTGGCCGGCGCATTGGAGCAGGTGAGGGGGCCTATCAAAGCCAAATCGCCGTTGCTGGTGCTGCGACTGGAGATGAAGGCCGGTGCCAGCTATACTTTCCCGATCCCGCAGACTTATAACGCATTTTTATACTTGCTGGACGGCGCTGTGCAGGTAGCGGGCTATGGTTTAGTAGAAGGGCTGCACCAAGTAATATTCAACCAGGATGGAGACAGCGTGCAGCTGACGGCCAAAGCAGACACGCGTGCTCTGCTGCTGGCCGGCGAGCCCCTGAACGAACCTGTAGCCAAGCATGGGCCTTTCGTGATGAACAACCAGACAGAACTGATGCAGGCTATGCGCGATTACCGCATGGGTAAGTTCGGCATCCTGATAGAAGATTGACGGTGAGGTTTTGTGTTCCCTGCACCTGGACTGGTTGTAGAGGTAATAGAGAAGCAACATTGCCTGCAAGTATAAGATGAAAATAACATCCTGCGTCGGTGTTCAGATGTGCAGGAGATTCTGTTTCTTTGGTTTGTCAGACCCGGACAACGGACAATGTAAAAGTATATGGCAAGTAAAAAAATCTATATCAAAAACATGGTGTGCGACCGCTGCAAGCGCGTAGTGGCCGAGGAGCTGCAGAAGCTGGGCTACCAGGTGCTGCAGGTTGGGCTGGGGGAGGCGGAGATTGCCGCAGGCGACAAGGAGCCGAACCTGGAGCAGCTGCGCGAGGTGCTGGAAAGCAATGGCTTTGAGTTGCTGGATGATCGTAAAACCCAGCTGATTGAGAAGGTAAAGCTGGCCATCATAGAGTTGGTGCACCAGGCCGGTGAGCACGACCTGCACATCAACACGTCGGATTACATTGCCGAGAAAGTAGGACTGGACTATAACTACATTAGCTCACTGTTCTCTTCTTTTGAGGGCACCACCATTGAAAAGTACCTAATCCTGCAGCGCATTGAGCGGGTAAAGGAGCTGCTGGTGTATGATGAGCTGAGCCTGAAAGAGATTGCCTACCAACTGGGCTACAGCAGCGTGGCGCACCTCTCCAGTCAGTTTAAGAAAGTAACCGGCCTTACACCAAGCCACTTTAAACAGGTAAAGAGCCAGAAGCGCAAAACCCTGGACAAAGTGCAGGAGTAACTGCCTGGCAGTTTATAATCCCAGTATATTAGATCCATCGCCACGGTTTGGTGCGCTAAGGCAGCCGGAAACCCAGGCTGATAAAACCGCGCCAATCAGCGTGCTTTTCATGCGCCAGCCCCACTGAGAGGGGGCCAAAGTGGGTAAGGTAGCCTAAGGTGGCGCTGTAGCCAATCCGGGTGCTTTTGCCCCGCAGCGTCCGGTAGCCGTTCAGCACGCTTGTGTTGAGGAGGGTGGAGCTAGCCTGCAGGTATAGTTTTTTTCGCAGCGCGGCCTGCAGCCCTACGCCGGTATACAAGAGATTGTCTGTAGAATAGGCAAAAGGCTCGGCCGCCCGGTACTCCAGCATGTTGGGCAATACCGACGTATAGCCACCCACCAACATCTCCTCCCCAATTAGCAGATCGTTTGTCGTATACATCACCAGGCCTTGCCGCAGCATCAGGCTCAGGTTCCGGCGCAGCGGCACGGCCCCATCGGCTTTCAATGCTACTTTAAAGTATGGGTCAGGATTGCGGCGCGCCAACGCCTGCTGCAGCGAGGCGTAGCCCTCATTGGCGCGAACAGTGGTGCGTTGCCCAAACACGTAGCTGCCCAGTAAGGCCGCTTTCCAGCCGCGGGTAGGGTAGAAGTGGCGGTTAAACGTGTTCAGCCTGAAAAATGTAGAAAACGACCAGTTTCGGACCTTCAGCTGCTCCAGGGCGTTCACGTTCATCGTAACAGAATCCAGGTTCAGTTGCCCGGCCACTTTCGGGTACAGGCGCGCCAGTTTATACTCCAGCTGCTGGCCCAGAGTAAACGTGTTATTGGTGGTAGTTTGCCAGCCTAGCGTCGCCAAGTTCATGTTTTGCTGCAATATAGCCACCTTGCTGCCACTGGTGTTAAAAAGCGAAATATCGTTGCTATAATACTGGCTGGCCAGTTTGGCGGCAATCTGATTCCTGTAGCCCATGTACTTCAGGTAGTTTACATCGCTGCGGATGTTCTGCCCCAGGTCCACCTCAGCTACAAACCGGGAGCCCTCCCAAAACAGGTTACGCCGCATAAAATGCACCGTGGCCCCGGCCCGGTTCTCAGAGTCATAAAAAATGGCCGTCTTAAGCACTCCCTTGGCTGCTTCCTCCATGTTGATCTGTACATGGTGGCCACTATCAGCCGGCAGCATGGCATAGGATACTTTGTTAAAGTGCCCGGTGCCGTACAGGATCTCGATACGGTCTTCGATGCCGCTGATGGTGGTTGTCTCCTGCTCGTTGAGGCGCAGCCGGCGGCGCACGATGCGCCGGGGCATGGTGCTGGAGCCGCTAATGGTAAGGCGGGAGATCCGCACAGAATCCTGCAGGTTGCTGATGGCAGGGCGGTGCATGGGCTCCTGAAACGATTTAAAGTATACCGCCAGGGCCCTTAAGCTATCGCCATACTGCCGTGCCACCTGCTCTCCAATATGGATGATCTCTTCGGTGTCTGTAAAACTGCCGGTGCTATACTTGCCCTCTAAAGCAGGTAAGATATCCACCAGAAAATCAGTTTTTTTCTTCTCGCTTTCCAGGTTAGAGGCGCTGGTAAAAAAGGTTGCCTGCACCAGCACATCCAGCATAGAGTTTAAGTTTTTTTCCGGCTCCAGGCCACTGCCCACATTTACGCCAATCACGTAGTCAGCCCCCATGTCCAGCGCCTCCTGCACCGGGAAGTTCTGCACCAGGCCACCGTCAACCAACACGCGGCCATCAATTTTAATCGGCGTAAAAACAGTGGGAATGGCCATGCTGGCGCGCATCGCCTCGGGCAGGAAACCTTGCCGCAGCACCACCTTCTCGCCGGTGGCCAGGTCGGTGGCAACGCAGGCAAAGGGGGTAGGCAGGTGGTTAAAGTCCTGGATGCCGTGCGCGCCGCGCGTGAGCCTGATGAGGAGGTTGTTCAGGGCCTGGCCTTCTATCAGGCCGCTGGGGAAGCTTATCTTCAGGCCATTTACCGGCAGCTCCATCAGGTAGCGGCCGTAGTAGTCCTTTTCCTCCATCGCAATCTGGTTCAGGGGCACCTGGTTGCTTAGCAGCATTTCCCAGTCCTGCTCGAGTGCAATGGCCTCTATTTGGCTGGCGCTGTAGCCAAGGGCGTACAGGGCGCCTACCAAGCTGCCGATGCTGGTGCCGGTGATGTAATCGGGCCGGATGCCAGCCTCCTCCATCACCTTCAGAAAACCAATATGGGCCATGCCTTTGGCTCCTCCTCCACTTAGCACCAACCCAATTTTGGGGCGCCTGCCGGCATGCTGTGCCTGTGCCGCCAGTTTCTCCGGGGCAAGGGCGCTAAGCAGAAGCAGCAAAGTGAGGAGGCAATGTTTCATAGAAAGGCCAGAGGGACTATATAAAAACTGTAAGTGGAAGCACAAAAGTATACTTTGGCTACCGATTCCGAAATATAAACAATTCTGCGTAAGAGGCTAAGCTACGTTAGGGGCGGCAACACATGAAAAAAGGCTGACCTGAACGAACAGGCCAGCCTTATATACTTTCAGAGACGAAACCTAAAACTACGACACCGCCTCTTCTTGCACTTTTGACCCTGCAAAGCCATAGTACATGATGTAGAGGTAGCAAGCCAGCGGCACCAGGAACGAGAGCTGCAGATTGCCGCTAAAGTCGGCCACGGCACCTTGCAGCGGTGGCATCACGGCGCCGCCCACAATGGCCATCACCAGCAAAGAGGAGCCCTGGCTGGTGTGCACGCCCAGCCCTTTAATGGCCAGCGTAAAAATGGTTGGGAACATGATGGAGTTGAAAAGGCCGATTGCGATGGCGGACCACATGGCCACTGCGCCTGTCGCAAAGCTGGTAATGAGCAGCAGCACCACTACGGTAGCCGCAAAAAAGCCCAGCGTACGGTTCGGGATAAAGCGGCCCACCATAAGCATGGCAAAGTTCAGGGCGATCAGGCCCAGGGCGATAAGGGCCTCGTTCAAGCCGTAGGCAAAGTATAGCAAACCGAAAACAATAGCGGCGATGCCGGCAATGATCAGGTATTTGCGGTTGGCGTTTTTCATCTCGGACAGCGCCACGGCGCCGAAGAAGCGGCCTACCATGGCACCGCCCCAGTAAAAGGCCAGAAAGTGACCTGCCTCCGCTTCCTCTAGCCCGGCAATGTGCGGCAATTTAAAGAAATTGATGAGCGTGCTGCCAATGGCAACCTCACCGCCCACATAGGCAAAAATACAGATGATGCCCAGCACCAGGTGGCGGTACTGCAGCGCCCCGGCGCCTGGCTTTATCTCACCATCTCCCTGGATGTGGGGCAGTTTTGCGATTTTTATCAGCAAGGCGATAGCCAGCAGCATGCCCGCCAGGGCCAGGTAAGGCAGTTTTACAGATTCGGCCCCTGTTTCAGCGGCGTTCACCGCCCCGAAGATGAGGTAACCGCCGATGATCGGGGCAATGGTGGTGCCCAGAGAGTTCAGGGCCTGCGTCATGTTCAGGCGGCTGGCAGCGCCGTCTGGCGGACCAAGTATGGCCACGTAGGGGTTGGCCGCAATCTGCAGCACGGTGATGCCGGAGGCAAGTATAAACAAGGCTCCCAAAAAGAAACCATAGCTGTGCAGGCTGGCGGCAGGGTAGAACAGCACGCAACCCACGGCCGCAACCACCAGCCCGACAATGATGCCGTTCTTATACCCAATCCGGAGAATGGGGTCTCCCTTGGTGATGGAAAGTATAAAGTATAGCAGCGAAATGATAAAGTAGGCCCCGAAGAAAGCCGTCTGGATAAGCATCGCCTGCCACAGCTCCAGGGTAAACACCTGCTGCAGCTTCGGGATGAGGATATCGTTCAGGCATGTGATGAAGCCCCACATAAAGAAGAGCATCGTTACGGTAACAAGCGGGCCTGTGTAATTTTTAGTAACCGCGCCTCCCGTTTGCTTGGCGGCGGATGTAATATCGGTAGGGGTAGTACCGGCCATAGTAGTCTGTATTAAAGTATTAGGAATTTATGCAATGAAGGTGCTCAGCTTTGCGCTATTCTTTTATGCCTCGTGTTGGGGCGCTCTAGTAGAGAACCTGTAAATAGTGCGCTGCCGGTACGTCTGGCCCGGCCTCAGGATAGTGGATGGAAAGTTCGGCTGGTTGGGCGAGTCCGGGAAATGCTGCGTTTCCAGGCAAAAGCCATAGTGTTTGGTATATGTATGTCCATGCTTGCCTGTCAGGCTGCCATCCAGGAAATTGCCGGTGTAAAACTGCACGCCGGGCTGGGTGGTGAAGACCTCCAGCACGCGCCCTGATAGCGGCTCGTACACCTCGGCGGCCCTGGCCATCTGCCCGGGTTGCTGGCCCAGCACATAAGTATGGTCGTAGCCTCCCGGCACCTGGTCCAGGTTTTGGCCGATGCGCTGCGGCTGTCTCAGGTCCATCACCGTGCCGGCCACGTCCGCCAGTTCCCCTGTCGGGATGGAGCTATCGTCTACGGGCACATACCGGGTTGCGTTTAGCTGAATCACATGGTCGCGGATGCTGTCTGCTTTGCCAGCCGACAGGTTAAAGTAGCTGTGGTTGGTCAGGTTGACCGGGGTGGCTTTGTCTGTCGTGGCAGTATAATCGATTTCTAGCCCGTTGTCGTCAGTCAACGCATACACCACGGTCACCTCCAGGTTACCGGGATAGCCTTCTTCGCCATCGGGGCTGCGGTAAGATAGTTTCAGGGCGTTTTCCTCGGGCAGTTCCTCTGCTTGCCATACTTTGGTGTTGAAGCCTTCGTTGCCGCCGTGCAGGTGGTTAGGGCCGTTGTTAGTGGCCAGTCGGTACTCCTGTCCGTCCAGCGTAAACCTGCCGTGGGCAATTCGGTTGCCATACCTCCCCACAACGGCTCCCAGGTATGGCCCGTTCGGGATATAATCAGCCAGCCTCTCGAAGCCAAGCACTACGTCCCCTGGCTTGCCCTGCACGTCCGGGGTAAGTATGGAGGTAACGATAGCGCCATAGTTGGTGATTTTTACCCTCAGGCCATGGCGGTTCTGCAAAGTATAGAGGCTGGTTTCCACTCCATCCGGTGTTGTGCCAAAGGCTGATTTCTGTATCGTCATTTTCGTGTATTTCTGTTGCGGCAGACCCGGCCGTACCTGGCTTAGCAGCAAAGTCCGGCTATAAAGTGTGCGTACGCTTGTAAAAACTTTTCAAGATAGGGGGTTTCTGCTAGAAATGCAGCAGAAAAAGGGTGTAATCACGCATTTATCCCTTAGCTGAGGGCAAGGGTGCCGGTAGGGGCTACAGGCTTTATGGGGAGTGCGGGCTCTTCAGCGGTGGCGCTCAGGCTGTTTGCCAAATTACGCACACGTTTGCGTATAGAGGTCTTTTCCTCCTGAGGGGTAGCATGAAATAATTGGTGCAGCTTATCGATCGCTTTATAGGTGAGCTTGTAAACCGATTTCTGGTCTATGCCCATCACGTCGGAAATCTCCTCGTACTGCAGGCCCGTGTAATATTTCAGAAAAATGACCTCTCGCTGCCGCTCCGGCAGCCTCGATAGCAGCTGGTGCAGCCTTTCCCGGTCATACTCCATCGACTGTAAATTGATCAGGGCCGCTTCATAGGATCCCTCCGTGCCTATTTTCGTTTCATCGGAGAGGGGCTCATACCTGCTTTTGAAGGAAGACTTTTTACCCAATTCACAGCGGAAAGCCTTCAGGAGATAGTTTTTTATACTTGGAGGGGTCGACAAGTTTTGCCGGCTTTTCCAGACCTGAAAGAAAACCTGTTGGATCGCGTCCTTTATCATGTCGGGGTCGCTGACGAGGCGTTGGCCATAACGGAGCATCACGGGAGCATAGCGCCTGTACAAGAGGGTGAAGTCTTCCTCACTGCCTTCTCTAAACCTATTCCAAATGTCCAACTCTTCCATGCGAACTTTAATAAAGCACTGCGCCACATCAGGTTCCGGTTGGTGAGCAAGCAATCAGCGTGGCAACCCATGCGGAGGCCAAATTTAGAAAGATTAATATACAATTAAAAGGATACTTGGTTGCACTAAATCCGTGTTAAAACAGCAAGTGCCGTGTTTCGCTGTCAGTTCTTCAACCGATTAAAAAGCGATTTGTTCGGCAATAACTTATAATGAGGCTGATAGCGTATGTTTGCCCTCACTCACTTTAGCAGAGGCGCGAGGGCAAAGCCTTGTGGAACACAGCATGATGTTTTATCCGTAAGCAGAAAAAAAACCACACATGCGCAATTTTATCCACTGGCTTGCTGCCCATACCGGCCTCACCCAAGAATTTTTGGCTGATCTTCTCCACTCACTACTAGTCATAGGGGGTGTGTGGCTGCTTAGCCTTTTTGTGCAGCGCTTCATACACAGGCAGCAGGCAGACCTTCGGAAAAAGTACCAGTGGCGCAAAGCGGCAAACTATACCATAACCGTCCTCACGCTCATCCTGCTGTCCTACATCTGGTTTGATGGGTTCCGTTCTATCGCTACCTTTCTGGGCCTGCTGTCGGCGGGTTTGGTACTGGCCCTGCGCGAGCCGGTGCTAAACATAGCCGGTTGGGTTTTCATTATCTGGAAGCGCCCTTTCCATATCGGCGACCGCGTGCAGATAGGCGACTATGTGGGCGATGTGATCGACATACGGCTTTTTCAGTTTTCGCTGAACGAGCTGCAGGGCTGGGTAAAAGCCGACCAGGCGACAGGCAGGGTAGTGAACGTGCCCAACCTGAAGGTGTTTACCGAGCCCCAGGCCAACTATAACTTTGGCTTCCCCTTTGTGTGGCAGGAGGTGCCGGTGCGGGTAACGTTCGAAAGCAACTGGCAGAAAGCGAAAAGTATACTTTGGGAGGTGATGCAGGCGCACGCTGAGCAGCTGAGCGAGGCGGCCTTGGTGCAATTAAAGCGGCAAACGCAGCAGCACCTGATCTTTTACGACAGCATGGAGCCTAAGCTTTTCACGGCAGTGCGCGAGAACGGCATCGAGCTGACCATGCGCTATGTGTGCAGCCTGACGCGCCGCCGCCAAAGCGAACACCTGATCTGGGAGGATGTGCTGACAAAGTTCCTGGCTGCCCCCGACATTCAGTTTGCCTACCCAACCACGCGCTTTTACAGTGGCGGCCAAGGGCAGGAGCCGCTGCCGACACAGCTTTAATCAGAAATAATTTTACCGCCTTTTACCACGAGCTGTACCTCCCGCAGCTGCCCGATCTCCTTGGAGGGATCACCGGAAACGGCCACCAGGTCAGCCAGCAGGCCCGGCTGGAGGCGGCCCACTTTTGCGGCAAGGCCAAATACGTCGGCGTTCACGGATGTAGCGGAGCGCAGCACCTGCAGCGGCTGCATTCCGTAGTTTACCATCATCTCCATCTCGCGGGCGTTGTCGCCGTGTGTGAAAACACCCACATCGCCCCCCATGCAAAGGGTTACGCCGGCATCGAGGGCGGCTTTAAAGCTTTCGCGCTTTTGCCGGATGCGCTCGGGCTCCGGCTCCTGGCCCTTGCGCCAGCCACTGTACTGGGTAATGGCATCCCCGGCGGCCAGGGTGGGGCAGAAGGCGACGTTATGTTTTTTCATGAGTCGGAAGATCTCCGGTGTGGCGCCGTCGCCGTGCTCGATGGTGGAGACCCCGGCTAAAATAGCGCGGCGCATGCCCTCCGGCGTGGAGGCGTGTGCTACTACCGGGCGGCCGCTGCTCCTGGCGATGGCGACCACCTGCTGCAATTCTGCCAGCGTAAAAGTGGGGGCGGCCTCCCCGTTCGGGCCCCAGCGGTAATCGGCGTATACTTTAATGATGTCGGCGCCGTGCCCGATCTGCTCGCGCACCTCTTTGGTCAGCCCCTCCACGCCATCGGCCTCGGCGGCCCCTAAGGGCACTTCAATATCATAGCTCAGGTTTTTAGGGCCATAGCTGCCCGTTGCCACAATGGCCCTGGTCGCAATCAGCATGCGCGGGCCAGGAACTACGCCTTTTTCTATTGCCTGCTTAAGCCCCACGTCATCATAGCCAGCCCCCTCAGAGCCAAGGTCGCGCACGGTGGTAAAGCCTGCCAGCAGGGTGTTCTTGGCATGTACCGTGGCCCGTGCTACCCGCTCCGCCCGCGACTCTTTCAGTACCTGATCATTCCAGGGTGTCTCGTTGTAAGGGTGCAGAAACAGGTGGCTATGCCCTTCGATGAGGCCCGGCAGCAGCGTGGTACCCGGCAACTCAACTATTTTGGCGCCTGCTGGTGCCTGCAGGTGCGGCCCCACCTTCTCAATTTTATCATCCTTTACCAGTACCTGCCACTGCGCATGCATTGCCTCCCCGTCAAATAGGCGGTCGGGCTTTAGCAGCAGGTATGTATGTTGGGCGTAGGCGGGCTTTGGCAGGCAAAGCATCAGGAGCAACAGAAACGGGAGCAGCAGGCGCATCAGGAATAGCGTTTGTTCGTTTAGCTAAAGTATAAAATCTATGCTAAATTAACACAGCAGCGGCCGCAGCCTCGAAGGAAGGATTGAAATTTATACTTTGTAAAGCCGCAAGTTCTTCTAGTATAAACTGTGATGAAGAGGGTGGTTTGGCAAAAATAATGATACTTTGCGGTGGTGAAAGGCAGGTATGCCTTTTGGTTTATTGTCTGATCATACTTCTGAAAGTAATATGCCTGAGTTAAAATCCATCGCTTATCCCTTGTCGGGGGAGCGGGAGCGTCTGCTGGAAAACCCTGCCTTTCAATTGCTGGTGCTGCTTTCACTATGTATATTTAGTTTCTGGCTGACGGCAGGAGCCGGTTCTCCTGGCCTGATGGAGGCGCGCAATTTTATAACGGCTCGCGAGATGGCGCAGGAGGGGGAGTGGCTGCTGCCCACCATGAACGGGTACCTGCGCCTGGCCAAGCCGCCGCTGCCTACCTGGCTGTCGGCGCTCTCTGGCCTGGCTTTCGGAGGCGTGGAGAACCTGACGGCCTTGCGCCTGCCTGCCGCGCTCATGGCCACCCTATTGGTGCTGTTCCAGTTCCTCCTGGCCCGCCAACTCACCAAAGACAAACAACTGCCCTTCTGGTCAGCTGCTATCCTTATTTCCTGCATCGGCTTCTTCGACTATGGCCGCCAGGCTACCTGGGACATTTTCTGCCACAGCTTTATGCTGGGGGGCATCTGGCTGCTGCACCGGGCCTTTTCCGGCGCGCAGGTAAAGTATAGCTTATACTTGTGGGGCGGGGTGATGCTGGGGCTATCGTTCATGAGCAAGGGGCCTGTTTCGTTTTACGCCATGCTGTTGCCTTACCTGCTGGCCTACAGCTATGGGTATGGCTGGCGTAGCATCAGCGGCAAAGGCCTGCTGCTGACGCTGATCGCTTGCGCCGCTGTGTGCCTGCCCTGGCCGCTCTATGTCTTCTTCTCTGTGCCTAACGCCTTTCAGGCGGTCATCTCGACAGAATCAAGCTCCTGGCTGAACCGCCACCCGCAGCCTTTCTGGTTTTACTGGGGCTTTTTAGGGCAGGCAGGCGTATGGCTGCTGTTTGCGGCGCTGGCGTTGGCCGGCTCTTATGCCGCAAGGCGCATTAACAAGTATGGCAACGCCAAATTTTTGATGGCGTGGGTATGGGCGTGCCTGCTGCTGCTGTCGCTGGTAACCGAGAAGAAGGATCGCTACCTGTTGCCGCTGGTGCCGCCGCTGGCTTTACTCACTTCTTTTTATGTGCGGTATTTGCTGGATGCCCTGCGCGATGAGAAGTATAACGTATGGGAGTGGCGTGTCGTGCAGGTAAACGCAGTGCTGTGGGCGGCCATTGCTTTCGCCTTGCCTTTCGCCCTGCTGTGGTTTCACGTTGAGAAAACGGAGGTCGGTGCCTTCACACTTGCCGCTGCGTTTCTGGTATTTGCTGGCTTAGGCATTCTGATGCTGCGCTATTGGGCAAAAAGGCAACTGCCTGCCTTGTTTCTGGCGGTGGTGGTGCTGCATGCCGTGGCGGTGGTTTTTCTGATGCCCCTGAAAGACATCGCGCAGCGCCGGAACACTAGGTACCAGCCCCTGGCCAGCGTACGGCAACTGCAGGCGGTGCAGCAGCTGCCACTCTATGCGGTGGATGGGATGAGCCCGATCTATGTTTGGGAAGTAGGGCGGCCGGTGGACACGCTGCGGGTGAAACAAGGGCGCCTTCAACTACCGGAGCGGCTGCCGGCGGCGGTGTTCTCCCGACAGCCGCTGGAGGCAGATCAGGTGGCGCAGGATAGCCTGCGCCTGCAGCAGCTAAGGAGCTATCACTTTCACCCGGGCCGGGAAAAAGACGTGTATTACCTCCATGTGATCAGTAAACAGCAAAAGTAGACCAGTGAACACAAAAAAAGCCCCGGCTCCTGAAGCGGAACCGAGGCTTTTTATAAAAATTATGCAGCTGCTTATTAGGCTGCTTTTAGTTTTTGAGATGTCACGTAGAAGTTCTGGTCTACCGTCAGCTTAGCGTTTTTCTTCGCTTTCAGCTCCTGCCACTGGGTAGTTGGCTCCAGCCACTGCTCCTGGCCGTTCAGGGTTACTTTCACAGGCATGTCGAAATTCTCCACGGTGTTAGCCCAACGGTACTGCAGCTTCTTGCCGTCCTGCTTATACTCAAACCTCGGGATGCGCACGTCGCGCAGATACTGGTCGAACACCGGCGCCAGATCGCGGCCCACCTGCTGGCTCAGGTAGATTTCAATTTGCTGTGTCGTGACCGTCTGGTGGTAAAACTCTTTGTTGAGGCCACGCAGGATGCTGCGCCACTTCTCATCGTCGTTTACTACCTGGCGGAGCGTGTGGAGCATGTTGGCTCCTTTAAAGTACATATCTCCCGAGCCAGGGTAGTTCACATCATACTTGCCGATAATGGGGCGGTCGTTTCGGATGTTCTTGCGCAGGCCGATGATATACTCATTGGCAGCCTGGGTGCCGTAGTGGTAGTCCAGGAAAAGCGATTCGGAGTAGTCGGTAAAGCTCTCGTGGATCCACATGTCGGCAATATCCTTGTAGGTGATGTTGTTGGCAAACCACTCGTGGCCGGCTTCATGCACAATAATGTAGTCGAACTTCAGCCCCCAGCCGGTGCCGCTCAAATCGCGGCCGAGGTAACCGTTCTGGTAGCCGTTGCCATAAGTAACAGAGCTTTGGTGCTCCATGCCTAGGTAAGGCACCTCCACCAGTTTAAAGCCGTCTTCATAAAAAGGGTAGGGGCCGAACCAGTGCTCGAAGGCCTGTAGCATTTGGTTAGTCTGCGTGAACTGCTTTTTCGCCTTTTCCAGGTTGTCGCGCAGCACGTAGTAGTTCAGGTCCAGCTCGCCTTTCTCGCCTTTATAGGTGTCAGAGAAATGCACATAGTCGCCGATGTTCACATTCACGCCATAGTTATTGATGGGATTGGCCACGTACCAGCTGTAGGTCTTGCTGCCGTCGGCATGCTCCTGCACATCTTTCAGGCGGCCGTTGCTCACGTCCATCAGGCCCTTGGGGGTGCGCACGCTGATGCGCATGCTGTCCGGCTCGTCGTACATATGGTCTTTGCAGGGCCACCAGAGGCTGGCGCCGTCGCCTTGCACGGAGGTGGCGATAAAAGGCTTGCCGTTATCATCGCGCTGCCAGGTCATGCCGCCGCTCCAGGGCGGGTTCTCGCTCACCTGCGGCCTGCCGCCGTAGAACACTTCTATCGCTTTCTCTTCGCCTGCCTTTTGCGGTTCCTGCAGCTGCACGTACCATACGTTGCCGTCCCGCTGCACGGGCAGCTCCTTTCCGTTCTGGGTCACTTTCTGGATGCGCATCGGCGGCTGCAGGTCTACCTGCATGCGCTGCTTGGGCTCCAGCACCTTGTAGCGAATAATATTGCTGCCCTGCAGGCTGCTGTCTTGCGGGTTTACGCTGATGCTGAGGTCATAAAAGGTGAGGTCCCACCAGGCGCGCTCAGGTGTGATGCTGCCCCGCAGGGTATCCTGGCGGGTAAACTCCTGCGCTTGCGCAGCGGTAGCGCCAAGGCTCAGAAGGCCGCCCAGCGCCAGCGTCCGGAAAAAGTGATGCTTCTTCATGAATGAAGGTTAGAGGTTGATGCGATACAAAAACATCCTGCCCGGAACTGTCTTCCAAAGCAGGATGCGTTAGCTAAGATAGCCTTTTCCGGTGATACTGCCAACAGTACCGGCGTTTTTAGGCCTTTATACCGGGTGCACCATCTCCTTATACTCCGGATGGCGATCAATGTAGGCTTCCACTACCGGGCAGGAGGCGATGATCTTATAGTTATTGGATTTGGCAAACTCCAGGCCGCACTTTACCAGCTCACCGGCTATGCCTTTACCGCGCTGGGTGTCGGGTACGTAGGTATGCTCAAAGTCCATTACTTCGGTTTCGGTATACGTATAGGTCAGCTCCGCGTCATCGCCTTCAAAAGGCACATAAAAGCGGAGGTCTTCTTCGTCGTGAATTACGTCTTTGTTCATTTTATTCTATGTTAGTATGATAGCGTTTACGGGTGATGCGGCCGGGTGTTCCTGCTAATGCCTGGGTTTGGCACGTTCGTACTGCGGTGGCCAGTGGTGTTCATCGCCCAACTCCAGCGCCGCGTGCATCGGGAAGTAGGGGTCGCGGAGCAGCTCACGGGCCAGCAGCACGAGGTCGGCCTGCTTGTTGTCCAGTAGCTCTTCGGCCTGCCGCGCCTCCGTGATCATGCCTACCGCACCGGTGGGTATGTTGGCCTGCTGCTTTACCTGCGCCGCAAAGGGTACCTGGTAGCCGGGTCCAACAGGTATGGTGGCGCGCGGCACGTTGCCGCCGGTGGAGCAGTCTACCAGGTCCACGCCCCGTTCCCGGAGCGCCAGCGCCAGCTGCACCGAGTCATCGCCGGTCCAGCCGTCTTCGGTCCAGTCGGTAGCGGAAATACGTACCAGCAGCGGTTTATCCTCCGGCCATACGTTGCGCACGCGCTCGGTTACCTCCAGCAGCAGCCGGATGCGGTTTTCAAACGAGCCGCCATACTTGTCGGTGCGGCGGTTGCTGAGTGGGGAATAAAACTCGTGCAGCAGGTAGCCATGGGCGGCATGTATCTCGGCCACCACAAAGCCCGCCTCCAAAGAGCGCCGGGCCGCGGCCTCAAACGCATCTTTCAATTCCTCTATCTCCTGCAGCGTCAGTTCGTGGGGCATAGGGCCGTTTTCTGCAAAAGGTATGGCGCTGGGGGCCACGGTCTGCCAGCCGTTCTCCTCCTCCGGGAGTATGGCCGCGCCGCCGTCCCAGGGGCGGTGGTGACTGGCCTTACGCCCGGCGTGGGCCAGCTGTATGCCCGGCACAGCGCCTTGCTCGGAGATAAAACGCGTGATGCGCTGCAGGCCCTCGATGTGAGCATCCTTCCAGATACCCAGGTCGTGCGGGGTAATCCGGCCCTCGGGTACAACGGCGGTGGCTTCCGAAATGACGAGCCCGGCACCGCCCACGGCGCGGCTGCCCAGGTGCACCAGGTGCCAATCAGTGGCAAAGCCGTCCTGGCTGCTGTACATGCACATCGGTGACACGGCAATGCGGTTGCGGAGCGTGATGCCGCGGAGGGTGAGCGGGGAGAAAAGTATCGACATAGTATAAATCCTTTGGTTATCTCAGGTTAACAGCTACCGCCCCGTTTGGTTTTAGATAAGCGGCAGCGGGTTTGGCAGACATGCCCAAGTTAGAAGGTAAATTTATATCTTTAGGGGTTCGCTCTCCAAGACAAGCTACGTAAACGTATGAAAAAGACGCTTCTGACGGCATTTTTGCTCGCCCCATTCCTTGCCATGGCGCAATCTGGAAACACACAGGACCTGACGCAGTACGTAAACCCGATGATCGGCACGGCCAAGATGGGCCATACCTACCCGGGCGCCACGGTGCCCTTCGGCATGGTGCAGCTCAGCCCCGACACCGATACGATTCCTTACGAAGTGAACGGGCAGTACAACAAGGATGTCTACAAATACTGCGCCGGCTACCAGTACGACGACCCTACAATTGTAGGCTTTAGCCATACCCACTTCAGCGGCACGGGCCACTCCGACCTGGGCGACTTTTTGCTGATGCCCACCACCGGCAAGCTGCAGCTGAACCCAGGCACGGAAGACAAACCGGAGAGTGGTTACCGTTCCGCTTTCTCCCACCAAAACGAAAAAGCTGAGCCCGGCTACTACAGGGTACAGCTCGACGACCACAACATCACCGCCGAACTCACGGCTACCAACCGCGTGGGCATGCACCAGTATACGTTCCCTGAGAAGGAGGAAGCGCATGTCATCCTGGATTTGATGCACGGCATCTACAATTACGACGGCAAAAACGTGTGGACCTTTGTGCGCGTGGAAAACGACACACTGGTGACGGGTTATAAGCAGACGAACGGCTGGGCCCGCACCCGCACCGTCTACTTTGCCATGTCCTTCAGCAAGCCGATCAAGAGCTATGGCAACAAGGATTTCTCAGAGCCGCAGGTCTACAAGGGCTTCTGGCGCAAGTTCGACCAGGAGCACAACTTCCCGGAGTTTGCCGGCACCAAGCTGCGCGCCTATTTTAATTTTGATGTGGAGGCAGGGGAGCAACTGCAGGTAAAGTTCGCCCTTTCGCCGGTGAGCACCGAAGGGGCGCTGGCCAATATGCAGGCCGAGGCGCCGGGCTGGGACTTTGAGGGGGTGAGGCGGCAGAGCCAGGCGCTCTGGAATAAAGAACTCAACAAGATCCAGGTAAAAACGCTGGCCAAGGAGGATTTGGTGAACTTCTACACCGCCATGTACCATACTTTCCTGGGGCCGACAACTTATATGGACGTGGACGGCAAGTACCGCGGGCTGGACCAGAACATCCACCAGGCAGAGGGTTTTACGAACTATACTACCTTCTCGCTTTGGGATACTTACCGGGCGCTGCACCCGTTCTTTAACATCGTGCAGCCCAAGCGCAACGCGGACATGGTGAAAAGTATGCTGGCCCACTACGACCAGAGCGTGCATAGGATGCTGCCCGTTTGGTCGCACCACGCCAACGAGAACTGGTGCATGATCGGCTACCATAGCGTGCCGGTGATTGCCGATGCTATCATCAAAGACAATGCTGATTTCGACGTGGAGCGCGCGCTGGAGGCCTGCGTGCAAACAGCCAGAACCCGCTACTACGATGGCCTGGACTATTATATGGACATGGGCTATGTGCCGGAGGACAAGAACGGCTCATCCGTTTCCAAAACGCTGGAGTATGCCTACGACGACTGGTGCATCGCGCAGATGGCCAAAAAGCTGGGCCGCCAGGAGCTGTATGAGGAGTTTATACAGCGATCACAAAACTATAAAAACGTGTATGATGCCCGCACTGGCTACATGCGCCCCAAACTGAGCGACGGCACCTGGAAGAAAGAGTTCGACCCACTGGACACGCACGGGCAGGGCTTCATTGAGGGCAACTCCTGGAACTACAGCCTCTACGTGCCGCACGACCCGGCCACGATGATCGGGATGATGGGCGGCAAGCACCGGTTCGCCCAGCACCTTGACTCGCTTTTTACCATGGAGCTGCCCGACAAGTACTTTGCCAACACCGAGGACATCAGCCGCGACGGCATCATCGGCAACTACGTGCACGGCAACGAGCCCTCTCACCACGTGGCCTACCTCTACAACTGGACCGACGAGCCCTGGAAAACGCAGGAGCGTACGCGTATGATCCTCAAAGCCATGTATAAACCCACCGTGGACGGCCTGGGCGGTAACGACGATTGCGGGCAGATGAGCGCCTGGTACATTTTCAGCGCCTTGGGCTTTTACCCGGTGGCGCCTGGCTCGGAGCAGTACGCCATTGGCAGCCCGGCCGTTAAGGAGGCCCGAATACAGCTAGAAAATGGCAAAACCTTCATTATCCATACCAAAAACCAGCGTGATAAGAATGTGTATGTGCAGCGGATGGAGCTGAACGGCAAGCCACTAAACCGCAGTTACCTGACGCATTCGGAGCTGGCGAAGGGCGGCGAGCTGACCTTTTACATGGGGGCTAAGCCTAACAAAAAGCAGGTAAGCATGCCCTAGCGGGCTGCTTCCGCCAAAATCCGGCTCAGGTCCGTCAGAATGCTGCCCACATCGCGGAGCGTGCGGTTGCTGTTTATGTTGCGCAACGTATGGAGGCACTCGTTCTGCAGCAGCTTGGCTTCGTTTATACTTTGCAGCAGGTCGGGGCGGTACTTCTCCGGAGGCCCCACCATGATGAGGCTGAACTGGTAAATGCAGGCGGCGGTGGCTTCCATGGCCTGTTGCAGCGCTGCTGTGTCCTGCAGGTCGGTGGCGAAGATCTGGGCTGAGTTAAGGTCGGCGATGCCGCGGCGGATGCCCCGGATCTGCGTGGTGATGTGCTCCAGCCGCTTCACACCAATGGAAAGGCGGCTGAGGCGGGTGCGCTTGTTTGTCAGGAAGGGGTTATACTTGAGGCTCTGCTCGGCCAGTTGCAGCGATTTTATACTTCGCTCGGTGGCGGCTATGAGGGCGTCGGTTTCCTGCCTGCCTACCAGCTGGCCCTTCTCGGTTTGCCGCAGCTGCGCCGCCAGAAAGCGCAGCGTCTTGGTGCCCTGCTCTCCAAGGGCGATTATACTTTGCTCTACCTCGGGAATGGCGTTTTGGGGGATTATCAGGGCGTTGATGAGCACAGCCACGACCGAACCCACCACCGTTTCCACCACCCGCTCTATGGCGTAGCCTTCTTCGCGCATGCCAAAAGCCAGCACCAGAAACGAACTCACTGCCACCTGCGATACAATCTGCGGGTTCATGCGGAGCGCCTTGGAGAAGCCCATGCCTATCAAAATCACGAGGAAAATAGAAAAGCTGTTGATGCTAAGCCAGTGCCCGATGAGCAGGCTGACGGCCACCCCGCCGATGATACCGATGATGCGCTGCGTGGCCTTGTCGACAGAATCTGCTACGGTAACCTGTACGGTCAAAATGGAGGCCAGGGGCGCAAAGTAGGGATAGTCAGAGCCCAGTACGCTGGTGGCCACCAGCCACGACACGGAGGCCGCCAACGCCGTCTTAACGATCTGCAGGGAGAGCCCGAAGCGGGCGAATACGTCGAAGGTTCTGGGCATAAGTGGCTATACCAGTGGCGGCCCCTAAGGTTTTTAAAGGGGCCGGGTTCGGGGTAAAGGTATAAACAGAATCCCACAATCCGTGCACCGGCGACTATACTGGTTCAAAAAACCAGCTTTAAGATTGCATAGGCAGTGTTACGGTGAAGGTAGTACCCAGGTCAGGGGCGCTGCTCACTTCCACGCGACCCTGCAGCAGCCTTACCTGTTCCTTTACCAGGTACAGCCCCAGGCCTTTGCCGTCCACGTCTCGATGGAACCGCTTGTACATCCTGAAAAGCGAAGGGCCCACTTGGTCCAGGTCCATGCCGGTGCCGTTGTCGGTTACCGCGATTAGCACCTCCTGCCCCTGCTGCGTCAGCGAAATGCTAATTTGCGGCAGGCGGTCTTTGGACCGGTACTTCAAGGCATTGGAAAGCAGGTTTTGGATGATGCTGGCCAGAAAGGCTTTCACTGTGAACAGCTCCAGCTCGCTGCTGCTGTGGAGGGTAATCGTGGCTTTTGCGCTTTGGATTTCCTCTTTCAAATTATCCAGGCACTGCTGTGTTATAAAAGACAGGTTGCACCATTCGCGCGGCTCGTCCCCTTGGTGGTGCAGGGTCAGCACCTGGTTCAGGTCCTGCACCATAGCATCAAGCTGTTGCGCCGACTGCAGGAGGGCCGTGATGGCAGTTTGGCGGGAAGCCGGTGGCACGTTGTCTTTTTGCAGCAGCTTGCCCAGCCCCAGCAGGCGGGCAATGGGGCTGCGGAAGTCGTGTGCGATCATCTTACGGAACAGTTCCAGTTCATTGTTCTGGCGCTGTAGCTCCTGGGTCGTGCGGAGCAGTTCCTGCTCGTGCCGCTTCTGTACGGTAATGTCTTTGGCTATTCCGAAAACACCCACCATCTCCTGGCCCACCTTCAGCGGGAAATTAGTAACGTCCAGAAAAACGGACTCGCCGCTGCTGCTGCGCACGACCGCCTGGTAGCGCTGCGCGTGGCCGTCTTTGGCCGCTCTGAAATAGTGTGCCGCCTCTTCCCAATGCTCGGGATGTATGGATAGGTAGAAAGGCTGGCCAATCAGTTCGTTTGGCTCCCGTTGCAGTACCTGGCAGGCG
Source organism: Pontibacter mangrovi (assembly GCF_006385705.1). Classification (GTDB taxonomy): domain Bacteria; phylum Bacteroidota; class Bacteroidia; order Cytophagales; family Hymenobacteraceae; genus Pontibacter; species Pontibacter mangrovi. The sequence continues at coordinate 762,959 of NZ_VFRQ01000001.1, read as the reverse complement.
GCGTGGTTTACCGTGTGAAAACAATTATCCATGCCGATGGTATAAACCGCGTCAGGGTAGTGGTTGAACAGGAGCCTGTTCAGGCGCTCCAGACGCAGGGAGGCCAGATCGGAGCTAGTTTGCTTAGAGGGTGAGGTGGTGCCGAACATAAGGTACTAAGTTTGTGTGGCTGGCAGTCAGGTATTGTAAGTATGTTCGCTGTTTGTCAGGAACATTGTTTGAGTTGTAGCAGCAGCTCGTCTTCCAGGGGTTTTTGCAGAAAGCCGGCTACCAGAGCGGTGTTGGCGGCGCGGCGGCGCTCCTGCTCATCCACCGAAGATGTAAGTATGTAAATTCGGCAGCGGTCTTTCAGATCACGCTCCACAGGAACGAGCGCCTCCAGAAAGTCCCACCCGCTCAGGAAAGGCATGTTCAGGTCAAGGAAAATGATTTCCGGAAGCGCGTCCGGGTTGCCGTTATGGGCGCTCTCCAGCAAGTCGTTCAGTGCTTTCTGGGCATCCAGGTAGCCTTTGCACTCCGCCGCAAAACACTCCGCCTCCATAATAGCCTCTGCCAGAAAGATGCTTACCTCGTCGTCGTCTACAATGTATACTTTCTTAAACATGCTTTGCTCCTAAATATATCTTAAATGTTGTACCCGCTTCAGGGGCACTTTCCACTTCTATCTTTCCGCTCAGGGCCTGCACCTGCGTTTTTACCAGGAAAAGTCCGATGCCCTTGCCGTATGTGTTGGGGTGGAAACGCTTGTACAGCTGAAACAAGTGGTGCTGCACCAGGTGCTTTTCCATGCCGGAGCCGTTGTCGCTAACGGTAAGCACATAGCCGCGCGCATCCCGCTCGGCGGCAATCGTCAGCTCCAGTGCCCGCTCCTGCGACCTATACTTTAAACTGTTAGACAAGAGGTTGTACAGGATGCTGTACAGGTAGGCGTGTATGGAGATCAGGCAGACATCGGGGCTGATCTGAACCGTTACCTTTGCGTTGGTGTGTGTTATTTCCTGTTGCAGGTGGTCCAGCACCTCGTGGCATACTTGCAGCAGGCATACCTTTTGGCGGGAGGCAACACGGCCTGAATCGCGCAGCGACAGGATCTGGTTTATGTCCCGCACCACCTCGTCGAGCTGGTGCACAGAGTCATGGAGTTTGACCACGGCGGTATCGAAGCTGTCGCTCTCCTTCGAGAGCCTTTGCATGAGCTGGCTCAGGCCCAGCGCATTGGCCAGCGGCGCCCGCAGGTTGTGCGAGATCATGTAAGTGAACTGCTGCAGGTCCAGGTTGTGCTTGTAGAGGTCATCTGCCAGCTTCAGCAGTTTCTTCTCGGCCTCCTTTTTCTCCGTTACATCGGTTTGGATGGCCACATAGTTTATCAGTTCCCCGTCCTGGTCAAAAATAGGCATTACATCTATGCAGAGCCAAAGCTGCTCGCCGGTTTTGCGGTAGTTCAGCACCTCCTCCGAAAACGGCTTCTTCTCCTCATACTTTTGGAAGATTCTGCTCCGTACGGCAGGGTCGGTGCCGGCACCCTGCAGCAGATGGCTGGGCACATGGCCCACCACTTCGGTGCGGTTATACCCGGTTAGGCGGCAAAAGCCGTCATTCACCCATTCTATGCGCCCTTTCGCATCCATAATCACCACCCCGTTCACCGTTTTGCTGGCCATCAGCGAAAGCTGCTCCACCTCACGCTGCCGCTTTTTTTCCTCGGTAATGTCGCGGGCTATGCCTTCGGCGCCAAGCAGCACTCCTTTAAAAAAGACCGGGATCACTGCGATGCTGATCTCTTTGCGCTTGCCTTGCCTGGTCAGGATGCTTGCCTCCAGGGAGTATGACTGGCCAGCCCATACGTTCTGCATGGCTTTTTCGGCATCTTCGTAGCCTTCCGGGTGTAGCAGCAGGGAATAGCTGGCCCCGAGTAGCTGATCGTCGGGATAGCCTGTCAGGGTTTCCATGTGCCTGTTCACCTTCTGGAAGCACCCCTGCAGGTCCAGCGTAAACACAGCATCAGGATGCTCGAAGAAAAGCGACTCATAGTATGCCTGATGCACATATTGGGCTGACACGCCTGCACCCGGCACCTGTTGTATGTGCAACAGTATACCTGCGATTTGCGCGTGTTGCAGCATGTTTTTCGCAGCGCCCTCGAACCATACAAACGCTCCGTTCTTGGCCATTAACCGGAAAGGGGGAAAGCTAAGCTGATCAGTGATCAACAGGGCATCAAGCGCTTCCTGGGCGGCGGAAAAGTCCTGGGGGTGCAGCAAGTCGATGAGCGAAGTTCCCAGCAGCTCCTCGGGCCTGTAACCCAGCGCCGTGGCTAAAGCATCACTTATAAAGGTAAATAGCCGCTCCGGGCCCAGTACAAGCGTATGGTGCGGGCTGTTGGCCAGGATGGCGCTATAAAAATCCTGAGAGCGGCTTTGGGTGGAGCCTTGTAGGACCTCTGGTTGCAAAGTGATTTTTCTAAATTTTTCAGTTAGGTGGCCGGAAATATCGCTTCAAAAATTAAAGGCTGTAACCTATAATCAGATTGAACTCTCCGAGGCAGGCAATATACATAATAATTATATAATCCAATTCCTGGATTTTTGTTGGGAGGGTTAACTTATTGATAGATAAGTATAAATAGTTTTTTGCGCCGAAAGATCTAGCTGCCGGTATATAGGCGGCGTTTGCCCAGTGTTTAAACAAAGTTTTTACTTGTGCCAATGTTGTATAACTTGCTATTAATCCATGCTTTTTTTGCATAGATGCTGTGTCCCCCAGATATGGGTTGTTTCTTCTTTTTTGCTTATAAAAGTATAATGGCTTGCTTATGAGAATCTTTACAGTATGCAGCACGCTTGTGCTTTTCCTGCTGCTTCTATCGTGGCGGGCCCAGGGGCAGGTTGTCTCCACAGAACCGGCTTTCCCGACCGCTGATGAGCCGGTAACCATCACCTTTGACCTGAAGAAGGCCACCGACAGCCGCGCCAAGGGGCTGCTGGGCAAGACAAGCGACGTATACCTCTGGTCGGGGGCAGGCACAACCGAGGCCGGCGGTGCCTTTGAGTACCAGCCGGCCGGGCAGACAAACTGGAACGCCCCTTTCGAGCCCGGCAAAATGACGCCGCTCGGCGATGATAAATGGCAGATTACGCTTGTGCCGCGCACCTACTTTGGCGTACCCGCCGACAAGCCTATCGTAAAGCTGGGCTTACTGCTGAAAAACGGCAGCGGATCGGCCCAGACAGAAGACATCGTTATAGATGTCTATGAAGATGCCTTTACAGTCGGGTTTCAGCAGCCCACCCGGGAGTTCTTTTTTGTGGAGGCCAACAGCAGCCTGCAGGTCGTGGCGGCTTCCTCTGAGGCAGCTACGCTGCGCCTGTTGCAGGACGGCAAGGAGCTGGCGCTTGTGGAGAAGGCGCAGGAGCTAGCTTATACTTTAAACACCGGCGCAGCGCGTGGCGTGCGCCACGAAGTAGTGGTGGAGGCAACCACAGCCAACGAAACCGTGACCGACGCCTTTGCCTATAGGGTGGAGCCAGAGCCGCTGGTGGAGGCGCTGCCCGCCGGCATGCAGGACGGCATCAATTACGTGGATGCCGATGAGGCGGTGCTGGTGCTGTATGCCCCTGCCAAGAGCTTTGTGTATGTGATCGGCGAGTTTAACAACTGGCAGCCTTCTGAAAACTACCTGATGCACCGCACCCCCGATGGCGAACGCTATTGGCTTCGGCTGGCTGACTTGCCGGCAGGGCAGGAGATTGCCTACCAGTACCTGGTAGACGGCGACATAGCGGTGGCAGACCCTTACACAGAAAAAATACTGGACCCCGATAACGACAAGTACCTGACGGATGCGAACTACCCCGGCTTAAAGCCATACCCTGCGGGAGCCTCCGGCATCGTGTCGGTTTTGCAAACGGACCAGGCGGCGTATGCGTGGGAGGTAACGGATTTCGAGCGCCCGGAGGTGGACCAACTGGTGATTTACGAACTACTGGTGCGCGATTTTGTGGCTACCCGCAACTACAAAACCCTGACCGATACTTTGAGCTACTTCAAGCGCCTGGGTATAAACGCCATCGAGCTGATGCCCATCATGGAGTTTACCGGCAACGAGTCGTGGGGCTACAACCCTACCTTTTACTTTGCACCGGACAAAGCCTACGGCACAGAGGAGGACTTGAAAGCCTTTATTGATGCGGCACACGAGGCCGGTATTGCCATTATACTGGATGTGGTGCTGAACCAGGCCGACTATGAGTTCCCGTATGTAAAGCTATACTGGGACGGCGACCGGCCTGCAGCCGACAATCCATACTTTAACCAGCAGGCAACGCACCCGTTCAGCGTGTTTTTTGATTTTAACCATGAGAGCCTGGCCACCAAGGCCTTTGTGAAGCGGGTGACTGCGTATTGGCTGGACGAGTACAACGTGGATGGTTTCCGCTTCGACCTGTCGAAGGGCTTTACGCAGCAAAACTCGGGCGATGACGTAGGGGCCTGGAGCGCTTACGACGCCAGCCGCGTTGCCACCTGGAAACGCATCTACGACGAGATCCGCGCTGTGGACGAGTCGGCGTATGTAATTCTGGAGCATTTTGCCGATAACAGCGAGGAAAAAGAGCTGGCTGATTATGGCATGCTGTTCTGGGCCAATGCCAACTATGACTTCCGCAACCTGGGCAAAGGGCAGAACGCCAATCCGCAGTGGATCTCTTACCAAAACAAAGTCTGGCAACAGCCCCATGCCATCGGCTTTATCGAAAGCCACGACGAAGAGCGCTTTCTGTATGACGTGAAGCTAAACGGGCAGACGACAGGCAGCTACAGCACCCGAAACCAGGCCACCGCCCTGAACCGCGCCAAGCTGGCAGCAGCCTTTGCGCTAGCCGTTCCCGGGCCAAAGATGATCTGGCAGTTTGGGGAGCTTGGGTATGATGAGTCTATCGAGAAGAACGGTCGCACCGGCAACAAGCCGCTGCACTGGGAGTACCAGAACAACGCGGACCGGACGAAACTCTACCAGGTATACGCCGCGCTGATCAAGCTGAAAACCACGCAGCCGGCCTTTGGCACAAGCCAGTTCACCCTCGACTTCGAAGACCTGGTGAAGCGCCTGACGCTGGACGGGGAGGACATGGACGTGTTCCTGATCGGGAACTTTGACATCCGGGATCAGGAAGTAGCCGCTAACTTCCCGCAGGCCGGCAACTGGTACGAGTATTTCACGGGGCAGGAGCTGCTGGTAACAGACCCGCAGCGCCCGATCATGCTGCAGCCCGGGGAGTTCAGGCTGTTTACCACGCAAAAACTGGCGACGCCTGCGCCTGAGCTGTTACCGTGGTCTAAGGTTGTACTTGCTGCGGAAGACGAACTCACTGCCGGGGCAGGCCTGATGGCCTATCCAAACCCGAATGCTGGCGCAGTGGTGGTACAGCTGGATAATAACTACCGGGGGCCGGTGCAGTTGCAGGTGCAGGACGCTACCGGCCGGGTGGTGTACCGCCAGGATGTTACCAAAACGCAACAGGTATTGCAGCAGCCTTTAAAGCTGCAGCACGAGGCCAATGGCTTATACTTTCTGCAGGTGACTACCGGAGGCAGCCGCACGGTGCAAAAACTCGTGAAGGCAGCGGAGTAAGTATAGATTTCAGTATAAAAGAGGGATAAACCATGCGGCCTGCGCCTATTATACCATAGGTGCAGGCCGCTTTGGCTTTTATGGTAAATCCCCTTTTCTGAGAACCTATGATTCATACTTTACAGCTATTCAAAAAGCTTTTACCGTTGGCAGTTTGTTTCTTCCTTGCCAGTACGCTCACGCATGCCCAGGGCAAAGAGGGCGTGTATGTAGATAAACAGGGCGTGCTGCGCTGGCAGAAGAACAATAAGGAAGCGGCCTTTTTTGGCGTGAACTATACTATCCCGTTTGCCTATGGCTACCGCTCGCACCAGGCCCTGCAGGCAGACCTGGAAAAAGCGATAGACCAGGACGTGTACCACTTCGCCCGGATGGGGATTGATGCGTTTCGGGTGCACGTGTGGGACACGGAGATATCGGATTCGGTCGGTAATCTGCTAGAGAATGAGCACCTGCGCCTGTTCGATTACCTGGTCGCCAAACTCAAAGAGCGCAACATCAAAATCATGCTGACGCCTATTGCCTACTGGGGTTCGGGCTATCCGGAGCCGGACGTGAAGACAGCAGGCTTCTCCAGCATCTATAACAAGCAGCAGGCCGTAACGGAGGAGAAAGCTTTTCTGGCGCAGGAGCGTTACCTGCAGCAGTTCTTTCAGCACGTAAACCCTTATACCAAGCTTACTTACCAGAACGACCCGGCTATTATTGCCGCCGAGATCAACAACGAGCCGAAGCACAGCGGACCCAAGGCCCGGGCCACGGAGTTTGTAAACCGCATGGTGGCCGCTGTTCGGGGCACCGGCTGGACCAAGCCCATCTTCTACAACATCAGCGAGTCGCCAACCTATGCCGACGCCGTAGCCAAAGCCAACATCCAGGGCGTCAGCTTTCAGTGGTACCCAACGGGGCTGGTGGCCAACCGCACGCTGCAGGGCAACTACCTGCCGCACGTAGACACGTATCACATCCCGTTCGACACGATTCCGGAGTTTGCCGGCAAAGCGCGGATGGTGTATGAGTTTGATGCCGGCGATGTGCTGCAGTCGAACATGTACCCGGCTATGGCGAGAAGCTTTCGGGGGGCAGGATTTCAGTGGGCCACACAGTTTGCCTACGACCCGATGGCTACCGCCTACGGCAATACCGAATACCAGACGCACTACCTCAACCTGGCTTACACGCCCTCCAAGGCAGTAAGTTTGATGATCGCCTCAGAAGCCTTTCATGCGTTGCCGCGGGGCAAGCGCTACGGCACTTTCCCTGCCGATACTGTATTCGATGTGTTTCGGGTGAGCTATACATCGGGGCTGAGCGAGATGAACAGCCCGGAGAAGTTCTACTACTCCAACTCCACGGCCACCAAGCCAACGCAAATCGCTAAGCTAACTCAAATAGCGGGCGTAGGAAGCTCTGCCGTTGTGCAGTACAGCGGCACCGGCGCCTACTTTCTGGATAAGGTAGGCAAGGGCGTGTGGCGGCTGGAGGTGATGCCGGATGCCATCCATGTGCGCGATCCGTTTGCCAAAGCCTCGCCCCAAAAGGTGGTCACGCGCATTGTGTGGCAGCAGCACCCCATGCAGCTTGCCTTAGCCGACCTGGGCGAAAAGTTCAGCATACAGGGTATAAACGAGGGCAACAAGTATACTGCACAGGCCGCAGAAGGCCGCTTCCTTATACAGCCCGGCACTTACCTGGTTACCCGCGCCGGCAAAACGGGAGAAAAGATCAAAGCAGATGCTTTAGGAGCCATTGGCCTGCGCGAGTTTGTGGCGCCAAAGCAGAACATAAGTACAGTGGACCTGCTGCACCAGCCAGGCACTACCGCCACGGCCGGCAAGCCACTGAAAATTGTGGCCAGGATAGTAGGCGCAGACAGCGCCGCCAAGGTGACAGTGGCCGCCAATAACCTGTCTGGAGTTTGGAAAACCGTGGAGATGCAGCAGGTGAGGCCTTATACTTTTGAGGCAGAACTGCCCGCAGACCTGATGACGCCCGGGCTTGTAAAGTATAGAATTATGGTGCAGCAAGGGGAGGGGCAGTTCACCACGTTCCCCGGAGGGCACCCAGGCAACCCCTGGGCCTGGGATTACACCGCCAGCGACACCTGGGAAACTTTCGTCGCCTCCTCCGGCACCAGGCTCAGCCTCTTCAACCCAACCACGGATCAGGAAGTTGTTGCGTTCCCGAACCTCTGGAGAAGCAATGAGCGGCAGTATACGGCAGGCACTAGATCAGGTGAGCTTGTGCTGCGCCTGGCGGTAGAGCGGTTGCCTGCGGAAGGAGTGATGGGCTTTCAGTACTATGTGGGGGATAAGCTGGATAACAGAGCAACGGAGCTGCAGGCGTTTAGGAAACTGGTTGTGAAGGCCCGCGCCACTACCCCAGGGCCAGTCAAAGCCAATATTACGTTAATTACGGCAGATGCCGCTGCCTATACCGCCACCGTTACGCTAAATTCTGAGATGAAGCAGATAGAAGTGCCGTTGCAAAGCCTGCAGCCATCTTCTTTCCTGCTGTTGCCCAGGCCATACCCGGGCTTCCACCCGCTCCGCTTTACCCCATCCAGCCAAGGGCCTTTACAGGTAAGCGAGGTAGAGCAGATGCAGCTGACAGTTGGAGAGGGCGCTGAAGCCAAGGGGAAGAAGTATGGTTTTGAAATACAGGGAGTTTGGCTTGAGAAATAAGGTGAGTAAGTAATAACCTTCTTGTTTTTTAATTTAAACATCTGTTTACCTGTTGCTTATACTTTATTTAAAAATTTTTAAACAAAAAGGGGGGATATTTTAAACGCTCTCAGGCTAATAGTGTAAAAGGGCTGCATGCTCCCATTGTTGCAAAAGAATTATAATATAGAACGAATAGATGAACAGCCGGCTAGCCAGTGCCACAGATCTTGCAGCTGATGAGCAATTTGTACAGTGGGTGCAGTCCCCTACAGCCAAGAGCACCCTATACTGGGAAAACTGGCTGGCTCAAAATCCTGAAAAGCAGGAGGCGTTTCGGCAGGCGCAGGACTTGGTGCTGATGCTCAAGGCGGGAGAAGAAGCCCGGCAGTTAGGGGTGTTGGATGAGGTGTGGGATGAGTTGCAGGCAGAAATAAAAGGGGCAGCGGGTGAGCCAGCCTATGGCAGCCACCCTGGCTGGTGGCAGCGTAACAGCTGGCTGGTTGCTGCCTCTACCGTTCTGTTGTTGGTGAGCGGTATGGTGCTCATGCTTTCCTGGCCCCAACAGGCGCGGTTCAGGACGGGGTATGGCGAAAAACTGACGGTGCAGCTACCGGACGACTCCAAAGTTGTCCTGAATGCCAATTCGTCTGCTGTTTACTCCGATGGGTGGTTTGGGATTACGCCCCGCAAGGTAAGGTTGTCGGGCGAGGCATACTTCTCCGTAACGCATACGGCCAACAGCCAAAGATTTATAGTTGAAACCCTGGATGGGGCGGCCATAGAGGTGCTGGGCACAGAGTTTAACGTGATGAACAGAGAGAACCGCAGCCAGGTGGTGCTGGCCTCGGGGGTTGTGCGCCTGAACTACGAGAAGCAAGGCAACATAAAGCGCCTGAACCTGGTGCCAGGCGAGATGGCGGAAATTTCTGGAAATATCGGCCTACTGGCCCATAAGAAAGTGAACACCGCGATTTATACTTCCTGGAAAGACAACAAAGTAATTTTCGACAATACATCGCTGCAGGATATTGCAGCCATGCTGGAGCACTTGTATGGCTTTGAGGTAAAGCTGGCGGAGCCGGAACTGGCAGAGCTGCGGCTAACGGCGAACCTGCAGGATGAGGGACCTGAGAATATCCTGGCTGTCGTTTCCGAAACGCTTGGGGTACGGGTGAACAAACTGGAAAATAATCAAACAATACTCATAACAAATACAAATTAGTCTTATGCGAAACAAATATACCCGTAGAGTGAAGGCCCTGGGCCTGTCTACTGCGTTGTGTTGCCTAAGCCTGCCGGGCATTTCCCAGCATCTCTATGCTTCGGACGTGCAGCTGGAACTGGCAACCGGTACCCGCGCCACGAACCAGGCGCACGCCAACAAAACGCTGGCGGAGGCTTTAAACGACCTGCAGCAGCGGTTCGGCATCCAGTTCTCTTATAAAGCGGATGTGGCTGAGAACCTGCAGCTAAAGGTGCCTAGCTCTCTGGCCGGCGAGAAAAACGCTGACGTGGTGCTGCGCGCGGTGCTGGAGCCTGCCGGCCTTACCTACAAAAAAGTGGATGCCGTGTACATCATCCAGAAAGCGGCGCCCGCTGCGGCTCCTGCTTCTTCTCCGGTGCGCGAGCGCAAAAGTGCCAAAAGCCAAACAAACGTAACCGTCACAGGCAAGGTAACAGACGAGACAGGCACAGGACTTCCGGGCGTAACAGTGGTGCTGCAGGGAACAACCCGCGGAACCTCTACCGATGCCAGCGGTAACTTCAGCCTTTCGGTGCCAGAGCAGGGTGCCGTACTGGTGTTCTCCTACATCGGCTATACGACGCAGCAGGTGCAGGTAGGGAACCAGCGCACCCTGAACGTAACGCTCGGGCAGGATGCAGAGGCACTGCAGGAAGTAGTGGTGGTGGGCTACGGCACCCAGCGCAAGAGCGACATCACGGGTTCAGTAACGGCTGTATCTGAGGAGGAGTTTGTGAAAGGCCAGGTCACTACGCCAGAACAACTCATTCAAGGTAAAGTTGCCGGTGTGCAGATCACCTCAAACGGCGGTGCACCAGGCTCTGGCAGCACCATCCGAATCCGTGGCGGCGCCTCTCTTTTTGCCAGCAATGACCCGCTGATCGTTATAGACGGTGTACCTGTGGCGAACTCGAGCGTTTCTGGTGCAGCCAACCCGCTAAGCTTTATCAATCCCGATGATATCGCCTCCTTTAACGTATTAAAAGATGCCTCTGCCACTGCCATATATGGCTCGCGTGCGTCTAACGGTGTCATCATCATTACTACTAAAAAGGGGGAAGCTGGCAAGAAGATCGCGGTTAATTTCACAACCCAACACTCTATCGCTACGGTACCGAATACCATCGATGTGCTTAACGGAGATGAGTTCAGAGCCTTGGTGACAGAAAAAGGAACCGATGCACAAAAGGCACTTTTAGGCGGTGAGAACACTGATTGGCAGGACCTGATTTTCAGAAACGCCTATACCACAGACAATAACCTGAGCCTGAGCGGTACTTATAAATTCCTTCCTTACCGTGTATCGTTAGGTTACCTGAACCAGGATGGTGTGCTGAAGACGTCTAACTTTAAAAGAGGCTCAGTTGGTGTGAACCTTAGCCCTACGTTTTTAGATGATCACCTGACAGCTAACGTTAATTTCAGAGGAGCTAAAACAAAAAGCGTATTTGCAAACGAAGGCGCCATTGGTTCAGCCATTATCTTCGATCCGACACAGCCAGTCTACAACAACGGTGAGAGTTTTGGCGGCTACTTCCAGTGGGAAGATGCAGACGGCTGGAACACCTTAGCCCCTGCTAACCCGCTGAGTATGCTGTACCAGCGAGATGACAGCGGCGAGGTAAACAGGTGGTTAGGAAATGTGCAGCTGGATTACAAGTTTCACTTCCTGCCAGAACTGAAGGCCAACCTCAACATCGGAACGGACCGGTCAGACAGCGATGGCTCTACTATAACGGCTGCTGATTATGCTCCAAATAACTGGGGAGTGGAAACTATATCACGCTATGCCCAGAAAAAGGAAAATAACCTTTTCGACTTCTACCTCAACTACCAGAAAGAGTTTGGCACCGGCTCAAGCCGTGTGGATGCAACCGCAGGTTACTCTTTCCAGGAGTTTATCTCCGAAGCCCCGGACTTCGCTTTCCAGGATACCGAAGGAAACACGCTCGGCGAAGAGCCCGATTTTATACCTGCTTACTCTCAGGTAAGACTTAAATCATACTTCGGAAGACTGAACTATACGCTTTTGGATCGCTACATCTTTACAGGTACCGTGCGTTACGATGGCTCTTCCAGGTTCTCAGAAGATAACCGTTGGGGCGTTTTCCCGGCGCTTGCGTTTGCCTGGAGGATCAGCGAAGAAGTTTTTTTGAAAAACTTAACCGCGGTTTCAGATCTGAAGCTACGTGTAGGCTATGGTATAACAGGTCAGCAGGATATAGGTCCTGAGTTCCCGTACCTGGCGCGCTATACAAGAGGCGATAACACTGCCCAGTACCAGTTCGGCAACACGTTCTACCCTACCTTCAGAGCTGAGGGGTATGACACCGGCATTAAGTGGGAGGAAACCACCACGTATAACGCAGGCCTGGATTTTGGTTTTGCCAACAACAGGGTAACCGGTAGCTTAGACTACTTCTTTAAGGACACAAAAGATCTGTTGGCTGAAATTAACGTTGCCGCCGGTACTAACCTTACTAATAGGCTGTTTACCAACGTAGGTAACATGGAAACCCAAGGTTTTGAGGCAGCTGTTAACTTTACGGCCATAGACAATGAGAAGCTTACCTGGAATATTGGCCTGAACGGTACCTACATCAACCAGGAGATCACCAACCTGAGTAAGGTAGAGAACCCTGATTTTGCAGGGTATGACATTGGTGGCATTACAGGTGGCACAGGCAACACCATCCAAAAGTATAGAGTAGGCTATGCCCCATTTGCATACTATGTATACAAGCAGGTGTATGATGCTGATGGGAAACCTATTGAAGGCCTGTATGCAGACCTGAATGGTGATGGTGTGATCAGCCCGGAAGACAAATACCTGTACAAGAAGCCGGCTGCCAGCTTTAACTTAGGCTTTAACACCCAGCTTTCTTATGGCAAGTGGGACCTGAGCACTGTGCTTCGCGGCAACTTTAACAACTACGTGTACAACAACGTGTACTCTAACCTGGGTGCCAGACAGTCATACTCCTTCTCTGGGTATCTCAATAACGTGTCGCGCAACGTGCTGGAGACAGATTTCGAGCGTTACCAGTACTTCTCTGACTACTACATTGAAAATGCCTCTTTCCTGCGCATGGATAACCTGACGCTGGGGTATACCTTCGATAGGCTGTTCAATGATAAAGTTGGCCTAAGGGTTACTGCCAACGCTCAGAACCTGTTTGTCATCACAAACTACAACGGCCTGGACCCTGAGGTGTTCTCAGGGATTGACTACACGCTGTATCCAAGACCTAGAATTTTCACGCTGGGCTTAAACGTGAACTTGTAATTTGCTTAACGAAAGAAAGATATGAATACCAGATTCATAAAAAACATACTGATGGCCGGCGCGCTAGTTGTAACGGCGGCCTCCTGTGAGCAAAACCTTGACATCACTCCCAAGTATGATGTGGTGTCAGATAAAGTGTATCAGGATTTTAATAACTATAAGCCTATCCTGGCCAAGCTGTATGCCGGTTATGCGGTAACCGGCCAGCAGGGGCCAGCAGGCCGCCCCGACATTGGGGGGATAGACGAGGGCTTCTCTAACTACCTGCGTCAGTACTGGCAGGCTCAGGAGCTGACCACCGACGAGGCTGTGATAAGCTGGAACGACGGTAACCTGCGTGACCTGCACGACATGGACTGGACGTCAGGCAACGAGTTCCTGCGTGCCCTCTATGACCGTATCTTCTATCAGGTATCACTAACTAACGAGTTTATCCGTGAGACATCGGATGACAAGTTAGATAGCCGTGGCATTACAGGGGCAAACCTGGAGACGGCCAGGCAGTTCCATGCAGAGGCCCGCTTCCTGAGAGCGCTTAGCTATTGGCATGCCCTGGACCTGTATGGCAATGTACCGTTTGTTACAGATGAGGATGAAGTAGGTTTCTTCCTGCCAGAGCAGACCACGCGTACCGATCTTTTCAACTATATCGTAGATGAACTCCAGAAGATAGAAGGTCAGCTAGTGGATGCGCGCCAGAATGAGTACGGCCGTGCTGACAAAGCCGCCGCGTGGACCTTGCTGACAAAGCTGTACCTGAATGCCGAGGTATACACCGGGGAAGCAAAGTATGACGAGGCTGCGGCCTATGCTAAAAAGGTAATTGATGCCGGTTATACCTTAGAGGAGGATTACGACAACCTGTTCCTGGCAGACAATAACAACTCAAGCGAGATTATTTTCGCGATCACTTTTGATGGCACAAGAACCACTACCTGGGGCGGGATGACCTATCTGGTACATGCCCCTGTAGGCGGCAGCATGAATGCCTCTGAATTCGGCATCAACGGTGGTTGGGCTGGTTTGCGCACTACAAAAACCTTCGTGAACAAGTTTGAGGATATTAGCGGCACAACCGATGACCGTGCTAACTTCTACACAAACGGCCAGGAGCTGGAGATAAACGACCTGTTCACCTTTACAGATGGCTACGCCATTGAAAAATGGCGAAACGTTACCTCTACCGGTGAAGTAGGCTCAGATGCTGCCGGCGACCATCCTGACACTGACTTTCCGATGTTCCGGTTGGCAGACGTATACCTGATGTATGCTGAGGCTGTGAAGCGTGGCGGAAGTGGTGATCAGGCGCTGGCCCTGCAACTGGTAAATGATCTGCGCGGAAGAGCTTTCCTTGATCCGGCAGATGGACAGATTTCTCAAGGCCAGCTTACCCTAGACTTTATACTGGATGAGCGTGCCAGAGAACTCTATTGGGAGGCGCACCGCCGTACAGACCTGATCCGCTTTAACAAGTTTACCTCAGATAGCTATGTGTGGCCATGGAAAGGCGCAGTAAAAGAGGGTAGAGGAGTAGAGGAGTACCATATTCTGTTCCCGCTACCTGCAACAGACCTCACTGCTAATCCAAACCTGGACCAGAACCCTGGATATACAAGATAAGAGAGGTATGGAGCCGCACCAGCGGCTCCATACTTATACTTCAACAATCAATTTTTATGACCATGAAAATTTGGCTGAATAAAATATCATTACTATGCCTCCTGGCGGTGGCACTGTTCTCCTGCGATAAAGATGAGGAGAGGCTTGTGCTGCGTCCAGGTGATGCCCCTGTGCTCACGGCATCAACAGACAATATTGTCTTAACCGAAGAGCAAGCTGGAGAAGAAGCTGTAACCTTATCTTGGGGTGAGGCGGACTATGGCTACAAAGCTGCCGTAGAATATTGGCTGCAGATTGATACTGCCGGAGATAACTTTGTAGACCCATACAATGTGTCGCTCGGGAATGAATCAGAGAAAGTATACACAGTAGAAGAGTTGAACACGCTTCTTACAAAGCTAAAGTATACGCCAGAGGAGGCGCATGACATTAGCATAAGGATTAAAGCTACGGTATCTGATCTGGTTAGCCCGATGTACTCTAACACTACCACCGTGAACGTTACGCCTTACTCTACCTACGTGGAGCCGGGTTATGTATATGTTCCTGGCGACTACCAGGGTTGGAACCCAGGCACTGCCCCTGCGCTTATTTCAGTGGAAGATAACGGTATCTACCAAGGTGTGATTAGCTTTGTAGACGCCGGATCCTTGGAGTTTAAAATAACCGCAGGCAGAAACTGGGACCTAAACTATGGTGCCGGAGACGCTGCTGGTACTTTGGCCGTAAACGGATCAAACCTTACTGTTCCGGCAAAGGACAGTTACATGATTACTGTTGATCTGAATGCGATGACTTGGTCAGCTGCGAAACATTCGTGGGGCCTGATTGGCAACGCAACTGCAGGAGGTTGGGATGCCGATACGAACATGAAGTATGACAATGAGGAGGGCGTTTGGAAATTAACCACAGACCTTACCGCTGGCGAGATCAAGTTCCGATTTAACGATGACTGGGCCGTAAATTACGGTGAAGATAACGGCGATAACGTGCTGGAGCAGGGTGGTACCAATATCGTGATTTCCGACGCTGGTACTTATGAAATAGTGCTTGACCTGGAGAATGAGGACGAAACAGTGACTTATACCATCACAAAGCAGTAAATCCTCTTAGTCAAGAATAAAAACAGCCCGGCTGCATTTGCAGCCGGGCTGTTTTTATTTTATTCGGTCATCACTTCTACCTGTTACTCCCTGCTCCCAAACCTTGTCCCGAAGAAGTCGCCTTCGTTCCAGGTTGGCCGTTGCTCGTCCTGGGCCACCAGGTAGCCGATCAGGAAATTGAGCTGCACATACTTTTTAGCAGCCTCAAAGTCGAAGGTGCCGCCTTTGTAGTTATCCTGCGGCTTGTGGTAGAATTTCTCGCGCCATACTTTTACGGTCTCGTCCAGGTTGTCTTTGCCGTCTAGGGTTTTGTTGCCATACTTGATGTGCAGTGCGGGAATGCCTTGGGTAACGAAGCTGTACTGGTCGCTGCGCACGAAGCGGTTCTGCTCCGGCTCCGGGTCTTCCTCCACATCCAGGCCTAAATAACTGCTGGCCTGCTGCACTTTTTCTGCCAAAGAGGAGTGTGCCGCCCCCAAAGGCACTACCGCCAGCAGAGGAGCTATGAGCGTTGGCATGTCGGTGTTTACGTCTGCTACCAGTTGCGTGGCAGGCACGGTAGGATGTTGGGCAAAGTAAGCCGAGCCCAGCAGCCCCATTTCCTCAGCAGTTACCATCACGATCAGTACAGAGCGCTTCGGCTTTGTTTTAAGGTTGTGGTATACATGCGCAATCTCCAGTAGGCTGGCCACCCCCGAGGCATTATCATGGGCACCGTTGTAAATCGAGTCGCCATCTACGGGTTTGCCTATTCCCACGTGGTCCAGGTGGGCACTGTGCACCACGTACTCGTTTTTCAGCACCGGGTCGGAGCCTTCTATCTTGCCAACTACATTGTAACTCTCGATGTCCTGGTAGCTGTTGCTGTAGCTGCCACTGATGGAGAATGGAAATATGGCTGAAGCGGTCTTTCCTTCTTTAATGCTGCTGCTTGCCTCTTGCACGTCCCTGCCTGCAGACGCCAAAAGCTTTTGCAGCGTGTTGTAATCTACCATGCCCAGTAGTTTTATGGCAGGATGATAGGTTCGGGAGGTCGCCACGCTTCCGTCGGCGGCCATTACACTGCTCATGCCACTGGAAAAGGTAGGGAGTTTGCCATTAGGGTTTGGCGAGCCAACCAGTACCCCCACGGCACCATGGGCAGCGGCGTTTTTCAAGATTGTCTGCACATCCATGCTGTAAGAGGCCACGGTGGAAGAGAAGTCCTGTGGCACGCCGCGCAGAATCACCACCACTTTGCCTTTTGCGTCGATGTTGGCGTAATCATCGTAGCCCAGGTCGGGGGCGCTGATGCCGTAGCCGGCAAACACCAGCGGGGCCTGTTCAATGGCAACCTGCTGCTGGCCAGGGTTCGGGAAGATGACGAAGTCTTTGCCGTAAGCCAAGGTTTCAGAAGCGCCACTGTCAGCCTGAAGTTGCAGTTTGGCATCGGGGCTGGTGAGGGCGGTGCGTATGCGGACTGTTTGCAGGAATGTACCGTTTTCTCCGGCAGGAGCAACAGCTAACTTTTTAAACTGATCGGTCACGTAATCTACGGCCATTTGATAACCGGGTGTACCGGGCTTTCTGCCTAGCAGTTTGTCGTCGGCCAGGTAAGCAATGTGCTGCTCAATGTCGGAGGGCGTTACTTTTTTCAGGGCTTTGGCTACCGGCTTTGGTACGTCGGCGGATTGGGCAAAGCTGCTGGAGGAGACCAGCAGCAGGCAGAGCCCCCATGCAATTTTTTTCAGGTCCATACTTGTTCAGTTGATTATACTGTAAATAAAAGCATAAACAGCCGCCAATACTATCTCAAAAGTAAGATGATACTAAAAAAGAGGGCTTCAGGTACAAACCGCTTTATCAGTAATCACAGCGATGCCTACTCCGCTATGTCCGTTTCTTCAGACCAATGCACCAGGGCGTCGGCCACCATGCCTGTGGCAACAGCATAGACAGTATGAAACACAATATCTTCGCTGATGGCCTTCGGCTTCCAGTCAGTTACTGGCTTCATGATCCCCAACTGCGGCAACACAGCTAGCTCAGTACCCCACACGGCGCCAAAGTGCGCAAAGGTGCCAGTTGCCCCGCTTACTCCGAACTCTGCCAGCAGCGCCCGCGGTATGCCCCAGGCGGTGCCGTAGGCAAAGTGGATCAGGTTGTTGATGTTTTCTTTCGCGTCTTCGTCTTCGGCCTTAACGCCATACACTTTCTTGGCAGCCTTGTACGGCGTGTCGCTGGATTCGCGGCCGCTCATCTGCATCTCTATCATCTGGGCAATGGTCATGACGGCAGTACCGATTAAGCCGGCCACTATGCCCTTGCCGATAGCTCCGGCCACACGTGAGGCGGTGGTGGCAGCTTCTTCTGAAGTATGGTCTTTGTCTTGCATAAACTTCTGTTTAGTAGTTTATACTTACTCAAAGGCAGGGTATTGTGTTTTGGAGAATACATGAGGCCCCTGCCCCAACCCAAAGACTTGGATGAGAAAAGATAACTTCAGCTTATGGAGTTCCAGCTCAATTCCCCTCCTCAGGACAAGCCAAAACGCGAGTTTTGAGCTAGCGAGCGTAGCCCTCTAGGGGTGGGTTTACACCTGCTGATTACTACTTCCTTGGACAAGGAGGGGCAGGGGTGGTTTTGTCTGGTACTGCAGAAACGGGGATTAGGAAATCCCCAGCAGCAGTAGTTCCGGACTAGGAAGTCCGGAACAGCAGGAGTCTCCAGCAGCGGCAGTGTGAACCGGTAAAGCCCCTCTGTTATCACCTCCTACACCCACCACAACTGCGCTCCACCGCCTCGCCCTGGTAATGCTTTTCAAAAAACTCATCGCACCACAGGCAGATGTTCTTGAGTTGCGCCGTGCGTTCTTTGGCGAGTTCTGCTGTCACGCCGATGCTTTCGCCCATTTCTAAAGGTTTGCCCTCGTTTATCTTCTGCCAGATCTCTGATTTAGACACCCGCTGTAGCACGTCGGCTACTTTTTCGGTGCGGGCGTCGCCGAGGGGTACCTTGGTGCCGGGGCAGCAGGGGTTGATCTTCCAGAGCTGGATGGAGATTTCCTGCGGGATGTCTTCGGCACCGGTTAAAAAACCCTTGCCGCCGGAAAGGATAGCGCAGAAGTTGTGCTCCGGGTCTTCTTTCCAGAGGCCTTTTTCATAGGCGCGGCCGCGAGCCCAATTGCCGCCCAGCCACATATCAATGGTAGCGCCCCAGTAACCCCAGCTGGCTTTGTGTTTGGTGAGGTAGGTGCTTTTCTCCACCAGCGGGTCTTTGTCGTCGCCGTTCACGCCGCGGCTCGCAAAGAGCTCCGCCAGCTCCATCAGGCGGGCGCCGGCGTGTTTGTGGTAGCGATCTATGCTGGCGATGTCGAAGCGGGTGATCCCTTTTTCCAACAGCGTGTCCAGTATCTGCCCGTTCAGCAAATCGCCGTTGGTTTGCAGCATGAGTTGCACACGGCCCTGATAGCGCCCCTGCAGGCGGTCCAGAATCTTGTAGAGCAGCTTTTTATCGGCCAGTGGCTCGCCACCGGAAAGTATGAGTCGGTCCATACTTTCCGGTAAATTGCCGATGATGGCCATGCACTCCTCTTCGGAAATGCGCTCACCGCGCGGGCCGGAGTTGTTGTAGCAGTGGTCGCACTCGTCGTTGCAGAGCTGTGTGAACACCCAGTACACGGATTCGATATGGTTGAATTCTTGGGTCATGGTAAGGGGGTAATCTTTTGATCGATGGAATTCCAGAAGGCCAGTTCGTCACGCACGCCCGTTGCCGGGTCTTCTATAAAAGCCTCCCTGGAAGTATAGATTTTAATTTTGCCAGCTGCCATGTAGGCAAAGCGGTCACCGGTGAGCAGCGCCTCCTTCACGTCGTGCGTCACGAAGAGGGCAGTGATGTTATACTTTCTGGCCAGCCGCAGAAATAACTTTTGCATAGTGGCGCGGGTCTGGGCGTCGAGGCTGGCGAAAGGCTCGTCTAAGAGCAGCACGCGGGGCAGAAAGATGATGGCGCGGCCAAAAGCCACCCGCTGCCGCTGCCCACCCGACAGCTGCGACGGCTTTTTCTGCGCATGCTCCTGTAGCTCCAGTTCTTGCAACAGATGTTCTACCTTTTGTTGTACTTCTGCCTCCTTCACTTTTCTAACACGCAAGCCATAGGCTATGTTCTCAAATACAGAGAGGTGCGGAAACAGCAGCGGCTCCTGGAACAGGTATACCATCTCCCGCTCTCTCGGCGGCACCAAATCCATACTTTCGCCGGCCCATTTTATACTTCCGGCATCTGGCTGAAGCAAGCCAGCCGCAGTTTTGAGCAAGGTAGTTTTGCCACAGCCTGAGCGCCCAAGCACCGCCAGTACCTGCCCCTGTGGCAGCTCCAGCGACACCTGGTCGAGCACGTTTTGCGAGTGGTAAGCTTTGTGTAAATTTTGTATCGTCAGCATCAGATTCCTCTAAAAATAAATTTCTTATTCAGCCACAGCAAAAGGGCAGGGGGCAGCATGATGAGCAGCGAAGCCAGCGCCGCATGGAATATGTTCGCCTCGTTCACATACTTAAACACCAGGATAGTGAGCGTCTTCACTTTTCCCAAGCCGATGAACTGCGTCAGTCCATACTCAAACCAGGAGATGAGGAAGGTCTGGAAAAAGCAGATGAGCAGCAGGGGCTTTGCCAGCGGCAGCAGCACGTTCTGTAACGTATAAGCCGCCGGGGCGCCTAATGTTTGCGACTGTTCCTCCAGCTGCAGCACCTCGTGGCTCCAAAAGCTCTGGAAAAAGATTACGGCAAACGGAAAGGCAAGTATGAGTTGGCCCAGCAGTACACCAATCACTTCACCGCTCATCCCGGTTAAAAGAAAGAAGCGCTGCACCAGTATGGCCAGCACCACCGGCGAGAGCACGAAAGGCCAGTAAGCCAGCAGCAGCCAGCGGTTTTTATATTTTGCCCGGGAAATTTCCTTGCTGATGACAAAGCCTGATAAGGTGGAAAGTATGGCTACGCCCACACCAAGTACAAGCGAGAGTAAAAGCCCCTCCTGCAGCTCGCTCTGCCCCACCAGCAGCTCCTGCCAGCTTTGCAGCGAAAAGCGCTGCGGCAAAATGCCCGGGTAAAACCACGCCTGTCCCACCGACAGCATCCCGAAGAACAGGAACGTCAAAAGTATGGCCGAGGCAAGTATGGTGGTGAGGATTTTTCTACCCATGGCGCTGCAGTTTTTTAAAGCTGATGGAAAGCAAAAGCAACACAAACAAGGTAAAGGCTACGCTGATGGCATAGCCCTGCGGAATGTCGAGCAGGTTGAAGCGCTGGAACTTCTGCACCGCCAGCACCGACACCATCCGGTGTTGCTGACTGCCGATGAGCAGCGGGATTTCGTAGGAGCCGAGAATAAAAATGAAGTACAGCAAGAGGTTTGGCGCAGCGGTTTTAAGTATGGTCGGGATGGCGATGTGCCGGATAAAGTATGATTTACTGCCTCCCAGATTGGTCGACACCTCCTGCAGTTGCTCCAGGTTTTGCTCGCGGTAAATGGCAAGGAAAAGCAGCGTCAGAAAAGGCACCGCCATCAGCACATGCGCTAGTATAATGCCGAAGCCCAAGGAGTCGTGCACCAGGCTGGGAAAGTCTTGCAATTCAGAGATCCAGCCCAGCCCATACACCACCCTAGATACCAGCCCTGATTTAGTGAGCAGCTGGAATACCAGGAAACCCATCACCATGGCTGGGATGGTGAGCGGCAAGTATAAAAAGTAGCTGAGGGAGCCGCTGCGGAGGCTTTTCTGAAAGTATAAAGTCAGGACCAGGGCTGCGGCTGTTGCAGTGGTGATGGCCGTTATCGCAATGTATAAACTGTAAGCCAGCGCGTGCAGCAAAGCGCCTGAGCTTAGCACCTCTTGCCAGTGTTGCAGCGTAAAGCCCGTAGCCAGCGCACCCGTCACCCCAAAACTATACGCCAGGCCATAAAGCAGTCCCCCCGCCACCGGTAGTACCGCCAGCAGCAGGAAAACAGCGCGCAGGTAAACACCAGCGCCTGCCTTAGTTCTGTTCGATAACCTCTGTTCTGAAATCGTCATACAATCGGATCATATATTCTGGGGCCAGCTCCTCAAAAGCTCTTTTCTGGATCGTAGCGCGGTCAGGGGCGTGCTGGCGGGCGGGTATGTTATTGAATTTCTCCTGCCATGCTACCGGTAGTTTGTTAATAGCCAGCACGGTGCCGTCACCCCATACCTGGGGGCTGGCTTTCTGGTACTGCGCCTCCGGCGATTGCAGGAAGTTGATCACCACCAGTGCCCCCGGCAGGTTTCCCGCGTTTTTCATGATGCCCAGGTAGTGCGTGTTCTGGATAGTGCCTGGTGCTGGTACATAGGCGCGGGAGCTTTCCGGGAAAACGCCCTGCAGGATCTTGTTATCTACCTCGCCATCGTTGTTGCTGAAAGTAAAGCGCACCTCGCCGTTGGCGTAGAGCTGGTGCAGCTGCGAGAGCGTAGCCGGGTAATTCTGTCCTTCCTTCCAGAAGTATGGCTTTAGCTTATTAAGCTTCTGCCACAGCTGCCGGCTATACTTTTTATACTTTGTCTCATCAAACTCGCCGGCCAATTCCTCCTTCCCAGCCTGGGCGATTAGCCAGGATTTTAACAAAGTCATGCCGGTAAATTCGTTGGGGATGGTAAAGGTGCCGGGGTTGTTTTGGATGTAGGTCTCCAGTTCTGCAAAAGAAGCTGGCGGAGTAGGAATTATTTCAGAATTGTAGATAAAAGCCAGCTGCACATTGCCCCAGGGCGCTTCCATACCCTCCACCGGCTGCTGAAAATCGCGGGCGATGAAAGGGTTCTGCCAGTTGACGTACTGGTTGCTGGGGAGTAGTTCAGTAAACGGGCCATACAGCGCATCGAGCTGGCGCAGCTGGTAAAAGGTTTCCCCGTTGATCCAAGCCACATCTATCTCGCTCTCGGTTTTACCTGTTTCTTTCTCTCCCAGAGCAAGCCCCACAATGTCCTTTCCCTGGCCGGAGTTGATTTCTAACGTGATGCCGTACTGCTCTTGCAGCTGCGGTTTAACATAACTCTGCATGTATTTGTTGATGAGCGGGTCGCCCTGCCACATCATCAGCTGTACCGTAGTGCCTTTGGCTGCCTGCTCTATGCTTTGCCAATCGGCTTCCTGCACGTTCAGCTGTTCATGCTCTTCGCTGTTGCCGCAGCTGCTGAACAGGAGCGTGAGGAGTAGGAATAGTATGCTTTGGTTTTTCATGGTTTAATTTATTCTGCCGCAAGTTGAGCGAAGCATAACTAGTGGCTTAGTATGAGGCAAGCCTGTGACTTGCGCATGTCGTGTCAACAGCTGTTCTGGATTTCTTAATCCGGAACGACTTCTGCAGCGGATTTCTTAATCCGCGTTTGTTCAGGCACGGGGACTAAGAAGTCCCCTGCAGTTGGCTTTCGGACTAGGAAGTCCGAAAGAGCGAGTGAGTCTGAAAGCCGCTTGCTTCCGTGAAGTCATAGACTTCACATCATAGTAGGATACAAGTCTGAAGACTTGCACCATGTATAAAGACTTTCAATTTTCTAACTTTTTAACTTTCTAACTATAGAGACGCAAAGTATTGCGTCTCTACAACTCCTAAAACACATACCTCACCCCAAATTGGAACTGCCGTGGCGGGGCTGCGTTTCGGCGCACCACCACGCCACTGCTGGCCGGCCCTACCTGGATCTGGTTGCTCTGGGTGGCGTTGTTGCTGTAGCCGCTCAGGTTCTCGGCGTTGAAGAGGTTGAATACATCCGCTCGTATTTCCAAGCCGTTTTCGCTATCAGATCCGAAGGGGATAAAGTATTGCACACTCGCTTCAAAGGTGTTGGACCAGGGCAGGCGGTCGGAGTTGCGGGCCTCGCCCGGCTGGCGGTCGGAGTTACCCACGTAGGCATCGCCAAAGGCTGCGCCGTCGCCGTTCAGGTCGTTTGTAAAGATTGGATCGCCGTTGTTGTTCTGAATTGGATTTCCATCACGATCGACTACTGAATAATTTGAAGCATCCGGGATACGGTTGATGGGCTGGCCGCTTTGGAGAAGGGCCGCCACCGTGAGCGTCAGGTTTTGCAGCGGATGATAGTTGTAGATAGCGTTGATGACATGGCGGCGGTCGTTGATGCTGGGACCCCACTCGGCCTCAAAGTTGTTTGCGTCCATCGCCCGGAAGTTGATGTCCTCGGTGTTGTTTTCCAGGTACGACAAGGTATAGATTAGGCGGTAGGAAAACTTATCCTCGGCTTTGTCCTTTTGCAGGTTAAAGCTGGCGGCGTAGTAGTTGCTTTCTCCTTCTGATTCCGTCATCACCAGGCTGCGGGACACGCCTTCCACGCGCTTACCGTCTATCACAGCGTAGTTGCCATAAATCGGCAGCGGGCGCGTTTCGTCGGCCCAGGCGCTGCTGCGGGCAATGCCCTCTTCCTCGCTGCGGCTGTAGTCCCAGGCGGCAGGGGCGTTCAGGTTGACGGTGCGGAAGAGGTTGCGGCCGCGGTTGTACACCAGGTCCACGTAAAACAGCTTTTGCGGCGCCATCTGCAGCTGGTAGCCCAGCGAGAACTGCTGCGTGTAGGGGTTGTCGTAGCCGTTGGGGTTGAGGATGCGGCGCTCATTGCTGAACAGGTTGCGCTGATCGGCAAAGCTCTCCGCCGGTGGTCCCTGCAGGTAGCCGTAGGGCAGTCCGGCGTTGTTGCTCTGGCCCACGGTCAGGTTACCATTAAAAGATACGCGGTCGAGGTCAGTGTCCGATGGTAAAATGCCCTGCTCCACAAAGTATGAAAGCTGCTTTTTAAAGGCTTCGGAGTTATTGTTCTGCTGCAGCGCATCGCTGTACACGGTGTAGAGAATCTTATCATAAAACAACCCAAATCCGCCGCGGATAGTGCTGTTGGGCGAGAGCTGGTAATTGAAGCTGAAGCGAGGGGCCAGGTTGTTGTAATCGCCTCTGTCGTTGCCGCCCCTGGAGAGGTTGTCGTAATCGTAGCGCAGGCCCAGGTTCAGGTTGAGGCGCTCAGTGGCCTGCAGTTGGTCCTCAAAGTATAACGTATAGATATTCTGCCGTTTGCCGAAGGAGGTCGGGCGCAACTCCACGGCGTAGTTCGTCACCAGCACATCCGAAGGAATGTCGTTTATACTTAGATTCGAGCCCAGGTTCGCCGCCTGCAAACTTTCCAGCTGCGCCTGCGTGAGCTGCACGGTATAGCTGCCGTTGGGGTTGCCGCCGCCAAAAAGGGCATGATCGGTGCTTAGCATTTCGGCACCTGCTTTAAAGGTATGGCTGCCCCTGCTCCAGGTGGCTTTCTGCTGCGCCTGCCAGGTATGCTGCACACTTTCGAAGGCGTAGCCCGGGTGTCCTAGCACCGCCACGGTTTCGCCGGTTGGCCCGGCTACGGTTACATCCGGACTGGCAGGATTTTCCGGGGAGGCGTAGTCCCAGCGGAAGCGGGCGTACTGCAGGTTCGTCTCCAGCGTCAGGTTGCCGGAAGTATAGACGTTGGTGCTGGCCAGGTTCAACGAGTTGCGCACCTGGTCGCTGGCTGCCGAAGGGAAGTTCAATCCCCCAGTTAAACCGCCTGCCTGCCGGCCGATGCCCACGATGCCCACATTCGCCCGAAGTGCTGAGTGAAAGCGGTTGCTCCAGTAGTGGTCAACTTTACCAGAGAGGTAGTTGAAGTAGTTCTTGCCCCGCACCGTCTCGTTCACGCCCAAAGCTGGACTGCGTAGGATGTTGTCTTTCAGGTCGGTGGTGTGTTCATAATTCAGGTAATAAAAAGTTTTGTCCTGGAGGATGGGGCCGCCCACGCCGAAGCCAGTCTGGTAGCGCTGGAAACCATCCTTCACCTGGTTGCCCGACAAATCGCGCTGGGCGTAAGGGGAGGAGGCGTCCAGGAAGCCGGGGCGGGTGAGAAAGAAAACCTCGCCCTGCAGTTCGTTACTGCCGGATCGGGAAGTGATGTTGATGATGCCGTTGCCCGTATTACCAAACTCGGCAGAATAGTTGTTCGTCAGCACCGATACGTTCTGCACAAAACCAACTGGGATGTTAAAGCGGGAGCCGCCCAGGAACTGTTCGTTGTTGTCAAGCCCGTCGATGAGGTAGTTGTTGAACAGCGGATTGGCCCCGTTAATACTTACGTTGGGAGTCTCCGGGAAAAAGCCCGTGGCCTGCGTGACGTTGGGCAGCCGGTACAGCATTCGCGACACATCCCGCCCCTCCACCGGCAACTCCTGAATTTCCGCTATCCGCATCTCTGAAGAAACCTCGGCATTGTATAGATTGATGCGGGTGGTGCTGGGCGCATAGACCGTTACGCCCTGCAACTCTACCTCCCGCTTAAAGGGCAGCACCAGCGTAACCGTGCGGGTAAAGTTGGAGCGCAGGGTGATCGGCTCAGAAGAGACAAAAGTATAAAGCGCGTTCTCTGCAGAAAGTATGGTGTAAGTACCGGCCGTGTTAAGTCCGCTGAAGGTGGTGATGCCCTTGCTGTTGGTGGTGCGGGTGGCGCTGTAACCAATGGCCTCATTCGTGACCGTGAGCTGCACCTGTGGCACCGGCTCCAGCTTCGGGTTCAGCACCGTCACCTCCACAGCGCCCTGTGCAAAGGCAGCGGAAATGGGCAGGAAGCACCCCCATATGAGTACAAGAAATCGCATGCGCGTGGAATAGCGTTGTTAGCTGATGAAGTATAAAAAGGAAGTATAACTCAAGGTATAAAGTATACCTGAGCTCCTTAGTTGTAAAGTAACCTAGATGGATTAACAGCTAACAGGTGGGCCGCGCAGCGCGGTGGCGGCAGGTATGGCTTGCAGTTGGCAGAAAGTATAATCGGTAATGTGTAACCTGCAGCTAAACAGCAACTCGCGCAGCCAGGCGGCAAACTTACCCAAAGAACGCTGTGCGCTAAGTATAAGTATGTCCTCAGCGCTGTCAGCATCGGCAAGTATGGGGGCAAGTATGGCGGTGGCGGCAGCGGCTGTTTGCAGGCAAAGCTCCTCAAAAACAAGTGCGGTGTTCCAGGAGATGGCGCTGAAATCGAGTTGTGGCAAGGTATGGCGGTGCATCCCCATCAGGTACACGCCGCCGTCGGTGGCCTGGCCAAACACAAAATCCTGCCCGTGCAACGCCTCAGCGGCGGCACGCAGTGTGGCGGGCGTCAGGCCGGGAGTATCGTTGCCGAGGCAGATAACCTTCTCGTAGCCCTGCGCAAATGCCAGCCCGAAAGCGTGCTGCAGCCGCTCGCCAAAAGTGCTTCCTTGTTGTTTGGAGGAGTCGATGAGGAGGAGCGGAAGCCCTGCCTGTTGCACCAGTTCCGTGCTCCGGCGGATGAGCTGGTCGGCAATAGCCTCGCTCTTGCTGCGGCTGCGGCAGAAGTGCTTCGCCTGCGCCTCCTCGGCGGAGGTGCGGGTAAAGAGCAAAACGGCGGTATGTGCGTAAGCGGACTTCAACTTCTATACTCTACATTTATATCGGGTAAATGTTCAGAAAATAGTTCTCCTGCAAACTTACAGCTTTGCACGGGTTGTTGCCACGTCATCTGGCGCAAGTTACCTGCCTTTTGTCGGGCAAGTATAGGCACATCCGTTTATTGGAGGTAAATTTGGAAAACCAGTGGCTGCGAAGCTTGTTTTACAGGCTGAACCGTGCACTTTCCATCCTTATGAAGGAAACCAGACATACAGGAGATTTTTATATCCGCTCGAAGGGCCGCCGCATCGTCATCATCGGTAACGGCATTTCGGGAATTACCTGTGCGCGCCACATCCGCAAACGCGACAGCGAGGCCCACATCACCATCATCTCCGGCGAAACCGAGCATTTCTTCTCCCGCACCGCACTCATGTACGTTTACATGGGCCACATGAAGCACGAGCACACCAAGCCTTACGAGGACTGGTTCTGGGAGAAAAACCGCCTGCAGCTGGTGCACGACTGGGTAACAAGTATAGATTTTGAGCAAAAGCAACTGCAGCTACAGCAACAGGAGCCGCTCCAGTATGAAATCCTGATCCTGGCGCTGGGCTCGAAGCCGAATATGTTCGGCTGGCCGGGGCAGGAGCTGCAGGGCGTGCAGGGGCTCTACTCGTACCAGGATGTTCAAAGGATGAATGAAAATACCGCTAGCTGCCAGCGTGCCGTGGTGGTGGGCGGTGGTTTGATTGGCGTAGAAATGGCCGAGATGCTCCTGAGCCGGAAGATACCGGTTACGTTTCTGGTGCGGGAAGAGCGGTTTTGGCAAGGAGTACTTCCGAAAGAGGAATCGGAGCTGGGGATGCGGCACATGCGGGAGCACCACGTGGACCTGCGCCTGCAAACGGAGCTGCAAGAGATTCTAGCGGATGACTCAGGCCGCGTGCGGGCGGTGGTGACAAGGGCGGGGGAGGAGATTCCTTGCCAGTTTGTAGGGCTGGCCGTGGGCGTGAAACCCAATATCGACCTGGTGCGGAACACAGAGCTGGAGGTCAATATGGGCATACTGGTGGATCAGCATTTTGCCACCAACCTACCCAACGTGTTTGCCATCGGTGATTGTGCCGAGTACCGGGTGCCGCTGCCTAACCGCAAAAGCGTGGAGCAGGTGTGGTACACCGGCCGCATGCACGGCGAAACGCTGGCGCACAACCTTACCCGCGAGCCAGTGCATTACAACCCCGGCCCCTGGTTCAACTCCGCCAAGTTCTTCGACATCGAGTACCAGACCTATGGCATGGTGCCGAATGAGTGGGAGGAGCCGGTGCAATCTTTCTATTGGGAGCATGCAAGCGGCAAAATCGCTTTTCGCGCTGTTTTTAACGGAAAAGATAAGCGGCTGCACGGGGTAAATTCCTTCGGTATGCGCCTGCGCCACGAGTTTTTTGACCAGGCGCTGAAGGAGAATCGGACGGTGGAGGAGGTACTGGTAAAACTGCAGGAGGCCTTGTTTGATCCGGAGTTCTACGAACAGCACAATCATGAAATGCTGCAGGCCTATAACCGGCAGTTTAACACAAGCTTACAGCCGGAGAAGAAAAAGAAAAAAGGACTGTTGGCGGTTTTAGGGTTATAGAGGGAACAGCTGTAATACCAATCGCTCATTCGGAGTTCTAAGTCCGGAAGCCAGCTGCAGGGGATTTTCTAATCCCCATAGGTGAACAAAAGCGGATTTGGAAATCCGGAACAGTAACACGTAAAGAATTTAGATGCCCCCTTTCCTGCTTTTAGGGAAGATTCTGGGGAAGGATAAAGATGAAAGCGATACAAAAAACAGGTTTGGGTATTTTCCTGCTGGCGCTGCTGCTCTTTAATGCGCTGCTTTTTATGGGTCAGTTTGAGCTATCGGAGGCACAGCTGCAGGAGGCGGTGAAGCCAGAGCATGTGGAGGTGCTGCGGCAGGAACTGCAACCGATGCTGGGCAAAACCTATACTTCCAGCTTCGGCTTCGCCTCGGACTTTAACAGCTACCTGGATAACTACAACGAAGAGCGGCAGCGCAGCCAGCAATGGGACCGCGTGATATGGGACAATTATGCCTTTGCCCTTACCCGGGCCGCTAGCCAGGGTTTTGTAGAGAACAATAAGCTGCTGCTACTGTTACTGACCGTTATACTTGGTGCGGCCGGAGCGCTACTCAACATCCTGCCAAAGCACCGTGCTGAGCCGGCTGGCATAAAGAACAATGGTGTTATGTTCTCCTCCAATAAATCGCGGGGAGTGGTGGGAATAACGATCGGATTATACTTAACGGCCATTTACGTGCTGCTGTACTGGTACCCCGAGTACATCGTGAACTGGGCTTTGCTGGTAGACCCGCTGAGTTATGCTTTGTCGGGTGGGCCGGCCAGCCAGTGGTTTTTGTATGGCACCATCTATACGTTGGCCATCCTGGTGATGGGCGTGCGGATGTTGCGCAAGTACCGGGGCAATAATTACCAAATGATTCGCACTGCCTCTGTCATGTTTTTCCAGCTGAGTTTTGCCTTTCTGATCCCGGAGATCCTGGTGCTGTTGAACCTGCCCTGGTACGACCTCAAAAACATCTGGCCGCTCGATTATGATTTCTTCTTTGATTACAGCGTGGCGAGCATGCTGGGCAGCGGCAGCATCGGGTTGTTCCTGTTTATCTGGGGGATTATCCTGATCATACTTGGTGTGCCGCTTTTTACTTATTTTTATGGCAAGCGCTGGTACTGCAGCTGGGTGTGCGGCTGCGGTGGACTGGCCGAAACCGCCGGAGATCCGTACCGCCATCTCTCCGACAAGTCCTTGAAAGCCTGGAAGGTGGAGCGTTGGATGGTGTACCCGATACTGGTTATCATCACGGTAATCACCCTGCTAACCATTGCCAACTATTTTACCGAATTTGCGCTGCTGAAGCAATCCACCGGTGTGCTGCACCAGTGGTACGGATTTTTGATCGGGTCTGCTTTTGCGGGCGTGGTGGGCGTGGGATTTTACCCGCTGATGGGCAACCGCGTGTGGTGCCGCTATGGCTGTCCGCTGGCAGCGTACCTGGGCATTGTGCAGCGCTTTAAGTCCAGGTTCAGGATCACGACCAACGGCGGACAGTGTATTTCCTGCGGCAACTGCTCTACGTATTGCGAGATGGGCATTGATGTGCGCTGGTACGCGCAGCGCGGGCAAAATATTGTTAGAGCCTCCTGCGTGGGCTGCGGCATCTGCGCCAGCGTGTGTCCGCGTGGTGTGCTGAAACTGGAGAACGGGCCGGAGCAAGGGCGCATCACCGATATCCCGGTGCTGACCGGAAACGAGTCGATCAAGGTACTGAATTAATGAGGTTACTGCTTATACTTTGCATGCTTATCTATGGGCTCGCGATGCTGTTTATACTTTTGTACAGCGTGGCGCAGGCGCACCTGCTGTACCGTTTCCGGCTGTCCCAAAAACAAAGCACAAGGCCAGCTCCGCCTGCCCCGGAAGTATGGCCCACGGTGACGGTGCAGCTGCCGGTATATAACGAGAAGTATGTGGTAGAGCGACTTATTGATTCGGTTGCCGCCCTGGATTACCCTGCCGATAAACTAGAAATTCAGCTGCTCGACGACAGCGACGACGAAACCACGGAGATCATCAAGAAAACACTCCTGCAGTACCCATACCTGAAGTTTCAGCACATCCGCCGCGCCAACCGCTCGGGCTATAAGGCTGGCGCTTTAAAGTATGGCCTGGAGCTGGCGCAGGGGGAGTATATTGCCATTTTCGATGCCGACTTCACGCCGCAGCCCGACTTCCTCAAAAATACGATCCCATACTTTGCCAACCCGAATCTGGGCATGGTGCAAACCCGCTGGACGCACCTGAACAAGGACTACTCCCTACTTACCCGCCTGCAGGCGCTGGCCCTGGATGCGCATTTTTTTATAGAACAGGTAGGTCGTAACAACCAACATGCTTTCATCAACTTTAACGGTACCGGCGG
This sequence comes from Pontibacter mangrovi, assembly GCF_006385705.1. Lineage (GTDB taxonomy): Bacteria > Bacteroidota > Bacteroidia > Cytophagales > Hymenobacteraceae > Pontibacter > Pontibacter mangrovi. The sequence goes on along the minus strand of NZ_VFRQ01000001.1, from coordinate 731,991 downwards.
TGTGTGGCGCAAAACCACCATTTTGGATGCCGGTAATTGGCACGATGATACGCTGACCGAAGACCTAGATTTGAGCTACCGCGCCCAGCTCAAAGGCTGGCAGTTTCTATACTTGCCTGAGGTGGAGTCGCCGGCGGAGCTGCCGCCCGTGATGAGCGCCCTGAAGTCGCAGCAGTTCCGCTGGACCAAGGGTGGGGCAGAGGTAGCTGTAAAGCATTTGGGCAAAGTGCTGCGCTCCGGCAAATCGCTGCAGACCAAATACCACGCGCTGGCGCACCTGCTTAACAGTTCCGTATTTGTGGCGGTGCTGCTGGCCTCGCTGGCCAGTATACCGCTGCTCTGGGCTAAAGTAAACAACCAACTTCCGCCTGCGGCTTTTGAGGTAGCGGAGGTAATGCTGCTGAGCTTTGTGGTAATCAGCCTGGTATACTTTCAGGCAAACTTCTTAGGAAAGTCCACAGGTATAAACCGTGTGGCAGGGTTCGTGCTTTACTACCCGCTGTTCCTTTCGGTATCCATGGGGATGGCGCTGCACAATGCCGTGGCGGTGTGGGAAGGCTGGACCGGCCGCAAATCTGCCTTTATCCGCACCCCGAAGTTTAACCTGGAGGGGCGCAAGCATACGTGGCAACAGAACTTTTACCTCAGTCTGAAAATGCCGTTTACCACCTACCTGGAGGGGCTGCTGGGCCTGCTGTTCCTGGGCGTGGCAACCTGGAGCGGGGCGCAGGGCGAGTATGTGCTGCTCGTCTTCCATAGTATGCTGGCGGTGGGCTACCTGCTGGTTTTTTACCAATCCGTTCTTTCTTACAGAAGATCCTAACAAATGCCGCCAAAACTGCTGTTTATAACGCCCAAACGGGTTTCTTCAACAATCTTACCGATTTGGTGCATAAGATCATCTCTCCCGAAACATACCCCTGCAGCCTCTGCGCACTCACCTATAGTAATTTTACCATCTTTCCGGAGTGGGCGGCTTATGTGCAGCAACTGCCGCTGGAGGTGGCGTTTGTGTACAAAAATGAGTGGCAGCATGGAGAGGTTTATGATAGTTTCCCGATAGTGGCGCTGCAGCAAGGCGATAGCGTAAAAGTGCTGCTGATGGCGGAGTAACTTGATCAAATGGTCTCCCTGGAGGACCTGATAAGTAGGCTGGACGAGGCGCTGCAGCGAACGCAAGTATAAATATCCCTTTCCGGTTTTTCTGGCGCAAGCGTCCGCTTGTGCTGCTGCAACCCCACCCATTTGTGTAGTAGTCCCTCTTCTATTTAATAGCCACGCCACCGCAAACGGCCTTTGCCCCGTATGATGCTAACCAGTGTAGCAGTGTTGTGAGACGCAGGGCAAAGTGGCTTCGCCGATGGCTTAATTAAACGCTGTGAAGGTAAGTATCCCAAACAAATGATTATAGGCGATGAGTACAGATAAAGAAGTGGCGGAGGTAATAGCAAAACACGAAGCCAACGGAAGATACCTGACAGTTGAAGACATTAGGACTTTTGTGCTGGACGAAGGGGAAGGGGAGGTGGTGTTCTGCATCCATGGTGTGCCGACTTCATCGTTTCTGTACCGCAAGGTAATAAAGGACTTAGCTGCCAAAGGCATGCGCGGCGTTTGCGTGGACCTGCCCGGTCTCGGCCTCTCCGACAGGCCCGAAGATTTCGACTATACTTTTCCCGGTTTTGCCCGTTTCCTGGCTAGGGCCACGGAGGAGTTGGGTATAGCGAAGTACCATCTTGTGGTGCATGACATTGGCGGACCAATTGGCTTTGCCCTGGCTGCAGAGCATAAAGAGAAAATACTCTCGCTGACCATCCTGAACACGTGGATTGACGTGGTGCACTTTAAAAAGCCGCTGCCCATGCGCCTCTTCGAAGTACCGCTGCTAGGGGAGGCCGAGCTGAAAAGTATCACCCACACCACCTGGCACCTTGGCTTCTCAAAAGCGGCCGTAGAGCACACCGAGGCCATCCCGAAAGAGGAAATCTATGCCTATGTAGACCTGCTTAAGCGTCAGGATAATGGCGCTGCTTTCCTAAAGATCATGCGGCACTTTGACAAGTCGGAGGAGTTCGGGAGGCTTTGCATGAGGGCAGTAGAAAATGTGCCTTACCCTGTGCAGGCTATCTGGGGCACAAAAGACCCGGGACTGACCTATGAGCGCTATGGCGAAGAGATAAAATTAGCCGCTAACCTTGCTGAAGTTCATAAACTGGGCGCCAGCCATTTTCTGCAGGAAGAAAAGCCGGAGGATATTGCGGAGCTGGTAGTGGAGCAGGCGAGGAAAGGTAAGTGATTTTTTATTCGCTGGCTCTTTAGTCTTCCATGGCACAAGCGGACGCTTGTGCCTCTATCTGCCTCCGCTTTCTGCATTTTGACACAAGCTATACTTGCTAGTCGCTGTTCATCCTCCAGGTTTACATACCAAAAGTTGCACCTCATACTTTGGTACCCTTAAGGCCTGGAGGTCTCGTCCTGGGGGTAGGGGCCCTAGATAAAAGGGGAGGGCTGGGGTGGGGTAAATTCCCCTCCTCGGAGGGGTAGGGGTGGGTTCATACTTGTGTTGATAATTCCCCCTTAGACAAGCCGCAGATCCAGAACTTGTTTCTGGAGAAGGGCGAGAGACACTCCCATCAAACAAGCAGGAATGATATCAACCGTTCAACTACAACTCCAGCGTCAGCTGGTACCCCTCACGTAGCTTATCGTGTTGATAGGTGAGGCTGGAGACGGAGATGCCGAGCAGGCGCACCGGGTAGGTAGGCAGCTGGGGCGTGCGCAGCAGTTCGCGGGCTATGGTATAAATGGCATCGGCAGAGGTAAACTCTCCTAAATAAGTCTTGCTGCGGGTGTTCAGGGTGAAGTCGAAGTACTTGATCTTCACCGTCACGGTTTTGGCGCTGGCCTGCAGCCGGGCCATGTCCTGTGCCACCTCTTCGGACAGGTGCTGCAGGCGCTCCAGCATGTCCGGCTCCTCGGTCAGGTCCACATCGAAGGTGCGTTCCGATCCGATGGATTTACGGATGCGGTGCGGTTGCACCTCGCGCTCGTCTTGGGCGCGGGCAATGCGGTAATAATAGCGGCCCACCTTTCCAAAATTACGTACCAGCTCCTCTTCCGACCTTTCCCTTAAATCCGCCCCCGTCAGGATGCCCATACTTTGCATCTTGGCTGCCGTCACCTTGCCGATGCCATGGAACTTCTCTATCACCAGCCCCGCCACCAGCTCCTCCGCTTTATCGGGTGTGATGAGCGTAAAGCCGTTGGGCTTGTTCATGTCGGAGGCGATCTTTGCCAGGAACTTATTGTAAGAGACGCCTGCCGAAGCGGTCAGGCCGGTTTCCTCAAAAATCTTTTTCCTGATTTCCTGGGCAATGATGGTGGCCGAGGGCATGCCGATCTTGTTCTCCGTCACGTCCAGGTACGCCTCATCCAGCGAGAGCGGCTCCACCAGGTCGGTGTAGGAATGGAAGATCTCCCGGATTTGCCTCGACACCGCGCTGTAAACCTCAAAACGGGCTTTCACAAAAATGAGATGCGGGCAGCGCTGGGCGGCTATTTTGGAGGCCAGCGCCGAGTGCACGCCATACTTGCGAGCCTCGTAGCTGGCGGCGGCCACCACGCCCCTTGCCCTGGAGCCACCTACGGCCACAGGCTTTCCGCGCAGCTCGGGGTTGTCGCGCTGCTCCACCGACGCAAAAAAGGCGTCCATGTCTACGTGGATGATCTTGCGGATAGGCGGGTTCAAAGTATGAGTTTAAGAATCACAAAGGTACGAAAACCCTTGCAGGAAGTATAATTTATAGCGGGCTGCTACTGCAGGCCAACAGAGCAGCATTTATCCCCTCCGCCACAAATGCGTATACCCCAACTCACATATAAGCAAGATATAAAATGGCAAATAAAGTTTGGTTCATCACAGGAGTATCAAGTGGGTTCGGCCGCGTGCTGGCCGAGGAAGTTGTGCGCAATGGGGATAAAGTGATCGGTACGGTGCGGCAGCACAGGCAACTGGACGAGTTTAATGCGATTGCGGAAGGTAAGGCCTTTGCTTACATGATGGATGTAACGAACCCGGATGGGGTGAAGGCCACCGTGGAGGCCGCCATAAAGCACCTGGGCCGGATTGAAGTGCTGGTGAACAACGCAGGGTTCGGGTTTCTGGGTGCCGTGGAAGAAGCCTCTGTGAAGGAGTTTAGGGAAGTGATGGAGACAAACTTTTTCGGGGCGCTGCAGGTAACGCAGGCGGTGCTGCCGCACATGCGCCGGCAGGGCAGCGGCCATATTGTGCAGATGTCGTCGGTGGCCGGTTTCAGGAGCACGCAGGGCTTTGGCGTCTACAATGCGAGCAAGTTTGCGCTGGAGGGCATGAGCGAGGCGCTGGCTCAGGAGGTGGCTCCGCTGGGAATTAAAGTGAGCATCATTGAGCCAGGGCCTTTCCGTACCAACTTTGCCGGCTCCAGTATAAAAGCGGCGCAACAGGAAATGCCCGAATACGAGAGTACAGCACGTGTGTTCAAAAACACCATCCTGGGCTATGCAGGCCAGCAGGAGGGTGACCCGGTAAAGGCGGCCCAGGTGCTGTTGCAGGTGGTGGACAACGAAAACCCGCCGCTTCGCCTGCCGCTGGGCCAGACTGCCTATAATGCCGTCCGAAACAAGCTGCAGCAGGTAGAGCAGGACCTAAAGAACTGGGAAAGCATCGCTACCCAAACCTCCTTTGATGACTAAGCTAATCCAGCAGAAGCTGATTTTAACTTCGGATAAAGTAAGGTATTTGTTTCTGTGCTTTCTCCGCACCAGGCATTATGCCCGTATAGTATAAACTTAAACACGAACTTAAACTATGAAAACACTTCGATGGCACTTGCCGCTCCTGTCCCTATCCGTATGTATGATGCTTGGCTGTTCGGAGCCGGCGCGCACAACCGAGGCTACGGAGGCCGGTACAACATATAATCCTGATGCGGACACCGTAGCCACCGCAACAAACCAAAGCCTGCAGCTTCCTGCCCCGGACACCACGAGCAGCGCTGAGAAGCGGAGCCAGACCATCGGCTGGCCTGATGGCAAAACCCCCACCGCCCCAAATGGCTTTACCGTAACAGCGTTTGCCGCCGACCTAAAGCACCCGCGCCGTATATACATTGCCCCAAATAAAGATATTTTTGTGGTGGAGTCGGATGACGAGGAAAAAAGTGCCAACCGCATCACCCTGTTCCGCGACACCAACCAGGACGGCAAACCGGATGTGCGCGAGGTTTTTCTGGAAGACCTGAAACAGCCCTATGGCATGCTGGTGCTAAACGGCTACTTCTATGTGGCCAATACGGATGCCTTGCTGCGCTTCCCCTACAAAGAGGGACAAACGAAGATCACGGGAAAGGGAGAAAAGTTACTGGACTTGCCGGCAGGCGGCTACAACCATCACTGGACCCGCAATCTCATCGCCAGCCCCGACGGTTCTAAAATCTATGTATCAGTGGGATCGGCGAGTAACGTAGGCGAGTATGGCATGGAGGAGGAAGAGCGACGCGCCAACATCCTGGAGATAAACCCGGACGGCAGTGGCGAGCGCGTATATGCCAGCGGTTTGCGCAACCCGGTAGGGATGGATTGGGAACCTAGCTCCGGCACCCTCTGGACCGTGGTGAATGAGCGGGATGAATTGGGCGATGAGCTGGTGCCGGACTACCTGACAAGCGTGAAAGAAGGCGCGTTTTACGGATGGCCTTTTTCATACTTCGGGCAAAACATCGACCCGCGCCGCAAAGGAGAGCGGCCCGACCTGGTTCAGAAAGCCATTGTGCCGGACGTGCCCCTGGGTTCGCACACCGCTTCGCTGGGCCTGGAGTTTTACGAGGGCAACAGCTTTCCGGGCAAGTATAAAAACGGCGCTTTTGTGGGCCAGCACGGCTCCTGGAACCGCAGTGAGTTTGCGGGCTATAAAGTGGTGTTTGTGCCCTTCCAAGGCGGAAAACCCAGCGGCGACTACGAAGATTTTTTAACGGGATTTATCGCTGATGCAAGTAAAAACCAGGTATACGGCAGGCCGGTGGGAGTGGCAGAACTACCGGACGGATCGCTGTTGGTGGCAGACGATGAAGGCAACACCATTTGGCGCGTGGCGGCGCAGTAGCAAACAAAACCTGCTGTTAAAGGTTCTATAGGCATCCTTTCTGTGCAACCCAGCTAGCGTATGTTGGCTGCGGATGCAAACAGATCTTAACGTATAAATCAGTAACTATGAAAGTATTATTTGTCTTAACATCGCACGCGGAGCTGGGTGACACCGGGAAGAAAACAGGTTTTTGGGTAGAGGAGTTTGCCGCACCCTATTATGTGATGGCTGACGCTGGGGTGGAGGTAACCCTTGCATCGCCGGAGGGCGGAGAGCCGCCCATTGACCCCAGCAGCGAAGCGCCAGATGCCCAAACAAGCGCTACGGAGCGATACTATAAAGATGCGGCACTGCAGGAAAAAATGCGTCACACCAAGAAGCTTAGCGAGGTGAAAGCCGATGATTTTGATGCCGTGTTCTACCCCGGCGGCCATGGCCCGCTGTGGGACCTGTCAGAGAGCGAGGAATCTGCTAAACTGATTGAGGCTTTTGCCAGGCAGCAAAAGCCGGTGACTGCCGTTTGCCATGCGCCGGCCGTTTTTGCTAAGGTGAAGAATGAGAACGGTGAAGCCTTCGTGAAAGGCAAAAAGGTGACGGGCTTTACCAACTCGGAGGAAGAGGCTGTGCAACTGACAGAGGTGGTGCCGTTTCTGGTAGAGGACAAACTGAAGGAACTGGGCGCCAACTATTCTAAAAAAGGCGACTGGCAGCCGCACGTTGTTCGCGACGGGTTGCTGATTACCGGTCAAAACCCGGCATCCTCAGAAGGGGCGGCTAAAGAATTGCTCCAACTACTGCAGAAAAAATAAACCACCATCCCGCCAGGTATAAAGCGTACTTGGCGGGATTTTTTTATGCAGAAAAGTATGAACAGCTAACCGCTTATTCCGCATGTACAGCCAAACGTAAAGTGTTTATACGGCTGCAGATTATCCAACCCAAACATTTGAACAATCATGGCAACGCTACTCAACTTTATTGGCAACACCCCGCTGGTGGAGCTCACGCACATTAACACAAAACCTGGCGTAAAGCTGTATGGCAAGCTGGAGGGCAACAACCCCGGCGGCAGCGTGAAAGACCGTGCTGCCTATAGTATGATTAAAGGTGCCCTAGACCGCGGTGAGCTGAAGCCTGGTATGAAGCTGATCGAGGCGACCAGCGGCAACACTGGCATCGCGCTGGCCATGATCGCAAGCCTTTTTGGGGTGGAGATTGAGCTGGTGATGCCCGCCAACGCCACCAAGGAGCGGGTGCAAACGATGGAGGCTTACGGAGCAAAAGTTATACTTACACCGGCCGAAAAATCGATGGAAGGGGCGATAGACTATGTGGCCGAGCAGGTGGAAAAAGGCGGCTATCTGGTGCTGAACCAGTTCGGTAACCCCGACAACTACAAAGCCCACGTGCGGACCACCGGCCCCGAGATCTGGCGCGACACAGAAGGCAAAGTAACGCATTTTGTTTCTTCCATGGGCACTACCGGCACCATCATGGGCGTGTCACGCTACCTGAAGGAACAGAACCCGCAGGTGCAGATCGTGGGGGCGCAGCCGGTGGAGGGGTCGCAGATACCGGGCATCCGCCGTTGGCAGAAGGAGTACCTCCCCAAGATTTTCGAGCCCGAGCGCGTAGACCGCACCATTGATGTGAGCCAGGCAGAAGCCACCGCCATGACCCGCAGGTTGGCCCGCGAAGAAGGCGTGTTTGCCGGCATGAGCAGCGGCGGCGCAGTGCATGTGGCCACCAAACTTATCGAGGAACTGGACGAGGGCGTGGTGGTCTGCATCATCTGCGACCGCGGTGACCGCTACTTGTCTTCAGATTTGTTTGCAGGGAAGTAAGTGTGGCAGACGGCTTAGGGAAGTCTTTATGATTCCCCTCTTGGGAGGGCAGGGGTAGGTTTATACTTGCTGAAAACTTTAGCCCTAGGCGCTGGCAAAGTATACATCAGCCAAAACTTGTGCGGCACCTTTATAGTTAGTAAATTAGTGTACGTACATTAATTGTGGATAAATGAGAAAGATCAAGAAAATTCATAAAGCCATCAGCGCACCTATAGATGACCTGGTCACCTACCGCGCCTTGCCCACTAACTCAGTGGAATACATCGACCCGTTCCTGTTCCTCAACCACCACGGGCCGCAGGTATATAAGCCAAACAACCGCGGACTACCGTTCGGGCCGCACCCGCACCGCGGCTTTGAAACGCTGACTTTTATACTGGAGGGCGACATCACGCACCAGGACACCGGCGGCGGCAAAGACGTGATTCAGGCTGGGGGTGTGCAGTGGATGACGGCCGGTCGGGGTCTGATCCATGCCGAAGTTTCCTCCGAAGAGTTTAAGAAAGAGGGAGGCCCGCTGGAGATCCTGCAGCTGTGGTTTAACCTGCCCGCCAAGTATAAAATGACGGAGCCAAAGTACATCGGCCTGCAAAAAGATAAGATACCGACCGTAACCGAGGACGGTGGCAAGGTGAAAGTGAACGTTGTTTCCGGCAGCTGGCGCGACACAGAAGGGCCGATCCCCTCGCTCAGCGACATTCACATGGCAAGTATAGAGCTGCAGGAGGGAGGTAGCTTCAGCACCTCCGTGCCGGCGGAGCGTAATATTTTCTTCTACGTGGTGCGCGGTGCTGTAAAGGTAAACGGCGAAAAAGCGGAGAAACTAAACCTGGTGGAGTTTACGAATGAGGGAGAGGAAGTGCAGGTAGAGGCGCTGGAGGAAAGCTACATTCTCTTTGGCCACGCCCAGCCGTTCAACGAGCCAGTGGTGGCGCATGGTCCTTTCGTGATGAATACCGAAGAAGAGATACACGAAGCCTTCCGGGATTACCAGCTTGGCAAAATGGGCAGTTGGAACTAGAGAGGTAGAAAGGTAAAGTGGTAAAAAAGTAGAGAAGTGAAAAAGCTCGCCCTGAATGATTTTAAGTTTGTTGCGCGGGTAGTGCTGGAAAGCGCGTGGCGCTGCAGGACTGAAAGAGTCAAATTGTAAAACAGAACAGCTCGTGCTGCCTCAGGTGCAGCACGAGCTGTTCTGTTTTATACGTAGATCAAGCTATCGGGACCGGTTGGAGGAGCCTCCTCTGGAAGGGCCTCCTTTTTTGGCTCCGCCCTTAAAACCCCCTCTGTCTGAAACTCCCTTGGCGGCACCTCGCGAGCCTTTAGAGCTTCCTAATCCGGTTGCGGCTGGTCTGGACTTCCCAACGCGCTTGCCAGGGCCATTGGACTCAATTGCACCTGATTTCACAGGTTTTTGGTAAGCACGGCGCTCCGGTGAGGCCTGGTCTTTTCCGGCAGCCCCTTTTGGCTTGAAGACTGTTTTACCTTTAGCGGCTTTGTCAGGCTTGGCGGATGCAATATGCTTCAGGTTTTCTATCTCCTGAGCAGTTAGCGTTCGCCAATGGCCTTTCTGCAGTTTAGTAAGGGTGATATTCTCTACCCTGATGCGTTGCAGAAAGGTAACGGTATAGCCCAGCGCCTCACAAATTTTCTTGATGCCGTGGTTCATACCCGGCTCCAGCACTATTCGAAACCTTGAGGTAGATTCTTTTTTAACAACAGCCTTCTTCGGATTACCATCAATAAAAGAAGCACAGGCCTCGCTGAGTTTAGAGATGAATTCCGAAGAGAACGGCTTGTTCACCGTCACGATCAGTTCTTTCTCCAGCCTGCTATCGGATTTAGAGAGTTTTCTTACAAAGTCACTGTCGTTGCTCAGCAAAAGTACACCCTCGTCTTCCCGGTCCAGCTTGCCAATTGGCTGCAGGGAAGCCGGATGGTTTATTGCCCGCACCACATTGTCCCGCACGCCCATATCATCTGTTGCCGACATACCAGAAGGCTTGTGCAGTGCTATAAAAACGGGTGCTTCGTCGCGCACATGCAGTAGCTGGTCATCAACCCTAACCTTGTCTTTAGGTGTGACTTTTGTGCCTGCATCGGGCTCTTTGCCATTTACAGTTACTCTTCCTTCCTCAATCAGGCGGTCAGCCTCGCGGCGGGAGCAAAAGCCAGAGTCGCTTATATATTTATTTAATCTTTTTGGTTCCATGGTGTAGTTGGCGTTGGGTGGCAGTACTAAATAATATACCCTGCCGTGTTTTGTTACGCCGGATTTAATTGTGAGGTCAAAATTAAAGTAAAAGGATTGCTTTACCTATTGCTGTTGCTGCATAAGATAGCGGTAGTGATGCCGGATTCATCTTACCGGCTCCTCCTCATGAGAAATGAACACGTGGGGCAGAGTTGCGAATGCCAGATGTGGAACCTATCTTCTTTTGCCTCCCTTCGCAGCACCTCCTTTGCCAGCGGCGCCTCTGCCTCGTCCGGTGCTGGGGCTGCCTTTTGCCGCGCCTCTGGAGCCTTTGGCGGTGCCGGAGTTTTTGGGCTTGTCGCGTTTACCGAAGCCTGCACTCTTCCCGCTCTTAGCGCCGCCGCCAGCTCGGCCGGATTTTCCGGCAGGGGAGCTGCCTTGGGGCTTAGGTCTAGGGCTTTTGGCCGGTGCTGCTTTGGCGGCGTTACTTTTCTTGCCTCCAGAGGCTTCCTCCGTTTTCGTGGAGTGCTCTACCAGTCGCATCATCTCAGTCACCTCGGCATCCGTCATGTTGCGCCACTGGCCCAGCGAAATTTTACTAAGCGAGAGGTGCATGATGCGGGTACGCTGCAGCGTCTGTACCTCATAGCCCAAGGCCTCGCACATGCGGCGTATCTGGCGGTTCATCCCTTGTGTAAGTATGATCCGGAATTTATTCGGGCCCAACTGCTCTACAAAGCATTTCTTCGTATTCACCCCAAGTATGGAAACACCACTGCTCATGCGCTCCACAAAATCCTGGCTAATAGGCTTATCTACGGTAACAATATACTCCTTCTCGTGCTTGTTGCCCGCCCGCAGGATTTTGTTTACGATGTCGCCATTGTTGGTGAGGATGATCAGTCCCTCGGAGTCTTTGTCGAGGCGGCCGACCGGGAAGATGCGCTCCGGGTAGTTGGTGAAGCTGATGATGTTATCCTTTTGCGAAGTATCCGTCGTCGTCTCGATGCCGGGAGGCTTGTTCAATAGCAGGTATACGGGCTCAACAGCATCCACCTCCAGCAAATTGCCGTCTACACGCACCTTGTCTTTGGCCGTTACTTTGGCGCCCACCTCGGGCCTTTTCCCGTTCACGGTTACGCGGCCCTGCTCTATCATTTTGTCGGCCTCGCGGCGGGAGCAGTAGCCGGAGTCGCTGATGAATTTATTTAGTCTGATCGGTTCCATAGTTTGCACAGCCAATTTACTGCCTGCAAAGGTACAGGAATAGGTTTGCTTTACCTATGGCTTCCTTTTGGTTACCGGCTTGCGGAGCGGCAAAGGTGTAAATCAGCTTTTTACTCCTACAGTGTACTGCCGCAGCCACTCCTGCGCATCGCTGGTGTTGTCAAATACTTTGGTCTCGAAAGACTTGAGGGTATTGTAAAAAGTAGCTGCCGTGGATCCGGCAAATGTCTCCGGCGTGGTAATCATGGCAAAATGTTTCAGGCCGGCGCGAGCAGCGCGAGGGGCCCATTCGTTCACAACCCTGTCCAGCGAGTGGTCCCAGCCGCCAATAATCAGGCGGGTATCGTTTAAAACACAGGTGTACCCTGCTTCCGAGAGGGCTTTGGTATAGGCTGCTGCTCCTGCTTTAATATTCTCTTCTGTTAAATAGCCCATCCAATTCACATGCACCCACCTGTTTTTGCTATTTATATCAATGGTAAGATATACTCGGCCAAAAGGGTTTCTAAGCTCTTGTACCATAAACTGTAAGCGTGTTAAGAATACAAATTTAAAAAGCCGCCCCCTAAAAACACAAATAATCGCTCTGGCTTTTTAAAGCAGGTATTACCAGGTATAGCTGAACGTAATGCAGCTATTGAGGCCTTTTATAAGAATATACTCTCTTACAGAACTCGCCGTTGCCGGTTAACTAACAAATAATTCCTCGCTCAGGTTGCTCTGGCTGGGACTTAAGGTATGGGTTGGCAGCGCCAGCAGCGGCACCTGCAGGTAAGGCGTGATTCTGCCCGTCACGCTGCGGTTCAGCAGCCGCTCTAAAAAGCTGTGGTGCTGTGGTATCAGCACAAGCAGGTCTCCGTTTTTATCCTTCACAAACTGCTGTATGCCTGTAGCCACATCCTCCTGTACCTCAAAGCTAACGTGGTACTTTACTCCTTGTAGGCTGCGCTCCAGGTTATTGAGCGCCTCAGTAGCGTTAAATTTCTCCTTTTGCTCCTGATTGCGGTAGAGGTGCAGCACCTCCAACTGTGCATGGCAGGTATTTATAAAATCAGTTAGTGGGTGGAGGTTGGCGTTAGGTGGCAGCTTACTTAAATTAGCGGCAAACACCACCGATGTAAACGGGCCCGGCTTGGCATTTCTTGGCACCGCCAATATCGGAACAGGGCTTTCCTGCATCACAGAGATGGTGGTACTGCCCAGCAGGGCCTGGCTAACTGCTTCACCGCCTTGCATGCCCATTACTACCAGGTCAGGTTTATACTTGTCAATAGCTTCCAGTATCTTCTCGTAAGAGCCTCCCATGCTAGCTGAGGCCTGTAACCGGATGTTGCGGAAAGCCGCTGCTTCACCGCTGGCGGCGGCAACCTCTTTCCGTATTTCTTCGCCAAACTCCATCAGCGATCTGGCCTTGCCCTCCTCCAGCGCCTGTATCACGTCCGTCACGTTAAAGGTGGCCGGCGGCGACATGATCGGGTAGAAAGCGTGAAAGAGGATTACATCAGCGCCTGATGTTTTGGCCAGGTCTAGCGCGCAGGAGAGGGCGCTGCGGGAGTTGCCGGAATAGTCTACAGGCACTAATATCGTTTTCATGGGCATTAAATTTTATTTGTAGTATAGGAAAAGGCCTTAAAGTATACTTACAAAAGTACCGGGTTCTTAAAATGCAAGCCATGCCTAAGGTCAGGATCTAAAATGATATTAGTCATCTATTTAGGAAGAACCCCATCATGATACCTTACCCGCCGCGAAGTTTATGGCTGTGGTAAAAGAAACTAATTGCAGGCGGCCAACCTTATCTATAACCGACTGTTTTTGTAGCGTATGCTGGAGTATTCGATGTTTGAGCGGCTTCCTTTCCGAAGCCAGGCAGAGTTGATTGCCAAAGATGGCGTGGTGCTGGCCCAGCGCAAGTATAACGGCTGGACGGTTACGCTTTATACCCTGAATGGTAGCTTTGTGGAGCTGTGGGCAGGGGAGCAGGTGCAAATGTTCGGCACATTTAAGCGTACCGCCAACACCCTGGCCATTCTGGAGCCTTACGCCGACGGGGTGGATTTACAGGAAGTACTCGATTTATAGCTTAACTCTGCAGCCACTGCAGTGCGTGCGGCTTACTCATGAAGTTCTTGAAGGCAAAGGGAGGCTGCAGTTCCTTGATCAGTCTATTCGCATGCTTTTCAGCCTTTGGTTCACGGGTTTGGTCCAAAGACCCGAGCCGGGCGGTCTTCATCAGGCGACTGCTCTTCAGGCCCTCACACAGCTCTTTCATCAGCGCATCGTATTCCACCTCTTTTACCTGTACCTTGTTGTAGCGGGAGTCGATCAGCAGCTTTTTGATGTCATAGCGCCTGATCGTGTCGTTTAGGCGAAGAAAGGAATAATGTAGTTCAGCATTAGCAGCACTATCTATGTCAGGCCATCTCACCGTCAGCACGTCCGTGGCGGCATCATAGTCCAGATCAATTAACCCGTCGTTGTGTAGAAGCATAGTGCTACTTTTAGATAGATTCTACAAAGGTATGCACAAAATTCAAAGATTGGTTTACAGTTGTCGTTTTTGAATTTTACATTGTATTATACGGTGTGATATAGAGCTGGTTATGAAGATTTAAGTAGAAGCAGTGGCAGTTTTTTTTGATGTCAACAGGCCTAAACTTAATTCAGGGGTTAGGCTTCGATTGAAATAAAAGAGCGGGCCATGTACCTATCGTAACGGCTCGCTCTTTCTATAAAGTATAACACAATTAAACTAGCATCTCTGCACTTGCTGCGCTACTCACACCACAATACCTCTCCGCTGCCAATTGGCGAGCCTGGCGGCAGGTCCAGCGATTTGCTTGGCTGCACCTCCTCTGACACCGGGCGGTTCAGGCGCTCCAGCGCAAAGGTCAGGTGCGCGTGGTAGCTGCCTTGCTTGTTGGTGCGCAGCTTCTTTTCAATGTCTTTCTTAAGATCGTTAAAGGCAGCAGTGGCTACGGCGCGTGCCTGGTAAGAGGCGTTCTCGTTGTGGGCCAGTGCCATCAAATGCGTTAGCACCACCTGCTCGGTCTGCAGCTGCACTTGCTCCTGCAGGCCTTTCTCGCGGCGGCTTTTCCAGGTGTTTTGTATCAGTTGCTCGGTCACGTCCTGCAGGCTGAGGCTGTTGCTGCGGGCACCCAGTTCCACCAAACGCGAGGCGCGCTCCGGGTGCAGCAGGAAGGATACAGTGAAATCAGCGGAGGCCTCGGCGGCAGCCAGCGGATCAAACGTAAGGCCGGTGCGCTTGGCAAAAAGCTCACGGCTGTTGGGCAGCCCCGGCGCGCGAGGCGGGATGAGCTGGATGATGTGCTCCGGCAGGGTCAGTACTTCCGGCGAGATAGTCTTCAGCAGGGCATCCAGTGCTTGCTGCTGCTCGCGCTTGTCCAGTACCTCGGTAACCAGCTGGCCATCGCTGCGCACGGCATAGGTATAGTTCAGGCCGCCGATCAGTTTGGCTACCGCCTCGGTCTGGTAGCGGTGGTAGTTGTAAACGGGCACCAGCACATCCTCCAGCGTACTCATGGCTTCGCCCGGCTTGATGTTGTTTTCAGAGAAGTTCTGCAGCGCTTTCTCCCGCACGCGCAGCACGTTCAGCAGCTCGTCGGTTGCGTTGGTGCCGTTGTCCCAGAGGTGGGCTTCCGGGTGCGCCCCGCCCGGAGAGCGGGCGTCGCGGTCGGAAATAAACTGCAAGCCTTCCGCTCTGCCTTTAGCCAGAATATCGGTTAGTGCCTTCTGTTCGTCTACTCCTTCGGGAAAGTCCTGGTAACCATACGTTACTGCCACTTTATCCCAAGCGCCGATGCCGGTGTCGTAAGCTTTGCTGAGGTCGATGTCGCCGGTGCGGTCCAGCTTTACCTGCGGGTGCGGGTAATCCATCACAGAGGCGTTGTTGTTGGCGGCATAGTTGTGCATAATGCCCAGCGTGTGGCCCAGTTCGTGCGCCGATAGCTGCCGGATGCGTGCCAGCGCCATGTCCATCATCGCTTTGTCCACTGGCTTGCCTTCCTCGTAAGGGGCCAGCAAACCTTCGGCAATCAGGTAATCCTGGCGCACGCGCAACGAGCCCAGCGACACATGGCCTTTGATGATCTCGCCGGTGCGGGGATCGGTAACCGAGGCGCCGTAAGACCAGCCGCGTGTGCTGCGGTGCACCCACTGAATGATGTTGTAGCGCACATCCATCGGGTCGGCCCCTTCTGGCAAGACCTCCACCCGAAAAGCATCCTTGTAGCCGGCAGCCTCGAAAGCCTGGTTCCACCAGCGGGCGCCTTCCAGTAGGGCCGTACGAATCGGCTCCGGCGCACCATTATCCACGTAGTAGACGATCGGCTCCACCGCCTCGGATACTTTGGCCGAGGGGTCTTTTTTCTGCAGGCGGTGACGAGCAATAAAACGCTTCTCGATGTTCTCATCCACTGGGGTGGCATAGTCGAAGTAAGAGATGCCGAAGAAGCCGGCGCGCGGGTCGGCTAGGCGTGGTTTATACTTGTTGTCGGGCAGCTGGATAAAGGAGTGGTGCTGGCGCAGCGTGAGGGCCTGCACATCGGGGGCCACCTCGCGCACATATCGGCCGGCATCCTCGCCCCCGGTAAAGGTAAGCGTCGCCTCAAACTCAGTGTTCTGCGGGAAGTTTTTGGTGCGGGGCAGGTACAGGGCCGAGCGGCTGGCGTCAAGTTTATAGTTGCCCTGCTTCATGCGTTTTATACTTCCGGTTACGTCGTGCGCGTCGCGGAGCAGGAAATCGGTGGCATCCACCAATACTTTGTCGCCATCCGCAGCCTCTGCCTTAAAGCCCCAAAGTATGGACCTGGCAAAAGACTCCTCCACGGCACGCACCTCATATTTATTGTCGGTGATGGCGCGGTAGTCAAGGTTGGGTTGCACGAGCATTACCTTTGGGCCGATCTTCTCAAAGTATACCACCCGCTGCCCGCCCAACTGCCCACGGTCAAGGCCGATGTCGTTAGAGCCGAGGCCGGAGGGGAGGGAGTTAACGTAGAGGAACTCCTGGTTGAGCTTGTCAATTTCCAGCCAGATCTTGCCGGCGGCATCATCATAGTAAAATGTGAAGTAGCCGGGGAATTGCTGCATGCCTGCCGTTTTGGAGGCGATGCCGGGCAGTTTCTGCGCCATGGCCGCGCCTGCCGTTAGCAGCGGCAGCATGAGCAGCAGCCAGAGGGTTCTGGTAAAGGGTGATGTCATGGTGATCTAGGTTAGAATAAGCTTGATGTTGTAAGATAGGCATTTTGTGTATCTTGTGACACCGGTTGCGGGGTGCTGCGTCAGAATTTATACGTTAAAGTATGGTAGACGTGCCTCCATTTTAGGGGCTTAGATTTGCCCCGCAACAAAGCGGTGCCGAACAAGGTATAGTTTTCAGAAACATGCTAACCAAATGATGAACACAAAACACGTTTTTGCCGCCCTGGGGCTCAGTTTTATACTTTTCTCCTGTGGAAGTGAGAAGTCAGAGTATGACCGTTATTATGAGCAGAGCTACCGCGATTCTGTAGCCACGGCCATGGCCAACGCCCCCAAGGAAACCCCTGCCCGAAAAGCACCCGCAGCCGCAAGTAAGCCGGCAGCAGAGCAGCCAAAGCAGCAGCCAGGTGCCATGCTGATCGCGGGGTCTGACTGCACGGCCTGCCACAACAACCAGCAGAAACTGGTTGGGCCGGCTTATGTGGATGTAGCCAAAAAGTATGAGGAGAACGATAAGAACAGGGAATACCTGATCAACAAGGTAAAACAAGGTGGCGCAGGCGTATGGGGGCAAGTGCCGATGCCTGCGCATCCGAACCTCAGCACCGATGATGCCGGCAAAATGGTAGACTACATCTTATCCCTGAACGATTAACAAGCAGCGTAAAAAAGCTGCCTTGCTGCCTCTATCATTTAAATGCCATCCATCCCGCAAGAAAAACACTTGATAGCGACAGCTATACCTGACACCCGGAGCCGGCTGGGGGAGAGCCCCAGCTGGCATTCGCAGGAACAGGTGCTCTATTGGGTGGATATTGAAGGTTGCGCCCTGCGGAAGTATAACCCGGCCTCCGGCGAGGTACAGGTATACCCCATGCCTGAGCGCCTCTGTGCGGTGGTGCCTGGTGCCGGCGGTGACCTGGTGCTGGCGCTGCAAAACAGCATCTGCAAGTATAAACCGGCTACCGGAGAGCTGCAGGAGCTGGCAAGGCCGCTGCAGGATAGAAACATTCGCCTCAATGAAGGCAAATGCGACCCCAATGGCCGCTTCTGGGCAGGTTCTATGGCACTGGATGTACGACCGGGAGCGGCCTCTCTTTTTTGCATGGACCCTGATCTGCAGGTGAGGGAAGTGCTACAAAATCTAACTATTCCCAACGGCCTCGCCTGGTCAGGTGATGGCAAGACATTATACTTTACTGATTCCCCCACACGCACCATTCGGTCGTTTAAATATGATCTTGCCTCTGGGAAAATCAGTAACCCTACAGCGGTTGTGCAGGTGCCGGAGCAGGAGGGGATGCCCGATGGCATGGCAACCGATGCGGACGGTAACCTGTGGGTGGCGCTGCATGGCGGCGGGGCTGTGGTTTGCTATAATCCCCAAACGGGTGAGAAACTGCAGCGGGTAGAGGTACCGGCATTAAACGTTACCTCCTGCACCTTCGGCGGCCCTGAACTGGAGACGCTTTACATTACCACCGCCAGGGAATGGCTTTCGGAGGAGCAGCTGGAGAGGTATCCGCTGAGCGGGCATGTATTTGAGGCGCAAGTGGGCATGAAAGGGCTGGAGGCGAACTTCTTTGGCAAAGAAAAGTCATAGGGGGCGCAAATTTAAGAACTAGACATAGATAGTGGAGGCACAAGCGGACGCTTGCGCCATAATTTAGGAGAAGGCAAATTCGCTGCGCTAAAGCACCTCGTCCTTTTTCCGCAGCACCAGCGTCGTCATACTTCTTTCCTGCTCCACCAGCACCGTCTTCAGTGGCTCCAGCATTTCTGCCTGTAAAGTATAAACCAGCTCCCGCACCAATGGCTCATGTGCCAGAAACCACACCGGCCCGTGCGGCATCTGGTATTTTCCTGGCGCCACCTCCTGCAGCTTGCCCTCCAGCCCAATCGTGGTGCTGAAGCGGCAGAGCAGCATGCCTCCCGGCTGCAGCACCCGCCACAGCTCCAATATCATACTTCTAAAATGCGCCTCATCGTAGGCAAAATGCAGCACTGCGCTGCACAGCACCACGTCAAAAGCAGCATCAGCAAAAGGTAGATTAGCTAAGTCTGCCACCACAAAGTTTTTAGGCGAAAGGGTAGGAGCCAGTTCTGCCGCCATGCCGCGTACCTTGGCAATGGCTTCTTCCGAGGCATCTGCGCCGTATACTTTCACACCGGCCTGCATCAGGTACTGCACGTTTCTGCCGCCGCCGCACCCTGCGTCCAGCAACTTCATGCCTTTTCGGATGCGGCCTTTCAACAGCTGGTCAAAGAGGTAGATATCGATGTTGCCGAACTGTGCTGGCAGCGAAGAGATGGGTAGGTGAAACATGATGCCTTGAATGCTATTTGCCTGAATGTATTGCAGCGGCCAAAATAATGTTCTTTTGCTGTCTTTTTTAGTTATTTTTTCAGATTATTGAACGAACCCAAACTGGAATAAGAACTATGAATACTTCTGCTGCCACAGCATCGTCACCAAAAGCCGGCCTCACCGCCGAGCAGTTTATCCAAAAATACGCGAACCATCCCACTTATATTCCGCCGCGCGGACCGGAGCTGCACGCCAAAAACTGGCAGGCAGAGGCAGCCCTGCGCATGTTCCTCAATAACCTGACGGACGAGGTGGCCGAGAACCCCAGCGAGCTGGTGGTATACGGCGGCACCGGTCAGGCGGCCCGCACGCTTGAGGATGCCCGCAAGATCATCGAGGTGCTGCTGGAACTGGAGGAGGACGAGAGCCTGCTGGTGCAATCGGGGAAGCCTGTGGGCAAGGTGCGTACGCATTCGGAGGCGCCGCGCGTGCTCATCGCCAACTCCAACCTGGTGCCGCATTGGGCCACCTGGGAGTACTTCAACGACCTGCGCAAGCGTGGCCTGATCATGTACGGGCAGATGACGGCGGGCAGCTGGATCTACATTGGCTCGCAGGGTATACTGCAGGGCACGTACGAAACCTTTGCTGCCTGCGGCGATAAATATTTCAACAGTGACCTGCGCCACAAGCTGCTCGTAACGGGAGGTTTGGGCGGTATGGGTGGTGCTCAGCCACTGGCAGCGACCATTGCCGGGGCTACTTTCCTAGGCGTTGATGTTGATCCTGACCGCATCAAGAAGCGCTTAGATACCCGCTATATCGCTAAGATGACCTATGATTATGAGGAGGCCAAACGTTGGGTGCTGGAGGCGAAAGAGCGTGGCGAAGCCATCTCGGTAGGTCTCGTGGGTGATATTGGGGATGTGCTGGAGAAACTGATCGCCGATAATATCACCCCGGACATCCTCACCGACCAGACCTCGGCTCACGACCCGATCAACGGTTACGTGCCGAACGGCCTGAGCCTGCAGGAGGCCAAGGAACTGCGCCAGCAGGACCCGGCCAAGTATAAACAACTGTCGCTGAAAAGTATGGCGCGCCACGTGGGCTTTATGCTGGAGCTGCAGCAGCGCGGCAGCAAAACCTTCGACTATGGCAATAACCTGCGCGAGTTTGCCCAGCAGGGCGGCGAGACAAACGCTTTCAATATACCTGGCTTTGTGCCGGAGTACATCCGTCCGCTGTTCTGCGAGGGCAAAGGGCCGTTCCGCTGGGCTGCTTTGTCAGGCGATCCGGAGGATATACGGGTAACCGATGAGGCGCTGAAAGAACTGTTCCCTGAGAACACGCACATGATCAAATGGCTGGACGAGGCGCAGGAGAAAGTGGCCTTCCAGGGGCTCCCGTGCCGCATATGCTGGCTGGGTATGGGCGAGCGCGAGAAAGCAGGCCTGCTCTTTAACCAGCTCGTGCGCGAGGGCAAAGTGAAAGCCCCGATCGTGATCGGCCGCGACCACCTGGACTGCGGCTCTGTGGCCTCTCCGTACCGCGAAACCGAAGGCATGAAAGACGGCTCCGACGCCATCTCCGATTGGCCGCTGCTTAACCTGATGTCGAACACTGCCGGCGGTGCCACCTGGGTGTCGTTCCATCATGGTGGTGGCGTGGGTATCGGTTACTCGCAGCACGCGGGTATGGTTATACTTGCTGACGGCACTGACCGAGCCGAGCGCTGCCTGCGCCGCGTGCTCTACAACGATCCGGCTATGGGTATCTTCCGCCACGCCGACGCCGGCTACGAAACAGCGCAGGAGAATGCGAAAGAGTTTGGGCTGGAGCTGTAATTTTTCTGATTCAGGATTTTCAGGATGTAAGGATGAATGGGATTGCAGTACCGGGACCAACCACCCCTGCCTCTCTCCCGAAACAAGTCCGGGATCTGCGGCTTGGGTAAAGGAAACTAGTTTTCTGCGGACAATTAACCCACCCCTAGCCCCTCCGAGGAGGGGAATTATACTTGCTCCACAGCCGAGACCGCAGCTATTGAAAACTGATCCCAGTTTTTCTGTGAGGTGCCGGGGGTAGGGGCCCTCCTATGCGAGTTTTTCCGGTGCCGCAGGCAGCCCGAGGCACGAAAAGAGGGCCCCTACCCCCGGCAGTAAAAGCTCCCGGCGCCGAGCGGGAAAACGAGGCCTCCCGGCCTTGGAGGGCACCAAAGTCAGCTATGGAACAACATCCCTTGTAAGCCTGAGGATGAACAGAAGCCAGAAAGTAAAACTTATTTCAAGTAACAGGCAACAGTGGCTACTGAAGTATAATCTGAAAATAATAAGGCATAGAGTGGGCTGTAGCCAAAAAGTGCATCTGAAAGTATAAAACTATTAGAGATCAAGAAGTTAAAACTATGAATACCACCAACTCAACTCCTACTTTAATCGGCCCATTCAGCCAAATGCTGCCCATGACAAATCTGCCGGAGGCGGGCGCCATACAGGACGGGCAGCTGCAGGTGGTGGAGCGGGCAGGGGTGCTGGTGCAGGAGGGCAAGGTGCTAAAGGTGGGCAATTTTGAGAAGCTGCACCGCGAGGCGCTGGAGAACAAGTATAAACTGGAGCTGATAGAGGAGCCGATGGTGCTGCTGCCCGGCCTGGTCGATGCCCACACCCACATTTGCTTTGCCGGTAGCCGAGCCAACGACTATGCCCTGCGCGTGGCCGGAAAATCATACTTAGAAATTGCTAAAAGCGGCGGCGGCATACTCGACAGCGTGCGCAAAACCCGCGAGGCAACGCTCGTAGAACTGGTGGACCTGCTGAAAAAGCGCTGCGACCGCCACCTGCGCGAAGGCATCACCACCTGCGAGGTGAAAAGCGGCTACGGCCTGACGGTGGAGCAGGAGCTGAAGATGCTGGAGGCGATCAAGTTGGTAAACAAGCATCATGTCCTGGATCTGATTCCAACTTGCCTGGCTGCCCATATGCTGCCGCCAGAACATACCAATGCCAAATTATACTTGGAGGAGATACTGACGCAGCTGCTGCCACAGCTACAGGAACAGGAACTGGCCCAGCGGGTCGATATTTTTGTGGAGGAGACGGCCTTTAAAGAGGCGGAGGCGCTGGAGTATCTTTTGGCTGCCAAGGAAATGGGATTTGATGTAACGGTGCACGCCGATCAGTTCAGCACGAGCGGCAGCAGGGTGGCCGCAGAGGCCGGTGCCGTAAGCGCCGATCACCTGGAGGCCAGCGGCGAGGAGGAGATCGAGCTATTAAAGCAGGCCGGCGTGGTGGCTACCGTATTGCCGGGTGCCTCGCTGGGGCTGGGCATGCACTACGCTCCTGCCCGCAACATGCTGGACGGCGGCTTGTGTCTGGCCATCGCCACCGACTGGAACCCAGGCTCTGCCCCCATGGGCGACTTGCTGATGCAGGCTGCCATACTTGGCGCAGCTGAAAAACTGACCACCGCCGAGACACTGGCCGCCATCACCACCCGCGCCGCCCGCGCCCTGAACCTTTCGGACCGTGGCGAACTGACCAAAGGCAAACTGGCCGACATGATCGCCTTCCCGACGGAGAATTTCAAGGAGATTCTATACTTGCAGGGTAAACTGAAACCCACGAAAGTATGGAAGCGTGGCAAACAAGTATAAAGCTGCACTATTGCATCTGTAATTAACAATTAATCCATTTAACCATCCAGCAATTAATGTATAAACCTGCCACAAAAGAGGCCTGGAAAGGCCGCGTGGATAAGCACGATGGAGAACTTGGGCTGCGCTGGCACCAGGCGGTAAAACTGCTGGATCTGAGCGGCGAAGTACCCGAAGTGGAGCCGGAGAATGTAGCCTTTGCTTTTATCGGCTTCTGCTGTGACGAAGGCGTGCGGCGCAACCAGGGCAGGGTAGGGGCAGTGGCTGGCCCGGCTGCCCTGCGCAGCGCCATGGCCTCTTTTGCGCACCACCTGCCGGAGCAGACCAGCTTGTATGATGCCGGTGATGTGCTTTGCACCAACGGAAATTTGGAGGAGGCGCAGGAGCAGCTGGGTAAAAAAATAGCTTTGTTGCTGGAAAAAGGATACCGGCCGCTGGTGCTGGGAGGCGGCCACGAAACAGCCTATGGGCATTTTCTGGGGTTGGAAAAGTATACTTCAAAGGAGCAACTCGGCATTCTGAACCTCGATGCCCATTTCGACCTCCGCAGCTACGCCCAGCAGTCCAGCTCAGGTACGCCTTTCCTGCAGATAGCGGATAGGTTGCAGGACCAGGGCCGCTTGTTTAAGTATAAAGTGCTGGGGCTGCAGGAGTATGGCAACACACAGCTGCTGTTTAAAACGGCAGACGAAATGGAGGTGGCCTATACTTTTGCCAACCACGTGCAGCTACACCTTTTGCCCCAGTTGCTGCAGGACGTACAGGCTTTTCTGGAGGAAGTAGACAGCGTTTACATTACTGTAGACCTGGATGTGTTTGCAGCGGCTTATGCTCCGGGCGTGAGCGCTGTAAACGCCACAGGGCTGCAGCCGGAGGTGGTGCTGGAGCTGCTAAAGTATGTTGCCAGTAGCGGCAAGTTGGTAAGTATAGATATCGTCGAACTCAACCCTGCGCTGGATATCGATAGCAGAACAGCCAAGCTAGGCGCCGCCATACTTTACCAGGTGGTGCGGGAGTGGCAGAAAGTATAAACTCCTTGCCTCCAGAAGCATTTCCCGGAGGCAAGGAGTTAGGGATGATCTTAGTGCTGCACTTTAAACTTTGTCCAGTAAGTGGTATCGCTGGTTTTAACCTCGATGAGGTAAGTGTCAGGTTTTAACCTGCCCAGGTTGTAGCGCCAGGCGCTGCGGTTATGCGCGATGCTAACCGGCTTTTGGTACACCAGCTTGCCCGTAGAGTCTTTCACCTCTAACAGCGCATTCTCATCCAGTTGCTGCGAAAAATCTAGCTGGAAAGTACCCTTGGCGGCAGGTTTCATGTTGATGCCGGATAGCGTTTCGGTGGTGTGGCCTGCCTGCGCTGCGGCATCAGGCAATGAAGTATGTTGTGCGAATGTTTTGGTTAAGCTGAAGAGTGGCAGGCTCAGGGCCAGCACAAGGGCATACGTTTGTTTCATGATTTCTCCTTTTAAAGTATAGGTATACCACTTGCTGTTGCAGTTTTGGTGCCAAACTCTTCAGCAGTCCTTACGGAGGCGGTTTTGCGTTTTGTCGTAGCAGAAGGGGCAGCTGCCGTTTATTTCAACGCCGCCCACCCAACGCTTCTTAGGCGTAAACGAGGCGATCCCGTCCAACACCCGCTCCCCAAAGAAACTAAGCACGAGCGGCTCTTTAGCCTGTACCAGGTCTGGCTGCAACCGTGCCAGAATATGCTGTAGCTGCGCATCCCCGAAGCCATAGCCCGGGTCCTGCTGGTTAAATTCCTTTATGAGCCCGCTTACTGATGTGCAGCCCTCCTGGATCAGCTGCAGCAGTGCCCGTTCGGGCTGGCTCAGTCCATCTGCACAATCCGGGAAACGGCGCAGGTGCAAGCGCAGCGCCCGCAGGAGGTGCGGCAGCGCTACGTCAAAATCCTGCATCAGAAGCTCAAGTGCCATGGGGTCGGGGCTGGCGTATGCTTGCCATAAGCTGGCGGCTTGTCGCAACTCTTCTTCGGGTACTTGCTGCCGCTGCTCCATCAGGGCAAACAGCCCATCAGGACTCATAAGCGCTATGTTTTTTCCTGGAGGCGGCGTGCAGATCGACACCATTTTAGGCTTCTTTTTTTGCAGGCGCTGCAGCACATAAAGCTGGTTGACCTGGCACATCAGGTCAGCGTCGAACCAGAGCACCACCTCAAAGAAGGCATCCAGGCCTTCCAGTTTCTGCAGCTCATCCAGCACTTTTTCTCTGTATCCCTCGGCCGACTCTCCGTAGGCAGCGGTGATGAACGCCTGTCGCCTCTGCCAGAATTCATACTGGGGCAAAAGGCTTGAAACAGGCCCCTCAGAAAGCACCTCGCGCCACACCAGCACCTGGCCGGGCAGTTTGGCGGCAGTAAAAGCAGGCAGAGAGGCATCTCCGTTCAGGATGTGGAGGGTAGGCAGTATTTTCATCGGAAAAGGGTATTTGCGCTAAAATGAGAAGGCAACTAACACGTAACGGTGCAGCTGCCTTGCCTCAAACATTATAACGGTATAGTTCTTTAACGCATTTATCTGGAACTTAGTCTATAAGCCACTACTCTATTATCCTTAAAAGTAGGCACCAGCAGCAGGCCGAGCTGCTCGTTATAGCTGATGTCGGCGGCGTTCACGTTCTTCGACTTGGTGTCGAGCAGGCGCCATTTCTTGCCTTCGTCGTTCACAAAGTATACTTCACCGTCCCAACTGGAGATGAGGTAATCTCCGTCGCCGGTTCTGGCAATGCCGTCAGCCGACTTAATGCCGTCGGTCCAGTCGGTGAACTCTTTGGTGCCGGGGTCCAGCAGGCGCACTTTGCCACTGCCCATAAAGGCCACTACCATGCGGTCGCCTTCCAGGAAGATGCCGTTAGGCTTTTCGCGTTTGGTTTTGTCTATCCAGGAGCTGACGCGGCCGTTCCGCAGCAGGTAAATGCGGTTCTGCTCGCTGTCGGTAACGTATACATTGCCGCTGTCGTCTACGGCCACATCGTTCAGGAACTTAGCTTTTTCAGCTTTATACTTGCCTAGCACCGCTCCGGATTGGGTGGATACCGCCACAATTTCATCGCTGTCTGCCACGTAGAGCACGTTGTTGTGCAGCGCCATGCCGGCAGGGTTGTTCAGCCCTGTAATCCAGTATAGTTCTTCTGTCTCCCCCTCCGTGTTCAGTACCGATATAAAACCGTCGCCGTCGTTCTTCTCGGAAGTCTGGTTCATGTTGGTGACGTAGATAACGTTGCGCTGCGGGTCGAACAGGGCGGATTCCGGTGTTTTGAGCGTGTTGTCCGATGCCCATGCTTCTTCGAGCTGCATAGGTGCTTTGGCAGAGAACAGGCCGCCCGTGCAACCGGCCAGCACAGCGGCAAGCAAAACTGCGCTAAAGCCTGTCAGTATCTGTTTCTTCATCTTGTGCGGAGTTAGTTTCTACCTAGTACGGGCAAGGGAGCGGGCTGTTTTCCGAAAGTCGATTAGTCGGCGTGAAGGCCGATTTTCTGCAATGTCCGCTGCCTGGAAACTTTACCTGTGGCAGTCTCCGAAAAGGAAGGGCTATAGTATACTTCTTTCGGCATCTCAAACTTTTTCAGGTGCTGCCGCAAGCGCTGCAAAACATCCTGCTCCGCCTCCGGTGCCAGCGGATGGCCCTCCAGTACCAGCACGATCTTATCGCCCAGCACCTCGTCGGGCTGCGGAGCGATGAAAAAGCGTGGGGAGTCTGTCAGGTCGGCAAAGGCCTCTGCTATGGCCAGTTCCACTTTCTCGGTCTGCACTTTTACCCCGCCTGTGTTGATGGTGTTGTCGGCGCGGCCAATCCAGCGGAAGCGGGTGGGGGTAAGCAGCTCCACGATGTCGTTGGTTACGAGCAGTTCGTTGTTCGTTACGTCGCCTTTGATGGTGAGGCAGCCGCGTTTATCAAGTCCCACCTCGATGTCCCGGAGCACGTTGTAATAGTCTGCGGCATCAGCGCCGTTAAGCTTCCTCAGGGCCACGTGCGAGGCAGTTTCGGTCATGCCGTAGGTATGGTAGATAGGTGCTTTGATGGCCTGCAGCTCGCGCTGCTGCGTGGGCGTCACAGGGGCACCGCCTACCAGTATGCCTTTCATGCGGTTCAGCTGCAATATCCGCTCCGGTGTTTCCTGCAGAATGGTGTGCAGCTGCATCGGCACAAAGGAACCAAAGGCAAAGTTCTCCTCCGGGCTCACGAGCGCCAGCGGATTACTCACCGGCTCTACAATGGTTATCTGCAGGTCGGCCAAAAAGCCGCGCACCAGCATCATCATACCAGCAATATATTCGGTGTTCAGGCACACCAGCATGCTATCGCCGGGCTGGAGGTGCAAAAGCTGCACCGTGCGGCGGGCGCTGGCCTCCAGCTGGTTGCGCGTAAGCTGGATGGTTTTGGGCAAGCCCGTGGAGCCGGAAGTATGGATCGGGAACTCCTGCACGCCGTTTAGCCAGCTGCGGCAGAATTCCAAAGTTTTGCTCTCATAACCGTTCAGCGGAGTGCTGTTCCGGAAGGAGTAGGCGGCTATCTCGTCGTAATAATACTTTTTTCCGTTCAGGCTTAGGTATTTCTCTGTCATGTAGTATGCGCGTCGTTAACCAAAAAAGGCAAGGGTGCCGTTGCAAAAATGCGGTAAAGTGGCCGTAAAAAAAACAAAGCAGGCAAAGGTTTTTATACTTGTGCCTGCCCTGAGAGGTTAATGGCAGTAAATTAGGTGCTGCTTCCTTAATACAGCCAGTCTTTGTCGGGGTTGCGGATGAGCCGGTCTATGGAGTAGCGGCCGGAGCCGAAAACAAGGAAAAAGATGAGCAGAAGCAGCACAATGATAGAGGACCAAAGCTCGGTGTTCTCCGAATAAAAGCCCCGGTCCGGGTTAATGAAGAAAACAGCGCCTAACAGAATGGGCAGCTGAAACAGGATGGCAATGCGGGTAATCAGCCCGAGGGCAATCAACAACCCGCCAACCAGGTGCGCAAAGGCAACATAATGCGCCAGCCCTATGGATACCCATGGAAACTGGCTTTTATTCATGATGCTCAGAAGTGCTTGTGTGTCTTGGATGAACATAAAGCCCTTCACCATCAGGAATACCCCTAAGGCAACCCTTAGTACATCCAACCAGGCCGGATGGTGGGTGTTGGCCCAGTGCTCTACGCGGTGCATGTCGTGTGTCAGGTTCATGGCTTTACAATTAAGTGGAACAAATAAGTTATTACTTAATTAAACGAGTGCAGCCACGAATCGGACATATATTAGTGCAATTTTTTGGTCGTATTTTACCGGTCGAGCAGATGCGAACATCAGCAGGTTCTTCCGCTTGAAAAGGGCACCATTTCCTGTTATGGATTAGCTGGGGGCGAAGGCCGTTTTGGGCGCAGCACCAGGTTGTCTACGGAGTAGCGCCCAGGGCCCATCACCATAAAAAAGAGCAGCAGGCTAAACACCGCCAGCGACACCCACAGTTCGGTATTCTCCAGGAACAGGCCCCGCTGCCCGTTAACCAGCAGCACCGCGCCCAGCACCACCGGTATCTGGCAAAGGAGCGCCAAGCGGGTAAGAAAACCGAAGATGATCATAAGCCCGCCGATGATATGCACTAAGCTGGTCATCAGGGGTGCCTTTTGGAGGCTGATCAGGTCCTGGTTTTGGCTGAAGGTATAAAATACTTCGCTATTGTACTCGAGGAACAGGATGCCCTTCACGAACAGAAAAATCCCTAAAAGTATGCGGAGGGCGTCCATCCAGACAGGGTTTCCGGCGCTGTTGCGGTAGCCGGATTGGCGTAAGGCGTGTGTGAGATTCATGGCACTATGCATTAAGTGATACATGCTTCTATATCTATATACGCCTTACAAACTTAATCGGGCAAAAATAGGCAGCTTAATTGCGGTGTAGCCGCACGGAAGCAGTTCGTATTGGTCAGTTTCGGGAAGAGCTTTACGCCTCCGGAAGCCTTAGGCTGCGCACCGCTTGCCGGTATATTTCAAACGCCTCGCCGTTGGCGGCGCTGTCGGTAAAAATCTCCAGGATGCCGGCGCCTGCCGCTGCGGAAAAGAAGTTTGGCAAAGCCTGCTCCAGCTCCTCCATGCTTTGCACAGAAGTATACTTCATCCCGAAATCGCGGGCGGTATTCTCTGCGTTCAGGGCCTGTTGCGTTTCAAAGTATGGCGCCAGTTCCGGCTGCTGCCTTGGCCCGTCAATCAGGCGGAAAATGCCGCCGGCGTGGTTGTTGAGCAGCACGATGCGCAGGTTCTGCGGCAGGTAATTGTGCCACAGGCCGTTGCGGTCGTAGAAAAAGGCCAGATCACCGGTGAGGAGGGTAGTGATGCCGGGGCTGGTGAGGGCGCAGCCAACGGCGGTGCCGGTGCTGCCGTCGATGCCGCTGGTGCCGCGGTTGGCGTATACTTCCACCTGCTGCTTTGGCTGTAGCCCTACAATATTAGCGTAGCGCACCGACATGGAGTTGGCCAGGTGCAGGTTGCTTTTCTGCGGTAGCTGCTGCAGCACGCGCGCCACAATCGGTAATTCGCTGTAAGGAGCTTCCAAAGTATATTGCTGCAGGAATGCTGCGGCTGCTTTGTCGGCAGCGGCCCACGCTGAGGCAAAGTTACTGTCGGCACGCGTGCTGCCGGCCATGGTTGTGAAAAAGCTCTGCGGGGCGCAGCGCACGATTTTGGTAAGCGCCTGAAACGTGTCGGCCACCTGGCCGGCTGGCTGCAGGTGCCAGTGGGCCTTCGGTTTATACTTGCGCAGGTACAGTTTCAGGGCTTTGGAGATGATGGACTTGCCAAAGGTGATGAGCAGGTCGGGCTGCAGCTTTGCCAGCTGCTCCGGGTCGGTGTTGGCAAAGATGACATCCTGGTGCCGCACTGCTTTCGGAATGCTGTGGGTGTTGCTGATAGTATCGCCAACTACCACGGTGCCTGTGGTATCGGCAAACGTGCGGACGCTTGCTAATAGCGCCTCATTCTGCTGGTTTTGCCCGGCTAGCACCAGTACCTTTCTATACTTCAGGATCTCCTCCTGTAGCTTCAGGGCCTGCATCTGGCTTAGGGCATACTGCTGCGGCTCCTCCCGGATCACCTTCACCTGCTTGTTATACTTCAGTTCCTCGTCCGGGGCAGGGTAGAATGGCTCACGCAGCGGCACGTTGATATGCACTGGTCCGGCAGGAAAACTTGTGGACTCGTTCAAGGCCTCTGATACCATGCGCTCGCTATGCCACACGGCATCGGGGTGGGAGAGATCAGCAGGGAAAGTATAGCTGTGCTTGCTATGCTGCCCGAATAGGTTTTGTTGCCGTATCGTCTGCCCGTCGAGTTGGTCGACCCACTCGGGTGGGCGGTCGGCGCTGAGGATAAGCAAGGGTACCTGCTGAAAGTATGCTTCCGCCACGGCAGGGGCATAGTTGAGCGCGGCCGTGCCGGAGGTACAAATCAGCACCGTCGGTTTGCCTGTTGTCTGCGCCATGCCCAGGGCTATGAAAGCGGCCGCACGCTCGTCGCTCACGGTGCGCACCATAAACTTCGGGTGGCGGGCAAAGGCAATCGTCAGCGGCGCGCAGCGCGAGCCCGGCGACAGCACCACCTGCTCCACGCTTTTCTGGGCACAAATCTCAGCAATATTTACAACGGCCTGTAGAGTCATAATGAGTGAATTAGTGGTTGTGTGAATGAGTGAATGCTAAAAAGTAATTTATACTTCCGATGATGAATGACAAAACATACATGCTTTCAAGTTTATGTGAAGACGGAAACAAAATTTCGCTCTATGTTTTCCAAACATTCACTCAGTCACTCATCCACTCATTCAAAATTAATATTCCGACAGGATTTTCCCCATCGTCTGCATCTTGTGCTGCGTTTCCTGCCACTCCCTTTGGGGGTTTGAGCCCTCGGTGATGCCGGCGCCGGCGTATAGGTTGGCTTCGTGCTGCTGCAGTTGCATGCAGCGCAGGTTCACGTACAGGTGCGAGCCGCTGGTGCTGTTTACGGGACCCAGGTAGCCGCTGTAGTAGCTGCGGTTGTAGCCTTCGTGGGCAAGTATAAATTGCAGCGCTGGCTCCTTGGGCAGTCCGCAAACTGCCGAGGTAGGGTGCAACAGCTCCAGCATATCGGTGCCCAACGTCGGGAAGTGCACGACTTTCAGGTTCACCTTGAAATCAGTGCGCAGGTGCATCAGGTTGCCGGCTTTTATGGTTTTAGGGCCTACCTCGGTGTACTCGCGGAGGCGCAGCTTTTTAAAGCAACTCAGGATGTAACGCTCTACCATGGCCTGTTCCTCAATCTCCTTTTGTCGCCAGATGGCATCGGCCACATTCTCAACGGCGGTTTGCGTGCCGGCCAGCGCCACCGTATGAAACTCCTGCTGCTCATTTATACTGACCAGAATCTCCGGCGAGGCGCCCATCCAGGTACCCACGCCCGGCACCGACACCAGCGACACAAAAGCCCTCGGGTAGGCATCAGCCATGGCCTGGAAAGCGGCAACAGGAGAGAAGTTCTCCGGCAGCGCCTGCAGGCTGTTCCTCGACAGCACCACCTTCTCCATTTGCTCGGCCTGTATGGCCTCTACCGCTTTTTCCACCGCCCTCATAAAGCCCTGCTCCGTCTGGAAAGTATGATTTTCCAGGTTAGCAGAAGTATGCCAGCCATTTATACTTGGTGGGGCCTGCAGCAAGGTATAAAACTCCTGCAGCTGCTTCTCCGGGGCATCGGCGGCAGGCGCTAGCTTTTCGCCGTCAAAGTATAGATCGCCTTTAATAAAGATGTTCTGTTCCTGAGCCGAAACCTGAAAAGGGCAGAAGAAAAAGCCAAAGGGGCTGGCCTCCAGTTGCGGCTGCCCGGTAGTATACTGCTGGCCCAACTGCATGCAAGCCTGCACTTTTTGAGAAAGGGGCAGTCGCCAGACAGCCACCGCCTTTTGACCGGCGATGGCTGCCCCAAAGATCTGTTCTAATGTATGGTTTTGGGTAGTGTCACCCATCATTTTCTCTCCTTCTGGCAAGTATAGCCAGCGTTATTTTTTATCGATAATAGCCACCGTCATGCGGCTGATGCACACCAGGGCGCCCTCCTCATCCGTTATCCTGGTTTCCCAGACCTGCGTGCTGCGGCCCACATGAATCGGGGTGGCCTTGCCGTAGACCCAGCCTTCGCGGGCGCTGCGCAAATGGTTGGCGTTTATTTCTAAACCCACGCAGGCTTTTTTTGTTAGGTCCACCTGCAGGGCCGCGCCCATACTTGCCAGCGACTCGGCCAGCACCACCGAGGCACCGCCGTGCAACAGGCCCATGGGCTGGTGCGTGCGCTGGTCCACGGGCATTTTGCCGCAGAGGTAATCAGCCCCCACTTCGGTTATTTCGATGCCCAGGTAATCGATCATGGTGTTTTTGCACCACTGTTTTACCCGCTCTACCGTATCATTGTTTTTATCCATCGCCGCAATGCCTAAGTTCGCGCTGAGTTTATGTAAGAAGGCAAAAGTAGAAGAATTTTGAGTATTAAGAAAGTATACCTTATCCGCCACGGGCAAACAGATTATAACCTGCAAAGCATTGTGCAGGGCAGCGGCGTAGACTCGGTGCTGAATGCGGAGGGGCAGCGGCAGGCGGCTCTGTTTTTTGAGAAGTATAAGGATGTGAAATTCGACAAAGTGTATACTTCCACGCTGCAGCGCAGTATACAGTCGGTGCAGGGGTTTCTGGACTTGGGCATCCCGCACGAGCGCCATGCCGGGCTAAACGAGATAAACTGGGGCACCCGAGAGGGCACCCGCATCACGCCGGAAGAAGACGCCTACTACCACGGCATCCTGCAGACCTGGTGCGATGGCAACACAGAGGTATGCATAGAAGGAGGCGAGAGCCCGCAGTTGGTGTATGACCGGCAAAAACCGTTTATCGACCTGATGCTGAGTCGCCCGGAGGAGGAAACCATACTGGTGTGCATGCACGGGCGGGCCATGCGTATTTTGCTGTGCCAGCTGCTGCGCTACCCGCTGCGCTGCATGGACGAGTTCAGGCACCAGAACCTGTGCCTCTACCAGCTGGACTATACCGGAAGTATGTTTGCCGTTAAAAAATACTGCGATGTGGCGCACCTGCAGGTTGTATAATGCAGAAGTAAACGGCGGAAGTTTTAGAAATTAAGCGCTATTGCGTAACTTGCTTCACAGAACCGTTTTCAGGCTAAAGTATGGCTGCAGGCAAAACAGTCTGTGGCGCAACAATTATTTGTATGCATACTTAGTTTGAATAAAATATTTTTAAATCTAATTTTGGGCGGATAATACAAGACCTATTGGGCGAATAAACAACACGAAATTTATGGCTGAAGTTATAAAAATGCCCAAGATGAGCGACACGATGACAGAGGGGGTGATTGCATCTTGGTTGAAAAAAGAAGGCGATAAGGTGAGCTCCGGCGACATCCTGGCCGAAGTGGAGACAGACAAAGCTACCATGGAGCTGGAGTCGTACGAAGATGGAACACTCCTGTACATCGGCCCGAAAAAGGGCGATTCTGTACCGGTGGATGCCGTTATCGCGATTATCGGTAAGGAAGGCGAAGACATCTCCGGCCTGCTGAATGAGGTGAAAGGCGGTGGCGCACCTGCTGCCAAGAAGGAAGAGAAGCCTGAGCCGAAGAAAGAAGAAACCAAGCCTGCCGCTGCCAAAGAGGAGGCTCCTGCCAAAGTTGCCGACACAAGCAACATCAAGGCTTCTGTTATCCGCATGCCGAAAATGAGCGACACCATGACCGAGGGTGTACTGGTGAGCTGGCTTAAAAAAACAGGCGATAAAGTGAAGTCCGGCGATGTACTGGCGGAAGTGGAGACCGATAAGGCCACCATGGAGCTGGAGTCTTACGAGGACGGAACGCTGCTATACACGGGCGTGAACGAAGGCGACTCAGTACCGGTTGACGCGATCATTGCCATTATTGGCGAGGAAGGTGCCGATTATAAGACACTTTTGAGTGCTGCTTCTTCTAACAAAGAAGAGCGCCAGGAGAACGCGCAGACAGACGAGGCCGTTGAGGCCGGTGTGGATGCCACTACTTCTGAGAAAGTACAGGAGACAAAAGTAACAGAGACTGCCGAAACGGAAGCTGCAGGCTCTGAAAACGGTCGTATCAAGGCTTCTCCGCTGGCTAAGCGTGTTGCCAAAGAGAAAGGCTTTAACCTGAGCCAGATCAAAGGATCCGGAGAAGGTGGCCGCATCGTGCTGCGCGACGTGGAGAGCTTCACGCCGTCTGCCGCGCCGCAGAAAGCCGCTGCACCGCAGGCTGCCCCATCGGCTATCCCGGGTGCTCCAGGTGAGGCTTACGAAGAGGTTGCTGTGTCGCAGATGCGCAAGGTGATTGCCCGCCGTCTGGCCGAGAGCAAGTTCTCCGCTCCGCACTTCTACCTGACCATGGAAATTGACATGGACAAGGCCATTGAGGCACGTACCAGCATTAACGAGGTTGCTCCGGTGAAGGTATCATTCAACGACCTGGTGATCAAGGCGGCGGCTGCGGCACTGCGTCAGCACCCTGCCGTTAACTCCTCCTGGCTGGGCGACAAGATCCGTTACAACAAGCACATCAACATTGGTGTGGCCGTAGCGGTAGAGGAAGGCCTGCTGGTTCCGGTTGTTCGCAACGCTGATTACAAGTCGCTTTCTGCCATCTCTGCGGAGGTGAAAGACCTAGGCGGTAAGGCCAAGAGCAAGAAACTGCAGCCATCGGATTGGGAAGGCAACACCTTCACGATCTCCAACCTGGGCATGTTCGGCATCGAAGAGTTCACCGCTATCATCAACCCGCCGGATGCCTGCATCATGGCAGTGGGTGGCATTAAGCAGATACCTGTGGTGAAGAACGGTAACATCCAGATCGGCAACGTGATGAAAGTGACCCTGTCTTGCGACCACCGCGTGGTAGACGGCGCAGTAGGCTCTGCCTTCTTGCAAACGTTTAAGAACCTGCTGGAGAACCCGGTGAGAATCCTGGTGTAAGCTCCACGAAAGTATAAAAACAGCAAAGCCTCTTCGGAAACGGAGAGGCTTTGCTGTTTTTATACTTTTTATACTCTATCCTCAGGAAGCTTTGTAACTGATTTCCGTGATCTCCACGGTCTCCTGCACCCGGCCCATCTGCAGCTGCGCCTGCTCGCCCACTTTTTTGCCTGTAACGGCGCGGGCAATGGGGGCTACAAAGCCAATTTTACCATCCTGTACGGAGGCCTCATCCACCCCTACGATCGTGAAAGTGCGCACCATTCCCTTTTTGCCGCCGCTGATGGTTTTTAAGGTAACGGTTGCTCCGAATCGTACCTCGTCAGAAGGCTGCTCGCGTGGGTCTACCACCTTGGCGCTGGTTATCCGGTGCGTTAGGAGGGCAATCTTTCCCTTTATCAGCGTGATCTGGCGCGTGCGCTCTGCGGCATCGTCGTGGTTGGCCTCCGCCTTCGACCGCTCCGCTTCCAGCTCGCCCAGCTCAGCCCGCAGTTGCTCCAAGCCATGTGGGGTTACGTAATTGGGCAATCCCGCAGGCAACGCCGCCCTGGGCGGGATGATGGGTGCTTCTAAGGCATCGTCCTCTTTTGTAAACGCTCTGCTCATAATCAGGTCAAACGAAGTATGTAGGATGAAGTTATACTTGCCATGATGGGAAAGGGCCGCCCAACAGATGGAGCGGCCCTTCGGGATATAGGCTGGATTTACTGCTGCACCAGCTTCTCTGCCCGGAACAGGTCGTCCGAGGCCTGTAGTATTTTAGCTTTCAGTTTCGGGTTATAGTCCGGATTGTCCTGCAGGAAGTGCTTTACCACTTCTGCTGCCTCTGGCGATTGGTAGGAGCCAAAGGTGGCGCGCAGCCAGTTGAAGGGAAAGAAGATGTCGCCGGTGCGCTGAATTTCGGCTAGCAGTTCCAGGCTTTGCGGCAGGTACTTCTCAGATGTTTCAGCACGCAGCGGGTGGTGCAGGTAGGCCAAGGCCGATGCTACCCAAGCTTCCTTCTCCCGGTTCTCGGCCTTTTGCAGCGAGGCAAAAAACGCATCCCGCACCTGCACATCCTCTGACAAGGCCGGCATCATGAACTCCAATCTTTTTTTGCGGTCCGGGTTTTGGATGCGGCTGAGCTGCTGCTGCAGGATGTTTTGCTCCGGATAATCGCGCACGGCCAGGGCAAGGGCCAGAGAAGTATAGTCATCCTCGTTCAGTTTCACGCCGGCCGGAGGGGTTTGCTTTTGCCAAACCTGGTACAGTTTTTCCTGGGCTTCTTTGGTGAGCGCTATACTTTGGTAGGTTTTAAACAACAGCTTTTTCACGTTGGGTGCCTGGTGCTGCTGCAGGGCCTGCCATACTTGTTGCTCCAGCTGTGGCGCCAACTGTTGCCGCTGTGCCGGCAAAAGAAACACCCAGTAAATATCGATCACCTGGCCGGTGAGTAGCTTTATGTTAAGCTCTTCCTGCTCCTGCAACAGCCCTTTCTGGTAGAAGCCGAGCAGCTGCGCCGGTGTCAGGCCGCGGCTGTTCAGCATGCTTTCGTAGAGGTTGATGTAGGCTGAGGCACGTTGTACCGGGTCCTGCAGGGTATACAGCTGCTCCAGCATCGCCTCCTCCACCGGAAACACGCCGTAGCCCTGCCCCGTGGAGTTGAAAAGTATAAACTGCGGCACTTGCTTGCCTGCGGCCTCTTCTATTACCACCTCTTTACCTGTCATATCCACGGTTAGCTCCTCCAGCCGGTCCGGGTATACCAGCGCGATCTCGAAGAACTGCGGCCATACCCTGTCAGAGCCATCTTCACCTTTCTGCGACACGCGCAGTTGTTCTATTTTACCGTTGCTGGTCTTCAGCTCATGCGTAAACACCGGCCGACCGGGCTCGTTCACCCACACCTGGTTCCACTGCTCCAGGTCGGCAGGGGTGCGGGCATCCAGAATCTTGATGAGGTCCGGCCAGGTGGCATTCTGGTAGGCGTAGGTTTTCAGGTATTCCTGCAGGCCTTTTCGCAGTTCTTCCTCGCCCATCAGGCGCTCCAGTTGGCGCATCATAATAGGAGCTTTGTGGTAGATGATGCCGCCGTAAAGCGAGCCGGCGTCCTGCAGGTTGTCCAGCGGCTGTCGGATAGGGTTGGCCCCGGTGGTGCGGTCGATACTGTAGGCGGCGGGGAAGTGGTCCACCAGGAACTTCATATCGTAGTTGGTGTTCTCCAGCGCCACCTGCGTTACCTTGTCGGCCATAAAGTTGGCAAACACCTCCTTCATCCACACATCGTTAAACCACTGCATCGTCACCAGGTCGCCGAACCACATGTGCGCTGTTTCGTGGGAGATGAGGTTGGAGCGGGCGATCTTTTCATCCTTTGTGGCAGTCTCATCCAGAAACAAGGTAGAGGCTTTGTACTGTATCGCGCCCACGTGCTCCATACCGCCGTACTGGAAATCCGGTATCGCCACAAAATCAAACTTCTGGAAAGGGTAAGGGATTTGGGTATAGTCTTCTAAGAACGTCAACGCGTCGCTGTGCAGCTGGAAGATCGGATCTATACTTTCACGGATCTTGGCCGGATCGGTTTCGCGGTGATAGAAGTTCATACTTGTGCCCTTCATGTCGCGCTGCACGTGCTTGAACTTGCCTGCTGCAAAGGAGAAAAGGTAAGTCGGGATGGTGTCGGAGGGGGCGAACGTATAGCTTTTGCTGTTTTCTGCCACCGTAGAATCTACCAAAGCGCCGTTGGCCAGGGCGTTCCAGTCTTTTGGCAAGGTTAGGTTGAGTTTGAAGGTGGCCTTCAGGTTGGGCTGGTCGAAGACGGGCAGCACGGTGCGGGCGCGGTCGGGCACCAGCAAGGTATACAGGTACTCCTCGTTTCTGTTCAGCGACAGATCACCGGCTATAAACTCAATCTTTACTTCATTCTCCCCAACCTTCAGCTCCTTTGCCGGAAGTACAATGTGCTCGTTCTCCAGCTTCGCCTCCAGCTGTTTCCCGTTCAGCCATACTTGGTTCAGGTGCTCCGGCTTCTCCTTAAAATCAAGCTGCAGCGGCTGGCTGTTATCGGAGAGGCGGAAGGTGATGGTTTCAGAGCCAAGCACAGGCTGTTGTTTCTGCTCCGGAATATGCAGGCTGATGTCGTAGGAGATGCGGCTCAGCACCTGCTTGCGGTAGTCGGCCAGCTCCTCGGAAACGCCCGTTTCTACAGGTATGGCCTCGGAGGCAGCCGGTATGGAACTGCTGCAGGAGGTCAGCGAACCGGCGCCCAGCAAGGCTATACCTGCTATCAGTAGGTTTCTGTTTCTCTTTTTCATAATTTCAAATATACTTATTTAAGTTAAAGAGTTGAGGCGTTTGGGAGTTAGAGAGTTTGGCTGTTAGAAAGTTAGAAAGTTAAAAGGTTAGAAAGTTCTGGAGTTAGAAATTAAATAAGTAGAACTATAAATTCCCCTCCTCTGGACTGCCGAGAACGGGAGTTCGAAGGTAGCGAGCGTAGCTCTAAGGGGTGGGTTAAATATATTTCGAACTTATGTTCTTGCCCTTGTTGGTTGTACTCTCCAGCCCTTGCTGGTCAGAAGACGCAGCAAGGGCGGCATCTGTAAGTGACACAAGCCTTAATTTGATAGCATTGGAGTTTAAGATAGGGTTAATCATTTCCCAAATACATACTTTAATTTGAGCATGGAAAACAGCACATACAAAGTCGTCATCGCCTCTAAAAACCCGGTGAAAGTAAATGCCGCGCTGGACGGGTTGCAGCGGATGTTTCCGGAGGCGGCGTTTGTACCGGAGCCGGCCAGCGTGCCCTCCGGCGTAGCCGACCAGCCCATGACGGAGCATGAGACGCTGCAGGGAGCGCTGAACCGCGTAGCCAATGCAAAGCAGGCACACCCGGAGGCTGATTTCTGGATCGGGATAGAAGGCGGTGTGGAGGTAATAGGAGGCGAGCTGGCGACCTTTGCCTGGGTGGTGGTGCAGGACCGGGAA
The DNA here is from genome assembly GCF_006385705.1 of Pontibacter mangrovi. Lineage (GTDB taxonomy): Bacteria > Bacteroidota > Bacteroidia > Cytophagales > Hymenobacteraceae > Pontibacter > Pontibacter mangrovi. Next base: position 693,445 of record NZ_VFRQ01000001.1, on the reverse strand, counting down.
CAGCAAGGCAAGGCCCGCTCAGGTACCTTTTTCCTGCCGCAGCAGGTGCGGGAGCTGGTGGAGCAGGGGGTGGAGTTGGGCACGGCCAACGACCGGATCTTCAGCCACTCCAACTCCAAACAGAAAGGAGGCGCCATTGGCATCCTGACGCACAATGTGGTGGACCGCCGCGAACTGTACGAGCAGGCGGTGGTGCTGGCGCTGGTGCCTTTGCGCAATAAAAGCCTCTACCAGAACCCGCAGCCGCAGCGCTAAGTATAAAGTTTCTATGCCTGAGCTCACTCACCGTACGCCCCTTCACCTGTGCCCCCTCGGCGACAGCGCCGTGGTGCTGCAGTTCGGGGACGAGATTAACCTGGAAACGCATTACCGCCTTCGTGCCGTGACGCAGGCGCTGGAGCAGCGGCCTTTTCCGGGGCTGGTGGAATTTGTGCCGGCCTACACAACCCTCACGGTCTACTATGATCCCTGGGAACTGAGCCAGCACGGCAAAACCGATGCTTATGCGGAGGTAGTGCGGCAGTTAGAAGTGCTGGTGGAGCTGGCAGCGCATTTTGAGCCGAGTCCCGCCAGATTGGTGGAGCTTCCGGTGGTGTATGGCGGCGCGTATGGACCGGATCTGGAGGAAGTGGCAACGCATGCAGGCTTGCCAACAGACGAAGTTGTCCGGCTACACAGCAGCGGGAGCTACCAAGTATACATGATTGGCTTCACCCCCGGCTTTCCTTACTTGGGCGGCATGGATGATCGCATTGCCACACCCCGTAAAACTAATCCCAGAACAAGTATACCGGCTGGCAGCGTGGGCATTGCCGGCGCCCAGACCGGCGTTTACTCCCTTAGCACCCCCGGCGGCTGGCAACTGATCGGCCGCACGCCGCTGACCCTTTTTGACCCTGACCGTGAGACGCCGAGTTTGCTGCAGGCGGGTGATGAAGTACGCTTTATCCCAATTTCAGAAGAAGAGTATTTAGAAAGGAAGGAGGGGCAGGCATGAGCATCAAAGTAAACAAGCCGGGCTTGCTGACGACGGTGCAGGATATAGGGCGCTACGGGTACCAAAAACAGGGTGTGCCGGTTAGCGGGGCCATGGATAAAGTGGCTTTGCGCATCGCCAATGTGTTGGTTGGCAACCCGGAGGAGGCCGCTGCGCTGGAAATCTGTATGCAGGGGCCGGAGCTGCAGTTTAATCAGGATACAGTTATTGCCTTAGCCGGTGCCGATTTGTCGGCAAATATAAACGAAAAGCCGGTGCGCCTGTGGCGGCCGGTGCTGGTGCAGGCAGGAAGCCTGCTACGGTTCGGAAAACCGGTGTACGGCACCTATGCTTACCTGGCCGTGGCCGGAGGAATTGATGTGCCCGAGGTGATGGACAGCCGCTCTACCTATACCCGCGCCGGCTTTGGCGGATTGGAAGGCCGCGCCCTGCAAAGCGGCGACAATTTACCCCTTGGAAAATCATCCGAAACAGGCAAGCTGCTGCTAAGCGACCTGCTGCTACAGCATAACAAAGAAGATCAATTTACCGAAGCCAGCTGGTCGCCGGACCCGGAGCTGCTGCCAACCTATGAGCCCAACCCGGTGCTGCGCGCCACGGGCAACCTGGAGTATAACTGGTTCTCGGAAAACAGCCGGGGCTACATCTGGCATGAAAACTATAAACTCCTGCCCCAGTCCGACAGGATGGGCTACCGGCTGCAGGGCACTAAACTGGCGCTGGAGGAGCGGCGGGAGCTGCTCTCTACGGCTGTAAGCTTCGGTACAGTGCAGGTGCCGCCGCAGGGGCAGCCAATCATACTTATGGCCGATGCCCAGACCACAGGCGGTTATCCGCGCATCATCCAGGTAATCGCAGCGGACCTTCCGAAGTTGGCGCAAGTGCAGCCGGGCGGCATCATCCGCTTTAAAGATACGGGTCTGGAGGAGGCGCAGCAACTTTACTATCAACAGGAACGAAGCCTGCTGGCGCTGCAACAGGCCATCAAATTCAAGCTCTACCAAGTATGAAACAACTCTCCGTAGACCTGAACTGCGACATGGGCGAAGGCTTCGGCGCCTGGCGCATGGGCAACGACATCGAACTGCTAAGCTACGTCAGCTCAGCCAACATTGCCTGTGGCTTCCATGCCGGCGATCCGGGCACTATGAAAAAAACGGTGCAACTGGCCCTGAAGAAAGGCGTGGCCATTGGCGCGCATCCAGGCCTGCCGGATTTAGTTGGCTTTGGAAGAAGGGAAATGGCGGTTTCGGCGGAGGAAGTATACGACATGGTGGTGTACCAGGTGGGGGCGCTGATGGGCTTTGCCAGGGCAGAGGGAGCGGCGCTGCACCACATAAAGCCGCACGGGGCGCTGTACAACATGGCCGCCACCAACGCTGTGCTGGCCGAAGCCATCGCCACGGCCGTTTCTAAAGTAGATGATCAGCTCATACTATACGGGTTGGCCGGAAGCGATTTGATTAAAGCCGGGGAGAAGTATGGCCTCAGAACCGCCAGCGAGGTTTTTGCTGACCGCACCTATCAGGAGAATGGTACCCTTACGCCCCGTCGTCAGCCAAACGCCCTCATCACCGAACAGGAACAGGCAGTGCAGCAGGTACTGCGGATGGTACAGGAAGGCAAGGTTGTCTCGCTGCAGGGAACGGAGATAAGTATAAAAGCCGATACCATCTGCATCCACGGCGACGGAGCGCAGGCATTGCCTTTTGCCAAACGTATCCAGGAGCGCCTCACCGCAGAAGGCATCCTCATCTCAGCCATCTAAAAAAATATGAAACAGAAGAACTGGAGCGTATTGCTCGGGGCGGCTTTCCTGATGGCGACCTCTGCCGTTGGCCCGGGCTTCCTGACGCAGACCACCGTTTTCACGCAACAACTGGCGGCCAACTTTGGCTTCGTCATCCTTGTCTCGATCATACTGGATATTGGCGTGCAGCTGAACGTGTGGCGGGTGATTGCCGTGTCGGAGCGGCGGGCGCAGGACATTGCTAACCTCGTGCTGCCGGGGCTGGGGGCTTTTATCTCCTTCCTGATCGTGCTGGGCGGGCTGGCTTTCAACATCGGCAACGTGGGCGGCGCCGGTCTTGGCTTTAATGTGCTGCTGGGCATTTCCCCGGAAACAGGGGCTATACTTGCCGCTGCCATGGCTATTGCTGTTTTCCTGGTGCGCGAGGCGGGCAAGGTGATGGACCTCTTTGCGCAGGTGATGGGTTTTCTGATGATCCTGCTGATCGTGTACGTGGCGGTCACTTCCGCGCCGCCGGTAGGCGAGGCCGTTGCTAAAACCTTTCTGCCCGAGGAGGTGGATGTGTTGGCGATCGTGACCTTGGTGGGCGGCACCGTAGGCGGCTACATTACCTTCGCCGGCGGCCATCGCCTGCTCGATGCCGGCGTGAAGGGCAAAGAGTCGCTGCCCCAGGTAACGACCAGTGCCGTGTCGGGTATCACCGTGGCCTCCGTTATCCGCGTGTTCCTGTTTCTGGCGGCGCTGGGCGTGGTGAGCAAGGGGCTGGTGCTGGATGCGGCCAATCCGCCGGCCTCTGTTTTTAGGCTGGCAGCGGGCGAAGTGGGCTATAAGCTTTTTGGCGTGGTGATGCTTTCGGCGGCGGTTACGTCGGTCATTGGCTCCGCTTATACTTCCGTTTCCTTCCTCAAGTCCTTCAGCGGCACCATCCTAAAGTATGAGAACTGGGTCATCATCGGTTTTATACTTGTCTCCACTGCCGTGTTCGTCACCATCGGGCAGCCGGTGCGCCTGCTGATAGTGGCCGGAGCCCTCAACGGTCTTATCCTGCCGCTCACGCTGGCGGTCATACTTATCGCTGCCTATAAACCTGCTATTATGGGCAATTACCGCCACCCGCCGCTGCTTACCGTCTTCGGCGTGTTGGTGGTGCTAGTGATGGCCTATCTCGGAGGATATACTTTGCTGCAGCAATTGCCGAAGCTGTTTAATTAAATGTCTTTATTGCTAATAAGCTGCACTGTGCAATTAATCAGTTAGGGTGGGACTCGCAGTCTGTTATACTTGCTGAATTTATACTTCATTAGCATGAGAAGTATACATGCTATACTTCTCTAGCACCAGCTTGCTTGAAATCTACTATTCTACAACCAGCAACAAACAGCCGACCGTTCTCCCGCTTTCGTAAACCAACGTATGAGCAAACAGCCAGAGCAAGCTGCCCGGTTTCGGTTTTACGGGGCGCTAAATGATTTCCTGAGCAAGCACCGGAAGGATAAAACGATAGATTATACTTTCCGCGGGACTCCTGCCATTAAAGACGCTATGGAAGCCCTGAACGTGCCGCACCCGGAGGTGGATGTGGTGCTGGTAAAGGGCAAACCGGTAACTTTTTCATACTTGCTGCAGCCCGGCGATGAAGTGGAAGTATACCCGGTGGAGGCGGAGCGAAGCTGGCCTGCTGGTTATACTCTTGAGGAACGACACCCGCCGCCGCACCGCTTCATTCTGGATGCGCACCTGGGTACCCTGGCCAAACGTATGCGCATGCTCGGCCTGGACACCCACTATCAAACCTATTTAACCGACCAGGCCATTGCCCGCATAGCGGCTGAGCAGCAGCGGGTGGTGCTAACGCGCGATATTGGCCTTTTGAAGCAGAAAAGCGTTACCTGGGGCTACTGGCTGCGCTCGCAGCACACCGAGGAGCAGCTGGAGGAGGTGTTGCGCCGGTTCGATCTGCAGCGCAGTTTCAGTCCGTTTGCGCGCTGCCTGGCCTGTAATGTGCCGGTGCAGGAAGTAAGCAAGCAGGAGGTGCTGGAGCAGCTGCCCCCTAAAACCAAGGCCTACTTCCATGTGTTCTACCGCTGCCCCTCCTGCAGTCGGGTGTACTGGAAAGGCTCCCATTACGAGCGCATGCAGCAGTACATTGCCAAGATCAGGCGCAAAGTATAAATCACACGGTAACTAAAAGTGGCAGGCAAAGGTAATAGCAGCAGAATCCTTTGTTCATGGAAAGTATCGTTTCCTTTCTTGCAAACCTGCACTCCGTACTGGCGGCGCTACTGGCCACCATTTTTACCTGGCTGGTAACTGCGCTGGGTGCAAGCCTCGTTTTCTTTTTCCGGGACCTGAGCAGGGTATGGCAGGATGTGATGCTCGGTTTTACCGGAGGCGTGATGCTGGCCGCCAGTTTCTGGTCGCTGCTGAATCCGGCCATTGAGTATGCAGAGGAGCTTTACCCTGGCATGAGTTGGATGCCCGCCGCCATCGGTTTCCTGCTTGGCTCTCTCTTTATTTTTGCCCTCGATAAGCTCGCGCCACACCTGCACATCAGTTTTAAGCAAAGCGAGGCAGAAGGCGTGAAGACGCGCTGGCACCGCACCACGCTGCTCATACTTGCCATCACCATCCACAACATCCCGGAAGGGCTGGCCGTAGGCGTGCTGTTTGGTGCCGCGGCCAACGGCGTTGACGGTGTAACGGTTGCCTCTGCCGTCGTGCTGGCCTTTGGCATTGGGCTGCAGAATTTTCCGGAGGGTTTTGCGGTAGCCATGCCGCTGCGGCGGATGGGGATTAGCAGGCGCAAAAGCTTTTGGTACGGGCAACTGTCGGCGGTAGTGGAGCCGGTGGCCGGTGTGGCAGGAGCCGCTGCCGTGCTATACATACGCCCGGTGCTGCCATACGCCTTGGCCTTCGCCGCCGGCGCCATGATCTATGTGGTGGTAGAGGAGGTGATCCCCGAAACGCAGCGCGACAAGTTCACAGATCAGGCGGTGCTGGGGCTGATCATCGGCTTTACGGTGATGATGGTGCTGGACGTGGCGCTGGGGTAGGTGTTTTTATTTCGGCTAGTATTGTCGGTGAGTTTAACTCCCAATCGTCCCTGATGCTGCGCGGCACCCCAACCTTAAAACAATCTTGTACTTCGTCTTTACACCAAAGTAAGGTGTAACTGCCGTCGCGTTTGCACCATAAATGTTACTTTGACTGCCTCTTTCCCTATATGGTTGATAGGGTGTAATTGGCTGCTTTTACCGTGCTTTCATTGTATTCATAGGCTGCTAAACCTATTCATTTCTGTTTAAACATACTCATTAGTTACAGGTAATTGCACTATACTCTTCTTTTATTATATAACGAAACAAAACAAACGTTTGCGAAACGCACGGTATGGTGCCTGTGTTTATTGTACTATATGAAGTTAGGAGGTGTTGAGTGAGTGCTTCTGCAGCATGTGTTAATATACATGGTAATTTGACACTTACCGATAAGAGTCTTATTAATTAAGCTTCAGGTGCAGCAAAAAACCAACCCGATTGCTGTGTTACGGAAGAAAAATCAGAGAGGTGATGGCATACTCATCTGGCTGAAAGGGTTTGATGTAATTGCAATAAATTTTGCGCTGGATTAGTAGGAAATATAAAATATTATATATCTTGGTGCCTTAATTATCAACCTAACCTAAACATGAAGAACTATTTACGATGTATCATGTGGGGGCTATGCATGCTCCTGCTACATGCAGAAAGTTTTGCCCAGGGCAAAACAGTAAGTGGAACGGTAACGTCCGCGGAAGACAAGATTGAGCTTCCGGGGGTGTCAGTTACTGTGAAAGGCAAGTCGCGCGGTGCTGTTACCGACGCCTCAGGCCGCTACACTATTAACAATGTGGAAGCCACCGACGTGCTGGTGTTCTCTTTTATTGGCATGAAGCCGACAGAGCGCACCATCGGTAACGCCTCTACCATTGATGTTGCCCTGAATCCGGACAACGAGACGCTGGATGAAGTGGTGGTAACAGCCCTTGGTATCAAACAGGAGAAAAAAGCCCTGGGTTATGCCGTTACAGAGGTAAAAGGTGCCGCTATTGCCCAAACACAGCGCGAGAACTTCGTAAACGGCCTGGCAGGTCGTGTGGCTGGTGTGGATGTGGCAGCTTCTTCTGGTCTTCCAGGCGCTTCGTCCTCTATCGTTATCCGTGGTATCAGCTCGCTGAGCGGCAACAACCAGCCACTGTTCGTGGTAGACGGTCTGCCTATCAGCAACAACACTACCTCCACAGCTGTTTTTGCCTCTTCTATCGGAGCTGGTTCTAAGTCTTTCGAAAACAGAGGCGTTGACTTTACCAACAGAGCGGCTGACATTAACCCAGAGGACATTGAAAGCATTACCGTGCTAAAAGGCCCTGAGGCTGCTGCCCTTTATGGTATAGAGGCGGCGTCTGGCGCCATCGTAATTACTACCAAGCGTGGTAAGGCCGGTGAGCCTCGCATTAACTACAGCAACAGCTTTAGACTGGACCGCATTGTGAAGTACCCTGAAATTCAGCAGGTATACGACCGTGGGGTGAGCGGTTACCCTGGCGACGGCGAGGAGCTTTACTACTTTGGACCTAAATACCCGGAAGGAACGCAGTTTTACGATAACGTGAAAAACTTCTTCCAGAGCGCTAAAACACAGAAGCACAACCTGTCGTTTACCGGTGGCAGTGAGAACACGCAGTACCGTATCTCCGGTGCTTACACCAATGCTCAGGGCTTTATACCTAACACTGAGCTTGACAAACTGAACCTGTCTTCTGCTATCACAGCGAAACTGAACAAGCACATCTCTACAGATGTAACGTTCGATTATACGCGCTCTGATAACGACCAGGCCTTTAGAGGTGCTGGCGGCCCGCTGCTGCACTTATTGCTGTGGCCAAGCACCGACGATGCCAGCAACTACCTGACTCCGAGTGGCAAGCGCAGAGACTATGCAGACTTTGCCGATGCGAACGCTGTTGAGAACGCCTTCTTTAACGTGAATAAGAATCAGTTTAACTCGCTGACAGACAGATACAGATTAAACACGCAGTTAAACGTTGACGCTGCGGAATGGCTGAGATTCGTAGGCCAGGTAGGTGTAGATTACTATACTGAAAAGAACACCATCGTTCGTCACCCGGAGTCTAACTCTGGCAAGAGCTTTGGCGGTATTTTCGACCAGGCAGTTATCACTAACAGAAACCTGACTTTCCAGTACTACGCGCAGTTTACGCCTAAAGCGTTCTTCAACGACAAAGTGCGTGCAGACGTGAAACTGGGTAGCGCTGTGTATGATTACAATACCTTCAGCGCAGCCGTAACAGGCGAAAACTTCCAGGCTCCTGACCTGTGGTCCATCAACAACACAGAGCTTACGACGCAGCGTGCGTTCAATAACCTGACGCAGCGTCGCCTGATAGGTGCTTTCGGTAGCGCCAACATCAACTACAACGAAACCCTGTTCCTGACCCTGACAGGCCGTAACGACTGGAGCTCGACGCTGCCAGTGCAGAACAGGTCTTTCTTCTACCCATCAGCCGGCCTTAGCTTTATCTTTACAGAGCTTGCACCGTTTGCAGGCATTAAGAATGTACTGTCTTACGGTAAACTGAGAGCGTCCATCGCTCAGGTTGGTAAAGATGCCCGTCCTTACAGCATCCGTCCGTTCTACGAGACTGCCACTACAACAGGAGGAGGTTTCCGCTACGGTTTCTCAGGCCCAAGCCTGAACCTGCGCCCGGAGATGACAACTTCTTACGAGTTTGGTGCTGAATTGAAGTTCTTCAACGACCGCTTGGGAATTGATGCGACATACTTCAGAAAAACCTCTGTTGACCAGATCGTGCAGAACCTGCGCCTGAGCTATGCAACAGGCTTCGTGTTGATGACTTTCAACGCTGGTGAGATGTATAACGAAGGTATAGAGTTGCAGTTGAACGCTACGCCGGTTGCTTCCAACGACTTTACCTGGGACGTTCTGGCCAACTTTACGAGCAACAAAAGCAAGCTGACGAAGCTGCCAGGTGATGTACAGGAGTTCTACAACTCTGATACCTGGTTGTATGGTAACGTAAGAGGTGGTGCGAGACTAGACGGTCCGCTTACAACCTTTACCGGTTACGACTACGACAGAAATGAGAATGGAGACATCCTGATCAACCCATCTACCGGTTTGCCACTGTTGAACACAAGCGAGTGGGTAGTAGTGGGCGACAGACAGCCGGACTTCACAGTTGGTTTGACCAACAGCTTCACTTACAAAAACCTGTCGCTTAACTTCCTGCTCGACTTCAGAAAAGGCGGTGACGTGTATAACGCAACAGAGCACTACCTGGTAACGCGTGGCCTGAGCCCGAAGACGCTTGATCGCGATACGCCAAGAATTGTGAAAGGTGTGCTGAAAGACGGTTTGGAAAACTCTGCTAACCCAACAGAGAATAATATTCCGATCGACCTTGCCCGTAACTCCAGCTACTGGTCTTCAATCTACTATTACAACAGCTTCATTGAGAAGGATATTAACTGGGTGCGCCTGAGAGACGTGACACTGAGCTACAGACTACCTTCTGACGTGCTGGCGAAAACCAAGTTCATCAGAAACGCTAGTGTGTTTGTAACTGGCACTGACCTGTTCCTGCTTACAAACTACTCCGGACTTGACCCAGTGGCAAACGGAAACTCTGCTGCCGTTGGCGGCGCCGGTGGTGTAGGCTTTGACTATGGTAACTTCCCGTTACCGAGAGGATTGAACTTTGGTGTAAGAGCAGAATTTTAATTAGTAACGAATATGAAAAAGATAATTTATGCCTCACTAATGGTTGCCAGCATTTTTGCTACAACAAGCTGTGAGAGCTACTTAGACGTAAACACGAACCCGAACGGGCCGGATGCGCTGCTGCAACCTGAGCTGTTCCTGCCGGCTATACAGTCTGAGTTGGCTGTGGCCACGCAGTGGGACGGGCGCTTTGCCGGTTTCTATACACAGAACTGGGGCTACTACAGCGCCGGCTACTCTCTGGACCTGCACAATAACCCGCTGTCTGATAGCTATGCCCAGTTGTGGCGAGCTGTTTACTGGAGCATGGGTTACAACCTGTCCGACATGATCGAAAGCGCTGAGCTGAATAAGAAGTATGATTTTGCTGGCGTAGGTTACATTATGCGTGCCCTGGGCTGGCAGAACCTGACAGACTATCATGGGCCGGTAATCGTAACAGAGGCTTTCGATCCTGACAAGAGAACCTTTAATTACGATGAGCAGCAGGTGGTGTACGCTGAGATTCAGCGCCTGCTGATGCTGGGCATCGAGAACCTGGAAAGAACCGACGGTCTGGACGAAGCGAACTCCGGGCTTAGCGGCGCCGACCTGATCTATGGTGGCAACCGTGAGCAGTGGAAGAAGTTTGCCTACGGCCTATTGGCGATCAACGCGCACCGTTTAACCAACAAGTCTTCTTACGACCCGAACAAGGTGATTGAGTATGTAGACAAATCGTTTACAAGCAATGCCGATGACGCCCTGATTCGTTTCCAGGGGGAGGTAAGCACCAACTCAAACTTCTTCGGACCAAGAAGAGGCAACATCGGTGGCTACCGCCAGACAAAATTCATCGTTGGCCTGCTGGACGGCTCCAACCCGGCGCTTTCTGACCCAACACTGGTTGGCGAAGACCCAGCCGAGGAATTTGCAGGGCAGCACCTGAAAGACCCACGCCTGACCGCTATGCTGGCCCCTGCTCCCGACGGACAGTACAGAGGCGTAACGCCGGGTGTTGGCCTAACACAGTGGACTGATGCTGAAGAGGCTCTTGAGCCGAAAAGCCTTTGGAACTCTGTTGGAACCAGCTCTACTTCGCCGGGTTCTCAGATCTACATTTTCGGAGACAACGCACTGTTCCCGCTCATGACGTATGCCCAGCTGCAGTTTATCAAAGCCGAAGCCGCCTGGATCGCCAACAAGAAAGACGTGGCCCTGGACGCTTATACAGAAGGCGTAAACGCGCACATGGACTTTGCCCGCAGCTATGCACCGGATAAAGCCCTGTTTGACCAGCGTAGGGCCGAATACATGGCCAGCGAAGAGTTAATGCCTACTTCCGTAGCTGATTTAACCCTTTCTAAAATCATGCTGCAAAAGTATATCGCTACGTGGGCTTGGGGCTTCCTGGATACTTGGTCTGATATGAGAAGATATCACTACGACCAGGGCAATGAGGCTAACCCGGTATATGTTGGCTTTGAGTTGCCAGAAGAACTGTACTCAACAAACCAGGAGAAGCCTGCTTACAGAGCACGCCCTCGCTTTAACTCTGAGTACATGTGGAACAAAGAGGCCCTGGAGAAACTTGGTGGCTTCGAGGAGAACTATCATACTTTTGAAACATGGTTTAGCAAGCCTGAATAATATCTGAAAATGAGAAAATTATTAAATAGAACATTAGCAATTCTGGCGGCAGGCCTGATGTTAACTGCCTGCGAGAAGAACTCCATTCCGGAGCTGGCTGATCCGCTTCAGGATGGCGCACTGGTTAAATTCTTCTTTCACGTAGATGGGGCCCCGCGCTCTAACTTCTACCTGAACAGCGAAAAAGTGACCGGTGTGTCTGCTACCACGGACGGGCAGGTGTTAGGTAACGCCTACGGCTCGGTTTACCCAAGCAATGCCTACGCCATTTTACCAGCGGGCAGCTTTACCCTAAGCGCCATCGATACAATGGCAGTGGGCGGCTCTGCGGATGTGCTGGCGACAACAGAAGTAACGCTTGAAAATGACAAGAACTACTCTGTTTACCTGGCCGGCACAACTGAGGATTATGAGACTTTCATGATCGAGGACAAGCTGCCGCCGGCAGATAATTCTACTATCTGGTGGAGATTTGTGAACACAATGGCTGAAATGCCTTTCAACGTAGATGTTTATGCTGTTCGCGGCGCCATACCGGCCACCGACACGACACCTGCACAGCCGGCAAAAGCTGTTTTGCTTGGTGCTGACATCGACTTTAAAGGTCATGGCGAGTACGTGCAACTGGAGCCAGGTAGCTATACTTTTAAAGTATACCCTGCCGGTTCAGGCTACGACCCACTGGAGACAGAGCCATACTTGTCTAGCACGGTTGTGTTGGCAAGCCTTGGACGTGTGTATACCACGCAGATCAGAGGTACGTATTCTTTGGAGCCGAATAAATCTAACATTGACTACTGGAGAGACAGATAATAGATTCTGTACATTTCAGATAAAGTAAAAAGCGGTGCGGGTTTAACCCGCACCGCTTTTTTTATAGCCCCGAAGTATAGCGAGGGCTTGTATAGTAAGGATAATCCTTCAAGTACTACCAGCCAACTACAGAAGCGCTTTGCTTTTCACCTTCACCCTGGCTGAAGGGGCACTCTCGTTCTGTATCTGGTCTAAGGCGGTAACAACATACACATAACGTTCGCCTGCTTTTGCGGTCGTGTCTTCAAAAGTCAGCGTGTCTTTGTATACTTTAGCCAGGATGTTGGCCGGGTCGTTAAAATCCTGCTTCTGACCTTTCAGGAAGCGGTAGATAACATAGTAACGCGCTGACTCGCCGTCAGTGGCAGGCTCGGAGGCTTGCCAGGCAAGATAAACACCTTTGTGCGTGCTCTTAGCGGCCAGTTTCTCAGGAGCCAACGGGGCCACCGCGTCTATCCACTTCATGGTAGGCACAAGCGCCGGAAAGCGGTAAAAGTCCTGGCGCAGGCTGTCCTGCACGCCATTGGGGTTGCTCATCACTGATTTGGAGCTGAAGAACACGCTGCCCTGCACATTTGGGGTTGCACGGTTCAGGCGCAGTTGACGGCCATTCTCGAGCGGGTCCGCCCACTCTTTTATACTTGATTTGCTGTTGACCCGGTAAGTGCCTTGGCCGATGTATAAATGCTTTCCGAAGTTGTTCTTGCTCCACCAGTCCAGCAGCTTGGCGTAATCAGCCACGTTATAGCCGATGTAGAAGTATAGCTGCGGCACATTGTAGTCAATCCAGCCCTTTTCGAGCCAACCGCGCACGTCGGCGTACAGGTCATCGTAGTTGGTCAGGCCGCCTTTGGTGTCAGATCCGTTCGGCTCCTCCGGGCTTTTGTTTCGCCAGATAGAAAAAGGGCTGACACCGAACTTTACCCGCGGGTTTACCGCCTTTATACTATCGGACAAAGTTCTGATCACCTCGTCCACGTTATGCCGGCGCCAGTCGTCCTTTGAGGCAAAGCCTGCGCCATACTTCTGGAAGTCCTCCTCATCAGGGAAAGGCTCTGCCGTAGGGTAAGGGTAAAAGTAATCATCAAAATGAATGGCATCCACATCATACTTGCGCACCACGTCCATGATAATGCCAACGATGTACTCCCGTACTTCGGGTAGGCCCGGCTTAAAGTATAACTTGCCGCCATACTGTATAAACCACTCCGGCTTTGTCTGCGTAATGTGCCGGGCACTTAGGTTGGCCACAATGGTGTCGTGGGAGGCGCGGTAGGGGTTAAACCAGGCATGAAACTCCATGCCCCGCTTGTGCGCTTCCTCAATCTGGAATGCCAGCGGGTCGTAGGGCGGGTTAGGGGCTTTGCCCTGCGTACCAGTAAGCCAATGCGACCACAGCTCTTTGTCGCTCTGGTACAAGGCGTCTGTGGTAGGGCGTACCTGCACCACCACGGCGTTCATGCCATTTTTTTGATGCTCATCCAGAATATACTTAAACTCTTCCTGCTGCAAGACAGAGGAAAGCCCGGGTTGGCTGGGCCAGTCGATGTTGGCCACGGTAGCGATCCAAACAGCCCGGAACTCCCGCTTTGGCGCCCTGGACTGCGGCAGGGCCTGCTGCACCGTCAGGCCGAACAAGAGGAGGAAAAGGGTAATGATCTTCTTCATAAGTATGCAAAATGTAGGGTGAAAAGTGAAAGGAGAGAGGCTGCTTTGCTTCTGTTCCAAATGAAAAGTAAGTAAATGTAAATCAGTTGGGCGTATAATCGATGTTTAATTGCTAAAATATAGCTAGCATAGTATATTAGCAATCAAACATCGATTAGAACCTTGGCTTGTAAGGCCGGGCTTTGACAGAAAAATACGTTACTCTATGAAACAGCTGCTCACGACATTGCTGGTATTAATCTTCTTTAGCGGCTGCCAGCGGCCGGCCACAAAACAGGCAGTACCTGAAAGTATAAGCTACTTGTCGCGGGAAGACTGGAAAGCGCAGCCGGCGGTGTTACCGATGCGTGCCCATACTATCGAATGGCTCACCATACACCACACGGCCACCCGACAGCTTCCGGGCAAATCGCTGGCAGATAAGATGCAGTCTTTGCAAAAGTTCTCGCAGGAGGAGGGGTTGTTGGCCAGTGGCAAAACCAAGCCCGCCTGGGCAGACGTGCCCTACCATTATTATGTGGATTGCAACGGGGCGGTGGCCGAAGGCAGAGAGGCAGGTTTTGCCGGCGACTCCAACACAGCTTATGACCCGGCGGGGCACCTGCTGATCGTAGTGGAGGGTAATTTTGAAGAGGAGGCGCTAACGCAGGCCCAGCTGAAAACGCTGCATAAGCTCATACCTGCCATGGCTAAAAAGTATGGCATCCCGGCGGATAAGCTAGGGGCACATGAAGACTATGCCGAAACTTTATGCCCCGGCAAAAACCTGTATGCGCTTCTGCCCTCCTTCCAGAAACTGATTTCCAACCCAAAGTAAAACCCTGATCGTGCCCCGGCTGAGCAGTATGCTGTGGCAGGGGCCATTGATTAAACTTATTTGTATGGCGGTTAAAAATACATGGCGCTCGGTAGCGCTGGCAGTTACGATCATTTCGGCAGGCAGCCTTAGCCTGGCCTCTTGCGCGCAGCGCAAGCATGGCAACCAGCAAACGGCGCAGGCAACTTACCAGGTGCCGCAGTCCTGGGTGCGCATCAACCAGCTGGGCTATACCCCGGCAGGCATTAAAGTGGCCGTTTGGGTGAGCAAATCCCCGGAAAAGCTGCAAGGCTTTGAGCTGGTAAATGCCGAAACAGGAGAAGTGGCTTACAAAGGAAACGCCGGCGAGGCTTTTGGTGCCTATGGTCCATTTACCGAGTCTTACCGCCTGAACTTCTCGGAGTATAGCACCCCGGGCAGCTACTTTGTCAGGACTGGAAACACAGCCTCGCCTGTATTTAAAATTGGGGAGGATGTGTACAAAGGCACCGCTGATTTTGCCTTGCGCTACATGCGCCAGCAGCGCAGCGGAATTAATCCATACCTGCAGGACTCCTGCCACACCCAGGACGGCTATACCATGTATGGCCCCATGCCCGACAGCACTTTGATCGACGTTTCCGGCGGATGGCACGATGCTTCTGATTACCTGCAGTATGCCACTACCTCCGCTAACGCCACTTATCATCTGCTGGCCGCCTACCGCGATTTTCCCGAAGTCTTTACGGATGCGCATGAGGCCAATGGGCTGGAAGGGGCAAACGGCGTGGCAGATGTACTGGATGAGGCGCAGTGGGGCCTAAGCTGGCTCTCTAAAATGCACCCGCGCGAAGACTGGCTCTTTAACCAGCTGGCCGATGACCGCGACCACCAGGGCATGCGCCTGCCAACCCAGGACCCGGTGGATTATGGTATGGGGCCAGGCAAAGCCCGCCCGGTATACTTTGCCACCGGCGAGCCGCAGGGCCTGGGCAAGTATAAAAACAGGGCCACGGGGGTGGCCTCAACCGCCGGCAAGTTCGCCAGTGCCTTTGCCCTGGCATCCCGGCTTTATACTTCCAAGGATGCCGCCCTGGCTGACAAGTATAAAAGCAAGGCTGAATCAGCTTACAAACTAGGCTTAGCCAAACCCGGCGTGGCCCAAACGGCACCAAACCTGGCGCCATACTTTTATGAGGAGGATAACTGGGTAGATGACATGGAACTGGGGGCTGCGGCCCTCTACCAACTTACCGGCGATGCCGCCTACGCAGCACAGGCACAGAAGTATAGCCTGGAAGAAAAAGTGACGCCCTGGATGGGAGCGGACACGGCCCGGCATTACCAATGGTACCCCTTCCATAACTTTGGGCATTACGAACTGGCCGCTGCCGCCGACGCTGACACGAAAGCAGAGCTGATGGGCTACTACCAGGAGGGTTTGGAGCGGGTAAACCAAAAAGCCCGAAAGAACGCCTTTTACCGCGGTATTCCGTTTATCTGGTGCTCTAACAACCTGACGACCTCCTTTGCCATTCAGGGCTACCTGTACCGCAGCATGACCGGCGACCAAAGCTATGCAGAGCTGGAGCAGGCTAATTTCGACTGGCTTTTCGGGGTGAACCCCTGGGGCACGAGTATGGTGTATGGCTTGCCCGCGCACGGCGATACCCCAACCGATCCGCACTCTGCTTTCACGCACCTCCATAACTACCCCATAGACGGCGGCCTGGTTGATGGACCTGTGTATGGCAGCATTTTCAATAACCTGAAAGGCATACAGCTCTACAACCCGGACGACTACAAACCGTTTCAGTCGGACCTGGTCGTGTACCACGACGATTTTGGTGACTACTCTACAAACGAACCTACCATGGATGGAACCGCGTCGCTGATCTATCTGCTGGCGTCCAGGGAATACAGTTCGCGGGAGGGGGCTCAGCCAAAAAAGTAATCAGGGATGCCCACGGGGCGATAATCCGGGGCGACACTGCGTTTCAGAGCCTCTCACTGGTATTCACAGGCGATGAGTTTGCCGATGGGGGAGACGTGATTATGCAGACGCTGGCAATGCACCAGGCAAAAGGCGCCTTCTTCCTGACCGGCAGGTTTTACCGGAACCCCGCCTTCAAGCTGCTGCTAGAGAAGCTGGCGCAGGCTGGCCATTATCTCGGCGCCCACTCCGACGAGCACCTGCTTTATTGCGACTGGACCAAGCGCGATAGCCTGTTGGTGACCAAAGCGCAGTTTGAGGAGGACCTGCGGCGCAATTACAGGCGCATGGCTGAGTTTGGTGTAAGCAAAGCGGAGGCCCCATACTTTCTGCCGCCCTATGAGTGGTACAATAAGCGTATAGCCGACTGGACGGCTGATCAGGGACTACAGCTTATCAACTTTACTCCCGGCACTCGCTCCACCGCCGATTATACCTGGCCTGAAATGGGCACGAAGTATGTTTCCTCGGAGGCGGTGTATCAGTCAGTGCTGGCGCGGGAGCAGGCTGACCCAAACGGGCTATACGGATTTATACTTTTGGTGCACCTTGGTACAGACCCACGGCGCACCGATAAGTTTTATCATCGGCTGGATGAGCTGATGACGGAGCTGGAAGCAAGAGGCTACAGGTTTGTGCCGCTCCGGCAGCTGCTGTCGCCTCAGTAAGCTTTATGTCATAAATCAACGCATACCATACTTTATAATGATCATTAGAAGAAGACTTTTATGGCTGCTGGCCCTTGTGCTGCAGGTAAGCGTCAGCAAGGCGCAGTCGTTCAAATTTGCGTTCGTGACGGACACGCACATCGGTGGCAACACGGCCGAGGAGGACCTGCGCCGGACGGTGCGCGACATCAACGCCAACGACTCGATCGCCTTTGCCCTGGTCACCGGCGACGTGACCGAGTTCGGCTCGGACGAGGAGCTGCGGCTGGCCCGGCAGGTGCTTGATGGCTTGAACAAGCCCTGGTACGTGATCGCGGGCAACCACGACTCCAATTGGTCGGAGAGCGGGAGCAACAGCTTCCGGACGGTGTTTGGCAGCGAGACCTTCGCCTTCACGCACAACGGCTACCTGTTTGCCGGCACCAGCTCGGGGCCCAACATGCGCATGGGGCCGGGGCAGGTGCCGCGCGAAAACATGGTGTGGCTGGACTCGGTGCTCACCCACATGCCCGACCCGCAGCTGCCGGTCATCTACATCAACCATTACCCGCAGGACTCCTCGCTCAACAACTGGTACGAGGCCATCGACATGCTCAAGGAGCGCAACGTGCAGCTGATGCTGCACGGCCACGGGCACGGCAACAGGCGCTTCACCTACGACGGCATCCCGACGGTGATGGGCCGCTCGAACCTGCGGGCCAAGGCCGACTATGGGGGCTACAACATCGTCACCATCGCCGAGGGCATGGCCCGGTTCGAGACGCGCACGCCGGTAAGGGAGGTGCAGGAGAAGTGGCTGGAGGTGCCCCTGCAGAACCACCACTTCGACAAAGACACCATCCGCTACCACCGCCCCTCCTACGCCGTAAACAAACTCTACCCGAACGTGCGGCTGGTGTGGGAGTACCAGGACCACAGCGACGTGGGCGCGGGCACGGCCTTTTACAAGGGGCTGGTGCTGGCCACCAACACGACAGGCTGGGTGTACGCGCTGGACGCCGGGAGCGGGGAGAAGAAGTGGGCCTACAGAACAGGGGGCAAGATCTACTCCACGCCGGCCGCGGCCAAAGGCTTCGTGGTGGTCGGCTCCTCGGACAACAGCGTTTACTGCCTGGAGGCCGCCACGGGGAAGCTGGTGTGGAAGAGGGAGACCGGCCGGCCGGTGCTGGGCGCGCCGCTCATCCAGGGCGGCACGGTGTACATCGGCGGCTCGGACGGCCACTTCCGGGCGCTGGACCTGAAGAGCGGCGAGCTGCGCTGGGACTTCGGGCAGGTGAACAACTTCGTGGTGACGCGGCCGCTTTACTACAAGGGCAGGGTGTACTTCGGCAGCTGGGGCAACGAGTTTTACGCTCTGGACGCGGCCACCGGCCGGCTGGCCTGGAAGTGGAGCAACGGCTCGGCCAACCGCATGTTCTCCCCGGCCGCCTGCTACCCGGTGGCCACGGGCGGCACGGTGTACATCGTGGCGCCCGACCGCTACATGACGGCCCTGGACGCGGCCACGGGCCAGGAGGTGTGGCGCGAGCGGAAGGACACGGTGCGGGTGCGCGAGTCGATGGGCCTCTCGGGAGACGGAAAGCTGGTGTACGTGAAGACGATGGACGGCGAGCTGCTGGGCGTGTCCACTAAGGCCGGCTCAATGCAGGTTTCTTGGCGCTCGGAGCTGGATTTGCCCTACGAGCTGGCGCCCTCGGCGCTGGTGGAGCACAGGGGCGTGGTGCTGGTGCCCAGCCACTCGGGCCTGGCCAGCGCCGTGGACAGGGCGTCGGGCAAGGTGCTGTGGAAGTACAAGGTGTCGAACGGGCTGATGAACCCGCTCATGCCGCTGGGCAAGAACAGGGTCATCGTCAGTACGATGGACGGCAAGATCGCCTGCCTGGAATACAAAAAATAGCATCTCTGGCAAGTATAAAACAGCAACAGCCGCTCTGTGAAGCGGCTGTTGCTGTTTTATACTAATATTAAATCCTTATTTATACTTCACGCTGACGGCCTGGGAAGGTGCACTTTCGTTTTGCTGACGGTCCAGGGCGGTCACTACATAAATATACTTTCCCTTCCGGAGCGGAGCCTCGTCTATAAATGCGGTTTTGGTGCCGAACACTTTTGCCACGATATGGGTAGGGTCCTCAAGCTCAGGCAAAAAGGGTTGCCACTTTCTCTCTTTCCAGTAGTCGAGCTTCCAGATGGGGGTGCTATCCTTTTTAAAACGGTATACCACATAATAGCGCACCTTCTGGTCGTGTAGCCAGTGCAGTTGTACACCGTTACCGGTTTGCTTGACCTTAAGCGAGAAAGGAGGCTCCAGTTCCTGGCTTTTCTTCCAGTCCATGACCGGCAGCAAGGCCGGGTACTTATAGTAGTGGGCGCGCAGTGAGTCCTGCAGGTGGTTAGGGTTGCTCATAACAGAGCGGGAGCTGAAGAACACGCTGCCGCCAACATTGGGCGTGGCGCGGCCAAGTTGCAGCTGGCGCGGGATCTCGTTTGGGTCGTTCCATTGGGCATAGGTGCGGTCGTTGCCTACTTTGTAGGCGCCCAGCCCAACGTATAAGTGGCGCTGAAACGTATTCTCTGACCACCACTCCACCACCGTTTTATAATCGGCGGCAGGGTTGCCGATGTGCCAGTACACCTGTGGCACCAGGTAGTCTATCCAGCCCAGCTGCATCCATTTGCGCGTGTCGGCATACAGGGCGGTATAGCTAGGGGCACCCGCGCGGGTAGCTGAGCCTTCCGGTCCGTCGGCCAGGTTTTTCCAGACCCCAAACGGGCTGATGCCGAACTTCACCCAAGGCTTCACGGCGTTTATACTGTCCGAGATCCCCTCTATCAGTTCATCCACGTTGTAGCGGCGCCAGTCGTTCTTGTTCGTGAACAAGCCCTGAAAAGCCGCATAGGTATCGTCGTCAGGGAAGGGGTGGCCGGCAATTGGGTAGGGGTAAAAGTAATCATCGAAATGCACCCCGTCTATGTCGTAGCGGTTGACCACATCCAGCACCACATTGGTTATGTACTGCCGCACTTCCGGAATGCCCGGGTTAAACACAAGTTTGCCCTCATACTTTATAAACCAGTCCGGCTTCTTTTTAGTGATATGGCCCGGTGCCACGCTGGCTTTGGCGTCGAAGGTGGCGCGGTAGGGGTTAAACCAGGCGTGCAGCTCCATGCCGCGCTTGTGCGCCTCCTCCAGCATGAACTGCAGCGGGTCGTAAGGCGGGTTCATGGCCTGGCCCTGCCGGCCCGTTAAAAACTCCGACCAAGGCTCCAGTTCACTGCGGTACAAGGCGTCAGCGGCCGGGCGCACCTGCACGATCACGGCATTCATACCGTTCTTCTGGTGCTCATCCAAAATATACTTAAACTCCTGCTGCTGCACGGCCGGCGACAGCCCCTTTTGGCCAGGCCAGTCGATGTTGGCCACGGTGGCGATCCACACGGCCCGGAACTCGCGCTTGGGAGCCTGGGCTTGCGCCGAATGTACGCTTAGCAAAATTGTCAGGAGCGACAGCAGTAAAAGTTTTCTCATAAACAGAGGAATTGTACTTAGTGAATACGGTGTTTGCTAAAACATATTTTAAATGCGATATAGCAATCTATCCATAAATATAGTAATAGGATGTTATCGTGGAAAGCGAAAAGGTGAAATATAGTTGTAAATTGTACTGATCGCTTTAGGGTGCGCTCTCTGGCAAGAATCTGTTATAACATAGGCTTCCTTTGATATAAAAAGCTTAAATTTAAGGCTACTAACACGCTAAACATTAACCCTTATTTGCTTTGAAAAAAAGTCATTACCTCTTGCTCACGTTCATGGCCCTCTTTCTGTTAGGGGCCGTGCAGACAAAAGCGCAGCGGCATAAGTCCAAAACGCGCCGCAGCTCCGTAGAGAAAGCCGTCGAAAAGTTTGACCCGGCCACAGACCCGCCTTTCCTGAATGCCAGCCAGGCTTGGGTAGATTCGGTGTTCAGCACCCTAACGCCGGAAGAGCGCATCGCGCAGCTCATCATGATCCCGGTATACTCTAACAAAGACCAGGTCCACATCGACTCGATCAGCAACCTGGTGACAAAGTATAAAGTTGGCGGCCTGATCTTTTTCCAGGGCGGCCCGGTGCGCCAGGCCCAAATGACCAACCGCTACCAGCGCGAAACCAAAGTGCCGCTGATGGTAAGTATAGACGGGGAGTGGGGCCTGGCCATGCGCCTCGACAGCACGGTGCGGTTCCCGTACCAGATGGCGCTGGGAGGCATAGAGGATGAGCAGCTGATCTATGAGATGGGTGCCGAGATTGCGCGGCAGTGCCGCCGGCTGGGGGTGCATGTGAACTTTGCCCCGGTGGTAGACGTAAACAACAACGCTAACAACCCGGTGATCGGCTTCCGCTCTTTCGGCGAAGACAAGTATAACGTTACCCGCAAAGCCATGGCTTATATGCGCGGCATGCAGGACAATAAGGTGCTGGCCAACGCCAAGCACTTCCCGGGCCACGGTGATACCGACGTAGACTCGCACGTGGGGCTGCCTGTGATCAACTTCTCCAAAATCCGCCTCGACTCTGTGGAGCTGTACCCGTTCCGCGAGCTGATGAAAAACGGCTTGGGCAGTCTGATGGTGGCGCACATGAACATCCCGGTGCTGGACAATACCGAGAACCTGGCCTCAACGCTTTCCAAGCCAATCGTATCCGGTTTGCTCAAGGAGGAGATGGGCTACAAAGGCCTGGTGTTTACCGATGCGCTGAACATGCAGGGCGTGGCCAAGTTTTATGAGCCAGGTATTGTGGATGTGAAGGCCCTGCTAGCCGGCAACGACATGCTCCTGAACACAATGGACGTGAAAACTACCATTGAGGAGGTGAAAAAGGCGATTGCCAACGGCGAGATAACGCAGGAAGAAGTGGATGCCCGTTGCCGCAAAGTGCTGGCCGCCAAGCAGTGGCTGGGGCTGGACAACTGGAAGCCGATTGAAACCGAGCACCTTGTGGAGGACCTGAACAACCCGCATGCCCAGTACCTGAACCAGCAACTGGTAGAGGCCTCGCTGACGCTGCTGCGCAACAAGCAGAACATCCTGCCGATCCAGAACATTGACACGCTGAAGGTGGCGGCCCTGGCCATCGGAACAAAAAAGGAAACCGACTTCCAGCGTGGCTTGGCCCGTTACACCAAGGTGGATACTTTCTTTTTGCAGCCAACAGCCTCTATTGCCGAACTGATGGCGCTGAAGGAGAAGCTGCAGGAGTATAACCTGGTGATTGCCGGCGTGCACAGGCTGAATCTGAAGGCGGGCGGCAGCCATTTCGGTATCTCGGCGGAGATGAATATGTTCCTCAAGGACCTGATTCGCTCTAAGCCAACCATCGTAGGTGTTTTTGCCAACGTGTACAGCCTGGCTGAACTGGAGAGCCTGGATAAAGCTGATGCCGTGATCGCTGCTTACCAGGAAACGCCGCAGACGCAGGACCTGGCCTCCCAGATGATCTTCGGGGGCATCGGCGCTAAAGGCAAATTGCCGGTAACCATCAACAACAACTTCAGGATTGGCGACGGACTGAGAACCAACGGCGGGTTGCGCTTTGCCTATACCATGCCGGAGGCCGTTGGCCTGAAAACAGAAGACCTGGCCGGGATAGACTCGCTGGTGGCGCAGGCCATGGCGCAGAAAGCCACGCCGGGTGCGCAGGTGCTGATAGCCAAAGACGGAAAAGTGATCTTCCGCAAGGCTTACGGATTCCATACCTATGAGAACGAGCGCCCGGTACAGGTGACTGACCTGTATGATATGGCCTCTGTCACGAAGATCAGCACTTCGCTGGCAGCCTTTATGAAGCTGAGCGGCGAAGGCCGCTTTGATGTGGATCGCACTTTGGGCGAATACCTGCCGATGATGGAAGGCACCAACAAAGAGAACCTGAAGTACCGCGACATCCTGACGCACCAGGCGCGCCTGAAGTCCTGGATACCTTTTTGGAAAGAGACGGTGAAGAAAAACGGCAAGTTTAAGTGGGCAACCTTTAAGCCGGACTCATCCCGACGCTTCCCGATAAAAGTAGCGGATAACCTGTACATCCACCGCAAGTATGCGAAGAAGATTTACAAGGCTATTGCCGAGTCGCCGCTGAACGAGAAGCCGGGGTATGTGTACAGCGACCTTTCGTTTATACTTGCGCCGCTGGTGGTGCAGAATATTACCGGTGAGGATTTTGAGACATACCTGAAGGAGAACATTTATCACCCGATCGGGGCCACCTCGCTTACCTTTAACCCTTACAAATACTATAAGCCAGAGCAGATCGTGCCAACGGAGGTAGACTCGCTCTTCCGGAAGCAGCTGCTGCACACTACTGTGCACGATGAAGGCGCTGCCATGCTGGGCGGCGTGAGCGGCCATGCCGGCCTGTTCGGTAATTCCAACGACCTGGCCAAACTGATGCAACTCTACCTGAACGACGGGAAGTTCGCTGGCGAAACCTACATAGCAGGCAACACCGTGAGCCGCTTTAGCAAGTGCCAGTTCTGCGACCAGGGCAATTACCGCGCCCTGGGCTTCGATCGTCCGGCCAAGCCGGGCGCGCAGAACAGCAACGCAGCGCCAAGCGCCCCTGTAGAGAGTTTCGGCCACTCCGGCTTTACGGGCACGTATACCTGGATAGACCCGGTAAATAACCTGGTGTATGTGTTCCTGTCGAACCGCGTGCACCCAACCCGTGAGAATAACCTGCTGGGCAAGCTCAATACCCGCACCAACGTGCTGCAGGTAGTGTATGATGCTATAGAGAAAAGCAAAGAGGTGCAGCAGTAGTTGCAGCACTGATATATAAAAAAGGAGGTACCGGACACGGTGCCTCCTTTTTTTATGATATTTATACTTGTATGAGCTTCCGTCTGAGTTTTACCTGCTCGGAAAATAATGATGATTCCGATACATAGAATTGCTGTACTAGCCTCAGCTTTATTCTTGAGCAGCGATCTTCGCAGTGTTCTCTGAGGTTAGGAGCGAGAGCAGCTCGCATATATAACCATTTTCCTTCTTGAAGTCTTTCTGCAGATTCCACTCCTGCAAAATAACCGCTACCGCATTTTGCTCGGGCAGTATCAGGATGTATTCTCCGCCTTTGCCTCTTGCCGTGTAAACAGGCTTGCCCTGGTGCTCCAGCAGCCACCAGGAGTAGCCGTAGCCTACTTCCTGGTAGCAGTCTAAGGTGCGGAAAGCTTTGCTTTTAGCCGTGTAGTTCGTGAAGCTTTTCGCTACCCACGAGGAGTCCAGCAGCTGCACCCCGTCCACCTGTCCTTTGTTCAGGTACAGTTCCCCGAACCGGGCCAGGTCCCTGGCGGTAAAATAGGTCTCGTCGCCGCCGGCGTAATAACCGTCCACTTTACGCCAGAAGCCGCACGAAATGCCTAGCGGTTTGAATAGCTTCTCCTCGGCAAATGCTTTGGTAGTGGTGTTCGAGGCCTTCGTAAGCATGGCGGAAAGCACCATTTGGGAGCCGGTAAAATACTTGAATTCCTGCCCCGTATTAGTGTCGGAAACCTCTTCCTGCAACAGGACCTGCTGCGCACTCTGTGGTCCATCCCATCCGGCAAAACCTCCACGCATGGCTAAGAGGTGCGCTACGGTAATATTAGCTTTGGCAGGGGCAGATGCTCCGTTTCGGTACTCCGGGAAGTAGCGTAGCACCTTGTCGTGCTCAGATGGTATGTATCCTTCCTGAATGGCTAAGCCCGTTAAAGCAGACAGGATGCTTTTCGTGACTGAATGGACGTTGAACGCGCTATACTTTGTAGCGTCTTTCTGATACTTCTCTAGGAATAACCTGCCGTCTTTGATGACGACCAAGGCCCTGAGCCTGTCCCAATTCTCAATTTCTTGTAGGAAATGCGTTATGTCTGCTTTGTGGTAGCCCGCACTTGCCGGCGTTGTGGTTGGCCACGGATACGGCTCATGACTTACTTCGAACGACTGCGACTTTGTAAAGGGGAATGACAGGTTGAGCGGGTGCCATTCAAAGAGGAAATTCATGCCAAAAACCACCACCCATAGGATAATGGCCGACGTGACCCCCAGCGCTACTTTCCGGAGGCGGTGCGCTGGCCAAAGGGCAAGTATAGCGGTAAGCAGCAGGATGAGAAAAGCCAGCAGATACTCGATAGCGTTCGGGTAAGGCAAATAATAGTAATCATCTTTTACGATGTAGGCAATGGCTATAGACAGAGTGGTTAGTATTGCAAATATTATGTAAAGTGCTTTCATGTTTGAAGTGGTGTAAATAGTAGGAGTTGGTGGCTTAACTAACAACGTATACTTGATTTAACGGGCAAGCTAACCTGCAAATCAGGTAAGTGAAACTTCGGACAAAGGCAGCGAACTTGAGCAAGAACGGCTAAAAGCTTAAACGCTGGAGCTATCCATCAGCAGCAAAAACGCAAAACCTTCCCGCAAAATAAGAGTAAGTATAGCAATACATAAATATACGCATTGCTTTATACTTTCTCTTATGAAAAAGACTCTACTCGTGCTGCTGGTGGTACTGCTGAACGCCGCTGCAGTTTTGGCTCAATCTGTAACAGAGCCTGACACGTTGTGGCGGCGCTCGTTTGCCGCTGGCTTAAACCTGAACCAATCCTCGTTCAGCGATAACTGGAAAGCAGGTGGCGTAAGCTCTGTGGCCATAAATGCGCATGTGGATGGCCGCGCCGACTATGAAAAAGGGGACATTTCCTGGGATAATGCAGTGCAGCTGCAGTACGGCCTTCTGAAGAACAAAGGGGAGGAGCAGCGCAAGAGCATAGACCGCATTTACCTGGACACCAAGTATGGCCATGCCATTTCCTCGGATTGGAACGTATTCGCGTCGGCTAACTTTCTGTCGCAGTTTGCCAAAGGGTATGAATATGATGTGGATGAGGACGGCACGGACAGGCTTATCTCTAACTTTCTGGCTCCCGGTTTCCTCACTTTTGGCCTGGGTGCGGAGTATAAACCCAATCCATACTTCTCGCTGCGCCTGAGCCCGTTTGCCCCGCGTTTTACGTTTCTGGTAGATGAGGCCGTGGGGGAGAAAGAGCGCTATGGCGTGCCGGAGGGGGACAAGGTGCGGAAGGAGTGGCTGGCGGCCATGGTGCAGGCTACCTACGACCGCAACATCATGGAGAACCTCAACTTTAAGGCGAATTATTTGGCCTATGCCAACTATAAAGAGCTGTCGGGCAAACGCATAGACCACCTCCTGAACGCCACGCTCTCGGCTAAAGTAAACCGCTACATAAACGTTAGCCTGATGGGCAATTTTGTGTACGATTACGACCAGGACAGCCAGGTGCAGTTCAACCAGTCGTTGGCGCTGGGTATACTCTATACCGTGCAGGGCTTCAGCGTGAGCCGGTAAGTGTACTTGCTTAAAGTGTAAGTACCACTGTGCACAGCACGGTTACAATTCTACAGGTATATTCCCCTCCTGGGAGGGGTTAGGGGTGGGTTTGAGGCTGAAAGTAAGCTGTGGGACTGGTCATACGCATTATCTAATCGATATTAATATAAAATATAAAAACCCGCCCAATACTGAGCGGGTTTTTTTCGTAGCCCTAAACTCTATGTGTTCCTATGTGTTACCCTCCGAGAAAAGAAGGTATGGTTTAGTAATTGTAGCGTACGAATGCCTCCATGGCCTCATAGTCGGCGAGGCCAAGTTTATGGTAGTTCTCAGCAGTTTCGCGGTTGCGCTCTTCGGCACGAACCCAAAACTCGCGTGCGTCGTCGCCCGGGAATACCGGCGTGTCTTTCTGTGACTGGTGCTTGAAAATGGCCATGCGTTTGCGGATAACCTCCTGCGGCGAAAGCGGAACGGCCATCTCGATCTCGTGCGTCTCAAACTCGTGCCATGCGCCGCGGTACATCCACAGCCAGCAGTCGTTTACCCACTCCTCGCCGGCATCGCGCAGGCGCTGCAGGGCATCCACCACTATCCTAAAGCACACAATATGGGTGCCGTGCGGATCGGCAAAGTCGCCGGCGCTGAACACCTGCTGCGGCTTCACGCGCTGCAGTAGCTCCATGGTCAGCTCAATGTCCTTATCTGAAACAGAGTTCTTTTTGTGTTTGCCCGTTTCGTAGAAAGGCAGCGCCATGAAGTGGATCTGCTCGTCTTCCAGGCCAGCGTAACGCGCGCCTGCGTAGGCCTCGCTCTTACGGATAAAGCCTTTCACGTTCAGTATTTCCTGCGTATCCACCTGGTTCGGCTGCTTCTCCTCGATAAAGCCGCGCATGTCATCATATATCTTCTGCAGGTTGCCAGTTTCCAGGCCGAGGCTCTTGTTAAAGTCGATGGCAAACTCCACGTAGCGCAGCACGTCGTCGTCCCATACGGCAGTGTTGCCGGAGGTCTGGTAGGCCACGTGCACCTCATGGCCCTGGTCTACCAAGCGGATAAAGGTACCTCCCATTGAAATCACGTCGTCGTCCGGGTGCGGCGAGAAGATCACCACGCGCTTCTGCGCCGGCTCGGCACGTTCGGGGCGCTGGGTGTCGTCGGCGTTTGGCTTACCACCCGGCCAGCCGGTAATGGTATGCTGCATTTTGTTAAAGACGTCGATGTTGATGTTGTAGGCCGGGCCGAACTCGGTGGCCAGCTGCGCCATGCCGTGGTTGTTGTAGTCTTCTTCGGTCAGCTTCAGGATTGGCTTTTGCATCTTCTGCGACAGCCAGATCACAGCTTTTTTCGTCATCTGCGTATCCCAAACACAGTCTTTTACCAGCCAAGGTGTGTTAAAGCGCGTCAGTTCGGAAGCGGCATCCTCGTCCAGCACAAACTCCACGCTGTCAGACAGCTGCAGGTACGTGGCCGGCACTTCGCTCGACATTTCGCCCTCTACGGCTTTTTTAATAATAGGCGCCTTTTTCTGGCTCCAGGCCATCAGGATGATCTCGCGGGCTTTAAAGATGGTGCCGATGCCCATGGTGATGGCTTTGGTCGGCACGTTCTCCTTGCCGCCGAAGTCGCGGGCAGCGTCGCGACGGGTCAAATCGTCCAGCGTTACCAGGCGCGTACCGGAGTTTGGCGCAGAGCCCGGTTCGTTAAAGCCGATGTGGCCCGTACGGCCAATACCCAGGATCTGCATATCCAGACCGCCGGCCTCTTCAATCTGGCGCTCATAGCTCAGGCAGTAAGCATGTATCTCCTCCTTGGGCAGTGTGCCATCCGGAATATGCACATTGGCTTTGTCGATGTCGATGTGGTTGAAGAGGTTCTCGTTCATGAACGTCACGTAGCTCTGGGCGGCATCCGGTTTCATCGGGTAGTACTCGTCCAGGTTAAAGGTCGTCACGTTATGGAAGCTCAGTCCCTCTTCGCGGTGCATCCTTACCAGCTCGGCATACACGCCGATAGGAGTGGCGCCTGTGGCCAGTCCAAGCACGGCCTGCTCTCCTTTGTCCTGCTTGCTGCGGATCAGGTCGGCAATGCGCTTGGCCACCGACAGAGAGGCTATGTTCTGGTCCGGGTAAACCGATACCGGAAGTTTCTCAAAACGCGTCTCTTCCAGAAGGTTGAGGCGTGGCGTGCTTCGCTTTGCGTTAAACGCGATGTTGTTGTTTAGTGGATGCATAAGTTTATACTTTGTTCAACCTCAGTTTCATTATCTGGCCTGTTCCAGCTGCCGTTCCAGTATGTTTTCCATCACGGTGGCCGTAGCCCCCATCATGCTTGCCTGCTGGCCCAGCGTAGACAGTGCAATGCTGGTAGATTCGCGCAGCTGCGCCATGCAGTAGGTATTAATTGCTTGTTGTATTGGGGTCGTGATAAGTTGGCCCGCCTCGGCTATTTTGCCCCCAAGTATAACCAGCTCGGGATTAAAGAGCTGGATCAGGATAGCGATGCCTTTTCCCAGGTTTGATCCGGTTTCGGTAAGCAGGTTAATGGCGAACTGGTCGCCCTGGCTGGCCGCCTCTATGATCTGCTGCGGCTCCAGTTGCTCCAGCTCGGCCTCGGTCAGGTTGCTTAGCAGCGACTTCTGCCCTGCTTTTATGCCTTCGCGGGCCATTCGGGTAAGCGACACACCCGATGCCAGTGTTTCGAGGCAGCCGCGCTTGCCGCAATGGCAAAGGGCGCCGTCTTCTACCAGCGGAATGTGCCCGAACTCTCCGGCAAAGCCAGCAGCCCCGCCCCGGAGTCGGCCATCCATGATCACGCCGGTGCCCACACCCCAGTCCAACGAGATTACGAGTACATCCTGCTTGCCTTTAGCCTGGCCGAACCGAAGCTCTGCCAGGGCAGCGCTTTTCACGTCGTTCTGTATAAAAACGGGCTTGCCCAGCCGGCGGCTCAGCAGGTCCTGCAGCGACTCTTCCAACAAATCGGTGCGCAGGTAGGTGCGGGAGTCGCCTTCTTTGCTGGCTACCAGTCCCGGCATACTTACGCCCACACCCACCAGTTTCTTACGGTCGATGCCCGAAGTAGCGATCAGATCCTCCACCCAGCCACAGAGGGTGTCCAGGCCGCTTAGGTCTTTCGGTAAAGTATAGGCAAAGGTATGGATGGGAGTAACCTGGTTGTTGTTGTTGTCCATGATCGCCATGCGGGTGCTAAAGCGGTCCATGTCGATGCTGAGGACGAAGAGGGAGTTGCCGCGAAGGCCGTATAGGTCTGGTTTACGGCCGCCCACCGATTTGCCTAAGCCCTGCTTCTCCACCAGCCCCTCTGAGATTAGCTCACCTAATAAACCCATTGATGTTGGGGAGCTGATGTTGAAGCGAGAGCAAATGTCGGCATTGGTGCGAGCCCCTTTCACATATAGATGTCTGATAATCCGAACTTTCTGCAAAAACTTCTTCTTCTCAACGTTGTTGAGATTCTCCAGAAAATCTGTATGTGGGACTAAGGTGCTCATCACTTGCGCGTAAACCTATCGCTACAAAATTAACAAACCTTTTAATAAAGCAAAATACTTTAGTAAAATTTTTTATAGAAGTATACGTCAAAGTATAAAAATGTGTTATAACTGCGTTTGCTTATATTCATGGACAATAAAGTCCATGAAGCAGGCTAAGTTTTGCAAATTAGTCTACATGAGCTAAAATGCAAAAAGCCGCTCCTAAACGCAGGAGCGGCTTTTATATACTTTAGAGGATGTGGTTATTTATCCCACCACAGCTGACCATACAGGCCGTCGGTTCCGCCAAACTGGCGTTGCAAGGCCTCGTTGTAGTTGGCTGCGTTGTTCTGCGCTTCCACGTCCGGGTACATCAGGCGGTTGGGTACTGCTGCTCCGCCCGGTGCCACCAGGTTATCAGGATAGCCGGTTCTTCTGTATTCGGCCCAAGCCTCATACCCGTGCATGAACAGGTGCACCCAACGCTGCGTAGCGATCTGCTCGATGGCATTGGCTGGGTCATAGGCTACTTCCGGTTGCGCCAGCAGGCCTTCTACGCCTTCTGTGCTGCCCGTCCACTGCAGTACCGACTGCTCAATGGCCTGTTCGTAGTAATTCTGGGCTGCTTCATCGCCACCCGGTATCCAGCCGCGTTTGGCGGCCTCTGCCTGGGCAAACAGAACCTGTGCGTAGGTTACCAGTTGGATGGTCGCGTCCTGTGCATAGATAGCCTCCCCAAGCAAGGAATAGTCATCCGTGTTCATCAACTTCGTTTCCCCGAAAGGCAGGCCGATGAATTCTTTGGTCTTACGGGTGGGCTGGCCGTATACTTGCAGGCGCGGGTCGTTCACGGGCTTCATTTCGCTTACCAATGTTTCGGTTAGCGCCCACCACTCGCGGTTTCTGTTCTCCCACTGGTCATACCAATAGCTTTGATTTTGTGCGTTGGCCAGGTGCTTGAACGCGAGGTTGTCGGCATTAGAGGTCATGACGCCAGCCTCCAGCGCCGCGTTAAACTCCTGGCTTGCTTTGTCGGCGTCAACCTCCGACATGCGCAGGGCCATCAGCATCCTGATACTGTTAGCCAGTTTCTGCCATTTGTCCATATTGCCGCCGTACACCAAGTCATTGGTGATGCCGCCGCTCACAATTTGGGCTTGCGCCTCATCCAACAAGTTAAACAGGCTGTTGTAGATCGACTCCTGTGAATCATACTTCGGCGTGAAGTCGGCGCCGCCCTGCAGGGCTTCGGTATAGGGCACATCGCCCCAGCGGTCGGTTACGTTCCAGAAGTAATACGCCTTCAGGATCTTTGCCACCGCCAGCTGATTGGCAATCGGGCCTTCGTTTGCATTGAGGTTCTCAGCATTATCCAGTACGGCCTGCACGTCCATCAGTGGGCCCTGGTATAGCCAGTAATAGCTGGTGCCCCCTGCAGGGTAAAGCGAAGCGTTCACATACTGCGTTTCAGCCAGGTACTGCGCCATAAACTCGCCGGTAGGGGAGGCGCTCAGGTCTGGCAAGGCAAGCTGGGCACTGGCAATTAACTGCGTCCCGGATGCCTGGCTTGGGCGGTTGGGGTTGATGTTCAGCTCCTCAAAGTCCTCACAACTTGTAAGGGCCAGGCAAGCCATCAGTGCGATATATAGTTTTTTCATAAATGATCGGAATTAAAAGGTAATGTTTAGGTTCACGCCGTAAGAGCGCACGGTTGGCAACTGGCCAGACTCGTACCAGCTAACAGACTGACTGCCAGTAGACAGTTCTGACGGGTCAAGGCCTTTCGGCGCTTTTTGCCAAATCATGGCTGGGTTGCGGGCGATCAGAGCAATGCCAACATTTTCGAATGGCAGGCCACCCAGCATAGATTTATCCAGGGTATAACCGACACGCAGTTCGCGCAGCTTCACGTAAGAAGCATCGTAGAGCCAATCTTCGTAGATTCTGCGGGCAGTAGTGCCGTAGTAGGTGCGAGGAGCAACGTATACGGTGGCTTCCTGGCCGCTGACATCCTGCCCGTCTATCACAGTGCCTGGGCCGTAAACGCCGTCCACACGCACACCGCCGCCGTCTTCTACTGCATCACGCACATCGTGGCCCTTATTGTTTTTAGCTACTGTAATTGGGTCCAGGCCGGTACGTACGGCCAGCATTTTTGAGCGGCTAAAGAACTTGCCACCTACCTGGAAGTCCACCATCGCGCCTACGTCAAACTTCCATACTTTAAAGTAGTTCTGAAAACCACCTGTAATATCTGGCAGCACGCTACCGAAGTCGTGTGTGGCTGTGGTGTACAAAGGTATGCCGCTAGCATTGATCAGGATTTTGCCCGTGTCTTCATCACGCTGGTAGGCCTGGCCTACTAAAGAGCCGAATGATTTGCCCTCATAAGAGAAGAGGTAGCTGGAGGTGCTGGAATAAGTAGTGACACCCAATTGCAAGGCATCAACGCCAGGATACAATTCAACGATCTTATTTTTGTTTCGGTTAAAGTTGAAGATGGAGGTCCAGGTAAAGGCGTTGCTCCGTACCGGTGTGCCTGTCAGAGTCAGCTCAATACCTTTGTTCTCAATCATGCCGGCGTTGATGATGGAAGTACCGTATCCGCTCGCACCGGATACAGGCAGGTCTATCACAGCGTTTTTATTGCGCTGCTGGTAATACGTGAAGTCGATGCCGAGCCTGTCCTGGAAGAACTTCAGGTCGATGCCAGCCTCGTAAGAGCGGGCAAAGGCCGGTTGGATATTCGGGTTGTTCAGCGTGTTCGGTACAGTAAGAGTGTTGACAGTGATACCTCTGGATGGATCGCTGTAAACAGTGCCCGGCAGGAAGTTGTATGACGTTGTATACTCTTTCACATCAGAGCCCGCCTCCGCGTAACTTACCCTCAGTTTACCGAACGACAGTGGCTGCCAGTCCATCAGTTCGCTGAACACAAAGCTGCCTGAGAAAGAAGAGTACCAATATGGATCCGGCAGGGTAGAGGAATAGTCTCTTCTGATAGAGGCATCCACAAAGTAGGTGTCCTTATAACCCAGCGATACCAAGCCGAACTGGCTCTCGATCTGCTTGCGGACAAGGGAAGAAGCAGTAGAAGGACGGTCTATGGAAGCATCAATGTTGTAGAAGCCAGGGGAAGAGAGACCGCCCGCTGTTGCCATGGAAAGGTTGGTACGTCTAAAGTCGAAGAGGTTAGTGCCCAGGTGTGCATCCACCGAAAACTCTCCGAACTCTTTGGTGTACTGCGCCATCAACTCATAGTTTGTTTCGCGGTTCTGATACTTTCCGAAAGAGTAGCTGGACAGGCCTGTGCCACCCACTGCCGTTCTGGACTCGATGTTCTGGATGTACATATCATTGCGGATAAAACCGCTCAGTTTCAGATCTGGCAGCACTTTATAGCTCAGCCCAACATCCCCGAAAAGCCTGTCGCGGCTATCGCCGGTAGGGTTTTCGTAGGCGTCAAAGTATGGGTTGTCCCAATACAGCGGCTCGAAATCCGAGATCTCACCGGTTGTAGCGCTTGGCCGGCTCAGGTTCCAGTGCAGGATGGTGCCGTCGTCATACTTATAGTCCTTCAGGCGGTTTATGTCAATGTTGCGCTGGAACCATTGGCCCATATAACGGGCGCCGTCCTCAGAGCCCTGGGAAGGGCGCTGGGCATTGTTGCCGGCATAGTTGATGTTGGTAGAAGCGTGCAGTTTATCCGTAATGTTCACGCCGATGCTCGCGCTGACGTTACGGCGCTTCAGCCAGGTGTTTGGCTCCACACCTTGTATGCGGGTATCGTTCGCGCTGATGCGATAGCTTGCTTTGTTGCTGCCACCGGTCACGCTCACGCCGTTATTCAGGGTATAGCCTGTTTCGTAATAGTCCTTGATGTTATCCGGGTGCGGAACAAATGGTGTTAGCTGCCCATAGGTTGGGTCCTGCGGATAGAAGCTGAACACCTGTCGTACAGGCGTGCCATCCATTCTAGGCCCCCAGCTTTCGTCATACGACACGTCCACATACTTATCGCCGTTGGGCAGAGTGCGCCAGGTCTGGCTGCCACCACCGCCATACACGTTCTGGTACGGCATGATGTTGCCCACTTTCTCTACTGAGAAGGCAGAGTTCAGTTGCACGGTTACTTTATCGGATCCTGCTGTGCCTTTTTTGGTCGTGATCATGATCACGCCATACTGGCCGCGTATACCGTAAAGAGCAGAGGCTGCCGGGCCTTTCAGCACGTTCACCGATTCCACGTCCTCCTGGTTGATATCCTGGCCCAGGTTACCGAAGTCCACCCCGTCGCTGTCAGAGTAGTTGGCGTTGGAGATAGGGGTTCCGTCTACAACAATCAGCGGCTGGCCACCTCCTAAGAGGGAGTTAACACCACGGATCTTTATCTTCTGGGTACCGCCCATACTTGCGCCGGAAGAGCCAACCACCTGTACACCCGCCACTTTGCCAGCCAGAGATCCCAGCACGTTCTGCTCTTTGGCCATGGTCAGGTTCTCGCCACTCACTTCCTGTGTGGCATAGCCCAGCGAGCGTTCGCTACGCTCAATGCCAAGGGCCGTTACCACCACTTCTTTCAGCTGTTTGTTGTCCGGGCTAAGCTGCACGTTTATCGTGCGCTGGTTGCCCACCTGCACTTCCTGCACCTCATAGCCCAGGAAGCGGAACATCAGCACGGCGTTGGAGCCGGGTGCGCTAATCTGGTAAGTGCCGTCGGCGCTGGTGGTTACGCCCGTGGTCGTGCCTTTTACAATAACGCTCACGCCCGGGAGCGGAATGCCGTCTTCTGCCCCTGTTACTGTGCCGTTTACAGGAATCTGCTGGGCATAGGCGCCGCCGCACCAGCAGACTAACAGCAACAGGAGAATACATACGTAACTTTTTCTCATAAATGTGTTAGGTTAGAAATGTGTAGAATTAAGTGTGTCTAATATAGGGATTTAGTCATACAGTTAAAACATCATTTAAACTTTCTGCCGCCAGCAGGGCGGTTTGTGGGGAGTGGATGAGGATTGCGGAATGGAGGTTGCAACAAAGTTTTTGAATATATAGCGCTTTTTACTTATTTAAGACTTTCAAATGAGCTATAGAATGATGTTGCTGAAGAAACAGCTTTGTAAATGGGGGATGCTGGGCACGCTGCTGCTCAGCATGGCCTGCGGCAGCAAGGTGCCTGCCACCACCGCTGCAGAAGGGCGTTTCGGGCCCGAAGAGATACGCCGTGAGGTTGCGGGATCGGAAGTGCTGAAGCAGAGCTTCGTAGGCTTTGCCCTGTATGACCCCGAACTAGACCAGATGGTGGTAGCGCATAACGCTGATAAATACTTTGTGCCGGCCTCTAATACGAAGCTCTTTACCTTTTATGCCACACTCAAAATGCTGGGCGACTCCATTCCGGCGCTAAAGTATGTGAGCCGCGGCGATTCGCTCATTTTCTGGGGCACCGGCGATCCTACCTTCACGCACATGGACCTGAAGAACACGCTGGCGTATGATTTCCTGAAAAACAGGCCGGTGAAGAAGCTATACTACATAGATGCGCCATTTGCCAGCACGCCTTTCGCCACCAACTGGGGCTGGGACGATTATAATTACTACTATCAGCCCGAGCGCAACGTGTTCCCGATTCATGGCAATGTGATGAAGTTTTATAAAGAAGAGGGAAGCCCTTTTACGACCACGCCCTCCTACTTTAAGAAAAACATCGTGGTAGATACGGCTGAAAGCCGCTCCAAAGACGCCTTCGTGCGTGCCTGGCGCAGCAACCACGTCTCTTACCATCCACGCTACGCCTCCGGAAAATACTCCACGGAAGTGCCTTTTATTACTTCTCCGGAAATGGTAGTAACTTTACTGGCCGACACCCTGCAGCGCGAAGTGGAGCTTTTGAAGGCCGCGGTGCCGGATGGCGGTAAAGTCTTCTATGGCTTGCCTACCGACACGGTGCTGAAACGCATGCTGCACGTAAGCGACAACCTGATGGCAGAGCAGCTGATGGCACTCAACTCCGGCACTCTGTCTGACACGCTTTCGGTGGAGCGGGCGATAAAGTATGTAAAGGAGAACTACCTGGCCGACCTGCCGGACGAACCGGTGTGGGTGGACGGTTCCGGGCTGTCCTCCATGAACATGTTCACGCCGCGCAGCATCATTGCCTTGTTGCAGAAGCTGATGCAGGAGCGACCAAAGGAGCGCCTGCTGCCCATGCTGGCCGTGGGCGGGCGCCCGGGAACGTTCCGAAACATTTACCAGGCCGAGGTGCCCTTCGTGTTTGGCAAGTCCGGTACCCTGGCCCATGTGCACAACCAGAGCGGCTTTATTATGACGAAAAGCGGCAAGCTGCTGCTCTATAGCTTTATGAACAACAACTACAAAGTATCTACCTCAGCCATCCGAAACGAAATGGTGCGCATCATGACGGAAGTGCACAACAGGTATTGAGAGAGTTAGAGAGTTTAGGAGTTAAAGAAGGAGCACTAATCCTGCCTATTCTTATTAACTATAAATTCCGATCTTACAACCAACAATCAGCAACCAACTATCAGCAACCAACTATCAGCAACCAACTATCAGCAACCAACTATCAGCAACTATACTTAAACCATAACCATGAAACTGACCATACGGTCTTACGACCTACCGCTAAAACATACCTTTACCATCTCTTACGACTCGCGCGATACCCAGCCTACCATGATTGTGGAGCTGGAGCAGGACGGGCACAAGGGCTACGGTGAAGCCACCAGTAACCCATACTATGGCTTCACGATAGAAAGTATGACCGCGGCCCTGGAAAATATCCGCCAGCAGATAGAAGCCACCACGCTGGATAAACCGGAGGATTTCTGGGAGCAGATGCAGCCGCACCTGAAGGATAACCCTTTTGCCCTTTGCGCCCTGGACATAGCCGCCAACGACCTGTACGGTAAGCTGCAGGGGCAGCCGCTTTACAAGCTGTGGGGCCTGAATCCGGACAAGAATCCGCTGACCAACTATACCATTGGCATCGACACCATCGAAAACATGGTGAAGAAGCTGAAGGAGATGCCGTGGCCGCTGTACAAGATCAAACTGGGCACCAAAGAGGATGTGGAGATCATCAAGGAACTGCGCAAGCACACCGATGCCGTGTTCAGGGTAGACGCCAACTGCGCCTGGGGCGTGGAGGAAACCATTGAGAACGCCAGACAGCTGAAGCCGCTGGGCGTGGAGTTTATTGAGCAGCCTATGCGCGCCGACGACCTGGAAGGCATGAAGCAGGTGTACCAGCACTCGGTGCTGCCGCTGATTGCCGATGAAAGCTGCATTACCGAAAGCGACGTCGCCAAGTGCGTAGGCCACTTCCACGGCGTAAACGTGAAGCTGGTGAAGTGCGGAGGCCTTACCCCGGCTCGGCGCATGCTGAAAGAGGCCCGCGAGCTGGGCTTGAAAACGATGGTGGGCTGTATGACTGAATCAACAGTGGGTATTTCGGCCATTGCGCAGCTGCTGCCCATGCTGGATTACGTGGACATGGACGGGCCGCTGCTCATCAGCAAAGACATTGCCCGCGGCATTACCATCGACAATGGCAAGGTATACTATAGCAGCGTAAACGGCACCGGCGCCGAGTTGATCGCTTAATGCACACGCCCGCCTATACCGACCATTTGCCGGGCCGCACCGTGATGCTGGAGGAGGAGGAGTTTCTTTACTGTAGCGGCACATCGTACCTGGGCATGGCCTGCAATACGGCTTTTCAGGAGCTGGTGGTGGAGGGGATACGGCGCTACGGCACCAACTACTCCAGCTCGCGGCGCTCTAACCTGCGGCTGGAAGTATACCGGCAGGTGGAGGAGCAGTTGGCAAGTATAACAGGGGCGGAGGCAGCGGTTACCATGTCTTCGGGCTTTCTGATGGGGCAGACGCTGGTGCAGGTGCTTCGCGGCCGAGGCCGCTTTTTGTATGCCCCGGGTGCCCACCCGGCGCTGTGGGAAAACGATGGCGCCGCGGCCCAGGCCAATGCCGCCATCCCTTTTGAAGAATGGGCCACGCTGGCAGTGGACGAGGTAAAGGCATCGCAGAAGGAGGAAAAATTCATACTTATCTGCAACGCCCTGGACCCGCTGCAGGCCAACAGCTATAATTTTGATTGGGTGGCGCAGCTGCCAGAGCAAAAAGTTATACTCGTGGTGGACGATTCCCACGGCTTTGGGGTAACGGGTCCGGGTGGGGTAGGCATTTACCCGCAGCTCTGCAAGTATAAAAATGTGGAGCTGATCATCGGGAGCTCGTTTGGCAAGGCCCTGGGCGTGCCGGCGGGATTTATGCTGGGCCCGAGACAACTGGTGGAGCAGGTAAAGGCCAGCCCCTACTTTGGCGGGGCCTCGCCGGCCATTCCGGCTTACCTGCACGCGTACCTGCAGGCGGGGGAGGTGATAAGAGAGGCGCAGGAGCGGCTGCAGCAGAACATTAAGCAGTTTAGGCAGCAGCTGCAGCGGCCCGAGCTGTTCCGGTACATACCTGGCTACCCGGTGTTCAGCACCAGCCACGAAGAAATGGCCCGGCACCTGCATCGGCACCGCGTTCTCATCTCCAACTTTCGCTACCCCACCGCCGACAGCCCGCCCATCATCCGGGTGATCCTCAGCAGCCTGCACACGCCCGCCGACATACAGCGGCTGGCAGCGGCAGTAAACGAATTTTCGCCGGATTTTGTCCTATAGTAGAGAAAGCGACGAAGCAAGTATTAAAACATCAACCTATAAACTATACTTTTGGCGGCAACTGTATGCGGCCATACCCTTAAAACATCATGAAAAAGAATTATCTCATAGTTGCCCTGGGCCTGCTGATGGCCTGTACATCAGGAAAAGAAACTGCTGACACGGATGGCGCCATGGCGGCCCAAATAGACTCGGTGCGGCAGGAATACGCACCTGATAAGCGTGTGGCCTTGTTTAACGTAGAGCAGCGCGGGCAGGTGCTGGCCGGCGAGACTAACATGCCAGAAGCCAAGCAGGAGCTGCTGGAGAAGCTGAAAGCCGCCAACATTACCTTTGTAGACAGCATTCAGGTATTGCCGGAGGCGGAACTGGAGGGAAAAGCCTATGGCGTGATCGCGCTGTCGGTAGCCAACCTTCGCTCGGAGCCCAAGCACCCGGCTGAACTTGCCACACAGGCTACGATGGGCACGCCGGTACAGGTGTTCAAGAAAGAGCGTGGCTGGTACCTGGTGCAAACGCCGGACAAATACCTGGCCTGGGTAGACGACAGAGGCGTTAGCCTGATGGACAAAGCCGCTTTTGACAATTGGCAGAATAGCCCAAAAGTGCTGTATACCAAACCATATGGTTTTGCCCTGGAGGCAGCAAGTGCGAATGCCGGAAGCGTGTCGGACCTGGTGTATGGGGATGTGCTGGCGCTGGAGAAGCAGCAGGGAGATTTCTATGCCGTAAGTTTTCCGGACGGGCGCAAAGGCTTTGTGCCTGTGGACGAGTCGGTGAAGTATGAGGAATGGGTAGGCAGTCGCCAGCCAAACGGCGATAACCTGGTGAGCACTAGCAAGCAGCTTTTGGGGCTGCCATACCTGTGGGGCGGCACCTCGATGAAAGGCGTGGACTGCAGCGGCTTTACCAAAACGGTATACTTTATGAACGGCCTGGTGCTGCCGCGCGATGCCTCGCAGCAGGTGCACATCGGTGAGCTGGTAGATACTTCAAATGGCTGGGACAACATGCAGCCCGGCGACTTGCTGTTTTTTGGCGTGCCTGCCAAGGACGGGAAGCCCGAGCGTGTGGTGCACGTGGGCATGTGGATTGGCGGCAACCAGGAGTTTATCCACTCAGCCGGACGCGTGCGTATCAGCAGCATGAATCCTGAAGCCGAGAACTTTGACGAGCCGGAGCTGAAGCGTTTCCTGAGAGCGAAGCGTGTGACACCGGAAGATGCGGTAGTGGACCTTCGGGAGACAGCCCTGTATAAATAACAACCTGGCCAGTTCTGGCAGGAGCAGAAAGAGAGACGCAATAATTGTGTCTCTCTTTTTGTTTTACCTCGTCAGCTCTTGCAGGTGCTGCACCAGCTCAGACTCGGGGCAGAATGCCGGGAACTGCTGTAACTCCTGCAGCAGATCGCTGAGGAAAAGCTGGTTATTTGCGATGTTGGAGAAGCAGATGATCTGGGACTTGTGCCGCGGCAACCGGATCACCAGGTTGGTAAAGCCGGAGGTGTCGCCGCTGTGGCAGTATTCAAGCTGGCCGTTTCCTACTTCCGACATAAACCAGCCCATGCTGTAGCGCCACCCTTTTGCAGGGTCTATACTTGATGAATATTTCTCAAGTTGATCATTTATGTTAAATAAAGAACTTACCTCTAATGCAGTAAGCCATTTCAGGTAGTCGGGGGCAGAGGTATAAATGCAGCCGTCGCCGCGGGTGGCCGTGCCGATTGTTTGGTCTGAAAGTATAAAGTGGCCAGTTTCGTCTCGCCGGTAGCCGAGCGCCCTGTGCGGAATGGTGGCGGTGGCGCTATAGAGTATGGAATTTTGCATCTGTAGCGGCTCAAACATGCGCTTTTGCAGAAACTCACCATACTCTATACCGGAAACCCGCTCCACCAAAAGCCCCAGCAGCACATAGGCTGTATTGCTGTAGCGGTACATACTTCCTGCCGCAAAAAAGGCAGTTTTCTGTGCCGCCGTCAGCCGGAGCACGTCCTCGTCTCTCAGCTGCCGCGCCTGATGCTCCGGGATGAACTCCTCAAAATCAGGGAGGCCGGAAGTATGGTTGAGCAGGTGCTGCAGTTGAACCCCCTTAAAATGCGCCAGCTCCGGGATGAATAAACTAAGTTGATCTTGCAGGTTCACCATGCCTTGTTGCGCGAGCAGCAGCACACCCATAGCCGTAAATTGCTTCGAAACAGAGGCCAAACGAAAGGTGCTGTGCGGCGTGAGGGTAGTTTTTTGACCCAGGTCAGCCAGCCCTGCGGCTTCCAGAAAAACAGTCTCCCCTTCCCGGGCCAGGAGCAGCACCGCCCCCGGCGAGGTATCTTGTATGTGGCGGCGCATCAGGTTTTCCATCGTTGATTGCAGGCTAGGCATGGTGGCAGGTGTCGTTTTTGTGAAGCATCTTCCAAAAATAGCAAATAGCCAGCACAAAAGGCAGCGGCGCCGGGTTCGTTAATATATAGAAAAATCTGCATCAAATCGGCCTCGGGTGTTGGCTTTGGGCAGAAGTCGTTCTAACTTTAACGTTTCAGCGGCGGCTGTGCCCTGGGCAAAGCTGCCTTAGCTAAACTTACAACCAACCTTATTCCAACCCATGACCGAAACAAGCGCACCGCTTATCACAAACGAAGCTGTGGTGCTGGGCATCCTGCTCGTTATCCTGGCTTTTGTTTTTCATACTTCCTCCAAAACCCAGGGCTTCTGGGCGCGGTTCTACAAAGTTATTCCGTCGCTGCTGCTGTGCTATTTTCTGCCGGCGCTGCTCAATACCTTTAACATCATCTCCGGCGAAAGCTCGCAGCTATACTTTGTCGCTTCGCGCTTTTTCCTGCCCGCCTCACTCATCCTGCTCACCATCAGCATCGATTTTAAGTCGCTCCGCATGCTGGGCAGTAAGGCCGTGATCATGTTCTTTGCCGGCACGGTGGGGGTGATGCTGGGCGGACCGCTGGCGCTTTTGCTGGGCGGTTCCATCTTTCCAGATGTGCTATATGCCGGCAACGATGAAGTATGGAAGGGCCTCGCCACGATCTCCGGCAGTTGGATAGGCGGAGGTGCCAACCAGGCGGCCATGCTGGAGGTGTTTGGCGCCAGCAAGGAGGTGTTCGGGCAAATGATCGCCGTGGACGTGCTGGTAGCCAACGTATGGATGGGTTTCCTGCTGTACTGGTCGCAGAAGCCGGAGAAGATAGACAAGCTGCTGGGCGCAGACAGCAAGCCTATACGGGAGCTGGAGGAGCGCCTGGAGGGGCTGCAGGCCGGCAAGCGCGTGATGCCGACGGTGGCT
The DNA here is from genome assembly GCF_006385705.1 of Pontibacter mangrovi. Lineage (GTDB taxonomy): Bacteria > Bacteroidota > Bacteroidia > Cytophagales > Hymenobacteraceae > Pontibacter > Pontibacter mangrovi. The sequence continues at coordinate 651,465 of NZ_VFRQ01000001.1, read as the reverse complement.
ACCACTATTGTGCTGCTGGGCGTGGCCTTTGGCTTTACTGGCTTGTCTCACTTTCTGGCCGATGTGATTGCGCCATACTTTGCCGAGAACTTTCCGGAGCTGGAGAAATACTCGATTACCAGCGGTTTCTTCTGGCTTGTGATCATTGCCACCACGGCTGGTCTGGTGCTATCGTTTACCAAGGCGCGTGACCTGGAGAGCTACGGAGCCTCCCGTTTTGGCTCTGTTTTCCTGTACTTCCTGGTGGCAACCATCGGTATGAGCATGGACCTGGGCGCGGTGCTGGATAACCCGAAGCTGTTTCTGGTAGGTGCTTTCTGGATCACGTTCCATATCCTGATCATGTTGGTGGTGGCCCGCATCATTCGCGCCCCGTTTTTCTATGTGGCCGTGGGCAGCCAGGCCAATATCGGAGGGGCGGCTTCTGCGCCTATTGTGGCAGTGGCTTTTAACCGATACCTGGCCCCGGTGGGCGTGCTGCTGGCCGTGTTGGGGTATGCCGTGGGCACATACGGCGCCTACATCTGCGGCCTGATGCTGCAGTATGTCTGGAACCTGCTGGCGTAGAGAGTGGGGAAGTTAAAGAATTAGAAGGTTAGAGAGTTTAGGAGTAGAGGGCTGATTAAATTTTAAGCTTCTTTCTTCTTCTACCTAATCCCATTTATTTGACTCACTGTTATTTTAATAAATCTACAGGTTATTCCCCTCCTCGGAGGGGGTAGGGGTGGGTTTAGACAGTAGGAAGTGCCAAATTAGATCAATGTTGTGATTTAACCGATGCCAACGCATCAAAGTATAAAGTATAAAAACCGGCCCCGGCAGGAGAAAAGCCTCTCCTGCCGGGGCCGGTTTTTTTAAGCCGAATGTTCTTCACGAATAAAAGCGAGTCTGGAGACTCAGCAAACACGATGCGTCACCGGCTGGATACAGGCTTTTCTTATAAGTACTTTTGGTACAGGTTATAAAGTATGATCTTGTCTTTCTCTGTCAGCTCCATGTTTACCTCATCCTGGATAAAGTGCAGCTTAAAAGCGCGGATGGCGGCAGGCAGGTCGCGGGTATCGTAGCCGATGATGCGGAGCGCCTCTTTGGGGTTGAAGTGCGGCGGAATGGTGGAAATAGAGTCCAGGGGCTGCAGGATGAGCACAGGTTCGGTGCCGGTGCTGTCCAGCACGGTGATAGGCGCGGCTGGCTGCAGGTACTCTTCTATCACCCCCTCGTCATACCACAGGCCAAAGCCGTTTTCTGCCAGCTTCTTCCACGGAAAAGAAGCATTGGGGTCTACTTTGCGCACAGGGGCAATGTCCGCGTGGCCCAGGAAGTTCTCTGTCGGGATGTGGTACTTTTCTTTCAGCATGGCCAGCACTTCCAGCAGGCTGTTGATCTGGGCCTCGTCAAAAGGCTCTTCGCCGTTGTTATCCAGTTCAATGCCAATCGAAGAGGAGTTGAGGTCGGTGTCGTGGCCCCAGCGGCTATTGCCCCCGTGCCAGGCGCGCAGGTTGTCGCTCAGCATATGGAACACCTTTCCGTCGCGGCCGATCACGTAGTGGGCGCTTACCTGCGTTTTGGGCATGGTAAAGGTCCTGAGGGTATGGTCGGTAGAGTGCTGGGCGGTGTGGTGGATGATCACAAAGTTAGGGCGGCGCATGCTAAAGTTAGTCGTGCCCACCCAGTAGTCGCCCAGTTGTAGCTCGCTTTCTTCTGGCTTAACATCGGGCACGGTACGCAGCTCTTTGGCATAGGCCTTTAGTTGCTTTTTGTGTGCGCGGTTGGTTTTGGCATAAGGGTTAGGGGAGCAGCTGTAGAGGCAGGCACTGGCCAGCAGCGCCGAGAAAAACGCAGTAGAAGTATACTTCATGGATGTAGTTAGAGTAGTTGGTTTTGTGAAGTATAAACTTGTGCCAAAATCCCCACAGATGCAAGTTCAGACACTGAATTATAGCCTGAATAAAGTATAAATCTTCCGGAAAAGGTGTTTTGAGGTTGATTTTCTGCCACTGCGGCCCTTACCTTTGCCGCATCTTTATGCAAGATTTATAAAGAAGAGGGGAGAGAGCAGGCTCTGTGAACCTCTAGCAACCACGGCTAAGGCCGTAAAGGTGCTACCACCTGCCCGGTTCGGGACCTATAAATTGTACCTCATGCACACATCACTTCCGCATTGCCATCGCCGTAGCTTCCGCAGCGCCACGCTTCCTGTTGGTTGCTGTTGTTGTTGCGGCTTCTTCTCCTAAGCCTGCGGGTTTAGCGTGTTTCGGCCGGTCAGGCCATACTTTCAATTTTTTTTAACGATCACTGCGCCATGCTGGTCCTGCTAGGACGCCCGCTGTTAGCGCACTATTACCATGCAACATTTACAAAAAACAGGCGGATGGGCTCTTCTGCCGTTCCTGGTGTTTGTGCTTACCTTTTTAGGCACCGGCATCGTTCAAAATGATTTTTATGCGTTGCCGGCACCGGTAGCAGTTCTGATGGGCATTGTCTCGGCCTTTTTCATACTTCGCGGGGCTACAGAGGCCAAGGTAACTGCCCTCATCCGGGGCTGCGGCGACTCCAAGATCATCACCATGTGCCTTATCTACCTGTTGGCTGGTGCCTTTGCCTCGGTTACCAAGGCGGTTGGCGGCGTGGATGCCACGGTAAACCTGGGGCTGAGCGTGCTGCCGGTGCAGTACCTGTCCCTGGGCGTGTTTTTGCTGGCGGCCTTCCTGTCGACGGCTACGGGAACCTCTGTGGGCGCTATTGTGGCCCTGGGGCCCATTGCAGTAGGCCTGGCTGAGCAGAGCCATACGTCGTTGCCGCTGCTGTTGGGCTCGCTGTTGGGCGGTGCCATGTTTGGCGATAACCTGTCCTTTATTTCGGATACCACCATTGCGGCCACGCAAACGCAGGAGTGCAGCATGCGCGACAAGTTCAGGGTAAATACATTGATTGCCGGGCCTGCTGCCCTGTTTACGGTGTTGCTGCTGCTCTTTGCGGGCTTTGGCAGCGCTACGGCCGATGGGCAGCTGCCGGTGGCGCAGGCCTTTAGTTTTTGGCAAGTGTTACCTTACCTGCTGGTGATCGGGTTGGCTGTGTCCGGGGTAAACGTGTTTGTGGTGCTAACGCTCGGGACGCTGGTTTCGGGGGGGATGGGGCTGTGGCAGGGGCAGTTGGAGCTTCTCTCGCTGGGGCGCAGCATCTACGAAGGCTTTACCGGCATGACGGAGATCTTCCTGCTTTCTATGCTGACGGGTGGTTTGGCCCAAATGGTGAGCGAGGCAGGAGGCATTGCGTTTTTGCTGCAGCGGGTGCGCGGCGCCACCCGTGGCTTTAAATCGGCGCAATTAAGTATCATGGCCTTGGTAGGCGGCACAAACACGGCCATCGCCAATAACACGGTGTCCATTGTCGTAACAGGGCAGGTGGTGAAGGAGATCAGCCGATCCTATGGGGTGGACAAGCGCAAAACCGCTGCCCTGCTGGATATCGCCTCGTGCCTGGTGCAGGGGATGCTGCCCTACGGCGCGCAAGTGCTTATTCTTCTCAGCTTTACCAACGGTCAGCTAAGCTTCCTGGACTTATGGGCAAACGTCTGGTATCTATACTTCCTGCTGCTGTTCAGCCTACTGGCTGTGTTCACGCCCTTTGTAGACAGGTTCCTGGCAAAGCAGCCAGCAGCGGAGCCAGCTGTGGCGGGGTAATGAAAGGGGACCCTTTAAGTCAGCTAATTTCTATACTCAGCGTAACCGGCAGAAGTATAAATAAGCGGGCTTTGGCAGAAGACCATACAATAAGCAAAAACCCCGGCTACGAAGCTCGTGGCCGGGGTTTTGCTATACTTCCTTTGGCTATAACTTACAGCTGCGGCTGTTTCTTCAAAGAGGCGATCTGCTGTTTCAGGTCCTCTACCAGGTTCATTTCTGTCTGCAGCTCACGCTTTATCTTCAGCTCACGCTCGCGGGCGCTTTTCTTATACTCACTTAGTTCCAGCTCCATCTCATCATAGGCGCGGCGCTTTTCGTTGGCTACCCGTTTGCTGCTCTTATGCTGCACGGCCATTATACCCAGGGCAATCAGCAGGGCTAAGATGATGCCGGAGTTCAGGAGCACGTAAAACTGCTTTGGCAAGTCGATTCCCAGCACCGAGATGTGGGTAATATCGTGCATGCTCTGCTGTATCTCCAGCTCTTTCTGCTTCATGTTCTGCTGCATCGTCTGTAGCTGCTGCTCCTGGGCAGCCACATCTTTGCGTGCTTCCTGCAGCTTAGCGTCCGCCTCTGCTTCAAAATTCTCAAGCTTTTTGTCTTTTGCGTCTACAGTTGCCTGCACCGTTCTCCAAAAGTTATCCAGCGTCGAGATCTTCACTACTTTATAGCCCTGCCAGGTGTTAGAGCTGCTTTTCAGGTAGTCGTACTGCTTTTCAAGTTTGGCGTTGGCTGCAGGTGCTTTTTCTGCGGCGTTGCTCTGTGCCTGTACCATGGTTGCAGAGCACATTAGGGCCAGGGAGAAAAAGAGTGCCTTCATAATTTAAGCTTTTTATTAGGTATTAAATTTTGTATTTCTGATACAGTGTTGCGTGCGCCTAAGGGAGTAGAATTATACCTTTCCAAGTGGCGGTACATACAGGGTTAACCTGACTGTGTTTTAAATATTGCATAAGATTACTAAAAAAAATCTTTTGGCAACAACTCACCTAACAGAAATATGTCAAAATCAAGTTCACTGTGTGGAAAGTTTCCACACTTTCTGCCGCTTTTGCACTTAGAGCAGCAGTGCGGCTATGGCAAACACGTCAATAATCCACAGGGCCAGGCTCACCTCGCGGCGCTTGCCGATGACCACCTTCAGGGCCGTCCAGCTCAGAAAGCCCCAGATGATACCCTGTGTAATGGAATAGGTGAAGGGGATGAGCACCATGGCCAGAAAGGCAGGGATGGCGTCATCCATTTTAAACCAATCAATTTTGGTGACAGGACGCACCATAAAGGCTCCTACCAGCACCAGGGCCGGGGCGGTGGCAATGGCCGGGATAACAGAAAGCAGCGGCGCCAGAAACAGGAACGGCAGGAACAGCAGGCCGCCTACCAGGGCTGTCAGCCCAGTGCGACCGCCGGCCTCTATGCCCACCGCCGACTCTACATAGGCGGTGCCCGGACTGGAGCCTAAAAGACCGGAAATAGTGGTAGCCACGGCATCCGTAGTGAGCGAGCGCTGCACGTTGCGCGGCTCACCGTGTTCATCCATCAGGTCGGCCGCTTCTGCCAGGCCCACAAAAGTGGAGATGCTATCAAACATATCCGTGAACACGAAGGCAAAAATAACCGGCACCACCGACAGCTTAAAAGAGTTTACCAGGTCCAGCTGCCACAGCAGGCTAAAGTCCGGTGCAGATAAAAAGCCCTGCCAGGTGATGAGCGGCTCCATGTCGGTGGCCCACCAGCGGCCAAGCGGGTACGAGGCCAGGGTAGTGAAAAGGATGCCCAGCAGAATACCGCCTTTGACGTTGCGCACAATAAGAATGGCCGTGAGCAGGAGGCCCGCCAGAAACGTAAGTATGGTCGGCGTTACCGGGCTCACGCCAATGATAGTGGCAGGGTTGGCGACAATAAATTTCGCGTTGGCCAGGCCGATCAGGGTGATGAACAAGCCGATTCCTGCGGCAATGGCAAAGCGCAGCGGGCGGGGAATGGCCCGAACGATCATGGTGCGGATATTAGCCACCGACAGGATCAGGAACACGATGCCAGACCAGAACACAGCGCCCAGGGCCACCTGCCAGGTTACCCCCATGCCCAGCACAGCAGAATAAGTAAAGAAAGCGTTCAGGCCCATACCTGGCGCTACGATAATGGGGTTGCGGGCATACAGGCCCATCATCACGCTGCTGAAAAAGGAAACCAGCACAGTAGCCGTCAGCACCCCGGAGAAAGGCATGCCCGCCTGCGAAAGTATGGTAGGGTTAACAACAATGATGTAGGCAGTGGCGAGAAAAGAAGAGATGCCGGCGAGCACCTCCGTCTTTACGCTGGTCCGGTTTTCTTTCAGTTGGAAGTATGACTCCATGAGATGTTCTAGTTGAGATGATGGTTTGGCCTAAGGGACAGTATTCCCAAAAGTAACAAAAAACAGTTTTCAGGGAAGGTTAATTTTCTTGTGCTTTACAACAGTACAGGCCGGACTGAAAAGCAAAACAGCCACAGCATCCTTTATTCAAGTGCTGTGGCTGTTTCTTATAAACTCAAATGGCCGCGCTTAACCGTAGATCTCGTTCAGCAGACCCGCCAGACGGATGCCGGCCTGCAGCAGGCGCTGCTCCACCAGGTCAAAGTTCTTATACGAGTAGCGGTAGCTCAGCTTCTTGTCTTCCGGCAGGTTGTATACCTGCGGGCGGTAGCTCATTGATTCGGTTGCCCAGTCGCGTACGTTAGTGGCCTGCCACTGCTGTACCTGGTCTTTCTTCGGCTCGCCCAGAAAACGAACGATCTCCGTAAAGCTAAGGTCTTTGCCATCTATCATGTCGCTGTCCCACACGCGGTGCAGGTTAGAGGGCTGGTAAAACCACTGCACCTTTACCTGGTTGCCTCCCTGGTCGTCGCCGGTGCCCACGTGCAGCGGCTGATGCACGTCACCCACCAGGTGGATCAGGTATTTGATGTACTCCTGCTCCTGCGCCTTGTTCAGGTTGCCGGCTTTCAGGGCCTTGGTAATCTCCTCAATCTTGCCGATGATGTCGCCTTTCGGGTTTTTCTCTGCCTGGTCGTAGGTCTCACCGTCGTGTATCGTTACCCAGTGCCAGTCGTGGGTGTGGTCGTAGGCGTGGTCGCTCTTGATGTCGTCCATCCACGTGGCTGCCTCTGCCAGGGTGTTTTCTTCCAGCAGGTTCAGGATTTTCTTTTTTGCTTTTTTGCTCAGGTGCTGCTCGGCCACCAGGCCCACGGCGCGGTGCCCGTTTTGCCCCCACGCGAAAGCCTGCCCTGTCAGCGCAAAGCAAATAAAGAAGATGCTCAGTAATTTTTTCATGGATATGGTAAGTAGTGATTTATTGCGACTGCAAATCAACAAAATTTATGCTGAATGCGGGAACACTGGCTGTAATTTAACGCGTAATTTTAAATTAGCCCGGCTCGGAGGCGGAAACCTAAAGTATGAAACGGGTTTCTTTTAGGAAGCCAATTGCCTATCTTTGCCAAAAAAAACAGCACCATGAACAACGTTTACGAAGGCAAAGTGATGTGGTCGCACCTGGATGCGAACATGCACATGCGCCACTCTGCCTATGCCGACTTTGCCGCTCAGGCCCGCATTGTTGTGCTCGACAGGCTAGGCATGGACCTGAAGGCCTTTAAGCACCTGAAAATAGGGCCGATCCTTTTTCGGGAGGAACTGGTATACCTGCGCGAAGTAGGTATAAACGAGCATCTGAAAGTGACGGTGGAGCTCACCAAAAGCCGCCCGGACGGCTCCCGCTGGTCTATCCGGCACGAGGTTTTTCGGGAGGATGGCGTGAAGGCCGCCGTCATTAACGTAGACGGTGCCTGGCTCGACCTGGTGAAGCGCAAGCTAACGGCCCTGCCCGACGAGTTGGTGGAGCAGTTCTTCCGCCTCAACAAAAGCCCGGATTACCAGGAAGCGTAAGGGCAGGGGTTAGTTTCTGTCCCTTCTTCGCTGCGCGCGCTTTTCCTTGCGGCGCTTCTTTATATTTTCTTTCCACTGTTCATAGGTTTGGGCGGCTTTCTCGCCCACTTTGTCCAGCAGGCGCTCCAGCAGGTTGTCGCGGGGAGGCTCGGCGCGGTAAGAGGCACAGTTCAGGCTGGCCTGCAGGTGCGGCGGCAGCGGGGTGAAGCGGCTGTTGTAATAGCCTTTGTAAGCCGGGTCGATGGCGATGCGGCGGATGTACTCGCCCCAGATCGGCAGCGCGGTACGCGAGCCCTGGCCCAGCGCCAGGGTCCTGAAACGCACCTGCGGGCTCTCGCCCCCCACCCAAACCCCGGTGACGAGCTGCGGCGTTATACCGATGAACCAGCCGTCAGCGTTGTCCTGCGTCGTGCCGGTTTTACCCGCTATATCCATCTTCAGGCTATACTGCGAGCGCAGCTTGGCGGCACTGCCTTCTTCCACCACGCCCTGCATCAGGTAGAGCATCGTGGCGGCCGTTTCCTCTGATACTACCTTTCTGGCATTTTCACCGTCCTTATGCGCTTGCAGCACGCGGCCCTCGCGGTCCACAATTTTGGTGATGTACACCGGCTCCACCTTGTAACCGCGGTTAGCAAAGGTGGCATAGGCGGTTACCATCTCCTGCAGCGACAGGTCGGCAGTGCCCAGGGCCAGCGAGGGTACTTCGGGCAAATCTGACTTTATACCCAGCCGGTGGGCCATGGCGATCGTGTGGTTTACCCCTGCCTGCATGATCAACTGCGCTGAAATAGTGTTAACCGAGTGGGCCAGTGCCCCGCGCATGCTGTACTCGCCGCCATACTCGTCGGTGGCGTTGCGCGGCGACCAGTTGTCATACTCTGGGTAGGTTTTACGTTCGTTCGGGAAGTAGTCGCAGGGCTTTGCGCCCTCTTCCAGGGCAGTGGCGTACACAATGGGCTTAAAGGTAGAGCCTACCTGCCGCTTTGCCTTCACATGGTCATACTTAAAGGCGTGGTGGTTGATGCCGCCCACCCAGGCCCGCACGAAGCCGGAGTGCGGCTCTATGGAGAGGAGGCCCGTGTTCAGGAAGCGCGCGTAATACGCCACAGAGTCCATGGGGCTCATTTCTTTTTTCTGGTTACCGCCCCAGGCAAATACCTGCATCGGCACCGGCTGCCGGAAAATCTCCACAATCTCTGCCTCCGACTTCCCGGCTTCCTTCAGCTTTTTATAGCGGCGGGAGCGCTTGATGGCATCCAGCAGCACGTCGGTGTTGCGGCCCCAGGGCGAGCGGCCGCGCCAGTGCGCGTCGAACTGCCGCTGCAGCTGCGCCATGTGCTTGCGCACCGCCGCCTCTGCGTGGCGCTGCATGCCGGCATCAATGGTGGTATAGATTTTCAGGCCATCGGTGTAGAGGTTGTAAGGCTCCCCGTTCTTTTTGCGCTGGCCCGCTGCCCACGCCACCAGTTCCTGCCGCAGCTGCTCCCGGAAATAGGGGGCAATGCCATCGTTGTGGGTGGTATAGTTATACTTTAGCTTGAGGGGCAACTGCTGCAGCGAGTCGGCTTTACCGGGGCTGATGAAGTTATACTTGGCCATCTGCGCCAGCACCACGTTTCGGCGGTTTCTGGAGCGCTCCGGGTTCAGGCGCGGGTTATACGTGGTGGTAGCCTTTAGCATGCCGATCAGCACGGCCGCCTCTTCCGGCTTCAGCTCAGCTGCCGAGGAGCTGAAAAAGCGCTGGGAGGCACGCTCAATGCCATACAGGTTGCCTCCCATGGGCACAGTGTTCAGGTAAAGCTCCAGTATTTCCTCTTTCGAGTAGATGGTTTCGAGCTTGCGGGCAATGATCATCTCGCGCAGCTTGTTGACGGGCATATCCCAAAACATATAGTTCTTGCGCGGGTAGAGGTTCTTGGCCAGCTGCTGGCTTAGCGTGCTGCCGCCGCCCGAGCTCTCGTGCTGCAGCAGGAGCGTTTTGATAAACACCCGGGCCAGACTGCGGGCGTCTACGCCGCTGTGCTCGTAAAAGCGGGCATCTTCGGTGGCGACAAGCGCCTTGATGGCGGTAGGTGAGATATTTTCATACTTTACGTTGGTGCGGTCCTGAATATAATAGCGGCCCAGCAGCTCCCCATCGGCAGCGTATACTTCCGAAGCGGTGTTGTTGTGCACCGACCGCAGTTCCTTCGTGGAGGGCATGCCCCCCAGGAAGCCGGCATACACGGCAAAGTAGAACAGCACCAGAAACAAGAGGCCCAGCAGCGAGAGTTTCAAGAAAATGCGGTACAGGAATCGGAAGTCGGAGCGGCGGCTGCTTTCGCGCCACTCGGCCCACTTCTGTCGCCAGTAGCCAAGGGTAAACTTAGGTTTCAGGCTTCTCCAGAAGGGCGACAGCTCCCCGTGTACCAGGCGCACGAACGGCGCCATTATCTTTGTGACTAAAAATTTTATGATCTTTTTGAGCGTCGCTCTCATCGTATGCTAAAGGGCTTTTTTTCTGCGGCAATGCGTGCGGCCATGCTGCAAGCAAACGTAAAACTACAGTTTTTGGTACAACAGCCAGCAATAATCACAAAGACTGCGCCAGAAAGGCAGGTTCTGGAAAGGCAATGAGGGCAAGTATAAATTTCATACCTTTGCACGTATGCTGCACACCAGAAATATACGGCGCCACTGGCTCAGGTTCCCGCTGATGTGGGTAATGCTGCTGTGGTCGCTTACCCTGCCAGGGCATGAGGTGATGGTGTATAACTACCTGGTGCAGGGCTCTGTGAACGAGGCCGTGATGCGTTTGCAGCACGTCGCTTCCAAGCAGGAGCAGCAGGCCGGGCATCGGCTAAAGCCCCAGAACGTGCAGGCATTCACCGAGGCCCAAACAGCCCCGGCACTGGAGCTGAAACAGGTGCTGCAAGCCGCGCCGCTGCTGTTGCTGCCGCTCTTCTCCTACGTTACTTCCCTGGCAGCTCCCACTTATACTTCTCCGGTCTCGGGATGGCAGCTCCTGCAGCAATGCCTGCCCGTCTCGGTGCTCCCCAACGCTCCCTAGGTTTAATCTCAGGCTTCTCTACCGGCATGCCTCATTCCGGCGAAGCATTTCCTTCCCTATTAACTAAACCTGTTTTTAATGGAACGGCGCTGGCTTTCTGCTGGTGCTGTCATGAGATTTTATACCTATGGCAGATGTTGCTGTGCTTTTCTCTGTGCTTTCTATTTTCGGAATCCTCATCGGGCTCGTGTCTCCCAGGCACGGCCTGTGCTGGTACTATGGCCGGCGTAACCGCTTCAATGTTTTACGTATTTACTTAGCGGTACTGGTTATCTCGTTTATTGTGTTTGCTGTTACCGAAAACCTGTAGGGCCTGTGGCGCCTCCGGGCCCAAAATTGCGAAAATGACTATATGAGTTTTACTGTAGAAGACATCCTGTTTGGTGTTTCCATTTTGCTGTTCCTGAGCATTCTGGTTAGCAAAAGCCTCGGCCGGCTCGGAATTCCGGCACTGGTCCTGTTTTTGGGCGTGGGCATACTGGCTGGCTCAGAGGGCATTGGCGGCATCTATTTTGATGATGCCCAAACCGCCCAATCCCTGGGAACGCTGGCCCTGACGCTTATACTTTTTTCCGGTGGCCTGGACACGCGCTGGCAAAGTACTAAACCGGTGCTGTGGCGCGGCATCACCCTCTCCACCCTGGGCGTTTTAATCACGGCCATGCTAGTGGGCCTCTTCGCCTCCTACATCCTGGATTTTACCCTGCTGGAGGGGCTGCTGCTGGGGGCCATTGTGTCCTCTACAGACGCCGCGGCCGTGTTTTCCATCCTTCGCTCCCGCAACATCGGGCTAAAGCACAACCTGCGGCCCACGCTGGAGCTGGAGTCGGGCAGTAACGACCCGATGGCGTATTTCCTCACGGTGAGCTTCACCTTTCTGGTTACCAACCCCGATGCCAGTCTGTGGGAGCTGGTGCCGATGTTTTTCCTGCAGATGAGCGTGGGCGGGGCGCTGGGAGTCATCATGGGGTATGCAATGGCCTGGGTCATCAACCGCATTAAGCTGCAGCAGGAGGGGCTGTACCCGGCCCTGACGCTGGCGATGGTGCTGTTCACCTTCTCGTTCACCAACCTCTTGCATGGCAACGGCTTTCTGGCCGTGTACACGGCCAGCGTGATACTTGGCAACCGCAACTTCATCCATAAGCGCAGCCTTACCCGCTTTTACGACGGCATAGCCTGGCTCATGCAAATCCTGATGTTCCTGACGCTGGGCCTGCTGGTGTTTCCGTCGCATGTGCTGCCGGTGCTGGGCGTGGGGCTGCTGGTGTCGCTGTTTCTCATCTTTGTGGCGCGCCCGGTCAGTGTGTTCATCAGCATGGCTTTTTTTCGCTCCTCCTGGCGCGATAAGGTGTATGTGTCGTGGGTGGGCTTGAGGGGCGCCGTGCCTATTGTGTTTGCCACCTACCCCATGCTGGCCGGCCTGGACCGGTCTGATATGATTTTCAACATCGTGTTTTTTATTGTGCTTACCTCGGTGATGCTGCAGGGCACCACGCTGAAACTGGTGGCCGACTGGCTGCGGCTGAGCAGGGTGGAGGACGCCACCAAGCGGCTGCAACTGGGGGAGGAGCTGGGCTACAACACCAAAAACGAGCTGGTGGAGCTGCAACTGGGGCCCAACAGCCTTAGCGTGGGGAAATCGCTGGTGCAGCTGCAGTTGCCTAAAACCTCGCTTATTGTGCTCATAGACCGGGGAGGCAGGTTTGTAACGCCAAGCGGCCAAACGGTGCTGGAGCCCTACGACAAGCTCATGGTGATGGTGGATAACGAGCAGGAGCTGAACCGGGTGAAGGAAATACTGCTATAGCCATACTTTTTGCCCCGGCAGGCTGCACGATTTATACTTTGGGCTTGTTAGAAGACTATGAAATACTTTGTGCAGCAACACTCAGTAGTGCGCCAGATCTGGGGCAAAAGCGATACGATTCTGTTCATCTTTGCCGGCGCCTCCGCAGAATTTGCCCTCAATAAAGCTGTTGATTGGCTATACTTTACCGGCCGCCTGCCGGCCGACCCGCTGGGCAGGCTTTTCTCTACGGTGGGCTATGCCCGCAGGATCGTGTTTTCAGAAGAGGCGGCTGCTTACCGGGCCATCGATAGTATGGCTGCCATTCATGCGGCTGTAGAGGCCAAGCGCGGCTTCTCCATTCCCGACTGGGCCTACCGCGACGTGCTTTTCATGCTGATCGATTACTCTATCCGTGCCTTTGAGCTGCTGGAGCGGAAACTGACGCAGGAGGAGAAAACCGAGGTGTTTGAGGTGTTTACCCGCGTGGGAACGCGCATGGGCATCCAGGGGCTGCCGCAGACGCTGCCGGAGTGGCAGCAGGCACGTGCCGCGCATTTGCAGCAGAACCTACAGGTAAGCAAGTATACCGCTGATCTGTACCAGCAATACAAAAAGCATTTAGGCGGAATCCGGTATTGGCTGTTGCTGCAGGCGCAGGTGCTGGTAGTGCCTGCCAGGGTACGGAAGCTGTTGCAGTTTGGCAGCGTTCCGGTGCTGCTGCCGGTACTGATGGCCTATAAGATCAGCCGTTTCCTGAGAGCAGACTGGCTCCTGAAAGAAATCATACTTCCGCCTGCCTACAAAGCTGAGATCCGCGAGTTGGATGTGGCAAGGGTGTAGTTGCGTTGTTATGTTAAGTATGGTGGATTCCTGCCAAACAGACTGTGAGTATGATAATGTTTAATAGATATCCTCGCCGCACTTTGCTAAAGCACAGTTGCCCGTCTTGACATTCTGCAAAAACTAATTCCTGTAGTTGAAGTATAACCGTTGAACTAAACGCAGGGGCAGCCAGATAAACTTATAAACACACCGGATGATCCTGTGCAGCGCCTGCCACATCACCATACTTTAACGGTCAGAAACAATGAACATAGTAAGCTATCCCGGGAGCCCGTATCCGCTTGGGGCTACCTGGGACGGAAAAGGCGTAAATTTTGCGCTCTTTTCAAATAATGCCACAAGTGTGGAGCTTTGCCTCTTTAACGCATCAGACGATGAAAAAGAGTATGCCACCATCAAGATGACGGAGCGGACACACCAGATCTGGCATGCTTACCTGCCGGATGTAAAGCCGGGGCAGCTGTACGGCTACCGCGTGCACGGGCCTTACGAGCCCTGCAACGGACATCGGTTTAACCCGCACAAACTGTTGCTGGACCCTTATGCAAAGGCTATTACCCGCACAATAGAGTGGCATGACTCACTTTTTGGCTATAAAATGGGCGACGAGGAGGAAGACCTGAGCTTTGGTAAGTCAGACAGTGCCCGCTACATCCCTAAGTGCGTGGTGGTTGACTCTTCCTTTAACTGGGAAGGAGATAAGGCTCCCAAGATTCCGTACCACCGCACCATCATCTACGAAACGCATGTCAAGGGCTTTACCAAGCTGCACCCCGACATTCCTGAGGACATACGTGGCACCTATGCTGCGCTGGCACACCCCGTTACAATCAAGTACCTGAAAGAGCTGGGCGTAACGGCTGTGGAACTGATGCCGGTGCACCACTTCATCAGCGACCGCCATTTGGTAGAAAAGGGCCTGACAAACTACTGGGGCTACAATACCATCGGTTACTTTGCGCCGGATGTGCGCTACTCCAGCAGCGGCACCCACGGCGAGCAGGTGGTGGAGTTTAAGGAAATGGTAAAGGCGCTGCACAAGGCCGGTATCGAGGTGATACTGGATGTGGTATACAATCATACCGCCGAAGGCAACCAGATGGGGCCAACGCTGTCGTTCCGCGGCATCGACAACGCAGCGTACTACCGCCTGACAGACGAAAAGCGCTACTACATGGACTATACCGGCACGGGCAACACGCTGAACGCGAACCTGCCCAACGTGCTGCGCCTGATCATGGACAGCCTGCGCTACTGGATCCTGGAGATGCACGTGGACGGCTTCCGCTTTGACCTGGCCTCTACACTGGCCCGCGAGTTGCACGAGGTGGACCGCCTGAGCGCCTTCTTCGACATCATACACCAGGACCCGGTGATCTCGCAGGTAAAGCTGATTGCAGAACCGTGGGACATTGGCGAGGGAGGCTACCAGGTAGGGGAGTTCCCGCCGGGCTGGGCCGAGTGGAACGGCAAGTACCGCGACTGCATCCGGGACTACTGGCGCGGTGCCGACAGTATGCTGGCAGAGTTCGCCGAGCGCTTCACGGGCAGCTCCGACTTATACCGCGACGATAACCGCAAGCCCACCGCCAGTATAAATTTCATCACCGCACACGACGGCTTTACGCTGCATGACCTGGTGGCTTACAACGAAAAGCACAATGCCGCCAACGGCGAGGACAACAACGACGGCGAGAGCCACAACCGCTCCTGGAACTGCGGCGAGGAGGGCCCCACAGACGACCCGGAAGTGCAGGCGCTGCGGGCAAAGCAGAAACGAAACTTTCTGACCACGCTATTCCTGTCGCAGGGCGTGCCCATGCTGGTGGCCGGCGACGAGCTGAGCCGCACCCAGTCGGGCAACAACAACGCTTACTGCCAGGATAACGAAATCTCGTGGCTAAACTGGCAGGAGGCTGATAAAGAGCTTTTGACGTTTACCAGGCGGCTTATCCATTTCTGTAAAAAGCACCCTGTCTTTAACCGCCGCGGCTGGTTTAAGGGGCAGCCCATAAAAGGAGACAAGCTCAAGGATATTGCCTGGTTTCTGCCGGAAGGGCGGGAAATGGACGAGGAAAACTGGAGCCACGACTTTGCCAAATCTTTGGGGGTATACATGAACGGAAAAGGGCTGCACGCCAAAGGGCCAAAGGGAGAGCAGATAGTGGACGACAGTTTCTATGTGATCTTTAACGCGCACTACGAGCCTTTAACCTATAAACTGCCGCCCAAGAAGTATGGCAGCACGTGGCGCAAGGTCATAGACACGGCCTCCGGCACGATGGATGAGAAAGGAGAGGAACTGGCATCCGGCAAAACGCTGGAGGTGGCGGCGCGCTCAGTGGTGGTGCTGCAGCAGCCCAATTAAAGTATAAGCATAACTAAAGTATAAACCCCGGCCCCACAGCCGGGGTTTATACTTTAGTTTACACTGCCAGCGCCTGCTTTAGTTTAAAGAACGTGAGTTGGTCCTCTGCGTCCAGCAGCTCGTCCAGCATGATGGCCTGTTGCTCCAGGTGGTCGTTGAAGAGCGACGGGAGAAGCTTTTTATAGTAGCGGATGCCCTCCAAAAGGTTATTTCGGAATGTCTGGAGGTATTTAAGCTGCTTTTCGGTCAACTCTTCCAGCTGCTCGTTGTGCTTGTTTTTCCAGTAGTCCACGTACATCTTCAGCTCGTTGATGAACATGTGCGGGCGATAGGTGCTGTTGCGGACATTAAAGCGCCCATAGATATGGTCCACCATCTCCTGTAGCTTAAAAATGCCTGAGAAATAGGCCAGGTTAGGACCCGGACAGATAGTAACCGCTTTGTTGGCCGCCTTTTTCGTCATGTTAAAGAGCAGCAGGGCAGAGGTAGCCAGTCCGTCGCAGAGGCACTCTTTGGCCAGCACTTTGGCTTCTTCGGCCTCGTAAACGTCAGGAGCCAGCTGTTGTGCCTGCAGCTGCGCCAGCTTACGGCGCTGGTATTTTCGGGAGGCCGTGCAGATAGGCTCATCGGTAAACTCGGTGTTGGAAACCAGGTGCTTCTTTTCGCAGGGGCTGCCGGGTTTGCCGCGCTCCATGCGGTCCAGCTTTTGCTTTTCGCTGGAGGTGCCGCGCAGGGCATTGAACGGCACGCCCAACGGCGAAATCGGGCTCAGGTACAGGTCGTCTTGCGTTGCTTTTACTAACTGCTGCAGCGTCGGGTCGTCTACGGTAGTGGCTTCGGGCACTAAAAGGAAAGGCGTTCCCCAGCCGGTGGCGTCCACGCCGTAATACTCGTGCAGAAACAAATCTTCCTGGGCCGTGCCAATGCCGCCCTGCACGGTTAGCCGCTGCGACGGTTTTTGCGGTGGAAGTGGAATGCCCTTATTGGCAAGGGCAGTGCTAAACAGCCCGTACAGTTCCTCCTGCAGCGCCTGGCGGTTCTGCCGGAACTCCTCCAGAATCGGGCCGATGAGGTAGCCGTCTGTGGCAAAGGCGTGCCCGCCGCAGTTCAGCCCCGACTCTATCCGGAACTCAGATACCCAAATTCCTTTTTTGGCCATGATCTTGCCCTGCACCAGTGCAGAGCGGTAGTCGCTTACTTTTATAGTTACCTTCTTCTCAAGCTCTCCTGCCTGGTTGGGGCAGAAACACGGAAACTGCTCCAAATAGCCGTACAGGCGCATGTTCATGCCGGCAGAGAAAACCACCGACGACCGCACCGTGCTCCTGGCAAAGCCGCGCAAGGCAGCAAGGGCATCCGTGTATTCCTGCGGCAGCGGCTGGCCGTCTTTCGCGTAGTTTACCCGGTCCAGTTTGGTCATGATATTCACGTCGATGCTGCCGGCCACCAGCGCACCTCGCAGTTGCTGCTGTAGCGCCAATTTTTGCTGTGTGTCTGTGGTCTGTAGCATCACATCATACTTTGCCCTTAACGGCGAAGCGTCAGGCAGAAGCGTAAAATATTTGCTAAGGTCGGAGCCGGGCGTGAATTCCTGCTGGCGCAACTCCTGTAACTGTTCCTTTACGATCGCGTCAACCAGGTTCAGGAAGGCGGTCACGCGTTTGGCCCTGTAATCCTCTTCCTTCTGCGAGATCGGTATGAACGGTTTTTGGTACAGCTGGCTGTAGTGCTGCCGCGTGTGCTCCAGCAGGGCGTCATCACTCAGCGAGGCCACCGAGGAAATGCCGAAGCGGGCAACCTTCAGCGGCGTGTCTATTGAAAAGGCGAGGCCCATAACCGGGATGTGGAACGAGTGCGGTGTATCTTTTTGCATGAAGCTTGTGTTGTACTGAAAATTGTTTTATTTTTTGAAGACAGTTAAAAGTCGCGCTTCCTGTGGCCGCCCTGGAAGCAGCTGCGCTAAAATGGCTTCGGAACCGTGACACAAGGTAGCGGAAGGTGGCTGCAGCGTAAATGAGCAGCGTCAGCCACAGGAGTGACAAAAGTCATTTTCTGAGAACTAAAATTATAGTAAGGCACTTTTGCCGGTTGCGCCAGAGTCCTTACCTTTATCAAAAACAAACTGCCTGTGGAAGAAAAAAGACGCCTGCAGCGAAGCAACGTGGAAAGCCAGACCAGGCTAAAAGCTATCATTGAGACGGCTGTGGATGGCATTATTACGATTGATAGCCATGGCATCATGGAGAGCGCGAACCCGGCTGCCGCCAAGATATTTGGGTATTCGCCCGAAGAGATGATTGGCCGCAACGTGAGCATGCTGATGCCCGAGCCTGACCACAGCTTGCACGATAGCTACATCGACCGCTACATGAGTACCGGCGTGGGGCAGATCATCGGCAAGGGGCGCGAGGTGCTTGGCAAAAAGAAAACGGGTAAGCTGTTTCCGTTTTTTCTGAGCATTGCGGAAGTAAAGCTGGAGGAGAAGACCATTTTCACAGGCATCGTGCACGACATCACCGACCTGAAGAAAACAGAGGAAGCCCTGCGTGAAAGCGAAAGCCGGATCAACTCCATCATCCAGACGGCAGTGGACGGCATCATTACCATCGATACGCGGGGCGTGATAGAAATGGTGAACCCTGCCGCAGCCAAGCTTTTTCAGTATGAGGAACATGAGCTGATCGGGCAGAAGATAAACATGCTGATGCCCGAGCCGGACCGCAGCCTGCATGACAACTACATGCACCATTACCACGAGACAGGGGAAAAGCGCATTATCGGCATCGGCCGCGAAGTGTCGGGGCTGAAGAAGAACGGTATGGTTTTTCCTTTATACTTAAGCATCAGCGAAGTATACCTGACCGACCGCAAAGTATACACCGGGTTTATACATGACATTACCCAGCAGAAGCTGAGCGAGGAGCGCCTGCGCCGCTACGCCGCCGAACTGGAGCGTAGCAACCGTGAACTGCAGGATTTCGCCTATGTTTCCTCGCATGACCTGCAGGAGCCGCTGCGCAAGATACAGGCCTTTGGCGACAGGCTGAAGATGAAGGAGTATGACAAACTCAGCGACCAGGGCAAAGACTACGTGGACCGCATGCTCAACGCCGCCTCGCGCATGCAGAACCTGATCAACGACCTCCTCGATTTCTCGCGGGTAACATCGAAGGCAAAGCCCTATGCCGCCGTGAACCTGGAAAAAGTGCTGCAGGAAGTGCTGTCGGACCTGGAGATCATGATTGAGCGGACTGGCGCAGAAATCAAGCATTCGCCGCTGCCCACTATCGACGCCGACCCGACGCAAATGCGGCAGCTTTTCCAGAACCTGATCAGCAACGCCATTAAGTTCCGAAAAGAGGGGGAGAAGCCGGTCATCTCCGTTACGGCCACTGAACTGCAGCTCCACGAGCGGCTTACCTCCACGCCCGGCGACGAGCTGGTGGAGATCCGTATACAGGATAACGGCATTGGTTTCGATGAGAAGTACCTGGACAGGATCTTTAACATCTTTCAACGGCTGGAAGGGCAGAAGTATGAGGGCTCGGGCATCGGCCTTGCCATTGTGCGCAAGATTGCCATCCGCCATGGCGGCGACATTACGGCCCGAAGCCAGCCCGGCGTGGGTACTACCTTTATCGTAACCCTGGCAAAAAAGCACTTTTCGTAACTATTTAGTATAAATGAGCGCCAACAACAGAAGAACAATTGTGATACTGATTGCAGATGACGATGCGGAAGACCGCATGCTGGTAAAAGAGGCCCTGGAAGAAAGCCGGCTGAAAAACCAGGTGCAGTTTGTGGAGAACGGAGAGGAACTGATGGACTACCTGCACAACCGCGGCAAGTTTGCCGACAAAGAGCAATACCCAACGCCCGGCCTGATCCTGCTGGACCTGAACATGCCTAAAAAGGACGGACGCGAGGCACTGAAGGAGATTAAGTCGGATGAGCACCTGCGGGTACTGCCGGTGGTGGTGCTTACCACTTCCAAAGCCGAGGAAGACATTCTCCGAACCTACGACCTGGGCGTGAGCTCCTTCATCACCAAGCCCGTTACGTTCGCCTCGCTCGTGGATGTGATGAAAACCCTCAGCAAATACTGGTTTGAAATTGTAGAACTGCCAAAACCCTAGGAGGTTAGAAAGTTAAAAAGTTAGAGCGTTAGAAAGTATAAAATGTGTTCAACTTTCTTTACTTCAATTTATAACTTTTTAATTTTCTAACATTCTAACTCGACACATGTCCGAAAACAAGATAAAAGTACTCCTGGTAGACGACGACGAGGATGACTACATCATCACCCGGGATACGATGGATGATATCCCCGGCCGAAACTATGTGCTCGACTGGTCGGCCTCGTTTGAGGAGGCGCTGGAGCTGATTCGGCAGGACAAGTATGATGTATACCTGGTAGACTTTTACCTGGGCGCGCATAACGGCCTGGAGCTGATCCGGCAGGCCGTGGAGGAGGGGGCCAAGGCTCCTTTCATACTTCTGACCGGGCAAGGCGACCGCGAAACGGACGAAAAAGCCATGCGGGTAGGCGCGCAGGACTACCTGATAAAGGGTAGCTTTGACACCTATGACCTGGAACGCTCCATTCGGTATAGTATAGAGCATGCCAAGAGTTTGGCAGAAATTCAGAAGCTGAACGCCGAGCTGGAGCAGCGGGTAGAGGAGCGCACGCAGGAACTGGCCGAAGCCATTAAAAAGCTGGAGCATACGAACGAAAGCCTGCAGGAGGCACAGCGGGAGATCAACAAGGCCCTGCAGAAGGAAAGGGAACTGAACGAGCTGAAATCAAGGTTCGTTACCATTGCCTCGCACGAGTTCAGGACGCCGCTCAGCACGGTGCTCTCTTCGGCCTCGCTGGTGAGCAAGTATAAAACCGAGCAGGATGACGAGAAAAGGCAGAAGCATGTGGACCGTATAAAGTCGGCGGTGAGCAACCTCACGTCTATCTTAAATGATTTTCTATCCATCAGCCGCATCGAGGAAGGCCGCATTTACAACGTGCCCACCACCTTTAGCCTGGAGCCGTTCTGTCGCGAGGTGGTGGACGAGATGCAGGGCTACCTGAAGAAAGGGCAAAAGATAGCATACACGCACCACGGCGAGCAGGATTCGTTTACCATAGACAAGCAACTATTCAAGAACATACTGCTTAATTTGCTCTCTAACGGCAGCAAATACTCCGGCGAGGGCAAGTCTATCCTCTTCAGCACCGCCATACAGGCCGAAACCCTTACCATTTCCGTGCAGGACCAGGGCATCGGTATCCCGAAGGCGGACCAGGCGCACCTTTTCACACCTTTCTTCCGGGCCCAGAACGTAACCAATATCCAGGGAACAGGCTTAGGGTTGAACATCGTCAAGCGCTATGTAGAGATCATGGGCGGCACAATGGATTACGACAGCGAACTAGATAAAGGCACCACTTTCACCGTTACTTTCCCTAACACCACAGAAGCATGAAAAAGATACTCTTAATAGAAGACAACGCAGAGATCAGAGAAAACACCGCCGAGATACTGACGCTGGCCAACTACCAGGTGGTGGAGGCCGAAAATGGCAGAATAGGCGTGGACCTGGCCCGCAAAGAGCAGCCCGATCTGATCATCTGCGACATCATGATGCCGCAACTGGATGGGTATGGGGTGCTGCACCTGCTCAGCAAGGACGCGGCAACGGCCGGTATTCCCTTTATTTTCCTGACGGCCAAATCAGAAAAAGAGGATTTCAGGAAAGGCATGAACCTGGGTGCCGACGACTACCTGACAAAGCCTTTTGACGATGTGGAGCTGCTGGATGCCATAGAGATACGCCTGAAAAAGAACGAGATCCTGAAAGCGGAGTTCAACAAGAACGCTGCGGGCCTGGAGGAGTTTATAGAGGAGGCCAAAGGATACGAGGAACTGGAAAAGCTGATCTCTTCGGACCGCCGGCTGACGGTGCTGAAAAAGAAGCAGTACCTGTTTATGGAGGGCAACCGGCCAAACTCGCTGTATTTCCTGAACAAGGGGCGGGTAAAAGCCTTTAAATCCAATGAAGAAGGGCGTGAGTACATTACTCACCTTTACAAAGAAGGCGATTTTATCGGTTATCTCGATCTGCTGGAAGAGTCGCATTACCGTGAGTCTGCTATGGCGCAGGAAGAGGCGGAAGTATACGTGATTCCGAAAGAGGACTTTTTCTCGCTGCTGCACCGCAACCGCGACGTGGCTGCGAAGTTTATCAAGATCTTATCAGACAACCTGGCCGACCGCGAGGAGCGCCTCCTGAAGCTGGCCTACAACTCGGTGCGCAAGCGCGTGGCGGAGGCCCTGCTGCTCGTGGAGAAGCAGTACCAGCGGGAAGAAGGCGGCACAAAGCAGATAGCCATTTCGCGTGAGGACCTGGCCAGCATTGTGGGCGCTTCGAAAGAAACCGTGATCCGCACCCTTGCCGACTTTAAAGACGAGAAACTGATCGACAGCCAGGGCAGCCGCATCACCATCCTAAACCAGGACAAGCTGCAGCGCATGCGCAATTAAGCCGTGCCTGACTCCTGAACTTGTAGAGACGCAATGACTTGCGTCTCTTTTTTTGTGGATATTAAAGTATAAAAACACATATCAATTCAGTGATGCGCAGGGACCAGTTGCATAGTTTCCTAACAGCTTAAAATTCATTTCTGGCCCCTTCGAGGAGGGGAAGCTGGCGGTAAGTTTGTCAAAAGTACTGCATACGAATTAACGGATAGTGGTATAAATCCAGCCTTTTATTCCTGAAACTGACATAAAACGGCAAACAGGTGACAAATGTCATATTATGGCAGCCTTAGGGTAGCGAAATTTGCAGGGTAATTGAAGATGAAAACCATGCAGCACACATTCAAGGCCCTTACGCTATCTTATAAAACAGCTCCGATTCCCGTACGTGAAACCGTAGCCCTGAACGAGATTAACTGTAAGAACCTGCTCGACAAAATAAATGAGTTCACGGAGGCCCGTGATGTGCTGGTGCTTTCTACCTGCAACCGCACCGAAGTATACTATGCTGCCGAAAAAGACCTCTCGCGCGAGCTGATCAAGCTGATAGCCATAGAGAAGGGCTTTTTTGCCACCAAAGAGGTTACGCCATACTTTACCAGCATTACCGACCATGCTCAAGCCATCGAGCAGCTGTATAATGTGTCGCTGGGGCTGGAGTCGCAAGTGGTAGGCGATATGCAGATCCTGAACCAGGTGAAAAAGGCCTATCAGTGGGCAGCCGACGCCAACATGGCAGGCCCTTTCCTGCACCGCCTGATGCACACGATCTTTGCGGCGAACAAACGCGCTGTAAACGAAACCGCCTTCCGCGACGGGGCCGCCTCTGTGTCCTATGCCACGGTAGAGCTGGTGGAGGAACTGACAAAGGGAATGGAGAACCCGCGTGTGCTTATGGTGGGCGTTGGCGAGATTGGGGCTGATGTTTGCGATAATTTCCAGAAATCCACTGTACGCAACGTAATCATCGCGAACAGAACGCACCACAAGGCCGTGGCGCTGGCCCAAAAGACGGGAGCCACAGCCGTGTATTGGGAGCAGGTATGGGATGAGATCAAAAAGGCAGATGTCGTGGTGTCCTCGGTGCCCGGCGACTGTTTCTTTATAGACAAATGCCTGCTGGAAAACCAGGTGCTGCAGACGCCAAAGTTCTTTATTGACCTGTCGATGCCGCGCAGCATTGATGCCGAGCTGGAAACGCTGGAGGGCGTGCACGTACGCAACATCGACAACATCCGCAACCGCGCCACCGCAGCACTGGAGAAACGGTTAGCAGCTGTGGCTTCTGTAAGGCAAATCGTGCAGGAGTCGATGGCTGAGTTTCTGGCCTGGGCCAGGGAAATGGCTATGTCGCCTGCCCTGCAGCAGTTCAAGAACCGCTTGGAGGAAATCAGGCAGCGGGAAATGGCGCGCTACCTGAAAAACCTGGGCGAGGCTGAAAGGGCTGCGGTGGAAGCCATTACCAAAAGCATGCTGAACAAAATCGTCAAGCTGCCGGCCATCGAGTTGAAAGCTGCCTGTATGCGCGGCGAGTCCGAAGCATTGCTGAACGGCCTGAGCGCGCTCTTTCAGTTAGAGGAGAAGCAGGAGGCCTAAGGGAGAGCCTCTGAAGCGATGGCAGCGCTTTTCCGTCGTTTAATACTTTATACTTTGTCGCGTGCCTGAGCGGCTTTTATACTTATTGGCTGGTAACTTTATCTGGTGAGGCATGCGCAATGCTGAAGTGGCTTTTTAGCGTTTCGTTAAAGACTTCGGGGTTGTGCAGCCAGGGGAAGTGCCCGCTTGTGGGTATCGTCTCAAATTGAGCGTAAGGATAACGCTCTTTGACGTAGCGCATACTGTCGCCGAAGATATCATCCTCCCCATAGGTTATTGTTACCTTAAAGCCCTGATCCACCATAGGCTCCAGGATCGGCTCCTTCAGAAGCGCAACATTCGTTTTATTGATGGCTCTGGCCACAATATGGTCTACCATAACGGGCACCGGGTTGCTGACCTCGTAGCCTTTGTTGATGTTGAGGCAGAATTGCGTAAACAGCTTTTCGTAAGCGCTGTCGCTGCCCAGTACCCCAAGTATGCCATTCTTTATCATACTATACCACTCTTTGCCAGTGCTTTTCCTTTTGTTAAAAGCGATGACCTCGGCGACGGTTTCGCGCCACTGGCCGCCGGTGCCCGAGGCCGGGCTGCAAAGGAACAGGCTACGAATCCGCTGCGGATTCTGGTACGCGTACAGCTGCGCATACAGGCCGCCCCAGGAGTGGCCGAACAAGTGAAATTTTTCCAGTTTAAAGCGCTCTGCTATGCTGTCGATGTCGGAGAGATACCGCTCTACAGTATACTTGTTGGCATAACAGGGGGAGCTAAGCGTGCCGCGCTGGTGAAAGGTGATGACCTGATAATTCTGGTGAAGCAGCTCTGCCACCGGCTCCAGGCCGTCGGGCACACCCGGTCCTCCGTGCAGCAGGATGACGGTTTCCTTGCCGGCGTTAGGGTAGGTAACGGTGTACAGCCTTGTCGACTGGTTTGCAACGAGTAGTTCCATACATGTGGCTACGTAAATAAGTATAAATAAGATGATTAGCGTGCAAGTATGAGCAAGCAAGCCACAGGGGCAGCTTTCAGGAATTAAGGCATAAAAGTATAACCGTATGCCGCTACTATGAGTAAAACAGAGGTATGCTAATTACTAAAAGCCCAACCAAAGAAGAGCTTGCCGCTGCCGCCGGCAAAACTGTAGCCGATATACTGGAGCCAGACCTGAAAGTACTTTTCTGCGGCATCAACCCCGGCCTGTACACAGCTGTTAAGGGGCACCACTTTGCCCGCCCCGGCAACCGTTTCTGGCCAACGCTGCATGCGGCAGGTTTCACACCCGTAAAATTTGAACCGCACCAGGAGCAGGAATTGCTGCAGCTTGGCTATGGCATTACCAATGTGGTGAGCAGGGCAACGGCCAACGCGGCAGAGTTAAACAAAGCAGAGCTGATAGAAGGCGGAATAGAGCTGGTAGAGAAGGTAATTCTGTACCAGCCCCAGGTGCTGGCCCTGTTGGGGTTGAGCGCCTATCGGGTGGCATTCGGCAGACCAACCGCAGACATCGGGCTGCAGGAGCAGACCATCGGGCATACCAAGCTGTGGGTGTTGCCCAACCCAAGCGGCCTGAACGGGCATTATCCTCCTAAAAAGCTGGCAAAGGTGTATACGGAGCTGCGCGCTTTTGTCGATTCCCTGTAGGGCGCTCCTCGGTTTAAGATCTACTGTGGAGCTTCATTTACACCTTTCCCTATAGATGGCGCATTTGTTATCCTCTTCTGCATAACCTCCGGCGCCTGTTACATGTACCATCCCTATAAAGTATGGCGGCTTTTGCTGCCGATGTACCCAAAACTTATAAACTATGGCAAAACAAATGAGAGCGGCCGTGTATAACACGTTTGGCGGCCCGGAGAATGTGCATGTGCAAACTATAGATGTGCCCGAGCCAGGGGAGGGGGAGGTGATGGTGCGGATAAAGGCCGCCGGCGTGAACCCAGTAGACTATGCCGTGCGCGAAGGATACCTGAAAGATTTTTTACCAACTCAGTTTCCGGTTATACCAGGCTGGGACGTAGCCGGTGAGATAGTGGAGCGTGGCTACAGCGCCAGAAGGTTTAACGTGGGAGAGCAAGTATACGCCTATGCCAGAAGGCCGGTGGTGCAGTATGGCACTTTTGCCGAATACATTGTGCTGCCTGAAAGTTACCTTACCGGCAGGCCGCTAAACGTGTCGTGGGAGGAAGCAGCGGGCATACCGCTGGTAGGGCTGACGGCCTTTCAGTCGCTGTTTGATGCAGGACAGCTGCAGGACCGGCAGTCGGTGCTGATACTCGGGGCATCGGGAGGTGTGGGGAGCATGGCCATACAACTGGCCAAAGTAAAAGGGGCCACCGTGGTTGGCGTGGCCAGCGCGCAAAACCATGCGTATATGCGCAACTTGGGCGCCGATTATACAATAACTTATAAAGACACGCATGTGGGGGAGGCGGTGAAGCAGCTACTGCCAGGAGGAGTAGACTTGATATTTGACTGTGCCAGCGGCGAAACCCTGATGCAAAGCCTGCAAGCCCTGAAGCCCAACGGAAAGCTGGTTTCCATCCTCAACCACGGCACAGACCTCGATCCGTCCATAGACTTCAGCTATGTGTTTGTAGAGCCTAACACGCGGCAGCTGGACATACTGCGGGAGCTAACGGAGGCTGGGCAACTGCATGTGCCGGTCAGCAAAAAGTATACGTTGGATGAAACCGTGGAAGCGATGAAGCAGATTCAGACGCAGCATACCACTGGCAAGATCGTTATTACGCCCTGATCCTGTCGCTCATCAGAAAAAGGAATTTTATACTCGGTAGCCGATCCCCGGCACAACTATTTCAACAGGTTAGGTGTAAGGAAGACATCAAGCGATATAACTTAGAAAATGGAAGATAAGACAGAATTAACGCCTTTGGTAAAAGTACTGGCAGATTTGCGCAGCGAGGGCTACACAACCGACTTCAAAGTAAATGAGGCCGGCATGCTGTGTACCATGGACGGCAACCAGCAGTTCGGGCCGGAGGACGTCCGGATAGTGAATTTTTACCGCTTTGAGGGCGAAAGCAACCCCGACGACATGAGCATCCTGTATGTGCTGGAAACAAAATCAGGACTGAAAGGAAGCCTCTCAGATGCCTATGGCACCTATTCCGACAGCACCATTGAGGATTTTATGAAGCAGGTGAGGGACCTCGGCAAAGACCTGGACAAACGCATCTAAAAAAGGCAGGGCAGCCACAGCTAAATTAGCCGGGCTGCCCTGCCTTATACTTTAAACCTGATTTTACTGATCGTTGTTTTCAGGCTCTATGGTTTCTGTCTCTGTTTCTACTGTCGTGTCAATATCCTGAACTGTTCTCTCTACCTCCAACTCTGAGACGGTTGTGTCAGTATCGATTACAGTTCCATCTGCTTCCCCATTAGTCATTCCTTCGTTGCCTCCGCAGGAGTACATACTAAGTGAGCCGAAGGTGATAGCAAATGCAAAAAGTAGCTTTTTCATATTAGTTTTATTTAGTCAAACATAAGAGGCCGCGCTGCTATATACAGCAGACAACCTGGTTTTTATTGCTTACCTTGTTTTTTACGGGTGTTAGGCAGGCAAAGGTTTTAAATTGGCTTTTAATTTGCGCTTTGCAGCCGAATACAGTTTAAAAGCAAAAGAAATTATACTTAAATTATAAATTAAACACTGCCCCCGCGTAGCTGCAGAGGCAGTGTTTATGAGAAGTTCTCTAATATCTGGCTAAAGCGTAGCCCCTCCCTTCTGATGATTCTGCTGCTTTTTCTGACGCTGTTTGCCAAGCAAGGCCATAGTGGCCGCGCCCGCAGCGGCCGCAACCACGGCACCAGTTACGGCAGGGTGCACCGAGGCGCGGGTATAAAGGCTCGTCTTCATTACATGCCCTTCGTAATTGCCGTGCACATGGCCGTCAGCGCCCGGGGCGTGCAGAGAGCCATCCTTGTGTTTGGCAGGTTTATCGCGGAGCTGCATGTTAGTCATAAATTTCTTGTTTACCCAATCTACCAGGCTTGGCGCATACTTGTTCAGGCTGCTCATCAACTTGGAGCCGCTGCCTATAAAGATGTCGCGCTCTGGGTGTTCGGCGGCGTACAGGATGCCATAGGCCACTTCTTCGGGCGCGTATACCGGTGGTGGCAAGGTGAGCTCTTTATTCGTATAGTTTCGGGCATGCTCGGTGTAAGGTGTGTTAATGCCGGCAGGCTTGATCAGTGTTACGGAAACCGGTGCCTCGTCTTCTTCCAACTCAGCCCGTAAAGCATCGGTGAATCCTTTTACGGCATGCTTGCTAGCCGAGTACATGCCCTGCAGCGGAATGGCCACGTCCGATAGCTCGCTGCCCAGGTTGATGATGGCCCCACCGCGGTTGCGCAGATGATCGGCCGCCATCAAAGAGCCCGACACCACACCCCAGAAGTTCGTGTCGAACAGGCGGCGGCTGTCTTCCTCGCTCACCTCGGAGAGCTTACCGTAAATGGAAACACCCGCGTTGTTTATCCAGGTGTCGAAGCCGCCGAAATGGCGAATGGCAGTTTCAGCAATGCGCTGCACGTCCTCGCGGCGGCCTACGTCTGCTACCAAATGTATGGCCTCGCCGCCTTCCGTCTTAATCTGCTCCTCTACATTTGCCAGCGCCTCCTCGTTGCGGGAGGCCAACACCAGTTTAGCGCCTTTTTTAGCCGCTGCGCGAGCCGTTGCCAATCCTATACCGCTGGAGGCGCCCGTAATAACGATGACCTGCTCGCGGAGTGGTTTTAGTGAAATCTTCATAATCCTAAGTTTGTTTTCGTTTAATTTCAGTTTTAATATTATACTTACATACGTAGCGTACGACTGCCTTAGTTATTGGAGGCTTTATTTATTAGCCGGGCGATTATTCGCCAAAGGAGTTGCAGACTGCCCCTTGTGCGCATGTTGCTGCTTCCTTTAGGGGTGTAAAACCCTCCTCAGGACACGCTACTTCAGTATAACAAGTATAACCAACACTAAAATTCATGACCATTACTTCAACGGATATCATTTCAAAGCTTCAGCAGGAAGAAGGGCTTCAAGGCTGGCAACAGCTTCTGGAGGATGTGATTAGCGCCTTCGGATGCTCCACCGGCACCATCCATACCTTAGATAAAAATACGGGCATGCTGGCGCTGCAGGCCTACCAGGGCATCCCTGATTTTCTGCTGCCGAAAATGCAGGCTATCCCGATCGGAAAGGGGATGGCCGGTATAGCTGCCGAGCGGAAGCAGCCTGTGGAGATGTGCAACCTGCAGACGGACAACTCGGGGGTGGCAAGGCCTGCCGCCAAAGAAACAAAAGTGGAAGGCTCCATTGCCGCGCCGATGATGTTGGAGGGACAACTGTACGGCACCTTGGGCATTGCCAAGCCTGTGCCGTATGATTTCACAGAAGAGGAGAAGGCGCACCTGATGCAAATTGGCGAGTTGATAAGCGGAAAGCTGAAAAAGCAGCAAGCGGCGGAGCAGCGCTAACCAACTGCTCCGGGTTTACAGGGTGCTGCGGGTCTTCTAGCTTGCTACAAAGGCGGAGGATTCTGTCGTTTCACCAAAAAAATAACGGAGGCAGGTTTTTTCCTGCCTCCGTTAACGTATGGGTAAGTGCCGCTATATTTACTGCTGCACAACTTTGCGCAGTACGCTGCCTTGCCTGTCGCTTGTGAACGTATCACCCTCTTTTACCACCTTGCCACCAAGCAGCACATAGCGGAAATCCGTGGCCAGTTGGTCAGGCTTTTCGTAAGTGGCTGTCTCTTTCACCGCTGCCGGATCAAAGATGAGCACATCAGCCTTATAGCCTTGCTTTAGCGTTCCCCGTTTCGCAAGGCCGATGGTTTGGGCGGGCAGGGCCGTCATTTTATGGATAGCCTCCTGCAGGGGCAGCAGTTTCTTTTGCTGCACGTACGTTTCCAGAACCTTGGCAAAGGCGCCGTAGCCGCGCGGGTGGTGCATGCTCGGGCTGCCGTCGGTGCAGATCATCACGTGCGGGTCCAGCATCAGTTCTTCCTGCAGTTCCTCATTCATGATAAAGTAGGCGCCGCTGGCTCCGTAAGGGCCAATGTCATCTACCAGCACGTCTTCATAAGGTTTTTTCAGTTCCTGAGCAATCTGCGCCAGGTTTTTGCCGGTATACTTGCCCGATCCAATGAGTGTCGCTTCAGGGCCGTTGCGCTGCTGAATCTTTTTGCGCATGTACTCCTTCAGTTCTTCGCGGCGGGTCTGCAGCACCTCTTTGTAATTATATGGCGATTTTGCCCAGTCGGGAAATAAGATGGCAATACCGGTGTAGCTGGCCGTGTAAGGGTAGAGGTCGGCGGTTACTTTAGTGCCGCTCTGGCGGGCGCTGTCTAAAAGCTGCAGCACTTGGCGTGCCCGCTCCTTGCCTTTGCCATACACTACTTTTATGTGCGACACGTGTACCGGGCAGTACTTCCCTTGTTCCAGCAGTTCCCGAATCGAGGCTTCTACCAGATTATCATCTTCGCTGCGCATGTGGCTCATCACAAGGCCGCCTTTAGCGCCCACTACTTTGGCCAGCCTGTTGAGCTCGCCGCTGGAGGCGTAGTAGCCGGGGTTATACTCCAGGCCAGTGGTCAGGCCGTAGCAGCCGGCATCCATGGCATCGGCCACCAGTTGCTCCATGGCTTTCATGTGCTCTTCTGCGGGCTGCTTCTGGTACATGGCCCCCGACAGCACGCGCAACGAGTTATGACCGGCAAACATGGCAATATTCACGCCCGGTTTGGCTGCATCCACAGAGTCCATCCAGGCGCCCATGTCTTTGTTGTTATGGCTGAAGCCATCCTGCCCCAGGCAAATAGTGGTAACGCCCATCGCCAGGAAGTTCTTGAAATCAGGCTCTTTGATTGGGTCTCCGTGCGCATGGGTATCGATAAAACCGGGTGCCACCACCATTCCAGCCGCGTCTATGGTTTTGCGGGCCTTGTAGGTATGGGCAGTATCCTGGTCTATCACCGCAATGGTATCGGCGCCTATCAGCAGGTTTGCCATATAGGGCGCAGTGCCTGTCCCGTCCACCACTTTTGCGTTCCGTACCTGCAGGTCATAGGTCACGTCATCCTGCACCTTCTCCGTATTGCCCTGGCAGGCGACAGCGGTAAGAAGTATGGCCGGCAATAAACGGCGTAGTTTTCTGTAGTTGGTCATGGTTAGATGTTGTGGTTGTTGCTTTTTGAGTGCCTAGCGGAGGCCTGCCGCGCTAGAGTCCGCTGCCGGAAGTATAAGTTACGGAGAAATCTTCAGGTAAAAAACTGGCGCGGTTAGAGGGCGATGAAGCTGGGGTTGAGGAGGTCCGGTTTGTTGTAGGTTAGTTCCTTCTTTAAGTCCTCCTGAAAAATGCCCCTGTTCAGGGCATTCAGAATTGCGTGCGCGGCGGCGGTATCCCACTCCATGGTCGGGGCGAAGCGGGGGTAGAGGTCTGCTTTGCCTTCGGCTAAAAGCATAAACTTAAGCGAGCTGCCCATACTTAGCGTGTCTGCTCCCGGAAACCGCTTTATGAAATCTGCTGTCTCGGGGCTAAGGTGCGTGCGCGAGGCCACCACACTGAAGTGAGGTTTTTGTTCCAGCGAAGAGAGGGTATGAGGCGTGGGCAAGGGGCTCAGGTGCGCTACTGCGCCGTTAGTTTCCTTCGTAACGCCGGTTTGGGTAGAGCCAACATACAGGCTCCTGAGCACAGGCGCGTAAATAACGCCGCCAACAGGTTTTTGCCCCTGCATCAGGGCAATGTTCACGGTAAACTCCCCGTTGCGCTTCAGAAATTCCTTCGTGCCATCCAGCGGGTCCACCAGCCAGTACCAATCCCACTTATTCCGCTGCTCGTATGGCTGCTGTTTTCCTTCTTCCGAAAGTATGGGCAAGCCCGTTTCAGATAGGTGCCTGGTGATAATCGCATGCGCGGCGCGGTCTGCTTTTGTCAGGGGAGAGTCATCTGCTTTCAAGGTGGCCTCCACCTGCCCCGATTCATAAATCTGAAGTATGGCAGCGCCGGCTTCCAGGGCTGCTGCTTTGGCGGATTGCAGGAGGGCGGCTACGTCAGGCGTGTGCGGGCTTTTCATGGCGATGTATGCGTTGCGTACAGTGGTATAAACAGAGGCGGCTTTAAAGTATAGCAGGTATCATTCTCCTGCCGCCACCCTCATTGGGGGCTGCAGCTGCAGCTGTGGTGCTGCAAAGCTAATCAGTTTTTGCAAGGATGCTTCGATGGATTCATTGTCTGTTGCAAGTATAAGGTCCGGCGCGGAGGGCGCTTCGTAAGGGGCGCTGATGCCGGTGAAGTTCTGCACTTTGCCGGCCCGTGCTTTGGCATACAGCCCTTTGGTATCGCGCAGCTCGCACACCTGCAGCGGGCAGCTGACGTACACTTCGGAAAATCGCTCTTGCCCCACGATCTGCCGAACCAGCTCCCGCTCTGCGGCATAAGGCGAGATAAAGGCACAAATCACCACCAAGCCAGCATCCAGCATCAGGTTTGCCACTTCGGCCACCCGGCGCATGTTCTCCTTTCTGTCTGTTTCCGTAAAGCTCAGGTCGCGGCACAGGCCGTTGCGTACGTTATCGCCATCCAGCAGGTATACTTTATATCCTTGCTGAAAAAGGTAGTGCTCCAGCCGCAGCGCCAGCGAGCTTTTGCCCGAACCGGAGAGGCCGGTGAGCCAGAACAGGCGGGACTCCTGCTGCATCAGTTGGCGGCGTTGCGCGTGGCATACTTTCGATTTAAAAGGATAGATGTTTTTCATAGTTGCTCTCCATGGTGTGGGGTCAAATCAAAGTATAAATCCCATACTTCCGATGAACTTGTACGGCAACAATAGCCAAAAAGCCGTATAGCAGCCCAACGAAGTATACTCAAGGCAGAATAGGATGAAAATTTTACAGGGCGGCGCCCCCAAATGCGGCAACTTTTGGCTTTATCAGATCTTGCAGCAGGTCATGCAGCGAAGCGGACATACGGTCACGAGCTTTATACAGCGGCAGCCGATTTATGAGCTGGCAAAAACCTGGGAGCTGAACTACCCCAGCCAAGCCAGCATCGATGTGCTGGACGTAACCGACCTGCAGTACAGTTACCGCATCAGCAGCATTTTCCGGATGCCACTGGAAAGTATCGCAGACTATGTGGAACAGACCGATCATGTATGGACGCACTCGCCCATCTGCAAGCGCAGCGGGGAACTGTTCAGCCTCTTCGATAAGAAAGTATACATTGTGCGCGACCCCCGCGACCGTGCCATTTCTGCGGCTAAATACTATACGTCGGAGTATATGCTGAAGTATTACCCGCAGGAGCTAACAGACCCGCAACAGTACCTGGAGGCCCATTTTGAGGAGCTGATGCTGGAGTGGGTATGGCACGTGTTTGACCACCTGCGCTACAGCCGCGAGCACAACATCCACATAGCTTTTTACGAAGGTTTCCTGCTCGATTTTCAGGGGGAGCTGGCGCGCCTGCTTGATTACCTGGAAGTGGACCTGAGCGAGAAAGAGCGGGAGGAGCTGCAGGAGGCCATGAGTTTTGCCACGCTCAAAAGCAAAAACCCGAAGCACCTGAAAAAAGGCCAGTCGGGTTATTGGATGGACCAGCTGACGGATGCGCAGGCAGAGCAGGCTGACGTTATCGCCGGTCCGCTGATCCGTTGCCTGAATTATCCGCAATATAAAGGGGAGTCCATGAGCTATAGCCCTGAGCCGCCGCACCAGGATTTTGAGGAGTTGATACAGGAAATCATCACCTCGCAACAGCCGCTGTATCAGGAGTAAAGGTTACCAAACCCCCAGCTGCCGGCCAATGGTCTTTAGCTGCCCGATGTGGTAGCCGGTGTGGTGCAGCGCCGTCATGGCGGCCCAGGAAACGGTTTTGCCGTTTGGCCGCACTTCAAAAAGAGCCGTTGCAGGGTCTTTGATGAGCGCTATCATTTCCTGCAGTTCCTGCGCGTAGGCATCAATGGCCTTGTTCCATTCCTCTTCGCTCTGCGGTTTATGGTTTTCGGGCCAGT
This sequence comes from Pontibacter mangrovi, assembly GCF_006385705.1. Taxonomy (GTDB): domain Bacteria; phylum Bacteroidota; class Bacteroidia; order Cytophagales; family Hymenobacteraceae; genus Pontibacter; species Pontibacter mangrovi. The sequence goes on along the minus strand of NZ_VFRQ01000001.1, from coordinate 617,639 downwards.
GCGCATCAGGCCAAACATCAATATCCTCGTGCGGGTGCTGCATAAAGCGCAGCAGCGTCTGGTGCCGCGCCCGGATGTGTCCCAGCAGGATCCAGGCCGAGAAGTGGAGCCCGTCGAGCAGGATGTCGGCTTTTTTATAGTCAAACTCCCGCAACAGGATCACGTTTGGGGCAAAGCCTCCCTTCAATAGCTCTGCCAGTTGCTCCCTGACCAGCTGGTCTGTTTGCTTTGCAGGTTGTTTTGTTTCTATACTTTCCAATGTTCTTTGCTGATGGTTTATACTTCTAATCCAACAGGAACGGGAGCAGGAGGTATAGGGTTTGTTGTTTGATTTTTGAAAGTAGTTGTCTGGGTGGGTATGTTGACCTGTTTTATACTACATTGAACACCGTTTTCTAGCTATACTTTCTGGCAGTTTTTATCCTCAGTCTTTCAAAACTACAGTTGTATCTTATACTTTTAGGACCTCGATAGATGGGAGGGCCAGAGTAAATTCCCCTCTCGGGAGGGGTTAGCGGTGAGGTAATCATCGGCAGAATTCCCCTCCTTGGACTACCGAGAACGCGAGTTCGAAGGTAGCGAGCGTATCTCGGAGGGGCAGGGGTGGTTGGACGAGTAAAACTACAGCGTACCTTCCCCCATCACCACACTTTTCAGATACCATCCATCTGCATCAATTTCCGGGGCAGTGGTAGAGCTTACCTCCACTGGCTTGCTCGAGAGCTCCAGGCGTTGGGTGCCGGCGTCGGTTGTCACATCCATTGGCAGGGTAAAGCTGATGTTCGGGATACGGATCGTGTAGCGGTTTCCGGACTTTTGCTCCACTACCACCTCCGGCACCTCGGTAGTGCGCAGGTACAGGTCGAAGAAAGGCTTGATGTCTTTGCCAGTTTCTTTGGAGATGAAGTTTTGCAGGTCGGCAGTTTTAACCTGGTTTTCATAGGTATAAACGGGGCTCATGATAAAGCTTTTCAGGGTGCGGAAGAAGACTTCGTCACCGAGCATGTAGCGGAGCGAGTGCATCACGTAAGCACCTTTGGAGTAGATTTCACCGTGGTAAGCCTCATCCGAATCCACGTTATTGTCGCGGATGATGATCGGGTTGCGGTTTGGGATGTTCTTGGCTATCAGCTTTACGTGCCGCATGTATGCCTCGTGGCCGGCATGCTCCTCCACAAACAGCCAATCGCCGTAGGTGCAGAGGCCCTCTTGTACCCAGAAATCTGCCCAGTCTTTCACACTCACTTTGTTGCCCCACCACTCGTGGCCCAGCTCGTGGTGCAGCAGGTGGTCGTAGGGCGCGTCGCCAACTTTGGTAAACCGGAACTTGTTGCCATAGGCGTTTATCGTCTGGTGCTCCATCCCCAGGTATGGCGTCTCCACAATCCCCACTTTCTCTTTCCGGAACGGGTACTCGCCAAAGTATTTCTCCTGTGTTTTCAGGCTGATCTCCAGTATGTTCATCAACTCTGGCGCCTTCTCTGCATTCTGGCGCAGCAGGTATAGCACCATCGGCACCGTATTTCCCTCCACGGTCGTATAATTGCGACGGGTAACGGCAAAGTCGCCCACCGTAAAGTTAATGCCGTAGTTGTTGATGGTGTAGTCGGTTTTCCAGTGGTAGGTGATCTGGTCGCCTTTCTTCTTCTCCGAAACGAGCACACCGTTGGCCGCTACCTGGTAAGGGGCAGGCACCGAGATAAACTGCTCCACGCCCTCGTCCGGCTCATCAGATGGATGGTCTTTGCAGGGCATAAAGATCTTGGCTCCCTCGTTCTGCGACGACAGGCCGATCCAGTGCTTGCCGTTCGAGTCTGTGCTAAAGGTAAAGCCTCCCTGCCAGGGCGGGTTAATCGCCTCGGGCGGGGTACCTGCATAGGCAACCGTCACGGTCACCCGTTGGCCCGGCTGGTAAATCCGCTTCAACTCCACATCCAGCAGGTCTGTGCCTCGGGTATACTTGGCTTTTTTCCCGTTTACCTTCACGCCGCTCACAGTATAGGCATCAATCAGATTCAGCCTGATCTTATCGGTAGGAGCTATAAGTTCTACCGTGGCATCGGCAGAGCCGCCTATTTTATGTTCATCCGGAGCTATTTGCAGCCGCAATGTGTAATGCTTCACATCAAACGTAGCTTGCGCCGGGTCTAAGGGGCCGCCCCAGGTCCAGTTATTGTCCTGCGCCTGCGCGCCAAGGCACAGCGCCGTGAACAGCGAAAGAAGGAGGTGCTTTTTCATAAGAAGGCTTGCTTTTATACTTTATAAGTTGATCGTATCCGACCTAATACAGCAGGTACTTTTTACGCACTTTTTTGAAACGCTCCAGGTCTTTATCCCACTGTTTTACGATCTCCTCCGGCGCAACGCCTGCCTGCAACTGCTCGCGCACCTTCGGGGTGCCCCACAGCCGGTCCATGCGACCCTCGCGCCACTCCAGCTGCTCGGGGTATAAAGTTTTTAGGGCATGCAGGATGTATACGCCGGCTTTGGCTGAAGCAAAGGCGTTGCGGTCTGTCACCACCATTTCGGCGCCGGTGCACTGCTCTCCCATAAATTTCGGAGGGTAGATTTTAATGCCGTCCACTATACTATCCGGCACAAAAGAAACAGGACGGAAGGTGACGCCCTTCAGCCCATAGCCGTTCAATTGGTCTGCTAGCTTCTTGCTGTCTACCCACGGGGTCGCGATGCGCTCAAAAGGGTGCAGGGTGCCACGGGCCTCGGAGATGTTGGTGCCCTCCAGCAGGCAAGTGGCGGGGTATACGGTAGCGGTGGTAAGCGTCAGCATGTTGGGGGAGGGTTTTACCCACGGCAGCTGCGTGTCATCATACCACTGCTGGCGTGTGTAGTGCTGCATCGGGATTACGGTGAGCTTTGCCTGCGGCATTTTGCGTTTGGCGCGTTCACCGTTAAACATGGTGGCCAGTTCGCCAACTGTCATGCCGTGCACCACCGGCAGTTGGGCTACGCCTGTCACAGGCTCTCCAACCTTGCCGCCTACCGGGCCATCAACATAGATACCGCCTATGGCGTTCGGACGGTCGAGCACGATAAAGGGTTTGCCTTGCTCAGCTGCGGCCTCCAGTACATGGTTCATCGTGGCGATATAGGTGTAAAAGCGCGCGCCGATATCCTGTATGTCAAAGATAAGCACGTCTACGTTTTGCAGCATTTCCGGAGTGGGTTTGCGCACCTTGCCATACAGCGAAACCACCGGCAGCCCGGTTTTGGCATCGGTGCCGCTGGCCACATGGGAATCCTGGTCGCCACGGATGCCATGCTCCGGGCCGAATAACGTCGTGAGCTTTACATCCGGGCGTTCATGCAGCACATCCACCAGGTGCCGGCCATCCGGCAACAAACCGGTATGGTTGGTCACAAGCCCGATGCGCTTGCCTTTGATGAGGGGCAGAAACTCGGGAGTGAACAGGCGCTCAGCGCCTATAATGACGCGAGGGGCAGCATTACCGGCAAGTGCAACCGTGGAAACAAAGAGCAGGCACAGCTGCAGCAGGAGGTAGAGAGGTCTTTTCATGAAGGTAATATAGCGCAAATACACTATACCAGGCAACTATCTCACCGCAAGCCCTTGCTGCGCCACGTAGGTTTTAGTGGCTGTACACGCCCATAAGCTGACCGGCGCCCACAATATGGTTTTCCATCTGCTGGTATACATCCTCCACGCGGCTACCTTCTTTTAAGGTAAGAGTGGTATCCAGGGCGTAGACTCTGAAGAAATAGCGGTGCGTGCCGATAGGGGGGCAGGGACCGCCATACTGGGTGTTTCCAAAATCATTCGTGCCGACGGTGCCGGGGGCGCTGTCCTCCTCTATCGTGTGAAGCGGAGGGATGTTCCACATCAGCCAATGCGTCCAGTTGCCGCTTGGGGCATCGGGGTCGCTTACGATCAGCACCAGGCTTAATGTGTTGTCAGGCAGGTCGCCTATTTCCAGGGCAGGGTTAATGTCTTCACCGTCGCAGGTGAACTTTTGCGGAATCTCCTCGCCAGCCTGAAAAGAGGGGCTGGAGACTTCCACGGTTTGGCATACATTGGTTTCCATACCTTATATTAAAATCAGTAAGTTGTGTTATTAGCTATCATACTTACGGATTTTAGTAGGAAGGAGCCACAAAAAAGCGGGGCACTCTATTTATCCTAAAAAGAGTGCCCCGCGTTCATGGAATATTCCTTACGCTTGCTGGCCAAGCTGGGCCAGCAGCTCGTAAGAGCGTAGCCGGGCCTGGTGGTCGTAAATGTGCGAGGCAAACATCAGCTCATCTACCTGCGTGTCATCCAGGAAAGCCTGCAGGTCTTCTTTTACGGTGGCTTGGTCGCCGATGAACGTATAGCGGAGCATTTGCTGCACGGCATACTTTTCGGAGGCATCCCAAAGCCCCTCCATACTTTCTACGGGCGGCTTCTGTGGCTTTGCCGTGCCTCGGATCACGTTCAGAAACGATTGGTAAAGCGTAGTGGCCAGCTTGTTTGCCTCCGCATCGGTGTCGGCCACTACCGCGTTAATGCAAGCAACGGCGTACGGCTCCTGCAAGTGCTTAGAGGGCTGAAACGTGTCGCGGTATACTTTAAGGGCAGCCATAAGGGCGGCCGGGGCAAAGTGGCTGGCAAAGGCGAAGGGCAGGCCCAGCATGGCTGCCAGCTGTGCGCTGTAGGTGCTGGAGCCAAGCAGCCAGATCGGCACGTTCAGCCCCTGGCCAGGCACGGCGCGCACCCTTGCCTCCGGGTCTTCCGGCCCCAGGTAATACAGCAGCTCCTGCACATGTTTCGGGAAATCCTCGGTATTGCCTTGCAGGTCGCGGCGCAGGGCCATGGCAGTGAGTTGGTCGGTGCCGGGGGCGCGGCCCAGCCCCAGGTCTATACGCCCCGGGTGCAGCGACTCCAGCGTGCCGATCTGCTCGGCCACTACCAGCGGCGCGTGGTTTGGCAGCATGATGCCCCCGGAGCCGACCCGGATAGTTTTGGTGCCGCCGGCAATGTGGCCGATCAGGACCACGGTGGCGGAACTGGCGATGCCTGCCATGTTGTGGTGCTCGGCCAGCCAATAGCGTTTATAACCCCAATCCTCGACGTGCTGCGCCAGGTCCAGGCTGGTTTTAAAAGAATCTGAAGCTGTTTTTCCCTCTAAAATCGGTACAAGGTCCAGCACAGAAAACGGTGTGTCTTTCAGCTTTTTGGTATTGCTGCTCATTGCGTTCAATATATGGTTAGGAAGTGATCATGCTAAAGCATACCCGCAGCACTTGCCGGGGGATACCCTTGCTAGGTATGACAGCTGAAATGCAAAATTGTTTAACCATGCGCTACATGGCAGGGCTAACGAGAAGTATAAGATGAACTATAGGTTAAACAAAATGGGCCATTAAAAGTATGGGGCTCATACTTTAAGAATGCGCGGAAGCAGTTTTATTTATGGAAATGCGCTTTTAGCTGCTCCCGCAGCTCCCAAAGCTGCGGGCTGATGCCCACTTTGTACAGGTGCGGGTTTTCAAGCCGTTTATACTCCTCGGGCAGCTGACGGAGCCGCTTTTGAGCATAGGCAGCCGTTTCAGCCAGGGCGGGCGGGGCAGCAGTGCGTTGGCCGTTCTCCATCACCTTCTGCAGTAGCGGCTCCTGCCGGCAGTCGCGCAGGTACAGCTGCCTTTCTTCTTCCACAGGATGCCGTATCAGGTCTGCGTGGTTGCCTTCAGAAGCAAGTATAACGGCATCGGCCCCGTAAAATTTCCCCTCCTCATCCAGCGTCCGCAGCACCTGCTTTATGCCGGGCAACGTTGTCTTCTCCTTCGACTCAGATAACTTCAGGCGAGCTTTGCCGGCGGCCATGGCTAGTTTGTACACGCCATCCAGCGCAGCGTCAGGGGCACCGGTCACCAGCTTGGTACCCACGCCAAACACGTCAATTGGAGCCTGTTGCTCCAGCAGGCTCCTGATCACGAACTCGTCCAGTTGGTTGGAGGTGATGATCTTGACATAGGGAAAACCGGCCTCGTTGAGCATGTTGCGGGCTGCCTTTGCCAAATAGGCCAGGTCGCCGCTATCGAGCCGGATGCCAACGGCTTTGTGCCCCTGCGCCTCCAGCTCTTTTGCCACCGTTATAGCGTTCGGGACGCCGCTTTGCAGGGTATGATAGGTATCCACCAGAAAGATGCAATCGTCAGGGCGGGAGCGGGCAAAGGCGCGGAATGCCTCCAGTTCAGCATCATAGCTTTCGATAAAAGAGTGTGCCATGGTGCCGGCAGCCGGAATGCCATACTTTAGCGCGGCATAGGTGTTACTGGTGGAGTTAAAGCCGCCGACCACAGCCGCTCTTGCCGCCAGCACTGCGCCCGGGCCGTGTGCCCTTCTCAAACCGAAATCGCTTAGGGTGCGGTTGCCGGCCACCTGACGGATGCGCGATGCCTTAGTAGCCACCAACGATGCAAAGTTCAGGATGTTGAGCAGCAGGCTTTCGATGAGTTGCGTCTCCAACAGGGTGCCCTCCACGCGAACGATCGGGCTATGCGGAAAAATCACTTCGCCTTCGGGGGGCGCATGCAGCGTGCCTTTAAACCGGAAGCTTTTAAGGAAATCAAGATAATCCGGGTGTAGCCGCAGTTCCTGCAGGTAGGCTATGTCTTCGTCAGTAAACTGCAGGCCTTCCAGCGCCTCCAGCAGGTCGTGCAGGCCGGCAAAAAGCACGTAGCCGCCGTTGTTCGGAATCTTCCTGAAAAAGTAGTCGAAGCAGGCTGTTTCCGCATGACGGCCCTCCAGAAAATAGGTCTGACCCATGGTTATCTCATACAGGTCTGCATAGGTGCCGCTGACGGAAAAGGAAAGCATACGTGTTAGAAATGGATCTTAAGTTGAATCAAATGGATGAGTTGGTTTAAAATATTTCACCTAAAAATTATGTAAACGTAAATACCTAAAGTATAGCCACCTCATTCAGCGGCAAAGTGCAGCCGGTGGCGCTTCATCAGAAACCATACTTAACAGAAAGGGCATGTTTAAAGACAGAAAAGACGCTGCCCAGCAGCTGGCAAAAGCGCTGGAGAAGTATAAAGACACGGGCGCCATCGTGCTCGGCATACCCAGGGGAGGCGCCGAGACGGCTTACTATGTTGCCAAGCACCTGCACGCTGACCTCTCGCTGCTAGTAGCCCGAAAGCTGGGCCACCCCACCAACCCTGAGTATGCCGTCGGCGCGATTGCAGAGGACGGTAGCGTTTACCTGAACCCGGAGGCGCAGTCCGGATTGTCGAACGAGATGATAGCCAAACTGAAGGAGCAGCAGCAAAAGGAGATCGTGCGGCGGGTGCAGGCCCTGCGGCAGGGCGAGCCGCTGCCAGCGCTGAAAGGAAAAACGGTGCTGTTGGTGGATGATGGCATCGCTACGGGTTCCACGGTATTTGCCGCCATCCGGATGTGCCGGCACATGGGCGCGGCCAGAATAGTGGTGGCCGCGCCGGTTTCGGGGCGCGACAAAAAGCGGGAGCTGCTGGACGAGGCGGATGAGGTGGTGATACTGGAAACGCCGGATTTCTACACAGGGGTGTCGCAGGTATACTACAACTTTTACAACCTGACCGACGAGGAGGCACTGGAGTTCATGAACCAATGGAAAAAAGAGATCCCCTAGCTGCCCATACTTCTATCCTTCTGATGTGGGGGCTTTGCCTGCTGTGCTGGGGCCGTAGCCCAACAGCAGGTAACTCAAAGCCCTTGAACCGCCGCCAAACCTCTTTTGCTATGCAGCAAACTCCTGCCGATACGCTGAAACTGTTCCTTTGCGGGGATGTGATGACCGGCCGCGGCATAGACCAGATCTTGCCGAACCCGGTTAACCCACGGCTCTACGAAAGCTATGTAAAAGATGCCCGTGATTATGTGCGGCTGGCTGAGCGCAAGAACGGCAACATCAAAAAACCGGTGGACTACACCTATGTTTGGGGAGATGCGCTGCAAGTATGGGAGGACGAGGCGCCCGATGTGCGGCTGATCAACCTGGAAACAAGTATAACCACCTACCCCACGCCCTGGCCCCAAAAGGAAGTGCAGTACCGCATGCACCCGGCTAACGTGGCGGTGCTGCAGGCTGCGAAGGTAGACGCGGCGGCGCTGGCCAATAACCATACGTTGGACTGGGGTTATGAAGGGCTGCAGCAGACGCTGCAAGCATTGCGGCTGGCAGGCATCAAAGCGGCTGGGGCCGGGCAAAGCTTGCAGGAGGCGCAGCAGCCGGCGGTGCTGCAGACCAAAAAGGGGCGGGTTATCTTGTTTGCTTACGGCTCCACGAGCAGCGGCATCTATTCGCAGTGGGCAGCGGCTCCTGCGCAGGCAGGTGTGCTCCTATTGCCCGAACTCAGTAATCCAGAGACGCTGCAGCGAATCACGGCGCAGGTAAAGGCAATTAAGAAGCCCGGCGATGTGGTGGTTTTCTCGGTGCACTGGGGAGGTAACTGGGGCTATGAGGTACCGCAGGCGCACCAGAAATTCGCCCACCAGCTCATTGATTCTGCCGGGGTAGACCTGGTATACGGCCACTCCTCGCATCACCCTTTGGGGCTGGAAGTATACCGCAACAAGCTCGTGATCTATGGCGCAGGCGATTTTATAAACGACTACGAGGGCATCACTGGGCATGAGCAGTACCGTTCAGACCTCTGCCTAATGTACTTCCCGCAGCTGGACCCTGCCACCGGCCGCCTGCTTTCGCTGAAAATGGTGCCCATGCAGATGAAGAAACTCCAACTGCGCCATCCCTCCGCACAGGATATTGAATGGCTGGCACAGGTGCTGCACCGCGAAAGTATAAATTTTGGAACAGAAGTGAAACGGCAGGGCAAGTGCCTGGTGCTGGAGCTTTAAGGAGGCGATTCAAAATGACTGCGCTTAAAAGTATGCCTTAATATTTAGCGGGCTGCCGCTTTTCATGTGCAGACACTCCCCCGCAAGTCCAACGTGGCGCAAACACAATCGTAAGAAATAGGTATAAACACGATAAATTTTATATTAAATATAATTTAATAATTATTGTTAAACGCAAATCAGAAACAGCTATGCCAAACTTAATGAGACAAAACAGGGGCACCACTGCACCGGCACGTCCTATCTTTTCAGACCTGTTCAGCGACGTGGACCGCATGTTAGATAATGACTTCCTGCTGATGCCCATGCACATGAGAAGGCAGTTTGAGGGCACTATGCCATCGGTCAACATCCGCGACAAAGAAAAAGAGTTCCTGATAGAAGTGGCCGCCCCGGGCATGAAGAAAGAAGACTTCAACATAGACCTGGAAGAAGGCATGCTGACAGTTAGTTGCCAGAAGGAGGAGGACAAGACGGAGGAGGAGCAGAACTACCGCAGGCGGGAGTATAACTACAATGCCTTCAGCCGCTCGTTTAACCTGCCCGAAAACGTGAAGCCGGAGGATGTGAAGGCGCGGTATGATAACGGCATCCTGACTTTATCGGTGCCTAAGAAAGAGGAAAAGGCCAAGCCAAAAGCCAAGATCAAAATAGACTAACCTGAATGAGGAGCGCTCTACCGTCAGCCGGAGGTATTGGCTGGCGATAGAGCGTATTTCTTTTTAAAGGAGCCTGCCGGCAAAGCGATAAAGGTCTTTTTTATATTCCTTAAAATCCTGCTCAAAGGCTTTTACCTGGCGTTCATACTTTTTGTGTACCTGCCGGTAAACCTGCTCATTAAACGGTGCCCGCATATCCAGCTGGTAGGCCAGGTACTGCTCGTGTTCCCGCACATCGTGCTCCAACTGGTCCAGCAGCTCGCCCCGGAAGTAATACAGCAGGTTCTCGAAATGGCTTATCCGCTGTTTGGCCTGCCCGCCGGGATGTTGGCCAACTATACTATCCAGCAGGCGCTGAAAAAAGTTCAGTTCAACACGCCATAGCGCTATCTCCGAAAGCCAGTTGTTGCTCTCGGTGTGCAGCTGCTCCAGGCTTACCTCCAGCAGGTGGTCCGGATTAGGATAACTTATACTTTTCATATCTGCTTTATTTTCGTTTAAATTGTGTTTTAGAAGTATAAGTATATAAACGAGGAGCCGGCAAGCCCGCATTTATGGCTGGCAGAATTTTAGTGAAAGGCTGATTTGAGAGGGTGGGGCGTTGGTAAGTATAATGGCGCAAGCTGTTTTACCTTTTTCCTGTTCTATATCTTTTGCAGCTGCGCCCTTTTCATAAAAGAGCAGAGGCGGGATTACACCTTTGCAGAAAAGTGAAAACGGGAGCTCGACACTTGCGGCCACAGGTCAGTAGGGGTGTTTTACCTGCAGATTCACCGTTTTAGGAGAATGCGATTTAGCCCACACCCTAGCAAACCTTTTTGATTTGCTGCGAAGAGTTTGAGCGGGCGGAAGCTGTACGGAAATGGTATAAAAACCCAGTGGACGTAAACTATGCAACGTGCATGGTATACTCTTTGTACCTGGCTTCGGCCTGTTCCATCACTTCTTCCAGGATCTCCTGCAGTTCAGCTTTTACCTTAAACCGCAGCACCTTTTTCACGGCCAGTTGCAGCTGGGCTTTGGTGTCGTCTTTTTTGTACCAGTCGGGTTGGGAGGCGCTTTTCTTTACCTCCTTCAATATCTTCTGCACCAGCTCCTTGATCAGCTCAAAGTCCTGTACGGCATTGGGGTGCTTGGCCAGTATCTCGTAAAAAGCTTCCTCCTCGTCGGTGAGGCCGAGCTGGTTGCGGCGCTCGTCTTCTTGCTGCATGTGCCGGGCCACCTCGCGTAGCTTCTCCATGGCCACCAGGCTGTCGAAGAAGTGGTTGTGGTAGTCGGCAATGATCTTTTCTACTTCCTCTTTCAGCTTCCGGTACTTCACCAGGTTTTTGGCGGAGCGTACTTTTATTTCGTCGTTCATGATCTGGCGCAGCAGCTCCAGCTTCAGCTCGTTGCCGGTCTTCTGCTCTTTGGCCGTGGCCAGGAAATCATCGTTGATGATGGAAATGTCGAAGCGTTCGATGCCGGCCATCTGGAAGACGTCTACTACCTCTTCGCTTTCGATGGAGCGGTGGATGAGGTCTTTTACTTTATCGGCTTTTTCCCGGATTTTCCGGTCCGGGTTTTTGGCTTTGCGGAGCGCGGCGCCAACGTGCTGCAGGTAAATGATGTCTGCCGCCAATTCATTTATTCGCTCGTGGCTCTTGATGATCGGGGCGAGGCTGCTCATTTTCTTCTCGTTCAGCAGGAAGCTTTTGCATACTTCGTCGTCTTTTACGAGATGGTTGACAGCGTACTGTACCAGTTGCAGTTTTTCACCTTTGGATAAAGCGCTGAAGTATGGAATAGCCTGATGTAGAGACGCAAAACGTTGTGTCTCAATCGTTCCCGAGAGTCCCCCTTCAAAGGGGGACTTTCCCGTAGCAACCGTCACCTCTCCTCCCGGCAGCATCTCCTTCAGCAGATCCACCGTTTCATTCGCCAACTCAAACGCCTCTTCCACATCAAAGGCCACTTGGCCTTCGCCGCCTGCCGAGGTATACTTCTTCGTCGCATCGCGCAACTTATCGCCGATGCCGATGTAGTCTACGATCAGGCCGCTGGGTTTGTCTCGGAAAACGGTGGCGACGCGGTTGACAGCCTGTATCAGGTTGTGGCCGCTCATCACCTTATCGACATACAAGGTGTGCATGGCTGGGTTGTCGAAGCCGGTGAGCCACATGTCGCGCACGATCACGAGCTTTAAGTCATCGTCCGGATCTTTGAAGCGGGCTTTGATGCCTTCCATCTGCTCTTTCGAGCGCACGTGCGGTGCCCACGCCACAGGGTCTTTGGCGATGTTGGTGGTCATGATCACGGCTACTTCGGGGCAACCTTCCGGCGCGGTGAGGGCGTCGTAGAGCTTCACGCAGTTGCGGCGGCTCATGCACACGATCATGGCTTTGCCACTCAGACTTTTCTCACGCGAAGTATAGTGCTGCAGGATGTCGCGGACGATGGCTTCTACGCGCTCTTTGGCGCCGGCGGCATCTTCCATGGCAGCCCAGAGTATCTTGTTCTTGTCGCTTTCTTCCAGACCGCCGGTTATCTCTTCGGCTTCTTCTTCGAGTTGGGGGTTGCCCAGGTGCAGCTTGGCCAGGCGCGGCTCGTAGTAGATCGGCACCACGGCTTTGTCTTCGGTGGCCTGGCGGATGTCGTAGGTATGGATGATGTCGCCGAACACGGCCACGGTGTCGGCGTCTTTGCTGTCGACGGGCGTGCCGGTGAAGCCGATGAAGGAGGCCTGGGGCAGGGCGCGGCGCAGGTTGTTGGCAAAGCCCTGCACCAGGCCATATTGCGTGCGGTGGCACTCGTCGGCGATCACGATGATGTTGTCGCGGTTGCTCAGCACGGGGTGCTCCAGCTCGCGGCCGGTGGCGGTGTCTTTCAGGTTGAACTTCTGCACGGTGCTGAACACCACGCCGCCGCCATCGCCGCTCAGGAGGGCGCGCAGCTCGTCGGTGGTGTTGGCGATGCTCACGTCGCCTATCAGGTCTTTGGCGGCCACGAAATCGTCGAAGAGCTGGCGGTTGAGGTCGAAGCGGTCTACCTGCACCACAATGGTCGGGTTCTTCAGCTCCGGCAGCTGGCGCAGGATACCGGTGTAAATGGCCATGGTAATGCTTTTGCCGGAGCGGGTGGTGTGCCATACCACGCCAATGCGGCCGTCGCCGTAGGGCTTCACCGACTGCAGGGTTTGCTGCAGGGCGTACTGTATACCGAAGAACTGGTGGTACTTGGCGCCTTTCTTGATCAGCTGGCCCTTGTCCAGTTCGTGGAAGATGAAGTAGCGCACGTATTGCAAGAGGCGCTCGGGCACGAGCAGGCCTTTGATGAGCGTTTCCAGCGCGAAGCCGTTGTTTACCACTTCGCGGCCGTCGATGCTTTTCCAGGCGGCGAACCACTCCAGGCCGCTGTTGTACATGCCGTGCAGGGTGGTCTGGCCGTCGCTGACGATGGTGAGGGCGTTGTACTCGAAGAGCTGCGGAATCTGGTAGGTATAGTGCTGCACCTGGTTGTAGGCGGCCTCTACGGTGGCGTCCTGGCTGAAGAGGTTCTTGAACTCGAAGAGCACCAGCGGCAGGCCGTTCACGAAAATGATCAGGTCGGGGATGCGCTTGCTTTTGCCGACGATGGTGAACTGGTTGACCACCCGGAACTCGTTCTGGTGCACATCGTCGTAGGAGATGGGGTAGAAGTGCCCGAAGTGCTGTTTGCCGTTCTCGTCTTTCCAGCTTTTGCTGATGCCTTTGCTGAGCTTGAGGTGGAAGGCGTGGTTGCGCTGGTGCAGGTCGGTTCCGGAATTGTAAAGGAACTCCTGCTTCAGCTCGGCCAGTACCTTAGGCGGCACCTGCGGATAGCGGCGCTGCAGATAATCTTCTCCTCCACTTAAGATTAAGCGGAGGAGAAGATTTATTTATCTCTTGTCAAACAGTTTATCTATTTGTTTCAATTTAGGATGATTGTACTTGGACTTGAAGCTGTCGAAAGCAATTTTCATTTCAGAACCTTTTCTTATAAGGTTAATTAAAATTTCATCAAGTAAACTATCATCGGACTTAATGTACATCTTTAGTACCTTTTCAAAACCTTCTGATCGGAAAAAGAAGTATAATCGACTATCCTTAATATGATTCATGATATATTCATGTCTAAGCCCATATTGTACAAGCTCATAATAGTCAGACTTGAATTTTTCATAATCCTCATTTTCAACTATTCTGAATAGGTACTGATTGTATGTATCGATTCTCGTCGCATTTTCTCTATACTTCAGCTTCATATCTTTGAAAAGACTCTTAACACCGAAGTTTTCAATTTGATCTTTTAGGACATGAACGGATAAAGCTCTATCTGCAAGTGAGCTTGAAGGAGTAACATAATAATGTGAAAATAATAGAAGATCTTTATAAGCTAGTACTTTAACCCTGTCTTCATTTTTTATTTTTAAACTGTTAGCTATTCGTCTTCTATGGAATAGACTTATTAATTCGTAGTAAAAGTTGTAGAATTCGATAAGGGTTTTCTCATCGGCTATTGAATCTTCAAATTCATATATTACATCCTGTAGTATAGTTGAAAGTTCAGGATAAACTTGTAATTGGTAAATTTTGAATAGAATACTACTTTCATCAAAAGGTAATCTCTTTCCTCTTTCGGTTATTTTCTCACCTTTAATGCACAAAGAGATTGTCTTTGTTATTATATTTTTTCTTGTTTGATTACTTGTGTTGTTAATTCTGGAAAGGTTGCTTACTAAAAAGTAGAAAACATTTAGAGAAGTACTCTCAAGCTGTTTAGCAAAGATCTCATCTAATACTTCATCATCTGCCTGTATCTTATCAATTCTAGAAAGTAGGAGTTCAAATACTATGTACCAAAAAGAGTTTGATAAATTTTTGGTTATAATAGTTAAGAGTTTCTTTCTCTCAGAATCTCTAGCTTTAGCGAAGTAGTTGATAAATAGATAATCTGCTGTATAATATTCTAAAAATGTTTTATGAGTAAAATTGTTTTCAAAGTATATAGATCTATGTTCAGCATATTCTAAAAATTTCTTTGCTTTGTCTTCTGCGTCACTATAATCTGTACATTCACCCTTCGCAATTAAAAAATCAGAAATATTATCAATTGCTTTTTCATATGTAATCTCAATATTTTTGCTCATTAGCTCATACTGCCAGTATGCGAGATGAGCAAAAATTGATCTCTTGTTTTTGATTGGTATTTCAAATTTTAACTCTTTCTCTTTTGTATCAATTGTCTCAACCAAGGTGTTTGTACAAGCTTCATAAATTTCAAGCTTAGAATCAGGAATAACTATATTATTACTAGCTAGAATTAATATTAAAGTTAGAATTAGAGGATTACTCTTCAACTCGTCATCTACATCATTTTTAAGTTGAAGTAGACAATTATTTATAACTGCACCCCTTTTTTCTGAATTATGGATTTGAGTGTTATAGAATTTTGTTACTAGTTCTTTTACCTGCTTTTCATCAAAACTTATAATGCCGAATTCATCAAATCTATCTGGATTGAATTTTATATCGTGATATCCAATGAATCTAGATGTTATAATACATTTTGACTTAGAATAAATAGAGCTAAAAGATTCTATTGCCTCTTTCATTTTATTCTTATGAGATATGTTAAATATCTCATCTAGGCCGTCAAAGAAAATTATAGTATTATATTCTTCTATGATAACTTTTAGTAAGTCTGGCGTAATACTTACTTGATATTCTTTAGATAATACATGGGATATGTATTCAATAATGCTTTTACTCTCTCTTAACTCATTGTATTTTCTTAATTCAACTCTGAAGGGAATATGTTTGCTAAATTGCCGAACACCAGATTTATGGGTTTGCTGTTCTAGAATTTGAACAATTAAGAACTTAACAAGTAGAGATTTACCTGCACCCGGGTCCCCTAAAATGATTATACTTTTATCTGATTTGAAAACATTGGCTATCTTAAGTTCTTTTTCAACTACACTTAACACTTTTTTATTTTTCTCTCCTTTCCTGTACTTAAATGAAGGCTGAACAAATAAATCAGTTAAGGTAATATCAACAGGCTTTTGCCTATGTCTATGTAAATCAAAACCTATAAAGTTTACAACATTTAACTTTGCAGTTGCAGCTTTCTTGTATACTTCGATAAAGGAAGCTATGTCTTCGTGTGTTTTGGGATTTAATAAAAGTCTAACGCTTTCAATGATTTCATTCCCCTTTTTTTCGATTAGTTCATTGTCAGTTACAGTTTTGACTGCGAAAAATGTTTCTACGATCTCAGGAAATTCATTAATCCACAAATTGAAATCGCTAGGCTTTATTAGTACAAAATTTAAATTTTGTATAAACTTGATCAACTCAGTCTTTATGTCCGAATACTTAATATTTTCAAATTCTTTGTATTGAGATATTACTTTTGTAGTTATTTCTTCAATATCATACTTATCTAATAAATCAATTTCTTTAATTCTAGTAAAGAGATTTATTGCTTTTCCTGTGTATCCAGTTGAAGTAGCTATATAATACTTGAAGTCATCCCTACTAATCGGAATAGATTCTTGTAAAGCGTTAATTGAAAATTTTATTACTTCCTTCAATAGCAAAGTGTCAGAAAGATTTTTTGAATACTTCTTGCATTGAATTGTGCCTTTTACAACACTATCTTTCAATAAAATGCAATCCATTCCCTTTTCACCAACACCCTGCATCAATTCAACAAGATCAAATTCACTATCAATCTCCTTATAATTTGAGCTTATAAGAGATTTGAATACAGAATAGGTGAGTATTTCAAATATTCTATCATCTAGTGAATTTAAAGGGTAGCTATAGTTAGAATATGCTACTGGTTTAGTTGCATTTGCAATTCTTACTTCAATCTCTTCTTGTTCTATTGTCTTCATTGATATTTTTGAGTTGGAATGTTGAGTGTAATGGATATTGCTTTATTTATTGAAGCTTTCAATATAAATATCATGCTGCTGTTCTAACTATTTGCTCATTCATCTTCTCTTCAAACGGAACGCCGTCGTCTTCCTCGGCTTCGGAGCCCACGTAGCGGCCCGGCGAGAGCACGTAATTGTTGGCGGCCACTTCGGCTAAGGTAGCGGCCTTGCAGAAGCCTTCGGTGTCGGAGTAGCTGCCACCGATGTTGCGCCAGGTATGGTAGGTGTCGGCTATGCGGGCCACGTCGGCATCTTCGAACACGCGCAGGCGGCGGCTAGCCATGGTGCCCAGTTTGCGGGCATCAATAAAGAGGATCTCGTTTTTGCGCTCGCGGTGCTCGCCGTCGCGTCCGTCGCGGTTCTTGCTCAGAATAAAGATACAGGCCGGTATGCCGGTGGTCAGGAACAGCTTGTCGGGCATCTGCACAATGCAGTCAACCATGCCTTGCTGTATCATGTGCTCGCGCACGTTCTTTTCGCCGGCGCTTCCGGTGGTCATGGCGCCGTTGGCCATCACCACGCCCGCCGTGCCGCGCTCCGAGAGGTGGTGCCACAGCGTCTGGAACCACATGTAATTGGCGTTGCCGGGGGTGGTAAAGGTATCTTTGGCCCCGAAGAGGCGCGGGTCGTTGTCGGGCAGCAGCTCGGGGTGCCAGTTACTGATGTTGAACGGCGGGTTCATGAGGGCGTAGTCGGCCTTCAGGTCGGGGAAGCGGTCCTGCAGCAGCGAGTCGCCCAGCTTCACGTCGAAGGAGAGGTTGCGCAGCAGCAGGTTCATTTTGCAGAGGCGCAGCGTGCCTTCGTAGCGCTCCTGCCCGTAAATGGAGATGTCGTTCTTGTCGCCGCCGTGCGCCTGCAGAAACTTGAGGCTCTGCACAAACATACCACCCGAACCGCAGGCCAGGTCCATGATACGGCCCTTGAGCGGCTCGAGCATCTCCACGAGCAAACGCACCACCGAGCCAGGTGTAAAGAACTGCCCCGCGCCGGAGCCTTCGGCCATGGCAAACTTGCCGATGTAGTACTCATACACGCGGCCGTAGATGTCGGACTCGGGGTTGCTCACCTCAGAGAACTTCTCTTTGGAGAACAGGTTGATGAGCCCGGCCACCTGCGTAGGGGAGAGCTGGCTTTTCACGAAGATCGGCTCCAGCACACCTTTGTAGTCGGGGTTGCGCTTGCTCAGGATCTCGTCGATCAGCACAAAGGCCTGGTCCACCTTCACCTTGATGTCGTCCTGCTCGGCGTTCTCGCGCAGGTAAGCCCAGGTAGCCTCGCGGGGCAGGCGGTACACGTTCTTTACCTGGTACTCCAGCTCGTCTTCCAGCACCAGGGCCAGTTGCTCCTGCTGTTCTTCCGGCGAGAGAGACGCAAAGTATTGCTTCTCTACGGGGTCTTCGAAAAGGGAAAGCTGCAGCTCCTGGCGGCGCAGCTCGTAGCGCTCTGAGAGGTGCTTTAAGAACAGCAGCGAGAGCACGTAGTCTTTGTACTGGTTCTCGGCTACGGCGCCGCGCAGTTCGTTGGCGGCATTCCAGAGTTCGTTTTCAAAATCGATGTCCGCTTTGGGTGCAGCGGCAGTAGGGGTATTCTTCTTGGCCATTATACTTGTACTCGGTGTTTAAACAGATTACAAGTTACAGAAAATGGCAGAGAAATATATAGATAATGCAAAATATTTATACTTCGTAGGGACAGGTCACGACCTGTCCGAATCGTGCACAAGGTAGATTGTTTGTACCACGATTTGCAGGATTACTGGATGAACAGGAGTGACTATGCCGCGGAAAAACACAGACGCTCACAGCGTCTTCCAGACCTGTGAGCGTCTTATCAGCTCAGGTTCCCCGAAATACATTGGGGCAAGTTAAAAAAACTGAGAGGTCTTTTGAGTAGCGCTTTCCTAAGCATCAGCTGCTCTTGCATAGAACAGCCGCTGGCGGACAGGTCGCGACCTGTCCCTACGAGAATACGTACTTTTTCCTATGGCTTTACCGGATCGGAAAGGAACAGGATGTTGGGGTATGATTACACTAACGAAGGGTTATACTTTGTTGCCTCCTGCGTGCCGATTAAGGCTTGTGTTTTAAAGGCGTGTTGTGGCGGTGGCTATGCGGCAGAGTATTTTTTTTACACAACCTATAAAAGTATAGCAAAATCATACTTTATTTCATAGTTTAAGCTCCTCAATATCAGCTATACTTTGCCATGAAGCACTTCGCGCTACTTTATACTTTTATACTTGCCGGCTGCCTGATGCTGGCAGGTTGCGCCGCTAAAACCGCTACCTCACAGGCACCGGCAGGCGAACTGCGGGTGATGAGTTACAATATACATCATGCCAACCCGCCAAGCCGCCCAGGTGAGATAGACCTGGAGGCCATTGCCCGTGTTATCCGGGACCAGAAAGCCGACCTGGTGGCGCTGCAGGAGGTGGACGTGAACACTGGCCGCTCCGGCACAGTGAACCAGGCCTCAGCGCTTGCCGAGCTGTTAGGCATGAATTTCTACTTTGCCCGCGCCATTGATTTCGACGGGGGAAAGTATGGCGTGGCGATCCTCTCCAGGTATCCTTTGTCGGGAATGGAAACCATGTCCTTGCCTGAAACCGCGGCACCCCAGTCCGAAGACCGCGTGCTGGCTACGGCCACCGTTGCCTTGCCCGATGGCAGGATGATCCGTTTTGGCAGCATGCACCTGGATGTGTCCAACGCCGCCAACAGGCTGCAGCAGGTGCAGGCCATTAACCAGGTGGCGGCGCAGGAAAAGCGGCCGTTTATACTTGCCGGCGACTTTAACGACATGCCCGAAAGCGCTGCCATCCAGGAACTGGACAAACTGTTTACCCGCACCTGCGGGTCCAATTGCGCGCCTACCATCCCCGTAGACGCGCCTACCCGCACCATCGACTTTATCGCCTTTACACATGCTTCGGGGCTGGAGGTGGTATCGCAGCAGGTGGTTCCGGAGCGCTACGCCTCCGATCATTTGCCGGTGGTGGCCACGCTGCAGTTTAAGTAATGCGGTTTTGTATAGATTGAGTCAGGCGCGGCGGCTGTACCCAAACACTGCCCTTCTTTTGCGGCGGCAGTAGCCCTTCGCCTTTTTAAGGCCTATTTTAACTTTTCTGTAAGGTTGGTGGCGCTGGTGTGGCAGGTGGCATACGGGGCAGTCCGGCGTGTCCATTTGCCTGAGGAGCTCAGGCATCTTGTCTTCCACCTGGCGCAGGTAGGCTACGATTGTCAGCGTCCCTACTATCCCGATCAGGGCAAGTAAAATTGAAAGCATGGTACTGTATTTTTGGCTAAAAGTAATTTTCCCGGGCTGCAGCTAACGGTAGCTTTTCAGCCTGTGGGGGTATTTCTTAAAACCTATAGGCCGGATTTAATATTGTGTGGCTAAATCCTTTTTTGGTGAACAAATGGCAGTGCAGGTGTGGAATAGGATTTTTTAGCGTAAGCTGCGGTTCAGTTGGGCAGGTGTTCATAGTGGAGAGGCGCACAGTACCACTTCTGGCTTCGAAGAAATAATTCTGCATATGTTATCTCTCCCTGTGCTATGGAGGCGGGAGGTGCAGCTGCAGACAAGATGCGTGAAAAAAAACAGCCGCCCCACCATTAGGCAGAGCGGCTGAGAATATGTTAAGCTCCGGTATTAGTTGCCTGGCCAGGCGTTCCAAGGAATACGGATGAGAATGAGCAGCAGGGCGATGCCATAGAAAATGGCAATGCTCTTAAAGCCTTTGCTCTCCGTGCCGATCTGGCGCTTGGCGCGGGAGTAACCCACCGTGATCAGGATAACGGCGATGATCATGGTGAGCGGGTGCTCCAGGATGTACAGGCGGGAGGTGGGGTCGCCCATGGCTTCCCCGGAGAAATTCTTCAGGCCGTTTGGCGAAACAAAGTATAAAATGATGCCGAACACCCACTGCAGGTGCACTGGAATAAGGCCCAGCAGGCCCAGCTTCCTGTCTTTATCGGTAAATGGTCTGTTGCCGAACAGGCCAGCCAGCGCCGCGGCAAAGCTGATGAGCACACCCAGCAGCACCAGGTATGTCATGTAAGAGTGAAGGTGTAAAATTCCAGTATACATGCTGTTGTTTGTTTGATGTCTGCGTAAATATAGGTATAAAAAGATAATTCCGGATGCCGCATTTGCATCTGCCTTCCATACCCAGGCTATACAGAAAGCGGCAGGCCCCCATTCCGTTGCCTGCCGCTTTCTGTGTCCACAACACTTGCCTAACTGTTCTTTTTCTCTTTTTCCTTCTCCTTATACTCTATAATGGGCTGGAAAGGGCCGTACTTGTGCTGTTCCTCGGTGTAAGGGTCTGTGAAAGGGCCAAATGGATGGTCGAAGGGTTTTGTAGACATGTCCGGCCAGTCTTTGGATTTGTCTTTTTCCGGCCGCGGCTGCGAGTTGACATAGGCCGCCACGTCCCAGGCCTCCTCATCGGTTAGTTGCGGGCTGTCGTAGGTGGCGCCCAGGGGCATGTTGGCTTTTACGTACTTGGCAAAGTTAGACATACGGAACAGGCCGGCGCCGTCGTTGTAGCTGTTTTTACCCCAAAGCGGCGGGTATACATACTCTGGGTTTCCCTCCGGTTTCATACCCTGACCGTCGGCACCGTGGCACACCTGGCACTTCTGCGCATAAATGGCTTTGCCAAGCTCGGGGCTGGCAGGCCGGTCCAAAAACTCGATCGGGTAGAGGCCGGAGCCTTTCGGTGTTTCCCCTTTTTTTACATCCTTGCCCACCCAATTAATGTAGGCCACCATGGCTTTCATCTCTTTGGTGTTTACATCCAAAGGCTTGCCGTTGAGGCTGCGCTGGAAGCAGCCGTTTATGCGCCCTGCCACATCTACCTCAGAACCTGACCGGGGCCTGAATTTAGGATAAGTAGTAGACATGCGCGAGTAGTTGTTGCCATAGGGCTTTGTGCCTGCGTCCAGGTGGCAGTTCTGGCAGTTCATGCCGTTGGAGATGTGCAGCACGCTGCCTTGCGGCCCCAGGTACTTGGCCGTATGGGCCACCAATTCCCGGCCATACTTAATTTGCTCTCCTTCCGGGCCAGCCGGAACGGAAGCCATGTCCGGCGCGCGCCACATATCATCGGCGGGCGCGGCAGACGCGGCTGGAGCTGGGGCAGGTGTGGCGGCAGGCGCAGCGGAAGGGGCGGGGGCTGGCTTCTCCTGGGCTACTTTTTTCTGAAAGAAGGAGGGAGGGCTGAAGAGCAATATCCCCACCACTACCAGCAGGAGTAGTACCGCCAGCACATTCAGGCCCACGACGCGCACTATTTTTACCAGTACCTCGCCAAAATCTTGTTCCTGGTTTATCTGTTCTTGATTGGGTTTCATGAGATTTGTGAAGTATACATTGAAAGTGTCAAGCTAAATTAACAACTCGCTGATCGCGTTTCTGTGACATTTATCACAAGGCCCGCACTTCGCTGCATTTTAAAGCGACTATCCCAGGGTTTACATGCGCGGCTTTAGGCAAACAGTACCATCAGAGGGCAAGTTAAACCCAGTAGCCACACCGTAACAGTTAATATTTCCTGTTGCTTTATTTAAACGAAATAGGAAGTAATAGGTGATGTTTTTGCTGGTGCGGGCGGGATTGGGAGGAGCGGGAAAGCCACTCCTCCTGCCTCTAATCCATTATCTAAATACATAGTCCACGTTCGGCACCTGCGACAGCACCGGTGCCGGCAAGTCCAGGGCTACGGCTCTGCCGTCCGTTTTTGGCGATACCGTGCCGTGCACCTTCAGGTATTCTTCCATCACGTCATGAATGGTATAGTCGAGCACCTGCGGGTCCTGGGCGTTGGGCATGCGGCAGAGCATGTGGTCGGGCTCGCCCCGGCGCAGGCATGCCGCCATGGTATACACCCGCTCCGGGTCAAGGGGCTGGCCACCGATACGGATTGACTGTACGCGCTGCCCTTTCGGCGCGTTAGCGTTAAAGGTCATTTCCATGCCTGAAAAACGGATGACCCAGCCCCCAAAGCGCTCCAGCGGCTGCTCGGCAAAGACGTTGTGCAGTTCCTTTTCCATCCACTCCTGTATCTGCCTGCCCTTGGCCTTGCCGGTCTTTACGTTCTCGTTTACGGGCAGCATGTTCCAGATGTCGCTGTAGGTGATAGGAGCCTTGCCTGTGGCGTCCGGTACCACTGGCGTGCTGAAGCGGAAGCCGTTGGAGATGGCCACGTCTACGCCGGTTTTCCAGCGGACGGCATCAGTGATCATATTGTCCATCGGGTTCTCCACCACCAGGTAGCGGTACAGCGGCGTTGCGGTATAGCCCAGCACTTTTTCCATTTGCGTTTTGTAAGGAGCCATCTGCTCTTCCACTATCTGCTGCACCACCGGGTCAGCCGGGTATTGGGTTGGGTCCACGTCGATGAGTTCATAGCGCTGGCCTACTATCTTGCCGTCTTTTACCTCCAGGTCCAGCCGGCCGACAAAAGAGGCGAAGGCGCCCGGCTCTACTACCTGTGCATAGGTGCGCTTCAGGGGCTGGCGGATGCGCTCGTGGGTGTCGTTGCCAAGTATAAAGTCCACGCCCGCTACCTCCGGCTGGTCTGCCAGGTAGATCTGCTTGGAGATGCCCAGGTGCGTTACCAGGAAGAGAATATCCACGCCTTTCTCCTCCTTCAGCTCCTTTATCAGCGGCTGCAGGTTATCTTCCAAGCCTTTAAAGATGAGGCCTTTGCTGAACGCCGGGTTCTGGCGGATGGGCACTTCCGGGTCGTTGTAGGAGATGAAGCCCAGTTTTACGCCTTTTACCTCCTTTATGAGGTAGGGCTGGTAGAGCATATGGGTGGTGGCCTCGTCATAGATATTGGCGCAGATTACCGGTTTATTATACGATTTCAGGACGCTTTGCATTTTCTCGCTGCCGAAGATCACCTCCCAGTTGCCCGGTATCAGGAAATCATAATCCATAGCCTTGATCACGGGCCCGAATACGGCTCCTTCCGAGAGGGCTGCCACGGCACTGCCCTGTATCAGGTCGCCGCCATCCACGATCACGGTGCCGCCGGGATTCTCGGCCTTTACTTGCTTAAAGATCGTTTGGATATGAGCCAGCCCGCCCCGCTCTTTAAACCGGAACTGGCCGTCTTCGATGAAGAACTCCTTGTGTGGCAGCAACTGCCCGTGGATATCGGCTGTCTGCAGGATGGTAATGGTTTCCACGCCTGCAGTATTGACCTGGTCCTGTGCGCTGGAGGATTGGCAGGAGAACAGGGCTGACATTCCCACGACGGGGAGTATTGTTGCTATTGCTTTTATTATGTTAAGTATCATGGTTGGTTAGATAAAATTTGGTAATGGTGATGAAAGTGTAGGATAGCCCGCGCCACTGCCGGATAAGGTGTATTAGGCGCAGCTGTTCAGGTAATAAGCCCAAACGTTCGCTAAAGTATGGCTGCCCTAACTTCAGGAAGACCATGTGAGAAAGATCAACCTTGAGCCAGTCGTGGCATTTGTTTTCCTACAGGAATAAGTAAAGAGTAGATCAGCAGTGCTTCGGGGGATCCGGGTCGCAGGATGCGGAAAGGGAGTGATAGGCTTTGTAAGAAGAGCTTATACTTTTCAGGACCAGGGGAGGGGCCAGGGAAACGTGTGCTTCTGTGGCTGCCGTGCAAAACAACTTCACAGAGCATACTTTTATTTCTTTTTTATGCTCCTGACCCGTATCACCAAAAAGGGTTAGCACAGACACCTCTTTGTGGGCAGCGGCTGCAACCTTAGCTGCCAGCGCTTTCTCGCGCAGGCACTCCTTTCTGAAAGTTACGCCCGCTCCTTCGCCTGGCACAAAGCTGATGAAGGCCAGAAAGAAAAGATGCGTAACCAGCATCAGCAAGGACCATATTTTCAGGTAATGCTTCAAAGAAGTAAATCGAAATATTTTTTACTATAAGCTTTTGATTTGTAAACTATAAAATAATAAGTATGTACTCACTTTTAGGATGGTGATTTGTAAAATTGCACAGATATTTGGTGAATGGGAAAAAATATAATTATTCAAGTTCAGGGTAAGGAAGTATAAGGGATGCGAATGGGAGAAGAGGAGTCACGCACCTTGCACAGCAGGCGCGAAACTATATGATCAGCGCATACTGTGACCTTTGTCACCGTTGTGCCGGCAGGTTGTGCTTAGTTTTGCAAGGTGGGGATGATACAGAAACCTAAATAAAGTATGAGCTTATACTTCGTGTCATCCATACAAGGCGCTTCATCTGTTCTTTAAAAGAGCCTGACCATACGACAACTCATGCCATACCTAAACCTTTTTGCTAAAACCTTTGCGTTTCTGGCGACGGCCGTGCTCCTGCATGTAGAGGCGGTGGTGGGGCAGCCAGCCAAACCCGCTGAAAACACTCGTACACCCGCTGTGATAGGGCAAGATAGCCTGCACCAGGAAGCCACGGGTGCTGCGGAAAGCACGGCTACACAACCCCAGAGTATAAAATACTTTTTAAAACAGGGCAAGTTCAGCGGGCACGCACGCAGTTTCTTCATGTATACCGATAATACCGGCGACTACCCCGACTACCACGCGCTGGCGCTGGGGGCTGGTTTATACTACGACTCGCCGCAGTTCCATGGCTTCCAGGTGGGCTTGGGCGGCTTTTTCATTTTCAATGTGTGGTCCAGCAGGTTGGGGACTGATCCTCAAACTGGGCTTAGCAGCCGCTATGAAATAGGCCTTTTCGACCTATTAGACCCAACCGACAAGCACGACCTTGGCCGAATGGAGAGCCTGTACCTGCGCTATAACTATAAAAAGTCTACAGCTACCCTTGGGCGGCAGCAGGTAAAGTCCTCTTTTCTGAACGAGCAGGACGGCCGCATGCGTCCAACGCTGGTAAATGCGCTATGGCTGGAGGTAAACGAGTTGGAGAAACTGACTTTCCAGGGTGGCTGGATTTACGGGTTCGGACCCCGCTCCACCCAGGACTGGTTTAGTGTGGAGGAAAGTATAGGCTCCATTCCGGTAGGCCGCAGTGCGTATGGCGGCCCCTCGCAGTTTAAAGGTAACATTAGCAGCAAAGGGGTCGCATTGGGAAATATTACCTATCAGCCTTCAAAAGTACTGCAGACAAGCCTGTGGCACTACTACGCAGAGAACCTGTTCAACTTCACTTTCTCCCAGACCGATGTGGGGCTACCAGTAAGCCGGGACAAGAAGAACGCGATCGTGCTGGGCCTGCAGGCGGGTTACCAGGCAGCCACCGGCGATGGCGGGAATGAGGATCCCCTGAAGGCTTACATCGAACCGGACGCCGAAATCTGGCTATACAGCGGCAGGGTGGGGTATAAAACCCCGCGCTTCTTTACCAGCCTGAACTATACCCGCATCGGGGATGGTAACCGCTTCCTTTTTCCGCGGGAGTGGGGGATCGAGACCTTCTACACCTTTATGCCGCGCGAGCGCCTGGAGGGAACAGCCGACACCCGGATGGTATCCCTGATCACCGACATTAACCTGAACAAGCAGTGGAAGGCCCGTATCGGCTACGGTCGTGCCGACTTGCCGGATGTAAAAAACCTGGCCCAGAACAAGTATGCCATGCCCTCTTACTCGCAGCTGCAGCTGATGACCAACTATACTTTTACAGGAGCGCTGGAAGGGCTTGACCTGCAGGTGCTCTACATCTACAAAGGGGAAAGGGACAATACCTACGACACTCCAAATTTTATCGTGAATAAGGTGGATATGTCGCATCTCTCCTTTGTCATGAACTATCATTTTTGAATGAATGCCTCAGGCTTCTGTAGCTCTCAGGATTTTGCGGCTCATACTTAAAGTATAACGTTGTCCTAAGTGGAGCTTTTAAAGAGAGCAAGCTATAACCAAACCTGTTTGCTTGCGCGGAAAGATACTCATCTGTGTGTAGGTTGGTATGGTGTTTCTGTAGGGAACAATCCGCTTTTCAGCGTTTCGTTTTGTGTTTAAGCAGTAATTTCTCTTTGTTTGCAGAAATCAATTAAGTGGCAGCTATCAAAACATATCGCGCGAATCAGAACGCACATCGTTCTGGCTTATCATGGGTACTCCTGTTCCTGATAAGCTGCCTTATCTTGTCCTGCCCGATAAAACTGGAGCTGAGAGCTGCCCTGCATATCGCTCGCGCGGTTAATCCCTTGCCAGCGCAGCCCGCAGTAGCACAGGAGGTACCCTCCCTGCACCAGCTGCAGGAGTCCTGTAAAGCGGCCGAACTCGCTTTGCTGGATAAGCTTGACCTGGAGAGTGGGCAGGCCCAGGTGCTACTGAAAGCGCCACTAGTTGCTGCGCTTCTGGTGCTGCCAATGCTTCTTCTGTTTATGTACTTTGGAAGAGGCGCACCTTTTAGGCAGGCACAAGAAAACCTTTCCTGTTCACCCGTCCCCTTATTTTTGCTGCACCGCAGCATCCTGCTATAGGCTTTATACTTCTTTAAACTGGTGCTGCACAGCTTCGGCTTGGTGCAGGCGACCGCCTTCTATTCCCCTGGCTGTTTTGCATCAGCTACCGGGGAGTACATCTTTTACCAACCATTCTTTAAAGAAGTATGATAAAGCGAAAACTTTATCTGGCTGGCATCCTGATGCTGGTCAGTATCTATACGCACGCCCAAACTACAACACCGCTTTCTTTATCCGAGGCCTGGCAGCTGGCGTTCGAGCATTACGCTGAGTTTGCCGAGCAAAAGGCGCTGATCAAGGCGTCAGCGTACAACAAAAAAGCCGTTAAAAGCAGCTACCTGCCTAATTTTCAGCTGCAGCTTCAGAACACTTATGGCACTTATGAGGGCAGCGCCGGTGGCTTTTTCCCGTTGCCCGGCATTTTCAACGTTACGCCAAAACCGGCTCTGGAGAACCAGCCGGATGCCACCTCCAGCTTCTATTCCTCCGCCGTGGTTGACTGGAAACTGTATGAGTTTGGCCGTAAGAACAAGGCCTTGGAGGTTGCCACGTTTCAGCAGCAGGCAGCCCAGAGCAGCTTATTGGCCTCACAGGTAGCCGTGCAGGCACAGGTCAGCCGCTTGTTTATGGCAGTAGAATATAACCAGGCCAGTCTTGTGTGGGCCAGGGCAAACGCAGAGCGACTCGAAAAGATCCTGAGCTTAACAAAAAGCCTTTCTGCAGCAGGCCTGAAAGCCGGTGCCGATTCGCTGTTAGCGGCTTCTGTATACCAGCAGGCGCTGGCTGGGGTCAAAAGCTGGCAGGGCAAACTCAACGCCAGTAAAGTGCAGCTTTCAGAGCTGATTTCTCTTTCGCCGGATAGCCTGGGCGTAAACCCGGCAAACTACCTGCCCTCTGATGTCGGCCCCCTAAAGCTGCACCAAGATTCTGTGGCAGCGGCGCACCCTTACCTGGATGTGCTGGATCAGCAGGTGAATGTAGCCAATGCCCGCAAGGAGCTGGCAGAACGCCAGAAGTACCCCTCCCTTTCTTTCCTGGGTGGCCTGTCCACCCGTGGAAGCGGGATGGACGCAGGTGGTCATGTAAGCTCTGACTGGGGGGGAGGATTCGATAACAGGGCTGATAACTACTTGGTGGGCTTAGGGCTTACCTGGAACCTGACGGCAGGCTACACCAGCACGCTGCAAAGCAAGGAAGCCGGCGCGCAGCTGGCCGCCACCCAGGCCCGATACGACAAGCAGGCCCTGCAACTGACTGCTGCGCTACAGGCCGTGGAGGCGAACATGCAGGAGCAGTTGCAGCAATTAGAAGCCACAAAGCAAGCCCTTGCCAATGCTTCCAAAGCCTACGAGCTATACCTGAGCCGTTACGAAAATGGCCTGATAAACCTCACAGAACTGTTGCAGCTGCAGCGTGTGCTGCAGCAGACGGAAAAAGACAATGTAGAGGCGCATCAGCAGTACTGGAGCCAGGCTATTGTGCAGGCAGAAATGGCAGGCGACTTCTCCTATCTCTCGAGTAAATTCTAATTTAAAGCAGACATCTTATGAATATGATCAGGTTTGCCTTACGAAAACCGCTAACGGTGATGGTGGCTATTCTGGCCATCGCCTACTTTTCGTTCTCGGCCCTACGGAACATAAACATCGATATTTTTCCCAAGATTGAGTCTCCGGCCATTTACGTAGCCATGCCTTACGGCGGACTCACGCCCTCTTACATGGACGGCTTTATGGCCAATGAGTTCCAGAAGGTGCTGGTGTATGTAAGCGGCGTAAAAGAGCTGGATTTTAAGAGTGTGCAGGGTTTTACCCTCATGAAGCTTACTTTTTACCCGGGTACGGATATGGCGCAGGCTTCGGCCGAGTTGTCGGCGCAGGTATCACGGGCCATGGCTTTTTTGCCCCCGGGCTCCGTGCCGCCGCAGGTGGTGCGCTTCGACGGCAGTTCGCTCCCGATCGGGCAGCTGGTGTTTGAGAGCCCCAAGCGTTCCATCACGGAGCTGCAGAACCTGGCTGTCACGCGCATACGCCCCCAGTTTGTAAACATTCCGGGCGTTACGGCACCGGCCCCGTTCGGAGGTAACATTCGCACCATGGTGGTGAACGTTAATCCGGAGCTGATGCAGTCGTATGGCCTTTCGGCGGAGGAAGTGACACTGGCCATCGCCAAAAACAACCTGCCTTCCCCAGCAGGCAACATACGCATCGGTGACCAGAACCTGATGGCACCGGTCAACTCTATCGCCCGTAATCCCGAGGAGTTTCTGAACATCCCTGTCCGGACGGGCAGCGGGCCTACCGTTTTCGTGCGCGACATTGCCCGGGTAGAAGACGCAGCAGACGTGACCACAGGGTATGCCATCATCAACGGCAAGCGCTCTGTTTACCTGCCTGTGATTAAAACGGCAGATGCCTCTACCTTAAAAGTGGTGGAGAACCTGAAAAACGCCCTGCCTACCTTAGGTGCCGCTTTGCCCGAGGATGTCACCATAAAGTATGTTTTTGACCAGTCGGTATACATTGAGCATGCCCTGAACAACCTGGTGCACGAGGGCCTGCTCGGCGTTATACTTACAGGCCTGGTTATATTGCTGTTCCTCGGCGACAGGCGTGGCGCATTGATCGTGGTGCTGACCATACCTATTGCCATACTTTCGACGGTGATTATGCTATACTTGTTTGGCCAGACGATCAACATCATGACGCTGAGCGGGCTGGCCTTGGCTGTGGGCATACTGGTGGATGAGGCCACGGTAACGATCGAGAACATCCACCAGCACTTTGAAATGGAAAAGCCAAAGGAGCGCGCCATACTCGACGCCCTGCTCGAAATTTCGGTTCCTAAGCTGCTGATCCTGCTGTGTATACTGGCCGTGTTGGTGCCTTCCGTGATGATGAAAGGTATACCAAAGGATATGTTTATGCCGCTCTCTATGGCCGTGGCTTTTGCGATGATCGCCTCTTTCGTTGCCTCCCAAACCTTTGTGCCCATCATGGCTAACTGGATCATGAAAGCCGATCATTCCCAGCACCATAAGGCGAAAGGCCAAAAAGACAAGTTGAGCCGTTTTGATAGGTTTAAGCGCCGCTACCTGGTGGTGATGAAAGCCGCACAGCAAAGGATAACAGGTGTTACTGTAGCCTACATTGCCGTTGTGGTTGCCGTGATTAGCGTCGGTGCCCTGCGTATAGGTACCGACATACTTCCTGCCAGTAACAGCGGCGATATACAGGTGCGTATTGTTGCCCCACAGGGAGCACGCCTGGAGAAAACCGAGTCCTACCTGCACCAGGTAACCGAGATCATCGAGTCGAAGCTGCCGGACGACGCGATCAGGATCAGTTCTGCCTATGTTGGGATGCAGCCCTCCGGTATGGCCATCAACCCGATCTTTACGTTTACCAGCGGCACCCATGAGGCCGTGCTGCAGGTATCTGTGGACCAGGAAAAGTATACAGGCTCGATAGCGGACCTGAAGGAGGAGGTACGGCTGGCCGTGCAGGAACAGCTACCGGAAGTGGAACTCAGCTTTGAGCCGATGGAGATGGTAGAGAAGATCATGAGCCAGGGAGCCGCTACGCCTATCGAGGTCAGCGTAGCCGCCCGGCAGTTGAAAGTGGCTGCCGCACACGCTAAAAAGATAGAGGCGGAGCTAAAGAAGAACAAATCGTTGCGGGATGTGCGCATTGCCGAGCCGCTGCAGTACCCCAGCCTGAACATAGAGGTAGACCGGGAGCGTGCGGGGCAGTTTGGGCTAACCATGCAGGATGTGACCAGGGCCCTTACCATCGCTACCTCCTCTACGCGCTTTACGAATAAAAACCTGTGGCTCGACCCGAAATCAGGGCTTGTGTTTCAGACGCAGGTGCAGATACCCGAGGCGGCCATGCAGTCTCTGGACAAGTTGCGGCAGCTGCCTCTGAAAGAAGGGCAGCCGCGCCCGGTGCTGGAAGACGTGGCCACGCTGCAACTGGCGAAGCAGCCGGGGCAGGTGAACAGGAAAGGGGCCAACCGCTACGTAACAGTACAGGCCAACACCTACCAGCAGGACCTGGGCTCCGCGTCCAAGGCTGTTCAGGAGGCAATTAAAAGTGCAGGCGAGCCGCCAAGAGGCGTATTGGTAAGCACCGGTGGGCAGCTGCAACTGTTGGAGGAAACGCTGAGTGGTCTGCAGGTTGGCCTGGCGGTAGCCATCGTGGTGATCTTCCTGATGCTGGCGGCCTACTACCAATCGTTTGCCATCTCTACGCTTATACTTTCGGTGGTGCCTGCTGTGATTGGCGGCAGTTTGCTTACCCTGTTGCTGTTCGGCAGCTCGCTTAACCTGCAGTCTTATATGGGCATCATCATGTCGGTGGGGGTGTCGGTGTCAAATGCGGTGCTGATGATCAACCAGGCGGAGTACAACCGGCTGGACCGCGGCATGAACGTAAAGCTGGCAGCCATGCTGGCCTCCTCCTCCAGGCTACGCCCTATCCTGATGACAACGCTGGCCATGATCATGGGTATGGTGCCGATGGCCTCTGGCATGGGCGATGGCGGCGAGCAGGTCGCACCCTTGGGGCAGGCTGTGATCGGGGGGCTCCTGTTCTCTACGCTAACCGCCTTGCTGGTGCTGCCGCACCTGTTTGTAGCCGTGCGCAGAAAAGCCAGCCGCATCAGCAACTCCCTCGACCCGGATGACCCTAAGAGCAGGTTTGCAGTAGCACAGGCAGTATAATTTTTTCTAAATCAACTATGATATCCTATAAAATGAAAAGGAAACAATATAGCCCTTCTGTAGTACGTGGCGTTTTTTATGCTGTAATTCTGGTGACCTTAGGCGCCTGCACCGGCCGAGCCGAGAATACCGAGGTAAGCCAGGAGGAGCAGCAGGTGACAGTACCAAAAGTGCCGGTAGCAAGCGTGCAGGTAGACCAGCCAGAGTATACTTTGTCTTTACCCGGAGAGCTGCAACCTTACGAGCAGGTGGATATTTATCCGAAGGTAAAAGGCTTTCTAAAGGCCCTGCATGTAGACAGAGGCAGTCAGGTAAAAAAGGGGCAGGTGCTTGCCACACTGGAGGCCCCTGAGGTGAACCAGCAACTAAGTGCCGCTAAGGCACAGGCGCAAAAGCTTTACGAGGATTTCGTGTATAGCAAGCAAGCGCTGAAACGACTGCAGCAGGCAGCCGCAAAGGACGGTGCCGTGGCAGCCATAGAGCTGGACAGGGCCTCCACAAAAGTCCGTAGCGACAGTGCCGCCTATGTTGCCGCCAAAGCCAGCGCCAGTTCCATCTCGGCCATGAGAGAATACCTAACTATAAAGGCGCCTTTTGATGGGGTAATTACAGCACGTAACTTTTCGGTAGGGGCCTTGGTGGGAGAAGCAGGCTCACAGGCAACGCCGTTGTTCTCGGTGGCACAACAGTCGCGCCTGCGCCTGGTGGTTGCCGTTCCGGAAAAACATGCGCAGTCCCTTGATGAGGAAACTCCACTTTCGTTTAAAGTAAGTAACAGGCCGGGCAAAGTGTTTCATGCCAAACTATCGCGCAACAGCAAAGTGCTGAACCAGAAGCTACGCTCTGTAAACGTAGAGTTTGATGTAGACAACCGGGAGCAGGCGCTGAGCGGCGGGGAATACGCGCAGGTACAGCTAAAGCTCCAAAGGCCTGACTCCACGGTTTGGGTGCCGGCAAGCAGTGTGGTGAATGCGCAGTCCGGTGTGTTTGTGCTAAAAGTAGAAAACGACGCTGTAAAGCGGGTTCCGGTTGTGGAAGGTATGCGCCGGGAAAACCTGCAGGAAGTGTTTGGTAACATCAAAGCGGGCGACCTGGTGGTGCTGAAAGGCTCGGAGGAGCTGAAAGAGGAATCTAAAGTGCAACCCGTGAAAAATTGATGTAGAGATCAACCGAGCCCTGCCTCTGCCGCCTGTTCCTGCGTTTAACCGGAGTAGGAGGTAGAGGCAAGGCTTAACTGTATTATTGTTAAGTTTTACCTGGTACGGGAAGGAACTTCCCATTCCGTTTCAGAAAAAGTGTTGATACCATGACAAAGAAAATAACCATACTTCAACTGAACGATAGCCATGCATACTTAGAATCGCACCAGGAAATGTTCTGGGAGGGCGGCGATAAAGTATATCGCACCGCTGGAGGCTTTGCCCGCATAGCCGGCTACCTGAAGCAGCTGCGCGAGGAGCAGCAGGCCGTACTGGCCCTCGACTGCGGCGACACCTTCCACGGCACTTACCCGGCGGTGCATACCAAGGGTGAGGTGATGGTGCCCATACTTAACAAACTGAGCCTTGCCGCCATGACGGCCCATTGGGAGTTTGCCTATGGGCCGGAGCAGTTTAAAAAGCTGACGACAGAACTGAACTATCCCATGCTGGCCATCAATATTTATGATAAGCAGACCGATGAGCTGGTTTACAAGCCCTGCCTGGTGCAGGAAGTGAACGGGGTGAAGGTGGGGGTGATCGGCATTGCCTGCAACATCGTGGATAAAACCATGCCTCCGAAATTCAGCGAGGGGTTATACTTTACGCTGGGCAACAAGGAGCTGCCGGGCTATATAAAAAAACTGAAAGAGGAGGAAAAGGCAGACCTGATCGTGCTGATCTCGCACCTGGGTTTTCCGCAGAACATGAAGCTACTGGCAGAGGTGCCGGGCGTGGATATTTGCCTGAGCAGCCACACCCACTACCGCACCACCAAACCAGCCATGCAGGGCGACACGATTGTGATTGAATCCGGCTGCCACGGCTCCTTCCTGGGCAGGCTCGACCTGACCCTGGAGAACGGTAAGATTACTAATTTCAATCACGAGATGGTGGAGGTGTCGGAACGATTGCCGGAGGATGAGGAGATAAAAAGTATGGTGGAGGAGGCTGTAGCCCCTTACCGGGAGATGCCGGGTGAAAAGGTAGGCGAAACCAAAACAGCCCTCGACCGCAACACCATCCTGGAATCCACGATGGATAACCTGTTGCTGCAAAGTATGCTGGAGGCCACCGGGGCTGAGTTGGCTTTCTCGAATGGCTGGCGCTACGGTGCCCCCATCGTGCCGGGGCCAATTACGCTGAACGATCTCTATAATATTATCCCTATGAACCCGCCGGTGCAGACCGTGGACATCAGCGGAGAGGAACTGTTGGAGATGCTGGAGGATAACCTGGAGAAAACCTTTGCGCCAGACCCTTATAACCAGCTGGGTGGCTATGTGAAGCGCTGCATGGGACTTAAAGCCTACATCAAGATAGAAGCGCCTAAGGGAAACCGCATACAGAAACTCTTTGTGAACGGTGCAGGACTGGAGCCGCAGCGCAGGTATAAAGCGGCCTTTGTAACAGAGCAGGGCGTGCCGAAAAAGTATGGCCAAAACCGCTCCGATGGCGGGATAAAAGCTATTGATGCCATGAAACAATATCTTCAGCAGCATTCGCCGGTGGAGATACAGCTTTTAGGAACTTTTACAGCCGTATAAACAAGTATCATGCTGGCGCGGGCATGAAATCCGTGCCCTAAACCTTATCATACACTAAACACAAAAACTATGCATAGTAACAGACGCAGACTGAGGCCGTTCCTGATGGTGCCCTTGCTGATGTTCGGTGCCTGTACGAGTACTTCTACAGAGTCGGACACATCCGAAACTGCGGAGACAGCAGGAGAGAATCAGCAAGTCATCACCATACTGCATACCAACGACATGCACGGCACATACATGCCGTTCCATGCCGTGACAGACAACGCAACGGCGCAAACTGGTGACGAAGGCCGAGAGCTCTTGCTTAATTTTGAGAAGGAGGCTGACATTGGCGGCTTTGCCTACCTGGCCAGCGCCATAAAAAAGGTGCGTGCCGAGAAAGGAGCGGAAAATGTACTGTTGCTGGATGGCGGCGATACCTTTGGCGACGATCAGCTCGGTAACCTAACAAAAGGGGAGGCCATGATCCGGCTGATGAACACGATGAACTATGACCTGATGGCGCTAGGCAACCATGATTTTGACTATGGCCTACAGCGTACCCGTGAGTTGGAGGAGCTTTCTAACTTTCCGATGCGTGCAGCCAATATCATCGACAACACCACGGGCAAAACCATTTTCGGGGAACCCTATATCATCAGGGAAATCGGTGATGTGAAGGTGGCCGTTATTGCCCTGAGCTACCGCAACACGCCTAAAACCGGTAACCCGGACAATGTAAAGGAGCTGACGTTTAACGAAGGCCAGCAGGCGCTGCAAAAGTATGTGCCGGAGTTGCGCAAGAAGGCTGATATTGTAGTGGTCCTGTCGCATGAAGGCACGGCCATAGACTATAAAATGGCGCAGGAAGTGGAAGGCATTGACGTGATCATCGGAGCGCACAGCCACGACATTATTGAGCCGCGCAGGAAGATTGGTAACACCTATGTGGTGCAGGCTATGTCGGATGAGGCGGTGCTGGGTGACACAGAGCTGCTACTGGAGGGCAAAAAGCTGGTGGATGTGAAAGACAACTACCATTTCCTGTGGCACGACGAGTGGCAGCCAGACCAGCAAGTACAGGCGCTGGTAGAGGAGCTGCGTGCCCCGCACAAAGCCAAGCTGGAAGAGGTGGTGGTGCAGAGCGAAGATGTGATTGGCAGAAACTATAAATCAGAAAGCCCTTTCGACAGGCTGGTAGGCAACCTGCTGAATGAAGGTTACAAGGGCGAGGTAGCCATAATGCCGGGCGTTGGCTATGGCATCTCGTTTACGCCGGGACCCATCACCAGCGAGCGTGTTTACAAGCTTCTGCCGCACCCATCCAAGATCGTAACACTGAGCATGACCGGCGCACAGCTGAAGAAAACGCTGGAACAGAGCGCTACCAACCTGAAGCCAGGTGACCCGATGGACGTGGTAGGTGGCCTGATCCAAACCTCCGGCATCCAATATACAGTAGACTTCACAAAGCCGGTGGGCCAGCGGGTGAGCAACGTGCGCGTAGGCAACGAACCCATCAGCGATACTAAGTCTTACAAGGTGGTAACGCATAGCGGCTTACTGACCGGCCTGCACAACTACGAGGAGATCGGCAAAGGACAGAACATCAACCGCACAGGAAAGTCGCTGACAGAGTTCATCATTGAAAAGCTGAAAGAGAAGAAAGTGGTAAGCAAGCCTGAAAACATGGGAGAGGTGGAGATAAAGCCCAAATAAGCCTCATTTTTTGATGGATGATAAAAATCACGGGGTCTGTAGCGGGTTGTGTGACTTTTGTTATTTTATTTAGTTTCAATTGTTTATACTTTCGAATGCTTCGTAATATAACGGAGCAGTAGAAGTTAAAAAAAGGAGGTACTGATGAAAAAGCTTATTTTGAAGGGAGCTATGGTGATAGCCCTTGGATTGCTGCTTACAGGAACAGCAGTAGCCCAGCAACAAACCACCGCGCAGCGCCAGCGGCAGACAACCGAGCAGCGGGCGGAGCGCATGACGCAGGACTTGAAGAAGGAACTGAACCTGAATGAGCAACAGACAAACCAGGTGGCGGAAATTAACAGGCAAACCACACAGGAAATGGAGCAGGTGCGGGCAAACCAAACCCTGACGCGGCAGGAGAGAAGGGAACAGATGCAGCAGATACAGGAGCGAAGGACAGCCGAGATCAGAAAAGTCCTGACAGTGCAGCAACGCACACGATTTGAGCAGCATCAACAAAAAATGCAGCAGAAACCTGGCAAACAGCGGCAGAACCCGCAGCAGCCTGTGCAGCGCC
Source organism: Pontibacter mangrovi (assembly GCF_006385705.1). GTDB lineage: Bacteria > Bacteroidota > Bacteroidia > Cytophagales > Hymenobacteraceae > Pontibacter > Pontibacter mangrovi. Next base: position 581,030 of record NZ_VFRQ01000001.1, on the reverse strand, counting down.
GGTCAGGTGGCCGCAGAGGGGGAAATTAGGTTTCCGGCCCCTCATCAGAACAACAACTTCATAAAAAGGCCGCTGCAGGTTTCTTATCTGCAGCGGCTTCCTGTTTATACTTTATACTTGTCTGTCTCAGGCATTCTCTAACTTCTTGGGCTCCTCCACAGGCGCGGCAGGGGTTGTGTCAGCATCCTGCCCCTCTAAAAACGGGTGCCACTGCTGCTCCATAAAGCTCTTCGGATACTTCTCCACCTCGTCAAAACCAAGCTCAATATCGCGGCCGTCAGAAGGCATATAGGCCGTGCCGAAAAGATAGTCCCACAGGCTGAGGCTGATGCCATAGTTAGCGCCATAACGGCGGGGCATGTGCTTGGCGTGGTGCCAGATGTGCATCTGGGGGTTGTTAAAGATATAGCCCAGCGGACCCAGCTTGATGTTTAGATTGGAGTGGTTGAAATGGCCGATGGCGGTGGCAAAAATATGCACCAGGAAAAAGTCCTGGATGCCAAAGCCGATCATAGCCAGCGGGATATACTCCAGGGTACGGTAAACGATGGTCTCGCCCCAGTGGAAGCGCAGGTGTGCGGCAAAGCCCATTTGCTGCACGGAGTGGTGTAGCTTATGGAAGCGCCACAGAAACTCGGAGCGGTGCAGCAGGCGGTGCACGTTCCACTGTATAAAATCGCGCACCACAAACAGCGTAAGCAACTGCGCCCACACCGGCCAGCTCTGTATCTCAAAAGCCACCAGGTTCCGTACCCCAAACAGGGCCAGGAAATCGTTGAATGCCTCTACCCCGATATTGGAGATGGCGTTGAAGCCGACAAGCGAGAACAGAAAGAAGTTAAAGAACATGTAGAAGCCATCGAGCCAGAAATCCTGCCGGATGCGGGCCTGGTGCTGCCGCCACGGAAGTATGATTTCCAGAAGCCAAAAGAACAGCGAAAGCCCCAGCAGCCAGTAAAAGTAATTGCCCCAGCTGGGGTTCAGGATTTCGTTCCAGAGGTAGTTCGCGTAGCCAGCAAACGAGGATATAAAAATGTTCCAGTACTTTTCCATCTCTCTATTGTTTAGGGAGAGTGCTTAGAACTTAATATAGCCCCAGCCTTCTTCCTGTTTCATGATAATCTCGCCAACGCCCATAGGCACGGTATTAACTCCTGATAGAAGCTGTTCCTTTTTAACATCCAGGGCACGCATACTGTTCTCGCAGGCTGCAAAAACCACGCCTTTTGCCTGCAGCGCTTTTATCTCCTCGGCATTGTGGGTCTTGTCGGAAACAAGCATGAACAGCGCCTTTCCGTGCACTACCACCTCAACCTCAGCCTCGGGCCACCCGCGCTTTATGTTGTTCAGCTGCCGCATCAGCATAGCCTGTCTGGCTGTGTCTGCCACCGTCATATCATACACAATGCGGTGGGGCCTGGCTTGTGCCACCGCAGCTCCGGAGGCTTTTGTGGTGGCTTTGGATTGTGCCCAGGAGGGCGCAGAGGCCAGCAAAAGGGCCATAAGTATAAAAATCAGTCGCTGCTTCATGGTTTATTAGCTTTTATAAGGTTGAACACTATTCTACCGGTACGCCGGCGGCTTGCAGAGCGCCATAGCCTTCGGTGGCGTCGAACACGAGCTTAAACCCAAGCTGCTGCATTTGCTGCACTGCCTGCCTGCTTCTTCCGCCTACCGCGCAGTATACCAGATACGTTTTGGAGGGGTCCAGCGTCTTGAGCTGCTGCGTAAAATCAGCATCGTAAAAATTCATCAGGCGGGCGTTGGCCAGGTGACCGGCAGTATACTCCTCCGGAGTACGGACGTCGAGCACAACCAGGTCTTTCTCTTGCTCCAACAGCGTTTTGGCTTCCTCGCTATTGATCGTCTTTACCTCAGCAGTAATCCCAGTTTCGGCTTGGGTGACAGCATTGGATTCCTTTACCTCTTCGTTGGTAGCAGTGCTCTGGTTACAGGAAACCATAGCCAGCGCCATGCCTACTCCGAGCAACGTTCTTTTCATCATCGGTTGGTATAAGTATAAGTTTGATTTAAAATTTAGCAGGCCACCCCACTAAAGGGCAGCCTGCCTTGATTTATTTTTTCGTCATGCTTAGCAGAAAATCACGCACCTCCGGGGTATCGTAATCTGCCATGCCTTCCTGTTTGGCCACAATCTTACCTTCCGGCGAGATGATGAACGTGGTTGGGATTGCGTTGGAGTAGAACTCCTGGGGAAACTGGCTGGCCGGCATGTACACCGGGAAGGTGAAGCCTTTCTTCGAGATAAACTTCTGTACCTTTTCCATGCCTCCCTCGTCCACAGACAGCATGACGAAAGCGACCTTGTCAGTAGAGCCGATCTTTTCGTATAGCTTCTGGATATTCGGCATTTCAGCCACGCAAGGAGGGCACCAGGTCGCCCAGATATTCATGAACACCACTTTTCCTTTCAGGCTCTCAAAGCTTACCTGCTTGCCCTCCAGGTCTACCATCTTAAATCCGGCGCCAGCCATTTCAGCCCCGGATGCGGCAGCTGCCGTAGTCACGGCGTTAGCGTCAGGGTTTTGCAGTGTCTCCGGCACATCAGCGTTTTTGATGCCGGTAGCCAACAGGAGCCGTTGCACCTGCCCGATAGCCTCGGTGTGCAGGCCTGTTAAGTATAAAATGGCAAAGATGCCGAGCATCACTGCCCAGCCTGGTATATTTCTAAAAGAGAATTTCTTCTTATTCATCAGGATGTTATTCTTAATTTATATGTCTTATTTATGTTATTGCAGCAACTTTCTAAGCCTTTGATACTCATTGGTATCTTCCTCATGCTGCGTAGCGTAATGATGGTCTTTTGCGGCGGCAGGCTTTCAGTTGTCGCGCCTGCGGCCTTGTGTCACCAGTTTTGCCACAGCAGTTGCAGCTGTGCTGGTTTACAGGCAGGCTTTGTTTCTTGCCATACTTATTCCTAAAGTTTTAAATGACTTCAGCGTACCTCCGGCACAAAGCACAGGTTCTCTTCCACGGTGGAAAGAAAAATATAGCAACACATGCGGCAGCTTAAGCAATGGCTGCACTTAAAAGTATAGTTATTTAGGAAAATTGCGGTGGGTCGGGTTCTGCCTCCAGATGAGGCGAGAGGTAAGAGGGAGAAAGGGCAAGGGTGTACAGCGCTTTATCCTGTAACGTATAAAATAGGGTATGGGGCTGCTCGAAAACAGCAGCGGAATAGCTCTGGCTACAGTCTACAAAAGCTGTGGCGGCTCCGCGCTTCTCGGAGTGCGTCAGGTGGCGGAGGCATTGCTTTTTAGAGCAGGCAGCCTTGGCCTTTTGTTTTGTACTGCATGTAGTGCCTTTAAGCGTTGCCTGCTCCTGGGTTTGGAGTGTACGCACCACACTGCTCTTCGGCAGCGCGAAGAGCAGGAACAGGGTACTTACAAACAGCAGCAGGTAACTTTTCATTCTGTAGCTTTTACAGCTTTTGGGTTCTTTTGTCAGTATAGCAACAGTGCCTATATTCAATTGATTCCGCTTGAACCATACGATGTGGCTCCAAATTACGCATTCAAATTGTTTTTATCAATACGGTACGGCACTCGCGGCTATGCCATAGCTTCTTTTTGGTGCAGCACATCCGTCGTTCGGCGCTCAGGCCGGCTCCAAGGGTAAGCACTGCGGTACCTGCCAGCACGGCATTCAAGCCCCACAGATCGCTAAACACACCAGCCGCCACGGCACCGGCCACGTAGCCAAAGTCACGCCAAAACCTGAAGATACCCAGACTCTGCGGGCGCTGCTGCGGATGTGTGTTCTCCGCTACCACCGATAGAAAGTTAGGGTATACCAGCGCAGTACCAGCCCCTAAAAGTATGAGCGAGAGCACCAGCATGAGGTAGGAGCCGGCAAACAGAAGCAGGGCTATAGCGACGCCCTGCACCATCATACCAACGCTCAGCAGTTGTTTTTTGCATAGAATGTCACCCAGGCGGCCCGTAACCAATTGCCCAAGTCCCCACACAGCCGGATAGATGCCCGCCAGGAGGCCCACCTCTGCCATCGCATAGCCTTTGCTGATAAGGAGCACCGGCAGCAGGCCCCACAAAATGCCGTCGTTCAGGTTGTTCATAAACCCGCTAAGAGTAACCGAGCCCAGGTTTGGGTGCCGCCAGGTAGTATCTTTCCAGATGTTGCGCAGTAGCGGCAGCGCCGTGGTAGCGGCTTCTGCCTGCACATGGGCATGGGTATCTTTAACAAAAAACAGCGTAAGGAGTAAACCTGCTAAAGAAAAGCCTATGCCTGGCACAAAAGCCATGGTTACCTCTCCGGTGGTGGAGGCCAGGTAGCCGGCCAGGAAAGCGGCCAAACCCACTGCCAGATAACCGGCAAACTCATTAATGCCCATGGCCAGTCCCCGGTTTTTCTCACCCACCAGGTCTATCTTCATCACCACCGTAGCAGACCACGCTAAGCCTTGGTTTAAGCCCAGTAGCAGGTTGACAGCTATCACCCACCACCAGCTGGCAGCGTACAGCAAAAGCCAGGGCACGGGCAGGGCAACTATCCAGCCGGCTTGCAGCAGCTGCTTTCGGGTGAAGCGCCCCGTAAGCCGTCCCATCAGCATGTTGGCAGCGGACTTAGCCAGGCCAAAGGCCAGGATAAAAGACAGAAGCGCGGTATGGCCGCTGATGCCGAAAGCCTGTTCAGCAAACTCCGGGACCACCGAGCGCTCCAGCCCGACCATGGCCCCTACGAAACCGTTAACCAGCACCAACAGCCAGAACTGTGAGGCGTTTTCGCGTAAGCCCAGATTTGCTGTTGTAGTTGCCATAAGTATAAACTGGTTAGGAGTTAAAAAAGAAAAGCCATGGCACAGAAGGGCGCACGGCTTTTCATATACTTTCAGGTATTACCTGCGCCCTTAATGCGGCAGCTTATCGCGGAGCACGCCATACAGGTAGGTGCCGCCCAGCGCACCCGCCACCGCTACCAGTATGGCCCAATAGGCATGGCCGATGTTTACGAACATAGGACCGGGGCAGGCGCCGGTCAGTGCCCAACCCAGGCCAAAGATGGTGCCGCCAATCAGGTAGCGCGGAATAGACATCTCCTTGGGGTGAAACACGATGGGGTTGCCCTGGTAGTCGCGCAGGTTATACTTTTTGATGATGAAGACGGCCAGCGTGCCCAGCACCACGGCTGTGCCGATAATGCCATACATGTGGAACGACTGGAAGCGGAACATCTCCTGGATACGGTACCACGAAATGGCCTCCGACTTGCTCATGACGATGCCGAACAGGATGCCGGCGATTATATATTTAAGTCCTTTCACGGGATAGATGATTTAGAATTACTAAGAATGAATAATAAACCAGGGATGGGAAGTATACTTGGATCGTGCACTAACCATCACTTTATTCATTAAAAAATCAGCGGCATCAACAAATAAGTAGTAACCAGACCACCGATAAAGAAGCCGACTACTGCAATAAGCGAGGGCAGCTGCAGGTTAGACAAGCCGCTGATGGCATGGCCGGAAGTACATCCGCCTGCATAGCGTGCGCCAAACCCGATCATGAAGCCGCCCAACAGCAGTACCAGGAATCCTTTTAAGGTAAATATGGCCTCCAGGCTGAAGATCTCCTCTGGCTGCAGTTCGTCGGGGGCGGAGAAGCCCAGCGCCGATAAATCCTGCACGGTGGCCGCCGAAAGCTCTACCGGAGCGTTGCCGTTCAGGAACTGAGCCGAAATGACGCCTCCCAGTATGGCACCTACCAGGAACAGCAGGTTCCAGATCTGGCTGCGCCAGTTAAAATCGAAAAACTTAACATGCTTACCTGCGCCGCAAGCGGTACAGATCGTGCGGAGGTTGGCCGAGAAGCCAAACGATTTTCCGAAGAAAAGCAGCAGCACCATGGTGAAGGCAATCAGGGTACCTGAAACATACCATGGCCACGGCTGGCTGATAAATTCTAACATAATGCTTTTAAGTTAATGGTGTTGTAAACGGCGGTAGTGTTTGCAATTAGTTGCTGAGGTGCAGGCTGGGCTACTTGCTGCCACAGCCTGCACCTCAGGTAAGGTTTAGCGCGGCCAGGCGCCAATGCCGCCTGCCAGGTTGTATACATTGTATCCCTGGTCTGCCATCATTTTGCAGGCGGAGCCGCTGCGGTTGCCGCTACGGCAGAACACGAAGTACTCTTTGTCCTTATCCAGTTTGCTAAGCGCCGACTGAAACTGGGAGGAGGTTACGTCGATGTTCTGGGCCCCTTTGATGGAGCCTGCCGAAAACTCGCCCGGCGTTCTGACGTCCAGCAGCTTGGCTTTAGGGGTAGACGTATACTTGGCCTTAAAGCTTTCACCGTTCAGGTCTTCGTAGTTCTTTGGGGTTGATTTAAATATGTTGAACATGGCTTTGGGATTTTCTTAGGTGTTTCAATAATTTCTATACAAAGATCGGGATACCGTCAGCCATTTTCAGTGACTTTAATCACGCAGTGCCTGCAGGCTGCCTATTTCTTACAAAAAAAACGGGGCTACCGGCACCATGCCTGCAGCCCCGTTTTTTAGCTAGCTTATTTCAGCGTGCTTGGGCAGACGTAGGCTGTTTTCGGTACGTTGGTATCGGCTATGGCCTTAAAGCCGCCTTCCACGTTCACCACGTTGTCAAAGCCCCTTGATTTCAGGATGGAGGCCGCAATCATGGAGCGGTAGCCGCCGGCACAGTGCAGGTACATCTCCTCCTCAGCCGGCAACTCCGACAGGTGCTCGTTCAGGTAATCCAGCGGGGCGCTCAGGGCTGTTTCTACGTGCTCTGCCTGGTACTCGCCCGGCTTGCGCACATCCACTACCTTGATCTTGTTGTTCTGCTCAAAGCGCTTGGCAAACTCTTCTGCTGAGATCGACTTGATCGTGTCTACCTCTTTGCCGGCCGCTTTCCAGGTCTCAAAGCCGCCTTTCAGGTAACCCAGGGAATTATCGTAGCCGACGCGGGCCAGGCGTGTTACCACCTCTTCTTCACGGCCTTTCTCAGCCACGATCAGGATCGGCTGCTGTATGTCTGGAATCAAGGCGCCTACCCATGGGGCAAAGTTACCGTCGATGCCGATGTTCACCGAGTTCGGGATGAAGCCTTTGGCAAACTCCTCTGGCTTGCGCGTATCCAGCACCAGGGCACCGGTTTCGTTGGCTGCCGCCTCAAACGCTTCCGCAGAAAGCTCCTGCAGGCCTTGTGCCATCACATCGTTAATGTTGGCATAGCCTTCCTTGTTCATCTTCACGTTCAGCGGGAAGTAGCCCGGAGGAGGAAGCAGCCCTTCGGTCACCTCTTTCACAAACTCTTCCTTCGTCATGTCGGCGCGCAGGGCGTAGTTGGTTTTCTTCTGGTTGCCCAACAGGTCCGTGGTCTCTTTGCTCATGTTCTTGCCGCAGGCTGACCCTGCTCCGTGTGCAGGATAAACGATCACATCGTCTGGCAGCGTCATGATCTTGGTGCGCAGCGAGTCGTACAGGTGCTCGGCCAGCTGCTCCTCTGTCAGGTTAGACTTCACGGCCAGGTCAGGACGGCCCACGTCTCCGATAAAGAGGGTGTCGCCCGAGAAGATGCTGTGCGCTTTGCCGTTCTCATCCAACAGCAGGTAGGTGGTAGATTCCATGGTATGGCCTGGCGTGTGCAGCACCTTAATGGTCACATCGCCCACTTTTAGCTCCTCGCCGTCTTGGGCAATGTATGCCTCAAACTTAGGCTGCGCGTTTGGCCCGAAAACGATGGTGGCGCCGGTTGCCTTGGCCAGGTCCACGTGGCCCGACACAAAGTCTGCGTGGAAGTGCGTCTCCAGCACATACTTTATCTTGGCGTTGTCTTTCTCAGCTTTCTCAATATATGGCTTAACCTCGCGCAGCGGATCGATGATAGCGGCCTCGCCTTTGCTCTCTATGTAGTAAGCGCCTTGGGCTAGGCATCCGGTATAAATCTGTTCTACTTTCATGGTTCTGGTATTTAAAAGTTTCTTTTAAGATGATGCTCAATTGTTCAGCTTATGATACAAATATCGTAAGTTTTTCAAGGCTTATCAGTGACTTTGATCACTCAGGAGTATTTTTAGAAGAAAAGTTCTTTTGCAAAGATGTAAATACCCATTAGGAGCACAAACCATCCGAAGGCGCTCTTCAGTTTATCGGCGTGAATTTTTGTGGACAGGAATGTGCCGATAAAGATACCCGCAATAGAGATAGCTGAGAAGATGCCCAGGAAGGCCCAGTCGATTTCATAGTTGAAGATATCGCCGATAAATCCGAATAACGACTTTACCGCTATGATCAGGAGGGAGGTGCCCACGGCCATTTTCATATCCAGCTTACTGAAAAGCACCAGCGCCGGGATGATGAGGAAGCCGCCGCCTGCCCCAACCAGGCCCGTGAGCGTGCCCACAACCAAACCTTCTGCCAGAATGCCGCCGTAGTTGAACGTTGGTTTTGGGTGCTCGGCGGCAGGGTTTTCGTGTTCCACGTCCAGTTCCGTGTCAATGTTCTCGTCCACTCCCTCTATAGGCTCCTCTGGCGTTTTCTTTTTCTTGATCATGCTGATAGAGGCGAACACCATGAGCCCGGCAAACAGCAGCATCAGCAGAATGCCCTTGGTCACTACAAAATCCCCTACAGAGAAGATATTGTCCGGAATGGCCGGCACAATGTAGCGGCGGGTGATAAACACCGCCACGATAGACGGAACTCCGAAAACAGCCGCCGTTTTGAGGCTCACCAGTCCTTTTTTATAAAACTTGTAGGAACCCACCAGGCTGGTGAGGCCCACAATGAAAAGCGAGTACGCCGTAGAGATAACAGGGCTCAGGCCGATCAGGTACACAAGTACCGGCACCGTCAGGATAGAGCCTCCGCCCCCGATCAAGCCCAGCGACAATCCAATCAGCAGGGCAGCAACATATCCGAGTAATTCCATAAGTATAGTTTTGTTTTACTGATACAAAAATAAGTTGCCGAAGAGGCTGACGCAGTGACTATTATCACAGTGCGTGCTTTGCTGCCCTACTTTAATTTTAGTCTTCAACAAAGTATACTTCACAAGGACATTGCTGCCGTGGATTAGGACAGGAAGATCTCTCTTGCCAGGATATACAAGCCCATGGCCAGCACAAACCAACCGAATCCTTTTTTCAGCTTCTCGCCCTGCACTTTGCTGGAGAGCGCGGTGCCTATAAAGATGCCGGCAACAGAAAGTGCTGTAAAGGTGAGCAGGAACGTCCAGTCGATGTTGTATTGCAGTATGTCGCCAACAAAGCCCAGCAGCGAGTTGGCAGTAACAATAACAAGGGAGGTGCCGACTGCCAGCTTGATGTCGAGGCCAGTGAAAAGCACCAGCGCCGGGATGATGAGGAAGCCGCCGCCGGCCCCAACCAAACCCGAGATAAGGCCTACCAGCGTTCCCTGCAGCACCAAAGCCACATAGTTCGCATCAGCTTTTTGCGGCGCATCTTCCTGTTGGCTGGCAGGGCTTTTCTTAAAGATCATGCTAAAGGAGGCTGCCAGCATCAGCAGGGCGAACATCACCATCAGCATAATGCCTTTTGTCACCTCAAACCCTCCGATATCTATAATGTGGCGCGGAATGGCCGGCACAAGCAGGCTGCGGGTTAGGAAGACGGTCAGCAGCGACGGTACCCCGAAGATAAGGGCGGTCTTAAAGCTCACCAGCTTTTTAAGGTAGAACTTGTAGCTGCCCACTAAACTTGTAGAGCCTACTATAAAAAGAGAGTATGAAGTTGAGATTACGGGGTTCAGCCGCATCAGGTAAACAAGTATGGGCACCGTAAGTATGGAGCCCCCGCTGCCCGTCAGGCCCAAAGATAAACCAATAAACAGGGCGGCAATGTATCCGAATATTTCCATTTTAAGTTTTGAATAATGTTGGCCCGGCACCTGTGGAGGCGCCGCGGCAGCTAAGTTGATTACAAAGAACCCGGTGTGCTTAAACCAGATCCAGGTTGTGTACCTCGATGTAATTGCGGTGAAGGGTCAGGGCACCGGTCTGCTCCAGCTTTTTCAGCAGCCTAGAAATCACCTCGCGTGAGCTGTTGAGCTCATCGGCAATCTGCTGGTGCGAGAGGCGCACCTGGTAGCCAGATACTTTTACATGCCGCTTCAGGTAAAAGAGCAGGCGTTCGTCCAGTCCTTTAAAGGCCACGCTGTCCAGGGTTTGCAGCAGCTCCTCGAAGCGCTGGCGGTAGGAAGCAATCACGAAGTTGTGCCAGGTCTTATACTTTCCTAACCAGATCTCCGACAGGTGGGAGGGCACCAGGATAACCTCTGACGGCGTAACCGCCTTTGCTTTTATCTGGCTTTGCTCGTTGCGGGCCGTGCACATCATTGAAAGCGCGCAGGCGCTGCCGGGCTCCAGGTAATACATCAGGAACTCGTTGCCTTCATCGTCCTCGCGGTATACTTTCAAAAGGCCGCTCAGCAGCAGGATGGTTGATTTTATGTACTGGCCGGTGCGCATCACCTCGTCGCCCTCTTCCACCTGCTTTAGGGTGCTTTGCTGCAGGAGCTCTTCCAGCAGGGGCTGCTCTAGTTGTGGGAACTGCTTCAGAACGACATCTTTATCAAGAACTTCCATGGGGTGCGGTAGCGTGGTTTAGGTTAAGTATAGTTATACTACAGTATACGAAGGTACAGATTAAAAAAAGAACCAGTGCGGGCTCCGTATTCCGCACTGGTCATTAAAAGGCTGGCTTATTGGCCGTCTTTAAACTGACTGACCGCTTCGCTCAGGTCCAGCACCTTTACATCGGGCAAGGCTGCCTCCACAATGCTGCTGCCGGCTGCAGAGCGGTATCCGCCTGCGCAGTGCACCACCACGGGCTTATCGGCAGGAATTTCCTTGGCGCGCTCGCGCAGCTCCGGAAGCGGGATGTTGATGGCCTTGTCGAAAAACTTGCCCCCTTTCACTTCCGATGTGTTGCGGATGTCCACAATGGTATACTCGCTTGGGTGCTGTTTAAACGCGGCCACATCAATCACCGGCGATTTCACGTCAGCGGCCTCGTCCATCACAAAAGCACCCTTTATCAATAGCTCATAGCCAATCTTGGCTGCTTTCGAGATCAGCTCGTTCAGTTCCTCTTCGCTTTCGGCGATGAGGTAATAGCTTTCGTTCGGCCCCACGATGCTTCCCAGCCAGGTTTCGAACTTGCCGCCGTTCTGGATGTTGATGGCTCCTTTATAGTGGCCTTTCTTGAAGGTTTTCTCATTGCGGGCGTCTACTACAATGGCTCCAAGCTCCGGTTTGAAGTTCTTCTCCAGTCGGTTTACCCCTTGCATGCTTGGCTGGTAGGCCGGTGCGCCCTGCTTGTTCAGGCCCACGTCGTAGCCAAAGTATTTGGGTATAAACGGCTGGTCTTCTGTCAGGATCTTCACAAACTGGTCTTCGCTCATGTCCTGTAGGGCGTAGTTGCTGCGCTTCTCGGCGCCGATGGTGCTGCTGTTGGCTTCGCTCAGGCCTTTGCCACAAAGCGTGCCCGCTCCGTGTGCCGGGTAAACAATTACACTGTCGTCCAGTTTCATCAGTTTTTCGCGGGTGCTGTGGTACATTTGGCGGGCCAGTTCCTCGCGTTTGGCATGTATGTTACCCGCGCTCTCCCGAAGGTCCGGGCGGCCCACATCCCCGATAAACAGCGTATCACCTGTGAACACGGCTATGTCTTTGCCCTCATGCTCCACTACAATGCTGATGCCGTCTGGCGAGTGGCCCGGGGTGTGAATGGATTTATACGTTACCTCTCCGAGGTGCAGCTCAGCTCCTCCGTCGAAGGCTCTGTGCGGGTAATCGGCACCTACCAGGCTGTGCACGTAAATGGTAGCGCCGGTTTTCTCGTGTATCTCCAGGTGCGAGCTTACAAAGTCAGCATGGGGGTGCGTCTCGATGACGCCTACAATGTTGGCGTTGTTGTCGCTGGCGTAGTCATAGTAGGGCTGCGGGTTGCGGGCCGGGTCAACCAGTACTACTTCTGCCGTGTCTTCGCTCAGAATGGCATAGGAGTAATGCGCTAAGCCCTTGTCTTCAAACTGCTTTATCTGCATGGTGTCGTTTTTTTGTGTTTTGAAATTATACCCATCAGGAGGGCTTCTAGTTATGCTTCCTGATGTTTTCAATACAAAAGTACGGCTGTTAAATTTCCTGCACAGTGACCTAGGTCACACAGGCCAGGAGGGCTACATGATGCCTTTGAGCATCAGGTGCCAGTACATCCAGGGCAGGCCATACTTCTTCAGCAGCCACATGCTCCACTGCTCTTTGGTGGTATCCACAAATTTGGAGATGAACGGGTCACTGTCGCGCACGTTGTCATACTTGAACTCAGCCAGCACCATTTTGCCGTAGCCCGTTACCAGCGGGCAGGAGGAGTATCCCTGGTAGAGCAGCGCCGGCTTCGGTTGCTTGTTTATACTTGCCAGTAGCTGTGCGGCTACCACCGGAGCCTGCTTGCGAATGGCGGCACCTGTTTTGCCGGTAGGCAGCGCGGCCACATCTCCCAGGCCATAGATGTTGGGGTAGCGCCTGTGCTGCAACGTATGGATGTCTACGTCCAGCCAGCCTTTATTCGGCCCTTCGGCCACAGCCAGTTCAGAATTGCGCACTACGTCGGGGGCCACATGGGGCGGAGCCAGGTGCAGCATACTGTAAGGCATAACGACGGTGTCAGCTCCTTCGGCACGCTCCTGTAGCCTTGCATCAGGCAAAAACTGCTCTTCGGGTTTGCTTCTTTTAAAATGGATCTCGTTGCGTGAGGCATCTATTTTAACAGGCGCGTAGAATGTTTTAACGGTAATGTCTTTTCGCTTCACCACTTCTTCCAGGGCCGGCAAAAATTCCTTTACACCGAAAATGGTAGAGCCGGGGGTAGCGAAAACAACCTGGCTCTTGTCGCGCACACCGGCTTTGCGGAAATAGTCGTCGGCCAGGTACATGATTTTTTGGGGCGCGCCGCCGCACTTAATAGGCGTGGTGGGCTGGGTAAACACGGCGTTGCCGCCCTCGAAGTTGCGCAGCACGTGCCAGGTTTTGCGCGGGTCTATATAGTTGCTGCACACGTTGGGGTGCTGCAGGGCCTCGCGCAAGCCTTCAATCATATCCAGATCATACTTTACTCCGGGCGCTACCACCAGGTAGTCGTAGGTATAGTCGCCGCTGCTTTCGGTGCGCACCTTGTTCTCCCCCGGAAGTATCTCGGTGGCCTTGTCCTGTATCCAGTCCACGCCTGCAGGAATCACGGCATCCTCGGGACGGCGGGTGTCGGTGTAGTCGTAGGTGCCGCCTCCCACCAGCGTCCAGGCGGGTTGGTACCAATGGCTTTGCGACGGCTCGATGATCGCCATCCGAAGGCGCTTTTCTTCGTTATGGAGCTTGGCGGCGAGCATAATGCCCGCAGTTCCTCCGCCTACTATAAGTATCTGGAAGTGTGTGTACATGGTGGTATGGTGGATAAGAGCATATTACGGTGCGTATAGCTGAAGCAAGGGCCTTGGCAGGCTCGAGATGGTTGCCATACCGGCCAGGTCGGCTGCATCAGCATTATATCAGTTGTTCGCAGTTGCTGCACTTCCGAATTGCAGCGTTAGAGGTTCTTCTTTGCCAGGTAGAAATCCACCATCTCCAGGTCGCTGTTCACGCGCTCATCCAGCGCTTCCAGGTTCTTGGGCGGCGGCACGATTACTTTGTCCCCGGGTTGCCAGTTCAGCGGCAGGGATACCTGGTTCTCTGAAGCGGTCTGCAGGGCCACCAGCACGCGCTTTATCTCCTCCATGTTGCGGCCTACATTCAGGGGATAGTACATGATCAGGCGGATAATGCCTTCGGGATCAATGATGAAAACGGCACGGACGGCGGCAGTCTCGCTCTCGCCTGGCTGCAGCATGCCGTAGAGTTTAGCTACCTTCATGTCAATGTCGGCGATGATCGGGAACTTGAAGTATACCCCGGTCTTTTCGCGCACGTTCTGCACCCAGGCGATGTGGGAGTGGATGCTGTCGATGCTCAGGCCGATGAGCTTGGTGTTGTGCTTGGCAAAGAATTCCTCCTGCTCCTGCGCAAAGCCACTCAGTTCGGTGGTGCAAACGGGGGTAAAGTCAGCCGGGTGCGAGAACAGGATTACCCAGCTCCCTTTGTTGTACTCCGAAAACCTCAGGTGGCCTGTGGTGGTGTTCGCTTCAAAGTCCGGTGCCTTGTCGCCGATGCGCGGCATAGAGGTGATGCTCGTTTGTTCCATAAGTAGGCAGATTAAATCTTTTTGTTACTTAAGTAATTTTTATTTATACTTTTAAATTAAGTTATACGCTTTTACTAGGATTAAAGACATCAGAAAACCGATGATGTTTGTCAGCATTTGGTATGAGGCAGATAGAAAAAGAGGCGCATCATTAAGGTGTTTGCTGGGGTAAAGATCAAAAAAAGCCCCAGGCTGGAAGCAAGCCTGGGGCGGTGGTATATTGTTAATAGAAAAAGCCTTATTTCAGGTGGTAGGTCAGGAGCGGGCGGATGCAGTGGTTCACGAGCGTTTCAGCCACACTGCCGTAGAAAATATGGCCGAAGCCTTTACGGGCGTGTGTGCCGATGAGCACCAGGTCCATGTCCGTTGCCTGGTTAAAGTTACGTACACCGGCCGGCACTTTGTAGTCGCGGTGCAGGTGCAGTTCATAGTTCTGCAGCTGCAACTCCTCAGCGAAGCGCCGCATTCCCGCCTGAATTCTGCTGATGTGCGCCTCGTCCTCTTTCCCTACGATCTGGAGCAGGTGCAGCTTGGCTCCGAAGAGCTGCTGTAGCGCCTTGATAGTGTCTACGCTGTTCTGCGGCTGTTTTTCCGCTTCAAAATCTGCTACCCAGAGGATGTTTTGGATAGGCGTGAGCGAGGCGTGCTGGTGAACGGTGATAACCGGTACATGGGTATACCTGACCACGTGCTGCGCCTCCGAGCCCGAAATGCGCTCATACCAGCCATCTGCTCCTTCAGTGCCCATCAGCACCAGGTCAATTTTATGGTGGTCTGCATACTTGGCCAGCGTCGTGGTCAGGCCGCCGTGCAGGATATCTGTGGTAAAGTTAAAGCTTACCTGCTGGCGCAGCGCCTCGAACTGCCTGGCGGCTTTCTCATCCAGCTCCCGGATCTCGTTTCGGTCCAGTGTCTCAGACTCCTCGGTTCCGCCCGCCCACTCCGCAGTATTTACCTGCACCACGTGCACCAGGTGTACATTAACAGGTGTTTTTTGCATCAGAAGCCCCAAAAACTCCAGTGCTTTATAGGATACCGGCGTAAAGTCTACCGGCACCATTATGTTCAAAGTCCTTTCCATACGCAGTAGTATAAGTGGCCTGTAGCGGCCTGTTTTTTATGTATAATTGATGAGATAGAATCAGGGTTTGGTTGCCACCAGGCGCGTTACAAAGCCTCTGCCACGATGGAAAGGGCCTTCCTGTAGCTCCACCTCCAGTTCCTGCAACAGCTTTATGTCCAGAGCATCAAAATCCTGGCGCAGCGTGTCGGCTGTGTAGAGAAGGGCGGCGTCTTTAGGTCCACCGGAAGCATAGTCCTCCTGCAGCTGCTTTGGGTGAAAAGCCTCCAGGATAACCGTGCCGCCCGGCTTCAGCCACTCCACCATCTGGCGGTGGAAGCTTTGGCGCAGGGAAGGGGGGAAGTGCGCATAGATCAGCGCCACCGCATCCAGGCTCTCGGGCGCAGCGGTGTAGTTTTGGGCTTCGGATAACGTATATGTTATATTTAAGCCGCGCTCACTTGCCAGGCGCAGCGCCTTCTGCCGGCCAGCATCGCTGTAATCAAACGCTTGCACCTGCCAACCCTGCGCTGCGGCATAGAGAGCATTTCGCCCCTCGCCCTCAGCCGGAAAAAGAATCCTGCCGGAAGCCAGTTTTGCCAGCTGCTCTTTCAAAAAAACATTGGGCTCGGTGCCGTAAACAGTTTCTTCCTGGCTGTATCGTTTGTTCCAGAATTCCTGCATGGTTTCTCTAGCTTTTTACAATGCAAAAATGGCCTATCTGTTCCTCCTCTTCAGTGACAATGGTTACACAAGCTGATATTTTGAAAAAAAGATAAAATAAGTTTTAAGTTGAAGGGAGGAGGAAGATACAAGGCAGAAGGTGTTGTAGAAGTATAAATGAAACACGGCACAGCGCTCTAGGGCTTCACCCGCGCGCCCACATACACCATCAGCTCGCGCAGGGTCTGTATTTTGCCATAGTCTTCTTCGGGCGTTTCGATGCCAAACTGCTCGTCCAGCGCCACGATGAACTGCAGGTAATCAAAAGAATCGATGCCCAAGGTCTGGCGGATGTTGTCGTCGGGCTGCAGCTGCCCGGGCTCGGTGTCGGGCGCTATACTTTTTAGGCGTTGCAGCAGCGTCTGCTTTATCTCTTCGTGTGTCATAGCTTGTCGGGATGTTGCAAGTATGTTTTGATGGCGTTCAGGAATTTGCTGCCGGTGCTGCCGTCGGAGGCGCGGTGGTCGGCAGCCAGGGTGGCGGTAAGTATGGGCCTTACGGTCAGCATGCCGTTCTCTGCCCAGGGCTGTTCTGTGATTCCCCCGAATCCCACCAAAGCCACCTGCGGGGGGTAAATTACGCCGAATACGGTTTCAACGCCGCCCTCACCCAGGCTGGTAACAGTGATAGTGGAGTCAGCGAGTTCAGAGCTGCGCAGCCGCAGGGCGCGGGCGCGGGGTATCAGGTCGTTCAGCGCGAGCATGATCTCGTCCAGCGACTTGGTATCGGCCTCATGGATAGTCGGCACCATAATGCCGCCGGTGCGCAGGGCTACCACATACCCCACGTTTATACTTTCCTTTCGCTGGAGCCCGTCTTCCCACCAGGCGTTTAGCTCCGGCACGTCGTTCAGCGCTTTGGCTACGGCCTTTACCAGCAGCACCGCCGGCAGCAGCCGCTCTTTTACGGGGCGCTGCTTATTGGCCTCTGCCAGCCAGGTTAGTGCGGGGCGCATGTCAATCCTGGTTTCAAGGTAGTAATGCGGTACTTCGCGGTTCGATTTGCTCATGGCGGCGGCCACGGCCATTCGTATACTTTCGGCTGAAGTAACCGTTGCTTTGGCAGGTTCTTTCGGGGCAGTAGGCGGAGCTTCAACTGCTGGCGTTACAGGCTTCTCTTCCGGCCTGGCGGGTTCAACTTCTTTATGTTTGGCAAGCGCTGCTGCAGGAGGGGCAGCCTGTGCGGCAAGGGCATGCTCCACATCATCCCTGGTGACAGCGCCCTCGGGGCCAGTGCCCTGTATGGCGGCGATGTCTATTCCTTTTTCGGCGGCGATTTTCCGGGCCAGTGGCGAGGACCGGATGTGGTGCGGCGGAGCCATGGTTTTCTCCGTAACAGCTTTAGCCGGCTCAGGTGTTTTGCCAGCAGCTTCCGCTTCGGTGAGTATGGTGGCCATACTTCTTCCCACGGGCACCTGCTCATCTGCCCCCACCAGCAATTCCCCGATGACTCCTTCATCAAACACTTCAATTTCTACAATGCCCTTCTGCGTTTCCACCTCGGCAATAATATCGCCTTTCCGGATTTTATCGCCGGGCTTTACGCGCCACTCGCGCAGAAAGCCGCTTTCCATGTCGGCGCCAAGGCTGGGCATTTTATACTCAAGCATGTTGCAGCAGGGTTTTAATGGCAGAAACAATCTGGGCCGGCTGGGGCACCGCGGCATCCTCTAAATGTTTGGGGTAGGGAATGGGCACTTCAGCACCGCAAAGCCGCTGCACCGGCGCATCCAGGTCGTAAAAGCTCTTCTCCATGATCCGGGCACTTACCTCTGAGGAAACACTGACTGACCGGCTGGCATCCTCGACAATAAACGCCCGGTTGGTTTTAGCCACGGAAGCAAGTATGGTTTCATCATCCAGCGGACGCAGCACGCGCAGGTCCAGCACTTCGGCAGCTATACCGGCGGCAGCCAGTTCATCGGCAGCTGCCAGGCATTTGTACACGCCGGTGCCGTAGGTGATAAGGGAAATATCCTTGCCCTCACGCCGTACTTTGGCTTTGTGGATGTCCACCTGATTTATACTTGTCGGAAGCTCTTTTTCGAGGTTGAGGAGCGAGGTATACTCAAAGATGATGACCGGGTCCGGGTCAGCCAGGGCAGGGGCAAGCATGTGGCGGGCGTCTTCGTGGGTGCCGGCCGAAAGGATGCGCAAGCCGGGCAGGTGCGCGAACAGCGGCTCCCAGCTGTGTGAGTGCTGGGCGGCCAGTTGGCGGCCAATGCCTGCGCTCATGCGTATGACGAGCGGCACGTTAAACTGCCCTCCCGACATGTGCAGCAGCGTGGCCGCGTTGTTGGCAATCTGGTCGAGGGCCAGCAGGCTGAAGTTCACCGTCATGATCTCCACGATCGGCCGCATACCACCGAGCGCTGCACCAATGCCGGCACCCACAAAACCAGCCTCTGACAGCGGCGTATCCATGATGCGCTCCGGGCCAAATTCCTGCAGCAGGTTCTTGCTCACGGCAAAGGCACCGCCATAGCGCCCCACATCCTCGCCCATCACAAACACACGCTCATCGGCCTGCAGCGCCTCACGCAGGGCTTGCTTTATACATTCGCGGTAGGTGATCAGGTTGCCGGCCATAGGTCTTATCGTTCGCTGTAGGTATACTTTGTCAGTTCTTCCACCGGCTCCAGGCTGCAGGCATCGGCAAACTCCACGGCTTTTTCAATCTCCTTCTCAACTTTTGCCTCGGCTTCCTTAAAGTCATTGTCAATCAGGATATGCTGTTGCGTAAGGTAGTTGAAGAAGCCAGGGACAGGGTCGCGTTTCTTCCATTCCTCCACTTCGCTTTTCTCGCGGTATAGCTCGGCATCAAACATGGAGTGCGCCCGGAAGCGGTAGGTGTTGCAAACCAGAAAGTATGGCTGGCCGGTCCGGCGTATACTTTCTGCGGCGGTGTTAGCAGCCTGCATCACGGCCATCAGGTCCATGCCATCTACCGAGGCAGAAGCTATACCATAAGCGGCGCCTTTTTTCTCCAGGTCTGTTTGGGCGTGGGTGTATCGGAGGGCGGTGCCCATGGCGTACAAGTTGTTTTCGCAGACGAACAGCACCGGCACCTGCCACAGCGCCGCCAGGTTCATGGCCTCGTGGAAGGCGCCTTCGGCCATCGCGCCTTCCCCGAAAAAGCAGCAGGTAAGCTGCTTGCGTTTCATCTTTTTATCTGCCAGACCCAAGCCCACGGCCATGGCCAAATGGCCCGCCACAATGGCGTTTCCGCCATAGAATTTAGTTTTAGCATCGAACAGGTGCATAGAGCCGCCGCGGCCGCGGCAGCAGCCTTCCTGCCTGCCATACATCTCGGCCATGATCACGCCTGCGTCCATGCCCCGCACCAGCGCATGCCCGTGCTCCCGGTAGGTGCACAGCACGTTGTCCTCCGGGCCAAGCGCCTGCATCACGCCCACGGCTACCGCCTCCTCGCCAATGTATAAATGCAGAAAGCCCCGGATCTTCTCCTTGGTATACATCTCCGCCGCTTTCTCCTCAAACCTGCGGATGAGCAGCATCTGGTAGAGCAGTTTTCTGGCCTGCTCTGCGGTGAGTTTTATACTTTGTAGGGGTTGCTGTTCCATGGTTTGTATGCATAATGGCGCGCATGTTTACGCGATTGCGGGCTATTTTGAACCTCCGGCCCAAGGAGTGACACACTCAGCATCATTGTCTGCGATAAAACTCACACTTGCGGGACGAGATCTATGGCTGCTCCAGTGTTGAGAGATCCCCCTCCGGCAAACCTAATTCCCGTGCCTTTAGCAGGCGGCGCAATATCTTGCCGCTTCTGGTTTTAGGCAGGTTGTCGATAAAGGCGATCTCTTTGGGCGCCACGGCAGGTCCCAGTTTTCGGCGGGCATGCGCGGTAATGTCCATCTTCAAGTCTTCATTGGCCTGTTGCCCAGGTTTTAAGACAACGAAGGCTTTTACCAGTTCCCCAATCAAAGGGTCCGGTTTTCCGATCACAGCGGCTTCGGCTACGGCAGGGTGTTCCATCAGCGCGCTCTCCACCTCAAATGGCCCTACCATGTGCCCGGAGGTTTTGATGATGTCGTCGGCGCGCCCTACAAACCAGTAATAGCCATCAGCGTCCCGCCTGGCCAGGTCGCCGGTTATGTACCACTCGCCATGGAAGCTGTTGTGGTAGAGTGCCGGGTCGTGCAGATAGGTGCGAAACATGGAGGGCCAGCCGCGTTTCAGGACCAGGTGCCCGTCTTTGTCGGGTTCATCAATCAGCCTGAAACTGTTATCGGTTACCTCTGCAATGGCTGCCTCCACGCCTGGCAATGGCTTGCCCATAGAACCCGGCCGAACAGGCATGCTTCTGTAGTTGGCGATCATGATGCCGCCGGTTTCGGTTTGCCACCAGTTATCCAGAAAGGGCATTCCAAAGTTTTGCTCGCCCCAGATCACGGCCTCCGCGTGCAGCGGCTCCCCCACGCTCAGCATCAGGCGCAGGTTCTCTAGGTTGTACTGGTCCTTTGGCACGATGTTCATGCGCATCAGGCGGCGGATTCCGGTTGGGGCTGTATACCAGACGTTCACTTTCTGCTCTTCCAGGATAGCATACCAGCGGGTAGCGTCAAACTCCTCTTCATCCACCACATTCGTGACGCCATTTACCAGCGGTGCTATAATGCCATAGGAAGTACCTGTTACCCATCCGGGGTCGGCCGTGCACCAGTAGATATCGCCGGGGTGGAAATCGAGGACGTACTTGCCGGTGACGTAGTGCACCAGAACGGCTTTGTGCACATGCAGCGCGCCTTTGGGCATGCCGGTGGTGCCGCTGGTAAAGTGCAGCAGGGCCGGGTCTTCCGGGTCGGTGGGCGGGATGGTGAAGGCATCTGAAGCCTGCTCCATCAGGCGGGGCAGCGAACGGATCTGCTGGCTCTCGTCATGATCCACATCCGTTAGCAAAACATACGTTAACTCCGGCAGGCGCCCTAGCAGCTGTCGCACTTTTTTCTCAAACAGATCTTTGGTTGTGACAAGCACTTTGGCATCGCCGCGGCTCAGGCGCTGGAACACCGGTTCCGGCCCGAACACGTTGAACAGCGGGCAGAAAACAGCTACTTTCTTCAGGGTGCCCAGCGCAGCAAAGTATAACTCCGGCATGCGACCCAGAAATGAAAAAACACGGTCGCCTTTTGCTACGCCTAGCTCCCCCAGCACATTAGCAAAGCGGTTTGAAAGCTCCCTGAAGTCCTGGTAGGTGCAATCCATGACCAACATGTCTTTGTGGATGAACCGGAAGGCGGTTTTATACTTTAAATCACCTGCCGCATGCCGGTCTACTGCCTCGTGTGCCATGTTCAGTCCCTGGCCGTTGGGCAGGCCACTCAGGCCAGCCTGCTCCTTCTCCCAGCTGAAACCAGCGGCGACAGAAGTATAGTCGGTCAGGTTTGGAGAGAGCATTTTAATGCGTAATGACTACTTCGTAACTCTTAATTCTTAACTCGCAATTACCTCGCCACCCAGCCGCCGTCTACTACCAGGGCATGGCCTGTGGTGAAGGAGGAAGCGTCGGAGCAAAGCCAAATGGCTGCTTCGGCAATTTCTCCCGGCTCCCCAAAACGGCCCATAGGTTCCCCTGCTACCATGGCATCGCGTGTGGTTTTATTTTTCTCAATGAAGCGGTCGATCATAGCGGTTTGTATGGCACCCGGGCAAATGGCATTTACCCGAAGGCCTGACTGCGCATACTCCAGGGCCGCCGTTTTAGTAAGGCCGATAACAGCGTGCTTGGAGGCAGTATAGGCCGGGATACCCGGAAATCCGATTAAGCCTGCGATAGAAGAGCAGTTGACGATGGCGCCTTTGCCGTGCCGGAGCATCTCCGCAATTTCATACTTCATGCAGAGCCACACCCCCTTCACGTTCACCCCGAGCACCTTGTCAAAATTCTCCTCGGTAACTTCGTGGGTTGGGGCAGAGGCACCCTCTATGCCAGCGTTGTTAAAGGCATAGTCCAGGCGACCAAATGTGCTCACCGTTTTCTCCACCATGGCCTGCACATCGCTGTCTTTCGATACATCGCATTTAATAAAGATAGCCTCACCGCCAGCCGCTGTAATGCTGTTGACTGTTTCAGCGTCTTCCACCCAGTCTACCACAGCTACTTTGGCGCCACGCTGGGCAAAAAGCATGGCGGTGGCCCTGCCGATCCCGAAACTACCCCCGGTGACGATAGCTACCTTGTCTTCGAAGAATCTATCCATAAGTAATGCGTTAAAAATAGAACAAAGCTTTTTGTAAGGCAGCGGGTGTACTGCTGAGTCACGTAGTATAGTATAAGCTTTTGTTAAATTAATAATACGTTTGATTGCTGTAAAAAGCCATGTCTCTCACGGATAAATCAGATGATCTTTGTCAGCTTTTATACTTTGTGAGGCGTTGTAAAACTAGATTTTAGCCTATCCGTTTTTAGAATAAGTATAAAATTGTCTGCCGTTCTTGTTCTCATGCCTTTAAACATTTTGTATGGAGCCGTTTATAAAGTATTTCAGAGAGATCAGCTACAAAGACCTCGGCCTGGTGGGCGGTAAGAACGCTTCGTTGGGGGAGATGTTTAACCAACTGGTGCCGCAGGGAGTTAACGTGCCGGACGGTTTTGCCACTACCGCAGCGGCTTACGGGCATTTTCTGGACCACGACAGGCTCCGGGAGCGGCTGCAGCAGGCGCTGGCGGATTTAGATACGGAGCGGTTTTCGAATTTATCCGGTGTAGGCAAGAAGTGCCGCGAGCTTATACTTGGGTCTGATTTTCCGGAAGAGATAAGGCAGGAGATCAAAAAAGGCTACGATTACCTCTTGGGAAAGTATGGCGATGCCATTTCGCTGGCCGTGCGCAGCAGCGCCACCGCCGAAGACCTGCCCACCGCCAGCTTTGCCGGGCAGCTGGAAACTTACCTCAACGTGAGTGGCCTTCAAAACCTTTACAAAGCATGCCATCATAGCTATGCCTCGCTGTTCACCGACCGCGCCATCAAGTATAGAGTAGACAACGGATTTGAGCACATGCAGGTGGCGCTGTCGGTAGGCATTCAAACCATGGTGCGATCCGACCTGGCCTGCTCTGGCGTAATGTTCACGCTGGATCCGGACACGGGCTTTCGAAACGCTGTTGTCATCTCTGGCTCCTGGGGCCTGGGCGAGAACGTGGTGCAGGGCGCTGTAAACACCGATGAGTTTGTGGTTTTTAAGCCGATGCTGGAGAAGGCAAAGCAGCCCATCATTTCGCGCCAGCTGGGCAGCAAAGCCAAAACCATGGTATATGCCGAAAAGCAGGAAGGGGAGCTGCAGAATCCCACAGATGCCATTATCAACCAGGGCACGCCAGCAGAAAAGCAGGAGGAGTACGTGCTGCAGGATGAGGAGGTGGTGCAGCTGGCTAAATGGGGGAAGCGCATTGAAGAGCACTACAAGCAGCCGATGGACATTGAGTGGGCAAAGGATGGGGTAAACGGCGAGCTGTTTATCGTGCAGGCCAGGCCCGAAACGGTGCAGAGCCAGCGCAAACAAGAGGCTTTTTTCACAGAGTATACGTTAAAAGAACAGGGCAAGGTGCTGTGCTCGGGCATTGGGCTGAGCAACCGCATCGTTTCGGGTACTGCGCGCATTTTATCCTCCCCGGATGAGATAGACAAGCTGCAGGAAGGGGAGGTGCTGGTAACCCGCAAAACAGACCCTGACTGGGACCCGATCCTGAAGAAAGCCATCGCCATTATTACCGAACAGGGCGGCCGCACTAGCCATGCCGCCATTGTGGCCCGGGAGGTAGGCGCCGTGGCCGTGCTTGGCACCAACAATGCCACCCAGGCCATACAGGATGGGCAGGAGGTGACGGTATCAACGGCGGGCGGCGAGACTGGCTATGTGTATGAGGGCAAGCTGGCTTGGGAAGAGAAGCAGACCGACATGAGCAAGCTGGAAAAACCACGCACCAAGGCCATGCTCATACTCGGCGACCCGGAGCAGGCTTTTAAGTATTCGTTCCTGCCAAACGATGGCGTAGGCCTCATGCGCATGGAATTCATCATCAACAACGCCATTCAGATACACCCCATGGCGCTGAAGCATTTCGACAAGGTAGAGGACCGGCAGGTGCGCGATAAAATTGAGCAGCTCACGCATCATTATCAAAGCAAAGAAGACTTTTTTGTAGACAGGCTGGCCGAGGCCACCGCCGTTATCGCGGCTGCTTTTCACCCGAAGGACGTGATTGTGCGCATGAGCGACTTTAAGTCGAACGAGTACGCCAATTTGTTGGGAGGCAGGCAGTTTGAGCCGCAGGAGGCAAACCCGATGATCGGCCTCAGGGGAGCCTCGCGCTATTACCACCCCATGTACCAGGAAGGGTTTGAACTGGAATGCCGCGCCATGAAGAAGGTGCGGGAGGTGATGGGGCTGACGAACGTGAAGCTCATGATCCCGTTCTGCCGAACCGTTGACGAAGGCAGGAAAGTGATAGAACTCATGCAAAAGTATGGCCTGAAGCGGGGTGAGCACGGTTTGGAAGTATACGTGATGGTGGAGATACCCAGCAATGCCATTCTGGCTGAGGAATTTGCCCAGGTCTTCGACGGCTTTTCCATCGGCTCCAACGACCTTACGCAGCTTACCCTCGGTGCTGACCGCGACTCCGGTCTGCTGAGCGACATCTTCTCTCCGTTTGACGCGGCCGTGCAGCAGCTGATTGTGATGACGCTGGAGAAGGCGCAGAAAACAGGCACCAAGGTAGGCCTTTGCGGCCAGGCCCCCAGCGACTATCCTGAGTATGCCGCTTTTCTGGTAGCCCATGGCATCAACAGCATCTCTTATAACCCGGATGCCTTTTTTAAGGGAATGGAAAACATGCTGCAGGCAGAGCAGGCAAAGGCAACAGTTAAGTGAGCGGTGCTTTCAAAAGCGTCAGTTGATACCTGTATTGCCTAACCAACTACCGCTATCGTGCGGCAGGAATGAAACGTGCATCCTTCTAGTTCGCTGGAGAATTTTTGCGGCGGGCCAGCCGGAACCGGACGGACTTTTCTACCGACACGATGAGGAGCAGCACAACTCCGGCGCCGAAGATCCGCAGCACCTGCCACAAATGCAGTGGGCTGGAACTGAATAAGGTGTTCATGAAAGGCGTATAGATGAAAAGCGCCTGAAACATTAACATGGCGGCTATGCCATAGTATACCCAGAGGTTGGAGAAAAAGCCGACTTCACGCACAGGCCGTATCAGGGAGCGGCAGCTCAGCAGGTAATAGGACTCCAAAACCACAAAAACTGTGGTGGCCACCGTTTGCGCCTGGGCTATAGTAGCGCCTTGCTCCACCTCATACAAGAACAATCCAAACGAGGCGATCAGCAGCAGCGTGCCGACCAGCAGCGTGCGCATGATCAAGTCGAAGGTGAGGATAGGCTCGTTGACAGGGCGGGGCGGACGGTCCATAATACCCGGTTCCTTGGGCTCGAAGGCCAGCGTAAGCCCCAGCAGCACGGCTGTGGTCATGTTTATCCAAAGCAGTTGCACCGGCTGTACCGGCAGCGTTGAGCCAACTATGACAGCGGCAAGTATAACCAGGCCCTCGCCCAAGTTTGTGGGCAACGTCCAGACGATAAATTTAGTCAGGTTATCAAACACACTTCTACCTTCCTCCACGGCTCCTTCTATAGAAGAGAAATTGTCATCGGTCAGCACCATGTCGGCGGCGTCCTTGGCTACATCCGTGCCGGTGATGCCCATGGCTATGCCAATATTGGCCTGTTTCAGGGCCGGCCCGTCGTTCACGCCGTCACCTGTCATGGCTACTATATGCTGGCGGGCCTGCAGGGCTTTTACTAGGCGCAGCTTCTGGTCGGGCGCAACGCGGGCAAACACCGCTACTTCCTCGGCAATCTTTTCCAGCTCCCTGTCCTCAACCTGCTGCAGCTCTTTACCTGTAACAGCTACCAGTTTCCCGTTCTCACGGCGGCCTTTCAACCCGATTTGGCTGGCGATGGCGGATGCGGTCACGGCATGGTCCCCGGTGATCATCTTCACGTCTATCCCTGCCTGCTGGCACAGCTGTACGGCCTCCATCGCCTCTTTGCGGGGTGGGTCTATCATGCCCTGCAGACCCAGAAACACCATGTCGGACTGGGTGTTGGTATGGTCAATTCCGTCCATAGTTCCGGGCACGTGGGCCAGGGCAAAGGCCAATACGCGAAAGCCCTCTGCGGCCATACGCTCCACTTGTCTGTTAATCCCTGCGCGGTCCAGACCCGTGCGCTCGCCGTTTGCCAGCAACATGCTTTCGCTGCGCTCCAGAATAGCTTCTACGGAGCCTTTCAGGTAGATCACCGGTTGGCTGCCTCCATGCAGGGTGGCCATGTACTGGTACTCCGACTCAAACGGGATGGCATCTTTTCGGGGCAGGTCCTGCTCCAGTTTCCAGCTCTCCAGCTTTGCTTTTTGGGCAGCTACGAGCAAGGCGCCTTCCGTCGGGTCGCCCTCTATGGTCCATTGCCCCTCCTTTTCCTTCAGGGCGCTGTCGTTGCAGAGCATACCGGCTATCAGGCATTGCTCCAGCGCGGTGTTGGCCATAAGGTCCGCCGGCAGTCCGTTTTCCAGAATTTCGCCCTCGGGGCGATAGCCCAAGCCTGAAACCGAGTAGGTTTGGCCGCCTGCCACGATCTGCTGCACCGTCATCTGGTTTTCGGTAAGCGTGCCGGTTTTATCGGAGCAGATAACGTTGGTGCTGCCCAAGGTTTCAACGGCCACCAGTTTGCGGATAATGGCCCGGCGCCTGGCCATTTTAGACACGCCCAGCGCCAGCATGATGGTAACGGCCACGGGCAAGCCTTCGGGAATGGCACCAACGGCCAGAGCCACAGCTACCATAAAGGTCTCGCCGACAGGTGCTCCCCGCAGATACTCCACCAAAAACACGGTGGCGGATAATCCCAATATAACCCAGAGCAGCAGGCGGCTGAACTCCTTTATTTTTTTGGTGAGGGGCGTTTCCAGGTCCTGGGCGCCGGCAATGGATTTTTGGATCTTGCCTACTTCGGTCAAATCGCCGGTGGTTGTTACCACGCCCTGTCCCTGGCCATAGGTAACGACGGTAGAGGAAAAGCCCATGCCAAGGCGGTCGCCGAGCACATCATCAGGAGCCACCGTTTGGTCCGATTTCTCCACCGCCACCGACTCGCCGGTCAGCGCCGACTCATCCACCTTCAGGTCCCGCACCCGCACCAGGCGCACATCCGCCGGAAACTTATCACCCGACTGCACCAGCACGATGTCGCCGGGCACGAGTTCTTGCGCATCTATGTTCTGTTTCTTGCCGTCCCGGATAACCTGTGCCCGGGCAGTCATACTTTTAGTCAGGGCGTCAATCGCCTCCAGTGCCTTCGACTCCTGCACATACCCAATGATGGCGTTGATGAACACAACCGCAAAAATGACGATGGCATCCACATACTCTTCCAGCAGAACAGTAACAACGCTGGCGGCAAGCAGGATGTAGATGAGCGGCTGGTGGAACTGCAGCAAGAATCTGACAAAGGCGCTTTGCTGTTTCTTGGGCGTCATCACGTTGCGGCCAAACTGGGCTTGCCGCTGCGCTGCTTCCGCAGCTGTCAGTCCTTGGTTTGCCGATACGCGCAGCAGCGCCAGCACCTGTGAGGTTTCCAGGCTATGCCAGGCGTGTTGTTTGCCTAACCTCAGGGGCTCTTGCTTCAGTGGTTTTTCTTCGGAAACAGGCATAGTATACAGACTTCTGTTACAGCTCTATACTTTTACGATTTGCTGCTATAACAAGCTATGTTTCAGGATGTTTAAGGGGTGAAAGGAGTTGTGCGAAGTGTAAATTAAAAAACCCTTTTATACTTGTTCACTGGCGTGGCAGCAGCTGATATGCCGTTTGTGGGGGAGGGACTGATGACAGGGCGCCGCTGAACTAGGCCAGAACGTTTATACAAAAAAAACCGGCCCTTTTGCTGCTAAGCGCTGAGGCATAACAACAAAAGGGCCGGTCCGTGCATTTGTGCCGTAAAATTTAACTGCACACGTAGTTTAGAGGATTACAGGTCGAGTGCCCGCTTTTTCAGAAGTATAAATTCCTCTTCGGTGATGGAGCCGCGCTCCCGCAGGTGCTCCAACCGCTCAATGGTGGAAATGGAGTCTTCTACCGATTTAGGCCTTCTTTCTTCCTGATGCATATCTGCTGCGCTCAACTGATCTTCATCTTTGCTATAGTCGCGGCTGGAGTATACTTTTTCGCGGT
Source organism: Pontibacter mangrovi (assembly GCF_006385705.1). Classification (GTDB taxonomy): domain Bacteria; phylum Bacteroidota; class Bacteroidia; order Cytophagales; family Hymenobacteraceae; genus Pontibacter; species Pontibacter mangrovi. The sequence goes on along the minus strand of NZ_VFRQ01000001.1, from coordinate 552,733 downwards.
ACACATCCTGGTCAGAAGTATAAAAGCGGTTCTCGTCGAAGCTGGCGTCGTTGTAGAAGTCTTCCGACAGGTGGCGGTGCTCCGGCTGCCGGTGCAGGGCCTCTTCAAACTCGGCCTTGTGTTCTTCTGATGTGCCTGGCATGGCGTTGCGCTGAAAGCGGTTTACCGAGTCGCGCACAGCATACTCGTAATCTTCCGTCACGGGGCCTCCGTTATAGATCGGGTACTGGCCAATGGTGTTGGAGTCCACGGTAGGCACAAACACCTTTTTCCCTTTCTTATCCAGAGCAGCCAGTCCGATCGGAATCAGCATGTAGGGATCGTTCTCTGTGTTGAAGAACCTGCGGTCACCCACCACTGAAAGGTAGCGCGCCTTCATCAGTTTGGGGTCTACGATCAGGTCTTTCACCATGCCCAGGCTTTCGCCGTCTGCGCCCACTACCCGCCAACCCAGCACATCAGGGTTGTCTTTGGCGATCTGGTAATCGTGCATAGCGCTCAGGGGCACCAGGCGTTCGTTTCTAAAATCTTCGTTTTTCATAGCTTATTCTTACGTTTTGTCTTTACATCAGGCCACTGTGCCGCATGCAAGCGGCGCCTGGCTTTCGGAAGGTAACACCATGCCTGTGGACGGTACTTCTTCCACGTCTATTTCCTTGTCTTGCGTGAGCGAGTAGATAGCCCAGGCCACCAGGGCCAGTATTATCAGAAGGAGGAGTATCCAGGGCCAGGCGGGTTTCTTTTTTCGCTCGATGTTTATCTCTGCCATATCTTTTTTATTGATGCCGTTGATCGGTTTGTATGCGTTATAACTGCTATATAGCAGTAACAACTACAGTACGCTGAACCTGCGTTTAACGTTGAACCTGAATAAAAACCGCAGCGTTTATTCGCCGTTTTGCGACGGATTTTCCCGCTCCCATACTTCATTTATCAGTTTGCCGGTGCTGCTTTGGCCACTGTGCAGCCACTTGCCGTCTGCCACTTCGTACGTAAAGCTGAGGCTGGCCCCCACGCGGCTGGAGTCGCGGGAGAAGAACTCGATTCGTTCGGTATAGGTCCCGTCTTTGGCGGTATAGGTGCCGCCGCCTGTGCCCGAGAATTCTTTCGTGGCTGTGTTGAATGCGATCCACTGAAAGCGCCCGCCGGTCAGGATCTTGAGTGTTTTGCGCGGGCCACGGCGCATGGGGTTTAGGGTGCCATCCTCTCCGGCCCGGCCCGTTATGCGCCAGGTACCCTCCAGCGGAGCGGCTGCATCATCGGTAGCAGCTTTTTGCCATACCTGCGTAGCAGCTGCGTCCTGCAACTGCAGTTGCCTGTTCTTAAACGTATACTTGTAGGTATAGCTGCGGCCCACCGAGGCGGTATCCAGGGTGTTGAACTCCAGCGTTTGGGTGAGTTGGCTGTCCTGTATTGAAAGCGTGCCGCCGTAGGTGCCCCAGAATTTTTTCTTATCGCGGTCAAAATAGGTGACAGAGAAGTAACCATCCTGCACCAGGGCCACAGCAGTAGCGCCCTCAGGCAATGTGGCAAAGCGCGGGTTGCCGGAGCTAAGTGTCCAGGCCCCCTCCAGCATTTTTGCCGGACTTGTTTCCTGTTGTTGCACCGGCTTGTAAGGCGCTTGCATTACGCTGAATAAGCATACCGTGAGGGAGATGATGTTGAGGAGTAGAATGTTCATGGCTGATTTTTGACTAGAAAGATTAGTGGTCTGTTTTGTTGCTTTATAGGCTAATTCTAGGGGCTATGGACACAGAGCAAGTATAAATTGTGAGAAATGTGTAATGGTTTTTATATTAATTTATATTAAAAATATTGCATTTTATAAGGTAGTACGTATAATTGATGAGAAAGTAGTGAAATGGTTTAACCTAACACGACATACCTTGCCAGGCCAGCACCTACGTTTTAAGACTATACGACAGGACGAGTTCTTCATCATGAAGTTCAACCAGGAAGAGAAGTTCCTATGGAATACCTGGAAAGGTAAAATGCCGAGTGCACAGTTGCGCGAGGCCATGCTTTTTGCGAGTAATTTTATACTTGCCTACAATGTGACGTGTATTTTAGCAGACTATAGGTTGATGCACGCGCCCACGCTGAGCGACCAGGCATGGATAGCCAAGCATACCGGTAAGCTGCTGCAACACAGTAAGCTGGAGCGGGTAGCAAATCTGCTTGCTCCGGATGTCTTCCAGCAAAAAGCGATTGAGACCATCTACGAAAAGGCCTCTGAAATGCCGCAGCCCTGCGAAACAAGAGATTTTATCGAAGAGCAGGATGCGATCAAGTGGCTGATGGATGGCGATCACACCCTCTAAAAAACTGGTATAAATAAAGAGCGGCTGCCCTATACCCAATAGCGCAGCCGCCCTTTTATTAAGGCTATCGGATGCTTACCGCACCTCTTCCTCCAGCACCGACACGGCCGAGGCTACGAAGTACCCGATGGCGCCGTTGCTGATGTTGCTTGGGGCGTTGGCCGGGGTGCTCTCGAATGGTCCACCCGCGGCGTTCTGTTGGTTCAGCAGGGCAATCCAGAACTCGTAGGCGGGCTTGTCGATGCCGTACAGCTCTACTTTTAGCCTGTCTCCTTTCTCCAGGGCAAACTGCATGTTGGCGTGGCCATAGTTGCCGTCGTAGATGTCATCGTTCAGCACAGCCAGCTCGTCTGGCTCCAGCACATCGTTTATGTACACATTCCAGCGGTAGTAATTGCCCTTACCCGCCGGGTCCCGGAAGTGGATGATCGGGTAATAGCCTTCATCCTCCATGTGGCCGCCCTGTTTATACTCAAACGTAAGCGAGTCGATAGGCGATACGGTGGGCATAAAGCTTTGGGCAGTATAGGTCGCTCCGTTTACAACAGCCTTAAAATAATAAGTATAGCCAGGCGTACCCTGCAGCTTTGCCGTCTGGTACAGACCATCGCCCACTGTCCGCAGTGTATCGGCAGTGCCGTGGTTATCAGAAACAACGACCAGGGCACCGTTCACACCGGGCGTGGTGCCGTCTTCAAGATAGCCTTTGGTGGTGGAGAGGCGCACGGTGTAGGGCCCCGGCTGGTTCGTGATCAGCCCCTCGACAACCAGTTTAGTGTCATCGGTTCTCAGTTCGTAATCGATCACCTCTTCGCAGCCGCTCAGGCCGAGGGGCAACAGGGCGAGCAGGTATAACAGTATCTTATTCATCGTATGGTTCATGGCGGTTCATAGGTTAGAAATTGAAGTTATAGGTAAGCGAGGGCACCAGGCCGAACAAGTATGATTTCACCGCCTCGGTTTTGGTATGGTCGTCTTCGCTCTCGCGGAAGAAAATGGTGAAGGCGTTTTTTCGGGCGTAGGCGTTGTAGATGCTGAGCGTCCAGGAGCCGCTGTACTTCCGGAATTCGTTGCGCGGCTTCTCGTAGGTGGCCGACAGGTCGAGTCGGTGGTAGTCAGGCAGGCGGTAGCCGTTGCGTTCGGAGTAAACCGGGTAGGTTTTGCCGTTGTATTCGAAGCGCCCCACCGGCATGGTCACCGCGCCGCCGGTAGCGTAGGTCCAGTTGGCGCCAAAAGTAATGCTGGGGCTGAACAGGTAGCTGAGCGCTAGGTTACCTGAGTGGCGGCGGTCGTAGCGCGGCGCAAAGGCCTTGCCCTGGTTAATGCCCGGCACCGTGCGCTCGGTCTTAGACAAGGTATAACTCAGCGAGCCGGTTAGCAGCCCCTTTTGCTTGCGCACGTAAAACTCCGCCCCGTAAGCCTTGCCGGTTCCTCGCAGTAGCTCTGTCTCCAGGCGGTCGTTTAGCAGGATCTCCGCGTAGTCTTTGTAGTCAATCTGGTTATCCATCCACTTATGGTATACTTCCAAGGAGGCCTCAAACATATTGTCGTTGAAGTTGCGGAAGTAGCCGGCCGCTACCTGGTCGGCGAGCTGCGGCTTGATATAGGTGCTGCTCGGCACCCACACGTCGAAGGGCAGGGCAGAGGTGGAGTTGGATACCAGGTGTAGGTACTGCAGCGTGCGGTTGTAAGAAGCTTTCACCGAGCTCACCTCGTTCAGTTCATACTTGGCCGAAAGGCGTGGCTCCAGCCCGCCATAGCTTTTTATCTTCTCAAAGCGGCCGTATTCCACTGTGTCGGTAGGCGTCTTAAAGCTCTCATCGTACAGGTATACTTTGCCCGGGCCCATGTTGGTAAAGCGGGAGAGGCGCAGGCCGTAATCCACTGTCAGGCGGTCGGTAAGCTGGTGCTCGTTGCTCAGGTAAACCGCAGCCTCCAGGGCGCTGGTAGAATTCAGCTTCAGCTCGTTTACATAAGATGCCGGGCCCGGCTTCACTTCGGCAGGCATAAAGTTGTGGTACGTCAGGTGCAGGCCAAAGCGCAGCTGGTTTTTCGGGTTCAGGAAATACGTGTAGTCGTTTTTGAGGCCGTAGTCTTTGATGTGCGACTTCCAGGTAAACTCCGACTCCGCCTCCTTGGAGCCCAAGGCGTAGTCAAAATCAGAAAATAGAAAAGTGGTGTTAGAGAAGAGGCGGTCCGAGAAGAGGTGGTTCCAGCGCACGGTGGCCGTGGCATTGCCCCAGTTCATCATAAAGTCGTCGGTAGCGGCCACGTCGCGCCCAAAGTAACCCGATACAAACAGGCGGTTCTTGTCATTTAAAGTATAATTGAGCTTGCTGTTGAGGTCGTAGAAGTATAGCTGATTGCCTTTGATGTTCTCGTCGCTGCTCAGGCCAAAGAAAACGTCGGCGTAGGTGCGCCGCCCGGAAAGTATAAAAGAGCTCTTGTCTTTGATGAGGGGCGCTTCCACCGTCAGGCGGCTGGAAACGGTGCCGATACCACCCGAAACGCCGAGCTTCTTGCTGTTGCCCTCTTTCATGCGGATGTCGAGGAGGGAGGAAAGGCGGCCGCCGTGCTGGGCCGGGATGCCGCCTTTATAAAGCTGCACGTCTTTAATGGCATCCGCGTTGAACACCGAGAAAAAGCCCATCAGGTGCGAGGCATTGTAAACCGGCGCTTCGTCCAGCAGGATCAGGTTTTGGTCTGCGCCGCCGCCGCGCACGTAAAAGCCTGAGGTGCCCTCACCGGCCGTCTGCACGCCCGGCATCATCTGCACCGCCTTCACAATGTCCACTTCGCCCAGCAGGGCAGGCATACTTTTGAGCTCCGCCACCTGCATTTTTAGGGTGCTCATTTCCATCGAGCGCACGTTGTTGTCTTCCTTGTGCGTGGTGATCTCCACTTCCTGCAGGGCGGTGCTGTTCTCCTGTAGCTCCACGTCGAGCTTCTGGCTGCTGCCAAGCGGCAAGGTTTTGCCGGAGGCCACAAAGCCTACATAGCTGTAAAGGAGGGTATAGGTGCCTTTGGGCAGCGTGAGCGAGTAAAAGCCATACGCATTGGTGGCTACGCCTACACCAGGCAGTTCCTGCACACTCACGGAGGCCCCGATCAGGCCTTCGCCGGAGGCACGGTCTCTTATGTAACCGCTCAGGGTTACCTTGTCCTGCGCCTGGGCCATCGTAGCCACCAGGCAAAGCATCAGGAGAAGCAATGTGGTTAATCTTTTCATCATAGTTTTATTTTGTAGAAATGGAGTTGCTGCTGCAGCGCAATTTCAGATTGCGCTGCAAAACTACCCTGCTGTAGCAAGGCGTTAATTATACTATTTCAGAGATGTGTTATATAATTTCTAAAAGTTGCGCTTGTTCAGTTTGTCAGGCACGATTAAGCATACAACCGGAAGTATAAATTACACCGGTAGGCAACCTAGCAACGCGTCAGGAAACAGGAAAGGCCTTGAAGAAAGTATGGAACAGCGGCTGCTACGCATCAGCGGCCTCCGCGCGGATAGGGGATGTGTATTTTTTTCATCGTTTTATGTCGTGGTAAGCAGGTGCATGTTGATCTGTTGCAACGCCACCTGAGAGGAAGCCTGCTCAAATCGGGCGCAAAATTAGACTTTCTTTTGGTCATGCAAAAGCCAACTCCATCATTACAGCTGTCTATTATACCAACGGCTGTATGCTCAAGACAAGGAGGGAAGAATAACAGACAAATCCGGAGGAGCTAACCGGCTGGTGCTAAACAAAAAAGCCCCGGATGCATCACCAGCGTCCGGGGCTTTTTTGTTTCATTCTGCTTTTTAATGGAAGAAGAGATAGGCCATAAAGATTGCCGCGATAATGCCTGCAAAGTCGGCCAGCAAGCCGCACACCAGCGCATACCGGGACTTGCGCACGCCCACAGAGCCAAAGTACACGGCCAGGATGTAGAAAGTGGTCTCGGTTGAGCCCTGGAAAACGGAGGCCATGCGGCCCACAAAGGAGTCAGCGCCATACGTGTTGATGGACTCTACCATCAGGCCGCGCGCGCCGCTGCCGCTCAGGGGTTTCATAAAGGCCACGGGCAGGGCCGGCACAAAGTCGGTGTTTACACCTGTCAGGCCTACCAGATAGCCAATACCGCCCACCAGCATGTCCAGTGCGCCGGAGGTTCTGAACACCCCAATCGCCACCAGAATCGCCACCAGGTAAGGTATAATGGTCACGGCCACCGAAAAGCCTTCTTTGGCCCCTTCTATAAACGCCTCATACACATTCACGCCCCGGTACAGGGCCAGCCCGATAAAGGAGATGATAATGGAGAAGAGTATAACGTTACTAACCACCGTAGAAATAACGCTTACCTGCTCCTGCGGAATGGTGGTGAAATAATAGATCAGCGCCCCGATCAGCACGATCAGCGTGCCCAGGTAAGCCAGGATCACTTTATCGAACAGGTTGATGCGCTGGTAAAGCGCCACGGCAATCAGCCCGACAACAGTGCTGAAGAACGTAGCCAGCAGAATCGGGATAAAGATGTCGGAAGGGTCGGCGGCACCCAGCTGCGCCCGGAACACCATGATGCTGATGGGGATAAGTGTGAGGCCGGAGGTGTTAAGCACCAGAAACATGATCTGCGCGTTGGAAGCAGTGTCCTTGTCCGGGTTCAGCTCCTGCATCTCTTTCATCGCCTTCAGGCCCAGCGGCGTGGCGGCATTGTCCAGTCCCAGCATGTTGGCCGAAAAGTTCATCAGAATAGAGCCAAACACGGGGTGGTTGTTAGGGATCTCCGGGAACAGGCGGTGAAAAAACGGGCCGACCAAACGGGCAAGTATGGCGACCACGCCGCCTTTCTCGCCCACTTTCATCAGGCCCAGCCACAAGGTCATCACGCCGGTGAGGCCCAGGGAGATCTCAAAACCCAGCTTGGCGTTGTCGAAGGTGCTGGCCACGATCTTCTGAAAAATCTCTGTATCCTGGAAAACGATAAGCTGAAACAGGGCAATAGCAAAGGCAACCAGGAAAAAGATTGCCCACAGGTAGTTTAAGACCATGTATAAAAAGGTTCGAAAGGGTTAAATTTAGCCTGTAATATACAAACTCGCGCGTAGAATTGCCATCGGCAAGGGGCGCAGTCTGCTGTTTTGTTGTTTTCGTTTGATCAGATGCGGAGCCCGAGCGGCAGTGCATGGTAAGTGTCCGGCAGGGGAGAGGCGGGCGCCAGGGCAAACCCGTTGACTATGGTCCACACCACGGTGCCATCCGGTGCCTGCAGGCTAAAGTTAGCCCCCTCACCCAGCCTGAAGGTATGATCCACGGCTTCTGCCGTTCCCACCACATTCAGCGGCAGCTCCAGCGGGTTGATCAAAGTAAGGTCGGGCGGCAGTTGCTCCACCCGGACCGTCGTATAGCCTTGGGCCAGAAGCGCCTCTGCTGTTTGGCTGTCCAGGTCCTGCAGGGTTCGGAACGGAGGCTCGTATACGTTGCCGGGCACCAGCCGGAGGCCGGTGGCGTCTATTTCCTGGTAGCCGTGGTAGAGGTGCATGTCTCCGATCTCCTCCACGGTGCCTTTATAAATATAGCCTTTGCCAAAGGGCGCGTTCACCTCCTGGCGCAGGATGCCCACGTCCAGCGCCACATCGTGCCCGTTGACCGTATGCCGCACATGGCGCAGCACCACGTCGTACAGGTTGCGCTGGTTTTCAGGGATGCCGTAATAATTTTCCAGTCCATGCGCTTTATACCCTTCGCCGGCGATCAGGTGCAGCGCCGACACCATGGCTGTAAAGTTGAGCTGGCGCATGTACTGCTTCTCCTGGTCGTTATGGTAGCCACCCGATTCGATCAAAATTACGCTGGTGCCCCACTTCTGGATGTTATCGCCAAAAGCGCGCGGCTCATGCTCATCCGAGAACTTGGCCACCTGCCCCGGTATAAACTGCTGTAGTGCCTCCTGCAGCCCGGCAATGGTGCGCATGGCCCGCTCCCGCACCTGGTTTACCGTCTGGGCATGGTCGAAGGCGGGTGCCAGGAAGGCAATGGTGGCCGGGTTAGGGGTGTTGCCGGCGGTGTAGTAGCGGCTCTGGTCGTGCAGGTTAAAGCCAAACTCGGGCGCTATGCGGTCTCGCAGCTGCTTGAGGAGGCGCGCCTCAGGGCTCTGCAGGCGCAGGGCGTCCCGGTTCAGGTCCACTTCCAGGGCATTGCGGCGGCTAAAGCGTTCCGCCCCGTCGGGGTTCAGCATGGGCACTACGTGCAGCGTCAGGTGCTGCAACAGGTGCCGGCGCAGTGGGTCCAGTTCGTCCGACCGATGCAGAAAGTTAAACAGGTCGAACAGGGCCATGGTGGCCGTCGACTCGTCGCCATGCATTTGCGACCAAAGCATCACGTTGATGTCGCCCGTGCCGGCCTTCACCAGGTAAATGTCCCGCTGCTCCACCGACTGGCCTGCCACTTCCACCTCAAACGCCTCGTGCTGTTGCAGGCGCTCCAGCAAAGGCACCATCTCGTGGTGCTTAAACCGCCGCCGCTGCAGGGCAGGGGCCTCCTCTGCATACTGATGATACTGCCTGTAAACCTGCTGCGCCACTTCTGCCGCTGTTGGCTGCGTTTGCCTGTCTGTGTCGTGAGCCATACTTGTAAACCTTTTATGTATACCCGCAAATGTTGTAACGGTGAACAGGGAAAAGTAGGAAGGATAAGGATGGAATAAAAGAGGGCGGCGCAAAAAATTATACTTAGCTGCATCCCCAAGCCCATATTTTTTCAAATAAGGCATGAAAGCAAGAGCAAGTAAAAAAAGCTTCGTACCTTAATGCTGACGAATCAACCTACCATGAAAAAGACTTTCCCGTACTTAAGCAAGCGCTTGTTCCTTGCCACCGGTATACTGGTGGCGGCGGCGCTGCTCACACAAACCCCCGCCATGGCCCAACAGGTTAAGCACAAAAAGCTGGTTCAGAAGATCATGAAGCGGCACCCCGACCAGTTTCGGGAAATACTGAAGAACCCGGAGAAGTACCGCGTGCAGATTCTCTACACCCAAATAGACCGGGATGCGCAAAATGATCCGCACTTTACTTCCTATACTTACAGGGTAGACCCCAAGGAGTATTTTTACCCGGCCAGCACCGTAAAGCTGCCTGCCGCTGCGCTAGCGCTGGAAAAACTGAACGAGCTGGATGTGCCGGGTCTGGACAAGGAAGCCCCCATGAGGATCGACAGCGCCTATGCGGGGCAGTCGGCGGTGCAGACCGACAGCAGCGCCCGGAACAACCTGCCTTCCATTGCGCACTATATTAAGAAAGTACTGCTGGTAAGCGACAACGATGCCTATAACCGGCTGTATGAGTTTCTGGGGCAGGAGCAGCTGAACGAAGGGCTGCACGAGAAAGGCTTTGAGGACGTGCGCCTCTCGCATCGCCTCTCCATTTTCCTGAGCCCCGATGAGAACAGCCATACCAACCCGATGACCTTTTACCGCGGCGACAGCACCCTGTACAGCCAACCCATGCTGTTCAATGCGCACCCTAAGCCAAGCCCGCTGAAAGAGGTGTTCCTGGGCAAAGGGTACTACAAAGACGGCAAGCTGGTGAACGAGCCGATGGATTTTTCTGCCAAGAACTACATTTCGGTGGAGGTGCTGCAGGGCATCCTCAAATCGATACTTTTCCCGGAGGCGGTGCCCGCCGAGCAGCGCTTTAACCTGACGCCCGAAGACTATGCGTTTCTGTACAAGTACATGTCGATGCTGCCCCGCGAGAGCGATTACCCGGCCTATGACCCGCAGGAGTACCCAGACAGCTATGTGAAGTTCCTGATGTTTGGCAATGGTAAAGAGCGCCTGCCGGAAAATATCCGCATCTTTAATAAGATAGGCGATGCCTATGGCTTTATGATCGACAACGCCTACATTGTGGACTTTGAAAACAAGGTGGAGTTCATGCTGACAGCTGTGATTTACGTAGACGAAGACCAGATCTTTAACGACGACAAGGCGCTGTATGAAGAGGTGGGCTTCCCGTTCATGAAAAACCTGGGACAGGCCTTTTACAAGTATGAGCTAGACCGCAAAAAAGAGCACCTGCCCGATCTGAGTAGATTTAAGTTCACCTACTAAGGTTAACGAGCGTTACATCAGAAAGCAAACGACTAATCAATACACCTACAACCAATGTCTATCGTAATTTTAAACCAGGGCAAAGACATCAGCCCCTGGATAAAGGCCCTTCAGGAGGCAAGACCAAGCCTGAACGTAGAAGTATACCCGGAAGTGAGCAAGCCGGAGGAAGTAACCTTTGCCCTGGCCTGGAACCACCCGTTAGGCGCATTTAACGAGTTCCCGAACCTGCGGGGCATTTCCTCCATGGGAGCGGGAGTAGACCATGTGCTGAAAGACCCTGAACTGCCTGCGGGGGTGCCCATCTCCCGCATTACAGACGAGGATTTGACCAACGACATGGCCAATTTTGTGCTGGCGCTGGTGCTGAACCATACCCGTGGACTGGCTTTTTATAAGCTGCAGGAGGAGAAGGAGGCATGGCAGCCGCGGCCATACCGGCGCAATGAACAGGTGACGGTAGGGGTCATGGGCCTGGGTGTGCTGGGAGCCGCCGCTGCAGAAAAGCTACGCCGGAACGGCTTTAAAGTAGCCGGTTGGGCCCGAACGGCGAAAGAGCTGGAGGGCGTGCAGGCATTTGCCGGAGACGAACAGCTGGATGCCTTTCTGGCTACTTCCGATATACTGGTGTGCCTGCTGCCGCTGACACCCGAAACCGCAGATATCCTGAACAAGGAGACCTTTCGCAAATTGCCCCAGGGAGCCTTTGTCATAAACGTAGCCCGCGGGCAGCACCTGGTGGAGGAGGACCTGGTGGAGATGATCGACAAAGGCCATTTGGCAGGTGCCAGCCTGGACGTTTTCCGGCAGGAGCCTTTGCCGAAAAGCCATGTTTTCTGGCAGCACCCCGCCATACAGGTGACGCCGCACATTGCCAGTGTTACCAACCCTGCCTCTGCGGTGGCGCAAGTGCTGGAAAACTACGACCGGGTAAACCGCGACGAAGCTCCGCTTAATGTTGTCTCACTTGAAAAAGGCTATTAGCATGAACGCCTTCCACTATGCCTTTAAAGTAAAGGACATTGCCTCGACCAGAAAGTTTTATGTTGACTACCTGGGCTGCCGCGAGGGCCGCAGCACCGACCGCTGGATCGATTTTGACTTTTACGGGCACCAGCTTTCGGCGCACCTTAGCGAGAACCTGCCGGAGCTGGATTACTGTGGCAAGGTAGACGACGTGAGCGTACCCATCCCGCACTTTGGCTGCATCCTGACGGTGAAGCAGTTCGGGGAAGTGCAGCAGCGGCTGGAGCAGCAGGATGTGACTTTTATCATAAAGCCGCACCTGCGCTACCCGGGCAAGCCTGGTGAGCAGTATACTATGTTTGTGCTGGATTTAAGTAATAACCCGCTGGAGTTCAAAGCGTTTACTAACTCAGAAGAAGTGTTTGCCTCCTGAGAGTGCCCCTTCCCGAATATCTGTAGAAGAAACGAACTATCTTCCGCCATAATTTGTACTTTGGGAGTGTTTTGACCTAGGGTGCTGCCGTGGGGAGCTGGAAGAGAGGGCGCTGTGTTTCCGGGCCAAAGCATATTGTTTAAGCCAAAGGAAAGTACAGTGAATCATTTCAGGAAGTTGTGGCAGCTCTGCCTTTGTGCAGGCGTTTTGGGCTGCACTGAAAAAGAACAGGCCGCTCCGCTGCAGGCCATCGCCTCTACGAGCGCACCGGAGTACCGGCTGGTAGCCCCCGACATTACCGAAGCCTCCGGCATAGCCGACAGCAAAGCCAACCCCGGACACCTGTGGGTGCAGGAGGACAGCGGCAACCCCACGCAGTTATACTTGCTCAGCCATTCCGGCGACAGGGCCAAGGCTGTTTTTCTGAAAGGAGCCGCTAACCGTGACTGGGAAGACATTGCACTTTCCGGGAACGACTTATACCTGGCTGACATTGGCGACAACACCAAAGCGCACGAGCTGAACACCATCTACAAGTTTGCAGAACCGGATGCCACTACGGATACGGTTCAGGTGCAGGCAGTGCTGCGCTTCCGCTACCCCGATGGCGCCCACGACGCAGAGGCTTTTCTGGTTGACCGCAGCAGTGGCCACCTCTTGCTCATCACCAAAGGCGACCGCCCTTCCCGCATGTATCGGGTAGCCCCGGCTTTTGGGCAGAAACCGGTTACTGCCGAGTTTTTAGGCGAATTGCCCTACAACGGCGTCGTGAGCGCGGCCCAATCGGAGGACGGGAAGAGCCTGGTGCTGAAAACCTATACCCATTTATACTTTTACCGCAGAGGCGCTGACGAAACTATAGCCGAGGTGCTGCAGCAGAAAGCTTTGGAACTGCCTTACGTAGTAGAGCCGCAAGGCGAAGCGGTATGCTTTACCAACAGCGGCAACGGCTACTTTACGCTTAGCGAGAAATCCTTTGCAGAGGAGGTGCTGCTGCACTTTTATAAGCTGCAGGCCGATTAACTATTCGCCGGAATGATCTCGTACTGAATCGGCTTGAAGCTGTAGTTGTTCGACTGCTCGGCCGAGCAGGCGGTAAGGCACACGATCAGATTCATTTTGGCCTCCAGCAGCACGTAATCGCCGGCCTTGCTGAGCGGCGGCTCTACCGACAGTTTCCCGTCCGGGGCAAACTGCACGTTCATAAACAGGTTAAACGCGGTAGGGATGTCGTCGGGGGCAATGCCAAATTGGGCCAGGTTGGTGTGCAGGTTTTCGAAGCAGCTGGGGTGATACTCCGGGTTCTTGTACATGATCTGGAAGGTTTCGGGGCTGCACGGGGCCAGCAGAAAGTCGTTTCTCCCGTTCGTGTCTTCCAGTATGGCCATCATTTTATGGCTGCGGTTGCTCCACAGGTGGTGGCCTTGCGTAATCAGGATCGTTTCTTCAAAGTCCAGTGTTTTGCCTGACGAGAGCTTTTCACGTTTATCATCGGCATTAAACAGCACCATGTCGCTTACCTGCTCGCCCTGCGGGTCGATAACGCGCAGTCTGTCGCCTTTCTTCAGCTGAAAAGCCGCGCCCGTCTGCCGGGCAATCGTTTCAATCATAGGTTTTTTTGGTGATTTTATACTTATACTTTTCGTGCGCTAAATGGGCACTTCCAGCCGTTGTCTACGTGGCGGCCGCTGTACTGCGGGGCTTCCAGGCCATCGCCAAAGTCGCTGAGCATAGGGTTTACCGTGCCATCATACGCTTCGTCCCGCTCCCGGATTACCTTTTTCATGTTCTCGTAAACGCCCTTTTCGCGGAGCTGCTCAAACTGCCGGTGCAGGTTAAAGGCCATGGCCGTGTAGCCAAAGCTGCGGGCCTTGCGGCTGGCGTTAGGGTGCAGGCCTACCACAAAAAAAGCTGTTCCGTTGTAGCTGAAGCTGAAGTCGCTGTCTTCTGGGTTGCTGCTCACCTCCAAATCCCACGGCTGCTCGCTGGCGTCGGTGTCGTGGAGTAGCTGGAGTTGGGCCCACAGTTTCTGTTCAAAATCTTCCTCGGTGGCCGGTGCTTCTTCGTTAAATACGGCTATCATGGTCATGTACTCGCTCTCTGAGGCCAGCGTTTCCGCAATATAGGCCTTCAGATCCTCGCCCAGTTGCTTGGTGCTTGCTGCGTCAGCCATGCGCGTATATGTGCCCACCCGGATCTGGCGGGAGTTTAGAGCGGCCTTAGCGCCCACACAAGGGTACTCAGGAGCGCTTATTTTTTCGCTGATGTGCTGTAGTAGTTCCTGAACAGGTGCCGGAGCGGCTGCCTTTATTTCATCAGGGGTAAAGTATGTTTTAGCTGCTAACTTCATGAACGTTGCATTAAGGGTGAAGCCGCGCACGCTGGTTTGATGCTGGTATCGCTCGGCTGAAGACAGCGGCTTTTTAGGACCAGAGAATGGTGCGGCGGTGGTTTTGGGCTCTGCCCGGGTGCCGGAAGCAAAGGCTCAAAAGCCTGTCCCCCGACAGAGGCTTATACTTTAGTTAGCAGAAAAGGGTGCAATTATAACCGTGGAAATAGAGAATTTTCGGAGAAAAAACCAGCCTTGGGGGGCCAGGATCGGGTGACATTTTGATGGCAATAGTAACTGTGTATGGCCAATAGGTGCGGTTGCTGCCGCCCGTTTATACCACCTTTACCGCTGCGCTCAAACTGGCGTTATAGAAGCTTTTATACTTTCTAAAACTGTTAGGGTGCTTGTTAGGCTGCCTTTACTCACCCCTAACCCCCAATGCCGTCAACTTAAGCGTTTAAGTTTGCCGTTGTTGCGTGTTCTCACCAACAACTAGCTGGTCAGAAGACACAGCAAGGGCGACTGTCATACTGGAGGCAACCCGAGATATTTCTTAAGTTGACGGCATTGCCCCTAACCCCTCCTTGCTTAAGGAGGGGGATTTTTAGAATTACTTGAATTTGCGCGATTTATACTTTCGCAAGCTTGAAACAAGTCTCCAGCAACCCACATGTAAAAACTTGCGGGAGGGAAGCGCAGGCTATTTCGTTGCGGATGAGGCTACTACTGGCTGCGGCTCAGCTGGCTTTTCAGGGTATAAAAATGCTTCCAGCTCGTCGAGGTAGCGGTAGCTGCCGTTGGGCACGTTGCTGAGCAAGATAAGGGCGCTGTGGTCGTTGGGGTTGCGGAGGATGTAGGTGGCGTAACCGTGCCAAAGCCCTGCATGAAACACCACCGTATCGCCATTGGCGACCTGCTTAATGCGCCAGCCAAAGCCATAGTCCACGTCGCGCATCCGTTTTTGGCGGGTGCCGGTAAATGCCTCCTGCAGCGTTTCGTGCTTCACCAGCTTCTCGGTATATAGCGCCTGGTCCCACTTGTAAAGATCTTCCACCGAAGAGTACATGCCTTTGTCGCCCAGCACGGTGTCGAGGTAATCGGGGTGGCGCTGCCTTCTGCCGCCAGTATGGCCGGTAGCCACTTTATCCTTGCGTGCGGCCAGGCTGTCGCTGAACGTAAAGGTGTCGCCCATGTGCAGCGGCTTAAAAATGCGCTGCTGCAGCAGTTGGCTGAACGGCATGCCCGAGGCCCGCTCCGCAATAGAGGCCAGCAGGAAATAGCCTGTATTGCTGTAGTCGAACCGGTTGTTTGGCGGATAGTATACTTGCGGCTTGTGCACAGCCATCAGCTGCAGCACATCATCGTTGTAGATCGGTTTGTTGCGGTCGGGCCAAAGTTCGTCGCTAAAGTAAGTATAGTTCGACAGGCCGGAGCGGTGGGTGAGCAATTGCCGGATCGTGATACCGTGGTAGGGGAAGTCGGGGATGTACTGCTGCACGCTGTCGTCGTACTGCAGCTTGCCCTCCTCCTGCAGCATCATAATGGCCATGGCGGTAAACTGCTTCGAAACCGAGGCCAACTGAAAAGCCGTGTGTGTATTGAGCGTGTCTTTTGTCCGGAAGTCGGCGTAGCCAAAGGAGCCTTTGTATTGCACTTTGTCGAACTTGCTGACCAGCACCGTACCGTTGAAGCCCCTGTGCTTGTGCATGTAGGTAAAAACGGAGTCGAGGCTTTGCCGGAAGCTGCGGGCACTGTCGGCGGTAAACCAGGCGGGCACCGGAAAGGAGGGGGCCTCTGGCGCTAAGGCTTTTGCCAGCACAGGGGCCGCGTTGCCTTCGGGCCTGGCCTTTTGGCAGGAGCCCAGGAGCGCCAGACTTAATAAGGAAACAATGCTATACTTTAGGGATGAAAAAGGTACTCGGAACACGGGGTTTTATACTTTATGCTAAAAGGTGTAGGCTCTAATTTACGTTTTCAGGCGCTTTTTCCCAAAAACGCCGGCAGAAAGGTTTTTATTCCATTTGTTGAAAAAAAGGGATGGGCTTGGTGTCAAACCACCCCCCCTCCTTGGCCAAGGAGGGGAATTTTTTTGCGGTGATTACTTTCCACGGCTCCCCTATAATGGAGAATACACCAACCCTTTACTTTTACTGCAGGCCTATATTCTCAGATAAGTGGAGAGTCTCGGTTCAAGTATAATTCCCCTCCTCGGAGGGGCTAGGGGTGGGTAAATACATCTGCTGATGCTGCAAGACCCATGCCTCTAGCTCCCGCAGCACGTTTGGCAAATCCTGTTTTACTTCGGCATCATCGAACCGAAGAATCTTATCCCAAAATTTTCCAGTTCCCGCTGTCGGGCTGTGTCCTCTGCCAAGCTGCGGTCGTGGCTGTCGCCGTCAATTTCTATGGCTAGCATCAACTCCTTACAATAAAAATCAACCACATAATTGTCTAAAGGCTTTTGCCTGTCGAAGTCGAGACCCAGGAGCTGCTTATTCTTTAGCTCATTCCAAAGTATAACTTCAGAGAGCGTGCTGTTTTGTCGCAGTTGCTTTGCCAATTCCTTGAGGTATGGTTTGTATGGAATAATTTTTCACTTCATTTCAGGGAATGATTGACCCACCCCTAACCCCTCCGAGGAGGGGAATTGTTCCGAATATGAGCAAATTAATCCGGTAGGCGCGGCACCTTAGTGTTAAATCCTGTAGTACCTTAAAATCAGTAGCGAATTTTTACACCAGAGTATAATTCCCCTCCTTAGACAAGGAGGGGCTAGGGGTGGTTGGAAGGCCAGGGGTGGTTTGATCCATCCACACAGCCACAGCCAACCACAGCCGCAAAAAAGACGCAACGTATTACCTCTACCTCTCTACCTCTCTACCTCTCTACCTCTCTACCTCTCTACCTCTCTACCTCTCTACCTCTCTACCTCTCTACCTCTCAACCTCTCTACCTCTCTAACTTCCTCCACCTTTCCCGCTTTCTACTTTTTCTTTATCTTGCCATAGAATACAAACGCTACCACTATATGCTGCAGCACAACACCCTGCGCCCCAAGCAGGCCCTGAACAAAGCCTACCTGAAGCTGAAAACAAGCCGCAACGAGATGAACCGCTTTAAACAGGCGCTCACCTCGCTGCTCGACAACATCGACCTGAACGAAACCGAGGAACACGCCAAAAACCACTTGCGCGACTTTCTGCGGTTGACGTTTTATGATAAGTACGGCGTGAACACCAAAGGCAAAACCGACCTGGTGATCCATACCGGCGCTACCACCAAAACCAGCGCAGGCGTGCTGCTGGAGGTGAAGCGGCCTACCAACAAGGCCGACATGCCCACTACAGACAACCTCAACTACAAGGCCACCCACGAGCTGCTGCTCTACTACCTGCGCGAGCGCCTGGAGCACCAGAACCACGACCTGCGCCACCTCATTGTTACCAGCGTGCACGAGTGGTTTGTGTTTGATGCCCTGGAGTTCGATCGCCTGTTCTTTAGGAATACGCAGCTGAAAAAGGACTTTGCCGACTGGAGCGCCGGGCGCAAGGCCAGCGGCAGCACCGACTTCTTTTACAAGGAGATTGCCGCGCCCTACCTGACCAAACTGCAGGAAAGTATAAGTTATACTTACTTTAACCTGAAGGACTACGAAAAGCCGCTGCGCAACAAAAGCACACAGGACGACGTGAAGCTGGTGGCGCTGTACAAGCTGCTCTCGCCGGCGCACCTGCTCAAAGAGCCTTTTGCCAACGATGCCAACTCCCTGGATCGCGACTTTTACCTGGAGCTGCTGCACATCATCGGGCTGGAGGAAGTGAAGGAGGGAGGCCGCAAACTTATCCAACGGAAAGCCAAGCCCAACCCCGGCTCGCTGCTGGAGGCTGCTTACCAGAAACTGCGCTCCGAAGACCTGATAGCGGGACTGGAAAATGCCTACAGCTTTGGCAGCAACCGCGAGGAGCAGCTGTTTAACGTGGCCCTGGAGCTGTGCATCACCTGGATGAACCGGGTGCTGTTTCTGAAGCTGCTGGAGGCGCAGCTGATAAGCTACCACCACGGCGACAAGAAGTATGGCTTTATGAGCAGCGCCAACCTGCGCGAGTTCGACGACCTGAACGAGCTGTTTTTTGACGTGCTGGCCGAGCGGCCCGAAAACCGCGGCGCCAGCGTCAAAAGCAAGTATAGCCACATCCCGTACCTCAACTCCTCGCTCTTCGAGACAACGGCGCTGGAGAAACGCACGCTGCGCATCTCTAACCTGAAAGACCGCAGCCTGCTGCCCCTGTACCCGCAAACGGTGTTTAAGCGTACGCTGGGCAAGGAGTTCGTGCAAAAGCACCCGGAGCTGCACACGCTGGAGTACCTGCTGCGCTTTTTAGGCAGCTACGACTTCGGGGCGGAGGGCAAGGAGGAGATACAGGAGGAGAACAAAACGCTGATCACGGCCTCGGTGCTGGGGCTGATCTTTGAGAAGATAAACGGCTACCGCGACGGCTCTTTCTACACGCCCGGCTTTATAACCATGTACATGAGCCGCGAAGCCATCCGGCGGGCGGTGGTGCAGCGCTTCTCCGAAAAGTATAACTGGGACTTCAGCCAGGTGGCGCGGGGGCAGGAGTTCGAAGCGCTGCAGCTGCGCATACACCAAAACTATACTTTCCAGAGGCTGCAAGAGTATAACGAGCTCATCAACAGCCTGCGCATCTGCGATCCGGCCGTGGGCTCGGGGCACTACCTGGTGAGCGCCCTGAACGAGCTGATCGTGCTGAAGCATGATCTGCGCATCCTGCTGAACCGGCAGGGCAAGCCGCTGCACTACGGAAGTATAGAAGTGCAGAACGACGAGCTGATTGTGACGGACCACTACGGCGAGCCGTTCAGCTATACCGTACACGAGCAGCCCGACGGCCACCGAAGTATAAACCCGCAGGCGCAGGAGCTGCAGGAGGCCCTCTTCCACGAGAAACAGACCATCATAGAGAACTGCCTTTTTGGGGTGGACATCAACCCGAACTCGGTAAAGATCTGCCGCCTGCGCCTCTGGATAGAGCTGCTCAAAAACGCTTATTACCTGGATCAGGATTTACAGGATTTTAAGATGGACAGGATTTCCTCGCAGAGCGATTCCTCAAAATCTAATAATCCTTCACGTACTGCATCCTGGAAATCCTCTACTCCTGAAAATCCTGGGGGTAGGGGCCCTCGAGAAGGTTCAGACAATCTTTCCAGCCCCGTGTGCTACGCCAACGCCAGCGGCCAGCGCGAAGGGTTTAACAACGATGATTCCCGGAAAGCAACGCATACTTCCGGGAGTGCCGGTTCTGGCAAATACGCGCAGCTGCAGACGCTGCCCAACATCGACATCAACATAAAGCAGGGCAACTCGCTGCTGAGCCGCTACCCGCTCTCGGCCGACCTGAAAGAGGCCTTTGGCAAGAAGGGCCATAGTTTGCAGGCCTACCGCGAGGCCGTGGCCAAGTATAAGCACACTAACTCCAAGGAGCACAAAAAGCAGCTGGTGCAATTTCTGGAGGAGATAAAGCAGGGCTTTAAAACCACGCTGGCCAACAACGACCCGCTGCGCCGCAAAATGGCCGACCTGCGCGGGCAGATACAAGTGATGCAGAACCCCGACCTGTTCGGAGCCAAAAAGGTAGACAAAAAGCAGCTGCAGCAGAAACAGAAGCAACTGCAGAAACTGGAGGCCGAGCGCGAGGCCATCGAGGCAAACAAAGTATACGAGGGTGCCTTTGAGTGGCGCTTCGAGTTTCCGGAGGTGCTGGACGAGCAGGGGAATTTCGTGGGCTTTGATGTGGTGCTGGGCAACCCGCCGTATGGAGCAAACTTATCAGGAATTGAGGCTAAAATTTATAGAACAAAGTATAAAGTATCGAGCTATCAGATTGATACTTATACTTTATTTATTGAATTGTCTACCTTAATCTTAAAACAAGGTGGTTATGAGAGTTTAATAATACCAACAGCATGGCTTTCATCGACATTTGATATAAACCTCAGGGAGTTTTTACTTGATGAGCTCGATGTTTATTCTATTGTTGTTTGTCCGAAGCATACTTTTGAGGAAGCAATAGTTGAAACATTAATAATAAATGCATCAAAAGAATCTCCGAAAGAGATGCTTCAAGTTTCTCAGTTAGCAAAAGATGAAGTTCATACTTTTAGTAAAAATCGATTTAGAACAGAATCTAAAAGAGCTTTCTATATTGCAGGAGATGCTTTAGAATATAAGTTAATCAACAAAATACAGGCCGCGCAAGAAAAACTTGAAAGCTCATTTGAAGTAGTTTGGGGGGTTAAGGTTTACGAAAAGGGCAAAGGTGTACCTCCGCAAAGTAGTGAAGCATCTAAGGCTAAAATATTTCATTCTAATTTGAAAACTAAGGAAACTCACTTACGTCTTTTGGGCGGTAAAGAAATTCATACTTATTGTATTAGGTGGAGTGGTGGATATATTGATTATGGTCCTTGGTTAGCTGCACCAAGAAACATAAGCTGGTTCGAAGAAGGGCCGAAAATTTTAGTTAGAGAAATAACATCAAAAGGTAAAATACAAGCTGCTTATACTACAGAAGAGTTTGTATTCTCTAATTCAATTGATGGGATAAAATCAAAAAATGGTAGCTCTTATTCCATTTTAGTATTACTAGCTCTACTTAACTCAAAACTCGTATCTTTTTACCATCAAAAGTTAAGCGCAAATTCTTCAAAAGACGCATTTCCTAAAGTGCTTCTTCAAGATTTAAGAAACCTGCCCATCGCCACACCTGACGAAGAAACGAGAGCAAGTATAACGCAGCTGGTGGAGCAGATACTAAGTATAAAACAAGCCGATGCCGCTGCCGATACCTCGGAGCTGGAGGCGGAGGTGGATGTGCTGGTGTACCGCCTCTACGGCCTCACCTACGAGGAAGTGCTGCTGGTAGACCCCACCTTTGCCATGCCGCGCGAAGCCTATGAGCTGGCGCAGGCCGCTCCGTCGCAGGCATAGCGGCTGGCGGCGGCCCTTGCCGGTTTTGCCGCCGCCAGCCAGCCATGCAAAGCATACATAGCACCTGCCGCAGGTTTATACTTGGCCACCCACCCGGAAGCAGCTGCAAACCACTATTCCTAGTTCTGCCGCCACCAACCGCCCAAAACTTCCCCTCCTCTCGGGAAGGAAATAATTACACCTTCGAAAATCCGTTCTCGGTAGTCCAGAGGAGGGGATTTTCTAGTAGTATTTTATTCCCCTCCTTGGCTAAGGAGGGGCCAGGGGTGGTTGGACCCGGCACTGCGGAAACGCGGACAAGGACGTCCGCAGCAGCAGAAGTTCCGGACATGGATGTCCGGAACAGCGGAGAAGCCGCTTCTGACGGAGCTTGAAATGAACTCCCTCTCCTGGTTTGGAGGTAGGGTCCCTGATAAAGGAGAAGGCTGGGGTGAGGTGAATTCCCCTCCTCTGGACTAGCCAAAACGAGAGTTTTGAGCTAGCGAGCGCAGCTCTTAGAGGTGGGTAAAAGCAGCACGCCAGCCGCAGCAACCGGACCTAAAAAGTATAAAAGCACCACCAACGCATAAAACCCGCAGAAGAAGGGCAGGGCAGGTTTCGCTTGCTTTTCCGGGTTTATTGGCTTAGTTTACAATACGTTTCCTATAGTATTGCTTCACCCTTAAATCCAAAGTCTATGTCAACAGATCGTCGCAGGTTTTTGCAGCAGCTGGGCAGTGCCGCCGCCGGCCTGGCCGGAGTTTCCCTTTTAGGTGCTGATGCCCTGGCCGCGCAGCCTCCCAAAAAGCTTTTCTTCAAGATTTCGCTCGCGCAGTGGTCGCTGCACAAGTCGCTGTTCCAAAAAGAGATCGACACGCTGGACTTCCCGCGGCTGGCCCGCGAGGTATACCAGATCGACGCGGTGGAGTACGTCAACCAGTTTTTTAAAGACAAAGTATCCGACAAGCAGTACCTGCGCCAGCTGCTAACCCGCAGCCAGGACCACGGCGTGGTCAACAACATGATCATGATTGACGAGGAAACCGACCTCGGCGACCCCGACCAGAACAAGCGCCTTAAAGCCGTGGAAGTGCACAGCCGCTGGGCCGATGCCGCCAAGTTTCTAGGCTGCAACCTGATCCGGGTAAACGCCTTTGGCGCGGGCAGCAAGCAGGAAGCCAAAAACGCCGTTGTAGACGGTCTAGGCCGCCTGGGCGAGTACTGCCACCAGATCGGCCTGCAGCTCGTCACCGAAAACCACGGCGGCCTCTCCTCGGATGCCGTGTGGCTGGCCGATGTGCTACGGCAGATAGACAAACCCTACGTTGGCGCCCTGCCCGATTTCACCAACTGGTGCCTCCGCCGCGAGGGGCCCGGCTTCTGGGACGGCAAATGCCTGGAAGAGTACGACCCTTACGACGGCGTGGCCACCTTGATGCCCTTTGCCGGCGGCGTCAGCGCCAAGGCCTTCACGTTTGATGCCAAGGGCAACTGCCAGGAGATCGACTACCTGAAAATGCTCAAGATCGTGAAAGACGCAGGCTTTACCGGCTACATCGGCATAGAGTACGAAGGCGAGGGCCTCCCCGAAAAAGAAGGCATCCTGAAAACCAAAGCCCTCCTGCAGCGCGTAGGAGCCAAGCTAAGCTAAGGATAGCAGATGCTGCAGCTGTAGCTATAGAACCCTAACCCCTCCTGAGAGAGGAATCACTTTTACAGAAAAGTCCCCCTTTAAAGTCAGGGATCCCCGACTTGTTCTGGGAGGGGTAGGGGGATGACAATTGTTCCCAATTCCCCTCCCTGGAGGGGTTAGGGGTGGGTTTACACCTGTGCAGACAAGTCGCGATGAGACTCCAACGCTGCATAAAGCAATTACAGATTCCCCTCCTTAAACAAGGAGGGGCCAGGGGTGGTTGGACCCGGCCCTGCCTAAACACTGACAAGGGCGGCCGGTATTGAGAGAAGGTGTAAACCCACCCCCGCCCCTCCCAGGAGGGGAATTTCTGGTAGTGTAGTATAATTCCCCTCTCGGGATTAGCGAAAATGAGAGTTTTGAGCTAGCGAGCGCAGCTCTTAAGGGTGGGTTCAGGCATGCAGGTAAACCATCAAATCAACTCATCCGCGCAGTGGGTATAAGTATAAAGCAAAAAAAACAGCGACTACCGGATGCCGGCAGCCGCTGCTTTATGGGCAAGTATAAATTTATACTTTTACTTCTTTCCCAAGTCCTCTACCTTCTCAAAATACTCTTTCTGCAGCTCCAGCGTCTTGCTGTCGGCCTTCACCGCTTTCAGAGACTTTACCAGTGCCTCCACTTTGTTTTCAGTGATCAGCTTGCCCAGTTCTTTCGAGGCCTTGGCGCCCTCGCCGGCATAGTGGTTGGGGTAGCTGGCATACCACCAGATGCCGGTATACAGGTTTGGCAGCTCCGGCAGGCGCTTCAGGTTATCGCCTTTCTCCCGCGTGGCGCGGTCCTGCTTCACCAGCTCGGGGCGCAGGTATAGCATGGTAGAGGTTTCGTTTTCACCGGCATGCAGGTCGCCGGCCGCATCGGTCTTTCGTGTTTTGGCTACTTTATCAGCAAACTCGCGGTCCTGGGTGGGTTCAAAAAAGTATACCACATAGTCCTTCGGCTTCTCCAGCTGTGCCTGCACAAAATAGCGCAGCAGCTGCGGGTTGCCGCCGTGGCCGTTTACGATCACAATTTTGTCAAAGCCGTTCCGGGCAATCTCTTCCACAGTGGCATTCAGCAGGTTCCATACTACGTCGCTGGGCAGGGCAAAGGTGCCGGGCTGGTGCTGCGCCTCGTACACCTGGCCGTAAAAGAAGTCCGGAAACACCACGGCATACTCCTGCTGCGCCGCCCGCGCCGACCACTCCCGCACATGTATCAGGTCCGAGCCGATGGGGGCATGCGGCCCATGCTTCTCTAAAATCCCGATAGGTAAAATGCAGGTGCGGTTAGATTTTTTCAGTGCCTGATCCCAGTCGCTGGCCGTCAGCTCGTCCCAGCGGTAGGGCAGGTTCTGCGCAAAGGCAGTACCAGACAAAAGCATCAGAAGTGCAAGTACAAGTTTTCTCATATGGATGTTTGTTTTTAAGGTGTGAGATAAGATGAAGTCGATTTTATGTATGTTATAGAAGTACGGAATTTAAAGTGAACGAGAGAAAGAGTAGCTCTTCCGGGTCTTCTTGTCAGTGTGCTATGGTGCAAAGTAAACCCACCCCTAACCCCTCCAAGGAGGGGAATTAGGTACTGCGGGAAATCCCCTCCTCTGGACTACCGAGAACGCGAGTTCGAAGGTAGCGAGCGCAGCTCTAAGGGGGTGGGTTTACACCTGTAGCGCTGTTCCGGACTTCCAAGCCCGGAACTTTGGCTGCTGCGGACGTCCTTGTCCGCGTTTCCGCTGTGCCGGGTCCAATCACCCTCCAATCATACTTCAATATAGCGATTTTACATTTTCATTACCAATGCCTTAGTAGCTTTGTTTCTATCGTTGCGCCGTAACTAGCAGATAAAAGAAAAAGCCCCTGTGCCGGCAAATAATCCTGCCCCGTCTGCGCATTTCTAAGCAGGGCCATTTACCTCAGCAAAGCGCCCAAACATCCTGTTCTACAATTGCGTTGGAGTGTAGTAAAATTTATTTAAAAAGAGCAATTTATGAAGCTACACAGTATACTACACGAAGTGGCGGAACAGCCATGGGTTGGCACAGCCGGCGATAAGCTGCAGCCTGCCGTTCTGAAAGCCTTTGAGGCCGGTGGCGAAGCCGGAAGAGAAATCAAAAACGCACTGCATGGCACCTGGCTTGGGCACCCGCTGCACCCGGCCATTACCGACGTGCCCATTGGTGCCTGGACCGCCGCCGCCGTGCTGGACCTGCTGGAGCGCAGCGGGAGCCGGAAGTATGCACCCGGCGCCGATGCTGCCGTTGCCGTAGGCCTGGCAGGTGCCGTAGGCGCAGCAGTCACCGGCCTCACCGACTGGACCGGCACCACGAAGGAGAAGCGGAGGATGGGCCTGGTGCATGGCATGATGAACCTGGGAGCCACAGCGCTTTACACGGCCTCGCTGTTTCTGCGGAAGCGCAAAAGCACCCGCACCCAAGCGGTTTGCCTGTCGATGCTGGGCTATGGCATGGTGAGCGTTAGCGCCTACATTGGCGGCCACCTGGTCTACCGTAACCAAATTGGCGTAGACCATACCGCCACAGCCGATACCTACCCAGAGGATTTTGTAGCAGTGCTACCTGAAAACGACTTAAAGGAAAAAGCCATGCGCTGCGTAAAGGCCGGCGAGGTGGCGGTGCTGCTGGCCAAGCAGGGAGGGGAAATTTTTGCCCTGGCGCATACCTGTTCTCACCTGGGCGGCCCCCTCTCGGAGGGCGACCTGCTAAGCGGCGGCAAAGTACGCTGCCCGTGGCACGGCTCGGTTTTCTCCCTGTCCAGCGGCGATGTGGTAGACGGCCCGGCAACAGAACCCCAGCCCCGCCTGGAAGTACGCACCCGAAACGGACAAATAGAAGTAAGGCTGCCGAAAGGGGAGAGCTAGGAGTTAGATGCTAGATATTAGATGTTAGATTTTAGAAGCTAGATTTTAGATGCTAGATTTTAGGCCAGTATCAGTTGAAGAGTGCAACTCAATCCCTGACACTATAAGCAAATTCCCCTCCTCGGAGGGGTTAGGGGTGGGTTCAGGATGTAGGTATATTCTTAGAAGCTAGATGTTAGATGTTAGACTTTAGATTGAAAGAGGTGTGAATGATGTCGTTATAAATGCTGTAAGAGAATCAGGACTTAACCTATAGAAATAGTTTGCAGTTGCCCCTACCCATAATCCAACCCTCTAATTTCTAGCATCTAAAATCTAGATACTAAAATCTAACATCTAGCACCTACTTCCCCAGCACCCGTAGTACCAGGCGCACAACCTTATCAATCAGCCAACCTATAATCACGCCGCTGATGGCGCTAACGAGCACTTTTGCGATCCAGCCAAGGGCAGGCACACCAGCTAAGGAATGCTCCAGCGCATCCAGTGCATGGCTGGTGGCAGGTATGCCGTGGGCGATGATCTCGGCGCCCACCCATAGCATGGCTGCCGTGCCCACGTAGCTGAGGATCTTTAAGAAGCGGGGCATAAACTTTACGATGCCAAAGCCAAACTTCCGTACCTGCGGGTGGTGCTTCTCCTTGGCCATGTGCAGCCCGATGTCATCAGCCTTCACGATCAGCCCCACAAAGCCATAAACCGCCAGTGTAATGAAAACCGCCACAGCCAGCATCACCGCAATCTGGTTTACAATAGGTTTCTCAGCAACAGTGGCATAGGTGATGGCCATTATCTCTGCGGACAAGATCAGGTCTGTGCGCACGGCGCTGTTCACCCGTTCCTTCTCCAGTTCCGCCGGCGTCATCACCTGCTCCTCCGAAATGTTCTCAGCATCAGCGTGCGATTTGCTGAACATGGAGTGCACTTTTTCATAGCCTTCGTAGCACAGAAAGCCGCCGCCCAGCATCAGGATAGGCGGAATGGCCCAAGGGGCAAAATAGCCCAACAGAAGCGCCGCGGGGCTCAGCAGAATAACCTTGTTTAAGAGAGATTTCTTCGTGATCTGCCAGATAATCGAGAGCTCCCGCGATGGGTCCAGCCCCACCACATACTTTGGCGTCACCGCCGTATCGTCGATCACAACACCTGATACCTTGCTGGTTGTTTTGGCCACTTGCGTGGGCACATCGTCCAGGCTCGCCGCGCTTGCTTTTACAAGGGCAGACACATCATCAAGTAGGGCAAGTAAACCTGTAGCCATCTGTAAATTAAGGGTATAAGTGTTGTGTGAATTTGGAATACGATGCTTGTTGCCGGTGCAAAAGCGTTTGGCAAGCTAAATAACGCAAGTTTTAAGTTAAAAGCCGAAAATTTTAGCAGCTAAAGTATGATCCGGTACTCTTACTGGCCTGTCTGCGTGTCTCGCCTGAACATGCTGCTATGTGTTTGGTTTGGGCAAGAGTTGACACCCTTCAAAATAGTTTTGTACCTTTGTAGCCATGAAACACCTGACAGTCTTGTGGGCAATGCTGATCTTGGCGCTGTCCTGCCTTCCGTGCATGGATGGCAGTGCAGCATTTGCCGAAGGCCATGCCACGACCGTACAGGCCGATGAACATCACCGCGACGATGCGCAGGACGAAGATATGTGCACGCCTTTGTGCGAGTGCCATTGCTGTGGCGGCATCAAGGTGGCTTTTCATGCCCCATTTATGCCAGTGCCGCAAGTGGTGCAGCTGACAGCAAGTCCCGGTGCATACGTGGCGCGTAGTGCAGCCAACCCGTCCTTTCCCTTCTGGCACCCGCCCCGGGTTTAAGTCTCCTTCACAAAAAATCTGAGTGAACATTGTCTGCCGCATACGCGGGAGCTGATGTCTCATTTGTCTGTGATTTTGATTTAACCCATACTTCATGTTTGATAGAATAATCAGTTTTTCCATCAGGAATAAGCTGGTCGTGGGGCTATTTATACTTGCCCTGATCGGCTGGGGAGCTTACTCGCTGAAGCAGATCCCGCTGGATGCGGTCCCCGATATTACGAATAACCAGGTGCAGGTCATCACCCAGGCCCCTGACCTGGCTACCCAGGAGGTAGAGCAGTTCATCACCTATCCGCTGGAAACCTCCATGTCTTTTATCCCGGATGTGGAGGAGGTGCGCTCCATCTCCCGCTTCGGCCTGTCGGTGATTACGATTGTGTTTGAGCGGGACGTGGACCCCTACCTGGCCCGGCAGTTGGTGAGCGAGCAGATAAAAGTGGCCCAGGAAAATATTCCCGAAGGCTTTGGCTCGCCGCAACTGGCCCCGATGGTCACCGGCCTGAGTGAAATTTACCAGTATACGTTGGTGCTTGACAAAGGCCAGGACAGCGCGTACAGCCCCATGGAGCTGCGCTCTATCCAGGACTGGATCGTAAAGCGACAGCTGGCGGGCGTGCCGGGCGTGGCCGAGGTGAGCAGCTTCGGTGGCTACCTGAAGCAATACGAGGTGGCCCTGGACCCTGAGAAGCTCCGTTCCTACAACCTCACCATTGCCGACGTGTACTCTTCCCTGGAAGCCAACAACAAGAACACGGGCGGCTCTTACATCGAAAAGGCCAACACCAATTACTTTATCCGGGGCGAGGGCATGGTCGGCTCACTGGACGAGATCCGCCACATCCTGATTGAGAATGTGGAGGGCACGCCTATACTTGTCGGTGACGTGGCGAAAGTACAGTATGGCCACGCCCCCCGCTTTGGCGCTATCACCCGCAACGGCGAGGGCGAATCGGTAGGTGGCCTGGTGCTGATGCTCAAAGGCGAGAACTCCTACCAGGTCACGCAGGCGGTGAAGGAGCGCATCACGCAGATTCAGAAAAGCCTGCCCGAGGGAGTGCACATCGAGCCCTTCCTGGACCGCTCCAACCTCATTGACCGCGCCATCTCCACCGTCACCCGAAACCTGATCGAGGGCGGCCTGATCGTGGTGTTTATACTTGTGTTGTTGCTCGGTAACTGGCGCGCCGGTCTGGTGGTAGCCTCCGTTATTCCGCTGGCCATGCTGTTTGCGCTGGGCATGATGAATGTGTTCGGCGTGTCGGCCAATCTCATGAGCCTCGGCGCCATCGACTTCGGATTGATCGTGGACGGGGCGGTGATCATCGTGGAGGCCATTGTGCACCGCATTTACGGCAACTTTAACGGACAGCGCCTGAGCCAGACGGAGATGGACAAGCAGGTGGGCGTTGCCTCGGCCCATATCCGCAAATCGGCCGCTTTCGGCGAGATCATCATACTTATTGTATACCTGCCCATACTTGCCCTGGTGGGCATTGAGGGGGAAATGTTCCGCCCGATGGCCCAGACCGTGAGCTTTGCCATACTCGGCGCTTTCATACTTTCGCTGACCTACGTGCCGATGATGAGCGCGCTGGTGCTGAAAAAGCAGGTGGTGGTAAAGCGCAACATCTCCGATAAGATCATGGACTTTCTGCACCGCCTGTACGAACCGGTGATCCGGTTTAGCCTGCGGGCCAAGGAAGCGGTGGTGTTGGTGGCGGTGCTATTATTTGCTCTTAGCCTCTTCCTTTTCTCGCGCATGGGCGGGGAGTTTATTCCGCAGCTCGATGAGGGCGATATCGCCTCCCACCAGATCCTGCCCACCGGCACCTCACTCAAGCAGATGATCACCGTCTCCAAAAAGATACAGGACCGGCTGATTGCGCAGTTCCCGGAGGTGAATGAAGTGGTGACCAAGATTGGTACCTCCGAGATCCCCACAGACCCGATGCCCATGGAAATGGCCGATATCATCATTGTTATGAAAGACAAAAAGGAATGGGAGAGTGCTTCGTCCCGGGAAGAGATGTTCCAGAAGATGGAGGCCGTGATCAACTCGGTACCCGGTGTGGGTACCGAGTTCACGCAGCCCATCCAGATGCGCTTTAACGAGCTGATTACCGGCGTACGCCAAGATATTGCCGTGAAGATCTACGGCGAGGATTTGGACGTGCTGTTTCAAAAAGGCAACGAGGCCAATGAATTGATCAGCCAGATAGAAGGCGTAGGCGGCACCGTGGTAGAACAGCTGACGGGACTGCCGCAGATACAGATCAACTATAACCGAAGAAAAATGGCCCAGTACGGGCTGGACGTGGGTGACGTGAACCGCGCCATCAACACGGCTTTTGCCGGCGGCACGGCGGGCGTGGTGTTCGAGGGAGAGCGGCGCTTTGACCTGGTGTTGCGCTTCCAGGAGGAGTACCGGCAGGATATAGACAATGTGCAGAACATGTACATTCCGCTGCCCGGCGGGGGGCAGGTGCCCGTGCGCGAGGTGGCCACCATCCGGTTTGAGGAGGCCCCGGCCCAGATCTCCCGTGACAATGCCCAGCGCCGGATTGTGGTGGGCGTGAACACCCGCAACCGCGACACCGAGAGCGTGGTGGAGGATATCCGGCAGGTGCTGGACGAGCAACTGGAGTTGCCGCCGGGCTACTACATCACCTACGGCGGCCAGTTCGAGAACCTGATCCAGGCCACTAAGCGCTTGTCTGTGGCGGTTCCTGCCGCTCTGCTGCTGATCCTGGTGCTACTCTTCTTTACCTTCGGCTCCATGAAACAGGCGCTGCTGATCTTTACGGCGGTGCCGATGTCGGCTATTGGCGGCGTGCTGGCGCTGTGGCTGCGGGATATGCCTTTCAGTATCTCGGCCGGGGTGGGCTTTATCGCCTTGTTCGGGGTGGCGGTGCTCAATGGCATCGTGCTCATCGCTGAGTTCAACAGCCTCAAAAAGCAAGGTATAAAAGATATCCGTGAGCGCATCCTGAAAGGCACCCACACGCGTCTGCGCCCGGTGATCATGACAGCCTCGGTCGCCTCGCTGGGTTTCCTGCCGATGGCTATTTCCACCTCCGCAGGGGCCGAAGTACAGCAGCCGCTCGCTACCGTGGTCATCGGCGGTCTGGTAACTGCCACCTTGCTGACGCTGGTGGTGCTGCCGATTTTATACTTCTACCTGGAGAAAAGCTTTAAGCTAAAAGCACAGCCAGCCATGCTGTTTATACCTATGTTGATGGGGGCTATACTTGCCGCGCAACCTGCCAAAGCGCAGCATAAGCCGGGGCAAGTGCTGAGTCTGGAGGAGGCGGTGCAGACAGCACTGCAGCAGTACCCGGCCATGCGCAAAGCCAACCTGCAGGTGGAGCAGCAGAAGGCGCTGAAAAGCACCGTCTTGGATTTGGGTCGGACCAGCGTGTACCATCAGCGGGAGGAGACGAACGGGGAGGAGATACAGGGAATTTCATCCTACGGCGTGCAGCAGCAGTTCGACTTCCCGACGGCCTACATCAGCAAAGCACGGCACCGCCAGGCGCAGCTCGACCAAAGTATAGCGTACCGCAACCTGTCTGCCAATGAGTTTGTGGCCGAGGTGAGCGAGGCTTACAGCGAGTGGCTTCTGGCGCAGAGCAGGCTCCGGTTAGTGCAGGGGCTGGATAGCATTTATAGCAGTTTTGAGGAGGCGGCGCGCCTGCGCTTCGAGACCGGCGAAACAGGCAAATTGGAGTTCTTGTCGGCCTCCAGTCAGGCAAAACGGGTAGCGGTGCAGCTGGAGCAGGCACAGGCCGCTTATCGGGCAGCCACCCAGCGCATGAAAACCTGGCTAAATGCCGATGCCGACATCACCCCCGACAGCGCCAGGCTCTATAAGTTCAACAATTTATTAGTGGCAGACGCAGCAGGTCCGCAAGGCAACCCGCGATTGGCCTACTATGCCGAAGGGGTAGACGTGGCCGCGGCCGCTTATAAGGTGGAGCGTTCCCAATATCTGCCGCAGATCAGCCTGGGCTACAGCGACCAGAACGTGAACGGGCAGGATGGTTTTTACCTCTACCGCGTGGGGATGGATATTTCCCTCTTGTCGTTCTTCGCCCAGAAGGGCCGAACGCAGGCCGCAAGCCTGCAGCGGTCGGTGGCAGAACAGGAACTGGAACAGCAGCAACTGGCCCTGCAGCGGGAATGGGCCTCCGCCCTGGCGGCTCTCGAAAAAGCGAAGGCCTCTGTGGCCTTTTATGAGAAAGAAGGGCTCAGCCTGGCAGAGGAGCAGATCCGTACGGCCAGCTTCGGCTACAAGGAGGGCGCGGTGGACTACATCGCCTACATCCAAAACCTGACACAGGCCACTCAACTGCAGGAAGAGTACCTGCAAAGCCTGCAGCAGTATAACCTGGCCATCATCGAACTGAACCGGCTGGCTGGAAACCTTAACGACCTGTACAATCCAACTGAAAGTAATAAATAAACACTCTGCTGTTTCGGATTTCTTAATCCGAAACAGCACCTGAAGCGGATTTCCTAATCCGCATTACTCGATACGGGGACTAGGAAGTCCCCGGCAGAGTGCTTCCGGACTTGGAAGTCCGGAAGAGCAGCGGGAAAAATGAAAACTTAAAGACATCAGTAATCAATAAGAACAAGATGAAACTCACGATAAAAAATAGTTTGGTGTTATTCCTGTCGATCCTGCTCCTGCTAGGGTGCGGCGAATCGGATACCGAGGAAGCAGAGCAGCCCCAGGAAGCGGAAGCGCACGGCGAGCATGCCGAAGAAGAGGGCGCAGAAGACGTAGTGGAACTGAGCGATGTGCAAATGGCCGCAGCCGAGCTGGAGTATGGCTCCCTGGATAGCGTAAACGTGTCTGCCTTCGTGAAGGCCAACGGTACGCTGGACCTGCCCCCGCAGAAACTGGCCGCCGTGTCGGCCCCGGTAGCAGGTTTTGTGCGGCAGGCCAAGTACCTGGTGGGCAACTACGTGGAGAAGGGTACGGTGCTGGCGGTGCTGGAAAATATGGAGTATGTGCAGCTGCAGGAGGAGTACCAGAACGTGCTGGGCAACCTGGGCTACCTGGAGGCGGACTATGAGCGGCAGCGCCGGCTGGACTCCGCGCAGGTGAGCTCCAAAAAACAGTTTCAGACCGCTTCGGCCGCTTACCAAAATGCGCTGGCCCGCAAAAAGGCCGTTGAAAAGCAGCTGCGTTACCTGGGCATCTCGCCGGGGGCGGTGGCAAAAGGAAATATCTCCACCTCGGTTGCTGTTCGGTCGCCGCTGAGTGGCTATATCACTCGTCTGAGCGTGCACAACGGAGAATTTACCAACCGGGAGCAGGAACTGTATGAGATTTCCGACCCCAAGCACATGCACCTGGAGCTGAACGTGTTTGAGCAGGACATCAGCAAAGTTGAAGTTGGGCAACCGATCCATTTTACTGTACCGAGCGTGGGCGGCAAGGTGTACGACGGCGAAGTATACCTGGTGGGCAAGTCCTTTGACCAGGAGAACAAAACCGTAAAGGTGCATGGTCATATTGAAAGCGAGCATAAAAGTTTCATCCGGGGCATGTACGTGGAGGCCAGAATCTACACCGGAAAGCAGGAAGTGCAGGCGCTGCCGGAAGAGGCGATTGTGGAGGACGAGGGCAAGTCCTATATCTTCATCCGCACGCAGGAGGAGCACGGGCATGAGGCAGAAGTAGCCCATGCAGACGAGCAGCTGGAGGAACACGGGGAGGTTGAAACCGGGCATGGCACCAGCTTCCGCAGGGTGCAGGTGGCCACCGGAGAAAGCGAGCAGGGCTTTGTGCAGCTCACGCAGTTCCCTGAGCTGCCGGAAGGCGTGCAGATCGTAACGAAAGGCGCCTATTACCTCTTTGCTGAGATGAAGAAAGGAGAGGGCGGGCACCATCATTAATGGGACAAGACATATAACTGTGCCGGCTTGAGGATTTCCACTTCTGCCTGTCTGATTGTACTGTATTTGCGGGAGAAGAAGGCCTGCGTATGCCCGGTTTTCAACAATTGAAGAAACGGTGCCGTAGTTAAGCCTACCAACAATTACATGGATTATGGCACATGCACACGCTGTCTCGGCAGGCAGCCAGAACAAGAAACGACTTCAACTGGTACTGGGGCTAACTTTTCTGTACCTCCTGGCGGAGGTGATCGGGGGACTGCTGACCAACAGCCTGGCCCTGCTGGCCGACGCGGGGCACATGCTCACAGACGTGGGTGGCATTGTCTTCGCCCTTGTAGCCATTAACCTGGCCGAGCGGCCCGCCTCGCCGGAGCGCACGTACGGTTATTACCGGGCTGAGATATTGGCGGCGCTGGCCAATGCTGTGGTGCTGATCGGCATCTCACTCTACATACTTTATGAAGCATACGAGCGTTTCAGGAACCCGCCGGAGGTGGAGAGCAAAGCCATGCTCATAGTGGCGGCGGTTGGGTTGGTGGTGAACCTGGCCAGCATGTTTATACTTCGCAAGGGATCTGAAGAGAGCCTGAACATGAAAGGGGCTTACTTTGAAGTGCTCTCCGACATGCTCACCTCCATCGGCGTGATTGTGGCGGGCGTGATCATGTGGACTACCGGCTGGTACTATGCCGATCCGATCCTTTCTGCTGGCATTGGCCTGTTTATACTTCCGCGGACGTGGGTGCTGCTGAAGGAGGCGGTGGGTGTGCTGCTGGAAGGAACGCCGGCAGACGTGAACATCAAGGAAGTGCGCACGTGCCTGGAAGGCGTGGCCGGCGTGGAAGAGGTGCACGACCTGCACGTGTGGTCGCTGACCACCGGCGTAAACGCCCTGAGTGCGCATGTGGTGGTGTCGCCTGATAGTTCGGACGCCTATAACCAGATTTTAACCAAACTCAACAAGGCCGTTACCTCGAAATTCAAGATCTCGCACACTACCATACAGCTGGAGGGCAGCGGGCTGGAAGAAGGCGAAACGCACCTGTAGCATGGCCCATTACCCCTGGGCCTAAACTTATAATCACACGATGGCTGAACAGAAGAAAAGTAAAAGCGTCCGGACGGCTTTCCTGCTGAACCTCTCCTTTACCATTCTGGAGCTGGTGGGCGGGCTGATCTCGGGCAGTATCGCCATACTTGCAGACTCGCTGCACGACTTTGCCGACAGCCTGGCTTTGGGTTTGGGCTGGTACTTTGAGCGGAAGTCGGAGAAGGAGGAGAGCAACGACAAGTATACCTACGGCTACAAGCGCTTCTCCATGCTGAGCGCCCTCATCAACGCCCTGGTGCTGATGCTCGGGGCCATATACATTTTCTATGAAAGCACCCGGCGCATCCTGAACCCGCAGATGCCCAAGGTGGAGTGGATGATCGGGATTGCCATACTTGGCATGGCGCTGAACGGCCTCGGTGCCTGGAAACTGAAGTCGGGCAAGTCGCTGAACAGGAAAGTGCTGACCATACACCTGCTGGAGGACACGGTGGGCTGGCTGGCGGTGTTTGTGGTGAGTATCATCCTGCTGTTCTGGGACATTCCCGTACTGGACCCCATACTTGCCATTGTCATCAACCTGGCTGTGCTCATACTTGTCACCGTGAAGATGGTGGATGTGGTGAAGGTTTTCCTGCAGCGGGTGCCGGAGGGGGTGAACGTGCCCCTGCTCCGGCAGAAGATCCTGTCGCTGAAGGGGGTGGAGCGGGTGAACCATTTCCACGTCTGGGGCCTGACCTCGCAGAAAAAGGTGGTGACGGTGCACGTGAAGATAAAGGACATGGATTTGGCGGACCAGAAAATCCTGAAGGAGAGGATCAGCGAGGTATTCCAGGGCATGGACACCGAACACGTTACCATCGACCTGCAGGACTATACCTCTTATGTCGCCTCCCTGTTTGAGGATCATCAGCCACGGCTTAATGTGCTGGAAGACCTGACCCGAAGTATGGCCCTGCGCTACGCCGAGGAAATGTACAACGATAAACATTGCTCCAAAGAAGAGGCCCTGGAAAGGGGTATCGTGAAGGCGGAGATGAGTTTGAAGAATTTATAAGTAGCTGTGGAAGGTAAAGAACAAGCGGGTCATCTCTGTGCCTCTATACGCAGCCAAGTTTAGTATCAGCTCATTAATTTTAAGAAACGCTTATAGTATAAGTGCCCTCCTACTAAAGAACTTTCTGCAAAGTATGCTAAAAGTATCTAAGTATGTTTTTTAGGCTATAGAACTTATTTTGATGATAAATGTCATTAAACCGTTTAAATTAATGTTCGTTTATTTATATAAATGAAAACGAACTTATATTTAAATGAAAACAAACTTTGTAAGTATAAAGAGTATTGCCTGTTTACTGGCAGCTTCACTTGCTTTCTCAAGCTGTGATAACGAGTCGGAGACTGTCGCGCCTGTTTCCGTAACCCCGACAACAGAAGCTTCGAAGGACGCAGGCAAGGTGGCGGACGATTTGTTTGATAAAGAGGTGCAACAGGCTATAAGCTCTACTATAAAAGCCATTAGCCAGATGGAGAGCACCTGTGATAAAAGCATAGACCACGCTTCTGTAATGCTCATACACCACGAACTGATGCTGAAGTTGGCAGAAGCTGAGATAAAGTATGGGGATGACCCTAACGTTCTCTTAATGGCGGATAAGGCTAAATCTGCTCATACAGCCAAAATATCAGAGCTAAAAGCTTTTTTAGAAACACAGCCTGTACCGGTTCCTCTGCCACAAAACGAATGTAGTTTATACCTGGCATCGATGAAGCAGCACACGATGGACATTATACAATGCATGAAAAAGGTAAAAGACACTCCAGACCCCGATGCAGATTATGTAGCTTTGATGAATTGCCATCCTGAAGGGTGCAATTGCAAGGAGGGTTAAGCGAGTTAACGTTTGATAAATAATTGTCTGCCTCAAATTTCAATTCGTCGGGCTGTTTTTACAGCAGAGCATATTTTAATGAACTAATATTTGCAAGAAGTTGAAGTGCTTATAAAATTGAATAGCTGCTTAACTGCGTGACAAATATAGATTAAAGATCATCTGTCACTGGACCTTTAGCTTATACCGCCTACGCTCCAATACGGGCTGTTAAAGAACATCGGCCTTGGTGCCACAGGAATTGGTATTAACTCTTCCTCCTGATACTATAACTTTTTCATTCTCCCAAGCTCAAGTTCCTGTACTACATACAGTAGTATAAAATATCCTACCTGTTGGTTCTTCCTGAGAACTGTTCCTTTTGATTACCAAACTTTTATTTTTCCTGCTAATCTTTTCAAGGTATGAAGACAACCAAATCAATCCTTATTGCTGGCATTCTCTTGGCCGGCATGAACTTCTTTACATCCTGCGAGGATGAAAACTTTGCACCCGACACCTTCCAGGCTTCGAGTGGCCAGGATGCGCAAGGTGGCGGTAAAGGTCCGGGCGGCGGCGGTAGCGGCGGCAATGGTGGTGGCGGTGGCGGAACCGAAAGCACGGGCAACAACCTTTCCTTCCCGGTTATCTGGTCTGAGGGAGTGCCTTTAGTGCTCAGACCAGCACTAAACGGTGTACAACTTGGTGGCGATTGGTGGTATGTTTGGGGCGAAAATCCAATTGATCCGAGCTCTCCAATCTATAGCTGTAACCCGGATATTTCAGATCCTTGCTATCCTGCAGGCACTCCAGATGTGTATAAGGCGTACCTTCAGAAAGACGCAGCAAATCAATGGCAAGCTTCTAACTTTAATGCTACGGATGTTATCAACGTTGATGCTATTGACTGGGGCGACAACCTGGAGTCGAGCGACTGGAGCGTGACCTCTAAAGTGCGCACAGAGGTGGTGCTGTATGAGAACCTTGTTACTCCTGTAACAGAGTATGCCATGCGCCATGTATCCGGTTGGGGCATTGATGAAGTGCATGGCCTACAGGTTGAGTTAGATGGTGATGTTGTTTACGGCCCTGGTACGCAGGCTACCGTATTCTCGCCACTGGCCAGGCTTACTATCCAGCAGCTTACTTCCACTACTCCAAGCCTTACCTGGGATGCAAGTGTGCATGCCTGGACCGGCGATGTAAGCGCCCCACTCTTCAACAAGGCGGTATATGAGGCGGCAGATGGCCCTGGTTACTATAATGGAGAAGTGAACGTGAAAGGAAAAGTAATTTATGGCTATACCTGGGATGTGAAGAAGCTCGGTATGGGGCCAGGCACCTACCGCATCACCTTTAGCTTTGATCAGACCGGAGGAGGCGCAAATCTCAACACCTTCTTTGATAGCGGTACTACTATCATGCTGCCAGTAGAAGAAGTGGTTGCAGCCGAGGAGCCGGGCGGTGGCGGTACAGCAGTTGTTGACGCTACAAACAACCTGACTTTTATCGACGTGAATATAACTGCTGCAGGCGGTGGCAAAGGTGGCGGTAAGAAAGCGAAATAAGAAATATCTGGTTAGAGGAAGGCAAGGGTTATCATACAACTATCGATGCAGCAGTAACTCTTGCCGACTCTAAATTCTCATAAACCGACTGCCATCAACACTACAATAAAGCAAATAATGAAAACCTGGCTTTGAAGGTATTGCGGGTATTTTGCCTGTGTCAGCTAGGGAGCAGCAAAGAAATGTTGAGCACCAGTAGTCGCAGCGTGGCAGGACCAGGTAAACCAAAGAAAAAAGCAGGCTCGGTAGCGCAGTACGCCTAGTGCACAAAATAGCTGATATTCACGTATTTATAGTAATTTAAATATGATTTAACCTCTTTGAATTTTTAAAATCCAAAGTATGGAGGTATCATTTTTACTAACCCTAGACCAATAAGTTATGAAACAGATGAGAATTAAGAGATGGAACATCCTTCTCCTTTTGGTACCTTTTATTTTTTTTACAGCATGCGATGACGATGAGGATGTTGACGTAGATGTGATGACGCCTACTGCCTTTATTCAGGAAGCGGCTGCCATTGATACCTTTGAGATTGTAACGGCCAACCTGGCTTTACAAAACTCCACTCAGGCGGAGGTGCAGGAATTTGCGCAACTGATGCTGCAGGAGCATACTGCTACGCGTGCCCAGCTAAGAACCATGGCGCGGGAAAGAAACATATCCCTGCAAATGAACATGACCCAGGAGCGGGAGAGGATTAGAACCAGACTGCAGAGCCAAACAGGCACACCGTTCGACAAAGACTATGCAAATGTGCAGGTGGAGGCACATGAAGATGCCATCCAGTTCTATGAGCGGGCGAGAGACCGGCTTCAGGACCAGGACCTTAAAACACTTGCTGACCAAATTCTGCTAAGGCTGCGCGACCACCTGCG
The DNA here is from genome assembly GCF_006385705.1 of Pontibacter mangrovi. GTDB lineage: Bacteria > Bacteroidota > Bacteroidia > Cytophagales > Hymenobacteraceae > Pontibacter > Pontibacter mangrovi. The sequence goes on along the minus strand of NZ_VFRQ01000001.1, from coordinate 513,946 downwards.
GGAGGCACAGCAATTAAAAGATTTTACAGACCAGCTTTAACAGAGAAAGGGACTGAAAAACAATAGAACATTTGTGCCTGCGTTAAAGGAGGTATGATTCGAAAGGTAGCTAATGATCTTACGTGGGCTTTAAAGTAAATCTCCAGGCGAGCCAGAGAGCATCGTTTAGGCCGGGAGCAGTATAAACAGACAGAAAGGGCACCCAACTTTATAAAGTGAGGCACCCTTTCTGTTTTTTACGTGAGAAGAAACCTAAAAGCTCTCCTTATAAAGTATGGACATGGAGCACATCTCCAGCACCGCTTCCTGCAGCAGCAGCTGGCTCGTGGATTTTTCCGCCACCACGCCAAAGGTGATATCCACCATGCGCGGGATACCTAAAGCCAACCCCAGCTGCTCTGCCACGGCAAAGGCACCCATCGAGTTATAGTTCGACAAGTATACCTGGTGCAGGTCTTGCCATGGCCCTTTGGCACCACCGGCCACCGCTATAAAGTCTCCGAGCGCCTGCCTGGCCTTGCCCATTACCTGCCCCAGCATTTGCCTTATATCCGACGGCTCCCGGTCGATCAGGGAGAACAGCTCGCGTGCTTTTTCCTCGTGCTGCTCCGCTTGCAGAGCCATTTCAGCCAGGTACTGTTTGATGTGCGGTTCCTCAATTTTCTCCACCGTGTCCTCCAGCAGCTTCCGGTGAGAGGCCTGTGTCAGGAGCACGTTATCGAGCCAGGACTTGGCGCGGTCCAGCTGCCGGTTCCTGGTTTCCTGGTCCAGTTCAATCAGTATGGTTGGGGTTTGCGTTGCGTTAGCCATTGTTTTCCTCCTTTCTTGTCACTTTCCATAATACCCCTGTATGGGCAAAAGCCAGCATATTGCCGGATGTTACGGTTGCCACGCCGAAGTCCAGCACGTACAGAGCTTTGCCGTCGGGGCTGAACTTGCAGGAGACAGGGCGCTCGATGCCCCCGGTGCCGTAAGTAGAGGCGGGCCCCATCTTCCGATTATGCATAAAAGGTTCTGCGGTGCCTTTTTCCACGTTTACCCGTATCACCCGAAAACCATGGTCCAGGTCCTCGGGGCGCGGGGAGTTGAGCGGTGCCAGCGTACCCCATTCCGCCACGAACAGTTCTCCTTTGTGGCCAAAGGCATCGGAGCGGGAAAAATCCATTTTGCACATGCAGGAATGCGGTTGTTCCAGGAAAACGGCAGGCCCGGCCCATTCCGGCGGGTTCTCCAGGAGCAGTTCCGCTGCTTTCCCACGGCTGGGCAGGTGGCTTTCGTGGTTCACCGGCAGGCCGTCGCCGCAGATATCCGGGAAGCCGTACCAGGCAGGAGTTTTAACAGACCCGAAAGGCAGGCTGGCGTTCTGAATGTGCCAGATGCGATCCGGGTCGTTGGCAACCGCGCGCTCTCCCTTCTCCTCAAAATCATTGTCCGACACGTACAACTCCCCGGCCTCGTTCATGGCCATGCCGAAGGGGTTGCGTACGCCCCAGGCCAACAGTTCCACATCGGTTCCATCAGGCCGCGACCGCCAGACAGCAGAATTACAGAACAGCTCCCCCTTTACCACTTCCCCCTTTTCAGCAGGCGTTCCAAATGGTTTGAACGCGCCGGTTTCGATCATGTAGGGGTAGGGGAGGCGGGGATCGCGGCTCCGGACGTTGTTGCCGGTTAGCGTCACGTCCTGGCCCGGCACATCGTGTGCGTTCGGGTGCTTGGCCAAGTCCACGGTAAAGCCTGCCGGCAGCGTCACGCCCTGCTGCGACACAGAGCCGTTGCCAAAGTACATCATGCCGTCCGGCCCAAAAATAGGTCCGCCCGGCTCGTGCCAGCCGCCACTGGGGAGTTGGTCTATGAGGATCTTCAGCTCACCGCTCGCCAGGTTATATTTTGCGATCTGCATGTGGTAGCCGCCTTTTAGCGCCATGTACAGTTCCCCGTTGCGCTAGGCAATGCCCCGGGGGCCAGCCTGCACGTTCATACTGATGGCCTCTGTTTCGCCGGAGGGGTGGCGCACCAGCACGCGTGCCGGCATGTAGGGGCGGGTAGGCCAGGAACTGCCGCCCTCGCTCACGAAAATAGTGCCGTCGTCGGCAAAGGCAAGATCGGTGGGGAAGGAGAGCCCTGCCATAACCGGCTCCACTTGATACCCTTCAGGCACCACCACATCAGCGGCATCCAGCATGGGTCTGGCCGGTGTGGAGAGCGTGCGAAGGTCCTGGGCCGAGGCAGTCGCTGTCTTGAGCTTAGTTTTGGAAATGGAGAAGCCGGTGTTTTTGCGTAATGATCTGTAGTCTGTTTCCATAGTATAAATTATTGGTGTATGCCTCAGTTACCGCAGCAAAGCGGGCAGCAAGTATAGCAAGTATGGTCGCCATGAGTCGGGTGGGTGGGGCAACTGATGTGTGGTAGAATGAAGGTGCGGTAGGTAATCAAAACGCTATCCCGTAGATAAGGTTGGATATGGAGTGTTTTGCAGAAGCTGACAAGTGTAGGTAAACAAAGAACACCTTAAACGGAAGACAAATATTGTTTTTGAGGCCTTATTCCTGTTGGAATTTTCATCTTCGGCTGGGCAGGAGGTGGATTTAGGCGGGGAGCGGAAAAACAGGTGTCTGATGGATGGAAAGCCAGCAAGACACTGTGTTGAACAACCTTACCTAAACAACCTCCACTTCTCGTAAAAGCGAATTTTACTTTTTCTCCTCTTTTTCATGCGTAGACCTGTATCCTTACAACTTTCCATACAGCTGCGTGAGCGGAGTAGAAGTTACCCCATGCACCACCACGGAGGCGCATATCACCAGGCTCACCACATCCCAGATAAGTGGCTCCTTTAGCTTGTGCTCAGCCATTGAAGCATAGTAGATGGCTGCCACCGCAATTGGTCCGAACCATCCCAGGAACAAGGCATCTTTTTTACTGCGCAAGTCGGGCAACAGGGGCTTGAGGAGGAGGAGCACCGGGGGGCGTCGTAGCAACAGTACCGCAACAACAAGCGCTATACCTTTCCAGCCAAGCTGAGCCCAACCCTCCCATGGGATTTCTGTGCCCAGTAACGCGAAGATTGGGTAGGAGAAGAACCTGTTTACTGCCTCCTGCCCTTTTTCCTCCTCACCTTGTTCCTTAGGGTTTACTACTTGTACAAAGGCGGCACCGGCTGCAAAGACCAACAACACTTCATCGCTTTTCATAAGTTTCCCGCCTCCTACGGCCAACAGCGATAGCGCTACGGTATACACGAGCCTCCAGTTTTCCTGCACCATCTCATACTTTTCTGCCAGCTTAAGGAGTTTACCAGCAACCAAGCCAAGTAGCAGGCCAAATATTGTGGCGCTAAGCACCTCCCAAAGAAATGTGCGCTTCAGCCACTCTTCCAGTGCCAGGTCAGGCCCAAGGGTAAGCATGAGGAGCGGCAGGTAGATGAACAGGTAGCTCAGCCCGTCATTCGCCCCCGACTCAAAGGAGATTGCATGCCTTATCCTTGGGCAGGTTCTTTTTGGCAACTGAGCCCGTCACAATGGGAGAGGCGGCAATGGGGTCAGTGGGCGTGATGATGGCTCCCAGCAAGGCGGAGAGCCAAAAGGAAGTGCCAAGTACAAAGTAGATGAGCATGGTGCTTATCACCCACATCAGCACCATACTGCCGCCGACCAGGATCGCCATTTGCCGCCAGTTCTGCCGTAGGTAAGCTGTGGGTATGCGTAGCGCTACTCCCACCAGGCCTACACCCAAGACAAGGTGTGCCGCACTCTCCAGTATAGTTGATTTATCGCCAAGCTCAGTCAGGTCTATTATGCCGAGAAACGCTGGCCCGATGAGGATACCGAACAACAGCGCGAGGAGTGTGGCTGGTATGGGACTTTTCTCCTGCTTTTTAGAAACCAGGGCAAGCAATAAAACCAAGCACCCTAATACAGTAACTATAACGTTTAGGTCGTCTTTGCCTATCATGCAGATGGTATAATTTGTCTGAGTATGGTGTTACGGCAGCAGGAGGAAAAGGTACAGGAGGAGGTTCAACTTGAAACCAAATGTAGATTGGCAGTGATGGAAGGCTTTGCTGCCGCAACCCCTAAATAAACTACGTTTATACTTTCCAGCCGATGTGGCGAAGCGGGGTTTTACTTCGTTATCTTGATTTTACATAAAGTAACAGAAGCTTGACTTAAGGTGGATATCAAAAGAATTCTTGAGTTTTCCCTCTATCCATAACAAGTTATTAACCTTTTCTGACCGAGAAAAGCCAACTCATGCTATCACTCCGAAAGCAAAAAATCTTTAATTTCGTTACAGTATACAAGTAAGATCATGATGGGCATGAGGGCTTTTAAGCTTTAGAAGCAGTTCCAGAAAATTAGAATTAGACAATGAGTACCAGATCAAGAGACCAACAGCGAAAGCAGCGCCAGAAAGAGTTCAAGGAAAGGAAAGAGCATCAGGAGTTGCTGAAAGCGGCTTCAAAAAAAGCCAAACGCGAATCAAATGGGAATGATGCTGAAACTAATTGAACCGTTAAAATCTTAGACTAGGCTTTACTCTTACAATTTCCCTCTCGGTTCTATATGCACCGTCACTGGTCCTGATAAAACAATTGCTCCTGGAAAGTAAGATTGGTGACTGAAACCTATAGAACCAAAAAAGCCGCTCCAGGTTTACCTGAAGCGGCTTTTGTAGCCCTAATAATGGAAATTTCGAATCATTTCTACAGGTATCTAGCCGCTGTAGGAGAGTGCTTCTCGCTGAAGAGTGCATTGTATATCTCCTCTTGTTTTGTTTAGCAGCTGCGACGGTATCTGCTCATGATAGAATCTTAGTGGTCTTTTGCCGGAGTAATCCGTGTCATTTTGATTTTTCGAGCTGGCTTAGTTTTTCAAGGTTGCTTTTGCTGGTTTCAAGCATAGCGTCATCATGGGCAGCAGTGGCCAGTTCGATGGCTTTGTTAAACTGTTGGGCTGCCTGCTTGAGCTTTCCCTGTTGCATCAAGGCCTCGCCATAGCTGTCGAAGGCATTGGCCGAAGCAGCATAAGTCACGGTATTGTACTTGAACAACAGCAGGGACATGTCAATGGTAGCCGGGTTGCTCAGCTGCTGGTAGGCCATGGTGTTGATGGTGCGCTCATCAAATCCGGAGACCTTCAAGGCGTCAAATACCACGTCTTCAGCTTTCTGTTCTTTTTGCTGTTTCAGGTATGCAGCTGCCTGCGCGAATGCAGCCTCCAAAGCCTTTACTTTCACTTCGTGCTCCTGCCGGCCCTTTTCCTTTTTGGCTGCTTGGACCACTTGGTTGATGGCCTGGATCACTAGTTCGGGCTCCTGGCGATGGATGTTGTGGCCGCTGGCAGTCGTTACGATGTGAGCGCCGTTGGTAAACTGGCTGAAGAACTCGGCGTGCAGGTTGCGCCATACTGCCACGCCTTCAGGTTCGTGCAGAAACAGCTCCGGCTTTGCCCTTTGCTGCACCGAGGTGAGCACCACTGCCGGCACCTGTGGCAGTTCTCCGAATTCCGGCAACGTGCCGGCTTCAAAGATTTGGTTGATCAGCTCGTTTTCCTGCTTAAATTCATCGGGCACAAAGCTGTTTTGCAGCTCGATATCTCTTACTGCTTTGGCAGGATTGACTTTCTTGAGCTCCAGCATCATTTTCTCATGCGCCGGATCGACAAAGACCAAGCCCTTTACCTGCTTTGGGTGCTGCGCCGCATAGGCCCGGATGATAAAGGCGCCGTACGAGTGGCCGACCAAAATAAAGGGTGGTTTAAGGTTAGCTCGCTTGATGAGATTGCTTAAATCCTGCACCGCCGCTTCGAGTGTTTGCGGCTGCGGGTTTGGCTCAGACTTGCCCGTGCCAGCCCTTGAATAGAGCAGGACCTGGTTTGTCTGCATCACTTCTGAAGCGACATTACCCCATACTTTGCAATCGGAGCCAAAGCCTGACTCAAAAATGATAGTATAGTCGCCTGTTCCTGCCTGTATCATTTCCAAGGAGTGGCCTCCGACGTTTAGCATCTGTGTTTGCTGTGCCTGGGCAAGAGCCAGAATTCCAAGGAAAAACAGCAGAAGAAAAATTCTTTTGGGCATCATAGTTTTGGTTGGTTTGAAAGAGGGCGCAACCGGTCTTAAAATAGAACTTCTATCGCAGCAGGTTAACATGCAGCAGATGCGGTAAAAGCAGGTATGGTTGCCTGAGGCAAATAGCTTTTTTGGAAAGTACTGCTGCAGAAGAAGCGGAACATACAGCGATGAGTGTTAGAAGTCGACAGCAGGTAGAAAAATATGCAGAAGGAAGGTGAGCTACTTCTTATGTGAGATTCAGAGGGTAGAAGGCAAGGTGTTCTCTACCAAAAGAAGTGGAGCCAGGCAGAAGTGGGAAGGAAATTTCTATCAGGGCGATGTCTCTCTGATATGTAGAAAGATCGACTATCCTAACAGAAGGGGGGAAGTTAGAGAATCCAAAAAAGCCGCTCCAGTTTTACCTGAAGCGGCTTTTGTAGCCCGTAGGGGAATCGAACCCCTGTTACCAGAATGAAAATCTGGCGTCCTAACCCCTAGACGAACGGGCCGTTCTGTCTGATTGTGGTGCAAATATAGCGGGTGCTTTTTAAACTGCAATAGTATGGCGTTGAAAAAAATACGTTAGAGGTGAAACGCTTTGTAAAACAGCGCCATAAATTTTATCGCTCAAAAGAAATCACACTATACATTTCCGGCTCCAGGAACGGGCCGCCAGGATAGTCCGCCGTGTAGTCGAAGTTAATCCAAAGGTCCTCGCCTGTTTCGTGGAAGTGGATCTTACCGCCTGCCACTTCATCGGGGAAAAGTGTGCGCACGGCATAACTCACTTTGTCAAGGTCGTCCACGTGGCCCAGCTTCACCTCTGTATACATGTGGTTGGGAGAGATAACCACGCGCGCCTCGCCGCCAATGGCCATCACCGAGGAAGCCATCAGAATAGCATAGTCGTCGCAGTCGCCGGCCAACAGCTGCATGCTCTCCGTAGGCGGAGAATAGTAATCCATGCCCAGCGGGTCGTTCACGTACCTCCAGTTCATGCGGATATGTTTGAAGAGAGAGAAGTAGCGCGTCATTTTGCCGAACTTGCGGTAATACTCATCGTGGAAGTAGCGGGTGGAGTTTTCGACGGCAAAGTCGCGCACTTTTGGGTGTGTAGCCTGCATCGCGCTTTTTACCCGCTGGTTCTGAAAATAAGTGCCGCGCACGGGTTTAAAGTAGGATACCTTGTGTGGGTTACTGGTCATGTTCACCAGCATGGCATTGTAATCATCATACACCCCTTCAAAGGTTTGCGCTTTAAAAGTGCTGTTAAAAGCAAACATGCCAAGCAAGCCCACAAACATCAGCACAATCAGCTTGCGACTATACTTGGTAACCAGCACCGAAACTGCCGCCGCCGCCATCAGGCACAGCAGAAAGTGCAGTTCATAGTTCATGGACTGGTAGGGCTCAATGTAGAAGCTCAGCAGCACGGCCATCGGGAACACAATGATGATCTGGATGAACCGCACGACAAAGTTCACGAGGTTGTTGCGTAGGTAGTGGTGCGTCATGGTTGATCCTTTGTTAGGTATTGGAAGCATCGGAACAAAGCGGTCAGCCCTAAGAGGTATGGAGTGAGTCGCTCTGTTATTCTAACGCAAAATCCAGGCCTTTTTGCTCCATCTATTCAGGATTTTTTCCTGTTTTTTTGTTTCGCCGGTACATAAAAGCCTGTTGCTTAGGAAAAGTTAAATATATGTGTTTTAGAATGAGTGGCTTATGTTTGAAAAGCGTAAATCGCAGCGCTTGTTCAGAAAATCCTGAACAAGCGCTGGCTTGGCTACTGATATTGTATGTAAAGCGGTTTAGGGTCGAGCGCGAGGATTTCTTCCGGTGACATCAGGCGAGGGCTTTTGCGCAGGTCGTTTTTGTAAAATAACTTGAAGCCGGTAAACTGCACAGGCTCTTTCTGGATGTAGCGGCGGTAGGTATCCTTTTTCAGCGCGGGATGTCCCCAACCGTCCATGTGCATCACCACCTGCGTTTCGGGCCGGAGCTCTATCTGATCATAGTTCGTGACCATGCCTTGGGTGAAGCGGTGCACGATCAGGAGCTTTGGCGGGATGTTATACTGCTTCACCAAGCTCGATAGGTATTCCGTCGCGTAGTTGATGTCCGCTGCGTCGAACGTGCCGATGCGGCTGCCCGGTACATTGCCTTCCTTCATCGAGAACTCCGGGTCGATACCCAGGTGAACGTCGGGCATTTTCAGGTATTTCTCCAGTTGCGGAAGCTCTTCTTGCAGCGTGCTGTGGCCTACCTGCACATCCAGGAAAACGATGGCATTGCGCTGGTGGGCCAGTTCGAGCACATCGTCGATCATTTTATGGGTCATCCGGAGCCTATATTTGCTGCCCGCGCTCGGGTGCCCCTGCGCCGTTACCACGATGGCGTGCAAGGCAGGCTGCACCGGTGTCAGCGAGTCGGCTTTTTGCCAGCTGGCCACCTCCTCATCCAATTTAGCCAGCATGTCCTGGGCAGGCAGCTCACCTAAAATCCCCATGCGCTTAGACAAAAGATTGCCATAGAACGCGATAATGCGCTTGCCGGGCAAAACCGCCCCCGGCAAAGGCTTTGGGCCTGGGTAGCTCCACTCTGTGGCAGCCGGCGATGCGGAGGCTAACGAAGTAGAGGTGGCAGTTGTAGCCGGAGTCGCTTGCTGTGGAGCAGCAGAGGCAGAATCCGGGGGAGTCGCAGGTGCTTCTGTTGTTTCTTCAACTGCCAGGTCAGAGGCAGCAGCTTCCTGCTCCTGCATACAAGCGGTTTGCAACAGCAACAGGCAGGCCGCACTGGCTCCAAAAGTATAACGAATGAAAGTATTGAATGAAGTTTTTCTGCCCTTGGCAGTTGTCTTGGTGGTGCGTGATAGGAGTGTTTCACGCAGCTCGCGGCACGGGATCATCAGCTCGGTATTAAAAAGTAAATGTCAGCCTTAAATTAGACATTTCCGCTGAAATTACCCGAAGCGAGATTAAAATTTCCGCAGAAAAATCAGGAGTGGGTATAATGCCGCTTTAGCCATTGGCTCAGGCCCGAGAGGCCCGGGAAAAGCACCCGCTCCGTAATGTTGGCCTGGTCCAGCTTGTCGCGTATTTCCCATTTGAGTTTTTTGGGGATGATGACCCGGAAATATAGCTCCGGATGCTGCTGCAGCCAGCCGCTCAGCTCGGCCTTTACATCGGACATCATAGAGAAAAGGGCATACTGGTGCACAATGCGCGCATCGAGTGACGGCGGCTCCAGAAACACCACGTAATCCTGATCCTGAAAGCTCTTCAAAGACTTAAACGTTGGCGCCACCGGCTGCAGCATCTCAGGTGTGAACACGTTAGAGCCTTCATCCTGCAAGGTGTCGCGAAGCTGGGGCGGCAGGAATTCCTTTGATTTAACATAATTAACGCACCATATACATCCGTCCTGGTCGTAACGGTCCAGATCGGCGGTGGCAAAGTGCAGGGCCACGTAAGGGGAGTAGGTCCAGTCGAGGAGGCGGGTGGGCAGGCCGTGGTGCTGGGCTACTGCCAGCCAGTTCCAGATGGAGTCGCCGGGGGCGGAGTTGCTGTAGGCATACTTGCGGAAGTTGCGCAGCAGGTGCGGTTCCAGCTGCTCATACTTAGGGCCGATGCGCATGATGCTCGTCTTCAGGTCGAAGGCTTTGTCCCAGGTGCCTCTATAAATATAGGAAGAACGGAAACGGCTGATGTTCTCGTCCCAGCTATGGTCGAAGAGGGCGGTCTGCAGTTCTGCCCAGGTGCTTACTACTATGTCTTTTCCGTGTTGCATGTTGTTTTTGTAGCGTTGCCGCCTAGGTTTACTTCTGCCGGAGGCGAAGGTTTCCGGACCGGTGCTTTTACCGGGGCCTATACTTGCTGCGCAGCAATCCGTGCAGCTGCGGGTAGGGCAGCAGTAGGTCTGTGGCGCCAAAAGCATAAGGCCCGATTTCATAGGCGTTATAGTATAAACTCAGGCCTTGGGCCGTAAGCCCCATCTCCTGGGGCAAGGGCAGTTGGTTGTCTTCAAGGAAAAGCCCGGCTTCGGAGAGGTGTTGGCCAGTTGGGATCTCCCGTACCCGCCGGAACTCCTGCTCCACCATCTGCTTGAGTTGCAGGGTGTCTGTCACGATGTCGGCTGGGCGCAGCTTCTTGCCTTCCATTTCAAAACTCTGGAGGCTGATGTAGGAGTTTGGGTGAGCCCCTCCCGCATAGGCGTAATAGCTTGACAGGATCGTGGTCACGGAGTCAGACTGAAACAAAGGCTGTACCTCCAGCTGCAGTTCCCAGGCTGCCGAGGCCGGAATCTCATCCATCTCCCTCACAAAGTCTTCCTGGGCTTTCACAAAAGCCTCGGCTACGGTTACCGCTGCTTTTTTTCCCACTGCCGAAGTGTCTGCGTCTGGGTTATAGTCTAGTAGCAGGCGCATAATATTCTGCTCCAGAAACTTATTAATACGTTGCCGAAGCTCCTCACTGCCTCCAAAAGCCTCCAGGTAGGTAATAGTAGCTTCTGCGCAGGCCTCAGGGCTTTGCCCGCAATAGCTTGAGCGGCGCGATACGGTTTGGGAGCGGAAGGAAAGCGGCTGCACCTCGGCTTGCTGCATCGCCTCGGGGGCGGTGGTGGCTTCTTCCGTGGAGCCGGACTGGCAGCTGTAAAGTATGGCTGTGGTGATTAGGCAAGTATAAATCAGGCGTTTTGGCATGCGAGGAGAAGTATGTTAGGTGCTCTGAAGCTAAGTTAGCAATTTATACTTTCAGCACATGCTGCTTATTAAAACAAATCCAGCTGTTTGCCCTTGCGCTGGCAGAAATGGCTGTAATTATAAGCTTTCATACTTCTGCCAGCCATATACTTCTGTTTACTTACTTTAAACAGCCTGTTAATCAGCTCCGCAAACTTTCCTTCGCCGTGCATGCGCACGCCAAAACGGCTGTCGCTTAATTGGCCGCCGTGGCAGTCAGCTATCTGGCTCAGCACTTTCCTGGCTTTATCGGGGAAGGCCTGCTGCACCCAGTCCTCAAAAATTTGCCCTACGCTGCCGTTGAGCCGCACAATGGTATACGCTACGTTGCTTGCTCCCGCCTCGGCGGATGCTTTGATCAAGGCAGGTATCTCAGCATCGTTCAGGCCCGGAATAACAGGTGCCACCATCACGTTAACCGGTATACCCAAAGCGCTTAGCTGGCGTACGACATCCAGGCGTTTGGCGGCGGAGGCGGTGCGCGGCTCCAGTTTCTGGCGCAGCTTCTCGTCCTGGGTGGTGATGCTGATGCTCACATGCACCAGGTCATACTTGCTTAGCGCCTGCAGCAGGTCCAGGTCGCGGAGGATGAGGGCGTTTTTGGTGATGATGCTAACCGGGTGGCGGTACTGCAGCAGCACCTCCAGGATGCGGCGCGTCAGTTTCTTTTTGGCTTCTATGGGTTGGTAGCAGTCGGTGTTGCCCGCCAGCATGATGGGCATCACCTGCCAACCCGGGCTTTCCAGTTGCCGGGCCAGCGTCTCGGGGGCGTTTTCTTTTATGATGATCTTCCGCTCAAAGTCAAGGCCGGCGCTGTAGCCCCAGTACTGGTGTGAGTTGCGGGCGTAGCAATACACGCAGCCATGTTCGCATCCCTGGTAAGGATTTAGGGAGTAGCCCAGGCCCAGGTCCGGACTATCCACTTTGTTCACCACCTTCTTCGGAAACTCGCGCAGAAACTCGGTCTTGGAATTTTGCAGCAGCGGCTCGTCCAGTCCCTCCACGTAGTCTGTTACATACTCCTGCTTCAGGTAAGGGTTGGCAGCATTCAGCTGAGCTCCTCTTCCTTTAAAATATGGTTCTGCTTTCTCCATAAACAACTATACTTTGGCTAAATAAATTAGTTTTGCTAATGTAGTTGGCTTTGTGATGCCGAGCAAATTTAAACGCAGGCACGCGGCGTTAAGTATGTTTTCGGCAGCTCCATTAGTGTCTCAACAGCTAATTTGGACTGCCGGAAGAAGTATAACCTTCTAAAGAAAAATTATGTACTACCAGCAGCCAGGCTGATAGGAAGTATGGCGAAAATCCGTGGCTGTTGCAGTTTGGGCATTGGGAGCCCTTAGTACTGCGCACGCACCAAAAACTAACTTATTTAAGCGCTCACCTTCTATGAAAATTAAAAAAGTACTCGTTGCCAACCGGGGCGAGATCGCAATCCGTGTTTTGCGTGCCTGCACCGAGCTCAACCTTGAAACGGTGGCCATTTATACTTACGAGGACCGTTACTCACTGCACCGCTATAAAGCCGACGAGGCCTACCAGATCGGCAAGGATAACCAGCCGCTGCAGCCTTACCTGGACATCGAGGGCATCATCAGAATCGCTAAAGAGAACAAGGTAGATGCCATACATCCCGGTTATGGCTTTCTGTCCGAGAATCAGCATTTCTCGCAGAAGTGCGCCGATAACGGCATAATCTTCATCGGGCCGAAGCCGCAGGTCATGGCCTCGCTGGGCGATAAAATAGCGGCCAAGAAAGTGGCGAAAAGCTGCGAGGTGCCCCTAATCCAAAGCAACGACCTGGACCTGAACACCTTTGAGACGGCGCTGGAGGAGGCGCACCGCATTGGGTACCCGGTGATGCTGAAGGCAGCGGCGGGCGGAGGCGGACGCGGCATGCGCGTGATCCGGGATGACGAGCAGTTGGAGAGAGGCTTTTTTGAGGCGAGAAATGAGGCGCTGAAAGCCTTTGGCGATGACACGGTTTTCCTGGAGAAGTACGTGGAGAACCCCAAGCACATTGAGGTGCAGATCGTGGCAGATGCCTACGGAAACATCACCCACCTCTTCGAGCGCGACTGCTCCGTGCAGCGCCGCTTCCAAAAAGTGGTAGAGGTGGCCCCGGCGATTAGTTTGGATGAGGAGACGCGCCAGAAGCTGTACGATTACGCGGTGCGCATTTGCAAAGCCGTGAACTATAACAATGTGGGCACGGTGGAGTTCCTGGTGGAACCGCATACCCACAACATCTACTTTATCGAGGTAAACCCGCGCATACAGGTAGAGCACACAGTCACGGAGATGATAACCGGCATCGACCTGATCAAAACGCAGCTCTACATTGCCGACGGCTATAGGCTGGACGATGAGGAGGTGCTGCTGGGGCCGCAGCATAGCGTACGGGCAAACGGCGTGGCCATCCAGTGCCGCATCACTACCGAGGACCCGGAAAATGATTTTAAGCCGGACTACGGCACTATCATCGCCTACCGCAGCGCCGGCGGCTTTGGTATCCGGCTGGACCAGGGCAGTGTGTACCCGGGTGCCAAGATCAGTCCCTTCTTCGACTCGCTGCTGGTTAAGGTTTCTACCCATGCGCCTACGCTGGCCCTGGCTGCCACCAAAATGTCGCGCACGCTGGATGAGTTTCGGATTAGAGGCGTAAAGCAGAACATCCAATTCCTGCAAAACATCATCAACCACCCAACTTTTATTTCAGGGGATGCCACTGTGGATTTCGTGAAAAACCACCCGGAGCTGTTTGTGTTTAAGCAGCGGAAAGACCGTGCCACCAAAATGCTGACGTACCTGGCCGAGGTGATCGTGAACGGTAACCCGGATGTGAAGAAGGTGGAGCCGGGGCGCGTTCTGCGTAAGCCGGACCTGCATGGCTTCGATTTGACCAAGCCATACCAGAAAGGCACCAAGGACCTGCTGACCGAGCTGGGGCCGGAGGAGTTTTCAAAGTGGCTGCGCAAGGACCCGCAGATCCACTATACCGACACCACCTTCCGGGACGCGCACCAGTCGCTCCTGGCCACGCGCATGCGTACCTTTGATATGCTGAAGATTGCCGAAGCTTATGCCAAAGACCACCCTCAGACCTTTAGTATGGAAGTATGGGGCGGTGCCACGTTTGACGTGTGCCTGCGCTTTCTGCACGAAGACCCCTGGGACAGGCTGGCGCAGATCAGGAAAGCAGTGCCGAACATACTTTTGCAGATGCTGCTTCGCGGCTCCAACGGCGTAGGGTACAAGGCATACCCGGATAACCTGATCGAGACGTTCGTGGAGAAATCCTGGGAGACGGGCGTGGACATTTTCCGCATCTTCGACTCGCTGAACTGGATGAAAAGTATGGAGCCCTGCATCAACTTTGTGCGCAAGCGAACACAGGGCCTGGCCGAAGGTACCATTTGCTACACCGGCGATATCCTGCATCCGAAGAAGACAAAGTATACCTTGGAGTACTACCTGCAGCTGGCTAAGCAGCTGGAGGATGCCGGGGCGCACATACTTGCCGTAAAAGACATGGCCGGCCTCCTGAAGCCTTACGCTGCCGCTGAACTGGTGACTGCGCTGCGGGATACGGTAAAGTTGCCGGTTCATTTGCATACCCACGATACATCCTCTATACAATCAGCTGCTTACTTAAAGGCAATTGAAGCTGGGGTTGATGTGGTGGACGTTGCCTTAGGGGCCATGTCGGGGCTTACGTCGCAGCCAAACTTTAACGCGGTGGTGGAGATGATGCGCTTTCAGGAGCGCCACCGGGAGTTTGACCAAAAGAGTCTGAACCGCCACTCCACCTACTGGGAAACGGTGCGGGAGTATTATTATCCTTTCGAGTCGGGGCTGAAGGCTGGCACGGCCGAGGTATACCGCCACGAAATACCGGGAGGGCAGTACTCTAACCTGCGCCCGCAGGCCAATGCGCTGGGGCTGGGCGATAAATGGGAAGAGATAAAAGAGACCTATGCCGAGGTAAACCAGCTGTTTGGGGATGTGGTGAAGGTAACGCCTAGCTCAAAGGTGGTAGGAGACATGGCCTTGTACCTGGTGTCGAATAACCTGACGACGGTGGATGTGCTGGAGCGGGGCGAGGAGATTTCCTTCCCGGAGTCGGTGCAGTCTTTTTTCAGGGGAGAACTGGGGCAGCCGGTAGGCGGTTTCCCGAGGAAGCTGCAGGAAATTATATTGAAAGGCGCGCAGCCATTTACAGACCGGCCAAACGAGCACCTGCAGCCAGTGGACTTTGAAGAGGGATTCGCAGACTTTCAGCAAAAGTTTGGCAAAGACACGCAATTCACTGATTTTCTGTCGCATCAGCTTTACCCTAAAGTATACGAGGCTTACCGCAAGCACCTGGAGCTGTATGGCGACGTGTCTAAGATTCCGACCCGCCTCTTTTTCTATGGCCTGCAGCCCGGCGAGGAGGCCATTATCGATATTGCCCGAGGCAAGTCCATTGTCGTCAAATACCAGTCGTTAGGCCATGTGGATGAGGACGGTATGCGCACCGTTTTCTTTAAACTGAATGGGCAGAGCCGCAACATTGACGTGCGGGACACGTCGGTGAAAGTGGAGCGTGTGGAGCATCAGAAAGTTGAAAAAGAAAACCCTAACCATGTTGGAGCGCCACTTCAGGGACTATTGTCTAAAGTACTGGTTGAGAAGGGACAAAAGGTAAAGCGAAACATGCCTTTGTTTATCATAGAAGCCATGAAAATGGAAACCACCATCACCGCTCTAAAAGACGCTGAGGTGGCCAGCCTGGTGCTGCCGGAGGGGGAACTGGTACATGCCGACGACCTGGTGCTGACCCTGAGTTAATGGCCATACTTGTAGTAGTGCGGGCCTGCCTCAAATCCATAAGTAGGCCCGCACACTTTATAGCCGCCCGTGTTTTTCGTAGTGCTTTTTACAGATGGGCAGGTGCGGCCTGTGCTGTATTTTCTTTTTTAATGCTTACCTTTCAGTTTCTAAACAAAAAAGACCGTTTGGCTTTTAGCCAGCGCATAGCGAGCGTGCGTAACGCCCTATCACTTTAAGAGGTTCGGCAGAACTGGTTTTATAGTGTCGCGCTCTCTTCTACGTGTATGCAGAACTATCAGAATTTTAACGTGGACCTCTCCAACTGCGACAGCGAGCCGATCCACCTTATCGGGCGCATACAGCCCCACGGATTTTTAGTGATACTGAACAGGCAGTCGCTCGTAGTGGAGCAGGTGAGCCAGAACATCGGATGCTTTCTTGCAGCTGACGTTGTCACATTGCCAGGGCAGCCACTGCAGGCGCTAACCAGCCCGGGTGAGTATGAGGAGCTTTTGGCGAACCTGAATGCGGGGGTGGCCGGAAACGCGCAGCTGCTTGAGTTGCAGGGTAAGAAATTCCTTGGGTTTCTGCACCAGTCGCAGGGGAGCCTGGTGCTGGAGTGCGAGCCCTACGAATCGCAGGCCAGTGATCGCGAGACGCTAGAACTGCTGTCTGCCTACAGCTCCTTGCAAGCCGAACTGGACCGTGTGTCGACGTTGCAGGAGCAGGCCGAGCTTACGGTTAAGTTTATACAGAAATTCATCACCTACGACCATGTGATGCTTTATCGGTTTGATGAAGACTGGCATGGCGAAGTAATAGCAGAGAAACTGCAGGGAGAAGGCCGTTCATACCTACACCATCATTTCCCGGCAACAGACATTCCTGCCCAAGCCCGCGAGCTACTGGTTAAGAAGACCGTACGGCAAATAGTAGATGTATCTGCCCCCGCTGTGGATATCAAGCCTTACCTCAACCCCGCCACAGGCCAGCCCTCTAATATTATACTTTCGGAGCTGCGCAACCCTTCAGAAATCCACCTGGAGTATTTGCAGAACATGGGGGTGCAAGCCACGCTTTCGCTTTCCATTGTAGTGGGAGGCAAACTGTGGGGCATCATTGCATGCCAGCACAAGTCGGCCCATTTCGTGAACTACTGGAAGCGGCAGGTCTGCAACAACGTGGCGCAGGCCTTTGCCAACAATGTGCTGGCCCAACAGGAGCATCGGGACGTGCAGCAGCTAAAAGTATACCGTCAGAAAAAAGACGCACTTGTGCAGCAGCTGATGAGGGCACCTGACCTTGGAGAGGAGCTACAGAAACAACCCGAACGCCTGCTAAGTATAAATGCGGCTGGCGGCGTGGCGCTGCTGCTCGGCGGCCACTACTTCAGTGCAGGGGCTGTGCCTGACAAAGAAGATGTGCAGGGGCTGGTGGATTGGCTATCGGCAAGTATGGCAGATGGCCTGTTTTGCACGCGCGAACTTTCAGCTCATTTTCCTGCAGCGTCTAAGTACAAGCAGCTTGGCAGCGGTCTGCTTGCCCTGGAGGTGTCCAAGTTTAACAACGAGTTCCTGCTGTACTTTAAGCCCGAGATTACTGAAGCGCGGATTTGGGCCGGCAAGCCCGAAAAGAACAAAGAAGAGGTGGCAGGTCGCATTCACCCGCGCAAGTCATTTAGCGGTTGGAGCCAGCAGATCAAAGAGAAATCGCAGCCCTGGGCGCTAAACGAGGTTGATGTGGCGCAAATGTTTGTAAAAGACTTAACGGCTATTATGTTGCGGAACCAGAAGAAGGACCTGCTGGACCTGAACGAAAAGCTGCAGCTGTCCGGGGAGATGATGCAAGCAAAAAACCGGCGCCTCGAAGACTTCACCAAGATCATCGCCCATAACCTCCGTTCACCTTTGTCTAATATGGAAGGTTTGACGGACCTGTATCTGGAGCAGCCTAGCGGGCAGGAGCGGGTAGAGATCGTACAGCATATGCGGAACGTGATCCGGAACATGGGCAACACGCTGGAGGATATGAACCAGATTTTGGAGAACGAGCTGAACCTGCACCTGTCTTTTACAGAAGTAAACCTGGCCGATGTAGTGGATAAGGAGCTGCAGAACCTGCAGGCCGCTCTGCTGGAAAGAAAAGCGCATGTGGAGAAGGACCTGCAGGTGGCAAACGTATGGGCTCCGAAAGTATACATGGAGAGCATAGCCCATAACCTTATTTCCAATGCGCTGAAGTATAGCTCACCGGAGCGTGTGCCGGAGATTTACATTAAGTCCTGGCAAGAAGCAGGGAAAGTATACTTCTCTGTCTCGGACAACGGCCTTGGCATCGACCTAAAGCGCCACGGGCACAAGCTTTTTGGTCTTTACCGGACCTTTCATGTGAACAAAAACGCTAAAGGCCTCGGCTTGTACCTCACCAAAGCCCAGGTAGAGGCAATGGGCGGCGACATTAAAGTGGATAGTGCTCCGAAGCAGGGCACCACATTTACCGTTATTTTAAATCAACTTACTTAACGAGTACAGAAGCCGCGAGCGGTCTGTGCCGAAATCCCAGAATATGTTTATAGCATCCAGTACCTTTACCATAGCCAACGACATGGCCCCCGAAGTAAGAGAAGCCTTCATCAACCGCCCGCACATGGTAGACAGTGCGCCAGGCTTTATTAAAATGAACGTGATGGTGCCGCAGGATAACCCCAATGAGATCTGGCTCCTGACATACTGGAGCGACGAGGGGAGTTACCAGGTCTGGTACAAGAACCACATGAAAGAAGCGCACAGCGGCATTCCGCAGGGCTTAAAGCTGGTGCCGGGCAAGACTAAGGTAAGATTCTTTGAGTTGGTAGGGGAGTAAGGGAGCTTGACCTTACCTGAGACCTGCTCCTTTTCCTACTCCTGTGCTTCATCAGGCTAGTGGCAGTTGACAATGTTTCCTGCTTCAAGCCCTTTTCACCCCACCCCAGCCCTCCCCTAAAAACAGGGGAGGGTTCGCAGTTTAAGGGGGAGTGTTCAGCAGAAGTAAGAATCCACCCTGGCCCCTCCCGGAACAAGTTCGGGATCCCTGACTTCGAAGGGGGACTTGGTTCAAGCTTCGTCAGAAGTGGCTATTGAACTTGATCCCAGTTCTTAGGTGGGGGTATCCCCCAAGAGCGCCTTCTAGATTTCCGGTGCCCTTAAGGACATTGCGACGTCAGGAGCAAAGGAAATGTAGAAGGCGCGATGCTCTTATTGAGCCCCCAAGGCGAGGCCACCCAGCCTTGAGAGCTCCAAAGTATGAGATGCATCTTTAGGCAAGAATGGCTGAGGATGAACGGCAGCTAGGAAGGATAGCTTGTATCAAGACGCAAATAGCGGCAGCTAAAGTATAAAGGTGCAAGCACCCGTTTATGTCGCTTTTATATACCTTTACATGTAATTTTACTGTCTGCACCAAATCTCAAAACTAAAGCATAACCCCGCTGTTGCTAAAACAAACGGTAACTGTTTCGGCAAGTATAAAGTATACTTGTAAATATGATGCATGCATACTATTTTTGGTGCATGCGCTTCAGGGGAAATTGGCAGCCGGTTAATCGTCCTCGTAGTCCAGGCCCATCATTTTGTTGAAGGCCTGCTGCAGCTCTGCAAAAGCATGCATGTTGCCTTCGCGGCGGCTGATGAGCATACCTTTCTTATAAGTTTGCTCGGCAACATCGTTTTGGCCCAGCTCCTCGTATAGCTTGGCAGAGTGATAGTAGGTGCCCACGTAGTTCTCGTGCTCGGTCAGCAGCTTCTCGTAATATTCCAGCGCTTTCTGCGGGTTTTCCTGGCGATATTCTGTCGCGATGGCGTACAGGGTAAAGGCATCATTCGGGTCGTCTTCCAGAAATTTGAAGAGCTGCGCTAATCTGCTTTCGTTCATTTCGAATTGGCTATATTTTAATTAACTTCGCACAAATCTAAATTTAAAAAGCTAACATTTCTAACCATGAAAATATTAGTTTGCATCAGTAACGTACCGGATACCACATCCAAGATAAACTTTACGGCTGATAACAAAGAATTTGACAAAAACGGCGTGCAGTATGTGATCAACCCATGGGATGAGTACGCACTGACAAGAGCCATTGAGCTGAAAGAGGCTAAAGGCGGCACCGTAACTGTATTAAACGTAGGCGAGGCGGACGCTGAGCCGAATATACGCAAGGCACTTGCCATTGGGGCAGACGACGCCATCCGCGTGAACGCAAAACCAGTAGACGCTTTCTTTGTGGCCCAGCAGATTGCTGCCGTTGCCAAGGAAAATAACTACGACATGATCCTGATGGGCAAAGAGTCGATTGACTACAACGGCTCGCAGGTGCATGGCATGGTGGGCGAGATCCTGGGTATCCCTTCTGTTGTTCCGGCCTTCAAGCTGGATATGGTAGACGATAGCACTGCCCGCCTGGAGCGCGAGATTGAGGGTGGCAAAGAAGTGGTGGAGGTGAAGCTGCCGTTCGTGGCCAGCGCACAGCAGCCTATGTCGGAGCCACGCATCCCAAACATGCGCGGCATCATGACGGCCCGTACCAAGCCGCTGAAAGTGGTGGAGCCAACAGGCGCTGAGGCCAAGGCCGAGTACGTAAACTACAGCAAGCCTGAGAAGAAGGGCGGGGTGAAGATGATCGACCCGGAGAATGCTGGAGAACTGATAACATTATTGAGAAACGAAGCTAAAGTACTATAACTATGTCTGTATTAGTATTTGTAGAAGGTCTTAACGGAGAGATCAAGAAGTCCTCTTTGGAGGCGGCATCCTACGGAAGCCAGGTAGCGCAGCAGCTGGGCACCACGGCCACGGCCGTGGCCATCGGCGAGGTGCACGAGGAGGCGCTGGCCAAACTGAGCGAGCAGGGAATCGGCAAAGTGCTGTACGACGCGGACGACCGCCTGAAGCAGTTTGTGGCTGATGCTTATGTGAAAGTGATCGCCAAAGCGGCGCAGCAGGAAAGCGCCAAAGTGCTGGTATTCTCCAACTCCAATATCGGAGCTGCCGTGGGCGCTAAGCTGGCGGTTCGCCTGAACGGCTCACTGGCTACCAACGTAACGTCGCTGCCAAAGACAGACGGTGGGCAATTTGTGGTAACGCGTGGTGTGTTCTCTGGCAAAGCCTTTGCTGATGTGAACCTGGCAGCCGATGTAAAGATCATCGCTGTTAAAAAGAACTCTTTTGAGATTTCCCAGAATGCGGGCAACGCCGCTACAGTAGAGAAACTGTCTGCCGACCTGACGGACGCGGACTTTGCCGCTGCGCCTAAAGAAACGGTGATGCAGGATACGGATGGCGGTGTGCTGCTGCCTGAGGCAGAGATTGTGGTATCGGGTGGCCGCGGCCTGAAAGGGCCGGAGAACTGGCACCTGGTGGAGGATCTGGCAAAAGCGCTGGGTGCTGCCACTGCCTGCTCCAAGCCGGTTTCTGACATGGACTGGAGACCGCACCACGAACACGTGGGCCAGACCGGTATCACGGTTAGCCCTAACCTGTATATCGCCATCGGCATTTCAGGCGCCATTCAGCACCTGGCCGGGGTTAACTCTTCTAAAGTGATTGTCGTTATTAATAAGGATCCTGAAGCGCCGTTCTTCAAAGCCGCTGATTATGGCATTGTAGGCGATGCGTTTGAGGTTGTTCCGAAATTAATTGAAGCTGCCAAGGCTTTAGACAAATAGACTTTAGAAGAAAGATACTGTGGATAAAATTCAGTTAGAGATACTCGGCCTTTCTTCCAGCCAATCGCAGACGGGATCGTTTGCGCTGGTGCTCGGGGAGAAAGAGGGAAACAGAAGGCTGCCCATCATCATCGGCATGTTTGAGGCGCAGTCCATTGCCATCCAGATTGAGAAGATAAACCCCAACCGCCCGCTTACGCACGATCTGTTTAAGTCGTTTGCCGAGGAGCTGGATGTGCGGGTAACAGAAATTGTCATTTCTGACCTGAAGGAAGGAGTTTTTTACTCTAAAATAGTATGCACCAACGGCTCCCGTGAATTTGAGCTGGACGCCCGTCCTTCTGACGCCATTGCCATTGGTCTGCGCTTTGGCGTACCGATTTATACGGTAGAGAGTGTGCTGTCGGAGGCAGGTATCATACTTAGCGATCTGGAAGAGGAAGAGGAGGAAGGAGAAGAAATGGCTGTGAAGAGCAGTACTGCCTCGGCAGGCTCCGGAGCCAAAGAGTCTCTTAGCCAGACCTCTGTGGATGAGCTGAACAAGATGCTGAACGAAGCCCTCGAAAAGGAGGATTACGAGAAAGCAGCCAAGATTCGAGATGAGCTGAATAAGCGAAACTAATTTGCACAAGTATAATTTCAGAAGGTTCGGCGCCGTAGGTGCCGAACCTTTTGTTTTGTAATATATTCGGCTTAATTTTGGCCGATTTTGTCTTTCAACCCACTTTAGATGTACGATATTTTGAGAGGTGCTGGCGGCTTGCTAGTGCTAATTGGTATAGCTATTCTCTTTTCTAGAAACAGAAAAGCTATAGATTGGAAATTAGTAGGCTTTGGTATCTTCCTGCAAGTTCTTTTCGGAGTTTTGGTAACACAGGTGCCTTTCGTGGCCGATATGTTTGCCTTTGTCAGCAAAGCCTTCGTAAAGCTGCTTAGCTTTCAGCAGGCAGGCGCCGAGTTCCTTTTCGGTAATCTTGCCAACCCCGCCAACAACAGTGGCTTAGGCTTTATCTTCGCCTTCTCCGTACTGCCCACCATCATCTTCTTTTCTACTGTATCGGCAGGCCTCTACTACCTGGGTGTGCTTCAGAAAATTGTATTTGGTATTGCCTGGGTTATGTCCAAAGGCATGCGCCTGTCCGGTGCGGAGAGCCTTTCTGCGGCTGGCAACATCTTCCTTGGGCAAACGGAGGCGCCGCTGCTGGTGCGTCCGTTCATCTCCCGAATGACCCGATCGGAGCTGATGTGCCTGATGACAGGCGGCATGGCAACGCTGGCAGGTGGCGTATTGGCTGCTTATGTCTCCTTTTTGGGGGGCAGCGACCCAGCACAGCAGGCAATTTTTGCGGCTCATCTGCTTACGGCCTCCATCATGAACGCCCCGGCAGGCATTGTGTTGGCTAAAATACTGGTGCCTGAAACAGAGCCGGAATTGATAAACACTGAGCTGGAGGTAAACGAAGAGCAACTGGGCGTAAACCTGGTTGATGCCTTAAGCCGCGGCGCCGCCGATGGACTGAAGCTGGCCGCCAACGTGGGCGGTATGCTGCTGGCCTTTATTTCGGTAATCGCCCTGTTAAATTACGTTTTGATTAAATTCGGTGCCCTTACCGGCTTAAACGGGTTTGTTGTCGCCAGCACAGGCGGCCAGTTTGATGGTTTCTCTTTTCAGTACATTCTGGGGCAGATTTTCCGGGTGTTTGCCTTCATCATGGGTGTGCCGTGGCAGGACACCCTGCAGGTGGGTAGCTTGCTGGGGCAAAAAACTGCTGTTAACGAATTTGTGGCCTATCTGGATTTGGCCAATATGAAGGCAGCAGGCACCCTTGGCGAGAAATCTCTCATCATGGCCACCTACGCCCTCTGCGGCTTCTCTAACTTCAGCTCTATTGCCATTCAGATAGGCGGCATCGGAAGTATGGCGCCCATGCAGCAGGGCAACCTGTCTAAGCTAGGCTTCCTGGCGCTGTTGGGAGCTTCTTTGGCTTGTATGATGACGGCCACCGTGGCTGGTATGCTATATGCCTTGTAACTGTCAGGCAAAGCGCTAGGCTGTTTTATAAGATAAAAAAGCCCCGGTTATGCGCCGGGGCTTTTTTTGTGTTTTGGCTCTAGGCTATCCTTATTTTGCTGCGCCTTTCTCCACTTTTTTTGCGTCGCGCATCAGGCGATTGGCAAAAATAAACTCTTTCAGCTCCGGTACCTCCGCATCTAATATATTGTCGCGGGAGCCTTCCCATATCTTTTTCCCCTCATAGAGGAACATGATTTTCTCACCGATCTCAATTACCGAGTTCATGTCGTGGGTTACCACAATGGTCGTGATGTTATACTCTTCTGTGATCTCTGCAATCAAAGCGTCAATTTTGAGGGCTGTCAGCGGATCAAGGCCGGAGTTAGGCTCATCACAGAAAAGGTAGGTACAGTTGGGTGCAATGGCCCTGGCAATGCCGACACGTTTTTTCATGCCGCCGCTAAGCTCGGAAGGCATTTTCTTATTGGCGTTTTCGAGCCCCACACGCTGCAGGCAGAAATTTACACGGTCCATACGCTCGCTTTTGGGCATGTGCGAGAGCATTTTAAGCGGGAACTCCACGTTTTCCTCCACTGTCATCGAGTCGAAAAGCGCTGAGCCCTGAAACAGCATCCCGATCTTCCGGCGGATTTCCTGACGAATGTCCAGCTTGTTATTCGTGAAATAGGTGCCATCGAAAGTAACGCTGCCGATATCAGGCTTCACAAGGCCTACAATGCACTTCAGCAGCACGCTTTTACCGGTGCCGCTGGCTCCCAGCAGCAGGTTTGTTTTGCCTGTCTCAAACACGCCGCTAATGCCGTCCAGCACCTTCTTGCCGTCAAAGCTTTTATGTATGTTATGTATTTCTATCATGTACAAAGATTCTATTCAAGCTAAACAGGGTCCTGCCTGTCGCTGAGGTAAATATGGCGAACAAGTGAGATCACAGCAGGAGCTGCGCACTGATAAAGTCTGCGATCAGCACCGCGATAACGCTTTGGGTTACCGCAGTGGTACTGGCAGCGCCAACCTCCAGCGCACCTCCTGAGGTGTTATAACCCCTGAAGGAGGAAATGGAGGAGATCAGAAAGGAGAAGATGACAGACTTAATCAGGGCAAAGACTACGTTATAAGGTATAAAGTCTATGCGAATGCCTGTGATGTACTCTTGCGCGGTCAGCTCGCCGGTTGCCGTGCCTGCCACATAGCCTCCGAGCAAGCCCAGGAACATGGCGATCACCACCAGCATCGGGAAGACAAGAAGCGAAGCCAGAATCTTAGGCAACACCAGGTAAGATACCGAGTTCACGCCCATGACCTCCAGGGCATCCACCTGCTCGGTAATCTTCATAGTTCCCAATCCGCCAGCTATACTAGAGCCCACCTTACCGGCCAACACAATAGAGGTGATGGTGGGGGCAAGCTCGAGGATCACCATCTCGCGCACGATAAAGCCGATGGTAGAGCGGGGAATCAGTGCGTTTACCATGTTGTAGGAAACCTGCACCGTGGATACCGCACCGATAAACGTAGACACCAGTGCCACAATAAAAACCGAATTGGTGCCGATAAGAATGGCTTCGTCTATGGTGCGTTTAAAAATTATCTTTAGAGATTCGGCCCGGGTGACGAGGGTCTTCAGGAAGAGTAAATACTGTCCGAAATTATGCAACATATAGGGATGCTCAGGTTATAAAGCTTGGTAAATTACCTCTATTAAAGCAAAAATACTGTTAAATACCTATATTACGGTTAAAATTGTAAAACATATAAAACTGCACAAAATCATGCAACAATACATTTTGGTAACAGGAGGAACGAAGGGCATCGGCAGAGCCATCATTGAACAATTTGCCAAGGAGGGCTTTCATATCATCACCTGTTCCAGAAACGGCTCGGACCTACAGAAGCTGAAGCTTGAGATTGAGCAGAATTATACTTTCTCCAAGGTTTTCTGTCAGGAGGCAGACTTAAGCGACCGCAGCTCCCTGAACCAGTTTGTAAAATATGTGCAAGGCCTGAAGGTGCCGGTAGACGTGCTGGTGAATAACAGCGGCCTTTTTATACCGGGCAAAGTAACCGAAGAAGACGATGAGGCGCTGCCGTTTATGATCAACACCAACCTGTACAGCGCCTACTACATCACCCGTGCCTTTGTAAAAAATATGATCTCCCGCCGTTCCGGCCACATCTTTAACATGTGCTCTACTGCAAGTATAACGGCATATACGAACGGCGGTTCGTACTGCATCTCTAAATTTGCCATGTATGGCATGAGCAAGGTGCTGCGCGAGGAGCTGAAAGAGCATAAAGTGCGGGTAACGTCGGTGTTGCCGGGTGCCACGCTCACGGCCAGTTGGGAAGGCGTAGACCTGCCGCCGGAGCGCTTCGTAAAACCAGAAGACGTGGCCATGGCCGTCTGGAACGCCTATAGCCTGTCAGAAAACAGCGTGGTGGAAGAACTCCTGATCCGGCCACAGCTGGGGGACCTTTAAGTGAGAGAGGTAGCGAGTTTAGGAATTGCGAATGAGTGAATGGCGGATGTGCTTGTTTTAAACAATTGACAATCAGCAACCAACAATTAAGCCTATAAAACGATGGAATTAAAAGGAAAAGTTGCGGTAGTGACCGGCGTTAGCAAGGGCATTGGCCTGGCTACTGTAAAGGCGCTTCTGGAGAAAGGAGCTATCGTGGCAGGCTGGGGGCGAAATGCGCCTGAGCTGCAGCACGCGCATTTCCACTTTTTTGAGTGCGATGTGCGTTACAGCGAGTCGGTGCAGAATGCCTTTGACCAGACCATTGCACGGCTGGCCACGCACGTGCAGGTGCTGGTAAACAATGCAGGCCTGGGCATAGCCGGTTATTTAGAGAATATGAGCCTGGACGATTGGCACCTGATGTTTGAAACGAACGTAAACGGCATCTTTTATAGCACGCGCCTGGTGCTGCCCGGCATGAAGGAACTGGGAGAAGGCCACATCATCAATATTTCTTCTATAGCGGGTACCACGGGCGTAGAGCAGATGGCTGGTTACTGCGGCACCAAGCATGCCGTGCGCGGCATTTCGCACTCGCTGTACAAGGAGGTGCGCGATTACGGCGTTAAAGTTACCTGCCTATACCCCGGCTCGGTGCAAACCAATTTTTTTGACAACATCGAAAGCGTGCAGGTAACCGAGAACATGATGCGCCCGGAGGACATCGCCTCTACTATTCTGCATGCTCTGGAGTCGCACCCGAACTACCACCACGTAGATATTGAAGTGCGGCCCCTCATGCCCAAAGGCAAGCGCACGAAATAAACTTTAAGTATGGCCAGGCTTTCGTAGCTTTGCAAGCCTACTAAATGAATAAGCAATAATGATGAGCGAATAATGGTGGGGCCGTAGCTGTTCAGCATTATTCATTATTCATGGATCGTTACACAGATGTCAGTTGAAGTAAAGAACCTTACCAAGTTATATGGCGCACAGCGGGCCGTGGACGATATTTCGTTTACGGTGGCGAAGGGGCAGATCCTGGGGTTTCTGGGGCCAAATGGAGCCGGCAAGTCTACCACCATGAAAATTGCCACTTGTTACCTGCCGCCCTCTTTGGGCACGGTGGTGGTGGCCGGCCACGATGTGGTGCAGGACCCGATGGCAGTGCGACGGAATGTGGGCTACCTGCCCGAGCACAACCCCCTGTACCTGGATATGTACGTGCACGAATACCTGCAATTTGTGGCGGCGGTGTATGGCCTTAAGGGAAAGCATGGGAAAGGGCGCGTGCAGGAGATGGTGGAGCTGTGCGGGCTCACGCTGGAGCAGGGCAAGAAGATCGGAGCGCTCTCGAAAGGTTACCGGCAGCGCGTGGGGCTGGCGCAGGCCCTGGTGCACGACCCGCAGGTGCTGATACTGGATGAGCCGACCACCGGTCTCGACCCAAACCAAATCGTGGAGATACGCTCGCTTATCAAGCAGATCGGCCAAAATAAAACCGTTATCTTCTCCACCCATATCATGCAGGAAGTTACCGCTATCTGCGACCGCGTGGTGATCATCAACCGGGGCAAATTAGTGGCTGATAGTGACGTGGCAAGCTTGCAGGCACAGGGTAGAAACGAGAAAATCACCTTAGTTGAGTTTGAGGCGCCTGTGGAAACGGAGGCTTTGCAAGGTATACCAGGTGTGCAGCGGGTGGAGCTGGCGCAGCCCCATACCTACCGCATCGTCTCCAGCACCGACGCCGATGTCCGTTCCAACGTGTTCCGAATCGCAGCCGAGCGCAACTGGCCACTCGTTGGCCTGAAGCAGGAGGAAAACTCGCTGGAGCAGATTTTTCAGCAACTAACCAAGAATGAATAATTAAGAATGAATAGTGAAGAATGGTGGCAGCGCAGTCGCTTCTAAGTCATTAATCATTAGTCATTACTCATTAACTAAAAATGCTCGCGATACTTAAAAAAGAATTTAACGGCTTTCTTAGCTCGCTGATCGCCTACATGGTGATTGGGGTGTTTTTGGTGGCCATTGGAATGTTTATGTGGGTATTCCCGGAGAGCAGCGTGCTGGAATACGGCTTTGCCGACATGCAGACGCTGTTTGCCATGGCGCCCTGGCTTTTTTTGTTCCTCATACCTGCCATTACCATGCGCACCTTTGCCGAGGAGAAGCGGGAAGGGACCATCGAGCTGCTGCTCACCAAACCCATCACCGATTTGCAGCTGATACTTGGGAAATACCTGGCGGCCCTGCTGCTGGCACTTTTTGCTTTGCTGCCCACACTGCTATACTATTACTCGGTGTATGAGCTGGGCAACCCGCAGGGCAACATAGACTCCGCCGCCGTGGTAGGTTCTTATTTAGGATTATTTTTCCTGGCAGGCGTGTTTGCGGCCATCGGCGTGTTTGCCTCTGCCATTTCCGATAACCAGATCATCTCCTTTGTGATAGCAGTTTTCCTGTGCTACATCATTTACACTGGCTTCGACCTGATAGCCTCTATGCCGGTGTGGGGGGGATACGGGTATTTTATAAGCCAGTTGGGCATCGCCTACCACTATAGCGCCATCAGCAAAGGCTTGATTGACTCGCGCGACGTGCTATACTTTCTCAGCGTCATCACGATCATGACCTTAGCCACTAAACTTGTATTGAGGAGCAGAAAATGGTAACAGAAACGAACAAGAGCAGGCGCGGCAGCGACATAATCCGTTTTCTGGCTTGGGTGGTAGGAATCATACTTCTGAATGCGCTGGCAGCCAGCTACTTCTTCCGGCTGGACCTGACCGAGGACAAGCGCTATACCATTGCGCCCGTAACCAAACAAATGCTGGGCAACCTGCAGCAGGAGGTAGTGGTGGATGTATACCTGGAAGGCGATTTCCCGGCAGGCTTTAAGCGGCTGCAGCAGTCGGTGCGCGAGACGCTGGATGAGTTTCGCATCTACGCCGGTGGCAACCTCCGCTATAATTTTATCGACCCCACCGACATTAACGACGAGAAAGAGCGCAACGCATTTTATACTTCCTTGGCCGAAAAAGGCATTATGCCCACGAACCTGCGGGCCACCGAGGAGGGCAAGCAGGTAGAGCGGCTGGTGTTTCCGGGCGCCATCGTAAAGTATGATGGCCAGGAAACGGCCGTAAACCTGCTGAAAGGAAACCTGGCCGCCACACCTGACGAGCGACTGAACCAGTCGGTGGAGGGCGTGGAGTATGAACTGGCCAGCGCCATTCGGAAAGTAGCCTTTAAAGGCAACAAGATCATCGGCTACATAACGGGCCAGGGGGAGTTGGAGCAGCAGTACGTTACCGATCTGCTGGGCTCACTGCAGGAGTATTACCGGGTGGCACGGGGTGATCTGGATCAGATTCCAAGCCTGGAGGGGCTGGACCTGATCATTGTGGCCAAGCCTACGAAGGCCTACAGCGAAGCCGACAAGTATAAGATTGACCAGTTTATCATGAAGGGCGGTAAAGCAGTGTTCTTCGTAGACCCGATGCACGCCGACCTGGACAGCGCAGCGGCGGGGGGCACGTTTGCCATGCCGTATAGCCTGAACCTCGACGACCTGTTCTTCCGTTACGGCATGCGCCTGAATTCCACGCTCATCATGGACCTCAACTCTGGTTTTATCCCGGTGGTAACGGGATATCTGGGCGATAAGCCGCAAACAGAGATGCTGAACTGGCGCTTTTACCCTTTGCTCAACAACTTCGCCAAGCACCCGATCACCCAAAACCTGGATGCGGTGTATTCTAAATTTGTGAGTACCATGGATACCGTAAAAGCCGATGGCATACGTAAGACGCCACTGGTTTATACTTCCACCTACTCAAGGGTAATGGAGGCGCCGGTGCCGCTGACCCTGGAAGAAGCGCGCATGGACGTAAACCCCGAGCAGTACCAGGCCGGGCAGCAGGCTGTGGGCTATTTGCTGGAAGGAAAATTTACTTCTCTGTTCCGCAACCGCAGGGCGCCCGCAGGCGTGCAAAACTCCCAGGTGCAGGAGCGGGGGGTAGCGAGCAAAATTGCGGTTTTTTCGGATGGTGACCTGGTGCGCAACGACGTGAACCCGCGCACCGGGCAGGCGTATGAGCTGGGCTTTGACAGGTATAACAACATGACTTTTGCCAACAAAGAACTGGCGATGAACACGATCCACTACCTGCTGGACGCCGAAGGCCTGATAAACGTTCGCAGCAAGGAAATCGCGCTGCGGCCGCTGGACAAAGTGCGGGTGCAGTCTGAAAAAACGTACTGGCAGCTGCTGAACCTGGTGGCCCCGATCGTGCTGCTGGTTGTATTTGGCCTCGCGCGCTTTTACTTGCGAAAGCGCAAGTATGAGCGCATATAAATTTATCTGCTTCTAACACAGCCTGCCACGAAAAAGGAGGGTGAAAAGTCTTAGGAGAAAAACGAAATATTTTTAACTTTGCCTAAATAACATTATAGGTATACATAATGAAATTCATCGTCTCTTCCTCTGCTCTTCTGAAGCAGCTATCCAGCATAAACGGGGTGGTTACCAACAATCCGGTGGTGCCAATCCTCGAGAACTTTCTGTTCGAGATAAACAACAGCAAGCTCACCATCACAGCCAGCGACCTAGAAACTTCCATGATCACGGAGCTGCCGGTGGAGGCGAAGGAGAACGGCCGCATCGCCGCCCCTGCCAAAATCCTGCTGGAGACCCTGAAGAACCTGCCCGATCAGCCGGTCACCTTCACCATTGACGAGGAAACGTATACCATCGAAATCAGCTCTTCCAACGGCCGTTATAAACTGTCTGGCGAGAATGCAACGGATTTCCCGCGCGTACCGTCCGTGCAGGGTGGCAACTCAATCGAGATTCCATCTAACGTGCTGGCAAGAGCCATTAACAAGACCATCTTTGCAGTGAGCAACGATGAGCTGCGCCCGGCCATGACGGGTATTTTCGTGCAGCTGCGTTCTGAGAATGTGACCTTTGTGGCCACCGACGGACACCGCCTGCTACGCTACCGCCGCACCGATGTTGGGACTGCCCAGGAGGCTTCTATCATCGTGCCGCGTAAGGCTTTTACGCTACTCAAGTCTACGCTGCCATCCGAGGCGACTGCTGTGCGCATGGAGTTCAACCAATCCAACGCCTTCTTCAGCTTCGACAACATCCGCATGATCTGCCGCCTGATTGACGAGCGCTACCCGGATTATGAGAACGTGATTCCGGTGCAAAACCCGAACAAGCTGGTAATTGACCGCTCGGACTTGTTGAGCTCTGTGAAGCGTATCTCTATTTATTCTAACAAAACCACGCACCAGATCCGCCTGAAGCTTACCGGCTCGGAGCTGCAGGTATCTGCCGAGGACCTGGACTTCTCGAATGAGGCGAACGAGCGCCTGACCTGCCAGTACGACGGCGAGGACATGGAGATCGGCTTCAACGCCAAGTTCCTGATGGAGATGCTCAACAACATTGACTCCGACGAGATCACCTTTGAGCTTTCCACCCCGAACCGTGCCGGTCTGCTGATGCCGATCGTGAACGAAGAGGCTGAGGACGTGCTGATGCTGGTGATGCCGGTAATGCTGAACAACTACGTGTAATAACATTCAAAAGTATACTTATTGATCAAAAGCAGGCGGGCCATTAAGGTTCGCCTGCTTTTGTTTAAGCTCTACTATAAATATAATTTCTAAATTTTTTAAAAATTGAATGTTATTATTTAAAGATAAGCTATCTTTGGAGCTTTATTCAGCTTGCCTATGAGGCTTTACTTTTACCACTCTGCTCCCAAGAAGTACCGTGCAGGCTTTCAGCTGTATATCCTTCCTTCAAATGTAAAATCGCTGCACCTCCTCTCCAGGCTGTGGTTTGTGATAGCTATGCTTGTTTTGGGTAGTGATATGGTATTTAATTACTCTGTTTACTTTAAAGGAGCCGCTCTTTACCGCATAGCTTATCTGAGTTATGCCATAGCTGGTGCTTTGGTGTTTGCCATAGCGCGGCTGCTCCGAAAGTGGCCTATCGAAGAGCGCCCCTTGGTCTATCGCTGGCTATACTTAAGCTATGCCTATATTTTTGCCGTTACCTGTCTGTTGATGTCGGTGGCGGTGCAGGGCAACCCCATGAACAACATGACGATGTACTTGTTCGGGTTAGCGCTGGTGGCCAGTCTTTTTGTACTTGATTTAGCCGAGCTGCTGGGCTTGGCGGTTTTAGTAGAGCTAAGCTTTGCCATAGGCGTTTCCTTCCTGGACTTACCAACAGACAGGTTGATCATGAACCAGACCGGCTCGCTGTTTCTGGTGCTTTTCTTTTTCCTGATCAGCAGGCTAAACTACAGTTTCCGCTTAAACCATTATCTGCAGCTTCAGGAGATAGCGCAAAAGAATAAGGAGCTGGAGGCGTTAAGTAGTGAGAAGTCTAATATCCTGGGTATTGTGGCACATGACCTGCGTGGGCCCTACGCCAACATTGAGGCGATGACAAAAATGCTGCAAAGCAGGCCCTTTCCCGAAGAGCAGCAACAGCGCTTCTACGACATGATCCTGAAGAGCTGCCGGAGCGGCAGTAACATTATAGCGGAACTCCTGGAAGTGGCGAAGCTGGAAGGGGAAAAGAACTGCGAACTGGTGCCAACCGAGCTTAACGCTTTTCTAGTGGAGGTGGAGCGGGAGTGGCAAATCAGGCTGAAAGGATCGCGTCAGCTGCTGCTGCAAAAAGCGGATGAGCATGTCATAGTGAAACTGGATGCAGAGAAGCTGAAGCGTGTGCTGGACAACCTGCTGTCGAACGCCGTAAAGTTCACCAGTGAGAACGGCAATATCAGGCTTAGTCTGTCCAAGCAGGACAGGAAAGTGCTGCTGCATGTGGCTGATGACGGAATCGGCATACCTGATGACATGAAGCCATACTTGTTTGAGCCTTTTTCCAAAGCAGGCCGCAAAGGTATGCGCGGCGAGCAGTCTGTTGGCTTAGGGTTAAGTATAACGCGCAAGCTGGTGGAGCTACAGCATGGAAAAATTGAGGTGGAAAGCCTGGCAAACCACGGTGCTACCTTCCGGATCGCCTTCCCGGCTGCAAAATAACCCAAGCTGCCGCTACTTTCGCCGTACCTGTATAAACACCGGGAAGTGATCGGAGTAACCGCCCAGGTATACGGTGCCACTATACGTGCTCTTGGGGGCTTCTTTAAATTTACCCAAGGTATACTTTATGGTGATCGGATCGTAGATCTTGGCAGAGCCCCGTACGTATTCCAGGCCCTCTTGGGGATCTATCATCGCCTTGGATACCATGATTTGGTCCAGCATCTGAAAATCGCCGCGGTAGACGTAGCTGCCAAACCCGTTGACGGAAGAAAGATAGTGCGTGTTAAACAGCTCTTCCTGAAAGGCAGGGTTGGGGCGCCCTGTGGCCTTTAGCGTCTGCTCCAGCACAGCATCTCCCGGTTCTGCGTCAAAATCACCAAGAACGATTATTTTTACATTTGGGTCAGCTTTCTGCTGTTTGTCGATCTCGCGGCGCAGCGTGGCAGCTGCAGCGCGTAGGCGGCTGTCCTCTTGCCGGGCCCGGCGGCTGCGGGCAGGCCAATGGTTTACGTAGATTGTCACCAATTGCCCTCTCAACTCACCCTTTACCTGCAGGATGTCCCTGGAGGCAAAGCCTTTTTCCCCGAAATCTACCTTTATATACTGCGTGGCCGTGGGTTTAAAGAGTTTAGGCTTGTAGAGCAGGGCCAGGTCCAGGCCTTGCCTGTCGGCCATTTCCTGGTGCACGATGCTGTAGCCGGCCCTATGAAGCGGGGCAGCTGAAATTAAGTCTTCCAGTACCTGGCGGTTTTCAATCTCGCTTAAGCCTATGACGGCAGGTCCTCCGTTATCGCCTATCCCGGCAATAACGGAGGCGATGTTCTTTATTTTCAAGTCGTAGCGTTCCTGCGTCCACTGCATTTCACCGTCTGGCGTAAAGGCGTCGTCGTCTGTCTCAGGGTCGTTTTGCGTGTCGAAAAGCTTCTCGGTGTTATAAAAGGCAATCGTATAAAGCTTCCCGTTTTTTGAAGTTATAGGTAACCTGGAACATCCGGTAAGGGTGAGGATGGTAAAAAAAAGAAAGAGGGTTTTAATTCCGTGGCGCATAGCGTAACTTTGTGCAGTCTTATGTTTAAGCATATTACGAGAACCCTATACTATAAAGTTTAAAATTGAGCTCATGAAGAAGTCAGAAATATACTTTAGCATTGCCCTGGACGAAAACCGCATCCCGGAAGCCATCAGCTGGCGCGCCACGGATGCAGGCGATAAAATACATTTTGCGAAGGCTATTAACATCTCGCTCTGGGACCGCGACGAGGCTGGCACGATGAAGATTGATCTTTGGACAAAGGACATGCCGGTAGATGAAATGAAGTATTTCTACATCGATACGATGGGAGCCATGGCGCAAAGCATTGCCACTGCCACCAACGACCAGGTGATGGCCCAAAAAATACGTGCCCTTTGCCAGGAGCTGAACGACCATGTAGAGCAGGACCGCTTGAAGAACGACCCAGGAACAGCTAAATAAGCATGCCTATAAGTATAAAAACAGGAAAGCCGCTCAGATGAGCGGCTTTCCTGTTTTTATAGTATATCAGAATACTACTGGTAAGCTTTGCAAGTTGCTTAGTTTAATGTTGTGGCTGGCTGACCTGAAGAAGTAGCGGCTTCTGCCACAGCGCCTTCGTTGTTGTTCTGGCCGGTGTTAAACGAGGCCATGAACTCCTGGTCAGCTGCACGGTAAATCTTTCTATCGCCGAAATAATCATTATACTGCACGGTGCTCAGCACGTTCTCCAGGAACATATCGCGCTCGGCGTAAACGCTCTTGCAAAGCTCCTCTATCTTATGCTGGTTATTAGCGTTCTGCTGCTCAATGGCAGTCAGCTGCTCGGCAACCTGCAGGTTAATTTGTCTAACTTTCCTAGACTGATAGTTATTCAGACGCAGTTCTTTAATCATCTGCTCTGAAAGGTGCTGTGCTCTTGCTGCTGCAACTGCCTTAGAAGACTTGTCTCCGTTAGCTTTTGTAGCAAACACACATCCGAACATCATGCAAATCATTACCAATAGCTTTTTCATAATCTTATCCTTTCTTTCGTTTTATTTTCCGGTTTACTTATACTTACAACGTGGCTAAACGCGTAAATAATTCCGGTAGTTTTAATTAATTTTTCTACCTAATATAGTGCAGATACCATGCCAAAAAGCCCGTTTAAACGAATTTAAACGGGCTTTTTTATTGTTTTTCAGTAAGTTACGCTACCACTCGTTCATCCACATCATGGATTCCACGGGTGTGATGGTGCGTCGGTTATACTTGGCGTTTTCTTTCTTATTATAGTAGTTCTCGATGCCGCCTTTTACCTCAAAGTAGATTAGCTGGCCAATGGGCATGCTGTAGTAGACGCGTACTTTCTGAGACACGGAGATTTCCAGCGTCCAGGTATTGCAGAAACCTACATCGCCCTTGCCGGCCGTGGCATGTATATCAATTCCCAAACGGCCCACACTTGACTTTCCCTCCAGGAATGGCACGTGCGCGTGGGTTTCGGTATACTCCAGCGTTACGCCCAGGTATAGCTTACCCGGCTCCAGCACAAAGCCTTCTTCCGGAATCTCAAAAACATCGATCTCGTTGTGCTTGCGGGCGTCCAGCACTTCGTCTTTATAGGTGGCCAGGTAACGGCCCAGGTGCACGTCGTAGGAGTTGGTGCCGAGGCAGGAACGGTCGAAAGGCTCCACCAGAATGGTGCCTTTTTCCATCTCCTCCAGT
Organism: Pontibacter mangrovi; assembly: GCF_006385705.1. Taxonomy (GTDB): domain Bacteria; phylum Bacteroidota; class Bacteroidia; order Cytophagales; family Hymenobacteraceae; genus Pontibacter; species Pontibacter mangrovi. Next base: position 478,338 of record NZ_VFRQ01000001.1, on the reverse strand, counting down.
ATCTGCTTATCTGATAAAATCATGTCGGTGGGTATTTTGGAACGTAAAAGTAAGGAAAATGCGTGACTGTTGAAGTGTGAATTGCTGAATTGTTAACCGGTAGAATAGCAAACGGCAGCCATCTGATAAGCTGCCGTTCCTGGTATCATAGAAGATATACTTTACTGCTGTACTGCTTCCTGGAGGGCCTCAAAGCTTGCCTGCACGTACTGCTCCACTAACTCCTCGGTAACAGCCGTAGACACGAACAGCGCCTCGTACTGCGACGGGGCCAGGTACACGCCACGCTGCAGCATGCCGTTAAAGTAGCGGCCAAACAGGGCGGTATCAGATGTCTTGGCCGATTCGAAATCGTACACCGGCTTATCGGTAAAGAAGATGCTGAACATGGAGCCTACGCGGTTGATAGTATAGTTGAGCCCCAGCTTCTGCAGGTTTCGCTGCATGCCGGCCACCATGTTACCACTAGTCTGCTCCAGTTGCGTGTATACTTCCGGGTGCTCCTTCAGGTAAGTGAGCATGGCCATGCCTGCCGCCATCGCAATGGGGTTACCAGACAAAGTGCCCGCCTGGTATACCGGACCGGCAGGTGCCACAAATTCCATAATCTCTTTTTTGCCGCCGTAGGCACCAACTGGCATGCCGCCGCCAATAATTTTGCCCATGGTGCTCATGTCTGGCGTAACGCCGTAAAGCTGCTGCGCGCCCCCGGCTGATAGCCTAAAGCCCGTCATCACCTCATCAAAGATCAGCACGATGCCTTCTTTGTCGCATAGGGTACGCAGGCCCTGCAGGAAGCCTTCTGCCGGCGTTACCAGGCCCATGTTACCGGCTACCGGCTCCAGGATAATGGCCGCGATCTGCCCCTTGTTGGCATCTACCAATGTCTGTACGGCCTCCAGGTTGTTGTAAGGCGCTGTCAGGGTATCGTTGGCTGTGCCTTTGGTAACGCCCGGGCTATCCGGCACGCCTAAGGTAATGGCCCCGCTCCCTGCCGAGATCAGGAAAGAGTCGCCGTGGCCATGGTAGCAGCCTTCAAACTTGATGATCTTATCGCGGCCGGTAAAGCCACGCGCCACGCGTATAGCCGACATCGTGGCCTCCGTGCCGGAATTTACCATGCGCACCTTTTCGATACTGGGCATCATGCTTACGATCAGCTCGGCTATCTCCACTTCCTTGCGCGTAGGGGCTCCGAACGACAAAGAGTTCGGGATGGCCTTTATCACCGCCTCGTTCACTACCTCTGCTGCATGGCCCAGGATCATCGGTCCCCAGGAATTGATGAGGTCCAGGTAGCGGTTGCCGTCTTCGTCATACATGTAGGGGCCTTTGGCCGATACCATAAAGCGCGGATTCCCGCCCACAGCCCTAAAGGCGCGAACAGGGGAGTTTACCCCGCCCGGTATAGAATGCTGGGCTCTCTGAAACAGTTCTTCGCTAATTGGTGCGTGTATCATAAGTATAAAAAGTCTTTTGTGATGATCAGGGTTAAAAAATAGGGTTTACCACGGTCAACTCCAGGTTCTCCAGCTTCAGGAGCGGCACGTATTGGTTGTCCGGCTGCGCCTGGTTGCCTTGCGTAGGGGCGCTGTAGCCAATGCCACTGTAGAACACGCCGGGGTGCAGACCGGCGCTGGCTAGCTGTCCGTTAAACTGCGGCCCGTACTGGTGCAGCATCTGGCCAAAATAGAAAATCATCTCGTAGCCGGCGTAGGCATACTGCGATGGCGGCAGGTTATACTTGCTCACATACTTCTCGGTGAAGCTCTTGCTCACGGGGCTCAGCTTGTTTACATACTTTGGGCTGATGAAGTATACTTGCAGGTAGTCGAGTTGCTGCAGGGTGATCTGGTTGATGTCCAGCCAGCTGTCGTAGGTGATCAGCGGCAGTTCCGGCGCTTTGCCTTGCAGCAGGCTGGTGGCGTTCATGGCAGCAATCATTTTATCTGAGAAAACTGCCATGTGGCCCGTTCCTTCCAGCTTTAGATCACGGAAGGCGGCAGCCGTGGCCGTTGCCTCTTTGGGTTTGATCTTTTTGAACACCTTTATTTTGCCTCCAAGCTGCTGAAACTGGTTGCGGTACTGTATGGCAAAGGCACTGTCGGCCGGTGTGTTCTCGTAAAGTATAATGGCCGATTTGGGCGCAAAATTCTGGAAGGCATAGGTAGCAGCCTGACGGGCCTGCGTTGCCGCCGAGGACTCGAACAGGAAAACATTGTCATTGCCGGCCGCCATCTCCAGGTCCTGCGACAGCGGGTTAACGATGTTGATGTTATTCTTGGCTGCATAACGTGCTGCCACGCGCGCGGCCGATTTATAGACCGGGCCGATGATGAGGTCCATACTTTGCACCTCGGGTGTCTCCAGCACGCGCTTTACGCTGGCGGTGTCGGCGCCGGTATCGTAGCTGTACAGGTTTACGTTGATGCCTAACTGCTGCAGCGAGTCCTGCGCCAGCTTCATACCCGCATACATATCCGTTATAAACTGGCTTTTGCGGGCTGTGGTGGCGTAGTTCTGGTTTAGCTGGAAGGGGAGGAGCAGCGCGATATCGATGGCTTGGCGGTTCAGCGCCTCTTTGCTCAGGTAGCGGTTGCGGTCTAGCTTAAACTCCTGCACCAGGCTCTCCAGCATCTTTCTATCTTCGGGCTTGTACCAACCGCCAATTAATTTGTCGGCATAGATTTGAGCCACTACTTTATCGGAGCCATAACGCCGCATCAACTGCTCATACTTGGGACGGTCGTTCAGGCGGGTGAGGTAGTAGCGCTTCAGGTTTTCAGCGTCCTGGGCCAGCTTGGTGCCCTGCAGCTCCTGCAGTTTGCTCATGGCGCGCTCAAACTCGTTCTGCTCAAAAAGCACATTGGCCAGCAGGTAGTCGGCCTCTGCCATGCCTCCCCATTTGGGGTGTTGGTTTTGCAACTGCAGCAGCATTTCGTACGCCTCATTTGCTTTACCCGATTTTAAGGCGGCCAGGGCATAAAAGTATGATGCTTCGGGGGCATAGGCGCTGTTTGTGCCGATAAGTGGTCTAAGTTCAGCCATAGCCTGGTCGTTGCGTTGCTGTTGCAGCAGCACTTTACCGTTGCTGTAAGTAATGGCGGGGTCCTGGGTCTGGGCGAAGGCAGGCAGCACCAGCGCCCCACTAATGGCCAGGCAGGCTATGTGTTTCCGGAAGCTTTTGTTCATACTTTAGATAATTTCATATAAGCGAATGAGTGATTGAGATCTCCTTTTTATCGATTCGCTCAATCACTCATCCCTAATTTACTTATTTTATACTTATTCCCACTCAATCGTTGCCGGTGGCTTCGAGCTGATGTCGTATACGACGCGGTTTACGCCTTTTACTTTGTTAATGATCTCATTCGATACGTCAGCCAGGAACTCGTACGGCAGACGGCTCCAGTCGGCGGTCATACCGTCCACAGATGTTACAGCACGCAGCGCCACCACATTTTCATAGGTCCGCTCGTCGCCCATCACACCCACCGACTGTACCGGCGTGAGGATAGCGCCCGCCTGCCATACTTCGTCGTACAAACCTGACTTTTTCAGGTTGCTGATGAAGATATGGTCTACCTGCTGCAGCACGTGCACTTTCTCCGGCGTGATGTCGCCAAGTATACGGATGGCCAGGCCAGGGCCCGGGAACGGGTGGCGGCCGATGATGATGTCATCAATTTGCAGCGCCTTACCAACCAAACGCACCTCGTCCTTAAATAGTGTTTTCAGCGGCTCCACTACCTTCAGTTTCATAAAGTCTGGCAGGCCGCCCACATTGTGGTGCGACTTAATAGTAGCCGACGGTCCTTTCACGCTCACTGATTCAATCACGTCCGGGTAAATGGTGCCCTGCGCCAGCCACTTCACATCCTCAATCTGGTGCGCTTCGTCGTCAAATACTTCTATAAACACGCGGCCAATGGCCTTACGCTTCTGCTCCGGGTCTGTTAAGCCGGCCAGGGCGGTGTAGAACTTGTCTTTGGCGTCAACGCCTTTCACGTTCAGGCCCATGTGCTTGTAAGAATCCAGCACCGTTTCAAACTCATCCTTGCGCAGCAGGCCATTGTCCACAAAGATGCAGTACAGGTTCTTGCCGATTGCCTGGTGGATGAGCATGGCTGCCACGCTGGAGTCCACGCCGCCGGACAGGCCCAATACTACCTTGTCGTTACCCAATTGCTCTTTCAGCTCGGCCACGGTGGCATCAATAAACTGCTCGGAGGTCCAGTCTTGCTGGCAGCCGCAGATATGCACCACAAAGTTGCGCAGCAGGGTTTTTCCCTCTTCCGAGTGGGTTACCTCCGGGTGAAACTGAATGCCGTAGGTCTCCTGGTCGCGCAGCTTGTAAGCTGCCACGCGCACGCTTTCAGTGCTGGCTATGACTTCTATGTTATCAGGGATTTCCTTGATCGTATCGCCATGCGACATCCACACGACGGAGCCCAAGGTTAATTCTTTCAGGAGGCGGTCATGGTTGTGCAGTTCGCTGAGGCGGGCGCGGCCATACTCTCGGATTGTAGACGGCGTTACGTCGCCTCCGTGCTCAAAGGCAATGAGCTGCGCACCGTAGCAAACACCCAATACCGGCAATTTGCCTAAAAACTGGCTGAGATCAATGGTGGGATGTTCGTCATCGCGTACCGAGCAGGGGCTGCCCGACAGAATCACGCCTTTTACTTCATCTGTAAGTTCCGGCACATGGTTGTACGGGTGAATCTCACAGTATACGTTGAGCTCGCGCACCCTTCTGGCAATTAGCTGGGTATATTGCGAACCAAAATCGAGGATGAGAATTTTTTCTGGCATGCGCAAAGGTAAGGGAGTTTGGCTGTATAAGGCAATTTATTTTACCAGAAGATGCAGGCTGCGCCAACTCCGGGCTACCCTTAGCCATAAAATATCATCTGTTAAAGCGCTATACTGATACTTGCACAACTCGTAATTTCTACAAGCCTCCCCCAACTCTCTACCTTAAAGCAACCGGCGTTATCCTTACTCCACCAGCTTATACTTGTGCTGGCGCCATCTCGGGGTCAGGCGATGCGGCGGGTTGTAAAGGGGCAATGGTTTTTATCACCCGGGCCGGATTGCCCACGGCAATGGAGTTATCCGGAATATCCTTAACCACCACAGAGCCCGCGCCGATACGCACATTATTGCCCACCCGCACTTCGCCGATGATGCACACATTGGAGCCAAGCTCTACATTGTTGCCGATGATGGGCGAGCCGGAGTAAGAGCCGTCTTCGCGCCGTACGTTACCGAGCGTGGTGGAGTGCCTGAAAAAACAGTTTTCGCCGATAACGGTGCAGCCGTTTACCACCAGTGCATGGCCATGGCCGAGGTAAAAATTCTTGCCAACCTGCGTCCAGTGGGGCAGCTCGATACACAGGAACCACTCTACAAACAGTTTATAAAACGCGAGGTATGGGAGCCAGAGTACTCTGAAAAAGGTGTTGATAGAAGCAGGGCGTGCCAGACGGAAAAGCACCATCACCAGACGCCCCTTCAGGTTGCCTTTGTTTGCCTTCCAGTCCTGAAAAATGTATGACATAGTGAAATAAAGATGATAGGGTGAGTATAGCTTTACGCTATCCGCGGGGCGGGTGTTACTGTATTGTGGCGAGCAGAGTCGCAAAGATGATCCCATCTAAAACCTTTAGAATGGACAAGAAAATTAAGCAAGTATAGCTACCTATCTATTTAGTTATATAAGTAATTGTTAATTAATCTGTTAGCTAATCTTTTGTGCTGATGGTCTCGTTTACCAAAGCTAGACCTATTGTTTCATAAAAGAAAGGAGGACAAATGTTTTACCACGTAAAGGAGCTACAGTTTAACGCACGTGTGTCCAAACCCGATCCGGCTTTTGCCAGCCTGCTGCTAGAGCAGTTTGGCGGCGCCAACGGTGAGCTGAAAGCAGCCATGCAGTATTTCACGCAGGCTTTTGCCATGCGTCAGCCCCACCCCGACAAGTATGACCTGCTGATGGACATCGCCACCGAGGAATTTAGCCACCTGGAGATAGTGGGAGCGACGATTCAGATGCTGCTTGGGCCTATCAACGGGGAGCTTAAGAACGCGGCCGAGCAGGCCGAGATCATGCAGCTGCTGGACGGCAAGGCCAAGAAGGAGGATTTCATCCACAACGCCATGATGAATCCGCAGTTCTTTGTGCTAAGCGGCGGCGGCCCAACCGTTACCAATAGCCAGGGCGTGCCATGGAGCGGCTCTTATGTGACGGCTAACGGAGACCCAACCGTAGACCTACGCTCCAACATTGCGGCAGAGTCTCGGGCGAAGATCGTGTACGAGTACCTGATGCAGTTCACCGACGACCCCTATGTAAAGGAGACGCTCAGCTTCCTGATGACGCGCGAGGTGGCCCACTTCCAGATGTTTGAGGCGGCGCTGGAGACCATACAGCCAAACTTTCCGCCTGGGGTGCTGCAGGGAGACCCGCGCTACAGCAACAGCTACTTTAACATGAGTAACGGCGCCGACGCCAAAGGACCCTGGAACGAAGGCAAGAGCCCGGGCCTTGGGGAAACCTGGCAGTATGTGGAAGAGCCGTTCAGCCATGTGGTGGAAACCAACGGCATGGTTAACCACAAACCTACAGGCACAGACCGAACGATGGAGTCGGTGAGTAGCAAAGACAAAGCGTTGAGCAAAGAGCGCAGCCAAAAAGTGAAAGCAGCCGTACCAAGTGGAGAAAATCAGTGGTGTGCCTATCCACAAAATTCCATGAAGTAGGTTAAATATCGCTAATGGCTAAAGACGAAAACAAATTTTCAGACATTCAAGAGGCAGGGTCGGTGGAGGTTGTGTACTACACCGACCCTCTTTGCTGCTGGAGCTGGGCCTTGGAGCCGCAGTGGCGCAAGCTGCGCTTTATGTACAGGGGCAAAATTAAATGGCAGTACCGCATGGGTGGCCTCATACCCAACTGGGACAGCTTCAACGATCCCATGAACGCTATCAGCCGGCCGCTGCAGATGGGGCCGCTCTGGATGGAGGCAAAGTATATTTCCGGCATGCCCCTTCAAGATAAACTATGGTACGAAGACCCGCCGGCCTCTTCTTTTCCTGCCTGCATTGCCGTAAAGGCGGCGGGGCTGCAGTCAGGAGTGGCGGCTGAGAATTACCTGCGGCGGGTGCGGGAGGCAGTGATGCTGCACGGGCAGAACATTGCCAGGTGGGAAGTGCTGCAGCAGGTAGGCGAGGAACTTTCCGAGGAAAACCCGGAGATATTGGATCTTGATCGCTTCCAGGAAGATTTGAGCGGGCAGGAGGCGCGCCACGCCTTTGAAGAGGATTTGAAGCAGGTGCGGTTGCACGGCCTGTCACGTTTTCCGGCGCTCACGATGCGGCGCGCAGGGGAAGATAAGGGAGTAAAAATAGTAGGGTATCGCCCCTACCAGGCACTGGAAGAGGCGCTGCATGCCATTGCCCCGGACCTTCAGCCGGCACCGCACACAACCGATGAGACTGAGTACAGAAGGTACTGGCACAGCGCCACAGCACGGGAGGTAGAAGAAGCGCTGAAGCAGGAGTAAAACTTCCGCGCCTGCGGCAATAGCAGCAAGCTTTAACGTATAAATGCTTCTATTCCACATATTTTTTGCTACCTTAAAGAGGTAAAACATACTTGTAGCCCTATGAACACTTCTTCTACTCCGTCTCGCACCGACAACAACCTGGACACCTTTTTGACGCTTGTCGGCACACGATATGAGATGTACAACAGCCTGTTCTCTTCGCTGCCTTTTCAGCGGGTAGAAAAGACGGGGGTGCTGCTCTCGCTGCTGCTACTGCATTGTGAGGAAGGCTACAGCCGCCAATTGAGTCCGCAGGAGATCATCCAAAGCTTCTTCAGCCAGTACACCAGTTATACTTCCGAGCAGGAGCAGAACGATCTGCTGTTTCGGTTTGTGCAGTATGCCGAGCGGCAGGTGGTGCTGTTCGACGCCTTGGAGGAGGCAGCCTTTACCCAAACCCACGACATGCACGGCATCGGAACGCTGAAGCAGCTGGGGGCGGTGGTGGTGCAGGACAAACTGCAGGAGAAGCTGGCGGCCAAGCTGCGCGATTTTTCGGTGCGGATGGTTTTAACAGCACACCCTACGCAGTTTTACCCCAGCAGCGTGCTTGGCATCATCAACGACCTCTCCAAAGCACTTGCAGCTGATAACACCTCGCTGGTGCATTCTTACCTGAGGCAGCTGGGCAAAACGCCGTTCTTCAAAAAAGAAAAACCAACACCCTACGAAGAAGCGGTGAGCCTGATCTGGTTCCTGGGCAATGTGTTCTACCGTGCCGCCGGCAATATCATATCATACCTATCTGCGCAGTTTCCGGACGCGGTGCGGATGGGCTCCAAAATGGTACGCATGGGGTTCTGGCCCGGCGGAGACCGCGACGGCAACCCCTTTGTAAAAGCCGATACGACGCTGAAAGTGGCAGATGCGCTGCGCGGGGCTATTATACGGGCCTATTACATGGATGTGCGCAGCCTCAAGCGCCGCTTAACATTTAGGGGAGTGGAGGATGTGCTGCGCGACCTGGAAACAAGGCTCTACAACAACCTGTTTGTACCCGGTTACAAGCTGGACCTGAAACAAGAGCAAATAATAAGCTCGCTGCAGGAGATAAAAAAGCTGCTGATTGAAGAGCATAACAGTTTGTTCCTGAGCCAGGTGGAGGCTTTGCTGATAAAGGTAGAGCTGTTCGGCCTTTTCTTCGCCTCCCTCGATATCCGGCAGGATTCCTCGGTGCATGCGCATCTGTACGAAGAGCTGTCGGAGCGAACAAACTTGCTGCCTTCGAATTACCGGCAACTAACGGATGAGCAGAAAATCGAAGCGCTGTTGAAGGTGGAGGAAAGTATAAATCATGATCTCTTTGCCGAAGATGATCTGCTGCAGGATACGATTGCTAGTGTTCAGGCCATTAAAACCATACAAGAGCTGAACGGAGAGGAAGGTTGTCACCGGTACATCATCAGCCACTGCACCAGCGCATTGAATGTGCTGGAGGTTTATACGTTGTTCCGCCTGGGCGGCTGGCAACCAGAAGCCCTCACCGTGGATATTGTGCCGCTGTTTGAGACGATCACAGACCTGCGGGAGGCGGCCGAGGTGATGCGGGAGCTGTATGAAAACGAAAGCTACCGAAGCCACCTGGGCAGGCGCGGCAAAGTGCAAACCATCATGCTGGGCTTTTCGGACGGCACCAAAGATGGTGGTTACCTGATGGCCAACTGGAGCATCTACAAAGCCAAGGAAGCGCTAACGCAAGTGAGCCGGGAGTATGGCATCGAAGTGATTTTCTTTGACGGCAGGGGAGGGCCTCCTGCACGCGGCGGCGGTAAAACGCAGCAGTTCTATGCCTCTATGGGCAGCAACATCGCCAATAAGGAAATTCAACTTACCATTCAGGGGCAGACGGTCAGCTCTAACTTCGGGGCTGTGGGCGTGGCGCAGTATAACCTGGAGCAGCTCCTGTATGCGGGGCTCAGCAACTCCCTTTACAACAGGAAAAAAACGACGCTGAATCAGGAAGAAGATGCCCTGCTGCAGGAACTGGCAGAGGTGAGTTTCGGGGCTTACAAAGAGCTAAAGGAGCAGCCGGTGTTTCTGGAGTACCTTACCTACGTAAGCCCGCTCCGTTACTACGGCGAAGCCAACATTGGCAGCCGTCCATCCAAGCGCAAAGCAGGCAAACTCAACCTGGATGACTTGCGGGCGGTGCCATACGTGGGCTCCTGGAGCCAGCTGAAGCAGAACCTGCCCGGCTACTACGGTGTGGGGAGGGCGCTGGAAGAACTGCACCGCCGCGGAGACTGGGAGAAACTACAGCAGCTGTACAAAAGCTCCCTCTTCTTCAAAACCCTGCTCGATAACTGTGAAATGGCCATGAAGAAATGCTTCTTCCCGGTGACAGCCTACCTGGCAGACCACCCGAAGTATGGCCAGCTTTGGAAACTGATCTTTGAAGAGTATGAGCGCACCAAAAAGTATGTGCTGATGCTGGCGGAGGCTGACACCCTGATGGCAGATAAACCGATGGATGAAATGTCGATACAGATGCGGCAGCGCATCGAAATGCCGCTCATCACCATTCAGCAGTTTGCACTGGCTAAGATACGGGAACTGGAAGAAGCGAAGCCAGGCGACGAAGCCAAAAAAGTATACGAAAAGCTGGTGGTCCGCTGCTCCTTCGGCATTATCAACGCAGAGCGTAACTCTGCCTAACCTTGCGGCGGGGCTAACTCTTCTTCATCAAGTGGGTTAGCCCTTCTGCTCTGAACCACCTGTAGCCGTATGCTTCGAGGTTAATCGTATGGCGGCCTTTTTTGTCGGCAGTGCAGCTTTCCAGGCGCATGAGGTCTATGAGTTCTCCTATCTTTATCGTTTTCAGGTCGATGATCACCTCGCAGGCTTTTTCTCCGAAGTTGTGAAGGATGAGGAGCGAGCTGCCCTGCCAGTGGTAGTGCATGCCCAGCACCGATGGGTTGCCGGTGTCCAAAATTTCCCAATCGCCCCAACCTATTTCTGTGCACTCGTGGCGCAGGCGCACCATAGTGGTCATCCAGTTCAGCAGTGAGTCGGGAGTGCGGCGCTGCCTGTCTACGTTTACATGCTCATAACCATAAGGTCCTTTGTCAATCACCGGGTGAATAAGCTTGTCGGCCGCTGAGAATCCTGCCTGCTTGTCGGCTGACCACTGCATCGGCGTACGCACCGCGCTGCGCTCTTTCAGGTCCAGGTCGTCGCCCATGCCTATCTCATCGCCATAGCGTATTACAGGGGTACCGGGCAGCGAGAACATCAAACTGTAAGCCAGCTCGCTTTGCTGCCGGTTGCCCAGCATGGTAGAAAGGCGCCGGCGAATGCCGCGCCCGTACAGTTGCATGTCCTCATCAGGTCCAAAGCGGGCGAACACCTTTTGCCGCTGCTCCTCTGTAAGGCGCCCCAAGTCCAACTCGTCGTGGTTACGCAGGAAGTGCGCCCACTGCGACACCGGCGAATGCAGGCGCGTCTTCTCCAGGGCTTCTATGAGCGGGGCTGTGTCTCCGGTGGCCAGGGCGTAGAACAAGTGCTGGTTCACATAAAAGTTAAACATCATGTGGATGCCCTCGCCCTCCTCTCCGAAGTATTTCTTGGTCTCTTCGGGCAGCACGTTTGCCTCGCCCAAAAAAACGGCGTCGCCGCGCCGCCATTGCAGAAACCGGCGCAGCTCGCGCAGGTAATTAAATTTTAGCTCCGGCTTGGGAGGTCCGGGAGCCGGGGTTTCCAGCAGAAAAGGCACGGCATCCACCCGAAAGCCCGCCACGCCAAGCTCGATCCAGAAACCCATGATCCGGCAGATCTCGTCCCGCACTTCCTGGTTGTTAACGTTCAGGTCTGGCTGAAATTTGTAGAAGCGGTGGTAGTAGTAAGCCTTAGCTTTTTTATCATAGGTCCAGGTGGCTTCCTGCACACCCGGAAATACCATGCCCTCATCCCAGTCCGAGGGCTTCTTTTCTGACCAAATGTACCAGTCTCGAAGTTTGGCGTCTTTGCCACTGCGCGCATTCTGAAACCATGGGTGCTCGTCAGAAGTATGGTTCACCACCAGGTCGATAATCACTTTAAGGCCGCGCTTATTGGCCTGGTGCATAAACTCTACAAAGTTGCCGCTGGAACCGTGCCGCGGGTCTACGCCATAATAGTCTTTAATGTCGTAGCCGTTGTCTTTGTTGGGCGTGGGCTGAAAGGGAGCCAGCCACAGCGTGTCCACCCCCATGGCGTGCAGGTAGTCGAGGCGGCGGGCAAGCCCTTCGAAGTCGCCTACGCCATCGCCGTTGTAATCCATAAAGGTTTCCAGGTCGAGGCTGTAAATGATCGCGTTTTTGTACCAGAGCTCTTCTACCATGTGGGTGTTTTTTTATTTCAGTATAGAATTATAATGTATGCTTTAAAAGAAGCATGCGTATGCAACGAGCGTGTTAGGCTTCGTCGCCTTTTTCGTCTATTGCGGCCTCTTTCTCTACCTCCTGCACTTCTTCAGAATGTATAAAGCCTTTATCGGCGGCATGGGCGGCAGCGGCGGCCGTATTTTTAACCAGCACCATCTCCACCTTGCCGTCTTGCTTCAAGGCATCGGCAATTTTCTGCACCGCCTGGGTACGTTTGGCAATGTTCACGTCCCTGATGTAGATGGCCATGATGCGGCCTGGATAGTTTTTCACCACCTCGTGATAAATAGGCGCATCCTGCTGGCCGCTGTCCCCAATCAGCACAAAGTTCAGGTGTGGATAGGTGATCAGGATGTTTTCGATCTCTTTATACTTGTGGCTCATGTGGTCCGAGTGGCCCAGCTTGTTCTCGTCAATCCCAAAGTCGCGGAGCAGGAGCGGCCCCTGCGGAATCTCGTTGAGCTCCAGGAAATGATAGAGCAGGTCGTAATTGTTCCAGGGACTGGAGCTGACGTAGAAGAAGGGGTTGTTGCGCTTGCCGTTGCGGCCCAGTTGCAGCGAGCGGTAAAACTGCGACACCCCATGAAAAGGGATGCGGGTGTGCGCGTTGTTTAGCAGAACGTTTCTGCCCGTTTGGAGCAGGCTGGTGGCGCCGGTGCGCACAATGGTATCGTCGATGTCGGAGATAATGCCATACTCTGCGTCAGGCGGCGGCACCAGCACGTAGGCCGTTTCTGTAATGCCGGGCTCAAAGTTATGGACGGGGGCATCGGTCAGGGCAATGTCGATCGGATGCCAGATATCCTCCAGCTGCAGCGGCTTTTCAGGCTTCAGGTTCATCACAAAATAACCTTCCTGGTCGGTGGTGATGTGGTGCTCCTCGTTTTGCAGGCACAGTTGCACGCGCGCGTTGGGTATTTCATCGCTCTCGAAGCGTCGGTACATGTTCAGCAGGTTCTCCCAGGTTGTGTCATTTTCTTCGGAGTGGGTGATGCCTTTGTCGGTGAGCACGCGCCCTTTTACGTAGAGACGTTCCGGGGTGCCATAGCTGCGGTAGGTCACGATTTGTAGCGGGCGGTTCATGCGGAGCTTGTTCTTTAGCTCAAAGGTCAGCAGATCCAGTTTTTCCTCCCCACGAAGTATGGCTTTGGCCAGGTTGTGCTTTAAATTTTTCATAGTTTATACTTTAAAAGCCACTGCCTGCCGGTAAGGGCAGGCAGTGCATACTTATAGTCCTAGTGCTGATTTAAGCTGCTGCAGGTCACTGTCGGGGGCGGTGGAGGTGCTGCAGCCGCGCTCCTCTGCTCGCTGTTCTATGTTCTGAATGCGGTTGTCGGGGTTGGGGTGCGTGCTCAGGAACTCCGGCGTGCCTCCCTGCTGTGACTCCTGCTCCATTTTCACGAAAAAGCCGGCAGCTCCGTCGCAGGCATAATAGTCTGTGCCGCCCAGGTATTGCACCGACATCTCGTCTGCCTCGGTCTCAGCATCACGGCTAAACTTGAGTCCGGCCAAGGAGCCGGTAAGTTGGGTAGCGATCTGGCGCAAGGTGCTGGGGTTGTTTCCTAAAGCCACTGTCAGGAGCAGGGAAATGCCGTACTGGCGTTGCAGCTGTTTTACGCTGTGGCGCTTGTCGGCATGCGCAATTTCGTGGGCCAGCACGCCCGCCAGGTGGTCCTCATCATCCAGGAACTTGAGGATGCCCGTGAACACGTAAATATGGCCGCCCGGTGTGGCAAAGGCGTTAAGCGTTTCATCATCTTTGATGATCTTGACCGTCCATGGGAATTCCTGCTGGTATTTTACCTCGCCGGAGGTGAGTACGCGATTCACGATACGGTCCAGGCTCTGATAGGCTTTCTGCACATTCGCATTGGAGCTGTTGCGCTCCAGCAGCGTGCCCTGTGCGCGGTACGTGGAGTCTACCTCCTCGGCCACCTGCTGCCCCAGGTTAATATCATCCTGAATAGAAAAAATGACGCCATCATTTCCGTCGCAGCTGCCTAAAAACAGCAAGCTTACAAGTGCCAGCAACCATACTGGCAGGTACATTGGTTTTTTCATGTTATAGTTAAGGGTTCTAATGGGTGCAACGTGCAGCACAGGTGTTCTTGTATACTTTGATGTTAAACGGCCACTGCATCGCCCATAGCATCCTGCTTTACGATAGCCGGCGCTGGCAGGGTTTCAGATAAACCTCCGATAAAACTATACAAAATAAAAGAGCCCCCGCAAGGCGGAGGCTCTTTGCTTACAGAAAAAGCAATTTATTTGGCTGAGGTGCTGCCAATCGGGTTGCCGTCAGTGTCCAGTTCCACGATCTCGTAGTGCAGGGCCTCCAGCTTCGGTAGCACCGTTTGCTTGTCGCCCACCACCACAATGTGCATGTTGTTTACCGGCAGGTTTTTGGCGGCCAGTGCGTCAATCTCCTGCTTGGTGATGTTCTGCAGTATATCGGTCTGCTTCTTCACGAAGTCCTTTTTCAGGTCATACTCCAGGATGCGGCCCAGGAAGCCAGCCTTCTGGTAGGGCGTTTCGTATTGCCTGGCATCCGCCTGGCCAATAGAGCTCTTCATGAACTGAAGTTCATCCTCTTTGATGCCGTTCTTCTGGAAATCGGTAAGCTCTTTCATGAACTCGGTTACAGACTCGGCCGTAGCATCGGCACGTACGCCTGCCGAAGCAGTAAACGGCCCAACATACTCGCTGCCGCTAAAGTAAGAGCGGGCTCCATACGTATAGCCTTTGTCTTCGCGCAGGTTCAGGTTGATACGGCTGTTAAAGGCACCTCCCAGGTTGTAGTTCATCAGGCCCAGTTTGTAGTACTCGCCGGTGGCGTCATAAGGTTTGGCCATGTACCCAATGCGGATCTCAGACTGCGCCGCGCCCGGCTTGTCCACCAGGTAAATGCGGGTCTTTTCGACAGCAGGTGTTTTTACATCGGCAGGCAGCTGCACGCTCTTTTTCTTCCATTTCTTCAGGAAGTCGAGCTTGCCGGTCAGTTCTTTTTCAGAAATGTCTCCAACTACCACCAGCTGTGATACCGACGGAGAATAGTTGGCGTTGTAGAACTGCTTTACGTCCTCCAGCGTGATGTTTGCCACTGTCTCTTCGGTGCCCGCTGCCGGGATGGCCATGATGTTGCCCTCGCCGTAAAGCAGCTTGCTGTATACATTGTTGGCGATGGCCGTTGGCTGGGTAGCCTGGTTGGCGATGGCCTCCAGCTGCTGCTTTTTCAGGCGGTCAAAATCCTCCTGCGTAAACTTGGGACGGAACAGACGCTCTTCGAGCAGGGCCAGTGTCTTATCCAGGTTCTTCTTCAGCGATTGCACCATAATGTAGGTTTCGCTGCTGCCCGAGCCGATGCGGATGGAGCTGCCCAGCTTGTCCAGCTCGTTGCTGAACTCCTCGGAAGTATAGTTTTCTGTGTCCTCGTTCAGCATGTCGGCTGTCAGGGAGGCAATGCCAGCTTTTTCGGGTGTCTTCGCTTCCAAGCGGTGGCCGCCCTTAATCGAAAGCTGCAGGGTTACAGTTGGGAGTTCGTTGGAATTGGTGCCGATAAACTCCAGCCCGTTTTTGAACTTGCCCGTGTAGTAATCCGGAACAGCCACTACCGGATTTTTGCCGGACGTTGGCCGCTGTGTGCGGTCAAAGGTATCGACAGCTTTTGTATACTTCAGGCCGCTGTACTCGTCTGCACCGGCAGTGTAACCCTCCTTCGAGATGGTATAGTTAACCGCCTTCGCCAGTAAATCGGACTTACCTTTTGGCACCACGCTAAGTATAACGGCAGGCTTGCCTTTGATGTACTGGTTGTACACGCGCTGCACATCCTCCTTTGTAACGGCCTGTATGCGTTTCAGCTCCTCCTGAATGTAGTTCGGGTTGTTGCGGAAGGTCTCGTAATAAGCGAGTTGGGATACTTTGCCGCTCACGCTGGCCATGCGGTTGATCAGGCTCGACTCGGCCTGCGCCTTAAAGCGTTGCAAGTCCTCATCGTTGATGCCGCGTGTCTCAAACTCAGCGATAGATTTGCGCGCCAACTCCTCCGACTGCGCCAGCGGTGTATTCGGGTATGCCATTACTGTAACACTAAACTCCCCGGACAGCTCAGAAGTAGAGTTGTACACAGAGGCTTGCATGGCTTTCTGCTCCTTCACAAAATTCTTGTAGAAGATGGAGGTTTTGCCCTGGCCCAGGATCTCGGCCAGCACATCCAGCGCCGGCTCATCCTTGTGCCCCGACTCCGGGGTAGGGAAGGTCATGCGCAGCATCGGGAAACGGATGTTGTCCTCGTAGCTCACGTAGCGATCCTTGTCAAGCTTGGCTACCTGCGGCTTCATGTCCTGCACGGCAGGTCCGGCAGGTATGGACCCGAAGTATTTCTCCACCAGCTTCACCACTTCCTCCGGCTTCACGTCGCCGCCCACAGTAAGCGTAGCGTTGTTTGGGCCGTACCAGCGCAGGAAGAAGTTCTTCAGGTCGTTCACGTTTACGCGGTTAAGGTCCTCGATATAGCCGATAGTGGTCCAGGAGTAGGGGTGGCCATAGGGGTAGAGGTTCTTGGAGGTCATCTCGTAGACCAGACCGTAGGGGCGGTTGTCGTAGTTCTGGCCGCGCTCGTTCTTCACCGTCTCGCGCTGCACCTCAAACTTTGGCTGCGTTACGGCGTCCAGCAAAAAGCCCATGCGGTCAGCCTCCAGCCACAGAGCGGTGGCCAGTTGGTTGCTGGGGATGGTTTCGTAATAGTTGGTGCGGTCGCGGTTGGTGGAGCCGTTTAGCGTGCCACCCGATTCGGAAACGATCTTGAAGTGTTCCTCGTCGGCCACGTTGTCGGAGCCCTGGAACATCATGTGCTCAAAAAAGTGCGCGAAGCCAGACTTGCCCACTTCCTCGCGGGCAGAGCCAACGTGGTAGGTTACGTCCACGTGCACCACGGGGTCGGAGTGGTCTTCGTGCACGATCAGGGTAAGGCCGTTCGGGAGTTTATACTTTGTATAAGGAATCACCAGCTCGTCGCCTTGCCTGGTAACCTTTTCTACGAGTTTGGTCTGAGCTTCGGCTACGCTTACCACACTAGCGGTAAGCAGGATGCTCAGCACGGTTTTGTTCATCATGTGCTATAATGTTTAGGTGAATGTTTACCTAACAATATAGCAAATGGGAGGTGAAATTTGAAAATAATATAGACGAACCGCTATTTTGTTTCGCTGAAAACTTGTTTAGCAAACATCACGGAAACCGTAAGGGTAAGCAGTGAAATGACCAGCATGGCTGTGGTGAGCAGAAACGCCATCCCTGCGGTTTCTGTTGCGTCTGGGCCTTGTGGCTGCTGCACAATGCTGAGCAGGCGGATAAAGTAGGTGGCAGCACGCCATCCTAGCAGCAGCGTAAGCAAACCGGCCTCTATCGTGCCAAGTATGAATCCCCAGCGTTTACCCCTGTTCAGAAAATGCCCTGCTGTCAGTCCTATCAGGCCACCGGCAGCGCCTGTGAAAAGAGCAGTATTGGCTTGTTCGCCGGCCAGGTCTACGGCCACAACACCGCAGCCAAGCAGAAAGAAGCCGAAAAAGGCATAGAGGTAGGATATGTTCTTGTGCATGTTTTTGATACAAGTATAAAGCGGCTGTAAAGATAGAGGAGAAAACGGAAGTATGAAATGGCGCTGGTTGCTGATGCTGCGAACAGGCTGTATTTCCCTAGCCTTCTCTGGCGCAAGGCCTCATTTAGCCGGCGCTTCCTGCAACGTGAACTCAGCTATCTTTTCTAGCTTCTGTTTATCCTCAGTCTTTCATTCCTTTCGCTGCATTTCCAACTTTGGCTCCCTCCGAGGCCGGGAGGCCTCGTCCTGGGGGTAGGGGCCCTCGATTAGGGCATCGCGCTGTCTACATTTCCTTTGCTCCTGCGTCGCAATGCCTCGCTGTCGCTCGTCACCGGAAATCTAGAAGGCGCTCTTGTCGAGGGCCCCTAACCCCACCCAAGGACTGGGATAAATTCAATAGCCACAGCTTATGCAACCAGAACCTAGCTCCCTCCCCTGTTTTTAGGGGAGGGCTGGGGTGGGGTAAATTCCCCTACTCTGGACTACCGAGAACGGGAGTTCGAAGGTAGCGAGCGTAGCTCTAAGGGGTGGGTTAATTGTCTGCAGAAATCTCCCGGCTTGTTTCGGGGGAGGGATAGGGTTACGAAGGTAGGCACAGGTAGTAACCTTTACGCGCCATTCAGCCAGCTATGAAATTTATACGTCAGCCTAGCAGAAAATAGTACAACTTTAGCACCGAACTAAAGTATGAATCTCTGAGGCCGTGTTAAGAAGAAGCCTCTGACGATGACGAAAAAAGAAATTCACGAACTATACGCTGACCCAAGTAAGTCGGCAGCCTGGGCTGGCCTGCGCTATACTTCTGATGCCAAGCCAGGGTATACCCGCAAAAAAGCCGGTAAAGGATATTATTACCTTGATGAGAAAGGCGAAAAGATAAGCGATGAAAAAAAAATATCCAGACTGCAGGGGCTGGTTATTCCACCGGCCTGGACCGAGGTATGGATCTGCAAGTCTCCCAATGGGCACCTGCAGGTAACGGGGCGCGACGCGAAGGGGAGAAAGCAGTATATTTACCATCCGCAGTGGCAACAGGCCCGCAACCTGACAAAATTCGGTCGTATGATCGAGTTCGGGCAGGCGCTTCCGAGGCTTCGTGAGCGGCTGGAACAGGATATCAGCTCTCGCCAACTGGACCGCCATAAGGTGACGGCCCTTGTACTCACCATCATGGACAATGCACTTATCCGGATTGGCAACCGGAACTATGCAAAGGCAAATAAATCCTACGGACTAACCACATTGCGCGATAAGCACGTGAAGATAAACGGCAGCAGCTTAAAGTTCTCTTTTGTAGGCAAAAAAGGGGTGGCGCAGGAAGTAGACCTGAAAGACAGGCGCCTGGCCCGGCTGGTTAAAAAGTGCAGGGACATTCCTGGTTATGATTTATTTCAGTACTACGACGAGAACGGGGAGCGGCAGACGCTGGAGTCGGGAGATGTGAACGAGTATCTGCGCGAGGCCACCAAGTATGATTTCACGGCGAAAGACTTCAGGACCTGGGGCGGCACGGTGCGCATGGTAGAGTGCTTGGAAAATGTACTGGACGAGCAGCCTGAACTGGACAAAGAAAAAGCCATTAAAGCCGCTGTAAAAGATGTTGCCAATGGTTTGGGCAATACACCCAGCGTTTGCAGCAAATACTATATCCATCCGGAGGTAGTAAACCTTTTCCGGGAGGACAGGCTGATGAACTACCTCAAGCGCCACGATGCCACCAAGCCAAAATCAAAATACCTCTCGGGTACCGAAGAACTGGTGCTGAAGATGTTGCAGCGGGTGGCGAAGGAAAAAGAAAAGAAGGTGGCGGCGTAATTTATACTTTATACTTGTCCGGTTTGCCAACTTCCGGATTGGTCTCAGCCTGAAGTATAAATCAATAGCTGATTTCGTAAAAAGCGGTATCGCGCTCTACAAGTGGGATACGGATTCTTTTGTTTTCTGTAGCGCTCTCTGTTGTTACTTCCCAACTTAGAAGAACGAATGGGGTTCGTTTAAAGTAAAAGCCGCGCAATAGCTCTGCCGTTGGAACCACTGCATTGTAGTTAAAGATTTCTGCACTATACATCGTTCCAGGAAATGGAGGGGCCGATGCATCGTGCGGATATGAAAGTGTTACTTTTAAATCTTTATCGGGACTAGCTGCGGATGTCTTGTTTATATTTAATTTGAGATAAGAGGCTTTGGCCAAGTAGGTGTCCAGCACATTTCGTTCATGTGGCTTTATCAGTTTACCTATCGCATCTTTCACCTCCACGTATCCCACTTTCTCAGGAGCCACCCAATAAATTGTTTGGCCCTCACGAGATTTTTTTGCAAAGCTGTACTCTCCTTTACTGTTGGTGCTCCCTTCTATAACTTCAGGTGTTGTAAGACTAGTTTCACTCGAAAAGCCATTCCAAATCAACAAGTTTACTTTCGTGTCGGAAACAGGTTGGCTTGTGTCTAGGTCTATTACTTTTCCGGTAAATGCGGTAGTACTTTCTTCTTTTTCGCAGCCTGCCAGTAGCGCCAGTAGCAGCAAGATGCCTGTAAGTTTGCTTAGTCTTTTTATGAGGTACAGCATAGGATTGCCTTTATATAACAGACACAATATCCTGATAAGGTATGACTTTGCAAACAATCCTACCTGAAAATATGTAGCCACTACTTCGGCATGTTATCCAACGACTGCCAGAGGTATTTGCTGGCAATGGTGCGGTATGGGCGCCAGTTTTCCGCAATTTGCTGCATCTGCAGGCGCAGTGCCTTGCCGGTAGCCTCCAGCCCATAGTGCCGCTTCATGGCGTTCTGTATCCCCAGGTCATCCACAGGAAAAACATCGGGCCGCTCCAGGGCGAACATGAGCAGCATCTCTACGGTCCAGCGGCCCACGCCTTTAATCTGCGTCAGGTGCCGGATCAGATCCTCGTCCTCCATGGCATCTATGGTGGCGTGCTGCAGGTTGCCTTCGGCGGCAAAGGCAGCCACGTTGCGCACATACCCAATTTTTTGGAAGGAGAGGCCGGCACTTCGCAATTGCTCGTCGGGTGCAGCCAGTACGAGTTCCGGGTGCGGGTACTCTTCAGGAAACAGCTCTCTGAACCGCCTGAAAATTACTGCCGCCACTTTGGTGCTCAGTTGCTGCGACACTATGGAACCCAATAGCTTAAAGTATAAATCTTCGGATCGGGAAGACTCCAAAGGCTGACTGTTTTGGATAATGCCGCAGATGATTGGATCAGCGGCAAAGGCGGCCATTATTTCAGGGGTAGGGAAGGAGGCATTCATAGTTTTTAATATTTATAGATATAGAGAAGAAGGTAATGCACCATGAAAGGGCAGACGCGCGCATCCTCGCTTGTGACCAGCTATCATTTGGGCGCTGGCCCAGTTGAGTTGCAAGCTCAATACCCTGGCAAGCTACAAGTAGAAAGCTTGCGGCAGGTTTATTTGAAATGAAGCGCCTCAACACCGATTCCTCCTTGAAGCTAGGGGTTGAGGCACTTCTAATATCCTACGCCTTCACCTTCTCCTTGCCCAGGGAAGCTAAAACCTGCAGCAGGTGTTGGTGCATCTCTTCGGTGATGTCCAGGTGCGTAACGAAGCGGATCATCTGCGGGCCGAAACTGGAGGCAATGATGTTATACTTCGCCAGTGCCTGAATAAAAGCTGCATCCGTTGTGCGTTCGTTCAATTTAAAGATAACGATGTTGGTCTCCACGGGCATCACATACGCTACATAATTTGTTTGCAGCAGTGCCTGCTCCAGTTCTTTGGCCCGGCGGTGGTCTTCGTGCAGCCGCTCTAGGTGGTTATCCAAGGCATAGATGCCGGCAGCGGCCAGGAAGCCGGCCTGCCGCATGCCGCCGCCCAATACTTTGCGCACTCTTCGGGCCCGCTTGATAAAGTCTTGGGAACCCAGCAAGACGGAGCCAACCGGTGCTCCCAGGCCTTTTGAAAGGCAAACAGAGATGCTGTCAAAGTATAAACCGTAATCTTTGGCAGCATCGCCGGAAGCGGCCAGGGCGTTAAATACGCGGGCGCCATCCAGGTGCAGGGCCAGGCGGTGGCGCTTACAAACTTGGGAGATAGCCGCAATCTCTTCTAAAGTATAAAAGGAGCCGCCGCCTTTGTTGCAGCTGTTCTCAAGGGCTACCAGCCTGGTTTCAGGGAAGTGCACATTGTCGAGGGGCCGGATGTTGGCCTCAACCTGTTGTGGCAGCATTTTGCCCCGCTCTCCGTGCACCAGCGCGGTGGAAGCCGCAGCGTTGAAGGCAATGCCCCCGCCTTCATATTGGTGAATGTGGGCCGTCACGTCGCAGATTACTTCGGTAAGCGGCTGCGTGTGCACTTTAATGGCGATCTGGTTCGTCATAGTGCCGGAGGGGCAGAAGAGGCCTGCTTCGAGGCCAAACATCGCGGCAGCTTTGGCTTCCAAGGCATTAACAGTGGGGTCTTCGCCGTATACATCGTCGCCAACAGGAGCGGCAAACATGGCCTGCAGCATTTCTGGCGTAGGTTTGGTTACGGTGTCGGAGCGGAGGTCTATTGTTTGTATCATGAATTTGCTTTCGGAAAAAACTTTACATTGTAAAAATAATAACTTACTTTTGCCCTTCAAATTAAAAAAACATTGCAACGATGGGAGTTACTAGACTAAAAAGAAAAGATCGCAAGAATAAGGCAAGAGCTAACAACAAGCAAGCTAAAATTAAGCAGCTGCTGCTGACGCCAGTTATCAAGAATGTTGACATGGATGAGCTGAGAACGCAGTTCGGTGAGGCTCCAAAAAACAAGCCAGCTGAGCAGAAAGAAGAAGCTGCCGCTGAGTAATCTTTATTTCCCGAGAGAGTAAGTCCATCTGCTGCCGCTGCTGTTTAAAGCGAATGGCGGCGGCTTACTAAACAAGACTTCAAGTGTGTTTGCTAAAGCAGGCACACTTTTTTTATGCCCGCTTGCCTAGCTCCACAACTTGAAGGTCCTGTACCTTGCCATCAGTTATACTAAACTTCACCATCGTCCGGACCTTGTGGAAGCCGTGCCTGCCTGCCGCGCCGGGGTTAATGTGCAGCAAATTTTTCAGGCTCTTGTCCGTCATGATTTTGAGGATGTGCGAGTGACCGGTGATGTAGAGCTGCGGCGGGTGCTGCTTTATTATGTTGCGCACGTCGGGGTGATATTTGCCCGGGTAACCGCCAATGTGCGTCATCAGCACGTCCAGACCTTCCGCCTCAAAGCGGTTTACCTTTGGGTGCACCTGCCGGATGGCTGCATCATCAATGTTGCCATACACCCCACGCAGCGGCGCCAGCTGCTGCAGCCTGTCCGACACTTCCATACTTCCAAAGTCCCCGGCATGCCATATTTCGTCGCGGTCGGAGAGGTGGCGCAGGATTTGGTCGTCGAGGTAGGAGTGGGTGTCGGAGAGGAGGCCGATCTTGAGCATGGCTTTCGTTGTTTTGGTGAAGATAGAAAAACTCCTGCCCCGGTTGCAAACCGGGGCAGGAGTTTTTACGCGCGCTCAGCTGTAAGGATTAACTCGCTACGATATACTTTAGGCGGTGCACCAGCAGTAAGGCCACGGCAAACAGCACTACGGCCACCACCTGGTGCAGCACGCCCAGGCCTACCGGCACTGCCAGCACCAGCGTTGCAATGCCCAAGGCTACCTGCGCCAGGCAGGCCAGCAGCAGGAGCTGCGTGTGCCGCTTCACGATCCGGATGCCATCTTCCCGCCATACGCGAAGTGAAAAGGATGCTACCGCTATCAGTACAAGTATGGCCACCCAACGGTGGGCGAACTGCACCACCACGCCATTCTCCAGCGTCTCCTGCCAATCTACATGCTGCCAAACACCAGACGGGAAAAACTCGCCCTGCATGAGCGGGTAGGTGTTGTAGGAAATGCCCGCTTTCAGCCCTGCTACAAAAGCGCCCAGTATAATTTGTGCCACGATGGCTGCAAGTATAATATTGGCTCCTAAGCTAAGCGTTGCTGCCGATGCAGAACGTTGCCGGGTTCTGCCATACTTTAGGTCTGCCACGGTCCATAGAATGACGCCGATGAGCGTGAGCGCCAGGCACAGGTGCGCCGCCAGCCGAAAATGACTCACGTGCGGGTTGTCAACCAGGCCGCTTTTTACCATCAGCCACCCCATCAGCCCTTGCGCCATGCCTAAAGCAAGTATAAACAGGAGCCGGCGCAGCAGCCATCCCTTTACCCACCCCTTCCATACGAAGTATAAAAACGGCAGTATAAATACGAATCCTATCAGTCGGCCGAGCAGGCGGTGCAGGTACTCCCACCAGAAAATCTGCTGGAAGCCTGCCAGCGTCATGTGCATGTTCAGCTTCTGGTACTCCGGAAACTGTTTATACTTCTCGAAGGCTGTGAGCCAGGCCGCGTGCGAGAGCGGCGGCAGCGTGCCCGAGAGGAGGTTCCACTCCACAATGGAAAGACCCGAGCCGGTAAGCCGGGTAATGCCCCCGATCACGACCATGGCAAGTATAAGTATGGCCCCGCTCAGGAGCCAGTAGATGATATTCCTGTTGTTGGCTGAAGTTCTCATACGCGGCAAAGGTCCGCCAAAGAAAAATTATTTATGCTGACAATTGTCATTGCCTGTAAAGATTACACCTCTTACAAAGCCAATGGAAAAAGGAAAGTATAGTTTGGCTGGAAATCTTATCTTTACCTTGAACTCAACATAAAACCGCATGAGACCATACATTTTAGCTGAAACGAACTGGAAAGCACTGAAAGAACAGGAAGTGTCCTTGGCTGTACTGCCCTGGGGAGCCACGGAGGCCCACAACTACCATTTGCCCTACGCTACCGATGTGATAGAGGCGGACGCCATTGCCGCGGCCTCTGCCAAGATAGCCTGGGAGCGCGGCACGAAAGTGATGGTGCTGCCTACCATTCCGTTTGGCGTGAACACAGGCCAGGCAGACATTAAACTGGACATCAACCTGAACCCAAGCACCCAGCTGGCCATACTGGATGATATTGTGGCTGTGCTGAACAGGCAGGGCATCAAGAAGCTGCTGGTCATTAACAGCCACGGCGGCAACGATTTTAAGCCAATGCTGCGCGAGTTGGGCCTGCGCTACCCGGAGATGTTTCTGGTGAGCTGTTTTTGGATACAGGCTGCCGACCGCAAGAAGTTCTTCAGCGTGCCCGGCGACCATGCCGATGAGATGGAAACAAGCCTGCTGCTCCACCTGCGCCCGGACCTCGTGTTGCCTTTGGAGGAGGCAGGAGAGGGCAAAGAGCGTAAGTCCAGGATACGGGGCATACGCGAAGGCTGGGCCTGGGCGGAGCGGCAGTGGTCTATGGTGACGGAAGACACCGGCGTCGGAAATCCTAAGGAAGCCACCCCCGAAAAAGGAAAGGCGTTTTTGGAGGCAGCCGCAGCCAACATCGCCGACCTGATGGACGAGCTTGCAACGGTTGACATAAACGATCGCTATGCGGACAGCAATGCCTAGGAAGGAATGCTTAAATCGCTGGCTTACTTTTGTTTAGCCTAAACCCGTATAACCCAAGTATAGCCAATGGTGTAAAATGGGTAGCATCCCGGTTATGTATGATAATAGCAGGAGGGTCGCATCTTTTGCGGGGATGCAGATATACCTAGTGCGATAGTTGCAGATAATAAACCATAATCTGAACTTCGCACTCACAAGTGAAGAGGATGATTCAAGAACGATTAAGAGGAACAGGCGTGGCACTGGTAACGCCTTTTACAAAGGAGCTGGACGTAGACTACGAGGCGCTGCGAAAACTGCTGGATTTTGTGCTGGATGGGGGCGTGGATTACCTGGTGATAAACGGCACCACAGGGGAAAGTGTGACCACATCCGCAGCGGAAAAGGCCGAAATACTGCAGCAGGTGAAAAGGCACGTAAACGGCCGGGTACCGCTGGTTTATGGACTTGGCGGCAACAACACGCAGCACGTGCTGGACAGCGTGGCGGCAACAGACCTGCAGGGTATAGACGCCATACTTTCGGTGAGCCCGTACTATAACAAGCCATCGCAGCAAGGCATTTACCAGCATTATGTGCAAGTGGCCAATGCCTTGCCGGTGCCCGTTATACTGTACAACGTGCCGGGCCGCACGGGAAGCAACGTTACAGGAGAGACAACCCTGAAGCTTGCCAACCACGACAACATCATTGGCGTGAAAGAAGCTTCGGGTAACCTGGAGCAGTGCATGCACATTGCCAAGCACAAGCCAAAGGATTTCATGCTGATCAGCGGCGACGATTTGCTGACGCTGCCCATGGTTACGTTTGGGGCAGAGGGCAGCATCTCTGTGCTTGCCAATGCCTTCCCGGGCAAGTTTGCAGGCATGGTGCGCCAAGCACTGGACGGAGACTTTAAGCAGGCCTCAGCCACGCTGCTCAGCTTTGTGGACATCAACCCGCTTATGTATGAGGAGGGCAACCCGGTGGGCGTGAAGGCGGTGCTGGAGCGCTTTGGCGTGTGCAAGCCGTATGTAAGGCTGCCTTTGATAGAGGCGTCTTCCGGTTTAAAGGACAGGCTCTATAAATTACTCTAAAAAATATAGCTCAAAAAAGGCCTGCACGTCGCAAAGAGGTGCGGGCCTTTTTATGTCTTCTGATTTACTCCGAACAGCGGTAGGTATAAGTATATTTTACTTCGCGCCCGTCGCCATAGGTAACAGTATAGGTTTCAGGATAGCCCCGTTCATTCAGTTCATACGCGCTGGTAAAGCTGGCTTCCAGCACGTTCTCCTCCTCGTTTGTAGCATTCAGCTCCGTCATCAAACGCTGGTTAGGGTAGCCAATCCCTGGTTTGCGGAGTTGGTAAACCGGCACTGCCGACAAAGGGTCGCGGGAAACAGGATCAGTTATGGTTGTGGCCTTGTACAGCGTTTCTCCCTGCCTGCCCTTAACAGTGGCTACCACCGCTTTGTCTATCGGGTAGCTGATGGTGACAGATCCGTTAGCTCGCTCTTTGTTGTTGAGGAACAGGTAATCGGTGGCGGAGGTTAAGCGCCCTTGATTATCATATACCGCTTTAAAAGACGATAGCCGGTGCACCGTCTCCAGGCCCGGTATCTCCTGCTTCACTTCATACCTGGATAGCCGCCCTTTTGAGTCGTACGCATACACCATAAACATCTCCTCGGTGCTGTCGGGCTTAAGCACGTGCTCCTCCGCCAGCTTGCCTTCTGAAGTATAAGTATACCTTCGGATAGCCAGCAGATCCTCCTGCCTCAGGTGCTCTGTCTGCACCACCTGGTTCTGGTCGTTGTATGTATAGCGTATCGTGCTGTCGCCGTTCTCTGTCTCTATGTGCTGCTCCTCCAGGTAGCAGAGGTCCTGCGGCGCCGGAGTCGGCTTCACCACCGGCTCCTCATCCTCGCTGCAGCCCGTCAACAGTAGCAGGCCCAGCATCGGCACAAGCAGTTTGGTTTTCATAAGCATGTAATTTCTGATGACGAAGATACAGCATCCCCGCCTTTTATACTACCACCCCCTTGTTTTAAGTTTAACGACACCAGTTGGGCATTATGAGCCAAAATAGCCTTTTGAAATATAGCTGAAATGGCTTCTAATCAACTCTTTAAAAAATAATTCATAATTTCTTGAAAATTATGAACACTTTTGTGCTTTCAAACGTCTTACAGATACAATAAAAAAGATTATGAATAGAGGAAAAGTAAAATTCTTTAATGGAGAAAAAGGTTTTGGCTTCATTAAGGACGAAAGTTCAGAGCAGGAGTATTTCGTACACGTTACTGGATTAGTAGACGAGATCAGAGAAAATGACGAAGTAACTTTTGAGTTGCAGGAAGGTAGAAAGGGACTAAACGCCGTTAACGTTAGACGCGCTTAGTATAAAGATACGAGTTATTGAACAAAAGGCCCCGCATGCTTATGCAGGGCCTTTTGCTTTTTTACTGGATGTTGTTTTCCTCCACCCACTTCAGGAAAGCCTCTTTGTATACTTCGCCAATCGGAATTTCTTTGTTGCCGATTCGGATGCGGCTTTTTTCGATGCTGTCTATTTTCTGCAGCGACACGATAAAGGAGCGGTGCACCCGCAGAAATTTCGAGGAAGGCAGCTTTTCCATCATCTTGTTCATGGAGAGCAGCGTGATGATCTTCTGGTCCTTTGTCTGGATGATGATATAGTCTTTCAGGCCCTCTATCCAGAGGATGTCCTTAAAATCAACCCGGATGGTTTTGTAGTCGGCCTTCACAAACATGAAGTCGTGCTCTGGAGCGGCAGCGGGCGGGGCAGGAGCCACTTCGGCAGTACGGGCACTGCCAGTACGCTGCAGCCGCTCCTGTGCCTTTGTCACGGCCTTCAGGAACCTGTCGAAGGGGATAGGCTTGAGAAGGTAATCCACGGCATCCTGGTTAAAGCCTTCCAAGGCATAGTCGGGGTAGGCCGTTGTGAAGATGATCAGCGGCTGGTGCTTGAGGATGTTGAGAAACTGTATACCCGTTAGCTCCGGCATTTCGATATCCAGGAACATCAGGTCTACCTGCTCTTCCTGCAGCACCTGCATGGCCTCGGTGGCGCTGGAGCAGGTCTTTACCAATTTCAGGAAGGGTAACTTACTGATGTAGCTCTCAATGATGTCAAGGGCCAGGGGTTCATCGTCAACGGCAAGGCAGCGGATCGTCATAGTTTTATTTGTTTAATGGCTTGAAGTATAGTTTTAAGGTGGCGTAAAATGTGCCGTCTTTTTCTTCTAATGTCAGCGCGTGGCGCTTATCGTAAAGCAGGTTCAGGCGGCGCTTCAGGTTCTCCAGGCCAATGCCACCAAACTCGCGCTTCTTATGCGGGCTGGAGTTGTTTATGGTGCTGAAGACCAGGGCATCATCCTGCACCTTCAGGTTAAGTATAATACCTATCTCGTTTTTGCTGACAAGCCCGTGCTTAAATGCGTTTTCCACCAGCGTCATCAGCAGCATAGGCGCAATCTGCTTGCCCCGCAAGTCTCCGTCTATATTGAATTTTATACTTGTCTGCTCTCTCAGGCGCAGCTTCTGCAGTGCTATAAAATTATGGATATGGTCAACCTCCTTCTCCAGGCTCACCAGCGTGTCGTTGCTCTCATACAGCATATAGCGCATCAGCAGCGAAAGCTTCATAATGGCGTCCGGCGTTTCGGGGTGCTGTTTGTAGGCCAGCGAGTAAATGTTGTTGAGGGTGTTGAACAGAAAATGCGGGTTCACCTGCGATTTCAGGAAGGCCAGCTCTGCCGTTAGTTTCTGCGTCTCCAGCTCTTTGTTGCGCCGCTCGTTGCGGATGTAGTTGCCCGTTACTTTCAGCGCAGAGGAGATAAACGTCAGCACAAGGCCGCCCATGATATACTGCAAGATGCGTTCGCCGGTGTATACCTGCGTCATATCGCGGTTAAAGTCATGGAACAGGTAGAAGTCCAGCGGTGCCCGCAGCAGGGCGACTGCCACAAGGGTGGCCAGCACTGCTGCTATGTATAAGAAGATGCGGTTGCGCGCCAGGAACCTGGATATCAGCACATACCAGTTGAAGTAAAAGATAAAGACGTTGATCAGCAGGCCGACCAGCACATCCATTACCCTGCTAAACGTGAGGGTGCTGTTGCCATACAGAAAGTAGAATACCCAGGCGCCAAACAGCACCCAGGCCGCTACGTGCAAGGCAATGGTATAGCGCCTTTTGACAGCTCCCTGCGGTAACACTAAGTTGACTTTAGGCAATGTGGTATCCAAGTGATGTTAGGCTGTAGATTTTTATAGATAAAGATAAGCAAAGTATGGAATTTGTTTCCATCAACTGTCCAACTCTATACAAACCCGGCCATTACTGCTACTAAATATCTGATTGTTGCGATCAAACAAGATGCCTGCTTATTTTATACTTGGTCTATGGTTTTCAGGCGTTTGTATAGTATAGTTTTTTAGAAGTCATAAAGTTTGCTCTTTTGTGATAGGCATTGCAGCTATGCTAATGTAGCTTGAAAGAAGACTTCCTGATTGTTTGTTGTTTGTTAAAGTGAAAGGGCGGTACCTGTTTGCAGTACCGCCCCTTTTTTATCTCTCCTGGCTAACCATGTCCAGAAACTCACCTTCAGAAAGCATTTTTATACCCAGCTTATCAGCTTTCTCAAGTTTCGACGGTCCCATTTTGTCTCCTGCCACCAGGTAGGATAGTTTTTTGGAGATGGAGCTTACCACCTTACCGCCGTGGCTTATGATGAGCTGTTGCAGCTCATCGCGGCTTACGCTCTGGAACACGCCCGAAATCACGAAAGTTAAACCTTCCAGCTTGTTGCTCTGTACTTCCGGTGCCGTGTTTTCTGATTTAAATTTCAGTCCGGCAGCCTTTAGCCGCTCCAGCAGTTCCACATGGTCCGGGTCCTGGAAATAATGCAGAATAGAGTTAGCGATGCGGTCGCCGATCTCGTTGATCGCCACGAGCTCATCGTACGCAGCCCCACGCAGCGCCTCCAAATCCGGGAGCTGCTCGGCCAGCTTTTTAGCCACTGTGCTGCCCACAAACCGGATGCCCAGTGCAAACAGCACGCGCTCATACGGCGTCTCTTTTGACTTTTCGAGGCTGTTCAGGATGTTGTTGGCAGACTTCTCACCCATGCGGTCCAGCTGCACCAGTTGCTCAAAGGTAATGTCGTAAAGGTCAGCTACGTTGCGCACATAACCTGCCTTGTAAAGCTGCTCCAGTGTTTTAGGCCCGAGCTCATCCACGTTCATGGCTTTGCGGGAGATGAAGTGCTCCAGTTTGGCCAGTATCTGCGGTTCGCAGCCTTTTTCGTTCGGGCAGTAGAACTGTGCCTCGCCTTCTGAGCGCACAAGCTCAGTGCCGCAGGCAGGGCAGTGAGTTGGGTAAAATATAGGCTGGCTGTCGTCAGTTCTTTGGGCAAGGTCAACGCCGGTAATCTTAGGTATAATCTCGCCGCCTTTCTCCACAAAAACGGTATCGCCCAGGCGCAAGTCCAGGCGCTGAATTTCGTTGGCATTGTGCACGGAGGCGCGCTTTACCACAGTGCCGGCCAACTGTACCGGCTCTAGCAAGGCAACGGGTGTAACAGCCCCGGTGCGGCCCACCTGGTATTGCATGCCCAACAGCTTGGTGGCGGCATTTTCAGCGGCATACTTATAGGCAATGGCCCAGCGGGGGCTTTTGGCAGTAAAGCCCAACTCTTCCTGAAGGGCATAGCTGTTTACCTTTACCACCACGCCGTCTGTGGCAATCGGAAGCTCTGAGCGGCGCTTTTCCCACTCGTTGATGTAGTCCAGCACTTTGTCTATGCTGCTGCACTTGCGCCAGGTGTCGGAAACCTTAAAGCCCCACTTCTGTATGGCCTGCAGGCTCTCGGAATGGGTGTCGAAGGGTAAATTGTCAGCTAGTAAGCCATAAGAAAAGCATCCCAGCTTACGACTGGCAACCACCGAGGAATCCTGTTGCTTTAGGGTGCCGGAGGTGGCGTTTCTGGGGTTAGCCAGCAGCTGCTCTCCGGCTTCTTCCCGTTCTAAGTTTAGCTCCTCAAATACCCGGAATGGCATAAACACCTCGCCCCGAACTTCAAACAGGGCAGGATAGTCCTCGTCGGCAGCTTGTAAGGGTATGTCGCGTATGGTTTTTACGTTTGCCGTGATATTGTCGCCCCGCGTGCCATCACCGCGTGTGGCGCCCTGCACCAGCTTCCCGTTTTCATAGGTAAGGCTAATGGCTACACCGTCGAACTTCTGCTCGCACACATACTCCACGTCATCGCCCACGGCCTTTCGCACGCGCTTGTCAAACTCGCGCAGTTCCTCCTCAGAGTAGGTATTGCTGAGTGAGAGCATCGGCCAGCGGTGATACACAGTCTCAAAAGATTTGGTGATGGTGCCGCCTACACGTTGGCTCGGAGAGTGAGGTAATTTATACTCAGGATATTTTGTTTCCAGTTCTTCCAGTCGCTTCAGCATCTTGTCGAACTCAAGATCCGATACCTCCGAAACACTGTTCTGGTAATACTGGTAATTCAGGTGATTTATCTTCTGCGTCAGCTCCTGTATCTCCAGGGCCGGGTCTTGTGTCGTTGCCATTTCTCGTGCTTTATACTTCCTGTAAAAATAGGAAAAATGTCTGAATCTGGATTGGCGGGATGAGCAGGGATGCACAGCATGAATTAAAAATTTACGTTAAGGCGAAAGCGTCCGCTTGTGCCGCAACTTTACAACTGTTACTGCGCTAAGGTCTTAAAAGGCTCTACTTGTTTGTGCTGTTACACCGATAGAAACGGCAGGTGTTTTTGTGGGATCAAATGTAGCACAAGCGGACGCTTGCGCCAGGGAATTCGGAAGTATAAAACAAAACATCAACGGTAAGCCTGTAAGCCGGGTTCTGTCGCTGAGTTTGCACCCAACGTCTTATCATTTATCTAGGCCTGCACTCACGCACAGGCTCCATCGACCTACCCACTGACATCGGACGAGCAGCCCTTAGCCCCGCCGAAGCGAGGCGCTGTCAGCCTATTTGGTCTTTCAACTCCTAAGGTTTACCCAGCCGGACTGGTCACCCAGCCGCTGGTGCGCTCTTACCGCACCTTTTCACCCTTACCAGCACAAGGCTGGCGGTAATTTTCTGTGGCACTGGCTGTATCTGTTTCGTCTCCAAAACAGACCCTTCCCGTTAGGAAGTAGGATGCTCTGTGTTGCCCGGACTTTCCTCTCCCCCCGAAGGGGCAGCGATAAGACGGCTCACCGTTGATACTTTGCTGTGTGCAAAGATAACACAAATCCCGAACCGGAGGTTCGAGTATAGTTCTGAGTTCCGGGTTCCGGATTTCGAGTTAATTTTAGTCTAACTCATAACTAGTAACTCGGAATTCAGAACTACTTCAGTCTCACCAGGGTGGCGCCGTAGCCGAATTTTTCTTTGCGCGCGTCTTCGAAGTACTTGATGCCGGGGGTGCGGCTCAGGATTTTCTGCAGCTCCTTACGCAGTACGCCGTTTCCTGCGCCGTGGATGAAGACGATCTCGTGCATATTGGTAGCCATGGCCCTATCCAGCGCATCCTGGAAACGCTCCAGCTGAGTTTTGATGATGGCGCTGTTGCTCATGCCGCTGTGATCGTCCACCAGCTTCTCGATGTGCAGGTCTACCTCGTGCTCGGGCGCTGTGAGCTTATAGTTCTCGCTTTTCTCCACGGCCTCCGCCAGTTGCTCTTTTATCTTGTCCGGGTTAACAGAAACAGGTTTCTGGTCGAGCTGGAACAGGTAAGCCTCTTTGTTGAGAACGGGTGCTGTGCGCTTGCTCTTGTAGAAAGAACTGGCTTTAAACTGCACGCGCTTTACCACCGGCTCAAATAGGGTTGGGCTGCCGTTGCGATGCTGGATGAACTGGATAAGCAGGTTTGGCCACTTCTCAAATTCCTTCAGGTGGTAGTGCGTGATAACGCGGGTAGCTTTGGGCGCCAGTTTGTCGTTTTGCAGGCCACGGTAGTTTTTCTCGCGCTCCTCACCGCTGGTAAACAGCACATCGTAGTCTGAGTTATTGATCATGGTCACTGCCAGCAGCTCCTCTGACTGATGCACCAGCGCCAGGTATACCCCCTGTGCGGCCAGTACGGGGGCAACCGGTTCTTTGCGCTTGCTTGGCTGTAGGGTTGTCTCCTCCTGGCGCATGTATTTCTGTTCCTCGGCAGCAATCACTACCACCTCGCGCTTGGCAACCGGTATGGTAAAATCATTGTCTATGGCTACCTCTACCAAGTTATTATCTAAAATGCGCGTTATGATGCCTTCCTCACGGCCAGACATCAGGCGCACGCGGTCTCCTACGTTCATCTTTCGTTGTTAGATTATAGTTGTTCGTTGATCGCGCTCCGGATGCCTGTGCATACTTGCGGATCAACCTTATTTAAACAAAGATACGAATTGTGGCAGACACTGGCGGTAGGAAGGGGAAGAGCCTGGTGGAAGGGAGGATTAAAAGTATAGCGGGTGCAGCTTCAGGCCGTTCTTTCGGTTGTATTCTAAGGCTGGTGCTGGCACTTTGATGATGCTGAGCACGTAGAGGGCGGTATTCCATACTTTGCTGCGGCCTTTGAAATGCATCAGGTTTAGGTCGGGGCTGAGGTAGAACTGGCGGTAAGCATCCAAACCTGCGGCTGCGTTGGCCTCCGGGTCGTTGTACACCATTTGCTGGGCTCCATAACCCACGGCAATGTTCAGCCACTTCGGGTATTTGCTTTCCTCCTTCAGAAAAGCCCCCACATCCACCGACAGCCAATAGGTTTGTCCGTTATAATCTTTCAGCGCCTGTTCTCCCAGGTTACTACCTAGCACATTAGGACGCCTATCGGCATAGCGGGTAGTATGGAAAGAGTACTTCGGCATGATGCGTACTTCCTGCCAGGCCAGCTCCTGTGCCACCAAATTAGCAGCGCCCACCGTATTGGCCACTATATCGCCGGCAGAGGCGCCATAGTCGGATTGGTACCCGTCAAAGATTTCAATGGGCGTTTGCAGAAGGATTCCTGTGAGCCCGCCGTAAAGTATGGCTTTTTTCTCCGGCACGCCTGCCCAGCGCAGCATGTCTATGCCTGCTCGGCTCTGATGAAATGCTCCCCAGAAATGCCCCACCTTATCTACCTGTCGCCACTCTTTATTATCGTTAAACCAATGGAAGTCGGTTCGCTCCTCCTCCGAATACCAGGCATGGTTGAGCGAGACCAGCAGGGAAGTATAACCCACGGCAAAAGTGGAGCCCAAAACCAGCAGCCGTTTCTTATTCACTGCTGTGGTATCGGTTGCTGCCTGTGCCATACTTAGCTTTGGCAGGCAAAGCAGGAGCAGGAGGTATAGTATGAGTCGCTGGCGCATTGTGGCAAAGATAGGGATATTCAGTTTATGTGGTTAGTGTTAGCTGGTAGTGGAGGCTTAGGGGGTTGACTATACTTTCATAGCTGCTGCTTTTTACAGCTTGATCAAGCTATCCTTACTAGCTGCTGCTGATCCGCAGTCTTGTATACCTA
The DNA here is from genome assembly GCF_006385705.1 of Pontibacter mangrovi. Classification (GTDB taxonomy): domain Bacteria; phylum Bacteroidota; class Bacteroidia; order Cytophagales; family Hymenobacteraceae; genus Pontibacter; species Pontibacter mangrovi. The sequence goes on along the minus strand of NZ_VFRQ01000001.1, from coordinate 443,771 downwards.
TAGTTTTATCTCTGGCTTTGGTTCCCTCCAGGCCGGGAGGCCTCGCCTTGGGGGTAGGGGCCCTCGATGAAGGGCATCGCGCTGTCTACATTTCCTTTGCTCCTGCGTCGCAATGCCTGCGGCACCGGAAATCTAGAAGGCGCTCTTGTCGAGGGCCCCTACCCCCACCCAAAGGCTGGGATCAGAAAAGATAGCCACGGCTTTGCGCACAGTCCCCCTTCGAAGGGGGCAGGGGGATGATTACACCTGCGGAAAATTCCCCTCCTTGGACAAGGAGGGGCAGGGGTGGTTGGACACGGCACAGCAAGCCAATCCTACTCATCCGCTAATCCTGTAAATCCTGATTCTGACAAGTGCTCCAAAACAAAAGCGGCGAAGCATTTCTGCTCCGCCGCCGGGTATATTCTAAAGCAATTTATACTTATGCTTTCTTGTACATTACTGCTTTAACAGCCTCTACAGTACGGTCTACGTTTGGCAGTGATGCCTCGATCAGCGTTGGGGCGTAAGGAAGGGGCACATCACGGCAGGTCACGCGCTTCACCGGAGCATCCATGTAATCAAAGGCGTTGCTCTGGATGTGGTACGCCAGCTCGGCAGAGATAGAAGCCAGTGGCCAGGCCTCTTCCACCACCACCATACGGTTTGTCTTCTTAACAGACTCCACCAGGGTTTTGTAGTCGATCGGGCGAACAGTGCGCAGGTCAATAACCTCAGCGTTGATACCGTCTTTGGCTAGTTCTTCGGCAGCAGCCAGGGCCACTTTCATCATCTTACCGAAAGAAACGATCGTTACGTCAGAGCCTTCACGTTTGATGTCGGCCACACCGATCGGAATAGTATACTCTTCCTCCGGCACCTCGCCTTTGTCGCCATACATCTGCTCCGACTCCATGAAGATCACCGGGTCGTTGTCGCGGATGGCTGATTTTAACAGTCCTTTAGCATCGTATGGGTTAGAAGGCACTACTACCTTCAGGCCTGGCGTGTTGGCATACCAGTTCTCGAAGTTCTGAGAGTGCTGCGAAGACAGCATTCCGGCGCTACCAGTCGGGCCACGGAACACCATCGGCGCGCCGTACTGGCCACCTGACATGGACATCAGCTTGGCGGCAGAGTTGATCACCTGGTCGATGGCCACCAGCGAGAAGTTAAATGTCATGAACTCAATGATAGGGCGCAGGCCGTTCATGGCGGCTCCTACACCGATACCAGCAAATCCAAGCTCGGCAATCGGGGTATCGATCACACGCTCCGGACCGAATTCGTCCAGCATGCCTTGGCTAACTTTGTAAGCTCCGTTGTACTCGGCAACTTCCTCGCCCATCAGAAACACGCTCTTGTCGCGGCGCATCTCTTCAGACATCGCTTCGCGCAGGGCTTCTCTAAACTGTATACTTCGCATATATGATGTTTAATTCTCGGTTCAGCAGGTAAAATTAAGAGAACTCTATCAATTTACAATGTACAAACTCGTTTTCTACAACCTAATCTTATTGAATAAGGGCTTCTTTATAGGCAGGCTTGTCGCGATACGCCTCAAACTCAATATCATTGATCGCTTTCTGCATAAAGTTTCTGTCGGCATTCACGGCACGGCGCAGGCCTTGCTTTAGCATTTCCTCTTTTTGGGTGCGGGCCCCGATAATGGCCAGGCTATAGTAAGCCAACGCATCGTCCGGTTTCAGTTCCAGTGCTTTCAGGTAAAATTCCTCCGCGCCTTCGTAGTTTTCCTTCAGCAGGTAGCTCAGGCCCAGGTTCATGTTGGTCTGGTAACTATCCCCGGCGTAGCGCAGGCTGGCGATGGCATCGTCATACCTTCCGGTTTCAATCTCCAGTGCCGCCTTATCTGCAAAAATCTGCTGCAGCAGCGCCTCCTCACCGCCTAATGACAAAGCATACTCATAAAACTCCAGCGCCTTGTCGTTCTCTCCCAGTTGATGGTAGGCACTGGCGATGCTGTAGTTCATTTCGGCTGTTGGGTGTCGGTAACTGGCATACGTTAGATTATGAATAGCTTTCTGCAGCAGCGCCTTTTTAGCGGCAGGCCTAAAATCCTTGCTAGCCATTTCTTTGTACACCACGCCAAGGTTGTAATAGGCGGGCCACTTGTCAGTGGTTTTTACGGCTGCTTCGTAGAGTTTGCGCTTCTCGGCCAGAATGGGAGTGAGGGTGGCAGCGTGCTGCAGCTCGTCCTCTGTCAGGGCATCAGCATCAAGCTGGTCATTTGCAATGCGCTGGGCCATCACGTACAGCTCATAATCCGGGCGCCGGCTGCGGTTGTAGTTAAACTGCACTTCAGCAGCCTGCAAGCTTGGCAGAACATACTTTTGCAGGTAAGCGTAACCGGCAGTGTTCTGTAGCGCCTCTAGCTTTTCCCTTTCACTGAGCGGGCCTTGCAGTAGCGCCAGTACTTCCTGTTTTTGAGCTTGGGGCAGGGCCGATTTCTCTACTTTTTGCTGCAGTAATTTTATTGTATTATCCTCTGCCGTTATTACGATGTTTACTTTTTTGCCGCTGTAGTCCAGCGTTTTCATTTTCTGGCGGTAATAGTTTTCAAGCGTCTCGGCCCGCTTTCGGGCCAGCTCGTTTCCTTTTTCTCCCGGCGCTCTCATGCCTATAATCCTGATATCCTGGGCCGCCACATTGTCCAGCACGTACTGGTCGAGCGTCTTTAGCTTTTCGTCTGAGAGGTCGTTTAGTTTAGACTGGTTCGCCTCAAAGAAAAAAACGACCCGCCCAATACTGTCTGTAGACGCGGCATATTGGTCATCGGCAAAGGTAAACGCGTTGTTGCGCACCAGCAGCAGTCCGGTGGTGTTCAGCCCTACGGCTACTTGTTCAGGATCTGTGTAGGCAATATCGTTGTCCTTTTTGTCCATGGCACGGCCCTGCACCATGAGGCGCCCTTTTGCTTTTTCGGGGGCATAAGGGAAAGACAGCTGCTTCAGGATGGTAGGTTTCTGGTCTTCATACACAAACTCTCCGATGGAAAAGTTGTAGGTGGCGATGTTTTCGCGCTGCTCGTTGCCGTAGGTATAGTATACATCCATTTTGTATACTTCTTTGTCGCGGATGAGCTTCTCCGGCACCTGGGCCTTTAGCTCAAACTCCACGCGCTCGCCATTAGTAACCAGCGGAGAGGGCAAGACTGTTACTTGCTGGTGTTTTTCGGCGGTTTTTACCATGCGCTGCAGGGTGCACCCAGAGCTGCCGATGCCCAGGCCGATGGTGATAAGAAAGATATAGGTGTTACTTTTTTTGTACTGTTGCATGTCCTGTTTTTTTCGCTTGCCGTAAATACGGGGTACACCATAAACTGATTTTTCCCGTTTAATGTTAAACTTCTTCAGCATAGCACAGTTTTGAAAAGTGGGGAACAACGTCTAAATTAGAATTTTAATCAGATGATCATGAAACGGCTTCAGTACTTTATCGAATCACAGGCTTTTGGTGTGTGCACGATGCTAGGCGAGAAGTTGGGCTTTGCCTCCAGCAGCATCCGCCTCACGTTCATCTATGTCTCCTTCCTGACGATGGGCTCCCCGGTACTCATTTACCTGATGCTGGCTTTTTGGATGAATGTGCGCAAGCATCTTCGCCGGGAGCGGAGTACAGTATGGGATTTATAGCTCCTGCACCGTCCGCTTTTGCCGGATAAAATACTGCCACACGATACTGCCTTTGTAAACGCCCGTGATGTATGGGAAATTGCCCTTGGGCTGCTGCGCTTTCCTGCGGGCCAGCCAGTACTTGCGGTGGCGTATAAGGTCCGTGTGGGCGTCCAGCACGGCCTGTGCGTCTTTTGTCTGTCCGGCCAGCAACATTCTAAATGCCGCAATCCAGTCCAGCAGCACGCGCAACAACAGGGCTGCCGCTAACTCTTTTCCGGGAATGTTCTTAAACAGCAGCGCCAGCCCGTTCCGGAAGTTCAGGTAGGTTTTTCTTGGGTTTGACTTGTGCAAGGTGCCGCCTCCCACGTGGTACACTCGGCTTAAACCATAGTACATCACTTTGTAACCGGCATTCTTGGCGCGCCAGCAGAAATCAATTTCCTCCATATGGGCAAAGAAGGCTGGCTCCAAGCCACCCAATTGGTGGTATGCTTGTGCCCGCACAAACATACAGGCTCCCGTTGCCCAGAACACCTCCTGTACGTCATCGTACTGCCCCTTGTCTTCTTCCAGCGTTTCAAACATCCTGCCGCGGCAGTAGGGGTAAGCCAGTGCATCCAGCATGCCGCCGCCTGCACCGGCATACTCGAAAAAGCCTGGGTGCTGCTGCGCCAGAATCTTAGGCTGGCAAACGGCAATACGTTCGTCCTGCTCCATCATATGCACGATGGGCTCAACCCAGCCCGCCGGCACCTCCACGTCTGAGTTTAGCAGCACATAATACGTTGCCTGCACCTGCTGCAGAGCCTTGTTATAGCCTTCGCAGAAGCCATAGTTTTGGGATAACAGGATGAGGCGCACCTGCGGGAAGTGCTCCTTTAAAAAAGCAACAGAGCCATCGGTAGAGGCATTATCGGCAACTATAATCTCTGCGTTGCCACTGTTAGCCACTACCGATGGCATAAACTGCTGTAAGTGTCGCAGTCCGTTCCAGTTAAGTATAACTACTGCGGTTTGCGCGGAATTATAGTCCAAAGTTGCCAAGGTCTAAGCCGGGGATATTTGGCAGAAGTCCTTCGGTATGTTTGCGCATTTCTTCCTGTGCCCGCTCACCGGCAGTCAGCATGGCGTTGTTTACTGCTGCCACTACCAGGTCATTCACCATCTCGCTGTCCTTTGGGTTCAGCAAGGATTCGTCTATCTCAATTTTCAGGAGTTGGCGCTGCCCGTTAACAGTGGCTTTTACCAAGCCTGCACCAGACTCTGCGGTTACTGTCACGTCTTTTAGCTTTTCCTGCGCCTCTTTTATTTTGGCCTGGGCTTCCTTTATCTTGCCCATCATGCCGAACATGTCAAACATAGTCTCTTCTTTATTGGGTGTAAAGAGGGCAAAATGATTCTGCCCCCGGTTTTATGCAAATATAATCACTCTTTTTAGCGTTTTCATACTTTAAGCCAACGTACCTGATGGCCCTAGCTAGCGCAGCAGCGTAATGGTGCCCGTTTTGCTTTTGCTGGTGCCAAAGCTGGTGGTAAAGGTTATTTCGTAGGCGTAGGCCCCGGCAGGCAGCTTTCGTCCACCCTTCGTGCCATCCCATAACGGGTCGTTGTTGGTGCCCTGGTAGACCACATTGCCCAGGCGGTTATACACCAGCAACGTATAGCCTGTATAGAATTTGCCCTTTATTTCAAATACATCGTTCAGCCCGTCGCCGTTTGGCGTAAAGGCGCTGGGGATGTAGAGCAGGGCAGTTTGCTCTATCTCCGCCAGGTTAGAGTAGGTCGTTCCGGTTCCGTTGGCTGAGCTGGCCTTTATGCGGTAACGCAGCACGGGCAAGTCCTTGCTTAACGTATTATCAGTATATGAAAGACCATCCGCAGTATAAGTCGCTGCCACAACGCCAGCTTCATCCAGCAGCTCTACGGTGTACTGGCCTACCTCATCCGGGAAACCTGTAAACGCCGACCAACGCAAATCTATACTTCCGTCTGCTTTTTGTTCGGCCTCTAGAAGTATAGGGCACGTTATGTTGCTGATGGCTGATGTGTTGCCGCAGGTATTGGTAAAGGAGGCACGATAACAGGCTTGGCGTGGTTGTGATTCGCTATCGAACAGGCTAAGCTGCTGCGACTCGGCTAGGGTGCTGTAGGTGGTGCCGCCGGTGCTGCGCTCGTATACAATTGTGGCCGCCTGCTCGCCTGTTGGTAGTTGCAGGCTCAGCTCTACTTCGTTTTGCAGGTTAAAGCTGGACAAAAGGTATGGAGCGGCAGGCCTGGCTGTGGAGTTAACTTCAGCTGTAAAAGCGGCAGAAACAGAAGTATATGTATTGCCATCGTGCTCAGTTAAAATGCCAACCACGTGGTAACTATAGTTTTGCCCGCACGTCACGTCAGCGTCGTTAAACGAGGAGGCGGTGCCAGGAAGTGATTGCAGGAGCGTACCGTTGCGGTATACTTCATATGTATTAAAATCTTTGTTGTTCAGGCTTTGCCATTTTAGCGCCACCAGTTGCTCATTGGGTTGTACCTCTAGTGCGATAGCACTTACGACATTGGAGTTGCGTAAGGTGTTGCCGCAATCGTCCTGTGGCCTTACCAAATACCAGGTGCCCTTGCTGGTGCTCACGTTCTCGAAACTAACAGTTGCCTCGCTGTTCGTGATGCCCGCCAGTACGCCAATTTCTTTGTACGGCTCCCGGAAATCACCGGTAAACTGCTCCACGGTATACGTATAGCCCGGCACCAGCCCCGAAAGCTCCAGTTGTATACTTCCAGCAGCAGACTGCTCCAATACAGTGAGCTTGTTCAACTGGATAGGATTGTCTGGATCCAACACCGGCAGCGTGGTGACTTGTTCTGTGTGCGACCGCCCGCAGGCAACATCCGTGTAGCTGCCCGTGAGCGTAACAGTGTAAGTGCCCTGGGAAGTAAAGGTATGGGTGATGGCGCTGCTGCCGTTTGTTTCCTGGGCAGTGCCGTCGCCAAAGTCATAGATATAGGTGTCGTACGTTGGCGTGTTGACGGTGAATGTTACAGCTCCGTTGGCACAGGCTTGCGCAGAAAACTCGGGAAGTATGGCCGCCCTCACTTCAAACACCTGCTCAAAATACTTCGTGTCGCCGCCGCCTTCACGGTTAATTACCTGGGTTATAGTATAGCTACCGGGGTTAGAATAGGTGATGGGTTGCTCTCCGGTCAGCATGTCGCTTTCGTCGTAGTTTTGAGGGTCGAATTTGTCGGGGCCGGGGTAATAAAAGACAACTGCATCGGGGTCAGAAGTGCAGTTTTGGAAAAATACAGGCTCATTGGTACAAATGGCCTTTACTTCTTTTCCGTTCTGGATAGCCTTAAAACAGCCATCCTGCGCCCAGGCGGCAGCTGACAAAAGTACAAGCCAGAGAAGCAGCAGTTTTTTCACGCTATCCATTTCTTTTGCCTTTACGGTTAAAATAACAAAAGTATGGCAATAAAGCGCTTTTGCTAAAAAGAAAGCCTCTGCCACGGTGGTGGCAAAGGCTTTTAAAACTTAGGAAGTATAATCTCTCAAGAATCGGATGCTCTCCTGCATGTCGTGGTGCAGGATGCGGTCCGTGGACACAAAAGGCACTTTCAGGCGGTAGGCCTTTACCAAACGCTCCAGCGGCTCTGAGCTTTGCAGGGGTCTTCTGAACTCCAGCGCCTGCGCCGCATTCAGCAGCTCAATAGCCAGCACCCGCTCCGTGTTATGCACCACCTGGTACAACTTGGTGGCCGCATTGGCACCCATACTTACATGATCTTCCTGGTTGTGGGATGAAGGAATGGTGTCTACGGAGGCAGGGGTGCATAGCTGCTTGCTCTGGCTCACGATAGAGGCGGCTGTATACTGGCTGATCATGAAGCCTGAATTTAGGCCTGGCTCGGCCACCAGGAAAGCAGGCAAGCCACGCTGCCCGGATATCAGCTGATAGGTTCTGCGCTCAGAAATACTGCCCAGTTCGGCCACGGCAATCGCCAGGAAATCCAGGGCCAGCGCCAGCGGCTGCCCGTGAAAGTTACCGCCCGAAATGATCTCATCCTCTTCCGGAAAGATATTCGGGTTGTCTGTCACGGCGTTGATTTCCGTCAGGAAAACCTGCTCGGCGTACCGGATAGCGTCCTTGCTGGCTCCGTGCACCTGCGGGATGCAGCGGAAAGAGTAGGGGTCCTGCACATGCTTTTTCTCCTGGGCCACTAACTGACTCCCTTGCAGCAGGCTGCGCAGCACCTCAGCCGTTTTCAGTTGCCCCTGATGTGGCCGTACCTGATGGATGAGTTGGTTAAAAGGTTCTACTCTGCCATCAAAAGCATCCAAAGACAATGCCCCAACCAAATCAGCCTGTTCTGACAAGCGCTTGGCCATGAGCAACGTGTAAACGCCATAGGCGCCCATGAACTGTGTGCCGTTCAGCAGGGCAAGGCCTTCTTTAGCTTTGAGCGGTACAGGTTCCCAGCCGAACATCTCCAGCACGTGGCGGCTCTCCAGCTTCATTCCCTGAAAGTATACTTCGCCCAGGCCCAGCAAAGGCAGGCATAGGTGCGCCAGGGGAGCAAGGTCGCCGCTGGCTCCCAAAGAGCCCTGCTGGTATACCACCGGGTACACATCGCGGTTGAAGAAGTCTATCAGGCGTTTTACCGTTTGCAGCTGCACACCGCTATGGCCATAGGCGAGCGACTGTATCTTGAGCAGAAGCATCAGCTTCACCACCTCCTGCGGCACTTCCTCGCCGGTGCCACAGGCATGCGACATCATCAGGTTGCGCTGTAGCTGCTCCAGATCAGCAGGTGAGATCTTCTTGTCATACAGCGAGCCGAAGCCCGTGTTGATGCCATAGATGCTCTGGCTGTTGTGGCTGATCTTTTGCTGCAGGTACTCGTGGCAGTGCGTAATTCGCTGCGTTGCCTCCTCCGAAAGCACCAGCGTATACTTTTGCTTCAGTATGGTTTCGATCGTTTCCAGCGTCAGGTAGGCACTGGAAATGTGGTGTTCCTGGGACATCCGCTTATTTGAGTTTCGAAATGATTTCCGCTACTGTCAGGTCCTGCTGCTGACCTTGCCTCATGTCGCGCAGCTTTAGTTTGCCAGATGCCATCTCCTCCGAACCGATTAAAATGACATAAGGTATACTTTTTTGATCTGCGTAACCCATTTGCTTCTTTAGTTTGGCCGGCTCGGGGTAAAGCTCTGCACTGATGCCGGCATCGCGGAGCTGCTGCAGCACAGGCAGTGCGTATTGCTCCGATGCCTTGTCGAACTGCACGATAAGGGCTGTGGTGCTTTGTTGGCTGCTTTCCGGAAAGAGCTGCAGCTCCTCCAGCACATCATAGATGCGGTCTACGCCGAAGGAGAAGCCGACGCCAGAGACTCCCGGCAAGCCAAACATGCCTGTCAGGTTATCGTACCGGCCGCCGCCGCTGATGCTGCCCATGCTTACATTGTTCACCTTCACCTCAAAAATGCAGCCGGTGTAGTAGGAGAGGCCCCGCGCCAGCGTGACATCGAGCATCAGGCGTGGCTCCCCTGACGGGTTCTCAGCTGTTAAGGCCATGCTTTGCAGTCCCTGCAGGTAGGCCCATACTTCGCGCAGGTCGTTCAGGCCGCGTTGTCCCTCGGCAGTCTCTCCAAGTATACGCTGCAGCTGCGCCAGCTTTTCTTCGTTGCTTCCGCTGAGGTCGTAGAGTGGCTCCAACTTACCGACAGCCGTTTCTGTGATGCCTCGCTCCAGGAGCTCCTTCCGCACGCCTTCACGGCCAATTTTATCCAGTTTGTCGATGGCAACGCAGATTTCGCCTTCGCGGCCTTTTTCACCGATGGCCTCAGCTATGCCAGCCAGCACGCCGCGGTGGTTTATCTTAATAGTGAAGTCAGTCAGGCCGAGGTCTGTCAGGGTGCCGTTGATCATCTGCACGATCTCCGCCTCGCAGAGCAGTGAATTTGTACCCACCACGTCGGCGTCGCATTGATAAAACTCGCGGTAGCGCCCTTTTTGCGGACGATCAGCACGCCAAACTGGCTGTATCTGGTATCTTTTAAAAGGGAAGGTGATGTCGTTACGGTTCATCACCACAAAGCGTGCAAATGGCACCGTGAGGTCGTAGCGCAGCGCTTTCTCGGAAATCTTGCGTGTCAGATGTTTGTAGCCCTGCTCAATATCCTCATGTTTTGTCTTAGCCAGAAAGTCTCCGGAGTTCAGAATCTTGAAGATGAGCTGGTCACCTTCATCGCCATACTTTCCTGTCAGCACCGACAGCTGCTCCATTGCCGGCGTTTCGAGCGGCAGGTAGCCAAACCTCTCGAAGGTGCGCTTGATGACGCCAAAAATATAGTTTCGCTTGGCCACGACAGCCGGACCAAAATCGCGTGTTCCTTTAGGTATAGATGGTTTCTCTTTGCTCATGCTCTTGCAGGTTTGCCGGCGAAGTTACTAAAAGTGGAGCAAAGGTGGGAAGTATGATCTGAGTTAAGAGAAAACTGCCTTAAGGAAAGGTTTAAAAAGCGGCTTTATCGCCCCTAATTACATTATAAACAGTATAGAAGATTATCTTCAGGTCGAGCCAGAAAGACCAGTTCTCCAAGTAAAATATATCCAGCTTCACGCGGCCACGGATTTGATAGGAGTGGGTGGTGTCGCCGCGGTAGCCCCGCACCTGCGACAGGCCTGTAATGCCCGGTTTGATGAAGTGGCGTACCATGTATTTGTCTACCACAGGTGAGTACTCTTGCGTGTGCTTAAGCATGTGCGGGCGTGGACCAACAATTGACATTTGGCCCATAAACACATTAAAGAATTGCGGAAGCTCATCAAGGCTAGTTTTTCTCAAAAATGCCCCTACAGGCGTTATTCTGGAATCCCCCCGCCTGGCCTGCTTAAAGTTTGCATCTGAGTTAACGTACATGGAGCGCAACTTCCAACAGCTAAAAGCTTTGTTGTCTATGCCCGAACGCGCCTGCTTAAACAAGATCGGTCCTTTGGAATCAAGTCTGATGACAATAGCCAGCAAAGGCAACAGCCATGAAAGTATAAATAGGATTACAATAGAGGAGAATAACAGATCAAAAGCACGCTTAAGGGCTTTGTTGGTGATATCATCCAAAGGAATTGGCCGCAGGATTAGTACTGGCATAAAATCATGCAAGTCCACCTTTAGTTTGAAAATTGGCAATTCCCCTGGTTCGGGCAAGAATTTAAGGCGCACCATATTATTGTCTACAAAACTTAGCAGGCTCTGCACTTGTTCCTTTTCAAGCTCAAAGGGGCAGCAGTAGATTTCATCCACATTATTTTGTAGCACAAATTTTTCCACTTCTGATATCTTGCCTACTTTTTCCGGTAACACGCGTTTTGTGTCGTCAAAAAAGCCCAGGAATCGGTAGCCATGCTCGGGGTGCTTTTTGAAAAACTTGGAAAGTTCGATGCCAGCTTCTCCAACACCAACCACGATGATATTTCTATAGTTATAGCCGCTTTTCCTGGCTTTTCTTAAGAAAATGATAATAAAGGTGCGCCACAGTATAACCATTATTATCAACAAGATATACCGATAAAGTAAAAACATTCGGGATACGTCTTCTACTCCGGTAATATTTAGCGCAGCCTCCGTTAAGACAATAAACAGGAAAGATACCTTAAGCACATTAACTATGGCCGTGGATATTTTAGATATCCTGTACACTTTGTAAAGCTCTAAAAGGGAAGCACATATAATCCAACCCAGGATTGAGTAAAGGAACAACAGAAGGTAATCCTGGGTAAACAGATTATCTATTTCTCCAAAAACCATATAATGCGCCCCTGCCGAGGACAAAGCAACGGCTGCTATGTCGCCAACGGAGTGTACAAGCTTTATGTATTTGGAGTAGAGGCCGGGCATTAATTCTATTCAGAAACAGGTTCTAATTTGAAAAAGGGATATTAGTTGCTGTGTTTGCTTCAAGGTATTTACAAACTGTAACTATAATACAGACTTATGTTTAAATGCCTGAAGGGTATTAAGCTTCGAGAGGAAAAGCTCTTCATAACTATCAATGATTTTTTGCCAGCTATAATATTTCTCAATTTTAATTCGGTTATGATTAACCATTAGTCCTGTGGAGCTACTTTCTTTACTTGTGCTGTTAAGTATTTCGGCTACATCCTCACGAGTTGTAAAGTATAAACTATCTTCACCTAGGATATACCTATTAAAAGGATTATTGTGTGCGCAAATCAGCGCTGACGAAGCCATTGCTTCTAATAAGGATGGGTTGGTACCACCTACAGTATGGCCATGAAAATAAATATTTGAATAGTATCGTAAATTATTCAAGGCTTCAATATCATAAAGGCCACCGAAGAAATTGATGTTACTGACCTCTTTATACTTAGCCTTTAGATACTCTCCATACTTTGTCTTATGATTTCCAATTATTAAAAAAGTTTTTTTATCAGTAGCATCGCTTACACCATCAAGAATAACTTCAATGCTATTTTCAGGCTCAAGGCGAGCTATCAACATGTTAAAGTTATATGGCTTCACATCATATTTTGCTAGCTTGCTGATATGAGGATCATGAAACAGATGCGCACCATAAGGTATGTAAGTTGAATCTATTTTATACTTGTTATGTAGATAATCTTTTATTCCAAGAGAATCAGAAATAAGATAATCACTCATCTTCACAGCCCAACGCTCAGCTTTTAACAGGAACTTTTGGACTTTTGGAGAAAACTTAGTTCTTTTCCATTCTAACCCATCCATGTTAGTAAAGACCATTGCATCTTTAGGTAACAATTTTCCCCAGATAGAGCTACTAGTATACCCCAATTGTAGGATAGCATCAAATCCTCTCTTTCTGCTATCTAAAATACAATTAAAATCATAAATAAACTGCCCAGCTGTTCCTATTTTTTCTTCTGGATCATAGCAGTGAACAATTTTAACACCATTCCATTCCGACTGTTTATAAGGGTGAAAGTGCGAATTGTATACAGTGACATCATGCCCTTTTTTAATAAGGCCTACTGAAAGGTATTCGGCAAACTGCTCAAAGCCGCCATAGTAATTTGGTATTCCTCTCGTACCGATAATGGCTATTTTCATGTGTTTTGAGTTGGCTTAGCTGTTAAAAGTGTATAAAAGAATCCAAAAAACATAATACCTTTATTTGTTGCTAAAACAACTTCTGACAAAAAGGCAAAACAGATTAAAAAAGCAAATATTAGTAACAGGTGTTGTTGACTGCTTGCATAAGAAGCTGAAGCTATGAGGCTTACTACCATACTCAAAAGTATGATGAGACCAATCAAGCCTAACTCGAAAAAGGTCTGAGCATATTGATTGTGCAGGTTATATCCTTCGAACCATCTTGGGGCGAGGTTATGCTTTTTGTAAATTCTATCTAGAGTTTCCTGGGCATCGCCAGGACTAAAACCTAAAAGATACGTTCTTTGTTGGTCCACCCCATGAAGTCCCAATTTCACTAGCAATAATCGAAGGCTGAACCCAGTTAATTCTCTTTTCTCATCATTGCTTAGCTTTTCATTTGTCCCAACTATTCTTAAATGTTTAATGCCATTATCATGGGCAATTACATTAAACCTATCCTGCACAATATCTACTGATGTAATTAACAATACAGCTGCGGTTATAAATACTGCAGTGGCCAAAAAAGCTTTGATTTTAAACTTGGAAAAACTAAGTATCAGATAAAGTGGCAACAGCAGGAACAGTGAAACAATTACTAGCTTAGATGCTGCAAATATTAAAGCCGATAGTAATATGCCTACTGCAAAAATGCGTAGGGCAGCAGTAAAAGTTAACAGTTTAGGTGACCGGGCTAGATCCTGCAGCAGAATAAGGGCAGCTAAGAAAGCATAATATGAAAAATATACTGCATGTAAATGAATTACATTACTAAAATCATGGTAGAAGCAAGTGCTGCAGTTGTTTACGATAAAGAAAAAATATGCTACCCTAACTAAGAGGACTGCGCTGGCTGCTACTATCGACCAAGCAAAAATACGCAGGAGTAATTTATGTTGTGTTACCTTAAGATCCGCGGCATAAACTATCAGCGGAAATATTAAAAGTGGAAGTTTCTTTTCAATAGCAAACAGCCCAACTTTTTGGTTATGGCTATACAGCAAAGCTATTAAGTGTAGTAGAAAGAAGGCTAAGATGGGCCAGCTAACGGGTTTCGAAAGAGAAGTTTTAATTTTATTAAATATATTACCTGTGAGTGCCCATGTAAGCACAGCTATTACCAAAACTAGATTGCTTAATCGAAACGGAAGTACAAACGTTGCAGCTATAAGCACCAATGCGATAAAATTCCAGTCTGGCAGCTTTAGGAGGGCACTATATTTTCTGAAAGTCATTTACGATTTCTGTAGCTTTAGCCTCCCAAGAATGGTTATCTACACAAAAGGGTTCGCGATTAGACTTAACCTCCTGTATCATATCATGGAATTGCTCTTTAGTGTGGGCAATATATAAGAACTCCCCGTGGTTTTCAATGCCATTGTCGTTTGTACCCACTACTTTTATACCCGCAGCAAGATACTCGTATACCTTTATTGAGTCGCCACCATGCTGACTTTTCCCAATCTTATATGGAATTATTCCAATATCAAAATTTGTAATATACGAGGCGTATTGGTTATAATGCTTATCTCCTAGGTAGTAGAAGTTTGGGTGATTTCCAATAGAATTAAAAACAGCTTTATCTAAAATTTGACCGATAAGCACAAAGCTTTTATCAGGATTGCGTTCGATAAGATGACGATAAAGATCAGCATCAAATAAATGAGTAACTTTGCCACCAAAACCTACAATTGGCCTCTGCAGACCCTCTAGGTCATTGGGTATCTCGTAGTTTTTTTTGAAAAGAGAGAAATCCACGCCATTTTTTAAGAGCTTTATATTCTTGGGGCCAAATGTGTCATGAAAATAAGCAATATTTTGTTGGGAGTTAGTATACCATTGCCTTGCCTGCTTGCTAAGTAATTGATAATTGGTGGTCAGGGTCTCTCTCAAGTCAGATAAACCTGGCATTAGTAGAAAATTATCCCAAGCATCGAAAAACAAAGGCATCTTGCCTAATTTCGAACATAGAGGTGCCGATAGTATATTTTGATTCAGAATTAAAGTGTCGTCTTCTCTTAAGCCAAGCTTTTCAATTGATTTTCTTTGGAATGCAACAAATTTGGTGGCCGCATAAGCCTTACTGTACCATTTCCGTCGGAATCGAGCGTGGTTAATTATATCATAAGATTCAAAATCTGTAATAAAAGTTTTGTCATCTATCTTAATAAGTTTGCCGCCTTTCTCATGTAAAAGGATGTCTCCAGAAACGGGTATATTCTTTTTCTTCAGATAAAGCTCTAAAGGAGTATAAGGTCTATTGATAATCAATACCTTATTTACTTTATGGTGTCTGCGTAGAGCTTCAATGAAATGTGCATCTCTCGTTCTAGCTCCTTCTAAAAGAATTTTTCTCCAATCATGATATGGAAGTATTATTATATTCATAAGGTTGCTGCTCCCTTCTGCAAAAGAGAAAAAAAGTAAAGGTAAAAGTTAGATCAACAGTAACAGTAGAAAAAATTGCATAAATAAAGAGCATCCCTAGAATAATACTCCCATATCGCTTCTTGTTCAGATTTCCCCGAACGTCAAAGTTAAGCAAAAACAAGATAAAGGCTACCACGCCTACTATACCTAAATCAAAGTAAAACCAGATCCATTGGCTAAAATTAGGATTCTGGTAAAATATCCCTGAAAGTATGTCAAAGTAACTATAAGGCCCATGCCCTAGCCACTCTACTTTATTATTAATAAAAACAACTAAAGTTTGAATACGGGTAGCTACGCCGGCTTCATACATTTTTAAGGCTCTATCATAATGAGCATTATTTATAAATGTAGTTAATGAGGCTTGCAATTTATTGGAATTCATGAAAAGCACGAGTCCAGCTACCACTGAAATTAATCCCAAAGCTAAGCTCAGGTAAACCAGTAGCTCTCTAGGCTTTACTTTGTTGTATGCTAAGTATAATAGCGTTACAGCCAATAATAAATGGGAAATGGTAGAATTTGTGAGCAGTATGGAAAGTACATACACTAACGAATAGATTTTTTTATATTTAATATGTTCTGCCTTTGGATCCAACCATAGGTATAGCAAGAGGCATATCAAAAAGAAAGCTAGGCCATGGTCGTTTTTTAAAAAGAATGTACCGAAGTTGAAGTCAATGGGAGCAACCTGTTGCGAGGTTCGTTTAAACTTGATTAGAAGGTCATATCCAAATTCCTGTATAAGCAGCACCGGTAGTTGCAACAGTCCAAGCAGAATAAAGAATTTGTTGAATAGTATATGCAATATCTTCGTCCTAACAAAATACCTTGTCGCAATATAAGCGCCTATTGGGAAAATGACGAAACTAAGGTAGAGGGCCGTTTTTACAAAAAACGTATGATTTAATAGGCTTGATAAAATGATTATCGATGCCAATAAAAGGCCAAACCCAATAAACTTATTGTAAAGAAGCCTCTTGTTTATAATGGCATGGGCAAAATATAAACCCAAAACAAGGACAATAGTAAGTGCAGTAGAAACTGTAAAAGAGAGGTTTACAAAGAACTGAAGTGCACCTCCTAGAACATATATATAAAGAAGTAAGCAAACAGTTATAACATCTGAAAAAGTGAGTTTAAGCATATTTTCAGTTTTACTTTCTACCTTTAATTCCTGCTTGTACACCCTTTAAAACTATCTTTAACTTTGGAAGGTGCTTAGGCTGTAATAAAAACTGTACAAGTAAAAGCAGAAGGTAGACAGCCATGTTAGTAAAATATACTATTTTACTTATTACGAAGTAGTGTTTTTCAAACCATATTCCATTCCTAACAGAATAAAATATACGATCTGAAGAATTCGTTTTAAAGAAACGATTCCAACTTTTCTTTTCCTTTTTAAGGTGAAAGGACGTTTCTAGGTCTTGTATTATACTGCTCGAGATAAGTTCGATTTGCCCATTCAAGTTTGTTATTCTGTAGCTAAAGTCATAGTCATCTCCATAAAGATAGAAATTAGTATCAGGCATGCCGATCAGTGAAAGAAGCCTCCTGTGGAAAAACAGTCCTCCGTAAGGAGCCACTGCCACTACTCCATTAGAAATGGAAGGATCTGCCTTAACTTTTGTTTTCGACTTTAGTAGATTAACAATATGGAACCCCAAAAAAGAATTTTTTAAGCCCAAAACAGCATAAGGCTGTTTGGTTTGTATGGCTTGCTTAAATTTAGGTCGATCATTCCTATAGGAAAGAAGTGCGGTTACTTTGTCTGAAGAAAAGCTGTTTTGGCACCAGTAAACTTTAAGTTCTTCCAACGCTGTCCCTTCTGGTAGGTTATCATCATCCAGAAGCCAAATAAACTCTTCAGTTAAATTATTCAACACATATTCCATGCCCACTTTGTATCCATTGGCCGAACCAGTGTTTTTGTCAAGACGAATTAAATGCAAAACATCGCTATAGGATTTTTGCAACTCAACAAGACAATCATGGTTGGAGTCAGGGGAACCGTTGTCAACAACTACAAGAGCGTTAATCCCCGCTTTAATTAGCCCAGCTACAACTTTCTGTAGAAGGTGTGCCCGATTACTATAGGTAACTGTTACCGCTGCTACGTTCATTTTTATTTTGTGATAGGGCTCTAAGTTTATAGACAACTAAACAGAACAGAGTAAACTCTGCCAGTGATAATGCAATTGCTGCTCCAATATCTTGAAGAATGTAAACAAGGATACAGCAAAGGGCAATGTTAACGGCTCCGCTTATCATGACCGTACTTGAAAAATATTTTTCGTAGCCTAAGTTGACTAATCCTACAACACCTATAAGGTAATTCAAGCTCCCAAACAATATAATAGGACTTAGGATTTTTATGTTGAGGATTACCCTTTCATTAATTTCGTCTATAAAATAGCCTGCCAGAGGTGCTAGAGCAAAAAAGATAGCGGTAAGAGCTAATAACCCAATAAAGTACAGCTTAGTTATGTGTAATAAAGTCTTAGTAGCAGCTGAATTGTTTTCTTTGGCTAATTTTAAACTAAACGAAGGGTATAGAGCCTGCGAGACTGGGTTGATTAGAGACTGTACTAATTTTGTTATCTTCTCTGCAATAGAAAAGTAACCAACAACTAATCCACTTGACATGAATCCAAGAATAACCAAATTCGTGTTTCTGTACAGGCTTATTGCTAAACTGGATATAAATATATGCCACCCCTCGCGCAAATGAATCATAATTTCCTTAACTCCAGGCCATGAAAAGGATACCTTAAATTCTTTATGAGCTATAATTAATGAGAATAAGCCTGCGGAGACAAATCCAGCTGAAGTAATAAGTGGGACAAGCTTATAATCTTCAGGCGCTTTTACTAAAAAGAACACCAGTATGATAAAGATTCCTTTAGAAACTACATTTACTATTGTAATGTACTTCATTTTCTCCATTCCCTGAAACAGCCATATTGGGAATAGTGCTTGACCAACAACCATTCCGAAATAATATAATAGAATTTCTTGTAGTTGATTCAACTGCTCTATAATATTTATGGCTGTTATTAATGAAAGTAGACTAATAGTTATTAACGCAGCCTTAATAATCAGTACTGAAGAGAAAATGCGGGAGATGACTTTAGGATTCGCTCTGTTTACGGATATTTTTTTAGTTGCTGTGAGATTAAATCCATATTCAGTAAACACAATTAAATATTGTGTGATAGCTTGGGAAAAAGCTATAAAGCCATACTTCTCAGCGCCAAGTGTAGCAATTAGGTAGGGTAGTGTTAATATAGGTGAGAGATAATTAATTCCTTGAAACAGAAAAAGGGAAGTTATATTTTGAAGAACAACACCTCTTTTTTTAATAGTTTGTTTTATTGTATGTATCAAGTAGATATATATTTTAGAGAGACTGCTTAAGCTAATCCTGATTGCACATAGTTTTAAGCGTTCCTGGCTGCCTCTCCCTGGGCAGTAGATTCAATTTGCAAAACTAAGCAAATTCATGTTAATGAAAATAAGTATCATAAGGCGTTAAGCATAATATTCGTATTTTTGCCTCAAATTTGACCACACTGCCACGAGTAGTCCTGTTATGGAAACAATGAAAGAAAAGGATGAAATAGACCTTACACCAATTTTTCAGGCCCTGCACCGCTTTTCTGTTCGCATGAGGAGAAGCTTCACCTTTGCGTTAAGAGCAGTAAGGCTTCATGCATTGCGAGTAGGCATTATTACTTTAATAGGCGTTGCTGCAGGGGCAGGATTCTTTAAAATTTCAAAACCCTACTACACCTCCTCCATGACACTTGTCTTGGCTGAAATTCGGAACCAGTTCGTGGAGAACCAGCTGAACAGGCTTTCGCTGATGATTGAAGATGAGAACTATGAGGCTGTGGCGGGTGAATTGGACATTAGCCCTGCCTCTGCGCGCAAGATCAAAGAGATGACATACACTAATCTGGACGAAAACCTTGTTTCGGAGGATAGTGTGTTGACGGGTTCGCCCTTTGAGATAGAGCTTTCTCTTTTTGATAACAAGCTTCTTAGCTCGTTGGAGCCGGCCTTAGCTAATTACCTGGAAGGCAACCGCTACTTTTCGAAGCAAAAACTGATAAAGCAGCGAGAGATGGAAAGTATGATAGGCAAACTAAAAGGTGAGATAGCTGCCCTGGATAGTATAAAAACCACAGCTGCCAACCCTCGCGGACCTGTGAATGGATTTGTTTACGGAGAGCCGTTGGACCCGTCCACGCTTTTTCGGGAAAGTATTAGAATGTATGAGCAACAGGTAAGGCTTGAGGCCAATCTGGAACAGTTGGATAACATTCAAATTGTAAATGGTTTTGCCCCACGACTACGTCCTACTGGGCCAAAACTGCTAAAGTACCTGGCAATCGGGGGAGGCTTGGCCTTTCTGATTGGTATTATCGTGGCACTCCGCCTGGAAAAGAAACGCAATAGAAAACTTGCGGTATAGTTTCTTCCTCCCCATAAAGCATAAAATAAAACAGCGGCTCCCATAAGTGACAGCCGCTGTTTTATTTTAGTTACTACTCGTCTTTTCTCATAACCCAACTTAAGCTATACAGGTCCTTTCTACGATCCTTCAGGTTCCGCACGCTTCCGGCCGTATTCAGGTCCTTCAGCAGGTCCAAGTCCAGGTCGGCGATGAGCGTCATTTCTGTGTTCGGCGTGGCCTCTGCAATCACTGCATCGTGCGGAAAGGCAAAGTCGGAAGGGGAGAAGACGGCGGACTGTGAGTATTGGATGTCCATGTTCTCTACCTTCGGCAGGTTACCTACACTGCCCGTGATGGCGACGTAGCACTCATTTTCGATGGCACGGGCCTGGGAACAGAGGCGCACCCGCAAGTAGGCGTTCTTGGTATCCGTCCAGAAGGGTACGAAGAGAATCTTCATGTCCATATCAGAGAGCATACGGGCCAGCTCCGGGAACTCCACGTCATAGCAGATCAGGATGCCGATTTTGCCGATGTCTGTGTCGAAGATCTTGAGCTTATGGCCACCGCGCATGCCCCAATAATGCGACTCGTCCGGCGTTACGTGCAGCTTATACTGTGCATCGTAGGTGCCATCGCGGCGGCAGAGGTAGCTCACGTTGTAGAGCTTGTTGTCGTAGTACTCCGGCATGCTACCGGCAATAATGTTGATGTTGTAGGATAATGCCAGCTGCACCATCCTTTCGCGGATCTCCTCGGTATACTCAGCCATACTTCGGATAGCCTCGGAGGGAGTGTCCTCGTTGGAGAGCGCCATGAGAGGCGCATTAAAGAACTCCGGGAACATCACAATGTCGGATTTGTAAGAGCTCACCGTGTCTACGAAGAACTCCACCTGCTGCATAAAATCGTCGATGTCCTTGATGGCGCGCATCTGCCACTGCACAATGCCAATGCGTACCACCGTTTTCTTGCCGCCGATCAGTTTCTCCTTCTCCTCAAAATATACGTTGATCCACTCCAGCAGCGTGGCATAGGCTTTGGAGTCTTTGTCGTCGGGCAGGTAGCCTTTCAGGATGCGGCGCACGTGGAAGCCGTTGCTCAGCTGGAAAGACAGCACCGGGTCAGAAAGCTCCTTGTTGCGCACCATCTCAATGTACTTGGCCGGCGTGAGCTTGTTCGCGTAATCCTTATACCCGGGGATACGGCCTCCGGCAATGATGCCGCGCAGGTTCAGCTTTTCGCAGATCTCTTTACGGGCATCGTAGAGGCGACGGCCCAGGCGCAGGTTACGGTACTCCGGATGCACAAACACATCGATACCATACAGCGTGTCGCCTTCCGGGTCATGGGTTTTAAAGCTGCCTTTGTCAATAATCTGGTCGTAGGTGTGCTTGTCGCCATACTCGTCATAGTCAATTACAAGGCTTAAAGCCGCTGCTACCACCCGTCCGTTATCCTCAATGCAGATCTGCCCCTCCGGAAACTTCTTCAGCAGGTTAGAGAACTCTTTGCGGGTCCAGGCGCCATCGATGCTGGAATACACAATGTCCATGATCTCCTTGACCTCTTTGTAATCCTTCAGCTCCAGCTGGCGCAGCAGTAATCTATGTTCAAAACTTGTTTCTTCTCTTTCACTCATTATGTAATCATTATTTTATACTTATGGCTCTATATACGTTGTGAGGCCATACTTTTGATATGGTATACCTGCACTATGCTTGCTGTACAGCCATTATGGTGCAAAAATAAAAGGAAAAGCGCAGTTTATGGCTGCGCTTTAGGGTAAACTGCCGGTGCAGCGTATTTTTTATACTTGTATCTCCGGCACGTCACCATCCACGATCAGGTTGCCCTCTGTGGCTGCTTTAATGTCCTCCACGCTGACGCCGGGCGCGCGCTCCAGCAACTTGAACCCACCTTCTACTACTTCCAGCACAGCCAGGTCTGTTACAATCTTTTTCACGCAGTGTACGCCGGTTATTGGCAGGGTGCACTCCTTCAGGAGCTTGGAGGAGCCGTCTCGGGCGGTGTGCTGCATGGCCACGATTATGTTTTTGGCTGAGGCTACCAGGTCCATCGCGCCTCCCATACCCTTCACCATCTTACCGGGTATCTTCCAGTTGGCGATGTCGCCGTTCTCAGACACTTCCATGGCGCCAAGTATGGTCAGGTCCACATGCTCGCCCCGGATCATGCCAAAGCTCTCCGAAGAGTTGAAGATGGAGGAGCCGGGCAGGGTAGTGATCGTTTGCTTTCCGGCGTTGATCAGGTCCGCGTCTACCTGGTCTTCGGTAGGGAAGGGACCCATGCCCAACAGCCCGTTCTCCGACTGCAGCACCACTTCTATACCCTTCGGAATGTAGTTTGCCACCAGCGTCGGGATACCGATGCCCAGGTTCACGTACATACCGTTCTTTACTTCTTTTGCGATTCGTTTCGCTATTTGATTTTTATCTAAAGCCATTTCAGTTTTGAATTAAGCAGTTCTGACTGTGCGCTGTTCAATGCGCTTCTCATACTTCTCGCCCTGGAAGATGCGCTGCACGTAGATGCCCGGGGTGTGGATCATGTTCGGGTCCAGCTCACCGGCAGGCACCAATTCCTCCACCTCGGCCACCGTGATCTTGCCGGCAGCTGCCATCATGGGGTTAAAGTTGCGGGCCGTGCCTTTATAGATGAGGTTACCGGCGGTGTCGCCTTTCCAGGCCTTTACAAAGGAGAAATCCGCTTTCAGCCACTCTTCCATCAGGTACATCTTTCCGTTGAACTCACGGCTCTCTTTGCCTTCGCCCACCTCGGTGCCATAGCCGGCAGGGGTGAAGAAAGCCGGAATGCCCGCGCCACCGGCACGAATGCGCTCAGCCAAAGTGCCCTGCGGAATCAGTTCTACCTCCAACTCTCCGCTTAGTAGCTGGCGCTCGAATTCAGCGTTCTCGCCCACGTAGCTCGATATCATCTTTTTGACCTGGTGCTGTTGCAGCAGAAGGCCGATGCCAAAGTCGTCTACACCGGCATTGTTGGAGATGCAGGTCAGGTGTTTCACGCCCAGGCGCAACAGCTCCTGGATCGCATTTTCAGGTATACCGCACAGGCCGAAGCCCCCCAGCATCAGGGTCATGCCGTCCTGAACACCCTGAAGCGCCTCCTGCACGTTTTTTACAGTTTTATTTATCATAGTAGTGTGTTTGGTAGTATGAAATAGCTGGTAAGTATACTTGCTCACAGCGCTTACCAGCCGACTAGGTTTCTAGAAAGTTAAATATAAAAATAGGCATATAAAAGTATGACAATCCTTTTTCGGGTGAAACGGGCGAAAGGTTTGCCCTACTTTAAAGCAGGGGCAGTAATCAAAGAGGCCAGCCTGTGGTGCAGGCTGGCCTCTTTGCTTGATGGCTAGATGTTTAAAAGTAAATGCGCCGTCTGTTCCTGATCATTTTTTAACTGTGCTTTTAAAGCGTCAAGGTCGTGAAACTTTCGCTCCTTTCTAAGCTGCTCTACAAACTGCACCGTTAGGGCTTTGCCGTATAGGTCTCCGCTAAAGTTTAGCAGGTGCACTTCCAGCCGAAGCTGCTTTCCATCTACCGTGGGGCGGTGGCCGATGTTCATCATGGCCGGGTGGCGCTTTTGGTCTACCACTGCCCATACAGCATAAACGCCACTGCCTGGTATAAGCTTGTGTGCGGGCGGCAGCGCCAGGTTGGCTGTCGGAAAGCCGATGGTGCGGCCGATCTTGTCGCCTTCCTCCACCACAGAAGTTATACTATAAGGCCTGCCCAGGTAACTGTTCGCTATCTCAATATCGCCGCTTTCCAGCGCCCGCCTGATCTTGGTGGAGCTCACGCCCACATCGTCCACATCCTGCCGCGGAATTTCCTCCACCTCAAAGCCATACTGTGAGGAGCGCGCCTTCAAATGCTCAAAGCTGCCCTCGCGGTTTTTGCCAAACCGGTGGTCGTAGCCGATCACGAGCACTTTGGTATTAATGGCCCGAACAAGTATGTCCGAGATAAAGCTACGCGAGGAGGTACGGGAGAATTCTTTCGTAAAGGGGAGGATCAGAAGGTAGTCTATTCCAAAGCTTTGGAGTTGCTCGATGCGCTCCTCAATGGTAGAGAGCAGTTTCAGGTCGTTGTCCTCCGGGAACAGCACCAGGCGCGGGTGCGGCCAATAAGTGATCACCACGCTCTGGCCATCGCTCTGGCGGGCCCGCTCCAGCACGCGGCGCAGTATTTTCTGGTGCCCGATGTGCACACCGTCGAACGTGCCGCTGGTGACAACGGCATGGCTCAGTTGCGGAAAGTCAGCTATATCACGAATTACCTTCATTCGCTTCCTCCAGCTGTTTTTTCCTGATCTCTATGATGTCTTCAATGGTAAGGGCGTCTTCCAGTTTGTACTCCCCTATGCGGGTTCGCTCCAGTTTAGACAAGTGTGCCCCAACACCCAAATTTTGTCCCAGGTCGTGCGCCAGACTGCGGATATAGGTGCCTTTGCTGCAAACTACTCGGAATGTTACCTCTGGCCCATCTATACTTGTAATGTCGAAGGCGCTGATGGTAACGGTGCGGGATTTTAGCTCTACCTCTTTACCCTTACGGGCCAGGTCGTAGGCGCGCTTGCCGTTTATCTGCACGGCAGAGTAAATAGGAGGGACCTGCTCTATGGTGCCCACAAAGCTTTCTGCGGCGCCTTTAACGTCAGCCTCACTCAGGTGGCTGATGTCGCGGGTTTCCGTTACTTCGGTTTCGCGGTCGTAGGAGGGGGTAATTTCTCCAAGGCGGATGACGCCGGTATACTCTTTCTCCTGTCCCTGTATCTCATCGATGCGCTTGGTATACTTGCCTGTACAAAGTATGAGCAGCCCTGTAGCCAGCGGATCCAAAGTGCCGGCGTGGCCTACTTTTTTTACGCGGATGGTGTTGCGCACTTTCTTTACCACATCGAAGGAGGTCCAGTCGAGCGGCTTGTTTATAAGGAGTATTTCGCCAGCGGCAAAATCGTATTGCATAATTAAACGGTTAGGTCAAAGCCCATGGCCAGCATGGCCAGTATCAGCAGGCCCAGCGCAATTCTATAGTATCCAAAAAGTTTAAAGCCATACTTGGTCAGGAAGCTGATAAAGAAGCTGATCGCCGCCATGGCCACAAAAAAGGCCACCACGTTGCCTATCAGCAGCAGCTGCAGGTCGTCCGCATGTATGACTTCAAAACTGTTCTGAATTTTTACGAGATCAAATTTGATGAGGTCTGATATTTCCAGCTTCAGCAGGTCGGTTACCAGCTTATAGCCAGCGGCGGCCAGCATGGTTGGTACGGCCAAAAAGAAAGAGAACTCGGCGGCGGCCTTGCGGCTAACCCCCTGCGACATACCACCGATAATGGAGGCCGCGGAGCGCGACACTCCCGGAATCATAGCGATGCACTGGAAAAAACCGATGGTTAGCGCGTTCTTATAGTTCACTTCCTCCTTATCGGCATGGCGGAACCACTTGTCCACGAAAAGCAGCACCACGCCGCCCAGCACCAGCATCACAGCGGTAATGGCCACGCTTTCCAGCATGGCATCTATGACGTCGTTTAGGGCAAAGCCAATCACGGCTGCCGGGATAAAAGCCAGCAGTAGCTTCTTATAGAAATCAAAGCTCTGCAGAAAGCGGCGCCAGTAGAGCACCACCACCGACAGGATGGCGCCGAACTGTATGTTTACCTCGAATATTTTGGTGATCGGGAGCTCGTTGATGCCCATCAGGCTGGAGGCAATGATCATGTGCCCGGTAGAGGAAACGGGCAGGAACTCGGTTAATCCTTCAACAATGGCTAAGATAATAGCCTGCCAGATGCTCATTTATTCCTTCGTTTTGTCTTTGGCCATGATGGCGAAAAATTCAATGGCAAACCCTGCCAGCACTACCAACGGCCCCAGCGTGATGCCCATAAAGCCCAGGCCATACTGCTCACTGTCCAGGGTCATGATAAAAAAGCCAAGCGCCAGCACCGCAATGCCGGCCAGCATCAACACGTAGTTCTTCTTGCCAAAGGCAAGGTTGTTTTTATTTTCCTCCATGGTGTTAGTATAATTCGTCTAAAGACATGCCCAGGTACTTGCGCACGGCGCGATAAGAGCTCATAAACCCGATTACCAGGCCAAGCGCCACAAGCGCGCCCATCAGGATGTAGGTTTGCTCGTCGTTGCGCAGCAGCTGCAGCTCCGTTATCTCGTTATAAGCGTAGTGCATCAGGCCAAACAGTAGGGCAGAGGCAAGTATGCCGCTTACTATGCCCTGCCAGGCAGCGCGGTTCAGGAACGGGCGTTGTATAAAAAAGGACGTGGCGCCCACCAGCTGCATGCTCCGTATCAGGAAGCGCTGCGAGTACAGGGCCAGTTTTATGGTGTTGTTGATGAGTATGATGACCACCAGCACGAGTATGGCGGCAAAGCCAATAAGTATAAGGCTGATCTTCTGAATGTTCTGGTTAATGGACTCGATGAGGCTTTCCACATACTGCACCTCGTACACGCCGTCCACGTCCTCCAGGTCCAGTTTTATGCTTTTGAGCATGGCGGAGCTGGAGTGGTCAGCGTCGATACGGAGCACGTAGGCATCGCGCAACGGATTGTCGCCTAGAAAAGTCATGAAGTCCTCGCCGGTTTCATCCAGAAAAGCTTTGGCGCCTTCTTCTTTCGACACAAAGCGCACCTGCGCCGTGTCATTCTGATAGGCGATGAACTCTTTGGCGGCAAAGGTTTTCTGAAGGCGCACCAGCTGTACTTCCGTCAGGTTGCGGTCCAGGTATACCTGCATCTCCATGTTCTCCTTCACCTTTTCAGAGAGCTCCTCAGCATGTATCAGCAGCAGCCCGAACACCCCGATTACGAACAGTGCCAGCGTGATGCTGAACACCACCATCAGGTGCGGGTAATTGCCCAGTTTCTTTTTTTTGATGTGTTTTACTTTCCTTGCCATAGCGGTAGCCTTCTCACAAAATTAGAAATATATTTCACAAATGCGCAGGCGGATTTCGGATTGGCTTAAAAAACGGTAGCCCTGAACAAGTTATACTTTAAAGCTCCAGCCGTGGGTCAGAGTCCAGAATGATGCGGTCGCGCTCCATCTCCAGGCGCTGCTGCCGGCGCGCGCGTTTTTCGCTGCGGAAAAGCTCCCGCAGGTTGTCGAAGCGCTTGGTGTGCAGCAAGCTCACGCTCTGGCTCTGGGTAATACGTCCTGTATAAATGTTTGGCGTGGAGTTATACTCTAATCGCGCGCGCAGCTCTCCCGACTGTGAGATATAGTAATCCAGGAGCCAATCTCCCACATAAGCGTTGCCGCGCGGGTTATCCGCGGTTCCTGCCGAGCCAAAGCCTGTCTCGTTGGTCACGCGCAGCCTGCCCTGGAAGAAAGTATAACTCAGGCGCAGCTGCAGCGAAGCCAGCGCATCCTCGCCGATGCTGCCGAGGCCGATGTCCACTTCCAAATTGCTGTCTATGCTATTAAAGAAGTTGTTGAGCTGGCTGGATAACAGGCTTCCTAAACTGCCGCCCACCGCGCCCGCCCCAATGCTGCTGTCAAAAGCCAGCGTGCCCTGTGGCGTGAGGCGCTGCAGCACAAGCAAACTGAACACCTGTCGGTTCAACTCACTCTCATCGCTCTTAATGGAGTTGATCAAGGAGTATAAAGATGTCTGGACTTCCTGCGGCAACTGGTCAAAGCTCAGGCCCAGCTGGATCTGTGGCGTCAGGAGCGGGCCGTTCAGGTCTATGACAGCCGTTACCGGGTAGCGACCTGTGATATTATCCGCTGCGCCAGACAGACCGCTAAACGATGCCATCTGCGTATAGTTGGCAGTGATGTCCATCACTCCGGCCGTCGGGTCGCCGTTCCAGGTAATCGTGCCGCCTGGTACTACTTTAAACTCCCGGGTTACCAAGCCCTCCAGAAGGTTCAGGT
Source organism: Pontibacter mangrovi (assembly GCF_006385705.1). Lineage (GTDB taxonomy): Bacteria > Bacteroidota > Bacteroidia > Cytophagales > Hymenobacteraceae > Pontibacter > Pontibacter mangrovi. Next base: position 416,179 of record NZ_VFRQ01000001.1, on the reverse strand, counting down.
TGTAGGCTCCTTCCAAAATCTCGAAGGTGCCATACATATTAAATTCACCGCGGGTGTCTATGGTCATTTGGATGTCGCCGTTGCCCGAGCCCCGGATCACGTCACCGGTGGTCCGGTCAATGATGATCTCAAAGTATGCATCGTCCGTCACGTCCAGGTTAAAGTTTAGGTTAATGCCCGATAGGTCCACATTACGATTTTCCGTTTCTACTTCCACGGCAGCGCCAGCTTCCGGGTTGTTGTTCACAAAGCGGATAAAGTCCTTGCGCGATACGTCGGTTTGGTAGTCCAGCGGCAGCACGATGCGGGTGTTTTCGTCGCTGCGGGCATCCACGCGCACCTGCAGGTTCTCGGTGGGGCCCAGCACGCTGGCCGTACCGGTGGCGAAGGCTGTTCCGTAAAAAAGCTCATTCTGCACTTCGGTAGTATTGAGCACCATAAAGTTGCGGTAGCGGGCCTCCATGTCTATCACCATGTTCTGAAAGCCGTCGTGCGCGATACCGCCGGAAACGGTGGCCTTATTGCCGAAAAGGTCCTGCAACTGCGCATTCCGGAAGCTGATACTGTTCGGCCCGAAGTATATGCGGTCGGAGAAGCGGTAGGTGGTGTTCAGGTAGTTAAAGGTGAACTGCCCGTTGGTTACCATTACCGAGCCTTTCAGCACCGGATAGTCCAGGTTGCCCAGCACCCGGATGCGGCCTTCCATGTTGCCTCCCAAGTCGGAGAACAGGTCGCGGAGCACCGGCTCCACCAGCTTCAGGTTGGCCTGGTCCAGCACCGCCAGCATGTCCAGTTGGTCCTCCTCCGCCATAGGGTTGTAAAAGCCCGTCAGCGAAAGCACCTTTTTGTTATCTCTTCGGATACCTACGTCCACCGTGGCCCTTTCATTAGCTTTGGTCCAGTCGGTATTGCCTTTAATGTCGCCGATGTATACTTTATCCAGAAAAAAGGAATCTGCCTGAATGGCACCCTTCACCACAGCCTTGTGATACACATCTTTGGCGGTGAGTTGCCCGGTCAATTCCCCGGAAATCGGCATAGGCAGGAGCGGGTTTAGGTTTTCCAACTGGAAATGCTCCACGTTTAGCTGCAGGCTGCTCTCCGGGTCGTCAGAGACAGTGCCTTCTGCCCGGATGACCTGGTCTTTGTTCGTGAGCGCGAAATTCTCGAATACCAGGTGCCTACCTCCCTCGCTTATATAGATAGTGTTGCCCGGCACAAAAGCCCAAGGGTTCTGCTGCAGCGTGATGTTCGACTGGTCGAAAACGATCTGGATCTGATTCTGCAAGAAGTTGAGGTCGCCGGTGATGAGGGCGCGGTTGTTTTTCTGAGGCTGACGTAAACTGGTGGCAAACTGTATAGTGCGCTCGCTCCAAATGCCTTCCACAAAGAAATCCTGGGTAGTGCCGGCGCCCGGAAGCTCCTGGCGCTGAGAGGTGAACAGGGCCGCAGCCAGTACATCCGGGTTGTCCAGCATCTTGGAGGTATTCAGCTCGACCTTGTTTCCGTAGAGGGTGTAGCCGTCATAAAGTATGGTGTCTATGGCTGCGTATAGCTCCAGGATAGCAGTAACGTCATGGCGGAACGAACCTTGCACCAGAGTGCTGTCGGAGATGGTGAGATCGGGCACGAACAGCTCCAGGATAGGGTTTGCCTTTTTCAGGTTTAACGTATAGTCAATGGCGTAGCCTGGTTCATTTGTTTTTTTCTTGCGGTTGTAGTAGGCGGTGGTCGCAGGGTTGTTGCTCTCGAAGTTCAGCTTATACTCCTGTACCAGTTCCTGCAGGTCGGCCAGCAAGGTGGTGTAGTTAAAGTTACCAGCCAGGTTTACCTCAGCCAGGTCCGACTGCAGCTGCAAGCTGCGCTGGGCCTGCCCGAATTCGGAGTGTATGAGCACCGAGTCGAGCGGCAGGCTGTTGCCGTTGTAGCTGACAAAGGCGCTGTCGAAGCGTGCCGTGCCTTCGAAATCATCGAGTTTCAGCCCTTTAAAGTCGAGGTTGGCGTGGGCGCTAAGTATAAATGGATCTTGTGAAAGCTTGAGGGCCTGAAAATCGATGCGCTCCAGCTCGGCTTCCATGTTGAAGGCCTTGCGCTTTTCAGCCAGGTTTATCTCCCCGTTAGCGGTAAAAATCAGGTTGGGGTCATCAATGGAAACGTCTCCCACAAACACCTGGTTTTTGAGCACGCCGTCTGCCTTTATGTTCTTATAGTCGTACCCCAGCAGCTGCACCTGCCGCACTTCCAGGTCGGCTTTTACGTTGGCTGTTGGCAGCGTGAAGCCGGAGCCCTGTAGCCTACCGCTCATCGAGATGCGCTGTATGCGGTCTTCGGCGTTAAGCAACCGGCCGAGGTTAAACCCATTGGTGGTAACAAAGCCGCTGTAGGAAGAGGAACGTCTGTTATCATCAATCTTGAGGTTAATGTCGGAGCGGAGGCTGCCCAAGGCTGTCGTGAAATCTCCGTTGGCCACAAAGTCGTTGTAAAAGCCCAGAAAGCGGCCATCAAAACGAACCGTGCCCAGCCTTGCTGCCAATTGGTAGGCATCCTGCGGCATAAACTTTTTCAGGTCCTCGGCATTAATGGTGGAGGGCTTGAGGCGCAGGCTCGCGAATGTTTCTTTTATGTTAGGTAGCCCGTCGGCCTCAATGTTACCAACAATATGCGTGTTGCGGCCATACTCCAGGTCCACGTCCTTGGCTGAGAAGTTCTTAAACAGTCCCTTTAGCTTTAGCGAGTTTACCTGCAGGTTCTCGTCGTACTCCTGCAGCTGCGGGGCAAAAACGGCAATGTCCTGCGAGTATACTTTGCTGTCCTGCAGGTTTGCCGTCATACTGACGCTGTCAACAAATTGGGTGAAGTTGCCAAAGGTATGATAGTCGAAGCGGACGTACTGCTGCAGGTTGCTGTTGTTGAGCCGCAGATCCAGGTTATCCCACTCCCAAAAAGTAGGGGCATAGGTCATGCGGGTATCCAGGTTGTGCAGCTGCGTGTTAGACCTTGTTTCGGTGGCCTGCAGGTCGGTGATGTTTACCTGGAGCGTATCGTACAGCACAATGTCATCAAACTGGCCGTTAATGCCAGTATAAGTCATGTGCCTGTAATCCATGCCAAAGGCTGCGGGCGGATAGTTAAAGTCGTCGTAGGTAAACTTCCCGTTCCGGATGATCAGCTCCTCCAGGTCAAAATTGAAAGGTTTGGAAGCCTTGGTGGTGTCTTTGGCAAAAAGGTCGCTTAGCGCATGTATAAACGAGCTGAGGTTGAGGGAGTCGGCCCCCTCATACTTCACCAGGTTGGCCCGCGGCTCCTCAAGTTCCAAGGTGCCGATGCTCAGGTTGTTTGGGCTGAAAATGGAAAAAGCGTTGATGTTGGCCTCGGCACGCCCCACGTATAAAAGCTCCTGCTGGCGGTTGTCTTTTACCTGCAGCCGCTCCAGCACCAGGTTGCTAAAAAATTCAATATCAACCCGGCCTATACTTACCTCGTGCTTGGTGGCTTTGGAAAGGTAGGCTGCCACTTCCTGCGTCACCCTTGTCTGCACCGCCGGAAAGCGAATAGCGACAAAAACAGCTGCAAAAAGCAGGAAAAGGAACAGGAACAGCCCCAAAACTATTTTTAGAATAGCTTTTCCTATAACTTTGAAGTAATTTGTTGACTGTTCTTTTTCCAAAGATGACCGAACCTACAATCTTAGCGATAGAATCTTCTTGCGACGAGACCTCCGCCGCGGTAATCCGTGGGGGCAAGGTATTGTCTAACATCGTAAACACACAGGCCGTGCACGAGCAGTATGGCGGTGTGGTTCCTGAGCTGGCTTCCAGAGCCCACCAGCAGAATATCATTCCAGTGGTTTCTCAGGCCTTGCTTACGGCAAATGTAGCAAAAAGTGAGTTAAATGCGGTGGCCTTTACCCGCGGCCCCGGCCTTTTAGGGGCACTTTTAGTTGGCTGCTCCTTTGCCAAGTCGTTTGCGCTTGGTTTGGGTATACCATTAATAGAGGTAAACCACATGCAGGCGCACATTCTGGCCCATTTTATTGAGGAACCTAAACCGCAGTTCCCGTTCCTTTGTTTAACCGTGAGCGGCGGCCATACCCAGATCGTGCTCGTAAAAGACCACCTGGACATGCAGATTATCGGGCAAACCACCGACGATGCCGTGGGCGAGGCCTTCGACAAGACGGCTAAAATGCTGGGCCTGCCATACCCCGGCGGACCGATGCTGGATAGAACAGCCGCCCTGGGCAATCCAAATGCTTTCGAATTTCCGGTGGGAAACATGCCCGAGTATAACTTCTCGTTCAGTGGCATCAAAACCTCTGTTTTATACTTCCTTAGAGATAAAACGAAGGAGAACCCGGATTTTGTGCAGGAGAACCTGGCCGATATTTGCGCCAGCGTGCAGCACACGCTGATCAAGACGCTGCTCAAGAAAATGGTAAAGGCATCGAAGGATTTGGGCATAACGGAAATTGCCATAGCCGGTGGCGTATCGGCTAATTCAGGGCTGCGTAAAGCCATGCAGGAGTATGCAGCAAAGTATAACTGGAATGTGTATATTCCGGCCTTTCAGTATTGCACTGATAATGCAGGTATGATTGCCATGGCAGCTCACTACCAGTACCTTAAAGGCGATTTTGCCACACAGTACGTCAGCCCGGAGCCGAGGTTGAAGTTTTAATTGTTGATTGATACTTGATGTCTTGGTTGAACCAGCGGCTATTTTGTCATAGCATGATAGATGCTATACTTTAACTGATGATTATGAAAGACAACAACCAACAATCAGCAACCAGCAATATCAAACCCGGCGACACCCGTACCTATGTGAAGCACGTAACGGCGGCGGACTTTGCCCGTTTTGAGGATGGGCTGGTGCATGCGGTTTGCTCCACTTTCTCGCTGGCGCAGGCGGCGGAGTGGGCGGGGCGTTTGTTTGTGCTGGAGATGAAGGCGGATGATGAGGAGGGGATAGGCACCTGCCTAACCATTAATCATAAAGCACCTGCTTTTGAGGGGGAGGATGTGGAGATTGTGGCCACGCTTGAGAAGTATGAGGGCAACGAAGTGATCTGCAGCTACACGGCCAAAGTGGGCGAGCGCCTGGTGGCCGACGGAGAAACCGGGCAGAAAATTTTGAAAAAAGAAAAACTGGCGAAAATTTTGACGCCGAAGAAAGTATAAATGGCGAAAGACAAAGACAGAATACAGAAGCACGTTAACATCGTTAACCGCAAAGCCTCTTTCGAGTACCAGTTCCTCGACAAGTATATCGCCGGTGTGATGCTGATGGGAACCGAGATCAAGTCGATACGCGAGGGCAAGGTGAACATGCAGGATGGCTACTGCGTGTTTACGCGCGGCGAGCTGTGGCTGCACAACGTGCACATCTCCACCTATACCGAGGGTACCCACTATAACCACGAGCCCATGCGCGCCCGAAAGCTGTTGCTGAACAAGAGCGAGTTGCGCAAACTGGAGCGCGGCGCTGAGGAACAGGGGGTAACCATCATCCCGATACGCATGTTCATAAACGACCGCGGCTTTGCTAAAGTAGAGGTTGCGCTGGCGAGGGGTAAAAAGCTGTTCGACAAGCGACAAGATATTAAAGAGAAAGACGTGAAACGCGAAATGCAGCGGAGCGGATATTAAAATTGAAGATGTGCAGATGTAGGGCGGTGATGGCAATTCTACTGTGCTTTATACCAAAGTAATACCTGAGTTGTCTTGCATCATACTTTCAAATCCGAAGAAATTTCCAAATCTTCACATCTCCAAATCTTCAAATCAATAGAAAGTGGAATACGGAATAGGAATGCTGAGTGTGGTGCCCATGCGCGCCGAGACATCTGACAAGGCGGAGATCGTAACGCAGCTTACTTTTGGGGAGTGCTACGAGGTGGTGGCGCGCGACGGTAACTGGCTGCAGTTGCAGTTGGCCGCCGACGGCTACCGTGGCTGGATAGACTTTAAGCAGCACACACCAGTATCAGCGGAGTACTACAAGGAGTGGCGCAGCGCGCAGCACCCCCGCGCCATGGACCTGGTGCAGATGGTAAGCAATGCAGAGGTGCGGATTCCGGTAGGCATCGGCTGTTACCTGCCTTTCTTCGACGGGATGAGCATCCGGGTGGGAGAGGAGCGGTACCAATATACCGGCAGAGCCTCTAATCCAGGTACCCACGCAACGCCAGTTCAGCTTTTGAAGGTGGCAAACAACTTTCTGAAGGCGCCATACTTGTGGGGCGGCAAGTCCATCTTCGGCATCGACTGTTCCGGCTTTACGCAGTTGGTGTTCGGTATATGCGGCTACCAGTTACCGCGCGATGCTTACCAGCAGGTAGACCATGGGGAGGAGGTCCATTTCGTGACGCAGGCGCAACCCGGCGACCTGGCCTACTTTTCTAACCCGGAAGGCCGCATTACACACGTTGGCCTGGTGCTGGAGGGGCAGCAGATCATGCATGCGCACGGCGAGGTGCGCATCGATACGCTGGACCACAATGGCATCTATAACGCCGAACGCAAGCGTTACTCCCATAACCTGCGCATAATCAAACGCATACACTTCTAAAATTAGCCAATTTCTTTTGTCTGGTGCTACAGCTTTTCGGTGAATTCCGTAAAAGAGTAGGCGAAAGACGGAAAATTGGCCATGAAAGATAAAGTACTCATCCTAAACCAGGACTTCAGCGCCATTGCTGTTTGTTCTATCCAAAGGGCTTTCCGTTTGGTGTACCTCGATAAGGCAGAGATGGTCACCAAATCTGCCACGGAGATTCTCCATACGGTCAGCACTGCCTATGCGGCTCCTTCCATTATCCGTTTGCAGCGTTATGTGCGCGTGCCCTACTATGGCATTGCCTTAAGCCGACACAACGTAATGCGCCGCGACAACTACAGCTGCCAGTATTGCGGCTCGGTCAAGCACCTGACGCTGGACCACCTGTTGCCGCGCTGCCGCGGGGGAGAGACCAAATGGCAAAACCTGGTGACGGCTTGCTCGCGCTGCAATACCCGCAAAGGCGACCGCACTCCCGAGGAGGCAGGCCTCAAACTGCTGCGCAAACCTACGCGCCCATCCCTGCAAACCTTCCTGCAGCTGCACCTGAACCACAGCAACACCGACTGGAAAGTATACCTCGGAGTAGAGAATTAAGTGTACTTTGTAGTTGCTAATATAATTAGTTGGTTGTAATTAATAATCTGACGTTCAGTTATATTAACTATAAAGTATAAACTGATGCATGAAAGTATAAAATTGATCTCAGAAGTAAGGCTACCCGTTGCTAAACTTGAGCTTTTATGCCGTGTTATTCTTACTCCACTTCGCGTCAACCATTTCCGCCCCCAGCCAAAGTATAAGCTGATCTTACCTAAGCTATAGACCCTTTGCCGATGCTGTGAAGTATAAAGCTGACTCGCTATTTGCCCCATTATCCTTTCTGACCGCTACTAATAACTTTTAGACATCAACTAACTTTCTTAAGGCTCTTACTTAAAGAGGCTTACAATATTTGCCGAGAGTATTATATCTTGATTTTTTTTATTACTTTTGCGGTTCATTCGGTTGAATGAGCCCTGCCAATAGGCAAGGGTATGTATAACTAAACCAAACCGGCCACATTGCTCTAAGCCGGTGGCTACTCAAGAGCAGTAAAACAATATGAGTAATTCTCCAGAAAATTTCGACTGGGACAAGTTTGAGTCTCAGGGTTTCGGCTCTGGCTACAGCCAGGCAGAGAAAGCCGAAATGGAAAAAATGTATGACGACACCCTGACTACCGTACAGGAGCAGGAAGTTGTTAAAGGAACTGTTGTGGGCATCACTGATCGTGACGTGATCCTGAACATCGGTTTCAAATCTGACGGCCTGGTGCCGGTTTCTGAGTTCAGGGATATGCCTGACCTGAAAGCTGGTGACGAGGTTGAAGTGTTCATCGAAGACCAGGAAGACCCGAACGGTCAGCTTATCTTGTCTCGCAAGAAGGCGAAAATCGTTTCTGCCTGGGCTAAGATTTACGACGCGCTTGAGAACGACAACGTTCTGGAGGGTGTGGTTAAGAGAAGAACCAAAGGTGGTCTGATCATGGATATCCATGGTGTGGAGGCCTTCTTGCCAGGTTCACAGATCGACGTGAAGCCAATCCGCGACTTCGACGTGTTCGTAGGCAAGAAAATGGAAGTGAAAGTTGTGAAAATCAACGCCGCTTTCGACAACGTGGTTGTATCTCACAAAGTGCTTATCGAGAAAGACCTGGAGCAGCAGCGTGCCGCTATCCTGAACAACCTGGAGCGTGGTCAGGTACTGGAAGGCGTTATCAAGAACATGACAAACTTCGGTGTGTTCATCGACCTTGGTGGCGTAGACGGTCTGCTTCACATCACAGATATCTCTTGGGGCCGTATCAACCACCCAGAGGAGGTATTGCAGCTTGACCAGAAGGTACAGGTAGTAGTGCTCGACTTCGACGATGACAAGAAGCGTATCTCTCTTGGCATGAAGCAGCTTACGCCGCACCCATGGGATGCACTGCCTGCCGAAATCGAGGTTGGCTCTAAAGTAAAAGGTAAAATCGTTAACGTGGCTGACTACGGCGCATTCCTGGAACTGATGCCAGGCGTTGAAGGTCTGATCCACGTTTCTGAAATGAGCTGGTCGCAGCACCTGCGCAACCCTCAGGACTTCATCAAGCAAGGCGACGAGGTAGAGGCAGTAGTGCTGACACTGGACCGCGAAGAGCGTAAGATGTCTCTGGGCATTAAGCAGCTTACCGAAGATCCTTGGACAAAAGAAGACATTCAGACGAAGTATGCCGTTGGCACGAAGCACACAGGCATCGTTCGTAACCTGACTAACTTCGGTCTGTTCCTGGAACTGGAGGAAGGTGTTGACGGCCTGGTACACGTTTCTGACCTGTCTTGGACGAAGAAGATCAAGCACCCATCTGAGTTTGTGAAAGTTGGCGATAACCTGGACGTAGTTGTTCTGGAGCTGGACGTTACGAACAGAAGACTGGCGTTGGGCCATAAGCAGCTGGAGGAGAACCCATGGGATACGTTTGAGTCTGTATTCAACATCGGTTCGGTACACAAGGCTACCGTGCTTGAGAAGACCGACAGAGGCGCTACACTGGAGCTGCCATACGGCATCGAAGGTTTCTCGTTCCCTAAAGGACTTCAGAAAGAGGACGGTTCTCAGGTAGAGGCAGGCGAGAGCCTTGACTTCAAAGTGACTGAGTTCTCTAAAGATGATCGTAAGATTATCCTTTCTCACGCAGCTACACATTCTGAAGTAGAGTCTGCAAGAGCTGCAAGAGCTACGAAGAAAGCTGCCCCAGCTGGCGAGAAGAAGGAGAAAGCTCCTAAAGTTCAGAAAGAAGCAGAGAACAAGTCAACCCTTGGTGACCTGGATGCCCTTTCTGCCCTGAAAGAGCAGATGCTGGAGAACGAGAAAGAGGCTGGCGTGAAGAAATTAGAGGCTGCCGCTGCCAAAAAAGCGAAAGACTCTAAAGAAGGCGACACTTCTGACGAAGAAAGCAACGCTTAATTAATCTTAAGCTTGTTATACAAAAGAAGGCCCCGGAGCAATCCGGGGCTTTTTTGTTTTTATACTTTTACAATTTATCCATGTAAGGCTGCCAGTTCAAAAGAAGAACTTTCTCCTCCCCGAGCACCAGGTAGATGTGTTCATTAGCGTTTGGAGGAAATAACAAACCTGTGCTACTTCCAGGTACTGAACCAGCATCGACATACCCACACACCACCCATGCCCTGGATAAAATCGTCAGCCCGCTAGATTATCTCTTGCTTTTTGCTACATTAGCTAAAACATATATGCTCATACGCACCTACCTCACCAATACTAAATTTAGGCAGCAGACAAGCCAAAAATTACGCAACAGGAGTTACGTACATAGTGCAGATAAGTGTAAGTTCACGCATATCCAGTAGTTATGTGTCATGCTCATTTATAGAAACAACCAATGAAGCGATTACTGATTCTTTTATTCTTACTGCCAATAATTAGCTGTAACCCAGTAAAGCACAAAGAAACAGAGAATTTGGAAATAATATCGATAGGTAAGTATTCATTCAAGCTTCCAGCTGATTTCAAGCTCATTGAAGAAACTGGAATTGATTCATATGTAGGCAGAATTGAGGGAGATAGTATAAGCTTTTTCTTTGACTACGGTGTGTATTCCAATGAATTGGCTCCTACACCAGAACAGTATCTTGAAGATAGTACATGGGTAAAGTATGCTTCTTACCAATTCATGGAAAGTGGAAAGACATATAATGTTGATATGCTGCCAAAGGGTGATGTTCTATCTATGAGAAAAGCTCATGTTCAAGATAGCCTGAGATGGAAAGGAAGTGAGTATGTAGCAACAGGTAGACATGGGGAGTATATTTTTGATTTTCCCATTTATCTTCCCGAAGAGATAAAGGAACATGACATTTCTGTTGACACGATTGACAATCAATACAGGAAAATAGTAAAGGCAAAGAACCCTAAGATGGGCATAACTGGAATATACATTAAACCCATAAACAGCGATACAGCATTAACTATGGTGGCAGATAGTTTATCTGAAAGTCAACAGGAGTTAGTTGCTAGAATATTATCAACAGTAAGTGTCAAATAAAAAGCAAAACACATAACAAGATGCAGCTATAACCCTCACTATGTTTCGGGCTTCAGCTACACGAGTAACATTGTGGGTAATTTATAAGAATGAAAATATTCTATAAAGTATTAGGACTACTGATAATCGATGTAGTTCTAATTTGGTTCTGGGTGAAAAAAATGGACCCTGACCCAAGTGTGTCGATTGGAGTGCTACTATTCGTTCCATTCGTCTTTACCCTAAACTTAATAATAGCTGCTATTCTTTTCCTAATCAAAAGAAGGGAATACGTTAATCTATTTCTTATAAATTCAATAGCTTCATCAATAATAATGTTCTACCTCTTTGGTGAAGGGATAAAAAGACACCAAAGGAATCGATTAGAGAGTTGGGAGTTTGTGAAGGCTGACACGACATTTCAGATCATCAGGTGGAAAAAAGAAAATGAGTTCAGTATGTCATACAGCACAGACCCAGGCTCTTCGACTGGATTCTTAGATGGAAAATGTGAAAAGGAGAACGAGGGGTTTACCCTTTCCACAGATTCTACTCTGTATAGAATAAAAGACAATTACCTGATAGGGTTTAGGAAAGCTAATGACAGAATCAAACTTAAGAAAATAATAGAATAAAACTCCACACAACATAGTAAAAAAGTCAGCTTCGGCCGACGGCCTTGCCGACTTTTTTACTATCCGATACGTCATTTCCTAGAATGAAAAAGGGACAAAAATTCATACTTGCAACTTTCAATGGAACAACAACTCCTGCCAAAGATTGTGAGAAGCATGCGAATTACTGGAAGTTAATCCAAGAAGAAGGTACAGTAACAAGTTTTGCAGAAGACATGGGGTTTCCAGACAAAAACAGAGTTTAATTTCAATTTGACTGTGATGTAAAAGCTCGTGGTCTTGAATGCCATAATGAAGAATCGAATGCTCTATGGATAATAAAGACAGACCTGCAAGAGATATCATAAATAGTCTTTCAACTGAGTACAACCTTTAGACTCAGCTACCATTTCCTATAGCTGCACGAGTTACCTGAAGGTGGATCAACTCGAAACCTATGACCAGCAAAATTATTTTGCTTCTACAACAATATGACCATCAGTTTATTGGAGTGGACGTGCTATGGGCTTACAAAAAATAACCTCCTAAACTTTGACAAGTATACATCCCTGTGTATATTTGCACTCCCAATCACACGGTAACGTGGCCGAGTGGCTAGGCTCAGCTCTGCAAAAGCTGCTACAGCGGTTCGAATCCGCTCGTTACCTCTAATCCCCGCTAAAACAGCTAGCGGGGATTTTTTTTTTGCACCACCCCAAGTGCTTTCCTTCGTCTTCGCCTCTTTAATTTTCCGCATCAGGCCCTAATCTTTTAGCATCTAAATCCGTAAAGTGCCTTAACCAAAAGTACGGTTGTAAAGTATAGCCAGGCTATTCAGCGGCTTTAGGAGGAGCATCACCTAAACTGCTATGGCAACAGGCATACTGTCAAACGTCCGGCTGACGCGTTAGCCACTGTACAGAAAGAAAGAATGGGTAAATGCGCCCTAAAGTGTAAAAGCACGGCTTATACAGCAAGAAACGAATGAAAATCACTGATTTGCGCATTATGCGCGGACCAAACTACTGGTCAGTTAAACACCCGAAGCTTATCGTCCTACAACTGGCACTTGATGAGTTTAGCCAGGTTCCTACAAATGAAATCCCGCACCTCTTGTCCCGCCTCAAAACCATATTCCCTAGCATGCAGCGCCACCGCGCCGCAGAGGGTGTGGAAGGAGGCTTCTTTAAATCTGTAGAGGAAGGCACCTCGTTAGGCCATGTGGTGCAGCATGTAGCCCTGGAACTGCAAACGCTGGCAGGTATGGAGAGTGGCTATGGCCGCTGCTACCCTGCCCATGAGGAAGGAGGCATGGTAGTCGTTTTCTCTTACCAGGAGGAGAGGGCCGGAGAGTATGCCGCCTATGCCGCTGTACGCATAACAAATGCGTTGGTGAGCGGAGAAAAGTATAAGCTTGCTGACGACATTGCACGCCTGCACGATATCCGGGAGGATGAGTATTTTGGTCCCAGCACCTATTCTATCGTGTCGGAGGCTGTGAGCCGCGGCATTCCATACATCCGCCTGAACCGCCACTCGCTCATACAGCTGGGCTACGGCGTTAACCAAAAGCGCATCCAGGCTACCATGACCTCAGGTACTGCCTGTTTTGCCGTGGAGATTGCCGGCGACAAAAATGCCACGAAAGACATACTGGACGAAGCGGGCGTGCCGGTACCCAAAGGGCGCACGATTTATAGTATGGCGGAGCTGAAAGAGGCAATTGATTGGCTGGGCTTTCCGGTGGTGACCAAGCCTTTGGACGGTAACCACGGGAAAGGGGCCACCATCAACATCACCAACCTGAAAGATGCCCAGAAAGGCTTTACCGAAGCCAGGAAGTTCTCGCAGGGGGTTATCATGGAGCAGTATATTCAAGGATTTGATTTCAGGCTGCTGGTGATAAACGGCAAATTTGTGGCCGCTGCCAAGCGTACGCCTGCCATGGTGACCGGCGATGGCATTTCTACGATAAAGCAGCTGGTAGAGAAAGAAAACAAGGACCCTAGACGGGGAATTGGCCATGAAAAGGCACTCACGAAAATAAAGCTGGACAAGCATACCCTGAACATCCTGAAGCAGTTGAACCTGACCACCAAAAGCATATTGCCGGCAGGAGAGGAGCTATACCTGAAAAGCACCGCCAACATCAGCACAGGTGGCACTGCCACGGACGTGACCGACCTGGTTGACCCTTATAATATATTGATGGCGGAGCGCATTGCAGGGCTTATTGGGCTGGACATTTGTGGCATTGACGTGATGACCACCGACATTGCTATCCCATTGAACGAGACGCGCGGTGCCGTGCTGGAGGTAAATGCCGCCCCAGGCTTCCGGATGCACATTTCGCCAACCTATGGCTTGCCGCGCAACGTGGCTGAGCCAGTGGTAGACATGCTTTTTCCGCGCACTAAGCCCGCTCGCATTCCCATTATAGCCATTACAGGTACCAACGGTAAAACCACTACCACACGCCTGGTTGCACACATGGTAAAGCACAAAGGCTACCAGGTGGGCTATACTACCACCGAAGGCATCTACATACAAGACAAGTTACTGGAGAAGGGGGATACGACCGGCTCCTACAGCGCACAGTTCGTGCTGAAAGACCCGACCGTTAATTTTGCGGTACTGGAGTGCGCCCGAGGCGGCATGCTGCGCTCCGGACTTGGCTTTGAGCAATGCGACATCGGTATTGTGACCAACGTCAGCTCAGACCACCTGGGCCTTGGAGGCATCCATACATTAGAAGAACTGGCCCGCCTGAAGTCGGTTGTGCCCCGCAGCGTGAGCAAAGACGGCTATGCCATCCTTAATGCCGATGACGACCTGGTATATGCCATGGCCGAGGAAGTGGAATGCAAGGTGGCCTTCTTTAGTATGGATGAGGAAAACCCGCGTATTCTAAAGCACATTGCCAAAGGAGGGCTGGCAGCGGTATACGAGAACGGTTATATCTCCATCTTTAAAAACAGCTACAAAATTCGCATCGACCGCGTGGCGGATGTGCCGCTGACGTTTGGGGGCAAAGCCCGGTTTAACATTGAGAACATTCTGGCCGCTACGCTGGCCGGCTACATCTCGCATTTCGAGGTGGAGGAGATTAAGACCTCGCTGCGCACGTTCATCCCATCGCCGAGTAAAACGCCTGGCCGCATGAACCTGTTTAAGTTTCCGGAGTTTGAGGTGCTGGTGGACTATGCGCACAACGTGGGCGGTCTGAAAGCCATCGGCGACTATATGAATGCGCTGGAGGTGAGCAAGAAAATAGGCATAGTGGCTGCTGTAGGCGACCGCCGGGAGGAAGACTTTTATGAAATAGGGCGTGTTTCGGGTGAGATCTTTGACGAAGTGATTGTAAGGCTCGACTCAGACTTGCGTGGCAAAACTGCGCAGGAAATTTTAGGCCCGGTGCTGCAGGGCGTGAAGGACACTGCCCCGCATAAGGTTGTGCGGCAGATACCAGAAGAAATGCGAGCTATTGCCTTTGCCCTGGAGAACGCCGAGCCCGGTTCCATTGTAGCTATTTTTACAGAAGATGTGCACGAATCAGTGAAAATGGTAGAGAGTTTCAAGGTAATTCAGGATCGTAAGCTTTTTGCAGAATAAAGTGGTGTTTGCGCCGTTAGATAATCAAAAGAAGAAATAAATACATGTGAACGATGGACTAAAGCCCCTGCCCCAGGTTAGGGCTTTTTTTATTGTCCCTGCTACCAACCGTAATTCATACTTTCCTCTACGTTATAACCCTTGAACCTTTACCTTCTGAAAGTGCGCCATCAACAAATCTTCTGAATGGCTGGAGCTTAAACCCGCCCATAATCCTTACAAGCGTGGAATCAGTCTGCAGAAGTATAACGACTGGATGCATAAACCAACAAATAAGCAGTTTTCATGTAGAATTTATGCCGCAAGTAGTACAGGAGCAAAGTCTACACATAAAAAAAGCCCCTGCCTTGTTGGGGCAGGGGCTGCATACTTTGGCTTGGCTAAATTTTCATTGGCTATTTCAGCACGAAAGTTGTTTTGCCGATCAGGAAGCCGTCAGTGTAAAGCTCTACAGTGTGCTGGCCTTTTTTATAGGCGGCGTTTTTATCATAGGTAAAGCTCAGCGCCTGCTGGGTGTTGTCGAAAACAAAATCACGCTTGGCAGTATAGTACATGTCCTCACCATCTACCTGGAAAGTGCCCGAGCCGGTTGAAAAGTTATACAGGGCAGCACCATCTGGCTCTATCAGTCGCAGATAAACAGTCTTAGGCTCTTTTGGAGCTACATCATTCTTGGCAAGCTTAAAGTCGATGCGAAGCTTATCAACCCGCTTGGCTTTGTATTCATTGTCGTTATCGTCTTTCTCTTTGCCGCGCTGGTTAATAATGTTTACATTAATGCTCTGTGCCTCCAGTTTTGAGGCAATCCGTACCTGCTCGTTCAGCTGTTCGTTCGTGGAGCGCATGGTGGTCAGGCTGTCTGCCATGCGGGTTTGGGTGGTCTTCAGGTCTGTGTTCTCTGTAAACAGCACCTCGTTGTCCTGCTTCAGGCGCGCAATTTCGTCGTCCTTGTCCTTCAGCTGCTTTTCAAACGCGGAAGCCCTGTCGCGGAAACGGCGCTGGTCTGCCAGGCTGTAGCTACGCTTCCGAAAGCCGCGCAGCTCGTCCAGGTCTGCCGCGATGGTGGCAATCTGCGCCTCCAGCGAGTCATTCTCCAGGCCCATGGCAGACAGCTCCTGGCTTTGGCGCTCAAAATCAGCTTTCAGAGCCTCGTATACTTTAATCTGGTTCTCCAGTTCCTTGTTCTTAACATTGATGATCTCAGCCTGCTCTTCGGTTTTCTCCTTTTTCTGATAGTTCATGTAAATCAGAATTCCGTTTATGCTGATGAGCACCACTAACAGGCCTCCAATCAATAATTTGCGGTTACTGCGGTTCTCAGGAGTGTTTGCTGACATATATTACCTCGTTTATGTTTTAATTACCCGTAGTTATGGTTAGCTTTCGTTAAAGTGCTTTTCGAGCGCAAAAGTCAAATATATACAATTGGTTTTATAATTGAAGACAGATGAGCCAAGATTTTGATGCAGACTACTGGCAGCAGCGGTATGAGCAGAACCAAACCGGATGGGATGTTGGACAGATAACGGAGCCACTGAAAGAATATTTTGATCAGCTGGAAAACAAAAGGCAGCTTATTTTGATTCCGGGGGCAGGCAATGCTTATGAGGCCGAATACCTGTTCCGGAAAGGCTTCTCGGAAGTATACGTGGCGGATGTGGCGGCAGCCCCGCTTCAAAACCTGAAGCAGCGGATTCCGGAGTTCCCGGCAAGTCACCTGCTGCGCCAGAACTTTTTTTCGCTGCAAGGAAAGTTCGACCTGATGGTGGAGCAGACTTTTTTCTGTGCCCTGCACCCAAGCCACCGCGCTGCTTATGCCCGTAAGTGCGCAGAGCTCCTGCAACCCGGTGGCAGGCTTGCGGGGCTTCTTTTTGATACGACTTTTACGAAGCCGGGCCCGCCCTTTGGGGGCAGCCGCCAAGAGTATAAATCATACTTTGAGCCATTCTTTGAGTTCCTGCATTTCGAAACGGCCTATAATTCCATCCTGCCGCGGCAGGGCAAGGAGCTATTTATAGAACTAAGAGCGTTGGATAAAAAGGACTGGAAGCCTTCAAAGTATGTACCTGTAGGGAACAGCCGATGAGAAAAGCAGGTTAAATTTTGCTTCACAACGATGGAGTTATGTTCGCAAATTGTGTAAGCTAAATTCAAAATTTTGTCTTTCTAACCCTGTAACTCTTATTACCTTTGCAGTGCCGAGAAGGCGATACTAAAGTATGAACACCTATGTTTGAGATTCCAAAGTTAAAGTATACCGATAGCGGCAACTTCTTTTTAATGGCCGGTCCCTGCGCTATAGAGGGCGAGGACATGGCGATGGAAATTGCCGAGCGCATCAAAACGATTACAGATAAGTTGCAGATCCCGTGGATTTTTAAAGGGTCTTATCGCAAAGCCAACCGCTCGCGCCTTGACTCTTTCACGGGAATTGGGGATGAGAAAGCCCTGCGCATTCTGCAGAAAGTGGGGCAGGAGTTTGACGTGCCTACTGTAACCGATATCCATGAAAGCGGCGAGGCTGCCATGGCTGCTGCCTACGTGGACGTGCTGCAGATTCCGGCTTTCCTCTGCCGCCAAACCGATTTGTTGGTGGCGGCTGCCGAAACAGGAAAAGTAGTCAACATTAAAAAAGGGCAGTTCCTGTCTGGCGATGCTATGCGCTTTGCCGTGGATAAAGTGCGGGAGTCGGGCAATGAGAAAGTGATTCTGACGGACCGCGGCAACAGCTTTGGCTATTCCGACTTGGTGGTGGACTATCGGAACATTCCTGCCATGCAGGCTACTGGCGCACCAGTGGTGATGGATATCACGCACTCTTTGCAGCAGCCAAACCAAAGCTCAGGCGTTACGGGCGGTAAGCCAGCCTTGATCGAAACGATTGCCAAAGCGGCCATTGCCGTAGGGGCAGATGGCCTTTTCATCGAAACGCACCCGCAGCCAAGTATAGCCAAATCAGACGGAGCCAACATGCTGCCGCTGGACCAACTGGAAGGGCTGATGCAGAAACTAATCCGAATTAGAGAGGCGGTTCGATAGGGGGAAGCACGTATCAGGTAGCATGGTTCAAGTCCATAAGATCATGCTACCTGATACGTGCTACTTTAAAAATTCAGTGTAAAGTGCTCCTCAGGCTGCTGCGGCCGGAAAAACACCAGCCCGATAAAGAACAAATCTATAGTTTGCCGCACCTGCGGATGGTGCTTTATTTCTTGCCAGGCCCGCTTCATTTCCGCAGACCAGTAAATATCATCCAGCACCAGTACAGTGTTTTCGTGGCTTTTTGCCAAGCAGCTTTCAAAGTAGCGCAGTGTGGGCTCGTAGCGGTGGTTGCCGTCCAGAAATGCAAAATCCAGCTTCTCTAGCTGCTCCAACTGCGGCACAAGCGTCTCGTCCAGGTTTCCTTCTATAAGCTGTATGTTGCTGTAGCCGTTCTTTTTAAAGCCTTCCTTGGCTACTTGGCCAATACTAGGGCATCCCTCAAAAGTATAAATTTGAGCTTCTTTCCGGGCTTCTGCCAAGTAAGAGGTTGTCATGCCCAACGATGTGCCAAGCTCCAGGATTGTCTCCGGCTGGAAGCGGTTCACCAGCCGAAACAGCAATTGTGCATACTTAGCGGGCTTGGCAGAGGTGCGGGCGATGTCTTTTACTTTCCTCGTATTCCTGTTAATACTTCTGGAGCCGGCGCCGAAATCCGTCACCTGCAACTGACGGTCGTCGTGCAGCAGCTCCTGGCGCAGTGCCTCCACGTTGTCGTAAGCCTGAAAGTGGCCCGTGTGGTGCAGCACGTTGTGGTACAGATCAAAAACGAAAGGGGAATGTACGCCGTGCAGCTTAAGCGCGCGTACGCGGTACAGCAGGTAGTCAGCAGCTAATCTTAGGTCAGGCACAAGAGCAGGTTTGGGGGCAGGGCGTAAAGTATAAAGTTAGTGGCGCAGTGCTTTTGCAACGTATAATATTGATAGCGCCGGCGCTTAATTGAGCTTGTAAGGGACCACCAGCGTGAATTCCGGTATGGTTACGTCAAACTTTCGGCCATCTACCAGGCGCTCCATCAGGTAAGTGCCGCGCATTTTGCCTATGCCCGTCTTCAGGTTGCAGCCAGACACATACTCGTGCATCTCGCCGGGCTCCAGGGTAGGCTGCTGGCCTACCACGCCTTCTCCTTCCACCTCGCGCATCTGGCCGGTGGCATCATGTATGTACCAGTGCCGCCGCAGCAGCTTTACGGTAAACTCACTATTGTTCTCTATCTTTATCCTGTAGGCAAAAACAAAGTGCTGCTGTACCGGGCTCGAGTAGTCCGGCAAGTAGTTGGTGGTAACCGTAATTTTTACACCTTCCGTTGTTTTTGTATCCATGTTCCAGAGTTTTTTGTATACTTAGAAACCATTGTGGGGGCTAAGCTGCGGCAGCGAACCTTGGTCCCTAATTCCTAAACCCAACAAGCCCGTCAACCCATGCATGTAAAGATAGAAGAAAGCTGGCAAAATATCTTACAAGATGAATTCGAAAAGCCATACTTTAAAGAGCTGGTTTCATTTGTAAAAGACGAATACGCCTCCCAAAAAGTTTATCCGGCAGGTAACCAGATCTTTAATGCGTTTGAACTGTGCCCTTTTGATAAAGTGGAAGTCGTTATTTTGGGCCAGGATCCTTACCACGGGCCAAACCAGGCCAACGGGCTGGCATTTTCCGTGAACGACCAGGTGCGCACGCCGCCTTCGCTCCTCAATATATTCAAGGAAATAAAAAGCGACTTGGGCAAAGACCTGCCGCCAAACGGAAACCTGGAGCGGTGGGCAAAACAGGGGGTTCTGCTGCTAAACGCCACCCTCACAGTGAGGGCCGGAAACGCAGGCTCGCACCAGCGGAAAGGGTGGGAGGAGTTTACCGATGCCGTGGTGCAGAAGGTGAATGCTCTGAAAGAAAACGTCGTGTTTATGCTGTGGGGCGCTTATGCGCAGAAAAAAGGCGCTTTTATAGATGAGCGGAAGCACCTGGTACTGCGGGCGGCGCACCCCTCTCCGTTTGCTGCCGACCGTGGCTTTTTCGGGAGCCGCCACTTTAGCAAAGCTAACAAGTACCTGGAGGAGCACGGCAAGAAGCCTATCGACTGGTAGATTTCTTTTTAGGTATAGCTCCAACTTTATACGTGCCCAGTACCCTCGCCTTGTGCATGCTGGCAAGGGTACTGGGAAGGCACTTTGAATACCTGTGCCTGAAAAAGCCTCGCTACCGCATATGCTTAAACTTTTCCTGCATTACCTGCTGCACCGATAGGTTTCGGATTTTACTGTCGAGCCAGGAAATGATGTCCAGGTACAGGAAGGGGCGCCTGTAAAGCGGATTATCCGAGATCTGCAGCAATTTGTCTTTTAAGTCGGCAAAGGCTGATTTCAACTCTAGGGGCCTGATGTCCGGCAGGCGGCGCAGAAAGTCGCAAATGGCCACCTGCATGGGCTGGCGGTCGTTCATCTTGCCCAAAAAGTGATACACCGATTTTATCTGGTACTCCAGCAGTTCGTCTTTCCCAGCCTCGTAGTGCGCAATCAGGTTCAGGATTCGGGCAAAGCACTGGATATCCTCCCGCAAACTCACGTCTTTGTAATGGATGACCTTCTCCAGGTAAAGTATGGTACTGTTATAATCGCCGCTGCCAAAGTATAAACAGCCGATTTTGTAGTAGAAAACCAGCTGCCGGTGCGGGTCCAGCTGCTGCTGAAAAACGTTCAGGTTTCGCCTGATCTCCGGCACAATCTTCAGCCCTTCCGAAAATTTGCCCTCCATAAAATAGGCATTAATGCGGTTGGTGTAGATGTAGAGGAACAGCAGCGTTTCGATGTTGGGGCTGCTGCGCCGGTTGCTGTCTGCCGCAAAGTCTTCCAGCTTTTGCAGGGCCTCTTTAAATTTACTGTAATACAGCATGTTGTACAAAGCCAGCAGCAGGTTGTGTAGCCCTTTGATGTAATTGGTGGTCTGCTGCAGCTTCATCTGAGGCTCCTCCTCAAACAAATCGACCCACTTTTGCGCGTATCGGTAGCATGCCTTAAAGTCCTGCAGAATATAATTATACCATACCTGCGACTGGTAAAAGGAGAGCTTTTCGGAGAATGTCGCCTGTTTGGGGTCGAGCTGCGGCACGTTGGCGTTGAAAAACTCAGTCAACTTATCTAGCTCTTCTTGGTTTCGGGCATGCCCCAGTTTTATGTACAGGCCATACAAGCGCAGCGCCAAGCTGGAGTTATGGTGTATGCGGCCTAAATGCCCCAGCAGGCTGTCTGCTTCTTCGGTAAGCGCCTCCGCGCGGCCCTCCAGGCTGCGGGTGATATACTGCTGCTCAATTTGTTTCTCAAATGTAAGGGCCGACAGGGCAATGTGCGTGTGAGATGCCTGTTGCGCCGCCACCTTCACCTTCTCCAGCATCTTCAGGCTTTGCTGATACAGCCCTTTATTATAGAGCACGCGCGCGTAGTCCAGCTGCTCATGCAGTTGGATGTCGGGGTTATGGGTGGCGTGATACAGCCGCAGGCTAGCCAGCAGCTGCTTATACAGGTTAGCTTTCTGGTTGGCAAGCTGCGCTTTCTTTATACTCGGCACCTGCCGCAGCACCTGCTCCTCACTATACTGCGCCATACCATCCAGCGCATCAAATAGCTGCAGAAATTTTATATCGCTGCTGGAGCCCTGCCGCGTGGCAAACAGCCGGAAATGGCGCTTCTCGGAGCGTGCCAGCGATTTAATTAACTGAAAAACAGCATCTGTCGAAACGTTAGACATTGTAAACGGTGCAGTTGTAAAATGGTGACTACTAATAACTTAATTTAAAAAAACGGTCTTTTTGAAATAGTAGAAGCGTTTAAAATTTGTTTTTAGCCTCGGTTTAAAAGCCTGTATTTAGAATCAGCTTCAGATGTAAATGTAGTCCGAAAAATTAAAAAAGAGATGTCGGCACAGAAAATTCAAATATTCGATACCACCCTTCGCGACGGCGAGCAGGTGCCTGGTTGTAAGTTAAACAAAGAGGAGAAACTTGTTATTGCGCGTCAGCTGGAAGAACTGGGGGTGGACGTGATCGAAGCTGGTTTTCCGGTGTCGAGCCCAGGCGACTTTGATGCCGTGCGCGCCATTGCCCGCCAGACAAAGCAGGCGACCGTGTGCGGACTGTCGCGAGCAGTAGAGGAGGATATTAGAGTAGCTGCTGAGGCTTTGAAGGAAGCCCGTTACCCACGCCTGCACACCGGCATCGGCACATCGGAATCTCATGTAAAGTATAAACTTCGCCTGACGCAGGAGCAGGTTTTGGAGCGGGCGGTGCAAGCCGTAAAACTGGCAAAGTCTTTTGTAGAAGACGTGGAGTTTTACGCCGAAGACGCCGGCCGCACAGACAATGAATTCTTAGCCAGAATATGCTCAGCGGCTGTAAAGGCAGGGGCCACCGTGCTCAACATTCCGGACACCACGGGATACTGCCTGCCGCAGGAGTATGGCGCAAAAATAAAATATCTATACGAACACGTGGAGGGCATCGAGAATGTATGCCTGTCCACACACTGCCACAACGACCTGGGCCTGGCCACGGCCAACTCTATAGCAGGTGCCATAAACGGTGCCCGCCAGATAGAGTGTACCATAAACGGAGTAGGGGAGCGAGCCGGCAATACAGCCCTGGAGGAAGTGGTCATGATCATGCGTCAGCACCCGTACCTCGACCTGTATACCTCCGTCAATAGCAGACTTCTCACCGAAACATCCACGCTGGTATCACACATGATGCGCATGCCAGTGCAACCTAACAAAGCTATTGTCGGTGCCAATGCTTTCTCCCACTCCAGTGGTATTCACCAGGACGGCGTCATCAAGAACCGCAGCACCTACGAGATCATCGACCCGAAAGAAGTAGGGGTTGACAGCTCGTCCATTGTACTCACGGCCCGGTCTGGCCGCGCTGCGCTGGCTTACAGGCTGCAGAAGCTGGGTTATACTTTAGAGAAAGAGATGCTGGACATCGCTTATACTTCCTTTTTGGCTGTGGCAGATGTAAAGAAAGAGGTGCTGGACCATGACCTGCACCAGTTGGTAGAGGAGAAGAAACTTGTAATGGCAAGCTAGCATGGCAAAAACACTGATAGATAAAATATGGGATGCCCATGTGGTGCGGTCGCTGCCGGGCGGGCAGGATGTGTTTTACATTGACCGCCACCTGATACATGAGGTAACTAGCCCGCAGGCCTTTGATGAGCTGGCAAAACGGAACCTGGGGCTTTACCGGCGCAAGCAGATCGTCGCCACCGCCGACCATAACGTGCCCACGCGCAACCAGCACCTGCCCATCGAGGAGCCGTTGTCGCGCTCTCAGGTTGACAAGCTGACGGAGAACTGCGCCAAGTATGGCGTGGAGCTGTACGGGCTGGGCCACGAGCACCAGGGCATTGTACACGTGATCGGCCCGGAACTCGGACTGACGCAACCAGGCATGAGCATTGTTTGCGGCGATAGCCATACTTCCACGCACGGCGCCTTCGGGGCCATTGCCTTTGGAATTGGCACCAGCCAGGTGGCGCAGGTGATGGCGTCGCAGTGCCTTTTGCTGAGCCGGCCAAAGCGCATGCGCATCAACGTATCGGGCAGTTTGCGCAAAGGCGTGTCAGCCAAAGACATGATCCTGTACATTATTTCGCAGCTAGGCACAGGCGGCGCCACCGGCTATTTTGTGGAGTATGCCGGCCAGGCGGTGCAGGAGCTAAGCATGGAAGGGCGCATGACCGTGTGCAACATGAGCATTGAGATGGGAGCCCGCGGCGGCCTGGTAGCACCAGACCATACGACCATTGCCTATTTAAAAGGTCGCAAGTTTGCGCCGCAGGGTGAGCAGTGGGAGAAGGCAGTGGCCTACTGGAGCACGCTTTATTCTGATAAGGACGCCACTTTTGATGTAGAGTATACTTTTCAGGCAGAAGATATTTCGCCCATGATTACCTATGGCACCAACCCTGCCATGGGCATGAGCGTGGGGGAGGCCATCCCTTTATCTACCGCCGAGGTGGATGAGCAGGGCATGCTGAAGTCTTTGGGCTATATGGGCTTTGCCCCCGGTGAGTCGTTGTTGGGCCGCGAGATTACGCACGTGTTTATCGGCAGCTGCACCAATTCCCGCATAGAGGATTTACGGGTGGTGGCCGAGTATGTGAAAGGCAAGCGCAAAGCCAGCCATGTGGAGGCTATTATTGTGCCGGGCTCTAAATTGGTAGAGCAGCAGGCAAAGGCGGAAGGGCTAGACGCTATACTTGCTGAAGCAGGGTTTGAGCTGCGGGAGCCGGGCTGTAGTGCCTGCCTGGCTATGAACGAAGACAAGATTCCGGCGGGCGCATACTGCGTGTCTACCTCGAACCGCAATTTTGAGGGGCGGCAGGGGCCAGGGGCCAGAACGCTGCTGGCCAGTCCGTTGGTAGCGGCCATTACGGCCGTAGAGGGTAAGATTGTGAACATCATGGACTATGTAAACTGATGGATAAGTTTAATGTACTTGAATCCCGGGCGGTGCCGCTGCCCGTGGAGAACATCGATACCGACCAGATAATACCTGCCCGCTTCCTAAAAGCCACCACGCGCGAGGGATTTGGTGAGAACCTCTTTCGTGACTGGCGCTATAACAGCAATGGCAGTCCCAAAGCCGATTTCCCGCTGAACAATAGTCGTTACGGCGGGCAGGTACTGGTTGCCGGTAAGAACTTTGGCTGTGGCTCCAGCCGCGAGCACGCCGCCTGGGCCCTGTATGATGCCGGCTTCAGGGCCGTGATCAGCAGCTATTTTGCCGATATCTTTAAAGGCAATGCCCTGAACAATGGCCTTTTGCCGCTGCAGGTATCTGATAAAGTGCTGCAGCAGCTTCTGGCGCAGGTGCAACAAGACCCTGAAACAAAGCTGATTGTTAACCTGGAACGACAGGAACTGCAGGTGCCAGCACTGGAGCTAACGGTTCCGTTTGAGATTGATGCTTATAAGAAAGAGTGCCTGTTAAACGGGTATGACGATATTGATTTTCTGGTGAGTCAGAAAGAAGCTATTGAAGAATACGAAGCGAGGAGACCATGGGTGTATTAGAAAAGAAGATCGCTGTGCTTCCGGGCGATGGAATCGGACCGGAAGTATGCAATGAGGCAGTGAAAGTGCTGAAGGCCGTAGCCGAGAAGTATAACCATACCTTCAGGTTCAGCTATGCGCTAATGGGCGCCTGTGCCATCGATGAAACCGGCTCGCCGTTGCCGCCCGAAACGCTGGAGGCTTGCCAGGAGGCGGATGCCGTGCTATTAGGGGCCATCGGGGATCCAAAGTATGACCAAAACCCGCACGCCAAGGTAAGGCCGGAGCAGGGGCTGCTTGGGCTCCGCAAAGCGCTGGGCCTGTATGCCAACCTGCGGCCTGTGGTTGCCTACGAAAAACTGTTGGAGCACTCGCCGCTAAAACCAGAGCGAATAGCCGGCACAGACATTCTCATTTTCCGGGAGCTGACCGGCGGGACATACTTTGGCGAGAAGGGCCGAACCGCAGACACGGCTTTTGATACCTGTACCTACAGCCGCGAGGAAGTTGCACGCGTGGCGCACCTTGCCTTCAAGGCAGCGGCCTCACGGCATGGCATTCTCACGCTTGTAGACAAAGCCAATGTGCTGGAAACCTCCAGGCTGTGGCGCGAGGTGGTGCAGGAGATTGCGAAGCAGTACCCGAAAGTAGAGGTCGCTTACTTATTCGTGGACAATGCTGCCATGCAACTGATCCTGAATCCGCGGCAGTTTGACGTGATCCTGACAGAAAATATGTTCGGGGACATTCTTTCGGACGAGGCCTCTGTGATAGGTGGCTCTATCGGGTTGCTGCCCTCCGCCTCTATAGGCGATGGCGTGGCGCTGTTCGAGCCCATACACGGTTCCTTTCCGCAGGCCAAAGGCAAGGGCATTGCCAACCCGATGGCAGCCATACTTTCGGCAGCCATGCTGCTGGACTACCTTAACCTAGCCGAGGAAGCCAAATGCGTGCGCGAGGTGGTGCAGAAAGCCATCAACAGCAACATCCTGACGCAGGAACTGAACAAGAAGTCGCCATACACCACCGAGCAGGTAGGCAGTTTTATTGCCTATACTATACTGGAGGGAGTAGAAGTGGCGCCACACAAAAACAATATCGAGATTGGTCTTAGCACCATCATTTGATAATAATAGTTTTGATTAGTTTTTAATTCCAGATGACTAAGCTGCTACCCTGTGGGTCTCAGTTTTTTTAAAAGAAGTGCTATAGGCTCACCTGCAGCACGAAAAAGCCGCTGATTTGGGTTTCAGCGGCTTTCTTTTTTACCAGCGGGTGTTCGGGAAGTTGTCCGGCTCAAACCAGTCTGAGTTTACTTTCGCCGGGAAGCTGATGTTAAAGTATTCCTCTTTCAGCGTTGTTTTGCCGTCCGTTTTAAAAACGATCTCGGTGGCTACCCAGTTGTGCTCGATTTCCTGGTAATTGTTTATCTCTACGTCGCGCACGGTGCCGCTGTGGTTGGTAACCACGCGCAGCACATACAGCCGCTCTTTATCCACCCAAAACCGATTGCTGCTGGTGTCCTGGTCTGAGGAAGCACCAACCACATATACTTTGCGGCCTTGCCACTCTGTTTCGTGCAGCTTATCAAGGTCAAACTGCAGCTGCTGTAGCTTGGCCACTGTTTCCTTGGGCTGGTAGAAGTATACGTCGAAGCAGAGCAGTACGAGCGGGTGTATTTGCGCGGCTTTTCTTGCCAGGCTGTCGTTTTTAAACTGGTAAACGGAGTCCTGCGAAAAGATAACGCCGTTGCCGCTATCAAACCCCCCGAAGCGGATGTGCAGCTGACCGGGTTGGCTGTAAAGCTCCTGCCATACTTCCTCTTTCATTACTTTGTCGTTTTCGTAAAAGATGGCGCGCTGCTCAAACTGAAAGTTAGGGTACCATTTGCCTTGCCAGCGCTCGTGCATGGCCTTGACCACCTCGTGGCCTGATTTATACTTATGGGAAGAAGAAGTGGCACAGCCCAGCAAAGGCAACAGGCCCAGGCATAGCAGTAATACGCTGCCAGCATTCATCAATTGTTTTTTCATAGTTTTTATACTTGTGCATGTTTATCGGGCTAAATTACATATTTGCCCGGATGTAGTGCTATGTTTTTTGTGGCAGTTCTACTTCTGATTTTGTACCTTCATACCTCTATACTAAACATGATATGCTGAAAATATACCATAACAGCCGCTGCAGCAAAAGCCGGCAGACACTGGACCTAATTAATCAGGCAGGGCAGGAGGCAGAGGTGGTAGAATACCTGAAAACACCTCCCACTGCCGACGAGCTGCGCGTCATCCTGCAGAAGCTGAACATGAAGCCCGAGCAACTGCTGCGCAAAGGCGAGACGGTCTATAAGGATAAGTATAAAGGCAAGGAGTTCACAGACGAGGAATGGATACAGGCCATGGTGGAGCACCCCGTGCTGATCGAGCGCCCGATTGTGGTGAAGGACAACAAAGCCGTGCTGGGCCGCCCACCAGAGAACGTGCTAGATTTATTGTAAGAAGGACAAAGTATAAACTGAAAGAGCATCCCGCGAAGGATGCTCTTTCAGTTTATGGGCAGTATGTAAGCTATTTGATGAAGCTATACTTCAGCCCGATGCTGTTGTTTTTGGGGTAGTGCTCCATTTGCAGCATGTGGTTTAGCTCGGCAAACACAGCGAAATTTTTTGTCGGTTTATACTCAAAGCCAAGGCCAGGACTAAGGCGCAGCACAGGGGAAAAGCCTTTTGAACTGGTCTTAGTTTCAAAATTCTCCATGGAATACCAGCTCAGGTCAAACAAGTGGGCATTTATGTAAAAGTTAAACTTTTCCTGCTGAATCAGCTCATACTGGTACCGGGTTGAGAAGCTAAAAACATTCTCATTCCTCGTCTCATACTTATAGGCGCTACGGTCGAAGGAGAACTTGAGAGAGCCCCGCCCATTCTGGGCAAAATGGTATTGTAAGCCCAGGATAACGCCAAAGGAATTCTTTTCGGTTTCTTCGCCATAATACGTAGCGTAATTGCTGTACTGCGTAAAAACCGACGTATACGGTTCTCCCTTGGACTTTTTATTTGTGACCATGTAATAACTCACTTCCCCTTCTGCATACTCCGTGAGGATTTCGGTAAGATCCTCCTCCTCCAGCTCAATTTCCTGTAGTTTCTGAGTCAGGTCGAACCGGTCCTCCATCAGTAGGGTCAGCGTCACGATGTACTGATGATCGTAATTCCTGTAATTGCTGCCGTCCTCTGTCCTTTGCGTCAGCTTATTGTTTTCAAGCTTGTGCAACGCATCTCCTTTTGATACAAAGTATGCGGTGTTCGCTCCATCTTGCTTAAAAAGGCTTATTTTATTGTCCGTGAGCAGTATGGCCTGCAGCAGCAGGTCCTGCTCTTTCCACTCATCTTTATAGGTTTTGGTGATAAAGCGTTTGCCGTTGAACAGCTTTACTTCCCTTATCTGATCCGGTGTGAAGGCGGTTTTATTCCCCTCCATGTCATAGAAGGCAATGTTATTCGGGTCGTCAACATAGTAGCTTATTTTTCCGGAGATTTCTTTTCCATCAGCGAGGTAGACGGTACCAGGTTCGTTGTTAATTTGCGCTTGAGCGGAAAGGGAGAAAAGAAATAAAACAAAGAGTAAAAGTTTGTACTTCATAAAAAGATTGGTTGGTTTTGAATCCCCAAATATAAAGATAAACAGGTATATGTCAATAAAATAGGCGGTGAGCTCAAAAAGAAAGGGGCACCTGTTTAAGGCACCCCTTTGAAAAAAGTATGATGTTGTATCTATCTATATTCGTCTGATCTGCGCACCCAGCGCATTCAGGCGGCCGTCGATGTTCTGGTAGCCGCGGTCTATCTGCTCCACGTTGTCGATGATGCTTTTGCCTTCGGCCGAGAGGGCTGCGATGAGCAGGGCCACACCGGCACGAATGTCAGGAGAGGTCATGCGGATGCCGCGCAACGGCACCTGCTTGTTCTGCCCTATAACAGTGGCGCGGTGGGGGTCACAAAGTATGATCTGGGCGCCCATGTCGATCAGCTTGTCTACGAAGAACAGGCGGCTCTCGAACATTTTCTGGTGGATGAGCACAGTTCCTTTGGCCTGGGTCGCCGTTACCAGCGCCACGCTCAGCAGGTCAGGCGTCAGGCCCGGCCAGGTATGGTCTGAAATGGTCAGGATGCTGCCGTCAATATAAGTATCCACTTCGTAGCGGTCCTGCTCCGGAATAAAGATATCATCGCCTCTGAACTCCATCTTTATGCCCAATCGACGGAATGTATCCGGTATTAAGCCCAGCTCCGGAATCTGACAGTCTTTGATGGTGATCTCAGAGCCTGTCATGGCGGCCATACCTATAAAGGAGCCAATTTCGATCATATCGGGCAGCATGCGGTGCTCAGTGCCGCCCAGTTTTTCCACGCCCTCTACTACCAATAGGTTAGAGCCGATGCCGCTTATCTTTGCGCCCATGCGGTTCAGCATGCGGCTCAGCTGCTGCACGTATGGCTCGCAGGCGGCGTTGTAAATAGTGGTGGTGCCTTCGGCCAGCACGGCAGCCATCAAAATGTTGGCGGTGCCGGTTACAGAGGCCTCATCCAGCAGCATATAGGTGCCTTTTAGCTGATGTGCCTTGGCGCTATAGAAGATGTCGGGCGTGTCAAAGTTGAACTTTGCTCCCAGCTTTTCCAGACCTATAAAATGCGTGTCCAGTCTGCGGCGGCCGATCTTATCGCCGCCTGGTTTAGGCATCTTCGCTTCACCATAGCGGGCCAAAAGGGGGCCAACAATCATGACAGAGCCCCGGATAGCCCGGCCCTGCTCTACAAACTGTTCTGTTTTCAGGTAATCCAGGTTGATGTCATCTGCCTGGAACGTATAGGTGCCGGGGGCGTTGCGCTCCACCTTTACACCCATGTCGCGCAGCAGCTCGATCAGTTTATTTACGTCCCGGATGTCCGGCACATTGGAGATTACTACAGGTTCTGGGGTCAGCAATACGGCGCAGAGGATCTGCAAGGCCTCGTTTTTAGCACCCTGCGGATAAATATCGCCTCGTAGCTTGTTGCCGCCAATTACTTCAAAAGAAGCCATCTATTACTTATTTCTTTGATTAGAGGAACGGTTACTTTTTTTATTTCTCGGGCCCTGGTTTTGCGAGCGCTGCTGGTGGTGGCCGCCATCCTGCTTCACGTTAGACTCAAACAGGTTATTGCTTTCAATATACTGCAGGTTCATGTCCAGCTGCCCTTTGGAGATGTCTCTGATATCGCCTAATATCACGTCATCCGTGATGTTTTCTTTGTTATAGGACCTGTAAAGAGTCTTCATGAGTTTGCCAATAGAAACAATGGCAGCTTCCCGCTCTTTAGGATCAGTAAGTTCAGTGGCGCGTTGTATCAGAAGCTCCACGTTCTGACCGTAATGCTTATATTTTGGTGTTTCCAGTGGGTACTCCATCGGCTGTGGCTTATCGTTGAGGTACTCCATCGCGCTCAGCGGGTAAGGGGAGTCCACATCCAGCGTTGAGCCTGACATCACGAACAGGTGGTTCCAAAGCTTCTGCTGGTAGTCCTGCGTGTCGCGCAGTTGCGGGTTCAGCTTGGCCATCAGGTTGATGAGCAGCTGCGATAGGCGGGTGCGCTCTCTGCGGTCCTGAACCTTGGTGATGTAGTTTACCAGGTCCTGCACGTTGCGGCCATACTCGCGCAGCAAAAGCTCTTGTTTAAAGGTAGTACTCGCTTCCATTATATCTTATTTATGAGTTCAAAATTAGGAATTAGAAATTAGAAATGGTAAACAATGCACCAGGTGCACCTATGAATTACGAAATTCAAGTTAGAAGTTTTGAGGAATTACATGCGTTTAGGGTAGGACCGACCAAACTCAGAGCTTCAATTTCTAATTCATAAATTTCTAATTATTCATGTATGCGCAGCTTCGCAAAGCTCAGGAGCAGGGTTTTCTCGCCCACCTCATCAAAGTTGATAATGGCTTTGGTGCTGTTGCCCTGCGTGTCCATCTTGGTTACTACGCCGAAACCGAACTTAGGGTGCTCCACCTTCATGCCTGCCGCCAGGCTGGAGGTGTCGCTGGGCTTAAAGTCGGCAGGGGCGGTGTAAGCCGTGGCTGCCTGCTTGCGGGCCGGCGGCTGCACCAGACTGCTGATGCTGCTCTTGCGCTGCAGCACGCGGTTGAAAACGTTTCCTCCGCCGGATTGGCTCTCGCCATACTTAAAGTTGATGTACTTCGGGTCGATCTCGTCGAGGAAGCGGCTCTTCTCGCAGGCCCGCAGGTTACCCCATTGGTAACGGCTGGTGGCGTAGGTTAAGTATAGTTTTTTCTCGGCACGGGTGATGGCCACGTAAAACAGGCGGCGCTCCTCCTCCAAATCGGCGCGGGAGTTGAGCATCATCTGGCTCGGGAAGAGGTTCTCCTCCATTCCCACGATAAACACGTTCTTAAACTCCAGGCCCTTGGCCGAGTGGATCGTCATCAGCGTCACAAACTCTCCGTCGTCATCGGCTTTGGTATCGGCATCGGTCACCAGGGCAATGTCCTGCAGGAAGGAAGACAGGCTCTTGTCTTCCTTCTCCGGGTCATCCACATACTCTTTTATACCGTTCAGCAACTCCTGTATGTTCTCATAACGTGCCAGGCCCTCTACGGTTTTATCCTGGTACAACTCGTCTACAATACCCGAGTGCTTGGCAATGTGCTTGGCCACCTCAAAGGCGTCGCTGTTCTCGGCAATGCGGGCAAAGTCGCGGATCATGATCGAAAAGTTCTCGATGGTCGTGCCCACGCGGTTGCCCAGAAACTCGGAGGCGTTCTGTACTACCTCCCATACACTGTGGTTCGTGTCATTGGCCGTTACAAAAAGCCGCTGCTCGGTTGTTTCGCCGATGCCGCGCTTGGGGTAATTGATCACGCGGCGCAGCGCCTGCTCATCGTTCGGGTTCACCGTCAGGCGCAGGTAGGCGATCAGGTCCTTTATCTCCTTGCGCTGGTAGAACGACAGGCCGCCGATGATCTTATACTTGATGTTCATGCGGCGCAGCGCCTCCTCCATAGCACGGGACTGCGCGTTGGTGCGGTAAAGTATGGCGAAGTCGTCGTAGGAGAGGTGGTTGCTCATTTTCTCCTCGAAAATGGTGGTGGCCACCAATTTGCCCTCCTCGTTATCGGAGTTTGCCTTTATCACCTCGATCAGCGGGCCCTGTTCGTTGTCGGTATAAACATCTTTCTTCAACTGGGCCGAGTTGTTCTTGATAACCGAATTGGCGGCGTTCACGATGTTCTTGGTGGAGCGGTAGTTCTGCTCCAGCTTAAACACCTGCAGCTCCGGGTAGTCGCGCTCAAAGTTGAGGATGTTCTGGATGTCGGCCCCACGGAAGGCGTAGATCGACTGTGCATCATCACCCACCACCACAATGTTGCGGTTCTGGGCCGCCAGCTTTCTGGTGATCAGGTACTGCGAATAGTTCGTGTCCTGGTACTCGTCCACCATCACAAACTTAAAGATATTCTGGTACTTATTCAGCGCGTCCGGGTGGTCTTTAAACAGCACGTTGGTGTTGAACAGCAAATCGTCGAAATCCATGGCGCCGGCGCGAAAGCAGCGGTTCTGGTACATCTCGTAGATCTTGCCGATCTTCGGGCGCATGGCTGCCTCGTCGTCCGCCTGTATCACCGGGTCGTTGAGGTACTGCTTTACCGAGATGAGCTTGTTCTTGGCTGCCGAGATTCGCCCCAGCACCACGTTCGGCTTGTATAGCTTGTCGTCCAGATTCAGCTCCTTCACGATGTTGCGAATAAGCGTCTTGGAGTCGTCGGTGTCGTAAATGGTGAAGCTTTTCGGGTAGCCGATCTTGTCGGCCTCGGCGCGCAGGATGCGCGAGAACACCGAGTGAAAGGTGCCCATCCAGATGTTTTTGGCCTCGTTGCCGATCACCTTTTCGATACGGTGGCGCATTTCCTTGGCCGCCTTGTTGGTAAAGGTCAGGGCCAGTATGTTAAAGGGGTCAACGCCCTGGCTGATCAGGTGGGCGATCCGGTAAGTTAAAACTCTTGTTTTGCCGGAGCCGGCGCCCGCTATGATCATGGCTGGCCCATCGGTGTGCAGTACCGCCGCGCGCTGCGACTCGTTCAGTAAGCTGATATAATCCATCTTTTCTCTTCCGCGTGCTTAAAATCTATGCAATTTACGAATACAATTCCTTTTTCTGAACCGCTTCCTGTAACTTATGCCTGCTGCGGCACAAAGTATGAAGCCCGTACAAGAGGAACACCTTCTGAGCCTAAAGCGTTTAGCTTCAGGGCAAGTATAAGATTTGCATGAGCCCCCGCGTTTAGAGGCTGTTTTGGTGCCATTTTTGATTAAAGCGCTAATGCGCGTACTTTTGCAGGAACGCCGGAACCTAAACTTGTATACCTTGAGACATCATCATACTATATCTAGTCAACCACAAAGTATAAAGAAGCTCCTGATGCTTTGCCTGCTGCTTGGCTTCGGAACGGTAGGCTTTGGGCAAACCAGCCCCGGGACAAATGGGGCGGAAAACGCATCCACAGCGGCTAAAGACTCTGCCGTAGCTGCCGCCAAAAGGGCAACCGCGGCGGCCGCAGTAACGCCTGAAACGTCAATATCAGAGCTACGGCACGTTTGGCGTACGCCTGCCATGGATGAGGCGATGTTTTACTATACTTCCCTGGATTTCCAAAAAGCCCAGGAAAAATTTAGACAGGCTGCCGCAGAAGGAGAGTATGACGCGCTATACTTCCTGGGTCGCATGCACCAGTACCGTGAGCTGAAGTATGACTCGGTGGAAATCGACACAGTGAAGCAGGTTGAAAACCCTGGCGAGTACTTTGCCGCCAGCCGAGACTCCGCCAGGGTTTATTATGAAGCAGCGCTGGACAGTGGCAGTGTGCTGGCTAATCTGGGTATGGCCGAGCTGATGACGCTGCGCAACAAGGATGATGAGCAGCGCTTTCTGCAGCACATGCGTACGGCCGCTATCACTATCCGTGAGAAAGCAGTGGAGGGCGACGGCTTTGCCAACCGTATACTTGGCAGCATGTACTACACCGGGTATGGCGAAATGCAGAACTATGGTTTAGCCGCCAATTACCTGCGCCGCGCCGCCGACGCGGGTGACGTGGTGTCTTATACATCCCTTGCCAACCTGTACCTGAACGGGGAGGGTGTAGGCAAGGATTATGAGAAAGCGGTGAGTTGGCTGAAGAAAGGCGTTGAGGCCGGGGAACGGGAGGCGATGTATACGCTGGCGCTTCTGCTGGAAGAAGGAACCCTGGGAGAGGTGAGAGTAGACGAAGCGCGCAACCTGTACCGCAAGGCTGTGGAAAAAGGAAGTCGAAATGCCTATGAGCAGCTGCTTTACATCAACCAAACCCCGGACCAGAAAGTGGTGGTGGCAGCCATTCAACGTGACCCAGAGATGCTGAGCCGCGCCTTGGCTGCCGGCGGCGACCCCAACAGCCAGGCGCAGCCAGACGATTATGAAACGAACCTGGAGCGCCGCACACCGCTGATGCACGCCCTCTACATCCCGATGCTGTTGGAGGACTACGGCGTAGCGTATGAGCCGGAGGCCCGCCTGAAAGCGGCCAGTCTGTTACTCCGCAAAGGAGCTGACGTAAACGCGCAGGATGCTAACGGAAAGACAGCGCTGCACTACATCGTGAGTAGCTCCCGCATCCGCACGGAGTATTATGAACTGGAGCAGGTGCAGCTGCTAGATACGCTTCTGGCGCATGGCGCAGACCCTAACATTCGTGACAACGACGGAAACACGGTTCTGGCGCAGGCGCTGAACGCTACTATCGGGCAGCACATTGGCATTATGGAGCTGGAGCGGCTCCTGCAGGCCGGCGCTAACCCTAACGTGGTAAATAATGAAGGCAAGACGCCGTTGATGGTAGCCTGTGAGATGGAAGCCAACTTTGAGATAATCGTGACTCTGATACAGGCAGGCGCCGATGTGACTATTACCGACAGCCAAGGCATGGCCGCCATTGATTATACCAAGCACGAGAACGTGCAGAATATGCTGATGGCAGCTGGTTCTCCGCAAAGGAAGAATTAAATAGCATAACGCTATACTTCAACCGCTTGCGCTTGTACAGCAGCGTCTTTAAACTTATTTATCCCTACCTTTGTCTTTTAGTGGGGCAACTGCTAAGCTACGTTGCTCCAGCCTTTCTATATAAATCTTAGTATGATAGTTCTTCTGAATACCGTTATAAGCGACGATGTGCGCGACCAGTTTTTTGTGTGCAACCTAGAGAAGTGCAAGGGCGCCTGCTGTGTAGAAGGCGATTTGGGCGCGCCTTTGGAGGAAGACGAGCTGGAAATACTCAAGGATAGTTACGAGCAAGTAAAGCCATACATGTCAGAGGCTGGCGTAAAGGCGGTGGAAGAGCAGGGGCTATACATTAAGGATTGGGAAGGAGACTATTCTACCCCGACCATTGGCAACCGCGAGTGCGCCTATGCCCTGTACGATGAGAACAACTCCCTGAAGTGCGCCATTGAGCAAGCTTACATTGACGGCAAGATCAGCTGGAAAAAGCCGATCTCCTGCCATCTTTACCCTATCCGCATCACAAAGTATGATGGGTTTGAAGCCCTGAACTATGACCGCTGGGGCATTTGCAGTTCCGCCTGCAGCTTTGGGCAGGACCTGGGCGTGCGCGTATACCAATTCCTGAAAGAACCGCTCATCCGCAAGTATGGCGAAGGCTGGTATCAGGAGCTGGAGCAACTGATGGAGACGGAGCTTCAGCAAGCCTCTTCGAAAGAGAAA
The DNA here is from genome assembly GCF_006385705.1 of Pontibacter mangrovi. GTDB lineage: Bacteria > Bacteroidota > Bacteroidia > Cytophagales > Hymenobacteraceae > Pontibacter > Pontibacter mangrovi. The sequence continues at coordinate 380,430 of NZ_VFRQ01000001.1, read as the reverse complement.
TAAGTATAGAGCGTTCTCATTAAGGTATCCATGGCATCTTTAACAAGCCCCGGGCTAGACTATTACAAGATTGAAGTAGACGAGCAAAAAAAGCTCATCAAGTCGGTGTGGCTGCGGCCAGTGCACGGGCATGAGATTATAGCCGGCGCGACTCGTTTGTATGAAGTGCTGCGCGATACGAAGTTTGAACGGGCTATAGCGGATGCCAGGCTGATCACATCCGTATCGGCGGATATAAAAGGGTGGCTTTCTTACGACTTCTTTGAACTGCTCTCCAGCACACAGCTAAAGAAGCTGGCCCGCGTCATACCGGCACAGGAGTTGGTCCGGCAGGAGCTGGTGCAGGTGGCGGCTAATGCCCAGCAGCGAGGGGTTGTCCGGTTTCAGGTGAATAGCTTTCTAAACCCGGGGGAGGCGCTATCCTGGTTAGCGAGCTAAGGGCTTAGCTACTCCTTCTTCGGCTCAAAGTATAAGTATAGCTTGGGCAGCAAGTATAAAAAAGGGCTCCGGTATTAATCGGAGCCCTTCCTGTTTATTTCGTAGAAAACTATTCAATCGCACTGAAGTCAAAATCCTCCAGGTACTTCGTCGTGAAGTCTCCTTCTTTAAACCCAGGGTCGTCCATCAGCTTCAGGTGGAACGGTACCGTGGTTTTAATTCCCTCAATCACAAACTCGCTCAAGGCGCGCTTCATCTTTACCAAAGCCTCCTCACGCGTCTGCGCGCTCACGATCAGCTTCGCGATCATGGAATCGTAGTTTGGCGGGATTACGTAGCCGGAGTATACATGAGAGTCTACACGCACGCCGTGGCCGCCTGGCACGTGTAGCGTGGTGATTTTGCCTGGGCTCGGGCGGAAGCCGTTCTTTGGGTCCTCAGCATTGATACGGCACTCGATGGCGTGCATCTTCGGGTAGTAGTTTTTGCCTGTGATCTTCTCGCCGGCAGCCACTTTGATCTGCTCCTTGATCAGGTCGTAGTCAATTACCTCTTCCGTTATCGGGTGCTCCACCTGGATACGCGTGTTCATCTCCATGAAATAGAAGTCGCGGTTTTTGTCCACCAGGAATTCGATCGTGCCCACGCCCTCGTAGTTAATGGCTTTGGCACCGGCAATGGCAGCCTGGCCCATAGCGTCACGCAGCTCGTCGGTGATGAATGGGGAAGGGGTTTCCTCTACCAGCTTCTGGTGGCGGCGCTGAATAGAGCAGTCACGCTCCGACAGGTGCGCTACGTTGCCGTACTGGTCACCGATCAGCTGAATCTCGATGTGGCGTGGCTCCTCCACAAATTTCTCCAGGTAGATGCCATCGTTTCCGAAAGCGGCCTTGGCTTCGGCGCGGGCATCATTCCAGGCTTTCTCAAACTCCATATCGTTCTTCACGATACGCATGCCGCGGCCACCGCCACCTGCAGTGGCTTTCAGTATGATGGGGTACTTGATCTTCTTCGCGATCTTGATGCCTTCTTCCATGTTCTTCAGCAGTCCTTCCGAACCCGGGATGGTGGGCACGCCTGCTTTCTTCATGGTGTCTTTGGCAGAGGCCTTGTCGCCCATCTGGTTTATCATCTCCGGAGAGGCGCCGATAAACTTAATGCCGTTTTCGGCACAGATGCGTGAGAAGTCTGCGTTTTCTGACAGGAAGCCATAGCCAGGGTGTATGGCATCGGCGTTGGTGATTTCCGCCGCCGCTATAATATTGGGGATGTTGAGATAGGAGTGGGAGCTAGGGGCCGGGCCAATGCAAACGGCCTCATCGGCAAAGCGCACATGCAGGCTCTCCTTGTCGGCTGTAGAGTATACAGCCACCGTTTTAACGCCCATCTCCTTGCAAGTGCGTATAATGCGCAGCGCAATCTCGCCACGGTTAGCGATTAATATCTTTTTAAACATGTTCTGCAATTAGAAATTAGAAATTAGAAATTAAAAAAAAGCCAGGAGAGAACAAGGTTCTTTGTATTCCCAGCTTTCAATTTTTTAATTTGTAATTTTTAATTAAGATGGATCTACCAGGAACAGTGGCTGGTCGTACTCTACCGGAGAGGCATTGTCTACCAGTACCTTTACGATTTTGCCTGATACCTCAGACTCTATCTCGTTGAACAGCTTCATAGCCTCAATGATGCAGATAACCTGTCCTTTCTTAATCTCGTCGCCGATGTTAGCAAAAGACGGTGACTCCGGGCTGGAGGCACGGTAGAAGGTACCGATCATGGGAGCCTTAACCGCTACATACTTGCTCTCGTCGGAGGCGGCTGGTGCAGCAGCTGGAGCCGGGGCGGCGGCAGGGGCTGCCGGTACAGGCTGAGGAGCGGCAGCAGGGGCAGGGGCTGCCGCAGGTGCAGGCTCAGCGCCCTTCACATACGTAACCTTCTGGTCCGGGTCGCGCTTAACCGAGATCTTAAATTCTTCTGTCTCAATGTTTACTTTATTCAGGCCGGATTTGGCGATAAAGTCGATCAGTTCCTGGATTTCTTTCGCTTTCATGTTTTATTTAACTCTTTCTGCGTATGAGTATGTACGAGTATCTACTTTAATTTTCTCATCCTGGCCAATAAATAACGGCACCTGAATAGTTGCGCCTGTTTCTACGATGGCTGGCTTAGAGGCGTTTGTGGCGGTATCGCCCTTGAGGCCCGGCTCTGTATAAGTAATGGTCAGCTCCACAAACGGAGGAATTTCGCACGTGAGCGGCGTCTCAGTTTCGGCGTGGAAAAGGATGGTTACTTCCTGGCCTTCCTTCATCAAATCAGCAAAAGGCACCATCGCCTCGTTCAGGGCTACCTGCTCAAACGTGTTCAGGTCCATAAAGTGGAACCCCAGGTCATCTTTGAAAATATACTGGTGCGGACGCTGCTCTACGCGGGCTGTGGTAATCTTGTGGCCGGCCGAGAAGGTGTTGTCTATTACTTTTCCGGTCTTTACGTTTCTAAGCTTAGTTCTTACGAACGCAGGGCCTTTTCCGGGTTTAACGTGCTGGAAATCAATAACCTGGTAAAGGTCGTTGTTAAAGTCCAACACGACGCCGTTTTTAATATCAGCTGTGGTTGCCATACTTTATATTAATCTTTAATTCCTGTAAAAGACGGTAAAACTATATCTGAATTTGTTGTATTGCAAAACAAAGTTACTCATTCTGCTGAAATTGCTTTTAAATTGCTCCATATTTCTGCGCTGGTGCCTCTTTTGCAGCTTACCGTATTCCGGGTTTCCTATGCAACGGTTTTCGCCCTCGCCGCCGCATCTGCTTTGAAGTAAAGTATCCTGCCGTTTAAAGTATACTATGCATGGCTGTAAACGGCTGTATAACAGGCTGTATAAGTAGGGGTGATGCTTAAATAAGGTTTGCTTTCTAAACCTGACCATGCCAACTGATGCATCTAAGGTACTCGTAAAGGGATAGCGCTCTGGCTCTACAGTTTCTTTGACCTGCAGTGGCAGGTTATACTTCAGGCAACCATTTTTCGCGTTTTATAAGTATACTGCAGGCATGGTACAACCAGATTTCTCTTCCGTCAAAGCCTTGCTCGATGATCGGGTGGAAAAGTATAACAGCCCCGACTTTATACCTCACGACCCGGTCTCTATCCCGCACCGCTTCACTAAACCGCAGGACATCGAGATCAGCGGTTTCTTTGCGGCCATACTTGCCTGGGGCCAGCGCAAAACCATTATCAATAACTGCGTTCGGCTGATGGAGCTGATGGACAATGCACCGTACGATTTTGTGCGCAACCACCAGGAGCACGACCTGCAGCGCTTTCTTGGCTTCAAGCACCGCACCTTCAACGACACCGACCTGTTATACCTGCTTCACTTTTTCAGGTGGTACTACAACACTCACGAGAGCCTGGAAACTGCCTTTATGGGAGAGGGAAATGAACTGCAGACGCAGAAGGAGCGGCTGATATACTTTCATAACCTGGTGTTTAGTTTGGAGGACGCGCCGCAGCGCACGCGCAAGCATGTGGCAACGCCTGCCCGTAAGTCTTCCTGCAAGCGCCTGAACATGTACCTGCGGTGGATGGTGCGCCAAGACCGTTGCGGCGTGGACTTTGGCATCTGGCCCAACATGTCCATGGCCGACTTGGTTTGCCCCTGCGATGTGCACGTGGAGCGGGTGGCCCGCCGGCTGGGGCTCATTACCCGCAAAGGCATGGATTGGGAGACTGCCGAAGAACTGACAGCGCACCTGCGCAGCTTTGACCCAAATGACCCGGTTAAGTATGATTTTGCCCTTTTCGGACTTGGAATCGAGGAAAAGTTCTGATTTTTTTCCCGCTCCGGCATCTGCAGATATCCCAAGTTTCGGTCAAATTCTAATTTTTAGAAACCAATGTTGTTGCTGCGGTTTCCGCTATCTGGAATTTTCACCGCTCAGCGGCATCGAGGCGACAAAAAAAGCCTGTTTTAGCCGAGTATAAGTTACCGTATGATTGCGCGTAATTTGTATATTCCCGTTGTGATGGATGTGCAGATAATACTATTTTAGTTGGTCTTGTGATGATTGGTGGGCTTTCTGCCATTTGTGTCTTTGGATCGGTTTTTGTACTTTTGTGGTTGTAAATCCGAATCTTTAGCGCAGGTCTACAGTACGTTATGCCTGCCGAAAACACATTAAACACACACAGTATGCACACAGATAACGTAGCTATCTTGGGAACAGGTAATCTTGGAAAATCCATTGCAGAAGGACTTTTAAGCAACGGGCAGTATCAGCCAGAGAACATCTATGTTACCAGGAGAAACACGAAGTCACTACAGTATTTAAAAGACAAGGGCGTACAGGTCTCAAACGACAACGCGTTTGCGGTTAACAATTGCCGTTACATCCTGCTATGCGTGCAGCCGGCCCACCTGGAGAACGTCCTGAATGAAATTAAACCACACCTGGACCCTGAGAAGCACGTGCTGCTAAGCGTTATCGCTGGCATCACCATCGACTTTATCCGCGACATTGTGGGCGACTTTGCCATTGTGCGCAGCATGCCCAACACAGCCATTGCCGTGCAGCAATCCATGACTTGCCTTGCCTTTAACGAGAAGGCCGCTTCTGTAGAAGATCAGGTGAAGGACATATTTAACTGCGTTGGCGAAACGCTGGTTATAGAAGAGGAACTGATGGCAGGTGCCACGGTGCTCTGCTCCAGCGGCATTGCCTTTAACATGCGCTTTATCCGGGCGGTAACACAGGGCGGTATTCAGCTTGGCCTGGATGCCGAGGATGCCCAGAAAATTGCTGTTCAGGTAAGCAAAGGAGCCTCCAATCTGCTTACCATCAACAAATCGCACCCAGAGCAGGAGATTGATAAAGTAACCACACCGGAAGGCTGCACCATTACCGGCCTGAACGAAATGGAGCACCAGGGCCTTAGCTCTGCCGTTATCAAAGGCTTGGTAGGGTCGTACAAGCGTATCCTGGACCTGAAAGAGCAGCGCGAGAAAGAAGCTGTTTAATACTTTCATATCATGGAGCTGCTCTGTGGCCGTTTCTAACTGCGGATTCTCCGTCCGCTGTGCCACAGAGCAGCTTTTTACTTAAGGTTTCTTACCGCCTGATAAAGTATAAATGCCTCCTAAATGCAGAAGGAAGCGGGTTTATACGTTGATCATCTTTCGCTTTAAAGCATGAATTTATACTTCTGGCGGCACCTTTGGCGCAGCGGCTTGTGCTGCTGCCGCAGTTAAACTATTGTTTCATAAACACCCAATTATATGGATTATCAGCCACAGCTAGTTGTTGTGAAGGTTGGCTCTAATGTACTTACACAAGAAGACGGCTCACCGGACAGGCAACGCATGGCTTCCCTTGTCAAGCAAATTGATTTCCTGAAAAAGCAGGGCATCCAGGTGGTGCTCGTGTCCTCAGGGGCAGTGGCTTTTGCAAGGAACAACATCAACTTAGACGAAAAAACCGAATCCGTGGTGCGCAAGCAGATCCTGGCCTCCGTGGGCCAGATTGACATTGTGCAGTCGTATAAAGCGCTTTTTCAGGAGGCAGGACACCAGATTGCCCAAATCGTGGTGACGCCTCAGGACTTTTTGTCGCGGCGCCACTACCTGAACATAAAAGACTGTCTGCTGGGCCTGCTGCAGCACAACATCATTCCCATTATTAACGAGAACGATGCCGTGGCCGTGACCGAGCTCATGTTTACCGACAATGACGAGCTGGCCAGTATGACAGCCGCTATGATCGATGCAGACACGCTAATATTGCTCACCAACGTAGACGGCATCTACAAAGGCCACCCGGATGACCCTAAATCCAAGTTAATCGAGCGGGTAGGCAAGAAAGCCTCCGGCATAAGCCGCTTTATCGCTTCTTCCAAATCCAGCTTTGGGCGGGGCGGCATGAGCAGCAAAATGAAGATGGCCCGAAAGGCCGCCTACCTGGGTATACATGTGTACATCGCCAACGGCAACCGGGAGAATATCTTACTGGATTTTTACCACAAGCGCCTGAAGGCAACCTATTTTGAGCCGGACTCCTCGAAACCGAACCCGAAGAAATGGGTGGCCCACAGCGGGAATTACACCAAAGGCGAGGTGATCGTGAACGACGGCGCGAAAGAGGCGCTGCACGCAGAAGAAGCAGCCAGCCTGCTGCCGGTGGGCATTGTCGGCATCAGCGGTAACTTCTCTAAGGGAGACATCATCCAGATAAAGGATACGCAAGGGGAGAAGCTTGGCCTGGGCAAGGCAGAGTATGGCTCCCGAAAAGCTGGAATGACCTTGGGCCAAACCAACCAAAAGCCCATCATTCATTACAATTATCTATACTTATACAAATACCACAGCCTATAAACTATGAAAATGCAACCTATTTTTAAGCAGGTAAAGCTGGCCAGCAGGAAGCTGAACCTGCTGCCGGAAGAGAAAATTATAAACGTGCTGGAGCAGCTGGCAGACCAAGCGGTTGCCAACGCAGATGCCATACTTGCCGCTAACCAACAGGACCTGGCGCGCATGGACGCCGCCGACCCAAAGTATGACCGCCTGAAACTAACCCATGAGCGCATCGAAAGTATAGCCACCGACATCCGTAATGTGGCGAAGCTGCCTTCGCCGCTGGGCAAGGTGCTGTCGGAGAGGACGCTGGAGAACGGGCTGGAGATGAAGAAGGTGTCGGTTCCGCTGGGCGTGATCGGCGTTATCTATGAGGCGCGGCCCAATGTGACCTTTGATGTGTTCAGCCTGTGCCTGCGCTCGGGAAACGCTTTGCTGTTGAAAGGCGGCAGCGATGCCCGGGACTCTAACGCAGCCATTGTTGCCATTATACACCAAGTGCTGGAGCAAAACGGGGTAGACAAGAACATCGTGCAGCTACTGCCGCCAGACCGTGAGGCAACGCACGAGATGCTGCACGCCGTGGAGTACGTGGACATCATCATTCCGCGCGGTAGCCAGGGGCTAATCAACTATGTGCGCGAGAACTCCAAAGTGCCGGTAATTGAAACCGGCGCCGGCATTGTGCATACCTATTTCGATGCGTTTGCCGACCTGCAGCGCGGTAAGGAAATCGTGGTGAATGCCAAGACCCGCCGCGTGAGTGTCTGCAATGCGCTGGACTGCCTGGTGATACATGAAGATCGCCTGGGGGACCTGGCAGAGATTGGCAAAGGGTTGGCAGCGAAAGGCGTGGAGGTGTTTGCCGATGCGCCTGCTTATGCCGCTCTCAAAAATAGCTACCCCGCTGACAAGCTGCAGCAGGCTACAGAAGAGCATTTTGGCACTGAGTTCCTGTCGTTGAAGATGTCAGTGAAAACGGTGTCCGGGATGGAAGAGGCCATTGAGCACATCAATGCCTATTCTTCGCAACACAGCGAAGCGATCATCTCGGAGAATGAACAGCATGTAGATCAGTTTTTAAAAGCGGTGGATGCCGCCGCCGTTTATGCCAACGCGTCCACTGCCTTTACCGATGGCGCCCAGTTTGGACTGGGGGCAGAGATCGGCATCAGTACGCAAAAACTGCATGCCCGCGGCCCCATGGCCCTGGATGAGCTGACGAGCTACAAATGGGTAGTAAAAGGCTCCGGACATATACGGGCCTAAATCAATTTATTAATCTGTGTGTAAAAGAGAAGCCGCTGTATTTTATGGCGGCTTCTCTCTTATACTTTATACCTGTTAGGCATCCCACCAGAGCGGATCGGCCAGGTCCGTTACATCTGGGGTGTTGGGGTTTTTGGCAGTTTCATCGCTTGGGTAGGCCACGCGCCTGATAAATGTCGGCAGCACCGCGTTTACGGGCACGGTAAAGTCTTCATACTGGTAGTCGAAGCGGCGGGCATCGTTCCAGGCCTCCGGGTTAAGATAGGTTATCACGTACTTTTCCCGAAAAATATCTGCTAGCGTGAGGTTAGAAGCGCCCACCGACACAGCCGGATCGGAAATATAGGCATTGGCGTCTGCGGAAGCTACCTCCAGCATGTCCATACTTGCCTGTATGCCTTGCAAGTATGCCTCATACGCCCGCTCCGTTTGCCCCGCCCGCAGAGCGGCCTCAGCTTCGATCATTTTCACCTCCGGGTAAGACACCAGGATGATGGGGGAGGTATCTGACGTTAGCGGGGAGTTGCGGGAAATATATGTCTCGTCGCGAATTGTGTTGCTGGCTGAGCCAACGTTGCCTACGCTATTCGGCGTTCCCACATAATCGCCGTTAATGGTTGGGTCCGTTATTTTAGGCAGGCGTGGGTCTTCCACGCCGGTTGTCGTGCCCTTTAGCTGCTCTATCAGCTGCTCAGAAAGCCAGCCGCCCAGTATCAGGTTTTCATTTTCCAAAGCTACCTCGGCCCAAGGGTTTCGCTCCTCAAATACGCCCATTTCGGCATTGTCTGCGTTGGAAGTGTATGAGTTTTCCACGGCAGCCAACACGGCCTGAGGATCGTAGGAAGAGGTGCCGGAAAGCTTGTTCAGTTGGCGTGCCTTGAGCGCATAGGCTGTCTTTATCCAGTTTTCGGTGCTGCCCCCATGGATCAGGTCGTTGTTGGCATCCAGGAGCACACTTGATTCTGCTTTGCCCAGCTCTACAATGGCCTCGTCCAACAGCCGCAGGGTTTCCTGGTATAAATCCCCTGCCGGATCAAACGTAGGGGTAAGGGTGGTGCTGATAAAGGCATTGGAGTAGGGGGCATCGCCCCACAGGTCTGTCACCAAGCTCAGGTGGTAAGCCATCAGCACATCGGCTACGCCCACGTAATGCGAGGCACCCTCCTCTAAAGCCTTCTGCCGCATATCGTAAATATCCGCCATGGCCAGGTATAGGGCATTCCAGGTGCCGGAATAGTCGGTCACTTCGTAGGAGTCGGTGGAGCTGCCTTGGGTAGAACTGGCCAGGTACTGCACAAAATAAGAGGTAATGGAAGCGACACGATAATTGTTCAAGGCTGTTTTCTGCGTGGCAGTGGACAGCATCGTGCTGAGGGGCGGATCGTTCACTAGGTTCGGGTTGTCCTCCAGGTCAAAATAATCTTCGCATCCCTGCAGGCCGGCTACCGTGCCGACAAAAACCAGGGCAAGCATATATCGCATTATCTTTTTCATGGCGCTATACTTTAGAATCCAACATTTAGGGTGAACAGGTAGCTGCGAACAGCCGGGTACGTAAATCCGGAGAAGCCATCCACGTTACTGCCGCTCGGCGAGAAGCTCGTTTCAGGGTCGAAGCCTTTGTAATCGGTGTGGAGCCACAGGTTATTGCCAGTGAAACCCAAGGAGGCGTTCCGGATAAAGATGCTTTCGAACCATTTCTCGGGCAGGCTATAGTTTAAGGAAAGCGAGCGGAGCCGCACCCAGGAGGCATCCTCCACAAAGTTCTCGGACACGCCGCGGTAGTAGTTGCGGTAGTAGCCGTTGCCATAGTCCACGCCGTCCGGCCCGATGCCCTGCCCCAGCCATACTTCCTTGGTGTTAGGCGTTCCGTCCTCCAGCACGCCCTCAAATACTTTCGTGTCGTTTCGGTTCTCGGTATACTCGGCAATGCCGAAGGCGGCAAAGAAGTTATCCATCTGGTTATACTTCTCCAGGCCGATACGGGCATCCAGAAGCGCAGTCAGGCTTAGGTTCTTATAGGTGAAGGTGTTTGTAAAGCCCCCGATCCAATCCGGTTGCGAGTTGCCGAGAATTTTCTGGCTTGTTAGCGGCGCCCGCACAGGGAAACCGTCTTCGCCGATCACGATAGGCCTTGATTCATCTATAAAAAGCGGGTCTTCTTCCTCGCCGGGGCCATAGTACCGCTGGAAGTGGGAACCATAGATATTACCGTAAGGCTCCCCCTCAACTAAGCGCATGGACACAGTTGAGCCCACGTAGCCAAACTGGGAGGCATACACAATCTCATCCAGCTCCTCGGGTATTTTCAGGATCTTGTTGCGGTTGGCGGAGAACACCAGTTTGGCATCCCAGGTAAAATTATTGCTCTTGATAGGGGCACCGTTCAGCACCAGTTCCACGCCTTTGTTGCGCATTTCCCCGGCGTTTATGGCAGCAAGTATATAACCGGTGGTGTTGGCCACGTTGATGTTCAGGATCTGGTCTTTGCTGAGGGAATAGTAGTAGGTAAAGTCGAAGCCCAGGCGGTTATTGAAGAATGCCATTTCCAGGCCAGCCTCAAAGGTGTTCGTGAACTCCGGCTTCAGCGCCCGATTTCCTAACAAGGCATCGCGGGTGACGCCGGTGTATCCCGTAGGTAAACCGGCGTAAGGCGCGTAGCCGGAGGAAATGGAGTAGGGCTGGGCGTCTTTACCAATCTGGGCATAGGACAGGCGCAACTTACTCTGGTTGATAATGTCCGGCAAATCAAACTGCTCCGAGAAAAGATAGCTCACGCTGACGGATGGGTAGAAAAAAGAGCGGTTGTTACTGGCAAGGGTAGAGGTGATGTCGTTGCGGCCGGTCAGGGTCAGGTACAGGAAGTCTTTGTAGTCTACGGAGGCTTCTGCAAAAATGCCCATGAGCCGGTATTCTGTCTCTTGCTCGTCGGTGCTCAGAAAGCGGGCATTGGAGAGCCTGAAGTAATCGTACACCGCCAACTCCTGGCCGATAACGCCATAGCTCTTGGACTGGCGGTCCAGCAGGTCGTGGCCCAGGCGCAGCGTACCAGAAAAGTTTTCGCCAAAGTCGGAGTTCAGTGTGGCAATGAAGGTGGAGTTGATGGCCCGGAAGCGGGTGGAGTACTCATGCACAAAGCCCAGTTCATTATCCTCATACACGCGCTCGTCGGGCAGGCCGCGCGGACCTGGCGCGGTGCGGGTGCGGTCGTCGCTGTAGGTATCCAGGCCGATGCGGTAGCTCAGGTCGATCCAGTCCAGCGGCTTATAGCCAAAGGTTAGGCCGCCGATAAAACGGTTCACCTCATCCTGCAGTTTGTTTGTGGCCGCACCGTAGATTGGGTTGTTGTTGCCATACGTTTTCATGGTGCCATCCGGCTTCCGGAAATCCGTCACATCCCAACGCGGCGACCAATAGCTGAGGCTTTCGTTAAAACGGTCGGCGTTATAGCGGTCGCCGCCGGAGTTGATGTAGTTGAAGTTGCCCCCGATGCGTACCTTCTGGCTCACCTGGGCATCAGCATTAAGTCTGGCTGAGATGTTCTGGTAATTTGTGAAGGGCAGTACCCCTTCGTGCCGCAGATGCGAGAGGGAGGTAAAGAAACTCATGGCCTCACTGCCTCCGGAGAAAGATAGCGTGTTCCGGAACTGGCTGCCTGACTCGTAGGCATCTTTAAAGTGGTTGTACAATTTAGAAGGGTGCGTGGGGTCAATCTGGCGGGCTTCCTCTACCGTAGGTCCCCAGCTAGGCCAGAAGCTGGTGGAGTCGTACTCCCCTAAATAACCCTGCGTATAGGTGTCTTGTATATCAGGAAACTTGTTTACTTCCTCAAAGCCCACCGTAGAGGTAAAGTTTACCCGCATTTCGCCTTTCCGGCCGGCTTTTGTGGTAATCACCACCACCCCGTTTGCCCCTTGTAAGCCGTAGAGGGCCGTGGCAGCGCCGCCGCGCAGGATGTTTATACTTTCGATGTCGTTCGGGTTGAGGTCTGCCAGGCGGTTACTCATGCCTCTGAGCTCCGAACCCTCGCCAAAGGTAGAAGTCGAATTGTCCATGATGATGCCGTCGATCACGAAAAGCGGTTGGTTAGGCCGACTGGGGTCGATGGAGTTGATGCCCCGGATCTGGATGCTGGAGCCCTGGCCCGGCGCACCGCCGGTGCTGGAAATAGTTACGCCTGCCACCTTGCCTTGCATGGCATTCAGCACGTTGGGCTGTCGGTTCTCCACCAACTCCTCTGACTGTACCTCCTGCGCCGCAAAGCCCAGCGCTTTCTTTTCGCGGGTGATGCCCAGGGCGGTCACAACCACTTCCCCAAGCTGTTTGGTGTCAGTCACCAGCGTCACGTTTATGACGTTCTGGTTGCCGACCTCTACCTCGCGGGTAGTATAGCCCAAGTAGCGGAACTGCAGCACGGCATCCTGGCCTGGCACTGTAATCTCGTAATTGCCCTCTGCGTCTGTGGTGGTGCCGGTGGTGGTGCCTTTCACCGTCACGCTTACCCCCGGAAGAGCCGCGCCAGATTCTTCGCCAGAAACTTTGCCACTGACGGTGGTGCCTTGGGCATGCGCACCGGCTGCACACCACAGCATCAGCAGCACAACAAATGATGTAAAACTCAATCTCATAGGTATAGACTTAAAATGAATGAACCTGAATTTTATTCGGAAAAATGGAATAAAGGCATTCGCTATCGTGCAGCATGAAACCGGCGGTGGCCTGTAGGACTATATCTACAGGCTTTTTCAAGTAAACTTGCTCAGCTGCACGGTTCGGCTAAGGGTGTGGCCGTTAGTCAGGATACGGTTATACTAGGTTATTATAATGTTTATATGGTATTATAGTTAAAGTATAAAATAAGGTTGCGTATTGAAGGATATTTATAATGAAGTATGAAAATTTGAGAAGGCTGAGGCTAAGGGTTCACTTACCCTAAGGGAGGCGTGGGTGCAATTCAAATAAAGAGCATGAAGAGCAGCGTTGCGGATAAAGCTACTGTTACAGCTTACAGGGGTTGTTATACTTAGAAAAATAAGAGCGCCTCTACTTAAAAGGAGAGGCGCTCTTATGAGGTATAGTGGCTGCGTATTAAAGCACAAGTTGCTCCATCAGGTGCTCAATCGTTTCGTCTGGGTTTTGGCACCGGCCAGGATGTACGGGGGAGGTTTGCACGATGGTGCTGCGGTTGGCGGTGAGCCACCTAAAACGGGAAGCAGTGCCTAGTTGCCCAATAGGGCCGCCTTCTTTACGGCCGGCGCATACTTTGCAAAAGGCATTTAAACGTTGCTGCAGTTCTGGCAGGTCCACGGACGGGCAGAGGGCGCGCAGGCGGTCTTCGTTCAGTTCATACCTTGTTTGCAGAAACCCTTTGGACGCACAGAAAAGTATAACCCCCACATTCAGAAACTCCTCGCGCTCCACCCTTGGCACTACGCGCAGCACGGCGTACTCAAATAAGTGTTTTTCTTGCATCCTGGGCTCCTTTTACAAATATTTCGGAATGGGAGAGGCGTGTCTCCAGAAAAGAGGCGTAGGCTTGCCGGTGCTCTTCGGCTGTCTCGAACGGCGACTCCACGCCGGTGAGCCAGGCATCGGGAATGGCAGCAAGTATAGCCTGCAGAACCTGAGGGCTAAGTATGGCTTTCATTTCCTGGTCTATACTTTCCAGGTCGGTGGCCAGGGGTAGCAGCACATGGTCTTTTATTTGCGGGAACGGCCGCTTGGCCTGCTCTTGCCAGTTGCTCCAGGAGTGATGAAAGTATAAAGCAGCGCCGTGGTCTATCAGCCACAGTTCTTTCTTCCACATGAGCATGTTGGTATTCCGGGCTGTGCGGTCCACGTTCATCACCAGGCTATCCAGCCACACGATCTGAGAGGCTAGCCTGGCACTCGGTGTGTTCACCACCGGGTCGAATGTGATAGCGCCGGAGAGGTAATGCAGCGCCAGGTTCAGTCCCTCGCTGGCGCGAAGCAGGTCTTGTATTTCCTCATCTGGCTCGGTGCGACCGAAGGCTTCATCCAGCGTGGCAAACACAATCTCTGGTATTTTAAAGCCGATTACCCGGGCAATTTCCCCCACAATCAGCTCCGCAATGAGCACTTTTATACCTTGCCCTGCTCCGCGGAACTTGAGTACGTACAGAAACTGATCATCCGCCTCCACAATGGCCGGCAAGGACCCGCCTTCACGCAAAGGCGTGAGGTATCGGATCACATCCACAGTTCTGATTTCTGGTGAACTATAGTTCATAATTTCTAAACTTGCTACTATTTGGCGTTTGCCTGCTGACCTTGCTGCAAATTGTTTTTCTCTGTGCCCAGGTCCTTCTGCATGCAAACACTACTTTCAACGCCGGCATACTGCCCATAGTTCGGAATAATGGTATATCCTGATTTTTGATACAGCCTGATCGCTTCCGTTTGCTTGATGCCTGTTTCCAGGATGCAGGAAGTATAGCCTGACTCGTGGGCCCACAGCTCCAGTTCCGCCAGCACGCGCGTGGCGATGCCTTGGCCGCGGTAGCGCTCCTCCACAAACATGCGCTTTACCTCGGCTATGGTGGGCGTGTACGCTTTAATAGCACCACAACCAGCCGCAACACCATCCTGGTAAGCCACCACCACATGCTGTATCTTGTCGAGTTTGTTGAACTGGGCGAAAAAGGCATGCTCTTCGCCGTCGTTCTGCTGCAGGTTCTGGTCGAGCTGCGCCACGAGCCTATGGAAATCATGGTTAGCTGAATCGGTGCGAAGAAGGTGGAGCATAGAATTAACTGGTTTATACTTTGCGGTGGCAAGTATAAGCAAAAAGTATAAAATGCTCCCATTTCTCATATGGCGGCATCCGGCAATGTATGGTTTATACTTTAACACCTTTCCAGGTGCCCCGCTTAAACAGCCAGCCGCTCACCACGGCATGAAACGAGTGGCAGAAGGCAATGGCGATGAAGATGCCGGTGGCTGCCAGGTTAAAGTAGATCGCCAGCATATAGGCCAACGGTATCTCTATCAGCCACAGCACCACAATGTTAATGATGGCAGGCGTGCGGGTATCGCCGGCGCCGTTAAATGCCTGCACCATCACCATGCCCAGCCCAAAGAAGATATAGCCCAGGGTAATGATCTGCAGGGCCTCTGTGGCAATGCTGATCACCTCGGCATCGTCAGCGAAAAAGTCGGAGAGGTGCTTGCCGAAAAGTATAAAGATCAGCGTGACGGCGGCCATAAAGATCATGTTGTAGCGCGCCGTAAGCCACACCGCCAGCTCAGCCCGTTTGGCCTTGCCTGCGCCCAGGTTCTGCCCCACCAGCGTGGCCGCCGCCGACGACAGTCCCCAGGCAGGCAAGAGGGTGAAGATGATGACGCGAAAGGCAATGGTATAGCCGGCAAGGGCGTTGCTGCCAAACTCGGCCATGAGCCGGGTTAGGAAAATCCAGCTGGCAGAGTCGATCAGGTATTGGCCTACGCCACCGGAAGAAAGCCTGAGGATGCGAAGAACGACAGAGAAGCTGATCACCAGGTTGCGCTTCACGATTTTAAGCATGTGCCTGCCGCTGAAGAGGTGGTAGAGTTGATACACAACCCCTAGGCTTCTGCCGATGGTAGTGGCCCACGCCGCACCCGCCAGCCCGAGCCCCTCCAGGTTGCCGATGCCGAAAATGAGCAGCGGGTCCAGGATGATGTTGGCCCCGTTGGCCAGCCAGAGCGCGCGCATGGCCAGGTGTGGCTCTCCCGCACCCCGAAATGCCCCGTTGATCAGAAAGAGCAGGATAATGGCCACGTTCCCCGCGAATATGATCCGGGCATAGCTAACTCCTTCGGAGATCACCTCCGGGGCGGCTCCCATCAGAGCAAGCGTTTCGGCGGCAAAATACGTGGCAACGCCTCCCATCAGCAGCGCCAGGGCCACGCCCGTCACGATCAGCTGAAAGGTTATACTTCCGGCTTCTGTATAGTTTTTCTCCCCAACCCGCCGGGACACCATGGCCGTGGCCGCAATGCTGATGCCCATGCCCACGGCATAAATGATCATCAGCACCGACTCCGTCAGCCCCACCGTAGCCAGCGCGTTTGGACCGAGCTTGCCTACATAAAAAATGTCTACAATGGCAAAAAGCGACTCCATCACCATCTCCAGGATCATCGGGATGGCGAGCAGCACAATACTATGCTTAATGCCCAGCGTGGTGTAATCCTGCTCCTTACCCTTGATAGCAGACCACACGAGCTGCAGAAATGCTTTTACGTTGGGCATAGATAGGAAAAGGAGTTTATACCGTGATGGATGAGTACCTATTAATACGTGACGGACCTACAAAGTATAATGCGCTGCTCCAGTACTAGTTAATTAAAAGCGCTGATGGCAATCATCACAGTGCGCTGCTTAACTTGTTCATACTTCTACCTCAATCTTCAGCACCACCTTGCGCACCACGCGCTCGCCGGTCACCATGGCGGCATGGGCATCGTCGGGGTAAAAGATGGTGAAGGAACCGGCGGGCACGTCGAACCAGCTACTGGTCCTGTCTGGGAAGAAGGCAGCGTCACGCTCCTCCTGATACGGGTCGTTAGGCGCTGCGCAAAGTGCCAGGTCTTTCCAACCCATATGGTCTGTGCCAGAAAAGATGTACTGAATATCGATGTACCTGCGGTGCACTTCCAGTTTATACTTTGCTTCTGAAACACCTGGTCCGTCAGAAATGATCGCAAAAAGCTTTTTCCCGTTTATTTCGTGCACGCCTGTTTGGGCAGCGGCCAGGTCAGTTTGCTGCAGGTATCGGAAAGCCTGCTCAAAGAGCGGGTGCAGTGAATAGTAGCGGCCAGAGTTGGCTAGTTTATCAAGAACCATACTTTTAGTTTAGAGTTAAGAGTTAAAATAGGGGGGAGTTATAGCTGTTTTGAATCCGGACGGAAGACTTTGAATGTGGCACAATAACGTCGTTTATCTTTTGCCTGAAAATCCTTTGCCAGGAAGTATACCTAATCGAACAAAACCAGGCTGTATACTTGTTATAGATATTGCTAATTTTGCAGTAAATTAAAAGATAAGAATTGATCTATCCAGAAAACTTTGAAATAAAAATAGGGTTTGCGCAGGTGCGAGAGATGCTGTCGGAGCTTTGCCTGAGCCCGCTAGGCCGCCACTTCGTAAACCGCATGCAGTTTCTGAACCGCCACGACCTGGTGGAGCGGCTGCTGCAACAAACCGAAGAATTTAAACTACTGCTGGAGTCGGATGCTGATATTCCGCTGCAGCACTACTACGACCCCAGCACTTACCTGGACCGCGCCGCCATTGAGGGCACTTACCTCGATGTGTCTCAGTTCTTCGAGATCAAGATGTCGCTGCGCACCATACGTGATTCGCTGCGCTTTATATCGGAGGCCGAAGAAGGAGAGTATGAAGCCCTGAAAGCCTTAGGTGCCAATGTAACGGTAGAGCGCTCGCTACTGGCCGCTTTAGACAAAGTGGTAGACGATGCCGGCGCGGTGCGCGACGATGCCACACCGGAATTGCAACGCCTCAAGCGCGACCTGATCGCGCAGCAGGCCGTTCTGCGTAAGACGATCAGCTCCATCCTGAAGCACGCCAAAACACAAGGCTGGACGCCTTCGGATTCGGAGCCGACCATACGCGGTGGCCGCCTGGTGATACCGGTTATAGCAGAGCACAAGCGCCGCATCAAGGGTCTGATACACGACGAGTCGAACACAGGGCAGACAGTATACATTGAGCCGGAGTCTATTTTTGAGCTCAACAACGACATCAAGGATCTGGAAAACGCCTATCACCGGGAGCTGATCCGTATTTTAATTGGACTGACAAACACGCTGCGCCACCATATTCCGGAGCTGCGCAAGGCATACCAGTACCTGGGCCTGCTGGACTTCATCCGCGCCAAGGCTGCCTTTGCACGTCGCATTGAGGCCAGCAAACCCAAGCTGCACAAGTATCCCTTCATCGATTGGAAGCAGGCCAAGCACCCGCTTTTATACCTGGCGCACCGCCAGGTAGGCAAACCCACAGTGCCGATGGATCTGGAGCTGAACCGCGACCAGCGTATACTTTTGATCTCAGGCCCTAACGCAGGCGGTAAATCAGTGAGCCTTAAAACAGTAGGCCTGGTGCAGTACATGCTGCAATGCGGCATGCTGATTCCGGCAGCAGATGGCTCGGAGGCAGGTGTTTTCCATGATATCTTCATTGATATTGGGGATGAACAATCCATCGAGAACGACCTGAGTACCTACAGCTCGCACCTGACAAACATGAAAAAGTTTGTGACGGTGGCCGATAAGCGCAGTCTGGTGCTGATAGACGAGTTCGGTACTGGTACGGAGCCTATTTTGGGCGGTGCCATTGCGGAGGCTGTGCTGAAAACGCTGAATGACAGCCAGGTTTACGGCGTGATTACCACCCACTACACCAACCTGAAAAACTACGCCGAGCGCACGCCGGGCATCGTGAACGGGGCCATGCGCTACGACCATAAACACCTGCAGCCGCTCTATCAGCTGGAGATCGGCAAGCCGGGTTCGTCCTTTGCCATCGAAATCGCCCAGAAAATTGGCTTGCCGAAGCATATCATTGACACGGCCAGCAAGCTGGTGGGCAAAGATAAAATCCGCTACGACCGCCTGCTGGAGGAGTTGGAGACAGAGAAGCAGGAGCTGGAGAAAAAAGTACGCGAGGCAGCCAAGCTGGAAGAGAAGCTGAAGCGGCAGGTGAAGGATTACAGCGATTTGAAAAACTTTCTGGAGGACAGCAAGCAGGAAATTATGCGGGAAGCCAAGGGCAAGGCCAAGCTGTTGCTGAAGGATGCCAACCAGAAGATCGAGTCCACGATTCAGCAGATAAAGCAGAGCCAGGCCGAGAAAGAGAAAACCAAGGAGGCCCGACGAGACCTGGAGACTTTTGCCCAGGAAGTGCGCAAAGAAGAGCCGCGCCCCGTGCACAAGCGCGTCACAAAGGGAAGTATAAAGGCCGGAGACAATGTGGCGCTGATAGGGCAGGACTCTGTAGGGCAGGTAGTGAGCATAAAAGGCAAAACTGCAGAGGTGCTTTTCGGGGGCCTGAAAACCATCGTGAAGGTAGACAACCTGGAGCGGGTGGAAGGGCAGGTGTCCCAGAAGCCGAAGAAAGACAAAGCTGAGAACACAGGTGGCTTTAGCCGCGGCATGAACATGACACAGCGCATGGCCGATTTCACGAACACGCTCGATATACGTGGCGAGTATGCGGAGGATGCCCTGACGAAAGTGATGAACTTTACGGACGAGGCGCTGATGCTCGGCATTCCGGAAATAAAGATCATCCACGGCCGGGGCAATGGCGTACTGCGGCAGGTAGTTCGAGATTACCTGTACTCGGTGCCAGAAGTGGCCAGCCTGGGCAACGAGGCTGAGGAGCGTGGCGGCGATGGTGCCACGCTTGCAGTACTGAAATAATTAAACAGGGCTCTCATACTTCTGTGAGCCCTGTTTAATTATCGTCTAAATCTAAACTCAATTCCGTCCTGCTGGTAGTGCAGTTCGTCGTCATCCAGCTTGGAGATGACAACGGTATACTCATCACTGTCGCCTTTGTCAAATAGGATTACCCTTTCATCGTTTTCATACTCCCAGGTGCCGTTAATTTCCTGCGTATCATACGTATCGGAATAGGTGCCGTCTCTGTTAAACAGGGAAGTATACTTTGTAAAGTCGATACCGGTCTCCTGCTCAAAAACGTCGGTTTGGTCCTGTCCTCCAAAGTATACTGCCTGGCCTGTCCACTGGCCATCCGTTAGCAACCTTAGGTTTGGGGAGACATCCTCGTCATCATCTTTGTTGCAACTGATCAGAAGCGGCACAAAAAGGCAGAGAAACAACAGCGGGAATAACCGGGGCATATTCATAAAAGTATAGTCAGAGAGGTTTCACATCTCTCTGTATATGCCTATACTTCTAAAAGGTTATAGTTACCGATGTAAAATATTCTGGAAGTGTAGCAAGCGCCGCAGGTGCGACAGCCATTTGTTTAAAACACTCTTGATCAGGAGCTTTTCTTGGTCAATGTCCGAAACGCATTTCGACGGCTAAGCTTACAGGGTTTCCTTCCTCATCCTCTAATTGCCAAGTCTGATCAAGAAAAAGCTCTGTGCTGGTAAGCCTAGCTATACTTGCTTTATCCTCGTTTTGTGTGCCTTTGTCAAAAACTATTTCCTGCTCACTATTAGCAAACTCCCATTTTCCATTTTCGGAAGGCATGTTATCAAACGTACTTATGTATGTGCCATTTTTGTCAAGTTTTAAATTCCATTCTCTCAAATCTAAGTCAATCGAGTCAGCCATCATTTGGGTAATATCTTGCCCATTGGCATATAGCGACATTCCATACCACTCTTTCTGAGTCAGAAGCTCCATGCGTGATGGGGCTACAATGTCATTCCCATCGTCATCATCATCGCAGCTCACAAGCGAAATAGTTATAAAAGCAAGGAGCAAGTAAAATAGTGATCTGAATGTTTTCATAGCGAAAAAAATTAAATTAATAAAAGCGGTAAAAGAAAATTTGTCTCATTCCAAAAAGATAATTAAAAATTAATATCGTTATATTATTAACGCTTTTGTATTGCCGGTGTTGCTGATCTTCGTCATTTATTTTGTTGATAGTTAATTGTTTGCGAAGAAATGGTTCTGAGAGAGAAGGGAGGAGGGAAGTGGCGGAAGCGATCCTGAATCTTACATTATTGGCGAGGGCCTTCTGAAATGTGCGTGGAGGTAACGAGGCAGTTTGAAGTATGGAATCCTCAAAAGCCTAAGGAAATTTAATATGTCCCAATACTGGCAGCTTCCTAGGTCAATGTCCGAACCGCATTTCAACGGCAAAGCTTGCAGGATTTGCCGTTTTGTCCGGTATTTCCCAAACAGGAACAAGGTGCAGTTCTGTAGAGTTAAGCTTAGCTACAGCTACCTTTGCCTCGTTTACTGTTCCTTTGTCAAGTATAATTTCTTGCTGATTAACAGCCAATTCCCACTTGCCCGTTTTATCAGGTACGCCATTGAACATATTACTATAGGTGCCGTCTTTGTTCAATTTCAGCTTCCAAGTGGCGTTAAATACTTGCCCCACCCACTCTTTCTGAGTTAGAAGCTCCTTTTTTGAAGAAACTATTAGTTCTCGGTCATCATCAGCACAACTTAGCATTGGAACTGCTATGATAGAAAGCGATAGTATATAAAGTAGCTTTAAGATTCTCATACATTTCACAAATAATTAAAAGCCACGAAATAACAGGTTAAGCAATACTTATATTAAAACGCTTCCTCAGCTGCTTTGTTATTGACTTCGGAATTATGAAAATGGATTTGCGGAAAGGGACTCTAGGCTTGGGTGAGGGTAATGCAGGCAAGGGTAGAAGGCATACTTTATAATAAGTATAGGGAGGTGCAGAAGAGTGTATCAGGGCAAAAACAGGCAAGGCTCCCATACCTGAGAGCCTTTCCTGTTCTTTTAATTCTGCTATTCTCATTGAGCCGGAATCGGGGCTCAGTGCAAGTTTTATACTTGTTGTTTTAATGAATGATATTGAAGATGCGGCTCCAGCGAATTTTATCAAACATTTTGCCTTCCGGGTTGGTCGACATCCAGATCATCACAGCCTTTCCTACCACATGGTCTTCCGGCACATAGCCCCAGTAGCGCGAGTCGGCAGAGTTATGGCGGTTGTCGCCCATCATGAAGTAGTAATTCTGCTTAAAGGTGTACTCTTTCACTTCTTTTCCGTCCAAGTAAAGCTTTCCGTCACGCACTTCGGCATTTTCGTTGTGCTCATACTCCAGTATCACGCGCTCATAAAATGGCAGCGACTCCGGGGTAATAGCCACGGTAGCACCTTTTTCCGGGATATAGATGGGACCGAAGTTGTCGCGGTTCCAGGGATACTTGCTAGGCACGTTCGGGAAAATGCCGGCTTCGGCCTCATCCGGGTGCTTGTACAGGATCACATCTTTGATAAAGTCTAGCTTCTTGATCTCTTCTGCCATTTCTGGCGTGATGTCTACCAGGTAGCCGTTGTCAAACATCTGCACCTCGCTCATCCGGATGTCGCGGTCCTCGAAGAACTTGTTGGAGAGTTGCATGGTAGGCACCAGGATGTACTTAAACTGCATCTGCTCCGGGTTCTTGATCGCTTCGCCATTGATGTAAACCTGCAAATCCTTAATCTGCAGCGAGTCGCCGGGCAGGCCGATGGCGCGCTTGATGTAATTAGTGCGCAGGTCGGCCGGGTGCTGGTCTTCAGGTGGGTAGTTAAACACCACCACGTCGTTCCGCTTCACTTCAGAAAAGCCGGGCAGTCGGTACGACTTCAGCTGAATGGCATCGGAGTAGGAGGGGATGTTGGTGCCCCAGATGGTTTGGTGCGTAAGCGGCACCTGCAATGGCGTCATGGGGGTTCGCGGGCCGTAGTGTAGCTTGCTTACAAACAGAAAGTCGCCCACCAACAGGGATTTCTCCATGGAAGGAGTCGGAATGGTATAGGCCTCAAAAGTAGCCCATCGGATAAGGCTGGCTGCGATAACGGCGAAAAGGATGGCGTCGCCCCATTCTCTAAAAAAGCCCTTTTTCTTTTTAGGTTCTTTTGTTACTGGTTTCTTTTCCCAGAATTTTACTTTCATCTGTCAGGTTATGGTTACAGGTTCAGCATGTCCTTCATGCCGTAAACACCAGCGCGACCCTGCAGCCAGGCAGCAGCCATAAGAGCACCTTCGGCAAAGCCGGAGCGACTATGGGCAATGTGGCTAAGTTCAATGGTGTCTACTTCTGAATGGTAGGTAACAATGTGTGTGCCTACCACGTCAGGTTCTCGCTCTGAAGCAATGTTTAATTTAGTTTTTTCTTCCGGATTATCACTAACCCACCCGCTTAAATCTTTGTAGCTCGCCAGGATGCCTTCTGCTGCCGTAATGCCGGTGCCGCTGGGCTTATCTACCTTTTGCAGGTGGTGCACCTCGCGTATTTGCACATCATAGGACTGATAGTCTTTCATTTTGCTGGCTATGTATTCATTAAAATGAAAGAATAGGTTTACCCCAACGCTGAAGTTGGAGGCATAAAAGAAGGCACCTTTATACTTGCGGCACAGTTCTTTGGCCTGCTCATACTTCTCCAGCCAGCCGGTAGAGCCGGAAACAATTGGTATGCCACTTTGAAGGCAGTAACTGATATTCTCGAAAGCGGAAGCTGGGTGGGTAAACTCTATGGCAACGTCGGTGTTGGCAGAGGTATAGTTCTGAAGCTCTTGTGCATTGCTGTGGCTGATTCTGCCAACTACTTCATAGCCCTTGCTTTGGGCAAGCTGTTCGATGGTTTTGCCCATTTTGCCATAACCAATCAGAAGGATTCTCATTTGGATCGTGTGTAAAGCGTAAGGGTTAGGCCAGGCGCTAGGTTGCCAGGCTGTGAGCGCAGCGGCACGAGGTTAGGCTGCACGCGCAATGTCAGCTCGTCGCTCACGTCAAACTCTTTTAAGTGGGCATGCACGTAGGCCTCTGCAATTTGCAAAGTATAAGCTGCCACCGAAATGATAATGGTCAGATCACGGTATCTGCGCCATCCATCTCGTCTAAATTTGAGAAGGCTTTCTCCGTTAGAGGAGTTCTCACCAAGATAAAGGTCATCGGCAAACTCGTCCCTGGTAGTTGGGTCACCATCCCTTCGGAGTAGATAAGCTTTGCGATAGGTCTGGTAGTTATTATTGTTCTCAATGTAGAAGTAGGCCAACACTCCGCCGGTGGCGTAAATGATAGGCACCTTCCAGTAGGCTTTGTTGTATATCTGCCCGGCACCAGGTATGATGGCCGAAAGAAGGGCTGCTTTAGCTGGTTTGTCCCACTCGCTCAGAAAGAAGCCGCGTTTCCCTACTGTATCTGCCGCTGCCAATGGCACACGCACAGAGTCGGGACCTTCGGTGATGACCTGCCCATGCGTCTGAGCGGGAGCAAAGTATAGTAACAGGCCCAACAGCCATACCATAGCCCCAACTTTTAGCCTCATGCTACTTAGTAGTTTAGTATCTCAAGTATACGGTTCAGCTCCTCCACAGACACAAAAGGAATTTTAATTTCGCCTTTTCCGTCGTTGTTTGCCTTAACCTGTATTTTAGTGCCGAACTGCGAGGCAAGCCTGCTTTCCACAGTCCTCAGCTCTTCATCATACTTGTTAAACTGCAGTTTTTGTTGCGCGTCGGGTTTTTTCTTGGCATTCTGCAGGTTACGCACCAGTTCCTCTACCTTACGCACCGACAGCTCTTTGGCCACCACCTCCTTAAACACGTCCAGCTGCTGCTCAATGGTGTCGATGTTGATGAGGGCGCGGGCATGGCCCATGCTGATGATGTTATCGCGCAAGGCAATCTGTATATCCGGTGGCAGCTTGAGCAGGCGCAGGTAGTTCGTAACGGTGGTACGTTTCTTACCCACACGCTCTCCCAGTTCCTCCTGTTTCAGGCTGCACTCAGTTAGCAGGCGCTGATAGGAGAGGGCGATCTCGATGGCATTCAGGTTTTCGCGCTGAATGTTCTCGATCAGGGCCATCTCCAGCATCTGCTGGTCATCAGCCTTACGGATAAAGGCGGGTATGACCGTGAGGCCGGCAATCTTAGAGGCCTGGTAGCGTCGCTCACCCGAAATTAGCTGATAGCTGTTTGAGCCAAGCTGGCGCACGGTTATCGGCTGGATGATGCCCTGTACTTTAATGGACTCTGCCAACTCCTCCAGTGCCGCCTGGTCGAAATGCGTGCGGGGCTGGTACGGGTTGGTCTGTATGTGTTCAATGGCTATGTCTGCGATGGTATTAACGTCGTTTAAAGTGGATGACTCAGTTTTGCCGGTATACTTGTTGCCCTCCAGAAGAGAGCCAAGGCCTCGGCCGAGGCCGCCTTTACGTTTCGCTGCAGAATTTTTATTATCAGACATGTACTCTCTTGTTATTTTGCCAGCGCTACGCTGTTTTTCTCTGCTATCTCGCGCGCCAGGTTCAGGTAGCTCAGGGCGCCTTTGCTCTCCGCATCGTGCAGCAGGGCAGGTATGCCAAAACTTGGCGACTCGCTCAGTTTCACGTTTCTTGGGATGATGGTATCGAACACCATTTGCTGGAAGTGCGTTTTCACCTCTTCCACCACCTGGTTGCTCAGGCGCAGGCGCACGTCATACATCGTCAGCAGGATTCCCTCAATGGCCAGTTCCGTGTTCAGGCGCGACTGTATGATCTTGATCGTGTTGAGGAGCTTGCCAAGGCCTTCCAGCGCAAAATACTCACACTGCACCGGTATCACGACCGAGTCGGCCGCAGTCAGCGAGTTTACCGTAATCAGGCCCAGCGACGGGGAGCAGTCGATGATGATGTAGTCATACTTCTGCTTCAGGCCGCTCAGCGCCTCCCGCATCTTCTCCTCGCGGTTGGGCATGTTGATCATCTCCACCTCGGCACCCACTA
Organism: Pontibacter mangrovi; assembly: GCF_006385705.1. Taxonomy (GTDB): domain Bacteria; phylum Bacteroidota; class Bacteroidia; order Cytophagales; family Hymenobacteraceae; genus Pontibacter; species Pontibacter mangrovi. Next base: position 354,892 of record NZ_VFRQ01000001.1, on the reverse strand, counting down.
GGTCGATGTGCGAAGGAATCAAGTCCAGAAACTCGATGCTTGGCGACTGCAGTACAATGTCCTCTGCCTTCACGTCCTCCACCATGCACTCGTAGATGCTGCTGGTAATGGTGGCCGGATCAAAGCCCAGGCCAGAAGTGGCGTTTGCCTGCGGGTCGGCATCCACCAAAAGTGTCTTATATTCCAGGGCTGCCAGGCTGGCCGCAAGGTTTATGGCCGTAGTAGTTTTACCTACGCCACCTTTTTGGTTGGCAACCGCAATTATTTTTCCCATGTTATACTTATAGTTCAATCGTTTGACCTATCTCCATCAGAATGAGCTCTTTGTCGGCCATCTTCGCCATTTCCTGTACTTCCTCGCGGTCTATCTGGATGTATGGAAACGTGTCGAAGTGCATGCCGATCACCTTGTCTACCTGCACGAAGTCGGCGGCGATCATGGCATCGTGAATGTCCATGGTAAAGTTGTCACCGATGGGCAGAAGCGCAAAGTCCACATCAAACTGCTCCGGTATCAGCTTCATGTCATAGGTGAGGGCCGTGTCGCCGGCGAAGTAGAAGGTTTGATCTTCTGTCTCCACCACAAAGCCTGCGGCTGACCCACCGTAAGAACCATCTGGCAAAGAGCTGGAGTGAATGGCGTTTACCATCTTCACCGTGCCGAAAGGCAGCGTCACTTTACCGCCGGTGTTCATCGGGTGCAGGTTCTCCAGGCCTTTGGCGCCATACCACTGCGCAATCTCAAAGTTGGCGATAATGGTGCTGCCGTTGTTTTTGGCGATGCGCTCTGCATCGTGCACGTGGTCTTGGTGGCCGTGCGAGAGTAGGATGTAATCGGCTTTGACATCGTCTACGTTGATGCTGGATGCTAGCTCATTGGGTGAGATGAAGGGATCGAACAAAACGCGGTTCTTCCCAATTTCGAATAAAAAGCAAGACTGGCCGTAGTACGTTATTTTCATAATGATGTCAGATTAAGCTTTGCTGTAGCTATGCAAGATAGCTAATCCTTTCACAAATATACAGCTTTTTGGGCACTTTTAGCGGATGCCGCCTCCTGCGTTGCCCTTTATTTATCCACACTTTTGGCCCATTTTTCAATCTAGATACAGCACGGTTTAATAAAACCTTTTGCGGATTTAAAAACTGAAGAATTATACTCCAGTTGGGGTTATGTCTATCTATTTCCGGCTTATATGCAGTTATGTTCTAATTGCGTTAAGCTCCGGCTGCACCTCTACCTCCAACTTACAGCTGTGGCAGAATTAAGCAAGCATAGAATTCAGCCATAGTTAAAATTTTGTTCTGATAGTAAAAGTATGAGACAATTAGTAAATAACTTTATTTACAACTAGTTATAGTATGGTGTATAAAGTATGTCTTCAAGCATGTGGGAGGATGGGTTAAAGCTGTAGGTCTTCTTCCTATAATGTTTATACTTTCCTATGGCCAGGGTGGAGGCCAGTATTAGCCATATGTATGAATTGCAAAGAGAGACCTTAACTATACTTTAGCTAAGGCCTCTCTTTTACTGTTCTTCGGCAGGATTATTATTTATTGATATCCCTGCGTTTGTTTGGGTCATTGGTTTCGTTACGCGGGTTCAGTTTATCTACCTCTACGTCCTGTTTGTGTATCTTGTCCTGCACCTTCTCCGTATGCTCGCTCGTCTCCTTGTTCAGCCGAACTTCCTCCACCACGCGGGCTTCCTTGTTCACCATCGGGATTTCGGCATGCTCGGTCATTGTTTTTTCACCATCCTTAAAGCTTGCCAGGTCTTTTTCATTCGCAGGGCGGTTAACGGGTCTGCGTTCCACGTTTACGTGCTCTTCGCGCAGCCGCAGGTTCTCTTCAACAGGACGCTCAATTATACGGCTTCGGAGCCTTACGCCACCTGTTTCCACTTCCCGTTTGCCAACCTGCATGTTCTCTTCCACTACAGGTATAGAAGCACTGGAGTTGGTCCACTTGCCTTTGTTAGAGGAGGCCATATTGCGCTGCTGTGCAGCACGTTCGTTCACGTCGATAGCGCCAGCCTTATCCAATATTTGCGAAACTTTACGAGCCTCTTCGTCAGAGGAAGTATGTACGGTTACAAGAGATCCGTTCTGGGCAGCCTGTGAAAATTTGGCTGACTCATCGCGGTTATCTATTAACGAATTGAAGAAATTGCCAACTCGACTGTCATTTTCTCTGTTCTGGGGCTGCTGTTGCGGGCTTGCACCTGATCTGTCGCGGGCCCCATGCACGGCAACGTCTATTTTACTGCTGGGGATGCCGCTTTTCTCAAGTTGCTGCGCAGCCTGCTGCGCGTCTATACCATAATCAAAAATTCCTACTACTGTTTGTCGTTTCATAGCTTAATTAGTTTGTTAATATATATAGTGTAAATAAATGCAAGCCTGCTTGTTAGGCCTGCCTGCGGTCGTGAGGCTGAGATTTAACCCGTTCAATGTTGATTTCCTCTTTGCGGAGCGGGATTTTTTCGGTGCGGTGGTTTTCTACCTGCTTCTTCGTAACGTGCAGTTCTTCTACCAAAACCAAACGCTTTTGCATCACAACCTCTTCTTTTAAAACCGAAATGATCATTTTGTCACCTTCGTAGCGAACCGGGGCAGGGGCTTCATCCACAAGCTTATTGAATGCTACGCGCTCTACTTCAACCTCCTCGTGCATGGAGGGGATGTCGATATCTTTGAGCTCTTCGTGCACCTTTTTAGAAATGTGCACCTTCGCTGTCTCTACCTCTCTTTTCCCAATCTGCACCTGTTCCTCTACCACCGGAATGGTCTCTGCCTCGCTTTGGCGTGTAGCCGGTGGGGGAGCGCCTGCTTCAGGTCCAATTCGTCTGTTCCGAAAGTGATCCTCAAATTCAGATTTTAGTATTTTATCATTTGATTTCTTGTTTTCCATAATTCATAACCATATTAAAATATAGTTTTTACAAGTATGCATTTTACTTGTCGCTCTCTAATTCCTACGAAGCCGTGGGGCCATTGTTGGCAGTTATTTAGGGAAGCGCCTATAAGATGAGGGTAAGCTTGTTTGTAATATTTTGGTTAATGCTGCATATAGTTTAGCGAACTGCCCACCGTTGGTTGTGAGCACATCAAATTTAATTAACCATAAATCTGTAAAGTATAAAAAGAAAGAGCCGGATCGTAAATCCGGCTCTTCATGCTATTGCATCTCTGCTTTCTTGCTGTCTATCGTCCAGCGGGAATAATCGTGGAAGTAATTCGCGCCCCAGAACTTATACCTTGGGATCAGGTTCTGCTCCAGCCTCCGCTTAAAGTCGTTATAATTCTTGGCTTCAGGGGCAGACCATAACGCCTCGCTTAAAGCAGTCATTCTTGGCAGCACCATGTACTCTACCTTAGCCGGAGAACCCATATACTCCGTCCATACATTGGCCTGGGCGCCTAAAATATACCTGGCTGCGGGCTTCCCCTGCAACTCATCGGGCATAGGGTTGAAGTTATAGACGGCATCAACAGGGTTATAGCCGTGAATGGCCAGGCTATCGTTCGGGTCCTGCGACTGGTAATGGTCGAAATACATGGGTTTGCCTGGCGTCATGATAACATAATGGCCGCGTAAGGCAGCATCTGCGCCGGTTTTGTTATCAGCCCAGTTCATGACAATGGCAGTAGTGTCCAGGTCACCCTCCAAAATCTCATGCCAGCCGATTACTTTCTTGTCTTTTGCTGCCAGGTAGTCCGAAACCTGCTCAATAAAGTATGTCTGCAGGCCTTTCTCGTCTTTTAGGTTGTGAGATTTGATAAACTCCTGCGCCTGCGGGCTGGCTTTCCACCACATTTTGCTGCACTCATCGCCCCCAATATGTATATAAGGAGAGGGGAAAAGGTCGGCCACCTCCTCAAATAAAGTCTTCAGAAATTTAAATGTCTCCGGGCGCGGCGCCAGCACGTTGTTTTGGCGGTTATACATGCCCCAGGTGGTGGCTACATTCCAGGTGGTATCTGGCTTAGTGCTAAACTCCGGGTAAGCGGCAATCGTGGCGCGGCTGTGGCCGGGTATGTCTATTTCGGGGATGATGTTGATGCCCCGCTGGTCGGCATAGGCTATGATCTCGCGAATTTCGTCCTGTGTGTAGAAGCCTCCGTAACGGGTGGAGTCGTAGCGGGCGGGCTGGTCTTTAAAATGGCCGATCAGGGTGGCATTGCGCCACGAGCCTATGCTGTTCAGCTTCGGATAGCTTTTGATTTCGATGCGCCAGCCCTGGTCGTCGGTCAGATGCCAGTGGAAGTTGTTAAACTTATGAAAAGCCAGGTAATCGATGTATTTCTTGATGAACTCAAGCGGGAAAATGTGTCGGCTGACATCCAGGTGCATGCCCCTGTAAGCAAAGCGTGGGTAGTCTTTAATCGTGACAGGCTCCACTGAAAGCGTGCGGCTCTGCTCCAGCGGCAACAGTTGCAGCAGGGTTTGCACCCCGTACACGATCCCGTTCTTATCCTGGGCACGGAGCGTAACGGTACCGTTGCCGGACTTCAGCACATACATTTCAGGGCGGTTAGCTGCCACCGTGTCATACTTCAGCACAATACCTTTAGGTAGGTTTTTGGCGTTGCTTAACTTGCTGATATTTAATTGCAAGCCTGTCTGAGACTTAAGCTGATCCTGCAGGTAAACAGCCTGGCGTTCAAAAGGAGCCTCATAATACACAATGCTTTTAGCCGATAGTTTTACTGGCTGGCCTTTAAGAACGGTAACCTGCTGCGGCTTCGGGATAATGCTGTTGGCGCGCTGCCCCTGGGCCAGGCAGGAAGTAAGGCCTAAGACCAAAACAAGCAGCAGTTTGCAAGGGTGGAGTTTCATAATAGATTGTTTGTTGCAACAGCCAAGTTACAAATTACTTTGTAATCCGCCCATTCACAATTTATTGCCTACTGTTGGGACTGTGCCTTTTCCTGCACCAACTGCATTATTTGTTCATGCAGTGTGGTTATAAAATCCTGCAGTGCTTTCGGCCCGTCCTGCTGGTGCTTCACGCGTTTCTGCTCCTTTCCATTTTCATAAAAAGTAAGGTAAGTAGAGGGGAGGTCGGTGTAAGAGGAGAGGTAAGTTTTCTGTAAAGAGGGATAGTTCAGTTCCTGGAGCGCCTTTCGCAGTTCAAGAAACTCCTTTTCCGGCAACTGCAGCTGCAGCGAGTCCTTGATGGGCACATACCTGAGCCCGACATAGGCTATGCTACCATCGGTATAAAGCGTAGCGTTATAAGCGGGGCAGGTGCCAAAGCAGGGCGTTTTCTGGAACAGGAGCAGCTTTTCGGGAGCTTTATCGCCTCGGGACTCAACTTTGTCAGCAGCGGCGCAACCTGCTATCAGCAACACGCCCAGCAGCAAGGTTGGCAACAGCAACAAGAGGTTTATACTTCCTGGCTTACTGCTTGGGCAATTTCCTGAATTTTCCATTTTCAAAAACATAGGCTTCGGGGCTGCAGTTGTTGCAGGCGTCGTAGTTAACAGTAGAGTCTGGCGGATTAAGTATAAAGAGCCTGCTGTCCGCGCTATAATGTGCGCCCATGCTACCCTGCAGTTTGTCCAAAACTTTGCCTGTCTGGTTGTCAACTACGTAATGCAGTTGGCAGGCTGTGCCGCAACCCACGCTCACCACGGTATACTTGCCGGCAAAATTTATGCCTTCCTCCAGGCCTTTGCGCAGCATCGTGCGGTAAGTTTTTGCATCCGGGTGGCTAGCTTCGTCTAAGGGAGCCAGCTTGCCTCTGTACATGTTGCCAACGCCATAGTGCCCGCTGTTCAGGTATTGCTCCGTGGTGATGCGGTAGCGGTCATACAGGCCGCCGCCAGTTGTGTCTGAGTAGGGCACTGTCAGGGAGTCCTCCGCCAGTTCTTCGGCCAGCTCCGGGTGCGTGCCGGCAAGACCTTCCTGCTTCCTATCACTCGACTCGCAGCTGATGGCAGCCACCGATAAGGCTAGTAAGCCAACGTATTGTAGGGGTGTTGATGTCTTCTTCATATATAGTGCCTATACGAAACAGGGGGCATTGGAGCCATAAAAAAAGCCTTTCCAAAACTGGAAAGGCCTTAAGTAACTATTATTTTTTTGCTTTATTCTGTTTCTGCTGGTCTTGCGCCTGTCGCATGGCTTCCTGCATACGCTCTGTAAACGAAGGGCCGCCTTTTTTCTTTTTCTCCTTAATCTTGTGCTTATTCTCTTCCAGTCTGGTTCTGATCTTCTTCTCGTCAACAAAATAACGGATGGCAGTTTGCTGGCCAAACGTTACCAGGTTAGACACGAAATAGTAGAAGGACAGGCCGGCAGGGAAGGAGTTCAGTACAAACATAAAGATGATAGGCATCAGGTAGCTGTAGAACTTCATAGGCCCTTGCATAGAGGAGTTGATCTGGTTGTTAGACCAAGTATAAAGTATAGTGGAGGCCGTCATCAACAGCGTGAACATACTAACGTGGTCACCATAAAACGGAATCGTGAACGGTAGTTTTGCAAACACATCATAAGTAGAAAGGTCGGTTGCCCACAGGAAAGCCTCCTGACGAAGCTCGATGGAGTTCGGGAAGAAGTTGAACATCGCAAACAGGATCGGCATCTGCAGCAGCATCGGAATACAGCCACTCAGCGGGTTTACGCCCATTTCCTGGTACAGCTTCATGGTTTCCATCTGCGTCTTCTGCATGTCGCCGTCGTTGCGCTCCTTAATAGCGTCAATCTCTGGCTTCAGCACCTTCATCTTCGCCATCGACAAGTATGACTTGTAAGTCAGCGGGAAGAGGATGGTCTTGATGTAAAGCACCAGCAGGATAATGATGATGCCATAGCTGCCGATGAAGTTCTCCAGGAAATCGAAAGCCGGGATAATGATCCACTTGTTTACATACGAGAAGATACCCCAGCCCAAGTATAAGTTATGGTCGAACTCATTACCGATGTTCTTCAGCACCTTGTAGTCGTTCGGACCGAAGTAGAATATAAACTCTCCGCCTTTGCCGGACACCACTTCCTGCGCCGGGATAAGGATCTGGGAAGCCATGGTTTTCACCACCGATGAGTCGGCTGGGTCTACCGAGGTTTCCATTTTGGCACCTGCAAATTGGTTGCCGGCAATAATACCTGCCGTAAAGAAATTCTGCTTGTTGGCTACCCATTTCAGCGGCTCCTCCACCGTTACCGTCTCCTGCTTGTCTGAGATGGAAAGGTTGTCGAAGCCATCCTCTACGGTGGCGTAGTTGATAGTGGACTTGGCGCGGTTCTGCTTCAGGTCGCGCTCCAGCTGCTTCAGTTTGTCATTCCAGCTAAAGGTCAGGTTGTTGCCTGATACCATCTTGTCCAAGCCTTCAAAATCGAGTTTGTAGCCCAGCAGGAAGTTGTCCTCGTAAAGCGTGTATACCTGGTCAATGAACTGGCCGCTTCCAAGTTCGGCACGGAACGTAATAGATTTGCCCTTCTTGCCGTCGGCCGTCACTTCTTTTGCCTCAGAGGCAGTAAAGTATAAATCGGAAAGCTGTACTTTTTTGCCGTCGTTTGTGGCAAAGGACACATCGGTTTTGCTGCTTTTTTTGTCGAACAGGGTAAGTGGCTCTCCCTGGTACGTCTTATAGTTCTTTAGCAGTACTTCCTCTACCTGGCCGCCCTTGGTGCTAAAGGTAACGCGGATGTTCTCGTTTTCGAGAATGGTTGTGCTTTCTTCACCAGTTGCGGCGGCGCCAAAGGCCCCCAGTGCCGTCGCGCGGCGTACCTGTGCCAGCGAGTCGTCTGCCACAGGAGCGGGAGTGGGTTGCGCCTGCTCTACCTTGGCTGCTTTCTGCGCTTCGGGCTGCGGCTCTGGGCTCGAGAAAAAGAACGAGTATGCCAGAAGCAGCACGGCTATCAGTCCAAAGCCAATCGCTTGATTTCTATCCATTTACTTGTTTTAAATTGTGTGTATTGCGCTTATTTAGATTTAGCATAGTTGATGGCTGCCTTCACAAACCGTACAAAAAGCGGGTGAGGGTTCAGCACGGTGCTCTTCAGTTCTGGGTGGTACTGCGCGGCCACAAACCAAGGGTGGTTCTGCAGCTCGATCACCTCCACCAGCCCAGTGTCCGGGTTGATGCCTGTGGCGTGCATACCAGCCTCCTCAAATGCCTCCAAGTACTTGTTATTGAACTCGTAGCGGTGGCGGTGGCGCTCAGAAATCCGGGACTTCCCGTAAATAGAATAAGCTTTAGAACCTTTTTTTAGTTCACAAGTATAGGCTCCCAGGCGCATCGTGCCGCCCATCTGCTTAATCTGCTTCTGGTCTTCCATCATGTCGATAACCGGGTGCGGAGTGTTCGGGTCCATCTCCGTAGAGGCAGCTCCTTCCAGGCCCAGCACGTTGCGGGCAAATTCCACGGCGGCACATTGCATGCCCAGGCAAATGCCCATAAAGGGGATGTTGTGCTCACGCACAAACCGGATGGCCTCTAGTTTTCCTTTAAAGCCGCGCTCCCCAAAGCCGGGTGCCACCAGTACGCCATCCATGTTTTGAAGCAGCCCGGCCACATTCTCGTCGTTCACGTTCTCAGACTGGAACCACTTGATATTTACCTTGCACTCGTTGGCAGAGCCGGCATGCACAAACGACTCTATGATGGATTTATAGGCATCCGGAAGCTCCACATACTTGCCAACCAGGGCTATGTTCACTTCAGAAGTAGGGTTCTTCAGTCTTCCCAGGAATTCTTTCCAGGTATCCAGGTTGGGCTCTGCTTTGTGGGCCAGTTTCAGCTTGGCGATTACGCGCTCGTCCAGCTTCTCCTTGCGCATCAGCAGCGGCACGTCGTAAATCGTTTCCGCATCAATAGACTCGATAACGGAGTTTTGCTTCACGTTACAGAAAAGTGCGATCTTCTTGCGCACATCTGTTGGGATAGGGTACTCGGAGCGGCAAACAAGTATGTCTGGCTGCACGCCGGCCTCCGACAGGTCGCGCACGGAGTGTTGTGTTGGTTTGGTCTTCAGCTCACCGGCCGCCTTAAGGTATGGCACCAGTGTCAGGTGGATCACGCAGGTCTCGTGTACGCCCAGGTCCCAGCGCAGCTGGCGCACCGCCTCAATAAAGGGCAGCGACTCGATATCGCCCACACAGCCGCCGATTTCAGTAATCACAATATCAAACTCTCCGCTCTGGCCCAGAAGTAGCATGCGGCGCTTAATCTCGTCGGTGATGTGAGGTACCACCTGCACGGTTTTGCCCAGGTAGGCGCCTTCGCGCTCTTGGGTGATGACGTGGTGGTAAATGCGGCCGGTGGTTACGTTATTAGCCTGCGAAGTAGGTACGTTCAGGAAGCGCTCGTAGTGTCCCAGGTCCAGGTCCGTCTCGGCGCCGTCTTCCGTTACATAGCACTCACCGTGCTCGTACGGGTTCAACGTGCCCGGATCGATGTTGATGTAAGGGTCAAATTTCTGGATGGTTACAGAGTAGCCCCTTGCCTGCAGCAGTTTGGCAAGAGAAGCAGAGATGATTCCTTTTCCTAAAGAAGACGTTACGCCACCTGTAACGAAGATATATTTCGTAGCCATAAGTTAGGTTAAACTTTATGGGCTACAAAGGTACTGGATTTATTTGATTAACCTGACAATTCCGGCATTGTTATAGCGCCTCCATAGGGATATATTTCTTAATATTCAAGTATGAATTATAGCAAATCCGGGGCGCAGCGCATGCTTTTGAACTATGCCTGTGGCGGCTCCGTACCTTCTACCACAAGCAAACAAAGCCTAAAGAATGAGCGAAAGGCAAAGCAACTATTTACCTATTGAAGACCACGGTGTGATCGGAGACCTGAACACGGTGGCGCTGGTGGGGCTTAACGGCACCATCGATTTTATGTGTTTCCCCAACTTTGATTCTCCTACCATTTTTGCGTCCATGCTGGATGCGGAAAAAGGCGGGTGCTTTACCATAGCTCCCACGCATAATGGCATTAAACACAGGCAGCTTTACCTGCCCGACACCAATGTGCTCCTAACAAGGTTTCTGTCGGATAAAGGCATTGGCGAGGTAACAGACTTTATGCCTGTAGAGGAGCATAACCAGGGCAGCATGCTGATTCGCCGGGTTTCGTGCGTGCATGGTGACATGGAGTTTGAGATGCGGTGCAGCCCCCGCTTTAACTATGCCCTTAACGGCAATGCAGTAGCACAGTCACATGAGAAAGAGATCGTGTTTTCGGATGAGCAGAAAGGAGGGCTGACGCTACGCCTTAAAAGTACGCAGCCCCTGAAGGCAGCGGGGCAGGACGCGACAGCCAAGTTTAGCCTCAGAACAGGAGAGGTGGTGGACTTTATACTTGAGAACGCCTCCTGCGAGTCGCCGGAGGCGGTGGACATGGAGAAGTACATCACGCGGAGCCTGTACGACACCATCAATTACTGGAAGGACTGGATTGCCAAGTGCAGTTACCGTGGCCGCTGGCTGGAAGTGGTGAACCGCGCCGCCCTGGTGCTAAAACTGATGACCTCTTATAAGTATGGCTCGATGGTAGCGTCTCCTACCTTTGGGCTGCCAGAGGAGATAGGCGGCGTCCGTAACTGGGATTACCGCTATACCTGGATCCGGGACGCCTCGTTTACCGTCTACGGCCTGCTGCGGCTGGGGTACAAGCAGGAGGCGCGCAATTTTGTCTCGTGGGTAAACCGCCAGTGCGATGACGTGGCCAGCGCCGGCCACCTGCGGCTGATGTACACGCTAAGCGGAAAACTGGAGTTGGAGGAGGTAAGCCTGGATCACCTGCAGGGCTACAAAGGCTCCCGGCCGGTGCGCATCGGCAATGGCGCCTACAACCAAGTGCAGCTCGATATCTACGGCGAGTTGCTAGACTCCATTTACCTATATGATAAGTATGTGTCGCCGATCTCGTGGGAGTTTTGGAACGACCTGCGGCAGCAGGTGGAGTGGGTGTGCGATAACTGGCAGCGCAAGGACGAGGGGATATGGGAAGTGCGCGGAGGACGCAAGCATTTTTTATACTCCCGGTTGATGTGCTGGGTGGCGATTGACCGCGCCATGAAGATAGCCACGAACCACTCGTACCCCATGCCGCACCGGTGGCAGGAGGAGCGGGACAAAATCTTCTTTTCCATCCACAACGAGTTCTGGAATGAGGAGCTGCAGAGCTTCGTGCAGTATAAAGGCGCTGAAACCGTAGACGCCGCTACCTTGCTGATGCCTTTGATCCGCTTTATCAGCCCCAAAGACCCGCGCTGGCTTTCTACGCTGAAGCTCATCGAGAAGCGGCTGGTATCGGATGCCCTGGTGTTTCGATACCGTTCCAACGAGGCTTTTGACGGACTGGAAGGCGGTGAGGGAACATTCTCCATGTGCACGTTCTGGTACGTGGAGTGCCTGGCAAGGTCGGGGCAGGTAGACAAGGCACGGCTCTTTTTCGAAAAAATGCTGGGCTATGCCAACCACCTGGGGCTTTATGCCGAAATGCTGGGCCTGAAGGGCGATCACCTGGGCAACTTCCCGCAGGCGTTTACGCATTTGGGCCTCATCAGCGCAGCCCTAAGCATAAATGACATGCTGGAAGGGCAGGAGAACAAACGCAGGCTATAAGTGTAAAGGCGCTGCTGAGTTTTCATCCTCGCAATTTTAATCTGGCACAGTCCGCCATTCTGGCACAAAGTATACTTTGGCTTTTGGTTTGCTCTTGCAGTGGCGAAAACAGCGGCAGATAAAGTATAAGTATAACTCTTTACGCCTGCCCATGTTCCATAACCATAAACGTATAAATTTTTCTGATGACAAAAATAAGATCAACCACAGTATGCGGCATCTATCATAACGGCGAGGTAGCGCTTGGAGCCGACGGGCAGGCCACGATGGACAAGCACATCGCCAAAAGCAACGTGAAGAAAATCCGTAAACTGCTGGATGGCAAGATCGTAACGGGCTTTGCCGGTTCTACCGCTGATGCCTTTACACTACTAGAGCGCTTCGAGGAAAAGCTGAATGCCTACCAGCACAACATGAAACGCGCTGCCATTGAACTAGCTAAAGACTGGCGCAAAGATCAGTACCTACGCAAGCTGGAGGCTATGATGGTGGTGGCCAATAAAGACGAGCTGCTGATTATTTCCGGCACCGGCGATGTGCTGGAGCCGGACAACCAGATCGCTGCCATCGGCTCGGGAAGTATGTATGCGCATGCTGCCGCTTTGGCACTTAAAAAGCACGCACCGCACCTTTCGGCAGAGGAGATGGTGCGCGAGGCATTAAACATCGCCGCCGATATCTGCATCTACACCAACCACAATATTATCATTGAGAAGCCTGCCAAGTAAAGGGTATGCGTTAAACGTTGCTCGTTAGCGGTAATAAGTCAGGATAAAGGCAACAGTGCTTGCTTTCAGGCGCATACTTAACCTTACAGTTGCTAAAAACGAATAACGATAAACAAATAACGAATTTATCTTAACTTGCCACCGCTTGGCAGCCCTGGGTTTGCCTGGCCTTACAAGACAAACTATGAACGTATCTGAATTTCTAAAGAAACACTACAAACACTTTAACGCGGCCTCTGTGATAGACGCTGCCGAAGCTTACAAGGCGCACCTCGATAACGGAGGTAAAATGCTGATCACCCTGGCTGGAGCCATGTCTACCGCCGAAATGGGTATTATCCTGGCCGAGATGATCCGCCAGGATAAGGTGCACGCCATTTCCTGCACCGGCGCAAACCTGGAGGAGGACATCTTTAACCTGGTGGCCCACGACTTTTACGAGCGCGTGCCGCACTACCGCGAGCTTTCTGCCGCCGACGAGGAGGCCCTGCTGAGCCGCCACCTGAACCGCGTAACCGATACGTGTATTCCGGAGGAGGAGGCGATGCGCCGCCTGGAGCATGTGGTGCTGAAATACTGGGAGAAGGCCGACAAAGCGGGTGAGGCATACTTTCCGCATGAGTTTTTCTACCAGATCCTGCTAAGCGGGGAGTTGGAGCAGTACTACCAGATCGACCCGAAAAACAGCTGGATGCTGGAGGCCGCTAAAAAGAACCTGCCCATCATCTGCCCGGGCTGGGAAGACTCCACGCTGGGTAATATCTATGCGGGCCACGTTATCAGCGGCGACATTCAGAACGTGCATACCATGAAAACCGGTATTCAGTACATGATTGAGCTGGCGGAGTGGTACACGCAAACGGCCAAAGAGGAGTCTACGATCGGCTTCTTCCAAATTGGCGGGGGCATTGCCGGCGACTTCCCGATCTGCGTGGTGCCGATGCTGCACCAGGACCTGCAGCGCGACGGTGTTCCGCTTTGGGGCTATTTCGCTCAGATCTCAGACTCTACTACCAGCTACGGCTCATACTCGGGAGCTGTGCCAAACGAGAAAATCACCTGGGGCAAACTGGGTAAAAACACGCCTAAGTTCGTGATCGAGTCGGATGCCACCATTGTGGCGCCACTGATCTTCGCGATGGTGCTGGATATGTAAGAATTAAATTGACAAGTATAAAAAAAGCGGGTGAAGGAATGCTTCACCCGCTTTTTTTATACTCTTTAGTAGATGATTTCGTAGGCAAAGCCGCAGTTCTAATAGATCAGCTCCCGCCTCCCAAACCGAAACTCTTCTTCTTTTAAAAAGTAATCGCCGCACTTTTGCAGGATGGTGAGGTTGTCCAGCGTGATCTCCCAGTTAAAGTTGTACTGGCACAGGAACGAAAGCACCGGGCCCAGCATTTGTGGGGTTGTGTCGCCGTGGGCCAGCGTGATGTGCGGCAGCCACAGGTTAGAACTGTAATATACGCCCATCTCCGTGCTCATCTCCGAAACATCGCGGTGCAGGCGGCCCTGGAACTGGTTTAAAGCCGGGGTCCGGAGCACAGGGATGTATATAACGGGGTTTTCACCTGGAAAAACACCGAGGCCGGTGGTGCGAATGGTAAACTGCTGCGCCTCCATGCACGTCTGCTCCAGGTACTGCTTCATCTCCTCCATATCCGGGATTTCTGCAGTGAGGAGCGTAAGATGCGGGTAAGGCGTGATTTTAACGCCACTCAAGCCGAATTTTGTTTCCAGGCGATGCGTCAGTTCTGACACACGCTCAGATGTTTTCTTATCTAAAAGCGAAGCAATCGCAATCATATAGTTAAGCTTTCAGTACCTGTAATTGCCGTGGCTACTGAGGCCCAGCATGCGCGTAAATTATCTAAACGAGGCTCGGGTATTAATGTTTGTCTTTGGCCGAATTCCACGCCTCGCCCGGGAAAACCCGCAATGCTGTGCCGTAATAAGCAAATGTAGGGGATGTTATGTTAGTTTTCAATTGCCAGCCCCTGTTTTTTTGCCCGCCAGTTACGATTTAGGCATATTGGAGCTAAATCAGCTTGTACGCACTATTTGTGCTTTGGCAATGTTTTCATCTCACATATAAAATTGAGTACCTTTGCCTTTTAAAGAATCCCGGATCGCATGATTTCCATTAACAACCTGAACTTTCACTTTGGCAGCCGCATCATGTATGAGGACGCCAGCCTGCACATAAAACCAAAAGACAAGATCGGCCTGATCGGTCTCAACGGCACGGGTAAATCTACGTTGCTGCGCCTGATTGTGGGCGAGTACACCCCGGACAGCGGCACCATCCAGATGAGCAAGGACACCACTATCGGTTTCCTGAACCAGGATTTGCTGAGCTACGAGACGCATGAAAGTATACTTTCGGTGGCGATGCAGGCGTTTGGCGAGGCGCTGCACCTGCAGGCGGAGATCGATAAGGTGCTGGTGGAGTTTGAGAACAACTTCCATGATGACCTGGTAGACAAACTGGCGACGCTGCAGGAGCGATTCGAGGCGCTGGGTGGCTATACAATGCAGGCTGAGGCCGAGGCCATACTGGAGGGCCTGGGTTTTACCACCGAGGAGTTGCAGCAGCCGCTGGCCTCATTTTCGGGTGGCTGGCGCATGCGCGTGATGCTGGCCAAGATCCTGTTGCAGAAGCCGTCGCTGCTCTTGCTCGACGAGCCTACCAACCACCTGGACTTGCCTTCCATCAAGTGGCTGGAGACTTACCTGGAGCGCTACGAGGGAGCCGTGGTGATCGTGTCGCACGACCGCGAGTTTCTGGACCGCACCACCAACACCACGGTGGAGGTATCAGGCGGAAAGCTGAATGTGTATGCGGGCAACTACAGCTTTTATGTTGAGGAGAAGGCGCTGCGCAACGAGATACAGAAAGGCGCCTACGAGAACCAGCAGGCACAGATACGGCAGGCGGAGAGGTTCATTGAGCGTTTTAAAGCCAAGGCCACCAAGGCCAAGCAGGCACAGAGCCGCCAAAAGATGCTGGACCGCATGGACCGCATTGACGATGTGGCACCGGAGGCAGCCAAAGTAAACTTCAGCTTTAAGTTTAATACCCAGCCCGGCCGCCATATCCTGCGCCTGGAGCACATGAGCAAGGCCTATGGCGATAAAGTGATTTTCCGGGACACCAACGTGCACATTGAGCGCGGCGACAAAATTGCCCTGATCGGTGCGAACGGAAAGGGTAAGTCTACGCTGCTGCGCATTATAGCCGGCACAGAGCCTATCAATGGTAAGCGGGAGCTGGGCCACAACGTTATACTTTCGTTTTACGCGCAGCACCAGCTAGAGTCGCTGCACGTGGAGAACGACATGCTGACGGAGCTGCAGCAGGCCGGCTCGGGTAAATCCGAAGTAGAGTTGCGCTCCCTGCTCGGGTCTTTCCTGTTCACCGGCGACGAGGTTTTTAAGAAGATCAAAGTACTGTCGGGAGGGGAGAAGAGCCGCGTGGCGCTGGCTAAAACGCTGATCTCGGAGGCTAACTTCCTGATGCTCGACGAGCCTACGAACCACCTGGATATGCAGTCGGTGAACATCCTGATCCAGGCGCTGGAGCAGTACGAGGGTACGTTTGTGGTGATCTCGCACGACCGTTACTTTGTAGAGAACGTGGCAACTAAAATCTGGTACATTGAGGACTATCAGCTGAAGGAGTACCCAGGCACTTACCACGAGTATGAGGCCTGGCAGGAGAAGCGGGAGAAGGAGGCCAAAAAAGAGGCTGCGTCCAATGCACCGGCAGCTCCGGCAAAAACCGAAAAACCTGTACGCGAGAAAAGCGATTTCTCGCAGCTGACAAACCAACTCAAGCAGGTGAACAAGCAGGTGAGCGAGGTGGAGAAGGAAGTGCATCAGCTGGAGCAGAAGCTTTCGGCACAGGAAAAACACCTGGCTGACCCACAGGTATACGGGGATGTAGAAAAGCTACAAAAAGCCACGCTGGACTTTGAGTCTCTCAAAGCCAAGCTGGATAAAAAGCAGGAGGAGTGGGAGAAGCTAATGCTGGAAGCGGAGGAGTTGGAATCGAAGATTGCAGATTAACCTTACTTACAAATTAATGGCTGACATGGCTTCAGGGGGTATTCTCTCTGGAGCCATTGTTTTTCGTTGCTAAAATTGTAACATTTTTTGGTGCAATTGCAACCTTTATGTTTAATCCTTATATAAGCATACTAGTATGTGTTTAACCAAGGATTATATGAAAGAAACTTTACCCACTACACCTGTTCTAAAAGGCGACTTTCTCTTCAAAAATAAAACAGGGGTTCTGCATCTAAAATTTAACGGCAAAAAATACCTCTCCTGGCTTTATAGGGCAGCTGCGCTGCTGGTGCTTTTAAATATCGTAGCCATCGTAAGCAAGCACTTTACCAGTCATCCCAACGCGTGGGGTTTAATCCCGCAGTTCGAGCTTGACCGGGAAAGGAACATCCCCACCTACTTTTCATCCTTTATTTTACTGCTCTCCTCCCTTTTGCTTTTTATCGTATCAGTGCTTAAAAAGAGGCGCCAAGGCAAGTATACCTGGCACTGGCGTTTGCTCGCCTTCATATTTTTATACATGTCTGTGGATGAATCAGCGGGTGTGCATGAGATGTTCATTTACCCGCTCCGGGACACCTTTGCCCTAGGCGGCGTGCTGTACTTCTCGTGGGTGATAGTGGGGGGCATGCTGGTCTTGGGGCTAGGGTTATACTACCTGCGCTTCTTATTTTCGCTGGCGCCGAAGTTAAGGCTTAAATTGATGTTAGCAGGCGTTGTATATGTAAGTGGCGCTTTAGGTGTGGAGCTGTTAGGCGGTTATTATGCAGATACTTATGGGTTGGATAATTTTACCTATGCCTTCATCACAACCATTGAGGAAACCCTTGAAATAACGGGCATTATGATCTTTATTACGGCACTTTATATCTATCTGGAACAGGAGCTTTCTTCACTTCGCTTTAACATCGGTAGTGGAGAAGCCGGTGCAGGAACAGGAGGTTCTTCCTACTTAAAAGTTGTGCGGCAGTGGAGGGGCTAGCTTCGCCCACATTTTTAATTACCTACAGGAACCATTAATATAAGGTATTTAATTTTGCTTCTTCCGCTTCTCAGAAATTAAATGTAAATGCACCGGCAGCATGAGTTACCGGTGCATTTATACGTTATCAGCTTTCTGCCAAAGCAGGCGCCACTTGTACTATACTGTTAAGCATTAACTGCAAGTATGGACAGTTATTCTAGCTGAACCAGAATGCCCTCATCGCCATACATACGTATGTTCCCCTGTACTTCCGTGCCTTCCAGCTCCGGCGTCGTGGCCAGTACAATTGTGCCTTTCATACTTTGTTCCGGTTTAAAGATACAGGGCTTGTGGCTCAGGTTCAGCACAATCAAAAAGCGCTTGCTTTTCCCTTCTCTGATATAAGCCAGTATGGGGCCTTGGGCTAGCACAGGAACGTAGTCTCCCACGTTTAGGGCGTCCTCCAGCTTTCGTATTTCTAAAAGTTGTTTGTAAAGCGACAACATGGAGCGGTTGTCTTTCTCCTGAGCCTCTGTGTTTAAGCGCTTGTAGTCCTCGGCTATCGGTAGCCAGGGAGTGCCTTTTGTAAAACCAGCATTCTTACTGGCGTTCCACTGCATAGGCGTGCGGGCCGGGTCGCGGCTTAGGTCTTTGTCTGGCATGTTCAGCCCCTGAGGGTCTTTGATCTGCTCTGGGGGAATGGGTACATCGCGCATGCCCAGCTCGTCGCCATAATAGAGGGTGGGAGTGCCGCGTAGGGTAAGCAGGAGCATGGCCGCCACCCGCGCCTGCGATTTGCCCACCCTGCTCGTGATGCGGGGCTGATCATGGTTGCCGATTACCCAGTTTGGCCATCCTCCTTCCGGCAAAGCTCCTTCGTACTCACTGATATGGGAGCTGATGATGCGCGCTTCCCAAGGCAGGGTGATGAGCTGGAAATTAAAAGGCAGGTGGGCGCCGTTGTTGTCAGGGCCATAGTAGGTGACAAGGCGATGCACAGGCAGGTAGATTTCACCGATCAGCACGCGGTTTTCATACTTATCTGTTAACTCTCGCATCATCCGCACAATGTCGTGCACCTCTGGCTGGTCAGTGGAATAGGCAGGGATAAGCTGGTTATAGGTTGACTCGTGCTGCTGGTAATCCGGGTTGGGCGGGTTGTCGCGCAGCTGCTTGTCTTTGATCATGTGCCACATTACATCCACCCTAAAGCCGTCCACGCCCTTATTCAGCCAGAAGCGCATGACGTCAAGCATCGCCTGCTGCACCTCGGGGTTGCGCCAGTTCAGGTCGGGCTGCTCTTTGAGGAAGGCGTGGTAGTAGTACTGCTGCGATTTTTCGTCCCATTCCCAGCCACTGCCGCCGAATACGCTGAGCCAGTTATTCGGGGGGCCGCCGCCCTCCGCCGGGTCTTCCCAAATGTACCAGTCGCGTTTTGGATTGTCGCGGGAGGACCGGGACTCCAGAAACCAGGGGTGCTCGTTGGAAGTATGGTTGGGCACAAGATCCAGGATCAGCTTCATGTCGCGTCTGTGCACCTCCTGCAGCAGTTGGTCAAAATCGTCCATGGTGCCGAAGAGCGGGTGAATGCCGCAGTAGTCGGAGATATCGTACCCGAAATCAGCCATAGGAGAGGGATAGATCGGGGAGACCCATACGGCGGCTATCCCTAGCCATTTCAGGTAATCCAGCCTGCTGATGATGCCGCGCAGATCTCCCACACCGTCACCATCAGAGTCCTGAAAAGAGCGGGGGTATACTTGATAAATGACGCCTGACTGCCACCATAATGCTTCTTGTCCTTCCTTCATAGTACTGTTCCTGAGATTTTCTACAAGTCTACGATGCTAGCGAATTAGGGATATGCTAAAGAGGAATATGCTAAAGCCTTCGGCACTAGGATATGGGTCAGCGTAGAAAATGTTGCATCTCCTGACCCGCAGTTGGAACAGCTTGAAGCATTTTGAATACTATCGGGTGAGGTTTAGGTTTTTATTTGAATCTTTTATGTATAAAATTTTTATAGTACAAAAATAAGCTGATTAAGCACTTATTAGCTGCATTTCAGAGACATTTTGCACTTTGGATTATATTGATTCAAAATTAGCATTTATATATTTTAATATAATGTTATTTATCTATATTTGTACGATATATGCCACGCAGGAATCAATTTTGCACCTGTAAAAATTTTACTTACAGCGCTTATAGCTTATTAAACACACAAATAAACAACCGCATGAAAACACTTTTACCAAAGCTGCTCCTTTTTGTATTTGTCCTCGCTGTCTTTGCCTCTTGCCAGCGCCAGACTTCATGCCCTGCTTATGCTAGCAGAAATGAGAAACCGTTGCACAAGCAAACGTTCTTAAAGGACAACACGCGCCGCTAAGTTAAGCCGGTGGAGTTGCGACAGGTTCTAACGCTTTTAGCCATGCCTTTGGGTGTGGCTATTTTTTTTATGGTTAGCGCTGGCATTGGCGCGTATGATAGTATAGGGGAGAAAGGCAAGTATAAAAAGGAACGGGCTGAAGGTATAAACCAACAGCCCGTTTCGAGAAGTAGCGGGGAGCAGAATCGAACTGCCGACCTCAGGGTTATGAATCCTGCGCTCTAACCATCTGAGCTACCCCGCCGAATTGTGCTGCAAATATAGCGGATTGAATCTTTAATAAGCAAGCATCTTTCCTGAAAAAAAATATTTTGTTTTTAAGATATACATCTTTGAAGAATTAATACTATACTTACTCAGACACTTACATTACCCTTATGACGAAAGAGACGAAGCTGAAGTTTGTACGCGAGTACCCGATCAATGCCTCCGCAAAGCTGCTATACCCATACTTGAGCACTCCCAGTGGCTTGTCTCAATGGTTTTGCGATGACGCCAGGGTGGATGAGGATAACATTTTTAACTTTATATGGGACGGGCGCAACCACTATGCCGAGATGACCAGCCACCGCACCAACCGGTCTGTGCGGTTCCTGTTCCTCAGCGAGACGAAAAAGCACCGGGCGGATGCGCCCTATATTGATTTCCTGATCGAGAGCAGCGAACTGACCCAGGAGCAGTTCCTGAAGGTGGTAGACTACTCCGGCGAGGAGGACGAGGAGGAGTTGGAGGAGCTGTGGGATAATTTGCTGCAAAATCTGCGCGAAATAGTAGGAGGGTAGCAGGTTTGCACGAGTAAAGCTTATCTTTGCATGGTAATTGCTGGTTGTTGCCGGTAAATAGCGTTAGCGCAGCCCGCTTCGCAACCATTGTTTTTGCGCATGAAGAAACTTGATAAGCTTATACTCCGGGCTTTTTTCGGCCCTTTTCTGTTGACCTTTGCTGTGGTAGAGTTTATACTCCTCACGCAGTATATGCTAAAGTACCTGGATGAGCTGGTAGGCAAGGACCTTGGTGCCAGTGTTTTCGGGGAGCTGCTCTTTTACTTTAGCGTTAACATGGCGCCGGTGGCCCTGCCGTTGGCCGTGCTGCTGTCCTCCCTCATGACATTTGGCTCGCTGGGGGAGCATCATGAGCTGACGGCCATTAAAACGTCCGGCATTGCTCTCACGCGCATTCTGCGGCCGGTTCTGATCGTGGTGGGCTTGATCACCGTGGGCGCCTTTTTCTTTAACAACAACATCGTTCCGAAGGCAAACCTCAAAGCCTATAGCCTGCTGTGGGACATCCGCCAGAAAAAGCCGGCCATGAACTTTAAGGAAGGGGCCTTTTACAACGGCATCCCCGGGTACAGCATCAAGGTAAACGAGAAGCTGAACGACGGCAAAACGCTGCGCGATGTGATGATCTACGACCACACCAAGGGCGGCACGAACACTACGGTTATACTTGCCGATTCAGGTGAGATGTACATGGACTACGACGATGCGTACCTGGTGCTGGAGCTTTTCAGGGGGAACACCTATGTAGACCAGAGCAACCCTTCCTTCCGCAACTCCAACGAGCAGTTTGTCCGGCAGCAGTTCGACAAGAGTAAACTCATGCTAAGCATGGCCTCCTTCAACTTCGACAGGACCAAGGAAGAGTATTTCTCTGATAACAAGATGATGAAAAACATCCAGGAGCTGAATGTGGTGACAGACTCACTGCGCCGCCATAGCGATCGGGAAAAGGTTTTGTATGCTCCTAACGTCGATCCGTTTTACAATTACTTTAAAGCCGACACGGCTAAGGTGAAGAGCGGCATAAAGCTGGTTGGCAAGAAACTGGAGCGCGAGCTGCCGGAGCCTAGTGCGGATGTGCTGGTGCTGGCCACCAACAAGGCCCGCAATATCAAGAGCTTTACGGATAGTTACGAAGAGCGGGTGCGCACAACGCTGCGGGAGGCCAATAATTACGAGGTGGAGATCTGGCGTAAGTATACGCAGTCGGCCTCCATCATTATCATGTTCCTGATCGGGGCCCCGCTCGGTGCTATCATCAAAAAAGGTGGCTTGGGTGTGCCGGTGGTTATCTCTATCGTCTTCTTTATCATTATGTATGTGATGACCATACTTGGTGAGAAGTGGGGGAGAGAGGGGCTTGTGCCGGTAGGAACGGGTATGTGGGCCGCTAATTTCATCCTGCTTCCTGTGGGGCTTTTCTTTCTGTATCAGGCCCGAAGCGACTCAAGCCTGCTGGAGCTGGACTTCTGGCGTAAGCTGATGGCCCGCCTGCGGCGCAATAAACTTTAAAAACACTATATAAAGATTCGGTAAAAGTTTTTTTTGTAAAAGTAAATTCTATACCTTTGTGGCTTGTATAGCAAGCTTTGCACGATAAAAACAGATTGATATTTTACGATGAGATTAACCACTGAAGCGAAACAAGAGATTTTCGAAAAGCACGGTTTCAACAAGTCAAAATCTGATACAGGTTCTCCTGAGGCTCAGATAGCGCTGTTCACGACACGTATCGCGGACCTGACCGAGCACCTGAAAACCCACAAGAAGGACTTTAGCACTCGCCTGGGTCTTTTGAAACTAGTAGGTAAAAGAAGAAGACTTCTGAACTACCTGCAGAAGAATGATATTGAAAGATACAGAGCTATTATTAGCGAGCTGGGTATCCGTAAATAAGCTTATTGTGTTAGGGAATTCATACAAGGATTCCCTAAACTTTTTATAAGCAATCCCCCTTCCTTCCTCTGAATTGCCAGTACCGACAGTGTCGCAAAGGGTGGCGCTGTCTTTTTTGATGATAACGATAATTGAAGATGTCCTACAACGCGATTAGTAAAACTATTCTTCTTCCGGATGGCCGGGAGATAACAATTGAAACTGGTAAGCTGGCCAAGCAGGCTGATGGCTCTGTGGTAGTGAAAATGGGTAACACCATGTTGCTGGCAGCCGTTGTTTCAAACAAAGAAGCCCGTGAAGGGGTTGACTTCCTGCCACTCTCTGTGGACTACCAGGAGAAATTTGCCTCTTCTGGCAAGATACCTGGAGGCTTCCTGAGAAGAGAAGCCAGACTTTCTGACTATGAAGTATTGGTTTCGCGCCTGGTTGACCGCGTGCTGCGTCCGCTGTTTCCTGGTGATTACCACGCCGAAACACAAATGACTATACACCTGATCTCTGCCGACACGGAGATCATGCCGGATGCCCTGGCCGCCCTGGCTGCCTCCGCTGCCCTGGCTGTGTCTGATATTCCTTTCAACGGCCCTATCTCTGAGGTGCGCGTAGCCCGCATTGACGGTCAGCTAGTAATTAACCCAAGCGTAAGCGACCTGACACGCGCTGACATCGACCTGATGGTAGGTGCTTCTATCGACAGCGTAGTGATGGTGGAAGGTGAGATGAATGAGGTTTCTGAGGCAGAGATGCTGGAGGCCATTCAATTTGCCCATGACGCTATCAAGACGCACTGCCAGGCACAGATAGAACTTGCCGAAATGGTAGGCAAAACGATGAAGCGCGAGTACGTGCACGAAACGCACGACGAGGACCTTCGCAAGAAAGTATGGGATGCCACTTATGAGAAAGCTTATGCGGTTGCCAAGCGCGGCAGCGCCAACAAGCAGGAGCGTTCCGAAGGCTTCAAGGCTGTTCGTGATGAGTTTATCGCCTCTCTTGGCGAGGAGCACGGATACGATGAGAACCTGATCAAAGTATACTACCACGACGTAGAGAAAGAGGCGGTTCGCAACATGATTCTGGATGAGCGCGTGCGCCTGGACGGACGTCAGCTGGATGAGATCCGCCCGATCTGGTCAGAAGTGAACTATCTGCCGGCTACGCACGGTTCGGCGATCTTTACCCGCGGCGAGACCCAGTCTCTTACCACTGTAACACTTGGTACCAAACTGGACGAGCAGATGATCGACAGCGCCATGGTGTCGGGAACAAATAAATTCCTGCTCCACTACAACTTCCCGGCTTTCTCTACCGGTGAGGTACGACCAAACAGAGGTCCTGGCCGTCGTGAGATCGGTCATGGTAACCTGGCCCTGCGTGCCCTGAAGAAGGTGCTTCCGGCAGAAGCTGAGAACCCATATACCATCCGTATCGTTTCCGATATCCTGGAGTCTAACGGTTCTTCGTCCATGGCAACGGTTTGTGCCGGTAGCCTGGCCTTAATGGATGCCGGTGTGCCTGTAAAAGGAGGCGTTTCCGGTATCGCGATGGGTCTGATCACAGACAAGGAAACCGGTAAGTTCGCCGTGCTGTCTGACATCCTGGGTGATGAAGACCACCTGGGTGACATGGACTTTAAAGTGGCCGGTACGAAAAACGGTATCACGGCCTGCCAGATGGACATTAAGATCCAGGGCTTGTCTCACGAGGTGATGACACAGGCGCTGCAGCAGGCTAACGCCGGACGTCTGCACATCCTGAACGAAATGTCTAAGACGCTTTCTGCCCCTAACCCAGATTATAAGCCGCACACGCCGCGTTCATTCAACATGGTGATCGATAAAGAATTTATCGGTGCCGTGATCGGACCAGGTGGTAAGGTAATCCAGCAGATCCAGAAAGACACTGGCGCAACTATCATCATTGAGGAGAAAAATGAAAAAGGGCATGTAAATATCTTCGCCAGCAATCAGGATGCTATGAATTCTGCTATTGCGAAGATTCGTGCCATTGCAGCCCAGCCGGAAATTGGCGAAGAATACATCGGTAAAGTGAAGTCTATCCAACCTTACGGAGCCTTTGTAGAGTTTATGCCAGGTAAAGACGGTTTGCTGCACATTTCTGAGATCAAGCACGAACGCCTGGAGAACATGGAAGGTGTGCTGGAGATCGGTGAAGAGGTGAAAGTGAAGCTGATTGATGTCGACAAGAAAACAGGTAAGTTTAAGCTGTCGCGCAAGGCTATATTGCCAAAGCCCGGCGCAGAGAATAACAATTAATACCTGATACAGTATAACTCCTGGTGCCTGTTGGCTGAACAGTCGCAGTGCCAGGAGTTATATTTTTCTTGCTGCAGGGTGGTGGCTTGATTTTATTCTGAAGATGTCAGAACTTTGCACGATTTTCTGATGTTAAGTCACCGAGCCCAAACCTTAGTTTTCACAATTTTTTCGAATAACATATACTCTGATGAGACAACTCAAGATAAGCAAACAGATTACGAACCGCGAGAGCCAGTCGCTTGATAAATACCTGCAAGAGATTGGTAAAGTTGACTTGCTTACCCCCGATGAGGAGGTATCGTTGGCTCAGAGGATTAAAGAGGGAGATCAGTTTGCGCTTGAGAAATTAACAAAAGCTAACCTTCGATTTGTGGTATCGGTGGCCAAGCAGTATCAGAACCAGGGCCTATCTTTAGGAGACCTGATAAACGAGGGCAACCTCGGCCTGATCAAAGCTGCCAAGCGATTTGACGAAACAAGAGGCTTTAAGTTCATCTCTTACGCTGTATGGTGGATTCGTCAGTCTATCCTTCAAGCGCTGGCAGAGCAGTCGCGCATTGTGCGCCTGCCGCTGAACCGCGTTGGCTCTCTCAATAAAATCTCTAAGTCATTCTCTGAGCTTGAGCAGAAGTTCGAGCGTGAGCCATCTCCGGAAGAAATCGCCGAAGTGCTGGAACTGACAACAGCCGAAGTAGTAGATACCCTGAAGATTTCCGGACGCCACGTATCTGTGGATGCACCTTTTGTACAGGGGGAGGAAAACCGATTGCTGGATGTGCTGGAGAATGAAGACGAAGAGTCGCCGGATATGGGGCTGATGAACGATTCACTCCGCAAAGAAGTACAGCGTGCGCTCTCTACACTTACCAAGCGGGAAGCCGACGTGATTACGTTATACTTTGGCTTGAACGGCGAGCACTCCTTAACACTTGAGGAAATAGGGGAGAAATTTAATCTGACCCGTGAGCGTGTGCGCCAGATCAAAGAGAAAGCCATCCGCAGGCTGCGACACACTTCCAGAAGCAAAGCGCTAAAACCGTATTTAGGATAATACCTGCCTATAAAGCAAAAGCCCTGGCCCTAAAGCCAGGGCTTTTGCTTTATAGGCAGGTGGGTTTTTACAGCTCAAATGAAGGCATCCGCCAATAATTTTGTATACTTGCACCAATTTCTTTTAGACCAAACACAGCAATGGAAATAGAAAAAGTAAAATGTTTGATTATCGGTTCGGGACCTGCAGGATATACTGCTGCAATCTATGCCTCAAGGGCCGGGCTTAATCCTGTACTTTATCAAGGCTTACAACCAGGTGGGCAGCTTACCATCACCAATGACGTAGAGAACTACCCGGGTTACCCACAGGGAGTTATGGGCCCCGAGATGATGGAAGACTTTAAAAAGCAGGCAGAGCGATTTGGCACCGACGTGCGCTACGGAATCGCTACGGCCGTTGACTTTTCTTCGCAGCCGCACAAAGTAGTTATCGACGATCAGAAAACAATCGAAGCGGATTCTGTAATTATCTCCACTGGAGCCTCTGCCAAATGGCTCGGTATGGAATCCGAGTCCCGCTTGAACGGCAACGGCGTTTCGGCATGCGCAGTGTGCGATGGCTTCTTTTACCGTGGACAGGATGTAGCCATTGTGGGAGCAGGTGATACCGCAGCAGAAGAGGCCACTTATCTGGCTAACCTGTGCAGCAAAGTATACATGCTTGTGCGCCGTGATGAAATGCGCGCGTCTACGATTATGCAGGAGCGGGTAAAGAACACTAAAAACATTGAAGTGCTCTGGAATACCGTGACCGATGAAATCCTGGGAAAAGATACAGTAGAAGCAGT
This sequence comes from Pontibacter mangrovi, assembly GCF_006385705.1. GTDB lineage: Bacteria > Bacteroidota > Bacteroidia > Cytophagales > Hymenobacteraceae > Pontibacter > Pontibacter mangrovi. The sequence goes on along the minus strand of NZ_VFRQ01000001.1, from coordinate 328,355 downwards.
AAGAGTGAAAAACGCTGTGACAGGTGAACTGCGCGAGATTCCGGTGAAAGGCTTCTTTGTGGCCATCGGACACCAGCCAAACTCTGAGATTTTCAAGGATTACCTCAACCTGGATGAGAACGGCTATATCCGCACCATACCAGGCACATCTAAAACGAACATCGACGGTGTTTTTGCATGTGGTGATGTGCAGGACTTTACCTATCGCCAGGCTGTGACGGCAGCAGGCACTGGATGTATGGCGGCACTAGACGCAGAGCGGTACCTGGCTGCCAAGGGTTTGCACTAATTTATACATTACGCAGGGTTGCCGCAGAAAATTCTAGTTAAAAAGAGCCTGCGGTTGCCCTACAATAAAATGGCCAAGCTGCAGTTTATTTTAGCGAAAACCAGTTATTGCATAGCAGTCAGCCTACTTCACGATGCAAATGCCTAATTTAAAATCTTCTGTATACTTTGTTCTGACAGCTCTTTGTCTGCTGTGGGGCACAGATACAGCCTTTGCTCAAGGTAAAGTAAAGGACTTTTTTAAGGTAAAGACGCCAAAGATCGACTATGTGCGTCCAGATACAACTATCCTCATCAAGTATGAGGACTTTCCGGATGAAGACTCTGAGGCTGAGCAGTCCATTTACTTTAACCCCAAAAAGGAGCTGTCGATCGTGAGTGAGGACACCTCTGAGCTGGACCTGGGAGAGCAGCACATAGTAGAGATGTCCGAGGAAGTATTAATAGACTCTACCTGGATAAAAATAGCCGGATACTATGCCATCTGGGATACGCGTAACATCAACCCTTACCGGATGGACTCCCGACAGTTGAAAGACACTGTTGATATCAAACTGTATGACCCGGCCAATAACCGCGAGTATAAAATGCCTCTGGAGAAAACGCCAATAACGAGCCATTTCGGGGCGCGTGGCGGGCGTTGGCACTATGGCACTGACATTGACCTGGTAACCGGGGATTCAGTTTATGCGGCGTTTGATGGGGTAGTGCGTATAAATAAATGGGACGGCGGTGGCTACGGAAACTACATCGTGGTACGCCACTACAATGGGTTAGAAACGCTCTACGGCCACATGAGCAAAGCCATTTCAAAGCCTGGTGATTACGTGAAGGCGGGCGAGGTGATCGGCATAGGGGGCAACACCGGAAGAAGTTCCGGCTCGCACCTGCACTATGAAGTTCGTTACCAGGGCAATCCCATGGACCCTGAGAACCTGTACGACTTTCCGGACTATCTCCTAAAAGGTGACAGTTATCAGATTACGGCAGCCGTATTTAACTACGCAAACAGATCTGGGGGCAGCAGCAGCGGAGGGCGCAGAACCGCTTATCATAAGATAAGAAGCGGAGACACCCTTTCCGGCATCGCGAAGCGCTACGGCGTGTCTGTTAGCCAGCTAACCCGACTGAACGGAATAAGCACCCGGACCACGTTGCGCGTAGGAAAATCTTTACGGATAAGATAAAAATCAGAATAATGAAATTAGATATACTTGCTTTTGCCTCTCACCCGGATGATATTGAGCTAGGTTGTGCAGGCACTTTAATTGCACATGTTGCTGCCGGTAAAAAGGTGGGCATCATAGACCTGACGCAAGGCGAACTAGGAACCCGCGGCACGCCGGAAACAAGGCTGCAGGAGGGCAAAGACGCTGGCAAGGTAATGGGAGTGGAAGTTAGGGAAAACCTGGGTTTTGCGGATGGCTTTTTTCAAAACGACCGGGAGCACCAGCTAAAGATTGTGGAAGTGCTGCGCAGGTATAAACCAGAGATCGTGATTGCCAATGCCGTGCACGATCGCCATCCGGACCATGGCAGGGGAGGTGAACTGGTATCGGAGGCATGCTTTAAAGCTGGCCTGAAGATGATCAAAACCCAGGATCAGGATTGGCGGGAGCAGGAAGCATGGAGGCCTAAGGCTGTGTATCATTATATACAGGACCGTTTGATTACGCCTGACTTTATAGTGGACGTTACGCCACATTGGGAGAAAAAAATGGAAGCAGTTAGAGCATTTAAGTCGCAGTTCTATAACCCCGATGACAGCTCGCCGAACACGTACATATCCTCGCCCGAGTTTTTAGATTTTATAGAGGCCAGAGCGAAAGAACTAGGACATGCCATTGGCGTGAAGTATGGCGAAGGCTTTACAAAGGAGCGCCACATCGGCATTCAAAACCTGTTTGATCTTATCTAGCATAGATTGCTTATACTTCTTAAAAAGGTTGTTGCGGGTTAACTCGAACAGCCTTTTTTATTTGTGGTCAGCATACCTGAAAGGCATATGGCTAAAAAAGCCCCTGATGTAGAGCAAAAGCATAGCGGCAAATAGCGAGCTAAGGGAATATCTAAACAAAATGGCGCCGGTGCCGGTTGTGGAGTATTAATAATGAATCAAGCACACAATCAGCATGGATAATAAAACTATACTTTTGGCAAGCCGACCTACGGGCACGCCAACGCTGGATAATTTTAAATTTGAGAACCGTGAGCTTCCTGCTTTGCAGGAGGGGGAAGTGCTGCTTAAAGCCCTTTATGTATCCGTCGACCCATACATGCGTGGGCGGATGAGCGACGCGGAGTCCTATGTGGCACCCTATGCTGTCGGAGAACCTATTTCGGGAGGCGTAGTGGCAGAAGTAGTGGACTCCAAAAGCGAAAGTCTTCCGACAGGTGCCATTGTGCTGGGGCGGCTCCCCTGGCAGCAGTACATCGTGCATAATGGCAACGGTCTCAGTAAAATAGATCCGGGCATTGCACCGCTCAGCTACCATCTTGGCATCCTGGGAATGCCGGGGCTTACCGCCTACTTTGGGCTACTGCACATTGGCAACCCCAAGGAAGGTGAAACAGTGGTTGTTTCTGGCGCAGCTGGGGCAGTGGGGACTGTGGTTGGCCAGATCGCGAAGCTGAAAGGCTGCCGGGTGGTTGGCGTGGCCGGCACTGATGACAAGGTAGCTTATCTGAAAAACGATCTCGGCTTTGACGAGGCCATTAACTACAAAACTGCGGGTAGTATGAAAGAGGCCATAGCTGAAGCGTGTCCAGATGGTGTGGACGTCTACTTTGACAACGTGGGTGGAGAGATCTCAGATGCCGTATACTTAAGGCTGAACAAGTTCGCACGTATAGCGGTGTGCGGCCAGATAGCCTATTATAACAGCACCTCAGCACCAGTAGGCATGCGAGTAGAGCCTATTTTGCTAAAAAAGAGTGCCCTGATGAAAGGCTTCATCGTAGGAGACTATGCCGATGAGTTTTCTGTTGCTGCAAAAGAACTGGCCACTTGGGTGCAGAGCAGCAAGCTGCAATACCAGGAAACGATCACAGAGGGCTTTGAAAACATCCCGCAGGCTTTTCTGGGGCTCTTCAAAGGCACTAATACAGGCAAGCAACTGGTAAAAGTGGCCGACCCTGAAGTATAAAAAGAGTATACCTAACCAAAACATTAAAAAGAATAAGCATAGTATGAATAATTTCACATTTTATAATCCGGTTAAGATCTTGTTCGGGAAAGGACAAATCAGTGCTATTGCGCAGGAGATTCCTGCAGGAAGCCGGGTAATGATGACCTATGGCGGGGGAAGCATCAAAAAGAACGGCGTTTATGAGCAGGTGATGGAAGCCTTAAAGGGCTTTGAGGTGCTGGAGTTTAGTGGCATAGAGCCGAACCCACACTACGAAACGTTAATGCAGGCAGTAGACATAGCCAAGCGGCAAAACATCGATTTCTTTCTGGCCGTAGGAGGCGGCTCTGTGATTGACGGCACTAAATTTATAGTAGCTGCCATGGAGTATGAAGGGGAGGAGCCGTGGGATATACTAGCAAAGCACGAGCGGATAACCAAGGCGGCTCCTTTTGGGGCGGTGCTTACACTTCCGGCTACCGGATCAGAAATGAATTCTGGCGCTGTAATCAACCGCGTTGCTACTAAAGAGAAGTTTTCCTTCGGTAGCCCGGTTACTTTTCCAAAGTTCTCGGTACTTGACCCAGAAACTACCTTCACCTTACCAGTAAGGCAGATCAGCAACGGCGTGGTAGACGCGTTCTCGCATGTGCTGGAGCAGTACCTGACCTATCCGGTAAACGCCCCGCTGCAGGATCGCATGGCCGAGGCAGTGCTCCTGACGCTTAAGGAGGAGGGCCCTAAAGCCGTGAAAAATCCAGATGACTATGACACGATGGCAAACTTTATGTGGGCGGCTACCATGGCCTTGAACGGCGTTATCCGGGTGGGAGTGCCTACTGACTGGGCGACGCATTACATCGGGCATGAACTGACAGCCCTGCACGGTATCGACCACGCCCGTACCCTGGCTATTGTGTTCCCATCGCTGATGCGCTACAAGATCGGTGCAAAGAAAGAGAAACTGCTACAGTATGGCGAGCGTGTTTGGGGCGTTGACAGCGGCACAGAAGATGAGCGCCTGGAGGCAACCATTCAGGCTACTATTGCCTTCTTCGAGTCATTAGGCGTAAAGACAAAGCTTTCAGATTACGAGGTAGGGGAGGACACCATCGAAACTATTGTGCAGCGCTTTGAGGAACGAGGCGTAAAAGATCTTGGCGAGCGCTCGGATATACAGATACAGGATGTGGAGCAGATTTTGAAGCTAAGCCTGTAAGTATGGACTGCTAATGGAAGAGGTGCCGCAGAGTTAACTGCAGCACCTCTTTTGTTTTATGCCAGTTATACTAATTCTTCTCTTTAAGAATCCCGTTGAATATGATCTTCACCAAGCCATCGAACACTGCGCCGGGGGCGCGGGGAAGGTCCTGCATCAGGTTGTGAGGCACCTGCTCCGTAAAGTCAGGGTTCAGGATGGTTTCCAGGGCACTGGCGTAAAGCAGAACCGCTAAGGTGCGGTGGGCATCATCCCGAATGTATCCTTTGCGATAGCCTTCGTCCAGCAACGTGTTGAACCGAAGGAAGGCCGCCTCCGTTTTATGGCGCTGCAAAAGCTGCCAAGCAGCTGGTGCGTTCTTTTTGATATCTAGCACAAAGGCCGGATTAACATCATGCAGCTTGGTGCCCACGTAGCTGAAGATTTGCCTAGACTTGTCCGGGAAGTCCAACTGCTTGTCTGACATCAGCTGCTCTACTGTGCGCTGTATGTCCGAACCGTACTGCCTAATCACCACGCTTAGTAACTCCTCCTTGCCTGAGAAGTACTGGTAGATAGTTTTTTTGCTCATCCCCAGCCGTTTTGCCAGGTCAGACATCAGTACATTGCTATAGCCACGGGTGAAGAACATATTCTTCGCCTCGGCGATTATTCTGTCTCTGGGGTTATCTTGTGGCTCCATAGGTACGGGGGATGAGTTAACATATCTTCTTGCCGGCAACAGCTAAAGCAGGCGCTCCTACAAATATATAGATAAACTTATAACCTACAGGAGAATCTTAAAATACGATATACATGAAGTGGCCGCTTTTTTTAATAAACATACTAGCCAGTTGTGGAGGGCGATTACAACAGTGCGTACCGAAGATCGTATTGTTTTGCGGCCCCAGAAAGAAACTTTCTTGTAGCATATTGCATTAATAGGCTATGCCTGAGGGTTCGTTTTTGCACAGAAATTGTAAGAGAATTTAAAACTAAGTTGTTGCTATATAGTTACCTTTATATATTTGAAAGGGTAATTGTGCGTTAAAATTTATTTCCGCTATACTTGTATTTTTAAAAGTAGTATTCTAAATTGCATCAAGCAGTTCCGGTAAAGGCAAACCGGAAAATACAATAACAAAGACGACAGTTAGTAAAGAAATTTAAAGGAATGCTGAAAGAAGGAGTAAAAGTTATACTACCCTCAGCATGACAAGAAACCTAACTTTTAGCCAATGCTAGACATCATCAACTTAATTGCTTTTTCTGGTATTTTTAATGTCCTGTTCTTTTGGTATGCTTCAACCAAAATGAGTTCCAAGCCAGATCCCGTTAAAACGCTGATTGTTTCCTTTGTTTTCTCTATTCCTCTAAGCTTCCTGCTGATTGGCGTGTATACAACCATGCTGATCTATGCTGCTAAAAGTGGCGCCACCGAAGATGCTATGTGGGAGTACATGGAGCAGGAGGAACTGCAATAATTGAAATCTGTTTTTATTTAGTAATTCTGAAACAGGAAAAGCCACTCAATTGAGTGGCTTTTCCTGTTTCAGAGGTTTTTCGAAGTATTTTAATGACTGCCGGCACTGCTGCCTGTGTCGGTTCCGCCGTCTTGTATGTCGGCGCTGCCGCGGCTGCCACTTTTCTGCGATGGCGCACCACCAAACTTACCCTTCATTGCCTCTTCATTGTCTACTTTCTTGCTTTGCCCGGTAGGGTTAATATTAGGCACTTTATTTCCTTTGTTTAGCGTCTTGTTCAGGTCCTCGTTTTTAAGCCTGTCTTTGTTCTTATCGTTTGTGTTCATCTTGCTTCTTTTTAAGTTTATTAATATACTTTATCTGTTTCGGTTACCACTGTCGTAGCGGTTGCGCTGGTTAAGCCTGCTTTCCGGATGCCGGCTGGTATAGTGGCCGTGGTAGCTTTCTCGCTCGCCGCTGAGCGGGTCATAATGGCGGTTCCAGTCGGGATCATAGTTCGAAGTACCGTCGTAGCCGTAACTTAACGACCCCGCCTCATTTCCGTAGTTCTCGCCGCCGCCTTGGCCATAAGGGTCAGGCCCGTAATTCGCGTTGAAGTTGCCTAAGCCGTACGGATCGTCCTGCTGGATACGGTCGTGTACGCTGCGGTGGGGATGAGCATGATGGTGCTGATGCTGATGCCACTGTTGCTCACGCTCCCGATCATTCCAGTTCGCAGCGTTACCAGAGCGGTAATGTTTATCGTGCCCGTGCTCACGGTAGCGGCTATCCATGTTATAGTTGTCATGGTCGTAGCCATGGTAGCGGCTGTCTTCGTTATAGTTGCGGTTATAGTCCTTGTTGTAGTTTCTGTTATAATCGCGGTTATAGTCCGGGTGCCGCTGGCCATGCCTATGCTCGGTGCTTCCGTACCCGTCCCAGGTAGTTTCGTTTCTATGATCGCTGGAGGTGTCAATTCTATAGGCACCTCTGTACTGGTCCTGGTCAATTCGTTGGTCATGAGGCCTTTCGGGCCCTTTGCTGCTGAAGTTATCTCTATTCCAATTATCTCTTTCCATAGTTATCAGGTTTGTTTTTGTACTCTTTTTAACGGATAGCATTCCACGAGGTTTACCCATACCCTAACCTAAGCGGCCTCGGGCACCGTAGAACAGAAAGAATAAATTGATCATTTTAACAAAACCAACAAGCTATGAGAGACGAAAGAAGATATGACACATCGGATAGAAACAGGTACCGTGAGGAGGATGACGCCAGATGGCTGCACGGGCACCATCATGGGCAGAACTCAGACCGCGGCAACTATACGGTAGACTCGCAGTTTAACCGCGGCTATGGCAACAATGCGGATAGTCAGTATGGCGACACCCGCAGCTTCAACAGCAATGCAGACCAGCAGCAGATGTCACCGCAGGGCCGCTTTGAGGCAGGTGGTGCCCACTACGCCGGTCCTGACTATACGCAGGGGCGCAGTGGCAGCGGCAACCCATACGGCATGACCTACGTGCCGCAGGAGGAGCACAACTCCGGCCGCCATTATGATGCCCGTGCCGATTATGCTGACAGAGATTATGATGAACTGCGCCAGCGCGGCCGCTCCGATTATCGTTATGGTATGGCCGATGAGCGCTATGGGCATGATGTAAGGCGAGGGGATAACAGCGGAAACTGGTCACGCAGCGCACGCGGCGACGCAGAGTCTTTCCGACGTAGCGAGTACCGCAACCCTAACTATGACAACGACTATAGCACCGGCTTTGCCGGCCGCAACTATGCGCGCGGGGAGAAGCACTACGGTGAGGGACAGCATTACAGCGAAATGGATAACTGGAACCAACGCGAGAACAGGCGCCATGATGACTATATGCGCGACCGAGATCGGCGATAAGGCAATAAATTGTAAAACCAAGGCAGCCCTGCATGTGTAGCGGCTGCCCATACTTTTATACTATGAGAAACGAAAGAGACAGGCACTACGGCGATTTTAGCCGCAGCTATAGACAGGAAGGCCATGACAACCATCGGCACTGGCCGCACCATGGGCGGGAGCACGCGCATTTAGGCGACACCCGCCATGAACCGGATGAGTATTATCGCCTACAGCAAAGCCGTGAATATGGTCGAGCTGGGGGCAGGGCAGGAACACGAGAGGATCGCTACATGGAGATGTATGACACCTCCAACTACACAGACCAGCCCCGCTCTGCAGACTACGGATTGCCACGCAGCGCTGAAAACGATCTGTATGATGTAGAGCGCTTTCCGTATGCAGAAGGGCCCTACGCCCGCCGCGGGCACCACTACCGTTACCAAACAGGGTACAACCCTAACTATGATAACCCAGAAGAAGGAGACATGTACAGGAACTTCGATAGCCGCGGCAACCACGGGTACAGGCATGACATGTCCTACGGTAGCGGTGACCAGTTCCGGGATTTCGGGAACGACCATTACGGCCGCCGCGAGGAAACCCGCGGAAACTACTATGGCCACTTTGGCGGCTATAACAGGTAACGCAAATACTTTTTTGCAACCATTGCGTATAAAGCGCTGTACATTGTATTAAATTTCCATCTGAGAAAAGGCCGCGGCGTAAGCTGCGGCTTTTTTTATGCTCAAGTCAAATGAATTTATACTTCAGGCTTCGCTCACTCTAGGTATACTTGTAAGCTGTTTCTCTGCCGGCTCCAGTGCTGCTTTGGATGATGCGACGGGAGAAAAAACGGCTTTCCCCAAGTATGAATAATTTTACCAGCAAGCTGACGCTTACGCGCAGCTATAAAAATGCTGTTATCATAATTTGTGCCTTCTGCTCAGAATTCCTTCAGACTTCTTCCGTAATTTACCGTTTCAGAACGAGCCTATGAAAGTACTTGTAGTTGAAGACGAGGAAGCACTGAAAGAGTCTATTGTGGCTTACCTGAGGCAGGAGGGCTATGCATGCGAGGCGGCCATCGATTACAGGAGCGCGATGCTCAAGACTGCCTCCTATACCTACGCCTGCCTTGTGGTAGACCTGACACTGCCCGGCGGTAACGGCCTGGATATTGTGCGGTCGGTAAAAGAGAACCAGCCGGATACAGGCATTATCATAATTTCCGCTAAAAATGCGCTGGATGACAAAATAATGGGCTTAGAGGTTGGGGCCGATGATTACATGACCAAGCCTTTCCACCTGTCGGAACTGAATGCCAGACTAAAGTCGGTGCTGCGGCGGCGTAACTTTAACGGCCAGAAAGTGCTGCGCGTCGGAGAGGTAGAGGTGCACCCGGAAGCCGCAGAGGCCTCGGTGGCGGGCAAAAAGCTGGCACTCACGCGTAAGGAGTATGAGCTGCTGCTGTACTTTGCATCTAACCGCAACCGCGTTCTCACAAAAGAATCCATAGCCGAGCACTTGTGGGGAGACCATATCGAAATGCTGGACTCCCTTGACTTCGTGTACACGCACATCAAAAACCTGCGCCGCAAGATTATGGAAACCGGCGTTGAGGATTATATCCAAACAGTGTATGGGCTGGGCTATAAATTTATGAGCCCATGAGAGTACTGACCAAAACCAGTTTATATTACCTGTTGGTGTCGCTGGTGGTGTTTGCGGTGGGGGGTACCGTGTTTTACCTGTCGTTGCGCGAGGAAATCTACGACGAGGTGGACGACCAGCTGTTTACGGATAAGGAGAATATTATTGCCTACATACAGCAGCACGACCGCTTGCCCAACGTTACCTCGGGCATTTCGGAGGCCATACTTGTCAGGGATGCTGACCCAGCCGACCTGGTGATGGAGCACCTGAAGGACACGCTTATCTACAGCAACTACGACGAAGAGTACATCCCGTTCCGGCAGCTTACCTTTACTGCCTACCGCCAGGGCAAACCCTATGAGTATACCATCCTGAAGTCTCTGATGGACTTTGATGACCTGACCGAAAGCACGGTGCTGGCCATGGTCTGGATTTTTATGCTGCTGCTGGTGGGGCTGGTATTCGTAAACTACTACACCAACAAGTATACCTGGCGCCATTTTTACGACACCCTCAGCCGCTTAAAGCGTTACAGGCTGAGCCAGCATCAGCCGCTGGCCCTGAAACCAAGCAGCACCACCGAGTTTGAAGAGCTGAACCAGGTGCTGCAAAGTATGACGGAAAAGATACATGGTGACTTTCTGAACCTGAAGGAGTTTACTGAAAACGTGTCGCATGAGATTCAGACGCCGTTGGCGATCGTGAGCAGTAAAGTGGAGCTGTTCATGCAGTCGGAAAACCTGAACGAGGAGCAGGCGCTGCTGCTCTCGGACATGTATGGGGCCTTAAACAGGCTGGCGCGCCTGAACAAGTCGCTTATCCTGCTCACCCGCATCGAGAACCGGGAATTTGCCGCCGAAGGGCAGGTGCCGCTGCATCAACTGCTGCAGGAGCAGCTGGCGCACTTACAGGAGGTGATCAGCATGCGCAGCCTGAATGTGCAAACAGTAGAGATGCAGGAAGTATACGTGCAGATGAACAGCGGCCTGGCCGATGTACTGCTTCAAAACCTGCTCAGCAACGCCATCAAGCACAACCATCCAGGCGGAAGTATAAAAGTGCTGCTAAGCCCTCAAAAGCTATGCATCAGCAATACGGGCGCCGCGCCGCAGGACCAGCCAGAGCTACTGTTCAGCCGCTTCCGGACCGGCCACGAGTCGGTGGGCTCTTTGGGCATAGGGCTGGCGCTTGTCAAAAAGATCTGCAACCTGTATGGCCTCCTTCCAAAGTATAACTACAACAATGGCGAGCACAGCCTTTGCATTTATTTTACCGGTTAAAGGTATCACACTGCCAATCTTCAGATTCTCTTCAAATTCAGACAGTATACTTGTGCATAGACCTGAATTTAAACATGAAAAATATGAAGATGAACAAATTAGCCAGCGTTTTGCTGGGAGGATCGATACTTTTTGGCGCCGCGTCCTGTGGCGAGATGGCGGATGAGCTGAGCGGTATATGGCAGCAGGTAGAGTTGCCGGAGGCCGTCGAAACGCAGTTTGCCTCACTTTACCCGGATGTTAAAAACCCTGAGTGGGACGAAGAAGCAGATGGGTTCGAGGCAGAGTTTGAGATGGGTGGGCGAGAAAGAAGCGTGCTGTTCAGCAAGGCCGGCCAGTTGCTGCAGGTAGAGGAGGAGATGGAGGCAAACAACCTCCCGCCACAGGTACTGGACTATGTGCAAGAGCACTTCAGCCGGTATGATCTGGCAGAGTCTACTTTTCTGAAAAAGGGGGAGCAGACTTTTTATGTGGTGGAGTTGGAGAACCGAAATGAGGAAGCAGAGCTTATATTTAACCAGTCCGGCGAGTTGGTGCAGCAGAAAGGCGATGCGGGAAGCGGCGCAGCCACGGTACAGCAGGCTTCGCTGGCTGGCCCATTGGTCTTAGGAAATGCTAAAGTCAATGCCTTTGCACGCCCAGAGGCCTCCTGGGTGCTTCCGGCGGAATTGCGCGAGGTATCGGGCATAGCCTTGCTGGATGACGAGCGCATGGCCTGTGTGCAGGATGAAAAGGGCAGCATCTTTATTTATAATCTCAAAGACCAAGAACTTGAAAAAGAATACCCATTTGGAGCAGCCGGCGACTACGAGGGTTTGGCAGTGGATGGCAGCACCGCCTATGTGCTGCGCAGCGACGGCACGGTTTTCCAGGTGAAGGAATTTGAGAGCAGTAAGCCGCAGGTAAAGAAGTACAAATCGGCCCTGGCTGCAAGTCAAAATACAGAGGGCCTGGCACTGGATAAGGCAGACAACCGCCTGCTGATTGCCTGCAAAGGCCATGACAAAACGCTAGGCAAAAACAAAGGCATCTATGAACTGAGCCTGGAATCGGGCAAGATGCGACCGGAGCCCGTCATAACTATTCCGCTGGAGCAGGAGCTTCTGCAAGCTACTACCGACAAGAAGAAAAAAGACCTTTACGACGTGCTACAGCCTTCGTCGCTGGAAATACACCCGCTAACCGGTGAGCATTACCTACTGGATGCCGTTAATGGGCGCATCATGCTGGTGAGTGAGGATGGCAAACTCAGCAGTGTGACTACACTGGACAAAAAGATGCTCCGCCAGGCGGAAGGCCTAAGCTTTGGCAGCAATGGCGAAGTATACATCGCCAGCGAAGGAAGCAAAAAAGGAAGGGGAGTGATTCATAAGTATAAATCCGGGCTGTAAGTATACATTATAAATTGGAATGTGAAGGGGCAGCAGGTATAACTTGTTGCCCCTTCACATTTATTTGGCTACAGGCTGTTGCTCCTGATCTTCATTCATTACAAACAGGGTTCTGGTTGGGTAGGCAAACTCAATTCCTTTCCGCTGAAACTCGTGGAAAATGCGCATGTTGATCGATTGTTGGATATCCATGTACTTGTTGTAATCCGGCGAAAGGACATAGTATACTATCTCAAAGTCTAAGCTGGAGTCTCCGTAAGACTGGAAATGGGCACGGTCGAAACGGGTTTCCGGCTGCTCTTCCACAATGCGGCGCAGTATGCCCGGTATGGCCTGCAACTGTTCGTAAGAAACCTGGTATACGACGCCAACCTTAAATACCACCCGCCGTTCCCGCAGCTGTTTGTAATTGTGTATCCGGGAGTTAGTCAGGTCGGAGTTGGCAAATACCAACTGCTCGCCCGAAAGGCTTTTCAAACGGGTTGTTTTCACGCCGATTTTGTCTACGGTGCCGGATTTTTGGTCAATTACCAGAAAGTCCCCAATTTCGAAGGGTCTGTCAAAAAAGATCACGAAGTAGTTGAAAAGGTCGCCCAGGATGTTTTGAGCCGCCAACGCAACTGCTATACCGCCAATGCCCAGGCCGGCAATTACGGTGGTAACGTCGTAGCCTAAATTGTCCAACAGCGTAAGCAGGCCCAGCCCCCAGATCAGGAGATTGATCACCAGGATGACGCCGGCCATCTGCTTTACTTTCTCGGTGCCGTGCTCCTGCTTGCTGATATATGAGCGCAGCAGAAGTATGATAGTAGTGGAAATGAGCCTGATGGCCAGTATAGTAAGCGCCACGGTGGTGGCTAGCTCTATGATTCTGTTTGCCCTGACAGGTAGCGCCAGGTAATCCAGGCCGGCAAACAGCACAAGCAAGTATAAAGCAGGTATGCCAAAGCGGTCAATGCTTTCTACCAGGTGGTTGTCGAAATTAGTGCTGGTTTTTTGGGTGAGCTTAGCTATTCGTGTAAGCACAGATCTTTTAAAGAACCTGATCAGCAGGAAGCCAAGTAGCACAAAGCCCAGCGTGATGAGGTAAGTCTGTACCGTGTTATGGTAGTAAACGTTATCAAGAAGATCGTCCATGAAAAAGAAGTGGGGTTTGTTAAGAAATCGCAGCTTTAAAGCAGAATTAAGTATAGCATACGCTTCTATAGCTCAAAAGATAGGGAAAAGAAAATGCTCCGGCTTTTGACCGGAGCATGTAAGATTTTGCGGCAGGCGCTGCCATACCTTATACCTGTTACTGCAGTTCCAGAACAAGCGGGGCTTTGGGAGGCAAGGCCAGGGCTTTCTTATCTAATTGATAAGTCTTGCCTGTTATGGCATCCACGCCTTTCGTTTTACCGTTCAGTTGCGCAGCAAATTTATCCAGCGCTAAGTCGTAGGGCTTCTCATTCTTGTTCAGGATTACCATTACTTTCTGATCTCCCTGCACCCGGAAATAAGCATAAACGCCTTTGTAGGGAGCATAGTGGGTAAGTTTGCCGGTTTGTACCGCCTCGGTATTTTTGCGCCAGTTCAGCAGCTTTTTGGTGAATTCCTGCATCTGCCGCTGTTCCTCCGTCAGCCTTTGGCCGGTAAATGCGTTTATCTTATCACCTTCCCAGCCGCCCGGAAAATCCGTGCGAATAATTCCGTGGTCTCCGGGTGCATCGTTGTGCATCAGGATCTCCGTGCCATAGTATAGTTGCGGAATACCGCGCGTTGTCAGGATGTAGGTAAGGGCCAGCTTGGTCAGTGCGGCATCCTGGTTGAGTTGCGTATAGATGCGGTCCATGTCATGGTTATCGGGGAATACCACCAGGTTTCCGGGATCGGCATATTGAAAGTCGTTGGCCAGCATGGCGTACAAGTGCAGCCATCCGGTGTCCCACCCTGTTTCATCATCACGCAACGCGGCCACCAAAGCATTCTGAACCGGAAAATCCATCAGGCTCGGCAGGTAGGAAGTATAGCCGTTCGGGTTTTTCTTTCCGCGCTGCCAGTATGCCACAATAGCCGGGTTCAGCGACCACTCTTCGCCCACAATATTAAAATTGGGGTACTCCTCCATAATGCGGCGGGTCCACTCGGTCATGAAAGGGGGGTAGGAGTAGGAGTATGTGTCTACCCGGATGCCGCCCAGATTCGCATACTCTATCCACCAGATGGCGTTCTGGATCAGGTACTGCGCCAGCAGCTCGTTCTCCTGGTTCAGGTCCGGCATCGACTCAACAAACCAGCCCTGCGTGTGCAGGTTGCGGTCGTAGGCAGCTGCGTGCGGATCTTGTATAGCCTCCCGCCGATGGTTCGTCTGCTTGTAGTTGTCCTGGTAGTTCAGCCAGTCTTCTGTCGGCAAATCGTCCATCCACCAGTGCTCCGATCCGATGTGGTTCGGGATCATGTCCATGATCAGCTTGATGCCACGCTCGTCAGCTTTTTCGGAAAGCGCCACATACTGTGCGTTGTCGCCAAAGCGGGGATCAACTTTATAGTAGTCGGTGGTAGAGTAACCGTGGTAGGAGGTATTTTGCTGATTATTCTCCAGCACCGGGTTAACCCATAGCGCGGTAAACCCCATGTCCTTTAGGTAGTCCAGGTGCTGAATGATGCCTTCCAGGTCGCCCCCGTGGCGTCCGCTTTTGTCGGAGCGGTTCGCTTTCTCGGCCATACTTTTCACATTGTCGTTCTTTGGGTTGCCGTTCGCAAAGCGGTCCGGCGTAATCAAGTAAATCACATCCGAATTATCGAAGCCCTGGCGTTGGCTGGAGCCAGCCTTTCGCTCCTTCAACTCATAGGTATACTTATGCACAACCCTGTTGCCGTCTTTCAGTTGCAGCCGGAACTTGCCGGCACTCGCTTTAGAGATATCTATATTGAGGAACAGGTAGTTAGGGTTTGATACTTTTATAACATCTTTAACAACTATGCCCTCGTGCTGCAGCTCCGGTTTTAAGTTGCCGATGTCCGGGCCGTGCAGCATCAGCTGGAGGTCTGGCGACGCCATTCCGGCCCACCAGAAAGCCGGTTCTACACGTAGCGCCTCCGGCTTAGCCATAGCCACCAGCTGCAACGTGAAAAGTAAAAGTATGAGTGCGAATAATTTCTTCAGGTGCATACGCAATGGTTTATACTTGTTTGTGGTGTTTAACTTTAACAACTAGAAAGCATGTATTATAGAGTAGCCGGAAAAGACAGAAATTATCCCTTCAAGAGAAATGATTTTGAATACCAGAAGGCAAGCGGCATCAGAAGATGTAGCGCTGGGGGCTGTAGCGGGCGATTTAACGAAGGTTCAGGTTTACCACACGGGCGCGGTCGATGGTAATGCGGAGGCGGCCTGACAGGAGTTGGGCATAGGCCACCGGCAGCGTTGCCTGAAAGTTGTCGAGCATTAAATCGAAGGTGGAGGTGAAAAACAGGACGTCTTTTTCGGAAGTAAAGCCGACAGGTATGACCGTTTCGTTTAGAACGCCCTGCAGGTTAACCGCTACTGTACGCGGCATGGTGATCGGCGCGAAGCCTCCGGCGTTTATCAGTTGCTCCGGGGCCTTCATGGTGAGGAGGAGCTGCGGGTATTTTGCTCCGTAAAGCACCTCGTAGGCCATAGAAGCAGGAATGGTGTCCTGGAGCGGCACAAGGGTGGACACTGGCAGCAGGCACTCAAGCTGCTGCGTCTGCTTGTTGTACCGCACCAGCATTTGCTCCGAACTAAACTGGTAAAGCCCCGTTTCGCCCTCCAGCGTTACCAGTACCCGGTTGTTGCCGGTGTAGGGCGTCTTGTTTTGCTGGGCAAAGCCGGGTGTGGAGGCAGAAAGGGTTGTCAGCAATAACATCAGACAAAGCACGTGGAGCGGCATTTTCATGGGGCAGCGGTTTAATTCTTACATTATCCCTATTAACGCAAACCAGAACGTTATGGTGGCCCTTGTTACGGCACTTTGCAGGGGATAGTTTGTGCAACAAAAAGTTTCGGGGACTGTTTATAGAAAGGAGCCGGTTATGGCGCAAATTAACCGCCTGTTTGTAAAACTATAACATCGTTGCAAAAGTATAAATTACTACAAAACAGGGTGCGGTGCGTTTATTCACAGAAATAGCCGCGCAGCGCAGGACAACGGAGCAGAGGATGAACCAGGATAAGAAGAATCAAGTAAACCCCAAGCAGAGATCGGCATTTAAGCGGATAGAGAAGATGCACCCTATCCGAATGCTGCTGTACCTGAGCATGGTAGGCATCGGGGTGCTGTTCTTTATACTTGTGATAGCCTTTGTACGCACAGGCGGTTTTCCGGAGGGCCTTTCGGAATTGCCCAAATTCTTCAGCGTCAGCACGGTTTTGCTCCTTTTCAGCAGCTACACCATTTCCAGGGTGCCACGCCTGTACAAGAAAGAGAAGCTCCGTAAAATGGCCCGCTATTTATCCGCTACTTTGTTTCTAGGGCTTCTGTTTATCGGGGCGCAGCTGCTGGGCTGGAACGAACTGGCCCGAACAGGCATCTATTTTACCGGTAAAACATCCGGCACCTACCTGTACCTGATCTCCGCGCTGCACATCCTGCACTTAACGGGTGGCATCATTTTCCTTTCCTTTATGGTATTCAAAACCATCTACGTCAACAGCGACAGCGTCCGCAGCCTGGTTTTTATACGCGACCCTTTCAGGCGGCTGCAGCTTTCCATGCTGAACAGCTATTGGCATTTCATGGATTTCCTGTGGCTGGGTTTATATTTTGTGCTGATGTTTAGTGTTTGATAATTAGCTTGGTACTGTTCTGTAGTGCCATCAAAACTTAAACACTAGGTTTGAAGTTTTACACATCTTTTCCTGTACTCTTTATCGCACCAATGTCACGCTGCCTTTGTAGGTGGTCGTGTTAAAATCGATCATGTAGAAGTATACGCCGTCGTTCAGGTTGGCACCGTCCCACTTAAAGGCGCTGTCTGTGCTCCGGTATACTTCACGGCCCCAGCGGTTGTAAATACGGATGTTTTGGAAGGTGGCCGAGCAGAACTCCTGTGGCAGGCCGGGTATTTCAAAGAAGTCGTTCTTGCCATCGCCGTTAGGCGTAAAGATGTTGGGCGGCACATAACTGCCCACCTTAGGCACCTCCACCCGAAACTCTACGGTCAGCTGTTGCGGCTTAGGGGCACAGTTTTCTTCCTGAAGTATGAAATTGACGCGCAGTACCTCGTCTTCCGTTTTAGGACAGGCTGGCAGCCAGGTAAACTTTCCGTTGGCAGCTCCGGCCGTACCTGATCCTGTAAACTGCATTCCGTACTCCTCCAGGTTAAATCCCTCTCCGGCAGCCTCCATCCGCAGGTTGTCCTGGTCTATATCGAGGCCTGACAAGTTCAGTTCAAAGGCTTCATTAAGCTTAAGAGTGTAGGTCAGCGCGGGATTATCCGCAGAAAGTATAGGGGCCTGGTTGTCTGAGACAGGTACAACCTCAATGGTTTCTTTCCGGACGGTTTCCTGGCCGCAGACGGTGGTGCGCAGCATAAAATCAACAGTATACAGCTGCTGTTTCATTGTCTCGCAGGTGATGTCCCATACAAATGGTGAGCTGGTTTCGCCTGCGCCGTTTCCGCTCTCAAAGCGTATGTTCTGGCTGCTCATGTCAAAGTCCCTGCCGGTTGCCGATAAGTATACCATGTCATCATCGGGATCCAGCCCAAGCACCTCAAAGTTGATCTGATCGCCTTGCCTTACTTCAAATCTACGGGTGGTGGTGGAGAGTGAAAGGGTAGGAGGTGAGTCGGGAGGTGGGGCGATGGAAAAGCTGAGCCGCACGGTGTCCTGTTTTGGGAGGCTGCAGCCATCGTCCTTCACGATCAAGTCCAGTTGGTAGACCTTTCCTTTCGTATCGAAGCACTCTTCAAAGCAAAGGGTTGCCCGGAGGGTATCTGTGGCTGCGCCTTGGTTGATTATTCCACTGGATGGACCCGAGACCGTGAAACCAGCCTCTGAAAAGTTAACCGGCTTCGCCCGTAACTCCACGTACTCACTCAGGTTAGGGTCCGTAAAAAGTATCTCCATGCACCTAGTGGCTTCTCTGGAGTTGATGCGCAAAACCTGTCCCTCTTGGTAAAGCGCTTTAGAATCGGGCTCTCTTAGCATGACCTGCGGGGCTTGGTTATTCGGGCACTCCAGCACCAGCACCTGAAATTCGCGGCGCACCTCACCCAGCTTCGTGCCGTCGCGGTACTCTTCTATCTTGACGCCGAATACAAAAAGCCCTTTCTGTGCCGGGCGCATTGTGAGCAAGCCAGTTTTGGCATCAATATTTATTGCCGGCGAGCCGTGGATCTGGTCAACTGTGCTGTAGCCGGGGCGCCAGGGCACTGTGGGGTATGGCGCTGGCTGCGGCGTTACATAATACACCGGCGGAAAAGTATTCAAATCATAGTAGGCGGGCAGATCTGCAGAGGTATAGCCATTCAGCGGCGTGACCATGCTGTACACCAGGGAGTCGCCATCCGGGTCGGTGCCGTTAAACTCGTAATAAAACAGCTGATCCACGCAGGCATAGTCGCTAAGCGGTGGGAAAAGGATGGGAGAGGAGTTCTGGAAAAACTGCCCCTTCTTTACAACTGGTGGAAACTCCATATAGAAAACCTGTGCCGCGGCATCAGGGTCTATAATATTGTTAATGGTATGGTTGCGGCAGCACCGCTCCCAGGTAATGTAATAGCCTTCGGGCAGGTTGTAGAGGTTTGGGTCGAGGTAAATGTTAGAAGTATAAACCCTTTTATCGGTCACCAGCTCTCCCACCGTGCAGTCTATATTGGTATAAGGCACCCTTGTTACACTGCTTAGGCTGAGGTTGAACCGACCTACAAAGGCATTGGAGGCTTTGCTGAATACATTGATGGACACATAGCTGTCTTTGGCGCCCGAGCTGCCGTGCACAGCGTCAAAGTATAGGTTCAGGCTGAGTTTGTAGTTATAACCGCTCAGGTGCTGCATCTCAAACTCGCCACCGACAATATGCGTGGCCCTTGCCGTAACGGTAACGCTTAAAAAGAAGAGGAAGAGCAGGAGTATACGTTTCGGCATAGGATTACCTTTCGATTAAAGGAGTTGACTGCCTTAAATATACTTTTTATTGGAAATATTTACATGTTAAAAAGGGAATAATTTAGGCGTTGCTATGCGGCTGTTAGGGTATTTACCTCAGCACATGCTCCAGCAATTCCTCAAAAGGGAGTGGCCTGGAAAAAAAGGCATCCTGGTAGCTGTTAGCCGCCAACCGGATATAGCCGGGCTTTTTATTTACCTCCACATAATCTAGCAGCACGTTGCCGTACAGCTGGTTGCAGAGGCTGCTGCCGGGCACATCGGAGGCCGGAGGGGTAAGCACCACTTTCCATATTTGCTCCAGGTAGCGTTCGTGGCGCACTTTTAAGGTATTGGAAGTATGGACGGTATATCCAAGGGCTTTTACCCGCTCTTTCAAAAAATCAAACAAGAAACTGAACTCAGAGGCTTTGATGCGCGGGTCGTAGAATAAAAGAGTCCCCCTTAGGTTTTCCCCCTCCACCAACTGCACCCGGAACGCTGCCGGCATACCAGCCTTTTTGTAATGGTAAGCTTTAAAAAATCCTTTGGCATAGGGCAGGTATTTTTGGCCGTTCACCCACGCCTGATAATCACTCAGATAGCTGGGCGCACGCTTTATGGCCTTGCACGTTGGTAAAGAATCTTTTAGGCCGAACAATCGGGAGAAAAAATCGTTAAATGGCATCTGATAATTTACCTTGTAACACACATTCGCCGAAATAGTTTATTCCAGATGAAAAAGCCGGCAAGGTATACGCCGGTTATGATTAGCTTACGCTGTATCTTTAATTATTCATTTACTAGCTGCTTGCAATAGTTGCCGGATCTCTCCTGCAGTTGTGGCAAAAGCCGCTGCCAACGCAGATCAAAATGGAAGTACTGACACAAGAATTAGAAACCAAAAAGCGCCTGCTGCAAGAGTGCATCAAGCTGCTGAACGAGCAGATCAAAGCTGCCAAAGACGCCATGAACGAGGCTCAGGAAAGTGCTAACGACCATGACGGGGCCATGGAGGACAAGTTTGAGTCTTTCCGGGAGAACTGCCAGATACAGCGCGACCTGTACGCCCGGCAGTTAGACGAGCTAATGACCACACAAAGTGTGCTGCGCCGCATTAACGCCACCAAGTTAAACCATGATGTGTCACTGGGGGCCGTGGTGCACACCGACCTGCAAAAGTACTTTATTGGGGTAAGTCTGGGAGAGATCAAAATAGACGGCGAGTCATACTTTGCCATTTCGGGCATGTCGCCGCTGTTTAAAGCCATGATGGGTAAAACAGCCGGAGAAACCTTTGTATTTAGAGACAAAAGCTATAAGGTTTTGCAGGTTTTCTAGAAAATGACGCTGCTGCTCCTATATATAAAACCCCAAGCCGCTGTTTGTAGTTAATAGGCTTGTAAAGGGTTAATAAAAAAGGGGATAGCTGCCTGGCTACCCCCTTTTCCTTTTCTATAGCACGAGCTTTAGTCTACCCGCGTCCAGGTTTGTGCCCGGCCTATCAGCGAGATGCCGATATAGCCTTTCACTTCCATTTTATCTTTGCCCAGCATCTTCATGTAACAAGAGTAAGTTTTGCCACTCTCCGGGTCATAGATTGTGCCGTCGTCCCACTTGTTGCCTTCGTCATACTCAAAGCCTTCCATAAAGCGCAGGCCAATAAGCGGTCTGTAACGCATCTTCTTATCAGGATTGTTATCGTCCACTTTAGGCTTGCCGTTTCGCATTGGCTCTTTCAGCGATACAATCTTGCCACACAGCTTATCCCCGCATTTATAGATCTCAAATCGCGCTTTGCCTTCTTCGTTTGTCCAGGTGCCCAACGGAGAAAGTTTCTGGGCCCATGCCCCGGAGGCCATTAGCATGAGCACAACAAGTGTTAAAAGGTGCTTTTTCATTATAGGTTGATTAGTTGATTTGATCAATTGAATATAAGGTATAAATAGATAACAACCGCTTTGAATTCCAAAATTCCAAAAAAGATTATTTTCAAAGATTATAAATTTTGCCTGATGCTCCCCGTCTTTAAAGCTGAGGCACAGGTGCTTGTGGTGCAGCCGGTGCAGGCGGTTAGAAAGTGACCTGTACAAAGACGAAAACATTGTGAACTTTTACCCGTTTTTTTATCTTTATACACAAGTGAGTGGCGAGTGCCACGGCCTTTATACTTCAGGCTTTTAAATGAAAGCTGCAAAGTATAAGGTTTATGTCGGACTAAAGAGAAAGGAGGTGCTATGTCTAATCCATCGGTCGTCTTAGTAAGCCAAGGTAATAATGTTCACGTAAAAGGTGAGCTGGCTTAGTAAGCAGTACTGGCTACTGCTTACGCAGATAGCGATTTACCTTTGGTCTTCTTGAAAAGATGGTAAACTGAAAAACAGGGCGCCGCTTACTAAGAAATTGAAGGATTTTTTTGGAACACCTGGTGTACTTTGACGGGCTACACCAGGTGTTTCTTTTTTATCTACATTCCAAGGCTGAGGTTTATACCTCACGGGCTATAGGTCGTCTTTATAGATGCTGTTGTTGCGGGTTCTCCTTTCCTGCACAAAAGTGCCCACATAAAACGCAACGGCGACAAAGCAGCTCAGCGCCATGAGTAGAAGTACAGTATGGCGAAAGCTCATCGACACTATTTCTGAGCCGGCTTGCCAGGCTATGACGAGCCCCAGCAATAAAGTAAGCGCCGTAACGGTATGGAACACGAACCTGTTGTGCTTGCGCAGGTGGTAGGTGCAGGCAAGCAACAGCACCGCTACAGAAGGCGCCACCAGTGCCTCTGGAGGCCTGGCCGGATTTTCAAAATAAAGTATAAGCCCGGCCACAAGTAGCACCAGTGCATTAACCGTATTTACGACATAGGGATGTACCATAGCGCAGATAATTAGCTGTCTATAGCCGTTTTGCGGCTATGGTTGTATGTACGAAAAATATGAGAAGGGTTATACTTACAGCACGCGGCGTGCCTCCAGAAAGCGTATTTCGTAGCGGGTTCCTTCTACCTGGCTTACCTTAACGCCACCGTTAGAGGAAGCATGCACAAAGGAAACGGTGTCTTCTTCAGGCGCTGTGATCACAATGCCCACGTGGCCCGGCTCTCTTACATCCGGGTTTGTACCCGTAAAGATCAGCAGGTCGCCAGGACGGGCCTCTTCTAAGGGCACGTTAATGCCTTCTTCTGCCTGCATACGCGAAGAGTGCGGTAGCGCCACATCATACTTTCCGTACACATGCGTGATGAAGCCAGAGCAGTCAAAACCGTCGGGAGTCTCGCCGGCCCAGACATAGGGCGTGCCGCGCAACGACATGGCGTAGTCAATCAATGAGGCATACACTTCCGTGTTCGCTTCTGGCAACGTGGCCACATCTTTCAAGGGTTTTACTTTAGGTGCAAAGGCGGCCTCTGAGGTAGTATGTGCGGTAGAGGAGGCAAAATGCTGCGGCACAAATACAAACAACAGTACTAGCAGCAAAACTGGGGAAACGATTAATAACAAAGTCTTTTTCATAGCGTGTGGTTTTTATACTTAAATAAGAAAAGACCATGCCATTTTATAGTTGCACGCAATTTCTTACAGAAGCATCTGGCTTATAACATAGATTATCGCCTCTAAAGTTCTACCCCCGCCTTGGCCTTATTGAACCTGTAAAAACATACATTCACAAAGATGCACGGCTAGATTATAATTTATACAGTATATTTGTAAATAAAGCTATAAATTATATTGCATTTATAATAATGCTGAAGGAGATCCTTTATGGAAGTGTTTAAGGCAGCCTCTTTGGAAGTACGCGCTGAAAACGAGAACAGTCGCTTGAGGCTGCGTTGCTTTAACAAACATAACCCAGACGAGTTTAAGACCGGGCTAATGGAAGCACTGGCTTATGCCGAAAAGCATCGCATCAAGCATTGGCTCCTGGACCTGCGGGAGATAGGGGAGTTGGAGGATGAGGAAGAGGCCTGGCTGCAGCGGTACCTGTTCCCGTGCATGATCCAGAAGATGAAAGACGGCAACTACATTGCCATGGTCTTGTCTAAACTGTGCTATTACCGGCTTCTGGAACGGGCGGGTAAGTTAGGGCTTGAAAGCTATAACGAGATGATTGTATTAAAGGTGTTTTTTGAGCTGCACAAAGCGCAAAAATGGTTAAACAGCAAATCAGAAACTGTGTAGCCAAGCAAATAACAACGGTTGCACGGCTTAATCGATTTTGAAAAGCTCGTTAATTGTTGTAACATAGCCAGCGCTAAAACTAACATTCCTTTAAACACACATGTACAATCCTAAACAATTTAAACTCTCACTCTTACTCGTTCTTTTCCTTTGCCTTGGCCGCAGTGCCTCGGCCCTTGCCGCCGAGCTGCGCTATACATTGTCCATGCCTGAGCCGCATACCCATTATTTTGAGGTGGAGGCCGAGCTTAGCGGTGCAAAGAAAAAATATGTTGACTTTACCATGCCTGTCTGGGCGCCCGGCTCATATCTGGTGCGGGAGTTTGCCAAGAACGTGGAAGGCTTTGAGGCCACTGACGGCAACGGCAAGGCGCTGCGCAGCGAGAAGATCGACAAGAACACCTGGCGGGTATACAGCAACAGGGCAAGCGTAGTTCGCGCCTCTTATGATGTGTATGCCTATGAAATGAGCGTGCGGACCAGCTTCCTGGACGCCTCGCACGGCTATGTGAACGGCACCAGCATGTTTATGTATCCAGAAGGCTACGAAAAGCAACAGGGCACGCTGGAGGTAAAACCCTACAAGGGCTGGGATAAAGTATCCACCGGCTTAAAGAGCACCGGTACGTTTACCTATACCTTCCCTAATTACGACATCCTGGCCGATTCCCCGTTGGAAATCGGAACGCACAAAGTATACGAGTTTACGGCGGCGGGCGTGCCCCACGAAGTAGCCATGTATGGCGAGGGCAACTTTGACCCCGAGCAGCTGATGGCCGACATGAAGAAAATAGTGGAGGAAGCCATTAACGTGATCGGAGAACTGCCTGTAGACCGCTATGTGTTTATCGTGCACAACCTGGAGCGCGGCGGCGGCGGCCTGGAGCACCTTAACTCCACCACCCTACAGACATCCCGCTGGAACTATGGCTCCGAAAATGGTTACAAGGGCTTCCTGGGCCTTGTGGCGCACGAGTATTTCCACCTCTGGAACGTGAAGCGCCTTCGTCCGGTTGCTTTGGGGCCGTTTAACTATAACGAGGAAAACTATACCCGTATGCTGTGGGTGTCGGAGGGCATTACCAGCTATTATGATGACCTGATCGTGCGCCGTGCCGGGTTCTATACCCCGGAGCGTTACCTCGACATTGTGGCGGGCAGCATCAATTCTGTTGAGAACACGCCAGGCAACAAGATACAACCGGTAGCAGAAGCCAGCTTTGACGCCTGGATTAAATACTACCGCCGCACCGAGAACTCAAACAATGCGGAGGTTTCCTACTACACCAAAGGCGGCGTGCTGGGCCACTTGCTCAACATGGAGATCATGGAGGCCACCAAAGGCGAGAAAAGCCTGGACGATGTGCTGCGTTATATGTATGAGCGCTACTATAAAAAGATGGGCCGGGGCTATACAGATGATGAGTTTAAAGCAGCCGTAGAGAAAGTAGCCGGCAAGAATATGGATGCCTTCTTCCGCAACTATGTGAATGGCACCGCATCGCCGGACTATAATGAGTACTTTGACGCAGCCGGCCTGCAGCTGGTAAACACCAACGAAGGCAGCGAAGAGGTAAATTGGGGAGCTTCTACGTATTCTTCCGGTAATAACGTGATCGTACGCAGCGTAAGCCGGGGAAGCAGCGCCTGGGATGGTGGCATTAACGTAAACGATGAGATCATTGCCGTAAACGGGTACCGTGCCGGGGATAATGTTGCAGAGCGCATCGAATCTATGAAAGTAGGGGATACGGTTGAGGTGCTTGTAGCCCGTGACGGTAAGCTTGTAACGCTCAACGTTAAGCTGCAGAAAGACGAAAGCGTGCGCTATCAGCTTATACCGGTAGAAGACCCTTCTGCCACGCAGAAAAAGGTCTTCAACACCTGGTTGAAAACCAGCAACAGTTAAGAAGATATACCACTTAAAAACAGGAAAGGCCGAGGTTTATACTTCGGCCTTTTTTATTGCTCAGTCCAGACGGAAGGAGGCGCTGACTACGGCGGTGATCTCTTTGTCTATGGAAGTGGCATCGTTTATACCATAGTCGGAGATCATGTTCGAGTTTACCGGCGTGATCTGTATTACCCCCATTCGGGCGTTTGTGATGGGGCCAAGATCGCGACCGGTGGCTTCGGTTATCTTCTGGGCCCGTTGCAGCGCGTCTTTGGCCGCATCCGCCTGCACCTCTACCTTCAGTTCGGCCAGCTTAGTATAGTAGTACTCCGGCGGCATCACCATGATGTCTATACCCTGTTCCACCAGCGAGGTCATGTCCAGCGACACCGCTTTTATTTTCTGCACGTCCGGCGATGTTACCTGCACCACCTGGCTGGCGTTATACTGCACAATGCGGCTGGTGCTGTAGCCCTGCGGGGTCACTTCGTATACCGGATTCAGGTTAATGGTGTTCAGCTCGATGGCTTCTTCCGGAAAGCCTTTTTGGCGGAGATACTCCAGCACAGAGGGGCGCTGCTGCAAAAGGCTCGCATAAGCCTGCTTGGCAGTAGGGGAGGAAGCCTGAATCGTGCTGCGCAAAATTCCCATATCTGACACGATCTCGCGCTTGGCGGAGCCGGTAACGTTAATGGTTTGGTTAGCCTGATCTCTTGATCTCAGGAACAACGTTAGCAGGAGTGCGCAAAGCACCAGGCTAACACCAAGTATGAGCGATGGGACCACAAGGCTGTTCCTGTTCATGTAGTAGGCTTTTAAGGTTAGTTTAGTAATAAATCATGCCATACGCTACTTAAACGCATATTCCCCCATAAAAGGTGTGTAAACACCTGATACTCTTGCAAAGTATGAATTTGTAAATTCGTTAGAAGCTACGTAATTTAGGATTTGAATATGCATATATAATGCTCATATGATGATATTCGACTCGCCTTACGTTCACATCTCTTTCCGGGAGGAGAGGGGCCTGTTACTCATCCAGTGGCTCCGGAAGCCAGACCACGCAAAACTGGTGGAAGCATACCTCTGCGCACTGGATTTTGTAAGCAGCTCGCTGAGCACCCTGTTCTTCTACACCGATCTCACTTCCATTGGTCCCTTAAGCCGGGAGCAGGAAAACTGGCTTACGCAGGAATTTTACCCTAAAGTATACCAGTGCTTGCAAACAGATATTTTCGCTGCTGTCGTTTTTTCTGAAGATCATTTTAAGGCGATCGTGACGAATTACCAGCTACCTTCTGCAGCCCTGCAGCATCACTTTATTCAATTTAACTACTTCACGAGCCAGGAAGAAGCGCTGCAGTGGCTTTTGGACGTAAAAAAGGGCCAGGATGTGGCAAATTTGCCTCGCATCAGCTGACCCTCTATACTTAGGTATACCTTTCGGCAGGGGCATCACGGGAAGATACCTAGCAGCTCGTAACTTACCCCTATCTTTTCTATGGCTGTCAGGAAGGCGGCCGTGCGCAGTCCCGGCGTTTTTTTCTCCATCATCACATCCCGTATCTCATGGTAGGCATGGATCATAGTGTCCTCCAGTCCTGAGCGTACAAGGCTGATCTCATCGGCTCCCTGCGTCAGAAAGGCGCGTTCGTTTGCTGTCATGGTTTTGCCGGAAGTACTTTCTATGGCGTTCACCAGGCGGCGGTAACTGGCCTCTTCTGCCCGTTTTCCCATCCGCCCAAAACGCACATTCGATAGGTTTTTCAACCACTCAAAGTATGATACGGTTACGCCCCCTGCATTCAGGAAGAGATCCGGAAGTATAAGGATATTGTTCTGCAGCAGGATGTCTTCTGCCTCGCGCGTGACAGGTCCGTTGGCGCCCTCAGCCACAATCTTTGCTTTTATTCTGCCTGCATTGCCGCTATGGATTACGTTTTCCAGGGCTGCCGGTAGCAGAATGTCACATGCTAGCTCCAGCATCTCCTCCGAGTTCTCGTAGTTTTTGCAGTCCTTAAAGTTTAAGATAGAGCCGTTTTCGCTGCGGTGCTTAAAGGCCTCCTTCACGTCAATGCCGTTCTCGTTGTAGATGCCGCCCTCGCGCTCAGCTATACCGGTAATAATGGCTCCGTCCTGTTGGCAGAAATAGGCGGCATGGTAGCCCACGTTCCCCAGCCCCTGCACAATTATCCGCTTACCTTCCATGGTGCCGCCGTCCAGGCCTCTGCCTTTCAGCATCTCTGTATCAGCCAGCAGCTCACGCAGGCCAAAGTATATGCCCAGGCCGGTAGCCTCTGCACGTCCTCTAATGCCTCCCTGCCCCACGGGTTTTCCCGTCACACAGCCCAGCGCATTGGTCTCGCCATACTTCAGGGCCTGATACGTATCGGCAATCCAGGCCATTTCGCGGCTGCCTGTTCCGTAGTCTGGTGCCGGAACGTCCATGCCTGGCCCAATCAGGTTCTTTTTGATGAGCTCAGCTGCGTACCTGCGGGTCACTTTTTCCAGCGTTTTAACAGAGCTCGTGCGCGGGTTAATCTTCACACCTCCCTTTGCCCCTCCAAAGGGCACATCCACTACCGCACACTTAAAGGTCATCAGCGTAGCCAGTGCCTTCACCTCGTCTTCGTCTACCTGCATACTAAAGCGGATACCGCCTTTCGAGGGCAGCTTGTGGTGGCTGTGCTGCACGCGTATGCCTTCAAACACCTCCACTTTCCCGTCTATCTCTACCGGGAAAGATACTTTATACACGCTGTTGGTGGTCTTAATCTGAGCCAGTATACCCGGTGATAGTCTGGAAAAACTGGCCGCATGATCGAAGTACTGATGAACACTATCTAAGAATTTTTTTCCTTCGTTAGGTGTGTGTGCCATACATTTGTTCTTTTTAGGATGGATGGTATGATGCCTTATGAACGGCTATACGCTTTAATTGTTCTGTTCCGATATTATATGGTATGGCTTTAAACACAGTGTAGATAGTAGAACTAGGTTTAAACGAAGGGATTACATATTTTTATACTTGTACTATTGGATTAAATTATAAAACATATTGTTTATATGGATTAATAATGTGATCTTTACAATAAATATAATGCAGTTAGTGCCAACTTAGTGCAGATTGGCGCAAATAGGCCTTTATAAAATTTACCCATATTTTATTGTGCTATGACTGAGAATAAACTAGTTGCCACAGATGTCTCTGCAGAAGGCCAAACCGTTGAGCTGCATCAATCCGGCTTTTTCTCTTTGAGCTATAGTGAGGAGGATGAAACGCTGATTGTGCGGTGGCGTGGCGAAGTGAGTTCTGAGGAATTACGCAACGGGTATGTGCTGGTGATGGACCATGTGCGTCAGCTTAGGGTGCGTAAATGGCAACTGGATCTGCAGAACCGAGACACCATTAGGGGAGAAGACCAGCGGTGGATTTTCGAGCACGTATTTCAGGAGGCGCTGCGGGTGCTGAACTGCGATATTTTTGTTGCCGTGGTCTTGCCCGTGTTTTTGTTAGACGGCCTGGTGAGTGAACTGAGCGGCGATGAATTGATGCACGACGGAAATTTTCTTATCATGCAGCATTTTATGTACCGCGAAGAAGCGCAACGCTGGCTAAACGAAATGCACCAGCCCAAACCAAGCAACCTTAGCCCATCCGGATATTAAATCTTAAGTATAAAAAAAGCCCGGCTAGCTAGACCGGGCTCCTAAAGTATAGTATGTGCTGCAGCTTATTTTACCTGCAGCAGCTCTACGTCAAACACAAGCGTAGCATTTGGCCCGATCACATCGCCGGCGCCCTGCGCTCCGTAAGCAAGCTCTGAAGGTATAAACAGTCTCCACTTAGCGCCTTCCTTCATTTGCTGCAGCGCCTCTGTCCAGCCGGCAATAACACCGTTAACCGGGAAGGTAGCAGGCTGTCCACGCTCGTAAGACGAGTCAAATGTAGTTCCGTCGATCAAGGTGCCGTGGTAGTGCGTTGTAACTGTGTCTGAGGCAGACGGCGACTTACCAGTTCCTTCTTTCAGCACCATGTACTGCAGGCCGCTCGGCAAAGTATGAACGCCTTCTTTATTTTTATTCTCAGCCAAAAAAGCCTCACCTTCCTGCTTGTTAGCAGACCCTGCCGCATTCTGCTTCTGCGCCATTTCCTGCTGTAAAGCCATCATTGCTTCCTGCACCTCCTGCTGCGAAAGGGAAGAAGGCGTGCCAGCCTGTATATCTTTCAGTCCTTGCATAAACGCCTCAGACTCCACCTCAATGCCTTGCTTTTTCAGGTTGGTGGCCATGTCGCGGCCAATAATGTAGCTGATCTTTTCTTTTAAATTCATAGTGTAAGGCACCCTTCGATGCGGTTTAGTTTATAGTGTATTATACTGATAGTATACTCACAAAGCTACCAATATTTTAGCCCGCACCCAAGTTTGGGCCTGATTCACCTCCACAGCTGGCGTTACAAGCCCTGGCAAGCATCGTTTGCTGATACGGCAGAGCCTGGCTTCCCGCCGCCTTACATACACGATAGAGCAAAAATTTGCAGCTTTTGGATTTATGTTACCATTTGATTTGTTAATTAATTAATCGATTGATTAACTTTGCAGCCTCAAAATTTAAAATGGTTACTAAAAAAGAAGATAAGAAAGAGCATATTATTGACACTGCCGAGCGCGTGTTTGGCGAGTTTGGCTACGAAGGCGCCTCCACGCGCCTCCTGGCCAGCGAGGCGGGCGTCAATATGGCGATGCTGAACTATTACTTTGGCTCTAAAGATGGGCTCTTGCGCGCCGTGCTGGAACGAAGGATATCGAGTATGCGCGCCGTGCTGGAGGACATTTACCAGCAGCCGATCACGAACTGGCAGAAGCTGGAGCGGATGATCGAAGCGTACCTCAACCGTGTGCTCACCAACAACTGCTTTCACCGCCTGGTGCAGCGCGAACTCTCGCTGGCGCAGCGCCACGACACGGCAGACCTGATCTCAGAACACGTCTTCCTTAACCTCAAGGTTATGCGGCAGGTGATAGTAGACGGCATGGCAGACGGTACTTTCAGAGAAGTGGACGCTGAAATGACCATCGCCTCAGTGATTGGAACCAAATATTACCTCCTCAACTCAACCGATATACTTTCGCGGCTCCTGAATGCCGATATGCAGGACAAAGTGCAGCTGGAGGAGGTGATTAAGCCCCGTGTTAAGAAACATTTACTATCCCTATTAAAATCATACTTACTAAAACAGAATGAAGAAAAATAGTATCTACTCGCGCTGGCTGCCACAGCATTTCTTTTCGGTAGCCAAAAAGCGTGCACTCATACCTCTTTTGGTCCTGGGGCTATCGGGGGCGGCAGCGGCACAGGAGGTAAGACCGCTTTCGCTGCAGGAGGCCATCACAATGGGAATTGAAAACAGCAAGCAGCTGCAGCTGTCGCAGGCCAAAGTGGAGGAAGCGATTGCCCGGTATAACCAAACCAAAGACAAAGCCTTACCCACCGGAAATGTAAGCTATACTTATAACCACGCCGAGATACCTACCACCACGTTCAGGATGTCGGAGCAGGGGGAGCCTTTTTATTTGCCGCGCCGCGCCGATGCCTTTATTGGAACGGCCTCGCTGCAGGAAGTGCTTTTTAGCGGCAACCGCCTGAAGTATGCGCAGGAGACGACGGGCCTGCTTACCCAAATTGCCCGCCTGGATGTAGAAAAAGATGAAGAGGAGGTAGCCTACCATATCACCGAAGCTTACCTGAGCCTGTATAAACTGCAGCAGAGCCAAAAGGTGGTGAACCAGAACCTGGAGGACGTAGACCGTCAGATAAACCGCGCCCAGCGTTTTTTTGAGCAGGGTTTGGTTACTAAAAACGATGTGCTGAGGTTTCAGCTGCAGCGAAGCAACATAGAGCTTTCTCAGGTTGATCTGGAAACCAACCGTAAGATTGTGGTTTATAACCTGGCTTTGCTCCTGGGCTTGCCAGAGGATGCTGACTTTGTGGCACAGGAAGTGGCGTCGCCGGAGCAGTTGGCGGCTAACCTGAGCACCTACCTGGACTCAGCGATGGTAAACCGACAGGAACTGCGAAGCCTGGGGCTGCAGCAGCGGGTGGCCGAAAACAACCTCAAATCAGTTCGGGCTGAGAAGCTGCCATCGGTTATACTTGGTGCTGATGCTTATTTTATCAACCCCAGCGGGGCTTTTGTTCCATCCAAAAACAGCTTTATCGCACCATTTACTGCCGGCGCTACCGTGGCCTGGAACTTTGATGAGCTGTGGCTGAACAAGAACAAGGCGCAGGAAGCTATCGTGAAGCGAACAGAGGCAGACTTAGGGCGACTGACAGCCATCGACATGGTGAAGACGGAAGTGAACAAAAGCTACCAGCAGTACCAGCAGGCCAAAGAGCGCGTGCATATCCTGGAGGCAGCGATAGCGCAGGCGCGTGAAAACGACCGAATCCTGGAATCGCAGTACCAGAACAAGGTTGCCACCGCCACCGACCGCATCGATGCCGAAACGCAGCTTTTTCAGCAGTTGGTGAATCTGGAACTGGCCAAGGCCGATGCCGCCCTCGCGTATTATACTTTATTAAAATCAACAGGAAACATCATCCAATAACACTTTTACCTTTCATGGAAACCGAAAAGAAGAAAACGAATAAGGTCTTTATTTTTATACTTGCCGCCATTCTGCTTATTGGCGGGGGCTATGGCATTAAAGAGTACCTGTACCTGAGCAAGCACGAAGACACGGACGATGCCCAGATAGACGCTGACATCAGCCCGGTAGTGGCGCGCGTGAGCGGCTACGTGGACACCATCCTGTTTGAGGAGAACCAGCATGTGCAGCAGGGTAAACTACTGGTGAAGCTTGACGACCGTGACTATAAAATTAAAGTGGAGCAGGCTATGGCCGCGCAGCAGGGCGCCTCGGCTAGCACAAACGTGACACAGGCCCAGGTAAGCACCACGCAGGCAAACGCCTCTACTGCAAAAGCCAACGTAGAGGCAGCTAAAGTAAAAGTATGGCAGACAGAGCAGGACTTTAAGCGCTATGAGAACCTGGTAAAAGACGGCTCTATAACCCAGCAGCAGTTCGACCAGGCAAAGGCGCAGCGCGATGCGGCCCGTGCCGCTTACCAGGCGGCGCAGGACCAGTACAGAGCCGCTGTAGAGCAGATCAACACAACTAAATCGCAGTTAGTAGTTAACAATATCGGTGTGGACCAGCGCCAGGCAGATGTTGACTTTGCTAACCTGCAGCTGTCTTACACCAGCATCGAGGCACCAGCTTCGGGCATCGTGTCGAAGAAAAACATACAGAAAGGGCAGCTGGTGCAGGCAGGACAGACGCTGTTTTCAATTGTTAACGACAACAGCCTATACGTAACGGCTAACTTTAAGGAGACGCAGTTGGAGAACCTGCACCAAGGGCAGCATGTGGACATCAAGGTAGATGCTTTCCCGGAAGAGAAAATCGAGGGCGAGATCTATAATTTCTCTCCGGCCACGGGCGCCAAGTTCTCGCTGCTGCCTCCGGACAATGCAACCGGTAACTTTGTGAAAGTGGTACAGCGCGTGCCTGTTAAAATTAAGCTCCATGCCAGCCAGGAGGTGCTGCAAAAACTGCGTGCCGGAATGAGCGTGCATGTGTCGGTGCTGACGAAGGAGGGATAATCGAATGCCTGAAACCGGATTAAAAAAGTGGCTCATCACGCTGACGGTGATCACTGCTTCGCTGCTGGAGCTGATCGACACCACGATCGTGAACGTGGCCATGCCCCAGATACAAGGTAACCTGGGAGCAACGCTGGAGGATATTGCGTGGGTGGTGACAGGCTATGCGGTTGCCAACGTGATCATTCTCCCGATGTCGGGCTGGCTGGGAGGCCGCTTTGGCAGGAAGAATTACTTTATGGCGTCCATCATCATCTTTACGGTTACTTCTTTTTTGTGCGGTAACGCATCGAACTTCGATGAACTGGTGATCTTCAGGATCATACAGGGCCTTGCCGGGGGCGGCCTGCTTTCTACGGCGCAGTCCATTCTGCTGGAAACATGGCCGCGCGAGCAGGTGGGCACGGCCACGGCACTGTTTGGATTGGGAGCAGTAGTGGGGCCAACGCTTGGCCCTACTATCGGCGGGTACATCACCGACAACTACTCCTGGCCCTGGATATTTTACGTGAACATTCCTGTGGGTATACTGGCGGCCTTTGCTACCTATACCTTTGTCAAGGCCACGCCAAAAGAATCCAAAGGCTCCCCGATTGACTGGTGGGGAATCGGATTACTGGCCTTGGCGGTGGGTAGCCTGCAGACGCTGCTCGAAAAGGGTGAGAGCGAGGACTGGTTTGAGACAGGATACATTATTGTGTTGGCTGTGTTGGCTGTCCTTGGTGCGATCCTGTTTATCTGGCGCGAGCTCAGCACCGATCATCCTATCGTAAACCTCAAGATTTTAAGGCACAGGAGTTTTGCCATTGGTATGTTTACCTCGTTTGTGCTTGGTTTTGGCCTGTATGGGTCGATGTTCGTGTTTCCGATCTTCTGCCAGAACCTGCTGGGCTTTACTGCGCAGCAAACAGGGCAGCTGCTTTTGCCGGGCGGCTTGTGCACCATAATTATGATGCCGTTTGTCGGTAAGATGCTGCAGCGCGGCGTGCCGGCGCAGTTTATGGCTACTGTCGGGATGCTGCTGTTCTTCGTCTTTTCCTGGATGCTGAGCAATTCATCGCTAGCCTCTGGCACCGGCGATTTCTTCTGGCCACTGGTGATTCGCGGTGTAGGCATGTCGCTGCTGTTTGTGCCGCTGACAACCCTGGCCGTGCAAGACCTGCACGGGAAGGAGATAGGGCAGGGCACAGGCCTGAACAACATGAGCCGGCAGTTAGGGGGCTCCTTTGGTATTGCCGCCCTCACCACGCTTATACACGTGCGGCAGGGGGTGCACCGCAACAACCTGCTGGTAAACATCAACGAGTATAACACGGCCTTTGTGCAGCGTTTTAATGGGCTGGTGCAAAGTTTCGTATCGAAAGGCTATACTTTTTTAGATGCCAAAACGGCGGCTTACAAAGCGCTGGAAGGCATGGTGACAAAGCAGACATACCTGCTAACCTATACAGATGCGTACTGGGTGGCGGGCCTGATCATGCTCTTCTCTATTCCGCTGCTTTATCTGCAGAAGTTTAAAAAGAACGCCAACGTGCCTACTGATGTGCACTAGGCTTGCCACAGAAACAGAAAGGGGCCGCTCTAAACAAGAGCGGCCCCTTTCTGTTTTATAGTTACAGGTATAAATAATACTCTTCTTCGGAGAGGTCTATTTCGATTTTGCCTGGTGAAAGGTATTTATTGATGAAGACACTCACGCTGGCGCCAAGCAGCAGCACGGATGATACAGCAGCGATTCTTTTCATAATTATCGGAAAGTAAAGGGTTAGTTGAGGGTGTTAACGCTTTCGCTACGCAAAGGTTTTCATACCTATGCCCTAGTTCATGCTATATTGTGGCAAGCTTAATGCGCCTAGGCTGTGGCGTATAAAATCTGTGCAGATATAGCTGGCTTTTATCAAAAAGATTCGCATAACTTTGCGTCAGAAGAACAGTTCATGCAACCGCGGCAATCACATAGCAACCCTGCGTTTGCCAGTATACTTTATACTGGTATGGTCGCGGCGTCGCATCATGTGTCGCTGTGCGATGCCTTGAACGGTTACTGCCTTCCCTTTTATACTACACCCAAAGACTTTAGCTGATCTGCCCAGGGTTGCCGGCTGTTACTGTTGGTTTGGCTACTCTGGAGAACTTACCCCCGCGATTTCTAAAGTATAAACGTCAGCATTTCAAATTTTTGGTTTTATGGCAACTACTGTGAGCGTCAGGCGCGTGCTTTCATACGCCTTTGCAAGTGCTTATCTTGTTACGCTTTTCTTATCTATTTTCGACAGGCAGGCGCTCTGGCTCTTCCTGCTGCTCGTGCCCCTGCACCTCGTGTACCAGCACAACGTCCGGCAGGCAAAGCACACGCTGCTGCGCAACTTCCCGCTGGTAGGCTACCTGCGCTATTTTTTTGAAAGTATCCGTCCGGAGTTTCGGCAGTATTTCTTTGAGTCTGACACCGATGGCAAGCCTTTTAGCCGCCGGCAGCGCTCCATTGTATACCAGCGCGCGAAGAACGTGCGCCAGACGGTGCCGTTTGGTATGCACAGCAACAGCCTGGAGATTGGCTATGAGTGGATAGCCCACACCATGTTTCCGGTGCACGTGAAAGAGGAAAATCTGCGCGTACTGGTGGGCAGCAGCCAATGTAAGCAGCCCTACAGCGCCAGCATCTATAATATTTCGGCCATGAGCTATGGCTCGCTGAGCAAGACCGCCGTTACGGCCCTGAGCGCGGGTGCCAAATTAGGCGGCTTTGCCCACAACACAGGCGAGGGCGGGGTGAGCCCCTTCCACATACAAGGCGGCGGAGATTTGATCTGGCAGATCGGTACGGGCTATTTCGGCTGCCGCGACAAGAACGGAAGCTTCTCTGAGGTGCTGTTCCGGGAGCAAGTGGCGCACCCGCACATCAAAATGGTGGAGATAAAGCTCTCGCAGGGAGCAAAGCCGGGGCATGGCGGTATACTGCCGGCGGCCAAGAACACGCCTGAGATCGCAGCGATACGGAAAGTAGAGCCTTATACGACCGTGGCATCGCCTCCGGCGCACGCAGCTTTCAAAGATCCGTTCACGATGCTGCTGTTTGTGGAGAAGCTGCGCGTTTTGTCGGAGGGCAAGCCGATAGGTATAAAGCTTTGTATCGGTAGCAAGCAGGAGTTTGAGCGATTGTGCCAGGAGATGATGCACAACCGCATTTACCCGGACTTCATTACGATTGACGGGGCGGAGGGCGGCACAGGTGCGGCACCGCTGGAGTTTACTGACAGCCTGGGTATGCCGCTGTACGATGCGCTGGCCTTTGCCCAAAGCACGCTGCGGAAGTATGGCTTGCGCGATGAAATAAAAATTATTGCTGCCGGAAAGATCATTACCGGCGTGGATATCATCAAGGCAGCCTCTTTGGGGGCTGATATTTGCTACAGTGCGAGGGGCATGATGTTCGCGTTGGGCTGCATTCAGGCGCTGCAGTGCGACTCCGGCCGCTGCCCTGTAGGCATTGCTACCCAGGACAAGAACCTTTACCAGGGGCTGGATGTGGCCGATAAGCGGGTGCGCGTGGCAAACTTCCATGGCAACACCATCAAATCCACTGTAGAGGTGATGGAGGCCTGCGGCTTCGACAGTTTAGAGAGTATAAAGCCGGACAAGATTTTCAGGCGCGTGGAGCAGGGTCGCAACATGAGCTTCAAGGAGTTATACTTCCCGAAGAGCCAAACGCCCAGCACTATCAACAGGAACTATGTATTAAATTGATATGGACAACAACGTGATTTATTTAACCGAGCAAGACTACAAGCGTCTTGTAGACCTGATTCAGGTGCAGCGGCAGGGCAACGGAACCGCCGCTAACATTGGCCAGTTAGGCGAGGAATTGAAACGCGCCAAGCTTGTAGCTTCTGACGAGATTCCCGCGAATGTCATTACTATGAACTCCAAGGTATTGCTGCGAGATCTGCAGAAAGGCACAGAGATGGAAATCACACTGGTTTATCCGAAAGATGCAGATATCAGTTCCCGTAAAATATCGATACTTGCGCCAGTGGGCACGGCCATCATAGGCTGCAAAGAAGGGGATGTGGTGGAGTGGCCGGTGCCGTCCGGCACGATCAACTATAAAATAGATAAAATACTTTTTCAGCCGGAGGCGACCGGAAACTATACTTTATAGCCTTGGCTATAAGCAAAAGAGCCCGCTGCACACCAAGTGCAGCGGGCTCTTTTTATGTTTAGGCCGTTCTACAAATAATCTTCCTCGTGCTCATCATAAGTGTCAAACACAAAATCTTTTTCCTGGAACCTACAGGCATAAAGAATGTAGGTAGCTGCCCCAAGCATTATAGCTGTGCCTAGCAGAAGCAGTAACTGGGATTTATCCTGTTTGTTCATACGTTATATCTTGTACCTCAGGCTTATACTTACGTGCACGGACTGTTTCAGGTATAAAGTTGCTGTAATTTATTACAGCCTTATACTTAAAAAGAAAAGCCGGACCACTTGGCCCGGCATTATACTTAAGCTATACCATAAAACATAGCGATTACATGTTCCGGCGATACTGTCCGCCAACCTCAAATAAAGCATTGGTGATCTGGCCCAGTGAGCAGAACTTCACGGTCTCCATCATCTCGGCAAAGATGTTGCCATTGGCAATGGCTACCTGCTGCAGTCGCTTCAGCATTTCCTCTGATTTGTCGGCATTGCGCTCCTGCAGGGCGCGCACCATGTTGATCTGGTACTTTTTCTCTTCTTCCGTGGCACGAATAACCTCTGTCGGGATGACCGTTGGAGAGCCTTTGGAAGAAAGGAACGTGTTCACGCCGATGATCGGGTACTCACCGGTATGCTTCAGGGTCTCATAGTATAAACTCTCCTCCTGGATCTTACCGCGCTGGTACATCGTCTCCATAGCGCCCAATACGCCGCCACGCTCCGTGATGCGGTCGAACTCGGTCAATACCGCCTCTTCCACCAGGTCCGTCAGTTCTTCGATGATGAAGGAGCCCTGCAGCGGGTTCTCGTTCTTCGCCAGACCCAGCTCCCGGTTGATGATCAATTGAATGGCCATGGCACGACGTACCGATGCCTCGGTTGGTGTGGTAATGGCCTCGTCGTAAGCGTTCGTGTGCAGTGAGTTACAGTTGTCGTAAATCGCGTACAGCGCCTGCAGGGTGGTGCGGATATCGTTGAAGTCGATTTCCTGCGCGTGCAGCGAGCGGCCGGATGTCTGGATGTGGTACTTCAGCATCTGCGAGCGGGCATCGGCGCCATACTTGTGCTTCATCGCCTTGGCCCATATTCTGCGTGCCACACGGCCAATTACCGCATACTCCGGATCAATGCCGTTGGAGAAGAAGAAGCTCAGGTTCGGCGCAAACTTGTTGATGTCCATGCCACGGCTCACGTAGTACTCCACAAACGTAAAGCCGTTAGCCAGCGTAAAGGCCAACTGGGAGATCGGGTTGGCGCCGGCCTCAGCAATGTGGTAACCTGAGATGGACACCGAATAGAAGTTTCGCACGTTCTTGTCGATGAAGTACTGTTGCACGTCGCCCATCAAACGCAGCGAGAACTCGGTGGAGAAGATGCAAGTGTTCTGCGCCTGGTCTTCTTTTAGAATATCGGCCTGTACCGTACCACGCACCGCTGCCAGCGTATGCGCTTTGATCGGCTCGTATACTTCGGCAGGCAATACCTGGTCACCTGTTACGCCCAAGAGCATCAGGCCCAAGCCATCATTACCTTCCGGCAGATTGCCCTGGTAGCGCGGACGCTCAGCGCCTTTCTCTTTATACATAGCCTCGATCTTCTGCTCAACCTCTTCCTCCAAGCCATTCTCCTTAATGTAAAGCTCGCATTGCTGATCGATGGCGGCATTCATAAAGAAACCGGTCAGGATAGCGGCAGGACCATTGATGGTCATGGATACGGAAGTCTTCGGATCGGCCAGGTTAAAGCCGGAGTATAGTTTCTTGGCATCATCGAGGCAGCAGATGCTTACGCCGGAGTTACCGATCTTACCATAGATATCCGGTCTATAATCCGGGTCCTCGCCGTAAAGCGTTACCGAGTCAAAAGCTGTAGACAAACGCTTGGCTGGCATGCCTAAGCTCACATAGTGGAAGCGGCGATTCGTACGCTCCGGGCCGCCTTCGCCGGCAAACATTCGAGTCGGATCTTCGCCTTCGCGCTTGAACGGGAACACGCCTGCGGTGTATGGGAACTCACCCGGCACGTTCTCCTGCAGGTTCCACTTCAACAAATCACCCCAAGCCTCATACTTTGGCGTAGCCACTTTCGGTATCTGTAAATGAGATAGAGACTCTGTGTGCGTCTTTATCTTGATCTCTTTGTCGCGCACTTTGAAGACGTAGAACTCATTCTTGTAAGCCTGTACTTTCTCTTTCCAGTTCTCCAGAATCTTCTTGTTCTGGCCGTCCAGGTTTAGCTCTACTTCGGCATAGGCTGCTTCGAGCTGCTTCACCAGGCGGTCTTTGTCTTCCACCTCTATACTTTGCACCGCCTCAATAGACTTCTTGATGCCGTATAGTTTCTGCGCCACCTCGGCTTGGTCAATTGTCCACTTGTCGTAGTTGCGAATGGTTTCGGAGATCTCCGAAAGGTAGCGGGTGCGGCTAGGAGGAATGATGAATACC
Source organism: Pontibacter mangrovi (assembly GCF_006385705.1). GTDB lineage: Bacteria > Bacteroidota > Bacteroidia > Cytophagales > Hymenobacteraceae > Pontibacter > Pontibacter mangrovi. The sequence continues at coordinate 288,582 of NZ_VFRQ01000001.1, read as the reverse complement.
TTCTCCGACATCTCCTTGGAAGTATGCAGGTTCGAGTTAAATTCCACACCTGTCTTCTTAGAAATAGTCGCCATGATGGCGCGGTAGAGCTGGTTCATGCCCGGGTCGTTGAACTGCGAAGCAATGGTGCCGAATACCGGAATCTCTTCGTCCTTCACGTCCCACAGCTGGTGGTTGCGCTTGTATTGCTTCTTCACATCACGCAGTGCGTCCAGGGCACCGCGCTTGTCGAACTTGTTCAGCGCGATCACATCGGCAAAGTCGAGCATGTCGATCTTCTCGAGCTGTGTGGCGGCACCATACTCCGGCGTCATCACATACAGGCTCATGTCCGAGTGCTCGATGATCTCGGTGTCAGACTGACCTATACCCGATGTCTCAAGAATAATTAAGTCGAAGTCGGCGGCTTTCACAATGTCCACGGCGTCCTGCACATACTTGCTCAGGGCCAGGTTGCTTTGGCGGGTGGCCAGCGAGCGCATGTATACTCTTTCGTTGGAGATGGAGTTCATGCGGATTCTATCGCCTAGAAGGGCACCGCCGGTTTTGCGCTTGGAAGGGTCTACCGAAATGATGGCAATACGCTTCTCCGGGAAATCCATCAGGAAACGGCGCACCAGTTCATCCACTAAAGATGATTTACCGGCACCACCTGTACCGGTTATACCTAACACAGGCGTTTTAATTTCTTTGGCCTGCTCTTTTACTTCGTTAAGTATACCACGGGCTTCCTCCGGAAAGTTCTCGGCAGCTGAAATAAGTCTAGCAATAGCCTTCGGATCTTTGTCGCGCAGGTGCCTGGCCTCGCCGTTCAGGTCTTTTCCTGTCGGGAAGTCGCATTTTTCGAGCATATCGTTGATCATGCCCTGCAGGCCCATGGCACGTCCGTCGTCAGGGGAGTAGATGCGGGCGATGCCATACGCATGCAGTTCCTCTATCTCGGTTGGAAGTATAACACCCCCGCCGCCGCCGAAGATGCGGATGTGGCCGCTGCCACGCTCCTGCAGGAGGTCATACATATACTTAAAGTACTCCAGGTGCCCGCCCTGGTAAGAGGTAATGGCAATGGCCTGCGCATCTTCCTGTATCGCGCAGTCCACGATCTCCTGTACCGAACGGTTATGGCCCAGGTGGATTACCTCGGCGCCAGAGGCCTGGATGATGCGGCGCATAATGTTGATCGAGGCGTCGTGGCCGTCGAACAAAGAAGCTGCCGTAACGATACGGATATGATGGATGGGTTTATAAGGCTCTACTTTAGTAGTTTGCATGCTTATTTTCAGTTTTTTCCAGATTTGTTGCGAATATAGTCATTTTATAGCACATAGTCTTTCCGACAGCTGCCGCCAGACTAAGAGCGGCGCGTAAGAATAATGCTTCTACTGGGTGTTTTTTGGCTTCAGGGCAGCATAAAGCACCGGGCTGAAGTACATCAGGTTTTCCATGATACAGGCCATACTATAAAACTTCTCCAGGTCAACCTCAGGCGTTTCGGCCATGGCAAGCAGAAGCTCGTCCAGGGTATCGTTGAACGCGCTGTTAAACTCTTCTTGTGTCATACTTTTAATTGGGTGCTTCTTTTTAATATAACCATTTCAGCAGCGAATTAATTAAACCGGAGCCTTATTTATCATCCGCAGGAGTATACATTTTACTAAAATCAGCCCTAGCGGAACCTTAACCGCATTTATTTGTTTGCCAAGGTCCTTAAAATCTTCTGACATGAGTATAAGTTTTCTTAACTTTGCTTTTCGTATAGATATTTATGAAGAACATTCGCAATTTCTGCATCATCGCCCACATCGACCATGGCAAGAGTACCCTGGCTGACCGTTTGCTGGAGTTTACCTCTACCGTGGCGGAGCGTGAGATGCAAAACCAGCTGCTTGATAACATGGACCTGGAGCGTGAGCGCGGCATCACCATCAAGAGCCACGCCATCCAGATGAACTACCATTACAAGGGAGAGGAGTACGTGCTGAACCTGATCGACACCCCAGGCCACGTAGACTTTTCCTATGAGGTTTCCCGTTCCATCGCCGCCTGCGAGGGCGCGCTCCTGATCGTGGACTCCTCCCAGGGGATCGAGGCGCAGACCATTTCCAACTTATACCTGGCGATCGGAAACGACCTGGAGATCATACCGGTGCTGAACAAGATCGACCTACCGCACTCCATGCCGGAAGAGGTGTCTGATCAAATCATCGACCTGATTGGTTGCGACAGAGAAGATATCATTCATGCGTCCGGAAAGGCGGGCATCGGTGTCGAAGAGATTCTGAACGCCATCTGTGACCGTATCCCGGCCCCGAAAGGCGATCCGAAGGCACCGCTGCAGGCGCTTATCTTCGACTCGGTGTTCAACTCCTATAGAGGCATCGAAGTATATTTCCGCATTTTCAACGGCACCCTGAAGAAAGGGGAGAAGGTGAAGTTCATCAACACGGGCAAAACTTACGAAGCTGACGAAATCGGTGTGCTGAAGCTGAACCAGGAGTCGCGCCAGGAGATGTCGGCCGGTAATGTGGGCTACCTGATCTCAGGTATCAAAAACGCCAAGGAGGTAAAAGTAGGGGACACTATCACGCATGTGGACCGTCCGGCGAAGGGTATACAGGGGTTTGAGGATGTGAAGCCGATGGTGTTTGCCGGCATTTACCCGGTGGAGACGAGCGAGTACGAGGAACTGCGCACCTCCATGGAGAAGCTGCAGCTGAACGACGCCTCGCTGGTGTGGGAGCCGGAGACCTCTGCCGCCCTTGGTTTCGGTTTCCGTTGCGGTTTCCTGGGGATGCTGCACATGGAGATTGTGCAGGAGCGCCTGGAACGGGAGTTCGACATGACGGTGATCACTACCGTGCCGTCAGTGCAGTTCCATGCCTATACTACAAAAGAGAAGATGGTGAAGGTAAATGCTCCGTCGGAGATGCCGGACCCGAACTATATTGACCACATTGAGGAGCCGTTCATCAAGGCGCAAATCATTTCCAAGTCTGACTTTGTAGGGCCGATCATTACGCTGTGTATGGACAAGCGCGGTATCCTGAAGAACCAGACGTACCTGACCAGCGACCGCGTGGAGATGACGTTTGAGATGCCGCTGGCCGAGATTGTGTTCGACTTCTTTGATAAACTAAAGACCATTTCGCGCGGCTATGCCTCCCTGGACTATGAGCTGATCGGCTTCCGCCCATCCAACATGGTGAAGCTGGACATTATGCTGAACGGCGAGAAGGTGGACGCCCTGAGCGCCATTGTGCACCGCGACAAGGCCTACGACTGGGGCAAGCGCCTTTGCGAAAAACTGCGTGAGCTGCTGCCGCGCCAGATGTTCGAGATCGCAATTCAGGCGGCTATCGGCCAAAAAATCATCGCCCGCGAAACCGTGAAAGCCATGCGCAAGAACGTGTTAGCCAAATGCTACGGCGGTGACATTTCGCGTAAGCGTAAGCTTCTCGAGAAACAGAAGAAAGGTAAGAAACGCATGCGCCAGGTAGGCAACGTGGAGATCCCGCAAGAAGCCTTCTTAGCGGTGCTTAAACTCGACTAACCTCTAAACAAGCCCCGACGTGCCCCTGCGCGCCGGGGCTTGTCGCTTTAAGAATTCCATGTACGCCGATATCACCATTAAAGCTCATTGTCACGATCCTGCCGCAGTACAGACAATCCTGCTGGAGCAACAAGCTGCCTACAAAGGAATGGATGTACAGACTGATACTTTTTATCAGGTAGCCGATGGAATGCTCAAGCTGCGGGAGGGGAACCTGGAGCATGTGCTGATTCACTATAAGAGGGAGCACATGCATGAGGTAAAGCGTACAGAAGTGCTGCTCTATCTTAAGAATCCATCTCCGGAAACGGTGCAGCTCCTTTATGGTGAAGTGCAGGTGTTAGGGCAGGTTAAAAAGCGCAGGAAGATCTTCTTTATCGACAACGTTAAATTTCACCTGGACCAGGTAGATGGTCTAGGTACTTTTGTAGAGATAGAAGCCATAGACCTGAACGGTTCCATCGGGGTGGAGCGGCTGCTGGAGCAGTGTTCGTTTTACCGGGAATTACTTCAGCTAGAGGAGGAAGACCTGGTGGACGATTCTTATTTTAATATGAAGTCCCATATATAATCAAATCACATCATTCATAATCAACTTAACATGACCCTGCTCGACGGTAAAAAAACTTCCGAAGCCATCCAGAATGAAATAGCTGCTGAGGTAGCTGAAATCAGAGCTAACGGTGGCAAGGTGCCGCACCTGGCTGCCATACTTGTTGGCAATGATGGCGGCTCTGTGACTTACGTGAACAACAAAGTACTGGCCTGCGAGCGTATCGGCTTCGGCTCCTCGCTTATCCGCTACGAGGACACCGTGACCGAAGAAGAGCTGCTGAACAAGATAAAAGAGTTGAATGAGGATGAGGAGATAGACGGTTTTATCGTGCAGCTGCCCCTGCCCAAGCACATTGATACCGAAAAGGTAATTGAGGCGGTAGACCCAAGAAAAGATGTGGACGGCTTCCACCCAACGAATGTGGGCCGCATGGTGGCCGGTTTGCCAGCCTACCTGCCAGCCACGCCAGCCGGCATTCTGCAGTTGCTGCAGCGCTACGAGATCGAGACTAAAGGCAAGCACTGCGTGGTGATTGGTCGCAGCAACATCGTGGGCACTCCTATGAGCATTCTCATGTCTAAGGCCGGTTACCCGGGCGATGCCACCGTAACGCTTTGCCACCGTAATACAGTTAACCTGCCATACTTCACCCAGCAGGCGGACATCATCATCGTAGCTGTGGGCAAGCCAGGGCTTATCACGGCAGACATGGTGAAAGAAGGCGCTGTCGTGATTGACGTAGGAACCACCCGCGTTCCGGATGCAAGCCGCAAATCCGGTTTCAGGCTGCGTGGCGACGTGGACTTTGAGAGTGTGGCCGAAAAGTGCAGCTACATCACGCCGGTTCCGGGTGGCGTTGGCCCGCTCACTATCGCCATGCTGATGATGAACACGCTGAAAGCCGCCAAGAAAGAAGTATACGAGTAATCCCAACAAAGCCCTCTCCTAATCAAAGGTGAGGGCTTTGTTTGAACCAGGATTTACCAGATTTAAAAGGATGGCCACGTTGAAAGTCGCACAGCATCTTCATATTTATAAAGAGAAAATCCTGTGAATCTTTTAATCCTGTAAATCCTGATCCTTTTTCGTAACTTTGTGAGTTCTGCAGGAAGTATACTTTATACTTCCTGAAAAGCGGAAACATAAGTATAAATGGCTGTGCTACAAGTACAAAGCACGGCCTGAGGAGAGAAAGCATTGGAAGAAGTTAAAGCAATCAAGACGGCCTCCATACACCAGGTGCCGAAAGACGGCAGTCAATTACCACTAATGGAGGCTTTTTATACTATACAGGGTGAGGGAGGCAACACCGGCACGGCTGCCTATTTTATCCGGCTGGGCGGCTGCGACGTGGGCTGCCACTGGTGCGATGTAAAAGAGAGTTGGGATGCCGAGGCGCACCCACTAACGCCTATTGAAGACATCGTAGAGACAGCCGCGGCCTATCTGGGTAAGGCGGTGGTGATTACAGGAGGGGAGCCGTTGCTCTACAACCTCGGCCCTCTGACGGAACAGCTGCAGGCGCGTGGCATTAAAACCTACATCGAAACCTCCGGTGCCTACCCCGTGAGCGGCAGCTGGGACTGGATCTGTTTATCGCCTAAAAAGTTTAAACAGCCTGATCCTTCGGTGTACCCTTTTGCGCATGAGCTAAAAGTCGTTATATTTAACAAGAGTGACTTTAAGTGGGCAGAGGAGCATGCCGCCAAAGTAGGGGAGCACTGCAGGTTATACCTGCAGCCGGAGTGGGGCAAGGCCAATGAAATGACGCCGCTTATCGTTGAGTACGTGAAAAACAACCCGAAATGGCGTGTGTCGCTGCAGACGCACAAGTACATGGACATCCCATAACACCCTATGAAGTATAAACAGCTGCTAATCGCCTCCCTGATGGTGCTGGGCTCTGCCTCCACCACGCTGGCGCAAAACCATAAACTGAGCACCACCTCGGCCAAGGCAGAGCGTTTATACGAAAAAGCGGATAGCTACGTCCGGGCACGAGATTTTGACCGCGCCCTGCACGCCCTGGACCAGGCCATAGAGAAAGATCCCCAGTTTGCTGATGCCTATCTCCGTGCGGCCAATCTGCACAAAATGATGGGTAACAAAGCTGCTGCCTTTGACTACATGGAAAAAGGCCTGAAACTGTTGCCGTTTACCAAAGGGCAAGCCAATAATTATTTCGAACTGGCCGAGCTATACTTTGACAAGGGCGATTACAAGTCGGCCACCGAATGGTACGAGACTTTCCTGAAGACTGGCTCCAACAATACCAAACTGGTGGAGTGGGCAAAGCGGCAGCTCAAAACCGCTGCCTTTGCGCATGAGGCCATGCAAAAGCCTGTGCAGTTTAACCCGGAGCAGCTGCCCAGCACCCTTAACCGCTTTGGCCTGCAGTACTTCCCATACACCACCGCCGACCAGCGCTATTTTATCTATACTGCCCGCGAGAGCGGCCGCCCGGACCACGACGAGAATATTTATGTAAGCCAGTACAAGGACGGGCAGTGGTTGGCGCCGGTTTCTGTCTCAGAAAATATCAACTCACCGGCCAATGAGGGGGCAGCTACTATCTCCGGCGACGGCAAAACGCTGGTGTTCACCTCCTGTAACCGCCCGGATTCGCAGGGCGACTGTGATCTGTACATCTCCTTTAGAACGGGCAGCGAGTGGAGCAAGCCGCAGAACATGGGCAGCACTGTCAATTCCAAAGCCTGGGACTCGCAGCCGAGCCTTTCCGCCGATGGGCGTACTTTATACTTTACCTCCACGCGTGGGGGCGGCGTAGGCAAGGAGGATATATGGATGACAACCCGCAACGACGATGGCAGCTGGGTAAAGCCCGCTAATTTGGGTAAAGAGATCAACTCCACCGGCCGCGATATGGCACCATCCATACACATGAGCGGTAGCACCTTATACTTTGTGAGCGATGGCCACATTGGCATGGGTGGGCTGGATGTATTTAAGTCAGACAAGAATGAAAATGGGAAGTGGGCGGAGCCGCAGAACCTGGGCTACCCACTGAATACTTTTGCTGATGAGGGCTCGCTCTTCATCACACCCGACAGCGAAATTGGCTATTATTCCCGACAGGTAAACAATGAGGCAGGGATGCCTGGAATCCAACTTTATAGGTTTGATGTTCCCGCCGAATGGCGTAGCCGCGTCACCAGCACCTATGCGCAGGGCCGTGTGTTCGATGCCGCTTCCAAGAAGCCGCTGGCGGCGCAGGTGCAGCTCTACGACCTGGAGGCCGACTCGCTGGTGCAACAGGTAAGCTCAGACAAAGTTTCCGGCGAGTATACGGTGGTGCTGACGCAGGGTAAGCAGTATGCGTTGTACGTTTCTGCGCCAAAATACATGATGAACAGCCGCAGCTTTGACTATACTTCTTCCAAGGCACTGTCGCCGGTGGCGCTGGATGTGTACCTGGACCCAGTAAAATCTGGGGCGGCCATGGTGCTGAACAACCTGTTTTTTGACACGGGCAAGTATAACCTGGAGGCAAAATCAAAAACGGAGCTGGATAAACTGATTTTCTTTATGCAGCAGAATCCGCAGGTAAAGATCGAGATCTCAGGACATACCGATGATGTGGGATCGGACAAAGCCAACCAGCTGCTTTCAGAGCGCCGCGCCAAATCAGTAGTGGACTACCTGGCCAGCCATGGCATCAGCAAAGACCGCATCCGTTACAAAGGCTACGGCGAAACCAAGCCCGTGCAGCCCAACACCTCTGAGAAAAACCGCCAGTTAAACCGCCGCATAGAGATGCGCGTGCTGTAAAGTATAAAGGGAGGCAACGTATAAACGTCGCCTCCCTTTTGCAATTCCTAAATTTTTCTGACTATACGCCCCAGGTCTGCGGCGATTGGCGCCACTCGGCCAACGTGTCCATAGCAGTTTCCTGAATGTAGCCCTGCTTGGCGGCTGCCTCTACCAGCGCGTTATAGTTGCTCAGGCAATAAAGCGGGATGCCTGCCTTTAGGAAATTCTCATCTGCAGTGGCAAAGCCATAGGTAAAAATGGCCGCCATTCCTACCACCTCAGCACCGGCTGCCTTCACAGCCTCAGCGGCTTTCAGCGAGCTTCCGCCCGTCGAGATCAGGTCTTCGATCATCACCACTTTCTGGCCCTCCAGCAGGCGGCCTTCAATCTGATTACCCATGCCGTGCTTCTTTGGCTCTGGGCGTACGTATAAGAAAGGCATCTCCAGCAGGTCGGCTACCAGGGCGCCTTGGGCTATACCTGCCGTGGCTACGCCCGCAATGGCTTCTGCCTCGGGGTACTGCTGCTTTACCAGCTCAGCCAGCTGCTGCTTAATATAACTGCGGATGTGCGGGAAGGAAAGCGTTAAGCGGTTATCGCAGTAGATGGGAGAGTTCCAGCCGCTGCTCCACTTAAATGGCTGCTCCGGTCTTAACTTCACGGCCTCTGTCTCGAGCAGGAACGAGGCCACCTGATGTGCTGTTGTCATAGAATCCATGACCCGAATTTACAGAAATAATCTTCCTTTTTAAGGCTGCGTATTTTGATTGCGACGATTTATTTTTTGTTTTGTATAAATTACGCTTCCACTGGAGCACAAAAACCGCATGAACGTTTTTATCAACGACATTCCGCTTATCCTGAAAAAAGCCACCGACCGTGTTTATAAACATGAGTATGACCTCCTTCTGAAAGCTTCAGATCACTTCACTTCGAAAGACTTGGTGGGCGATGTGCTGATAAAAGAGGCGGATCCGCAGCTGATCGACCGCCTGGTGCGCCTGATGGAGGTGAAAAAGCTAAAAAAGCTGAACTCGCTGACGCTGGTAGCCGACAAGAAAAAGAAGCTGATCGAGCACCTGAAGGATCAGTTCAAAATTGTGAAGGCTGCCGGAGGCTTGGTGCTAAAAGATGGCAAGATCCTGATGATTTACCGCCTTGGCGTGTGGGACCTGCCGAAAGGAAAGCTGGAGAAGAAGGAGAAAGTGCGCGAAGGCGCCGTGCGTGAGGTAGAGGAGGAGTGCAACATCAAAGTAGAGGTGGCGGAGAAGCTGCCGAAGACCTGGCACTCGTATGCGTTTAAAGGCAAGAAGATCCTGAAGAAGACCAGCTGGTACCTGATGGACTGCAGCGATGACAGCCTGATGAAGCCGCAGGCAGAAGAGTTTATCGAGGAGGTGCGCTGGATGACGCCAGAGGAGGTGCAGGAGGTGCTACCTAAGGCTTATACCTCCATCGCCTTCATTATCCGACACTATCTGCAATCTCAGAAAACCGGAAAGGTATAAACTCATCCACGTCGCCGCCAAACCGGTGAATCTCCCGGATAATAGAGGAACTGATGGCGGCCAGGTGCGGTGACGTGATCAGGAACACGCTCTCCAGGTCGTGGTTAACGTGCCGGTTGGCCTGGGCAATGGTGTTCTCGTACTCGAAGTCGGTGGTGTTGCGCAGGCCGCGCAGCAGAAACTGGGCGCCGACCTCGCGCGCAAACTCGGCTGTTAGGCCGGTAAAAACCTGCACCTTTATGTTCGGCTGGTCTTTAAAGAGCTGCGTCATCACCTCAAACATTCTTTTAACCGGAATGTAGCGCTGCTTGCTGCTATTATTGCCAATCCCGACAATCACCTCGTCAAACAACTTTGCCCCGCGCATCACCACATCGTAATGGCCGTTGGTAAAAGGGTCAAAAGATCCGGGGAAAAGGGCGATGCGTTTCATGAGTTTGATTGTTGGATAGCTTAAAGGCTAAAATGTTGATGTTTGCTTTTGGCCGCTCTGATTATTTAGAGAAGGTTAATTGGATTCATTAAAGTATAAACTTGGTAAAATTAGCATGTATAGGTACAACTGCTATTCAACAATTTAACAATCCAACAACAGGCAATTAAATCATTCACACAGGTGCAAGCTGTAAAGCTCGAAGTAGCGGTGCTCGAAAAGATCATGGAACTTGTAACTGTATTCCGCGTCCGAAGGTTTTTTGCCAAGCTTGATATGCCGGATATACTTCTGCAAGATGTGGAATAGGGCAGAGTCGTGGGTGATGTCGCCCCATACGGTGAGCGTTTCCTGCTCGGGGTTCATCTTCTGCTCTTGCATAATAAAGATGATGTAGTAAATAAAGTCTTCCGGGCTGACATATTGGAAGATGTTGCAGAACTCCAGCCCCGTTGGGCCTACAACCAGCAGGGTAACAAAATTGCGCTCTACAAAGGCAAACATGCTGCGCAGCGGCATGCGCGGCGATTGGTGCAGCACGCTCCGGATGAAGGAACTGGTGAGGTGCACCACCTGCAAGTTATCTTCTGTAAAGACCTCGCGCAACGCTTCGTGCAATCCATTATCCAGGGCAAAAATGTTTATAGCCTCCAGTCCGCCGTGGCGGAAGCACATCACATCGTCGAGCTGCGGGTTAAGGTCGGAGTGCAGCCGCAGGTAGTCCAGCTGGTGGGCGGGATCGTAGAGGGTTTCGGGCACCAGCGTAAAGTGCGGGTTGCTAACAGACACGCGGACGTTTTTCCAGTTCTGCTGGTCAAATAGCGGGTTCTCTTGCGCTATCAGCCGAAGCTGCTCGCCCACTTGTAGGGGTGAGAAGACTGTGATCAGCTCATAATCCTCCAGCACTACAAACTTGTTTCGCTCCAGGTTAACGACAGCCAACCGTATGGCCTTTTGGCTGAGGGCGATGTATAAATTGCACTGGCTCGCCTGCGTCAGGGAGAAAGCCTCGTCCTCGATTCGGTGCGAAAGCCTGTAGTGTGTGTGGATGGTGTTCAAAGTATAAAGCGACTGTATATGCTTAGTGGCCGGAAAGCCTTCCTGCAAGTATAAAAAAATTATGGCAAAAGGCAGCGGGCGCTGCTCTATGGGATAAAATAATCCGATAGCCCGTAAAGGTCGTCCAGCGAGAAAAGCAACTGCAGGGAGCGGTGCTTGTCGGCAAACGGGATCTGCTGTATCTGTTTCACCGTCAGCCACTCCAGGTGTTCGATCAATTGCCTGTCTGGGCCGGCCTCGGGGTCTGTGCCGGTCCTCAAGCTTCCTCCTACAGCGTTCACCTCAAAAAAGAATTCAACGGCGTGGAGCGGCTCCTGCAGAAACTCATTGGCAAACAGAAAACGCTTTACTTCTACCTGGAGGCCTGTTTCCTCTTCAAATTCCCGCTTCAGGCACTCTTTTATACTTTCGCCGTACGCTAAGCCACCGCCAGGAGGCGCCCAAAAAGCATTGTTGCCAATGGTGCTGCCGTGGCGCACCAGCAGCAGTTTATGGTCTTGCACACAGATGCCGCAAACACGCACCCGAAGTTTTTCGGCGTAGGCAGCGGCGGCAGGGTTTAAGTCAGGCATGGTTGGTTTAAGGCTGAAATGGTCGTAAATTTACAGAATGATCAAAACGTATAATCCAGATTTTGAGTCTGACATACGCGTAAAGCTGGAGCGACAGGAGTTCATGAAACTCATTGGCTTTACGGTTACAAAGATAGAAGAAGGCAGGATAGAAGGAGAAATAAAACTGGAGCAAAAGCACAGGCAGCACAAAGGGTTTGCCCACGGCGGCGTTATTGCCACGCTGGCCGACATAGTGGCTGGTTTTGCAGCTGTCAGCCTTGTCCCGAAAGACCACCACGTAGTTACCGCCGAGATCAAGGTGTCCTACTTTCACCCGGGGGTGGGCGATAAGCTGATTGCCAAGGGCTATGTGCTGAAGCAGGGTCGCCGGATAAGTTTTTGCGAAGCGGAAGTATATGCCGCAGAAGGAGAGCACCCGCCACAGCTTATTGCCAAAGCCAGCGCCAGCATGGCCACCATCAAGCCGGAAAGCATTACTAAACAAATAGGCGATATTTCTAAAGTATAAGTTGACGGCAGAATTCATACTTATCCTGATCTTTTTGCGCCCTTTTACTGTTCTTGTCTGAGAAGATTTTACCACTTTACTTTTTCACCTTCCTAACTCTTTAACTTACACCATGCGCCCGGTAGAAGCCTTACGAAACAGTTTCCCCTTTGAACCGACAGAGGACCAGGCGAAGCTCTTTGCCAGCCTGGATGAGTTTATACTTAATAAGACCGATGAGCGGCAGGTATTCCTGCTGAAAGGATATGCCGGTACGGGTAAAACCACGGTCGTCACATCTTTGGTGAAGATCCTGAACAAGTTTGGCTATAAGTATGTGCTGCTGGCCCCAACCGGTCGGGCAGCGAAGGTAATGAGCAGTTACAGTGGCCGGCCCGCCTTTACTATTCATAAAAAAATCTACCGCCAAACCGCTAACCCCTTCTCAGAGGGACTAGCTTTTACGCGCATGCCCAACAAAACCGATAATACGGTGTACATTGTGGATGAAGCCTCGATGATCTCAGACGAGAGCGGCTTTGGGGAGAATGGCCTGCTGCAGGACCTTTTGCAGTACGTGTTTGCCAAAAAGAATAACAAGCTGCTGCTGATCGGCGACACGGCCCAGCTGCCGCCGGTAGGGCAGGCCCTCAGCCCCTCGTTGGATGCGGAGTACATGCAGCAGAACTTTGGCTGCAAGGTGCAGCAGCTGGAGCTGCGCCAGGTGATGCGACAGGCAGAGGCCTCGGGCATCCTGATGAACGCCACCCAGCTGCGCGACCGCATGAAACAGAAGAAGCTGGACATCAAGCTGTTTACGAAAGGCTGGCGCGATATTTACCGTATGACCGGCGAGAAGCTGGAGGACGGCCTGCGCTACGCCTATGACAAGTTTGGCGTTGAAAACACCATTGTTATCTGCCGCTCCAACAAAAACGCCAACCTGTATAACCAGCACATCCGGCGGCGCATATTTTTTGCCGAGGATGAGCTGGGCGTGGGCGATTACCTGATGATCGTGCGCAACAACTATTTCTGGCTGCCCAAAGACTCCGACATCGGCTTTATGGCCAACGGCGATTTTGTGGAGGTCACCAAGATCATCCGCTACGAGGACATGTATGGTTTTCGCTTTGCCGATATCAGAATCCGATTTGTGGACTACCCCGATGCGCAGGAAGAGGAAGTAAAGATCATGCTGGACACGCTATACACAGACGCCCCGGCGCTGCCCTCGGACCAGAACAAGAAGCTGTACGAGGAGGTTCTGCAGGATTACATGGACATTGGCAACAAGAGAGAGCGCTACAAAGAGCTGAAAAAGAACCCCTACCTGAATGCGCTGCAAGTGAAATTTGCCTACGCGCTAACCTGCCACAAGGCGCAGGGTGGCCAGTGGCAGGCCGTATTCGTGGACCAGGGCTTTCTGAAGGAGGACATGGTGAACGAGGAATTTGCCCGCTGGCTATACACAGCCCTTACCCGCTCTTCAGAAGAGCTTTACCTGCTGAACTTTAACGAGCAACTTTTAGTTAACTGACAAAAGAAATCCTTAATTTGTATCGTTTTACATACTAGGGCAGTATATTATATTTTCGTATAAAATAACCCTCTACAAACAAATCTCAATATGAAAAAATTAGTCCTTTCTTTTGCTTTTGCCGCGCTTGTTGCCGGTGGCGCTATGGCGCAAGAAAAACCAAAAGCTACTGCCCCGCAGGAGCAGGCAGTTAACGGCCCATCGCTTACCTTCGAAGAAAAGGAGTTTAACTTTGGCGATATCGCACAAGGCGATGTGGTAGAGCATACGTTTAAATTCACGAACACAGGCACGCAGCCCCTGGTAATTGAGCGCGTTGACGTAACCTGCGGCTGCACAACCCCAGCCTGGTCTAAAGAGCCGGTGATGCCCGGTAAAACCGGTTTTGTGACGGCTAAGTTTAACAGCGCGGGCAAAATGGGCCAACAAAAGAAAGCCATTACTGTACACTCTAACGCCGCTGACGGCGCCAAGTATGTGTACATCGTTACGAACATCAAAGACAAAGCAGCTGCCAGCGCATCAAAGCAATAAAGTACGCAGCTCACCAAAAGCAAGAGGCCAATCCTGTTTAAGGGATTGGCCTCTTGCTTTATAAAATCATAACTATAACTTATTACCCATTTCTACATTCCCGCTGTAGGATTTCAGTATCAACAGGGGGAGGGTAATTGAGGGGACTCTATGGGCTACAAAGCTTTCAGTATCGCGTAGAAAAGTGCTCCCCAGCCAACTATAAAGAAGGTGCCGCCAATAGGGGTAATGGCGCCAAGCCAGGTAATGCCGGTGGCGCAAAGTATGTAAAGGGAGCCCGAGAAAACCAGTATCCCCAAAAAGAAGCACCAGGCCGCTACCTGTAGCGCCGGCTGCTGCACCTGAAAAAGTAACAAGCCTACTGCCAATAAGGCCAGGGTATGGTACATCTGGTACTTTACAGCGGTCTCAAAAGTGTCTACCCGGCCGGAGGCCTGCAGCATGGGAGCCAGGGCATGGGCACCAAAGGCGCCGATGGCTACAGAGAGCGCACCAAGGGCACTGGCAATTAAAAGAATGGCTTTCTGGGTCACGATAAGGGATTTAGTTGCGGCTATTCGTTTGATGCTTCAAAGGTATGGCAACAGGACGAAAAAAGCACGTAATGCACTTTTTTACTCTGCCTCCAGCGCCTCGATCAGCTGGTCCTCAAACTCTTGCTGGCTCTCGTACTGCGTAAAGTCAAGGTTCTTGTTATCTGCCTTTAACTGTGTAACAACATCCAGGGCTACTACCAGCGGCTCCGCTTCTTTCCCTACCAGGTCCGGGCTCCAGTTGGTGCCAACCAAAAGCTCATCGCCATACATGCCCACACACCAGTTCTCCAGAAACTCCACCAGGCTGATAGACTCCGGCGTATAACTTGCCCACTCGTCTTCGGCACAGGCAGCAGCTCCCGCCTGACTATCCCAGAACAGGATCACTTCGGTGTCTTCATACTCAGAGGAGCTGGAGGTGGCCCAGGTTTCATCTTTCGTCAGGCCCCAGACTTTCTCCGATTGCACAACATGCTTGATAAAGTCGTGGTACTTGTGCTCGATGGTGTTGGCCTGCTGTGTCATAAAATGTGCTTTTTTGGTTTATCAGACAAATTACAAAAAATCTCTTTACTACAAATAGCCAGGGCTACGCTACCTACAAACTAGGGTATAAATTGGGGTAGTCTGAAATAAGGCCATCTACCCCCAAGCTCTTTAAACGCCGCATCTCTTTTAACCGATTCACCGTCCAGGGGATAACTTTAATACCCTGTGCATGTGCGGCCTCTACAAGTGCCGGCGTTACCACTTTATAGTAGGGGCTGTAGATGGTAGGCGTAAAGCCAAGCTCCGTAAGATTTCTTTTTAAGCCTTTCAGGTTCTCTACCAGTAAGGATGTTTTCACGTCCGGATATTTTTGATGGAGCACCTGCAGCGTACGCACGTCAAAAGACTGAATGATCACATAAGGCCGAATCTGCTTCGTATCAATCACAGCCATCAGCTTATCTACAAAGGCTTCGGGTGCAGGGTGGTACTTGCCGTCGCCTTCAGGGGTAGACTTAGTTTCGATGTTATAGAAAACCTGCGGCACGGCATGTTCCCGTATATAAGCTTGCACGGTATCGATCACCTCCGAGAGAAGCGGTTTAGAGGCTTTCATGCGCTGCTGCTCCGGAAACTTCTTGTAAAACTTAGAGCCCACATCAAAGGTGCGAATCTGGCTGTAAGGCATCTGGTAGAGCACGTACTTGCCTGCATCAGATTTTTTTAGCTCAGCGCCTTCGGGCAAAAGCTCGTGCGCGGGGTTGATATAGGGGTCGTGGGAGAGGAGCACCTGCCCGTCCTGGCTAATGTGTGCATCCATTTCCAGGGTGGTAACGCCCAGTTCCAGCGCCAGCAGCATCGCTGGCACTGTATTCTCCGGCATCAGTCCGCGCGCTCCCCGGTGCCCCTCCAAATCAAAGTCCGGGAGAGGTGCAGTTTGTCTGTTTGGCATCAGGCTAACGGCAAAGCATGCGATAACAAGTATAAAACGGATGGTTAGCAATGTTCATCAATGATGCATCCTATTAAAGTACAGCTTTCAGATAAGCTACTTTTTACTATAATCCCGGGCACCGAAAATACCGCTGCCCACCCGGATCATCGTACTTCCTTCCTCTACGGCAATTTTCCAGTCAGAGGTCATACCCATGGATATTTCCCTGAAGTCATCATTCCCAACAAAGAATTTCTCTTTCAGGTACATAAAGCAGGAGCGCAGCTGGCGGAACTCCTGGCGCAGCTTTCCTTCATGGGGTGTATTGGTGGCAATTCCCATCACACCGGTTATGCGCACATACTCCATGCTACGGTACTCCACCGACTGCAGGAGGGCGTCAGCCTCTTCGCAACTCATGCCATACTTTGTCTCCTCATCAGCTATGGAAATTTGGAGCATGCAGTTGATGGGCAGGGTGCGGCCATACATTTCGGCCCGCTTATTTATCTCCACGAGCAGCTTCAGGCTATCCACCGACTCAATGGTATCTATAAATTCGGCGATATACTTTACTTTGTTTGTTTGCAGGTGCCCGATCAGGTGCCAGGCGATGTCGTGCGGCAGCAGGGCATACTTCTCCACTAGCTCCTGCACTTTGTTCTCTCCAAACAGGCGGTGCCCGGCATCGTACGCTTCTTTTATTACCTCTACAGGGTGTGTTTTAGAAACGGCCACCAACCGGCAGGGGGACTGCCGTAGCTGCTCATCAAAGTATAAAATGTTGTCCTTAATGCTCATAGTTTATAGTAAAAATCCGAAAGTGCGATTGAGTCTATCACCCTCAACCTTCTAATTATCTAATATTTTAACGCTCTAACCTTTCTTAGTCTTCCAAAACGTTGGAGATGAACGTGTTTTTCAAAAGCATCCATACCACCAGAGCGAGCAGCGCCCACTTCAGGTACACCTGGTAATAATCCTTGGTATCGCGGAAGCGCTTCTCTTTTACCTCTGTCTTTTCTAAGCGGTTGATATCCTGGAACACCTGCTGCAGCGCGTCTTTGCTGCCTGCCCTGTAAAACTGCCCTTCCCCAGTCTGGGCGATCTGGCGCAGGCTTGTCTCGTCCATTTGCGTCTCTATATACAGCACCCTACCAGCGGCGTCTACATCATAAGGCACTCTACCGTCTTTACCAATGCCGATCGTATAAAGTTTTATTCCGTAGCCAAAGGCCAGTTGGGCCGCCAGTTTAGGGTCGAGGCTTCCGGCAGTGTTCTCTCCGTCACTGATCAGGATGATGACTTTGCTTTTGGCGTTGGAGTCGCGCATGCGGTTAATGGCTACGGCCAGGGCACTGCCAATAGCCGTTCCGTCGTTTGGGATCATCTTAAAAGCCATGGAGTTTATACTTTCGCGGAGCAGGTCATAGTCAGTGGTGAGCGGCGCCAACGAATACGCGTCGCCGGCAAAAACCACCAGCCCAATCCGGTCCTGCACACGGCCATCTATAAAATCTATCGCCACGTCTTTGGCAGCCTCCAGGCGACTCGGCTCAAAATCCCTGAGCTCCATCGATCCTGACACATCCATGACCAGCACGATGTCGATGCCTTCTGAGGTTAGCTCTACCTGCTCATTAATAAGCTGCGGCCTTGCCAGCGCAACCACTACCAGCATGGTAAACAGCATGAACACCAGCCGTGGTATAAATCTCAGCAGGCTGCTCCATTGCCAACCCGTTGCGCCCTGAAAGGTAGCCATATCAATTTTTACACGGGTGTTGCGCCGAAGGACGGACTTCAGAATAAAAAGTATGGGCACAAGGGGCAGCGCGTACAGCACCAGCGGATACATCCAGTCAAAAGACCGGAACGTATCAAAACTAAACCACTCCAGGCTTAGCCAACCCCATAGATCGCCGCTAATTTCTTGCATTTCTGATTTGTTCGCGGTGTGTCTGGTAGCGTTCCTTCGAAAAACGGCGCAGCATGCTCAACGCCAGGTTTGTCTCACCTTCCGCCTCCGATTGCAGGTGTCCGTAAATGGCTTTGTCGCAGATGCGCAAGGCTGTGTTCACTTCTTCGTCGTTGTTATAGAACTCCACGATCTCTTTGGTGGTAAAGGAGTTGATAGCGCTGCGCTCCAGCTTGGTCAGGTAATTTTTCCAAAGCGAAACGGCCTTTTCGAGACTGGCCGGAACACCGGATTTCTGGAAACGGTCTTTGTGCGAGTTAAAGCGGGAGGCAAAGTTTACATGGTCCTTCCGGAGCCGGTAGAGCTTGTACCGTCGTTTGATAGACTGCCCGAAAACAAGCCACACCAAGGCGATAAAAGCAACGATGGTAACGACCCACAGCAGCATAAGAGGCCAGTTAAAGCGTTCCGCCACGGGGGCTAACTTTGTGTCTTTTTTCACCTGCAGCGGTTCTTCCACCTGCTCTACCATCTGCTGCAAGTATAAAGTCTTTGCTTCTGTAAATACCTGCAGCGTGTCCTTTGCGCTCAACACAAACACCGGCAAAGCCAGTTGCTGCAGCGAGTCAGTCTCAAACGTGCGCAAAGTATAAACGGCGCTGTCGGTGCTGATACCGGCTTTGGTACGTGTCGGGAAGTAATTATACTGCACCAGCTCGAACGGGCTGAAATCGTAGCTCTCTGCAGGCATCACCACCTCCAGCGAGTCAGCATGCCGGTGCACCAGGGTATACTTTACCAGTTCGCCCAGCCGAAGCGTATCCCGGCCAAACGAGCCCTGGGGTTGCAGGTATTCTTGCGCGTTCGCCGTCATCAGCCCCAGGGGCAGCAGCAATAGAAGTATCCAGTTACGCACTTTTCTTGGTGATCTTGTTTCGGAGCCTGAACAGGTTGACCAGCTGCGGCACATAGTCTTCGTTGGTGTTGATGGCCAAGTAATTTGCCTGAAACTTATGGCAAAGGCGCACCAGCTGCTCCTGGTTCTGCCGGTACTGCTGCAGGTATAGCTCCTGAAACTCTTTACCGGATGTGTTCAGCCAGCGTGTGCGGCCAGTTTCTTTGTCTTGTATAGGCACAATGCCCATTGCCGGCAGCGTTTGCTCACGCACATCCTGCAGGTGCAGCACAATCAGGTCGTGGCGGCGGGCCAGCATGCTCAGCTCTTTCTCATAGTTTACATCCACAAAATCAGACAGCAGTAGTATGATGCTGCGGCGCTTGATGATGTCGAGGGTAAGGCGGATGCCGGCAGCCAGATCTGTTTTTGAGGATTTCGGCTCGAGCTCACTCAGCGCTTTAATGATCGTGTAAGCCTGCTCAATGCCTTTGGCAGGCTTCAGGTACTTCTCTTTTCTGTCGGAGAGGCAGATGACGCCGATCTGGCTTTGCTGCCGGGCGGCAGAGAGGGCCAGCACCCCGCAGATCTCTTTGCCAATGTCCAGCTTCTGCAGCGGGCCCGTGCCGATGCGCTGCGAGGCACTCACATCCAGCATCAAGAAAACCGACTGCTCTTTCTCTTCCCGGTAGGTTTTGACGAAGGTGCCGTGCCCTTTGGCAGATACGTTCCAGTCTATAGACCGCACATCATCGCCATACTGGTAGGCGCGCACGTCGTCAAACTCCAGCCCGGTGCCTTTAAACACCGAGTGAAAATCGCCCTGCATTTGCGTGGTGATGGCCTTGCGGATTCGTATTTCGTACTTTCGTAGCTTCTTTACAAGCTCTCTCATGAGAAGGTAAGCTGCAGTCTGATTTTAAAATTAAGCGATAAACTCGTAATATGCATCCGTGAAAAAACTTTTCAACCTACTTTTTTGCCTGGGCCTGTTTAGCTGCAACAAACCCGAGGAGAGCCGCAAGCCAGAAAACATGATCCCGAAGGGGGAGATGGTGCGCATTTTAGCGGATATCCATACCACGGAGGCCCTGATCGAGGCCAATATTATACATCCGGATACCGCCATCATGGTGTTTAACACAGAGCAGGAGCGTATTCTAAAGAACCACGACGTAACGGAGGAGCAGTTTAAGAGCACCTACAACTACTACCTGACCCACCTGAGCGAAATGGACGCCTTGTATGAAGAGATAGTGGACACGCTTAGCGTGCGGGAGTCTAAGGCCAAGCTTAAAAAGGAGCAGAAGCCTTAGAGGCAATAGCTACTTTAACTTGCTTCCGTTGGGCACGCGGCTGGCCGGTTGCGCCAGCACAATGTCCCCGTTCTCGTCGGCAAATCCTGTAACCAGTATCTCTGACATAAACTTTCCGATCTGTTTTTTGCCCAGGTTAGTAACACAAAGCACCTGTTTGCCTACCAATTCTTCAGGAGTATAAAGCTTGGTTATCTGCGCACTCGTTTTTTTAATTCCAAGCGGGCCAAGGTCCACCTGCAGCTTGTAAGCAGGCCGCCGTGCCTCCGGAAAATCCTCTGCGGCAGTAATAGTGCCTACGCGGATGTCAGTTCGCTCAAAATCCTGCCAGCTTATTTCTTCTGCCGCCTGTTTCGGTATGTCCATTGTTTTTGTCTTGTTGTTGGGAGGCCACTAAGATAAAAAGAAGCTGTAAAGGTCCCAAGCCGCGGCCTCTCTAACACCAGTTGAAAGCTCATAAACTTATCCTCTGGCCTGGATTGGGCCTTGCAGCAACATAAGGGCGGGTGCTTCGTAATTCTATGCATCCGGGTGCTCTGGCGCGGCCAGCGGTCCGGTTTTCTGCCACAAGTACAAAGTATAAACTATGAAAAAAGAATCCGGAGCCACCTTCCCCGTATGGATCAACCATGTACAGTTGCCTGACACCAAGCCGCTGAAGAACAATGTTAGCTGTGATGTATGTGTTGTAGGCGGTGGCATCGCCGGCCTCACAACAGCCTACCTCCTGGCCAAGGAAGGGAAAAAGGTCGTGCTGTTGGAGTCTAAAGAAATCGGCGGCGGCGAAAGCAGCCGTACAACCGCCCATTTATCGAATGCGCTGGACGAGCAGTTCTACAACCTTACCAAGCTGTTTGGAAAGGACGGCGCGCGCCTTGCCTGCCAAAGCCATGCCCAGGCTATTGACAAAATTGAGGCTATCGCTAAGGACGAGTCCATCGACTGTGATTTTAAACGGGTAGATGGCTACCTGGTAGCTACCAACCCGGAAGAGGAGGAAAAACTGACGCAGGAACTGGAGGCCCTGCAGCAGATAGGCTGGACCGACGTGGTACTGCGGAAGCATTGCCCTGTGGAGACACTAAGCTCATTGCCTTGCCTGCACTACCCGAACCAAGGGCGTTTCCATGTGATGAAGTATTTAACTGGTCTCGCCACGGCATTCATCAAGCACGGCGGTAGCATCTATACCGGCACCCATGTCAGAAAATTTGATACAGGCACCGTTAATACCGCTATAACCACTGACGGACACACTGTCACAGCTAATGAGCTGGTGGTAGCTACCAACACCCCGGTCAACGATCTTTTTGCCATTCATACCAAGCAGGCGCCGTATCGCACCTATGCCATTGGCGTGCAGGTGCCAAAAGATTCTGTGCCTGATGCCTTGTACTGGGATTTAAAAGATCCTTATCATTATGTAAGGTTACAGAAGAACACGACCGGCGATGAGCGCTTCGACTTGTTGATAGTAGGGGGGGAGGATCACAAAACGGGGCAGCATGAGCACCCTATACTTTGCCTGCAGGAACTGGAGAAGTGGACGCGCATTAAATTTCCGATGGCCGAAGAAGTACTTTACCGCTGGTCTGGCCAGGTGTATGAGCCTGTGGATGGCCTGGCCTATATTGGCCGTAACCCTGGTGATACGGAGAATGTCTACATTGCCACCGGCGACTCAGGCCATGGCATGACGCACGGAACGATTGCCGGCATATTGATCACAGACCTGATCATGGACCGCCCGAACCCATGGGCGAAGCTGTATGACCCGGGCCGCGTAAACCTGAAATCAGCTGGTGAGTTTTTGAAGGAGAACCTGAACGTGGCAGCCCAGATGAAGGACTACCTGACTTCAGGAGAAGTAGACGATCCGCAGCAGGTCATGCCTGGCACCGGCAGGATCATGCGCAAAGGGGCTACCAAAGTGGCTGTGTACTGCGACCAGGATGGTGTGAGGCACCAGTGCTCCGCCGTTTGCCCGCACATGGGCTGCGTAGTAAGCTGGAACAGCGTGGAAAGCTCCTGGGATTGCCCTTGCCACGGCTCCCGCTTCGATCCTTTTGGCAAAGTAGTTACCGGACCGGCACATACTAACCTGGGACCAGCCAAAAGCTAAGACAACTACTTTTCTATACGGTAAGCTTGGAGCTGTATTAAGCGTTTGGAAATGGCGGCCGACCACTCCTGCTGCTTTTCCTTGTCCAATCCGTGCTGACAATCCTCGTCAAACTTGCGCTGTTCCGCTTTCCAGTCTTGGAAAGCCCTTGATACCAGCGGCTTCAAATCTGCTTTTACCCCGGAGCAGTCAAGTTGTTTGAGGTCTTTACGAAGCATACGGGCATGTACCTCGGTCAGGTCAAAATGAAGCTGCTCGTGCGCCAGAAGAATATCGGAAGCATTATTTTTCGTCCAGGATGCATGCGGCAGGAAAACGCACTTGACATCATAGCTGAACTGGTTGTTTTTGCAACTGGCATCTACGGCCAGGTTAGCGGCAGTGAGGGCATGGTGCGGGTTGGCATCGTCGGGCTGGCCTTTGAAGTCGGCCCAGGCCAAAGGTCGTTTCTCTGACCATGTAACCTGCTCAAGTATAGCACTTTCCGTAGTGGCAGAAGAAGAAGGAGTAGAGGTGGCATGCACTGACCCATTGCCAAACAGGTGTAGCAAGGGCATCAGTATTCTTGCCCATAACGACAGGAATAAAGTAAAGGTAAGCATGTATAACTTTGGCTAAAAGTTGAAACAGTTGTGCTAGGGCAACAGAGGCAACCGTTAAAAAGTGCCAGAATTTGTACTTTACCGAAGCATAATCTTTCTGCTCAAGGTTTTAAACCTCAGTGTGAGCAAGATAGCAGCAATCGTCAAGCCCGTTAAAAGACCCATCCAGATGCCAAGCGCACCGTATCCGGCTTTAAAACAGAGAAGGTAACCTACCGGCAGCCCCACCACCCAGTATGCCAGTAACGAAATAAGGCTAGGGATTCGTACATCTTCCAGGCCCCGTAACGCGCCAAGACCTACTACCTGCACTCCATCCGAGATCTGAAAAAGCGCCGCGATCACCAACAGCCCGGCAGCAAGTTCTATCACCGCCTGGTCATCAATGTATAGCATCGGGATCTGTTGGTTTAAGGCAACCATTAACAAACCGGTTGTCGTCATAAAAACGATTCCCATGAGCAGGTTGCTGTAGCCCGCCATACGCATCGCCTTGTAGTTTCCGAGCCCTTTTTGGTTGCTAACCCGGATGGTGGCAGCAGCGGCAATGCCGCTGGCCATCATGTACGTAACAGAGGCTACGTTGATGGCTATCTGGTGTGCTGCCAGTTCTTTTGCCCCGAGCCAGCCAATCATCACTGCTGAAAAGCTAAATGCGCCCATCTCAAAGATCATCTGGCCGGATATAGGCAGGCCAAGCTTAAAAATGCGGTACATGTGGATGAACGAAAGGTGGCGCAGTCGCAGGAATCGACGGAAAATGATAAACCTTTTGGCATAGAGCACCCAAAGTGCCATGGCTAGTGCCATCACCACCCGCGATACGAAAGTCGCCCAACCTGCCCCCAGAAGTCCCATCGGCTCAAAGCCCAGTTTTCCAAAGATCAGGATGTAGTTGAGGAGCACGTTCAGGCCATTGGCAAGTATGGAAATGTACATGGCCTGCTTGGTCAGGGATAAACCTTCAGCAAACTGCCGAAATGCCTGGAACGCCATGAGCGGCACCATGGACAGGAACAGCACGTTGATGTATGGTATGGCCAACTCCACCACCTGCGGCGGCTGGTCAAGCACGGTGATGTAGGGCGAGAGAAAATAACCGGCTATAAAGAGCAGTACGCCTAACAGCACGTTGGATACCAGGCCGTTGAGCAGCAAGAGGGAAATGCGCGTGTAGTTTCGGCGGCCGTCTGCACTGGCGATCAAGGGGGTCAGGCTCAGCGAAACGCCCAGGCCAAAGACAAGGGTGATGGTAAAGATACTGTTGCCCAGCGAGGCTGCTGCAAGCGGCACGGTACCGGTCTGCCCCACCATCAAACTATCGAAAACGCTTACCAGAATATGCCCCAACTGGCTAAGCACCACCGGGTAGGCAAGCGTAAAATTCTTAGAGAAATGTTCTTTGTAAGTTAAGGTATCCATGCAGCACAGCGTCTCGGGTAAGCGGCCGCAAAATTAGTGGAAATAACCGTAAACCAGTGATTAATTATGATTTCACTGATGGATATGAATGTTTCATGCACGGAATGGTGACTTAGCTTGTGGCAGTTGCTGCGCCTGCATCTGATAAAGTAATAGTTGCTGACTGGAATAAAACGTACCCCTGATTTATGCTTTTAAGCAGTAATCAGCAGCATAAGCCCCTGCCGGAGCCGCTGCATGGCATCCTGCAGACGGTGTTTTTCCACGGCAAACGACATGCGCACATGTCCCGGTGAGCCAAAGCTGTCGCCGGGGGCAAGTTCCAGGTTGTAGCAAGTGCGCAGGTACCGGCAAAGGTCAGCCGTTGTCTTTAGCTGCTCGCCGGTAATACTAGTGCGGTTCAGGTAATAGCTCAGGTCAGGGAAGAAGTAGTAAGCCCCATCCGGCAGATAATAGTGCACGTGCGGTATGGCATCCAGTCCTTTCTGCATGATGCGGCGGTTCTCTGTCAGCGCCTCCAGCATGGCGGGCAGCTCCTGCTCCCGCTTCTCCATAGCTGCCCGGGCGCCTGCCTGTGTAAATACATTGACGCCCGATAAAGTAGCTGCCTGAAAGTCGGTGCACTTTCGGATCAGGTCGCTTGAGCCGATAATGTAGCCTATTCGCCAGGCAGACATGGCAAAAGACTTGGAAAAGCCGTTTAGGATGACTGTTCTTGCCGCTTTTGCCCCTTCGCAGCAAAGGGCAGGAGTAACAGGCTGGCCGTAAGTAACAAAGTCATATATTTCATCTGATACAAAGTATAAGTCGGGGTACTCGTTTACCACGTGCAACAACGCTTCCAGTTCTTCCCTGGTATATGTACGGCCCGTGGGGTTGCCAGGATTAGTGAGCAGCAGGATGCGCGTTTTAGGCCTAATGCTCCGCCGTAGCATTTCCGGCGTCAGCTTATACCCATCAATGGCCTGGGTGGGCAGCTCCATCAGTTTGCCGCGACTGTAGCGAAGCAGTTCATGAAAGCCAAACCAGGCAGGCGTCGGGATTAGCACTTCGTCCTCGTCGCGCAGCAGCACTGAGAAAAGGTTGAAAAGCGCTTGCTTAACGCCCGGCGTTACCAGCACCCGCTCCGCTGGCAGCGCCAGGCCATAAGTTTCATACCTGCGGCAGATGCTGCGGCGCAACTCCAGAGACCCTTCGGTGGGGCCATACTCATTTTTAGCGTTATGAAGAGCAGCAACAGCGGCAGAAACGGCCGGCTCCGGGCTGGTAAAGTAACTGCTGCCGCCAGCAAGCGAAATCACCTCCATAAGATGGATTTAAAAAGTGCAGCCGTGAAGTTATACTTTTCTAACGAACACTGAAAAGTATGTCTGCAAATCCTTGCCGGCTGTCGTAAAACACTGTTTCAGCCGCAAAGCCGCATTTTTGCCCCAGTTCCGCTACCTGCGGCAGGCTATACTTGTAGGAGTTCTCTGTGTGGATGGCCTCCCAGGCATCAAAATGCACCCGAACATTTGCCTTTCGGATATGCACGTCCTGGGCAACTTTGCTGATGATGAAGCTGCGCATCACGCCTTCCAGTGGGTTATAGATGGCATGGTGGCAGAACTGGTCTACGTTGAAGTCCGCGTCCAGTTCACGGTTGATGCGGTGCAGCAGGTTGAGGTTAAAGGCGGCCGTCACACCTGCTGCGTCATCATAGGCTTTTAAAATCGTATCCGGATTTTTGCGCAGGTCTACGCCCATCAGCAACCGGTCGCCGGGTTTTAAATAGCTGCGGATGCTTTGCAGAAAATCTATACTTTCCTCTGTTTCAAAATTGCCGATATTTGAGCCCAGGAACAGCAGCACCTTACGCCCGGATTTGTTCTCTTGCAGCCACTCCAGCGCCTGAAAATACTCACCTACCACGGCCTCTACCGCTACCTGCGGCAGCTCCTGCTGCAAACTCTCCGACAGCTGCTTCATGGCCTCCCCGGAAATATCAACCGGTACATAATCGAAATTGCTTTGCTGACTGGATAGCTCTTTCAGGAGGATCTTTGTCTTCAGCGCATCACCTGCTCCCAGATCAATCAAATGGAAGAAGCCGCCCCCTGAAAACTGCCGCGCCATTTCATACTTGTTCTGCTCAAATACCTCTATCTCGCTGCGGGTAAGGTAATACTCGGGCAATTCCATAATCTTCTGGAAGAGCCTGCTGCCAGTGCCGTCGTAGAAATAGCGGGAGGGGAGGGTTTTCTGTTTTTGACCTAAGCCTTGCGCCACATCACGGGCAAAAGCGCTGCTGTCTGTGGAGCCATCGTTTTGGCGGCCTAGTTCTATCATGGGAGCTAAGGGTGTTATTAAATCCATAAGGTTATTTTTTTGCGGCCAGCCGGATACCTGTGTACTGCCAGCGCTTGTCAGGGTGAAAGAAGTTACGATAGGTAGTGCGGATATGGTTGGACGGTGTGGCGCAGGAGCCTCCGCGAAGCACCATCTGGTTGATCATAAACTTGCCGTTATACTCGCCCACCGGGCCAGGCGCCTTGGAAAAACCAGGGTATGGGTGATAGGCGCTGTACGTCCATTCCCACAAATCGCCGAACAGTTGCTGTACGCCCTCTGCCTGCGGGTTAGCCGCTAGAGGCTCCAGCTGCTCGCTCTCTACAAAATTGCCTTTCTGCGGCGGGTAGACCTGCGTGGCCGCCTCCCACTCAAACTCGGTCAGTAACCGCTTACCCGACCAATTGGCAAACGCATCTGCTTCGTAAAAGCTGATGTGGCAGACCGGCTCATTCAGGTCCACTTTCTCTAATCCGTGCAAGGTGAAGCGGTGCCACTCGCCGTCCTGCTGCACCCAATACAAAGGCGCCTGCAGCTGCTGTTCTTTTACCATGGCAAAGCCCTCATCCAGCCAATGCCTGAAGTCGGTGTAGCCGCCATCCTGCATAAAAGCCAGGTACTCGCCGTTGGTCACCAGCCGGTTCATGGTCTCAAAATCCTCCAGGTATACTTCGTGCACGCCCAGCTCGTTATCGAAACAGAAGCCACTGCCCTGGTAGCCGATTTTATACTTGCCGCCCGGCACTTCCATAAATTGCGCCGGAGTAGCGGCGCTTTGCCGCTGTTGCGCTGGCCGCGGAAGGTAGGCAGGTAAGGTAGGGTTAGTGCCCAGAATATACTTGATATCGGTGATGAGCAGCTCCTGGTGCTGTTGCTCGTGCTGCAACCCGAGTTCAAAGATTGGCAGCAGCTCGGCCACTTTCTCTTCCGGGAGCTCCTGTAGCAGCCGGTTCATGTGCTCATTTACATGTTGGCGGTACGCCAGCACCTCGCGCAGCGGAGGCCGTGTAATGGTGCTACGCTGGTGGCGCAACACGCGGCTGCCGAGGCTGTTGTAGTAGGAATTAAACAGGTAGGCGAACTGCGGATGAAAAATTTTATACGATGGCAGGTATGGCTGAAGTATAAGCGTTTCGAAAAACCAACTGGTATGCGCCATGTGCCATTTGGGAGGACTAACATCCACGATAGGCTGCACCACGGTGTCCTCGGGCTCCAGCGGCGCGCAGATGGTTTCGGTGCGTTGCCGAATCTGGTTAAAGCGCTCCAGAAGCTCTTGTGTGGCAGGGGCAGTAAGTAGGCTCATGTATGTGTTGTTTAGTAGAATGTGGCTAGTCTACAGATCGGATCAAAAGGGAAAAAATACGCGCTCATTATTGAACTGAAGCGGCTTATAAATCCAGTGCAAAAGGCACTTTTATATCCCTCTACGGCATTTCTTGGAATTATGATTTATCTTGCCTTTTAAAAGCCTGAACGTATGAGCCTGCAGCTAAGCTATACCTCCCATGTTTTGCAGTTTAAGTTTGATGCCCGCACCAGCCGCGGCGCCATCAAAGAGCACAAAGTATACTTGTTGAAAGTATGGGATGATGCGGTGCCGGAGGTGTTTGGGTTGGGCGAGTGCGCCCCACTGGCAGGCTTAAGCATTGATTACCGTCCTGACCTGGAAGAGAAGCTGCAACAGGTGGTAAAACAGGTTAACAGCGGTAAGCTGGAGCTTGTGGCAGGAGGGGAGCTGCCGCAGGGACTGCAGCTACAGGAGTGGCCCGCTATACGCTTTGCACTTGAGACCGCGCTGCTGGACCTGCAGCACGGCGGCCGTGGACTGCTCTACGAAAACGCCTTTAGCCGGGGCGAGGCGGGCATTCCCATCAATGGCTTGGTATGGATGGGTAACCGCGATTTTATGCAGGAGCAGATACAGCAGAAGCTGGAAGCGGGCTATACTTGCCTGAAGCTGAAGATCGGCAGCCTGGACTTTACGACAGAACTGGAGCTGTTGCAACGCATAAGAGAGGTGGCCGGCGCAGACCAGCTGACGGTTCGGGTGGATGCCAACGGCGCTTTCTCCCCACAGGAGGCTTTTAAGAAGCTAGAGCGCCTGGCAAAGTATGAACTCCACTCGATAGAGCAGCCCATAAAGCAGGGGCAAGTGCAGGAAATGGCCCAGCTCTGCGCCTACACGCCGGTGCCCATCGCCCTGGATGAGGAACTGATCGGTGTGCAGGAGCCGCTTGCGAAAGCCGACTTGCTCGAAAGTATAAACCCGCAGTACATCATCCTGAAGCCAACATTAGTGGGCGGTATGGCTTCCAGCGCAGCATGGGTTCAGATGGCCGAAGAGAGAAACATCGGTTGGTGGATGACCTCGGCCCTGGAGTCGAACATCGGCCTAAACGCTATTGCCCAATTCACGGCGCAGTATGGCCTCACCATGCCACAAGGCCTTGGCACCGGACAGCTCTACCGCAACAACATCCCTTCGCCTCTAAAGATCAAAAAAGGAGAGTTGTGGAGGGAGGAATAGATTTGGAGATGTGAAGATGTGGAAATTATACTTAAGCAAGTATAAAAAGGCGCTTCAGCAACTGGTAAAGTATAAGTAGGCTTACGAATGGATGATAAGCCACATCCCGCACTAAGGAAAGACAGTTACTCTGTTTTGCTCCAGAACTTATAGGTTTAATCCAGCCAAGTAAATAATCTGCACATCCTCAAATCTCTCAATCCAAAAAGATTAGGTTACGTTGGTGGTCTTGATGAGCAGCTTGCGGTATTTGGTGAAGATGCTGGATTTGGAGACAAAGCCGAGGTATTTTTCGTCGCGCAGCACGGGCAGGTTCCAGGCACCGGACTCGTCAAACTTTTTCATCACGTCCGCCATGCTGTCGTCATACTGCACAATGGATGGGGGCTTGATCATCAGCTCCTTTACCTTCACAATATCATACTTCTCCGTTTTAAACATGATCTCGCGGATATTCTCCAGGAGTATGACACCGGCCAGCTCGCCGTTGGCGGTAACCACCGGAAACAGGTTTCGGCGCGAATGGGCGATCACCTCGACCAGCTCCCCCAGCGTGGCTTCCGGCGAAATCGGTTGAAAATCTGTCTCTATAAGGTGCTGGATCTTCATGATGCGCAGGATCGTACGGTCCTTGTTATGGGTAAGCAGCTGCCCTTTTTGCGCCAGGCTTTTAGCCTCCAGGGAGTAAGGCTCAAAATATTTTACCACCGCGTAAGAAGTCGCCGACACGACCATCAACGGAATCATCAACGTATAGCCCCCGGTGATCTCGGCAATAAGGAATATACCCATGAGCGGGGCGTGCATCACACCACTAAGTATGCCTGCCATCCCCACCATCGTAAAGCTGCTGATAGGCACATTCCCGATCTGCACCAGGTTGACCAGTTTCGAGAAGAAGTAGCCGGTATAGGCGCCTACAAACATAGAAGGACCAAAATTTCCGCCTTTACCGCCAGACTCAATCGTGAGCGTTGAGGCTATAACTTTTACCAGGGCAAGCGCACCGGTAAAACAAAGCACCAGCCACTCGTTTGTGCCGAAGAAGGAAAGCCAGCTGTCCCGCAGCAGCATATCGGCATTATCCAGCTCCAGCATTTTAATAGACTCGTAGCCCTGCCCAAACAGCGGCGGGAAAAGCATGATGAGCAGGCCCAGGCATAAGCCACCCACTATGGCGCGCTGGTATACTTTGCCGGCCAGCGGCTCTAAGGCTTTTTCTATTCTATGCACGGTGCGGGTATAGTATACCGACACTAAACCTGTGAGAGCGCCCAGCATCACGTAAAATGGCACGTTAGCGGCAGAAAAAGGAACTGATTCCCCCACAAAGAACAGCAGGTCTTCTTCCAGGATAAGCTTGGAGCAGAGCGTTCCGACCACGGCAGACACAATCAGCGGAATGAAGGCCGAAATGCTGATATCGGTCAGGAGGATTTCGATGGCGAAAAGAACGCCGGCAATAGGCGCGTTAAACACGGCGGCAATGCCGGCAGCCGCACCACTTGCCAGTAGCAAGGTGCGCTCGCGGTAGTTCAGGTGATAAGAGCGGCCATAGTTAGAGCCAATAGCAGAGCCTGTCACAACAATCGGGGACTCCAGACCAGCCGAGCCGCCAAAGCCGGCGGTGATGCCGCTGGTGATAACGTAAGAGTACATCTTGCTGCGGCGAACGATGCTCGATTTCTGCGCGATGCTGTAAAGTATACCGGCGGTGCCGCCCTCAACCTTCCCCTTGAAAAAAGTCTGCACCACTACCACTGTAATAAGGATGCCGATTAATGGCAACACGACCAGCCAGACGGGCCTTTCCAGCAATCCTCCTCCGTAAGTAAGCGCTATAAACAGGTAATGGACAATCGTTTTGAGTATAACGGCTGCCATGCCTGCCGTAAGCCCCACCAAAGCACTCGAAATAAGCATAAACTCTCGGCTGGAGGTATGTCGGCGCAGCCAGAGGAGCGGAATTTTGATTCTTCTATAGGAGGAGGGCATTATAGCTTTTTAATATTCTTTCACCAGAACTTATTCTTGCAAAATTAGCAAGACCATACCCGAAGGCCAACTATTTTTGCACTCTTTTAAACGCAGATTTAAAAAATATAGGCGGCTGCCTAACCTATCGCTGCCTTAGGCTGTTTAATTAATGGCCCTGAGAGTTGCTTAGCACATGCTGGCGGTTCTGCGGGCCTGAGTAGGAGAAAGATATTTATGACGCAAAATTTAGAACATCCTTTTTTTAATCTGGAGCTACCCGAGGAAAGCGGCCCTTTTCATATTATAGGTGACGTGCACGGGTGCCTGCAGGAGCTGCTGGAGCTGCTGCAGCGCCTGGGCTATGACATCTCGTTCGATAAAGAACTGGCAAAGTATGAGGTAAAGGTTCCGGATGGCGCCAAAGCTTTGTTCGTGGGAGACTTAGTGGACCGTGGCCCAAACTCGCCGGAGGTGTTGCGCCTGGTCATGGACATGGTGGAAGCGGGCATAGCGTACTGCGTGAGCGGTAACCACGACGATAAACTGCTGCGCATGCTCCTGGGCCGCAATGTGCAGGTAAGGCATGGGCTGGAGCTCACGAAGGCGCAGCTGGAAAGTTACGATGCCGTTTTCCGGGAACGGGTTAAGCATTTTCTGTCCGGTTTGCCGCACCACATCATTCTGGATGAAGGGAGGCTGGTGATAGCGCATGCCGGCCTGGAGGAGCGGCTGCACGGGCGCAGCTCCAAGGTAGTGCGCGAGCTTTGCCTTTATGGCCCCACCACAGGGGAAACCGATGACAAAGGCCTTCCCATACGGCTGGACTGGGCTGCGGATTATTGCGGAAACGCCATCGTAGTATACGGGCATACGCCGGTGCACGAGCCGCGCTGGCGCAACAACACAATCAATATTGACACGGGCTGTGTGTTTGGGGGGAGCTTAACTGCATTGACTTATCCCGACCACGTGCTTACCACAGTTAAAGCACGCCACGAGTATGCCGAGTCTGTCAGGCCTTTCCTGCGGTATCAGCAACTTCACTCTCATCACTCTGCTTCTTAGCGAGCTCTTCTTCCCGGTACTTGTCTTGGTTTACAAGCTGCTCCAGGTGCCATTTAGCCAAATACTCCCTGAATTCTGATAAGTCGGTGCGGTTCCAGAACGGGATCTTGTTCTGCACCGCGGTCCGACCGATAACGTGGGCCGCTACCGGTGCAGTAGCAGAGGTAAAAAGTATGATAAGCAGTACTTTCAGGAGCACGTCCGCCTGATTAAAGTAAATGCCCATGCCTAGCAGAATAAAGCCCAGCCCCAGTGTAGAGCCTTTTGTAATGGCTGACATCCGGATGTAAAAATCTGGAAAGCGAAGCAGGCCGATGGAGGCAATCAGCATAAATGACACGCCTATCAGTATAAACGCACAGCTGATAATTTCGCGGAGAAGAAGCCAGTTGATTTCCATGTTATTTGGTGGTTCTCATAAGGTAATAAGCAAACGAAATGGAGCCCAAAAAGCCAAAGAGCGACAGGATCATGGCCACGTCAATAAAGTCCTGGTTATCAGTAAGCTCCGTGTAGATCAAAATAATGCCAATCACGTTAGCCACAAAAAGGTCGAAAGAAGTCACCCGGTCAGGCAGAGTGGGCCCCAGGTAAAAGCGAATAGCCGTCAGCATCAGCGAAACGCTTAGCATCACCATCGCCACCACCAACGTTATCTGGAAAATACTCATGTCGTTAGCTCTAAGATTTTACGTTCCAACCCGTTTTTAATGTGCTGCTTCATTTGCTCGGCATCGTCGTTGAACAGGTACAGCGTGTGCACGTACAGTATGCGTCTGTCCGGGCTTACGTCGATGCTCAGCGTACCGGGCGTCAAGCCTATTAAATTTGCCAGTACCGCTATTTCAAAATCTGAGCTGGCTTCCAGCGGCAGGGCCAGCACGGTGGGGCGCATGCGGTAGTGAGGCGTGAGAATGTCGTAGGCTATTTTCAGGTTAGCCACTAACAGCTCTTTGAAAAAGAAAAAAAGGAACGAAAACAGTTTGGGAAGTTTAATGAAATATGTCCGCCTGTACAGGTAAGAAGTCAGCCATAACAGAAACAGCACCACCAAAAACAGCAACACCGCGGTGGCGGCATTGTAAGGCAACAGGCCTAGTTTCTGCTTAAAGGAAACGTAGACCAGTGCTCCCGCTAGGGCACTATGGATGAAGAGCAGTTTCATGTATCTGCTTACTTTCTTCTACCTGTTCTGGTTTACTCTTAGCCAAAACAGTATCGGTGTAAGGCTGTACCTGCAAAAGCCCATCCGCAGCGCGTTCTGAAAAGCGGACAATAGGAGAGGCAAAAATACCCATGCCCAGTATGCACGCCAACAGGAACACAACAGGAAGGTAAGCCATGCGGCGCCTCAACTTGCTCACTGGCGGCAGTATGGTGTCGGGTCTGTCTGTCCGTGGCCGTGGCTTCCAGAATACCTCATTCCAGATCTTTGTCATAGAGAAAAGCGTGATAAGGCTTACGCCAAGCGACACCGTTACCAGTATATAGTTTCCGGCTTCAAGGCCACCTTTGGCCAGCATCAGCTTTCCCCAAAAACCAGAGAGCGGAGGCGTGCCTGCCAAGCTCAGCGCCGTGAGCAGAAACAGGAGTGCCAGCACAGGCTGCAGCAAGTATACACCCCCTAACTTTTTGAGCGAAAAAGTACGGTAACGCTGCGCCACCAATCCGCTAACCAGGAAAAGGTTGGTTTTTACAAGAATGTTATGCAGGATAAAGAAAATGCTGCCCGCCAGCGCCAATGGCGTAAAAATAGCCAGGCCCATGAGCATGTAGCCAATCTGGCTGATGATATGAAAGGAGAGGATCTTTTTAAAATCGGTTTGCGCGGCAGCGCCAATAACCCCAACCAGCATTGTCAGAGCAGACAGCCCTGCCAGTAAGGGCAGCGTTATTCCCGAATCAGACACGAAAACAAGCGTAAACAACCGGATAAAGGCATAGATGCCTACTTTGGTTACCAGGCCCGCTATAAGGGCGGAAATGGCAATGGGGGGAGCGTGATACGAGGCAGGCAACCAGAAAAACAACGGAAAAATTGCTGATTTTATCCCAAAGCCCACCAAAAAGAAAACACTGGCCATACTTAACAGCGGCAGGTTTGGGTGGTGAGGCTCCCGCACGAGCACTGCCAGTTCAGCCAGGTTCAACGACCCGTACAGGCTATACACCACTCCTATACCCGAGAGCAGCAAGCCTGAGGCCAGGAAATTGATGGTCACATACTTGAGCGTGCCCTCCAATTGCGATTTGCTTCCGCCGAGGCTTAATAGCGCAAAGCAGCAGATCAGGAGCACTTCGAACCACACGAACATATTAAACAAATCGCCGGTAAGGCAAACGCCGCTTATGCCCATTTGCAGCAGCAACAGGAGCGGGAAATACCCGAACCGCTGCCTGGTTAAATCCAGGCCCTGCAGTGCGTATAAATAAACAGCCAAGCTCGCCACGGCCGCAGCCACCAGCATCAGCACGCTAAACATATCGGCCACCAGGGTAATGCCAAAGGGAGCCGGCCAGTTTCCAATTTGGGTGGAGACAACATGGGCAGACAGCACCTCCCGCAGCAGTAAAAGCACAGAACCCAACCATAAGAGCTGCACCACGCCTGTCATGATTGATTGCCATACTTCCCGTTGCCACAGAAAAAGGCACAGCAGCGTTCCGTAGAGCGGGATCAGCAAGGGCAGCACGAGCAGTAGATCTGGATGCATACAGAGGCAGGTTTCAAATAAAGGTGATAAGGCTTGGTAAAAGCATAGGCAACAGCACCAGTCAGGGCCATCAGCGGGTGTCGTTTTCCTTTCGAATGTCATCCAGGTTATTTGACTTAAACGCCTGGTACACCCGACGAATGAGCACGATGGCAAAGGACTGTATCCCAAAACCAATCACCACGGCCGTTAAAAGGAGGGCTTGCGGCACGGGATCGGCAAAGGGTTCTGCGGCTACTTCATGATGTTGGCGAATAATGGCGCTGCTACCGCGGGTGATGCCGCCCACTAAGAACAGGAACAGGTTAGTGGCCAGCCCAAAGAGGATGAGCCCCAGTATGACCTTGAACAAATGCCGGTGCAGGATAAAGTATAACCCGACAGCGAACAGGGTGCCAATCATGAAAGGGAGCAGCGTTTCCATAGTTTTATTCTTTAGACATCGTGAAGACCATTTTAAGTATCATGCCCAGCACCAGTAGGTATACGCCGGTATCGAACAGAAGCGGCGTGCCCAGGCCACCAACCAACGGGAGTTTAAAGGGTAGCCAGAAACCAGTCATGTAAGGAAGCCCCGCCAGCAGGCCTGCAAAACCACTGGTTGCCGCCACCAGTAGCCCGGTTGCCATCATATAGGCAGGCCGTACGCGCAGCATGTAATACCGCCACGGCGAAGGGCTGCCCTGTTTTACGCGGTTCCAGGTGTTTGCCTGCAGCAGCTGCCACATGTGGCGCGGCAAGCTGTAGTGCTCCTGCCTGCTTTGGTGGTAAAAGGTAAGCTGAAAATATGTGCCGGCAGTACGCTCCGGGCCATGTGCCAGAACATGAAAAACGAAGGCAATGGAACCGATAAGCCCGCCAATAAAGCCTCCGCCAGGGTGGTTGTGGCCCCTGAACAGGATGTATACTGAGAAAATAAGGAACAGCGGCGTCAGGTAACGGATCGTAGTGGCAAAAATCAGTGTTCTCATGGCTTGTCTCCTTTCTCGGGGTTAAGGCGCAGCAGCGAAAAAATACCCAGCGCCGCCACGGCCAGCACTGTTATCTCGCCAAGCGTATCCAACCCCCTAAAATCTACCAGAATTACGTTCACGATGTTGCGGCCATGCGCCAGGACGTAGCTGCTGTCTCCGTAGTATTCTTTTAGCGTACTTGGCTGCGCCTGTTGCTGCACGAGTAGCATAACATAGGTCATGATGGCGCCGAAAAGTATAGACACAGCAATAAACTTATACTTCTTAAACTGGTGCGATACATACGTGAACGCCGGCAGTTTATGCAGCAGCAGCACAAAGATCAGCACGGTCAGGGTCTCGATGAGGAGTTGGGTGGCCGCCACGTCGGGGGCGCCAAACAGTATGTAAAACAGCGCCCCTGCGTACCCCACCAGGCCCATCACCACAATAGACGTCAGGCGCGAGCGGGTGCCAAGCAGGAAAACGAGCGCAGCTATGACCAGGAACATTACCACCAATTCATACATGCGCATCTCCTGCAACTGGTAAACACGCTTGCTCAGGTCAATGCCAGGTGAATCGCGCCAAAGCATAAACAGCATCAGGCCACAAAAAAAGAGCATGGTAACCATGACGTAGCTGCGCAAGTAGCCATTTTGAAGCTTAAGTATAAATGCCTTCGCCCCATGCAGAAACAACTCAAACAGCCGATGGTAAAGCGCGTTCGGGCCATACTTGTAAACAGGAGCAAGAACAGTGGAGATCTCCCGCACGCGGTTCAGTCCATTGTACAGCAATAGGCCTAGCAACAGCGTCAGCAGGCTTAAGCCAAATACTCGCGTAAAGCCATGCCAGAGCCCTACTTTCATTTCTGCGCCAGGGCTGTTACCTAAAACCTGGTATGCTTGCTGGAGCAGGGGTGCCGGAACAATACCGACTGTAGCCCCTAATGCCAGCCCCAGCAAAGCTAAGATAAGTGGCGGCAGATTTAAGAAGAGAGCGGGAGCATGTTGCAATGGTGTTTTGTCAGGGCCTCTTCGCCAAAAGACATGGTAACTCATCAGCAGCGCGACAGCCACAAACGCCACACCGGCCATCATGTTCACGAGTAGCAATCCTATGTTCTCCAGTGAGGCCTCATACAGCAGCTCCTTCCCTACAAAACCCAGGAAGGGGATAACTCCAGCCATGGATAAGGCAGCCAGCGTAGCCGCCAGCCCGGCAAGCTTCATGGGCCCTCCCAGCCGTTGCAGTTTAAACAACTCGCGGGTGCCTGTGCTGTGGTCCACGCTGCCAGCCACCAAAAAGAGCGTGCCTTTATAAAGGGCGTGCGCCAGCAGGAAAAACAGCAAGGCCTTACCGGCATAGGCTGATCCTATCCCCAGCATCGTTACCATCAGCCCCAGTGCGCTGATGGTGGTGTAGGCAAGTATGGCTTTAAGGTCGGTATGTTGCAGGGCCAGTAGTGCTCCTATGACCACGGTAGTGCCTCCTACAATGGTAAGTATATCGTGCCATGCCTGCGTGCCAGCCAAAACAGGAGAAAGCCTTGCCAGTAGATAAACGCCCGCTTTAACCATAGTGGCCGAGTGGAGATAAGCGCTTACCGGCGTGGGTGCAGCCATGGCATTGGGCAGCCAGAAATGAAAAGGAAACTGGGCCGATTTGGTAAAGCATCCCAGCAGGATCAGCAGCAGGGCAGGGAGATAAAATACATGGTTCAGCACCTGGTCTCTCACACCAACCAAGCCACTGAAAGTATAGGAACCGGCAGCTATACTTAATATGATGAGTCCGGCCATCAAAGCCAAACCGCCAAGACCAGTTACCAAAAGCGCCTGCCATGCCGCTACCCGGGCTTCCTTCTCCGCCTGTTTATACCCGATGAGCAGGTAAGAACTGATGCTGGTGATCTCCCAAAAAAGGAACAGGCAGAAGATGTTATCCGAAAGCACCAGCCCCAGCATAGCCGTCATGAACAGCGTGAGGTACAGGTAGAACCGGCCCAGCAGCGGGTCATCTGCCAGGTAGGAACTGCTGTAAAGTATAACCAGCAAACCGAAAAAGGTGATGAGCAAGGCAAAAAGAAGGCTTAGCCCGTCCAGCCGGAACTGCAGGTTGATCCCTAAAGCTGGCACCCAGTCGTATTGTTGTGTCGCCACCTGCCCTTGCAGCACGGGCGGCAAAAAGGCACAAAAGTACAGGAAAAGCAGCAAGGGCGTTAGCGCGACCGGAACGACCACCCACTTGCCCAGCCACCTGTACAGAAGAGGGGCAGCGGCGGCTGTAACAAGGCCAAGTAGGATTGCTGCCAACATAACTGTAATTTCTATATATTTTTTTGCCTGATAGCGTATGTAAAGTAAAATCGCCTGTGTACCTTCCTCTGCATACGGCTGCATAGTATACGCAGGTTTTCAATTGCTTAGCTACATGATCAATCCTAAATAACTTATACCCATGGACACAATCAACCGACTGATGGTGGGGCTGGACCTCACGGCAATGGACGATACATTGATAACTTACGCAGCTTTTCTGAGCCAGGAGCTGCAGGTAGAGAAAGTATACTTTATACATGTGGAGAAAAGTCTGGAAGTGCCGGGCGAGCTGCTGCATGGCATAGAGCCTAAGAAGGTGCCAGCTGATGAGGGAATTCGTGGGGTAATGATGACAAAGGTGGGGCCTGCCTTTGCCGGTCTGCCACAGACAGAAGCTGAGGTGCTGGTAGAAGAAGGAACCCCGGTTAAAGAGCTGCTTCACTGGGCGAACGTAAAGAACATAGACATGATCCTGATGGGGCGAAAGCTGCGGATGCGCGGCTCTGGCGTACTGCCCCAGAAACTGCTGCGAACCAGCCGCGTTAGCGTGCTGTTTGTGCCGGAGAATATGGTGCCCAAACTACAACGGGTGGTGGTGAGCGTCGATTTTTCTGCCTACAGTGAAATGGCCTTGGAGCGTGTGCTGAAAGTGGCGGCCGTTCTGCCGCACCTCCATGTGGTATGCCTGCATGCCTACCAGGTGCCCACGGGTTACCGCACGCTGGGTATGACTTACGAGGCGTTTGATGAGCGCATGCGCGGGTTTGCCCAGGAAAAGTATGACAAGTTGCTGCACCACTTTCCGGAGCTAAGCGAGCGGGCGGAGCTCGTGCTGGTGCGGCAAGAGGACGAAGATGATATTGGGGAACTCGTGGTGCTGGAGGCAAAGCGCGCCCGCGCCGACCTGTTGGTAATGGGGGCGAAGGGCATGTCGGCGGCGGCCTTGTTTGTGCTGGGGAGCGTTACCGAGAAAGTGCTTCGCCACGATATGGACATTCCGCTGCTGGTGGTGAAGAAAAGAGATGAAGACATGGGCTTTCTGGATGCCTTGCTGTCTCCTTGACAGGTCATAAAAAGAGCCGCAGCCTGATATGCAGGCTGCGGCTGTTATGATTTTATACTTTCCCGTCCGTTACTTTACAACTTCTTTGGCAATGTAACGGGAGTTCAACACACTTAAAGCACCCATGTAGCGCAGGTTAAACCGCAGCACATCGCCCACTTTATAGTTTTGCTCGTTCTGGCCAAGTTCTACGATCAACATGTCAGAGCTGGCGCCAATCACACTGATGCTTTCGTCCTTTGGCAATAAAAACTTGGGGTTGATGTCGAGCAGACCTACATCAAGTATGGCGCGGTGGGAGGTTTTGCCGTACAGGCTCTCGTCAATCTCAAAGCTCTCGCCACTGGGGTTCTCCGCCAGTATACCGCTCGGTATCATCGGTTTTTCGGTCAGCTCAATGATCTCGGCAACCAGTTCAAACACATCATCGTGCATGTTCTCAAACGTCTCGTTCGTGAACAGGTTCAGGCCGAAGAAGAGCGCCTCGCCCACCCGGAAGTGGTTCACGCCTTTGGGCAGCAGGTGGTTAAACAGCAGCGGAATGGTTACCGAAGTGCCTCCCGATACCCACGGGATTTTATGGTTGAACTTGGCTTCGATGATCTGCTTGTACAGGCACAGCTGGATGAGCTTGTCCTGCGTGGGCATCACCCCGTGCAGGCAGTTAAAATTAGCACCTAAACCAATCACTGAAATGCCCGGCAACTCAAACACCTGCTCATAAAAATCTATGAGCTCCTCGCCCATAACGCCCTCGCGCAGGTCGCCCATCTCAATCATGATGATGATTTTGTGCAGCCTCTGTTGCCGCACCGCCTCCTCAGACAGCAGCCGGATAATCTCCAGCTCCGTCTGAAAGCTTACATCCGCATACGTGATGATGTCGGGAATACTCTTTTTAGGAGCAGGCTTGATGTACACGGTCTGCACATCCGGGGCCATTTTTTTGACCGTTTTAAGGTTAGACACCCGGGAGTCATGTATCTCTTTCACGCCCAGGGCCAGCACCTCTTTAAGGAACGCCTCGTGGCCGCACAGCAGCTTGGTGACAACGCCCCAGTCAATGCCATGCTCCCGGAACACCGCATCCAGGTGGTTGTAATTGTGTTTCAGTTTATCGTGGTACAGCTTTAGAACTGCCATGTTATCTCATTAGTCTATACTCTAAATATTTATTCGAGAAGCCAAGCTTCTCGTACAGGTGCCGTGCAGGGTTCTGGGGCTCTACGTGCAGCGCGATGCTGCCCTGGGTATGGTCAATGGCCATTTGCACCAGGTTTTTTCCCACGCCTTTTCCGCGGGTGCGCCCATGCACGGCCACATACACCAAAATGTTCTCTGGTATATACCCGTTCATGCCAGT
This sequence comes from Pontibacter mangrovi, assembly GCF_006385705.1. Lineage (GTDB taxonomy): Bacteria > Bacteroidota > Bacteroidia > Cytophagales > Hymenobacteraceae > Pontibacter > Pontibacter mangrovi. The sequence goes on along the minus strand of NZ_VFRQ01000001.1, from coordinate 248,018 downwards.
ATTGTTCAGGATGAGCGCGCCAACTACTTCATTCTTCTCACGGGCTACCAGCACGGACCCGCCTTTGCCCTCGGCTGATGACAGCGCGTAGTCCATGCATTTGGCGATGTCCTCGCGCTTATCGCCGTACTCGTCCAGGTGCTTAAAAAGGAAGTCCAGTACTTCGTCCCGGTTCAGACCTGCGTGGTCTTGTGGTGTATAGCGGTTGTAGCTGATGCCGTTGATTTCTGCCATGTTTCTTTCTTTGTTTTATCAGGATATAATAGGGTAAGCGATACGTAAAGTATAAGCGAGGCCGTTAAGCCAAACAGGTTCGGGTCCAGGTTAAAGGGCAGGGCAAAAGTGATACCCAGCCAGGAAATATGTACGATGCTGTGCGCAGAAAGTGTACTTTGCACCAATTCGCGCAGCTCAAACTCGCTTAAACTGAGCCAGGTTTGTTTTGCATCGGCCGGAAAGTAGGACACTAAGGTATGCGCTATGCCGGTTATGTCAGCATCCGGGGCAGGGGCAGCCACCATGTTAATCTGAAGTATAACAGTCACCAATCCGCCGACCAGCATGGCCCAAAAAGCAGCCACGCTGCTGCGTTTTTTCCAGAACAGCGCGCCCAGCACCGGCACAAACAGCCCAGACACCATAAAGGCATAGGAGTAGAGCATCAAATCGAGCACATTGGTCATCATGGTGGCCAGCCACAGTGCAAAAGCACCCACCAGCAGCGTTACCAGCTGCGATAGCTTTAAGGTTTTGGGTGCGTCAGGGTCGATCTTGAAAAAATGGCTCAGCACATCCGAAACAATGTTGCCCGAAGAAGCCATCAGGCAACTGTCAGCCGTGGAAAGTATAGCCGAAAAGTAGGAGGAGAGCATCAAGCCCATCAAGCCTACCGGCAATACCGTGCGCAGCAGCATCGGGAGGCCAGTTTCAGGGTCTACCATCGTGCCGGCACCCAAAGCCTCGAACATTCCCTGCTCTGCCGCCACTCTGGACAGGATGCCCAGCCCAACGCCCATAAACGCCATCAGGGGCCACTCAAACAGTGCCGCAATGTACCAGGCTCGCTTGGCGGTCTTCACGTCGCGGCTGGCGTAAATGCGCTGGTACAGCGTCATGCCCACAAACCAGATCGGGATAATGGTAATGCCCCAGTTCACCATTTGTTGCCAGGTAATGTTGGTGAGGCTTAGGAATTCCGGGGGAAGGGTGGTTTGTATGGCCGTTATACTTTTGCCGCCCTGCTCTGCCAGGTAATCCGGGTTAAAGATCTGCGAAAAGTTAAGTGTATCCAGGCCACCCACTGCCAGAAAAGACACCGGAATGCCTATAAAGATGAGCCCGCCCATAAGGATGATCCACTGAATCGTATCAGTGTAAATCACTGCTTTCATGCCGCCCATCACTGTATAAACCACTGCTATAATGCCCATCACGAGCAAGGCAGTGTTCAGGTCGAGGTTGATAAAAGTACCGCTGGCCAACTTGGCACCTGCTAAAATCTGTGAGCTGGTAAAGCCAGTATAGCCGATGGCTGAAATAATGCCGGCCAGCAGCGCCACCCGGGCGTTAAAGTAGTGGCCAAAGATCTGCGGAAACGTCAGGAAGCTTGCAAAAGCCGGATTCCCCTTCACCTTCGGGATAAGGAAAACCGCTGCCAGCCAGGCGCCGAGCAAGCCTGTGAACAGCATCCAGGAACCCGATAGCCCCATGGCATACCCCAGTCCTCCGAGTCCGATGGAGAAGCCGCCGCCTACATCGGTAGCTACCACCGAAAGCCCGATGTGCCCGCTGCTCATGCTGCGTCCGCCTACGTAATAATCCTCAGCGCCCTCGTTCTTTTTCAGAAAATAGAAGCCAACGCCCAGCATGGCCAGCATGTAGAGTACAAATATGGTAAGGTCAATCAGGTGCATTTCTTAGTAAAGTATAAATATGGAATTCGGATTTCAGAAGAGTTATACCTTAAGGTAACTCTTTTTTCACGCAAATTCACGTGTTTTATGAATAAAATGATCTATCAGCTAAGATTTAGCAGCTTCATAGCATCGATTAAATACAAATCGTACTTACTGTTTAACCTTTAACACCAGCTGTAGGTACAGCCGGTAAAGGGTGATTTTATTAGAGGAGTTCAATAGAAGCCACAGCTGAATGCCGGCTAGCAAACGTTTGAGCACAAACTGCAGAACAGGATGCAAGTTTCATACATCCGGGCTAATGTATGGGAGACAATAATTGTGTTGTAACAAGCTAATTTTCAGTAGAAAAGCTATACTTGTTGACCTGGCAATGCGTATATAAATGTACGGTGGAACAATAGGAGTCCATAAGATGATGCGCCCATGAGATTAGCCGCTTACACAGCCATACTCTGCGCCTGCCTCTGTCTCTTTTTCAGCGATGTAAAGGCACAGCCTGCCCAGGCCCGTGATACGGTTTATTTTACCTCAAACCGTAAGAAAATGACAATGCCTTTTAAGCTGGTTCACAACCTGATTGTCATTCCCGTTCAAATCAACAATTCCCCGCCGCTCAACTTTATACTCGACTCAGGGGTTCAAAACACGCTCATCACCAGGCTTAATTTCTCCGATTCGCTGGAGCTGGTGGAGGCAAACCGCATCAAGCTCAGGGGGCTGGGAGAGGGGTATACGATTGAGGCGATCCATAGCACCGGCAACATGATGAGCATGCGCGGTATCCAGGGCGATCATCACACCGTGTTCGTGCTGATGGAAGACATCTTTGACCTGTCGCTGAGGATGGGGATGCCGGTACACGGGATCATCGGCTATGACATTTTTAAAAATTTCATAGTAAAAATTAACTATAGCAACAAGACCATAACGCTTTATAGGCCAGATGTTAAGCTAAAGAGAAAAAAGCGCGCTGAAGAGTATCCCCTTTACATAGAAGACGCCAAGCCATACCTATACGGCAGCATCCGGCAGCATAACGGCGATTCGCTGCAGGTAAAGCTAGTGGTTGACACGGGAGCCAGCAACAGCCTCTCCTTATACCTGCCCTCCGACGAGCGTCTTACACTGCCGCCCAAAGTAATGCATGCCTATTTGGGGCGTGGGCTTAGCGGAGACATTAACGGAAAGATTGGGAGGCTGAGCAGTTTTAGGCTTGGCCGTTACCAGCTGGACAATCCCACTGCAGCTTATCCCGATACCGGGGCCGTGAAACTGGCCATGAACCTGGGCGGGCGAAATGGCAACCTTGGCTCTGACATCCTCAAGCGCTTCACTGTGATTTTCGACTACCCGCACAAGCGCATGTCCCTCATCCCGAACCACAAATTTAAAGAGCCTTTCAACTATAACATGGCAGGCTTTGAGGTGAGCACGCCATTGCCCGGTGCCAATTTTTACATTATCTCGAATGTAGTGGAAGACTCACCGGCCAAAATGGTGGGCGTGCAGCCTGGCGATCAGCTTATTCATATCAACGGGAAAAACTGCAATGAGCTGCAGCTGCAGGAGCTCTTGAACTTGCTCGATAGCAAGCCTGGCAGCAAATTGCGGTTGCGGCTAAAGCGGGAGCAGGAGATTATTGACGTAAATTTTGTTTTGCAGAGCCGGATATGATCTTCCGAAAGCTTAGCGGTTCATATCCATAAAGATCTGGAAGGCCAGCAACAGCACAGCCAACACAATCAGGAACAGTGCCGTAAAGGTCCGCGCCTTCGGGATAGGCTTCTCGTATGTTCTCCCAGCCTCGTCCACACCCGTAAATCGTAAGTCAGACAATACCAATCCATTGCCAAAGCTAAGCCAGATGGCCGCCATCAGGGCATCGCGCGTAAACAACAGCGATACCAGACCGATAACTGAAAAAAACAAGCCAATAATAACTCTGATAGAAAGCTTCTTCATGGAAAACAAAAGTATGGCAGCGGGAATAAAGTTGCGGCTGCAATTTAGCGATTTGCCAACTAATTTAGCCAATCAGTGCTTTTGAAATGGAACGATTGCTCTGAGTGAAGCCTTTAATGATATAAAACAACCCTTAAGTATAAACTTTTAAATAAATTAGATAAAACACTTGCAATTAATGTTACAATTGCGAAACATTTGCACTGCTAATAAGGGTATAAGTAAACCCACTATTCTAAGTCAAGAAATGAAAAAAAAGGCGCTTTTATCATCTGACATGATAAAACACACTCCGGCCACGGAGGGTGCGACTTTTTCTGCCTTCTCTTCGAGGGTAGTTTTGAGGACAACTACACCAGCAGTCCGCTACAGGCGGTAGCCTGCGTTAATACAGACTGCCTATGCGGTAGTCATCATTCCCCATACATTTTTTGCATCACGATCTATAGCTGTCCGGCCTTTGCCTGAGCTGCTGTTTCGCTGCATTCATACTTTATCCGGTTAATTTTTTACAAGCTGAATTTAGCTGTGCCCAAACAGCATGGCTATACTTTTTATAACAATGGATCAACCTGCATTCATCGTAGCGGTTGCCCAAGGGCAACATATTATCCATGCGCTGCAAATCTGCAACGAGATGGAGTCTTCGGCTAAGGCGCGCGGCACCGGTATTGCCAAACGCTCACCGGATTATATTGCCCAGAAAATGCTGGAGGGCAAGGCTGTAATTGCCTTGCACCCGGACGGAACCTGGGCTGGTTTCTGCTACATCGAGACCTGGGGTCACGGCAAGTATGTGGCCAACTCGGGCCTGATTGTGTCGCCGGAGCTGCGCAAAAGCGGACTGGCGCGCCAGATCAAAAAAAAGATATTCGAGCTCTCGCGCACCAAGTACCCGGAGGCCAAGATCTTCGGCCTGACCACCGCGCTGGCCGTGATGCGCATCAACTCTGGTTTAGGCTATTCGCCCGTTACGTACTCCGAACTGACCGACGACGAGGAGTTCTGGAAGGGCTGCCGCAGCTGCGTGAACTTTGAGATCCTGCAGAGCAAGAACCGCACAAACTGCCTCTGCACCGCCATGCTTTATGATCCGGCCAAAGAGAAGGATTTTATCGCCCTGCCGGTGGTGGAGAAAAAGCCGGCCCCAAAACAGAACAGCGTGAACGAGCGCTGGCTGCGTCACCGCCAGAAGCCGGGACAGGCGGGTTATAACGCACCGGAAATGAGCACTGTACAAGTATAAATTGCATCAGCAAGTATAAAATTAAAAAATGAAGAAAGTAGTTTTAGCCTTTAGCGGCGGCCTCGATACCTCTTACTGCGCCATTTACCTGGCCCAGGAGCTTGGCCTGGAAGTATACTCAGCCATTGTGGACACGGGCGGTTTTTCAGAAGAAGAACTGAAGGAGATTGAGCGTAGGGCTTATGCGATGGGCGTAAAACAACACACCCACCTGAACGAGACGGAGCACTTCTATAACAGTTGCATTCGTTACCTGGTATTCGGCAACATTCTCAAAAACAACACCTACCCGCTAAGCGTGAGTGCCGAGCGCGTAACGCAGGCCATTGCCATTGCCAACCATGCTAAAAGTATAGGCGCCGATTACGTAGCGCACGGCAGCACCGGAGCTGGCAACGACCAGGTGCGTTTCGATATGGTGTTTCAGGCGCTGATTCCGGAAGTGGAAATCATCACCCCGATCCGTGACAAAAAGCTGTCGCGCGAGGAGGAGATTACCTACCTGAAGGAGCAAGGCGTGGAGATGGACTTCCAGAAGGCGCAGTACTCTATTAACAAAGGCATCTGGGGCACATCCGTGGGTGGCAAGGAGACGCTGACCTCGCACCTGCCGCTGCCAGAGGAGGCGTACCCAACGCAGCTGAGCAAAACCGAGCCGGAGCGCGTGACTTTATACTTTGAGCAAGGCGAGTTGAAAGGCGTGAACGGGCAAACGTTTGAGCATCCGGTACAGGCGATCCAACACCTGCAGGAACTGGCCGCACCCTTTGCTATCGGCCGCGACATCCACGTGGGCGATACCATCATCGGCATCAAAGGACGCGTTGGTTTTGAGGCGGCTGCCCCGATGGTAATTATAAAAGCGCACCACCTGCTGGAGAAGCACGTGCTGACGAAGTGGCAACTCTACTGGAAAGACCAGCTTTCGGCCTGGTACGGCAACTGGCTACACGAGGGGCAACTGCTGGACCCAACCATGCGCGACATTGAGGCTTTCCTGGAGAGCACGCAGCAAAACGTGACGGGCAAGGTGTTTGTGCAGCTGGCGCCTTACCATTTCCAGGTGCAGGGTATTGAGAGTGCGCACGATTTGATGAGCGATAAGTTTGGCAGCTACGGCGAGATGAACCGCGCCTGGACCTCCGACGACGTGAAGGGCTTTGCCAAGATCTTCGGCAACCAGACCAAGTTATACCACACGATAAACAACACATCAGAATGGGCGGACTAAGCATAAAGGCAGGCATTGTAGGCGGCGCGGGCTATACCGGCGGCGAACTGCTGCGCCTGCTCCTGAACCACCCAAACGTAGAGATAACCTTTGTGCACAGTAACAGCCAGGCAGGCAAACCGGTGCACGATACACATACCGATTTGCTCGGTGATACCGATTTATACTTTACCGATGCGCTGCAGGAGGAGGTGGACGTGCTGTTTCTGTGCGTGGGCCATGGGGCAGCCAGGAAGTTTCTGGAGTCTGAACAGCTGCCGGCAAGTATAAAGATCATCGACTTGAGCCAGGATTTCCGCTGGAATGAAAGCTTGAAAGAGGCGGTGGTAAAAGGCTGTGATAGAGAGTTTGTATACGGCTTACCGGAACTGCAGCGCGAAAGTATAAAACAGGCACAAAACATCGCCAACCCAGGCTGTTTTGCTACGGCCATACAACTGGCGCTGCTGCCGCTGGCGCAGCAAAACCTGCTGACGGAGGAGGTGCACGTAAGCGGCATCACGGGCAGCACCGGCGCTGGACAAAGTTTGAGCGCAACCTCGCACTACAGCTGGCGTAGCGGCAATATCTCCAACTATAAAGTGCTAAATCACCAGCACTTGCACGAGATCCGCCGTACCCTGCAAGGGATGCAAAATAGCGAGCTGCCAAGTATAAACTTCGTGCCGTACCGCGGGCCGTTTACCCGTGGTATCCTGTGCACCAGCTATACCCGCTGCAGCCTGAGCCAGGAGGAGGCCGAAGAACTGTACAACAGCTATTACAATAGCCATCCGTTTGTGAGCATCAGCAAAAGCACACCCGACCTGAAGCAAGTGGTGAACACGAATAAATGCCTGTTGCACCTGCAGAAGGAAGGCGACTACCTGGTGGTCTCCAGTATGATCGATAACTTATTAAAAGGCGCGTCCGGTCAGGCAGTGCAGAACATGAACCTCTTGTTCGGGCTGGAGGAACAGGCGGGGCTCAGGCTGAAGGCTTCGGCTTTTTAGGTATTCGTTGTTATTTACTCATTATTAGAATTACCTAAAGAGAAAAACAACAATCCAACAATCAACAATTAACTATATGTACGTCAAGTATTTCATTTATTGTTTAACTTCTTACATCTAATCATACCCCATAGATCATGAACGTTTTTGATGTTTACCCGCTCTTCGATATCACGCCTGCCCGGGCACAGGGCGCCTATGTTTGGGACGAAAAAGGCACCCGCTACCTCGACCTGTACGGCGGCCACGCCGTTATCTCCATCGGCCACAGCCATCCCCACTATACAAAGCGCATCGCGCGCCAGCTCTACGACATCGGCTTTTATTCTAATTCGGTGCAGATGCCGATGCAGCAGGAACTGGCTGAGAAGCTGGGCCAGCTGAGCGGCTACGAAGACTATAGCCTTTTCCTGTGCAACTCCGGTGCCGAGGCCAACGAGAATGCCCTGAAGCTGGCTTCCTTCCATACCGGCCGCAAGAAAGTCATCGCCTTTAAAGGCGCTTTCCATGGCCGTACCTCAGCTGCCGTGGCGGCCACTGATAACCCTAAAATTCAGGCGCCCATCAACGAAACGGATAACATCATTTTCCTTCCCCTGAACGACATTGCTGCCTACAGCCAGGCCTTGCAGGAATATGGCACCGAGCTGGCCGCCGTGATCGTGGAAGGCATACAAGGGGTAGGCGGCGTGCAGGTGCCGGAGCCGGCTTTTTTAAAGGCATTGGCGGCAGGCTGTGAGAAAACCGGGGCATTACTGATCCTGGATGAGGTGCAGTCGGGTTACGGCCGCTCCGGAAAGTTCTTCTCACACCAACATGCCGATATCAAGCCGCACCTGATCACAACCGCAAAAGGTATGGGAAACGGTTTTCCGGTGGCGGGTGTGCTGATAAGCCCTGAGATTGAGGCGGAGCACGGCATGCTGGGCACCACGTTTGGCGGAAATTACCTGGCTTGTGCGGCGGCGCTTGCGGTGCTGGAAGTGATGCAGGAGGAAAACCTGATGCAAAACGCGCAGCAGATTGGCCAGTATTTAATGAAGGCGCTGCGCCAGCTTCCGGGCGTGAAGGAGGTACGCGGCCAAGGGCTTATGATAGGCGTGGAGCTGGACAAGCCGTGCGCCGGTATTCGCAAGCAGCTACTCAGCGAGCACCGGATTTTTACCGGCTCTTCGTCCGATAAAAACACGCTGCGCCTGTTGCCACCGCTGTGCATCGGCATGCGCGAAGCTGAGAAATTCCTGGAGGCCTTTGAAGCCATACTTTATCAAACCGAACCGCAGACGATCTAATGAAAAAGTATACCTCAGTACACGATGTAGCCGACCTGAACCAACTGGTAGCGGAGGCACAGCATCTGAAAGAAAATCCGTTCAAGTATAAAAACCTCGGCGAGAATAAAACACTGGGCCTGATTTTCCTAAACCCGAGCCTGCGCACGCGCCTGAGCACGCAGAAAGCCGGGCAAAACCTGGGCATGAACGTGATTGTGATGAACCTGGACAAGGAAGGATGGGCGCTGGAGACGCAGGAGGGAGCCATCATGAACGGCACTACCGTAGAGCATATCAAAGAAGCGGCCGCCGTGATGGGCGAGTACTGCGACATCATCGGCATCCGCTCATTTCCGAAACTGCAGAACCGCGAAGAAGATTACAACGAGGAGTTGCTGCAGCAATTCATCAAATATAGCCAAAAGCCGATCGTGAGCCTGGAGTCGGCTACGCGCCACCCGCTGCAAAGCCTGGCTGATTTGCTGACGATCAAGGAAAACGCAGCAGCCGGCAAACGGCCGAAAGTGGTACTAAGCTGGGCACCGCACATCAAACCAATACCACAGTGCGTGGCCAACTCCTTTGCCGAGTGGGTGGGGCAGGCTGATGTGGAGCTGGTGATCACACACCCGGAAGGGTACGAGCTGGCGCCAGAGTTCACTAAAAATGCCACTGTTACCACCAACCAGCAGGAGGCGCTGCAGGATGCAGATTTTGTGTACGTAAAGAATTGGTCGAGCTACACCGAGTATGGCAAAGTGCTAACGGATGGTGAAGGCTGGATGCTGACAAACGAAAAACTGCAGGCAACCAACAATGCTAAGGTGATGCACTGCCTGCCGGTGCGCCGCAACGTGGAGCTGAGCGACGAGATCCTGGACGGGCCGAACTCGCTGGTGCTGGAGCAGGCCAACAACCGCACCTATGCCGCCCAGGCCGTGCTCAAGCGTATGCTGGAAGCTTTGTAGTTATTCGTTGCTGGTTATTAGTTGTTAGATATGCATCTATGCTGGCGCCGGTCTCCAAACTGGTGACTTAGTATATAAGTGGAGTCTCCGACTACACTGGCGCCACAGGCGACAAATAGAAGTATAGCCGAGAAAATAATCAAAATGGTAAAGTATAAGTTTATAGAAGTATCATTTTATCCTTATCAGTCAGCATTTTACAAGAAATGATTATTGTAAAAATAGGAGGTAATATTCTTGACAGTCCAGAACGGCTGCAGGCGTTTTTGGCTGATTTCGCGCAGCTGCCGGGGCCTAAGTTGTTGGTGCACGGCGGGGGCAAAATAGCCTCTGCCTTTGGCCAGCGGCTGGGGATAGAGCCAAAGATGGTAGAAGGTCGCCGCATTACCGATGCTGAGACGCTGGAACTGGTAACCATGGTGTACGGCGGGCTGGTGAACAAGCAGGTAGTGGCCAGACTACAAGCGCTTTACTGCAACGCCATTGGTTTGACAGGTGCCGACGCCAACATCATACCGGCGCATAAAAGACCTGTGAGAACTATAGATTATGGTTTTGCAGGTGATGTAGCCGGTCCAGATAGTATAAACGTGGCAGCACTGGAAACAATCATAGAAGCCGGACTTACACCTGTTTTTGCACCGCTCACCCACGACACCCAGGGCAGCATGCTCAATACCAACGCCGATACCATCGCCTCCGTGCTGGCCACGGCGCTGGCTCCTAAGTATAAAGTGCAGCTCGTGTATTGTTTTGAAAAGAAAGGCGTGCTGCAAGATTCCGAGAATGATGCTTCTGTCATTCCGCACATCAACGCAAGTAAGTATAAAACCTTGAAAGCAGAAGGCGTAGTGCATGCCGGCATGGTGCCGAAACTGGACAATGCCTTTGCCGCCATGCAGCAGGGCGTAGCGCAGGTACTGATCTGTGAGGCAGAAGCGTTGACAAGTATAAACACCGGCCACTACAGCGGCACTACCCTCAGTATGAATTAATGGAGCAAAACAAACGATACCAGCAGGCAATGCAGTTGTTGCAGCAGCTTGTCCAGACACCATCTTTCAGCAGGGAAGAGGACAAGACAGCGGCTATACTTGTGGATTTTCTGAAGGATTCAGGTGTAAAAGAAGTTAAGCAACAGCAAAATAACGTATGGGCTTTCAATAAACACTATAAGCCCGAACGGCCAACACTGTTGCTCAACTCACACCACGACACTGTAAAACCTAACCCAGGTTATACCCGCAATCCTTTTGAGGCAAGTATTAAGGACGGTAAACTGTTTGGCTTGGGAAGCAACGATGCCGGTGGGTGCCTGGTGTCGTTGATCGCGACTTTTTTATACTTTTATGAGCGGGAGGACCTGAAGTATAACCTGGTGTTAGCGGCAACAGCAGAAGAGGAGATCAGCGGGCGCAACGGCATTGAAAGTATACTTCCGCAGCTAGGAAGTATAGAGGCCGCCATTGTAGGGGAGCCAACCCAGATGCACCTGGCCGTAGCTGAAAAAGGCTTGCTGGTGCTGGACTGCACCGCCAAAGGCAAAGCCGGACACGCCGCCCGTGAAGAAGGTATCAATGCCATTTATGAGGCGATGCCGGATATACAGTGGTTCCAGAACTATACTTTCCCGAAGGTATCGGAGCACCTGGGGCCGGTGAAAATGAGCGTTACCATGGTGCAGGCAGGCACGCAGCATAACGTAGTGCCGGACACCTGTACTTTCACGGTGGATGTGCGCCTGACAGATACTTATACCATGAAGGAGGTGCTGGAGACAATACAGCAACATGTAAAAGCGGAGGTTAAACCGCGCTCTATGCGCCTCAAACCTTCCAGTATCCCGATGGAGCACCCGCTGGTGCAGGCTGGTTTAAGTATGGGCCGCCAGACCTATGGTTCACCCACTACCTCCGACCAGGCGCTGTTGCCTGTGCCGTCGCTAAAAATGGGCCCCGGCTTCTCCGGTCGCTCCCACATGGCCGACGAATACATTCACCTCCACGAAATTGAGGAAGGAATTAAGTTATACATTGAGCTGCTGGAGAGGGTAATTGTTAATTGTCATACTTGAAGTATATACTTTACCTATAAGTAACAATGTAAAGCACAGCTTGCCCATGAGCACCTTAAATATTCACTCAAGCACTCATTCAAAATTAATTACATGAAACTTTGGCAGAAGAACACGGCTGTAGCCGCTGAGATAGAGAAATTCACTGTTGGCCGAGATGCGGAGCTGGATATGGAGCTGGCGCGTTTCGATGTGCTGGGCTCGCTGGCGCATACGCAGATGCTGCAAAGTATAGGCTTGCTCACGGCAGAGGAGCTGCAGGTGCTGCAGGCGGAGCTGAAGAACATCTACAAAAGTATAGAAGCCGGTGATTTTGCCATTGAACCCGGGGTGGAGGACATTCACTCGCAGGTGGAGCTGGAGCTGACGCGAAGAGTGGGAGAGGCAGGCAAGAAGATCCACAGCGGCCGCTCGCGCAACGACCAGGTGTTGGTAGACCTGAAACTATACTTCCGCCACCAGCTGCAGGAGGTGGTACAGGAGGTGCAGTCGCTGTTTGAGGTGCTGCAGGCCCAGAGCGAGAAGTATAAGCACGTGCTTTTGCCGGGCTATACGCACCTGCAGGTGGCCATGCCCTCCTCATTTGGCCTGTGGTTTGGCGCCTATGCCGAGAGCCTGGTGGATGATATGCAGCTGTTGCTGTCTGCCTATAAAATAACGGACAAGAACCCACTGGGCTCTGCCGCCGGCTATGGCTCCTCGTTTCCGCTCAACCGCCAGATGACCACCGACCTGCTAGGCTTCGAAAGTATGAACTATAACGTGGTATACGCGCAGATGGGTCGCGGCAAAACAGAGCGCACCGTGGCCGTGGCTTTGGCTGCCGTAGCTGCCACCTTAGCCCGCATGAGCATGGATTTGTGCCTGTACATGAGCCAGAACTTCCGCTTCGTCACGCTGCCCGACCACCTAACCACCGGCTCCAGCATCATGCCCCACAAAAAGAACCCCGACGTGTTCGAACTGCTGCGCGGTAAGTGCAACAAGCTGCAGGCCCTGCCCACCGATATTAGCATGCTGCTCATCAACCTGCCCTCCGGCTACCACCGCGAGATGCAACTGCTCAAAGAAAGCCTGTTTCCGGCTTTCCAGGAGCTTAAGATCTGCCTGCAGATGATGGGGTACATGGCCGAGCAGCTACAGGTGCGCGAAGACATTTTAAAGGATGACAAGTATAAATATCTCTTCAGCGTGGATGCCGTGAACGAACTGGTGCTGCAGGGGATGCCGTTCCGGGATGCCTACAAAGCCGTTGGAGAGAAGATTGAGGCAGGTTCTTTCCAGGCGCCGGCAGAGGCCACCCACACTCACGAAGGCAGCATCGGTAACCTCTGCAACGATAAAGTGGCCGAGCAGATGCAACAGCTGATCAACTCCTTCCACTTTGGGCGGGTGCAGCAGGCATATAATAATCTTACCAGTGAATAAGGGGATTTAAAAGATCATGAAGATTCTGTTCGGGATAATCAACATGTTATCTCTATAATCATTCTAAGCTCCTTAATCACGGGTCTTAGTTCAGGTGATACTTCTGCGGCTTGATATTTTTAAGCTTGCGCGAGGATTGTAGCAAAGTGCCCACCAGCAGGGCAAGTATAACAGCCAGCGCAATAACAAGGTAAGAGAGCACCTTCAGCGACTTCATCTGCCTGTCAGCCTCTTCGTAAAGCTCGTGGCCTACCTGCTCTTGTAGTTGGCTCAGGGCGTGCAGGGGGCGCAGCAGCTCCTGAAATGCCTGCGTGCCTTCCTGTTTATATTTGGCAGTGGCCGCCGCTTTGCGGCCTTGCTGGCTCATAGCCAGAATATTTTGCTGCACTTTAGCGTACGTTTCTGCCGCCTCCTGGTACCCGCGAAGGTCCTGGCTTTCTTTGGCTGTAAGGTACGTAGCCTCAAATTTCTGCAACAAAGAATCCAGTTCCACCTCGTTCTGATTTATCATCCTAATAATCCGCTGCTGCTCCGGCTGGCTCCCCGAAAGCAGGTGCTCCTCCAACAGCAGGCGGTTTTGGTAATAGCGCTCCTGCATGGCAGAAATATCCAGGGCCGGCACCAGCCTGTCCGCATACACCGACTGGAACTTGTCATTTATCCTGGTCATGGTGTAGCCTACAAACCAATTGGCCAGCATAATAATCAAAAAGACAGCCCCTAGTGCCAGCGCAATCCTTCTTCGGTTTCCTATTTTAAAGCTCCAGCTCATCCTATCAGCAAGTTATGTAGGTTAATTTAAGTATTTTGATTTTGATTTGCCAGCTTTTCTATACATTCCCCTCTATCCGTTCCTTTTTATCACCCTTTTTTATCTTTATAATGTTAAAAAACTTATAGCTGCTGCAGCGTATAAAAGGCAACTTGATGTGCCATTTTACAATGTACTATAGGTGATTCCGATAAAGATCCATACGCAGCCCGACGACTCTACCTGCGGGCCCACCAGCCTGCACGCCGTGTACCGCTACTTCAAAGACCCGATCTCGCTGAGTGATGTGATCAAAGAAGTTCCTTCGCTGGATGAAGGTGGCACGCTGGAAGTTCTGCTGGCCTGCCACGCCCTCAAAAGAGGCTACCGCGCCCGTATCTATACCTATAACATGTTCATCTTCGACCCCACTTGGATTGGACTGGATAACGAGGAAATCATACTTAAACTGGAGGAGCAGCTCAAGTATAAAAAGGGAGCCAAGCTGCAGCGAGCTACGCACGCTTACATAGAGTTTCTGCGGCTGGGCGGCGAACTGCGCAGCAGGGACCTGACCAAGCAGCTGCTGCGTGGCTTTTTTGAGCAGGGCATCCCGCTACTTACAGGCCTGAGCGCCACTTACCTGTACCAAAGTGCGCGCGAGGTCGGCGATGAGCATGACAATTCTATTTACGATGATGTAAGGGGCTTTCCGATGGGGCACTTTGTAGTACTGTGCGGCTTCGGAGAGGACCAGAAAAGCATTGTTGTGGCAGACCCTTACCGCGAGAACCCCTACTTCAACGACAACTATTACGAAGTAAAGGCCACGCACCTTATCAATTCAATTATGCTGGGAATGGCCACCTATGATGCAAATCTGCTGGCAATCCTTCCTGCAAACCATGAACCCCTGGACGACTAAACCATGCGAAAAATAATTATTGTGGACTACCCCAAGGACTGGGAGGAAGCAATTGAAGACACGGAGGTAGTGGATGCCCAAACCTATCTTACCAGCCCCACCTACACCGATATCCGCAGTGCCCGCATTTTTAACCTGTGCCGCTCGCACCGCTACCAAAGCGCGGGCTATTATGTGTCGCTGCTGGCGGAGGCCCGGGGCCACAAGCCCATTCCGAGCGTGACCACCATGCAGGACCTGAAAAGCCCGACCATTGTGCGCGCCATAACCGTGGAGATGGAGGACCTGATACAAAAGAGCCTGGCGGGCCTGAAGTCGAAAAACTTTACCCTGAGCATATACTTCGGGCAAAACGTGGCGGCCAAGTATGAAAAGCTGTGCAAGGCCCTGCACGATCACTTTCAGGCGCCGCTGCTGCGCGCGCAGTTCGTCTACAAGGATAACTGGGTGTTGCAGAGCATCTCGCAAGTACCCATCAACGAAGTGCCCGAAGACCACCGCAAGTACCTGAAAAGCTTCGCAAAGGCTTATTTTGCCCGCCACCGCTTCTCGGGCGCTCGCATCAACCGCAAGGCCTATGATCTGGCTATTTTAGTGGACCCACAGGAAAAAGCCCCGCCATCCAACGAAAAGGCCATACAGTATTTTGTAGATGCCGCTGAAAACCTGGGCTTTTATACCGAGTTGATCACCAAGGACGATTACCGCCGCCTGCCGGAATTTGACGCGCTGCTCATCCGCGAAACCACCGCCGTGAACCACCATACCTACCGCTTTGCCCGCAAGGCCTTTGCCGATGGGCTGGCGGTGATCGATGACCCGGTTTCCATACTTCGGTGCACCAACAAAGTATACCTGGCCGAGTTGCTGGCAAAGGCGAAAGTGCCCATCCCCAAAACCATGATCATCCACAAGGACAACCGCGATGAGGTGGTGAAAGAGCTGGGGCTGCCCTGTGTGCTCAAGCTGCCGGACAGCTCTTTCTCACAAGGGGTGGTGAAGGCCAAATGCGAAAAGGAGCTGAAAGAGGAGCTGGACAAAATGCTGGAGACCTCGGAGCTCATCATCGGGCAGGAGTACACCCCTACGGATTTTGACTGGCGCATAGGTGTGCTCGACAAGCAGCCGCTCTATGCCTGCAAATACTATATGGCCAAAGGCCACTGGCAGATCTATAACTGGAACGGCAAAAAGAAACAGGACGAGGAAGGGGACGATGAGATCGTGCCGTTTGAGGAGGTGCCTTTCCATGTGCTGCACACAGCCCTGAAAGCGGCCAACCTGATCGGCGACGGCCTGTACGGCGTGGACCTGAAGGAGATAGACGGGAGGGCCTACGTGATTGAAGTAAACGACAATCCAAGTATAGACGCCGGGGTAGAAGACAAAATCCTGAAAAAGGAGCTTTACGCCGCTGTGATCAAATCAATAAAAAGACGCATTGACAACCATAAAAACGGAAATGGCAGAAGCGATGGATAATCCGAAAAAGACGCTGCACCTGTTCGAGGGTTTCGGGGTGGAGATGGAGTACATGATCGTGGAGCGTAACACGCTGCAGGTGCTGCCCATTACCGACAAGCTTATATACGATGAGGTGGGGGAGTACCTGTCGGATGTGGAGTTTGGCGACATAGCCTGGAGCAATGAGCTGGTGCTGCACGTGGTGGAGCTGAAGACGCAAGGGCCGGTGAAGACGCTGGCGCAGCTGCATCAGAAGTTTCAGGAGCACGTGCAGAAGATAAACCGGATGCTGGAGAAGTATAACGGTATGCTGCTGCCCACCGGGGCGCACCCGCTCATGGACCCATACGCTGAAACAAAGCTGTGGCCCCACGAGCACAATGCCGTTTACGAGGCTTACAACCGCATTTTCGACTGCCGGGGCCATGGCTGGTCTAACCTGCAGAGCACGCACCTGAACCTGCCGTTTTACGATGACGCCGAGTTTGAGAAACTGCACGCCGCCATCCGGGTGCTGTTGCCCATTATGCCGGCGCTCAGCGCCTCAACGCCCCTACTGGATGGCCAGCTGACCGGCATGGCAGACTCGCGGATAGAGGTATACCGCCAAAACCAGCAGAAGCTGCCAAGTATAACCGGCAAAGTGGTGCCCGAGGCGGTGTTTTCCGCGAAAGACTATAAGCAGCAGATCCTGCATAAGATGTACCAGGAAATAGCCCCGCACGACCCGGAAGAAACGCTGCAGGAGGAATTTCTGAACTCCCGCGGCGCCATTGCCCGCTTCGAGCGCAACACCATCGAAATCCGGCTGCTGGACATACAGGAGTGCCCTCTGGCTGATTTGGCCGTGGTGCAGGCCATTGTGCAGGTGCTACAAGCCTTGATTGACGAGCGGTGGACAAGCCTGCAAAACCTGAAAGTATGGCACGAAGACGAGCTCTCCTCGCTGTTGCTGGAGGTAGTGCAGAAAGGGCAGGAGGCAGTTATCACGAACCAAGCCTACCTGCGGCTTTACGGATATAACCGCAGCGGCAGCTGCACGGTGGGCGAGCTCTGGAAGTACCTGATTCAGGAGGCGGTCAACCTGCAGGGGCAGCCTGAGGTGTCAGCAGCTTTAAATGTCATTTTTTCTTGTGGCAACCTTTCACGGCGTATTTCAGAAGCTGTTGGCCCGGCGCCTTCAGCGGAAAAAATACGGGAAGTATACCTTCAACTGGCGGACTGCCTCCGGAAAGGCTGCGTTTTTCTACCTGAAAATCCATGCTAAAATTTATACTTACCTGCGAGCACGGCGGAAACGAAATCCCGGCTGCCTACCAGACACTTTTTAAAGACAAAGAAGATATCCTACATTCGCACCGCGGCTATGACAAGGGAGCGCTGGAGCTGCTGCAGCACCTGAAAGAACTTCCTGATAAGAGCTTCGCCAGTTCCACTTCGCGCCTCTTGGTGGAGCTCAACCGCTCTGTTCATCATCACGGGCTTTTCTCTGACATCGTATCGGGTTTGCCTGACAGCGAAAAGCAAACGATACTCTGCGAGTACTATTATCCCTACAGAAATCGAGTGGAAGAGCTAATTGGCGATCTGGTGAGCGTGGGGCATCAGGTGCTGCATATTTCCGTGCACAGTTTTACCCCTGTTTTAGACGGTGAGGAACGGCAGGCAGACATCGGGCTACTGTATGACCCCAAACGGGAAAGCGAGCGCACGTTCTGCCGCAGCTGGAAAAAAGCCATACAAAAGGCGCAACCAGCACTGCAGGTACGCTTTAACTACCCTTATCTGGGCATTGCAGATGGTTTTCCGACGTACCTGCGCCGCAAGTTTACATCCGAACAGTACATTGGCATAGAACTGGAGGTAAATCAGAAGTATGCCGAGGCAGGCGGCAGCGCGTGGCAAAAACTGAAGAATACTATCAGGAGAAGTTTGAAAGCTGTACTTTTGCAAGCCCGCCCCGAGGCTGTGGAAGATAATAGCGCTTAAATTGCTCTATTAACAAAACAAAATATGATCATTTAAAGTATGAAACATCAGTTGACCCTGCCGCAACAGCAATGCTTCAGGGGAATGTATTCTGAACAATTCGTATCATTCAAAAATAAAACCTATGAGAATTAAGAATCTACTCTATTTAGTGGTGGCGTTGGCAACAGGACAGTTCCTGTTTTCCTGTAGCTCTGCCGAATACTATACTTTTAAGCCCGGAAATACGGAAGCATACAATACAGCTAAACCAAAACCTGCAGCACCTGAAGTTGCCCCTGTAACGGAAGTTGCGCCAGCAGTGGCTGAAACGATGGTGGCTACTACCGAAGAAACAGAGATGGCTGCCGCTGATGAGCCGGTTCTGGAGGCTAGCACGAGCACGGCACCTGCACCCGCACTTGCGCCACGGAAAGAAGCAAAAGTGGCTAACGTGCCTGCAGCGGCTACCGAGGAGGTAACGCTGGAGAAGCGCGAAATGACCGTGGTAGAAGCCGAGGCGCTGGCCATGGCCAAAGAGCACCTGAAGAACATGACGAAGGCTGAGAAGAAGGAGCTTAAGAAAGAGGTGAAGGAAATGATGCGCCAGAGTGGTTCCCGCACCTCTGTGGTAGAGATCATCCTGGCCGTGCTTCTGCCGCCACTAGCCGTATTCCTGCACGATGGCATCGGTACTTCCTTCTGGATCAACATCATCCTGACGCTACTATTCTTTATTCCGGGTATCATTCATGCCTTATTGGTAGTAACAGACACGATCTAAGGTATAAACACATCATAACGAAAGAAGCACCATTTACGTGGTGCTTCTTTTTTTTGTAGCTTAGGTAACGAAAGTCACGACAGGTTTTTTCATCTGGGTAGGATAAGCAGGCAGCTTAATAGAAATAAGAGCAGTAAAAACCGGATGAGAATTAAACAATAGAACTGCAGGAAGTCGTACAATAAAGAAACTTCGGAACGCATGGAGTACAAGGACTACTACAACATATTGGGAGTGGATAAAAAAGCCACTCAGGCTGAGATAAAGAAAGCATACCGCTCCCTGGCAAAGAAATATCACCCCGACAAAAACAAAGGGAACAAAGAGGCAGAGGAAAAATTCAAGGACATCAGCGAAGCCTACGAGGTGCTGGGGGATGAGGAAAAACGCAAGCAGTATGACCAACTAGGCGCCAATTGGCGTCAGTTTCAGCAGCAAGGAGCGGGTGGGCAGTACTATGGCCAGCCCGGCGGCGGCTTTAGGGGCAGCTACCAGGGCGACTTCAGCGATATTTTTGGAGCCGGAGGCGGAGGTGGCGGCGGCTTTTCCGACTTCTTTGAGCAGTTTTTCGGGGGCGGCGGAGCAGCTGGCTTTGGAGGCCAACGCGCGGGAGGCCGAGCCCCAAAAGGGCAGGACTACCAGGCTGAGATGGAAATTTCGCTGCAGGAAGCTTACACGGGCACCAGCCGCCTACTCAACGTAAACGAACAGCAGTTGCGCATTACCACCAAGCCCGGAGTGGCCGATGGGCAGGTGCTGCGCATAAAAGGCAAAGGCGCACCGGCACCCGCCGGCGGCCAGCCCGGCGACCTGTATATAAACGTGCGGGTAATGCCTGATGCCCGTTTCGAACGTGCCGGCGACGACCTGACCACCACTTTGCCGGTTGATATGTACACAGCCATACTTGGCGGCGAGGTGCAAGCGCCTACCATGTCGGGGCAGGTGAAACTGAAGATCCCGGGCGGTACGCAAAGCGGCAAAATACTGCGCCTGCGCGGAAAAGGCATGCCAAAGTATGGCCAACCTGACCAACATGGCGATCTGTACGTAAAATTAGAAGTAAACCTGCCTACAAGCTTAAGTGCAGAAGAGCGGGAGCTGTTAGAGCGGCTTCGCGATTTGCGCAAGGCCAGGGCAGTTTAGTATGTGAGCAACTTATTACCCCTACTATACCATGCTTGTAACCATAGAACAAACCCGCTCTTACACCCCTCTGGAGAACTTCCTGGACAGCCTGGCTGATAATAAACTGACATGCTATGCCTCTGATCTGTTGCAGCAGCACGGCTGCGAAAGTATGGAGGAACTGGCGCTGGCGATAAGGCGTGCGACAGAGGTTTGCAATAGCATGCACCTGCCTCTTCGCGAGAACTTCAAGCCGGTTTACCGTTCCCGGAACGGGGAGGTGGTGCAGGACTGGCGGCTGTCGCCGATGGCGTACATGCTGATGGTGCTGAACGCCGACGCTCGTAACGGCCTGGTGGCACGCACACAGGTAGAAATGGTTAAGAGATTCCTGAACCACTAAGCTCCGGAAGAGGCTGTGGCAGGGCCTCCTGTTGCGCCAGCACCGCCTGCCAACCAAACCTATGGCAGAGCCTTAACGTGTTTTCCGGAAGCTGTGCCTGAATATAGACCTGCTGGCCTGTGTAAGGATGGGTAAAACTGAGCGCGGCGGCATGCAGCAGCAGGTAAGGACTGCCCAGCTCCTCCAAAAACATTTTGTTGTGGCGCCAGTCGCCGTGCCGCTTATCGCCCACTATGTAGTGCCGTAGGTGCGCAAAATGCTTCCGGATCTGGTGCATACGGCCGGTTTCAGGCTTAATCTTAACCAGGCTGTAGCGGGCAGTCTGGTAGCGGCCAACCGGAATGGGAAGCTCTACCGTGGCCAGCCGCTCGTAGTGCGTCACGGCATCCTGCGGTTCCTTGTGCCGGTGGTCTTTGTCAGGGCGTATAGGGTTGTCGATGGTACCTGTCTCGGGTGTATAACCTCGCACGATGGCAAAGTATGTTTTGTCTGGCTCGCGTGCCTCAAAAGCCTGTACAATGGGAGTAGCCGCCTCCGCCGACTTAGAAAACAGCAGCACGCCGGAGGTGCCGCGGTCCAGGCGGTGCACCGTGTATACATGGTAGCCCAACTGGTCGCGGAGCATCTGCATGGCAAACTCTTTTTTCTCTTCGGCTATGCGCGTGCGGTGCACCAGCAAACCATTTGGCTTGTTGATGGCCACATAATGCGCGTCTTCATAAACAATCTCTAACACAGCGTCCTTTTTGCGCAAAGATAGCAAACAAGCTTATTTTCTTCTTGCAACGTAAAAAAGAGTTCTCCAAACAAGCGCAGCGCTCCTCTACATCTGTTTTTAATTACCTTTGCTTTATGGAACAGAACAAGCACGACTTACTCGATATCATACACCTGATTTACGTGATGGATCCCATGTGCTCCTGGTGCTACGGGTTCGCCCCGGTAATAAAGCAGCTGGTGCAGGAGCAGGAGGGCAAGATGCAGTTCAAGCTGGTGATGGGCGGCCTGCGCCCCGGCACGGAGAAACCGCTGGAGGAGCAGATGAAGGAAGGTATAAAAAAGCACTGGCAGGACGTAGAACAAATCACCGGTCAGCCTTTTGATTATTCTTTTTTTGAGCGCCAGGATTTTGTGTATGACACCGAGCCCGCCTGCCGGGCAGTTGTAACGATGCGCTACCTGAAGCCGGAAGCTGAGTTTGAGATGGCCGAAACAGTGCAGCGCGCTTTTTACGCCAAAAACAATGATGTTACCAATCCCGAAGTGCTGGCAAGTATAGCCGCTGATTTAGGTGTTGGCGAAGAGGCTTTTCTGGAAAAGTTTGAGAGCGTGGAGATGATAGAGAAAACGCAGCAGGACTTTACCATTGCCCGCCACCTGCAGGCCACCGCCTTCCCGAGCCTATACCTGCTGAATGGCACCAACATCCATCTTATCAGCAGAGGCTACCGCCCGTACGATGGCTTAAAAGCGCACCTGGAGCGGGTATTGCAGCAGCTGGCACCAGACCAAAACCCTTTGGGCAGCTAAAGAAGTATAATAGGAAGCCCAGGAAACGGCATTTGCTTGTATGCGCCATCATCAGGAACCTTTCGGACTTTGCCAGGTAACCAAGAAGCACCTGCCACGGCATCAGCTCGTATCTGGCAAAGCCATTCGACAAAGTATACTGCAGCTCATAAAGCAGGATTACCCCGATTTTGATGAGGAGAAGTATGTATCGGCGGTTGTTCTGGCCAAGTACCGGAAGCTGTACCTGCAGCACATGCTGGAACAGGAACTGGGAGAGCTCTCGGAGCTGGAGGAAGACGTTGTTAAAAGTATAAACAAGCAGGAACTCCTCTCCAGCAACATCGAAAAGGAACTGGAAGAGCAGCTAAGTTTGGGCGACAGGCTGGCGGACATGATCGCTAGCTTTGGCGGCAGCTGGACGTTTATACTTATCTTTTTCTCGTTTCTGTTTCTCTGGATGGCAGTAAACGTGTACCTGCTGGCCACCCGCCCGTTTGATCCCTACCCATTTATACTTCTTAACCTGATCCTTTCCTGCCTGGCCGCCATTCAGGCGCCCATCATCATGATGAGCCAGAACAGACAGGAAGCCAAAGACAGGCAGCGCTCACAGCATGATTATAAAGTAAATTTGAAAGCTGAGCTAGAGATCAGGCTGTTGCACGAGAAAGTAGACCACCTGCTCACGCACCAGAACCAGCACCTGGTGGAAATACAGCAGGTGCAGCTGGACATGTTGGAGGATATCATGCTGCAGCTAAAACGAAAGAAATAAGCCGTTTACAACACCAGTTCCAGCGGGTCTGTGCCGGCCCAGGTGCCCTGGCTGCTGACAGGCTTAAAGCGTGCGAACAGCTCCTCCTTATACCAGTTCTCCTGCCGCGTTCTGCGCATCACCTCCTGATGGAGAGGGTTTCTATACGCATAGTCTTTCATCGCCTCTGCTGACTCCCACACGCTAAAAGTGGCCTGCCGTACCAGTGGCAGTTCTCCCAGGCCGATAGAGCAAAGCAGCCCTTCAGCGTTATCCAGGGCATGGCTGGTTTTGGGCACAAAGCGCCAAAAGGAAGGTAAAGCACGCCAGTTTATACTTGCCCGCGTCAGCACGGCAACCGGACCGCTTGTATACTTATCTGTTAGGGTAGGAGTGAAAGGTGACTGGCCATCCCATTTGCCGTGCTGCTGGAAAGGCAGCAGCTTAATGGTCCAATTTTCGGAAGTGTGGGACTGATATTCCTGCATCAGGGGGGAAGCGTGCAGAAACGCATCGGCCGCCGCCTCCGACTGCCAGGTGCAAAGCAAGCCGTAGCGCCTGAAGTTTGGTTTGATGCTAAAGCCCCGCCCGTGGCCGCTGCCAAGCAGTTTAAAAAACAATAGCCCGGGCACCTGTTGCAGTTTTGGCCCGGAAGTGCCCATCTGCGCCAGCCCCCAGCGAACATGCCCGCTACGTATTCCGAACAGGGTAAGGGTGGTAAGGCGAGGCGAGGAGGGCTGCATGGCAGGTGTCGTATGGTGGTATCAGCAAAGAAATAAAATAAGAACGCAAAAAAGAACACCTGCCAAAATAATCCGGCAGGTGTTGCAGAGAGATGTATTTCCTTATTACAGGTTGATTTTCTTGTTTTCGCCTCCTTTGGCTGGCTCACCGGTCAGGGCGGCTTTGGCCATACCGTACAGCGTCACCATGGTGTTGCTTGGCGTGTCCCAGTATTCTGCCTTGTCAATGGCCACCCGGATCAAGCCGATGTTTTTGTCTTCTTTTCCATCCGGAAACCAGGCCTTCATGTCAGCGCTCCAAAGCTCGTCAATCTTCTGCTGGTCGCGCAGCACGCGGGCTTTACCAGAAACCGATACATACAGGTTGTCATCCGGCTCCGCATAGCTGAGGTTTACGTGCGCATCATGCTCAATTTCGTGCGTTTTTCCTGACGCATACCCAGTAAAGAACCACAGCTCCCCATCTGGCCGCGTCTGTTGCGTTTTCATGGGTCGGCTTCGGAGCGTGCCGTCATCATCCACCGTCGTCATCATGGCAATCTTCACGTCCTTAATTTTATCTATAAGTTTCTCCAGGTTCTCTTTCGTGCTTGGGTCGTTATTCATAGCTTTATCCATTGTTTCTGTTTGATTACGCGGCATGCTGCCTTAGGGTTTATACTTGTAAACCGTGGGCCAAAGCACCAAATTAAGGTTGGAACAAAAGCCGCCGCAGCTTGTTTAGTATAGTTAAACCGATCAGATCAAGAATTTGAACTACCTCGCCCATATTTACCTTTCCGGTAACGACAACGAACTTTTAGTAGGTAATTTTATCGCAGACGCCGTGAAAGGGCGGCAGCTGGAGCAGTACCCCGCAGGCGTCGCCAAAGGCATCCGACTGCACCGCCTCATCGACCGCTATACTGACACGCACCCGGTGGTAGAGGAAACCAAGGTGCGGCTGCGGCCAAAGTATAAAAAGTTCTCGCCGGTTATCGCCGATATGTATTTTGACCATTTCCTGGCCTGCAACTTTGAGCATTACGCTCCAGTACCGCTTACGGCCTTTGTAGATGAGGCTTACACGCTTATTCAGCAGCACCACCACCTGTTGCCCGACGCCATGCAGCACCTTTTTAAGTATATGCATAGCCAAAACTGGCTTGCCTCTTACGCCCAGGTAGAGGGGATTGCGCAAGCGCTGACGGGAATGAGCCGAAGAACCGTTGTTGATTCCGGGATGGAAACAGCTGCAGAAGAACTGGTGGCGCAGTATGAGCTGTACGAAGCTGACTTCAGATCCTTTTTCCCGGAGCTGCAGCAATACGTGGAGCTGGCCAAGCTGCAGTTGTAAGAGGGGCTAAAAAAAGCGCAACAGAAGTACCTGCCGCGCTTTTAAAGTTTTCTATACTTTTATTAATGGTGTACACCGCCTTGGCCGTGCACATGGCCATGGTCCAGTTCGTCCGGGGTAGCCTCGCGCACTTGCTCCACTTTGCCTTTAAAGTATAGCTCTTTGCCAGCCAGCGGGTGGTTGAAGTCCATTTTCACGGTGTCTTCCGTCACGTTCACCACGCGGCCCTGCAGCTGGTTGCCCTCGCTGTCGGTCATAGGTATAAAGTTGCCGATCTCCAGCATATCCTCCGGCACGGCGCCTTCCACCTCGAACGCAGACTTGGGCAGGTCTACCACAGCATTCTCGTCCTGCTCTCCGTAGCCTTCCTCAGCGTTCAGCTTAAAGTCAAAATCATCACCGGTCGAAAGGCCGCTCAGCTGATCCTCAAACTGCTCAGGCAGTCCGCTCATGCCGAAGATAAACACCATTGGGTTCTCTTTTTCTGCTGTCTCTATCAGGCTTGGCTCACCTTGTTCGTTTAAAATGCGAAGTTCGTAAGAGAGTGTCACCACTCTGTTTTTTTCAATTTTCATGTTGCGTGTTTTAGTTCTGCTTTTCAGAAAGTTAGGAAAATATATCCATACCTCTAAATCTGGGGCCTTATTTGGGCTTAAGCCATCAGCTCCTGCAGCTCCCAGGCGCTGCGGTAGGCGTTGATGCTTTCTACATAAGTGAGAAACGCAGCATAAAACGGATGGTTGCTGAGCGTGGCACTGTCGCCTACAATTACAAGCTTTTTCTTAGCCCTGGTCATGGCCACGTTCATGCGCCGGATGTCAGCCAAAAAGCCGATCTCTCCCTGCTCATTGCTGCGCGTCATGCTGATGTAGATGATGTCGCGCTCCTGCCCCTGAAAGCTGTCCACGGTGCCTACCGTCAGGTGGCGCAGTTGGCGCAGCTCGTGCAGCAGCGGGAGGTGCTCCACGCGGTCCTGCAGGTAATTGATCTGCGCACGGTAGGGGGCAATCACACCGATTCGCAGGTGCTCCACTTCTTCGTCGGCGTGGTTGTAGTTCTTGAGCAGGTGCGTCAGGTGGTTCAGCAGAAGGTTAGCCTCGTCGGGGTTGGCAGAGCTGCTGCTTTCCGGCGTTTCCACCTCGTTGTAGCCACAGCCGGCCGTGTCGATGAACTCTACCGCCAGCCCCGGCGCAAAGTGCGGGTTATACTCGTGCAGGTCGCTGCTGTGCACGCTCTCATGCGCCTGCAACTCGCCCTTGTAAAACTGCTGGTTTGAGAACGCCATGATGTGGTGGTGCATGCGGTACTGCGTTTTCAGCATAACCGACACGTCCGGCTGCCGCTCTATGCACTTTTCGAACAGCGTCTTGCCCAGCCCTTTCTGCTCGGCCTCAAACGATTTTACGGTAGGGGGCAGCTGGCAGTGGTCGCCGGCCAGCACCACGCGCCTGGCCCTGGAGATGGGAATCCAGCATGCTGGCTCCAGCGCCTGCGCCGCCTCGTCTATAAACACGGTTTCGTACTCCAGGTGCCGGATGGCCTTGTTGGCCGCACCCACCAGCGTGCAGGTAATCACCTGCACGTTGTTCAGCAGGTCTTCGGTAATGTATTCTTCCACCCGGTCGGCCTCGTCGAGCAGGCGCTTGCTCTCGGCCCGGAAGAACTGGCGCTGCAAGCGCTCCTCGTGCCCGAACTTGCGTTTGTACTGGCCCGCCATCCGCTTATACTCTTCGGCTGTTTTGCGGTAGTCTTTCAGGCTTTTGTAGCAGCGGTGCTCCATGATCTGCGCATCCAGGGTATGCTCCAGCAGCACATCCGACACCCGCGAGGGATTGCCGATCCTGATCACGTTCACGCCCTCATTGGCCAGCTTTTCAGTCAGCAGGTCTACGGCCGTGTTGGAGGGGGCCGTGACAAGCAGGCGCTTCTGTGTCTCCAGTGTTTTAAAGATGGCCTGCACCAGCGTGGTGGTCTTACCAGTGCCGGGAGGGCCGTGAATGATCGCCACATCTTTTGCCTGCACAATCTTGCGCACCGCCTCGTTCTGCGAGGGGTTCAGGGACGGGATGTCGCTCATAGTGGCATCGGTGAAGCTGGCAGGCACATCTCCTAAAAGTATGTCGCGTAGCTCCGCCAGGCGAGTCTTGTATGCCTCAATCACCTTTTTCATGGCTATCTCCATTTCGCGATAGCTCATTTCGTCAAAGGTAAGGTCAATGCCCAGGCGGCCGTCCTCCACCCAGTCCGGAAGGTCTTCTTTGTTTGTGGCCAGCTGCACCTTGTTGCGCCTCAGGCCCACGATTACGCCGTTTATACTTTGGCGCTCGCCCTGGTTGCTAAACAAGGCAGCCGTTTTACCTACCTGAAACAAGTGCAGCTGGTCGCGGTCGCGGGTGCGCTCGAGTTCCAGCACCACTTTGTTGCCAAAGCCCAGTTCTTCTTTAGAGATCGAGACGGGGTACCAGCAAAAGCCCATTTCCTTACGCTCGGCGATGGTGCTTTTCAGGCTTTTGATTTTATACTGCTGTCGGTCCTCTTCCTGCTCAATCTTCAGCAGTTCCTGTACCCGCTTCAGTTCAAATAATATTTCGCTCATGTATGTTCAAAAAGAAAGGCTGGTCGTGTTGTGCCAGCCTTTATACTTTAAAATAAACGGCAGAGGGTTTCCTCCTTTACTGCCAGCTGATTATCTTCTTAAGAGCCTAACAAAATTCGTGCGTTATACGATCCATCTGCCACGCAGGCACAAACTTATACTTTCTTTTTACGCTTCGGCTTGGAGTTGGCCTTGTTTAGCCGCACCTGCAGGAAGACGGCATACAGCAGAAGTATAAATGCGCCCACTGCCAGCACTGTGATCACTTTGTCTTTGCCATACTTTACGTCGTAGCTGGCCTTTACCTGGCTCTGCAGCTCTGCCATCTCACGGTCTTTTTTGCGCAGCGTGCTCTCCAGCGTCTTCACCTCGCCCTTCAGGCTGCTGATCTGCTTTTCAAAATTGCGCTGGTCTTCTATGGTAAGTTTGCTCTCGCGCTTGCTTTGCACTGTTTGATGCGCAAACTGGCGCAGGCTGTTCTCTTTCACCGCAGCCACCAACTCAGAGTCCAGGTTAATGATTTTCTTAAGGGTTTCAATGATACTGAGCAGGTCTTTTTTGGACTGAGTGCCCCAGAAGCTGCTGTTTTGCTGCTTCAGGTACTGGTACTCCAGCACCAGCTGCTCCCGCTCGCTCATCAGCCGCGCCAGTTTATCTTCCTTCTCCTGTTCGCTCTGCGCCTGCGCCCCAATTACCAGGAGGCACAGCATCAACAATGTAAAAAGCTTTTTCATCTTCACTCGCATTACTATTCCCACAATTTACACGCAAATATGGTCATCCTTATTGGATTGGGCCTAATTTATTTTTAGGAATTCGGTAGAAACAGAGCACCAGCACGGGCAGCAGCATCAGGTCGGCGACAACGGCAAATACCAGTGTCAGGCTTACAAAAAGGCCCACATAAAAGGTGGCATCAAAGGTAGAGAGCACCAGCGTCAGGAAGCCGGCCACCAGGATGCAGGAGGTAATGATGATGGCCTTGCCCGTGGAAATAAACGTGCGCTTCACGGCATAGGGAAGTGATTTGCCGGACACCAACTCCAGCTTCAGCTTGCTCAGGAAATGAATGGTATCGTCCACGGCTATACCGAAGGCAATGGTGAAGATAATGGACACTGACACCGTAAATTTTACGCCCATCAGCCCCATGATGCCCCCGATCATCAGCAAAGGGATGATGTTGGGGATGAGCGAAATGATGACCATGCGAAAAGACCGGAAAATCAGCCCCACGATAACAGCAATAACGGCAAAAGCTATCAGCAGCCCCTGCATCATGTTCTGGGTGACGTAGGTATTGTTCTTGTCGAGCAGGATGGCGCTGCCAGTAAGGCGGGTTTGCAATAAATCCGGGTTGATGTGCTGCCGGATAAAACGCTGCAGCGAGTCGTTTTGGGCTGTGGCTCGGGCGCTGCCAATGCCCTGCATGTTGCCGCTCAGGCGGCCTTCCTTGTCGTCTGCCGTTACCACGCTCCGGAGTTCGCTGCGGTTGCGGAAGGCCTGCAGACGGCGCTTTATACTTTGCAAATCACTTCTGCTATCGGGCAACGTATAAAATTGCTGCAGTCCGCCGTTTTGTGCGCGGTTCAGGGTCTTCACGATAGTGGCAGGAGAGGAGATAAAGTTGAGTCCATAGGTTTGGCGCAGGTATACTTCCAGCTTCTCCACTTCCTGCAGCACCTCCTCATCAAATAATGTATGGCCTTCGGCTGCCATCAGGTGCAACTCAAAGGGCCGCACGCCCGCAAACTTCTGATCAAAGTATAAAAAGTCTTTGATGATCGGATCGTCATCCCCCAGGTCTTCCAAAAGCGTTGTATCAACTTTTATCTGGCTGATGCCCGCCAAACTCAGCACCACCAGCACGGCACTGGAGGCAAGTATGGCTTTGGGGTGCAGCAGCACAAAACGCAGCAGCCGGCGCATAAAAATGGGCCAGGAAAAAGTTACCTTACCTGCCTTAATGGGGTTGGGCTTTTTAAGGAGCAGTAGGAGGGCCGGCAAGCTGGTGAAAGCCAACAGGTAAGCAAAGCCAATGGAAATGGCCGTGTAAAGGCCGAAGTTCCGGATTGGAACGATAGCCGTGGTCAGCAAGGTTAGAAAGCCGACAGCCGTAGTGAGAGAGGTAAGGAACGTGGCCAGCCCGACTTCTTTCACCGTCAGCTTCAGGGCAGGCAGCTTGTCCTGGCCGCTGGCTATTTCGGTGATGTAGCGCGACAGGATATGGATCACATCGGACATGCCCACCACAAACATGATCGTGGGCAGCAGCACCGTCATCAAATCGATGGGTTTGTTGAAGAGGCCCATCACGCCCATGGCCCAAAGCACCGATAGCAGCACCACCAGGAGCGGCACCAGCACGCCCCAGGCCGTCCGGAGAGCCACCCACAGAAAAATGATGACCAGCACAATGGAAGCCGACATAAAAATGGCCAGCTCCACCTTCATCTTGTCTACAAACACCGACTGCGCCAGTGCTTTTCCGGCCACGTGGGTTTGAGGCAGCTGCAGTTCCTCCAGTTTCTGTTGCAGGGCCGCCATCAGAGTGTCGCTGGCGCCTTTGCCCAGGTTATCCGTTGTCTGCACAAACAGCGACACGGCCGTCGCGTCCTCGGAAAACAAGGTTCCCACCAATTCCTCCGAAGTATAAATGTTTATGGAATCCTGTTGATAGCGATCCGGCTCTGCCACGTGCAAGTATGGGATCTCAAAATAGCCGAAAGCCTCTATCACAGGGCTCTTTACCGTGGTAGGGGAGAGCACCGCCCTGACGTGGGGCTGCCGTTGCAGGTAACTTGTCAGGCTGTCGACTTTTGTTAAAAAAGGTTTTTCAAAAACGCTACGGCCCTGGTTGTCTATGCCTATCAGCAGGTAATCGTTGTCGTTGCCGAACTTGTCGCGGTAGCTGAAGTAGTAGGCCAGGTCAGGGTCTCCTTTCGGGAAGAAATTATCGAAGTCGTAATCGAAGCGCAGGCGCGAGGCAAAGTATACGCTAAGCGCCGTGAGCACGGCCAACAGCAGCAACACCAGGTAGCTTAAGTTTCGGTAGTTCAAGGTAAGGGCTCTTATGCTGATAATTTTGCAAAATTAACCTGCACCGTCTGTTTTTGTTCGCTGAGCCCGCTGCTTTCTTGCTTTATACTTGTCCAGAGCTATAAAGTAAGAAAGCAGCCGGAAAGAGAGGTTTCTGCTGCGCAGCATGTATCACGAACACAACGTTCAGAACTCCGAAGTCTTTACTATCTTTATAGCTCCACAAACCGAGAGCAGAAAGTATGAAGCAATATTTAGAGTTGATGCAGCACATCCTGGACAAAGGAGTGAAGAAAGAAGACAGGACCGGCACCGGCACGTTGAGCATTTTTGGCTACCAGATGCGCTTTGACCTGCAGGAGGGCTTCCCGCTGGTTACCACCAAAAAAGTGCACCTGCGCTCCATCATCCACGAGCTGCTGTGGTTCCTGAAAGGCGACACCAACATCAAGTACCTGAAAGACAACGGCGTGAGCATTTGGGATGAGTGGGCCGACGAGAATGGCGATTTGGGCCCGGTATACGGCTCGCAGTGGCGCAACTGGCCAAGTCCCGACGGCCGCCACATCGACCAGATCACCCAGGTGGTAAACCAGCTGAAGAACAACCCCGACTCGCGGCGCATTATCGTGAGCGCCTGGAACGTGGCCGAGATCGAGCACATGAAACTGCCGCCCTGCCATGCCTTTTTCCAATTCTATGTGGCCGAAGGCAAGCTGAGCTGCCAGCTGTACCAGCGCTCCGCCGACGTGTTTTTGGGCGTACCGTTTAACATTGCCTCCTATGCGCTGCTGGTGCTGATGATGGCGCAGGTAACCGGCCTGGAGCCCGGCGAGTTTATCTGGACAGGCGGCGACACGCATTTATACCTCAACCACCTGGAGCAGGCAAAACTGCAGCTAACCCGCGAGCCGCGCGAGCTGCCGCAAATGAAGCTTAACCCCGACGTGAAAGACATATTCCAGTTTACGTTTGAGGACTTTGAACTCATGAACTATAACCCGCACCCGGGCATCAAGGCTCCTGTGGCCGTATAAGCTATACTATGGCAGACATCATCAAGGGAAGAGAGGCGATATTTAACCAGCTAAACAAGCTGCAGGCTGATCAAAAACCCGCGTTTGGGAAAATGAGCCCGCAGCACATGGTGGAGCACCTGGCTTTTGTGATAAAATTCTCGAACGGCAAACTGCCCCAAAAGCTGCATTACAATGCGGAGAAGGCTGAGAAATTTAAGCAGAATACCATTTACAGCGATAAAGAGCTGATGCCGGGCTTCCGGGCACCAATGCTGGGAGACGAGCCGGAGCAGCTCATCCATAGCAGCCAACGCGCCGCCCTGGAGAATCTGCGGCAGGAGTTGGAGGCTTTCGACACGTTTTCAGGGAGATGCCAGATGCCAGGCCGGTTAGCCCCACCTTGGGGGAGCTGACGTATGAGGAGTGGGTGATTTTTCATAACAAGCATTTTCGGCACCACCTCCGGCAGTTTGGTTTAGCCTAAACAAACGGTACATACGTATGTTAATAGCTAAAACCCAATCAAAACTATGAAACTAAAAAGTATACTTGCGCTGGCTTTTAGCCTCGGCCTTGCACCTGCTATGGCGCAGCAAACAGCCACACCGGACACCATTAAAACCACGGGCGGACCATTGATTATTCAGCCGATTACGCACGGCACACTGGCGCTGCAGTTCAAAGGCAAAACAATTTATGTGGACCCTTACGGTGGGGCAGCGGGCTTCTCCGGTTTGGCCAAGCCGGACCTGATCCTGATCACCGACATCCACCCGGACCACCTGGACATGTCCACGCTTTCCAACATCCAAACGGAAGGTATAAAAATAGTGGCACCGCAAGCCGTGGCCGACAGTCTGCCGCAAAAGTATAAGCAGCAGGTGGTGGTGCTCAAAAACGGCGACAAAACAGAGCAGCTTGGCATAAAAATATTGGCCTTGCCCATGTATAACCTACCGGAAAGCGCTGATGCAATGCACCCGAAAGGCCGCGGAAACGGCTATCTGCTGGAGATGGGCGGGAAGCGCGTGTACATTTCCGGCGACACGGAGGGAACGCCCGAAATGCGCAACCTGAAAAACATTGACGTGGCTTTTGTGAGCATGAACCTGCCTTATACCATGGACGTGGATCAGGCCGCCGAGGCCGTGCTGGCCTTTAAACCGAAAATCATCTACCCTTACCACTACCGCGGCAAGGACGGTTTGAGCGATGTGGACTCGTTTAAGCAGCAGGTAAACACGAAAGACAAGCAGATTGAGGTGCGCCTGAAAAACTGGTACCCCGAGCAATAGTATAAAGTTGTTGTTGTAGATGAAGCACAGGCCAAACGCCTGTGCTTCTTTGTTTTTGATTTCAAGTATAAATGGTATCTTCCGGCTGATTTTCAACGAAACAGCCAATCACTTGAAACAAGCTTTACCCTCTCTGAAGCGCCTGCCGAGGCGTTTCATACTTGTTGCCCTGTCGCTTTATACTTTGCCAACGGCGGCACAGACTGTCAAACAAGACACCGTGCAGACAGGCTTTGCCCGGCTTCCGGCTGCGGCTGTCACCGAGCCAGCAACAGTACTACACCCCGACAGCCTGCACGCGGGGCTGGTGACTTACACCGAACAGTTGCTAAAGGGGCAAATAGCTGGTCTGCGGGTACGTGATGCAAGCGGCGCGCCGGGAGCAGAAGTGCTGATGAAGCTGCGGTCCGGCACGAGCTTTTACGGAGGAGATGCGCCGCTGGTAGTGCTGGATGGCGTCCCACTGGATGATAACAAGCTTTGGGATAGCTGGCTAACGACGCAGCAACAAGAAACGGGAAATTCCTACCAAAGCCGCCTGTCTTACATTAATCCCGCTGATGTGGCATCTGTCACCTATCTGAAAGATGCTGCCCTCAATGCCGTGTATGGCAGCAGGGCTGCAAACGGCGTGCTCTACATCCGCACAAAGCAGGCAGAACGCACAGCTGGTACAAAAATAACTTACAGCGTAACAGGGGCATTTTCCCAGCTCCGGAAGAAGGCCGATCAGGTATTGAGCGCAGCGGAGTTCAGGGAGTTGATACAGGAGAAGTTTCCGGAGCAGGAGGAGGCGCTGGGAAATTATGATACAGACTGGCAAGACGTTATCTACAGAAATGCCTTTAGCCAAAACCATCACCTTTCTGCAAGCGGAAACCTCTTTAAAACAGTGCCATACTATGTCTCTCTGAACTATTTAAATCAGAATGGCATCATCAAAACATCAGGCCAAAAACGCACATCAGGGCTAGTTTCCCTTAATCCGTCGTTGCTGCACGATCACCTGAACCTGCAGTTATCCTACCGGAAAGCAGCTGAGAAAATAAACGTGATCAATGAGGGGGCCATTAGTGCGGCATGGCTGTTTGACCCGACACAGCCAGTGCACCAGAAAAACAAGTATGGAAATTATTTTACCTACCTTGATGAGTCCGGCAATTACTTATACCCTGAGGTAAGAAATCCCTTGAGCCTGTTAGAGCAGAGCCAGGACTACGAGGAAAATAGTACGGACTTGTTACAGGCAGCTTTACAGTATAAGCTGCATTTTTATCCTGCCCTCAGCCTTCATGCCCGCTACGCGAGTTTTAAACAGACTGCCGATTTCACCTCTGTACGTCTCAACGACATGGATCTGTATGAGTATTATGGCAGCATCACCAACCTTTATAAAACAGATATCAGCTGGAAACAAAAGCAGGTATATGTCGCTTTTGATAAGGCTCTAAAGCCCCTGCAGACCCAACTGAACCTATCGGCAGGGTTAACTCGGAAAGAGCGCGAGAATGACTTGCTGGTTGAAGGCCCCATTTTTGGCAATGAACGCCTACCGCTTCAGACGAGCAAGAGTATCTTAAAGTACAACCTTTCACACGAGGCCCTGTTTGGCATGGCTGCTCTACAAGTAAGGGGCCGCTACAGCCTAAATGCTGCCCTTACGAATGAAAAAGCCTCTACCTTTCTCATCAGAGACGAAAAAACAACTACTGTTGGGCTGGGCGCTTCCTGGAATGTAGCGGAGGAACCATTTTTGAAGGACATCTCTACACTGAGCCAACTACGGCTTTTCAGCAATTACAACGACATAAGGAAACCTGAACTTAGTTCGTACATCAGTAGTAAGGAACCTATAAAACAAGAGCGCACAAAAAAGTGGAATGCAGGCATCTCCTGGGAGCTGCTGAACGAAAGGGTCTCCGCAAGTTTCAGCTACTATAGCACTTCAACAGACGACCTCTATTTAAAGTGGCCAACTGCATCCGGAACTGGAAACAGATACATTTTTGTAAATGGAGGTGAGTACAAGTCCAATGGCGTGGAAGCCAGTGTTAATGCCATTCTCCTAAACAAGAGCTCTTTTACATGGCAGTTAGGCGGAAACGTTACCACCCTACGCTCCGAGGTTGTATCGCTCAACCCATCCATTGCGCTAGATAAACTTATTTATACAGACGACAAGTATGGCTTAGCGTTGGAAACGGGAAAACCGGCAAACACTTTCTATTTATACCAGGTAGTGTACGATGAAAAAGGTTTGCCGACAAGTGAGCTAAAGAAGAACCAATTTGGACATGAAGCAAAGTATGGAATGCATTCTGCAGAGCCTAAGCTGGTGTGGGCGGTGCATTCGCAGATAAACTACCAAAAGTGGCATGCTGGCTTTCTGGTAAGAGGCGAAGCAGGGCAGTATGTTTGGAACTACATGGTCGGGAGGACAAGCAACCCCGTGCTGTATAATGCCCCCTCGGTAGTTTTAACGAATACTACCCGAAATTATAGAGAGAACGGCTACCAATATATTAACTCACACTCTGACCATTACCTGGAGAAAGCTTCTTTTGCCCGCATGGAATACCTGAGTTTAGGATATGACGTGGGAAGCATTTGGAAGGAACGGGCGAAGCTAAGTTTATCGGCATTCGTGCAGAATACCTTAGTGCTCACCAAGTACAGCGGCCAGGATCCCGAAGTAGAAAACGGAATCGATTTTAACCATTATCCGCAGCCGCGAACTTTCTCAGTTGGCTTAAAGCTTGAGATTTAAAGTATAAACCCGGGGTGAGTGGCTCCGGGTTTTATACTTTGTGTGCTTAACTTACTACGGATTTGTGGACCACAAGCCCGCTTCTTTCACAAACACGCGGCGGTTGAGCTTCAGCTGCGAGATGATGAGCTCGGCAAAGTCTTCGGGCTGCATTACGCGCTCGGGGTTACCGTCCGTTAGTTTCAGGTCAATGGCCATATCGGTGGCAACGGTGCTGGGGGTAAGGGTGGTAACGCGAATGTTGTGCTTGCGCACCTCCTGCATCAGCGACTCCGACATGCCGATCAGCCCAAACTTAGAGGCGCTATAGGCGCTGGTGACAGGAGCTCCCTTTTGGCCTGCCGTAGAGGAAACATTCACTATGTCGCCCGTTTGCCGCTCTATCATCTCCGGCAGCACGGCGCGCGTTACATAGTATGGCCCCAGCAAGTTCACCTTAATGATGTTTTCCCACTTATCTGGCGCCATCTCCAGGAACTTGGCAAATGCGCCTACACCCGCGTTGTTTATCAAAATATCGATTGGGCCCAACTGATTCTTAGCCTCGCCTACTGCCTTGTTCACCGCATTAATATCGGTGACGTCGGCCGTTACCACGGCGGCTTTCACGCCTTTTGCCCGAACGGCCTCGGCTACTTCTTCCAGCTGGCTGGTAGTGCGCGCCATCAGCGCGACGTTCACGCCTTCTTCGGCCAGGGCCACGGCAATGGCGCGCCCTATTCCTTTACCTGCCCCGGTTACCAGGGCATTTTTTCCTTTTATAGCTTCCATTAGATATTTGTTTAATGATTGCAGGATTAGAAACAGTGTCTGCTAAAAATTGTTTAGGGGCTCATTAAACAAACAGCCCCCTGCCACAAGGCAGAGGGCTGAAAAATAATCAGGAGTTAGTATAAAATCTATTCTTTCACGAAGCGCTGGAACAGCTGCTTTTGGCCGTCAAACAGTTCGATGGTATAAATGCCTTTGGGCAGTCGTACCACGTCCACACGGTTGATTCCTTTCTGAAGCTGTAGCTGCATCACTTCAGCGCCAGTCACGCTCGTAACACGCAATTGCGTATCCTGGGCCGGCGCCGCAATGTTCAGGTAATCGTGCGCAGGGTTAGGGTAAGCCAGCGCAGCCACAGACTGCTCATGGCCCAGCACCTCTGCCTTGCCCGAATCGCCTGCCTTCGTGGCCGCTGCGATTGCGGTAATGGTATTGCTCACGCTAATGCTATAGTCTTCCACTTCGCCGTAGCTAAACGTTTCGCAGGCGGTCTGGGCAGCGTTATACTTCATGGAGACACGCATGCGGGTAGTGCCCAGCAAGGCTGTAGATGGCACGCTTACAGTGGCGCTGAGGGTGCCGCTGCTGGAGCTGGAGCCACTTACCACCAGTTCACCGGAGTCCTCAAAGTCTCCGTCCTGGTTAAAGTCAATCCAAATTTTCCAGTACTCGGTGTAGGCGCTGCTGGCAAAGCCTGCGCTGATGTAGATGGTCTGGCTGCTGCCCGGCGCCACCGTGCCCACCAGGCTGGTGTTGTCTTTGTAGCCGCCGTCGTTGCCAGAGCTTTTGTTGATGCCCGCAAACTGCACCAGGTCTATCCACTCATAGCTGGAGTTGCTGCCTTTAGAGGCACAGTAGGTAACGCTGCCGGCGGTGGTGGTAAAGGTAGCCGAAGAAGAATAGGCCGAGCTGCCTCCCGCGCAAACGGTATTTACCTGATACTCGTAATTAGTGCCGGCTGTTAACCCTGTTGCACTTGCCGAAGTGCCCGTGACGCTGCCGGTGGTCCAGGTGCTGGTGCCGGTTGGCCGGAAGCGCACGTTATAGCTGCTGGCGCCACTCACGGCAGACCAGGAGAGGGTGGCTGAGGTGGCAGAGATGTTAGAGGCTGTTAGGCCAGTAGGCGAGTTGCAGGTTGGCGTAGCTCCGGAGAAGCTAACGGTATAGTCTTCCACCTCGCCGTAGCCAAACGATTCACAGACAGTTTGTGCGCCGTTATACTTCATAGACACGCGCATGCGGGTGGTGCCGGAGGCGGAGGAGGCGATATTCATAGTACCGGATACAGCCGACTTGCTCAAGCTTCCTGCATCGAACGCCAGCTCGCCAGCGTCGTTAAAATCCCCGTCTTTGTTATAGTCAATCCAGATCTTCCAGTACTCACTGTAGGTAGAGCTCGCAAAACCTGGGGTAAGCTGTACGGCATTGCTGCTGCCGGGGGCAAGGGTAACGGTCGTTCCGGTAAAATCAGAATATCCCGCCGCACCGGATGTTTTAGTGAAGCTTCCGATTTTCACCCCGGCGATCCACTCATAAGAAGAGTTGTTGCCTTGTGAGGCGCAATAGGAGATCTCGCCATACTTGCCGCCGACGCCAACGGCGTTCCAGGCGTTGGTGGTTTGCACCACCGCGTTTGAGCCCGCGCCATACAAATCCTCAGCCGCCTGGATGGCAAACGTGCGCGCATCGGCATAGGTAGAGTTCGCGCTCATGTACACGCTCTCCATACGGTAAACGATCTTGGCCGCAGCCTCAATGCCAATGCCCGACACGTTAAAGCCCGTGCCCAAATCGTTGGTGCCGGACTTACCCACTGACAAAATGTAGAACCAATGGTTGATAACGCCGCTGTTGGTGTGCACACCACCGTTATCGCCGGTGCCGGTGTACCAGTAGGAGCCTTTATACGTATCGGGCTGGCTCTCCGCGTTAGGGTCTACCATGGAGCGCAGCGATGGGCGCTGCTTGTCGATGTCCTCGCCGATAAGCCAGGTAGATTTGTTGGGAGCGGCATAGTACTCCACAGCCGCCGCCCAAATGTCGGACAGGCCTTCGTTCAGCGCCCCGGACTCGTTGCTGTACACCAGGTCTGCCGTAGACGAGCAAACGGCATGGCCAATTTCATGCGCTCCCACGTCCAGGCTGGTCAGCGCGTCGAAACGGGTGGCGCCGTCGCCGTAGGTCATCACGGAGCCGTTCCAAAACGCGTTCTCATAATTCTGGTCGTAGTGCACATAGCTCTTGATTTTGGCGCCGTTGCCGTCGTAGCTGTTGCGGTTATGCTTGATCTTAAAGTAATCGTAGGTTTTCTGGGCCGCCCAGTGTGCATCCAGTGCCGCGTTGTCTTTGGCCGTATTGGCAAACTCCGCTGATGTCCAGTTGTTGTCGTTGTCGGTAAAGTCGACAGCCGTGTTGTAGCTGGTGATGGTGTTGCAGTCGTAGGTCTCGATGCCGCTGCCCCTGGAGGCGTCGCGCAGGCGATAGGAGCCGTTGTAGCTGTCGGTGGTGATGGTTTGCGTGCCGCTATAGCGCGTGCTGGCGGTGCCGGAGGCGGCCGCATGCTTAATGATGGCATTGGTATGCACAATATCGCCTGAGTGTGCATCCACATATACATAGGCACGGCTTAGCGGCTCCAGCGCATACACGTCAAACTTCCAGGCCAGTGTCTGCTGCCCTTGCTTTTCCTTATCCGAGCTTAAATAATTCCGCACAATCACCAGTTCTCCCTCTGGCAGGAAAGTAGCCTTCGGGTTGTTGCGGTCTTTCCTGATCCAGGCTTCCTGGTCTTTGTCTTGCCAGGCATAGGTTTTAGCGCCAACGTAGGAAATGGCTTTTTGCAGGGCAGCGCGCTCAGGCAAGGCAGGTTTGGTGTCAAGGCCTTTAACATGCTTAAACTCACCGCTCATCGCCTGTACTACATCATTCTTGGAGTGGATGGTAAGGTCGGCATACTCTACAGGCACATTCTGATAATACTGCGTGTAGCGCTGATGCACAAAGCCAAGCTTGTCTGTTTCCTGCTTCTTCAGCTTAAGCTCTTCGCCGGGCTGCATGCCCAGGTATGAACGCAGTGCCTGAGGGGCCTCGCTCGCCCGCAGCTTCTGGTTACCGTTTGCTTTAAAATCAATGAGTGTGGGGGCGCCGTGCGCCTCCTGCACATTGGCTTTCACACGCTGGCCTAAGTTGTCTTGCGCAGACGCCTGCCAGCTCAGCCCGCCAATCAACAGCGAAGCTAAAATGTAAACTTTCCTCATACTTGTTATTTAAAAAATTGAACATTAACAATGAGTGAAAGTTGGTTGCGTGAAGTCTTCGTTCTGGTGTTTAGATGTTATGATGTGGACCACAGTCATTCCCCCGAACAGGATATGTAAGTATACCTGCGACTAATGGACCTTATTGCCTCCAACGGAAGCAGTTGAAATAAAGTTAAGGATTTTTTTTCGCCGGTCAAGCATGCCATAGCAAAACATTAAACATGATATGTTATCAAGATAATCAACGCAATTACATCAATTTAAACTGGCGCTTTTATGTCGCTACGGGCAGTGTTGCCATGTTATAATCCCAAGCTAAGGCGCAGCTGCTGCACAAACTCCTCCTGCTGGCTTATGGGCTGGCCCTCTATACTTTCTATACCCCGGATGCCGGTTACGTTGGCAGCAAAAACGGCATCGGCTTTCAGAAGATGATCGGGGGACAGCATTACCTCCTGCACCTGCATCTGTTGTTGTGCGTAGCGCAGGATGTTGCGGCGGGCAATGCCGTTGATGCAGCCTGTTTCAAGAGCCGGCGTACAGAGCACCTGGTTCTGCACCCAAAAGATATTTGACGAAGTAAGCTCCGCCACCATCCCTGCCTGGCTGAGTAGTAGCATGTCGTCCAGCTGGTTTATACTCTTTTCGTGGGCGGCCAAAACATAGAGCGGTCCATTGGGGCCTTTAAAGTGGGAGAGGGGCGTGTAACTTGTATGCGCCGCCTTGCAAATTCCGATTTGAAGCGGCTTGCGGGAAGGAAGGGCCACTATGGGCGCTACTGTGGCCAACACATTTACTTGGTGCGTTTGGGGAGTATACAAACCTGCGCCGGCACGCCATACCTTTAGCTTCAGCCTGCCGGCGCCATGCGCTTTCTCCTGCTCCGCCAGTTGCAGCAAATGCTCTTCAAAAGCGGGTGATAGGATGTAAGAAGGTAACTCAAGCTGCAGCGCCAAAGCCGCCTCCTGCATCCGCTGCCGGTGGTTCTGCCAAAAGCGGAGACGCCCCTCGTGGATGATGGCGGTTTCGAAAAAGCCGTCGTTATACTGAAAGGCTCTGTCGGTGAGCGGCAGCCGGATTTCCTCTTCCGGCACCAGACGATTGTTATAAAGTATAAACAAGGCTGCTAAAGCGGTGTTAAGGTATAAAATGAAGCTCTCGCCGGCACGCACTATTCTTTAGAACAGAAAAAACAGCACGGCGCACAAGCCGTACAATTTACTATAAATTTTATACTTATGATCCGACCTTATCTATACTTCGCATTCCTGTTTATTTTCTTCATGGCCTCCTGCTCCGAAAGCTCTAACGCAGACCGCAACAGAACTACAGACTCTGAGGCACAGGCGCAGCCCCTGGACCAGGACACGGCCGGCCTGGCCAAAGCCGTGTTTGCAGGTGGTTGCTTTTGGTGCACCGAAGCCTATTTTGAACGCCTGAAAGGAGTTGAGGCGGTCGTGTCGGGTTATGCAGGCGGCAAAGAGCCGAACCCGAGTTACGATGAAGTGAGCGCCGGCAGAACCGGACATGCAGAGGCAGTGCAAGTATACTACGACTCAACAAAGATAACTTACCAGGGCCTGCTGGAAGTGTTTTTTGCCACCCACGACCCAACCACACTTAACCGACAGGGGCCGGATGTGGGCAAGCAGTACCGATCCATTGTGTTTTACAGTAACCCTCAGCAGAAGAAACAGGCCGAGGACTACATAAAGGAGCTGGAGGAAGCGGGCACCTTCAAAAACAAGATCTTAACCTATGTGCAGCCGCTCCGCAAGTTCTGGCCCGCCGAAGATTACCACCAGGATTATTACCGCTTAAACCCTGATGACCCTTATGTGCGATCGGTGGCGCGGCCCAAGGTGCAAAAGTTTGAGTCTAACTTCCGGGACAAGCTGAAGCCAGAATATATTAAATAGAGAATAAGAAATATCTATTTCGGTTTCCATCTCGTAGTACGCACAAAACACAACATTCACTATACTTCAAAACTATGGGATTCATTGTCAACTTATTGGTAAGCGCAGGCGTCATTGCTTTGCTGGCCTACATCATGCCGAGTGTGCATGTAAAGAGCTTTTGGACGGCCCTTTGGGTAGCTTTCCTCATCGGTATTTTTAATGCCACCATCGGCTGGCTGCTCGGCGGCATCCTTAACCTGGTTTCCTTCTTTTTGCTGGAGGCAATTGTTAGCCTGATCGTGACGGCGCTGATGATTAAACTGGTAGATGCGCTGGTTGGGAATTTTAAGGTAGACGGTTTCCTGCCTGCCCTGATCATAGCCGTTGCCACCGCCGTTGCGCTGGCTATTGTTGGTTGGGCCATGGGAGGCGATGACGACGTGGCTCTGCTTCAGGACCAAAACGCTTCCAAAACAGCATACGTGGCGGCGGCTTAAGAAATATTATCTCTCTATAACAGAAAAAGCTGCACAGGAAGTGCAGCTTTTTCTGTTTGGGCAAAGTTTGCTTTTCTACTTAAAGCTGATTCTTCTTTTCTCTTTGCTGCTCTGCATCGCCAGCTCTATCACCCGAATTGTGCTGCGGGCCTGCTGC
Organism: Pontibacter mangrovi; assembly: GCF_006385705.1. Classification (GTDB taxonomy): domain Bacteria; phylum Bacteroidota; class Bacteroidia; order Cytophagales; family Hymenobacteraceae; genus Pontibacter; species Pontibacter mangrovi. Next base: position 205,854 of record NZ_VFRQ01000001.1, on the reverse strand, counting down.
GGCTTTACGACCAGTTCTTCCTGCCCAAGTATGGCTTTGTAGACATTTTGGTACAACCCAGTATAATCGCCTGTTTCGCTGGTGAGCTTGCCTTTGTAGTGCATCCCGTTCATGGTGGTGTGCAGCAAGCCCCACAGGCGTTCCGGCTCCATACCCCAGTTCTGCGTTTCAGCGGGAAAGCGACCGGCCTTCAGGTGCTCCTCCTGCACATCCATGCCATACTTCACAAAAGACCCTTCGCTGCCATGAAGTATAAAATGCGGCCCGTTTTCGCGCACCAGCATGCCCGCCTTGAGTATGGCTTTCATTCGCTCGTAATACAGTACCACTTCAAAATAATCCGGCACCTGCGAGTGCTGCCGCTGCGCCTTCACGTCGGCGTATACTTCGAGCGGCTCCCCGAACAAGTATAAAGCCTGGTCGATGAGGTGCGAGCCCAGGTCGTAGAGAATGCCGGCGCCTGGCAAGTCCTCTTCTTTCCAGGTGTTGGGCTTGATCTCGTTCCGATAGCGGTCGAAGTGCGCCTCGTACTCTACCAGTTCGCCCAACAGCCCCGCCTGCACAACTTTCTGCACGGTTTTAAAGTCAGAGTCCCAGCGGCGGTTCTGGTACACGGTCAGTATTTTCTGCTGCCGCACTGCCAACGCTGTCAGTTCTTCGGCTTCGGCGCTGGTAATGGTAAAGGGCTTATCTACCAGCACATGCTTGCCTGCCTCCAAAGCGGCTTTAGCTAGTTTGTAGTGCGTGGGGTTGGCAGAGGCAACCACTACCAAATCTATACGTTCATCCCCGAAAATATCCTGCTCCTGCGGCACCACTTCCGCCTCTGGGAAGCGCTGCCGCGCCAAGGCCACACTCTCCGGCCGGTTGGCTTTTATCTTTTTAAGCTGCAGGCCCGTCGTGTTGCTGATAAAAGGCGCATGGAAAATTCTCCCGGACATCCCGAAGCCAATCAGGCCCACGTTAATCGTTTTGCTCATAGTTTTCTTATTGTTAAGAACAGCATTTTTAGCGAAACCGCCTCTTTGGCAAGCCAAGGCGGCGGCATTGGCTATACGGCAAGGGCTTATCTGCGTAAGTTATAGTTGCCTGAAGTATAAAATCAACCTAAAATATAGAAAAACGACGGATGAAAAAAAGAAAGCTAGGAAAACAAGGATTGGAAGTATCGGCACTGGGCTTGGGCTGCATGGGCATGTCGGACTTTTACAGCAACCGCAACGACAGCGAGTCCATTGCCACCATACATCGTGCGCTGGAGCTGGGCATTAATTTTCTGGACACGGCCGATATGTATGGCGTGGGCTCAAATGAAGAACTGGTGGGCAAGGCCATCCGCGACCGGCGCGACCAAGTAGTGGTAGCCACCAAGTTTGGCAACGTGCGCGGCAAAGACGGCAGCTTTCTGGGCATTAACGGCAAGCCGGAGTATGTGCGCCAAGCCTGCGAAGCAAGTCTGAAGCGTCTGGGCATTGAGACCATCGATTTGTACTACCAGCACCGGGTAGACAAAGACACGCCTATTGAAGAAACAGTAGGAGCCATGGCCGAGTTGGTGAAGGAGGGGAAAGTGCGCTACCTGGGCCTTTCCGAAGCTGGGGTAGAAACGATCAAGCGGGCGCACCAAGTGCATCCTATTTCGGCGCTGCAGACCGAGTACTCGCTTTGGAGCCGCGACGTGGAAGATGAGATTCTGCCGGCCGTGCGCGAACTGGGCATCGGTTTTGTACCTTACAGCCCCCTTGGCAGAGGCTTTTTAACCGGGCAGATACGCCAGTTTGAAGACTTAGCGGAAGATGATTATAGACGCCACTCCCCACGTTTCCAGGGAAATAACTTTCAGAAGAACTTGGACCTGGTGAAAAAAATTGAACAACTGGCCAAGCAGAAGAACTGCACGCCATCGCAGTTGGCGCTAGCCTGGCTGCTGGCGCAGGGCGAGGACCTGGTGCCGATTCCGGGCACGAAGCGCCGCAAATACCTGGAGGAAAATGTTGGCGCTCTGGATGTGCACCTGACACAGGCAGAGCTGCAGCAGATAAATGAGATTGCCCCCAAAGGCGTTGCTGCCGGCGGCAGGTACAGAGAAGAGCAAATGGCCAGCGTAAATCTCTGATCAGCTTTCTATGCTATACTATTAAAAACAAACTTAAAGACAAAAGCTTATGACTAACTATGTTTTGCTGTATTACTTTGATGACCAGCAGGTAACGCAGCAGTTTGAAGAGCGGCTCAAAAAAGTGTTTAAACGGCACAAAGAGCTGCAGGACAGCGGCTATACGTACTTTGGATTTGCCGATGTAGAAGAACCCGGCGTGGTAGACAAGCTCGACAGCATCCTGAACGATGTGGGCATTGGGGTGCAGGGCAATTTTGGGCAGCAGGACTATGTGGCCTTGTACTTTTCGCGGGAGAAAGACCCGGATAACATCAAGCGGCAGCTCCTGATCGGCACTGCAGACATGGTAGACAAAGGTGCCGAGCGCATGGCTACCGATGCGCACCGCGATAATATTCAGAACCTGCTGGGCTATACTTACCAAAACGCATAAGCCACCTTCTACATCAAAAAAAGCCGGAGTTTGTTCCGGCTTTTTTTGATGCTTATTTTCTTTGCCGCACAGCTAACATTATACTTATAGATGATGTAGCCACTTGAACAATAGGCTGTTAAATTGCGACAGTCTAGCGTATAAAATGGTAGTTAACCCCAAACTGCAGGCTGTTGGCCTTCACTTGGTCTATGACGCCGGGCTTGAGGCCCATGTTGTAACCAAGCACCAGTTCATACTTATCGGCTAATAAAATGCCAAGCCTTACTGGCACTCCAAACCAAACATTATTGTACCTCATGTTGGTTGAGCTGCCCCTGAAGACCATTTCCTCCAAGTTATCATTATAGTAGTGGTGCTCCGAAATTAGTTGGTTTGTAGCATTAAGGGCATAGTTTATACTGAAGCCACCGTTGGCAAAGAGCCGCCATTTGTCGGAAACATAAAAGCTGTATTGTAACTGTGGCGAGAACCTGAGATTGTGATAGCGCTGCACATAGGTGTTTACTCTATAGGAGACCAAACCTCGCGCACGTATTGTTGCGCTTGCATCGTGCTTTACATCAGCATAAGCTAGTTCCCAGCGCACTGCCAAGCGTTTTGTGAATTTGTTAAAGTACGTAAGGTAGCCCAGGGTAACTAAAGGGCCGACCGAATTTGACCTTTCCTTTTCCGTTACGAGCGGGTTATCCTCGCGCACTTTGGCGGCGCTTATGTTAATCCCCAACCCAGCGTACAGGTTCGACTGCTTTCTTCGTTCTTTTTCTGCTTTGGAAGCGGCCTCCTCTGTTTTATTAAGCAACAGCACGATCTCCATCAGATTATTATTGGAATAATCAGCGTTTTCAATTTTCTTCTTCAGCCCGGCACTGGTGCGCCCCAGGGCATTGGCAAGGCCCCACAACTGCCCGCGGTACTGGTGCACATACTTCACATGCATTTCACCGGTAGCTGGCAGGTATTTAGAAAAGTATAGTTCCTGTATCTCGCCGCTCTTGAGGTTCTCCAGAAAAAACCTGGACTTCACATGGTCTGTGTAAAGGTAGAGCGCAGCATTGTTGCCTTTGTGTAGCTGCCGCAGAAAAACACTGTCTGGCTGCACATTCATGTCAGGTCCCACCGCCAGGCGGCTCATTTCCATATAATTCATACTTACTGGCCCTACATAGCGCTTGTAAATATCGATGCCATCGATATTGAGGTAAACCGTATTGGCTGGTGTAAGGGTGCTTTCAGAAGAAGACGCTGTTGATTTAAAGGTGAAGGAGTTGGGATTTATGTTCCATTCCCGCAAATTTACTAAACCCCGCAAAGTATCGCCATTGGACTGCACCACCTGCGCTTTTCTGAAATCTGCCTGCGCTAACAGCGAGAAAGGAAGTAGGAAAAGGATGGTTACTAGCGTAAAAGTTTGTTTCATATCATGAATTTAATTGTGAGAATTTTATTGAGTGTGCTTGATAAATGCTAGGATACAGGAATGCATCAGTGACGGCACAGTTTTATGATGGTAGGGTTAATAAACTCTTTCTTTTAATCCAGACACGTCTATTAAATAGTGGCCGATTCTACTAAAATCGCTCCTTGGGCTCCACCGGTTTACAACCCAATACTTGTCTTTTTGATGCGCTTCTACTATCCAGCGGGAGCCATCCATTCCAAAGGTATCATCAGAAGGTGCCATACTCCAGTAGCCTGTTTCCTGTAGCAGGTTTTCGAACGTTTCCCAATCATTCAGGGTAAGTTGTTTTGTCTCGTTATAAGAAATATTTCCCCTGAATTCTGTATCCATAATAACAGAATGCGTCATAATCATTCTTTTAGTGACAGAGTCATAAACAGCATACATTTCGGGTATAATGTTTAAGCCTCTTTCTAGCGTTTAAGCATTAAGCCATACTTCACTTCCCTTACGGTGCAATGTAACTGCTATTGGTGGATCGAATGATCTTAGTAAAAGGAAACGATATTGATCATGGCCCAGGTAATAATTTGATAGGACCTTCTCGTTAAGAGCATATAAATAAATTGAATAGAAATTAAAAGTATCAATTCCAGTACTTACATTTTTATCATTAAACTTTATTGTAAAAAGGAAATAATTTGTCAAAGAATCTACTGGTGTTCCATAGCTGTCTGATACGGCACTATCTTCATGATAAACCTGCATTTTAGATGTATGATGCATACAAGAAGTAAAGTATAACATACTTGTAACCAATGCTATAATGAAATTTGCTTTCATATATGTAGGATCCTTACCTCGCACAAATCCCCCGATACGCGCACCACTGGCACACATCTAGGTCTTTTGTTTTCTGGATCGGCTCCTGCGGGTCCAGCATACGGCGCACGAAGTCTCCCAACAGAGTCTCCGAGGCCTCTACAAAATCCTTCGGCGTGTCACCATCTGCTTCCATAAAGTTAAACTCCGACGACAGCACGCCCGGGTCCAGGTTACGGAAGGAGAGGATGCCGGATTTGGGGTTTATACTTAGCGGTGAGATATGGCCGGCGTTGCGAAGTATGGTTTCCGGTTGCTCCTCCAGCACCCGCTTCAGCACGTACTCGTAGAGCCACAGCTGGCGGGCCTTGCCATACTTCTGATCCGTCAGGAAATGCAGCTCCACATCCTCCGGCTTTACCTTTAGCTGGTTTTGCTCCACCTTACCGGTTTTGTAGTCGATCACGCGCAGCTCGTGGCCGGTCAGGTCGATGCGGTCAGCTTTGCCCGCGATGCGCACGTTCACCACCTCGTCGCCGACCTGCACCGGAAGTATGGTGGCCAGCGTTTCCTCCAGGCGCAGCACGTATAGCGGCAGTTCGTCAGACTCCTTCAACTTTAGTAGGTATTTCTCCAGCACCTCCACCGCCACTTTATACAGCAGGTAGTTCATGCCGCGCTCCGGCTTGGCGCCTAGCGTTACTTTGCTAAACTCAGCTTTTACCTTCTCCGGCAGCGCCTGCAGCATCCCCTCCACATCCCCGGCAAGTATGGGCTTACCGCTCTGCTCGTGCGGCCGGAAGAAATCCTCCAGCACCTGGTGCACGATGGTACCGAACTGGTCTGCCCCGAGCTGCTCTTCTACCTCGTCCACCTCCTGCATTTTGGCGATGCGGGTAAAATAATACTGCAGCGAACAATTGATGTACATGTTCAGGTGCGAAGGGTAGAGGCCACGCTCCAGCTCCTGCCGCAGCTGGGCAATAGTTTCCGGCGATTTCGGCACCACGATATCCTCCTCATACTTGCGCGTTTCCTGTTGCTCCACCGCCGCAATCATGTCGCGGAACTTGATCTTGGGGTTGCGCAGGGCCAGGTCGTTCTGCAGCTGCAGTATAAAGCGGCTTTTCTCGCCGGAGCCGTAGGTATCGGAGGGCAGCACGTAGAGCAGGTTGATTTTCTTGGCGCGCTGCAGCAGGCGGTAGAAGTTGTACGCCATGGCTCCTTCGGTTTCAGAGTAGGTCGGCAAACCGAACTCGCGCAGCACATCGTACGGCATCAGGCTCTCCTGCCGCTTTGGCGCCGGCAGTACATTCTCGTTTACCGAAAGTATGATCAGGTTCTCAAAATCCAGGGCACGCGTCTCCAGCATACCCATGATCTGTACTTCGGAAATTGGCTCTCCGCTGAACGGCAGTCTTGTCTGTGAGATCAGTTCATACAGAAACTTACGGAAGCTGCGTACCGAGATCTTATGCTCGCGGCAATCGAAAATGGTATCCAGCCGCTTCACCAAGGTATAAAAGATGTACAGGTACTCCGTTTCGATACTGTTGCGGCCGTGCGTGTACACCTGGCGCAGCAGCTCGATCAGCTCATACATGGCTACTATGATGTCATCGCAGTCGCGCCAGGTGCGGAAAAGCACCTCGAAGAGCGGGTGGTGCTGGCTCAGGTCGATCAGCTCCTGCGCCGTGATCAGCACCTTGTTCTCCTGCACCATCTTGTCGAGCACCTGCTGTATCATGCCGTGGTACTGCGCCTGCTCCGGGTCATCGTTCAGGTATAGCTCATACCTGCGGATGAACGGGTGCGTGAGCAGTTTGGTGACGCTGAGGTGATGGTACTGGTATACTTTGTAGCCGGAGCTCTGCAGCTGCGTGACGCCCGTCAGGTGCACCTCGAAAAGCAGATCAATGAGGTTGAACAGCGGCGTGCCCCGGAAGCTGAGGCCCATGGTCACGTTATAGGTCGGTACATCGGCCGGGATGGAGTGCAGCACCGGCAGCAGCAGCGTTTCGTCGGGTAGCACGATGGCGGTTTGCGCGTGCGGGTTCTGCTCCCGGATTTCCTGCAGCAGCTGCCCCGCCAGTTTGCCCTGCATGCTGGCGTTGGCCACACCGATCACGTTAATTTCCTTCTCATCCGTCAGCAGCAGGTTCTGCTGCCAGCGCCACTCCGGCAGGTTCCAGGTGCTTTTATACTTGCGAAGAAAGCTGCCAGCGCGGTTGCTCAGACCCTGCTCGTCTATGTAAAAATCGTCCGTATCGAACAGCACCTCGGCTTTATCATGCTTGAGCAGCGTGCGGATGATCTTTTCTTCGGAGTGGGTGAGGCTGTTGAGGCCGATGAAGATGTATTGCTGGCACTCGCTGTCTTTGGCTATACTTTCTATACTCTTCGCCACCTTCCGGAAAGCCATACCGGTATAAGCCTGTTTGTTCGCCAGCAGCCGTTCCTGCAGCTTGTGGTACGTTTTCTCAATGTTGTCCCAGAGGCTGAAGTATTTTTTGAGGGTAGGGGAGAGCTCCTTGCCCAGGAATTTCGGGTCCCAGCGCTCGAGCGCTTTTGCCTCGCCCAGGTACTCAAACAGCTTCTTCGTGTCCACCAGGTTCTGGTCTATCCGGCTGAAGTCCTCTAGCAAAGTACCGGCCCAGGTCACGAAGTTGTCGAAGTCGAGTTTTGGGTCCTGCTCGCGCATGAGGTCGAACAGCTCCAGCTGCAGGTTGATCGGCTCCAGCACATCGGTTTTGGAGAGCTTCCGGATAAAATCCTCCATGGCATACACCTCCGGAGACCAGATCGGCTCGGGGGCAGCCTGCGCCAGGGCAGTTTTAAAGAAAAAGCTCGCACGCCGCGACGGCAGCACAATGCACAGCTCGCTGATGTTCTCTTTATACTTCTCGTAAACGTACTTAGCCGTTAGCTCCAGAAAGGTTTGCACGTAGGGTTAATTTTGAATGGGTGATTGAGTGAATGTGTGAATCAGGATTTACAGGATGAGAGGATATTCAGGATTTGGAAGCATTATTCCTTCTAATAAATAATAGGCTATTGTAGGAGTACTTTGTTTGACTACATCTGGCGCAAGCGTCCCCTTGTGCCTTTTAATAACTTTTACAGAGGCACAAGGGGACGCTTGCGCCATACCTATAGACAATCCTGCTAACCCTTAAATCCTGATCCTTAATGTATAGAAGTATGCCGGTGCCCCTTCGGCTCATCCGGGAGCAAGAACGGGTTGTAGGCAATCTCCCACAGGTTATCATCCGGATCCGAGATATAGCTGCTGTAGCCGCCCCAGAACACTTTCTCAGGTCGTTTCACTACGGTAGCGCCTTTCTCCTCCAGCTCTGCCACCAGCTCGTCCACCTCCTGCTCCGAGCGCACATTATAGGCCAGCGAGAACTTCTTAAATCCACTGCCTTCCGAAGGCACACCGGCATCGTCAGCCAGCGACTCCTGCGGAAAAAGGGCCAGCTGCATGCCGTTCAGCTGAAAGAAAACGATGCTTTCCGAATCATCTTCTGTTGGCTGCCAGCCAAACACGGTCTGGTAAAAGTCTTTTGCCCTTTGCAGGTTTCTCACCCCTAAGGTGATGATTGTTAATCGTTGTTCCATGGTTACCTCCCCCTTGCCCCCTCCTAAGAACAGGAGGGGTATACAGGCCTTATAGTTTATGTATTTATAATTTTCATTTCACCATCCCCGGTTTTTAGGGAGGGCCGGGGTGGGGTTAAAACATCCCCAACTGTTCTGCCTTTTTGCCGCCGTACTGCCACTCCTTCACCTCTTCGGTTTCGAAATAGTACAGGATACATTTAACTTTCTCGTACCCCAGCTGCCGGAACCGCACGGCGTAGTGGTCCAGTTTATACTTGTGCTCCGGCTCGGAGGGCGGCGTTTTAAACTCGATCAGCACCACGGCCTCCCCGTCAAACACAATGCGGTCAGGTTTATAGAGGTAGGCGCGGGCGTCTAGGACTTCTTTCTCGTGCTCCACCACTACCTGGTTCGTAAAGTAGCGGCCCAATGTCGGGTGTTTCAGCACCTGCGTTAGCTTTTGCTTTAGCTCCGGTTTCTCGCGTTCGCTGATAATGCCTTCGTACACCATTTGGCGCAGTACCTTGTCCAGTTCCGGGGCAAAGGCGATGCGGGCCAAGGCGTAGTGCAGCTTTCGGTTCTGCTGGCGCTGCACGGTCTGCGTCTCAAAGTCGAACACATTGTTGGCGTGCTGCTTTATTTTCAGGCGCTGTTCCCAATCGGCAGAAGTCAGGTGGTCCAGGAAGTATGATTTCTCATCAACGCCGCGGTGATTTATACTTTGCGGCTTGCCCTGCGAGAGTTGGTAACAGTGCTTGCCGAACTCCCATAGCTCCTTGTGCACCAGGTAGCGGTACAGCAGATGGCTCACGTTTTTGCCCTGTCCGTCCAGTTTCGGTGCTTTGCGCTCCTCCTGCAGGTCTTTGGCGTTGCCTATTAAGTATAGCCTGTCGATGGGGCGGGTGAGGGCTACGTAGAGCATGTTCAGGTTCTCGATAAAGGTTTTCTCTATCTCGGTGCTGTACTGCTTGGTTAGTATAGTATTCTCCAGTTTAGAACTTATGTTAACTGCCACGCTGCGCAACTTGCCTGTCACGCTCACATCTTCAGGAAGATGACTCCACATCAGGGAGCCGCGTTTTGGCTCTGTGCTCCAGTCGGCAAACGGGATGATCACGATCGGATAGGCCAGGCCCTTGGACTTGTGTATACTGGTGATGGTGATGGCGTTGCGGTCTTTGGGCGTGTTGATGCTCAGTTTGTCCTTTTGCACATCCCAGTAGGCCAGGAAGTTGTTCAGGTTATTGCTGTGCTTCAGGCTGTACTCCAGCACCAGGTCCAGGAAGCGGAAGAGGTACTCGCTCTCGTTATTCTTGCCCAGCAAATCAAAAATGCGGATCAGCTTTTCGATGAGTTCATAGATGGAGAGGTTGCCCGTTTCGCGTTCCTGCACATCAAAGCCAAACACACGCAGCTGGTCGAAAAATGACTGGTTCTCCTTATCGTTGGCTATGTCGGCAATGGTTTTGGTCATCTCCACATCCGGAATCACGCCCAGCGACACTTTGCACACCAAGTACAACGCCTCAGACTTTGCCAGCGAGTCGTTTGGCCGGTTAAACACCCGGAACATGGCGATGATCAAGTTGATGACCTCGGCGAACTGTAGCGAAAGCGAGTCCTGCGAAATGATGTCATACTTGCGCTCCTTCAGGAAGTTGGCTATCAGCTTACTCTTGATATTCGTGCGGCAAAGTATGGCCATGTCTTTTAGAGTATAACCTTCGGCCTTCGCCTGCTGCACCAGCTGCAGCACCATGTTCAGCGTGCTCTCGTCGTAAGTCAGCGCCTTCTCCAAGGTATAGCCGTCATATAGTTCTGTGGTACGGCCACAGCTGTTCAGGTCATACTTGTAGTTCAGGTCGTCGTCGTGCGTGAACATGACCTGGATATGGCCGCCGCTCTTGTCGCTGCCGGTGGGTACCTGCTGCGCAAAGTCCTTGTCGTAGATGGAAGTGAACATGCCGAACTTCGGGTGCCCCTGGCTGATGAAGGTGAAAAGATCGTTGTTGAAGTCGATGATCTCGGAGCGACTACGGTAGTTCACGCTCAGGTTCTGCGGCTCCAGTGCCTGGTCCACCGACTCATACCTTTCTCGGATAAGCGGGCCGTGGCGGCGGTTCTCGTACAGTTGCCTGGTGTTATTCTTATAAAGGTGCAGGATCTGTTCCATCTCGCCGCCACGCCAGCGGTAGATCGCTTGCTTGGCATCGCCCACCACCATACTGAAATGGCCCGAGGCCAGGGCATTATCTACGAGCGGCAGCAGGTTGTTCCACTGCAGCACCGAGGTATCCTGAAACTCATCAATCAGAATGTGCTTATACTTCTCACCCAGGCGCTCATAAATGAACGGCACCGGCTCTTTCAGCACAATATCGATGATGCGCTTGTTGAACTCGGAGATGTGCACGGTGTTCTTGTCGAGCTTGATTTCCTGCAGGCATTTCTCCAGCTCGTTCAGCAAGGATACTTTATAAAGATGCGGCACCACCTGCTGCACCAGCGTAAACGTGGCGGCGTACTGCTCTTTTATACTTTCGATGTGGTAGTATAGCTCCGTGAGCGGCTGCTTGATGCTGTCGATCTGCGCTTTGGCGTAGGCCGTGGCTTTGCCGCCGTACCATTTATCTTCTTCGATTGTTTTTACCGCGTTGCTGTTGCCATAGTTCAGGTCCACCGACGTCAGCCACTTATTAAAGTATGACCAGATGCCGCGGTTGCTTTGGTAGAGGTCAGAAGGGGAGACGTCGGCCTTTTCGAATAGCTGCATGGCCTGCTGCGCCGCCTCCTGCACCGTTTCGGCCACCTGCTGCTGCACCAGGTATAACTGTTCGCGCACCTGCTTAAAATCCTCCAGGCTCAGCTGCTGCAGGTCGGTGATGGCCTCGTATACCTGCTCGTTCAGGAGGTTAAGGGCAAAGTCCATCAGGTCGTCGGGCAGCATGGTCCAGCTCTTGCCTTCGCGGGCTTTCTCCAGCGCGTACTGCTCCAGCGTCTGCGACAGCAGATCTTCTTTCGAATCCGTCACCTTGTCCAGCAGCAGCGAAACGGCCGTGCTCAGCAAGGTGTTGGAGTCCAGGTCTACCTCAAAATTCTGCGGGATGTTCAGCTCGCGCGTAAAGGCCTGCACGATCCTGTTCACAAAGCTGTCGATGGTGCTCACGCTGAAATCGGAGTAGTTGTAGAGGATCTGTCGGAAAAGTATAGACGCACGCCGGCGCACTTCCTCCACATCCGCCTGCTCCTCCGGGTACTCCAGCTGCAGCTCTTCGGTAATCTGGCGCAACAGGTTCTCGCTTTTATGCAGCTCCTTCTCCGGCAGGTTTGGGTCGTTAAAGTTGCGCAAGGCTCCCATAATCCGCTCTTTCATCTCGGCGGCGGCGTCGTTGGTAAACGTTATGGCCAGTATGCCGCGGTAATAGTCCGGATCGGCGGTATGCAGCGCCAGCTTCAGGTATTCCTTCGTCAGGTTATAGGTTTTGCCGGAGCCGGCAGAGGAGGAGTATATCTTAAAAACAGAAGGCATCGCAGTGGTATCTATACTTTAAAGATACAGCTTTGCCAGCTCATGAACCAAGCCTTAAGCTAAAATTATTAGCAAATAAAACAGCCTCCACCAATATTGGCAGAGGCTGCTATAACTATCGCGTTATGGTTGCCTAACCGGCGTACACCAGTTCTCCTTTTGGTTCCGGGGCAACAAGCGGGGCAAAATCCTTAACGCACACATGGTACATAATACGGGCCATCGACAGAGAGTAGTCTGTGATCAGGCAGCGCTGCTGCTCGGCGCTCATCAACGCTTTGCTGCTGCCCAGGTTAAACTTGTTCAGTTCAATTACCTCATCAAAACTTTGGCGCAGGTTTTTCAGCGCTTTAAACGACAAGTCGTTGTAATAAAGCGGAATCACCTCACACACGGCATAACTACCTTTGGCTCTTTCTTCGTCAATCAGCTTGCATAAGGCCTGTACATTTGTCCGGTCTACATCAGAAAGAATAACAAAAAACACGTTTCGGCGATTAGCGTTGATCGCCTTTGCAGGAGCGCCTCCCAGCAGCATGTTTCGGCTGATTTTGGCATCCTTATGAAAGGTCTCGTCTTTCAGGATCTTGTTGTGGATTTTGAAGGCGAGAGCCCCCGATGCAATTAGATTAAAATCCTTGCCTTTTGTAGAAATTTTGGAGAAATGTAGCATAATGATAGCTGGTTAAAGGTGTAAGAACATGAACGATTCATTAGTTAAAAATAAGTGTAAGGTGCCCCTGGCGCCAAACAGTTTCCTGGCTGCCAAAGTGCCGCATTTCATAGCCTAAGTAGTAAATTTAATGGGAGTTAGTGCAATTACCTATAACAATATTACATCTAAAGCAATTATTCAATCGCTAAAAGCATTGCCAATGCAAGTCTATTACGCCTAAAAGGTTAAAACAATTCACTTTATAGTATAAACTATGGCGAACTGGTTAATTTTTAATGTAAATATATTTCTATTACGGGTGTAGGTTTTAAAAAGTTATCTGTATCCAATAAAAAATTTAACTCATACGGTAATATACAACATAAATTTAAGTATACACATTTATAATATAATAAATTGCCAAAGTCGGTTTTCTGGGGTAAATAATTCTAAACCAGGTGCAAAATGCCGTTAAATGTCTCCTTCAAAAATAAAATAGCAAATCCGTTTAAGAATGACTACCTTTGCAGCGAATTTGGAACAGTCTGATTCGCAGATAACTGGTTACTACACTGTTGGCTACTTAGTTGTTTTTATTGTCGCTCTCCCTAAAAGAAGAGAATGGTTGATTTGCAGGCTGCCTCCAGATGTACAGTTATAAAAAGTTAGATGAACAAAATCAGATTTGAAGAGCTTCCGCTTTCGCCGGAAGTACAGCGTGCCATCGCTGACATGGGTTTCGAAGAAGCCTCCCCAATCCAGACACAGGCAATTCCGGTTGTTTTAGAAGGAAAAGACATTATTGGCCAGGCCCAGACCGGCACTGGCAAAACCGCCGCTTTCGGCATCCCAACCATTGAAACGATCGACCCGAATGACCGAAGTGTGCAGGCGCTTATCCTGTGCCCGACGCGTGAGCTGGCCATTCAGGTATCCGGAGAGATCCAGAAACTTGCCAAGTATAAGCAAGGCATCAGCGTGGTTCCTATTTACGGTGGCCAAAGCTACGACCGCCAGCTGCGCGCCCTGAAGCAAGGCGTTCAAATAGTTATCGGTACGCCGGGCCGCGTGATGGACCACATTAACCGTGGCACCCTGGTGCTGGACGGCGTGAAGAAGATCATTCTTGACGAGGCGGACGAAATGCTGGACATGGGCTTCCGCGAGGACATTGAGTATGTACTGGAGCGCATCCCGGAGGAACGCCAGACCATCTTCTTCTCGGCCACTATGTCCAAGCCGATCATGGAGATGACCAAGCGTTACCAGACAGACCCGGTTATCGTGAAGGTGGTGCACCAGGAGCTGACCGTAACCAACATTGACCAGTCATACTTTGAAGTACGCAACAGCGCCAAGCAGGAAGTACTTTCCCGCCTGCTGGACATGTACAACATGAAGTCGGTGATCATCTTCTGTAACACGAAGCGTATGGTGGATGACCTGGTAAGCGGCCTGCAGGCACGCGGCTATTTCTCGGATGGCTTGCACGGTGACATGAACCAGAACCAGCGCTCTGCCGTGATGAACAAGTTCCGCAACGGTACGCTGGAGATTCTGGTAGCTACGGACGTGGCTGCCCGCGGCCTTGATGTGGAGAACGTTGAGGCGGTGTTTAACTACGATCTGCCGCAGGACGAAGAGTCTTATGTGCACCGCATTGGCCGTACAGGCCGTGCCGGTAAGTCTGGCAAAGCTTTCTCGTTTGTAGGAGGCCGCTCAGACGGGTACAAGCTGAAAGACATCATGCGCTATACTAAGGCGAAGATCGTGCTGCAGCAGGTGCCGTCGCTGGAAGACGTGAACGAGATCCGTACCAACATTTTCTTTGATAAAGTGAAGGAAGTGCTGGAGAAAGGCCATCTGGCCAAGCACGTGGCGCGCATCGAGCGTTTTGTGAACGAGACAGAAGGTTATACTCCATTGGATCTTGCCGCAGCGCTGCTGAAAATGAGCCTGAAGGAGCAGAAGGTGAAGGAGAAAGGCGCTGAGGCTGAAAAAGGCCTGAGTGCAGCCAAAGAAGGTATGGACCGCCTGTTCATCACCATCGGCAAGAAAGACCGCGTGCACCCGCGCGACCTGATCGACCTGCTGGCCCAAAACTCCAGCATTCCGGAAGGGCGTGTAGGTGACATCGACCTGTACGACAAGTTCAGCTTTGTGGAAGTGCCAACGGAGTATACCGCTGAGATTGTACAGAACATCGGACGCGTAGAGTATGATGGCCGTATGGTGATCGTGGAGAAGTCGCAGAAGAAAGGCTCAGGCCCGAAAGAGGGCGGCGAAGACTTTGGCTTTGGCGGTGAGCGCGGAGGAGACAGAGGCGGCCGCAGAGGCGGTGGCGGTTTCCGTGGCGATCGTGACAGAGGTGGCGACCGTGGAGGTTTCGGCGGTGATCGCGGTGGTTTCAGAGACCGTCGTGGTGGCGGCGACCGTGACCGTGGAGGCGATAGAAGAGGCGGAGGCGGCGGTTTCCGTAAAAGAAGATTTTAATCTTACTATTGCTGAAACACAGCGTTTTACCGCACGTATAAATAAATGTAATCAGCGCAAGAAGTGTTAAACTTCCGAGCTTGAAGAAAAGGCCGACTTGAAACGTCGGCCTTTTTGATTTATTTTTTTCAGAAAAGTATAACCTTACAATGCAGCCCCCGTTAAAGAGGGTATCATAAAAAGGTTGGAAGATTAAGCTGACTGCTAACGCAGTTAGACTATACAAGGGTAACATCAGACGGATGTTACCCTTGTTGTTTTTATACTCTCTCGGAAAAATGCCGCAGCTTTACTCGCCGGTGTTTGCCTTAAACACGCGCAGGAAGTTGCCGCCCAGTATTTTATCAACCTCGGCTTCCGAGTAGCCTCTTGCCAGCAGCTCTTTCGTGATCAGTGGAAAGTCTTCCACACCGTCCAGTTGCTGCGGAGCAGAGGAAATCCCATCGAAGTCTGAGCCCAGGCCCACGTAGTCCACGCCAACCAGTTTCACGATGTAGTCCAGGTGGTCGAGGAGCAAGGACAGAGGAGGGCGCAGGTTCTGCACGTCGGCAGGGTATGTTTCCGCCAGATAGTCCATCACGGCCTCATTTTTCCAGCCTTTTGCTTTCAGTGAGTCTGTTTCGGTTTTATGCGCCTTCTGGAAATTCGCCACGCGTGTCTCAAATTTTGGGTCTAAAAAGCCCGAAAAGAAGTTCAGTTGGATCACACCTCCGTTTTTTGCCACGGCTTTAATCTGTTCGTCCGTCAGGTTGCGGAACACAGGGTTAATGTGGTGCACACAGCTATGCGATACCAGTACCGGCTTGTTCGTCACCGCTATTACATCCCAGAACGTCTTCTCGCCCACATGGCTCACGTCTACCATCATGCCCAGCTCGTTCATGCGTTGCACCACCTGCCTGCCAAACTTGTTAAGTCCCTTTTTGGAAGCTTTCATTTTTCCCGATGTCTCGTCCATGGCAGAGCTAGCCCAGGGGGTGGAGTTGTTCCAGGTGAGGGTGAGGTAACGGGCGCCGCGGTTATACAGCTGCTCCAGCTTACCCAGGTCGTTCTCAATCATGTGGCCGCCTTCCACGCCAATCAGGGCCGCCATTTTACCTTCGTCCACTGCCCGCTGAATATCGGCCACGTTATAGGCCATCATCAGCTTGTCGGGGTGGCGCTTTACAATAGCCTCCAGAGAGTCGATCTGCTGGTTTGCATACTTGAAGGTGCCGGTTTTATCGCTCCAGACAGAGAAGAACTGCGCATCTACGCCTCCCTCTTTAAAGCGGTCGAGGTCAGAGTGCGTTTGCCCGCTCAGGTCTTGGCTCAGGTCTTTCCCCTCCATCACGGCAATCAGCACGTCATTATGTGTGTCAACAAGTATGGCCTTCTCGTGCACCTGCCGGTAATCCTGGGCAGATAACGTATGGCTCAGCAAGCCTAAGGCAAGCGCTGCACTGATATGTAGAAACTTTGATTGCTTTTTCATAGAAGGGATGAATCCTTAAGGTTAGAAATCAAAAAAGAGGCAGAACAGTTTTTCAGCCACTTCAATATAGCGATTTTAATTCAATATTCAGCTGAACGTACAGCGCCCTAAGGTATGGCAGCTATGAAGGCCGATGCTTTTTGCAGCACCAGTTCACGTGCCTGGCGGTGCGGCGTGTGGCCTATTCCCGGAATAATAAGCTGCTGCGAAGGCCCCTGCACCTGTCCAACAATAGCCTTTACCTGAGCAAGCGTCCCGTATTCATCTGCCTCTCCCTGCACTACCAGCACCGGGCAGTGAATGGCGGGCAGGAAGTGCTCAATGTTCCAGCTGCGAAAGTGCGGCGAGAGCCAGGTGTCGGACCAGGCGCTGAAAACCTGATCGGTTTTTGCGCCATGGTACTTGTGCAGCCTCTGCGGCAAGTCTGTGTTCCGGAAATCATGCACGGCCGTTCGGATGCCAGCCAGTGTAAGGCCTTCTACAAACACATGGGCACCCTCGGCTATAACCCCAGCTATCCTGCTTTTATACTTGGCAGCGGCCATCAGGGCAATGCTGCCGCCGTCGGAGTGGCCGAAAAGTATGGCCTTATTCACCTGCAGCTTCGCCAGTAGCTGCTCCAACACATCCGCCTCGCGCTCCAGGTAATCCTGCTCTCTGTTAGTGCTTCTGAATGCTGATGACTGGCCGTACCCTTCCCTGTCGTACACCAGAGTGGTAGCGCCGGTGGCCTGCGCCAGCCTCTCCGGAAAATCACGCCACAGCTTGATGCAGCCGAGCGAGTCGTGCAGGAAAACAAGTATGGGCTTGTCTTGGGCAGGCTGGGGCTCAGAGTAAAACCATTTCAGCTGCAGTGTTGCCCCGTCTAAAAGTACGACCTCTTCTTTAACAGAAATTTGTGAGTCAGGCATGGTGCTATAAGTGCAAAAACAAAGTATGAAGATAACAGCTGTGGCGGCTAAAATCAAAAATCCCCACCCGAAAGCTCGGGCGGGGATTTTATACTTATGAATAAAAAGATTAGGCTTCTGCTTTCTCTTTTTTCTTCTTCTTATCCTTGCGCTTTTTCTTCTTGTCTTTCTTTGATTTTTTGTCGCTGTCCTGGCGGCGGGCGTCAACCTGCGGCAGACCCGAAGTATCGTCTGTTACCAGCGTCATTTCCTCCACCAGGTGGCCGGCACCGGCAAATTTATCAATGATAAACAGCACATAGCGGGCATCCACCGAAATATTGCGCACCTGGTCAGGGTTGTATACGATGTCGCTCATGGTGCCTTCCCAGTTGCGGTCGAAGTTAATGCCGATGAGCTGGCCGTTTGCGTTGATGATAGGAGAGCCAGAATTGCCGCCGGTGGTGTGGTTAGAGGCAATGAAGCCCACCGGCATCTCACCGTTCATGCCGTAGCGGCCATAATCCTTTTTCTCATACAGCTCGCGCAGTTTGGCGGGTATGGCGTAGTCTTCGGCAATGCCCGACGCCGCTTTCTCCATCACTCCCTCCAGGGTAGTATAGTATTTATACTTTATGCCGTCTACCGGTTCATAAGGCTCCACAATGCCATAGGCCACCCGCAGTGTAGAGTTAGCGTCCGGGTAGAAAGTCTTGTCCTGCTGCATCTCACGCAGGCCGGCCATGTACTTGCGGTAGAGCAGGCTCAGGTTATCGTTCACCTCCGTATAGGTCGGCATAATGTTTTCGCGGTAGTAATCGGCAACGCTGGAGGCCAGCTCAAAAGCCGGATCTTTCTTGATCGCGTCTTTGCCTTTTCGGGCATCAGCTAATACCTCTTTCACGCCTGCTGCAGAGGCAAAGGCAGATTTTTCGAAAACATCGTCCGCATACTTTGTAAAGTCGCCTTTATACTTGCTGCGCACCATCTTAAACACCTCCGGGTGCATTTCCTTATCGATGTTGTTGTAGTATAGGCTCAGCAAGGCGGCAAATACTTTTTTATCAGACGGGGCATTGTAGTCCTTAAAATAGTCTGTCGCATAAGCTTCCAGTTTGGCAACCTGCGCGTCAATATCGCTCTGCGGGGCTTTCTGCTCCAGCAGGCGCTGCAGGGTGGTAAAGTTGTTGGCCAGCCGCACGATCTCCACGCCAAAGGCAGCCTCGTTTATGTAATCCCTGGAAATCGTGATGCCATCCAGCGCCTTGTAGTTCTTGTCGAACTCTGCCATCAGGTTACCATATTTTTGCTGGCGCGCCGCGTCAGCGGACACCCACTGCGTAAACAGGCGCTCCAGGTTCTGCTTTTCCTCAATGGCGTTGGCCTTTCGGATGCCGCGGTTTTCGCCGATCCACTTTTTCCAGGCGTTGGCGATGCTGGCATACTTGGCGGCATACTTGATGCGTACCTCGTCAGAGGCTTTCATGTCTTTGTCCAGGATGTTCAGCTTCGTTTCGCGGATGTTGATCTTGTGTGGGTTCGATACCTCGTAAATTTCCTTTACCGCCTGCGAGGTCAGGTACTCGTTGGTGCGGCCCGGAAAACCGAAAACCATCGTAAAGTCGCCTTCTTCTACGCCGCTCAGCGAGATAGGCAGGTGGTGCTTAGGCTTGTAAGGCTTGTTCTCCGGCGAATACTCGGCCGGCTCGTTGTTTGGACCGGCATAGACGCGGAACAGCGAGAAATCGCCGGTATGGCGTGGCCACATCCAGTTGTCGGTGTCGCCGCCGAACTTACCGATAGACGAAGGGGGAGCCCCTACCAGGCGCACATCCTTAAAGGTCTCGGTAATATACATGTAGTACTCATTGCCATAGAAGAAGGGGCGAATCACGGCATCATAGTGGGTACCGTTGGTGGCAGCTTTGCTAACTTTAGAAATGTTGCGCTGGATAGTGGCCTCGCGGTCAGCTTCTGTTTTAGCTCCCTCCGTGCCCGCCAGTATCTGCTGGGTTACGTCTTCCATGCGCACAATAAAGGTAGCGGTAAGGCCTGGGTTTGGCAGCTCCTGCTCACGGGTCTTGGCCCAGAAGCCGTCCGTCAAGTAGTCGTTTTCCACGGTGCTGTGCTGCTGCACCGAGCCGTAGCCGCAGTGGTGGTTGGTCAGGAGAAGTCCTTCCGGGGAGATCATCTCGCCAGTACAGAAGCCGCCAAACGATACGATGGCATCTTTCAGGCTTGACTGGTTGACACTATAGATGTCTTCCGCCGTCAGCTTCATGCCTTTCTGCTGCATTTCTGCCTCGTTCAGCTGCTTCAGAAGCATTGGGAGCCACATGCCCTCATCGGGCCGGGCCACGCTTGCACCAATGCTCAGAAAAGCAGCTGCAAAAAAGGTTAATATGCGTTTGCTAATCATGGGTGAATTTTATTTTGGTAGATAATTTGAGTTCTAAAGATAGCTATTTTTTGGCTCTGATGAGCAGTGGCGGTACATTCCCCAAAATCAGAACCCGCTCAAAAAGAAGTATAGAATAAAAAGCAAAAGCACCCCGGGGTTTACAAGAGTGCTTTCGCAGGTATGATGGTTTCCTGAAGTCCGTTCGCTTTAGAAGCGCCCGATGTTCTCGTAACTTACATGGGCTTCCCACTCGCGGTACTTGTTTATCTCTTTGCTGAAGGCATCCACAAACCAGGCCATCAGGCTGATGTCATCCATCAGGCCAACCACAGGTATAAAGTCCGGGATTATATCCAGCGGCGTCACCAGGTACAACAGCACGCCCACCCCAATCAGCAGGGACTTACGGGAAACGTCCCGGTAATCGCCACGGATGTAGGACCGCACCAGGCGGATAAAGGTGGCCATGATGTTTTTCAGCTGCTGAAATCCGGATTCTTTGTCATTTAAATCTACCAGTTTGCCATAAGCAGTTGTTAAAAGTAGACCAAGTTTCATAGGTTTGGCTAGCAAAGCTCCAGCTTTACCGGTAAACCTCCTAAAGAGAGGATTCTGGGAATATCTATACCCTTTTTGTATCCATTCTTGTAGCATATCGCTTTCTATATTTTTGTCAGTTAATATCCTGTACGTGTATCGTCAGTTAAAAGCTGCCTCCATAAAATCTGGTGAGGGGAGTATAAAATCAGCTGACTTTTGCGCTTGCTCCACCCATCCAAAATAGTAAGAATCTATACAGTATCTTTCAGCTAAAGTAGGGCATGCGCTCAGTTCTATTTTGGCGCCACCTTTACAATCTTTATACTATTTAATCGCACTAACTCTAACTACAACAGCTCATTGGCCAGGTTTGCCAGCTCCGACCGCTCACCTTTCAACAGGGTAATGTGCGCGTACAGCGGGTGGTTGCGGGCACGGTCGATGAGGTAGGAGAGGCCGTTGCTCTGCGAGTCCAGGTACGGCGTGTCTATTTGGTAGATGTCCCCGGTAAAAACGATCTTCGTGTTCTCGCCAGCCCTGGAGATGATGGTCTTGACTTCATGCGGCGTCAGGTTCTGGGCCTCGTCTACTATAAAAATGATGTTGGACAAACTGCGCCCCCTGATGTAAGCCAAAGGCGTAATAAGCAGTTTTTCCAGTTCCACCATTTCACGCAGCCGCTGGTACTCTTTGCTTGTTTCAGAGTACTGGTTCTGTATGTACTTCAGGTTGTCCCAGAGCGGCTCCATGTATGGGTTCAGTTTCGACTTGATGTCGCCGGGCAAGTAGCCGATATCCTTGTTGCTGAGCGGTACCACGGGGCGCGCCAGGTAGATCTGCTTATAGTCTTTGCGCTGCTCCAGGGCACTTGCCAGGGCCAGCAGCGTTTTCCCCGTCCCGGCCACGCCCTGTATGCTCACCAGCTTAATGTCCGGGTTCAGGAGGGCGTGCAGCGCAAAGGCTTGTTCTGCGTTTCGGGGTTTGATGCCGTAGGCCGTGAGCCTGTCCACCCGCTCCAGCCGCTTGTCGGCATTGTTGTAAAAGGCCAGCGCGGAGTTTTTAAAGCTCTTCAGCACAAAGAAATGGTTGTCGGGCGGGGAGACTTTCAGCACCTTGTCAGGGTCTGTGGCGCCTTGCTCGTACAACTCGTTTACAGTTTGGGCAGGCACGTCATCCAAGGTGTCGCAACCTGTGTAAAGATCTGCCACATCCTGTATTTTGCCCGTCTCGTAATCCTCAGATATCAGGTTGAGCGCGCGGGCTTTCAGGCGCAAATTAATATCCTTGGTCACCAGCACCACCTTCTGGTCTGGCTTTTCCTGCTGCAGCCTGATAGCAGAATTCAGGATGTGATGATCATTTTTATCGCCGAAAATACTGACAGCGTCAACTCCATTCAAGGTGTTGTTCATGAGCACCTTAAAGCTGCCCTTGTTCTTGCCGTTCAGCGGAATCCAGTCCTGCAGGCGGTGCTCCGACGACAGCTTATCGATAAAGCGGATAAACTCGCGGGCTTCAAAATTCTTAATGTCGTTGCCTTTCTTGAAGTTATCGAGCTCCTCCAGCACCGTGATAGGGATAGCCACGTCGTGCTCCTGGAAATTAAGCACAGAGCTGTGGTCATAAAGTATAACGGAGGTGTCCAGCACAAAAATCTTTGGGGCAAGGCTGGCTTTGGAGGATGCTTTTTTGTTGGCGGCAGCGCCTCTGGTGGTCTTGGCGCTTTTTGCGGCTGGCTTGGTTTCAGGGGAAGCTTTCGGCATACACGTTAGGGTTAGGGTGAAACCTTAATGTAGAAAGAGCGGGCACCTAAAATTACGGCGCCTTTATATAGTGTACGCAACAAGCAGCCGCTGCGGCTGAACCATAAGCCGGCTAAAACAGGTGGTACAGTATACTTAAAGTTTATTACCATTAAAATTATACTATATATAATTGATAATTAACACATTAAGCTTTATTAATATTATTAACTAAATTTTTAGTTATACGTAAAAAAGTTTAGCTTTGCCTTTGTGGTTCAACCTATAACATACACTTACAGCTATGTTGCAGAACAAAAACATACTTTATCTCCTGCTGTTGTTGCTGTTGCCGCTTCTTGGGTTTAGTCAGCAGAAAATTGAGAAGCCTGAGAAGCGGGGGTTCCTGTTCTTTCGGATCAACCGCTTTGATAAGAACGGGGAACGGCATGGCCGCTGGAAAGTATACTTTGGCGAGACTGAAGTTATGATCCGGAACGGGCGGTTCAGGCATGGAGTAGAGGTGGGCAAATGGAAATATTATTACCCCGACGGCACCCGCTACATGGTAGAGAAGTATAGCCGCCGCGACAATAACATTCAGGTAACGAAATACCATGAAAACGGCAGCCTGGCGCGCAAAGGAACGGCACGCATACTTCGCAGTACGTTTAAAGACCACTACTACTGGTTTGGCGATTGGCAGGTGTACGACACGCTAGGCAACTACTCGCACACCGAAACCTACAAGAGCGGCAACTTGGTGGGCACAACCAAAAAATAATTTTTCCGAAGCGCTGGCAAGTAGGATTATCAGAAAGTTTGCGGAATTACTCCAATATGAATAGTATAGAACTACAATGTGAAAAAGTGTTGGAGAGTCTTCACCAGTTCTCCGATGACTTGCTGAACTTAGGAGAACCAATTCTAGACAACAGATTGAGTGAATTCGAGCATCAAATAGGCTTTCAGTTACCCTTTGACTTCAGCTACATTCTAACTAAACATAACTATATTTCTTTAGCAGGAACGGAAATATTTGGAATTGGAAGAGAATTCAGAGAAGAGTCTCTCGATAAAGTGTATTCTTTTGAACAAAATGGAATAGAAAACCCAATGCCTAAAGAATTTCTACCTTTCTCTCCTGATGGAAGAGGAAATTATTATTGCCTTGATTTATCCAGAATAAAAGACGATTCATGTCCAGTGGTTTTCTGGCAACATGACTATGACTACAACTACTCCAACAAAGAAGAAGTGGAGACTTGTAATGAAAATTTCATAGGTTGGGTACAAGAAGTAATGATTGGATGGACTATGGAAGACTATGGTTTTGAAAACAGGTAGAAGTACAAAAGCTTAATCAAATGCTATCTGCCAACAGAGTTCAGCCTTCATGCTCGCCCACCGGATACACTAAAACATTATAGCAAAGTATAAAAGTCTTCTTTTTCCTTGTCGTGCAGCAGCAAGTGCCCGTGTATCACCAGTTTAACCAGAATACGGTAGGCCCGCCGCTCTGACAGGTTTGCCATCTTCATGAACTGACTTAGGGTAATGCGGGGGTGAAACTTAAGGTACTCCAGCAGGGCCAGTTCGTGGCGGTTAAGGGGCAGCGGCTCAAACTGATGATCCTGCTGTTGCTCCAGCACCCTGTTTACCATTTTGCTTGTTTGCACGCTCGTATCCTTTACCCGCACAAACCCACGCCAGTCGTCTTCCTTTAGTTTGGCAAAATGAGGTTTATGGCTGCTTTCCGGCACCCGCACGACCAGCACCATTTTGCCATCCTGCTCTATCTCCTCATACTGTAGCTGCACCGGAGGGTCGCAGTAAAAGTCGGCGGCCAGCTGCAGGGTATGCTTTTCCTCTTCCGGGTCGATGCCGGTAACGTAGCCGTTATCCTTCACGC
The DNA here is from genome assembly GCF_006385705.1 of Pontibacter mangrovi. Taxonomy (GTDB): domain Bacteria; phylum Bacteroidota; class Bacteroidia; order Cytophagales; family Hymenobacteraceae; genus Pontibacter; species Pontibacter mangrovi. The sequence continues at coordinate 181,839 of NZ_VFRQ01000001.1, read as the reverse complement.
CGACAAGTATAATGCCGCCGCGGGTGTTAGCAAAAGACACCAGCGTTCGCGAAATTTTTTCGGGCTTGGTTACACGCTGCTTAAAGTCAACGGTATCATTTTCGCCTTCCCAAATCAGGCGCTGTAGTTCGTCCATAGTTGTGGCAGGAGTGGGTTGTATGCAAGAAACGAAGCGGACTTTCTCCCTTGCTTTTATCTTCTTGCTGAATATACTTCTTTTTATAAACAAAAAGCGAGCCTGATGGGCTCGCTTCTATAAAAGTATACTTAAAACCTTAAGTCCTTAAAAAGGAAGGTCGTTGTCGGCATCGCTGCTGTAGAACGAAGGGGCTTCCTGCTGCGGCGCACCGGCACCTGCTCCGCCATCAAAGTTGTTGGATACAGGCTCCATTCTCCAGGCTTGCAGGTTGGTAAAGTACATGGTCTGGCCGTTCTTGGTGAATGGCTTGCCTGTCAGGTTGAAAGTCACCTTCACTTCGTCGCCATTTTTGTAAGCGTCCAGCAGGTTGCACTTGTCCTGCGTCAGCTGAAACTTCACATACTGTGTGTACGATCCGTCCGGAATCTCCAGCACAAACTCGCGCTTTCTGAACTTATCGCTGATCTGCTGCTCATCAAACATCTCGTACAGCTTCCCTTGGATATCAAAAGACATAATCAATAGTTATTTTAGTTGTTCTTACTGTAGACAAAGATAACTATTTTTTGCCGGAATAAGATCCCGCTGCTTCTTGCTTATAGCTAAAAATGCAGAAGAAAACATTGCGGCGGGAACAGCCACAGGCCAAACGGCGTAGAGGGAACCATCTTACCTATAATTATACAAGAACATGCACAAAACAGCCATAGCCATCCACGGCGGAGCCGGCACCATTACAAAAGCCTCTCTCACAGAAGAAAAGGAACGAATATATACTGCAGCCTTAAAGGAGGCGGTAGAGGCCGGGCATAGCGTGCTGGAGAAGGGCGGATCAGCGCTGGAGGCTGTAGAGGAGGCGGTAAGGCACCTGGAGGACTGCCCTCTGTTCAACGCCGGCAAGGGATCTGTTTTCACCAAAGAGGGGAAGCACGAGATGGATGCCGCCATGATGGACGGAAAAACGCTGGAAGCAGGCGCGGTGGCAGGCGTCAAAAGCATCAAAAACCCGATTAAGTTAGCGAGAGCTGTTATGCAGCATTCTGAGCATGTGCTGCTGAGCGGTTATGGGGCCGAGGAGTTCGCGCGGAACCAAGGTTTGGAGTTTGCGCCGGAAGCCTATTTCTTCGACAAGCTGCGGTATGAGCAGTGGCTGGAGGTTCGGGATTCGGAGGCCATTATACTTGACCACACCGAAAAGAAGGATGAGAAGTTTGGCACGGTGGGCGCCGTCGCCGTGGACCAAGCGGGCAACGTAGCGGCGGCTACCTCCACAGGCGGCATGACAAACAAGCGCTACAGCCGCATCGGCGATTCTCCTATCATCGGCTCGGGCACTTATGCCAATAACCGCACCTGCGCTGTGTCCTGCACCGGCCACGGGGAGTATTTCATGCGTGCCGTGGTAGCTTATGATGTATCTTGCCTGATGGAGTATAAAGGCTGTACGTTGCAGCAGGCTTGCGAGGAAGTGGTCATGAAAAAACTGGTGAAGTTCGGCGGCGAAGGTGGCCTGATAGCCGTAACGGCGGCAGGGGAGATAGCCATGCCTTTTAACTCGGAGGGAATGTACCGCGCCAGCAAAGTAGCGGATCAGGACACGTATGTTGGCATCTACAAGAAATAGCGACCACTTACTAAAGTAGCTCCTTTAGCTCCTCAAAACTGGAAATCGTGCAGGAGGCGTACGAGCTGCTGTTGTTTTGTTTCGTATAGAGCACCGTGCGAATGCCCAACTCCCTGCCGGCCTTTAACTCAGAGTGGGGGTCGTCGCCGATAACGAGCACCTCGGTTGGCTTATACTTATAGCGCTCCAGTATACTTTGGAAAACACCTTTCTTCGTTTTATCCGTTTTCGTCGGGTCTACCACATGCAGCTCCGTGAAGTCCGGTGCTATACCCAGGCAATCAATCTTACTTTGCTGCATGTTGGTATAGCCGGTGGTCACCAAAAACTTTGCAAACGGCAGTTGCTTTAAAACAGCGTAATCCTCAAAAGCGGGGATGTGCTTGCTATAGGTAAGCTGTTGCAGGATGGAATCGCCTTTGTCTTTCAGGGCTTCGCTAAACTTATACTTCTCCGCCACTTTCTGGTAAGGGATGCGCATGGCGTCCTTTCTGATTTCCTGCAAGTCGCCCTCATAGTCCTGGCGCTGCTCCAGCAGCTCAAAAAAAGGCTGAAACAGCTCATCGCCGATAGACGGAACCGGAAAAATCGTGTTGTCAAGGTCCAGTATGAGGGCTTGTATGTTCATAGGTGACTTATTTTATTTCATGGTTGAGTTCCTGCAGCTGCACCCGTTTATAGTCTTCTTCGCTTCTGTAAAAGATGCGCGAGTTCATGTCATACAGGTTGCCTTTGGCCAGCACATGCATCACCATGTTGTCGATGGCCACAGGCCGGCCAGACTCCACTTCTTTGATGTTGGTATACTTTACCTCATGCCCGTCTGCAATCACTACCAGGTTAGAGCCGATCGTCTCGATCATGTGCCCCTCGGTTATCAGCACACCTGTGTCTTCTCCCAGGCCGATGCCAATGGTTTTGGGGTGCGTCACCACGGCTTCCATCAATCTGCCGAAGCGGCCACGAATTACAAAGTGCGTGTCAATGATCACATTATCAAGAAGCCCCAGTCCGCGCCCCATCTTAACCGCCCCACGCAGCAGCGACTCGGTAGCGCTGCCTCCTTTGATCATTTCCGCCGACATGGCCATGGCCCCGGCGCTGGTGCCGGCAATCACAAAGTCTTCGTGCAGGTAGCGGCGCTTTAGGATCTCCAGAATCTCGGTTTCCAGGAACATTCGGGTAATGCGCGATTGGTCGCCGCCACTGAACATGATCCCGTCGCATTCTTTGATGCGTTTGATATACGCTGGATTTAACGCGTCTTCCTCTGTGCGGATATGCATCAACTGCACATTCTCCACGCCCAAAATGCCGAAGGCGCTGGTATAGCGCTCCCCAACTTCCTCCGGAATCATGGAGGCCGTGGTAACAACTTCTATATGCGGGTTCTTGGCCGGAACTTCCTTCAGGAATCGCTTCAGAATACCTAACTCGAAAAAGTCGAGGTAGTACTTTCTCTTTGACTTGGGATTGGGGTAGCTGCCTTTGTCTTCGTTTCCGCCAACAGCAATAAGTTTTCCTTTAGGTATATCCACGGGTGATGCTACAGTGTGTTCGTCTACAATATATATACTTCCTATACCTACAAAAGGTATACTTACAGTATGATTACAGCTTTCAGCCTAAATCGTTTCAAATTTGCCCATAAACCGTATTAAGGGATCAGCGGAGTATGGGCACCGCTTATTAGTCACATCTCCATATATAAATTTTGTTATATTATAAAATATCGCTAACCCTCAAATCAGGCTGTTTTACAAATAAAAATCATATATCCCAACCCCGCCGGAATGGTGCCGTATAGTAGGTTCAGTAATAAGCCAAACAGCTATTATTGAAACGCGTAACCTTTCCAAGCTATGAAACTAAACAACTTAAAGGATCTGATGATCCACGAATTGAAAGACATCTATAACGCAGAGCACCAGATTACCAAGGCTTTGCCCAAAATGATGAAAGCCACCTCTTCTGACAAACTCAAGAAGGCTTTTGAAGACCACCTGAACGTTACCGATAAGCAGATTGAGCGACTCGAGAAGGTGTTCGACATGCTGGGAGAAAAAGCCAAAGGTGAGAAGTGCAAGGCCATGGAAGGCATCATTAAAGAGGCTGAGTCTATGATGAGCGAAAAGGCCGAGGACAGCGTGATGGATGCCGCCCTGATTGCCTCTGCCCAGCGCGTGGAGCATTACGAAATAGCCGCCTACGGCACTATCTGCACCTATGCCAAGCAGTTAGGCCTGAACGACGTGCTGAACCTACTACACAAGACGCTGGAAGAAGAAAAGAAAACAGACGAAATGCTGACCAAGATTGCAGAAAGCTCCATCAATATAAAGGCAGAAAGATAACGCTGCCCTACGTATACGTATGAAGGAAGGCTCTGTACCTTCGCCTGGCTCCACCAAGCAGGTCAGAAGGTCACAGAGCTTTCCCCTTGATGCACAAGTATAAAAAAGAAGGCCCTCATACCAGAGGGCCTTCTTTTTTATACTTCATTAAAGCTGTATTTATTTGAGCATTTCATCCAGTGTGACCGTGGAGACAGCATGATAGTTGGGGCGCGCTTTGGCATAAATGGCCAGGGCTTTCTTTTTGCCTTCCGGCGTAGCTGCCAGTGCCTTGTAAATAGGAACCAGAAACTTGCGGCGTCCTACATTGGTTAGGAACTGCTCCATGGCCTCATCTGCGGTCGTATAATTGTTTTGGATGGCATGGATGAACCAGGCCGCCAAAACCTCGGAATTTCCGGAGTTGGTGAAGTTGAAAGCTTTGTCCAGGTCTGCCATTTGCTCCTGGCTCATCTGCTCGGGCAGCATGCGAATAAAGTGCAGCCACTCGTGGCTCGACCAGTCCTTGGTGCTCAGTTGCGCGGCTGGCGTACCGTTTTTCCAGCTTTGGAAGGCTTCTTCTACTTTTGCAAAGCGCGCGCTGGTAGGCACTTTAAAATCAGCTGGCAAACCAGGAGAGTATACCCAGCCATCCACGTTGATTTTCTTGGCCAGTTCCTCATCGCCTTTTATCAGCTCCTTCTGCAGGAAATCCAGGAATTTATCGGTGTTCGTGCTCTGGAAGGCAAAGGTGTTAAAGTAGTTGTTCAGGAACTCATCGAAACGCTCCCGGCCTACGGCCTTCTCAATGTTCTGCAGGAAGAAGCTCCCTTTCTCATAGGCGATGTCGGTCAGCCCCTCATCCGGGTCACGGCCTTCCAGGTCCAATTTCAGGCGAGTGTCCTGGCTGTCCTTCCCAAGGTCGTTGAGGGTGTTCATCAAGTCCTGGTAGCCCAGCACGTTCAGCATATCGGCATAGTCTTTCCCGTAGATCTCCTCCATAATGCGGCGCTCGAAGTATACGGTAAAGCCCTCGTTTAGCCAAAAGTCGTTCCAGGTGCCGTTCGTCACCAGGTTTCCGCTCCAGCTGTGCGCCAGCTCGTGCGCAATGAGGCTGGTCAACGAGCGGTCTTTGGCCAGCACCGTCGGCGTCACGAAAGTCAGGCGCGGGTTTTCCATACCTCCGAACGGGAAGGAGGGCGGCAGCACCAGCAGGTCGTAGCGGTCCCAGCGGTATTTGCCATACAGCTTTTCAGCGGCAACCAGCATCTTGTCCATTTCGGCAAACTCGTAGGCTGCCGCCTCAATGGTGGCAGGCTCCGCATAAATACCTGTTTGTGTGCCCACCTCTCTAAACACCAGGTCGCCCACCGACAGGGCCATCAGGTATGACGGGATGGGCTGCTTCATCTCGAACGTATAAACGCCGCTGGCATTCTTTTCAACCGGGTTGCTGGCGCTCATCACGGCCAGCAGCTCTTTGGGCACTTTTACTTCTGCGTTATAAGTAATGCGGATGCCGGGGCTATCCTGTATTGGAATCCAGGTGCGGGCAAGTATGGCCTGCGACTGCGTGAACAGGAACGGGTATTTTTTGCCGGCGGTCTGCTGCGGGTTCAGCCACTGCAGGGCAGCCGCATCCGGCGAGGTTTTATACTGTATGGTTACTTTCTTTGTGTCGGGCTTGATCTTTACAGAAAGCGGACGGCCCAAAAACTCTTTCTCATCGCCCAACGCAAATCCCGTTTCCTCTTGCGCATCGCCCAGGTATACTTTCTCTATCTCCAGGCCGCGGGTGTCGAACACGATCTCATCGGTGCCGGTCTTGTTTTCGATTAAGTAGGAGGCGGTGCCGTGCAGCACTTTCTGCTCAAAGTTCACATCAATGTTCAGGTCCAGATGCTTGGCCACAGCCTCTGCCGGTTTGGCAAAGCTGTGCACGTCTTTGGCTGACTGCTCTGAAGCGGTTTGTTCCGTTGTCATAGTCTCATTTTCGTTGGTGGTGGAAGAGCAGGAAGCCAGGTAAAGGCTGCCAGCCAGGCCGAGGCCCATTAAAAAACGGTGATAGGTTCTCATGTTGCTTTAAGGATACATTCAGGTGTAAGTTAGGCAATTTGTGTGAATTCTGAAATCAGCTAAGCACCCCGATCAACCCAAAGTAAATACGGCTACGGGCGTAGCTGCCGAAGCGGTAGGACCGCATCAGCATGAAAACTTTTTGTGGCTTATTGAAGTAGAAAGGGAGGAAAACCTAGCAAAACCCTATCAGCCGCTTTCTTATTGCACTAAAAAAAGAAGCACTATGCCAGTTGTGAGCGTGGCATAGAAACTGCTTGTAGTAAAGTGTGCTGAGCTAAAAATAGACGTATGAACCCTTACAAATTAAGATTGATCACCCTTGCTGCTGTGCTGCCTCTGCTGATAGCCGCACTTACGGGCTGCAACAGCAAAGACTCTGATAAAAAAGACAAAAACCTGCTGGAAGACCTGCTGAGCAAAAAAGAGCTTCCGCAAGCTACGACCGACAGCCTCTACGTGCTGAACTATATCTCTAAAAAGCCTGATTTTAAGGAGCATGAGGACCTGATGTTCGAGTTCTACGGAGACCGCAACTATAAGCTTGCCTGGTTCCGCGACAACGACCTGGTGCCGGAAGCTGAAAAATTCCTCGCCGTAATTGATTCTTCCTCTATTGAGGGGCTTGACCCTAAGAAGTATAAGCTGGTTAACTTCCAAGAGCTTTTTCAGAAGTATGAGCAGATGGACCCGCAAGACTCGGCTCGCCTGGACCTGCAGCAGCAGATTGACGTGGCCCTGACCGGCTCCTACTTTAACTATGCCTCCGACTTTTACCGTGGCCGTGTTAACCCGCAGGACGACAACAAAGTGAATTGGGAGGTTAAAAAGAATAAGATAAAGCTGCACAAAGCCCTGCAAACCATTCTAAAAGAACGCGAGAGCACATACCCATATTATGAGTTTGAGGCCCTGCACACCGGCTATACCCGCTTGCGCGATGCCCTGCAGGAGTACAGGGCGCTACAGGCCAAAGGCGGCTGGCCTAAAGTGGAGCTCGGCGGTAAAAAGGCGTTGCAAAAGGGAGACACCGCCCAGGCTGTGGCAGTGCTGCGCCAGCGCCTGAACCCATCGGCAAAGATAAGCCCTAACGATAAAAAGCAGTGGGTGTTTGACGAAGGCGTTGAAAAACAGGTGAAGAAATTCCAGATGCTGCACGGCCTGGACCAGGACGGCGTAGTGGGTGGCAACACGCTGCGCACCATGAACATCCCAATCGATGACCGCATCGAGCAGATCATGATCAACATGGAGCGTTGGCGCTGGATCCCAAAACGCATGGTGCCTAAAAGCCTTGATCAGAAATATATCTGGGTAAACATCCCGGAGTATAAACTCTATATTTACGAAGACCCGGACAACGATCCGGAAGCTGAGCGCGAGTATGAAAAAGTGATGGAGATGCGCGTGGTGGTAGGTAAGACAATGAACGCTACGCCGATTTTCAGCGATAAGATGGAGTATGTTGTACTGGCTCCCTACTGGAATGTACCCAACAGCATCGTAGAAAAGGAAATTAAGCCGCACATGCTTACGAACCAAGCCTGGCTGGACTCCCAGAACATGGAGATCGTGACGAAGGAGAAGAACCCGCAGCCTGTCTCACCTTCCTCCATCGACTGGGAAAGCGTGACGGAGAAGAACTTCCAGTACATGGTGCGCCAGAAGCCGGGTCCGGAAAACTCCCTTGGCCAGCTCAAGTTCCTCTTCCCGAACCAGCATGCCATTTACCTGCACGATACGCCTGCTGACGCCCTCTTCAGCCAGACAGACCGTAACTTTAGCCATGGCTGCGTGCGCTTGGAAAAGCCGGTGCAGCTGGCCAGCTACCTGCTCAAAGACATGCCTGAATGGAATGAGAACCGCATCCGGGAAGTAATGAACGGCGGGGAAGAAGAATGGGTGACATTGCCTAAAAAAATTCAGGTATACCTAGTATACTTCACCAGTTGGGTAGATGAAGAGGGTAATGTGCATTTCCGCGAAGACCTGTACGGGCACGACAAGAAGCTGAAGCAGGAGTACTTTGGCTAAACTAAGTAGGACAGAGGCCAAGGTGCCAACATGATGACGACCGCAATGAGCAAGTATAAAATACTGATGTTAAGCCTGATTTTCGGCACCTTATGGGGCTGTGGCCCGAAGGACACCGATAAAGAGCAGGAAAGCCTGAAGGCCCAGTTAAAAGACACCGCCACCGCTGCCAGCGCGCCGCTAATGGAGGATACCGATACCGTGATGCAGAAAGTGGCAGAGTTGGAGCTGCATGCGCTGGGTAACACCCTGGATGAAATTCGCTACAGCAAAGACACCCTTGAGGTTAAAGCAGGGGAGCACATCAAGTTCACCTTCGTAAATGAGGGCGTAGATATGCCCATGGTGCACAATGTCGTGTTTACCGCACCCGGTAAGTATAAAGAAGTTGCCTTAGCCGGAGACAGCATAGGCGCCTCTGGCAACTACATTCCGCAAAGCGACGACGTAATTGCCGCCACGCCCATCGCTTTGCCGGGGCAGACGGTAGAGTTGGAGTTTATGGCGCCGACCAAACCCGGTTTGTACGACTTTGTTTGCACGTATCCCGACCATTGGCAGAAAATGAATGGTGTGCTGGTGGTCAAATAAATGATCTTCGTCATAAGTGCCTTTAATCTACCTTAAAACAGGCCAGCGAACTACAGAGTTTAGGTGACAATTTTTTACATTTACGGCGTCATTAGAGTCATACTATGAAGTTCGTACCGCCGGAATGTCAGCTTTGCCCTAGCAGAAACAGCTCGTTAATTGGCAGTTGCCTTACAAGTGAACTGGAGGAGCTGGCAGTTCACAAGTCAAGTTGCCTTTTCAGAAAAGGGCAGGAGGTTTTTAGCGAAGGCTCTAAACCTTCGGGGCTTCATTGCGTGCATTCCGGCAAAGTGAAGATCACCAAAATAGGAAGCGACGGCAAAGAGCAGATCATCCGATTGGCCAGGCCCGGTGATGTGATCGGTTACCGTTCGCTGGTGGCAGACGCTCATTACTCCGCTTCAGCGGTTGCAATGGAGGACACGGTGGTATGCTTTGTACCCAAGGCGCAGTTTATGGAGCTGGTACAAGAGAACATGACCTTCAACAGGAACCTGATGCTCCTTTTTTCCAAAGCCTTGGGGGACGCAGAAGCGCGTATGACGCAAATGGCCTGCAAGCCAGTGAGGGAGCGACTGGCAGAGTCCCTGCTGTTGCTCCAGAAAACTTACCAAACAACTGGCGAGGCACAAGGCAACTTTACCATCGCTATCTCCCGGGAGGACCTGGCCTCTATTGTGGGCACAGCCAAAGAAACAACCATCCGCCTGCTTTCTGAGCTGAAAGAAGAACAGATCATCGCCACCAAAGGCAGCCGCATTACCATCTTAAACCCCGACAAGCTGCACAGCATCTGCCACCTGTACGATTAACTTAATTATGATCGTTTGACGAGTATAAGATGCTTATAATACCGAAGGCCGGCTGTAATAAAGCCGGCCTTCGGTATCCTTATAGTCAATACTGCACATGCCATTAATCATGGTAAAGAATCCTAAGTTCTTCTTCAGTTAGTGTCGGAAACATTTCAGGGACTGTTTTTTGCCTAGTCATAGCTGTCCATTTCAACCAATTGCTATCAATTCTCTCACAAGAAGTAAATACCATATTACACATCTCTGCTGGTAGTAATGCTTTAGTATGCGCAGGCAAGTACGCCCATCCTTCAAATTCATCAAAAGCATATTTTTTACGGTTGAGATTAAAATACCCAAAAACTACTGCTTCCCCTCTATAGTCATCACACGAAAATATCTTTACATCATCAATATATCTTCCATCAAAATCCCATATATAAAGGCTGGCTTTATGATAACTCCATTCTTTATTTAATATGCTTTTTGCAGCAAGCGCCATACTTTCTTTCTTTTTAAGAAAATACGCAGTAAGAAATTTATCTCTTTTATAGGAGCGGATCAAGCTAACAGCTTGGCCAAGTAAAATGGCGAATCCTAAACTTATTACTGTTACAGTGATTTTTCTAACAAGCTTCTTATCAATGAAAAGATAAACCACCATTCCTATAAACCAAAGTAAAGCACATAGTAAAATGGTGAAACCCAACCCATAAGGATCGAGAAAGCCATTATAGTTGCTTACTAAGAATAAAAGAATAACAATAACAGGCAGAAACATCAGCAGTAAGCTTATACTTAGCCAGAGAATTTTAAAAGCTTTTTTTAGTAAAACCATTAAAGATGTTCTAATGAGAAGGATAAAGGTATAAAAAGCAGGGTACAAATTAACCTGCATTATTCATTCATTCTGATATTACTCCTGCCTAAAGTGCTAACTAACATCGTTCAACAGCACCCCCACTCAGGATCAGGAAAAGCTTTATAACCTCTGCCACCTGTACGATTAGCTGCAGCCCTAACTTAAAGTATACACCTGTTCGGGTTGGGTATAAAACCAAAAGGCAGGCTGCAAAGCGGCCTGCCTTTCTGCGTTCGTATAGTTAATACGACACGCCAACACCATGTATACTTAACTAAACACTAAACTCTTTCTGATATGATGGCTTTGCGCCAAAGCTGCGTGAAAGGCGCTACTTCATCCGCCTGTCGCTGCAGCTCTGGCAAAAGCAGCTCTCACCTTAAACCACTGCAAAGCTCTTTCATATAGTTGAAAGCAACCGGCTCGCTCCGTTCGTGGCGCCTCCGATTAACTTGATGATGCAAATATCAGGCACTGCGCTTAAACGGGCACTGACAAGGATCAGCTTCTAAACTGATATAAATCATCTTTGCAGGCAGCCATGGCACCTACCTTTGTAAAAGTTACAAAAGGAGAACTATGGCATCGAACGCTGCTTTAAAAACAGAGGCTCAAACCTGCTACCACTGCGGAGACAAATGTGTTGACGAGGTGGTCATGGCGCATGCTAAGTCGTTTTGCTGCACCGGCTGCAAAAACGTGTATGAGCTGCTGGAGGAAAACAACCTGTGCACCTACTATACTTTAGACAGCAACCCCGGCATTAATGGCAAGAGAGAGGTAAACGATGCCCGCTTTGCTTACCTGGACGATCCGGGCGTGGAGGCGCAGCTGATCAACTTTAAGAACGAGAGCATCTGCAAAGTAACTTTTTACACGCCTCAGATGCACTGCAGCTCCTGTATCTGGCTTCTGGAGAACCTGTACAAACTAAACCCCGGCGTAGCTGAGACAACGGTTAATTTTCTGCGCAAGGAGGTATCCTTAACCTTCTCTCACCAGAAAACCAGCCTGCGTGAGGTGGTGCAGCTGCTCAGCCGCATCGGCTACGAACCAGCCATTACCCTGGCAGACACCGACGGTAAAAAGGAGAAAAAACGCAATTTCACGCTTGTCTATAAATTAGGTGTAGCCGGCTTCTGCTTCGGCAATGTCATGCTGTTGGCCTTTCCGGATTATTTTGCAATGGGCGAGGAGGTGCAGCGCGATTATGGGAAGTTCTTTGGCTACCTCAGCATACTGCTGTCATTGCCTGTGCTGCTTTACAGCGCCAAGGGCTTTTTTCAGGCGGCATGGCAGGGCCTGCGCCAGCGCATGGTCAACATCGACCTGCCCATAGCCACTGGCCTCGTCGCTCTGTTCCTTACCAGTATCTACCAGATTATTACTGGTACCGGCCCCGGTTACCTCGACTCCTTCACAGGACTTGTCTTCTTTATGCTGATCGGCAAGTACTTTCAGCAAAAAACCTATGATACTCTTTCCTTTGACCGTGATTATACTTCTTACTTTCCGGTGGCGGTAACGCTGCTGAAAGAAGACGGCGAGGAAGAGTCGGTGCCGGTGCGCAACCTGCAGGTGGGAAACCGCATCCGCATACGCAACCAGGAGCTGATACCCGCAGACGCCATGCTGCTGCGCGGCACCGCCATGATCGACTACAGCTTTGTGAGCGGAGAGTCGGAGCCAGTAGAGAAAGTGGTAGGGGAGGTGATTTACGCCGGCGGCCGCCAGATGGGCGAAAGCGTGGAGCTGGAGGTGGTGAAAGAGGTGTCGCAGGGCTACCTGACGCAGCTCTGGAACAACAGCGTTTTCTCTAAAAGCGAGGAGCACAGTATGAGCACCTACGCCAATGAGGCCGGTAAGTGGTTCATTATTGTCACGCTTATAGTTGCTGCCGGCTCGCTTGCCTACTGGGTTCCGCGCGACATGACAATGGCCATGCGTGCCTTTACCTCTGTGCTGATCATTGCCTGCCCCTGCGCGCTTTCCCTCTCCACCCCGTTTGTGCATGGCAACACCTTGCGCATCTTCGGCAAGAACAAGTTTTTCTTAAAGAACACAGCCGTCGTTGAAACACTTGCCCGAATTGACACCATCGTTTTCGACAAAACCGGCACCCTGACCGAGCCAAGTGCCGCAGAACTCAGCTATAAGGGCAAAAAGCTTAGCCCAGCCCAGGAGCAAAGTATAAAATCGGTGCTGCGCCACTCCACGCACCCGCTGAGCCAGCGCATCTTTCAGGGTATAGCGGGCGCAACGGCAGAGGTTTCTGACTTCGAAGAGTATGCGGGCAAAGGTGTGGCCGGAGAGGCAAACGGAATGTTTGTGCGCGCCGGTTCGGCAGCATACTTAGGAGTAAAGGCCGATGATGTTCAGGATGCCCTCAAAACGAGAGTGTATGTATCCATTGATGGCGTGGTTTTGGGATTTTATACTTTCCAGAACGTATACCGCGGCGGCTTGCAGGAGGTGCTGCAGAGCCTTGGTGCCGATAAAATTGCGGTGCTCTCCGGCGACAACAACCACGAAGAGGCGCGCCTGCGCGAGCTGCTGGGAACTGAGGCTGAGCTCAACTTTAACCAAAGCCCTGTGCAGAAGCTGGAGTATATCAAACAGCTGAAAAACCAGGGCCGAAACGTGCTGATGGTAGGCGACGGATTGAACGACGCCGGTGCCTTGAAGCAAAGCGACGCGGGCATCGCCCTGACCAACAGCGTGACTAACTTCTCGCCGTCCTGCGACGCCATCTTGGATGCCTCCTCTTTTAGTAGGTTGAGCAAGTTTCTTGCTTTTTCTAAAAAGTCGATGAACATCATTCTGGCAAGCTTTGCGGTGTCGCTGGTGTATAATGCCGTGGGCCTGACGCTGGCCGTGCAGGGGCTGTTTACGCCCATCATCTCGGCTATCCTGATGCCTATCAGCTCCATCAGCGTGATTTTGTTTGCCACTATATCCGTACGGCTTGCCGCTAAAAAAGCGGGTTTATAGCCTTTTTGTCCACCATACTAAAGTATAAACGCCATGTTCATTATTTTTCTATTGATCGGGATAAGTGTAACCGTGGCCACTGGTTTTCTGGCCGCTTTTCTATGGGCTGTTAAATCCGGCCAGTACGAAGACGACTATACACCCGCCGTGCGCATGCTCTTCGAAAACGAGCCGTCAAAAGCCACAAAGCATGAGGCTAAACCTAAGCCTCACTGAAAGTTATACTTCATCATCAAACCTATACTTTACTATAAAGCCCTGCCTGATTAGTAGCGCCATACTTTTCCGGTAGGGCTTTAACAGGGATGCTCTCCTGCATGACATTGACATCAATCACCTATGGAAGTGACATTCGTCATCTTTTAAAAAGCCATTCCTGAGCAATTTTGAACCGTGAAAACAGGTAAGGGTTACAGACTGCCGAAAATAGCCAGTAACTGGACCAGCGCCTTAAAAGCCAAACGATAAAACAACAAAACTTTAACCAAATGGAGGACACCGCACATGTCAACTAATGTAGCCGAAGTCTTAGAAAACGCCCCTGACGAGCTCAAGCAAAGGGGGCTTACCGAAACGTTCTTTTACGACAACAAGATCGTTCGGAATTTTGGTATAGCAACCATACTTTGGGGTGTTATAGGTATGCTGATCGGGGTGATTATAGCCTTCCAGCTGGCTAACCCTAACGTGAACATGGGTAGCCAGTATACCACATTTGGCCGTGTAAGGCCGCTGCATACCAACGCTGTTATTTTTGCCTTTGTGGGCAACGCCATCTTTATGGGCGTTTACTACTCCCTCCAGCGCCTCTGCAAGACCAGGATGTACAGCGACCTGCTGAGCAAGATCCACTTCTGGGGCTGGCAGCTGATCATCGTTTCGGCGGTTATCACCCTGCCGCTGGGCATGACGACCTCAAAAGAGTATGCCGAGTTGGAGTGGCCGATTGACATTGCCATTACGCTGATCTGGGTAGTATTTGGCTGGAACATGTTCGGCACCATTGCCAGACGCCGTGAAAAGCACATGTATGTGGCCATTTGGTTCTACATCGCTACCTTCCTGACAGTGGCCGTGCTGCACATTGTAAACTCTTACGAAATGCCCGTTAGCTTCCTGAAGAGCTACTCTGGCTATGCCGGTGTGCAGGATGCGCTGGTGCAGTGGTGGTATGGCCACAATGCGGTGGCGTTCTTCCTGACAACGCCGTACCTGGGCCTGATGTATTACTTCCTGCCTAAAGCAGCAAATCGCCCGGTATACTCTTACCGCCTGTCTATCATCCACTTCTGGTCCCTGATCTTTATCTACATCTGGGCCGGACCGCACCACTTGCTTTATACCGCCCTGCCAGACTGGGCACAGTCACTGGGTGTAGCGTTCTCTGTGATGCTGATCGCTCCAAGCTGGGGCGGTATGATCAACGGCTTGCTTACCCTGCGTGGTGCCTGGGACAAGGTGCGAGAGAACCCGATCCTGAAGTTTATGGTGGTGGCCATTACTGCCTACGGTATGGCTACATTTGAGGGCCCAATGCTGTCGCTGAAAAACGTGAACGCCATTGCCCACTTTACCGACTGGATCGTAGCGCACGTGCACGTGGGTGCCCTTGGCTGGAACGGCTTCCTGACATTTGCCATGCTGTACTGGCTGTTCCCGCGCCTCTACAAAACAGAGCTGTTCTCTAAGAAAATGGCTAACGCACACTTCTGGCTGGGTACACTGGGTATCCTTTTTTACGCCATCCCCATGTATTGGGCAGGCTTTACCCAAGGCCTGATGTGGAAACAATTTACCGCGGAAGGCACGCTGCAGTACTCTAACTTCCTGGAAACAGTGCTGCAAATTGTACCGATGTACTACCTGCGCGGTATTGGCGGTGTGTTATACTTATCTGGTGTGTTACTGATGGTATACAACCTGTACAAAACAGCCAAATCCGGCAACCTGGTTGCCAACGAGCGTACCGAGGCCCCGGCAGTCATCAAAGCGGAAAGCTCAAACGCTTCTCACTGGCACGCCTGGATCGAGAAGCGCCCAATGCAGATGGCCATTTGGGCAACGGTTGCCATCATGATCGGAGGCTTGGTAGAGTTTATACCTGCTTTCGTGATCAAATCAAACGTTCCGACCATTGCCAGCGTGAAGCCTTATACTTCGCTGGAGTTGCAGGGCCGCGACCTGTACATCAAAGAGGGATGCGTGAACTGCCATACGCAGATGGTGCGTCCGTTCCGATCAGAGACAGAGCGTTACGGCGAGTACTCTAAGGCAGGGGAGTTCGTGTATGACCACAACTTCCTGTGGGGCTCTAAGCGTACCGGCCCGGACTTGCACCGCGTGGGCGGGAAGTACCCGAACTCATGGCACTACCACCACATGATGGACCCAACCTCTATGTCGCCGGGCTCTATTATGCCGCCATACCCTTGGTTATTTGAGCAGGAAATAGACATGGGCTCTACGCAGGACAAGCTGAAAACCCTGAAAACGCTGGGCGTTCCTTACGAAGAGGAGTACATCGCCAACGCTAACGAGGAGCTGATGACGCAGGCGAAAGAAGTGTCGGCCCAGCTGGCCAAAGAAGGTATAGAAGTAGCGCCAAAGAAAGAAATCGTGGCTCTGATCGCCTACCTGCAGCGCCTGGGCACCGACATCAAAGTAAAAGCGGAAGAATAAGATGCTAGACGCTAGATTCTAGGCAATAGACTTACACCTACTGTAGAGAATCTAGCATCTAACTACCAACATCTAAAGTCTAAAAAAATGTATAAAAACGTTTTAGAAGCCATAGACGGCATCGAAATATACCCAATCATCTCGTTCAGCATCTTCTTTATTTTTTTTCTGGGGCTGCTGCTGTATGTAAGCCTGCTGGACAAGAAGCATGTGGAGGCGATGAGCCAGATCCCTTGCGCACAAGACAACGACACGACACCAAAAGAAAGACAGAGACAATGAGCTGGTTAACTTTATTACCTGGAAAGAAAAGCCTGCACCTGGCAGCAGCCATGCTGCTGGTGGGGGTAGCTGGCGCACAGGCACAGGATGCTGTAGAAGGGAAAAAAGTATTTGAGGCCAACTGTACCGTTTGCCACAGCATAGAGTCTGATGTGGTGGGGCCGGCCCTGAAAAACGTGCACGAACGACGCGATGAGGAATGGATCATCAAGTTTGTGCAGAACTCGCAGGAGCTGGTGCAGTCTGGCGACAAGGACGCGGTAGCGGTTTTTGAGAAGTTCAACAAAGTGCCGATGCCTTCTTTCGGAGGTTCGCTGGCAGAGGCCGACATCAAGAACGTCATCGCCTACATTAAAGAGGAAAGCGCAAAAGAGGCCGAGGCTCCCACCGAAGCCGCCGTAACGCCAACTGATGACCAAGCCAGCACACCTGCCGCGCCCGCGGAAGTATCGTTCATGGAGCTGCCGCCTGTGGTGCACCTCACGTTCATACTTTCAGCCATCATCATACTGCTGTCGCTGGTAACGCTTGTTATGCTGTTCCGCCTGTTTGTGCCAATGATGGGGGATACGATCCATGACGAGGATTTCCGCAAGTCTTTTGCAGGCCGCGTGCTGTTCCTGCTGCGCGGCGACGCCACTGTGGTAACCGGCCAGGCAAAGGACAAGATCCACTCGCACCACGATTTTGACGGTATTCAGGAGTATGACAACGACCTGCCGCCGTGGTGGAAGGCGATGTTCTATGTATCCATTGTGTTTGCGGTAGGCTACATGCTGCACTACCATGTGTTTAAAACCGGCACGCTGCAAACAGAAGAGTATGAGATGGAAATAGAACAGGCTGCCATCTTTGCGGCCAAAAATGCAGAGGACCCGAACGCTGTTACCAACTATGAGGCCCTGACGGACGCCGCCTCCATTGATGCCGGTAAGTCGATCTTCAGCACGAACTGCGCCGCCTGCCACGGCCAGGAAGCCCAGGGTGCCGTTGGACCGAACCTGACAGACGAGTACTGGCTGCACGGAGGAGACGTTAACGAGATCTTCAAAACAGTGAAGTTCGGGGTGCCGGCCAAAGGCATGGTGCCTTGGCAGGGCAAGCTGACAAAGGACCAGATACTGCAGGTATCGAGCTATATCCTGAGCCTGAAGGGCACCAACCCAGCCAATGCCAAAGAGCCACAGGGAGAGAAAGAATAATAGAACAGACTATATTTCATGAGCTGCGGGCACCTGAAACAGGTGCCCGCACTTTTTATGTACGCCCCCTTTGGTGACGACTATCACCCCAACAACTGACCTATGTCATCTTTTTAGTTAGCCCTTATGCGGACTTTTGTAGGGAGGATCAATGAGGCCTCATACACCTAATATTTAATCTTATAAAGGCAGGAGTAATATCCGCACCAGTTATCACTGCCATGGCAACTAAAGCAAAACCAACCGACGAATTTCGGGACCACATCTCCACGGTGGATGAAAAGGGTAAACGCGTATGGGTGTACCCTAAAAAACCAAAAGGAAAACTTTACAACTACCGCAAATACGCAAGCTACCTTCTGCTGTCGCTGTTATTTGCAGGCCCTTTTATCAAGATCAACGGATTGCCGCTGCTCATGCTGAACGTAGTGGAGCGCAAATTCGTGATATTCGGCGTGCTGTTCTGGCCCCAGGACTTCTTCCTGCTTGTGCTGGCCTTCTTAACGCTGGTCGTGTTCATCATACTTTTCACGGTAGTATACGGCAGGGTCTTCTGTGGCTGGGTCTGTCCGCAGACCATTTTCCTGGAGATGGTTTTCCGACGCATTGAGTATGCCATTGAAGGAGATTACACCAAGCAGCGAGCCTTGGACAAAATGCCCTGGAACGCTGAAAAGATCATGAAGAAGGGCACCAAAATCACCCTTTTCCTGCTCATCTCCTTTTTGATCTCTAACATATTCCTGGCCTATGTGATAGGCATTGACGAGCTAAAGCATATCATCACGGACGGACCGCTGGAGCATGTGGCCGGCTTTGGGGCCATGCTGGTGTTTACCGGAATCTTTTTCTGGGTTTTTGCCTGGTTCAGAGAGCAGGTATGTACCATCGTGTGCCCGTACGGCCGCTTGCAGGGCGTAATGCAGGATAAAAAGACCGTGGTGGTGGCCTACGACTATGGCCGCGGGGAGCCTCGTGGCAAGCTAAGAAAAGGGCAGGAGCGAACCGAAGGCGATTGTATTGACTGCCACCAGTGTGTGCAGGTGTGCCCCACAGGCATTGATATCCGCAACGGGGCGCAGCAGCTGGAGTGCATCAACTGCACCGCCTGCATCGACGCCTGCAACGACATCATGCGCATGATCGACAAGCCTGAAGGCCTGATTCGCTATGAGTCGGAGGAGGCAATTGAGAAAGGCACCAAGTGGACCTTCTTTACCCCTCGCGTGATGGGCTACACTGCCGTGCTGGCCATACTTTTGACGGCGCTTACAACGCTTCTGCTTCTCCGCGACGAGGCTGAGGCCACTATTCTTCGCACGCCGGGCCAACTTTACCAGAAAACAGAGCAGGGGCACATCAAAAACCTCTACAACATCTCCGTGATCAATAAGACCAACCATGACATGCCGCTCACGCTTAAGCTCCTCAACAAGGAGGGAAGTATAAAAGTGATTGGCGAAGAAAAGCTGTTACTGCCAGCACAGGGAATTGTGGAGGGCGTTTTCTTTACAGAGATTGACCCAAGTGAGCTCGAAGGCTTGAACTCCAAGATCGAGATTGGTTTATACTATGGCGATGAGCTTATCACCACGCAGGACACCAAGTTCCTGGGACCAGCCAAGTAAAGCATCTGTTTCAACAACCTTATCTAAAACGCACCATGTCAACCGAAAACAAAACATTTACCTTGTGGCCTTACGCTATCATTGCAGCCATTGTGCTGTTTGCGGGCTACATCATCTTTTTCGTGGTGAAGGCCATGAACCAGGACGTGGATCTGGTAAGCAAAGACTACTATGCACAAGAGATAGCCTACCAGGACCACATCAACAAGCTTGGGCGTACCATTGCCGTGGGCGAGGTGGGCATAACTTACAACCAGGAAGGCAAGACTATACTGCTGCAGCTTCCGGAAGGGTATAAGGATCAGAAAATTTACGGGCAAATCGAGTTTTTCCGCCCTTCTGACGATGCCCTTGACTTTAAGATGCCCCTGCAGCCCGGTCGCGACCTAAGCCAGCTGATCCAGGCGGATACGCTGCAGCCGGGCCGCTGGAAAGTTCGCGTGAACTTTAGCGCCAACAACGAGACCTTTTACGCCGAGAAGGCACTAACCATAGAGTAGCAGACCATGATCTGGGCAGGATTCTTATTTGGCTTGCTAGGCAGTTTCCATTGTGTCGGGATGTGCGGCCCGATTGCTATGGCCTTACCATTTGGCAGGAGCAACGGCTGGCGTTTTTATGCCGGCCGGCTCCTGTACAATGGGGGGCGATTGGTTACCTACGCCGCACTGGGCGCTTTGGCAGGAACCTTCGGCAAATCGTTGCAGATGGCAGGGCTACAGCAGTTTGTCTCCATACTTTCCGGGTTGCTCATTCTTTTCCTGCTGGTTGCGCCGGCTACCCTAAAAGGCAAGGCAGGAAGTATACTTGGCACCGATAAGGCCGTAGCGTGGGTCCGAACAAAGTTAAAAGCCTTGTTTGGCCGCGAAAACCTAGGTGCGCTTTTCCTGGTGGGAGCTTTAAACGGACTGTTACCCTGTGGCTTTGTGTATATTGCACTGGCAGGCGCCATTAGCGCGCCAGGCATCGGAGGGGCAGCGCTTTACATGTTTCTCTTCGGGCTAGGCACTTTCCCGCTGATGTTCCTGGTCTCTCTGTCTGGTAAGTTCATCAGCCTAAAGCTCCGCAGCACCTTTAACCGGCTGGTGCCATACGTGGGCATGGCGTTGGCCACGCTTTTTATCCTGCGTGGCCTGAACCTGGGCATCCCATACCTTAGCCCCCGCATAATGCATACTGCCGAGCATACCACAGAAATCACCTGCTGCACCAATCCGGCACAGGCCGCTAAAAACTAACAAAAGTCACTTTTGAAGATGATCCTACGCAGTTTTTCCCGCTGAGCAAGGCAGTACCTTTACCTCAGAAACTGATCATAGTATGAAAAAGCCTTCTCTTGTAAACCGTATTTTAGTGCCCCTACAGCTTGATGCTAATAGTACCTCAATCCTAAGTTATGCCGGTCGTTTGGCCAATGCATTAGAGGCCGACCTGCTTCTGCTGCACTGCACCGGCACCCGGGAACTTACCTTCACGATGCAGAGCCGCGCCATACAGGCACTGAGAACATTAGGCGAGCGCCAGTTGGCGCATGCAGGCAAGGCAGGCGGAGATTCCGTTAAGTTTGACTGCGTGGTACGGCCTGAAAGCTTAGCTGAGGCGATAAAAGCAGTCGTGCAGGACTATGCTGCAGATTTGGTGCTGATGCAGGCTAATTCAGGTACTACAACAGACCTGCCAGAGCCAAACCAAGCCGCCGTTGTGATGGAAGCAGTAGAGGTTCCTGTGATGGTGATTCCGAAAGGGGCTGCATACCGAGAGGTAAAGCACCTTGTCTTTGGCACCGATTTTACCGACACCGACCCCCAGGTGCTCAACCGCATTAAAAAGTTCTCGGAGCAAACCGGCGCCCGACTGGACCTGGTGCAGGTGTATACCGAAGCAGACACCCAACAGCTCAGCGCTATGAACCAAGCCATGCGCGGCGTGGAGAAGTTGCTCAACAGCAGCCGCGTTAGCTGCACGCTAATGGAGGAAGAGGATGTGCTGGAAGGCATAAGCGACTATGCTGAAGAGGCGGGAGCAGACATGCTGGTACTAGCCACCCAGGACAGTTACCTGCCGCAACGGCTGCTGGGCAGCGCCTACCTAAAAACAATGGCCTATCACACGCAAATCCCGCTGCTCGTCTTTAGGCAGCTTAAACGCAAACCCTGCTCAGGTTGCTGCGCCACGTGTACCGGCAAAAAACCAGAAGTGCAAACCGCGGATTCATTGAAGATCATTGCATAAGTGTAAATACAAGTATAGCTTTAAGTATAAACTTCCAAGCAATTGCTAAACAAACTATAATAGCGAAAGGATAAAAAAAGGCATCGTGGCAAATGCTGCCAAACAAAGTATACTTTTTCTGCTGATGAGCCGCACCCGTAATAGGGGCGGCTTATTTGTTTAGAACCCGCTGCCACCGCTAGGAGTATGTGCAAGTAGCCCGAATCATACTTCTCCGGCGCTTAAATAACACATGAGCAAGATCCTAAGCAAGTTAAAATTTCTCTACCAGTACATCATCAGCAGTATCGGTTTTCTGCCCACACTCATCTCCGCCGGCTTTTTTGTGCTTGCCTTTGTAGTGCTATACCTCGAGACCACCGGGCTAAGCCAGTTTCTCCGCGACCAGATGCCGTTTATGATCATCAACAACGGCGATACGGCCCGGCTGATACTGAGCACCATCGCCACCGGCATCATCTCGCTGATGGTGTTTAGCTTTACCATGGTGATGCTGGTGCTAAACCAGGCAAGTTCAAACTTCTCGCCCCGCGTTATACCCGGTCTGATTACTTACAAGGCTAACCAAAGCGTAACGGGCCTTTACCTGGGCACGGTGATTTATACCTTGGTTATCATGGTAAACATCCGCTCCGACTTTTACAGCGTGGCGCTGCCGGGGTTTGCCATTTTTTTGTCGATGTGCTTTGCCATTGCCAGCCTTGGCTTCTTTGTCTATTTCATTCATTCCATCTCTCAGTCTATCCAGATCGAAAACATCCTGCAGGACATTTACAGGGTAACAGAAAAGCAACTGGAGTATGAAGTAGACCGGCAAAAGAATACGCCTACCCCAAATATATTCGAGCACCGGGAAGGATGGGTGCCCCTAATGAGTCCGCGCACAGGCTATCTGCAGAGCCTGGACGAAGATGCGGTGGTGAGCCTGATGGCAGACAAGGACCTGGTGCTGGATTTCAACTACCCTTTGGGCGCCTTTCTGGTAGAGGGCGTGCCGTTTGCTTATATCAATAAAGAAGTGCCCGAGATGGAGGAGTTTAGGAGTAGGCTCTTCAGTTACGTGAGCTTTTACCTGGAAGAGCGGCCCTCGATCAACTATATCTTCGGGTTTAAGCACATCACAGAAAGCGCAGTAAAAGCCTTAAGCCCCGGTATAAACGATCCTGGAACAGCCATCAAAGCCATTGACTACCTTACGGCACTGTTTGCGCTGCGCATGCAACTATCCGACGAAAAATTGCTCCTGGATGCAGACGGCGCGGCGCGGATCAGGTTCCGACACGATACTTTTAAGGAGTTGTACAGCATGTGCCTGAGCCCTATCCGCTTGTATGGCAAACAGGACAGCACCATTATGCTGAAGCTGCTGTCGCTGTTGCAGAGCCTGCTCTACAAAGTACAACCATACCCGCACCTGAAACCAGTGCTGTACGATGAGGCAATTTTCCTGCTCCAGACTGCTGATGAGAACATCCCAAACCCGGGCGACCGCCAGCGGATAAACCAGGTACTGCTGCATATAAACAAGATGAAGGCGTTCAGCAAGCCGCTTCCGCCGCTGGCAGTAGCGTAGTAGGCACTTTCATTTATTTGGCTATTTTTGTAGCCAATCATTTCAAGAAGTATGCTTTTACAGTCCCTAAAAAAGCTGCTGGGCAATGTCCTCAACATTCAGCATGAAACCGATGAGGCTGGCACCATCCGGGAAATAAACGACAAGATCCCGATCCGGGGGAACAACACCTGGATGCTGATATGCTCGGCCATGCTGGCTTCTATCGGCCTCGACACCAGCTCCGGTGCCGTTATTATCGGGGCCATGTTAATTTCGCCGCTCATGTCGCCGATACTGGGTGTGGGCCTTGCAGTGGGTATAAACGACCGTGAAATGCTCATTGCCTCGCTGAAGAACCTGGCTGTGGCGGCAGCGGCAGGCCTGCTGGTAAGCGCCTTTTACTTTAGCATTACGCCGCTTGGCGAGCCAACCAACGAGCTTCTGGCCCGCACCACGCCCACATTGCTGGATGTGATGGTGGCCTTTTTCGGAGGCGTGGCAGGCATTGTCTCCATTTCCCGCTCCGACAAATCAAACGCCATTCCAGGGGTAGCCATCGCTACTGCTTTGATGCCGCCGCTATGCACGGCAGGCTATGGGCTTGCCGTGGGCCGCTACGACTTCTTTTTCGGAGGCTTTTACCTGTTCTTCATCAACGCGGTCTTCATCAGCCTGGCCACCTACATGATCGTGAAATACCTGCACTTCAGCCCGAAAGAGTATGTAGACCAGGCAAAGCAAAAGCGTGTAGCGCAGGCCATGGTGGTGATGCTGGTAATTGTGGTGCTGCCTAGCATCTACTTTCTGTACAACATCTACAGCGGCATACAGAC
Source organism: Pontibacter mangrovi (assembly GCF_006385705.1). Taxonomy (GTDB): domain Bacteria; phylum Bacteroidota; class Bacteroidia; order Cytophagales; family Hymenobacteraceae; genus Pontibacter; species Pontibacter mangrovi. Next base: position 157,984 of record NZ_VFRQ01000001.1, on the reverse strand, counting down.
CAAGAAACAGATAGAGCAACTGGTGATCTCCGACTTTACCCGCCGCAACAACGAGATCATCAAGTGGGAAGTGCAGCCCGGCGATTCCTTGCAGTACATCAAGATCTACAGCGTTGGCAAACAGGTAGACGAGCAGCTGGTGCAGCATTACGATAAAATTCTGGCAGCTAATCAACTGAGCAAGTATAGAGTCAAGCTCGTGCAGTTGGACGTGTCGCCGGAGGAGGTGCAGCAGATCGCCTACGACATCACCAACAACCTGACGCAGGACTTTCTGAAAACGCTGGAGCTGCAGAAAATGCAGGAGCAGCACACCGACAGCCTGCAGCGCAAGCAAGAGCTGGAGCTTAACGGAACAGCTGCCAAGGACTTGAAAATGCTGTTCCCGGAGATCAGGAAGGTGCAGTTGGGGGAGATGGTGAACACAGCCAACGTGGGCAAGCCTGATACCGTGATGCTGGTAATGCTGGACTGGCGGCAACCGGAGCCAGAAAAAAAGCCTTCGCAGAAGGAGCAGCCTGTGCCCCAGAAAATGAAGCCCGAGCAGGTGCAGGAGTACGAGAACCGCATCAGGGGCTATCTCAGCTACAAACTAAACCGCGACTCTGTGCAGGTGATCTCTACCTTCTAATCCTCTGTGATCAAAGTAACATTACCTTGCAGCTTTGGATAATAAACAAATACAGCAACACATTTAAACCAACGTATAGTTGAAATAAGTATACCGTAGACCGGGCATGGCGAAAGAAAAAACACTCAAACAGCAGCTGTACACTATCATTTTTGAGGCTGAAACGCCTGCGGGCAAGCTGTTTGACGTGCTACTGCTCTTCTTTATCACGGCCAGTGTTACGGTGGTGTCTTTGGAGAGCGTGGTAACCTTGCGCCGGGAACACCTGCACCTTTTCTTGGGCCTGGAGTGGGGCTTTACCATACTTTTCACCATCGAGTACCTATTACGCATCTATAGCTCACCAAAGCCGCTAAAGTATATTTTCTCGTTTTTTGGCCTCGTAGACCTGCTATCGATCATTCCTTCGTACTTGAGTTTGTTTATACTTGGGTCGCAGTATTTGTTGGTGGTGCGTGTGCTGCGTTTGCTGCGTATTGCCCGAATCTTTAAACTCACGCAGTTTATAAACGAAGGGCAGGTACTCTCCAACGCGCTAAAAGCGAGCTTTGCGAAAATAACTGTTTTCTTAGGCACCGTCATCCTGTTAGTGGTTATTATCGGCTCGGCCATGTATGTGATAGAAGGCACCGCCAGCGGCTTTACCAGCATACCCACCAGCATTTACTGGACCATCGTCACACTCACCACGGTTGGCTATGGTGATATTGCTCCGCAAACAGCCTTAGGGCAGATACTGGCTAGCTTTGTGATGATCATGGGCTATGGCATCATAGCCGTGCCTACCGGCATTGTAACGGTGGAGATGTCTAAATCTGACAAAAAGATGGTGCCTACGCGTGTTTGCCCCAACTGCCACCAGGAAGGGCACCCGGTAGGGGCCCACTTCTGCTACAACTGCGGCTATGCGTTTGAGTACACGGTAGACTAGATTACCGGCCTATAACGATGGTATGATAGGTAGGCGCGTAGCCTCCCCAAATGCCCAGCCCGCCTTTTATGTTGGATTGCGTGATGTTAGGCGAGGAGATGGGGCTGCCGTTGTTGTTCTGCTCATTCTCCAAGGTATACCAAAAGCGATAGTGCGCTATATCGATGGCCGCCCAGCGCACCGTTACCGTGTCGCCGATGCCAAAGTAGCTGTACAGATCCTGATCCACCTCTTCCTGCCCCTTTGGCTCCCCGCGGTCCAGCGGGTAATCGATCGTGGCGCCGTTCACTAGCTCATCCGACAACACGGACAGCAACAGGCCCGGGTAAAAAGGCTCGCTGTTTCGCTTGGTAAAGTAGCGGATGCTGTTGCCCAGTGTATCAGGGTCGGCATAGCGGTAGTAGAGGCTTACCAGGCTATCCTGTGCCGGGTCGGGGTGCGGCACCACCCATAGCGAGTCGAGCGGGTTATACTGCGGAATGGTAGTAACGGCGCTAAGCTCGCGCCCCTCGTGCAGCACACGCAGCGTATAGCTTTTCCCTGTTTCACCCAAGAGTTCATCCGACGTATAAACGAAGAAATCTACATTGCCCGACGCGGCTCCTGCGACAGGCTGCACTCCAAACTGCATCGCCAGCGCTTGCTTAACGTTATCATTTAGAGCACCTACAGGATATTCTTTTAAAGTATAGCTTTTCTCGTCCACAGACACCGTAACCTGCGCCTCGTGCACGAAAGCGCCTGACAGCGCCGCTGCAGAAATCTCAGAGAAAACCGGCACCGTGCGGGTCAGCACCACGATAGGAGGCGCACCGGGCTCTATGTGCCCTTCCACCACCAGCTGCTCTTCCCCGGGCGGCACCTCAATCGTTATGTCTTCCTCGCAGCTAAAAAACAACAAGCCGCACAAAGTGATAAGTATAAATTTCAGCTTCGGCATACTATTTCCAGCTAAAGTTTAAGGTAACAGAAGGCAACGGAAATGGCACGATCGATACCTTTTTGGCCTGCAGCTTTACGCTGTCGCCAAAGGCGCTTCCTTCGTTATCGATGTAGTATAAGTAGGGATTCCGGCGGCCATACACGTTGTAGAGCGAGAAGGTCCAGCTGTTTTCGATGTTCTTCCATTTTTTCCCTTCCAGTGTAGCGGCCAGGTCGAGGCGGTGGGTGGGCTGCATCCGGAAGCTGTTGCGCTCGCCGTACTGGTAGTTCACGGTGCCCTCCAGAAAATAACGACGCACCGGCTGGGTGGTGGCCTCGCCGGTGCCGTACACAAACGTGCCGCCCAAGGTCCAGCGCTCGTTATACTTATAGGTCGCCACCAACGACAGGTCGTGGCGGCGGTCGTAGCGGGCCGGGAAGGGTGCCCCGTTGTTTAACGCTGGAAACGTGCGCGTGGTGCGGGAGAGCGTGTAGCCCAGCCAGCCCTGCAGGTTGCCGTAGTTCTTGCGCAGGAAAAGCTCTATGCCGTAAGACTTGCCGCAGCCGCTCACAAACTCATACTCCAGGTCGCGGTTGCTGGGGCCGGGCGCAAAGCCCTCGCGGTACTCCAGTTGGTTTTTCATCTTTTTATAGTATACTTCCACCGAGCCTTCGTACTGGTTTTGCTTTATACTTCTAAAGTAGCCCAGCGCATACTGCGTGGCATACTGCGGCTCCACCAGCGCTGAGCTTGGCACCCACACATCCAGCGGCAGCGTGGTATAAGCATTCGAAACCAGGTGCAGGTACTGGGCAGACCGCGTAAAAGCGGCTTTTACAGAAGAACCTGGGCTAAGCTCATACTTGGCAGACACCCGCGGCTCCAGCGCCTGATAGGTTTTCACCTGTTCGCCCCGGCCATAGCTGGCAGAGTCAGTGGCTATCATCCTATCGTTAAACTGGTAGCGGGTAAAGGGCCCGACTTGCGTAAAGTAACTGTTCCGAAGGCCCGCGCTAAGAAGCAATTTATCAGTGATGTAAAAATCATCTGAAACATAAAACGCATACTCGTGGCCATACTTGTTGCGGAGCCGCTCTGTGGAGAACACCTGCCCGCCTGCTCCCTCGGCCTCACCGGAGCGGGGTCGAAGCTTGTGGTATGTATACTGCACGCCATACCGCAGCTGATGCCGCGCACTTGCCTGATAGTTAAAGTCAATGTTGGCGCTATAATCCTGCACGCCCGTTTGTGCAACTGTGTTAAAGCCGCCAAAGTCCCAGCTAAACTCAAAGTCATACTTACTCAGCACCCCCGACACATCCAGCTGCAGTTTATCGCTAAAGGTATGGTGCCAGCGGGCGGTAGCGCTGGTGTTGCCCCAGAAAAAATCAGCGTCGAAGCGGCCATCCGACAACGTGAGCGCCCCCACATCGCGGCCATAGTAGCCACTCAGGTACAGTTTGTCTTTGCCGGAAAGTATAAAACTGAGTTTGCCGTTGAGGTCGTAGAAATAGTAAGGCACGCCGCCCTGATCTGTGTTCTTTAGGAAGGGGTTCATGAGCACGTCGGCATAGGTGCGCCGCCCCGAAAGTATAAAAGAAGCCTTATCCCGCGCCAACGGCCCCTGTACCGACACCCGCGAAGAGATCAGCCCCACGCCGCCATCCACCTGAAAGTCATTGTAGTCGCCGGTTTTCATGCCGATGTCGAGCACGGAGGAAAGGCGCCCGCCGTAACGGGCCGGCATGCTGCCTTTGATGAGCGTGGTTTCATCGATGGCGTCGCTGTTGAACACCGAGAAGAAGTTGAACAGGTGGCCGGGGTTGTACACAGTGGCCTTGTCGAGCAGCACCAGGTTCTGGTCTGCGCCGCCGCCCCGCACGTAAAAGCCCGTGCCGCCCTCACCAGCCGACTTTACCCCCGGCATCAGCTGCACGGTTTTCAGGATGTCGACTTCCCCAAACAGCACCGGCAAGGATTTGATCGTCTCGAGCGGCAACTCTAGTTCTCCCATGGCAGCCGTTTCGGTGAGGGGTGGTTTGCGGGCGGCAGTCACCTCCACCTCCTGCACCTGGTACGCGGTGGGCACCAGCTTTATTCGTAAGTCTACTGACTGATTGAGCTGCAGCGGGAGCTCTTGCTGCTGATAGCCAATAAACTTAACCACAAGCGTATACATGCCTTCAGGAGCAGCAAAGCTAAAACTGCCCGTAGCCTCCGAAACTGCTCCTGCCGCTGGCCGCTCTTTCAGCGCCACGGCAGCGCCGGCCAGCGGCTCACCGGTTTGCGCATCCAGCACCAAACCGCCTATTTTGAAAACAGATTGTGCCGTAGCCGGAAAAAGCAGGCACAGCAGGCCTGCCAGAAGTAAAAAAGTATGCTTTGAGATTCGCAAATTGGTTGCTCTTGTTTTGCAAAGCAACAGGCAGCAAAGGCAAAGGTTTAGCGGCTAAAGTAGGGGTACTTCTGCAGCAGCCTGAAGTATAGCATGGAGCAAAGAAAGGCCATAAGGGCGCCCAACAAGGCACCCAGCAGCACATCCGCCGGAAAATGCACACCCAGGTAAATGCGGCTGTAGGTAACCACTACCGCCCAAGCCACCAATACCACCTTAAAAATAAAGTAGCGGTCGGAGAGGATGAGGTTAAAGAAAACAGCCAGGGCAAAGGTATTGGCCGCATGCGACGAGATAAACCCGTACCTGCCGCCGCAGCCCTCCACAATGTTGACGATCCCTGAAAGCGTTGGGTCATGACAGGGGCGGAGGCGCATAAAGTATGGCTTCATGAGTCCGGAAGCGATAAAATCGGAGAGGCCGATCGCCAGCACAACCAGCAGGATCATCAGGATGCTTTGCCTGCGGTAGCGCCACACCAGGTAGCCGACCAGGCCCAGGTAAAACGGTATCCACACCAGCTTCTCCGACACGAACACCATCACAGCGTCCCAGAAAGGACTGTGCAGGTCGTTCAGGTAAACGAAAACTTCTTTATCCAGCTGCTCCAGCGCCTCTACCATTACCTGCCTTCGTTTACCCAGTCGATGTCTTTTTTCAGATAGCTGAGCGTCTGCTCCTCAGCGCTTCTTGGCTCCGGCGTGAAATTATACACCCAGGAAGCATGCGTCGGCAAACTCATGAGGATAGATTCGATTCTGCCTTTGGTCAGCAGCCCAAACTTGGTGCCACGGTCATATACCAGGTTAAATTCCACATAGCGGCCGCGGCGGATGAGCTGCCACTGCTTCTCGCGCTCCCCATAGGGCAGGTTGCGGTTCTGGTTGATGACAGACGTATAAAACGGGATGAACGCATAGGCCACATCATGTACAAAAGCCAGGCGCTCTTCCATACTTATCTCCTCTGTTGCCATCAGCCTGTCGAAGAAAATGCCGCCCACGCCGCGCGTCTCGTCGCGGTGCTCGTTGTAAAAATAATCGTCGGCCCATTTCTTAAACTCCGGGTAATAGCTGGGGTGGTGCTTATCACATACGGCCTTCATCTGCTCATGAAACTCCCGCGCCTGTTTCACGTCCACGTAAATGGGCGTCATATCGATGCCGCCGCCGAACCAGGCCTGCCCGTTGCCCGCCTCAAAGTAGCGCACGTTCATGTGTGCGATGGGCACCATCGGGCTGTGCGGGTGCATCACCACCGATACGCCGGTGGCAAAATAGCGTGGGTCTGGCATCTGCAGGGCCTTCAAAAACTGCGGCGACAACTCGCCGGTTACGGCAGAGAAGTTGACGCCGCCTTTTTCCAGTACCTGGCCGTTCTCAATCACACGGGTAATACCCCCGCCGCCGCCTTCGTGCTGCCATACTTCTGAACTGAAAGTGGCGCCGCCGTCGCATGTTTCAAGGGCATGGCAAAGATCTGCCTGGAACTGGCGCATAAACGCCTCAACTTTTTCTCTGAACATTATACTAGATGATAGATGATAGATGTAAGAAGCTAGAAATTATACTTAGTGATTATGGATACAACATTAACAGAGAGGTTATTGCATTACGATCAATGCAACCGCAGCAAGCAATTTACCAATCTTCGGAGCCTTCTGTCGCGCAGCGCTTGTTGTGTTTCCTTTATCAAGTATCTCATGTATACTATTCAGCGTATCGATACTTTCCTGCAAAATTACCTAATTCTGGCGGCTCTACCGAACCCATTTGTCACTTTACTTAAAACCTGAAAATTTGTAACTTCGGGCAAACCTTAATGCAACCTATGTCACACGAAACCCTGGAAGCCACAAAACTAGATCTGGAATTACTAAAAAAGGCTTACCGACTGATGATAACTGCCAAAACCATGGCAGATACCTACGAAGAAAACAAGGCGATCTGCAGCAAGTATGTGCACAGCACCTCGCGCGGCCACGAAGCCATACAACTGGCTGCCGCCCTGCAGCTACAGCCCTACGATTACGCCTCGCTCTACTACCGCGACGACTCTATGCTGCTGGGCATGGGCCTGCAGCCCTACGAGCTCATGCTGCAGCTCATGGCCAAGGCTGATGACCCCTTCTCAGGAGGACGCACCTACTACGGGCACCCATCACTGAAGCGCGAAGGCTTTCCCACTATACCGCACCAGAGCTCGGCAACCGGCATGCAGGCCATACCGGCAACAGGCATGGCCCACGGACTGGCCTACCTGGAAGGGCAGGGGCTGCTGAAAGGGGAGGAGAAACCTATCGTGTTGTGCTCTTTGGGTGACGGCTCTGTGACCGAAGGCGAGGTGGCCGAGGCTTTTCAGATGGCAGTGCTGAAGGGGCTGCCGATCATCTACCTGATACAGGACAATGACTGGGGGATTTCGGCTACCGGCAAGGAGATGCGCGCCATGGACGCCTTTGAGTTTGCGGCTGGCTTTAAAGGGATGGAGCGCCTGCGGGTGAACGGCTCTGATTTTGAATCTTCCTACGAAGGGATGCGCGTAGCGATAGAGTATGTGCGCAAAGTGCGCCGCCCGATACTGGTGCATGCCAAGGTACCGCTGCTGGGCCACCATACTTCCGGCGTGCGCCGGGAATGGTACCGGGGCGATAACCTGCAGCAGCACAGCATAGACGACCCGATTCCGAAGCTGCGCGAGGTGCTGCTCGAGTCAGGTGTGCCGGTGGAGGACATAAAGCTGCTGGAGCAGGAAGCGATGAACACGGTAGCCGCAGACTATGAGCGGGCCTTAAAGGCACCCAACCCCGACCCAGCCTCTTTCGATACGCATGAGTTTGCTCCGACGCCGGTAACAGAAGAGAAAGGGGAGCGCAGCCCGCAAGGCGCAGAGAAAGCGATTATGGTGGATGCCGCCCTGCACGCTGTGGATGACATCCTCAAAACCTATCCAGAGGCACTATTTTACGGCCAGGATGTGGGCGGAGAGTTGGGCGGCGTGTTCAGGGAGGCTGCCTTGCTTGCTAAAAAGTATGGTGATGCCCGTGTGTTTAATACTCCGATTCAGGAAGCCTATATTGTGGGGTCAACGGCCGGTATGTCGGCGGTGGGCGCCAAAGCTATTGTAGAGATTCAGTTCGCCGATTATATCTGGCCCGGCATTAACCAGCTGGTAGAAGAGCTATCGAAGAGCTGCTATCTGAGCAACGGCAAATTCCCGATTCAGTCTGTTATCCGAGTGCCGATCGGTGCTTACGGCGGCGGCGGCCCATACCACTCCGGAAGTATAGAGTCCACGCTGCTCAACATCCGCGGAATAAAAGTCGTGTTTCCTAGCAACGCTGCCGATATGAAAGGCCTGATGAAAGCTGCCTTCCTGGACCCGAACCCGGTGGTGATGCTGGAGCATAAGGGCATTTACTGGTCAAAAGTGCCGGGCACCGAGGATGCCAAAACCGTGGAGCCGGATGAGAACTATATCCTGCCGCTGGGCAAGGCAAACGTGGTGCAGCAGGCTAATGAACAGGAAATGCGCATGGGCAACAGCCTGACCGTCATTACTTATGGCATGGGCGTATACTGGGCTAAAACAGCCTCTAAGCAGTTTCCGGGAAGTATAGAAATCGTGGACCTGCGCACCCTCAACCCGCTGGACTATGAAACAGTGAAGGCTTCGGTAGAGCGCCACGGCAAAGCACTGGTGCTGACGGAGGAACCCCTGATGAACTCCTTTGCCGAGTCTCTGGCTGGGCGATTGTCGAGAGACTGCTTTCAGAAGCTGGATGCCCCCATTTATACCTTAGGAGCCGCCAACCTGCCTGCCATTCCGCTGAACGTGGAGCTGGAGAAGATGATGCTGCCAAACGCTGAGAAAGTAGCCGCTAAAATAGAAGAGCTGCTGAACTACTAAGGTTTAGTTAAGCAAGTATAAAATGGAAAGCCCTGCCGGTAAAAGGCGGGGCTTTTCGTTTTGCCTGAAATCGAAGTAAATCCTACATCAGTTAAAAATGCTTAGAAGGATTTCAGCAACTACTAAGAAATTCCCCTCCCTGGAGGGGCTAGGGGTGGGTTCAGGATGCAGGCAAACAGGTTTGCCTATGTTCTTTTGGACAACCTGTAAATCCTGATTTAGAAAGGATAACCGATACCAATCTGCAGGGTGCTTTGGTTGTTGGTGGTAAAAAAGCCGCCCAGGTTAAAGTTTGGCAGCACGAAACGCTCGTTCTTCCACTGTGCCGGATCATATACTTTGGTGGCAAAATCAAAGCGCAGAATGAGCACCGACAGATCGAAGCGGAGGCCGAAACCAGTACCTACGGCCAGCTCTTTGTAAAAGCGGTTAAACCTGAAATCTGCCCCTGGACGGTTGGCATCCGGGTTGAGCAGCCACACGTTGCCGGCATCCACAAAAAGAGCTCCGTTTATAAAGCTGAACATGTTAAAGCGGTACTCCATATTTGCCTCCAGCAGCACCTCGCCAGGCTGCTCTATGTCATAGTCGCGCACAATCACTTTATTGCCTTCTGTGTCCTCTTTCACCGTGAGGGCGGCATACGAACCCAGCCCCAGGCGCCGCGACTGCCATGCCCTGACGCTGGAGGCGCCCCCGGCAAAGAAAAACTTGTCGTAGGGCAGCGTTTGGCCGCTGAACATGGGAGAGGCCACGCCTCCGTTGATGCGGTATACAAAATAGCGTTTGTTGCCCAAAGGGATATAGCGGCGGTAATCTGGGTTGATGCGCCCGTACTGGTAGGTGCGCAGGTTGTTTACGTTCAGGTTCAGGCCAAGCTCCTTCGTAAGCCCTCCCAACTCCACCAGCGTCCTGAAGAACCTTGCATTACGGGTTTGCGTGAAATCATTGGTGTTGTAGATAAAGTTGAAGCCAATGAACGAAATAATACCGTCATCGAAACTGCCCAACAGGGAGCGGCTGCCAGAGCTGTTGTTCTCCAGCCTGCTCCGGAATCCGATGTCCTTGATATCGCCCTGCACGATGTTGAAATTGACAGGGGAGAAGATGAACTGCATTACGGGCGGCTGCAGCGAGCTGCGCGCGCGTTGCCAAATGTAATCAAGCCCCAGCTCGTAAGTGGAACGGACATACTCCTGGCGGTCTTCGCTGTTATAGCCGGTATAAAAGCGCGTGCGCGGGCTGAAGTCGGCCAGCAGGTTCTTTCTCGTAAACGGCAAAAGTATAACCGGGAACGAAAGCGAGGAATTTAGACCAAACTCCCGAATCAACACAGCCTGGTCCGGGTCTGAAAGGCTGGCCTGGTACTCAATACCGCCTCGCACGCCGAAATCCAGGTTCTCGGCTCCGCCAAAAACGTTTCGCACACGCAGGTTCAGGCTGGAGAACGGGCCCGGCTTTTTCTCCGTAAAATTCATACCTAACTCAGCTGTTTCCTGAAATTTTTTGGCGGGCAGGGCATTCACCAGCGCGTTCAACTCATAGCTTGAGTCGGTTGGGGCCTGCACTTTGGTATAGAACACGTTATTAAACTGAAACGCGTCTAGGTCGGCCAGTTTGCGCTGTGTGGTGAGGGTGCGCAGTTGGCTGTATCGCTGGCCCGGGTAAATGTCCACCTTCTTATCCAGTATCTTAGAAGAGTACTTATGCTCGTAAGCAATGTACTTAATGCCGTTATACTCCAGCGTATCGCGCGGAATGCCGAAGCGGTCTGCATCCGTTTTAAAGTATACATTTTTGATGGTGTAAACTTTATGCGTCGAGTCCTGCTCGGGGCTCTGCACAATGGTTTTTACGCGGGCTGTGTTTTCGGCAAAACTGGTGTCTACCTCAAACTCAATATACGCTCTAGCAAAATCATAGTAGCCCCGGTTGCGCAGCATTTCATAGAGGCGGTCGCGCTCCTGCGTCAGCTGCTCCTCATCGTAGCGCTCGCCTGTCTGCAGCAGCGACCGGTTTTGGCTGCGCTCCACAATCCGCAGAATGCGCGGGTCTTTTATATCGTAGCTAAGTTCGGAGTAGACGTATGGCTGGTTCTCCTCGATATTGATATCTATGTAAACCAGCTTCTCCTGCTTAACATCTTTGGTATAGCTTAGATTGTTGTTGAAGTAGCCTTTGGAGTTAAGGTAGATCTCAATCTGGTCCATGGTCTCCTGCATGCGCAGGGAGTCGTAGATGGCGGGCGGCTCGCCCAGCTGCATCACAAAGTTCCCTTCCTGCAACTTGTTCTTCAGCCTGTCTATGCGCCCGTTAAATTTGTCGCGCAGCTTGTTTATCTTTACGGTATCGGTGCCGGCCTCTTCTATTTTGCGGTCCATCCGGTTCTCCTGCTTCTCCATCCTTTGGCGGATTTTCTGCGGGTCGTAAAACTTTTTGCCGAAATTGTAGAGTGCCAGGTATGGCGTAGACCCAAGCACCATGCGGTTGGGCTGTTGCTGGTAAAGTTCCTGAATGGCAGCAGGATCCACCGACTTCAGGCCGGTTGGCTCCATACTGACAAGCAGCCGCTCGTTTTCCCCCAGGTTCTTGGTCGGGATGCAGGCGTGGAGGCCCAGCATTGCAAAACTCAGGGCGGCTATGTATAATCGTGATCTCAAACGTGTAACCAGCTATGTTGTCTAAAGCAGTAGTAAAGTATATTAAATCGTTGCAAGTAAAAAAATACCGCAACCAACACCAAGCCTTTGTGGTGGAGGGAGCGAAAAGTGTGCTGGAGCTACTGCAGTCTGACTTTGAGGTACAGCACCTGTTCGTTACCCAAGACTTCCTGCGAGAACATACAGCCATACTGGCCAAAGGTTTTAAATATGAGGTGGTAACAGAGGAGGAACTGGTAAAGGCCGGCACCTTCTCCAGCAATAACGCCGCCCTGGCCGTAGCACACATGCGGCAGCTGCCGCCCCTGCACGTTAGCCCCTCAGAGCTGGTAATTGCCCTGGATGATATCCGCGACCCCGGCAACCTGGGCACCATCATCCGCATCGCCGACTGGTATGGCATACAGCAGGTGGTCTGCTCAGAAAATTGTGCCGATTTCTACAACCCGAAGGTCATTTCCGCTACCATGGGCTCTTTTACAAGGGTGAACGTCTACTACCTCAACCTGCCCGCGTGGCTGCAGCAGCACACCGATAAGTATAAAATTTACGGCGCGGCGCTAAACGGCGAGAACCTGCACCGAATGCAGCTGAAGCCGGAGGGCATAGTGGTGCTTGGCAACGAGGCGAACGGTATACGGCCCGAAGTGGCCCACCAGGTAAACCGGCTCATCAAAATACCGGCTTTTGGCAAAGCGGAGTCCTTAAACGTAGCCACTGCCACTGCCATCATTATCGACAATTTCCGGCGAAACGGGTAAAAGAAAAAAGGAGTCGTTGTTCGACTCCTCCTTTACTCTCACTTTAAACAATCACATTTATACTTTAGTAGAGCAACCTGAAACCAAAGCTCAGCACATTCTCTTCCGGGCCGCGGTTATTTTTAAACAGGTTGTTCATGTTATACTTTGCAAAGAGGTCTACGCCGCCATATCCTATCACACCCTCCACACCGTACTGGAAGTCGTTGAGGTTGAAGCTATCACGTATTTTGTCTTTCTGTGTTTTACCCTCTTCCTCATATTTTAGTTTTAAGTGGCTGCCCAGGCGGTAGCCGATGAAGGGGCCGGCACCGATGCTGAAGCCATCCTTACCATTGTCGCGCTTAAACTCCAGGCTTGCCATCAGCGGCAGGTTAACAGAGGAGTGGGTTAGCTTAGACTTTTCATAGTTTCGCTCCGGATCGACCGTAAAGTAGGTCATGTTGTCGATGTCCTGCACGATAATGTTGTCCTCAAACATATAGTTGTTGAAGGCGAACTCCAGGCCAGACACCAGGTGGAAAGGGCTTTTTTGGCCGCCAATCTGAGACTTGAGGCGGAAGTTCAGGCTCACGTACCGAGAGCCCCACGGCTTAAGGTCTGCCGTATTTTGCCCCTGCTCTGTAAAGGTGTTGAAGCCTAGGTCCACGTCAAAGCCTGTGCGGGTAGCCTTGTATACTTCTTCGTGGGCTGTTTCCTCGGCAGTGTCTTGTGTGCTGCGGTCCGGGAAGTCAACGTTTACGTGGGTGTTATCGCCGTCTTCCTCCACATCTACTTTAATCTTAAACTTTTTGTTGATCACCACCTCGTGGGTCTCCTTGCGCACTTCGCCGGTCTGTGGGTCCTGCTCCTGCACCGTTACGGTTACATGCTCAGCCTTGCCATCCTGCGCCTCCGACTTGTTAAATGTTACCGTCATTTCCTTCGACTCCGGGTTGGAGCCTTCCATTTGGTCCACGCGCTTCACATACTTGTTCAGCTCCCGCATCAGCGAGTCGAGGCTGTAGTTCTGGAAGGCCTGCAGCTGCTGGATGTTCTCCAGGTGCAGGATCATGGTGGCGCCATTCGCCATTTTCACCACAATGGTGTCTTGTTCGGTACCGTTTAGTCTTTCTTTCAGGGTGTTACCGCCCTTGGCAGACACACCGGTAGCGGCGGCCATGAAAATGGCCATTACGAGTAGTAGAATCCGTTTCATGTTTTTGTGTTTAGAGATTGATCACTTTAGAGATTTTCTGTTTGCCGATCTGCGTTTCCAGCGCGAGCCGGTCGGCGCGGATGCCCAGTTCCTCCAGTTCCACACTTTCCCCCGTGGCAAGGTTTTTCACCTGCTTAAAGATGTTCTTGGCAAGTGCCTTCTTTCTGCCGCCGGTGGGCGCTTCATCGCCTGCAGGCTCCGTTAAACTAGAAGCTACGCCGCGCTTGATGATGATCTCCACTGGCTCAGCGTTCAGGTTGGCACTGGCCAGGGCTGCTGACGCAGAAACAGGTGCCGCCTCCTTCGCAGTAGTCGCTGGGTTTGTGTTAGATGCGATGGCCGTCTGCGCATCTTCCATAGTCGCCTCTTTTACAGTAGCCTTTGCATTACCGGACTGCTGTGTAGCTTTAGGCTTTGTTGTTGCCATTGCTACGGCTTGCTGTTTTGTTGGCGTCTTTGTTAGGTTAGATGCAGGGTTGGTTGCTTCGGTTGCCTGTAGTTCAGATTTTTTTTCTTGTTCTGATGAATTTTCTTCAGCCGGTTCCGTTTGCGCCATCATACTTTCAGGCGTGCCTGCTTCCGGCTCTGGTACAAGTATAGGCGCTGCGTCTGGCCGGCTCTCCGGCAGCTTTACATCATACTTGGTGATGGTTTCATTGATCTCAGGTGTACCGGACTTGATGTTGTAGAACACCACGCCGACAGCTAAAAGGAGCGACAGGGTAGCGGCCACCGAGGAGTACACCCACATGTACCGCTGCTTTCCTTCTTTCTTCTGCTCCGCCTCAGGTGTAAGTATAACCAGCGGCTTCTCCTGCTCAGCCTCCATACGCTCCTGCAGGCGGCTCCAAAGATCTGCCGGAGGCGTGGGGGCGGTGTTGCCCAGGCGCTCCTTAAATAGTTTGTCTATGTCTTCGGGTTTCATTGTATCCTCCTTCGTTTAACTGGCCACAGCCTCTAAGCCTTCCAGCCTCCGCTGCAGCATGGTGCGTGCCTTGCTTAACTGAGACTTGGAGGTTCCCTCGGTAATTCCGAGCATATCGGCTATTTCCTTATGTGCGTATCCTTCTATAGCGTACAGGTTAAAAACCGCCCTGTAGCCTGCGGGTAATGTCCGGAGCAGTTCCAGCAGCTCACCTTCCGCCATATCGTGGTCGGCACCGGTGGGGCTGGCTACCTGCGTGTAGGTGTCTTCAATGGCCAGGTGCAGCGGCTCTTTCTTGCGCAAAAAAGCCAGTGCCTCGTTCACCATAATCCGACGAACCCAGCCTTCAAAGCTGCCTTTCCCCTCAAAACGGTCTATGTGCTGATAGATCTTCATAAACCCGTTCAGCAGCGCCTCTTCCGCGTCCATCTGGTTCTTAAGATAGCGCAGACATACGCCGTACATCTGCGAGGCAAAGCGCTCATACAGGTGCTTCTGCGCCTTCCCGTCTGCCTTCTGGCATCCTGCTATCAGTTCTGCTTCTGTCACGCGCTGTAAAAGTTTGATCTATACGATTTTCTTCCGTTTCAAATGAGGAGCAGCGTTTGCTCTTTACCCCTTAGATGCAAGGTACCCGTGGAGTGGTTGCCTGAGGATGTCTAAATTTTCATCTTTTTTTTCACGTTCACAATGCGTCTACTATAAAACACTCGGTATCAACTCAAAAAGAAAGCGGTAAAGTTAAATTTATGGCGTCTACGGGATTATTTTGACGGGAAGTATGGCTACAGGGCGCTAGTTAATAGAGAAAAGAGAGGGGAAAAGTATTGGTGAAAAAACAGAAGCGGCTCCCCATTTCTGAGAAGCCGCTTCGTGTTTTTGAAAATCAAATTTTCAACTTTTAGCCATACATACTAACGGGACTGGTGGAAGAAGGTTACGGTAGGTGCAAAAAAAAACTACACTTCCTCTTCAAGCAGGATTGGCCCCAGCACTTGCCATACGTTCTCAGCCAGTATCTTTTGCCCTTCCTCAGTTGGGTGGATGCCGTCTTTTTGGTTGAGGTCCGGCTCCCCGCCAACGCCTTCCAGCAGGAAAGGCACCAGTTGCACATCTTTTTCGGAAGCCACCCGGGTAAAGACATCCTTAAACTCCTGTGCATATTGCTGCCCCATACTTGGCGGCACCTGCATGCCCGTTAAGATAATGTTGACATCAGGGTTGCTTTTCCGAACCTTGTCGATGATGATGCCCAGGTTCTGGTAAGTTTCCGCGGTAGGTATGCCGCGTAAGCCATCGTTTGCCCCAAGCTCCAACACAAAGACATCTACCGGCTGCTTTTTCAGAAGCCAATCCACCCGGTTTTTACCGCCGGCAGTTGTCTCGCCGCTCAGTCCGGCATTAATGGCTTTGTAAGGCAGGTCAAGTGAGTCCAGGCGCTCTTGTATCAGGCCCGGGAAAGCCTGGGCAGGATCATCCAGTCCGTAGCCCGCCGTCAGGCTGTTACCAAAGAACAGGATTGTCTTTGTTCTGGCTACTGTCGCCTCTTTTTTACCGCTTTCGGCAGGTGCCGAAGCCTGCTGTTCCTGGGAAAGCTGTTCATTTGTAGATGCATCGCTGCAAGCCGTAAGGGCTGTCAGGGCGGCCAGCGTTAGGGTTAAAAGGTGATTTTTTATCGTCATCATGTAATTTTTGCTACTTTTATACTTAGCCTAAGCTAAACATATAACGTACCGAAAGAGTTATTTTGTTTTTAGACTGAAGACTTTAAAACTGTCCTGCAGAACCTGAATTTATACTTTCAATCTTAAACTTATACTTCAACCGTGCCTTCCATACTAGACATCATAAACCTTAAAAAAGATTACGACAGCGGCGACCGTCACCTGACAGTGCTGCAAGGTATAAATTTTTCGTTGGATGCCGGCGACATGTGCGCCATAGTGGGGCCCTCAGGCAGCGGTAAAACTACCTTGCTGGGGCTTTGCGCGGGGTTAGACCGTGCTTCCTCGGGCTCTGTTATACTTAACGGGATCAAACTCGACGAGCTGTCGGAGGATGCCCGGGCGCAGGTGCGAAACCAGTACGTAGGCTTTATCTTCCAAAACTTCCAGCTGATACCCACGCTTACTGCCCTTGAAAACGTGATGGTGCCAATGGAGCTAAGGGGAGAGCGAAATGTGCAGCAACAAGCCATGGAGCTGCTGGCGCGGGTAGGGCTTGCCGAGCGGGCTGACCACTATCCTACGCAATTGTCGGGAGGAGAGCAGCAGCGGGTGTCGCTGGCCAGAGCCTTTTCTAACAAACCAGCCATACTCTTTGCGGACGAACCAACCGGCAACTTGGACGAAGAAACCGGGGAGCGGGTGGAGAAGCTACTTTTCGACCTGAACCGGGAAGCGGGCACCACGCTAGTTCTCGTTACCCACGACCTGGAGCTGGCCGCCAAAACTGACCGCATCATCCGCATCAAAGGCGGCACGGTGGTTTCGGATCAGCTTACGGCCTTTATGGCGAACGATTAGTGGTTAATCTCTAATATTGATTAATTAGCTCCAGAAGTTAATCATTTATCATGATCTAATCACTACACCTTCACCCACTCAAACCTCAAAACCAAGTGCCTGAACACACCGATCTTATACCTGGCAAACGCCCCTTGCAACTGCGCTGGCTCCTGAAAATGGCCTCGCGCGACAGCCGCCGCAACCGCGGCCGGTTGGCTTTGTTTGTTTCCTCCATCATACTTGGCATTGCGGCCCTGGTGGCAATTAACTCTTTTGCCGATAACCTGCGCACGGATATAGACAAACAGGCAAAATCCTTGATTGGAGCAGACCTTGTCATTGCCGCACACAAAGAGATAGAGGATGAGCAGCAGCAACTGCTGGACTCCATCGCCGTGGGGGGCGATCGCTCTGATGAGGTGCGCCTGGTGTCGATGGTGCAGTTCAAATCCTCGGGTGGTACTCGGCTAGTGCAGGTGAGGGCTCTGGAAAAAGGGGGTTTTCCATACTATGGGGCTATTGAGGCTGAGCCGCAGCGCGCGAGCAGCACGTTTCGGGAAGATGGGCGAAAGGCGCTGGTTGACCAGACGCTCCTGCTGCAATACAACGCCAAGCCCGGCGACTCGATACAGGTGGGCAAGCAGACATTTGTTATTGCGGGGGCCTTGCATAAAATCCCCGGCCAGACGGCCATGACGGCCACGATCGCGCCGGCCGTATACATCCCGCGGCGCTACCTGGATGAAACAGGCCTCTTGCAAAAAGGAAGCCGCGTAAGCTACTACCACTACTATAAGCTTCCTGCCAAAACAGACCCTGACAAGCTGGTAAAGAAGCTGGAGAAACGGCTGGATGAGGCGGGTTTTGGCTACGACACCATCGAGAGCCGCAAGGAGAGCACCGGCAAATCTTATGAAGAGCTGGCCCGTTTTCTGGCCTTGGTGGGCTTTGTGGCGCTGCTGCTGGGCTGTGTGGGCGTAGCCAGCGCCGTGCATGTATACATACGTGAGAAATTGGCGACTATTGGTGTGCTGCGCTGCCTCGGCGTTAGCGGTAAGCAGGCATTCCTGATCTACCTGTTCCAGGTAATGGCCATGGGATTTATCGGCTCCATCGCTGGGGCTGTGCTGGGCAGCCTGATTCAGCTGTACCTGCCCGAACTGTTTAAGTCTTTCCTGCCTGTGGAGGTAACCGTGGCCGTATCATGGGCCGCGATTCTGCAGGGGATTGCCATTGGCGTGGTGGTGGCCGTGCTGTTTGCGCTGTTGCCGCTGCTATCTATCCGTAACATCTCGCCGCTCATTACGCTGCGCGCAGGCATTGAGCACGTTTCCAAACGGCCTGATAAGCTACGGTGGGGGGTATACTTTCTCATTCTGGCGTTTATATTCCTGTTCTCATACTTCCAGCTGGGTACCTGGCTGCAGGCGCTCGCTTTTACAGGCGGGGTGCTGGTAGCCTTTGTGGTGCTGGCGCTTATCGCGCGCGGTATGATGTGGCTCGTAAAGCGCTTTTTCCCGGTAAGCTGGGGCTATGTTTGGCGCCAAAGCCTGGCTAACCTGTACCGGCCCAACAACCAGACGCTTTTACTCACGGTATCCATTGGTCTGGGCACAGCGCTCATTGCCACGCTTTTCCTGATGCAGCGCCTCCTGCTAAGCGAGGTGGCCTTCGCTGCCAGCGAAAATCAGCCGAATATGGTATTGTTCGACATACAGACCGCGCAGAAGGACGCCGTAGCAAAACTCACGAAAGACCAAGGCCTTCCGCTGCTGCAGCAAGTACCCGTTGTTACCATGCGCCTGGAAGAACTAAACGGGCTGACCGGAGCCGACGTAAG
The DNA here is from genome assembly GCF_006385705.1 of Pontibacter mangrovi. Classification (GTDB taxonomy): domain Bacteria; phylum Bacteroidota; class Bacteroidia; order Cytophagales; family Hymenobacteraceae; genus Pontibacter; species Pontibacter mangrovi. The sequence continues at coordinate 139,305 of NZ_VFRQ01000001.1, read as the reverse complement.
GGCCGACACGACGCTGGAAATTTCAAAATGGGCATTTACGAGAGAGTTCAGAGTTACCTACCGCGACTCTTTGATTAGCTCTGAGAAAACGGTCGAGGGAGAGTGGCTGGGCGAAGTGAAAGATCCAAACAAGCTGGTTCCGATCTCTGTGGAGGCTCGTTATGCAGAGCGGCTTAAAGCGGGCTTAGGCGACACTTTGGTATTTAATGTGCAAGGCGCGCTGATACCTACTGTTATTACGCACCTGCGGGAGGTGGAGTGGAACCGGGTGCAAACAAATTTCCTGATACTGTTCCCGAAAGGGGTGCTGGAGGAGGCGCCACAGTTCCATGTCCTCATGACCCGCACCCAAACCGATGAGCAGGCGGCACGGTTCCAGCAGACGCTGGTGCAGCAGTTCCCGAACGTTTCAGCCATTGACCTGGGGCTGATCCTGGAAACGCTGGACGATATATTGGGCAAAATATCCTTTGTAATTCGTTTCATGGCCTTGTTCAGCATCAGCACAGGCCTGCTGGTACTGATCGGCTCCATCAACAACAGCAAGTACCAACGTGTGCAGGAAAGCGTGCTGCTGCGCACCTTGGGGGCAAGCCGCAGACAAATACTAGGTATAAACGCGTTTGAGTATTTATTGCTTGGCGCACTGGCCGCCGGCACCGGCATCATACTAGCCGTGGCCGCAAGCTGGGCGCTGGCGCTTTATAGTTTTGAAGTAGCCTTTGTACCGGACCTCTCTCCGCTGCCGCCTGTGTTTGCCGGCATAACTGCCTTAACCGTATTTATCGGCATGCTCAACAGCCGCAGCATCCTGAACCGCCCGCCACTGGAGGTGCTCCGTCGGGAAACGGCATAGAGACGCCAACAGCTATCAAAACCTGAGCAGCTAAACATAATTGTACTGGGGCTGGTACAACTATAAAAGTTACCTCTAGAAATTTATAACCCAGCTAATATATAAACTATGAAAACAGAGACCGATAAACGAAGAACAGCACTGATCACCGGCGCCTCAAATGGCTTTGGGATGGAGTTTGCCAAACTGTTCGCAAAAGATGGGCACAACCTGATACTCGTTGCCCGCAGCACTGAACGCATGCGCAAGCTTGCCCATTACCTGCAGGATGAGCACCAGTTAGAGCACGTCTGCGTAATCACAGCCGACTTGACGCGCCCGGAGGCACCGCGGGAAGTATATGAGCAGGTAAAAGACAGCGGTTTAGAGGTTGATTTCCTTATTAACAATGCCGGTGCCGGTGTGCACGGTTTTTTTAGCGAAACAGACTTAGGCCGTGAAAAAGCCATTATGCAGCTGAACATGATTACCCCGGTAGAGCTCACCAAGTTGTTTCTGCCAGACATGAAGCGCCGCAACTTTGGCAGAATCCTGAACCTGGCTTCTACGGCTGCCTTTATGCCATCGCCGCTCCTGGCAATTTATGGTGCAACAAAGGCGTTTATACTTTCTTTTTCAGAAGCGCTTTCAAATGAGCTGAAAGATACGGACATAACCGTAACAGCTCTTTGCCCAGGGCCCAGCAACACCATGTTCTTCAGGAGAGCCGGCGCAGCGCATACCCGTGCGGCAAACGGCAGCCTTTCGGAGCCGGAGGAAGTGGCCAAAGACGGGTACGAAGCCATGATGCACGGAGAAACACGCATTGTCTCAGGCCTGAAAAACAAACTGCAAACCTCCACCTCCAATTTCCTGCCCGACATGGCACTGGCAGCCACCATGCGCTATATGATGGAAGAAGAACCTGAAGAAGGACCGACAGGTGAGGCGAAGCATGAACCCAGCGAGGAACATCAGAAACAATAAAATATAATAGCCCCGGCACAAGTTACAAGTGCCGGGGCTATTCATTTTGCCCAACCTATAAAAACAAACAGGGATCTTTATACAAGATCCCTGTCTTTCAGAACATAGACAACGAATGCCATCTGTTCTTGTTTCCTTTATATACGTTGCTGCAGAATGCAGGTTATACTCAGAAAAGAAATTTTTAATAACTGCTTGATGCTAGCATCACCAATGTGCAGTGGTGCAGGGTTTCAATGTCAGCCTCCTGCGCCATCTGCTCCAGCTCAGGGTTTTCCGTGCCTGGGTTGAATATGATGCGCTTTGGCTTTAGGTTCAGAATATAATCATACCATACCGGCTGGTTACGAGGGCCAACATAGAGCGTCACAGTATCCACATCTTCAATAGGCTCCGTTTTATCGGTGATGATCTTTTTACCGCCTACTTCAGCATTCTTTATACCTACCGGCACTACCTCGTGCCCATGCTGCTGCAGCCTGTGCACCGCTTTATAAGCATAGCGCATTGGGTTATCAGAGGCGCCTAATACAACAGTTTTTTTCATATATCTAGTAAAATCAGGTTCAACAAAAATTATACTATTGTACTTCAAGTATAAACCAAAGGTTAAATACAATTAGGGGCACCAAAAGACAATGCCTGTAAACCACTATTAGCATGAATTTTATACTTAGCAAGATCAACTTCTTGTTTAAGATGCTGATATACCTGCCCGGACAGCGGCCTTCTCGGCACAGCGCTCGCCGTCCATGGCTGCGGACACGATACCACCTGCGTAACCGGCCCCCTCACCACAAGGATACAGACCTTTTACCTGCACATGCTCCAGCGTCTCGCGGTCGCGGGGAATACGGACAGGGGAGGAGGTGCGACTTTCCACGCCTACAATTTGGGCTTCATTGGTCAGGTAGCCGCGCATTTTGTTGCCAAAGGCCTTAAAGCCCTCGCGCAGCCGGTAAGCCGTTTCATCCGAAAACAGCTGGTTCATATCAACCGGCACCAACCCGGGCTGGTAAGATGTCTCTAGAAGTTCTTTGCTTTGGCGGCGGTTTACAAAATCTTTTAACAGCTGTGCCGGCGCGGCCTGGGTGCCACCGGCCATTTCACAGGCTTTCTGCTCCAACGCCTGCTGCATGTGTAATCCAGCCAAAGGACCATACTTCTCCAGCTCCATGTCCTCCAGTTCTATGGCTACTACAATGCCGGAATTAGAGAACCGTGAGTCTCGGCGGCTCGGCGACATGCCATTCACCACCACCTCACCGGGAGCCGTAGCAGAGGGAACAATAAATCCGCCCGGACACATGCAGAACGAAAAGATGCCGCGCTGCTTCCCGTTGAAGTGCGTCTGGTGCACCAGGGCGTAAGACGAGGCCGGCAAATAGGGTCCGCGGTCCTCGCACTTATACTGGATGCTATCGATCAGGCTTTGCTGGTGCTCTACCCGCACGCCCATGGCAAAGGGTTTAGCCTCTATCAGCACCTCTTTCTTGTGCAGTAGCTCAAAAATATCGCGGGCGCTGTGGCCGGTGGCAAGTATAACCGACTCGCCCAGGTGCTCCACACCGTCCTGCGTCACCACCCCGCGCATTTCGCCACGCTCCAGTATAAAATCTGTAACCCGCTTATCAAACAGTACCTCGCCGCCTGCGTTTCTGATCGTCTCGCGGATAGCCTCTATGATTTTCGGGAGTTTGTTCGTGCCGATGTGCGGGTGTGCATCAAAAAGTATATCGGCCGTAGCGCCATGCTGCACAAAAATATGCAGGATACGCTGCAAATCGCCGCGCTTTTTTGAGCGGGTATAGAGCTTTCCGTCTGAGTAGGTGCCGGCTCCGCCTTCACCAAAACAATAGTTGGAGTCAGGGTTAACCGAATGTTCTTTGTTGATGGCTGCCAGGTCACGGCGGCGGCTACGGACATCTTTGCCACGCTCCAGCACCACCGGCTTCAGGCCTAGCTCAATGCAGCGCAAGGCAGCAAACAGACCAGCCGGACCGGCTCCCACAATCACCACACGCTTGGCATGGGTAACATCCGGGTAAGTATACGTTGGGGTCACAACCTCGGCAGGAGGGGAGTCCAGGTATACATCAGCGCGAACCCGCACCTGCACCTGGCGGCCACGGGCATCGATGGAGCGCTTTACATGGTGCAGAAACTTCACGTCCTCCTGCAGTACTTTGGCACTTTTCAGAATCTCCCTATCAAGCTGCTGGGCATCAAAGGCCAGCTCTGGAGGAAGCACCAGATCCAATTCTTTCTTTCTCATTTATAGCAGGTAAGGTAGTTAGCCTTAAACTTTAAGATTAATGGTTAAATGGCTGAATGTTTAAATTGCTATTTGACACCTCAGCTGTAGTTTGTGTATAACACCGCAAAATAAACGCAAATTCAACCTGATGTAAAAAAGTCACATCCCGGACTAATAGACACCGCTAATTCCTAAACTAGTATGAAATCAGGAAACAGATTATCCTCCGGAGACCTATCAGCTCTCTTTTTCAAAAACAATGTAACAATCTAGTAATGCAGCAATTTAAAAATCCCCGTTCAGCACCTTTTCAACCCAGCCTTTGCCCCATTCGGCTATCTCTTGCTCGGTCCAAAGCTCAGGGTAAAAAATGCGTTTCTGGAAACGCGGCGGCAGGTACTTTTGCCAGTTAGTGCCTCCGGTCGCGGCAATAATATCGGGGTCGCGCTGCAGGTAACGCACAGCAGACTTATAGTGCATCAGCGGCCAGTTCACGTTCACGTTGCTGTCCAGGTCGCGCATGGCCTGCTGTAGTTTGGGGTTCTGCTGCGCTTCCTCAGGCAGGTTCTTGTACACATGCCACACGTTCTTGTCGGTATATTCTTTGGCAAAGCTGATGAGCTGCTGCGTATACTTCTCCTCGAACTGTATCAGGGTGAGCGTTTTGGCGCCGGAAGCCACTTCGGTAGCGCCTTCTTTCCAGTAGATGCAGCCAATCATCTCCTCCTGCGTGCTCTCCAGCCCTAAAGCGGCTCGTTTAGCTTTGTCCACCAGATTACGCAGGTCTGTAGAGGCGATCTCAATCAAACGGTATTGCACCGATTGAAAGCCACTGGCTGGCATCAGCGCCATCCGGAACTGCAGGAATTGCTTCGGATCCATGCCGTCCACCATCACATCAAACGAGTTGATCAGGTTATCGAAGTACCGGTTAATGCGGATCAAGCGTTTCTTCAACACCTCTGCAGTAATCTCTTTATCTTCACCAATTTGTCGAAACTCCTCCAGGCACAGCTTAAAGTATAACTCCGTGATCTGGTGATACATGATGAATATCTTTTCATCCGGAATATTGGTGCGCGGGTTCTGCAGGCTCAGCAGCGTATCCAGGTGAATATAATCCCAGTAGGAGAGGAAGTTTGTATGGTAAAGGCCCTCCAGGTAAGCTGCCAAATCCTGGCCCAGAGGCACATATTTCTCCTCCAGGCGCTTCAGCTGTTCCAGCACTTCGGGCTTAAAGGCATGTTCCATTTTTAAAAACTTTAGAAGTGGTAAGTGCAAAAATAAGAAAACATTCCCACCCTGCCGCACCAAAGCGGCAAAATAGAAAAAGCTCTATACTGATCTAAATTTATACTTACCGCAGCCCAAAGCCAGGTCTTTTGTAGCCCGATATTTTAAGTTAGTAGACAAATACCATGGGTTAGTAGAATTATATCGAAAATAAGCTTAAAATAGCGTAAAGCTGGCGCGTAATTGCTAAATTTGGTTTTTACAATATTGAAAGAATGGCAGAGAAAAGCAGTGTTTTTGACATGATTGGCCCTGTGATGATTGGCCCGTCCAGCTCGCATACTGCTGGGGTTGTGCGTATTGCCCGTGCGGCGATCCGTATTTTAGGTGCCGCCCCCGAAGAAGCGATCGTTACGTTCTATAACTCGTTTGCCCGCACCTACGAGGGCCATGGCAGCGACCGGGCCATCGTAGCCGGTCTTCTTGACTTTAAAACGGATGATAAGCGCATCAAAGAAGCCTTCGACCATGCCAAAGAACGCGGGCTAAAGTATACGTTCCGCTCTATCGGAAACGCCTCTACCATGCACCCGAACACGATTAAACTGAACCTGAAAGCCGGTGGCCGGGAGGTAGAGGTGATTGGACAGAGCCGTGGCGGCGGAGTTATTAATATTGCAGAGGTAGATGGCTTTTCTGCCAACTTCTCGGCAACGCTGCATACTTTGATCATCGATGCTGCCGACGTGAAAGGGAGCATCGCCTTTATTGCCTCCGTGCTGGCCCACGACGATTGCAACATTGCCACCATGAGCGTGTCGCGCAAAGGCAAAAACGAACGGGCTCGCCAGTTTATTGAGATGGACTCGGGCATAAAGCCCATTACGCTGGAGTACTTGCGCCAGCTCGACTGGGTGAAGCACGTGGTATACATCCCTAACATTGACCTATAACAAAGTATAGCCACTATGAAAAAGACATCACATGTCCTTTTGCTTGCCTTGGGACTGACAATGGCTGGCGCATCGCTAGCCCATGCGCAGCAGGACCCCAACGGCGATGGCGTCTGGACGCTGCAGGAGGCGGTGGATTACGCCCGTACGAACAACCTGCAGGTGCGCCGCAACATGCTGAGCCGGAAGTTAGCACAAACCGACTTGACGCAGTCGCGCTTTAGCAGGCTACCTTCCATAAGCGGAAGCTCGTCTTACAACTTCAACTACGGTACCTACGTGGACCCTACCACGCAGGACCTGCGCTCTGAGCAAAGCCAGACAAACAGCTACCAGGTTAGCGCCTCGGTTCCGTTGTTTATGGGTTTTCAGCAGGTTAACAGCATCAAGCAAAACGAGATTGACCTGCAGGCAGCGGAGCAGGATGTGATGTCGCTGCAGAATGACGTCTCGCTGCAAATCGTTACGTCTTACCTGAACATACTTTTTGCAGATGAGTTGATCAAGCTGTCGCGGCAGACCCGGGACCTGACCAAGCAACAGCTGGACCGTACCCGCATCCTGTTTGAGGCTGGAAGTGTGGCAGAAAATGCAGTATTAGACCTGGAGTCGCAGTACGCAGCAGACGACCTGGAACTGATCAATGCCGAGAACCAGCGCGATATTTCGCGGCTTAACCTGATGCAGTTGCTAAATTTGCCTGCCTCTCAGGAGTTTCAGGTGGAGATACCAGACATACCTGAACCTGACCAGGAGCCATCAATGCTGGATGAAAACCTGATCTACGACACAGCCGTGCAGACGCAGCCAGCCATAAAAGCTGCTGACCTGCGTATTCTTAGCGCCGGAAAAGCGCTTGATGTGGCTCGGGGAGCCTACTTTCCACGACTTTCCATGTTCGGAGGCATTAACACCTTTTACTCCAGTGCCCGCGATTTCACCATACCGGAACAGGGAGGTTTGGAGCGTACAGCACTAGGGTTTACAGATGCTGAAGGTACGAATCCATTCTACATTTATACTCCCTCCACTAGCTTCAGGCGGGAAGAGTATGCCTACATGGACCAGTTGAAAGATGGAGTTGGTAAGAATTTCGGGTTCTCTCTGCAAATACCAATTTTTAATGGATTACAGGTCCGCAGCAGCGTGCAGCGGGCCAGGCTTCAGCAGCAAGATGCTGAAATTAATGCTGACATAGCTCGTAACAACCTGCGTCAGACAATAGAGCAGGCTTATGTAGACGTCCTAGCGGCACAGCGGCGTTATGTATCGGCAAAGGAACAGCTGCGGGCCGCCCAGAAAAACTACAGCAATGCCCAGCTTCGCCTGAACGCCGGTGTCATCAATACGGTGGACTTTAACATTATCGCAAATAGTTTCCGCTCGGCGCAGTCCAACCTGCTGCAGGCAAAGTATGAGTATACGTTCAAACTAAAAGTCCTGGATTTTTACCAGGGCAAAGACATTTCTTTCTAAAACTATGGCAAAGAAAAAATCAAGGCTGATCCCGATTCTGATCGGCGTGCTGGTGCTAATACTGGCATTTATAGTTATCGCGAAAATGGCGGGCTGGATTGGCAAAGAAGAAGGCACCGAAGTAGTGTTGGCAGAAGCCAAGCCTACTGATATCGTGGAAAAAGTGAGCGCCTCCGGCAAAGTGCAGCCTGAAACAGAGGTGAAGATCAGCCCGGACGTATCCGGCGAGATCATTGAGCTGAATGTAGAGGAAGGCGACTCCGTGGTGAAGGGCGAACTGCTGCTCCGTATACGCCCTGATAACTACCAGTCGATGGTGGATGCGCAGCAGGCGATGGTAAACACGCAGCGTGCTAACCTGGCACAGGCAAGGGCAAGGCTGGCGCAGGCACAGGCTAACTTTACGCAGGTAGAGCAGAACTACAAGCGCAACAAACCCCTGGTAGACCAGAAAGTGATCTCTACTTCAGAATGGCAGGAAATTGAATCCAGCTACCTGGCCACCAAAGCCGAAGTAGAGTCTGCCAAGCAAAGCGTGAGAGCATCGGAGTATAATGTGCAAAATGCCCTGGCCTCCCTGAAAGATGCCCGCGAAAACCTGAACAAAACTACCATATACGCGCCGGTTAGCGGTACCGTATCGAAACTGAACGTGGAGCAGGGCGAGCGCGTAGTGGGAACATCCCAAATGGCAGGTACAGAGATTATGCGCATTGCCAACCTCAACAACATGGAAGTGCGCGTAAACGTGAACGAGAACGATATTATCCGTGTAGCGCTGGGCGACTCAGTAGAGGTAGAGGTTGACTCCTATGCCAGCCGCGACGAGAAATTTAAAGGCATCGTAACTGCCATTGCCAACACAGCCAAAGACGCCACCACCCTGGAAGCCGTAACGGAATTCGAGGTGCGCATCCGCCTGCTGAACAAGTCATACGACCACCTGCGCGAAACGACCGCCCGTCCTTTCCGCCCGGGCATGACAGCCTCAGTGGATATTATTACAGACAGAAAGAACGATGTATTGGCTGTGCCGCTCTCTTCGGTGACAACCCGCTCTGCCAATGGCGAGGAAAACAAACCTAATAGCGAAGACCAAGAGGAGGAAAACGACCAGAATCAGCCAAACAAGCAGGAAACTGCCCCGGCGCAGGTAGAGGAAGTCGTGTTTGTGTATGATGAGGCCACGAATACAGTGAAGTCCGTAAAAGTTGAAACTGGCATCAGCGACTTTGAGAACATCCAAATCCTGAGCGGCGTCACCAAAGGACAGAAAATAGTGGCAGGTCCTTTCCGGGCTGTGTCTACGTTGCTGAAAGACGGTGCCAAGGTGGCGGTTAAAGATGAGAAATCGCTTAACAAGCAGGCCATTGCCGCTGAAACGAACGAAGATTAAGAAATAGATTGGAAAAAATAGCAGTACTAGGAGGAGGCAGCTGGGCTACAGCCCTGGTCAAAGTCCTCTCAGAGAATAAATCGCAGGTTAACTGGTGGATGCGCAACGACGCGGATGTGCAGCATCTCATCAATTTTAAGCACAACCCGCGCTACCTGAGCCAGGTACAGTTTGATTTAAATTATGTTAAACCCTCCTCTGATATTGAGGCTGTGGTGGCCTCTTCGGAATGGGTGATACTGGCGGTGCCAGCTGCATTTGTGCAGCTGGCACTTGCCAATTTACCGACAGATGCGCTAAAAGGTAAAGCAGTGGTTTCAGCCATTAAAGGAATGGTTCCGGTCGAAAATACGCTCGTAACGGATTTTCTGAAGCACCACTACAGTGTGCCGGAAGAGCAGCTGCTGGTAATTGCCGGCCCCTGCCATGCGGAGGAAGTAGCCCTGGAGAAACAGTCATATCTCACCATCGGCTCGCACAACATGCCGGCTGCCGAGCATTTCTGTGAGCTGCTGCGCAACCGCTACGTAAAGGCCAACCCCCTCGACGACCTGGACGGAATTGAATACTGCGCTGTGATGAAAAACATCATCGCCCTTGCCTGCGGCATCGCTCACGGGCAGAACTACGGCGATAACTTTCAGGCGGTGCTGGTATCCAATGCCATGTTTGAGATAGAGCGTTTTCTAGATGCCATGGTGCCCCTCCACCGCGCCCTCAATGGCTCAGCTTACCTCGGTGACCTGCTGGTGACAGCCTACTCTCAGTTTAGTCGCAACCGTACCTTCGGCAACATGATTGGGCGAGGCTATACAGTAAAATCGGCTCAGGTAGAGATGAACATGGTGGCAGAGGGCTATTACGCGGTGCAAAGTATACATGAGCTGAACAAAAAGCTTCAGGTAGCGATGCCCATCACTTCTGCCGTTTATAACATACTGTACGAGCGCATCTCTCCTGCAGTAGAGTTTGCCATACTTAAGGAAAAGCTAAAGTAAATTTATCAGGCGCGTGTTCGGCTCATATTATTATCACCCAGGGCACGGTAAACGCCCATAATGGTTATGGCTGCGGCAAACAACATACTATAGATCACATTTAGTACAAGCCCTTCAGAAACAGAAATGTACTGGAGCTTGATTTGATGGAGCAGGAGCACCAGCAGAGCTGCGATCACGCAGCCAGCCAAAGAAAACATGAAGGCTCTGCTGAATGTTCTGTCTGGAAGCCTGTCGATGAGCGTTTGGCTTTTTAGGTGCCAGTGGAGCGGCTGCGCCTTGCCTTTGCGTATGGCAGCGCGTGTTAGCCTAGTGGCAAACCATCCAAGGACGAAGCCCAGCACAGCACTATAAGCAAAAAGAAAAGAAGCCATACTTTTCTGGCCCCACAAAGAAATATCAGCCTCTTCAGCCCAAAACGAACTTACTAGTGTTGTAGAAATTGCTGCACAGGCCACGGCAAACAGCACAACCAGCATAATGAAAAATCTATAGTTAAGGCTTAACAGCATAAAGTTAGAGTTTTATATTACAGATACTTATACTAATATTAGGCCCATCAGGATTTATACTTTTGTTTAACTAACCTGCCGCTTCGTATAAGCATCGTACTTGCAAAAAAGCAAAAGAAGCCAGCGCCGTAGCGCTTATAAACCTGAACACCTGATTAATGAAGCGGCACTTTCAGCAGATAGACGTGATAAAAGGAGTAGCTATTTTGGCGGTGCTGCTGCTGCACTCTTTTACGCGCCAACAGCTGGAAGATAGCTATGCCGTATACCATATCTGGCAGGCGGTACCGCTCTTTATGGTGGTGATGGGGCTAAACCTGGGCATATCGGTGCAGGGAAAAGAACAGCGGCTGGGGCAGCTTTATACCCGCAAGTACTTCACGAAAAAGGCAGCCCGCATCTTCGTGCCATTTCTGATCATATTTATAGCCTCTATTCTGGCAGGCCTACTATGGGAGGCGGTAACGCAGGAAAAAGTGCTGGAATTTAACGGCTATACCTGGCTTGGTGTACTGCCCGTCACTGGCCGCGGAAACTATTTCATTACCTTACTACTGCAGTCGGTGCTGCTGCTACCGATCATGGGGTATGGCTTTGCACGGGCACCTGTTATTACTACGGCACTTCTGGTCTTGCTTGAAATTGCTTTTCAGCTTTGGGCTAGCAGTTACAGCTATTTTGATGCAAACAATTACCTGTACGATGCTGCTTTTCCAAGGTACTTCTCTGCTGTGGCTTTCGGGTTCTGGCTATCAAGACTGCTCGGGGAGCCTTTTAAAGGGAGGCATTTTATTTTTCTGGGCTCTGCCGCTTTTGTGGCCATTGTTGTGCTATACCTGCTGGTATATGATGTGCTTAGCGTAGAATACCTCGTGCGGCCTGAATGGCAATTACAGCAACCGCTTACCTTTGGCTATGCCGCCATGCTGGTGTGGCTGGGGCTAAAACTTCTTCCCTCTACCTCCAGCGCCATCTGGCTTCAGCTACCCGCAGAGCTCGGCAAAGCATCCTACCATATCTTTTTGGTGCAGGTGGTATACTTTGGTTTAGCCGACCAGGACCTGCCGGTAACTATCAACCTTTTGCTGCCAGTGAGCCTGGGTTACCTGTTCTTCAAGTATGAAAAAACGCTTTTGTTTGGTAAAGTATAACTTGCGATTCTTTTGAACACAACCTTTTAAATCTCCTGTTGTCTTTAAACCTAGCATCATAACTTTATGATCACAGTAGTTTGTGCCCTAATCGAACATAATAACCGTGTACTGATCGCCCAGCGGGGAGAGAAAATGCAACAAGCTCTGCTTTGGGAATTTCCGGGTGGCAAGTTGGAACGGGGAGAGGCAGAAACCGACGGGCTGGTGCGGGAGATACAAGAAGAACTGGCCATCACGGTGCAGCCTTATCAGCGGCTCAGCGCCGTGAATCACAATAATGCACTACAATTGGTGCCTTACCTTTGTCACTTCCGGGGCGGCATTGTTCAGTTACTCGAGCACCGGGCTTACTACTGGGTTGTGCCAGAGGAGCTGCCAAAGTATACCTGGTGTCCTGCCGACGTGCCTGTGGTAGAGGAATACCTGCAGCTGACCAAGTGCAGAGATTAGCCACGCTTTCAGAAACTGCATTTTAGCCGTACCTTTACCGCATGCAATTACCAGTATCATTTACCAACCGCATGCAGCGCCTGCTGGGGCAGGAGGAGTATCCAAAGTTTCTGGAGGCCTTGCAGCACACGCCACCTGTAAGCGTCAGAATTAACCAGGCAAAGGCAGCGGCAGCAGCTAACCTCACACCTGTGCCCTGGGCAGCGGCAGGTCATTATTTGCCGGAGCGGCCGCTCTTCACGCTCGACCCCGCCATACATGCCGGCGCTTATTACGTGCAGGAGGCCAGTTCTATGTTTGTGGAGCAGGCCCTGCGGCAGGCGGTAAACCTGAACCAGTCGCTACAGGTACTCGATCTTTGTGGCGCACCGGGCGGAAAATCCACGCACCTGGCCAGCCTTATCTCGCCGGACAGCCTCTTGGTATCCAACGAGGTGATCCGTAGCCGGGCCTCCATACTTGCCGAAAACGTGGCCAAGTGGGGCAGCGGCAATGTGCTGGTCACCAGCAACGATCCCCGCGATTTTGGTAGGTTGCCTGACTTTTTTGATGTGATGGTGGTGGATGCTCCCTGCAGCGGCGAAGGCATGTTCCGCAAGGACCCGCAGGCCGTGGAAGAGTGGTCGGAGGAGAACGTGAACCTGTGTGCCCAGCGCCAGCAGCGCATTTTGATGGATGTATGGGAGGCCCTGAAGCCCGGAGGAGTACTGATCTACAGCACCTGCACCTGGAATGAGCAGGAGAACGAGGAGAACATTGCCTGGCTGGCAGAGCAGGAAGGTGCCGAAAGTATAAAGCTGCAACTGCAGCCGGAGTGGGGCGTGGTGCCCACGCAGCTAAAAGGGGTGGAAGGCTACCGTTTCTACCCGCACCGCGTGCAGGGCGAAGGTTTCTTTATGGCCGTCGTGCGTAAGGCAGGAGAAGAACAAGTCATCAGTCACGGTAAGAGCAAAAAGAAAAAGTATAAACTAACGGTAGCTGGTAAGAAAGAGCAGGCGCTGGTACAGGACTGGCTGCAGCAGCCGGAGCAGTATACTTTTGTGCAGCACGGCGAGGTAATCTCCGCTTTGCCCGAAAACCTGTTTGAAGCGACCGATGAAGTATACCAGAACCTGTATGTGTTGTATGCCGGCACAGAACTGGCAGAGGTAAAAGGTAAAAAGCTAAAGCCCCTGCAAGGCCTGGCGCTATCACAGCACCTAAACAATGATGCTTTCCGGATTACCGAACTGGACCTGGAACAGGCGTTGCGCTACCTCCGCAAAGAAGATATCAGCCTCGGCACCAACGGCTCTGATTGGCTACTGCTGCAGTACAAAGACCTCCCGCTGGGTTGGGCCAAGCAGATTGGGAGCCGCATGAACAATTACTACCCGAAAGAGTGGCGCATACGGATGGAGCTACCTCCAGAACTGCCTTCTGGTAGTTTGGTAGTTGATATCAATTAAAATATGGAAATTAAAGTTGTGTGGGTTTTCAATACTTCTAATTCTAGCTTTTCTGGTGGAATTTTCGAGGATTTTGAAGTTGCAGAAGCATGGATTAAGAAGAATAAGCTAACTGGAACGCTGACTAAATATCCTTTAAATAAAGGTACCCTTGAATGGGCAATTGAGAACGACTGTGTGGGTATTAAACCTGAAAAATTAAAGGAGAAGATGAAAAGTCCCGAATTTATTGGAGGCTTTACTTCAGCATCAATGGAGCATTATCACTACGAGGCTGGATATAGGGATTAAAAAATATTATAAAAGGCCGGAGCTATACTTTACAGTTCCGGCCTTTCCCTTTATAATCAGTTCAAGTATAACTCCTACTCCACAAACAGCACCAATCCCTTCAGGTATTCGCCTTCCGGGTGGAAAATGGAGATAGGGTGATCGGCGGGCTGGGAGAGGTGGTGCATGATCTTGATGTTGCGCCCGGCCTCAATGGCAGCGGCCATCACCGTGTTGTTGAACAGGTATTTGTCCACGACCTGCGAGCAGGAGAAGGTGAACAGGATACCGCCTGGCTTAATCCTTTTCATGGCCTCTGCATTCAGACGCTTATAACCCATCAAGGCATTATGGCGCACCTTCTGGCTTTTCGCAAAAGCGGGAGGGTCCAGCACAATCACGTCATACTTGTCCTCCTTGCCTTTCAGGAATTCAAAGGTATCCATGGCAAAAGCCTCGTGCTTCTCCGGCGCCTGGCTCAGCTCCCCGTTCTTCACTGTCAGCTCGATCGCCTTTTTCGATACATCCACGGAGTGCACCTCCGTAGCTCCAGCGTTTAGCGCATAAACCGAGAAGCCACCGGTATAGCAGAACGTGTTCAGCACGGCTTTATCCTTCACGTAACGCGCCAGCAGGTCACGGTTCTCACGCTGGTCAATAAAGAAGCCTGTTTTCTGGCCGGTTTCCCAGTCAATAAAGAACTGATTGCCATTCTCGGTCACGACCACACCGCCTTCTGATTGCCCGTAGAGGTAGCCGTTTTGCGCCTGCACCGGTGCCTTTGCCGGCAGCGATTCCGCACTCTTGTCATACACAGCGCGAAGTTTGTTGCCGTAGATCTCCTGCAGCGCCTGCGCCACATGTTCCCGCACGTTGTACATGCCCACCGAATGCGTTTGCACCACCGCTGTGTCTTTATAGAAATCCACGATCAGGCCCGGCACGCCATCACCCTCGGCGTATACCAGGCGGTATACATTCGTGTTGGGGTTGTCTGTTAGGCCGAGGCGCTGGCGGTAATCATAGGCTTTCTGCACTTTGCCTTTCCAGAAAGTATAATCCGGCTCCGCCTGCTCAAAAGAGAAAATACGCACGGCAATGGAGCCCGGCGCATAATGGCCCATGCCCAGGAAC
The DNA here is from genome assembly GCF_006385705.1 of Pontibacter mangrovi. Lineage (GTDB taxonomy): Bacteria > Bacteroidota > Bacteroidia > Cytophagales > Hymenobacteraceae > Pontibacter > Pontibacter mangrovi. The sequence goes on along the minus strand of NZ_VFRQ01000001.1, from coordinate 124,202 downwards.
TCGCGCTTGCTGGAGTAAACTTCCACTACGTCGCCTTCTGCCGGTTCTCCGTCTGCCTTTTTTATAGCTCCAGAGAAAACCCACGGGTGCTGGCGCTTTAAAGAATGCTCCTTGCCCGGAGCCAGATATAATTTGATAAATGACATCTTGGTTGATGATTGTTAATTGCTGATTGTTTATACTTCTGGATGAGCTAAAGTATAAACTTTTGCAAAGGTAGCCATTTCGATGTTATTAGCAGTCGGGGTGTAGCATTACAAATAGATAAAGAAAACAATCAACAAGGATCAATCAACCATCACAATCCCCAGCTCCTCCAGCTTGGCATACAGCTTCTGCACCGGCAGTCCCACCACGTTAAAGTAGGACCCTTCGATGCGCTCAATCCCGATCATGCCGATCCACTCCTGTATGCCGTAGGCCCCGGCTTTGTCATAGGGCTTGTAGTGCGTGATATAATGGTCGATTTCCGCCTCCGACAGCTGTTTAAAGTATACTTTGGTCGTGTCGTGGAAGACGGTTTTCCGCTCTTTGGTCAGGATGCACACGCCCGTGATCACCTCGTTGTGCGTGCCCGACAGTGCCTGCAGCATCTCCTTTGCTTCCGCGTAATCAGCGGGTTTGTTCAGCACGCGCTCGCCCAGGCAAACGATCGTATCCGCGGTGATCAAAGCCTCATTCGTAATATCTGAAATATAGTGATCGGCCTTGTGCGAGGCCAGAAACTCGGCAATCTCCTCCCGCTTCAGGTGCTCCGGAAAATCTTCGTCCACCTCCTTCACCAGCACCTCATACTTCAGCCCGAGGCTGGAGAGCAATTCCTTGCGGCGGGGCGAGTTAGAGGCAAGCAGCAGCGGCCGTTGTAAATTCATCTTCTTTAATCGAGCTAAATAAAAATCCACAGATAACTTTTGGGTAAAAGAAGGTCGATTTCTGCGGCATCACCGCGCCGCTGTTGCACACGCGCTTCACCTGCTCCATCGATATCTCGTTTGTGATGAGCGCCAGCTGCGCCTCGCCTTTGTCCACCTTCCGGATACAGGCCGTGAAATTGCGTTCGTAGCTGAGGCCTTTATAGTCGCGCTGCTGCTGGCGGTAAATGCCCAGGATCTTCTCAAAGATAAAGTAGTGCATCACCGTCAGGTCCAGCTGCTTTACCTCCTCCGGAAAGTTCCAGTCTATACTTGGGTGCACCTCCGGCTTCAGGCGCAGCTTATAGGCGTTGCCGTTCAGGTACATTCCGAATGCCCAAGGCTTGCCCACAATCACCTCGTTCAGCTCGTATGGGTCTTCTTTGGGCGTCACCGTGAAATACTCCTGCAGCCGCTCCAGAAACTCCTCCTCCGGCATGGGCAGCTGCTTTAGCAGGCGGTGCGTAGGCAGGATGCGCAGGTCGTCGTGCTCAGAGTTGGTAAGGTACATTAGGTGGTAATTGTAGGGCTCAAAATCCGTGTGGTTGGGGTTCTCGGCCATCATTTTGCGGCGATAGAACAGGGAGCCCTCGTAGCGGTGGTGCCCGTCGGCCAGCAGGACCTGCTTCTCGGCCAGCGTCTGCAGAAACAGCTCTATCGCGGCATGGTCATGAATCACAGCCAGCACGTCGCGCACGCCCTGGTAATCCTCTGTCTCGTAAATCGGGGTGCGGATGCTCTCGTCCATGTACGGCTCCAGCAGAAACTCAGCATCCGTGTACAAACCGTGCGTGGGGCTTACGTTCAGCAGTGTCTCCTCCAGCAGCTCAATGCGGTCGTTAACGGCGCTGGGAATGGTATTCTCATGGCGCAAGAGCACTTTCTCGTGCCAGTCGTAGGCTTTTATGTTACAGATAAAGCCTTTGCGCACATATTCTTTGTCGCTGCCCGGCAAGCGGAAGTACTGGTAGTATACATAGATGCCCGGCAGGCCGTCCTGCAGTATAATGCCTTTCTCTTTCCACTCCTGCAGCAGCAAAGCAGCATCCTGTGCCGGATTATCGCCGCGTGGCACCGAAAGATGAATGCTGTTGAGGGGATTCTGATACAGCGCCTCCCGCTGCTTTTCAGACACCACATCGAAAAGCGGAGAGGTAAGTTGTTCTATTTGGTCTTTTAGTGTATCGGTATAGCGCCAGGCACGCAAGGGTAATATTTCTGCCATTGTTCAGTTGTAAGTATAAAATCAGCCGCCACAAGTATAAACATGAAGCTCTCAGGGAGCCAGCCGTTTAATTAGCCACTCCTGGCCCTGCAGTTCGTAGGCAAGGCGGTCGTGCAGGCGGCTTGGCCGGCCCTGCCAGAACTCCAGGTACGCGGGTACCAGCCGGTAGCCGCCCCAATACTCCGGGCGCGGCAATTCTTCCGCTTCGGCATATTTCGCGCTCAGCTCTTTCTCCCGCTGCTCCAGCACCTGGCGCGCGGAAATAACCTGGCTCTGCGGCGATGCCCAGGCGCCTATCTGGCTGCCTTTCGGGCGGCTGTGAAAATACTCGTCAGATTCCTGGGCAGCTACCTTCTCTACTTTTCCTTCTATGCGCACCTGCCGCTCCAGGGCCGGCCAAAAAAATGTGAGGCTGGCATAAGGGTTCTGCGCCAGTTCCTGCCCTTTGCGGCTTTCATAGTTTGTAAAGAACATAAACCCCTGCTCATCCACTCCCTTCAGCAGCACCACCCGCGCAGAAGGCCGACCCTGGCTGTTAACCGTTGAAAGCACTAGCGCCGTGGGCTCCTCCACCTCCGACTGTAGTGCCTCCTGCAGCCATTTGTTGAACTGGCTGATCGGCTCCGGGCTTACTTCCTGCTCTGAGAGAGACTGCTTGGAGTAGTTTTTCCTTATCTCGGCTATATTATTTGTCAGCGACATCTTATCAGTGTTTTGACCAAAAGTATAAAATTATATGCTGCCGCTAAACATAATCTTCCGAAGATGTGCCGCAACCAAGCCAACTGTTGACCTATGATTACAGTATAGCAGCAAAAAACAGCTGTTAGGCATCGTTAATCTTTACTTAATCAATCAGATTTCGTAGTTATTAACAAAATCCTTATATTTAAAATAGATATATGTAAGGCTAAGTGCCCTACAGCTGCCAAAACAGAGTATAAAACGTGTAGAAAGATAAATGATGGCAGATAGTAAAACAGTAAAACCGCAAAACGGCAGTATCCTGATTTCTGAACCTTACCTGGGCGACCCGAACTTTGAGCGCAGCGTGATTCTATTATGCAGCCATCAGGAGGAGGAGGGGTCTTTTGGGCTGGTGCTGAACAGGGCTTCCAACTTACATCTGTCTGACGTGCTGGATGTGTTTGAGGAGGACTTTGACATGGTGCTAGGCATAGGCGGCCCTGTGCAGTACAATACGCTGCACTATGTGCACCGGCTGCCCGACCTTCCGCAAGCGGTAAAGCTGGACGAGGGCCTTTATTGGGGCGGTGACTTTGAAACCCTCCGCACCCTGATAGACGCCGGCATGGTGCATAAAGACGATGTTAAATTCTTCCTGGGTTATTCCGGCTGGACACCGGGCCAACTGCAGGAGGAGATTGACAAAAATGTTTGGATCGTGAACAATAATGCTGCGAATAAATTATTTACTTTGGATACAGAAACTCTCTGGAGGAGCATCCTCCGAGAAATGGGAGGGAAGTTTAAGGTGCTGAGTAATTACCCCGACGACCCACGCCTGAACTGAAACGCAATATGTTTTACTAAACAGCGTAAACATGACAACTGACAAAGAGCATATGGACACCACCGGAGCTGAAGCCAACAAGCCAGAGAACCAGCAAAGCCCTATTGGGCAACCTATTTCTTCACAGAATGAGCCACCCTCAGAACAGGCTGTTAACAAAGAGGAGCAGCCCGAAATAAAGCCTGAACTGGCCACTGAACAGGAAAGCCGCACATCAGAAAATATAACCGAGGCCTTTGCTGAAGCTAACACGGATGTAAAAGATGCTAACGCGGCTGAAACGCCAGCACAAGAGGCAACAGCCGCTGCGCCAGCACCTCAAAACCGCCACGAAGAAGAAGAGGAAGAGGAGGAAGACCATACGGACTATAGTCAGCTGTCCATTGATGAGTTGCGCCAGCACCTCACTGCTTTGTTAAAAGGCGCCGATGCCATGCGCCGCCACCGCACCGTTAATGAGCTGCATCGGCAGTATGACACCAAGTTTCAGGCACAGCGCCAGGAGGCTTTGGAGAAGTTTAAAGAGGAGGGAGGATCGGACGAAGGCTTTGAGTACCATGCCTCACCAGAGCACCATGACCTGGAAAAACTACTGTCGGTTTACCGCGAGACGAGATACCAGCAGCGCCAGAGCCAGGAAGAGCAGCGCCAGCGCAACCTGGAGCGGAAGCAGGAACTGCTCAGCCGCCTGCGTGAGTTAGTGGAGTCGGCTGAGACAAAGAACAGCGGTGATGAGCTGAAAAAACTGCAGGCCGAGTGGAAAGCCATCGGTCCTGTACCGGCCGGCGAGGCGCAGGAGCTGTGGGATTCCTACCACGCGCTTCTCGACATCTTCTACAACAACCGCAGCATGTTCTTCGAGATGAAGGAGCTGGACCGCCGCCGCAACCTGGAGGCCAAGCTTCAGCTCATAGACCGTGCCCAGGCGTTGCAGGAGGAGCCAAGTATAAACAAAGCACTGCAGGAGCTGCGCCACCTGCACGAAGAGTGGAAAAACATCGGCCCTGTGCCGAACGATCAGCGCGACCCGATTTGGGAGCGGTTTACGCTGGCATCTGAGAAAGTGCACGAGCGCCGCCGCGCTTACCATGAAGAACGCAACGAACGCGAGCTGCAGAACCTGACCGTCAAGCGCGGCCTGCTGGAGCGGCTGCAGGAGTTCTCCGCCTTCAACACCGACCGCATCAACGAGTGGCGCGATAAGACTGATGAGATACAGAAGCTAAAGGAAGAGTGGGACAAAGCCGGACTGGTACCCAAAGAAAACGCCGAGGAGGTGAACAAAACTTTCTGGGGAAACTATAAGGCATTTTTCCAGCACAAGAACCAGTTCTTTAAGGCCCTGGATGAGCAGAAAATGCAGAACCTGCAGCTCAAGACCCAGCTCTGCGAAGAAGCCGAAGCATTGAAAGACAGCAGCGACTGGGGAGCCACTAAAGAAAAGCTCATCCAGCTGCAAAAGAAATGGAAAACCATTGGCCGGGTACCTGACAAATACTCTGATAAAGTATGGCAGCGCTTCCGCTCGGCCTGCAACGAGTTCTTTGATCGCAAGCAGGCACAGGAGCAGCATCAGTCCGCGGAGTTGGAAAAGCTCTCAGCCGAGAAAATGGAGATCTGCGACAGAGTGGCCGACAAACTGGCGCAGCCTAGCGCCACCGGCTCAGTGGAAGAGTTTAACAGTTTTGTGCAGCAGTGGCGCGGCACCGACAAAGGCAGCAAACGCACCAGCCCCAAAGCCGAGGATAAATTTATCTCCCTGATGGAGAAATACCTGGAGCGCGTGCCGGAGCTGAACCTGGAAGAGCGCACCGAGATGCTGGTGAAGCTGCAGGTGGAGCGCATAAAGCACAGCCCGGATGCCAGCCAAAAACTGCACCAACGCGAAAACACGCTTCGTCGCGAGATCGCGCAGCTGCAAAACGACATCCAAACGCTTCGAACCAATATCGAGTTCTTTGCCCGATCTAAGAACGCCGATAAGCTGCGCGAGGAGTATGAAGGACGCATTGCCGACGCCCAAAAGCGCATTGCACAGCTGCAGCACCAGCTGGATGCCTTCAGAGGCTAAAAAATTTTTCTCCTGACTCTCAATTTTTTAGAAAGGGCCAGGAGAAAAATTTAAGGCATGTATTTGCAGAATAAAATCTAAAACATACCTTTGCAACGCTTTAACACAATAAAGCACAACAAAAAAGGTTAAGCCTCCTTAGCTCAGCTGGTAGAGCAACTGACTTGTAATCAGTAGGTCGCTGGTTCGATCCCGGCAGGGGGCTCAACTCCAAAAGCAAATGATTGTACTGCATCTGCTTCCCTGGTAAACATAAAGTACAAGCCTCCTTAGCTCAGCTGGTAGAGCAACTGACTTGTAATCAGTAGGTCGCTGGTTCGATCCCGGCAGGGGGCTCTGCAAAAGAGAATGCCTTCAGACGTATCTGAAGGCATTTTTTATTTTATACTTTGTGCCGCATTCCCCCCTCACCGGCACCTGTATTCGCCTCACATCCGCATTTATACTTCCATTTCTTGCAGATAATAGTTTATTTAGCATTTTCTATTCCAATAAGACGATGAAACTGATCGAGGTAAACACTCCTGAACTTGCCCAGGAATTCCTGATGCTGCAGGTGAGGATGTATAAAAACGACCCCAACTATATCCGCCCGCTGGACAAAGACATAGACAATGTTTTTGATCCTAAAAAGAACAAGTTGCTGCGCGATGGCGAGGCCATCCGTTGGATACTGCAGGACGACAAGGGCAAGTCGATAGGCCGTGTAGCCGCTTTCGTGAACAAAAAGACCATGAACGCGGCAGAGCAGCCAACCGGCGGCATGGGCTTCTTTGACTGCATAAACGATCAGGAAGCTGCCAATATGTTACTTGACGCCTGCCGTGAGTGGCTGAAGGAACGGGGCATGGAGGCCATGGACGGACCGATCAACCTGGGGGAGCGCGATAAATGGTGGGGCGTACTGATAGACGGTTTTCACCAACCGACGTACTGCATGCCTTACAACTTCCCCTACTACCAGCAGCTACTGGAGAACTACGGATTTCAGCTCTACTTTAAGCAGTATACTTACTACCGCACCGTGCACGACGACATTCCGGAGAAGTATAAAGTGAAGGCAGAGAAAGTGCTGGCAGATGAGAACTACCACTTCCGGCACCTGGATAAAAAAAACCTGCAGAAGTATACCAATGACTTCAGGGAAGTATACAACAAAGGCTGGGCAAAGCATGAGGGCGTAAAACCTATGACCGAGGCGCAGGCCGCGGCCATTATGAAACAGCTGAAGCCAATATTGGACGAGCGCATCATGTGGTTTGCTTACTACAACAACGAGCCGGTGGGCTTTTTCATTGCCATACCTGAGCTGAACCAGCTGTTTAAGTATGCCAACGGCAAGCTTGACCTGTGGGGCAAGGTGAAGTTTATCTTCCACCGCTGGAGAGGGGCCTGCAAAACGATGTACGGCATAGTCTTCGGCATTACGCCAGAGCACCAGGGTAAAGGCGTAGAGGCAGCCATGATCGTAGAGGCGGGAAAACTGGTGATTAACAATCCGAGCATCCCATACTATGACCTGCAGATGAACTGGATAGGCGATTTTAACCCAAAGATGATGCGCCTGGTAGAGCAGATTGGCGGCAGGATCTATAAAACGCACGCCACCTACCGCTACCTCTTCGACAGAACAAAGGAGTTTACCCGCGCCAGGATCATTCACTAGAAGGCTTAGCGTATATCTCTTAAATCAAGGTCGGTATTGAATTTTGGGTTGGCGATTTCCTCCCACTCCCAACCAACATAACTCAGCATGGCGTTAAGCAGTTTGCGCCGCTTGCGCAGCTGGTCCAGCCGCTCTGCCTCTGGCAACTGGAGGGGGATGTTCGCCTCCTCCAGCTGCTTAATTCCTAAGTACGGCTCCTCCAGCGATTTTGGCGCCGGTGTAATGGCTGTAAGCGACTCCATAAACGTCGTGATGGCCCTGCGGATGGGTACCATTGTCTGGTTGGACGGCCTTTTATCCTCCGGCACATACAACAGCAGCATAGTGAGGGCTTCATCTAAAGCTGCTAGGTTAGGCAGCAGCGCCACCGCCTTCTCGGAATGATAAAAGTAGTGCAGCAAGGGGTAGGCCAGGTGCAGCTGCCCCTGTTTGGCAATGGGCTGTGCCAACCCGGAAAAGTGCTTGTCCAGGCTTTTAAAGTCTTTCCCGTCCCAGCTGTTTAGCAGCATCAGTTCCGGGCTGTCGCCGATGGCGGCGATGCGTATACTCAGCGACCGGCGCTCTGTAACCGCCGAAAGAATCGGCACCATATAAGAAATGGCGATCGTGATAAAGATCAGCCCCGAAAAGGAGATAAAAGCTGAGTACACGCGCCACGCATTCGTGCCGCCCTTAAAATCACCGTTTCCGAGCGAGGATAACGTGTAGCCGGTAAAATAAATACGGTCATATAAGTTTGCCGGCACCTCGGTCGTGCTGTTTACCACCGCGTCCACATCCGAGAGGTAAATGAGTGTTTGCCCTGCCCAAAGCATCAGTACCCAGCTTAGTATGGTAGCCATGATGATCGTGATCCCGGCACCTGCCAGCGCCCTCCTGGTCTTAAAAAGCATACTCAGTCCTAAAAAGAACCTCCAGATAAGGGTAGAGGTCAAGCCACTCATCAGCCCCGCGCCCCTAGGCGCAAAGGTTGTGTACAGCAGGTCATAGACTCCCAGGCAGATAATCAAAACGCCCAGGATAAAAAAAAGCACTTCGTCCATTTAAACGGCAGGATTTAATTGTTTTTGTTGCAAGGCAGCTTGTTTATACCTTTACAAACCAGCCTTAGTTGCAGCACAGCTATTGGCCTTGGCCGGATTATACTTTAAATCACCTCATGGATTCGTTAACACAGATTGTACTAGGGGCCTCGGTGGGAGAGGCCGTGGCAGGCCGGAGGCTAGGCAACAAAGCCCTGTTATGGGGCGCAGTGGCCGGTACCATCCCGGACCTGGACGTGCTGGCGAGTCCCTGGCTCGACCCTGTGCAGCAGCTTAGCTTCCACCGGTCGGTTACGCACTCTTTTCTGTTTGCCCTAGTCATGTCGCCGCTACTGGCCTGGCTGATGCAGCGGCTGTACAAGCATGCCGCTGCCACTTTCCGTGATTGGTCGCTGCTCTTCTTCCTGGGCTTTGTGACACATGCTTTACTTGACAGCTGCACCACCTGGGGCACACAGCTTTTCTGGCCCTTCAGCACGTACGGCGTGGCATTTTACAACGTCTTCGTTGTGGACCCTCTGTACACGCTGCCTTTCCTGCTGCTGGTGGGCGCCACCCTGTTTTATAAGCGGAACAGCCCTAAAAGGCGCTTCTTCAACTATGCAGGCCTGGCAGTGAGTTCCGCCTATCTGCTGTGGTCTTTCGTGGCTAAAAGTATGGCGGATAGGGTTTTTGAGCAAAGCATGGCGCAGCAATCCGTCGGTTATACTTCCTTTATCAGTAAACCCACTCCCATGAACACCATATTCTGGTCGGTTACAGCCAAGGATGACAAGGGCTTTTACAATGGGTTTTACTCGCTCCTTGATCAGGACAAGAACATCAGTTATACTTTTGAGCCGCAGAACGCGTCGCTGCTGGCACCCTACCGGCGCAACGCAAAGCTGGAGCGCCTGTTAGAGATAACCAAAGGCTACTACACAGTAGCAAAAGCCGACGACGGAAGCCTGCTGATACACGACCTGCGCTTTGGCCGCTACGATGGCTGGCAAGACAGCGGCGGGCACTTTGTGTTTGTCTACAAACTTTGGCAGGATGAGCAGGGCGCTCTTCACTTTAAGGAAATCAATAACCGCCCTAACGTTGACAAGGCATACCTCCTTAGGTACTGGGAGCGTATAACCGGGAAAAAGTAATCAAACAAAGCACTTAACGAAGTATAAACCAACATCAAACTATGGCACAAAACAGGTGGCAACTGACCGGAAAAAAAGCAGTAGTAACAGGCGGCTCAAAAGGCATTGGCGAGGCAATTGTAAAGGAATTCCTGGAGCTGGGAGCTGAGGTACTGGCCGTGGCCCGCAAGCAGGAGGACCTGGAGAAGCTGCGGGAACAGCACACAGAACGCCTGCACATCCTGTCGGCTGACGTTAGCCAAGCAGAAGGCCGCGAGGCAGTGGCTACCTGGGTAAGCCAACAGTGGGGGCAGATGGACATGCTCATAAACAACGCCGGCACTAACATTCGTAAGCCCACAGCCGAGTATACTCCTGACGAGTACAATTTTATCATGCAGACCAACCTGCAGTCTGCCTTTGAGTTAAACAGGCTGCTGTACCCGGCGCTGCAGAAGTCGGAGCAGGGCAATATTGTTCACGTTACCTCAGTGGCAGGGCTGCTGCACGTGCGCACCGGCAGCATCTATGGCATGACCAAAGCCGCCCTTACGCAGCTCACTAAAAACCTGGCGGCAGAGTGGGCTAAAGACGGGATTCGCGTGAATGCCGTTGCTCCCTGGTACATCAGCACGCCTTTGGCGCAAACAGTGCTTCAGAACCAGGACTTCTACAACAACGTGATCAGCCGAACCCCGATGCAGCAGATCGGCAAGCCGGAGGATGTGGCAGGGGCCGTGGCCTTTTTATGCCTACCGGCGGCAGCCTTTATCACCGGCCAGACCCTTGCCGTAGACGGCGGCTTCACCATCAACGGTTTTCACCCCCTGTAAAAGCGTCAGAACCAGCTTTATAAGCATAATTAACAGGATAAATAGTGTTGAATGTCAGCAAAAATGCTTATTTTTGTATGATATGGATTTGAGTGCCCACTACTGTGGAACGGTGCTCGCAAAATGAACCCATGACACACAAAAAACCGCTATTCATTCTTGGCCTTGCGCTGTTCTCTCTTAGTGTAGTTTCCTGTAAACCAGCTTGTCCTATTTCATCCTGCCATGTGCGCATGGAGCACATCCACGGCAACACGGAATACCGTGGGCAGCCGATATGGAAAAAGCAGAACCCGAAAATGGGGGAGAAGATGGACAAAGCCTCGCAGGAGAAAACCCACGAAGGACACTCCAAAGCTAAAAATAAGGAATAAGCTATATAGGCGGTAAGGCTTTTTTGCCTTAACTTGCCCTTTCATCACACCATTTACATTATTTTAGACCTTTTAACATGACAGAAGGCGAACGAATAATACCGATCAACATTGAGGACGAAATGCGCGGTGCGTATATCGACTATTCAATGTCTGTTATCATTTCCAGAGCCTTGCCCGACGTTCGGGACGGACTGAAGCCTGTGCACCGCCGCGTGCTGTACGGAATGTCTGAACTGGGGGTATCGTATAACAAGCCCTACAAGAAATCTGCCCGTATTGTGGGAGAGGTGTTGGGTAAGTATCACCCGCATGGCGACTCCTCCGTGTACGAAACCATGGTGCGTATGGCCCAGGACTGGTCTTTGCGCTACCCGCTGGTTGACGGCCAGGGTAACTACGGCTCCATAGACGGCGACTCTCCGGCGGCCATGCGTTATACTGAGGCCCGCCTGAAGCGCATTGCCGATGAGCTACTGGCTGATCTGGAAAAGAATACGGTAGACTTTGTACCTAACTTTGACGACTCGCTGAAAGAGCCGAGCGTTATGCCTGCCAAGCTGCCAAACCTGCTGATCAACGGCACGTCCGGTATCGCGGTGGGTATGGCCACGAACATGGCGCCGCACAACCTGACAGAGGTGGTGAACGGCATTGTGGCTTACATCGACAACAACGAGATCACCATTGCCGAACTGATGCAGTTCATCACGGCACCGGACTTCCCGACCGGCGGTATCATACATGGCTATGACGGCGTAAAGTCTGCTTTTGAGACAGGCCGTGGACGCGTGCTGATGCGTGGACGCGCCACGTTTGAGACCACTCCGAGCGGCAAGGAGCAGATCATCGTTACCGAGATCCCATACATGGTGAACAAGGCCTCTCTCATAGAGAAGACGGCTGCGTTGGTTAATGAGAAGAAGATCGAAGGCATTGCCGACCTGCGTGACGAGTCTGACCGCGACGGACTGCGCATTGTATACGACCTGAAGCGCGACGCCATTCCGAACGTGGTGCTGAACAACCTCTACAAGTATACGCAGCTGCAGTCCTCTTTCGGCGTGAACAACGTGGCCTTGGTGAAAGGCCGCCCAATGACGCTGAACCTGAAGGACCTGATCAAGTACTTTGTGGACCATCGCCACGAGGTAGTTATCCGCAGAACGCAGTATGAGTTGGACGAGGCCAAGAAGCGTGCTCACATCCTGGAGGGCTTGCTCATTGCGCTGGACAACCTGGATGAGGTGATCAACCTGATCCGTTCCTCCCGTGACCCTGAGATAGCCCGCAACGGCTTGATGGAGCGCTTTGCCCTTTCTGAGATCCAGGCCCGTGCCATACTGGACATGCGTCTGCAGCGCCTGACAGGCCTGGAGCGTGACAAGATTCAGGCAGAGTACCAGGAGATCATGAAACTGATCGACCACCTGACGGCCATCCTCAACGATGAAGGCCTGCGCATGCAGATCATAAAGGATGAACTGACAGAGATAAAAGACCGCTACGGCGACGGACGCCGCACCGGCATTGAAGCCAGCACCGGCGACATCTCGTACGAGGACATGATCCCGGAGGAGAACATGGTGATCACCATCTCCCACGAAGGCTACATCAAGCGTACTTCGCTGAACGAGTACCGCAGCCAGAGCCGTGGCGGCGTGGGCTCCAGAGGCGTGGCCGCATCCAAGGAAAGCGACTTTACTGAGCACCTGTTCATCGCCAACACGCACCACCACATGCTGTTCTTTACAGAGTTCGGGCGTGTGTTCTGGCTCAAAGTATACGAGATTCCGGAAGGAGGGAAGACCACGAAAGGCCGTGCGATCCAGAACCTTATCCAGATAGAGCGCGACGATAAAGTGCGGGCCGTGCTGAACGTGCATGACCTGAAAAACCAGGATTATGTGCTCAACCACAACCTGGTGTTTATCACCGAGCAGGGCACGATCAAGAAAACGGTACTGGAGGCGTACTCCCGCCCAAGAACCAACGGCATCAACGCCATCTCCATCAACGAAGGCGACCGCCTGCTGGACGTGCAGCTGACCAATACCAGCAGCGAAATTGTGATTGCGCTGGAGTCGGGTAGGGCCATCCGCTTTAACGAAAGCCAGGTGCGCGCCATGGGCCGCACGGCTGCGGGTGTGCGTGCCGTAACGCTTGCCGGACCGGATGATAAAGTAGTTGGTATGGTTTGTGTAGAGAATGAGAGCACCAACCTGTTAGTGGTATCGGAGAAAGGCTTCGGCAAGCGCTCGCTCCTGGAAGAGTACCGAATCACCAACAGAGGTGGTAAAGGCGTTAAAACACTGAACATTACTGAAAAAACAGGGAAACTTGTTGCCATTAAAGGCGTAACCGACACTGATGACTTGATGATCATCAACCGCTCAGGCATTACGATCCGTCTGCGGATTAGCGAGTTACGGGTGATGGGCCGCGCCACGCAGGGCGTTCGCCTGATCAAGCTGAACGAGGGCGACCAGATTTCTTCTGTAGCCAAAGTAGAGGTGGAGAACGAGGAGGAAGTGGAAGAGGCAGTAATGGAACAGGCAGAACTTTCGCCGGACGATTCGCTGCAGCCGGATACGATGATAGATCCTGAGGCTACAGAAGAAGAATAAACTTAACTAGAACGCAATATTAAAGCTATATTACGTTAAGCAAAAAACAACAACAAACCATTATTCGAAGCATGAAAAAAGTACTTTTGACAGCCTTAGTAGCCGGTACCATTTCGGTTGCAAGTGCTCAGAACTCGGCTGTGAACAGTGCAGTCTTAAACCATAAAAATGGTACGCTTGACAAAGCACTGGCTGACATTGAGAAGGCCACAGAGCATAAAAAAACAAAAGAGAAGCCTAAAACCTGGTTCTACCGCGGTGTAATTTTGCAGGACATGATCGGCAACCCGATCTACGGCAAAAACACTGATGAGAACACGCCACTGGAAGTACTGGAGTCTTTCAACAAAACTGTAGAGCTGGATGGTGAAAACGGGGAGTATGGCAAGCAGGTGCCGGAGCGCATGCAGATGCTGTATGGCCAGGTGCTGAACCAGGCGGTAGAGTTCCATAACAACCAGGATTGGCCAAACGCTATCAGCAAGTATGAGCTGGCGCACAAAATAAGCCCGGAGGATACCACTGCCGTGCTTTATGCCGCTTATGCTTCCACAGCAGACAACAAGTACGATCAGGCAATCGGTTTTTACGATGAGCTGCTGAAAATGGGCCACACAACAGAGGATGTTTACAAGGCTAAAGTACAGCTGCAGCAAGCCACCGAGGCCAGCGACGATGCCATTATGCAAACCCTGGCTGCCGGCCTGGAGCAGCACCCGAACAGCGTGTACCTGATGCAGGAAGAACTGAAGTACTACCTGAAGAACGACCGCGCTGACGAGGCTATGGCAAAGCTTGACAAAGCCATTGCGGCAGACCCTAGCAACGCAAGCCTTTATGCTGTAAAAGGCAACCTGCTGGAGCGCAAGAAAGACCTGGACGGCGCGAGAGAAGTTTATAAGAAAGCCACTGAGGTAGACCCAACTAATTTTGACGCATACTATAACCTGGGCGTGCTGGAGTTTAACCGTGGCACGGATGTAAACAACAAAGCTGCCAAGATGGACTATGCCACTTATAAGAAGAAAGGCAAAGCGCTTGAGGCCGAGGCTAAGAAATACTACCAGGCATCAGTGCCATACTTTGAGAAGGCACACGAGATTCGTCCGGACGACAAGTCTACGATCCAGAACCTGATCAACGTATACACCAGATTGGGTCGCAAAGCAGATGCTGACAAGCTTTCTGCCAAGCTGAACTAACATTTCGATAACGCAAGTAAAAAGGAGAGACTGTAAAGTTCCTCCTTTTTTTATTTTCAAACTGTTTATTAGGGATGAAGAAGTATAAGTTTATGTCCTAATAAATGGCTCTTTACATACTTTACTTAACATAATATAAATTATAAGACTTAAAATGTACGATAGAAACTATCTATTTAAGTGTCACTTATAATGTACTTTATGTTAAGTAAAGAGAACGTAAATTGTATACCCTGTATTTGTAGGATGCTGCAGCAGGCGCTGCCGTAACTAAACGATTTCCCGCTCCGTTCAAACAAAAGATTAAACTTTCCTTATATAGGTGGCTTATACCCACTGCTGTAAGGATCAAACATGAACCAACTATGAGAAAAAATATTTTAGCCGCAGGAATTACAGTTATGCTACTGCTCTTCAACTCCTGCGCTACCAATCCTGTAACAGGCAAAAAAGACATTGTATTGATGTCTGAAGAGCAGGAAATTGCCCTAGGCGCTCAGTCAGACCCGGCTGTGGTGGCACAATTCGGGCTGTACGACAACAAGCAGCTACAGCAGTTCATCCAGTCCAAAGGCCAGGCCATGGCCGCAGTATCGCACCGGCCGGGTCTCAAGTATGAGTTCAAGATCGTGGACTCGCCGGTGATTAACGCATTTGCTTTGCCGGGCGGCTATGTATACTTTACACGCGGCATTATGGCACATTTTAACAACGAGGCGCAGTTTGCCGGTGTGCTTGGCCACGAGATCGGCCACATCGCGGCACGCCATTCCGTGCAGCAGCAGTCTAAGGCTACGCTCGCGCAGGTTGGCCTGATAGCCGGTATGGTTATTTCGCCGGAACTCGCGCAGCTCGGCGATGCTGCGTCGCAGGCGCTTGGCCTTCTCTTCTTAAAGTTTAGCCGCGACGACGAGCGGGAATCTGACGAGCTTGGTGTTGAGTACGCTACTAAAATTGGCTACGACGCCTCAGAAATGGCAGACTTTTTCCTGACGCTGCAGCGAAAACAACAAGACAGCGGCAGCACCATCCCCGATTTTATGTCCACGCACCCAAACCCAGCCGAACGCTATACTACCGTGCACGAACTGGCGGCGCAATGGAAAAAGAAAGAAAACCTGACCACTGCGAAAGTGAACCGCAATGAGTACCTTAGAATGATTGACGGCCTGGTTTACGGAGACGACCCGCGTCAGGGCTTCGTGGAGAACAGCACATTTTATCACCCCGACCTGAAGTTTAAGTTTCCTGTTCCAACAGGCTGGAATCACATGAACTCGCCGCAAGTGTTTCAGATGGCGCCCAAAGATGGCGGCGCAATTATGAACCTTACCCTGGTGCCCGGCGAAACGCTTGAGCAGGCCGCGCAGCAAATGCTGCAAGGCTATAAACTGCAGCCGGTTGAGTCGCAAAGTATAACAGTGAACGGACTGCCCGCCCTGGCCATTGTGGCAGACCAGCAACAGGAGCAGCAAACCGTCCGCACGCTCACGTACCTGATCCGCTACAACAACAATAACTACAGCCTGATGGGCATCACCACGGCGCAGAGCTTTAACAACTACTTTCAGGCCTTTAAGACAACGATGGATAATTTTTCAGTGCTGAGCGATCCTGACAAGTTAAACCGCCAGCCGGAACGCATTAAGGTGGTTTCTGTGCAGCAGAGCGCAACGCTGGGCCAGGTGCTGCAAAAATACAACGTGAAGAACGACCGCTTGGAAGAGTTGGCTGTTCTGAACGGCATGGAGCTAAAAGACCCCGTGGAGCGCGGAACACTCATCAAGACCATCAGCCACTAACAGCCGGTTAATTTATACTTTAGCGGGAGCCTTGGTTTATACCGAGGCTCTTTTTTTAATTTAGTTTGCTGATAATCAACAATAACACACAACAAATAAAATTCCGGCTGCCCGCCACTGGCAAAATATCGCGGAAAAAGTATAACTTTAAACTTGTTTCAGCCATGCTACCCGGCGCCGGTAACATAATACAGACTTTCATTTCGGATAAGGAAGCGAAATCTTTATGAAAACAGCCTTGCGTATACTTCTACCAGCACTTATACTTGTTTTAAGCACCACCGCTTTGTTTGGGCAGAGCTACCAAAAAGTTGTGGCAGAGTCTGGCGATGGCATTTACCTGTTGCTGCGCCGCTACGGCCTGGACCCTTCCGAACACCTGCAGTCTTTTCTGGAGCTTAACGAAGACCAGCTTGGGCAGGACAACAGTCTTTTTGCCGGCCGTACGTATCTGCTGCCCGTTAATGCTGGCTCTTCTGGTGCCGCAGTCCCTGAAGAAAAGCCTGCCCCCTCTCCCACCATGCTGGTTGAGCCGCTTTTTGGCAAAGCCTATGAGCGCGTTGAAGTGCTGGATAGACAGTTGCAGGGCACTGTATACTACCTGGTGGCCGGACATAGCGGCCCTGACCCCGGTGCCATCGGCAAGTATGGCCCGTATGAGCTCAGCGAAGATGAATATGCGTATGACGTGACAATCCGGCTGGCGCGCCGGCTGATGGAGCATGGCGCCACCGTTTACATGGTTATCCAGGACGAAGACGATGGTATCCGAGATGACAATATACTGAAGATGGACACTGATGAAGTCAGCTACTTCGGAAAACCCATCCCGTACAGCCAGAAACAGCGCCTTCGTAACCGTGTGGCCGACATAAACAAACTTTACCTGAAGCACCGCGGCGCCCACCAACGCATGCTCTCCATCCATATAGACAGCCGCAGCAAAGGGCAAAACATCGATGTGTTCTTTTACCACCATGAAAACAGCCCGGATGGGAAAGCATTGGCAGAGCAGATCCACCAGGTATTTGACCAGAAGTATAACCGGCATCAGCCTAACCGCGATTATTTTGGAAACGTAAGCGCGCGCAGCAGCCTGTATGTAGTGAAGTACAGCCACCCGCCCACCGTTTTTGTAGAGTTGGGCAACATCAAAAATGACAAAGACCAACGCCGTTTCGTGATACCCAATAACCGCCAGGCGCTGGCCAACTGGATCTGCGACGGCATCATCAACGATTACGAAGCTGCACGGCAATAAAAGGTTAGAAGTATAACGTACGAAGTATAAAGAGCAAAAGCACTGAGATGCTTTTGCTCTTGCTGTTTATAGGCCTATAGCTAAGCCTTCTCCTTTGGCTGCAGTATACGATTTCCGGTTATTGGGGTACCGCTCCTCTCCCACCTAACGTCCGTAATTGAGAAAGAACCTGCCAGAACCTTAGCTATTAGGATCTTACAGTAGAACCTGAATACCCTGTAGGCGTTTAACTTAAATAGAATCCATATTAATTTTCGGATTTTGTAACGCGTACATTTTGAAAACAAACATTATGAAAAAGACTATTTTACTCTCGTTTTTACTTATTACTTGGGCCAGTTGTGCTTTTGCACAAACAGAGGTAGAGGAAGAATTCAGGCAGCGTGGACCGCAAACTACAGCCGCCGTCTCTTCTGACGCCGTTCGTCAGGGAAACTGGATCGTGGGCGCTTCTATAGGCAACATCGGCTTCAACTTTGACTCGGATTTCTTTACACTCAATGTAAACCCAAGAGCTGGCTATTTTGTGAGCGATAACGCTGTGCTGGGCACGGAGGTGCAACTGGGGCTGGATATTTATGACGGCGGCGAGACGTTCCGCTATGGCCTTACCCCTTTTGCCCGCTATTACTTTCCGGAGGGAGCAGCTCCCACACACCGCTGGTTCGGGGAGGCGCTGGCAGGTATAGCAGGCAGCTCTGAAGAAGACAGTGAGGGAGATGCCGTATTTTCGGGTGTGATAGGCTTGCGCGCCGGTTATGCCCACTTTGTGGCGCAGAATGTGGCACTGGAAGGTATTCTGGGCTATACCCACACCAGCGCCGACATCTCTGTTGGCAACGGCCAGTCGGGACTGAACCTGGCTGTTGGCTTGCAAGTATACTTGCCGGGAAGGAACCGGTAACCTACCATTATTTATAAAAAGGGGGAGCGGCTAAACGATAGCCGCTCCCCCTTTTTATTGGCAATTGTCTCCTACTGCAAGGCCTCTTTGGCTATTTTACCGTCTCCATCAATTTTATGGCTATACTTCAGCCCGAGCAGCTTTGCTACTATGGGGTATACCTGTATGTTCTCGAAAGACGGCAGTTTTTTACCTTTGGCAAAGGCAGGTCCCCAGGCATAAAACGTGGCGTGCATGTCTTTTACGGCATACGGATCGAACCCATGGGCGCCAGGGCTAGGCTTTCTGCTG
Source organism: Pontibacter mangrovi (assembly GCF_006385705.1). Classification (GTDB taxonomy): domain Bacteria; phylum Bacteroidota; class Bacteroidia; order Cytophagales; family Hymenobacteraceae; genus Pontibacter; species Pontibacter mangrovi. The sequence goes on along the minus strand of NZ_VFRQ01000001.1, from coordinate 105,343 downwards.
GAGAAGTTAAATACCTTTGGGGCATCCGTCAGCAGCAGAATATCCCCGATCCGGTCATACTTGTCGTCTTTGATGCCGTAGTGCAGCCGCTTTGGCATTTTGCGCTTCAGGTATACTTTATAGGCTCCGCGGGATTCTTTCTTCAGCTTTTTATAAGTGGGTTTGATGGCGTCTTTGTTTTTGGCATGCAGTTCCACCACCATGCCTGCCCCCGAAACAAGAAAGTCTGCCGTGTCGATGGCTGCTGGCATGGACAGCGTATGCTCCTGGTCAATCTGCGTCATCCCGTGGTCAGACACGAACACGTAATTAACAGGAAGCCCCGTAGCAGCAACGGCCTCCGTCAGCTGCTTTAAGCGCGCATCCAGCTCCTGCACGGCTTGTTGGGTTTCGGGAGCATCAGGACCGAATCGGTGCCCGGCGTGGTCCACCTCCGGCAGGTAAAAGGTAATCAGGTGCGGGCGCTTCTCGGCGGGTAGCTCCAGCCAATTTACCACCGTTTGCACACGCTCCTCAAACGGAATGTCTTCGCGGTACTTGTACCAGTAGGTTGGCCGCAGGCCCTGCACCGGCGCCTCAGAACCTACCCAGTAGTAGCTTGCCGACAACATGCTGTTCTGCTCTGCCAGCACCCACAAAGGCACCCCGCCATACCAGCTGCCATCCTCCACCTGCGCCCGGTTGCGCATGGAGTAATACTCGCGGCGCTGCGGATCGTAGAAGTAGTTGTTGATGAGGCCGTGGGTAGAAGGATACATTCCGGTTACCAACGTATAGTGGTTCGGAAACGTCTTAGAGGGGAAAGACGGAATCATGGAGGCCGCCTCCACGCCACTTGCCCGCAGGGCCTGCAGGTTATGGGCGTTATACTTATCTGCGTAATCGTAGCGGAAGCCATCCACCGAAATCATGATCACATAGGGCTTCTGCATCTGTTCGGGGCTGTTGCGGCGGCCCTCCACCACCTGCTGCAGCGAGTCTTGCTGGGCCCAGGCGGGTGCAGCCAATAGTATGGCCAGTAGTAAAAGTTGTAAGCGTTTCATGGCGCAAAGTTAAGCCCGTTCTGTTAAAAACGGATAGCAAAACTGTATTTCATACTTCGTATATGCCGCGTTTGGCTGGTACAGTATAATTTTCGTAAAGTGAGAAAGGTCAGTTTAACACTGCCGGGCAAGCTATATTTTTGCTTCTCCACTTAAATCCTGTCGTTATGATTCCTAACCCCTCTCCTGTCCAGCTTAAATTCCTCGGCGGCGCCGGCACCGTAACTGGCTCCAAAATCCTTGTCAGAACCGAGCGCCACAGCGTGCTGATCGATTGCGGCATGTTTCAGGGGCTAAAGCAGCTGCGGCTTTTAAACTGGGAAAAACTGCCCCTAAACTACGATGAGCTGGACGCGGTGATACTCACGCACGGGCACCTGGACCATTGCGGGGCGCTGCCGATGCTGGTAAAAAACGGCTACGACGGCCCCATCTACGCCACCTTGCCTACCCGCGACGTGACCGAGGTTATTCTGCGTGACAGCGCCCGCATACAGGAAGAAGACGCGCTGCAAGCCAACGAAGGCGGCTACTCCCGCCATCACCCGGCCAGGCCGCAGTACACGGAAGAGGACGTAGACCGCACCATGCCGCTTTTCGAGACGCACGACGACAACGAATGGGTGATCATCAACGAGGACTTTAAATTCTGCTTTCGAAAAAGCGGCCATATTTTGGGCTCAGCCATGGTGGAGTTGGTCTGCCAGGGGCGCAAGTTCGTGTTTTCCGGAGACCTTGGCCGCCGCCGACCTTTGCTGATGGAGCCGCCTTATTTAGTAAAGGATGCTGATTATGTCGTGCTGGAATCCACTTACGGCGACCGCAGGCACAGCGAAAAATCCCCTTACGAGGAGCTGGCGGAGGTGGTAAACCTTACCTATGAAAAGGGCGGTGTGCTGGTAATCCCGAGCTTTGCCGTGGAGCGGGCGCAGGAGTTGCTGCTGCTTTTAAACACGCTGAAGCAGGACAAAAGCATCCCACCTCTGCCGCTGTACCTCGACACGCCAATGGGCATAGACGTGACGGACCTTTACCTCCATCACCGCGACTGGCACAGCCTGACCGATGAAGAGTGCGAAACCATGATGCGCGACGTACATGTGATCCGCAATTTTGAGCACAGCCTGCACGTGCTGGATAAGAAAGGCCCTAAGATAGTGATTGCCGGTAGTGGCATGGTGACAGGAGGCCGCGTGCTTTACTACCTGGAGCAGCTTTTGGGCAACAGCCAGAACACTATTCTACTGGTTGGTTTTCAGGCGCCGGGCACGCGCGGAAATCTGCTCCGCAGCGGCTCGGATGAGCTGAAGATCCACGGCTTATACTATAAAGTACATGCCGAAGTGCGCCAGATCGGCTCCTTATCTGCCCACGGTGACCAAGCCGACCTGCTGTGGTGGCTGGAACATTTTAAAAAGGCCCCGCAGCAAGTATTTTTGAACCACGGCGAGACACAGGCAAGCGAGGCGCTCCGGCTTAAAATAACCGACACCAAGGGGTGGCCCGTGACGATAGCGCAAATGGGCGTAACCTACGATGTATAGCTCCTTAACTTAAAGACTAGAAAACTGGTTTTATTCCTTTACAAACAGGCGCTTGTCAAACTCGAAGGGGATGGTTTGGACCACTTTTACCTGCGGAAAATCGGCATGGCGCGGGTTGATGAGGTAGTTGAAGGTGCCCTGTACGGTGGCCGACGGCACTTTTAGCACCAGGTGTTCCATTTCCTGCACAAAAAGGTCGCCCAGTTCCTGTGTGCTGTTGGCATGCGGGAATGATTTCCAGTCATCCGGCAGCTCTGCTTCGGGCAGCTCTTTTATACTTGCGGTGTCTGGTAGCTCGATGCGCACCAGGAAGTAATCTTTAGGAACAATGCCCAGCGGCATGTGCACGGCAATCTCTACGGTGCAAAGCGCAATGGACTCGCTCGTGTAAAGTATGGCTGTGCCCCGGCTGTTCCAGCGGCCGCCAGCCAGCTCCGCGCCCCGGCCCGAAAGGTCGTTGCGGTACAGTCCCCGGCTCAGGCGGTAAACGATCATGCCAGCACACCGTGTTCTATGCGCGTTAACTCATCGCGCAGCAAGCCAATGCCAAAGGTGCTATCCAGAAGCTCTTTTGGCTTGAGGCCGCCTAGCGCCACGTTTTTAGCTTCCAGCCAAGCGTCAAAATTGGCTTTGTCGCCAAACACCTCGATGCCTTTGTTATACATCAGCGTTATCTCCAGAATTTTTTCAGAGTGCAGCGGGTCAAAGGTGCGCTTCTCTTTTTTGTAGCGCTGGAAAGTGCGCTCCGACAGGTGCAGGAAATTTGACCACTCGCCTACGCTAAACGGTATCTTATCGGCAATGCTCTGGAACAGGGCATACTTTATGCCTTCGCGCACCGTGCTGATGAGCATGAAAACGTCTTTATCATCGATGAGCCGATAGCTCATGCTGCTGTCTATACTTAAGGCTTGTCCCATGGCGCTGTGTCTTTTACTACTCAAATATACGAAACTTGTCGATATTTAAACGTCAATTGTCGGGGATTAATTTCTTGACAGACGGAAACATGAATTTACTTCTCCAGTTCAGCTATCGCTTGCCTGATCTTGCTGATCCGCCAGGCCCACTGCCGCGCCGAAAAATAAAGGAATAAAACAGCCACGGCTGCCATACCAGCCATAAGCAACAAGCGTTTCGCATCAAGCGCTACCGCAGAAGTAAAAAACACGGCAAGCGACACAGCCAATAATACCAAAGAAGTCAGGGAAAAGGCCTTGGCACGCTGCAAGTGGCTTAGAAACTGCTGCAACGACACCAGCACACCTCCTGCCCCAACCGGACGCTGTAAGGTAAAGAAACCATACAGATTGCTTGCCAAGTAAAACATCCCCGATAAAACCAGTACCACGGAAGCATACGCAGGTTTGGTATCTCCATCAAACCCGTCATAAAAAAGAAGAAGAAAAGCGACTATGGCAAGGGCCTCTAACAGCAACTTTATCCGGATGCGTCCCAACACCGGGTGATGCGCAATTTTAGTGAATACATGCAGCTGCGCTGTCCTTAGCTGCTCTTCTGCGCCGGCATGCTGCCAGCTTTGTTTGAGTTCGTCAAGATTCATGATTTTGCTTTTTAACGATGAGTTTTAGTTTACTTTTGATCCGGTTCAGCCTCACGCCCACATTGTTTTCGCTTATTCCCAGCACCAGGGCCATTTCCTTGTAAGTCATATCCTCCAGGAAAAGCGATATAAGCGCTTTATCGGCATCATTCAATTGCTTGAGTGCCCCAAAGAGTTGCTCCTGTTGCCCCTCCGCCGTTGCTTCATAGTTGCTCAGCGTATCCGGGAGGGTGTCTGTATACCGAAGGGTTGGCACGCGCTTTCGGAACGACGCCAGCGCGGTGTTCAGGGCAACACGGTACATCCACGTCGTTATACTTGCCTCCTGCCTGAACTGCGGAAAAGCCTTCCAGAGCTGGTAGACAATTTCCTGGAACAGGTCCTGCCTGTCTTCCGACGTATCGCGGTACAACCTGCATAATTTATGGAGAATGCCCTGATGCTTGGCGATCAGAGCTAAAAAGGCGTCTTTCATACTTGCTTGTGCGGCGCTGGCTTCTGGTTTTCAAGTATATTAGTTGTCGGTTTGCCCCATACCTTACACCTCAGGCTAAATTTATTTTTAACGCAGATCGTCGGCAGGTAATGTATACTTTGTACTAAACTCCTCCTAAGGTCGTTAAGAATCAAAACCAGCACAAAACTAACATGCGACAATGGATAGCAGCGGCAGGCCTGGCCCTAACAGCAGGCTTGAGCAGCTGCAACATGCAAAATACACTTACCAGGCAACCGCAAACGGTGCGGCCGCGCCTTACCATGCAGGAGGTGATTCCACCCATGGCCCCGGCCACCAAGGCGCAGGAAGACAGTCAGAATAAATTTTTAAAAGATAATGTGAGCCGTTTCCGCAGCCGCAAACTGGCCAGCCAGTATTATGTGCTGCAAGCAAAGCGCACCTTCAATCAAAACCAGCCCGACTCCGCCATGATTTTCCTGAACAGGGCCTGGCTGATGGACCGCAGCAACAATGAGATTTACTGGGGCTACGGCCTGGCTTATGGCCAAATGCAGGAGTATGACAAAGCGCTGTACCTTCTCTACCGGACACTCGACCAGGACAAGGAAAACCCACGGCTCCTAACCGACATAGCCACCACACACCTGGCGCGCTTCTACAGCCAGAGCAACCCCACCGACCTGCAGCAAAGCAGAAAACTCCTGAAGCGCGCCTTGGCCCAAAACCCTAAAAACACCGCGGACACATACTATAAGTTGGCCATTAACAGCTATTACCTGCTGGATTTCGGACAGGCCTGGCACTACCTTCACCAAAGTATAAAACTGGATAAAAGTAAAGAGAACAAAAAATTTATTGCGGCACTGCTGCAGAAAGAGCAGGACCCGGCGGGCGTTTACAGCAACAGGCATACAAAGTAATTTGCAAGTATAACATAGCTGTGCTACATTTATAAGCAGATGAAAGCCCGCCGCACTGGCAGGCTGTGTTGTTACAAACCCAACCATGAAGAGATTACTTTTAGCCGCCGTGGCCATACTCTGCGCCACTACCCTTAGTTTTGCCCAAGAGCAGCCGGAACAGACGCTTAGCCTGAGTGTACAGCCCATGTTTGGGGGTGTGCAGAAAACAGAAGCAGAACAGCGCAAGGATGAGAAGTTTCTCACAAGCTGCGACAAGAACTTTTCAACGCGCCAGGAGGCCAGCAAGTTCTTTATGGACCGCGGCTGGGAATACCTGAACGAGGGGCAGATCGATACAGCGATGTACCGCTTTAACCTGGCCTGGCTCCTTAACCCCGGCAATAAAGACACCTTCTGGGCATTTGGCTTGGTAACAGCTGCCCGCGGAGACCAGCCACTAGCGGTGGATATGTATGAAAAAGCCATTGAGCTGGACCCGAAGAACTCCCTCCTGCTCTCGGACGCCGCTACTTCGTACCTGGCTTGGTACAAAGAGAAAAAGAAGAAAAAGATCCTGAAAAAAGCGGCTGCCTACTTAAATGCAGCCACAGCCGCCGATACCACCAACGCGTATGCGTTTTACAACTTATCGGTGGTAAAGTTCCATGAGAAGAAGTATGACGAGGCCTGGAAACTCCTGCACCAGAGCCGCAACATCAATATGTCGGTGGTGGATTACAGTTATATTCTGGAGCTAACCTCCCAAATGCCTGATCCGCAAGGCTTCTTTAACACGACCACTTCAGCTGAGACGGCTAAATAAATTTAGATCCCCTGCCCAACACGGCGGGGGATTTTTTTGGCACTAAGTATAAATTCGCAAGAATCGGGTTGAAAGTATAAACCGGATTTAGCTATTTGCCCTCATGAACACGCATTACGATACCGTTGCTAGGGCATTGGCCTACATACGTCAGCACGCGCAGCAGCAGCCCGGTTTGGAAGAGGTTGCCGCCCATGTGCACCTCAGCCCGCATCACCTGCAGCGGGTGTTTACAGAATGGGCAGGCGTAAGCCCTAAAAAGTTTCTGCAGTACCTGACGCTGCACCACGCCAAAACTGTACTGGCCCAAAGCGCCTCGGTGCTGGACGCCACGCTCCACACAGGCCTTTCGGGCGGCGGCCGCCTGCACGATCTTTTCGTGAACATGGAAGGCATGACGCCGGGGCAGTATAAAAGCAAGGGCAGCCAAGTAATAATTGCCTACAGCTTTAACACCTGCCACTTTGGCTCTTACCTGGTAGCCTCCACTGATAAAGGAATCTGTTTTCTGCACTTCTACCAAAACCAGGAAGCGGTGCTGCAGGACTTGGCTCGAACATGGCCGCAGGCGCAGTTGGTAGCGCAGGAAAACGAAATGCACCGGCAGGTGTACCGTTTTTTCACGCAGCAGCTAACGCCTGAGGCGGAGCGCATAAGCCTGCACCTGAGCGGCACGCCTTTTCAGCTGAAAGTATGGGAGGCGCTGCTGCGCATTCCAGAGGGGCACTTGAGGTCGTATGCCAGCCTTGCCCGCCAAATCAACCAGGAAAAGGCAAGCCGCGCCGTCGGAACAGCCATTGGCAGCAACCCGATTGCCTTCCTCATCCCCTGTCACCGGGTTATCAAGAGCATGGGCGGCATTGGAGAGTACCGCTGGGGCAGCGAGCGCAAAATGGCCATGATCGGCTGGGAAGCAGCCGTACAGGCGGGAGGTATAGTATGAGCTCTTCTCTAGTGGATGCGCAAAACCGATAGTATACCAGAGGCTAAACAGCATTTACAGCCCTTGCCGCGCTTCAGGATCACACACTTAAAGGTTTTTTACTATATTTGCTTATACCCTTTTACCAAATTAGCTAAAGCAGATGAGAAAACATTTATTCAAAGCGTCCATACTACTACTAGCCGGAAGTATGTCGCTTTCTTCGTGCGTGGTCTCCAAAAAGAAGTATGACGACCTGATGGCCCGCAAAAACGCCCTGGAAGTAGACAAAGCAGGCCTGCAGCAGGATAAAACTACACTGGAGCAGCAAAAGGCGGACCTGGAAACGGCAAAAGCCAATCTGGAGGAAGAGCGCGCCAAGCTGGAGCAGCAGAAGCGCGAGTATGAGGAAGCGCTGGCAAAAGCCCTGAAAGAAGGCAAATCGCTGAGCGAAACCCTGAACATGAGCAAAAGCCAGGTAGAGCGCCTGAACGCGGACCTGAAAGCCCGTGAGGCCAGGCTGGCAGAACTGCAGCGCATCCTGGACGAGAAAGACGCCGCCGTGGCCAATCTCCGCAACCGCGTAAGCAAAGCACTTCTGGGCTTCAACGACAAAGACCTGACCATTGACGTGCGCAACGGCAAAGTATACGTGTCGCTGGCAGAGCAGCTGCTGTTTAACTCCGGCTCCACCAAAGTAGACCCGAAAGGCGTGAATGCGCTTCATAAACTGGCCAGCGTGCTAAAAGAGCAGGACGACGTGAACGTGCTGATCGAGGGCCATACCGACGATGTGCCGATTGCCCGGGGCACCGTGGGCATGCAGGATAACTGGGACCTGAGTGTGCTGCGAGCCACCGAGATCACCCGTATCCTTACAAACGCCGGCGTAGACCCAACCCGCGTGACACCTTCAGGCCGCTCCAAGTACGTGCCGCTGGAGACCGCCAAAACAAAGGAGGCGCGCCAGAAAAACCGCCGCACCGAAATTATCCTGACGCCAAAACTGGATGAGCTGTTCCAGATACTGGAAACGACCTAAACCAGCACAGACTCATAAATTGAACAAGCCGGCACTCGAAGGAGGCCGGCTTGCTCGTTTTATTATTACATACTATTTACTTTATTCGAAAGCCGCTCCACTAAGTATAAAGTATGATGCACTTAAGAAAAACCCTTACAAAAGGGGTCAAAATCATCGCCATAGTCTGTAGCGGCATACTTCTCTATGCAGATATTTTTGATCTTCAATTCTCCATACTAACAGGTCCGTTTATCGACATGCTGTTGCTGATGGGGGTTACACTTCTAGGGCTTCTCTTCTCCCTAATTACCATACCTTTAAATGGATTAAAGAAGTTAGCGTCCTATTCTCCAGTGGCTTTATTCTTAGCAACTATTTGCTTTTCATTTTTGATGCCACAGTTAAGCGTTGGGCATTACCTCCACTATTACACAAACAGAAAGAATCTAGAAAGCCTAGATGAATTAAGTAAAGAAGCTGAGGTTTATAAAATGACAGATATGCTTCGGTATCAGAAGAGATTAAATGACAAAGCGATTTCAAATGAAAAAAGCTATACTAACAAATTAGAGTTAGAAAAAGCGTTTGGAGACTATATTACCGAGCACAACCTAAAGCTGGAGCAGATCAGTGAGCTAAGAGACAGGCTTGAGGATTCAGAAGTTATATCTCTACAGCGTACCGATGATTACTTCATTTTAACAGTTGATGGCTTTGTTGACAACGAGTATGGATATGTAAAAGCATTTTCGAAAGAATTAAAGGAGGGGGACACTATGCCTCCTTACGGTTTTGTAATCGTTCGCTTGATAGAATTTGGAGACGGTTGGTACTTCTTTTATACCACCTAAATAGAAAAACAAAGTTCAACAATACTCTAATTGTTATTTAGCAACTACAGTTCTAAAGTGGCAGCCTCTGCCCCGGCGGGTTCTGCTTTCGGAAGCACACGTTGCAGCAGCGGCAAAAGTATAAAGTATAAACCGGCACCGGACGGCACCGAAATCACCGCCCATGCCGCAATGCCTGCCAGGTTGGCCATCCATAGTTTGCTGATCGCCTCCAGCCAGTCTTCCTGAAACATCAGTTGCATCTCATCCAGCGTCAGCCGCAGCTCTCCAAGCCCGAAAAAAGAAATACCCAGGCGGATAAACGGAATGGCCAGCAGCAACTGCAACGGCTGCACCAGGTAACTCACTAACACGGTAGCAGCAATGTTGAGCCGGAAGCGCGCAGCCAGCGCTGTACTCAGCAAGGTGGTAACCCCAATGGCAGGCACCACTCCCACCACACTGCCCACAGCCACCGTGGCAGACAAGCTACGCGGCGTCATGCCCTGCCGCAGCAGGTTAGAAACCGGCAGCACCAGCCTGCGCCGCAAAAATCCGGATATGGCACCTAGAACAGCCAAGGAAAATATTTAAGTATGATGGGTGGAGATGGCCAGCCAATGCCGCATAAGTATAAACCCAGGGCAAAACGGACAGCTTGCTCTATATACGATTACAAGTATAAAAGTAACCCCTTTGGCCGGAAATAGTTTTACATTTCCTCTAAAACTAAGGCATCCATGAAGAGCCTCATAAAATCTAATGCAAAACGCTAATATTTTAAGGCACGCTTAAACCTTGCCAGGCAGCCTGTGTCTAAACATGCGACACATACTATGACTTCACAACCATAACATGAAGAGGCTTTTTACCTTTTTTCTGATGCTTGTAGCTGTAGCGCAGGCATACGGCCAAACAACCTCAGTGAGCGGCAGCGTGCAAAGCGCCGCCGACAACACAGCGCTCCCGGGTGCCAACGTGGTGCTCACGCGCACTTCCGATGCCACAAAATCCGTAACAGCCACAGACGGAGAAGGCCGTTTCCGGTTTGAGCGGGTGGCGCAGGGGCAGTATACTTTGGAGATAAATTACATAGGCTTTCAGAACTTTAGCCGTAAGGTGCAGGTGGCGGGCAAGCCGGTAGAGTTGGGGCAACTGATGTTGCAGGACGGTGCCACAGCTATCAAGGAAGTGCAGATTATTGGCCGGGCGCCGCTGGGCGAGCAGAAAGGCGACACCTCTCAGTTCAACGCCAAGGCCTTTAAAACAGCCCCCGATGCCAGCGCCGAAGACTTGGTAACCAAAATGCCGGGCGTAACGGTGCAGGATGGAAAGATACAGGCGCAGGGCGAGGATGTGCAGCAGGTGATGATAGACGGCAAGCGCTATACCGGCGAAGACGTGAACTCAGCGGTGCGTAACCTCTCGGCTGATATGGTGGAGAGCGTGCAGGTATTTGACGGACAGAGCGACCGTGCCTCTTTCAGTGGCTTTGACGACGGCAACCGCGTTAAAACGCTCAACTTCGTTACAAAAAAAGAGCTCCGCCATGGTTATGCAGGCAAGGCCTCAGCCGGTTACGGCACCGACGACCGCTACATGGTGGGCGCTTCTGTCAATTACTTTAAAGGCGATCAGCGCATCACCCTGACAGGGCTTACGAACAATATCAACATGTTCGACTTCTCTATTGGCGAGACACCAGGCGGCGGCATGCGCGGGCGCAGAGGCTGGGGCGGCGGCTCACCGGACGGCATCATCAAGACAAACACCTTCGGGCTGAACTATAACGATAACTGGGGAAAGAAAATGGAAGTTGGCGGCAACTACAACTACTCCGGCCGCGATGTGGTGAACAACCAGTACCGCTTCCGCGATTACGTGAACAGCGACACCTCCTACACCGAAAATAGCCTGAACCAGGACATCTCCGACAGCCACCGCTTTAACTTTAGGCTGCAGTATAACATCAACGAGAACAACCGCCTACTGGTAACACCAAGATTAACGGTAGAGCGGACGCAATCGTTTACAAGCCGCAACGCCACCACAAACGCAGAGGGAAATGAGCTTTCAAACTCTCTCAACTCTGATGACACAGATAATGCTTCGCTATACTTCAGCAACAATATCCTGTTCTCGCACCGCTTCGGCGACTCCGGCCGCATCCTTACCACCGAGCTGAACACCAGTTACAACTCTACCGAAGGCGACACCTACCAACTGGAAGATACACGAAACCTGGTAGAACCGGAGCGCGACGTTACCCGAAACCAGTACCTCAACCTCGACAGATCGAACCTTGCCTGGTCGGGCAACCTGGACTATTCGCAGCGGCTTGGGGAGCAATCGCGGCTGCAGTTGGAGTACAACATCCGTAACCAGCAAAACGACGCCGACCGCAGAACCTACGACTACGTGGAAAGCGAGAATGCGTACAACGACTTTAATTCACCGCTGAGCAACACCTTCCAGAGCGATTACTTGGCGCAGAGCTTTGGCCCGAGCTACCAGTTCCGGTCTGATAAAGCCAACCTGCAGCTGAATGCCCGCTACCAGTATGCCACACTGCAAGGCGAGCGGATTTTTCCGGAAGACTATACATTAAAGCGCAGCTTCACCAATGTGCTGCCTTCGGCGGAGTATGAGTACAAGTTCTCAAAGAGCAGAAACCTGCGCATTAACTTCCGCACCAGCACGGATGTGCCGTCGGTGGAGCAGCTGCAAAACGTGCTGAACATCTCTAACCCGCTACAGCCAAGAATCGGTAACCCGTCGCTGGACCAGGAGTACCAGAACAGGCTGTACATGCGCTTCCGTAACTTTAATGCCGAAACAAACCAGGTATTTTACATGGGCATCTTCGGCACCATGACGCAGAACTACATCACCAACAGCATCTATACCCGCGACATACCCTTTGAGCTGCCCGAAAGCTATACTTACCGCCCCGGTGCCCGCTTTTACCGCCCGGTAAACCTGGATGGCTACTGGAGCGTGCGCTCGTTCTTTAACTACGGGCAGCCGGTGAACTTCATCAGCTCCAACTTTAACATGCACGGCTCGGTGGGTTACTCCAGAACACCCGGTATGATTGATGAGTTGATCAACTACGCCAACAACACCAACTTCAGGCTGGGCCTAAACATCAGTAGTAACATCAGTGAGAAAGTGGACTTCAACGTGTTTACAAACGGCTCTTACAACATCGTGAAAAACACGCTGCGCACCAACCAGAACAGCAACTACTACAACCACAGCACCAACCTGCGCCTGAACACCATTCTCTGGAAAGGCCTGGTGTACCGCACAGAGCTGCGACATGAGTATAATTCAGGCCTTTCTGCCGGCGTCGATAACAGCTACGTGCTCTGGAACATGAGCCTTGGCAAAAAGATCTTCAAAAACCAACGGGGAGAGATAAGCCTGAGCGTGAATGACTTGCTAAAGCAGAACGTGAGCATCAACCGCAACATCGCCTCAGACTATGTAGAGGATGTGCAGTCCACGGTGCTGCAGCGCTACTTTATGCTGACCTTTACTTATAACCTGCGAAAGTTCTTCAGCGGCGAGGCGCCGGACATGGAAGACGAAGGAGGCCGTGGCCAGTGGCGCGGCAGGCATTAAAAATCTAATTTATTGTTTGATTGCGCAAAGCCTGGCCCGTTTGGGCCAGGCTTTTTGTTTGTGGCAACAGTATAAATTTTAATAAGATTTTAACATCTTTCAGTAGCTTAGCATCCTGTAGTATAAAGAAAAGTATAATGCCCACCGCTGACACTTTCTTCCGGTTCGACTGGTACGCCGCCCTGCTTCTGGCGGGTATAGCGCAGGGCTTTTTCCTGACCCTGCTGTTCCTGGCTAAGCGCCCGCACCGGCAGCCGTACCACCACCTGCTGCTGGCCGCGTTGGTGTTCAGTTTCGCCTGCATGGTGCTGGAGGTGTTTCTCTGCTACAGCGGCCTGATGTTCCGGGTGCTCCCGCTAGTGGATTTCTCGGAGCCGCTGAACTTTGCGGTCGGCCCCCTCACCTACCTGCTTTTCCGGAGCCTGAACGGTAACAACTGGACGCGCAAGCAGTGGTTGCACCTGGCGCCCTTCGGCGTTTATTTGCTCTACCACGTGCTTTTTTACTTGCAGCCCGAGACCGTAAAGTATAATGCTTACATCGGCGCCTATTTCCCCGACATGGAGCATATGCCGGTTACTGTTGATTTCTACTGGGACCCCTTGCACTGGACCGCGTATGTCAATGAGCTCACCATGCTGCATATACTGGCTTACATCCTCCTATGCTTCGTGCTCCTGAAAAGGCAAAGCGGCGCTACGCCCTCCAACCCATACTTTTATTCCTGGGCCCGGCTGCTGCTGTACTTCTTTGTGGCTACCCTCGCATTGATCTTTTTTGTGAAGATGAGCTATGAGGAGGACCTGGGCGACCATCTGCTGGCATCTTTCCTGGTGCTGCAGCTTTTCTTCATCTCCTTCCGCATTCTTACCGCCTCCACCTTTTTTCAGCCGGTGGTGCAGGTAAAGTATGAAAAGTCGGCCCTGAGCGAGGAGTCTAAGCAGGACCTGCTGCAGAAGCTGAAAATAGCCGAACAGGAGAAATTCTACACGCAGCCGTCGGCCTCTCTGCCGGCGCTGGCCCGGCAGCTGCACACCTCGCCGCACTACCTTTCCCAGAGCCTGAACGAGTGCCTGGGCAAAAGCTTTTTCGAGTACCTGGCCGAGCTGCGCATCCAGGAGGCAAAGCAGATTCTTGCTGACCCTGGGCAGCAACACCTCAAAATAGAGGAAGTGGCCGAGCAGACCGGCTACCTTTCGAAGTCTGCCTTCAGCGCGGCCTTTAAAAAAATGACGGGGCAGACACCTGGACAGTACCGCAAAAACAGCGTTCCCGGGGCAGTTTAAGTGCTTCCCTATAAACCAGCACCTCGCACTTACCGGCAGATTCCGCTATTTCATACTTCCATACTTAGGTTTGTGCTAAAACTGAAACGCTATGGAAAATCAAGTAAAAATCAGACGTTACGAGTTCGACTGGCTGCGGGTGCTGGCCTTTTCGCTCCTCATCTTTTACCACACCGGCATGTTCTTCGTGAGCTGGGAGTGGCACGTAAAAAACAACCAGCTCAGCGAGAGCATGGAGTACCCGATGCTTTTCCTGAGCCAGTGGCGCATGTCGCTGATATTCCTGGTGTCGGGCGTGGGCGTATACTATGCCCTGGGCTACCGCAGCGCAGGCACCTTTGTAAAAGACAGGCTAAAGCGCATTCTGGTGCCGCTGCTGGTAGGCATGCTGCTGGTGGTGCCGCCGCAGGTATACTTTGAGCGGGTGGTGCAGGGCTTTAGTGGCAGCTATTGGAGCTTCTTTCCCTCTGTCTTTGATTTCGAGCCTTACCCACAGGGCAACTTTAGCTGGCACCACCTCTGGTATCTGGCCTACATCCTGCACTACAGTATCTTTTTGCTGCCCTTGCTACTGTTTCTGCGCAAAGCAAAACTCAACCTAAGCAAAACCAACGGCGTTATGCTACTGCTGGCTCCTGCGCTTTGGCTAAGTATGGGCGGTGTGCTCCTGTACGAGCGGTTCCCAGCCACCAACGCCCTGATAGATGACTGGGCCAATCATTTCCTGTACGTGAGCGTGTTTTTAGTTGGTTTTATACTGATGAAGGTTCCTGAGCTGCAGGAGAAGATCAGGAAAATACGCTGGTACAGCCTGGCTACGGCTTTGCTAACCCTGAGCCTGGTGCTGTTGGCCTACTGGTTTAGAGACAAAGACTTTACAGCATTCCAGCTAAACAGCTACTATATCATAAAGCAGAGCAACCGCTGGTTATGGATGATGGCCATCCTGGGCTTTGCCATGCAGCACCTCAACATCAAAAGCAAATACCTGGCGCAGGCCAACGAAATGGTGTACCCCTTCTACATTTTGCACCAGACGATAACGGTGGCCCTGGGCTTTTACCTGCAGGATGCCCCGTTATCGATCGGCACCAAGTTCACCCTGATGTCGCTGGGCACGTTTATACTTTGCTTTGTGCTGGTGAAGTACGTGATCATGCCGGTGAACTGGCTGCGCGTGCCGTTTGGGCTGAAGGCAAAGAACAAGGCCATAACAGCGGTGCCCGTAAAGGGCGTGCTAATAAGCTCCTCTGTTCCGGTAAGTGAGCAAACTCATTGAATTTCACGTCAATACATGACATATATCATTGTTATCAAGATACTTACCCAATAATTTTACGCTTATTAAATTATAAAATTTCTCTCTTGTTTCAGGTTATGTATGCAGCGAGCGAGAGTAAAATTAAATAGGATATGAAAAAGAACATGGGAAGTGCCGACAGAATTATCAGGTTGGTAGTGGCGGCCGTTTTAGCGATTTTATACTTTACAGGCACTGTTACAGGCACATTGGGAATCGTACTCTTAGTTGTTGCCGCTATCTTTATACTTACTAGTTTAGTGGCTTTTTGCCCGTTATATGCCATCTTCGGGCTGAACACCTGCCCACGCACCACAAGGCACCATAACTAAAGAAGCCAATGCCGGAGGCTATCGTAGCTTAATATTGATCTAAAAGATCTTAAGCACACCCGCAAAAGCCCATTGGCTGGCCCTGCTTATAGGGAATGGAGCAGGGCCAGCCAGTGGTAAAGTAAGATTTAGATTTACTACAACCTTCCCTCTTCCTCACCGGTGCCGGTTTTGCGGTTGCGGGCGGTCTTTACTTTAGAGTTGCCAAACTTAATGTCAAAGGACAAGTCCAGGCGGCGGCTCTCCCATTGGTTTTGCCAAAACATATTTACGTTGGCATACTGAAGCGTGCTGCGCCACCTGCTGGTGTTAAACACGTCGCGCAACTTTAGGCCCAGGGTGGCTTTCCCGTTCCACAGCTCTTTTTTGGCCCCGAGGTCTATCTGGTAACCCGCCTTCATGTGGTGAAGGCCCTGCACAGACGGAGAAATATAGTACGCTGAAAGCTGCAGTTTATACGCTTTGGGCAATGTTACAGTTTGATCTGTGCTGGCTGACCAGGTAAACTGGTCCGTATTATAATTTTCGCCCAATAACGGCGTAGATATGGTAGAGTAGCTGCCTTCCAGTTGCAGAGTTGAGGAGAGCCAGTCTGTCAGGGGAAGCGTGCCGCCGCTGCTAAGGGTCAGGTCAGTTGCCTTGCTCAGGTTTTGCGGTTTGCTGATGCTGACCTTTGTCTCATCGTTCTGCTCAATCACGTTCATCACAAAATCATTCGTTTCGAGGTAACTCAGGCTCAGCAACTGAAAGTTCTTGTACGTGTAGTTAACCTGCAGGGAGTTGGAAAAAGACGGCTGCAGGAACGGGTTTCCTTCCATGGCCGTGTACGGGTCGCTGAAAGAGGTAAATGGGTTCAGGCGGCTGTAGGACGGGCGGCTGATGCGGCGGCTATAGGAAGCTGAAAACTGGTTATTTTCATCTGCCTTGTAGCTCACAAACAAGCTCGGGAAAAGCTTCAGGTAGTTTCTGTCTACCTCCTCACCTTTTGTTACCGAATGGCCCTCCGCATTAGTTTGCTCTGCACGCACTCCCGCTTTTATACTGAAGGCCTCGCTGAACTGCTTGCTCAGGCTTAGGTAAGCCGCGTTAATGTTCTCGTTGTACAAAAAGCTGTTGGTGCGCATGGTGTCGTTTACCCACCCCTGCTCCTGCAGTTCTTCAAATTTCACATCGCTGTTATTTCGCACCCAGCTGCTCTTCCAGCCAGCCTCTGCTTTAAAATCGTTCCCGAAGGGGTGCACATAGTCCAGTTTCAGGGATTTTATACTTGCCTCGGCCCCGTTGGCGCTGCGCAACTGCACCGGAACCTGCGTTGCCTCTCCGGCTGCGCCGTAAAAGTGGTTCGTAAACTGTTCGTTGGATTGGGTTCCGTAAGTTACATAGTCCGCATCAAAGCTAAGGGCGCGACCCGTGCTGTCTATCTCAAACTTATAGTTCAGGTTCACGCTATAGTTATCGGTGCTGGATTCCTCGGGGTTGCGCATGGCCATCCGGCCAAACAAAGCGCCTTCGGCATCATAGTTCACTGAGTTGCTGGTAACCATGGTTTCAGACGGGGAAATATAGCTTTTGGCCATCACGCCCACGGTATGCCTGGCGTTTATAAAGTAATCGGCACCGGCTGTCAGGTTGTAGCTTTTGGTAATGGGGTGCCAATAGTTTACCTGGTTATACAGGCTGTCGTTAATGTTGCGCCTTAAGGTAAGGCGGTTAAAGGAGTTGTAGTGCCCGGCGTTCAGGCGGGTAAAAAGGCTTACTTTGCCAGTATTGTAATTCAAATTCACCCCTGCCCGCACTTTCTCATACTTTCCCTGCCCCAGGCTGAGATTGGCCGAGCCGTTCAGTCCCATTGTCTCGTCGCGTTTTAACAGGATGTTGATCACACCACCGGTACCTGCCGCATCAAAAGAGGCCGGCGGATTGGCCATTAGCTCTACTTTGCTTACAGTTGCGGCTGGCAAGGATTTCAGGTAGCTTCTTAACTCCGCATTGGTCATGTAGGTCATTTTGCCGTTGATCATCACATTCACGCTGCCGTTTCCCCTAAACAGGATGTTTTCGTCCTTGTCCAGCCGTACGCCCGGCGCATACTTTAGTACCTCCAGGGCGTTATCGCCCGCGGTGTTCAGCTGCTCCACGTTCATCACCAGCCGGTCGGGCTGCTGCTCCAGCAAGGGTTTCTGTCCCTGCACCACTACTTCCTGCAGTTCATTGGCTTTTTGCTGCATTTTCAACGCCGGCAGCACCACCGCCTGCTGCTTTACTTCAAATGGTAAGCTTGCGGCGGGGTTAAATCCTACCATCAGCGCCTTCACCACATATATTCCAGGCTTCACCTCGCTGAATGTATACGTGCCGCCGCTCTCTGTCATCTCAGAGGCAGCCACGGCAGAGTCCGGCAGGTGCAGCAACACGATGGAAGTATACGCCAGCGGCGACTGGGTGGCGGCATCCGCTACAATGCCACTTACCGTGGGTGTAGTCTGCGCCAGAATTGGCGTGGCGGTAATGTATATAGAGAATCCGCAGATCAGGTATACCAGGCGAAGTACCTGCTTTACTGCTTTGGCCTGTAAGATAGTTGTAGATGCTTTTTTCATGGCTTTAGATTGTGTTTTGCTTTATCCTGAGCCAAAATTGCGTGATGCCTCTCACTCTATAAATTAAATAATCCCAACGCCGCAGAATATTATCCGAACCCGAAAAAGCCACTTAGTGCCGGGTTTATACCGGTAACGTTGGGGTTGAGACGACAAAACCGGGGAATGGGATAAAAAAAGTGCCGGTGCGGGAAGTTCTTCCTATTTTTAGTGCATGACTGAATCTCAGAAAAAAGTGGGGCTGCACCTGTTGGGCTGGACACTCTACATTGGTTATACAATTTTAGGTTACATCCTCTACAGCTGGAAATTCAACCTCCTTATGCTGAAACTTTCCTCCGACGTGTTGAGCATGGTGGAGTTTTATGCCTGTTATAAGCTGGTGCTTCCTTTATGGATGAGAAAAAAGAACTGGTTAGTGCTGGGGCTTGGTCTGATGGGCGTGATGCTGCTTTATACTTGCCTCCGCTATGGCATTGAAGAGACCCTATTCCCCTACCTGTTCGGGTTCAGGAACTATGGCACACATACCCCGCTTTTGTATTACTTCTTTGATAACCTTTATTGGGCATTGCCCGGCATTGTTCTAGGAACTGTAGTGTGGTTACTTGAGGCGACATTGGAAAAAGAACGGGAGAACCGCACCCTGAAACAGGAAAAGGCGCAGGCAGAGCTTGCTTTCCTTAAATCGCAGATCAACCCGCACTTCTTGTACAACACCTTAAACTATTTATACTCTTTAGCTTATCCGGTTTCCGGCAAACTGGCTGACGCCATTATACGGCTATCTGACCTGATGCGCTACATGTTGCACGAGAGCAAAGACGGCAAGGTGGAGCTGCAAAAGGAAGTGGATTACCTGCACAACTACCTCGAGATCTACCGGCTGCGTTTCGAAGACAATTTCTTTGTGAACTTTAACATACAAGGGCAGGTGAACGGGCAGCGGATGCCCTCGCTGGTGCTCATCCCGTTTGTAGAGAATGCCCTGAAGCATGGCGTGGTAGACGATGCCGCTGCCCCGGTAAAAATAAACCTGCAGCTGGAGCATGACAGTTTATATTTTGACGTGAGCAACCGCATCAATAAAAGCCAGAAAGACCAGACTACCGGCATCGGCCTGGCTAACGTTCGCCGCCGCCTGGAGCTGCTTTACCCCGGCAGGTATACCATGGATGTGCAGGATGATGGCAAACAGTATAAAACCACGCTGAAGCTGCAGCAAGTATAATTCTGCAGACCTCGCGGCGTCTTTATGACCCGCGAGTGTCTAATGCTACACCGCATCTGACCTGCCTTAGCCAGACGCTCGCAGGAGCTGCGCACGCTGCGAGGTCTTAGCTGTCTGAATCAGGATTTACAGGATTCAAGGATGAACAGGATTTATGCACTTCCCTAATTTTCAATAATGAAGATGAATATTGATCATAATCCAAGTATCTTAACCCTGTAAATCATCATGTAATCCCGCAAATCCTGAACCAGACAAAATACTCCTAAACTCTCTAACTCCTAAACTCCCAAACGCACTATGATCCGTTGCATTGCCGTTGATGACGAAGCCTACGCTGCCAACCTCCTGGCTGATTACATCAGCAAGGTGCCTTTCCTGGAACTGGTAGGCAAAACCACCAGCCCGATAGAGGCCATTAACTGGGTGCAGGAGGGTAAGGTTGACCTGGTGTTCCTGGACATACAGATGCCGGAGCTGACGGGCATTCAGTTCCTGAAGATCTGCGGCAGCAAGTGCAAAGTTATACTGACCACCGCCTACCCTGAGTATGCGCTGGAAGGCTACGAGCACGACGTGGTGGATTACCTGCTCAAGCCCATCCCCTTCGACCGCTTTTTAAAAGCGGTGCACAAAGCGCAAAGTATGCTGCAACTGCAGGAGCCGGTTAAAGCATCGCCAGCCCTCACAGAACCGATAACCGCGCCGCCAGCACCGGATTACATGTTCGTGAAAGGCGAGAGCAAGAACAAGTTTCTGAAGGTGGCCTACAGCGACATTCTGTATGTGGAAGGCCTGAAGAACTACGTGTCGCTGTACCTGCCGGGGCAGCGCCTGGTTACTTACCAATCCCTGACGGACCTGGCAGAGCAACTGCCGCAGCCGCCTTTTTACCGCGTGCACCGCTCCTACATCATCTCCATCGAGAAAGTAAGTATGATTGACGGCAATACCGTATACATTGGCGAAAAGGAAATACCAGTGGGCGAGACTTACCGCGAAGGTTTCCTGCGCATGATCCGGGACAAGAACAGGCTCTGAGGCTACCTTTTATTTCTAAACATTTTTTTTATCTTCTCAAAGGTAAGCGCATGCTGTTCGGTGCCTTCCGTGCCCAGCATGTACGACCAGCCTTGCAGGTGCTCATGGTGGTCGCAGTATACTTTGAACATGCCCAGGTATGGCACTGCCAGAAACATACCGGGCAAACCCCAGATCATGCCGCCCACAATAATGCTAAGGATGGTAAACAGCGGGTTGATGTTCACTTTGCTGCCCGTGATGTTGGGCGTCAGGATGTTGTTTTCGGTGAACTGCACCAGCAGGAAAAACAGCAGCACCAGCAGCGCCTTGTGCGGGTCGCCCTGCACCAGCAGCGTGTAGAGCAGCGGCACGGCTCCGCCGATCAGGGTGCCGAAGTATGGTATAAAGTTGATAAACGCAGAAATCAGCCCCAACAGGAGCCAATAATCCACGCCAATCAGTAACAAGCCTGTGGAATTGAGCACGCAAAGTATAAGTATGACGCGCACCACGCCCGCCATGTAATGCTTGGTAACCTGCGAAATTTCAGCGATGACCTTCCGGATGGCTACTTGCCTGGCCTCAGATGTCTGCCGGTAGACAAAAGCCTCAAACTTGTTGCGGTAATACAGAAACAGAAATATATAAACCGGCATCAGGCCCAATTTTGCCAGCGTGCCGGTGGTAGCCATCAGGATGTCTTTCAGAAAATTGCCGCTCATCTCCAGCGCATTTCCAATCTGGGCTTGCAGCCAGTGCTTATCTTCAGGGTTTGTCTCGCCAAAACGGCGGTCTATATTTTGCTGCAGCCGGTCCAAATTGTGCATCGCCTCCTCCTGCAGCTCCGGAAAATCGCTCAGAAACACGATGAGCTGTTTGTAGAGAAGCAGCAAAGCCCCTATAAAAATAGCCATGGCCCCCACCACAGTAATGAAGTTGGCCAGCACCCGGGGCAAGCCTTTTGTTTCGAGCCACTTGCCCACAGGGTAGAGCAGGTAAGAGAAGAGCACCGCCATCAGGATCGGGTACAGGAACTCCCGTGCCTGCACCAGCACGTAGACCAGTAGCACGCCAAAGAGCAGTAGAAGAGTATAATGCCGGAGCCGCTTGTCTGCTTCCATACTTCCTCATACCGCCGCCCCCGTGTATTGGGTTCGGAATACCCCTCCGAAGCACGCTGCACACGCAGAAATAACGTACCTTTGCTGCTCACTTACCCTACGGCCATGGCTACTTTTGAGCAACTCAAGCTGAATAAGCAACTGTTACAGGCGCTGCAGGCACTGCAGTATACTTCGCCCACTCCCATTCAGGAACAGGCCATTCCGCTGCTACTGCAGCACCTGGATGTGGCCGGACAGGCCGAAACAGGGAGCGGCAAAACAGCTGCCTTCGGCTTGCCCTTGCTGCAAAGTATAAACCCGGCGCTACAGCAGGTGCAGGCCCTGGTGGTAGTGCCCACCCGAGAGCTGGCCGTGCAGGTGCGGCAGGAGCTGAAACTGTACGCCCGCTTTATCCCAAACCTGAAGATCAGCGCTTTCTACGGGGGACACTCTTTTCGGGTAGAGGAAGACTCGCTGGCGCAGCCGCCACAGGTGCTTGTGGGTACGCCGGGCCGCCTTACCGACCACCTCAGCCGCAGAACCTTAGATCTTAGCAAAGCTACCAAAGTAGTTTTAGATGAGGCGGATAAGCTGCTCGAGATGGGCTTTGAGGAGGAATTGGACGAGCTGCTGCGGGCGCTTCCCCGCCAACGGCAGACCATCCTGTTCTCGGCTACCATGGAGGAGGATGTAAAGGAACTAATAGCAAACTCGCTGCAGGACCCGAAGTTTATACATGCCACCGCCACTACCGTACCCGACCGCATTCTATACTATGGCCTGAAGGTGCAGGACGCGCAGAAGCCACAGGCACTGCTCGCTTTGCTGCAAAGTATAAACTCAGCCGGAACTGTGGTGTTCGTTAATGCTCGCCTCACTACCGAGGAAGTGGCCCGGCACCTGCAGGAGCATGGTTTCTCGTCGCGCGCCTTGCACGGCAAGCTAGAGCAGCGCGAGCGCGACAAAACCATGACGCTTTTCCGCAATGGTACCACCGCCATCCTTGTTGCCACCGACCTGGCCGCCCGCGGGTTGGACATGGACGTGGTGCAGCAGATTGTGCATTACGAACTGCCCCAGCACCAGGACGCCTACCTGCACCGCAGCGGCCGCACCGGCAGGGCGGGCAAATCGGGTACCGTTTATTCCTTGCTGAGCCCGCGCGAAGTGCAAAAGCTGGAGCAATGGCCGGAGGTGCAGGTGAATGAGTGGCTGGAGCCTGAACAGCTAACCGCAGCCGACACGCTTGCCCCTGTCGAAACGCCGGGACTCACCACGCTGCACATCAGCGGCGGCCGCAAAGACAAGCTTAGTCCGCGCGATATTGTGGGAGCGCTCATTGCTGAAGTAGGCCTGAAAGCCGCAGAGATCGGCAAGATAGAGATCCAGGACCGTCACAGCTTTGTTGCCATTCCCGAAGATGCTGCATCCAAGGCGGTTCGTAAGCTAAACGAAGCTAAAATCAAAGGCCGCAAGTATAAAGTGAGCTTTGTGAAATAAGCCTGCCGCCACCTTCACAGTTCTTGCTATACCTGAATTTTGGAGCTGTACCTACTTAAGCCATTGGATTAAACTGTGAATTTACATTGAGTCGGAACCATCGGTTTTCTCCTGCGGTTGCCTAGGTATGAAGAGAATGATCCTGACTTTTGTGCTTGGCGTGTCTATCGCCTGTTTGCCAGCCAGCGCCAACAGCAAGGGCGGCCATGAAAAAACGATCGAACAGATCGAGCAGAAATACAGAACACTTGCTGAAGAGTCTGCTGCCATGGTATCCGACAAAGCTGCCGTGGCACATGCTGTTCGCTTCATTCAACCGGAAGACCAGGTGGTGGAAGACTACAGCAATCTTCGCCAGATTGCCCTTGTGCGCCACGGGGAGCCGGACCTGGTGAAGACGGGCAAATTCTCTTTTAAAGAGGCCAGAAAGTTCCTGGTGGATTACGACAGTGTGGGTATTGTGGCACCAACTATGCCACTGCTTGCTATCGACAACCCGGAGGAGGTATCTCTGTTCTGCAGCTCTATCAACCGTGCCCGCGCTACGGCAAAATATCTTTTTGGGGAAGAAGCCAACGTCACCGTATCCCCGGACTTCAGGGAATTTGAAACCGCGCTAGGTAAACGAGGCCTTAGCTTCCGCTTACCCATCAAGCTCTGGACAGCCGCCGCCAGAATCAAGTGGATGCTGGGTGGTGCCCCGGACGGCATTGAAAGTTTCGCTGAGGCAAAGGCTCGGGCTCGCAAAGCGGCTGAGAGCTTGGCCGCGGCCACGGAGAAGAATCCCAAGGCAGTGCTGGTGGCGCACGGCTTCCTGAACAGGTACATTAAAAAGGACCTGGAGGAAATGGGCTGGCGTGTGGTGCGCGACGGTGGGAACGGATACCTCGGCACTACCATCCTGGTGAAAGTAGAAGACAAAGCACCTGCCCCGTTAGCCCTTTCTACAAGAGATTAAGTTGAAACCTACAGGAGCCTACATCTTTCAGGTTTCCCACTTCCAAGTGTTTTATTGTACGGTACTTCCTCTTATACTATAGCAGAGCAGCCTTCTGCTTAGTAAGCTAATTTCATTAGCAAAACCATTTGCTCCGATGCTAAAAAGCTATACCTTTACCTAATGGAGATGATCATAGGTATAGCAGCATTTTTGGCGGGGCTGGTAGTGGCTTTTCTGGCGCTGAAGGGGAAAATGAATGCGCTGCAGCAGGTAGCCAACCAGGCAGCCGTTACCCAGGGCGTGCTTGAAGGACAGGCAAAGCAGAAAGCCGATGAACTGGACCAACTGAAGCTACAGCTGCGCGAGGCGCAGTCCGAAACGCTGGACCTGACCAACGCCCTTACCAAAACCGAAACCGATTACGAGCACCTGAAAGCCCGCCTGCAGGAGCAGGGGCGCGAGTTGGAACAGCTCCGCGAAAAGTTCCTGCAGCAGTTCCAGAGCATCTCTAACCAGGTGCTCATGACAAACGCCGAGCACTTCAACAAAGCCTCTTCCGAAAACCTGGAGCGCATCCTCTCCCCGCTTAAAGAGCGCATTAAGGAGTTTGAAGTAAAGGTGGAGCAGACCTACGAGAAAACCCTAAAAGACAGCATCTCCCTAAAAGAGCAAATTACCCAGCTAGCCTCCCTGAACCAGCAGATGAGCCAGGATGCTGTGAACCTGACAAAGGCCCTAAAAGGCGAAAGCAAAACGCAGGGTAACTGGGGCGAATACCTGCTGGAGAGCCTGCTGGAGAAGTCCGGCTTGCGCAAAGGGGTGCATTACGAGCGCGAGGAAGTACGGCAAAACGAGGAAAAGCAAGTATACCGCCCCGACGTGATTGTGCGCCTGCCCGAGGGCAAGCACCTGATCATCGACTCTAAGATGTCGCTGGTGGCGTATGAGGCCTTCTGCAGCTGCGAGGATGAGCACCAGCAGGAAGTATACTTGCGCGGCCATATCAACTCCGTCCGCACCCACTTCTCCGACCTCAGCCGTAAAAGCTATCACCGCCTCAACGGCATCAACTCCCCGGATTTTGTGCTGATGTACATCCCCATAGAGCCAGCCTTTAACCTGGCCGTGCAGCACGACCACAACCTCTTCACCGACGCCTTTGACAAAAATATTGTGCTGGTTACCACCTCTACCCTTCTGGCGACCCTAAGAACGGTGGCCGGCGTATGGCGGCAGGAGGACCAGAAACGTAACGTACTCAAGATAGCGGAGGAAAGCGGCAAGCTGTACGACAAATTTGTAGGCTTTGTGGAGGACCTGAAAACGGTGGGCAAGCACCTGGAAAGCAGCCAGACGTCTTACAACGCCGCCATGAACAAACTCACCGAGGGCCGCGGCAACCTCATTCGCCGGGTAGAGATTTTGCGCGAACTGGGGGCCAAAACCAGCAAAACAATTGATGAGAACCTGCTGCAGGAAGCGCAACTGCCGGAGGAGGAAAACTGCTGAGCATAGCTCACATGCTCCATTTTTAGACTTGTCTCGTCCTGAAATAAGTTGACGGTTTTGAGACGAAATTACTTTTTAAATTGAGACCTCCAATGCGTTTGTGTTGGAGGTTTTCTTTTTCCACTGTTTTACCTCGAGTTCCTGCTGGCGGTGCATCTGCTCAGGCGTCAGGTAATGGCACGAGAGGTGGGGCCTGAGGGTGTTGTAGATGCTCACTGACTCAGCTATCACCTGCACTGCCTCCAGGTGGTGGGCAAAGCCCCGCTCCAGAGCGAACTCATCCTTCAAAATGCCGTTCACCCGCTCTGCCACCGCATTCTGGTAAGGGTCGTATTTCTCCGTCATGCTCGGTTTTATCTGGACTGCCGCCAGCAGCTGCTGGTACTCCTGGGAGCAGTACTGCAGCCCCCGGTCCGAATGGTGGATAAGGCTGAACCCATACTTTCTCTTGCCCACGGCCATCTTCAGGGCCTCTACCGGCCCCTCTGCCCGCAGGTCCTCGGAGAGGTGGTAGCCCATGATCTTCTTGGAGTAGCCATCGGTGACCAGGGAAAGGTAGCTGTGCCCTTCTCTGGTAGGGATATAGGTGATGTCTGAGACCCACACCTGCTCGGCACGTTCTACCTTGAGCCCCTCCACCAGGTTCCTGTGCTTTTTCATCCAGTGCTTGGAGTCCGTGGTCTTATGGTAGCTTTTCTTTGGCTTGACCAGCAGTGCCCTGTCGCTGAGGATAGAGAAGAACTTGTCTCTTCCCACCTTCAGTTCCCGGAGCTGCCCCTGGAGCAGGTAGTAGAGCTTGCGGGTGCCCAGCCGCGGCATCTTCAGGCGGACCTGCTGCACCAGCTCCACAACCCGGTCGGCGATCTGCTTTTGTTGCAGAGCCCTTGCCTGCCGCTGGTAATGGGCCTGCCGGCTGTGACCAAGCAGCCGGCAGGCCAGCGCGAGGCTTATTTGCTCTTTCTGGCGGAGACGTTCGAGGGCCCCGCCACAGGCTTTTTTCGGATCTGGATCCCCATCTGCCCCTCGGCCACGTCAATGATGGTGTCCAGCAGCTTGGCCTTGAGCTCGGCTTCTTTGGCTCTTTTCTCGGAAGCCGCCAGCTGGGCTTCCAGTTCTTTGATGCGTTGGTTGGGTGTCTGGGGCATAGCGTTCGGGTTGTAGTCCCAAGTTAAGCGACCGTGCTTGCGAAGCCAAACCAAAACGGTGCTTCTGCCCTGAATGCCGTACTTCTTTTGGGCTTGCTTGTAGGTCAGATCTACTTGCTCTACCTCGGCCACCACGGCCAATTTAAAGCCAAAGGTGTAGTCCCGCTGGGTGCGCTTGCTTTTTTTCTCTGTCGGTTTTTCCATATAAGGTTGATTTTAGTGTCAACCTATTTTAGGACGGGACAACTTTAAAAATAAAAGCACCATGGATAAATGGTGCTTTTATTTTTGTTGAATAATCAATTCAAGAGCCCCAACAAGAACTCTTACACTTGCTTCTCCCGCACCTGCGTATTATCTTAGTTAGCTGAACTCAATGCTAACCCATGAAAAAACTAATCTTTACCGGCCTTACTGCGGCGGTGCTCCTCTCCTCCTGCTCTACCCAAAAAACGGAGACTGCTGGCACCGAGCAAACTGCAGAGATGACCGAAGCACAACAGGTAGCGCAGGCGTTCCTGAATGAGTACTCCAACACCTACCAGGACCTGTACACAAAATCTGCCGAGGCAGAATGGGCCTCCAACACCAAAATAGTAGAAGGCGACACCACCAATGCCGCCGCCACACAACGCGCTAACGAAGCCTTTGCCGCCTTTACCGGCAGTGCCGAAAACATAGAGAAAGCCAAGGCCATGCTGGAGAAAAAAGATCAGCTCACGCCACTGCAGGTAAAGCAGTTCGAGGCCATACTTTATGCCGGTGCCAACAATCCGCAGATTATTCCGGATGTGGTGAAAGCCCGCATTAAGGCCGAGACAGAGCAGACAGAAAAGCTTTACGGCTTTGACTACCGCATCTACGATAAGTCGGTGAGCACAAACGACATCGACAACATCCTGAAAACAGAAACAGACCCCAAAAAGCGTTTGGATGCCTGGGAAGCTAGCAAAGCGGTTGGCCCTGACCTGCGTGAAGGCCTGCTGAACCTGCGCGACCTGCGCAACAAAACAGTACAAAGCCTCGGCTACGACGATTATTTTACCTATCAAGCATCGGATTACGGCATGAGCCGCGAGGAGATGATGGACCTGATGCGGCAGATAAACCAGGAACTGCGCCCGCTATACCGCGAGCTCCATACCTATGCCCGTTATGAGCTGGCCAAGAAGTATGGCGTAAAAGAGGTGCCGGATTACCTGCCTGCCCACTGGGTGCCCAACCGCTGGGGCCAGGACTGGAGCCCGATGGTAGAGGTAGAAGGAATAGATTTGGACGCAGCCCTGAAGCCAAAAGGCGCTAAGTGGCTCGTAAAGCAGGGCGAGCGTTTTTATACCAGCCTCGGCTTTTCGGAGTTGCCGCAGAGCTTTTACGAAAAGTCCAGCCTGTACCCGCTGCCGGCAAGCGCCGACTACAAAAAGAACAACCATGCCTCTGCCTGGCACATGGACCTGGACAAGGATGTGCGCAGCCTGATGAGCGTGGAGCCAAACGCGGAATGGTATGAGACAACGCACCACGAGCTGGGCCACATCTACTATTACATGAGCTATACCAACCCGGACGTACCGGTGTTGCTGCGGGGCGGCGCCAACCGCGCGTACCACGAGGCGATCGGATCGCTGATGGGTCTGGCTGCCATGCAAAAGCCTTTCCTGGCGGAGCTGAACCTGATCGACAAGAACACGCAGACCGACGAGGTGCAAACCTTGCTGAAAGAGGCCCTTAACTATGTGGTGTTTATACCTTTCTCTTCCGGGGTGATGAGCGAGTGGGAGCATGATTTCTATGCCCAAAACCTGCCCTCAGACCAGCTGAACAAGCGCTGGTGGGAGCTGAAGAAAAAGTACCAGGGCATTGTGCCGCCAACAGACCGCGGCGAGAACTACCTGGACGCAGCCACTAAAACGCACATCAACGACGATGCGGCGCAGTATTACGACTATGCCATGAGCTATGTGATCCTGTTCCAGTTGCACGACCACATCGCCAAAAACATACTGCACCAGGATCCGCACGCCACCAACTACTATGGCAGCAAAGAAGTCGGTAACTTCCTCCGCGACATCATGTACCCGGGTGCCTCTGCCGACTGGCGCCAGATGCTGAAAGAGAAAACCGGCGAAGAGCTAAGCGCCCGCGCCATGGTGGCCTACTTCCAGCCGCTGATGGACTACCTGAAAGAACAGAACAAAGGCAGAAAGTATACGCTTTAGGAGTTCCGAATTACGAGTTCCGAGATAAGGCAAAAGCCGCAGCAGATTTCTCTGTTGCGGCTTTTGTGTTTTGAGGCAACTCTTTGGCTATGGCACGTTTTATTGAATTCTTCTTTCACTTCTTGTGAGCCCGAAGTGATGAAGTAAACTTGTGAAGCTGTTGTACCGAAGCAAATTTTACAATAGCACCTCCAACAGAATTAAATTTGCTCCACAAAATCTAAAAAGACTTTTTTGTGAAGTTCAAGATCCATATCAGGAGATAAGGATACACGGGCTATGTAATCTTTGTCGGCCTCTTTAGTCGTTCCCTGAGTGGAGGTGGCAGGTATCGTCCAGTAACACCCTTTTAACTGCCCGTAACTCACACAGTATTTACTCTCGTTCGGGATCTCTCTGATCATCATATCAATCAGTTTCTGATTCAGTGCTCTTTTATAGGACTCCCTTTCTTCATCTGTATTTCCTTTTGTGGGAAGGTCCAGCGAAAATACGGAGGGCGTAAATCCTTCTTTTGCCAATTCTTCTGAAACAAAATTAATCTTCGCCCCAGGTAAAGTATCCTTGATGAAGTTTACAAATTCACGCGTATTCTTATAGGCTTCTTCAATCCTTTGATTCATGGAAGGCAATTGCTGGGCAAGTATCTCCATTTGAAGATCGGTCGCCTCATTATCGCAAAGCATCAGGTGCTTTTCTATTTTTTCCAGCAAAGCTTCCGCTTTGGTGTTTGCTACACAGTAGCCGGCGGTAACTTTGCCGCCACTCGGGAATTTAGATCCGCTGACGTAAGATATGGCCCTGATCGCTGAGAGTATGCCGTCTTTTCTTAAGAATTGTACATTAGGGCAGAAGGTCTGGTCCAAGATAAAAACAGGGTCAATAGCTACTTCCCCAGTTGCCGTTTTACGCTCTTTACTTAGCACATCCCTTAGTTTTTTAAGATCCGGAACCTCGACTCTTGGGTTCGTCGGAATTTCAGCGATGATGTAAGGTACCGCATCTTCCTTCGCAATTTTCTCCAGCACGGTATCTATACTTTGAACCATGTCATGATCCCCGTCCACCGGCAAGTCCACCACTTCTACATTATCAATACAAGCAGCTACCCGCCTAGCCTGGTCATTGGTACCACCATAGCAGTTCGGGGGGACAACAAATTTTATAGCCTTTCCTTTATGGTTGTCCAGGGCATCATGAACAAGACCCATCATGATCGCATATTGTGTAGACAGTCCGGAAGAACCAAGCAGCGATTTTGTGTTAGTGCCGGTAATCTCTTTGATTAAATCTAAGACACGTGCTTTGTTTGCCTCGGCATTGCTTTTATCATGATCAGAAGAAGGCTTCTTTAACAGCTGCTGCAAGGCAGAGAAACATTTGGCTGGCGTCATAGCGATCGTCTCTCTTCTTCTGACGTGCTGGATTTCTGAAATGTAACTTTCATTCTGTTCACCGTTTACTAACAGGATACTTCCCAAGGGAGGATGGACACTGATATAAAAGTCAATTTTTGGGGAGAGGCTAGCGTTGCCGACTTCATCTTCTTGTGAAACGAAAATAGTACTGCCGTTAAACTCAGATATCTCTTCTGTGTTCTCTATCTGCTTTAAGTCAAAATTATAACCATAAACACGCTTTATCACTTCAGCATCAAAAACATCCGGTAACGCACCGGTATAAAGGATTCGGGTGTTCTTATGGTCCAGCAGGTTTTTTCTCAGAACTGCTAAAACAGGGACCGTCCTGGAAGAAAAACTGATTACATTTTCCGGCTTGAGAGTATTCAATCTAGCAACTGTCCATTCCAGTACCGAAGACAACGGATGACCTAAGCGGATATAATCGAAAGCAGTGGGTAAGCTGCTGAGCGCTGATGTTTCAGAGTTATTGTCGTTAAAAAGGACTTCGAACTGTTCTAGAAATTCGGTTTTGGCTAATTGTTCATTATAAATATCCAGCCGATGCGTTGTTAGCCTCAACCAATCAGTTGGCATGTTTTCTACTACATCTTCAATATAATGCAGCACTTTATTGTCTTTCATAATTTTTACCTTGTGTTAGGCCGATAATATAGATTGCTTAGACCTATTTTAAAAGTGTTGTTCCATGTTTGTTGCATTGCAACAGATTTGTGCATGCAGAGCCTGAAGCAATAACGTAGATAAATTTTTTTTCTAGGTGTGCCGACTATTAGCGATGAACCGTTGTTGTATACTCTAGCCAAAAAAATCGCTTTTTGATTCTACTTTTACTAAAACAATAATGCTACCTTGGAAGTAGATGGTATTTAAATTTAGTAGGCATCGATTAATAGATACTCTAAATTAATTACTGAAAAGTCAGCATCATTAACAGCTTTTATAGCCTTTTTGTAATCCTCTTCTGTGTTTAGCACAATACCATTTTGGTGTTGCTTTAGATTAGAGAAAAACTTTACTTCAAACCAGACTTTGCCTAAAAGATCTTGTTCTTCTGCAGTAAGACCATTACCAATCTCACCTTGGATGAAAGTAATTTTATTGTCCCTCATCATCGTAAATGAATATCCTTGTATTTCATCCATCCGCATTCTAGCTATTTCTTTGATCTTTTCCGCAGCTTCATCGTTTGTAGGTAGATTTCGTATTGCACCAATAACGATATAGTTTTTTCCGAAATCTACTTTCTTGATGATCTCCTGCCCATATTTAAGTTCAAAAAACTCAGGCTCATCTTCTTTTACCTTTGCCAGGGAATCACTAATAATAAAACTAGGGGAGAATTCTTTAAATGCTTCGAGATCATAGCCACCGGTCAGCATTACTCCATTTTCGGTTACCGGATATTGCTCGATTATAGCCTGGTACATAGGGTTGCTGACAGCGAGTTTGGTATTCAACTTACGAAAACCAGCGGGCTCAGGGTAAATAAGCTCATTAAAAGAATTTATGTCATATTTCCAGTCAGTAGAGGATAATAGAGATTTACCCCAGTTCTTGTCTCTATAAACCGTTTCAATATCTTCGAAAACGTCGGCAACCGGAACAAATGTCTTCGAGTAAAAGCCTGTACCAACTTGATCCTGGATTGGATAATTTTCATTTAGGATGGTTTGGCCGTTATTTAGAATATTCACATTCCTTGTTCCTGCCGCTTGATCATAAGTAATGATACTATTACTAATATTATTCGCTGCCGTGTATTCTATTGAAATCAATTCTCCATCATCGTACTCATGAATAGCTATGCCTTCTTCACTATAAAATTTTTTAACTAAAGGAAGACCATTTTCATATTCGGTTTCGAACCAAACATTTCCCTCCGGCAAATAATATTTTGACCATAATGGTTTGTTATCCTCGCTACGACTTACTTCCATATATAAATGATCGGTTGGAAGAACTCGATATAGTTTAGCGGATTTTATATACCCGTTTTGGTAATAT
This sequence comes from Pontibacter mangrovi, assembly GCF_006385705.1. GTDB lineage: Bacteria > Bacteroidota > Bacteroidia > Cytophagales > Hymenobacteraceae > Pontibacter > Pontibacter mangrovi. Next base: position 72,991 of record NZ_VFRQ01000001.1, on the reverse strand, counting down.
TCGAATTCTTCCTTTGTTCTGCTTCCCGAATTTGAACTAATTATTGTTTTAGCCTCTTTGATCCATCCGTTTGGATATTGACTAATAACCTCCAGCTCTGAGTTACATTTAATACTATAATCGGTGTGTGGAACATTATCATCTTTCTGACAGGAAGAAAGTAAAACTGCAACTGCTAATACCAGTGATCTGGAAATTAAATTGTTCATTAAAGGGATTGAAGAGTAATAAATTTTTTAAAAAATATAAAAGAAACTATCTCTGTTAAATTCTTTAATGACGAAAATAGTAAATAATTAAGGTCTTACAAGTAAAGACATTATCAACTTCCTTTATCAAAATAACTGAATTGATTTATACTAGAGTTAAGAGACTTTTTTGGATCATGTTTACAACGGCTTTGCTAAACGATGGATATGGCCTAAGGCCGATGCCTGACGTTTAGTTTATGTTGTATGATGTTGTTCTTTTATTTGATTTATGTTCTGCTGAGAAAATAATCTGTCAGAACTGACTTTAATTAAATGTTATAATAGGAGCATTAGTTTTAGGTATATTTTGTCCTATTAATCCAGCTGCTTCTATTGCTTTCTGAAGCTTGTCCGAGATAAAAACTCCACCAATTCGTAATCTTATGCAATCATAGTTTGCTTCAGATTCTTCTAGTACAAACTTTTCAGCCCTCCAAAGGGCATTTTGCTTCCAGAAAACCTTAAAATCATCTTCGCTGTGGATTTTGTGGTAGACCTTATCCTGCCCTGGTCTTTGCGTGTAAAACACAGACTTCTCAAAATTTATCGTACTATTCTCTGTAAAAGGATACCTAAAAAGGTAGTAGCTATTATCTTTATTTTCTTTGAATTCAATTTCAATCAAAGAGTGCTCTTTTAAAGAGAAATCATTAAAGATTCTTACCGCCTTGCCTGATAAAACAAAAGGAACTCCTATAAGGCTTTGTGAGTACCCCATAAAGTCAGTAAGCTTTGCTTTTTTAAGAACTCTATATATTAGTGGCCGCGGATAATTTATGTCTACATTGCTATCTTCTGGAAATTCTAAAATGAATTTTTCATACTCTTTGATATTTGAGAAGCATGACTTGTCAAGTTCAATTTGATAAATCCCATTGTTAACACCAATTACTTTAGGGTCTGAACTTATTCGAAGAATATTGTAATGCATTAATTGAATTTATCTAGAGGATTTATTTTTCAGCTTATATTCTTTGATAGTCATTAATACCATGTAACGTTACTCGTGCAGCCGATGGGCGAGGCTTTGCCAAGCATAAAGGCTGAACCTTGTTGTGTGACGTATTTTATTCCATACCTGTACGTCTACTTTTCATGTTCTTTATTTAATAATTTTTCTATGCTTTTCGGGAAGAACTCCCTTACAACATAGTTTACTTTTCCTTGGGCACTTATTCCGATTGCACTATACTCTTTATCAACTACAGGTACTATTTGCTCTGTCAAACTATAACTTCCTTGTTGAAGAACTCTTGTTCCTTTTATTAGCGTCAAGCATAATTCACTTTCATGAAGCTCTAATTTTACAACAAGTTTATCCAACTTCGATATGGCATTCTGGGCAATAAATACACAAATTATTGTGGTGAATATTGTCAATAACGAAAACAATATGATGGAAATATTTATATCCAGATTGAAGGAGTAAATGAAAAGAGAATTTAACAAGAGAAGAATGAAAGGTCCTAAAACTCGTGTTTTGTTGAAGGACTTCCTTTTCTTCTTGAGGTAGTGGAAACGCTCAGATTCCATAGTTTGTATCTGCATCCCTTCTTATTTCTATTCTTTAGATAAAATCATTTTGTACTTCTATGCCACACAACATACTGCTAAACGGAAGTCTACTCGGCTTATCTGCACTATGTGTGGAGTTGTTTCAGATACGAAGCACCACCACCGTGATTGAAAAGCCATAAAAAAAAGTTACATACCTCTTTCTTAATATACAACTTTTCTACAGCTTATCAATAAAACTTTGAAGTACAGCATATTCCAACTCTTACCCCTCCTGCTGATAAGCTTTGAGGAAAGACGCCAGCCTGTCCAGCGTCTGGCTCAGTTCCTGCGGCTCTGGCAGGTATACTACCCGGAAATGATCGTGGTGCGGATAGTTGAAGCCCGTTCCCGGCACGAGCAGCACCTGCTGCTCCGAGAGAAGATCGAGGGCAAACTGTTGGTCATCCTGTAGTTTAAACCGCTTTACGTCCAGCTTCGGGAACATGTAAAAAGCACCCTTTGGCTTCACACAGGAAATGCCGGGCATGGCTGAGAGCTTCTCGTAACAGATCGCCCGCTGCCGCCCCAGCCTGCCATGGGGTTTGGTGAGGTCGGTTATACTTTGCTGCCCCTCCAGGGCCGCCTCAATGGCATACTGCGCCGGCACGTTGCTGCACACGCGCAGGCTTGCCAGAGTATTCAGGCCGCTGATGTAGTCCTTTGCTTTATGCCTGGCACCGCTCACCAGCATCCAACCCGCCCGGAAGCCAGCCGCCAGGTAGTTTTTGGACAAGCCACTGAAGGTAACGAACAACACATCCTCAGACAGGGTGGCGGCAGAGGTGAACGCTGTCTCATCATACAGGATTTTATCGTAGATCTCATCGGCGAAAACAACCAGGTTGTGCTCCTCGGCCAGCGCCACCAATTCCTGCAAAAGCGCTTTAGAGTATACTGCGCCGGTTGGGTTGTTGGGGTTGATGATAACGACGGCGCGGGTACGGCTGGTGAGTTTACGCTTGATGTCCTGCACATCCGGGAACCAGTCGGCCTCCTCGTCGCAGCGGTAGTGCACGGCTTTGCCCCCTGCGAAGCGCACGGCGGCAGTCCAGAGCGGGTAATCCGGCGACGGCACCAGCACCTCATCTCCTTCGTTCAGCAGGGCCTCCACCGCATGCATGATTAGCTCGCTCAGGCCGTTGCCCAGAAAAATTTCCTCGTTGCTTATATTCCAGATCCCTTTGTTATCGTAATAGCGCTTTACAGCCTCGCGGGCGCTAAGCAGGCCCTTGTGGTCGGAGTAGCCCTGGGCATTACTCAGATTTCGGATAATATGCTGCACCACCTCCTCAGGAGCCTCAAAGCCAAAGGGGGCAGGATTGCCGATGTTCAGTTTGGTAATGCGGTGGCCCAAAAGCTCCAGCTCCTTCGCCTTTTCATACAGCGGCCCGCACAGGTCATACGACACGTTGTTAAGGCGATTGCTCCTGTTAATCATACAGCTAAAAATTTTAGCGAATATAGCACCGCAGAAGATTGCCTGTACACCAGCTCCCCATGAATTTATTTAGCGCCTTTCCTATTCCGGTACCTGCCATACTTCATACTCTCCCCAGGGCATCAGTTGCACAACGTATAGTTTGTCGAAGCCTTCGCTCAACGTGGGTTTCTCCAGCCGCTTATGGGTACCGTAAATGCCTTTAACCGGTACCAGGAAACGCCCGCTGCGCTGGCTGTTGCGCCGCACGGCATCGCCGGAACCGGATTCGAAAAAATAGCCGATCACCTCATACTTTGCAGCTTTCGCCATACGGATATACTTTGCGCGCTCTGCCCGGGTGGGGTTGGTATTGTCTACCACAAAGCGCATCTGGCTTTTCAGGCAGGTATCCAGGAAAAGCCGTTCCCGGTGTCGGGTCCGGAGCTGATCCAGGCTGATGCGCACGTGGCTGTTAAAGAAGCGCTCTTTGTAGAAGGTGGACTTGCCGCTGGCCTGTATGCCGCAGAAGATGATGGCTTGCATGGTGTCAGATTTTAAGTAGGTTTCCTGTAAATAGTTGCAGGGCGTAGCTATTACTGTAACTTTAGCGGCTCCGGAGCATATAAGTTTTAAGTATGGCTTTGGTTGAGGCAACATAAAGTATAGATGATTTGAAAAAGAAGCTGGTGGTGTTAACGGGTGCTGGCATCAGCGCCGAGAGCGGGATTGCTACCTTCCGCGATGCGGACGGGCTGTGGGAAGGGCATGACGTGATGGAGGTGGCCTCGCCGCAGGGCTGGCATAAAAACCCCGAGCTGGTGCTGGACTTCTACAACCAGCGCCGGAAGAATGCCCATACCGTAAAACCAAACGCGGCCCACATGGCGCTGGCCGACCTGGAACAGGACTTCGATGTGCGCATCATCACCCAAAACGTAGACGACCTGCACGAGCGCGCCGGCTCCACCAACATCATCCACCTCCACGGCAAACTCTTTGAGAGCCGCAGCACCCTCGACCCATCGCTGGTATACCCTATCGAAGGCTGGGAACTGAAAAAAGGCGATAAGTGCGAGCGCGGGTCTCAGCTGCGGCCAAACATCGTGTGGTTCGGGGAACCCGTGCCGATGATGGAGAAAGCCATTGAGGAAACGCTGCAGGCTGAGATCTTCCTGGTTGTGGGCACTTCGCTGGTCGTTTACCCGGCTGCCGGCCTGGTGGATTTCGTTGAGGCAGACGTGCCTGTATTTGTCATCGATCCGAACCTGCCCAGCATGCGGAAGCGGCCTAACCTGCACCTGTACGAGGAAAAAGCAAGTACTGGCATGCAAAAAGTAGCGGCTTTGCTCCGGGAAAAATATACATGAGTCCATACTTTTAGAAAATACAGCAAGCCCTGCCGGTTATACCTGCAGGGCTTTTTTGTTGGCCTCCCTCTACCATGCCACCCAAAGTATAATCAACATCAGAAGAGATTAAACTTGCATAAACATTGTTTTAGATAAATCTAAATTTATACTTTTGCGTTTCAAATAAATTAAATAGCTATACTTTAAAACTATGAGAAACGCACTACTACTTCTATTACATCTCGTCTCGTTTACCGCCGCTGCACAGCATGGTTCCGTTAAAGGCACTGTAAAAGCTGACGGCAAGGCTATTCCCTACGCCACCGTCTTATTAAAAGGCACGACCTGGGGCGCCCCTACCGACCTGGAGGGGAAGTATACGCTGGAGAAGATCCCGGCTGGAAAATATGAGCTGATGGTAACAGCCATCGGCTATAAAAGGGAGCTGCACCCTGTACAGGTGTATCCTGATTCCGCAGTAATGCTGCCTACCACCCTCACGGAGGCCAATGCCACCCTGAACGAGGTGGTGGTGACGGGCACCCGGACCGAACGGCGAAGGCTGGAGAGCCCTGTGGCAGTGAACGTGCTGGACAGCCGCACGTTTAACCTCACACAGTCCAACACCCTGTCGGAGGGTTTGTGCTTTCAGCCGGGCCTGCGCATGGAAACCGACTGCCAGACCTGCAACTACACGCAGCTGCGCATGAACGGCCTGGGGGGCTCCTATTCGCAGATCCTGATAAACAGCCGCCCTGTCTTTTCCTCCCTGATGAGCCTGTATGGCTTAGAGCAAATTCCTGCCAATATGGTGGAGCGCGTAGAGGTAGTGCGGGGAGGCGGTTCCATCCTATATGGCTCCAGCGCCATCGCCGGCACCGTGAATATCATCACCAAAGAGCCCAAAGAGAGCACCTTCACCCTCTCGAGCAACTCCTCCCTAACAGACGGCAAGGCGTGGGACCACTTCCTCAATGCCAACGCCAACACGGTAAACGAGGCAGGCAACGCCGGCGCCTCCTTTTTCGCCTCTCACCGTGACAAAGAAGCGTATGACGCCAACCGTGATGGTTACTCGGAGCTGGCGCAGCTGAAGAACAACTCCTTCGGCGTTAATGCCTTTTTCAGGCCGACCGACAGAGACAAACTGGATGTGAACGGCTGGAGCATTTATGAAGAACGCAAAGGCGGCAACCGCCTGGATGAGCCTGCCGACCGTGCAGACCAGTCCGAGTACCGGCTGCACAACATATTGGTAGGCGGTTTTAACTGGGACCACCGGCTCGGGAACGGGAAATCCTCCTTCAGTGTCTACGGCTCGGGCCAAAACACCAAACGCACCCACTACACAGGCATAGACCAGGCGGACGGATGGGGGCAGACGCGGAATTATACCTTGCAGGGTGGTTTTCAGTTGAACCATACTTCCCACAGCTTCCTGGGCGGCAGCAACACTTTTACAGCTGGGGCCGAGCATCAGTATGACGATACTTTTGATGCGATTGAAGCCTACAACTACCTGATAGACCAGGAGAACAGCCTGACCGGCCTGTTCCTGCAAAGCGACTGGGAATTTACCCCTGCCTTGACCATACTTTCCGGCGTAAGGGCCAACCGGCACAGCAACGTGGAGGGGCTCGTTTTTACGCCCCGCCTGAACGCGCTCTACAAGATTGGCACCACCACGCAGGTACGCGCCTCTTACGCCCGCGGCTTTAAGGCACCACAGGCCTTCGAAACCGACCTGCACATTGCCTTTGCAGGCGGCGGCATTTCGCTTGTCCAGCTTGACCCGGAGCTGCGGGAGGAGACTTCCAACGCCTTCAACGCCTCCGTGGACTTTAACAAGCCTGGTGAGCATATGATCTATGGTTTTACGCTGGACGCCTTTCACACGCGCCTGCAGAACGCCTTTGTGCTGGAGGAGATCGGGACGGATGCGCAGGGCAACCAGCAGTTGCTGCGCAAGAACGGCAGCCATTCTACGGTGAAAGGCATTACCCTGGAAGGGCGCCTGAATTATGACCAGCGGTTTCAGCTGGAGACGGGGCTAACGGTGCAAAGCTCCAGGTATGATGCGCCGGTGCAATGGTCTTCCGAGATACAGGGCACGCGCGATTACCTGCGCACGCCAGGCAGCTACGGCTACTATGTGCTTTCCTTTTTTCCGCAGGGCCGTTTCAACGCCACTTTCTCGGGCGTGCTGACGGGGCCGATGCTGGTGCCGCACTTTGCAGGGGCGCCGGGCGTGGTGGAGGATGAGCTGTACTCCTCTCCTACGTTTGTAGAAAACAACCTGAAACTCGCTTACCGCTTCACCATCAAAAGTATAAAGCAGGACCTGCAGCTGCACGCCGGCGTACAGAACATCCTCAACGCCTACCAAAGCGATTTTGACACCGGCCGCTACCGCGACAGCAACTATGTGTATGGCCCGGCCAGGCCACGCACTTTTTTCTTCGGGCTGAAATTCGGGCTGATGTAAGCGTATGGGCCAACATGTTTTTTCCTAAGCTAAAGCCCCTTATATTGCCGCTTTACACGTAAGAGATTGAGCATACAATATATACTTGAGTTAATAGGAACCGCCGTGTTTGCCATGTCCGGGGCGCTGGCGGTGAGTGAGCGGGACCGGGAGCAGGATTGGTTCGGCGCTGCCTTCACGGGCTTTGTCACGGCCATCGGCGGCGGCAGTCTCCGTGATATCATGCTGGGCAGCTACCCACTTGTCTGGATACAGGACACCACAGTGCTCTACGTTATTTTTGCTTCCATACTTGCCAGTGGCCTCTTTTACAAGTGGATGCTGCAACTGCGCCGAACCTTTCAGCTGTTCGATACCATGGGGATTGCCATTTTTACGGTGGTAGGCATGGAGAAAGCCCTCGAGCTGGGCACGAGCCCTGAGGTAGCAGCCATCATGGGCATGTTCTCAGCTGTCATGGGCGGCGTTATCCGCGACACGCTTACCAACGAGGTGCCGGTGCTCTTCCGGCAGGAAATCTATGCCAGCGCCTGCCTGGTGGGTGCGTCTTTTTACCTGGGCCTGGAGTATCTGCAAGTGGAAAGAAACATCAGCTTCATCGCTTCCATGCTACTGATCATCATTATCCGCCTGGTGGCCATCAAGTTTAATCTAAGCCTTCCTAAGTTTAACCGGCAGCCGTAGCTTATCTATCTTTCCGGAATATTCGTACTGTGGAGGGAACAAACGACGGCATCGGATATGGGTTTCTTTAAAGATAGAGTTCTGGCCACACACGACACCTGGAGCCTCACTATAGTGCGGGTGTTCTTGGGCTTGATCATTTTTCCGCACGGCGCTCAGAAACTTCTGGGCTGGTTTGGCGGCCATGGGCCGGCAGGCTTCATGCAGTCATTCGAGCAAATATCCGGTCTTCCCGGCTGGCTGGGCTGGATCGTCATCATTATTGAGGTAATAGGCTCTATCTGTTTGATCCTTGGCTTTTGGGTGCGCCTGTGGGCTTTGTGCCTCATCGGCCTTTTTGTAGGCATCATACTTACGGTGCACCTACCAAACGGCTTTTTTATGAACTGGGGCGGCAACCAGGCCGGCGAGGGCTACGAATATCACCTGCTGGTAATAGGTATGGCCTGGGCTTTGGTTGTTGGCGGCGCCGGAAACCTGAGCATCGACCAAAGTATGGCGATGCAGGAGCGGAGGTTCTAGTCCTCCGCCTTCTCCCCTTTTTCCACGATATCCCCTTCGGAGAAAAGGATAATCTTCATCATCTCGCGCCATTTCGGCTTTTTGCGCAGCAGAAATTCCAGGTCCATCCCAAAGTGCTTGAATTCCTCTTCCTGCGCGTTCTGCATAATGGCTTTTGCTTGAGGATCCTTCTCCACCGAGATGCGCTGCTCGTACCAGTTAATGGCCTCTGCCTCTTCTATAACTGAAGTAAGCATGCGGGCAAAAGTCCGTGTTTCCTGCGACAGCTCGCTGGCTGGCTCATGGTATTGTTCCGTAGGCATAAGAAGTATAGTTTTGTGTTACTGTACCCTCTAACGGAACCTCCTCGTGCCAGGTTGGCAAGCCCAACAGCCTTTACCTGTTCAACAGGCGCGCCACATACTTCCCGATGATGTCGAACTCCAGGTTTACCGTGTGCCCGGGCTTTATGGTGTGCAGGTTGGTATGCTCATAGGTATAAGGGATGATGGCTACCGAAAAACGGTCTTCGTGCGAGTTGACTACGGTCAGGCTGATGCCGTTCACGCAGATAGAGCCTTTCTCTACCGTTACATTCCCCTTGCCGGGGTCGTAGCTGAAGGTAAACAGCCAGCTGCCGTTCTCATCCTCCACCGATTCGCATACGCCGGTTTGGTCTACGTGCCCTTGCACCACGTGCCCGTCGAAGCGACCGTTGGCCTGCATGCAACGCTCCAGGTTTACCTTATCCCCCACGCTCAGGCTATTGAGGTTGGTTTTCTGCAGCGTTTCATCAATGGCCGTAACCGTGTAGGCCTCATCATCAATGCCCACCACAGTTAAACATACACCGTTATGCGCCAGGCTTTGGTCAATTTTGAGTTCCTGCGTAAAGGGGCCGCTCAGCGTGAAATGCTTGTTAGTGCCTTCTTCCCGGATATTTTTTACCTGGCCCAGGGCCTCTATAATTCCTGTAAACATATATATTCCTGTTAATGATGCGATGCGCTCCTATTTCAACCGCAATGAAAAACGATCCCTCAAATTTAACATCATTCTGCCAGCCATACAGCTGCCCGGCTAAATAATGCGCAGGAAATGCTGCAAATGGCAGGTAAAATTGCCCAGGGATGCTTATTTTCGCAAACCTGCCGCCTGAACCGGCAGTAAGTTTAGCATAAACCCCTAGCAAATTCCTCATGCAAACCGACACGTACAGACATAAAGGCATGCGCCGGGCTTTAGTAAGACAGCTTCGCGAGAAAGGCATCCACGATGAGCGCGTGCTGAAAGCCATCGAAACTGTACCGCGTCATTACTTCTTCGACAAGGCTTTTGTGGAACAGGCCTACCAGGACAAAGCTTTCCCGATTGGAGAAGGCCAAACCATCTCACAGCCTTACACAGTGGCATTTCAGTCGGAGCTGCTGCAGCTTAAGCCTACCGACAAGGTGCTGGAAATCGGAACGGGCTCCGGCTACCAGTGCACGGTGCTCCTGCAAATCACCCCAAATGTTTATACCATTGAGTATAACCGGCCGCTTTTCGAGAAGGCCCGCCTCTTTTTCCGCAAGCATGGTTTAAAACCGCATACCTTTCATGGCGATGGATCACTGGGCTTACCCGCCCACGCGCCTTACGACAAAATTATTGTGACCGCCGGGGCTCCCGTTGTGCCCAAAGAGCTGCTGCGCCAGCTAACGACCGATGGCATACTGGTGATACCTGTCGGGGATGAGCAGACGCAGAAAATGCTGCGCATTACCAGAGTCGGTGAGAACGAGTTTACCCGCGAGGAATTCACAGACTTTAAGTTTGTGCCGTTGCTCGGCCGCTCCGGCTGGGACGGCGGCGCATAACCTCTCGCATTTCCTGCCCCCGCCCTTTTATAGTTGTAGAAACATTGGCACACGCTGCCTTCACAGCTGAAGCTGCTTTACCAGCACGAAAGTGGGCTTTAACTGTTTATTAGGCAGGTAAGTGCAACCTTTTGCCCTAAGCTCTTATCTTTAGCTAAAAACCTACAACTATGAAAAAATTATATGCTCTTTTAACACTGCTGCTCACCTCTGCTGCTGGCTATAGCCAGGCTTCTTTCCAGATCGTCACCTCGGATGTTGACCTCTTCTGGAATGCCTTTGATAAACTGAAAGAGGCACAAAGCAAAGAAGACTCTGTGCGGGTGCTGGACGAAGAATACCTGCAGAAAGCATCAGCCGGTGTAAAGCAGTTCACGCCCGGCCGCATCAGGAATGCTGCATACCTGCAAAAGGTCATCAACAGGCACCCTCAATATTACACACAACTAAAAGGACATACCCATAAGCTGCAGGAGGCAGTGCCCAAAATGCAGGCACACTATGGGCGGCTAAAGGAACTCTATCCCGACACAAATATCCCCCGTGTATACTTCGTCGTCGGAGCGATGAACTCTGCCGGCACCATTGCAGATGACCCTGTGATAGGCGTGGACATGTTTGGTTTATACCCTAACACCCCCACGGAGGAGCTCGGAAACTGGCACAAAGCCGTACTCAAGCCCATGGACCAGATCGACCTGGTAGTGATCCATGAGTTCATTCACATTCTACAGAGAGACTCTAAGGGAGACTCCACGCTGCTGGGCATGAGTATAGGCGAGGGAGCCGCAGACTTCGTAGCTACCCTTGCCGCAAACGGTCATATTAATAAAGTGGCGCATGCCTACGGCGATAAGCACGAGCAGGCGCTTTGGGAGGAGTTCCGGGCAGGCATGCACCAAGGTGACGTCAGCAACTGGCTCTACAACGGCGAAAACATGAAAGAGAGGCCTGCTGACCTTGGCTACTACATGGGGTACAAAATCTGCGAAGCCTACTATAACAAGGCTACAGATAAAAAACAAGCCGTGCGGGATATCCTGAGGATACAGGATTACGCTGCCTTCCTGGAGAAAAGCGGCTACGCACAGAAGTTCAACTAAGAAACACTGCCATTTCGTTGGCTGATGATAACATGGCACCTGTACCTAACGGCAGGTGCCTTCCTCATGCTGCGCCGGCCGCAATGCCTGTTACGCTTAGGTTGTACCTGCCCAAAGAGATGAAGTATATTTTACCGTTTCGGGGCTTAAGCGTATCTTTGCATCAAAATCATCGCTTATACAATGCGCAAACAAAAAAAAGTATCTGACTCTTATGTTATCATGACGGAGCTGGTGTTGCCCAACGACACCAACACGCTGCACAACCTGATGGGCGGAAAAATGATGCACTGGATGGATATTGTGTCGGCTATCGCGGCCCAGAAACACTCTAACCGCATCGTGGTGACAGCCTCTGTAGACAATGTTTCTTTCGCTGAAAGTATAAAGCTGGGGAACGTGGTGACGCTGGAAGCCAAGGTTACCCGCGCCTTTAACTCCTCCATGGAGGTGCACATTGTAGTGTATGCTGAGGATATCCCAAGCGGTAAGAAGGTTATGTCGAACCAAGCTTTCTTTACCTTTGTGGCCGTAGACCAGTTGGGCAACCCGATTGATGTGCCCGAAGCTGTTCCAGAAACCGAAGAAGAGATCAGCTTATATGATGGGGCCCTGCGCCGCCGCCAGCTGCGCCTGGTACTTGCCGGCCGCATGAAACCAAGCGAGGCAAACGAGCTACGCTCTATTTTTGACATCAAGGAAGACGCACAAGGATAAATCTACATGCCATGCTTACAAGCAGATATTAGCGATGAGTTCCTGAAGAGCTTTATACCCGAAACAGTTTACCTGGTTGAGGGCGATATTGCTTTGCCTGCGCCTAAAATTGCTGAGCCTGCGACTGCACCAGCACCTAAACCAGCCGAGGAAGATGCCACCTCACCGGCTACGGTAGCGGCTCCTGAGGCCATGGTACCGCCAGAGCCGGTGGCTGCCAAGCAGCACGTGCACGAGCTGCCAAAAATTCCGAAAAAGGAGCCCGCCGCGCAAAAGCAGAAGTATAAGGTTGCCGGGGAAAACAGGAAAGGCGTTGTGGTGCTGGTAACTATTCCGGAGGCTGAGTTTGCCCATCTGCCACAGCTGCAGTTCCTGCAGAAGATCCTTTCGGCCATTGGGCTGCAGCCATCCGATGTGGCGTATGTAAATAATATTTCCGGAGAACTGGCCTTGTTCGAGGAACTGCAGAAGGAGCTGCAGGTAAACTATATCATCAGCTTTGCCAGCCGCATCGAGACAGCGCTGCCGCACGAGAAGTTTACGCTTTATAATCCGGTAACAGTTGGGTCGGTGCCGGTGGTTTTCTCACAGGCGCTTAAAATGCTGGCAGATAACGTGGAGCATAAAAAAATGCTGTGGGGCGCCTTGCAGAGAACGTTCAAAGTATAGCCTATACTCCGAAAGCTTTCGGTAAAGCATAAAAAGAGCGGCCTTCCAATGTTGCAAGGCCGCTCTTTAATTATGTCAAAAGATCAAATGATCCGGTAACCCTTACCCTTCGTTCAGCAAAGACTCAAGCTTCTGCTCCAGTTCCGCACCTCGCAGGCCTTTGGCTACGATTTTTCCTTCCGGATCAACTAGCACCGTCTGTGGGATGGCCGTGATGTTATAGAGCTGCGCTGCGCTGCTCTCCCAGCCTTTCAGGTCAGACACGTGCGGCCAGGTAAGCTGGTCCTTTTCAATGGCTGCCAACCACTTTTCCTCCGACTGGTCCAGGGAAACGCCGAAAATCTCGAAGCCCTGGCCTTTGTCCTTCAGCCGGTTATACATCTTCACCACATTTGGGTTCTCTTTGCGGCACGGTCCGCACCAGCTGGCCCAAAAGTCAATTAAAACATACTTGCCACGCAGCGAGGACAGTGACTTAGTGCCGCCATCCGGAGTAGGCAGCGTAATCTCTGGCGCCACCTGCCCAATAGCTGTGCTACGGTGCGGCTTCAGGCGCTCGTTCACCATGGCAGTGTACTTGGAGTTTGGGATGTACTTGGTATACAACGTAGCCATGCTATCGGCAAAGGCAAAATCATTCACGGGGTCTACCAGGCTAGCTGTTCCAAAAGCAGAGACAATGGACTTCGGGTGCTGCGCGATGAAATTCTTTATTTGGTCCTGCAGCTTAAAGTACTCACCGCGCAGGCGTTCACCTTCTGCCTCGTTGCCTTCCTGCATGGCTTTCGCAAAACCCTGCTCCAGTTCCTGCTGCTTCTTGCGGGTATCGTTCACCAAGTTATTAAGCTCTATAAACAGCTTCGACTCTTCAGAGCCTTCTACCTTGGCCGTACCGTTCAGGTCTTTGGCATCAGCCTCCACCTCAATTTTACCTTCTTCCACCACCAGCATCAAACCATTCTGCTGGTCTAAGGAGATGCGGTAAAAGGTAGGTTCGTCGATCTTGCCAGAAAACGTAAAGTTGCCTTCTTTGCTCAACTGAGCGGTATCACGCGGCTCAAAGCTCTGCTCCCCCAGTTCAAATAAGTATACCTGGCCGGGTGTGGCATTATTTAGCTTACCTTCTATTGTGTAGTTGTCGCCGTTGGTGGCTGACTTGTTGCCCTGGCAGCTGGCAAGTATAGCCGTAGCCGAGGCGACAGCTAAGATGCTTCTAAATTTCATAGTTGACCTATTTATGCGTTCAATTTTTCTCTAAGGAGTTGGTTTGTCACTTTCGGATCGGCTTTGCCTTTCGTCTTTTTCATGATCTCCCCCATAAACATGCCAATCAGCGACTGCTTGCCGGCTTTGTACTCCTCCACTTTTGCCGGATTCTCAGACAACACCTGCTGCACAATCTGTGCCAGCTCGTCGGAGTTAGACTCCTGTAGCAGGTTCTCCTCCTCGGCCACGCGCTGAGCTGTGTACTCCGGATGCTCCACCATGTATGGGAAGATCTTCTTGGCTGCCACTGAGTGACTTACCTTATTCTCATCTACCAAAGCGATCAGCTGCGCAATTTGTTCCGGCTTCAGCGGAAAATCCCGGATGTGCAGCTGCAGCTCGTTCAGGTATGACTTTACAGGCCCCATTACCCAGTTGGAAGCGGCTTTATAGTTTTTGGTGTGGTTTGCCAGTTGCTCAAAGTATAACGCAATCTCTTTAGCATCCGTCAGCACCGCCGCGTCGTACTCCGGCAGGCCAAACTCTGTTACAAAGCGCTTGTAGAGCTCTTGCGGCAAACTCGGCATGGCTGCCTTCACGCTTTCCAGCCACTCCTGCTCGATCACCAGCGGCGGCAGGTCCGGCTCCGGGAAGTAGCGGTAGTCGTTCAGTGTTTCCTTAGAGCGCATGGCCGTGGTGGTGCCGGTGTTCGAGTCGAAGTTACGGGTTTCGCCATCTACCTTACCGCCGTTCTCCAGCACCATGATCTGGCGCTCGATCTCGTGCTCAATAGCGCGCTGCACATTGCGGAAGGAGTTCATATTCTTCACCTCCACTTTCGTACCCCACAGCGGTGAGTCCTTCAGCATGACTGAAATGTTGGCATCGCAACGCAAAGAGCCTTCCTCCATGTTGCCGTCGCAGATGTCCAGGTAACGCACCAGGCGCTTGATCTCGATCAGGTAGTTGTAGGCCTCCTCCGAGTCGCGGATATCCGGCTCCGATACAATCTCGATCAGCGGCACGCCGGCACGGTTAAAGTCCACCAGTGTCTCCACCTCGCCCGGCAAGTGCATCGATTTACCGGCGTCTTCCTCCATGTGGATGCGGGTAATACCGATTTGCTTCTCCTCTCCGGCAGCATCTTTGATCAGGATATGGCCATGTGTACAGATCGGGGTTTTATCCTGCGTGATCTGGTAGCCCTTCGGAAGGTCCGGGTAGAAGTAGTTCTTACGGGCGTACACGTTATGCTTCGTGATCTCGCAGTTCGTAGCCAGTCCCATTTTCACGGCCATCTCCACCACGCGCTTGTTCACGCGCGGCAAAGTTCCCGGGTGCGCCAGGGTGATCTCGCTCAGGTTGGTGTTGGGCAGCATGCCATACTCTGTCGAGTCGGAAGAATAGGCCTTGCTTTCGGTGAGCAACTGCGCGTGTACCTCTAAACCAATAATGGCCTGGTATTTATCTCTTATCGCTTTATCCATTTGTTTAATGATTAATGAGTAATGATGAATGAGTAATTGATTTTCGAACTCACCTCCATCATTATTCATTATTGATTAATCATTATTAACTATTCATTAAGTTCTTTACTAGTTCTACAGCTTTGGCAGGCACGGCGTTCAAGCCACTTGCGTCTTTGCCGCCTGCTGTAGCATAGAACGGCTGTCCGCCGCCGCCGCCTTTGATCTCCTTGGCCAGTTCGCGCACCATCTGGCTTGCGTTCAGGTTCTTCTCCTGCACCAGGTTATCCGACAGCATCACCGCGATCTGTGGCTTGCCATCTATCTCAGCGGCAAGTATAAGCACCAGGTTCTCCACTACCTGACGCATGTCGAAAGCCAGCTTCTTCAGGTAATCGGCAGAGCTCAGGTCCACGCGCTCGGTGATCAGGTTAATGCCATCCAGCTGCTGCGCTTTCTGAGCCAGAGAATCTTTCAGGCTGCTTAGTTGCTTCAGCTCGTATTGCTCCAGCTGCTTTTGCATGGCCTTCAGATCGTCCTGCATCTTCTGTACCGCTCCTGATACATTGCTCTGCGTGTTTAGCACCTCGCGCACCGCGTTCAGCTCGTTCAACTGCTGCTGCATGTATTCCTCTGCTGCCCCAGCGGTGATGGCTTCAATACGACGCACGCCGGCGGCCACTGAGCTTTCGGAGATGATCTTGAAGTAGCCGATGTTGCCGGTGTTGTGCACGTGCGTTCCGCCGCAAAGCTCCACAGAATAATCGCTACCAAAAGTGATCACGCGCACGAAGTCGCCATACTTCTCACCAAACAAGGCGGTGGCGCCCATGCCTTTTGCTTCGTCAATCGGCACGTTGCGGCGCTCGTCCAAAGGGATGGCCTGGCGCACGCGTTCGTTCACGATATGCTCGATCTGGCGCAGTTCGGCATCCTCTACCTTGGCAAAGTGGGAGAAGTCGAAGCGCAAAATCTTTTCGTTTACCAGTGAGCCGCGCTGCTGCACATGGTCGCCTAATACTTTTCTTAAAGCGGAGTGCAGCAAGTGTGTAGCCGAGTGGTTTTTACGGATCAGGTTACGACGCTCCGCATCGATCTCGGCGACAAAACCAGCCTCCACGTTCTGCGGCAGCTTACTGGTGATATGAAGTATAAGATCGTTCTCTTTCTTCGTGTCCAGCACCTCCACGCGCTCATCGTGCGATACCAGGAAGCCCACATCGCCCACCTGTCCGCCGCTCTCGGCGTAGAACGGTGTTTTGTCCAGCACGATGTGGTACTCGTTTTTATTCTTGGTTTTTACCTGGCGGTAGCGCACAATATGGGAGTCGGTTACATCGCAGTCGTATCCCACAAACTCGTTCACCACGTCCGGCTGAAGTATAACCCAGTCGCTCTGCTCGGTGGCGGAAGCCTTGCGGGAACGGTTCTTCTGCTGCTCCATTTCCGTGGCAAAACCCAGCTCGTCAACTTTCAGCCCCTTCTCGCGGGCGATCAAAGCGGTTAGGTCCAGCGGGAAGCCGAATGTATCATATAGTTCGAAGGCCGTTTTGCCGTCGATGGTGTAGTTGTTCTGCTTAAAGCTTTCCTCCAGCGCATCCAGGCGCTTCAGGCCGTTCTCCAGCGTGCGCAGGAAAGCGTTCTCCTCTTCCTCGATCACGCGCTGCACAAAGCTCAGCTGCTGCTTCAGCTCCGGGAACACATGCGATGTCTGCTCTGCCAGCACCTCCGTTAGCTTGTAAAGGAATGGCTTTTTGAAGTCCAGGAACGTAAAGCCGTAGCGCACCGCACGGCGCAGGATGCGGCGGATCACGTAGCCGGCCTTGTTGTTAGACGGCAGCTGCCCGTCGGCAATGGTAAAGGAAATGGCGCGGATGTGGTCGGCGATTACACGGATGGCAACGTCTGTCTTCTCGTCCTGGCCGTAGGTTACGCCAGCCTCTTTGGCAATAATCTGGATCAGCGGCTGGAAAACATCCGTGTCATAGTTGGAGCGCTTGCCCTGGATGGCCATGCACAGACGCTCGAAGCCCATACCTGTATCTACGTGCTGGGCAGGCAATTTTACCAGCGTGCCGTCGGCCAAACGGTTAAACTCCATGAATACGTTGTTCCAGATCTCCACCACCTGCGGATGGTCGGCGTTCACCAGTGTTTTTCCATCAACTTTGGCGCGTTCCTCCTCAGAGCGCAGGTCGATGTGGATCTCAGAGCACGGACCGCAGGGGCCGGTATCGCCCATCTCCCAGAAGTTATCTTTTTTGTTGCCCATCAGGATGCGGTCTTCGGCGATCATCGTCTTCCAGATGTCATAAGCATCCTGGTCCATCGGCAGGTTCTCCGACGCATCGCCCTCAAACACCGAAACATACAGCCTGTCCTTAGAGAGTTTGTATACTTCCGTCAGAAGCTCCCATGACCAAGCCAGGGCATCCTTTTTAAAGTAATCGCCAAACGACCAGTTGCCCAGCATCTCGAACATGGTGTGGTGATAGGTATCGTAGCCTACTTCCTCCAGGTCGTTGTGCTTTCCACTCACGCGCAGGCACTTCTGCGTATCGGCCACACGCTTGTAAGGCGCGGGTTTGTTGCCCAGGAAGTAATCTTTAAATGGCGCCATGCCCGAGTTGATAAACATCAGGGTGGGGTCATCCTTCACCACGATGGGCGCAGAAGGCACGATCTGGTGCTGTTTGGAAGCAAAGAAGTCCAAGAACTTTTGTCTAATCTCAGCTGAGTTCATGTATGAGTGTTAAGCCTTTAGATACTAAGTGCTATACTTGTTGTTTAAGAGCGAAAAATATCTAATTTTTGCCAAACGGTAATGCCATTAACCTGACACTTACCTACAAGCACATTATAGGCAAAAGTAGCATATTTAGCCGTAATCAGGAACAATTGCTTAAAAATTACGCCTGCATTGCCTTATTAAAGACAGACCATTATGCCATACAAGGAAAAAGAAATAGAGAAGCAATACTATACCATCGGCGAGGTAGCCGGCATGTTCGACGTAGCCCCATCGCTCATTCGCTTTTGGGAAACCGAGTTTGAGCAAATCAAACCGAAGAAGAATAAGAAAGGCAACCGGCAGTATACTTCCAAAGACATAGAGACGCTGCGCACCATCTATCACCTGGTAAAGGAGCGCGGCTATACCATACAGGGTGCCCGTGAGGTGATGAAAAACAAGCCGGTGCAGGCCAAGGACAAGATGGAGATGGTGGAATCTTTGGAGAAGGTAAAGGCGTTTCTGCTGGGCATCAAAGACCAACTGAACACCAAAGCCTAAAAGCTGCGTAGTTCTTTACCTATGGTAGAGGAACAGAATATCTACGAGGTTGCCATTACCCGCATGCCCGGTGTGGGTGCCCAGCTAACGCGCCAGCTCGTGAGCTATTGCGGCTCGCCAAAGGCTGTTTTTGAGGCACCGCCGGCCAGGTTGCAAAAGATCCCGGGCGTGGGGCCCAAACTCATCCAAAGTATAAAAGAGAACGCCAGAGCCACGCTGCTGCAGGCGGAGGAGTGGGTAAAGCGTGCGGAGGAAGAGGAGGTGCAGCTGCTGTTTTATACTTCGCCCAGGTTTCCGGACCGGCTGAAACAAACTCCGGATGCGCCCACGCTTTTATACTTCCGGGGCAACGCCAACCTCAACCAACGCCGCATCATCAGCATGGTAGGCACCAGGCAGATAACCACTTATGGCCAGACGGTAACGGAGCGCATTGTGGAGGAACTGAAGCCCTATAGCGCCATGATCGTGAGCGGACTGGCTTATGGCGTGGACGTGGTGGCGCACCGGGCGGCGCTGCAGGCGGGCTTGCCTACCATCGGTGTGATGGCCAGCGGACCCGAGACGATTTACCCGGCCGTGCACCGCAAGTATGCCGAACGCATGCTCACGCAGGGTGGCTTGATAACCGAAAACCCCTTCGGCACCAAACCCGATGCCCCGCGCTTTCCGGCCCGCAACCGCATCATCGCCGGCATGAGCGACTGCACCATTGTAGTAGAAGCTGCTATGAAAAGCGGCACCCTTATCACCGCCGACATCGCCCACAGCTATGACAAGGAGGTAATGGCTGTGCCGGGCAATATCACTTCTCCTGTTTCGGAAGGTACCAACCACCTGATCAAATCGCTGAAAGCCGTGGCTTATACTTCGGTGCAGGACCTGGTGGAGCTGCTGAACTGGGATTTGGAGGATGAGGCCGCTGCCAAAAAGAAAACCTCCGCCTTCGACCCCACTGAATTTAACGAGGATGAACTCAAAGTACTACAAGTGCTGCAGCAAAGCCGCGAGGAGCACATGGACAACCTGAGTTGGAAGGCACAGGTGCCTATAAGTCTGCTGGCCTCGGTGCTGTTAGGGCTGGAGTTTAAAGGAATGGTAAAGGCGCTGCCGGGTAAGCGGTTTATGCTGTTGTGATTGTTGGTTGTTAGTTGTTGGTTGCTGGTTGTTTCTTGAGTAAATAAAGCACGAAAGCAATAATTAGCACTCATGAAATTCTTACTCTAACTGAACCAACCATTTAACAATCTAACAATTTAACAATTAAAGACCCTTCAGCTCCCGGTATACCTGCTCATAAATCGGCACCTCCACCCTGTACTTCTCGGCCTCCCGCACAATGTAGCCGGTCAGGTTTTCCAGCTCGGTTCTGTTGCCGTCCGCAAAGTCGCGCTCCATGGAGGAGGTAGCCCCCTGCGGCAGTTTCTCCACCACCGCTAGGTTGCGCGCCACCATGTCCTGCGGCAGGTGTATACCTTTGGCTTTTGCCACCTGTACCAGTTCCTGCATCAACTGCTGTAGTTGCTGCCGCAGCGGCTCCTGCTCCATGATCCGGCCCATACTTTGATGCGTAAGCGAGGTAAGGCTGGCCACCGGCGAGATAAACGAGAATTTCTCCCATACCTTCGCCTCTACCTCCTGCTCATAGTATTCGTGATTGATACCGGCATCGTCGAAAAGCCATTTTATATGCTGTAGTTTATCCTGCGGGAGCTTTGGGTTGCCCCACACTAGGCGGTTATACTTGCCCTGCACCTGCACCACGCCGGGTGCTTTGATGCTGGAGATGATGTACACGCAGCCCCACAGCACCTGCGCCTCCGGGAAGCGCCGCTGCAGGTATTCTATACTTTCCACGCCATTCAGCAAGGGCAAAATCATGGTCTCCGAAGTTATACTTGGGGCAAACTGCTCGGCCACCTGCTCCAGGCTGTAGCTCTTCACGCAGAACAGGATGAGGTCGAGTTGTCCGAGCTCTCCAGGCTTGTCCGTCACCACATCTGGGAGCACTGTCAGGGTTTCCTGCTCCAGTTCCAGCTTCAGCCCTTCCTGCTCTATTTTCTCTTTGTGCGCGCCTCTGGCTACAAAGATGATTTCATACTTATCGTCTCCGGCAAAGCGCTGCGCCAGCCTGCCGCCGTAGTAGCCGCCCACGCCGCCAATGCCCACGACAGCTATTCTATACTTTTGATTTTCCATTTAGTACAAGCCATGTTTACGGTCCGCGATCACTTTCTCGAAATCCCACTCCACCCGCTCCCGGAATGGCTGCCGGCGCACCTGGCAATCGGATTTAGTGCACACCGCACAGGACGGCAAAATGCAGGGGTCAGTATGAATGAAGAGCTCTATGCTTGGGTCGATCTTCTCCCGCACCAGCTGCGCCACGGCCTCCACCTCGTCGTGCGCCTCCTGCACGTTCAGGTACCAGGGCACCGTCAGGTGGCAGTCAATGTGGAGCGTGGAGCCATACTTGATAACGCGCAGGTTGTGTATGTCGATCCAGTTCTCGCGGCGGTTTTCGCTCAGGGCCTGCACAATGCGCTGCAGTAGCTCATAGTCTGCTTCATCCATGATGCCTGCAATGGAAGACCTGAGAATGCGGTAGCCGGTAAAGCCGATCATCAGCCCGAAAGCAATCGCCACCACACTATCGAGCCACACCATGCCGGTAATGTATATGAGCAAAAGCCCAATGAGAATACCCACCGTAGAGTAAGCGTCAGTTTTAAGGTGCTTGCCACCCGCAGCCAGCACCAGCGAGTTGTTCTGCCTGCCTTTCCGCTCCGTAATAAATCCTACAATATAGTTTACCAGTCCCGCTGCGGCGGTCAGGATAATGCCCAGGTCCAGTTGGTAAAGCGGGATAGGCTTGATCAGGTTAAGTATGGATTTGACGATAATGGCACCGCCGGCCACCAGAATAAGCGCCCCTTCCAAGGTGGCGGCCACAAACTCGATTTTGCCGTGCCCGTAAGGGTGGTTCTCATCTTTGGGCCGGGCCGAGAGCACCAGGCTGTACAGGGAGAAAGCACCGGCCACCACGTTGATGATTGATTCCAGCGCGTCGGTAAGGATGGCGTTGGAGTTTGTGAGCATGAAGGCCAGGAATTTGGCGATCAGAAGCACCACGCCCACCAGCACAACAAACAGCTGCAGCCGAATATTCTCGCTGAGGTTATTGATTTTTTTTAGCAAAGTAGATAAATCTTAAGAAGGCATACAATGGAAAAGATGCCTTGCCACGCAGACATGGGCAAAGGTAAACAACTGAAGCACCAAAGTCCACTGGAATGCGGCGTTTCGGCGCAAAAGCTGCTAAGCGCAAAGCCGAGCCCTAATCAACCAACGTATCGCTCAGGTCTAGCCAGTTGGGGTTCATCGACTCCACTAGGCGGATGGTGGCGTCGTGGTTGCCCTTTTTCAGCTGCTGCTCGCGGCTTCGCGCCTCCTCCTCCTGGCGGTAATGCTCGTAGTACACCAGCCTTGCCGGTTGAGAAGGCAGGCTACTCTCTGTTGGCAGTGCCATAGTGTGCGACAGTTCCTGCAGGTCTCCTGAAACGCCTATCTCCACCTTCTCGCGGGGTTGGTCGCTAAAAATATACACAAAGTAGTGCGGCTGATGTGCTTGCATAAAATTCCCTTCCGTTCGTTCATACTATACGATCCATAGAACGCAGCGTTAGCCGATAATCGCATGGAATATCCAAACATTCCCTTAGTTTTAGAAAATCTTACCCAATACTTTACACCTATACTTCGCTTACGTAGTAATAATCTATAGAAAAACATCGCACACCTCTTCTGAAAGCCTGCCTATGCTTGTGTTACAAAAAGAGTACGCCACCGTGGAAGTAGAGCCCGGATTAAGCCTGCTGAAGCTTACCTGGCTGAGGCAGCCAACGGATGAGGAGTTTAAGCAAGCTTTTTCGAAAAGTCTGGAGGAATGCCTGGAGCACGGCCTAAGGCTGTTTCTTTCGATCAACAGCGCGGGCATTAGTATGGATGTGGGCCTGCAGCGCTGGGCCTCCGCGTTTGGCGCCGATTTCCTGAAGAGGCTCCGGCTGGAGCGCTATGCGCGCGTGATCCCCTCTGATGCCATGCAGGAACTCATAACCTTGAAGATGTTTGACCAGGTACAGGAACTGCGCCCCGGACAAATCGATCTCAGAACTTTTTACAGCCCTGATACGGCATTTAAGTGGCTAACCAGCGGTGCGTAACTACTTTTACTAAACAGCGGTACACTTACCAGAAGTATAAGATACATATTGATACAACGTGTCACCCATGCCGATCAGCCCCAAACTCGAAAAACTTTTAGAGAAAGTATATGAGCCGCAGCAGCGCTTTGATCAGAAATTCTCCGGAAAAGACATCACGTTTATCACCAACGAACTGGGCGAGCCTGTGACGTTGTTTATAGGCAAACGCAACGAAGACGGAAGTATAGCCGGGGAGCGTTTTGTGCGCCGCATCGTGCGGCAACCACAGGGCAATGTGATCTTAAAAAGCCACTGGGAGAAAAAAGGCAGCGTTAGCCGCGGCTAGGGCTACAGCTCTTCCAGGTCGTAGTCTTTGCCTTTGCCATACTTGATCAGGTCGTTCAGCAGGTATGTCTCCAGCGTCAGCAGGTCCTTTACACGGTACACCTCCTCCTGCGGCATCTCCACCACCTGAAACTCATGGGTTTCGCCATAGTTCGTAAGCCTGTACTTCTTGCCTCTGCGGAGGTTGTCGAGTGAAATCGCCATAAATGCCTTCTGTGCTGTTTAAATTTCAGCAAATATACGTAGCCCGATACAATATGACTGGGAAAGTATAAATAATACGCGCAGCCCCCCTTTCCGGCACCGGAACATGCAACATTTAACATTTTAGAATTATCTTAGCACTTCAACTTTAAAGTATAAGTATAGCGATACAAGATGTCAGAGTATAATTTCAACCAGATTGAGAAGAAGTGGCAGCGTTACTGGGAAGAGAACCAGACGTTTAAAGCCACGGCCACCAGTGATAAGCCAAAGTACTACGCCCTGGATATGTTCCCGTACCCTTCCGGCGCGGGCCTGCATGTGGGCCACCCGCTTGGCTACATCGCCTCTGACATCGTGAGCCGCTACAAGCGCCTGAAAGGTTATAATGTGCTGCACCCGATGGGCTTCGACGCCTTTGGTCTGCCAGCCGAGCAGTACGCCATCCAGACGGGCCAGCACCCGGCCATCACCACCGAGCAGAACATTGAACGCTACGTGGAGCAGCTGAAGAACATCGGTTTCTCTTTTGACTGGGAGCGCGAAATCCGCACCTATGAACCCAACTACTACAAATGGACGCAGTGGATCTTCATGCAGCTGTTTAACAGCTACTACAACTACACTTCTGATAGAGCGGAAAGCATAGACAAGATCATCGCTGCGTTCGAAGCCAACGGAAACGCCAACGTGAACGCTGCCTGCGACGAAGACACCCCCGCCTTTACCGCTGAAGAGTGGAAAAGTATGAACGAGCAGCAGCAGTCAGAAATTCTGCTCAAGTATAGACTGACATACGTGGCCGAAGCCGTGGTGAACTGGTGCCCTGCCCTGGGAACGGTGCTGGCCAACGACGAAGTAGTAGGCGGCGTGTCGGAGCGCGGCGGCTACCCGGTAGAGCGCAAGAAAATGCGCCAGTGGATGATGCGCATCACCGCCTATGCGGAGCGTTTGCTGCAGGGCCTGGAAACTATAGACTGGCCGGAGCCGATCAAGGAGATGCAGCGCAACTGGATCGGTAAATCCGTGGGCGCCGAGCTGGATTTTTCTATAGAAGGCGCAGCGGATAAGATCAAAGTATTTACCACCCGTATCGATACAATTTTCGGGGTGTCGTTTGTGGTGCTGGCGCCGGAGCATGAGCTGGTGGAGCAAATTACGACAGCGGAGCAACGCGCTGCGGTGGAGGAGTACGTGAACGTGGCCAAGAACCGCTCGGAGCGCGAGCGCATGACGGATGTAAAAACCGTAAGCGGCGTGTTTACAGGCGCTTACGCCGTCAACCCGCTTTCCGGCGATAAAGTACAAATCTGGATTGCCGATTACGTACTAGCTGGTTACGGTACAGGAGCCGTCATGGCCGTTCCGGGCCACGATAGCCGCGATTATGCCTTCGCCAAGCACTTCGGCCTGCCGATTCCGCAGGTAGTGGAAGGCGGCAACATTGAGGAGGAAGCCTACGCAGGCAAAGAAGGCAAGATCATCAACTCCGGCTTTTTGAACGGGCTGGAGGTGAAAGAGGCTATCAAAGCAGGCATCGCCAAAGCCGAGGAGCTGGGCGTAGGCAAAGGCCGCACGCAGTACCGCATGCGTGATGCCGTGTTCAGCCGCCAGCGGTATTGGGGCGAGCCGGTGCCGGTATACTTTAAAGACGGCGTGCCGCACCTGATCAAAGTGGAGGAGCTGCCGCTGGAGTTGCCAAAGATCGACCAGTACCTGCCCACCGAAACAGGCGAGCCGCCACTGGGCCGCGCCGTGGACTGGAAGTATGAGAATCAATATGAGTATGAACTGAGCACTATGCCGGGTTGGGCAGGAAGTAGCTGGTACTGGTACCGCTACATGGACCCGCAGAACGACAGTGCCTTTGCCGATGAGGATGTTGTAAAGTACTGGCGCAACGTGGACCTCTACATCGGGGGCTCTGAGCACGCCACGGGCCATTTGCTGTACTCTCGCTTCTGGAACAAGTTTATGTATGACTTGGGGCTGGTAGTGGAACAGGAGCCGTTTAAAAAGCTCATCAACCAGGGCATGATCCAGGGACGTTCGAACTTCGTGTACCGCATCAACGGCACGAACAAGTATGTTTCCTTCGGCCTGAAAGATCAATATGAGACATCGCCGCTGCACGTGGACGTGAACATCGTCGACAACGACGTGTTGGACCTGGAGGCTTTCAAGAGCTGGAGACCGGAGAACGCCGACGCCGAATTTATATTGGAAGATTGCAAGTATATCTGCGGTGTGGAGATCGAGAAAATGTCGAAGTCGAAGTATAACGTGGTGAACCCAGACGACATTGTGGAGCGCCAGGGAGCAGACACGCTGCGCATGTACGAGATGTTCCTAGGTCCGCTGGAGCAGTTCAAGCCCTGGAACACCAACGGCATGGACGGCGTGCACAAGTTCCTGAAGAAGTACTGGAAGCTGTTCTTTGACAAGCAGGGAAACCTGCAGGTAACCGACGAGGAGCCGACGGCTGAGGAGCTGAAGTCGCTGCACAAGACGATCAAAAAGGTGGAGGAAGACATCGAGCGCTTCTCGTTCAACACGTCTGTTTCCACCTTCATGATCTGCGTGAACGAGCTGAACCAGCTCAAGTGCCACAAGCGCGCCATCCTGGAGCCGCTCACCGTCATCCTCTCCCCTTACGCGCCGCACATCACCGAGGAGTTGTGGGAGCAGTTGGGCCACAAGGAAAGCATCAGCTATGCCGAATTCCCGCAATGGAAGGAAGAGTACCTGGTGGAGAACACCTTTGAATACCCGGTATCGGTAAATGGTAAGATGCGCGCCAAGCTTACTTTTGCCCTGGATGCCCCGCGCGAGGAAATTGAAAAGGCGGTGCTGGCCGAGGAACAGGTTACGAAGTTTTTTGACGGGAAAGCACCAAAGAAAATTATTATTGTCCCTAACAAAATCATCAACGTGGTGGTATAAATAATCCCCATTTACCAACTAACGACGTAAAAAGCCGCTTCAGCAAAATGCTGGGCGGCTTTTTTCTTTTAGCAGCACCTGCACTACAACTTGTCTATCAGCAGCTTACGCAGTGCAGTATGAATCCTCTCCCTTTGCTGCGCCGAAGTTATTTTTTCCCTGCCCCGGAGCGACTGGCGCAGTCTTGCATCTTCCACCGACAATACCACCCTGCTCTCCTACCTTGGCATTGCCATACTTCTGTTTGGGGTGGCATCCAACCGGACAAAAATAAAATAGAGGTGACGGAAAAGGTTGCAGCCTCTTCCATCACCTCTTTGCGCTTTAAGGTGAGCAAGTATACTTTAAGAACTAAAGATTGTTAAGCGCTTACAGCTTCCACTGTTGCATTTTCCTCCACTTGTTTAATAGACTGGCGCACTTTGCCAAGCAGCTCTACCAGCGTATCAGCCTCCTCCAGCGTCAGCCCCTGCATCATGGCATCCAGTTGATGCAGGTTTCGTTCGATCTCCTGGCAAAGCCCCTCTCCTTCCGGAGTGATCAGGATATTAACCAAGCGTTTATCAGAAGGGTTTTGGGTAACCGACACGAGGCCTTTGGCACTCAGCCGGCTTACTAGCCTGGATGTGTCCGACATTCTGTCCAGCATCTTCTCGCGGAGAAACGAAGTAGAGACAGGCTTGGGAAACTGGTCTCGCAAAATCCGAAGGGCATTATACTGCTGGCTCGTGATCTTGTGCCTTTTAAAGAAGCTCTCATGCCCGTGGCTCAGAAAGCCATACGTGTAAATGATGCTCAGACTAGCTTTCTGCCACTCGTTCCGAAACGAGTGGATTCCAATTTCTGTGTTAAAGGTCATAGTGTTTAAAGGTGAGTTTCTCAATAATAATAAATTTTATCGAAAAATCTCAGCCTCTGCACAATAATTTAACCTCTAAAACGATACAATATTCCTAAAATCCACAAATAGCTCAATTACAATGGCGCAACAACCATGTCTGCACACTGAGAATGAAGAAAAAAAATTCTCAAACCCTAGGCAAGCCCTATGGAAGCTTTCTGCGCTTTCGTGAGCTTGGCGGCAACCAGCAAGTATGAATCATCTATCCACTGCCGCAGCAACAGATCGGGCAGGCCGCTCTCCGGCTGCACCATGTTCCAGTGCACTTTGCTCATGTGGTGACCGGGCTGCACCTGTGGGTACTGTTCTCTCAGCTCCACAGCCTTTTCAGGGTCGCACTTCAGGTTGATGCCTTTGTTGAACTCAGCAATACTGCACAGCGCATACATTTTACCGCATACTTTAAAAACCAGCGTGTCTTCGTCGAAAGGCATTTCTTCGGTTGTACCAGCCTTTTCTAGACAATAGTCCCTGAGCTCCTCTATGTTCATGGGCTTTAAATGTGGGTGATGATGAAGTATATAGCGCCAGCCAAAAACATCAAGATGGATATTTTATTGATGGTGTGCATGGTGCGCAGGTTGAAG
This sequence comes from Pontibacter mangrovi, assembly GCF_006385705.1. Classification (GTDB taxonomy): domain Bacteria; phylum Bacteroidota; class Bacteroidia; order Cytophagales; family Hymenobacteraceae; genus Pontibacter; species Pontibacter mangrovi. Next base: position 45,247 of record NZ_VFRQ01000001.1, on the reverse strand, counting down.
TTGGTCTTACGGTTCGGGTCTTTCTTCCGAAAAAAATATGTAGCCACTTCAGTAAAGTCGAAAAGTCCCTTTTTCATGATACATGGTGTTATGGATGTGAAAAGAAGTATAAAGTGCTGCGGGCACTTTATACTTTTGGTATTGTAAAGCGGGCGCGGGATAAAGAACTGCGGAGGCTTAATAAGTATAAGTTATACTTCCTCCTCCAGCTTCACCGGCTCAATCCACCTGCTGTCTTCTCTAATCAGCTCAATTAGTTCGTCTACGGCACGCTCGGCAGGCACCGACTTCTTTACCACCGTTTGGCCGCGGTAAAGCGCGATCTTGTCTTTGCCCACACCTACGTAACCATAGTCTGCATCTGCCATCTCGCCCGGTCCGTTCACAATGCAGCCCATAATACCGATCTTCACGCCTTTCAGGTGGTCGGTGCGCTTGCGGATCATAGCGGTGGTTTCCTGCAGGTCGAACAAGGTGCGGCCGCAGCTCGGGCAGCTGATATACTCGGTCTTGCTCATGCGCGTGCGGGCGGCCTGCAGTATACCGAAGCTCAGCTTGTTCAGCGTGTCAATGGTTTGCAGTTCTTCCTGTTTCTCCAGCGCCGGCAACAGCTCCGTGCTCAACAGCACACCATCCCCCAAACCGTCAATCAGCAAGCCGCCCACGTCGGTAGCGGCATACAACTGCACCTGGTCCGGCGTCAGCTCACCGTAAGCGCGCTTTATAATGCACGGCGTCTGCACGTCGTTGTTCATCAGGCGCACAAAACATTTCCGAAGCTCCGGCATGGCGTGCTCGTTCTGGGTGTGCAGCACCAGCACAGCGGTCTTGTCCTGCTTCAGTGCCGCCATCAGCTCCGGTGTAATCTCGTGCACGGTGGCAAGTATAAAATTAAGGGTGCTATGGCGCTCGGCATTGCTCAGGTATACTTCTGGGCTCATCAGCGGCTGCCGGTCCTCGCGCCCCTCCGCCTGTAGCCAGGCAGCGTGGTTCACCATCTCCTTCAGGCCGTTTGGCAGCATAAAGCTGATCGGGTGATTGCCGGTATAGATATAGTCTGCGCCCAGGTCGTTCATGTTAAACTTGTCGAGCAGCATGGAGTACAGGTGGCCAACCGACTTCAGGTCGGCATACTTTATATCTTCCAGTCGGCTCAGGTCGGCCACCACGCGCGGCACGTTCAGCCCTCCCAGGTTCTCCACCTCCACCGTTTGTCGGCGGTGGTACTGGAACGGGTCGATCGGGTTCTTGCACAGCGGCTTAATGTACTGCGCCTTTTCAGCGCGGTGGGTATAACGGTCGATCAGGGCCTGCGCCACAGGTGCCTCTGCCTCCGGGGCCTCCGTCAGCGACACGCGCACCGTATCGCCCAGACCGTCCTCCAGCAACGTGCCGATGCCAACTGCCGATTTAATGCGTCCGTCCTCTGCCTCGCCGGCTTCTGTTACGCCCAGGTGCAGCGGGTATGGCTGCAGTCCCTCCTCCTCCAGCTTCTGCACCAGCAGACGGTAGGCCTGCACCATCACCTGCGTGTTCGACGCTTTCATCGAGATCACAATATCATAGTAGCCTTCGTCTTCGCAAATGCGGATAAACTCCAGCGCACTCTCCACCATGCCCAGCGGCGTGTCGCCGTAGCGGCTCAGGATGCGGTCAGACAAAGAGCCGTGGTTGGTGCCGATGCGCATGGCCGTGCCGTGCTCCTTGCAGATGCGCACCAGCGGCATAAAGCGCTCCCGAATCCGGTCCAGCTCCGCCTGGTACGAGGCATCGTCATATTCTATTACCTGGAATTTCTTCTTATCGGCATAGTTGCCCGGGTTCACGCGCACCTTCTCCACGATGCGGGCAGCCACCTCGGCGGCATTTGGGGTAAAGTGGATGTCGGCGATGAGCGGTACATTGTAGCCGCGCCTGTGCAGCTCTTCCTTGATGTTCCGCAGGTTTTCCGCCTCTTTTATACTAGGCGCCGTAATCCGAATATACTCGCAACCCGCTTCAATCATGCGGATGCACTGCTCCACCGAACCCTGGGTATCCATTGTATCCACCGTTGTCATCGACTGCACCCGTATCGGGTTGTCGCCGCCAACCGGCACTCCTCCAATATTAACTACGCGCGTCTTACGGCGCTTATAGGCTACCAGGCTCGGGCAATAAGCCTTGCCTCCCTGATCAAGTTGACATTCCATATGTCTTTAACTAAAGTATCCTCTGCTTTGTTCAAAGGGCAAAATACGCAAATTTCTGCGCAAACTCTCCCTTCCAGCGTCCTTTTCGCATGGCGCGGACCTGTCATTGCTTTGCCAAGGTATAACAGCGTGTGCGCCGACAGCGTTTCGTTTACGTAAAAGAAGTATAAACTGGAAGAAGATGATTTATATGCAACAGTTCATACCCCGCAACGCCGGCCAAAAACTGGAGCGGCTGCAGCAGTGGGCGCGGCTTCGGCAGGAGCAGATGTCGGACGCCATTTACCTGACCAAAAATACGGTGCTGGATTACCTGCTGCACCAGTTGGAGCGCGGCAACTGGCGCGGCGTGCAGGACGTGCTGCACGGCAAGCCCATGACGAGGGCCGGCAAGTTTATGTATAGTGAGCTGCGTGACCGGGTGGTGGGCAGGCTGATCATGCGGCTGGGCCTGCGGAAGGCCATTGCGGTTGTGCTGGCGCTGGTGCTGCTCCCGGTTATTCTGGCGCAGGCGTCTGGAGGGCTTTTCCGTAAGCTGAGGTCATAAAAGAACAGCGGCACCTACTAAGAGGTGCCGCTGCCTTTCAACCTTATTTAAGCTTATTATTAGTGGCGGAACAGTAGCTCGCGGTACTTTACCAGTGGCCAGTCCTCGTCGTCCACCATCAGCTCCAGTTTATCCACGGCGTAGCGGATAGGCTCAAAATAGCTCAGCACCTGCTCGTTATACAGGATCGCCCGCTCCCGGACGTCATCCACCTTGTTGGCAACCTTGCGGGCATTAACCATGTCGCGCACATTTTTCTGGATGGCGCTGATATGGCCAGACATTTTCTTGATGCCCTCTATCGTGCTTTCGGTGTACTCGTCTTCCAGCCCCAGCTCCTTTAATCCGCGGATGTTCTGGATGAGCTTGTTCTGGTAAGCAATAGCGGTCGGGATGACGTGGTTGATGGCCAGATCGCCCATGATGCGCGACTCGATCTGTATCTTTTTAATATATTCTTCGAGCAGGATCTCGTGGCGGGCCTCCAGTTCCACTTCTGTAAAGATGCCGTGGTTGGCAAAAATCTCCTTCACCTCCTGCTTGTCATACACATCAAGCGAAAGCGGCGTGGACTTGATGTTGGAAAGGCCGCGGCGCTCCGCTTCCTCTTCCCACTCTTGGGAGTAGCCATTCCCCTCGAAACGGATGGCCTTTGAAGCCGCCACGTACTCACGAAGAATCTGAATGATCGCCACTTCCTTTTTATTGCCCTGCTCAATCAGCTCATCCACTGACTTGCGGAACTGCTGCAGCTGGTCGGCCACAATGGTGTTCAGCACCGTCATCGGGGAAGAGGAGTTGGCAGAAGAACCTACCGCGCGGAACTCGAACTTATTTCCGGTAAAAGCAAAGGGCGAGGTGCGGTTACGGTCGGTGTTATCGCGCAGCACTTCCGGAATGCGGTCGATGCCCAGCTTCAGGTACATGTTATCGCCTTTCTCGATCGGCACCTTGGAAGTACGCTCAAACTCATCCAGCACGGCCGTGAGCTGCTGCCCTATAAAAACGGACATGATAGCCGGAGGCGCTTCGTTGGCGCCCAGGCGGTGATCGTTGCTGGCCGAGGCTATACTTGCGCGCAGCAGGTCGGCGTGGGTAAACACCGCTTTGATCGTGTTGATGAAGAAGGTCAGGAACTGCAGGTTCTCTTTCGGCTTTTTACCGGGACCCAGCAAGTTTACGCCGGTATTGGTGCTCATAGCCCAGTTGTTGTGCTTACCGCTACCGTTTACGCCTTTAAAAGGCTTCTCGTGCAGCAGCACTTTATAACCGTGGCGCTCTGCTACACGGTCCATGATGTCCATCAGCAGCTGGTTGTGGTCCACGGCCAGGTTGGCGTCCTCAAAGGTTGGGGCGCACTCAAATTGGTTTGGCGCTACCTCGTTGTGGCGGGTTCTTAGCGGAATGCCCAGCTTCAGGGCCGTCTTTTCGAAATCAACCATAAAGGCATGCACCCTGCTTGGAATGCTGCCGAAGTAGTGGTCCTCCAGCTGCTGGCCTTTGGCAGGCGCATGCCCGAAAACGGTGCGGCCGGAAATCACCAGGTCAGGGCGCGCCTCGTACAGGGCTCTGTCTACCAGGAAATACTCCTGCTCTATGCCCAGTGTGGTATTTACTTTGGTTACGTCCTTATCAAAATACTGGCAAACAGGCACTGCGGCATCGTTCAGCAGCTTCAGCGACTTCAGAAGCGGGGTTTTATAGTCCAGCGCCTCGCCAGTGTAGGATACAAAGATAGTGGGTATACAAAGCGTCTTGGTACCCGCGTTCTCAATGAGGAAAGCCGGAGAAGTCGGGTCCCAGGCGCTGTAGCCACGGGCCTCGAAGGTATTGCGGATGCCGCCACTCGGAAACGAGGAAGCGTCGGGCTCCTGCTGCACCAGGGCACTGCCCTTAAAGGTCTCAATGGCCTCGCCTTCGCCGCTCAGGTCAAAAAAAGAATCGTGCTTTTCGGCTGTGGCCCCTGTTAAGGGCTGAAACCAGTGCGTATAATGGGTGGCGCCTTTGCTCATGGCCCAGGTCCTCATGGCTGCGGCCACTGCGTCAGCCAGGTCACGCCCTACTCTGCTACCTTCTTCTACCGTGCGCTGCAGGCGCTTATAATTGTCGCTAGATAACGTAGCACGCAGGGCTTCTTTGCTAAAAACGTTTTCCCCGAAATAATCGGAGATTTTGTGGGAAGGCAGCTGCACCTCACCGGGTTTACGCTGGCTGGCTAGCTCAAGCGCTTTGAATCTAAGTATGGCCATGGGTTTAGGGATGGGTTTAACAACAGTAAAGTTAGAGATAAATTTTTAACACCAAACAAATAGGGTGTAAATTTTAAAGGGTAATTCCAAGAAACATGTAGCTAAAACAACTATACCCCCTATTATACCACAGGCATCTTCTAGATTTTACCTTTAAATTTCGAGCTACCCCTTAAAACAGAAGGGCCGCCCCATAATGCATGAGAACTTACTTTTAGGTTTGGCTGTTACTGCTGCCTGAGATATAGTTTATATTTGTGGCGTGAAAAATCGCATCCTCTTTCAACCTTTATACTTTCTGTTCTGGCTCCTATACTTTGTAGTAGCCAGGGCCGTCTTTCTCCTCTATCACCTCGACCGAAGCGCAGAGCTTACCTCCCACGAAGTGATCAACACCTTTATCTATGGTCTGCGGCTGGATGCCTCGTTTGCGGCTTATATCTGTATACTTCCCTTTCTGCTGCTCTTGCTCACCAGCCTGTGGCAACTTTCCTGGGTAAGCAAGGCCTTGCGCTATTATACATATGTGTTGCTGGGGCTGCTCTCCTTTCTGCTTTCCGTGGACCTGGAGCTTTACAGCCATTGGGGATTCCGGCTGGATGCCTCCCCGCTGCAGTACCTGCATTCTCCTGCCGAGATGGCCGCCTCTGCCGCCGGTGCGCCGCTTTTCCTGCTTTTTATAGTAACACTGGCCATTGCGGCCTCTTTCTCTCTGCTCTACCTGCGCCTGTTCGACCTTGGCAAGTATAAGTTTTACCCGAAAAAATGGCTGGCAAGTGTATTGTCGCTCGTTTTTGCTGCTTTGCTGGTGTTGCCGCTGCGCGGGGGCTGGCAGCAGATTCCGATCAACCAGAGCGTGGTATACTTCTCTGACAAGCCTTTTGCCAACCATGCCGGCCTAAACATGCCCTGGAACCTGATGCATGCGATGCTGAAGTATGACAAGTCGGCCAGCAACCCTTACCAATACATGCCGGAGCAGGAGGCAAAGGAGCGCGTGGCGGCGCTTTACAACGCTGTTTCAGCCGATTCTGCTGCGCAGCTGCTAAGGGTACGTAAGCCCAATGTGCTGTTTATCATCCTGGAGAGCTATACAGCCAAGTTTGTCGGGAGCCTGGGCGGGGAGAAAGGCGTAACGCCCAATTTGGATAGATTAGCCGCTGAGGGCATCAGCTTTACCAATATCTACGCCGGCGGCGACCGGAGCGAGAAAGGCATGGTGGCTCTTTTAAGCGGATACCCGGTGCAGACCACCACCTCGATCATCAAGTACCCGCAGAAAACCGAGAAGATGCCGCAGCTAAGCCGGGTGTTCCGGCGTCAGGGCTACAGCACCAGCTACTACTATGGCGGCGAGCTGGAGTTTGCCAACATTAAATCATACTTGCGCAACGGCCACTACAACCGCCTGATCGACAAGTATGATTTCGACCCGAGCACTTATAATTCGAAGTGGGGCGCGCACGACCATGTGCTGTTTGAGCGTGTGCAGCGCGACCTGAAACAGGAACAACAGCCGTTTTTCAGCACGGTTTATACCTTAAGCAGCCACGAGCCTTTTGAGATTCCCATTCCGGCTGCGTTTCCGGGCACGGATGAAGAGGCGCTGTACCGCAACAGTGTGCACTACACGGATTGGGCACTGGGCAAATTTATTAAAGAAGCCAAACAGCAGGAATGGTGGCAGCAGACGCTCGTTATTATTACCGCCGACCATGGCCACCGCTTGCCGGGCAACGACCCGAACCATGCACCTTCCAAATTTCGGATTCCGTTTATACTTACAGGAGGCGCTTTGGCAAAAGGCGGCGTCATCTTCGAGGGCATCGGAAGCCAGACAGATATTGCGGCCACCTTGCTGGCGCAACTGCAGTGGCCGCACCAGCAGTTTACCTGGAGCCGCAACCTCTTAGCCCCGACCACCACTCCTTTTGCCTTCTATGTTTTTAACGACGGCTTTGGCTTTATCACACCGCAGGGCGTGCTGACGTATGACAATGTATCGAAAAAGCCCATTTTAAAAGAAGAAGGCGTTACGGAAGAGCAGCTGGAAAACGGCCAGGCTTACATGCAGGCCTCGTTTGAAGACTTTGTGAAGAAGTGATATCGATTTGAAGATGTGAAGGTTTGGAGATGATAACACAAGTATAAAGTATGGATCCAAGTGTAAAGTTAAAGTATAGCCTAAGCTCCTAAACGATTAGATACTTATGCCATACTTTGGCTAACTAACCATACTTTGGCTAACTAATTAAGAGCCAGCAGCATATTTCCAGATCCTCAACGCGCCACATCTACAAATTAATTTTGTAACTTTGCCCCCTGATTATGAAGAAAGTAGCTTTTTATACCTTAGGATGTAAGCTTAACTACTCCGAAACCAGCACCATCGGGCGTATCTTCCAGGAGCGCGGTTTTGAGAAGGTAGAGTTTACCGATAAACCGGATATCTACGTCATCAATACCTGTTCGGTGACGGATAATGCTGACAAGAAGTGCCGTAAGATTGTGAAGGAGGCGCAGAAGCACGCTCCTGATGCCTTTATAGCCATTCTGGGCTGTTATGCGCAGCTGAAGCCGAAGGAAATCTCCGAGATTCCGGGCGTGGACGCCGTGCTGGGCGCTGCCGAGAAATTCCAGCTGGTGGACATACTGGAGACGTTTGAGAAGAAGGATAAGGCGGAAATTTACGCCAGCCCCATCTCGGAGGCCAACACCTTCCATAACTCCTACTCCTTCGGCGACCGCACCCGCACGTTCCTCAAAGTTCAGGACGGCTGCGACTACTCGTGCACCTTCTGCACCATACCCTTGGCCCGTGGCAACAGCCGCTCCGACAGCATAGAAAACGTGGTAAGGTCTGCTAATGAAATAGCTGAGTCTGGTGTGAAGGAGATCGTGCTGACGGGCGTGAACACCGGCGACTTTGGCCTGCAGGACGGCCAGCGCGTGGAGTCGTTCTATGAGCTGGTGCAGGAGCTGGACAAGGTGGAAGGCATTAACCGCTTCCGCATTTCCTCCATTGAGCCAAACCTGCTCAAGGATGAGATTATTGAGTTTGTAGCTAACAGCCAGCGCTTTATGCCGCACTTCCACGTGCCGCTGCAGTCAGGCTCCAACAAGATCCTGAAGCTGATGCGCCGCCGCTACCTGCGCGAGCTCTACGCCGACCGTGTGGCCAAGATCAAATCGCTGATGCCGCACTGCTGCATCGGTGTGGACGTGATCGTGGGCTTCCCGAGCGAAACGGAAGAAGACTTCCTGGAGACCTACAACTTCATCAATAACTTGGATGTAAGCTACCTGCACGTGTTCCCGTACTCTGAGCGCGAAAACACGCTGGCCCCTGAAATGGAGGGCAAGGTAAGAATAAAAGACCGCAACCGCCGTGCTGATATGCTCCGCATCCTCTCTGAAAAGAAAAAGCGCCACTTCTACGAGCAGAACATTGGCCGCGAGTTTACCGTGCTGTTTGAGGATGACGTAAAGGACGGCCAAATGGAGGGCTGGACAGAAAACTATGTGCGCGTGGTAGCCAAGTATGACCCGGTGCTGGTAAACGAAACCAAGCACGTGCGCCTGACCCAGATCGATGCGCAGGGGCTGATGGAAGCCGAGGAAACTTACCAGGAGTTGCTCAAGCATTAGGTTTTTGCCTGGGAAATGATTTATATTTAGGCTGCGAAATCTTCCAACCAAACTAATTAAGATAAAGCGTGAAAGTTTTAAAAATGACATTAGGTCTGGCTGCCGCCTCTGCCATGATGGTAGCCTGCAACCAAAATGGCGGCTCAACAGCCGCTTCTTCTAACACTGAGATTGCCGCTGGCAAGCCAGACATTGTTTATGTAAACTCTGACTCACTGCTGGCTAACTACGAATATTTTAAGGATGTGCGTGAGCGCCTGCAGACTAAAGCCGAGCAGAAGGAAAAAGACCTGCGTGCACAGGCCGAGTCTTTCCAGAAAGAAGTAGAGCGTTTCCAGCAGAATGCCCCTAGCATGTCGCAGCGCCAGGCCGAGAGCACGCAGCAGCGCCTTATGCAAAAGCAGCAGCAACTGCAGGCCCTGCAGCAGAGCTCAGGCAATGAGTTGATGAGCGAGGAGTCGGAGGAGATGAAGAAGATCTACGACCGCGTGGAGGAGTACCTGAAGCAGCTGAGCGGCGAGGAAGGCTATAAAATGGTGCTGACTTACCAGCGCGGCAACAGCGCCATTCTGTACGGCGATTCTACCCTGGACATCACCGAGAGCGTGGTTACTGCCCTGAACAAAGCGTATGACTCTGAGAAAGCAGAGGCCGACACAGCGAAAAAGGAAGAAACTGCCGATAAAAAAGAAGAAAAGAAGAAGTAAGCTTCATTCTTGCATACTAACAGAAGAGGTCTGCCAACTAATTTTGGCAGGCCTCTTTGTTTTGAAGTATAACTATGGAAAAGCCAGGTGTTATTCCCTGCTGGAAGCAAGTGAAGTATCAAACAAACGCTGCACCCAAAGCTTCTGCCGCAGTGTTATTCATAGCGCAGCGATTCTATCGGGTCGAGCTTAGAGGCTTTGTAGGCAGGGTAATAACCAGACAAAACGCCCACCAGCACACAAATCGACAAGCCAGTAAACACCCACACCCACGGCACAAAGAAACCTGCGCCATCCGCAATTAAAGAAGCGATTCCGTTGCCCATGGCGATACCGAGTAAAATCCCAACCAGCCCTCCCAGCACACAGATTACCACCGCCTCAATCAAAAACTGCTGCCTGATCTGCAGTGAAGTAGCGCCTAGCGCCTTGCGCACGCCAATCTCGCGGGTGCGCTCGTTCACCGATACCATCATAATGTTCATCAGGCCAACGGAGGCACCCAAAAGCGTAATAAAACCGATCACGCCGCCGCCCAGTTTCAGGTAGCCCGAGATTTCATCCAGGCTCTGCACCAGCGAGTCTGATCGCCGGATCTCAAAGGAGTCTTCCTGCCCTAGCCCGTCTTGGCGAATATTGCGCATGGTGCCCGTTGCCTCGCCCATTACATAGTTTAGCTCGTCGGCTCTGAAAATAGCTGTCTTGATGTCGAAGTTAAGCTCAGAGTTTCCGTTCCTTGGTATTTGCCGGCCCGTTTCCAGGGGAATAAGTATGCGGCGGTCGCTGCTGCCGCCCATGCTGCTACCGGCTTTCTCCATCTGGCCCACAATTTTAAACCTCCTGCCTAAAAAAGTGATATACTCGCCGATGGCGTTTTTCTTTTTAAAAAGCGTGCTTGCTATCTCATCCCCCACGACGGCCACATTGGTACCCTGTTCCTGCTCAAAACTGGAAAAATCGCGGCCCTTCTCCAGGTTCAGGTTGTTGTTGACCATGTAGTTTTCGTCGGCACCCACAATGCTAATGTTCGGGTTGGTCTTATCGGTTTCGCTTTTTACCACAGTGGCCCCAGAAATAAAGGCAGAAAGGCTCACGCGTGCCTCGTCCTTCATCAGGTCTTTGTACTGCGTGGCCTGGTCATAGGAAATGTTAGGGTATACTTTCTCGATGCGCCCGCCCTGGCTGCCTCTGTTGTTCATGCCTTTGCGACGGATGTCGAAAGAATTGGCGCCCAGGTTCGAAAAAGTCTGCGTTAGCGAGTACTTCATACTGTCCACTGCCGTAAGTATACCCACCAGCGACATGATGCCGATAGAAATGATCAGGCCCGTCAGCACTGTGCGCAACAGGTTACTTTGTATGGCTCTCAGGCCTTCCAGTATGTTTTCTATCAGATTCATACGTTAAAGAGATGCGCGCATTTCATTTGTTTACGTTATGTATAAAAACCGGCGCACTGCTTCTAAGATAGTAGCATTTTCTGAAAAAATAAGCACTTTTATACCTTCGACTGTATTTTAAAGACAAACCCGATGTTTTTCCGTATTACCGCTCTTCTGCTCTGCCTGTTCACGTTCTGCCTGCCTGCCTTGGCCAGCACCATTCTTATCCCGATGGATGAGACACAGAAAGACCATCTGAAATCTTACGGCGTGGCTTATTGGGTGCTGAGCAAAGAGATACCCGTGGACTGGCTGCTGAATTACCGCGGCGGCAGCTTCGCCTTTCAGCACCTGCCACAGCTAGAGAATGAGCTGATTGTGCGGGGCGTGAGCTACACCGTTATTTCGGACGCGCAATACAACAGCATCCTGACCGAGGTAGCCGCCCCGGACGCAAACATGGACATCATGAAGCTGGAGAAAGTGCCGAAGGTGGCGGTATACTCACCGAAGTCCAAAATGCCCTGGGATGACGCCGTGACGCTGGTGCTGACTTATGCCGAAATCCCCTACGACGTTATTTACGACAAAGAGATCATCCAGGGAGAGCTGCCCAAGTATGATTGGCTGCACCTGCACCACGAGGACTTTACGGGCCAGTACGGTAAGTTTTACGCCAGCTACCGCCATTACCCCTGGTACCAGGAGCAGCAGCGGGAAGCAGAAGAGTCGGCTGCAGAGCTTGGCTTTAAGAAAGTGTCGGAGCTGAAACTAGGGGTGGTGAATAAGATAAAGGAGTTCACGGCCGGGGGCGGCTTCCTGTTCGCCATGTGCTCTGCCACGGATACCTATGACATTGCCCTGGCCGCCGAGGGCCTAGACATTGTAGAGGCCATGTTTGACGGCGACGCAGCCGATCCTAACGCGCAGCAGAAGCTGGACTACAGCAAGACTTTCGCCTTCAAGGATTTCAGGATATCGCGCAACCCGCTGGAGTATGAGTACTCTGATATTGACATGCAGCCGCAGGAGCGCCCCGTAACGGAGGCAAACGACTATTTTCAGCTGTTCACCTTCTCTGCCAAATGGGACCCAATCCCCACCATGCTCACACAGAACCACGCCAAAACTATCAAAGGCTTTATGGGCCAGACCACTGCTTTCAGAAAGAGCCTGGTGAAGCCGGAGGTGGTGATTATGGGCGAGAACAAGGAGTTAGGCGAAATCCGCTACATGCACGGCACGTACGCCCGCGGCACCTGGACCTTCTACGGCGGCCACGACCCGGAGGACTACCAGCACCTGGTGGGCGAAGACCCAACCGACTTGGCGCTGCACCCGAACTCTCCCGGTTACCGCCTTATCCTCAACAACATCCTCTTCCCAGCCGCCAAAAAGAAAAAGCAGAAGACTTGATTGTTGGATTGTTAAATTGTTGTTTTTCTACTTTGTAGAGGCTAATAACACTTGGAAATTTCAAGCCATTGGAAGGTTAAGCTTATTATCTCTCCAGCGCGTGGTATAAGGTTCTCAGATATAGAACCAATAACAATACAACAATCAACAATTAAACTAATGCATCCTATCCGGGCGGGGCTCCAGGGTGCGTATGATGTCGGCTTCGATAGCCAGCAGTTCTTTCAGGCGGGCATCTACTTCTTCGGCAGGCATGTACTCTTTGGCCAGCTTCACAAAGCCCACATAATGCCCCGCTTCCGAGACCATCAGTTCGTAGTAAAACTTCTGCAGCTCCTCGTCCTGGATGTTCTTCCAGAGCAGTTTAAAGCGCTCGCAGCTGCGTGCCTCAACCAGGGCGTTCACCAGCAGGTGGTCCATCAGCTGGCGCTCCCGCTTTCCTCCTTTCCGAATGTGCTTCGTCAGCTCCACCACGTACTCGTCGGGCCGGTTGCGGCCAAGGCCATACCCGCGCTTCTTCAGCTGCTCCATCACCCGCTCAAAATGGCTCCACTCCTCAGCAACCAGCTCGGTCATCTCCTCTACCAGCCGTTCCTTGTCGGGGTACTTCACTATCAGCGAGATGCCCGAGGTGGCGGCTTTCTGCTCGCAATAGGCATGGTCTACCAGAATCTCCTCAATGTTCTTTTCAGCAATGTTTACCCAACGCGGGTCGGTGGGCAGCTCCAGGCGAAGGATGGTTTTGGTTGGTTGTGATGCAGTAGACATGGGTGCGTAAATTTAAATAAGCGAATCTGGGTATGAGCAAGTTGTCGGTGCTTCCCCTCCTGTGCCATCACCGCTATATATTAAAATTAGAAAGTATAAAGCCTCAGATTAAAGTATAAGATTCCGAGTGTTTAACAATTAACAATTAACAATCATCAATTAACAATTGCCTGTCATTAATCAAAGAAGCGCCATTTCAGGCCGAACACAAAGCTGCGGCGCATGGCTGGGTAGAGCGGCGTCAGGAAATAAACCGGCTCGCCAAGGCCTAGGTTGGCATGGCTCAGTTTCAGAAAGAGGTTCACGGTTTTGATATCGGCATTCAGAAACAGATCCAGCACCGGGTAATCCTGCACCATAAAACCGTTCTGCAAATAGAACTGCTGCGTTACCGGCATGTAACCGTAAGCCTCATAGCCTGTGGCATAAGTACCCTGCACGCCTATCTGCATATAAAGCGCATTTTTAAACAGCGGCCCCTGCAGGTACAGCTTAGACTCTACCAGCCAGTCGGGCATGCGGATAGTAGATGCTTCATCGGTGTTGTTATAGGACACCACATTATCGAAATGCAACGGACCGAAGAAGATCCGGTGCTCCAGGCTGCCGCCCCAGAAGCGCTGGTTGGTGTTGGCCTGTGCTGGCTCGGCATCCTGGTTAAAGTATACCCAACGCTTGATGTTGTTGTAGTAGGCGTCCAGCTTCAGGTACTGGCGCTTTCCAATTTTCTGATGCAGCCCGGCCTCAAACCTGTCAATGACAATGTTCCCAAAGTCTTCGTTCCACTTGTAGTGGTTGCTCAAAATGTACTGCTGCATCAAGGTTGGAGAGAACAGCACCCGCTCCAGGGAGCCGTAGGCGCCGCCCAGACGTGCCATGCCTTTAATTCGGTAGTCGCCGGCCAGTTGGTACACTGCCTGCCCGGTAAGCTCGGCCAGTTCTTTGTAAAACACCCGCACGTTGCCCCCTATCAGGACCTGGTTATACTTGCTATCCTGGCCGATGCGCTGAAACACGTCGCCAGAATTCAGCACCGAATCTGGCAGTTCTGCGGCATTGCGGATCGAGTCGATGGCCGTATAGGTGATCCCGGCGTTCCGCAGCTTCAGGTAAGCAGTGTAGGAAGAAAGCTTGTTGTTACCAGTCAAGCCAAAGGTGTTTTCCAACTCGCTATACTCGGTGACGTCATTGGTTTTGGAGGTGCTGTACCTGAACTGCGGGTATAAGTAGGAGGTTCCTTCAACCGGCATATCCTCTAACAGCGGCGATGGCTCCACCAGGCCTTGCGGAATGGCGTCATCCGTATACTCGTTCCGCTGCCGGTAATAATCAAAAGTATGGTATACTTTCAGGTTTTCTTTTGCCAGCCGGAAGATGTGGGTCAGGTGCAGGTTGTTGCGCGACTCCTCGTTCATGGCCTGCGTTAGGTAAACCGGCGCCTCTTCATACTTCTCCAGCACCTCCTGGCCACCGGCTGTCGTGTCAATTCCACCGGACTCCACCTGCTCCACCTTCATAAATGTGTAGTTAAAGAACAGGTCGTAGCGTTCATTCTCAGAGCGATAATGGGTAAAAGCCTTTACCGCCTGATTGTCGAGAAAGCCTTTGGAACGGCTCTGTGAGCCGGGCCCTATCTGCTGGTCGGCGGAGAGGATCTGGTAGGCCACGCCGAAGTTCCAGCGCGGGTTGATGTTACGGGTGTGCAACGCCTCAAACACCTGCTCGCCCTGGCCTCCCTGCACATAGTATAAATGCGTGTAAGGTGAGCGCGTATCATAGTAATTGATGCGCTGTGGATCGTAGGCATAGCGGTCGAAGATGGTTTTTCCGAGCCGAACCCCTATTTTTTTTGGAACCTGAAAAAGCAGGGGCGTGGCGGCGGTGCCCACGTTGCCCAGGTGCTGGTAAAAGATGGTGTCGTTAAACCAGAAGCGCTCGTTGTGCAGGTTATTCAGCGAGGTGTCTATGGGAGTGGCCTCGTAGCGCCCTTCCAGCACATCCTGCTCGTACAGGCGCAGCACCGTGGTAGGCCCGTAAATTGTCTTGGTCGTGTCGTCAATAATCTGTGCAGACGCGGCAATGCTCAACAGCATCAGCCCCTGCACGAAAAGTATGTAAGCAAACAGTCTTTTTTTCACGTTCCAAAAATAGGCAAATATTACAGGAATTTCGCACCCTTAGCCTTGCAGGCGTTTTTGCACATGCTGCAGCACCAGTTCGTCGAGCCGTTTCCCCCCTTCTGTAAACTGTACTTCTATCGGCACAAAAAAGATGGGCAAGTTTCTGGTGAGGGGCAGCAAAGGCTTATCTGTGAGTTTTACGGCATCTTTTCGGGTGGTGATGACGGAGGCGCCTGAAAAAGCCGGCCGCTGCAACAAGTCTGCCAGCTTATCTATATCCAGCCGGGTATACTGGTGGTGGTCCGGAAAGTCCAGGTGCTCCAGGATCGTATAGCCCTGCTCCTGCAAGTATACTTTTAGCGGCTCAGCATTGGCAATTCCGGTCAACAGCACTATCTTTTTCTTAGAAAATGATGCCGCATCTCCAATGGCCACCGGTGAGCCGTAGGCAAAAGTGGAGAAAAAAACGGGCGTATTCGGCAAGGCATACCGCTGCACCTGCGCCAGTATCCTCTCCCGCTCCTGCTGCCCTATGCCAACTGGACACTTGCTCACAATCACAACATCAGCACGCCGGGCGCCGCTTCTTGGTTCCCGCAGCCTGCCCGCCGGCAACACATAATCCACGTAAAATGGGCGGTTGTAATCTGTTATCAGGATGTTGAGCGAGGGCTGCACAGGCCGGTGCTGCATGGCATCGTCCAGCACCACTACCTGCAGGTTCGGCACCAGCTCTTGCAGTTGCTCGATACCTTTCACGCGATCCTCGCACACAGCCACAGCAACATCCTTAAAATCAAGATGGTATTGAAATGGCTCATCCCCAAGTATGGCAGTCGTGGCGGAAGCATCAGCAAGTATAAATCCTTTGCTCTGGCGCTTGTAGCCGCGGCTAAGCGTGGCCACTTTATACGAGTGCAACAGGCGCAGCAGGTACTCCACGTGCGGGGTTTTCCCGGTGCCTCCCACCGTCAGGTTACCCACCGCGATAACCGGCAGACCGAACTGCCGCGAAGGCAGCAGCCCTTTGTCGTAACCCAGGTTGCGAAAGTGCATGATGCCCCCGTAAAGCTGCGAAAAAGGCCAAAGCGGTATCTGTAGATAGCTGTGCATGGTTTTGAATCGCGTGCAATTTACGTTAATTTTAGCGAGCAAAAGCCACGCATACGACGAAAGACGAGAACGATGACAAAAATAAAGGACATAACAGCCCTGCTGGAGCAGCTTGCCCCGCTCCGCTACCAGGAAAGCTACGACAACGCCGGCCTGCAAACCGGCGACGCCAACGCAGAGGTAAGCGGCGTGCTCGTAACCCTGGACTGCACCGAGGAAGTGTTGGAGGAGGCATTGGCGAAAGGCTGCAACCTGGTGGTGGCGCATCACCCGGTCATTTTTAAAGGGCTGAAACAGCTCACGGGCCGCAGCTACGTGGAGCGCACCATCATCAAGGCCATCCAAAACAACATCGCCATCTACGCCAGCCACACCAACCTAGACAACGTGCTGCACGGCGTGAACACCAAGATCGCCGACAAACTGGGCCTTCGGCAGCAGCGCATCCTTGTCACGAAGCCCTCAACCCTGATGCAACTGGTAACCTTTGTGCCAGTGGAGCAGACAGATGGGGTGCTGGCAGCGCTGCATAAGGCGGGAGCGGGCAATATTGGCGAGTACAGCGCCTGCAGCTTCAGCGTTACCGGCACAGGCCGTTTTACCCCTTCCGAGCAGGCAAACCCGGCTATTGGCAGCGCCAACCAAGCTGAGCAGGTGCAGGAAAACCGGCTGGAGCTTCTGTTTCCGGCGGTGCTGCAGGGCAGAATTATGGCAGCCCTTAAAGAGGCGCACCCCTATGAGGAGGTGGCGCATTACCTCTACAACCTCGAAAACCAGAACCAGGAAGTTGGCATCGGCATGATCGGGGAACTGGAGCAGGAACTGAGCGAGGAGGCGTTTCTGAGCTATTTGAAAGAGAAAATGAAGCTGCAGGGCCTGCGATATACCTCAATCGGCAACCAAAAGGTAAAGCGGGTGGCCGTGTGCGGCGGCGCCGGCAGTTTCCTGATAAAAGACGCGCTGCGCCAAGGCGCCGACGCCCTTGTAACAGGCGATGTGAAATACCATGAATTCTTCGATGCAGAAGGCCAGCTGATGATCGCCGACATCGGCCACTACGAAAGCGAGGTATACACAAAGGAGATATTTTATGACGTTATTTCAAAAAGTTTTCCTAATTTTGCAGTCTTAATATCAGAAGTAAACACTAACCCCGTCAGATACACTTTTTAATACATGGAAAGTACTGTAGCCAGCAAACTGGAAGCGCTAAATAAGCTTCAAAGCATCGATTCACAGCTTGATGAAATAAGACGCGTAAGAGGAGACCTGCCGGAAGAGGTGCAGGACCTGGAAGATGAGATTGAAGGCTATGAAGTGAGGGTTCGTAAGTTTGATGATGAGGTAGCCGCCCTGAACGATTCTATCGCGCAGCGCAAACAGGCGATCAAAGACTCGGAAAGCCTTATCCGCAAGTATGAGGATCAGCAGCAGAATGTTCGCAACAACCGCGAGTATGACGCCATCACCAAAGAAATTGAGCTTCAGAAACTGGAGATCCAGATCTCTGAGAAGAAAATTAAAGAGGCCAATTACCAGATAGAGCAGAAAAATAGCGAAATAGAAGGCACCAAGCACCGCCTGGAAGAACGCCGCAAGGACCTGGAAAATAAGCAGAAAGAGCTGGAGCAGATCGTAGCTGAGAGCCAGGAGGAGGAGAAAAAGCTGGAGGATGAGCGCCAGAAGGCCGCTTCCGGCGTAGAAGACCGCCTGCTGAGCGCCTATACCCGTATCCGCAAGAACGTTAGAAACGGACTTGCCGTGGTATCTGTAAAGCGCGATGCCTGTGGAGGCTGCTTCAACACGGTTCCGCCGCAACGCCAGGCCGATATTGCTGCCCAGAAGAAAATCATCGTTTGCGAGCACTGCGGCCGTATACTTGCCGGTGTAGAACTGCGCGTAAGCTAATACCCACGTATCAATCTTGAGCGAGAATCGCTTGCATACAATAAAAAAAAGGATGGCTAACCCCCATCCTTTTTTTATGCTGCTGCTTCTGGCGCTGCTCCATTCGGCTGCCGTGGCCTCTCCCGTGTTCACTGCCCGGCACAACGCTGTTTACCAGGAGCTGCTCAAACTGAAAGTAGCCCGCGGCAGAACGTTGCTAAAACCGCACCTGCAGCAAGAGCCCCAAAACCCCATCAACCTGCTGCTGGCAAACTACGCTGACTTCCTGGAGCTGTGCGTGCAACAGGACCAGCAAAAGTATGATGCGCTCCTGGAAGCGCAGGAGAAGCGGCTACAGACGCTGGAGGATTTACCTGTACAGGAAGTATGGGCGAAGTATGGCCAGGCAGAAGTTAGACTTCAGGTCGGGCTTTCTAAAGTTCTATTCGGCAACCGCTTATCTGCTGCGTGGGACATCCGAAAGGCTTACCTGAAGTATAGAGAGATCGGAGAGCAGCACCCTAATTTTACCTCTTATAAAAAGAGTCTTGGCGTGCTGCAGGTGCTCATCGGGTCGGTGCCGGACAAGTATAAATGGTTCCTAAGCATTATTGGCATGCAGGGCAGCATCAAGCAAGGCATGGAAAACCTCCGGCTAGCCGCTACGGCCAATGCCCCGTTCAACCAGGAAGCAGAGCTGCTGCACACGGTGATGCTGCACATGACGGCCCCGGACCAGGAGCGACAGGCGCTGCGGCAGGTTGAGGCCATAGCTACCCGGCAGCCGGACAACCTCCTGTTCCAGTTTGCCGCAATGCACCTGCTCAAGAAAACGCAGTCTAGCGAGGCAGCGCTGAAAACATACTTAAACCGGCCCAAGAGCCAGGAGTACCTTTCTTTCCCGTACCTGCACCACATGGCTGCTGACCTGTACCTGTTCCGGGGCGAGTATGCGCAGTCTGTGCGGGAGAACCGGCTGTTCCTGCAGCTGCACAAGGGGCAGCACTACCTGAAGGCCGCCAACTATAAACTGTACCTAGCATACGCGCTTAATGGCCATATACCGCAGGCGCAGTGGTTTTTGCAGCAAATTCCTGAAGTTGGACTTGAGGAAACCGAGGAAGACCGCTACGCCGCTAAGTATGCCCTAAGGCAGGAACCGCTGGTAAAGCCGCTGATGCAGGCACGCCTCCACTCCGATGGGGGTTACTATAAGGAAGCCCTGCAGGCGCTCGGGCAACTGCAGGTAAACAAATTCACCCTGAAAGCTGTGCAGGCAGAGTATTACTACCGCAAAGCCCGCATCCTCCACGGCACCGACTCGCTGCGCCAGGCGCTGCCGCTATACCAAAAAGCCATTGCCCTGTGCCAGGGCACAGACTTATACTTTGCGCCAAGCGCCTGCCTGCAGTCAGGGTATATTTACCAGGAACTACGCCAGCCTGACAGAGCCCGCCAATACTTTAAAAAGGCGCTTAGCTATAGGCAGCACGAATACAAGAACAGCATCGACTCCAAAGCAAAAATCGCATTGTCAGATTTATAACATCATGTATAAGAAAGAGATACAGCTTCGTGATTTACCTATAAGTATGGATGCGTTCCGGCTTAAAGCCTTGGCCTGGGCTGATGGACATGCGCTGGCAGCCTATTATACCTGCAACGGCATTGCTTACCCGCACCAGGGCTTTGAGGATATGCTGGCAGTTTCGAAGGCCGATGTGCTGCCAGTGCAGCAGGAGAATGCCTTTGAGAGCCTACGCGGGCTGTTGCAACCACCGCACGGACTGTTATGCGGTTATTTGAGCTACGACCTGAAAAACCAGACGGAGCAACTGAGCAGCCAAAACGAGGACGGGCTCGGGTTTCCGCTGTTGACATTTTTCGCCCCGGAGGCATACTTATACTTTAACAGCAACAGTATAACGGTCTATTCCTTAAGTAAAAACACAGATACCATACTTGCGGATATACTGGCTACGCCCAAGCCCTCGCCGGCCGCTCCCCAACGTATAAACCTGCAGCAGCGGGTTTCAAAGAAACGGTACATAGCCCAGGTGGAGCAGGTAAGGCAGCACATACTGGAGGGTGATGTGTACGAGCTGAACTACTGCATGGAGTTCTTTGCTAAGGAGGTAAAACTAGAGCCCCTGCCCCTCTACCTGGCACTGAACCAGGCCTCTCCCACGCCTTTTTCCGGATACCTGAAACTGCACGACAAATACCTGCTCTGCGCTTCTCCTGAACGCTTCCTGAAAAAGGAGGGTCATAAGCTAATTTCCCAGCCCATCAAGGGCACCATCCGCCGCGGCAGCACCCCCGAGGAAGACCTGCAGCTACAGCACCAGCTCCGCCACGACGAAAAAGAGCTGGCCGAGAACATGATGATCGTGGACCTGGTGCGCAACGATTTAAGCCGCTCCTGCGCCACCGGAACCGTGCGGGTAGAAGAAATGTTCGGGATTTACGGCTTCCGGCAAGTATCGCAGATGATCTCGACGGTGGTGGGCGAATTGAGGCCGGAAAAGGACCTGGTGGATGCATTGCTCGGCGCCTTCCCGATGGGAAGCATGACCGGAGCGCCCAAGATCAGCGCCATGCAACTCATAGAGGAGTTGGAAGACACCAGGCGCGGGCTTTATTCCGGGGCCTTCGGCTACATCAAGCCCAACGGCGACTGCGACTTCAACGTCGTGATCCGAAGCATGCAGTATAATGCCAGCCAAGGCTACCTCAGTTTTATGGTCGGCAGCGCCATCACCTACGACTCTGACCCTGAACGGGAGTATGAGGAGTGCCTGCTGAAAGCCAAAGCCATGCTGCAGGTGCTGGGGGTTTAGGAGAGAGAGCATGATAGTGCAGCCGTAAAGTATAAAACAGAGTTAAAACTCCTTGGCTAGACGCTTTTCAGGCATTCCAGATAAGTAAGGCAGAAGGAAAGTGTTTTGGAAGTATAAATTTTAGAGCCGGCTTCTCATCCTAATCAATTTGTGAATCAACGGGTAGTAAACATGCAGACAATTACAATTCCGCACTCTTAAAATTCGGCAATACTTCCCTGCCATTCTGTCACATTTTAGAGAACATTATAGTATATTTGCAGCTATAATTGAGGTAACATGGATCCAATAGTAGACTTAGACTTTATAGATAACCGCACGCCCGAGCAGGCCGCCGCCTGCGACACGAAGGTGACGGAAGAGACAAACACCGGAAAATCACGCAAGCTGTACATCGAGAGCTACGGCTGCGCCATGAACTTTTCAGACAGCGAAATCGTGTCGTCGATCATGTTTGACCAGGGCTTCGACACCACCTCTGAAATTGAACAGGCAGACCTGGTTTTCCTGAACACCTGCTCTATACGCGAAAAGGCCGAGCAGACAGTGCGCAACCGCCTGGGCCAGATCAACTACTATAAAAAGAAAAAGCCGGAGATGATGATCGGGATACTGGGCTGTATGGCCGAGCGCCTGAAGAAATCCCTTCTGGAAGAAGAAAAGATCGTGGACCTGGTTGTTGGCCCCGACGCCTACCGCGACCTGCCGAACCTGGTGAACAACGTGGACAGCGGGCAGAAAGCGGTTAACGTGCTGCTTTCCCGCGAGGAAACCTATGCCGACATCAACCCTATCCGCCTGAACAGCAATGGCGTGAGTGCTTTTATCTCGATTATGCGTGGCTGCGACAACATGTGCTCTTTCTGCGTGGTGCCCTTCACCCGTGGCCGGGAGCGCAGCCGTGACGCCTACTCCATCGTGCGTGAGGCCGAGGCGCTGGTAGCGCAAGGTTATAAAGAGGTAACGCTGCTGGGCCAGAACGTTGACTCTTACAAATGGGCCTCAGAAGACGGAGCTGAAACTGTGAACTTCGCGCAGCTTTTAGAAAAAGTGGCGCTAGTTGCCCCTAACCTGCGCGTGCGTTTCTCTACCTCCCACCCGAAAGACATTACCGATGAGGTGCTGCATACGATGAAAAAGTATGATAACATCTGTAAGTATATTCACCTGCCGGCCCAGAGCGGCAACTCCCGCGTGCTGGAGCTCATGAACCGCACCTACGACCGCGCGTGGTACATCAACCGCGTGGACGCCATCCGAAATATACTTGGCGAGGACTGCGGCATATCTTCCGATATGATTGCCGGCTTCTGCTCAGAAACCGAGGAAGAGCACCAGGACACGCTTTCACTGATGGATTATGTGCAGTACGACTATTCTTACATGTTCTTCTATTCTGAGCGGCCGGGCACCCTGGCAGCGCGCAAACTGGAGGATGATGTGCCGCTGGAGGTAAAGAAGCGCCGTCTGGCCGAGATTATCGAAAAGCAGCGCGAAACCTCATTGGCCCGCAACCAGCGTGATGTGGGTAAGGTGCACAAGGTGCTCGTGGAAGGCTTCTCCAAGAAGTCGGAAGAGCAATTGAGCGGCCGCAACGACCAGAACAAAGTGGTGATCTTCGATAAGAAGCACTACAAAAAAGGCGATTACGTGAACGTGTTTGTGCACGACTGCAGCGTAGGCACCCTGTTCGGGGAAGCGGTAGATTAGATTTGGAAATATGAAGATGAGAAAATTTGAAAATCAAACATTACCATCTTCAAAACCCTGCATTTCCAAATCTTCAAATCTAAAAAACATGCGCAACATCGATCTACAAAGTATAAAACAGCGCTTCGGCATCATCGGCAACTCGCCGCTGCTGAACCACGCCATACAGGTGGCAGCGCAGGTGGCCCCTACCGACATGACGGTGATGATCACCGGGGAGAGCGGCAGCGGCAAAGAGTCTTTTTCTAAGATCATTCACCAGCTTAGCCCGCGCAAGCATGGCCAGTTTATCGCCATTAACTGCGGCGCCATCCCGGAGGGTACTATCGATTCGGAGCTTTTCGGACATGAGAAAGGCTCGTTTACCGGAGCGCATGACACCCGCAAAGGCTATTTTGAGGTAACCGACGGGGGCACTATCTTTCTGGATGAGATTGGCGAAATGCCGCTGGGCACCCAGGCCCGCCTGCTGCGGGTGCTGGAGAACGGCGAGTTTATTAAAGTAGGCTCGTCTAAAGTACAGAAAACGGATGTGCGCGTGGTGGCAGCCACGAACGTAAACCTGATCAAGGCTGTAGAAAAAGGCACTTTCCGGGAGGACCTGTACTACCGCCTGAACACGGTTCCGATTACGGTGCCTCCACTGCGGGAGCGCGGGGACGACATTCACCTGCTGTTCCGCAAGTTTGCCGCTGATTTTTCGGAGAAGTATAAAGTGCAGCCTGTGCAACTCACTCCGGAGGCGGTGCAGGAACTGCAGGCATACCGCTGGCCAGGCAATATCCGCCAACTGAAGAATATCGTGGAGCAGATATCCGTGCTGGAGTATGACCGTGAGGTAAACGCACAGAAACTGCGCCAGTACCTGCCGAAGGAAACAACTTCTTCCCTGCCTGCCGTGCTGGCCAAGGAAGGAGGCGCCGAAGGAACGGTGTCGGAGCGCGACCTGCTTTACAAGGTGCTTTTTGACATGCGCCGCGATGTATCCGAGCTCAAGAAGCTGGTGTTTAACATGCTGGCCCACCAACCCAATGACGAGGACCTGCTACGGCAGCACAGCCACCTGTTCGAGAACATGGAGCAACAGCAGTACAATGGCAGATCCTATAAGCAGGAACCGCAGCACGTGCCCGGCGAGCCTTACTATTTGCCCATCAAGCACAGCGATGCAGAAGAGTATCAGGAGGACAAAGTAGAGGATATTCCGCATGAAACCGAGGAAGAAAGCCTATCTTTAGAGGATAAAGAAAAGGAGCTTATCCTGAAAGCACTGAAGAAGCACAACAACAAACGCAAGTATGCCGCACAAGACCTCGGCATTTCGGAGCGCACCCTTTACCGCAAATTAAAGCAGTATGATATCGAAGATTAGCAACCGCCTGGTTACCGCCGCACTCCTGCTGCTGCTGGTTATGAGCAGCGGCTGCGGCATATATTCCTTTACAGGCACCACCCTATCGCCGGACATCAAGAGCATTTCCATACAGAACATTGAGAACAGCACCGGCGAGGGCCCTTCCAACTTAACGCAGGTAGTCACCAACAGCCTGAAAGACTACTACCGCCGCAACACAAACCTGGTGATTGTGCAAGGCGAAGGGGATTTGCAATTGGAGGGGCAGATTGTTAGCTTTACTTACTCTCCGGCGGCTATACAGCGCGAGGGGCAGCAGGACATTGCCTCGCTTAACCGCCTGACGCTTGGCGTGCAGATTCGTTTTGCCAACGTGAAGCAGCCGGAAAAAGACTTTGAAAGAACCTTCACCATCTCGCAGGACTTCCCGCAGAACGTGGACGTGACACAGCTCTCTACTGCTCAGATCGAGCAGCTGTCGGAGCAGCTGGTGGTGGATGTGTTTAATAAAACCGTGGCAGATTGGTAAAGCTGTCTTACATTAAGGATATAGACCGGCATGAATAAATCCGCTTTTCTACAACTCATTCAGCAGGCTGCCAACATCTCCGACCAGCAGACGGAGGAGTTGGAGAAGGTGGCCGCTACTTTCCCCTATTGCCAAACGGCACACTTGCTGCTGGCAAAATCCGCTTACGATAAGGGGAGTATGCTGTCTACGCAGCGGCTGCGCCGGGCCTCAGCCTATGCTACCAACCGCCAGAAGCTGAAGCGAATCATCTATACCGCACCGGTAGCAGTACCTGAGTTCGACGAGAGCGCCCTGGAAGAGGCGAGCGTACAACCAAAAGAAGCAGCTACGACTGCACTTACAGTAGTACCTGAAGAACCAGCTGCCATACTTCCTGTAGCAGAAACACTTACGCAAGCCAACAATGCGACAGATCAGCCACCAGCGGAGACAGCATTAGCGTTAGATACAGTTACTGAAACCGAAGGAACAGCTGCACCTGAAGAAGCGGCGGCAGAGTTGCCTGCGGCAACAGCAATAGAATCGGAAGATGCAGCTTCTGGAGGTGCTGCACCTAGTAGCACCGAAACTAAAATGGCAGATGAAGAGGGTCCGAGCGAGGAAAATGTCAGCGCCATAACTCCTGATAAGAGTATCCTGGAGCAGCCCATGGAGAAACTGGACTCTGAGCTGGCCCTGCTCCTGACGATCAAGAGCCTTAGCCCATCGTTTACGGACTTGCTTGCCCAAAAGCCTGACCCGGCACCGGAGGCCGCCTCTCCACAGTACACAGCTCCTCCCCTTGCCCTTCCTCCAGCCCAGGAGCAGCCTGAAGATAAAGATAAAACTGAACGGCAGGAGGCACAGCAGCATGACCCTTCCAAAACAGAGGATGATCTTGCCAGCCTTATCTCAGCTGAAGTAGCCGCTGCCGCCAAATCATACTTTGAAACTGCAGAAACGGCTGAGGAGCCGGTACCATCTCCGGAAAGTGCCCCTGAACCCGAGGAGGCTGAGGTAAAGTATGCTTTTGATGAAATTGACCAGATGTACCAGCAGGATACGCTCGGCTACTGGATGTCGTCGAGCCGCATGGGCGAGGTGCTGCAGTTAAAGGAGGACAATGAGCTGACGCGGGAACGCCCAGCCGCTTTCCACCCGGAGCTTATCCTGGAGTACAGCAAGACACACGAGCTTGTAGCACAGGAAGCGCAATCCTCCGCACCGCTGCACCAACAGCTCGACATCATAGATCAGTTTCTGAAACTTAACCCGCGGCTAAAAGCCTTGAATAACGTTAAGATGAAGCCAGAGCCGCAGGAGGATTTGTCTTTAAAGAGCACCAAGATAAAGCGCGGCGTGGCTTCCGAAAGCCTTGCCAACATCTTCCTGAAACAGGGCAAAGCGAAAAAAGCCATTAAAATATATGAGCAGCTCATTTTGAAATATCCGGAAAAAAAGAGTTACTTTGCCGAACAGATCGAAAAATTACAAAACCTAAGTTAACATGTATATCGCCCTTATTAGTATCATTATCTTTATCTGCGTGCTGCTTGTATTGGTTGTACTAGCTCAGAACCCTAAGGGAGGCGGACTGTCAAGCCAGTTTGGCGGTAGCACCAGCCAGCTAATGGGCGTTAAGCGCACCGGCGACCTGCTGGAGAAACTGACCTGGGGCTTTGCAATTGCCCTGGTTGTTCTTACCCTGGCCACGCACATGATCGGAAACACTGGCGACGGAGCGGTAAGAAGCGTGAATGAGGAGCGTGCGCGTCAGTCGCAGATGCCAGCCGCCCCTGCCGGCGCATTGCCAGGTGCAGCCACTGACACAACTGCCGCTATACCGGGTGCTGGTGAGATACCAGCGATGGTAGACACTGCCACACAAGAATAGAAAAAATATTCCCGCTACGGGGAGAAAGCCGGTCCTGACAAAGGGCCGGCTTTTTTGTTTGCTTCGCCCCGCCCCAAAGTATGACAGATTTACAATAAAGTTCCCGCCAAAGGCCATTAATGACAAACCTGACAGGCAAAACGGCGTTAGAGACTGAAAAATTGGCTTACTATGCCGCCTTTCGCAACTTGGCACAGGAAATGATAATGCACAGGTGTTATTTCAGATTCATAACAACAAAACATAACTAAATAACCAAAAACTATGTCAATCAACATCAAACCATTAGCAGACAGAGTAATTGTGGCTCCGGCCGCAGCAGAAGAGAAAACCAAGTCTGGCATCATCATTCCGGACACTGCTAAAGAGAAACCACAGCGTGGCGAGGTGGTAGCCGTTGGCGAAGGCAAGGTATCAGAGCAGGGTGCCCTGATGAAGCCACAAGTAAGCGTTGGCGACACTGTGTTGTATGGCAAGTATGCCGGTACTGAGATTTCCGTAGACGGTAACGACTACCTGATCATGCGTGAGTCAGACATCCTGGCAGTTCTTTAATAGCAATCCAATCAAGTCAAACCTAATCCATAAATATTTTAAACTATGGCTAAAAACATCACATTCGATACAGACGCCCGCAACAAGATCAAATCTGGCGTGGACAAACTGGCAAATGCCGTTAAAGTAACTTTGGGCCCTAAGGGTCGCAACGTGATCATCGACAAGAAATTCGGTGCTCCAACCATCACCAAGGACGGTGTTTCTGTAGCGAAAGAGATTGAGCTGAAAGACGCGATCGAGAACATGGGCGCGCAACTGGTGAAAGAGGTTGCCTCTAAAACCGCTGACCAGGCTGGTGACGGTACTACCACCGCTACTGTGCTGGCGCAGGCTATCTATACGGCCGGTATCAAGAACGTGGCTGCCGGTGCCAACCCAATGGACCTGAAGCGCGGTATTGACAAGGCTGTAGACGCTGTGGTAGCTAACCTGAAGTCCCAGTCTAAGACAATCGACAATTCTTCAGAGATTGCGCAGGTAGGTACTATCTCGGCCAACAACGACCCGGAGATCGGTAAGATGATCGCTGACGCGATGGACAAAGTTGGTAAAGACGGTGTGATCACTGTGGAAGAAGCGAAAGGCACCGAGACGGAGGTGAAAACTGTGGAAGGTATGCAGTTCGACCGCGGTTACCTTTCTCCATACTTTGTGACGAACGCCGAGAAAATGGAAGCCGACTTCGACAACCCCTACATCCTGATCTACGACAAGAAGGTTTCTACCATGAAGGAGCTGCTGCCAGTGCTGGAGCAGGTTGTTCAGACTGGCAAAGGACTGGTAATCATTGCTGAAGACGTAGACGGTGAGGCGCTGGCTACACTGGTAGTTAACAAACTGCGCGGATCCCTGAAAATTGCCGCTGTAAAGGCCCCAGGCTTCGGCGACAGAAGAAAGGCCATGCTGGAGGATATCGCTATCCTGACTGGCGGTACTGTGATCTCTGAAGAGCGCGGTTACAAGCTGGAGAACGCTACCCTTGACTACCTGGGCCAGGCTGAGAAAATGATCATCGACAAAGACAACACCACTATTGTAAACGGTGCCGGTACAAAAGATGACATCACAGCCCGTATCAACCAGATCAAGGCGCAGATGGAAACTACTACATCTGACTACGACAAGGAGAAGCTGCAGGAGCGTCTGGCGAAACTGTCTGGCGGTGTGGCTATTCTTTACATCGGTGCCTCTACTGAGGTAGAGATGAAGGAGAAGAAAGACCGCGTGGATGATGCGCTGCACGCTACCCGTGCCGCTGTGGAAGAAGGTATCGTAGCCGGCGGTGGTGTTGCCCTGATCCGTGCTATTGAGGCGCTGGAGAATGTGGCCGTAGAAAACGCTGACCAGAAAACTGGCGTGCAGATCATCAGAACCGCTATCGAGTCTCCGTTGAGAACGATCGTGGCTAACGCTGGTGGCGAAGGCTCTGTTGTGGTGCAGGCTGTACGCGAAGGCAAGTCTGACTTCGGTTACAACGCCCGCGACGACAAGTATGAGAACATGTTTGCGGCCGGTATCATCGACCCAACTAAGGTTACACGCCTTGCTCTGGAAAACGCAGCCTCTATCGCTGGTCTTCTGCTTACTACTGAGTGTGTAGTTTCTGAGGAGCCAACTGAGGAAGGCGCTGCTCCGGCTATGCCAGCTGGCATGGGCGGCATGGGCGGCATGATGTAATCGACCCCACATTACATAAGTATAAAAAGTCCCGGGCCGTGTGGTCCGGGACTTTTGCTTTATACCTGGCAATGAACTATTCTAGGTCTTTGATGAGAATGGTAACGTCATGCGGGGCCGTTTCGTCGCCACCGAAGTATGGGTAGAGCTGGTAACCCGCGGACGGCCCCTCACAGGCGCGTGGCATGCTTACCTCCTGCCCGTATAGTTTAAAAGTATAGCTTCCATCCTCCATACGCAGCTCCAGCGGCACTTTCTGCCCGATCGGCACAGCGCCCAGCAGCTTGTAATCCCAAGCTTTGTTTAAGTATGTATAAGCTAACAGCTCCAGCCGGTTATTATACCAGCGCCAGCCAAACCGGGCACTGTTCGTGTGGTGGCTGGTATTGCAGTCTGACAAGCCGTAAAGCTTGTTGATATCCGCCTGGTTGTTGGCCGTGGCCGAGGTATAGATGGCCGAGCTGTCAAACGTAACCTCGAATTTTAAGGCGCTTACATGCAGCTCTTTCAGGCTGTTTTTGTCGGCGTAGTGCTGCCCCTCACGGATAGTATAAACAATGCCTTCCTCCTCTTTCACGGTATTTGGGGCAACTTCTGTTACACTTTTGCAGGCAACAAAACCCAGCACCACACCAAGCTGCAAAGCCTGGAGCGTTCTCCTCGCTAAAAACATTTAGGTAAAAGTATAAATTGATTAAAACCTATATTGGCTAAATAGTAAGCTCTAAACTATCAGGCACTTTAGGAAGTTCAAAAGTATAAATTTTAAGATAAAAAAAGCCTTTGGTGCCGTAGCGCCAGAGGCCTTTTACAAGAATTATTAAACAAAACGAGGACTTAGCTCATCTCAGCTTCTAAGAGTTGGCCCGTCTGAGCTTCCTCTTCATCCATCTTTTTGTCCTCCATTCCATGCGTTAGCTTGTTGATGCGCTTGGTAAGCACCATCAGCACAATACCCAGGAAAATGGTGAAGCCGGCAATGTACATGAAGATCTCCAGCTCGCCCAGGCGAACCGCCCAGATACCGATCCAGGAGGCAACGTAGTTACCGAGGCCAGTCACCGCAAAGTATAAGCCCATCATGGAAGCCACAATACGCTTCGGTGCCACTTTGGTGATGAATGAAAGAGACACAGGAGAAAGTGCCAGCTCGCCTAAGGTATGGAACAAGTAGGCAAACACCAGCCAGTGCAGCGAAGAGAGCTGGTCGGCAGACGAGTTGCGCTGCAGTGAGGCAAACACCATGAAGATAAAGCCGATACCAAGTATGGCGGTGCCCAATCCCATTTTAAAGATAGAAGGCGGATTTTTGCCGCGCTTCGCCAGGGCAATCCAAATAGCGGCCACAATACCGCCCGTCGTCAGGATAAAGAAGGAGTTAAGGCCCTGTAGCCAAGCAGTGGGCACTTCCCAGCCAAACACCACACGATCCGTGTACTGCAGCGCATACAGGTTCATCAGGCCACCCGCCTGCTCAAACGACGCCCAGAACACCAGCACAATAACAAAAGAGATAAGTATGGCGAAAATTCGGTCCCACTCGTTTTTTGAGAAGCCCAAAAAGCCAGTATGAGCAGGTTGTACAACAGCCTCTTTCTTCGTGAATATCTTGTCTTCTGATGTCTCTTTTACCAGGTTGCCTACACCGCGCAGGAACTTGCGGCCCCAGATAAACACCACCTGCCCCAGCATCATACCGAATCCAGCCAAGCTAAAGCCATAGTGCCATCCGTACGTTTCGCCAACATACCCCACGATAAGCGAAGCCAGCAGCGCGCCCAGGTTAATACCCATGTAGAAGATAGTGAAGCCTGAGTCGCGGCGGGTATCGCCCTCTTTATACAAGCCACCTACCATGGTAGAGATGTTAGGCTTCAGCAAACCGGTACCGGCCACAATCAAACACAGGGCAGTATAGAATGCCCATTGCGGCGGGTAGGCCATTAGTAAGTGACCGGCCACTAGCGTAAAGCCGCCAATAATTACAGCACGTTTCTGGCCCAGCACTTTATCTGCCAGTATACCGCCCGGGATCGACATCAGGTATACAAACATGGTGTAGATACCGTATAGCTCCAGTGCCTCTTCATCGGTCCAGCCATAGCCGCCCTTGGTGGTAGAAACCAGAAACAGCACCAAGATGCCACGCATGCCATAGTAGCTGAAGCGCTCCCACATTTCGGTGAAAAACAGGACCATAAGCCCCTTCGGATGGCCAAACAAAGTGCCCTGCTGCTCTATAAAGCTAGGTGCCCTTTCGCCAGAAACATTCTGAGATTTTGACATAAAATGATTGGATCTATTTAAACAGTTTGCGCAATGTAAAACTAAAAATACGAGTCTTAAACGAACTATACAAATTTTAGACAGTCCTGTGTTAGCTAAAGTATAGCCTGGAGCCGCTGCAAACAACGCAGCTACTCTTACCAATCACCTGATAACTCTAAAACCGGCGGCGGCATCAAAAGCTGCAGAAGGTTTGAAATACAAATATCGCTATATCGTTTTATTTTGAGCAAGGGGTAAAACTTGCCTCACGCTGCCTCGTAAAAAACATAGGTGCGGCTGCCTCATTTTCAAGAGCCGCTTTTGTTGATTCTTTACTATAATTACGGGCTGTAGCACTGGTTTCTTTTTATTAAGTTAGTGTATTGCCTCACTACTAGGTGATTAAGCACTCAACGAACACATTAAACACCTAAACTCTAAAAGGATATTCTAATTTTTCTATTTTTGTAGCACAATTGCAAAAACCTATCAATAAACTAAATCAAAACCCAAAATTTTCAATGAAAGAATCTGGAGATAAATCTAATGCAGCAGGTCTCGAGAGCATCGGCATCAAGGAGGCGCAGGAGGTGCTGTGGAACCTGACTCCTGCCGAGTTGGTGGAGGAAGCCATCAAGAACGGAGAGGGCGTGCTGACAGACAACGGGGCACTGATGTGCGACACCGGCAAGTTCACCGGCCGTTCCCCAAAGGACCGTTTTATCGTGAAGGATGCCAATACCCAGAATTCAGTGTGGTGGGGCGACATAAACATTCCCTTCGATGCAGATAAGTTTGACCAGCTGCACGCCAAGATGGTGGATTTCCTGAAGGACAAGAAATTATACGTGCGGGACGCGTACGCTGGCGCTCACCCAGAGTACCGCCTCAACCTGCGCATCGTGAACACCCAGGCCTGGCATAACTTATTCTGCAACAACATGTTTCTGCGCCTGAGCAAGGATGAACTGCAGCACCACAAACCGGGGTTCACCATCATCTGCGCGCCTGAGTTTGAGGCCGACCCTGCCGTAGACGGAACGCGCCAGAGCAATTTCGCCATCATCAACTTCACCAAAAACATGATCCTGATTGGCGGCACAGGCTATGCTGGCGAGATGAAAAAAGGAATTTTCGGCGTGCTGAACTACATCCTGCCGCACGAGCGCAACACGCTTTCCATGCACTGCTCAGCCAACATCGGCGAAGACGGCGACACAGCCATATTCTTTGGCCTTTCCGGCACCGGCAAAACGACCCTTTCCGCAGACCCTCACCGCGGCCTTATCGGCGACGATGAGCACGGCTGGACCGAGGACAGCGTGTTTAACTTTGAAGGTGGCTGCTATGCCAAGGTGATAGACCTTACCCGCGAAAAAGAGCCGCAGATCTGGGATGCCATTAAGTTTGGCTCCATTGTAGAAAACACCCGATTTATACCCGGTACCCGCACCGTAGACTATACCAACAATGCCGTAACGGAAAACACCAGAACGGCCTACCCCATCAACTACATCGATAACGCCGTGGAGCCATCCAGAGGCGGCGTTCCCAAAAACATCTTCTTCCTGACAGCCGATGCCTTTGGCGTGCTCCCTCCTATTTCGAAGCTGAACTCAAGCCAGGCCATGTATCACTTCATCTCCGGGTATACCGCCAAGGTGGCCGGCACGGAAGTGGGCGTAACGGAACCGCAAACCACTTTCTCCGCCTGCTTTGGAGCAGCTTTCCTGCCGCTGCACCCAACCAAGTATGCTGAGATGCTGGGCAGAAAGATGGAGGAGAACGACGTGCACGTGTGGCTGGTAAATACAGGCTGGACCGGCGGACCTTATGGTGTTGGCCACCGCATGAAGCTCCCTTATACCAGAGCCATGATCACAGCCGCCCTGAAAGGAGATTTAAACCACACCTCCTATACCAAACACCCGATCTTCGGTGTAGAAATGCCAAACTCGTGCCCTAACGTGCCGGAGGAAATCCTTAACCCGCGCAACACCTGGGCAAACAAGGAAGAGTATGATGCAAAAGCGACAGACCTGGCTTCTAAATTTGTGAAAAACTTCCAGAAATATGCTGATTTCGCAAATGACGAAATCATGGCTGGCGCTCCGCAAGTGGAGGTCACGATTGATTAAGCAGGCGCAAACAGCAAGTATAAACTCCTCCCTGCCTTAGTGCAGGGAGGAGTTTTGCTTTAACTTCAGCCAGAGGATTTTCCCGTCAGCATACTTCTCTTCCCGCACTACCTCGTACTGCTGTAGTGTATCCTTTAGGATAGTATGAAGCCTCTCCGCGTTATCTACTGTGCTAAACCAAATCAGCAGTTTTTCCTCTGTTGTATATTGAAACGCATCTGTCAGGTCGAGCCGGTAGTCTACATTCGTTTTCCTAATCCCCAGTAAACCATAGTAATAGAGCTTTTCAGGAGCATTGGTAAAGGCGATTTCCCTTTGAACATAAGGTGCCAACCAGTCACTTTGTTGCAAAGCGTGCACCAGCGGGGAGTTTCTGGAAGCTTTGTCACTATGTCCACTTAGTCCGGTTGTTATTCCTTGGCGGATATACTGTACATATTTCGGGAGGTTGAATAACAGTAGCACAGCCACTACTGCTGCAACAGCTGTTTTGAAGAAGGCATTTCCGTTTCTGACCCAGTAACTTACAATACTTATCAGCACAAGAACAAAAGAGAAGAAAGCAGGTGAAGTAAGCCTGGCATTTGGGAACTCGCTGGAGCGGAACAGCGCCGTAATAAAGTTTAAAAACAAGTATAAAAGTGTACTGGCGAATAAAATCATGAGTAAGCGCCGCTCAACGAAGTGCCGCCGGTACATGGTTGCTACAGCAAAAGCAAGTAAGGTGAATACAGATGCACAGGCCACTATAGTTAGCATGCCCGCAAAAGTATAGGGTGGAAAAGGGAGGAACCATTCCCACACAGCTTTGGCAGTGGTGACAACAGTATAGCTAAAATGAGACAAGGCTACCGTACGCCCGGCCCCTGTGAGGGTGGAACTAATCAAGTAATTCCGGTAAAACCATCCTGCAAGCGGAAATAACGCAACAGAAACGAAAAGTAAGGTAGGCTTAAGCCTTTTCACAAGGCCCCCATTGGTATAAACAAATAAAAAAAATGCCCCGATGCCTATATTGACGACACCCGCGTAGCGCACCATAATGCTTAGGCTCGCAGCCACCGCCGTAAACAGTAAGATTCCGAACTTTTGCTCCCCCAGGCATCTGTCCAACCCCACCAGAAACATTATAGTAAACAAAATAAAGGGGGCTTCCGACCACAAATAAGAAAAGGAAATAAAGGTTGGAGGCCCAGCAACAAAGATAACCATGCCCAAAGCTGTATAAAGCCTGGAGCGAGTCAGCCGGTAGGCCAGGCAGCCAAAAGTATAAACAACAGCAAAGTACAGGAAGACAGCGACTATGCTATAGGTAAAAAGTAAATGATCAACTTTGATAAAGTATAGAGATGAGAGAAGGATGCTAAACAGCGGCGGCCAATCGGTATAATAGTTCTCCCGGTAAGGCAGAAAGAATCGCCCTTGGGTATAAAAGCTTTTGGCAGCGGCCATGTAGGCAACTGAGTCGTTTGTGAGGCCTAAACCGTATACAGAAATGGCTAGCACCAAGCACGCAGTAGCAAGCAACGCTATAATTAGCACCAAAAGGTTGACTCTGTTGCTTTGTGAAAGCATAAATATTTGCTTGGTTTGTACAAATTTACATAACTACAAGTTTAAGTAAAAAATGCACCTTTTCTATACGCCTGATATTACGAGCGAAATCTATACGTTGAACGAGGAAGAGTCGAGGCACTGCACCCGGGTGCTGCGGTTAAGCCACGGCGATACCGTGTACCTTGTAGATGGGGTTGGCGGCATGTATACAGCCATTATCCAGGATGCACACCAGAAGCGATGCCAACTGCAGGTGGTTGACAAGCAAATAGAGTATGGCAAGTTGCCATACGTGTCGCACATTGCAGTGGCCCCTACCAAAAACATAGACCGCATGGAATGGTTTGTAGAAAAGGCCGTAGAAATAGGAATCAGCGAGATAACCTTTCTGCAATGTGAGCACTCGGAGCGCCGGAACCTACGCCTGGACAGGCTGGAGAAGATTGCTGTGAGTGCCATGAAGCAGTCGAAGAAAGGCTACCTGCCCCTGCTGAACGACTTGACGCCTTTTCACAAGTTTATTCAGAAAACAGTACCCGAAAGCACTTTTATTGCTCACTTAGAAGATGATGCCACCAAGACCATAAAGGATTACTACAAGTTTGGCAGACCGCACTGTATCCTGATTGGCCCCGAAGGCGATTTCTCTAAAGCCGAGATTTCATCGGCCTATGAGGCGGGCATCAGGCCGGTAACCCTCGGGCACAGCCGGCTCCGCACCGAAACCGCTGCTTTGGTAGCCTGCCATACCTTAAACGTGCTGCACGATATCTTTGCCCCCTTATAAAGTATAAAACCGAAGCAACTAGCCATGAAACGCCTCCTTTTCATACTTCTTATACTTGCCACTGCCCTTCCGGCCGTGGTGGCGCAAACGTATAGCTTTAAAATAGCCAAACTAAAGTATAACGGCGGCGGTGATTGGTACGCTAACAAAACATCGTTGCCCAACCTGATTCGTTTCTGCAACCAAAACCTGAACATGAACATAGCAGCCGAGGAGGACGTGGTGGAAGTGGGAAGCCCTGAGTTGTTCGCTTACCCTTTTGTGCATATGACCGGACACGGCAACGTGGTGTTTTCGGACGCAGAGGCTCAGAACCTGCGCAACTACCTTTTAAGCGGCGGCTTTCTGCACATCGACGATAATTATGGGCTAAACGAGTTTATCCGAAAGGAAATGAAGAAGGTGTTTCCGGAACATGAGTTCGTGGAGCTGCCCTTTGACCATCCCATTTACGGGCAGAAGTATGCTTTTTCGCGAGGTCTACCTAAAGTGCATGAACACGACAACAAACCGCCGCAGGGCTTTGGTATCATTCACGAAGGGCGCTTGGTGTGTTTTTACACGTATGAAACAGACTTGGGCAACGGCTGGGAAGACCAGGAAGTATATAACGACCCCGAGCCGATCAGGCAGCAGGCGCTGCGCATGGGCGCCAACATTCTTACTTTTGCGCTAACGCAGGAGTAGTAGAGGTAGGAAAGCCCCCTCGGAAGCTGCCGTAAACTTTATACTTCTACTCATACTTCCTTTTAAAGATTTCAGACAGCACAAAGGCCTCTCTGGCCGTGGCGGGATTGCGCAGCATTTCACCGTACCGATTGGCTTTTGGCAACCGCTCCAGATCATAGGGCTTAAAATGCTCATGCCCCCTGAGTTTTGACTTTTTGGCAGCCTCTATAGCCTCCGCTCTTTTTTCCCAGGAAAGTACTTTGGGAGCAGCATCTTCATAAGATTTATACTTGGCTGCTGGCGCTGGCGCCTGTTGCAATGCTCGGCCGGCTTCTTCCAAACTGCGCTCCTTTTGCTGGCGCACCACTTCTCTCCCCCGCTCTTCTGCCTGTTGCATTTTAGGCTGCAGTTCCCTGAGGATGTCCTCAAAAGAGGTAACCGGTTTTGACGGCTGGCTCGTACGGGGCCTTACGGGCAGTTCCTTTTCCTCTTGGTCATCCCTATCATCCCCCGAAAAAGCCTTACGCCACTGCGAGAACAGGAAATAAGCCACTGCGGCCAGTATATAGATGATGATCTTAAAGTCGTCCATTGCTTTATCTTGTTAACCAAATGTAACAAAATAAGCTGTTATATAAAGGCTATAATCATTAATTATAGCTATGCAAGAGCGGGCAAAACGAAATTTCGTTTTATTTTTGAAGATAGAACACAGAGTTTCCGCAGACGCGAATGCAAGTTTCAAAATTAGAGATCAAAGGGTTTAAAAGTTTTGGCGACCGCGTCGTCATTAACTTTGACAACGGGATTACCGGAATTGTGGGGCCGAACGGCTGTGGCAAATCCAACATTGTGGATGCCATACGCTGGGTGCTGGGTGAGCAGAAGACGCGTAACCTCCGCTCCGATAAGATGGAGAACGTTATTTTTAACGGCTCCAAAACCCGCAAGCCGGTGCAGATGGCTGAGGTATCCATCACCTTCGACAACAACAAGGGCATCCTCCCAACAGAATACTCACAGGTAACGGTGACGCGCAAGTACTACCGCACCGGCGAGAGCGAGTACATGCTGAACGGCGTCACCTGCCGCCTGAAAGACATCAACGAGCTTTTCCTGGACACGGGCATCGGCTCCGACAGCTATGCCATTATCGAGCTGAAGATGGTGGACGAGATTCTGAACGACAAGGAAAACTCGCGCCGCTTGCTGTTTGAGGAAGCTGCCGGCATCTCCAAGTTCCGGGTGCGCAAAAAGCAGACGCTGAAGAAACTGGAGGAAACCGACGCCGACCTGGAGCGCGTGGAGGACTTGCTGCACGAGATCGGCAAGAACATGAAAACGCTGGAACGCCAGGCTAAACAGGCAGTTAAGTACTTCAACCTAAAGGATGACTACAAGAAGCACAGCCTGGAGTTTGCCCGCCGAAACATTTCCCAGTACCAGCAAACGTTGGAGCGCCTGGAGCAGGATGTACGGCAGGAAGCCTCGCTGAAAGAAAACTATATTACTGTAGTAACAGAGGCCGAAGAGGCCATCGCAGGGCAGAAAGAAGAGCTGAACGAGACGCAGGAAAGATTGGCAGAGATGCAGCGCACCATGCAGGTGCAAACGGCCAAGCTTCGGCAACTGGAGAACGATATTAAGCTTAAATCCGAGCGCAGCACCTATCTGAAAGAGCGGCTGCAGCAACTGCGCCAGCAGATAAGCCAGGACACGGCCAACGTGGAGCACACGCAGGAAAGCATCTTGGAACTGCGCGACGAGTTGATGGCGGTGCAGGATAACTTTGCCGAAGCCGAGGAGCAGGTAGCCGCCATGAAAGAGCAAATGCAGGAAGCCAACGAGCAGAAGGCGGAGCTACAGGAGGCTTACCAGGAGTTGGTGCAGCAGCAGAAAACCAAGCAGAACGAAGTATACCAACTGAGCAAATCACTGGAGATAAGCCAGGTACAGATACAAAACATCAACCAGGAACTGGAGCGCCTGCAGCAGCAACAGCTAACGGCCGACGAAGATGGCCGTGCCTTGCAGGAGCAACTGCAGGAGGCACAGCAGGTGCTAGAGGAGCGCACTTCGGAGATGGTGCGGCTGCAGGCCAAAGAAGAAACGCTGCAGCAAAGTATAGAGGCCACAGAAGCCAATATTGTGGAGCTGAAGGGACAGCTCGTAGAGCTAAACCGAACGCTCGACTCCAAGCAGAACCAGTACAATCTCACCAAGTCATTGGTAGAAAATATGGAGGGCTTCCCGGAGGCGATCAAGTTTTTGAGCAAGTCCGACAGCTGGAGCAAGCCGGCCCCTCTCCTCTCCGATATCCTGGTTTGCAAAGCTGACTACAAGCCACTTATTGAGAGCTACCTGGAGCAGTACATGAACTACTTTGTGGTGGAGGAACTGCAGGACGCTGTTGACGCCATTGCCCTTCTGAAAGAGGAAAACAAAGGCCGGGCTAACTTTATCGTGCTCTCGGAGATCGAGGAACTGGAGCCAACTGCTACCTTTAGCGAAGGCAACCTGGAGGCGGCCTACGAAATGGTGTCGGCAGACAAGAAGTATAGCTGCCTTTTAAAGTACATGCTCCGCAACGTCTATATCACCGATGATGCCGAGGAAGAGCTATACGGCCATGACTACAAAACCATCATACTCAAAGATGGCAGCGCCATTCGGAAGCCGCTCAGCCTGACGGGTGGCTCCGTGGGCGTGTTTGACGGAAACAGACTGGGCCGAAAGCAGAACCTGGAGAAACTGGCCGAAGAAGTGGCCGAGCTGCAGGATCAGGTGGAGCGGATGCAAAGCCGCATCAACACACAGAACCAGATCCTGCAGAACCACCGAAGCGAGTCGGAGAAGGATACTATAAAGGGCCTTGAGAAAGAGGTTAGCACGCTGCAGCAGAACCTGCTGACCGTGCGCATCAAGCATGAGCAGCACCAGCAGAACATCCGCAACTTCGACCAGAAGCGCGACGAGCTGCACGAGCGCCTGCTGGAACTGCGCGAGCAAAGTATGGAAGTATCACCGCAGGCAGAGGCAGACCAAAAGGAACTGCAGCGATTGGAGGAGGAAATCGCCGTTTATACTTCTAACCTGGAGCGCCAGCAGGAACAGATCGCCGTTATCTCCGGCAGGTATAACCAGGAGAATATCCAGTTCCACCAGCTTAAGAACCGCTTTGCCAGTCTGCAGCAGGAAATCAGCTATAAGCAAAAGTCGGTAGAAACGAACCAGGAGCGCATTGAGGGGCTGAAGCAGGAGCTGCAGAAATCGGAACAGGAAATTACGGAGGCGGATACGTTTATACTGGAGAACCAGGAAGTGGTGGAAAGTATGAATGAGGCGCGCCAAGCCTATGCCGAGGAACTGGAGGAAATCGAAAAGGAATACTTTACCCTGCGCGGCGACCTGGACGAGAAAGAGAAAAGTATACGCGAGATGCAGCGCAAGCGCCAGAACTCTGATGAGCTGTTGATGCGCATGCAGCAGGCCAAAAGCGACACGCAGCTGAAGCTGGTGGCGATTAAAGAGCGTCTGGCCGCTGAGTTTAACATCTCGGATGAGGACTTTGCTAGCCCGGTGCCGGAGGAGGATCTGCTGATTCCGCTATCCAATGAAGAGCTAAGCCAGCATATTGCCACGGTGAAAGGGCAACTGGATAAGATGGGACCGGTAAACGCCATGGCCGCGGAGGCTTACGCCGAGATCGAGGAGCGCGAGAAGTTTATCACAGAGCAGCGCAACGACCTGGTAAACGCCAAGAACGCTCTGATTGACACCATCAACGAAATTGACACGGTGGCCAAAGAGAAGTTCATGGACTCCTTCAACCAGATAAAAGACAATTTTAAGCACGTGTTCCGCAGCCTCTTTACCGAGGAGGATAACTGTGACCTGGTGATTTCTGATCCGAAAAACCCGCTGGAGGCAAAGATCGAGATCATGGCACAGCCAAAGGGCAAGCGTCCGCTCACGATCAACCAGCTTTCCGGCGGAGAGAAAACGCTGACAGCCATCTCGCTGCTGTTCGCCATTTACCTGCTCAAGCCGGCTCCGTTCTGTATTTTTGACGAGGTGGACGCACCGCTGGATGACGCCAACATCGACAAGTTCAACAACATCATCCGCAAGTTCTCCCACGACTCGCAGTTTATCGTGGTAACGCACAACAAGCGCACCATGTCCTCTACCGACGTGATGTATGGCATTACGATGATTGAGGCGGGCATATCAAGAGTTATACCTGTAGACCTTAGGCAGATAGCCTAGCAACAGCCGTAAGTATGGACTTAAAACGAGAGGGAGCCGCTAAAGTTAGCGGCTCCCTCTCGTTTTATACTTTCTGGTAAACCTAAGTCTATCGCACTCCTTGCTCAGGGTATTTGCCTTTTTTGGTTCGGTAGAAAGCCATGATCTTTTCCATATCGGCCTCTATGTCGCCGGAGGGGATGATGGTGGGCCCGATGCCGGCTTCTTTTTTAGAGTAGTCCAGGTAGCCCAGCACAATCGGCACGTTGGCCCCCAAAGCTACATAGTAAAACCCCCGGCGCCAGCGCGGCTGGTACTTCCGCGTTCCTTCCGGTGTTACCATCACGCAAATGTCGCCCGGCGTTTCCTCAAAAATACGCACCATGGCATCTACCATGCGTGTGTTTTTGGATCGGTCTATGGGAATGGCGCCAATTTTCTTTAGAATCGGCCCAAACGGAAACTTCATGAATTCTTTTTTGATCGTGTACCGGATAGGCGCATCCATTAGATAAAAAGCGGCCCGGGCAAAAATAAAGTCCCAGTTGCTGGTGTGTGGCGCCGCCACCATAACGCTGCGCCGGTCTTGGGGGGCCAGGTTGCCGTTTAGTTTCCAGCCAGCCGCCTTAAAAATAAGCTTGGATATGAACTTTCCGATCATGTACTGTAGAGGGTGTAAAGTAAAAAAAGTAGGCACAAGTATAAGCTGCCTACTTCGTGGGTTTATGAAAGTGTATAGTTACACACTTCTTCGCTGTTTTACAAGGCCTCTTTGATGATCTGAGATGTTTTGCGTAGCAGATAAGCCTGAATACCGACGCCAATGACCGGCCCTAGAGACACATTTGCCTCACTGCCCTGCCACTCGCGCGAGTAGCGGAAAGACAGCATAGGTTCGACGGCAATCTTTTCATTGACGAACCAGGCGTAGCCTACACCTGCATTGCCCACAAACAGGTTTGTCTTATCGCCTGTTGAGAAGTTTAGAAGGCCGCCTTTCAGGCTGAGTTCCCCAAACACGCCATTATCCAGATAGTACCGCGCAAAAGGCCCGCCCAGCAAGTAAGTCCTTCGGAAGGTGTCCTTCCCTCCTTCAATGGAGACGCTGTAGCTCTCATGGTTGATGCCTAAGTCCACTCCCAGTGCGACATCATGGATTAAGAAATAGCCGCCTTTGAAGTTTAAATTAGCCATTATACTGGTGCCCTCCTCCGGGCCGAGCGGCTGGTTTAGCTCTTTGGTCGTTTTATAGATGGAAGCATCTGCATTGCCACCTATAAGCACTGAACCGTGCTTTACCTTTGCCTTCCACATAAAACTCTTGTTTTCCTGTGCCAGGGCAGATGCACACATGCAGATAAATAGCAAGAAAAGACTTAATCGCGGCATGTTATATGTGATTCCTTATACTTCTCTATTACGGATAGGAAAGTATAAGTTTCACTTATATTAATATTTTATTTAAAAATATTTAAATTTCATTCACAAGCTTTCTAATGTGCCGCTCCATGTCCATGGCATATCGGTAACCTACTTCAAATATCTCATCGGCTTTGCGGAAGCTAGTCAGGCGGAATGCTTTGAGCCCCTGAGGCTCCAGAAACAAATCGCACTGGTTGATGCGCAGCTTTACATTGCTGTTAATGGCTAACATGGCGGTGCGCTCTACCATGCCCCTAATAGACGTGACCTGGGCCTGGTGGTTGATCGGGTTTACATGAACCGCTATTTTAACGTCGCAGTTTCTGAACAGCGGCTCTACCGGGAGGTTGTTCAGAAGCCCTCCATCACTAAGTATTTTACCGTTTAGGTGAATTGGCTGGTAAAGTATAGGAACAGCCGACGAGGCCAGTAAAGGCTTGATTACTTCACCGGATGAAAAATATGCGGTAACGCCTTCGTTCATCTCCGTGGCGCTCACCACAACCGGTATCTTTAAATCCTCGAACTTGAGATGTGGCCCGAGGTATTTATGGTACAGCTTTTCCACTTCCTCCAGATGCAAGAGCCCCGGCTTGCCAAATACCGGGCGCACCACCTGAAAGACGCTGAGCTCCTTTATCAGTTTCAGTATTTCGTCGGGCGCATACCCATAGCCGTAAAACACCCCGGCTATAGCGCCAGAACTAACCCCTGAGATAATACTGATGTTAATGCCCTGTTCATCCAATGCTTTTAAAACGCCTAAATGCGCAATGCCTCTGGCCCCGCCGCCAGATAAAGCTAAGCCAATCCGCATGCTTAAAGGTCGGCTAAACTAAAAGTTTCTTTCAGCCGCACGCCTTTCTCGGTATGCTGCACGGTGCAGCACTGGTTTACAGCGTCATGCTCAAAAAACAAAACTATTTCTTCATCGGCGGCCATTTTAAGAAACCGGGCTTTCTCGTCCAGGGTGAGCAAGGGGCGCGTGTCATAGCCCATCACGTATGGCAGCGGAATGTGCCCTGCCGACGGCAAAAGATCTGCCATGTAGGCCAGTTTGCGACCTTTATACTCCATCACCGGAATCATCATCTTATCTGTGTGGCCGTCGGCATAAAAGATATCGAACTGCGGAAATGGCGAAGGGGCGTTAGGGTCAATAAATTTAAGGTGGCCGCTTTCCTGCATCGGGAGTATGTTCTCTTTCAGGAAGGAGGCTTTTTCACGTGCGTTTGGTTTGGTCGCCCACTCCCAGTGATCGGCATT
Source organism: Pontibacter mangrovi (assembly GCF_006385705.1). Lineage (GTDB taxonomy): Bacteria > Bacteroidota > Bacteroidia > Cytophagales > Hymenobacteraceae > Pontibacter > Pontibacter mangrovi. The sequence goes on along the minus strand of NZ_VFRQ01000001.1, from coordinate 2,319 downwards.
GGACCAGTAAGTGGCATTCGGGAAAACGAGTTCTAAAGCGCCGTCGCCGTTTTTATACTCTACGCCACCACCGCAATGGTCGAAGTGCAGGTGCGTGAGAAACATGTCCGTCACATCCTCCGGCGAAAAGCCTGCCGCCTTCAGCGAGCCTTGTAAGGTAGCGTCGCCGTGCAGGTAATAATGGCTGAAAAACTTCGCATCCTGTTTGTCCCCGATGCCATTATCGATTAAGATCAGCCTGTCACCGTCTTCGATCAGCATGCAGCGCATGGCCCACGTGCACAGGTTGTTCTCGTCAGCCGGGTTAGTGCGCTGCCAAAGGGTTTTCGGCACCACGCCAAACATGGCGCCGCCGTCTAACTTAAAAAATCCCGTGTCTATTACGTGTAGGTTCATGTCCAATGCGATTTGGTGGTGATACTACTTGATGTGTATAAAATATAAAATGAATTAGAGTAGAGATCCAAAGCCCCTCCTCTAATTCATTTCCAAGAAGTTAGGCAGAAGCTATCCTTCTACCACAACGCCCATATTGGAGAACTTCTCAATGCGTTCCATGATACGTTCTTCAGCGTCCATAGTTCCCACTTCGTCTATCAGCTTTACAAGCTCCTTCTTAAGCGTCTGCATCATCTTGTCCGGGTTCAGGTGCGCACCCCCAAGCGGCTCCTTAATAATGCCGTCAATGAGCTTGTTCTGCAGCATGTCTTTGGCCGTCAGTTTAAGTGCCTCTGCCGCCTGTTCTTTGTAGTTCCAGCTGCGCCAAAGTATAGATGAGCAAGATTCAGGGGAGATAACCGAGTACCAGGTATTCTCCAGCATCATCACGCGGTCGCCGATGGCAATGCCCAACGCACCGCCCGAGGCTCCCTCCCCAATGATGATACAGATAACCGGCACCTTCAGCATGAACATCTCCTTCAGGTTACGGGCAATCGCCTCACCCTGTCCGCGCTCTTCCGCCTCCAGCCCAGGAAAGGCGCCTGGGGTATCTATAAAAGTAACGATGGGCTTGTTGAACTTCTCGGCCATTTTCATCAGGCGAAGCGCCTTACGGTAGCCTTCCGGGTTGGCCATGCCAAAGTTACGCATTTGGCGCTGCTTGGTGTTTCTGCCCTTCTGCTGACCGATAAACATCACGCTGCGGCCATCTACTTCACCAAAGCCGCCTACCATCGCCTTGTCGTCGCTTACGGTTCTGTCGCCATGCAACTCTACGAACTTATCGGTGATGCCATGAATGTAGTCAAGTGTATAAGGCCTTTCCGGGTGCCTGGAAAGCTGCACACGTTGCCAGCGCGTGAGGTTGGCATAGGTTTCCTTTTTCAGGGTCTTTATTTTCTCCTCCAGGGTCTTAACCGCTTCTGACACATCTACCTGGCTTTCATCGGCCAGTTTTTTCATCTCCTGCAGTTTGCCCTCCAGGGCAGCAATAGGCTGTTCGAAATCTAAAAGCATACGTTCTTAGCTTGTGTTTAGCACCACAAATTTAAGCTTTTCCGCCAATGCACGTAACAATAGCTTGCATTTATACTTCCTCAAAAAATTAATTTACCTGTAAATGAAGCTGTTCTCTTGCAGAGAATAAAATATAGGCCTAAAATGATGCTAAGGATTTGCACATTTAGTTCCGGGAACATACCTTTGCATCACTTTAACACAAACGGTTTAAAGAAAGTATTGGTCTGGTAGTTCAGTTGGTTAGAATGCCGCCCTGTCACGGCGGAGGTCGCGGGTTCGAGTCCCGTCCAGACCGCAGGTAAAACTGCGGTAGACGCAAGCAGCGCAAAAGGCTCTGCAACATCAAAAAGAATTGGTCTGGTAGTTCAGTTGGTTAGAATGCCGCCCTGTCACGGCGGAGGTCGCGGGTTCGAGTCCCGTCCAGACCGCAGATTAAACCCCTGCGGTTATTTATAGAGCAAGAGGCTCTGTAGCATCAAAAGTATTGGTCTGGTAGTTCAGTTGGTTAGAATGCCGCCCTGTCACGGCGGAGGTCGCGGGTTCGAGTCCCGTCCAGACCGCTCTCTTAAAAAGAGCTTGTGTGAAAACGCAAGCTCTTTTTTATTGCCCATACTTTTGAGCCGAAGTATAAAGAAGCAGAAGTATAAGAAGGAAAAGCCGGCTGAACTGAATCAACCGGCTTTCTTTGCGTTATAAGTATAGCTTATATGGCTTTATACTTTCTACTGCAGCTCGTGGTAGTTGTAGACCTTGTGTCCACCCTGGGCCAGGTAGCTGTCGCGCTTGAAGAGCTCGATGTCGTTGTGCATCATGTCCTTGACCAGGGCCGGCAGGTCGTACTTCGGCGTCCAGCCCAGC